>NZ_JAPELQ010000001.1:4809341-9618682 GCF_026343635.1 Streptomyces sp. NBC_00038
CGGCCCGCACTATCGCGTCGGCACGCGCGCGTGCTTCCCCCGTGTCCGCTCCGCCCGTCTCCACGAAGAGCCAGGCCCCGCCCCGCGGCAGCCCCGCGTCGGCCCGTACGAGATCGGCGGCCATCCCCTCCACCGTCAGCGGGCCGTGCGGCAGCAGTCCGGCGGCCGCCTCCGCCGCCGCGCTCTCGTCCGGGTACGCCAGCACGGCCAGCGCCCGCGCGGGGGGTGCCTCGACCAGTCGCACGACCGCCTCGGTCAGCACCCCCAAGGTGCCCTCGGAGCCGCAGAAGGACCGGGCGACATCCGCGCCCCTCTCGGGGAGAAGGGCGTCGAGGGCGTACCCGGAGATACGGCGGGGAAGGTCGGGGAAGCCGGTGCGCAGGCGCGCCAACTCGGCTTCCACCAGGGGCCGGAGGCCGTCGGGGGCGCCCGCCCAGTCCTGCCCGAGGCGCACGGCGGCCCCCTGCCCGGTGACGACCGACAGCTCCCGCACGCTGTCCGCCGTCGTGCCCCAGGCGACCGAGTGCGAGCCGCACGAGTTGTTGCCGATCATCCCGCCGAGCGTGCAGCGGCTGTGGGTCGAGGGGTCGGGGCCGAAGCGCAGGCCGTGCGGGGCGGCGGCGTCCTGGAGGCGGTCCAGTACGACACCGGGCTGGACCACCGCCGTACGCGATCCGGGGTCCAGGGACACGATCCGGTTCATGTGGCGTGTGAAGTCCAGGACCACGCCCGTGCCCGTCGCCTGCCCGGCGATCGACGTGCCGCCGCCGCGCGGCACGACCGGCACACCGTGCTCGCGGCACACGGAGAGGGCGGCCGCCACGTCGTCGGCGTCGCGCGGGGACACCACGCCGAGCGGGACGCGCCGGTAGTTGGACGCGTCCATGGTGGTCAGCGCCCGCGCGGTCGCGTCGAAGGCCACCTCGCCGCGCACGGCCTTCCGCAACCCCGCTCGCAGTGCCCCGAGATCAGTCATGCACCCCAGGATGCCCCCAGGCACTGACAGTGATCGTACGCCACCGCACAGTGACCGTGTTCGACTGGCCGAATCATGGTCGGATTATGAGGCCAAGAACCGGAACCTTCCCAATTTGATCACGAACTCTCATATAGTGACGGCGAGTTGAGCACCAGGTGTCGCTTCTCGCCCAGGAACCGCGCACAAGAATCGCGCGCAGGAACCTCACCCAGGAACTTCGCACCAGGAACCGCGCACAGGAACCTCGCCCAGGACACGACCGAGGACACGATTCATGACCGCGCCCATCCCCTCCGGCGAACGACCCACGCTCCGCGCCGTCGCGCCCGCTCCCCTGATCACCGCCGTCCTGGCCGCCGCCGCGGTCGTCGAAGCGGTCTACCTGGCGGACGACTCGGTGCGCGCCCCCCTCGCCTGGGGCGCGGGCGCCGCCGCCGTACTGCTGTGCGCGGCCGTCGCGGTGGCCGCGTACTCCGTACAGACATCGAAGCTGGTACGCCGCCGGCTCGACGCCGTGACCGAGGACGCCGGACGGCTCCTCCAGGAACGGGCCCGGCTGACCGAGGAGTTCAACCAGGAGCAGGCCAGGCTGACCGGCGACGTCGCCCGTGAACGGGCGCGACTGGCCGAGTCCGCTGCCCAGGAACGCGTACGGCTCACCGAGTCCGCGGCCCGGGAACGCACGCGCCTCACCGAGGAGTTCGCCGCCGAGCGGCAGCAGCTCACCGAAGAACTGGACCGCCTCACCGAGGAGCACACCCGGCAGGCCGAGCGCGCCCGGCAGGCCATCGGTGACCGCGCCGCCGCGCTCGCCTCGACCGCCAACGCGGCAGGCCGGATGCAGGCGCTGTCCACCGGCATGCTCGCCGACCTGCGCGCCATGGAAGAGCGGCACTCCGACGAGGAGGTCCTCGCCGACCTGCTGTACCTCGACCACCGCACCGCGCAGGCGGGCCGCCTCGCCGACTCCGTCGCCGTCCTCTCCGGCGCACGCTCCGGCCGCCGCTGGGCGCGGCCCATCGTCATGGAGTCGATCCTGCGCGGCGCGATGGGCCGCATCGGCGGCTACCAGCGCGTCCGCGTCCACTCCGCCAGCGAGGCCGCCGTCGCCGGGCACGCCGCCGAGGGCGTGATGCACGCGCTCGCCGAACTCCTCGACAACGCCGCGAACTTCTCGCCGCCGACCGCCGAAGTACACGTGTACGTCGAGGAGGTACCGGCCGGAGTCATCGTCTCCGTCGAGGACAGCGGCCTGGTCATGGGCGACGTGCAGCTGCGCCGCGCCGAACGTGCCGTGTCCGGTGACAGCGCCGAACCGGGCGGGCTCACCGGCACCCGGCTGGGCCTCGCGGTGGTCGGCCGGCTCGCCCGCAAGCACGGCCTGAAGGTGTCCTTCCGGCCCTCCGCACGCGGCGGCACGGGCGTCCTGATGCTCATCCCCCAGGACCTCCTCACCCTGCCGAATCTCCCCACTCTCCCGGCCGTCCCACTGCCCGCGGAGTCCGGGCCCGAGCCGGAGCCCGAGCCCGCCGAGACCGTGCCGGTCCCCGAGGTGTCGTACGCCGCCGCCCGCGCCGCCGACGACCTCGACCCGGACCCCGTACCCACCCACGACTCGCCCCGGCACGAGCCGGACTCCCCGTCGACGGGCGGCCTCCCCAAGCGCCGCCGCGGCCGCACCCTCGCGCACGCCGAACGCAGCCGCGCGCACGCCACCGGCCAGGCGGCCGACGCGGAAGCCCGTACGCCCGCTCCCGGGACCCCGGACAGAGCCAAGGCCAGGGCCGACCGCTTCAGCAGCTTCCGCCAGGCGGTACGCGCCACTGCAGCCGACGCCGGAGATCCCGACCCCGGAGACCCCGTAGCCGCTGAAGCCGCTGAAGCCGCTGAAGCCGCTGAAGACAGCAAAGCCGTACGGGACACGGCCGCCGCCGTGTCCCCGTCCCCGCACTCCCACTCGCACCCGGAAGGCCACACCACCCCATGACGGGCACCACCACCGCCGACGAGAAGCTCTCCTGGCTCATCGAGGGCCTCCTCGAGCGCACCCCGGGCGCGCGGCACGCGCTCGTACTCTCCCGCGACGGCCTGAAGCTGTGCCGCACCCCGGAGCTCTCGGTCGACCAGGCCGACCAGCTCTCCGCGATCGCCGCCGGCATCCAGTCGCTCTCCCACGGGGCGTCCATGGAGTTCGGCGACGGCAGCGGAGGCGTACGGTCCGCGATGGCCGAGTTCTACGGCGGAGTCCTGTTCATCGTCGAGGCGGGCGACGGCGCCCACCTGGCGGTGGTCACGACCGAGGACGCGGACGCCGGTCTGGTCGGGCACAACATGACCGAACTGGTGGAACAACTCGGCGAACACCTGAACGCGCAGCCCCGTTCGTCATGAGCCGTCCCGGCAGGGACGACTCGCCCGACCGGCTGTACACCCTCACGGGAGGACGCAGCCGGTCCGGTCCCGACGCCCCGTTCGACCTGGTGACGCTGGTGGTCGCCGAGTGCGATCCGGTGGCGGGCATGCAGTCGGAGCACGCCGCGATCCTGCGGTTCGCCCAGCGGCCCACGGCGGTCGTCGAGCTCGCGGCCGAACTGCGGCTGCCGGTGAGCATCATGAAGATCCTGCTCGCCGACCTGCTCGCCGCGGGCCGCGTCAGCGCCCGTCACCCGCACACCGCCGCTTCTTCCGGCCTCCCCGATCCCGACATCCTGGAGCAGGTGCTCGTTGGACTCCGTAACCTCTGACGCCGGTACGCCGCCATCGGCGCCGTCGGTGCCTTCTGACGCCCGTACGCCGGTGACGGTGTCGGCCTCCGACGCCCGTACGCCCCTCGCGGCGTCGGCGGACAACGGCCTCAAGATCGTCGTCGTCGGCGGTTTCGGCGTCGGCAAGACGACGCTGGTCCGCTCGGTGAGCGAGATACGTCCCCTCAACACCGAGGAGACGATGACCCAGGCGGGCGAGGCGATCGACGACATCAGCGAGGTGCGCGGCAAGTCCGCGACCACCGTCGCCTTCGACTTCGGGCGCATCACACTCGATGCCCGCAATGTGCTGTACCTGTTCGGCGCGCCCGGGCAGGAGCGGTTCTGGTTCCTCTGGGACCGCCTGTTCTCCGGCACGCTCGGCGCGGTCGTGCTCGTGGACACACGGCGCATCGACGACTCCTGGTACGCCATCGACCGCCTGGAGCACCACGGCATGCCGTTCATCGTGGCCTGCAACGACTTCGGCGGTCCCGCACACACCCCCGCCCAGATCCGCGAGGCCCTCGACCTCGACCCGCACATCCCGCTGCTCGACTGCGACGCCCGCTCGCGGGAGTCCGGCAAGCGGGTGCTGATCACGCTGATCGAGCACATACAGAGCTTGTACGCCGCTGGAAACGCACCCGGAGCCGTCGGCAAAACCCCCCTCAAATCCCCGGAGTTGGCCCTGTGACCCCCGTCCCCGTGCCCCTCAGCGGGCCCCGGTTCCAGACCGAACCCGCCGAGCTGTACCGGGAGATGCGGCGCGACCACGGGTCCGTGGTGCCGGTCGTGCTCGACGGTGACGTACCGGCGTGGCTGGTGCTCGGCTACCGCGAACTGCACCAGGTCACCGGCGATCCCGTGCTGTTCAGCCGGGACTCCGACCTGTGGAGCCAGTGGCCGAACATCCCGGACGACTGGCCGCTCCTTCCGATGATCGGCCGCAAGCAGCCCTCCATCCTCTACACGGTCGGCGAACGCCACCGCGAGCGCGCCGCGATGATCAGCGACGCGCTCGAAGCCGTCGACCCCTTCGAACTGCGAGGCCACGCCGAGAAGTTCGCCGACGAGCTCATCGACACGGTGTGCGCCAAGGGCGAGACGGACCTCGTCGGGGACTACGCGGCGCTGCTGCCCGTCCGCGTCCTCGCGACGCTCTTCGGCTTCTCGGACGAGCAGGGCCCCGGCCTGGTCACCGCCCTCAACGACATGATCAACGGGCGGGAGGGGGCGCTGGCAGGTCAGCAGCATCTCGCCACATCCATGGGGCAGTTGCTCGCCGACCGGAAGGCGGCGCCCTCGAACGACGTCGTGTCCCGCATGCTCAAGGACACCTCCGGCTTCACCGACGAGGAGATCGCCCAGGACCTGATGGTCATGATGGCCGCGGGCCACCAGCCGACCGCCGACTGGATCGGCAACTCGCTGCGCCTGATGCTCACCGACGACCGTTTCGCGGCCTCGCTGTTCGGCGGCCGGCACAGCGTCGCCGAGGCCATGAACGAGGTCCTGTGGGAGGACACCCCCTCCCAGAACATCGCAGGCCGCTGGACCTCCCGCGACACCCAGCTCGGCGGCCGCCGCATCCGCTCCGGCGACCTGCTCATCCTCGGCCTCCAGGGCGCCAACTCCGACCCCCAGGTCCGCACCGACGGCTCTGCGCTCACCGGCGGCAACAACGCCCACTTCTCCTTCGGCCACGGCGAACACCGCTGTCCGTTCCCGGCGCAGGAGGTCGCGGAGGTCATCGCGCGGACCGGGATCGAGGTCGTACTGGACCGGCTGCCGGACATCGACCTCGCCGTGGACGCCGGGTCGCTGACCCGGCGGCCCTCCCCGTGGCTGCGGGGGCTGACCGAACTGCCTGTGAGATTCACACCGACTCCGGCCCTGGGAGGCTCGCCCGCATGACCACTCGTATCGCGCTGGACCCGTTCGTCACCGACCTCGAAGGTGAGAGCGCCCGCCTCCGCGAGGCGGGTCCGCTCGCCGCCGTGGAGCTGCCCGGCGGTGTCCCGGTGTGGGCGGTCACCCATCACGCCGAGGCGAGGAAGCTGCTGACCGACCCCCGGCTGGTGAAGGACATCAACGTCTGGGGTGCCTGGCAGCGCGGCGAGATAGCCCCGGACTGGCCGCTGATCGGGCTCGCGAACCCCGGCCGTTCGATGCTCACGGTGGACGGTGCGGACCATCGCCGGATGCGCACGCTGGTCGCGCAGGCGCTGACCCCGCGCCGGGTCGAGCAGATGCGGGAGCGGATCGCCAAGCTGACGGAGGGGCTGCTCGACGGCCTGCCGACGGACGCCGATGTCGTCGACCTCAAGGCCGACTTCGCCTACCCGCTCCCCATGTTCGTCATCGCCGACCTCATGGGCATCGACGAGTCGAAGCTCCCCCGCCTCAAGGAGCTCTTCGAGAAGTTCTTCTCGACGCAGACGCCGCCGGCGGAGGTCATCGCCACGCTCACGGAACTCGCGGGCATCATGGCCGAGACGGTCGCGGCGAAGCGCGCCGAGCCCGGCGACGACCTGACGTCCGCCCTCATCCTCGCCTCCGAGGACGGCGACCACCTCACCGACGCGGAGATCGTCTCCACCCTCCAGCTGATGGTCGCGGCGGGCCACGAGACGACGATCTCCCTCATCGTCAACGCCGTGGTCAACCTGTCACTCCACCCCGACCAGCGCGCCCTCGTCCTCTCCGGCGAGGCCGACTGGTCCGCGGTGGTCGAGGAGACGCTCCGCTACTCCACGCCCACCTCGCACGTCCTGATCCGCTTCGCGACGGAGGACGTTCCCGTCGGCGACAAGGTGATCCCCGCGGGGGACGCGCTGATCGTGTCGTACGGAGCGATCGGCCGCGACGAGGCCGCCCACGGTCCGACCGCCGGCGACTTCGACATCGCCCGCACCTCGACGAACCGCCACATCTCCTTCGGCCACGGCCCACACGTCTGCCCCGGCGCGGCACTCTCCCGCCTGGAGGCGGGCGTGGCCCTCCCTGCCCTCTACGACCGCTTCCCCGCCCTCGACCTGGCAGTCCCGCCCACCGAACTCCGCAACAAGCCGGTGGTCACGCAGAATGATCTGTTCGGGCTGCCGGTGCGGCTGACGGCACCGTAGTTTTTTCGCCCCCTCCGCCCCTACCCGTCCCTTGTTCCTGGGGCTCCGCCCCAGACCCCGCTCCTCAAACGCCGGAGGGGCTATCTCCAGCCCGTCCGGCGTTTGAGGACGAGGCCGTTCAGGCCGATAGCGGGGGTCTGGGGGCGGCAGCCCCCAGGAACGGGACGGGAAGGGGCGGAGGGGGCGGAAAAACACCCCCGCGTCACCCCCACCCCCGTCTCACCCGACGGACGAGGTTTCACCCACGTTTCCGGAAGCGGCTAGGCTCCCGATCGTGGCTGATATCCAGATCCCCGCTGACATCAAGCCCGCCGACGGACGTTTCGGCGCGGGCCCCTCCAAGGTGCGGACGGAGGCGCTGGACGCCCTCGCGGCGACCGGCAGTTCCCTGCTCGGGACATCCCACCGCCAGGCCCCGGTGAAAAACCTGGTCGGCAAGGTGCGCGAGGGTGTGAGCTCGCTGTTCTCGTTGCCCGAGGGGTACGAGGTCGTCCTCGGGAACGGTGGCTCCACCGCGTTCTGGGACGTCGCGGCCGCCGGGCTCATCGAGAACAAGTCGCAGCACCTCACCTTCGGTGAGTTCAGCTCGAAGTTCGCGAAGGCCGCGAAGCTCGCGCCGTGGCTCGCCGAGCCCACCGTGATCAGCAGTGACCCCGGCATGCACCCCGAGCCGCAGGCCGAGGTGGGCGTCGACGTCTACGCCTTCACGCACAACGAGACCTCCACCGGCGTCGCGGCCCCCGTCAAGCGCGTGGCCGGCGCCGACGAGGGCTCCCTCGTCCTGGTGGACGCCACCTCCGGCGCCGGCGGCCTCCCGGTCGACATCGCCGAGACCGACGTCTACTACTTCGCCCCGCAGAAGTCCTTCGCCTCCGACGGCGGCCTGTGGATCGGCGTCTTCTCCCCGGCCGCGATCGAGCGCGCCGAGCGGGTCCACGCGAGCGGGCGTCACATCCCGGAGTTCTTCTCGCTCCCCACGGCGATCGACAACTCCCGCAAGAACCAGACGTACAACACCCCGGCCCTCGCCACTCTCTTCCTGCTCAACGAGCAGCTGGAGTGGATCAACGGCCAGGGCGGGCTGGACTGGTCCGCGGGCCGTACCAAGGACTCCTCCACCCGCCTCTACACCTGGGCCGAGGAGAGCAAGTACGCGACCCCGTTCGTCACCGACCCGGCCAAGCGCTCGCAGGTCATCGGCACGATCGACTTCGCGGACGAGATCGACGCCGCCGCCGTCGCCAAGGTCCTGCGCGCCAACGGCATCGTCGACACCGAGCCCTACCGCAAGCTGGGCCGCAACCAGCTCCGTGTCGCGATGTTCCCGGCCATCGACCCGGCGGACGTCGAGGCGCTGACGAAATGCATCGACTACGTGATCGAGAAGCTGTAACCGTTCGTACGAGGATGGGGGCGCCCGGCACTCGCCGGGCGCCCCTTTCTCATGTGCCGAGTCAGTGGCTGAGCTTCCTGAACCGCCGCACCGCGAGCGGCAGGAAGATCAGCGTCAGGACCAGCGGCCACACGCCCGCCATCAGCAGGGCGTGCTGCTCGACCCATGAGTCCCCGCTGCCGACCGGCGTGCCGAACAGGTCGCGCGCGGCCGCCGCCGTGGACGAGATCGGGTTCCAGGCCGCGACGAAGCCGAGCCAGTCCGGCATCAGCTGCGGTGCGACGAAGATGCTGGAGATCATCGTCAGCGGGAAGGCGACCGCGAACAGCCCGCCCGCCGCCTCCGGGTTGGGGACCATCAGGCCGAGCCACACGCCGAGCCAGATCAGTGAGAAGCGCAGCCAGAGCAGCAGTCCGAAGGCCGCCAGGAAGCCGAATCCGCCGTCGGGGCGCCAGCCCATGGCGACCGCGGTGAGCATCAGGATCGTCAACTCCGCGCAGGCGACGATGAGATCGGTGACTCCGCGCCCGGCGACCACGGCGGACGGCGCCATCGGCATCGAGCGGAACCGGTCGATGACACCCTTGGTGGAGTCGTAGACCACGACGGTCGCGGTGTTGATGAAGCCGAAGGCCATCGTCATCACGAACATGCCCGGCATCAGGAAGTCCTTGTAGTCCCCGCCGCCCGGCACCTTCATCGCGCTGCCGAAGACGTACCCGTACAGCAGCACGGAAAGGATCGGGAAGCCCAACTGCCAGACGATGTTGATGGGTTGGCGCTGATAGTGGGTCAGTCCGCGCCGGACGACGTTCCAGCAGTCGACAAGTGCCCAGTACGTACGACCGCGATCGCCCGGTCCGGTCAGCTCCAGCGCGCTCATGCGGCCACTTCCTCGTCCTCGGGAGAGCTCTCCGTACGGTGTCCGGTCAGGCGCAGGAACACGTCGTCGAGGCTCGGCCTGCGCAGTCCGATGTCCTCGACGGCGACGCCCTCGTCCTGGAGGGTTCGCGCCACGTCGGTGAGCGCGGCCACCCGGTCGGTCACCGGCGCGTGGACGCGGAGTTCGGTCTCGTCCGACTCGGGTTCGCCGTCCGCGACCCGGGCCACCACCTTCACCACCCGCGGGATGTCAGCGCGTTCGCTCACCACGACCTCGATGCGGTCGCCGCCGACCGTGTCCTTCAGCCCGTCCGGAGTGTCGTCCGCGATGGCCCGGCCCTGGTCGATCACGGTGATGTGCGAGGCGAGCTTGTCGGCCTCCTCCAGGTACTGCGTGGTCAGCAGGACGGTCGTACCGCCGGTCACCAACGCCCGTACGGAATCCCAGACTTCACCCCGGCCACGGGGGTCGAGCCCGGTCGTCGGCTCGTCCAGGAACAGCACGCTCGGGGTGAGGATCATCGACGCGGCGAGGTCGAGCCGGCGCCGCATGCCGCCGCTGTACTTCCCGACTCCCTTGTCGGCGGCCTCGACGAGGTCGAACTGCTCAAGCAGCTCCCCCGCCCGCAGCCGCGCCCTGCGTCCGCCCAGATGGAACAGCCGGCCGAACATCTCCAGGTTCTGCCGCCCGGTGAGCACCTCGTCCACGGCGGCGTACTGCCCCGTGAGCCCGATCCGCGCCCGCACCTCCCGCGGCTGCCGTGCCACGTCGAGGCCAGCCACCGTCGCACTCCCGCCGTCGAGCCGCAGGAGCGTGGACAGGATGCGGACGGCGGTGGTCTTGCCCGCGCCGTTCGGCCCGAGCAGGCCGTGCACCGTCCCCTCCCGCACCGCCAGATCGAAGCCGTCGAGCGCGCGCTTCTCCCCGTACCGCTTCTCCAGGCCCTCGGCCCGTACCGCGTAACCCTCGCTCATGGTTCCCCCTTCTCCCTCTTCCCCTTAACTGAGTACACCGTACCCGATTACGCGTACGACGTACCCAGTTTTTCGCCACGGAACTAAGCTGCACCCATGACAAGCAGCACGGAGACCAGCGGCAGCGGCGACATCCGGCGCACCCTCGAACTGCTGTGGGACACCGGCAAGCGCCCCAGCCGCGGGCCCAAGCCGGGTCTCACGCTGGAGCGGATCGTGGAGGCGGCGATCCTGGTCGCGGACGCCGACGGCCTTGACGCGGTCTCGATGCGCCGGGTCGGCACCGAACTCGGCACCGGCGCGATGTCCCTCTACCGCTATGTCCCCGGCAAGGGTGAGCTGCTCGACCTGATGCTCGACCGGGTCCAGAGGCCGTCCGAGAACCCCGCCGACCTCGGCGACGGGAGCTGGCGCTCGGCCCTGGAGGCCCTGGGCCGGGCGACCCTCGCCCTCTACCGGCGCCACCCCTGGCTGCTCCAGGTCAACCAGTCCCGCCCGATCCTCGGCCCGAGCGCGCTCGACGGCATGGAGAAGATGCTCTCGCGCATCAAGCCGATGGGCCTGTCCGATCCGGAGCTGGTCTCGGCGATCGTGATGATCGACGGATACGTCGTCGGGGCCGCCCGCACGCAGGTGTACCAGGAGGAGGCGGAGCGCAGGACCGGTCTGACCGACGCCGAGTTCTGGCAGGCCCACATCCCCGTCTTCGAGAAGGTCATGGCCGACGGCAACCACCCCTTCCTCGCCTCCCTCAGCGAGGACGCCTTCGGTACCGAATTCGACCACTTCGAGTTCGGGCTGCAGCGGATCCTCGACGGGCTCGAAACGTTCGTCTCCCGGCGCGCCAAAGGGTGACAAACCGAGCGATCAGTGCCTGTATGGAGGCATGAGTACTCCGAGTACGAGCCCCGAACTCACCCGTTTCGTCAAGCAATGGGCCGTCCTCCTCACCAGCCACAAGAAGGACGGCACAGGCGTCGGCACCCCCGTCAACATCGCCGTGGAGGGGGACCACGCGTACTTCCGCACCCCGGGCAGCGCCTGGAAGGCCAAGCGCCTGCGCAACAACCCCGAGGTGGAGATCGCCCCCTCCACCGTCCGCGGCGCCCCGACAGGACCCGAGATCCACGCCCGGACGCGGCTGCTGGACCTCGGCAGCCCGGAGGACAAGCACGCGGCCCAGCTGTTGCGGAAGAAGTACCCCTTCGCACATGGGGTGTTCGTGCCGCTGGCCCACAAGGTGATGCGGACGCCGACGCTGCACTACGAGGTGCGGCCGGTGGAGGAGGAGAAGAAGACCGAAGACTGACCTTCGGCTACGACCGCCGCAGCAGCCGCTTGAACCCGATGACGACGGCAAGACCGATGGCGAGGGCCAGGGCGCCGACTTTGTAGCCGTTGCTGTCGCCATCGCCGCCCTGTGCCGAACTCCCGCTCCCGGACGGCGACTTGGATGCCTCGCCGGCGTCCCCGGGGGCATCCTCGGCCACGACCGAACTCCCGGCCCCTTCGCTGCCGAGCATGAGCTTGGTCCCGTCGGTGGAGTAGCTGACGGACTCCCCCTGCCCGAGGGGCACACTGATCCGCCCCAGCTTCTTGATCTTCCCGTCGTTCCAGTCGTACGAGATCCCGCCGAAGTAGCCGCGTACGGCGAGCTGCGTGCCGTCCGGGGAGAAGGCGGCGTCGGTGGCCCACAGGTCGACGGGGACGACGGGCTTGAAGACGTTGGTCCCGGAGGCGGAGAGCTTGGCGGGCCCCTCGTACAGGTGCCCGCCGTCCTCCTGCTTGTCGATGATGTAGACCCGCCCGGTCTTGGGGTGCACGATCAGCGACTCGGCGTCGCGGGGTCCGTCGGAGTACTTGACCACGTACTGCGTGGTGCGGATCGTCTGGTCCTTGAGCTCCTTGGGCTCGGGCAGCTGGTAGACCCATACGTAGTCCCAGACGACGCCGTCGTTGTCGCCGATGTCACCGACGTAGATCTGGTTGTCCGGGCCGATCTGGATGGCCTCGACGTCGCGCGGGGTGCCCACTCCGGTCATGGTGATCGTCGCGACGGTCTCGCCGGTGCTGCTGTCGACGGCGTAGAGGTAGGCGCCGTTGTCCTGGTCGTTGTGCGTCCAGTAGATCCCGGGGTGCTGTCGGGAGGCGGCGAGGCCGCTGGACTCCGTGATGCGAGGGTCCTTGATCGTGAAGTCCTCGTCCCCGTCGGCGGCGAAGGCGGGCGCGGCGAACGCACCCACGAGAAGGACCCCGGCGAGAAACACGAGCGGTCGGCGCATGCCCCCAAGCCTGCCATCCCGGACAGGCGTTCACATCGGCCTTCGTGACCGGCCGGCCGACCGGTCACGAGGCGTGTCCAGCCTCACACCCGCACCGCCCATGCCATCCCTGCCGATCGTTCATGATGAGCGGATGCTCAGGTTCATGCCCGTCGGCGATTCCCAGACGATCGGAAGCGCGGGCGAACACACATGGCGTTACCGGATGTGGCAGCACCTGCGCGAGACGTACGCGGGCCCGTTCCGGATCGTCGGCCCGCGCGAGACGCTCTACGACAAGGCGACGGAGTCCCCCGACTCCTACGAGTACGCGGACCCGGACTTCCCCCGCGCCCACCTCGCGGGCTGGGGCGAGGGCTGGCTCCACATGACCCCGCTGATCGGCGAGGCGGTCCGCACGCAGCGCGCCGACATCCTGCTGGTCACCCTGGGCCTGATCGACCTGGGCTTCTACACGAACGCGGTGCAGACGGCCGACAACGCCCGGGCCTTCATCGCGGAGGCCCGCGCCGCGAACCCCCGCGTCCGCATGGTCGTGCTCCCGGTGATCCCGAACGTCCGCGCCGAGTCCGACGCCCCCTTCGCCACCGAGGTCACCGCGTTCAACGAACTCCTCGCCAAGACCGTCGCCGACCTCGACGAACCCCGCTCCCCCCTACTCCTGGCGTCGCCTCCGGCCTCGTACGACGTCCACCTCGACACGTACGACGGCACGCACCCGAACGAGAGCGGCGAGCACAGGATCGCGGAGGCCTTCGCGGAGGCGATGTACCAGGCCTGGGACCTGGGCGAGCCCTACTCCGCCTCCGCTTGAGGCAACTCAGCCCAGGTGGACCGGAGCCGCGCCTTCGGCGTGCTGCTGCTTCCCGGCTTTGACGGCGAACGCGGTGACGGCGAGGCCGGCCAGGAACATGCCGGCGGCGGCGACGAACGCCATGGTGTAGCCGTGGGTCACGGCCTCGCCCGCCCGGGCGGTCAGGGCGAAGTCCCTTGTGGCCAGGCCACGGTAGAGAGCGGTGGCCGCCTCGGGCAGCTTGTCGTTCGCGGCCGATGTGGAGATCGTCGACAGGACGGCGAGGCCGAGGGCGCCGCCGATCTGCTGGGCGGTGTTGAGCAGCGCGGAGGCGATCCCGGTGTCCTCGTGGGAGACACCGCTGACCGCGCCGAGCGTCATCGGCACGAAGCTCGCGCCGAGGCCCAGCGCCGTGACGAACATGGCGGGCATCAGATGTGCGGCGTACGAGGAGTCCGGTTCCAGGGTCGCGAACCAGCACATGCCCACGGCCGCGACCAGCAGCCCGGGCCCGGCGATGACCCGCGGGGCGAACCGGGCGACCAGCTTGGAGCTGAGACCCGCGGCCGCCGCCATCCCGAAACTGAACGGCAGATAGGCGAAGCCGGTCCTCACCGGGCTGTAGCCGAGGATCAGCTGCATGTACAGCGTCAGGAAGTAGAAGGTGGCGAACATGCCCGCGCCGATGAACAGCATCGTGGCGTAACTCCCCCACCGGCTGCGGTCCTTGAACAGCCGCAGCGGCATCATCGGGTGCGTGGTCCGGGCCTGGACCACCAGGAAGACCGCGAGCAGTACGGCCGCCGCGCCGAAGGAGACCAGCGTGAGGCCGCCCGTCCAGCCGTGCTCGCCGCCCCGCGTGATGCCGTAGACCAGGGCGATCAGCCCACCGGTGCCGGTGATCGCGCCGGGCACGTCCAGCCGTCCCGCGTGCCGCTCGGCCTCGACGAGGGTCCGCGTCCCGGCCAACACGGCAAGCCCGATGGGAATGTTGACGAAGAACACCCACCGCCAGTCCAGGAGGTCGGTGAGTACGCCGCCCATCAGCAGCCCGACCGTGGCACCGATGCCGGCCATCCCGGCGTACACGCCCATCGCCGTGTTGCGCGGTTTGCCCGCCGGGAACGTGGTGGTGATCAGCGCCAGGGCACTGGGCGCGGCCAGCGCCGCCCCCGCACCCTGCAGAATGCGCGCGCCGATCAACAGCCCCTCGTTGGGGGCCAGCCCGCCAAGGAGCGAGGCGAGCGTGAAGACGGCGATGCCCGCCTGGAACATCTTCCGGCGCCCGAAGAGGTCTCCCGCCTTGCCGCCGAGCAGGAGGAGTCCGCCGAAGGCCAGCGCGTACGAGTTGACGATCCACGCCAGGTTGGAGTCGGAGACGCCCAGGTCGGTCTGGATGGCGGGCAGGGCGATGTTGGTGATCGTGGCGTCGAGGACCACCATCAGCTGGGCCGCGGCGATCACCACCAGGGCGAGTCCGAGATGCGGTCCACCGGACACGCGACCGGGGCCGGAGGCATCCGGCCCCGCGGGGGCGACGACAGCGGTGCTGTCAGCAGACATGGGAGTACTCCAAAGGCGGGCGGGAAACCCAGAGGCGGATTGAAAGCATTTCCCCGGAGAACGGAAAAGACCCGAAGAGTCAACTTCCATTGCGCGAGAGAAACAGGGCGAACGGAATCGATCCGGCGAGACGGAACGCCCATGGTGCAATCCGAGGTTCGGCGCCGATACGGCGCAACGGGGCTCGGGACGAAGCTCGACCCTACCAGCCATTTTCGCCCGGGCGGCCACACAAGGGGCACCTCACCGGTGTGGCAATTATCGCGCTTGACGAACGCCTCTGGACTGTGAGCACACACCCCGAGAGACATCGGGATCCGTTTTTGATCCGGTTTGATTTCCCGCCCGAAGTGTGATCTCAAGGGAATTGGAGGGGTGCGGAATATTCTTGCCCACACCTTCCCGGAAAACGCAAAACAAAGCGGGCGGCCACGAGCCCTCTCGGGTGTGGCCGCCCGCTCAGGACATCACCAGGCGAACGCTTCCGGGGACGGTCCGGGACCCGGGAAGATCTCGTCGAGGCCGGCCAGCAGTTCGTCGCTCAGCTCCAGCTCGAGGGCGCGCAGTGCGGAGTCGAGCTGTTCGGCCGTGCGCGGACCGACGATCGGTCCTGTGACGCCGGGCCGGGTCAGCAGCCAGGCCAGGGCCGCCTCGCCGGGCTCGATCCCGTGTTTGCCGAGCAGGTCCTCGTACGCCTGGATCTGCGCGCGTGCGGAGGGGTCGGCGAGGGTGTCGGCGGCCCGGCCGCTCGCCCGGCGCCCGCCCGTGACCTCCTTCTTGATGACCCCGCCGAGCAGCCCGCCCTGCAGCGGCGACCAGGGGATGACCCCGAGCCCGTACTCCTGGGCCGCCGGGATCACCTCCATCTCGGCGCGCCGCTCGGCGAGGTTGTACAGGCACTGCTCGCTGACGAGTCCGATGGTGCCGCCGCGCCGGGCGGCGATCTCGTTGGCCTGGGCGATCTTGTAGCCGGGGAAGTTGGAGGACCCGACGTAGAGGATCTTCCCCTGCTGCACGAGCACGTCGATGGCCTGCCAGATCTCCTCGAAAGGAGTGCGGCGGTCGACGTGGTGGAACTGGTAGACGTCGATGTAGTCCGTCTGCAGCCGCTTCAGGCTGGCGTCGACGGCGCGCCGGATGTTGAGGGCGGAGAGCAGGTCGTGATTGGGCCAGGCCTCGCCCTCGGGGCCCATGTTCCCGTACATCTTGGTGGCGAGAACGACCTTGTCGCGGCGGTCGCCGCCCTTCGCGAACCAATTGCCGATGATGCTCTCGGTACGGCCCTTGTTCTCGCCCCAGCCATACACATTGGCCGTGTCGAAGAAATTGAGTCCCGCGTCCAGCGCGGCGTCCATGATGGCGTGACTGTCGGCCTCGTCGGTCTGCGGTCCGAAGTTCATGGTCCCCAGGACCAGCCGGCTGACCTTGAGTCCCGTGCGTCCGAGCTGCGTGTACTTCATGAGTCCCCAGCCAACGCCTTCGAGTCCGCTCGAAGCAAGGGTTCCGCTCGGCGCTTCATCCGCCTGTCGCACCGGGGAGCGGGCTCTCGCCACCTCACCGGGCCCTCGGCGATGCGTGGACGGTGCATGATCCCGGCATTTATGCATTTTGCCGATCATTATCCTTCATGGCCCATTTCCCCAATTCCAGCACAGCCAAATACCTCAGAACGGAGCGGATTGGACACCTTGAAAACAGATTGACGGCGGGCGAACTTGTGGTTAAGTTGTGGACGATCTTTGTTAACTCAGTGCTCGCGGGGGGCGCGGCTTTCGGCATGGAAATGCCGCACCCGAAAGGAGGGTGCGGTGAATTTCCGCGCTCGTAGTCTAGTTTTCGCCGGTCTCGCCGGACTCATCGGAATCCTGGGGGCGGCAGTAGGAATTCCGATGGCCGTCGCCGACGATTCCGCGGTCACCGCGGCCGACACACCGCCCGTCGCGGTGGAGCAGTTCGCCTATCCCGGCGCGGCAGGCATCCTCGCGTCCGACGGCATCCTGCTGAAGAAGGGCGACGGCCACATCGTGCTCGTCACCTGCGACGGCTCGGCCGACCAGATCAGGGTCTACACCGTGGCGGACAGCACCGCGGGCCGCAGGGGCGACTACTGCTTCAAGGCCACCGCCGCGTCCGGTTACCTCACGCTCGAACTGCCCCGGGTCTTCGCCCTGGAGACCGGTGACCACCCGATCAGCGCCGACCTCACCGCGAACGGCGCGACGACCACCGTCGCCGTCGCCGAGGGCGGCTTCGAGAGCGTCGGGGAGGGCACCGTGGGCGGCGCCCGCTCCGTCCTCGTCGAGATCCGTGTCACCGGCTGACCCGGCCGTGCCCAGCGTCAAGGAATCGAGAAACGTGACCTCCCTGCGTTCTTCCGCGGGCGCCGCGCTGGTGACGGCCGTCGCCACCGCCGGAGCCCTGCTCGCCGTCCCGGCCCACGCCGTCGCGGGCGACCCCGTGTCCGCCGGCTCCTACGCCTTCACCGCCAAGGTGTCCCTCGGCGCCGACGACACGGCCCGCGCCTGCAGCGGCGCCCTCGTCGCCTCCGACTGGATCCTCACCGCGGCGAGTTGCTTCGCCACCGACCCCGAGGTGCCCACCGTCGCCGCGGGCAAGCCCGCCCTGTCGGCCACCGCCACCGTCGCGGGCAAGACCAGCGCCGTGGTGCAGCTCGTGCCGCGGGCCGGCCGTGACCTGGTCCTTGCCCGCCTCGCGCGGCCCGTCACCGGGGTCACCCCCGTGACCGTCGCGTCCACCGCACCCACCGCGGGGGAGCAACTGCGAGCGGTCGGCTACGGCCGCACCGCCACCGACTGGGTGACGGACACCGCGCACACCACCGCCTTCGGCGTGGACGCCGTCGGCACCGACGACCTCACCGTCACCGGCCTGGACGGCGCACTGTGCCAGGGCGACACCGGCGGCCCCCTGCTGCGTGAGACGAGCGGCACCGCCCAGCTGGTCGGTGTCGGCAGCCGGTCCTGGCAGGGCGGTTGCCTGGGAGAGACGGAGACCCGCACCGGCGCGGTCGCCGCCCGCTCCGACGACCTGTCCGCCTGGGTGTCCGCCACCACCGGCGCGGCGCCCGTGAGCGACTTCAACTGCGACGGCACCGAGGACATCGCCGTCTCCGATCCCGAGGGCACCGTCGGCGGGGTCGCCAAGGCGGGTCTGGTGCGGATCGTGTACGGCGGCGGCAAGGGCACCGCCGAGATCAACCAGGCCCTCGACTGGGTCTCCGGCTCCGCCGAGGCGAGCGACGGGTTCGGCGAGGCCATCGACACCGTCGACTACGACCAGGACGGCTGCACCGATCTGGTCGTCGGCACCCCCGCCGAGGACCTCGGCACCGCCACCGACGCGGGCATGGCCGACATCCTGCACGGGGCCCCGGGCGGCCTCGGCACGGGGACGACGAAGGACACCCACTTCGAGCAGGCCGCCGGCACCGGTTCCCTGGGCGCGTCCGCCAACGAGAGCGGCGACCGTCTGGGCCACGCCGTCACCGCCGGCACCACCGTCGCGGGCGAACCGTTCGTGGTGTTCGGCGCGCCCGGCGAGGCCATCGGCTCCGTCGCCAAGGCGGGCCAGGTCTTCTACGTGCACGGCACCACCAATGTCTCCATCAGCCAGGACAGCACGGACGTGCCGGGCGCGGTGGAGGCGAACGACGGCTTCGGCAGTGTCCTCGCGGCCGACGCCAACCACGTCGCCGTCGGCGCCCCCGACGAGACCATCGGCACCGACGCGGACGCCGGCAACCTGGCGGTCTTCAACCCCAACACGCTGAACTCCGAGAGCAGGCCCACCCCGCTGTTCGGCCTCGACCAGGATCTGGACACGGTCTCCGGCGGCGCCGAGGCCGGCGACCTGTTCGGCACCTCCCTGGCGCTGGTGCCCTACCGCACCTCGGGCGCGGCAGCCGCCACGGACTCGATCCTCGTGGTCGGCTCACCGGGTGAGGACCTGATCGTCGACGAGGTCAACAAGGTCGACACGGGCACCGTTCTCACCTTCCACGTGGCCGCCGCGGGCACCTACAGCCAGCTCAACTCGTACACGACGGGCAGCGGTGAGGACGACGTGTCCGGCACCGCGGAGGCCGGCGACCTGCTCGGCTCGGCCGTGACCGCCGTGAACACCGCGCCGCGCGCGGTGAGCACCGCGGCGACGATGAGGCTCGCGGTCGGTTCCCCGGGCGAGGCCATCGGTACGGTGGCGAACGCGGGCGCGATCAGCACCTTCTCGCTCCTGGGCACGCCCGGTGCGAGCGACCGCTGGATCGAGGCGGGCGACGGCGACGGCATCCCCGGCACCCCGGGCGCCAACCAGTACCTGGGCAGGAGCATCCACTTCACCGGCACCAGCCTGTACGTCGGTCTGCCCTACGGTCCGTCCGTCTACGGCTCGCTGTACGCCCTGCCGCTGTCCAACGTGACGGCCGGTGGCACGGTCGCCGCGGTCACGACGTACCAGCCGGGCGCGGGCGGTCTCCCGGCCGCGGACGTCAGCTTCGGATACGCGGCGCGGTAGGCCTGTTCCGCCGTACCGCAGGTGTGGGCGGCGGGCACCCCCGGGAGACCGCGGGGCGCCCGCCGCCCGCCACCACCGACCGTCACAGGACCGAAAGGAGAACTGCGGTTCATTTCCAGGTCGCGTAATGCCACAATGTCCAGGTGAATTCCGAATTCTATCCGGACCTGATCGAAGCCGGTGGCCTGGCCGCCGCGCTGGAGCGATCGGCAGCCGACCTCGGTGTCCCTCTCATTCTCGTTCCTGGCCGAAATGAAATTCCCGATTCGGTCGGTATCGCCACCACGGCCCCCGGCCGGCTCCCGCTCCTGGTGTTCCCGGACGCCGACGCCCGTGGCTTCCACGTCATCGGCCGGGCAAGGGAGGTCGACATCGTCACCGGGCAGGTGCCGGAGCTCCGGGACGTGGTCGAGGCGGGTGCGCTCTGGGCGGCGGGCACGCCCGTGCCTCGGATGCGTGAGGCGCTGCCCTCCCTCCTGTACGACGCGATCGCCGAGGCCCACGAGCGGGGACCCGCCGCGGCGGTCGAGGCGCAGTGGGACCGGCTGAAGGAGCTGGCTGCCGACACCCCGAGCTTCCCCGAGTTCGGCCTGCTCCTTGAGGCGGCGCACGCGGAACCCCGACTGCGGCAGCTCTTCCCCTTCACCAGCCACTGGACGGTCGCCTTCAGCTCCTGCACCGGGCGCCGCTACCGGACCGAGGTCGCGATCAGCCCGCAGTACGGCGGCGGACGGTACATCGTCCTGCGGCACACGAACACCGGACTGCTCGGCGAGACCCCCACCGTGGAAGAGGCGGTGGCGCTCGCCCTGGCGAACCTCCCGGACTCCGTCGGTCCGGCCGTCGCGGGGCACCCCGACGGGTCCGACTGACCGTACGAATGTCGACCCCTGAACGGGATGGCCCGGTAAATTCTCCGCAATACCCTTTTCCGGGATGACGGGATGACGGGATGGCTGGGCAAGGAATTGACTTCCCAATTCCACTCCCTTTTCCATGGCCATCCAGTTATGCTCTCCGGTGGCAATGTCCGGCGTTCGATAAAAGGGTCGCAGCCTGGTACGGCTGATTTCCCGGGGTAAAAGGAGCGGTCGGTCGTCGGTCGACGACGTCCGCGGCTGCCGGACGGAGCCGACCCGTTCCGCCGCACGCAGCCTCCGGTCCTCGCGAAGTCCGGCCGGCCGCGCGGCCCTTCGACGAACCGAGGACATCCATGAGAGGAAAGCCACCCGGGCGCTCCGGGAAACGCGGAAGCGCCCGCAGACGCACAGCGAGCTCCCTGGCCCTGGCCGTGCTGGCCGGCCTGCTCGCCACGTACCCGGCCGCCGCCGACGACACGGCCGACGACACCGTCGTACCGATATCCCGCACCCTCCGTCAGCAGGCGGTGGACCTCTGGGCGTCCGGGGGCACCGAGGTGCGGTCGACCGCCGAGGCCGCGCTGGTCGGCAGCGCAGACGACATCGCAGCCTTCCTCACGACCTACGGGGACCAGCAGCTACAGGACTACCGCGTCGAGGCCGCCCAACTGGCCGCCATCGGCGGGGAGAACACGCTCGCCGCCGTCCGCACCGCGCTGGCCGGCGACTCGGGCGACCTCGCCCTGTTCATGAAGTCGGGCTGGCAGGAGCCCTTGGAACAGGACCAGCGGGTCCTGGTCGCCCGGGCGATCGACGCGGGCGGCCCCGAGGTCCAGGAGCGCGGCCGGGCGGCACTCGCCGGCACCGCCGAGGACATCCAGACGTTCCTGAGCACCGGGATGACGGAGGCCCAGGAGCAGGACGACCGGGTTCTGCTGGCCCAGATCATCGCCGCAGGCGGCACCAATGTGCGGGCCGCCGGGCGGCTCGCACTGAGCGGAACCATCGACGACGTACGGGAGTTCCTGGACGTCGGACAGTTCGTCGCCCGCAACCGCGACCAGGAGTACGCGAGCATCGCGGAGCTCGCGGACCAGGCGGAGCGGGCCGGAAAGCTCGCCGCGGAGGAGACCGCGAAGGCCGAGGACGCCTCCGCGGAGGCCGTCGAGGCAGCCGCGCAGGCCAAGAAGGCCGCGCAGGAGGCGGCCGCGGAGGCCGAGGCCACGCAGCAGGACTCCGCCGACGCGGCACGCGCCGCGAACCGGGCGGCGAGCGCCGCGTCCGGGGCGGCGAAGGCCGCGCAGCGGGCCATCTCCGCGGCCAACTCCGCCGAGCAGTCCGCGCGGACCGCGGCGGCGGCAGCGGCCCAGGCGGCGGCAGCGGCGGTCAACGCCGCCAACGCGGCCTCCGACGCGCGCAACTCGGCCGCCGCCGCTGCGACCGACGCGGCCAACGCGGACGCGGCCAGGAAGGCAGCCACCAAGGCCAGTGACGCGGCCAAGGGAGCCGACCGGGCGGCGGACGCCGCCGACCAGGCGGTGAAGGCCGCCACCGCCGCCGGTGACGCCGCCAGGTCCGCCGCCGGCGCGGGCACCAACGCCGCCGCCGCGGCCGACGCGGCGGTACTGGCCAGCCAGTACGCCGGCGCGGGCAGCTCCGCCGCGGCGAACGCCCGGGCCGCCGCGGCCTCGGCACACCGGCAGGCCGCGGAGGCCAACCGGGCCGCAGGCCAGGCCGAATCACTGGCCCGCAAGGCAGCCACGGCGGCCGGGGATGCCCGGGACTCCGCACGGTCGGCCGCCGTACACGCCAGGAACGCGGCGACGGCCGCGCTGGAGGCCGCCGACAGCGCGGGCGACGCGGCCACCGCAGCCGCGAAGTCCACCGCCCACGCCAACGCGGCGACCGAAGCGGCGAACGCCGCCACGCAGGCCGCCGAGCAGGCCCAGACCGTCTACACGCTGGCCCGCGAGGTCGAGGCGGCAGAACTGCTCGGCCGCACCAACGCGGGCATCGAGAACGCCCGCGACCTCAAGGCCCAGGAGACGGCCGCGGCGCAGCAGCGCGAGCAGGACGCCGCCGAGACCGCCGAACGGCAGGCCACCGCCGAGGAGTTGGCGCAGCAGGCCCAGTCCGGCACCGACGACGAGGAGATCGCCGCGCAGGGCCGCAAGCTCGCCCTGCTCGACACGCAGGACGGCAAGCCCTGGCTGCGCGCCGCCGCCCAGGAGGCACTGGGCGACGACACCGCCGGAGTCGTCGCCTATGTGCGCACCGGCCGCACCGAGGCCCAGCAGCAGGACGACCGCGCGGACGTGGAACGCCTCGCCGAGGAGAGCTCCGTCAAGGAGGTCCGCGACGCGGCCGAGACGGCACTCGACGGCGTCGCGGCCACGGTCGGCGCGTTCCTGCGCGAGGGACAGTACGAGGCCGGCCGGGAGGCGTTCCGGATCGCTGTCGCCCAGGCGGCCGACACCGGAGGCCCGAACGTCCAGGACAAGGCGCGTGCCGCGCTGAGCGCCGGTACCACCGACGCCTACCGCACCTTCCTCACCAGCACCCTCGCCGAGGCCCAGGTCCAGGACGACCGGGTGACCGCCGCCCAGCTGGTCGACAGCGGTGACCCGGAGCTGAGCGCCGCCGCGCGCATCGCCCTGGAGGGTCCCGCGGACCTGCTGCACCGGTTCGTGGTGTCCGGGCGGTACACCGCCCAGCGCCAGGACCTCCTGTCGCTGACCCACCAGTTGCAGGTCCAGCAGCTCGTGTCCGAAGCCGCCCAGGTGGGCGCGAAGGCACAGGAGGACGCCGCCGAGGCCCAGGCCACCGCGGCAACGGCCCGCAAGGAGTCGGAGAAGGCCCAGCAGTGGGCGGCGGCGGCGAAGGCGTCCGCCGACGACGCGGCCGACTACTCCACCCAGGCCGACCAGTACGCCGATGACGCCGAGGCCTCCGCGCAGCAGGCCGCGGAGTCGGCGAAGACGGCGCGGGCCGCGGCGAACAGGGCGGACACGGCCGCTCAGAACGCCGCCAGGTCCGCCAGCGACGCGACCGTGTCCGCGGAACTCGCCCAGAACTCCGCGTCCTCCGCGTGGGCCTCGGCCACGGCGGCCCAGACCTCGGCGGAGCGGGCCGGCAAGAGCGCCGCGGAAGCGGCCCAGGCCGCGACCGAGGCGTTCGTGGTCACCATCCAGAAGTACCGCGAGGAGGAGGAAGCCCGCCGCCGCGCGGCCGTCGCCGCGAAGGAGGCCCAGGAGAAGGAGGGCCTCACGCCCGCCGAGCTCTACCGGTGCGGGATCCTCGGCTGCGAGGCGGTCGAGAACCCCGGGCGGTGGTGCCAGCACAACGAGGTCTACTGCGACATCCTCTCCCAGGGGCCCGCCCTCGAGGCGAGCATGAAGCAGCTCAACGAGTTCGTCCAGGCCGTCACCGGCCTCACCCAGCTGGAGAACTGCGCCCAGAAGGGCGATCTCGAAGCGTGCTGGGAACTGGGCCGCGACATGGTGATGAACTCCAAGTTCCGCATGGTGGGCATCGCGTACAAGTCGCTACTGGCGCTGCAGCGCGGCTGCACCCAGTGCTTCCTGCCCGGCACCCGCGTCCTCATGGCGGACGGCGGCAGCCTGCCGATCGAGAAGGTCCGGGCGGGCGACCTGGTCCGGGCCACCGACCCGGTCACCGGCGAGACCGCGGCCCGGCGGGTCACGCAGCAGATCGTCACCCCGGACGACGACAAACACCTCGCCGCCCTGACCATCCGAGGGCCGACCGGTGAGCGCGCCGACCTCTCGGCCACCTACGAGCACCCCTTCTGGAGCACCAGCCTCCGGTCCTGGGTGCCCGCGGAAGACCTGCGGCCGGGCGACACCCTGCGCACGGACAGCGGCGAAACCGCCACGGTGCTCGCCAACCGCGCCTACACCCGTACGACCGTCACCTACAGCCTCACCGTCGCGGGACTGCACTCCTTCTACGTCCTGGCCGGAGACACCCCGGTCCTCGTCCACAACTCCGAGTGCAAGGTCCTGGTCCTTGCGGTGCGCGAGCACGCCGCGGACGAGACCACCCGCCTCAACGGGTACAACTTCATGGATCCCAAGTTGGACGAGGTGCAGGCCTATCTGCCCGACGGCACACCGATGACCGGGTGGATGGCCGGAGTCACCGACGTGATGCGGAACAACGGCAAGATCGCCGTGAGCCTGAAGGGCTTCACCGGCACCACGTATCAACAGAGGTTCGACCTCGCCGTGGCGAACGGACAACCGGGCAAGCCCTGGCATTCCACGGAATGGGAGATGGCCCAGATCGCGAAGTACCACGGCAGAGGCGATCTGGAGTGGGGCAACGTGACCTTCTACGGCGACGACGGCCTAAAGGTGGACATCGATCCGCCCAACTGAGCACGTCAGGGCAGCGCCCCGACCAGGGGCGCTGCCCTACCCGCCGACCGCGGCAGCCACCGCGACGACGAGGAACATCAGCACAAGCACACCGGCCATGATCCGGTTCCGGGTTTTCGGGTCCACGCCTTGAGCCTAACCGGCCGGGCCGAGGGGCCGGCGGGCGACCACCTCGTAACGCGGCTGCTCGCCCGGGACGCCCGACTTCGGCAGGTTGCTGCGGACGAGGCACAGCTCCCCCACCGTCCACGCCCGCCCGGCGAAGGCGTCCAGGCCGGTGACGTACGCCTCGAAGTCGGCGTCGGCGCGGCTGCGGGCCAGCGTGAGGTGGGGCCGGTAGCGGCGGTTCTCCATCGGGATGCCCGCCTTCCTGGCCGCCGCCTCCGCCCGGTCGGCGAGCAGCCGCAGGACGGGGACGTCACCCGACACCCCCGCCCACAGCGCCCGTCCGCCGAAGTGGCCACCGCCGCGCAGAGCGAGGGCGAACGGGTCCGTACGGTGGGCCGCGCGGGCCAGCCTCTCCGAGAGGTCGGGCACGACGTCCTCGTCGACCTCGCCGTAGAACGCGAGCGTGACGTGCCACCCCGGGCGGCCGCTCCAGCGCAGCGCATCCGCCCCCGGCAGCCCGTGCAACTCGTCCACCACCGAGCCGAGTTCACTCACCACGTCCTCGGGTGGCAGCACAGCCGCGAAGAGTCTCATGACGTCACCCTTCCAGGGAATGGATCATCCGGCGACCCTCCCGGACGATGGAGATACGCACGTCGACCTGGGGGACGTCCACATGCCGGTGCTCGGAATCCTGCTGCTGCTGGCCGGCTCGGTGGTGGCGACGGCGGCGGTGTTCGGCGTCGCCCGGGCGGTGCCGCTGGAGAAACGCAAGGCCAACAACGACGCGATGGGGTTCGTCTACGCGCAGGTCGGGGTGATCTACGCGGTCGTCCTCGCGATGGTCGTCGTCGGGGTGTGGGAGACCCGCTCGCAGGCGCACGAGAACACGTACACGGAGACCAACGCGCTGCTCCAGATCGCCTGGTACAGCCGTACGCTCCCGCAGCCCGACCGCGGCCGGCTCGGCGCTCTGGTCGAGGAGTACACCGGCAGGGTGATCGACGACGAGTGGCCGCTGATGGCCGTGCAGCGGGACGATCCGGTGGCCTGGCGGCAGTTCACCGAGATGCGGGAGACGATCAACACGCTGGAGCCGGGGACGAGCGCGGACGAGGTCCGCTACGGGGGCGCCCTCGACGCCGTGGCACAGCTCGGCGACGCGCGCCGCGAGCGGGTGAACGAGGCGGCCACCGCCGGAGTCCCCACCCTCCTGTGGATCGCCCTCCTGATGGGCGCCCTCGTCACCATCGGCTTCGTCTACCTCTTCGGGATGGAGAGCCTGCGCGCCCACGCGGGCGTGGTCTTCTCCCTCACCTTCACCGTGGGCGTCATGCTCCTCATCGTCTACGAGTTCAACTACCCGTTCAGCGGGGCGCTCAAGGTCGGCCCGACGGCGTTCCGACTGGCCCTGGAGCGCATACAGGTGGTCACCTGACCCGGCGCCACGCGCCGGGTCACACCGCCGTGGCCAGCTGTTCCCGCTCCTGCCTCGGTACGAAGCGGACGTGCGGGTGGCCGTGGTTCCAGCCCATCGAGAGGCGGAGGTCGCCGAGGCGGGCCAGGACCAGGCCGATGGTGAGCGCGGAGAGCGTCGAGATCAGACCGCCGAGGGCGAAGCCGACACGTGGGCCGTAGGCGTCGGTGACCCAGCCGACGAGGGGCGCCCCCAGGGGCGTACCGCCCATGAAGACCATCATGAACAGGGCCATGACGCGGCCGCGCATGGCGGGGTCGGTGGCCATCTGGACCGAGGTGTTCGCGGTGACGTTGACCGTGAGGCCGAAGACGCCGATCGGGACCATGAGGAGGGCGAAGAGCCAGAGCGAGGGGGCCGCGGCCGCCACGACCTCCAGGATGCCGAAGGCCAGGGCCGCCGCGATCAGGACGCGCAGGCGGGCCGTGCCGCGGCGGGCGGCGAGCAGCGCGCCGGCGACGGAACCGACCGCCATCAGCGTGTTGAAGAGGCTGTACGCGCCGGCGCCCGCGTGGAAGATGTCGTCGGCGTAGGCCGATAGGAACACCGGGAAGTTGAAGCCGAAGGTGCCGATGAAGCCGACGAGGACGATCGGCCAGATCAGCTCGGGACGGTTCGCGACATAGCGCAGGCCCTCGCGGAGCTGGCCCTTGGCGCGCGGGGCGCGCTTGACGAACTGCAGGTCGCGGGTGCGCATCAGCAGCAGGCCCGCGATGGGGGCGACGAACGACAGGCCGTTGAAGAGGAACGCCCAGCCCGTGCCCACGCCGGTGATCAGCAGGCCCGCGACGGCGGGGCCGATCAGGCGGGCGGACTGGAAGTTGGCGGAGTTGAGGCTGACCGCGTTCTGCAGCTGGTCCGGGCCGACCATCTCGGAGACGAAGGACTGGCGGGCCGGGTTGTCGACGACCGTGACGAGGCCCGCGACGAAGGCGGCCAGGTAGACGTGCCAGACCTGGACGTGTCCGGAGAGGGTGAGGAAGGCGAGCGCGAGGCCGGTGATGCCCATGGCCGTCTGGGTGGCAAGGAGGGTCGGGCGCTTGCGGAGGCGGTCGACGAGGACGCCGCCGTACAGCCCGAACAGCAGCATCGGCAGGAACTGCAGCGCAGTGGTGAAACCGACCGCGGCGGAGGAGCCGGTCAGGCTCAGCACCAGCCAGTCCTGAGCGATGCGCTGCATCCAGGTGCCGGTGTTGGAGACGACCTGGCCCATGAAGAACAGGCGGTAGTTCCGGACCTTCAGCGAGCTGAACATCGACGAGTGGGTGTCGGGGGCGGGCGGGGAGTCGTGGGTGGCTGGTGCGGGGGCGGAGTCTGCTCCGGGTCCCGAACTCAAAAGGGCTCGCCTCCTAGGCGTACGTCGGACGTCGTCGTCCTGTGGCGTGCAGGACGACGACGTCCTGTCACTGCGGCTTGGGTCAGATCTGTGCGAGCTTCTCCAGGACGGGAGCGGCCTCGCGGAGCTTGGCCCACTCGTCCTCGTCGAGACCCTCGGCCAGGCCGGCCAGCCACGCGTTCCGCTTGCGGCGGCTCTCTTCGAGGATGGCCTCGGCCTGCTCGGTCTGTGTGACGACCTTCTGGCGCCGGTCGTCGGGGTGCGGCTCTAGCCTGACCAGTCCCTTCGCTTCGAGCAGCGCGACGATGCGGGTCATCGAGGGCGGCTGCACATGCTCTTTGCGGGCGAGTTCGCCCGGCGTGGCGTTGCCACAGCGGGCGAGGGTGCCGAGCACCGAGATCTCGGTGGGGCTCAGCGACTCGTCGACCCGTTGGTGCTTGAGCCGGCGCGACAACCGCATGACTGCGGAGCGGAGGGAGTTCACGGCGGCAACGTCGTCGCCATGGGTGAGGTCAGGCATGTTCCTTAGCGTAACTCATTACTCTCCCTAAAGACCACCGGAGTGCCCGCGAAACGGCAAACTGAATCTTTACGTCACTCATATGAGTGAGCCGGATCCGGAAAGTGACCCCTCGCCCGGCGGGGTACGGCGACCCTCGACTCCATGGGGACCAGCGTGCTCAGCCTGCGGATAGACGGGGAGCTGCTCGACCGGCTCCGACACCACGCCGCCAAACGCGGAATGAGCGTCCAGGACTATGTGGTCCGGACGCTCATTCGCGACGACTTCGACGAGCGGTTCCAGACCGCGGTCGAGGAGACGGAGAAGTTCTACGGGGTCACGTGAGCGGCCCCGTACGGCCGCCTACGTGAGGCCGAGCGCCGGCATCAGGTAGTAGAACCCGAACACCGCCGCCACCACGTACATCGCGACCGGCACGTCACGGCCGCGTCCCGCCGCCAGGCGCAGCACCACGAAGGTGATGAAGCCGAAGCCGATGCCGTTCGTGATCGAGTATGTGAACGGCATCATCAGCATCGTGACGAAGGCCGGGATGGCGATCGTGTAGTCCGCCCAGTCGATCTCCTTGATCGACCCCGCCAGGATCATGAAGCCGACCGCGAGCAGCGCGGGAGTGGCCGCCTGCGACGGGACCATGGTGGCGACGGGGGTCAGGAAGAGCGCCACGGCGAAGAGCGCGCCGGTGACGACGTTCGCGAAGCCGGTGCGCGCGCCCTCGCCGACGCCCGCCGTGGACTCCACGAAGCAGGTGGTGGCGGAGGATGAGCTGGCGCCGCCCGCGGCCACCGCGATGCCGTCGACGAAGAGGACCTTGTTGATGCCGGGCATGTTGCCCTGGGCGTCGGTCAGCTTGGCCTCGTCGCTGACGCCCATGATCGTGCCCATCGCGTCGAAGAAGCACGACAGCAGCACGGTGAAGACGAAGAGGACGCCGGTCAGCACGCCGACCTTGCCGAAGCCGCCGAAGAGGCTGACCTCGCCGACGAGCCCGAAGTCCGGGGTGGAGACCGGGTTGCCGGGCCACTCCGGGGTGGTCAGCCCCCAGGACGGGATGTCGGCGACGGCGTTGATGATCACCGCGAGGACGGTCATCGAGACGATCGAGATGAGGATCGCGCCGGACACCTTGCGCACCATCAGCGCGAGCGTGAGCAGCGTGCCGAGGATGAAGATCAGGACGGGCCAGCCGTTGAGGTGACCGTCGCTGCCGAGCTGGAGCGGGACCGTGGTCTGCGCGACGTCCGGGATGCGCGAGACGAAGCCGGAGTCGACCAGGCCGATCAGCATGATGAACAGGCCGATACCGATCGCGATGGCCTTGCGCAGGCCCAGCGGCACGGCGTTCATGACGCGCTCACGCAGACCGGTGGCGACCAGGAGCATCACCACGAAGCCCGCGAGGACCACCATGCCCATGGCGTCCGGCCAGGACATCCGCGGCGCGAGCTGCAGCGCGACAACCGTGTTCACACCCAGACCGGCGGCCAGCGCGATCGGCACGTTGCCGATGACACCCATCAGGAGCGTGGTGAACGCCGCGGTCAGCGCGGTCGCGGTGACCAGCTGGCCGTTGTCCAGCTGGTGCCCGTACATGTCCTTCGCGCTGCCCAGGATGATCGGGTTCAGCACGATGATGTAGGCCATCGCGAAGAAGGTGGCGAAGCCGCCGCGGATCTCGCGCGGCAGCGTGCTGCCCCGCTCGGAGATCTTGAAGTAGCGGTCGAGGGCACCCTGCGCGGGCCGGGGTTCCGGCTGCTCCGGGGTGGGGGCCTTGGTGGCGGCCGAGGTGGACATGCGTGACCTCATACGTGCGGGGGCCAGGTGGCCAGTGGGCGCCGGGCGGGACGGCGCCGGGCTGGGAACTTGATCGAGTCTGGCTGGCGCGTGATCACCAACGGGTTTCCCGGAGGTTTCCGTTGTTGTTTCGTACGAACAGAAAGAGCCAGACTCAGGCGGTTTCAGTATGAACATATGAGTCATAAATCGCCATCTCCGCGCGTAGACCCTTGGTATACAAGGGCCGTGCCGACCTGCGCGGAAACCCGCGCGGGGTGCTCGTAAGCTGTCCCCATGGCGAAGTGGACCCCCAAGCACGAGGCGCCGGAGCCCCTTGAGGGGCCCGTTGTCGCCACCATCACGGGCCTCACGATTCTCTGGTTCGTCCTCTTCCTGGTGCAGCTGCCGTTCTACGGCTGGTTCGACGACCACGGGCACACCTGGTGGGTGTGGACCTGCCTGGCCGGCGCGGGTCTCGGCCTGATCGGCATCTGGTACGTCCGCGGGCGGGAGGCGGCGCTGAAGCGGGACGCCGCACTCAAGGCCGCCGCCGACTCTCCTGGGGAGTAACCAGGCCCCGCCTACAACCACGGCATCATTGACCGCCCTCCCCCGTCCTCCCCTGGTCGGATCTTTCGGGCACTCAGCGGGTGAAGCCGTATATCCGCACGTACCGTCGAACGCATGACGCACATCGACGCGGGCGCCGAACTCGATCCCGTTCACCCCGTGCCCATACCCGCCTCCCCCTCGGAGCGGGCGCTGGGGCTGTCCGCCGCAGAGGTGGCCGAACGGGTGGCGCGCGGCGAGGTGAACGACGTCCCGGTGCGCAGCAGCCGCTCCGTGCGCGAGATCGTCCGCGCCAACGTCTTCACCCGGTTCAACGCGATCATCGGCGTGCTCTGGCTGATCATGCTGTTCGTGGCGCCGTTCCAGGACAGCCTGTTCGGGTACGTCATCCTCGCCAACACCGGGATCGGCATCATCCAGGAATGGCGGGCCAAGAAGACCCTGGACTCGCTCGCGGTGATCGGCGAGGCGAAACCGACCGTGCGCAGGGACGGGATCGCCGCCGAGGTCAGTACGTCGGAGATCGTGCTCGGGGACCTGATCGAGATCGGGCCCGGGGACAAGATCGTCGTCGACGGCGCGTGCGTGGAGGCCGACGGCCTGGAGATCGACGAGTCACTGCTCACCGGTGAGGCCGACCCGGTGGTGAAGCAGGCCGGCGACCAGGTGATGTCGGGCAGCTTCGTGGTCGCGGGCGGCGGCGCGTTCACGGCGACGAAGGTGGGCCGGGAGGCGTACGCGGCGCAGCTCGCCGAGGAGGCGTCACGGTTCACGCTCGTCCACTCCGAGCTGCGGACGGGCATCTCCACGATCCTCAAGTACGTGACGTGGATGATGATCCCGAGTGCGATCGGCCTGGTCATCACCCAACTGGTGGTCAAACAGAACGACTTCAAGGACTCCGTCGCCCGGACCGTCGGCGGGATCGTGCCGATGGTCCCTGAGGGCCTGGTGCTCCTCACCTCCGTGGCCTTCGCGATCGGGGTCATCCGGCTTGGCCGGAAACAGTGCCTGGTGCAGGAACTGCCCGCCATCGAGGGGCTCGCGCGCGTCGACACCGTCTGCCTCGACAAGACGGGCACGCTCACCGAGGGCGGCATGGACGTCACCGAGGTGCGTCCGCTGGGCGGCAGCGACGAGAGTTACGTACGGAAGGTCCTCGGCTCGCTCGGTGAGTCGGACCCTCGGCCGAACGCGTCCCTGAAGGCGATCATCAACGCCTACCCGGACAGCGAGGACTGGCGCTGCACGGAGTCGCTGCCCTTCTCCTCGGCCCGCAAGTACAGCGGGGCGTCGTTCAGCGAGGGCAACGGGGAAACGAGCACGTGGCTCCTCGGCGCCCCCGATGTGCTGCTGTCCGAGGGGGACCCGGCGCTCGCGGAGACCGAGCGGCTCAACGAGGAGGGGCTGCGGGTGCTGCTGCTCACCCGGGTCACCAGGGACCTCGACGATCCTGCCGTCAAGGAGGGCTCGAAGCCCACCGCGCTGGTCGTCCTGGAGCAGCGGCTGCGCCCCGACGCGGCGGACACCCTGCGGTACTTCGAGGAGCAGAACGTCAAGGCCAAGGTCATCTCCGGCGACAACGCGGTGTCGGTGGGCGCGGTGGCCGGGAAGCTGGGGCTCAGCGGGAAGGTCGTGGACGCGCGCCAGCTCCCCACCGACCAGGCGGAGATGGCGAAGTCGCTGGACAAGGGCACGGTGTTCGGGCGGGTCACCCCGCAGCAGAAGCGGGACATGGTGGGCGCGCTGCAGTCGAACGGGCACACCGTGGCGATGACGGGCGACGGCGTGAACGACGTACTGGCCCTGAAGGACGCCGACATCGGGGTCAGCATGGGCTCGGGCTCCGAGGCGACCCGCGCCGTGGCGCAGATCGTGCTACTCAACAACAGCTTCGCGACGCTGCCTTCGGTGGTCGCGGAGGGGCGGCGGGTCATCGGGAACATCACCCGGGTCGCGACCCTCTTCCTGGTGAAGACGGTCTACTCGGTGCTGCTGGCCATTCTGGTGGTGTGCTGGCAGGTCGAATACCCGTTCCTGCCCCGCCACTTGACCCTGTTGTCCACCCTGACGATCGGTGTCCCGGCGTTCTTCCTCGCCCTCGCCCCGAACACGGAGCGGGCCAGGCCCCACTTCGTACGCCGGGTCATGCGGTACTCGATCCCGGGGGGCGTGATCGCGGCGGTGGCCACGTTCATCACGTACCTGATCGCCCGTCATCACTACACCGGGACCGGCGCGTTGGACGCGGAGACGAGCGCCGCGACACTGACGCTGTTCCTGATCTCGATGTGGGTGCTGGCGATCATCGCCCGGCCGTACACCTGGTGGCGGGTCGCCCTGGTCGCGACGATGGGCGCGGGGTTCCTGCTGGTGCTCGTCGTGCCGTGGCTGCAGGACTTCTTCGCGCTGAAGCTGGTCGGGGTGACGATGCCGTGGATCGCGGTGGGCATCGCGGCGGTGGCGGCGGCCGCCCTGGAGCTCATGTGGAAATGGGTCGACCGCCGCTTTCCGGCCTAGCGGTACTGCAGGTGGTGCAGGTGCTGCAGGTGGTTACTTGACGTCGACGTAGTCACCGGCGGTGGTGACCGCGGCGGTGCTCGCGATGCCCTTGTAGCTGAAGCGGTGGAAACCGTCGACGGACGCCTTGACCGTGGTCTTCAGGGCGCCGCCCGTGGTGGACTTGATGCCCTTCACGCTCGTGTAGGTGCTGCTGCTCGCCTTGCGGAACTGCAGGCCCACCGACTGGCCGCTGAGGCCGACGTACTTCTTCGTCTCCCAGTCGGCGCGGGTCAGCTTGCCGGTGACCGTGATGGTCTTGCCCTTCTTCACCGGCTCCGGTGCGGCGTTGACCGTCAGCTTCGACAGCCGCTGGACCTTCTGGGTCTTGTAGAAGTCGTTCGCGTAGACCTCGCCGTCACCGGACAGGACGGCCACGGTGACGTGCCAGGTACCGGCCAGCGCGTTGGCGTACAGGTCGCCGATCCCGCTGTCACTGTTCAGACCGGGGGTGGCCGTGATGGTGAGCGTGCACTTCGACGTCGTGGCGCTGGAGGCCGTGCAGCTGGCCGCCTCCTGGTTCGGCGGGAGGTAACCGTCGAGGCCCTCCTCGACGTTCGTTCCGTGCCACAGGTCCATGTAGGCGTCCACGACGCCGCTGGCGTGGCTGGCGGTCACGGAGACGGTGAAGGTCTTGGCGGCGGTGGTGCCGACGACGACATCCTTGCCGGCGTTCACCGTGACGTTGGAGATGGTGAACGGGGCGGCGGCGGCCGCGCTGAACCCCGACTTGGCGGACGGGGCGCCGAAATGCTCCGCGGCGCTCGGACGGTCCAGGCTCGTGGCACCCTGCGAGTCGGCCTGCGCCGCCGGGATGACCAGGGCGGAGAGGGCCAGGGCGCCGGTGACGGCGGCCACAGTGGCTCGTATGCGCATGTGTTCCCCACGTGAAAGGGGCCCCGGGCTCTGGTCGTTACTACGGCTCGTAGTCGGCGCGGGACCCAAATGATTGCGGAGCCTGTTGGCTCACATGAGGAGATGCGCGACATGGGGTGAAGGTTGTACGGGTGATGCGGATTTTTGTCGCGCACGGCGAATGGCCCCCGGGGGAAACCCGGGGGCCATCGGCAAGGCACTTCCGCTTCACGTCCGGCTACTTGCTGTTCGGCCAACTCGGCTGTGTCTACTGCGAGTTCGGCCGCGTCTGCCGCAAGGTCGACCGGGTCGCGACTCCGCCTACTTGACGTCGATGTAGTCGCCCGCGGCGCTGACGCCCGCGGTCGTCGTGATGCCCGCGTAGGAGTAGCGGTAGAAGCCGTCGACCGAGGCCTTGACCGTGGTCTTCAGGGCGCCCGTCGAGGTCGACTTGATGCCCTTGACGTTGGTGTAGGTGGTGGTGCCCGCCTTGCGGAACTGCAGCGCCACCGACTGGTTGGCGAGGGCCACGTTCTTGCCCGTCTCCCAGTTGGCGCGGGTCAGCTTGCCGGTGACCGTGATGGTCTTGCCCTTCTTCACCGGCTCGGGGGCGGCGTTGACCGTCACCTGGGAGGCGCGCTGGACCTTGAAGCTGCCCGCCTTCTCCTTCCAGACGTAGTTGGAGTCGTCGCCCTTGGCGTTGACCAACGCGTCGACGTACCAGGTGCCCGCCTCGCCGTTGATGACGTCGTACACCCGCGGGTCCACGGTGAAGGCGGCCGAGCAGGTGGAGGTCGTGGCGCTGGTGCTGGAGACCACGCACTTCACCGCGGACGTGATGAGAAGGCCGGAGTTCGGACCGATGAGGTCGATCTCGGCGCTGTCGATGCCCTGGTCGTCCGTCGCCGTGACGGACACCGTGAACTTCTTGACGGTCGCCGCGCCGACGACGACGCTCTTGCCGCCGTTCACCACGACCTTGGTGATCTCGGTGTCGCCCTCGCCGCCGTCCGCGAAGGCCGCGGGCGCCAGCGCGGCGCCGGCCACCGTGAAGGCGGCGAGCAGGGCGACGGTGGTGGTGCGCTTCCGCACAGTTTCCCCCAGTGAAAACAGGGGCCCCTGGCGCGGTCGTCCTTGACGGCTCGTCGTCACACGGGGCCCAAGCGATCGTGGAGTCTGATGACTCAAGTGGTCAGATGTGCGACGGGGGCGAGCGGTTGTGCGGATGTGCGGATTTCGTGCGTGCGTTTTCGACGACTCCCGTACGCGCCGCGGGAGTCGGCCAGGACTCAGTCGAACCAGCGGTCCCGCTCCAGCTCCTCCGTCCGCGACGGATCCTCGAGCAGGGCCGCGACCTCGAAGCGGCGCGGCCACTGCCCGGCCGCCCAGGCGAGGGCGGCGGCGACACCCTCCAGGGTGGCGGCGTGCAGCACCCCGTCCCGGGTACGGCGCCAGTCCAACTCCACGCCGTCGACGATCAGTTCCTCGTGCTCGATGTACGACGCCGGGGTGGCGGGACCGAGCAGCACCCGCACCGGCTCCGGTACGTCGTGTTCGGCTCCCTCCGAGTCGACCTCGCCCGTCACCGACTCGCTGAGCCGCCGCACCTGGAACAGCTCGGCGAGCTCGGCGGCCCGCGCAGGCCGTACGGGGAGCAGCGGCACGCCGCTCGTGAAGGGCAGCAGGTCGGGCGAGTCCACGACCATGGCGTCGGCCGCGTCCACCACGGTGACCTGCCCGTCGACGACGGCCCGCAGTTCGTCCGGCAGCGTGACCTGCTCGGGGTCGAGGTCGGCCAAGGCGCCGTAGAGGGCGTGCAGTTGGGCTCCGGAGACCTCGCGGTCGGGGTCGGCGAGGCGGTCCAGGAGCTCGGCCGCGCCGCCGGGTTCGTCGAGGAGGGCGGCCACGGAGGTCCGTACGCCCAGCGCCCTCAGTACCTGCTCGTCCTCGAAACCGCTCGCGTCGGCGGCGTCGTAGAGACCGTGCAGCAGCGGGTCGCCGCCGGCCGACCGCAGCCCGGCCGGGCGACGTCCGTCGAGGACGGGGTGACCGCGCAGCCACCAGGCCGTGTACGGCCGTACGGTCTCGTGCGTGCCGTCCGGCAGCAGCAGCCGCACCGGCTGCGTGAGCGCGTCCCGCAGGGGCGGCTGCGACAGCAGGGCGAGGGCCTGCGGCCAGCGCTCGTCGTCCACGAGATCCAGGTCCCGTACGGCGACGATCTCGGTGGCGACGGGCGGCACAGGTGTGTCGGGCAGCCGGTCGAGGACGTCCTCGCACCACACGTCGACGGCGTCGAGGAGCCCCGCGTCATCGGGCTCCGCGAAGTCCGAGTCGCGCGGCTCCAGTTCGTCCGGGTCGAGGACGACATCGGTGGCGCGTACGAGGGTGAAGTTGGCGAGGACTCCACAGGCGGCCAGCGGCTGCTCGCCCCAGCGCTCGGCCAGTTCGGCGTCGACGAAGGCCAGTTCGTCCTCGCGCATGACCTGGGCGAACGGGCTGCCGGGCAGCACGAGTTCGCCCGCGGGCACCAACTCGCCCTCCTCGTCGGGGAGGGCGAGGGCACCGAGCCAGGGCTCGTCGCCGGGTTCGAGACCGGCGCCGCGGACGAGTGCGAGGACGGTGTCGGCCAGCTCCTCGGTGTCCGGGGCGTCCTCGTCCCAGCCGCCGCCCTCGTCGTCGAGCGAGGCCGCGACGGCGGCACGCACCTGCGGGGTGGTGAGGACCGCGCGGGGGGTGGCCGGGAGGGCGCCCAGCTTCTCCAGGAGCGGGTGGGCGGCGTCCGGGTGGGCGACCTTGAGGCCGAGACGGGCGAGGGTGTCGGGGGACGCGGCGGTCCGGTCGTCGTCGGGGACGGGCAGCAGGACCTGCCGGGGGCCGATGGTCGTACGGCCGTCGGCGAGCGGCACGGGCAGCCCGGAGAGCCGGTCGGGGTCGACACCGGCGAGGCTGTCGTACAGCCGCCGCCACCAGCCCGGGTCCTTCTCCAGGCCCGCCAGCCGGTCCACGGCCTCGGTGAGCGGGACCCTGGCCACGCCCAACGTCCGCAGCTCCGCCCGGCGTTCGAGCCCGGCGGGCAGGAGGCTGGGCAGCACCTCGGCGAGCACACCGACGGTCTCGGCCCCGGCGCCCTCGACGACCTCGGCGTCGCGGGGGCGCAGCGCGGCGGGGTTCTCCGCGCTGCTGGTGCCTGCGTCGGGCCAGTCGACGGGGGTCTCCGGGACGGCGGTGTCCGGCGGGGCGGCGGGCGGCAGGAACGCGGTGCGCGGGAGTCGCTCCAGGATCGCCTGGCGCAGGGAACCGTCCAGTTCGCCCTTGCCGAGCGGGCCGGGCACGAGGTCGATGATCCCCGCGTCCACCGGGCGCCAGGCGGCGAGCAGTTCGGCGTACGCGTCGGCCGCGCGCTCCACGATGAAGCCGGTGAGGGGGCCGGGCGCCGCGTGGCGGCGGGTGGTGTCGAGCGGGAGGGAGGCGATCAACAGCGCCGGTACGCCCAGGGGTTCGTCGCTCGGCGTGGGCGCGTGCACGACGGGGCTGGTGCGGGGGCGGGCCGGGGCGCCGTCGGCGTCCACGGGGACGGCCCAGGTCACCGACCAGTGCGGACGCAGCCGTTCCTCGACCGGGCGGTCGGCGAGCAGGGCGGGTTCGAGGGCACCGTGGCGGGCGACGGTACGCCAGCGGGTGGTGCCGTCGCGGGAGTCCTCGATGACGGCGCCGTGCTCGTCGGCGCGGCGGCGCAGCGTACGGACCTCGTCGTCGCCGATCTCGACGACGACCTCTTCCAGGCCCGGCAGCGCGAGGAGCAGCGCGTCGTCGAGGTTCTGCAGGAGGCGTTCGGCGAGGTCCTCGGCGGCGGGGTCCCGCAGGGGGAGGATCACGGCCGTGTCGTACGGGTCCGGGGCGGTGCCCTCGGCGGCGAACGGCAGCCGGAGCAGGGGCACATGGCCGTCACGGCGGCGGATCTCGTCGCCCAGGCCCGGGCTGTGGCGGGCGGTGTCCGAGGCCAGTTCGCGGGCCTCGGCGAGGGACCAGCGGACGCCGCCGTGCCGGCCCACGACGGCGGGCTCGTCGGTCACCGCGAGGACGGCGGCGAAGCCGACACCGAAGCGGCCGACGGCGGTGTCGGCGGCGTCCCGCTTCGCGGAGGCGCGGAGGGTGGAGAGCGACTCGACGCCCGTCGCGTCGAGGGGGGCGCCGGTGTTGGCCGCGACGAGTACTCCGTCGCGGAGGGTGAGCCTGAGGCGGCCCGGGACTCCGGCCCTTGCCGCGGCGTCGGCCGCGTTCTGCGCGAGCTCGACGACCAGGCGGTCGCGGTACCCGCCGAGTACGAGGTCCTCCTCGGCGTTGGCGTCCTCGCGGAACCTCGCCGGGCTGGTCGCCCAGGCGTCCAGCACCCCGCGTCGCAGGCGCGCCGTCCCGAACGGGTCCGCGCCCTCGGCTGCCGGCCGCACGAACTTGCTCACGGTGGTCACTCTCCTCTTGCGGTACCGCGACTGCACGCTGGGGTCGACCGTCGCCGCATGAAGGTACCGCGAGGCGGAGGGGCGCCCTGCGCTGGTGCGGGGGTGGGGAGTTTTTCGCCCCCTCCGCCCCTACCCGTCCCTTGTTCCTGGGGGCTGCCGCCCCCAGACCCCCGCTATCGGCCTGGACGGCCTCGTCCTCAAACGCCGGACGGGCTAAAAATCTCTAGCGCCGGCCGGGGAAAGATTCAGCCCCTCCGGCGTTTGAGGAGCGGGGTCTGGGGCGGAGCCCCAGGAACAAGGGACGGGTAGGGGCGGAGGGGGCGAAAAACTCCCCGCCCCGCCTACGAGTGCCCCAGCTCCGCCGAAGACTCGTCCGCCGTAACCGAGACCGAACCGGAATCCGGGGCGGGGCGGAGCGGGAAGGGGTCCACCTTGGTTTCGTCGATCACGTGGGGTGCCGGACGCGGCGGTGCGGGCATGACCGCGGCCTCGGAGTGGCCACCGCATCCGTAGGCGAGGGAGACGACGTGCCCATCGGCCGGCGAGAACTCGTTCGCGCAGACTCCGAACGCCTGACCGAGCGACCCCCCGATCCGGTTGAGGAAGCCACAGCTGACGCACGACGCCGGCGCGGCCTGCGCCATGGGCGTCTTCGGCCCGTACGACTCCTCCCAGCGGTCGGCCGCGACATGCAGTCCGTACCGCGACAGGACGCGCGCACGCCGCAGCCCCAGCTCCTCGGCGACGGACGCGATCGAACCGCGCATCGGCGAGAGGAGCAGGCCCGCGGGCGTCACACCCGAGACCTCGGCGTCCTCCGCCTCGACCAGCTCGGCCATGTCCTCGGAGAGGGGCGAGTTCGGCGGGGGCTCGTCCTCGCCGGTGTAACCCGGCTCCAGGCGCAGATCCTCGGCGTCGGTGGGCAGCAGGTCGCCCGGGCCCAGGTCACCGGGGCGCAGGCGCTCGCTCCACGGCACCCACTCGGGGGCGAGGAGGGAGTCCGGGCCGGGCAGCAGCACGGTTTCGTCGAGGGTGACGAGCTTCGCCCGGGAGGCGCGGGCGACGGTCACGGCCCAGCGCCAGCCGCGGTAGCCCATCTCCTTGCACTCGAAGAAGTGCGTGACGACGCGGTCCCCTTCGGAGACCATCTCCACGTGCTCGCCGACGACGCCGGGTGCGGCCGCCTCCTCGGCGGCGGCGCGGGCGAGGTCGACTGCCTCGGCGCACAGGCGGTCGGGGGTGCGGCTTCGCGTGGTCGCTGCGCTCACAGGTATCGCTTCTCTCCTACGCCGTCTCACGGGTGCGCCATTGCTCGGCGGGGGTGCGGACGGAGCGGACCAGGGGACCGCGTCGACGTCCGCGCCCGATCGCGCTCGGGCGCACCTACGTCATCCATTCTGCGGGATGGCCGAGAGGCGCGCGGCCGAGAACAATCGCCACTAGCGCGCTACGCACGCTACCTTCTCCTGGCCCCTGGGCCCACACCGGCGGGCCTCTTCGGCGCTCCGCGCCAGCTTTTTCGCCGCTCCGCGGCCCCGGCTCCCCGCCGCTCCACGGCCAGATTCCCGCCGCTCCGCGCCGGGTTTTCCCACCCACCCGCCCGTCTCGGTCGGCTGGAAAGCACCGAGAAACCCGACTGCGCCGGAGCCGCCGCCAGCGCACCGGAAAGCATCCCGCCCGGGGACGCCCCCGCCAAAATCCCGCCCGAGCCCCCCCACCCCCCAAGCCCCCCACTCGGCCCCCATACGCGCGGTAACCGCACTACGCACCCCCATCTCGGGGCACTATGACGGAGTGGCAGCCGCAAGGTCGCCCCACGGAGCCACCGGGATCGGTGGGACCAAGGGGAGTAGCCGGAGTGGCGGATCGACCCGGGTGACCGGGTCCGTCCGTGCGGTCGGCCGTGCCCTGCACTTCCCGGTGACGGGGACGGCGCGCGGCATCCGCAAGGCGACGCACGCGCACGGGGCGGGCGAGTCCGGGCTCGGGAAGCTGATCGAGCTGCACGGGGTGAACGGCGCGGGTGACGTCATGATCACCGTCGCCCTCGCGTCCACCGTCTTCTTCTCGGTGCCCACGGACGAGGCCCGAGGCCGCGTCGCGCTGTACCTCGCCATCACCATGGCGCCCTTCACCCTCCTCGCCCCCGTGATCGGGCCGCTCCTGGACCGCCTCCCGCACGGCCGCCGCGCCGCGATGGCGGGCGCGATGCTCGCCCGGGCCTTCCTCGCGCTGCTGCTGTCGGGCGCGGTGGTGACCGGCGGTATCGAGCTGTATCCCGCCGCGCTGGGCGTGCTGGTGTCGTCGAAGGCGTACGGGGTGGTGCGCAGCGCCGTGGTGCCACGACTGCTGCCACCGGGGTTCTCGCTGGTGAAGGCGAACTCCCGGGTCACCCTCGGCGGTCTGCTCGCCACCGGTGTGGCCGCGCCGATCGGGGCGGGGCTGCAGGCGCTCGGCCCGCGCTATCCGCTCTACGGCGCCTTCGTGATCTTCATCGCGGGGATGTTCCTGTCGTTCTCGCTGCCGCCCAAGGTCGACTCGGCCAAGGGCGAGGACAAGGCGCTCCTCGCGGCGGATCCGGAGCATCTGCACGGGCCGCACCTGAAGAAGGTCAAGCGCCCGGGGCTGCGCACGGTCGGCACGGCCGTCACGCACGCGCTCGCCGCGAACGCGTCGCTGCGCTGTCTGTCCGGCTTCCTGATCTTCTTCCTCGCGTTCCTGATGCGCGAGCACCCGCTGGCCGGGGCGAGCGCGGCGGCCTCGCTGGCGATAGTGGGTGTCTCGGCGGGGGTGGGCAACGCGCTCGGCACAGCGGTCGGAGCTTGGCTGAAATCACGCGCTCCCGAGATCATCATCGTGACGGTCGTCGGGTTCGTGCTGGGGGCGGCGATCACCGCGGCCGTGTTCTTCGGGGCGGTCGTGGTGGCCTGTCTGGCTGCGGTCGCCGGGTTCGCGCAGGCCCTGGCCAAGCTGTCCCTGGACGCGCTGATCCAGCGGGACGTGCCCGAGCTGGTCCGTACGTCGGCCTTCGCGCGCTCCGAGACGATTCTGCAGATGGCCTGGGTCATCGGCGGCGGCATCGGCATGGCGCTGCCCCTGAACGGCACGCTCGGCCTCTCCGTGGCCGCCGCGATCGTCGCCACCGGCTGGCTCACCACCGTGCGGGGGCTGATCGGGGTGGCCCGGCACGGGGGTCGTCCGCGGACACGCGTGGCATGACGCGGCACGCGCTCAGGTGGGGTGCGGCACGCCGTACCCCAGGTGGGGGGAGCGGTGGGCCTGCCCGATAGCCTTCGCCCATGACCTCCCTGCCCCGCGGCAGAGCCGCTAATGAATCTGCTCCCGGATCTGTTCCCGGATCCGATGGATCTTCTGGATTCAGCGCCGCGCGCCGCCGTCGCGCCGTTGCCGTTGTCGGAGCCGTGTCCGCCGGACTTCTCACGCTGTCCGCCTGCGACAAGCCGACGCCGCTGGCCACCATCACGGTCGGCGACAACTCGGTCAGCTCCGAGACCGACTGCTACAACGACGGCAAGGAGGTGAAGGCCGCGGACCTGGCCAAGTGCCTCAAGGCCAAGGACATCAAGTCCATCAAGGTCGACCCCGACGAGACCGTGCGGTTCGGTGTGGACCCCGACATCGCCGAAAAGGGCTGGACGATCCTGATGAACGGTCAGCCGCTGACCGACTCCAGCAAGAAGACGTACCGCACGATCCCGGGCAGCGTGTTCTTCAACGCGCAGTACGGCGCGAGCGGCACCTCCACGCTCGTCTCCATCAAGGAGGGCGACACGACGGTCAGCGGTCTGTGGTCCTTCACGCTCAAGAAGGACTCCTGACCACGTCTTCCGTACGTGCGGCACGCGTCCTCGTAGCCACCGCGGTCTCCGTCGAACGGGACGCGGTGGCCCGGGCGTTCGCGCACCGGCCCCTCGTCGAGGTCCCGATGCCCGGGGCGACCCTCCACCGGGCCGGTGCCTACGATCTGCTCACCGCCGGTGTCGGCCCCGCCCTCGCCGCCGCGTCGACCGCCACCGCCCTCACCGCGGCCGCCCTGTCTGACACCCCGTACGACCTCGTCGTCTCGGCGGGCATCGCCGGCGGTTTCCAGCCGGACGCGCCCGTCGGTTCACTCGTCGTCGCCGACGAGATCACGGTGGCGGATCTGGGCGCGGAGACCGCGGACGGGTTCGTGCCCGTCACCGAACTCGGCTTCGGGGTCGTCAGCCACCGTCCGCCGGAAACACTCGTACGAGACCTCGCGGCGGCCACGGGTGGACGCGCCGGGACGGTACTGACCGTGTCCACCGTGACCGGCACGGCCGCCCGCGCCGCCGAACTGCGCGCCCGCCACCCCCGCGCCCTCGCCGAGGCGATGGAGGGCTTCGGGGTCGCCGAGGCCGCCGCCGCGCACGGCGTGCCCGTCCTTGAGCTGCGCGCGGTCTCCAACCCCGTCGGCCCGCGCGACCGCGCCGCCTGGCGCATCGGCGAGGCCCTCGCGGCACTCACGGAGGCTTTCGGGAAGCTCGCGCCCGTCCTGGAGAGTTGGAACCCACATGACCGCACTCACTGAGCCCCTGCAGATCGCGTACTCGCCCTGCCCGAACGACACCTTCGTCTTCGACGCCTGGGCCCATGGCCGGGTGCCGGACGCGCCCGCGCTCGACGTCACCTTCGCGGACATCGACATCACCAACGGCATGGCCGAGCGCGGCGAGTTCGACGTGCTGAAGGTGTCGTACGCCGTGCTGCCGTACGTCCTCGACGAGTACGCGCTGCTGCCGTGCGGCGGTGCGCTGGGCCGGGGCTGCGGCCCTCTGGTGCTCGCCCGGGAGCAGAACGCGGACCTCACGGGCGGTACGGTCGCCGTGCCGAGCGAGCGGTCGACGGCGTATCTGCTCTTCCGGCTCTGGGCCGCGGACACGCTCCCCGGCGGGGTCGGCTCGATCGTGGTCATGCCGTTCCACGAGATCATGCCCGCCGTACGGGACGGGAAGGTCGACGCGGGACTCGTCATCCACGAGGCGCGTTTCACGTACCAGAACTACGGGCTGCACAAGCTCGCCGACATGGGCGATCACTGGGAGCGGACGACCGGGCTGCCCATTCCGCTGGGCGCCATCATCGCCAAGCGCTCGCTGGGCGAGGAGCGGCTGACGGCGCTCGCAGCGGCGACCCGTACGTCGGTCCGGATGGCCTGGGACGACCCGGAGGCCTCCCGCCCCTACGTCCTGGAACACGCCCAGGAGATGGACCCGGCCGTCGCCGACCAGCACATCGGCCTGTACGTGAACGAGTTCACGGCCGGTCTTGGCGACGACGGATACGCAGCTGTGCGGGGGCTGCTGACGCGGGCGGCGGCCGAGGGGCTGGTGCCGCCCCTCGGGCCGGATGCGCTGAACTTTCCGTAGTCGGTGACTCGGTCGGCTATACGTCGAGTTGGTCGGCGACCGCTCGCAGCAGGCCCGCGATCTTGCTGCCGGAGGCCTTGTCGGGGTAGCGGCCCCTCTCCAGCATCGGCGTGATGTTTTCGAGGAGGGTCGTCAAGTCCTGGACGATGGAGGCCAGTTCGTCCGGCTTGCGGCGCTGCGAGACCGCGACGGAGGGGGTCGGGTCCAGGAGGATCACCGAAAGCGCCTGGTCGCCGCGCTGGCCGGCGACGACGCCGAACTCCACTCGCTGGCCGGGCTTGAGGACTTCGACTCCGGCGGGCAGGACAGAGGAATGAACGAAGACGTCGCCGCCGTCGTCGCGGGAGAGAAAGCCGAAGCCCTTCTCGCTGTTGAACCATTTGACCTTGCCGGTAGGCACGTCTGTCCTCGTCCTCGTACTCGTCGGAAACTGCTCTGGAAACTTGCTGGGTAGCGCTTTGCAACTGCTCGGCTCGTGCACGGCAACTGCTCGGAAACTGCTCTGGATAGCACTACAGCGGGTCGTCGGACCCGCCGGTACCAAGGCTAATGGTCCGGCGGCTGCTGACAAGACGTCGCCGGATTGTTCCTTCGCGCTGGGAACTACCCTGGTCGGGTGCGTGACAAAACCCAAGCGAATTCCGCCGAACCCGGCGACCGGCTGATCCGTGCCGGTGCCATCGTGTTCTTCATCGGCGCCGTGGCCACTCTGGTCACCGTGGCCCCGCTGTTGCTCGATACGACGCCATTCCCGACGTACATGTTCGGATTGAGCATGTTCATGGGCGTCGGCTTCCTGATGGCCGGGGCGGGGGTGTTCCAGTCGCTCGCCGCGGGACGCCGTCAGGCGCGCGCCGCCCGCGTCCCGCAGTAGTCCCTCAGCCAGGCCGGGAACTCCGTCAGGTCGGCGAGGACCACGTCCGCGCCCGCCGCGCGGAGTTCCTCCGCGTCACAGGGGCCGGTGGGTACCGCGACGGCGTACGCGTCCGCGGTGTGCGCGCCGCGTACGTCGCCGGTGTGGTCGCCGACGTACACGCTCGCGCCGTGTTCGCGCAGCGCCTCCGCCTTCTGCTCCGCCCACAGGTTGCCGACGACCGCGTCCGGTTCGATGCGCAGGTGCTGGAGGTGCAGCTTGGCGTTGGGCTCCCACTTCGCGGTGACGACGACCGCGCGGCCGCCTGCGGCCTGGACCGCCGCGACGGCCTCGCGGGCGCCTGGCATCGCGGGCGTGGCCGTGATCGCGTACGCGGGGTACATCTCGCGGTAGACGTCCGCTGTCGCGGCGACCTCCTCCGCCGGGAACCAGTTGACGAGCTCCTCCTCCAGGGGTGGCCCGAGCCGCGTCACCACCAGGTCGCAGTCGATGTACGTGCCCGTCCTCGCCGAAAGCGCCTGGTAGCAGGCGTGGATCCCGGGCCGGGAGTCGATCAGGGTCATGTCGAGGTCGAAGCCGACGGTGAGGGGGGCGAGGGGGCGCGGTGTCATGTGGGCCATTGTGCCGAGGGGGGTGGCGGGAGGGTTTTTCGCCCCCTCCGCCCCTTCCCGTCCCGTACCTGGGGGCTGTCGCCCCCAGACCCCCGCATCGGCCTGAACGGCCTCGTCCTCAAACGCCGGACGAGCTGGAGATAGCCCCTCCGGCGTTTGAGGAGCGGGGGTTTGGGGGCGGAGCCCCCAAGGGACGGGAATGGGAAGGGGCGGAGGGGGCGAAAAAACCCACCCCCAGCCCCCCACTCACCCCCTCCGCCGCTGCGACCGCCAAACCAAATACAGCGCCGACCCCACCGCCGCCCCCCGCACAACCCACGGCCACGTCTCCCCGATCGCCTCGTTCATGTGCCCCTCGGCGATCGGCTCGCCCCAGCGGTCGTTCATCCGCCCCCACAGCCAGACGATTCCGCCCGCGGCCGCCAGGCCGGGCAGCACGAGGACGGCACCCTTCGACTCGGCGGGGCTCAGCCGCCGCGAGGCGTAGGCGATGAGCCAGCCGAGGACGAGGGCGAACCAGTTGCCGAGGGCGGCGCCCGCGACGAGGAGAGCGGCGGCCAGGAGAAGGAGGGGGTTGCTCCAGCCGTCGAGGCGAGGGAGGCGGACGAGACGGCGGCGCGGGGTCGAGACCTCGGGCTCGGGCTCGGCGACGGCCTCCGCGGCCTTGCCCTTGCCCCCGGCCACAACCGCCTCGTCCTTCTCGGGCGGCGGCTTCAGTATTTCCGGAATCTCCACACCGCCCACAAACCCCGGCACGCTCTCCCCCAGCCCGAGCGGAGTGGTCCCCACCCGCCACCAGTCCGGCTGCATGGCGCTGTCCCCCAGCTCCTGCGCACTCGCCAGATGCGGCGGCGCGGGAGCATCGTCGTCGGCCGCCGAGGCGGCACCGGACTCCGGGGGCCGCGGCCGGGGGACGACACGGCGCAGGCCCTTGGGGCGGGGCGCCGGTTCGTCGGTGTGACGCTGGGTGGGGACGGCGGCCCAGGTCCCCGTCCCGGCCGCCTCCCCCGGAGTGCCCGCACCCGCGGCGGCGACGATCTCGTCGGGGGTGCCGAGCCGGTCGAGGATCCGGCGGACGGCGGCGGGGCTGTCGGCGGTGGCCTTCGCCCGGCGGCGGTCGATCTCGTTGCGCAGTTCCGACACGAGCCGCATGCGCGTGGCGGACGGCACCTGGCGCTGCTGGGCCAGGTCTCCGACCCGGCTCAGATAGTCGAAGACGAGCTGGTCGCTCTCAATTCCCACGAAGTCCCCTCCGAGGGGCGCGCGTTGGATACCTCGTGGTCACGACGGTACCGGGTTTTGCATACCCGCCGCTCCCGAGGGTTCGGGCCCTTCCGGCGCGCGCGGAACGGGGTCGGGACCGGAGCCCCGGGCCGGGGAGGTCAGGGGCGCAGGAGGTGAAACCCGCTACCGTTGGCCGGATGAGCACCGAGGAGCACCCCACCACGGACCCCGCCCCCGCGGGGAACGCTCCGCGTTCGCTGGCGGAAGCCCTCCGCGCACGCGACGACGCCTCACTGTCCGCCCTCCTCCGCAGCCGCCCCGACCTGATCACCCCCGTCCCCACGGACCTCACGCAGCTGGCGACCCGGGCGGGCACCCGCGCCTCGGTCGTCCGCGCCCTGGAGCGTCTGGACCGGTTCGCCCTGCAGACGGCGGAGGCGCTGGCCGTGGCGCCCGAACCGGCGGCGTACGACGAGCTGCTCGCCCTGATGGCGGGCGACGACCGCGATCCGGCGGTCACCGGGGCGTTCCCGCGGGCCCTCGGCACGCTCCGCGAGCAGGCCCTCGTCTGGGGGCCCGACGACCGGCTGCGGCTCGTCCGCACGGCCCGTGAGCTGCTCGCGCCGTCCCCGCAGCACCCGTCCCCGACGGGTCTCGGCCCGACGGTCGCGGAGGCCACGGCGGGCATGTCGCCGGGCCGGATCCAGGAGATCGTGACCGCGGCCGGGCTGCCGAGCACCCATGACTCCGTGTCGGCCGTGGCGTCCCTGACCGGCCTGTTCACGGATCGCGCCAGGATGTCGGCGCTTCTCGACGAGGCCCCGGCCGAGTCGGTGGACGTGCTGTCCCGGCTGGTGTGGGGGCCGCCGTACGGGCAGGTGACCGCCGACCCGGCACGCCATCTGCGCTGGCTGATCGGCCGGGGGCTGCTGCTGCCGACGGCGCCCGGCACGGTCGTACTGCCCCGGGAGGTGGCCCTGCACCTGCGGGCGGGCCGCGCGCACCGGGTCACGGAGCCGATGGGGCCATCCATCGAGCACGCGCACGCGGCGACGCACCGTCCACAGGTTGTGGACACCACGGCGGCGGGCCAGGCGTACACGGCCCTCGCCACCGTCGAGGAGCTGCTGAAGGACTGGCACGAGGGTGGTCCCGCCGTGCTGCGCGCGGGCGGGCTGAGTGTGCGGGATCTGAAGCGGACGGCGGTGGCACTGGACGTGTCGGAGCCGGTGGCCGCGTTCTGGGTCGAACTCGCCTATGCGGCGGGCCTGTTGGCGTCGGACGGTGCGGCGGAGGAGCGGTACGCGGCGACGCCCAGGTACGACGAGTGGCTGGAGCTGCCCGCAGCCGAGCGCTGGGTCAGGCTCGCCTCGGCGTGGCTGGCGGCCACCCGTACGCCGGGTCTGGTCGGCGGGCGGGACGCGAAGGACCGTACCTTGTCGGCGCTCGGCCCCGGTCTGGACCGCTCCGCGGCCGCCGAGGTCCGCCACCGCGTCCTCGCCCTGCTGGCCGCCCTTCCCGAAGGCGCCTCCCCCACCGAGGCCTCCGTCCTCGCCCGTCTCCAGTGGGAACGCCCCCTGAGAAGCCCCCAGTCGACGGACGACCTGCGCACCCGCCTCGCCCGATGGACCCTGTCCGAGGCGGAGTCGCTGGGCGTGACGGGCCGGGGGGCGCTGTCGGCGCAGGGGCGGGCGCTGCTCGGCCTGCCGCCGGCGACTCCGCACGACGCGGAGCCCGTCGGCCCCGGCGACAAGCTGCCCGTCCACAAGCGCCCGCACCCGGCGCCCGAGTCCGCCCACTCCCCCGCCGAGCAGGCCGCGGCCGCCACCCGGGCGGCCCGGCTCCTCGCCCCGCTGCTCCCCGAGCCCCTGGACCACGTCCTCCTCCAGGCGGACCTGACCGCGGTCGCGCCGGGCCCGCTGGACCGCCCGCTCGCCGACACGCTCGGCGTCCTCGCGGACGTCGAGTCGAAGGGCGGGGCGACGGTGTACCGCTTCACGCCGGGGTCGGTGCGGCGGGCGCTGGACGCGGGCCGGTCGGCATCGGACCTGCACGCGTTCCTCGCCGCGCACTCGCGGACGCCGGTCCCGCAGCCGCTCACCTATCTGATCGACGACGTGGCGCGCAGGCACGGCCATCTGCGGATCGGCTCGGCGTCGGCGTACGTGCGGTGCGACGACGACTCGATGCTGAACGAGATCCTCGCCGACAAGCGGTCACAGGGGCTGCGCCTGAGACGCCTCGCGCCCACCGTGCTCGCCGCGCAGGCCGAGCCGGCCGCCCTCCTGGAGGGGCTGCGCGCGATGGGCTTCGCGCCCGCCGCCGAGTCCGCGGAGGGCGACGTCCTGATCACCCGGGCGCACGCCCACCGCACCCCGCCGCGGACCGCACCCGCGCCCGTCACGGACGGCCCGCCGGTCCCCGACGCCACCCTCCTCGGCGCCGCGGTGCGCGCCATCCGCGCCGGCGACCTGGCCTCCACGACACCCCGCAAGCCCAACGCCGACGACCGGCCCGGCAGCGCCGACCTCCCCCGCACCAGCCCCGCCGAGACCCTCGCCACCGTGCAGGCCGCCGTCCTCACCGGCGAGGCCCTCTGGATCGGCTACGTCAACGCCGAGGGCTCCGCCACCCAGCGCGTCATCGCCCCGATCCGCGTCGAGGGCGGCTTCGTCACGGCGTACGACCACACGGCGGACGAGGTCCGGACGTATCCGCTGCACCGGGTGACGGGGGTCGCCGAGCTCGCGGAGGACGCCGGCTGACCGGCGGACCCGGTCAGCAGTCCGTGACCCGGGCGTCCGCGGGGAGGCCGAAGTGGGCGCGGGCGGCGGTCTTCAGGGGGGTGTCCGACATGGCGCCGTCGAGTTCGGATTCGGTGAAGAAGCCGAAGTGGTCCTTCTCCCACTGCGCGTAGCCCGCGCCGTCCGGCGGTTCCTCCCGCGACACGACGCGGTAGCCGCCGTCCGTCTCCCGCTTCAGCCGGACCACCTGCGGGTATCTGGAGCCGCCGCACTCCACCAGAGCGCCGCCGCGCACCCCGTACTCCATGCACAGCGTGGTGACGCCCGCCCGTACGAGGCCCTCGCGCTCGGTGAGGTCCACCGCCTCCGCCCGGCAGAACCAGCGCGCCCCGAGACCGGGCACCGTCTCGCCGTACCCGCTGCCCCGCGAGTCGGCCGCGAGCCGGGCCTCGATCACCGGCCGCACCTCGCCCCACAGACGGGCGTCGACGTCCGCCGGCCACAGCACCCACACGCCCGTCGCCACCAGCACCGCGGTGGCTCCCAGACCCGCCCCGCACCTGCGTACCGACATCACTGCGAGCTCCTCCCCGCGCCGCACGCCTGCGCCGCTCCCGCAGGTCAAGACAGCCGTCGGGGGTCCGGGGTTGCACACGGGGCTCGTCGGGTGTGAGCTGCGCCCCGCCGTGAACGTCCGCCGGTGATGCACACTGGACGTTTGGCCGAGCACCCGCGCGTGGGTGCCGCCGCGCAGAAAGGTACGGGCGTGAACGGACCTCTCATCGTCCAGAGCGACAAAACACTCCTGCTCGAAGTCGACCACGAGAAGGCCGACGCCTGCCGTCGGGCCATCGCGCCCTTCGCCGAACTGGAGCGGGCGCCCGAGCACATCCACACCTACCGGGTGACACCACTCGGGCTGTGGAACGCGCGGGCGGCCGGGCACGACGCCGAGCAGGTCGTGGACGCGCTCGTCGAGTTCAGCCGCTATCCCGTGCCGCACGCGCTGCTGGTGGACATCGCGGAGACCATGGACCGCTACGGGCGGCTCACCCTCAGCAAGCACCCCGCCCACGGCCTGGTGCTCACCACCACCGACCGGCCGATCCTCGAGGAGATCCTGCGGTCGAAGCGGGTCGCGCCGCTGGTCGGCGCCCGGATCGACCCGGACACGGTCCTCGTGCACCCCTCCGAGCGCGGGCAGATCAAGCAGACGCTGCTGAAGCTGGGCTGGCCGGCCGAGGACCTCGCCGGGTACGTCGACGGCGAGGCGCACGCGATCGACCTCGACGAGACCGGCTGGGCGCTGCGGCCCTACCAGCGGCAGGCGGTGGAGAACTTCTGGCACGGCGGCAGCGGGGTCGTCGTACTGCCCTGTGGGGCCGGGAAGACCCTCGTCGGCGCCGGGGCGATGGCCGAGGCGAAGGCCACCACCCTCATCCTCGTCACGAACACCGTCTCCGCCCGGCAGTGGAAGCACGAGCTGGTGAAGCGGACGTCGCTGACCGAGGAGGAGATCGGCGAGTACAGCGGTACGCGCAAGGAGATCCGCCCGGTCACCATCGCGACGTACCAGGTGCTGACGACGAAGCGGAAGGGCATCTACCCGCACCTGGAGCTCTTCGACTCCCGCGACTGGGGACTCATCCTCTACGACGAGGTGCACCTGCTGCCCGCACCCGTCTTCAAGTTCACCGCCGACCTCCAGGCGCGCCGCCGTCTCGGTCTGACGGCCACCCTCGTACGCGAGGACGGCCGCGAGTCGGACGTCTTCTCCCTCATCGGGCCGAAGCGGTTCGACGCGCCCTGGAAGGAGATCGAGGCGCAGGGGTACATCGCGCCCGCCGACTGCGTCGAGGTCCGCGTCAATCTCACCGAGACCGAGCGGCTCGCCTACGCCACCGCCGAGACCGAGGAGAAGTACCGCTTCTGTGCGACGACCGCGACCAAGCGGAAGGTGACGGAGGCGCTGGTACGGCGGTTCGCGGGGCAGCAGATCCTGGTGATCGGCCAGTACATCGACCAACTCGACGAGCTGGGCGAGCACTTGAACGCGCCTGTCATCAAGGGCGAGACGAGCAACGCGCAGCGCGAGAAGCTGTTCGGCGCGTTCCGCGAGGGCGAGATCAGCGTCCTTGTCGTCTCCAAGGTCGCGAACTTCTCCATCGACCTGCCCGAGGCGACCGTCGCCATCCAGGTGTCGGGGACCTTCGGTTCGCGGCAGGAGGAGGCCCAGCGGCTCGGCCGGGTGCTGCGGCCGAAGGCCGACGGTCACCAGGCGCACTTCTACTCCGTAGTCGCCCGCGACACCATCGACCAGGACTTCGCCGCCCATCGGCAGCGGTTCCTGGCGGAGCAGGGGTACGCCTACCGGATCATGGACGCCGATGAGCTGCTGGCGGCGGACAAGGACGGCTGAGCCGCCAGCAGGGCCGCCAGCCCCAGCAGGGGGTACGGCGAGGCCAACAACTGCTGCCACCAGGTGAGTTGCAGATCCAGGTCGCCCTGGTGCGGGACCAGCCAGAGAGTACGGGCCGTGAAGACCAGCAGGACGGTCGCGGCCAGGCGCGGGCGGTTCTCGGCGTGCAGCACGGCGATCAGCGGTACGCACCACACCCAGTGGTGCGACCAGCTGATCGGGCAGACGAGCAGGGCCGTGGTGGCGGTGATCAGGATGCCCCAGCGTTCCTGGGGGGCGCGGCGGGCGAGCCAGAGGCCCGCGCAGGCGACGGCCACCGCGGGCAGCGCCCAGGCGAGGCCCGGCTCCCGTTCCCCCAGTGCGCGGGCGATCAGCCCCTGGAGCGACTGGTTGTCGACGATCCACGCCTTGCCGACGCGGCCGGTCTCGTAAAGGCGCCGGGTGAAGAAGTCGACGCTGGCGGCGGGAAGTACGAGAGCTCCGAGCAGTACGGTCCCGGCGAAGGCCGACGCGGCCGTGGCCGCCTCCCGTCGTCTCCCCCTGAGCAGCAGGTACGCGATGAAGAGGGCCGGCGTGAGTTTCACCCCGGCGGCGATGCCGAGCGCGATTCCCCTGCCCCGGGCGCCGGCCGGGCGGGTCAGGTCCCAGAGGATCAGGCAGGCGAGGGCGAGGTTGATCTGGCCGAACAGGACGGTCTGGAAGACGGGTTCGAGCCAGAGGGCGAGCGCGGTGGCCGCGCAGACGACGGGGGCTCGCACGGGCAGGTCCGCGAGGCGGCAGGAGAGCCGGACCAGCGTGGCGAGCAGGGCCACGTTCCCTGCGGCGAAGGCCAGTTTGAGCGCGCCGACGGGGAGCCAGGTCGTCGGTACGAAGAGGAGCGCCGCGAAGGGCGGGTACGTCGCGGGCAGCCGCCACTCGGTGACGGTGAACCCGTAGAGATCCGTGCCGTTCGCCACGGCCTGGCCTTCGGCCCGGTAGACCAGTACGTCGGCCATGGGGGCGTGCGTGACGACGCACAGCGCGGAGAAGGCGGCGAGGGAGACGATCAGCAGGGTTCGCACGGAGGCGACTTCACTGGGTGAGCGTCGGATCACTTTCCGTTGAAGCACGGAGTGACCCTACTGTCCGGGCAGTTCGGCCCGGCGGACGGCTCATCGCTGTGGGCCGGGCGTACGACTCACCGCTGCGAGCCAGGCATACGGCTCACCGTCGCCGTACGCCCGCCTCCTCTCCGTACTCGCCGAGCAGGACCACGCTGAGGGCCGCGCCCGCGAACACCTTGACGGCGCGCAGGGCGTCGCCCACGCGGTGGCGGTGGTGGGTGCCGGAGGCGGCGGTCGCGCCGGTGCGGACAGGGGGGCCTGGGGTGAAGGTAGCTGCGCTCATGTATCCATGGTGGAACTCGCGGCCCCGAATGGCGTCGCCCTCCGGACCGAACCCCGGCGGCCCCCTCGTACGCCTGCAGGCCGCCCCTCGTACGCCTCACGACGGACCCCGACCCCTAGGGTCCTGCGGGCGTACCCCTGAGCCGCGCAGAACGGGCGTACCGCTGAGCCGCGAAAAACAGTTGGCCCCGGCATCCCCCGCTCGCCTAGAATCTCCGCTCTTGCCCGCCTCCCCGCACGGAGCGCCGCCGCCCGGACGGAAACCGGACGGCATCCAGGAATCACCCACGCATCAGGTCTCCCGGAGGCACCCCCTTGTCCAGCCCGTCCGACGACCCTTACGACCCCCTTTCCCGCGAACGCACCCACCTCGGCGACTCCCGTGCCGCCCTGCGCGCGATGCGCGAGGACGTCGAGAACCTCGACATCAAGGACGTCACCGCGAACTGGGTGAACGCGGCGGTCCTCCAGCACCAGATCGACGAGCGCATCAAGGCCCTCGCCGACCTCAGCCACACCCCGCTGTTCTTCGGGCGGCTCGACTACCTGCACGCTCCGGGCGCCGACAAGGCGGAGGGTGCGGAGGGCGAGCGCTTCTACATCGGGCGGCGGCACGTCCACGACGCCGACGGCGATCCGATGGTCATCGACTGGCGCGCGCCGGTGTCGCAGCCGTTCTACCGGGCCTCGAAGCGGGACCCGATGGACGTCGGGCTCAGGCGCCGCTTCGGTTACACCGGCGGCGACCTCACCGCGTACGAGGACGAGCACCTCTCCGACCCGACAGAGACCGCGGCCACCAGCAAGCTGCTCCAGCAGGAGATCGAGCGCCCGCGCGTCGGCCCGATGCGCGACATCGTGGCGACCATCCAGCCGGAGCAGGACGAGATCGTACGAGCGGGGCTCTCCGGCTCCGTCTGCGTGCAGGGCGGTCCCGGCACCGGCAAGACGGCCGTGGGCCTGCACCGGGTCGCGTATCTGCTGTACGCCCACCGCGAGCGGCTCGCCCGCACCGGCACCCTCGTCATCGGGCCGAACAAGTCCTTCCTGCACTACATCGAGCAAGTACTCCCCGCCCTTGGCGAGTTGGAGGTCAAGCAGGCGACGGTCGACGACCTCGTCGCCCACGTGGAGGTCCGGGGCACGGACAGCGCCACCGCCGCGGTCGTCAAGGGCGACGCCCGGATGGCCGAGGTGCTGCGCAGGGCCGTCCGTTCGCATGTGACGCTGCCGACCGAGCCGGTCATGGTCGTGCGCGGGTCGCGGCGCTGGCGTGTCCCGGCGTACGAACTGGAGGAGATCGTCAGGGAGTTGCTCGACCGCGACATCCGGTACGGGGCCGCCCGCGAGGCCCTTCCGCAGCGGATCGCGCATGTGGTGCTGGTCCAGATGGAGCGCTCGGGCGAGGCACCGGACGACCGGGTGCAGGACGCGGTCGCCCGCAACGCCGCCGTGAAGGCCGCGGTCAAGGCGATCTGGCCGCCCGTGGACCCCGCCAAGCTGGTGCTCCGGCTGCTCACCGACGCGGACTTCCTCGCCGTGCACGCGGCGGGAATCCTCGACGAGGACGAGCAGAAGGAGATCCTCTGGCAGAAGCCGGCGCGGTCGGTGAAGGCCACCAAGTGGGCCCCTGCCGACGCCGTGCTGATCGACGAGGCGACCGATCTCGTCCAGCGGACGCACTCGCTCGGGCACGTCGTGCTCGACGAGGCGCAGGACCTCTCCCCCATGCAGTACCGGGCGGTCGGGCGGCGCTGCACGACCGGTTCGGCGACCGTGCTCGGCGACCTGGCGCAGGGTACGACCCCCTGGGCGACGCGGAGTTGGGCCGAGGCGCTCGGCCACCTCGGCAAGGGGGACGCCGTCGTCGAGGAGCTGACGGCCGGTTTCCGCGTCCCCACGGACGTCATCACGTACGCGTCCAGGCTGCTGCCGCACATCGCGCCCGGGCTGACCCCGGTGGCGTCGGTGCGCGAGAACCCGGGCTTCTTCGACGTACGCCCGATCACGGCCACCGGTGAAGTGGTCGCCGCCTGCGAGGAGTTGCTCCGCAACGAGGGCTCGACAGGCCTGATCGCCGCGGACGCCCGGATCCCGGCCCTCGCCGAGGCGCTGACGGAGGCCGGGATCACCTACCTCGCTCCGGGCGAGGAGACGACCCTCGACACCCGTCTCACCCTGGTACCGGCCTCGCTCGCCAAGGGCCTCGAGTACGACTACGTGGTCCTCGACGAACCACAGGCCGTGGTCGACGGCGAACCCGACGAACGCACGGGCCTGCGCCGCCTGTACGTCACCCTCACCCGAGCGGTCTCGGGCCTGACCGTGACACACGCGGCACCGCTGCCGGCCCAACTGGACTAGAGCCGGACAGGCCCTGAGGCCGCCCGTCTACGCGTCGAGCACCCGCCGCCACTCCCCTACCGCCTCCGCCGAGACCGGCCCGGTCCAGCCGCCGGGCCGGGCGGCGCCGCCGATGTGGAAGGCGTCGACGCCCGCGGCGCGCAGCTGCGGAACGTGGTCGAGCCGCAGTCCGCCGCCCACCATGATCTGCGGCTCGTAGCCGGGCTCACCGCGGCGCGCGGCCTCGGCGACGAGGGTGGGCAGGCCGTCGTCGACGCCGACGGGGGAGCCGGCGGTCAGGTAGGCGTCGAGGCCCGGCAGGTCCGCGAGTTGCTTGCGCAGGGCGTCGCGGTCGGCGGCGCGGTCGATCGCGCGGTGGAAGGTCCAGTGGCAGCCGTCCAGTTCGGCGACGATCCGCTCCACGGCGGTCAGGTCCACGCCGCCGTGCTCGTCGAGGAACCCGAGCACGAACTCGTCGGCGCCCGCGGTCCGCAGCTCACCGGCGACGCGTACCAGCGCGTCGACGTCCCCGGCGGCGAAGCCGTCCGCGAGCCGCAGCATCACACGCAGCGAGACGTCGACAGCGGCCCGGATCCCCGCGAAGGTCTCCACGGCCGGGGTGAGCCCGTCCGCGGCCATGTCGGTGACCAGCTCAAGGCGGTCCGCGCCTCCGGCCTCAGCGGCGACCGCGTCCTCCACACCGAGGGCGATCACCTCCAGGACTGCGCGCCTACGCTTACTCATCGGACCTCTTCCCTTGGGCGGCTACAGGTCTAGTCCAATCAAAGCGTACGCCGGTGGGTCGGGCGCCGCGATCAGGGCACCCGGCTCCAGCCGGGCGGAGACCTTCCAGCCCGTCAGGAGATCTTTCAGCCCCTCCGGCGCCAGCGGGCGAGGCGGCGCCATCCCGATCCCCCACCCACCCACAGGGGCGGCATCTTCAGCCCGTCCGGCGTTTGAGGACGAGCGCGTCAGCGCGACAGGGGGGTCCGGGGGCGCAGCCCCCGGAAACGGGACGGGAAGGGGCGGAGGGGGCGAACAACCCCCACCCAGCCCACCCGGCACCCGCACAATGAGCCCATGCCCGACCACCTCGACCCCGCCCCAGACGCCCTCCGCCCCCGCTGGACCCGTGCCCTGGAAGGGTCCCGCTCCCCCGGCGGCCCCGACCCCACCCCGTACGCGGACAACCTCCTCACCCGCTGGCAGGAGCCCCAACGCCGCTACCACACCCTCACCCACCTCACCGCGGTCCTCGACCACATCGACGTCCTGGAGAAGCACGCCGACACCCCCGACCTGGTGCGCCTGGCCGCCTGGTTCCACGACGCCGTCTACCTCCCGAACCGCTCCGAGAACGAGGAACGCTCGGCCCACCTGGCCGAACGCGCCCTCCCCGAAGCCGGGCTGACCGCCCCCGACACGGCGGAGGTCGCCCGCCTGGTCCGCCTCACCGTCACCCACGCCCCCGCGGACGACGACCGCAACGGCCAGGTCCTCTGCGACGCCGACCTGGCGATCCTGGCCGCGCCCGCACCGGCGTACGCGGATTACACGAAGGCCGTCCGCGAGGAGTACGCCTTCGTCCCCGCCGAGGCGTTCCGCGAGGGCAGAGCGGCGATCCTCCGCCAACTCCTCGACCTGCCGAGACTGTTCAGGACCCCGTACGGCGAACGGGAGTGGGAACAGCGGGCGCGCGAGAACCTGCGGACGGAGCTGACACAGCTCGGCAGCGCCCCCGGCTGAAAAATCGGGTACGTACGCGACCGTGGTCGCGCCTACCCTCACCCCCATGGGAGACATGGGTGGGGACCAGGTGTCGGAGGCCGTGGCGAGCAGCGCGACGCTGCTGCGGACGGTGAGCGAGCGGGACTGGGACGGGGTCAAGGCGGGGCGCCTGGCGTGGAGTTGCCGCGAAACCGCCGTGCACATCTGCTCCGATCTCATCGCGTACGCGGGACAGTTGGCGGGGCGGGCCACCAAGGCGTACGTCCCGTTCGAGATCGCCATTGAGGACGGTACGGACAACGCGGGCGTCGTCGACGTGATCGAGACGACCGGCGCCCTGCTCGCCGCGACCGTCCGCACGACACCCCGCGAGGTACGCGCCTTCCACCCGTACCCCTTCCGCAGCGCGAACCGCGAGGGCTTCGCCGCGATGGGCGTCGCCGAAGTCCTGCTGCACACCCACGACATCGCCGAAGGCCTCGGCGTCCCGTACGAGCCCGCGGCCGCGCTCTGCGAGGACGCACTCGCCCGGATCTTCCCGCACGTCAGGCCCGGCCCGGACCACTGGCGCACCCTGCTCTGGGCGACAGGCCGCGGCGAACTGCCCGGCCGCGCCCCGGTCACCGAGTGGCGCTGGAGCAACAACCTGGTGATCGGGTCCGAGCGGCTCACGCTCCAGGGAGTCACTCCGGCAGCCGCCGCCGATCTGCGGGCGGGCGGCACGGGCGGCTTCGCATGGGTGGAGGGCGGCCCCTTCGAGGGCACGCGGGAGGCCGCCGGGATGGTCGTGAAGGCGTACGAGGCCGGGGTGCACCGCCCCGAGTGGGGCCTCTTCGTCCTCGTACGCACCGAGGACGGCCGCGCGGTCGGCGGCATGGGCTTCCACGGCGCCCCGGACGGCGAGGGCCGCGCCGAGGTCGGCTACGACCTGGCGGAGAAGGCCCGCGGCAACGGCTATGCGACCGAGGCCCTGCGCACCCTGGCCGGCCGGGCTCTCGCGCACGAGGACGTGAAGGTGCTGTTCGCGGCCGTCGACCGGGACAACGCCCCTTCCCAGGGCGTCATTTCACGCGCCGGGTTCACGCGGGTGAGCGAGGACGGGGAGCAGTTCGCGTACGAGCTTCGCGGGACGGACCGGTCCTTGCTGTCGCCCGCCCGGCAGGGCTGACCCTGCGCCCACCTACCCGGGACCGGCTCCCTTCCGCTCCGGGACCGCCCCGCCCAACGACGCAGCCGCGCCCGGCGCTCCGACGTACCCGCGGCCCAACCCCGGAGGTTTCCCCTCCTCGGGCCCCGCGCGCTCCCGATAATGCCTTCACCGCGGTGCTTCACGTCGCGGTGAAATCGTGGATCGGGGGAACACGATGAGCCAGTACGACCCGTCAACGCCGCCCGGACATCCGGGCCCGCCCGGGCCACCCCGGCCGCCGAATCCGGATCCCGCTCATCTGCTGGCCCGCAAGAGCGTGCGCTGGACCATCATCGGCGTGCTGGTCACCGCCGCGTTGGGGGCGCTGCCCCTGGTGACGCAGTGGCGGCAGGCGTCCAACACCAATGTCTCGGCCGGCGGCACAGGCCCGAGCGACTCCACCACGAGCCAGGGCCCCGGCCCCAGTCCGAGCCCGAGCCCGAGCGAGGTCACGACGCCCGCGGAGAACCCGGACGACCCTGCCGACCCGGACGGCGACGGCCTGACCGCCGCCGACCGGGAACTGCGCGACTCGCTCAACACCGACCAGTGGCAGCCGCAGAGCTGCGAACACGTGACGGTCCCCGGCGCCACCGCAGGGCTGCGCTGCACGGTGACCACGGACGACGTCGACCTCGGCACCGTCACCACCAAGGCGGGCATCGCGATGTACCCGTCCAAGAGCAAACTCCAGGAGGTGTACTGGAGTTATGCCGCACGGCTCCCGGAGGGCAACTGCGACGACGAACAGAACGTCCGCGGCAGCTGGTACGAGAACGACTCCACCACTCCCGACGGCGACATGGCCTGCTACGCCAGCAGCGCCACCGAGTACGTCATCTTCTGCACGTACTACGACCGGCCCGCGCTCTTCCAGGTCACCGGAGCCGACCCCGAGGCGCTCACCAACTGGTGGCACGGCCTCGACCCGGTCTTCACCGACTGACCCCCTTCACCGACCGACCGGTTTCACGGACCGACCCGTTTCCGCCGGCGCAGCCCCGCCCCGTGCAGCAGCCGCACCACCTCGCGGCTCCCGACCTCCACCGCGCCCGCGCGCACGGCGTCCTCGTACCGGTGCGAGGGGATGTCGTAGTGGTCGCGCTCGAAGGCGCGCCGCGGGGCGCCCAACTCCTCGGCGAAGGCGTGCAGTTCGTCGTACGAGACATCGCTGATCAGGTGGGACCACAGGCGGCCGTGCCCGGGCCAGGTGGGCGGATCGATGTAGACGGTCACGAGGGCGGAGTCCCGCCGGCCGCCCCCAGCGCCCCCACCGAGGCCACCTTCACACCCGCCTGGTGGCACACCCAGTGCGGGTCGGGACCGAGCTCGGGCTCGACCTCCAGGGCGTGCGGGTCGCCGGAGCCGCAGACGGGGCACAGCGGCCAGCGCCCGTGCCGTTCGAGGAGGCCGTCCTGTACGTCCTGGGCGACGAGCCCGGCCACGTACTCCACGCCCTCCGGCCACTGCTCGACCCACCAGCGGCGCTGCACCACCGACTCCTCGACGAGCGAGACCACGTCGGCGTCCGCGACCTCGCGCGCGGCGAGATCGGCGAGGACGAGGGCGCGAGCCGCGTGCAGGGCCTGCTCCAAGGGGCTGACGGGGCCGCTGGTGGGGTTCATGCACCTATTGTGCGCACCCTTGACCGTATGCCCCAATGGAAAATATCTTTCAGATGTGACCCGTGACGTGAAGGAAATTTTCGCCGGTGAGGCGCCGCCCGCCCCGGCCGCCCTGGCGGCCAAGGTACGGACGCTCGCCCCGTCGATGACCCGCTCCATGCAGCGGGTCGCGGAGGCCGTCGCCGGCGACCCGGCGGGCTGTGCGGCCCTCACGGTCACCGGCCTCGCCGAGCTCACCGGCACCAGCGAGGCGACGGTGGTCCGCACCTCCCGCCTCCTCGGCTACCCCGGCTACCGCGACCTGCGCCTCGCCCTGGCCGGGCTCGCCGCCCAGCAGCAGTCGGGCCGCGCCCCCGCCGTCACCGCGGACATCGCGGTCGACGACCCCATCGCCGACGTGGTCGCCAAGCTCGCGTACGACGAGCAGCAGACCCTCGCCGACACCGCGGCCGGGCTCGACATGGCCCAGCTCAGCGCGGCGGTCACCGCGCTCTCCACGGCCCGCCGTATCGACATCTACGGGCAGGGGGCGTCCGGCCTGGTCGCCCAGGACCTCGCCCAGAAGCTGCTCCGCATCGGGCTCATAGCCCACGCGCACAGCGACCCGCACCTCGCCGTCACCAACGCGGTGCAGCTGCGCGCCAAGGACGTGGCGATATCCATCACCCACTCCGGCTCGACCGGCGACGTCATCGAACCCCTCCGGGTCGCCTTCGAACACGGCGCGACGACGGTCGCGATCACCGGCCGCCCGAACGGGCCCGTGACGCAGTACGCGGACCACATCCTCACCACCTCGACGGCCCGCGAGAGCGAGCTGCGGCCCGCGGCGATGTCGTCCCGAACGAGTCAGTTGCTGGTGGTGGACTGCCTGTTCGTGGGGGTCGCCCAGCGGACGTACGAGAAGGCTGCGCCCGCGTTGTCGGCGTCGTACGAGGCGCTTGCCCACCGACACAGCCCTCGGGGGCGTACGCGCTAACGCGACACTCGATGTCGTAGGAAGACTGCGGGCCGTCAGTGGCTGGTCGCGCAGTTCCCCGCGCCCCTAAAAGGGGCGCCTTCAGCACCCTGCACCGGAAAGAGCCGCCGCCCATGACCTCCAACGCCAACTACCGTGACCTGCGTTCCGAGTTGGAGACCCTCACCACCGAGGCGTTTCGGCCCGAGCTTGCCGAGATCGACCAGTTGCCGACGGTTGAGATCGCCCGGCTCATGAACGGCGAGGACGCGACCGTGCCGACGGCCGTCGCCGCGCGGCTCCCGCTCATCGCCGCCGCGATCGACGACATCGCGGAGCGGATGTCCCGCGGCGGGCGCCTGGTCTACGCGGGCGCGGGCACCGCGGGCCGCCTCGGTGTCCTGGACGCGTCCGAGTGCCCGCCCACCTTCAACACCGCCCCGTCCGAGGTCGTGGGCCTGATCGCGGGCGGCCCGAGCGCGATGGTCACGTCGATCGAGGGGGCGGAGGACTCCAAGGAGCTGGCCGCGCGTGACCTCACGGAACTCGCGCTGACCTCCGACGACACCGTGGTCGGCGTATCCGCCTCGGGACGCACCCCGTACGCCATCGGCGCGGTCGAACACGCCCGCGCACAGGGCGCGTTGACGATCGGCCTGTCCTGCAACGCGGACAGCGCGCTGGCAGCCGCCGCCGACCACGGCATCGAGGTCGTCGTCGGCCCGGAGCTGCTGACGGGCTCGACACGCCTGAAGGCGGGCACGGCCCAGAAGCTGGTCCTGAACATGCTCTCGACGATCACGATGATCCGCCTGGGCAAGACGTACGGGAACCTGATGGTCGACGTACGCGCCTCGAACGAGAAGCTCCGCGCCCGCTCCCGCCGCATCGTGGCACTCGCGACGGGCGCCACGGACGAGGAGATCGAGCGCGCCCTCGCCGCCACGGACGACGAGGTGAAGAACGCGATCCTCACCATCCTGGGCGGCGTCGACGGGCCGACGGCCGCCCGCCTTCTGGAGGAGAGCCACGGCCACTTGCGCGCGGCGCTCGCGGCGGCGCCCCGCTGACCAGCACCCTCGGGGAGTGCGCACACCGAACGACCCCACCGCCACCGCGGCAGCCCTGCTCCCCCTCCTCGGCGGCCCCGCGAACATCACCTCCGTGGCCCACTGCATGACCCGCCTGCGCGTGGGCCTGCAGGACCGGACCCTGGTCCAGGACGAGGCCGTGCGAGCCCTCCCCGCCGTACTCGGCCTGGTCACGGACGACGACACGTACCAGATCGTCCTGGGCCCGGGCACGGTCGCCCGCGTGACCCCGGAGTTCGAGGCACTGCTGGCGACGGCGACGGCTGTCAACGTCACCACGGCCGATGAACTGGCGTCACACGGCGCCGAGTTGAAGGAAGCAAGACGGCAGCGCAACGCCACCCCCACCAAGCTCCTCCTGCGCCGCGTCGCGAACATCTTCGTCCCCCTGATCCCCGCCCTCATCGGCTGCGGAATCATCGCGGGCCTCAACGGCCTGCTGATCAACCTGGGCCGACTGGACGCGATCACCCCCGCCCTCGCCGCCATCGCCTCCGGCTTCATGGCGCTGATCGCCGTCTTCGTCGGCTACAACACGGCGAAGGAGTTCGGCGGCACCCCGATCCTGGGCGGCGCTGTGGCGGCGGTCATCGTGTACGCGGGGGTCGCGAAGGTGACGGTGTTCGGGATGACGCTGGCGCCGGGCCAGGGCGGCGTACTCGGCGCACTGGCCGCCGCGGTCCTCGGCACGTACGTCGAGAAGTGGTGCCGCAGCTGGGTCCCGGAGGCCCTGGACGTCCTGCTCACCCCCACCCTCACGGTCCTGCTCACCGGCCTGGTCACGCTGTACGCCCTCATGTACGCGGCCGGCGAGCTGTCCTCCGCCATCGGCACGGCCGCGAACTGGCTCCTGTCCACCACCGGCGCCTTCGCGGGCCTCATCCTCGGCGGCCTCTTCCTCCCCCTCGTCATGCTCGGCCTGCACCAGGCCCTCATCCCCATCCACACCACCCTCATCGAGCAGCAGGGCTACACGGTCCTGCTGCCCATCCTGGCGATGGCGGGCGCGGGCCAGGTCGGCGCGGCCCTGGCGGTCTACGTCCGCCTCCGCCACGACCACTCCATGCGTACGACGATCAAGTCGGCGCTCCCGGCGGGGCTGCTGGGCGTGGGTGAACCCCTCATCTACGGCGTCTCACTCCCCCTCGGCCGCCCGTTCCTGACGGCCTGCGCGGGCGGGGCGGCGGGCGGCGCCTTCGTCGGCTTCTTCGCGATGCTCGGGGACAAGGTGGGGTCGACGGCGATCGGGCCGTCGGGGTGGGCGCTGTTCCCACTGCTGGCAGGAAGCGGGGGACTGGCGATGACGGCGGCGATCTACGCGGGCGGGCTGCTGACCGGCTACGCCGTCGGCTTCGCGGCGACGTACGTGTTCGGTCTCGGGCCGGCTGTCAGAGGCGGCCTCGGTGCCGGTACTGAGACCGGTTCTGAGGCGGGTGCCCCCGCCTCTGCCTCTGCCTCTGCCGACGGCACTGTCAGTGGTGTGTGCGACGCTTCGGACAGTCAGGAAAACGCCCGGGGAGGGAACCGAACACCGTGAACCACGCACAGCTCACCGCCCTCGGCCGCGCCCTGCGCGTGCTGGGCGAGCACGGCGACGCGCTGAACGCCGACACCCCCGACGCGAAGCTGCACGAGGTGAAGGCCGACCTGAAGCGGGCCCTGGACCTGTTGGACGAGACGGTCACCACGGCCGCGCCCACCACCCGCTGCGCCGAGCACCCGAACGGCCCGGTCGACGAGGCCGCCCCCGACCTCTGCCTGCTCTGCGAGACCCGCCGCCGCACCGCCCGCCGCTCCCAGGTGAACGACTCCTACTCCCACAGCCGTGCGCCCAGCCCCGAAGAGGCCCCCGAGCGCACGAAGTCCCGCTACGGCCTGCGCGAAGACCGCCCCCAGCCCCAGCAGCGCTGGCTCCCGGAAGTCTGGAACGGCCAGGCGTGGCAGCTGTGCGGCACCCCGCGCCGCGACCGCATCGAGGCCGAGCGCTACCTCGCCGCCGAGCGCAAGACGCCCCGCCCCGGCATGGCCTACCGCCTGGTCCACGAGTTCACGGACTACGAGGTGCTGCGCATCTGGGGCACCCCCGTGAAGATCGACATCGAGCCGATGGGGAACCTGTAGGCATCGCGCCCGCAGGGCGGCTCAGGGCCTGTCCGAACTCGGCTCGGCAGTGCCGTCCGAGGTCGTTTCAGGCTTCGTCCGGAGGACCTCGCGGGCCTGCTCCGCGGCGCGGGCGATGGCCTCGCTGACGAAGTCGAGGAAGCGGGCGACGTTCTCCAGGCGGGTGGCGGCCGGGGTGCCCGGGACGAGGACGCCGACGCCCTGCCGTGCGATCTCGACGATCTGGGCGGTGGACCGGGCGCTGGCCATCATCGACTCGTACCAGATGTCGTCGTCGACGACGTAGCGCTCACGGCGGCGTTCGTCGCGTTCCCGGCGGACCATGCCCTGGCTCTCCAGGAACGCGATCGCCTTGGAGATGGACGCCGGGCTGACCTGGAGACGCTGGACGAGCTCGGACGCGTTGAGGCTGCCCGAGTCGGTGAGGGTGAGACAGGCCATCACCCGGGCCGTCATCGTGGTCATGCCCGAAGCCAGCATGACGGTGGTGAACGTCTCTTCGTACTCTCGCACGGCCTCCGCGTCGCGTCCGTAGGGCTGCGGGGGCGCCTCCGCACCTCGGGGCGCCGCCTGCGTACGCCGGCGGGCGCGGCGTTCGGTTGCACGGTGGGCCACCTCGGCGCGGTAGGCGGTGGGGCCGCCGTTGCGCATCACCTCACGCGTGATCGTCGAGGTCGGACGGTCGAGACCTCTGGCGATCTCCGCGTAGGCGAGGCCGTCGGCCAGCCCCAGCGCGATCTGCCGACGTTCCTGCTGGGTGAGCCTGCCTCCGGGCATTGCGGTCTCCTTCGTTCCCCTTGATGCCCCCATCGTAGCGTTCATCTTCACTCCATTGCAATGCAGACGTGATCGCCGTTGCGTTACCTTCGAGAGTCGTTGCAACAATTTCCCGTCTCCCACCTGCATTTACTGCGATCGTGCGCAACGAACCTGTTGAAGGATCTTTGAACGCAACGTAGCTTTTCCATCATCGGAAACGACGCGGTCCGACGGAGCGCGCGACGCAGATGAAGGAGAGCACCATGCAGAAGTTCGACACCCCCACCCCCGTCTCCGCCGTCCTCGACATCCCCGCGGGACGCGTCCAGTTCATCGCCGCAGACCGGGCCGACACCACGGTCGAGGTGCTGCCCGCGGACGCCACCAAGGACCGCGACGTGAAGGCGGCGGAGCAGACCACGGTCGCCTACGCCGACGGCATCCTGCGCATCGAAGCCCCGGCGGGGAAGAACCAGCTCTTCGGCCCCTCCGGTTCCGTCGAGGTGACCGTCCAGCTGCCCGCCGGCTCCCGCATCGAGGCGAAGGCCGGCGCCGCCGAGCTCCGAGGCGTCGGACGCCTGGGTGACGTCGCCTTCGAGGGCGCGTACCGCCGGATCAAGATCGACGAGGCAGCGAGCCTGCGCCTCACCGCGGTCGACGGCGACATCGAGGTCGGCCGACTCAACGGCTCCTCGGAGATCAGCACCACACGGGGCGACATCCGGATCACCGAGGCCGTACGCGGCACGGTCGTGCTCCGCACCCAGTCCGGCAGCATCCAGGTCACCGCCGCCGCCGGAGTCTCCGCCGCCCTGGACGCCGGCACCGCCCACGGCCGCGTCAGCAACTCACTCAAGAACGACGGCACCACCGAACTCGACATCCACGCCACCACCTCCCACGGCGACATCACCGCCCGCAGCCTCTGAAGGAGCCCCACCATGACCAACCCAGCCATCGCGGCGAACGGGCTGCGCAAGTCCTACGGCGACAAAACGGTCCTCGACGGCATCGACCTGACGGTGCCGACCGGCACGGTCTTCTCCCTGCTCGGCCCGAACGGCGCCGGCAAGACCACCGCCGTCAAGATCCTCTCCACCCTCATCACCGCCGACCCGGGCACCGGCGACATCAACATCGGCGGCCACAACCTCGCCACCGACCCCCAGGCCGTACGCGCCGCGATCGGCGTCACCGGCCAGTTCTCCGCCGTCGACGGCCTCATCACCGGCGAGGAGAACATGCTCCTCATGGCCGACCTCCACCACCTCTCCCGCGACGAGGGCCGCCGCACCGCCGCCGAACTCCTGGAACGGTTCGGCCTGGTGGAGGCGGCGAAGAAGCCCGCGTCCACCTACTCCGGCGGCATGAAGCGCCGCCTGGACATCGCCATGACGCTGGTCGGCAACCCGCGGATCATCTTCCTCGACGAGCCGACCACCGGCCTCGACCCGCGTGCCCGGCACAACATGTGGCAGATCATCCGCGAGCTGGTCTCCGACGGGGTGACCGTCTTCCTCACCACCCAGTACCTGGAGGAGGCCGACCAGCTCGCCGACCACATCGCCGTACTCAACGACGGCAGGATCGCCGCCCAGGGCACCGCCGAGGAGCTCAAGCGACTCATCCCAGGCGGCCACGTCCGACTCCGCTTCACCGACCCGACCGCCTACCAGTCCGCCGCCCTCGCCCTGCGCAAAGTCACCAAGGACGACGAGTCACTGTCCCTGACCATCCCCAGCGACGGCACCCAGCGCGAACTGCGCTCCATCCTCGACCGGTTGGACTCGGCCGGCATCGAGGCCGACGAACTGACCGTCCACACCCCCGACCTCGACGACGTGTTCTTCGCCCTGACCGGCCCCACCAGCGTCCCCAACCAGCCGAACCAGCCCAAGGAGAACGTCCGATGAGCGCCCTCTCCCTCGCCGTCCGCGACTCGAACACGATGCTGCGCCGCAACCTCCTGCACGCGCGCCGCTACCCGTCCCTCACCCTGAACCTGCTGCTCACGCCGATCATGCTGCTGCTGCTCTTCGTCTACATCTTCGGCGACGTGATGGCCGCGGGCATCGGGGACGGCGGCGCCGACCGCTCCGACTACATCGCCTACATCGTCCCGGGCATCCTGATGATGACCATCGGCTCCACTGTGATCGGGGCCGCGGTGTCCGTCGCAACCGACATGTCCGAGGGCGTCATCGCCCGCTTCCGCACAATGGCGATCCACCGCGGCTCCGTGATCATCGGGCACGTCGTCGGCAGCGTGCTGCAGGTACTCGCCAGCCTGGTCCTCGTCGGCGCCGTCGCCGTGGCCATCGGCTTCCGCTCCACGGACGCAACCGCCCTGGAGTGGCTGGCGGCGTTCGGACTGCTCGCGCTGTTCTCCCTGGCACTCACCTGGATCGCGGTCGGCATGGGCATGGCCAGCCCGAACGCCGAGGCGGCCAGCAACAGTGCGATGCCCCTGATCCTCCTCCCGCTCATCTCCAGCGCCTTCATCCCGGCCAACACCATGCCCGGCTGGTTCCAACCGATCGCCGAATACCAGCCCTTCACCCCCGCCATCGAAACCCTGCGCGGCCTGCTCCTAGGCACCGAGATCGGCAACAACGGCTGGATAGCCATCGCCTGGTGCCTGGCCCTGACCGCACTCGGCTACTTCTGGTCGACCTCAAAGTTCAACAGCGACCCGAAGTAACCGCCATGAAAGCGCGGGCCACCCCCGCAACTCGTCCCGCCCAAGGGCGGCGTACCCCGACACCGCGTCGACGTACGCCGCCCTGTCAGCGTTCGCGGTGAGTCCGGTCATGGGATCCAGCCGATCAGGTCGGCCACCTCAGGGGAGACGTACCTCACGGTTCCTCTCCCGCACCCGCGCCCGCAGCACCTCCCCCTGCGCCACAGGCCCGGTCGACTCCGGCGGGCAGTCCCACTCCCGGCCCCCACCCACGGGCCGCAACTGCACCTTCCCGCCCACATGCCCCATCACCTCCCCGACCCGCCCGTCCCGTACGTCCACGACGTGCGCCCCCACCGGCGGCCGCTCCCCGCGCAGCACGGACGCCAGCTTCTCGGCCGTACGAACGTTGCAGCGCCCCAGGACGACCAGGGCGAACGGCTCGTCGCTCGCGCCGGTCACCGGGTCGACGCACAGGGACGGCAGGACGACACCCACGCCCGTGAGCGCCTCCCGCAGCGACGCCACGATCTCTTCCGTCGACCGCATCATTCCTCCACCTCCACGCAGAGTTTGCTTTTCGCAACACAGCGTGTCCGTCGCGCCTCTAACCTGGCCAGAGGGGACGACCCAACAACATCGTCCGCGGGACAGGGAGTTGCGATGGCAGGACCGAAGGACCTCGACCCGTCGTCGTCACCGCGCGCGCTGCTGGGAGCGGAGTTGCGTCACGCCAGAGAGAAAGCCGGGCTGAGCCAAGACGAGTTGGGGGCGCTGCTGTTCGTGAGCGGCTCGTTCATTGGGCAGTTGGAGGCGGCGACGCGGCGGATCCAGCCGGAGTACGCGCGGCTGCTGGACGAGGCGCTGGGCACGGGTGACTTCTTCCAGCGGAACTGTGGGGCAACGGACAAGTCCCGCTATCCCGAGCACTTCGCCGAGGCGGCGGAGGCGGAGGCGCTGGCCACGGCGATCCGCCAGTACGCGCCGATGCTGATCCCAGGGCTACTCCAGACACCGGAGTACGCGCGGGCCGTGAATCGGGCGTACGCCCCGACGGCACCGGAGGAGACCATCGACGAGCGGGTGGAAGGCCGGATGGCGCGGACGCGTCTACTCGACGACCCAACAAGGCCGTTGTTGTGGGCGGTGCTTGACGAGGCGGCGTTGCGCCGGGAGACCGGTGGGCGAGCGGTCATGGCGGAGGCCCTGCACCACGTCGCCGGTCTGGCCCGCCGGAGCCGGGTCATCGTGCAGGTACTGCCGTTCAGCGCGGGGGCGCACACGGCGATGGAGGGTTCCCTGAAGCTGATGGACTTCGAGGACGCCCCTCCGCTGGTCTACTTCGAGGGAGTCGGCACTGGCCGACTGGAGGACGACCCGGCCACCGTCGCCCAGATGAGGCTCACCTTCGAACTCCTCGCGGCCTCCGCGCTCTCGCCGGAGAAGTCCCTGGCCTTGATCGAGGCGTTGGCGCAGGATTACGCCCATGAGGAACTTCCCTGACTACGACCTGAACACGGCCGTCTGGCACAAGTCGAGCTACAGCGGCGGCAGCGGCGGCGACTGCCTGGAGGTCGCCCGCTGGCGCAAGTCGACGTACAGCGGCGGCAGCGGCGACGACTGCCTCGAAGTAGCCGACGGCCACCCCGCCCTCGTCCCCGTCCGCGACTCCAAAACCCCCCACGGCCCGAAGCTCGCGTTCCGGGCCGAGACCTGGTCGGCGTTCATCGCGGGCGTAAAGGACTCGGGCGCGGCTCCTTTTCGGTGAGGGATCCGCCCAGCTCAGCGAGGTTGCTACGGACGAGCCGCACCCATCAGCGGCGGGTTTCGATCTTCAGGTCGCCTGCGGTCACGGTGCGGATGTGGTCACTGGCGAGCAGGTCGTGCGGGTAGCCGAGGTCGATCGCGCTGACCTTGTCGAGGCGGGCCAGCTGATCGGCGGCGAAGCCGACCTCCAAGGCACCCAGATTTCCCAACAACTGCTCGGGGGTGCGAGCGCCGATGACGGGTGCCGTCACGGCCGGGTTCTGCAGGGTCCAGGCCAGGGCGACCTGAGCGGGTGTGCGTTTCACCTCCGCGGCTACCTCCCGCACGACGTCGGCGATGGCGAGGGTGCGTTCGGTGACCATGCCCAAACCGGCGTTGAAGCTCTTGCGGTTGCTTTCACCGGAGTCAGCGCCCGTCGCGGTCAGATCGGCGCGGCTGTACTTGCCGGAAAGCACGCCGCCGCCCAGCGGTGAGTACGGGGTCACCCCCAGCCCCATCGCCCGTGCCATCGGGATCAGGTCACGTTCTCCGCCTCGGCTGATGAGGCTGTATTCAATCTGTAGTGCGACCAGCGGTGACCAGCCGCGCAGGTCGGCGATCGCTTGCATGCGGGAGATCTCCCAGGCCGGAGCGTTGGACATCGCCACGTACAGGACCTTGCCCTGCCGGACCAGATCATCCATGCCACGCAGGATCTCCTCGACCGGTGTTGTGAAGTCCCACACATGCAGGAAGAGCAGATCGATGTAGCCCGTATTCAGCCGCCGCAGGCTGGTCTCCACAGACGCGAGCAGGCTCTTGCGGTGAGCGCCCCCGGAGTTGGGGTCACCGGGTCGGCGCTGCGTCGTGTATTTCGTTGCCAACACCAGGCTGTCGCGGTTGTCGCGAGTGAATTCGCCCAGCATGCGTTCGGAGCTGCCGTCGGTGTAGGTGCTGGCGGTATCGATGAAGTTGCCGCCGCGCTCGACGTAGAGGTCGAACAGCTTGCGCGCATCGTCCTGCTCGGCGCCCCAGCCCCACTCCGTGCCGAAGGTCGCCGTGCCCAGGGCCAGCGGTGAGACCCGCAGCCCGGAGCGGCCCAGCAGCCGGTATGTGTCGAGGGAGAGCGACATCATGTCCTCCTGTGCTCGTGAACGTCGTCAGCACAGCCTGCGACCCCCCAGAGCCAGGGGTAAGGGAAGGAAGTTCCTGGGAACACCAGTCCTACCCCGACTGTTGGACCAGCCATGATCCCCGGCACCGTGGACGTGACACACGAACTGGCCGCATTCCTGCGGACCCGACGCGAACGCCTGGACCCACGGGATTTCGGCCTACCGGCGCGTCGGCAGACCCGACGGACCCCGGGACTGCGCCGCGAAGAAGTCGCAGAACTGGCCGGGGTCAGCACTGACTACATCGTGCGGCTGGAACAGGCCCGCGGGCTGCGGCCCTCAGCGGAGGTGGTGGAGGCGCTGGCCCAAGCGCTGCGCCTGACCCCCGACGAACGCGCCCACCTCTTCGGCCTGGCCCGGCAGCGGCCCCGCAGCGCTGACAAGCTCGCCACCGTCGCAGAGCCGCTGCTGGCCCAGCTGGTCGCCGATCTGTCGCCGCTGCCGGCAATGCTGATGAACCACCGCTACGACATCCTGGCCTGGAACAGCGAAATGGCGAAGCTGCTACCGAACTTCGACACCCTGTCGCCGCAGCAGCGCAATGCGATGTGGCTGTGCCTGATGCATCCGGAGACACGGGACTTCTACGTCGACCGCGAACGTGTCGTGCGAGAGGGGATCGCCCACCTGCGCACTGCGTGGGCCGCGCATCCAGAGGACCAGGCGTTGACCGACCTCATTACCCAATGCATCACTCATGACCAGGAGTTTGCGCGATTGTGGGCCGAACGAGACGTCAAGGTCAACGGCCGCGGGCGCAAGATGATGCGGCATCCCGACGCCGGTGTGATCGCAGTCCACTTCGAAACGCTGACACCGCTTCAAGATCCGGACCAGCTGTTGGTGATCTACCGCGCCGCCGACGATGAGAGCCGGTCGGCATTGGACCGGTTGCGCACACGATGATGGCGAACCGCCCCTTCGTTCACCGAGACCGAACCGTCGCTCCGGCTTGGCTCCGGGATCCACCGGTGAGATCCGAGCCGAAAGCATGCCGATCCGCCCCACACGCGACGACGTCGAAACCCGCCTCCAGCAACTGCTGTTCGCCAAGCTGACCACCTGACACCGGAGCCTGGCGTCTCTCGCGTGACCTGCACCTGACCAGGGGCTCGCTACATCAGGGCCGACTCAACCCGGGTTGGGCGCGGCTCGTCCTCGGTGAAGCGCCCCCATCCTGGGACACATCTGCCAATCACCTCCCGCCCAGGACGGGGCGGGGGTCAGCCACTCGACGACGGCGGCACCCCGAAGCTCAAGCCCCCAGCTCCGAGCCCTCTTTTCAAGGATTGGGAGGCGGGCCTCAACCCGCCCTCCCACCCCGCGAGTTGACTTGAAGCGACCGGCTTGCCACGGACAGTCACAAAGGCTTAGCGTGCCCAAATACGCAAACAGCCCCCGCCAGGCGCTAGCAACACCTGCGGGGGCTTGACCGACGAGATCCGCTACAAGGACTGATCCCGTGGCTAACGCCAAGCTTAGTGCTGCCTTCCGCCCTGCGCACGCCCTCCCACACCCCATGGCCAACCCGGGTTACGGAAAACGCGACGCCCCGCACCAACTCCCCCGTACAGCGAACGACTTCGCGCACCTCCCGCCCCGCGAAGCAGCCATCGCCGCGTACATCGACCGCCTCCCGGGCGGCGCCGACATCTCCGTAAAGACGCTGGCCAAGACACTCCCGTACGGCCAATGCGCCCTGCGCACAGCCCTCAACAACCTCCAACGGGCAGGCCACTTGCGCCGGGGCCGCGAACACCTGGCCGACTCGGGCAGCCCGCGATGGATCACCCGAACGTGGTTCTCGCGCACAGCGAGGGACGACGACTGGTGGGCGGCGTTCACGCGGGGCGACGTACCACCGGAGCAGCCCGACCTCCCCGTCCCGACCCGTTCCCGGGCCTACATCCTGTTGGCGGCGCTGGGCCGCACGACCCCGGCCCTGTCCCTGCCCGCCGCGGCCTGCGCGGAACTCGCGCCCCTGCTGACCGAGTGGTTCGCGAGGGGCGCCTCCGACGACCACGTACTCCAGGCCCTCACCGCAGGTCTCCCGACCCCGGTGCACAGCCCGGTCGCCCTCGTCCGCACCCGCCTGACGTCCAAGCTCCCGCCCGAACCTATCCCGGCCCCACGCTCGCCCCTGCGCGTACTGGAGTGCGCGAAGTGCGGCACCCCGGGCCGCCCGGAGGCCCTGCCGGGCGGCATCTGCGGCCCGTGCCGGGGCGAGACCGCCCCACGGCCCTCCACCCCACTGGCCTCCTCCGCAGTCCACGCCCACGCCGCCGCAGCCCGCGCGGCGATGGTCAACCGACGAGAAAGGCCACGCCTATGACCGCTCCCACGGTCCGGAAGCACACGGCCGGGGCACCATGGTGGGAAGGAGGCGACACCACCATGACCTTTGGCACCAGGCGCCCGCAGATGTCCATCGAGGACTTCGAAGAGCTGGCAAGTAGGGCCCCGGAGAACGTTCAGCTCGAATTCCTCGATGGGCGGCTGTACGTCAAGGGCGACCACATCGAGGTCGAGGACTTCGAGGAACTCGCCCGCAGGGCCCCTGAGGGCGTCAAGCTCGAACTCATCGACGGAAAGCTAGAGGTCAAACCGTTGCCGGATCAGCGCCACAGGGCCATCGTGATGTGGCTCAGCCGGCTGTTCATGCAGCACCGTCCTGAGCTGGCCCTCTATCCGGAGCAAGGGCTCAAGATCAGCGCCTATCGCAAAGGCAACGCATGCGCGGACGCGGCGTTGGCGCCGCTCGATCACTTCATCGCCCAGGACGGCGAATGGGCCGATCCGAAGGGCGTCCTCATGGTCGTCGAAGTCACCTCCCGCGACCGTGACACCGACCGGCGCGACCGCATCGACAAGGTCCGCGGATACGCTGAAGCAGGCATCCCCGTCTACCTGCTCATCGACCGGGACAACGACACCCTCGTCGTGCACAGCGACCTGAAGAACGGGGCGTACCAGCAGAGCCCCTCGTACCCGTACGGGGCCATGGTCGAGCTCCCCGCCCCCGTGAACATGGCCCTGGCAACCGAAAAGCTCAAGGACTACGCCGACTGACATCCCGCACGCAGGTACCGACCCGCCCGAGCAACGCCGGAGGGCGGCACCCCTCAAGAAAAGGGTGCCGCCCTCGGCGTACATGCAAGAAACAAGAACCTTCAGCTCAGCGACTTCAGCGACGCCGCCTCGTACGCCCCCAGCTCTCCGAACCGTCCGTCGAGGACCTTCGCCGCCCACTCCGGGTCCTGGAGGAGGGCGCGGCCCACCGCGACCAGGTCGAACTCGTCGCGCTCCAGGCGGTCGAGGAGGTTGTCGAGGTTCGCCGCCTGGGCGCCCTCGCCGGCGAAGGAGCGGAGGAAGTCGCCGCCGTCGAGGCCCACCGAGCCGACGGTGATGGTGGGCTTGCCCGTGAGCTTCTTCGTCCAGCCCGCGAGGTTGAGGTCGGAGCCTTCGAACTCGGGGAGCCAGTAGCGGCGCGTCGACGCGTGGAAGGCGTCCACTCCGGCCTCGGCGAGCGGGGTCAGCAGGGCGCCGAGTTCCTCGGGCGTCTCGGCGAGGCGGGCGTCGTACGCCTCCTGCTTCCACTGCGAGTAGCGGAAGAGGATGGGGAAGGAGGGGGAGACCGCGGCGCGGACCGCGGCGACGATCTCGGTCGCGAACTTGGTACGGGCGACCAGGTCACCGCCGTACTCGTCCGTGCGGCGGTTGGTGCCCTCCCAGAAGAACTGGTCGATCAGGTAGCCGTGCGCGCCGTGCAGTTCGACCCCGTCGAAGCCGATGCGCTCGGCGGCGGCCGCGGCCTCGGCGAACGCCGCGACGACCTCGTCCAGGTCGGCCTGGGTCATCTCCTTGCCCTCGCCGGCCGTGCCGTTGATGCGCAGGCCGGACGGGCCGACCGCGGGGGCCTCCGCGAACGGCGGCTCACCCGCGCTGCGCACCATGCCGATGTGCCACAGCTGCGGCACGATCTTCCCGCCCGCCGCGTGCACGGCCTCGGCGACCTTCGCCCAGCCCGCCAGCTGCTCCTCGCCGTGGAAGCGGGGGATCCTGTCGCTCTGCCCGGCCGACTCGTGGCCGATGTACGTGCCCTCGGTGACGATGAGGCCCACGCCCGCGGCGGCGCGGCGGGCGTAGTACGACGCGACGTCCTCGCCGGGGATGCCGCCCGGGGAGAACTGGCGGGTCATCGGCGCCATGACGATCCGGTTCGGGACGGTCAGGCCGTTGAGCGACAGGGGGCGGGACAGGATCTGGGCCGCGCGGGAGGGGGCGAGTGTCACGTGGGGGCTCCTCGGAGAGGTCGGTCGGAGGTCGATCGGGCGGAGTGATGCTCATGCATACATGCAGTTGATGAATTGTGCAGGTGATGAATATGTGCATGCGCATCAATCCCGCGTCAAGGTTCAACCGCCTCACCCGTCACCGCATTCCGGCCCCCGGCACACTGCCGGGTGATCCCGGACACACAGGCACGCAGGCAGACGTACGAAAACGACCGAGGGCGGCACCCCCTGCGAGAAGGGGTGCCGCCCTCGGTACGAAGGACGGTGATCAACCGGGGGCCGGAGCCCCGAGGTGGATCAGAAGTCCATGTCACCGCCCGGCATACCGCCCGGAGCGCCGCCGGCGGCGGCCTTCTCCGGCTTGTCCGCGATGACGGCCTCGGTGGTGAGGAACAGCGCGGCGATGGACGCGGCGTTCTGCAGGGCAGAGCGCGTGACCTTCGCCGGGTCGATGATGCCTTCGGCGATCATGTCGACGTACTCACCGGTCGCGGCGTTCAGGCCGTGACCGACGGGCAGGTTGCGCACCTTCTCGACGATGACGCCACCCTCGAGACCACCGTTGACGGCGATCTGCTTGAGCGGGGCCTCCAGGGCGAGCCGCACGGCGTTGGCGCCGGTCGCCTCGTCACCCGTGAGCTCCAGCTTCTCGAAGACCGAGGAAGCCTGGATGAGAGCCACGCCACCACCGGCGACGATGCCCTCCTCGACGGCCGCCTTCGCGTTGCGAACGGCGTCCTCGATGCGGTGCTTGCGCTCCTTGAGCTCGACCTCGGTGGCGGCACCGGCCTTGATGACGGCCACGCCGCCGGCCAGCTTCGCCAGGCGCTCCTGGAGCTTCTCGCGGTCGTAGTCCGAGTCCGAGTTCTCGATCTCGGCGCGGATCTGGTTGACCCGGCCGGCGACCTGGTCGGCAGAGCCGGAGCCGTCGACGATCGTCGTCTCGTCCTTGGTGATGACGACCTTGCGGGCACGGCCCAGCAGGTCGACACCCGCGTTCTCCAGCTTGAGGCCGACCTCCTCGGAGATGACCTCGCCGCCCGTGAGGATGGCGATGTCGCCGAGCATGGCCTTGCGGCGGTCACCGAAGCCCGGAGCCTTGACGGCGACGGACTTGAAGGTGCCACGGATCTTGTTGACGACCAGCGTCGACAGAGCCTCGCCCTCGACGTCCTCGGCGATGATCAGCAGCGGCTTGCCCGACTGCATGACCTTCTCCAGGAGCGGGAGCAGGTCCTTGACGTTGGCGATCTTCGAGTTGGCGATCAGGATGTAGGGGTCGTCGAGGACGGCCTCCATACGCTCCATGTCGGTGGCGAAGTACGCCGAGATGTAGCCCTTGTCGAAGCGCATACCCTCGGTGAGTTCCAGCTCCAGACCGAAGGTCTGGGACTCCTCGACGGTGATGACGCCTTCCTTGCCGACCTTGTCCATCGCCTCGGCGATGAGCTCGCCGATCTGGGTGTCGGCGGCGGAGATGGAGGCCGTGGAGGCGATCTGCTCCTTGGTCTCGACATCCTTGGCCTGCTCGAGCAGGGCACCGGAGACGGCCTCGACGGCCTTCTCGATACCGCGCTTGAGGGCCATCGGGTTGGCACCCGCGGCTACGTTGCGAAGGCCCTCGCGGACCAGCGCCTGCGCCAGAACGGTCGCGGTGGTCGTACCGTCACCGGCGACGTCGTCCGTCTTCTTGGCGACTTCCTTGACCAGCTCAGCGCCGATCTTCTCGTACGGGTCCTCGAGCTCGATCTCCTTGGCGATGGAAACACCATCGTTGGTGATCGTGGGGGCGCCCCACTTCTTCTCGAGGACGACGTTGCGGCCCTTGGGGCCAAGGGTGACCTTGACGGCGTCGGCGAGCTGGTTCATCCCGCGCTCGAGACCGCGCCGTGCCTCCTCGTCGAACGCGATGATCTTGGCCATGTGAAGTGGTCCTCCCGGACTGGGGTGGATTGCTCCGGACCGCGCCCGCGCCCGCGACGGACGGCCTGCGTGCCTCGTGGTTCCTTGCCCCACTTGGCCTGCGGGCCTCACCGACCCGGTCCTCGTTGTCACTCTCACCTGCAGAGTGCTAACGCCAATGATTAGCACTCGCCCATGCCGAGTGCAAGCGGCTCCGGAAGATCCCCAGGTGGAGAGGGGGGCGCGCACCGGCGCGAGGACAGCCGGAGAGACGGACAGACCGAAGGGCTCGCACCCCCTGCCGGGGATGCGAGCCCTTCGTCACGTCGAACTAGAACAGTCAGTCGGCGCGTGCTTCAGCTGGTCGCCAGCCGGACCATGTCCGCCTGCGGCCCCTTCTGGCCCTGCGAGATCTCGAACTCGACCCGCTGGCCCTCTTCAAGGGTGCGGTAGCCGTCCATCTGAATCGCGCTGTAGTGGACGAATACATCCGCACCACCGTCGACCGCGATGAAGCCGTACCCCTTCTCCGCGTTGAACCACTTGACGGTGCCCTGAGCCATGCCTAACTCCCCTATTACTGGCCCTTGCACAGGACCGCACTTCGCGGGCCCGGGTCAGACCTCACCCCCCAACGATTGGGGGTGTGCGCCGGAACGCGTCGACCGCGGCTGAATGTATCTGTCCAACTGCCCTCTGCAACAGGTCAATCGGACGAGAATTCTGGGCACGACCGATCGGGGAATATGCGGAGAATTCGCAAAGATTCAGGGCAAGTCGGGCCCCATAAATGCCATAAAAGGCTCAAAAATGCGGGGCACTTTGGCTACTTCTTGTCGGACATCGGGCAAGAACTCATATGCGCCCGGCATGAAACCAACATGGAAAGCGAAGCACGTTCCCCAACTGTACCGCGCTCAACCATACAGAATTGCCCCCTCCGCTTCTCTCACGGAGGGGGCAATCAGATGAACTCTCGGTGATTGCCATTACCCAAGGTAACCGCAATCACCGCGCGTGACGGTCAGCCTCCGGCGACGGCCGGGATGATCGAGACGCCGGCGCCGTCCGGCGTAGCCGTCTCCAGGCCCTGCTCGAAGCGGACGTCGTCGTCGTTCACGTACACGTTGACGAAGCGACGCAGCTTGCCCTGGTCGTCCAGGACGCGGGCGGCGATGCCGGTGTGGTTCTTCTCAAGGTCGGCGATGACCTCGGCGAGGGTGCCACCCTCGGCCGTCACCTCGGCCTTGCCGCCGGTGTAGGTGCGCAGGATGGTGGGGATGCGGACGTTGACGCTCATACTTATGACCTCCGGTCAGGTAGTCGCCCTCAGGGGCGCGGGGAACTGCGCGACCAGCCCCTACCGGCCCGCAGAAGAACAACGACCTCTTACGCGAGCCCAGCTTCCCTGAAGGACTCAAGGCTGGGGCGAATGGTCGCGGTAAGCCCCGTACCGGCCACCGCATCCAACGTCTTGAGACCATCGCCGGTGTTCAGCACAACAGTCGTCAGCGTCGGATCCAGCAGACCGTTCTCGATCAGCTTCTTCGTCACGCCAACAGTCACGCCACCGGCGGTCTCCGCGAAGATGCCCTCAGTCTGGGCGAGTAGCCGAATCGCCTCGACGACCTGCTCATCGTCGACGTCCTCCACCGCACCGCCGGTACGCCGCGCGATGTCGAGCACGTACGGCCCGTCCGCCGGGTTGCCGATGGCGAGCGACTTGGCGATGGTGTTCGGCTTCTGGGGCCGTACGACGTCGTGCCCGGCCTTGTAGGCCACGGAGACCGGCGAGCAGCCCTCGGCCTGGGCGCCGAAGATCTTGTACGGCTTGTCCTCGACGAGCCCGAGCTTGATCAGCTCCTGCAGACCCTTGTCGATCTTCGTGAGCTGGGAGCCGGAGGCGATCGGGATGACCAGCTGGTCGGGGAGCTGCCAGCCGAGCTGCTCGCAGATCTCGTACGCGAGGGTCTTCGAGCCCTCCGCGTAGTACGGCCGCAGGTTGACGTTGACGAAGCCCCAGCCCTCGCCGGCCGGGTCGCCGATCAGCTCGGAGCAGAAACGGTTCACGTCGTCGTAGTTGCCCTCGATGCCGACGAGCTCGCCGCCGTACACCGCGGCCATGACGATCTTGCCCTGCTCCAGGTCGTGCGGGATGAACACGCAGGAGCGGAAGCCGGCACGGGCGGCGGCGGCACCGACGGCGCCGGCGAGGTTGCCGGTGGAGGAGCAGGAGAGGGTGGTGAAGTTGAACGCGCGCGCGGCCTCGATGGCCTGGGCGACGACGCGGTCCTTGAAGGAGTGCGTCGGGTTGCCGGAGTCGTCCTTGACGAAGAGCTTGCCGGGGGTGACGCCCAGCTCGCGGGCGAGGTTGTCGGCCTGGACGAGCTTGGTCCAGCCGGGGTTGATGTTCGGCTTCTCCGCTACGTCCGCCGGAACGGGGAGGAGCGGCGCGTAGCGCCAGATGTTCGCGGGGCCCGCTTCGATGCGCTTGCGGAGGTCCTCGGTGTCGTAGGCCGAGAAGTCGTACGCGATCTCCAGCGGGCCGAAACACTCCTCGCAGGCGAAGACCGGGCCGAGCGGCACACGGTGTCCGCACTCGCGGCAGGAGAGCGCGGCGGCGGGGCCCAGATCGACGGAGTTCGCGGAATCCGGGGAGGTCACGGTGTTCGTGGTGCTTGCATCTGTCTGCGCAGCCATGGAGGCGAGGCCCTTTCTCCTCATCTTCCTCACGACGCACTTCGCCGTGAGACGGATTTGGCACCTTCCCGAGCCGGGAGCCTCACCACGTCGACGTGACAAGAACCAGCTGGAGGGTTGCCGGGGCTTCAACGGGCCGTATCCCTCTGCCCCTCTGGATGAGCGGTATTCAGTTGTGGGCTGGACGACCCCCGACATGCGATGGTCATCAGCGTTGTTCAAGACTGTAACCGAAGGCCTGGATGGTGGAGAGAGCCGTCCGAACCGCGAGATGACAGCGACACACCAACCGCTGGCGCGGCGACGGGCACAAGCATCCCAATGAACGCAAGGGAGAGCCGCACGTGCTGGAAGACGTCGAGCGCTGGCTGAGCACGCGCTCCTGGTCCGTGAGTGACCGCCCGCTCAAGAAGCTGATAGCCGCGAAGCGATCCGCCAACTCCACGGTGAGCGTGGTCCTGCCCGCGCTCAACGAGGAGGCGACGGTCGGTGAGATCGTCTCCATCATCCGCCGCGACCTGATGACGCGAAAAGTCCCCCTGGTCGACGAGATCGTCGTCATCGACTCGGGTTCGACGGACCGCACCTCCGAGGTCGCCACCGCCGCGGGCGCCCGGGTCGTTCACCGGGACGAAATACTCCCCCGCATCCCGGCCGTGCCCGGCAAGGGCGAGGTCCTGTGGCGGTCACTCCTCGTGACGAGCGGGGACATCGTCTGCTTCATCGACGCGGACCTCAAGGAGTTCTCGTCGGACTTCGTCTCCGGGATCGTGGGGCCGCTGCTCACCGATCCGGGTGTGGACCTGGTCAAGGCGATGTACGACCGCCCCCTGAACCTGCCCAATGAGCCCACCTCCGGCAGAACCGCCGCGGGCCAGGGCGGCCGCGTCACCGAGCTGATGGCGCGCCCCCTGCTGAACATGCACTGGCCGCAGCTGGCCGGCTTCGTCCAGCCGCTCGGCGGCGAGTACGCGGCCCGCCGCTCGCTCCTCGAACAGCTCCCGTTCCCGGTCGGATACGGCGTTGAGCTGGGCATGCTCGTCGACGCGCTGCATCTGGTGGGCCTGGACGCGCTCGCCCAGGTAGACGTCGGCGTGCGCAAGCACCGGCACCAGGACGGGCAGGCCCTTGGCCGGATGTCCGCCGCGATCTACCGCACGGCCCAGCTGAGGCTGGCCCGCGGCCACCTCATCCGCCCGGCCATCACGCAGTTCGAACGGGGGGAGTCCGGCTTCGAGCCGCGCACCTACTCCGTCGATACGGAGGAACGGCCTCCGATGGCGGAAATCTCGGAGTACCAGGAACGCAAGGCTGCGTAAACGCCCCTTTAGGGGCGCGGGGCTGTGACATCTGCGGCTCCGCCGCGGGGCGCGACCAGCCCCCACCACCCGCAGACTGGAACGTTTGAGCGTTTAGGCGCTGGGCTAGATTTCGAGGCATGGCTTCTCCGTACGGCAATCATCAGATCCTCGTCGCGTCCAACCGCGGCCCGGTCTCCTACGACGTGCGCGAAGACGGCGAGCTACAGGCCAAGCGCGGCGGCGGCGGCCTGGTCTCCGGCCTGTCGGCCATCGGCCCGGACAGGGGCGCCCTGTGGGTGTGCTCCGCGCTCGGCGACGGTGACCGCGAAGCGGTGGCGCGCGGGGTCGGCGAGGACGGCGTGCGGATGCTGGACATCGACGCCGAGGTGCACGCGGACGCCTACAACGGCATCGCGAACTCCGTGCTGTGGTTCGTCCACCACATGCTGTACCAGACGCCGCTGGAGCCGGTCTTCGACAAGGAGTTCCGGCGCCAGTGGGCGTCGTACGAGGAGTACAACCGGGCCTTCGCGCGGGCGCTGGCCGACGAGGCGGCCGAGGGCGCCGTGGCGGTCGTACAGGACTACCACCTGACCCTGGTCCCCGGCATGCTGCGGCAGCTGCGCCCGGATCTCCGCATCGGCCACTTCTCGCACACCCCGTGGGCGCCGGTCGACTACTTCCGCCTGCTCCCCGACGACATCGCCGAGCAGGTGCTGCGCGGCATGCTCGGCGCGGACCGGCTCGGCTTCCTCACCCAGCGCTGGGCGTCCGCGTTCACCGCGTGCGCGCAGGAGCTGGTCGGCGGCCTCGGTGACACCCGGGTCGGGGTGCACGGCCTTGGGGCGGACGCGGACTTCCTGCGGCGGCGCTCGCACGAGCCGGACGTCGCCGCACGCATGGTCACACTGCGTGAGCAGATCGGCGAGGGCCGGAAGGCGATCGTGCGGGTCGACCGGACCGAGCTGTCGAAGAACATCGTGCGCGGCATGCTGGCGTACCGGCAGCTCCTGGAGGACCAGCCGTCCTGGCGCGAGCAGGTCGTGCACGTGGCCTTCGCCTACCCGTCCCGGCAGGACCTCGCCGTCTACCGCGACTACACCGCCGAGGTGCAGCGGGTGGCCGACGAGATCAACTCCGCGTACGGCACGCCCGGTTGGACCCCGGTCCTCCTCCACGTCGACGACGACTTCGCCCGCTCCCTCGCCGCGTACCGTCTCGCCGACGTGGCGCTGGTGAACCCCATCCGGGACGGGATGAACCTTGTCGCCAAGGAGGTGCCGGTCGTCTCCGACGAGGGGTGCGTGCTGGTGCTGTCCCGGGAGGCCGGGGCGTACGAGGAGCTGGGCGAGGACGCGATCGTGGTGAACCCGTACGACGTGGTCGGTACGGCGGGGGCGTTGCACGAGGCGTTGGTGATGGGAGCGGGGGAACGCGCTGAGCGAACCAAACGGCTCGCGGCCGCGGCTACCGCTCTGCCTCCGGCGCAGTGGTTTCTTGAGCAGTTGCGGGAGTTGGAGGGGTGAGGGGTTGTTCTTTGGCTGCGGGGGCGCTGTGGCTGGTCGCGCAGTTCCCCGCGCCCCTGACGGGGCGCTGCTGCTGGCCGGAGATTACTGGCTGAGCCTCTTTGCCAGTGACCTCAGGAGGTCTACGACTCCTGCTGGGCCGTCGACCACCAGGTCTGCCCTCTCCGCCAGTTCGGCGACCTCCGAGCTGCCGCTGCAGACCAGGAGGCCCGGGATGCCGTCGGAGCGGAGTTTTTCGACGGCGGCGAAGGCGGGGAGGTCGCCCAGGTCGTCGCCCGCGTAGAGGACCGACTCTGCTCCGGTCTCGCGGACGTACTCCAGGAGGGCCACGCCCTTGTCCATACCCGGCGGGCGGAGTTCCAGGACCATGCGGCCCGGTTCGACGATCAGGCCGTGCCGGGCGGCCAGGCCGGTGAGGGGCTCGCGCAGCGCCTCGAACGCGGCCTGCGGGTCCGCGGCGCGGCGGGTGTGGACGGCGACGGCCCGCCCCTTCTCCTCGATCCAGGTGCCCTGCCGGGCGCCGACCGCGTCGAGGAACCCGGGCAGTTCGGCCCGGACGGCGGCGACGCCGGGGTGCGGGGCGGGGGCACTGACCTCGCCGCTCCTCGCGTCCCAGCGTTCGGCGCCGTAGTGCCCGAGAACGACCAGGTGCTCCAGTCCCGGCACCCCCGCGAAGCCGCCGTGCTCGACCGCGACGGCGGCCGGGCGGCCGGTGACGACCGCCACGGAGGCGACCCTCGGGGCGAGGGCCGCGAGGGCGGGGACCGCGTCGGGGTGGGCCCTGGCCTGCTCGGGGTCCGGCACGATCGGGGCGAGCGTGCCGTCGAAGTCGAGGCCGATCACTGCGTGGCCCGGCCGGGCGAGGATGGCGTCGAGGCCGTCGCGGCCGGCGGGGGTTGTGGGGGTGGCCATACGGTGACCCTAATCCGCGTGGGGGTTGGGGGGTGTTTTTTCGCCCCCTCCGCCCCTACCCGTCCCGCACTTCCGGGCTACGCCCGGTTCAGCCCGTCCGGCGTTTGAGGACGAGCGCGTCAGCGCGACAGCGGGGGTCTGGGGGCGCAGCCCCCAGGAACGGGACGGGCAGGGGCGGAGGGGGCGAAAAACCCCTACAGCAACCCCCCTCACCGCTCCCCCCGGCGGGCCTCCCGCACCCTCCGCAACCGATTCACCGTAACCGGATCATGAGCAAGCGCCCGCGGATCATCAAGCAGCGCGTTGAGCAGCTGGTAGTACCGCACAGGAGCCAACCCCAACTGCTCCCGTATCGCCCGCTCCTTCGCCCCGGGCCCGCCGAACCCCCGGCGCTCCATGGCAAGAATCCCCCGCTCCCGCGGACCGAGCGACTCCTCAGGTTCCATGGACAGCACCGTAGCCCCAGCCACCGACACCACTACGACCCGCTGTCCGCCGCACTCGCCTCGGCCTGCAGCGACCCCAGCACCCCCGCCGGACTCCCGTCCGCCCCCACCGCCTTGCCCATCTGCTCCTTGATGTCGGCGCTGACACCGGCCCAGGAGGTCTTGTCGACGGGGTACAGCTCGGCGGTGGGGAGTTCCTCGAGGAACGGGGCGAGATCCTGGTCGTCGGTGTCGGCGGTCATGGCCTCGGAGGCGGAGGTGGTGACCGGGAGCAGGTCGTACTCGCGGGAGAAGGCGAGCACGTTCTTGTCGCTGTAGACGAAGTCGAGGAAGTCGCCGACCTGGTCGGCGTGGCCGTTCTGCTTGAAGGCCATCATCCAGTCGGCGACGCCCAGCGTGGACTTGCTCTGGCCGTCGGCGCCCGGCATCGGCACCATGCCGTACTTCACACCCTTGTCGGCGGCCATCTTCATCAGCGTGGGATGCCCGCTGAGCATCCCGACCTCACCGCGCGTGAACGCGGCGAACGCGTCCGCCCGGTTGAGCTTCGCGGGCGCGGTCGGCCCGGTGAGCCCCTTGCCGACGAGTTCGTCCTTGAGCCAGGTGAACGTCTTGACGTTCTCGTCGGAGTCGATGGCGTACGTGCCGACGTCGTCGGTGTAGCCACCGCCGCCGCTCAGCATCCACTGCATCGTCTCGGCCTGCGCTTCCTCGGGCCCCAGCGGCAGCGCGTACGGGAACTCCACGCCGTCGGCCTTGAGCACCTCGGCGTCGGCGGCAAGCTGGTTCCAGGTCTTCGGCGGGGTGAGACCGGCCTGGGCGAAGAGGGTCTTGTTGTAGAAGAGCAGCCGGGTGGAGGAGGCGAAGGGCAGGCCGTACTGCACCCGCTGCCGCTCCCCCGCGTCGGTGAGCTGGAGGGCGAAGTTGGCCTGTACGGGTATGGAGAGCAGTTCGTCGGCGGTGTAGAGCTGCCCCTTCGCGGCGTAGTCGGCGTAGGCGCCGATCTGCGCCATGTCGGGCGCCTTCCCGGCCGCGACCATCTCCTTGACCTTGCGGTCGACGTCGGTCCAGGAGTAGACGCTGACCTCGACCTTGATCCCCGGGTGATCGGCCTCGTACTCCTTGACCAGCGTGTCCCAGTACTTCTGGGAGCTGTTGGCGTCGGAGTCGCCGTAGTCGGCGGCCACCAGCTTCAGGGTCACGTCTCCGGTGTCGCCGGAGCTTCGGCAGCCTCCGAGGGAGGCTGTCATACCCAGTGCGGACACCACCGCGATCATTCCTGTCCTACGCCGCCGCACCGCTTCTGCCCCACACTCTGTCGACCGACCGTTCGATATCTCGACATAAGGTCTACACCACGTAAGTGGACTAGACCTCTTCCGGGTCAACGGGCCACACTGTCCCTCGTGAGACATGTCATCGCCCTCGATGTGGGCGGCACCGGGATGAAGGCCGCCCTCGTCGGCGCCGACGGCGAGCTCCTCCATCAGGCGCGCCGGGCGACCGGGCGCGAGCGCGGGCCCGACGCCGTCGTCGAGGGCATCCTCGACTTCGCGGCCGAGCTGCGCGCGTACGGCGAGCAGCACCTCGGCGAGGGAGCCTCGGCCGCCGGTGTCGCCGTCCCCGGCATCGTCGACGCCGACCGCGGCATCGCCGTGTACTCGGCCAACCTCGGCTGGCGCGACGTACCGATGCGCGAACTGCTCGGCGCCCGGCTCGGCGGAGTGCCGGTGGCGCTCGGGCACGACGTGCGCACCGGCGGCCTCGCGGAGGGCCGGATCGGCGCGGGGCGGGGAGCGGACCGTTTCCTCTTCGTGCCGCTCGGCACGGGGATCGCGGGCGCGATCGGCATCGGCGGCCGTGTGGAGACGGGCGCGCACGGCTTCGCGGGCGAGATCGGTCACATCGTCGTACGGCCCGGGGGCGCCCCGTGTCCGTGCGGCCAGCGCGGCTGTCTGGAGCGGTACGCGTCCGCCTCGGCCGTCAGCAAGGCATGGGCCGCGGCCTCCGGGGAACCGGAGGCGGACGCGGCGGACTGCGCGAAGGCGGTCGAGTCCGGGGACGAGCGGGCCGTACGGGTCTGGCAGGACGCCCTCGACGCGCTCGCCGACGGACTCGTCACGGCGCTCACCCTGCTGGACCCCCGCACGCTGATCATCGGTGGCGGTCTGGCCGAGGCCGGGGAAACCTTGTTCACACCACTGCGGGCCGCGGTCGAACGCCGCGTCACCTTCCAGAAGCTGCCGTCCCTCGTCCCCGCGGCCCTCGGGGACACCGCCGGGTGCCTGGGCGCCGGGCTGCTGGCCTGGGATCTCCTGACCACCACCGCTACCACCCCCTCGGAGGTAACCACCTGATGGCCACTAGCAAGGTTTTCGCCGGTGCACAGGTGGTACTGCCCACCGGGACCGTGGACGGCGGCCGCGTGATCGTCGACGGCACGCGGATCGCCGGGAGCGCTCCCGCAGACGCGCGGACGGTCGACCTGACGGGCCACTGGCTGGTCCCGGGCTTCATCGACATCCACAACCACGGCGGCGGCGGCGCGTCCTTCACCTCGGGCACGGTCGAGGACGTCCTCAAGGGCATCCACACCCACCGCCTGCACGGCACGACCACCACCGTCGCCTCCACCGTCACCGGCGACATGGACGGCCTCGCCCAGCGCGCCGGGCTCCTCTCCGAACTGGCCGAGCAGGGCGACATCGCGGGCATCCACTTCGAGGGCCCGTTCATCTCGCCGTGCCGCAAGGGCGCGCACTCCGAGGAACTGCTGCGCGACCCCGACCCGGCGGAGGTCCGCAAGCTGATCGACGCGGCCCGGGGCCAGGCGCGCATGGTCACCCTCGCCACCGAACTGCCGGGCGGCATCGACTCCGTACGCCTGCTGGCCGAGCACGGGGTGATCGCAGCGATCGGGCACACCGACGCGACGTACGAGCAGACGGTCGAGGCCATCGAGGCGGGCGCGACCGTGGCGACGCACCTGTTCAACGCGATGCCGGCGCTCGGCCACCGCGCGCCGGGCCCGATCGCGGCGCTGCTGGAGGACGAGCGGATCACGGTCGAGCTGATCAACGACGGTACGCACCTCCACCACGCCTCCCTGGAGCTGGCGTTCCATCACGCGGGCGCAGGGCGGGTCGCGTTCATCACGGACGCCATGGACGCGGCGGGCTTCGGCGACGGCCGCTACATGCTCGGCCCGCTGGAGGTCGAGGTCTCGGACGGCGTCGCGCGCCTGGTGGAGGGCGGCTCGATCGCGGGCTCCACACTCACCCTCGACCGCGCCTTCAAACGCGCGGTCACGATCGACGGGCTGCCGGTCGAGGACGTCGTGGCGGCACTCTCCGCCAACCCCGCCCGCCTCCTGGGCATCTACGACAAGGTGGGCTCCCTGGAGCCGGGCAAGGACGCGGACCTGGTGATCCTCGACTCCGCCTTCGAGCTCAAGGGCGTGATGCGCAGGGGCGAATGGGTGGTGGATCCCCAACTGGGCTGATTCGCACCCTTGTTGACAGCAGATCGACAGCATTGCGGCGTACGGCGGTCGGCCCGTGGGACTGGGCCGACCGCCGTCGCGTTTGGCATGATCGAGCCTCCGGAACAACCGGCAAGCGCATTCCCCGCGTCTGCTTGCTGATTCTCTTCGAGGGAGGCCGACGTGCTCCTCACCGTCACGCTGAACACCGCCCTCGACCTCACCTATCACGTACGGTCCCTGCGCCCGCACACCTCGCACCGGGTCACCGAGGTGACCGAACGCCCCGGCGGCAAGGGCCTGAACGTGGCCCGGGTGCTCGCCGCCCTCGGCCACGAGGTGACGGCCACGGGCTTCACGGGCGGCGCGACGGGCCGCGCCGTGCAGGACCAACTCGCGCACACACCAGGAGTGGTGGACGCGCTGATACCGACCCAGGGCTCAACGCGCCGCACGATAGCCGTGGTCGACACGACCACAGGTGACACGACTCAGCTCAACGAACCCGGACCGGCGATCACACCCGCCGAGTGGTCGGCCTTCCAGGAGGCGTACGAGGATCTGCTGCGCTCCGCCTCGGCGGTGGCCCTGTGCGGCAGCCTGCCGCCGGGGGTGCCGGTGGGCGCGTACGCCCAACTGGTCCGCACCGCCCGCGCGTCGGCGGTCCCCGTCCTCCTGGACACCAGCGGCGAGCCGCTGCGCCGCGCGGTCGCCGCCCGCCCCGACATCATCAAGCCCAACTCCGACGAGCTCGCCGAACTCACCGGCTCCCACGATCCGTTGCAGGCCACCCGCGCCGCCCGCCGCCGCGGCGCCCACACCGTCGTGGCCTCCCTGGGCACCGAAGGCCTCCTCGCGGAGAACCCGGAGGGCCGCTGGCGGGCCACCCCGCCGCACCGCGTCCGCGGCAACCCGACGGGCGCCGGCGACGCGGCGGTCGCGGGCCTGCTGTCGGGACTGGTCGACGGCCTCCACTGGCCGGGCCGCCTGGCCCGTGCCGTGGCCCTCTCGGCGGCGGCCGTACTGGCCCCCGTGGCGGGCGAGTTCGACCGCCGGACGTACGAGGAGCTGCTCGACCAGGTCGCGGTCACGCGGGACGCGAGCGCGGCCTAGCAGCCACCTTCGCTAGTCCTTGACCTGGCCTGCCTTCAGCTGCAGCTGGTCCAGCAGGACGTTGCAACTGTCGCCGTTCTGGCAGGAGATGGAGATCGTATTGGTGCCCTTGGTGAGGGTGGGCCAGGAGTAGGTCCTCGTCCAGCCCTTCGCGAAGTCACCCTCTGGGGCCTCGGCGTAGTTCTTCAGGTTGAGCTTGCTGCCGAAATCCTTGCCATTGATGGTGAGCGTCATCTGCTGATCGCTGCCGGGCACGCTGTAGCGCGTGAAGATGGTGTAGACACCGTCCTCGGGAATGCCGTTGACGGTCCAAGTGACCTGGGCGCCGACCTGGTTGAGGCCCGTCACATAGACACCGCCGTCGGACCGCGCGCCCTCGACGTCGGTCGCCGTGGTCACGCCGGTGCCGAGGTTCAGCGCCTTCGCGTCGATCGTGGGCAGCTCGACCGTGGCCGGCTCGCTGGCCGTCTCGCTCGGCGAGGAACTCTGGGAGGTCGAGGGCGTCGAACTCGCCCCGCCTGCGGCGTCCTTGTCGTCGTCGCCCGAGTCGCTGCTCAGCATGGCGATGCTGATGCCGATGACGACGGCGGCGACCACGGCGATCGCGCCGATGAGAAGGCCCCTGGTGTTCGGCCCGTTCGATCCACGGCCGCGCCCGCCGCCGTCACCGACCGGTGCGTGCCGGGTCGTGGGCGCGCCTCCGGGGACGGTCTCGGGTGCGGCGTAGTTCGCGTTCGGCTGGCCGTAGGCGGCCTGCTGCGGCACCTGCTGTCCGTAGGCAGGGGGCTGGCCGAAAGCCTGCGGCTGACCGTACTGCGCGGTCGGGGCCTGGCCGTACGCGGCCTGCCCGCCCTGCTGCGGTCCGTTGCGGCGCTCGCCGACCGCACGCACCCTGTTGACCGAGCCCGGGTAACCGTAGCCGCCGCCCCCGCTGGGCGGGGTGGCTCCGTTGGCCTGGCCATCCTCGTAGAGATAGCCGAACGGGTCATCGTCCTCGGGCGTGCTCGCGCCGTTGTTGCCGGGCGTCATCCCTTGGTCTCCTAGCGGGTGCGGTACAGATGCGGACGGTGCAGATTCATGCATGGATGAATGGCGAGCCTACCCGGTCTCGCTGGGCCAAACAGGTGTCCTTCGCCGCATCAACCCACTGACCTGCGACTTATCCGGCACGCCGATGTGCTTTGGGACGAGACCGTTTCTCGATGTACATCCGTTCGTCGGCGGACTTCAGTACCTCGTCCGCCGTCATACCGCAGTGTGCCCACCCGATGCCGAAGCTGGCGCCCACCCGGACGGCCCGGCCGTCGACCCTGATGGGAGGGATGATCGCGTTCCGCAGCCGTACGGCGAGGTCCTGCGCGTCGGCCCGGCCGAGCCCGTCGGCGAGCACCACGAACTCGTCACCGCCGAGCCGGGCGACCGTGTCACCGTCCCGGACGACGTTGGTCAGCCGGCGCGCGACCTCGATGAGAACCTCGTCACCCGCGTTGTGCCCGAACCGGTCGTTGATCGACTTGAAGCCGTCGAGGTCGCAGAAGAGCACCGCGAGCCCCTTGGTGCCGTCGTCCGTCTCGCCCTCGGGCGCGATGGTGTGCACATGGTGGTCGAAGGCGTCGTACGCCTCGGAACTGGGCCACGGGTCGAAGCTGTGCCCGTTCCCGTCGTAGCCGCCCTGGCCGCCGTTCCCGTTGCCGTTCCCGTCGTACGAGCCGTGCTCGCCGCCCGGCAGCTCCGCATACTGCTGGGGCCCGTGCCCGTACGCCGCGTCCAGCGACTCGATCGCGCCCGGCGGGAGGGCCTGCGGGCGCTGACAGAGGCGGGAGCTGAGCCGGGAGCGCAGCTCGGCGGAGTTCGGCAGGCCGGTGAGGGAGTCGTGGGAGGCGCGGTGGGCGAGCTGGACCTCGCGGCGCTTGCGTTCCTCTATGTCCTCGACGTGCGTGAGTAGAAACCGGGGGCCGTCGGCGGCGTCGGCCACGACGGAGTTGCGCAGGGACACCCAGACGTAGGTGTTGTCGCGGCGGCAGAGTCTCAGCTCCGCGCGACCGCCCTCCGCCGAGGTCCGCAGCAGGGTGCCGATGTCCTCGGGGTGGACCAGGTCGGAGAAGGAGTAGCGGCGCATCGCGGAGGCGGGGCGCAGGAGCAGGCGGCAGAGCGCGTCGTTGGTGCGCAGGATCCGCCCGTGCTGGTCGCCGCCCATCTCGGCGATGGCCATGCCCGAGGGTGCGTACTCGAAGGCCTGCCGGAAGCTCTCCTCGCTGGCCCGCAGCGCCTGCTGCTCACGCTCCAGCCGGACAAGTGCACGCTGCATATTCGCTCGTAGACGCGCGTTGCTGATGGCGATGGCGCCCTGGAACGCGTACATCTGGAGCGCCTCGCGCCCCCACGCGCCGGGCCGCCGTCCGTTGCGCGGCCGGTCCACGGACAGGACGCCGATCAGTTCGCCGCAGCTGCTGCTGCCGGAGACGCCAGGCGTGTACATCGGTGCGAAGAGGCGGTCTGCGGGGTGCCACTCGTCCTCGAAGCGGGGCGCGGGACCGTCGGTGTACCACTGCGGTACGTCGTCGTCGTCGAGGACCCAGCCCTCGGTGTGCGGTATGAACCGCAGGTCGCCCCAGGCCTCGCCCATGTTCAGCCGGCGGTCCCAGGAGGCGCGGGAGCCGACGCGGCCGGTGATGAGGGCCTCGGCGGCGGAGTTGCCGGCGAGCGCGGCGACCACGAGGTCGCCGTCCGGGCGTACGAGGTTGACACACGCAAGCTCGTAGCCGAGGCCGGTGACCACTCCGTCGGCGACCGTCTGCAGCGTGTCCGCCAGGCTCCGCGCGGTGTTCATGTCCGCCATCACCGTGTGCAGCTGCCGCAGGGTCGCAAGACGGACGTAGGGCTCCGACTCGGTCTCCATTCGCCCTCCCCTCGAGACCTCGCAGCAACTCCAGGGTTCTCTTCGGCGTACCTGGTTCTCTTCTGTCTACCGGTTGGTAGCTTCTTGCGTAGCTTCCCAGTCACTGAATCACAGCGCGCTGCTCACTCGGTACACAGGGTCAACAAAATATGGCTCCTGTGACTCAAGTCACAGCGTAACGTGAACAATTGAGTGGGGTTTCTGCAGTTTCTCCGTGCGCCTATTGAGCGCATATTAGGGAGCTGTGCAAGCACTGTGAGCGATTGTGTCCGATGCGGGTGAGCGGCCGGTCCACAGTCGTTCCGCATTCGCTACGTCCCGGGTCCTAGGACCCGGTTCGGGCGGGGGACCGATGTGCGGCCCCGGGACCGGAGACTAGCGTTTCGGCGTGCTCAACACTCCCCCTCTCGCTCCCCCCGCCACTCCACCCACCTCACCCGTGCATGCTGAGGGGGTGAGCAACGACGAGTTCCGCGCCGCCATGTCCCGGCTGGCCGCGGGCGTGGTCCTGGTGACCGCGCACGAGCCCGCGCTCGACCCGGACGGACCGGGCGGCGAGGACATCGGCATGACGGCGACGGCCTTCATGTCCGTCTCCCTCGACCCGCCCCTCGTCATGGTCAGCCTGCGCGACGGCTCCCGCATGGACGACCTGCTCGCCGAACAGCCCCTGTGGGCCGTCTCCGTGCTCTCCGAGAGCCAGCGCCACATCGCGGGCCGCTTCGCCATGAAGGGCCGCATCAGCGACCGCCTCCTCTTCGAGGACATCCCGTACGTACGCGGAGAGGCGTCCGGCGCACTGCTGGTGGGCGGCTCCCTGGCGACCCTGGAGGTCCGCACGGAGCAGCGGGTGCCCGCCGGGGACCACACCCTCGTCATCGGCCGCGTACTGACGGCGGGGCTGCCGAGCGAGGACGGGGGCCCGCTGACGTACTTCAAGGGCAGGTACCGGCAGTTGGGCTGAGACGTCTGCCTGTCGAGGGCCGCTACAGCTCGACCGAGACGTCGACCCCTGCCAGTTGCTCCGGGTCGTTGAGGATGTCGATGAAGGCGATCCTGCGGCGTACGACGGTGAAGGCCAGGACGGCGATGAGCCGCCCTTCCGACACCACCACGAAACCCGCGGCCCCGTTGACGAGGGCGGGCCGCGCCAGCCGGGCCAGATGCGCGAAGGCGCTCGCCCCCGAGGCCACGGCGATCGCGCCGACCGTCACGCCGCCGGCGCCACCGGCACCGCCCCGCGCCACCACATCCGGGTCGAGGACCGCGACGAGCGCGTCGAAGTCGCCCTCGCGGGCCGCCGCCAGGAAGGCGTCGACGACCTCCCGCTGCCGGGCGAGGTCGGGATCCGGCGCGGGCGCCCCGCCCTGGACCCGGCGCCGGGCCCGGCTGGCGAGCTGCCGGGACGCCGTCGCCGTACGGCCCACGATCGGCGCGATCTCCTCGTAGGGCACGGCGAACAGGTCGTGCAGCACGAACGCGAGCCGCTCCGCGGGAGTCAGCGTCTCCAGTACGACGAGCAGCGCGAGGCCCACCGAGTCGGCGAGCAGCGCCTCCTGCTCGGGGTCGATCCCGCTGACGGGGCTGAGCAACGGCTCCGGCATCCGCACCGCCGGCCCGGGGTCCTCCAGCGGCTCCTCACCCCGGGTCCTGCGCGAGCGCAGCATGTCCAGGCACACCCGCCCCACGACGGTCGTCAGCCACCCGCCCAGATTCTCGACCCGCCCGGAATCGGCCCGGCTGAGCTTGATCCAGGCCTCCTGGACAGCGTCGTCGGCCTCCGCGAGCGAGCCGAGCATGCGGTAGGCGACGGCACGGAGGTGGCTGCGGTGGGATTCGAACCGGGCGGCGAGAAATTCGCTGTCGCCGTCGATGCCGACGTTGCTGTCGCTCATGGGTCACATCTCCTCGTGGGGTCCGTCAGTGGTCTGACGGACCGGAGGCTGCAGATGTGACAGGAGCCAGTGGGCGCCCCTAACCCCAGTCGCGCCCGTTGCGCCCGCGCTTGGTGTCGGAGCGCTGCTTCTTCTCGCGGAGCCGGCGTTCGTTGATCCCGCGGGGGATACGGGTGGCCCGGCGGGGCTTGGGCGGCGGCGCGGACGCCTCGGCGAGGAGGGAGGCAAGCCGTACGGCGGCGGTCTCCCGGTTGCGCCACTGCGAGCGGTGCTCGGAGGCGCGCACGCTGATGACCCCGTCGACGAGCCGCCCGGCGAGCCTGTCGAGGGCGCGCTCCTTCCAGACGGGCGGCAGCGCGTTGGTCTTCGCGAGATCGAACCCGAGTTCCACCTGTGTGTCGCTCGTGTTGACGTGCTGGCCACCGGGCCCGCCGGAGCGCGAGAAACGCCACATGAGCTCGGCCTCCGGGAGGGAGACGGAGCCGCGAATGACGTAAGGACCGGACATGAGGTACATGGTCGCTCGGATGTCCGGTCCACGTCACCCGCTTTTCAGCGACTCCTCGCCTCCTAGGTAAAGAAAGTAAAGAGGGCAGGAACCTTCGGTACCCCTCGTGGCGTTCTTAGGGGTAGCTGTAGCTTCGTGCCCGTACGAAGCCCAAACGTACGAGCACTGTGCGCGTACGCAACGAGGGAAGGGACTCCCAACAATGGCTGTAAGCCTGTCCAAGGGTGGCAACGTCTCGCTCACCAAGGAGGCTCCGGGCCTGACCGCCGTCACCGTGGGCCTCGGCTGGGACGTCCGCTCCACCACGGGCACCGACTTCGACCTCGACGCCTCCGCGATCGCGGTCAACCCCGAGGGCAAGGTCTACTCGGACGCCCACTTCATCTTCTTCAACAACAAGCAGACCCCGGACCAGACCATCGTCCACACCGGCGACAACCGCACGGGTGAGGGCGCCGGCGACGACGAGGCGATCAACGTCAACCTGGCGGGTCTCCCCGCCGACATCGACAAGATCGTCTTCCCGGTCTCCATCTACGACGCGGAGACCCGCTCGCAGAACTTCGGCCAGGTCCGCAACGCCTACATCCGCATCGTCAACCAGGCCGGCGGCACCGAAATCGCCCGCTACGACCTGTCGGAAGACGCCGCCACCGAGACCGCCATGGTCTTCGGCGAGCTCTACCGCAACGGCGCCGAGTGGAAGTTCCGCGCCGTCGGCCAGGGCTACGCGTCGGGCCTGGTGGGCATCGCCCAGGACTTCGGCGTGAACGTCTGACGTTCGCTGCGGCACACCAGAGTGGTCAACGGCCGCCCGACCGGGGAGAGTTCTCCGGCCGGGCGGCCGTGCCGTTCAGCCGGACACGCCATAATCTGCCTCGCGTGATCCTCGAACCCCTGGCCCTGGCGGACCTGGCCTTGGCGGACAGCGCTCTGCGCTCCGAACTCACCGCCCTCCACGCCTCCAACCGCGACTTCCACGCCCTCAGCGGCGACTTTCCCGATCCCGACGACATCCGCCCGGAGCAGGTTGCCGCCGCGCTGGGCGAGGAGTTGGCGAACCCGGACGTGGAGGTTCTGCTGGCCCGTGACAGTGCCGGAGGGCGGCTCGTCGGGGTTGTGATCACCCTCGCGCTCCATCCTGATCCGGCGGATCCCGATCCCTGGATCGGGCTGCTTCTCGTGGATGCGGGCGAGCAACGTCGGGGATATGGGCGGGAGTTGGCGGGGATCGTCGAGGAGCGGTTCCGGGGTGCGGGGCGGGTCGGAGTGCGGCTTGCCGTTCTCGACAGCAATCCCAAGGGGCTCGCCTTCTGGACCGCGCTCGGGTACGAGGTCATCGGGCGGCGTGAGGATCTGCGACTCCGGCGCCCCTGTGCGGTGTTGCGCAAGGCGCTGCGGACCCCGCGCGCGGCGGCACGCGTCGCCGTTCTCGATCCGGACGGCTCGGTCTTCCTCTTCCAGTACGACAACGACGAGGTGGGCCTCCACTGGGCCACGCCCGGCGGTGGACTCGAACCCGGGGAGAGCCCGCGGGAGGGCGCCCTGCGGGAGCTGCACGAGGAGACCGGGTGGACCGACCTGGAGCCGGGGGCCCTGCTGTGCACGTGGGAACACGACTTCACCCGGGCCGGGATTCCCGTGCGCCAGAACGATCACATCTACGTGGCACGCGGACCGCGTCGCGAGCCCGTCGGCGACCATCTCGACGTCTCGCACGCCGAGGAGGGAATCCTCGGCTATCGCTGGTGGACCCCGCAAGAGCTGGCCGCCTCGCCCGAGCCCATCTGGCCACCCCAACTACCCTCGCTGCTCGTCGAGTTGGACGATGCCGCGACGTCCGACTGAGGGGGCGGTCACGGATTCGCCGGCTTCCCCTCCCCGTACAGCCAGTCCTTCCAGATCCCATCGAAGTCCTCGTCCGGCGCGGACTTCTCCACGTACGCCGTGAAGTCGGCGGTGTCCGCGTTGCCGTGGTGGTGGGCGGTGGCCCAGCCCTGGAGGATGTCGTAGAAGGTGTCGTCGCCGACGGTCTGCCGGATCTTGTGGAGGACCATCGCGCCGCGTTCGTAGACGGGGCTGTCGGAGATGTGTGCCGCGCTGGAGGGCTTGGCAGGCGGGAAGGACCAGACGGCCTCGTCGAGGTCCGGGTCGTCGTAGTAGTCGCCCCTGTAGAGGGAGTTGAAGGTCTCCTCGGCCGTGTCGCCGTCGTGGTCCTCCTGCCACAGCCACTCCGCGTACGTGGCGAAGCCCTCGTTGAGCCACATGTCCCGCCAGGTCTTGGGGGTGACGGAGTCGCCGTACCACTGGTGGGCCAGTTCGTGGACGAGGAGCTCGGTGTCGGGGGCGCCGGGGAAGACCGGGCGGGTCTGGGTCTCCAGGGCGTAGTCCGCGTCGTCCTGGCGGTCGACGATCGCGCCCGTCGAGGAGAAGGGGTACGGGCCGAAGTTGTACTCCTCCCACTCCATGATCTCGGGGATGCTCGCAAGCACCTTCTTGCTCGCCGCGGACTGCGTCGGGTCGACGGCGACGATCACGGGCAGGCCGTTCTTCGTCGTGGTCCGGGTGATGTCGTACGTGCCGATCGCGACCGTCGCCACATAGCTCGCCATCGGTTCGGCGCTGTGCCAGGTGAAGGTGGCGCGGCCGTTCCGCGTCGTCTCGTCCTTCAACTCGCCGTTGGAGACGGCCTGCAGGCCCTCGGGGACGGTGACCTCGATGTCGTACGACGCCTTGTCGGAGGGGTGGTGGTTGCCGGGGAACCATGTCATCGAGCCGGTGGGTTCGCCGAGGGCGAGGGCGCCGTCGGCCGTGCGCAGCCAGCCCTCCTCCGAGCCGTCGGGGTCGGTGAGCGTTTCCGGAGTGCCGGAGTAGCGGACCGTCGTGCGGAAGGTCTCGCCCTTGTCGAGGTCGTCGTGCGGGCGCACGGTCAGCTCGTGGCCCGCGCGGTTCCAGCGGGCGTCGGCATGCTCTCCCTCGCTTTCGGCGATTCCGGCGCCTCCGACTCCTCCGACGGTGACCTCGTCGACGTCCAGGCCCTGCAGGTCGAGGTTGAAGGCGCTCAGGTCCTGGGTGGCCTTCGCCGTGATCTCCGCCGTCCCGTCCAGGCGCTTGGTGCCCGGGTCGTAGGAGAGGGTCAGGTCGTAGTGCGTGACGTCGTAGCCGCCGTTGCCCAGCTTCGGGAAGTACGGGTCGCTCACGCCGGAGGCGCCGGGCTTGCCCTGCACGCCCCCGCTGCACGCGGTGAGCGCCAGGGCGATGGCCAGGGCAAAGGGGGTGGCGGGGGAGGATCGGGGCACGTCCGAGATCCTACGAGGGCGTGACACCATCACCTACGTGCTCGACATCGGCTACGCCCTCTCCAACCGCTTCCCCGACCCCCCGCAGACCGACTACCGGCGTGCGGACGTCCACGCGCTGCGGCACGACCTGTTCTGCGGGGACGTCTATCTCGCGGATGCCAAGGCGGACCGGGAGTTGTCCACAGCCTGGGGATGGGTGCCGGTGCTGGACTTCGCGTGGGCCTTGTGCGACATCGTGGAGCAGCTGGACCGGGATCCGGCCGGTAGCCGGGCCTCGCGGCCGCAGCGGGCGGAGCTCGACTTCACCGAGTCGACGGATCGGATGCTGTTCGAGCGGCGGTTCGGGTGGGTGGATGTCGAGGCCGACTGGATGCGGGTCGAGGAGGCGCCGCTCACCTTCTCTCACGCCGAGCTTCGGCGTGAGGCGCGGGACTTTCTCCACGACCTGATCGCCGACCTCGTCGACCTTCACGAAGGGCTTCGTGAGAATCCGGCGGTGTGGACGTTGGAGGCTCGGTTTCCTCGGGTGCCGTGAGGTGACGGCGGGGAGTTTTTTCGCCCCCTCCGCCCCTACCCGTCCCGTACCTGGGGGCTCCGCCCCCAGACCCCCGATCGCCCGAAGGGCTCGTCCTCAAACGCCGGACGGGCTAAAGACATTCAGCCCCTCCGGCGTTTGAGGAGCGGGGTCTGGGGCGGAGCCCCAGGAACAAGGGACGGGTAGGGGCGGAGGGGGCGAAAAAACCACCCCCTACTCCACCCGCACCCCCATCTCCGCCGCCAACACCCCCGCCAAATCCACCAGTTGCGCCGGACTGATCACCGCCCCCGCCAACCGATCCACCCCCCGCGCGATCGCGAACTCGACAGCCCCCCGCAGGTCGACGTCCGTCAGCGTCACCCCCGTGAGATCCACCCCCTTCACCACACAGTCCACAAACTCCACCCGCTCCAGCCGCGCACCCCCGAAGTCCGGCTCCACCAGCACGCACCCCTGGAAAACGACGTCCTTGAGGCGGGCCTTGCGCAGGTTCAGGTAGTCGATCTTGCCGCCGCGCACGAGGACCCGCTCCAGGACGGACCCGTGGAGCTGCACCCCGCCCAACCGGGCGTCGACCAGCTCGACATCACGCAGCGTCGACTCGGCGAGATCGGTGCCCACGCCCCGTATGCCCGTCAGAACCGAGTCCAGGAAGCGCGCGTGATGCAGCCGCGTCTCGTCAAGGGCGCACCCGGTCAGCGCGCAGTCCATGAACCGCGCGCCCCCGCCGTCCTGCCCGACGAAGTCCACGTCCCGGAACTCGAGACCGTCGTAGTCCCCGTCGGGCTCAAGACCCGCACCGCCGTACGGCTCCAGGGGCGGCAACCGCAGCTCCGGCCGCCGCGCCCCTTTGACCGGTTTCTTCGCGTCGCCCGCCGCTTTCCGCACCATGCCCCCATGGTGCACCCCACCACTGACAACAGCCCTGACCTGCAAGTACCTGCCAGTTCACCTCCCCGTGTCACATTCCGGCCCCCTGGAACAGTCAACACACCAGAGAGGCAACGCACCCGGAGCAGAGGGAGACCCCCAGCCATGCCCCACCTCACCGTCATCGGCGGCGGCTTCGCCGGACTCACCGCCGCCGTCAGCGCCGCCGAGACCGGTGCCAAGGTCACCGTGCACGAGGCCCACCACACGCTCGGCGGCCGGGCCCGCACCTCCGAGAGCCCCTACAAGACCAACGAAGGCCCGCACGCGCTGTACAGCGGCGGCCCGCACTGGAGCTGGCTCAAGCAGCGGAACCTGCTCGGACCGCTCGCCCCGCTCCCGCCCCTGGAAGCGGCCCGCCTCAGGCTCCACCACAAGGGCGCCCTGCGCCGCACCCCGCCCTTCGCGATGCTCAAGCTCCTGCGCCGTACGTCCCGACAGGCGCCCGTGGACGTCGACTTCATGACCTGGGCGACGGAACAGGCGGGCGAGGAGGGCGCTTTGGCCGCGGCGCACTACTCCGCCGTCGCCCTCTTCCACCACGACCCCGGCTCCCTCTCCGCGGCCTTCGTGCAGGAACGCCTGCGCCGCGCCACGAAGTTGCCCCCGGAGGCGCACTATCCGCGGGGCGGCTGGGCATCCGTCATCGACCGGATGGCGGCCCGCGCCTGGAAGCTCGGTGTCCGGATGGAGACCCTGTCGAAGGTCGACGCGCTGCCCCAGGACGGCCCCGTCGTCGTCGCCACCTCCCTCGACTCCGCCCGCCGCCTCCTCAGGGACGACTCGCTGACCTGGACGAGCGGCCGTACCGCACTCATCGACGTGGCCGTCCGCACCCGGCGGGGCGACGCGTTCGCCGTCTCCGACCTGGACGCACCCGGCTGGATCGAACGCTTCACCGCGCAGGACCGCACCCTCGCGCCGGCCGGGGAGCAGCTCGTCCAGGGGCAGATCCCGATCGCCCCGCACGAGTCCCGGGCCGACGGGATCGCCCGCGCCGAGCACCTGCTCGACCTCGCCTTCGACGGCTGGCGCGAGCGCGTGACCTGGCGGAGCGAGGCCACCGCCAACGGCCGTACCGGCGCGGTCGACCTGCCCGGCACGAGCTGGCGCGACCGGCCGGCCATCGACCGCGGCGACGGCGTCTACCTCGCGGGCGACCAGGTCGCCGCCCCCGGCGTGCTCTCGGAGGTCTCCTTCAACAGCGCGCTCGAAGCCGTGACGCTGGCCCTCCGGATCCGGGAACGCCTTGACCTCAAGCACGCTTGAGGTCAGAGGCTGGCCGTACGACGACTCCGAGGAGCTCCCATGCACGCCATCCGCCAGCACGCCTTCGGCCCGGCCGAGAACCTCTCGTACGAGCGGACCGAGGACCCTCGCCCGGGCCCGGGCCAGGTCCGTATCGCCGTCGCCGCGGCGGGCGTACACCTTCTCGACACCGCGATCAGGGAGGGCCTGCGGGGCCCGCTCCCGGAGCTCCCCGCCCTGCCCACGATCCCCGGCCGCGAGGTCGCCGGAACCGTCGAGTCCCTCGGCGAGGGTGTCGCCGGACTCTGGCTCGGCAAGCGCGTCGTCGCTCACCTCGGCTTCGCTCCCGGCGGGTACGCCGAACTCGCCGTCACCGACGTCGACCGCCTCCACGAGATCCCCGGGAACCTGGACTTCGCACAGGCCGTCGCGATGATCGGCACCGGGCGTACGGCGATGGGGATACTCCAGTTCACCGAACTCGGCCCCGACTCGGTGGCCGTGATCCTGGCGGCGGCGGGCGGCATCGGCACGCTGCTCGTGCAGTACGCGAAGCACGCGGGCGCCACCGTGATCGGGCTCGCGGGCGGTCCGGAGAAGGTGGCCCGGGTGGAGAAGAACGGCGCCGACCTGGCCGTCGACTACAAGGACCCGGACTGGCCGGAGAAGGTCCGCGCCTTCCTCGGTGCCAGAAAGGCGACCGTCGTCTTCGACGGCGTGGGCGGCGACACGGCCCGCGAGTCCGTCGGGCTCCTGGGCCCCGGCGGCACGCACCTCGTCTTCGGCTGGTCCGGCGAGGGCCTGCACAACGGCACCCCGCTGCTCGTCGAGGGCGTGTCCCAGGAGGTCCTCGGGCCCGTGATGATGCGGAAGGCGGGCGGCCCGAACCCCGTCCTCACCCTGGAACTGCGCTCCCTCGCCGAGGCCGCCGCGGGCCGGCTGACCCCGGCCGTGACGCGCTTCCCGCTCGCCGAGGCGGCCGCCGCCCACCGCGCCCTGGAGAACCGGGCCACGGTCGGCAAGGTGGTGCTGGAGACATGAGCGGCCGAAAAACCGGAGACAGGAACGACAGGACCGGAGACATGGACCACAAGACCGGAGATGCGATACACCCCGATTCATGGTCTTCTGACCGGGTGAGCCGCACCCAAACAGGTGAACCGGGTGGCCCGGCGGGCGCCGACCCCCGCCGCTGGTGGGCCCTGGTGATCATCGCCCTCGCCCAGCTGATGGTCGTCCTCGACGCGACCATCGTGAACATCGCTCTCCCCTCCGCACAGAGCGATCTGAACATGTCCGACGGCAACCGCCAGTGGGTCATCACCGCATACACCCTGGCCTTCGGCGGACTGCTCCTGCTCGGCGGCCGGATCGCCGACCTCGTGGGCCGCAAGCGCACCTTCATCTTCGGGCTCATCGGCTTCGCCGCCGCCTCCGCACTCGGCGGCGCCGCCACCGGCTCGGGCATGCTCTTCGCCGCCCGCGCACTCCAGGGCGTCTTCGCCGCCGTGCTCGCCCCCTCCGCGCTGTCCCTCCTCACGACCACGTTCACCGACCCGAAGGAGCGCGGAAAGGCCTTCGGGATCTACGGCGCCCTGGCCGGCTCGGGATCCGCGATCGGGTTCATCCTGGGCGGGGTCCTCACCGAGTACCTGAACTGGCGCTGGTGCCTGTACGTCAACGTCCCCATCGCCGTCATCGCGGTCTTCGGCGCGTTCGCGCTGCTGCACGACCGCCCGGGAAACACCGGCGCGCGTCTCGACGTACCCGGTGCGCTGATGGGCTGCGGCGGCCTGGTCGCGATCGTCTACGGGTTCAGCGAGGCCGAGTCGCGAGGCTGGACGGACTCACTGGTCCTGGGCCTCTTCGCGGCGGGCGTCGTGCTCCTGACGACCTTCGTGTGGTGGCAGACCAGGGCCCCGAGCCCGCTCCTCCCCCTGCACATCGTCAAGGACCGCAACCGCGCCGGCTGCTTCCTGACCATGGGGCTCGCCGTCATCGGCATGTTCGGCATGTTCCTCTTCATGACCTACTACCTGCAGGTCATCCTCGGCTACTCCCCCGTGAAGACGGGCCTGGCCTTCCTCCCCATGACCGCCGCGATCATCATCGGCTCGACGCAGATCTCCGCCCGGCTGATGAACCACGTGCCGCCCCGCGCCCTGATGGTCCCCGGCACGATCATCGCCGCCGGCGGCATGCTGGTCTTCACCCAGCTCACCGTCGACTCCGCCTACGCGACCCACCTGCTGCCCGGCCTGCTCCTCACCGGCCTCGGCATGGGACTGACCTTCATGCCGGTCTTCGCCACCGCCACCGCCGGGGTCGCCCCGCAGGACGCTGGCGTGACCTCCGCGACCGTCAACACCTCGCAGCAGGTGGGCGGTTCGATCGGCACGGCGCTGCTGAACACCATCGCCACCACCAGCGGCGCGGCGTACATCACCGCCCATCTGACCGACCCCTCCCAGCAGGAGCTGATCACCCGCGAGGGCATCGTCCACGGCTACACCGTCGCCCTCTGGTGGGCCACCGGCATCCTGCTCCTGGCGGGCCTGATCGCGGGCCTCATGGTCACGGCGAAGGCCCCCAAGCTCGCGGCACCCACGGGAGCGCCGGTCCCCGAGTCAGTCCGCTGACCGGGAGCCCAGCTTCGCGAGCGCGCCATCCGTCAGCCGGTACACCGTGCACTCGTCCTGCGGCCGCGCGCCCAGCGCCTCGTAGAACTCGATGGCCGGCCGGTTCCAGTTCAGCACCGACCACTCCAGCCGCTCGTACCCGCGCTCCACACAGATCCGCGCCAGCTCGGTCAGCAGCGCCTTCCCGTGCCCGCCGCCGCGCGCCTGGGGCCGTACGTACAGATCCTCCAGGTAGATCCCGTGCACCCCGCGCCACGTCGAGAAGTTCAGGAACCACACCGCGAACCCGACCACCTCACCCGCCGCATCCTGAGCGACATGCGCGAACGCGGCGGGCCGCTCCCCGAACAGCGCCTCCCGCAACTGCTCCTCAGAGGCCCGCGCCTCCTCCAACGCCTTCGTGTACTCGGCGAGTTCACGCACCAGGGCGTGAATGACGGGGACATCGGCGGGGGTCGCTGGGCGAATCATGGCCGCAGTGTCACATACGGGCACGGGCCGGACCCAGCGGATTTCAGCGCCGCCGGCCATCGACCGGGCACGGGGTCAGTGCCGCCCCGCCACCCGATCAGCCACCCGCGCCAGCCGCGACGACTCCGCGCTGTGCGTGGTCAGTTCGCGCCGGTCGGCCGTGCGGTAGGTGGCGTACATCCCGTGCACCCCGATCCAGCGGAACGGCTCCGGCTCCCACTTGCGCACCTTGTGATCGACCCAGGGCAGGCCGGTCAGTTCAGTGGCGCCCGACTGCCCGGAGTCCTGCTGGACGAGGTCGCGCAGGGTGCGGGCGGCGAGGTTGGTGGTGGCGACACCGGAACCGACGTAACCACCGGCCCAGCCGAGCCCGGTCGAACGGTCCAGGGTCACCGTGGCGCACCAGTCGCGCGGCACCCCGAGGACGCCCGACCACGCGTACTCCACCCCCAGTCCCGTCAGTGACGGGAAGAAGCGGACGAGGATCTCGCGCAGCGCCTCGACGGTCGCCGGCTGCGTACGCCCGTCGTTGTCGGTGCGCGATCCGAAGCGGTACGGGAAACCGCGGCCGCCGAGCGCGATCCGGCCGTCGGCGGTGCGCTGGGCGTACATGTACGCGTGCGCCATGTCGCCCAGGGTCTCCCGCCCCTCCCAGCCGATGGTCTCCCACTGCTCGGCGGTCAGCGGCTCCGTCGCGATCATCGACGAGTTCATGGGCAGCCAGGTCCGCTTCTGCCCCTTGAGGGAGGCCGTGAAGCCCTCCGTGCAGCGCAGCACGTACGGCGCCCGGACCGTGCCGTACGGAGTCACCGCGTGCTTCGGCCGGATCTCCGTGACCGGCGTCTGCTCGTGAATCGTCACGCCCAGCGCTTCGACCGCGACGGCCAGCCCCTTGACCAGCTTCACGGGGTGCAGCCTCGCCCCGTGCGGCGTCCATGTGGACCCCACCGCGTCCGCGACCCGGATCCGCTCGGCGGTCTCCACCGCGCCGTACAGCTCGCGGTCCTTCTCCCCGTACGACAACTCGTGCTCATGAAAGGCCTTGAGCCGCCCCAACTGAGCGGGCGTGTAAGCCACTTCCAGGACGCCACCTTGATGGATGTCGGCGTCGATCCCCTCGTCCGAGGCGACCCGCACCACCTCGTCGACCGTCTCGTTCATGGCCCTCTGAAGGCGTACGGCCGCCTCCTGGCCGTGCAGCTTCGCGTACCGGTCCCGGCCCGCGATGCCGTTGTACAGCCAGCCGCCGTTGCGCCCCGAAGCGCCGTACCCGCAGAACTTCTGCTCCAGGACGGTGATCCGCAGGAACGGCGCCGCCTTCTTCAGGTAGTACGCGGTCCACAGACCCGTGTAGCCGCCGCCGACGATGACCACGTCCGCGGAGGCGTCACCGGGCAGGGGCTCGCGCGGCGCGGGGATGCCGTCGTCCGCGTACCAGAAGGAGATGCCGCCGTTGACCGTACTGCTGCTCATGACCGGGACGCTAACCCCTGAGGGCGGCCACTGTCTCCTTCGGATTCCATGCTTTTCCGCGCCCCCTGACCAGCGGATAACAGGCAAGACCGATCACCACCGAGGCGAAATGCCCGAGATCGGTGAAGGTACGGCCGGTCGCCAGCGGCACCCCGTACACGACGAGCACGACCACCACGTACGGATACCTCCAGGGCACCGCGATCCGGTACGTCAGCACCGCGATCACCCCCGCCAGCGCGTAACTCACCCCGATGTCCAGGGTGTTGACCGCCGAATGCGGCGCCATCCCGTGCCGGATCGCCAACAGCAGCGCCCCCTCGCTGATCAGCGTCGCCAGCACATGCGCGGCCACACAGACCACCAGCCACCGCGCGGTACCCAGCCAGTGCTCCGCCTGCGCGTGGAAGACGGTGTACAGAACGGCGTACGGCAGCCAGTGCCCGCCGTCGATCCACATCGCGCTGGAGAAGAGCACCCGCACCGGATTGCTCGACAACTCATGGATGTTGGTGGACCGCTGCCGCAGGAAGTCCTCCTCGAAATCCGGCGACATGTGGTGCATGGCCACAGTCGTGACGAAGAGGATCGCCAGCCAGATGTACGTTCCCGGAGCACGGCCGACGTACGACCGGGCGGCGCGCGAAACTCGACTCATGGGGTGATTGTGGTGGCGTGGGACGTCCGGCTGCTGGAACGGGGAACGGAGTTTCTGGAGCGGTGGGGGCTCCGGCAGGAGGGACGGCCGATGAGCGGGCGGGCGTCGGTCGTGCTGCCCGTGGTGCGCGGCGACGGGACACGGGCCGCGCTCAAACTCCAGAACCTCGACGACGAGACGGCCGGCGAGGCACTCGCACTGCGGACCTGGGGCGGCGACGGTTCCGTACGCCTCCTCGACGAGGACCCGGACTCCGGCACGCTGCTCCTGGAGCGACTCGACGAGGACCGCCCGCTGGCCGCCGTACCGGATGTGATGGAGGCGACCGGGATCCTCGCGGACCTCCTCGCGCGCCTGGCGTCCCTGCCGGCACCGGCGGGACTGCGGCGACTCGGCGATCTCGCGGCGGGCATGTTCGACCGGCTGCCGGCGGTGTTGGAGACCCTGCACGACGAGGACGACCGACAGCTGCTGCGGAACTGCGCCGCCGCGCTCCGCGAGGTCGCCGACGAGCCGGGAGACCGCCTCCTGCACTGGGACCTCCACTTCGAGAACATCCTCGCGGCCGACCGCGAACCCTGGCTGGCCATCGACCCGAAGCCGCTCGCCGGAGACCCCTGCTTCGAGTTGCTGCCCGCACTCTGGAGCCGCTTCGAGGAAGGCCGGCTGCTACGCCGCTTCGACCTGCTGACGGAAGCCCTGCACGCCGACCGGGAACGGGCCCGGGCCTGGACGCTGGGGCGCGTCCTGCAGAACTCGCTGTGGCGGGTGGAGGACGGGCAGGGCCTGGTCACGGAGCAACGGGCCATCGCGCGGACGCTGCTGGATTCGCGGGGACGCGGCTGACTCGGGTGGTGCTGAGTACACGGCCGAAGGCGTCTCAGAACTCCTTCGCCGGCCAGTCCAGCAGCCGGGCCCCGATGACCGCCGTCTGAAGCGTGTAACGGTTCACCGGGTCGGCCGGACTCGCGCCGGTGAGCTTGTGGATACGGTCCAGCCGGTAGGTGAGGGCACGGACACTCAGCGACAGACGCCGGGCCGCCTCCGCGGCGACACAGCCGGAATCGAAGTACGCGGTGAGGGTGTCCAGGAGCGGCTGAGCGCCGCCCCGGGCCTGCCGAAGAGGGCCCAGAGCACTGAGGACCAGGTCGGCCATGGCCTGCCGGTCGCGGGTGAGGACCGGGTAGACGAGCAGGTCGGCGGCCCGCAGCACGGGGGAATCGAGTTCCAGGCGTTCGGCCAGGTCGAGAGCGTTCAGGGCCTCCTCGTACGAATGGACCACCCCGCCCGGGCCGGGCTGCGGCCGACCGATGGCGACCTGCCCCCCGTCCATCACGGCGTACGCCTGCTTCGCGAAGTAGGCGAGCACGTCCTCCTGGTCACCTGGCGCGATACACACCAGGCGCCCGTCCTTCGTCGTCACCAGGATGCTGCGGTCACCGAACCGGCCGATCAACGCGCGCTCCACCTCGCGCGGCACGGTGTCCCCCTCGTCGTACCCGGAATCACCCTGGGCCACGGCGACGGCATGCGCGTGCGACAGACGCAGCCCGAAGCGTTCGGCCCGCTCGGCGAGCAGACCCAAGTCACTGCGCCCGTAGAGCAGATCGTCGATGAACTCCCGGCGCGCGGCCTCCTCCTGCCGTACGGCGAGGAGTTGCGCCCGCTCATAGCCCTCGGCAACAGCATCGACGGCCTGCTCCACAGCGGCCAGCGTGCCGTCGGAGGCGGCGACCGGCCAGTGGACGCGAGTGGCGGCCAGATACGCACCGACCAGGGCACGCAACCCGTACCCCGCCTCGGCCGCCCGCTCGCCCAAGGCCCGGCGGGAGTCCAGCTCGTCACGGGTCAGCCGACGACCGGTCGCGGAGGCGTCGGCGAGGATCCGCGCATACCCGTCCAAAAACTCCTCGGGTATGTCCCGCCCCGCCATCTGCGCCCCCGGATTCCTGATGAGCCGTTGACGCCTTTCTAACGCATGAGGCTGTGGCGCGACCCGACGGGGCACGGGCTCACTGCCGGGATACGGCAGCCCGAACGGCTTCCCGGGTGGCGGCGGGACCCTCACGAGTGTGCGGTACGCCGACCGACAGCGACGCGATTCATTCGAGGGCCGCCTCCGATCACCCTGGACACTCGACCGGGCTGGTCCCCGGTGCCGGCCGTCTCCCCCGTCGACGCTCCGGCACCGGGGCCCTATCCGTCCCCCCGTTTCTGCCCTCCCATCCTGACCCGCCACCAGCACCCACCGCATTGCCGGATCCCGGCAGCGTTTACGCGCCCTTGATGCCGGACACCACTCCCTGCCAACACGACGTCAGGAATGCGTAGGGTCCCGCGCGCGCCGCGCCCGGCCCATCTCCCGAACGGGCACCCGAACGGAATGAACGAGGCCTGATCGGGTCCGGCATCAAGAACGCGTAAAGACTGCCGGAGCACGGCAATGCGCACAGACGTACGAACCAGGCAGAATGCTCATCGATCGAGGTGACCGGCGCGGACGGAGGAGGTGGACCGGGTGACTCTGTTTCTTGGTCTCGGCATCGCGGGGATCGCTCTGCTGCTCCTGACGCTCGTCTTCGACGGCGTACTCGAAGGCCTCTTCGGCGGGGCCGGCGTCCTGGACGGGCTCTTCGACGGGCTGCTCTCGCTGCCCGTCATCGCCGGTTTCGTCTCGATGCTCGGCTTCGGCGGCGCGCTCGTCCTCGGCACGACCGGGCTCGGCGCCGGACCCGCCACCGCCGTGGGCATCGGCGCGGGGGCCGGAGCGGGCTGGCTGACCTGGAGGTTCAGCCGCGCCCTGATGCGCGACGACCCCGCCGCCACCCCGCGCGGCACCGACCTCGTGGGCAGCTCGGGCTCCGTCGTCACCCCGATCCCGGCCGACGGGTACGGCGAGGTGCTGGTGTATCTCGCGGGCCAGCCGCTGAAGTTGGCGGCCAAGAGCCCCCTGCCGGTGGCACGGGGCACCGAGATCTGGGTCGCGGAATCCCTGTCGCCGACATCGGTGGCGGTCCGCCCGGTCCAGCGCTGAGCAACGCCGTGGAGCCCTGAACAGCCGCTCCACCACACATCGTTCGTCACTCACACGCAGAAGGCCAAAGGCCAAAAAGCCATGAGGCCATGAGGCCATGCATAGCCCGTATGCCCGTACTGATCTGATCTGATCTGATCTGCCACCCGCGGGGCGGCAGGGGGGAATTCACCATGAGTCCAGTCATCACCGCAGTCCTGGGGGTCGTCGCCCTCCTCGTACTGCTCGCCCTCGTCGTCGTCACCCGGTACAAGGTGGCCGGGCCGAGCCAGGCGTTCATCGTCACCGGACGGCGCGGCAAGAAGGCCACCGACCCGGACACCGGACGCGTGTTCACCGACAACAGCGGGCAGAAGGTCGTGGTCGGCGGCGGCGTGTTCGTCGTGCCGTTCGTCCAGCAGAAGTTCACCCTCGACCTGTCCAGCCGGCACATCCCCATCGCGGTGCGCGGCGCGGTCACGCTGCGGGGCGTGAAGGCGCATCTGGAGGGCGTGGCGATCGTCAAGGTCGGCGGCACCGAAGACTCCATACGCGCCGCCGCCCAGCGGTTCCTGATGCAGCAGGACGGAATCGTCGGCTTCACCCAGGAGGTGCTCTCCGGCGCGCTGCGCTCCATCGTCGGCCGCATGTCGGTGGAGGACATCATCCGCGACCGTGCCGCGTTCGCCGGCCAGGTCGCGGAGGAGGCCGAGGCCAGCCTGTCCGGGCAGGGCCTGGTCCTCGACGCCTTCCAGATCCAGGACATCACCACCGAGGGCTCCTACCTGGAGGACCTCGGCCGCCCCGAGGCCGCCCGCGCCAAGCAGGAGGCCGACATCGCCGAGGCCGTGGCCCGGCGCGCCGCCGAACAGGCCCGCCTGAAGGCCGAGGAGGAGATCGCGATCGCCCAGCGGACCTTCGCCCTCAAGACCGCGGAGATCAAGGCCGAGACGGACGAGGCGGCGGCCCGTGCCGCGGCCGCCGGCCCGCTGGCCGAGGCGGCGCGCTCGCAGGAGGTCCTCGCCGAACAGGAGAAGGTCGCCCAGCGCCAGGCCGCGCTGACCGACCGCGAGCTGGACACCAAGGTCCGCAAGCCCGCCGACGCCGCCCGCTACCAGGCCGAGCAGGAGGCCGAGGCCCGCCGCATCGCCCTGGTCAAGGAGGCCGAGGCGGACGCCCAGCGATCCCGGCTGACCGGTGAGGGCGAGAAGGCACACCGCGCGGCGCTTGCCGACGCCGTCCGCATCGAGGGCGAGGCGGAGGCCGCGGCGATCGGCGCGAAGGGCGCCGCCGAGGCCGAGGCGATGCGCAAGAAGGCCGACGCGTTCGCCCAGTACGGCGACGCCGCCGTGCTCCAGATGCTCGTCGAGGTACTGCCCCAGGTCGTCGCCAAGGCATCCGAGCCACTCAGCGCGATCGACAAGATGACGGTGATCTCGACGGACGGCGCGAGCCAACTCTCACGCACCGTCGCCGACAACGTCGCCCAGGGCGTCGAACTCCTCAGCTCCACCACGGGAGTCGACCTCGCCGAACTGCTGAAGAACATCACCGCACCCAAGGCCAAAGCGGTGGAGGCCAACGGGAAGATCGAGGTCACCGGCTGAAGTGGCCTCCGTTCCCTGCCACTACGGCGACGGGGGTGCCGCCCGACAGGGACGGCACCCCCATCCCCATGTCGGCAACGAACCGGCGGCGAAGACTGCCGGTTCCGGTCGTGTGCCGCAATTTCGCGCCCTGAAACGATCTCCCCGCTGACAATGAACAGTCAGCCACTCTTCAACCTGGGGGATAGAACATGAGACTGACCCGCGCGGCGCTCATCGTGACCGCGGGCGCACTGGCCCCGGCCCTGCTGCTCTCCACACCGGCCTTCGCCGCCGACACGACGACCTCACCGGTCACGGCGTCGGCCACGACGGACACAGTCGCGGACTCGCCGTACGACTCGATGACGGAGGAGGAACTCCGTATCGAGATCGCCCGCATCCTGGCGGACGAGAGCACCGGCAAGGGTGTGCGCAGGGAGGCCAACGAAGCCCTCGACGGCACCGCCGACGACATGCGCTACTTCCTGGAAACGGGCCGCTGGATAGCCCAGGACGAGGACAACTCCTTCGCCATCGTCAAGATCCTGGCCGACCCCACCACAGGCAAGGCCGTCCGCAGGGAGGCCAACAAGGCCCTCGACGGCACCCCCGCGGACAGGACCTACTTCCTGGAAACCGGCCGAGCAATCGCCCAGGCCGAGGACGACCGAGTCGCCATCGCCACGATCCTGGCCAACCCCGACATCAGCGCCGCCCTGCGCGCGGCAGCCGAAGAGGCGATAGACGGCACCCCGGAGGAGATGCGCTACTTCCTGGAGGTCGGGCAGTACGAGGTGGACGGCTAGGAGCGGTCGGGTCGGGTCGACCAACCTGAAGCCGACACAAAAGACCAGGTCAGATGGCATCTGACCTGGTCTTGGGTGATGAGGTGGAGCCCCCTGTCGGATTCGAACCGACGACCTACGCATTACAAGTGCGTTGCTCTGGCCATCTGAGCTAAGGAGGCCTGCACGCGCGCGTGCTCGGCGTGCGGGCAGGCACGCCCGAGCAGTGTACCCACGTCACAGGCGCGGCCTGTCGAAAATTTCCTCGAACTTCATCGGTGCCCGAGTACTGACAGATCCGGTGAACGCGGGGTAGCGTCCAGAACCAGTTCACCCATGTGGACTACACCACTATGGAACGTTCGACGCGCTCCGTAGTGGACCACCACCTTTACAACGGATCGTCCGGCACGTTCCTGCCGGTGAAGGGGGCCCTCACCATGGCCACTGTCTCGTTCAACAAGGCGACCCGCATCTACCCGGGTGGCGACAAGCCCGCCGTCGACCAGCTCGAGCTCGATGTCGCGGACGGCGAGTTCCTCGTCCTCGTCGGTCCCTCCGGCTGTGGAAAGTCGACCTCCCTGCGCATGCTCGCGGGTCTCGAGGACGTCAACGCCGGCTCGATCCACATCGGTGACCGTGACGTCACGCACCTGCCGCCCAAGGACCGGGACATCGCCATGGTGTTCCAGAACTACGCGCTGTACCCGCACATGACGGTCGCCGACAACATGGGCTTCGCGCTCAAGATCGCCGGCGTCAACAAGGCCGAGATCCGCCAGAAGGTCGAGGACGCGGCGAAGATCCTCGACCTCACCGACTACCTCGCGCGCAAGCCGAAGGCCCTCTCCGGCGGTCAGCGCCAGCGTGTCGCGATGGGTCGCGCCATCGTGCGTGAGCCCCAGGTGTTCCTCATGGACGAGCCGCTGTCGAACCTCGACGCCAAGCTCCGTGTGTCCACCCGTACGCAGATCGCGTCGCTGCAGCGCCGTCTCGGCATCACCACCGTGTACGTCACCCACGACCAGGTCGAGGCCATGACCATGGGCGACCGTGTGGCCGTGCTGAAGGACGGTCTGCTCCAGCAGGTCGACTCGCCGCGCAACATGTACGACCGGCCGAACAACCTGTTCGTCGCCGGGTTCATCGGCTCGCCGGCCATGAACCTCGTCGAGGTCCCGATCACCGACGGCGGTGTGAAGTTCGGCAACAGCGTGGTGCCGGTCAGCCGTGAGGCGCTGTCCACCGCGGCCGACCGCGGTGACCGCACGGTCACGGTCGGCGTCCGCCCGGAGCACTTCGACATCGTCGAGCACAACGGCGAGGCCGCGAAGTCCCTGACGAAGGACACCGAGGACGCCCCGGCAGGCCTGGCCGTCTCCGTGAACGTCGTCGAGGAGCTCGGCGCCGACGGCTACGTCTACGGCAGCGCGAAGGTCGACGACAACCTCACGGACCTGGTCGTCCGCGTCAGCGGCCGCGCGGTCCCGGAGAAGGGCTCCACGCTGCACGTCGTGCCGCGTCCGGGCGAGCTCCACGTGTTCTCGACCTCCACGGGCGAGCGCCTCTCCGACTGAGGCCCTCCGACCGGGGCGCCGAGGCCACAAGGCCGAGGCAAGCCACGGCCGTTCAACACCCCCGTACGGGGTGAATTCACCCAAGTTGACGAAGAAGGCCCCGCAGCCTGCTGCGGGGCCTTCTTCGTTGTCGACAAATACCCCGGCAGACCGGTCATTTCGATACGTGTACGTCAACGCACTGCCGTGAATTCGCCGCTTTCCCGTCCCTCGAACCGGTGACTAAATGTCGCCAAATCATCACCCCGCGCTACCCTCACTCGCGTGAAGCACTCCACCACTAACCAACGGACCCGGCGTGGCCGTGGCCCCGCCCGTCGGGTCGGCCGCACCCTCGCCCTCGTTCTGCCTGTCGTCCTGGTGCTCTCCGGGACCCTCGCGGTCACCCGAGTCAACTGGTCGGGGACCACCTCGAACTCGGTGCTCACCGCCGCCGAAGCGTCCTCCGCGGATGTCTCCACTCGCGCCGTGTCCCGCACCCCGCAGGACATCCTGCGCGACAAACTCCTGCTGGAGCTCCAGGAGAAGAACCCGGGCGTCGCCCTCACCCACCTCCAGGAGGCGGTGAACGGCCGCCCGTCGCTCGCGAAGCACTGCGTCTCCATCGCCCGCGCACTGGGCCGCGCCGCGGTCCGTGCGTACGGCCCGACGCGCGCCCAGTCGTTCGCCAGGCCGGTCTGCGACACGTCCTTCGCCTCGGGGGTCGCGACCACGCACTTCTGAGCCGAGGGCGACCGTTCAAATACGGCTGGTTACGGAATGGTTGCCGACGAAAGCCGCGAGCGGGGCGCGACGTACAGTTCGGGCATGACCGATCCGAACGCCGCGTCGCGTCCCGTTCAAGCCGTTGTCCTGGCCGGTGGCCAGGGCTCCCGCCTGCGTCCTTACACCGACGACCGGCCCAAGCCGATGGTCGAGATCCCCGGCACCGGGACCCCGATCATCGGCCATCAGCTGACCTGGCTCGCCGAAGAGGGCGTGACCGATGTGGTGGTCAGCTGCGGCCACCTCGCCGAGGTCCTGCAGAAGTGGCTGGACTCCGCCGACCTCCCGGTCAATGTGACGACGGTCGTCGAGTCGGAGCCGCTGGGCCGCGGCGGCGGTCTCAAGTACGCCGCCGCGCACCTCCCCCACCCGGACCGGCCCTGGTTCGCGACGAACGGTGACATCTGGACCCGTTTCTCGCTGCGCGACATGGCGGACTTCCACGCCGAGCGCGACGCCGTCGCGACCCTCGCGCTGGCCCGCCCGCGCATACCGTGGGGCGCCGTCAAGACGGACGGCTTCGGGCACATCACGGACTTCATCGAGTCCCCGCCGACCCAGCACGAGATCAACGCGGGCGTGTACGTCTTCGCCCCCGAGTTCGCCGATCTGCTCCCCGAGCGCGGCGACCACGAGCGCACCACGTTCCCGCACCTGGCCCGCGAACGCCGCCTGGCCGGCTTCTCACTCCCGCAGGGCGCCTACTGGCGCGCCATCGACACCGCGAAGGACCTCACGGAGGCGGCGAAGGAGCTTGCGGCGCTGGGGCGTTGAGCAGCCCCCCAGCGGCACGACGCAGAGATTACGACGATGGGGCCCCGCGCATCACAAGCGCGGGGCCCCATCCTCGTACCGCCCGAAGGGAGTTACCCCAGGAGGCCGCCCACCAGCCCCGGCTGCCCGGTGGAGCCTCCGCTGTCGGAGCCGCCTCCGGTCGAGCCCGAGCCGCCCGTGGAGCCGCCGCTCGACGTGCCTCCGCTGGACGTCGGGCCGGCGCTGGTGCTGGGCGCCTGGTCGGCCGGTGAGGACTGCTGGGGCGGGGCCTGGCCGCTGCTGCCCTGGGTCTGGCTGGGGCCGCTGGTGGCGGTGCCCGTGCCGGTGTCGCGGGCCGCGCCCGGCGTGGTGGCCGCCGTGTCCGGCGGGGCCGAGGCGGCGCCCTGGGTGGGTGCCTCGGAGGCCGACGGGGTGGGCTTGTCGCTGCGCTTGCCCGGCGTCTCGGGGAGCGGGGAGCCCGGCAGTTCGTTGCGCGGGGCCTCGCCGGGTCCCGGGACGACGATCCGGTCGGCGTCGCGGACGGCTCCGCCGAGGAGCGAGCCGACGAGCAGCGTGACGCCGACGGCGATGGCCGTGATGAGCGCGCCCCGGCGCAGTACGCGCAGGCGCAGTTCCCAGATCTCGGCGCGCGGTCCGAGGGTGCGCCAGGCCTCGCCGGCGAGGCGTCCGTCGACGGAGTAGACGGGGGCGCCCGCGATGATCAGCGGGGACCAGGCGGCGAGGTAGATGATGTCGGGCGCGTCGTAGACGGGCACCGTCTTCCAGCTGACGGTGAGCAGGAGTGCGGCCGACAGGAGCGCGCCGACGACGGCGGCGACCCGCTGCCACAGGCCGAGGACCGTGAGGACGCCCACGATGACCTGGAGGAAGGCGATGACGAGGCCGGCGCCGACGGGGTGGTGGAGCGCGAACTGCCGCAGTGGCTCGGCGACTTCCCAGGGGTGCAGTGTGTTGAGCCACTTGACCATGGAGCCGCGTTCGCCGCCGTCGAAGTAGACGGGGTCGCAGAGTTTGCCCATGCCGGCGTAGATGGAGATGAAGCCGAGGAAGACGCGCAGTGGGAGGAGGACGACGCCGAGGTTCATCCGGCGGCCGGGGTAGTAGGCGTGCCGCACGGGGTCGGCGCCGTGCCGCCTGGCGGGGGTGTCGCCGTCGTCGAAGTGCTCCGGGTCTTCCTCGAACTCCTCGCCCGCGTAGCCGGGTTCGTCGTACGCGCTGCCCACCGAGCGCATGTTCGGCAGCAGGCGGGTGTCGCCGGAGTCGTGGCTGCGCTGACTGCCGACGATGGGCGTCTCGACGGTTTCGACGGTCATGTCGGCGTCGTAGTCGTGGTGTTCGTCGATGCGCGGGATGACCTGGGTCGCTCCGGCGTCGCCCGCCGGGGCGGGGGCGCCGTGGCCGACGCTGGTGCTCCGCACGGCCTGGAGAAGCCGGTGGGCGCCGGTGTCGTCCGGCGCGGACTTCCCGCTCCAGACGACGGGCGCGCGACGGCGGCCACCGGCGGCGGCGCCCGCCCCACCGGCCGCGCCCGCTCTGCCCGCCGTACCGACGGCGGCGATGCGCGCGGTGTCGTCGGTGGCACTCAAGTGCCGTGCGATACGCGGGGATTGGCTCCGCGATGGGGCGCCTAGCTGCACGCGGAAGCTCGCATGATTGACGATGACCTGCGCCGGATCGCTCGGCACCTTCACCATGCTCAGCGCGGGAGCGTCGTCGAATCCCGACGAGCGGTCCCCCGTGGGTGTGCGGGGTGTTCTGGTGTCCACACTCATCTAACCGAGTGACGTGTGTTTAGGACACTGCTTTGACCGCGCCGATGTGTCCGGACCGCGTCAACATCAACCTGAACATCCTGATTACCCCACGGGGGTGACTACGCACACATGTGTTCAGGCGCGTCGCCGCGCCGCCTCGTAGAGCACAACTCCCGCCGCGACACCGGCGTTCAGCGACTCGGCGCCACCGGGCATCGGGATCCGTACCCGGTAGTCGCAGGTCTCCCCGACGAGCCGGGACAGCCCCTTGCCCTCGCTGCCGACGACGATGACGACGGGACCGCCGAGGGCCGCCAGTTCGCCGACCTCGGCCTCACCGTCGGCGGCGAGACCGACGACGGCGATGCCCGCCTTCTTGTACGCCTCCAGGGCGCGCGTCAGATTCGTGGCGCGGGCGACGGGGGTACGGGCGGCGGTGCCGGCGGACGTCTTCCAGGCACCGGCGGTCATGCCGGCCGCGCGCCGCTCGGGTACGACCACGCCGTGGCCGCCGAAGGCGGTGGCGGACCGGACGATGGCGCCGAGGTTCCGGGGGTCCGTGATGCCGTCGAGGACGACGATCAGCGGGTCCTCGCCGGCGTCGTAGGCGGCGGCGACGAGGTCCTCGGGGTGCGCGTACTCGTACGGCGGGACCTGGAGGACGAGACCCTGGTGGTTGAGCCCGTTGGTCATCCGGTCCAGCTCGGGGCGCGGAGCCTCCATGAGGTGGATGCCGCCGCGGTCCGCCACCAGCTGGAGCGCCTCGCGTACCCGCTCGTCGTTGTCGATGAACTGCTGGACGTACAGCGTCACCGCGGGGACGCCCTCGCGCAGCGCCTCCACGACGGGGTTGCGTCCGACGACCATCTCGGACGTGCCCTTGCCGCCGCGTCCCCTGGTGGGGGCGGGACGGCGCACGGCCTGCCGGGCCTGGGCATTGGCGACCCGGTTCTTCTTGTGACCCTTGCGCGCCTCGGCGGGCGGGGTCGGGCCCTTGCCTTCCAGGCCCCGGCGTCGCTGGCCGCCACTGCCGACCTGCGCGCCCTTCTTGCCGGACATGCGGCGGTTGTTAGCGGCCATGACCTACCCGTCTCTACTCATTGCTCGTTGCTCATCGCTCATGGAAGAGCGTGACGCGTGCGTACGTACGTATATGCAGTGTGCCGCCCGGAGAGCCGGGCGGCACAATCGATCAAGGTCGACGGGGGTCGACCGGGGGACGCTCAGCGCGGCCCGAGTGTCCAGCGCGGCCCCTGCGGGCCGTCCTCGATGACGAGCCCCGACTGGTTGAGCTGGTCGCGGATCGCGTCGGCGGTGGCCCAGTCCTTGCGGCCGCGCGCCGCCTCGCGCTGCTGGAGCACGAGGCGTACGAGGGTGTCGACGGCGCCGTGCAGATCCTCGCCGCGGTCGTTCTCGCCGGCCCAGTGCGGGTCGAGCGGGTCGAGCCCGAGGACGCCGAGCATGGCCCGGACCTCGGCGAGGCGCGCCACGGCGGCTTCCTTGTCGTCGGCGGCCAGCGCGCTGTTGCCCTGCCTAACGGTCGTGTGCACGATGGCGAGCGCCTGCGGCACGCCCAGGTCGTCGTCCATCGCCTCGGCGAAGGCGGGCGGGACCTCGGCGGCGGGCTCGACGACGCCTCCCGCCTTCTCCACCACTCGCTGTACGAAGCCCTCGATGCGCGCGAACGCCGACTCGGCCTCGCGCAGGGCCTCTTCGCTGTACTCGATCATCGAGCGGTAGTGCGGGGTGCCGAGGTAGTAGCGCAGCACGATGGGCCGCCACTGCTTGACCATCTCGCTGACGAGCACCGAGTTCCCGAGGGACTTCGACATCTTGTCGCCGCTCATGGTCACCCAGGCGTTGTGCACCCAGTACTTGGCGAACTCGTCGCCGAACGCCTTGGCCTGCGCGATCTCGTTCTCGTGGTGCGGGAAGATCAGGTCGAGCCCGCCGCCGTGGATGTCGAAGGCGGTGCCCAGGTACTTGTGGGCCATGGCGCTGCACTCGAGGTGCCAGCCGGGCCTGCCGCGCCCCCAGGGCGTCTCCCAGGTCGGCTCGCCGGGTTTGGCGGTCTTCCACATGGCGAAGTCACGCGGGTCCCGCTTGCCGGTCTCACCCTCGCCGGAGGGCTGGAGCAGGTTGTCCAGCTCCTGGTTGGACAGCGCCAGGTACTCGTCGTACGACCGCACGTCGAAGTAGACGTTCCCGTCCGCCTCGTACGCGTGCCCGCGCTCGATGAGGCCGCGCATCATCTCGACCATCTCGGTGATGTGCCCGGTGGCGCGCGGCTCGTAGGTGGGCGGCAGGCAGCCGAGCACGGCATAGCCGTCGTTGAAGGCGCGCTCGTTCTCGTACCCGATCGACCACCAAGGGCGGCCCTGCTCGGCCGACTTGGCGATGATCTTGTCGTCGATGTCCGTGACGTTCCGGATGAAGGTCACGTCATAGCCGCGGTACTCGAACCAGCGGCGCATGATGTCGAAGTTGAGGCCCGAGCGGATGTGCCCGATGTGCGGTGCGGCCTGCACGGTGGCACCACAGAGGTAGATCGAGACACAGCCCGGAATGAGCGGGGTGAAGTCACGGATCTGCCGGGCGCTGGTGTCGTACAGGCGAATCGTCACCACTCCAGGGTAGTGGGCGGTGGGTAGTGCCCAGCGACCCTTCTGGCCCAACTCAGCCCAACTCAGCCCGTCCGGCGTTTGAGGACGAGCCCTTCGGGCGAACGGGGGTCTGGGGGCGCCGCATCCATTGGCGGCTCCGCCGCGGGCCCCAGAAACGGGACGGGAAGGGGCGGAGGGGGCGAAAAACCACCTCCAACCCGGTCAACCCACCCGCACCACCAACGCCGTGGCCACCGCCATCAGCCCTTCGCCCCGACCGGGAAACCCGAGCCCATCGGTGGTCGCCCCGGAGACCGACACCGCCGCCCCCACCGCGTCGGACAGAATCTTCTGCGCCTCGTCCCGCCGCTTGCCGATCTTCGGCCGGTCCCCGACCACCTGCACGGCGACGTTGCCGATGACGAACCCGGCGGCACGCACGATCCGGGCGGCCTCCGTCAGCAGCGTGACGCCCGAGGCCCCGGACCACTCGGGCCGCCCGGTCCCGAAGTGGGCACCGAGGTCCCCGAGCCCGGCGGCGGAGAACAGGGCGTTGCACGCGGCGTGCGAGACGACGTCCGCGTCGGAGTGCCCCGCGAGCCCGGGCCCCTCCCCCTCCCACAACAGCCCGGCGCACCACAGCTCACGCCCGTCCTCGAAGGCGTGGATGTCGGTGCCGATACCGACCTGGGGCAGCAGCGGACCCCCCGGCGGCAGCCGGACGTCGGACGCTTCAGAACCCATCGTTGGCCCTCCTCCGTGCGAGAACCGCCTCCGCGAGCACCAGGTCCAGCGGACGGGTCACCTTGAACGCCTCCTCGTGCCCGGGCACCACCACGACCCGCAGTCCGAGCTGCTCGACCATGCTGGCGTCGTCGGTCACGTTGTCGGTGACGGTCTCGTGGGCCCGTACGAGGGTGGCCCGGTCGAACCCCTGCGGAGTCTGCACGGCCCGCAGCCGGGCCCGCTCGGGCGTGGCCACGACGGGCTCGGGCGCGCCGGGAACGGTCGCGGGCTCGACCTGCTTGACGGTGTCGGCGAGCGGCAGGGCCGGTACGACGGCGGGGGCGCCGTCCCGTACGGCCTCGATGACCGCGTCGACCGTGTCGACGGGTACGAGGGGGCGGGCCGCGTCGTGCACGAGGACGATGTCGATGCCGGGGGGCAGCGCGTCTAGGCCGTACTTCACGGACTCCTGGCGGCTGTCGCCGCCGGGGACGACGAGGAAGTCGGTCCGCTCGGGCAGCGCGTGAGCGTCGAGCAGGGTCTTCACCTCGCCGGCGCCGTCGGGCGGGGCCACGACCACGACCAGCGAGACGGCTCGGGAGGCGGCCATCGCGCGGACGGCGTGGACGAGCATCGGTGTGCCGTTCAGTGCGCGGAGCGCCTTGGGTGCGCCCGGACCGAGGCGCACGCCCCGGCCGGCGGCCGGAATCACGGCCGCGGTACGGAGGCCCGCTGCGATGGGGGCTTCCGAAGGCGAGGGACGCGAATCGTCAGACATCGGTTCCTGTCAGGTTTGTGTGCTCGGCCGAGTTGGGTATGGCCACAGCGTGCCGGGCGCGACGCCTTGACCGGACCCTTCCGTGACATCTGGTCGAGGCAGCTGCCCGGGCCCGGCACACCAAGTGCGCGGGGCTCTTGCAATTCTGGCACCGGGCAGTTCCGGTTCCCGGACCGGGTGCGGGTACGAACATGCCGCAGCGCCCGGCGACAGCTAATGCGTCATCGGGCACCGCGGCATTTCATTGCACGCATCTCAAATTGCACTGCGCTGACTTATGCGTACGTCAAGACGGCTACGACCGTCGTCTCGGCGATTGCATACGTCGGGACGATTTCCGTCTCGGCGACTGCCGGCGTCAGGACGCGAGAACCTCGTCGAGCAGGGCCTCGGCCTTGTCCTCGTTCGTGTTCTCCGCGAGAGCGAGCTCGCTCACCAGGATCTGGCGGGCCTTGGCGAGCATGCGCTTCTCACCGGCGGAGAGTCCACGCTCGCGCTCACGACGCCACAGGTCACGTACGACTTCCGCGACCTTGATGACATCGCCGGAGGCGAGCTTCTCCAGATTTGCCTTGTAACGGCGCGACCAGTTCGTGGGCTCCTCGGCGTACGGCGCACGCAGCACCTCGAAGACCCGGTCCAGCCCTTCCTGACCGACCACATCACGCACGCCGACGAACTCCGCATTGTCCGCTGGCACACGCACCGTCAGGTCGCCCTGAGCGACCTTCAGCACCAAGTAGGTCTTGTCCACGCCTTTGATCTGGCGAGTTTCGATAGCCTCGATCAGCGCGGCCCCGTGATGGGGATAGACCACGGTGTCGCCAACCTTGAACGTCATGTGACAGGTACCCCTTCCGTGGCTATCCAGGGTAACACGGAAACTGCGTCTTCTGAATGGCGTTTTCGCAGGTCAGGGCATATCTCGGGGCTTGACAACCGCAACAGGAACGTGCTGCGAGAGGCGAGCGGAAGAGGGTATTCGCAGGTCGGGGCGGCTGTCCAGGGGAAGTGAAACGCGCACGTTACACACACCGGAAGCCGCTGACCAGGGTCTTAACGTCCCGTTTTGTCCGGCCCCAAGAGCTCGACTTCCGCTACTCCGTTCGATGACCGGAGTCGGGTACGAGACGAATCCGGAATTGATCACGGCCTTCGGTGAACTGCCGATGATCTACCGGCGGCCTTAGATCTACTCGGGGCCTTACCGGCGGTCCAACCCGCGATCTACCGATGATCTGCCGAGTCATCTGCCGATGATCAATTTTTCTGGGCCACCGGACATTCCTTGCGCGAAATCCGCAAGCGGCAGTCGGTGGTAGTTATGTGAATGCCGGACGAGTACGGGCTCAAAGTAGCCGAAGAGACGGAGGAGGCGGGTGCGACGGGCGGGGCGCGCGCACGGCGCACGGGAGCCCGTCGGTGCGTAGGGGCGGGTCGGGTGCGGCGGCCTGGGAACGGCTCGGTAACCTAAGCCCGCTGACAGACCCTTAGGACGGCTTTACAACGGGGCCGCCCGACTTCACACACGTTCAAGGAGTTGCCGCAGCCGTGAGCAGCAGCCTTCGACGCGGCGCTCTCGCCGCCGCCGCCATCGCGTTCTCGATCGCCTCACTCGCCGCGTGCGCCGCCGGCAACAACGCACAGACCCTGGAAGTGAAGCCGGACAACGCCGCGACCGCCGTCGGCGACATCAAGATCCAGAACGCCGTCGTCATCACCCAGCCGGACCTGGAGGCGACGGGCCCTGCCGCGATCTCCGCGACCGTGTTCAACAACGGTGACACCGCGCAGACGCTGGACTCGATCACCGTCGCCGCCAGCGGCAAGACCGCCGAGATCAAGCCTGCCGAGGGTTCCGGCAAGCTGACGGTCCCGGCGGGCGGCTACGTCATCCTCGGCGGCAAGGGCAACGCCGCCGCGGTGCTGGCCAGCGGCAATGACGCCATCGTGGACGGCAACGCCCAGAAGATCACCTTCAACTTCAGCCAGACGGGTGACGTGAGCCTGCGCGCGTTCGTCATCCCGGCCGAGAGCTACTTCACCGGGTGGGGCCCGAGCGACGTGCCCTCGACGCCGGAGGCCACGGCCACCGCGGGCACCGAGCCGTCGGAGTCGGCCTCGCCGTCCGCCTCGACCTCGGAGTCGCCGGCCGAATCCGTGTCGGGTACGCCCACCGACGCGGCGTCTGCCTCGGTCTCCGCGGCGGCCCACTGAGCCACGCACGCACGAAGGGCGGTACCCCGAGGGGTGCCGCCCTTCGTCGTGCGCAAGCAAACAGCCAAGCGGCCGGACAGCCGACGTACGGTGTCGGTTTACGGCTCGAACTTGTAGCCGAGACCGCGCACCGTGACCAGGTACCTGGGCGCCCCCGGGTCCGGCTCGATCTTCGCGCGCAGGCGCTTGACGTGGACGTCGAGCGTCTTGGTGTCACCGACGTAGTCGGCGCCCCACACCCGGTCGATGAGCTGCATGCGGGTCAGGACGCGGCCCGCGTTGCGCAGGAGCATCTCCAGGAGGTCGAACTCCTTCAGGGGAAGGTCGACCTTGGAGCCGGAGACGGTGACCACGTGGCGGTCGACGTCCATCCGGACGGGCCCGGCCTCCAGGGCGGCCGGAGTGACCTCCTCCGGCTCCCCGCGGCGGCGGAGCACGGCGCGGATGCGGGCGACCAGCTCGCGGGAGGAGAAGGGCTTGGTGACGTAGTCGTCAGCCCCTATTTCCAGCCCGACGACCTTGTCGATCTCGCTGTCCTTGGCGGTGACCATGATCACCGGAACGTTGGAGCGGCCGCGCAGCTGGCGGCAGACCTCCGTGCCGGGCAGGCCCGGCAGCATCAGGTCGAGGAGGACGAGGTCGGCGCCGTTGCGCTCGAACTCGTCGAGTCCGTCGGGCCCGGTGGTCGCGATGGCGACCTCGAAGCCCTCCTTGCGGAGCATGTACGACAGGGCGTCGGAGAAGGACTCCTCGTCCTCGACGACGAGCACACGGGTCACGGAAGGACCTCCGGAGCAGGAAGCGGGTCATACGGGGATGTGACGGTGGTCGTCCCGTCGATGGGCTGCTCGTCCTCTTCGTCGAGTCCGGGCATGTGTTGTCGGGTCACGCGGTCGCGGGCCGGGCCCGCCTCCGGCAGCCGCAGGGTGAACGTGGAGCCCTGTCCCTCGGAACTCCACACCGTGACCTCCCCGCCGTGCGAGGCCGCCACGTGTTTCACGATCGCGAGCCCCAGCCCCGTACCGCCTGTGGCACGGGAACGGGCCGGGTCGACGCGGTAGAAGCGCTCGAAGACGCGCTCCTTGTCCTTTTCGGAGATGCCGATGCCCTGATCGGTCACGGCGATCTCGATGAGGTCTCCGCCGGGCGCGGTCACCCGGCGCGCGGCTATGCCCACCCGGGTACGGGCGGGCGAGTAGTTGACGGCGTTCTCGACGAGGTTTCCGAGGGCGGCGGCCAGCTGGCCCCTGTTCCCCCAGATACTCAGGTCGGCGGTGCCGCCTGCGGCCATGGTGATCTGCTTGGTGCCGGCCTGGTGGCGGCAGCGGTCGATCGCCTCGGCGACGAGTTCGTCGGCCCGTACCGGCTCGGCGTCCTCCAGGGGGTCGTCGTTCTGGACCCGGGAGAGGTCGATGAGCTCCTGTACGAGGTTGGTGAGCCGGGTGGCCTCTATCTGCATCCGGCCGGCGAAGCGTTCCACCGCTTCCGGGTCGTCGGAAGCGTCCATGACAGCTTCGGAGAGCAGGCTGAGTGCGCCGACGGGGGTCTTGAGCTCGTGGCTGACGTTGGCGACGAAGTCGCGTCGTACGGCCTCGATGCGCCGGGCCTCGGTGAGGTCCTCGACGAGGAGGAGTACGAGCCGGGAGCCCAGCGGCGCCACCCGGGCGGAGACGGCGAGGGCTTCACCACGCCCCGTCCCCCGCCTCGGCAGATCCAGCTCCACCTGTCGTATCTCCCCGTCACGACGGGTGTCACGCGCCATCTGGAGCATCGGTTCGACGGCGAGTTTGCCGCCGCGCACCAGCCCGAGGGCGTACGCGGCCGAGCTGGCCTTGACCACGGCGTCCGCCTCGTCCAGTACGACGGCGGAGGAGCGGAGCACGGAAAGGACCGTGTCCACGCCGGGCGGAAGCACTGGATCCGTATGCAGCGAAGTGCGGGTTGGGCGTTTCTGGTCGCGCTCGCTCCAGCGGAACGCCAGCATGGCGATGACACCGGTAAGCACTCCGGCGATCGCTGCCGCTGCGGCGACCGCCGCGTTCACGTCCATGCCCCCAGGTTAGGCATGTCGTCACGCCAGGCCACAGCCATCCGGGTGCGACCTCGAACACTCGTCGCCCAGAGTTCACCCAGGAGCCAGGGATGGTTCATTTGGGGTGACTGAAACGGACGCGTACGAGCCCGAACGTGGGAGCGTGGGGTTCACGGGGCCTGCTCGGTGGCTATTTCCGATGGTCAGGGTCCAGCCCCCGGACCCCCGAAGCTGACGTGAGAGAGGGACTACCTGATGCGGGACGCGTACCACGAGGAACTTGACTCGATCGGCGAGGGCCTGGTCGAGATGGCCCGGCTCGTCGGGTCGGCGATCGGACGCGCCACGACGGCCATCCTCGACTCCGACCTGAAGCTGGCCGAGAGCGTGATCGCCGCCGACGAGAAGGTCGACGACCTTCAGCACGAGCTGGAGGCCCGGGCGATAGCCCTGCTGGCCCGCCAGCAGCCGGTGGCGACGGATCTGCGGATCGTGGTCACCTCGCTCCGTATGTCGGCCGACCTGGAGCGCTCCGGCGACCTGGCCCAGCACGTCGCGAAGCTGGCGCGGCTGCGCTTCCCCGAGCGGGCCATCCCGCACGACCTGCACGCCACGATCCTGGAGATGGGCCAGCTCGCCCAGCGCCTGATGGCCAAGGCGGCCGAGGTCATCATCACGAAGGACGTCGACCTCGCGCTCCAGCTGGAGTCGGACGACGACGAGATGGACCTCCTGCACCGCACGCTGTTCCAGCACCTGCTGGACGACAAGTGGAAGCACGGCATCGAGACCGCCGTGGACGTGACCCTCCTGGGCCGTTACTACGAGCGCTTCGCCGACCACGCGGTGTCCGTCGCCAAGCGCGTCGTGTTCCTCGTGACGGGCGAGCACGCGGACGAGATCCAGCCGGACATCCAGCCCGACATCCAGCCGGTGACGGGGGCCGAGGGGGCCTGATCCCGGGCGGGGCGACCTGCCTGTGGGGATCTTGCTCCCGCACTCCGGGGGCGCGGGCGAGCCTCGGTGCGCCGAGTGTGCGCCGTTGATGCACCCGCCGGAGTGGGCATGAAATGGGCGACAGGAGCTGTGCGGTGCAGCGTGCCTCGCACACTTCGTGCCTGAAGGAGGGACCCATGGCCGATTCCCCCAGCACGCCCGACCCCACACAGGACAGCGACACCCAGCAGCCCGCCGAGATCAAGAACCTTCCACTGTTCGGCGCCTGCGGCTGCGGTTCGGGGTGCGGGTGCGGATGCCAGTCCGGCAATCCCTGCCAGTGCGGCTGAGCGGGTAGACGCGTCGTACATACGCCGAAGGGGCCCCGTCATGAGGACGGGGCCCCTTCGGCGTGTCCTCGCCTTGCGGTGGCGCCGGGGAACCCCGGAGGGTGGCAGTCCGTTGCGAACTCATAGAACTCTTGAGCGAGTTGGAGTTTCTGAGTCTCACCCCCACTCTTCACGGAGGCCTGGAACCATGACCCAGAACCACCGCCCCCAGCCGTCCCGGCGCGCCGTTCTCGGCGGTGCCGCCGCCGTCGCCGCACTCACGGTGACGGCAGGCGCCGGCACAGCGAACGCCACGACCACCGCTGCCACCGCTGCCGCGAAGGCCTCGTGGCCGACCGAGTTCCCGCTCCCCGACGGCTTCCTCCCCGAGGGGATCACCATCGGAAGAAAGCCGTACGCGTACATGGGCTCGCGCGCGAACGGCGCCGTCCTCCGCACCGACCTGCGCACGGGCGAGGGCAAGGTCTTGTTCGCGGGCGGCACCGGCCTGGTCTCCGTCGGCCTGAAGCTGGACGACGACGGCCTGCTCTACATCGCCGGAAGCACGGGCATCGCGCGGGTCCACGACTCCCGTACCGGCGAACTCGTCGCCACGCACCAACTGACCGAAGCGACCGGCCACTTCATCAACGACGTCATCCTGCTCGGCGACCGCGCCTGGTTCACCGACTCACGCGACGCGGTGCTCTACGGCGTACCGCGCGGCCGCGACGGAGCGGTCCGCGCCCTGCCGCTCACCGGCGACTGGGTCCAGACCCCGAACGTGAACAACGCCAACGGCATCGTCGGCACCCCCGACGGCCGCGGCCTGATCGTGGTCAGCAGCAGCCCGGGCGTGCTCTACAACGTGAGCGTCAAGACGGGTTACGCCACCAAGATCACGCTGGTCGGCGCGGACACCGTCGTCAACGGCGACGGCCTCGTCCGCATCGGCCGCACCTTGTACGTCGTACAGAACCGCCTCAACATCGTCACCGTCTTCGACCTCGACGCCAAGGCCACCACCGCCACCCTGCGCCAAACGATCACCGACCCCCGCTTCGACGTCCCCACCACCGCCGCCCGCTACGGCAACCGCCTCTACCTCGTCAACGCCCGCTTCACCAGCCCGCAGTTGCCTGACACGACGTTCAACGCGGTGGCGGTTTCTCTCTGACGAGAGGGAGACGATCCACAGGGATCCCCCGACGCCCCGAGAGGGGGAGAGCAGCCCTCTCGGGGTGCGGCCACCCACACCTTTGATCCGGTGGCGCACTCCATGGTTCAGGCGAGCAGACGACGGCATCGTTCAACCCAACGGATCCCAAAGGCTCGCAGCCCCCATCCGGAAGGAAACGACCATGAAGTCGCAGCTGACCTCAAAGACGAGCACCACGACGGACGACCTGCCCGAGATCCCCCGCGAGACCGACCTCGCCCCACTGCTCACCGCCTGGGATCTGGCCCACCCGAGCATCACCGACCCCGACTGGCGACACCTGCTGGACGAGATCGCCCACCCTCGCACCACCCAGGCGTTCCACGGCCTGGCCGGCGTCGCGGTGTGAGCGCACGGCAGCGAGCCTCCTACCCGCGAAGAAATCGCACGTTTTGTCATGCTTTGTCACGATTTACTCCAATTGCTTGACAGTTGCGACCTGTCCGAGAAGCGTTGGGAGCGGCCATGCGACAGTCCTCAACGCTCTGCCGCACAGCGAGAGACAGTCTGGAAGCTGAGCGAAATGACCAGCAGAATGACGACCAAGAGGCTCGGGGCGGCGGTCGCAGCAGTAGCCGCGGCGTTCACGCTGGGCCTCGGCAGCGCCGGAATCGCCGACGCAAGGATCAACCCGGTCGACACCTCCTGCACGAACCCCAGCGGCAACGAGCCCGGCGGGCAGCAGCCCAGCTGCACGGGTGGCGCGCACACGCAGGAGACGGAGAACCAGAACCCCGCGGGCCACGCTCCGGGCGGACACAACAAGTAGACGGCCCCAGCACAGCAACAAGCCCCCTACTTGCGGGAAAACCGCAGGTAAGGGGCTTAATCGTGCCGGATTACTTCTTCTTGCCCTGGTTCTTGACCGCCTCGATCGCCGCCGCCGCCGCGTCGGGGTCGAGGTAGGTGCCGCCGGGGTTGAGGGGCTTGAAGTCGGCGTCCAGCTCGTAGGAGAGGGGGATGCCGGTGGGGATGTTCAGGCCTGCGATGTCGGCGTCGGAGATGCCGTCGAGGTGCTTGACGAGGGCGCGGAGGGAGTTGCCGTGGGCCGCGACCAGGACCGTGCGGCCGGTGAGGAGGTCGGGGACGATGCCGTCGTACCAGTACGGGAGCATGCGGAGGACGACGTCCTTCAGGCACTCCGTGCGGGGGCGGAGCTCCGGGGGGATCGACGCGTAGCGCGGGTCCTCGGACTGGGAGAACTCCGTGCCGTCCTCGAGGGCCGGCGGCGGCGTGTCGTACGAGCGGCGCCACAGCATGAACTGCTCCTCGCCGAACTCGGCGAGGGTCTGGGCCTTGTCCTTGCCCTGGAGGGCGCCGTAGTGGCGCTCGTTCAGGCGCCAGGAGCGGTGGACGGGGATCCAGTGGCGGTCCGCGGACTCCAGCGAGAGCTGGGCGGTGCGGATCGCGCGCTTCTGGAGCGAGGTGTGGACAACGTCGGGCAGCAGGCCGGCGTCCTTGAGCAGCTCACCGCCGCGGACTGCCTCCTTCTCGCCCTTCTCGTTGAGGTTGACGTCCACCCAACCGGTGAACAGGTTCTTCGCGTTCCATTCGCTCTCGCCGTGGCGGAGGAGGATCAGCTTGTACGGTGCGTCGGCCATGCGTCCGAGCGTAATGGAAGGCTTCGTCACCTCGCTCGCCCGCCCGGAAGCCGGACAGTTGACGGCATCTGTTAATTGAGTGGCCGGGCGGGGCGGGTCATTTGTAAGTTGCGCTTACTGCCCAAGCCGCTTACATCCGTGGGGTCCCGATGTCATTCGCCGTCATGAGACGCGCCGCCCGCGAGAGCGTCTCCGGGCTCCCCCGCGAGTTCTGGTGGCTGTGGACCAGCACCCTCGTCAACCGGCTCGGGGCCTTCGTCGCCACGTTCATGGCCCTGTACCTGACACTCGACCGCGGCTACTCCGCCTCGTACGCCGGTCTCGTCGCCTCCCTGCACGGCCTCGGCGGCGTCATCTCCTCGCTCGGCGCGGGGGTCATGACCGACCGGCTCGGGCGGCGGCCCACGCTGCTGATCGCGCAGGTGTCCACGGCCCTCTCCGTCGCACTGCTCGGCTTCATGCACCACCCCGTGGCCATCGCCGCGGTCGCCTTCCTGGTGGGGATGACCTCGAACGCCTCGCGGCCCGCCGTCCAGGCGATGATGGCCGACATCGTGCGGCCCGAGGACCGGGTGCGGGCCTTCTCGCTCAACTACTGGGCCATCAACCTCGGCTTCGCCGTCTCCTCCATGGCCGCCGGCTTCATCGCCGAGTTCAGCTACCTCGCGGGCTTCCTCATCGAGGCAGGCATGACCCTCGCCTGCGCGCTCGTCGTCTTCGCGAAGCTCCCGGAGTCCCGGCCGGTCCAGAGCGTCAAGGAGGCCGCGGCCGAAGACGGCGTCGGGCTCGGGACCGTCCTGCGCGACCGGCGCTTCATGAGCGTCGTCGGGCTGTCGTTCCTCGTCGCCCTCGTCTTCCAGCAGGGGTTCGTCGGACTCCCGGTCGCGATGGGCCAGGCGGGCTTCACCCCGGCCGACTACGGCATGGCGGTCGCCGTCAACGGCGTACTCATCGTCGCTCTGCAGATCCCGGTCACCCGTTTCATCGAGCACCGGGATCCCAAGCGGCTGCTCGTCGTCTCCTCGCTCCTCGCGGGGTACGGCTTCGGGCTCACCGCCTTCGCCGGCTCGGTCGGCGTCTTCGCGCTCACCGTGTGCGTGTGGACCTTGGCGGAGATCGTCAACGCGCCCACCCAGACAGGGCTCGTCGTCCGGCTCTCCCCGGTGCACGGCCGCGGCCGCTATCAGGGCATGTACACCCTGTCCTGGGCGCTCGCCGCACTCGTCGCGCCGCTGATGTCCGGCCTCGTCATCGACCGGTTCGGCGCGGAGTGGCTGTGGGGGCTGTGCGCGGTGGTGGGGACGGTGGCGGGCGTCGGGTACGGGGTGCTGATGCGGCGGCTTCCGGCGGAGGGCGAGTGGGCCCCTCCCACGCCCGTCACCGCGAAGACCGAGGTCAGCGCGGCGTAAGGACGCGGGGGGGGCGGTACGGGGCGCGCTCGGAGTCGGTACGGCCGCGCGCACCACGTACGCCCCCCACGACGCACACCGCCCCTCACCACGCACCCACCTGAGTGCACCACCCACAGCGCCTGAGTACCCGTGCTCATGCCACCCCGACCCCGCCCCGCCACGCTGAGCACATGACGAACCGAGGAACGCTTCTGTCCGCCGCCACCGCCCTGGTCGCGGCCGTACCGGTCGCCGCCTGGGGACTGCTGGGCCAGCAGAACGCCGCGGAGCTTCCGGCGTCCCAACTCGACTACGCCTTCCAGCCGTTGGGGCTCCCGGACGGGCTGGACACCGTGCTCGGCGCGGTCGCCCTGGTGCTGGCGGGAGTTGGCGCGACGCTGCTCGTACGTGCCTCGCGGAGCGGCGGGATGGACAAGCGCTGGTGGGGGGTTCTCGCTCCGCTGGTCATGGCCGGGCTGCTGGTCGGCATGGGCTGGCGGGTGCTGACGGCCGGTGTGATCGGCGCCAACATCGGAGCCGGTCTCGTCATCTTCTTCGGCGGTCCGGTGGTGGCCGGGCTGCTGCTGTGGGCGCTGGGCCGCGGAGTGTGGCTGGCGAACCACCGCCCGGGCGGTGACAACGGGCCCGACGGTGACACCGGTCCGGGCGGTGGCAACAGGCCGGACGGTGACACCAGGGGTGGCCATTGGACCGGTTTCGCCCCGCGCGGCGCATAGGTTCCGCGATGCTGAGCGGTGCACACCGCACGGCTCGGCTCCCAGGCACCCGCGTCTCAACTCCCGTCCCAGGCTGATTATTTGCCTCCTGGTTCACGTACCTGTAGCCGCCGCACCCGCACGACCGCCTGACGACCGCGTCGCCCCGAAAGGAACACAGCCATGGCCACACCCCTGACCGCCGCTGAGACCCTCGCCGCGTTGAAGGCCGAGGGTCTCGCCTTCCACGAGCACACCGGCTGGAAGACCCACAACCGCGACTCGGCGACGGGTAAGAAGTTCGGCCCCGTCATCGGCGTACTGATCCACCACACGGCGGGGCACGACGACAAGGAGCTCTGCTACAAGGGCAGGTCCGACCTCCCCGGCCCGCTCTGCCACGCCTGGCTGGGCAAGACCGACGGGCTGTGGCTGATCGGCCACGGCCGCGCCAACCACGCCGGCTCCGTCGACCTCGACGTCCTCAACGCGCTGCGCGAGGAGACCACGCTCCCGAAGGACAACCAGGCCAACGCCGACGGCAACGATGTCCTGTACGGCCTGGAGATCGAGAACCGCGGCAACGGCAGGGACCCCTACCCCGACGCGCAGTACCGCAAGGCCGTGCTGTGGGCCGCCGCCCTGTGCCGGGCCCACGGCTGGTCCGAGAAGTCGGTCGCCGGGCACAAGGAGGTCCAGCCCGGCAAGGTCGACCCCAGCTTCGACATGGACGACTTCCGGGCCGACGTGAAGAAGCAGCTCGCGGACACGCCCATCAAGACCACCCCGGCCAAGCCGGGCACGCCCAAACCCACCAAGCCGACGAAACCCACCAAGCCCGGCACCGGCACCGCGTCCAAGCCCCGCGTCGACCTGTCCCGTCTGATCGGCGCCGCGAAGAAGGACCCGGCCGCCAAGCAGGGCCACGTCAGCTACATGGCGGGGACGAACCTCACCGAGGCCGCCCTGGTCAAGCTCGGCTACCTCGCCAAGACCTACGCGGGCGACGGCTCCTTCGGCTCGAAGACCATCGCCGCCTACGCCAAGTGGCAGCGCCACCTCGGCTACGCCGGCGACGACGCCAACGGCATCCCCGGCAAGATCTCCCTCAGCAAGCTCGGCTCCCAGAGCGGCCTGTTCGAGGTCGTCGCCTGAGGACCTGAGGCCTCAGGGATGCATCCGCGCCCCCTTCAGCACCTTGTCCACCGCGTTCCGCGGCCCGTACACCGCGAGCCCCACGAGGTCCAGATCCCCGGTCCGCACGGCCTTCACGGCCGTGCGGTTGTCCCGGTCGTTGCCGGTGGCGAACAGGTCGGACGTGAAGACGGCTCGCGGCAGCACCCGCGTGAGGGCCCGGCCGTGCGCGGCGGTCAAGGTCTCCTTCGAGCCCTCGAAGATCAGCACGGGCTGTCGGAACATCGGCAGGTAGGGGACGCCGTCCGCGTCGGCGTACGGCTCCCCGACCACCTCGGGAACCGTCGCCCCCAGGCCGCTGACCAGGAAAGCGGTCACATTCAGTCGTTGCCAGGGCTCCAGGTCGTCCCGCAGCAGGACGGCGATCTTGGTGTCGAAGCGGATGGGGGCGTTGTCCGCAGCGTTCTCGGCAGGGGTCTCGGCGGGGGTCTGTGCAGGGGTCTCGGTGCTCATGCCATCGAGACTGCCGACCTCCGTACGACCACGTCTTGTACGTTCTTTGCATGGCCCCGCAGCGCCCGCCGCACCGTCCCCCGCGCCCCCAGCGGGAGATCTCGGCGTGGCGCCCGCGCGTCCCGGGTGTCGTGGAGGTGTTCCATGCCCACTACACCGAGTACGCGTACCCGATGCACGTGCACGAGGCGTGGACGCTGCTGATCGTCGACGACGGGGCCGTACGGTACGACCTCGACCGGCATGAGCACGGCACCCCGCACGACACGGTCTCGCTGCTGCCGCCGTACGTCCCGCACAACGGTTCCCCGGTCACCGAGGACGGCTTCCGCAAGCGCGTCCTGTATCTGGACCTGAGCCGGCTCGACGAGAGCTTCATCGGGCCCGCGGTGGACGCGCCGGACCTGGTGGATCCCGTACTGCGACGCCGCGTGGCGCAGTTGCACACGGCGCTCGCGCTTCCCGGGGACGAGCTGGAGGCCGAGAGCAGGCTGACCCTGGTGGGAGAACGGCTGCGCGGGCATCTGCGGCCCCACCTGCCCGGGGAGCCCTCGCGCCCCGACCGCACCCTCGCCCACCGGCTGCGCGAACTCCTCGACGCACGGCTCGTCGAAGGCGTCGCCCTGGAGGAGGCCGCCCGTCTCCTGCAGGCCCATCCCGCCCATCTGGTACGGGCGTTCAGCGCGGCCTTCGGGATAGCGCCGCACCAGTACCTGATGTCCCGCCGTGTCGAACGCGCCCGCCGCCTGCTGCTCGACGGACGGCCGCCGGGCGAGGTGGCGGTGGTGACCGGCTTCTTCGACCAGTCCCATCTCACCCGCCATTTCAGGAAGTTGGTGGGAGTGCCTCCGGGGCGGTACGCGCGGAGCGATATTCACCTGCGCGGCTCCGGGTGACGTCCTAGGCTCCCGATCATGGACTGGCACGAATGGCACGCCGCGTACGACACTCCCGGCTCCTGGCTCGAACAGCGCCTCGTGCTCGTCCAGGAGCGCATCCGCCTCGCCCTCGACGAGGCTCCGCCCGGACCGCTCACGGTCGTCAGCGTCTGCGCCGGACAGGGGCGTGACCTGATCGGCGTACTCGCCGAACACCCGCGTCGCGGCGATGTCCGGGCGCGGCTCGTCGAGTTGGACGGGCAGAACGCCGAGTCGGCCGTGCGCGCGGCCGAGGCCGCCGGGCTGACGCAGGTCGAAGTCGTCGTCGGGGACGCCTCCTTGACCGACCACTACGCGCGCGTGGCGCCCGCCGATCTGGTGCTGCTCTGCGGCGTGCTCGGCAACATCACCGACGCGGACGTCGAGCGCACGATCGACCACTGCACCATGCTGTGCAAGCCGGGCGGAACGGTCGTGTGGACGCGCAGCCGTCGTATCGAGGTCGCGGCGGAGGATCTGGTCCCCCAGGTGTGCGCGTGGCTGGAGGAGCGCGGGTTCGAGCGGCTGTGGGTCTCCGACCCCGCGCTCGGATTCGCCGTCGGGGCCCACCGGTACACCGGCGAGCCCCGCCAACTGCCGCCCGGGGAGCGGATGTTCACCTTCGTCGGGTTCGACGCCCTGCGGTCCTCATCCCGGTGATCCGGTGATCCGGTGATCCCGTGATCCGGCGGTCTAAAGCGCCCGCTGAGCCTCGTACAGGTTCCGTGGGCGTACGACGCCTGTCGTGCCGTACAGCTCCACGCGCGCGTGCAGGTCTCCGGTGAAGTCGGGTACGTCGATCTGGCCGAACTCCGTCACCTCGTTGATGCCGACCGTGGCGCTGTGGGGCGCGAGGCCGTCGATCTTCATCAGGCCGGCGCGGGAGTTGGTGACGCGGATGTTCCAGTGGGTGAAGCGGGCACCGAAGAGGGGGCCCGCCGAGTAGTCGCCGCCGTGCGTGCCGGTGTTGTCGACCGTGATGTCGGTGCGGACGTTGGCGAACGGCAGGCCGCGGTGGGAGTCGAAGGTGCCCATCCTCATGTCGCCGCGGGACCAGACGTTGTAGGAGGAGAGGCCTTCCACGTTGATGCCGTGGAGTTGGGTTCCGGCGGGCGCCGGGACCGTGCGCTGCTCGATCGTGAAGTCCTCGACGAGGTTGTCGTGCGAGCCCTCGCGGCAGAAGTACGGGTGGTGCGCGCCGCGGCCCGCCACGCGCGTGCGGCGCAGGGTGCAGGCGGAGGCGGCGACCAGGCCGAAGCCGTTGTCCACGTGGCGTACGACCACGTCGTCGGCCCAGCAGTCGTACGCACATTGGAAGGTGACGCCGTTGTAGCCCTTGTCGAGGAGGTGGAGGCTCTGCGGGGTTTCCACCGCCTCCAGGGTGAGGCCTTCGACGCCGGAGCCCGTCAGCGGCTCCACGAGTGTGGTCAGCCGGGGGTCCCACTCCGGGCGTACGTCCAGCGGAAGCGGCCTCTCCAGGGTGACCTTTTCGCCCTGCACGCACGCGATGCGTACGGGCCACTCGTACGGGACGTAACTCGTCAGCTTCGTCTTGTCGTCCCAGAGGTACGCCTCGGTGCCCGGGCCGCCGCCCGACATGTGCTCCAGGAGGGTGTGGCCGGCGTCGTCGGCGAGGCGGAGGAGGACGAGTTGGCCGGGCTTCAGTTTCCGGGGGTCCGCCACGCGCAGCGTCCGGGAGCCCTGGCGCGCCGGTGCGAGGGTCGTCAGGGTCTGCCACTCGTCGCGCTTGTTGCCGGTCCAGCCCTCGAAGGGCCACGCCTTCGCCTTGATGGCGGTCGTGAGGGTCGTGAAGCGGTCGGTCGGGCAGAGCCAGATCAGGCCGCCGGCCCAGGACCAGGACGACTTGTCGCCGCCGTAGCGGGAGCCGTAGACGCCGATCAGTTCGGTGAGGTTCCTGGTCGCGTACAGCTTCGTCACGTTGCTGCCGGCGCCGCGCAGGACGACGTTCGAGTACCCGATGCGGATCAGGTCGTCGATGCGGAAGGTGCCGGGCGGGATGAGAACCGTGCCACCGCCGGCCTTTCCGGCGGCAGCGATGGCACGGTTGATCGCGGGGGCGCAGTCCGTGGTCCCGTCGTCGGCGACGGCTCCGTAGTGGCGTACGTCGGCCACCACGGGGCGGCGGGGGAAGCGCGCCGCCCCGGCGCGGTAGCCGGCCCTGCCGATGTACGGGATCTGCGGGTGGGTGAAGGGGGTGCGGGTGAACTCGTGCCAGAGGGCGGGGACTTCGCCGCGCTGGGCCGAGGGCGTCGCGGCCGTCGCCGTTCCGCCGGTCGCGGCTGCGGCCGCCACCGCTATGGCGCCGCCGAGCAGGCCGCGTCTGCTGACCCCCATGTGCTGGTTGCTCATACCCGCCCGCCTTCCGCTGGCATTCATGGATGTGAATACGGTTCACGTCTGCGTCGGCGGTGAGCATGCCACGGCGACCCCAGGCGGGGAAGGGGTCGTGCAGCGCTTGATTAGCGGATGACGGAGGTCAGTTGGCGGGACGCTGGGTCAGGTGACTGAACGCGTCCAGGTTGCGGGTCGATTCGCCGCGGGACATCCGCCAGGCGTACTCCTTGCGGATCGCGGAGGCGAAACCGAGCTCAAGGAGGGTGTTGAAAGAGCCGTCGGCGGCCTCCAGGACCGAGCCGAGCAGGCGGTCGATCTCGTCCGGCGTGACCGCGGCCAGCGGCAGCTTCCCGGCCACATAGATGTCACCGAGGGAGTCGATCGCGTAACCCACCCCGTACAGCTTGAGGTTGCGCTCCAGGAGCCAGCGGTGCACACCCGGTTCGTTCTCGTCCGGGTGGCGGATCACGAAGGCGTTGATCGACAGCGAGTGCCTGCCGACGATCAGTGAGACGGTCGTCGACAGCTTCCGGGTACCGGGGAGCTTCACCACGAAATTGCCGGGCCCGGGGCTCTCCCAGTCGAGTTCGGCCTCCTTGAGGACCCCCTCGATGACCTGTGCCGCCTGCCGTACATCAGCCATGGTGGGAGCGTACGCGACGCCTGTGTTCCTGCATCGCGGCCGTGTACACGTCCGCCGTGGCCGCGGCCGAGGTGTCCCAGCCGAAGCCCCGCGCATGCTGGGCGGCGGCCCCGCCCATACGCGCGGACAGGTCGGTGTGGTCCGCGAAATCGCGCAGCACGCGCGCGTAGGCGGCGGGATCGTGCCCCTTCACCAGGAAGCCGGTCTCCTCGTCGCGTACGGCGACGGGCAGCCCGCCCACGGCTGCCGCGAGCACCGGCGTGCCGGCCGCCTGCGCCTCTATGGCGACCAGTCCGAACGACTCGCTGTACGAGGGCATGACCAGCACCGACGCGGCCCGGAACCAGTCCGCGAGCTGCTCCTGCCCGACGGGCGGGTGGAAGTGCACGACGTCGGCGATGCCCAGCCGCGAGGCGAGCTTCTGCAGCCCCTCGGGCTTGGCGAGGCCGCTGCCGCTGGGACCGCCCACTACGGGGACGACGATTTTCGAGCGGAGGTCGGGGCGCTCGTCGAGCAGGACGGCGACCGCGCGCAGCAGCACGTCGGGGGCCTTCAGGGGCTGTATGCGGCCCGCGAAGAGGGGGATCAGGGCGTCCTGCGGGAGGCCGAGTCGAGCACGGGCGGCGGCGCGGCCGTCGGCGGGGCGGAAGCGGTCGAGGTTGACGCCCGGGTGGACGACGGCGACCTTGTCGCGGTCGGCCTCGTAGTGGCGTACGAGCTCGTCGGCCTCTTCGGCGGTGTTGGCGATGAGACGGTCGGCGGCGCGCACGACCTGGGTCTCGCCTATGACACGCGCGGCGGGCTCGGGGGTGTCGCCCTCGGCGAGCGCGGCGTTCTTGACCTTGGCCATGGTGTGCATCGCGTGCACGAGGGGGGCGCCCCAGCGTTCGGCGGCGAGCCAGCCGACGTGGCCGGAGAGCCAGTAGTGGGAGTGCACGAGGTCGTAGTAGCCGGGCCGGTGGCCCGCCCAGGCCTGCATGACGCCGTGGGTGAAGGCGCACAGCTGGGCGGGGAGGTCTTCCTTGGCGAGGCCTTCGTAGGGGCCCGCGTCGACGTGGCGCACGAGGACGCCGGGGGCGAGCTCGACAGTCGGCGGGAGGGCGGCCGTGGTGGCGCGCGTGAAGATCTCGACCTCGATGTTGATCGCGGCGAGGCGCTGGGCGAGCTCCACGATGTACACGTTCATGCCGCCCGCGTCGCCGGTGCCGGGCTGGTGCAGGGGTGAGGTGTGCACGGAGAGCATCGCGACGCGACGGGGCCTGCGGTGCAGCCTGAGGCGGGCGGACGCCGCCGGTGAGCGACGCCCGAGCCTGCTGACGTACTGGCTCACGTGGCGTTCCTCCTCGCTGCGGGCATGCCTGCCGGAGGATGTGGGACACCCTCCAGAGAGGGAGAACGCCGGATCCGTCCGCTCCATTTCCTCTTTGCCGAATCATTACCCCTACTCGCTCAACCGTTCGAGGATCTTTTGCGTGCCGCGAGCGGGTTTCCCCGCGCCGCGGGGCCGCCGCGAAGTTATCCACAGGCCCGCACGGCCTCCGCCGCGCCCGCATACCCTCGTACGCATGACAGCCCGCGCCGCGTCCCGCCCCGTGGGAACGGTGACGCGCGGGACGACCAACCCCAACCGCCTGCGCCGTATGGACCGCTGGATCGCGGCCGCACACGGAGCCGAACTGCGCCGCGCCACCGACCCCGTCGCGGTCGACCTCGGCTACGGCGCCGCGCCCTGGACCGCGGTCGAACTGCTCCAGCGCCTGCGCACCGTCGCTCCACGCACGCGCGTGGTGGGCGTTGAGATCGAACCGGCCCGGGTCGCGGCCGCGCACCCGTACGAGCGCGAGGGGCTGGTCTTCCGGCACGGCGGCTTCGAGGTCCCGGTGCAGGGCCGCCCCCAGCTCATCCGGGCGGCCAACGTGCTCCGGCAGTACGACGAGGAGCAGGTCGCCGCCGTCTGGGAGCGCCTGTGCGCCCGCCTCGCACCGGCGGATCCCTCGGCCGGGTCGCGGGGCGGCCTGCTGGTCGAGGGCACCTGCGACGAGATCGGGCGCCGGCACGTCTGGGTCGCCCTCGGCCCGGAGGGCCCGCGCACGGTCACCTTCGCCACCCGCCTCGGCTCCCTGGACCGCCCGTCCGACCTCGCCGAACGCCTCCCGAAGGCCCTCATCCACCGCAACGTCCCGGGCGAGCCGGTGCACGCGTTCCTGCGCGACTTCGACCGCGCCTGGGCCGCCGCCGCGCCCTACGCCTCGTACGGCGCCCGGCAGCGCTGGATCCGGGCGGTCCGCGACCTGATGGCCGACTGGCCGGTGACGGACGGTATATCCCGCTGGCGGCAGGGCGAAGTGACGCTGCGCTGGGAGGCGTTGGCTCCGCGGGCGTGATGTGCGGGGAACGATGGGCGTGAGCCGTTCGTCACACACGCGGGGAGATCGCGGGGAGATCGTCTTGCCGGGGCGGGGAGGGGGAAAGGGAGTTCTTGCTCGCCCCTGTCGTGTTGCGCGCCGACATGGCACCATCCCGGGGGCGTCCGTAAGTTACTGACGGTCAATCAGTTTGGGGGCGAAGAAATGGGATCCGGCAAGCGGAGCCTGACCACGGCGGCCATGTCGCTGGCCTGCGCATGCGCCTGTGCCTGCGCGGTACTGGCGGCATCCGGCCCGGCGTACGCCAGCCCGACTCCGACATCGACTCGGACGACGAGTCCGGATCTGTCACTGCCCCCCACTTCGCCAACCTCCGTCAGCAACGAGGAGCTTGAGGCCGTACGCACGAAGCTGGACACCCTCTATCACGCGGCTTCGGTGGCCACGGACGCTTACAACGCGGCGGAGGAGAAGGTTCAGCAGCAGTCCGCCCAGATCGTCGGACTGGCCCGCGAGATCGTCAAGGGCCAGGAGAAACTGGCCGACTTGAAGGACCTCGCGGGCGCCGCGGCCCGCGCGCAGTACCGCGGCGGCGGCCTGCCGCCCGAGGCGCAGCTGTGGCTGAGCGAGGACCCGCAGGAGTTCCTGGACGGCGCGGGCCGCATGCGTCAGGGCGAGCACGCGACCGAGGGCCTGCTCGCCGAGATGACGCGCACCCAGCAGGACTTGGAGCAGTACGCGAAGGACGCCTCCGCGCAGTGGACCAAGCTGGAGTCCAACCGCGAGGCCAAGGCCGACGCCAAGAAGAAGGTCAAGCAGCAGATCGCCGCCGCGGAGAAGCTGGAGTCCCAGCTGGAGGCGGACGAGAAGGCGCGGCTGGCGAAGCTGGAGGAGGAGGCCGCCTACCAGGCGCAGACGGCCTGGCTGAACTCCGGCGTCACCCTGGGCAGCGGAGAGACGTCCGCGCAGGGCAAGAAGGCCGTGGCGTACGCGACCGCCCAGATCGGCAAGGCGTACGAGTGGGGCGCCGAGGGCCCGAAGACGTACGACTGCTCGGGGCTGACCTCCCAGGCCTGGGCGTCCGCAGGCGACGGGATTCCGCGCACCTCGCAGGAGCAGTGGAAGCAGCTCACCCACGTCGACATCAAGGACATGCGCCCCGGCGATCTGATCATCTACTTCGACGACGCCAGCCATGTCGCGATGTACGTAGGCGACGGCGCCATGGTGCACGCCCCCCGGCCCGGGCGGACGGTGACGATCGCGGGCGCGGGTTCGATGCCGATCCTGGGGATCGTGCGTCCGGACGCGTGAGGCGTACGGCGGGACGGGTGAGGTGCACGGTAGGACGGGTGAGGTGCACTGTAGGACGGTCAAGGCGTACGGCGACGAGGCACCCGCATTGACCAGCGAACTGCCTGAATTGCCCTACTTGTAGCGGCCTATCCGGAGTGACCTGTCCCACGTGACACAGCGCACGGTTGTGTTCGCCGCGCAACCTCGGTGACGTGACCTTCGTCATCCCTGTTGGAGCCCCGTCCTGTCCAAGTGCGTTACAGGATGCGGCATATGACGGTGGCCGTTTGCCGGACCCCGTGCGGTACACCATTCCGTTGCGGCACCGCCTAACGCTATGGTCCCGGTCGGTGGTGCGAGGACTCTCGCCCCACCACACCCTCGGGGGGAGGGAAGGAACCCAGACGATGCCCGCACCCATACCGCGGCAGAGAGCGATCCCGGCCGTGGAAAGTGGTCAGGCTCCTGCCGCGTTCTCACCCGGCGGTCCACCCGGAGTCGGACCCGGCGATCCCGCCGGGTCGGGATCGGCGACCGGCGCCACGGCCCCTGCCGACAGCGCCGCCGCGACCCACCTGACCCTCCTGGTCATTGAGGACGACCCGGCCGGTTCACTCAGCGTGCCCGAAATGCTCGACGCCACGGGCAAGCCGATCCGGATCCGCAGCGCCCGCAACCTCACCGAGGCCGAGCGGCTGCTCACCGACGACGTCCACTGCATCCTGCTCGACCTCGCCCTGCCGGCCCCGGGCCGGTCCCCCGAGGCCGACGACGAGCTGGCCACGCTCAAGCACGTGCTGCGGCTCGCACCCCGGCACGCAGTCCTCGCGCTCACCGCGTCCGGGGATGCCGAGCGCGGCGCCGAAGCGGTGCGCGTCGGCGCCCAGGACTACCTTTTCCGCGACGAACTGGACGCACGGCTACTGAGCCGCGCGATCCGTTACGCGGTGGAGCGGAAACGTTCCGACAGGGCCGAGCGGCGTCTCACCGAGTCCCGCCTGCGCGCCCAGGAGAACGCCCGCCTGGAGCGGGGGCTGCTGCCCACGCCGCTCCTGGAGGGCTCCCCGCTCCGCTTCGCCGCGCGCTACCGCCCCGGCCGCTCCCGGGCCCTGCTCGGCGGCGACTTCTACGACACCGTCCGTACGTCCGACGGCACCGTGCACGCGATGATCGGCGACGTCTGCGGGCACGGGCCCGACGAGGCGGCGCTCGGCGTGGAGCTGCGCATCGCGTGGCGCGCGCTGACGTTCGCGGGCCTGTGCGGCGACGAACTGCTCTCCACCCTCCAGCAGGTCCTGGAACACGAACGCGACAACGACGAGATCTTCGCGACGCTCTGCACGGTGGACATCTCGCCGGACGGCCGCCGCGCCGGGCTCTGCCTGGCCGGCCACCCGTCCCCGCTGATCGCCCGCCCGGGCCGCCCGGCCCAGCTGCTGCCGTACGAGAACGGCGGTCCGGCGCTCGGCCTGCTGCCCGGCGCCCGCTGGCCGCGCCAGCAGGTGGAGCTCGGCGGCGCCTGGAGCCTGATGCTCTACACCGACGGCCTCATCGAGGGCCGCATCGGCGAGGGCAACCAGCGGCTCGGCCAGGACGGCATGGTGGACATGGTCCGCCGCCAGCTCGCCCAGGGGCTAGAGGGCGAGGAACTCCTGCGCGCGGCGGTGAACGAGGTACGCGAACTCAACGGCGGGGAGCTGACGGACGACGTGGCGGTGCTGTTGCTGGACCGCAAGCCGTAGCCGCAGCCGCAGCCGTAGTCGTCGTACAGGAGCTTGCTCCTGTAACAGCGGCTTGCGGTGGTGCTCAGCGTCCGCCGTTGTAGGGACCGTACGGGCCGTCGCTGCTGCTTCCGCCGCGGCGGCCGCCGCCACCGCCGGAGACCTGGCGGATCGCGGGGCGTACGTCCACGAAGAAGACGATCGTGGCGACCAGGCCCGCGATCTGCAGGAAAATCATCGGGACCAGGAGATTCACGGCGACGGTGACGCCCAGGATGATCAGCCAGAACATCTTGTTCTGCTTGTCCGCGGCGCGGTACGCGTCGTCGCGAGCCACCGCGGCCATCACGAGCGCCACCACGGCGAGCACCAGCATGGCAAGGAAGATCACCGACATGAAGCCGCTGAATGCCGTCAACAGCACAATGCCCACCGCCCGATTCGAGTCGTCTCTAACGCCACCGTACCCGGAGAACGGGCCGGGAACTCTGAGAGTGCCCGGCCCGTTGTCGTCGGCTTGATACAGCGGCTTGATGCGGCCACTGCCGTCGGCTTGACGCCGACCGCTTGCTACCGCAGCCGCTCCCCCGCCTACTTCGCCGGCGGAGTGGTCTTCTTGGCGGCGGTGGTCGTCTTCTTGGCGGCCGGGGCCTTCTTCGCCGCGGTCTTCTTGGCCGGGGCGGGCTGGGCCACGACAGCGACCGGCTTCGGCTCGTCCTTGACCTCGACCGGCTCGGCCTTCGGCTCGACGGCGACGGCCAGCTCCTCGATCTCCTCGGCGGCCTCGCCGCGCCAGGTCTTCACGACCTGCTCGCCCTGCTCGGCGACCTTCTCGTAGGTCTCGCGGGCCTTCACGGCGTACTCGGCGGCGACGCCGACGCTGCGCAGGGCGAGGTCCTGAGCGGACTCACCGATCTTCTTCAGGTCGGTGTCGAGGGTGCTGATGAACTCCGTCACCTTGGACTGGATCGTCTCCTGCGCCTCCTTGGCGCGGGTGGCGGCCTTCTCCTGGGCGGCGTTCGGGTCGAAGCTGCGGACCGTCTCGATCCGCGCCGGGGCCTCGGTACGGATCTGCTCCACGATCCCGGGCACCTTCTTGGCCTGCTGAACGGCCAGTTCAGCGGTGCCGGCGAGGAAGTAGAGCGGGGTCGGGTCCGTGGCGGCCTTGCGGATGTCGTCGGTGATGGCCATGCGATGGTCCTCCCGGATTCGCGTTCAGCTGAGGGTTTGGGTGGTCCGCGGGGAGACCTGCCGGTCGGCGGTGCTGCCTGCGGTGCTGGTCGTGCCGGCGGTGCGTGTTGTTCGCGTCAACCGATGTCGCTGTTGTCCGCGTTGTCCGCGCCAACTGGTGTCGCTGTGGTTCTCGTCAACTGGCGGTCTGCTGCGGACCGGCATCACTGCCGTCGGTCGTGCGCGGGCCGCGGACGGCGGTGTCCGCTGCGCTCCTCGGGTGCTCCGCATCCGATATGTCCCGATCCAGGTGTACGTCCATGCCCTGATCCAGATGTACGTCGTCGTGCCGTACGCCAGCGTGCCGCACATCGGCGTCGACACCCTGATCGCCTTCGTCCACCTGGGTGATCTCGAACCCGTTCTCCTTGCGGAAGGACTCGTAGATCTGGAGCAGCACCTGCTTCTGCCGCTCGTTCAGCGTGGGATCGGCGAGGATGACGGCGCGCGTCTCCACCTCGTCCCGGTCCCGCTCGGCGTCGAGGATGCCGGCTCGCACGTACAGCGTCTCGGCGGAGATCCGCAGCGCCTTTGCGACCTGCTGCAACACCTCCGCGCTCGGCTTGCGAAGCCCGCGCTCGATCTGGCTCAGATACGGATTGGACACCCCGGCGGCATCAGCAAGCTGCCTGAGCGACAGCTGCGCATTGCGCCGCTGTTCACGCAGATACTCACCGAGATTGCCGACATTGAGCGATGCCATGCCTCCACCTTGCCGCACCCCTGCTAACAATTGCAAGCAGCCGCTTGCAAAAGTGCGCTACGCCACGTCGTGACCGAGTGTGACTGAGCGGACTCAGCGGGCGGCGAGGAGCTCGAGCGTGTCGATCACTCGGTTGGAGAAGCCCCACTCGTTGTCATACCAGGCGGACACCTTGACGTGGCGGCCGTCGACGCGGGTGAGGGCCGAGTCGAAGATCGCCGAGGCGGGGTTGCCCGTGATGTCGGACGACACGAGCGGGTCGTCCGAGTACTCGAGGATGCCCGCGAGCGGCCCCTGTGCCGCGGCGCGGTACGCCGCCAGCACGTCGTCGCGTGTCACGTCGCGAGCGACGGTCGTGTTGAGTTCGACGATCGAGCCCACCGGCACCGGTACGCGGATCGAGTCGCCCGACAGCTTGCCGTCGAGGTTCGGCAGCACCAGGCCGATCGCCTTGGCGGCGCCGGTCGTGGTCGGCACGATGTTGATGCCGGCGGCCCGGGCGCGACGGGCGTCGCGGTGCGGACCGTCCTGCAGGTTCTGCTCCTGCGTGTAGGCGTGCACCGTCGTCATGAACGCGTGCTCGATACCGGCGAGTTCGTCGAGGACCGCGGCCAGTGGCGCGAGCGCGTTGGTGGTGCAGGAGGCGTTCGAGACGATCGTGTGTACGGCCGGGTCGTAGGCATCGGTGTTGACCCCGAACGCGAGCGTGACGTCGGCGCCGTCCGACGGCGCGCTGACGAGCACCTTGCGCGCGCCCGCGTCGAGGTGGGCGCGGGCGGCCTTGGCCGAGGTGAAGCGGCCGGTGGCCTCCAGGACGATGTCGACGCCGAGTTCGGCCCACGGCAGCTGCGCCGGTTCGCGCTCGGCCAGCACCTTGATCCGACGGCCGTCGACGACGAGGGCGTCCCCGTCGACGGTCACCGGGCGCCCGAGCCGGCCGGCCGTGCTGTCGTAGGCGAGCAGTCGGGCGAGAGTCGCGGGCTCCGTGAGGTCGTTGACGGCGACCACCTCCAGGGCGCTGTCGCGCTCCAGCAGTGCGCGCAGCACATTGCGTCCGATGCGGCCGAATCCGTTGATGGCGATGCGAGTCATGAGTGAGGTCCCTTCCCTTCGCCACCCAGGCTCGCGCGCGGTCGGCGTCGCTGACAGTGGCGGGATCGCCATGGTTCGAAAGGATCCCGCCATGCCGTACGTGGGACAGTCACTGCCGTACGTGGGACAGTCACTCGCCCCGGGTGAAGGTGCGCCGGTACTCGCTCGGAGTCGTGCCGAGGATCCGCTGGAAGTGCAGCCGCAGGTTCGCGCCGGTACCGAGCCCGACGTCGGCGGCGATCTGCTCGACGCTCCGCTCCGACCGCTCGAGAAGCTCGCGGGCCAGGTCGATGCGGGCGCGCATCACCCACTGCATCGGCGTGTAGCCGGTCTCCTCGACGAAGCGCCGGGAGAACGTGCGCGGCGAGACCCCCGCCTGCCGCGCCAGTATGTCGAGGGTGAGGGGCTCGCCGAGCCGGTGCAGCGCCCACTCACGGGTGACGGCGAAGCGCTCGCCGAGCGGCTCGGGGACGCTGCGCGGCACGTACTGGGCCTGGCCGCCGCTGCGGTAGGGGGCCGCGACCAGGCGCCGGGCCGCGTGGTTGGACGCGGCCACTCCGAGGTCGCCGCGCAGGATGTGCAGGCACAGGTCGATGCCGGAGGCGGCACCGGCCGAGGTGAGCACGCTGCCCTCGTCGACGAACAGCACGTTCTCGTCGACCTGGACGAGCGGATGCCTGGCCGCGAGTGCCCGCGTGTAGTGCCAGTGCGTCGTGGCGCGCCTGCCGTCGAGCAGGCCCGTGGCGGCGAGCGCGAAGGCGCCGGTCGAGATGGCGGCGAGCCGCGCGCCCCGGTCGTGGGCGGCGACCAGCGCCTCGACGACGGCCCGCGGCGGGTCCTCGCGATCCGGAAACCGGTAGCCCGGGACGAAGACGATGTCTGCCCACGCAACCGCGTCGAGGCCATGAGCGACGGAGTACGCGAGACCGTCGCCGCCGGTCACGAGCCCGGGCGCCGCCCCGCACACCCGCACCTCGTACGGCATGCTCGTGCGGGTCGTGAAAACCTGCGCGGGAATCCCGACATCGAGCGGCTTCGCACCCTCGAGCACAAGGACGGCGACACGATGCAGGCGGGATGCAGGCACAGGAAGAGGTTACGTGGGGCGTGACTTCGATACGTGCGCTCAAAAGGAACCTCTACCCTCCGCGCTCTCCAGGACCCCATCGGCCACCTCGCTGGGTGGGGAAACAAGAGCAGGTCCGAGGAACGAGGTGAGCGCTGTCGGACCGGGCGGCACCCCAACTCAGTCGGGATGACCCATTGCCGGTCAGGGCCTCGACGTGGTTCAAGGCCGGTGCTCGCGCTGACCGGTCGTCACTCGGCCGCCGTGTTCTCCTTCCGCCAACTCCGCCGCCAGAGTGCGCTGGCCCGGTGGTCGTGCTCGAAGCCGACGCCGAGAGGCCCCACCCGCTCGATCGCCTCGCCAGTGCGCGGGTCGTCGCGAAGAGCGAGGCCGTAGGCAGCCTCCAGACGCACGAGTTGGTTGTCCTCGGCGAGCAGCCCCGCCAGGGCGTCGGCGACGGCGGGCGTACGGTCCGGGGAGCCGGCCAGTGCTGCCGCGGCTGCACCCCGTAGGTCGGTATCCGGGTCCTCGGTCAGTAGGAGCAGCGCTCGTGTGATCTCCGGGAGGAGGTCGTCGTCCCGCATGCTCACCGTGCACGCCCTGAGCCGCACTTGGGCGTCCGGGTCGCGCAAGAGGGTGAGCAGGGCGGCCCTGGCCGCCGGGGTGTGGGGAACATGGTCGGCGGTGAGGGCGTAGGGCACTTCGCGGCGTACGCGCGGGTCGGGATGGTCGGCGTAACGGAGGCCGATGGCTTCCTGGCCCGTATGGTCGTGGTCGGTGAAGGCGTCGAGCACCTTCGCGAGTATCTCGCCGTCCGTTTCCTCCGCCGCCCAGGCGGCCAGGAATTCGCTCTCCTTCTTCTCGTAGTAGGAGCTGGTGTCGAACAACCCCCGCATCCGCAGGTAATCCAGCACGAACCGGCGATGCGCCGGGTCAGGGACTTGGCGATGGGCCACCACGGCCGACCAGGTCTCTACGCTGCGGCGCTGGGTGAGGATCCAGCAGACCGACGACCAGTTCACATGGTCCTCGTCGTACCGGCCGACAGCACGGGCGATCAGTTCGTCGACGGGGGTCAGGATGCGGAAGGCCCACTCCAGCGAGGTCAGGATGGCGCCGTGCCCGGCTCGTACGATCAGGTCGCCGAGTGAGACCAGATCGACCCACTCGTATTCGCTGTCCTGAACCCGGACCGTCGTGGCCGGACCCGACGCGCCCGTCCTGTGCCGCAGTTCCTCGACCGCGCCCGTCTCGTACCAGTTCCGGGCCAAGGCGAGCAGCCGTTCACGGTCGGCTTCCGGAAGTCGCAGCCGGGGCTCCTTGCCCAGCACCGCCGAGAAGACCGCCGGGGAGCCACCGTCGATGGCGCGCCACAGCGGCGTGGTTCCGTCCGGCAGCTCCCGGTCGGGATCCGCACCGCCTTCCACCAACGCCTCGGCCACCGGAGCGTCGCACACCGCCACGGCCGCGCACAGCACCGGCAGCCCGCCCGCGTCCACCGTGTCCGGACACGCGCCCCTTTCCAACAGATCCCGTACCGCCTCAGCGTCCCCGCCCCGAACCGCCGCCCTGAGCCGACTGTCGAGTCCTGCTTCGCCCACGCTTCTGTCCCCCATCCGAATCACATCGCCGACCTGCCGAGGAGAGCCCGCAACTCGCCGTGGAAGCACGGCTGAGTTGCGCCGCCACCTTTCGTGGACCTGCACCGACGCCCGTCATACGACACCGGCAACGACCGTGTTCACGATCCTGCCGACGGCTTCGCTCTCCGGCGGGACGCCTTCCCGGCCGGCGAAGAGCAAGTGTCCGGTGCCGATCAGGGTGAGTGCGAGCGTGTCGACGTCGGTGTCCGGTGCGATGCGGCCCAGGTCGCGTTCCGCGGTGAGGTACGAGGCGATCATGGCGGTGGCTTCCGTCAGTACGGGGACACCCGGCGGCCTGGCCCGGCGCAGTCGGGCGCGCAGCTCGTCGCGGGCGGTGATGAGGCCGATGATCGACAGGGCGACCGACCCGAACAGGACGGTCAGCGCGTCGGCGAGGTGCCCGGCGACCGTGCCGGTTCCGGCGGACTCGCGCAGCGCGGCGGCCTGATGGTCGATCCGGCCGATGCGGTCGAGCACGAGCTCCATGAGGAAGTCGTCGAAGTCGGCGAAGTGCCGGTGCAGTACGCCCTTGGCGCAGCCCGCCTCCGTGGTGACCGCCCGGCTGGTCAGGGCGTTGGGCCCGTCCCGGAGCAGGACGCGCTCGGCGGCGTCGAACAGTTGCTCGCGCGCGTCGCGCATGGCCACACCTGTCGGCATACCGCCCGCCCTCTCTCCTTCGCCCGACCCGCCCGTTGACGAGTGGGCATGCGCCCACCATAGTGGGCGCATGCCCACTTTACCTCCTGAGCGGTCGCGTCCCACCAGGCCCGAGCCGCATCGACAACGGCCGATGGCGGAGTCCTTCGGTTCGGACGCCGAACGCTATGACCGCGCCCGGCTCCGTTATCCCGACGCCCTGGTGGACCGGATCGTCGACGGCAGCCGCGGCATCGGCGACGTCCTCGACGTTCTCGACGTCGGTTGCGGTACGGGCATCGCGGCACGGCAGTTCCAGGCGGCCCAGTGCGCGGTGCTCGGGGTCGAGCCCGATCCGCGGATGGCCGACGTGGCGCGGCGGCTCGGGGTCGAGGTCGACGTGGCGACGTTCGAGGCCTGGGACCCGGCAGGCCGGGAGTTCGACGCGGTCGTCGCCGGGACGGCTTGGCACTGGATCGACCCCGTCGCGGGAGCGGCCAAGGCGGCGCGGGTGCTGCGTCCCGGTGGCCGGCTGGCGGCGTTCTGGAATGTGTTCCAGCTTCCGCCCGAGGTGGTGGAGGCCGTCGCCTCGGTCTACCGGCGGGTGCTGCCCGACTCGCTGTTCGACCTCCAGGCGCTGAAAAAGCCCGCCCTGGACGTGTACCAGGTGATGTTCACCAAGGCCGCCGACGGGATCCGCGAGGTGGGCGGGTTCGGCGAACCCGAGCAGTGGCGGTTCGACTGGGAGTGGTCCTACAGCCGGGACGCGTGGCTGGACCAGATGCCCACCCACGGCGCCCTCACCCAACTCCCGCCGGACAAGCTGGCGCCGGTGATGGAGGGCGTCGGAGCGGCCATCGACGCGATGGGCGGCCGCTTCACGATGAGCTACGCGACGGTGGCGGTCACCGCGGTACGCGAAGCCACGCTCCCGGCACCGCGGCACGCGTCACCGGACTCGACATCGCCGCACTCGACGCCTGAAATCGGCCGGGCCTGAAATTGGGCATTGCATAAACGCCCGTACGGGCATTACCTTTACCTCTATGACTGCCGGGTCGGCCTTGCGCCGCGCACGAGTTGGGCACCCGGCCTCCGAGTGAGGCCGGGGCGGGGTAGAGCCCCGCCCGCCGTTTCTTCGCACGACATCTCCTCGTGCGACTTTCCTTCGTACGACAACTCCTCGTACGACATCTCCTCGTGAGACTTTCGCGTACGCCACCTGCGTACGACTCCTGCGTACGACCTCTGGGTACGCCCCCCGCGTACGACCTCTGCCGGGGCCGTAACCTGCACCCCCGCGCGCAGCGTTTCCTCCCCGTTCGGAATTCCGCGCGCCGACGTGCCTTTACGCACCCATTCCCACCCTCCGGGTTTCCCCCTGCCCGAAAACAAAAGAAAGCAGCGAATGCCCAACCCCTTCAACCAGCAAGTCATCGATGAATTCCGCGCCAACCACGGAAAGGTCGGCGGCTATTTCGAGGGAGCGCGTCTGCTCCTCCTCACGACCATCGGCGCCCGCACCGGAACCCCGCACACGACCCCCGTCGGCTTCTACCCCGACGGCGGCGAGCGGGTCTTCGTCATCGCCTCGGCCGGTGGCGCGCCCCAGCACCCGGACTGGTTCCGGAACCTGGTCGCGAACCCCCGGGCGACCGTGGAGGACGGCCTCTTCACGTACGAGGCGGAGGCCGTCGTACTCGACCGCGCCGAACGCGACCGCGTCTTCGCCCGGGCGGTCGAGGCCGACCCGGGATGGGCCGAGTACCAGGCGAAGACGGACCGCGTCATCCCCGTCGTGGCTCTGAGCCAGGTCCCACAGGACGGCCCGCCGAGCATGAGCGCAGGCTCCATCGCCGAGCACCTGCAGGTCGCCCACGACGCCTTCCGGCGCGAACTCGCCCTGATCCGCGAGGAGTTCAAGAAGACGGGCGCCTCCCTCGGCGCCCAGCTCCGCGTCAACTGCCTCACCCTCTGCCAGGGCCTGCACAACCACCACACCGGCGAGGGCCTCGGCCTCTTCCCGTTCCTCGCCGACCGCCATCCCGAACTCGCTCCAGCCCTGGACCGCCTGGGCAAGGAGCATGAGCAGATCGCCGAACTGCTCGAACAGCTGCGCGGGGTCATCGCTGCCGAGCAGGCGGAACCCGGCCACGTACTCTCCCGGGTGGAACACCTCACAGCCGAACTCGAAGCCCATCTGACCTATGAGGAAGAGCAGTTGATCCCCCTCCTGACCGCCGTGGGAGCCCCGAAATGATCGCGCTCGTCACCGGCGCGAACCGCGGTATCGGCCGCGAGGTCGCCCGGCAGCTGGCCGCCGCGGGGCACACCGTGCTCGTGACCGCCCGTTCGGCGGAAACCGCCGCCGAGGCGGCCCGGTCCGTGGGCCCGAACGCGCACCCCCTGCGCCTGGACGTCACGTCCGAGGCGGACATCGCCGAGGCGGCGCGGGACCTGGAAGCCCTCGACGTACTCGTCAACAACGCGGCGATCACGTACGACACCTGGCAGCACGCGACCACCGCCGACCTGGACGTCGTACGCGAGGCGGCCGAGACCAATCTGTACGGCCCCTGGCGGCTGATCCAGGCACTGCTCCCCCTCCTCCGCGCGAGCCCGCACCCGCGCATCGTGAACGTCTCCAGCGAGGCCGCGTCCCTCACCGGCATGGGCGGCGGCACCCCCGCGTACTCCGCCTCCAAAGCGGCCCTCAACGCCCTCACCCGCATGCTCGCCGCCGAACTGCGCGCCGACCGCATCCTGGTGAACGCCGTCTGCCCCGGCTGGGTCGCCACCGACATGGGCGGCCCGGGCGGGCGCCCGGTCACGGAGGGCGCCGCGAGCGTCGTATGGGCGGCCACCCTTCCCGACAACGGCCCCACCGGCGGCTTCTTCCGGGACGGGCAGCCGCTTCCCTGGTAGTCGGCCTCAGTCGTCAGCCGTCGGTCACCACGGCAGGGGACACGCGTAGTCGGTCACCACGGCAGGGGCCGCGCGTGCACCACGTCCAGCCGCGAAACCGCCCGCGTCAGTACCACGTACAGGCGGTGCGGGCCCCGCGACTCCGCCTCCGCGACGGCCGCGGGTTCGACGGCGACGACGTGGTCGTACTCGAGTCCCTTGGCGAGCGTGGCGGGCAACACCGTCACCCGGGCGCCCAGTTCATCGGGTCCGGCGGTCTCGACACCCGCGGCGTGGAGCGCCTCGCGTACGCGTACGACATCGGCATCGGCAGCGATGACGCCGATCGAGCCCTCGTGCGTGAGCGCTCCGCGCACCGCGTCGACCGTCGCGGCGCACACGTCGGACACCTGCCTGACCCTCAACTCGCCGTCTCTCCGCAGTGATTGAGCCGGAGGTACTCCCACGTCGAGCCGCGCGAGGAGCCGGTTGGCGAGTCCGACGACGGCCTCCGGAACCCGGAAGCCGATCGTCAGGGGTACGACCGGGGCATCCGGCTTGCCCAGATGCGCGAGCAGTTCGTGCCACTCGCGCGCCGCCCACGGAGTCGTGCCCTGCGCGAGATCGCCGAGCACGGTCAGCGACCCGAACGCCGCCCGCCGCGCGATCGCCCGGCACTCCATCGGCGACAGATCCTGCGCCTCGTCGATCACCAAGTGGCCGTATCCCTCGGGGTGTTCGATGAGTCCGGCGATCTCGTCGAGAAGGACGAGGTCGGCGGCCGACCAGCGCGCCGACTTGTACGAACGCGGCGGCTTCACCCACCGGATCGCCTTCTGCTCGTCCGCGTCCAGGAGCCCGTCCGCCGCAACCTCCAACACGTCAGTGTCTGTGAGGAGTTCGGCGAGAAGCTCCTCGGGAAGCACCCTGGGCCACACCGCGTCCACGTACGCGCTGACGGACTTGGCCCGCGAGATCTTCCGCGCCCAGGCGTTCGTACGCGGCCCGGCGCGCCGTTCCGCCCGCTCCCGCAGCCACCCCACGACCCGCGTCCGCACCCGCTCGCGCCCGACGGCGTACGGAGGTTCCTCGGCGCGTACGCCGTCCACGATGCGGCGGAGCACCTCGGCCGGGACCCGCCAGTGGTACGAACCATCCGGCACGGCAAGGGAGTTGACGGGCCCCCCGACCTTTCCGTACAGGGCCCGGCGGAGCACCTCCGCCATCCGCGCGTCGTGTTTGACGACGGCGGCGCGCTCCTCGTCCTCCCCCTTGACGGGATGGCGGGCGATCTCGTCCTCGACGGTCGACTGCCGCACTCCGGTCTCGCCGAGCGCGGGCAGCACCTCGGAGATGTACGACAGGAAGGTGCGGTTGGGGCCGAGGATCAGCAGGCCGCCGCGGCGGATGCGCTGCGGGTAGGTGTAGAGGAGGTACGCGGCCCGGTGCAGTCCGACGGCCGTTTTTCCGGTGCCCGGGGCGCCCTGCACGCAGACCGAGGACGCGAGATCGCCCCGTACGAGTTCGTCCTGTTCGGGCTGGATGGTCGCGGCGATGTCGCGCATCGGGCCGACGCGGGGGCGCTCGATCTCGCCCGCGAGGATACGGCTCGGCTGCTGGGGGCTGGCCTGTGCGAGGTGCTCGTCCTCCAGGCCCGTGAGGTCCGCGGAGTCGCCGAGGCTCCCCGGCGCCCAGCCGAACCGCCGCCGGACTGCGACGCCCTGCGGTGCGCGGGAGCTCGCCTGGTAGAAGGCGCGCGAGACGGGCGCACGCCAGTCGACGACGAGGGGCGGGGCCGCGGGGTGCTCGGTGATCCGCAGTCGCCCGAGGTGATAGCTCTGCCCGGCATGCTCGCCGGCCGCCTCGCGCGCACTCTCGAAGTCCAACTTGCCGAAGAACAGCGGCCCTTCGGGCAGCTCGCGCATCTCCTTGGCCTTGCTGCGCAGGACGTAGCCGAGCACTTCGGCGTCGGCACCGGAGGCGGAGACGTCCTCGCCGGTGACCACGTGCTCGTCGGCACCGGTGACCATGGCGGCGAGGGCGGCGCGACAGGTGTCGTGGTAGGCACGTTCGCGGATGAGGGTCTGGGCCAGGGATTGGTCGAGGGGTTGGTCCGGAGAGTGAGCGAGGGCCTGATCGAGAACAGGGTCGGGTGACGTCATTCCATCCAGGGTAGCGGAATGACGTAACCGAGTAACATTTTTTACCAGGTAACGCTAGCTAGGTGGGGTGCTGGCCGACCCGGCCGCCAACCTCCCGAACGCGCGCCGGGCCGCCGCCACGGCATCCGGCCGCACCTCCGCCACCGGCTCCCCCTCCGCGATCCGCCGCCAGTTCTCCAGGGCGAGGATGCGCTGTACGGCGACGATCTGACCGGCGGCGAGCCGGGCGTCGAGGTCGCCACCCAGCGCCTCGGCGAGCGCGGCCTCGGAGCGCTCGACGTACGCGGACATCCGTGCCGCAAGCGACGGCGTCCCGTAGAGCAGCCGGTGGAAGGCGAGGACGTTCGGGTGGTCGTTGAGCCCGGTGACGGGGTCGTCGCGGCGCAGGCCGTCCAGGAAGTGCTCCAGCAGAGCGTCCGTCGCCGACTGCCCCTCCGCCCGCCCGGCGACGACCCGCGCGGCCTCCGTCTCGTGATCGGCGAAGCGGTGCAGGACCAGATCCTCCTTGGCCGGGAAGTACCGGAAGAGGGTCGGCTTGGAGATCTCGGCGGCGGCCGCCACCTCGGCGACGGACACGACGTCGAACCCCTTCTCCAGGAAGAGCCCGATCGCGATGTCGGACACGGCCTGGTACATCCGCTGCTTCTTGCGCTCCCGGAGCCCGATCTCACCCATGCCCCGAGCCTACGCACGACGCCGGCCGCCCCTTGACCTCAACCAGGCTTGAGGCCGAAGACTGCGCGGCGACAGCTCTTCTGCTTGCGATGAGGTGACCGATGCGTGCGGCACAGGTGAAGGCGTTCGGCGGGCCCGAGGTTCTCCTTCCGGTGGAGATCCCGGACCCGGTTCCGGGACCCGGCGAGGTGTTGATCGATGTCGCTTACGCGGACACGATCTTCGTAGAGACCCAGATCAGAGGCGGCTGGGGCCGGGACTTCTTCCCGGTGACACCGCCGTACGTCCCCGGGGGCGGCGTCTCGGGTGTCGTCACCTCCCTCGGCGCGGACGTCGCCGACGAGTGGCTGGGCCGTCGGGTCACCGCCTTCGTGACCGGCAGCTACGCGGAGCGGGCCGTAGCCGCGACCTCGGCCCTCACCGTCGTACCGGACTCCCTCGGCCTCCTCCCTGCCGCGGCCCTGGTCCACGACGGCCTCACCGCCATGGGCCTCCTCGAACTGACCGGCGTCGGCCCCACCGACCGCGTCCTCGTCCTCGGCGCCTCCGGAGGCATGGGCACGCTGCTGGTCCAACTGGCCCACGCGCGCGGGGCACGCGTGGTGGGCATGGCCCGGGGCGCGGCGAAACTCGCCCTGGTACAGGAGCTGGGCGCGGACGCGGCCGTCGACGCCACCGACACCGACTGGCCCTCGGCCGCCCGGCACGCCCTCGGCGGCTCCACCCCGGCCGCCGATGTCGTCCTGGACGGCGTGGGCGGCCAACTCGGCACCACCGCCTTCCCGTTGACGGCCGACGACGGCCGCTTCTCGGCCCACGGCGCCCCGTCGGGCGGCTTCTCCCCCATCGACCCGGCGGAGGCCGCCGGCCGCGGCATCCGCCTCTTCGGCATCGGGGACGTCCAGTTCGGCCCCGCCGACCTGCGCCGCTTCACGGCCGCCGCGCTCGCGGAGGCTGCTGCGGGGCGGCTGCGGCCGGTGATCGGTGAGGTGTTTCCGCTGGAGCGGGCGGGGGAGGCGCATGCGGCTGTGGAGGGGCGGGGGGTGGTGGGGAAGGTGGTGTTGGGGGTGTGAGTTCGAGATCAGGTACCGAAGGACGAACCGACAGTCAGATAGCGGCCGGCCGACGCCAGGACGGCACCGCCGCAAGGTTCCACAGGTCATCGAAGTGCTTGGTCCACATGGTGACCGCCTCCTCGACGGAAGCCGAGCCCTCCCGGGACCAGACGTTGAGATCGGTGCTGTAGCCCTTGGGGTCGTAGAACTCCTGCTCCTGCCACCGCATCCGGGTGGCGACGTTGTAGAGCCCGTGCAGCACCTGCCTCCTGTTGAAAATGCAGATCTTGTCCCGCGGGATGCCGGGGTAGGAGCGGTACTCGCATACGACGGTCACCCGACCGTTGCCAGTTATCTGCGCCGCCAGGCCCGACAGCACGTCGTCATAGTCGCTGCACATCCGCTCCTGACGCTTGCGGAAGTCGGGGTCGTCCACGGGTTCGCCGCTTCCGCCGACCCTGGAGGGGACGGTCATGGGCTGAGCGAAGTCGGGCACCAGCATCCTCACCGATACCCGCCTGGTCAGCCCCGGGTCGTCGAGCAGACCCTCCAGCCGGTGATAGAGCTCGTTGTAAAGGGTCTCGCCGGTGTAGCCGAGAAAGCTGATCTCGACCTTCCGGGACCGGAACGCCTCGCTGACGTAGCTGCCCAGCTGGCGCGAATTCACCAGGGCGCGAGTCGGTACCGAGACCGACCGGGCAAGATCCTTCACCGCGTCGTACAACACATAGCCCACCAGGCTGAGCAGCGCACCGCCGAGGAATGCCTTGTCCTCCAACGCGTCTCCAACCGGCTTGACGAACTGCGCCGTCAGCCCGCTGAGGAAGATCCCGAGAAGCAGAACCCGCGTCGCGACAGGCTCAAATCGTGCTTGGTACCGCTTCAAGCGTGCACCGACACCGCCGTCGGCCTGACTGTTCCCCACCCTGGACATGCGGCCCCCTCACCGGGCAGAGCCACCCATCGAAGCGTCACATGCCTGCTGAGTACCCGGCCCGTCGTGTGGTGCCATGGTCGCCGTGCCGCAATGCGCGGGCAAGATAGGGGTTCGCCGTCGAGCGGCCGGGAAGGCCGAGCGCCGCTCTGGCCGCCTCCAGGGTCATCGCGTACGAGTCCACGGCCCTGCGCACGTTGGGGGCGTCGAGGCTGGCGCCGGTGACCAAGCGGTCGAGGTCGACATAGGAGGAACGGACGACCTCGATCCACCGATAGACGATCCAGTCCTGCTTCCAGTGCTTGGTGTGCGTACTGGGCAGCATGTTCTCCCAACGGCCGAACATCCGATCGCGGATCTCAGGCCGTGTCGGAGTGAGATGCATGTGCCGGACCAGGTCGTACAGAGGGTCGCCGACCATCGCCATTTCCCAGTCAATGATGGTCAGGGCGAAGGAATCGTCGCGGCGCACGAGGTTCCACGGGTTCAGGTCGCCGTGCAGCAGAGCAGGCTCGCGCACGGTCACCTGATGCCGGGACAGGATCTCTTGCAGCCGACGCGCGCCGGGCAGTCCCAGTACTCGGGCCAGTTGCTGCGACTCCTTCGGCAACCCCTCTACAAGCAGGACCAGTTGAGTGCTCAGCCACTCGTAAAAATCCCCCTCCCCGAACAAGTCCTGCGCCGTCGGGTCCAGCGGACCGTAGTCGACCCGCGTCAGAGCGCAGAGTTGGTCCACCAGCTTGTCCGCTTCATGAGGCAGCAGACCGTTCACCGGGTGGTTGGGGGGCTGAACACCGTCTTGCGGACCGACATACGTGTGGATGGCAAACGGGTCCCTGGTGTGACTCTCGCCCAGCGCGAGCACCCTGGGTGCCGTCACCGCGACCCCGGACTCCTGAATGACCTTCAGGACGGCGTGCTCGCTCAGATAGCCACGTTCGCGGCGACAGACCGATGCCATCTTGCGCCGCACCACTACGGGAAAGCCGACACCCGGCACACGCACGACCGAGTTGAGGTGGGCGGTTCCCTTGAACACCCGGTCGGCAGGCGCCGCCCCCTCGGCGATCAGGGCGTGGCGTACGGCCGAGCGGGGGAAGTCCGGGTGTTCCGGAAGCCGTTCATCCGGCCTCCAGGCAAGGGTGGTGACCGCTCTGCTGACGCCGGCCCGCCCATCGTGCCGAGATGCCTGCCACCGGATGAGCACCCGCTCGACGTCGGCTTCGTCCGGAACGTGGGCGAGTCTGAGCGGTTCGGCCGCAGCTCTGATGGCGCTGCTCACCGAGGCTGTCGCCTGGTCCAGGCTCTTCTGGTCGAGCGAGTCCTCCAGCGACTTCGCCGCACGCATCACGTCCGGATAGACGGACTGGGCACGCTCGAAGGCCACGTAGTGGCGCAGATCCCGTGCCAGGCCGTTCGCCGCCGCCGGTCTGGTGTCCTGGATGGCCGCCGCCCACGCTTCGACCACTTCGCCCCACTGGTAGTCCGGATACCGCATCCGGACAAGGTGCGTGGCAAGGTCGTGCAGCGGGTCGCCATACGTCGCAAGCTCCCAGTCCACGCAGATCAGGGGCGGCTCTCCGCGGTAGGTGACGATCACGTTGTCCCGGTGGAGGTCCGCGTGGAGGAGGCTGTACGGGCGACGGGCCATCGGGGGGACTCTCTCGGCCAGCCGGGTCAGGGCGTCCTCGGGGATTCCCAACGCGGCGAACAGCCCACCGAAGCTGGCCCAATTGGGCTGACGGATTTGACGGTCGGCGAGATGCGCCAGCGTCTGCAGAAAAGCCTGGCTGTCCTTTTCGTTGGACGGCCAGCCGTCGGGTAGCGGAGGTAAGGCCTCCCTGCGTACTTGTGACATCTGTGCGAGCAGCCCGGCCAGAGCCCCAATCAGCAGACCGTCGACGGGCTTGCCGTTGGGGCAGACCGTGGAGAGCGGAACGCCCTCCACGTAGCTGTGCACGGCCGAGCCGAGGCGTCGGGCGAGACATTCCGGCACATGCGGCAGGACGCCCCCGACGGCGGCGAGGATCTCGTCTTCGTGTTCCCAGGTCCTGATGACCACCGGCAGGGCTTCGGGCCTACGGATCCGCACCGTCACATTCGGGCCCGGCTCCCGCCCCACGCGACGCGCCATCGCCTCAGTCAGAGGCAGCACATAGTTACGGTTGTGATGGCCGCCGCTCATTACTCCGAGCTGCTTCGCCTGTCCCACGAACTCGTCGTAGGCGCCATCGACGGCACACCGCTCCCAGAAGCCACGCCTGGGAACCGGAGGTGCTCCCACGGGCCACTCCTGTAACTGAGGTTGCGCAAACCCTAGCGTCACTGAAGGCTTCTGGCGTGTTGGACCGGTCTCAATGAGGTAAACGCAGGCTAGGACTCAAAGGTGCGCGCGACAGTCCATTGCTGGAATTGCCCTCATGTAGCGAGCAGATTCCACACCGAGTCGAACCACGCCTGGCTACTGGCGACGAAAACTGACCCGGTGGAGTCCGGATCGTCGTCCTGGGCGTAGTGCGTGAGGGTGGCGCCGAGGCCCAGCACATCGAGTGCCACGATCTCTTCGCCGCCTCCCAGCGCGATGCGACGCTCAATCACCTCATAGAAGCCCTGCAGCGCTTCGGTGCCATTGAGGAGATAGAGCTTGCAGGGCGGCACCAGGGGTACGTGACGTATCTCCAGGTCGATGGACGGCACCAGGCCTTCGACCTTCAGTGCCTCTAGTACGTACCGTAGCGAGGACGTGTGCCTCCGGGTGATGGCAAGCAGCCGGTCCCGCAGCCGTGGATCACCCGGGTCGTCCTTGGCCCGTGGAAAGGGAAAGTCCAGCCCTTCGGAGGGCAGCAGCATGCGCGCGGCGATCCGCTGCGGTGCGATCTCCCCTGCACGGATCCGCTCCGCCTGCAGCCGGATGTGGATTTCCAGTGTCTCGGACGTCAGCGTGTAGACATCGAGGGTGACTTCGGGCTGCTCGAAGGCACTGCTGATGATCGGCCTCAGTGCAGTGCGGGCCGATCGAGGGTTCCTGGACACCAAGGACTGTACGCGCTGCGTCTTGATCACACGCGATCCGCTGCCCTGCCGGGACTCGATCCAGCCACCGCCAACCAGTTCCTTCAGAGCCCGCTGCACCGTGTCCCGGGAAACGCCGAACTCCTCTGCGAGCTCCCGTTGCGCCGGCAGTTGGCTTCCCAACGGATAGGTGCCGTCGGCCATGCGGTCCCAGAGCGTCTCCAAGACACGCGAAACCTCTCTGCCGCCACCGTCGCTGGCCCGCACTCCATCCACATACCGACCGTACCGCCGCCAGCCCGCGATCAAACCGCTTTCAGCCAAACCACCGGTCCAACTGGAAGGTCCGTTAAGGGATCACAGAAGCCGGGAAACCCAAATTCGAGCAACCAGTCCAACTGGACGGCTAGTTGATCGGTTCACTGAAAGTTGAAGGGACAGGTGGGAAGCATGGCTCAGCGGGAAGTGGCATGGTTGGTCGCTAAGTTCATCCTGGCGCTGGCAACCCAAGACAAGATCATATTGGCGTGTGCACTCCTGCTGTCTCTGATCTTCATAGGCATACGGAACGGCCGCTCGTCCTTCGCGGCAGGAGCGGCGGTGGTCTTCATCATCCTGATGTCTCAGGCCTGACCCCGGAGCACCCGCAAGACCGGCTCCAGCGACCCGACGACATCCTTGGCTCCCGCGTCCCGCAGCAGTTTCTCTTTGTACCCGTTACGCGCGTAGCCGAGGAACGGAACTCCGGCCCGCTGGGCGGCGACGAAGTCCGTGGGGGCGTCGCCGATCATGAGGGCGGCCGACGGGGCGGCACCCAGGGCGTTCAGGGCTCGATTGAGGCAGTGCGGGTCCGGTTTGAGCTGGTGCAGGTCCTCGGTGCGGCCGTAGATGTTGGGGGCGAAGCAGTCGGTGAGATCACGGCTGGCGAGGTAACTGAACGCGGTGCGCGCCGAGTTGTTGGTCGCGATCGCCAGCCGCGCGCCGACGGCACTCCAGGTCCGTATCAGCGGATCCGCGTACGGGGTGGGCCAGGCGGAGGACACCGCTTTGAACTCCTGCTGGGTGAGCCGCTCCTCCAATTCGGTCACCAGATCGCTGTGCGGGTGGCGCCGGTGGACGGCGTACAGGACAACCATCGGGTCGGGGTGGACCTGCTCCTCCTCGGTCAGCAGCCCCCGCAGTCCCTGGTGTTCGAGCCACTCCACCAGGTCCTTCGCCACGTTCTCCGCTAGATGCCCCGCGAACAGCCGGCAGATCGGCCCGTCGAAGTCGAAGAGCACGAAGCGGGCACGCTCGATCACTTCCCGCAGGTTCTCTGTCTCTGCTGTCACCGGTTCGTTCACCGGTTCGGTCCGTGTCGTATCAGGCTGCGTCGTATCAGGAGTCACTAGGAGAGTGTCAGGTCAGTGGTGATGGTTTCCCAGAGGGCGTCGAACCACTTCTGGGATTCCTCGACGAACGAGGCGTCCCGATGGCCGGTCGGCTTCTCGAAGGAGAAGAGGAGCGACGAGGAGCCGACCGCGTCGTACATGTCCAGCACTCCTCCGCTGTCCACCGTCTCCTCGCGTCTGGTGATCATGTAGTACGCGATCAGCGCCTCCGACCCGTTGAGCAGGTACAGCTTCACCGGCGGCGTGAACGGAAGTGCGCGGAAGGTCACGCGGACGTCGATGCCGTGGGAGGAGCGCAGTGACTGGAGGTTGTGGCGCAGGACGTGTCCCTGGGCGTTGCGCTGGGCGAGCCAGCGCTTGTGGACCGCGTCGTCGTCGGTGCGGCCCTCCACGGGGACCGGGAACGCCAGGGTGATTTCCCGGGAGGGCAGCAGGATCCGGACGTCGATCGACTTCGGGAGGATGACGCCCTCGTGGATCAGGCGGACCGGTTCGCCGAGGGCCAGCATCAGGGTCTCCGCGGTGAGGCAGGCCGCGTCTATGCGGACGTGCGGGGCCGCGAACGCTTCGGCGAGGCGCGGCGCCAGGCCCACCATCGTCGTCTGGGGTTCGTCGCGGACGGCCGGCACCTCGGCGATCCGCGGCGGGCTGCCCCGGCCGGTGTTGCTGAGGAGCCCGTCGCTCTGCAGGGAGCTGAGGGCCTGGCGGACGGTGCCGCGCTCGACGCCGAACTCCTCCGCCAGTTCCGCCTGGGTGGGCAGGCGGTCGCCCGCCTTGAGGTCACCGGCACGGATGCGGTCCCGCAGGGCGTCGGCGATCTCCTGGGACGAGAAGTTTCTGCTGCCGTTCACTGCCACGTTCTCCTGGGTCACGACCAAACGCTACAACTCCCATCCATCTATGGGGAGTTGTTTGAAAGTTGTTTATGAGTACCAGCCAAGTGGGGACAACTTAAGCATAGTTGGTTGCCAACTTGGTCAAGTTGGCGGAAGTTTTGCCTCCCCTCCTCCCAACCGGCCCGCCTCTCTCAGAAGCAGGAGGAACCACCATGCCCGTCATCGCCCTCCTCTCAGCCGTCTTCGTCGTCGGCTTCGAGCAGCTCGTCCAATGGCACTACGGCCCCTCGGGCATCGTAGGACTCCTGCTGCTCAGCATCGGGATCAAGGCGAAGAGCCCCACCTGCTACTCCATCGGGGCGGTCGTCCTCGCCCTCATGGTCGCGGGCCCCGCCCTCTGACCCGCGTGAATCCCAACCCCGCACACCCCCGCCAGGGAGACCTCAGCTCGTGAGCACCAGCTCGGAACTGATGGTCTCCCACAGCGCGTTGAACCACAGGTGGGACTGTTCGACGAAGGTCGTGTCCCGCAGCCCGGCCCCCTGCATGAAGGGGAACAGCATGGACTGGGTGCCCTGGACGTCGTACATCTCCAGGTGCACGTGGTCGATCTCCTCCTCGCGCTTGGTGAGGGTGTAGTACGCGAAGAGCGCCTCGGACCCGTTGAGCAGGTACAGCTTCACGGGAGGCGTGAAGGGCAGCGCGCGGAAGGTGACGTTGACCTCGATGCCGTGCGTGGCGCGCAGCGCGAGCAGGTTGTGGCGGAGCACCTGGCCCTGGGCGTTGCGGTTGGCCAGCCAGTTGCGCTGGAGCCGGCCGTCGGGGGGCTGGCCCTCGGCCGTCGCCTCCACCGGAGCCGGGAAGGCGAGGGGGATGTCGCCACTGGGGAGCAGTACGCGGACATCGATCCTGGCCGGTTTTATTCGCTCGGCGTGGATCTGACGGAGCGGCTCGCTCATGGCGAGGGTGAGTGAGATCGAGGTCAGGCACAGCGCGTCGATCTCCACATGAGAGGCCGCGAAGGCCTCCGTTATCCTCGCGCCGAGCGCCACCGTGGTGGGCTGCGGCGGGGCTTCGGGACCGGTCAGAGCCCTGCCCAGGTCGTCCGCCACCGTCGCCGGGCTCCCCTTGGACACGTTGACGAGCAGACGCTCCGACTGCAGGATGCGCAGCGCCTGCCGTACGGCCCCGCGCTCGACGCCGAACTCGTCCGCCAGCTTGGCCTGCGTGGGCATGCGCTGTCCGGCCCGCAGCTGACCGGACCTGATCCGGCTGCGCAGCTCGTCGGCCACCTCGCGGTGTGACGTCAGTGGCCGTGGTGACCTGTTCCGCCCATTGACGGCGGCGAGTTCCTGGTCCACGACCAAACCCTACAACTTCCCGCCATCTTTGGGCAGTTACCTGATAGGTGGTTATGAGTCGACCCAACGCGGAGATAACTACCATTGAGTTGGTCACCAACTTGAGCAACATGGTCAAACTTCCCGGGTGTTGGCCGCCAGGGTCGCAACTGTCGACCAGGTGGACGGTTCCCAGCGGGGGTCCGCTCGCCCCGTCCCCAAGGAGGGACCGTCATGCCGCTCATCGCCATCGTCGTCGCCGCCCTCGCCATCGGATTCGAACAGCTCATCCAGTGGAAGTACGGGCCGATGGGCATCATCGCGTTCGTCGCGCTGACCGTCGGCATCAAGGCCAAGAACAACATGCTCAGCGGCATCGGAGCTGTGATCATCGTGATGCTGCTCGCCCAGTCCGGCTGATCGGGCGCCACCGTCCGGACAGTCCGGCTGACCGGGCTCCCCCCTGGAGGGGAGCCGGGAGCCCGGTCAGTCAGCACCACCCACAACTGAATAGCTACAGCTACGGATCAACGGCACTCACCGGCACGGAAGGAGCACCGGCCGCACTGGTTCAGAAGATGTCCGGGCACCACGGTCGCCTGGACGTGCGCAGCAGGGCGTCGGCCACGGAGGCGGCGCCCGCTCGTTCTTCCCGGACCCGCCCCAGCGCCGCGAGCCGTACCGCCGACTCGTCCCCGAGCCACAGCCTCGCCAACTCGCCGACCTCCAGCGTCAGTTCGGCGTCCAGCGTGGTCGGCGCGCAGGACGCCCCGTCCGGCCCCGCGTCCAGCCGGTACCGCCCTGCGGACAGCCCGTCCCGGTCGGTCACCTCCAGCACCAACGCCCCCGTACCGCCGTACGTACGCGCCTCCAGAGCCCGTACGACATCCAGGATCCGCACCCACAGCCAGTCCGCCTGCGTGGTGATCCTGGCCGCGCGCGGGTCGGGCAGGAAGTGCTGCAGCAGGTCGTCGGGGGACCGCCAGCCCGTCTTGACCTTGGTGATCCAGTCGATCGAGCAGAGGTACTGCCACAGGGCGCGTTCCGCCGCCGGTGTCACCGCGATCAGCCAGTTCACGTCCGCCGTGTCCTGCGGCTGCTTGTGGCGCCAGGTGTCGTCCGACTCGTACGAGACGAGGCCCTCGACCTCGCCGGCCGCCGAGCGGTACACGGCGTAGAACGGCTCCGTCCACGGTGCGCGGTCCAGGCTCAGCACACCGGTGTTGACCTGCCACCAGCGCTCGTCGCGGCTGACCGTGCCCGGCTGGGTGCGCCTGAGCCGTTCGTGCAGTTCGGGGCCGATCTTGCGTACGTCCTCGCCGTCCACGAGGTCGATACGGGCGCCGTCGGCCGGGCCCGACCAGCGGGGGTCGAGGCCTGTCCTCGGTACCTCGATGGTCCACTCGGCGGCGGTGGTGGCGGGGCCGAAGCCGTACCGGCCGTAGATCGGGTACTCGGCGGCGATCAGCGTCGCCACCACGTCGCCCCGCTCCTTGGCCGCCGCGAGGTCCCTCGCCATCATGCGGGTGAGGAGGCCTCGGCGGCGGTGTGTGGCGGTGACGGTCACGTTCGTGATCGCGTCTGCCGGGACGGGGGTTCCGCCCACCGTGGTGAGCTCCTGCGGGAACGATCTGAAGGTCGCGACGCAGCGGCCCGCGTCGAACGCGGCGAGGGTTCGCTCCGGGATGATGTACGAACCGCGGTCCGCGATCTCGGTCTCCGTCACCGCGGGGGAGCGCAGGAAGCCGGTGTTCAGCGCGCGGATCCAGTCGGGTATCTCGGCGTCGGTGATCGCTCGTACGTCGATGGCGTCGATGGCGTCGCGGTGGGTCATGGGAACACGCTAGGTGTACGACGGTGGGGTGTCGCGGGGATTTTTTCGCCCCCTCCGCCCCCTGCCCGTCCCGTTCCTGGGGGCTGCGCCCCCAGACCCCCCTGTCGCGCTGACGCGCTCGTCCTCAAACGCCGGACGGGCTGAAAGATCTCCCCCGGCCGGGGCTGAAAGGGCAACCCCCTCCCTCAAAACGCCGCCCGCACCTCCCCCACCTCCCTCCCCCCACCCCTCAACGCCACCCGCCCGATCCGCTCCACCACCGGCGAGTCCACCCCCAGCAACCCCAACGCCCTCGCCAGCACCGGCCCCAGCGCCCGCCCCCCGCCGTCCTCGACCTTGAACGCGAGCGCCCGCCCGTCCGGGAGGGCGACCGCCTGGACGGCCTCCGCGCCCATCTTGGAGAGGGCGCCCGGGACCTCGCGCATCAGCCAGGTGTCGGGACGGCGGGTGCCGGCGACGTACTCGGGGTGGGCGCGCATGGCGTCGGCGACGCGGCGTTCCGCGGAGCCGGGGGGTGCGAGGACGAAGGAGCGGAAGGCGCGGGCCAGGCCGGTCAGGGTGATCGCGAGAAGCGGCGCCCCGCAGCCGTCCGTACCCACCGCGGCGACGGACTCCCCGGACGCCTCCTCGACCACGGAGTGGATCTGCTGCTGGAGCGGGTGCCCGGGGTCCAGGTACGAGTCGAGCGGCCAGCCCCGCTGCGCGCACACCGCCAGCATCGCCGTGTGCTTGCCCGAGCAGTTCATGGTGACCCGGTCGCGTACGGCGCCCGCGGCGAGGTAGGTCTCGGCCTCTGCCCGGTCCAGCGGGAGGTCCGGCGGGCACTGGAGCTGCGCGGCGGTCAGCCCGTGCTCGCCCAGCATCTTCCGTACGAGGTCGCGGTGGAAGATCTCTCCGGAGTGGCTCGCGGCGGCGAGGGCGAGGCGCTCTCCGGAGAGGTCGAGCCCGGCCCGCAGTACGCCCGCCGCCTGCATGGGCTTGTTCGACGATCGCGGGAACACCGGCACCGCCGGATCGCCGAGCGCCAGCTCGACCGACCCGTCCGCGGCCAGCAGGACCAGGCTGCCCCGGTGGCGGCCCTCGACGAAGCCGGAGCGTACGACCTCGGCGAGGACAGGGGGTGCAAGGGGTATGGCAGGCGGCACGGGGACTTCAGGGCGGGCGGCGGACATGGGCGGTGGCCTTCCGTGACGGGGACCCGCCCGGGCAGCCGTACCGCGACGCCCCCGGGATCGCCGGGGCGCCACGTCACACGATCAGGCCCGTCACACGAACGGGTCGGTCACATGAGCAGGCCCGTCACATGAGCAGGTCATCGACTTGCGCTTCGCCCTCACGGTACCTGCGGGCGATCTCGGCGCTGCAGTCGTCCGCCGTGCGCTGGAGCTGCTGGCGCCGCCGGGAGACCTGCTGCTCGTACCGTACGAGCCGTCCCATTCCCGCAGCCAGCTCTTCGTCCGTACGGGCGTCGAGGTCCGACAGTTCCACCTCGGAGAGCATGTCCGAGGCCAGCCGCCGGTACTCCTCGCCGTGCGGCGTGCCCACCGTCACATGGCGGGCCGAGGAACGGTGCCGGGCGGGCGCGTCCGTGAGAATCTCCGAGAGCCGCTCGATGACCGACAGCTCCCCGGAACCGACGACCCGTGGCTGCCCCGCGACCGGCGCCCGCAGTCCCCCGCGGCGCGCCAGCTCGGCCCGCAGGATGTCGATGCGCCCCTGGAGCAGCCGCCGCACATAGCTGAGGTCGGCCTCGTCCCGCTGGGCGTCCCGGCGCAGCACGCGCAGTTCGGGCAGCCGCAGCGCGGCCAAGTCGTGCCGCGGGTCCTCGGGGGTCGGCGGACTGTCGATGCGCTGGACCGGCGGCCTGGCCGCCATCCCCACCGTCCGCCCTGTCCGCGCCGCCCGCGGGCTCGTACGGGTCAGTGACACGACCCCGGGCGGCTGCCCACTACTCGGTGTGCTCATGTGCCTCTACCGTCCCCTCGACCGGCGCGGTCCATCCCAGAATGCGCCATGGATGCGCCATGGATGCGCCTATGAATGCACCGCAACACCCCGCATGGTGCCACCCTCAGTGGTCGCTATGTGACCGAGTGCCCCCGATCGGCCCCAGATGGGGGTTTGGCGACCCTAAGAAATCACACGAAGGGCTCGCACCCGATGCCCGTCCGCGCGCACGGCATGATGGTCCGTATGCGTGCGGTGGTGCAGAGAGTGGACGGCGCGAGCGTCGTCGTCGAGGGCGAGACGGTCGGCGAGATCAGCGGCGAGGGGCTGTGCGTCCTCGTCGGGGTCACGCACGAGGACACCAAGGAGAAGGCGGCCCAACTCGCCCGCAAACTCTGGTCGGTCCGCATGCTGAGCGAGGAGCGGTCCTGCTCGGACATCGACGCGCCGCTGCTGGTCATCAGCCAGTTCACGCTGTACGGCGACGCCCGCAAGGGCCGCCGCCCCACCTGGAACGCGGCCGCCCCCGGCGACGTCGCGGAGCCGCTGGTCGACGAGGTCGTCGCCCAACTCCGTTCCCTGGGCGCGACGGTGGCGACGGGCAGGTTCGGCGCGAAGATGCGCGTCTCACTGACGAACGACGGCCCGTTCACAGTCCTCGTCGAAATCTAGGGCTCGACCACGACTTCTTGCGCCGCCGCCGTCGTGTCCGCGAGCAGCGGCGCGTCCAGCGGCACGTTCCGCTTGATGACCGCCAGGGCGATCGGGCCCAGCTCGTGGTGGCGTACAGAGGTGGTGATGACGCCGATCTTCCGGCCGTCGGGGCCCTCGTCCGCGCGGCGCAACTCCGTGCCGTGCGGCGGGAGATGGACCTCGCTGCCGTCGAGGTGGAGGAAGACGAGGCGGCGCGGGGGCTTCCCCAGGTTCTGCACGCGGGCCACGGTCTCCTGGCCCCGGTAGCAGCCCTTCTGCAGATGGACCGCGCTGCCGATCCAGCCCAGCTCGTGCGGGATGGTGCGGTGGTCGGTCTCGAAGCCGATGCGCGGCCGGTGGCTCTCGACGCGCAGCGCCTCGTACGCGAGCAGCCCGGCCGCCGGACCACTCTTGGCGGCGTACGACTCCAGTTCCGTACGCGGCAGGAAGAGATCACGGCCGTACGGCGTCTCGCGTACGACGACACCCTCCGGGACCTCGGCGATGGAACCGGCCGGCAGGTGCACGACCGCGAACTCGTCCGTCCGGTCGGCGACTTCGACCCGGTAGAAGAACTTCATCGACTCCAGGTACGCGATCAGCGCGTCCTGGCTGCCGGGTTCCACATGGGCCCAGGTCGTGGTGCCGTCGTCGACGAGGTACAGCGCGTGCTCGATGTGGCCGTGCGCGGTGAGGATCAGCGCTTCGGTGGCGAGGCCCGCCGGGAGGTCCGTCACATGCTGGGTGAGCAGCAGGTGCAGCCAGGTGAGCCGGTCGCCCCCGGTGACGGTGACGACGCCGCGGTGCGAGAGGTCCACGAAGCCGGAACCGTCGGCGAGGGCACGCTGTTCGCGGAACAGGTCTCCGTAGTGGGCGGCGACGCCTTCGTCCACGCCCTCGGCGGAGACGGCGCCGGGCAGGGACAGCAGAGGGCTCTTCATATGCATAGCCTACGACTTGGTACTTGAATTCTTGAGCGAGCAGTCCTTGCAGAGGCCGAAGATCGCGAAGTGCTTCATGTCGGTCTCGAAGCCGAACGTCGCGCGGAGCTTCGCGGTGAACTCGGCGGCGACCGAGGTGTCGGCCTCGATCACGTTCTTGCACTCCCGGCACACCAGGTGGATGTGGTGGTGCCGGTCGGCCAGGTGGTACGTCGGGGCGCCGTGCCCGAGGTGCGCGTGGCTGACCAGACCGAGCTCTTCGAGGAGCTCCAGCGTCCGGTAGACCGTCGAGATGTTCACACCCGACGCCGTTCTGCGCACTTCGACCAGGATGTCGTCCGGGGTGGCGTGCTCCAGCGTGTCCACCGCTTCGAGCACAAGCTGCCGCTGCGGAGTCAGCCGGTAACCGCGCTGCCGCAGATCGCTCTTCCAGTCGGTGCTTACCACGCGCCCAGTGTAGGCCCGTGGCTAGACGGTCAGGATCTGTCGTACGCGCGTGACGATGTTCTCCAGGACGAAGGGCTTCGGCAGGAAGACCACCGGGACGTCGCGGCCGTCGTCGCGCAGGATGCGGGCGACCTCCAGGCTGTCGAAGTCCGGGAGGCGGATGTCGAGGACGACGAGGTCGGGGGGCTCGGCGTACGCGGTGTTCAGCGCGGCGACGCCGCTGGCGACGGCGGTGACGTCGAAGCCGGCCAGGCGGAACGTTTCCGCGAGCAGCTCGCGGACGGCGTGCTCGTCGTCGACGACGAGCACCTTGGCACTGGGGGCGCCGGGAGCGCCGTGGGTACCGCGGGAAACAGCTGTGGGGCCGGTCACTCCAGCAGAGTGACCCGCCCCGATCAGAACAGCCTGAAGTTCCTCTGTGCGCTGCCTAAGACCACCCGAAGCCGGGCCCCGGGCGAGTGCCTACGGGAAGGCCCCGGGCGAGTGCCTACTTGAAGAACGCGATGCCGTCGTCCGGCATGTCGTCCGGGAGGGCCTTGGCCCAGCGCTGGACGTCCTCCGGGGTGACGACCTTCTTCAGGTGCCCGGACATGTAGGGGCGGAGCTCGACCTCGGGGGTCTGCTTCTCGCCGACCCACATGAGGTCGCTCTTCACGTACCCGTAGAGCCGCTTGCCACCGGTGTACGGACCCGAAGCGGCGGTGCGCGCCACGGCGTCCGTGACCAGGTCGATCTGCGGCTGCTTGGCGGCCAGGTCGCCGTACCAGATCTCCACGACACCGTCGTCGCGGGTCATGACGACCTCGACCTTGCGGTCGGCGTCGATCCGCCAGAAGCCGGACTCGGTCTCCAGGGGCCTGACCTTGTTCCCGTCGGCGTCGAGGACCCAGGTGTGCGAGTGGTACTCCAGGAAGTCCCGCCCGTCGTGGGTGAAGGTGACCTCCTGCCCGAAGTTGCACTTCTCGGAGCCGGGGAAGTCGTGGACGCCCGCGCCGGCCCATGTGCCCAGCAGGAAGGCAATGGGGAGCAGGTCCTTGTGCAGGTCGGACGGGATCTCGATCATGAGCAGCTTTTCTTCGTGGTGGTCAGCGCTGGCCCTGGTACAGCTTCTTCACGGTCAGCCCGGCGAAGGCGAGAACGCCGACACAGACCAGGGCCAGCAGGGCTTCGAAGAATGCCTCAAGCACGGGGTGCTCCTCGGGTGACACGGTGAAGGCGGTACAGGGCCGGGCCCCAGCTTAGACGGCTGGGGCCCGGCCTTCTCTCTCAGGTCCGGGCTCAGTCGAGCAGCTGGCTCTGCAGGACCACCGTCTGCTGGAACGGGACGGCCTTCGCGGTGCCCTTGCGGGACTGCAGGACCACGGCGATGGTGTCCGCCGCCGAGAGGTAGGCCTGACGGACCTGTTCGGTGCCGTACGGCTTGGTCTCCACGAACGGGTAGCGCGTGACGTCGGGGACCTGGGCGTCCTCCGCGAACCCCGTGAACGCGGTGACCAGTTCGGTGCCGCGCGCCGCGTACACCGGGGAGTTGTAGCTGATGAGCTCGGTGGTAAGCAGCTCGTCTGCCACAGCCGCGGTGCCGAACTGCAGCAGGTAGATCCGCGTGTGCGTGCCGTCCGGCGTCGTCCAGCCGCGCGCCGCGATGTGCCGCAGCCCGTAGTCGGTCAGCAGCTGCCCTACGGCCTCCCCCTCCTGCTTAGTGGCGTACTCCGCCAGGAAGGTCTTCGTCGGCAGCCAGCCGTCCTCGCCGCTCAGCGCCGTGTCGGCCTTCGCGTCCTTCGGGGCGGGGAGCAGGAGCTTTCGCAGGTCGGCGTAGTGGGCGCCGGCCGCGTTCGCCTCGGCGAACGGCCCCGGGCTGCCGGAGGGCAGCGGCGGCTTGCTGATCGTCGGGTACTCCCAGCGCCCGTCCGGCTCGGTCGCCAGACCCGGTACGTCGGTGCGCTCCATCCGCGTGATGCCGTACGCCGCCGAGGTACCGACCGCCGCGAAGACCACGACGGCGGCGGTCCACCGCAGGACGGCACGGAGGACCCGGCGGTCCTTCTTCACCGGCGGGACGGGCTCGAAGACCATCGCGGGCGGTGCCTCGGGCATGGGCGGCAGGAGAACCTGCGCCTCCACCGGCGGCGGCTCTACCGCTGGCTGATCCGCGACCGGCGCCTGATCCTCGACCGGCACCGGCACCGGCGGCTCGGCCGGCTCGCCCTGCCCGGCCTGCTCACTCTGTTCGGTCGTCATACCGCCTCCCCCGGCTCCGCGATGCGGTCGAGCTGCTCGCGCAGCAGCGCGGCGACTCCCTTGGTGTCCAGTGGCTTGACCCCGTACGCGGTGGCGCTGACCAGCACGTCACCCTGGTAGGCGGAGCAGACCATCATGTCGAGCTTCTCGTCGGAGTCCGTGTCCGGCAGGAAGCACTCGGCGTTCTTGTAGCCCTCGATCTTCGGTCCCTTGCGGGAGGTGCCGAGGGCGTCGAAGAACTCGTTCTGGAACGTCGACATGCCCCGGACCGCCGACTTGTCCTCCATCTGCGCCAGCACGATGCTCACGGCGGAGACGCCGTCGGCGTAGCTGCGCATCGCCATGCCCTTGGTGCGCTGCTTGTCGATCTCCTTCTCCAGCTGCCGCCGCTCGGAACGGGGCAGATCGCTCAGCGCCTGCTTGCGCAGGGCCGCGGCCTGGGCCCCGCTGAGCGAGGCGTCGGAGCCGTACTCGGCGATGTCCGGACCCCGGGTCCAGCCGTCGGTGTCGTACGGCACGAGCATCGAGGCCAGTCCGGAGGCCGCCTTCGCCGTCTTGGCGTCGTCCTTCGCGGCCTTCGGGAAGGTCCAGGTGGGCGCGCCCGCGTCCCGGTCGGCGTCGCCGACGGTCACGACCGTGTAGCCGGCGCCCGCGACAACGGCACCGAGCAGCACCACGGAACCGGCGACGGCGGCGATACGGCCCCAGCGCACGGGCTTCTTGCCGGGCGCGGGTTGCGGTGTCTCGGGCGCGGAGTCCAGTACCTCCGGTACGGGCTCCACCGGGCCGAACTCGCCCACCGGCCCCGGGTTTACCGATTGCTCGATCTGCTCGCTCTGCTCGCTCACAGCCGTCCCACCTGCCGCTCGGCCAGGTCCATGATCTTCTTCTTGGAGATGGGCTTGGTGTCGTAGACCCAGATCTCCACGGCGATGTCACCGCGGTAGGCGTGCGCCTCGGCCTCGTACAGCGGCAGGTAGCCGGGATCCGTCTCGGCCTCGTTGTGGACGTACGCCATGCCGTCACGCGTGCCGGGAATGACCCAGCTGTCGGTGTCGTCCTTGTCCTGCGCCCAGTAGTGGCCGCCGTCGGCCGCCTCAGCGGCCGCGAGGAACTCCTCCTGCCGGTACTGAACGAGCCGGATGTCGACGGTGTACGTGTCGCCCACGCTCCAGCCGGTCTCGGCGACGCGCCGGAACTCCTCGCCGACCAGCTCCTCGAACGCGCCGTCCGGCTTCTCGAACATGTCCGCGTACTCGGCGATGTCCATCCAGCCGTCACCGGTGAGCCAGTCGGCGTCCTTCGCCCCCTTCGGCTTCGCCAGCAGCAGCTTGCGCAGGTCGCCGTCGGTCTTCACCTGGCGGTCCTGCGCGGCCGACAGGGGCTCGGGCCCCTCGCCCTTGGCCTGCGCAAGCACCGGCTGCGAGAGCGACGGCAACTTGGTGGGCTCGCGGTCGGCCTGGATCAGGAAACCGGCGCAGGTGCCGGCGACGAGCCCGAGCACCGCGGCGGTGGCGATCAACAGGGTCGTACGACCGCGTCGGCGTCGTCGCCCGGGAACGGGCACAACTTCAGGCACCTCGGATATCCCAGGTACCTCGGATATCCCAGGCTCTTCGGGTAGTTCGGGCACTTCGGGTACTTCCACAACGTCCCCCCACGAACGCGAAGCACGGATTCCGTATCCGCGCGCACAGGAGACTCATGGCCGGCACTTTGGGTTGCACGGGAGTTGATCACGGTTCGGACTACCGCCCGACTACGATTCGGGCATGGCGAAGAAGCTCGTGATCAAGGTGACGGCAGGGGCCGATGCGCCCGAGCGCTGCTCGCAGGCGTTCACGGTCGCGGCGGTGGCCGTGGCCAGCGGTGTCGAGGTGTCCCTGTGGCTGACCGGTGAGTCCGCGTGGTTCGCGCTGCCGGGCCGCGCCGCCGAGTTCGAGCTGCCGCACGCGGCGCCGCTGCCCGATCTGATCGACTCGGTTCTGGCGGCCGGCCGCGTCACCCTGTGCACGCAGTGCGCGGCCCGGCGCGAGATCACCGAGAAGGACGTCCTGAAGGGCGTACGCGTCGCGGGCGCCCAGGTGTTCGTGCAGGAGGCGATGGCGGAGGAGACGCAGGCGCTCGTCTACTGAGGCGTCTGTGTCTGCACCCACAGGCAGAACGGATGCCCCGCCGGGTCGAGAAGGACCCGTACGTCGTCCTGCGGCTGGTAGTCGGACAGCCTGGCGCCCTCGGCGAGGGCGCGGGCCGTCTCCGCCGCCAGGTCGTCCACCTCGATGTCGAGGTGGAGCATCATGCGCTGGTCGCCGGGGCCGGCGGGCCAGACCGGCGGGACGTAGCCGTGCGAGGTCTCGAACGCGAGCGCGGTGCCGCCCCCGGGCGGGCCGATCAGCATCCAGTCGGGCTCTTCCGCGCGGACCACGTAACCGAGGAGCCGCATGTAGAACCCGGCGAGCGCATGCGCGTCGGGTGCCTCGAACGCGACGGTGGACAGCCTCACGGGCGACATGGGTCCCTTCCTACAGCCGGGTCTCTTCCTACTGCCGCCGCTTCTTCCCGTCCAGCTCGTCCCACCAGTCGTCGGACTTGGGATCACCCGAGGGGTCGTCCCACCAGCGGTCGTCGGGTCCCCGCCGGTTGGCCGCCATCGCGGCCAGCGGCGGGATCACCATCGCCACCACACACATCCCCACGGCCACGGGAATCGACCAGAGCCGTACGACCGCCCAGGCCAGGACGAACAACCCGATGCACGTCCCCATCATGGCGAAGTACACGTGACGCCGTCGTGCGTACATACGTCCAGGGTAGGCCCGTGCACGCCAAAGGGCCGCGCCCCAGGGGGTGCGGCCCTTCAGCGTGCTTCGGTGGGTGTTTCGGTGCCGTCAGACGGCGATGGCGACCTCGGCGAGGCCGCCCGTCTGGGCGACGACCGTGCGGTCCGCGGTGCCTCCGGGGACCAGGGCCCGTACGGTCCAGGTGCCCTCCGCCGCGTAGAAGCGGAACTGGCCCGTCGCGGAGGTGGGGACCTCCGCGGTGAACTCGCCGGTCGAGTCCAGGAGGCGTACGTAACCGGTGACGGGCTCGCCGTCGCGGGTCACCTGGCCCTGGATCGTGGTCTCACCGGGCTTGATCGTCGAGGCGTCGGGGCCGCCGGCCTTCGCTCCACACATGTTTCGTTTCCGTCCTTCAGGCCTTGACTTCGAGGGTTACTTGTTGGCGCCGAGCTCGATCGGGACGCCGACCAGGGAGCCGTACTCGGTCCAGGAGCCGTCGTAGTTCTTGACGTTCTCCACACCGAGCAGCTCGTGCAGCACGAACCAGGTGAGCGCGGAACGCTCACCGATGCGGCAGTACGCGATCGTGTCCTTGGCGAGGTCGACCTGCTCCTCGGCGTAGAGCTCCTTGAGCTCGTCGTCCGACTTGAAGGTGCCGTCGTCGTTGGCGTTCTTCGACCACGGGATGTTGCGCGCGGACGGGACGTGACCCGGACGCTGCGACTGCTCCTGCGGGAGGTGGGCCGGCGCGAGCAGCTTGCCGCTGAACTCGTCGGGCGACCGCACGTCGACCAGGTTCTGCGAGCCGATGGCCGCCACGACGTCGTCGCGGAAGGCGCGGATCGCGGTGTTCTGGGCCTTGGCCTTGTAGTCGGTCGCGGCGCGCTCGGGCACCTCGACGACCAGGTCGCGGGAGTCGAGCTCCCACTTCTTGCGGCCGCCGTCGAGAAGCTTCACGTTCTCGTGGCCGTACAGCTTGAAGTACCAGTAGGCGTACGAGGCGAACCAGTTGTTGTTGCCGCCGTAGAGCACGACGAGGGTGTCGTTGCCGATGCCCTTCGCCGACAGGAGCTTCTCGAAGCCCTCCTGGTCGATGAAGTCACGGCGTACCGGGTCCTGGAGGTCCTTGGTCCAGTCGATCCGGATGGCGTTCTTGATGTGGTTCTTCTCGTAGGCGGACGTGTCCTCGTCGACCTCGACGATGGCCACGCTGGTGTCGTCCAGGTGGTCCTGGACCCAGTCGGCGTCTACCAGGACGTCGCTGCGGCTCATGCTTGTTCTCCTCCGGGGCAGTTGCGGCGGGGCGGTGCGTGTGGAGAGGGGTGCGCGGTCATGCCGTTGGCGGCTGTGCGGCGCAGGGGTGGCCCCGACGCAGGAGGTCGAAGGGCCCGGCTCGCGGAAGTAACGAGGCTTCCGCTCAGAAGGTGCGACAGAGCATGGCGGCGACGCGGCACAGGTCTACTGCCCGCCGCTTCGTGAGATCCGCCTGACGCTTCATGTGTCCGATCGTAGGGACGGACAGGCGGGCATGTCACCGGCGTGTCGGATGCTGAGACGCGATCGTCCGCGATATGGGATGAGTGGATCGACCGGGCCGTGTCCGTACGGTTTTCGGGCCCCTGTGCCCGTGTTGTATCCGCCATCACATCTGCTGGACGGACGGGAGCGTCTCGCTCTTCGGACGAGTAATCCGCCCGCGGGAGGCCCGGGAAGCCCGGGACCCTCCTACCCGACCAGCCTGATGTCCGAACCCTTCACCGAGATGTCGACGCCGTCCGCGGCCGCCTCGACCTTGTCGAGCTGGATGCCGCCGGGCAGTTCGTCGATCTTCTGCTCGAAGTCGGTGACCGAGCGGACCGTGTCCTCTGCGAGGTCGACGCCCAGGTTCGGCAGCGAGTCGGCGTGCACCTTCACCGTGTCGCCGTCGACGCTGACCGAGCTGAGCACGGAGACCGGCTGGGGCAGCTTGGTGCCGAGGACGGTCGCCTCGACGGAGACCTTGATCTTGCCGTTGCCGCCGTCGGAGAGGCCGACGACCTCGGCGGTGACGCCGGCCGTGACGTCCGTGGTCCCGGACTGGGCGGCCTTCAGCAGCTCGGCGTAGGAGATGGTCGCGGTGCCGGTGGCGGTGTTCGCGGTGGCGGAGCTGTAGTCGCCGCTGAAGACCACGCCGTGCATCTCGGCGTTGAGGTCGTCGATGCGGATGGTGCTGACGGCGTCGCCCGTGCCGGTCGTCGACGCCTCGTAGTCCTTGATGCCGATCTTCACGTCGTCGAACTCGCCACCGACGACCTGGGTGAGGAAGGGGAAGCCCTCGATGGACACGTCGGGGGTGCTGGCCAGGCCCTCGGTGGTCCTGATCCGGTCCGCCGCCTCGTCCTCCGCGAAACCGACCGCCACCCGGTCCGCGATGACGAACAGGCCGCCCAGGATGACGGCGACGATCAGGAATATTCGCAGTGCACGCATGCTCGGGGGTCCCCGTCTCGGCCAGGTCTCAACGACCTGAGTGGCCGTCCAGCGCGAGCCTAACCCTGAAGAGCCCCCGATTCGGGGGCTCTTCAGGACAGTTGTCGATCACCTGTGACGATCGGCCGGCGCCCGGCGGCTCAGCCGAAGGCGCGCCCCAGCAGGTAGACGGCAGGGGCCGCGACGGCCAGCGGAAGGGCGACGCCCGCGGTGAAGTGGACGAAGCGGGACGGGTAGTCGTAGCTGGCGACGCGATGGCCGACCAGTGCGCAGACACCCGCGCCGAGGCCGATGAAGGCGCCCTGCGTGCCGATGTCCGTCATCCCGCCGACCGCGATCCCGGCGCCGGTGGCGGCCAGCAGCGCCACCACCACGGAGGCCGCCGTGGGCAGCGGCAGCGCGCGGGCGAGAACCGCCACGGCGACCGCCGCGGCGCCCACCGTCACGGCGTCCGGCTCGGCGGCCAGAAACCCGGTCGCGACGATCGCCAGGGCCGCCGAGGCGACGGTCGCCATCAGCCCGGACATACGGGTGTCCGCGTCGGCGTGACTGCGCAGCTGAAGTACCAGGGTGAGCAGGACCCACACGCCCAGGGTGCCGAGGATCGCGGCGGGCGCGTTCTCCCGGCCCGCCACGAGCAGCGCCACGTCCGCCGTCAGCGCGCCCGCGAACGCCAGCGCGATGCCCTGCCGGGCCGGCCACATCCCGTTCAGCCGGAACCATCCGGCCGCGGTGACGGCCTGCAGCAGTACGAGGGGTACGACGAGGGCGTACTGCCCGACCGCCGCCGTACCGGAGAGCAGCAGCCCGAGCAGCGCGGTGAGCCCGGCGGGCTGGATCCCGGGTTCGATGATCGGCGACCGGCCCTCGGCACGGGCGCGCTGGGCGTCGGTGACTCGGGGGTTGCCGGTGATGGTCGGGGGGCCGTAGTCAGGGCCGCCGCTTCCGCTGTGGGCATGCGTTCCGCTCGGGGCGGAACGGGTGGGCACAGCGGAACCCGCGGCGCCGGGCTCCCTCTCCCACCCTCCGGCCGCGGCACCGGGCGCCTCATGAGCAGAGGGCTCGGGAGCAGGCGTCCACCCGTACCCCGGCGTCTCGGGCGGCAGAGGTTGCCCTACGGTTCCGTACCCCTGCGGGGGCAGATACGCCGTGTCCGCCGCGGTCACCGGGACGTGCGCCTGTGTCTCCCAGGTCTGCCCCTCCCACTGCTGCGTGTGCTGCTGCCACTCGGGCTGCGGCGCGGGCTGCTCGGGTTGCTGAGGGTGCTGGGGCTGCTGGGCTTGCTGATACGGGTCGTACCCCTCGTACGGGGAGTCGTACGAAGGCTCGTACGGGGGCTCATACGGCTGGTTGCTCATCGTCTCGGTCACCCTCCTGCGAACGGCGGGAGCACCTCGACCGTGCCGCCCTCGGCCAGCCGTACCGTCTCATGCCCGCGGGTCCCCACGGGGTCACCGTCGATGAGGAACGAGCATCGCTGCAGGACGCGGACGAGTTCGCCGGGGTGTCGCTCGCGGGCCGCGTCGAGCGCCTCGGCGAGGGTCTCGGCCTCGTACGGCTCCTCGGCGACGCCGGCGGCGGACTTGGCCGCGGCCCAGTAACGCACCGTGCCCTTTGCCATCACGTTCCTCGTCAATTCGGTGGTAGCTGTGAACACGGTCAGGCTAGCCCGCGTGGGTGGCGGCCCATTCCCCGATGCGGGCAAGGAGCTCGTCGTCGGCCGCGTGCTCGGCGTGACCCATTCCCCGCTCCAGCCACAGTTCGGCGTGCCCGTCGGCGGCGGCGGCCAGCATCCGCGGGTGGTCCACGGGGAAGTAGCCGTCGATGTCCCCGTGGACGATCAGCAGCGGCGTCGGCGCGATCAGGGGGACGGACTCGACCGGGGAGGCGGGGACCGGGTCCCAGCCGCGGCCGTGGATCCGGGTGTGCAGGTAGCAGCGGGTGACGGCGCGGCCCATCGGCTGGGTCACCAGCCAGTGCACGCGCCGCATGGGGGCCGTCCCCCGGTAGTACCAGCGGGCCGGTGCACTCACCGAAACCACCGCGTCCGTACGCGCCTCCGTGCGCCCCCCGTGCTCCTGCCCCGCCGCTCCGTACAGCGCCGCGTGCCGCAGCACCACGGAACCGCCCATCGAGAAGCCGACGGTCACCACCCGTTCGTGCCCGAGTTCCCGCGCCCAGGCGACCACGGCGGCCAGATCGTGGACCTCGCGGTCGCCGACGGTGGACCGGCCGCCGGATCTGCCGTGGCCACGGAAGGAGAACGTGACGACCGCCGCATTCCGGGCCAGCGCGTCCGCCGCGCGGCGGACGTGCGGCCGGTCCAGATCGCCCGTGAAACCGTGCGCGACGACGATCGCCAAGTCACCGGATGGCCGCGTTCCGGGGTCGTACGCCGCATCGATCGTGATCCCGTCGACCGTGCGCAGAAACCTCCGCAAAGGGGTGCGCCGGGTCGTCTCAAGGGATGGACGAAGGGAAGATCCCGTGACTTGACCTGCCGGACCTGAGCTCATGTGGGCTATTCTGACGGCCAGAGGACTCGGGCAGAGTAGCCCCCGGGTCCTTTTGTGCATTCTTAACCGTTGTATACGAAGCGGGAAACCGCAGGTGTACGAAGGCGACGAACGCATAGCGGCTCCCAGGGGCGCGGGAGACGCAAGTACCGAGCAGTGCCGCAAACGTCCTCGCAGGGACCGAGGAGGAACCGACGTTATGGGCAAGCGAACCGTGCATGACCTTGTGACGACGACCCAGGCAGGTGGGGCGCGATGAGTTCTCTTCTGCTCCTGACCAATGCCCTTCAGCCGTCGACGGAGGTGCTTCCCGCTCTCGGCCTGCTCCTGCACAACGTGCGAGTGGCCCCGGCGGAAGGCCCCGCTCTCGTCGACACCCCGGGTGCCGACGTCATCCTGATCGACGGACGCCGTGATCTCCCCCAAGTGCGCAGCCTTTGCCAGCTGTTGCGCTCCACGGGACCCGGCTGTCCGCTCATCCTCGTCGTGACGGAGGGCGGCCTCGCGGCCGTCACCGCCGACTGGGGAATCGACGATGTCCTGCTGGACACCGCCGGTCCGGCCGAGGTCGAGGCGCGGCTGCGTCTCGCCATGGGCCGGCAGCAGATCGTCAACGACGACTCCCCCATGGAGATCCGCAACGGCGACCTCTCCGTGGACGAGGCGACGTACAGCGCGAAGCTCAAGGGCCGGGTCCTCGACCTGACCTTCAAGGAGTTCGAGCTCCTCAAGTACCTCGCGCAGCACCCGGGCCGCGTGTTCACGCGCGCCCAGCTGCTGCAGGAGGTCTGGGGCTACGACTACTTCGGTGGTACGCGGACGGTCGACGTCCACGTACGACGGCTGCGCGCGAAGCTCGGCATCGAGCACGAGTCGCTGATCGGGACCGTCCGGAACGTCGGTTATCGATTCGTTACGCCGGAGAAGGTGGACCGCGCCACGGACGAGGCGAAGGCCAAGTCGGCCCAGCCAAAGCCGGAGGATGCGGACGAGACGGCGCACCTCGACGCCGTCGACTCCGCGGAGGCCACAGCTCCGGCACAGGAAGTCGCCGTACGCCCTGCCCAGGGGTAGGTCCATCCGCGTAGACTCCGCGCGTGGCCAAGGTAACTCGGGATGATGTGGCGCGGCTGGCGGGTACTTCGACCGCCGTGGTCAGCTATGTCATCAACAATGGACCGAGGCCGGTTGCCCCGGCCACGCGCGAGCGCGTTCTCGCCGCGATCAAGGAGCTGGGGTACCGGCCCGACCGGGTCGCCCAGGCCATGGCATCACGGAGGACCGAGCTCATAGGCCTGATCGTGCCGGACGCACGCCAGTCCTTCTTCGGGGAGATGGCGCACGCGGTCGAACAGGCCGCCGCCGAGCGCGGAAAAATGGTGCTGGTCGGCAACTCCGACTACATCGCCGAGCGTGAGGTCCACTACCTCCGCGCATTTCTCGGCATGCGGGTCTCCGGGCTGATCCTCGTCAGCAACGCGCTCAACGACAACGCGGCCGCCGAGATCGATGCCTGGGACGCCCGCGTGGTGCTGCTGCACGCGCGGCCCGAGGCCATGGACGACGTCGCGGTCGTCACGGACGACATCGGCGGCGCCCAGCTCGCCACCCGCCATCTGCTGGAGCACGGGTACGAGTACGTCGCCTGTCTCGGCGGTATCGCGGAGACCCCCACCGTCGGCGACCCGGTCTCCGACCACGTCGAGGGCTGGCAGCGCGCGATGCAGGACGCCGGGATCCCCACGGAGGGCCGGCTCTTCGAGGCGCCGTACAACCGCTACGACGCGTACCAGGTCGGCCTTCAGCTGCTTGCCGGGCCCGATCGGCCTCCGGCCATATTCTGCTCCACCGACGACCAGGCGATCGGCGTGCTGCGGGCGGCTCGCGAGCTGCGTATCGATGTTCCCGGGCAGCTGGGTGTGGTCGGCTTCGACGACGTCAAGGAAGCGGCGTTGACGGATCCGCCTATGACGACTATCGCGTCCGACCGGTCCGCGATGGCCCGGGCCGCGGTCGATCTTGTGCTTGATGACGGGCTGCGGGTTGCCGGGTCCCGGCGGGAGCGGGTGAAGGTGTTTCCTTCGCGGTTGGTCGTACGCAGGTCCTGCGGCTGCGAGTAGCTCCGCTGGGGGGTCGATTTTGGCTGCGGGTGCGCTGTGGCTGGTCGCGCAGTTCCCCGCGCCCCTAAAGGGGCCGAACCCCTGTTTTCTGGGCTCCCGGCGTCTTTATATCGGGCATACGAGCTTCTATCGGGGTTCTCAGCGGGCGCTCAGGGAGCTCTCATGATGGGGCGACAGGCTCTGTTCCATGACCGAGAGCTTCCGCCGCAGCGGCGAGTACGAGCACCCCCAGCAGGGCGACGAGTCCGGGTATGTTCAGGGTAACCAGCAGCCCGCGTACCCCCAGCAGCAGCACGCTTCCTCCCCCGTGAACCCCGAGTGGCCGCCCCCGCCGGCGCACCAGCCGGCCGAGCCCGTCGCCGTGGAGCCGGGCACCACCGTATGGCCGGGCTCCGGCTCCGGTCAGGGTGGCGACGGCGGCCAGGGCGGGGGCGCCTTCGGCGGCTACCCCGAGCCGGACGCGGCGAGCACCGCCGTACTCACGGCCGAGCCCGTGCCCCCCACCCACCACACCCCGAAGAAGCGCGCGAAGGGTCCGCTGGCCCTCCTCGCCGCCGTGGCGATAGTCGCCGCGGCCATCGGCGGCGGCACCGCGTACGGCATCCAGGAGCTGACCGGCACCGACACCGTGTCGAGCAGCACCAGCACCAGCGTCGTACCCACCGCCGACAAGGGCACCGTCGCCGGCGTCGCCAAGGCGGTCAGCCCGAGCATCGTCGAGATCACCGCCTCCTCGAACGCCGGTGAGGCCACCGGTTCCGGCGTGATCATCACCTCCGACGGCGAGATCATCACCAACAACCACGTCGTCTCGGGCGCCTCCTCGATCAAGGTGCAGCTGAGCAACGGCAAGTCGTACACCGCGAGCGTCGTCGGCACCGACAGCGCGAAGGACCTCGCGCTGATCAAGCTGGAGGACGCGCCCTCCGGTCTGACGGTCGCGACGCTCGGCGACTCCGCGGGCGTCCAGGTCGGCGACCAGGTCGTCGCGATCGGCTCCCCCGAGGGCCTGACCGGCACCGTCACCAGCGGCATCGTCTCCGCCCTCAACCGTGACGTGACCGTCTCCACGGACGAAAGCCAGAGCCAGGGGCAGAGCGGCGGCAGTGGCGGCCAGTGGCCGTTCGAGTTCGGCGGCCAGCAGTTCAACGGCGACACCGGCTCGTCCACGACGACGTACAAGGCGCTCCAGACGGACGCGTCCCTCAACCCCGGCAACTCCGGCGGCGCCCTCATCGACATGAACGGCAACATCATCGGCATCAACTCCGCGATGTACTCCGCCGCGGACGCCACGAGTTCGTCGAGCGCGGGCAGCGTCGGCCTCGGCTTCGCCATCCCGATCAACACCGTCAAGTCCGACCTGGCCACCCTGCGCGCCGGCGGCTCTGACAGCTGAGCCGCCCCCCGGGGGCCGTGAGCAAGGAGTTCGACATGATCCAGCAGATCAAGCAGGTTTCGCACAGCACCGTCGGCAGCGACCCGGCCGGGCTCGGCCTGGCCCTGGAAGTTGCCCGTCAGCTGCACGCGCCGGTGAGCCGGGCTCCTGAGGTGTCCACGGCCGCCGCCCGCCGGTCCCGCCGGGCCCCTGCCCGCCGCCGTACCGTCGTACGAGGCTGATGCCCCGTCCGTCCATGGGGCTGATCCTTTTCGGCCCTACGACGCAGCCCGGAAACGTGCGAGGCTGAAAGCGACCGGCCCCGTCCCACCGCACCCGAGGAACCCGAGCCCATGAGCCCCGCCGAAGGCGACCGTGAAACCCAGCGCATCCTGATCGTCGACGACGAGCCGGCTGTACGTGAAGCACTCCAGCGCAGCCTCGCCTTCGAGGGATACGACACCCAGGTCGCCGTCGACGGAGCGGACGCGCTGGAGAAGGCGACTGCGTACCAGCCCGACCTGGTCGTCCTCGACATCCAGATGCCGAGGATGGACGGTCTGACGGCCGCCCGCCGCATGCGCGGCGCGGGCACCACCACCCCCATCCTCATGCTCACCGCGCGCGACACCGTCGGCGACCGCGTCACCGGGCTCGACGCCGGCGCCGACGACTACCTCGTCAAGCCCTTCGAACTCGACGAACTCTTCGCCCGCGTCCGCGCGTTGCTGCGCCGCAGCTCGTACGCGGCCGCCGCGGTCGGTGCCCCCGAGGACGACGCCCTCACCTTCGGCGACCTGCGCATGGACCTCGCGACCCGTGAGGTCACGCGCTCCGGCCGCCAGGTGGAGCTGACCCGCACGGAGTTCACCCTCCTCGAGATGTTCCTCGCCCACCCGCGCCAGGTCCTCACCCGCGAGCAGATCCTGAAGGCGGTCTGGGGCTTCGACTTCGAGCCGTCCTCCAACTCCCTCGACGTGTACGTCATGTACCTGCGCCGGAAGACCGAGGCGGGCGGCGAGCCGCGCCTTGTGCACACGGTGCGGGGTGTGGGGTATGTGCTGCGGTCGGGCGGCGCGGAGTGAGGAGCGTGGTACGCCGGTTCCGCTCCCTCCCCATCCGGTCGCGGCTGGCGATGCTGGTCGCCGCGGCGGTGGCGTTCGGGGTGGCGGCGGTTTCGGTCACCTGCTGGTTCATCGTGCAGGGGAAGCTGTACGACGAGATCGACAACGATCTGGAGTCGCAGAAGGGCCCCTTGTCGTACACGCAGGTCCAGGAGGCCATCAACAACTGCGGCCAGGACCCGACGACCACCAGCAACTACCGCAGGCAGTCCGAGTACTACTGGCAGGTGGTGAAGGCCGACGGCACGGTCTGCGCCCTCGACCTCTCCGCGGGCACGGTGAAGGTCTCCAGCAGCGACAAGGACTACGCCAAGAACCCGGATCTCGAGAGCGTCACGCTCCGGAACGGGACCGACAGCGACGGCAAGTCCGTTCGGGTGATGACGATGCCGCTCGTCATCATGAATCCTCCCACCAACGGCGGGGGCCAGTCCCTGGCCCAGGACGCCGCCGTGGTCGTTGCCTTCCCTCTCAAGGGCACGGAGTCGACCCTCAACGAGTTGGCCCTGCTGCTGCTCCTCGTCTCCGGCATCGGAGTCGTCGGCGCCGGAGCCACGGGCCTGGCGGTGGCCCGCGCGGGTCTCCGCCCGGTCGACAAGCTCACCGAGGCGGTCGAAGAGGTCGCCCGCACGGAGGACCTGTCCATCCGCATCCCCGTCGAAGAGGACAGCGAGGACGAGATCGCCCGTCTCTCCCGCTCCTTCAACTCGATGACCGCGTCGCTGGCGAACTCCCGCGAGCTGCAGCAGCAGCTCATCGCGGACGCGGGCCACGAACTCCGCACCCCCCTCACCTCCCTCCGCACCAATGTCGAGCTCCTCGCCCGCAGCGAGGAGACGGGCCGGGCGATCCCCCCGGCCGACCGCAAGGCCCTCCTCGCCTCCGTCACGGCGCAGATGACCGAACTGGCCGCACTGATCGGTGACCTGCAGACGCTGTCGCGTTCGGACGCGGGTCACCAGGCGGACCGGCTTCAGGTGGTCGCGCTCCAGGAAACGGTGGAGTCGGCGCTCCGAAGGGCGCGGCTGCGCGGCCCGGAGCTGACGATCAGGGCGGACATCCAGCCCTGGTACGTACGGGCGGAGCCGTCCGCCCTGGAGCGGGCCATCGTGAACATCCTCGACAACGCGGTGAAGTTCAGCCCGCCCGGCGAGGCCATCGACGTGGTCCTCAAGGACGGCGAACTCACCGTCCGCGACCACGGCCCCGGCATCCCCACCGAGGATCTCCCCCACGTCTTCGACCGCTTCTGGCGCTCCCCGAGCGCACGAGCGCTGCCGGGCTCGGGCCTGGGCCTGTCGATCGTCGCGCGTACGGTGCAGCAGTCGGGCGGCGAGGTGTCCCTGACGCCCGCCCAGGGCGGCGGCACGGTGGCGACGATCCGGCTGCCGGGGGCGCCTACGCCTCCGCCCGAGGTGCAGTAACCAAGCGGAGCGAGGCGTCGCACTTCTGGATGTTCCACGTAAATCCGGCCGGAGCTGTGCAGGATGTGGAGCACCGGCGAAGGGTGCGGGCGTGGTGCTCAAGGGGCGGGTCGGGGAGCGGCATGCGCTCGAACGGTTCGTGGGGGATCTTCGTGAAGGTCTGAGCGGCGTGGTGGTGCTGCGGGGCGACGCGGGGATCGGGAAGACCGTGTTGCTGGAGCACGCGGCGGACGCGGCATCGGACTTGAGGGTCGTACGGGTCGCGGGGGTCGAGCCGGAGGCCGCCGGGTTCGCCTTCGCCGCTCTGCACCGGCTGCTCATCCCCCTGTTGGGCGGGCTCGACGGGCTCAAGGAGTCCGGGGCGCTGCCCGCCAGTCAGCACGAGGCCCTGCGGGTGGCGTGCGGGCTGGCCGACGGGCCGCCCGCCGACCGGTTTCTCGTCGGGCTCGCGGCGCTCACGGTGTTCGCCGAAGTCGCCAAGCAGCGGCCGGTGTTGTGCTGTGTGGACGACGCTCAGTGGCTCGACGGCGAGTCGCTGGGCGTACTGGCCTTCTTGGCGCGGCGGGTGCATGCCGAGGGAGTGGGGCTGCTGTTCGCCGCGCGGACCGGGTTCGAGGTGCCCGCGGGGCTGCCCGTCACCGAAGTGGGCGGGCTGGAGGACGAGTTCGCGCTCCAGGTCCTGACCGAGGCCGTCCCCGGGCCGCTCGACGCCCGGGTCGGCGCGCGCATCCTCGCCGCCACGGGCGGAAACCCTCTCGCACTGACCGACCTCGGGCAGGAGCTGTCCGCCGACCAGCTCTCCGGAGGGCTCGCACTGCCCGAACCACTGCCCGTGGGCGGCCGGTTGGAGGAGCACTACCTCCGGCAGGTGCACGAACTGCCGGGGCCCGCGCAGACCTGGCTGCTGCTCGCCGCGGCCGAGCCGGGCGGCGACCTCGGGTACGTCACGAGCGCGGCGCGGCACCTCGGCATCGGCCCCGAGGACTCCGGGCCCGCCGAGGCCGTACGGCTGGTGGCGCTGCGGGCCACCGTGGGGTTCCGGCATCCGCTGGTGCGGTCCGCGGTGTACGGCGGTGCCACCAGCGTGGCGCGGCGGCGCGTACACCGTGCGCTGGCCGAGGTCACCGACCGGCCCGCGGACACCGACCGGCGGGCCTGGCACCTCGCGGCGGCCGCGATCGGACCGGACACGGAGGTGGCCGCCGAGGTGGAGCGAGCCGCGGACCGGGCGGGGGCGCGCGGCGGACACGCGGCCCGCGCCACCTTCCTGACCCGGGCCGCCGAGCTGACCCCCGAGGCCGAGGTCCGGGCCGGGCGGTTGCTGGCGGCGGCCGAGGCCGCGTTCACCGGCGGAGCGCTGCTGCAGGCCCGGACGCTGCTGGACACCGTCGGCCTGGAGCTTCTCGGCGACGTGCCGCGAGGCCGCGCGCTGCTCGTGCGTGCCGGTGCCCTCAACGGCCTGGGCGAGCCCGACTCGCACGCCAAGGCGGCGACGCTGTGCCTGGCGGCCGCGGCGGCCTTCGGCCGGCAGGCACCGGAGCTCGCCCGCGAAGCACTGCTGCGGGCCGCGCAGTGGGCGCTCACGGCCCGCCACCTCGCCCCCGAGGCAACGCCCACCGACATCGCCGCGGCCGCGCTGGCCCGGGCCCGCGTTCCCGGCCCGCCGACACCGGTCGACCGCCTGCTGCACGCTTTTGCCGTGCTCGCCACCGAGGGCTACGAACAGGCCGTTCCCCATCTGCGCGGCGCCCTCGACGCACTGCTCGCCGCGGACACCAGCGACGAGGAACTCCTGCACGGGTACCAGCTGGGCGTCTGGTTCTCCACCATGCTCTGGGACCACGAGACACGTTCCGCCCTGCTCCGGCGTGCCGACGCCGTCGCACGCGGGGCCGGCGCCCTGTGGCATCTCAACATCATCCTGTTCTGCGCGGCCATGGCCGAGACCACCCTCGGCCGGCTGCCCTCCGCCGACGCCCTGGCGGCCGAGGGCCATCAGGTCCGCGCGGCAATGGGGGCGACCACCCCCCAATGGGAGGTCTACCAGCATCCCGAACTGCTCGCCTGGCACGGGGGCGTCGACCGGCTCGACGAGACTCTCCGCAGATCGGTCAAGTCGGCGAGGGCGCTCGGCAACGGCGTGATGGAGTCCATCACCGGCATCGGCATGACGATCCACGCCCTGAGCCGCGGCGACTACGCCGAGGCCCGCACCATCGCGCACGAGCTGGTCGAGCAGGATGTGCTCGCGGTGCACTCCCGCCTCCTCCCCCACCTGGTCGAGGCGGCCGTACGCTCGGGCGACCGCGTCCTGGCCACCGCCACTCTGCGGACGCTCACGTCCCGGGCCACGGCTTCCGGTACCCCGTGGGCCCTTGGCCTGCTGGCCCGCTCGCAGGCCCTCCTCGCCCCGCCGGGCGAAGCCGAGCCGCTGTACCGGGAGGCGGTCACCCTGCTGTCCGGCACCCGCGCCCGCGCCGATCTCGCCGTCGCCCATCTCCTCTACGGCGAGTGGTTGCGCCGCCGCAAACGCCGCAAGGACGCGCGCGAGCAACTGCGTACGGCGGTGGGGATGTTCGACGGGATGCGCGCCACCGGGTTCGCGGCACGCGCCGCCCAGGAGCTGGCCGCCACCGGGGAGCGCCCGCAGCGCGGGACGACCGGGGCGGCGAGCGCGCTCACCCCGCAGGAGCTCACCATCGCGCGGCTCGCCAAGGGCGGCGCGACCAACGCCGAGATCGCCGCCCAGCTCTTCATCAGCGCGAGCACGGTCGACTACCACCTGCGGAAGGTGTTCCGGAAGCTCGACGTCACGTCCCGGCGGCAACTGGGCGGGGCCGCGGACCTCTGACCCGGTTCACGACTACGCGCTCCACGTGATTCGGGCACCCCCCGCTCCCGCCGACGATCGGGTGGTCGCATCCGAATCCGCAGACGGGAGCACCCCCGCATGCCCTATGTCACCGCCGCAGACGGAGCCCAGATCCACTACAAGGACTGGGGTCGCGGCCGTCCGGTCGTGCTCAGCCACGGCTGGCCGCTGAACGCGGACAGCTGGGAGGCGCAGCAGTTGTTCCTTGCCTCTAACGGTTTCCGGGCCGTCGCCCACGACCGGCGCGGGCACGGCCGCTCCACCCAGACCTGGCACGGCAACGAGATGAACACCTACGCCGACGACCTCGCCACCCTCATCGACACCCTCGACCTGCGCGACGCGACGCTCGTCGGCTTCTCCACCGGGGGCGGCGAGGTAGCCCGTTACGTCGGCCGGCACGGCACCGCCCGGATCGCGCAGCTCGTGCTCGTGTCCGCCGTACCGCCGTACATGCTGAAGACCGACGACAACCCCGGCGGCGTACCGGTCGAGGCGTTCGACGCGATCCGCGCCGGTTCGCTCGCCGACCGCTCGCAGCTGTACCGGGACCTGGCCGACGGCCCGTTCTTCGGGAACAACCGGCCCGGCGCCAATGTCTCCCAGGGTGTCCGGGACGCCTTCTGGCTGCAGAGTCTGCAGGCCGGGCACCGGAGCGCGTACGAATGCGTCGCGGCCTTCTCCGCCACCGACTTCCGCGCCGACCTGGACGCCTTCGACGTACCCACGCTCGTCATCCACGGCGACGACGACCAGGTCGTGCCCTTCGAGGTCGGCGGCAAGGCCTCGGCGGCCCGCATCAAGAACGCGACGCTGAAGGTCTATCCGGGCGCGCCGCACGGCATCACCGACACCCACAAGGACCAACTCGGTGCCGATCTCCTCGAGTTCCTCAACTCCTGACTGCCAGGTCCCTGGCAGTCCCGAACCGGAAGGAACCACGCCTTGACCTCCGAGACCTCCAACGCCCACCCCCGCCGCCGCGTCCTCGGCGGGCTGCTCGCCGCCGGCACGTTCACGCTCACCGGCGCCGCCGCGACCACGGCCTCGGCCACCCCCCGTACGGGCTCGGGCCCGAAGCCCACCGTCGTCCTCGTCCACGGCGTCTTCGCCGACGCCTCCGGCTGGAACGCGACCATCGCCCGCCTCCAGAAGGCCGGCTTCCCGGTCATCGCCCCCGCGAACCCCCTGCGGGACCTGGCGCTCGACTCGGCGTACGTCTCCAGCGTCATCGACACGATCCCCGGGCCGGTCGTCCTGGTCGGCCACTCCTACGGCGGCGAGGTCATCACCAACGCAGGGCGCGGGCACGCCAATGTGAAGGCCCTGGTGTACGTCGGTGCCTTCGCGCCCGACGAGGGCGAGAGCGCGCTGCAGCTGGCCGGCATGTTCCCGGGGAGCCAGTTGCAGGGTGCGCTGGTGACCCGCCCGTTCCCGTTGCCGGTCCCCCTGCCGGACGGCACCCGCGACGGGCTCGACGGATACATCGATCCGGCGAAGTTCCACGACGTCTTCGCCCAGGACCTGCCGCCGGCCACGACCCGGGTGATGGCGGCGGCCCAACGACCGGGCAGTGTGGGCGGGTTGGCGGCCGGCAGCGGCGTACCGGCGTGGAAGAGCCTGCCGTCCTGGTTCGTGATCCCCACCGCCGACCACGTGATCCCGCCCGCGCTCCAGCGCTTCATGGCCGAGCGCGCCAACAGCACGACAGTCGAGGTCAAGGGCGCCTCGCACGTCGTGATGATGTCCCGCCCGGACGTCGTGGTCCGCCAGATCCTGGCCGCCCACCGCGCCACCGTCTGACCGACGCACCGCCCGACCGGAAGGAAAACCAATGAGCAGTGCACCACCGGACACCATCGTCCTGATCCACGGCTTCTGGGTCACGCCCCGCAGCTGGGAGCACTGGGCCGACCGCTACGAGAAGCAGGGCTACCGCGTCCTCGCGCCCGCCTACCCCGGCTTCGAGGTGGAGGTCGAGTCCCTGAACGCCGACCCGGCCCCGATCGAGAAGATCACCGCCCCGCAGATCATCGAGAGCTTGGCGAACGTGGTCCGCGGACTCGAAAGGCCGCCGATCCTGATCGGCCACTCGGCGGGCGGGGCGTTCACGCAGGTCCTGCTCGACCACGGCTTCGGCGCGGCCGGAGTGGCCATCAATTCGGCGCCCACCGAGGGCGTTTCGGTGGTCCCGCTGACCCAGGTGAAGTCCACGTTCCCCGTGCTCAAGAACCCGGCCAACCACCACAAGGCGGTCGGTCTGACCCACGACGAGTGGCACTACGCGTTCACCAACACGTTCACCGAGGAGGAGTCGCAGGCGCTGTACGAGCGTTACGCGATCCCCGCGTCGGGCCGCATCCTGTGGAACAGCGTGCTGGCCAACCTCCAGCCCGGCCACCAGGACATCTGGGTGAACTACCACAACGACGAGCGGGCGCCGCTGCTGTTCCTCTCCGGCGAGCTGGACCACCTGATGCCGCCCAAGGTCCAGGCGTCCAACGCCAGGCACTACAAGTCGGACACCGTCACCGAGGTGAAGGTGTATCCGGGTCAGCCGCACCTGATGCCGGCCTCCCCGGGCTGGGAGGAGATCGCGGACTACGCGCTTTCATGGGCGCTGGCCCACGCCAAGTAGCGCCGTACGGATCGCCGGGGCGGCTCGCACGGGCCGTCCCCAGCCCAGGGAGGGAACCGCACATGAGAGAGGTCCGCATCACCCACATAGGCGGTCCGACCACCCTGATCGAGGCCGGCGGCTGGCGCCTGCTCACCGACCCCACCTTCGACCCGCCGGGCAACCGCTACGCGTTCGGCTGGGGAACCTCCTCGCGCAAGACCGCGGGACCGGCCCTCAGCACCGCCGAACTCCCCCCGATCGACGCCGTTCTGCTCAGCCACGACCACCACGGCGACAACCTGGACACCGCCGGACGCGCCCTGCTGCCGTCCGCCGGCATCGTGCTGACGACCCGGGCCGGCGCCCGCCGCCTCGGCGGCAACGCACGGGCCCTGGCCCCGTGGACCACGTACCGCCTGGAATCCCCCTCGCGCCCGACGATCGAGATCACGGCCACGCCCGCCCGCCACGGACCCCCGCTGTCCCGCCCGGTCACCGGAGAGGTGACGGGCTTCGCCCTGGCCTGGGAGGGCCAGCGCCACGGGGTGCTGTGGATCTCGGGCGACACGGTCCTGTACGAGGGCGTACGAGAGGTCGCGCGCCGCTTCGACGTGGGCACGGCCCTGCTGCACCTGGGCGGTGTGCGCTTCCGGCTGACGGGCCCGGTCCGCTACTCGATGACGGCCGCCGAGGCCATCGAGCTGTGCCGCCTGCTCGGCCCGCACACCGCCCTCCCCGTCCACTACGAGGGCTGGCTCCACTTCCAGGAGAACCGCGCGGCCGTCGAACGCCGGCTGGCCGCGGCCCCCGCCGACATCAGGGACCGCTTCCGCTGGCTGCCGGCCGGGACGGGGGTGGACATCGGCGTGTGAGGGGAGGCCGGCCCCAGCCGACCGGGAGGGCGACCCCCAGCCTCCCCACACCCCTCTCCAAGCTCTCCCACAGCCCCCCGTTACACGTTTGCAGGATGGCGCGGAAGATCCTGCTGGCCGATGACGACGAGGCCGTACGAGAGGGGCTCGACAGACTGCTCAGGTTCGAGGGGTACGAGACCGTCCTCGCCGGGGACGGCCGGGAGGCCCTCGATCTGGTCGCCGGGGTGGACGAGCTGCCCGATCTGGTGCTGATGGACGTCACCATGCCGGTCCTCGACGGGCTGGCCGCGACGCGGCGGATCAGGGCCTCCGGGTCCACCGTGCCCATCCTGATGATCACCGGCCGGGGCGCAGTCGGCGACCGTATCGTCGCCCTCGACAACGGCGCCGACGACTACCTGATGAAGCCCTTCGCGACCGAGGAGCTCCTCGCGCGGGTACGGGCGCTGCTGCGCCGCAGCCCCGAGCGGAAGCCGGCCGCGCCGCGCCCCGGCGACCGGCTCGCCTTCGAGGACGTCGCCATGGACCTGCGCGCCCACACGGTGACCCGCGACGGCCGGCCCCTCGACCTCACCAAGACCGAGTACGGCCTCCTCGAGTACCTGCTCCGGCACCCGGCCAAGGTCCTCAGCCGCGCCCAGATCCTCAAGGCGGTGTGGGGCTTCGACTTCGAGCCGGCCTCCAACACGCTGGACGTGTACGTGATGTATCTGCGCCGGAAGATGGAGCGCCGGGGCGGACCCCGGCTCATCCACACCGTGCGGGGGCTGGGCTACACGCTCCGGACGCCCGAGGCCGAGGCGTCCTCGGGCAGGTGCACGACGCCCGGCGCACGCGGGATCACGTAACCCCCGAGCGCTGGGGCGGCCGAGCGCCCCAGCACCATCGTCGACTCGGACCGCGCCACCCCCGAGCCGCCCAGCTCGGGCGTCGCCAGTCGCGCGTACGCCCCGCCCCGCTCCATCAGCTCCTGGTGCGTGCCCTCCTCCACCAGCCGTCCGCCGTCCACGACGAGGATGCGGTCGGCGTCGGGGGCGAGGCTCAGATCGTGCGTGATCATGATGGTCGTACGGCCCGCCATCAGGCGTCGCAGCGGCTTCACCACCCGGCGCGCGGCGACCGAGTCGAGGCCGGTGGTGGGCTCGTCGAGGACGAGGACGGGGGCGCCGCGCAGCATGGCGCGGGCGATGGCGATGCGCTGGAGCTGGCCGCCGGAGAGGGTGGCCGTGCCGGGTGCGATCTCCGTGTCGTAGCCGTCGGGGAGCGCATGGATGAAGTCGTGGGCGAAGGCGTCGGCCGCGGCCCGCTCGATGTCGGCCGTGGAGGCTCCCGGCCGTCCGCACCCGATGTTCTCGCGGATCGTGCCGTTCAGGATGAGGGTCTCCTGTGGCAGCAGCGCGACGTTCTCGCGCAGGAACTCCAGGGGTACGTCGGTCAGCGGGACTCCGTCCAGGCAGATCACGCCCGAGGAGGGGTCGTAGAAGCGGGTGAGGAGTTTGGAGAGCGTCGATTTTCCGGCGCCGCTCGGGCCGGTGACGATGACGAGTTCGCCGGGTGCTGCGGTGAAGGTCACGTCTTGGAGGGACTCGCGCTCGGCGCCGGGGTAGCGGAACGAGGTGTTGTGGAGGCTGACCCAGCCGCGTACGGGCCAGGCCCGGACGGGGTCGGCGGGGTCGGTGACGGCGGGCTCGGTGTCCAGGATCTCCTGCAGGCGCTCGGCACCGGCCGTGGCGGCGGTGAGCGTCAGGCCGAGCTGGCCGAGGCTGCGGATCGGCGGATACAGGTAGCCGAGGAAGGCGGCGAAGGCGAGCAACTGGCCCAGCGACATGCGCCCCTGGGCGATCTCCCAGACGCCCAGGCCGATCACCGTGAGCACGCACAGCGTCTCGACGACCTCGACGAACTGCTCGTACATCTCGCTCGCCCGCGCCCCGCGCACGCTGGCCCGCATCCAGGCCCGAGCTTCCGTGTCGAGCCGCTTCTCCTCGGCGCTGCGGCGGTTGTACGCCTGGGTGAGCACGATGTTGCCGAGGGACTCCTCGACGACGGAGGTGATCGCGCCGTCGGCGGCGCGCTCCTCCTGGGACGACTTCTTGATGCGGCCGGCGAAGCGGCGTGCGGCGAGGAGGAAGAGGGGGGCGAGGAGGAAGGTGACGAGGGCGAGGTCCCAGCGGAGCCAGAGGGCTGCGGCGGCGTAGAAGACGGCCGAGAAGGCGGCGGAGACGGTGCCGACGACGCCGGAGACGACCATCTGCTCGATGGCTTCGACGTCTCCGGTGAGGCGTTCGACCAGGTCGCCCTGGCGGTGCTTCTGGAAGAAGTCGGGGGGCAGGTCCTGGACGTGCCGGAAGATACTCGCACGGAGTCTCAGGACGAACCTCTCGGCGGTCCACACGGCGAGCGAGTTGCCCAGGTAGCCGACGATCGCGCCGAGCACGGCGACGGCGAGCCAGGTACCGGCCGGTCCCCAGAACGCACGGAGCAGACCGCGCTGCAGTGCGTGGTCGGTGAGATTCGCGAACAGCAGGATCGAGGCGGTCTCGGCGAGTGCGGCCACGATCACGCAGGCGATGATCAGCACCAGCCATTTACGGTCACCGCGTGTCAGCGGCCAGAAGCGTGCGAACGCCTCGCGGACTTCCCGCATGTCGGCTCAAATCTCCTTTCCGGTCCGGAACACAACCTGGGCCCTGTCCGGAACACGACCGGGGCCCTGTCCGGAACATGGCCGAGGCGGGGTCTCCGGAGAATTCCGGAGACCCCGCCTCGTAGCGGCTGCTAGCGGCCCTGCTGGCCCACGGGGCGCTTCGGCGCGGGCTTCTTCGCGGCCGGCTTCTTCGGCGCGGGCTTGGGGGCGGCCTTCTGGTTCTTCTTGACCGGGGTGATCTTGTGGAAGCTCATGGCGTTCTCCCTTTTTCGCTGCGATGACTCTGCGGTGAATTCCTTTTGCCGTAAGCCCTGTTCGCTTTCGACATGGAAAACACTACGGGACACCGAACCCCGAAATCGCCAATTCGCCTTAGACCTCGATGAATTGCACCTGAAAACAATTTTCAGCTCGGAGCGGGAACCAACCCACCGCTCACACAGAACTTATTACGAGCCTCACTTGGAACTTACCGAGGTAATTGCCAGGATAAGACAAAGGGGCCGGTACGCATAGGCGTACCGGCCCCACTCAGCTTTTTACTGTTCCTACTTGCTACTTCCTACTTCACGATCGTGATGCGGTTCGCGGCCGGCACCGGGTACGGCGTCGTCGCGGACGAGTTGGCCGTCAGGTAGGACTCGAAGGCCGCCAGGTCGTCGCCGCCGACCAGGACGTTGGCGCCCTGTCCGAGTGCGGTGAAGCCGTCGCCGCCGCCCGCGAGGAAGGAGTTCATCGCGACGCGGTAGGTGGCGGCGGAGTCGATCGCCGTGCCGTTGAGCTTGACCGAGTCCGCGACCACGCGGGCCGCGCCCGTCTTGGTCAGGTCCAGCGTGTAGGTGAGGCCCGCGGAGATCTGCAGGATCTTCGGGGCGGCCTCGTTCAGGCCGCTGACCTGCTGCTGCAGAGCGGTGATCACCTGGGCGCCGGTGAGGTCGACCAGGTTCACGGTGTTGGCGAACGGCTGGACGGTGTACGCCTCGCCGAAGGTCACCACCCCGTCGCCCTCACTGCCGCTCGCCGCGTAGGTGAGACCGGCGCGGATGCCGCCCGGGTTCATCACCGCGAGGTCGGCCTCGGGGTCGACGGACTTGGCGTACGCGAGCTGCGCGTCGGCGATCAGGTCGCCGAGCGGGGACTCGGTGCCGGTGCTGGGGATCTCACCCGCGATGTAGCCGATGGGGCGGGAGGCGATCGGGGCGGAGAGGGTCTTCCACCGGTCGATCAGGGCCGTCATGTCGGCGGCCTTCGCCACGGTACGGGTGACCACGTGGTTCGCGGACTTCACCGCGGTACGGGCGATGTCGCCGGTCCAGCGGTCGTACGTCAGCGTGGTGTCCGTGTAGAGGCGGCCGAAGGACGCGGCCGAGGTGACCGTGCGCGGCTTGCCCGCCGGGTCGTTGATCGTGCAGGCGTACGCCTGGTGGGTGTGGCCGGTGACCAGCGCGTCCACGGCCGGGGTGACGTTCTTGGCGATGTCCACGATCGGGCCGGAGATGCCGTCACCGGCGCCGGGGCTGTCGCAGTTGTAGTTGTACGCCGTCGAGGCGGGCGCGCCGCCCTCGTGGATGAGCGCGACGATGGACTTCACGCCCTGCTTCTGGAGCTCCTTGGCGTACTTGTTGATCGTCGCGACCTCGTCGCCGAACTTCAGGCCCTTGACGCCCTCGGCGGAGACGATGTTCGGGGTGCCTTCGAGGGTCACGCCGATGAAGCCGACCTTGACGCCGTTCTTCTTCCACACCCAGTAGGGCTTGAGGATCGGCTTGCCGGTCTTCTCGTTGGTGACGTTCGCCGCGAGGTAGGGGAAGTTGGCGCCCTCGAACTCCTCGCTGTCGTTGTAACAGCCGTCCGTCGGGTGGCAGCCGCCGTTCTGCAGGCGGGCCAGCTCCTTGGCGCCCTCGTCGAACTCGTGGTTGCCGACCGAGGTGACGTCCAGGTCGAGGCCGTTCAGCGCCTCGATGGTCGGCTCGTCGTGGAAGAGACCGGAGATCAGCGGGGAGGCGCCGACCATGTCACCGGCGGCGGCCGTGATCGAGTACTTGTTGTCCGCGCGGGCCTCGCGCAGGTGGGTGGCGAGGTACTCGACGCCGCCCGCGTCGACGGTCTTCGTGGTGCCGTCCGCCTGCAGCTCGGTCACCCGGCCGGAAGAGCCCGACGGGGCCTCCAGGTTGCCGTGCAGGTCGTTGAACGACAGTAGCTGTACGTCCTGGTAGCGGCTGCTGCCGGGCTTGTGGGCGGCGGCCTTCTCCGTGACCTGGCCGGCGCTGGCGGGCAGCGCGGCGGCGAGGGCGCCGACCGTGGCGAGGCCCGCGGCGCCCGCGAGTATGCGATAGGTACGTCTGTGCCGGGGAGTCGGCATGGGTTCCCCCCAGGGAGGTGTGAGAGCTCCGAGAGCTGAGCGGGCTCCGGGAGACCTGAGAACTCCGGGAGCCGTGCGACAGCTGAGGTCTTTGCGTGCACTTTAGAATCAACGCGCGTAGCGCAACAGGGGGTTCGTGGTTACAGACAGGTTGCCGTTGCCTCTCGATCCATCCGGGCGGCTCGCCGTACCCTCATATGCATGACCAGCGACGACACCGCACAGCCCGGCCTCTCCCGCTCCATCGAGACCTACTCCGCGCTCTCCCCGGCCCAGGCCGAGAACGTGCTCCGGCTGCTCGCGGAGGCCGCCCGGACCGACGGGCAGCAGGCGGTGTCCGAGCAGGGGCGCCTGTATCTGAAGGGCGGCGTCCGTCCGGGGGTACGGCATCTGCTGCTGAGCCTCGGCGACGAGCTTGTCGGGTACGCGCAGTTGGAGGACACCGACCCGGTGGAGGCCCCGGCCGCCGAGCTGGTCGTCCATCCGGGGCATCGCGGGCACGGGCACGGGCGGGCGCTGGGGTCCGCGCTGCTTGCCGAGTCCGGGAAGCGGCTGCGGGTGTGGGCGCACGGTGGGCACTCCGCCGCGCGGCATCTCGCCCAGGTTCTCGGGCTCACCCTCTTCCGCGAACTGCGCCAGATGCGGCGGCCGTTGACCGGACTCGGCCTGCCCGAGCCGAAGCTCTCGGACGGGGTCTCCGTCCGGGCCTTCGTGCCGGGGCGGGACGACGCGGCCTGGCTCGCCGTGAACGCGGAGGCCTTCGCCCACCATCCCGAGCAGGGGTCCCTCACCCAGCGCGACCTCGACGACCGGATGGCCGAACCGTGGTTCGACCCGTCCGGCTTCTTCCTCGCCTTCCGCGCGGGCGAACTGATCGGCTTCCACTGGACGAAGGTGCACGCCGAGGAGCGGATCGGTGAGGTGTACGTCGTCGGTGTCCGCCCGGGTGCCCAGGGCGGGGGCCTCGGCAAGGCCCTCACCACGATCGGACTCCGCCACCTCGCCGGCCAGGGCCTGCCGACGGCCATGCTCTACGTCGACGCCGACAACAAGGCGGCGGTCACGGTGTACGAGCGGCTCGGCTTCCACGTCCACGAGACGGACTTGATGTACCGCAGCGAGTCCTGACGGTTGGTGGCTGGGGTGAGGGTGGGGTTTTTCGCCCCCTCCGCCCCTTCCCGTCCCGTACCTGGGGGCTGCCGCCCCCAGACCCCCGCTGTCGGCCTGAACGGCCTCGTCCTCAAACGCCGGACGGGCTAAGACTTTCCAGCGCCGGGCGGTAGAACTTCAGCCCCTCCGGCGTTTGAGGAGCGGGGTCTGGGGCGGAGCCCCAGGAGCAAGGGACGGGTAGGGGCGGAGGGGGCGAAAAACCCACCCCCAGCCCCCGCCCACGAAGCGCCGCGGTGTCAGCGCTGACGCGTCACCGCCGCAAGGCGGGCATCACCGACCGCCGTCGCAAGGGCTCCGCCCAGGCCGCGACCCCCACCACCACCGCCACGACCAGGACCCCCGCCCACCGTTCATGGGCACCGTCCCAGCGCGGGTCGTTCACCGCCACAACGAGGGCCAAGTCGTGGGGAAGCAGCAGGCCCGCGGCAAGGCCACCGCCGAGCAGCCCGGCCGACACCCCGACCCCGGGCTCGGCCGCCTCCGTGCACCGCACCGCCACAGCCGCCCCGGCCAGGGCGAGCGCGGCGACAGCGGCGGCCTCCAGGGTGACGGCGCCCACCGGCGGCCGGACGTCCCCCGGTACGAGGAGTAGCGCGGCGGTCCACCAGATCGCGGCGATCGGGACGGCGAACGCCACCCGCAAGCCGATCCGCACCGGCCGCCGGATCGGCACCGCCGCGGTGGTGTGCCGGGCGGGGTCGTCGAGGAGGAAGGCCAGACCGAGCCCGAAGGCGAGCGCGGAGGCCCGCAGGATGTTGAGGCCGGGCCAGGAGTCGCGGGAGACCGACAGCAGCCACGGAGCCCCGGCGATCAGCAGCCCCAGGACGGCCCCGGAAGCGAGGGCCCGCCGGGGCAGAGAGCGCCACACGGGGTGGAGAAGGGCGCGGATCAAGGCGTACGCGGACGCCGTGCCCGGGGCACGGGTGCCGGGCCCCGGGGCCCGCGCACCCTCACCGGGCGCGGCTACTCCTCGCACGAGCCCTCCTCCGCATCCGTGTCGGCCGCTCCCCTGGACGCGGCCTCCACACCCAGCAGCTCGGCCACCCGGGCCAGGGACGTCTTCGGGGACGTGAGTTCCGCCCAGTGGGACTTCACCTTGGGGATGACGCTGTAACGGGGCTTCTGGAGCAACTCCCGTACGATCCAGGTCTGTTCGGCGCTCAGGGAGATGCCGTTCGTGGGCGCGAGGACGAGGTCGGAACCTTCGACGCTGTCACCGAGCCGGACGTTGCGGAACGCGGTCATCGGGTCGGACTCGGCGCCCAGCGCCAGCCACATGACGGTGACCGCGCGGGGGTCCCCTTGGCACCATTCGCTGGTGGCCGCCTCGTTGCCCGCCACCAGGACCGAGGCGACTCCGACGGCGAACTCGGGAACCCGGTTGCCGCCCCACCGCGTGCCGACGGTCACCGTGCCCGGTGTGCTGGACGCTTCGAGCGTGGTGTCGCCGGTCAGGCCGTACCGGGCGTCGATCCGCTGCCGTACGGTCAGCCGCTCACCTCCGGCGGCGCCGCCCGCGAGGGACTGGACGCGGTCGACGAGCGGGGCCCAGTAGAGGGCGGCGCGGGCGTCCCACTCGGGGAAGGCGCAGTACGTCGACCTGCCGTACTCGTGGCACGTCTGGAACTTCTCCGGGCTGACGGACATCTTGGTGCGGGCCGCGATCAGGGCGGCCGAGTCGCCCTGGGACTGTCCGGCGACACCCGCGACCATGGCGGCGAGGGTGACGGCGGTGGCCGCCTGGACAATCCGGGTGCGACCACCGCTGACCAGGACCGCGGCGCAGGCCAGCACCCCGATGAGCCCCACCAGATACAGCGCGTGCCAGGCGGCCGGGCGGCCGAGGAGTTCGGACGGGAACGGGTCGGCGCCCGTCTCGGTGACTACCGGCGATAGCCACTGCTGCCAGCGCGAGCTTCCGTCGGCGGAGAGCAGCAGGGCGGGCAGGATGGCGGCGCCGACGACGAAGAGCGGGGCGACGAAGGAGGACCGGAACAGCCGGGCGAGCAGTGCGCCGAGTACGCCGGACAGGAGCACGGCGAGCGGCCCGACGGCCAGTTCGGTGGGCGAGGGGTGGCCGACGGCACCCGGCTCGTGCGCGGCCCAGACGATCTCGAAGGCGACGACGAGCGCGGTGAGCACCGCGAACGGAACGACCGACAGCGCGTGGGCCACCGTACGCCGCCACGGTTCCATGACCAGGACGTCGAAGTGCCGGTCGGTGCCGCGCCGGTGGGAGCGCAGGACGGTCCGGTTGACGATGACGAGCAGCGCGATGCCGAGGAGCTGCGGGGCGGTCTGGGTGGCCCGGTCGACGTCCTGGAGGGCCGGGAACTCGTCCATGCCCTCACGGCCGTTGAACAGACTCCAGCCGGTGAAGGCGAGGTAGAGCACGAGGAAGGCGAACACCGGTATGTGCAGGAGGAGTTGGCGTGCCTCGAAGCGGGCGAGGGCGATGACGGCCGCCGCCCTGTGCCGCTTGGCCGCCGGAGCCGGCTCCACCCCCGTGGGCGCCGCCTCCTCGGCCAGGCCTGTGGTGCTGCTCATGCGGCCACCCCCGCGGTCTCGTCGCTGTCGCCCGTCTCGCCGTCGAGGGTGAGCAAGTAGCCGTCCTCCAGGGTCGGTTCGAGGAGTTCGGCACCCTGGGGCGGGTCGCCGACATTGCGGAACGAGCCGGTTCCGGTACGCCATCCGGCGCGTGCGGCCGGGTCGCGTTCCGTGCTGCTCCACACCCGGCCAGCCGCACGCGCGGTCAGTTCGGCCGGGGTGCCCTCGAAGCGGACGCGTCCGCGGGCCATGACGATCACGCGGTGGCAGAGCATCGCGACGTCCTCGGTCTGGTGGGTGGAGAGGAGAACCGTCCGGCCCTCCCCCGCCTGGGCGATCAACTCCCTGAAGCGCATGCGCTGTTCGGGGTCGAGTCCGACGGTCGGCTCGTCAAGGACGAGGAAGCCGGGGTCGCCGACGAGCGAGGCGGCCAGCGCGACCCGCTGGCGCATGCCGCCGGACAGCTTCTTGATGCGCTTGCTCCGTACGTCGGACAGGTCGACCGCGTCGAGCACGCGGCGCACCTCCCGGTGCCGGGCGGTGCGGTCGGTCAGTTCCTTGAGGATCGCCACGTAGTCGACGAACTCGAAGGCCGAGAAGTCCTCGTGGAACCCCGGGGTCTGCGGCAGATATCCCAGCACGCGCCGCAGGTCCAGTCGCCCGGCGGCGGTGCCCGGGTCGTGCCCGAGCACCGTGAAGGCCCCCCGGTCGGCGGGCACGGCGGTGGCGAGCACCCTCAACAGGGTGGTCTTTCCCGCCCCGTTGGGCCCGAGCAGCCCGGTCACGCCCTCGCCGAAGCGCAGCGAGACGTCGTCGAGGGCGAAGGTTCCGCCGTAGCGGAGGGTCAGGCCGGAGGCGGAGACGGTGGGCGTCATACGTACGGCGCTCCTGTCGGAGAGGCGGGCGGAGAGGTGCTGTGCGGAGGTGGCGGTCACGCCGCGCCCCCGCCGGAGAAGGGAACATGCGCGGGCGCCGAGTCGAACCGGTCCCGTACGAGATAGAGCAGCCCGACGGCGACCGCGGCGACGGCCCCGGCGACCCCCTGCCCCGCCGCCGTGAACGGCGCGAGCGTGGCGTGCTCGGCGGTCGTCGCCTGCGCCGCGAGGAGCAGCGCGAGCCACGCCCCGCCGACCAGCGAGGGCGCGAGGACGGGACCGAGGCGGGGCGTCAGCGCGAGCCCGGTGCCGGTGAGGGCGAGCGCGGGCAGCAGCCAGGCGAGCGCGCGCAGCCCGTAGCCGGGCAGTGCGAGGGTGGCGAGCCCGTTCAGGCCGAGGCCGACGGTGAGCACGGCGACCGTACGGATGAGGAGCAGCCGGAACCCGTGGGTCGGTGAAACGACGGCCATCTCGTACGTCGGGTCGAGCGTGGGCCCGTACGACAGGGCGACCCCGGCGAGCGGGAGCAGCGGCGCGAGGGCGAGGAAGAGCTTGGGCGTCGCTCCGGCCTCCACCGAGTAGGTGGCCGCCACGGTCATCAGCAGCACGAGGGCGACCGCGCACAGCCAGGAGCGGCGCAGCACCGGGGTGGCCGCGAGCAGCCGCGCCGTGTGATCGGCGACGCCGACCCGCACGAGCAGCGACTCCGTCAACCTCGGTCGCGGCGCGTCCAGTTCGGCGTCGAGCCGTTCCCAGCCCGCGTCAAGGGCGACCGGGTCGCTCACATCCGCCAGCGCCTGCCGGCACCGCGCGCAGGAGGCGAGGTGGGTGTCGGCGGACCAGAGCCGGGGGGGCGTCAACTCGCCCTGTGTGTAGGCGCGGAGGTCCTCCTCCGGCACATGCCAGGTCATGTCGCTACGGCTCATGCCAGTGCCTCCCGCAACTGCTTGCGCGCACGCAGTGCCCGCGTCTTGACCGTGCCCGGCGGAATGCCGAGCAGGACGGCCGCTTCCCGGGTGGTGAGCCCGTCGATCACCGTGGCCTGGAGGACCGCGCGCAGTTCGGGCGAGAGCCGGGTCAGGGCGCCCGCGAGGTCGCCGTGCTCGACGCCGGCCAGGACGCGTTCCTCGGCGGAGACCTCGTCGCGGTGGCGCAGGCGGGCCAGCGCCTGCCGCATCCGCCCGCGCGCCCCGTCGCCGCGCAGGGCGTCGATGAGCCGCCGGGAGCCGATGCGCCACAGCCAGCCGGCGGCGTCCGGGGAGGAGCCCTCCTCGCGGTAGCGGGCGGTGCCGCGCCACACGGCGAGGAACGTCTCCTGTACGACGTCGTCGACGATCCCGGCGTCGGCGCACCGGCCGCGCAGCCGCGCGGCCAGCCATGGCGCGTACCGCCGGTACAGCTCCTCGAAGGCGCGCCGGTCCCCGTCCGCCGCGATGGCCCGCAGCAGCTCCCCGTCGCTTCTCGTTTCCCTCACGCCCCCTCATCGGACGAGCCCTGCCGATCGGTTCACGCCCGCCGGAAGATCTCGTACTTGACTTCACGCACCATCTTGCACCACCCTTTCACTACTCAATTAGTGAAAGGGTGGTTGCCGTAGTGGTGGAGTACCGCATCGACCGGCGCAGCGGTGTTGCCACGTACGTCCAGATCGTCCAGCAGACCAAGCAGGCCCTGCGTCTCGGCCTCCTTGAGCAGGGCGACAAACTCCCCACGGCCCGCGAGGTCGTGGAGGCCACCGCGATCAATCCGAACACCGTCCTGAAGGCCTACCGCGAGCTGGAGCGCGAGGGCCTGGTCGAGGCCAGACGCGGCCTCGGCACCTTCGTACGCAGGTCACTGAGCAGCACCCCGGCCGACTCGCCCCTGCGCGCCGAACTGGACGCCTGGGCGTCCCGCGCCCGCGAGGCCGGGCTCCAGCGCGACGACGTGGCAGCGCTCTTCACCGCCGTACTCGATGAACAGTTCACCAAGGGAGACCAGGAATGACGGACACCGCCTTGGAGGCGGCCGGACTCGGCAAGCGGTTCGGGCGGCGAGGGGGCTGGGCGCTCCGCGAGTGCTCCTTCCGGCTCCCCGTCGGACGCGTCTGCGCCGTCGTCGGACCGAACGGCGCGGGCAAGTCGACCCTGCTGGCCCACGCGGCCGGGCTGCTCGCCCCCACCGAGGGCTCCCTGACCGTGCTCGGCACGCACCCGGCCGCCGCCCGCGAGCGCATCGCGTACGTCGCGCAGAGCAAGCCGCTGTACCCGCAGCTCACCGTCGCCGACACGCTCCGCCTGGGCCACGAGCTCAACCCGGCCCGCTGGGACGCCTCGGTCGCCGCACGGATCGTGGCGAAGGGCGACCTCGACCCGAGGAGCAGGGTCCGCTCCCTCTCCGGCGGCCAGCGCACCCGCGTCGCGCTCGCCCTCGCGCTCGGCAAGCGGCCCGAACTCCTGCTCCTGGACGAGCCGATGGCCGACCTCGACCCGCTCGCCCGCCACGAGCTGATGGGCACGCTGATGGCCGAGGCCGCCGAACACGGCACCACGGTCGTGATGTCCTCGCACGTGGTCGCCGACCTGGAGGGCTCCTGCGACCACCTGCTCCTGATAGGCGGCGGCCGGGTACGCCTGGCGGGCGACCTGGACGACCTGGTGGCCGCGCACACCCTGATCACCGGGCCCGCGCACGCCTCGGACACCGGCGCGGCCCGCGACCTCGCCCCGCACACCGTCGTCGAGTCCCGCACCACCGGACGCCAGCTCACCGCTCTCGTACGCCCGAACGGCCCGCTCGGGGACGAATGGCAGACCGCGGAACCGTCCCTGGAGGAGCTGGTCCTCGCGCATCTGCGCAGCCCCGACGCGCCCGCGTTGACCCTCGACGCCACCCGCACCCCCGTTCAGGAGCACGTCGCATGACCGCCGTCGTCCCCTTCACCACGACCCGGCTGATGCTGCGGCTGCACCGCCCCGCCCTGTACGTCTGGGCCGGAGTGTTCCTCGTCGCCGGGGCCCTGCTGCTGTGGCTGTACGGCCCGCTCACGGACGCGGCGGCCTCGGGGTGGCGGCAGTGGAACGACTGCTCCACGGCCACCTGCGCCTACGACCAGGACGCGATCCTCACCTACAAGTCGCTCATGCAGTACACGACCATCGCGGTGAACGTCGTGCCGCTCCTGGTCGCCGCCTGGGCTGGCGCCTCGCTGACCGGCCGCGAACTGGAGACCGGCACCGCGCAGCTCGCCTGGACCCAGTCGGTCTCCCCGGCCCGCTGGCTGGCGGTCAAGCTGGCCGTCCCCGCCGCCCTCGTCACCGCCGGAACGAGTGTGCTGGTCCTGCTGCACAACCTGGTGTGGTCCAGGGGCCGCGGAAAGATCGACAACGCCAAGTCCTGGACCGACCTGCTCACCTTCCACGCCAACGGCACGACGACGGTCGCCTTCGCCCTGTTCGGCCTGGCCGCCGGCGCCCTCGCGGGCCTGCTGCTGCGCCGCTCCCTGGCCTCGCTCGCCGTCACGGTGGCGGCGACGGGAGCCGTCTGGGCCGCGGTCGGCGTGGCGCGCCCCTACCTCTGGCCCTCGGTGACCACCGTCACCGGCCTCGCCGGCGACGCCCCCCGCGGCCTCGGCCTCACCGTCGACGAAGGGCTCCTCACCGCGACCGGCGCCCGCCTCCCCAACCCCTACTGCGGCAGCAGCCGTGCCACCGAGTGCAGCGACCTGTACGACCGGGTCGGCGCCGTCAGCTACTACGCCGACTCCCACCCCTTCTCCCACTACTGGCCGCTTCAGCTCACGGCGACCGCCCTGGTACTCGCCCTCGCCGCGGTCGCAGTCCTGGCCGCCTTCCGTCTGCTGAAGCGGCACACGGGCGGCGCCCCCGTCGTCACCGCCAAGGAGCCCGCATGACCGCAGTCACCACCGCGCGGCCACTCGCCGAGCGCCCCTCCCCGCTCACCCCGCGCGGCACCGTCTGGGCGGCGCTGCGGCTGCACGGCGCCGCGCTGGTGATCTGGGTGGCACTGGTCGCGGTGACCGCGGCCGGCCTGCTGTGGGCGTACGGCCTCGGCGCGGACGCCGTACGGGCGGAGGAGCAACGCCTGGCGGCCTCGTGCGCCATGGACTCGTTCTGCGGGGACACACCCGGCGCCGCGTCGTTCTTCTACGAAGCGGTCGCCCAGCTCACCGCCTACGCCATCGTCTACCTGCCCTGCCTCGTCGCCGCCTGGGCGGGCGCCACCCTCATCGCCCGCGAACTGGAGAGCGGCACCGCGCAGCTCGCCTGGACTCAGTCCGTGTCGCCCGCCCGCTGGCTGGCGACGCAGCTCGCGGTCCCGGCCGCGCTGATCACCGCCGGCACGACCGTGCTGGTGCTGCTGCACCGCCTGATGTGGACCGACGGCCGGAACCTCCTCTACCAGGACTGGTACGAGACGGACGCCTTCCGCTCCAACGGCCCGGTCGCCGTCGGGGCCGCGCTGTGCGCCCTCGCCGTGGGCGCCCTGGCGGGCCTCCTGGTGCGCCGTACGCTGCCTGCGCTGGGCCTGGCGGTCGCCGTCACCCTGGCCGTGCAAACCCTCGGCGACCTGTACCGGGCCTCGCTGTGGCCCGCGGTCACCGTCACCGGAGCGGCCGCCTCCAACCTGCCGGCCGACGCGGCGCAGCTGGAGCACGGCGTGATCCTCACCTCCGGCGAGCGGATCGGCAACAACCTGGCCTGCGTCGACAACGACACGGCCGCCGACCTCACGAGGTGCATGAGCAAGAACGGCATCTCCGACCTGTGGGCGACCTACCACCCGCCGTCCCACTTCTGGCCCCTCCAGCTCACGGAATCCGCCATCCTTCTCACCCTCACCGCCCTCGTCGTCTTCCTGACCTTCCGGGTCCTGAAGAGGCGTACCGCCTGACAAGCGGCGTACGGCCTGACAAGCACCGTATGGACGTGTCTCCCGGCTCCACGGACGTCCGGGAGACGCCCCTCCATATCCCGCACGTCATGTCCCCGTAACCATCGATTCAGACGACCTTGCAACGCTCGACCAATGAACCCCCCCGCCGCGCCAGAACCTCCGCCCTCCGAGGAGAGCGAGCCCCTGCAGCCGACGGTGGGCGAGCCCGTGCCGGTGTTGGCGAACGGAAATATCCGCCTCGCCCCGCTGCCGCTCGCGCTCTCCGACGCGCCGGTAACGCTCCCGGCGCGGAAGAATGGGTCCATGAACCAGCCAAGCGCCCAGGCCCCGGTCCAGCACGCACAGCCGTCCGTCGGCTCCATAGCCGCGCACCGCCCGCACACGGTGGCCGCGAACGTCTCCGACCTGGAGCCGGACCTCGACGCCGACCTCGACGCGTACGAGGACACGGTCGAGGACGGCATCCAGCTGCCGCAGGGCCGGTTCCTGGACCGGGAACGCAGCTGGCTGGCGTTCAACGAACGGGTGCTGGAGCTCGCCGAGGACCCGAACACACCGCTTCTGGAGCGCGCGAACTTCCTGGCGATCTTCGCCAGCAACCTGGACGAGTTCTTCATGGTCCGGGTGGCCGGACTGAAGCGCCGCATCGCGACCGGCGTGGCCACCAAGTCCGCCTCGGGCCTCCAGCCCCGTGAGGTCCTGGAGATGATCTGGGCCCGCTCGCGCGAGCTCATGGCCCGGCACGCGGCCTGCTACCAGGAGGACGTGGCCCCCGCGCTCGCGGAGGAGGGCGTCCACCTGGTCCGCTGGAGCGAGCTGACGGAGAAGGAGCAGGCCCGCCTGTTCACCTTGTTCCGGCATCAGATCTTCCCGGTCCTCACCCCCCTCGCGGTCGACCCCGCGCACCCCTTCCCGTACATCTCGGGCCTGTCCCTGAACCTGGCCGTCGTCGTACGGAACCCGGTCAGCGGCCACCGCCACTTCGCGCGCGTCAAGGTCCCGCCGCTGCTCTCCCGCTTCCTGGAGGCCTCCCCCAGCCGCTACGTCCCCATCGAGGACGTCATCGCGGCCCACCTGGAGGAGCTCTTCCCGGGCATGGAGGTCCTTGAGCACCACACCTTCCGCCTCACCCGGAACGAGGACCTGGAGGTCGAGGAGGACGACGCCGAGAACCTGCTCCAGGCCCTGGAGAAGGAGCTCATGCGGCGCCGCTTCGGGCCGCCGGTGCGCCTGGAGGTCGAGGAGTCCATCGACCGGTACGTACTCGACCTGCTGGTACGGGAGTTGAAGATCTCCGAGGCCGAGGTGTACCCGCTGCCGGGTCCCCTCGACCTGACCGGCCTCTTCGGCATAGGGGGCCTGGACCGGCCCGAGCTGAAGTACCCCAAGTTCATCGCGGGCACCCACCGCGACCTCGCGGAGGTCGAGTCGGCGTCCGCGCCCGACATCTTCGCCGCCCTGCGCGAGCGCGACGTACTGCTGCACCACCCGTACGACTCCTTCTCCACCTCCGTCCAGGCCTTCCTGGAGCAGGCGGCGGGGGACGACGACGTACTGGCCATCAAGCAGACGCTGTACCGGACTTCGGGCGACTCGCCGATCGTCGACGCACTGATAGACGCCGCCGAGTCCGGCAAGCAGGTCCTCGTCCTGGTCGAGATCAAGGCCCGCTTCGACGAGCAGGCCAACATCAAGTGGGCCAGGAAGCTCGAAGAGGCCGGCTGCCATGTCGTGTACGGGCTCGTCGGCCTGAAGACCCACTGCAAGCTGTCGCTGGTGGTCCGCCAGGAGGGCGACACGCTGCGCCGCTACTGCCATGTCGGCACGGGCAACTACCACCCCAAGACCGCCCGCCTGTACGAGGACCTGGGACTGCTCACCGCCGACCCGCAGGTCGGCGCGGACCTCTCCGACCTCTTCAACCGGCTCTCCGGCTACTCGCGCCGCGAGACCTACCGCCGGCTGCTCGTCGCCCCCAAGTCCCTGCGCGACGGCCTGATCTCGCGGATCAACAAGGAAGTCCAGCACCACATCGCCGGACGCCCCGCGTTCGTCCGCATCAAGGTCAACTCGATGGTGGACGAGGCGGTCATCGACTCGCTCTACCGCGCCTCCCAGGCCGGGGTACCGGTCGACATCTGGGTGCGCGGAATCTGCGCGGTCCGGCCCGGCGTCACGGGCCTGTCCGAAAACATACGGGTGCGCTCGATCCTCGGCCGCTTCCTGGAACACTCCCGGGTCTTCGCCTTCGGCAACGGCGGCGAGCCCGAGATCTGGCTCGGCAGCGCCGACATGATGCACCGCAACCTCGACCGCCGCATCGAGGCTCTGGTCAGGATCACCGACCCGGCCCACCGGGCAGCCCTCAACCGGCTGTTCGAAACCGGTATGTCCGACACCACCGCTTCCTGGCACCTGGGCCCGGACGGCGAATGGACCCGGCACGCGACCGATGCCGAGGGCCAACCCCTGCGGAACGTCCAGGAGATGCTCATAGACGCCCGGAGGCGCCGGCGTGGCACAGCAACAACTTGACCCCACCGACCCCAGCACGGCCGGGCCGGTGTCCTGTGACGCCCTGGCGGGCTATCTGCGGGCGCAGGCGACGGAGTTCCTCCGTTCGCTGCGCCAGCACCGCGAGACCGGCGGCGCGTCCAGCGGCTCGGACGGCTCCGTCGACGCGGCGCGCGCCCTGCGCCGCTCGGCCCGCCGGATAAGCGGCTCACTGCACACCTTCCGGCCGCTGCTCGACGCGGACTGGTCGGAGGGCATGCGCCCCGAACTCGCCTGGCTGTCGGGCACGTTGGCACGCGAGCACGCGTACTCGGCCCGTCTGGAGCGGCTGCTCGGCGCGCTGAACCGGCTGTCCGGCTCGGGCTCGCCCTCCGGTTTCCCCGCCCAGGCCGGACCGGAGGCGAGCACGGAACCCAAGGGCAATCTGACCATCGGCGCGGCGAAGGCGGGCGCCCTGCTCGACCGCCAGCTGACCCTGGCCCGCACCCGGGCCCACTCGGCCGCCCTCCAGGCACTGGGCTCCTCCCGCTTCCACGCCGTCGCCGACAGCGTCGCCGTCCTCGCCAGCGAGGTCCCGCTGACCCCGACGGCGGCCATGGCCGACCTGCGCCCGTCGGCCGCCGCCGCCGAGGGCCGCCTGATCGACGCCGTCGGCACACTGCCGCTCCTCACCGCAGGCCACCCCTACAACGCGGAGGCCCTCGTGCACGGCCTCTCCGCCGACACCGCGCCCCAGCCGCAGGACGCCCCCTGGCACCAGGTCCGCCTGCTGCTGCGCCTGCACCGCTACGCCCGCGAGGTCCTGCACGGCGAGGAGTGCCCCGTCGACGCACGCCTGCTCGGCGCAGGCCAGGCCCTGAACCAGCACCGGGACGCGGCGGAGGCCGCCTCGGCCGCGGCATCGGCGGCCCGCACACCGCGCATCGCCCCGGCGACGGCGTACGCGCTCGGCGTGCTCCACGCCGATCAGCGGCACGAGGTGGAGGCGGCGCGGTTCGCGTTCCAGCAGAGCTGGCAGAAGGAAGCGGTACGCGCCCCGTAGAGGACCCCTGTTGAGTCGAAGGGAATGGAGGTCGGATGACCGACGACGACACCATCCGGGCGGCCGGCTGCGTCCTGTGGCGCGCCTCCCCCGTGGACGTGCCCGGCGAGCTGGAGATCTGTCTGGTCCACCGGCCGAAGTACGACGACTGGTCGCACCCCAAGGGCAAGCTCAAGCGCGGTGAGGAACCCCTCGCGGGCGCTCTGCGCGAGGTCGAGGAGGAGACCGGGTTCCGCTGCGTGCCCGGCGCCCGCCTCCCCTCCGCCCTCTACTACGTGGACGGCCGCCGCAAACGGGTCAGCTACTGGGCCGCCGAGGCGACGGACGGCCACTTCACGCCCAACCGCGAGGTCGACCACATCAGCTGGCTCCCCCCGGACGCGGCCCGCGCCCGCCTCACCCAGCCCCGCGACCGCGACCTGCTGGACGATCTGCTGAACTCGCTGCATCTTGCGTAGCTGCGCCGGAACCTGTGAGTAGCCGTTTGATTACGTAGAGTTCCTCTTTGGGCCCTCCAACCCGGGATCTCTCCGTGTCCTTGACGTAAGCGTTCCGTTACCTCACCGCACCGTCCGCAGGGGTTCACCCCCCGTTCACTTTTGGCCATCGGCGCCTTCACCTGATCTGCCTAATTTCGGCCTTACACGGTGCGAGGCGGCCTGACGGATGTCTCCTCCGCATCACACAGACTTCGCACGCCGCCACCAGACGGCGGCTCCTGGAAGGAACACCCGAAAAGTGAAGCTTCAGCAGCGCATGAACCGGCGGGCCCTCACCCTCGGTGCTCTCGCGGTCTCCGGCGCCCTGGCCCTCACGGCGTGCGGCTCGGACGACACCGGCACCACCACGGACTCGAGCGCCACGACCGGCGCGGCCAGCTCGATCAAGTGTGACGACGCCAAGGGTCAGCTCCTCGCCGACGGCTCGTCCGCGCAGAAGAACGCGATCGACGCCTGGGTCAAGGAGTTCAGCACCGCCTGCGGCGTCCAGATCAACTACAAGGGCGGCGGCTCGGGCGCCGGCGTCACCGCGTTCACGCAGGGCACGGTCGCCTTCGCCGGTTCCGACTCCGCGCTGAAGCCCGAAGAGGTCGAGGCCTCCAAGGCGGTCTGCACCGGCGGCCAGGCCATCGACCTCCCGATGGTCGGCGGCCCGATCGCGGTCGGTTACAACGTCCCGGGTGTCGACAACCTGGTCCTGGACGCGGCCACCATCGCGAAGATCTTCGACAGCAAGATCACCAACTGGAACGACGCCGCGATCAAGGCGCTGAACCCCGACGCGACGCTGCCCGACCTCAAGATCCAGGCGTTCCACCGTTCGGACGAGTCCGGCACCACGGACAACTTCACCAAGTACCTGATCGCCGCGACCCCGGACAACTGGAAGTACGAGGGCGGCAAGGCCTGGCAGGCCAAGGGCGGCCAGTCCGCGAGCGGCTCCAGCGGTGTCGCCGCGCAGGTCAAGCAGACCTCCGGCGCCATCAGCTACATGGAGCTGTCGTACGCCAAGGACGGCATCGCCGCCGCCTCCCTGGACACGGGCGCCGCGGCTCCGGTCGAGGCCACCGTCGACAACGCCACCAAGGCGATCGCCGCCGCCCAGGTCGTCGGCACGGGCTCGGACCTCGCGCTCAAGCTGGACTACGCGACCAAGGCCGAGGGCGCCTACCCGATCACCCTTGTCACCTACGAGATCGTCTGCGACAAGGGCAACAAGGCCGACACCCTGCCCGCCACGAAGGCGTTCCTCACCTACATCGCCAGCGAGGACGGCCAGAAGCTCCTCACCGAGGCCGGCTACGCGCCGATCCCGGCCGAGATCATCGCCAAGGTCCGCACCACCATCGCGGGCCTGAGCTAAACCCCGACGGTGCGGTCCGGCCCCGCCACGGGGCCGGACCGCACCGCGTCCGGTGCACCGCCGCCAGGAGCCCCACATCTCGTGCGACTCCGCAGACCGGAGAAATCTGATGGATATATCGACCAAGAACGACGCCGAAGCGCCTCCGCCAACCCCCCAGCCCACCGCGACCGAGCAGAAGCGCGCCAGTCGCGGCGCCACCCGACCCGGTGACCGAGTCTTCCTCGGTCTCTCCCGCGGCTCGGGCATTTTCCTGCTGGTGGTCATGGCCGCCATCGCGATCTTCCTGACCTATCGCGCCACCCTCGCGATCAGCAAGGACGAGAGCAACTTCCTCACCACGTTCGAGTGGAACCCCACCGCGATCCCGCCGGACTTCGGCATCGCCGTCCTGGCCTTCGGCACGGTGGTCTCCTCGATCATCGCCATGGTCATCGCGGTCCCGATCGCGGTCGCCATCGCGCTGTTCCTCACGCACTACGCCCCGCGCAGGCTCAGCGGCCCCATCTCGTACGTCATCGACCTGCTCGCCGCCGTGCCGTCCATCGTGTACGGCCTGTGGGGCGCCCTCATCCTCGTCCCGCACATGAACGGCCTCTTCGGCTGGCTCGACGACTACCTCGGCTGGACCGGCATCTTCGAGTGGCAGGGCGGCGCCCCGCGCTCCATGCTCACCGTCGGCATCCTGCTCGCGATCATGATCCTGCCGGTCATCACGAACGTGAGCCGCGAGGTCTTCCGGCAGTCCCCGCAGATGATCGAAGAGGCGGCTCTCGCCCTCGGCGCCACGCGCTGGGAGGTCATCCGCATGTCGGTGATCCCCTTCGGCCGCTCCGGCGTGATCTCCGCCTCGATGCTGGGCCTGGGCCGTGCGCTCGGCGAGACGATGGCCGTCGCCACGGTCCTCTCCCCGACCTTCACGATCAACGCCAGCCTTCTCGACCCGGGCGGCGGCACCTTCGCCCAGAACATCGCCAGCAAGTTCGGTGAGGCATCCGAGCAGGGCCGTGACGCGCTCATCGCCTCCGGTCTGGTCCTCTTCGTCATCACCCTGCTGGTCAACGGCGCGGCCCGCGCGATCATCGCCCGCCGCAAGGAGTACTCGGGGGCCAACGCATGAGCCACACCCTGAACGCGAAGCGCCCCAGCACCCTGCAGGGCGCGACGCTGCCCAAGTGGACCCCCTGGGCGATCGCCGCGGGCTCGGTCGCCCTCGGCCTCGGTATCAGCGCCGCGGCCGGGCTGGACAGCAGCATCCAGTGGGGCCTGATGGCCGGGATCATCTTCGTCCTCGGGACGTACGGCATCGCCGCGCGCGTCGAGGGCCGCCGGCAGGCCAAGGACCGGGTGGCGACCAGTCTGGTGTGGGTGGCGTTCATCCTCGCCGTCGTGCCGCTGGTCTCCCTGGTCTGGACGACCATCGTGCGCGGTATCAAGGTGCTCGACGTCTACTTCCTGACCCACTCGATGGGAGTCGTCACCGACACCGAGCCGGGCGGCGGCATCTACGCCGCCATCATCGGCAGCCTGGAGCAGGTCGGCCTCGCCGCGCTGATGGCCGTGCCGGTCGGTGTGCTGACCGCCGTCTACCTCGTGGAGTACGGGCGCGGCAACCTCTCCCGGGCCATCACGTTCTTCGTCGACGTCATGACCGGCATCCCGTCGATCGTCGCCGGCCTGTTCATCCTGAGCCTGATGCTGCAGTTCGACATGCAGCCCTTCGGCTTCGCCGGCTCGCTCGCGCTGGCGATCCTGATGATGCCGGTGGTCGTCCGCTCCACGGAGGAGATGCTCAAGCTCGTTCCGAACGAGCTGCGCGAGGCGTCCCTCGCCCTGGGCATCCCGAAGTGGCGGACCATCCTGAAGGTGGTCCTGCCGACTTCCCTCGGCGGCATCATCACCGGCATCATGCTGGCAGTGGCCCGTATCGCGGGCGAGACCGCACCGGTACTGCTGCTGGTGTTCGGCAACCCCTTCATCAACAACAACCCGTTCGAGGGCGCGCAGGCCTCGTTGCCGCTGTACATCTACCAGCAGTACGCGAACAGCGCCGGCTCGGGCGCGGCGTACGACCGTGCCTGGGCGGCGTCGCTCACCCTGATCGCCTTCATCATGATCCTCAACCTGGCGGCTCGCGGCATCGCCCGCTGGAAGGCGCCGAAGACAGGTCGCTGACGCGGCCATATCAGCGACCGACGTCTCCCCCTCGAAAGAAGCAGTGATTGAAATGGCCAAGCGAATCGACGTAAGCGGACTGACCGCTTACTACAGCGCCCACAAGGCGATCGAAGACATCTCCATGACGGTCGAGCCGCGCTCCGTGACGGCCTTCATCGGCCCCTCCGGCTGCGGCAAGTCGACCTTCCTGCGCACCCTCAACCGCATGCACGAGGTCACCCCCGGCGGCCGCGTCGAGGGCAAGGTGCTCTTGGACGACGAGGACCTGTACGGGCACGGCATCGACCCGGTCGCCGTGCGCCGCACGATCGGCATGGTCTTCCAGCGCCCCAACCCCTTCCCCACCATGTCGATCTTCGACAACGTGGCTGCGGGCCTGAAGCTCAACGGCTCCTACAAGAAGTCCGAGCTGAGCGACGTCGTGGAGAAGTCCCTCAAGGGCGCGAACCTCTGGAACGAGGTCAAGGACCGCCTGAACAAGCCCGGTTCGGGCCTGTCCGGCGGCCAGCAGCAGCGTCTGTGCATCGCGCGGGCGATCGCGGTGGAGCCCCAGGTTCTGTTGATGGACGAGCCCTGCTCGGCCCTCGACCCGATCTCCACCCTCGCGATCGAGGACCTGATCGGCGAGCTGAAGGAGCGCTTCACGATCGTCATCGTGACGCACAACATGCAGCAGGCCGCCCGCGTCTCCGACCGCACCGCGTTCTTCAACCTGTCGGCGGTCGGCCAGCCCGGCAGGCTCATCGAGATAGACGACACGGAGCGCATCTTCTCCAACCCGTCCGTCCAGGCCACCGAGGACTACATCTCGGGCCGCTTCGGCTGAGCCGACACCTCAAGAACCCCTCGCGGTGCTGCATGGCGGTGCCACCGCGAGGACGAGAAGGGCCCGCCCCCGGCTACCGGGGGCGGGCCCGCTCGTTTTCTCACCGTGTTCTCACCCCTGGGTGTGCCCCTCCGCGTCCGCGCGGGCCAGACTCCGGGCTCTTCGCGCCGGGCCGCGCCAGCCGCAGGTGCAGCGGGCCAGGCAGAAGCGGCCCTGCTCGACCGTCGTAGTGCGGTGTTCCTCGCTCTGGGCGATCCCGTCCTGCTGTGCCACGCCAACAACGTTACCCAAGGCAAGCGCCTTTACATCTGCCGGTCCGCGGCGGGCGCGCAGACGCGTGACGAGCGCCCCCACACGTCGTTAAGCGGAACGACGGGGAGGGCCCGGGACGGACCGGCTGGGGGTCGGCAGGCGATGGTGGTGGAGGAGGAGCGGCGGCGCGGCTGGATGGTCGCCGCGGGCGCCGCGGTGGGGCTGATGGTCTGTGTCACCGGATGCTCGGGCGGTCCCGGCGCCGCCGAGGACGACGCCCGAACCGGTGCCGACGGCGTCGAGGTGCTCCATCAGGCCGCCGACGCCCTGAGGCGGGCGGGCAGTGCGAAGACCAGTACGTCCATGGAGATGGCCACCGGCGGGACCAGGGTCACCATCCGGGGCGAGGGCGTGTACGACTTCGAGGAGCAGCGGGGCCGGCTGAAGGTACTGCTGCCGCAGGACCCCGCGGGCGCCGACGAGCACCGGCCGATCACCGAACTCCTCGCCCCGGGCGCCCTCTTCATGAAGAACCGCGGCGCCGGCGTCCCCTCCGACAAGTGGGTCCGCGTCGACACGGCCACCCTCTCCGACGGGAACCTGGTGACGGGCGGCGCCACCGACCCGTTCGCGGCGGCCGAACTGCTGCGCGGGGCGCGGACGGCGGAGTACGTCGGGAAGACCGACGTCGCCGGGGTTCCGGTGCGGCACTACCGCGGCACGGCCGACCTCGCCGTGGCCGCGAAGAGCGCCTCGGCGGGCAACCGGGACGCGTTGAAGGCGGCGGCGAAAGGGTTCGCCACCGCCCAGGTGCCGTTCGACGCCTATCTCGACGACGAGGGGCGCCTGCGCAAGGTCCGCCACCGGTTCAGCTTCGTCAACGGACGGCAGAAGGGCACCGTCGCCGTCGCCTCGACGACCTTGCTGTACGAGTTCGGGGTCGCCGCCGACGTAACGCTTCCGGAGTCCGCGGACATCTTCGCCGGGAAGATCGCGGAGTAGGAACGCCCGGCCGGGGCAGGGGCGGGCGTAGGAGGAGTTGGGGGCCGGAAATGGCCCTTCCGTGCCATGCGCGGTGTGTAGGCCGCTACCTACTCTAGGAAGTCGGTGACGGCAGGAAGAGGTGATGCACGTGGCTCCGGTCGGCGGTACTGCAGTTCAGGACCACGTGGCCCTCGCCGAGATCGAGCTGTGCGGAGACCTGATCATCGCGGCCTCGGCCGCTGACGAGGACCGGCTCAGTCTTGAGAGCATCGACGAGGTGCTGAAGGTGTCCGAAGCGCGCACCTACGAGCGTGACCATGAGCAGGCACGGGACGCGGACCTTTAAGGCCTGTCCGGGCGTGGCCGGGTCCCCGCCACGCCGCCCCCCACGTACGTACCTGGCCGGGTGACCGTACGTCGTGTATCTCACGTACGCAGCAGTCGCCCGATCGCCTTCGTCGCTTCCTCGACCTTCGCGTCGATCTCGTCGCCGCCCTTGACTGCGGCGTCCGCGACGCAGTGGCGCAGGTGCTCCTCCAGGAGCTGGAGGGCGAACGACTGCAGGGCCTTCGTGGAGGCGGAGACCTGGGTGAGTATGTCGATGCAGTAGACGTCCTCGTCGACCATCCGCTGCAGACCGCGGATCTGGCCCTCGATCCGGCGCAGGCGCTTGAGGTGCTCGTCCTTCTGATGGTGGTAGCCGTGGATACCCCGGTCGTGGTCGGTCACGACCTGCTGCACGGGTTCGCCGGAGGGCGCCGTCGCGCCGGCCTCGGTGGTCGTCATCGCGTCCTCCTGATGAGTCTGTCGGCGGTCCCGGAGGGCCCCGGGGACACCTCGGGGGATATACCGGAGGCCCTTGTCGAGATCCCGTCCGGTTCGCCGCTTACATATACCCCTGGTAGGTATATGGTATCGAACTTTGCTGGGTATAGGGCCCTTGCCCGATGCCGGGACCGGACCCTGTGCTGAGCACTCTGCCTGATGGGCGACACTGGGAGACGGCCCATTAGCCGTGGCCGGATGATGCGCCTAGCATCAGCCTGACCGAACCGAAGCACCCCGAGGACCCCAACGTGCGCTTTCGTCTGACCCCCAGGGAGACGAGCTTCTACGACATGTTCTCCGCATCCGCGGACAACATCGTCACGGGCTCGAAACTCCTCATGGAACTGCTCGGGGCGGACGCCTCCGGCCGGACCGAGATCGCAGAGCGTATGCGGGCCGCGGAACACGCCGGTGACGACGCCACGCATGCGATCTTCCACCAGTTGAACTCCTCGTTCATCACGCCGTTCGACCGTGAGGACATCTACAACCTGGCCTCGTCCCTCGACGACATCATGGACTTCATGGAGGAGGCCGTCGACCTGGTCGTGCTGTATCAGGTCGAGGAACTCCCCAAGGGTGTGGAGCAGCAGATCGAGGTGCTGGCCCGGGCGGCGGAGCTGACGGCGGAGGCCATGCCGAACCTCCGCACGATGGACAACCTCACCGAGTACTGGATCGAGGTCAACCGCCTGGAGAACCAGGCCGACCAGATCCACCGCAAGCTGCTCGCCCAGCTCTTCAACGGCAAGTACGACGCCATGGACGTGCTCAAGCTCAAGCAGATCGTGGATGTGCTGGAGGAAGCGGCCGACGCGTTCGAGCACGTGGCGAACACGGTGGAGACCATCGCCGTCAAGGAGTCCTGACCTCTTCATGGACACCTTCGCCCTGATCGTGACCATTGGCGTCGCGCTCGGATTCACATACACGAACGGCTTCCACGACTCGGCGAACGCGATCGCGACGTCGGTGTCGACGCGGGCGCTGACGCCGCGGGCGGCGCTCGCCATGGCCGCGGTCATGAACCTCGCGGGTGCCTTCCTCGGCAGCGGCGTCGCCAAGACGGTCAGCGAGGGCCTGATCCAGACCCCCGAGGGCTCGAAGGGAATGGGAATCCTCTTCGCGGCCCTCGTCGGCGCGATCACCTGGAACCTGGTCACCTGGTACTTCGGTCTTCCGTCCTCCTCCTCCCATGCCCTGTTCGGCGGCATGGTGGGCGCGGCGCTGGCCGGCGGCACGAAGGTCTACTGGGACGGGGTGCTGGACAAGGTCGTCATTCCGATGTTCGCCTCGCCGCTGGTCGGCCTGGTCGTCGGCTATCTGGTGATGACGGCGATCATGTGGATTTTCCGTCGCTCCAACCCCCACAAGGCCAAGCGCGGATTCCGCATCGCCCAGACCGTCTCAGCGGCCGGCATGGCCCTGGGCCACGGTCTCCAGGACGCCCAGAAGACCATGGGCATCGTGGTGATGGCCCTGGTCATCGCCGATGTGCAGGGCCCGGGCGACCCAATCCCCGTCTGGGTGAAGATTGTCTGCGCGGTGATGCTGTCGCTCGGGACGTACGCCGGCGGTTGGCGCATCATGCGGACGCTGGGCCGGAAGATCATCGAGCTCGATCCGCCCCAGGGCTTCGCCGCGGAGACGACGGGCGCGTCGATCATGTTCGCCACGGCCTACCTCTTCAAGGCCCCCATCTCCACGACCCACGTCATCACCTCCGCCATCATGGGCGTCGGCGCCACCAAGCGCCTGAACGCCGTCCGCTGGGGCGTGGCCAAGAACATCATCCTCGGCTGGTTCATCACCATGCCGGCGGCGGCACTGGTCGCGGCGCTGAGCTTCTGGGTCGTGAACTTGGCGGTTCTGTAGGGGAGTTTTTCGCCCCCTCCGAGCTGGAGATCTTTCAGCCCGTCCGGCGTTTGAGGACGAGGCCGTTCAGGCCGATAGCGGGGGTCTGGGGGCGGCAGCCCCCAGGAGCAAGGGACGGGTAGGGGCGGAGGGGGCGAATAACCCCACCTCCAACGCCGCCCGACCCGCAGACGCCCCACCCGTGGAACCCCCGACCCCGGGCACCCGTCTCCCTCCACAGAACCAAGGGGAGGCACACATGCAGCGGCGTACGTTCATAGGCGGAGCCACCGCCGCACTCGCGGCGGCAGCCACAGCCGCGTGCAACGGCAAAACGGACGCGCCCCAAGGCGCGGCCGAAACAACCGGCACCCCCATACGCACGGCCACCACCAGCAAAGCAACCCCCGCCAACTGGACCGCCCTCTCCAGGGACCTGGACGGCACCCTGATCCGCCCAGGCGACCAGACCTGGTCAACGGCCCACCAGCTCTACAACACCCGCTTCGACACCCTGAAGCCCACCGCAGTCGCATACGTCGCCAACACCGACGACATCACCACCGTCATGGCATACGCCCGCACCCACGCCATCAAGGTCTCGATCCGCAACGGCGGCCACTCCTACGCCGGCTGGTCCTCCGGCAACAACCGCCTGGTCATCGACGTATCGAAGCTGAACAAGATCCGCGCGAGCGCCAACGAGGCAGTCGTCGGCGCCGGTTCCAAACTGATCGACGTCTACCGCACCCTCGCCGCGAAGGGCGTCACGATCCCCGCCGGCTCCTGCCCCACCGTCGGCGTCTCCGGCCTGACCCTGGGCGGCGGCCACGGCGTGGTCTCCCGCGCGTACGGCCTGACCTGCGACAGCCTGACGCAGGCGACGCTGATCACGGCCGACGGCAAGCAGCTCACCGCGAACGCGACGGAGAACAAGGACCTCTTCTGGGCCCTGCGCGGCGCGGGCAACGGCAACTTCGGAATCGTCACCGAGCTCCGCTACAAGACCCACCCCGCCCCACAGGCCGTATCGGCGTACATGACCTGGCCCTGGTCAAGGGCCGCCGCCGTGATCAAGGCCTGGCAGGAGTGGGGCCCGACCCAGCCGGACGAGATCTGGTCCTCCTGCCACCTCGCGAACGCGTCCGGCGGCACCCCCACGATCTCCATCGCCGCGTTCTCCCTCGGCACGTACGTCGAACTCCAGAACGCCGTGGACCGCCTGGCCGACAGGATCGGCGCCCCCGCGAGCAACGTCTCGCTGAAGCGCCGCTCGTACGAGGACTCGATGGAGGTGTACGCGGGCTGCTCCTCCTTCTCCACCGACGCCCAGTGCCATCTGCCGGGCTCGACCCCGGGCCGCTCCTCGCAGGGCGCGCTCGGCCGCGAGACCTATGCGGCCCGCTCGGACTTCTTCGACCGTTCCATTTCGTCGGCCGGGATCCAGGCCCTCATGAAGCAGCTCTCGACGGTCCGGGGCGGCGCGGGCAGCATCGCCCTGACGGCACTCGGCGGCGCGGTCAACCGCGTCTCCCCCACCTCGACGGCCTTCGTCCACCGCCGCTCGCGCATGCTCGCCCAGTACATCGCCTCATGGCAGGCCGGCACCTCCGGCACGACCGCCCAGTCCTGGCTGGCCACCGCCCACAAGGCCATGTCCCCCTACGCCTCGGGCGCCGCGTACCAGAACTACACGGACCCCACCCTCACCAACTGGCGCAAGGCGTACTACGGCGACGCGGCCCCCCGCCTGACAGCCCTGAAGAAGCAGTACGACCCGGACCGCTTCTTCACGTTCCCGCAGGCGCTGTAGTGCGGACTTGATGCCCGCCGGTGGAGATTCCCGCCGCGGGAAAATGCACGGCGGCGGGCGCATCCCTTCGGCAATCATGCAGGCATGACGCTCATAGCCACCCTCGCGCGCGTGGACGCGGACCTTGCCGCGGGGCGGCTCCCCGTGGCCCGCCAGCGCCTGCGCGGCCTGGTGTCCTCGCATCCTCAGAACCTGCTGCTGCGGCGCCGACTGGCCGAGGTGTACCGGCTGTACGGCGAGCCGGCGGAAGCCGGGCGATGGATGTACCTCGAAGCGGACCGGGACCCGGCGGAGACGTCCGCTTTCGAAGCGCGCTACTCCACGCCACCGAGGCGGATGCGAGCCCTGGCCTGGAACGGGCCGGAAGCCCTCGCCGGTACCGATTTCGCGGCCCGGCAGCTGGCGGCCGTGCGCCAAGCCACTTCGGACGCTTTCGGCGTGCCCGTCGAATGGGACCAGGTCCCGTTCTCGTCCGGCCCCGGAACCGGGCCGGAGGACGAGCGGACTCCACTCGGCGAGAGTCTGGCCTTCGTCGGCATGGTCCTGATGGTGCTGGGTTTCTTCGCCGTCTGGGTGCTCGGCTTCATCACGTTCGTACGGTGGGTCTGGCAGTAGGCCGCGACAGAGCCAGCGCTACGCTGCGAGATCCCGGTCCTCAGGCCGCTCCACCCGCGCCCCCGCGATCACCGCTTCCTCCCCCGCGAGAGCCACCCCCCGCGCCCGGATCAGCCCTCCGGCCCGAGCCGACCCCTCGACGGCCTTGGCCACCGGCGTCAGCAGGAGCATGGCGAGTGGGGACAGCAGCAGTGCGACCGCCGTGCCGAGGGCGAAGCCGCCGATCACGTCGGTCGGGTAGTGCACGCCCATGTAGACGCGGCAGAAGCCTTCGAGCAGCGCGAGCCCTATGCCGATCAGTCCGAACTTGCGGTTCGCGATGAAGAGTCCGACGGCGACCGCCATGGTGAGCGTCGCGTGGTCGCTGACGAAGGAGTAGTCGGTCTTGCCGGACACGAGCACTTCGAGGCCCTGGTGGTCGGCGAAGGGTCTGGGCCGCGCCACGAAATCCCGTATCGGCACGTTCACCAGCAGCGCGATCCCGGCGGCCAGCGGCGCCCACACCACGGCGGCCACGGACGACGCGGCATCCTCGCCGCCCCGCCGCCGCACGGTCCACCAGCACCCGGCCACGAGCAGGACCATCGCGATCAGCAGCCCGTACTCACCAACGAACTCGACGCCCCGGTCGAACCACCGGGGCGCGTCCTTGGCCAGGCCATTGATGTCGTAGAGCAGGTCGACGTCGGGGTTGGAACCGGATTCGGCGAGTCCAGCCATAGCGCTGCGGCTCCTTCGTCGTCGTGCCCGCGCGCGCAGCCTTTCGTGCGGCGCTCTGTCCCACCCCCGTGGTCGTAGATCCGCTCTACGTCAAAAGGAACGCACAGTCCCCTCCAGTACGTTCCACCCTCCACCGAATGATCACTCAGACGTTATCGAAGAGAGATACATCGCCGCAGCTCAGAGGGTGGGTTCAGACCGTCGTGGGCAATGCTTTCGCGCCATCTTCGGTCACTCGGGTGGCTCCGAAGTAGTCGGGGGTGTCGACGGGGTCGAAGCGGATGACGGCCCCCGGCTTCGGCGCGTCGATCATGTACCCGCCGCCCACGTAGATGCCCACGTGCCGGATCGCCCGCGAGTTGGTGAGGTCGTCCGAGAAGAACACCAGGTCCCCCGGCAGCAGCTCTTCGCGCGCGGGGTGCGGCCCGGCGTTGTACTGGTCGTTGGCGACCCGCGGAAGCGTGACCCCGACACTCTCGTACGCGGCCTTCGTCAGCCCTGAGCAGTCGAAGCGTCCGCCCTGGTCAGCGGTACCGTTCCCGCCCCACAGGTAGGGCGTGCCAAGCTTCTCCTGCGCGTACGAGATGGCCGCCGCGGCCTGCTTGGAGGGGTCGACGCGGGTCACCGGCGCGGCGAAACTCGCCTGCAGCGTGGTGATCGTCTTCACGTAGTTCTGGGTCTCCTTGTACGGCGGTACGCCCCCGTACTTGATGACCGCGTACGCCCCCGCGTTGTAGGCGGCGAGCATGTTCTGCGTCGGGTCCCCCGGCGCGTCCTTCACGTACGAGGCGAGCTCGCAGTCGTACGAAGCCGCCGACGGAATCGCGTCATTCGCATCCCAGACGTCGCGGTCGCCGTCCCCGTCGCCGTCGATTCCGTGCGTGGCCCAGGTCCCCGGGATGAATTGCGCTATCCCCTGCGCCGCAGCGGGGCTCTGGGCGTTCGGATTGAATCCGCTCTCCTGGTAGAGCTGCGCGGCCAGCAGCGCCGGGTTGATGGCGTCGCACAGATTGCCCCATTTCTGTACGAGCGTCTGGTACGCGGCCGGCACGGCGCCCTTGGCCAGCGTGACCGCTCCTCCGCCGACCCCGCCCGCGAGGTTCCCCGCGACCAGGTAGACGCCGACGACGAGCACCATCACGAAGCTGAGCCCGGTGCCGACGGCGGCGATCGCCACGATCCATGCCTTACGCACCGTCAACCGCCCCTCGCCGCCCAGGAGTCCGCCGAGGTCAGTGTAGAGGCGGCCTCCGTGCGTCGGGGTGACCAGACACAAGATCACGCCATGCGACAACCGATGGACCCGGGCAATAACCGATGGACGTGGCCGACCGGAGGGTCCTACTCTCGCCCCGTCCAGGAGTCGTTGCTTCCGATGAGGTGCATTTGATGACGGTCCAGGCAAGCGCGGCCGAGTTCCACCGGCCGCCCACCGCAGCCATCGCGACCACCGCGGCAACCTTGGACCGAAGGAAACCCAGAAGTGGATCTTCCACGTAGCTACACCATCCGCGAGAGCAGCCACCGCATCCACAACCCGTTCACCAGCGAGAAGCTGGCGACTCTCGGCGAGGCGCTCAGCCCGCCGGCGGGAACCCGCATGCTCGATCTCGCCTGCGGCACGGGCGAGATGCTCTGCACCTGGGCACGCGACCACCAGATCACCGGCACCGGCGTGGACATCAGCACCGTCTCCATCGCCACCGCCCGTACCCGAGCCGTCGAGCTGGGCGTCGCCGACCGCGTCACCTTCACGCACGGGGACGCGACGGGCCACGTCTCCGACGAACCGGTGGGCATCGCCGCGTGCATCGGCGCCACCTGGATCGGCAACGGACCGGTCGGCACCGTAGAACTCCTCCGCCGCAGCCTGGCCCCCGGCGGCATGATCCTGATCGGCGAGCCGTACTGGCGCCTCGACCCTCCGGATCAGACAACTGTCGAGGCCTGCCACGCCACCACGAAGGACGACTTCCTCCCTCTACCCGAACTCCTCGAACAGTTCGGCGAACTCGGCTGCGACGTGGTCGAGATGGTCATCGCCGACCACGACAGCTGGGACCGCTTCGTCGCCGCCCAGTGGCTCAACATCCGCCGCTGGCTGGACGCGAACCCCGACGACGAACTGGCCCCGGACATGCGAGCGGAACTCACCACCGCCCCCGCACGCCACGTCCGCTACCAGCGCGAGTACCTCGGCTGGGGAGTCTTCGCCCTGATGAACCGCTGAACCACCTCAAGTGGGGTGTGGTGCGTGGCGTAGGCCACGCACCACACCCCTCCCGCCGTTGTGGCTCAGCTGCGCGTCAGCGTGTAGTCGCCGCCGACGTTGTCGAACGTGGTCACGATGCCGTACTCGCCGGTCCGCGTCGGCGTGAAGGTCACCGAGACCGGCTGCCCACCGGAATTGGACCCGGCAGCGGACGCCACCGCGGAGCTGCGTCTCTGGACGAACGTCGCCGGATTGCCCGGATCGTCGCCCATGACGAACAGTCTGGCCACCGAGATCGGGTCCGTCGTGGTCAGCGTGATCGTCACCGGCACACCCGCGGTCAGCGGCGTGTCGTGCACGGCGGCGACCTGCGAGTCGTCGAGGTGGAAGGAGGTGGACGACCCCGGCTGCAAGGTGGTGAAGCCCATCACGGACTCGATGGTGTAGGTACCGGGTCCCCGGAACTGGACCACCCGCGGGTAGTAGTCGCCCACCGGCCGCAGATTCGAGTCGATCGCGACGAAATCGACCGCCTGGTCGTTCAATGCGCTGCTGTTGAGAAACGCCGTCTGCGCCCGGTCGTCGTACAGCTGGAGGTCGAAATCGGTTGGATTCGACGGCCGCACCGCGACCACGGACCACGACTGGACCGCGGTGTTCAGACTGAAGTTCTGCGGCGGTGTGGGAGAGGTGAACGTGGGGAGGAACTGGCCTCGGCCGTCGATCAGGGGCCTGCGGTACCCGTAGTCGATCGTGTTCTGGTAGAGCGACCCCAGCGAGGCGTCGGACACGTCGAACCCTTCCGTACCGCGACTGCTCCAGAACGACGCCAAGGTGTTGTCGACGTGACGCGCGAGCGTGAAGAAGACGGCTCCGAAGCCCTCACTGCGCTGGTCCCAGATTTCGGAAGTGCCGGAGTTGATGTCTATGAGATCCCACAACGCCCCGGCGACCCGCTCCTCCGTCACATCACCATTGGCGACACTGCTGAAGCCCCAGCTCGGAATCTCGAAATCGATCGACCCTCCGCCGAGGAACCTGAAGACCGGGGTGTGGTATATGGCCAGTGAGAAGAAGTCCGCCCATCCCTCGATCCACGCGCACACGGTGGTGCTGGCCAGGTGGACGGGGTGCGGACGGGGGCACCCGAAGGTCGACGGAAACGCGTCGTTGTACACGTCGTCCATCAGTGCGTGGCCGATCTCGTGCATCACCTCCATCGGGGCGTCCGGGGTCGCGGCGAGCAGCTGCACCACGTTGCCCGTCTGGTCGTAGAAGTCCGTGTCGCCGACCGCGGTGTTCGACCAGTTGATTCGCAACTGGCTACACGTGGTGTCCTTCGGATCCCAGCAGCCGTTCGAGTGCGGGACACCCACCCATGCGTCATTGGCCACGTCGAACAGGTGAGCGGCCCGGTGGCCCGCCGTGCCGTCGCCGGGAACCTGGGTGCCGAAGTTCACGGTGCTGCCCGCTACCGGATTGGCGCGGACCGGCGTACTCCAGTTGTAGATGTTCGTGCCGTTCTGCACCCGCCACGCGCCGTTCTCGGCCGCGAACGTGATGTACAACTGCGTGAACTGCGCGGCCGTGAAACAGATGTCGTAGCGGCCGGCGGAGTTCGTGAGCCCGGCGATCAGCGCGCCGGTCCGCAGATCCCGCACCTGGACCTGCATGTTCATCCCGTTGTGCTGCACACCGGCCTGGTCGTTGTAGGCCCAGGTGCCGACCGCGTGCGTGTCACAGGCCAACAGCGACGGCGAAGCGCCGGAGTTCTGCTTCTGTGCCGGAAGTCCCGGGCTCGGCGCACTGCTCGTCACCTGCCAGGCCGGTCGTTTCGCCGCGGCGGGCGACGCCGCTACGGCGGCTGGTCCACCGCCCGAGTCCGCCCATCCGACTCCGGGACCCACCAAGGCGCACAGCACTGTCAGCACGACGATGAAGACGGTTCTTCGTGCCGCGACGCGTGGTCCCCCGCTTGTGTTGATCAAGCTCAGTCTCATGTGGTCATCCCCCGATGACGAGAACTGGGTTGTCCGGCGACAACGTTGCCGCCGTGGGAAAGCGTGCCCGCGCCGGCATGGCGGGGGATGAGTAACCGCTACTCAACTACCCCGAGGACATACGCGAGTTGGTGTCGGGTGGTGACGCCGAGTTTGGTGTAGGCGTGCTGGAGGTGGTTGTCGACGGTGCGCACCGACAGGGCCAGGACCTGGGCGATGTCCTTGCTGGCGGTGCCGACGGCGGCGAGCAGGGCGATCTCCCGTTCGCGGGCGGTGAGCACGGCCGTGGCCTGAGCAGTGGTCAACAACGGAGTACGGGCGCCTTCGCAACGGGCCCGGGCCACGGCGGCCCGCTGGGTGGCCGAGGCGGCGCGGCGGGGCCGGTCGGCCCTGCGCCAGGCGGCCGCGGCGGCGGTGGACGCCTCGGCGTCGAGCAGATCCGCGCCGATGGCCCGGCAGGCGTCGGCGGCCCGGAGGAGCCGGTCGGGGTCGTCGGCGGCCAGCGCCGCGGCCAACTGGGCGCGGACAGGAGCGAGTTCCCCGTCGCAGTTCAGAGAGAGCGCGGTCAGCCGGCCGGTGACCTCCTTGGCCCCGCCGAGCCGGGCGACATCGGTCAACAGCAGCGCCTCGCCGGTGACATGACCGCCGGCGCGGGCGATACCGGCAGCGTCGACGAGCACGGAACGGGCTCGCGCCAGCTGCCCGCGGGCGGCCAACAGCCAAGCCTCGCCGAGGCGTTCCTCCCCGGCGGACAGCAACCCAGGTTCCACCGGCGGCAGGGCGCGGTGCTCGGCCAGCGTCGTCTCGGCCGCGTCCAGGTCTCCCAGTACGGCCGCGCAGGCGGCGAGACCGCCGAGTACCAGGCGCAGGGCCATGGCGTGGTCGATGCCGCGGGACACGGTGGCGGCCTCGGCCCACCAGCGGCGGGCGGTCGCGGGGTGGCCGGCCAGCCAGTGCGTACGGCCGAGGAGGACGGCCAGCCAGATCCGTACGGGGGAACCGGCGGCGGCGAGTTCGGCGTAGGCGCGCTCGCCCTCCCGGCAGGCTTCGGCCGCCGGGAGACCGGCCTCGGTGAGGGCGAGGACGAGCGGGACGCGCTGGAAGGCGGGATGGGAGGCCAGGGCCCGTTCCTGGACCCGCCGGTGTGCGTCGTGGGCGCGCCGCGCCCAGGTCGTGGCCTCGGCGGTACGGCCCACCAGGGCCAGCGCGGCGGGCTTCATCCAGGCGCCGCGCAGCCAGGCGTTGACGTCGGGGGCGTCACCGACCTCGGTCTCCAGATCCTCCAGCAGGGCCAGGCCCTCGGCCGGCCGGCCTCCGACGATCCGCAGGAAGCCCTCGTTGACCGTGAGTTTGCGGCGATCGGCGGGGCTGCTGAGCTGTTCGCGGGCGGCGTCGTTGACCGCGAGCGCCTCGGCGACGGGGGCGTTGCTCCACAGCAGGTTCGTCGTACGGACCAGGGCGACCGCGAGCTTGTCCTGCTCGTCGACGGCGAGGGCGTCGGCCCGGGCGAGCGTCGCCTCGGCCCGGTCCCAGCGGCCCAACTCGAACAGGGCCTCGCCGAGCCTCAGGTCGGTGGCGGTGGTCCGGTGCTTCTCGGGCAGGGCTTCCAGGAGGGCGACGGTCTGGGGTAAGTCGTGGGCGTGGCGGGCCAGTACGGCGGCCTGGGCGAGGAGGGCCGGGTCGGCGGTGCCGGTGGCGGCCAGCCGCCAGGTGGCGATGTGCAGCAGGTCGGCGCGACGGCGGGCGCCGCGGGCCTCGACGCGCTCGGCCTGCTCCAGCAACAGAACCCGGCGGCGCAGGACCGGCAGACCTGCACGCAGCACCTCGCCGTACAGGGGATGGGCCAGGGAGACGGCGGTGCGTCGCCGGTCCTGGGTGACCCGTATCAGCCCGGCCTGTTCCAGGGCCGCCGTCACCTGCGGCGGGGCGAGCGCTTCGACGTAGGTCAGGGACAGCGGCTCGCACAGCGCCAGCAACTCCAGGACGGGGCGTCCGGCGGGGTCGGCGGTGGCCAGCCGCGTCGAGATCATCTCGGTGAGCCGTGCCGTGCCGGGCAGCCGGTCCTCGACCAGATGCCAGATCTCGCCGTCCTCGGTCAGGTTTCCGGCGGTCAGGGCGCCGAGGACCAGTTCACGCAGGTAGAGCACGTTGCCGCCGCTCGCGGCCGACAGCTTGTGCAGGGGTCTTCGGGCGACCGGTCTCCCGAGCGCGGCCTGCAGCAGCGCCTCGATCTGCTCAGGGCCCAGCACGGTCAGGTCGACCCGGTACACCGCGTCCCCACCGCGCAGCGCGGCGACGGCCTCCCCGTACGGCTCCCCGCTGCGCACGGTGCCGATCAGCAGGAGCGTGCCGGTGTCCATCAACTGCCGCAGGAGTACGGCCGAGGCGGCGTCCAGCAGATGCATGTCGTCGACCATCAGCACCCACTGCCGCCCCGGCCCGGCGGCCAACTCCCGAGCTACAGCGGCGAATCCGGCGACCGGATCGGACAGATCCACCCCGTCCGGCAGCAGATGCGCGATCGCCCCCAACGGCACCGCGCCGGCCGCGACACTCGCGGTGGCCCGCCCCACCCGGAAACCCGCCGCCGCGGCCCGTTCGAGACACTCCTCGGCCAGCCGCGACTTGCCCACGCCGGCTTCGCCGCCCACCACGAACCCGCGACACCCCCGGTCCGCCAACGCCGCGGCGAAGTACTCCAACTCCGCCCCACGCCCCACCAACGGCCAACGCCCCGCCCATTCCCGCACTCCGGCTCCCCCGTCCCCGGCAGCCCGTCATATGCCGCTGGGCACCATCCCATCAGCTCACGGCCCACCCTTGGGGCTGGGTTTCGGGCCATCGTTGAGGTCCGCCCACAGCAGCTTCCCGCCCTTCGAAGCCCCCAGCTCACGCAGCACGGACACGCCCCACGCGTCCGCGCACGCCCGTACGAGGTGCAGGCCGCGACCGTGTTCGGCGTCCTCCGGGGGTACGAGGACGGGGGCGCCCCTCTCCGAGAAGCCGGGCGGGACGGTCGGATCGGTGTCCCAGACGGCGATACGGAGCCGGTCGGGGTCGGAGGCCAGGAGGCGCAGGGCATAAGGGCCCCGGGTGTGCAGATGGGCGTTGGTCAGCAGCTCGGAGGCCAACAGCTCGGCGGTCGGGGCGAGTTCGGTGAGGTCGTGGGCGGTGAGGATGGAGCGGAGGGTGGCTCGGGCGATGCCGGGGGCACGGGGATCGTGCGGGAGTTGAAGGGTGTAGGACCAGGTCGGGGATACGGTTGCCATGGAAGTCTCCCGGTTCGGTGGGGAGTTGGGTGGTTTGGTTACGTTGCCCAGTGACCGCGGCCGCTCCGTCGAGCGGGGTGCTTCTGGGCAGGGCGCCCGAGCACTAAAGTAATGGCGTTTGGTGTCATACATGACACGAATGCCTGAGTATCCATGACTTGCCACCCATGTGGGTGACCAGCCGCAGCAAGGAGGCGGGCCAGCCCATGCGAAGCAGCCCGACAGGTCGTCAACTCCGGTTCGGCAGTGAGCTGCGCAAACTGCGCGAGCGAGCAGGCCTGAGCGCGACCCAGGCCGGTCAACTGATCGGCGCGCAGCAGAGCCAGATCAGCAACACGGAGGCCGGACGCGTCGGCGTAAGCGCGGAACGCGTACGCACGCTTGCCTGCCACTACAAGTGCCCGGACAAAGACCTCGTCGAAGCACTCGCGGACATGACCTCTGGACGCAAACGCGGCTGGTGGGAGGAGTACCGCGAGATCCTTCCCGCCGCTCTGCTGGACCTCGCCGAGTTGGAGCACCATGCCAGACACCTGCGTACGGCGGTCACCGTCCATATCCCCGGCCTCTTCCAGACCACCGACCACGCTCGCGAACTGTTCCGCCTGGTCGTACCCGAGCTCTCCCCACCGGAGATCGAGCACCGTGTGTCGTTCCGCATCAAGCGCCAGACCGTCCTCTTCAGGGACCCGCCGACCCCGCAGGTGGCGATCGTCCACGAGGCTGCTCTGCGCATGCAGTTCGGCGGACCCGCTGTGGCCAAGGCCCAGTTGCGACACCTCCTGGACATGAGCGAACGGGACCACGTCACCCTGAAGGTGCTCCCGTTCTCCGCTGGATCCTTCCCCGGCTCCGGCCAGTCGATCTTCTACTCCAACGGTCCCGTTCCTCAGCTCGACACTGTTCACCTCGACCAGTCCCATGGCCCGGTGTTCCTCGATGCAGAAGCTCAGCTACAGATGTACCGAGTCCTCCTGGACCGCATGGGATCCGCAGCTCTTGCCCCCGATGACTCCCGCGACTTCATCCACAAGCTGATCCACGATCTGTGAAGGAACCGAAATGCCCCAGCCCGACTGGCAGAAGTCGTCCTACTGCGGTTCAGGAGACTCGTGCCTGCACGTCGCCGCAACGGAAGCCCGGATCCATCTCACCGAAAGCAGCGACCCCACCGAATCCATACTCACCGCCACGCCAGCGGCCTTCCGCACCCTCCTCCACACCCTCAAGAAGGACCCGAACCTTGGCTGACATCCCCCCGAACCTCGAATGGATCCGCGCCGCCCCTGACGACGCGACCGGCCCCGGCCCCTGGATCGAGCTCGCCTTCGGCGACAACGACTTGGTCTACATCCGCGAAACCAGCGACCCCACGAACATCGTCACTACAACCCAGAAGAAGTGGGACGCGTTCGTACTGGGCGTACAGGCAGGCGAGTTCGACCACTTCGTGGAGGGACTGGAGGAAGAAAAATCTTAGGTACGACAACAACCCGCCGCACCCTGCTGACCGCGACCGCCGCAACAACCGCACTCGCGCTCACCGGGAACCCGGCACAGGCAACCCCCCGTACCCGCAACACCACACACACCCGCCTACGCCGACTCGAAGAACAACACGGCGCCAGGATCGGCGCGTTCGCCCACAACCTGGGGACAAAGGCGACCGTGGGGTACAGGGCGTCGGAGCTCTTCCCGATGTGTTCGGTGTTCAAGACGCTGGCGGTGGCGGCCGTGCTGCGGGACCTCGACCACCACGGCGAGACGCTCGCCAGGCGCATCCACTACACGGCGGAGTACGTGACGGCGGCCGGCGGCGGAGCGGTCACGGTCAAACCGGAGAACGTGGCGGCGGGCCTGACCGTCGAGGAACTCTGCGACGCGGCGATCCGGTTCAGCGACAACGCCGCCGCCAACCTGCTGCTCCGCGAGCTGGGCGGCCCCACGGCAGTGACCCGCTTCTGCCATTCGATCGGGGACACGACGACCCGACTGGACCGCTGGGAGCCGGAGTTGAACTCGGCGGAGCCGGGGCGGTTGGAGGACACGACCACCCCGGGCGCCATCGCCCACACGTACGCCCGGCTGGTGCTCGGCAACGCCCTGAACGACGAGGACCGGACCCGCCTGACGGTCTGGCTCCTCGGCAACACGACCGGCGGCGAACGCCTGCGCAAAGGCCTGCCGCAGGACTGGACGGTCGCCGACAAGACGGGCACGGGCCAGTACGGGACGGCCAACGACGTGGGCATCGCCTGGACACCGGACGGCACCCCCGTAGTCGTGGCGGTGCTGACCACCAAGCCCGACCCGGCCGCCGGCGCGGACAATCCGCTGGTCGCGGGGACGGCCACGGTCCTGGCGGACGCGGTGGGCTGACCCGAGCGACAGCAGGGCGACGGCGGCCCAACAGGACACGGTGATCAGCACGACGTCTAATGGACGTGACTGAACGTCTCCGCCTGGAGCGCTGGGAGCGACCCGTGCGACTGCGTCGGCTGGGTGAATGGTGTGCACGGCACTTCGTGATCGTCATCGTGCTGTGGCTGGCCGCCCTCGTCGCCCTGCAAATGCTCAACCGCTCGTTCGGCGGGGAGTATTCGGACAACTTCTCCCTGTCGGGAGTGCAGTCGCAGCAGGGTCTGGACGTCCTCAAGGCGCACGATCCGGCAGCCGGCGGCTACAGCAGCCAGATCGTGCTCCAGGACAAGTCGAAACCGCTGACCGACGTGGACTCGCAGATGTCCCAGACGGTCGGCGACCTGCAGAAACTGCCGCACGTCCTGTCCGTACAGAACCCGTTGCAGTCCTCCTCGGGACAGTCCACGCAATCGAGCGTCGGCCCCCTCTCCTCCGACTCCAAGACCGCCTACATCACCGTCCGCTTCGACGTACAGCCCTCCACCCTCGGCGACGACTACCTCACCGGCGTGGACACCTCGGTGCAGCCCCTGCGCGCGGCCGGTGTCGACGTCGAGTACGGCGGACCGCTGGGCGAGTTGGCGAGGCCGGAGGCGGACGACCGGGTCAGCGAGCTGATCGGGTTCGCGGTGGCGATCGTCGTGCTGCTCGTCGGGTTCGGGAGTGTGATCGCCGCGGGCATCCCGCTGCTCACCGCGCTGATCAGCGTGATCGGAGGGCTGGCCTGCCTGGGACTGCTGGCGTCCGCGTTCACCTTCGCCACCGTCTCGCCCACCCTGGCCACGATGATCGGGCTCGGCGTCGGCATCGACTACGCGCTGTTCCTGATCACCCGGCACCGCCAGAACCTCATGGACGGCGCGGATCCGGTCAAGGCGGCCGGCCGCGCCGCCGCCACCAGCGGCCGGGCCGTGCTCGTCTCCGGCTGCACGGTGATCATCGCCCTGGCCGGTCTTTCGGTCTCCGGAGTCTCCTTCATCGGGCTGCTCGGCGTGGCCGCGGCCGTCACGGTGGTCTCCGCGGTCCTGGGCGCCCTCACCCTCGTACCGGCACTCCTCGGCCTCATCGGCAAACGCATCGACCGCTACCACCTGCGCCGCCCGGTCGCCGAGACGGGCGCGGAACCCGGAGCGGGAGCGGAAGCCACCGCGAACGGCACCTGGCACCGCTACGCGCAACGCGTGGAGCGACGCCCCTGGTGGTTCCTGACCGGCGGAATCGTCGTCGTACTCGTGCTGGCGATCCCCGTGCTGTCCATCCAGCTCGGCCACATCGGGGACGGCGCGGACCCGAAGTCGTTCACGGACCGCCGGGCCTACGACATCATGGCGCAGTCCTTCGGCCCCGGCTCGAACGGTCCCCTGACGGTCGTCATCGACCAGACCGACGTCCCCTCCGACCAGCGCTCCGCCCTCTCCTCCCAGGCACAGAAAGACCTCAACGCCGTGGCGGGCGCGGCCACCGTCACCCAGCTCACGCCGACGCAGGACGGAGACGTACTCGTCGGCACGGTGTACTCGAAGGAGGCACCGCAGAGCGCCACGACCACCGACCTCACCAACCGCCTCGTCGACGAGACCCTGCCGCAGGCCGTCTCGGGGACGAAGGCCAGCGGCTATGTGACCGGCACGACCGCCGCCCAGGTCGACTTCCGCGACATCGTCGCGAGCCGCCTCCCCCTGATCATCGGCGTCGTCGTCGCCCTCGCCTTCCTGATCATCCTCATCGTCTTCCGGGGGCTCCTCGTCGCCCTGAAGGCGGCCGTCCTCAACGTGCTCTCGATCGCCGCGTCGTACGGCGTCGTCGTCGCCGTCTTCCAATGGGGCTGGGGCGGGCCCGCGTTGGGCGTCGAGGGCAAGGTGCCGATCGAGAGCTATGTGCCGATGATGATGTTCGCGATCATCTTCGGACTGAGCATGGACTACGAGATCTTCCTGCTCTCCCGCGTCCACGAGGCCTGGCTCCGCACCGGCGACGCGAAGGCCAGCGTCGCGCACGCCCTGGAGATCACCGCCCGCGTGATCACCTGCGCCGCCCTGATCATGGTCAGCGTCTTCGCCGCGTTCATCGTCAGCGACAACGTCGTCGTCAAGATGCTCGGCCTCGGCCTGGCCGTGAGCGTCCTGATCGACGCGACGGTCGTACGCCTGCTGATGGTCCCGGCGGTCATGACCCTGCTGGGCCACCACGCCTGGTGGACACCCCACTGGCTCGACCGCATCCTCCCGCACGTGGACACGGAGGGCGACAAGTCGGCCTGACCCAGGCGGACTCCGCCCCGGTACGCCGCCGTCGTCCGGTCCGCCGCCACGACAACCCAGTTGCTCGAACGAACAAGGCCTCCGCAGCGTCGGTCTCATGAGACCGGACACATCTGCGGAGGCATACACATGAAAGCCGTACCCCCGATCGGCATGAGAGCACCCGTGGGGATGCTGCTGGCGGCAGCCACCCTCGCGGGGTCCGTCGCCTGCACGTCGTCGAGCGACAGCGATGGCGGCGAGTCCGCGCCATCTTGCGCGTACGTGGTCGACTACCAGAACCACAGGTACTCGGGCGCGGAGGCCAGGGGCTTCACCATCGGGGACAAGCTCGGTGCCGCCGCCGTTCCGCCGTGCGACGACACACCGAGCGATGGCAGTGACGGTCAGACGGCGCCGGCCTCTACGACCGCCCATGCGATCGAGGGAGTGGATCCCAGCATCGCCATCATGTTGGAACAGGCACCTGATGACGTCATCTTCATCAACGTCGACTCCGACAAGAAACTGCCTGAGATCAAGAAGCTGATCGACGGCTCTTGATGTCGGCCACCTATCTGTGAGTCGAGTCAAGCCGGCGGCAGATGAGAACGGGCCGCGGCTACCAGCCGCGGCCCGTTTCCCTGTCCCACAACGACCCGGGATAGCCTTCGGACTGACGGTCACTCGGCCACACCCCGCGGACGCGCGACCGTCCGCAGCTCCGTGGATCTCCATGAAGAGGGGTTAACGACGGAACCACACGACAGGTTCCGCACCGACTTCATTGCTCGGCGTAACCAGCCGTGATACACAGAGTGACCATACGATCCTTTGCATACCAAACCCGCCAATCAATGACGCCCAAGTCGACATCCGAGGGCGCCATCGTCGGCGAGAATGGGCTCGACCTCTGCGCACAGGGCAGAGGGTGCGGAACTACCCACTAGGGGCGGTGACTTACATGCTTTTCGCAGCCGAAAAGGGCGACATCACCACAATTATCGGCGGGATCGCTCCGGACTGGGGTCCCTTCGGCAGCCTGGGCAACGAAGCCAAGACGATGGTCCAGGTTGTGATGGCGGTCGCCATCATGCTCTGCCTCGGGATCGCAATCTGGGGCGCGGCCAAGCAGCGCATCGGCGCGACGGCCCTCCGGGACACCTTCAGCGCCGAGCAGGGCAAGGGCCTCATCATCGCGGGCCTCACCGGCGTCTTCATCATCGGATCCCTCGGCACGCTGTTCACCATCGTGTACGGCATGGCCGTCTAGGCCCGGCCGGGCGCGCCCGGATCCTCTCGCCTCCCCCTCCGACCCACCCATCCGTCGCGCCCACCGGCTGAGGTTGCGTTTCCCTGATGTCGAGTCACCACACCGCGCCCGCGCGGGAACCAGCACGGCTACCGTCGTACTACGCGGTCCGGCGAGAGGTTGAGGGGGCGTACACGGCATGAGTCTCGGTGACGAACCCGGCTACGGCGACAACTCGCGCGGCGAGGACGGTGGGTACGGGGGCTCCGGCCAGACCCGTACCCGCCTCCCCGGCGGTGGCGGCGGCGACGTGTACGGCGGTGCCCGCCGCGGGCGGTCCTCCTCGCGGAGCCTGGTCACGATCGTGGGTGTGGTGGTCCTGCTGATCGCCGCGATCGCCTTCGCGAACCGTGGGGGTGACGATTCGTCGTCCTCCGGGGGAGATGGCTCCGACAACGCGGGGACTTCGCCTACGGCGGCTTCGGGGGAGCGGCCGGTGGGGTCGAAGGACTCGGGGATTCCTTCGGGGTTTGCGCACAGTCCGGTAGGAGCGGAGAGCGCGGCGACCAACTACGGCGTGGCGCTGGGCTCGACCGGCATGTTCGACACGGCGCAGCGTCACGCGATCGTCGACGCCGTGTACGCACCCGACGTCGCCGCCACGCGGCAACCGGAACTCGACTCGGCCTACTCCAGCGAGGAGTTCCTGACCAACATCGGGCTGAACAAGGACGGCTCCGCACCGGCAGGCCAGACCTTCATCTCACGGATCATTCCGGTGGGCACCAAGGTCACGTCCTCCACCGCCGACAGCGCCACGGTCGAGCTCTGGTACACATCGCTCTTCGGCCTCGCCGGTGACGGGTCCACGAACCCAGTGTCCGAGAGCTGGTACACGACGACGTACAAGATGGCGTGGACCAACGGGGACTGGAAGGTCACCGACTTCACGCAGAAGGACGGGCCGGTGCCGGTCGGCCGGGACCAGCAGGCTTCCACCGCCGACGACATGACCAAGGCTGTCGAGGAGTTCGGAGGGTTCACGTATGCCCGCTAACAAGGCCCGCCGTGCCCTCTCACTCGCCGCCACCGTGGCCGTGGTGCAGTCGGCTGCCGTCCTGCTGGCCACCAAGGCCCTCGCAGCCCCCACCCCGACTCCCACTCCCAGCAGCGACCCTTGCGAACTCATCCGCGGCCCCGCCAAGGACTACTGCGAAGACGGCAGCAGCGGCACCGGCACCCCCAGCAACCCCGTAACCGACACCCTCGACCCCCTCTCCTCCCTCGCCCAGGGCTGCGCCGACGCCGCCTCCTGGACCATCGACAAGCTCAGCGCGGCCGTCAAGGACACCGCGAACGTCGACTTCACGAACCCGAAGTTCCTCCAGCAGTACGCGGTGGTCTTCGCGGCGTCGACGATCCTGACGCTGGTGCTGTGGCTGCTGGCCGTGGCGAAGAGGGCGGTGCGGGGTGTCCCGCTCACCACCGCGCTCGGGGAGGCCGTCGGGTTCCTGTGGCTGACGGTGCTGGCGTCGGCGTTCACCCCGCTGATCCTGTACACGGTCGTGTCGGCGACGGACGGCGTCACAGAGGTCCTGTCGGCGACGACGGGCAACCAGACGGACACCTTCTTCGGGAACTTCTCCGGCGCCCTGGCCAAGGGCGAGGACATCGGCGGCGGCCCGATCATGCTGATCGTCGTGTCGATGGTGTCGATCCTGGCGGCCGGAGTGCTCTGGCTGGAGCTCGTCATCAGAGCCGCGCTCCTCTACGTGGGCGCCCTGCTCGGCACCGTCGTGTACGCGGGCCTGGTCGACAAGAACCTGTGGGGCCACGTCCGCCGCTGGGCGGGCATCATGATCGCGGTGATCCTGGTCAAACCGGTGATCGTGATCGTGCTGGGCCTGGCCGGCGCGCTGTCGACCGCGGACGGCCCGGACGCGTTCTCTGCCGTGGTCTCCGGCCTCGCCATCATCCTGCTCGCCATCTTCGCGAGCGCGATGATCTACCGCTTCGTACCCGGCTTCGGCGACGAGATCGCCAACTCCCGCAACAACCGCATCATGCAGGGCGCCGAGGGCAAGGCCGCCGCCGTGATGAGCTCCCCGGCGACCCTGGTCGCGCAGGGCATCAAGACCCACAGCACCCGCGCCGACAACGGCGGCGGAGGCGGAGGCGGCAACAGCCAGCCGCGCCCCGCCAACCCCGCGTCCGGCGGCGTGGCCGCACACAGCACCCGTACGTCGAACGGAGGCGGCGGATCTGTCCCCTCCGCCGCACCCGCACCCCGTACCAGCCCGGCCAACACCCCGCACGCCAGCAACACCCGCAACAGCAACCGCACAGGAGGTGACGGGCGTTGACGACCGAGTCCCACGTGTCCCACGTGGTCACGCCCCGCCGTACGTATCTGATCGGCCGCGCCCGGCCCAACGCGATCGTCGGCCGGAACCGCGAGTCCGGCGAGATCGCGCTGATCATCGCGGGCGCGTTCCTGGGCATGATGTGCGGCCTGCTCGTCCCGGTGCTGTCCCTGCGGATCGTGCTGCTGATGGGCTTCCCGCTGGTGGCCCTCGCGGCGGTGTACGTCCCCTACAAGCGCCGCACGTTCTACAAGTGGTTCGAGATCAACCGCAGTTACAAGCGGAGCCTGCGCCGGGGCACGGCGTACCGCAGCAGTGTCATGGAGGCCGGCACGAGCGCCGACGGGCGTGAGGTCGAGATCGGGCCGCCCCCGGGCATCGGACGGATCTCCTGGCTCGCGGCGCCCTTCGGCCCCGACGAGATCGCCGTACTCCTGCACGCCGACCGCCGCACGGTCACCGCAGCGATCGAGATCGAGGGTCCGGGCGTCGGTCTGCGCGACTCCGAGGACCAAGAGGCCCTCGTCGACCGCTTCGGCACGCTCCTCAAGCACGTCGCGAACGGCGACGGCTTCGTCACCCGCATCCAGATGCTCGCCCGCACCCTCCCCGCCGACCCGGACGCACACGCCAAGGACGTCTCCGTACGCGGCGACGAGCGCGCCCCCGGCTGGCTGCAGCAGTCGTACGACCAGCTCGCGTCGATGGTGTCCACGAGCAGCGAGCAGCACCGCGCGTACCTCGTCGCGTGCATGCACTACACCCGCGAACTCGCCTCCGAGGCACAGGCGATGGCCCGCGCGGCCCGCCCGCACGGCGGCCGGAAGCTGGACCGCGACGCCGGTCTGGCCGTCGTCATGGCCCGTGAGCTGACCGACATCTGCTCGCGGCTCCAGGAAGCCGACATCCGCGTACGGCAGCCGCTGGGCCAGGGCCGGCTCTCCTCCCTCGTCCACTCCATGTACGACCCGGACCACCCCATCGACCACATCCAGGCGATGACCAAGCGCAACGCCTGGCCCGCCGAGCTCGACGCCATGGAGCCCACCTACCTCCAGGCGAAGACCCGCGAGTCCTCCACCCGCGCGCCCTGGTGCCACTCCACGGCCTGGGTGAAGGAGTGGCCGATGACACCGGTGGGCGTCAACTTCCTTGCCCCGCTGCTCGTCCACACCCCGGACGTCATCCGGACCGTGGCCGTCACGATGGACCTCGAACCCACCGAGATCGCCATCGAGCGGATGCTGACCGAGAAGACGAACGACGACGCCGAGGCCAGCCGCGCCGCCAAGATGAACCGGACCGTGGACCCGCGCGACGTCGCCGCCCACGGACGTATGGACCAGCGCGGCGAGGACCTCGCGAGCGGCGCGGCGGGCGTGAACCTCGTCGGCTACATCACGGTCAGCTCCCGGTCCCCCGAGGCCCTCGCCCGCGACAAGCGGACGATCCGCGCCTCGGCCGGCAAGTCGTATCTGAAGCTGGAGTGGTGCGACCGCGAGCACCACCGCGCCTTCGTCAACACACTGCCGTTCGCCACCGGAATCCGCAGGTAGGGGCTGATGTTCTGATGGGGCTGATGCTCTGATGCGGGATCCGCTTTCCACGGCGACAGATGCCTTCACGTCGTTCCTCTTCGGCAAGATCGAGACGACCCGACTCCCGGTGCGCACGTCCACGGGTCAGGCCCAGGCGGTCTACCTGCCGACCGCCGCGCCCGGCCTCGGCGACTCCGGCGTCATCATCGGCCGCGAGGTGTACTCCGGGAAGGGCTACATCTACGACCCCTTCCAGCTGTACGGGCAGCAGCTCCCGGCGCCGCACTGGCTGGTCCTCGGCGAGTCGGGCAACGGCAAGTCGGCGCTGGAGAAGACGTACGTCCTACGGCAGTTGAGGTTCCGCGACCGCCAGGTCGTCGTCCTCGACGCACAGGGCGAGGACGGCGTCGGCGAGTGGAACCTCATCGCCCAGGAGCTGGGAATAACCCCCATCCGCCTGGACCCCACCGCCGCCCTGGACATGGGCATCCGCCTCAACCCGCTCGACCCGGCGATCACCACGACCGGGCAGCTCGCGCTGCTCCGGACGATCATCGAGGTCGCACTCGGCCACGGCCTCGACGAGCGCTCCGGCTTCGCGCTGAAGGTCGCGCACGCCTACGTCAACGAGACGATCGTCGAACGCCAGCCGGTCCTGACCGACATCGTGGAGCAACTGCGCCACCCCGAACCGGAGTCGGCCGAGGCGATGAACGTCGCCATAGACGACGTACGGGCGTGGGGCCTGGACGTGGCCCTGGTCATCGACCGACTGGTGGACGGCGACCTGCGGGGCATGTTCGACGGCCCGACGACGGTGGGCATCGACCTCGACGCCCCCCTCATCGTCTTCGACCTCTCGCACATCGACCGGAACTCCATCGCCATGCCGATCCTGATGGCGATCGTGGGTGTGTGGCTGGAGCACACCTGGATCCGCCCCGATCGGAAGAAGCGCATCTTCCTGGTCGAGGAGGCCTGGCACATCATCAACAGCCCGTTCGTGGCCCAGCTCTTCCAGCGCCTGCTGAAGTTCGGGCGCCGTCTGGGACTGTCCTTCGTCGCGGTGGTCCACCACCTGTCCGACGTCGTGGACGGGGCGGCGGCGAAGGAGGCGGCCGCGATCCTGAAGATGGCGTCGACGCGCACGATCTACGCCCAGAAGGCGGACGAGGCGAGGTCGACGGGACGGGTGCTCGGCCTGCCCAGGTGGGCGGTGGAGATCATCCCCACCCTGACCCCCGGCATCGCGGTCTGGGACGTCAACGGCAACGTCCAGGTGGTCAAACACCTGATCACCGAGACCGAACGCCCCCTCGTCTTCACCGACCGCGCCATGACCCAGACCTCCGCCGAACTCATCGCCGACGACGCGCTGCACGCCGCGGAACTAGAGGCGGAGGAACGCGCGGCGGCCTTCATGGAGCAGCACCTCGGCGATCTCGACGGTTCGTCCGAGTCCACGGTGGCGTGAGAACGGTGGCGTGAGATGAGACGGGAAGAACGGGTCGAGGAACGAGGCGTCCCCGACGGCCTGTTGATCGGGGTGCTGGCCTTCCTGCTCGGCATGACGCTGATGGTGTGGACGGCCACGGGACTCGCGGGCCTGTTCTCCAAGGGCGCCTGGCCGGACGCGGTCACGTTCCCCCACACACCTCTGGCCATGCGCCATCTCATCGGCCAGCCGCATGACCTGACCGGGGCGTGGCCGGAGACACCGGCGGACCAGCTGTCGGGGTGGGGGCTCTTCTGGGGCCTGTTCATCGGACAGTTGATGGTGCTGGTGGTACTCACGGTGTTCGTGCTGGGCACGGTGGCACGGTGGCGGGCAAGCCGAGGGGAGAACCGCGGGGCGAAGACGGCGGCGAGGGTACCGAGACAGGCGGGCGAGCCGAGCACGGCGGCTGAGCCGGACACGACGACGGCTCCGCAGCCGCCAACGCACGAGCAACCACTGACGGAGACGGCTCGCTTGTCATCGGAGGGTGAACGGGCGGGCGGGCGGGAGAACGCTCGCACCGAAACCACGACGTTCCCGCAGGCGACGATGCAGGAGCAACCCGTGGCAGCCGCGGCGCAGCCGCTGGAGCAGGGCGAGCGGGCGGGCGGGTGGGAAGTCCCCGCAGCAAAACCGACCCGCCCCGTCAGACTCGGCCCCGCCGATTCCCGCCACCCCCAAGCCGTCCAGGCAATCCAGGACGCAGAGGGCCCCGCCCTGGTAGTCACCTCGAACCCGAAAACCTGGTCGGACACCAAGGACGCCCGAGCCAAGCTGGGCCCAGTCCTCCTCTACGACCCCGCACACCTGTGCGACACCCCGGCCCGCCTCCACTGGTCCCCCTCCACCGGCTGCGAGGACAAACCCACCGCAGCGGCAAGAGCGGCAGCACTACTCGCCCCCGTACGCCCCACCGCCAAGGTGGACCAGGCCATGGCGGACGTAGCGGAAACGCTCCTGCGCAGCTATCTGCACGCCGCCGCGGTGGAGGGCAAGCCCTTCCGCCACGTCCACCGCTGGTCCCAGGGCACGCAGGTACAAGACGCGGTACGAGCCCTCCGTACCAACCCCAAGGCCGCATCCGGCGCAGCGGGCGAACTCGAGGCCGCCCTCACCTCACACCCCCAACGCAGGGACATCGCCCAGGAGTTGGCGGCCCGCGCCCTCTCCTCCCTCTTCACGGTCAACGTCCGTGAATCCTGCACCCCAAACCGAAGTGACACCCTCACCCTGGATTCCTTCGTGAACGAAGGGGGCACGCTTTATGTGGTCGGTGAACCCATCGAGGACCCCAGGGCGAATCCCGGCGCGATGCCGCTCCTGACGGCCCTCGCCTCAAGCGTGGTCGAGCGCGGCCGGCGCATGGCCGAACGGTCATCCTCCGGTCGCCTCGACCCACCACTGACCCTCGTCCTGGACGACGTGGCGGCCGTGGCCCCCCTCCCCCAGCTCCCGGACCTCCTGTCCACCGGAGCGACCCGAGGCCTCCCGACCCTGGCCCTCCTCCGCTCCCACGAGCAGGCCCGCTCCCGCTGGCCGCAGTACGAACTCCCGGTCTAGCTCGGCCCCTTACCCTCCACCGGGCGGTCAACCACGAACTCCAGCTCCCGTTCCCCCGAATCACCCAAATCCCCGGTGTCCCCCGAACCCCCCGACGAAGGCACGGTCACCCCGCTCGGCAGAAACCCCGCCTTCCGATAGAACGCCTCGGCACGCCCGTTCTTCTCGTGCACGAACAGCCGTACGCGCTCAAGCCCGACCCCCCAGCTCCACTCAAGCGCGGCATCGAAGAGCCCCCGGGTCACCCCGACCGCACTCCCCCGGCGCTCGGGCCGCACATACACCCCCACCAGATGCCCCTGGCGCCGCTCGACCACGCCCCCGAAGAAGTCCCGCTCCCCGGCCTCCTCCACGAGCACGGCCACGGACCCGTCCCACACCCCGCCCTGCCCCACGGCCACGAACTGCCGCCGCTCGGCCGTCCCCTCACAGGCCCCGGCCGCCCGCTCCTGCCAGAACTCGTCGGGCCTGGCCGCGGCATCCTCGTACGTCTCCAGGAACGCGAGATGAGCGACGGGGTCCCGCAGCGCGGCGAGCCGCAGCTCCCTCACCTGGGCCCACTCGTCGGAACGTATGGAACGGATCACGTGATTCATGAAAACCACCGTAATCCGCGCCTACGACAGCGCCCACCGGATATCCACCGGCCACCCTGCCGTCACCCGTCATCAGGCCTCCCGTCATGATCTCCTTGTACGACGTCGAACACCCAACTCGCCCACCCCCCATGGAGAAGCGCCGCATGCCCAAGGTCCAGCTCGACGAACTCCGCAATGTGATCCACCCCCCGGGCAAGCTGGACAGCAGGGCGGAACACTGGGCCGGCCGCCTCTACATGCGCGCCCTGTCCCTCCGGGTGACCCGCCTGATGCTCGGCACCCGCGTCTCTGCGAACCAGATCACGACGGCGATGCTGTTCGCGGGCGTGCTCTCCGGGGTGGCCCTGCTCCTGCCGGGCCTGGCCGGCGCCGTACTCTCCGTCCTCTTCATGCAGCTCTACCTGCTGCTCGACTGCGTGGACGGCGAAGTAGCCCGCTGGCGCAAGCAGTTCAGCCCCCTCGGCGTCTACCTGGACCGCCTCGGCGCCTACCTCGCCGACGCCGCGGTCATGGTCGGCATGGGCCTGCGCGCCTCCGAACTCGGCCTGGACCCCTACCTGGTGGCCGGCCTGGCGGCAGCCATCGGCGTCCTGCTCCTCAAGTCGTCCTCCGACCTCGTCCACGTGGCCCGCTCGGACAGCGGCATGCAGAAGGCCACCGACCAGTCCGTGGTCCCCCGCTCCAGCGGCCTGGCCCGCGTACGCCGCCTCGCCTCGTCCGTCCAGCTCCACCGCCTGTGCAACGGCATCGAGGCCACCCTCCTGCTCCTCGTGACCGCGATCGTCGACACGGCACTCGGCGACCTGACAGCGACGAAGATCGCCACCGTGGCCATCACGGCGATCGTGTGGCTGCTCGTCCCCGCCCACATCGTCTCGATCGTCGCTTCGTCCCGCCTCAAGTAGCCGCCCGCAGCTTCACGTACCGGGGTAGGGGTCGTACCCCGGTACTACCGCCACCCGAGACATCCCGCCCCGGTCCGACGCCCGCCCCGCGCCCCGCCGCGAGCATCGAAGGCATGATTACGGCCTCCGGACTCACCAAGCGCTACGGCGACAAGACCGTCGTCCACGACCTGGCCTTCACCGTCCAGCCCGGCACCGTCACCGGCTTCCTCGGCCCGAACGGCGCCGGCAAGTCCACCACGATGCGCATGATCCTGGGCCTGGACGCCCCGACCCGCGGCAGCGCGACCGTCGGCGACCGCGCCTATCAGGAACACCCCGCGCCCCTCCACGAGGTCGGCGCCCTCCTGGAAGCCCGCTCGGTCCACCCGGGCCGCACGGCCTACCACCACCTCATGGCGCTCGCCCACACCCACGGGATCCCCCGCACCCGCGTCCAGCACGTCCTGGACCTGAGCGGCCTGACCGAGGTCGCCGACCGCCGCGTCAAGGGCTTCTCCCTCGGCATGGGCCAGCGCCTCGGCATCGCGGCCGCCCTGCTCGGCGACCCGGCCACCGTCATCCTCGACGAACCGGTCAACGGCCTCGATCCCGAGGGCGTGCTGTGGATCCGTACCCTCCTCAAGTCCCTTGCGGCAGAAGGCCGTACGGTCCTGGTCTCCTCGCATCTGATGAGCGAGATGGCGCTGACCGCCGAGCACCTCGTCATCATCGGCCGCGGCCGGCTCCTCGCCGACACGACCGTCTCCGCCTTCGTACGGGACTCCGGCGCGGGCACCGTCAGGGTCGTCAGCCCCGACGCGGGCACCCTCGCACAGCTCCTCGCCGAACCCGAGGTCGACATCACCAGCGACACCCCCGGGACCCTGGACGTCCGCGGCAAGCAAGCCGAGCAGATCGGCCGCACCGCCGCCGCCCACGGCATCCCGCTCTACGAACTCACCCCGCACGCAGCCTCGTTGGAACAGGCCTTCATGGACCTCACCCGCGACTCCGTCGAGTTCAACGCGAGCCTGGAAGGAGCGGCGGCATGAGCACCCTCGCGTACCGCGTGACCCCCCGGGGCGTCCTGCGCTCCGAATGGCACAAGCTGTGGACGGTCCGCTCCACGTGGATCACCCTGGCCCTGACGAGCGTCGTGACGATCGGCGTGGGCCTCCTGATCGGCGCGACCTACAAGTCCGGCGGCGGCGACGGAGACGTGGACACCGTCCTCCTGGTCCTGCTCGGCATGCAGTTCACGCAGATCATCATCGGCGTACTGGGCATCCTGCTCACGGCGGGCGAGCACTCCACCGGCATGATCCGCTCCACCATGACGGCGGTCCCGCGCCGCCTCCCCGTCCTGTGGTCCAAGGCCGCGGTCCTGGGCGCGGTCGCCTTCACCGTCGTACTGGCGACGAACTTCCTCACGTTCCCCCTCGCCCAGACCCTCCTCGCCGGCACCGACCAGGCGGCCTCCCTCACCGACCCGGGCATCGCCCGCGCCCTCGTGGGCAACGCGGCCGGCCTCACCCTCCTCGCCGTCATGGCCCTCGGCCTCGGCACCCTGATCCGCTCCGTGCCGGGCAGCATCGGCGCGTTCATCGGCGGCATCCTGATCCTGCCGGAGGTCGTCGGCGCGATTCCGTACGACATCGCCGAAGACGCCGTGCCCTACTTCCCCTCCAAGGCCCTCGACTCCCTGACCCACGCCCACCCGACCGCCGAAATGGCCTCACAGGGCCCGGCGTTGCTCGCCCTGGCCCTGTGGACGGCGGCGACGCTCGCGGTGGCCGCTCTGCTGCTGAAGCGACGGGACGTATGACGCCACTCCGTACGAGGATGGCTCCGTGACACGCGACCAGGGCGCCCAGAACCGGCAGGACGGCGACGGCGACTGGACACCGAACGGACAGCCCCTGACCCGCCAGTTCCACCGCATCGTCCAGCGGGTGCGCGCCATCGACAGGCGCCACCCGCTCCCGTGGAACTTCCTGCTCACCGGGTTCTTCATCACCGCCTCCCTGATCGACGTCACCAGCGGCGGCTGGCGGAACATCGCCGAGAACCCCGACGTGCCGGTCTGGCTCGTCACCACGATGTCCCTCTGCTTCTCGGTCCCCCTGCTGTGGCGCCGCACCCACCCGTTCGCGGTCCTCCTGGTGATGTTCCCCGCGTCCGTCACCAACGCCTGGACCGGCGCGGTCCTCCAGGCCAACCTCACCCTGCTCGTCGTCCTCTTCAACGTCGCCCTGCGCACCCGCCTGCGCACCCTGCTCTGTTCGTACGCCCTGGTGGTGACCCCGTTCATCGTGACCGGCTTCCGCTACCCCGCCGAACAGGGCGCCGAGCAGAACATCGTCCCCGCCGCGATGAGCCTCGCCCTGGCAGCGGTCGGCGGCATCGCCGTACGCACCCGCAAGGAGTACCTCGCCTCCCTCGTCGAACGAGCCCGCCAGCTGGAGATCGAACGCGACCAGCAGAGCATGCTGGCAGCCGCCGCCGAACGCGCCCGCATCGCCCGCGAGATGCACGACATCATCGGCCACAACCTGTCCGTCATCACAGGCCTCGCGGACGGCGGCCGGTACGCCGCCACCAAGTCCCCCGAACGCGCGGCCCAAGCCCTCGACGCCATAGGAACCACCAGCCGCCAGGCCCTCGCCGAACTCCGCCGCCTGCTGGACGTGTTGCGCGACGACCCCGAAGACCTCGAACTGGCCCCACAGCCCTCCCTCACCGACCTCGACCACCTCATCAAAGGCGTACGAGCCGCAGGCCTCCCCGTCCGCACCACCATCCACGGCCGCGCCTCCCTCCCCCCGGGCCGCCAGCTCACCGTCTACCGCGTCATCCAGGAAGCCCTCACCAACACCCTCAAACACGGGGGCCCCGGGTCGACTTCACAGATCGAGATCTCGTACGAGGACGGAGGCGCCGTCACCGTCACCATCACGGACACCGGACGCGGCGGCACCCCCTCGACGGAGGACGGCCGCGGCCTCCCCGGCATGCGCGAACGAACTTCCCTGTACGGAGGCACACTTGAGGCCGCTCCGGGTCCGGGCCCGGAATCCGGCTGGCGCGTCCACCTGCACCTGCCGAAGGAATCCGCCCATGTGCCCCAGGATTCCGACCACTTGCCACAGGGGGAATCCGCCCCGCACCGCAAGGAGGAGCCCGCCCCGTGACCACCGTCCTGATCGCCGACGACCAGCCCCTCCAACGCTTCGGCTTCCGCATGCTCCTGGAGAGCCAGGACGACATGGCGGTGCTGGGCGAGGCCGGCAACGGCAGCGAGGCCATCCGCATGACGTCCGAACTCCACCCGGACGTCGTCCTCATGGACATCCGTATGCCGGGCCTGGACGGCATCGAGGCCACCCGCCGCATCGCCGCCACCGGCGACCGCACCCGCGTCCTCATCCTCACGACCTTCGACCTCGACGAGTACGTCTACGCAGGCCTGCGCGCCGGCGCCTCCGGCTTCCTCATCAAGGACGCGCTACCGGAAGAACTGCTGTCCGGCATCCGCGCGGTGGCGACGGGGGACGCGGTGGTCGCCCCGAGCCTCACTCGACGACTCCTCGACGCATACGTCCAGCACCTGCCGGCAACCACCTCGGACACGGCTCCGGAACTGGACCCCCGACTTGCCGCCCTCACGGACCGCGAACGCGAAATCCTCACGATCATCGGCCAGGGCTGGACGAACACGGAGATCTCCACGCGCCTCCACCTCGCCGAATCCACGGTGAAGACGCATGTCAGCCGCATCCTCGCCAAGACGGGATCACGCGACCGAATCCAGGCAGTGATCCTGGCGTACGACACAAGGTTGGTGCGGCCGTCCTGAAAACGCCTGTCCTGAAAACAGAAAACCCCCTTGCCATATGGCAAGGGGGTTTTCTCTACAATTAGTTCGGCGGCGTCCTACTCTCCCACAGGGTCCCCCCTGCAGTACCATCGGCGCTGTGAGGCTTAGCTTCCGGGTTCGGAATGTAACCGGGCGTTTCCCTCACGCTATGACCACCGAAACACTATGAAACTGTTCAACCGGAGCCGTGGCATGGCTACAACGGTTGTTCGTGGTTTCAGAACCAACACAGTGGACGCGAGCAACTGAGGACAAGCCCTCGGCCTATTAGTACCAGTCAGCTTCGCCCATTACTGGGCTTCCACATCTGGCCTATCAACCCAGTCGTCTACTGGGAGCCTTAACCCATCTAGTGGGTGGGAATACTCATCTCGAAGCAGGCTTCCCGCTTAGATGCTTTCAGCGGTTATCCCTCCCGAACGTAGCCAACCAGCCATGCCCTTGGCAGGACAACTGGCACACCAGAGGTTCGTCCGTCCCGGTCCTCTCGTACTAGGGACAGCCCTTCTCAATATTCCTGCGCGCGCAGCGGATAGGGACCGAACTGTCTCACGACGTTCTAAACCCAGCTCGCGTACCGCTTTAATGGGCGAACAGCCCAACCCTTGGGACCGACTCCAGCCCCAGGATGCGACGAGCCGACATCGAGGTGCCAAACCATCCCGTCGATATGGACTCTTGGGGAAGATCAGCCTGTTATCCCCGGGGTACCTTTTATCCGTTGAGCGACGGCGCTTCCACAAGCCACCGCCGGATCACTAGTCCCGACTTTCGTCCCTGCTCGACCCGTCGGTCTCACAGTCAAGCTCCCTTGTGCACTTACACTCAACACCTGATTACCAACCAGGCTGAGGGAACCTTTGGGCGCCTCCGTTACTCTTTAGGAGGCAACCGCCCCAGTTAAACTACCCATCAGACACTGTCCCTGATCCGGATCACGGACCCAGGTTAGACATCCAGCACGACCAGACTGGTATTTCAACGACGACTCCACCCGAGCTGGCGCTCGAGCTTCACAGTCTCCCAGCTATCCTACACAAGCCGAACCGAACACCAATATCAAACTGTAGTAAAGGTCCCGGGGTCTTTCCGTCCTGCTGCGCGAAACGAGCATCTTTACTCGTAGTGCAATTTCACCGGGCCTATGGTTGAGACAGTCGAGAAGTCGTTACGCCATTCGTGCAGGTCGGAACTTACCCGACAAGGAATTTCGCTACCTTAGGATGGTTATAGTTACCACCGCCGTTTACTGGCGCTTAAGTTCTCAGCTTCGCCACCCCGAAGAGTGACTAACCGGTCCCCTTAACGTTCCAGCACCGGGCAGGCGTCAGTCCGTATACATCGCCTTACGGCTTCGCACGGACCTGTGTTTTTAGTAAACAGTCGCTTCTCGCTGGTCTCTGCGGCCACCCCCAGCTCACGGAGTAAATCCGATCACCGGTGATGGCCCCCCTTCTCCCGAAGTTACGGGGGCATTTTGCCGAGTTCCTTAACCATAGTTCACCCGAACGCCTCGGTATTCTCTACCTGACCACCTGAGTCGGTTTAGGGTACGGGCCGCCATGAAACTCGCTAGAGGCTTTTCTCGACAGCATAGGATCATCCACTTCACCACAATCGGCTCGGCATCAGGTCTCACCCTCGTGTCATCCGGATTTGCCTAGATGACGGGCTACACCCTTACCCCGGGACAACCACCGCCCGGGATGGACTACCTTCCTGCGTCACCCCATCACTCACCTACTGCAGGTCTGGTCCGTCGGCTCCACCACTTCCCTTTCCCCGAAGGGTCCGGGACGGCTTCACGGACTTAGCATCGCCTGGTTCAATGTTTGACGCTTCACAGCGGGTACCGGAATATCAACCGGTTATCCATCGACTACGCCTGTCGGCCTCGCCTTAGGTCCCGACTTACCCTGGGCAGATCAGCTTGACCCAGGAACCCTTAGTCAATCGGCGCACACGTTTCTCACGTGTGTATCGCTACTCATGCCTGCATTCTCACTCGTGAACCGTCCACCACTAGCTTCCGCTGCGGCTTCACCCGGCACACGACGCTCCCCTACCCATCCATACGGGCGTTGGCCCTATTGTATGAATGACACGACTTCGGCGGTACGCTTGAGCCCCGCTACATTGTCGGCGCGGAATCACTAGACCAGTGAGCTATTACGCACTCTTTCAAGGGTGGCTGCTTCTAAGCCAACCTCCTGGTTGTCTGTGCGACTCCACATCCTTTCCCACTTAGCGTACGCTTAGGGGCCTTAGTCGATGCTCTGGGCTGTTTCCCTCTCGACCATGGAGCTTATCCCCCACAGTCTCACTGCCGCGCTCTCACTTACCGGCATTCGGAGTTTGGCTAAGGTCAGTAACCCGGTAGGGCCCATCGCCTATCCAGTGCTCTACCTCCGGCAAGAAACACACGACGCTGCACCTAAATGCATTTCGGGGAGAACCAGCTATCACGGAGTTTGATTGGCCTTTCACCCCTAACCACAGGTCATCCCCCAGGTTTTCAACCCTGGTGGGTTCGGTCCTCCACGACCTCTTACAGCCGCTTCAACCTGCCCATGGCTAGATCACTCCGCTTCGGGTCTTGAGCGCGCTACTAAAACGCCCTATTCGGACTCGCTTTCGCTACGGCTTCCCCACACGGGTTAACCTCGCAACACACCGCAAACTCGCAGGCTCATTCTTCAAAAGGCACGCAGTCACGAGAGTACATGCAAGCATGCACTCCGACGCTCCCACGGCTTGTAGGCACACGGTTTCAGGTACTATTTCACTCCGCTCCCGCGGTACTTTTCACCATTCCCTCACGGTACTATCCGCTATCGGTCACCAGGGAATATTTAGGCTTAGCGGGTGGTCCCGCCAGATTCACACGGGATTTCTCGGGCCCCGTGCTACTTGGGTGTTTCTCAAACGAGCCGTTGACGTTTCGACTACGGGGGTCTTACCCTCTACGCCGGACCTTTCGCATGTCCTTCGCCTACATCAACGGTTTCTGACTCGTCTCACGATCGGCAGACCGTGAAAGAGAAATCCCACAACCCCACATACGCAACCCCTGCCGGGTCTCACACGCATATGGTTTAGCCTCATCCAGTTTCGCTCGCCACTACTCCCGGAATCACGGTTGTTTTCTCTTCCTGCGGGTACTGAGATGTTTCACTTCCCCGCGTTCCCTCCACATACCCTATGTGTTCAGGTACGGGTGACAGCCCATGACGACTGCCGGGTTTCCCCATTCGGAAACCCCCGGATCAAAGCCTGGTTGACGGCTCCCCGGGGACTATCGTGGCCTCCCACGTCCTTCATCGGTTCCTGGTGCCAAGGCATCCACCGTGCGCCCTTAAAAACTTGGCCACAGATGCTCGCGTCCACTGTGCAGTTCTCAAACAACGACCAACCACCCGTCACAACCCGCCGAAGCAGATTTTCACCGGGGCCGGCAACTGAAGATCCAGACTCAAAGTCCGTACCCTCAGACACCCAACAGCGTGCCCGACACCCTCGCCGCTTCCCTCAACGATCCACACTCTTGCGAGCAGTACTGGAAGGAGAAGACGATCAAGTGTGCCGAATAATCAACGTTCCACCCATGAGCAACCACCGCCGGACGTGTGCCGACGTAATGGCCCTGGACGCCAACTCCGTGGAGCGGGCGCCTAGATGCTCCTTAGAAAGGAGGTGATCCAGCCGCACCTTCCGGTACGGCTACCTTGTTACGACTTCGTCCCAATCGCCAGTCCCACCTTCGACAGCTCCCTCCCCACAAGGGGGTTGGGCCACCGGCTTCGGGTGTTACCGACTTTCGTGACGTGACGGGCGGTGTGTACAAGGCCCGGGAACGTATTCACCGCAGCAATGCTGATCTGCGATTACTAGCAACTCCGACTTCATGGGGTCGAGTTGCAGACCCCAATCCGAACTGAGACAGGCTTTTTGAGATTCGCTCCGCCTCGCGGCATCGCAGCTCATTGTACCTGCCATTGTAGCACGTGTGCAGCCCAAGACATAAGGGGCATGATGACTTGACGTCGTCCCCACCTTCCTCCGAGTTGACCCCGGCAGTCTCCTGTGAGTCCCCATCACCCCGAAGGGCATGCTGGCAACACAGAACAAGGGTTGCGCTCGTTGCGGGACTTAACCCAACATCTCACGACACGAGCTGACGACAGCCATGCACCACCTGTACACCGACCACAAGGGGGGCACCATCTCTGATGCTTTCCGGCGTATGTCAAGCCTTGGTAAGGTTCTTCGCGTTGCGTCGAATTAAGCCACATGCTCCGCTGCTTGTGCGGGCCCCCGTCAATTCCTTTGAGTTTTAGCCTTGCGGCCGTACTCCCCAGGCGGGGAACTTAATGCGTTAGCTGCGGCACCGACGACGTGGAATGTCGCCAACACCTAGTTCCCACCGTTTACGGCGTGGACTACCAGGGTATCTAATCCTGTTCGCTCCCCACGCTTTCGCTCCTCAGCGTCAGTAATGGCCCAGAGATCCGCCTTCGCCACCGGTGTTCCTCCTGATATCTGCGCATTTCACCGCTACACCAGGAATTCCGATCTCCCCTACCACACTCTAGCCTGCCCGTATCGACTGCAGACCCGGGGTTAAGCCCCGGGCTTTCACAACCGACGCGACAAGCCGCCTACGAGCTCTTTACGCCCAATAATTCCGGACAACGCTTGCGCCCTACGTATTACCGCGGCTGCTGGCACGTAGTTAGCCGGCGCTTCTTCTGCAGGTACCGTCACTTTCGCTTCTTCCCTGCTGAAAGAGGTTTACAACCCGAAGGCCGTCATCCCTCACGCGGCGTCGCTGCATCAGGCTTTCGCCCATTGTGCAATATTCCCCACTGCTGCCTCCCGTAGGAGTCTGGGCCGTGTCTCAGTCCCAGTGTGGCCGGTCGCCCTCTCAGGCCGGCTACCCGTCGTCGCCTTGGTGAGCCACTACCTCACCAACAAGCTGATAGGCCGCGGGCTCATCCTTCACCGCCGGAGCTTTCAACCCCCCTGGATGCCCAGAGGAGTGTTATCCGGTATTAGACCCCGTTTCCAGGGCTTGTCCCAGAGTGAAGGGCAGATTGCCCACGTGTTACTCACCCGTTCGCCACTAATCCACCCCGAAAGGCTTCATCGTTCGACTTGCATGTGTTAAGCACGCCGCCAGCGTTCGTCCTGAGCCAGGATCAAACTCTCCGTGAATGTGTACCGGTAATCCGGTGCGACACCACGAGAGCGGAACCGAAGGGAGGAATAATCCCCACGGTCCACAGCGTCCTCGCTGATGTTTTTCTTCAAAGGAACCTCGCCCCGGCCGATCGGCCGGAGACGGGGTATCAACAAACTTGGCGTTGATTTTTGGCACGCTGTTGAGTTCTCAAGGAACGGACGCTTCCTTTGTACTCACCCGAGAGACTCTCTCAGGCTTTCCTCCGGGCAGTTTCCCTTCGGTCTTGCGTTTCCGACTCTATCAGACCGTTTCCGATCCGATTTCCTCGGCGCTTTCCAGGTTTCCGCTTTCGCGTTTCCCTTTCCTGCGGTTCCGACTCTATCAGATCCTTTCGGGCCTGATTCCCAGTCAGTGGGGCTTGTCTTCCCGGCTGTTGGGCCGTTCCGACGTCCCAAACTTTAGCGGATCCTCTCGGCAGTTCCTAATCGGGCTGCCGGGCCCAAATCGAATTGAATTCGGGCATGCCGAATTCGACCCCGTTGGGAGATCGTGCTGATGGTTTGGTTGCCGCTTTTGCGGCGGAGGTGCTGCCGCAGAACCGTTACGGCCCCGTGGCAACTCGAAGAACCTTACGCGTCGGGCATGGGGGTGTCAACATTCCCTGTCAAGATCTTTAATCGAGGTCGGTGAGCCGGCCGCCGGCATCCGGCTGGGCGTGCTCCACGCGACGCAGGAGGCGGGTCAGGACCTCACCGAGGACGCCGCGCTCGTCGGCGGAAAGGTCCTGGAGCAGGTCTTCCTCGAAGCCCGAGGCGAGGCGCATGACCTCCAGCCACTTCTCTCGGCCCTCGTCGGTGAGTCCCACGATGACGCGTACGCGATTCGACTCGTCGCGCTCCCGGGTGACGAGACCCTCCGCCACCATGCGGTCGATGCGGTGGGTCATCGCGGCCGGGGTCAGACCCAGCAGCTTGGCGAGGTCGCTGGGGCCCATGCGGTACGGGGCGCCGGAAACGACCAGGGCCTTGAGGACCTCCCACTCGGCGTTGCTGATGCCGAGCGCGGCGGTCTGGCGTCCGTAGGCGACGTTCATCCGCCGGTTGAGGCGGGAGAGGGCCGACACGATCTGCTCGACCTGGGGGTCGAGGTCCTGGAACTCGCGCTGGTAAGCGGCGATCTGTTCGTCGAGTGTCGGCTCGCTGACGCCGGGGTTGTCGCCCATGGCCGCAGTATGGCACGGCCTCACTTGGCGTTGAAGTCCTTCGATGTGTACTGTTTAGATCCTAACTTTAGCTTCGAAGTCTTCAGGTCTGCATCCTTCGGCACCCTGACGACCTCACGACCAAGGCAGGTGAAAGTGACCAGGGCGATGGGCGCAGCGATGCGCCGGATCCATGTGGGCAACGCACTCAGTGCGTTCGGGCTCGGCTTTACCGTCCCCTTCCTCTACGTCTATGTGGCGCAGGTGCGGGGACTCGGCTCCATGACGGCGGGCATCGTGCTCGCCGTGTTCGCCGTGGCCGCGCTCGCCGTGCTGCCGTTCGCCGGGCGGGCCATCGTCCGGCGCGGCCCGTTGCCGGTGCTGCTCACCGCCCTGCTCACCGCCGCCCTGGGAGCGCTGAGCCTCGGGCTCGCGAACAGTGCCACGACCGTGCTGCTTTCGGCGGCCGCACTCGGTGCCGGACAGGCCGTGATGCAGCCGGCGCTCGCGACGATGATCGTGGACTGCTCGTCGGCGGACACCCGCTCGCGTGCCTTCGCGACGCAGTTCTTCCTGCAGAACCTGGGACTCGGCGTCGGCGGTCTGATCGGCGGCCACATCGTCGACACGTCACGCGCGAGCTCGTTCACGCTGCTTTTCTCGATCGAGGCGGCGATGTTCCTGCTGCTGGTCGTGATCATGTCGACCGTACGGCTGCCGCACGCGCCGAAGGTCGAGGGTGCGCCGCAGGCCAGGGGCGGCAGCTGGAAGCAGCTGCTCGGCAACCGGGCCATGGTGCAGCTGTCCGTGCTGGGCTTCGTGCTGTTCTTCGCCTGCTACGGGCAGTTCGAGTCGGGGCTCTCGGCGTACGGCGTCGAGGCGGCCGGGATCTCCACCTCGGCGCTCGGTACGGCGATGGCGGCGAACACCGCGATGATCGTGGTCGCGCAGTTCGCGGTGCTCAAGTTCGTCGAGCGCCGGAAGCGGTCGCGGGTGATCGCCGCGGTGGGGCTCATCTGGGCGGTCGCATGGCTCACGGCCGGTTACGCGGGCCTCGGGCACGGCAGCCAGACCATGGCCACCGCCGCGTTCATCTCGACGTACGCCCTCTTCGGTCTTGGTGAGTCCATGCTGTCGCCGACCATCGCGCCACTGGTCGCCGATCTGGCGCCTTCGGGCATGGCGGGACAGTACAACTCGGCCTTCGCCCTGGTGAAGCAGCTCGCGCTGGCGGTCGGTCCGGCGGTGGGCGGGCCGATGGGGGCCTCGCTGCACGGGCCGTACATCGTGACGTTCCTGCTGTTCTCGCTGGGCATCACCTACCTCGCGATACGGCTGGGCCGGCAGCTGACACCCGTACAGAATCAGCCGTCGCTCGCGAAGAGCCGGGTCGTCGCGCGGGGTGGAGCTCCGGCGGAGCCTGTGCGGGCCGGGGCCTGACGGACATACGACGGCCGCCATCACTTCTCGAAGTGGTGGCGGCCGTTTCGGTTTGTCGTCAGCGGATCCCGGTCACCAGGTTGGCCGCGAAAGGGAGGGTCGCGCTGCCGTCCGGGGCGGTGCGGTCCTTGAGGTGGGTGTGGACCGCTCGGCCTGCCTGTACGAGGGCTTCGTGGCCGCCGTGGTCGACGATCGCCTGGCCCCAGGGCACGGACGAGAGTTGGGCCGCCGCGTAGTCGGCGAGGGGTGGGACGGAGACGCCGAAGGTGACCTCGTGGACGGTGACGTCGTGGAAGCCGGCCTCGCGGAGTGTGGTGGTGAGGCGGTCTGGAGTGCCGGAGAAGGCGGCTTCGTAGCTCGCGGCGACCTCTGGAACCCTCTCTGGAGCCACGTACTTCTTGACCGCTTCGTACTGGCCCACGAAGTACGGGATGAGGTTCCTGTCCGCCCAGGCGGTGGCCACGAAGCGTCCTCCGGGGCGGGTGACTCGGGCCACCTCCGCGAGGGCCGCGGGCAGGTCGGGGAAGAACTGGACGCCCTGCTGGCAGACGACCGCGTCGAAGGTGGCGTCCTGGTAGGGGAGTCCGTCCGCGGAGGCCTCCGTGAACTCGATGTCGGGGTACATGCGGGGTGCGTGTGCCTTGGCGACCCTGAGCATGCCCTCGTTGATGTCCGCGCCCGAGACGCGGCCGGCGGGGCCGACCCGGGCCGCTGCCGCGCGGGCCACGAAGCCGGTGCCGCAGGCGAGGTCGAGGACCGTGGCGCCGGGTGAGAGGTCCGCGGCGTCCAGGATCGCCGCCACGAAGGGCGCCATGATCGGCGCGGCGTACTGCTCGTAACGCTCAGGCGCACTGCCGCTGAGCTGAAAGCCCGTTTCGTCTGCCATGGGTGAGCTACTAGCAGGGGATGGGGTGGGGGGCTAGGTGGCGCGCAGGGGTGGGTGCCGGGGGTGGGTGCCGGGGGTGGGTTTTTCGCCCCCTCCGCCCCTACCCGTCCCTTGCTCCTGGGGGCTCCGCCCCCAGACCCCCGTATCGCGCTGACGCGCTCGTCCTCAAACGCCGGACGGGCTGAAACCGGGTGGACTCACCCCTCCCCCCGCGGCAACGCGAACTCGCACCACACCGCCTTCCCCCCGCCCGGGGTACGCCGCGACCCCCAGCCGGAGGCGATCGTCGCGACGATCGCGATGCCGCGACCGGCCTCGTCGGCGGGCTCGGCGCGGCGGCGGCGTGGGAGGTGGTCGTCGCCGTCGGTGACCTCGATGATCAGGCGGCGGTCGGTGCGGCGGAGGCGCAGTCGCATGGGCGGGGTGCCGTGCTGGAGGGAGTTGGCGACGAGTTCGCTGGCGGCGAGGATGCCGAGATCCTGCAGGTCGGCCGGGAAGTGCCAGCTCGTCAGGACGCCGGAGGCGAAGGCACGCGCGCGTGGAGCCGCTTCCACGCCGCCGAGGAGTTCCAGGGCGGCGTTGCGGAAGAGGTCGGCGTCCGGGCCCGTACGGGCGGGATGCTGAAGGACCAGGACGGCCACGTCGTCGTCGTGGTCGGCGGTGACGCCCGCCGAGCGGACAAGGCGGTCGCAGACGACCTGGGGGGTGCCGGTGGCGCCGGCGAGGGCGCGCTCCAGGGAGGCGATTCCCTCGTCGAGGTCCTCGTCGCGGCGCTCGACGAGGCCGTCGGTGTAGAGGACGGCCGTCGAGCCGGGGCCGAGCGGGACCGAGCCGGAGGCGTGCAGCCAGCCGCCGGTGCCGAGCGGCGGCCCGGTGGGTTCGTCGGCGCGCAGGACGTTGCCGCTCTCGTCGCGGACGAGGATCGGGAGGTGGCCCGCGGAGGCGTAGATCAGCCGTCCCTCGTTGGGGTCGTGGACGGCGTACACGCAGGTGGCGATCTGGTTGGCGTCGATCTCGGTGGCGAGGCCGTCGAGGAGTTGCAGGACCTCGTGCGGGGGCAGGTCGAGGCGGGCGTACGCGCGTACGGCGGTGCGCAGCTGGCCCATGACCGCGGCCGCGCGGACGCCGCGGCCCATGACGTCGCCGATGACGAGTGCGGTGCGGCCGCCGCCGAGGGTGATCACGTCGTACCAGTCGCCGCCGACCGCGGCCTCCGTGCCGCCGGGCTGGTAGGTGGCCGCGATGCGCAGGTCGTCGGGCTCCTCCAGTTCCTGGGGGAGCAGGGAGCGCTGGAGGGTGACGGCGGTCTCGCGCTGGCTGCGCTCGCTGGCGCGGAGCCGCTCGGCGGCCTCGGCGTGGTCGGTGACGTCGGTCGCGAAGATGAGTACGCCGCCGCCCTGGCCTTCCGCTTCCGGGGAGGTGTCGACGGGGGTGCAGGTGAAGGTGTACGAGCGGCCGTTGGAGGTCTTCCGGGACTTGACCGTGCGGGACTTGGCGCTGCGCAGGACCTGGTCGAGGAGCGGGAGCAGGCCGAGTTCGTCCAGCTCGGGGAGGGCTTCGCGGGCGGGCTCGCCGGCCGGTCGGGCGCCGAAGGCCGCCGTGTAGGAGTCGTTGACGTACGCGACTCGGTGTTCGGGGCCGTGGACGAGGGCGACGAGCGCGGGGACGCGGTCGAGGACGTCGCGTACGGGGAGTTCGTCGACGGCGGGCACGGGCGGCGCGTCGTCGGTCAGCTGCTCGGCGCGGGCCGCCGGCACGGGAGCGCCTTCCCCTCGCCGGTCCGGGGAGACCGTGTGCTCGGTCCGCGCCGCGGTGCGGCGCTGCGTTCCGGGGAGCCGGGCGCTCCAACGCGTGAAGTTCACTGTGGGGAAGGCCTCGTGGGTTAGAAGGGCGAGCGGTGGGCCCGCCCAAGGTCGTGGACCAGTCTGGCCGACCGGACCGACATCCGTCAGACGCAGTCCTGACCGGTGTAGTTCCTGGGTCCGGTCAGGACGACCCCTTCGGGCCGAGCTTCGGGTCGAGAGGAGGCTTTCCACCGGCCGCGAGTTCGAACTCCGCGCGGGGATGTTCGAGCGATCCGAGAGAGACGATCTCCCTCTTGAAGAGCCCCGACAGGGTCCATTCGGCGAGCACACGGGCCTTGCGGTTGAAGGTAGGCACCCTGCTCAGGTGGTAGACGCGGTGCATGAACCAGGCAGGATAGCCCTTCAGCTTGCGCCCGTAGACGTGTGCGACGCCTTTGTGCAGCCCCAGGGACGCGACCGAGCCGACGTATTTGTGGGAGTACGTTTCGAGCGGCTCGCCGCGCAGGGAGTGCGCGATGTTGTCGCCGAGGACCCTGGCCTGGCGTACCGCGTGCTGGGCGTTGGGCGCCGTGTCGGTGCCGGGTTCCGCGGTGACGTCGGGGACGGCGGCCGCGTCTCCCGCGGCCCACACGTGCGTGACGCCGTCGACGGTCAGCTGGGGGGTGCACTTGAGCCGGCCGCGCTCGTTCAGGGGGAGGTCGCTGGCGGCGAGGATCGGGTGCGGTTTCACTCCGGCGGTCCACACGACCGTACGGGTCGGGAAGCGGGCGCCGTCACTGAGGACGGCGATCCGGTCCGCGCAGGAGTCGAGGCGGGTCTCCAGGCGTACGTCGATGTTGCGGCGGCGCAGCTGGGTGACCGTGTACTTGCCCATCTCCTCGCCGACCTCGGGGAGGATGCGGTTCGAGGCCTCGACGAGGATCCACTTCATGTCCTCGGGCCGGATGTTGTGGTAGTAGCGCGCGGTGTAGCGGGCCATGTCCTCGAGTTCGCCGAGCGCCTCCACTCCCGCGTAACCGCCTCCTACGAAGACGAAGGTCAGGGCCGCGTCGCGGATCGCGGGGTCGCGGGTGGAGGAGGCGATGTCCATCTGCTCGATGACGTGGTTGCGCAGGCCGATGGCCTCCTCGACGGTCTTGAAGCCGATGGCGTACTCGGCGAGACCGGGGATGGGGAGGGTGCGCGCGATCGAGCCGGGGGCGAGGACGAGTTCGTCGTACGAGATCTGTTCCGCGCCCGCGCCCTCTTCCTCGGTGGCGAGGGTCGTGAGAGTGACGGTGCGCTTGGCGTGGTCGATCGACCGGGCCTCGCCGATGACGATCCTGCACTGGTCCAGTACCCGGCGCAGCGGGACGACCACGTGGCGCGGCGAGATGGAGCCCGCTGCGGCCTCGGGAAGAAACGGTTGATAAGTCATGTACGGGTCCGGGGAGAGGACCGTGATCTCGACTTCGCCCCGCTTAAGTTCGGCCTTCAACTTCTGTTGGAGGCGCAGAGCGGTGTACATCCCGACGTAGCCGCCGCCGACCATGAGAATGCGCGTACGTTCCTTCACCATCCCATGACGCACCTACCTCTGGAGTTTGTCCACAGCCCCGACAATTTGTGTGACCGGCCGCCGTCAACGCGCGGGGGTTGCCGAATTTGCGGAGTGCAGGGAAGACGCGCAGGTCAGTGGGGGTGCATGGGGTGCCGAATGGGGGTGCAAACGGGACGTAAACGATCCATACTCCGATCGGGCGGCGCTCCGTGCGGAACCTGCCCCTTCTGAATTGACCCCCTCTCAACTATGTTCGTGTGTCGACGGGGTGTAGGGGGATGCGCTAGTCGAGTCCGTACGACGGACTCGTGCACACAAGCTTGTTCCCGCACGCTCCGGCTGCCGATGGCGGGGAGAGTCTCCGGGGGGAGACGGTCATAACCGGGGGAACACTTATGCACATTCAGGAATCTCATTGGTCATCCGCGTCCGCCACCGCGTCCGGTGGCATGGTCGGCGCGGCAGCGGGCGGTGAAGGCCGCGGTCCCGGCAACGGATCGCGTACGACGCCGCTGCGCGTGGACGCACAGCGCAATCTGGAGCACGTACTGCGCGCGGCTCGCGAGGTCTTCGGCGAGCTGGGGTACGGCGCACCGATGGAGGACGTGGCACGTCGCGCCCGGGTCGGTGTCGGCACGGTGTACCGGCGCTTCCCGAGCAAGGACGTCCTGGTCCGCCGGATAGCCGAGGAGGAGACCTCCCGGCTGACGGACCAGGCGCGCTCGGCGCTCGGGCAGGAGGACGAGCCGTGGTCGGCGCTCTCGCGCTTCCTGCGTACGTCGGTGGCCTCGGGCGCGGGACGGCTGCTGCCGCCGCAGATACTGCGGGTCGGCGTCGCGGAGGACGCTACCGAGGCGGACGAGACGCGGGTGCCGCAGCAGCGGTCCCAACTCGCTCCCGAGCTGCGGCTCGTCGAGCAGCGGTCGGTGCCCGCGGACGAGGTGCTGGTCGCGGCGGCGGACGACGCCGGTGCGGCGCAGCTGCTCGACGTGGTAGGACGGCTGGTGGAGCGGGCGCGTGCGGCGGGCGAGCTGCGGGCGGACGTGACCGTGGCGGACGTACTGCTGGTGATCGCGACGGCGGCGCCCTCGCTGCCGGACCCCGCCCAGCAGGCCGCGGCCTCGGCCCGGCTTCTCGACATCCTGCTGGAGGGGCTGCGCTCGCGTCCCGCGTGAGCGGTTCCCCGAACACCGGACACCGGGCTTGCCTGGGCGCGGGTGCCGCATCACTCGCGTACCAGGCGCCACGTACGACACTCCGGACATTTCAGGCAAGGCGCCAACTCCCCACCGGGAGCCGTTCGTTGACTATTCCCCAAAAGAGTGACCGCTAGTGCTGTCGTATGGGAAGTCCCCACGGACGAGTGGTTGGTCCGTACTGGGGCGTCACGTCCGTGAAGCCTGTGGCAGTCTTGCCCGGTATTCGGGTCCGAGTGTGCAGGCGGGGGCTTTCCGCAATGAGCGTTGACGGTCGGGACGAGTCACTCGGTGACGGTGACGCGGACGGCGACACGGAAACCGGCGGGCTGCCGCCCAGGCAGGTACCCAGCCAGGGCGGACCGCAGGGTGGCACCCCGGGTGCCGTGCCCTCCGGTGCCGCGCCCTCGACGCCCGATCCCAGCGTTCCGCCGCAGCGCGACCGGTTCGACCGGCGGGAGAGCGGCGGCGTCCTGCCGCTCCCGCTCGATCTGCCGCCGTCCGACGCCGATCTGATCGAGCGGATGCGCGCGGGCGACGACACGGCGTACGAGGGGCTGTACCGGCGCCATGCCGAGGCCGTGCGCCGTTACGCCCGCACCTGCTGCCGGGACGCGCACACCGCGGACGACCTCACGGCCGAGGTGTTCGCCCGCATGCTGCAGGCGGTACGCGGCGGCAGTGGCCCCGAGCACGCCGTACGCGCGTATCTCCTCACCACCGTCCGCCGGGTCGCCGCGAATTGGACGAAGACGGCGAAGCGTGAGCAACTGGTCGACGACTTCGCGGTGTTCGCCGCGCAGGCCGCCCGCGGCTCCGAGGTGTCCGACGACGACACACTCGACCTCGGCGCCGATGTGCGCGCGATGCACGAGGCCGAACAGTCCATGGCCATGCAGGCGTTCCGGTCGCTGCCGGAGCGCTGGCAGGCCGTGCTGTGGCACACGGAGGTCGAGGACGAGTCGCCGAGCGAGGTCGCCACGCTCTTCGGACTCGACGCCAACGGCACGCGGGTACTGGCCAGTCGCGCCCGCGAGGGCCTCAAGCAGGCCTACCTCCAGGCGCATGTCAGCGCCACGCTCACCATGGACGGGGAGTGCGCGCGCTACGCCGACCGGCTCGGCGCCTACGCCCGCGGCGGGCTGCGTACGCGCGCCGAACGCGGGCTGCGCAAGCACTTGGAGGAGTGCGCCAAGTGCCGCCTCGCGGCGGGCCAGATCAAGGAAGTCGCCAGCGGGATCCCGGCGTTCGTGCCGATCGCGGTCATCGGCTGGTTCGGTGCCGCCGGGTACGCGAAGGTCGCCGCGCTCATCGCCGGTGGCGCGGGCGCGGGTGCGGCCGGAGCGGCGGGTGCCGCCTCCGCGGCGGCCGGCGGCTCCGGCGGTGCGAGCGCGGGCGGCGGTGCGGCGGCCTCGGAGGGGCTCGGCGCGCCGGTCAAGGCCGGTATCGCGGCGGGTGTCGTCGCGGTGGCCGCTACGGCGATCGCGCTCGCCCTGGCCGGCAGCGAAGCCCCGCCCAAGAAGCCCGAGGCCAAGCCGGCCACCTCGCCCGCCGTCGAGGTACCGCTGCCGTCGCCCAAGCCGCCGAAGAAGGAGCCCGCGCCGAAGCCGCCCGTGGTGGCGCCCGAGCCGGCTCCGACACCGACCCCCACTCCGACGCCCGAGCCCACCCCGAAGCCCACACCCACGCCTTCGCCCACCCCGACGAAGCCGAAGCCCACACCCAAGCCGACCCCTACCCCTGCTCCGACCCCCACACCGACGCCGCCGCCTCCGCCCGCGCCGGCCGTCTACCAGTGGAGCGAACTGGACTACGGCGTCAACGGAGACGGCACCAAGCCCGAGATGCGGCTCGGCGAGAGCAGCTGGGTGTGGCAGCGCTACGGGGTGTCGATCGCGGACAAGCAGTACACGCACGGGGTGACCGTCCACGGCCAGTCCTCCGTCACCATCGACCTCAACCGCAGCTGCTCGGCGTACGACGCTGTCGTGGGCATCGACGACATGACCCTGGGCCTGGGGCAGGTGCGCTTCTCCGTGTACGCCGACGGCTCACGCATGTGGCAGTCTCCGCTGATCAAGGGCGGCGACCCGGCGGTCCCGCTCCATGTCAATCTCACCGGCCGCAAGACCATCCGCCTCGTCGTCGAACCCCACTCCGTCTTCGACACGACGGCACTGGCGGACTGGGCGGAGTCGAAGTTCCTGTGCGAGTGAGGACCTGCGAGGCGCGCGGCTGCGTTCGTGCGCGGGTGACCACCTCCACGCCGCGCGGCTACGAGGCAGCGGGATGCTCCTTCAGCGCCTCGGCCAGGTCCCGCAGGGCGTCGTCCCTGGTGAAGTCCGTACCCGTGGCTCGCTCGGACTCGTAGCCGACGGGGCCGAGGGCCGTGATCGCGGCGGCCTCCGTGCGCTCGGCCACCGCATGCTCCTGGACGGGCCGGGGATGGCCGCCACGCCATCGCGTACCGACGGCGAGCAGGCGGGCCGCGCGCGGATGGTCGCTCAGGTCGGAGAGAAGGCCCGCGGCGCAGTCGACGAGGCCGGCCAGCACCACATCGGCGCAGCGTCCGGTCGCCGCCGCGAGCAGGGCGTCGGACAGCTTCCGCAGACTGGGCTCCGGGCCGCTCTGGGCGGCCGTGATGAGCGCGTCGACCCAGTCCAGTGCGGCCACGAACTGCGGGGGCGGAGTTCCCCGGACGCTCTCCACGCGTGCCTTCTCGTACAGTTCGCGGGCGAGAGCGAACTCCCCGTCGTCCAGGGCCATCTGGGCACGCAGCATGAGGACGAACGCGCGGGCGTCCGGCACCCCGTACCGATCGGACGCGGCGCTCGCCTCGTCCAGAGCGGTCAGCGCCCGGGACCGCTCGCCCGCGCGGTAGGCGATCTCGGCCAGCCGCGCCAGGAGGAAGGGCGCCTCGGCGTACGCGCCCACCTCGTAGGCGAGCCGCAGCGCCTCCGCGTACTCCCCCTTCGCCTCCTCGAAGAGACTGCGCGCCATGGCCGCCTCACCGGCCGCGCTGCACACCTGGGCCCGCATCCAGCGGTCGCCCACCCGTCGGCTGAGCACCCGCAGCTCCGCCAGGTCGTCGTCCACGCCCGGCATCCCGCCCGGGGCGTCGACGACCATGTGCGTACGGAACATCAGGGTGACGCCGACCTCCCACTCACCGCCGTACGCACGGCAGTTGGCGACCGCCGCGTCCATGGCGGGCCGCATGTCGTCCGAGCTGCCGCCCAGGAAGTGGACGGTCATCGGCCAAATGATGCCCGGTATGCTCGCCGCCACCGGACCGCCCTTCGCGAAGACGGACCGCACACGCACGATGTACTCGCGCATCTGCTCGTCCCCCTGCCGGGCCAGCGGGTCGGTCTCCACCGTCATGAACAGGTTCAGCATCCGCAGCCTCATCCGCATGTCGTACAGCGGGTGCTGCTCGTCGCGGTCGGCACCGGTGGTGGGGGTCCGGGTGGCGAGGAAGGCCACCACCGGGTCGACGGCTGACAGATGGGCGAGGGGGTCGTCCCGGCCGGTGCCGCGCGCGACACCCGGGTTGTCGCACCGCCCGGGCCCGGACGGGGCAGCGCCACTGTTGACCGTGCACAGCCGCAGCACCAGGTCCGTCCACTCCGCGCCCTCCCGGCGGAAGTTGCGCAGCCACCAGAACCAGCCCATCGCGAGGACGAGGGCACCGGCCTCCTCCTCGTCACCGACGACGACGGCGCGGTAGATGGCCACCCGGATGTTGTCGAGCTCGGTCTCCAGGCGCCGGATCCACGGCAGTTGCTCGGCGGAGCGCAGCAACGGCTCGGCCTCCTCGACCAGCGCGCGCACCCACGCGCGATGGCGCCGCTCGGCAGCGGCACGCAGCTCGGGCACCTCGGCGGCGCGCTCGGCGGCGTATTCGTGGATCGTCTCCAGCATGCGGTACCGCATACCGCCGACGACTCCCGAGCGACCGTCACTTCCCCCACCACCGCCATCACCGCCATCACCACCGTCGTACGGCGTCGCGACGATCAGGGACTTGTCGACCAGTGCCCCGATGAGGTCGGCGGCGGGCCCGGTGCACACGGCCTCCGCGGCCGTGAGGTCCCAGCCGCCCGCGAAGACGGACACCTCGCGCAGCACGGTCCGCTCCCGCTCGTCGAGCAGGTCCCAGGACCAGTCGACGACGGCGCGCAAGGTCTGCTGGCGGGGCAGCACCGTGCGGCTTCCGGAGGTGAGGAGCCGGAAGCGGTCGTCGAGGCGGTCGGCGATCTGCCGGGCCGTGAGCAGCCGCAGCCGCGCGGCGGCCAGCTCGATGGCCAGGGGCAGACCGTCGAGCCGCCGGCAGATCTCGTCCACCGCCGCGGAGTCGTGGAGCGCGGCGTCGGCATCGGGACGTACTGCCGACGCCCGCTCCAGGAAGAGCCGGCGCGCCGGATCGGGCGGCAGGGGCTCGACCGGGCGCAGCAACTCGCCGGGCACGCCCAGGGGTTCACGGCTGGTGGCGAGGATCGTGAGCCCGGGGCAGTGCGTCAGGAGGGTTTCGGCGAGTTCGGCCGCGGCGCCGATGACGTGTTCGCAGTTGTCAAGGATCAGGAGCTCGCTGCGCTGGGCGCAGTACTCGACGAGCAGGGCGACGGGGTCGTACTGCGGCCCCGACATCTCGTTGGTGATCAGCACGGTTTCGCGCAGACCGAGGGCGCTGACCACGGCGCCGGGGACCGCCTCCGGCCGGTCCAGCGGGGCGAGTTCGACCAGCCACGCCTGCGGAAGCCCGGCGGCGGCTTCCTCGGCGAGGCGGGTCTTGCCCGAACCCCCCGGTCCGGTCAGAGTGACCAGTCGTGCCCTCTGCACATCCGAACGGATGGCGTCGATTTCGGGTTCCCGCCCCACGAAAGAGTTCAAACGCGGACGAATGTTGCCGTGACGTGCGGCGCGGGAGGAGTCCCTCGGTGCCGGGCCCTGAGCCGACGCGCCCGGCTCACCTCCACCCTCCCCATCCAACAACTCCGCATGAAGGGCGCGTAGTTCCGGCCCGGGATCGGTACCCAGTCCGTCCATCAGGGTGCGCCGGACCCCCTCATAGGCGGCCAGGGCGTGTGCGCCGCGGCCGGTCTCGCGCAGGGCGCGGATGAGCAGTGCTTGCAGCGTTTCGTCGTACGGGTGAGCCTCCGTCAGTTCCTTCAGCTCCGGTACGACGTCGCCGGCGCGGCCGAGTCGCAGGTCGGCCTCGACTCGGGTCCGGGTCGCCTCCAGGCGCAGGGCCTCCGGGCGGGTCGCGGCGGTGCGGTCCGGGAGGTCCGCGAGGGCGGGGCCCCGCCAGAGGGCGAGTGCGTCGCGCAGGTGGTCGGTGGCGGTGGCGGCGTCTTCGTGTGCGAGGGCGGACTTGCCCTTCCCCACGAGGTGCTCGAAGACGAACAGGTCCACGTCCTCCTTGGCGGCCCTCAGTCGGTAGCCGCCGGCCTCCGAGGTGACCGTGTCCTTCCCGACCGCCCGGCGCAGGCGGCCGATCAGGGCCTGCAGCGCGGCGGGCGCGTCCTGCGGGGGCTCGTCCGCCCACACCTCGTCGATCAGCGTCTCCGGCGGTACCGTCCGGTCGGGGCGCTGGGCCAGGGCAGCGAGCAGCGCCCGTACCCGGGGGCCGCCCACAGCCACCAGGGCCCCCCGGTCGTCCTCCACCTGGGTGACCCCCAGAATCCCGTACCGCACCCACCCATTCTCACCGCCCCCACCCCGAGGAGCACCGCCTTTCTCCGGCGAGCCCCCCAGGGCACCCCGCCGCGGCCGCCTGGACAAGCTTTCTTCGCCCCCTCCGCCCCTACCCGTCCCTTGCTTCTGGGGGCTCCGCCCCCAGACCCCCGCTCGCCCGAAGGGCTCGTCCTCAAACGCCGGACGGGCTGATGGTGCCCAGCTGGGCTGAAAAGTGGAGCCCCCACGGGTGGGTGGGGGATCGGGACGGCACCGCCTCGTCCTCAAACGCCGGACGGGCTGAAAGATCTCCCCCAGCCGGGCTGAAGTGCGTAGCCCCCACGGGTGGGTGGGGGACCGGGACGGCAAACCTCGCCCTCAAAGGCCGGACAGGCTGAAACCCCAGCCCCTACAGGTGGGTGGGGATCACTTCAGGCGGCGGACGGGCTGAACATGCTTCCCCGGAGCGGAAGAACGCAGCCGCCACGGATCGGCGTACCTCGCCCTCAAACACCGGACCGGCCGGACTGAACATGCCGAGACCCCCCGCACCCGCCCACCGGCGGAAGGGGGCGTGCCGGTACGTCCAAAGCCCGTCGCGTACGTTCGCGTCACCGGACGGTTTCCTTCCCGCCCAACGTCTGATCCGGCGGCGACGGGCGGACGTACCGGCACGCCCCCGACCCACCCACCACCCGGCACAGCAGGCTAACCGCGGCGAGCAGCCCCCGCCCCCAACGCCCGCCCCTGCGGCACAATCCCCGCAGGCACCGCCCGCTGCCGAGCCGGCGTCCCCGTCCAACAGGTCCCCCGCCGAGCCAGCAACCGCCGCAACCACAGCTCCAGGGAGACCAGATCCGCCAGCCCGTCCAGAGGCAGCGGCTCCCCCTCCGCAGCAGCCCGCAGCGCCTTGCGGACGACGCGCGCCTCCACAAGACCCGCCTGCGCCAGCAGAGGCGTGTCGAACAGAGCGATCAGGGAATCCGCGGCCACCCGCAGCCCCGTACGCGCGGCAGCCGCCGAGGACGCGTGCGAGGGCGCGCCCCACCCGGGCGGCAGATCCCCCACGCCGGCCCCCTCCAGCACCGTACGGAGGATCGCCGCACGCGCCCCGGGCTGCACGCGCAGCGCCTCCGGCAGGGCGCGGCACGCGCGTACGACCTGGTTGTCCAGGAACGGCGCGTGCAGCCGCTGGAAGCGGATCTCGGCGGCCTGTTCAAGGACGCGCAGATCGGACGCGTGGCGCGCGAGGGCGGCACGCGCGCGGAAGTCGCCCGGCCGCTGGCCGGGACCGACACCCGGCCGCCCCGAGGCAGCCCCCAGGCGAACCGATACTTCAGCGAGCGCCTCGCCGGTCAGCCAGCGCGCCGCGGGCCCGGGCCTGGCCCAGGTGAGCGCGGCGAGCGACGCCCCGACCGCACCGCCCGGCTCCTCGAACCGCCGCTGCATCAGCCGGTCGGCGAGGATGTCGACTCCGGTCCGGTACGGCGTACGGGCGAGCTTGCGTGCCGCGCCGTACACGCGCGCGGGGACCATGACGGACCCGTCCGCCTTGGCCAGCGCGGCGACGGGCTTCACCAGGTGACGGCGTTTGCGGTCCATCAACAGGTCGGCGAGCCGGGCGGGATGGGCGTCCAGGACCTGCCGGGCGCCGTACCCCGTGAAGTGGTCGGCGCTCCCGGAGGAGAGCCGCGCCCGGTGCCGGGCGGCGGTCACCAGCGAAGGACCCGGCTCGTCGGTGAGCGGCCCGTCCAAGTCGGCGTAGGGAAGCGTCTCTTCGCCCCCGGCGACCACAACATGGTGCAGCCGGGGGTTCGCGGCCAGGGAGCCCGCCCGCTCCAGCTCGGACTCCCGCCCGCTGACGGCGAGGTCGTTGAAAGTGACCGCGAGGAGACGCTCACCGGCCCCGGTGCCATGCCCGAGTACCGTCCCGGGCGCCCCCGGCAGTCCCGCCGCGAGCAGCGCCAGCGTCCCCGAGGCGGGCCCTCCGGAGAGGTCGGCGCCGATCCCCGGGACGGGCGTCCCGCGCGCGGCCCGCCGCTCGGCGGGCCCCATCCCGGGTACGGGCCCGGGGTCCACATCGGTCCCCGGCACGTGCCGGGGCGCGGCGAGACGGGCGCGTACGGCCTCTACGAGGGCGTCACGTACGGCGTCCACCGCGCTGGCGGGATCGGCCGAGGGGGTGGCGACGGCGAGGGAGACGGTCTGCTCGTAGCTTGCGATCTCGCGCGCCCCGGCGCGCAGGATCAGCGCGTGCCCCGGCGGAATGCGCCGTACGCCCTCGTACGGGGTGGAGTCGTGCACCGCGGCCGGTACGTCGGGAGCGGCGAGCAGCGCCGCGAGGTGCCCGAAGTCGAGGTTGGCCTCGATGAGGTCGGCCAGCGGCAGGGCGGCGGTCGCATACGCCGTACCGCCCGCCCAGGGGGTGTAGAAGACGGGCCGTGCGCCCGCGAGGTCGCCCGCGACCATGAGGCGACGGCCGACCTGGACGACGGCGGTGTAACTGCCGGACCAGGCGGTGAGATGGCGAAGTGCCCCTCCGCGCGCGGCGAACAGTCCCACTCGCAACTCTTCGTCGGAGGCTCCGCAGGTGCCGAGTACGGCCATCCGGTTCTGCGCGTCCGCCTTGACGACGCGCACCTCGTCGGGGCGCCAGTCGCCGACGGCCCAGAGCGGATCGGGGTCGCCCCACAGGAGTTGGGAACCCACCGGGTGAACGGTCTCCCCGTCGCTGCCCGTTGCGCCCGCCGAGCCGATCTCAGGCGCTCTGGCGGCGGTACTGCTCCACCCCACCAACCACCGCATCGCCGCCTCCACAGGCTGTGGACAACCAGTGCACCGTACGAACTGGGCACCATGCTGCCACGAAGGAGGCACACGGGAGGGCACCTGGGGCGGCTTGCGCTCCCTGAAGTGCGCCCCGCCGGCGCTTCACCAGCGCGTCACCGGCGACGAAGCGGCAACGCACCGACGGCCGAGCGGCGACCGAGCGGCCACGCACCGGCGACGGACCAAGAACCAACCACCGACAAATCTGCGACGTGAATGCGCCCCCGATACACTCCCCAAAAACACCCCGCGCGCCCTCAAGTGACGTGGTAGGAGCGCTATTTGCCCGCAAAGACCACAGTCGATTTTCAGCCAAATCGACTTTTGCCGGACAGGCCTGCACACGCTCCGTACAGGCCTTCCGCACCACTTGGCCAACGCACAGTCCGGGAGGCGGAGTTCGCCTCCCGGACCGGTCCGCCGCCCGCGGGGATGTAGGCGGCGGTGTCCCCCAGCCCACTGGATCCAGTACAGCGGGCCGACCCACGCACCATCCATGGAAGCGCTCCCGAGGTGGCCGGAGAAGAGCGCACGGACGGGCGCACGGCCACACAACGGGAGCACACCGCAACCGTCCGTACTGTCGTACGGACCACAATCCCGCCATCCGGAACTATGCCCCTTAACGCTTGGGATGCAGCGAACTACGCTGGGTTTACGAATGCCGCGTGGTTATGCCAGCGCGGCAGCCGTCTGTGTCGAGGGGTGGCGCATGTCCAGGGAGCAACGCGGGCCGAACGAAAAACTCGGCACCGTTCTCGCCCTCGCGGGAATCAGCAACGCAGGACTCGCACGACGCGTCAACGACCTTGGCGCTCAACGCGGGTTGACTCTTCGCTACGACAAGACGTCGGTGGCGCGCTGGGTGTCGAAGGGAATGGTGCCCCAAGGTGCGGCGCCGCACCTCATCGCGGCCGCGATCGGCCAGAAGCTCGGCCGCCCTGTGCCGCTCCACGAGATCGGCCTGGCGGACGCGGATCCCGCACCGGAGGTGGGCCTCGCATTCCCTCGTGACGTCGGACAGGCGGTGCGGTCGGCGACAGAGCTGTACCGTCTCGACCTCGCCGGGCGCCGGGCGGGCGGTGGTGGCATCTGGCAGTCGCTGGCCGGATCGTTCGCAGTGAGCGCTTACGCAACTCCCGCTTCACGGTGGCTGATAACCCCGGCCGACAGCTCGGTGGCGCGCGAGGTGAGCCCCGGTGAGGGCTCCGGAGCACCGCAGAAAGTCGGCCACAGTGATGTGCTGAAGCTGCGCGAGGCAGCCGAGGACGCCAGGCGCTGGGACTCCAAGTACGGAGGCGGTGACTGGCGTTCGTCCATGGTGCCCGAGTGCCTGCGGGTGGAGGCGGCGCCGCTGCTGCTCGGCTCGTACTCCGACGAGGTCGGAAGAGCCCTCTTCGGGGCGTCGGCCGAACTCACCCGCCTCGCCGGGTGGATGGCCTTCGACACCGGCCAGCAGGAGGCCGCCCAGCGCTACTACATCCAGGCCCTGCGGCTGGCCCGCGCGGCCGCCGACGTGCCCTTGGGCGGCTATGTACTGGCCTCCATGTCCCTCCAGGCGACCTACCGGGGCTTCGGCGACGAGGGCGTCGACCTCGCCCAGGCCGCCCTGGAACGCAACCGCGGCCTGGCCACCGCCCGCAACATGAGCTTCTTCCGCCTCGTCGAAGCACGCGCCCACGCGCGCGCCGGTGACGCCCACGCGGCCGGCGCCTCCCTGCGGGCCGCCGAGGGCTGGCTCGAGCGGGCCCGGGACGGCGACAACGACCCGTCCTGGCTCGGCTTCTACTCGTACGACCGTTTCGCCGCCGACGCGGCCGAGTGCTACCGCGACCTGAAGGCGCCGCGCCAGGTGCGCCGCTTCACCGAGCAGGCGCTGTCGCAGCCGACCGAGGAGTTCGTACGGTCCCACGGGCTGCGCCTGGTGGTCTCGGCGGTCGCCGAACTGGAGTCGGGCAACCTGGACGCGGCCTGCGCGCAGGGTGTGCGGGCGGTGGAGGTGGCCGGGCGGATCTCCTCCGCGCGCACCACCGAGTACGTGAAGGACCTCCTGCACCGGCTGGAGCCGTACGGCGACGAACCGCGCGTGGTCGAGCTGCGGGAGCGGGCGCGGCCGCTGCTCATGGCTCCCGCCTAGGTGCCGGGTTCCTTCGCGTCTGCCTGGCTGGTGCCGCCTTCGGGTGCGGGTGATCTGTGGCTGGTCGCGCAGTTCCCCGCGCCCCTGAGGCGCCCCTGCGGGGCGACCGGGGGCTCCTCCGGGGTTTGAGGGCGTTGTCAGTGGCGCAGTGCACTCTTGAAGCCTGGAGGTGGTGCGGGTGGGGATCGGGTACGACTGCGATGTGCTGGTGATCGGCGGCGGGATCGTCGGGCTGTCGACGGCGTATGCGATCACGCGCGCCGCGCCGGGGACACGGGTGACGGTGCTGGAGAAGGAGGGGGCGCCGGCCCGGCACCAGACGGGGCGCAACAGCGGGGTGATCCACAGCGGGATCTACTACCGCCCGGGCTCCCTGAAGGCGCGGTACGCGGTGCGGGGCGCCGCCGAGATGGTCAAGTTCTGCTCGGAGTACGACATCGCGCACGCCGTCACCGGCAAGCTGATCGTCGCCACCGAGAAGGCCGAGCTGCCCCGGCTGCACGGACTGGTCCAGCGCGGCCGGGAGAACGGCATTCCGGTCCGGGAGCTGGGGCCCTCCCAGATAGCGGAGTACGAGCCCGAAGTGCGCGGACTCGCCGCCATCCACGTCGGCACGACCGGGGTCTGCGACTTCGTCGCGGTGACCCGGCAGCTCGCGGAGTCCTCCGGGGCGGAGGTCCGGTACGGGGCCGATGTCGTCCGTATCGACCGGCGGCCCGGGCTCGGGGCCGCCGTCCTCACGGCCGACGGGACGGTCGTACGCGGGCGCGTGCTGGTCAACTGCGCGGGGCTGCACTGCGACGAGATCGCCCGGCTCGCGGGGGACGATCCCGAGATGCGGATCGTGCCCTTCCGCGGCGAGTACTACACGCTCGCGCGGCCCGAGCTCGTCCGCGGGCTGGTCTACCCCGTGCCCGACCCGGCGTTCCCCTTCCTCGGGGTGCATCTCACCCGGGGGATCGACGGAGGCGTGCACATCGGGCCGAACGCGGTGCCCGCGCTGGCCCGGGAGGGGTACGGGTGGGGTGTCGTACGGCCCCGGGAGGTGGGGGCGACGCTGGCGTGGCCCGGGGCCTGGCGGATGGCGGGGCGGCATTGGCGGTACGGGGTGGGGGAGCTGCGGCGGTCTGTGTCCAGGTCGGCGTTCACGGGGGCCGTGCGGCGGCTGTTGCCCGCGGTGACGTCGGGCGATCTGGTGCCCGCCAGTGCAGGGGTGCGGGCGCAGGCGGTCCTCCGTGACGGGACCCTCGTGGACGACTTCCTCATCCGGGAGGGGCCCCGGACGGTGCATGTACTGAACGCGCCTTCGCCTGCGGCGACGGCTTCGCTGCCGATCGGGCGGGAGGTTGCTCGGAGGGCGCTGGCTGCGCTGGCGGGGACGTGAGGTTTTTCGCCCCCTCCGCCCCTACCCGTCCCTTGTTCCTGGGGGCTCCGCCCCCAGACCCCCGTTTCGCGCTGACGCGCTCGTCCTCAAACGCCGGACGGGCTGAACCCGGGCGTAGCCCGGAAGCAAGGGACGGGCAAGGGCGGAGGGGGCGAAAAACCCACCCACCCCAGCCCCCTCCCCCACTCGCCTAAAATCGACCCCACTGTGTCTGAGCCCAATAACTCCCCCCAAGCCCCCCAGTCCACCACCCCCCGTCCCAAGGGCGAGCCCCGTTTCCCCGACGGCCCGAAGCCCGACCCCGCCGGGTCGCACTTCGAGCGGCGGATCCGGAGTTTTCAGCCGCGGCGGAGCCGGGTGACGACCGGGCAGGCGGACGCGTTGCAGCGGCTGTGGCCCAAGTGGGGGCTGGACATCGACGGGCAGCGGACACTGGACCTCGCCGAGCTGTTCGGAAGCGATCGCCCCGTCGTGCTGGAGATCGGCTTCGGCATGGGCGAGGCCACCGCACAGATGGCGGCCGAGGACCCGGAGACGGGGATTCTGGCCGTCGACGTCCACACCCCCGGCCAGGGCAACCTGCTCAATCTCGCGGAGCAGAACGGCCTGTCCAACATCCGGGTGGCCAACGGCGACGCGATCATCCTGCTCAGGGAGATGCTGACGCCGGACTCCCTGAGCGGCCTGCGCGTGTACTTCCCCGACCCCTGGCCCAAGAAGCGCCACCACAAACGACGACTGATCCAGCCGGAGTTCCTCAACCTCGCCGCGACCCGCCTCAGGCCGGACGCCCTCGTGCACTGCGCGACCGACTGGGAGCCGTACGCCGAACAGATGCTCGAAGTGCTGAGCGCGCACCCGGACTTCGAGAACACCCGGCCCGACGGCGGTTACGCGCCACGTCCGACGTTCCGCCCCCTGACCCGTTTCGAGGGCCAGGGACTGGACAAAGGCCATGTGGTGAACGACCTTCTGTTCCGACGCGTACAGCACCGGGACCAGCAATCCGTCGGCGACTGAACCCGGAAGACGGCGCCAGGCTCAACACACCGTCGCGGGCAGCGCCCCTCCCTCGTTAGGGTCAATGCCGTGGCCACCTGCCCTCCGTACCCGACGCACCCCACCGGCCCGGCCGACGGTGCACCGCGGAGGCATGCGCACTGGTGGCAGAGAAAGTGGGTGCGGTACGGCGCGCTGGTCACCCTGCTCGCGATCTCCGGGCTCGTGATCCTGGCCCTGGTCCGCCGGCAGACCGGCACCGAGGGCTTCCTGGTCGGCCTCGGCCTCGCCGTGTTCCCCGTCCCACTCCTCGTCGCCGCGTTCCGCTGGCTGGACCGCGTCGAACCGGGCCCCTGGCGGAACCTGCTCTTCGCCTTCGCCTGGGGCGCGTGCGCGGCCGCGCTGATAGCGATCGTCGCCAACAGCTTCGCGACCAGATGGATAGCGACCGCGACGGCCGACCCGACCAGCGCCGACACCCTCGGCGCGACCGTCATAGCGCCCATCGTGGAGGAGTCCGCGAAGGCGGCGGCCGTCCTGCTGGTCTTCCTCTTCCGCAAGCGGGACTTCACCGGGATCGTCGACGGGGTCGTCATCGCCGGGGTCACCGCCACCGGCTTCGCCTTCACCGAGAACATCCTCTATCTCGGCACCGCCTTCGGCACCGACCAGCTCAGCGGCGACAGCGGGCTGGCATCCGTCACCGCCGCGACCTTCTTCGTGCGCGTGGTGATGTCCCCCTTCGCGCACCCCCTGTTCACGGTCCTGACCGGCATCGGCTTCGGCATCGCGGCCCTGTCCGCCGAACACCACCATGTGCGCCGCGTCCTGCTGCCGCTCGCCGGACTCCTGCTCGCCATGGGCATGCACGCCATGTGGAACGGCTCGTCGAGCTTCGGGGAGTTCGGGTTCTTCGCGGTGTACGCCACGTTCATGGTGCCCGCGTTCGCACTGCTGACCTGGCTGGTCATCTGGACCCGGCAGCGGGAACTGCGCACGGTGCGTGCGGAGCTGCCCGCCTACGCCGCCGCCGGGTGGCTGTCCGCGTCCGAGCCGTACGTGCTCGGCTCGATGCGCGCGCGCCGGCTCGCCCGCGAGTACGCCGCCCGCCACCCGGGAGGCAGGCCCGCCGCCCGCTCCGTCGCCGAGTACGAGGCGTACGCGACCTCGCTCGCCTTCCTGCGGCACCGGGCTCGCGACGGCCGCGCGGGCCCCGACTTCCTCGTACGGGAACGGAAGTTGCTACACGAGCTGTGGCTCCGCCGGGAGGTGGCGCGCCCCGCCCTGGCGTACGCGGCACGGGCGACGGCTCCGGTTCCGGTGCCCCCGCCCTGGCCCGCGTACGGCTACGCGCCCACGTACGGCCGGCCCCACCCAGGGCCCTACGGGACCGCGGCGCCGTATCCCACGTACAACCCGTACCGCTCGTAGCTTCCTCGCGAGGGGAAGCTAAGCCGTTACGCCGACGCCTCCGTCAGCCTGCCCAGCTCCGCGTCCGTGAGGACAAGGTCCGCCACCCCCAGCAGCGCCGGAAGCTGCTCGACCACCCGTGCCGAGGCGATAGGTGCCGCGACCGTCGGCTGGGCGGCGAGCCAGGCCAGGGCGACCGTGGCGACCGGGACGTCGTGGGCCTGGGCGGCCTCGTCGAGCGCGGCCAGCACGCGAAGGCCCCGCTCGGTCTCCAGGTGCTTGCCCGCGCCCGCCGCACGCGGGGAGTCGACCGTCGTACCCGGCCGGTACTTGCCGGTGAGGAAGCCGGCCGCGAGGGCGGAGTACGGGACGGCCGCCAGGCCCGAGCGGGAGGCGATGTCGCGCAGCGGGCCCTCGTAGGTGTCGCGCGAGACCAGGTTGTAGTGCGGCTGGATGGCGACGTAGCGGGCGAGGCCCTCGCGGTCGGAGAGGTCCAGGGACTCCTGGAGCCGCTCGGGCGAGATGTTGGAGGCCGCGATGTTCCGGACCTTGCCCGCCTTCACCAGCTCGTCGAGCGCGCCGATGATCTCCTCGACCGGCACCTCGGGCTTGTCGAAGTGCGTGAAGTAGAGGTCGATGTAGTCGGTGTCCAGGCGGCGCAGGGAGGCGTCGGCGGCGGCCTTGATGTTGACGCCGGACAGCCCCGGATAGTCGGGGTGCTGGCTGACCTTGGTGGCGATCACGACGTCGGCCCGGTTGCCGCGCGCCTTGACCCACTTGCCGATGATGGTCTCGGACTCGCCGCCCTTGTTGCCGTCGATCCACGCCGAGTACGAGTCGGCCGTGTCGAGGAAGTTGCCGCCCGCGGCGGCGTACGCGTCGAGCACGGCGAAGGACCGGGCCTCGTCGGCGGTCCAGCCGAAGACGTTGCCGCCGAGGGCGAGCGGGAAGACCTCGAGGCCGGACGAGCCGAGCTTGCGAAGAGAAGTCATGCCCGACTTCAACGTCCCAAGTGGATGGATGTATTCCGCACATACCTGACCGGCGGCTCTGACGCCGGGGGGGTGCCGTCAGAACCGCCGGGGATCAGGGAACGTACACGCGAGAGAACGTACGCGGCAGCCCTGAAGAACTGACCTGTCAGGGATTGATGCCCTTGCTCTGCAGCCAGGCCATCGGGTCGATCCCGGTCGCGGCGCCGTCGGGGTGGACCTCGAGGTGCAGATGCGCCCCGGTGACATTGCCCGTCGCACCCACGCGCCCGATGACATCACCGGTGGCGACCTTCTGCCCCACGCTGACGCTGATCGACGACTGGTGGGCGAACCAGAGCTCGGTGCCGTCGTCGAGCGTGAGCACCGTCTTGTAGCCGTACGACCCGTCCCAGCCGGCCTGGGTGATCGTGCCGCTGTGGATCGCCTTGATCAGCGTGCCCGTGGGCGCGGCGAAGTCCAGACCGGTGTGGTAGCCGGAGGACCAGAGGGCGCCGGCCTGACCGAAGGTCGAGGTGATGGTGTACGAGGAGGTCGGCAGCGTGTAGCTCTTGGCGAGCTCGGCGAGGCGCTCGGCCTCGGCTTTCGCCGCGGCCTCTTCCTCCGCCGCCTTCTTCGCGGCGGCTTCCTTGGCCTCGGCCGCCTTCTGCTCCGCGGCGGCCGCGTCGGCGGCCTTCTTGACGGCGGCGGTCTGGGCGGCCTGCTGGGCCGCGGTGTCGGCCTGGTCCTGCTGGGACTCGGCTTGCTGCACGATGCGGGCGCGCAGGGCCTCGCCCGCGTCCGTGGTGCCCTGCTCGGTCTCGGCGCTGGTCAGGCCGGCGCTGGTGAGCGGGGTGGTGGAGCCCACTGCCTCGTCGTCGGAGGTGTCGTCCGAGAGGATCGTGCTCACGGACGGCAGGTCGGGCAGCGAGATCGAGACCGGCGGCTTGTTGGGCGCCGCGGTGGCCATGCCGCCCGCGCCGACCGCGGCTATGACGCCGACGCCCAGAACGGTGGAGCTGCGCGCGAGTCCGCCGCCCCCGCGCTGCTTGCCTACGCGGTGCCGGCCACGGACGGGACGGAGGGAGTCCTCGGTGGGATTCCACTCCTCCCGGGGGCCCTCGTCTTCTTTGCCGTAAACGAAGGTGTGCGTTTCGCTCGGCGGATACGAGGTTGCCTGGGCAGGCGGGTTGGACGCCACGTGGGCGTGCTCCTTTCCTTCCTTCTCGCCTACCGGGTTAGCTGACGGGTTCGGAGCAGGAAGGTCTCCTACGCGCGTCATTCGCGGTGTTCCCACTGCGAAAGACGCTCGATTCACCCCAAGTTGGTGGTTCCCCGGCTCCCTTGCGGGATTAGGCGCGTGCGCACGGAGCCGACTCTCGTGACGGCTGGGACGACCGCGCTGCGTTATCGAACGTTAATAGACGCGGGCACTGGATTCCAAGCCGTTCGGACTGATCATTAACGCTTCTGGCCAGGACTTACGGGTCATCACAGGCGTAAAACGGGCGAGTTGACCACACCTCATCAGTCACAACACTCTTGACGGTGTGTCAGTTGTTATGCGGAGGGGCGTCACTCGATCACCCCCGGTGACAACGAAGCCAAAACCCTCCGGGCCAGACCCTTCGGCGCCGGAACCTCTCACGGTCGCCGTACCGCGAGCAGCGCCATGTCGTCCGTCGTCCTGCCGCCCGAGTGCCGGCGGACCTCGTCGGCGAGTGCGGTCAGCAGCGCGCCGGGCGCGGGGAAGGTCCGTCCGGCGAGGAAGGCCGCGGGATCGTAGAAGCGCCCGCGCCCGTCGCGGGCCTCGGACAGCCCGTCGGTGTGCAGGAGCAGCGTGGCCCCCTGCGGGAACTCCGCCTGCTGCGCGCGGTCGGGCCCGCCGCCCAACTCACCCAGCCCGAGCGGCAGTGCGGGCTCCCCGGCGTCGAGCGTGACGAGCGCGCCGTCCGCGTGCAGGAGCAGCGGCGGCGGATGGCCCCGGTTGACGATCCGTACGACCTCCTCGCCGCGCGGGATCTCCGCGAGGACGGCCGTGGTGAACCCCTCGAAGGCGTCGAGGCCCTCGCGCCGGGTGCCCTCGCGCGCCAGCGCCCGCTCGAGCCGCCCGGCGACCGCCTCCAGGCTCGCCTCCTGCTCGGCGGCCTCCCGGAACGCCCCGATGACCACGGCGACCGCCGCCACGGCGCCCATCCCCTTTCCGCGTACGTCGCCCACGACCAGCCGTACGCCGTACGGGGAGTCCTGCACCGCGTACAGGTCCCCGCCGATGAACGCGTCCTCCTGCGCCGCCTCGTACCGCGCCGCGACATCGAGCGCGCCGATCCGCTCGCCGGGCTCCGGCAGTACGGCGCGCTGGGCGGCCTCGGCGATCTCGCGGACGGAGGCGAGGCGTGCGTTGCCGCGCCGGACGAGGACGTTGATGAGGACGGCCAGGACGGCGGCTGTCAGCACCGTGGCCATCTCGGTGGCCGACTCGGCCTGCCGGACGAGGCCGAGCCTGATGTGGACCGCGAGCGCCGCCACGAAGGCCGCGGCGCCGGTGAGTACGGTGCCGCGCAGCGAATAGAGGGGAGCCGCCACGAGCGGGGCGGCCGTGAAGAGGGGCCCGCCGGTGAAATCCCTCGGCGTGAGGTCCTCGTACAGGGCACCGGCGACGATGAGCAGCGCGGGGAGCACCCGGACGAATCTGCGTGTGTACGAGATCCTGCGAGGGTTCGCTCCCGCCGACCGGGCCTGCAGTCCGTCGCCCGGCCCGGGATCGGGCACGGGCACGGGGTCCCCGGGCAGCCGCCCGCCGGACCGGTCGTAAGCGGGGTCGTACGAGCCATCGCGCGGGTCGGACGGATCCCCCGCCCGCTGCGTACCTGCTCGCTGCCCCACCCGTCCAGGTTTCCCGGAGCGGGGTCGGGGGGCGACCGCTGTGGGCCGCACGGGGGACACCGGCCCCCACCGGAAACACCAAGGGCCGGAACTCGTGAATCCGAGTTCCGGCCCTTGGCCTTCAGTAGCGGGGACAGGATTTGAACCTGCGACCTCTGGGTTATGAGCCCAGCGAGCTACCGAGCTGCTCCACCCCGCGTCGTTAAACCCAACTATACGCCACTCGCGGGACACCCAGTACCAATGTCGCCGTCACCCCTCAGTCGGCCGGATTCCCCGCGTGCGTGAGCGTCTCCCAGGACACGAACAGATCGTCCGTACCGGCGGGCCGCGTCTGCTCGGCCAGCCGGTGGGCGGCCGGGACGTGGACGTCGAGCCGGTCCTCCAGGTGGTTGAGCGCGACCTCCAGGTCGGGCCCCATGTTCCGGTCGACCCGCCCGCCGCACAGCCACGCGGGCGCCGTCTCCCCCATCTGGTACCTGGAGTGGAAGTCGAGCGCGGCCTTCAGCCGGTCCTTGACGCCGCGGTAGAGGTCGACGCCCTGGTGCCAGGCGGTCTCGGCGATGTGCGCGGTGGCGGCGAGCGAGTATCCGACGTGCTTGAAGTTGCGGCAGGTCTCCTGCGAGACCCCGTCCGTGTACCGCTGCTGCCCGAACCAGTACGTGGTCAGCTTCTGCGGGGTGTCGACGGTGCTGCCGACGGGCGTCAGCGGCACCTTCCCGTCCTTGGCCAGGTAGAAGTACGCGGGCACACGCTGCCGGAAGCGCTCGACGGCGTCGTCGAACGCCTTGTGGTCATCGAGGAACACGGCGATGCCGATCGCGGCATCGGTCATGACGAGATCCCAGTTCCCGTTGAAGTCCGGGACTTTCCTGCTGACTTCGGGCAGGTAGGCGGTCCGCAGCATGCCCTCGAACCGTGCGACGCCCACCGCAGGCCAGACGGCTCCCGTGTGCCGTACGATCTCTCCGGCCCGCGCCCAGGTGGACCCGGCCCACGCGGTCTGCAGGCCGGCGTTCCCCGCCGTGTGCTTCTTCACCTTCCCCGACCAGGCGTCCATGATCTGAACCGCCTTGTCGGCGTGCTCCTGCTTGCCCGTGATGCTCCACAGCAACGCCTGCGTGTACGCCGCGATGGCGTCCTCGCGCTCCTCGACGCACCCGTGCCCGGCCTTGCTGCCCGGCGGGCAGTCGACAGTCGCGTAAGGCTTCGCCTGGTACTTGTACGACCCGTACTTGCTGTCCCGCATGTCCAGGAACGCCTGCAGCCACGGCTGCCTCCCCGCGTCCACGTGCTCGCGTACGGCGGCCAGCTGATCCTTGCTCACGAGCACCCCGGGATGCTCGAACGCCGCATCCTGGGGCCGCGCCCGCACCGACCGCGTCTGCCCCGACACCCCACAGGACGCCACCAGCCCGACCACCACCGGCGCCAACAGCACCGCCGTCACACGCCGCCCCACTGAACCCATCGCTACTCCTGCCTCCGAGTCGGCTCAGGAGCAGCCTGACGCGTGGGGGGAGGGGCCGCAGGATCTCTTAGGCCGCCTGGGGCGGGTGGCTTTTTTCGCCCCCTCCGCCCCTTCCCGTCCCGTTCCTGGGGGCTGCCGCCCCCTGACCCCCGCTATCGGCCTGGACGGCCTCGTCCTCAAACGCCGGACGGGCTGGAGATAGCCCCTCCGGCGTTTGAGGAGCGGGGTCTGGGGCGGAGCCCCAGGAACAAGGGACGGGTAGGGGCGGAGGGGGCGAAAAACCCCCAGGCCCGCCCCGCCAACCCGGCCCCGCGCTACCCCACCAGATGCCGATTGGGCGCCACCGCCCGCTCCTCGTACTCCGGAAGCACGACCACATCGGCCCCCGCCCCCACAAGAATCCCGCTCCCGTCGGCCCCCGCCACGAACGTGTCCGGCTCCCGCCACGCGGTGACAACCCGCCGCACCCCGGCATCAAGAATGAGCCGCGCACAAGGCGCAGGCCGGGACGCCCGCCGAGCACACGGTTCAAGGCTGCTGTACACCGTGGCGGACGAGAGCCGCGGATCACCGCCATCGACCTTGGCAAGCGCCGCCTCCTCCGCGTGCACCACGGAATCACCCCCCTCCCGGGAGTACCCGCGCGCCAGCTCGCTCCCGTCCGCGGCCACCACCACCGCCCCCACACTGAACGCGGTCTCCGACACCGGACACAACGCCGCCAGCTCACACGCGACCCCCAGCCAGTACCGGTCGGCGGCGGAGGCGAGCCCCCCGACCCCGGGCGCCGTGGGGACGTACCGAATGAGCACGACGTCCCCGACCGCCCGCGTCTCCACCATCCGCATCCGCCCGGCGGGATAGGGCCCGGGCCCGAAGAGCCGAGGCGCGTCCGCCTCCCCGACGAAGAGCGGCGCCACGGCGAGCTGGAGTTCGTCCGCGAGCCCCTCCCGCATCAGCTGCGTGTGCACCCGCCCGCCCCCCTCGACCATGAGGCGCCGCACACCGCGTACGTCATGGAGGTGGGCGAGAACGGCCCGCCAGTCCACCTCGGTCCCGACCGGGACGACATCGGCGTCCAGCCCGAGCCCGCGCAGCCGCTCGGCACCCTTGTCCGTCGTATAGACGACCTTCTCGCCGCCGGTGTGCCAGAACTGGGCACCGGGATCGAGGTCACCGGACCCGCTGACCGTGACCTTCAACGGGTACTCGGAGCGCCCCGCGGCGACCCGGGCCGCGCGCCGCTCGGCCGAGTTGACCAGCAGCCGGGGGTTGTCCGTGCGGAGCGTGCCGGCGCCGACCAGGATCGCGTCGCTGGACGCCCGTACCTCGTCGACCCGGTCGAAGTCGGCCGCGCCGGAGAGCAGCAGCCGTTCGGGTCCGGTGTCGTCGAGGAAGCCGTCGAGGGAGACGGCGGCGGACAGCAGGACGTAGGGGTGTGGCATGGGGCGCACCCTCCAGCTCGGAGCTCTCGGCTCTCAGTGGTTCAAGTCGATGCAAGTCGAATACAAGTTGATTCAAGTCGGGGTTCAAGTCGGTTCAAGTTGGTTCAACTTTTGAACAATACCTAGACTGGCGGCATGACGACCCGCTGGCTCTCCCCCGCCGAACAGCGCGCCTGGCGCTCGTACATCTCCGCGACCTCGCTCCTGGAGGACGCGATCGACCGGCAACTCCAGGCGCAGGCGGGGATGCCCCACCTTTACTACTCCATCCTCGCCATGCTCTCCGAAGCGCCGGACCGGCGGCTGCGGATGACCGATCTCGCCGAGGTCCTGAAGATCACCCGCAGCCGGCTGACGTACGCCGTGACCCGGCTGGAGAACGACGGCACGGTGCGCCGGGAGGGCTGCCCCACGGACAAGCGCGGACACGTGGCCGTCCTCACGGACGAGGGCATGGCCGTCCTGGAGCGGACGGCGCCGGGGCATGTGGAGACGGTACGGCGGGCGCTCTTCGACCGGTTGACCCCCGAGCAGGTGGGGCAGCTGGAGGAGATCTGCGGGAGCATCGCACGCGGGATCCAGGGGGAAACTCCGGGCGCGTACAGGGAAGATCTGCCGTGGCGGCGGCGTTCATCCACACCATGAGGCGCGGGCCGCGCGAGCGGTGAGACGTACAAGACGCTTACAAGTCACTGCGTAAGCCGCAAAACGTATTGCTTGAACTTTAAAGCAGCGTGTACTGTCTCCCTCCAAGGATGTGCTTCAAATCTGAAACACAAGCTGGCACGAACCCGCTGGACCGGAGAGACAACATGCGCGACTTCCCCACCGCCACGGTGCGCACCCGCGTCGCCGTGCCCCTGCGTTTCGGCGACGGCTACTCGGTCGACGCGGAGCTGGTCACCTTCCACGGCCTCACCGACGGCCTGGAACACCTGGCCGTCGTCCTGGGCGAACCCGGCGCGAACCCGCTGGTGCGACTGCACTCCGAGTGCCTGACCGGAGACGTCTTCGGCTCGGCCCGCTGCGACTGCGGCCCGCAGCTGCGCGAGGCGGTGGAACGGATAGCGGACCGCGGCGGCGTCCTGCTCTACCTCCGCCAGGAGGGCCGCGGCATCGGCCTCTACAACAAGCTCGACGCGTACGCCCTCCAGGACCAGGGCCTCGACACCTACGCCGCGAACGCCGCGCTCGGCCTCCCCGAGGACGCCCGCGACTACACGGCGGCCGCCCAGATGCTCCAGGCCCTCGGCATCGACTCCCTGGACCTGCTCTCCAACAACCCCGACAAGGCCGACCAGCTCCGCGACCTGGGCATCGACGTCTCCCACCGCGTCCCGACAGGCGTGTTCACCACGGCCCACAACGTCCGCTACCTCCGAGCGAAGGTCCTCCAGACCCACCACACGCTCCCGCTCCCGGAACTCACGGCGGGCTGACCCCTCCAGCTCGCAGCACCGGACCGGCGGTCTAGGCCCCGCTGTGCAGCGTCAGACAGGTGAAGTACACGGCTCCGGCCCACCCTGAGCTCTCCGCGAAGCTCAACACCGCGGCGCGCGCCGGGGTCTGGCACATCACCGGAACCTCCGAGAACGCCCCGCCGTCCTCCGGCGCGTACCGCAGCAGATCCGTGCACTGATACGCCGGTGCTTCGATCAACAGGACCGCCTCCCTCGCGCCTTCGCTCCACGAGCCGGTGTAGACGAGGCAGAACGAAGTGGCCACGTCACCCTGGACCGTGGGCGCCTGGATCACGCTGACCTGTTCGGGCCCGGCCTCCGCCGCCACCTCCGGCGACTCGCTCGACGCCGGAGGCGCGGTCCACACGGACACGGACGCCGAGGGCGTGATCTCCGGCTCGGACTCCCGCAACGGCGTGCTCCCGACCGCAGATGACCTCCCGTCATCCCGCGATGAGCCGTCACCCGCGAAGTGGGCGACAGCGGCCCCGGCAAGCGCACCGAACACCGCCACGGGCACGATCACGGCCCCCCACCACAGGAGGGACGGCCGACGACTCGACGGAACGGGCAGCCGGACGATCGGGATGTTGTCGAGGGTGTCGCCGTTGTGGAAGCGGACGAGTTCCTCGTCGGGGCGCAACGGGCGCTGAAGCTTGTCGGTCATGGTCCCCCTCGGCGTGTGGCATGCCGCGCGGTGCGCGAGAGGGGAAGTCTTCCGCGCCGCTACTCCCGCCGAGGCCGCTATGGGGCGCTGTCACCACTCCGTGCGAATCGGACGGGCGGGATGACTGCGGACCACGGACCACCACGCCCCCGAAACACACCAAAGCCCCAGCTCAGAACGCTCTGAACTGGGGCTTCCCGGTAGACCCTGTGGGACTCGAACCCACAACCAATGGATTAAAAGTCCACTGCTCTGCCAATTGAGCTAAGGGTCCACGCACCGGCCCACGCCGATCCCGTTGAGGATCCTGTGGCGATGCATCCCCGAGCATAGCCGGACGAGGCCGGGACTCCGATCGGGTATCGGGGACCCGGCCGCGCCGGGCGGGTGGGATGGTCAGGGTTCGACCGGTTCGACGTCGTTCGCGCGGGCCGCCTCGCGGGCGAGGGTGCGTTCGTGGGCGGGGTTGAGGAACCAGTGGCGGGCGGAGACCAGCCACCAGGTCGTGGCGAAGCCGAGGACGACGAGGACGGCGACCGGGGCGTAGTTGAAGGTCTCCCAGGTGACCGGGGAGACCTGGGGGAGCATGAAGAGGATCGTGATCACGACGACCCAGAGCACCGACACCACGCCGATCGGGCGGGACCAGCGGCCCAGGTGCCAGGGCCCGCGTTCGAAGGCGTCGCCCTTGCGAATCCGCAGCAGGGTCGGGATGACGTACGCGATGTAGAGGCCGATGACGGCGATCGAGGTCACCGCCGCGTACGCCGTGACGTTGATCAGGTACGGGAGGCCGAGGACCAGGGCGCCCAGCGCGGCCAGCCAGACCGCCGCGACCGGCGTCCGCGTGCGCGGGTTCACGGTGTGCCAGATGTGCGAGAAGGGCAGCGCGCCGTCGCGTGAAAAGGCGTAGATCATGCGGGAGTTGGCCGTGACCGACGCCATCCCGCAGAACAGCTGTGCGCCGATCACCACGAGCAGCAGCAGTTTGCCCGCCGTCGCGCCCAGCGCGTCGAGCAGGATCTGGGCCGGCGGCACGCCCGTCGGCGACCCGAGGGCACCGTCGTACGACTGGATCGCGAACGTGAAGCCGAGGAGGAGGACGAAGCCCGCTATCCAGGAGGTCCAGATCGAGCGGACGATGCCCTTGGGGCCCGCTGTCGACGCGTCGTGCGTCTCCTCCGTCATGTGGGCGGAGGCGTCGTACCCGGTGAAGGTGTACTGCGCCATCAGCAGGCCGAGGGCGACGACGTACACGCCGCTGCCCCAGCCCGTGTTGTTCACGAACTCCGTGAACACGAAGGAGGCCGACTGGTGTTGGTCCGGTACGAAGGTCAGCGCGCCGACGATGACCCCCACGCCCAGCACGTGCCACCACACGCTGACGTTGTTGAGGAGGCCGACTATGCGCACCCCGAAGGTGTTCAGCAGCCCGTGCAGGACCAGGATCCCGGCGAACAGCAGCACCGTGCGGCCCGGTGTGACCTCGAAGTCGAACTGCAGGTTCAGATAGGCGCCCAGGAAGGACGCCGCCCCGAAGTCGATGCCCGCTGTCACCGCCACCTGGCCCAGGACGTTGAACCAGCCCGTGAACCAGGCCCAGGCGGCGGCCGTACGGGACGGAGCGAGCCGGTGGGCCCAGAAGTAGAGGCCCGCGGAGGTCGGATAGGCCGAACAGATCTCGGCCATCGCGAGGCCGACGAAGAGTGTCATCAGGCCTACGGCGACCCAGCCCCAGGTGATCACGGCGGGACCGCCGGTGTTCATACCGAACAGGTACAGCGTCAGGCAGCCCGACAGGACCGAGATGATCGTGAAGGAGACCGCGTAGTTGGAGAACGCCGACATGCGGCGGGCGAGAACCTGCGTATAGCCGAGCTGGGCAAGCCGTTCTTCGTCAGAGAGAGTTCCGTCCGACAGCCCACTCACTTTGGCGTCATCTGTCATGCCCCCAGCGATTCCCTCGCCGAGGGCATGACATGCGTCACACCGTGGCCGAAAAACTACGGCTAGAAGATTCCCTTGTAGCCCTGCCAGCCGGTGGCGATCTTCGTACGCGCCCCGAACGACCCCGCACCGTTCCCGTAGTTGCGCCAGAGGTTGCCGGCAGTGTCACGCGAGACCAGGTCGGCCTTGCCGTCGCGGTTGAGGTCACCGGCGCCGACGATGACGTTGTAGGAGCCGCCCCAGTTGACGAAGACCTTCACACGGGCCGCGAAGGTGCCGTTGCCCTTGCCGTAGTACCGGTAGAGGTTGTTGGCCTTGTCCTGCGCGACCAGGTCACCGATACCGTCACCGTTCAAGTCCCCGACGCCGACGACCTTCTTGTACGTCTTCCAGTTGTCGTAGAGCTTCACGCGGGCGGAGAGCTTGCCCGCGCTGGTGCCCTTGTACAGGTAGACCGCGCCGGTGGAGGTGTTGCGGGCGATCAGATCCGGAAGGCCATCCTTCGTCACATCACCCGGCGAGGTCAGCACGTCGTACTGGTTCCAGCCGCTCGCCCCGAGTGTCGTGTACGACGTCGACGGCTTCAGCGCCGCGTCGCAGCCCGGCTTGTACAGCCGCAGGGCGCCGCTGCTCAGCCGGACCAGCACGTCGTTGCAGCGGTCACCGCTCAGATCCCCGAACGGCACGGCCTTGATGCTGGTGGCCCAGCCCGAGCCGCTGACCTTTCCGGAGAACGTGCCCGTACCCGTGCCCTGCTGGAAGGTCAGCGCACCCGAGGAGTTGAGGGTGAGCAGGTCGCCGACGGCGTCGCCGCCGAGGTGGTCGTGGCGCACCGGACTGCCCTTCTCCAGCCGCACGGACCCCTTTGCCTCGACCGGCCCGCCGACCCCGTCCGCGGGCGAGACGGACAGCGTCCAGTCGTACTGGCCGTTCGGCAGGAACACGTCCCCGCCCACCGTCGGGTCGTCGCCGGCCCACACGACGCTCAGCTCGCCGCGCGCCGCACCGCCGTCCCGGGTGTCGACGACCTTGCCGGTCGTGTGGCTGCGCACGGTCAGCCGCCAGCTCGCGGACGGCTTCGACAGCAGCACGGTGGTCAGCGTGTCCAGCACCGTGTCGATCTCGTGCGCCTCGACGGACGGCGCGCTCTGCGCCGGACCGAGCAGGCGCAGCGGCTGCTGAGGCACCCCGGACGGCACGAGGTGCACCTGCTCCTTGTCGTCGACGTACGCGGCGTTCGCCCCGGACTCGTCCACGGTCCAGCGCACATCGCGCTGCGAGACGCCGGTGTCGGGCAGGTCTCCGATGACCCGGCTCGCGGCCGTCCCGTCGGCGACCGTGGTGAGCGTCAGCTTCCCGGCCTGCTTGTCGTGCGTGACGACGAACCCGTCGCCGAGCTTGGCCTCGCCCGTCGGCACGGACACGGACTTCTTCGCCGTACGGTCGTAGACGCCTGCCTTGCCGTCGCAGGTCCAGTACAAGTAGCGGCCGAGCGCCTGGAGTTCGGTGGGGGTGCAGCCGGCGTCGGTGGTGAGGGTCTCGGTGGTCTTCTTCGTCGTCAGGTTGTACGCGGTGACGGTGCCGGGGGTCGTTCCGGCCGTCCAGAGAATGTCGCCGGACAGGGCGGCGGCGCCCGGGCCGCGGGTGACGGCGGGGGTGCCGCCGCCCTCGATCTTGTAGACGTTCTGCAGGGTCGCGGTCGTATGGATCACGTACTGGCCGGACACGTCGGTGATCTGCCCGCCGGCAGGGACATAGATCTCCCTGAAGCCGTACTCAGCGGGCCCGTTGACCCGGAGACGGTCGTATGCGGCCGAGTCCTTCGACAGCCAGACGGCACGGTTGTCGGCAGTGCCGAAGATCCGGCAACCGCCCTCCGCCGGCGGGCAGTCGTGAAGCAGCGTGTTCGTCCCGTCGTACGAGGAGCGCGCACCGAACTGGGGCGTGCCGGTCGCGGTGACGGTCCGGACATAGGTGTCCCGGTACCCGGCCCAGCTCTCGTCGGCGACCAGCAGCCGCCCCTGGTCCAGCGCGAGGCCCTGGATCTCGTACGGCGGTTTCGGCAGCGCCTTGATCTGCGTGACGACGGGCGTGCCGTCCTCGCCGGGGTGGATGCGCTGGATGCCCCAGTCGTCGACGACGGCGCCGGTGCGGCCGATGACGACGGCGTTGCCGGACGGCGAGGCGGATATGCCGTCCTTGGAGGAAGTGAGCAGGGTGATCGGGTCGCCGCCCTTGATCGGAACGGCGGTCACCTTGACGCCGCCGGCGGGCCGGTGGACGAGCCAGTCGCCGACCACCGAGAGGTCGTCGGCGGGGTACACGCCGTCGGTACCGTCCAGGGTCACCTCGACGGGGGCTGCCGAGAGGTCGGCACGGGAGTAGACGTACACCTTCGAGGCGGACCGGCCCCCGTACTGGACCAGGTAGTCGGACGACAGCTCGGTGTAGGCAGCGCCGCTGGGCCGGGTCTGGGTCCAGCTCTGGACCTGGCCGGTCTGCGGGTCGACGGCCACCGAGCGGATGGTTCCGTCGACCGCGCCGCTGAAGATGAGCCCAGTGGCGTCACCACGCAACGGGGCTCCGAGCTTGAGCTCCGCGGGGATGCCCGAGACGACCACGTCACGGGTGGTCCCGTCGGGGCCCGGGCTCAGCAGGTGGTTGACCCGCGTGGTGGTCCCGTCCTCGGCGGTGACCGTCTCGAAGGTGGCGACGATGTCGCCGAAGGTCCCGGACCACACGCTGCGCCCCTCGGGGATCTGCAAGGTGCTCATCGTTCCGTCGACGGCGTTCCACAGGTCGACGTGACCGTCCTGGTATCGGAACACCGCGACGTCACTGCCCGTCCCGTCGTCGTACGCCAGGCCCGTGGAGGCCGCAGGTACCTCGAAGGACTTGCCGTCCGAGTACCGCGTCCACACCAGCCGGAAGGGGTCGTAGAGCCGGTGGAAGACGCCCTGGCTGCCCGCCCCCTCCCCGCCGTAGGTCTCGTCGGGGTGGAAGAGGCTCGCCTGTGTGTAGCTGCTCTCGAGCGTCGCCGGTACCACCGTCTCCTGCGCCGCTTCCGCCGCCGAAGCGACCGGCAGCAGCGGGCTCAACCCGCCCCCGAGCACCGCGGATGCCGCCACGACGACGGCGACGCGTCTGACGCGCGAGTGACGTACGAAGGCATGACGAATCAAGGCGAACCCTCCCCAGAAGCCACGAGAGGAAGCGGGCCCCGCATCAGATGTCCCCGGCCCCGGCCGTCGCATCCCCCTCAGAAGTCGGCTGATCTTACAGCCAGTTCAAAAGCACTGGGGAGAGCTTTTTCCAAGCGGCCGTACGACAGAGCGCCGTGGCCCACCCGGAACGGGGGACCACGGCGCTCTGCCTAGATGCTTACTGCCCTGCGTCAGCCGTTGCGCTTCCAGCGCGGCTTGTCGTCACGGCGGCCGAAGGAACCGGTGGCGGTACCGGTGCCGGTGCCACCGCGGTGGTCGTCACGACGGCCGGTCGGGCGGTCGTGGCCGCCGGAGCGGAAGCCGCCGGTGGGACGGTCGCCCTGACGGTCGCGGTTGAAGGGACGGTCGCTGCCCCGGTGGGTGGACGGACGCTCGTCACGACGGTCACGGTTGAACCCGCCCGAGCCGCCCGAGGGACGGTCGTCGCGACGGAAACCACCGGAGGGACGCTCGTCACGACGGTCACGGTTGAAGCCACCGGAACCGCCCGAGGGACGGTCGTCACGGCGGAAGCCACCGCGGTCGCCGCCACGGTCGTTGTCCCGACGGTCGTCGCGACGGAAGCCGCCCGACGGACGCTCGTCACGACGGTCACGGTTGAACCCGCCCGAGCCGCCCGAGGGACGTTCGTCACGACGGAAACCACCGGAGGGACGGTCGCCGCCACGGTCGTTGTCCCGACGGTCGTCGCGACGGAAGCCGCCCGACGGACGCTCATCACGACGGTCACGGTTGAAACCACCGGAACCGCCCGAGGGACGGTCGTCGCGACGGAAGCCGCCGGAGGGACGGTCGTCACGACGGTCACGGCGCTCGTAGTTGCCCCGGTCGTCACGGCGCGGACGCGACTCGTACGAGGAACGCTCCTCGCGCACCGGCGCCGCGGCGACCGCGGCCTGCTCCACGGCGGCCTCGGCAGCGGCGGCCTCCACGACGAGCGCGGCCTCGGCGAGCGCGGCATCCGGGTCGTCGCCACGCTCACGCGCGGCACGGGCGACCAGGCGGTCGGCCTCGCCACGCAGCTCGACCGCACGACGCTGCGCACGCTCCAGTTCCTTGGTGAGCTGCGTGACCTCACGCTCGGCCTGCTGAGCGGCGTCGCCCGCGGACTGGGCCTGGACCTCGGTCATCGAACGGGCGCCGGTGATCTCGGCGACCTCGGGCTCGAAGGCCGTACCGGTGTTGATGATGTGACGCGTGGCGTCGACGCCCGCGTCCTCCATCAGCCGGAAGATCTGGCGGCGCTGGTGCGGCAGGGAGAGGGATACGACGGTGCCGCTGCGGCCCGCGCGGGCGGTACGGCCCGAGCGGTGCAGGTAGTCCTTGTGGTCGCCGGCCGGGTCCACGTTCAGGACCAGGTCGATGCCGTCGACGTGGATGCCGCGGGCGGCGACGTCGGTGGCGACGAGGGCGTTGACGTAGCCCTTCTTGAAGTCCTCGAGCACGCGGGTACGCGCGCCCTGCGTCATACCGCCGTGCAGCGCGTCGGCCTTCACACCGGACTCGACGAGCTGCTCGGCGATGCGGTCGGCGCCCAGCTGGGTGCGGACGAAGATGATCGTGCGGCCCTTGCGGGAGGCGATCGCGGCGGTGACCGGCGCCTTGTCCTTGGGCTTCACGATGAGGATGTGGTGCGACATGGTCGTGACGTTGCCCTGGGCGCTGTCGACCTCGTGCGTGACCGGGTTGCTCAGGTAGCGCTTGACCAGCGTGGAGATCTCGTTCTCCATCGTGGCCGAGAACAGCATGCGCTGGCCGCCGCCGGGGATCTGGTCGAGCAGCTCGGTGACCTCGGGCAGGAAGCCCAGGTCGGACATCTGGTCGGCCTCGTCGAGGACGGCGACCTGGACGTTCTCGAGCGAGCAGGCGCCGCGGTTGATGAGGTCGCGCAGACGGCCCGGGGTGGCGACGAGGACGTCGACGCCGCGCTCCAGGGCGTACATCTGGTTGCTCATGGACGTACCGCCGCAGACGACCTTCATCTTCAGGCCGAGTACGTCGCCGTACGGCTGAAGCGCGTCCGCGACCTGCATCGCGAGCTCACGCGTCGGCGTGAGGATGATGCCGCGCGGCTTCTTCTTGTCGGTGTGGCCGCCGGACAGCGACGCAAGCAGCGGCAGACCGAAGGAGAGGGTCTTGCCGGAGCCGGTGCGTCCGCGGCCGAGGATGTCCTTGCCGGCCAGGGCGTCCGGGATGGTCGCGGCCTGGATCGGGAAGGGGGCGGTCACGCCGTTCTGCGCGAGCTTGCGGACGATTCCGTCGGGGAGACCGAGGGAGCCGAAGGTGATCGCGGGGGTCTCGGGAGCGGACTCGACGGTCGTGTCGGCGGCCGTCTCCACGGTCGTCTCTGCGGTCTCGACGAGCTGGGTGCCCTCGGTGTCGGCCTCGATGTTCTCGTTGTTCTCGGGCACGACGACGTGATCAGTACTGGAAACAGACATGCGAAATGCGAACCTTCCGGAGTTCTACGGCACGCGCCCAAACTCCGTGAAGTCGCAATCGACCGCCTCTATGCGGTCCGGCCACGGCAAGGGAGAGTACGCGCCACGCGACGCTCTCTTCTTGGCGCCGGGCAATTGGTATCAAACGATCTACTACCATACGCACCCCTGCCCCCCAAAGGCAAACTGGGCCTCATAGGTGCAGGTCAGGGGGATATTTTAGCCCGTCCGGCGTTTGAGGACCCCAGCGCCTCGGGCGGCTAGACCGGCTCCCCCGCCCGAGGCGCCGGCTCCCGCTCCATCAACTGCGTGGCCTGCTCGTGCGCCGAGGACGACGGCTCCGCCGTACTCGGCTCGGACACCGGCGGTGAGGACACCGGCGGCGGAGGCGGCTCGGGCGTCGGTTCCGCCGTCGTACGCGTGGGACTCGGCTCCGCCTTGGTCGGCCCCGGCTCCACCGGCCGCCCCGACCCGCCCTTCTCCGTAGCCTTCGCGGACGGCTTCACACCCGCGGACACCGACGCGCTCGGCGACGCCGACCCGGACGCGGACTCACCGGGCTTCGGCGAACCACCGTCCCCCTTGGCCCCCTTCGCCCCATGGAACCCGGCGCCACCCCCACTCACCGCAGACCCCCCGTCGGGCGCCTCCCCGCCCCGCTCCGCCGAATGCGACGGCGCGGGCCGGTCCCCGTCGTCACCCACGCTCATACAGCCGGCGGCCGCGGCGACGGCCATGACCGTGGCGGCCAGACGGACGGGTACGTACAAGGCGCGCACGGGCAGCCACCTCCGAGGGCGGATCGGGGAGTCCCCCTGCCCAACTCCCGCCGCCCACAAGAAGACACGCGCACCCTACGAGCGACCGGGGGAACGGGACGAACGTCACCCGTACCCGCCCCCGCACGACCGACAGTCACCCATACCCGAGCGCATGCAGCCGAGCGTCGTCGATCCCGAAATGATGGGCGATCTCGTGCACCACGGTCACCTCGGTCTCCGCGACCACTTCCTCCCGGGTCGCGCACATCCGCAGCGTCGGCCCCCGGTAGATCGTGATCCGGTCCGGCAGCACCCCCGCGTACCACTCACCGCGATCGGTCAGCGGAGTCCCCTCGTAGAGCCCGAGCAGCTCGGGATCGGACGGGTCGGGCTCGTCCTCGACGAACACCGCCACGTTGTCCATCAGCCGAGTCAGCTCAGGCGGAATCCGGTCCAGCGCCTCGGCGACCAATTCCTCGAACTCCTCGCGCGTCATCTCCAGCACACGGCCATTGTCCGTTACGAAGCCCCGGTACGAGAGTCGCGGACGCCCCCGTACGAGAGTCGGGACAGTCCGGCATACCCGCCCCCGCACTTGGGCATACGCGACCAATGGCCCGCGTCCCCGCTGCCGTGACCACCGCCCTGCACCGCATACGAAGAACCCGAAGGAACCGCCTCCGAGGTCCCCGGACGTCCCCCCGCGTCCTCGCGCTCGTCCGCCGCCACCGCGCCCGCCGGCCCCACCCGGTGACCGAACTCGTCCACCAGCCCCACCCGTACGCCCGGGTCCTCGGCCTCATGACGGTCGTACTGCTCGGCGCCTGGCTGGGTCTGCTGATCGTGGGCAACGTACGCGTGCCGGTCGGCCCCATGGACACCACCATGACCCTGCGGCCCTCCCTCGACGGCGGCACGAAGATCAACGTGGCCCCGCTCGGCGCGCTGGAGCTGCGCAGTCACCAGGCCCCGCTGCGGCTCGACGTGGACGTGGACCGGCTCGACCCGGTGCGCTCGCAGGCGCTGGTCGATCACCCGGAGCGGCTTTCCGGCCTCCAGGAGGAGGTCGCCCAGGATGTGGAGCACGGCACGCTCGACCTGGCGCTGCGGTCCTGCGTGGCCGTCGTCTCCGGCGCCACCGCGCTCGGTCTCGCGGTCTACCGCCGGCCCCGCCGGGCCCTCGCGGCGGGCGGCCTGGCCCTCACCCTCCTCACCGCCTGCGGCGGCACCGCCTTCGCCACCTGGAACCCCAACTCGGTCCTGGAACCGAAGTTCTCCGGACTCCTCTCCTCCGCCCCCTCCCTGGTCGGCAACGCCCGCAGCATCGTCAGCGAATTCGACGTCTACCAGAAGGAGTTGGCGCGCCTGGTGACGAACGTGACGAAGCTGTACGACGTCACCTCCACGCTCCCGGGCTACGAGCCGGACCCGTCCACCATCCGGGTCCTGCACGTCTCCGACATCCACCTCAACCCGGCGAGCTGGAAGATCGTGGCCTCGCTCGTGGAGCAGTACGACATCAATGTGATCGTCGACTCCGGCGACACGATGGATCACGGCACGGCGGCGGAGAACGGCTTCCTGGACCCGATCGCGGACCTCGGAGCGCCGTACGTCTGGGTCCGGGGCAACCACGACTCCCTCATCACTCAGCGCTACCTCGAAAAGATCAAGAACGTGCGCGTTCTGGACGACGGCCGGGCGGTCACGGTCGCCGGCCTGCGTTTCGCGGGCATCGGCGACCCGCAGTTCACCCCCGACCGGTCGGTCGACCCGGGAGGCGGCCAGGCGCAGCAGCTGGCGGGCTCGCTCCTGGCGTCGGTGCTGCGCGACCAGCGGGTGGCGGGTACGCCCGTCGACATCGCCGTCGCACACGAACCGGAGGCGGCCCGTCAGACGGACGGCGAGGTGCCGCTGGTCCTGGCGGGGCATCTGCACCACCAGGAGATGGAGGTCATGCCGGGCGGCACCCGCCTGCGCATCGAGGGCTCGACGGGCGGCAGCGGCCTGCGTGCCCTGGAGGGCAAGTACCCCGACCCGATCGAGGCCTCGGTCCTCTACCTCGACCGGGACACCCGCCGCCTCCAGGCCTGGGACGAGATCAAGCTGGGCGGCCTTGGCCTGACGACGGCCGAGGTGAGCCGCCACCTCCCCGAGGAGAACAAACCGGGCGCCACCCAGTCCCCCACTCCGTCGCCCACGCCGTCCTCCGCTGCGCCCTCCACACCCTCGCCCACACCGTCCCCGACCCCCTCTCCCACGCCCTCCGCGGGCACCCCTTAAACCGTTTTGGCGATACCTCCCGCCATCCCATATGCTTCTCACGTCCCCGACGCGCTGAGAAGCGCCCAGGCGGGCCGATAGCCCTCATCGTCTAGCGGCCTAGGACGCCGCCCTTTCAAGGCGGTAGCACGGGTTCGAATCCCGTTGGGGGCACGCAATACCGTGTGCGACACTGTTTTACGCATGTCGCGCGCAGCAGCTTGGTCCTGTGGAGCAGTTTGGAGTGCTCGCCACCCTGTCAAGGTGGAGGCCGCGGGTTCAAATCCCGTCAGGACCGCTGAAGTTCCGCGAGGAACTTCGTGGCTGGGTAGCTCAGTTGGTACGAGCGATCGCCTGAAAAGCGATAGGTCGCCGGTTCGACCCCGGCCCCAGCCACAACCCCGAAGACCCCGTCCACACGGACGGGGTCTTCGTCGTAGCCACTCCCGGCCGCGCCCGCGGCGCAGCCGCAATCGGATGCAGCAAATCCCGTCAGGACCGCTGAAGTTCCGCGAGGAACTTCGTGGCTGGGTAGCTCAGTTGGTACGAGCGATCGCCTGAAAAGCGATAGGTCGCCGGTTCGACCCCGGCCCCAGCCACAACCCCGAAGACCCCGTCCACACGGACGGGGTCTTCGTCGTAGCCACTCCCGGCCGCGCCTGCGGCGCAGCCGCAATCGGATGCAGCAAATCCCGTCAGGACCGCTGAAGTTCCGCGAGGAACTTCGTGGCCGGGCAGCTCAGACGCGACCGGCGTGCGGCGAGCAGCACGCACCCTGCCGGTCAGTCCGCCGCGTGTGCCGGCGCCGCCTCACGTCCTCCGGGGTGCCGGTGGCGCCACGTCCAGAAGACCGCGCAGGAGACCAGGGCCCATCCGGCGAGGACCAGGAACGGGAACACGTGCTGGTGGCCGGCGAAGTACACCGCTGTGTGCTGGGCGTTGACGGAGGCGCCCGGTGGCAGCCAGCGGCCGATGTAGCCGAGTACGGACGGGAGCAGGGGCCAGGAGACGGCGCCGCCCGAGGACGGGTTGCCGAGGAGGACCATCAGGCCCCAGGTGGGGATCATCGCCCAGCGCCCGAAGAGGGTGTTGAACATCGTGAAGACCATGCCCGACGTGAACATGGTGAACGCGAGGATCAGCCAGGACTCGACGAAGGGCAGATCCAGCGCGCCCAGGAGCCAGTCCACCACCGCCGCGATCGCGAACCCGCCGAGCAGGGCGTACGCGGCGGTGAACGCGATCCGCTCCAGCGGGTTCAGCGCCCGCGCGTGCACGCTGAGCTGGATCGCTCCGACGAAGCCGATGATCACGGCCGCGAGTGAGATGTAGAAGATCGCCAGGCCTCGCGGGTCGCCCTTCTGCAGGGGCTTGATGTCCGTGACGGTGACCGCGACCCCCGTTTCCTTGCCGACGGCCGGCGCGGCCTCCGCCAGCAGTTCCGCGACCGAGGCCCCGGACGCCCCGGAGACGTCGAGGGTGACCGCCCGTCCCGGCTCCCGCACTTCGAGGATCGCGAAGACCTTCTGGTCGTCCACCGCCTCGACGGCCGCCGCCCTGCTGTCGTACGTGTGGATCTTCAGCGAGGCGTCGAGCGCCTTCTCCATCCCGTCGAGGAACGCCTTGCCGCGTGCCTCGTCGTACGCCCCCACGACCGCCGTCGGCACGTGGTGCGGTGTCGGATTCGCCATGGTGTACGTGTACGAGCCCGCGAACAGGCCCGCCGCCGCGGTGATGATCAGCACGAGCACCGTCGCGGGCAGGAACGGCGACTCCTTGAAGGCCGTCCAACGTTCACGACGACTGGGCGGCCTGCCATGGGCACCGTGCGGCATCTCGGACATATCGACCAAGCTAGAGCCGCCCTGGGGATATTTCTCCGCGACGCCACACGCGGTGCCACACGTGACTTCACGAGCGGCTTCACACCCGCCGCCGCACGCGCCGCCAACACGCACGCCACCACGCGAACCACCACACCTCGACCACCCCGCCCGGCACCCGCACGCAAAAGCGTTCGCCAGTCATTTCGCCGAGGTGAGATCCTGGACGGCGTATGTCTACGCATCCCGCCCCCGCCCTCGGCGATCTCGCCGCCCGCCTGGCCGAGCTGTCACTGCGCGACGCGCACCGGCTCGGGCGCAGGCTCGAAGGCGCACGCAAGATCCGCAAGCCCGAAGCCCGGTCCGCCGTGCTCGCCGAGATCGACGCGGAGGTCACCAGGGCCGAGGCCCGGATGGCCGAGCGGCGCACTCGGGTACCCGAGATCACCTATCCCGAACAGCTCCCGGTCAGCCAGAAGAAGGACGACATCGCGGCCGCCATCCGCGACCACCAGGTCGTCATCGTCGCCGGCGAGACCGGGTCCGGTAAGACGACGCAGATCCCCAAGATCTGCATGGAACTCGGCCGCGGCGTCCGCGGCATGATCGGGCACACGCAGCCCCGCCGTATCGCCGCCCGGACCGTGGCCGAGCGCGTGGCGGACGAGCTCGACGTCCCGCTCGGCGAGGCAGTCGGCTGGAAGGTTCGCTTCACCGACCAGGTGAACCCGGACGGCACCTTCGTCAAGCTGATGACCGACGGCATCCTGCTGGCCGAGATCCAGACGGACCGCGAGCTGCGCGCGTACGACACGATCATCATCGACGAGGCCCACGAGCGGTCTCTGAACATCGACTTCCTGCTTGGCTATCTCGCTCAGCTGCTGCCCAAGCGTCCCGATCTCAAGGTCGTCATCACCTCCGCGACCATCGACCCCGAGCGCTTCTCCCGCCACTTCGGCGAAGCCCCGATCGTCGAGGTCAGCGGCCGTACGTACCCCGTCGAGGTCCGCTACCGCCCGCTTCTCGAAGAGGAGGGCGACGATTCCGACCGCGACCAGATCACCGCGATCTGCGACGCCGTCGAGGAGCTCCAGGGCGAGGGCAAGGGCGACATCCTGGTCTTCCTCTCCGGAGAGCGGGAGATCCGCGACACGGCGGACGCGCTGACGAAGAAGAACTACCGGTTCACCGAGGTCCTCCCCCTCTACGCGCGCCTCTCGCACGCCGAGCAGCACCGCGTCTTCCAGCAACACACCGGGCGCAGGATCGTTCTGGCGACCAACGTCGCCGAGACCTCGCTCACCGTCCCGGGCATCAAGTTCGTCATCGACCCGGGTACCGCCCGTATCTCCAGATACAGCCACCGCACCAAGGTCCAGCGGCTGCCCATCGAGCCGGTCTCGCAGGCCAGCGCCAACCAGCGCAAGGGCCGCTGCGGCCGTACGTCCGACGGCATCTGCATCCGCCTGTACTCCGAGGACGACTTCCTCGCCCGCCCGGAGTTCACGGACGCGGAGATCCTCCGTACGAACCTCGCCTCCGTCATCCTCCAGATGACCGCCGCCGGCCTCGGCGACATCGAGAAGTTCCCCTTCATCGACCCGCCGGACCACCGCAACATCCGTGACGGCGTCCAACTCCTTCAGGAACTGGGCGCGTTGGACCCGAGCGAGAAGGACGTACGCAAGCGGCTCACCGACACCGGCCGCAAGCTGGCCCAGCTGCCCGTCGACCCCCGGCTGGCCCGGATGGTCCTGGAGGCCGACAAGAACGGCTGTGTGCGCGAGGTCATGGTGATCGCGGCCGCGCTGTCCATCCAGGACCCGCGCGAGCGCCCGGCCGAGAAACAGGCGCAGGCGGACCAGCAGCACGCCCGCTTCAAGGACGAGACGTCCGACTTCCTCGCCTTTCTGAACCTGTGGCGGTACGTCCGTGAGCAGCAGAAGGAGCGGGGCTCATCCGCGTTCCGCCGGATGTGCAAGCAGGAGTACCTGAACTTCCTGCGCATCCGCGAATGGCAGGACATCTACACCCAGCTCCGCACGGTCGCCAAGCAGATGGGCATCCATCCGAACGAGGACGACGCCGCCGAGCAGAGTGTCCACGTCTCCCTCCTCGCCGGTCTCCTCTCCCACATCGGCATGAAGGACGTGAAGGAGGCCGCGGGCGAAGGCGCGAGGAGCACGGGCAAGAACGAGTATCTGGGCGCCCGCAGCGCCAAGTTCGCGATCTTCCCGGGCTCGGCCCTGTTCAAGAAGCCCCCGCGTTTCGTGATGTCCGCCGAGCTCGTGGAGACCTCCCGTCTCTGGGCCCGCGTCAACGCGAGGATCGAGCCCGAGTGGGTCGAGCCGCTCGCCGGCCATCTCCTCAAGCACACCTACAGCGAACCGCACTGGGAGAAGGACCAGGCCGCGGTGATGGCGTACGAGAAGGTCACGCTGTACGGCGTACCGATCATCGCCCAGCGCAAGGTCAACTACGGGCGGATCGACCCGGAGGCCAGCCGCGAGCTTTTCATCCGCAACGCGCTCGTCGAGGGCGACTGGCGTACGCACCACAAGTTCTTCGCGGACAACCGCCGACTCCTCACCGAGGTCGAGGAGTTGGAGCACCGGGCGCGGCGCCGCGACATCCTCGTCGACGACGAGACGCTCTTCGACTTCTACGACCAGCGGGTGCCCGAACACGTGGTGTCCGGCGCGCACTTCGACTCCTGGTGGAAGCACAAGCGCCATGAGGAGCCCGAACTCCTCGACTTCGAGCGGTCGATGCTCATCAACGAGCGGGCCGGGGACGTCAGCAAGGACGACTATCCCGACTCGTGGCGCCAGGGCCCGCTGAAGTTCCGTGTGACCTACCAGTTCGAGCCGGGCGCGGACGCGGACGGCGTCACCGTCCACATTCCGCTGCACGTCCTGAACCAGGTCACGGACGAGGGCTTCGACTGGCAGATCCCGGGCCTCAGGGAAGAGGTCGTCACCGAGCTCATCCGCTCCCTGCCCAAGCCGATCCGCCGCCACTACGTGCCCGCGCCCAACTACGCGACGAAGTTCCTGGAGCGGGCCGTGCCCCTCCAGGAGCCGCTGCCGGTGACGATGGCGCGCGAGCTGAAGCGGATGGTCGGTGTGCCGGTGAGCGCCGACGACTTCGACTGGTCCCGCGTCCCCGACCACCTGAAGATCACCTTCCGGATCGTCGACGAGCGGCGCCGCAAGCTCGCCGAGGACAAGGACCTGGAGACCCTCCAGATCCAGCTGAAGCCGAAGGCGCGCCAGGCCATCTCGCAGGCCGCTGCGGCGACGGCGGAGCGCGAGGGCGGCGAGTCCCTGGAGCGCAAGGGCCTGACCGACTGGACGATCGGCTCGCTCACGCGCGTCTTCGAGACGCGGAGGGCCGGCCAGCCGGTCAAGGCGTACCCCGCGCTCGTGGACGACGGCGACACCGTCTCCGTACGGCTCTTCGACACGGAGGCCGAGCAGGCGCAGGCGATGTGGAAGGGCACCCGGCGCCTGATCCTGCGCAACATCCCGGTGAACCCGGGCAAGTTCGCCTCGGACAAGCTCACCAACGCCCACAAGCTCGCCCTGTCCGCGAACCCGCACGGCTCCGTCCAGGCCCTCTTCGACGACTGCGCGATGGCGGCGGCGGACAAGCTGATCGGGGACTTCGGGGGCCCGGCGTGGGACGAGGAGTCCTACCGGAAGCTGTACGACAAGGTGCGTGCCGAGATCGTCGACACGACGGTCCGCACGGTCGGCCAGGTGCAGCAGGTCCTGGCCGCCTGGCAGGCCTGTGAGCGCCGCCTGAAGGGCACCCGGAGCCCGACGCTGCTCGCGAACCTCACGGACGTACGGACGCAGCTGGACGCCCTCGTGAAGCCCGGCTTCGTCACCGGGACCGGGCTGCGCCGGCTGCCGGATCTGATGCGCTATCTGGTCGCGGCCGACCGCCGCCTCCAGCAGATGCCGACGAACGTCCAGCGGGACACCTCCCGCATGGAGAAGGTCCACGAGATGCAGGACGAGTACGCCTGGCTCCTGGAGCAGCTGCCGCAGGGCCGGCCGGTGCCCCAGCAGGTCCTGGACATCCGCTGGATGATCGAGGAGCTCCGGGTCAGCTATTTCGCCCACGCGCTCGGCACGGCGTACCCCGTCTCCGACAAGCGCATCGTGAAGGCGATCGACGCGCTGGCCCCGTAACGGCGTATGTACGGTGGGTGAGTTCGACCCCGGACCCACCCTCCTGTACAGTCTCTTTTCGCAGCCCAGCGCAACACCAAGTGGCTGCGAAACCTGGTCCTGTGGAGCAGTTTGGAGTGCTCGCCACCCTGTCAAGGTGGAGGCCGCGGGTTCAAATCCCGTCAGGACCGCATGATCGAAAGGCCCGGAGCTTCGGCTCCGGGCCTTTCGCGTGCCGTGAGCTCGTCTCCGCATGTCTTGACGTCGTCACATTCCGCCGGTACCCAGAGAACCAGGGCCCTCGACCCCGTGAGGCCTCCCGGAGGTGTGTATGGCGGCGACCGCCCGGCACGAGACCCGCGCGCTGCTCCGCGCCCATCTGGCGGCCGCTTCCGGGTACCGGCATCTGACGCGGCACTGCCCGATCTGCCACCGGCTCCTGCGGCTGGCAATGGAACCCTCCCCGCGCGGCGTCGAGGACACCGATGGGGCCGATGACGCCGAGGAGGCCACCGAGGCCGAGGCCGTCGCTGGACCCCAACTCCCCTAGCGCACAAGCATCACAGGCAACAAGGACTGTGGCATGTGATGGGTGTCACCGCATAAGTTTTAGAAACCGAGGAACTTACACCTCACCTACAACTGGTCAATTTAATATGTGCAATTGCACCACCCGCTGGGGCCGCCCACAGGAGATCCGACACCCCTCCCCAGACTCCGACAAGCCCACTCACAGACCCATCACCCAAGGCACTGCCGGCGCACAAAAAAGATCGCGCTGGACCCGGCGGAGTCCAGCGCGATCTACGACGCACCCTTGTCGCTTGTGAAATTGGGTCGGGCGTGGGTCCCGTTGGGGCAGGACACGCGTCGCTTGGAGCTGTGGTTCGGGCGTGACGGCGGGTTGGGGGACCTACCGAAATGCCCGGTTATGCACTTGTTCAGACCTCGCTGCGCTGCTGCGGGATACCCGCGAGTAGCGCGCGTACCTCAGCTTCGCGGTAGCGGCGGTGTCCGCCGAGCGTGCGGATGGACGTAAGCTTGCCGGCCTTCGCCCACCGCGTGACCGTCTTCGGGTCCACGCGGAACATCGTGGCGACCTCAGCCGGGGTCAGCAGCGGCTCGGCATCAGGGGTGCGAGCGGTCATGAGCGGCCTCCTCGGGAGAACCGAACCTTCTCGGTTCATTCCTCTAAATTCTGCACCTTGACCCGCGTTGCCCGAAATGGCGGACGCGGGCCGAGTCGGTTATAGGACGAACGGCTTGTCCTCGGCACTACAACTACACCATCCGTCCAGCCACGTCGGCCAAACCGATGGAATTGCCCTCCCAGGTGTTCATCAGCGACGGAAGCCGATGGACCATGCCATAGCGGACAGTCACGCCACTGTGACGATCAGTCACAGGGCGATCAGGAGTCACGAGACCCCCCATAGCGTGCAATGCTGAGATTCCACCCATACGTGGGCGGGCGGAGCCCTCCCCCGGGCTCCTTGTCCTATTTTGGCACGAGGATGGGCAAGGGGCGCAAGGGCCAGGTAAGTGCCATCCGTCACGCTTGACACGCCATTGACGCAAAAGACCGGATCGGGACCTACGTCCCGCGATGAGGCACCTTCAGAGCGTAAGCACGCCACGTGAGTTCACGGGCGTCACCGAGACCGGGATCACGTCAGTTCGCCGAGCGCCGGTCCCTGACCGACCGCCAGCGTTCCACAAGCCGCCCGTAGGCCTCGCCCGCGGCCGCCCCGTCCCCGGTGCGCAGCGCGTCGATGCCCTCGTGGACGTCCGCGGCCGAGTGGTCCCCTTCGAGCTCCCCCGCGGGCAGCACGTGCACAAGACCGCCGTAGTCCAGCTCGACCAGCGAGCGCGGGTGGAACTCCTCCAGCCAGCGCCCCACGTCCAGCAGGCCGTCGATGAGCGGCCCGTCCTCGATGGTGTCCTTCAGCGTCTTCAGGGCCCGCGCCGTCCGCCGCCGCGCCTGCACCATCGGCGTCCGGTACCGCAGCCCAGGCGCGGCTCCGTCGGGCCCCGCGCCCTTCTCGTACAGCCGCTCCTCGTCGGAGACGAGCACGAACCAGTTCAGCGGCACCTGCCAGGTCGACGTGCGGATCCACGGGCGGGCGTCGGGGTTGCGCTCCAGCCAGCGTTCGTAGTCGAGGGCGGCCTGACGGCGTACGAGCGAGGGCAGGACCGCGTCCAGGACCGACTCCGGCAGTTCCTCGCCCAGCTCGCCCAGCGCCTGCCAGCCGCGCAGCCGGGTGCGCCAGGGGCACACGCAGAGCACCCCGTCGACCTCCACCACGAACGCGTCGCCGCTCTCGTGCACCGGCACGGGGATCGGCGGGGTGGGCAGCAAGTCGGCCAGGGAACGCCGTAGTTCGTCCTGGTACGAGGGGCGCTCGGGGCGGCGGGCGTAACGGGCCCAGTGGCCGCGCTCCGGCTCCGGGAAGGCGGCCAGCGGTTCGTACACGCGCAGATAGGACGCGTAAGGGACGATCACGGAGGACACCTTGGGCACGCCTGCTCCCTCCCCAACCGACCGGACCCGAAACCCGGGCTCCGATCCCGCTCGACCCACGCACACAAGACCGGGAAAACACTGCAAATCGTGCCACGGCCGAAGAGGACCGTACTCCGGTGGAAGGTGATCCTGAACACTGCGCGGATGGCGGCCGGGCACAGGCTCTAGTCTCATGCGCACGGGCGCCCGCCACCCGTACGGGACCCGCACCTCAACCGCCGCTCATTACCTGGGAGTCACCACCGTGACCGACGTAACCAACGGCGTCCTGCACACCCTGTTCCACTCGGACCAGGGCGGTCATGAGCAAGTAGTGCTCTGCCAGGACCGCTCCAGCGGCCTCAAGGCCGTCATCGCCATCCACTCCACCGCCCTGGGCCCCGCCCTCGGCGGTACGCGCTTCTACCCGTACGCGAGCGAGGAGGAGGCCGTCGCCGACGCCCTGAACCTCTCGCGAGGGATGTCGTACAAGAACGCCATGGCCGGTCTCGACCACGGCGGCGGCAAGGCCGTCATCATCGGCGACCCCGAGACGCTCAAGAGCGAGGAACTGCTCCTCGCGTACGGCCGGTTCGTGGCCTCGCTCGGCGGCCGGTACGTGACCGCGTGCGACGTCGGCACGTACGTCGCCGACATGGACGTCGTGGCGCGCGAGTGCCGCTGGACGACCGGGCGGTCCCCGGAGAACGGCGGCGCGGGCGACTCGTCCGTGCTGACGGCCTTCGGTGTCTTCCAGGGCATGCGGGCGAGCGCCCAGCACCTGTGGGGCGACCCGACACTGCGCGGCCGTACGGTCGGCGTCGCGGGCGTCGGCAAGGTCGGGCACCACCTGGTGCAGCACCTGATCCAGGACGGCGCCGAGGTCGTGATCACGGACGTGCGCGAAGAGTCCGTACGGCACATCACCGACCGCTACCCCTTCGTGCGGTCGGTGGCGGACACCGAGTCGCTGATCCGCGTCGAAGGCCTCGACATCTACGCCCCCTGCGCACTCGGCGGGGCGCTCGGCGACGACTCCGTGCCGGTGCTCACCGCCAAGATCGTGTGCGGCGCCGCCAACAACCAGCTCGCGCACCCGGGCGTCGAGAAGGACCTCGCCGACCGCGGGATCCTCTACGCGCCCGACTACGTCGTGAACGCCGGCGGTGTCATCCAGGTCGCCGACGAACTGCACGGGTTCGACTTCGAGCGGTGCCGGGCGAAGGCCGCGAAGATCTTCGACACCACGCTGGCCATATTCGCACGTGCGAAGGAAGACGGGATTCCGCCGGCCGCCGCGGCCGACCGGATCGCCGAGCAGCGGATGGCCGAGGCACGCCGCGTCTGAGGTCTGGGAGGTACCCGCCGGCGGGTGTTGGAGAGAACTCTCACGTCTGTCGGCGGGTCGGCCGCCAAGAAGAGGTTAAAATCGCGGTTGACCAGCGAGGACAGGGCTCCTCGCAGGTTCTGCGCACACGCGCGTCCTGCGGGCGACGTACCGTATGGGCGCGGGAGCAGGTACCGTGGAAGCCCTACGGACCGGTCTCTTCACGGAGAGCCCGTTCCAGATCATGAACGCGTGTCAAGACTCTGGGGCCACCGAGCCCCGTATCCGAGGGGGTCGAGCCATGGGGCGCGGCCGGGCAAAGGCCAAGCAGACGAAGGTCGCCCGCCAGCTGAAGTACAGCAGCGGCGGGACTGACCTCTCGCGTCTGGCCAATGAGCTGGGCGCTTCGACTTCGCAACAGCCGCCGAATGGCGAGCCGTTCGAGGACGACGACGAGGAAGAAGACGACCCGTACGCGCAGTACGCGGATCTCTATAACGACGACGATGAGGACGAGGACGACGAGTCCGGTCCTCAATCGCAACGTCGCGGCGCGTAGCGCTTGCAGCGGGCTCAGCAGGTTCGGCGTTCTCGTAGAGCCTCATAGCTAGCATCTGCACCTCACCCGGTCCGGGGTGGTTTCACACCGGACCGGGTTTTGTGCTGCCCCGGGTGGCTTACTTGGCGTAGTCGCCGATCAGCGCCGCGCCCGTCGTGTACTCGCCCCGCTCGGTGATCTCGCCGGCGATCCAGGCCTCCACCCCGCGGTCTCCGAGGGTGGCGAGGGCCGCGTCCGCCGATTCCTCGGGGACGATCGCGATCATGCCGACGCCCATGTTGAGGGTCTTCTCCAGCTCCAGGCGCTCGACGTCTCCGGTCCTGCCGACGAGGTCGAAGACCGGGGCCGGGGTCCAGGTCTCGCGGTCGACGATCGCGTGCAGGCCGTCGGGGATGACGCGGGCCAGGTTGGCCGCGAGTCCGCCGCCGGTGATGTGCGAGAAGGCGTGCACCTCGGTGGTGCGGGTGAGGGCCAGGCAGTCCAGCGAGTAGATCTTGGTGGGCTCCAGGAGCTCCTCGCCGAGCGTGCGGCCGAACTCCTCGATGCGGCTGTCGAGCTTCAGCTTCGCGCGCTCGAAGAGGACGTGCCTCACGAGCGAGTACCCGTTCGAGTGAAGACCGGAGGCCGCCATGGCGATCACCGCGTCACCCGTACGGATGCGATCCGCGCCGAGGAGCTGGTCGGCCTCGACCACGCCGGTGCCCGCGCCCGCGACGTCGAAGTCGTCCGGGCCGAGGAGGCCCGGGTGTTCGGCCGTCTCGCCGCCCACGAGGGCGCAGCCCGCGAGGACACAGCCCTCGGCGATGCCCTTGACGATGGCGGCGACGCGCTCGGGGTGGACCTTGCCGACGCAGATGTAGTCGGTCATGAAGAGCGGCTCGGCGCCGCACACCACGATGTCGTCCATGACCATCGCGACCAGGTCGTGGCCGATGGTGTCGTACACGCCGAGCTGCCGGGCGAGGTCGACCTTCGTGCCCACGCCGTCCGTGGCGGAGGCGAGCAGCGGCCGCTCGAAGCGCTTGAGGGCCGAGGCGTCGAAGAGACCGGCGAAGCCGCCGAGGCCGCCGAGGACCTCGGGGCGCTGCGTCTTCTTCACCCATTCCTTCATCAGCTCTACGGCGCGGTCGCCGGCTTCGATGTCGACGCCGGCGGACGCGTAGGAAGCACCGGTACGAGTGGTCTCAGACATAGCCTGGGATCTTTCGGGTTGGGATACGGGGCGCTTACGGGCGACGGATCGCGTCAGCCGCGGCCGTGGCGGCAGGACCTGCCGCCAGCTCGGTCTCCAGGAGCTGCTTGCCCAGCAGCTCGGGGTCCGGGAGCTCCATCGGGTACTCGCCGTCGAAGCAGGCGCGGCACAGGTTCGGCTTGTCGATGGTGGTGGCCTCGATCATGCCGTCGATGGAGATGTACGAGAGGGAGTCAGCGCCCAGCGAGGTACCGATCTCCTCGATGGTCATGCCGTTGGCGATCAGCTCGGCGCGGGTCGGGAAGTCGATGCCGAAGAAGCAGGGCCACTTCACCGGGGGCGAGGAGATCCGGATGTGGACCTCCGCCGCGCCGGCTTCGCGCAGCATCCGCACCAGCGCGCGCTGGGTGTTGCCGCGCACGATCGAGTCGTCGACGACGACCAGGCGCTTGCCCTTGATGACTTCCTTCAAGGGGTTCAGCTTCAGACGGATGCCGAGCTGGCGGATGGTCTGCGAGGGCTGGATGAAGGTCCGGCCGACGTAGGCGTTCTTGACGAGACCCGCGCCGAAGGGGATGCCGCTGGCCTCCGCGTAACCGATCGCCGCGGGCGTCCCGGACTCCGGAGTAGCTATGACCAGATCCGCCTCGACGGGAGCTTCTTCGGCGAGTTTGCGGCCCATTTCGACGCGCGAGAGGTACACGTTCCGACCGGCGATGTCCGTGTCGGGGCGGGCCAGATAGACGTACTCGAAGACGCAGCCCTTGGGCTTTGCCTCAGCGAATCGCGACGTACGCAGGCCGTCCGCGTCGATGGCGACGAACTCACCCGGCTCGATCTCACGGACGAAGGAGGCGCCGCAGATGTCGAGGGCGGCGGACTCGGAGGCGACGACCCAGCCGCGCTCCAGACGGCCGAGGACCAGCGGGCGGACGCCCTGCGGGTCGCGGGCCGCGTACAGGGTGTCCTCGTCCATGAAGACGAGCGAGAAGGCGCCCTTGACCTGCGGGAGGATCCTGGCGGACGCCTCTTCTATGGTCAGCGGCTTGCCGTCGTCGTCGACCTGCGCGGCGAGGAGGGCCGTCAGGAGGTCGGTGTCGTTGGTGGCCGCCACGCGCGGGGAGCGGCCGTCCTGCTGCTTGGGGAGGTCGGCGACCATCTCGGCGAGCTGCGCCGTGTTGACCAGGTTGCCGTTGTGGCCGAGCGCGATGGAACCGTGCGCGGTGGCGCGGAACGTCGGCTGGGCGTTCTCCCAGGTGGAGGCTCCGGTGGTCGAGTAGCGGGCGTGACCGACCGCGATATGACCCTGGAGGGAGCCGAGTGAGGTCTCGTCGAAGACCTGGGACACGAGGCCCATGTCCTTGAAGACGAGGATCTTGGAGCCGTTGCTGACCGCGATCCCCGCGGATTCCTGGCCTCGATGCTGGAGGGCGTAGAGCCCGAAGTAAGTGAGCTTGGCGACCTCTTCGCCCGGAGCCCAGACTCCGAAGACGCCGCAAGCGTCCTGGGGGCCTTTCTCACCGGGGAGCAGATCATGATTGAGTCGACCGTCACCACGTGGCACGGCACCGAGTGTAGGCGAGATCGACCACTGGTCCGAATTGGGGATACGGGACCCTGACGGCTCACTTACCGGGGACGGCCGTCACGCTCTCGCCGTTTGTGCTGGTCAGCGTGAGGGATCGGTGATCCAGTTCGTAGCCGATCTTGCTGTCGAACAGGCCGAGGAGCGTCTTCTCGGTGTCCATGAGTGAGCTGTCGCACATCATGCGGGTCGTCTTCGGCGTTCCGAGGGTGATATGTCCGTCGCTGACGGTGGCTTTCGCGGACACGTCGTTGCAGCCGAGGTGGCCGGAAACCATCCCCTTCTCCTTGTCGAGGACGAGGTACGGGTCGGCGCCCTCCGGGAGGGACTGGGCCACTTCCCCGTCACCGAGTGCCGTGACGGCCCACTTGGTGCCGTAGAGCGGGGCGGCCTGCTCCTTGGTGAGGTGGACGCGGTCACCTGTGCCAGTGGTGAGGGTGAGTTCGTCGCCCTTGACCGCCGTGGTGAGCGCGCCGTCGGCGAGCGTGCGGGCGAGGGTCCGCTCGAACTCCATGGGGCCTTCCTCGCAGGCCATCTCGGTCATCGACGTGTCGCCGACGTCGATGCGGCCGTCCTTGAAGGTGGCGGCCGCGCTGAAGTGGTTGCAGCCGTAGTTCCCCTGGACCTTGCCGTTCTCGCCGAACTCGACGTTCGCCCCGGCGGGGGCGGCATGACTGGTGCCGTCCACGGTGACGCTGTCGATGATCCAGTGGGCGCCGGTGACGTCCGCTTTCGCGCCCGAGCCGACCGAGCCGCTGTCGCTTCCGCTGCCGGTTTCGTTCCCGCAGGCCATGGCGAGCGGGATGAGGGTCAGGGCGGTGAGGGTGAGTCGAGGCCTGTACATGCCGATGTGACGGGGCGGGTGGGGTGGTTGGTTCCACCCAGGTCAGGACGGTCCCGTCCTGCCCGCCTCCGCTCAGCCCATGAGCGGCAGCAGTCCGCCCAGGTCCGCCCGCTCCCCGCTCGCGCCCACCTTGGCGTCCGCCAGCGCCGCCTTCCATTCCGTACGCCCCGTCGCGAGCCGGATCCAGGTCAGCGGATCGGTCTCGACGACGTTGGGCGGGGTGCCCCGCGTGTGCCGCGGCCCCTCCACGCACTGCACGACCGCGTACGGCGGAATCCGCACCTCCGTCGACGCACCGGGCGACTTCACCGCGAGCGCGTCGGCGAGCAGCCGGGTGCAGGCGGCGAGCGCCTGGCGGTCGTACGGAATGTCCAGGCCGGGTACGGCGCGGTTCAGGTCGTCGGTGTGGACGACGAGTTCGACGGTGCGGGTGACGAGGTAGTCGGCGAGGGTCATGGCGCCGGTGCGGGCGGCGAGGACGCGGTCGCCGGGGGCTTCCGCGAGCCGGTGCCTGAGGCGTTCCTCGGTGCGGGCGTAGAGGGCGTCGAGGTCGGGGTTGGCGACGGCCAGCTCCCGGGTGCCGTCGGCGATGTCACCGGCCCGCGCGGCGGTCGCGAACGGCCAGTCGAGCAGGGCGAGTTCGGACTTGCCGGGCTCCGGCCTGTCGATGTTCCGGCTGACCGTCTCGACGGCCATCGTGATGTGCGCGGCCAACTCCCGTACGGTCCAGTCCCCGAGGTTCGCGGGCAGGGCCAACTCCTCGTCACCCAGGCCGCGTACGGCTTCACGTACGTTCCCGAGCTGGGCCAGCACCGCGGCACGGATCTTGACGGAGTCGTACGTACGGGTGCGTCGCTTTTTGGCCGGAGGCATGGCGGTGAGCCTAGTCCGCGTGACAGGCCGGGACAGTCCCCGCGGACGTCTCACTCCTTTCGCGCGTAGTCCTTGAGACCCCCCTCCACCAGCGCGAAGGCCCGTTCGGCGAGCAGGGCGGCGTCGGCGGCGACCTCGTCGACACTCTCGCCGGCGTCGATGCGGAGGTGGTGCTCCTCGACCAGGGCCTGGCGGGCGGCGGTGAGTGTGGCGGCGGCGATCAGGGCGAGTGTGGTGTCGCCGGTCTCCTCGGTGAGCAGGTCGGCCAGTTCGCGCGCGCCTTTCTCGGACAGCAGGTACGCGCGTTCCCTGAGGACCGGCGTCGCCATGACGACCGCGCGGATCCGGCGGGCGAACGGCTCGCTGTGCAGGCCCACCGAGGGGTCGCGCGCGTCGATCATGTCCAGGAGCTGGCGGCGTACGGCCTCCACCGCGGACTCGCCGGGCGCCCGCTCGCGCACGGCACGGGCGGCGTCGGAGAAGTGCTCCTCCATGGGCTTGAAGACCAAGTCCTCTTTCGTACCGAAGTAGTTGAAGACGGTCATCTTAGAGACGTCGGCGGCGTCGGCGATCTCCTGCACGGAGACGCTGTCGAAGCCCTTCTCGGCGAACAGCGCGACCGCCGTCCGGTAGATCCGCATCGCCGTCTGCAGCTTCTTGCGTTCGCGCAGCCCCATCGCCTCAGCCATGAAATCACTGTACCAAGACGAAATTTGATCCCAGATAAAAGATTGACTCAGTACATATTTCTCGTCATGGTGGTGCCCATGACCGAAACCCAGCGAAAGATCGGCTTCCTCGTCTGCCTCGTCACGATCGTCCTGGCCGTCCTGGACATGCAGATCGTGTCCGCGGCCACCGTCCCGATCGTCCGCGACCTCGATCCGGGGCACGGCATCGACAAGATCCCTTGGCTGATCAGCGCGTTCTCGCTGGCGTCGGCCGCGATGCTGCCGCTGTACGGCAGGCTGTGCGACGTCCTCGGCGCCAAGCGCGTGTTCCTGGGAGCCGTCGGCACCTTCATCCTCGGCTCGGCGTTGTGCGGGGCGGCCCAGTCGATCGGCCAGCTGATCGCCGCGCGGGCCGTGCAGGGCATCGGGGCGGGCGGCCTGATGAGCGTGACGATGGTCGTGATCGCCCAGCTCAGAGGGCCCGGCGAGAAGGACGCCAAGGGCGCGGGCATGGGCGGGATCATCGCCGGCGGCGGCATGGCGGTCGGCCCGTGGATCGGCGGTGTCCTCGCCGACCACGCGAGCTGGCGCTGGATCTTCTACGTCAACCTGCCGCTCGGCGTCGCCGTCCTGGCCCTCGGCGCCCTCGTCCTGAAACTCCCGCGCCCCACCGGCGGTTCGGGCATCCATCGCATCGACTTCCCCGGCGCGGGCCTCGCCGCCGCCTTCTCCACCGCGCTGTTGCTGGTGACCGAGTGGGGCGGCAAGCAGTACGCCTGGTCGTCACCGCCGATGGTGGGCCTGGCCGTGCTGTCGGTAGCCGCCCTCGGCCTGTTCCTGTGGCGCCAGGTCACAGCCGCCGAACCGATCCTGCCGCTGTCCATGTTCCGGGTCCCGGAACTGCGCTGGGGCTTCGCGATCCAGGGTCTGATGGGCGCGGCGATGGTCGGCGCCATGTACTACGTGATGGTCTATCTGCAGGTGGCGCGGGGCGTCGCGAGTTCGTCCGCCGGGCTGTACCTGCTCCCCATGGCCTTCGGGATGACGGCCGTCGGCATCGTCTCCGCGAAGCTGGCCGAACGGGGCTGGGCGGAGCGGACGTTCACCATCGGCGGCTCGGCCGTCGCCACGTTCGCCTTCCTGCTCCTGTCCACCCTCGGCACCCACACCTCCCTGTGGCTGCTGCGCGCCGACATGCTCCTCGTCGGCCTCGGCTTCGGCATGCTCCTCGGCCAGCTCATCCAACTCGTCCAGGAGGCGGCCCCCGCCCACCAGTTGGGCGTCGCCACCACCTCCATCCGGTTCTTCCAGACCCTCGGGACGGCGCTGGGCGCGGCTCTCTTCGGCACCCTCATCACGCGTCTCTACGACGGTCCGGGCGGCGGCTCCGACGCGCTGGCCTCGCTGACCGGGGCGGAGCGAGTGGCGGGGGTCGAGGCCTACGTCTCCGCGATGGACACGGTGTTCCTGTGCGGGGCGGGGCTGATGGCGGTGTGCGTGCTGCTGGGGCTGCTGCTGCCCAAGTCCCGCCCGGAACAGGCGACTCCGGAGGCACCGCGGCCCGTCGCCGTCGGGACGTGACAGGACGTGAACGCTGAAGGCCCCGCCCGTTTTCACGGGCGGAGCCTTCAATGCCGTACGGCCAAAGGGATTTACGCCAGCAGCGCCGGGATCGTCGCCTCGTGCGCGGTGCGCAGTTCGGCCAGGGGGAGGGTGAACTCGCCCTGGATCTCCACCGCGTCCCCGTCGACGACACCGATGCGGGTGACGGGCAGCCCCCGCGCCCCGCACATGTCGTTGAAGCGGAGCTCCTCCGAGCGCGGCACCGCGACGACCGCGCGGCCCGCCGACTCCGAGAACAGGAAGGTGAAGGCGTCGAGGCCGTCGGGCACGATCAGCCGCGCGCCCTTGTCGCCGAGCAGCGCGGACTCGACCACGGCCTGGATCAGACCGCCGTCGGACAGGTCGTGCGCGGAGTCGATCATGCCGTCGCGGGAGGCGGAGATCAGGATCTCGGCGAGGAGGCGCTCGCGCTCCAGGTCGACCTTCGGGGGCAGGCCCCCCAGGTGGTCGTGGACGACCTGCGACCAGGCCGAACCGCCGAACTCCTCGCGGGTGTCGCCGAGGAGGTAGAGCAGCTGCCCTTCCTCCTGGAAGGCGACCGGCGTGCGGCGGGCGACATCGTCGATGACGCCGAGGACGGCGACCACCGGGGTCGGGTGGATGGCCACCTCGCCCGTCTGGTTGTAGAGCGAGACGTTGCCGCCGGTCACCGGGGTGCCCAACTGCTGGCAGGCGTCGGCCAGTCCGCGGATGGCCTCCGCGAACTGCCACATCACCGCCGGGTCCTCGGGCGAGCCGAAGTTCAGGCAGTCGGAGACGGCGAGCGGCTTGGCGCCGGTCGTCGCGACATTGCGGTACGCCTCGGAGAGCGCGAGCTGCGCACCCGCGTACGGGTCGAGCTTCGCGTACCGGCCGTTGCCGTCCGTGGCGATCGCGACGCCGAGCCCGGTCTCCTCGTCGATGCGGATCATGCCCGAGTCCTCGGGCTGCGCCAGCACGGTGTTGCCCTGCACGAAGTGGTCGTACTGGGAGGTGATCCAGGACTTGGAGGCCTGGTTGGGCGAGGCGACCAACTGCAGTACCTGGTCCCTCAGTTCCTCACCCGACGTAGGCCTCGGCAGCTTGTTCGCGTCGTCCGCCTGGAGGGCGTCCTGCCACTCCGGGCGGGCGTACGGGCGCTCGTAGACCGGGCCGTCGTGCGCGACCGTGCGGGGGTCGACGTCGACGATCTTGCCGCCGTGCCAGTAGATCTCCAGGCGGTCGCCGTCGGTGACCTCACCGATCACCGTGGCGATGACATCCCACTTGTCGCAGATCTCCAGGAACCGTTCGACCTTCGCCGGCTCGACGACCGCGCACATGCGTTCCTGCGACTCGCTCATGAGGATTTCCTCGGGCGAGAGAGTCGAGTCGCGCAGCGGTACGTCGTCCAGCGTCACGCGCATGCCGCCGGAGCCGTTGGACGCCAACTCGCTGGTGGCGCAGGAGAGTCCGGCCGCACCGAGGTCCTGGATACCGACGACCAGCTTCTCGGCGAAGGCCTCCAGGGTGCACTCGATGAGCAGCTTCTCCTGGAAGGGGTCGCCGACCTGGACCGCCGGGCGCTTGCTCGGCTTGGCGTCGTCGAAGGTCTCGGAGGCGAGGATCGAGGCGCCGCCGATGCCGTCGCCGCCCGTGCGAGCCCCGTACAGGATGACCTTGTTGCCCGAGCCCGACGCCTTCGCGAGGTGGATGTCCTCGTGCCGCATGACGCCGATGGCACCGGCGTTGACCAGCGGGTTGCCCTGGTAGCAGGCGTCGAAGACGACCTCGCCGCCGATGTTCGGGAGGCCGAGACAGTTGCCGTAGCCGCCGATGCCGGCGACGACGCCGGGCAGGACGCGCTTGGTGTCGGGGTGGTCGGCCGCACCGAAGCGAAGCGGGTCGACGACCGCGACCGGCCTGGCGCCCATCGCGATGATGTCGCGCACGATGCCGCCGACGCCCGTGGCGGCACCCTGGTAGGGCTCCACGTACGAGGGGTGGTTGTGCGACTCGACCTTGAAGGTGACGGCGTAACCCTGGCCGACGTCGACCACGCCGGCGTTCTCGCCGATGCCCACGAGCAGCGCATCGGACTGGGGGGCCTTCTCGCCGAACTGGCGCAGGTGGACCTTCGAGGACTTGTAGCTGCAGTGCTCGGACCACATGACCGAGTACATGGCGAGCTCGGCACCGGTCGGGCGGCGGCCGAGGATCTCCACGACCCGCTCGTACTCGTCCTTCTTCAGGCCCAGTTCGGCCCAGGGCAGCTCGACGTCGGGGGTCGCGGCCGCGTTCTCGACCGTGTCCAGAGGCGTGCGGCTCATGCGTTGACCAGCTTCTTGAGGATCGAGGTGAAGAAGGGGAGGCCGTCGGTGCGGCCGGACCCGATGAGGGGCTCGACGGCGTGCTCCGGGTGCGGCATGAGGCCTACGACGTTCCCGGCGGCGTTCGCGATGCCGGCGATGTCCCGAAGGCTGCCATTGGGGTTGAAGTCGACGTACCGGAAGACGACCCGGCCCTCCGCCTCCAGCTCATCGAGCGTGTGCTCGTCGGCGACGTACCGCCCGTCCATGTTCTTCAGCGGGATGTGGATCTCCTGGCCGGCCGTGTAGTCGGCGGTCCAGGAGGTCTCCGCGTTCTCCACCCGCAGCTTCTGGTCGCGGCAGATGAAGTGCAGGTGGTTGTTGCCGAGCATGGCGCCAGGGAGGAGGTGGGCCTCGGTGAGGACCTGGAAGCCGTTGCAGATGCCGAGAACCGGCATTCCGGACTTCGCCTGCTCGATGACGGTCGCCATCACCGGCGAGAAGCGCGAGATCGCGCCGGCCCGCAGATAGTCGCCGTACGAGAAACCGCCGGGCAGCACCACGGCGTCGACCTGCTTCAGGTCCTTGTCCTTGTGCCAGAGGGCGACGGGTTCGGCACCGGCGAGCCGGATCGCGCGCTGCGTGTCCCGGTCGTCCAGGCTGCCGGGAAAGGTGACGACTCCAATACGAGCGGTCACTTTCCTGCCTCCGCGACTTCCTCGACCTTGACGGTGAAGTCCTCGATCACGGTGTTGGCGAGGAAGGATTCCGCGAGTTCATGGATGCGGGCGAGCGCGGCGTCGTCCACCGGTCCGTCCACTTCCAGTTCGAATCGCTTTCCCTGACGTACGTCGGAGACACCGTCGAAACCGAGACGCGGCAGTGCACGCTGCACCGCCTGGCCCTGGGGGTCGAGGATCTCCGGCTTGAGCATGACGTCGACTACGACGCGTGCCACTGGCACTCCCGGTGTGTGGTGCTGAGCAGGTCGCTTCAGACTACCCGCACAAAATTTCTACTCGCGTAGATTCGTAGAATCCTACGTGACCCCGATCACGATCTCGCATCGACGCGGGGGCATCCACGGAAAATCCTGGGAAAAACCGCAGAAGAGCGGCGGGACCCTATTGCCTCCGGACACGCGGAAGGATTTAGTCGGGCTTCACAATGCAATGCCGGGCACTGTACAAATGAAATGGCAATAGCCGATACTTTGCCCAATAACAGCCGGACAGTCGACATCTCGCCGACAACTCCGTGACGTCTTCGCACGTCATGACGGTTGATCGCAGAGGTGCCGCACGAAGGGACCGATATTCGTGGCGCAGCGTGTCGTGGTCACTCTCTCCGACGACATCGACGGCTCAGAAGCGGCGGAGACGATCGCCTTCGGACTGGACGGCAAGTCGTACGAGATCGACCTCAATCCAGCCAATGCCAAGAAACTGCGTAAGGTGCTCGCGCCCTACCTCGAGGCCGGCCGCAAGCAATCGAGGTCCGGGAAGGCGTACACGCACACCGCGTTGACCCCCGACCCGGCGGCCGTCCGCGCCTGGGCCCGCTCCAACAAGCTCGACGTGCCGCCGCGCGGACGCATCCCCAAGAAGGTGTACGAGGCGTTCGCCGAGGCGCACTGAGCCGGAGCCACGACTCACTGGGACCGAGGTCGGGGCTCGCTGAAACCGGGGGCCCGCGGACCGGCCGAGCTCTCGGCCCGGCCGGTCATCCGCCCCTGGGAAGAGTCGACTTGCGCTGACCCCCCGCTGGTCAGCTAGAGTCTGGAGCACGCCGAGGGGCGAGGCCGCAAGGCCGGACCTCACGGAGTCACGCGGGTGTAGTTCAGTAGTAGAACATCCCCCTTCCAGGGGGAAGGCGCAGTGTGCAATTCCTGTCACCCGCTCTGCATCCCTTACCGGGCATCCATTTGGATCAGGTAAGGTGGTGCTCGCGCCGATCGGTGAGAGCCTGTCGGAGGCAATGCGGACGTAGCTCAGTTGGTAGAGCGCAACCTTGCCAAGGTTGAGGTCGCCAGTTCGAACCTGGTCGTCCGCTCCAGAGAAAGCAAAGGCCCCGGTCATCGACCGGGGCCTTTGTCGTGTCTTCTCCGCTCGGTAGTGGCTTCTGACATATGTCATGCGGAGTGATGACACCGCGCACTGCTGCCGGGGGCCGTCCGCGGGGACGCTGAATCCATGAAGACGAATGAGCACAACGAGCGCGATGACGTGATCGAGGTCACGGATCTGCGGCGTGTGTACGGGGGCGACTTCGAGGCGGTGCGCGGAATCACGTTCTCCGTGGGCCACGGTGAGCTCTTCGCGCTGCTGGGGACGAACGGGGCCGGCAAGACCAGCACAGTCGAGCTCCTCGAAGGCCTCGCACCCCCGGCAGGCGGGCGGGTACGGGTCCTCGGGCACGATCCGTACGAGGAGCGGGCGGTCGTACGCCCCCGGATCGGCGTGATGCTTCAGGAGGGCGGTTTCCCCTCCGAGCTGACGGTCGCGGAGACCGTACGGATGTGGGCGGGCTGCACGAGCGGGGCGCGCCCCACGGCGGAGGCCCTGGACATGGTCGGGCTCACGCGGCGGTCCGGTGTACGGGTGAAGCAGCTGTCCGGGGGCGAGAAGCGGCGCCTGGACCTGGCACTCGCGCTCCTCGGCCGCCCCGAGGTCCTCTTCCTCGACGAGCCGACGACCGGACTCGACGCCGAAGGACGCCGGAGTACCTGGGAGTTGGTACGGGAGCTGCGCGACGGAGGTACGACGGTGCTGCTGACCACCCACTACCTGGAAGAGGCGGAGGAACTCGCCGACCGACTCGCGATCCTCCACGAGGGACGCATCGCCGCCACCGGCACCCCGGCCCAGGTGACCGCCTCCCAGCCGTCCCGGATCGCCTTCGAACTTCCCGACGGCTACTTCCTCGGGGACCTGCCCCCGCTCGCCTCGCTCGGCATCACCGGGCACGAGGTCGAGGGACGTACCGTCCGGCTGCGCACGCACGAGCTGCAACGGGCCGCCACCGCACTGCTGTTGTGGGCCGAACGGACCGGGATCGAGCTGCGGGGGCTCGATGTGCGGTCGGCCTCGCTGGAGGAGGCGTTCCTGCGGATCGCGCGGGAGGAGGCGGCCGCTTCGGAGGCCGCCGCGTGGGAGAACGCCCGTACGGACAAGGAGACTGTGGCGTGAGCGCGGTGACTGTGACGAGTACGAGTACGACCAATAAGGGAGCGACCACCACCGCGGTGGGGCGGATGGCCGCCCTCGCGCGGGCCGAGCTCACACTCCTGGGGCGTACGAAGGCGACGCTCTTCGCCGCGCTGTTCGTGCCGCTGGTGCTGCCGTTCAGCCTTCGCTCGACGGTCGACCAGATGGATCTGAAGGGCGTGGGGCTCTCGGTCGGGTCGGTCATCCTGCCCTCCTCCGTCGGCTTCTCGCTCCTCTTCGCGGTCTACAGCTCACTGGTCAGCGTGTACGCGGCCCGACGCGAGGAACTCGTCCTCAAGCGGCTGCGCACCGGGGAGCTGCGGGACGCGGAGATCCTCGCGGGGGCCGCCCTGCCCTCGGCGGCGATAGGGCTCGCACAGTGCCTGGTCCTGACGGCGGCGTGCGGCGTCCTTCTGGACATGGGGGCGCCGAAGGCACCTCATCTCGCCGTCCTGGGGCTGCTGTTGGGCCTGGCGATGTGGCCCCCGCTCGCGGCGGTCACCGCGACCTTCAGCAAGAGCGTGGAGGGCGCCCAGGTGGCCGCCATGCCGCTGATGATGGTCTCGCTGCTCGGCTCGGGCACCTTCATCCCCCTCGAAGCCATGCCAGACCGGCTGGCCTCGGTCTGCGAACTGCTGCCGCTGACCCCGGTGATCACGCTGATACGCGGCGGCTGGACCGGCGACCTCTCCGCGTACGAGACCCTGGGCGCCTCCGCCACGGCGGTGGCCTGGACCGTCGTCGCGGTGTTTGCTGTAGGACGGTGGTTCCGGTGGGAGCCGCGGCGGTGAATGCGTACGGGAGCGGGGGCGGGGCTTTGCGGAAGCCTGGGGTGTGGTGGCGGGGGAAGAGCACGCCGGCGAAGGTCGAGACGTATACGCGGTGGTCGTTCCACTTCCTCGCCCTGCTCGAGATCGCCTCCATCGGGCTCCCGGCGTTCGGCCAGTTGGGGTCGCGGTTCGGGGGCTTGACGCTCGCGGCGGTGTGCGTCCACGGTGCGTGCTGCGCCCTGACCGCGTCCCGGGCTCTCGACTGGACTCGGGGCATCCGTGATCAGCCCGTACGTCTCCTGTGGGCGCTCGGCGCGGTCACCGCGCTGATCACGGTCGGTGCGGCCGTCCTCACGGAGCACGGTTCCGGCGGCGATGACGCCGAATCCGCGGCGGCCATGCTGTCCGTGCTGGTGCCCGCTTTCGGTGTCGGGATCATCGCCCTCGGTATCCGCGACTGGCGGCGCGCGTTCGTCATGGTGATGGGCTCCGCGGTCGGCGTCGGGGGTGTCCTGGTCCTGGTGGGCGTCCCCGCTCCCGCCGCGCTGGGTGCGGCGGGAGCGGAGTTTCTCGCCACCGGGTTCATCGTGTTCACCTCCGTCCTCTCCGTCTGGCTGCTCAACACCGTCTACGCACTCGACGAGGCCCGCGAGACCCGCACCCGCCTCGCCGTCGCCGAGGAGCGGCTCCGTTTCGGGCGCGACCTGCACGACGTGATGGGCCGCAATCTCGCGGTGATCGCCCTGAAGAGCGAGCTCGCCGTCCAGCTGGCGCGGCGCGGACGGCCCGAAGCCGTGGAGCAGATGATCGAGGTGCAGCGCATCGCGCAGGAGTCGCAGCGGGAAGTGCGCGAGGTCGTACGCGGCTACCGGGAGGCCGACCTGGCTACCGAACTCGCGGGCGCCCAGGGCGTGTTGACGGCCGCCGGCATCGACTGCGAGGTCAGCGGCCCGGTGACCGGGCTGCCCGCGCAGGTCCAGGCGGCGCTCGGCTGGGTCGTACGGGAGGCGGCGACGAATGTGCTGCGGCACGGGGACGCGGGGCGGTGTTCGGTGTCGCTGCGGGTGACCGAGGGGCGGGGGGATGGGGGGCGGGTGACGCTGACCGTCGAGAACGACGGGGTGCCGGGGGAAGCGCGCGACGGGGAGTCGGGATCCGGGCTCGTGGGGCTTCGGGAGCGGCTGATGGAGGTGGGTGGGGTGTTGCGGGCGGGGGCTGTCGGGGACGGTGTGTTCCGGTTGGTGGCGGAGGTGCCGTTGCCTGGGGTTTCTGTGGCTGGTGCGGGGCCGGGTCCGGGTCCGGGTCCGGGGCCGGGTCCGGGGCCTGGTGGGGGCCAGGGTCTGGTTCCGGCTCCGGCTCCGGCTCCGGCTTCGGCTCCGGCTCCGGCTCCGGCTCCGGCTCCGGCTCCGGCTTCGGCGAGAGAGGTTGCGTCGTGACTTCCGTACGGCTGCTGCTCGCCGATGACGAACATCTGATCCGGGGAGCGCTCGCCGCGCTGCTGGCCCTGGAGGACGATCTCGTCGTGGTGGCCGAGGCGGCGACCGGGCCCGAGGCGCTGGCGATGGCGCGGGCGCACGCGCCTGATGTCGCCGTGCTGGATCTTCAGATGCCGGGGGCCGACGGTGTGAGGGTGGCCACATCGCTGCGGGCCGAACTGCCCGGTTGCCAGGTGCTGATCGTGACGAGTCACGGGCGGCCCGGGCATCTCAAGCGGGCACTTGCGGCGGGTGTGCGCGGGTTCGTCCCCAAGACGGTCAGCGCGCAGCGGCTCGCGGAGATCATCCGTACGGTGCACGCGGGAAACCGTTACGTGGACCCGGAGTTGGCCGCCGACGCGATCTCCGCCGGGGACTCGCCGCTGACCGCGCGCGAGGCCGAGGTGCTCGAATTCGCCGCGGACGGGGCGCCCGTCGCGGAGATCGCCGAGCGGGCCGCGCTGTCCCAGGGGACCGTACGGAACTATCTGTCGTCCGCCGCGACCAAGCTCGGGGCCGAGAACCGTCACACGGCGGTGCGTCTCGCGCGCGAGCGAGGTTGGGTATAGTTGCTCTCGCGCCACGGCGCAGCGCGGACGTAGCTCAGTTGGTAGAGCGCAACCTTGCCAAGGTTGAGGTCGCCAGTTCGAACCTGGTCGTCCGCTCAAGAGAAGGCAGCAGAAGGCAAAGGCCCCGGTCATCGACCGGGGCCTTTGTCGTGCGCTACGACCAGCTCGTACCCGTCAGGCGCTCGTACGCCTCGATGTACTTGGCGCGGGTCACGTCCACGATGTGCTGGGGCAGGGCCGGCGGGGGCTGCTCGCTCGCCCGGTCCCAGCCGGACTCGGCGGACGTCAGCCAGTCGCGCACGAACTGCTTGTCGTACGACGGCTGCGCATGGCCCGGCTCCCACTCGTCGGCCGGCCAGAAGCGGGACGAGTCCGGGGTCAGCACCTCGTCGGCGAGGATCAGGTTCTCGCCCTCGAAGCCGAACTCGAACTTGGTGTCCGCGAGGATGATTCCCCGGTCGCGGGCGATGTCGCGGGCGCGGCTGTAGACCGCGAGGGTCGTCTGCCGCAGCTGGGCCGCGGTCTCGGCGCCGACCTGGCGGGCGACCTCCTCGTACGACACGTTCTCGTCGTGCTCGCCGACCTCGGCCTTGGTGGCGGGGGTGAAGATCGGTGCGGGGAGTTCGGAACCGTCGGTCAGGCCCTCGGGGAGGGCGAGGCCGCAGACCGTGCGGGTCTGCTTGTACTCGGCGAGGCCCGAGCCGGTGAGGTAGCCGCGGGCGACGCACTCGACCGGGGTCATCCGCAGCGACTTGCAGATCAGGGTGCGGCCCTCCCAGTCGGCGGGGGCGCCCTGCGGGAGTTCGGTGCTCAGCACGTGGTTGGGGACCAGGTCGGCGAGCTGGTCGAACCACCACAGGGAGAGCTGGGTGAGCGTGCGGCCCTTGTCGGGGATCTCGGTCGGCAGCACCCAGTCGAATGCGGAGATGCGGTCGCTGGCGACCATCACGAGGTCGCCCGCCTCGTTCTGGTACAGGTCGCGCACCTTGCCGGTGTGCAGATGCACCAGACCCGGAACCTGAAGCGGTTCGGGCTTTTCAACGAATCCGGACACGGTTCCTCCGCGTGGTTCTGTCCAAGTGGCTCGATTCTCCCGTATGGGAGGAGTGGCTTTGGCCAGGGGGTGCGTGGGGTCCCCCATGGGGGGGTGCCTCATGCGGCTTCAGTCGTGTTTGCAGATGCGGTCCAATAGGTTGGCCGTGGCTCGCTGGATGCGGGGGTCCACATGGCCGGGGCGGTCCAGGGCCGGGGACCAGGCGAAGGTTCCGGAGGCGAAGACCAGGGCGCCGGACGGGGCGCGGTAGAGGGAGGTCTCCTGGTGGCGGGGGGTGCCCTCGCTGTCGGCGTACGGGGAGTGGGCCAGGAGGATGCGGCCCTGGTGCTCGGGGAGAGGGGTGCGGGGGAAGTAGCGGTCGGCCTCGCCCGCGACCATGCCGGTGAGCTCGTCGCCCTCGTGCGCGCCGGTCGCCTCCCAGAGCCAGTGGTCCGCGTTGCGGACGACCAGGGGGTGGGGGTCGGGGACCCGTCCCGCGTACTGGATGCCGATGAGTTGCTGTTCCGGACGGTCGATCTCACGCCACAGGGCCGGTTTTCCGGGGCCTCTGCGCTTGAGGCAGGTGAGCAGGCGGTCGGCGACGCCGGACGGGGACGGGCCCAACTCCACTTGCCAGTACATGGTGTTGGCGGAGAGGAAGACGAGCGAGGTGCCGTGCTCGCGGGCGAGCTCCGTGGTGCGGCGCATCGTCGGCGACCAGTACTCGTCGTGGCCCGGGAAGACCAGGCCGCGGTAACGGGTGGGGTCGACCCGGCCGGCGTGCAGGTCGCGGGCGTCGGCGTAGGCGAGGTCGTAGCCGTAGCGCTCGGCCCAGCGGATGAAGTCGTAGGCGTGGCCCACGTGGAGGGGGAGGCCCGCGCCCGCGTACGGGCGGTCGAAGGAGACCGTCGTCGCGGCGTCGGCCTCGCCGAGCAGGCGGCCGTTCTCGTCCCAGGCGTGGTAGAGGCTCGCCCCCGTGCGGCCGTCCTCCGGGTAGAGGTTGTACGCCTGCCAGGTGATGTCGGGGAGCAGGAGGAGCAGGTCGGCGGGGTGGTCGTCGCGGACCGTGAAGGGGACGTGGGAGCGGTAGCCGTCGACGGTGGTGAGTACGGCGACGTACGCGCCGATGTTCCAGTAGCTCGGGATCTGCAGGCGCCAGGAGAGCCACCAGTGGTGGCAGGAGACGGTGCGGTCCGCGGTGAGGGGCGGGGGCTGGACGATGCCGGAGAGGCGGGGGCTGGTGGTGATCTTTGACGCGCCGTCGCCTCCGTAGTGGCCGATGCGGTAGATGTCGACGCTGAATTCCTGCGGTGGGTCCACCGTGATGTGGAAGTCGATGGCCTCGCCGGGGGCGGCCGCGCCGGTGGAGGTGAAACCCTTGATCTGGCGGTGGACGTCGTCTGCGGAGCGGGGGCCTCCGGCTCGGGGGTGGGGGATGGCTCCCCTGGTGGCTGCCTTGCGGTCGCGTCCGGTGTCCTGGAGCTGGGTGGCGCCGGGGGCGTGGTCGATGTACCAGGGGACGACGTGCCCGGTGTCGTCGAAGTACTGCTCATCGCCGCGGAGCCATGGGACGGGGCCCTGTCCGAAGGGGTCCGTGACGGCGTGGGCGAGCGCTCCCGACTCCCACCGGCGAATCTGCTCCGACCCCATGCCTGCTCCCCTCCCTGTTGCCCCCGTCGTCCTTGTAAGCCCTTGCCGTGTGCGCGATCGGTCCCAGCACATCACATTACGCACGCACATCGTCACCGTTCGTCGCGAATTGGCGGGAGTGGAACGGGGGGCTCCGCCTGGGGGGCGCGGTGTCGCCTCCGGTTCGGTGGGGGGGCGGGGCCGGGGGCCGGTACATCCGCCCGTCGCCGACGGATCAGACCTTGGCCGAGCAGTGAGGCGTCCGGTGACGCGAACGTACGCGACGGGCATTTGATGTACCGGCCCCCGGCCCCTTCGGTGTGTGGGCGGCTGCGGGTGCGTTCTCGGCCGGGGGGACCGTCCAGCCCGTCCGCCGTCTGCGGGTGAGGAAGTGCCGTCCCGGTCCCCCGCCCACCCGTCGGGGCTGGGGTTTCAGCCTGTCCGGTGTTTGAGGACGAGGTATGCCGTCCCGATCCCCCACCCACCCGTGGGGGCTGTCTCTTCAGTCCCGGGGCGGGGAAGGTCTTTTCGGCCCGTCCGGCGTTTGAGGACCAGGTATGCCGTCCCGACCCCCCACCCACCCGTGGGGGCTGTCTCTTCAGTCCCGGGGCGGGGAAGGTCTTTTCAGCCTGTCCGGCGTTTGAGGACCAGGTATGCCGTCCCGACCCCCCGCCCACCCGTGGGGGCTGTGCCCTTCAGTCCCGGGGCTGGGAAGGTCTTTTCAGCCCGTCCGGCGTTTGAGGACGAGCCCTTCGGGCGAGCGGGGGTCTGGGGGCGGAGCCCCCAGGGGCAAGGGACGGGTAGGGGCGGAGGGGGCGAAAAAACTCACCCCACGGACGGCGGTGGCCGCTGTCAGACCAGGCGGACCGGTTTCTCTGGGCGGACGCCGAGGTGGCGGAGCCAGTCGCGGAGGGGGGCGGGGTCGCCGGATTCGACGAGGGTGAGGACGCGGGGGGTCAGATCGGCGGCGCGTTCGCCGTCGACGAGGAGGGACGGGCCGTCGAGCCAGTCGAGCCCCGGCGCGGCCCCCGCCGTGTCCATCGCGGCGCAGCACACCATGGCCGTCACATGGTCGGCCAGCAGCTCCCGCCCGGTCCGAGGCGGCTGAAGCGGGAAGAGGGGAAGCAGCATCCCGTCGTCCCAGAGAGCCCGGTCGGGCCCCTGGTCCGCGCCCCCGGCCGGCGACGCCGCAAGGTCCGGTGCCGCCGCCTCCTCACGAGCCAGCTCGGCACTGAGCCCCGCCGCAAGCGCAGCCGTCCGCTCGTTCCCGAGGACGAGTTCCGCGTCGTCCTCGTCCAGGCCTATGCCCATCTCCTCGTACGCACCCCCGCGATTGGTGGCAAGTGCGCCGGCGTCCAAGTCCGGGTTCGGACCCGGTGCGTGTGTGTCGTCGTCCGGTGACGTCATCAGGTGGTCCATCACCCGCGCCAGCGTGGGACCGCCCGAGTCGGGCGCCGCCGGATCCGTGGAGTGCCGGACGCCCAGCGCGTCCAGGACCCGGTGGAGGCGGGCCGCATCGGCACGCCATTTGCGGTCGACGACCTCGTCCGGGTACTCCAGCCAGTCCACGGGTGCCCAGTCGGGCCCGGGCTCTGCGGGACCGCCGTGGAAGAGGCGGGCGGCGAGGAGTGACGCCGCCTCGTCCACCGTGCCGGGCTCTTCGAGCAGGTCACACGCGGGGCGCTCGCCCAGCCGCGAGGTGAAGCCCTCGGCGAGGCGGTCACGGCGGGACAGTTCGGTGAGGGCCGCGACGACGCCCGCGTCCAGCCGGGACGGCCAGCGGCCCATCCGCCAGGCGGGCAGCGCGACGCGGGTCAGGAGCCGGTCCCAGCCCGCGTACGCCAGTCCCACCTGTTCCTGCGCGACGATCCGCAGGCCGTAGTCCACAGCCTGTGCACGCTCGGCCGCGGCGGCCGCCACGCCACGCTCCATTTCGGCCGCGTGGCCCCGGCAGCTGCGCAGCAGCAGGCGGGTCACCCAGCCGACACCGCCCAGCACCATGCGGGTCAGCGGGCCGCGGGTGGGCGCCGAGGTCACGGCCACGGCCGCGTCCAGTCCCCGTACGAAACGACGGGCCGCGGCTATGTCGGGGTGCGCCGACGGGCCCGTACCGGCGACGACCGGGGCCAGGACCGCGCGCAGTTCCCCGACGCGCATCCACCACAGGAAGGGGGAGCCGATGACGAGGACGGGGGCGGAAGGTGCCCGGCGGGGGCGCGCGGACAGGCCACGTACGCCGCGCAGGCCTTGCATGCCTTCCGCTTCGTCCCTGTCCCCGGGCGGCGGGCGGCCGTGCGCCAGGTGGGTGCGGTCCTCCAGCCAGCTGTCGCAGTCCGGGGTGAGCGCTATCGCCGAGGGGGCCGGGACGTCGAGACGGTCGGCCAGGTCGCGGACCATGCGGTAGAGGTCGGGCGCCGATTCCTCCGCGATGGCGACCGTGGGACTCATGGCCGGCCGGGCGCGGGCGACGACGAGCGCGATGCCCGCGGCGGCGAGGAGGACGAGGACGGCGACGACGGTCACTATCCAGCTGGTGGTGTCCCAGCCCTGGCCGGTGATGTGGCCCGTGGAGCCGCCGGCCAGCAGCACCACGGCGACGGCCGCGGGCAGCAGGGCGACGGCCAGCGCCCTGCTGCGGATACGCAGCACGGCGAGAGCCCGGGAGCGCGCGGACTGCGCGCCCACCTCCACACCCATACCGGTCACGACCGGACCTCACCCCCTACGGTCCGCCCCACCCGGGCTGCGTCGCAGCCCGCGCCGGCGGATGTCCTGGCGTTGCTCACTCCCCCACTGTGGCACCCGCCACCGACATCGCAATGCCGGTGGGCCAAGTGCCGGAACGCTTTCGCCGCACCCTAGTTGGGGCCCCGGCCCCCGTCAGCCGGATGGGGCATCGGTCACTCGATGGAATGGCTTTGGGGAAAGGTGGATGACGGTGGGCAATGATCAGGCCCCGGATTCCGTACGGAATCCGGGGCCCGGGGGACTGCCGACGGCCTGCCGACCCACTCGTGGCCGGTCAATGGCGCGTCACTGTGTTGACCAGGCTCTACGCCTCTGCCGCCGCCTTCGCCGCGATGTCCGTGCGGTGCTGCGAACCGTCGAGGCCGATGCGGGCGACCGCCGCGTACGCGCGCTCGCGGGCCTGGGTGAGGTCGGTGCCGGTCGCCGTGACGGAGAGCACCCGGCCGCCCGCGCTGACGACCGCGTCGCCGGCGCGCTTCGTCCCGGCGTGCAGGACGTACGCGTACGGCGCGTCCTGGGCCGCCACCTCGTCGAGCCCGGTGATCGGGTCGCCGGTGCGCGGGGTGTCCGGGTAGTTGTGCGAGGCGACGACCACGGTGACGGCAGCCGCGTCGCTCCAGCGCAGGGGCTCCAGGTCGGCGAGAGTGCCGTTCGCCGCGGCCAGGAGCACGCCGGAGAGAGGGGTCTTCAGGCGGGCGAGGACCACCTGGGTCTCGGGGTCGCCGAAGCGGGCGTTGAACTCGATGACCCGTACGCCTCGGCCGGTGATCGCCAGACCCGCGTAAAGCAGGCCGGAGAACGGGGTGCCGCGGCGGCGCAGTTCGTCGACGGTCGGCTGGAGGACGGTCTGCATGACCTCCTCGACGAGCTTCGGGTCCGCCCAGGGCAGGGGCGAGTACGCACCCATGCCGCCGGTGTTCGGGCCCTCGTCGCCGTCCAGCGCGCGCTTGAAGTCCTGGGCGGGCTGCAGCGGGACGACGGTCTCGCCGTCCGTGATCGCGAAGAGGGAGACCTCGGGGCCGTCGAGAAACTCCTCGATGACGACGCGGTCGCAGGCGTTGGCGTGGTCGCGGGCCTTCGCGAGGTCGTCGGTCACGACGACTCCCTTGCCGGCCGCGAGCCCGTCGTCCTTCACGACGTACGGGGCACCGAAGGCGTCGAGCGCCTCCTCGACCTCGTCGGGTGTCGTGCAGACGTACGAGCGCGCCGTCGGGACGCCCGCCCCCGCCATCACATCCTTGGCGAAGGCCTTGGAGCCCTCCAGCTCCGCCGCCTCCTTGGAGGGGCCGAAAACCGGGATGCCCGCCGCGCGCACGGCATCGGCGACCCCCGCGACAAGCGGGGCCTCCGGGCCCACGATCACCAGCTCGGCACCGAGATCGGCCGCCAGCGCGGCCACGGCGGCGCCGTCGAGGGCGTCGACCGGGTGCAGCTCGGCCACCTCCGCGATGCCTGCGTTCCCGGGGGCGCAGTACAGGGCGGTGACGTCGGGGTCGAGGGACAGGGAACGGCACAGGGCGTGTTCGCGGGCGCCGCTACCGATGACAAGGACCTTCACGGGGTCAGCCTAACCGCCGGGAGAGGGTGCCTTTGTGGGGGCTTCCGAAGCGGGGGGCCTGGAGGGATGGTGGGATCCTCCAAGGTGGGCCGCCGGACGGTGCCCCCTCGCCGTCCCCGGCTCTACTCGTTCGAGAACTCCTCCACCACCGTCGCGCCCAGTTCGCGGACGATCAGGTCGTAGCCCGAGAGGGCGGACTCGACGAGGTCCGGGTCGTCGTCCTCGGGAGTGTCGTCCTCGGGGGCGACCGGGGGTGGTTCGGGGGCGGCGGGAGCCGGGGTGGGTGCTGGGGCGGGCGCGGCCGGAGCGTGGTTCATGGACGGGCCCGGCGACGCGGCGGGGCGCGAGGCCGGGGCCGACTGCTGCTGGGGCGCGGAATGGGGGGCTGCCTGCGCCCCGCCGTATCCACCGCCGAACCCTGGACCGGCCGGAGCGGGCGGCGCCGAGCCGCCTGGACCACCGGAGCCGCCCGAGGTGTCGACGATCGCGTCGATCCTCCACTGGACGTTGAACTGCTCGGACAGCGCCTGCCGCAGCACCTCTTCGCTGCCGCTGCTCGCGAAGTTGTCCCGGGCGCCCGCGTTGACGAAGCCGATCTGCAGAGTCGTACCGTCGAACCCGGTGACCTGCGCGTTCTGGCTGAGCAGGATCCAGGTGAACCGGCGGCGGTTCTTCACCGCCTCCAGGATGTTCGGCCACAGCATGCGGGGGTCGGGGCCGCCGCTCGGGGGAGCCTGGGCTGCCGGTGGGGCGGCGGCAGGAGCCGGGGCGGGTGCCGCAGCGGAGGGTGCCGGGGCTGCGGGCGTAGCCGGTGGCTGGCCGCCGCCCGTGGGAGCCGCCGTCGGCCACCCGCCGGGACGCCGGCCACTGCCCGCGGCCGTCGCGGTGGGCCAGGCGCCGGGCGCGGCCCCCGACGGACCGGGGGGCGCCGGGGCAGCGGCGGGCGGTGGCGTGGCCGGGGCCTGCGGCTGCGGCTGCGGCTGCGGCTCAGCCACGGGGGGCGCAGGAGTCGCTGGAGGCGCGACCGGAGCGGCCGCGGGAGGAGCGACCGGGGCAGCGGAGTCAGGGGCCGACCCCGGCCCCGCCGCACGCACGGCGGCCCGAGCCGCTGCGACGCCACCGCCCGGTGGAACCGCGCCGCCCTGTCCTTGTACAGCCGCTGGAGCCGCCTGGCCGACCGGGGCCGGCGCCCCACCGTGCGCATGCCCTATCCCGTGCCCAGGCCCATGCCCATACCCATGCGCATCAGCCCCAGGCACGTACCCCATGGCAGGCGCACCCCCGCCGCCGGAGAAGTTCACGCCGCGCTCGATACGGTCCAGCCGGGCCATGACGGACCGCTCGTCCCCGTACGCAGCGGGAAGCAGCACGCGCGCGCAGATGAGTTCGAGCTGGAGCCGCGGCGAGGTGGCGCCACGCATCTCCGTCAGGCCTTCGTTGACGAGATCGGCGGAGCGGCTCAGCTCGGCGGCGCCGAAAACGCCCGCCTGGGCCTGCATCCGCTCCACGACGTCTACAGGGGCATCGATGAGCCCCTTCTCCGCGGCGTCCGGCACGGCGGCCAGGATCACCAGATCCCGCAGCCGCTCCAGCAGATCGGCGACGAACCGCCGAGGGTCGTTACCGCCCTCGATGACCCGGTCCACGACCTCGAAGGCCGCGGCGCCGTCCCCCGAGGCGAAGGCCTCGACAACCGAATCGAGCAGCGACCCGTCCGTGTACCCGAGCAGCGAGGTGGCCATGGCGTACGTCACACCGGCGTCGCCCGCCCCCGCGAGCAGCTGGTCCATGACGGACATGGAGTCACGCACGGACCCGGCACCGGCCCGTACGACCAGCGGCAACACCCCGTCAGCGACGGGAATGCCCTCCTGTCCACAGACCTCACCGAGGTACTCCCGAAGGGTTCCCGGCGGCACGAGCCGGAACGGGTAGTGGTGAGTCCGCGACCGGATCGTCCCGATGACCTTCTCGGGCTCGGTGGTGGCGAAGATGAACTTCAGATGCTCGGGCGGCTCTTCGACGACCTTGAGCAGCGCGTTGAAGCCGGCCGACGTGACCATGTGGGCCTCGTCGATGATGTAGATCTTGTACCGACTGCCGGCGGGCCCGAAGAAGGCCTTCTCTCGCAGGTCACGGGCGTCGTCGACACCACCGTGCGAGGCGGCGTCGATCTCGATCACGTCGATAGAACCCGGCCCGTTCCTGGCCAGGTCCCGGCACGACTGGCACTCCCCGCAGGGCGTCGGCGTCGGCCCCTGCTCGCAGTTCAGACACCGGGCCAGAATCCGCGCGCTGGTGGTCTTCCCGCACCCGCGCGGGCCGCTGAACAGGTACGCGTGATTGACCCGGTTGTTCCGCAGCGCCTGCTGCAACGGGTCGGTTACATGCTCCTGCCCGATGACCTCGGCGAACGACTCCGGGCGATAACGGCGGTACAGCGCGAGAGACGACACGCATACGAGGTTATAGGCGCCCACTGACAACCCGGACCGCAAACGCAAGCGCCCCCCACGCACCCGCCAGAGCCAACCTACCCTTGCTGCCTTCCGGCCCTGGGGGAGTTCAGTCAGATAGCGCCACGTGAGGGGCTCCGCACAGGGTACAGGATCTGAGCGGGGGGAACGAGTTCGCGAGCACTCCTCAACGTCTTGTATTGTTTGCCGCGGAGGATTCGCCTAGTGGCCTAGGGCGCACGCTTGGAAAGCGTGTTGGGGGCAACCCCTCACGAGTTCGAATCTCGTATCCTCCGCCAGTGCCTCACCGGGCACTAACGTTGAAGGGCCCCACCGTTCGCGGTGGGGCCCTTCAACGTTGCCCGTCTCATTTTTTGTCTCAGACGGCCTTGCGTTCCTGCCATCTGCGCCGTGTCGTTCGCCCCGGCTCCCCCAAAGACGCCAGGTTGACTTGTCAAAGTGACTGGAGTTGGGTGCCGCCGCAGCGATGAGTCTGCCGGCGCCCACGGGTCTACCTCCTGACCGAGAAAACCAATGCGTCGGGAGTAAGTCATGGGCCTCATCCACGTCGAGATGTTCGCAACGCTCGACCTCGTCGGGCAGGCGCCCGGCGGCCCCGACGAGGACCCGGTGGGGTTCCCGTTCGGCGGCTGGCAGGCGCCCCTGCTTGACGAGGCCACCGGGGCGCAGATCGGTGCCGCGTACGAGGGCACGGACGCTCTCCTGCTCGGCCGGCGGACGTATGACATCTTCGCCGCCTACTGGCCCCACCAGGAGGGTGGCGAGGACAACGAGATCGCCACCCTCTTCAACAGCGTCCCGAAGTACGTGGCCTCCCGCGGCAAGCCCGACCTCCCCTGGGCCGGGTCCACGCAGCTCGGCCCGGATCTGGCCGGCGCGGTACGCGAGCTCCGTGACAAGCATGAGCACGTGAAGGTCGTCGGGAGCCTGAACCTGGTGCAGACCCTCCTGCGCGAGAAGCTCTTCGACCGCCTCGACCTCTGGGTGCACCCCATCGTGCTCGGCGTCGGGAAGAAGGTCTTCGACGATGGCGCGGTACCCACGAACGTCACCCTCCTCGAACCGCCGGTAGCCGGACCGAAGGGCACCGTTTACCTGCGCTACGGGCTCGCCGATGGCACACCCGGGACGGGGGACATGAGCGCACCCGATCGCGGTGTTGGACGCGACGCCTGAAGCCGCCCCGGGGAAGTAGGAGGAGGAGAGCTCAACCGGCTCCCCGTCTTCTTCTTCAACCAGCAGTCGCCGGACGAGCACCTTGGTCCGCTTCGGGACACCGAGAAACGAAGCGCCCCGTGGAGGCACGGGCACCTGCCCGACCGTCCTAAATCGGTGCTCTGAGAGGCCGCGCGGGCCGGGCAGCAGTCGGCTACCGCAATGGCTGCCATCATCGTTGGATGACGGGCGGGCACCTACCGGCAGGGTGGACTCTGGAGGAGATCCGCAAGGTCTCCGGTGATCGGGAGGCCACAGCTCTCGACACCGATCGCGTAGTGACGTGGCTGGGCTGGCCGGCACCGGATGAACGGCTCTGTGCTGAGATCGTCTTGGGGTTCCATGGACTGTGTCTGGTGAAGCCGGTCAACGACGACGACTGGTACATGGGCAGTCTGAACGACGACGGCAGTATCGACTGCTGGAGCGCCTACGACGATCTCTATCAGGCGCTTCGTGGTCTGTAACTTCGAATCTCGTACCCTCCGCCAGTGCCTCACAGTGGGGTCACCCGCACGCCCGAACATCGACGTCACCAGCGGCTGCAACCGCCCGTACCGACGTCCTGCCGCTGCACAAGCTTCCGGAATCCGGCGTCGACGGGCATGGTCTGAGTATGGAAGCGATCAGTCAAATGGCGGACGGGGAGCGGGAGTTAGGGGACGAGGTGCCCGAGCCGCTCGGGCCGGAGTCGTTGACCTGGGAGTATCTCGGGGACTGGCGGGGGCTTCTCACCGCGCTGTGGGCCGGGTCCATGCAGAACATGCATCCCGGGCTGGGCGCGGGAGTTGAACAGCACTCGCGGTTCTTCGAGGAGCGCTGGCAGCGGCTGTTCCGTTCGCTCTATCCCATCAGCGGAGTCGTCTACGACGGCCCGCACGCATGGCGGACCGCGCTCGAGGTGCGCGGCTACCACGACCGGATCAAGGGCGTCGATGCGCAGGGCCGTCGGTACCACGCGCTGGACCCTGACACTTACTACTGGGCGCACTCCACGTTCTTCGTCAGCACGATCCTCATCGGGGAGCACTTCGCGGGCGGCATCGGTGAGGCGGAGAAACGCCGACTGTTCGACGAGCACGTGCAGTGGTACCGGATGTACGGCATGAGTATGCGGCCGGTGCCGGAGAGTTGGGAGGACTTCCAGCTCTACTGGAAGCACATGTGCGCGGAGGTGCTGGAGGACAACAAGGCCACCCGGGACGTGCTCGACATAGCCGGGCTCGCGAGGCCGCCGTTTCTGCCGTGGCTGCCGAACGCGGTGTGGCGTCCGGTCGGCTCGCTGATCGGGCGGACCTTCGTCTGGTTCACCATCGGGCTGTACGACGGGGAGGTCCGCGACCTGCTCGGCTTCACCTGGTCGCGACGCGACGCCCGGCGGCATCGAAGGACCTGCCAGCTGATCAACGCTGTGTTCAGGCTCCTCCCGCACGACCGCCGCTACCACCCGCGAGCCCGGGCGGCCTGGCGCCGCTCCCGCGGCGAACTCCCGGCGGACGCCGAGCCGGTTGCGACACCACGACGGAACCTTCCGCCGCTGCCCGAACTCGACGAGCCGGAGCACAATCCCGTGCATTAGCCGGAGCACTACCCGCGCCCGCTGTCCAGCGATCCCGGGATCTGAGGACCTGGCAGCGGTCGATGGCACCCCCAGGGGAACATCACCTCCGGATTGGTCGACGCTGGGCACTGGACACTGTTCTCGTCGTCCTCGCGACGTTCCTCGTCGTCCTCGCGACCAGAATCCGAGCGCTCAACGACTCTCTCCCTTGGAGTCCTTCGGCATGGCCATCGTCGAGACATGCCGTACGGCTTGACGGTTCACGTGGCCAGAGCAAGCAAGGACCGGGCGGTCCCCGTCAGTTGGCTCCGGCGGCGCTGCGGGCCGACCACTGGAGGAGGAAGCGCAGGGCTTCCTGGGACGGGGAGTCGGGCGGGGCGGTGTAGGCGACGAGCCGCTGGTCGGGCTGGGTGTCGACGGAGAGTTGCTGGACGTCGAGGGTGAGGGGGCCCGCCACCGGGTGGTGGTAGGTCTTGGTGAGTCGGCGGGGGCCGCGCACCAGGTGGCTGGCCCACCAGTTCCTGAAGTCCGGGTCCCGCACGCTCAGTTCGCCCACCAGCGCGGCCAGGGCCTGGTCGTCGGGGTGACGGCCCGCCTCCATCCGCAGCACCGCCACGCACTCGCGGGCCGCGCGCGGCCAGTCCGCGTACAGGGCTCGGAAGGCGTCGTCGAGGAAGGTCAGCCGGATCAGGTTCCGCTCGGCCGGGGGCAGCGCGCCGAAGTCGGTGAGCAGGGCGGTGGCCGCGCTGTTCCAGGCCAGTACGTCCATGCGGCGGTTCAGAACCATCGCGGGGGTGTCCCGCATGCCGTCGAGCAGCTGCAGCAGCGGCCGGCCGACCCTCTCCCCGGGAGGTACCCCGGGCCCGGCCGACTGCCGCGCGGGGGCGGTCTGCGTCACGTCGGCCACGGCGAAGAGGTACGCCCGCTCGTCCGGGGCGAGCTCCAGCGCGTCCGCGAGCGCGTCGAGGACCGGGCGGGACACCCGGCGGGTCCGGCCCTGCTCCAGCCGTACGACGTAGTCGATGCTCACGTGCGCGAGCTGGGCCAGCTCCTCCCGGCGCAGCCCCGGCACCCGGCGCAGGCGTCCGTCGTCCGGCACCCCCGCCCGACGCGGATCGAGCGCGGCACGGCGAGCACGCAGGAAGTCGCCCAGCTCGTTGCCGCCGGACAGCCCACCGGCCGGACCACCCAGCGGACGACTGGACGAGCCACTGGCCGGACCACTGGATCGACCACCTGGCGGACCACTGGCTGACCCACTTGCCGGACCACCGGGCGGACTACTGGCCGAGCCACTTGCCAGACCACCGGGCGGACCACTGGCCGAGCCACTTGCCAGACCACTGGACCCACCACCTGGCGGCCCACTGGCCGAACCACTGGACCGGCCCCCGAAACGGCCGCCGGATCGGCCCCCGGAACGACCCCCAGAAGAAGACGCACCACCATGCTGCTCCATGCCTCCAGTGTCCGCCGTACCCCACCCCCGTGCCTGGTACTGATCCGCATAGGCAGCACCCTCCCTGGCACCCCCACCACCACCGCACAACGCTGGACGCATGACAGAACACACACCCATACACGCACCCCCACCCACCCCCATACACACACCCATCACCCTCGGCGGCGACCTCCGGACCGGCCGTGTCGGCTACGGCGCGATGCGGCTCACCGGCAGTCACCTCTGGGGCGAGTACCCCGACCGCGACAGCGGGATCACGCTTCTGCGCAAGGCGGTCGAGGCGGGCGTGACCCTGATCGACACCGCCGACGTCTACGGTCCGCACACCAACGAGCTGCTGATCCGCGAGGCGCTTCACCCCTACCCCGAGGACCTGGTGATCGCCACCAAGGGCGGCTTCGTACGCGGTGGCCTCGACCTCACCTCGATCGACGCGGTCGGTAACGCCAACTACCTCCGCCAGTGCGCCCAGTTGAGTGCGCGGCGCCTCGGTGTCGAGCGGATCGACCTGTACTACCTGCACAGCGGCTGGGCGCGGGACGCCTCGTTCGAAGAGCAGGTCGGCACCCTGGCCGAACTGCGGCAACAGGGCGTGATCCGGCACATCGGCCTGTCGAACGTCACCCCCGAACAACTCCGTGCTGCCCGCGAGATCACCGAAATCGCCGCCGTGACCGCCCACTTCAACGTCGTCGACCGCCACGAGACCGCCCTGCTCGACGCGACCGTAGAAGCCGGCGCCGTCTTCGTCCCCTGGCAGCCGGTCTCCCTCACACGGCCCGGCACCCCCACGGACACCGACGGCCCGGAAGCGGTCCGCCGCGTCCTCGGCGCCGTCGCCGCCCGGCACGGCGCGACGGTCTCCCAGATCGCACTCGCCTGGCTGCTCGCCCGCTCACCCGCGGTCATGCCAATCCCCGGCACCACCAGCATCACGCACATCGAGGAAAACCTCGCCGCACAGGACCTCGAACTGACCCCCGAGGAGATCCAGTCGATCACCGACCTCACCCCGGAGAAATGAGGCAGCTACCAGCCGATTCCTAGCCGACAACTAACCGACTACTAACCGACTACTAACCGATGGTGACGGTCTTCGAGACCGTGACCTGGTCGATGTCCGTCGTCCGCACCGTGGCCTTCATCGTCCAGGTGCCGGCCAGCGGGAGGGTGAGGCCGTCGGTGGCCCAGTAGCCGCCCTTGTCCGTGAGCTGGGCGTCGATCGGGCCGACGTCCTGCTTCGGCAGCGTGAAGGTCAGGCGCAGTTCGGGGACGGTGGCGATCCCGCCGTCGGGCCCGAAGATCACGGCCTGGACGGAGTTCTCGCCCACCCGGCCGGGCGCCAGCTCGATCTGGACCTTGCCGCGCCCCCCGGGTGTACCGACGTCGAAGGGAATCAGCGTCGAGGACCCCGTGGGCTGCTCCGCCGCGGTGACCGCGGCCGCCGACTCGGTGGCCGCCCGCCCCGGCTGCGTACCGGTCAGCAAGGTGGTGACCACGAGGACCACGATCCCGACGCTGACCTCGGCAAGCACGGACCGACGCAGCCCCCGCCGATACGGACCGGCCTCTGCCACCGCCTCCTCCGTCACACCGGCGCGTACGCCCTTGGAGTCACCCGGCGCCCCAGGCTCCCCCGGCGCCCCGACCACTTCCGGCACCCGCTCCCGCTCCCGTTCCCGCACCACCACCGGAACAGATGCCGTGACGGCCGTCGCAGCCGTCGCAGCCAGCCGCCCCGTCCAGCGCCGCGAATACCCGGCCCCCACCAGCAGAAGCAGCACCGCGCACAGCTTGACGACGAGGAGACGGCCGTACGACGTCGAGGTCAGGGCGTCCCAGGAGCCGAGGCCGCGCCAGGACTGGTAGACGCCGGTGACGGCGAGGACGGTGACCGAGGTGAGGGCGAGTCGGGAGAAGCGGGTGACGACGGCTGCCGGGACCGGTTCGGCCGGGCGGTAGAGCGCGGTGAGCAGGGCGGTCAGGCCGCCGAGCCAGACGGCCATGGCGAGCAGGTGCAGTACGGAGGAGACCATCGCGACGGGGACCTGGATCCCGGCGGACGCGTGCTCGGCGGCGGCCCAGGTGACCGCGAGGCCGAGGGCGAGCAGCCCGCCCAGTGCCCCTATGACCGGCCTGCGCTCCCGTACTCGTACGGGATAGAAGGCCACCGCCCCCAGCAGCACCAGCCGCGCCACCAGCGCGATCCCGGGCCTGCTGGTCAGCGTCTCGCGCAGGACGGCCGGATCGACGGCCGCCGCGAGCCCGCTGCCCCGTTCGTACGGGCCGCGCAGGAGCAGCAGGGCGAGGGTGGAGACGAGCAGCGTCCACCAGCCGGCCAGCAGCAGGCGGTGCACGCTGCCCGGGAATCCGCAGGCCAGGACGAAGACGGCGGCGCCGATGAGCACGGCGAGGCCGCCGTACGCGACGTAGCGGGTGATGTCGTAGAGGTTGCCCGCGACGGTGTCCTCGGCGGATTCGGTGGGCAGGGCGGCGGTGGTCGCGGAGGGTTTGCCGATGGAGAAGGTGAAGGCGCCGGAGACCGGGTGGCTGTCCGCCGAGACGACCCGCCAGGCCACGGTGAAGGTGCCGGTGCCCATGTCGTCCGGGAGGGTCACGAGGGCGGTGTTGGAGCGGTCGCCCGCGTGCGCCGGCTTGCCCGTGTGGACGCGCCGGTTGTCCGGGGTGATCACGCGGAAGGAGTCGTCGAGGAGGCCGACGGACTCGGTGAACGTCAGCGTGATCTGCGTGGGCGCCTCCTTCACCACACTGCCGTCCTGCGGATCGGTGCCGGTCAGCGCGGCGTGCGCGGACGCCGCGCCCACCCCGCCGAAAAGCACCAGGCCGAGCACGGTGCCCAGCAGCGCCAGTCCCCGGACGATGTGCCGTCGCGCTCGCTGTCCGCTCACGTACCGTCTCCGTATCCGCATTCGCTCAGTCTCGGATACGTACGGCCGAAAGCGACGCCGTGCTCACCCGCCCCGCTTCAAGCCCTCCCCAAAGACCCCCCAAAGACCGTCTCTCGCGTCAGGAAGGCGAGCCGGGCGCGCTTCTCGGGCAGGTACACCTCGGGCAGATCGATCTCGGGCAGCACGATCTCCGGCCCCGGGACGAATCCCTGCCTGGTCAGACGGGAGATGGCCTTCGTGTTGCGTGCGTCGGGCTCGACGACGACCCGCCGCCGGTCAAGACCGGCCAGGACATACGTGGTGAACGCGGTCAGCAGCCCGGCGGACCAGCCCGGCCGCCCCCCGCCGGTCCCCGGGGGCCCGATCAGCAGATGGATCCCGATGTCCCCGTCCTCGACGTCGTAGCACTCGCTGACGCGGTCGGCCTCGGGCTCGTACGACTGGAAGAGCGCGGCCGGTTCGCCGTCCTTGAGCGCGAGGAAGGCGTGGTGGGTGTCGAGCGAGTCCAGGTGGACGTAGGTCTCCAGCACCTGCTCCTTGCTGAGCCCGTTCATGCCCCAGAACCTGGCCCGCTCCTCACTCACCCAGCCGTGGATGACGTCCAGGTCGGCATGCGGGTCGACGCGCAGGATGCGGACGGTCCCGAGCCCGTCGATGACCTGCTCGTGAAGGGCGACGCGGGCGGGTGCGTACGACTCAGTCGTCATGGTTCTCCTTGTTCCCCTGGGCCAGCTTGTCCCAGTCTGTGATCACCGGGGCCAGAACTCCCTCGACCCACAAGGGGAGTTGGTCACGATGGTGGACGGCCCCCGGAACACCGTCGGCACCGAGCGGCACCACCCAAAGGCTCTGGTCCCGGTCGGCCAGATCCCATACGTAACGGGCGGCAGGACCGCGCGCGGCAAGGTCGGTCACCCCCGGAACCGCCGAGGTGCACAGCACGCAGTCATGGTCACCCGAGAGCCCGGGTTCGTCGTACGCAGCACCGGCGAGCGCACGCCAGGGCGCGAGCCGGTGTGTATCCCCCCATGCACGCGGCGCCCAGCCGACCGCCACGTCCTCGACCGCAGCGCACACAACCGCCGCACGATCGATGCCGTACAACTCCTCGACCCTCAACAGGTTTTCGAGAGCAAAGCCGATACGCGGGGTGAGCGCGAGCCAGGGAAGAAAGACCTCCGGATACGCGGGCGGCTCGGCAAGAACGGCCAGCGCAGGCTCGGCCGCAAGCCGCCGCACAACAGCGCTACGAACCGCCGCGTACACCCCCGCCGATCCGCTGCCGGCATCCATCCGCCGATCCCAGGCGAGCAGTTGATCCCGCAACACCGCCCCCTCCGGACTCAGCCGCTGCCCACCACCCCCACCACCGTCGAGATGACCCAACAGGACGGCAGCGGAAGCGAGATGGGTGTCCACATGAATGGCAGCCATGTCAGAGGCGGCCCACTCGGCCCGAGACCCGAGAAGTTCGCGAATGCGCGAGGCCCGATGCGGCGCGGCGAACTCAACCCCAAGCACCTCCGCCAGCCCCCGCTGATTGGCCATGACAGCGATCTCGCCCACATCCACCCGGGGCATCTCATGCCAGCCCCGCCACTCCCTCCCCTCCTCCCAGGCGTCGACGACCCTCGTCCGGTTGCCCTCACTCCGCACCGGCACTCGTCCGGCGACCCGATGCAGCAACCCACCCGCAGTATCGGCGGCCTGAACAACATTGACGGGCTCGGCCCAGAGGTCGAACGCCCGGTCCACATCGGCGACTTCACGAGCCCGAAGAAGCGGAAGCAGCGCACTGAAGCCAAGATCTTCGGTAACGCGCGGCGGATAACGAAGACTGATGGACGGGCCCTCCCCGCCTCCCCCGATGACCACGGGCCCCCGCTCGGTCTCGATCACCTCGACCTCGACGGACTCGCCCCCGGCCACCTCCACCCGCTCCACATGCCGCGCCGCGACCCGCCACTCACCATCGGGCCCGAGCGCCTCGACGGACGACGAGGACGAGCCAACCCCCCGCAACCGCTCCCGGTAAAGGTCTTGATAGTCGGCCATGGCGTTCGTGATCGCCCAGGCGACATGGCCCGTGTGGCCGAAGTGGGCGATGCCCGGAACACCGGGAACGGCAAGGCCGACGACGTCGAACTCGGGGCAGGCCAGATGGATCTGCTGATAGACGCCGGGTTCCTCGATGAACCGGTGGGGATCGCCACCGATGACCGCGCGCCCAGTGGCCGTACGAGCACCGCTCACCAGCCAGCCGTTGCTGCCGGAGGTACCGTTCCCGTCGGTGGCGAAGAGTCCCACGGCCTCGGCACCGAGCCGCCGTACGACCTCCTCGCGCCAGAGCTTGGCCGGGAACCCGGCGAACAGGATGTGCGTGGCAAGCCAGACACCGAGCGGAGTCCAGGGCTCCCAGCGCCCGGGAACAAGCCCGGCCTCCGCAAATTCAGGCGCCCGCGGACCACCCTCCCCAAGCCCTTCATTGACGCCGTCCACATACGAGACGACCCACGCGGCAGTCTCGGGATCGCGTCTCTCCAGGGCGGCGAAACAGCGTCTGGCGGTGTCGTCGAGCCGGGCCTGCCGCGCGAACCGGTCCCAGGCAACGGCCTCGGCGCCGAGGAACGCGGCGGAGGTGCCCTGGGCGCGGTGCCGTTCGACCTCCAGCTGCCAGGCCCGGTCCACGGCGGTGGTACGACCCTGGGCGCGGGCGAGTTCGAGTGCACTGTCGGCACGCAGGTGCGGGATTCCCCAGGCGTCACGGTAGATCTCGACGGTCACGGCATATCCCCACTCTTCGCAGGTTAGGCTAACCTAACTTCCATTGGGGGGAAATCGTACGGGAGGGGTGGAGAGGCCATGACGGGGAGGGTGCGGTCCTCCTACTGGCGCGCGACCTGACCCCGTAAGCGGGATCATCGGTCCATGGACGTGACCCTTCACCTGGCCCAGCAGCCCGAGGCCGACGAACTCCTCGGACGCAGTCCGCTCGCCGCCCTCGTCGGGATGCTCCTGGACCAGCAGGTTCCGATGGAGTGGGCGTTCGCGGGCCCGTACACGATCGCCCAGCGCATGGGCCGGAACGACCTGGACGCCCACGAGATCGCCTCGTACGACCCGGATGCCTTCGCCACCCTCCTCTCCACCAAGCCGGCCGTACACCGCTATCCCGGTTCCATGGGCAAGCGCATCCATCAGCTGTGCCAGTACCTCGTCGAGCACTACGACGGAGACGCCACCGCCGTCTGGAAGGACGCCGAGACCGGCGACGAACTCCTCCGGCGCCTCAAGGAACTCCCCGGCTTCGGTCCGCAGAAGGCCCAGATCTTCCTGGCCCTCCTCGGCAAACAGCTCGACGTCCGGCCCAAGGGCTGGCGCGAAGCCGCAGGGCCCTACGGCGAGCCCAAGTCCTTCCGCTCGGTCGCCGACATCACCGGCCCCGAGTCCCTCGCCAAGGTCCGAGCCCACAAACAGGAGATGAAGGCAGCGGCAAAGGCAGCAAAGGCCTCCGGCAAATAACGCCAAGCCCCCCACCCCCAAGCCCCCACGTCCCCGCAGCCGGACGACAACGGAAGGGGGCGTGTCGGTACATCAAATGCCCGCATCCGAACGGATCCGGAACACACGTCCACTGATCACCCACAGTCGATCCGTTCGGATGCGGGCGGATGTACCGGCGCGCCCCCGACCCACCCACCGGCACCGGCCGTACGCCAAGAGGGCGGATCTGCCCCCCACCGGATGAACCACCGGCCCCCGACGGGGACATGACGTGTCATGAAGCTACGGGTGCTGGTCCTCCTGGTCGTCGCGATCCTCGCGACCACCCCGCACCCCGCCGCGCTCACCGCGACCCCCGCCACGATCACCACCGAGGCCCCGGCCGCCGAACCCGACGTACTCGACACGGCCCTGCGCCCACCCGCCCGCCAGGGCAACCGCCCCGCACCCTCCCTGCGCCCCGCGCTCCGCACCAGGGCGGCCCACCCGGCACCAGAGCCGCACCCCCTCCCCGTACAGGCGCCCCCGTCGCACAACCCCACCCTGCACGCCCTGCGCTGCGTGGTCCTGCGCTGCTGACGGACCCGGCCTCCGGACCCGTCACTCACCAGCGAACGCAAAGGACACACCCATGCCCAAGGACCCGTACGCGGTCCTGCGCGCCCTGCTGCGCGCAGACGCCGTACGCAACGCACCCAAGCCGGAACCCCGCCGAGGCCCGGCCGAACAGAAGGCACCCCCGAAGAAGACCGGAACCAACTGACACAAAGGTGGCCGCCCCTTCCCAGGGGCGGCCACCTCCGGACGGTGAACAGGTCGGCAGACCTACCGCTTCCGCCGAGCCGTCCCGAACAACGACCGAGTGATCTCCCGCCCGATCTGCGTACCCACAGACCGAGCAAGCGACTTGAACATGCCGCTCCCCACGACCTGCTCGACAACGGAGGCATCCTCCTTGGGCGCCTTGCCCCGCCCTTTGGAGGGCGCCGACGCGGCCTCAGGAGCCGCCGGCTCACGCGCCGGGCGCTGACGCGCAGCCTCCGCCGCCGTGAGCTTCTCGTACGCGGACTCACGATCCACCGCCTGCGCGTACCGCCCGTACAACGCCGACCCCGTCACCGCCGCGTCGAGCACCCCCACATCGACGGGCCCCATCAGCGACTCCGGCGCCCGCAGCCGAGTCACCGCGACCGGCGTAGGCGCACCCTTCTCGCTCAGCACGGTGATCACGGCCTCGCCGGTGCCGAGACCGGTGAGGACCTCCTCGAGGTCGTACGGCGAGTTCGGGAAGGTCTTCACCGTGGCCTTCAGCGCCTTCTGGTCGTCCGGAGTGAAGGCGCGCAACGCGTGCTGGACGCGGTTGCCGAGCTGCCCGAGGACATCGGCGGGGACGTCCTTCGGGGTCTGCGTCACGAAGAAGACGCCGACCCCTTTCGAGCGAATGAGGCGGACGGTCTGCGTGATGGAGTCCAGGAAGGCCTTCGAGGCATCGTTGAAAAGCAGATGGGCCTCGTCAAAGAAGAAAACAAGCTTCGGCTTCTCGGAGTCACCGACCTCAGGAAGGTCGTGAAAGAGATCGGCGAGCAGCCACATCAGAAAGGTCGAGAAGAGCTGAGGTTTGTCCTGAACCTCAGGCAGCTCCAGCACGGACACAACACCCCGCCCGTCCCCCGCCACCCGCAACAGCTCACTCGTGTCGAACTCCGGCTCCCCGAAGAAGGGACTCATGCCCTGCGCCTCGAAGGCGGTGAGCGAACGCAGGATCACCCCCGCAGTCGCGGTCGAGAGCCCGCCGATCCCCTTCAGCTCCGCCTTGCCCTCGTCCGAGGTCAGAAAGGTGGCGACCGCGCGCAGGTCCTTCAGATCGACGAGTTCCAGGCCCTTCTGGTCGGCGTAGTGGAAGATCAGGCCGAGCGACTGCTCCTGGGTCTGGTTGAGCTGGAGCACCTTGGACAGGAGCACCGGCCCGAAGCTCGTGATCGTGGCCCGTACGGGGATGCCGTACCCCATGCCTCCAAGCGCATAGAACTCACTCGGAAATCCGGTCGGGGCCCACTTCTGGTGCACGTCGGCGGCCCGCCCCTGGACCTTGTCGTTCGGGATGCCCGGCGCCGAGATCCCGGAGACGTCGCCCTTGATGTCGGCGAGGAAGACGGGAACGCCCTGCGCGGACAACTGCTCGGCGACGAGCTGAAGGGTCTTGGTCTTGCCGGTGCCGGTGGCGCCGGCGACGAGGCCGTGCCGGTTCAGCATCGGAAGCGGAATGCGGATCTGTACGTCCGGCAGGCACCGCGCGTCCCAGAGGAGGGCACCGAGATCGAGGGCGGGCCCGGAGAAGGCGTATCCGGAGGCGATCTCCAGGGCTTCCCTGGGAAGAGCGGCGGCGCTGCCGATCACCTCGGGGGAGTTGCCGCCCGTCGCGGGAGCGCTCCCCTCCGTCCGAGCAGCGGCAGCCGCGGGCGTGGTCCCGGCAGTGGCCGCAGGTACGGTCTCGCTGTCACTCATATCAGGCCCCTGTTCCCGGTTTGCCCTGATTTAAGGCGTCTTTTCCAGCGTCGCACTCCGCCGCCAAGGCTGCGCCCGGAACGTCTTGACCGGTAGGCTTTCCGTGTGATCTTCAAGCGCATCGGAAACGGCCGGCCGTACCCCGACCACGGCCGGGAAAGCACCCGGCAGTGGGCGGATGTCGCGCCGCGCCCGGTCCGCCTCGATCAGCTGGTGACGACCAAGGGCCAGCTCGACCTGGAAACGCTGCTCGCCGAGGACTCCACGTTCTACGGCGACCTCTTCGCGCACGTCGTGAAGTGGCAGGGCGACCTGTACCTGGAGGACGGCCTGCACCGCGCCGTCCGCGCGGCGCTCCAGCAGCGCCAGGTGCTGCACGCGCGCGTCCTGGAACTGGGCTGACACCCGGACCGATTCGGGACGGACAGCCGGACCGATCGGGACGGACAGCCGAACCGATTCGAGGCCGACAGCCGGTCCGATTCAGGACGGACAGCCGAACCGGCACCGGTTTGTTGACCCTTTCGGGTTGGACTGAGCGCGGGACAATGATCATCTAGTAGTTATCGTCGCCGCGGCGCACTACGCTGCGCCCATGAGCATGCTCACTCCCCCTGGCATGGGCGGCCAGTACCGGATCACGGGCGACAAGTACCCGCGGATGCGCCGACCCCGGGGGCGTCGCAGGCTCGCGTTCCTGGTCGTCGCCTCCGTCACCGCGCTGGGGCTGGCCGGTTGGGGAACCCTCCAGCTCATCGACGTCTTCACGGGCGGCGGCGACAAGGCCGCGGCGGCGGGACCGAAGTCGGACTGCGCCTCGAAGGCAAGCCCTTCCGCCACCGCGTCGGCGACGTCCGCGGCCTCCACCGCGGCCAACGCCAAGGCCCTCCCCAAGCCCGGCCAGATCACGGTCAACGTCTTCAACGCCACGCCCCGCAGCGGGCTGGCCAAGGAGACCGCCGACGAGCTGAAGAAACGTGGCTTCCGGATCGGCGACGTGGGCAACGCGACGGACACGTACGACAAGAAGGTCGAGGGCGCGGGGATACTGCTCGGCGCGAAGACGGCCGCCCAGGCCGCCCTGCCGGTGCTCAACACCCAGCTCTCCGGCGCCCAGCTGAAGACCGACGGCCGCGCGAAGGCCGACCAGGTCGACCTGATCATCGGCACCGGCTTCAAGAACCTGACGACGAAGGAGGACGCCGACAAGGCGCTGGCCGTACTGGCCCAGCCCCAGCCGACGCCCTCCGCCACGAAGAACAGCTGCTGAAGTCCGTACGACTGGACGTCACTTAAGGACGTCCACTTCAAGACGTCCTGAAGTGGACGTCCGTTACTCGGCAGCCCCGTACATCCGGTCCCCCGCATCCCCGAGCCCCGGCACGATGTAGCCGTGCTCGTTGAGCCGCTCGTCGACCGACGCGGTCACGACCGTCACCGGCGTGCCCGCCAGCTCGCGCTCCATGAGCTCGACGCCCTCGGGGGCGGCGAGAAGCACCACGGCGGTGACGTCGTCGGCGCCGCGCTTGATCAGCTCGTGGATCGCCGCGACGAGGGTGCCGCCGGTGGCCAGCATCGGGTCGAGGACGTACACCTGGCGGCCTGAGAGGTCGTCGGGCATGCGGGTCGCGTACGTGGACGCCTGGAGCGTCTCCTCGTCGCGCACCATGCCCAGGAAGCCCACCTCGGCGGTCGGCAGCAGCCGCACCATGCCGTCGAGCATGCCGAGGCCCGCCCGCAGGATCGGGACGACGAGGGGCCGGGGGTAGGAGAGCTTGACGCCGGTGGTCGGGGAGACCGGGGTCACGATGTCGACCTGCTCCGTGCGCACGTCCCTGGTGGCCTCGTAGGCGAGCAGGGTGACCAGCTCGTCGGCGAGCCGCCGGAAGGTCGCGGAATCGGTGCGCCGGTCGCGCAGAGTGGTGAGCTTATGGGCGACCAGGGGGTGGTCGACGACGTGGAGACGCATGTCCACAACAGTAACCGCGCTCCGGGCGCCCGCCACTGTCCCGCCTGATCCCGCAAGGTACGGTCCGGCGCTCCCCTTCACCCGTCCGCTCGCATCAAACCGCCCATCAGGGGGAAAGTGGGAAGGACGGACCTTGGGTGGTGTGCCTGTGCGAGACCCGGACGAGGAGTTTCCCGAGCGGCCGGAGACCGACGCCGAGCGCCGCAGGCGCCGCGCCCAGTTCCTCCGCGACCTGGCCGAGGCGCGCGAACTGCGCGACCGTGTCCAGCCCCGCCGCGCCAAGACGGCGCGCCTGCGCCACGCCATGCGTATGCGCACGTTCCGCTGGTAGCCATCGCTGGTGGTGCCGCGCCACGCGCGCACGGCATCCGCCGACAGCCGAGGGCCCCGCGAGGTGCTTGCGCGCCCTTCACCGGCGGTCGCACCATGTGCTTGCGCATCATCCGCCGGTAGCCACGCCGTGCGGGTGCGCGACATCCGCAGGTAGCCCGCCCGCGCGCCGCCCACGCCGTGAGGGCCGGGAGGTGCGTACGTGGTGCCGACAGCCGCGTACGATCCGCTGTTAGCGATCAAAAGAGGCAGACACAGCAGGCCGAAGACGTCCCCTGAGGGCTCTGTTTCTGCCACGATTCCGAGTGGGTGGGGCTCGGAGAAACGCTCCCCGCCCACAGCCTCCGCCGGGGGGACCGCCAACCGGCACGCCTATGACAGTGGGAGAGTCACGGTGTACTTCGCCGCACTGCTCGCGCGCACCGAAGACGGGTGGGAAGCGAGCGACACAGAGCTGGACGATGTGGAGACCCTGTCGGATCTGACAGATCTGGCACGTGAAGCCTCGGAGGAGGCGGACACGGTACTCGTACTCATCGAGCAGGAGGACGCGTGGTTCGGCGTCCTCCGCCTGGACGGCGAGGAAGACCCTCGCATCTACGTCTCTGACGCCGCCGCGGCTGCCCGCAGCTCGTACGGCGAGATCCTGCTCACCGACGAACTGCTCGGAAGGGAGCCCGGCGACGACGATGTCGCCGACCTCGACTCCCTGGACCTGGACGGCACGGAGGACGGTGAGCCCGACAACGGAAACGACTCCGACGAGGAGGACGAGGAAGCCGCCACCTCCGGTGAGGCCGTGTCGCACAGCCCCGTCGGGGACCGCGACATCCTCGCCGACCTCGGTGTGAGCGAGAAGGAACTGCTCGCCCTGGACGAAGGCGACGCGCTCAGCACGATCGCCGACGCCCTGGGAGCCGCAGAGGTCCTGGAGACCGTCCGTTAGGTTCCCCGGGTGAGCACCGCCGACAAGACCCCCCGACCCGATCCGGTACGCGACCACTGGCGGGCCGCGATGCGGCTCGCCCTGGACGAGGCCCACCGGGCAGTCCGGGGCGGGGATGTCCCCGTCGGCGCCGTGGTGCTCTCCGGGGACGGTACGACGGTGCTTGCGACCGGGCACAACGAGCGCGAGGCGACCGGCGATCCGACGGCGCACGCCGAGGTCCTCGCGCTCCGCAGGGCCGCCGCCAAGTTGGGCGAGTGGCGGCTGTCCGGCTGCACGCTCGTCGTCACCCTGGAGCCCTGCACCATGTGCGCGGGCGCACTCGTGCAGTCCCGGGTGGACCGGGTCGTCTACGGCGCCCGCGACGAGAAGGCCGGCGCCGCCGGCTCCCTCTGGGACCTCGTGCGCGACCGCCGTCTCAACCACCGGCCCGAGGTGATCGAAGGCGTCCTGGCGGACGACTGCGCGCGCCTCCTCACCGACTTCTTCCGCGACCGCTGAGCCCATAGGAGCGCGGGAAACGGATTTCGGACCACGCCCCACCTTGGGGTAAGGTCTCTCTCGGTAGCGTGTCCGAGCGGCCGAAGGAGCTCGCCTCGAAAGCGAGTGTGGCGCAAGTCACCGAGGGTTCAAATCCCTCCGCTACCGCTTGAGAAGGGCCCCGTCGAGAGACGGGGCCCTTCGTGCGTGGGCGGCAAGAAATGACTGTCTCGGGGGAAGCCCGCGGCGTGGACCCCGCAGTGGGGTCCGTCCCGGCCCCGCGGTCTCCTGTCGGATCCGCCGGGGGCGCACTGTCCAGCGTGCGCCCCCGGGACGTCCGCAGGGCCCGGCAAAAGGCCTCGACCAGCGGGCCGTTGGTCCTTAAAGGGGGCGTGAAGGTTACACTCGCCGCCGTCAACAGGCGGCCGCCCACCGGGCGCAGCAATCACAGGGAGGCCGCGATGGCGGTGAATTCGAAGAAGATAGCCGTCTATGTACTCGTGGTCTTCGTGGCCTACGTGATCATCACGGATCCGGAGGGGGCGGCCGACTACGTCCAGATAGGGTTCGAGGGCATATCGAACGCCGCTCAGGGCATCGGCGACTTCATGTCGTGGATCGCCGACGGGGCCCAGAACTGAACCGCCGCACCACCAGGGAGTGCCCGTGATCCGCCATCTGGTCCTCTTGAAGCTCAATGAGGGCGTCCAGCGCGACGACCCGCGCGTCGTCGAGGGCGTCGCCGCCTTCCGCGCGCTCGGCGAGCAGATCCCGGAGCTGCGCTTCTGGGAATGCGACTGGAACATCACCGACCGGCCCATCGCGTACGACTTCGCGATCAACTCCGCCGTCGACGACACCGAGGCGCTGAAGCGGTACTTGGAGCACCCTGCGCACCAGGCGGGTGTCGCGCTGTGGCGCGAGTTCGCGACCTGGGTGATCGCCGACTATCCGTTCTGAGCCGTCGCGCCCATGAGCCTCTCGCCGCAACCGGCGAGGGGCTCATTTGCGTCTTATGCCCCAACTCTCCCTAAATCTCGTTCAACACGACGTTATGGGGTGCTTGCACACAGTGCACATGTCTTGTGATGCTATGACCGCTTTTGACGGATGAGTTGATGGATCTGACGGATCATAGAGGTGGAGTTGACCGTGCCGGCCAGTACTGCGCCTCAAGCACCGCCCCAAGCCCCGCTGCAGGCACTTCCGCAAGCACCGCCCCAGGCCCAGCCGCAAGCCCAGTTGCAAACACCCCCGCAAACGCCCCCGCAGGCACCGCCGCAAGACGTCGTGATCGCGCAGGACCCGCCCCAGGAGGTCGCCCCGGAACGGCGCCGCGGTGCCGACACCCGGGCCCTCACGCAGGTGCTCTTCGGCCAGCTCAAGGGGCTCCAGGCGGGCACTCCGGAGCACAACCGCGTGCGCGGCGCACTCATCGAGGCCAACCTCCCGCTCGTCCGGTACGCCGCCGCCCGCTTCCGCAGCCGCAACGAGCCGATGGAGGACGTCGTACAGGTCGGCACGATCGGGCTGATCAACGCGATCGACCGCTTCGACCCGGACCGCGGCGTGCAGTTCCCGACCTTCGCGATGCCGACCGTGGTCGGGGAGATCAAGCGGTACTTCCGCGACAACGTGCGCACCGTCCACGTACCGCGCCGGCTGCACGAGCTGTGGGTGCAGGTGAACAGCGCGACGGAGGACCTCACGACGGCCTTCGGGCGTTCGCCCACCACCGCCGAGATCGCCGAGCGGCTGCGGATCTCCGAGGAGGAGGTGCTGTCCTGCATCGAGGCCGGACGCTCGTACCACGCGACCTCCCTCGAAGCCGCCCAGGAGGGCGACGGGCTGCCCGGACTGCTCGACCGGCTCGGCTACGAGGACCCGGCCCTCGACGGGGTCGAACACCGCGACCTCGTACGCCACCTCCTCGTACAGCTGCCCGAGCGCGAGCAGCGAATCCTCCTGCTGCGCTACTACAGCAATTTGACGCAGTCACAGATCAGCGCGGAACTGGGAGTCTCCCAGATGCACGTGTCAAGGCTGCTCGCCCGCAGCTTCGCGCGTCTGCGATCCGCAAACAGGATCGAGGCGTAACCGGTAAGAGCTAATCGCTCACCGGCGTCTTTTCCGGCCGTTCGGCGCTGAAAAACCGTCAGACCCCCTCTATCCAGGGCCTATTCACCCCCTCTGTGTCGACATGTCACTTCAGCGTGTTGCCGACATGTGACATTCTGCGGCTAGAGCGTTTGCCGCGGCCTCGCCTCCGGTATTCAGGTGGAGGCTGCGTTCCTCCGACGGGAGCGTCCGCCGCGACCGTCCGCGACCCAAAGGGGGTGGCATGTCCGCAGACCAGGGCAGCTCGAAGGTGCTCACGCTCACGAAGAGCGAACCGGCGCCCGACGCGCTTCACCATGTCGATGTTCCAGCCCTTCCGGCCCCCGATGCCGCTCCGGCCGCCGCGTCCGCCGTGGCCCTCCCGGCGCCCGCAACTTCGGGAGCCATCGACACCCGCACGCTGTCCCGCTCCCTGTTCCTGCGGCTCGCCGCACTCGGTGAGAACAGCCCCGAGCGCGGCTACGTCCGGGACACCCTCATCGAGCTCAACCTCCCGCTCGTCCGGTACGCGGCGGCCCGCTTCCGCTCCCGCAACGAGCCGATGGAGGACATCGTCCAGGTCGGCACGATCGGCCTGATCAAGGCGATCGACCGCTTCGACTGCGAACGCGGTGTCGAGTTCCCGACGTTCGCGATGCCGACGATCGTCGGCGAGATCAAGCGGTTCTTCCGCGACACGTCCTGGTCGGTGCGCGTCCCGCGCCGCCTCCAGGAGCTGCGGCTCGCCCTCACCAAGACCAGCGACGAGCTCTCGCAGCGGCTCGACCGCTCGCCCACCGTCGCCGAACTCGCCGTCGCTCTCGGGGTGTCCGAGGAGGACGTCGTCGACGGCCTCGCGGTCGGCAACGCGTACACGGCCTCGTCCCTCGACTCGCCCGCCCCCGAGGACGACGGCGGCGAGGGCTCCCTCGCGGACCGCCTCGGCTACGAGGACACCGCCCTGGAGGGCGTCGAGTACCGCGAGTCCCTCAAGCCGCTGCTCGCCAAACTGCCGCCCCGCGAGCGCCGGATCATCATGCTCCGCTTCTTCGCGAACATGACCCAGTCCCAGATCGGCGAGGAGGTCGGCATCTCGCAGATGCACGTCTCCCGGCTCCTGACCCGGACGCTCACGCAGCTGCGGGAAGGGCTCATCTCCGACTGAGGGATCGACTCGGAGAACGGTCGATCGGCGGCCCAAGGGTTCATATTTGACGGAGTGTCAGCCACACTGACGCGATGCGCCGACAGTCGATACGTGGTCGCCGGGGTGCCCTTGTGGGTGCCTCGGCGGCTGTGGTGTGCCTGGGGGGCTTGCTCGTCGCCTGCGGCGCCGGAGGCAGCGGGGGCGGTTACGTCGCCGTGCAGCGCCCCGCGTCCGGCCCGGCGGTGGCGCCCACGGGGGACGTGGAGTTGGTCCCTCTGGAGAAGCCCTCGGCGTCCAAGGGCGCGGCGGGGAGCGGGACTTCGGGCGCGTCGCCATCCGCTTCGGGCGGCGGGAGCGGCGCGCAGGTATCGGGGCCGGCGGCTTCGACGGGGAGTGCCGGTGGCGGACGTACGGCATCTCCGGGCGATGCGGACTCCGGGAGTACGAGCGGGAGTTCAGGCGGGAGTTCCGGCTCGGACACGTCCACCGGCGCGCCCCCTGCGACCCCTGCGGAATCCGGGCCCGCCGTGCTCACCGTCGGCGTCCCCGAGCGTGAGAGCGCCGATCAGCGGTGGTGCGAGCGGGTGACCGTCGCCTTCCGCAACACCGGTGGTACGGCGGTGCGTTCGGGCACGGTGACCTTCGGGACGCACATCATCGGGCTGCTCGGGATCGACTGGGCGACGATCGAGTCCGCCGAGGAGCTGCCCGTGCCGATCGCTCCGGGCGCCGAGCGGACGAAGACCTGGACGGTGTGCGTCGACGCGTGGCGCGTGCCGCTGGGCATGCACATCGAGACGCGGGACGTGTCCGTCGAGTGGAAGTAGCGGCGGCGCGGTGGATGTAGCTGCGGCCCAGTGGAAGTAGCCGCAGCCCTGTACAGGCAGCCGCGACCCCCTATGGAAGCGGCCGCGGCGCCTCTCGGTGGACCCTCGCGCTACTTGCCAAGTGCGAGCCAGGCCACCGCCGCAACGACCACCACGGCGAGGACGACGCCGATGATCAGGCCGATGCGGGGACCCGCCTGGGCGGCCACCTGCTGCTGTTGCCGGCCCTGGGGGGCCTCGTCGACGAATGCGCGGAACATCTGGGTGCTTCCCGCGGGGTCGTAGTTGCCCTCGGGGCCCTGGGTGTTTGCCATGGGCCAGGACACTAGCGAACGCGGGACGGTTGCCCAAGTGCGGGGGCCGGGCCCCGGGACCTCCGCGGCGATCCGAACAGCTCACGCGGAGGCCGGGACCACCCTCCCGACCTGCGGGTTTACGTTCGCCAATACTTGCCTTTGCCAAGTTTTTAGGCCCATACCCCCGATTTAGTTTGCCTGTAGCAACCAACATATTTATGGTTGCCCTAAGCAACGAATACGGGAGGTGTGATGGCGGAGCAGGCGCAGTACGAGGAGTTGGCTCGTCAGCTCACTGCCATCGGTGCCGTGAAGAGGGACATGGGGCGGATCCTGCCGCCCGACTGCCCCGGCGGTTCCGCCGCCGTGCTGACGCTGCTCGGCCGGTACGGCGAGATGCGGATGAGCAGGCTCGCCGAGCTGCTCTCCGTGGACATGTCGGTGACCAGCCGGCATGTCGCGCACGTCGCGGACCGGGGCTGGATCGAACGGTCCCCCGACCCGGCCGACAAGCGCTCGCGCATCCTGCGCCTCACCGCCGCGGGCCACGAGCAGCTCGACGAGCTCTCCCGGCGCACGTCACGGCTGCTCGCCGACCGGCTGAGCGACTGGTCCGACGACGAGGTCGGGCAGCTCACCCGGCTCATGACCCGGCTGCGCGAGAGCTTCGGCGACTGCCGTACGGCCGCCCCTCATCGGCCCCCTCACCCGCACTCGTATGCGACAGAACTGACCACCCGTACACCCGTGTAAGTACGAATCCGCATACACGAATCGGCATTTACGAATCCGCAGATACGCACCCGTATGCACGAATCCGTACGTAAGAGAAGGAAGCCCATGGCAACGACCACACCAGCCGGTGTGCGGGCACACGCCAAGCACGGAGGTGGGTCCTCCGACGGCGCTCCGATGACGCACCGGCAGATCATGGAGGCGCTCTCCGGTCTGCTGCTCGGCATGTTCGTCGCGATCCTGTCGTCGACGATCGTCACCAATGCCCTGCCCGAGATCATCGGAGACCTGGGCGGCGGCCAGTCGGCCTACACCTGGGTCGTCACCGCCTCGCTGCTGGCCATGACCGCGACCACGCCCCTGTGGGGCAAGCTCTCCGACCTGTACAGCAAGAAGGCGCTCGTACAGATAGCCCTCGTCGTCTACGTGCTGGGATCGGCCGCCGCGGGTCTGTCCCAGAACCCCGAAATGCTCATCGCCTGCCGTGTCGTCCAGGGCATCGGCGTCGGCGGTCTGTCCGCCCTCGCCCAGATCGTCATGGCCGCGATGATCTCCCCGCGTGAGCGCGGGCGTTACTCCGGCTACCTCGGCGCGACGTTCGCGGTCGCGACCGTCGGCGGCCCGCTGCTCGGCGGTGTCATCACGGACACCTCGTGGCTCGGCTGGCGCTGGTGCTTCTACGTCGGTGTGCCGTTCGCGGTCATCGCGCTGATCGTGCTGCAGAAGACCCTGCACTTGCCGGTCGTGAAGCGCGACGTGAAGGTCGACTGGGGCGGCGCGTTCTTCATCTCCGCCGCGGTCTCGCTGCTGCTCGTCTGGGTCACCTTCGCCGGTGACAAGTACGACTGGGTGTCGTGGCAGACGTACGCGATGGTCGGCGGCTCGATCGTGCTGGGTCTGCTGTTCATCCTGGTCGAGTCCAAGGCGAAAGAGCCGATCATCCCGCTGCGGCTGTTCCGCAACCGCACCATCACCCTGTCCTCCCTCGCCTCGCTCTTCGTGGGTGTCGCGATGTTCACGGGCACGGTGTTCTTCAGCCAGTACTTCCAGCTGGCCCGGGACAAGTCGCCGACGATGTCCGGCGTCATGACCATCCCGATGATCGGCGGCCTGTTCGTCGCCTCCACCGTCTCCGGCCAGATCATCACCAAGACCGGCAGGTGGAAGGCCTGGCTGGTCAGCGGCGGCGTCCTGATCACCGCGGGCCTTGGTCTGCTGGGCACCATCCGGTACGACACGCCCTACTGGCACGTCGCCGTCTACATGGCGCTCCTCGGCCTCGGCGTCGGCATGACGATGCAGAACCTGGTGCTGTCCACGCAGAACCAGGTGGCGCCGGCCGACCTCGGCTCGGCCAGCTCCACGGTGACGTTCTTCCGTTCCCTCGGAGGCGCGATCGGCGTCTCCGCGCTGGGCGCGGTGATGGCCAACAGGATCAGCCACTACGCCACTGACGGCCTGGCGGGCCTCGACCCCAAGTACGCGGCCGCCGCCGCCAGTTCCGGCTCGGACAGCAGCATCCCGGACATGGACACGCTGCCGGGGCCGCTGCGCACCGTGATGGAGAGCGCGTACGGCCACGGCATCGCGGACGTCTTCCTGATCGCCGCCTGCACGGCGCTGCTCGCGTTCCTCGTGATGCTGTTCATCAAGGAGGTCCCGCTGCGGACCTCGGGCGCGCTGGCCCAGGCCACGGAGGCCGCCGAGCCGAAGACGGAGGCTCCGGCCGCCGAGGAGAAGGTCCCGAGCTGGGCCACCGCCGAGCCGCGCACGGAATCCGGCCCCGAAGGCACCCAGCAACTCGCAGCCGCAGCAGTCGCTGCAGAAAGGGAGAGCACCCCCATGTCCAGCGGTATTCCGGTACGCGGGCACGTCCGCGGCGCCGAGAGCGCGCCCGTGCCGCAGGCCGCGGTCACGCTGATCTCGCTCGCGGGACGGCAGCTGGGCCGCTCGGTCGCACAGGCCGACGGCTCCTACGCCGTCGACGCGCCCGGCGTGGGCAGTTACGTCCTGATCGCCTCCGCCGACGGCTTCCAGCCGCAGGCCTCGACGGTCCTCGTGAACGACGAGCCGGTCACCTACGACATCCTGCTGAGCGGCACGAGCGGGCTGAGCGGTGTCGTACGGGCCTCCGAGAGCGGGACCCCGGTCAAGGACGCCATGGTCATCGTGACCGACGTGCGCGGTGACGTGCTGGCCACCGGAACCACCGGTGAGCAGGGCGAGTTCACCTTCGCCGAGCTGATCCCCGGCTCGGTGACCGTCGCGGTCAACGCCGCCGGACACCGGCCCGTGGCCCTGCCCGTCGAGGTCGGCGGCGCTGGGGTGACCCGGGTCGAGGTCGAACTCGCCTCGGGCGCCCTGGTCCAGGGTGTCGTACGGGCACCGGGCGGCCCGCTCGGCGACGCGCGGGTCACGCTGGTCGACGCGGCGGGCAACGTGGTCGGCACCGCCAGGACCGGCACGGACGGGGCGTACGCCTTCACCGACCTGGACAGCGGCGAGTACACGGTCATCGCGACGGGTTACCCGCCGGTGGCCACCGCGCTCACCGTCAACGGCCGCGGCGTCGACGCCCACGACATCGAACTCGCCCACCCCGGCGAGTAACCCGACCCCGGCTCGTGGGGCGCGCGCTCTGAGCGGAGGCGCGCCCTCACGGGCCGGTCTTTTTTGACCAAGTCACAGTGCTTTTCAGCGACTTGAAGCTAATTTCAGTTATTTGCAGGGAGAGAACGGGATGGGACTGACCGCGAGGATTCGTACGCGGGACGGATGGGCCGTGTCGCACGCGGTCGTCACGCTGACCGACATGACCGGCGCGCAGGTGTTGCGCGCCGAGGCGGACACCGAAGGAGCCGTGCGACACACGACTCCGCTCGCTCCCGGCGCGTACACGGTGATCGTCACGGCGGTCGGATACGCGCCCGCGGCCTCCAGTGCCATCGTCACGGCGAGCGGACGGGCCGACGCCGGCAATGTGACCCTCGCCCGGCAGGGCGGCACCGAGCTGCCGCCGCCCGGCCCCTGGACCATCGACCCGGCACACTCGTCCGTCGGAGCCGTGGCCCAGCACCTGGGCATCTCCAGCGTGCACGGCCGTTTCACCGAATTCCGGGGGCGGATCGACATCGCCCCGGACGAGACGGCCAAGTCCCGCGTCGAGGCCGTGATCGACGCGTCCTCCATCGACACCGGCAACGCGATGCGCGACGAACACCTGAAGTCCCCGGACTTCCTGGACGTCGTCAGGTATCCCGAGATCACCTACCACTCGACCGGCCTCACCCCCGCCGGCTCCGACCGCTGGACCGTCCACGGCGAACTGACCATGCACGGCGTCGTACGCCCGGTCGACCTGAACCTGGCCTACCTCGGCACCGGCGCCGACCCCTGGGGCGGCACCCGCGCCGCTTTCCGCGCCACCGCGGACCTGCACCGCGAGGACTTCGCGATGAACTACAACCAGGTCGTCCAGGCGGGCATCGCGGCCATCGGCACGACGCTGAAGGTGGAGCTGGACGTCCAGGCCGTGCAGGGCGAATCGCTTCCGCAGGCGTAGGAACGGCAGGGACAGGCAGGCGGCCGTCACAGGCCCTAGGCTGCGAACCATGGCACCGAACACTGCGACGAACACCGCTGTTTCCCGCGACGAACTGCTGGACTTCGTACGTCCCCGCCACCGCGCCATCCTGCTCACCCGCCGCGCCGACGGGAGCCCCCAGGGATCGCCCCTGACCTGCGGGGTCGACGACTCCGGTCGCATCGTCGTCTCGACGTACCCGGAGCGCGCCAAGACCCGCAACGCCAAGCGGGACGAGCGGGTCAGCCTGATCGTGCTGAGCGACGAGTGGAACGGGCCGTGGGTTCAGATCGACGGCAGCGCCGAGGTGCTCGACTCGCCCGACTCCGTCGAGCCGCTCGTCGAGTACTACCGGAACATCGCGGGTGAGCATCCGGACTGGGACGAGTATCGCGAGGCGATGCTCAAGCAGGGTAAGTCGATCATCCGGATCACGCCGGAGAAGTGGGGGCCGGTCGCCACCGGGGGGTTCCCTGCGCGGTTGGCTCCGCAGGAGTAGGAGCGTTTTCTCGCCCCCTCCGCCCCTGCCCGTCCCGTACCAGCCTTTCGGCTGCGGGTGCGTGGGGGCTGGTCGCGCAGTTCCCCGCGCCCCTGAAGGGGCGCGGCCCCCAACCCCTCAGCCCCGCTCCACCATCGTCTCGATCCCCGCGATCAGTGTCTCCAGCGCGAACGTGAAGTCGCGTTCGCGCATCTCCTCGACCGTGTCGCCGCCGCGGGCCTCCAGGAGGTCCGCGGAGCTTGCGAAGTGGGCCGCGAACTGGGGCTGTTCGCCGATCGTGCTCATGGCCTGGCGGTAGTACTCGTCCTGGGTCATCCCGGCGGAGGCGCACCGCTGCACGAAGTGGCCCTCGATCGTGCCGAAGCCGTACACGAACTGGAAGACCGCAGAGAGCGCGCCCATCTGTCCGTGCGGGGGCAGCCCCGTCCTGCGGATCACCTCATGGACGCGGAGCGAGAAGGCCATCGAGTGCGGGCCGATGTTCAGGAAGGTGCCGATGAGCGGGGACACCCAGGGGTGGCGCACCAGCAGAGCCCGGTAGCCAGCGGCGATGAAGCGCAGCTGGTCGCGCCAGTCCTCACCCGACTCGGCGTCCGGCAGCTCCAGTTCGCCGAAGACCGCGTCGAGGGCGAGTTCGAGCAGGTCGTCCTTGGTGTCGACGTACCAGTACACGGACATCGCGGTGACGTTCAGCTCGGCGGCCAGCCGGCGCATGGAGAACTTCGCCATCCCCTCGGCGTCGAGCAGCCGCACCGTGACCTCGGTGATCCGGTCCCGGTCGAGCCCCGACGGCTGCCCGCCGCCACGCGAGGCCGCCCCGCCCCGGGGAGCCTTCCCCTCCAGCCAGACACTGGTCCGCGCCGGCCGCTCGGCCCTGTCGGCTGCCCTCACCATGGCGCACCTTCCTCGGAACTCGCGCTAAGGGCCAGGAACTCCCGGTTCCTCCACCCTCCAAGATGCTAAGCGGGCGCGCTACGCGGACACCGCCACCACGGAGTCTCCCCGCTCCGCCCGCCGCAGCAACGCCGCCGCCAGCAGTCCCCCGAGAAGGACGGCCACCGCACCCACCAGCTGGCTGGTCTCGAGCCCCGACGAGAACGCGTCCGTGATCCGCCCCCGCTCCTCCGCCGAGCCGGCCGACGCGAGCGCCGCGGGCAGCGAGGTCGCCGCCACCGGAATCAGCGCCGCGAAACGGGAGTTGAGGACCGCGCCGAGCACGGCCACGCCGAGGCCGTTGCCGAACTCGGCGAGCGTGCCGTTGATGCCCGCGCCGACCCCCGCCTTCTCCCGGGGGATCGCGCTCATGATGGCGTGCGCCATGGCGGGGTTGGCGATGGCGCACCCCACGCCGATCAGCAGCAGCCCGAGCAGCGTGCCGACGTACCCGTGCGCGGTGAGCGTCGCGATCGAGACGAGCCCGCCCGACATCAGCACCATGCCGAGTGCGATCGACACCGGCGTACCGAGCTTCGCCGTCCACTTGGCCGACAGGCCGGAGAAGTTCAGGGCCACGACGGCGAGGGCGAGCGGCGCGGTTCGCAGCCCGGCCTCCAAGGGCCCGTATCCCAGGACGAATTGGAGGTGCTGGGTCAGCAGGAACAGCGCCCCGCCCATGCCGAAGGTGATGAGCACCGCGCCCGCGACGGCTCCTGTGAAGCGCCGGTCCCGGAAGAAGTGCAGATCGAGCATCGGGTACGGGATCCGGCTCTCCCAGTGGGCGAAGAAGGCGAGCACCGCCACCGCACCCACCGCGGTGGCCACCACCCGTCCGGACGCCCAGCCGTGCTCGGGCCCGGAGATGATCGCGTACACGAGCGCGCTCATGCCGATCGTGGAGAGCAGCGCACCGAGCAGGTCGGGACGGTCCCCGCGCGGGTTTTTCGACTCCGGTACGAGCGTCACCACCGCGACGATCCCGAGCGCCACCACGGGCAGATTGATCAGGAAGATCGCGCCCCACCAGAAGTGGTCCAGCATGAACCCGCCGAGGAGCGGTCCCGTCGCGAAGCCGAGCGCGTTGACGGCGCTCCAGACGCCGATGGCCTTCGGCTGCTCGTAGGGCGTGAAGATCTGCATCGCGACGGCGAGCGTGGTCGTCAGCAGCAGCGCGCCGCCGACACCCATGCCCGCCCGTGCGGCGATCAACTGCCCTGTGGAGTCGGCGAGTCCGGCCACCACCGAACCGATCCCGAACAGCACGAGACCGGCGACCAGCATCTTCTTGCGGCCGTAGCGGTCGGCCGCGCTGCCCGCCGTGAGCAGCAGCCCGGACTGCACCAGGGAGTACGCGTTGATCATCCACTGGATGTCGGCGGTGCCCGCGCCGAGCTCCCGGGTGAGGGAGGGGATCGCGACGTTCAGCACGGTGTTGTCGAGCAGCACGGTGAGCTGCGCCAGGCAGATGACGCCGAGGATGAGCCAGCGCTGGGGATGCCCTTGGGGGGTCTGGGTGGGCGTCTCGTCGGGGGTCTGGGTGGGGGACATGCTGTACACCGTAGAACAGCTCCTGTACGGCGTACAACAGAGTACTTGTGCGAGGGCGTACGGAAAGGCTTGTGCGCAGGCGTACGAAAGGGCGGTGGCCCGGAGCGAACGCCCCGGGCCACCGCCCTGAACAGGAACCGTCAGGCCCTGCGAAGAACCCGTCAGCTGCCGCTGGTCGGCTGCGTCAGGTCGTAGAAGGTGGCCGAACCGACCGTCACCTTCGTGTAGTTGGCCTCGACCCACGTGGTGATCTGGGAGGAGGTGCCTTCGCTGCTGCCGCCCATGCCACCGCCTCCGGTCGCACTGGAGATGAAGTAGTGGATCTTGCCGTCGGCCACGTACTCCTTGAACTGGGCCAGCGTCGGCGACGGGTCGGTGCCGTTGAAGCCGCCGATCGCCATCACCGGGTCACCGGTGGCGAGCTGGTAGCTCGCGGAGTTCTGGGCACCGATGGCCGCGGCCGCCCACGTGTAGTCGTCGGCGTTCTTCTCGAGGAGCGCCTTCGCCTCGTCGGTGACGGTCGCGCCGTTGAGCAGACCGGCGGCGCCGCCGGCACCGCCCATGCCGCCTTCGCCCATCCGGCCGCCGGTCATGCCGCCCTGGCCGTTCTGCTGGGTGTTGCCGTTCGCGCCGCCGCCGGGGAAGCCGCCGCCGGTGCCACCGGTCGGGGGCTGGCCCATGCCGCCGCCCTGCTGGGCGTTGCCGCCGCCCTGCTGGGTGTTGCCACCACCGCCCGGGAAGCCGCCGCCACCGCCCATGCCACCGCCGCCGCCACCGCGGCCGCCCATCATGCTCGCGCCGGACGGGCCGGCCGTCACGATGGACCCGGTGTGCCCGGTGTTCACCGTGCTCAGGGTGTACGCGGTCGGGCCGGCGATCGAGGCCACGAAGCTCAACGCGACTGCCGCAAGGGCCAGTTGGCGGCCCAGCTTGGCCACGAAGATCAGGCCGAGGGCGCCGACCAGGCCGCCGATGAGGACCAGCCACTTGAGCCAGGGCAGGTAGTCGGGGGTGCGGTTGAGGAGGACGTAACCCCAGGCCGCGGTCGCGGTGACCGAGGCGGCGAGGGTGAGTGAGGCCCAGAGCTTGGAGCGCTCTTCCCACAGCACCGTGGCGCCCATGCCGACCACCGCGGCGATGTAGGGGGCCAGGGCGATCGTGTAGTACTGGTGGAAGATGCCCGCCATGTAGCTGAAGACGAGCATGGTCATCAGCAGCGCGCCGCCCCAGGCAAGGAACGAACTGCGCGTCAGGTCGGTCCGCTTGGCCTTGCGGGTCAGGACGAGGCCTGCGACGAACAGGATCAGCGCGGCCGGGAGCAGCCACGAGATCTGGCTGCCGATCTCGGAGTTGAACATCCGGTCCCAGCCGGTCTCGCCCCACTGCCCGGTGCCACCGGCGCCGCCTCCGCCGCCGACACTGCCAGTCTCCTCGCCGTTGATACGGCCAAGTCCGTTGTAGCCGAAGGTCAGTTCAAGGAAGGAGTTGTTCTGTGAGCCGCCGATGTAGGGACGCGAGGACGCCGGCCACAGCTCGACGATCGCGACCCACCAGCCGCCGGAGACGAGCAGCGCGAGCGTCGACCAGCCCAGCTGCACGAACCGCTTCTTCAGCTTCACCGGCGCGCAGACCGCGTACAGGATGGCGAGCGGCGGCAGGATCAGGAAGGCCTGCAGAGTCTTCGACAGGAACGCGAAGCCGACCGCGACACCCGCCCAGACCAGCCACTTCGTACGGCCGTCCTCAAGGGCGCGGATCACGCAGTAGACCGTGACGGTCATCAGCAGCGCGAGGATCGCGTCCGGGTTGTTGAACCGGAACATCAGCGCGGCGACGGGGGTGAGCGCGAGCACGGCACCCGCGATCAGGCCGGCTGCCGGGCTGAAGCGGCGGCGCAGGGCCGCGTACAGGACGGCGACCGTGCCGACGCCCATGAGCACCTCGGGAACGAGGATCGCCCAGGAGCTGAGGCCGAAGATCTTGACCGACAGCGCCATCGGCCACAGCGAGGCCGGGGGCTTGTCGACGGTGATGGCGTTGGAGGCGTCCAGCGAGCCGAAGAAGAAGGCCTTCCAGCTCTCGCTGCCGGCCTGGACGGCCGCGGAGTAGAAGGAGTTGGCGTAGCCGGAGGCGCTCAGGTTGTACAGGTACAGCACCGCGGTGACGACCAGCAGACCGAGGAACGCGGGGCGCGCCCAGCTCGGGTCCTCGGGCCGGCCTCGCCAGAGGCGGCGCGCGAAGGGCTGCTTCGGCTCACCGGACTCGGGGGAGGCGGCGGGTACGACCGGCTCGTGTACAGCCGTCGGGGCGCCTGGCCCCACGGAGGGGTCCCCGGTACTGCCGGGGAGGTTCGCTCCCCCCTGATAGCTCGTATCGGACTGGGTCGTCATCGTGCGTTCCTCGGATTCGGATCGTCGTCGTACGGGCGCACCGCTTGCAACTGCACGGTCGCGTCGCCGTAGGTGCGGTCCGCGGCTTCACCGGCGCGGAACTGGTCTGGGTGGAACTGCTCCGTGTGGAACTGCTCGTACTGCTGAGGTCCCTGGTACTGCTGCGGGGCCGATGTCGAATACGTGGGCGAGGCCGGGTTGCGGATGACCGCCCCGACCGGGGAGGCGGGCTCGTCGCGCCGGTCGGGGAAGACCCAGGCGCGGAAGAGCAGGAACCGCAGCACCGTCGCCGCGAGGTTGGCGGCGATGAGCACCGCCAGTTCCGTGGAGTGCCCGGGGTTCGTTGTCGCCGCGTTCAGGGCGGCGAGCGAACCGCTGGTGAGGGCGAGTCCGATACCGAAGACGACCAGGCCCTGTGCCTGGTGGCGGACGGCGCCGCCCCGGCCGCGTACGCCGAAGGTCAGGCGCCGGTTGGCGGCCGTGTTGGCGACGGCCGAGACCAGCAGGGCGAGCGCGTTGGCGACCTGCGAGCCCGAGAACGTACGGAAGCCGCTGTAGAGCAGCAGGTAGAAGAGTGTGGACAGGGCGCCGACCACGCAGAAGCCGACGAGCTGGCGGGCGAGGCCCTTGGGCACGTCGGTCAGCTCGCGGTCGCGCGGGTCGTCCCCGAAGGGCCGGGCGAGCCGGTCGAGCGGCAGCGAACCGGTGGCGAGGGCGCGTCCGACGCGCCACACGCCCTTCAAGTCGTCCGTCGCGGTCTTGACGATGTGCACGGTCGAGTCCGGGTCGTCGACCCAGTCGACCGGAACCTCGTGGATCCGGAGTCCGGCCCGCTCGGCGAGGACCAGCATCTCGGTGTCGAAGAACCAGCCGGTGTCCTCGACCAGCGGCAGCAGCACCTGGGCGACATCACGCCGGATCGCCTTGAAGCCGCACTGGGCGTCGGAGAAGCGCGCTTGCAGCGAACCGCGCAGGATCAGGTTGTACGTACGGCTGATGAACTCCCGCTTGGCACCGCGCACCACGCGCGAGCTCCGGGCGAGCCGCGAGCCGATCGCGAGGTCCGAGTGACCCGAGATCAGCGGCGCCACCAGCGGCAGCAGGGCGTTCAGGTCGGTGGACAGGTCCACGTCCATGTACGCGAGGATCGGGGCGTCCGAGGCGGACCACACCGTGCGCAGCGCACGGCCCCGGCCCTTCTGCTCCAGCCGGAAGGACCGGACTTCCGGAATCTCGGCGTCCAGCCGTGCGGCGACCTGCGGAGTCGTGTCGGTCGAGGCGTTGTCCGCGACCGTGATACGGAACTCGTACGGGAAGGTGCGCTTGAGGTGCTCGTGCAGTCTCATCACACACGGCTGAAGGTCCTTCTCCTCGTTGTAGACGGGGATCACTACGTCCAGGACAGGCGTACCGGCGGACCCGGCCGGGAGGTGCTCCCGCGCCGGCAGGTTGCCGGGAGAAGAATCGGTTCGCATGCCAACGACTCTTGTCAAGCGCCCTGTTGCGCCCATGTGGTGGCACTGTGCTCTGACTGTGAGTACGTTTGCGAATTTGTTACAGACGTTTCGACGGGCAGCGCGGGCAGATGCAGGGTGAACACCGTACGTCCGGGCACGCTGTCCACGGTCACTGCGCCTCCATGTGCTGATGCGACGGCCTGCACGATGGCAAGCCCGAGCCCGGTCGAGCCGGAGGAGCGGGAACGCGAGGAATCTCCACGTGCGAAGCGTTCGAAGACGCGCGGGAGCAGGTCCGGCGGAATGCCCTGGCCGTCGTCCTGGACGTCCACGCAGAGCCACGGCCCCTGCTGGTGCACGCGCGCGGTGACGGTCGTACCCGGCGGTGTGTGCGTGCGTGCATTCGCGAACAGGTTGACCATGACCTGCTGCAGCCGCGCCGCGTCCGCGAGGACGAGCGCGGGCTCGTCCGGCAGCTCCAGGCGCCAGTTGTGGTCGCGCCCGGCCGCCCGGGCGTCGCTCACGGCATCGATGACCAGCGGTACGAGGTCGGTCTGCTCGTACTGCAGCGGCCGCCCGGCGTCGAGCCGCGCGAGCAGCAGAAGGTCCTCGACGAGGAGGGTCATGCGCCCGGCTTCGGATTCAATCCGGCCCAGCGCGTGCCGGGTGTCGGGCCCGGTCTCCTCCCTGCCGCGTCTGGTCAGCTCGGCGTAGCCGCGGATGGACGCCAGTGGCGTACGCAGCTCGTGGCTCGCGTCCGCGACGAACTGGCGTACGCGCGTCTCGCTCTGCTGTCTCGCGTGCAGGGCGCCGTGGATGTGGTCGAGCATCCGGTTGAGGGCCGCGCCGACCTGGCCGACCTCCGTGTGCGGGTCGGCCTCGGACTCGGGGACCCGCTCGTACAGGGTGACTTCGCCGCTGTGCAGCGGGAGTTCGGAGACGCGGGTGGCCGTGGAGGCGACCTTGCGCAGGGGGCGCAGGGCCACGCCGACGAGCACGCTGCCCGCGATGGCGGCGGCGACGAGGCCGGCGCCGGTGACGCTCACCTCTACGAGGATGAGGGTGTTGATGGTGTTGGTGACGGACTTGGTGGGGATGGCGACGTAGTAGTTGCCCTTGCTGCCCTCTTTGTACGTGACGCGGTACTCGCCGAGGCCGGGCAGCTCCACGGTGTGCTCGCCGGTCTTGGACACGGAGCCGAGCGCGGCCGTCTGCGCCTCGGTGAGTGCCGGGGTGTCCATCCCGTTGAAGGTCCCGCTGCTGTCGGTCTTCTCCTTGGAGATGACCGCCTGGGTGATCCCGCCGTTCTCCACGACGGCGGCGACGGTGTTCTCCGCGCTCGGCCCCCGGGTGAGGAACTCGAATTCGTTGTCCGACGAGTTGGCGTCGGCGATGGCCCCGGGGATCTGGGTGTTGTCCGGGTTCCCGCCCCCCGGCTTCAGGGGCCCGCCGGTCGCGCGCGCGGAGGCCTCGCCCAGCTGGCCGTCCAACTGCTCGTACAGATGCTTCTGCAGCGCGATGGTCGTCACGGTGCCGATCACGGCACACACCACCGCGATGAGTGCCACCGCCGAGACGACGAGCCGCGTCCGCAGCGTGCGCGGCTGTCGAAGTCGCCTCTTCTGCGCTCGCGGCCGTCGTCGTCCGGTCATGACGCCGCAGGCTTGATCAGGTAACCGGCGCCGCGCCGCGTGTGGATCATCGGCTCGCGGCCGGCGTCGATCTTGCGGCGCAGGTAGGAGATGTACAGCTCGACGACGTTGGCCTGGCCACCGAAGTCGTACGACCACACGCGGTCCAGTATCTGCGCCTTGCTGAGCACCCGGCGCGGGTTGCGCATCAGGAAGCGCAGCAGCTCGAACTCGGTCGCGGTGAGGTGGATGCCCTCGCCGCTCCGCGAGACCTCGTGGCTGTCCTCGTCGAGGGTGAGGTCCCCGACGACGAGCACGGAGTCGCTGCGGCGGTCGGCGGCGCCGGAGCGGCGGATCAGTCCGCGCAGCCGGGCCACGACCTCTTCGAGGCTGAAGGGCTTGGTGACGTAGTCGTCGCCGCCGGCGGTGAGCCCGGCGATACGGTCCTCGACGGCGTCCTTCGCGGTGAGGAAGAGGACGGGCACGTCGGGCAGCTCACGGCGCAGCCGCCCCAGGACGGTCAGCCCGTCCATGTCCGGCAGCATCATGTCCAGTACGACGGCGTCGGGCCGGAAGTCGCGAGCGGTCTGAATCGCTCCCGTCCCGTCACCCGCGCTGCGGATCTGCCAGCCTTCATAGCGAAGGGCCATGGACAACAGCTCGGTGATCGACAGCTCGTCGTCCACCACAAGCACTCGGACGGGGCTCCCGTCCGGCCTCAGCAGTTCGGTGCGCCCCTGGGGCGAGGTCGTGGTCATAGCCGACACATTGCTCGGCGCCGCTGAGAACATCCTTTCTGGAACCTGTGATTTTCCTGAGAAACGCACAGGCGCCCCTCAGGGAACACATGGGCGGGACTCAGCACTCACTGTGACCGGGAGGTTCCGAGAGGTGGTCACCGGTGGGGGCTGCGCTACTCGTGAGCGCGTTGTCACTGGTGGGGGCCGCGCTACCTGTGAGCACGTTGTCACTGGTGCGCACGGTCGAACCCGTGGCTGTGCTCGACCTTGGAGATGTGGATGCTGTAGCGCTCGAACCAGTGGTCGCGCCCGTGCCTCTTCGCCGCCCGGTGCTCCAGGTGGTTCCGCCACTCGTCGATGGCGGCCTCGTCACGGAAGTAGGCGACGCTGATCCCGAGCCCGCCGGGTGTCCGCGCGTAGTCCTCGCCGAGGAAGCCGGGGATCTCCTTGACCAGCTCACCCATGCGCTCGGCTGTCTCGCCGTACCCGTTGTCGCCTTCCGTGCGTAGGGACGTGAACACGACGGCGTAGTACGGGGGTTGGTGGGCGGTGACGGGGTCAGGGGCGGGGTCAGGGGCGGTGACGGGGGCGACAGGTGCATTGGCGTGATCGCTCATGTCGGCCACTCTCGGGGCGGGCGTTCCCCGGCGTCCAGCGCCTTGTCGAACGGGATCCAAACGGGATCCAAGTCTTGACCATTGGGGCCTTCATCCGATGAAGGAGCCGGTGCTTCAGAAGAGGCCGTCCTGCACGGCGGCGTCCCTCAACTCCCGTACCGGCACGGTCAGTCCGGCGTCCGCGTCGGCTGCTGTCAGCTCCCACCCGGTCATCAGCCGGGTATCGAGGACGACGACCCCGCGCTCGGTGACCAGATGCAGATCGGGCCCGGCGGCGGCAACCAGCTCCCCGCTCACCACACCCCCCGCGACAAGCTCACCGACGACGCCCCGGGCGGGAGGCAGCCCGTCGAGCCCGAACGCACCGGCGTGATCGACCGCCTCGAACGGCATGCGCTCCAGGGATTCCGGCCACCCGCCGAGCCGCACCGCGCGCGCGTGCAGGTCACGGACCTCCGCTGCCCTCGTCTCCGCGTCCGGCAGTGCACTGCGGACGGCGCGCTTGGCGTCGTAGGGAATCCGGTCCGGTACGCCGAGGACCGTACGCAAGAGCTCCTCGCTCCGCCGGGCGGCCATCAGCGGCCCCTTGCCCAGCCAGCTGAAGGCAACGGCTCCCTGCTCAAGGAGCCGGGCGGAGCCGCGCTCGACGGCGGTGATTCCGACCTTGACCATCCCGGGCCCGAACCAGGCCAGATAGACGGAGTAGGGCCGAAGGTCGTCCGCGATGGTGTCCGCCGCGACGGAATGGGCCCGGTCGAGGCGCCCGCACTCCTCGCACCGGGCACCGACACTCCGCCCGGACACGGCGGCACCCACGGGACACGTGTTCCCCCGCGCCCCCACACACGTACGCCCTCCCCCGTCCACCACAGCGAACGAGACCTGCTTCCCCCAGGTCAGCGCACTGCTCCGCCCGCCGTCCCAGACGAGTCCGGGGCCACCCCCGGCCCACCGCAGCCCCGTACATCTCCACACCTGTGCCATCACCGAAAGCGTAGAGGCCACCACTGACAGCGCGGGACGGGTGCGGTACGCCGGGGACGGGGGCTACGGGCGCATCACATGTCAACTCCGGTACTGAAGAGGCCCGTTACTCGCATCCCGCACCCGGCGGACGGACATGATGCACTCATGAAGCCGGAGACCAAGCGGAAATGGGCTTGGGGGGCGGGTGTGGCCGCAGCCGCCCTTTTCATCGCACTTCTGATCTGGGGCCCCTGGCTCCTCGAAGGCCGCCACATCCGCGACAAGAACGGCGAACTCGTCTCGTCCGCGGGCATCATCATCACCGGCCTCCGCACCGCCCTCCTCGCCATCGCCGCCGGCGCCATCGCGGCCCTGGGCCTCTGGTACACCCACAAGAACCACGAACTCAGCCGGGAGGAACAGGTCACCGACCGCTACGTGGAAGCCATCAAGCTCCTCGGCTCCGAGAACCTCCACGAACGCCTCGGCGGCATCTACAGCCTCGAACGCATCATGAAGGACAGCGAGAAGGACCAGGTCACGATCATCGAGGTCCTCGCGGCGTTCATCCGCACCCCTGCGTCGGAGCAGAAGCAGGCACTCACGCCGGCTGCCCGGCCGGAACCCGAGGACAGCGATCCGGAGGACTCGGCCGCCCCGTTGCCCGTCGACGTCCAAGCCGCCCTGACCGTCCTCGGGCGTCGCCCGGACCCCGACGGAACACCGACCGCCGACCTCAGACGCATCGACTGGCACAACGCCGACCTGGAACACGCGAACCTCCAGCACGTGGACCTCACGGGTGCGGACCTCAGCGGAGCCCAACTCAAGGGAGCCGACCTCAGAGGAACGATCCTCGCGGGGGCGCGCCTCAGGGGAGCGGACCTCAGAGACGCGGACCTCAAGGGGGCCGACCTCAGAGACGTGGACCTCAGCAGGGTCGATCTCAGAGGGGTGGACCTCGGCGGAGTGGACCTCAGGGCGATGAGCCTGGTGAGGGTGGACCTCACCGGCGCACAGCTGACAGGGGCGGACTTCAGGGGGGCGGACTTCAGAAGCGCGCATCTCAGGGCGGCCAACTTCACGCGCGCACAACTCATGAGCGCGAACCTCACAGCCGTGGACCTCACAAAAGTGACCCTCCGAGCGGCCGACCTCAGAGGCGCCCACCTCGGCATGGCCCACCTCGTCGACACGGACCTCAGGGAAGCCGACCTCAGGGGCGCCCAGGGCCTGACGTACGAACAACTCGTCCACTCAAAGCTCTACGACGACACCAAACTCCCCAAGGAACTCAGAGCGGACCGCCGAATCAAGAACCACATCAAGAACTGCAAGGCCGAGGCCCGCTGGAGAGAGGACCTCGAAACTCCCAAGTCCTGAGGTGGTCCATGTGGTCCATGTGGTCCATGTGGTCCATGTGGTCCACCGTGGATGGGGAGGTTGGGGAGGAGCAAAATGGAGAACGGACTGCGCTGGATAGCCGGCGTGTACGACGTCGGCTACACCTTCACGCTGTGCGAGGGCATCACGCCGCAGGAGCTGCTGGTGCGGATGTGTGCGGACCCCGCACACATCCACGAGCTGACCGAACACGCGGTCGCGGAGCTGCAGTTCCGGTCGGAGGACGGCCATCCGAGCGATCTGGAGTTCCTGGACTGGGAGGACGAAGACCTCGTGGCGCGGTTGGAAGAGGCCGGGTTTCTGTCCCGCCCGGACTCGATCGTTCGGGCCGGAGCCGTCCCCGGTTGGGCATACGCCATCGAGAACACGTCGTGCCGCGCCACGTCCTGCCTGGAAGCACTGTCACACGGCACGCGTGCCTACACCGTGTTCCGCAGCGGAGCGGGCATGCAGCAAGTCGGCTACGCCCGCGCCGGGCAGGTACTGGCCTACTACGAACCGCGGAAGCCGAGCCAGGGCCGCAACTCGGCGGAAGCCGAGGTACCCGGCTTCGCCTACACAGGCGAGGAGCTACCCGACATCGCCTTCCTCCGCTTCCTCGAGCAGGAGCTCGGGATCTACCTCCCCTGGGAGGAAACCCTGGCTCCGCTGCCCACCGCCGCTTTCGCGCGCTCCCACCCCTGAGCTGGGGTCTGCCGGGAGGACTTCCACACCTGCGGCGCGGCCCGGCTGTCGTGCGGTGGGTGCATGGATGGCGGGTCAGGGAGCGGGCAGCGGCGTGTTGTCCTCCACGTACACCTTCAGCGCCCCCTGGTGCTCCTCGGCGCGGGCTGTGGCCGTACCCCCCAGTTCCTGGACCCGTCGCATAGTGCGGTCGAAGAAATCCCGGCCGGAGGGTACGAGGACGGACAGCTCCAGGTCCTCGTAGCAGGCCAGGAGCGTGCCGCTCTCGGCCCGGAGGGTGACGGGAAACTCCTTCTGGTCGGTCCGGCCGAGGAGTTCGTCGCGGGCACCCTCGCTGTACGACGTCCAGTGGCCGATGAACGGCATGATCAGGTCCGGCCGAGCTCTCCTCGCATACGCGACCGTCATCGCCTGGAGGTCCTCCCACCACGGCAGCCGCAAGCGAAGGGACTCCACCGCGTACGTCCGCCGCCCACCCTGAACGAGAAGGCAGTCACCGAACTCCTCCTCCCAGTCGTCCCGGCGTTCGTCCACTTCGCGGATCTCAACCAGCGCATGACAGCCGACGGGACGGTCCGAGACGGCAGCCAGGCCTCGAAGAGGGCCACCGAGCGACACCAGGTTCCGGTCGTACATGTAGCCCAAGTGCCTTTCGTGGTCCGTGCCGCCCAGGGACGGAGGAGCGGCCACGCTGATCGCATTGGGGTTGTACTCGTTGTCCGGACGGGGAACGAGTTGCACCACAACAGGCAGAACCGGCTGCTTCTCCGACCGCCCGGCGAAGGCCGCCACGAAGATCTCCTTCTCCCAGCCACCAGGCAGAGCGCCGCGGACGAACGCCCGATAGGCGTCAGCCCCTTCGGCCCGCAGCGCCACACCGAGCGAGAACTCGGGGGCATTGGCAGGGAGCATCAGCAACGCGCTCGCCGGGTCTTCGGCTATCGAGCCGGGTCTCATGTCCACTGTCGCCGTCCCGTCGCTGTTGGTTTCCATGCGTCGCCCTGATCAGGGCAAATGGGCGCAGCGACGATATCGAACGCCGCGACGAACACCGAAGGGCCCACCGCGAACACGACCGGTGGGCCCCTTCGAGTCGTACCCGTGAGGCACTGGCGAACAGGTCTCAGCGGCGTGTGAGCCACCGGCCCAAGCCGATCGCCGCGGTGATCATGACGGCCAGGACGACGGCGATCGCGATCTTCGTACCGGTATCCATGACACTGAACATCTGGGGCTCCTTCTCAGGGCGAACATCTCGAGTTCTCAGGGCTAAACATGTCGAGTCGGTCGTGCGGGCAGGTCAGGACTTCCGCGGGTCCTCGGAGGACGCTCCGGGGCGGTAGCTGAGCAGGTCTCCCGGCTGGCACTGCAGGACTTCGCAGATCCGGGTGAGGGTGGTGAACCGGATCGCCTTGGCGCGGCCGTTCTTGAGGACGGACAGGTTGACGTTGGTCACGCCGACGCGACTGGCGAGTTCGGTGACGGTCATACCGCGCTCACTGAGGAGCCTGTCGAGGTGCACCTCGATGTCATGGCCCTCGTGGTCGTCGTCGGCGGCCATCAGACAACTCCTTCAAGGTCCTCGCGCATGGACGCACCTGCGCTGGTGATCCGCGCGAAGGTCAGCAGTCCGAGGCCGGTCAGGACGGCCAGATAGGGAAACGCCCACATGTCCAGCCAGGTCCCGGCCGAGAAGTCCGCGCTCTTCGCCAGTTCCGCGAGCAGAGCCGCTCTGGCGTTGGCGTCGACGATCTCGACGACCAGGCTCCCGACGAGCAGCCACCAGCCGAGCAGCCGAAGCCGGGATGCCGTCCGCGCGGTGTAGACACCCTCGCGCGCAGCTCCCTGCAGGAGTCGGTGAAGCAAGAAGAGGCCGCTGATCAGCAGCAACGTCGTTGGCAGTTCACCGAGTTCATTCACGATGCGCAGGTACGCGCCGGGCGACTCGGCGCAGTAGCGGGGAATCGAGTCGACCTGCGCCCCGTCCTCGGCGGCGAACGCGCCGGGGGCGACCGAGCTGGTGGTCGACTCGTCGGCGACGCAGACGACGAGGTCCCCCCAACTACCGCGCACGACCGAGAGAACGAGCCCCGCCGTCACGAGGGCCAACATGAGGCGCAGGACGACGGACACGACCGTGGCCATGGGTTCGAGCATCTTCCGGTCTTCGGTCATGGCGCCCCGCCCCGCTTATCGTTTATCGATGTTATCGATAAACGATAAGCGGGATGGAGGTGCGAAGCAACCCCCGCGGGTCACGACGGACACGGGGCGGCCGGTTCGGCCCGGGCGATCGGTTTGACTCGGACGGCCGGTTCGACTCGGACGGCCAGTTCGACTCGGACGGCCAGTTCGGCTCGGACGGCCAGTTCGGCTCGGACGGCCGGCTCGGACGGCCAGTTCGGCTCAGGCGGCAGCCTTGTCGCCGACGAGGTTGCCCCTCATGAGCCACGTCGGACCTTCGGCATAGGCCCCGGCTTCGGCGAAGAACGCCGCGAAGTACGGGCCGGTGGCATGCGCGTTGAACGCATCGACGTCCGCGTAGACCTCATTCAGGTAGAAGACATCCGGGTTCTCCTCGTCCGCGAGGACGACGGAGCCGGCGGTATCGAGTACCGGCTGACGGGCAAGGGCGTCGCCCTGTGGCCGACCGTGCACGCACTGATGAACTGGGGAGAGGCCTTCTACTCCCCGAACGGAAGGAAGCGCGTCCTCCGCCACGACCTGGACGGAGGTCTCCTCGACCACGACGGACAATGCCGAGACTGTGGCTCAGCCAGCCCGGTCCCGGAGATCCGGATCGAACCCGGACCCGGCTTCCACTCGGCCGACCCCGAAGGTGATCCCGTCACCAACGCGATCAACACACCACGACGGCTTCTCGAGCCGATCGTGACAGCCCGCACACCCGGCTGACACCGCGGACTGAGACCGCGGACTCAGCACCATGAGCCGCGTCGAGCTCCGACCAGGGCTGCGCGTACACCGAGTCCGCCCGCCGGCGGCGAACCGGCCGGTGCCCCCAGTCGTCTAAAGCCGCTGCAGGTTCCGGTCCAGGATCGCCCGGAGCCGATCCACGTCCGCGGGGTTCTGGGCGCCCCGCTTGGGCAGTACCGCGACTCCGGCCGCGCGGTCGCCGCCCAGCAGCACGAAGAGCGCGGGCGTCTCCAGATACTCCCGGAACACAGTCCACTCCACGGTGAAGGACGCCCGCTCAGCGGTACTGACCGCGCCATGGTCGTCGGCCACCATGCGGCACCGCCCGTACGGCTCCACGACGCTGAACATCCGGCGGGCCATGGTGCGCAGCCCTCGCACGGTGCCCCAGGACGTGACCGCCACGGAGAGCACAAGCGTGATGATCCACACGGCCGGCGTTTCATCGCGGAGGGCCGAGAAGACGACCACGGCGATCACCGCCACCAGCGGCGCCATGATCACCTGGACCCGGCCCGCCGGTGACCGACGGGCTCGTGCACGGAGCGCCTCCTCGAAGTCCGCGACCGTCGGCCGGTAGACGAACTCAACGGCCGTACCTCGGTCCGTGTCCTGTTGTGAGGAATCCCCGCCCCTGGTGTCCATGAGCCGGGATCGTAGTGCCACACGGCGTTGGTTCGTTGAGGGGTGGAGCCGGCTCCACTCGTGGTCGGGGGCTGCACCGTTCAGGTGTCCGCCCAGTGCGAGCGCTGCCGGGGCAGCCGGACTCGTAGGGTGGGTTGAGAGTTGACACCGGTGGAGGAAGGTGGCCGTCGTGCAGCCCCACGACATGCGGATCGGTGACCTGGCGCGCCGTACGGACGTGCCGACCCGGCTGCTGCGCTACTACGAGAAACAGGGCCTCTTGCACGCCTATCGCGACGGCAACGGCTATCGCGTGTACGAGGAGCCGGCGGTCAAGCGGGTGCTGATGATCCGTGAGCTGTTGGAGTCCGGCTTCACCACGGAAATCATCCGCTCCATTCTCCGTTGCAGGGAGAACCCGCACATCCCTGATGAGCGGCAGGAGGACGCGACACCGGAGGCCGTCGAGGCGTTGCGCCGCCAGGTGAGCAACATCGAACGCCGCATCGACAGTCTCACGCGCACCCATGAGGCGGTACGCGGCTACCTGCAGGCGGTCGAAGCCGTCGTCGACGGGGACCCGGCGCCGGAACCAGCGCCGGTGCGGGGGCCGTGAAGCCCCCGGTTTGACCTTGACACTAATGCCAATACGCAAGGTGGAGTCATGACGCGGTGCCCCCGCCCCCGGGCCGCGCCCGTCAGCCGGTCGCGCCGCCACGACCCCACGGCGAGCCCGGCGCCCGTGCTTCGGCGGTAGCCGGAGCAGGTGAGGACTCACAGGAAGTGCACCATGGCGAAGATTGGCATTCTCGGCGCCGGAAACATCGGCAAGCAGATCGCGCGTCTGGCGGCCACCCACGGCCACCACGTTCTCCTCAGCAATTCACGTGGCCCGCAGAACCTCCCGTTCGACATCATTCTGGAGCTGGGCCAGAACGTGACGCGGTCCACGGCTCAGGAAACCGTCGCGGAGAGCGATCTGCTCGTGGTAGCCATCCCACTGGCCAACTACACACAAATCCCCCAGCCTCCGGCCGGGAAGATCGTAATCGACGCGGGCAACTACTACCCGGACCGCGATGGCCTGATCCCCGAGTTGGAGGAGGAGCGGACGACCACGTCCGAGCTGCTCCAGACTCACCTGCCGCAGGCCCGCGTGGTGAAGGCGTTCAACCACATCCCAGCACTCGCACTGACCGCCGACGCACAGCCGCCCGGCTCGCAGAACCGCCGGGCACTGATCGTCGCTGGTGACGACCCCGAAGCCCGGATGACGGTGGCCACACTCGTCGACGAGTTCGGCTTCGACCCCCTGGACATCGGGCAGTTGGCCGAGGGCTGGCGCGTCGAACGAGGCACGCCGGGCTACCTGCCCCGCTTCACCAAGACGGAACTCACCCACAAGGTCCACGAGGCCAAGCGGTACCGCACCCACTGACCTTGGCGGTCACCGACCGGCAGATGGAATGACGGGACCACTGACACCCTCGCACCCACTCTTGAAGTGCTCGCCGTCAAACACTGCCGGCAGACCAAAATGCCAGAGGCCCTGTGGATCACTCCACGGGGCCTCTAGCCTGCTGTGCACTCGGCAGGATTCGAACCTGCAACCTTCTGATCCGTAGTCAGATGCTCTATCCGTTAAGCTACGAGTGCTTGTTTTGTTTTTGTCCCGTTTCCTGGGCTTTCGGCCCGCTCGCGGCGACAGGAAGAACATTACATGACTGCCGCCGCCATGTGAAATCCGTTTGCCGCACCCCTTGTGAGCTGGGCAAACGTGCTCTGGCCTGGGGTTACGCCGAAGCCCCGGACCTGATGGACCGGGGCTTCGGATCTTCGTGCGGAGGCGGAGGGATTTGAACCCTCGATGGGCTTTGAGGCCCAAACCGCATTAGCAGTGCGGCGCCATAGACCGGACTAGGCGACGCCTCCAGCACAACCACCCGCGCGAGCGCGAGTGGTGCGTGCAGATGATGACACAGCCGAGCGGGCTGTCACCAATCGCCTCCCACGGTACTAGGCGGGCGGGCTGCAGAGCAAAGTCGAAATGCGGCGGGAGCAGGCGGAGGGGAAGGGCCCCGGGAAGAGGGCGGAAGGGGCCGCAGGAGGAGAGAGGGGTGAGAGGGGAGAGCGGGTCTGTGGCAGGAGTGACTGGAACTGCTCGCAACCGCTCGGCGCACGTGGCGTTAGTCAGGTCATGTTGCGTCGCCTTGTTCTCACCTTCGCCGCGTCCGCCGCCGCGCTGTCCGCACTACCCGCCGCGCCGGCCACCGCGCTGCCCGCCACAGCCGTCGGGTCACCCACGACCGTCGGGTCCCTCATGGCCCTCGGTTCGGTCCCGGCCTCCGACCTGGCTCTCATGCCCCCGCCCGCCCGCGACGAGGACTCCCGGGATCGGCTGACCGTGACCGTCCACGACTCGGGTAGCGGTGCGGACGGGACGTACGAGCTCCGGTGTCATCCCGGTGGTGGCAGTCATCCCGATGTGAGCGGGGCGTGCGGTGCGCTCGACCGGGGGACTCGGTGGGGCAAGGATCCGTTCGCCCCGGTGTCGCCGGGCACCATGTGCACGATGCAGTACGGCGGTCCGGCCACCGCGCATGTCACGGGGACGTGGGCGGGGCGACCCGTCGACACCAGGTTCGACCGTGTGGACGGGTGCCAGATCGCGCGGTGGAACGCGCTCGCACCTCTCCTTCCCGACCTTCGGTCATAGCCGGGGCAGGAACGGGACCGGAACCGAAACAGGAACCGAGACAGGAGCCAGACCGGAGCCGAGACCGGAACCGGAGCAGGCTCGGACACGGGCGGAGCCACGGTGCCATCATGGTTCCGCAGGGGGTCGAAGGGGACGAAATGCGCCGTCACGGCTTCTGCGTCGCTTCTGCGTGGTTTCTACGTGGGTTCTGCGTGCGACCTCCCTCTCATCCGGCGTCGCGAGCGCAACCTCTGCCCGTAGACTCCCTCGCGTGACACGCTGCGGGACGGTTGGCAAGATGGCACCCGCGGTCGGCAAGGTGCGGTAACAGGGAGGAAGCGTCTCGTGAGCAGCAGGCCATCCCGAGGCGCTGCTCGCCTCGCAGCCATACTGGACGCGCTGCCCGATGCGTTGGTGCTGGTCAACGCCAATGGGACCGTCGTCAACGCGAACACCATCGCACTGGAGGCCTTCGAGGCCCCGGGCACGGCGCTGGTGGGACGCGGACTGCTCGATCTGCTGCCCGAGTTCGACTCGCGGCTCATCCCCGGAAGCATGCGGCGGCCCGAGACGGTCGACCCCAGCGGGCGGACCAAGCCGGCCCGGATGATCGCGCGGCGTACCGACGGCAGTGAGTTCCCTGTCGAAGTCACCAGTGCGAATCTCGAGAACGGCCAGCAGGCCTACGACAGCTACGGCCCCGCCAACGACGAGCTGCTCATGCTGGTCGTACGCGATCTTTCGGGCGCCGTCGACACCGAGGCCGAACTCGCGCGTTCGCAACGGCAGACCGAGATGATCCTGCGGGCCGCGGCCGAGGGCGTCGTGGGGACGGACACCGACGGGCGGGTCGTTCTCGTCAATCCGGCGGCCGCTCAGATCCTCGGATACCGGGCCAGCGATCTGGGCGGGCAGGAGCTGCACTCCCTCATCCTTCATTCGCGCGCGGACGGCGAGCCCTTCGCGTACGAGGAGTCGCCGCTCGCCGACACCCTGCGCTCCGGGCGCAAGCACCGGGTGCGCGGCCAGGTGCTGTGGTCCAAGTCCGGGGACAAGGTGTCGGTCGATCTGACGACCGCGCCCGTGCGCGACGGGGACCAGCTCGTCGGCGCCGTGATGACGTTCACCGACCGGCGACCGTACGACACCCTCGCCGAGGAGAAGGACAAGGCCGAGGAGCGTCACGAGCAGGAGCTCGCGCGAGCCGCCGAGGAGCACGACAAGGAGCTCGCCGGGCTGCGCGAGCAGCATGCCGCCGAGCTCGCCGAACTGCGCGAGCAGCACGAAGAGGAACTCGCCGCGGGCGACGAGCGGTACGCCTCGCTCGGGGAGCGCGAGAAGGACCGTTACGAAGCCCTCGCCGCCCGGCACGAGCAGTTGCTCGCCGTGCTCTCGCTGTCCCTGCGCGGGCCCCTCGACCAACTGCGCGGCGAACTGTCCAAGCTCGCCGCCGACGACGCCGGGCAGCTGTGGCCCGAGGCCAACCAGGTCCTCCACCACCTCGCCGCCGGCTATTCGCGGATCACGACTCTCGTCGACAACGTGCTCGGCTACCAGCGGCTCGACTCCGGGGCCGAGGAGATCTCCCGTACGAACGTGATGCTCGACGCGGTCGTCGCGGCCGGTGTCGAAGGCGCCGTCGAACTGATCGGGCCCGGACGCGTGCAGTTCGCCGTACACGCGCCGCCCATCGAGGCCGAGGTCGACCCGCAGCGGCTGGCGAACGCGCTCGCGCATCTCATCGCGGACGTCGCCGGAGTCGACGCCACCGGCAACGCACCCGTGTCCGCGGGCGGTTACATGGACAACACCGTCGTCGTGGCGGCGGCGCAGCGCGGTGAGGTCGTACGCATCGAGGTGCGCGGGCCGTACGCCGGGGGAGACCCGGTGCACGAGCCGATCGTGCGCGGGACGGTGCGCGCGCACGGCGGCGTGCTGCAGACGCACGAAGTGCCGGGGATGAGTGGCAGCGCGTTCGTGCTGGAGGTGCCGATCGGGGGCGGGGCCGGTGCGGTCCCGGCCGGCGCTGCGACCGGCTCCGAGCTCGCCCTTCCCGAACAGGCACAGGCCTCCCACCAGGGCGGTGGCAGGCGGCGGGCCCGACGGTCCTCCGTGGACGCCTTCCTGGAGAGCGAGGTCGCGGGGGAGTCCGCCCCGGCTCCCGGCGGCGACTCCGCGCCTGCCCCTGTCGACGGCTCGGCTGCGCCCACCGGGCGTCGGCGGCGGCGTACGGCGGAGGAGCGGGCGGCCGGCTCGGCCGGCGAGGTGGCGGTTCCGGCGCAGGGGGCGGGAGTCGAGGGCTCCGGCGACGGCGGGGCCCCCGGCTCGGGTGGTACCGGGCGGCGGCGCGGGCGGCCGAGCCCGGTCGAGGGCTCGGCCGACGAGGCCGCCGGTGGCGCGGCCGGCGGCGCCTCCGAGGGTGCGGTCGTCATGGCGGGCGAGCATGCGGGGACCGCGGCCGCGGGTACGGGACTGGGCGGGACGGTGCCTCCGCAGGGGGTGCCGGTGTCCGCGCAGGGCGTGCCCGTGCCTTCCGGGCGGCGCGCACGGCAGGGCGGCGAACAGCACGCGCTGCCCCCGGCGTTGCCCGCGGCTCCGAGTGCGCCCCGTACGCAGAACGCGGTGAGCGCGCAGGGGACTGCCGATGCCGGTGTCTCCGCGGACGGGGCGCCGTCGGCCGGACGGCGTCGGCGTGCGCTGGCCGCCTCGGCCGAGCGTGCCGCCACTCAGGACGCGGGCGCCCGTACGGTGTTCGCTCTGCCGCCCGCGGACGCGGACCGCTCCCCGGAGTACATCGAGGCTCAGCAGCAGGCCCAGCAGCAGCGTCTCCAGCAGGCCGAAGCCGCCGGCGCCCCGCACGGCCAGACCGACGACGGCCGCCACGACACGATGCTGCACGACCCGGCCGACGATCACACTCCGCCTCAGCCGCACCCCGTTTCCAACCCGACGGGACGGCGGCGCGCGGCACGGACTCCGGTGCAGCAGGGGGCCGCGGGGACACCTGCGCAAGGGGTTCCGGCACAGGGAGTTCCGGCGCAGGCAGTTCCGGGTGCCGCCCCCGCCGGGCAGCCCGTACCCGCGCCGGCCGTTGCCGCCGCCACGGCCCAGTCCACCGCCGCTCCGGCACCGGCACCGTGGCCCGGCAACACCGAGACCCCCGCAGGCGGCGTCCCCGCCCCCCAGCCCTGGCCTAACGCGAACCCGAACGCCAACGCGAACGCCCAAGACGCACCCGGCGCCGGGACCCCGGCACAGCCCGGAGCAACACCGGCCCCGGCACAGCCTGGAACACCGGCTCAAGCCGCGCCGAACACCCCCGGCACCGCCCTCCCGCCCGAGCGCCCCGCCCAGCCGCGCGTCGCTCAGCCGCTGCCCGCCGAGGCCGCGGCCCCGGTCGACCCCAACTCGACGCAGGCCCGCGGCATAAGCGTGCGGACGCTCGGCCAGGGCGTACCGTTCGGCCGCCAGCCCGCCCCGAACCAGCCGCAGGCTCCCCAGGCGAAGGCGCAGACGCAGGCACAACCTCAGTCCCCGACGCCTCCCCCGCACCAGACCAATGGCGGCGGCCGTCGTCGCAAGCTCGGCACACCCCCCGAGCCGACCGCCGAGCGCCCGGAGACGGCGGCCCGGCCGCACCCGCAGGGCGGGCAGGCCCCTGGATCGCGGCTGACCGGAGCCACCGACGGCGCCGGACGGTCGTACGCCATAGGAGCCCCGGACGAGAACGCCGACGAAGGCCCCGAGCCGCTCGACGGTCCCGGCGGTGCCGTCGAGGTCGCCGACCAGCCGCGTCCGCAGCCGATGGACGACGAACTGCCACCGGAACCGCTGGACAACCCGCGGCGCCTGCTCGTGTGGCCCGCGCCGGACGTGATGACCCAGCAGGCGCTGAGCGACCGCGGCTACCGGCCCGTGATCGTGCACTCGCGCGAGGAGGTCGACTCGCAGATCGCCGCCTTCCCGGCCGCGCTCTTCGTCGACCCGCTGACCGGGCCGATCACGCGCACGGCACTCCAGTCGCTACGCCAGGCCGCTGTCGCCGCCGAGGTGCCCGTCCTGGTGACGGCGGGGCTCGGGCAGGCGACGCGCGAGGCGGCGTACGGCGCCGATCCCGCCGTACTCCTGAAGGCCCTGGCGCCCCGGGACTCGGAGCAGCACCCGCCGCGCGTGCTGCTCATCGAGGAGCACGCCGAGATCTCGCTCGCGCTGACGGCGACGCTGGAACGGCGCGGGATGCAGGTCGCGCGGGCGTCGACGGACGCGGACGCGGTGACGCTGGCCTCGCAGATGCGGCCGAACCTGGTGGTGATGGACCTGATGCAGGTACGCCGTCGGCAGGCCGGAATCGTCGACTGGCTGCGTGCCAACGGGCAGTTGAACCGCACGCCGCTCGTCGTCTACACCGCCGCCGTCGACCAGGCCGAACTTCCGCGGCTGGCCTCGGGGGAGTCGGTCCTGTTCCTGGCGGAGCGCTCGACGAGCGCCGAGGTGCAGGAGCGGATCGTGGACCTGCTGGCGCGGATCGGCACGAACTGACCGACCCACCGCGCCGAGCACGCATCGGGGCGCGAACTGACGTCGCACATAGGGGGCTTGGGGCGTTGTTTCACGTGAAACAGTGAGACAACGCCCCAAGCCCCGTACGGGAACTGCTAGATCTGCGTGACGTCCAGTTCACCCGCGGCGTACTGCCTGCGCAGCACCTTCTTGTCGAACTTGCCGACGCTCGTCTTCGGGACCGACTCGATGATCGTCCAGCGCTCGGGGAGCTGCCACTTGGCGATCTTCCCCTCGTCGGCGAGGAAGGCGCGGAGGGTGTCGAAGTCGGCGGTGGCGCCTTCCCTGAGGACGACGGTGGCGAGGGGGCGCTCGCCCCACTTGTCGTCGGGGACCGCCACGACGGCGGCCTCGGCAACGTCCGGGTGGGACATCAGCGCGTTCTCCAGGTCGACCGACGAGATCCACTCGCCGCCCGACTTGATGACGTCCTTGGCGCGGTCGGTGAGGGTCAGGAAGCCGTCGGCGCTGATCGTGCCGACGTCGCCGGTCTTGAGCCAGCCGTCCTCGCTGAACTTGTCGGCGGGGCGCTGGGGTTCGGCGCCCGGGCCGCCGTAGTACGCGCCCGCGATCCAGGGGCCGCGGACCTCCAGTTCGCCGGCGGACTCGCCGTCCCAGGGGAGCCGTTCGCCGCCCGGGCCGCTGAGGCGGGCCTCGACGCCTGCCGGGAAACGGCCCTGCGTCAGCCGGTACGCGAACTCCGCGTCCGTGCCCACGACATGAGCCGGCGCCCGGGCGATCGTGCCCAGCGGGGACGTCTCCGTCATGCCCCAGGCGTGGCAGACCCGCATGCCCAGCTTGTCGAAGGCCTCCATGAGCGAGGGCGGACAGGCGGAGCCGCCGATGGTGACCTGGGTGAGGGAGGAGACGTCGCGCGGCTTGGCGGTGAGTTCGCCGAGCAGACCCTGCCAGATGGTGGGGACGGCCGCGGCGTGCGTCGGCTTCTCGCTCTCGATCATCTCGGCGAGCGGCGCGGGCTGCAGGAAGCGGTCCGGCATGAGGAGATTGATGCCGGTCATGAAGGTCGCGTGCGGCAGACCCCAGGCGTTGACGTGGAACTGCGGGACGACGACGAGGGTCGTGTCCCGGTCGGTGAGACCCATGGACTGGGCCATGTTGACCTGCATGGAGTGCAGGTAGATGGAACGGTGCGAGTAGACGACGCCCTTGGGGTCGCCCGTCGTGCCGGAGGTGTAGCACATGGCCGCGGCCGTGCGTTCGTCCAGCTCGGGCCAGTCGTAGGAGGTCGGCCTGCCCGCGATCAGCTCCTCGTACTCGTGCACCCGCGCCGTCGCCCCGTCGAGCAGCGAGCGGTCACCGGGTCCCGAGATCACGACATGCTCGACCGTCGGCAGATGGGGGAGGAGCGGCGCGAGCAGCGGCAGCAGCGAGCCGTTGGCGATGATCACGCGGTCGGCGGCGTGGTTGACGATGTAGGCGAGCTGCTCCGCGGGGAGGCGGAGGTTGAGTGTGTGCAGGACCGCGCCCATGGAGGGGATCGCGAAGTACGCCTCCACGTGCTCGGCGTTGTTCCACATCAGCGTCCCCGTCGCATGCCCCTCCTCGACTCCGAGGTCACGCAGGGCGTGCGCGAGCTGTGCGGTTCGGGCGCCGATCTCGGCGAAGGAACGGCGCTGCGGCTCTCCCTCGCCGGTCCAGGTGATGACCTGTGATGTTCCGTGGATCGCCGACCCATGGGTCAGGATCCTCGAGATCAGCAGCGGTACGTCCTGCATCGTGCTCAGCACGGCGTTCCTCCCGGGGGGCGACATTGCCTACGCGGTGGTAAGGGTTGGGCTGATTCTGCGCACATACCGCGCGGTATGTCACTAGTACCCGAGATGATCGATCAGGTCGTGGTGATCTTTCGGGGTCGGGGTCGGGGTTGAGGTCGGAGTTGAGGTCGGGGTCGGGGGCCGGAGGGCTATCGCGGCGGATGTCCAGGGGATGGCCGACGCCGTCCCGGGATCCGGTAGCGACCCTGGATCCGGATCCGGGGTCGCTACCGGACGGGCTCCAGCTCAGGGTCCTCACGCAGCTTGCCCAGCGCCCGCGACACCGCCGACTTCACCGTCCCGACGGACACACCGAGCACCTCCGCCGTCTGCACCTCGCTCAGATCCTCGTAGTACCGCAGGACCACCATCGCCCGCTGCCGCGCCGGCAGTTTCATGATCGCCCGCCACATCGCGTCGTGCAGTGCCTGCTGCTCGGCGGGGTCCCCGACGGGCGCTCCCTCCGGCTCGGGCAGCTCGTCGCAGGCGAACTCGTCGACCTTGCGCTTGCGCCACTGCGACGTCCGCGTGTTCAGCAGCGCCCGCCGTACGTAACCGTCGAGGGCCCGGTGGTCCTCGATCCGCTCCCACGCGACATACGTCTTGGTGAGCGCGGTCTGCAACAGGTCCTCGGCATCGCACGGGTTCGCGGTCAGCGACCGGGCGGTACGCAGCAGCACCGGCTGGCGGGCCTTCACGTACGACGCGAACGACGGGTAGGGCGCGTACGGAAGGGTCCGCGTCGCGGCGTTCGAAGCGCTGGTGCAGACGGGTGTGGTCATGGCTCCACGCTAGGATCGAGCCCTGCTCCAGCGGATCGGCCGCAGGTCCCGAAGCGTTGTCCGCCTCAGGTTGTAGGAGGGGGGTTGCCCCCACCTCCTGAAGGTGGACGAGCGGGTCCTGCCCCCTGAGGGTTCACCCCTGAGAGACGAGTACGACGGTAGTACGCGGGACGGTGCCGGCCTCCGGGAGTTACCTCCGCCCGAGCCGGACGCTCTAGGAACCGGCACCCGCGTCCGCCCCCAGGATCAACCCCGACGTGGGAACCCCGGTACCCGCGGTGACGAGGGTGTGGCGGGCGCCCGGTATCTGGTTCACGGCGGTGCCCCGCAGTTGTCGCACCGCCTCCGCCACACCGTTCATCCCGTGCAGATACGCCTCCCCGAGCTGTCCCCCGTGCGTGTTGAGCGGCAGCCGCTCCTCGGCGACGAAGTCCGCGGCCTGCCCCGGTGCGCAGAACCCGAACTCCTCCAGCTGCATCAGCACGAACGGCGTGAAGTGGTCGTAGAGAATCCCCACGTCGATGTCCGCCGGGGCCAGCCCGGCCGTCCGCCACAGCTGGCGTGCCACGACCCCCATCTCAGGCAGCCCTGACAGGTCGTCCCGGTAGAAGCTGGTCATCTGCTCCTGTGCGCGGCCGGCGCCCTGGGCGGCGGCCGTGATCACCGCGGGGGGATGGGGCAGATCGCGGGCCCGCTCCACGGAGGTGACCACCAGCGCCTGGCCGCCGTCCGTCTCCTGGCAGCAGTCGAGCAGCCGCAGCGGCTCCACGATCCACCGCGAGGCCTCGTGCTCGGCGAGCGTGATCGGTCTGCCGTGGAAATAGGCCGCCGGATTCGTCGCCGCGTACTTCCGGTCCACCACGGCGACATGGCCGAACGCTTCCGGCGTCAGTCCGTACGTGTGCAGATACCGCTGGGCCGCCATCGCCACCCAGGACGCGGGCGTGAGCAGCCCGAACGGCAGGGCCCAGCCGAGCGCCGCCCCCTCCGCCGACGGCTCCCGCTGCTGCACCCCGGAACCGAATCTCCGCCCCGACCGCTCGTTGAACGCGCGGTAGCAGACCACCACCTCGGCCACCCCGGTCGCCACCGCGAGCGCCGCCTGCTGGACGGTCGCGCAGGCCGCCCCGCCCCCGTAGTGGACGCGTGAGAAGAAGGACAGCTCCCCCATTCCGGCCGCCTGGGCGACGGTGATCTCCGGGCTGGTGTCCATCGTGAACGTGACCATCCCGTCCACGTCCCCGGGCGTCAGCCCCGCGTCGTCGAGCGCGGCCCGCACCGCCTCCACTGCCAGCCGCAGCTCACTGCGCCCGGAGTCCTTGGAGAACTCGGTGGCCCCGATCCCGACGATCGCCGCCCGCCCGCCGAGGGTGTCCCGCGTCCTGACGCTCATGAGGCCTCCCCGGACGGAAGGGTGACCGTCACCGTCCCGGTCACATGTCTGCCGATGCCGTTCGCCCCGACGACCCGCACCGTCGCCGTGCCGCCCGCGACCTCCTCCACCGAGCCGGTCAACACCATGGTGTCGCCGGGGTAGTTGGGCGCTCCGAGCCGTATGGCCACCTTGCGCAGGACCGCGCCCGGGCCGAAGTGGTCCGTGATGTACCGACCGACCAGGCCGTTGGTGGTCAGGATGTTCATGAAGATGTCGGGGGAGCCCTTCTGCCGCGCCAGCTCCGCGTCGTGATGCACGTCCTGGTAGTCGCGGGACGCGATCGCCCCGGCCACGATCAGCGTGCGCGTGACCTCGATCTCCAGCGGCGGCAGCGCGTCGCCGGGCTTCACGTCACCGACCCGCACGTCGTCAGCCCTCACGGCGCCTGGCTTCACTTCGTCGGCCCTCATGCCTTCCCCTCCCCTCTCACGATCAACTCCCCCAGTTCCTGGAGCACTTCGCTCCCGCATCCCAGATACGCGTCCAGCTGCCTCCCCCACAGGAAGTGCCGGTGCACGGGGTGCTCCAGGTCGGCCCCCGTCCCGCCATGCAGATGCTGACCCGCGTGCACGACCCGCCGGCCCGCCTCCGACGCCCACCAGGCAGCGGTGAGTGCGTGCGTCACGTACGGCAGCCCCTCGTCGCGACGCCATGCCGCCTCGTACGCCGTCACCCGTATCGCCTCGGTGTCCATGTACGCGTCGGCTGCCCGGAGTTGGACCCCCTGCTTGGCGGCGAGCGGGCGCCCGAACTGCTCGCGCGCGTTGGTGTGCTCCACGGCTCGGGCCAGCGAACCCGCGCACACCCCGGCCTGCAGCCCCGCGAAGGCGGTCCTCGCGGTGGCCAGTACGTCGTCGTACGCGCCCCCGGAGGTCTCCTCCCCCGCCACGCCGCCGAGCCGCTCGCATGGCGTCCCGTCCAGCGTCAGTCGCCCCGCCGACCAGGGCGCCGTCAGCTCCACGGGCTCGCACGTCGACTCGGCGGTCCGCACCAGCCACAGCCGGCGCCGGTCGTCCACGACGAGCACATGGGTGGCGTCCCGCAACCAGGGCACCACAGGGGCGATGCCGCTCAACTGCCCCTGGGATCCGGCCCGTACGGCACCCGGCTCGGAAATCGCCCCGCTCACCACCACCGTCCCGTCCCCGATCCCCGGCAGCAGCCGCTCCCGCTGCTCCGGTGAACCGTGGGCCGCCACCGCCAGCAGCCCGTAGACACAGCTCGCCGCGAACGGCACCTGGGCCGTGGTGCGCCCCTGCTCCTCCAGGAGGAGCACCAGGCCGAGCAGTCCTATGTCCGTCACGGCCGTCACGAGCCCGGCCGCACACAGCGCCTTCCACAACTCGGCGTCGCTGCCGGTCCCGGCCGCGGCGAGCCGCTCGTGCGTGGAGAGGTCGCCGAATATCCGCGCGGCCAGATCACGAGCGGCCGCCTGCTCCTCCGTGGGCGTGAAGTCCATGTCAGCCTCCACCGCCTTCGCCCGTATCGCCCGGCCGGAAGACCGGCAGCTCCAACTCCTCGTCGTACCGCTGGAATTCGAGCCGTACGGGCATCCCGATCCGCACCTTGTCGTACGGCACCCCGACCACGTTGCTCACCATCCGCACGCCCTCGGACAGTTCGATCAGGCCGACCGCGTAGGGAGGGTCGAAGGCAGGGAAGGGCGGGTGGTGCATGACGACGTACGAGTAGACCGTGCCGTCCCCGCTCGCCTCGACCGTGTCCCACTCCAGGCAGGCGCATGCGTTGCACCCCGGCAGCCAGGGAAACCGCAGCGCCCCGCAGCCGCCGCACCGCTGGATCAGCAGCTGGTGCCGGGCCACGCCCTCCCAGAACCCGGCGTTGTCCCGGTTGATCACCGGCCGCGGCCGTCTGCCCTTGGGGTTCGATCGGTCCTTGGGACTCGGCTGCTCCGTCGGCTTGGTCTGCTCCGGCGGCTTCCTCTGCTCCGTCCGCTTCCTCTGCGCCGGTGCGTACTTGAGGATCCGGAAGCGGTGGGTCCCCGCGAGCTCCCCGCCCGCCCTCACATCCATCCGCGTCGTGACGAAGTGCCCGGTCCCCAGCTTGGTGGTCTTGCGCCCGGAGACCGACTCGATCAGCGCGTCGAAGGTGATCTCGTCCCCGGGGCGCAGCGGGCGCAGATACTCCTGCTCGCAGTCGGTGGCCACCACCGAGGTGTACCCGGCGCCGTCCAGGAGCGCGAACAACTCGTCGTACGCCTCCGAGCGGCCCGTGTGCCCGGAGAGGCCGCCCATCGTCCACACCTGGAGCATGGTCGGCGGCGCGACGGCGTCCGGTCCCGCGTACGCCGGATTGGTGTCGCCCATCGCTTCGCACCAGTGCCGGATCATCGGCTCGTTGACCGGGTCCTTGCCCACTCCCGCGACGGCGGCCGCGCGCCCTTCGTACGCCTTGAGGCGCTCCTCGTACGCCTGCGACCGCACCGCCCTCTCGCCGCTCTGGTACTTCTCACTGCTCGCGCCGCTCTCATCGCTGTGGTCGCTCTCGTCACTCACCGCCGCCCCCTCCGCATCCCGAGCCGCATCGTCGCCACGATCTCCCGTTGCACCTCGCTCACCCCGCCCCCGAACGTGTTGATCTGCGCGGCCCTGTTCATCCGCTCCAGCTCGCCGTCCCCGAACGCCCCCGGTGAACCGGAGCGGACCAGGGCGTCCGCTCCGACAATTTGCTGACATATTCGGTACACCGCGACCGCCGATTCGGTTCCCACCACTTTCACGCCGCTCGCGTCGCCCGGTGCCAGCCGACCGGCCCCGACATCCCCCACCAAACGCCAGTTGAGCAGGCGTGATGCCGCCATCAGGGCATGCGCCTCGGCCAGCTGAGACCGCACCCACGGCTCGTCAACCCGGCGCCGACCGGTCACTGGATCGGGTGTGCGTGCGGCCTTCAGCGCGGCCGCGTAGAAGTCCTCGGCCTGCATGCCGATCGCGGCGAGCGCGACCCGCTCGTGGTTGAGCTGGTTGGTGATGAGCCCCCAGCCGCCGTTCTCCTCGCCGACGAGGTTCGCGGCCGGGACGCGGATCCCGTCGTAGTACGTGGCCGTGGTCGTCAGCCCGCCCACCGTCTCGATGGGCGTCCACGAGAAGCCGGGCACCTCCGTGGGCACGAGGATGATCGAGATGCCCTGGTGTTTGGGCGCGTCCGGGTCGGTCCGGCAGGCGAGCCAGATCCAGTCGGCGTTCTGGGCGTTGGAGGTGAAGATCTTCTGCCCGTCGATCAGCCAGTGCCCGCCCTCGCGCACTGCGCGCGTCCGGAGCGAGGCCAGATCCGTCCCCGCCGAAGGCTCCGAGTACCCGATCGCGAAGACGAGGTCACCGCTCAGGATGCGCGGCAGGAAGAAGTCCTTCTGTTCCTCGCTCCCGTACTTCATGAGGGTGGGCCCGACGGTGTTCAGCGTGACCATCGACACGGGAGCGCCGGCTCGGTACGCCTCGTCGAAGAACACGAACTGCTCGTCCGCGCCGCGTCCTTGGCCGCCGTACGCGACGGGCCAGCCGAGCCCGAGCATCCCGTCGGCGCCGATACGGCGCAGCAGCGCGCGCTGCCTCCCGGGATCGTCGGCGGGTGGCGGCCCCTCGGGCATCAGGTCCCGGAAGTACGTACGGAGCTCGGCGCGCAGCCGTTGCTGGCGCTCGGTGGGGGCGAGGTGCACGGCGGCGGCCCTCCCGGACCTCGTACGAACAAGGGTTTCTGACTGTCCGTCAGACAATGCCGACTGTCAAGGTCACCGGAGCCCCGCACCAGCGCCATCTCCGGACACGCCCAAGTGCCCCTCCTCGGACTCCCCCGAGCAGCCTCGCCGGATCCATCAAGCACCTGGGCACGCGCGCGCGTGGGCACCGTCAAACACCTGGGCACACGCGCGCGTGGACACACGAAAACGTCTGCGCGACGGCACCGAAGCACCGCCGCGCAGACGTGTTACGACCCCACAGAGCACAGCCCCCCACGGGAGTTCCCGGGCCGATGAGAGCGCATCGGCCCCCGGCTCACCAGAGGTTGGTGAAGTTGACGACGGCGTTCGACTGGTCGATGGCCGTGAACGCGGAACCGTTCACCTGGGCCGTGTTGCTCTGGTTCGAGGCGCCGGAGCCGACCGCCTGCTGCTGTGTGGTGGACGAGTTTCCGAAGTTGTCACCACCGACTCCGCTGCCGCTGACGGTCGCCACCGCCGCGTTCGATCCGTCGTCCGCGAAGGCGCCGTTGTCTGCCGCCGCGACGCCCGTGAAGAGGGTGGCCGCGAGGGGCAGGGCCGCGACGGCGGCGAGGACGCGGGCGGTACGGATGCTTGCCATGTGAATTCCTCCAGAAGAACCAGATGTACGCACCGGGGTGAACCGGGAAGTACGGCTTGTCCCAAGGCAGTTGGCCGACCGCCTCGGTGATGTGCACGACGTCGCGAGTCCAGAGTTGCCCACCGAATCCCCGGCGAACCACCCCGGAAGCACCCATTCCCCCTGAAGCGTGAGGACAAGTCGATAAACGCCTTTCGCGACCTTCCACCCGTCACCGCCGGCTCGAACTCGCAGGCAAAGGCCGGGGAGCGGGTTCGGACGGCAGGCGCCGCAAGGGATGAAGCGTTACGGCACGTTTTCGGCCAATCTCTCCCGCACTCTCCGAAAACCCCACCGCGGCCCCTGCTCCCCGCCGAACCCCCTTCCCTTTTTCGAACACTCGTACGAACATAGAGGCATGGCCACCACCACCGACCGGCAGGCCACGACCATGGCCCTGGCCCACGCACTGTCCGCCGCCGAGCGCGGCCTCGCGGTCATCCCGCTGTCCCGTACGAAGCTCCCCGCACTGCGCTCCCCCCACCGAACCGACCCCGCCGGCCTGCCCGTCTGCCACGGCGAGTGCGGCCGTTTCGGGCACGGCGTGTACGACGCCTCCACCGACCCACGCCGTATCCGCGCGCTCTTCGCGGCCGCTCCCTGGGCCACCGGCTACGGCATCGCCTGCGGTCTGCCGCCGTACCACCTGATCGGCATCGACCTCGACACCAAGTCCGGTACGGAGTCGTCAGCGGCTCTGCGCGAACTGGCCCTGCGGCATCTGTTCACCATCCCGGAGACCGTGGTCATCCTCACCCCGAGCGGCGGCCGCCATCTGTGGCTGAGCGGCCCGCCGGACGTGGCCGTCCCCAACTCGGCGAGCCGGCTGGCCCCCGGCATCGACGTCCGCGGCGCCGGCGGCTACCTGGTCGGCCCCGGGTCCCGTACCGAACACGGCGCCTACAGCACCGCCCCGGGCACCGCCCACTTCGCTCCCGCACCCTGCCCGCCGGCCCTGCTGCGGCTGCTCCTGCCGCCACCACGGCACGCCAAACCGACGGGCTCGACACCGGCGGACGTCCACGGGCAGGGCCAGGGCCTGATCCAGTTCGTCCTGGCGGCCCACGCGGGCCAGCGCAACACCCGCCTCTTCTGGGCCGCCTGCCGCGCCTACGAGAACGGCATCGGCTCCGCCCTGACACCCGCCCTGATCGACGCGGCCGTCCACACCGGCCTCACACTCCGCGAGGCCCGCTCGACGGTGGCTTCGGCGGCGCGGATGACGGGGAACCGGCACTGACGGGAACGCTCAGCCCTGGGCGCGACCACCGACCGCCGGTCACCTGGCCGAACTCGGGGGGGCACCTGGATCACCGGCGTCACCGACCCGGAGAGTCGCCGGCTGCCTCCCGAGCCGTTCCGCGAGGGTCGGCGCCCTGCGAAGCAGCCGCTTCCGAAGGGATGACCACAACCTGGTACTCATCCTCATAGATGATCTTTCCAGGTGCCGACGACTCCACGCGCCGGCACTCGACGCCATGCGCGGCGAGGAGTTCCAGGTATCCGTCCACCCGCTTGATGAGTTCCTTGGCCGATGATTTGAACCAGGCGACAGCACCAGGGTGGGTCTCGTGGTCATAGACCACGGGATCGATGTCCGAGGGGTTGGGGTAATTGGCGTCGTACCAGTCGTTGTTGGCTCGCCAGAACCGGAACTGCTCCTCGGTGAGCCTGCCTTCGCGTGCGAGGCCGTTGGCCAATCCGAAGACGCCGGGAAAATGACCACGCTCGCTGCGAATCGTCCCCTGGAACCTCACGTACGACGTTTCCCGCATCAGAGTCCCGTCGGCCGGGGCGCCCCGTGCCACCGCCATGTGGTGAGGCGAGGGTGTCCCGGCAGTTCGGTGCGGCCGGTGGCCCAGAGCAGGGTGGGCCAGGGGTCCGTGTTCGCCGGCGCGTCCGGGAAAAGCCGGGTGAGGACTCGCGCGCACAGGTCGGCGGGCGGGGTCCAGGCGAGCCCGAGTCCCTCGGCCAGGTCGTGAGTGTGCACCAGGGTCTCCACGACGCCCATCGCGGCGAAGCCCTCGGGGTCCGACGCCCCGAAGGCGTGGTGGGCGCGGACCCGCGACGGCGTCGTACGCACCATGGCGACCAGCAGCGCGCCGCTCGCCTCCAGCACCTGCAACAGCCCGGCGGGCCCCGCCGCACGATCCGCGTGAATGGCGTTCGCGGGCCCGCCGGGCCTCCGGCTCTCCCACACGAACGGCACCTCGCCGTTCAAAGGCGGTTCCTTGGGCCCCAGTTGGGCGGCATAGGCGAAGAGGTCGTCACTGAGGTGCTCGACGGTCTCCCAGCAGTCCCACTCCAGCGAGCCCGCCTTGCCGACCCAGGCCTCCGGTGGCGCCTCCCGGAGAGTGCTGACGGCAAGCTGGACAGCTTGGTCCACGTCGTCCGCGGTGACACGCAAAGGCTCGGCTTCGGCTGATCGGGGCATGGCAGGAACCGTAGCGCGAGTGCCGTGAGCCACCGCCTCCAGGGGCGACGCGACGGAAACGGCCCCTGACCATTTGCCTGGTCAGGGGCCGTCTCGTGCGGCGGTGGGTGTGGGATTTGAACCCACGGTGACATCGCTGCCACGACGGTTTTCAAGACCGTTCCCTTAGGCCGCTCGGGCAACCCACCGTCGCCCCGGCCCACCTGGGGCGGAGCGGGCTACAGCCTACCGGCCTCGGGAGGTGTCGTGGGCTGGTGGCCCACGCGGGGCCCGGCGGGTACGGCGGACCCTCCAGGCCCGGTGGACCCGGCAGGCCCCGCAGGCCCGCTGGACCCGGCGGACCCGGCGGCGGACAGCAAGGCCTTCAGGTCCGCGTTCTCCGCCTCCAGGGCCGCGATCCGTTTTCTGGCGAAGTAGAGCTCCATCACCGCGTCGTGGAACTCCGAAACCAGCTCTTCAGGGGTCAGTTGCATCTTCGTCTCCGGGGTCGCGGGCTCAGGCCGGTGCGATACGGGTGACCGTGCCGGCGGAGCCCCGCCAGTACAGCGCGCCGTTCACGGCGTACAGGGCGCCGCCGCCTGCCGAGTCGACGGTCGTCGGCGCGGCCGCGGCGTTCGCGATCCGGACCACGCCCTCGACCAGCAGGCCGGCCGGGGCGGTCGACGACTGGACGATGTGGACCTGGGCACGCGGTGTGGCCGCGCGGTCGATGCCGACCCCGATCCGGCCTGTTCCCTTCACCACGAAGTCGTCCAGGCCCGTGTTGTTGCGCAGGGCGATCAGGTTGCCGGTGGTCGCGCCGTTGGTCGCCGTCAGGTAGATGCCCTGGGCGGCTGTCCTGGCCGTCTCGTCCGTCCCGTCCGCCCCGGCGGTCTGCAGGTCGATCGACAGGGCGGCGGCGTTCTTGTCCGATCCGTCGGCGTACCCCACGTGGGCGATCTTCAGCGTGCCGCGTGCGGTCTCCTTGCCGGACAGGTACATGGCCGAGGTGCCCGGGTTGTCCGAGACCACGTTCAGCGCCGCGCCGGTCCCGGCGGTGCCTGCCTGATAGACGGTCACCGTATGGTCCGTCTCCGAAGTCGTCTTGAAGAAGGCGGAGTTCGCCGTGGCGTTCGTACTGAACTTCTGCGCCGCCGCCGCACCCGCGACCGTCAACGGCCCGCCCACGACCACCGGCCCGTCGAACGTCGTCGTCTCCCCCTCGGCCGCCGCGGCCTCCGACCCCGCACCACCCACCGCGACGGTCACCGCCCCCGCCGTGAAGCTCCCCAGAAACAGCCTGCGTGCCAGGGGCATGCGCCCACCCACCATCCGTGTCCGTCGCGGCCGGACTCTCCGGCGCATCCCGGATACGACCCCAGTGGGTCACCTTTGGTTGTACGAGGTTGGCTGTACGAGGTTGTACGAGCACCCATGCGGAAGGGGTGCCCGCACGTCGCGGGCACCCCTTCCGATGCCGATCAGTCGATGCTGCGCCGGCCGCCGGCCTGCGGTCAGCTGTCGCCCTCGCGCTCGCCGAGGGTGACGTCCGTCGTGTGGGTCTTTCCGTCGCGCGTGTAGGTGAGCTTGACGGTGTCGCCGGGCTGGTGGGTCCAGATCTCGCCGATCAGGGTGGGACCGCTGTCGATCACCTGGTCGTCGAGCTTGGTGATGACGTCACCGGACTTGAGGCCCGCCTTGTCCGCGGGGCCGCCGGCCGTGATCGAGGCGGAACCGCTCGCACCCTGGTCGGTGATCTTCGCGCCGCCGGTGCCCTCTTCGAGGGAGACCGACGCGCCGATCACCGGGTAGACCGGCTTACCCGTCTTGATGAGCTGCTGGGCGACGGTCTTCGCCTGGTTGATCGGGATCGCGAAGCCCAGGCCGATGGAACCGGACTGGCTGGTGCCGCCGAGGCTGCCGCTGGACTGGATCGCCGAGTTGATGCCGATGACCGAGCCCTGCGCGTCCAGGAGGGGGCCGCCGGAGTTGCCGGGGTTGATGGAGGCGTCCGTCTGCAGGGCGCTCATGTACGAGGCGCTGCTGGACGTGCCGTCGCTGGAGGCCACCGGGCGGTTCTTGGCGCTGATGATGCCCGTGGTCACCGTGTTGGAGAGACCGAAGGGCGCGCCGATCGCGATGGTCGAGTCGCCGACGGCCACCTTGTCGGAGTCACCGAGCGCCAGGGGCTTCAGGTCCGTCGGCGCGTCCTTCAGCTTGATGACCGCGACGTCGTAACCCTGGGCGTGACCGACCACTTCGGCGTCGTACTTCTTGCCGTTGGAGAAGGTCGCGGTGAGCTTGCCGTTGTCGACCGCGTCCGCCACCACGTGGTTGTTGGTGAGGATGTGGCCTTCCTTGTCGAAGACGAAGCCGGTTCCGGTGCCGCCCTCGCCGCTGCTGCTCTCGGCCTCGATGGTGACCGTGCTCGGCAGCGCCGCGGCGGCCACGCCCGCGACGGTGTCCGCGGCACGCTTCACGTCGCCACTGCTCTGCGGGGCGGAGACAGTCGTCGAGTCGGTGGAGTCGTCGTTCCCCTTGGCCAGCGTGTAGCCGATGCCACCGCCCACGCCGCCCGCGACCAGCGCGGCGACGAGGATCGCGGCGACCAGGCCACCGCGTCCGCCACCGGACTTGGGAGCGGGCTGCTGGTAGGAGGCGCCCCAGCCGGAGCCCGAACCGCCGCCGTCCGCGTACGAGGGAGTGGCGGGCGGGGGAGGCGGCCAGCCCGCCTCGGCCGCGGAGACCGGCGCCCCGGAAGCCCCGGAGTCGTACCCCTGCGCGTCAGGAGACCCGGCGCCCACAGAGGCGTACGCCGGTGCCTGGTCCGCAGAGGGGTACGCGGGTGTCTGGTCCGGAGCGCCGTACGTCGGGGTCTGATCCGGCGACCCGTACGCCGGTGCCTGCTCCGGTGCGCCGGGGGCGCTCGGAGGCACCGCCGGGAGCTGAGTGGTCGGCGCGCTCTCTCCGGGCGCGCCGGTCTGCGCGGAAGCAGCGGGAGTGTCCACCGGCACAGGAGGTGCGGACGGGGCCGGGGGTACTGCAGTGCCCTCGTTCTCGGTGCTCACAGCTCTTCTCCTCGATCCACGGCTGTTGTTCTCGGTCGCACTCGGTCACGCTCACTCACGCTTGTCGGCGGTCCGGCGCGCGATTCAGCTGTGCATGTGCTCTTGTCTGCCGTCAGCTTTTCCCACTGGGCGTCAGAGCACCATAAGCGGTCCCTGTGTGTCCCCGGCCAGCCTTTATAAGGGACTTGTCAGGCGAAATTAACCCATTCTCGACGTATTCGCCCTCACGCCTGCTCCGCGACGGTGGCACCATGACGCGGTGACCCACGCACGACAGCACCCGATCCAGGTCGTAGCCCACCGCGGAGCCTCCGAAGAGGCGCCCGAGCACACCCTGGCCGCGTACAAGAAGGCGATCGAGGACGGTGCGGACGCCCTCGAGTGCGATGTACGGCTGACCGCGGACGGCCATCTCGTCTGCGTCCACGACCGCCGCGTCAACCGTACGTCGAACGGACGCGGAGCGGTCTCGGCCCTGGAGCTCGCCGACCTCGCGGCGCTGGACTTCGGCGCCTGGAAGAACCGCGACGAGTCCCCCGACTGGGAGTACGGCCCCGGGGACCGCGAGGACACCTCCGTCCTCACCCTGGAGCGGCTGCTCGAACTCGTCGCCGACGCGGGCCGCCGGGTCGAGCTGGCCATCGAGACCAAGCACCCCACGCGCTGGGCGGGCCAGGTCGAGGAGCGGCTGCTGCACCTGCTGAAGCGTTTCGGCCTGGACGCCCCGGACTCCGCCGCCGAGTCGCCCGTACGCGTCATGAGTTTCTCGGCGCGCTCACTGCACCGCGTCCGGGCCGCATCCCCGACCCTGCCCACGGTCTATCTGCTGCAGTTCATCTCGCCCCGGCTGCGCGACGGACGGCTGCCCGCGGGTGTCCGGATCGCGGGCCCGTCGATGCGGATCGTGCGCAGCCACCCCGCCTACATCGAGCGCCTGAAGCGTGCCGGGCACCAGGTCCACGTCTGGACCGTGAACGAGCCCGAGGATGTGGATCTCTGCGTTGAGCTGGGCATCGACGCCATCATCACCAACCGGCCCCGCGCGGTACTGCGCCAACTCGACCACTGACCTCACACGCACACTTTCAGCCAGTTACCTTCAGTAATCCCACAAAAAACCATCGAGAACCGGCCACACGGCTACAGGGAGTACACCGGCGCGTTCGCTCCGTATTCGATCGTTACGAGTGCGTCAGCAGACGTGGATTGGCCGGTTTCCGGTCCAGTTCAAAGGGGCATCCACACCGTGGCGTGGGGCAAAGGAGGTCTCGGGGGTGGCGTTGGTGGTGGCACAGGAGGTGCCCACGTCGTCGAGCATGGCCGTACCTCATGGCCCTGCGGGCGTGGGGGAAGCAAGACACCGGATGCGGGATCAGCTGCGCACCGGTGGCGTGGCGGAAACGGTCATCGACGACGCCGTACTGATCCTTTCCGAACTGCTCAGCAACGCTTGCCGGCACGGCAGGCCGCTGGGTGACGCCCTGGCGGGGGACGGCGACGTCCGCGCCGCGTGGCGTGTCGATCCGTCCGGAAGGCTCACCGTCGAGGTGACGGACGGCGGTGGTCCGACCCGTCCGGTTCCGGCCACGCCCTCGGTCACCGCGCGCGGCGGCCGCGGGCTGAACATCATCACGGCACTGGCCAAGGACTGGGGCGTGCGGGACGACGTCCACGGAGAGGTCACGGTCTGGGTCGTCGTCCAGGACAACGTGAAGGCGGCGCGCAGGCAGGACGACTTCGCTACGCGCGTCGCGTCACCGGCATCGCACCGGCAGCCGCTGATACCGCGCCCTGCGATACCCGACCTGGGCTTCGCGGACGCCTTCGACGACATGGACTGAGGTGTCTGCCACGCGGACAGGCGCATAGGCACGCTGAAGCGCCGGTTCCGGGACGACTCGGTGCGTTGTCCACAGGGTCCCGTCGGCCCCCGTACAAACGGCTAGGCTCGCGCCCGTACGAGACGAGCCGTAACCGGGAGACAGCCACGATGGCCAAGAAGCGACCGCAGACGAAGGCCAAGCAGCCTCAGCTGAAAGATGGTGCCCGTGCCGCAGGCGCTGATGGAAACTTCCCGGTTGTCGGCGCTCGCGAACCCTGCCCCTGCGGTAGTGGCCGCCGCTACAAGGCCTGTCACGGCCGGGCCGCCGCGCACGCCGCGACCGAGCTGGTGCATCGCCCCTTCGAGGGCCTGGCGGGCGAGGGCGACTGGATCGCGCTGCGCGAGCTGGTGCCCGCCGCGACCGTCGAGCTGAAGCTCAGGGAGAGCCTCCCGGAGGGCGTTCCCTCGGTCACGCTCGCCACCGTCCTGCCGATGGCGTGGCCCGCGCTGCGCCGCGACGACGGCTCGGTCCTGATCGGCCTGCAGAACGACACGGCGTCCGGCGACATCAGCCGCGACCTCGCCGACACTCTCCAGCGCGCGCTCGCCGCGAAGCCCGGCACCCCGGTCGAGGGCCGCCGCGCCCCCGCCGACGGTCCGCGGCTCCAGGATCTCCTCGACCCCGAAGGCGCGTTCGAGCCAGTTGTGCACGCGGGTTTCGAGTTCTGGGTCCCGGACGCGGAGAACGCGACGCCGGAGGTGACCGCCTCCCTGGAGCGGGCCAACGCCGCCGCCATCCCGACCGTGAAGCTGTCCGGCGTCGACGCCGCGTACTGGTGCGAAACCCCCGACAAGAACCACCTGCGCTGGGTCATGCCCTACCCGGAGGAGCAGCTTCTGGACGCGCTCGCGCGCCTGCACGCCGCCGGGCAGTCGAGCCTCGGTGAGGGCACCCGTCTGGTCGGCTCCTTCCGCGCTCACGGGCTCACCGTGCCGGTCTGGGACCTTCCGACGGGCGTCACGGCGGACGACATCGAGAAGCCGGCGGCCACCTTCGCCGAGCGCCTCACCGCCGCCCTGGCCACTGACGCACCGCTCACCACGGACGAGCGCCGGGCACGCGGCGGCCTCACCAACCGACAGGTGACGCTCAGCTGACACACAGGAACGGGAACTGACCGACCGGTCAGCTGGTCAGGACTCACCAGATGGGTGACTCCTGTCACAACTCCCCATGCTGACCGGTGAATTCGTGTCCGAATAGCCAAGACCGAATTTGCGAACCGCCGATCTCTTGTTACCGTTCGAGTAGCCCGGTTGCTGGTGCATCCCCCGTCGCCAGCAACCGGGTCTTTTCATGTGCGGAGTCCGGGACGGCGCCAACCGCCTTGCTACGGCGCCGAGTTGCTCCCCGACCGCAGCAGCAGCGGCCCCGCCTCGCCGCCCTTCGCGAACTCCGCGACCGCCGCGTACGCCCCCACATCACCCGTCGTGCGCCCCCTCGGCGTCTCGCACACCCCGGGGTCGTCCTCCGCGCCCACCGCGCAGCGCATCAGCACCGTGCGGCCCCCCGGCTCCATGAGGCTCAGTACGGAACTCAGCTCGTCACCGGTCGCGTTGCGGTAGTACGTGCGCGCCCAGGTCTCCTCACCCTGCGTCAGGACGCAGGTCTGCGCCTCGATGCCGTCGGGCGAGGAGAGTTCGGGACCGCAGTGCGCGGCGGTGGCGAGACCGAGGCCGAGTAGCAGGGGCGACCGCTCGGGGTCGGGGGCGGGGCCCTTGTCGTTGGCGCCTTCGGCGTCCTCGGAGCCCGCGCCGTCGGTGTGTCCGGCGTCTTCGGAGTGTTGGGAGTGCCCGGAGCCCTGAGAGAGCCCGGACGCACGTACATCCGCGGGCCCCGCGTCTCCGACGGGTCCCGCGGATGCCACGGCCAGTGGAAGCCCCACCGTGACCGCCACTACGCCCGCGAGTGCGAGCAGGCGAAGGTTCATGAGGCTGAAGATAACGACCAGGGGCGGGCGCCCGGTTCGCCGCGCGCCCGACACCCCTACAACTCGGGCGCGCTCACACCCGTACGAGTGAGGGCCTCGACCACCGCGTCCACCACGGCCTCCACATCGGGCACCCAGGGCGCGGCCGAACCGGGCAGCGGTGCGCGTTCCCAGCGGATCTGGCCCTGGCCCGTCTCCGACGGAGGCAGCGCGATGTAGCCGCCCTCTCCATGGAAGCGGAGGGAGCCGGGGACGTAGTCCTTGGCGTACAGCAGTTCGCCGAGCTGCTCCAGGGAGTACGGCGCGACGAGGATCGCCCATCGCGTAGGGGCCGCGACGACCGGACCCAGGCGCATGCCCTGGCGGTCGAGCGCGGCGAGCGCGCGGGCCGCCGCGAGGGCGGGCAGGCTCACCGCGCAAGGGGCCTTCTCGCCGGTGGCCAGCACGATCGGTGCCGTCGGCCGGTTGGTCCACCACCAGCGCACCATGCGCTCGTCGGTGGTGGCCGCGAGGAGGCCGGGGTCGAAGGGGTGGGCGCCGGGCACCGTGCACTCCGGGTCGGGGCATCCGCAGCGGGCGCGCCCCTGCGGGTCCGATGCCACACCCGGGAGTACGGGCCACTGCCATTCGGTCGCGAAGGTCAGGGCGGACTTGAGCATCTCAGGCCTCCCGTTGTTTCGCCTGGACAGGAGCCTGCGTCGCCTTCCGAGGATCTCGCGCATGAGCGCTCGTTCCTTTCCGTTGCACGCCTGGCAACACTGTGGACCACTCACATCATGTGTCGATCACTTCACCGTGCGTACCTGCTGGCGCATCACACCCTTGCTGGAGACAAGGGGAACCCCTATGGGCCGAGCCTTGGGCTGCGTCCGCGTCCATACTGCGTGTGCCTAGAGCATGGGCATGGCGTGGGGGTGGCGGCGCCTGGCGTTTTGCCGTCCCGTGTATTTCTAGCCGCCTCCGCCACGGGAGGATGGGGCACGGTCGTCGGTGGTTAAGACGCCCGGGTCCGTCGCCAGGTTCCGGGCGAATCGCAACCACCCCTGGCCTTCACCGAGTACGTACCCATCACAACCGCTGTGACGCTCCGTCGAACTAGGCCAGTCGACCTCAACAAGCCGTTACCCGAGTCAGTTTTAGGCCAACTTTACTTTCGCGCAAGGGTTACCGCCGGTCTCACGGACACCAGGAATCCCGGCAGGACAATGCTGGACATCCCCTCACGAGTGCGTGTACATGTGGAGACACTGCTTGCGGCGCAGAACGACATGGGGGTTTGCGATGCTATTGAGCAATACGCACCGGTCGGAAAGCCGGACGCCATGAGCGCCCCTCACCTTCCGAAAGTGGCTGGAATCGACTCCACGGTTCCCTCGCCCGCACACACTGTCGCGCCGATGTCCGCTGTCACGGTCACCCCTTCGGCCACCTCTTCCACCGGCCCGGGAGCCGATCTGCAAGATCGTCTCGCCGGACTGGTCTCCGATCTCACCACGCTCCACGAGCTCACCGAACGCCTGGCGCGCACCGCGACACTGAGCGACGCACTCGAGGAACTGCTGCGCGCCGGAGCCGCCCTCGTGGGCGCCCGGCGCGGTCTCGTCGTCATGGAACCGGGCGACGGACTCGGCCCGGACACCACCATCGGCCTGGGCCTCGCGCGGGCCGATCTCGGCCACATCGAGACGGTTCCGCGCAGCTCCATGGCGTACGGAAAGCTCCTGGACACGGCGGCCGGACTGCCCGGCGGCGAGGCGGAGATCACCCAGCCCGACCTGTTCTCCGAGGAGGGGCTCGACCCCCGCCACCGCGAGGTGGCCGCACAGCTCGGCTACGCCGCGAGCTACGCGCTGCCCCTGTCCACCGACGCCGCGGGCCGCCTGGGCGCCGCCGTATGGCTCTACGACGAGCCCGCCGAACCGGTCGAGCGCCAGCGCCACCTCATCGGCCGGTACGCCCGGCACGCGACCGAGCACCTGGCACGGCTGCTGGAACTGGAGCGCACGCGCGCGTGCATCGCGACGGTCTCCGAGGAGCTGCTTCCCTCGCGGCTGCCACGGGTCTCCGGCGTCCAGCTCGCCGCCCGGCACCGCACCGGTCCGCGCGGCGGCGGCGACTGGTACGACGCGCTGCCGCTGCCCGACGCCGCGCTCGGCCTCGCGGTCGGCTCCGTCACCGGGTCCGGGCCCAGCGCGGTCGCCGCGATGGGCCGTCTCAGAGCGTCCCTGCGGGCGTACGCGGTCATGGAGGGCGAGGACCCCGTCGCCGTCCTCTCCGACCTCGAACTGCTGATGCGGCTCACCGAGCCGGCCCGCTCCGCCACCGCTCTCTTCGCCTACTGCGAGCCCGCGCTGCGCAAGATCACGCTCGCCGGCGCCGGACACAGCCCGCCCCTGGTGATCGGCCCGCGGCGCACGGAGTTCGTGGAGACCTCCCTGTCGGCGCCCCTGGGCATGCTCGCCTGCTGGGAGGCACCGAGCGTCGAGCTCACCGCCCAGCCCGGCGAGACCGTCCTCCTGTACACGGACGGGCTACTGCACCGCACCGGCGACCCCATGGACCGCGCCTTCGCGCGGCTGCACGCGGCGGCGGCGAGCGTTCCGAAGACGGTGCGCGACGACCCCGGCGCACTCGCCGATCACGTACTACGGAGTGTGCTGCCGGACGGACTGGACGCGGCGGACTCCGAAGAGGACGTCGTACTCCTGGCGGCGCGCTTCGAGTGAGCCCTGCGTAACAGGTCTTCCGGCTCTGGACCCCCTTCAGTACGACCGTACGATGGTGGGGGTCCAAAGTCGTATCTAGGAGGCAGACCGTGGCGGACGAGCTCAATCCGGAGACCCCGGACGAGACTCCCGAAGAGCCGATCAAGCAGCGCAAGAACGGCCTGTACCCGGGCGTGTCCGACGAGCTGGCCGAGAGCATGAAGTCCGGCTGGGCCGACACCGAGCTGCACGGCCTGGAGCCGATCGCGCAGGCCGAGTACACCGCCGCCCGCCGTGCCGCGCTCTCCGCGCGCTTCCCGGGCGAGCGCCTGGTCGTTCCCGCGGGCAACCTGAAGACCCGCTCGAACGACACCGAGTACCCCTTCCGTGCCTCGGTCGAGTACGCGTACCTCACCGGCAACCTGACCGAGGACGGCGTCCTGGTCCTGGAGCCGACCACTGACGGGCACAAGGCGACCATCTACCTGCTGCCGCGCTCCGACCGCGAGAACGGCGAGTTCTGGCTCAACGGCCAGGGCGAGCTGTGGGTCGGCCGCCGCCACTCCCTGACGGAGGCCGGGCAGCTGTACGGCATCCCCGCCTCGGACGTCCGCGAGCTCGCCGACGCGCTGCGCGAGGCGACCGGTCCGGTCCGGGTCGTACGCGGCTACGACGCCGGCGTCGAGGCGGCGCTCACCGACAAGGTGACCGCCGAGCGCGACGAGGAGCTGCGGGTCTTCCTGTCGGAGGCCCGGCTGGTGAAGGACGAGTTCGAGGCCGGCGAGCTGCAGAAGGCCGTCGACTCGACCGTGCGCGGCTTCGAGGACGTCGTGAAGGTCCTCGACAAGGCCGAGGCGACCAGCGAGCGCTACATCGAGGGCACCTTCTTCCTGCGCGCGCGGGTCGAGGGCAACGACATCGGGTACGGCTCGATCTGCGCCGCCGGGCCGCACGCGTGCACGCTGCACTGGGTGCGGAACGACGGTCCTGTCCGCTCCGGCGACCTGCTCCTGCTGGACGCCGGCGTCGAGACGCACACGCTCTACACCGCCGACGTCACGCGCACGCTGCCGGTCAACGGCACATACACGGAGATCCAGAAGAAGATCTACGACGCCGTGTACGAGGCCCAGGAGGCCGGTATCGCGGCCGTGCAGCCGGGCGCCAAGTACCGCGACTTCCACGACGCCGCGCAGCACGTGCTGGCCGAGAAGCTCGTCGAGTGGGGCCTCGTCGAGGGCCCGGTGGAGCGCGTCCTGGAGCTCGGCCTCCAGCGCCGCTGGACCCTGCACGGCACCGGTCACATGCTCGGCATGGACGTCCACGACTGCGCGGCCGCGCGGACCGAGACGTACGTCCAGGGCACGCTGGAGCCGGGCATGTGCCTGACCGTCGAGCCCGGCCTGTACTTCCAGGCGGACGACCTGACGGTGCCGGAGGAGTACCGCGGCATCGGGGTACGCATCGAGGACGACATCCTGGTGACCGAGGACGGGAACCGGAACCTGTCGCACGGGCTGCCGCGGCGCTCGGACGAGGTCGAGGCATGGATGGCCGCCCTGAAGGGCTGAAAGAGTTCAAAGAGTTCTCTGAAGGGCTGAGACAGCGCTCTTCAAGGGCTGATACGAGGCTGATACGAGATTGATGGCCGGGTACCTGTGGTGGTGCCCGGCCATTCGCGTGCCTAGGGGGCCTTTCGTGGATGACTTCTGGTCGGGCGTCGGTGTGGACCTGCATCTGGAGCCCGATGCGAGTGCGGGGCGCAGAACGGGGCTCGAACAGGCGCTGCGCGACGCCGTGCGCGACGGGCGGCTCGCGCCGGGTACCCGGCTGCCCGCGACGCGGCGGCTCGCGGCCGAGCTGGGCGTTTCCCGGGGGACGGCGAAGGCGGCGTACGACCAGCTGATCGCCGAGGGGTATCTGACCGCCCGGCAGGGTTCGGGCACTGACGTGGCGGCGCTGCCGCTGGACGGCGTGTCGGCGGCTGCCGGGGCTCCACGCGCGCGTGCGCCTCTTTTCGATCTTCGCCCCGGCAGCCCGGACGTCGGAACGTTCCCGGCGGCGGCCTGGCTGCGGGCGCTGCGGCGGGCGATCGCTACGGCGCCCTCCTTGGCATACGACTACGGGGATCCGCGCGGCCGCATCGAACTGCGGACGGCGTTGTCGGGGTACCTGGGCCGGGCCCGGGGCGTGCTCGCGCCGCCCGAGCGGATCGTGATCACCTCGGGGTACGTGCAGGGGCTCGCGCTCCTCGCGCGCGTGCTGGACGGCGGGACGGTCGCCATGGAGGACCCCGGGCTGCCGTTCCACCGGGACGTGGTGCGGCGGGGCGGCGGGAGAGTGGTGCCGCTGCCGGTCGACGAACGTGGAGCCTGTGCGTGCGAGTTGGCCTCCGTCGAGGCGGACGCGGTCGTCGTCACGCCCGCACACCAGTATCCGACCGGCGTCACGCTGCACCCCGAACGGCGGCGGGCGCTGACCGACTGGGCACGCGCGCGTGGCGGGCTGATCGTCGAGGACGACTACGACGGGGAGTTCCGCTACGACCGGCAGCCGGTCGGCGCCCTCCAGGGGATGGCACCGGGGCAGGTCGCCTACCTGGGTACGGCCTCCAAGACGCTCGGGCCCGCGCTGCGCCTGGGCTGGATGGTGCTGCCGCCGCACCTGGTCGACGCGGTGGCCGACGCCAAGCTGCACAGCGACCATCACACCGAGTCCATCGGGCAGTTGGCCCTCGCCGAGATGATCAACAGCCACGCGTACGACCGGCACGTACGCGCGTGCCGCCTGCGGTACCGCCGGCGCCGGGACCAGCTCCTCGGCCGGCTGGGGGCGCGGCAGAGCGTACGGGGGATCGCGGCGGGGCTGCACGCGCTGGTGGAAGTGCCGGACGAGGCCGAGACGCTGGCGCGGGCGGCGGAGGAAGGGCTCGCGGTCGGGTACCTCGGGGAGCACTGGCACGCGCCGGGCGACGGCGACGGCCGGACGCAGGGGCTGGTCGTGGGGTACGGGACACCGAGGGAACGGGTGTACCCGGAGGCGCTGGAGGTGTTGGGGCGGGTGCTGGGGACCGACTGACGCCCTCTCCGGAGGGGCTTGAGACCGGCTGGCGGCTTCTCCGGAAGGGCTTGAGAGCAGCTGACGCCCTCTCCGGAGAGCCTTGGCAGGCACCGGCTGACGGCCTCTCCAGCGGCCTCTGGATTGGGCCATGAATCGGCGCTCCAATTGGGCCTGTTGAGGGGCCCACCGCGCTTCTAGTGTCGGCCTCATGACGAACTCTCTGGTCCCGCCCGCGGGTCCGCAGCGTGTCCTGGCTCTGGCCCAGTTGGCCAACTCCGTCGGAGACGGCGCCTACTACGTGACGTCGGCGCTGTACTTCACGCATGTCGTCGGTCTCGCCCCCGGACGGGTGGGGCTGGGGCTGACCGTGGCGTGGGCCGTCGGTTCGCTGGTGGGTGTGCCGTTGGGGCGGCTGGCCGACCGGCGCGGGCCGCGCGGCACGGCGGTGCTGCTCGCACTGGCGACCGCGGCGGCGGTGGCGTCCTTCCTCGTCGTACGCGGCTTCCTCCCCTTCGTGCTCGCGGCGTGCGCGTACGCGTCCGCACAGTCGGGGCTCGCGGCGGCCCGGCAGGCGCTCCTTGCTGGGCTGGTCCCGGCCGGGGAGCGGACCGGGCTGCTCGCGCATCTGCAGTCGACGCTCAACGCCGGTCTGGCCGTGGGGGCGGGCCTCGGCGGGCTCGCGCTGCATGCCGGGACGCGCGCCGCGTACCTCGGGGTGTTCGCGCTGGACGCGGTGAGCTTCCTGCTGTGCGCGGCGCTGATGGTGCGACTGCCGTCCGTGCCCGCCTCGGCGGCCGTCGCCGTACCGCGCAGTCATGGCCTCGGAGTTCTGCGCGACCGCCCCTACGTACTGGTCACGTTCCTCAACACCGTGCTGCTGCTGCGGATGCCGCTGCTCAGCCTCGGCATCCCGCTGTGGATCACCGAGCGGACGGAGGCGCCCGCCTGGCTGGTCTCCGCGCTGTTCGTGCTCAACACGGGCGCGGTGATGGTCTTCCAGGTGCGGATGGCCCGCGGGGTCACGGGGCTCGCGTCCGCCACGCGCGCGATACGCCGGTCCGGGCTCGTCATGCTGGCGTCCTGCGTGGTCTTCGCCCTGTCGTCCGGTGTCTCTCCGTGGGTCGCGGTGGGTGTGCTGGTGGCGGGCGCGGTGCTTCAGGTCGTCGCCGAGATGCAGCAGTCCGCGGGTTCCTGGCAGCTGGCCTTCGACCTCGCTCCGGCCGACCGCATGGGCGAGTACCAGGGCTTCTTCGGCACCGGCGTCACGGTGGCCCGCACGATGGGCCCCCTCGTCCTGACCGCGCTGCTGGTGGGCTGGGGAACGCCGGGCTGGCTGCTGCTCGGCGGGGTGATGCTGGCGGCCTCGTACGCGATGGGACCGGCGACGCGATGGGCCACAGCCACCGCCACCGCCGGCCCTTCGAAGGAGCCCGTCAGGCAGCCCGTACCGGTGAACTGACCACCACCGGCCGCGAGTCCACGAACAGGGCCCCCGCGAGCAGCCCTCCGCTGCCACGGGGGCTCCACGCGCGCGCGTGGAGGTCGTCGTCAAGGGCGGACAGGGCCGCACGGCCCGCCTCCGTGGACGTACCGCCCGCTTCGAGGACTCCGCGGGCGCCCGCCTGGACATGGCGGAGGCCGTGCGGTCCCGCTGTGTAGAGCAACTCGGTGTCCTGGAGGGTGGACATGACGGTGAGGAGGGCGTCGAGCCGGGCGTACGGCTCGGGGGCGCCTGCCGAGCGGGCGGTGCCGAGTGCGGCCAACGCCCGCCGTACGTGCGGGAATCCGGCGCGGGCCTCGCCGCGTGCCCCGGCGGCGCCGTACTTCGCCGAGACGGACGACCCCCGGGAGGGCCGCCGGGGTGCCCGCCGGTCGGTGTGCGCCGCTATCCGCTTGGCGGTCGCGGCGACGTCGCTCCCCGTGGCGCGGGGTTCCAGGGCCGCGGCGGCGACCAGGAGCCCGAGGGCCCACATGGCGCCGCGGTGTCCGCCGCCCGCGAGTGCCACCGAGTGCTCGGTGGACCGGCCGATCGCGCCCAGCTCCGTACGGAGTTCGGGCGAGGGCAGGCCGATGCGGCGGGCGGCGGCCGCCATGGCCGCGAAGCCGGGCGCCAGCGCCTTGGCCGACCAGCGCAGGGAACAGTGGTCCTGGCGGGTGGCCCGGGCGTCGAGATCGCGCGGGTCGGGCAGTCCGGGCTTGGGAGCCAGTTCCAACTGCCAGGTCAGCGCGGCCACGGCGGCCCGCGCGAGCGTCTCGTCCTCGCGGCTGCTCATGCGCGCACCCTACGAGGACGCCGAGGCGGACGGGGAGGCGCTGTCACTCGGGGCTTCGCTCGGCGGCGTACCGGTCGGCGCGTCGCCCGGGGCACCGCTGGGGGGCGTGCCACCGCCGCCGCTGCCCGCGCCGGTGCTCTCGGCGTCGGGGTCGATGCCCAGGACGATGGACCCCTTGTAGCCCTTGGACGGGTCCTTCTTGTGGACCGCCTTCAGGGTCAGCAGACCGCCGGCCGCGCCGTTGTCCTCGTAGACCATGTCGTCGGCGAGCTTGGTGTAGCTGCCGCTGTGCCGGGAGTACGGCTCCAGGGCGAAGATCTCCGCGGCGATGTCGTCGTCGAAGAACAGCTGGCCGGTGAAGTTCACCGTGCCACCCTCGTAGGTGCCGTCCTCCTTCTCGCCGCCGGTGTGCACCTTGACGTGGATGTGGCAGGTGCGCGGCGTGTACCAGCCGGGGAAGATCGTCTCGAACTTGACGACCCCGTTGGCATTGGCGACCTGGTAGCCGCGGAGGTACGTCTTGTCGTCGGCGGTGGAGCCGTCCTCGCTCTCGGCAGGCGCGGAGCCGCCGGGGTTGGCGGTGGTGTAGCCGGAGTAGTAGCCCCAGGCGTCGCAGTGCCAGATCTCCACGGCGGCGCCGGCGACCGGGGCACAGGAGTCGGTGGTGTCCTGGACGGTGATGCGCAGGGTCAGCGGGACGCCGCTCTTGCCCTCGGTGATGTCCTTCCGCACCAGGGCGCCGTCAAGGTAGTACGGCCCCTCCGTGACGCTGGACATCAGCACGCACTGGCCGCCGCCGGTGGAGCTCGCCGAGGCGGAGGCGGCCGCGTCGGTCTCGGTGGTGGTCGTTTCGTCGGCGAACGCCGCCTGGTATCCCGCGAAGGCGATTCCGCCGGCCGCGACCGTGCCTCCGGTCACCGCGATCGCGCGGCGCCGGGTGATCGAGTTCTCTTTGTGGCTTCCCGTCATGCTGGGAAAATTAGGGGCGTCACCCGTCAAGCACATGGGGTGGCGCTGTCAGTTGGCTGTGGGCCATGAGAAAGCTGAAGCCGGCCCGATGGCCGATCCGTCACCAAGGCGGGGCGTTCACCGAGGTCACCGGGCTACACCGCCATCAGAGGCGCGTCCTTCTTCCACTTCAGGATCTTGTCGAAGCTGACCACCGCGCCGCCCCGTCCCGGCTTGTTGCCGATCTGGACGTGGTCCGCGAGTTCCTGGATCAGACACAGACCCCGGCCGTGCTCGGCGTCGCTGCGGGCCGGTACCGGACGGAGCGGGGTACGGGTGAAGCGCCCCGGCCCGAGGTCGGGGGCGGGCGGGAGACCGGGGTCAGGCGGGAAGCCCGGGCCGGAGTCGGCGACTTCGATGCGGCATTTCTCGCCGTCGAGATAGGCGGTCACCCGGTAGGCCTCCGAGGAGCCGCCGTGCGCGGTGCCCCCGCCGTGCTCGACGGCGTTGGCGCAGGCCTCGCTCAGGGCGACGGAGAGGTCGAAGGAGACGTCCGGGTCGACGCCCGCCGTCTCCATCGTGCCGAGCAGCAGGCGTCTGGCGAGCGGAACGCTCGCAGCTTCACGCCGCAAATGGAGTGACCACCAGATGCTCATGCTCCAGCCTCCCGGCCACGGCTCGACATACCGTTACGTATTGCCGCAACCACGCGTGCGCAATCGCCCACTTGACGTGATGCCGCCCATACGGCGGATGCGCGGGTGACAGGGAGCGGTGTATGTGCGGGGCGATGACGGGCGTCCGTGCAGGCGGCAGGGTCTGCGCCGGGTGCGGAGCGCCGCCTTCCGGGCCGTACACAATCGTGCGGACCTGCCGTAGGGAACGGGTGAGGATCTCGCGGACCTGCCGTGGGGAGCGGTTGGGCCCAGTGCGATGATGAGCCCGCCATGACTGCCCCCCACAAGCGCACGGCGCGCTCCGGATGCGATCTCCGGATGCTCCGGGCCGCGGTGTTCGCCGCGGTCTGCGTCGTGCTGGCCGCGGCCGGTCATGTGCTCGCCTCCTCCGTCACGGTCCCCCTGTGGACGCTCGGAGCGGGGTTCCTCACGGTCTTCGCGGTCGCCGCGCCGCTGGCGGGACGTGAGCGTTCGCTGCCGGGCATCGCGGCGGTCCTGGCGACCGGCCAGACCGTCCTGCACTCGCTGTTCGGGCTCGGCCAGCACGGCGGTACGACGATGGGGGCGACCACCGCGTCGGCCACCGGGTCGGGCGTGGCCGACGCGTCGCTCGTCGAGCGCGCCGCACGTCTGGTGTGCGGCGCGGGCGCGGCGGCGATCAGCCCCGCGCAGGCCCAGAAGATCCTCGCCGAGGCGCGGATCGACACGGGCACGGCGCAGTCCATGCACCACCCCGCGGACGCCATGTCGGCCACCGCGAGTTCCTCGATGTCGGTGCTGCCCTCGGTGCCGATGCTGCTCTGCCATGTACTCGCAGCCGTCGCCGCCGGATGGGTGCTGCGCCGCGGTGACATGGCGCTGCTGCGTCTCATCCGGCTGTCTGCACACGGCGTCGCCGAGGGGGCGCTCCTGCGCTCCCTGCGCGCCGCGCTCGCACTCGTACGCGCCCTGCGTGCGGGGCTTCCGGGTACGCCCGGCGCGGCCCCGCGCACCCAGCGCCCCGTGCTGCTCGCGCCACCGAAGCCCCGTATCACCGCGCTTCAGCACACCGTGATCCGGCGCGGACCGCCGCACTCCACCGCGCTCGTCCTCGCTGCCTGACGCGACGCACCACTCCTCCGAGGGGCTGCCGTCGTGCGGCACGCGCGCGTGCCCGCGTTTTCGGTGCCCCCAAGGGGTGCCCCATGGGCGGTTCTCCGCACGCGCATCGCGCATCACGCGCCCCTGCTCATCGGACTAGAAGTGGAGTGCCTCCTTTTCATGAAGATTTCCCGTATCGCCGCCGCCGGTGCCGTCGCCGCCTCGGCCGTCCTCGTCCTGTCCGGCCCCGCCTTCGCGCACGTCAGCGTGCAGCCGGAGGGCGAAGCCGCCAAGGGCGGTTACGCCACGGTCGACTTCAAGGTCCCGAACGAACGCGACAACGCCTCGACCACCAAGCTCGAGGTCAACTTCCCGACCGACCACCCGCTCGCCTCCGTCATGCCGCAGCCGGTCGACGGCTGGACCGCCAAGGTCACCAAGTCCACGCTGGACAAGCCGCTCGAACTGCACGGCGAGACGATCTCCGAGGCCGTCACCAAGGTCACCTGGACCGCGACCGGCAAGGGCATCGAGGCGGGCTACTTCCAGAAGTTCCCGCTCTCCATCGGCCCGCTCCCCGAGGACGCCGACGAACTCGTCTTCAAGGCGATCCAGACGTACTCCAACAAGGAGGTCGTCCGCTGGATCGAGGAGCAGAAGGAGGGCGAGGAGGAGCCGGAGAACCCGGCTCCGGTGCTCGCGCTCAGCGCGGCGACCGAGGAGGGCCACCACGGGGCCACCGGCACCGCCACCCCCTCCGACGACGCCTCGGCGACCACGGAGCAGGCGGCGGCCACCGAGGTCACCTCCGCGTCCACCGACAGCAGTGACACCACCGCCCGCGTGCTCGGCGTCGTCGGCATCGTCGTCGGCGTGGCGGGCGTGGCGTACGGCGTGCTCGCCGGCCGCCGGCGCACCAACGCCTGAGGTCCATCGCACTCTCGGTGCACGCCGGAGGTCGTACGACATCGCTGTACTGGCCGTCGTCCGACCCCGGTGCGCACCGGAGCACTCACATCTGGGACATTTTTGTATGCGCAAGAAGACGTACGCCGCGGCCGCCCTGTTCGCCGCCGCCGCTCTGACCCTCTCCGCCTGCGGCAGCGGTGACGACAGCAACAAGCCGGTCGCCGACGTGTCGGCCGAGGCCGGTTCGGAGAAGGCCGCGACGGTTCTCGACCAGCCGTTCGAGAAGCCGGACCTCGTGCTCACCGACGCGGAGGGCAAGAAGTACGACCTCCGCGCGGAGACCAAGGGCGTCCCGACGCTGATCTACTTCGGCTACACCCACTGCCCCGACGTCTGCCCGCTGACGATGAACAACCTGGCCGTCGCCAAGAAGGCGCTGCCCAAGGCCGAACAGGACAAGCTCCGCGTCGTGTTCGTCACCACCGACCCGGACCGCGACACCCCCGCCGCGCTCGGCAAGTGGCTCAAGGGCATCGACTCCGACTTCGTCGGTCTGACCGGCGACTTCGCCACGATCCAGGCCGGCGCCCGCACCCTGGGCATCTCCATCGAGCCGACGTCGAAGGACAAGAACGGCAAGCTCGTCTCCGTGCACGGCACCCAGGTCATCGCGTTCTCGCCGAAGACCGACGGGGGCTATGTGCTCTACGGCGAGGACGCCACCGTCGACGACTACATCAAGGACCTCCCCAAGCTCATCAAGGGGCAGAACCCGTGAGGCGTCGTCGGACCGGAGCAGCCGTGCTGGCCGTCGCGGCCCTGGCGCTCGCCGGGTGCGGCGCGGACAGTTCCGCCAACACCTCGGCCGAGCCCGAACTGAAGGTCACCGGCGCGTACATGCCCGCCCCGAGCATGGACACCATGGCGGCCGGCTTCTTCACCGTCACCAACTCCGGCGGCGCCGACACCCTGACCTCGGTCACCAGCGACCTCTCGGGCGACGTCACCCTGCACGCCACCAAGGGCGGCACGATGGAGGAGAAGAAGTCCTTCGCCGTGCCCTCCGACGGCACACTCGACTTCGCCAGCGGCGGCAACCACCTCATGTTCGAAAACCTCACCCACCGGCCGAAGCAGGGCGAGAAGGTGGCAGTGGAACTGCACTTCGCCAAGTCCGGCACGGTGAAGGTCTCGATGCCGGTGAAGTCCGCGACGTACAACCCGAAGACCGGGCACTGAGGGAGGGATCACCTGTGACGCGGACCATCGCTCCCCGTGGCGCCAAGCATGGCGTCGCGCGTGTACGGACGCTGCTGTTGCTGTTCCTCGCCGTCGCCGGCGCGCTGCTGGCCGGCGCCGCGCCCGCCTCCGCGCACGCCGCGCTGACCGGGAGCAACCCGACACAGGGGTCGGTGGTCGACACGGCGCCCACCGAGGTCTCGCTGACGTTCTCCGAACAGGTCGCGCTGTCCGACAACGCCCTCCAGGTCCTCGACCCCAAAGGCCAGCGCGTCGACACCGGCAAGCCGACCAACACGAGCGCCACCACGTACGCCGTGAAGCTGCACTCGGGGCTGCCCGACGGCACGTTCACCGTCACCTACCAGGTGGTGTCGGCGGACAGCCACCCCGTCTCGGGCGCCTTCACCTTCTCCATCGGCGCGCCCTCGCAGACCTCCGTGGCGGTCTCCGGCCAGGAGGCGGGCGGCGGATTCGTCGGCGTGCTCTACGAAACCGGGCGCTACGTCTCGTACGCGGGGTTCATCCTCCTCGTCGGCGGCGCGGCCTTCGTGCTCGCCTGCTGGCAGCGGGGCGCCGGGGTCCGCCCGGTGCAGCGCCTCGTGGTCTCCGGGTGGCTCGCGCTGACCGGCGCCACCCTCGCGCTGCTCCTCCTGCGCGGTTCCTACGTCGGCTCCGGCAAGGTCGGTGACATCTTCGACCTGTCGCTGCTCGGGCAGGTGCTGCAGACCAAGGCGGGCGCGGCGCTGGTGTCGCGGCTGCTGCTGCTCGCCGCGGGCGCGCTGTTCATCGCGGTGCTCTTCGGGGCGTACGTGAAGCGGGACGAGGCGGCTGCTTCCGAGGCGGGGGCCGCCGAAGACGCGGCCGAAGCGGCAGTTGAGGAGAAGAAGGACCTCACCTTCGGGCTCGCGATCGGCGGGGCCGTCGTCGCGGCGGGCCTGGCCGCGACCTGGGCGATGGCCGAGCACGCCTCGACCGGCATCCAGACCGGCCTCGCGATGCCGGTCGACGTGCTGCACCTGCTGGCGGTCGCCCTCTGGCTCGGCGGGCTCTCGGCGCTGCTCGTGGCCCTGTTCCGGGCGCCCGCCGACGCGCAGATCGATGCGGCGGCGGTGCGCCGTTTCTCGCGCGTCGCGTTCAGCAGCGTGATCGCGCTGGTCGCGACCGGGAGCTACCAGGCGTGGCGCCAGGTCGGTTCCTGGTCGGCGCTCACCGACACGGCGTACGGGCAGCTGCTGCTCGTCAAGATCGGCCTGGTGACGGTCCTCGTCGGCATCGCGTGGATCTCGCGGCGCTGGACGGGGCAGCTGTCGGAGGTTCCGGCTCCGGAGGCCGTCGCGGCCTCCGTGGTCGAGCAGCGCGCGAAGACGCGGACGAAGGTCGCCGCGGGCTCCGCCGACTCACGGCGGGCCGCCCAGCTCGCCAGGCAGCAAGCCGCCGTGGCCACCGCGCGCGACAAGCGCCTCCGCGACGCCGACCCGCTCCGCTCGGGCCTGCGCCGCTCGGTGCTCGCCGAGGCGGGCGTCGCCGTCGTCCTGCTCGCGATCACGACGGTGCTGACGTCCACCGAGCCGGGACGTACGGAGGAGGACGCGAAGGCGGCCACCTCGTCGTCCTCCTCCCAGCAGTCCGGACCGCTGTCGCTGAAGATCCCGTTCGACACGGGCGCCGAGGACGGCAAGGGCACGGTGGAGGTCACCCTCGACCCGGCCCGCGTCGGCGGCAACGAAATGCATGTCTTCGTAGTACGGCCCAACGGCAAGGCCTTCGACGTCCCCGAGGTGAAGATCGCCTTCACCCTGGAGGCGAAGGACATCGGCCCGCTGCCCGTGACCCCCGACCGCATCGCCACCGGCCACTGGACGGCGAGCGGAGTGCAGATCCCCCTCGCGGGCGACTGGAAGGTCGAAGTGACCGTGCGGACCTCCGACATCGACCAAGTGACCGTAGACAAGAACGCGAAGATCGGCTGAACCTGACCATGGCTGACCAGTCCACCTCGGAGGCCTCCAGGGAGACCGATTCCGAAGACGCCTCCCCCGGGGAGGGCATTTCGCGGCGGCGGCTGCTGGGCACCGCCGGTGCCACCGGGCTCGTGCTCGGTGCGGCCGGCGGAGCCGCGGGGTACGCCGCCGCCCCCTCCGACAAAGCCGTGCCGCTCACCTCACTTGGCGCGGACACGGTGATGTTTCACGGGAAACATCAGACCGGCATCACCGACGCCCTCCACGCCCGCGGCCATCTCGTCGCCTTCGACCTGACGGCCGGCGCGGGCCGCAAGGAGGCGGCCGCGCTGCTGCGCCGCTGGTCGACGACGGCCCAGCGGCTGATGGCGGGCGAGGCCGCCGCCCAGGACGACACGGACGTCGCCCGCGACGCCGGACCCTCGTCCCTGACGGTCACCTTCGGCTTCGGCCACAGCTTCTTCGCCCGTACGGGCCTGGAGAAGCAGCGCCCGGTCGCCCTGGACCCGCTGCCCGACTTCTCCTCGGACCACCTCGACAAGGCTCGCAGCAACGGCGACCTGTGGGTGCAGATCGGCGCGAACGACGCCCTGGTCGCCTTCCACGCCCTGCGCGCGATCCAGCGGGACGCGGGCAGCGCGGCCCGTGTGCGCTGGCAGATGAACGGCTTCAACCGCTCTCCGGGGGCCACCGCCCAGCCCATGACGGCCCGCAACCTGATGGGCCAGCTCGACGGCACCCGCAATCCGAAGCCGGCCGAGTCCGACTTCGACGAGCGCATCTTCGTGCCCGCCTCCGGCGACCCGGCCTGGATGGCGAACGGCTCGTACGCCGTCGTACGCCGTATCCGCATGCTCCTCGACACCTGGGAGCAGCTCTCGGTGAAGGTCCAGGAGGACGTCATCGGGCGGAAGAAGTCCACCGGGGCGGCGCTGAGCGGCGGCACCGAGACAACCGACATGAACCTCGACAAGACCGACGCCGACGGCAACCTCGTCGTCCCCATCAACGCGCACGCCCGGATCACCCGCCCCGACCAGAACGGCGGCGCCGCGATGCTGCGCCGGCCGTTCTCCTTCCACGACGGCTTCGACGCGGACGGGGTGCCCGACGCGGGCCTGCTCTTCGTCTGCTGGCAGGCCGATCCGGTCCGCGGCTTCGTCCCCGTCCAGCGCAAGCTCGACCGCGGCGACGCACTCTCCGAGTTCATCCGCCACGAGTCGAGCGGACTGTTCGCGGTGCCGGGCGGGGCGGCGGAGGGGGAGTACGTGGGGCAGCGGTTGCTGGAGGGGTGACCGTCCCTGAGCGGTCCTCTCAGGGGCGGTTGTTTCCACAGGCGTGAGCCGGGTTGTCCCAGGCCCATTAGGGTGAGGTCATGCCAGCCAGCTACGCGTATCTCGGTCCTCAGGGCACGTTCACCGAAGTCGCTCTGCGGACGCTTCCGGAGGCTGCCACCCGGGAGCTCGTCCCGATGGTGTCGGTTCCCGCCGCGCTCGACGCCGTCCGCAACGGCGAGGCCGAGGCCGCGTTCGTGCCGATCGAGAACTCCGTGGAGGGCGGCATCACCACGACCCTCGACGAGCTGGTCGCGGGCGAGCCGCTGATGATCTACCGCGAGGTGCTGCTGTCGATCACCTTCGCGCTGCTGGTCAGGCCCGGCACGAAGCTGTCGGAGATCAAGACGGTGACCGCGCACCCGGCCGCGCAGCCGCAGGTGCGCAACTGGATGAAGGCGAACCTCCCGGACGTGCTGTGGGAGTCCGCGGCGTCGAACGCGGACGGTGCGCGCCTCGTACAGGAGGGCCGGTACGACGCCGCCTTCGCGGGCGAGTTCGCGGCGGGCCCGTACGGCCTGGTGCCGCTGGAGACCGGTATCCACGACGCGGAGAACGCGCAGACGCGGTTCGTGCTGGTGGGACGGCCGGCCCGGCCCGCGGCGCCGACCGGCGCGGACAAGACGTCCGTGGTCCTGTGGCAGCGCGACGACCACCCCGGTGGGCTGCGCGACCTCCTCGGCGAGTTCGCCACGCGCGGCATCAACCTGATGCTGCTGCAGTCCCGGCCGACCGGCGAGGGCATCGGCAACTACTGCTTCTGCATCGACGCCGAGGGCCACATCTCCGACCGTCGGGTGGCCGATGCCCTGATGGGACTCAAGCGGATCTGCCTCCAGGTGCGTTTCCTCGGGTCGTACCCGCGCGCGGACGTGAGTGTGGAGGCCGTACGCGCTCCCCTGCGGGGGACGTCGGACGAGGAGTTCGTGGCGGCGGCCGACTGGGTCGCGCGTTGCCACGACGGCCGGTTCTAGCCCGTCGTCGGGTTGTCGTAGGTCGTCATCAGCCGTCGCACCAGTCCCACCAGTCCCGTCGCGCCGGTCCTACCTGCTGATTTTCGTCATCCACAAGAGTTATCCACAGGCGCGCTTCTCGACCTGGGGACAAGTCGACAACGAAGCGCTACATCGTCGACAAATCGGCCTGCGGGCCCCCGATTCGTCCACAGGCGCGCACGTCACCCCTCGTCCACTCTTTTCCTTTGGTCAATCCTATGGAGCGAAGCATTTCCGCTCGAATCCACTCGAACGTGGGTGTAGGGATGGTTTGACCCGGGAATTCCTCACCCCGGCCGGGATTTTCGGAATGATCACTTCCGTAGTCCACAGATCATCCACACAGCCTGTGGATAACTTCACGGAGGCTTAGGGCCCTGTGGACAACACCCTCCCCAAATCCCGCTCACCACAAGGGAATCCGGTCAACCGGCCAACCGTCGCATGCCCCGATTCGGGGAGCATCGCCCTTTTATTGACGCGCAATAACGATCAAGAGATTCAGTCCGGCATTTCGGTCATAACGTGACAGAAGTAACGCGCCGGAATATCGAGTCGTTGGCCGGAAGCACGCACCGGTAACCTTGAGGGGTGATTGACCTTCGCCTGCTCCGTGAGGACCCCGACCGTGTTCGCGCCTCCCAGCGCGCCCGTGGAGAGGACGTCGCGCTCGTCGACGCCCTCCTCTCCGCCGACGAGCGGCGCAGGTCGTCCGGCCTCCGCTTCGACGAGCTGCGCTCCGAGCAGAAGGCGCTCGGCAAGCTGATCCCCAGGGCCTCGGGTGACGAGAAGGCCGAGCTGCTGAAGAAGGCCGGTCAGCTGGCCGCCGACGTCAAGACGGCCGACGCCGAGCAGCACGAGGCGGACGAGGCGACCAAGCACCTCCTCCTCCAGCTCGGCAACCTGGTCCACCCCGACGTCCCGGTCGGCGGCGAGGAGGACTTCGTCGTCCTGGAGACGCACGGCACCATCCGTGACTTCGGCGCCGAGGGCTTCGAGCCCAAGGACCACCTGGAGCTCGGCGAGGCACTGGGCGCGATCGACGTCGAGCGCGGCGCCAAGGTGTCGGGCTCGCGCTTCTACTACCTCACCGGTGTCGGCGCGCTCCTGGAGCTCGCCCTCGTCAACGCGGCGATCGCGCAGGCCACCGAGGCCGGCTTCATCCCGATGCTCACCCCCGCGCTGGTCCGCCCGCGCGCCATGGAGGGCACCGGCTTCCTCGGCCAGGCCGCGGAGAACGTGTACCACCTGGAGAAGGACGACTACTACCTGGTCGGCACCTCCGAGGTCCCCCTCGCGGCGTACCACATGGACGAGATCCTCGACGCCGACAAGCTGCCCCTGCGGTACGCCGGCTTCTCGCCCTGCTTCCGACGCGAGGCCGGCACGTACGGCAAGGACACCCGCGGCATCTTCCGCGTGCACCAGTTCGACAAGGTCGAGATGTTCTCGTACGTCCACCCCGACGACGCCGAGAACGAGCACCAGCGCCTCCTGGAGTGGGAGAAGCAGTGGCTGACCGGCCTCGAGCTGCCCTTCCAGGTGATCGACGTGGCCTCGGGCGACCTCGGCGCCTCCGCGACCCGCAAGTTCGACTGCGAGGCGTGGATCCCGACCCAGGGCAAGTACCGCGAGCTGACCTCGGCCTCCAACTGCGACGGCTTCCAGGCGCGCCGCCTGTCCGTGCGGATGCGCGACGGCAAGAAGGTGCAGCCGCTCTCGACGCTGAACGGCACGCTGTGCGCCGTACCGCGCACGATCGTGGCGATCCTGGAGAACCACCAGCTGGCCGACGGATCCGTGCGGGTGCCGGAGGTACTGCGTCCGTACCTGGGCGGCCGTGAGGTCCTGGAGCCGATCTCCAAGTGACCGGCAGCACCACCGGGGCGACCTCGGCAACCGGGCCGTTCCCCTACAAGCTCGTCGCGACCGACCTCGACGGAACGCTGCTGCGCTCCGACGAGTCGGTCTCGGAACGTACGCGTGAGGCCCTCGCCGCGGTCACCGCGGCGGGCGCCGCGCACATCGTCGTGACCGGGCGCGCGGTGCCCTGGACCCGGCACATCCTCGACGACCTCGGCTACGAGGGCCTCGCGGTCTGCGGTCAGGGCGCGCAGGTGTACGACGCGGGGGAGCACCGGCTGCTCACCTCGGTGACCCTCGACCGGCAGCTGGCCGGTCTGGCGCTCGCCAAGATCGAGGCGGAGGTCGGCCCGCTGCTGCTGGCCGCCAGCCGCGACGGGCTCGACGGCGAGGTGCTGGTCGGGCCCGGCTACCGCAGGCATGACGGTCCGCTCCCGGTCGTACCGATCAAGGACGCGGCGGACCTCTGGTCGGCGCCCCTGAACAAGGTGTACGTGCAGCACGCGACGCTCTCCGACGACGAGCTCGCCGCGGTGGCCCTGGAGGTCGCGGGCGGTCTGGTCGGGGTGACGATGGCCGGCGCCGGGATAGTGGAGATCCTCCCCCTCGGCCTCTCCAAGGCGACGGGGCTGTCCCTGGCGGCCCGCCGCCTCGGCGTGAAGGCTGCGGACACCATCGCCTTCGGCGACATGCCCAACGACATCCCGATGTTCGCCTGGGCGGCGCACGGCGTGGCGATGGCCAACGCCCATGAGGAGCTCAAGGCGGTTGCGGACGAGGTGACGGCCTCGAACGAGGAGGACGGCATCGCGGTGGTGCTTGAGCGGTTGCTGGCGCAGCCGTAGCCGCCGTGCCTCTCCCGCCCGCCCCGAAGAGGCGGGCGGGAGAGGGGATCCCGCCGCGAAGCAGCGGATCGGATCGCCGCCAGGTCACAGCGGCTGCGTATGGGTGGGCGGCCACGCGCGAGTGCGCGCTCGAAGCGGCCGCCCCGGGCAGCCCCCCGTGCGGAGCGGGTTTCGACGGAGGGTGACTACTCCGGAACCCGCCGCGGGCTGCCCTGTTGGGAGCTCGACGAACTGCTCCTGACGAGCATCGTCGCGCTCCTCTCCCAGAAAGTGGCGCCGATTCGAACCGGCGATGCGGACATAACTACTGTGCCCGTACGCCGAGTTGGACGCCAACGAATAAACCCGGGCGGGATGCCGCGGCTAGCGTCGGCGCCACCTGCGCCGGCGCCCCTTGCTGAAGAACCAGCCCGCGGGCGGCTCGTCGGAGCGCCAGGGCTGCGGATCGGGTCCCCCGTCGCGCCAGCGGGCGGCGAGCATACGCGCGCGGGCCGACGGCTCGGCCGTCTCGGCGGACCGTATGAAGTCCTCGTCCAGGACGAGGTCGTCCCAGCCTTCCTCGGCCCCGTCCGCGCCGCCGCCGTCCCCGGACTGCTTGCTACCGTCACTCCGTGGTTCCTCGGCTGCCATCCCCGTTCCTCCTGGCCGTGCGTCCCCGTCCGCCCAGTGTGCACAGACAGACGTGAAGCCTCTGTCAAGAAAAGAGGGCTCCACGCGCGCGTGCCCGAATGAGATCGGGCACGCGCGCGTGGAGCCCCCGCTCACTCCTCGCCGGCCAGCGTCAGCGACCGCAGTCGCTGCCCGGCGTACCAGGTGGCACCGACGGTGACCGCGACCAGCAGCACCGTCGCGGTCGTGATTCCCACGTCCGAGGTGATGAGTTCGCCGCCGGTGACCTTGTGGCCGACGGCGAGCGCCCACTGCTGGACGCTGAGCGTGCGCGCGCCGGACACCAGGGATCCGAAGAGGGCCTCCCAGACGAGCGCGTAGACGAGGCCGAAGACGACCGCGTGCCGGGTGATCGTCCCCAGGAGCAGGAACATCGCGGCGTACGCGATCGAGGCGACCAGGGAGGCCACGGTGTAGGCGACGGCGATCTGCTGGCCGTTGCCGTTGAGGATCATGCCCGCGATGAAGGTCGGCACCGCCGAGAACGCCATGGTGACGGCGATCGCGACGATCAGCTTGGTGAAGATGATCGTCGGCCGCTTCAGCGGCTTGGCGAGCAGATACACCACCGAACCGTCGTCGATCTCGGGCCCGATGGCGCCCGTACCCGCGATGACGCCGATGATCGGGACCATCGTGGCGAGCGCGAACCCGCCGAGCACGTCGGAGGCGACCTGGTCGTCGGCCCCGGTGAAGCCGCGTACGGCCACGGAGATCACGATGAGCAGGACGGGAAGGGCGCACAGGATGAGGGCTCGGCGGCGGCCGAGCAGGGCTCGATAGGTGAGCCGGGCGACTGTGGGGTCGTACATCTTCGGCCTCCTACGCCGCTACGAGATACGAGAAGACGGACTCGAGGGACTCGTCGGAAGGCGAGACCGTGAGCAGCCGGATACCGCTGTCGCGCGCGACCCGTGGGAGCAGCGCGGTGAACCGGCCGAAGTCGACGGCCTGGATGCGCAACGCGCCCTCGGCGAGGTCCACTTCGATACCGGACGTCGACGGGTCGGCGATCAGTGCGGCGGCGAGTGCCCGGTCGTCGCTGGAGCGGACGAGGTAGCGGTGCGGGCGGTCGGTCATCAGACGGCGGATGCGCCGGAAGTCGCCGCTCGCGGCGTGCCGGCCCGCGACGACCACCTCGATGTGCGCGGCGAGTTGTTCGACCTCTTCGAGGATGTGGGACGAGAACAGCACCGTGCGGCCCTCGTCGCCCATGCGCCGCAGCAGGTCCATGAGCTGCATGCGCTGGCGCGGGTCCATGCCGTTGAAGGGCTCGTCGAGCAGCAGCAGCGACGGGTCGTGGACGAGGGCGCTCGCCATCTTCACGCGCTGCCGCATGCCCTTGGAGTAGGTCGAGATCTTGCGGTCCTGCGCGTACTCCATCTCGACCGTGGCGAGTGCCCGCTGTGCGGCCTTCGTGCCGAGTCCGTGCAACTCGGCGTTGGCCACGACGAATTCGCGGCCGGTGAGGAAGTCGTACATCCCCTCGCGCTCGGGGACGATGCCGATCTTCTTGTAGATCTGTTCGTTGCGCCAGGTCGGCTCTCCGTCGAGGGTGACGGTGCCCGTGGAGGGGGCCAGGAAGCCGCCCATCATGTTGATGAGGGTGGACTTCCCGGCGCCGTTCGGGCCGAGGAGGCCGGTGACTCCGGGGCCGATCGTCATCGTGATGTCGTTGACGGCGACCACGTTGCCGAACCAGCGCGAGACGTGGTCGATGGTGAGCGTGGTCACAGTCCGACCTTTCGGTAGCGGCGCATCAGGAGGCCGTAGCAGCCCGCGATGAGAGCCAGGACGACGAGGAGGTAGACGACGCCCTGGCCGGACGAGGGGCCTTCCCCGCCGGGGAAGGCGGAGGTGGCGCCCAGGAAGGCCGTCTGCACTCCGTCGATGAGCGTGATGGGCGAGAAGAGCCCGAGCCACGGGACGGCTCCGCCGCTGGACTGCTCGAAGGCGATGGCCTGGACGGTGGACACCGCCCCGTAGGAGATGGTCAGCGCGGCGATGACGGCCGCGATACCGAAGCCGCGGCGCGGGGTGACCGCCGAGATGACCAGTCCGATGCCGGCGAAAAGGAGCGACAGCAGTGCCACGGAGACCAGTCCCTGGGCGAATCCCTTCGTCTGGTCGGCGAAGTCGAGCTTGGCGAGAAGCGCCCCTACGTAGAGCACGATCAGCGGCGCGGCGGTGAGCGCGAACAGCGCGGAGGCGAGGGCCGCGTACTTGGCGCGTACGTAGTCGGCGGTCTCGATGGGGCGCGAGAAGTACAGCGGTACGGTCTTGAAGCGCAGGTCGCGGGAGACGGACTGGGGTCCCTGGGAGGCCACGTAGAGGCCGATGACGGCCTGCATGATGATCGCGTAGCGCGTGTAGTCGACGGGCAGGTCCTTGGCCTTGGTGGCGACCGCGACGGCCACCATGATCAGCGCGGGGACGCACATCACCACGAAGAGCAGCATGGGCAGGACCTTGGACTTGACCGAGCGGCCGAATCCGTAGGAGCCGCGCAGGGACTGCGAGTACAGCGAGCGGCGGGCGTACGCGCGGCCCAGGCGCGGGCCGTCGTAGTTGCGGTAGCCGATGTTGTGGATCCGGGTCTGCTCGCCCGGTCGGGCTGTGGGCTGGACCTGGGGCTGCTCAACCGCCATGGCCGACCGCCTCCTTCCGCTGCTCGCGCTCGTCACGTTCGCCGTTCTGGTCGCTCTCGGTGTGGAACACCTCGGCGATGTGGTGCCTGCGCTGCTCCATGCGGACCAGGCCGAGGCCGAGGTCGGCGACGACGTCGCGGACGAGGTCGTAGGTCTCCTCGCCCTCGGCGGTGAGCAGCAGGATGTGCCCGGCGCCCGGCAGGCCGCTGCCGTCGTGGGTCTCCACCCCGCGCGCGTGGAGCACGTCGCGCACCGCGCGGGTGCCGTCCGGGTGCTCGTCGGTGTCGGTGACCTCGATGGCGAGGATCGCCGTGTTCTGGGTGAAGTCCGTGGTGGAGCTGGACCGCAGCAGCTTGCCGCCGTCCACGACGACGACGTGGTCGCAGGTGCGCTCCAGCTCGCCCAGGAGGTGCGAGGTGACGAGCACCGAGATGCCGAAGTCGGTGTGGATACGGCGGATCAGGCCGAGCATCTCGTCGCGGCCGACCGGGTCGAGGCCGTTGGTCGGCTCGTCGAGGAAGACCAGCTGCGGGTCGTGGACGAGGGCCTGCGCGAGCTTGACGCGCTGCTTCATGCCCGTGGAGTAGCCGCCGATGGGGCGGTACCGCTCCTCGTAGAGGCCGACGTGGCGCAGCGTGTCCGCGGTGCGTTCACGGGCCGCGGCCGGCGGGAGCCCGGACATGCGCGCCATGTGGACGACGAACTCGGTGGCCGAGACGTCGGGCGGCAGGCAGTCGTGCTCGGGCATGTACCCGACCCGCTCGCGGATGGCGGCGCCTTCGGTCGCCACGTCGAGGCCGAGCACTTGCGCGCGGCCCTCGGTGGCGGGGGACAGACCCAGCAGGATCTTGATCAATGTGGACTTGCCGGCTCCGTTGGCTCCGACGAGTCCGGTCACACCGGGTCCGACGTCCACGGAGAGCCGGTCAAGAGCGGTCACCCTGGGGAACCGCTTGCTCAGGCTTTCGGTCGCGATCACAGTCACGTTTCGAAGGTAGTGGCGCACGCCACAGCCGGTCGTCAGACCAGGGAGCTGTATCGGCGTCACTCTCCAGTCGTACGGGCCCGTAAGGGTCCCCCTGAAGTCGAACAACCGGCGACGGCTCATCCACATCAGACCGGTTGTCCACAGGCGTCACGCACGCCTATTGACGCAGCCTCTAACCATTGTCACATTCATCAGTGTCAAGTTACGAGCGCGTACCGCAGTCGGTGTGGACGGACGGTGGCATGAGTACTGCAGCAACAGGCGAACTCTCGGCGGAACTAAGCGGGTTCAGGGAGGTGCAGCGCCTCGCGTACGAGTGCGCCGAGTCCGTGGCCGCGCAGCTGAAACCGGGCGTGACCGAGCGCGAGGCGGCGCGCATGCAGCGCGAGTGGCTGCGTGCGCGCGGGGTGCGGGACTGGTTCCATCTGCCCTTCGCCTGGTTCGGGGACCGCACGGCGTTCGTCAACTTCCGTATCCCGCTGCAGTTCTTCCCCACCAACCGCCGGCTGAAGGCGGGGATGCCGTTCATCCTCGACATGGCCCCGGTCTACAAGGGCTTCACGGCGGACATCGGTTACTCGGGCTCCCTTGGGCTGAACCCCGTGCAGGACAAGCTGATGACCGACCTGGAGGCGCACCGCGAGCTGATCCTGCGCGAGGTGCGCGAGCGCCGTCCGCTGCGCGAGATCTACGAGGACGTGGACCGGCTCATGGTCCGCCAGGGCTATGCGAACCGGCACCGCGCGTATCCGTTCGGAGTGATCGCCCACAAGGTCGACCGGGTGAAGGAACGCCCCTGGTCACCCCATCTGTTCGGGTTCGGCACACAGTCCTTGAAGGGGCTGGCGAGCGACGCGCTGCGCGGGCACCGCGACGGCTGGTCGCCGCTGTGGTCGCCGTACAAATTCTCCGATCACCCGCCCCGGCCGGGGCTGTGGGCGGTCGAACCGCACCTCGGGTTCCGGGGTACGGGCGCGAAGTTCGAGGAGATCCTCGTCGTCACCGACTCCAAGGACCCTGAGGCGAGCGCGTTCTGGCTGGACGACGATCTGCCGCACGTGCGGCGCTGGGCGGAGGACAAGTGAGTCTCACGGGGGCGCGCGAGCGCTGGGTGCGGACGGGCGGAGTCGAGCTGTGCGTCGCCGAACTGGGCGATCCGGAGCGGCCCACGGTGGTGCTCGTGCACGGCTATCCGGACTCCAAGGAGGTGTGGGCCGAGGTCGCCGGGCGGCTCTCCGAGCGCTTTCACGTCGTGCTGTACGACGTCCGCGGGCACGGCAGGTCCTCGGCACCGAAGCCGCTGCGGGGCGGGTTCACGCTGGAGAAGCTGACGGACGACTTCCTGGCCGTCGTGGACGCCGTCAGCCCCGGCAGGCCCGTACACCTGGTGGGGCACGACTGGGGTTCGGTGCAGTCGTGGGAGTTCGTCACCGTCGCGCGCACCGAGGGCCGCATCGCGTCCTTCACCTCGATGTCCGGACCCTCGCTCGACCACTTCGGGCACTGGATCAAGCAGCGTGTGAAGCGGCCCACCCCACGCAGGGTCGGCCAGCTCCTCGGCCAGGGCGCCAAGTCCTGGTACGTGTACCTGCTGCACACACCGGTGCTGCCCGAGCTGGCCTGGCGCGGCCCCCTCGGCAAGCAGTGGCCGAAGATCCTGCAGCGTGTCGAAAAGGTCCCCTCGGACGGCTACCCGACCCCGTCCCTGCCCCAGGACGCGGCGCACGGGGCCTGGCTGTACCGGGACAACGTACGGGCGCGGCTGAGCAGGCCCCGCGCAGACGCCTACGCACACGCGCCCGTGCAGCTCGTCACGCCCCTGGGGGACGCGTTCCTCTCCGAGTACCTGTACGACGAGCTGGAGCAGTGGGCCCCGGGTCTGGTCCGCCGTACGCTCCCGGCCAAGCACTGGGTTCCGCGCACCCGGCCCGATCAACTGGCGGCCTGGATCACCGAGTTCGTGCATGCCAACGAGGACGGTGTGCCCGTGGGAGACATCGTGGCCACCGGCAGGTACGCGGACCGGTTCGGCGGGCAGCTCGTGCTGGTCACCGGCGCGGGCAGTGGCATCGGGCGGGCCACCGCCTTCGCGTTCGCGGAGGCCGGCGCGCGCGTGGTGGCCGTCGACCGTGACGCGGAGGGCGCGGCCCGCACCGCGGAGATGTCCCGGCTGATCGGCTCCCCCGAGTCCTGGGCCGAGACCGTCGACGTCTCCGACGAGCAGGCCATGGAGAAGCTCGCCGAGAAGGTCGCCACCGAGTACGGCGTGGTGGACGTGCTGGTGAACAACGCCGGGATCGGGCTCTCGGGATCCTTCTTCGACACGACCCCGGAGGACTGGAAGAAGGTCCTCGACGTCAATCTGTGGGGCGTGATCCACGGCTGCCGGCTCTTCGGGAAGCAGATGGCCGAGCGCGGGCAGGGCGGCCACATCGTCAACACCGCGTCGGCGGCGGCGTACCAGCCGTCAAAGGCACTGCCCGCCTACAGCACCTCCAAGGCGGCCGTGCTGATGCTCAGCGAGTGCCTGCGCGCGGAGCTCGCCGGGCAGGGCATCGGCGTCTCGGCGATCTGCCCCGGCTTCGTCAACACCAACATCACCTCGACCGCGCACTTCGCCGGCGTCGACGCGGGCGAGGAGAAGCGGCGCCAGAAGAAGTCGGCACGGCTGTACGGGTTGCGCAACTACCCGCCGGAGAAGGTGGCCGACGCGATCCTGCGCGCCGTCGTCCGCAACCAGGCGGTCGTGCCCGTCACCCCGGAGGCGCGCGGCGCCCACCTCATGTCCCGCTTCACACCGAGGGCGTTGCGCGCGATCGCACGATTGAAGCCACCGCTGTGAGCGCACGATCGGAGGCATCGCTGTGAGCGAGCAGCACGCCATCACCCCGAGGCGGGTCTCCTTCGACTGGGAGAGGACCCCGCTCCACTGGATCCCGGAGGAACCGACCGCCACCCACGTCATCAACGTGCTGCATCTGCTGCTGCCGGCGGGGGAGCGGTGGTTCGTGAAGGTCTTCAAGGAGGCACTCGACCTCGTCGACGACCCCGAACTCCTCAAGGACGTCAAGGGGTTCATGGGCCAGGAGGCGACGCACAGCGTGCAGCACTCCTACGTCCTCGACCACCTGGCGGCTCAGCGACTCGACACCGCGGACTTCACGAAGTACGTCGACTTCCTCTTCGAGAAGCTGCTGGGCGAGCAACCGCCCCTGGGTGCACCGATACCGCCCCAGGAGTGGCTGCGCTTCCGGCTGTCGGTGATCGCGGCGATCGAGCAGTTCACGGCGGTCCTTGGCGACTGGGTCCTGTCGGCCGAGGGCCTGGATCTCGCCGACGCCGACGAGGTCATGCTCGACCTGTTGCGCTGGCACGGCGCGGAGGAGGTCGAACACCGCGCGGTCGCCTTCGACATGTACCAGCACTGCGGCGGCGAGGGCCTGCCCCGGTACGCGCGCCGGGTCGCCGGTATGGCGGTCACCACGCCCGTGCTGCTCTACCTGTGGGCCTGGGGCGCCGCGTATCTCATCCGCCACGACCCGCAGCTCGCCGGACGCATGCGCTATTCGCTCGCCGCCCACAACAGGGCCGTACGCAAGGGGCTGTTGCCCACCTGGAAGGCGCTCGGCGCGGCCGTGCCCCGCTATCTGCGGCGGTCCTACCATCCGTCGCAGGAGGGCTCGCTGCGCAGGGCGGTGGAGTATCTGGCGCAGTCTCCGGCGGCGCGGTCGGCGGCGGGGGCGATCGGGCGGGCGGCCATCGCTTAGCGAGGCGGGGAGGGCGGGATTGTGAACGAGGAGTCGGTGGACGGGGCGGGAGTGGTGGGCGGGGCGGCTGGTGTCGGTCCGGCGGTCCCCGTCCGTGCGGAGGCCGGTATCGGTCCTGCAGCCCGTGTCCATGCGGAGCCCGGTGTCCGTCCGGAAGCCGGTCCCGCGTACCGGATAGAGGACCTGGCGCACCACAGCGGTGCCACGGTCCGGACCATCCGCGCCTATCAGGACCGCGGTCTGCTCCCCCGCCCCGAGCGGCGCGGCCGCGCCAACGTGTACGCGGACGTCCACCTGGCCCGGCTGCGGCAGATAGCCGACCTCCTGGACCGGGGCTACACGCTGGCCTCCATAAAGGAACTCCTGGAGGCCTGGGACGCGGGCCGGGGTCTCGGCGGTGTCCTCGGTCTGGTCGCCGAGGTCGACGGGCCGTGGACCGACGAGGAGGCGGTACGGATCTCACGGGCCGAGCTGGACGAGCGGTTCGGCGGACGCCCGGACGACGCGGCGGTCGCCGACGCGATCGAACTCGGCGTGCTGGAGCCCGTGTCGGGGGACGAGGACTGGTTCCTGGTTCCGAGCCCTCAAGAGCTGTCTGTGGCAGTCGAGTTGTACGCGGCGGGGGTTCCGCTGTCCGCGATCTCGGGCCATCTGCGGGAGTTGAGGGGTCAGGTCGAGCACATCGCGTCCCGTTTCCTGGAGTTCACGACCGAGCACGTGTTCGCCCGCTATCTGGGCGAGCACCCGCCGACGGACGCGGAAGCAACCGAGGCGGCCTCACTCGTACGGCGCCTGCGGCCGCTCGCGCAGCAGACGGTGGACGCTGAACTGGCCCGCGCCATGCGCCTGTTCGCCAACCGGCACCTGCGCCGGCACCTCGGCGAGGACAAGGGGCCGCAGACCGTCGCCGAGACGCATCTCGTGGCACTCCCGGCCACGACAACAGAGGCCGTGGAGAAGCTGGTTGGTGCCGGACAGGTCGCCGCCTTCATCGCGGCCGCGGCCGAACGGGAGGTACAGGCCCGCACCTTGGACCAGCTCGCGACAAACCACAGCAAACACACCATAGTTGACGAACTACCCTAAATGACTTGTGGGTTGTCCACAGAATCGCCAATTCCCCTGTGGATAACCGTACTTGGCTGTGGATCAAACCTCAGGACCAAAATCAAATGCGTGATCTCCCTCCCGCCAGGCACCCTTGCGGGATGGACGAAAGACGCACCGTGAAGGTGTCGAAGTACCTCTCGAAACACCTGCGGCACCAGCCCGAGCGGATCGGGCTGACCCTCGGAGAGGGCGGCTGGGTCGAGATCGGGACGCTGATCGAGGCGGCGGCCGCGCACGGTTTCCGGTTCACGCGCGAAGAGCTCGATCACGTGGTGGCTACGAACGACAAGCGGCGCTTCGCGGTCGAAGGCACCCGGATCCGCGCCAGCCAGGGCCACTCCGTCGAGGTCGACCTCGCACTGCCCGCGGCGACACCGCCGGCGTACCTCTACCACGGGACCGTGGCCCGCAACCTGGACGCGATCCGCGCCGAGGGCCTCAAGCCCATGAACCGGCACGACGTGCACCTCTCGCCCGACCGCGAGACCGCCACCCGCGTCGGCGCCCGCCGCGGCCGGCCCGTCGTGCTCTCCGTGGACGCCGCCGCCATGGACAGCGACGGCCATGTCTTCCACGTCAGCGCGAACGGGGTGTGGCTCACCGGGGCCGTACCACCGGAGTACATCAGGTTCCCGGCACCGCACTGACGTCACCTCATGGATGATCGGAACCATGGAGCAACTGCCCAGCACCGAAGCCGCCGTCACCGCACTCCGGGCGATCGCCGCCGAGTACGAGCGTGAGATCGAGGTCACCCACGACATAGGCGCCGACCAGACGTCCCGCCGCAGCGCCGCGGGAGTCGGCGTGACCGCCGACCCGGACGGCTCACTGCCGCACGAGGCCTTCGCGGAGTTCGGCGGGCTTCCCCGGGTGAGCGTGCGGCTCTATCCGGAGGACGACGCGCTGATCACGGTCGAGGGCGTCGAATTCCCCGACGTCCCGCGCGACGACGTACCCGCCTTCCTGCGCTCCCTCTTCGGCGGCCTCGCATACGTCCACGCCCGCCGCTTCCCGCCCGGCTACCGCCTCATCGTCCCGCTCCCCGGCGACCGGACGTACAAGGAACACCTCCTGCTGATCCAACTCAGCCCCTGGCTGAGCGGCCGCGTCCGCTGACCGGACCCTCTGCTCAGGGGGTCAGAGCTGAGCGAGCCCCTCGGTGGCGATGCGTTCGAAGACCGTTTCGTCGGCTGCGAAGTCCGAGTCCGGGATGGGCCAGTGGAGGACGATCTCGGTGATTCCCAGGGCGGCGTGGGTGCCCGCGAAGTCGACGAAGGCGTCGACGGACTCCAGCGGGCGCTGGCGGTCCGGGGTGAAGCCGGTGAGCAGGGTCTTCTCCATGGCGTCGGCGTCGCGTCCGATGTCGGCGCATGCCTTGCCGAGCTTGTCCGCCTGGTCCTCGATCGCCCTGCGGGACTCCTCGGGCGTGCCCGATTCGTACAGCTTCGGGTCTCCGGTCGTCACCCACGCCTGCCCGTACCGGGCGGCGAGCCTCATTCCGCGCGGCCCGGTGGCGGCCACCGCGAAGGGCAGCCGGGGACGCTGGACGCAGCCGGGGATGTTGCGGGCCTCGTGCGCCGAGTAGAAGTCGCCCTCGTACGAGACGGAGTCCTCGGTGAGGAGGCGGTCGAGCAGCGGTACGAACTCGCCGAGCCGGTCGGCGCGCTCGCGCGGGGTCCAGGGCTCCTGGCCGAGCGCCGTGGCGTCGAAGCCGGTGCCGCCCGCGCCGATGCCCAGGGTGATCCGGCCGTTCGAGATGTCGTCGAGGGAGATCAGTTCCTTGGCGAGGGTCACCGGGTGGCGGAAGTTGGGCGAGGTGACGAGGGTGCCCAAGCGGATGCGCTCGGTCACGGACGCGGCGGCGGTCAGGGTCGGGACAGCGCCGAACCAGGGCCCGTCGCGGAAGGTCCGCCAGGACAGGTGGTCGTAGGTGTAGGCGGTGTGGAAGCCGAGTTCCTCTGCGCGCTGCCATGGGGCACGGCCGCCGTCGTTCCAGCGGCGGTACGGCAGGATCACGGTGCTCAGGCGCAGACTCATGGCTCAGAGCCTACGGCGGTGGCGCCGGCGCCCCGGACCACGGCGGGGTGGAAACGGCTCCCGCCGTGCCGCCCCGGATGGCGGGGCGGCACGGCGAGAGATCAGTAGGGGAATCGGTGCGGGAGTGTGATCAGCGTTTCCCGCACTTGTGGATGTCGATCCGGACGATCTGCGGGTCGTGGTCGCTCGCCTGGTCGCTGAACTCGGCGTTGATGTGCACCACGTCGTAGTCGAACGCGGAGACGGCCGGGCTGGTCAGGATGTGGTCCAGGGTCTGCGAATTGCCGTCGTACACGTAGGTGTAGCGCTCGGCGGCGGGAAGCGTCGTGATCAGAGGGGTGAGCACTCGGCCGGCGGTGAGCGTCGTCACCGTCTGCGAGAACTCGTAGTCGTTCAGGTCGCCGAGCACGACGACCTTGGCGCTCCGGTCGGCGGCGAGCAGGCTCTTGACGAAGGTGTTGACCTCGGCGGCCTGGGCGTTCCGCTGCGTCTCCGAGCTGCGGGCGGGCGCCTGGTAGCGGCTGTGCAGCGACTGGTCGCCGCCCTTTGACGTGAAGTGGTTGGCGATCACGAAGACCTGCTCGCCCTGGAAGGTGAACTCGCCCACCAGCGGCTTGCGGCTGTTCGCCCACGCGTCGTTGCCCGGGTCGATCCGGCCCGGCGAGTAGGTGAGCTGTGCGCCCTTCCGGGTCTTCACGACGCCGGTCGCGGTGGTGGCGTCGCCGCCCGCACGGTCGGTGAAGGAGACCCGCTTGGTGTTGAAGAGGAAGACCTGGCGGATGTTGCCGCCGGGCTCGCCGCCGTCCTGGTTGTTCTCGGGCGCGACATAGCGCCAGGAGTACCGGGGGCCGCCCGCCGCGACGATCGCGTCGGTGAACCGGGTCAGCGTCGCCTCGCTGGTGACGGTCCCGTCGTTCGTGGCCCCGTTGTCGTCCTGGATCTCCTCCAGGGCGACGATGTCCGGGGACTTGAGACTGACCGCGACGCCGCCGGCCAGCCGGTCGAACTTCACCTGGTCGTCGAGCGCGTCCAGGTTCTCCACGTTGTACGTGGCGACCGCGAGCTCCTTGTTCTTCTGCTTGCGCGTCACCTCGGGCGTGAGCCCCTTGGCGGTGAGCGTGCCGAGCTGGGTGGCCTGGAGGGCGTAGCCGCCGTAGGTGGTGTAGTCGAGCGGGCCGGCCGTGGTGCCCGTGAGCACGTCACCGACGTTCGCCACCGGGAACGTGGCGGTGTCGTCGATGGACATCACCTCGATACGGCCGGTGTTCTGCTGGTCGTACGAGGAGTAGAGCGTGCCGCCGCGCGAGGTCGGGTTCTCCTCGGGCTTGACCGTCACCCACAGCTCGTCGTACTCGTCCGTCGCACCGGTCACGCGCGTGTCGGTGGCCGCGACCCGCATGCCCTCGAGGGACTCGTAGAAGTCCAGTGCGTACACGGCCGGTTCGAGGGCGAGGGCCTCGATGCTGCCGCCGTCCGCGGTGGGCGTATAGGCGTCGGGGACGCTGGTGGCGTCCAGGGTGACGGCCTCGGGCAGCGCGTTGCCGCTGGAGAGCACCTTGGTGGTGGGCGCGGTGATCTCGGTGACCGACTGGCTGCCGCTGCTCGGGTAGTACTCGCTGACCTTGCCGGTGGTCAGGACGCTGTCGCCGACCTTGACGGCCGGAGTCGCCGAGCCGGTGTAGACGAAGACGCCCTCGCTGGTGCGGGCGTCGGCATCGGCCGTCGGGTCCTGGAGCCAGTAGCCCTTCGAGCCAGAGGTACGTACGCCGGTGACGATGCCCGGGACCCGGGTCACCGTCTGGCCGGCGAGCGGGGACAGCCGAGTGGTCCCCTGGATGTCGTGGACCCGGACCGTGCCGGGCTCAGTCGAGCCGTCGTCGCCGCCACCGTCGCCGTCGCCGGAACCGGCCGTCTCACCGGCCGAGTTGTACGGGGAGGGCGCGCCCGTGGTGAGGTCGGCGGCGTTGTCGTCGGTGTCCGCCAGGGACCCGGCCCGCGAGACGGAGGCGGTGTTGGACGCACCGGCCGCCGGGCCGCTGCCCTCCCGTACGACCGCGCTGCCGTAGCCCACCAGGTCGACGATCCGGGTGTCGGCCGCGCAGTCCGCGGCGGTCTTGCAGGTGAGCGCCGTGGTGCCGGAGACCAGGGCGATCGTTCCGGTGGTCGCGCTCATCGCGGTCGTACCGGTCGCGTCGGCGGTGGGCAACGCCACCGTCCCACCGGTGCCCGCCGCCTCGGCTATCAGGAAGCGTCCTCCGGCGGCGACCGAGCCGGTGAGCGCGGTCACTCCCCACTGGGAGGACGCGGACGGCGAACCGGGCAGGTACTGCACGCTGTAGCCCGACAGGTCCTGCGACGCCGAGCCGGCGTTGCCGAGTTCGATGAAGTCCCGGGTGAGCGTCGCGCCCGAGTTGCCCCCACCGCCGTACACCTCGGAGATCACCAAGGTGGCGGAAGGCGTCGCGAAGGCGGCGGGGATCGCCGTCAGGACGAACGCCCCGGCCACTCCCGTCGAGATGAGGGGATAGGCGGCACGGCACCAACGGGGTCTGCTGCGTGGCGTTTTGGACACGCTGACTGCCTCCTTGTACGTCTTGGTACGTCTTGAACGTCAACGCGCCACCGGCGGGCGGCACATGGTGTGGCTGCTGTGGGGAGTTGGCTCAAGTTACGCGCGTAGACAGGGCGCGCCAAGGTGTCGTGCGTTAAATCTGGGAAACGAGTGGGCCACGTTGGGGTATTCGGGTGAGGGATGGGGGCCTCGCGGATGGGTGGGCGGGATGTGCGGGTGGGGTGGGCGCGGAGGCTGTGCGCGCGCTCTGCCAGGGTCGGCGCGGATTCGGCCCGGGGTCGGTGCGGGGTCAGCTCGGGCTCGGCGAGGGCTCGGCGCGGGCTCGCCCGGACCGCGGCTCAAGGTTCCCCCGAAGACCGACCGCAGGTCGAGATCGACCCCGCGAAAGCGGGGCGTAACTGCACTGGTGAGGACGGTAATCACTCAGATGTGCGGCCCGCCGCCCGCCCGTGCACGCATATGCGGGAGAATGGCCCGGTGACCTCAGCGACTCGACGGCCCGAGACCCCGGCCTCCATGGTTCCGCCCCGGCTGATCGCCACCGATCTCGACGGCACTCTGCTGCGCGACGACAAGTCGGTGTCCGAGCGCACGGTCGCCGCCCTCGCCGCCGCCGAGCAGGCCGGCATCGAGGTCTTCTTCGTCACCGGCCGCCCCGCCCGCTGGATGGACGTCGTCAGCGACCACGTCCACGGGCACGGCCTGGCGATCTGCGGCAACGGCGCCGCCGTGGTCGACCTGCACGGCGGCCCCGGCGCCCACCGCTTCGTCAAGATCCGCGAGCTGGCGCCCGACGTGGCTCTCGACGTCATCCAGCTGCTCCGGGCCACCGCCCCCGGCACGGCGGTCGCCGTCGAGCGCACCTACGGACTCCACCTCGAACCGGCGTACCCGTCACTGCACATGGAGCCCCCGGAGATCATCGCGCCCGCCGAGAAGCTCCTCGCCGAGGACGCCCTCGACGCCGATCAGCCGGTGCTCAAGGTGCTCGCGTACCACCCCGACATGGACCCGGACGACTTCCTCACCGTCGCCCGCCTGGCCATCGGCGACCGGGCCAACGTCACACGCTCCAGCCCCAGCGCCCTCCTGGAGATCAGCGGTCCGGGCGTCTCCAAGGCGAGCACGCTCGCGCTGTGCTGCGCCGAGCGCGGCATCTCCCACGAGGAGGTCATCGCCTTCGGTGACATGCCGAACGACGTCGAGATGCTCACCTGGGCGGGCCGCTCGTACGCGATGGGCAACGCCCACCCCGCCGTGATCGCCGCGGCCTCCGGACGCACGGTCGCCAACAACGAGGACGGGGTGGCGGTGGTGATCGAGCAGATCATCGCCGAGCTGCCGGGGTAGCAAGTTCCCGCCGGCCACACCCTTCCCGCGGAACTACAGCTGAACCCCGTGTTCGGCCAGCCACGGCACCGGGTCGATCCCCGAACCCAGTTCCGGCGTGACCCGCACCTCGAAGTGGAGATGCGGCCCGGTCGAGTTGCCGGTGGTGCCGGACTGCCCGATCCACTGCCCGGCCGCGACCTGCTCCCCCTGGTCGACGGTGACGGCGGCGAGGTGCGCGTACTGCGTGTAGTAGCCGCCCGGGTGCTGGACCACGATCTCGATGCCGAAGGCGCCGGCGCACGACACCTTCACCACCCGGCCCGCCCCGACCGACCGCACCGGCGTGCCGATCGGCACCGCGAAGTCCTGCCCGGTGTGCCGGCTCGCCCAGCGCTCGCCGCCGCTGCCGAAGCTCGCGGAGAGTTCGTACGTCTCCACCGGCGCGACCCACGCGCTCCTGGCGTCCGTCTCCGGCTGGTCGAGCCGGACGGCGCCACGGCAGGAGCCCGCCAGCACCGAGGCGTCCGCCTGGCCTTGGAGTACCGACCGTGCCTCGTCCAGCTTCGCCTGGATGGTCCGCTTCATCTCGGCGAGTTCACCGTTGCGCTGCTCCAGCGCCTGCCACTCCGCCTGTGCCTTCGCCTCGTCGGCCGCGAGCCTGGCCTCCGCCCGGCGGCTCTTGCTGACGGCGTTGTTGACGGCGAGATCCGCCTGCCACACGGCACGCTGACCGCGCATCAGGTCCTCGGGGCTGTCCGCGAGGAGCAGCTGCGCGGTGTACGGCAGCCCGCCGCCCTGGCGGTACTGGGTGCGCGCGATCCGGCCGAGGTCGTCGTGCAGCACCGCGATGTCCTGCCGTTCCCTGGCGAGGAGTTCCTCGGCCCGCTGCGCCCTGCCCCGCTGCGCTTCCGCCTCCTGCTGTCCCGCCTCGTACTGCCGCGCCGCCACGGAGGCGTCCTCGTACAGCCGCGCCACCTGGGCGCTGATGCCGGGCTCGGTCCCGGACTCGCCCTCGGCCGCGGTGGGCCGGGCCACGAGAACCGCGACGGCGCACAGCAGAGCCGGCACGAGCAGGGGATGGCGGCGAGGTGAGCGCATGACAGCGATCGTGTCCCGTAACTGCGCCCGCGGTCCTGTTCAAGGCGTACGCCTGGGGGAACGGGCGCCACGGATGGCCCCGCCGGCTGGGCCGAACAGGGCTCTGACTTGGGCGTGTTGCCCCCAGCGGGCGTGAAGTGTGCTTGGGGGAGGCGGCGGTGCGAACTCTGCGAGGCTTTGGCCTGCGCTGAGGGAGGCCGCCGTGTGCCCCGGCCAAGCAGTGGAGCGTGCTCGGCGGGGGTGGCGGTGCGCACTCGGCAAGGCCGTGACGTGCGCTCGTCGAGGGCGTGGCATGCGCTCGCCCCGGAATGTGCTCGGCGAAGGCGCCGACCGCGCTCAGTACGGTGCCTGCCACACCACCGTCGTACCGCCCCCGTCCGCACCGGCCGCCGCCCCCGGCCCAGGCCCGTACCAGCTGTCGCCGCCCAGGGACTCGGCGCGCCGCTCGAGGTTCCGCAGGCCGCTGCGTCGGCCGCCGTCGGGGATGCCGACTCCGTCGTCGGTGACGGTCAGCCGTACGCCCTGTCGCCCGTCCGGCAGGGTCACGGTCGCGTCGACGACGACATCGATGCGGGAGGCACCGGCGTGCCGGAAGGCGTTGGAGAGTGCCTCGCGCAGGGCGGCGATGAGGTTCTTGCCGGTGAGTTCCCCGACCACGGTGTCGACGGGTCCGACGAAGCGGTGGGCGGGCTTGAAGCCGAGCGGCACGGCGGCCATGTTGATCTCGCGCAGCACACGGGTGCGCAGCGCCGACGGCGCCTCCGTGGGGTCCTGTTGGAGCGCGAAGATGGCGGTGCGGATTTCCTGAATGGTCACGTCGAGTGCGTCGACCGCCTTGCCGACACCTTCCCGGACCTCGGGCACGACGGACCGCCGCTGGGCGGTCTCCAGCATCATCCCGGTGGCGAAGAGCCGTTGGATCACGAGGTCGTGCAGGTCACGGGCGATCCGGTCGCGGTCCTCGTACACCGCGAGCCGCTCCCGGTCGCGCTGCGCCTCGGCCATCATCAGCGCGAGCGCGGCCTGCGCGGCGAACTGTGCGGCCAGCGTCCGCTCGGTCTCCGTGAACGGGCGGGCGCCCAGCGCGCGAGGAGTGACGAGGCTCCCGAGGACACGGCCGTCGCTCCGCAGGGGGAGCAGCATCGTCGGCCCGTACACGTGGGCGAAGTCGCTGACCATGCGTGGGTCGGTGGCCGCGTCGTCGACGAACACGGGCTTCCCGTCGAGGAGTTCGGCGACGACCTGGTTCTCCGGCGGAAAGACCATTCCCAGCGTCTTCGAGGGGAGCTCCGAGGCGACGGCGACGACCTCGAGGCCGCCCTCGGCGGCGGGCAGCAGCACGACCCCGGCAGCCGAACCGGAGAGCCTGCGGGCCTGTTCGGCGACGACCTGGAGGGCGTCCTCGGCGTCACCGCCCGACAGGAGTGCGGTGGTGACGGCCACCGAGCCGTCGATCCAGCGCTCGCGCTGCTGGGCGGCCTCGTACAGACGGGCGTTGCCGACGGCGATGCCTGCCTCCGTGGCCAGCACGCGGACCATGTTGAGGTCGTAGTCGTTGAAGGATCCGCCGCCACGCTTCTCGCCCAGGTACAGATTCCCGAAGATCTCACCCTGCACCCGGATCGGAACCCCCAGGAAGCTCCCCATCTGCGGGTGGTGCTCCGGGAAACCGCACGAGCGCGGATCATCCGCCAGCTTCGCGAGCCGCACCGGCTCCGGGTCGTGGATGAGCGCACCGAGCAACCCTCTGTGCCCGTCGGGCAGCCGCCCGATCAGTCCGGCGGTCTCGTCCTCGACCCCGCAGAACACGAAGTCCACGAGTCCGTCCCCGTCCTCCGCCACGACCCCGATCGCCGCGTACCGCGCATCCGCCAGCTCAGCCGCCGTCTCACAGATCCGGTCCAGCATCGAGTGCAGCTCCAGCCCGGCCCCGACCGACCGCACGGCCTCCAGCAACTGCGGCACCCGCACGGCCAACTCGGCGGACAGCCCCTGCTCGGGCACGGGCTCGGGCGAGGCGGAGGCTGTCGACATGCCTTGAGCGTAGTTAGTCCCATTTGCCAGGGAAAGTCGACCCGAAGGGGCCACGAGCCACGTTCAGTGGACCACCGCACCGACCAGCAGATCCCCCGCCGCCTCCCGATCCACCATCTCCCGCAACGGACCCTCGACAGCCGCCAGCTCCGCGTACGGCCCCCGTTGGGCCACCCGGCCCTCCGCCAGCACGATCACCTCGTCCACCGCGTCCAGTCCGGCCAGACGGTGGGTGATCAGCAGCGTCGTACGGCCCTCGGTCGCGGCCACCAGATCGGCGGTGAGGGCGTCGGCAGTCGGCAGGTCGAGGTGTTCCGCGGGCTCGTCGAGGACGAGGACGGGGAAGTCGGCGAGCAGTGAGCGGGCGAGCGCGAGACGCTGGCGCTGGCCCCCGGACAGCCGGGCCCCGTGCTCGCCGATCAGCGTGTCGAGCCCGTCGGGCAGCCCGTCGGCCCAGTCGAGGAGCCGGGCCCGCCCGAGCGCGTCCCGCAGTTCGGCCTTGGTCGCGTCCTTCCGGGCCAGCAGCAGGTTCTCGCGCACCGAGCTGTCGAAGAGATGCGCGTCCTGGGCACACAGCCCGACCAGGCGGCGTACGGCGTCCCCGTCCATTTCGTACGCGTCCACACCGCCCAGCGTGTACGTCCCCGTCCCCGCGTCCAGGAACCGCAGCAGCACTTGCGCGAGCGTGGTCTTGCCGGCCCCGGAGGGACCCACGACGGCGACCCTGCGCCCCTGTTCGAGGGTCAGGTCGAGCCCGGCGAGCGCGTCCCGGTCCTGTCCGGTGTGACGGGCCCCCAGTTCCTTGAGCACCAGGGGGAACGCGGACGCGGGTGCCTGTGCCGGGTCTTCCGGTTCGCGTACGGGATCGGGGGCGTCCAGCACCTCGTACACGCGCTCCGCGCTCTTGCGCACCCGCTGCCGGTGCTGGACGGCTAGCGGCAGCCCGAGGACGGCCTCGAAAGCGGCCAGCGGGGTGAGGACGACGACGGCCATCGCCACGCCGCTCAGTCGCCCGGTGGCGACCGCCTGGGCGCCCACGAGGGCGGCGGCCGCCACGGTCAGCCCGGACACCAGCGCCGTGAGCCCGTCGCCGAGCGCGGTCGCGGTGGCGGCCCGGGAGGCGATACGGGTGAGGACCGAGTCGGCCCGCCGCGTCTCGGCGGTACGGGCGGGCAGCGCACCCGCGACCGTCAACTCGGCCGTTCCCGTGAGCAGATCGGCCACCCGAGTCGCCAGGACGCCTCGCGCCGGTGCGAGCCGTCGCTCCGCACGACGCGCCACGGCGCCGGTCACCAGCGGCACACCGGCCCCGGCCGCCAGCAGCCCCACGGCGAGAACGGCACCGGCCTCGGGCAGCAGCCACGCGGTGAAACCGACGGAGCCGGCGGACACGAGGACCGCGGCTCCGACGGGCAGCAGCCACCGCAGCCAGTAGTCCTGCACCGCGTCCACGTCGGCGACGAGCCGGGACAGCAGATCACCGCGCCGGGTCGTCCGCAGCCCCGCGGGCGCCAGCCGTTCAAGACGCCGGTACACGGCGACCCGGGTGTCGGCCAGCATCCGCAGCACCGCGTCGTGCGACACGAGCCGTTCCGTGTACCGGAACACGGCCCGCCCGATCCCGAACGCCCGGGTCGCAGTCACGGCCACCATCAAATACATCACCGGCGGCTGCTGAGAGGCCCGCGAGATGAGCCACCCGGAGGTGGCCATCAGCCCGACGGCACTCCCGAGCGCCAGACTGCCCAACAGGAGCGCGAGGGCGAGCGACCCACGCCGGGGAGCAGCCATGGCACGGACGCGACCGAGCACGCCTCCACGCCCGCGCGTGGACAGGTGCGACCGGTCCCCAGCCGGCGCGGGCGCGCTCCCGGGCTCAACCTCCCGGATCTCCCGCGCGCCTCCGGCGTACACGGAACCGGATGCCGGTTCGGGCACCCCGGGCGCAGGGACGGCCATCACAGGCTGCAGGCCGACTGCCCCGGACGTCTGAACGGCCACTCCAGGCTGCAGGCCGGCGACCCCGGACGTCTGGACGGTCACCCCGGGCTCCAGCCGCACCACCCGGTCCGCCACCCCCAACAACGCCGGCCGGTGCACCACCAACAGCACCGTCCGCCCCACAGCGAGCCGCCGCACCGCCTCCACGACCTCGGTCTCCGTCGCCCCGTCCAGCGCGGCCGTCGGCTCGTCGAGGAGCAATACCGGACGGTCCGCGAGGAACGCCCGGGCCAGGGCGAGGCGTTGACGCTGGCCGGCCGACAGCCCGGCACCGTCCTCACCGAGCACCGTGTCGGCCCCGTTCGGCAACTCGTCGACGAATCCGGCGGCGCCCGCGTCGGCCAGCGCCCGCCGCACCGCCGCGCCGTCCGCGTCAGGCCGCGCCAGCCGTACGTTCTCGGCGATGGACTGCGCGTACAGGTGGGGCCGCTGCGGCACCCAGGCGACCCGCGAGCGCCAGTCCGCCAGGTCGACCTCGGAGAGATCGACTCCCCCGATCCGCACCCGTCCTTCGGTGGGCTCCACGAATCCCAGCAGTACGTTCAGCAGCGTCGACTTGCCCACACCGCTCGGCCCGACAAGCGCCACCGTCTCATCGGACCCGACCGAGAAGGAGACGTCCGAGACCGCGTCCCCGGAGCGCCCCGGGTACCGCACGGTCACACCCTCGAAGGCGATCTCACCCTCGGGCACGGGAAGCGAGCCGGAGGCGGGCACCGGAGTCTCCAGCACGGCGAAGATCTCCTCCGCCGCCGAAAGTCCCTCGGCGGCGGCGTGGTACTGCACTCCCACCTGCCGCAGCGGCAGATACGCCTCGGGCGCGAGAACGAGGATGACGAGCCCCACGTACAGGTCCATCTCGCCGTGGACGAGCCGCATCCCGATGGTCACCGCGACCAGCGCGACGGAGATCGTGGCGAGCAGTTCCAGCGCGAAGGACGACAGGAAGGCGATCCGCAGCGTCCGCATGGTCGCCTGCCGGTACTCGCCGGTGATCTTCCGGATCGACTCGGCCTGCGCCTTGGCCCGTCCGAACACCTTGAGCGTGGGCAGCCCCGCGACGACGTCCAGGAAGTGTCCCGAAAGCCGTGACAGCAGCCGCCACTGACGGTCCATCTGGCTCCGGGTGGCCCAGCCGATCAGCACCATGAAGACGGGGATCAGCGGAAGCGTGCCGGCGATGATGGCCGCCGACACCCAGTCCTCGGTGACGATCCGCGCGAGCACCGCCACGGGGACCACCACCGCGAGCCCCAACTGCGGCAGATAACGCGAGAAGTAGTCGTCGAGCGCGTCGACTCCCCGGGTGGCGAGGGCGACCAGCGAGCCCGTCCGCTGCCCGCTCAGCCAGCCGGGACCGAGCAGCGCGGCCCGCTCCAGCAGCCGCCCCCGCAACTCCGACTTGACCGCCGCGCTCGCCCGGTGCGCGGCAAGCTCGGTGAGCCAGGAGACGAGGGCCCGCCCCACCGCGACCAGGACCAACAAGACCAGTGGTATGCGGAGTTCAGCGACCGAAGAGCCGTGCTGGAAGGCGCCGACCACCACTTCGGCGATGAGCATCGCCTGGGCAATGACCAGCGCCGCCCCGGCGACCCCCAGACCGACAACCGCCGCGAGAAAGAAGCGAGTGGCGCGGGCGTACCGAAGCAGACGCGGGTCGATTGGTTTCACGTGAAACACACCCTTGGGTCATCAGGCATGTTTCACGTGAAACATGCCGTTAGTCGGACTCGGCACGCTCAGCCGGCTCAGCGCGCTTCGGAGGACTCAGTGCGCGGCATCCGCGGCGATGTGCTGCGTACCGATCCGCTTGCGGAACACCCAGTACGTCCACGACTGGTAGAGCAGGACGATCGGCGTCGCGATCCCCGCACACCAGGTCATGATCTTCAACGTGTACGGGCTCGACGAGGCGTTGGTGACCGTCAGGCTCCACTCGTCATTGAGCGAGGACGGCATGACGTTCGGGAAGAGCGACAGGAAGAGCATCGCGACAGCCGCCACGATCGTGAGCCCCGAGAGCATGAACGCCCAGCCCTCACGACCCGCGTTGACCGCCACCAGAGCCGCGACGAGCGAGACCACGGCCACGATCACCGCCACCAGCGACTTGCCGTCACCGTTGTCGATCTGGGTCCAGATCAGGAAAGCAAGAGCCAGCACGGCCGTCACCAGGCCGAGTCGCAGCGCCAGCTTCCGTGCCCTCTCCCGGATGTCACCGACGGTCTTGAGCCCGACGAACACCGTCCCGTGGAAGGTGAACAGCGTCAGTGTGACCAGACCACCGAGGATCGCGTACGGGTTGAGCAGGTCCCAGAAGCCACCCACGTACTCGAAGTGCTGGTCGATCTTCACGCCGCGCACGATGTTGCCGAAGGCCACGCCCCACATGAACGCGGGGATCAGCGAAGTCCAGAAGATCGCGTTCTCCCAGTTGCGCTGCCAGCTCTCCTCCGGCCGCTTCACCCGGTACTCGAAGGCGACACCGCGCACGATCAGGCAGACCAGGATGAGCAGCAGCGGCAGATAGAAGCCGGAGAAGAGCGTGGCGTACCACTCGGGGAAGGCGGCGAAGGTCGCGCCGCCCGCCGAGAGCAGCCACACCTCGTTGCCGTCCCAGACGGGTCCGATGGTGTTGATGAGGACCCGCTTCTCGGTGCGGTCGCGGGCCAGCAGCTTGGTGAGGATGCCGACCCCGAAGTCGAAGCCCTCCAGGAAGAAGTAGCCGGTCCAGAGGACCGCGATGAGGACGAACCAGACGTCGTGGAGTTCCATGACTCAGCAGCTCCCTGGGCCTAGTAGGAGAAGGCCATCGGCTTGTCGGCGTCACTGGAGTCGCCGCCGATCTTCGTGGGCGGGTTGAGGTCGGCCTCGGTGAGCTCGGGCGGTCCGGCCTTGACGTACTTGACCATCAGCTTCACCTCGACGACCGCGAGGATCGCGTAGATCAGGGTGAACACGATCAGCGAGGCCAGTACCTCGCCCTGCGAGACTCCCGGCGAGACCGCGTCCTTGGTCTTCAACAGGCCGTACACCACCCAGGGCTGACGTCCCGTCTCGGTGAAGATCCAGCCCCAGGAGATACCGATGATCGGGAAGATCAGCGTCCACTGGGACAGTCGCCACCACCACACGCCCAGCTTCGGCGTCAGCTCCCTCTGCTTGGTGAGCATGAGCTTCGGTACGTCCTCGTCACCGGTGCGGTGTTCCGCTGCCAGCCAGAACTTCCGCCTGGTCAGCCAGAGGCCGACGGTGCACAGGATCATCGAGACCCCGCCGAAGCCGATCATCCAGCGGTACGACCAGTAGGCGGTGGGGATGTTGGGGCGATAGTCGCCCGGCCCGTACTTCTCCTGCTCGGCCTTGTTGATGTCGTTGATGCCGGGGATCTCGGCGTTGAAGTCGTTCTTGGCAAGGAAGGACAGCAGCCCCGGGATCTCTATGGCGACCGTGTTGTGGCCCTCCGCGACATCGCCGTACGCGAAGAGCGAGAAGGGGGCGGGCTGTTCCGCGTCCCACAGGGCTTCGGCGGCCGACATCTTCATCGGCTGCTGCTCGTACATCACCTTGCCGAGGGTGTCGGCGCTGACGACGGTGAGGATCGTGCCGACGAGCGCGGTGATCAACCCGAGCCGCAGCGACATCCGCATCGTCCGGATGTGCTGCTTCTTGCGGAGATGGAAGATGGCGATGCCGGTCACGAAGGCGCCGCCGACCAGGATGGAGGCGCTGATGACGTGCCAGAAGTTGACGAGCGCCGTCTCCTGGAAGAGCACCTTGGGGAAGTCGGTGAGTTCGGCCCGCGTGCTGCCGTCGGCCTTTTTCACGATCCGGTAGCCGACCGGATGCTGCATGAAGGAGTTGGCCGCCATGATGAAGTACGCCGACAGGATCGTGCCGATCGAGACCATCCAGATGCAGGCGAGGTGGATCTTCTTCGGCAGCTTGTCCCAGCCGAAGATCCACAGCCCGATGAAGGTGGACTCGAAGAAGAAGGCGATCAGCGCCTCGAAGGCGAGCGGGGCGCCGAAGACGTCACCGACGAAGCGCGAGTAGTCGGACCAGTTCATGCCGAACTGGAACTCCTGCACGATGCCGGTCACGACACCCATGGCGATATTGATCAGGAACAGCTTTCCCCAGAACTTGGTCGCCCTGAGGTAGTGCTCCTTGCCTGTTCGCACCCAGGCGGTCTCCAGGATCGCCGTGAGTGCGGCGAGCGAGATCGTCAGGGGGACGAAGAGGAAGTGGTAGACGGTGGTAATGCCGAACTGCCATCGCGCCAGAGTCTCCGGCGCCAAAGCCAATTCCACGTCGTCAGTCTCCTTACTCGCCGTGGTACAGCGGCAGTTTGCCCCCTTTGTCGCGCACATCATGGGAGCAACCGGGACACGCTTGTGAACGCGTTCACATTCACAAGCAAGTATGCCGCATGGCCGTTCGAGGGTTGACAGGTGGGGGTGCTTAAGCGCGGATCCGCTGGTCACGGACGCATTGTCGACATGGACAGACCAGTTCGAGCGCCCTCGCCAAGGCGCTGCCGCTGACCTCCACCGCCCGCACCTGGGGCGAGGAGGTCCATGTCGACACCGGCGCCCGCGAGGACGGCGCCCAACAGGTCGCCGAGCCCGGCACGGTGGCCTCCGTACCGACGGCGACGCCCTCACGCTCCCCTACGGACCCACGCCGACGTCGCGGGGCACCGAATGCCGCCTCGCGAGCCCATGCAACGTCCTGGGCAGCGTCGACGGCGACCCCCGCACGCTCGCCACCGTGCGCGACGGGGACCCCGTACGCGTAGAACTCCTGGAGGACCAGGGCTAGGACCAGGAACCGCCTGATGCCCTAGAGCTCCTTGCGGAACGCCTCCGTCGCCTTGAGGAAGATGTCGTTCGCCTCGGTCTCGCCGATCGTCACCCGGACCCCTTCGCCGGCGAAGGGCCGCACGACGACCCCGGCCTGCTCACAGGCGGCGGCGAAGTCGAGCGTGCGCTCCCCCAGCCGCAGCCACACAAAGTTGGCCTGCGTCTCGGGCACCGTCCAGCCCTGTCCGCGCAGCGTCTCGAGCACCCGCACCCGCTCGGACACCAGCGAGCCGACCCGGCCGAGCAGTTCGTCCTCGGCGCGCAGCGAGGCGACCGCGGCGTCCTGCGCGAGCTGGCTCACGCCGAAGGGCACCGCCGTCTTGCGGAGCGCCGCCGCCACCGGCTCATGGGCGATCGCGAAACCGACCCGCAGGCCCGCGAGCCCGTATGCCTTGGAGAAGGTGCGCAGCACGCAGACGTTGGGCCGCTCCCGGTAGATCGCGACGCCGTCCGGAACCTCGGCGTCACGGATGAACTCGCGGTACGCCTCGTCCAGGACCACCAGCACATCACCCGGCACCCGGTCGAGGAACCGCTCCAGCTCGGCCCGGCGCACCACGGTCCCCGTCGGGTTGTTGGGGTTGCAGACGAAGATCAGCCGGGTCCGGTCGGTGATCGCGTCCGCCATCGCGTCCAGGTCGTGCACCTCGCCCGGCGTCAGCGGCACCTGTACCGAGGTCGCCCCGCTGATCTGCGCGATGATCGGATACGCCTCGAAGGACCGCCAGGCATACATGATCTCGTCGCCCGGGCCGCTGGTGGCCTGCACCAGCTGCTGCGCGACCCCGACGGAGCCGGTGCCGGTGGCCAGGTCCGAGAGCGGGACGCCGAAGCGGTCGGACAGCTCGTTCATCAGCCCCGTGCACGCCATGTCCGGGTAGCGGTTGAAGGATTCTGCCCCGGCGGTCACGCTCTCCAGCACACCGGGCAGCGGCGGATACGGGTTCTCGTTGGAGGACAGCTTGTACGCCACCGCACCACCGGGCGCGGCAGGCTTGCCGGGCTTGTAGGTGGGGATACCCTCCAGCTCGGCACGCAGCTTGGGGCTCGTCTCGCTCACCGCAGTCCTCCTCGCGACCACCGCCGGCTCATGACCACCACCGGCTACCAATGCTTCTCACCTTATGAGGATTCGGCGCCACTGCGAATGGCCTGTGGACAACCACCTCGCCACCGCGGACGGCCCCGGTGATCATCCCGTACGAAGGTGTACGAAATGGGGGGCGCGCTGCTCTCACCGCTGCGCGCCGGTGGCTCACGCCGTAGCGCGCATCGCTCGTGAAGGTGAGTTGAGACCTCTTCGAAACATGGGCCTCTTGGCAGGCTCATGCGCGCCGACAAGTCACGTCCTGCCATTGGATCGCTCAACTACCTTTATTTCCAAGGCAGTTGACCCATGTCGACCATGCAGAAACGTGCCTGTCAACGAGTGCATATGCGTCCGCACTACCCCACCGCATGAGCCCTACTATCGGCTCGCCATGACAGCAGCAGGGAAGCACCAGGTGAGCCGGGCGGAGACAACCCGCCGCGGCGGTCGGCCGGGACGGGCGGGCATCAGAGATGTGGCCGCAGCCGCCGGAGTGTCCATCACGACCGTCTCCGACGCCCTCAACGGCAAGGGCCGGCTCCCGGACGCCACCCGACGCCATGTCCGCGAGGTCGCCGACCGGCTGGGCTACCGCCCGTCGGCCGCGGCCCGAACCCTCCGTACCGGCAAGTCGGGCCTCATCGGCCTGACCGTGACGACGTACGGGGATGAACCTTTCACCTTCACCGAGTTCGCGTACTTCGCGGAGATGGCCAGAGCCGCCACATCGGCCGCGCTGGCCCGGGGCTACGCCCTGGTCATCCTCCCCGCGACCTCGCGCCACGACGTGTGGTCCAACGTCGCCCTGGACGGAACCGTGGTCATCGACCCGTCCGACCACGACCCGGTCGTCAGCGAGCTGGTCCGCCAGGGCTTACCGGTCGTCTCCGACGGCCGCCCGGCCGGCTCACTGCCGGTCACCGCCTGGGTGGACAACGACCACGAGGCCGCCGTCCTGGGCATCCTCGACCACCTGGCCGACGCCGGAGCCCGCCGGATCGGCCTCCTCACCGGCACCACCACCGACACGTACACCCACCTCTCCACCACCGCATACCTGCGCTGGTGCGAGCGCGTGGGCCAGGATCCGGTGTACGAGGCCTACCCGGCGCATGATCCGTGCGCGGGAGCCGTCGCCGCCGACCGGCTGCTCGCCCGCCCCGACCGGCCCGACGCCGTCTACGGGCTCTTCGACCCGAACGGCACCGACCTGCTGGCCGCGGCCAGACGCTACGGCCTGCGCGTACCGGACGACCTGCTCCTCGTCTGCTGCAGCGAGTCCACCGTCTACGCGAACACCGAGCCGCCGGTCACCACACTCTCGCTCAAACCGCGCCGAATCGGCACAGCGGTGGTCCAGCTCCTCATCGACGCGATCGAGGGGGTCGAATCGGACCAACCGGTCGAGCAGGTGATACCGACCGAGCTGATCGTGCGGACCTCCTCCGAACGCCGTCCGCCGCGTACGACGGTGAGTCCGCCCCGATCACCCGAGAAAGGTTGACGCCCGGTAAAGAAAGGGCGGGGAAAGCCCCGCCCAATTCGGGCAAAAACCCCGGTGAACTGGGCTCCTGCCCCGATTCACCACCCCTGGGTCATCACATGGCGCGATCCGCATTCCTATGATGGGCCCACGACACCGCGGGCCGCTGCGACCAGGCAGTCCGATCCGGTGCAGATGCGGCGCGATGGTGGTGGAGGGGTCGATGACTCAGGGGGCCGGTCAGGGACCCGAGCTGGCGCGGGCGGCGACGTTGCGCGACTTCCGGGTGCCCGCGTACGTCCACGAGGCCGGTCCGTACGCACAGAACACGCCACCCGACGAGGGTGCGGGACCCGCCGAGGAGCCCGAGGGCTACACGCCGACGCGACGTGATCTGCCGGTCATCAACCGGGGTGACACGGTTCAGGTCACCGTCGACCCCGCCGCTCCGGAGGCCGACGACGGACCCGGGCCGCTGTACGTCGTGGGTGATGTGCACGGCTATCTCGACCAGCTCGTCGCCGCGCTCCAGGAGCAGGGCCTCATCGACGCCGCGGGCGACTGGTCCGCCGGGACCGCGCGCCTGTGGTTCCTCGGCGACTTCACCGACCGCGGCCCCGACGGCATCGGCGTGATCGACCTGGTGATGCGGCTGTCCGCCGAGGCGGCCGCGGCCGGCGGCTACTGCAAGGCGCTCATGGGCAACCACGAGCTGCTGCTGCTCGGCGCCAAGCGCTTCGCCGACACCCCCGTCAACTCCGGCGCGGGCACCGCCACCTTCCAGGCCGCCTGGCTGCTCAACGGCGGCCAGAAGACCGACATGGACCGTCTCCAGGACCACCATCTGCAGTGGATGGCCCGCCTCGACGCCATGGAGCAGGTCGACGGACACCTCCTGGTGCACTCCGACACCACCGCCTATCTCGACTACGGCGATTCCATCGAAGCGGTCAACGACACCATCCGCGAAACCCTCACCCGCAATGACGCGGACGAGTGCTGGGACCTGTTCCGCAAGTTCACCAAGCGCTTCGCCTTCCGCGACGACGGCGGCGCCGAGGCCGTACGCTCCCTGCTGGACGCATACGGCGGCACGCGCATCGTCCATGGCCACAGCCCCATCCCGTACCTGCTCGGCGAAGTGGGCTCGGAGGACGGCGAAGACAGTACGGGCCCCGTCGTCGACGGGCCGCATCTCTACGCCGACGGACTGGCCATCGCGATGGACGGCGGCGTGACCATGGCCGGAAAACTGCTGGTCCAGCAACTGCCATTGGATAACTGAGGGTTCAACGGGCAGGCGTCCCCCCACGGAGGACTGCGCTGGCCAGGGGGCAATTTCTGGAAACCCCCTGTCACGGCGTGCCGTCACCGCTCTACCATCGGACTATCCGTAGCAGGCTCCCCTCCGTTTCTGCCCAACGGCTCGTCAGCGTGCGAGCCATCAGCCCTACGGAGCATCGGGGGATGCAGATGAACAGCGTTCCGCAGCACCTGCTGAGCGAGGACCGCCAGGAATACGAGCGGATCCTCGATGAGGCGCTGCGCTCCGCACCACACCGCCCGGAACTCGCCGCTGTCGGCCAGCGGCTCAACCCGGAACAACTGCGCACCATGGCACTCAACGCCACCGCGCTCATCACGGCGGCCGCGACAGCCGAGTACCAGCACTACGTGAAGGTCCGTGAGGAACTGCGCCATCCGGCGCCGACCACCCCGCCCGTTCGCAAGGAAGCCGGCTCCGCGGAGCCGGGCTCGAGCGCGATGGGGCTCGCCGCCACCGTGGGGGAGGTCACCGAGACAGCCGGAGCCGGCGCCATCGCCGTCGTCGCGGTGCTCGCCCCCGTCCTCGCCGGCACAGCCGCGGCGATCTTCCTGCTCGTGGGGTACATCCTGAAGATGCTCGACCCCGAGCCGGCGTTCGCCAAGACCCTCCTCACCACCGGGTGGGTCTTCGGCGCGGTCACGGCGGCCGCGATTCTGGTCGCCGCGGTCGGACTGCTTCTCACGGCCCTGCGCAACGGTTCGTCCTCGCTCCAGGCCGGAGCGCGCGGCGAACTCGACGAACAGGTCGCCCGGGCCAGGGAAGCCTGGCGCGATGCCCTGCTGGCGCGCGGCATCCTGCCGTTCCTCAGGGAGGCACTCGCGGATCCGGGCGCGGCGGCAATGGGTCGTACATCCCCTGCGCCGATCAGCCGCATGCCGCAACTCGGCTACAACCGGCCGGGGTTCAGCAGCCCCGACGGCGGCCCGGCGGCAGGGCCACGGCCCAGCTACAGCAGCCCGGACTTCTCGAGCCCGGACTTCGGAGGGCCTGAACACCAGCCGGAGTGACCCCCGGTACGCCGACATCCGGGACGGTCACGTGACGGGGAGCCGTGCTCGCGCCACATCGGTGCGGGCCCGGCTCCGGGCTGGCGGCTAGCGGACCCGGCTGGCGGGCTGCGTACGCTCCCACGCGACGGCGGGTCAGATGATGATCCCCAGCTGCCGTGCCGCGGTCACCCAGGCCGGGAACTGGGACAGCAGCCGGTCGTACAACTCCGGGTCAGGGAGGCCTGCGATGTCGTCGACGGCGAAGAAGCCCACGTTGTCGACGCGCCTGCCCGGAAGCTGGTCGAACCGCTCCAGCACGCCGTAGTTGGACCGGCCCAATCCCACGAACTGCCAGAAGACCGGCTCCTCCACCGACTCCCGCAGCTCCTTCTCGATCTCCTTGTTGCGGTAGACACCGCCGTCGGAGAAGAACAGCACCAGCGTGGGATCTGCGGCCGGGTGCTCACGGACGTACGAACGGACCTCGGCGATCACCTTCTGCTCCTCGTTCTGGATGCCGACCGCCCGCATGTCCACCTGCCCCGGTTTCAGACCCTTGCGCGCCTTCTTCCGCCGGAACAGGGTCAGTTCCCCGACCCGGACATGAAGCTCCAGCCACTCCGGCAGTTCCCCCGGGCTCAGATCCGGCAGCCGGGCGGCGTTGGACGCGAACGTCCATGCCTGCATCACTCCGTCGTCGTCCAACTCCGCGGCGACCGCGACCATCCGCTCCACCACGTCGGCCACAACGCCCTTGTAGTACAGCCCGGACATGGATCCGGAGGCGTCAAGGACCAGAACCACGCGCGCCCTGACCCCCACCGCACCGTGCTTCTTCAGACTGACGGCCACCTGCTCCTTGCGCAGGGAGAGCCGCTTGCGCATGTCCAGGGGCAGCTGCTCCTCGCTCTTGGTGAGACGAGGGCTCTGCGGCGCGGGCACGGGCCCGGGGGCTGCTGCGGGCGTTGCCGAAGGCACGGGCCGGGGAGCCGCCGTCGGCGTGGCCATTGAGGCGGAAGCCGGAGTGGCCGCCGAAGCGACGGTCGGCGAGGCTACGGCGGCGTCCGGCTCCTCGTCCACACTGATCCCGAAGTCGGTGGCCAGGCCCGCGAGCCCGGACGCATACCCCTGTCCGACCGCGCGGAACTTCCACCGACCGCCCCGCAGATACAGCTCACCACCGATGAACGCCGTCTCCGTCGTGGCCTCCATCTCGAAGTACGCGAGCTCGTCCCGCGTCCCGGCGTCGAGCAGCCTCAGCGTCAGCCCGGACAACTCACCGAAGGTGCCCCCGTCGGCCGAGGCGCACAGGACGACCCGCTCGATGTCCGGCTCCAAGGCACGCAGGTCCACCTCGACCGTGTCCGTCGTGGCACCGGCGTCCTGCCGCTTCCCGAGATGACGTACGGCCCGGGAGGCGTGCTGCGGCTGGTTGTAGAAGACGAAGTCCCCGTCGTCCCGCACCCGTCCACCCGCACCGAGCAGCAGCGCGGAGGCATCGGCGTCCGGCGCACCGGACCCTCCGGACCAGCCGAGCACCACGTGTACGGCCCCGGCATCGACGGGAAGATTGGCACCCTTGCTCATGGATGTGGATGTCATACGCCCAGTCTGCCGAGAGAACCCGCCCCCGGAGCCGTCCGATACACATACGCGCACAACTCCGCGCATCGGACGACCCCGGTCACCACGCCCCTCGTACCCGCGACCTCAGTCCGCCAACGGCAGATAGACCCGATTACCGGCGGCGGCGAACTCCTTGGACTTCTGAGCCATACCCTCCTCGATCTCCGTCTGCGTGCCTCCGTGCTCGCGTCGGATGTCATGCGAGATCTTCATGGAGCAGAACTTCGGCCCGCACATGGAGCAGAAGTGGGCCGTCTTGGCCGGTTCGGCCGGCAGTGTCTCGTCGTGGAACTCCCGTGCCGTGTCCGGGTCGAGGGCCAGGTTGAACTGGTCCTCCCACCGGAACTCGAAGCGGGCGTCGGACAGCGCGTCGTCCCAGACCTGCGCGCCTGGGTGTCCCTTGGCGAGGTCGGCTGCGTGGGCGGCGATCTTGTAGGTGATGACGCCGGTCTTGACGTCGTCACGGTTGGGCAGGCCCAAGTGCTCCTTGGGCGTGACGTAGCAGAGCATGGCCGTGCCCCACCAGGCGATCATCGCGGCACCGATACCGGAGGTGATGTGGTCGTACGCAGGCGCGACGTCCGTCGTCAGCGGGCCGAGCGTATAGAACGGAGCTTCATCACAGATCTCCTGCTGAAGGTCGATGTTCTCCTTGATCTTGTGCATCGGGACATGTCCCGGGCCTTCGATCATGGTCTGAACATTGAAACGCTTCGCGATCGTGTTGAGTTCCCCGAGTGTCCTCAACTCCGCGAACTGTGCGGCGTCGTTGGCGTCCGCGATCGACCCGGGCCGCAGCCCGTCGCCGAGCGAGTACGTGACGTCGTACGCCGCGAGGATCTCGCAGAGCTCCTCGAAGTTCTCGTAGAGGAAGCTCTCCTGGTGGTGCGCCAGGCACCATGCCGCCATGATCGAGCCGCCGCGCGACACGATGCCGGTCTTGCGGTTCGCGGTGAGCGGCACGAACGGCAGGCGCACGCCCGCGTGGACCGTCATGTAGTCCACGCCCTGCTCGGCCTGCTCGATGACCGTGTCCTTGTAGATGTCCCAGGTCAGCTCCTCGGCGCGGCCGTCCACCTTCTCCAACGCCTGGTAGAGCGGAACCGTGCCGATGGGGACGGGGGAGTTGCGCAGCACCCACTCGCGGGTGGTGTGGATGTTGCGACCGGTGGACAGGTCCATGACCGTGTCGGCGCCCCACTTCGTGGCCCAGGTCATCTTGTCCACCTCCTCCTCGATCGAGGAGGTGACCGCGGAGTTGCCGATGTTGGCGTTGACCTTCACCAGGAACCGCTTGCCGATGATCATCGGCTCGATCTCCGGGTGGTTGACGTTCACGGGCAGCACCGCGCGACCGGCGGCGATCTCCTCGCGCACGACCTCGGCATCGACGTTCTCGCGGACCGCCACGAACTCCATCTCGGGCGTGATCTCCCCGCGACGGGCGTACGCGAGCTGCGTCACGGCCAGTCCTGAGCGGCCCCGGCGCGGCTGGCGCGGCCGCCCCGGGAAGACCGCGTCGAGGTTGCGGAGGCCTCCGCGCGGTGAGGTGTGCTTGATCCCGTCGTCCTCGGGACGGAGCGGGCGGCCCGCGTACTCCTCTGTGTCACCGCGGGCGATGATCCAGTTCTCGCGCAGCGGCGCCAGACCCCGGCGTACATCGGTTTCGACGGTCGGATCGGTGTACGGGCCGGAGGTGTCGTACAGCGTGACGGACTGTCCGTTGGTGAGGTGCACCTGACGGACCGGCACGCGCAGGTCGGGGCGCGAACCCCCGACATACGCCTTGTGCCAGCCGATGGACTGCCCGGCCTCGCCGTTCTGGGACGGTACGGAAACCCCGTCCGTCTGGCTGGAGGCAGGCGTGCGTGCGTCCTTGTTGGTCATGAGACCTACTCCCTACGCCGGCATTACCCGGTAACAGGTTCGGCGGTCGACGCAGCGGCTTCCGTCTGCCGATGTTTCATGTGAAACATCGCTGAGACGAAGGTCAGCGCCCTCTCAGCCCGGTGCTCCGAGCTCCCGCGTGTGCAAAGGTGCCTCCACGCTAGCGTCACATCGGACGCGTTGAACAGTGGGCCCTGTCCGTTCTTGCGATGATCGGTCGGTGACCACGATGCAGCAGCCCCCGATTCCGCCGTCCGAGCCGCCCCACGGGCATGGTCCCGGCGACGGCCACGGACACGGTCCGGGCGGTGGCGGAGGCCCCGGCGGCGGTCAAAGGCCGGGCGGCGGGCAGGGGTCCGGTGGCGGGCAGGGACCGGGCGACGGCCACGGCCACTCGCACAGTCACAGCCATGGCCCCGCCGCTCCCGTCTCCAAGCATCTGCGCAAGGTCATCGCCGCGGTGCTGATCCCCTTCGCCGCCGCGGTCGTCGTGGGACTCGTCGTGCTCTGGCCGGGCGGCGCCCCGGCACACGAACGCACCGGCGTCGGTTTCGACCGGCAGACCCAGCAGGCCACGGTCACCAAGGTCGACAAGGTGGACTGCGACTCCGTGAACGCCTCGGGGGAGACCCCGACCGGCGACACGTCCACCGCCGAGGGCTCCTCCGCGCAGCAGCAGGCGACGGGCGACTGCAAGAAGGCGACGATCCGGGTCGACACCGGCAACGACAAGGGCCGTACGTTCACCGAGATCGTCCAGCCGGACCAGTCACGCCAGTTGCACGAGGGCCAGAAGGTCGTGGTCGCGTACGAACCCTCCGCGCCCAAGGACTTGCAGTACTCGGTCAGCGACGTGAACCGCAGGATCCCGATGACGGTGCTCGCCGGGATCTTCGCCCTGATCGTCGTGGTCGTGGGGCGGATGCGCGGCGTCATGGCGCTGATCGCGCTGGCCATCAGCTTCATGATCCTGACGCTCTTCATCCTGCCCGCGATCCTGCAGGGTTCGAACCCGCTGGTCGTGGCGGTCGTCGGATCCAGCGCCATCATGCTGATCGCGCTCTACATGTGCCATGGACTGTCGGCCCGGACCTCGGTGGCGGTGATCGGCACACTGCTCTCTCTGCTGCTGATCGGGCTGCTCGGCTCCGGGTTCATCGACTGGGCGTCACTCACCGGGAACACGGACGACAACACCGGCCTGATCCACGGTCTGTATCCGTCCATCGACATGAGCGGCCTGCTGCTCGCGGGCATCATCATCGGTTCGCTCGGTGTGCTCGACGACGTGACGGTGACGCAGACCTCCGCGGTCTGGGAATTGCACGAGGCGAACCCTTCGATGGGCTGGCGCGGGCTGTACCGCGCGGGCATCCGCATCGGCCGCGACCACATCGCCTCGGTCGTCAACACGCTCGTCCTGGCGTACGCGGGCGCGGCGCTGCCTCTGCTGTTGCTCTTCTCGATCGCGGAGAGCAGCGTGGGCACGGTCGCCAACAGCGAACTGGTCGCCGAGGAGATCGTGCGCACCCTGGTCGGCTCGATCGGCCTGGTCGCCGCGGTACCGGTCACCACGCTGCTGGCTGCCCTGGTGGTCTCCGCCGACCGCCCCGGGGCTCCGGCCGGCCGACCGGAGGCCCCCACCGCCCCTGCGGAGCCGGTGGGGGCCAGGACGCCGGTGCGGGGCGGGAAGGGCCGCCGCCGCAAGCACTGAAGTCGCCCGACGCTCAGGCCACTTGACCCCGTCACTGCCCCGTCCCCTGGCGCCGCCCCTTGGTGCCGAGCTCAGGTGCCCGAGACCGTGACCACTTGAGGAAGCGTTACTCCACATGGGGGCATCGAAGGCGCTTCAGCCCGCGCTCTGCTCCTCCGCAAGGATGCGGTCCAGCGCCTCGTCGAGATGCGTGTCGAAGTCCGCGAGGGAACGCTCCTGCCCGAGCGGCACGAGCTTGTCCGTGCGGTCGAGGAACGCCACGAGCGGCGCCGCCCCGGACCGGAACAACGCGTGATCGCCGCCCACTTGAAGCCGGATCAGCACCTCACCGAACGCGTCCGGGTCGGCGGGCGCGATGTGCACATCACCGTCGCCACACGGGCGGCCCACGCCGTCGACCAGCAACTCCCGCCCGAACGCCCAGGTCACGGGCGCGTCGCCGGGCAAATGAAAGGTCAGCCGCACGGCATACGGATCACAGGTCTCGTATCGCAGCTCCACCGGAATGCGGAAGGAGAGCTCCTCCGACACGAGGAAGCTCATCATGACCTCTGCCTGCACCGACTCACGCATCGCCTACCCCGTCGTTTGCCGTCGACTGGCCAGGAATCGTCCCCCTGACACTGCTGAAATCTTGCTCAACGTACACGTCAGATCACAAGGAGTGAGTTTTCAGATACTGATAGAGATGGCGAGTGTCCCTAGCAGCCTGCCGATTTCGCCTTGCAACCGGCGCGCGGCGGGGAGCAGTCGGTCGGCCTGGTGCGACGGTACGGAGATGGCCATGGTCGATGCGGTGGTGCCGGCCGTGATGGGAATCGCTGCGCAGACCGTGCCCAGCGCGTACTCCTGCCGTTCGATCACGGGCTCCATCCGGCCGATGCGCTCCAGGCGCCGCAGCAGGCTGTCGCTGTCACGCACCGTGTACGGAGTGATCGACTGCACTGGATAGCGGTCGAGATGATCCCTCCGGGCCTTCTCGTCCAGCTGTGACAACAGGCACTGTCCGATCGCGTGGGCGTGCCCGGTCTCGCGGAAATCGGCCCACTCCTCGACCGCGGGATTGCCCGGGCTGTCGGCGACGCACATGATCTCGATCTCGCCGTCGCGGTACGTCGCGTAGTACACCGGTACACCGATCGAATCGCGCCAGTGTGCGAGCGCGTCGCTCATCGTGCTGCGACGTTTCTGCTGGGCTCCGCTGCTACTCAACCGCTCGGCGGCCTCACCGAGGAAGAACAGCCCCTTCTCGCGGCGCAGATAGCCCTCGTGGGCCAGAGTGCGCAGCAGGTGGTACGCCGTCGGCAGCGCGAGTCCTGCCTCCCGGGCCAGCTGTTTGGCGGGCGCTCCGTGCTCGCGGGCCGAGACGGCCTCCAGGAGGCGCATCGCCCGCTGCACGGAGCCGATGAGGGTCGTGGGGTGGGTTTCCAGGGGCGCGGCCTCTGCCGGGGGCGTTCGTGACCCCGCGAGCAGAGCGTGCGCGGCCCCGGGCGGGGTGCGCGTAGCCGTTGGCGGAGTGTCTGTCTCAGGGGTCGGGGTCCCTGCGCCGGGCGCCTCTGCCGGCGAAGTCTGTGCCAGGTGTGCCTCTGCGGGCGACGTACGTGGCTGGGTCGGCGGGACGCGTGACCCGGCGGGCGCGCCGGACCGCTGGACGGGTGGAGCGTGCGAGGTTGCGGGTGCGGTGTCAACCGTGGCCAAGGGGTACTCCCTGAGCGCGAGGGGAACCGCCCGTGCGGGGGGACACGGGAGGGAAGTGTGCGCTGCCCGCGGGGTCGACCCGCGTCGAGCTTCCGGACTTTAACCGCCCGCCACCGCTCGCAGACGGCCCCGCCGGAAAACTTCCCTCGCCCGAGGGAACCTCGGCTTCCCTTTACGGGTTCACCCGTTACCGATTGCTTACCCGTTACCGATCACTCGCCCGCTCACGCGTCACTCACGCCTCACCAGTCGCTGCGCGACGACGAGCTCGTAGTGAACTTCCGCACGACGTAGATCAGTCCGCCGACCAGTGCGACGAAGATCAGCGCCTTGAAGAGCAGACCGATGACGAACCCGACGACGGTCGCTATCAGGCCGCCGAACACCACGAGGGCGATGACCGGCACCGCGACCCACTTCACCCACCACGGCATCCCGTTGAAGATCTCTCGCATCGCCCTTGTCCTTGCCTCTCTCCGCCCGTCGCCCCAAGTCCGGGGCACTGATTCCGGGTTCTCTGATGTCTCGCACTCGATGCTAGGGCCGCGAGGGGCCGGACGGAGGCCTCGCATCCCTTGTTCCCCCCTGACCGTTCCCCTAGGGAACCCTGAGACGGAGGTCAGCTCTCGGGCGGAGAGAACACCACCAGAACCCGCAGGTCCTCGGTGATGTGATGGAACTTGTGGGCGACCCCCGCGGGTACGTAGACGACGCTGCCGCGCGCCACCTGCGTGGTCTCCAGGCCGACCGTGATCGAGGCACGTCCGCTCACGATGAAGTACACCTCGTCCTGCTGGTGCGGCCGCTGCGGGTCCTGGTCCCCCGCGTCGAGCGCGTAGAGGCCGACCGACATGTTCCGCTCGCGCAGAAACTGCAGGTAGGCGCCATCGTTGGCGGCGCGTTCCGCCTCCAGTTCATCCAACCGGAATGCCTTCATCGCCCTCGTCCGCTCTCGTACGACGTCTGCTCTGTCCACAGCCGCGCTCGTCAGTCGATCTCTTCTGCCACGATCAGACACATGAAGAATTTCGTAGTCAAGACGATCGCCAACGCGGGAGCTCTCGCCATCGCCGTCTGGGTGCTCGACAAGATCACCCTGACCGGTGACAACACCTGGAAGAAGATCGGCACACTGCTGCTTGTGGCACTGGTGTTCGGCCTGGTGAACTTCCTGGTCAAGCCGGTCGTGAAGGTGCTGACCTTCCCGCTCTTCATCCTCACGCTCGGCCTGATCACCCTGGTGGTCAATGCCCTGATGCTGCTGCTCACCTCATGGCTGGCCGACAAGCTCGACCTGAGTTTCCACGTCGACGGCTTCTGGACCGCCGTCCTGGGCGGCCTGATCATCTCGATCGTGTCCTGGGCGCTCAACGTCGTCCTGCCCGACGGCAAGGACTGAGTGCACCCGATGACCTTTTCCGTCTGCTTCGTCTGCACCGGCAACATCTGCCGCTCCCCGATGGCCGAGTCCGTCTTCCGCGCCCGCATATCGGAGGCCGGGCTCGACGGCCTGGTCGAGGTCGACAGCGCGGGCACGGGCGGCTGGCACGAAGGCGACGGCGCCGACCCGCGCACCGTCGCCGTGCTGGAGGCGAACGGCTACGACGGAGACCATAGCGCCCGGCAGTTCCAGGCCTCATGGTTCGCCCGCCTCGACCTCGTCATCGCCCTCGACTCCGGCCATCTCAGGGCCCTGCGTCAGCTCGCGCCCACTCCTCAGGACGCCGAGAAGGTCCACCTGCTGCGTTCCTACGACCCTGCCACCGGCTCCGACCTGGACGTTCCCGATCCGTATTACGGACGTATGGACGACTTCGAGGAGTGTCTTGAGATGGTGGAGGCGGCGAGCCGCGGGCTGCTCGCCACCGTGCAGGAGCAAGTGGAGGGACGAGCGGCATGACGTCAGGAGAGTTCGTTACGGAAAGCGGCGACGGTACACGCGCGGTGCGGGCCGGGCTGCCCGAACCCGTCAAGTACGAGCCGACGCTCCCGGGCCCGGTCTTCGCCGCGCACTTCCATCTGCCGGGAGAGCCCACGGGCCCGTACACCTACGGCCGCGACGACAACCCGACCTGGACACTCCTGGAACGCGCCATCGGCGAGTTGGAAGCCCCCGGTCAGGACGGCATCGAGACGCTCGCCTTCCCCTCGGGCATGGCCGCCATCTCGGCAACGCTCTTCTCGCAGCTGCGAGCCGGCGACATCGTGGTACTGCCCGACGACGGCTACCAGGTGCTGCCGCTGGTGCGCGAGCAGCTGACCGCGTACGGCATCGAGGTGCGCACCGCCCCGACCGCCGGCGACGCCCAGCTCGACGTACTCGACGGCGCGAAACTGCTGTTGCTCGAGACCCCGTCGAACCCGGGGCTCGACGTGTGCGACGTACGACGGCTCGTCGCGGCGGCACACGCGCAGGGCACCCTCGTCGCCGTCGACAACACGCTGGCCACTCCGCTCGGGCAGCGCCCGTTGGAGCTGGGCGCCGACTTCTCCGTGGCCAGCGGCACCAAGATGCTCACCGGGCACGGCGACATCCTCCTGGGATACGTCACCGGGCGCGACGCCGCTCTGATGGCCCCCGTGCGGCGCTGGCGGAAGGTGGTCGGCGCGATCCCCGGGCCCATGGAGGCCTGGCTCGCGCATCGCTCGCTCGCCACGCTCCAGCTGCGCGCCGACCGGCAGACCGCCAACGCCCTGACGATCGCCGAGGCGCTGCGGAACCGGTCCGAGGTGACCGGGCTGCGCTATCCGGGGCTGCCCGACGACCCCTCGCACAAGATCGCGGTGCAGCAGATGCGGCGCTTCGGGTGCGTGGTGTCCTTCACGCTGCCCACGCGCGCGCGTGCCGATCGTTTTCTCGACGCGCTGCGGCTGGTGGACGACGCGACGAGCTTCGGCGGAGTGCGTTCCACGGCCGAACGGCGCGGACGGTGGGGCGGTGACGCGGTGCCCGAGGGCTTCATCCGTTTCTCCGCCGGCGCGGAGGATCCCGAGGACTTGGTGGCGGACGTGCTGCGGGCACTCGACGAGTCCGAGGACTGAGCCTCACCCGTCCGCGGAGCGGATACTTCCCGAGCAGCCGGTAAGCAGTCGGCCCTGCCCGTCCGGCCTGCCGGTCTTGTACCTCGCTACGTGCAACGGACGGTCCGAGCCTCCCCCCTCGTGGCTCGGACCGTCCCGGTTCTGCGCGCGAAGAACCGCGCGAACAAGGCTAGTTGACTCTGTGTCAGTGTCCAATCACAGTAGCGACAGCGACCTATCGACTTATTTATAGTTAGGCCTCGGTCGGGAGTGGTGGGAGGGGAGGGGCACCATGGATCTGGCGCTGCTGCGCACGTTTGTGACCGTGCACCGGGCCGGTTCCTTCACCCGCGCCGCCGCGCTGCTCGGGCTCTCGCAGCCGGCCGTCACCTCACAGATCCGCGCGCTGGAGCGGCAGTTGGGGAGGCCGCTCTTTCTGCGTCAGGCCCGCGGGGTGACCCCCACGACCATCGGCGACGAGCTCGCCCACAAGGCCGCACCACATCTCGATGCCCTGGTGGAGATCGCCGAGACCGGGCTCGACGAGGACTCCTCCTTACGCACCCTGCACCTCGCCGGGCCGCCGGAGTTCACCTGCGAACGGGCCCTGCCCGCGCTGACGGAACTGACGGGCGACGACGGCCAGGGATTCGCGCTGCGCGCCTCCTTCGGCAACACCGAGGAGACGCTGGAGGGGCTCGCCGCCGGACACCATGATCTGGCCATCACCACAGCCCAACCGCGCGGCGCGCTGCTCACCGCGACTCCGCTCTGCGACGAGGAACACGTCCTGGTCGCCGCCCCACGCTGGGCCGACCGCATCGGACCGGGCAAGCTGCGCCGCAAGGGCGCCCACGCGCTGGAGAACTTCCCCGTCGTCGAGGTACACGAGTCCCTGCCGCTCGTCGCCCGCTACTGGGCCTCCGTCTTCGACTGCCGCCCGGCAGCCTCCGGCACCGTCGTCGTGCCCGACCTCCGCGCGGTGCTGGCCTGCGCCGCCTCTGGAGCGGGCCTCACCGTGCTGCCCCGGTATCTGTGCGCCGCCGCCCTGGAACGTGGCGATGTCGTGGCACTCCTCGATCCGGCGGTGCCCCCGCTACGTACGTACTTTCTGGTGGTCCGCACCGGCACTCTGGCCATGCCGCACATCGCACGGGCGCACGAGTGGCTCCTTCGCGCTGCGGCCGACTGGTCGTGAGGCCCTTCCTCGGGCCCTTTCTGAGCCCTCTCCTGACGTCTTCGCGGCTTCACGATGTTTCACGTGGAACCAACCGGGCCACATTCCTCCCATGACCGTCCGACCCGTGGTCAAGCGCACCGCCCGGGCCATCCTGCTCGATGGCGACGACCTGATTCTCATCAAGCGCACCAAGCCCGGCGTCGACCCCTACTGGCTCACACCGGGTGGCGGGGTCGAACCGGAGGACACGACTGTCGTCGACGCGCTCCACCGTGAAGTGCACGAGGAACTCGGCGCCAAGGTCATCGATGTGGTGCCCTGCTTCGTCGACACCGTCGAGCACATCGGCGACGACGGCGGCGCGACCGGCGTGAAAGTGCAGCACTTCTTCGTCTGCCACCTGGAGTCCATGGATCCCGCGCTGCGGCACGGCCCCGAAATGGACGAACCCTGCGGCGAGTACGAGATCGTGCGGGTTCCCTTCACCCGCGTCGGCATCGCCTCCGTCCACCTCGTACCGCTGTCCCTGCGGCACTACCTCGACGGGAACATCGAGGGCGTACGGGCGATGCACGCGCCGGATCTGGGCTGACGCTCGGCCGATGCGGGCCCGGTCAGTCCCCGGCCGCGACGAGTTCCTCCACCGAGTCGTGGCGTATGCGGTCCGACGGGATACCGACATCCCTGAGGGCGTCCACCCCGCTGCGGATCATCCCTGGCGGACCCGAGAGATAGGCGTCGTACTCGTTCCAGGGCCCGTACTCACGTATGGCATCGGGCAGTTGCAGATGGGCCTGCCTGTCGACGACCGGGCGTACCGCGAGCCACGGGTGACTCTGCTGAAGCCGCAGCATCGTGTCGATGTCGTACAGATCATGATCGGTACGGGCGCCGTAGAAGACCTCGACCGGGCGCCGCTCCCCGTGTTCGGCGACATCCTCGACCAGCGCCTTGATGGGCGCTATGCCGGTGCCGCCGCCCACACAGAGCAGTCCGCTGTCGGTGGTGTGGTCGACGGTCATCGAACCGGCCGGCGGGCCGAGGCGGACGGTGTCGCCGGGCCGGGCGCGATGCACCAGAGCGTTGGACACCCAACCCGCCGGAACCGCCTTCACATGGAACGACAGCAGCCCGTCGGAGCGGGGCGCCGAGGCGAACGAGTAGTGGCGCCAGATCCGGGGCCACCACGGCGTCTCCAGGCTCGTGTATTGCCCGGCGAGGAAGGGGTACGGCTGATCGGGCCGGACGGTGATGACCGCGACGTCCGGAGTCCTGAGGTCGTGCGAGACCACTTCGGCGTACCACCAGGCCGGGGCTCGCAGTTCGTCCGTCGCCGCCGCGTCGATCATGACCTGGGAGATCGTCGTGTACGCGCGGACCCAGGCCGCCTCGGTCTCGGGGTCCCAGATCGCCGAGGCGAACCGGCTGAGCGAACCGATCAGGCACTCCCCGACGGCCGGGTAGTGCTCGGGCCGGGTGCCGTACTTACGGTGTCCACGGCCGAGGTTCTGCAGGTACGCGACGAGGACCTCGGTGTTGTCGATGTGCTCGGCGGCCGTCAGCAGCGCCTTGAGCAGCCGGTCCCGCTGGGTGTCCATCGCTGCGGGGAACAGCGACCGCAGTTCGGGGTGACGCACGAACAGCAGCGCGTAGAAGTACGACGTGACCTTGTCGGCGACGGAACCGACCTCGGCCATGGTCCGGCGGATCAGTACGGCGTCGGGTGAAGCCTCGGGAGTGGGCACGGAGCTCTGGGCGGGCACACGCGGCTCCGGCGCGGGGGCGGGCTGCACCGGGACGGGTTGGGGCCGTGGAGAGCCGTGGTCGGCCTGCGCAGCCCCGTGGTCGGCCCGGGGAGAGCCGTGCCTGGGCTGCAGAGGGCCGGGTTCGGGCTGCGTGGAGGCTGCCTGCGGTCGTACGGCTTCGGGCCGTGCCGGGGCCGCCTGGGGTCGTACGGCTTCGGGTTCGGGCACCTGCTCACGGTGCGCCGCTGCGGCGGGTGGAGCCTCAGGGCGTGAGGTGTGAGCAGTCTCCGAGTGCTCGACGGCCCGTATTCGCTCCCGCGGGGCTGAGCTCTCGCCGGCCCCGGGACCACGCCCGGCGCGACTCCCGTCCGTCGACTTGCTCTCGGCCGGCCGCCCCACCGGCCGCAGCCCGGCCAGACGGCTCCCCTCCGCCTCCTGCTCCCCGCCGGCGGGCGTCGGTGCCGGATCCTTGCGCGGCGTGAACCAGCCGCCCCCGCCGTTGCCGCCGGAAGTGCCGTTGTCGGCCGACGTGGTGGTCGGAGCGTCCATGGGTGTGCCTCGCCTCGAACATCTTTCGGTCGGTCTGCGCACCTCCGCGGTCGGAAGATGCCTGCTTTCCCCCGCAGACGGCTAGCTTTCTTTCCCGGTTCAGTCCCCGTCGGTCAATGCGGCCACATTGAACCCGGATTCCCGCTCCGTACGGACAAGTAGGCGAGAATGTGACATTGACCGCAGTGCTCTCACCGCAGCGTCCCATCCCGGCCCAACGCCCGGCCGCATAACGGAAAATGCGGGTCTTCGATCTCTCCGTCCCGTTAGGCTGCATTGGCCTGCGCTCGTGCCGCCGCGCGACATGCGTACATCACGGCGGACGCGAACCGGACTCGACCCTACCGGCAGCCGCCCCGGGCACAAGTCCCCGCTTCCTTCAGCGCGAATTGGCGGGGGCTGAGCATCAATTGCATCAATTACCGCCGCGACGGACCAATTCATAGGCATCCCACAGATCCAGACCCACATAGGAGTGGGTGGCCAGCCCCGTCAGATGGAGATCCGCGTTGACCGCCACGGATACCGGTACAGCGCCGAACAGATCCTTGTCCGACAGTGAGTCGCCATAGGCCACGCAGTCGGCCCGACTCACCCCGAATTCTTCACAGAGCCGGTCCGCGATCTGCACTTTGGCCGCAGCACTGAGAATCCCCGCCGGATCCACCGGCTCGGTAAAGGGCACGTCCGGGAAGCGCGAGCCGTACGCCGCATGCGCTCCCCAGGCCGTAAGCCGTTCCACGAAGAAGGACGGCGACAACGAGATGACGGCGCAGTAGTCGCCATCGCCCCGGATCTCCGCCCAGACATCCTCAATGCCGGACAGCCACGGCGCGCTCTCGAAGGCCGCGGTCACATGTACGTCCGTGAGCTCCGTCCACAGAGCGTGCACCCGCGCCGCGTACTCGGGAGGGCCTATGTGCCCCGCGGCGATCTCCTGGTCGAGCGCCACGGTCTCGGCCTCCAGTCCGAGCTGCCGTGAGATCTCCACCGGTGCTGAACTTCCATGCAGCAGTGTTCCGTCGAGGTCGAAAAGATGAAGTCGCGCCATGTCCGCCGAGGCTAGTCGCACCGCCCTCTCCCTACCGAGGCGTCCGGCTGCGAATCCCCCGCTGTTTCACGTGAAACATCTGTCCTTGCGCTGTGGGGTTGGGTACGACATGGCCAAAAGCGCGTACGGCTACCCGCAAACAAGTGGACGTCGCGGGTGCGGGTCGGACAGCCTGACCTGCGTGTCGACACCTTCTCTCGCCGCTCTGCCCATCCGTCGTCTGACGCCTCGCGATCTCACCGCCTGCGCCGACTTGTCCGAGGACCGGGGCTGGCCCCGTGAGGAACACAAGTGGCGCCTCCTCCTCACGGCCGGAACGGGATATGGCATCGACGATCCCGACGGCGGTCTTGTCACCGCCTGCGTCGTAACCGACTACGGACCGCGGGAGCGCCCCGATCTGAGCGCGATCGGCATGGTGCTCGTCGCCGAGCGGCACTCCCGTCGGGGAGTCGGCCGGCGGCTGATGCGGCATGTCGTCGAGGAAGCGGCCACGACCCCACTGACGCTGCACGCGACCCCGTACGGCCGTCCGCTCTACGAGGGGATGGGTTTCAAGGTCATCGGCCGGGCCGAGATGGTCCGCGGACACTTCACGGTCGGCGCGCCTAAGCCCAAGGTCTTCACACGCCCGGCCACGGCCGAGGACCTGAGCGCGATCCTCCGGCTCGACGAGGAGGTCTTCGGATGCGACCGCACTCATGTGATCACTCGGCTGCCCGCCTTCTCCGACCAACTGCGCGTCGCCGAGGACGGCGGCCGGATCATCGGATACGCGGCCGCCTGGCCCAACATGGACAACCACGTCGTGGGGCCGCTGATCGCCCGTGACACGGAGACGGTGAAGGCGCTCATCGCCTCTCTGGCCGCCCACACCGACCGCCCGCTGCGCACCGACATCGACGTACGGCACGAGGAACTGCTGTCCTGGGTGAAGGAGCATGGTCTCGCGCCCGCCGGATTCAACGCGGTGATGGCGTACGGGATCTCGGAGCTGCCCGGGGACTGGACACGACGGTTCGCTCCCCTGACGGTGGCTGCCGGTTAGCATCCGGCGGCCTGGAAGCCGATATGGGAAGCGCCGGTCCCCCGGAGATGTCGGGGACCGGCGCTTCTGAGTTGAGACGCGATCAGGCGAGTGCCTCGACTGCGGCTGCGGCGAAGCCGTGGTCCTGCGCCGGCGCACCGCCGCCGACCCCGATCGCGCCGATCAGGCGGCCGTCGCGGTGGACCGGCACGCCGCCCGCGATGAAGAGGAGCGGACGGTCCAGCGCGGTGGGCAGGGTGTGGAAGAGGCCGCCGGGCTGGACCGCCTCGACGAGGTCCGCGGTGGCGGAGTCCAGCTGGAGCGCCGTGTAGGCCTTGCGGGTGCTGGTCTCGCCGGAGATCAGCACGGCGCGGTCGTCGCGGCGGAAGGCCAGCAGGTGACCGCCCGCGTCGAGGACGGTGACGCTGACCCGGACTCCGGCGGCTTCGGCGGCACGGCGGGCCGCGGTGACGAGAATCTCGGCGTCCTCGATGGTCAGCGGGGCGACGGCAGTGGTGGTGCTCATGACGGTCTTTCTCCTTGTAGCGGGTGCTGAGTCGAACCAGGTGGTTCTGAGTCGAGAGGGCGCGGGGACGGCCCTGGCCCCGCGCCGGGCTCGACCCGGTCAGTGGTGGATGGCGGTCCGCTGTTCGGCGCGCGCGTCGCCGGCGATGACCGTGCTGCGGGCGCCGGCGCGGCGCTCCAGGGCGGCCGAGAGGACCGCGAGGACGAGCGCGCTCGCGGCGAGGACGGCGCCGACCCAGTTGGGGGCGGTGTAGCCCATGCCCGCGGCGATGACGAGGCCGCCGAGCCAGGCCGAAAGAGCGTTGCCGAGGTTGAAGGCGCCGATGTTGACGGCCGAGGCCAGTGTGGGGGCGCCGTGCGCCTGGTCGAGGACGCGCTTCTGCAACGGCGGCACGGTAGCGAACCCGAGGGCTCCGATCAGGGCGATCGTGACGGCCGCGAGGACCTTGTTGTGCGCGGTGACGGTGAACAGGGCGAGCACCACGGCGAGGCCGCCCAGGGACACGTACAGCATCGGCATCAGAGCGCGGTCTGCGAACTTGCCGCCGATCAGGTTCCCGCCGACCATGCCGAGGCCGAAGAGGACCAGCAGCCAGGTGACGGAACCGTCGGCGAAGCCCGCGACGTGCGTCATCATCGGCGCGATGTAGGTGATGGCCGCGAAGACGCCGCCGAACCCGAGCACCGTCATCGCCATGGCCAGCAGGACCTGGACGTTCTTGAAGGCGGCCAGCTCGTGGCGGAGGCGCACGCCCTCTGGCTTCGGCAGCTCGGGTACCAGCTTGGCGATGCCCAGGAGCCCGATCACGCCGAGTGCTGCGACGCCCGCGAAGGTGACGCGCCAGCCGGCGGACTGCCCGATCATCGTGCCCAGCGGAACGCCGACCACGTTGGCGACGGTCAGACCGCTGAACATCATGGCGATCGCGCCGGCCTTCTTCTCGGGGGCGACCAGCTCGGCGGCGACCACTGAGCCGATGCCGAAGAACGCACCGTGGGCGAGGGAGGCGACCACGCGGCCCACCAACATCAGCCCGAAGGCCGGGGCGACGGCGGAGAGCAGGTTGCCGAGCACGAACAGCCCCATCAGCAGCATCAGCATCCGCTTGCGGGACACCTTGGTGCCGAGCGCGGTCATGATCGGGGCGCCGATCACCACGCCGAGGGCGTAGCCGGTCACCAGCAGTCCAGCCGTGGGGATGGAGACACCGAAGTCACCGGCGACCTCGGGCAGCACACCCATGATCACGAACTCGGTGGTTCCGATTCCGAAGGCCCCGATCGCGAGGGCCAGAAGCGCGAGAGGCATGGTGGGGTACACCTTCCCAGACGATTGCAGGAGCGCTTTACGTGCGCCAACAATAGTTGCAGACGCGGGCTAAATGCAAGCGCGGGCTATTGCGTCTGTGCTCTATCCTGGGTTTCAGCCGCTCCGGGACGGAGGAAAACGCCATGACAGCCACGGACCCCGCGCTCACCGCCCTCGCACAGGGCTGGTGCGCTCTCTCCCTGCTGCACGGGAGGATCGAGGCCCACATCGAGCGCGCCCTGCAGGTCAAGCACGGCCTGAGCGCGCGGGAGTACTCCCTGCTCGACGTGCTCAGCCGACAGCACGACGGCGACGGCGGTCATCTGCAGATGAAGCAGGTCGCGGACGCGGTCGTCCTCAGCCAGAGCGCCACCACCCGGCTCGTCACCCGGCTCGAAGATCGCGGGCTGCTCGCGCGCTACCTGTGCCCGACCGATCGCCGCGGCATCTACACGAACGTCAGCGAGGCAGGCCTCACGCTCCTCGAAGAGGCGCGGCCCACCAATGACGCCGCCCTCCGCGAGGCACTCAACGAGGCGGCCAGGAACCCCGAGCTGGCTCCACTGGTCCGGGTCGTGGAATCGGCGAGCGTGCCCGCGTAGACGGTGCGCAGGCAGTGAGCCCGCGCTCGTAGAGTGCGGGCATGGGAGATCTTGAAATACGAGCCGCCGTCGCGGACGACGTCCCGGCCATCGTCGCGATGCTCGCGGACGACCCGCTGGGCGCCGAGCGGGAGTCACCGGACGACCTCACCCCGTATCTGGCCGCCCTTGAGCGCCTGAACGGCGACGCGAACCAGCACCTCGTCGTCGCGGTGCGCGGGGGCCGCGTCGTCGGCACCCTTCAGCTCACGGTGATTCCTGGACTGTCCCGCAAGGGAGCGACCCGCTCGGTCATCGAAGGCGTACGTGTCCATGCCGACGAACGTGGCAGCGGACTCGGCACCCGGCTCATCGAGTGGGCGATCGACGAATCCCGGCGCCAGGACTGCCAGTTGGTCCAGCTGACCTCCGACGTCACGCGTACCGACGCACACCGCTTCTACGAGCGGCTCGGCTTCACTGCCTCCCACGTGGGCTTCAAACTGCCGCTCTGAGGCTCCGGCATACGCGAGAGGGGGCCTGTTTCACGTGAAACAGGCCCCCTCTCATCACAACCGCTCCTACCGGAACCCTCTCCAGCCGTCGGGGTCCACCCCACCCGGCACAGGAGCCCCTTCGTCGTACGGCTGACGCGTGAAGGCGAACGACCCGAGGTCGAGGTGACTCAGGGACCCGTCAGGGCGCCGTAGGGCCTGTAGAAGCTCTCCGGCGTAGTAGCCGTCGAGTCCGGTCCAGGTACCGTCGCCGTTCGCCCGGAAGTGTGCGCCCCGGCCCGTGCCGGTCAACGGCTCCAGCGAAACACCCCCGTCGGCCACCAGTCGCAGCCCGAATGCATACGTCCCCCAGTACCACTGTCCCGCCAACTCCAGTACAGCCCGGTCCACTTCTGGCAGCGGACGCCAGGGCTCAGGAATCCGGGGCTCTGCCTCCGCCACGATCCGTACAAGATCAGTGGCGACGGTCAACACCGGTAGTCCCGAAGTGCAGTTGGCCAGCACGACCGCCGCCACGTCGTCCTCCACCCCGAACATCAAGCTCGCGAGGAAGCCCGGCAGGGAACCCGAGTGTCCGGCAAGGATCCGGCCGTCACGGTGCACGATCTGCATACCCAGGCCGTACGCGGAACCCGCTGCCAGATCCGCCGTCTCGGGCGGTGCGGCGGGCGTCCGCATCTCCCGCACGGACTCCGCACTCAACACCCGGTCGTCGCCCTGGACGAGGAAAACCGCGAAGCGCGCCAAATCCCCAGTGGTGGACCAGAGTTGTCCGGCCGGCGCCATACGGCCAAGGTCCTCGGCCGGCTCCGGCAGCATCACGTCCGCCCAGGGGTGGACGGCCCACCCGCCAGCGTGCGGCGTCACCGGTTGCCCGCTGGTACGGCTCAGTCCCAGCGGCTCTAGCACCTCCCGCCGCAGCACCTCTTCCCAGGGGGCGCCCCGCAGCTCCTCGACCAGCGCTCCCAGCAGCGTGTAGCCGGGATTCGAATAGTGGTGCCGTCGCCCGACGGGATGCCGGAAGGGCCGCTCGCCCAGCACATCGGCCAGCTCGGGGCGCAGCGAACCAGGCGTGCGCTCCCACCAGGGAGCGGGCGACTCGGCGGCCAAGCCCGCCGTGTGCGCGAGCAGTTCGGCAATGGTGGCCTCCCCCGCGCCGGTGCCCGGCAGATGCTTCTCCAGGGGGTCACCGAGATCCAGCACTCCCTCGTCACGCAGTCGCATCACCAGGACGGCAGTGAAGGTCTTGGTGATGGAGCCGATCCGGTACTGCACGTTCTCGTCCGGCCCATGCCCGTCCACCGAGGTCCGCGCTCCGGTCCAGACCGTCTCTCCGGCCCGGACCACCGAAGCGACCAGCGACGGCGCCCGTCCTTCGGCCTGAGCGACGGCGATACGGTGCAGCAGAGCCCGGCGCGTAGCGGGAAGCAGCTCTTCCTGAGGTGTCGTCATGCCCCCAGTCCACCCGGCCCGGCATCGCACGTCGAGCGCATTTCTCCGACGCTCCGAGGCTCGGCGGGGTATCGGAGCCGGGCTGGGTCAGGTCGTCGCGGGGTCGGATCAGGTCTGCGCCATGTCCACGAAGCGCGAGTAGTGGCCCTGGAAGGCCACCGTGATCGTGGCCGTTGGGCCGTTACGGTGCTTGCCCACGATGATGTCCGCCTCACCGGCGCGCGGTGACTCCTTCTCGTACGCGTCCTCACGGTGCAGCAGGATCACCATGTCCGCGTCCTGCTCGATCGATCCGGACTCGCGCAGGTCGGAGACCATGGGCTTCTTGTCGGTGCGCTGTTCGGGGCCACGGTTGAGCTGGGACAGCGCGATCACCGGCAACTCCAGCTCCTTGGCCAGCAGCTTCAGGTTTCGCGACATGTCGGAGACCTCCTGCTGTCGGCTCTCGGACCTCTTGCCGCCCGACTGCATCAGCTGCAGATAGTCGATGACCACGAGCTTCAGGTCGGCGCGCTGCTTGAGGCGTCGGCATTTGGCGCGGATCTCCATCATCGACAGGTTCGGGGAGTCGTCGATGTAGAGCGGGGCGGCGGAGACATCCGGCATACGGCGTGCGAGCCGGGTCCAGTCCTCGTCGGTCATCGTGCCGGACCTCATGTGGTGCAGGGCCACACGCGCCTCGGCCGACAGCAGACGCATCGCGATCTCGTTGCGGCCCATTTCGAGCGAGAAGATCACGCTGGGCATGTTGTGCTTGATCGAGCAGGTTCGTGCGAAGTCCAGGGCCAGCGTCGACTTACCCATGGCGGGGCGGGCGGCGATGATGATCATCTGGCCCGGGTGAAGACCGTTGGTGAGCGAGTCGAGGTCGGTGAAGCCGGTCGGCACACCGGTCATCTCCCCCGACCGGGACCCGATCGCCTCGATCTCGTCGAGCGCGCCCTCCATGATGTCGCCGAGCGGCAGGTAGTCCTCGGTGGTGCGCTGCTCGGTGACCGCGTAGATCTCGGCCTGGGCGCTGTTGACGATCTCATCGACATCGCCGTCTGCCGCGTATCCCATCTGCGTGATGCGCGTCCCCGCCTCGACCAGGCGGCGCAGGACCGCGCGCTCGTGCACGATCTCCGCGTAGTACTCGGCGTTCGCCGCGGTCGGGACCGTCTGCACCAGGGTGTGCAGATACGGTGCGCCGCCGACCTTGGTGATCTCACCCCGTTTGGTGAGCTCGGCCGCGACGGTGATGGGGTCGGCGGGCTCGCCCTTCGCATACAGGTCGAGGATCGCCTGGAAGATCGTCTCGTGTGCCGGGCGGTAGAAGTCATGGCCCTTGAGAACCTCCACGACATCCGCGATGGCGTCCTTGGAGAGGAGCATGCCGCCGAGAACCGACTGCTCGGCGTCCAGGTCCTGCGGCGGTACGCGCTCGAAGGCCGAACCTCCGCCTTCCCATGAGCCGCTGTCCCGGTCGCGGTCGTGCTGCTCGTCGCGGTTCCGGCCACCGTCTCGGCGCTGCCGGGAGGGGGGCAGACGATCACTGGGGCCGCTGTCGGCCGCCCACGGGTCGTCCAAGGGCTCGGAAATACTCACCGAGCCACCTCCTCCCGTCCGCTGAGCGGACCTAGCCGTGCCAATCATTTCTACGGCACGGCACTGACAACTAAGAGGCCCAACTCCGGTTCTGACGCGTCGGTTTTGTGAGGTTTCCGAGGACGGAGGAGAGAGTGGGCGCCGCCCCACGTTAGGCCCGCGGGCACCGTCAGCCAATCTGGTTATCCACAGGCCATGTGGACGACGGCCCGGATGCTGTGGAGAACCCCACAAAACCTGTGCACGACCCGGTGGACAGGCCTGTGAACAAGCCCTCAGCCCTCCAAAGGAACACACCCTGACCTGCAACTTTCCCGTCCACCGGCTGTGCAGAAGAAAAACTTTCCCGGTCGGACCAAGATCGTTGCAAACGGCGTACGACGGCGCGCCGCACCGGCCAGCAAGTAAGGGTCATTCTGAGATTGCATCTCTTACCTGTGGAAGATTAGATTGGTGCTCATGACACAGGCTCCCGCGGCGCCCAAGGCCGCCCGACGTCGGCACGACCGAGAGATCGTCGCGCTGGCCGTTCCGGCCTTCGGCTCACTCGTCGCCGAGCCACTCTTCCTGATGGCCGACACCGCGATCGTCGGCCATCTCGGCACCGCGCAACTGGCCGGCCTCGGCATCGCCTCAGCCCTCCTCATGACGGCCGTCGGCGTCTTCGTCTTCCTCGCCTACGCCACCACGGCCGCCGTCGCCCGCCGCGTCGGCGCCGGCGATCTGCGCGCCGCTATCCGCCAGGGCATGGACGGCATCTGGCTCGCCCTGCTGATCGGCGCAGCCGTCATAGCCGTCGCCCTGCCCACGGCGCCCTCCCTGATGGAACTCTTCGGCGCCTCCGACACCGCCGCCCCATACGCCATCACCTATCTGCGTATCTCGGCGCTGGGCATCCCGGCCATGCTCGTCGTGCTCGCCGCCACCGGTGTCCTGCGCGGTCTGCAGGACACCAAGACCCCGTTGCACGTCGCCGTCGGGGGCTTCGTCGCCAACGGCGTCCTCAACGTCGGCCTCGTGTACGGTGCCGGCCTCGGCATCGCAGGCTCGGCCTGGGGCACCGTCATCGCCCAGTGCGGTATGGCCGCCGCTTATCTGTACGTCGTCATCCGCGGCGCCCGCAAGCACGGCGCCTCACTGCGGCCCGACGCCGCCGGGATACGGGCCTGTGCCCAGGCCGGTGCACCCCTGCTGGTGCGCACTCTGTCGCTGCGGGCGATTCTCATGATCGCCACGGCGGTCGCCGCCCGTCTCGGAGACGCCGACATGGCCGCACACCAGATCATCCTGTCGCTGTGGAGTCTGCTCGTCTTCGCACTCGACGCGATCGCCATCGCCGGGCAGGCCATCATCGGACGCTACCTCGGAGCGGGCGACGCCCAGGGTGCCCGTGAGGCCTGCCGCCGCATGGTCCAGTGGGGAATCGCCGCGGGAGTCGTACTCGGCTTGCTGGTCATCGCCGCCCGCCCCCTGTTCCTTCCTCTGTTCACCAGCGACTCGGTCGTCCAGAACGCGGCGCTGCCCGCACTGCTACTGGTCGCCGTGTCGCAGCCCATCAGCGGAATCGTCTTCGTACTGGACGGAGTCCTGATGGGCGCGGGGGACGGGCCGTATCTTGCGTGGGCCATGCTGCTGACTCTGCTGGTCTTCGCCCCCGTGGCACTGCTCGTACCCGTACTCGGTGGCGGCCTGACCGCGCTCTGGGGAGCGATGACGCTGATGATGACCACCCGGATGATGACCCTGTGGCTGCGTTCCCGCTCGGGACGCTGGATCGTCACGGGCGCGACGCGCTGAACGTTTCACGTGAAACGTCCGCCTCGTTTCACGTGAAACAGGGGCGGAGTCACACCTGAGCGAAACCCAACGGCGCTTTCACTGAACGAAGAAGGGCCGCACCCCATTGGGGTGCGGCCCTTCTCTCAGCTATGCCGAGCGCAGCGGTCAGGCCGCGACGACCTCGATGTTGACCTTGGCGGCAACCTCGGGGTGCAGACGCACGGACGTCGCGTGGGCGCCCAGGGTCTTGATCGGCGCGCCCAGCTCGATGCGGCGCTTGTCGACCTCGGGGCCACCGGAAGCCTTGATCGCCGAGGCGATGTCGGCCGGGGTGACGGAACCGAAGAGACGACCGGCGTCGCCGGAGCGAACGGCCAGACGGACCTTCACGCCTTCGAGGCGGGCCTTGATCTCGTTGGCCTGCTCGATGGTCGCGATCTCGTGGATCTTGCGAGCACGACGAATCTGCTCGACGTCCTTCTCGCCGCCCTTGGTCCAGCGGATCGCAAAGTTCCGCGGGATCAGGTAGTTGCGAGCGTAACCGTCCTTGACGTCAACGACGTCGCCCGCGGCACCGAGGCCAGAGACCTCGTGGGTGAGGATGATCTTCATATGTCAGTCACCCTTCCCTTATCGCGCGGTGGAGGTGTAGGGCAGCAGCGCCATCTCACGGCTGTTCTTCACAGCCGTGGCGACGTCACGCTGGTGCTGCGTGCAGTTGCCGGTCACGCGGCGGGCACGGATCTTGCCGCGGTCGGAAATGAACTTCCGCAGCATGTTCGTGTCCTTGTAGTCCACGTACGTGACCTTGTCCTTGCAGAATGCGCAGACCTTCTTCTTAGGCTTGCGCACAGGCGGCTTCGCCATGGTGTTTCTCCTGTGTGATCAAGAAGTTGGGGTACGAGCCCGCCCCTTAGAAGGGGGGCTCGTCCGAGTAGCCACCACCAGAGCCACCAGAACCGCCGGAGCCGGTCGAGCCGCCGGAGCTTCCGCCCCAGCCGCCGCCACCGCCACCGCCGCTCTGGTTGCCACCGGCAGGAGCGCTGGTCGCCCAGGGGTCTTCGGCGGGAGCGCCGCCACCCTGCGGCTGACCGCCGCCGGAGCCTCCGCCCCAGCCACCGCCACCCTGCTGGCCGCCGCCACCGCCGCCGTAACCGCCCTGGCCACCTCGGCCTGTGGTCTTGGTGACCTTGGCCGTGGCGTTCTTCAGGCTGGCGCCGACTTCCTCGACGTCCAGTTCGTAGACCGTGCGCTTGACGCCCTCACGGTCCTCGTAGGACCGCTGCTTCAGCCGGCCCTGCACGATGACGCGCATGCCTCGCTGGAGCGATTCGGCGACGTTCTCAGCCGCCTGACGCCAGACCGAGCAAGTCAGGAACAGGCTTTCGCCGTCCTTCCACTCATTGGTCTGACGGTCAAAGGTGCGGGGGGTGGACGCGACACGGAACTTCGCGACCGCCGCACCGGAAGGGGTGAAGCGCAGCTCGGGGTCGTCGACAAGATTGCCGACGACCGTGATGACGGTCTCGCCTGCCATGGGGGTACCTCTCGGCGGGTTTGCTGCTGGCTGCTAGTGCTGCTACTCGATGCCCGAGATCAGCTGAGCTGGAGAGCTCAGTGGGTCTCGGGACGGAGGACCTTGGTCCGGAGGACCGACTCGTTCAGGTTCATCTGTCGGTCGAGCTCCTTGACGACTGCAGGCTCGGCCTGCAGGTCGATGACCGAGTAGATGCCCTCGGGCTTCTTCTTGATCTCGTAGGACAGACGACGACGGCCCCAGGTGTCGACCTTCTCGACCTTTCCGTTGCCCTCACGGACGACGGAGAGGAAGTTCTCGATCAGCGGCGAGACAGCGCGCTCTTCGAGTTCGGGGTCGAGGATGACCATCACTTCGTAGTGACGCATGTGGAACCCACCTCCTTTGGACTCAGCGGCCACGGTCGTTCCGTGGCAGGAGGGTTGTGATGCGTACGCAACGGTATCGGCCGCCACTGACAATCGGGCTCCCATCGGCGAACCGAGCGGGATTCCCTGTCGTGACCTGGCCTTGGCCTGGGCAGACACCGGTGCAGAGAGTACAGAGTACCCGCACACGGGCTTCCGGTTGAAATCCGACCGGGTTGAGCGTCAGTCTGTACACATCGGGTGTGTATGGCGCTACGATGCGCCGCCTTCCGCAGGAGGTGCCCTATGGCACAGACATTGCGACCCAACACCGTCGGATCCCTGCTCGCCACCGACCACAAGCCCCACCCCCTCCAGGACACTCTGGTCGGGCTGACCCTCGTGCTCGGAGCGACGGCCTTCATCACGGCCCAGTTCCACAGCCTGCATCTGATCAGCTCCTGGACAGGGCTGCTGGGCATCCTCACCGGCGCCGGCGGACAGTTCATCTCGGAGACGACACGGGAGCGCTTCGGGCTGATCCTGGGTCTCGGTGCCGCGGCCGTCGGTTTCTTCCTTGGCATGGCACACGGCGGCCTCTTCGGCGGCGTCATCGGCTGACGGCCCGCCAGACAGCCGAACAGCCCCTCAGGACGTCCTGGCCGCGTATCGGTCAGGGCGCAGGTTCCATACGGCCAGACGGGGCGCTCACAGGGCGCAGTAGGCTTCGGCGCGAGAGCCGGAGCCCCTGTACCCATGGGGACACACCAGCCCGAGGAGCGCCCCGAATGAGCCTGACCCTGAGGACCATCAGCCGTGAGCAGCATCTGGCGTACATCCAGAGTCTGCCCGCAGCTAGCCACATGCAGGTCCCGGCCTGGGCAGACGTCAAGGCGGAGTGGCGCTCCGAGAGCCTCGGGTGGTTCGACGACAGGTCCGGCGAGATGGTCGGTGCGGGTCTTGTGCTGTACCGCCAGCTGCCCAAGATCAAGCGTTATCTCGCCTACCTGCCCGAGGGTCCGGTCATCAACTGGTTCGCCCCGAACCTCGGCGACTGGCTGCAGCCGATGCTCGCGCATCTCAAGCAGCAGGGCGCCTTCTCCGTGAAGATGGGCCCGCCGGTGATCATCCGGCGCTGGGAGGCCGCTTCCATCAAGGGCGGCATCCAGAACCCGGACGTGAAGCGACTGCGCGACATCGAGGCCGACTTCATCGAACCGCGCGCCTTCGAGGTCGCCGACAAACTCCGCCGCATGGGCTGGCAGCAGGGTGAGGACGGCGGCGCCGGCTTCGGTGACGTACAGCCCCGCTACGTCTTCCAGGTGCCGCTCGCCAACCGCTCCTTGGAAGAGGTCCACAAGAACTTCAACCAGCTGTGGCGCCGCAACATCAAGAAGGCCGAGAAGGCGGGCGTCGAAGTCGTCCAGGGCGGTTACCAGGATCTGGAGGAGTGGCAGCGGCTGTACGAGATCACGGCCGTCCGCGATCACTTCCGGCCCCGCCCGCTGTCGTACTTCCAGCGCATGTGGACGGCCCTCAACACCGAGGACCCCAACCGCATGCGGCTCTACTTCGCCCGGCACGACGGCGTGAACCTGTCCGCGGCGACGATGCTGGTCGTGGGGGGACACGTCTGGTACTCGTACGGCGCCTCGGACAACATCGGGCGGGAGGTCCGGCCCTCGAACGCGATGCAGTGGCGCATGCTGCGCGACTCGTACGCGCTTGGGGCGACCGTCTATGACTTGCGCGGCATCTCCGACTCGCTGGACGAGACCGACCACCTCTTCGGTCTGATCCAGTTCAAGGTGGGCACGGGCGGGGAGGCCGCCGAGTACCTCGGTGAATGGGACTTCCCGCTCAACAAGCTGCTCCACAAGGCACTCGACATCTACATGTCGCGCCGCTGACCCGGCCGGATCCGCATGCCGTGCCCCTGATCCGGCCCGGCATCGCTCCGTCGGTCCGGCGAAGCCGCCACAATTTCCCTTCATACCTCTGATACACCGCAGCCACGAGAAAGGTTCCGGGACCGGCCATGGCGCTCACGCTCTACGTCGACACCGCGCGCTGGCGGGCACACCACAAGCAGGTGTCCGAGCAGTTTCCGGGGCTGGTCCCCGTCTGCAAGGGCAACGGGTACGGCTTCGGCCACGAGCGCCTCGCTGACGAGGCCACCCGCCTGGGCTCGGACGTCCTCGCCGTCGGCACCACGTACGAAGCCGCCCGGATCAAGGACTGGTTCGGCGGTGACCTGCTGGTCCTGACGCCTTTCAGGCGGGGCGAGGAGCCGGTACCGCTGCCCGACCGGGTGATCCGGTCCGTGTCGTCCATCGACGGCGTGTACGGCCTTGTGGGCGCCCGCGTCGTCATCGAGGTGATGTCCTCGATGAAGCGGCACGGGGTGAGCGAGCAGGACCTGCCGCATCTGCACTCCGCCATAGAGAACGTCCGGCTGGAGGGCTTCGCCATCCACCTGCCGCTGGACCGCACCGACGGCTCGGACGCCGTCGAGGAGGTCATCGGCTGGATGGACCGCCTGCGCGCTGCCCGTCTGCCGCTGCACACGATGTTCGTCAGCCACCTCAAGGCCGAGGAACTCGCCCGCCTCCAGCAGCAGTTCCCGCAGACCCGCTTCCGTGCCCGCATCGGCACGCGGCTGTGGCTGGGAGACCACGAGGCGACCGAGTACCGCGGGGCCGTCCTGGACGTCACGCGCGTCTCCAAGGGCGATCGCTTCGGCTACCGCCAGCAGAAGGCCGCCTCGGACGGATGGCTGGTGGTCGTCGCGGGCGGCACGTCGCACGGTGTGGGCCTGGAGGCCCCGAAGGCGCTGCACGGTGTCATGCCGCGCGCCAAGGGCGTCGCCCGCGCCGGCCTCGCGACGGTCAACCGGAACCTTTCCCCGTTCGTCTGGGCGGGCAAGCAGCGCTGGTTCGCGGAACCCCCGCACATGCAGGTCTCCATCCTCTTCGTGCCCTCCGACGCCACGGAGCCGAAGGTGGGCGACGAACTCGTGGCCCATCTGCGGCACACCACCACACAGTTCGACCGCATCGTCGAACGCTGACCCCGGGGCCGCGATCCTCCCGGCCCAACCAGAAGGCCGTACACGGTGTCCGTGTACGGCCTTCTGTATGGCTTCCCCGCGTACTGTTCGCTCAGGGCGAACGCTCTCCAGCGGTCGCACTCCCGCTGCCCCACTCCACCTGGGGGCCCTCGAAGTGCGCGGCGTGCCGCGGCGGATGGGCCGCAGGCCCGAACACGAAGACGTCCTCCGCACCGTCCAGCACCCCGCCCGACGGATCGTCGTCACCGGCGCGGCGCACCATGTCCCGCTCGGGCATGAAGATGTCGCGCACGACCACGGCGCACAGGTACAGCGTCCCCAACAGGTGGACGGCGATGGCGACTTGGTAGCCCTCGGTCGGCAGGCCCTTGTGGGCGTCCCCGCTGGTCGTGTACGCCAGATACATCCAGATGCCCAGGAAGTACGCGACCTCGCACGCCTGCCAGATCAGGAAGTCCCGCCAGCGAGGCCGGGCCAGCGCGGCGAGCGGGACCAGCCACAGCACGTACTGGGGCGAGTAGACCTTGTTGGTGAGGATGAAGGCCGCGACGATCAGGAAGGCGAGCTGAGCGAAGCGCGGGCGGCGCGGGGCGGTGAGCGTGACCGCGGCCAGGCCCACGCAGACGAGCAGCATCATGATCAGCGCCCACGTGTTCGCCGCGTCGGCGGTGATCGTGATCTTCAGCCAGTTCGAGAGGAACAGGAAGATCGAACCGAAGTCGACGCCCCGTTCCTGACTGAAGCTGTAGAACTTCGCCCACCCGTCCGGTGCGAGATACATCACCGGAAGATTCACGACGAGCCAGGCTCCGACCGCGCCGAGCAGCGCGGTCCCGAACTCTCGCCACTTGCCCACTCGCCAGCACAACAGGAACAACGGTCCGAGCAGCAGGAACGGGTAGAACTTGGCGGCCGTGGCGAGCCCGATGAGCACACCGAACGCCAGCACACGGCCTCGCGACCACATGAGCATCGCGGCGGCCAGGAGGGCCACAGCGAGGAGATCCCAATTGATGGTGGCCGTGAGCGCGAAAGCGGGTGCCAGAGCGACCAGGAGGCCGTCCCAGGGCCGCCGACAGTGGGTGCGCGCGGTGCATACGGCGATGACCGCCGCGCACACCATCAGCATCCCGGCGTTGACCATCCAGTAGATCTGCTCCTGGTCCTGGATGCTGCCGCTGCCCGGAGTGAGCCAGGACGCGACCTCCATGAACACGCCGGTCAGCACCGGGTACTCGAGGTACTCCATGTCGCCGGGGAGCCTGTCGAAGTACGGCACCAGGCCGTCGGCGAAGCCGCGCCCCTGGTAGAGGTGCGGGATGTCCGAGTAGCACGCGTGCGTGTACTGGGAGCTGGCCCCGAAGAACCATGCACCGTCGTAGCACGGCAGCTTCTGCACCATGCCGAGGGCGAACACACCGATCGCCACGAGTGCGACGACCCGTACGGGGGTCCACCAGGACGTCCCGAGCAGGGCCCGTCGTCCGATGGGGCCACCGATCAGCTCACTGCCGGTCGAGGCGATCTCGTCTTCCCTGGTCGGCCGTACTGGCTCCGGCTCGCGCACGCTCACTCGCGTCGTCTCTGCACTGGGCATGCCGCACATCCTGCCGTACGCACCTAGGAATGCGGCGAGGGCCGCCACACCTGGTCGGTGCGACGGCCCTCGTTTCACGTGAAACGGTGTGTTTCACGTGAAACACACACGGAGGTGGGCTATCCGCTCGATCCTCCGAAGAGCCCTCCGTTGCCGTTCCCATTGCTGTTCCCGTTACTGCTACTGGTCGACTCCGATGGCGTGGCCGTCACTCCTCCGTCCGTGCCGCCGGTGTCTGTCCCACCGGTGTCCGTCCCACCGGTTTCGGAGCAGTTCCAGTCGAAGTTGCCACAGGTCTCGCTGGTCGTGGGCGTGGGAGACGTGGTGGTCAGGGTGGGCGTCGGAGTCGGCGTCGCGCTCTCCACCTCGCTCTCGGTGGGCGAGGGGGTCGCACTCGGGCTCGGGGTGTCGTTGATGACCTCGCCGATGTCCTCGGGCTCCGGGAAGTCCTCAGCCTTCTCGCCCTTGAGCGCCTGCTCCATGTAGTCGTGCCAGATCTGGGCCGGGAACGAGGCACCGTGGATCTTCTTCTCGCCACCCGTGCCGTACATCTCCAGGAACTCGCGATCCTTCTTGGTCTCGTCGTCGTCCATGCGATACATGCCGATCGCGGTCGACAGCTGCGGGGTGTACCCGACAAACCAGGCGGACTTGTTGCCGTCGGTGGTACCGGTCTTACCGGCCACCTCCCGGCCCGTCAGCTGGGCGGCGGTACCGGTTCCGTCCTCGACCACGGTCTTCAGGACGTCGGTGACGTTGTCGGCGACCTTCGCGGTGAAGGCGTCCTTGGCAGTGCCCTCGTGCTGGAAGACGGTGCCGTCCTGGTCGGTGACCTTCTCGACCGAATACGGATCGTTCTGCTTGCCGCTGGCCGCGAAGGTGGCATACGCGCCGGCCATACGGATGGCACTCGGGTCGGACGTACCGAGGGAGAACGACGGGAAGCTGGCGCTGGCAAGGCTCGACTCCAGGACACCCGCGTCCACGGCGGCCTCCTTGACCTTGTCCAGGCCGACATCCATGCCCAGCTGGACGTAGGCGGAGTTGACGGAGTTGCGCATCGCCTCACGGAGGTCGATGTCGTAGCTCGGCGCGTTGTACGACTCACCGCCGTCGTTCGTCTGCAGCCACTCCTTGTCGTCCTTGTCCGTCCAGACGGTGCCGTCGTAGTCCTGGATCTTCAGCTTGTTCTTGCCGCTGTAGAGACTGTCGGGGGAGACGACGGTGCGCTCGTCCTGCGCCTGGCTCGGGTCACCATCCTTGTCCCGTACACCCCAGGACATGGCGGCCGCCAGCACGAACGGCTTGAACGTCGAACCGACCTGGGCACCGGTCGCGTCGGCGTTGTCGGTGAAGTGCTTGGTCGCGTCCACGCCACCGTAGATGGCCTTGATCGCGCCGCTTTCCGGATCCACGGAGGCCCCGCCGAACTGGACGTAGGTGTCCGTCTCCGGGCGCTTCTTGGGATCGATGTTCTTGTCCTGGACTTCCTTCACGGAAGCCTCGAGCGCGGCGACCTTCTTCTTCTCGAAGGTCGTATGGATCTCGTAGCCGCCCTGCTGAAGCTGTTCCTGAGTGATCCCGGTCTTGTTGTTGATGAGGTACGAGTTGGCCAGGTCGACGAGGTAACCGATCTGACCGCTCAGCTGGGCGTTCGACCGCGGGCTCTGGTACTTGGGGAAGGTCTTGTACTTGGCCCGCTCGGCGGCGGTCAGGTGCCCGTCCTTGACCTCTTCGTCGAGAATCCACTTCCACCGGTACTCGGCGCGCGCACGGTTGGCCGTGGCAGTGGCGGCCGGGTCGATCGACTGGGCACCCGCGGGGTCGTAGTACGTGGCGCCCTTGAGCATCGCCGCCAGGAAGGCGCACTCGCTCGCGTTCAGGTCAGTGGCGTCCTTGTCGAAGTAGGCGCGCGCCGCCGCCTGGATGCCGTAGGCGTTGCGCCCGTAGTACGCCGAGTTCAGGTAGCCGGCCATGATGTCCTCCTTGTCCATGGAGGCACCGACCTTTATGGAGACGAACAGCTCCTTGAACTTCCGGGAGATCGTCTGCGACTGGTCGTCCAGCATCGCGTTCTTCACGAACTGCTGGGTGATGGTGGAGCCACCCTGCGTCTGACCGCCCTTGGCCATGTTGACGAAGGCTCGGGCGATACCCATCGGGTCGACACCACTGTCGGTCTCGAACGTCTTGTTCTCGGCCGACATGACCGCGTAGCGCATCTCCTTGGGGATCTGCGCGTAGCTGATGATCTGGCGGTTCGTCTCACCACCTGTGGCGACCATCTGGCTGCCGTCGGCCCAGTAGTAGACGTTGTTCTGTGCCTCGGCGGTCTTGGCGACGTCCGGGACCCCCACCAGGGCGTACGCGACACCCGCCACCGCCACCAGGCTGCCGCAGAAGCCGATGAACAGCCCCGAGACCAGCTTCCAGGACGGAATCCAGCGCGCTGCGCCGTACTTGCCCGCGCGCGGATAGTCGATGATGCGCTTCTTAACGGGCCCGGATGCACGGCCGCGGCCACGCCCGGGCCCGTTCGGGCCCCCGGGGCCACCACGCCGGCCTCCGCCTCCGGGCCCGCCGTTTCCGGCGCCGTCGGCTCCTCTGCGCCGACTGCCGCCACTGCTTCTCTGCGCGGCACGGCGGGCCTCGGCACGGCCACCGTACGAGCGCTCCTCTTCACCCCCCGACCCATAGGAGTCGGAAGGAGACCCGGTGGCGCTTCGCGGGGCCGCGCGGCGGCCCGAGGTCGAGCCGGACTGGCCGCGTCGGGCCGCGGCACGTCCGCCTTCCTGCGACTGCGGCAGTTTGCGACGGTGCTCGCTCATCGAACGATTACTCCTCGGGCAGGCGCACCCATGCGCGCCTGGAAACGGCTGCGGCTGGTTTCCGGTCCCCCCGAAGTACGGATGCGGTCGTAATCGCATTCACCCGTACTGCACCGAGGACGGTGACGTCCTCAGACGTCACTTGGTTCCCCGTGGTGTGCATGCCGCACAGACTACGCACCGTCAAAACCCACCTAGGGCCGAAGTTCACCCCAAATCAGGCAACTTGCTTCGTATGAATCGGTGATGTGACGCCGTTCACCGTGACCCCTCTTGCCGCATCCGAGTGGCCGTTCTATCGTGTCGATGTATCGAGTCGATACATCAGCGCGGCATAAAGACCGTGCCGAGGAGACAGCGACAGGGAGGAGGCGACATGAGCCGGCGTTCCGGGATCCTCGAGTTCGCCGTACTCGGCCTGCTCCGCGAGTCTCCGATGCACGGCTATGAGCTGCGCAAACGACTCAACACGTCACTGGGTGTGTTCCGTGCCTTCAGCTACGGCACGCTCTACCCCTGCCTCAAGACGCTGGTCGCCAACGGCTGGTTGATCGAGGAGCCTGGGGCCACACCCGAGGACGCCCTCGCCGCTCCACTTGCGGGGCGTCGCGCCAAGATCGTCTATCGATTGACGGCGGAAGGTAAGGAACACTTCGAGGAGCTGCTCTCCCAGACGGGTCCCGACGCATACGAGGACGAGCACTTCGCGGCTCGCTTCGCTTTCTTCGGGCAGACGTCGCGCGATGTACGCATGCGCGTACTGGAGGGCCGCCGCAGCCGCCTCGAGGAGCGCCTGGAGAAGATGCGCGCCTCTCTGGCGCGCACCCGGGAGCGCCTCGACGACTACACGCTTGAGCTCCAGCGCCACGGAATGGAGTCCGTGGAGCGCGAAGTGCGCTGGCTGAACGAGCTCATCGAGAGCGAGCGAGCGGGGCGGGACGTCAAGGGTTCCGCCTCCGAGGGCTCAGCTCAGCACGACAGCACATCTGGCGAGGCGGGCGGCCTGCCCCGGCACCGGGACAGCTCCCGGCCGGATCCGTCCGACGACACCACCACGTGAGACCCGGTCGGGGTTTCACCAGTACATACAGGGAGCAATCGGAATGGGTTCGGTTCGCGTAGCCATTGTCGGCGTGGGCAACTGTGCCGCCTCGCTGGTGCAGGGCGTCGAGTACTACAAGGACGCCGACCCGGCGGCCAAGGTGCCCGGCCTGATGCACGTCCAGTTCGGCGAGTACCACGTCCGTGACATCGAGTTCGTCGCCGCCTTCGACGTCGACGCGAAGAAGGTCGGCCTCGACCTCTCCGACGCCATCGGCGCCAGCGAGAACAACACCATCAAGATCTGCGACGTCCCGAACAAGGGCGTCACGGTCCAGCGCGGTCACACCCTCGACGGTCTCGGCAAGTACTACCGCATGACCATCGAGGAGTCCGCCGAGGAGCCGGTCGACGTCGTCCAGATCCTCAAGGACCGCCAGGTCGACGTCCTCATCTGCTACCTGCCCGTGGGTTCCGAGGACGCGGCGAAGTTCTACGCCCAGTGCGCCATCGACGCCAAGGTCGCGTTCGTCAACGCCCTCCCGGTCTTCATCGCCGGCACCAAGGAGTGGGCGGACAAGTTCACCGAGGCGGGCGTCCCGATCGTCGGCGACGACATCAAGTCGCAGGTCGGCGCCACCATCACGCACCGTGTGATGGCGAAGCTGTTCGAGGACCGCGGTGTCCGTCTTGAGCGCACCATGCAGCTCAACGTCGGCGGCAACATGGACTTCAAGAACATGCTGGAGCGCGACCGCCTCGAGTCCAAGAAGATCTCGAAGACGCAGGCCGTCACCTCGCAGATCCCCGACCGCGACCTGGGCGAGAAGAACGTCCACATCGGCCCGTCGGACTACGTCCAGTGGCTGGACGACCGCAAGTGGGCGTACGTCCGCCTCGAGGGCCGCGCCTTCGGCGACGTCCCGCTGAGCCTGGAGTACAAGCTCGAGGTCTGGGACTCCCCGAACTCCGCGGGTGTCATCATCGACGCCCTGCGCGCCGCGAAGATCGCCAAGGACCGCGGCATCGGCGGCCCGATCCTCTCCGCGTCGAGCTACTTCATGAAGTCCCCGCCGGTGCAGTACTTCGACGACGAGGCCTACGCCAACGTCGAGAAGTTCATCAAGGGCGAGGTCGAGCGCTAAAGCCCGTCTCGTTGATGGCTGTTGAGGGTCCCTGGGCATTCCGCCCGGGGACCCTCCTCGTATGTGAGGCTGTGCCCCATGGCTGTCGTACGTGACCTGCGCGTACTCCTGCGCTTCCAGGGGTTCAGGCGTCTGCTGGGCGTACGGCTGCTGTCCCAGGGCGCCGACGGGGTCTACCAGGTCGCGCTCGCCACGTACGTCGTCTTCTCACCGGAGAAGCAGACCTCTGCGGGCTCGATCGCCTCCGCCATGGCGGTACTGCTGCTCCCGTACTCCCTCATCGGCCCCTTCGCGGGTGTCCTGCTGGATCGCTGGCGGCGCCGCCAGGTCTTCCTGTACGGCAACCTGTTGCGGGCGGCACTGGCGTGTGTGACAGCCGTCCTGATGCTGAGCCATGTCCCCGACTGGCTCTTCTACGTCTCCGCTCTGTGCGTCACCGCGGTCAACCGCTTTGTCCTCTCCGGCCTTTCGGCCGCGCTGCCCCGCGTCGTCGACTCCGAGCGGCTGGTGATGGCCAACTCCCTGTCGCCCACCGCCGGGACGCTCGCCGCGACCACGGGCGGTGGGCTCGCGTTCGTCGTACGCCTGGTCGCCTCGGACTCCGACGCGGCAGTCGTCCTCGTCGGGGCAGCCCTGTATCTGTGCTCGGCCCTCGCCTCTCTGCGTCTTGCCCCGGAACTGCTCGGACCTGACCGGGAGTTGGTGCCGTCACGACTGTCCACGGCGCTCGCCGGCACCGCGCGCGGCCTCGCGGCGGGCGTGCGACATCTGGCCGAGCCCGCACGACGGCAGGCGGCCTGGGCGCTCATGGCGATGACGGTGATGCGCTTCTGCTACGGCGCCCTGACCGTCATGGTGCTGATGTTGTGCCGGTACGCCTGGACGTCCGGCTCGGATGACGACGGGCTGGCACTGCTGGGGCTGGCCCTGGGCATCTCGGGGGCAGGATTCTTCGCCGCGGCCGTGGTGACACCCTGGGCAGCCGGACGACTGGGCCCCGTTGGCTGGATCGTCGCGTGCGCCGGTGCTGCCGCCGTCCTGGAGCCCGCACTCGGTCTGCCGTTCGCCGCTGCTCCCATGCTGGTCGCCGCCTTCGTCCTGGGTCTGACCACACAGGGCGCGAAGATCGCGACGGACACGATCGTGCAGTCCTCGGTCGACGACGGCTTCCGCGGCCGGATCTTCTCCGTCTACGACGTCCTGTTCAACGTCGCCTTCGTCGGCGCGGCCGCAGTGGCCGCACTGATACTGCCTCCTGACGGACGCTCGGTCTCGCTTGTCCTCACCGTGGCGGTGCTCTACGCGGCGGTGGCTGCCGCTCTGGCCCGTTTCAAGTCGCGGTAGGCAGCACCGCAGCCGCAAAACAGGGGGCGGTGTTTCACGTGAAACACCGCCCCTCGCATGGTGCCCGGGTCGATGTTTCACGTGAAACATCGACCCGCCCAAGAGCCTCAGCCTTGCTCGGCCCACCACTCCTTCAGCGCCGACACGGCCGCGTCGCGCTCCATCGGCCCGTTCTCCAGCCGAAGCTCCAGCAGGAACTTGTAAGCCTGACCGATGGCCGGCCCGGGGCCGATGCCCAGGATTTCCATGATCTCGTTACCGTCGAGGTCGGGACGGATCGAGTCCAGCTCTTCCTGCTCCTGGAGTTGCGCGATGCGTTCCTCCAGGCCGTCGTACGCACGGGAAAGCGCCGTTGCCCTCCGCTTGTTGCGGGTGGTGCAGTCGGAGCGGGTCAGCTTGTGGAGCCGGCCGAGGAGCGGGCCGGCGTCACGTACATAACGACGAACAGCGGAGTCCGTCCACTCTCCGGTGCCGTACCCGTGGAAGCGCAGGTGAAGTTCGACCAGACGCGAGACGTCCTTGACGAGATCGTTCGAGTACTTCAGCGCCGTCATCCGCTTCTTGGTCATCTTGGCGCCCACCACCTCATGGTGGTGGAAGGAGACCCGCCCGTCCTTCTCGAAGCGGCGCGTCCTCGGCTTGCCGATGTCGTGCAGCAGCGCGGCGAGCCGGAGGACCAGATCGGGACCGTCCTCCTCCAGCTCCATCGCCTGCTCCAGGACGATCAGCGTGTGCTCGTAGACGTCCTTGTGCCGGTGGTGCTCGTCGCGCTCCAGGCGCAACGCCGGAAGCTCGGGCAGCACGTGGTCGGAGAGCCCGGTGTCGACGAGCAGCGTCAGGCCCTTGCGCGGGTGTGCGGAAAGGATCAGCTTGTTCAGCTCGTCCCGCACCCGCTCGGCCGAGACGATCTCGATGCGCCCCGCCATGTCCGTCATCGCGGCCACCACCTCGGGGGCAACCTCGAAGTCGAGCTGCGCGGCGAACCGAGCGGCCCGCATCATCCGCAGCGGATCGTCCGAGAAGGACGCCTCAGGGGTACCCGGCGTGCGCAGGACGCGACCGGACAGGTCGTCCAGGCCCCCGTGCGGGTCGATGAACTCCTTCTCCGGCAGCGCGACGGCCATCGCGTTCACGGTGAAGTCGCGGCGCACGAGATCTTCCTCGATGGAGTCGCCGTAGGACACCTCGGGCTTGCGTGAGGTCCGGTCGTAAGCCTCGGAGCGGTACGTAGTGATCTCGATCTGGAACGACTGCTGTACGTCGCCCACCCGAGCGTCCTTCTGTGCGCCGACTGTGCCGAAGGCGATCCCCACCTCCCACACGGCATCCGCCCAGGGCCGCACGATCTTCAGTACGTCCTCGGGGCGAGCCTCGGTCGTGAAATCCAGGTCGTTGCCGAGCCGGCCAAGGAGCGCGTCACGGACCGAGCCGCCCACCAGCGCGAGTGAGAACCCGGCCTCCTGGAATCGGCGGGCGAGCTCGTCGGCGACAGGGGACACCCGCAGCAGTTCACTCACCGCGCGGCGCTGCACCTGACTCAGGGCACTGGGGTTGTCTTCGTTGGCGTTCGACACAACAGAAAAGGTTACGTGGCCGGGGCCCCCACGGGCGCCTCCATAAAACGTGCACAGCCGACCCCTCCCTGCACGGCGCCCCATACGCACTCATACAGGACACTCGACCCGGTCCCCCGATCTTGTGGCACAGTCCGCGGCACTTCCCCTCAGCGCGCATCGTTACCATGCGTGGACGCACATTCCGACGACCACTGACGATGACTAGGGACGGGCGAGCGCGTGGCCGAGGCGGCAGACTTCCAGGGGATGAGTCCCTCACCTGCCCGCCGGTGGCTCCGGCGCAGCGGCGCACTGCTCGCCGGTGTGCCCTTGCTGGCCGGGCTGCTCCAGCTGCCCCTCGGCACGTCCGCGTACGCCGCCGAGAGGACCGCTGTGGCCGACGCCACCGGGTCCAGCACGGTCGATGTCTCCATCGATACGCTCAGTCCCAGTGCCCCTACGGCGGGCGACACCATCACGGTCTCCGGCTCGGTCACCAACAAGGGCAAGCAGACGGTCACGGACGCCCATGTGGGCGTGCGGGTGGGTCCGGCTCTCAACAGCCGCTCCGCGATCGACAGCGCCGCGAAGCGCACCGGGTTCCAATTGGGTCTCGACGGCTCGGAAGTCGGCGGCACGTACGTCGCGAAGTTCTCCGAGCTCGCCGTCGGCGTCTCTCAGCCGTTCAGCATCTCGGTGCCCGTCGATGAGCTGGATCTCGGCGCCGACGGGGTCTACCAGCTCGGCGTCTCCCTCACGGGCCGGACCGCTGCCCAGTCGTGGGACCAGATCCTCGGCATCCAGCGGACGTTCCTGCCCTGGCAGGAGGAAGCGGCGGACACGAAGACGAAGACGACGTATCTCTGGCCGCTGATCTCCACGGTCCACCTCACGGCGGAGACCGGGTCGGACGCGCAGCAGACACCCGTCTTCGAGAATGACGACCTGGCCAAGGAGATCTCGCCGGGCGGCCGTCTGGACCAGCTGCTGTCCTTGGGCAGCGGCCTTGACGTCACCTGGGTGCTCGACCCGGACCTGCTGGCTTCCGTCGACGCCATGACGCGCAGCTACCAGGTCCAGGACGGCGACACCACCACGGCGGGCAAGAACCAGGCGATCGCCAAGCATTGGCTCGCCGAGCTGGAGAAGACGGTCGAGGACAAGGAAGTCGTCGCCCTCCCCTTCGCCGACCCCGACCTGGCGTCCCTGGCGCACAACGGCACGAACGTCACCGGCTCCCTGAGCCACCTCAAGGACGCCACTGACGTGGCCGCCAGCACGGTGGACACCATCCTCCACGTCACGCCGAACACCGACTTCGCCTGGCCCGCGGACGGCGCCCTCGACCCGTCGATCGTCAAGGTCGCCACCTCCGCCGGCGCCGACAAGGTGATCGCCCGCAGCGACAGCCTGCGCGAGACGGGCGGGCTGTCGTACACGCCGAGCGCCGCCCGCCCCATCGGCGCCGGGACGACCGCGGTGGTCGCGGACGCCCGGCTGTCGACCGCGTTCCAGGGCGACATGACGGAGGCCGACAGCTCCACGCTCGCCGTGCAGGAGTTCCTGGCCCAGAGCCTGGCGATCAACCTTCAGGAGCCGGAGAAGCAGCGCAGCATCCTGGTCGCCCCGCAGCGCACGCCGTCCGCGAGCCAGGCCCAGACGATGGCGCAGGCGCTGACGGCTCTCCAGGGCGGGAACTGGTCGGAGTCCCAGGGCCTGTCCGCTGCCGCCAAGGCCAAGCCGGACCCGGGTGCCACCACGAAGGTGCCCGCCGAGTCCTCGTATCCCTCTTCGCTGCGCAAGCAGGAGCTGCCGCAGTCGGCCTTCGAGTGGATCCGGGACACGCAGACCAGTCTCGACAACTTCAAGGTCATCCTCACCGACGAGTCCCGTGTGGTCACCCCGTTCGGCCGGGCGATGGACCGGGGGATGTCCACGTCCTGGCGCGGCCGTCCCGTTCCGGCGGCTACCTTCCGCGCAAGCGTTTCGTCGTACCTCAACGAACTCACCGGCCTGGTCGGACTGATCGAGAAGTCCGACGCGAAACTCTCGGGGCGCAGCGCCACGATCCCCGTGACCGTGCAGAACAACCTCGTGCAGGACGTCGATCATCTGGTCCTGCGCCTCACCTCGCAGCAGCCCACCCGCCTCAAGATCGGCGACGGCCCCTACGACGAGCAGCCGATCACCGTCGCGGGCGAGCACAGCCAGTCGGTGAAGTTCACCACCTCGATCAAGGCCAACGGCCCCGTGAAGGTGGTCGCCCAGCTGTACACGCAGGACGGTCAGAAATACGGCGACCCCGTCACCTTCGAGGTGAAGGTCACCGAGATCACCTCGACGGTGATGCTGGTCATCGGCGGCGGCTTCCTGCTGCTCGTGCTCGCCGGATTCCGGATGTACACGCAGCGCAAGCGCGCGGCCGCCCGGCAGGCCGAGGAGGACGCCGGCGAGGACGAGAGCCCGAACGAAGACGCGGACGCCACCGTGGACACCGAGGACTCCCAGGACCACCCCGCAGACGAGTCCGGCACGGAGTCCGGGGCAGACGACCCGGAGCACCCGAGTGACCCGACACCGGACACCGCACCGGAAAGCGCCGACCCGTCCGGCACGGGTGAGAGAGTGGACCGTTGAGCGATGTCGTGGCCGGTGGGCCCGGGGACGATGAGGTGGGGTAACCATGAACGCGCCGTACGACGGTGACCGCGGTCAGGGCGCGGGCAGCTCGGGCTACCCCGAGGGCTACCCGGATCAGGGCACCGGGAACTCCGGCTACCCCGAGGGCTATCCCGAAGGCCCGCCGCCCGAGCCCGGGCAGCTGCCGCAGGGACCCCCCGCGGACATGTACTTCCAGGACGCCTACGCCCAGGACCCCTACCGGGCACAGGACCTCTCCGCCCAGGACCCGGTGACCGAGGCACTCTACGACCGTGCCGCGCACCCCCCGCCGCCGCCCGGCACGTATCACCCGCAGCCTCCGCTCTACGCCCAGCCGCCCACGCCGCAGTACGCCCCCGACCCGCGCATCTGGGCCCAGACGCCCCCGCCGGAGCCCGCGGGCCCGACCCGGCACCTTCCGTACGGGGACGACGCGTCCACCACCCAGTTCGTGGGCGTCGACGACCTGGTCACCCAGGCCGGCGAGCAGCACCACGAGCCCGATGCCTTCGCCCACCTCTTCCGCGACCAGGGACAGGGCACCGGCCGTCCGTACGCCGGTCCGCCCGGCGTACCGTCACCGGCCGCCGAACCAGCTCCGGCCGCCGCGCAGGCTCCGCCCCCCGCGGCTGCGTCCGCACCGAAGAAGTCCGGGGGGCGTGTTTCGGGGATGCTCCAGTCGAGCGCGGTGATGGCGGCGGGGACACTCGTGTCCCGGCTCACCGGTTTCGTACGCACCATGATCATCACGGCCGCTCTCGGTGCCGCGACACTCGGCGACACCTGGACCGTCGCGTACACGCTGCCGACGATGATCTACATCCTCACCGTCGGCGGAGGACTCAACTCGGTCTTCGTGCCCCAGCTGGTGCGCTCCATGAAGGACGACGAGGACGGCGGCGAGGCTTACGCCAACCGCCTGCTGACCCTCGTCATGGTCGCCCTCGCTGTGATCGTCGCCGCCGCCGTCTTCGCGGCTCCGCTGCTGATCCAATTGATGTCGAACTCCGTCGCCAGCAACCCGGCGTCGAACAATGTCGCCGTCTCCTTCGCCCGCTACTGCCTGCCCACGATCTTCTTCATGGGTGTCCATGTGGTCATGGGCCAGATCCTGAACGCCCGCGGGAAGTTCGGCGCGATGATGTGGACTCCGGTCCTGAACAACATCGTCATGATCTTCACGTTCGGCATGTTCCTCTGGGTGTACGGGACCGCCGCGGACTCCGGCATGACGGTGAGCAACATCCCGGCGGACGGCATCCGACTGCTCGGCATCGGCACCCTGCTCGGCCTGGTCGTGCAGGCCCTGGCGATGATCCCGTATCTGCGCGAGACCGGTTTCCGGTTCCGCCCGCGCTTCGACTGGAAGGGCCATGGCCTCGGCAAGGCTGTCCAGCTCGCCAAGTGGACCGTGCTCTTCGTCCTCGCCAACCAGGCGGGCGTCCTCGTCGTCACCCAACTGGCCACCGCGGCAGGCGAGTCCTCGGGCAGAAGCGGCGCGGGCATCATGGCCTACTCCAACGCCCAGCTGATCTGGGGCATGCCGCAGGCGATCATCACAGTCTCCGTCATGGCGGCCATGCTGCCGAGGATCTCGCGAGCCGCCCACGACGGCGATCCTGGCGCCGTCCGCGACGACATCTCCCAAGGCCTGCGCACCTCGGCAGTCGCGATCGTCCCGGTCGCCTTCATGTTCGTCGCCCTGGGCATCCCGATGTGCACCCTGCTCTTCGGCTCCAGCGGTATCCCGGCCGCCCAGTCCATGGGCTACGTCCTCATGGCGTTCGGCCTGGGCCTGATTCCGTTCTCCGTGCAGTACGTCGTCCTGCGCGGCTTCTACGCGTACGAGGACACCCGCACGCCCTTCTACAACACGGTCATCGTGGCCGCGGTGAACGCCGCTGCCTCAGCGCTCTGCTACGTGGTTCTGCCCGCCAAGTGGGCGGTCGTCGGCATGGCCGGCTCGTACGGCCTGGCGTACATGGTCGGCGTCGGAGTCGCCTGGCAGCGGCTGCGCAGGCGGCTGGACGGAGACCTCGACGGCGCCCGTGTCCTGCGGACGTACGCCCGGCTCTGCCTGGCGTGCATCCCGGGTGCCCTGGCAGGTGGCGCGGTCGGGTTCGCGATCACCAGGGCGCTCGGTCACGGAGTCGTCGGATCGATCGCGGCACTCGTCGCGGGATCGATCGCCCTCCTCGCCGTCTTCTACGTCGCAGCGAGGAAGATGCGCATCGAAGAACTCAACTCAATGGTCGGAATGGTCCGCGGGCGCCTGGGGCGCTGAGGCGGGGGTACGCGCACAACCATCGTTCGCCGCCGTGTGTCGTGCATAGCGGCGGACTGTGGGCACAATTGGTTTCTGCGTCGGAGCACGCAAAGGATGGGGAGGCGGGAACGACGGTGGCGGAACGGAGCACGGCTGCCGTCGACGTGGCAGACAACAGCGGTGACGAGCCGCTGACCGCCAAGGCGGACCAGTCCACGGCCGACGGGGTGGCCCAGAAGCGGGAGCGGGACACGGAGAGCGAAGAGGCACAGGGGAGCGGCGGGACCGAGCGTCCCGGAAAGGCCTCACCGCCCGAACTGCACAGTGGTCACAAGCTCGCCAGACGCTACCGCCTCGAGGAGTGCGTCACCCGTCTGGACGGTTTCAGCAGTTGGCGTGCGGTGGACGAGAAACTCCGCCGAGCCGTCGGTGTGCATCTGCTGCCCGCCGACCATTCGCGGGCCCGCTCAGTACTGGCGGCGGCCCGGTCCTCCGCCCTGCTCGGCGATCCCCGCTTCGTCCAGGTCCTGGACGCGGTCGAGGAGAACGACCTCGTCTATGTGGTGCACGAGTGGCTTCCGGACGCCACGGAGCTCACGACGCTCCTGGCCTCGGGCCCGCTCGAAGTGCACGACGCGTACCAGATGGTCAGCCAGGTCTCCCAGGCCATGGCCGCCGCGCACCGCGAGGGTCTCGCGCACCTGAGGCTGACCCCGGGTGCCGTACTGCGCACCTCGTCGGGCCAGTGGCGCATTCGCGGGCTCGCGGTGAACGCCGCGCTGCGCGGCATCAGTTCCGACACTCCGCAGCGCACCGACACGGAGGCGATCGGTGCACTCCTGTACGCCGCGCTGACTCAGCGCTGGCCGTACGACAACGACGCGTACGGTCTGTCCGGGCTGCCCAAGGGCGTCGGTCTCATCGCTCCCGACCAGGTACGGGCAGGCGTTCACCGGGGCCTGTCCGAGCTCACCATGCGCGCGCTCGCCAACGACGGCGCGACCGCCTCCCGCCACGAAACTCCGTGCACCACGCCGGAGGAACTGGTGAGGGCGATCAGCGAGATGCCCCGCATCCGCCCGCCGGAGCCGGCGTTCACCGCCCCGCCGGAGTACCAGCGCACGTCGTACCAGCAGGGCACGTACGGCCGTCAGGCACCGCGCCCTGGTGCGACGCAGCCCGTTCCGACCCCGCCGTCCCCGTTGCAGAGCCGTACCGGCAAGGTCCTCAAGTGGGCCGTGTCAGCTCTGCTCATCGCCGCGCTGGGCCTCGGCAGCTGGCAGCTCGCGGACGCGCTCATGGACCAGGGCAAGTCCGAGGACACGAACCAGACGCAGCCGACGGACGGCGACGACAAGTCGAGCGACAAGGCCAAGCCGGTCGAGCCGATCACCATCAAGGGTGCGCAGGAGTACTACCCGGACGGCAAGGCTCAGCACCCCAACGACGTGGGGCTCACCTACGACGGCGACAGCTCCACGTACTGGCGCACGTACTCCTTCAACGGCGGGCCCGTGCTGGCCCCGTACAAGCAGGGCGTGGGCATCGTCTACGACCTCGGCTCCACACAGAGCCTGTCGGCGGCTTCGATAGGGCTGAACTACACCGGCGATCACACGACCGTCTCGCTGTACGCGGCGAGCTCGCTCTCGTCGTCGGCCCCGCTCAGCTCCATGGATGAGATCGCAACCGCCACGACCTCCGGTCAAGACCTGAAGATCGCCGCCGACAAGGCGGTGGAGACGCGGTACGTGTTGGTCTGGATCACCGCGGCCCCTTACTCGGGCAAGGACGAGTACAGCGGCGCCGGCTACAAGCAAGCCATCACGGACGTGAAGTTCACCGGCTGACGCTCGTCGACAAAGGGGAGGGGGTCCGATGGCCGATGAAGTCGCATACGGCGAAGCAAGCGATCAGGACCTCCTCGCTCGCCATGTCGAGGGCGACCCCGACGCCTTCGGCGAGCTCGTAAGGCGTCATCGCGACCGGCTCTGGGCGGTGGCCCTGCGAACGCTGGGAGACCGTGAGGAAGCCGCTGACGCGGTTCAGGACGCCCTCGTCTCCGCCTACCGCGCCGCCCACACCTTCCGCGGCCAGTCGGCCGTCACCACCTGGCTGCACCGCATCACGGTGAACGCCTGCCTGGATCGGGCCCGCAAGGCCGCTTCCAGGAAGACCTCTCCCGTCGATGACACCGAACGCCTGGAACAGCTCCTCGAGCCGCACGAGTCAGCCTCCGCTCCGGCCGAGCGCAACGATCTGCACCGAGAGCTCCTCAAGGCGTTGTCCACCCTGCCGCCCGACCAGCGCGCCGCCCTGGTTCTGGTGGACATGCAGGGCTACCCCGTGGCGGAGGCAGCCCACATCCTCGACGTGCCGATCGGCACGGTGAAGAGCCGCTGCGCTCGCGGCAGAGCCAGACTGCTCCCGCTGCTCACCCATCTCCGCACGGAGAACGGGAGCAGCGAGGACGGCAAGAAGGCGGGCAGCGGACGGAACCGGACGCAGGGGACATCCGTCCCACCCGCAGCGGGACCACACGATGCAGGGCCAAGCGATCCAGCTGCTGTGAAGGGCGGAGGTGGGAGAGCGTGACATCCACGACGGATATGGCCGGGCACCCGGACGTCGCGGAGATCTCCGACCTCACCGAAGGTCTCCTCCCTCCCACCCGTACCGAGGACGTGCGAAGGCATCTCGACGATTGCCCGCTCTGTGCCGACGTGTACGACTCGCTGGAGGAGATCCGAGGTCTGCTCGGGACCCTGCCGGGCCCGGTTCGCATGCCCGCCGACGTGGCCGGCCGCATTGATGCCGCTCTGGCGGCGGAAGCCCTGCTGAGTGCCACGGCACCCGAGCGTGACTCCGATGCGGCGGACGACCGCGCGAGTGTTTCACGTGAAACATCGTCCGCTGACGTCCTCGTCGCATCACCCGACCCAGGTTCCCCTTCCTCGGCAGACCGCCCCCTGGGGCGTCCTCGCGCGGCCACCGGCCCCGGACGTGCCCACCGAGTGCGTCATGGACGCCGTAGGGCCGCCGTCATCGGTTCGGTCTTCACGGCCGCCGCACTGGGGCTGGGCGCGATCCTCCTGCAGACGATGGGCGACGACAACTCGGGCAAAGGTTCTCAGGCAGAGGCACCGCAAGAGTCGGGTTCGACGGTCACCTTCTCCGAGGGGACGTTGGAGAGCCAGGTCTCTGATCTCCTCGCGAAGAACAAGAGCGCAGAAAATCGCTCCGGCGGCGTGGAACCCTGGGGCGTCGAGTCCCCTGACGCCGGTTCCGGGTCTCCAGGGATCGGCACTTTGGTCACGCCCTCCGTAACCGTCCCTGAATGCGTCCAGGAGGGAACGGGGAACAGCGGGGCGGTTCTCGCCGCCGAGCCGGGCACGTACAACGGCACGAGTGTCTATCTCGTCGTGCAGCCCGACGCCTCCGACAGCACGAAGGTCGCGGCTTACATCGTCGACGCCGCCTGCATGAAGCAGGACTCGGCATCCCCGGGAAAGCTCCTGCTGACGCAGTCGTACACCCCGTCCTGAGGTTCTCAGAACCGAGCGAGCTCCTGCCCAGACGTCCCTTGGCCTCTCTCTGCGGTCCCGCGCCCCCGTGTGCCCGGACACAGAGGGAATGCTGGCCCCTTAGGATCCGTTGGGTGGGGTGAGAGTTCTGAGAGAGGCTCCCACCGGCAGTACGCAGCAGTCTCCAGAGACGAGGAATCAAGCCGTGACCGACGTCCGTAACGTGATCATCATCGGCTCCGGGCCCGCCGGCTACACGGCGGCGCTCTACACCGCGCGCGCGTCGCTGAAGCCCCTGGTGTTCGAGGGCGCCGTCACCGCAGGCGGCGCGCTGATGAACACCACCGAGGTGGAGAACTTCCCCGGCTTCCAGGACGGCATCATGGGCCCCGAGCTCATGGACAACATGCGTGCCCAGGCCGAGCGCTTCGGTGCCGAGCTCGTTCCGGACGACATCGTGGCCGTCGACCTGGCGGGCGAGATCAAGACCGTGACGGACACCGCGGGCACCGTCCACCGTGCCAAGGCGATCATCGTCACGACCGGCTCCCAGCACCGCAAGCTCGGCCTGCCCAACGAGGACGCCCTCTCCGGACGCGGCGTCTCCTGGTGTGCCACGTGTGACGGCTTCTTCTTCAAGGACCACGACATCGCCGTGATCGGCGGCGGCGACACCGCGATGGAGGAGGCCACCTTCCTCTCCCGCTTCGCCAAGTCCGTGACGATCGTCCACCGCCGGGACAGCCTGCGCGCCTCCAAGGCAATGCAGGAGCGTGCCTTCGCCGACCCGAAGATCAAGTTCGTCTGGGACAGCGAAATCGCCGAGATCGAGGGTGACCCGAAGCTCTCGGGTCTGAAGCTGCGCAACCTCAAGACGGGCGAGATCTCCGAGCTGCCGGTGACCGGTCTGTTCATCGCGATCGGCCACGACCCGCGCACCGAGCTCTTCAAGGGTCAGCTCGACCTTGACGGCGAGGGCTACCTGAAGGTCGAGGCGCCCTCGACTCGGACGAACCTGACCGGTGTCTTCGGTGCCGGTGACGTCGTCGACCACACGTACCGCCAGGCGATCACCGCCGCCGGCACCGGCTGCTCCGCCGCCCTCGACGCTGAGCGCTACCTTGCCGCCCTCGCGGACAACGAGGCCGCCACCGCGGCCGCCACTGTCTGACCCCCATCCGCCCCACCGCACCAACGAGTTAAGGAGCCCGCCGTGGCCGGCACCCTCAAGAACGTGACCGACGACTCCTTCGAGCAGGACGTCCTCAAGAGCGACAAGCCCGTCCTGGTGGACTTCTGGGCCGCCTGGTGCGGTCCGTGCCGCCAGATCGCGCCGTCGCTCGAGGCGATCGCCGCCGAGTACGGCGACAAGATCGAGGTCGTCAAGCTCAACATCGACGAGAACCCGGGTATCGCCGCCAAGTACGGCGTGATGTCGATCCCGACCCTGAACGTCTATCAGGGTGGCGAGGTCGCCAAGACCATCGTCGGTGCGAAGCCGAAGGCTGCCATCGTGCGTGACCTTGAGGACTTCATCGCCGAGTAATCGGTGAGCTGCCGCGGGCGAGCGGCGCATGTTTCACGTGAAACACGAGTGGGCCGGCCCGGAAGGGCCGGCCCACTCGTCTTTGCGAGGTCAGAACGCCCTCTGCAAGGCCAGAGCGTCGGCTACAGGGGGCGGAGCGCCGGTTCCTTCTGCACGGCTCCCAGAAGGCGGTCCAGGGCCAGCTCCACGTCTTCCTTCCACGAGAGCGTCGTCCGCAGCTCAAGCCTCAGTCGCGGATAGGTGGGGTGCGGCCGGACCGTCTTGAAGCCCACGGCCAGCAGATGGTCCGCGGGTAGTACACAGGCCGGCTCCTTCCACCGCGCGTCCCCGAACGCCTCGATCGCTTTGAAGCCCCGGCGCAGCAGATCCTTGGCGACTGTCTGCACCATGACCCGGCCAAGCCCCTGCCCCTGGTAACCCGGCAGGATGAAGGCGGTCATCAGCTGAACCGCATCCGGTGACACCGGGCTCGTGGGGAAAGCAGTGGCGCGGGGAACATAGGCCGGAGGCGCGTACAGCACGAACCCCACCGGTACGTCGTCCACGTAGACAACGCGGCCGCAGGATCCCCACTCCAGCAGGACCGCGGAGATCCAGGCCTCCTTCTCCAGCTCGGGTGTGCCTGCCTTTACCGCGGCCTGACCGCTGACTGGGTCCAGCTCCCAGAAGACACACGAGCGACAGCGCTTGGGAAGGTCCTGAAGGTTGTCCAGCGTGAGCGGTACGAGCCGACGCCCCATGAAGGATGTTCCTCGCTTCCTTCGCCCGCAGCGTCACGGGCGGCTGCCAGAGCGCTCCGCTCCTTGAGCAGACTGCCGACGAAACCGCCGACCGCTCCCAGTCCCAGGCCCGCGGTCAGCAGTCCGGTACGGGTCATGGATTGCACGGCCCCCGCCTCCCCAATGAAGGTGCTGTCAGGTGGATGCGCCATACCCGAACGCATCGTATCCACGATGCGATTCCATCGATACCGCCAGAAAGCAAAAGAGCGGGCCGTGTCCGGTACACACCGGACACGGCCCGCTCTGGTGGGTCCCACGATCAAAGACCGTCCCACCACCGGAGGACTCAGTCCTCCGACTCCTCGGAGTCGTCGTCCAGAAGACTCTTCTGAAGAACCGGTCTCTCGCCCGGAGCGAGTGAACCGAGGATCCGCTCCAGGTCGTCCATCGAAGCGAACTCGACGGTGATCTTGCCCTTCTTCTGCCCCAGGTCGACCTTCACCCGCGTCTCGAAGCGGTCCGAGAGACGCGACGCCAGATCGCTGAGCGCCGGGGAGAGCCGAGCACCGGCCCGCGGCCCCTTGGAGCGCGGTGCGGTCTGCGGCCTCGATCCCATGAGGGTGACGATCTCCTCGACGGCCCGCACCGAAAGGCCCTCAGCCACGATCCGGTGAGCCAGCCGGTCCTGCTCCTCCGAGTCGTCGACGGAGAGCAGCGCCCGTGCGTGTCCGGCAGAGAGGACCCCGGCCGCAACACGGCGCTGAACCGCGGGAGAGAGCTTCAGCAGACGCAGGGTGTTGGAGACCTGCGGACGCGACCGCCCAATGCGGTCCGCCAGCTGGTCGTGCGTGCAGTTGAAGTCCTTGAGCAGCTGGTCGTAGGCCGCGGCCTCTTCCAGCGGGTTCAGCTGCGCGCGGTGCAGGTTCTCCAGTAGCGCGTCCAGGAGGAGCTTGTCGTCCTCGGTGGCCCGCACGATCGCCGGAATGGCCTCGAGCCCGGCTTCACGGCATGCCCGGAAGCGCCGCTCGCCCATGATGAGCTCGTAGCGCGCAGGACCGACCTGCCGTACGACGACGGGCTGGAGGAGCCCGACCTCCTTGATGGACGTGACGAGTTCGGCAAGAGCGTCCTCGTCGAAAACCTCGCGGGGCTGGCGAGGGTTCGGGGTGATGAAGTCGAGGGGCAGCTCGGCGAAGTGAGCACCTACAGGCGCCGGGTGCGCCTCCAGAGCTCCGTTCGACGACAACTCCTCCGTTTCATGTGAAACAGGCGGCAGCATGGCCACCTTCGCCGCCGCCACCCCGCGCTCCGCGGTGAGTACGGGCACGGCCGTCGGCGAAGCGGACGGGCCGCCCACCGCCGAGGAAGCCGACTTCTCCCCTGTCGGGGCCGCAGGAATCAGTGCGCCGAGGCCACGCCCCAGTCCCCGTCGTCGCTCGCTCACTGGATCCCCTCCACCATGTTCTGACCGTTCTGTGCGCCCATATGGGCAGGTTCCGCGTCGTACGCCACACCGACTCCTCGGAGGGCGATTTCCCGTGCTGCCTCAAGATACGAGAGGGCACCGCTCGACCCCGGATCGTAGGTCAGCACCGTCTGCCCATAGCTCGGGGCCTCGGAGATACGGACCGAGCGAGGAATGCTCGTCCGCAGCACCTCCTTGCCGAAGTGACTGCGCACCTCGTCCGCGACCTGCGACGCCAGTCGCGTCCGGCCGTCGTACATGGTGAGCAGAATCGTCGAGACATGGAGGTTGGGGTTGAGGTGCCCCCGTACCAGGTCCACGTTGCGCAGGAGCTGTCCCAGGCCTTCCAGCGCGTAGTACTCGCACTGAATGGGGATGAGGACCTCCGCGCCGGCCACCAGCGCGTTGACCGTCAGAAGGCCGAGCGACGGCGGGCAGTCGATGAGGATGTAGTCCAGCGGCTGCTCGTATGCCTGGATCGCTCGTTCCAGCCGGCTCTCCCGTGCCACCAGGGACACGAGCTCGATCTCCGCACCGGCGAGATCGATCGTGGCGGGCGCGCAGAAGAGACCCTCGACATCGGGGACCGCCTGGACGACTTCGGAGAGCGGCCTGCTGTCGATCAACACGTCGTAGATCGATGGAACTTCGGCGTGATGGTCGATGCCCAGCGCGGTAGAGGCATTGCCCTGAGGGTCGAGGTCGATCACCAGGACACGGCCACCGTGCAGAGCGAGTGAGGCAGCAAGGTTGACCGTGGTCGTGGTCTTACCCACCCCGCCCTTCTGGTTGGCAACGACCATGACCCGGGTCTGCTCGGGCCGTGGCAGGCCCTCACCGGCGCGACCTAGCGCCTCCACTGCCAGTTGGGCAGCACGACCGATGGGAGTGTCGTCCATTGGGGGCGGTGTTTCACGTGAAACATCCTCCCCCATCGACTCGGTACGGGGACCGGGGACCGGATCGGTCATCGGTCCCGCGATGTTGGCGTCGGACCGCAAGGATTCACTCTCCTCGACTTCAGGCTCGCAATGAACAGAGCCTCCCATGCCTTCGGGGTCGTGAACCAGCGAGGCCCGTTCTTCTGTGGAGAAATCCACCTCTGTGGACAACTCCGCACCCTCTCTGAGGGAACCGAGAGGTCTCCGGTCGCGGGGTTCGGCCGCGGCCCGGCCGCGACTGATGATGCCGTGCAACAGTGAGCGACGTTTCACGTGAAACACGATGCATAGCGTTCACGGCCATCACGGCGCGACACTCCGAGATGCGTAGGTTTGGCAGCTTGTGTGGAGTACCGCTCGTCGTCAGGACGGATCAGCGGGAGTGACGAAGAACTCCCGGCTCCGTCGAGCGGAGCCGGGAGTTCAGGGTCCATCGAGCCTCTCGGGCTCAGCGTCGGCGTCGCGTTCGCCCGGTGCGGGCCGCCTTCGCCCGCTTGGCCGCGAAGCGCACACCACCGGGGCTCTCCCCGACCTCGACACGGACGACGGTGGAGAGCGGATCCACCACTCCCTCTCCGACATGGAGGACGGAAGTCCGGACGGCACCGAGCTTGCTGAGCGCCGTAGCGGCGATCTTCAGCTCCTCCTCTGCGGTGTCGCCCTTGAGGGCGAGCATCTCGCCGTAGGGACGCAGCAGCGGGATACCCCAAGCGGCCAGGCGGTCCAGAGGCGCCACGGCGCGCGCGGTCACCACGTGAACGGGCTGAAGCTTGCCCATGACCTCCTCAGCACGGCCACGGACGACCGTCACATGGTCGAGGCCCAGCAGTTCCACGACCTCGGTCAGGAAGGTCGTGCGCCGCAGCAATGGCTCAAGCAGTGTGATCTTGAGGTCCTCACGGACGAGCGCCAGCGGGATGCCTGGGAGCCCGGCGCCCGATCCGACATCGCACACCGTCACCCCTTCGGGTACGACCTCGGAGAGCACCGCGCAGTTCAACAGGTGCCGCTCCCACAGGCGGGGCACTTCGCGCGGGCCGATCAGCCCCCGCTGCACACCCGCCTCGGCCAAGAGTTCCGCGTACCGGACCGCGTCCGCGAAGCGATTACCGAATACCTCGCGCGCCTGCTCGGGCGCGGGAGGGAGCTCCGCTGCCTCCGTCACGGGGACCGTCCTTCCGTACCGCATAAGCGCATTGAGCGCTGACCACCAGGACCATCAGGGACCACTGGGACTACCAGGAAACAACCGGGGACTACCAGGCTGACAAAGATCGGCCCCGCCTGCGCAACAGACGGGGCCGATGGAACGTACGTACCGATCAGGCGGGAAGCACGACGACGAAGCGCTGCGGCTCCTCGCCCTCGGACTCACTGCGCAGGCCCGCGGCCTTGACCGCGTCGTGCACCACCTTGCGCTCGAAGGGCGTCATCGGGTTCATCTTCACGGGCTCGCCGGAGCTCTTGACCTCGGCCGCGGCCTTGGCGCCCAGCTCGGAGAGCTCCTCACGCTTCTTCGCGCGGTAGCCGGCGATGTCCAGCATGAGGCGGCTGCGGTCCCCGGTCTCCCGGTGTACCGCCAGGCGCGTGAGCTCCTGCAGGGCCTCCAGCACCTCGCCGTCCCGGCCGACCAGCTTGTTCAGATCGCGGCCGCCGGCTTCGCTGATGATCGAAACAGCGGCGCGGTCGGCCTCGACGTCCATGTCGATGTCGCCGTCGAGGTCAGCGATGTCGAGCAGACCCTCGAGGTAGTCCGCCGCGATCTCGCCCTCCTGCTCCAGGCGGGTCAGGGTGTCGCCCTCGGCGGCAGCGGAGGTGGTGCCTTCCGTCACGGGATGGACTCCTTCTTACTTCTTGGACGGCGACTTGGGCCGCTGAGGACCCTTGCGCTGTCCGGACTGGGCTTTGCTGCGGGTACCGGAGCCGGGCTTGTTGCCGCTCGCCGCCGGCTTGGCTGCATTCGGCTTGGCGTCCTGCGGCTCGTCGGACTTGGTCAGCGAGGTCTTCGGCTCGGACTCGCCCGCCGCCTTGGCCGCACCGGACTGACGCTGGGACTTGGACTGCCGCTTCGGCTGCTGCCTCTTGGGGGCACCGCCGGCGGTCGTCGGGGTGCCGTCCTCGGCCTCGGTGACGGCGGCGCTGACGCCCTTCACCACGGTGCCGTCGTCCTGGGCCGCCAGACCCGCCTTGGTCAGGGTGTTGATGAACTTGCGCTCGTGCTCGTTGCGGTCGCGCCCCTTGGCCACGATGGCCTTCACGATGGCCTTCTCGCCGCGGCTGCGGGTCTTCTCGTGGTGCGTGACGTGCTTCTGCAGGCGCTCCAGGTAAGCGGCCTGGGCCTTGCTGCCCGGGGTCGGGTTGTTGCGGATGACGTACATCTGCTGGCCCATGGTCCACAAGTTGGTGGTCAGCCAGTAGACGAGGACACCGACCGGGAAGTTGATGCCGAAGACGGCGAACATGACCGGGAAGACGTACATCAGCATCTTCTGCTGCTGCATGAAGGGCGTCTTCACCGTGGTGTCGACGTTCTTCGTCATCAGCTGGCGCTGCGTGTAGAACTGCGACGCCGACATCAGCACGATCATGATCGCGGTGACGACACGGACGTCGGTCAGCGTGGCGCCGAGAGAGGCGACCTTGTCGGCGCCGTCGGTGAACTTCGCCGCGAGCGGGGCACCGAAGATGTGCGCCTTACGGGCACTGGTCAGCAGCGACTCGTCGATGAAGCCCATCGTCTTGCCGGTCGCGATGCTGTTCAGCACGTGGTAAAGGGCGAAGAAGAACGGCGACTGCGCCAGGATGGGAAGGCACGAGGAGAGCGGGTTGGTACCCGTCTCCTTGTACAGCTTCATCATCTCTTCGGACTGGCGCTGCTTGTCGTTCTTGTAGCGCTCCTGGATCTTCTTCATCTCGGGCTGCAGCGTCTGCATCGCCCGCGTCGACTTGATCTGCTTCACGAAGAGCGGGATGAGGCAGATACGGATCAGGATCACCAGGGACACGATGGACAAGCCCCAGGCCCAGCCCGTATCGGGACCGAAGATCTTCCCGTACACGGAGTGGAACTGGACGATGACCCAGGAAACGGGTGTCGTGATGAAGCTGAAAAGACTGGCAATCGTGTCCACTAATCAGGCTCCTTGAGCATGGGACGGGGTCTCGGCGGCCGGGCTCGAGGGGTGGTCGGACATACCGTGCCCTTCGATGGCCGGTTCGGCGGCGGAGGTCCCGCCCTTGCGTGCACGCCAGGCGTTACGCAGCATTTCGTGCCACCGCGGACGCTTGCGCGGCGGAACATGGTCCACACCGCCCAGCGACCACGGATTGCACCGGAGGATGCGCCAGGCGGTAAGTGCCGTTCCCTTGATCGCACCATGCCGGTCGATGGCCTGGTAGCCGTAGTGGGAGCACGACGGGTAGTACTTGCACACCGGCCCCAGCAACGGGCTGATCGTCCACTGGTACAGCTTGATAAGAGCCAGCAGCGGGTACTTCATCGCGCGCCCCCTCCCAGCAACCGCTGAAGGGCGGCATCCAGGTCTCGGGCCAGCTGTTCATGGTCGGCGTCACCCGCACCGGGCAACGCTCGTACGACTACCAGGCTACCGGGGGGCAGCAGGGCCACTCGGTCACGCATCAGATGGCGAAGCCTGCGCTTCACCTTGTTGCGTACGACAGCTCCACCCACGGCTTTGCTCACGACGAAACCCGCACGCGTCGGGGGAGCGCTCTCCCCAGGCGCGTGCGGGTCGGTTGCACCGCTACGTAGATGGACGACGAGGAGCGGGCGTCCGGCCCGGCGTCCTCGGCGTACCGCGGTCGCGAAGTCCTCGCGCCGCCTCAGCCGATGCTCGGTAGGCAGCACGACGTCATGACCTGTAAGTAATCAGGCGGACAGGCTGGCGCGACCCTTGCCACGACGGTTCGCGAGAATCGCGCGGCCGGCACGGGTGCGCATCCGCAGGCGGAAGCCGTGGGTCTTGGCGCGACGACGGTTGTTCGGCTGGAAGGTGCGCTTGCTCACTCGGGGGCTCCAGAAAGAATCGGTGGTGGCGGGGTGCCGTCCTGGCTGTCACCGTGCGCCCACGAGTAGCTCGTATACGCCCGAGTGCACCGCTTCCCAATCACTCGAAGTGACCTGTGCCCATCGGAGGCAGGCGGCAGCAGCCATCGACAACTCGACCTGGTTACGGTACGCGCGGCTACGCCATCCGGTCAAACCAGCATCTGCCAGGAGACACTATCCACAGGCTGGGGACAACAACTTGAACCGCAGCGGTCGCCCTGACTACCGTGGCCAAACTCCGATTCGTTCCCTTCTCACCGCCCCAGCGGCTTTGTTCCCACCGCACCACCCGACTGACTTCCCAACCTGTTCCCAGAACCACACGTTCGTGGGACCCATGAGAGAGCGTGCCCTGTGGCTGACGTACCTGCCGATCTTGCCGCAGTGTGGCCACGAGTACTGGAACAACTTCTCGGTGAGGGCCGTGGTCAGGGTGTCGAGGCGAAGGACGAGCACTGGATCAAGCGCTGCCAGCCTCTCGCGCTGGTCGCGGACACCGCGCTCCTCGCGGTCCCGAACGAGTTTGCGAAGGGCGTACTCGAAGGCCGTCTCGCGCCGATCGTCAGCGAGACCCTGAGCCGCGAGTGCGGCCGCCCGATCCGCATCGCGATCACCGTCGACGACTCCGCCGGCGACCCCCCGGGGCCCGCCCAGCCCCGCTACGAGGAGCCCGAGCCCCCCTCAGGACAGGGCCAGGGCCGCGACACCTATGACGGCCAGGCACGCGACGACCGGAACCCGTACGACAGCAAGGCGCGCGACGAGCGACCCTCGTACGACAGCCAGGGCCGCGACGAGCGCAACGGCTACGACTCCCAGGGCCGCGACGAGCGGGAGCGGAACCCCTACGACAGTCAGCGCCGCGACGGATACGAGGGGTACGGCCGCCACCGGGCCGACGACCACAGGTCCGGCCGCTCCGACCAGCTCCCGGGGGCCCCCGGCGACCAGCTGCCCTCCGGCCGCCCGGACCAGCTCCCGAGCGCCCGCCCCGCCTACCCCGACTACCAGCGCCCCGAGCCGGGCGCCTGGCCGCGGCACCAGGACGACTACGGCTGGCAGCAGCAGCGCCTCGGCTTCCCGGAGCGCGACCCGTACGCCTCGCCCTCGCAGGACTACCGGCCGCAGTCCATGGACCGCCCGCCGTACGAGCAGCAGCGCCCGGACTACGACCAGCAGCGCTCCGACTACGACCAGCGCCCCGACCGCCGCGATCTCCAGGAGCCGCCCTCCGGAGGCGGCCACATGCACCGCGGCGGCCCCTCACTGCCCTCGTCCAGCGGCGCCCCAGGACCGCTGGCCGCGCAGCCCGCGCCGGCGAGCGGTCCTGGCGAGCCCACCGCACGCCTCAACCCGAAGTACCTCTTCGACACCTTCGTCATCGGTGCCTCGAACCGGTTCGCGCACGCCGCCGCGGTCGCCGTCGCCGAGGCGCCTGCCAAGGCGTACAACCCGCTCTTCATCTACGGGGAGTCCGGCCTCGGCAAGACGCACCTGCTGCACGCGATCGGGCACTACGCCCGCAGCCTCTACCCCGGCACGCGGGTGCGGTACGTGAGCTCCGAGGAGTTCACCAACGAGTTCATCAACTCCATCCGCGACGGCAAGGGCGACAGCTTCCGCAAGCGGTACCGCGAGATGGACATCCTGCTCGTGGACGACATCCAGTTCCTGGCGGACAAGGAGTCGACGCAGGAGGAGTTCTTCCACACCTTCAACACGCTCCACAACGCGAACAAGCAGATCGTGCTCTCCAGCGACCGGCCGCCGAAGCAGCTGGTCACACTGGAGGACCGGCTGCGGAACCGTTTCGAGTGGGGGCTGATCACCGACGTCCAGCCGCCCGAGCTCGAGACCCGTATCGCCATCCTTCGTAAGAAGGCGGTGCAGGAGCAGCTCAACGCCCCGCCGGAGGTCCTGGAGTTCATCGCGTCCCGCATCTCGCGCAACATCCGCGAGCTGGAGGGCGCGCTGATCCGGGTGACGGCGTTCGCGTCGCTCAACCGGCAGCCGGTGGACCTCGGTCTGACGGAGATCGTCCTCAAGGACCTGATCCCCGGCGGCGAGGACTCGTCCCCGGAGATCACCGCGCCGGCCATCATGGCGGCCACCGCCGACTACTTCGGCCTCACGGTGGACGACCTGTGCGGCTCCTCGCGCAGCCGCGTCCTGGTGACTGCACGCCAGATCGCCATGTACCTGTGCCGCGAGCTGACCGACCTCTCGCTGCCGAAGATCGGCGCGCAGTTCGGCGGCCGCGACCACACGACCGTGATGCACGCCGACCGCAAGATCCGCGCGCTGATGGCGGAGCGCCGCTCCATCTACAACCAGGTCACCGAGCTCACGAACCGCATCAAGAACGGCTGAGAGAGCCGGCATCGGAGACGGCGGCACAGACCGTCATACGTCGCTGAGGGCGCCCCGGGACGAGTTCCCGAGGGCGCCTTCTGCCGTTCCCGTACGGCTGCTGAAGGCGCTCGGCGCCGATTTCAGACGTCTCTGAAGGCGCTCGCGGGCGTTCTCATGCGCCTGTCGAGGGCTCGCGCCGACGTTTTCAGCGTCTGCCGACTGCTCGCGCCGATGCTCGGCCGTCATCCTCTGTTCGATTACGGGCCGGGTTACGGCCACTCTCCACAGATTCGGTGACTTTCTGGCGTCCACACCCTGGGGACTGGGAAGTTGTCCAGATCGTGTCCACAGGGAGCACTGTTGAAAGACCATCAGACCAGGTCACCTGCTTGTGGATTGGTGGACGAACGCTCTCCACAGCCTGTGGACGAAGAAAAGATCCACAGGGTGTGTACGGAGTTGTCCACCGCCGACCCACAGGCTGGAGCCGGTTGTCCCCAGTGATCCCCAGCTTCTCCACACCTCTGTCCACTGTTCGGCAACGCGACGCGCCCTCTCACCGTGTCGAGTGAAAGGCGTCACACCAAGGTGTCCGGTTGGCCTGTGGGGAACGTGGGTAAACCTGGGGACGGCTCTGGGGAGAAGTGCCCTCAGGCTGTGCATCGAGTGTGCAGAACTTTTCGCCGTCCACAGAGGAGCGTGGTTTTCCACCGCCCCCACCCACAGGGTCGGTGGACAAAAAATCCCCGCTGACCTGCAAAAACGGGGTTATCCACGGTTTCCACAGGGCCTACTACTAAGACCAACTAGAGAGAGCCTGGGAATCGATTCGAAGTGGGGGCTGTGCACAACTTGCCCTCGGAGCCTCTGGTGCCGCTCGCAACGACTTGACCCCGAGGGGCACCGACTGTCAGTGCGGTGCGTCAGACTGGTCCCCGGTGTCCTGCCCATCCCTGGGCCGAGCGACACCGAGTCAGACGACGAAGGCCAGCAGGGCGAGAGCGCCGGCAACAGACGGAGGCGGCAACGGTGAAGATCCGGGTGGAACGCGACGTACTCGCGGAGGCAGTGGCCTGGGCGGCACGCAGCCTCCCGGCCCGTCCGCCGGCTCCTGTGCTCGCCGGCCTTCTTCTGAAGGCCGAGGAGGGCGCTCTGAGCCTCTCCAGCTTCGACTACGAGGTCTCGGCACGGGTCTCGGTGGACGCCGAGGTCGACGAGGAGGGCACGGTGCTCGTCTCCGGCCGCCTGCTCGCCGACATCTGCCGCGCCCTGCCCAACCGGCCGGTGGAGATTTCCACAGACGGTGCACGGGCGACCGTGGTCTGCGGCTCCTCGCGATTCACACTCCACACGCTGCCTGTGGAGGAGTACCCGGCGCTGCCGCAGATGCCGTCGGCGACCGGCACCGTCCCCGGCGAGGTCTTCGCCTCGGCGGCCGCCCAGGTGGCCATCGCGGCGGGCCGCGACGACACGCTGCCCGTCCTCACCGGCGTACGCATCGAGATCGAGGGCGACACGGTCACCCTCGCCTCCACCGACCGCTATCGCTTCGCGGTCCGTGAGTTCCTGTGGAAGCCGGAGGACCCCGAGGCGTCCGCGGTGGCCCTGGTGCCCGCCAAGACGCTCCTGGACACCGCCAAGGCCCTTACGAGCGGCGACAGCGTGATCCTGGCGCTGTCCGGCTCCGGTGCCGGCGAGGGTCTGATCGGTTTCGAGGGCGCGGGGCGGCGTACGACCACCCGTCTGCTCGAAGGCGACCTCCCGAAGTACCGCTCGCTTTTCCCGACGGAGTTCAACTCGATCGCCGTCATCGAGACCGCCCCCTTCGTGGAGGCCGTCAAGCGTGTGGCCCTGGTCGCCGAGCGGAACACCCCGGTGCGGCTGAGCTTCGAGCAGGGCGTGCTGATCCTGGAGGCCGGTTCCAGCGACGACGCACAGGCTGTGGAGAGGGTCGACGCCCAGCTGGAGGGCGATGACGTCTCGATCGCCTTCAACCCGACGTTCCTGCTCGACGGCCTGAGCGCCATCGACTCGCCGGTCGCCCAGCTCTCCTTCACGACGTCCACGAAGCCCGCGCTGCTCAGCGGCAAGCCCGCCGTGGACGCCGAGGCGGACGAGGCCTACAAGTACCTGATCATGCCGGTGCGCCTCAGCGGCTGACGCGTGGCGGTCCGACACACCCGGCCGACGAAGCCGCAGGTGGGGCGTTACGTCTGAGCGCGTATGCCCACAGGTGTGCGTGAGCGTCCGGGTTTAGGCTCGGACGCAGGTACGAAAGTGCCGTCACGCCACGTCGCAAACCTAAGGAACAACTGATGGAGCTCGGTCTCGTCGGCCTCGGCAAGATGGGCGGCAACATGCGCGAGCGGATCCGCCGCGCTGGCCACACCGTCCTCGGATACGACCGCAACCCGGACCTCGCCGATGTCCACAGCCTGGAAGAGCTTGTGGGCAAGCTCAAGGGCCCGCGTGTGGTGTGGGTGATGGTCCCGGCGGGTGCCGCGACCCAGTCCACCATCGACGAGCTGGCCGCGCTCCTGGAGCCCGGTGACGTCGTGGTGGACGGCGGCAACTCCCGCTGGACCGACGACGAGAAGCACGCCGTCGAACTCGGCATCAAGGGCATCGGCTTCGTCGACGCCGGCGTCTCCGGCGGAGTCTGGGGCCTGGAGAACGGCTACGCCCTGATGGTCGGCGGCGACGCCGAGAACATCGCCAAGGTCCAGCCGGTCTTCGACGCCCTCAAGCCGGAGGGCGACTTCGGCTTCGTGCACGCCGGGAAGGTCGGCGCCGGCCACTTCTCCAAGATGGTCCACAACGGCATCGAGTACGCCATGATGCAGGCCTACGCCGAGGGCTGGGAGCTCCTGGAGAAGGTCGGCTCCGTCACCGACGTACGCGAGGTCTTCCGCTCCTGGCAGGAAGGCACCGTGATCCGCTCCTGGCTCCTGGACCTCGCCGTCAACGCCCTCAACGAGGACGAGCACCTGGACAAGCTCCGCGGCTTCGCGGAGGACTCCGGAGAAGGCCGTTGGACCGTCGAAGCGGCCATCGACCACTCCGTCCCGCTCCCCGCGATCACCGCCTCACTGTTCGCGCGCTTCGCCTCCCGACAGGACGACTCGCCGCAGATGAAGATGGTCGCGGCACTGCGCAACCAGTTCGGCGGCCACGCCGTCGAAAAGAAGTAATCCACAGATCCACAGGCCAAAAGCCCGCGGATCCACAACCTGGGGGAGGTCGGCGAACGACCATGCACGTCACGCATCTGTCGCTTGCCGACTTCCGCTCCTACGCCCGGGTCGAGGTCCCGCTCGACCCGGGCGTCACCGCCTTCGTGGGCCCCAATGGCCAGGGCAAGACGAACCTCGTCGAGGCGGTCGGCTATCTCGCGACCCTCGGCAGCCACCGCGTCTCCTCCGATGCGCCGCTGGTGCGCATGGGCGCGGACCGGGCGATCATCCGGGCCAATGTCCGGCAGGGCGAGCGCCAGCAGCTCATCGAACTCGAGCTGAACCCCGGCAAGGCCAACCGAGCCCGCATCAACAGGTCCTCGCAGGTCAGACCCCGTGACGTGCTCGGCATCGTCCGTACCGTCCTGTTCGCTCCCGAGGACCTCGCCCTGGTCAAGGGCGACCCCGGCGAGCGGCGCCGCTTCCTCGACGAGCTGATCACCGCCCGCTCCCCGCGGATGGCGGGCGTCCGCTCCGACTACGACCGGGTGCTCAGGCAGCGCAACACGCTTCTCAAGTCGGCCGCGCTGGCCCGGCGGCACGGCGGCCGCACCATGGACCTCTCCACGCTCGACGTCTGGGACCAGCACCTCGCGCGCGTGGGCGCCGAGCTGCTCGCCCAGCGGCTCGACCTGGTCTCGGCGATCCAGCCGCTGTCCGACAAGGCGTACGAGCAGCTGGCGCCCGGCGGTGGCCCGATCGCGCTGGAGTACAAGCCCTCGTCGCCCGAAATCGTCGGCCACGCGCGCGAGGAGCTGTACGAGCAGCTCATGGCCGCCCTCCTGGAGTCCCGCAAGCAGGAGATCGAGCGGGGCGTCACCCTGGTCGGCCCCCACCGGGACGAACTGCTGCTCAAGCTCGGCCAGCTCCCCGCGAAGGGATATGCGTCACACGGCGAGTCCTGGTCGTACGCACTGGCGCTGCGCCTGGCCTCGTACGACCTGCTCAGGTCCGAGGGCAACGAGCCGGTACTGGTCCTGGACGACGTGTTCGCCGAGCTGGACACCCGTAGGAGGGAACGGCTCGCGGAACTCGTCGCCCCGGGTGAGCAGGTGCTGGTGACCGCCGCGGTCGACGACGACGTACCGGGCGTACTGGCGGGGACGCGGTACACCGTGTCCGAGGGCCTGGTGGAGCGCGTATGACGGAGAACACACCCGACCCGGCAGCGACCCCCAAGAGCCCCGAGCCGTCCGGCGTCGACCTCGCGCGCGTGGCCCTGCGCGCCGCGAAAGAACAGGCACGCGCGCGTGGGGACGCGGCGCAGCAGAAGAAGCAGGCGCGGCGCGGCGGCGGTCTGCGCTCTGGCGCGCGCGCGGACGGGCGCGACCCCATGGCGCTCGGTGCCGCGATCAACCGGCTGCTCACCGAGCGCGGCTGGGAGACGCCGGCCGCGGTGGGCGGCGTGATGGGCCGCTGGCCGGAGATCGTCGGCGACGACCTGGCCAAGCACTGTGTTCCGTTGCGGTACGACGACGATCCGGCCGAGCGGGTGCTGACCGTGCAGTGCGACTCGACCGCCTGGGCGACCCAGTTGCGCCTGCTCGCCCCGGAGTTGGTGAAGCGGCTGAACCAGGACCTCGGGCACGGCACGGTGCGCCTGATCAAGGTGCAGGGTCCCGGTGGTCCCCCCCGCCGCTACGGCCCCCTGCGCGCCCCCGGAAGCAAGGGTCCCGGCGACACCTACGGGTGATCGGGACAGGCCGGAACCGTTGGCCGCCGTTGCCCGCGTGCGGTTGCGAACGCCGACCTGACTCGGCAGTAGCCAAGGGTTGACACCCGGAAGCGCTGAGTGCCGCTGTGAGCCTCTTTGGGCCCGGGTCCGCATATGGGGAGTCGGCCGAGACCGGTTCAGGGCGGCACATGCGGACTCAGGTACCGGCAAACCCCCATCACAGTCGGCGCTACCGGTAGACTGGAAGCTAATCCCGCCCCACTTGTGGGACACACCGAGCAACGCTGACTAAGGCTTACCAACGCAACACGCCGCAGCCGCTCCGGCCACCCGCCAGGAGCTTGGCTTGTGCTGTGCCAGAAAGGGCGCTTCGTGGCCGATTCCGGCAACCCCAACGAGAACATCCCGTCCACCGACGCCGGCGTCAACGCCGAGGCCCCAACCTCGAACGGCGAGGTCACAGCCTCGTACGACGCCAACGCCATCACCGTCCTCGAGGGTCTGGACGCGGTTCGCAAGCGACCCGGCATGTACATCGGCTCGACCGGTGAGCGTGGCCTGCACCACTTGGTGCAAGAGGTGGTCGACAACTCCGTCGACGAGGCGCTGGCCGGTCACGCGGACACCATCGACGTGACGATCCTCCATGACGGCGGCGTGCGAGTCATCGACAACGGCCGCGGCATCCCGGTGGGCATCGTCCCGTCCGAGGGCAAGCCCGCCGTCGAGGTCGTACTGACCGTGCTGCACGCGGGCGGCAAGTTCGGCGGCGGCGGTTACGCGGTCTCCGGCGGTCTGCACGGGGTGGGTGTGTCCGTCGTCAACGCCCTGTCCACGAAGGTCGCCGTCGAGGTCAAGACCGACGGGTACCGCTGGACGCAGGACTACAAGACAGGCGTCCCGACCGCCCCGCTGGCAAAGCACGAGGCCACGGACGAGACCGGCACCTCCGTCACGTTCTGGGCCGACGGCGACATCTTCGAGACCACCGAGTACTCCTTCGAGACGCTCTCGCGGCGCTTTCAGGAGATGGCGTTCCTCAACAAGGGCTTGACCATCAAGCTCACCGACGAGCGCGATTCGGCCAAGGCGACCGCCGGGGCGGACGAGGCGGGCGCCGATGAGAAGGACGAAGTCAAGACCGTCACGTACCACTACGCGGGCGGCATCGTCGACTTCGTGAAGTACCTGAACTCCCGCAAGGGAGACGTCGTCCACGACACCGTGATCGACATCGAGGCCGAGGACAAGGAGCGCCTGCTCTCCCTCGAGGTCGCGATGCAGTGGAACAGCGGTTACAGCGAGGGTGTGTACTCCTTCGCCAACACCATCCACACGCACGAGGGCGGCACGCACGAAGAGGGCTTCCGGGCCGCTTTGACGGGTCTCATCAACCGGTACGCGCGCGACAAGAAGCTGCTGCGCGAGAAGGACGACAACCTCACGGGCGACGACATCCGCGAGGGCCTGACCGCGATCATCTCGGTCAAGCTCGGCGAGCCGCAGTTCGAGGGCCAGACGAAGACCAAGCTGGGCAACACGGAGGCGAAGACCTTTGTGCAGAAGGTCGTCCACGAGCGCCTGACGGACTGGCTGGACCGCAACCCGAACGAGGCTTCGGACATCATCCGCAAGTCCATCCAGGCGGCCACCGCGCGCGTGGCGGCCCGCAAGGCGCGTGACCTCACCCGCCGCAAGGGCCTGCTGGAGTCGGCGTCCCTGCCGGGCAAGCTCTCGGACTGCCAGTCGAACGACCCCACCAAGTGCGAGATCTTCATCGTCGAGGGTGACTCCGCCGGCGGCTCGGCCAAGTCCGGGCGCAACCCGCAGTACCAGGCGATCCTCCCGATCCGAGGAAAGATCCTCAACGTCGAGAAGTCGCGGATCGACAAGATCCTGCAGAACCAGGAGATCCAGGCGCTGATCTCGGCCTTCGGCACCGGAGTCCACGAGGACTTCGACATCGAGAAGCTCCGCTATCACAAGATCATTCTGATGGCGGACGCCGACGTCGACGGCCAGCACATCAACACCCTGCTGCTGACGTTCCTGTTCCGCTTCATGCGGCCGCTGGTCGAGGCCGGGCACGTGTTCCTGTCGCGTCCCCCGCTGTACAAGATCAAGTGGGGCCGCGACGACTTCGAGTACGCGTACTCGGACCATGAGCGCGACGCGCTGATCGAGCTGGGCAAGCAGGCCGGCAAGCGCATCCGCGAGGACTCGGTCCAGCGCTTCAAGGGTCTCGGCGAGATGAACGCCGAGGAGCTGCGCATCACGACCATGGACCAGGAGCACCGCGTCCTCGGCCAGGTCACCCTCGACGACGCCGCCCAGGCCGACGACCTGTTCTCGGTCCTCATGGGCGAGGACGTCGAGGCGCGCCGCGCGTTCATCCAGCGCAACGCCAAGGACGTCCGCTTCCTCGACATCTGAGTCGGTCTCAGCTGACCGCACCAGAAAGGATCTTCACCAGCAATGACCGACGAGAACACTTCCAGTACGCCTGAAGAGGGCGTCATCGCCCAGCGCGTCGAGCCCGTCGGGCTCGAGACGGAGATGCAGCGCTCGTATCTCGACTACGCGATGTCCGTCATCGTGTCGCGTGCGCTGCCCGACGTCCGGGACGGCCTCAAGCCCGTCCACCGCCGCGTCCTGTACGCCATGTACGACGGCGGCTACCGGCCCGAGAAGGGCTTCTACAAGTGCGCCCGCGTCGTCGGCGACGTCATGGGCAACTACCACCCGCACGGCGACTCCTCGATCTACGACGCGCTGGTCCGCCTCGCGCAGCCGTGGTCGATGCGGATGCCGCTGGTGGACTCCAACGGCAACTTCGGTTCTCCGGGTAACGACCCGGCCGCCGCCATGCGGTACACCGAGTGCAAGCTGATGCCGCTGTCCATGGAGATGGTCCGTGACATCGACGAGGAGACCGTCGACTTCACGGACAACTACGACGGCCGCTCCCAGGAGCCGACCGTCCTGCCGGCCCGCTTCCCGAACCTGCTGATCAACGGCTCGGCGGGCATCGCGGTCGGTATGGCGACCAACATTCCGCCGCACAACCTCCGTGAGGTCGCAGCGGGTGCCCAGTGGTGCCTGGAGAACCCCGAGGCCTCCCACGAGGAGCTCCTGGACGCCCTGATCGAGCGCATCAAGGGCCCCGATTTCCCGAGTGGTGCCCTTGTAGTGGGCCGAAAAGGCATCGAGGAGGCCTACCGCACGGGTCGTGGCTCCATCACGATGCGCGCGGTCATCGAGGTCGAGGAGATCCAGAACCGCCAGTGCCTGGTGGTCACCGAACTCCCCTACCAGGTCAACCCGGACAACCTCGCGCAGAAGATCGCCGACCTGGTGAAGGACGGCAAGGTCGGCGGCATCGCCGACGTCCGCGACGAGACGTCCTCGCGCACGGGCCAGCGCCTGGTCATCGTGCTGAAGCGCGACGCGGTCGCCAAGGTCGTCCTGAACAACCTCTACAAGCACACCGATCTGCAGTCGAACTTCAGCGCCAACATGCTGGCGCTGGTCGACGGCGTCCCGCGCACACTGTCGCTCGACGCGTTCATCCGCCACTGGGTGAGCCACCAGGTCGAGGTCATCGTCCGCCGTACGCGCTTCAGGCTGCGCAAGGCCGAGGAGCGCGCGCACATCTTGCGTGGCCTCCTGAAGGCCCTGGACGCCATCGACGAGGTCATCGCGCTGATCCGGCGCAGTGACACCGTGGAGATCGCGCGTGAGGGCCTGATGGGCCTCCTGGAGATCGACGAGATCCAGGCGAACGCCATCCTCGAGATGCAGCTTCGCCGACTGGCCGCTCTGGAGCGCCAGAAGATCGTCCAGGAGCACGACGAACTCCAGGCGAAGATCACCGAGTACAACGCGATCCTTGCCTCGCCGGTGCGGCAGCGGCAGATCATCAGCGAGGAACTCACCGCGATCGTCGACAAGTTCGGTGACGACCGCCGCTCCAAGCTGGTCCCCTTCGACGGCGACATGTCCATGGAGGACCTGATCGCCGAAGAGGACATCGTCGTCACCATCACGCGCGGTGGCTACATCAAGCGCACCAAGACCGAGGACTACCGCTCGCAGAAGCGCGGCGGCAAGGGTGTACGCGGTACGAAGCTGAAGCAGGACGACATCGTCGACCACTTCTTCGTGTCGACGACGCACCACTGGCTGCTGTTCTTCACGAACAAGGGCCGTGTCTACCGCGCCAAGGCGTACGAGCTTCCGGACGCCGGCCGTGACGCGCGCGGCCAGCACGTCGCCAACCTGCTGGCCTTCCAGCCGGACGAGCAGATCGCCCAGATCCTCGCGATCCGTGACTACGCGGCGGCGCCCTATCTGATCCTGGCCACCAAGGGCGGCCTGGTTAAGAAGACGCCTCTTAAGGATTACGATTCCCCGCGCTCGGGCGGCGTCATCGCGATCAATCTCCGTGAAACGGAGGACGGTTCCGATGACGAACTGATCGGAGCCGAACTCGTCTCGGCCGAGGATGATCTGCTTCTGATCAGCAAGAAGGCACAGTCGATCAGGTTCACGGCGACGGACGACGCACTGCGTCCCATGGGCCGCGCCACCTCGGGCGTCAAGGGCATGAGCTTCCGCGAGGGAGACCAGCTGCTCTCGATGAATGTTGTTCGACCCGGTACGTTCGTGTTCACTGCTACAGACGGTGGGTACGCGAAGCGGACCAACGTCGACGAGTACCGCGTCCAGGGTCGCGGTGGCCTGGGCATCAAGGCCGCCAAGATCGTCGAGGACCGTGGCTCCCTGGTGGGCGCGCTGGTGGTCGAGGAGACCGATGAGATCCTCGCCATCACGCTGTCCGGCGGTGTGATTCGTACGCGAGTCAACGAGGTCAGGGAGACGGGCCGTGACACCATGGGCGTCCAACTGATCAACCTGGGCAAGCGCGATGCCGTCGTCGGTATCGCTCGTAACGCCGAGGCCGGTCGTGAGGCGGAGGAAGTCGACGGCGAGGACGCCGTGGACGAGACCACCGAAGGCGTCGAGGCCGTCGGTACGGAAGAGGGCGAGCCGTCCTCGGCCGAGTAGCGCGAGGAGTGAGGCAGCGTGAGCGGAGCCACGGGCGCCGGATCGACCGGTACGGAAACGGACGGCGGCCGTGGCCCCGCCATGGATGCGACTGACTCCCATGACTCTCATGGATCCCAGGGGGGAACTGTGACGGACACCCGAGGCCCGCAGGCCCAGCAGTACGTGGGCGGGGAGGCCCCGGCAGGACCGCCGCCACCGCCCGGTTCGCCGGTGGCCGGGGCGCCGCAGCAGGGTTCGCCCCTGCCCGGTTCCCCGATGCCTGGTTCGCCTTTGCCCGGTTCGCCGCTGCCGGGCGAGCGGCAGCCGTCGCAGCCCGCGCAGCCGTATCACCCGCCGCAGGCGTACCCGGCTCAGCCGCCGTCTGGCGCGGTCCGCCGCCCGCGCACCGGTGCCCGCACGGTGCCGCGGACGCGCAAGGCGCGGCTGAGGGTCGCCAAGGCCGACCCGTGGTCGGTGATGAAGGTCAGCTTCCTGCTCTCCATCGCTCTCGGCATCTGCACGATCGTCGCGGCCGCGGTGCTGTGGATGGTCATGGACGCCATGGGCGTCTTCTCGACCGTCGGCGGCACCATCTCCGAGGCCACCGGCTCGAACGAGTCGAACGGCTTCGACCTGCAGTCGTTCCTCTCCCTGCCGCACGTCCTGATGTTCACGTCGGTCATCGCGGTCATCGACGTGGTCCTCGCCACCGCGCTCGCCACGCTCGGCGCGTTCATCTACAACCTCTCCGCCGGCTTCGTCGGCGGCATCGAGCTGACGCTGGCAGAGGACGAGTAAGCACGAGCGAGCGGCCTCTCAAACGTCCGCCGACTATCGATTTTGGGACTGGCCGCGTCGTGCGCTAATCTTCAGAGGTCAGCGCGCGGGACGAACACCGCAAAGCGCGGCGGGGCTATAGCTCAGTTGGTTAGAGCGCATCCCTGATAAGGATGAGGCCACAGGTTCAAATCCTGTTAGCCCCACCAGTACAAAGACCCCCAGGCGATCATGCCTGGGGGTCTTTGACATCTACGGCTGACATCAGCCGATGAGTGGATCTTCCAGAAGCTCGGCGAGCAAGTCCACGGCTTCCCGCTCACCATCGCCCACCACGTGCGTGTAGACGTCCATGGTCATGCTGATCTGACTGTGCCGAAGGATCGCCTGAGCGACCTTGGGATGCACCTTCAGGAAGGCGAGCAGGGTGCCGCAGGTGTGCCGCGCGAGCCGGACCGTGATGCGGCGGACGCCTGCCCGCTTCACGAGGGCGTTGAAGGTCCGGGAGAAGCCCACAGGGTCCGTCAGTCCACCGCGCACCGAGGAGAAGATCACGTCACGGTCCGGTCCTTGTGACCAGGAATCACCGGCGATCTTCCGTTCCAGCTCTTGCAGCGCACGGCGTTCCTCCAGGGCACGAGCGCAGAACTCCGGCAGGGGCAGCACGGCGTGTGAGGACTCGGTCTTGAGGTCCTTGAGGACCAGGCCCTTCCCCTTCTCCCGCTGCACCTGCTTGGTCGGCATGAACTGGCCGTTCTCGAAGTCGATGTCCTGCCAGCGCAGGCCGAGTACCTCACTGCGGCGAAGCCCGAGGACGAGCACCAGGACGCAGGCCGCGTAGAAGCGGTGGGCGCGTGCCGTCCGCAGGAAGGCGACCGCTTCCCGGGCGTTCCACGCCTTGCCCTTGTCCTTGCTGACCTTGGGCATGTCGACCAGAAGTGCGACGTTGCGCGTCAGCAGCTCTTCGCGAATTGCGCGGTTGAGCGCGTTCCGGAGGGTCCGCAGCACTTCGAAGCGGGTCGCCGCGCCGACCTTCTCGCGCCTCAGTGCGGCCATGAACGTACGGATCTGCGCAGGCGTGAGCTTGACCATCGACTTCTTACCGAGGTGCGGCCTCAGGTAGAGCCGGACCTTGGACTCGTACTTGGCGTACGTGTTGTGCTCGCACTCCGGCTCGATGATGTGCTCCAGCCAGTAGGCCAGCCACTCGCCGAGCGACCATGAGCGAGACGGCACGGGGATGCCGCTCCGCTCCTGGTCTTGGAGCTTGCCGAGCTTCTCGGAGGCTTCGTCCCACGTGGCCCCATAGACGTACTTCCGGACGCGGTTGCCGTCCGTGTCGGTGACGTACGCGGCTCCCTGGTACCGGCCATCAGCACGCTTGGTGATCGTTCCCCCGCCGTTGGGGCGACGCTTGGCCATCAGGCAGCCTCCCCAAGCCGGCTACGGACGAAGTCCTGTACGGCCTCAGCGGGGATACGGCGGCAGCCGTCGACCTTGATGGAGACCAGCCGGTGCGTGCGGATCAGGTCGTAGACCTTGGTCCTGCCGACCTTGAGCGTCACCATGACCTCCTTCACGGTCAGCAGCACGGGCGTGGCGGTGGTCATAGGTCGGCTCCTTCCAGGTCGAGTTGGCCGGGCAGTTCGTCGCGTGCGGTCTCGCGGTTGAGTTGGATGTCCCGTCGGATGTTGGCTGCGAGCCAGGATTCGCCGGGGGTGTGGCCGTGGCCGGCGTAGGTCCAGTGGGCGAGGGTGAGCGTGGTTGCCTCCGGGTTGTCGTCGGGGTCGGGTAAGCCGAGCGCGGCGCGTTGCTGGGCTGCTCTGTAGTCGGCGCGGACCTGTCGGAGTGCGCCGAGGGTGGTGGAGTAGCGGCGGGACTTGGTGGAGAAGTGGCCGCGGAAGCCGAGCATGTGAGCCCAGTCCCGCAGCTTCCGGTCCGGGTAGTCGGCGTGCAGGTCGAGACAGGCTTCGATCAGCCGGCGGGGGTGGTCGGGCACGTCGAGCAGCACGAGGGCTTCCTTGTTGCCGATCCGGCGGTCCACGGCGCCCGTTGCCTCGGCGGCTTTGGTGGCGTACTTGGCGACGTACGAGGCGACGGCCTGCTCGGTGACCTCTTCACCGTCGCCGAAGGCCTTGATGCGCTGGACATCGAGCTGCGTGCCCCAGCGCAGGGTCCGAGCCGGCTGGTCACCCGCGGGAGGCACGTCGACCACGACGCGGGCGGCGGCTGCGTGGATGGCGTCGGTGAGCAGGTCGAGGGTGGCCCAGTGCGGGGGCAGGGTGTCGGGCCCGTCCGGTCCGTCGAAGCGGATCACGGCGTGGAAGTGGACGGCTCCGCGCTTCTGGTACTCGGCGACCTTGCCGAAGGACAGGCGGGACTGTTCGCGGGCGGCTTTCTGCGTGAGGCCGGCTCGCTTGGCGATCTCGCGGCGGAGGTAGATCGTGAAGTAGCGCCACAGGCCGGAGGCGTGGTTGTTCCACAGCACGGCGCCGGCGTAGTCGTAGGCCGCCGGGTCGAGCGGGGTGCCGAGCGCCGGATCGTCGGACTCATGGCGGACACCGCACCGACAGTGTCCGTTTCTTCCTTGGTTTAGCTTGTTAATGCTTTTGCCCCGATTGTGGACGGGGCCGAAGGAGGGGGCGGTGAGGGTGGCGAAGACGCGGGGGTGGTCGCGCACGGTGTGCGGGGTGCCCTTGGCCGGGTCTCCGGTGAGGCCGGCGCGGATCAGGTGGTACGTATCGCCGGCATAGGTCCAGGCGCACGCGGGGCAGCGGGAGGCACGCCGGTTGCCGCAGGCGATGCGGAGCATGCCGCCCGGCTCGTGCTCGGTCGTGTAGGCGTGCAGAACGGTCTTGGTCGTCGGGTCGATGGTCTTGGTTCCGCCGACGAGGCGGATCGGGTCGGAGCATCCTCCGGTGCGGCGGATCTGTTCGTTCCAGCGGTCGAAGTCATCGGCACCGGCCACCCTCAACACATCGGTGAGGGTGGCCGGGTCGAGACCCGCCAGGGTGGCGGTGTCGGTCACGCGGCCACCTCCAGCCGGGAGGCGAGCAGGGCGCGGCCCAGGTGTTCGGTGTAGGCCGGGGGGATGCACTCGCGGATGCCGTCCCGGTTCATCCAGGGCACGCCCATGACCTGGCGGGCGTGGTCGACGCCGGAGAAGTTGCCGATGAACTGGCCGTAGTGGCCGGGCGGGACGGGGCGGTAGGGGTAGCGGGGCTGCGGGGCCAGGTCGACACCGGTCACGTCGAACCCGGCGTCGGCGTAGCCCTTGGAGGCACCGCCCTGGCAGCAGAACAGGTCGAGGACCCGCGGGGTGTTCACCGTCGGCCCTCGTTCCGGCGGTGGGCGGGGCCCTGGTTGCCGGTGTAGTCGTCGACCAGGGCCTTGACGTCGTTGTCGCCGTTGGCGTGGTCCTCCGCGCCGCAGCCGCCGCACCGGTAGTCGCCCTGGGAGCGGCTGTACTGGGTTCCGCCTTTGACGCGCAGGCCGGGGCTGTCCTCGGTCGGCATGAGATCGGCGGGGAGTTTGCGGAACATGCCCGTCACCTCCCGGCCTGGACGAGGGCGCGCGCGGGCGCGGTGTGGCCGGTGCCCTTGCAGGTCCGGCAGGTGATGCGGAGGGTGGTGCGGGAGCCGTCGCGGTCGCGGGTTCCGGTGGTGATGGCGGCGACGGGGAAGCCGTCGCAGTCGCGGCAGAGGGGCGTGTTCTGGGCGTGCTGGGGCATGATGGGGCTTCCCTTTCGGGTCCGTTGGATCTGGAAGGTGGGAAGGCGCCCGGGGCGGACGAAACTTGGCGGTAGAAGCCGTCCCGGGGGCCGGTTACTTGTGCGACTTGGGCACTTTCACGGCGAGGGTGATGAGTCCTCCGCCGCCGATCAGGGTGGGGATCGCGGCCTTGACCGCTACGGCCGTCGTGGCGGCCACTTCGATCAGCGAGAGCACGGCGATGGTGGTGATGTAGACGACCCCGCAGAGGCCGACCGTGGCGGCGAGGATCACGACCACCGGTCCGGCCCAGGAGCGGGGCGTGGTGTGGACGATGACGACCGTGCGCGGGTCGCTGCCCGGGGGGAGCAGGTCGGCCGGGATGTGGCCGGCGCGGAGCTGGTCTTCGGGGCGGATCACGGTGGTTCTCCCTTCGGGTCGGGGTTACTTGACGGCCGTGCCGACGACGGGGCCGAGGGGACTGCCGGCGAGGAGGTAGCCGTCGAGCAGGAGCACGGCCACCAGCCACCAGGGCGGGCGGATGAGCTTGATGCCGAGGTAGCCGACGGCCACCAGGGCGAGCCAGAGCGGAACGTCCATCGCAGGTCTCCTAGGCCTTGCAGCGGTGGGTGCGGGCGGCGAGTTCGGCGCCGGACCGGTCGTGGTAGTCGCCGGAGAAGCCGCAGCCGGGGGCGGAGCAGGCCGCCGTGTGCCTGTCCTTGCCGCGTCCGTCGAAGTAGGTCGCGACCTGGACGGGGCCGATGCGGATCACGTCGCGGAAGCGTCGGTAGGCGGTCACATCTGTCCTTTCTCGTCAGGTGAGTTGGAGTTCGGTGACGATCGCGTCGGACATCGGGCCGGGCAGTCCGAGGCGGGCGGAGAGAGCGTCCGCGCCCATCGCCGTTCCGGTCGTGGCGCGGTGCGTTTCGGTGATCTGTCGGGCGTGGTCCAGGAGCGCGGCCGGCACCTTGACCGCGGGTGCGGCGGGTTCGGGCAGCGCGGCCGGCAACTCCGGGGCCGCGGGCGGGGCGGGGATGTCGCGGCGCATGTCGACCTCGGTCACGGCCACGTCGTCCACAGCCTGTGCAGGAGCCGGGGCGGGGGCCGGGTCGTCGGTGGGTGAGTGGACGAGGAGGGTGCCGCCGAGGAACGCGAGCGCGGGCCAGCCGGCGACGAGGATGCACAGCCAGTCCGGCACGTGCTCCAGGTCGAGGAGTCCGGCGGTCGCGATGTTCGCGCCGAGCGAGGCGACCAGGGCGATCACGAACCAGGTCCAGGCCGCTCCGTCCTTGCGAGCCGTCCGCAGTCGGCGCCACGCGGCGACCAGCAGCAGATCGACACTGACCGGGTAGGCCCAGGCCTTCCATCCGGTCTGTCCGGCGGCTTCGGCCAGATCATGCAGGTGGGCGAAGGACAGCGCACCGGCAATCACGGCCTGGACGAGCACGGCATCAACGCGGACCGGGGAGCGGGACATGTCTTCACCTCCTTCAGGGAGTTGGGCCAGGAGCGGGCGGGGAGCGGTGTCCAGCCGCCCGGCCCCGGCATGGATCACTCGGGGGCTTCGCCGGTGCCGAAGCAGGCGAGGCAGATGCCGGCCTGTTGGCCGACGGAGCGCCGCTTACGCCCGACACGGACCGTTTGGGCAACCTCTCCGGTGCCCTTGCACGGCTCGCACTTCGCGGGCACTGGGGCAGCGGTCTTGCGGGGCGTGGTGGTCTTGCGTGTGGCCATGGCGATCAGTCCGCCAGCCGGGGGTAGGTGTGACCGAGCGGCGGGTAGACGCCGGCCGCGCGGTAGTCGAATTCGGCCTGGAGAGCGCTGCTGACGACCGTGATGAAGTCATCGCGTTCCGGGCGGAAGTGCAGGTGGTTGAGCAAGGTCTCGTACAGGTCGCCGAGCCTGTTTTCGTCTTCCTGCTCCAGCGGGTTCTTCTCGTACCAGCGCATGGGGTCCATCGGTGTCCTCCCTGTTTCGGCATGGGCGGGGTAGGGACCTGGCGCGAGGCGGTCGCGCCGACCGGGGTGGAACGGGCTGCTACTTGATGACCGGCAGCGGGATAGCCACCGGAGCAAACCCGGGAATGGCGCCGTAGCGGATGGGAGGCCGGAACGGATCGAGCGCGGGCAGTTCGGGCACCAGGTGGGCGAACTCCCAGCAGACCGCCGTGACTTCCGCGGACGTGGTGAGTGGCGTACGGATGCGGGACCAGCCACCGGAGGAGTCCGCGGCGACCGCCAGTCCGGGCTTGTCCGGCGGGATCGTGGTGACCATCGGGATCGCATCCGGGGCGACGTCTCCGAGGCCCATTTCGGCGGTCTGCTTGTCGTTGACTCGGTGCACCACACGACCGGTGAGCTGGGCGCGGAGCATGGTGGCGCCCTTGCCGAGTTCGGAGCCGAAGCGCTGCCCGCAGATCTCCAGATAGATGCCGACCGCGCGGGCCATCTGCGCCAGCCGGATCAGCGCCGTCACCAGCCGTTCGCGGCGCTCCTCATCCTTCTTCGAGGAGATCAGGAAGAGTTCGGCGATCTCATCCACGAGGACCACGATGGGCACCGGACGCACCTGCTCCGGCAGGTCCGCGAAGTCCGAGACCCCGTAGGCGTTGAGGAGATCGAAGCGGGACTCCATCTCCGCGACCAGGACATCGAGCAGGGAGGCGGCATCGCCCGGAGTTGTGGCGAGCGCCGAGAGACGCGGGGCGTAGGCACTCTGCTCGACACCGCGCTTGCAGTCGATCCCGACCAGCGCCACCGGCAGTCGGGCAAGGCCCTTGATCAGGTTGCGCTGGAACATGGACTTGCCGGACTGGTTGGCGCCCAGCGTCAGCGCCATCGGCACCTGGCGGTAGTCGCGGACGAAGGCGGTACCGTCCTCCCGCAGCGCCACCGGAACGACCAGGTCATGGGGCACTGCCTTGCTCGGCATCCGCACCCGGCGCAGGACGTCGTAGCCGGTCATCCGCAGTTCCACGAACCCCGGCTTCGTCTCCGCCACGGTGACCGAGTGGACACCCCAGGCGTGACGCAACCGCTCCGAGGAAGCGACGATGTCCGCCGGTTCCAGGCCGGCGGGGAGTCGCAGGGTGACCCGCAGGCCGGTGGACGTTCCGCGGACCCGGCGGATCCTCGGGGGCACCGGCTGCACCTCGCGCCGGGCGACACTGCGGACCATGAACGCCCGCAGACCGGACGGCTGCACCGTCAGCCCGCACACATCCATCGTTGAGCGGTAGGTCCAGGTGAACCGGCCCCAGGTCACCGGCAGACCGACCAGCGACCAGTACACGCGAGGAGCGCGCGCCTTCGCATAGCCCAGGCCGCCGGCACCCGCTAAAGCGCCCGTCGCCTCCAGCCACAGGGACAGATCAGCCATGACTCAGGCCCCTGCCGTCACGGCGACCGCGCGGAACGAGATCCCGTGCCGCTTCTGCCCGTTGAACTCGTTCTCCCAGTCACGGGCCTTGAGGCCGATCACCCGCACCGGCATGCCGGGCGCGAGGTTCTCGGGGAGACCGGTCTCCGGGACGGTCACCTGGTAGAGGTTCCCCTCCCCCTCATCCGAGATGAGCAGGCCCACCGTGGACAGACCCGCGTTCGTCTCCCGGTCCACGGCCCGCTCACCGGTCTGCTTGTTGACCAGCTTCGGCACGGGCGCGGTCGCCACGAACACCACAGCGGTCGAAACGTCGATCTTGAAGGACGGCATCAGTACCCCTTGTTTGACGATGGGCAGCCCAAAGAAGGGCCTCCGGAGCCCGCTGTCCTAGGACTGCGAGCAACTAAGGACGATAGTGCCTGGCAGTCCTGGGACTGTCAACAGTCCTAGGACTATGTTTGACTAGACCCTGTCGAGAGGGGTTCGGGATGGCGCCGAAGTGGCGAGAGCTGGCAGACAGGCTGGCCGAGGAGATCAAGAGAGGTGACTACGAGCCAGGCCAGCAGTTGCCGCACATCAGAGAGCTTGTCGACGCTGGGGAAGGCTCAAAGTCCACGGTCCATGCCGCCTACAAAGCGCTGGAATCCGAGGGCCTGGTCACCTCGTCTCGGGGCCATGGCACCGTCGTGCGACAACAAGTGCCGCTTAAGCGACTCGGCACCGCCCGGTACGACAAGGCAAAGTGGCGGGACGGTGACGAGGTTGCATTCATCGCGGACCGCGTTGCCTCCGGGCGTGGGTACCGCCGCAACGAGCAGACCCAGACAGTCAGTCTCGTTGAAGCACCACCCGAGGTAGCAATCGCGCATGGTCTGCCGGTGGGCGCGAACGTCTACGCACGTGCGCGGCTGGTGAAGGAAGGCGAGCAGCCGACGCACACACTGACGAGCTACTACCGACCTGAGCACGTCGAGGGCACACGTCTAGTGGACCCCACACCTGGACCAGCCGGCCGAGGTGGTGGATTTCGCGTGCTGTATGACGCGGGTTACGAGATCGATCACATGAAGGAAGAACTCTTTGCCCGTGCCCCTACGCCGGACGAGGTGAAGCTTCTGCAACTGCCGCCTGGTGAACCGGTCGTCGAGCTGCATCGGACGACGTACACGAGCACCGGCATGGTTGTTGAGTTCGCCATCGGGGTGCACGCGGCATCACGCTTCGCCTGGGAATACGACTTCAAGGTGCCCGACTCGGCCAAGGACAGGGAAGACCACCAGTGATCTCGACACAGGATTGGGCAGATGCGCGGCGCGTGTGGGAGTACCACCAGATGGGTCACTCTCCCCGCGCATGCTCGGTTGCCATCGGGCTGGGCAGTCATGACCTTGGTGTGGCTGACACAGCGGTAGATCTGTACAAGCGTGGCATGGCCCCGCTGTTGCTCTTTACCGGAGCCACAAGCCCCACGACACGGGACCGAATGCCCCGCGGTGAAGCCGTCCACTACCGAGAGCGGGCGCTCGAACTCGGCGTCCCCAGTTCGGCCGTCCTTGTGGAGTCGCGAGCGCGCAACACGGGCGAGAACATCCGCTTCTCGCGGGACGTGTTGGAAGCGGCCGGCGTCGACGTGTCCTCTGTCCTGCTGATCAGCAAGCCATACGAGGAGCGGCGGGCATACGCTACGGCCCGCAAGCTGTGGCCCGAAGTGGAGATCGTCAGCGCCTCTACTCCGATGACGCTCGACGAGTACGTCGACTCCATCGGTGACGCTCGCCTGGTGGTCGACATGCTTGTGGGCGCGTTGCAACGACTGATGATCTACCCGAAGCAGGGATTCATGATCAGCCAGCCCGTTCCAGCCGATGTGGCCGAGGCGTACGAGCGGCTTCGACGAGCCGGTTTCACGAGCCGACTCCTGACAGCCAACTCACCCTCCGCTTGACCGGCGCCGGGAGTTGTTACAGGTTTCTCTACCTCATCAAGCCCCGCCCGTTGGGCGGGGAGGGGGAAGAGCGCCCTTCGGCAGCTCCAGCGTGAGCGATAAAGGCGGGAAAGCCCCAGCCGTCCCAGGACCTGACATCACGCAGCACTGTCGCGAAGAGACCCCAGTCGTCCCACGCTTCACAGGCCGGCAGGACAGGCCCGACCGCGGGCACGGTCCCCAGGGTGTGGGTGGGGGTGGGGGCTCTTGCCCTTCGGCCATCCGACGCGCTGGCCAATCGGCTTTTCCAGCCGCCGCTACGGGATCACACCCCACCGGCCCGCACTGCGGGCCGGCGCGGGCACGGGGACTCGGGGCTGCGCTCATGCCTTCGGCCCGCGCCGCCCCGGCCCCCGGCCCCGCGCCACCTGACGATGCCCCGGGGTGATTCCCGCTTCACGCTTTGGCACGCCAGGGACGATGCGTCGGACCGAGCTTGCATCCCCACCCCCACCCACGCACCAGGACCAGACCCAGACGGAGCCGTCATCGGCCACTGCGTGATCCGTAGAGGTCAGTCGCAATGCCGAAGTGAGGACATCGCGACCAGGAAGCCACCAAGGCGCACGGAAGGCCAAGGCGGTGGGGTGGGTGGATACGGGAAAGGTCAATTACATGCCTCCGGCGGGGGCGCTCAGGCTCCGAGATGGCGGGGGCACCGTTCGCGAGTGCCGGCCGCGTAGTGGCGTGTGTGGAGTGCTCCCATCCCGTCCGCCATCGACCCAGGCAGAGCCGAGCAGACGCGGCCCATGGCGTCCAGGTCGTTCGTACAGTGGCGCGCTCCACCTGGACGCCATGAACCACGCCCGCTCCACGGTGTGTGGGCCGACGGCAGACGGGATGGGAGCTGGGGTGGGTGGTGCTTGAGGCAGATGGAGCGCCGACGGGAGCGAGGTCCCGAGGCTTCCCTAGTGGTCGCGCCACTCAGGTACCCCAACGGTCAATTGCCTTCGATCTGAAGGATGCTGCGGCTATTAACTGTCCCATTCTTTTGAACCTTAGGTGAAGTGGTGCTCTGACCTTGGAAGTTGCCACATCGGGGTCGTGTGCGGCAGACTGGCGGTCACGGGCCGCGGCGGCAGTGTGTGGCCACCCGCACTACCCCTTGACTCGGTCATTGAGACTCCGACGACCTGCGAATTCAGCCAAGTTGAGGATCGAGCGCCTGAGCTTGATGAGTACTCCCACGTACCCAACGTGTACCCAACAAGTACTCACCATGTGCCCAGTGCGCACCCAACGAACTCCGGCGCCAGAGGTGAGCGATAGCCGGAACTGAGCGGCCATAGAGCGGTCAGGCGGAAGGAAGGCAGGTGCACTGCTACGGTCGCGGAACGGGTCAGAGGCCGTAGTTGGTGTTTCACGTGAAACCCCCTTCGCGCACCGACGCTCTCCGGGGAAATCTCTATGACTCGTAGCAGACAGGGCTGAGTTGCAGGATGGTGCGGGCGGCGGTGCTGCACGAAAAGGCTCTGACCTGCGGAGATTGTGAGCCGCACCTGTTGTCAAAGGTGGCCGGTAAGATAAGCGAAGCTACTTCACGGAGCTCTCACTGAACTACGCGTTTGGGGGCGCGAGTTCAAGGCCTCCGGCCCACTCGGGGTCGGTCTTGAGGGCGAAGGGAAGGGGCTAGATGAAAGAGAGCCCTAGGAAACGGCGGCGCAAGTGGACCGGTCCCGAGAGGTGGCAGGTTGGCGTCGCGGTCGCGGGACTAGTGTTCGTGATCATCGATCGCGTGGGTTGGATCCACTGACCCGCCAGGCGTCCGGTCGGAGGCGACACGTGGTGAGCTGTGAAAGCAGCGAGTCCGGTCGGTATCAGCTCGACCGGACTCGCTAAGGCAAGGGGTTTGGTCCTGGTTGGCGCCGGGGCCAAACCCCCTCTGTCTACGGTAGTTGCTAGAAAGGCCCTGTTCAGGACCCTAGCCCGAGACAATCTGTCTACTACAATACCTCCGCTTTGACCTGGCTGGCCAGCCAAGACGGCCCCCGGTGTAGCTACACACTGCTCCCGCCCTGTAGCTACAGCCGTATGGATCTCTCTCCAATTAAGTAATCATCAGCGAAGCGTCCAGCTTGCCTGGTGTCCTCTCAGAGCCTCACCTACGCCGTGCCGCAGGTGAGGCAGGGGTCGAATTTGTCAAGACCGGCACGGTGGCCTGACATCAGCGGCTGACACCAACAGGCGCGGACAGCAGCGGCCGACATCGGACCTCTGCGGACGATCGACCGAATCCCAGGACTGGTTGGTTGATGTCGACCGTCCCCTGTGATCGACCTGATAAGGATGAGGCCACAGGTTCAAATCCTGTTAGCCCCACCAGCATGAAGACCCTCAACCCATTGTGGTTGGGGGTCTTTGTCATGGTGCGGACCCTGCTCGCCGCACAACGGCCCACGGTCATTGACGAGCCCGGCGGATCAGACGATCCGCCGGGCTCGTGTGTTCCGGTCGACGTGCCTCCCGAGCCTGCCGACCGGAGAGTGGGGAGTGGGGAGTGGGGAACGCAGGCAGGGTGCTGTCAGGTGCGGCGTCGCAGCTCCTCGACGACCGTCGCCACGCCCTCTTCCAGGGCCAGTAGGCGTGTGTGTCGGCGGAGGTGCGTGTACTTCGCCTCGGTCTCACTGTCGTCTGCACGCGCGCGTGTGTTCATCGGCTCCAGGGTCTCGACGCGGTGAGTGTGGCGGAACAGGTGGATGTCCCTGGGCGCGACGAGCCAGGACATCTGTCTGCCCCCGGCCACCATGTGCAGGACGTGCCGGCCGTCCTCGCCGGTGCTGCATCCGGCGAGGACCGAGGTCGCCGGATGCAGCACCGCGAGCCAGGCGAGGAGATGCGCCCGTTCCCGCTCGAGACTCTTGCACTGCTGCTCGTAGGCGTCGGCGTGCTGCTGCCAGCGAGTCACCTCCGACACCTCCCGGCCGGGCGCCTGCGGGGGCCGGCCGGGGGCACCGGCTTGTTCCCGCGTCGAACGGCGACGGAAGGCTGTTTCGAGGAAGTTCTGGATCCGGCCTGCGGCACCGTGGCGTCGCGGGCCGGATCGCGGCCGGTCAGCCGGTTCCGGGGGCGAGGGCGTGACGGATGTGGACATGAATTGCTCCGGGTTGCGATCCAGGACGAGCCTCACCGGGACGGGGGCCGCGTTCCGCACTGTCTTCGGCGGTTCGAGTGGTGGGCCGGGTCGGATCGGGCGGGGAACGCAGGGCAAGGTCGGAAACCGCGGCGGCTGAGCTCTGCCGTTCGCCGGGCGGCGGGCGGCCGGCGGAGCGCATCGTCGACCCGGTACGCCGGTAAATGCTGGCGCCACGGGCGTTGGCAGCCCGGCAGGCGTCGTCGGGCGGCTCCCCCTTGCGTACGTGCCGCTGGTAGGCCGCGCGGGTTCCGCAAGGCGCGATTTCCTCGCGCGGGGGAGTCACCCGGGCGGGTGGAGCCGACGGCGCCTCGGCCCGTCGAGCGCGCCGCTTGTCCAGCTCGTGGCGCTGGGCGCCCGTGAGGCCCGCGGCGATCCCCGCGCGGTCGCACGCGGGGAGACCGGCCTCACGGTGCAGCACGGCCACACGGCACTCCTGAAGCACCAGGCAGGAGTTGCAGATGGCGGTGGCGGTCGCCCGCGTCCTGTCGGAGAACCACAGCTCGGGATCTGCGCTCCGGCACGCGGCACTCAGCCCCCAATCCGGTGTGCCGCCGTCCGCTTCCGCGCGAAGCGCCGCCGCCTGCTGCCACGACCCGCCGGTGGCAGGGACGACGGCTTCGGCGGGCTCCCCGGGACGCCTTCCGGCCGACGCCCGGAATCTGTCGCCGTAGGCCCTCACCGAGCCTGCTCGCTCCGTGTCGCGGTCACAGTCGTGGCGTTCTGTACGGGCGGTTCGCTCTCCGTGAGCTCACCGGCCGTTTCTGCGACAACCGCCCGTAACGGTTCCTGCAGGGGAGTCAACGGGCCCAGATGCGCTGCCACGTTGGGGAGCGAGCACCGCTCCGGACGGCCGTCCAGCGACAGCAGGGGCATGCCGTCGTGGCCGCGCCAGCCCTGGAAGTACCAGACCTGCCCGTGCGCATCGCACTGAGGAACCGTCAGGTCGTACACCCGCCCGCCGAACTCGAACGCCTGCGCCGCCTCGGGGCTCCTCGGGTTGGGCGACGGCGGTGGGAGCTCGTACGCCACTACCGATACGCGCACTCCTTCGTGGACGCATTCGCCGATCACCGCATCGGGCAGCAGCCGCTCGCCGTCGTGCGTGATGCCGAAGTGCGAGCGCCACCGCTTCCACTGGTCCCGATGGGCGACCAGGAGTACGACGCGCACCTGGTCGCCGTCCGCCTGGACGCTCTGGAAGTCCCGGTGCCGGCCGATGTGCTGCTCGATGGCCGTTGCGACGCGACGCGCATGCCGGCAGGACATGTCCCAGGTGTGCGCCTGCCGTTCCAGCTCCGTCATCTGCCGAGGTCCGCGCGACCATCCCCCGGTCGCGGTGCGGTGCAGCACGATGCCGTAGGACTTCTCCGGGTCGACAAGGAGCCGTTCGCCGTCGAGGGCGTGGGCGGCGGCCGTGATGGGATCGGTGCCACCGGCCTCCATGACCGTGCGGATCACCCGTGCGGCGTGCGGAAGGTTCCTGTTCACGCGGCGCTCGCCTCCGTGGCCGTTCGCAGCTTCTGCATCGCCCGGAAGGTCAGTCCCCTGACCGCGCCGATGCTGCGCCCCATGGTGTGCGCGGTCTCGGCGGACGACATCTCGCCGATGTAGCGCAGCTCCAGGCATTGCCGCTGCTGCGGGCTGAGCGTGTGCAGCGCGTTCCGCACCGTGGTGAGCGCCTCGACCGCCTCCAACTCGCGCAGGGCGGTGGACTCGGCGCTGCGGTCGTGTACGTCGGTGTCCTCGAGTTCGGGGACCAGTGTCTCCAGCCGGGTGCGGCTCGTCCGTACCTCGTCGAGGTGCAGGTTCCTGGCGATGGCGAGCAGCCAGGCGGTGAACTCCGCCCCCTGCCATGTGTACGAGGTGATGCGGCGCAGCGCCCGTGCGAAGACCTCCTGGGTGAGGTCCTCGGCCAGGTGCCGGTTCCGCGTCCGGAAGAGGAGGTAGCGGAACACGAAGCGCTGGTGCTGGACATACAGGGCGGCGAACGCCTCGCGGTCGCCCGCGCGGGCCTTGGCCACCAATTCGGGCTCCGCTGCTCGCGGGGTCCCGGTGTCACGTCTGATCTGTGCGGACACGAACTGTGTGCTCCTTCGTCACAGAGGCTTGTGGACTCGTCTTGAGGACGGGTGGATCGTGTGGATCGAGGTGTTCGCTCCTGGAGGCGTGGTCTTCGTCATTCATATTCAATCTTCATGTAGATGTAGATTCCTGGGGTGTGGGATGTGCGCGGCGGCGATTGTCGCGCACGGCGTGCTGGGGCGATCTGGTGGCGCGTGGGCACTGATGGGGTGTCGGGAGTCGAGTGGCCCACGATGTCTACACTATTCATGTAGATGTAGATTGCGTCAAGAGGGGAGGCTCATATGGGCCGAAGGCTTCAGGTGCATGCCGTAGCACGCGGGCAGAGCTGAATGCCGCCTGTTCCCGGAAAACCGCATGTCGATCTGCGATCTACTTGCGCATGTGGATGTTGTTGGTTGATGCTCGGAAACGTGACCAAAGGCCCTCATCCATCCGGCGAACTCGGCTCCGGCGAGGACTTCGCCCACAGGGGTGAAGACCTGGCTGCCCTGCTGGAACGCCTTCTTGCCCAAGCGCAGGGCCGGACGCAGAAGGATCTGGCCGAGCAGGCCGGCATCTCGTACCCGACGCTCAACGCGTGGGTGAACCGGACCCGTGGTACATCCCGCATCGACCCCGAGAAACTGCGGGCGATGGTGGAGGTGTTCCGTCGCTGGGGTGTGAAGACCACGCCGCGTGAGTTCTTCGCCTCCGTCGGACGAGCGGTACCTGGTCCCAGTGGCGATGAACGAGAGGCTCAGCTGTTGCGGCTCTACCGCCAGCTGCCCGAGTCCAGGCAGCGTGACCTGGTCAAGAACGCCGAGGCGATGCTCCAGCTCAGCCGCGCCATCTGAAGGACACTGGCACAGCTCCGACTTGGGTGATTTGTCTGCACGTTCTCCCCGGTGTGGCACATCTCTGTGGAATATCCCGAGAGCGGATATATGGCGCACGGGCCGCGAGTACGATCGGTAGTCCGCTGGCCTCCCGGAGCGGGATCACTTCATGCTTTTGTGCACCCCTGGGGAGGTAGCTGTGTGCATCCTGATTTGCGTGGCGGACGACCTGCCGAAGATCGCCATCTGGGATCCCGACGAAATGAGCATCCTGGTCGCGAGGGGCAGCGAGACAGCCGAACTGTTCCGAGAACTGCAGGAGATCCTCACGATCGACCTGGGCGCACCGGCCACCGCCGAGGCGGCACTGTTCTGCTTCTGCGGCACACGCGTCGAACTGCCCGGCGAACTCGCGCTACAAGGTTCCGGCAGATCTGCTGACGCCCTCTGACGTACAGGGCGGCACAGGTCGGTCATCGCGTGCCGGCGGGGTGGTCGACCGTGCTGGTGGATCCGGATTCCGTCGTCGAGCCTGCTGTTGTGGACGAGTCGGTCGTCTCGACCTCCGTCGCGTCCAGCGGCGGGCGATGGCGGCAGGAGGGGGACGAACCGTGGGCCTCGGCCCGGATGCGCTGCTTCATCGTCGGGGGCAGGCCCCGATCATTGGCCCCGGACCAGAGGGGCACCGCCGGAACCGTCACGGCCGGGGTCCCTGCGTTGCGGACGGGCGCTGACTGGGGTACGGCCGCGGCTGCGGTCGTGGTGACGAATCCGGCCGCCGTGAACAGGGCGACGAGGAGCGTGACGACGGCGCTCCACAGCTTCATGACCTGATTCCTGGCCATGGTCCCTCACTTTCGGGTTGGGTGATTTGCGTACTTTCCTCATGATGTGTATAGGGGTCGCCAAGTGGTGGACCACGCCCGGCGTGTGTCGATCTTCCGATGAACAGTCACCCGGACGGCTGCATGAGGCCCGAAATCTGGAGAACTCTGTAGAGCGGGGACCCGGAGCGGACGCGGTCACCTTCCGAAGGGGGGTGATCACCCTTTGATCGGAGCGGTTCCCCTCACCCCTAATGCGGTGTCCTGGCGGCGAGTTGGCCGCCGACGCAGGTCACCGATCGATATCGGTCGGTGTGTATAGTCGGGCGCCAGAGGTCCCCTACGTCAAGGAAAGACGAGGTCGCGCGGTGAAGAAGCTCCTCCTGGTCGCACTGGCCGCCATCGGCGGGCTCCTCGTGTACCGCCAGATCCAGGCGGATCGCGCCGAGCAGGATCTGTGGACGGAGGCGACTGACTCCGTGCCCACGGGTTCGTGAGTATCGACAACAGTCGAGACAGCAGTCTCAGAGCAGACCCCGGCCGCCTCGCGGTCGGGGTTTTGTGTTGCCCTGGAAGCCTTCACTTCACGTGAGCAAATAAATTCATCGCGCTGGCAAATTCGTGTGCTACGGAGAGGGCCCTTTCGGCCGCTGGTCCGAATAGCGCGGATAGCGAGGTGCCGGGCGGGGCAGGATGGGCCACGGTCCGGGGCGCCACGGCTGCTCGTACGGGGGCTGTGCGTACGGCCCGGACATGCCTACGGACATGCATAGGGACAGCACAAGGGACAGGCCTGCTACGAGGGGTGGCGTGTGATGGGGCGGCGCACGGGGCGGTGGCGCGCGATGTCGATGCACGGCCGGGCGCTCGCGGCCACTACGGCGACGACGATTGCACTGGTGGCAGCGGTGGCGGTGGCCGTGGCGGCATTGTGCGCGATCGTCGCACTGCCGGGCCAGGCCGCCGCTGCCGGTACACAGGTGGGTGCCGCCGGTACGCCGAAGCCGTACGCCTTCGCCGAGGACGCCATCCCGGTCGAAGGCACCGCGGACACCACCGACTCCGTACGCCTGGAGCCCGGAAAGACGTACAAGAGCTCCATACCGAGGGACGGCAAGCTCTACTACCGCCTCGAACTCGACGACACGTCCAACGCGTACGTCTCCGCCACCGCCATCCCCAGGGCGGGCGAGACGGTCTCCTACGCGGATGCCGTCAAGGTGTCGGTGCAGGACGGCAACAGCCGCAACTGCTCCATCTCCGAGACCGCGCACTTCGGTGCCACTCAGAGCTCCCGCCCGATCGCCGCCTGGGCCTCGCGCGAGACAGACGGCGACCGGTACGCCTGCCAGACGGCGGGGACGTACTACGTGGTCGTCGAGCGCAGTGGTACGACGGGTTCCTCCTCCGGCGACTGGGACCTGGAGCTCGGCTTCGTGGAGGAGCCCAGCCTGAAGAAGGCCGGTTCGACGACCGCACCCGAGACCTGGAACTCCGCGTCGCCCAGCGCCCTCGCGGGAGAGCCGCAGTCCCGACCGGGTGGTGCGGGCTTCAGCAAGGCGACCGCCCTGAAGCAGGGTGTCTGGCAGGACACGATCAGCCCCGGACAGACACTCTTCTACAAGGTGCCGGTCGACTGGGGACAACAGCTCCACACCACCGCCGAACTGGGCAGTTCGAACAGCAGCGGCAACGGCTATGTGGGCACGGCCATGGTCATGTCCCTGTACAACCCCGTCCGCGGTTTCGTCGACGACGTCGGCTCCGGATACGACGGCAGCCAGCGCTCGTCCGCGCTGGATCCGCTGCCTCCCGTCGCCTACGACAACCGCTACGCCCTCAGCGACCGCGTGACCGCGATGCGGTTCCCCGGCTCGTACTACCTCGTCGTCCATCTCGCCTCGCAGGTCGCCGACAAGTTCGGTGACGGGCCGTTCGGACTGACACTGCGTGTGCGCGTGGACGGCACCGCGCAGACGGGGCCGGCGTACGCGGGGCAGGCACAGCCCCGGGACGCGTTCGACGTTCCGTCGGGGGACATCGAGGACGCGGTGGGCGGAGCGGGCGGCCCCGGCGGCGGTAGCGCTGGCGATAGCGATAGCGGAACGATGAAACTGATTGCCGCGGGTGGGATAGGCGCGGGGAGTGTCCTGGTTCTGACGCTCGGGATGTGGACCGTGGTCGCGCGGCGTCGGGCGGGGACGGGCGCAGGCGCGGGGGCGGCGGCGGGGGTGGAGGAGGCGGATACGGTTCCGGCTCCTCCGGCTTCGACTCCGCGGGAGCATGGGGCTCCGCGGTACCCGTAGGACCGTGGAACCGGCAGCGGGGCCGCTGACTTGGGACGGCTCCGTTCAGATCTGGGTCAACGCCCAGAAACCCACTGCGAAGCAGGCCAGCGCGAGAAGCAGGACCGGCACGGCCACCTTCGCGGGAGGCCCAGGGCGCGGTCGCGCCCGCCTGGCGTGATGCTCCGCGATTGCTCCCGCCGGATGCGGAACCTGCGGGGACCGAGCGGTGTATGAACCAGTAGAGGCGTACGCGTGCTGCGGCATCGCGGCGGACGGGGATACAGGCCGGTGGGGGGTGGGCACTTGCGTGGGGGTTGGAGTGGGAGTCGGTTCGAAAGGCGGAGCGTAGAGGGGAGTTGGAGCCGGGAGCGCGACCGAGGTGGGGGGAGTGGGCGGCTGCTCAGGCTGATGCTGCGGTTGGTGGGGGGTGCGGTACTGCTGCGTTTCGTGCCATGCCTGCTCGGGCTGGGGCTGTGCCTGGTGCTGCGGCTGCGCGTGAGGGGCGGCCGCATGGGGTGGCGGCAAGTGGAAGCTTCCGGTGTCGGACATCGTGGACGGCAATGGGGGGACGGGCCTGGGGTCGGGGTCCGATGCGGGGTCGGATGCGAGGTCCGAGGGGAGATCGATGGGATCAGGATTCGGTCGTACGTTGCTGGGCGCAGACCCCGGCTGTACGTCATCGCCGGTGAACTCGGGCCGTACGCCCTCGGTGATGGACCCTGGCCATGTAGCACCGGAGACGGGTCCCTGAGACAGGGTGCCCGAGCCGTGCTGCCATGGCTCGGAGCCGGAGCCGGAGCCGGAGCCGGAGCCGGAGCCGGAGCCGGAGCCGGAGCCGGAGCCCGAGCCGGAGCCGGAGCCCGAGCCGGAGCCCGAGCCGGAGCCGGAGCCGGAGCCCGAGCCGGAGCCGGAGCCGGAGCCGGAGCCCGAGCCCTGATTCCAGGACCCGAGGCCAGTGTCAGGGCCAGGACTGGGGGCGGGCGCGGAGCCGGTGCTGAACCCGGCCCCAACCCCGGGCCGATGACCGGAGCCCGTACCAGTCCCATGGCCGGAGCCAGTCGCAAGGCCGGCGGCAGGGTTGGCCCCCGACGGGTCCGTCCTCGGGCCGAGTTGTGTCGATGCGGAGGCCGGGTGCGGCCGGGGCGGTACCCCAGCCGCGCGCACCCCCGGTGTGGCCCCGAGCGGTCCCTCCGGGCCGAACCCCTCCGGGAGCGGCCCGAGTTGGTCGAAGACGTCGACCAGTTCGTCGTCGGGGCCCGGTTCCGGCAGCAGCTCGGCGGCCGAGGCGAGCGCCTTGCGCGCCCCCGTGGCGGTACGGAACCGCGCCTGAGGGTCGGGCTGTACCAACGTGGCCACGACCTGCCACAGCGGCTCGGGAATGCCCCGCGGCGCCGCAGGCGTGCCGTGCGCCGCGAAGTACTCGATCAGGGCCTTGGCGTCGGGTTTGGCGCCCTCCAGCAGATACAGGGCGACGAGACCTACGGCGAACAGATCCGCGGGGAAGTCCGGATCGGCGCCCAGCATCTGCTCGGGCGCGAAGTAACCGGGCGTTCCCACCACGTAGTTGGTCTCCGTGAGCCGTGGCTCGCCCAGCCGCATCGCGATGCCGAAGTCGGACAGCCGCAGCCGAGGCCGGGCTCTGCCGGTGGCCTCCAGCAGGATGTTGGCAGGCTTGATGTCGCGGTGCACGACCCCCTCGGCGTGCACGGCGGCAAGCCCGGCCAGCAGCTGGTCGAGCAGGGTGCAGACGAAAGGCGGCGGCAGGGGACCGTAGTCCGCGACGAGATGGACCAGCGAACCGCCGGCGACCAGGTCCATGGTGAACAGGACTTTGTCGTCGTCGGCGGCCCAGCTGGCGGGAGCCAGGACATGCGGATGGTCGATCCGGAGCGCCTGCTCCCGCACGAAGCGCAGCAGCGCGTGCGCGTCGCTCTGCTGCAGCACCTTGGCGGCCACATACCGGCGCCGCCGATGGTCCCAGGCGCGCCAGACGGCACCGACTCCCCCACGCCCGATCGGGTCGACCAGCTCGTACCGACCCGCGAAGACCTCACCCATGGTCGTGCGTCGCCCCCCTACGGCGGTCGGTCCGGTGACCTCTTCCGACGTGCACGGACGCCTGGACCTCTGTGAAGTTCCGGATGGCCGGTACTTCACGGAAGCGCCCGGCCGCGTGGACCTCGATGAGGTTGCCCGGCTGCCTGACGTGCGGTGTCCGGAGGCGTCGCGAGCCTCCAGGCGCCGGGTGTGCGGCGGCCGGGCCTCGGCTCAGCTCTGGTGCGACTGGTAGTGCGCGACCGCGTCCGAGGTGCGGCCTGCCCCGTACACCCGGAGGAACTCTGCCAGTTCCGGGTGGGTCGGGGCGAGGGTGTCCGCAGCGTCGATGATGTCCCCCGCGGCTGCCACCGAGCGCAGCAGTGACTGGATCTCGCGGACCACCCGCTTGACCGTGGGCGCACCCGAACTGCTCGTCGACTGTGTGGTGTTGCTGAGCACGGAGCCCCCCTGAGACTTCTTGATCTCGTCCATGCGCTCGGTCGCCTCCGCGGCGCTGACGCTGCCGTCCACGACCTGCCCCGCCAGGTCCTGCAACAGCTGCACCCGCTGCACCACCGCGGGATTGCCGATCTTGGCGCGCTGACCGCTCATCAGCTGCGACAACATGGGCGCGGACAGGCCCAGCACACCGGCAAGACGCGCCTGGTTGAGCCCGAGATCATCTATGAGCCTACGGAAGAGCGCCCCCAACGGCTCCCCGTACCAGTTCCGCTGCAGCTCCCGGGCTCTCGCGGTTGCTTCCTGCTGTGCGGCGTCCATTTGCGTCTCCCCATCGCTTCCCCAAATACCGCGGTTCGCTGTAGCGAACCACGTCGAGCATCTTACGGAGAGTGGTCGTCCACGGGGACCCCCAATCTTTTTGCGAGATCCCGGGGGTGACCCGGTACTCTGGTCTCCGGCGCCAGTCGGAAGGGGTACTTTCGGCCGGACGCCACCCTTCCGGGGCCTTAGCTCAGTTGGTAGAGCGCTGTCTTTGCATGGCAGATGTCAGGGGTTCGACTCCCCTAGGCTCCACATCCGGAAAGCCCCTCCGACCTGCGGAAACGCAGAGCGGAGGGGCTTTTGCGTGGCAAGGGCGGTGCGGAGGGGGCGGCCGGAAGCATTCATGGCCGGGGGCATGGGGTGCGTGAACGCGGATTCCCAGTGGATGTGAAACCCGCGCCGGTTCCACGTGAAACATCGCTGTGGGGCGGGAGACTTGAGGGTCTCCCGCCCCACAGCGATGTTGAGATCAGAATCCGAACCCAGGCCGGAAGGTCAGTGGCGGTCGTCGCGCTCCGCCGCTTCCTCCTCGGCCTCCTTGGCCTGGACCTCGGGATCCAGGTCGGACTGGCCGCTGCCGTCGACCGACGTCAGGTGAGTCGGCTCGGGCACCTCCGTCGCGGCCGGCGGCTCGACGAGCCAGTCGGGGTTGGCCTGCTTGTCCCACCACTTCCAGGCAGCGAATGCGCCGCCCGCCAGAATGCCCAGGACGGCCAGACCCTTGGCGAGACGGCCGACCCTCGCCCGCCGTTCCTGCCCACGGACCAGCTTCTGGATCTCCTTCGGCGAGACCTGACCACGCAGCGCGGCGATCGCCGCCACACCGCGTGACGCGGCTTCCTCCCGAACGGGCTGGGCCGCGGCCACCGCCTGCTCGATCCTCGGCTTGGAATAGTCGGCGGCCTGACGAGCCGCCTTGCGAGTACGGACGGCGGCTTCGTGGGCTGCCTGGTCGACCTTCGGCGGCACATGCGTACGAGCCTGCTCAACGCGCGGGGCAAGATGGGCGTCGTACTGGACGCGGGCCTGTTCGGCAGCCAGGGACACCTTCGGCGCGAGACGTACACGCGCCTCGTGCGCATAGTGCGAGGCCTTGTCCTTGGCTGTGTCGGCGTAAGGCGCCACCACTTCCGCGGCGTGCAGCACGCTGTCCTTCGCCGAGCCGCTCGCGGCGCGCACGCTGTCGATGCGGGTCACGGGTTTCCTCCTCCTCGGTGGCGTACGTCGGGGGTTCTGAGTACCCCCAATGACACACAGTTCACCTTTCCACCCTTATCCGGATCATGCCCGTCCGAGGGGGCCGTGGCATGTGAGGGCGGGCATCCGGGTCATGGGCGGAGACTCCGGGCGAACTAAGAGCGAGAGCCGCTCACGTGTCGATCAAGTGCAATAGCGGATTAATACGGGGCAACGGGAGCTTGTCGTCGACAATGCCACGGATCGCCGCGACGCGCCCCGGTACGGCGAGGACTCGGCCGGATTTCTGCACGCCCTGCACCCGGTTGTCCGCCCGGAGGTGGTGGCCGGGCGACGCGTGGGCCGGTCCGTGCGAGGATCGGAGGGTCAAGAGAAGGCAACGGAAGGCAGATCGTGGCTGAGCAGCTTTACGCCACCCTGAAGACCAACAACGGCGACATCGAAGTCCGGCTCCTGCCGAACCACGCGCCCAAGACGGTCCGGAACTTCGTCGAACTCGCCACGGGCGAGCGCGAGTGGGTCAACCCGGAGACGGGTGTGAAGTCCACGGACAAGCTCTACGACGGCACGGTCTTCCACCGGGTGATCAGCGGATTCATGATCCAGGGCGGTGACCCGCTGGGCAACGGCACCGGCGGCCCCGGCTACCAGTTCGAGGACGAGTTCCACCCGGACCTCGCCTTCGACAAGCCCTACCTGCTGGCCATGGCCAACGCCGGCCCGGGCACGAACGGCTCGCAGTTCTTCATCACCGTTTCCCCGACGGCGTGGCTGACCCGCAAGCACACCATCTTCGGTGAGGTCACCGACAAGGTCAGCCAGAAGGTCGTGGACGACATCGCGGGCGCCAAGACCAACCCGCGCACCGACCGCCCGGTCAACGACGTAGTCATCGAATCGGTCGTCGTCGAGACCCGCGAGGCCTGAGCCCCTGCCTGAGCTCCAAGGCCTGAGCCCTGGTGGCTGAGCATCGAGGACTGAGCTCCGGGGGATCGTCCGGGTGCGCTCGGCAGAGTCCGTTCGCTCCCGCAGGGAACCAAACGCCCCGTTCATCCGTAAGGATGGACGGGGCGGTGCATTGCGTACGACCGAGTGAGGGGACCCCCATGGACCAGGCGCCAGGCAGCCCCCAGGACCCACAGGGCCCGGGGGATCAGGAACCGCAGGACGCCCGGAGCCTGCCCACCTGCTACCGGCACCCGGACCGCGAGACGGGCATCCGCTGCACCCGTTGCGAGCGCCCGATCTGCCCCGAGTGCAGCGTCGACGCCCCCGTCGGCTTCCAGTGCCCCGACTGCGTCCGCAGCGGCTCCGGCACCGGTCACCCCGCGACGGCCGCCCAGCCCCGTACCCTCGCGGGCGGCACGATCGCCGCCGACCCCCGGCTCGTCACCAAGGTCCTGATCGGGATCAACCTCGCCGCCTTCCTGGTCCAGCTCTCGGTCGGCGACCGCTTCACCGACAGCTTCGACCTCTTCGGGCGGGCCTGGCTCTCCGGCGAGCTGCAGGGCGTCGCGGAGGGGCAGTGGTACCGGCTGCTGACGGCGATGTTCCTGCACGGCAGCTACATCCACATCATGTTCAACATGCTGAGCCTGTGGTGGATCGGCGGCCCCCTGGAGGCAGCCCTCGGCCGCGCCCGCTACCTCGCCCTGTACTTCGTCTCGGGCCTCGCGGGCAGCGCGCTCACGTACCTCCTTGCCGCCCCGAACGAGCCGTCGCTCGGCGCCTCCGGCGCCATCTTCGGCCTCTTCGGCGCGACCGCCGTCCTCATGCGCCGGCTCAACTACGACATGCGCCCGGTCATCGCCCTACTGGTGATCAACCTGATCTTCACCTTCGGGTGGAGCAACATCGCCTGGCAGGCACACATCGGCGGCCTCGTCGCCGGTGTCGTCATCGGCTACGCCATGGTGCACGCGCCGCGCGAGCGGAGGGCCTTCATCCAGTACGGGGTGAGTGCCCTGGTGCTGCTCGCCGTGGTGGTCACCACGCTGGTGAGGACCGTTCAGCTCACCTGAGAAGCAGGTGTTGTCCACAGACCGTGGCGGATCTTGTGCATATTGTGCGGGAACAGATGTGCCCCCTGTCGCTCACCTGGGTTTGCCCAGGTCGGACAGGGGGCGAACATGCTTCCGGATACCGGTAGGTCAGTCACACCGGCGTCAACACTGGATGAGTTATCCACAGATCGTCGTTCTTTTTCCACTTGCTGTGGACAACCGGACAGCGACTGTGGATAACTCAGGGGATAGCCCTGGGCAGAGCTGCCTCCGGCAGTGCTACTTCCACTGCGTGGAGACGCCGAAGCCCGCGGCGATGAAGCCGAAGCCGACCACGATGTTCCAGTTGTCGAGCGCGTCTACGGGCAGCGAACCGTCCGTGACGTAGAAGACGACGATCCAGGCCAGGCCGATGAGGAACATGGCCAGCATGACCGGTGCGACCCAGCTGCGGCTGGTCAGCTTGATGTTGGTTGCCTGCTTCGCCGCGGGCGGCGTGTAGTCGGCCTTCTTGCGGATACGTGACTTCGGCACGAGGGTCTCTCCTGTCGATGCGCTGCGTGGCCGCGCAGGGAACTTGGGCGGGCTCCGGGGCAGCGTACAAGGGGACACTGAGCGCTCCCCCGGGCGTCCGTTAGCGTAGTGCTTCCGCGGCGCCTAAGGAGATAAGGGTACGTTGAGCAATTCTGCCGACTCCCCCGGGACAGGTTCCAGTCCTGCCGGTAAGCGCCGTTTCCGGCCCGTTCGCGTACTCACCGCGGCGGTCTTCGCCCTCGCGGGCCTCATTTTTTTCACGAGTTTCAATACGGCCAAGGGCACCAACATCCGCACGGACGCTTCTTTGCTGAAGCTCTCGGACCTGATCGAGGAGCGCAGCCACAAGAACGGTCTGCTGGACGAGTCCAACGGCGTCCTGCGTGACGACGTCGACGCCCTGGCCGGGCGGGAGGACGGCAGCACGGCGGCCGAGGACGCCAAGCTCGCGGCGCTGGAGAAGAACGCGGGCACCCAGAAGCTGAAGGGCGAGGCCGTCACGGTCACGCTCAACGACGCCCCGCCGAACGCGACGGCCAAGCTGCCCGGCTACCCCGAGCCGCAGCCCGACTACCTGGTCATCCACCAGCAGGACCTCCAGGCGGTCGTGAACGCCATGTGGCAGGGCGGTGCCCAGGGCATCAGGGTGATGGATCAGCGGCTGATCTCCACGAGCGCCGTCCGCTGCGTCGGCAACACCCTGATCCTCCAGGGCCGCGTCTACTCGCCCCCGTACAAGATCACCGCGATTGGTGACCCGGACAAGCTCCAGGAGGCGCTCGCCGCCTCCCCGGCGATCCAGAACTACATGGTGTACGTCAACGTCTACGGGCTCGGCTGGAAAGTCGACGAGGACGGGGCGGTGACTCTTCCCGGCTACTCGGGCACAGTGGATCTCCACTACGCCAAGCCCGTGGAGTAGCTCCGAGTGGTGCGGAGTAGTGCCTGATTAGCTGTTGCTGCCGCTGGGGGACCCTGTGTCGGTGCGAGTGGTCGTCAGGACGATCAGTGAACTGTGCATCACCGTCGGTACTCTGATCGTGCTCTTCGTGGCCTATGTGCTGTTCTGGACGGGCGTGAAGGCCGACAGCGCGATGGACCAGCAGATCGAACAGCTGCAGGAGCAGTGGTCGAAGGGCAGCGTGCAGCCGTCGGCCGCAGCCCCGCCCCAGAGCCCGAGCCCCGGACAGAGCCAGAGCGCCCCGGAGCCGCCCGCCTCGTACACGTATGACAAGCCTTTCGCCGTGATGTACATCCCGCGGCTTGGTTTCACGTGGAACAAGCCCGTGCTCGAAGGCACCGGCACCGACGTCCTCAAGAAGGGGCTCGGCCACTACAGGGGTACGGCCCAGCTCGGGCAGACGGGGAACTTCTCCGTCGCCGGCCACCGCCGTACGTACGGCGACCCCTTCAAGGACTTTCCCGAGCTCCGCAAGGGTGACGCGGTGGTGCTGACGGACGGGACGACCTGGTTCACGTATCGGATCGACAAAGGCCCGTACAAAACGCTGCCCGCCGACATTGAGGTGATCGATCCTGTGCCGCGTAAGTCCGGGTACACGCGTTCGGGCCGCTATCTCACGCTGACCACGTGCGACCCGGAGTGGGGGCACAGCCATCGGCTGATCGTCTGGGCGCATCTGGATTCCACACAGCCTGTGGAGGCTGGGAAACCGGCGGCGCTACGCCGTTAGTCTGGTGCGGTACGGCGACGGAAGGGACGGCATGTACGGCTGGATCTGGCGGCATCTGCCGGGGAACGCGTGGGTGAGGGCGCTGATCTCACTCGTGCTGGCCCTCGCAGTGGTCTACGTGCTGTTCCAGTACGTCTTCCCCTGGGCCGAACCGCTGCTTCCCTTCAACGATGTGACGGTGGACAACCAGTGAGCGCGCGGATTCTCGTCGTCGACAACTACGACAGCTTCGTCTTCAACCTGGTCCAGTACCTGTATCAGCTGGGCGCCGAGTGCGAGGTCCTGCGCAACGACGAGGTGTCGACCGCGCACGCCCAGGACGGCTTCGACGGCGTACTCCTGTCACCGGGCCCGGGCGCTCCCGAGCAGGCCGGGGTCTGCATCGAGATGGTCCGGCACTGTGCCGCGACCGGAGTCCCCGTCTTCGGCGTCTGCCTCGGCATGCAGTCGATGCAGGTGGCGTACGGCGGTGTCGTGGACCGTGCGCCCGAGCTCCTGCACGGCAAGACCTCGCTCGTGGAGCACGAGGGCCAGGGCGTCTTCGCCGGCCTCCCGTCTCCCTTCACTGCGACCCGCTACCACTCGCTCGCGGCCGAACCGGAGACCGTACCGGCCGAGCTGGAGGTCACGGCCCGCACCCACGACGGGATCATCATGGGGCTGCGGCACCGTGAACTCCCGGTCGAGGGCGTGCAGTTCCACCCCGAGTCGGTGCTGACCGAGCACGGGCACCGCATGCTCGCCAACTGGCTGGTGGCGTGCGGCGACCAGGGGGCCGTGGCGAGGTCGGCGGGGCTCGCCCCGGTGGTGGGCAGGGCCACGGCGTGACCGCACTGCGCCCCGAGCGCGAGAGCTCCTCCTACGGCGGCGAGGCCGCGTACGGGGGCGCCGAAGCGTTCGAGGGTGCCGAAGCCTTTGCGAGTGCGGAAGCGATCGCGGGCACGCAGGCTTTTGAGGCGGCGGTCGAGCAACTGGCCGACCCGCTGACGGATCCGTTGCCGGGGCAGCGGCAGACGGCCACCGGTCAGCAACCGGCCACCGGTCAGCAACCGGCCACCGGCCAGCAGCGGACTCCTCTCCAGCAGACTCCTCCGCAGCAGCCCGCCCCTGTGCCGCAGCCTCCCCAGCAGGAGTGGTACGACCCGGAGGGATACGCGCACGAGTGGTACGCGGCGCCCGAGCCGACGCGGCCCCGGGAGCCTGCGTACGAGGAACCGGTCGCCGCGCCATACGTCGAGCCGGTCGCCCCGCCGTACCGGGATCCGGGCCCCATGCCGTACGAGCAACCGCGTGCGGCGCCCGCGCCGTTGGACGACGAGACGGTGGCACTGCGGGTTCCGGAGCCGATTCCGGTCCCGCCCCGAATAGGGGGGACCACTGCCGGGAGTGGCGCCGTGCCCGCGCCCGGAGGCCGTGCCGCCCGGCGCAAGGCTGCCCGGCGCCACGGGCGGCACGGAGGCCCTCAGGAGCCCCTGGGGTCCCCCGAGCCCCACGAGTCCCTGGAGTCGGCGGAGAGGGCATCTGAGGCGCCTCTGACGCGTATGGAGGCCCGTCGGGCGCAGCAGGCGCGGAAGCCCGGTGCGGCCGTCATCGTGAGCCGGATGATCGGTGAGGTGTTCATCACCACCGGCGTCCTGATGCTGCTGTTCGTGACGTACCAGTTGTGGTGGTCGAACGTACGGGCGCACCAGCAGGCGGACAGCGCCGCGAACAACCTTCAGCAGGACTGGGCGACCGGCAAGGGGAACCCGGGGACGTTCGAGCCGGGGCAGGGCTTCGCCATCCTGCACATTCCGAAGCTGGACGTGGTCACGCCGATCGCCGAGGGCACGAGCAAGTCGAAGGTGCTCGACCGCGGAATGGTCGGCCACTACGCCGAGGGCAGCCTCAAGACGGCGATGCCGGACGCCAAGACGGGCAACTTCGCGCTCGCGGGGCACCGGAACACGCACGGGGAGCCGTTCCGGTACATCAACAAGCTCGAGCCGGGCGACGAGATCGTCGTCGAGACGCAGGACGACTACTTCGTCTACAAGATGACGTCGATCCTGCCGGTGACGAGTCCGAGCAACACGGCCGTGATCGACCCGGTACCGAAGGGCTCGGGTTTCACCGCGCCGGGCCGCTACATCACACTCACCACCTGCACGCCGGAATTCACCAGCAAGTACCGCATGATCGTGTGGGGCAAGATGGTCGAGGACCGCCCGCGCAGCGAGGGCAAGCCGGAAGCGCTCGTCCAGTAAGAGCAGCCGGCGGCAGTACTTCAGAAGCACTCGGTAGAAGCACATGGGACAACCCGAGACAGACCAGACGGGGCAGATGCACAGTGGCAGCGAGGACCGACCACGACGAGCGCACGGACGTCGAGGAGCCGGCGCCCGCACCGCGACGGCGCGGCTCGGGCCGCCTGGCGATGGCCGTCAGCGTCTTCGGTGAACTCCTCATCACCACGGGTCTGGTGCTGGGCCTGTTCGTCGTCTACTCCCTGTGGTGGACGAACGTGGTCGCGGACCGCGCGGCGGACAAGCAGGGCGACAAGGTCCGCGACAACTGGGATGCGGCGGACACGGGTCCGGGCGCCCTGGACACCAAGAACGGCGTCGGCTTCCTGCACGTCCCGGCGATGAAGAACGGCGAGGTCCTCGTAGAGAAGGGCACGTCGTCCAAGGTGCTCAACGACGGCGTCGCCGGCTACTACACGGACCCCGTCAAGTCCGCCCTGCCGACGAGCGACAAGAACGGCAACTTCACGCTCGCCGCTCACCGCGACGGCCACGGCGCCAAGTTCCACAACATCGACAAGCTCAAAAAGGGCGACGCGATCGTCTACGAGACCAAGGACAACTGGTACGTCTACAAGGTCTACGCCATCCTCCCGGAGACGTCGAAGTACAACGTCAAGGTCCTCCAGTCGGTCCCCAAGCAGTCCGGCAAGACGAAGCCGGGCCAATACATCACCCTGACGACATGCACGCCGGTGTACACGTCGCGGTACCGGTACGTGGTGTGGGGCGAGCTGGAGCGGGTGGACAAGGTGGACAGCGACCGGACGCCGCCGAAGGAACTGGGCTAGACGCGAGTTCTTCTCTGAGGACGACGCAGACGACTGAGTCCCGGCCACCTTCTACAGGTGGCCGGGACTCAGTCGTAGTACCCGGCGGAGTCAGTTCTCCGGGCGGCCCGCCTATCCGGTGGAGCCGCCGAAGAAGCCGCCGTTGTTGCCGCCGTTGTTGTTGCCGGTGCCGACGGTCGTGAGAGTGATCGTCGTGTTGTCAGGGTCGTCGACCCCGGTGTTCGCGACCGGGTCCTGAGCGGTGACGATCGCGTTGTCGCTCTCGTCGCTGCCGTCGGCGAACTCGATGTCGTCGAAGCCGGCCGCCTGAAGCGTCTGCCTCGCCACTGCCACGGTCTGGGTGACCACGCTCGGCACGGGGGTCTGGGCCTTGGCCTTGCCGATCTCGATCTGCACGTTGGACCCGGGGTCGGCCTGATCCCCGGCCGACGGAGTGGTCCGGATGACCTTGCCGACCAGGTTGGGGTCGTCGGTCTCCACCTCGGTGCAGGTGCCGACCAGGTTGTTGGCCGTCATCTGTGCCTTGGCGGCGTCACAAGACTGGTTCAGGACGTCCGGGACAGTGGACTGCTTCTTCTCGATGGCGATGGTGAGGGTGATCGTGGATCCCTTCTCCACCTCCTTGCCGAGCTTCGGATCCTGCTCCAGGACGGTGTCCGGATCCTCTGTGGACTCCTGGTCCTTCGTCTCGACCTGGAACTGGTAGTCGTCGCCTTCGAGGATCGACTTGGCCTCGTCCAGGCTCTTGCCGACGACGCTCGGTACCGCCACCTTCGGCGCCCCCGTCGACACGACCAGATTGACGGCGCTGTTCTTCTCGACCTTGGTATCGGCGACCGGGTCCTGCGAGCAGACGTTGCCCTTGGGCTGCTCTTCGCAGGCCTGTTGCGTGACTGTCCCCACCACGAGGTCGCTGTTGGTCAACAGCTTCGTGGCGTCCGCTTGGGTCTCGCCGACGAGGGCGGGCACCTTCACGTTGGTGTCGGCCGCGTTGTCCCCGGGGAACACGTACTTGCCGATCAGGATCGCGCCGACCAGGACGAGGACTCCCGCAAGGACCAGCAGGATCGTCGAGGTGTTCGACTTCTTCTGGCGGCGGCGGTCGGGACGGTCGTCGTAGCCGTAGCTGCCGTCGTCCGGGTTCATCGGGGGGAGCATGGAGGTGGCGCCGGCGTCAGCGGATCGCAGGGCCGTGGTGGGCTGGTCGGCGCCGTAGCCGCCGTAACCGACGGAGCCCATGGCCGCGGTGGCGGCGACGGGCTGGCCGTCGAGGCAGGCCTCGATGTCGGCGCGCATCTCGTCGGCGGACTGGTAGCGGTAGTCCGGGTCCTTGACGAGCGCCTTGAGGACGATCGCGTCCATCTCGGGCGTGAGCTCGGGGTCGAAGACGCTTGGGGGCTGCGGTTCCTCGCGTACGTGCTGGTAGGCGACCGCGACCGGGGAGTCGCCGATGAACGGCGGGCGGACGGTCAGCAGCTCGTAGAGCAGGCAGCCCGTCGAGTACAGGTCGGAGCGCGCGTCGACCTGCTCGCCCTTCGCCTGCTCGGGCGAGAGGTACTGCGCCGTGCCTATGACGGCGGACGTCTGCGTCATCGTCATGCCGGAGTCGCCCATGGCGCGGGCGATGCCGAAGTCCATGACCTTGACCTGGCCGTTGCGCGTGAGCATGACGTTGGCGGGCTTGATGTCACGGTGGACGATGCCGGCGCGGTGGGAGTACTCCAGGGCCTGGAGGATCCCGATGGTCATCTCCAGGGTGCGCTCGGGCAGCAGCCTGCGCCCCGAGTGCAGCAGCTCGCGCAGCGTGGACCCGTCGACGTACTCCATCACGATGTACGGGATGGACGTGCCGTCGATGTAGTCCTCACCCGTGTCGTACACGGCGACGATCGCGGGATGGTTGAGCGAGGCGGCCGACTGGGCCTCCCGGCGGAACCGGGCCTGGAACGACGGGTCGCGCGCGAGGTCGGCTCGCAGCGTCTTCACCGCCACCTGGCGCCCGAGCCGGGTGTCATGGGCGAGGTAGACCTCCGCCATGCCACCACGGCCGAGCACTTGGCCCAGCTCGTACCGGCCGCCGAGGCGACGCGGCTCTTCCATAGCTACCTACCAGCCCTCTCCGTCGGTCCCGACCGCACCGTTGTGTGGTCGGGCGGTGTGCTGTCCGGGCATACCGTACCCGGCTCGCCTTCTGTGACCTGGCCACTATCGTCACCCGATACAGGACCGGTATCCCAACGTGCACCGATGTGAAGGAGACGTGACGGGGGTCACTTGTTGCTGTTGATGACTGCCTGCATCACACTCTTCGCGATGGGGGCCGCGAGGCCGCCACCAGAGATGTCGTCACGATTGGCGCTCTCGTCCTCGACCACCACGGCGACGGCGACCGGTGAGCTGCCGTCGCTGAGCTTGGCATACGAGATGAACCACGCGTACGGGTTCTCGCTGTTGTCGACGCCGTGCTGGGCGGTACCGGTCTTGCCGCCCACCGTGACGCCGTCCTCGTTGATCTGAGCGTTCTTGCCGGTGCCGTCCTTGACGACCGTCTCCATCATCGACTGCAGGATCCCGGCGTTCTCCGAGGACAGCGGCTCGCTCATCTTCTCGGGCTCGGTCTGCTCGATGACGTCGAGGCCCGGAGCCTGCAGCTTGTCGACCATGTACGGCTTCATGAGCGTGCCGTTGTTGGCGACGGCCGAGGCCACCATGGCCATCTGCAGCGGGGTCGTGGCGGTCTCGAACTGGCCGATCGAGCTGAGCGCGGTCTGCGGCTTGTCCATCGTCTCGGGGAAGACGGAGGCGCTGGAGCGGACCGGCGTGAACTGCTCGGAGTTGAAGCCGAACTTCTCGGCCTCCGCCAGCATCTTGTCCTTGCCGAGGTCGGCACCGATCTTGCCGAAGACGGTGTTGCAGGAGACGCGGAGCGCTTCGCGCAGGGTCGCGTCCTTGCAGGGGATGTTCCCCTCGTTCTTCAGCTCGGTCGTGGTGTCCGGCAGCGTGTACGGCAGCGGGGAGTCGGTCTTCTGGTCCGCGGACGTGTACAGGCCGTCCTCCAGGGCCGCGGCCGCGGTCACCACCTTGAAGGTGGAGCCCGGCGGGTAGACCTCGCGCAGCGCCCGGTTGAGCATCGGCTCGTCGGGGTCGTTCTTCTTCTGGAGCGCCGTCCAGGCCTTGCCGTCGACGCTCGTCGAGTTCCCGGCGAACGTGGAGGGGTCGTACGAGGGGGTGGACGCGAGGGCGAGGATCGCGCCCGTCTCCGGGTCGATCGCGGCGACGGCGCCCTTGCCCTGCTTGAGCAGACCGTCGTACGCGGCCTTCTGCGCGGCGGCGTTGAGGGTGGTGACGACGTTGCCGCCCTGCTTCGACTCGCCCGTGATCATGTCGAGGGTGTTGCGGAAGAAGAGCCGGTCGTCGTTGCCGGTGAGGATGCCGTCCTCGATGGACTCCAGCTGGGTGGCACCGAAGGCCTGGGAGGCGTACCCGGTGACGGGCGCCCACATCGCGCCGTCCTTGTAGGTGCGCTTGTACTCGAAGTCGTTGTAGCTGTCGCCGCTGGTCTTGGCGGAACCGGTGATCGGGTTTCCGTCGACGATGATGTTGCCGCGCGGGGTGGCGTACCGCTCGATCGCGACACGGCGGTTCTTCGGGTCGGACCTCAGGGTGTCCGCCTGGACGTACTGGATCCAGTTGTCCCGGATGAGTAGGGCGAGGACCAGGAGGCCGCAGAAGATCGCGATCCGGCGCAGGGGCTTGTTCACGGGCGGACCACCTGGGTCATCTCGGCGTCGGGGTTGGGAGCGGGGGCCGGTGCCGGGCGGCGCGCGGTGTCGCTGATTCTGATCAGGATGCCGATGAGGGCCCAGTTGGCGATGACGGAGGATCCTCCGGATGCCAGGAACGGCATCGTCATACCGGTCAGCGGGATCAGGCCCATGACGCCGCCGGCGACGACGAAGACCTGGAGGGCGAAGGCGCCGGAGAGGCCCACGGCGAGGAGCTTGCCGAACGGGTCGCGGGCGGCGAGGGAGGTGCGTACACCGCGCTCCACGATCAGGCCGTAGAGCACCAGGATCGCCATGACTCCGGCCAGGCCCAGTTCCTCGCCGAAGGTGGCGAGGATGAAGTCGGAGTTGGCGGCGAAGCCGATGAGGTCGGAATTGCCCTGGCCGAGTCCGGTGCCGAGGGTGCCGCCGGAGCCGAAGGCCCACAGGGCCTGCATGGACTGCTCGGTGTGCCCGAACACGCCTTCCTGACTGAGGGTGTACTCGCGCATGGGGTCGAGCCAGGCCTGGACGCGCTGCTGGACGTGTGTCTCGAAGGAAGCCACGCCTACCGCGCCGGCCGCCGACATCAGCAGACCGAAGACGATCCAGCTGGTCCGCTCGGTGGCGACGTACAGCATGACGATGAACATTCCGAAGAACAGCAGCGACGTACCGAGGTCGGTCTCGAAGACCAGGATGAGGATCGAGATCACCCAGACGACCAGGATCGGGCCGAGGTCCCGTCCGCGGGGCAGGTAGAGACCCATGACGCGGCGGCTGGCCAGGGCCAGGGCGTCTCTCTTCACCATGAGGTAACCGGCGAAGAAGATCGCCAGGATGATCTTCGCGAACTCGCCCGGCTGGATGCTGAATCCGGCGACCGAGATCCAGATCTTGGCGCCGTAGATGTCCTCGCCGAGCCCCGGGACCAGTGGAAGGACCAGCAGGACCAGCGCGCCGAACATGGAGATGTATGTGTAGCGCTGCAGGACGCGGTGGTCCTTGAGGAAGATCAGTACGGCCACGAACAGGGCGACGCCCATCGCGGAGTACAGCAGTTGGCGAGGGGCCGCCTGGACGAAGGAGTCGCTCGCCTGGAGCCGCTTCGACTGGTCCAGGCGCCAGATGACGACCAGCCCGATGCCGTTGAGCAACGTCGCCAACGGCAGCAGCAGCGGGTCCGCGTACGGCGCGAACTTGCGTACGACGAGATGGCCGACGCCTGCGAGCAGGCCGAGGCCCAGGCCGTAGCTCAGCAGGCCGGGCGGCACTGAGTCATTGATGGCGAGGCCGACGTTGGCGTAGGCGAAGACCGGGATGACGACGGCGAACACCAGCAGCGCCAGCTCGGTGTTGCGTCGGCTCGGTGTGCCGATCGAGCCGATGGTGGAGGTGTGGTGCGTCGGCGAGTTCGTACTGCTGCTCATGGTGTGACAGGGCCCCTCACGGCTGCTTACTGCTTACCGCACAGCGAGACCAGCTTCTGCTCTTCGTCGGAGAGGCTGGGGCCGGGTGTGGGAGTGGGTGCGGTCGTGGACGTGGACGAGGACGCCGAGGGGGTCGGCGTCGGTGTGGCCTTGGACGTCAGGGAGGTCTTTGTGGTTCCCGTGGTTCCGCCGGCCTCGCCCTCACCGGTCTTGGCGTTGTTCTCGGCTTCGGCGGCGCGGCGCTCGGAGTCCTTCTTGCAGGCGGAGGCCTGCAGGGAGAGCTCGTCGATCTTCGACTTGGCGTCGCTCAGGCCGCCTTCGGCGATGGTCGCCTTGACCTGCTCCTGCATGTACGGCGGCAGGTACTTGAGTTCGATCTCGGGGTGGTCCTTCTCCACCTTCGAGAGCGAGACCCAGGCCAGGTCCTGGCTGATGCCCTGGTACAGCGCGACGTGCTCGTCCTTGGTGCCGACGTAGTACTGCGTCTGCGTCCAGCGGTAGCCGCCGTAGAGGCCGCCGCCGACGACGGCGAGCGCGAGCACGATGTAGAAGGATCTCTTCAGCCACTTGCGGCCGGTGCGCGGCTTGACGAAGTCCTCGTCGGAGTAGCCGCCGAAGCCGCTCGTGTCCACGTAACCCGTGGTGTCGCCGCTACCGGGCGGGCCGAACTCGCCGCCGCCACCCTGTCCGGGAACGGGACGGCCGAGGCTGGAGGCACGCCCTGCGGGCGTCTGCATCGCGCCGTTGTCGTGCATCTGGTGCTGATGCTGGTTCTCGGCGACCGCGCCCACGACGACCGGGGTGTCGGAGAGCTGGGCGGCGAGGGTGTCCCCGCCGTCGATGTCGAGGACGTCGGCGATGATGACCGTGATGTTGTCCGGGCCGCCGCCGCGCAGCGCGAGCTCGATGAGCTGCTGCACGGTTTCCTGCGGGCCCTGGTAGCTGGCGAGGGTGTCTTCCATCGTCTGATGGGAGACGACCCCGGACAGCCCGTCGGAACAGATCAAGTAGCGGTCACCGGCGCGGACTTCACGGATCGAGAGGTCCGGCTCGACGTGGTCGCCGCTGCCCAGCGCGCGCATGAGGAGCGACCTCTGCGGGTGCGTGGTGGCCTCTTCCTCGGTGATGCGTCCCTCGTCGACGAGGCGCTGCACCCAGGTGTGGTCCTGCGTGATCTGCGTCAGTACGCCGTCCCGCAGCAGGTACGCGCGGGAGTCGCCGACGTGCACCAGACCGAGCCGCTGACCGGTCCACAGGAGGGCCGTGAGGGTGGTCCCCATGCCTTCCAGCTGGGGGTCCTCCTCGACCATCATCCGCAGCTGGTCGTTGGCCCGCTGCACGGCGGTGCCGAGCGAGGTGAGGATGTCGGACCCGGGCACGTCGTCGTCGAGGGCGACGATCGTGGAGATCACCTCGGAGCTGGCGACCTCACCGGCGGCCTGGCCGCCCATCCCGTCGGCGATCGCGAGGAGGCGGGGACCGGCGTAGCCGGAGTCCTCGTTCCCCTCGCGGATCATGCCTTTGTGCGATCCGGCGGCGAAGCGCAGTGACAGACTCATGCGCACCTCGCCCGTCGGCTCCGGGTACATCCGCACGGTGCCCACCCTCCGGTCGGGAGCGCGCGGGCGTCCAAGGCGTGGACCGCCGCTGCGTGCTCGCTCCGCTCGCGCTCATTCATGACGTGGCACTACTTCCGCAGCTCGATGACGGTCTTGCCGATGCGGATCGGCGCGCCCAGCGGAATCGGTGTGGGGGTCGTCAGTCGGTTCCGGTCGAGATACGTGCCGTTGGTGGAGCCGAGGTCCTCGACGATCCACTGGCCGTCCCGGTCCGGGTAGATCCTGGCATGACGGCTGGACGCGTAGTCGTCGTCCAGCACGATGGTGCTGTCGTGCGCGCGGCCCAGCGAGATGGTCTGCCCCTGCAACGCGACCGTCGTGCCCGTGAGGGTGCCCTCCGAGACGACGAGCTTGGTGGGGGCGCCGCGACGCTGGCGGTTGCCGCCGCTCGGCGGTGCCTGCTGCCGCTGAGGCGGCGGCGTGGCCTGGCGCGCGGCCGGCTGCTGCCTGTTGGCGTCCCGTCGCGATCCGCGCTGTGTGACACGCGTTCCGAACAGGTCGCTGCGGATGACCTGCACGGCCACGATCACGAACAGCCACAGTACGGCCAGGAAACCCAGCCGCATGACCGTGAGGGTCAGCTCTGACATTGCCCCCGCTTCACCCTTCGGCTTGCCGGTAAATGATGGTGGTGCTGCCCACGACGATCCGCGAGCCGTCGCGGAGCGTAGCGCGGGTGGTGTGCTGCCCGTCCACCACGATGCCGTTGGTGGACCCGAGATCCTGGACGGTCGAGGGCGTTCCGGTCCGGATCTCACAGTGCCGGCGCGAGACGCCGGGGTCGTCGATCCGCACGTCGGCTTCGGTGCTGCGGCCCAGCACCAGAGTCGGGCGGGAGATCTGATGGCGTGCGCCGTTGACCTCGATCCAGTGCCGCATCCGGCCGCCCGGCTGCACGCCCGGTGCCGCGGTGGGCCGCTGGCCCATGGGCGCCGGGCCGCCGCGGACGCCGGGCGGCGGGGCGGCCGGCATGGGCGGAGCTGCTGCGGGCTGGGCTGCCGGGGGATACCCGTAAGCGGCCGGCCGGCCCGGGGCGGGCGCCGCGGGGGCGCGCTCCGGGGCCTGCTGGTTGGTGGAGGAGGCGAGCGTACGACTGCGCACCCGGTACAGACCGGTGTCGAGGTCGTCGGCCTTCTCCAGATGGACCTTGATGGGGCCCATGAACGCGTAGCGCTGCTGCTTCGCGTAGTCACGCACCATGCCGGCGAGCTCGTCGCCGAGCTGCCCCGAGTAGGGGCTGAGCCGATCGAAGTCCGGCGTGCTCAGCTCGACGATGAAGTCGTTGGGTACGACGGTCCGGTCGCGGTTCCAGATCGTGGCGTTGTTGTCGCACTCGCGCTGGAGCGCTCCGGCGATCTCCACGGGCTGGACCTCGGACTTGAACACCTTGGCGAAGGTGCCGTTGACCAGACCTTCGAGACGCTGCTCGAACTTCTTCAGGACTCCCATGGGGCACCTCCTCCTTCGTAGCCGTCCTGGTACAGCTTGCTGTCGTCATCCTGGTGCTGCGGGTCGTGCTCGTGCTGCGGGTCGTGCGGGTCCTGCTCGTCGTGCTTACTGATCGTATCCACGCGCCGGGAAATCGGCTGGTTCCCCCTGTCGGCCCGGTCGACGGGTGTCGACGGCTTCCGAAGTCCCTTCCCGAGTTCCCTGCGCGGTGCCGTTTCGAACTCCTGAGGGCGCTACTCCTGCCAAGGATCGTAGAGGCGGTCCGTGACCAGTGTCCCGCACCTGACTGTGCGGGCTGTCCTGCTCCTGGGTAGATGCCCAGGACCGGTACGAGGTTGATACGTGAACCGGTTCTGCTTGAAACGTGCGGCCGTCGCCGTGCCCGCTGCGGGGGAGGTGGCCTGCGCGGGAGCCCTGTGCCGGAGGGGTCGCGGGTGGCGTCTCGCGGGGGTGCGGGCGCGGTCCGCACGGGGGCGCGGGCCCCGGGAAAGGGATGTGAATCCACCCCGATCAGCGTGCTAATCTTCTCGATGTCGGCAGGCGCTCACACCACTTGGTGGGAGACGGACGACACAGCGAATGCGCGAGTGGCGGAATGGCAGACGCGCTGGATTCAGGTTCCAGTGCCCGCAAGGGCGTGGGGGTTCAACTCCCCCCTCGCGCACCAGTTGAAAGCCCCGCAGGTCTTGGACCTGCGGGGCTTTCGCGTTTTCCGAGTGCTTACGGGTTCTTACGAGTTCTTTCGTGAGATGCGAGATGTGGGACGCGATAGCACCCCGTGTGATCGTTCTGCGTGAGGACAATCACACGGGGCGTGCGGCCGGTGTGGTCGCGCTCCGAAGGGGCTCCGAAAGCCTCCGAAACCTTCGAAAGGTTCCGAAGGGCTACGCTGCGAGGCGCTCTGCGAGTTCCTTGGCCTTGGTGGCCGCGTCGTCGAGGGCCTTCGTGCGGGAGGCCTCGAAGAGGGGGATCAGCTCGGCCATCGCCGGGTTGTGCGGGGCCATCGTGAGCTCCGGGACGATGAAGTCGAGGTCCAGGGCGAGGCTGTCGCGCAGGATGGCCGTCAGGTAGTTCTGCACGAACTCGTAGGGCTCGCGCGGGGTGCCGGGCGCGTAGGAGCCTCCGCGGCTGGCGACGACCGTGACCGGGGTGCCCTTCACCTTCGAGTCCTCGGCCATGGCGGTGCGGCCCATCAGGACGATGTTGTCCAGCCACGCCTTGAGGGTCGACGGGATCGCGTAGTTGTACATCGGGGCGCCGATCAGGATCGCGTCGGCCCGCTCCATCTCCTCGATGAGCGTCACGCGCTCGGCGAAGGCGGCCGCCTGCTCGGGGGTGTGCGCGTCCGGGGCGGCGAAACCGGCGGAGTGGGCGTCGGCGGTGATGTGCGGCACCGGGTTCGTGGCGAGGTCGCGGTAGATCACGGTGCCTTCGGGGTGCTGCTCCTCCCATGCCTTGCGGAAGGCGTCCGTCACCGTGCGGGAGGCGGAGGCGGAGCCCGGGAACACGGACGAGTCGATGTGAAGGAGGGTGGCCATGGGGATCTCCAGGGGGGCGGGGGGGGGAAGTGGTGGGCGTACTCGGCTGAGAAACCGAGCCCGAGGGCTGGGCTTCTGTTTCGTACTCAACTATAGATAACACAGCTACTTACTTTTTTTTATCCCCTTGCGTGAGCGCAGTACTCTGGAGCCATGCCAGAACCGGGATTCCGCGAGGACGCAGGGCCGTGCCAGAAGGTCGACGACGGCATGACCCGGGTGTTCCAGCTGCTCGGAAAGCGCTGGACGGGCCTGGTCGTCTCCGTGCTGCTGCAACGGCCCGTTCACTTCGCAGACCTCCGCAGGGCGATCCCCGGCATCAGCGAACGGATGCTCTCGGACCGGCTCACCGAACTGGGCGCGGCGGGACTGGTCGTGCGCGAGGTCGACGAAGGTCCCCCGCTGCGGGTCTCCTACCGGCTGACGGAGGCGGGCGCCGCGCTGGAACCCGCGCTCAAGGAACTCGGGTCCTGGGCGGAGACGCATCTGCCGGAGAGCGGACCCTGCCCCAGGTGACGTGGTCGGGACGCCGCTGATCTCCCGGAGCCTGTGGAGTTGTCCACAGGCTCCGAGTTGTCCACAGGGTCTGACGCCTTTCGATGACCGGCTGTACGGTCATGACGAGTTGATGTTCGTGCACGGGGGAGGCGGTCGGAATGACCGAGCCAGATACAGCGGGTCCGGCGCAGGAAGCGCAGCGGGCGAGGCAGGTGTCCAGGGCTTTTGCGGTACGTGGATTCGCGGCATCGCCCCTTCAGGGCTCGCCGAAGGAAGAGGGCAAGGCCCTGCGCGGCCCCGTGCCCCGCGCCGCGCACGCGGAGTTCACGGCCGACGCGGGCCGGCCCGATGCCGTGAGCGCCGTGGAGGAGTCCAACCGCGGCCGGATCCCCGGGCTCACCCCGATACGCGTCGGCAGGATGGCGGCCACGCCCTTCGCCTTCCTGCGCGGTTCGGCGGGCCTCATGGCGTACGACCTCGCGCGCACCCCCATGACCGGGATCAGCGCCCAGATATGCGGTGACGCGCACGCGGCGAACTTCGGCCTCTACGGAGACGCACGCGGTGGCCTCGTCATCGACCTGAACGACTTCGACGAGACGGTGCACGGCCCCTGGGAGTGGGACCTCAAGCGCCTCGCCACCTCGCTGGTGCTCGCGGGCCGGGAAGCCGGGGCGGACGAGGACACCTGCCGCAAGGCGGCCCACGACGTGGTCGGCGCCTACCGGCGGACCCTGCGGCTGCTCGCCAAGCTCCCGGTGCTGGACGCGTGGAACGCCATCGCGGACGAGGAACTCGTCTCGCACACCGACGCCCACGATCTCCTCGGCACACTGGAACGCGTCTCCGAGAAGGCGCGGGGCAACACCAGCGGGCGGTTCGCGGCGAAGTCGACGGAGGCCGTGGAAGGCGGTGGCCGGCGCTTCGTGGACGCGCCGCCGGTGCTGCGCCGCATACCCGACGCGGAGGCGGCGGCGGTGGCCGCTTCACTGGAGGAGTACCTCACGACGCTGTCGGCGGACCGGCTTCCCCTCCTCGCCCGGTACGCCGTGCACGACGTCGCCTTCCGTGTCGTCGGCACCGGCAGCGTGGGCACCCGGTCCTACGTCGTGCTCCTCCTGGACCACCGCGGCGAACCCCTCGTCCTTCAGGTGAAGGAGGCGCGCGCCTCTGCGCTGCTCCCGCACCTGGCGACAGCCGGCCACGCGATACCTGACGTGCCGCACGAGGGGCGCCGCATGGTCCTCGGCCAGAAGCGCATGCAGGTCGTCAGCGACATGCTGCTCGGCTGGACCTCGATCGACGGACTCCCCTTCCAGGTACGCCAGTTCCGCAACCGCAAGGGCAGCGTCGACCCCGCCGCCCTCGCCGCCGACCAGATAGACGACTACGCCCGCATGACCGGCGCCCTCCTCGCCCGCGCCCACTCCCACAGCGCCGACCCGCGCCTCATCGCCGGGTACTGCGGCAAGGGCGAGGAACTGGACGAGGCCGTCGCTTCGTTCGCGGTGGCGTACGCGGACCGTACTGAGAAGGATCACGCGGAGCTGGTGGGGGCGGTGCGGGCTGGGCGGATTGGGGCTGAGTTGGGGGTTTGAGGGGTGGGGGGAGGGGTGGAGGGGGCGGGGGGGAGGCCCCCCAAGCACTGGTCCCGAGTAAGCCCGACGCCCCGTGGCCTACGCTGGTCGGGTGACGACGCCGGAAGCCGAGCAGAGCCAGTCCGAGCCCATCGATGAGGGGGCGCGGGAGCAGTCCGGTGCCCTGGAGGGTGCGGCGGACGGGTCCGCCGTGGTGGGGTCCTACGAGACGGAGCCCGGGAGCGGGTCGTCCTTGCAGGCGGAGCCCGAAGGTGAGCCTGCCCCGCAGGTCGGGACCGAGGGCGAGGCGTCTTCGCAGGCCGGCATCGAGGGCGAGGCGTCTTCGCAGGTCGGCATCGAGGGTGGCGCGTCTTCGTCGGCTGAGCCCGATGATGAGACGCCTCAGCAGGCCGGCACCGAAGGTGGGACCTCGGAGCAGACGGGGATCGAAGGTGTGGCCCGGCCCGAGGAGCGGTTGGAGCGGGCTGTGCGGGCGGCCGAGCAGGCGTTGATCGAGTTCGAGATCGCCGTGGAGACCTTCCGTGTCGAGGTCGACAACTTCTCGCGGCTGCATCACCAGAAGCTCGGGCCGATGTACTCCCGGCTCGACGAGCTGGAGGCACTGATCGCCGAGGCGAGGGCCGCGCGCACCGGGGATCCGGAGGACCTGCGCAAGGCGCACGAGGCGCGGGCGCGGGTCATGCCGATGCCGGGCGTCGAGGAGCTGTTCCACGGTTGGATGGACTCCGAGGGACTGTTCCCGGAGGCTGTGGCGATGCTGACGGATCAGCCGGTGCGGCCTCCGCAGCGGGTGCGCCCCAGTGACGAGGCCCGCAAGCTCTTCCGTGAACTCGTCCGCAAGGCCCACCCCGACCTGGCGCAGGACGAGGACGAGCGCAAGCGGCGTGACGAGTTCATCACCCGGGTCAACGCCGCGTACGCGCGAGGCGACGAGGCGCTGCTGCGGGAGCTCTCCGCGGAGTGGGCCGCGGGTCCGGTGCCCGAGGAGTGGAAGCCGAGCCGCAGCGAGGAGCTCTACGCCCGGCTCGAGTGGCTCTCCCAGCGCAAGGAGATGCTCACGTTCGTCGCCCGCGAGCTGGAGGAGAGTGCCATCGGCGCGATGCTCAAGATGGCGCCGGAGGATCCCGACCGGCTCCTGGAGGAGATCGCCGAGCAGCTGCTGACCCAGGTCGGCGAGCGCGAGACGGAGCTGGCCGAGCTGACGGGGCAGACTTCCTGAAGCCGTCGGGCCGACCCGTGAAGCCGGTGATCAGGCTCACGTGAAGCCGGCTGATCAGGCTCACCGGAGCTGATCGGCGCCGGGATCCCTGAGAGGGATCGGGCTGTCTGTGGGGTCGGGTAGCGTCGGAGGTATGAGTTTCGGAGCTGGTGTGCCCACGGTCGAGGTCGGGGATCTCGCGGACGGAGACTTCCTGCTGGACGTCCGGGAGGACGACGAGTGGGAGGCAGGTCATGCCGAGCGGGCGCTGCACATCCCCATGAGTGAATTCGTCGCGCGTTACGGCGAGTTGACCGAGGCCGCACCGCAGGACGGCAAGGTCCACGTGATCTGCCGCTCCGGCGGCCGTTCGGCGCAGGTCACGATGTATCTGGTCCAGCAGGGCATCGACGCGGTGAACGTCGACGGCGGCATGCAGGTCTGGGCAGCCACCGGCCGCCCGGTGGTGGACGACAAGGGCCAGCCCGGTTTCGTGGTCTGAGACGGTCTGAGACCACCGCACAGATGCCGGGGGAGGCGTTGCCTGCCTGCCCCGGCACAAGCGTGAGCCCAGGTGGGCGCCCGCGTGGGCGGTGTGGAGTCAGCCCAGCGGATGGGCGGCCAGCAGATCGCCCAGAGCCTCCTCGTGCGCCGCCGCCGGCCCGAGTGCCAGCTCCAGCTGCTTGGCCCAGGCGTGGTACCGGTGCAGTGGATAGTCGGTGTCGGCGCCGAACCCTCCGTGCAGGTGCTGCGCGGTCTGCACGACCCGCCGTACCCCTTCCGATGCCCAGATCTTGGCGACGGCCACGTCCCCGGAGGCCGGAAGCGCACCCCCCGCCCCCGTACTGATCCGCCATGCGGCCTGCCAGAGCGTCACTTCCATCGCGCGCAGGTCGATATAGCGGTCGGCGGCCTGCACGGCGACCGCCTGGAACGTGGCGACCGGGAACCCGAACTGCTCCCGCTTGCTGGTGTACTCGCTCGTCATCGAGAGCACGCCCTCCCCGAGCCCGAGCGCCAGCGCGCACGTCCCGGTGGTCAGCAGCTCGCGCAACCACTCCCACGCACCGTCCGCCTCGATGACATCCCGGGCGGCGATCCGTACGGACTCCAGGCGCAGTTCGCCGAGCCGCTCGCCACTGGTGGAGATCTGCTCGGCGAGTACGGCTCCTTCGTGGACGCGGGGCACGAGGGCGAGGACGGTCCGGTCGGCAGCCGTGTGCGCGGGTACGAGGGTGAAGTCGGCGTTCTGCGCCCAGGGAACGGCGGTCTGTACCCCGTCCAGCACCCATGCCTCACCGTCCTGCCGTGCGGTCACGGCGAGTTCGGCCCCGTCATGGCCGCTGCGGCCGTTCGCGGCGACGGTCAGCACCAGCTCGCCGCGGCCCGCGCGCGCGAGCACCTCCGCCTTCAGCTCTTCGCCGCCGTACCTCTGCACGGCCACCGCTGCCGCGCTGCTCTCCAGCAGCGGCACCCGTGCGAGCACCCTCGCCGACTCACGCAGCACCAGGCACAGTGCGACCGCGTCGAGACCTGCCCCGCCGTACTCCGCGTCGAGGAGCAGGCTCAGCAGGTCCGCGTCGGAGAGCTTCGCCCACAGCGCCCGGTCGAAGTCCTCGGCCACGGCGCCCGGGGCGAGGGCGGGGCTGGGCACCCCGTCCGGTGCGACCCCCGCGAACACCGCCTTCGCCGCCTCGACCGCCGCCTGGTGTTCCTCGGTGAAGGTGAAGTCCACGGTCCCGTCCTCCCATGCACCGGCCAACAGACCAGGCAGGCACCTGATCTGACGGAGCGTCAAGATAGAACAGGTTCTACGAGAAGGGAACCGAGGGGGGCGGCCGGTCATGGCTGCGTCCCCCGAGACCGGCAGTGACCATGACCCTCCTCCCGGCAGACCGATCGTTCGGTCTGTCCAGATTTAATGGTGAGACGAGTCGCCGTAAGGTGTCAACCGCTGTGGATAACCTCTTGGCGGCTGATGTGGCCGCTGTGGCTCCTGGGGCTGTGCCGGGCGATCTGTCCTGAGTACCGTTCCCGTGCGAACGCCGCAGCGTGGGGCTCGCGGGCGGTACGACGACGCCGCGCGGCCTCGGTGGTGGGGAGTGTGACCGGATCGGGATAGGGGCGGAATGGACGCGTACGACGAGGGCTCGAACGGCCGGCAAGCGCCGGACGCGCCCGACGGGCCCGCGCCTGCCAGGCGCGACACTCCCAGTGCACCTGATGTCCCCGCCAGGTCTGACACCCCCGCCGCGCCCGACCCCCTCAAGGTGTCCACTGCCTCTGACCTGCCCAACGCTCCTGCCGCATCCAAGGTGCCCGGCGGAACCGCCGAAGGCGAACCCACCGTTCCCACCGTTCCCCCCACCCCCGCCGGACCAGCCGGACCCGCACCAGGCGACCCACCCACCCCCACCGGCATAGCCGCCCTCTCCCCCGGCTACCAGATCACCGCCGCCCTCGCCCTCGCGATCGTCGCGATCACGGCCTGTGTGCATCTCGGAATGGTCTTCCTGCACCTCGCGCCCTCGAACACCGTCACCAAGCAGCACGGCACGGCGATCGAGGAGTGGATCTACCCCGAGTTCGAGCAGAACTGGAAGCTGTTCGCGCCGAACCCGCTGCAGCAGAACATCGCCGTCCAGGTGCGCGCCCAGGTCCGTACGCCGGACGGCACCAGCCGCGAGACCGGGTGGTACGACCTGTCCGCGCTCGACGGCGCGGCCATCGACGGCAACCTGCTGCCGAGCCACACCGATCAGAACGAACTGCGCCGGTCCTGGGACTTCTACGTCGGTTCGCACGACGGCGAGAACCGCCCTTCGGGCCTGCGCGGTGACCTCTCCGAGCGCTATCTGCGCCGGGTCGTCGTGCTGCGCCTGGAGCGACTGCAGGCCGGTGGCGAGGACGCCGTCGTCGAAAGCGTCCAGGTCCGTTCCCGTACGACCAACGTGCCGCCCCCCGAGTGGAGCCAGGAGCAGGTGTCCGACAAGCCCGTGATCCGCGAACTGCCCTGGTGGTCCGTCCCCGAGGGCGAACGGCAGCAGGAGACGGCGGAGGCGAGCGCCCGATGAACCGCTACGCCCTGTCGCTCTCGCGCGGCATCAGCCGGGTCACCGAGGCAGCCCTCGGCCCCTACCAGAGCGCCGTGATCCGAATCGGATTCTCCGCGACCTGGCTGCTGTTCCTGCTGCGCGAGTATCCGCACCGCCAGGAGATGTACGGGCCCGACGGCCCGTGGAGCTGGGACATCGCCCAGCAGCTCATCGCGAACAACCACGCCTTCACGGCCCTGATGTGGTCCGACAGCCAGATCTGGTTCGAGATCGTCTACGCCCTCGCCGTCCTGTCGAGCTTCCTCCTGCTGCTGGGCTGGCGGACCCGCACGATGTCCGTCCTCTTCATGGTCGGCGTGCTCTCACTGCAGAACCGCAGCGTCTTCATGGGGGACGGCGGCGACAACGTCATCCACCTGATGGCGATCTACCTGGTGTTCACGCGCTGCGCCCAGGTGTGGTCGCTGGACGCGCGGCGGGCGCGGCTCGGACGGGAGGCACGCGCGCGTGGAGAGCTTGTCGGGCCCGACCGGGTCGGCCCCGCCCTGTGGGGGGTGCTCGGCTTCGCGCTGGCGACGGTGACTTTCGCGGGACGGCTCAGTGGCGGCTGGCTGCTGGTCTTCTGGGGGCTGTGGGCGGTGCAGGCCCTGTGGTGGGCCGTCGGCAGCCACGTGCGCGGTGCCGAGCCGCGGATCCTGCTGGACGTCGTCGCCAACCTCGTGCACAACGCGGCCCTGGTCGTGATCATGGCCGAGGCCTGTCTGATCTACGCGACCGCCGGCTGGTACAAGATCCAGGGCTCGCGCTGGCAGGACGGCACCGCGGTCTACTACCCGCTCCACCTGGACTACTTCTCGCCCTGGCCGGCTCTGTCCGACCTGCTGACCGGGTACGGCACGATCGTGATGCTGGTGACGTACGGGACGGTCATCGCCCAGGTCGCCTTCCCGTTCACCCTGTTCAACCGGCGGGTCAAGAACGTGCTCCTTGTGGTCATGATGACCGAGCACGCGGTGATCGCGGTGGTGCTCGGGCTGCCGTTCTTCTCGCTCGCGATGATCGCCGCCGACGCGGTGTTCCTGCCGACGTCGTTCCTGCGGCGCCTCGGCGGATGGGTCGCACGCGCGCGTGGAGAGCTGTTTTCGGGCGGCGGCGGCCGTACGCTGCCGGGTCCGCGCAAGCAGCAGCAGCCGAGCACTCCGGATCCGGCCGAGCCCACGCACGTAGGCTTCAGGGCATGAACGACCCCGACGGCAGGCTCGGAACACCCGGCGGCACGGACCCCCAGGACGCGGTACGCGCCTGGCGCCGGCTCGCCGACGGTGCCGTCCTGCTCGACGGTTTCCACGCCCTCAAGCACGCGGTGCGCTTCCAGGCCGATATCCCCGTGGCCGTCACGACCGACCGGCGGGCGGCGCTCGCGCTGGCCGACGACCTGGCCCCTGACGTACGAGAGGCCGTCGACGGGCTGCTGGTGGAGGTCCCGGAGGCGACGCTGAAGGCCCTGGTGCCGCGTCCGCACCCGACCTCGGTCGCCGCTCTCGCCGTACGTCCGTCCCGGGCGGCCCATCTGGAGACGCTGGCCCGAATGCCCCGCTCCACGCCCGTGGTGGTCCTCGACAACCCCCGCAACCTGGGCAATGCGGGGGCCGTGATCCGCCTCGCGGCGGGCTTCGGGGCGACCGGGGTGGTCACGACCGGTTCGCTCGACCCCTGGCATCCCACGGTCGTACGCGGCGGGGCGGGCCTGCACTTCGCGACCGCCGTGGAGCGGCTTACGGTGGACGAGCTGCCGCCGGGCCCGGTGTTCGCGCTCGACCCGGAGGGCGAGGACATCCGGGGGCTCAAGCTCCCCGACGACGCGGTCCTCGCCTTCGGCTCCGAGCGCAGCGGCCTGTCCGCCGAACTCCGCGCCCGCACCGACCACTTGGTGTCCCTGCCGATGCGCCCCCAGGTCTCCAGCTACAACCTCGCGACCAGTGTGGCGATGACGCTGTTCCACTGGAGCGCGACCGGGGGCGCTACGGCCTGAGGCCTCACGCGTCCCGGCGTACCTCCACCACGCGGAAGCGGTTGGCGACGAACGCTCCGTCGCTCAGCGCCGCGTTGGCGGCCGGGTTGCCGCCCGAGCCGTGGAAGTCGGAGAACGCGGCCGTCTGGTTGACGTACACCCCGCCCGTGAGGTTCAGCGAGAGCTGGGCGCACTCCTCCAGGCAGGCCTCCTGAACGGCCTGCTCGAACTCCTCCGAGCTGGTGTACGCGCCGACCGTCATCGCGCCCTTGTCGCGGATCGTGCGGCGCAGCAGGTCCACCGCGTCGGCCGCCGAGTCGACGGCGACGGCGAAGGAGACGGGGCCGAAGCACTCGTTCATGTAGGCCGCTTCGTCGTCGGGCTTGGCGCCGTCGAGCTTCACGATCACCGGTGTCCGTACGACCGCGTCCGGGAACTCCGGGTTGCTGATCTCCCGTGAGGGGAGCGCGACTTCACCGAAGCCGGAGGCGGCTTCCAGGCGCGTCTTGACGTCGGGGTTCACGATGGCGCCGAGGAGCGCGTTGGCGCGGGCGTCGTCGCCCAGGAGCCCGCCGACCGACTTCGCGAGGTCGGCGACCACCTCGTCGAAGGACTTGGGACCCTCCTCCGTGGTGATGCCGTCGCGCGGGATCAGCAGGTTCTGCGGGGTGGTGCACATCTGGCCGCTGTACAGGGACAGGGAGAAGGCCAGGTTGGACAGCATGCCCTTGTAGTTGTCGGTCGACTCCACGATCACCGTGTTGACGCCGGCCTTCTCCGTGTAGACCTGCGCCTGGCGGGCGTTGGTCTCCAGCCAGTCGCCGAACGCCGTCGAACCGGTGTAGTCGATGATCCGGATCTCGGGCCGTACGGCGAGGGTCTTGGCGATGCCTTCGCCGGGCCTCTCGGCGGCCAGCGCCACCAGGTTCGGGTCGAAGCCGGTCTCGGCGAGCACCTCGCGGGCCACCTGGACGGTGAGCGCGAGCGGCAGCACCGCGCGCGGGTGGGGCTTCACGAGCACGGCGTTGCCGGTGGCGAGGGAGGCGAACAGGCCCGGATAGCCGTTCCACGTCGGGAAGGTGTTGCAGCCGATCAGGAGGGCGGTGCCGCGCGGCACGGGCGTGAACCGCTTGGTCATGGTGAGCGGGTCCCGCTTGCCCTGGGGCTTGATCCACTCCGCGCTGTCCGGCGTGCGGACCTGCTCCACGTACGCGTACGCCACCGCCTCCAGGCCGCGGTCCTGCGCATGCGGGCCGCCTGCCTGGAACGCCATCATGAAGGCCTGGCCGCTGGTGTGCATGACAGCGTGCGCGAACTCGTGCGTGCGGTCGCTGATCCGCTTGAGGATCTCCAGGCAGACCGCGGCACGCGCCTCCGCGCCCGCGTCGCGCCAGGCGCGCTGCCCCGCGCGCATGGCGGGCAGCAGCACGTCGACGTCCGCGTGCGGGTAGGTGACGCCCAACTCGATGCCGTACGGCGAGACTTCGCCGCCCACCCAGTCGTCCGTGCCGGGCTGGCCGAGGTCGATGCGGGTGCCCAGGAGGGCGTCGAAGGCGGCCTTGCCCTCCGCCATGCCCAGGCTGCCGTTCTCGCCGTACGCCTTGGGGTGTTCGGGGTGGGGGGACCAGTACGCGCGCGTGCGGATCGCTTCCAGCGCCTGGTCGAGGGTGGGCCGGTGCTGGGCGATCAGCTGGTGCGCGGTGAGTTCGGCGGCCATCAGGGACCAACTCCTCCTCGAAGCAGCTCTTCATCGAGCTGTGGATTGAGCTGTGAATCTGGGCAGGATTTTCAGAAGGTGCGGCTCGAAGCGTCTCTGGCAGGGTGGTGGGCGACGGGCGGGCATTCAGAGTTAGAGTAACCGAACGATCGGTCGGGGCAAGGGGGTCCGCCGTATCTGTGGAAAACCCTGTGCGGGAGGATCGCGAGCATGACAGCACTCGACCTCAGCAGCCCCGTGGCCGTCGTCGGCACCGGCACGATGGGGCAGGGCATCGCCCAGGTCGCGCTGGTCGCGGGCCACTCCGTGCGGCTCTACGACGCCGTCCCCGGGCGCGCCGGCGCGGCGTCCGAAGCGATCGGCGCGCGCCTCGACCGGCTCGTCGAGAAGGACCGGCTCACCGGCGCCGACCGGGACGCCGCACGCGCCCGGCTGCGGCCGGCCGGAAGGCTGGAAGACCTCGCGGACTGCATGCTGGTCGTCGAGGCGGTGGCCGAACAACTCGAGGTGAAACAGCGGCTGTTCCGCGAGCTCGAGGACATCGTCGGGGACGACTGTCTGCTCGCCACCAACACCTCGTCCCTGTCCGTCACGGCCATCGGCGGCGCCCTGCGCAACCCCGGCCGACTCGTCGGACTGCACTTCTTCAACCCGGCGCCGCTGCTGCCCCTGGTGGAGGTCGTCTCCGGGTCCGTGAGCGACTTCTCGTCGGCCACGCACGCGTACGAGATCGCACGCGCCTGGGGGAAGACCCCCGTCGCCTGCGCCGACACCCCCGGTTTCATCGTCAACCGCATCGCGCGGCCCTTCTACGCCGAAGCCTTCGCGGTGTACGAGTCGCAGGCCGCCGACCCGGCCACCATCGACGCGGTCCTGCGTGAGTGCGGCGGCTTCCGGATGGGCGCCTTCGAGCTGACCGACCTGATCGGCCAGGACGTCAACGAGTCCGTCACGCACTCCGTGTGGCAGGCCTTCTTCCAGGACGTGCGCTTCACGCCCTCGCTCGCCCAGCGGCGGCTCGTCGAGTCCGGCCGGCACGGCCGGAAGACGGGGCACGGCTGGTACGACTACGGGGAGGACGCCGAGCGTCCCGAGCCGCACACCGCCGAGAAGGCGCAGGCGCCCGCGTACGTCCTCGCGGAGGGTGATCTGGGCCCGGCCGCCGAGCTCCTCCCGCTGATGCGTGAGGCGGGCATCCAGGTCCGTGAGGACGAGGAGGACCACGGCACCCGCCTGGTGCTGCCCAGTGGTGGTCAGCTGGTCCTCGCCGACGGCCAGACCTCCGTCGAGTTCCGTGACGTCGTCTACTTCGACCTGGCGCTCGACTACCGCAAGGCGACCAGGATCGCCCTGTCGGCCTGCCAGGACACCGCTCCCCGGACGCTCGCGGAGGCCATCGGCCTCTTCCAGGCGCTGGGCAAGGACGTCAGCGTCATCGGGGACGCCCCGGGCATGATCGTCGCCCGGACCGTGGCCCGGATCGTCGACCTGGCGCACGACGCCGTCGCCAAGGGGGTGGCCACCGAGGAGGACATCGACACGGCGATGCGGCTCGGTGTCAGCTATCCGCTGGGCCCCTTCGAGTGGAGCCGCAGGCTCGGCAGTGCCTGGGCGCACGACCTCCTGGAGGAGCTGCATCTGCGCGAACCCTCCGGCCGCTACGCGCCCTCACTCGCGCTGTACCGTCACGGAAACACGGCTGACAAGAGGGAGGGCACGTCATGACCACTGCCAAGCGCGACACGTACACCCCGGAGACCCTCCTCTCCGTCGCCGTCCAGGTCTTCATCGAGCGCGGCTACGACGGCACCTCCATGGAGCACCTCTCCAAGGCGGCGGGCATCTCCAAGTCGTCGATATACCACCACGTCACCGGCAAGGAGGAGTTGCTTCGCAGGGCCGTCAGCCGGGCTCTCGACGGCCTCTTCGGGATCCTCGACGAGGAGCACGCGCGCGTGGGGCGTGCCGTGGAGCGCCTGGAGTACGTGGTGCGCCGCATGGTCGAGGTGCTCACCACCGAGCTGCCGTACGTGACGCTGCTGCTGCGCGTGCGCGGCAACACGGACACCGAGCGGTGGGCCCTGGAGCGGCGCCGCGACTTCGACCACCAGGTGGCCGAGCTGCTGAAGGCGGCGGCCGCGGACGGTGACGTGCGCGGCGACGTGGAGGTCCGGCTCGCGACCCGGCTGGTCTTCGGAATGATCAACTCGATCGTGGAGTGGTACCGGCCCGACGGGCGGGGCATGGACGAGCGGGAAGTGGCCGACGCGGTGGCGCAGTTGGTCTTCGGGGGACTGCGCAAGGAGTCCTGACCTCCCGCGTCACCAAGGTGTCCCTCGGTAGAACGCCCCGGTCACCGGGGCGTTCAGGACTGCGGTTCCAGGTCCTCTTCCTCGAACACCAGCAGTGTGCGGGTGCTGAGCACCTCCGGGATGGCCTGGAGGCGGGTGAGCACCAGTTCGCGCAGGGCCTTGTTGTCCGGGGTGTGCACCAGGAGAAGCACGTCGAAATCGCCGCCCACCAGGGCGATGTGGGAGGCGCCGGGGAGCACTCTCAGCTGCTCGCGGACCGTGCGCCAGGAGTTCTGCACGATCTTCAGGGTGATGTACGCCGAGGTGCCCTGCCCGGCGCGTTCGTGATCCACGCGCGCCCCGAAGCCGCGAATCACGCCGTCCTCGATGAGGCGGTTGATACGCGCGTAGGCGTTGGCCCGTGACACATGGACACGTTCGGCCACGGAGCGTATCGAGGCGCGGCCGTCCGCCTGGAGCATCTGGAGGATGTCCTGATCTATGGCGTCGAGGGGACGGGCGGGCGGAAGGGCGGGGCCGGCCTCCGGCGGCTCGGCCATTTGTTCAGGTGCCATGTCCCCCCGCCTCCCTGCCATGGACGTACTGCGTCCATTTCAGGCTGTGCAGAACCGTTTGTCCACAGCTTGAAGGGGTCTGTAGCCAAAATGTGCCGACGACCGAACAATCGGTAGGTGAGGCGCATCACAACCGTGACGCGCCTGAAGCCGTCTCCCCCGAGGAGGTGCCGTCATGACGGTCATGGAGCAGCGAGGCGCTTACCGGCCAACGCCGCCGCCGGCCTGGCAGCCCCGCACCGACCCCGCGCCGCTGCTGCCCGACGCGCTGCCGTACCGCGTGCTCGGCACCGAGGCGGCCGCGCAGGCCGACCCGGGCCTGCTGCGCCGGCTGTACGCGGAGCTGGTGCGCGGCCGCCGCTACAACACGCAGGCCACCGCCCTCACCAAGCAGGGCCGCCTCGCCGTGTACCCCTCCAGCACCGGCCAGGAGGCCTGCGAGGTCGCCGCCGCGCTCGTCCTGGAGGACCGTGACTGGCTCTTCCCCAGCTACCGCGACACCCTCGCCGCCGTCGCCCGCGGCCTCGACCCGGTCCAGGCGCTCACCCTGCTGCGCGGCGACTGGCACACCGGCTACGACCCCCGCGAGCACCGGATCGCGCCCCTGAGCACCCCCCTCGCGACCCAGCTCCCGCACGCCGTGGGCCTCGCGCACGCCGCCCGCCTCAAGGGCGACGACGTGGTCGCGCTCGCGATGGTCGGCGACGGCGGCACCAGCGAGGGCGACTTCCACGAGGCACTGAACTTCGCCGCCGTATGGCAGGCCCCGGTCGTCTTCCTCGTCCAGAACAATGGCTTCGCCATCTCCGTACCGCTCGCCAAGCAGACCGCCGCCCCGTCGCTGGCCCACAAGGCCGTCGGCTACGGGATGCCGGGCCGCCTGGTGGACGGCAACGACGCGGCGGCCGTGCACGAGGTGCTGAGCGAAGCCGTCCGCCACGCGCGCGCGGGGGGCGGTCCGACGCTGGTCGAGGCGGTGACGTACCGCATCGACGCCCACACCAACGCCGACGACGCGACCCGCTACCGCGGCGACGCCGAGGTCGAGACCTGGCGCGCGCACGACCCGATCGCGCTCCTGGAGCACGAGTTGACCGAGCGCGGGCTGCTCGACGACGACGCCGTGCGGGCCGCGCGCGAGGACGCCGAGACGATGGCCGCGGATCTGCGTGAGCGCATGAACCAGGACGCGGTGCTCGACCCCATGGACCTGTTCGCCCATGTGTATGCCGAGCCCACACCGCAACTGCGTGAGCAGGAGGCGCAACTGCGCGCGGAGCTGGCGGCCGAGGCACACGGCTCGGAAGGAGCCGGGCGATGACGACCGTTGCCCTGAAACCGGCGACCATGGCGCAGGCCCTCGGGCGGGCGCTGCGCGACGCCATGGCCGCCGACCCGTCCGTCCACGTGATGGGCGAGGACGTCGGCGCCCTGGGCGGCGTCTTCCGGGTCACCGATGGGCTCGCCAAGGAGTTCGGCGAGGACCGCGTCACGGACACGCCGCTGGCCGAGGCGGGCATCCTCGGGACAGCCGTCGGCATGGCCATGTACGGACTGCGGCCGGTCGTGGAAATGCAGTTCGACGCCTTCGCCTACCCGGCGTTCGAGCAGCTGATCAGCCATGTCGCGAAGATGCGCAACCGCACCAGGGGCGCCATGCCGCTGCCGATCACGATCCGTGTCCCGTACGGCGGTGGCATCGGCGGCGTCGAGCACCACAGCGACTCCTCCGAGGCGTACTACATGGCGACTCCGGGGCTCCATGTCGTCACGCCCGCGACGGTGGCCGATGCCTACGGTCTGCTGCGCGCCGCCATCGCCTCCGACGACCCGGTCGTCTTCCTGGAGCCCAAACGGCTGTACTGGTCGAAGGATTCCTGGAACCCGGACGAGCCGCCGGCCGTTCAACCGATAGGCCGCGCGATGGTGCGGCGCTCCGGCCGGAGCGCCACACTCATCACGTACGGGCCGTCCGTGCCCGTCTGCCTCGAAGCCGCCGAGGCGGCGCGGGCCGAGGGCTGGGACCTCGAAGTCGTCGACCTGCGCTCCCTGGTGCCGTTCGACGACGAGACGGTCTCGGCTTCGGTACGGCGGACCGGACGCGCTGTTGTCGTACACGAGTCGGGTGGGTACGGCGGGCCGGGCGGGGAGATCGCCGCACGCATCACCGAGCGCTGCTTCCACCACCTGGAAGCACCGGTGCTGCGCGTGGCCGGCTTCGACATCCCGTACCCGCCGCCGATGCTGGAGCGGCACCACCTGCCTGGCGTCGACCGGATCCTGGACGCCGTGGGGCGTCTGCAATGGGAGGCGGAGAGCTGATGGCGCAGGTCCTGGAGTTCAGGCTTCCCGACCTCGGGGAGGGGCTCACCGAGGCGACGATCGTCCGCTGGCTCGTGGAAGTCGGAGACGTCGTCGCCGTCGACCAGACCGTCGTCGAGGTCGAGACGGCCAAGGCGATGGTCGACGTGCCCTGCCCGTACGGCGGTGTGGTCACCGCCCGCTTCGGCGAGGAGGGCGCGGAACTGCCCGTGGGGGAGCCGCTCCTGACGGTCGCCGTGGGCGAGGCCGCCTCCGGCGAGGGCGACGAGGGATCCGGGAACGTGCTGGTGGGGTACGGCACCGCGGCACCTCCGGCGCGGCGCGGGAGGGTGCGGCAGTCGAGCGTGACGGGTGCCCCCGCATCCGGGGCGCCTGGGACCCCGACGACTGCGCGGCCGGGCGCTTCGGCGGATGCCGGAAGCGTGGTGGCCGCCCCGAACGGAGTGCGTGAGTTCGCACGTGCCGGGGACGGTCCTGCCGTGCGTTCCGGCGCCGGGGACCACCCGGTCGCCGACGGCCGGCACGCCCCGGGCAGGGATGGCCACGACCGCCCGGCCGACGGCGGTCGCAGTGGCGTGGCGGTGATCGCGGACGGTCCCGTGCCGGTCATCTCCCCGCTCGTACGGCGGCTCGCGCGTGAGAACGGCGTGGATCTGCGGGAGTTGGAGGGCTCCGGGCCCGACGGGCTGATCCTGCGGGCGGATGTCGAGTACGCGCTGCGTGCGGCGGCGACCGGTCAGGTGCGGACACCCGCTGTCGCGGAACCCCTCAGGGCTCCGGCCGTCGGCCACGGGGCCGTCGCGCCCATCGGCGCACCCCTGGCCCAGTCCCGGCACCAGCCCGCGACCGCGCTCGGCGGGGCCGCCCCGCAGGGCACTCGCATCCCCCTGCGAGGCATCCGCGGAGCAGTCGCCGACAAGCTCTCCCGCAGCCGTCGGGAGATACCCGACGCGACCTGCTGGGTGGACGCCGACGCCACGGAACTCATGCACGCGCGCGCGGCGATGAATTCCGCCGGCAGCCCGAAGATCTCCCTCCTCGCGCTGCTCGCCCGGATCTGCACCGCCGCGCTGGCCCGCCACCCGGAGCTGAACTCGACGGTCGACATGGAGGCCCGCGAGATCGTCCGGCTCGACCAGGTGCACCTGGGGTTCGCGGCGCAGACCGAGCGAGGGCTCGTCGTCCCCGTCGTACGGGACGCGCACGCGCGCGGCGCGGAGTCGCTGAGCGCGGAGTTCGCGCGGCTGACCGAGGCCGCGCGGACCGGGACGCTGACGCCCAGGGATCTCACGGGCGGCACCTTCACGTTGAACAACTACGGCGTGTTCGGTGTCGACGGCTCCACGCCGATCATCAACCACCCCGAGGCGGCCATGCTGGGCGTCGGCCGGATCGTCCCCAAGCCCTGGGTGCACCAGGGCGAGCTGGCCGTGCGGCAGGTCGTGCAGCTCTCGCTCACCTTCGACCACCGGGTGTGCGACGGCGGCACGGCGGGCGGCTTCCTGCGCTATGTGGCGGACTGCGTGGAACAGCCGGCGGTGCTGCTGCGGACCTTGTGACCACCGCGTCCACATGCTGTCCAGGGGGATGGCAATGATCCTTCGGGCGCTCATACTCGGGGGATGAACGCGTACGAGACCCCGGGCGACCCCGCCACAGGTCTCCCGTACGACGCCGTCGTGCTCGCGGGCGGCGCCGCGCGGAGGCTCGGTGGCGCCGACAAGCCCGGTGTGCGCGTGGGCGGCCGGGCGCTCCTCGACCGGGTGCTGACCGCCTGCGCGGGCGCCGCCACCACGGTGGTCGTGGCCGAGCGGCGCGCGACCGCGCGGCCCGTGCTCTGGGCCCGTGAGGACCCGCCGGGCGGAGGGCCGCTGGCCGCCCTGGACGCCGGGCTTCGGCACACCACCGCGGAGTACGTCGTCGTGCTCTCCGCCGACCTGCCGTTCCTGGACAACGGCACGGTACGGCGGCTGCTGGAAGCCCTGCGTGCGAACACCGGCGCAGGGAACCCGGCAGACACCGAAGGGGAGTTGAGCGGCCCCGACGGCGTCCTGCTCGTCGACTCCGGCGGCAAGGACCAGCCGCTCGTGGCCGCGTACCGAGTGCGGGCACTGCGGCGGGAGCTGGACTCACTCGCCGCTGCATCCAACGCCGGCTCCGCCGCGGGCGGCGGTCTGACCGGGCTGCCGCTCCGGCGGCTCACAGCCGCGCTCGACCTCATCCGGATCTCCGACCCCGTCGCGTCCTTCGACTGCGACACCTGGGACGACATCGCCGTCGCCCGGGCACGTATCAGGGAGCATGGGCACGTGTTGGATGAATGGATTACCGCAGTCAAGGACGAACTGGGCATCGACCTGGACGTCGACACCACCATCCTCCTCGACCTGGCCCGCGACGCCGCGCACGGTGTGGCCCGGCCCGCCGCGCCGCTGACCACGTTCCTAGTGGGGTACGCGGCCGGGCGGGCCCAGGGCGGCCCCGAGGCGGTGGCCGAGGCCTCCCGCAAGGCCGCTGCGCTCGCACTCCGCTGGGCCGACGAGGACGCCGCCGACGCCAAACCGGACGCGGGCCCCGCGGGAGGATCCGCACCCGGCGCAGGCTCCGACGCCCGGCCGGACGCCGGATGACCGCCGCGCGCGGTATCCGGGACAGCCAGGACGCCGACGACTTCGATGTGGAGGAGGCGCTGGCGCTGGTCAAGGGCGACAGCGCCAGGGCCTCCGGCGAACCGGGCTCCGGGGCCGGCGCCGATGCCCGGGGCGGGTCCGGTACGTCATCGACCCCCGTGCCCACCCCACAGGGCGAGCCCCAAGGGCACGCCACCGACAGCGGCCACGGCGACCGCGGCGCGGGCAGCCACGGAGGCGGCGGCCACGGCGTAAGCCACAAGGCCACCCCCTGGCCCCAGGCCCGCGCCCTCGCCGAGCGAGCCGCCCGTTCGGTCCCCCGCCCCACCCCCGTCTCCGTAACCCTGGAAGCCTCCCTCGGCCTGGTCATCGCCGCCCCGCTCACCGCGCTCACGGACCTCCCCTCCTTCGACACCTCGGCGATGGACGGCTGGGCGGTCGCCGGGCCCGGCCCCTGGGACGTACGCGAGGAAGGCGTGCTCGCCGGGCAGGCGCAGCCGGAGGCGCTCACCGACGGTGAGGCGGTGCGGATCGCCACCGGGGCGCGCGTCCCGCAGGACGCCACCGCCGTACTGCGCAGTGAGCACGGGCGTATCGACGACAAGGGGCGGCTGCACGCGGCCCTCCCCCAGGGCTCCGGCTCCGCCCGCTCAGGGGGGACGTCGAGCGTCGTGCACGGGCAGGACATCCGCCCGCGCGGCCAGGAGTGCCGCAGCGGCGACCAGTTGCTGCCGGTCGGCGCGCTGGTCACGCCCGCTGTACTGGGCCTCGCGGCGGCCGCCGGGTACGACACACTCGCCGCCGTCCCCCGGCCGCGTGTCGAAGTCCTCGTGCTCGGCGACGAGTTGCTCACCGAGGGGCTGCCCCAGGAAGGGCTGATCCGGGACGCGCTCGGCCCGATGCTGCCGCCCTGGCTGCGTGCGCTCGGCGCCGAGGTCGTCGCGGTCCGCAGGCTCGGTGACGACGCCAAGGCCCTGCACCGGGCCATCACCGGCTCCGGAGCCGACCTGATCATCACCACCGGCGGTACCGCGGCCGGCCCCGTCGACCACGTCCACCCCACCCTGCGGCGCATCGGCGCCGAACTCCTCGTCGACGGCGTCAAGGTGCGCCCGGGCCACCCCATGCTGCTGGCCCGCACCAAGGAGAACCAGCACCTCGTCGGCCTGCCGGGCAACCCCCTGGCGGCCGTCTCCGGCCTGCTCACGCTCGCCGAGCCCCTGCTGCGGGTCCTCGCCGGACGTGCGGCGCCGGAGCCGTACACGCTGCCCCTCAAGGACGCCGTGCACGGGCACCCGTACGACACCCGGCTCGTCCCCGTCGTCCTGCGCGGCGACCGGGCCGTGCCGCTGCACTACAACGGCCCCGCGATGCTCCGTGGCATCGCGGCGGCCGATGCCCTCGCGGTCGTACCGCCCGGCGGTGCCCGCCCGGGTGAGGAGCTGGAACTCCTCGACCTGCCCTGGGTGATGTCAGGAATCGGGGCGTGTTTCACGTGAAACAACCGGGCCATGACGCGATTGCCCGCCAAGCCGACGAACATCTCATGACGCATCGGGTGAAACTCCCGAAGAGCATCGTGGAGCGCCCGATCCGTCAGGTCGGCAAGCGGATGGCGATGGCCCTGCTCACGCTCGCCTTCACGGCGTTCATCGTCTGGGTCGACCGCGACGGCTACAACGACAACTCCGACGGTTCCGTCGATTTCCTCGACGCGTTCTACTACGCGACCGTCACCCTCTCCACCACCGGATACGGCGACATCACCCCGGTCAGCGACGCCGCCCGGCTCACCAACATCTTCGTCATCACGCCGCTGCGCGTGCTGTTCCTGATCATCCTGGTCGGCACCACGCTCGAAGTCCTCACGGAGCGCACCCGTGAGGAATGGCGGCAGAACCGCTGGAGGGCGGCCTTGCGAGATCACACCGTCGTTGTCGGTTTCGGTACCAAGGGGCGGTCGGCCATCGAGACCGTCTGTGCGACCGGGCTGAAGAAGGAGCAGGTCGTGGTCGTCGACCCCAACTCCAAGGTGGTCGACGCGGCGACGGCCGACGGGTACGCGGGGGTCATCGGGGACGCGACGCGCAGCGAAGTGCTGATGCGGGCCGAGGTGCGCAAGGCGCGGCAGATCATCATCGCCACGCAGCGGGACGACACGGCCGTGCTGGTCACGCTGACCGCGCGGCAGCTCAACAGCGGAGCGAAGATCGTCGCCGCCGTGCGGGAGGAGGAGAACGCGCCGTTGCTGCGCCAGTCCGGCGCCGATGCCGTCATCACCAGCGCCAGCGCGGCCGGACGGCTGCTCGGGCTCTCCGTGCTCAGCCCCGCCGCGGGCATGGTCATGGAGGACCTCATCCAGCAGGGCAGCGGGCTCGACATCGCGGAACGGCCGGTCATAAAGGCCGAGGTCGGCAAGGGCGTACGGGAGACGGAGGACCTGGTGGTGAGTGTCGTACGCGGGCACCGGGTGCTCGGATACGACGATCCGGCCGTCGGGACGCTGCAGTTGACGGACCGGCTCATCACGATCGTGCGAGTGACGCCGGGCACCCATCAGGCACCCGACATCAATCGGCTTCGCATGGACTAGCAGTACAGGCAGCCACCTCGACAGGCAGCCACCTGAACCGGCCGTCGCCAGTTGTCACTTGCGGTTGTAGAGCCGCATCGTGATCGGGCCGAAGACCAGGACGAGCAGTCCTGCCCAGCCCAGTGACCAGGCGACCTCCGCGGCCGGCCAGTCGCCCGCCATCAGGCCGCGCACCGCCGAGGACAGGTGGGTGATCGGGCTGTTGTTGACGAAGGCCTGGAGCCAGCCCGGCATGGTCTTCGGGTCGACGAAGACGTTGGACAGGAAGGTCAGCGGGAAGATCACCATCATGCTGACGCCCATCACCGACTTCTCGGTGCGCAGCAGCAGTCCGAACATGGTCCAGATCCACGAGAACGCGAACGAGAAGACCAGCAGCAGCGCGACACCGGCGAGTACGCCGATGACGCCGCCGTCCGGGCGGTAGCCCAGGATCACGCCGACGACGAGCATCACCACCGAGGCCATCGTGTAGCGCAGGGCGTCGCCGAGGAGATAGCCGACCATCACCGACGGCCGCCAGATCGGCAGCGTGCGGAAGCGGTCGAAGACGCCCTTCTCGATGTCCGTGTTGACCGAGACACCGGTGTACATCGTGATCATCACGACCGACATCACCAGGATGCCCGGCAGCAGGAACTGGATGTACTCCGTGGGTGATCCGGCCAGCGCACCGCCGAAGAGGTACGTGTACATCAGCACCATCATGATCGGGAACGCGGTGACGTCGAAGAGCTGCTCCGGCACGTGCTTGATCTTGAGGATCGCCCGCCAGCCGAAGGTCAGCGACGCCGACAGGGCACTGGGCCGCGGCGGCCGGTCCTTGCTGATGAGGAGCGCGGCCAGCGATTCGGCGCTGACCGGGGCGAGATCCTGGCTCTCGGTGGTCGTCGCGGTACTCATACCGCCGCCTCCTTGTCCATCGTGTCGTCGGCCTCGGGAGCCTCGGGGTCGGTCACATGTCCGGTGAGGGCGAGGAAGACCTCGTCCAGGCTCGGCTGCCCCAGCGAGAAGTTGTCGACGACGACGCCGGTGCGGGCCAGTTCGGCCAGCGCTCGCGCCGCCTGCTCCGCCGCTCCCCGGCCGTTGCTCGCGCCCGCGCCGACACGGGCTGTCAGCGCCACCGGATCGGGCTCGAGCTGCACCTCGGCGTCGAGGGCGATGCGCAGCACCTCCTCCGCCTGCGGGCGCTGCGCCGGATCGCGCAGCCGCAGATGTACGGAACCGGCTCCGACGGACGCCTTCAGCTCGCCCTTCGTGCCCTCGGCGATCACCTTGCCCTTGTCGATCACTGCGATCCTGGAGGCCAGTTGGTCGGCCTCGTCCAGATACTGCGTGGTGAGCAGCACGGTGGTGCCCTGGGCGACGACCGCGCGCACGATGTCCCACACCTGATTGCGGCTGCGCGGGTCGAGGCCGGTGGTCGGCTCGTCGAGGAACAGCAGGTCGGGGGTGTTGAGGATGGACGCGGCGATGTCGATACGCCGCCGCATGCCGCCCGAGTAGTGCTTGACCTGCTTGCCGGCCGCTTCGGTAAGCCCGAAGGCCTCCAGAAGCTGCTCCGAGCGGATCCCCGCGGCGCGCTTGTGGTGCCCGAGGAGGCGGCCGAGCAGCACCAGGTTCTCGGTGCCGGTCAGGTCCTCGTCCACGGACGCGTACTGGCCGGTGAGGCTGACCCTGCTGCGTACCCGGTCCGCCTCCCGTACGACGTCATGGCCGAAGACGTGCGCCTGGCCGCCGTCGGGGCGCAGCAGGGTGGCCAGCATCTTCACGGTGGTCGTCTTGCCGGCGCCGTTCGGCCCGAGGACGCCGTAGACCGTGCCGGTGGGCACGGCGAGGTCTACGCCGTCCACGGCCCGGGTGTCGCCGAACGTCTTCACCAGACCGGCGGTCTCGATCGCCAGGCCGGACGACGGTGCGCTCTGTGCGCTCATGTCTCGGTGTCCTTCCGCGTACGGGGTTACGCAAGGAAGACCGCCGCCGTGACGCGAACTCATCGCCCCCGGCGGGACCAATTCGCGCAGCCGTCCGTCTTCACGCCCTCTGAGCCTTTACGGTTCCTTTGCCTCCACCGTGCCTCTCCCGGAGGACCCGCGCATCCCAATTACCGCGAGGAGTAGCGTCCCCCTCATGTACGCGATCACGATTCCTGAACCTGGTGGGCCCGAGGCGCTGGTGTGGGACGAGGTCCCGGATCCGGTGCCCGGCGAGGGCGAAGTGCTGGTCGAGGTGGTGGCCAGCGCCGTCAACCGCGCCGACCTGCTGCAACGGCAGGGCTTCTACAACCCGCCGCCCGGCGCGTCCCCGTACCCCGGTCTCGAGTGCGCGGGACGCATCGCCGCGATCGGCCCCGGAGTCTCGGGGTGGACGGTCGGCGACGAGGTGTGCGCGCTGCTCGCGGGCGGCGGATACGCCGAGAAGGTCGCCGTTCCGGCCGGTCAGCTGCTGCCCGTGCCCGAGGGCCTGGACCTCCGGCGGGCGGCCGCGCTGCCCGAGGTGACCTGCACCGTCTGGTCGAACGTCTTCATGGTGTCGCACCTGCGCCCCGGCGAGACCCTGCTCGTGCACGGCGGCTCCAGCGGCATCGGCACCATGGCGATCCAGCTGGCGAAGGCCGTCGGCGCGAAGGTCGCGGTCACGGCCGGCACCAAGGAGAAGCTCGACTTCTGCGCCGAGCTGGGCGCGGACATCCTCATCAACTACCGCGAGCAGGACTTCGTCGAGGAGATCGAGCGCGCCACGGACGGCGCCGGCGCCGACGTCATCCTCGACAACATGGGCGCCAAGTACCTGGACCGGAACGTCCGCGCACTCGCCGTCAACGGACGGCTCGCGATCATCGGAATGCAGGGCGGCATCAAGGGCGAGCTGAACATCGCCACCCTCCTCGGCAAGCGCGCCGCCGTCACCGCGACCTCGCTGCGCATCCGCCCGGTCGAGGAGAAGGCGGCGATCGTCGCGGCCGTACGCGAGCACGTCTGGCCGCTGATCGCCTCCGGCCACGTACGCCCGATCGTCGACCGCGAGCTGCCGATGAACGACGCGGCGGAGGGACACCGGGTACTGGAGGAGAGCGGGCACATCGGAAAGGTGCTGCTTGTCGCTCCCTAGGGAGCGCGTAGCCCGAGCGGTTTCAGCCGCGCCGTACCCGCAGGGCCAGGAACGCCAGACCCAGGCCCAGGCCGATCAGGATCAGGCCGCTGCCCAGGGGCACGATCCGGAGTACGGGTTCCGGGTCGGTCCCGGGGCGGACGACGCTCTGCCGTACGGGGACCGCGGCGTCCGGCGACGGCTCGGAGGCGGCGCTCGCCGCCGCGCTGTCGGGGGCGGCGGGGTCGTGGTCCGGCTCCGCGGCCTCGCCCTCCGACCGCCCCGTCGGCTCCTCACGCCCGGGTCGCTCACGGCCCTCTCCCGGACGGCTCCCCGCACGGGAGGCATCGGCGCTGGGCTCGTCGGCGTAGGAGGCGGCATACGAGACGGCGCACGAGGTGACGTACGACGCGGACCTGGGGGCGGCGTACGAAGAGTGCGCGCCCCCGGTCGCCAGGACCAGCAGCAGTCCCACCACGCACGGCGCACGCGGCGTACGCACCACACGCACCGCACGGAGCCATGGAGTCACGCCGGTGACCCCCTCCCGGTGAGGAGTCCCATGATCAATGGGTCAAGCCTCACACGCTCCCATTGCCCCGGCATCTCGGCGGAGCACGGGTGGTAGACAATGGACGACATGGAGATGCCGAGGAACGAAAGGTCGCCGGAGAACCCTCAGATCCTGGTCGTAGGCCAGGACGGTATGGCTCTCGGTGGCACCGGAGACGAGGACTCCCGTGAGGTCCCGGTGACGGAGATGGTGGAACAGCCCGCCAAGGTGATGCGGATCGGCAGCATGATCAAGCAGCTCCTTGAGGAAGTGCGCGCCGCACCTCTCGATGAAGCCAGCCGGGTCAGGCTCAAGGAGATCCACGCGAGCTCCGTGAAGGAGCTGGAGGACGGCCTCGCCCCCGACCTCGTCGACGAACTGGAGCGCCTCTCCCTTCCGTTCACCGACGAGGGGATCCCCTCCGACGCCGAACTGCGCATCGCACAGGCACAGTTGGTGGGCTGGCTCGAGGGTCTCTTCCACGGGATCCAGACGACCCTGTTCGCCCAGCAGATGGCGGCCAGGGCCCAACTGGAGTCGATGCGCCGCGCCCTCCCGCCGGGAGTCGGCGGTGCCGAGGAGGACGAGGACCCCCGCACGGGCGGCCGCTCGGGCGGGCCGTACCTGTAGTCCCGGCGGTAGTTGCAGCCCCGGCGGTACCTGGACAACGAAACGGGCCCGGCACGAAAGTGCCGGGCCCCTCGCTTGTCAGAGGCGGATCGCCGAGCCGATCCGGACGCGGATCAGGACGGGTCGCCGGTCGACACGCTGAGCTCGATCTCGGGCATGTCCTGCGGGTCGACATCGGTGCCGTCGGAGGGGAACTGGTCCATGACCGTGCCCTCGCCGTAGGTGTTCTCATTGACGTACTTGATCGTCATCTGCCAACCCGCGGCCTGGAAGCAGGACTTCACCGACTGGATGTACTTGTAGGAGAAGTCCGGGATCCGGATTTTCTTCTCGTCGTTGTACGACTCCTCCGGCTCCGTGCACTTCTCCGTCTCGATCGTCTTCGTCGTGTCCGGACCCTTGTGCCCCGCCACCACGGACGCCGACTGGCTGGGATCGGTACCGCCCCCGGTGTCGTCACCCTTGTTGTTCAGGGCGAGTGCGGTGAGCAGGCCGCCGATCGCGACGAGCGCGACCACGATCGAGCCGACGACGACTCCCTTGTTGTTCTTGCGGCCGCCCCCGGAACTGCCCAGGTGAGGAGTCGGGTGCTGGGGCGCCAGGTTGTACGGCGGCGGGGTCGAGATGCCCGGCTGCGGGGAGTACGCCGAGGTCTGCGGCGGCGTCAGGTAGCCGCCCTGTTGCGGATAGCCGTACGACGGAGCCGGCTGCGGTGTGGACGGCGGAGTGGGCGCCGGGGTCGGCGGACCGTAGGCACCCGGCTGGTACGGCGTCTGGAGCGGACCCGGTGCCGGAGCAGCCTGGTCGACGGGCGGGAAGACCGCGGACGCGACACCCGCGCCGCTCGATGTCTGGGCGCCCGGCACGATGCTCGGCGCGGCGGAGTGCAGCGACTGGGCCACGCGCAGGCACTCGTCGCGCATCGCCTCGGCGCTGGGAAACCGCTCGTTCGGGTTCTTCTTCAGTGCGCGGGCGACCAGCGCGTCCACGGCCGGGGGCAGTGAGCGGTTCACCGAGGAGGGCGCGACCGGCTGCTCCTGCACATGCGCGTACGCGATGGCCAGCGGCGAGTCCGCCTCGAACGGAAGCCGCCCGGTGGTGAGTTGGAACAGCATGATGCCGACGGAGTACAGGTCGGACCTGGCGTCCACGCCTCTGCCGAGGGCCTGCTCCGGGGAGAGGTACTGCGGGGTGCCGACGACCATGCCGGTCTGGGTCATCGAGGTGACGCCGGACTGCATGGCGCGGGCGATGCCGAAGTCCATCACCTTGACGACGTTGCGCTTCGTCATCATCACGTTGCCCGGCTTGATGTCCCGGTGGACCAGGCCCATCTCGTGGCTGATCTCCAGGGCGGCCAGCACATCCGCGGTGATCTTGAGCGCCTTGTCGGCGGGCATGGCGCCGTACTGCGCGATGTCCTGGTCGAGCACGGAGCCGAGCGGGCGGCCCTCGACGTACTCCATGACGATGTACGGCGTCGTCATGCCGTCCAGGACGTCCTCGCCGGTGTCGAAGACCGAGACGATGTTCGTGTGCGTGAGCTTCGCCACCGACTGGGCCTCGCGGCGGAACCGCTCGCGGAAGGCCTGCTCGCGGCCGAGTTCGGTGTGCAGGGTCTTGATCGCGACCTGGCGGTCGAGCACCGAGTCGTACGCGAGGTGGACCGAGGCCATGCCGCCCTCGCCGAGCAGATCACGCAGCTGGTAGCGGCCGCCGGCTACCGCACGCCCCGCGTACCGGCCCTGTGCGCCGTCCTGGCTCATCTTCTGCGTCCCCCATCGGCGCGGCGGAAGCGGCTGGTCGCCCCCGCGGTCCGTTACTCGATGACTCGATTGTCGTGATCGAATGTGTGATCTGCCCGTTGATCGGCCGGTGTTCGGTGATCGATTGGCTCATTCCCGGCCAAGTCTGCCCGAGGGCACTGACACGTCAAGCTCGGTGCCCGTTCCGTGACCGTCTGCGAAAGAAGCGTCGCGGAAGCGTTACAGGTGCCGTACGGGCGGTACACAGGATTTGCACGCGGGCACCCGTGACGGGTTGGATGGCCGATCCATCCCGCTTCCGTCTCGGACCGGCGCCTTGCGCGGAGCCTGTAGCGTGGCCCGACGGAGACCGTAACAACCACCGCGCAGACCGCGGGCAGAAACGACGGCGAGGACTGATGGCACAGCAGCAGCGCGCTCAGGGCCCGTCCGACCCCGAGGCGACTGGCGGCGGTATGTCAGATGCGCCGGAGCTGTGGGGTAACGGCGGGCTGGTCGGCGACGGCCGGTATCGGCTGACCCACAGACTGGGCCGGGGCGGCATGGCCGAGGTGTTCGCGGCCGAGGACGTACGCCTGGGGCGCACGGTCGCGGTCAAACTGCTCCGCTCCGACCTGGCCGAGGACCCGGTCTCCAAGGCCCGCTTCACGCGCGAGGCCCAGTCGGTCGCCGGCCTCAACCACCACGCTGTCGTCGCCGTGTACGACTCCGGCGAGGACGTGGTCGGCTCCCGCGTCGTCCCGTACATCGTGATGGAGATCGTCGAGGGCCACACGATCCGCGATCTGCTGATCAACGCCGAGGCCCCCGGGCCCGAGCAGGCGCTGATCATCGTCTCCGGTGTCCTGGAGGCGCTCGCCTACTCGCACCAGCACGGCATCGTGCACCGCGACATCAAGCCGGCGAACGTGATCATCACGGACACCGGTGCGGTGAAGGTGATGGACTTCGGCATCGCGCGCGCCCTGCACGGCGCGCAGTCGACGATGACCCAGACCGGCATGGTCATGGGCACGCCGCAGTACCTCTCCCCGGAGCAGGCGCTCGGCAAGGCCGTCGACCACCGCTCCGACCTGTACGCGACGGGCTGCCTCCTCTACGAACTCCTCGCGCTGCGGCCCCCGTTCACCGGCGAGACGCCGCTGTCTGTGGTCTACCAGCACGTCCAGGACATTCCGGTGCCCCCGTCCGAGGTCTCGGACGCGGCGCCGCCGGAGCTCGACGGGCTCGTCATGCGCTCGCTCGCGAAGGAGCCGGACGACCGGTTCCAGACCGCCGAGGAGATGCGCGGGCTCGTCCAGTACGGGCTGCAGATGCTGTACGACCAGGGCAGCCACACCGGCACCTGGAACACCGGCCCTGTCGACATGCACGGGGGGCCGCGCACCCCGGCGGCGGGCTTCGCCGGTACGGCCGCGCTGCCGCATCCCAGCGACTCCGGCACCTCGCAGATTCCGCAGCCGATCCTGCCGAGCGGGTACGGCGGCGGGGACGACGGCGGCTTCGAGGGGCACGGCAACAAGGGCGGCGGCCGCGGCAAGCTGTGGATCCTCGCGGTCCTCGCGGTGATCGCCATCGCGGCGGGTGTCGCGCTCGCGCTCAACCAGACCGGCGACGACGGCGGCGGGACCGGCACGACGCAGTCGCCCACGGCGACGTCGTCGTCCACCGAGGACAGCGACTCCAGCGCGACCCCCAGCGACGAGGCCACGGACACCGCCACCGACGAGTCGACGGACAACACCAGTAATGGCTCCGGCTCGGAGTACACGCCGTCGTACACGCCGTCTCCGAGCTACAGCAGCGAGCCGACGGACGAGCCCACGGACGAGCCGACCACCACGGAGCCGACCACCACGGAGCCGACGGACGAGCCGACCACCACGGAGCCGACGGACCCGGTCACTGAGGAGCCGACCGACCCCGGCGGCGTCACCGGTGACACCTCCGCCGGCTCGACCGGCGGCTGACCCGGCGAGCCGAACACACCCTCACGCGCGCGTGGCCCGAAACGGGCTCCACGCGCGCGTGCTGTTTGCGGCGACCCACAGCGTGGCATCCGCGGGTCACCCCGCGAACGCCTCGCACACCGTCTCGTACTCCCGCGTCCACCACACCGCCAGCGCCGACGCCGCCGGGAACTGCGGATCGGCGCGGGTGTCCCCGCGCTCGTAGTGCCAGCGCAGTATCCAGAAGTCGTTGAGGCGCTCCCACCACACCCGGTGCACGGCGGCGGCGAGTTCGGAGGGGGTCGCGCCCGCGGTACGCCAGTACGCGCGCGCGTAGGCCCGCACTTTGGCCAGGTCGAGCGCACCGACCGGCTGCACGAAGAAGATCACCGCGGCGCGTACCGCCTCCTCGGCGCGGGGCTGGACGCCCAGCCGGTCCCAGTCGACGATCGCGGCCGGTTCGCCGTCGCGGTAGAGCAGGTTGAACGGGTGGAAGTCGCCGTGCACCCAGCCCACCGAGCCGCCCCGCGGAGGCCGCCGGTCGGCATGCCGCTCCAGGAGGACGCGCCGTTCCAGGAGCCGGTGCCGGGCCAGTTCGTCGAAGGCGTCGGGCGGTCGGTGTCGGCGTACCCGGGCGAGCAGGTGGTCGATGAGGGTGAAGGTGTCGGCCGGGTCGGCGCCGTCGGCCGGCTTCGCGGGCCCGCGTCCCTCGGTCGGCATCACCTGCTCCAGGCTCGCGTGGACGACGCCCAGGAGCGCGCCCAGCCGCGCGCACTGCTCCGTGGTGAGCTGGCCGCCGTGCCGGTGCCGTCCGTCGACCCACGGGTGCAGCGCGTACGCGTGACCCCCGACGACGGCGACCGTGCGCCCGTCGGTGCCGGTCAGCGGCGGGGCGACCGGGACGCCCAGGTCGGCGAGGCGCTGGGTCGCCCGGTGCTGGCGGGCGATCGCGGCGGGGTCGGCGGTCTCGGGGTCGAAATGGTGCTTGAGGAAGTACCTGCCGCGGGTGGTGCACAGCCGGTAGCCGCGGTTGAGCAGCCCCTCATCGACGGGTTCGCAGGTCAGTGCGGATCCGGCGGCGTACTGGCGGAGGAGGGCGCCCAGAGGGGGCGCGCAAGACACAGGGGGTGGTACGGAAGAGCGCGGCACGCGGCAGATGCTAGGGCACTGAACTGGCCCCTGACCTTGCGTTTGTCACAGACAGTCGCCCTATAGGCAACATCGGTCACAGAACGTGCTGGAACCGCCGTTCAAGGCCACCGTCCGTCGAATGCATGGTGGAGAACTGCGGCTCGATGCCCAGGTAGACCGGTGTGTAGGGCTCGCCGTCCACCAGGCGCGGCGCGGGACCGAAGCGCTCCAGCTGGGCCGCGGTCGGCTCGACCGTCTCGCACCGGCCGACGATCTGCACGGACCACAGACTCTCCCCCGGCCGCGCGGAGCTCAGGTTGTCGGTGCCGTACGCGACGACGCTGCCGGCGCAGGCCCGGTGATAGTCGCAGTTCCGGGGCATCCGCAGCAGGACGCGCCCGTCGGCCACGATGTGCCGGGCGAACGCGAGGAAGGGCAGCGCACGCATGCTGGTGGCCACCCGGCCGTAGTCGGTGCGGCCGATCAGTTCCACGGCGAGCTGGGCGTCGGCCGGCTGTTCGTCGGGCATAGGACCAATTTCCGGCACCCGGGAGACCGGAACAAAGGGCCACCCGTCTCTTGTAGGGGGGGCCATAAGTCCCGAAGGTTCCGAATGATTTCCGAACTGCTGCCGAATGACCAGTGACGCTGCGGCTGTGACTGCGGGCTGCGTGACTAGTGCCGCTGCTGCTGCTCCGCCTGCAGACGTGCGACATAGGCGGCCGCCTGGGACCGCCGCTCCATCCCCAGTTTGGCCAGCAGGCTCGACACATAGTTCTTGATCGTCTTCTCGGCGAGGTGCAGCCGTTCGCCGATCACGCGATTGGTGAGGCCCTCGCCGATCAGGTCGAGGATCTTGCGCTCCTGCTCGGTGAGGTGCGCGAGCTTGTCGTCGCTCTTGGCGCCGCCCCCGTCGCGCAGCCGCTCCAGGACGCGGGCGGTGGCCACCGGGTCGAGCAGGGACTTCCCGGCGGCGACATCACGTACGGCCGAGAGCAGTTCGTTGCCGCGGATGGCCTTGAGCACATAGCCCGAGGCGCCCGCCATGATCGCGTCGAAAAGGGCCTCGTCGTCGGCGTACGAGGTCAGCATCAGGCACTTGATGTCCTCGTCCTGGGACCGGATCTCGCGGCAGACCTCCACGCCGCTGCCGTCCGGGAGCCGTACGTCCAGGACGGCGACGTCCGGGCGGGTGGCCGGAATCCGTACCAGGGCGTCGGCCGCCGTGCCCGCCTCGCCGACCACCTCGATGTCGTCCTCCACCGAGAGCAGCTCATGGACGCCGCGCCGGACCACCTCGTGATCATCGAGTAGAAATACGGTGATTTTCCCGTTTTCAGGCACGGTGTCAGTGTCACACACGATCATTGGCCCTGCCCCGGGGTGAACTCTTCCCGAGCCCGGGGTGGCCGGGATAACGTGCCGGTGTTCCGGCCCCCTGCAAGGCTGTTACCAACGCTGTGACCAGCGGCTGTTCCCGACCGAGGCGAAGTACTTGGAAATCCGACTAAAAAGTAGTTGGAAATCCGAGCAAAATCGCAGGTCAGGAGGGGTTTCACAGAATTGTGAAGCACTGGGTAACGTGGCTGTTGCAGGGCGCTCGCCGGGGCACCTGTCACGCCTGTTCCCGGCCGAGTGCACCCACCCCGTGCACGGGTACTGGAACAGGCGAGCCGCACTGGCCGACCGGCAACCCCGGGGGCCGGACCGACGGAGGAGCACACGTGACCGTGGAGAGCACTGCCGCGCAGAAGCCGCGACGCAGCGCCGGTACGAAGAGCGCCGCAAGCACCGGCACGACCGGAACGAAGCGCGCCGCGACCGGTGCCAAGCGCACCGGCGCAAACAAGTCACCGGGCGCAGACACTCAACTCATTCAGCTGCTGACCCCCGAGGGCAAGCGGGTCAAGGACGCCACGTACGACCCGTACGTCGCCGACATCACCCCCGAAGAGCTGCGCGGCCTGTACCGGGACATGGTGCTGACCCGCCGTTTCGACGCCGAGGCCACCTCCCTGCAGCGCCAGGGCGAGCTGGGCCTGTGGGCCTCTCTGCTCGGCCAGGAGGCCGCCCAGATCGGCTCAGGGCGGGCCACCCGCGAGGACGACTACGTCTTCCCGACCTACCGCGAGCACGGCGTGGCCTGGTGCCGCGGGGTCGACCCGACCAACCTGCTCGGCATGTTCCGCGGCGTGAACAACGGCGGCTGGGACCCGAACACCAACAACTTCCACCTGTACACGATCGTCATCGGCTCGCAGACCCTGCACGCCACCGGCTACGCCATGGGCATCACCAAGGACGGCGCCGACTCGGCCGTGATCGCGTACTTCGGGGACGGCGCCTCCAGCCAGGGCGACGTCGCCGAATCGTTCACCTTCTCCGCGGTCTACAACGCCCCCGTCGTGTTCTTCTGCCAGAACAACCAGTGGGCCATCTCCGAGCCGACCGAGAAGCAGACCCGTGTCCCGCTCTACCAGCGCGCGCAGGGCTACGGCTTCCCGGGCGTCCGCGTCGACGGCAACGACGTCCTCGCCTGCCTGGCCGTCACGAAGTGGGCGCTTGAGCGGGCCCGCCGGGGCGAGGGCCCCACCCTCGTCGAGGCGTACACCTACCGCATGGGCGCGCACACCACCTCCGACGACCCGACCAAGTACCGGGCCGACGAGGAGACCGAGTCCTGGGAGGCGAAGGACCCGATCCTGCGCATGCGCGCGTATCTCGAGGCCTCAAACCACGCGGACGAGGGATTTTTCGCGGAACTCGAAGCCGAGAGCGAGACGTTGGGCAAACGAGTACGCGACGTCGTACGGGCCATGCCGGACCCGGACCACTTCGCCATCTTCGAGAACGTGTACGCGGACGGGCACGCGCTCGTCGACGAGGAGCGGGCCCAGTTCGCCGCCTACCAGGCGTCGTTCGCGGACGAAGGGGAGGACAAGTAGCGATGACCGCTGAAAAGATGGCGCTGGCCAAGGCGATCAACGAGTCGCTGCGCACGGCCCTGGAGACCGACCCCAAGGTCCTGATCATGGGCGAGGACGTCGGCAAGCTCGGCGGAGTCTTCCGGGTCACCGACGGACTCCAGAAGGACTTCGGCGAGGACCGGGTCATCGACACCCCGCTCGCCGAGTCGGGCATCGTCGGCACGGCGATCGGCCTCGCGCTGCGCGGCTACCGCCCGGTGGTGGAGATCCAGTTCGACGGTTTCGTCTTCCCCGCCTACGACCAGATCGTCACGCAGCTCGCGAAGATGCACGCGCGGGCGCTCGGCAAGATCAAGCTCCCCGTCGTCATCCGCATTCCGTACGGCGGTGGCATCGGCGCGGTCGAGCACCACTCGGAGTCGCCTGAGGCGCTGTTCGCGCACGTGTCGGGCCTCAAGGTGGTCTCCCCGTCGAACGCGTCCGACGCCTACTGGATGATGCAGCAGGCGATCCAGAGCGACGACCCGGTGATCTTCTTCGAGCCGAAGCGGCGCTACTGGGACAAGTCCGAGGTCAACACGGAGGCGATCCCCGGACCCCTGCACAAGGCGCGCGTGGTGCGCGAGGGCACCGACCTGACCCTCGTCGCGTACGGCCCGATGGTGAAGGTGTGCCTGGAGGCCGCGGCGGCCGCCCAGGAGGAGGGCAAGTCGATCGAGGTCCTGGACCTGCGCTCGATGTCCCCGCTCGACTTCGACTCCGTCCAGACCTCGGTGGAGAAGACCCGCCGTCTGGTCGTGGTGCACGAGGCACCGGTGTTCCTCGGCACGGGCGCGGAGATCGCCGCCCGCATCACGGAGCGGTGCTTCTACCACCTGGAGGCACCCGTCCTGCGGGTCGGCGGCTACCACGCCCCCTACCCGCCGGCACGCCTGGAGGACGAGTACCTTCCGGGCCTGGACCGGGTGCTCGACGCCGTCGACCGCTCGCTTGCGTACTGAGGAGAGGGTCGTGACGACGATGACCGAGAACGCGTCGGGACTCCGCGAGTTCAAGATGCCCGATGTGGGCGAGGGGCTCACCGAGGCGGAGATCCTCAAGTGGTACGTACAGCCCGGTGACCAGGTCACCGACGGCCAGGTGGTCTGCGAGGTCGAGACCGCCAAGGCCGCCGTGGAGCTGCCCATCCCGTACGACGGTGTGGTGCGCGAACTCCGCTTCCCCGAGGGGACGACGGTGGACGTGGGCCAGGTGATCATCGCGGTGCAGGTGGCCGGAGAGGCGGGCCCGCCTGCGGCGGAGGCCGCCGCGGCGCCTGTCGAAGCGCCTGCCGCAGGGAAGCCGAAGTCCGAGGGCCGCACCCCGGTCCTCGTCGGCTACGGCGTCGCCGAGTCCTCCACCAAGCGCCGTGCCCGCAAGGGGGCCGAGGTTCCCGCCCAGGCACCCGAGCCGGTCTACGCGGCTTCGGCGATCCAGGCCGTCCAAGGCGAGCTGAACGGACACGGGCCCTCCGCGCCCGTGGCGGCCCGTCCGCTGGCCAAGCCCCCGGTCCGCAAGCTCGCCAAGGACCTCGGCGTCGACCTGGCGACGATCACCCCGTCCGGCCCGGACGGCGTCATCACGCGCGAGGACGTGCACGCGGCGGTGGCTCCGGCGCCGACCGCTCCGGAGCCGGTCGTCCAGCAGACCCCGGCCGCGCCCGTCCAGGCCCTCGCCCCGGTCGCCTCGTACGACACGGCACGCGAGACCCGTATCCCGGTCAAGGGTGTCCGCAAGGCCACGGCGGCCGCGATGGTCGGCTCGGCGTTCACCGCGCCGCACGTCACCGAGTTCGTGACGGTCGACGTGACGCGCACGATGAAGCTGGTCGAGGAGCTCAAGCAGGACAAGGAGATGCAGGGTCTGCGGGTGAATCCGCTACTCCTCATCGCCAAGGCCCTGCTGGTCGCCATCAAGCGCAACCCGGACGTCAACGCGTCCTGGGACGAGGCCGCCCAGGAGATCGTCCTCAAGCACTATGTGAACCTGGGCATCGCAGCGGCGACCCCGCGCGGCCTGCTTGTCCCGAACATCAAGGACGCGCACGCCAAGACCCTGCCGCAACTGGCTCAGTCTCTCGGCGAGCTGGTCTCCACGGCCCGTGAGGGCAAGACCTCCCCGGCCGCGATGCAGGGCGGCACGGTCACCATCACCAACGTCGGCGTCTTCGGCGTCGACACCGGCACGCCGATCCTCAACCCCGGCGAGTCCGCGATCCTCGCCGTCGGCGCGATCAAGCTCCAGCCGTGGGTCCACAAGGGCAAGGTCAAGCCCCGCCAGGTCACCACGCTCGCGCTGAGCTTCGACCACCGCCTGGTGGACGGCGAGCTGGGCTCCAAGGTGCTCGCCGATGTGGCGGCGATCCTGGAGCAGCCCAAGCGGCTGATCACCTGGGCGTAGGGAACGAGAAGGGGGCCCGCCGCACTTCCGCGGCGGGCCCCCTTCTCGTGTGCGACGGGCTGCTGCCCGTACGCCCGAAAGCTACTTCTGTGCCCGGGACCTACTTGGCGAAGGCGTAGTTCATCAGCTTCTTCGCGTCCGACTCACGGGCCGTGATGGACGTGGACGCGAGAACCGTGCCGATGACGGTCTTGCCGTTGCGCGTGGCGGCGAAGACGAGGCAGTACTTGGCCTGGGCGCCGGAGCCGGTCTTCACGCCGATCGTGCCGCTGTAGGTGCCGAGCAGACCGTTCGTGTTGGTCCAGGCCGCCATGGTGCGGGTGGAGCCGGTCTTCGTGACGGTCTTCGCCGTGTACGACTTCGTCTTCACGATCGTCTTGAACGTGGAGCTCAGCATCGTGCTGCTGGCGAGCTTCGTCAGGTCCTTCGGCGTCGAGTAGTTGGAGCCGTTGCTGATGCCGTCGAACGAGTCGAAGTGCGTGTTCGTCAGGCCGAGCTGGCTGGCCTTGGCGTTCATCTTGGCGATGAACGACTTCACGCGGGCGGAGCGCGTCGTGCCCGTGCCGAACTTGTCGGCGAGCGCGTACGCGGCGTCGCAGCCGGACGGCAGCATCAGCCCGTACAGGAGCTGGCGGACGGTGACCTTGTCGCCGACGATCAGACGGGCCGAGGAGGCGTTGTTGGCGACGATGTAGTCGCTGTACGCCTTCTGGATGGTGACCTTGGCGTCCAGGTTGAGGTTCGCCTGCGTGAGCACGACCTTGGCGGTCATGATCTTGGTGGTGGAGCCGGTGGGGAGCTTGGTGTTCCCGGCCTTCGAGTAGAGGGCCGTGCCCGTTGCGTTGTTCATCACGTAGCCGCCCTTGGCGGCGATCGTGGGCGTGGTGAGGGCTTGTGCGGGAGCCGCGCCGAGGGCTCCGGTCGCGATCATGGCGCCGGTCGTGACGACGACGGCGGCAGCTCTGCGGACGCGCGTGCCCTTAATGCCGGTTATCAAGTTTCCTACCCCGATTACGTTAAATGCCCAAGGAGCGCGGCCACATGGGAGAGCCGCCTCTCGTGTGACACGTAAGTAGCACGAAAGGTTGTGCGCTTTATTGGAGAGACGTTCGATCACGAATCGGGGCGTCCGCATTCTGGAACGACGCGACCATGCGTACGTGTTGTATCTATGCTGTGCTCATGTCCTCCGCCCCGTCCCCCGCAGCAACCCGGCCCGCGCCCGCGAAACAACCCCCCGCCGCCGAGCGCGTCTACGCGCACGTCAAGCAGGGTGTCCTGGAACGCCGTTACGAGGGCGGGACGTTGCTCACCGAGGGCGAGCTCGCCGAGGCCGTGGGAGTCTCGCGCACGCCGGTCCGCGAGGCGCTGCTCCGGCTCGAGGTCGAAGGGCTGATCAAGCTCTACCCGAAGAAGGGCGCACTGGTCCTGCCCGTCTCCGCCCAGGAGATCGCGGACGTCGTCGAGACCCGGCAGCTCGTCGAGGGACACGCGGCGCGCAAGGCCGTACCGGCATCACCGCGGCTCCTCGCCCGCCTGGAAGAACTCCTCGCCGAGCAGAAGGAGCAGGCCGCCGCCGGGGACCTGGCCGCCGCTGCCGTCACCGACCGCTGCTTCCACGCCGAGATCGTCCGCAGCGGCGGCAACGAGATCCTCTCCCGCCTCTACGACCAGCTCCGCGACCGGCAGTTGAGGATGGGCGTGGCCGTGATGCACGCCCACCCCGACCGGATCACCAAGACGCTCTCCGAGCACGAGCAGATCCTTGAGGCGCTGCGCGCCGGTGACGCGGAAGCGGTCGTCGGCCTCATCCACGGGCACGTCAGCTGGTTCTCCAACCTGGCGCGGGGCGAGGTCCGATGAGTTCCTCGGCCACGCTGCCCGGGGATCCGCCCGGCGGGCGGCGCGCCCTCGCCGTCTGGGGCGTAGGCGTCTCCGTCTATTTCGTCGCCGTCATCTTCCGTACGTCCCTGGGCGTGGCCGGCCTGGACGCCGCGGACCGCTTCCACGTCAACGCCTCCGCCCTCTCCACCTTCTCGATCCTCCAGCTCCTCGTCTACGCGGGCATGCAGATACCGGTGGGCCTGCTGGTCGACAGGCTCGGCACCAAGAAGGTGCTGACCATCGGCGCAGTGCTGTTCACGGCAGGGCAGTTGGGCTTCGCGTTCTCTCCCTCGTACGGGATGGCGCTCGCCTCGCGCGCGCTGCTGGGCTGCGGCGACGCGATGACCTTCATCAGCATCCTGCGGCTCGGTACACGCTGGTTCCCCGCCCGGCGCGGGCCGCTCGTCGCGCAGCTCGCGGGACTTGCGGGGATGGCGGGCAACCTCGTCTCGACGCTGGTGATCGCCCGGCTGCTGCACGGAGTGGGGTGGACGGCGGCGTTCGCGGGCAGTGCGGGTGCCGGTGTCGTCGTCCTCGTCCTCATGCTGCTGTTCCTGAAGGACCATCCCGAGGGTCACGAGCCGGAGCCGTTCCCGCACCAGGGGGCCGCGTACGTCCGGCGCCAGATCGCGGCGTCCTGGCGGGAGCCCGGGACCCGGCTCGGGATGTGGGTGCACTTCACCACGCAGTTCCCGGCGATGGTGTTCCTGCTGCTGTGGGGCCTGCCGTTCCTCGTCGAGGCGGAGGGGCTGTCGCGGGCCACCGCCGGTGAACTGCTGACGCTCGTCGTGCTGTCCAACATGGTCGTCGGACTTGTGTACGGGCAGGTCGTCGCCCGGCATCATGCGGCTCGGCTGCCGCTCGCGCTCGGCACGGTTGCCGCGACCTCGGTCGTCTGGGCGGGGGTGCTGGTGTACCCCGGTGAGTACGCGCCGATGTGGGTGCTCATCGTGCTGTGCGTGGTGCTGGGTGCCTGTGGGCCGGCGTCCATGCTGGGGTTCGACTTCGCGCGGCCCGCGAATCCGCCCGAGCGGCAGGGGACCGCGTCCGGGATCACCAACATGGGGGGCTTCGTCGCCTCCATGACCACGCTGCTGGCGATCGGTGTGCTGCTGGATGCCACCGGGGACAACTACCGGGTCGCCTTCTCCGCCGTGTTCGTGCTTCAGGCGGTCGGGCTGAGCCAGGTCTTCCGGTTGCGGAAGCAGGCGGCTCGGAGGGAGCGGGAGCGGTTGGTTGCTAGTCGGGTGGAGACGGTGCACGTTCCGGCGTAGGTGGTGGGGGTGGGGGGCTGTTTTCGCCCCCTCCGCCCCTACCCGTCCCGTTCCTGGGGCTCCGCCCCAGACCTCGCTCCTCAAACGCCGGAGGGGCTGAAACTACTTGGTGACCGTGAAGTTCCTCAGGATCGCCGCCGTCAGTTCCGGGTCGCCCTCCGTCTTGATGCGGTCGGCTACCGCCTCGGTGGTCACGCGGCCGCAGGCCAGGCGGTAGAACGTCTCCCAGTCGAGGGTGAGGGTGGCGGCCGGGCCCAGGGAGGGTGCGCCGTCCACCTTGCCGTTGCCTTCGGCGTCCACCCGGACCGTCCGGAGGAACTCGACGGGCCCGTGGATGTCGAAGACCACCGCCGAATTCGCGGGCGCCCCCGCTTCCTTGGCGACGACTCTCGGGAGCGCGGCGAGCAGCCCGTCGCGGACGATGTACGCGCCCGGGGAGTCGAGGTTCCCGGGCCGGCCGAGGGCGGCGCGCAGGTCCTGCTCGTGCACCCAGACGTCGAACGCCCGGTTCCGCATGGCGTGTTCGAGGGTGACCTCGGTGCCGAGGGGGCCGCGCACCTTGGTGTCGGGCTGCCGGGTCTCGTTCCGCAGCTGACGGTTGCGGCGGATGATCGTGTACTCCAGCTCGGAGGTCATCTCCGGAGCGGTGTGGTGACGGCGTACGTCGACCTGCATCTCCATGTACCGCTGGTGTTCGTTCGTCACGTGGTACAGGTCGCGCGGGAGCGTGTGGATCGGGCGCGGGTCGCCGAGCATCTCGCAGTCGAGGCCGATGACGTGCGAGACGAGGTCCCGCACCGACCAGCCCGGGCATGGCGTCCGCCTGTTCCACTCGCCTTCCACAAGCGGCGACACCAGTTCGGATATCGCTTCCACGGAGTGGGTCCAGGCGTCGGCGTAGGACTGAAGGCTGGGATGCAGACTCACGGAACGGGACCCCTCGGGCGGTTGGACGCGGGCAGTGCAGAGGCAGCGGGTGTCTTGGGACGCTAAGTTACGCTGCTGTGAGGCACCCCGGCAGTGCTTTGGTGTGACGATCGTAGGCCCGTATCAACGGCTCGAATGCCAGGACGGTGGTAGTGTGCGCGCCTCTCTCCTCCAGATCGACGTAAACGAGACCGAATCCGTCGATTCGCGGCGTGTGCGTGTGGCGGCTCTGGTACGGGAGCAGGCCGGTGCCGATCTTGTGGTGCTGCCCGAGCTGTGGACCACGGGGGCGTTCGCGTACGAGGGGTTCGGCGCGGAGGCCGAGCCGCTGGAGGGGCCCACGTACGAGGTGATGGCCAAGGCGGCGAGTGACGCGGGCGTCTGGCTGCACGCGGGGTCGATTCCCGAGCGGTCCCCCGAAGGACCTCTCTACAACACCTCCCTCGTCTTCTCTCCCTCCGGAGAGCTGGCCGCCTCCTACCGGAAGATTCACCGGTTCGGCTTCGACAAGGGTGAGGCCGTGCTGATGGGGGCGGGGGGCGAGCTGGTGACCGTCCGGCTGCCGGAGACCACCCTCGGTCTTGCCACCTGCTACGACCTTCGTTTTCCCGAGCTCTTCCGTGGGCTTGTCGATGCGGGTGCCGAGACGCTTGTGCTGGCGGCCGGCTGGCCCGAGCGGCGGCGGTCGCACTGGACGCTGCTTGCGCAGGCGCGTGCTGTTGAGAACCAGGCGTATGTCCTTGCCTGTGGAACGGCTGGTGCGCATGCGGGAGTTCCCCAGGCCGGGTACTCCATCGTGGTCGATCCGTGGGGTGAGGTTCTCGCGGAGGCGGGGGCCGGCGAGGAGGTCCTCACGGTGGAGTTCGACCCGGGGAGGGTCGGGGTTACCCGGTCGCAGTTCCCGGCGCTGAAGGATCGGGTGCTGGGGCTTGAGGTCCCGCGGCGCTGATTTGCCGGTTGCCCAGGGTGGGGGCTGGGGTCGGGGTGGGTGCGCTTGCCTGCGCTTGCAGGGTGCCGCTGTGCCCACCCGTGCCGCCCCTAGCGGCACGCATGCCCACAGCTATGACGGACGCGGGTGGGTGGGCTGCCGCCCCTTGCGGCGCGCATGCCCACAGCGGGGACGGTTGCAGCGGCACGCATGCCCACAGCTATGACGGCTGCGGTGTCAGTCCTCCCCCCGTTCCTTCTCCGCCAGGTGGATCACGCATACCGCTACCGCGATCATCAGTGCCGGGTCCGCGTCGTCTCGTACGACGTCGACGCCGTACGTCTCGCGGATGTGGAGCCAGCGGCGGGAGATCTGGGCCAGGAGTTCGTTGTCGTAGTCGACGGCGAACTCGCGGTCGAGGATCTTGCCGCTGACGTCGAGTTCGGTGCCGTCCACCAGGGACACCCGGTAGTGGTTGCGCAGCAGCGACAGCCGTTTGCGCTTGATCGTCGCCAGCGGGTCTCCGTCCCGCTCGATGATCATCGTGTCGCGCAGGGCGAGCATCTTCTGGTGGATGTCGATGAGGACGCGCCCCCGCGTGTCCTTCAGCTCGAAGGTGTCCCGCAGCCGCATGGCCTTGCCGTCGACGAGGAAGACCTTGTTGCCGTGGTCGTCCTCGATCCAGTAGTCGTCTCCGAAGCCGAGGAGCCGGTCGCGTACGAGGTATCTCATGCCATCACCGCTTCCCCGGCGGGCGGTCCGAAACGCCGCCGATAGGCCGACGGGCTGAGTCCTGTCGCCCGCCGCACCCGCTCCCGCAGGTTCGCGGCGGTCCCCAGACCACTGCGTTCGGCGACGACGTCGAGCCGTTCCTCCCCGCGCTCGATGAGCCGGCAGGCCAGCGCGACCCGCTCACCGGTGAGCCACGCCAGCGGGGTCGTGCCGAGCTGCGCCCGGAAGCGCCGGTGCAGGGTCGCCGGGCTGACCGCCGCCCGGGACGCCAGGTCCGCGATCGTGAGCGGTTCGTCGATCCGCTCCTGCGCCCACGCCAGCAGCGGGGCGAGCGACTCGTCCGGTACGTCGGGCACGGGACGCTCGACGAACTGCCGCTGCCCGCCGTCGCGGTGAGCGGCGAACACCAGCCGCCGGGACACCGCGTTGGCGATCTCGGCGCCGTGGTCGCGCCGGATGAGGTGGAGCCCGAGATCCAGTGCGGCCGCGCTGCCGGCTGCCGTCAGCACGTCGCCCTCGTCCACGAAGAGCACGTCGGGCTCCAGCAGGACCTGCGGATGGAGCTCGCGGAAGGAGTCCGCCCAGCGCCAGTGCGTGGTCGCCCGGCGCCCGTCGAGCAGCCCCGCCTCGGCGAGCGCGAAGGCGCCGGTGCAGAAGCTCACGACACGGGCGCCGCGCGCATGGGTGCGCCGGATGGCCTCGCGCACGGTGGCGTCACGCGGGACGACGTTGTCGGGGCGGCCCGGGACGATCAGGGTGTCCGCGTCGTCCACCGCTTCCAGCCCCGGCACTCCGGTCAGGGTGAAGAACCCGTGATTCATCCGGACCCCGGGCGTGGGTGTGCACAGGGTCAGGTCGTACAGCGGCTGGGGCAGCCCGAGTTCGGGGCGCGGCAGCCCGAACAGCTCTGTCGAGACACCGACCTCGAAGGGGTTGGTGCTCTCGTCGACGATCACGGCGATCCGGTGCGGCGGCCGTCCCGGCGGTACGTGCTGCGAGGATCCTTGCGGCATATGCGATTTCTAGCACTCACCGGGATGCCGGGCCACCGCCGAGGATGACGGCATGGCCAACGAACCCGTCTCCCTCCCCACCGCCCTCGCCTCCTTCACCGACCTGTGGAGCCCCCGCATCGTCACCTCCGTCAACGACTACGACGTACGCGTCGCGAAGGTCGAAGGGGAGCACGTCTGGCACGTGCACGACCACACGGACGAGTTCTTCCTGGTGGTCGAGGGCGAACTGCACATCGCGCTCCGGGAGGCGGCCGGCGAGCGGACCGTCGTACTCCCCAAGGGCTCGGTCTTCACCGTCCCGCGCGGCACCGAACACAGGCCGTACGCCCCACAGCCCACCTCGATCCTGATGTTCGAGCCCACCGGCACCCTCACCGTCGGCGACCGCCACGACGAGGTACCGGACCACGTGGACGCGACGACAGGGCACGCTCTCGCCTAGCGTCCACTTACGCGCCGTGTCCGTCGCGGTAGCCGCCCCGGTGCGGACGTTCCTCGTCGATCACCGGGGTGCCGGCCCCCATGACCACGCGCCTCCGCCTGGCGACGCTGCTGAACGTCGCCACGCCGATCAGTCCGACGATCATGAAGATGAGGCCGACCAGGTCGAGGTTGACCCCCTGCATGTCCCAGTCGGTCGCGAACGTGAGGATCGCTCCTGCGGCGATCAGAATGATGCATCCGCCCAAGCCCATGGATGTCGCCTCCTTGTAGCCAACTCGGCGTCGTTCCTGGCCCACTCCGGGTACCCGGCTCGCCCCAGGGCATGCGGAAGCATCCGGAGGCTAGCCCTCCAGGAACGCCACCATCGCGTTCGCCAGCAGGAACGGGTCGTCCGCGCCGCACAGTTCACGGGCGCTGTGCATGGACAGGATGGCGACCCCGATGTCGACGGTCTTGATGCCGTGGCGGGCCGCGGTGATCGGGCCGATGGTGGTGCCGCAGGGCATCGAGTTGTTGGAGACGAAGGACTGGAAGGGCACGCCGGCCTTCTCGCAGGCGGCGGCGAAGACCGCGCGGCCCGAACCGTCCGTGGCGTAGCGGTTGTTGACGTTCACCTTGAGGATGGGGCCGCCGCCCGCGCGCGGGTGGTGCGTCGGGTCGTGCCGCTCCGCGTAGTTGGGGTGGACGGCGTGGCCGGTGTCCGAGGACAGACAGACGGTGCCTGCGAAGGCGCGCGCCCGGTCCTCGTACGAGCCCCCGCGCGCGAACACCGAGCGCTCCAGGACGCTGCCGAGGAGCGGCCCGTCCGCACCCGTGTCGCTCTGCGAGCCGTTCTCCTCGTGGTCGAAGGCGGCGAGCACGGGGATGTACGGGAGGTACTGCTGACCGGCGTCGGCCGTCGCGACCGCCGCGAGGGCCGCCGTACCGGCGTGCACGGACAGCAGGTTGTCCATGCGCGGGCCGGCAAGGAGCTCCCTGTCGCGGCCCAGGTAGGAGGGCGGCTCGACGGAGTGGGTCATCAGGTCCCAGCCGGTCACCTCGCCGGCGGCCAGGCCCGACTCCTCCTCCAGGAACGCGATCAGGTCGCCGTCGCGCACCTCCTCGCCCAGGCCCCAAATGGGCTGCAGATGGCGCTGCTTGTCCAGCTTCAGGCCCTCCGTGGACACGGAACGGTCCAGGTGGACGGCGAGTTGGGGCACCCGCAGCAGGGCGCGGTCGATGTTCACCAGGCGCGTCGAGCCGTCCCGCAGCGAAAGGCGTCCCGCCAGGCCGAGGTCCCGGTCCAGCCAGGAGTTCAGCAGCGGCCCGCCGTAGATCTCCACGGCCACCTGCCGCCAGCCGTGCGCCCCGCTGTCCGGGCGCGGCTTCACCCGCAGGTTGGGGGAGTCGGTGTGCGCGCCCACGATCCGGAACGGCGTGTGCGGCTCGGCACCCTCAGGGACGTACCAGGCGACGAGAGCACCCCCGCGCAGCACGTACTTCCCGCCGCTCGTCCCCTCCCACGCGTCGGTCTCGGCGACCTGACGGAATCCGGCCTTCTCCAGCCGCTCGGCGGCGTTCGCCACGGCGTGGTACGGCGTCGGGCTCGCCGCCAGGAAGGGCATGAGGTCGTCGGTGTGGCCGCGGTCGAAGCTTGAGGGAGTGCTCATGGGGTTCACCTTAACGACGCCCGAGGGCCCGCTCCCGGGGATGGGAACGGGCCCTCGTAACGGGGTTGTGAAGGGCGGACACCTGACTGGAAGGACAGGTTCCAGTCAGTGTCCGCCCTGTCCTGGAGTGCGACGCGGCGAGGCTTTGGTGCGAGGCCGCCAGGCTTTCGAACGGTTAGAACGCCGCCTCGTCAAGGTCCATCAGGTCGAGGTCCACGCCCTCGGCGAGCTTGCGCGCACCCGTGACGCCCGGCAGGACGTTGGCGGCGAAGAACTTCGCGGCCGCGATCTTGCCGGAGTAGAAGGGCTTGTCCTTCGCCGAGGCCGTCTCGAGCTTCTCGGCGGCGACCGCGGCACCGCGCAGCAGCAGGTAACCGACGACCACGTCACCGGAGGCCATCAGCAGCCGGGTCGTGTTGAGGCCCACCTTGTAGATGTTCTTGACGTCCTGCTCGGTCGCCGCGAGGTCGGTCAGCATCAGGCCGACGATGGCCTCCAGCTCGACGGCCGCCTTGGCGAGGTGCTCGCGGGCCCCGGAGAGCTCCTCGCCGCCCGTGCCGAGCGCGAGGAACTTCTTGATGTCCTCGGCGAGGGAGTTCAGCGCCGCGCCCTGGTTGCGGACGATCTTCCGGAAGAAGAAGTCCTGGCCCTGGATCGCGGTGGTGCCCTCGTACAGGGTGTCGATCTTGGCGTCGCGGATGTACTGCTCGATCGGGTACTCCTGGAGGAACCCGGAGCCGCCGAAGGTCTGCAGGGACTGCGCGAGCTGCTCGTAGCCCTTCTCGGAGCCGTAGCCCTTCACGATCGGCAGGAGCAGGTCGTTGAGGGCGTGCAGCTGCGTGGTGTCCTCGCCCGCCGCGGTCAGGACCGCGATCTCGTCCTGGACGGAGGCGGTGTGCAGCACAAGGGCGCGCATGCCCTCGGCGTACGCCTTCTGCGTCATCAGCGAACGACGCACGTCCGGGTGGTGCGTGATGGTGACCTTGGGCGCGGCCTTGTCCATGAAGCCGGCCAGGTCAGGGCCCTGGACGCGCTCCTTGGCGTACTCGAGCGCGTTGAGGTAGCCGGTCGACAGCGTCGAGATGGCCTTCGTGCCGACCATCATGCGGGCGAACTCGATGATCCGGAACATCTGGCGGATGCCGTCGTGCTTGTCGCCGATCAGCCAGCCCTTGGCGGGGTGGCGGTCGCCGAAGGTCATCTCGCAGGTGTTGGAAGCCTTGAGGCCCATCTTGTGCTCGACGTTCGTGGCGTAGGCGCCGTTGCGCTCGCCCAGCTCGCCGGTCTCGAAGTCGAAGAGGTACTTCGGTACGAGGAAGAGGGAGAGCCCCTTGGTGCCCGGACCGGCACCTTTCGGACGGGCCAGCACGTAGTGAAGGATGTTCTCCTCCATGTCGTGCTCACCGGACGTGATGAACCGCTTCACGCCCTCGATGTGCCAGGAGCCGTCCTCCTGCTCGATCGCCTTGGTGCGGCCGGCGCCCACGTCGGAGCCCGCGTCGGGCTCGGTGAGGACCATGGTCGAACCCCAGGTGCGGTCCACCGCGATCTGGGCGATCTTCTTCTGTACGTCGTTGCCCTCGTCGTAGAGGATCCCCGCGAAGGCCGGGCCGGACGAGTACATCCAGACAGCCGGGTTCGCGCCGAGGATCAGCTCCGCGAACGCCCAGATCAGGGACGCGGGGGCGGTCGTGCCGCCGATCTCCTCGGGCAGGCCCAGACGCCAGTACTCGGAGTCCATGAAGGCTTTGTACGATTTTTTGAAGGATGCCGGTACGGGCGCGGTGTTGGTCTCCGGGTCGAAGACCGGCGGGTTGCGGTCGGCGTCCGCGAAGGACTCGGCGAGCTCGTTCTCCGAGAGCCTGGTCAGCTCCTCGAGGATGCTCTTGGCGGTCTCGACGTCCATCTCCGCGAACGGGCCGGTGCCGTACAGCTTGTCGCGCCCGAGCACCTCGAAGAGGTTGAACTCGATGTCGCGGAGATTCGACTTGTAGTGCCCCATGGCGACGGCTCCGTAAGGGATCGGGGAGGCCGAAGCACTTCGGAGAACTCGCAGCCTCGTTTCACGTACCAGCAAGTAGCTACGATGATGCTACCCGTCGGTAATAAGACGCAACCCCGAACGGGCATCTGTGACGAGTTAGACCGGAAGCCGCACGGCGCGCAGGGCCCTGAGCCCTACACCGGAACCGTGAGCGTCGCTGTGTAGCCCTTGCCGACGCTACCCGTCATGGTCGCCAGCTGCTGGTCGTATCCGTCGCTGAAGATGCCGTCCGTCTCCAGCGAGAGCTGGCTCAGGTTGGACACGCTCTGGCTGTAGCCGTCCGTCGCGTACACCGTGTCGCAGACGTCCTTCGGGAACGCGAGCTGCGAGGTGTTCGTGATGGACGTCGCCGCCGTGGCGTCGTCCAGGCTGCCGTAGACCTCGAAGTGGATGTGCGGCCAGCGGCCCGTGTAGCAGGCGGGGAAGATGCTGGTGAAGGTGACCTGGCCCTTGTCGTCGGTCTCCTGGACCCCGCGCAGGTAGTTCTCCTCGGTGACGCCCTCCGAGTACAGGGAGTAGTTGCCCTCCCGGTCGCAATGCCACAGGTAGACGGCGGCACCCTCCTTGGCGGTGCCGCAGCCGGAGGCGGCGTCGACGACCGTGAGCGTGATCGTCAGGGGCACGCCCTCGGCGGTGCCGCCCGCCGAGTCGCCGAAGCTCGACCTGATGTCGCTCCGTACGACACCGCTCTCCTTCAGGACGTTCACGCCGTTCGAGCCGTCACCGGGGTACGGACCGGCCGTCTCGTTCGGGATCGTCGCGCACTCGGCGGACGACGAGGACGAGCTGCTGGAGGAGGAAGAGGAAGACGGGGAGGATGCGGTGGATGAGGAGGCGGAGGTCTCGTCGTCGGCCGAGCAGCCCACCAGCGGTATCAGGCTCGCCCCCGCCATCAGCCGGATCATCCGGCGGCGGGCGAGGACGGGGAGGTCGTAGGAGAGGCCCCTGTCGTGCTCGTGGACTTCGTCGTCGTGGTGTCCGTGCATGGCCCTGCCCCCTGTTGGTGGTTACTCGATCTTTGCCGGTGCGTGGTGCGTTCTTTGACAAGGCAGAAGCTATGAGCGTCCGCTGTGCGAAACCAGGGCGGTCTCTGTGAACTCCCCATGGGTGTGCCGGGTTCCCGGGCGCGCCCATGGGCGACCGCTGCCGGCCCGCCCGGTCGGTCACCCCGTACCGGCCCGCCGGGGCGGCCGTCTCGGTACGCTTGCGCGCATGTACGGCTATGACCAGAACGCGGGTGCACAGCAGGGGTACGCCGCGCCCCAGCAGCAGATGCCCGGACAGATGCCGGGCGGCCAGATGCCCGGCGGGTACGGGCAGCAGCCGCCGCTCTACCCCGAGCCGTCCCCGCCGTCCCTCGCGGATGCGGTCCGTGCGTTCACCACGGGGTCGATGGCCGCCGAGGACTTCCAGCAGGTCTTCGCCACGTCGAAGGTCTACTGCCCGCGCGGCGACAACCCCGGATTCCTGGCGCTGCACAACACCCAGCAGCCGGTCATCCCCATGTTCACCTCGCTCAAGGAGCTCCGTCGGTACGCCGGTAAGGAGTCCAAGTACTTCGTGATCACCGGCTCCGAGGTGATCGACCTGCTTCCCACCGGATACGGCTTCGTGGTCGACATGGAGGGTGAGCACCGCATGGTCTTCGACGCCAAGGCGGTGGAGCAGATGGTGGACTTCGCGATGCGCCGTATGTACGGCTGACGCTCACCTGCGCCTGTACTCATCCCGGACGCCCGGAGGGAATGCCCTCCGGGCGTCCGGCGTTACGGGTGGCAGAAAGTTCAACAATCAACTAAACTGAACGCACAAGGAGGTACCGACATGCCTGCAGTGACCGTCGAGAACCCGCTGACCCTGCCCCGCGTAGCCGCGTCCGCCGACGCCGTGGCCCGCCCGGTGCTCACCGTGACGACCGCGCCCAGCGGCTTCGAGGGCGAGGGCTTCCCGGTCCGCCGTGCGTTCGCCGGGATCAACTACCGCCACCTCGACCCGTTCATCATGATGGACCAGATGGGCGAGGTGGAGTACGCGCCCGGGGAGCCGAAGGGCACCCCCTGGCACCCGCACCGCGGCTTCGAGACCGTGACCTACATCCTCGACGGCGTCTTCGACCACCAGGACTCCAACGGTGGCGGCGGCACCATCACCAACGGTGACACCCAGTGGATGACCGCGGGCTCGGGTCTCCTGCACATCGAGGCTCCGCCGGAGTCGCTCGTCATGTCGGGCGGACTCTTCCACGGTCTCCAGCTGTGGGTGAACCTGCCCGCCAAGGACAAGATGATGGCCCCGCGCTATCAGGACATCCGCGGTGGCAGCGTCCAGCTGCTCACCACCCCCGACGGCGGCGCGCTCCTTCGCGTCATCGCCGGTGAGCTCGACGGTCACCAGGGCCCGGGCATCACGCACACGCCGATCACGATGGTCCACGCGACCGTCGCGCCCGGCGCCGAGGTCACGCTTCCGTGGCGCGAGGACTTCAACGGTCTCGCGTACGTTCTGGCCGGCCGCGGGTCGGTCGGTGCGGACCGCCGCCCGGTGCGCCTCGGACAGACGGCGGTCTTCGGCGCGGGTTCCTCGCTGACCGTCCGCGCGGACGAGCAGCAGGACGCCAACACCCCGGACATGGAGGTCGTCATCCTCGGCGGCCAGCCCATCCGCGAGCCCATGGCCCACTACGGCCCCTTCGTCATGAACACCCGCGAGGAACTCCAGCAGGCGTTCGAGGACTTCCAGAAGGGCCGCCTGGGCACGGTCCCGGCGGTGCACGGTATGACCGAGGGCGGGCTGTAACCCCTCCCGGTCCGCTACGGTACGACGAGGCCCGAAGCCGCAACTTGGATTTGCGACTTCGGGCCTGTCTTGTCAGAGCGTCGCTACGGCAGCACGTAGATGGGCGCTCCGTCCGCAGCGCATCCCGTCTGCCGCATGCAGCCCCGCTTGAGCAGCGTGCGCAGGCAGTCGTGGACGCGGGCGTGGGAGAGCCCCGTACGAGTGGCGATGTCTTCCATGCGGTAGCTGGCCTCGCCCCGAACGAGCGCGGGCGCCAGGTAGGCCGCCACCGCATGGATGTCCTCGGTGAAGACGAGGTTCTTCGCCTTCCAGGCGGCCAGGAGCTGCTGGGGCGTCAACTTCGGTGCCGGGTGGCGGAACCTGAGAGACTCGGCGATGTCCTGGAGCGCCTCGGCGATCGTGCGTTGGCTGTGGGCGATCATGCGGTGGCTGTCGGCGATGTTGCTCTGATCGCGGGCGATCGTGCCCTGGCTGCGTCTGATCTCTCGTAGAAGTTCGGTTTGCTCCCTCTGGAAGGCCGCCATGATCTCGTCGGCCTGGATGTTCCTCACTTCGAGCCGGACGATCGCGTCAGCGACCTGTTTGGGCATGACGTAGCTGGGGGCGCCAGTGGCGGGGGATTGTGCGGGAGACGGTTCCAGGGAGTAGGAGCCGTCGCGCTGGATCGTGGCGATGACTTCGGAAACCCAGTTCCTGAACGGCTGCGACTCCGGCTTCGTGCACCTGTGGACGAGCTGGATGAGACCTTCTAGGTTCACCAACTTCATCGTTGTGCGGAACCTGTGACCTGCGGTATTGCGCCTTGCGTCGCTGAGGCCGACCCTTCGTGCAATGTCACCGAACGTCGTTGCGTGCTGTTCCGACACCGCGGTCTGCACGGCGTCCCGTGTGTTCGCGTAGCCGAGTTGCTTCGCCACATCCATCGCTGGGAACCAGTGTTCCCCGCTCTGCATCGTCAGCCTCCGCACCCGCGCCCCCGTGGCCGCGAACACGAAGTCATTGATGTCGATCGCGTCCTGCTGCTGTACCGCCGACTCGTCCGTCGGCGCGTCGTTCTGCTCGTACATCGAGCATCACCTCCGCTCCGGAAACTAGGGATGAGGAGGCACAACTCGCGTTGATCGCAAGGATGTTCATCCGATAGGGGGAACGAGGTATCGATTCTTCCCGCCCATCCCACCTGCGGAAACGCCGGGCGATCAGGTCGTACGCCCCCGAAGCCGCACCCGCGCCGGACCCATGGCCTGGAGCGTGATCCCCGCGGACAGCGGGACCTCGGTGTCCACGGCCTCCAGTTCGTACGAGCGGAGAAGTACCGCGAGCGCCAGGACGGATTCCAGCATCGAGAAGTGCTGGCCGATGCAGGCGCGGGGGCCGCCGCCGAAGGGGAACCAGGAGTAGCGGTGGCGGGCGGCTTCCTGTTCGGGGGTGAAGCGGGTGGGGTCGAAGTGGTTCGGGTCGGGCCAGAGGTCGGGGTGGCGGTGGGTGACCCAGGGGGCGATCAGGACGTCGGCGCCGGCGGGGATGAGGTGGCCGTCGATCTCGGCGGGCTCTACGGAGCGGCGGCCGATTACCGGGGCGGCCGGGAACAGGCGCATGGCCTCCTTCAACACCGTTGTCAGGTACGGGAGTCGGTCGAGGTCGGTGGCCGTGAGGGGGCGGTCGGGCGGCAGGGCGTCGGCCTCCTGGCGGGCTTGTGCCTGTTCCTCGGGGCGCAGGGCGAGGAGGTGGAGGGCGAAGGCCATGGAGGTGGCGGTCGTCTCGTGGCCTGCCAGCAGGAAGACCAGGACCTGGTCCCGGATCTCGGCGGGGTCGAGGGTGCCGTCCTGCTCGCTGCCCGCCCTGGAGAGGAGGGAGAGGAGGTCGTCGCCGTCGTCCTCGCCCTTGGCGCGGCGCTCGGCGATGATCCGGTCGCAGACCGCGTACACCTCGCCCGTCGCGGCCCCGGCCCGCCGGTTGGCCGGGGTGGGCCAGTTGCGTGGCGGGTTGACGGGTGAATAGCCGCGCTGTGTCACGTAGTTGTTGATGACGGGGAAGTTGCGGTCGATGACGTCGACGGCGGCCTCGACGTCGGCGCCGAAGAGGATGCGCGAGACGGTGCGCAGCGCGAGGTGGTTCATCTCCCGTACGACGTCCACCTCGGGGGTGTCGCGCCAGCTCTCCGCGGTGGCGGCGGCCTCCAGGGTGACCGCAGTGGCGTAGCCGTCCACTCGGCGCTTGGTGAACATCGGCTGGATCAGGCGGCGTTGGCGCAGGTAGTCGGCGTCCTGGCTGGTGAGCAGGCCGTTGCCGGCGGAGAGCCGCAGCTCCTCGTAGAACTGGTTGTCCTTGCGGAAGTTGGCCGCCTGCGAGGCCAGGATCTGCTGTGCGCCCTCCGCGGAGAAGACGCAGTGCAGCACGGTACGGAGTCCGGGCGGGCCGGCGGAGACGCGGACGACGTCGCCGTACTCCTGCCGTATGCGGAGGAAGGCTCCCAGGGTGTCGCGCCGCAGATCGAGCATGGAGCCCAGTACGGGAAGGCCCTTGGGGCCAGGTATCTCGGTGATGACCGCCATGGCCGTATCTTCCCGCAGCCGAGGTGACTTCGCCGCTCCCCCTTTCGGCCCTCCCGATATGACGCCCCGTCTGACGCATGATCAGCTGGGGCGCGTGCAGCTACTTCCCGAAGGTGCCCGGCGGCTGGCCGGCTGGTGTGGAGTCATCCTGCTGGCCGCCGCTGTCGGCTGGGTCGGGATCGAGCTGTGCTCCCAGGTCAGGACGGCGGTCGTGCCGGTGCTGCTCGCGCTGCTCGGGACGGCGTTGCTGGGGCCGTTGTTCCAGCGGCTGGTGAAGGCCGGTGTGCACCGGTCGGTCGCGGCCGGGCTGACGTGTGTCGCGGTGGTGGCGGTGGTCGGCGGGACCGTCTACATCGTCGTCGCCGCGCTCGTCGACACCGGCGACGAGATCGTGGCCTCGCTCAAGCAGGCCTCCAAGTCGGTCGCCGAGCACTTCGGCGCGGCGGGCACGTCGCTCGACGACATCGCGACCAACGCGAAGGACCTGCTCACCAAGTTCGGCGGTACGGCGGCATCCGGGGTGATCAGCGGGATCAGCGTCGTCGGCGAGGTGATCGCTATGGCGGTGCTCGCCCTGCTGCTCGTCTTCTTCTTCCTGCGGGACTCCCACCGGGCCACGGGAGCCCTCCGGTCGCTCGCCCCGCGTGGCACCGCCGACACGGTCGAGGCCATGGCCCGCCGCGCCTTCCAGGCCGTCGAGGGCTTCATGCGCGGGACGACGATCATCGCGCTCATCGACGCCCTGCTCATCACCGTCGGACTGCTGATCCTCGACGTCCCGGGTGCGGTGGGCCTGGGCGCGCTGGTCTTCGTGGGGGCGTACATCCCGTATCTCGGCGCGTTCCTCTCCGGAGCGGTGGCCGTGCTTGTCGCTCTTGCGGACCGAGGGGTCGTCATCGCGCTGTGGGCGCTCGGGGTCGTCGTCGCGGTGCAGGTGCTCGACGGGCATGTGCTGCAGCCGATGGTCCAGAGCAGGACCGTGCAGATGCATCCGGCGGTGGTGATGCTGGCGATCACCGCGGGGGCGTCCGTCGCGGGGATTCTCGGCATGCTGCTCGCCGTACCGCTGACGGCGGCCGTGTTCGGGGTGCTCTCCGAAATTCGTACGCGCTACTCCCCGGAAGCCCCGGACTTCCCGGCCTCCCCGGAAGCCGCTGCCGGATCCTCCGCCGACGGCTCGTAGAACTCGAACCAGATGCTCTTCCCCTCCCCCCGTGGGTCCACCCCCCACAGGTCCGCGAGGAGTTCCACGAGCACCAGTCCCCGTCCGGAGGACGCCAGTTCGCCGGGGTGTCTCTTGTGCGGCAGGTCGTCGCTGGCGTCGGTGACCTCCACCCGCATCCGGCGCTTGCCGCCTTCGCCGGACACCTCGGCGACGAGGAGGGCGTCGGCGTCCGTGTGCACGAGGACGTTCGTCATCATCTCGGAGACGAGGAGGACGGCGGAGTCGAGCTGGTCCTCGGAGGCCCAGTCGTGGAGGAGTTCCCGTACCTGCTGGCGGGCGGCCGCGACGCCCTCGGGCTCGGCCTGCGCCACGGTCAGCACGGTGCGGCGTGCGAGGGGCCGTACGTCAGTGGTCGTGTCGCCGCAGCCGCACCCCGGCCCCAGCCGGCACAGCAGCAGCACCGCTATGTCGTCCTCGCGCCGGTCCGCCAGCGGGCCGGGAGTGTGGTGCGAGGAGGGCCCGTGCACGGCCTGGACCAGGGCGTCCGCGAGGGACTCCATGTCGCCGTTGTGGGATTCGAGGGTCCGGCGGATACGTCTCCAGCCGGTGTCGAGGTCGTGGCCGCCGGTCTCGATCAGCCCGTCGGTGCAGATCAGCATGGTCTCGCCGGGCTCCAGGACGAGCCGGGTCGTCGGATAGTCGGCGTCCGGGTCGATGCCGAGCGGCAGCCCGCCGGCGACCGGCCGCGTCAGTACGGTCCCGTCCGCCATGCGTATCGCGGGGTCCGGGTGCCCGGCGCGGGCGATGTCCAGCGTCCCGGTCGCCGGGTCGACCTCGACGTACAGGCAGGTCGCGAAGCGCATGTCCCCGGCATCGCCCTCGCTGTCGCTGCCGCCACTGGAGCCGTACGTCACCGAGTCCGTGACCCCGTACAGGAAGCGCGAGGCCCGGGAGAGCACGGCGTCCGGGCGGTGCCCCTCGGCGGCGTACGCGCGCAGGGCGATCCGGAGCTGGCCCATCAGGCCGGCCGCGCGGACGTCATGGCCCTGGACGTCGCCGATGACGAGGGCGAAGCGGCCGGTCGGGAGCGGGATCATGTCGTACCAGTCGCCGCCGACCTGGAGGCCACCGCCGGTGGGGACGTAGCGCGCGGCGACGGTCATGCCCGGCATCTGGGGGCCGAGGGTGGGCATCATCGAGCGCTGGAGGCCGTCGGTCAGCTCCCGCTGGGTCTCGGCGGCGCCGGCGCGGGAGAGCGCCTGGGCGAGCATGCGGGCCACGGTCGTCAGGACGGCGCGTTCGTCGGGCGTGAAGGTGACGGGGTAGGCGAAGGCCGCCATCCACGCGCCCATCGTGCTGCCCGCGACGGTGAGCGGCAGGAACGCCCACGACTGCCGGCCGAAGTGCTGGGCCAGCGGCCAGGAGACGGGATAGCGCTCTTTGTAGTCCTCCGGGGAGGAGAGGTAGACGGCGCGGCCGGTTCGTACGACTTCCGCGGCCGGATAGTCCGTGGCCAGCGACATGTGGGAGAACGGTCCCTCGTCCCCCGGCTGGTGCCCGTGGTGCCCGATGACCGTCAGCCGGTCGCCCTCGGCGCCGAAGACGGCGAGCCCGTCCGGCGAGAACCCCGGCATCGACAGGCCCGCCGCGACCCGCAGCACCTCCGCGGTGGACCGTGCCTCGGCCAGGGCGCGCCCCGCGTCCAGCAGGAACGCCTCGCGCGAGCGCCGCCAGTCACCCGTGATCGGCGTGCGCGCGACGGTGGCCGGCGTGGGTTCGGTGACTTCCTGGAGGGTGCCGATGAGCTCGTACTCCCCGGTCTTCGGGTCGACGACCGGCTTGGAGCGGCTGCGTACGGTACGGATCACCCGGCCGTGCACGTCCATGACCCGCATCCGGACCTCGGCGAGGGTGTCCTCGACGAGGGCGAGCTGGACGACTCCGTAGACCTCGTTCCAGTCGACGGGGTGGAAACGGGAGCGCGCACCGGCCTCCGTGAGCGTCACCCGCTCCGCGGGCAGCCCGATGAGCCGGGCGGCCTCGGCGTCGAACGTGACCTGCCCCTCGGCGTTGTCCCAGCGCCACAGGCCGGTCGCGAGGGCGGCCAGGACGTCCCCCATGGCGGGCAGGGGCTCACCAGTGCGCATTGACCCACTGTAGGGAGAGGTGATCCGTGCCTGCCACCCAGGACCTGTCCGGCCGATCACGGCGGAGACGCGGGGTGGGGACGCGGGGCACGGCCGGGTTATCGGGGGGAGTGATCTTGGCGTGGCCGGTACCCTTGTGGGGTCCGGGCCCCGGCCCGGCTGTTTCACGTGAAACAGACCCTGATCCGCGAAGACTGGATGACACGACGATGCATCGGTACAGGTCCCACACCTGCGGCGAGCTCCGCTCCTCTGACGTCGGCAGCGACGTCCGGCTGAGTGGCTGGCTGCACAATCGGCGCGACCTGGGCGGCATCCTCTTCATCGATCTGCGCGATCACTACGGCATCACGCAGCTCGTCGCCCGCCCCGGCACGCCCGCCTACGAGGCCCTCGACAAGATCTCCAAGGAGTCGACGGTCCGCGTCGACGGCAAGGCCGTCTCGCGCGGCACGGAGAACGTGAACCCGGATCTGCCGACCGGCGAGATCGAGGTCGAGGTCAGCGAGGTCGAGCTGCTCGGCGCCGCCGCCCCGCTCCCGTTCACGATCAACGCGGAGGACGGGGTCAACGAGGAGCGGCGCCTGGAGTACCGCTTCCTGGACCTGCGCCGCGAGCGCATGCACCGCAACATCCTGCTGCGTACGGCCGTGATCTCCGCGATCCGTCACAAGATGACGGCGCTGGGCTTCAACGAGATGGCGACGCCGATCCTGTCCGCGACCTCTCCCGAGGGTGCGCGTGACTTCGTCGTCCCGTCCCGCTTGAACCCGGGCAAGTTCTACGCGCTCCCGCAGGCGCCGCAGCAGTTCAAGCAGCTGCTGATGATCTCCGGCTTCGACCGCTACTTCCAGATCGCGCCCTGCTTCCGCGACGAGGACGCGCGCGCGGACCGTTCGCCGGGCGAGTTCTACCAGCTCGACGTGGAGATGAGCTTCGTCGAGCAGGAGGACGTCTTCCAGCCGATCGAGAAGCTCATGACGGAGCTCTTCGAGGAGTTCGGCGGCGGCCGCCATGTCACCTCCCCCTTCCCGCGCATCCCGTTCCGCGAGTCGATGCTGAAGTACGGCTCCGACAAGCCGGACCTGCGGGCCCAGCTGGAACTCGTGGACATCACCGATGTGTTCGCGGGCTCGGAGTTCAAGGCCTTCGCGGGCAAGCACGTGCGCGCCCTGCCGGTGCCGGACGTCGCGGGCCAGTCGAGGAAGTTCTTCGACGGCCTCGGTGACTACGCGGTCGAGCAGGGTGCGAAGGGCCTGGCCTGGGTGCGGGTGACCGAGGACGGCTCGCTGACCGGCCCGATCGCGAAGTTCCTGACGGAGGAGAACGTCGCCGAGCTGACCAAGCGCCTGTCGCTGGCCGCCGGTCACGCGGTGTTCTTCGGCGCGGGTGAGTTCGACGAGGTCTCGAAGATCATGGGCGCGGTGCGGGTCGAGGCCGCCAAGCGTGCGGGGCACTTCGAGGAGGGCGTCTTCCGGTTCTGCTGGATCGTCGACTTCCCGATGTACGAGAAGGACGAGGAGACCGGCAAGCTCGACTTCTCGCACAACCCCTTCTCGATGCCGCAGGGCGGTCTGGAGGCCCTGGAGACCCAGGACCCGCTGGACATCCTGGGCTGGCAGTACGACATCGTCTGCAACGGCGTCGAGCTGTCCTCCGGCGCGATCCGGAACCACGAGCCCGAGATCATGCTCAAGGCCTTCGAGATCGCGGGCTACGACCGTGAGACCGTCGAGGAGCAGTTCGCCGGCATGCTGCGCGCGTTCCGCTTCGGCGCCCCGCCGCACGGCGGTATCGCGCCCGGCGTCGACCGCATCGTCATGCTTCTCGCGGACGAGCCGAACATCCGCGAGACGATCGCGTTCCCGCTCAACGGCAACGCGCAGGACCTGATGATGGGCGCGCCGACGGAGTTGGACGAGACCCGCCTGCGCGAGCTGCACATTTCCGTGCGGAAGCCGCAGCCCAAGTAGAAGCTCGGCCGCGTCCCGCGAAGCAGACCTTCGTCTGCGTCCCGGCACGTTCGAATGGCTCGGAATCGGCACCGATTCCGAGCCATTCTTATGTGGTCCTCAGGAAACCCCGTGAATCACAGCGCTTTGACAGGTTCACTTCATAATCTCCACGCCCATGACTGAGACCCCCCAACAGACAGCAGCAGAACGGGAATTGACGCGCCGTCGGGTCGTCGTCGCCGGTGGTGCGACGGTCGCGGCCGCGGGTCTGGCGGCCGGCCTGGGCGCGAACGCCTTCGCGGGCGACGCGACCGCCGCCCGGCCCCTGCCCAAGGACTCCGCCGACCCGTCCGGCACCCCGGAGGCCTGCTACGTCCTGACCACGGAGACCACCGAGGGCCCGTACTACATCGACGCGGACAAGCTCCGCCAGGACGTCACCGAGGACGAGGAGGGCATCCCCCTGGTCCTCAGGCTCAAGGTGATCGACGCCGAGACCTGCAGACCGGTCCGGAACGCCGCCGTCGACATCTGGCACTGCTCGGCGCTGGGCATCTACTCGGGCTACGAGGACATGGGCAACGGCGGTGGCGGCGGCACCCCGCCCACCGACGCTCCCACCGGCCCGCCCCCGACGGGCGGTCCCGGCGGTCCGGGCGGCCACCAGGAGCCGACCGACGACGAACGCTATCTGCGCGGTACGTGGCGGACGGACAAGCGCGGCTACGTCACCTTCAGGACCGTCTTCCCGGGCTGGTACCGGGGCCGCTGCGTGCACATCCATGTGAAGGTCCACGTCGACGGCACCTGGACCGACGCGGGCTACGAGGGCGGCCACACCTGCCACACGGGCCAGCTGTTCTTCGACGAGGAGTCGGTGCTGGCCTCCGCCGAGGTGGAGCCGTACTCCACGAACACCGCCACCCGCACGACCCTCGACGAGGACACCATCTACCCGGACAACGGCGCCGAGGGCGGGCTGCTCCACCTCAAGTACGACAGGCGGCGCATCGCGCGGGGTGTCCGTGCCCAGTTGACGATGGGCGTGGCGCCGGAGGAGTCGCACGACAGCACGGAGTAAGAGCAGGAAGCGGAGCGAGTTAAGTAAGGAAAGCCTTACCTAATTCCATTATCAGAAGGGGCTCGAAAGTGCCGTACATTTCGGGCCCCTTTTTGCTCTCTCATAGAAAGCCACAGTCATTTCCCACGGTGTTGACAGGCGTCTTACCTAGCGTCCGGGCCATGACTGAGACCCAAGGACCGGCACACAAACGGAATATGACGCGACGCAAGGTCGTCGTGGCGGGTGGCGCGGCCGTGGCCGCGGTGGGCGTGGGTGGCGGTATCGCCGCGACCGCGAATGCGGGCCAGGTGAAGAGTGCGACTCCGAGTGCCTCCTCCAGCTCCGCGGAGGCGTGTTACACGCTCACCTCGGAGACCACCGAGGGCCCGTACTACATCGACGCGGACAAGATCCGGCAGGACATCACCGAGGACCAGGAGGGCATTCCGATGACCCTCAAGCTCAAGGTGATCGACGCGGACACGTGTAAGCCCGTGAAGAACGCGGCGGTCGACATCTGGCACTGCACGGCGATGGGCGTGTACTCCGGCTACGAGGCGATGAGCAACGGTGGCGGCGGTGGCGGCGCCCCCACGGACGCGCCTTCCGGTACCCCGACGGACGGGGCCTCCGGCACTCCGACCGGTGAGCCCCCGTCCGGCGCGCCCTCCGGCGGTACGGGCGGCGGCCACTCCGAGCCCACCGACGACGAGCGCTACCTGCGCGGCACCTGGAAGACCGACAAGCACGGGTTCGTCACCTTCAAGACGGTCTTCCCGGGCTGGTACCAGGGCCGCTGCGTCCACATCCACGTGAAGGTCCACGTCGACGGCACCTGGACCGACGCCGGCTACGAGGGCGGCCACGCCTGCCACACCGGCCAGCTCTTCTTCTCCGAGGAGTCCGTCCTGGCCTCGGCGGAGGTGTCCCCGTACTCCACCAACACCACCACCCGCACCACCCTCGACGAGGACACGATCTACCCGGACAACGGCACCGAGGGCGGGCTGCTGAAGCTCAAGTACAAGAAGAACGACATCGCCAAGGGCGTCGTCGCCTCCCTGACCATGGGCGTCGCCCCCGACGAGACCCACGACAGCACGGACACGGTGCCGGGCGCGTCGGCTTCGGCGTCGGCCAGCTGACTCGTGTAGGTACCTGAAGGGTCCGGAACTCCACTGGTTCCGGGCCCTTCGGACTGTCGCGTCGTTCACGCCGCCGAAGTCAGTTCGCACCAGATGTACTTGCCGGTGCCGGCGATGTTCCAGGTGTCCCGCTGCTGGACCCATCCCCAGGTGTCCGCGCAGTTGTGGACGAGGGCGAGGCCGCGGCCCGATTCGGAGTCCGGGGAGGTGTGCCGGGAGCGGCGCGGCGGGGCGGGGTCCGCGTCCCAGACACCGATCCGCAGGGTGCCGCCCTCTGCGCGGAGCCGTATGGCGGCGGGGCCCTTCGTGTGCTGTACGGCGTTGGTGATCAGCTCGGTCGCCAGGAGTTCGGCGGCTTCCGTGAGGTGGGGGAGGCCGTGGGCGGCGAGGATCAGGCGGAGGGTGCGGCGGCAGATGGTGACGGCTCGGGGGTCGTTGGGGATGTAGAGGGTGTACTCCCAGGGGGCGGAGTCCGGGGTGGGGGCTGAGGTTTCGGGCATGCGTCAACTCCGGTTCGTGGTCAGGGAGGTGGAGTACGCGGCGGTCGTTCGGGCAGTGGCAATGTCGCCCTCGTCATGGCGTGACGGGGCGGTGCGCTTCCGGGGTCCCGGGTTCCGCAGCGTGTGCGTCGCATCACTGACGGTACGTGTAAAAATTTACTCTGTGCAAGCTGCTCGCGTAATCTGACACCCGAACGGGGTGGTTCAACTCCGCTCCGCAGCCGTGATGTTGAGGGACAGGAGCCGTATGCCGGCGAGAACGCAACCCACTGCGCGCCAGGTGCGCCTTGGCGTCGAGCTGCGGAAACTGCGTGAGGCGGCAGCCCTGTCCTCCGGTGACGCGGCAGGGCTGTTGGGGGTGGCTCGGGCCCAGATGAGCCAGATGGAAGCCGGCAACGTCGGGATCAGCGGGGAGCGTGTCCGCAGGCTCGCGTCCCACTACGCCTGTGCGGACACGGACTTGATCGACGCGCTGGTGGAGATGGTGACGGATCGTACGCGCGGGTGGTGGGAGGAATATCGAGGTGTGCTGCCTCCTTCGTTCTTGGACCTGGCGGAGTTGGAACACCACGCGACCTACATTCAGGTGATCGGCACCGCGCACGTACCCGGACTCCTTCAAACCGAGGGCTACGCGCGCGCGGTATTCGCGTACTGGCGCCCGGAGCTTCCGGCGAGTGAGCTGGAGCCGAGGGTGGAACACCGGATGCGTCGCAAGTCAGCCCTTGGCAGGGACGGAGCACCCCCGTACTCGGCGGTGCTGCACGAGTCCGTGCTGCGCACGCGTGTCGCGGACCGGCGTGTTGCGCGTGCCCAACTCGACGAAATCCTCAAGGAGTCGGAGCACCCCCACGTCACGGTGCGCGTTGTCCCGTTCGATGTGGACGGCTTCGCCGGGGCGAGTTCAGCTCTGGTGTACGCGGGCGGGCGGGTATCCGCGCTGGACACCGTTCAGCGGGACACCCCGTACGGCTCGGCTTTCCTCGATGCCGCTGCCCAGCTCCAGTCCATGCGAACACTCTTCCGTAAGGTGGAATCGGCGTCCCTGGAGCCCGCCCGATCGCGGGACTTCATCCACCGCCTGGCGAAGGAGTTGTAAGACGTGACTCAGTGGCAGAAGTCCTCGTTCTCCGGTGGCGCGGACGGCAACGAATGTGTGGAACTCGCCCACAGTGAGGACGAGTTGCTCCTCCGCGAAAGCGACGACCCCGACCGAATACTCCCCCTCACCCGCACCGGCCTGACCGCCCTCCTCCGGCATCTCGACGCCGACCCCTGCTAGTTCCCTAGTTCCGCAGCGCCTTCAGGGTGGTGGCGAGATCGGCCCGACGGGGCTGGTTGTGGGGGAGTTTGGCGAGCGCGGCGCCCATGCCGCAGGTGTTGGTGGTGGCGGAGAAGACCAGGCCGGCCCCGATGGCGGCGGAGAGCCAGCGGGCGGGCCGGTAGCGGGTGCCGGCGGCGAGGCCGAGGACCACGAGGGAGCCGGCGGTCAGGCGGACCTGGCGCTCCATGGGCCAGACGGCGCGCGCACCCTCGGGGTGGTGGAGGGTGTGGCCCTGCTGCGTCCAGGCGGTCGTGCCGCCGGTGAGGGTGGCGGCGGAGATGCCCGCTTCGGCGAGTTCCCGGCAGGCGGTGGCCGAGCGGTTGCCGGAGGCGCAGACGATGAGGAGGTCGCCGCGGGCGGCTGCGTCCTTGAGGGCGGGCAGCGCGGTGGGCAGGTGATCGAGGGGGATGTTGTGGGCGCCGGGGACGTGGCCTCCGGCGTATTCGCCGGGGGTGCGCACGTCGATGACGGTGTACTGGTCCAGGCGGGCGGCGGCCTGGGTGGGGAGCAGGGCGGTGGGAGTGGTCATGCCGGGGGTGTCCTTTCAAGGCTTCCGGGGACGGATGCCCGAACCCGGTAGAATACCCATAGGGGTATCTGTGGAGGTGGAAGCGTGGAGCTTCAGATGGCGGCCGATGAGCTGAAGTCGGTGTTGAACCGGCTGCGGCGGGCCCAGGGGCAGATCGCCGGGATCATCAAGATGATCGAGGACGGCCGCGACTGCGAAGACGTGATCACGCAGCTCGCCGCGGTCTCCCGCGCCCTGGACCGTGCGGGGTTCGCGATCATCGCGACCGGACTCCAGCACTGCATGGCCGACGGCGGGCAGGAGGCCGGTGACCGGGACCAGATGCGGGCTCGGCTGGAGAAGCTGTTCCTGTCGCTGGCCTGAGCGGCACGGGTCGTACGAGCCGGTCTGAACGACATCGGTTGCGCGAGCCCCCGATCTGATCTGAACAGCGCCGGTTGTACGAACCGGCCCGCGCTACGCCCGTCATACGAACACGTCCACGAGCATGAACGCCGCCACGGCCAGCAGCACGCCGGCGAACAGCCGTTGCAGCAGCGGTCCGGAGACCTTGGCCGCGAGGCGTTTGCCGTCCCAGGCACCCAGGATCGCCGCGCCGGTGAACGGCGCCATGACCACCCAGTCGACACCGGCCGCGCCGCCGGAGCGAGTCACCAGGGAAGCCAGCGAGTTGGTGGTGATGACCAGCAGACTGGTGCCGATCGCGGCCTGCATCTCGAAGGCCAGGACGGTGACCAGGGCGGGCACGGCGAGGAACCCTCCACCGACGCCCAGCAGACCGGTCAGCGCACCCAGCCCCGCCCCCGTGCCCGCGGCCTTCACCGGCCGTACCTGCCGCGCGGCTCCCGCCGATGGCGCGGGGCTCAGCATCTTCATCGCGGCGAGGGCCGCGATACCGGCGAACGCGGCGGTCAGGACGGGCTGCGGCAGCCGGGCCGCGGCGGCCCCGGCGAGGGCCGCGGGGACGATCCCGGCCGCGGCGAACGCGGTCCCGGCCTTCCAGCGGACGTGTCCGGCGGTGGCGTGGGCGTAGAGGGCGGTGGCGGAAGTGGCGGTGACGATGATGAGGCTCGCGGTGGTGGCCGCGGCCGGGGTGAAGCCGAGCAGGTAGATCAGGGCGGGGACCGCGAGGACGCTGCCGCCGCCGCCCAGCGCGCCGAGTGCCAGACCGACCACGGCCCCCGCCACGAGGGCCAGGATCAGTGCGCTCACGCCGTCGAGCCGCCTTCGCCCCGTTCGCCGACGACCGGCAGGCCCGCTTTCGCCCAGGCGGTCATGCCGCCCTTGACGTCTCGTGCGTCGATGCCTCGTGCGACGAGGAGTTTCGCCGCCCGCTGGGATCGCTGACCGGAACGGCAGATCGCCACCACGCGTCTGCCGACCGCCTCGGGCGGCAGCGCGGCACCGGTGACCAGGCGGGACAACGGCAGATGGCAGGCACCGGGCGCGTGCCCGGCCCGCCACTCCGATATCTCGCGGACGTCCAGCAGCACCACGCCTCCGCTGCCGGTGCGCTCGCGAGCCTGGCCGGGGGTGAGGCGGCGCCGGGCGGGGCGCAAGGGGAACATCGTGGTCATCTCCTTCTGTACGGGGGGGCATACGGCGGGCGTTGGGCGGGCTGTGCCACGGAGGTAGGCGGGCGCAGGGCGAGGTGTATGGCGGGCTGGATCGCGCCGCAGGCGGGCATGCAGCGGGCTGTACCGCGGGCGCATGGCGGGCAGTGCCGCGGTCGTAGGGGGGCAGGGCGGGCGTGCGGCGGGCTCTGTACCGCGGCCGTGGGCGGGTGTAGGGCGGGCTGTACCACGGGCGTTGGCGGGTGTAGGGCAGGCCGTACCACGGGCGTTGGCGGGCGTTGGGCGGGCTGCACCGCGGCTGTGGGCGGGGCGTGCAGCGGGCTGTTCCACTTGCCGCAGGCGGGCGTAGAGCGAGGTGTACGGCGGGCGGTACCACGGGCGTAGACGGGTGGGCGTGCGCCGGGCTGCACCGCGGCCGTGGGCGGGCGTGCGGCGGGCTGTTCCACGGCCGTAGGCGGGAGTGGAGCGAGGTGTACGGCGGGCCCCGTATCGCACCCCAGGCAGGCGTACCGCAGGCCGTACGCCCGGTTCAGCCGCCGCCGGTGACAGTCAGACCGGCTTGTTCCGCGGCGGCGAATCCGTCGTCGACGGCGACAACATCCCGCCCCGCCGCGTCGAGCAGCGACGCGGCGATCGCCGCGCGCATCCCGCCGGCGCAGTGGACCCACACCGTCCCCGCCGGAACCTCGCCGGCGCGGTCGTACAGCTCGTGGACGGGGATGTGCACCGACCCCTTCACATGGCCGCCGGCCCGTTCGGAGTCGCGGCGCACATCCAGCACGACCATCTCCTCGCCGCGCTGCCGGGCCTTCTCGAGGGCGGCGAAGTCGGCGCGCGGGAAGGACCGCAGGGTGTCGCCCCCGCGCGACCAGGCGCCGGGGTCGCCGGTGGCGGCGGCCGCGGGCCGGTCGATGCCGACCCGGGCCAGCTCCCGCTGTGCGTGGGCGAGTTGGGCGGCGTCCTCGGCGAGGAGGGTGACGGGTTTGCCCCACGGGACGAGCCAGGCCAGATACGTGGCGAGCTTGCCCTCGGCCTCGAAGTTGAAGGTGCCCGCCACGTGCCCTTCGGAGAAGGCGGTGCGGCTGCGCAGGTCGACGATCCATTCGCCGGCGGCGAGGCGCTCGGCGATCTCCCGGCCGTCGGCGGTCCTCGGCGGGGTCAGGTCCACCGGCGCGGGCCCGGCGGCGTTGACCGGGCCCATGTGGGCGTAGTAGGCGGGTACGTCGTCGAGACCGGCCAGCAGCTGTGCCACGAACGTGTCCACGTCCCTGGTCAGCGCGTCATTGGTCCTGCGCTCCCGGCCGATGGTGCCGGGTTCGCCCTCAGCCTGCGAGGAGGAGCCCTCGGTCTGCGAGGAGGAGCAGAAGCTGCCGAACCCGTGGGTGGGCAGCACCCGTACGGCGTCGTCCAGCTCCGCGGCCAGCCGGTGCGCGGACGCGTGCTGGGCGCGGGCCAGCTCTTCGGTCAGCCGCGGGTCGACCAGGTCGGGACGGCCCACGCTGCCGATCAGCAGGGACCCGCCGGTGAATGCCGCGACCTCCTGCCCGTCCTCGACGAGCACGTAGGAGGTGTGGTGCGGGGTGTGCCCGGGGGTGGCCAGCGCCCGCAGGGCAAGTCCGGTTCCGACGGTGACGGTCTCGCCGTCGGCGATGGGCGTGCGGGCGAAGGACACGCGGGCGGCGGCCGGCACCAGGTAGGTGGCACCGGTCAGCCGGGCGAGTTCCAGCCCGCCGGACACGTAGTCGTTGTGCACGTGGGTCTCCGCCACGTACGCGATCCGCACCCCGCGCGCGGCCGCGGCGGCCAGCACGCGCTCCACGTCCCGCGGCGGATCGACGACGACGGCCGCCTCGCGACCGCCCGCCAGGTAACTGCGGTTGCCCAGACCCTCGGTCTCCAGGATGTCCACGAAGAACACTGATGGGCTCCTTCCTTGGATCGACGTACCCCCGATCGATGTACCCCGGGGGGTATCTTGATTTCACTGTAGCACCGATACCCCTGGGGGTATTTTTGGGACGGTGGATCTCCTCGCCAGCCCTCGCACGCCGCAGAGGCCGGGGCCAGACTGGAGAGAGGCGGAGATCGCCGAGACCCCGCCGCGAACCGGCCATGGAGGAGTCATGACGGCGACCACGAGGAACGGGACTCCCGTCGCGATCGAAGGCGGCGGTGTGGAGCTGCGCGCGCAGGAGATCGGGGGAGACATGAGCGTCGCCTTCGCGCGGCTTCCCGGGGGTACGGACATGACGCCGGGGGTCAAGGGCCTCCCCGGTGACGCCTGCCAGTGCCCGCACTGGGGCTATCTGCTCAAGGGGCGGCTGAAGATGCGGACCGAGCAGGGGGACGAGGTCTACGAGGCGGGGCAGGCCTTCTACTGGGCGCCGGGACACGTCCCCGTAGCGCTGGAGGACTGCGAGTACGTGGACTTCTCGCCGACGAAGGAGTTCAACGAGGTGATCGACCACGTCAAGGCGCAGCTGGGGTGACTCCGCGGCGAGACGCTGCTCGGTGAACCGTTGGCCGGCATAAACGGGCGTAAGGGCGCCCATTCATCGTCGAGTTCGGCCGACTCGCAATCACGGGACCGAAAGCCGAATTCGTGATCCGCGCCGGTTGATGCCGGTCCGGGCAGAAGTTCGGCTATTCGGAGGATTCTGCCCACACGGGAGATGAGTCGTAGTCGGGCGCAGGAAAATGCTGGCATCTTGAGGGGCCTTCGGACGCTGTAGCGATTCTGGAAAGGCACCGTCATGCAGGCATCCCCCGCCGACAGCGCCACGCTCCCACCACAGCAGTCACAGTCCGACGAACAGGCGCGAGCAGGGGATTCCCCCACCGGTCACTCCGGGATTCCGTGGTGGATGTGGGCCCTCGCGGGAGCGCTGTTCTTCGCGTACATGACGCTGTCCCTGCGCCTCCATCAACGGATGCTCTCCAACGCCTTCGACCTGGGAATCTTCGAACAGGTCATCCGGTCCTACGCGGACGGGCACCTTCCCGTGTCCGAGGTGAAGGGGCCGGACTATCCCGTCCTGGGGGACCATTTCCACCCCGCTCTGGCCCTTGTCGCGCCGTTCTACCGGCTCTGGCCCTCGCCGCAGGTCCTGCTCGTGGTGCAGGCGGCGCTGATCGCCGCGAGTGTTCTGCCGCTGGCCCTCTGGGCCCGTCGAGCGCTGGGATCCGGCGCCGCCGCGGTCATCGGCATCTGCTACGGCCTGTCCTGGGGCTTGGCGAATGCCGCCGGCTTCGACTTCCACGAAGTGGCCTTCGCCGTTCCGCTGCTCGCCTGCTCACTGGTGGCTCTGGGGAACGACCGGCCGCGTGCCGCGGCGCTCTGGGCCCTGCCCCTGCTGCTGGTGAAGGAGGACCTCGGCCTCACCGTGGCCGTGATCGGCTTCCTCATCGCCCTACGGGGGGACCGCAAGCTGGGGATCGCCACCGCCGTGGCCGGTCTGGGCGGGACGGCTCTGGCGATGCTGGTGATCCTGCCGGCCTTCAACCCGCAGGGGTCCTACGCGTATACGCACTGGCTGACGACAGGTTCAGAGGGTGGCGAAAGCGGGCTGCCGGACCTGCTGTACAAGGTCACGATCGGTCTCATCACCCCCGAGCCCAAGGTCACGACCCTGCTGTTCCTGCTGGCCCCCACGCTGTTCCTGGCCCTGCGGTCCCCGCTGTTGCTGGTCGCGCTGCCGACCCTGGTCTGGCGCTTCGCCTCCGGGCTCTGGACCCACTGGGGCACCAGCTACCACTATTCGATCGTCCTGATGCCGATCGTCTTCGCCGCTTTCATCGATGCCCTGGTCCGCAGGCGGACGAGTGGAGTGAGCCTGCGGCGCTACCTCGTGGGCTCGGCCGCGATCACGGCCCTGATCCTTCCGCAGTACCCGCTGTGGCAGCTGGTCAAGCCGGAGAACTGGCGGACCGATCCGCGCGTCGCCGTCGCCCACAAGCTCATGGACCGCATCCCCGACGGCGCGACGGTCCAGGCGTCCAACCAGCTCGTGCCCCAGCTCACCGACCGTACGAGTGTCAGCCTCTACGGCTGGGGCGACAGTCGCCCCAACCCTGAGTGGATCATGGTGGACACCGAGGTGCCGCAGCATCGGATATGGCCGCTGAGTGTCGGGGAGGAGCGGATCTCCCTGGACCGTGCCCTCACGGAGGGGTACCGCACTGCGGCGGAAGAGGACGGTTTCGTACTGCTCACCCGCTCGGGCTGACGGACACCCCCCCCACGGCCGACGAGAGCCCCAGGCCTAACGCAGGACCACCGACTCGATGACGACGGGCTTCTGGGGCCTGCCGTCGGTGGATCCGTCCGACGTCCCGGCCTCGCCGATCTTTTGCAGTACGTCCATTCCGCCGACGACCTTCGCGAACGGAGTCCACAGCGGCGACATGGCGACGTCCGGGTCGGCGTAACTGATGAAGAACTGGCTGCCGTTCCTTCCCGGTTCCACCTTGGCCATCGCCACGGTGCCCGCCGGATAGTCGGCTCCGTCCAGATTCTCGTCGGCGAAGTAGTACCCGGGGTCGGCTTTGCCGTCCCCTTTGGCGTCACCGCATTCCAGAACGTAGATCCCCTGGGTGGTGACGCGGTGGCATTCACTGCCGTCGAAGTACCCCTTGCGGGCCAGGAAGGAGAACGAGTTGCTTGCGCAGGGCGCGTCGCCGGTCAGGGCCTTGAGCGTGACGTCTCCTCGGTTGGTGACCAAGGTGGCCGTCAGCGGACGGGCGGCCTTCTCGGCATCGAAGGCGGGGATGCCGGAGGTCTTTCCGCGCTCGGTGGGCGTGTAGGAACAAGATGCCTGCGGCTTCGCATCGGAATCCGCGGTGGTCAGGGAGACCGACATCCACGTGAGCGCCGAGCCGATCCCCGTGACCGCGAGAGCCATCGTCGCGGCCGCCGCCACACGGTTCTTGGGCCGTACATTGGCCCTCAGCTTTCCTGACCATTTCCTGATGGGCATTCATTCCCCGATCGTGGTGGGTTGCACTGGCCGAAACGACGCCGAGAGCGTATCCAGGCGTATTTCGATCAGTGCGAGCGACACACACCATTCCCGTTTCGGCTCGGCGCGCCTCAGCCATTCATGGCGGGGAGCTGGAATTGGATGAGGATCGTGAATCCAACGGTATGCCTGAACATGATCGTCAAAGACGAAGCGCCGGTGATTCGCCGCTGTCTCGAATCCGTTCGCCCCCTGATCGACACCTGGGTCATCCTGGACACCGGCTCCAGCGACGGCACTCAGGACGTCATCCGCGAGGTCTTCAAGGATCTGCCCGGCGCTCTGCACGAGAGCCCCTGGAAGGGCTTCGACGGGAGCCGCAGCGAAGCGATCGACCTCGCCCGCGACCGTGCGGACTATCTGCTGTTCATCGACGCCGACGACCTGATGGAGGTGGAGCAGGGGTTCCGCATGCCGGAGCTGACGCACGACGCCTACCGGGTCGCCCTCCACGACGGGCCCATCGTCCACTGGCGCCCCGCGCTGGTCTCGACCCGGCTGCCCTGGCGCTATGTCGGTGTCCTGCACGAGTACCTCGACTGCGGAGAGCCGTACAGCCGCGGGACGTTCAAGGGCGCCAACATCCTCTCCGTGGGAGGCGGGGCACGCCTGCGCGACGGCCAGCGGAAGAAGTACCTGCGCGACGCGGAGATCCTTGAGGAAGGCCTGCTCAAGGAGCCCGACAACGCCCGCTACGTCTTCTATCTCGCGCAGAGCTGGCGCGACGCGGGCGAGCCGGAGAAGGCACTCGCCGCCTACGACCGGCGGGCGGCCATGGGTGGGTGGGGCGAGGAGGTCTTCTGCGCCCACCTCTACGCCGCACGGCTCGCGGCCCGTCTCGAAAGGCCGGCCGCCGAAGTGATGGACCGCTATCTCCGCGCCCACGAGAGCCGCCCCTCACGCGCCGAGGCACTCGGCGATCTGGCGCGCTTCTGCCGCGACAACGGCCCGCGCTGGCCGCTGGCCCACCTCTTCGCGAAGACCGCGGCGCGGATCCCGTATCCGAGCGACATCCTGTTCGTCGAGTTCGACTGGTACAACTGGCGCGCTCTCGACGAACTGGCGGTGGCGGCGTACTGGACCGGTGAGTACGAGGAGGCCGGCGCCTGCTGCGAGGAACTTCTCGCTGGCGGCAAGCTCCCCGAGGCGCAGCGCGAACGTGTGACCCGCAACCTCGAATTCGCTCGGAGCAAGCCGGGCTCGAACGAACTGGTGGACGCCTGACCCGCCGATCCCGTCCGAATTCGAGATGGTGTTCGGGTTCGCTCCTGACGGTCACGCGCAGGCAGATCGACGGGCGCACGGCAACACCACTCCCGGCGATTCGGCGCGGCGGACCATAAGCCCAGGAGTCACGGGCCTTGCGGCGGCTCGCCGGTAAGCGGCTCCGAATTCGCTGTCGTGCACGCATCCATCGGTGGGTGGCCGGTACGCCGATATGTTGATAACCCCGCTGAGCTCTCAAGGCGTTGCTTCCAGGGTCCGATGTTGCCCAGGGAGGCTCGAACGCGCTTCCGTTATGGAATCTCGAACGTGCTTCCGGGACATCACTCGATCCGAATCATGAGGAGCAGTGCATGAGTCCTGAACACCGGAACCGATCCCGACTCGGTCCGCTTCCCCTGCGGAACGCCTGGCTGACCGGCGGCACCATCGCCTCGCTCGCACTCGTGCTCTCGACGAGCATCGCGAGCCCCGCCGGCGCCGTGGCGCGCAACGCCGATCCGGCCACCGAGACCGCGGTGTCGAGCCCGTCGACCGGGGACCCCTGCAAGAAGCCGCGGCCGAAGCCGAAGCCGCATCGGCCGCACCAGAAGTCCGTCGAGCCTGCGGCGGGCGGGGATTACGACAAGTGCAAGGTCGGGCCTACGGGGCCTACGGGTCCGACGGGTGCCACGGGTGCCACGGGTGCCACGGGTGCCACGGGTGCGACCGGCGCCACGGGTGCGACTGGTGCGACCGGTGCGGGTGCGACGGGTCCGACCGGGCCCACGGGGCCGACGGGGCCCTCGGACGGTGCCACGGGCGCGACGGGTGCCACTGGTGCGACCGGCGCCACGGGTGCGACCGGCCCGACGGGTCCGACGGGTGCCACCGGCGCTACGGGTGGCACGGGTGCGACCGGCGCCACGGGTGCGACCGGCGCCACCGGCGCAACGGGCCCGTGCACCGACATCGACGCCTACACGCCCTCCGGCTCGGAGGAGTTCACCGCCGTGCTCATCGACGGCCTGGCATACGTCGGGGTCAGGGACAACACCCCGACGCCGGGCACCTATGTGTGGGCGCCCCTCAGCGGCCTCGATGGGTACCCCGAGGACGCCTGCGGCATCTCCATCGGGGCCCAGGGGAACGACTCCGCGGTGAAGGTGGTGACCACGGAGGGCGAGGTCTGGGAGACGCTGGGCATCACCAACGGCGACAACTTCACCTGGACCGATGCATGGGACGAGCTGGCAGACCCGACGACGATGAACCGCGCCATCATCAAGTCCAAGGGCGACCTGAACCTGATCGGCACCCTGAACGGACTCCCGACGAACAGGAAGGGCCACTGACCCCCTCCTGACAGCCGCGGCTCGCCGCGCGCATCCGTGCGCGCGGCGGCCCACGGCAACCTTTCAACTCCCGGCGCCCACTGATGAGTCGAAGCCCCTCACCGGAGCTTCACACCGCACGTGTCCCACCACCACGTAAGGACTCATCCGTGGCATCCCCCTCCCACCGCCGGTCCCTCCGCAAGCGGCGCACGATCGTCGTCGCCTCCGCCGCCGTCGCGGCGACAGGCCTCGGCGCCGTCGCCTTCGTGATGAACGCGAACGCCGGAGCCGTCGACCTGGCCCACCAGTCACTGCCCGCCAAGGACGGCTGGGCGGCCTCCGGTTCGGGCACGATCGGTGGCTCGCAGGCCGACTCCGCGCACGTGTTCACCGTCAGTACCCGGGCGCAGCTGGTGAAGGCGCTGGGGTCGAGCACCAACTCCACGGCGAAGATCATCCAGGTCAAGGGCACGATCGACGCCAACACGGACGACACGGGCAAGAAGCTGACCTGCGCCGACTACGCCTCCGGTACCGGCTATTCACTGGCCGCCTACCTCAAGGCCTACGACCCGGCCACCTACGGCACCTCCAAGCTGCCGTCGGGCACCCAGGAGACCGCCCGCGCCGCCGCCCAGGCCAAGCAGGCGAAGAGCGTCGTCCTCAAGGTTCCGGCCAACACCACCATCGTGGGCGTGCCGGGGACCAAGGCCGGGATCACCGGCGGCAGTCTGCAGGTGAAGAGCGTGGACAACGTCATCATCCGCAACCTCGCCTTCTCCGCCACCGAGGACTGCTTCCCGCAGTGGGACCCGACGGACGGTTCCACCGGCAACTGGAACTCCGCCTACGACTCCGTCACCCTGCGCGGCGCGACCCATGTGTGGGCCGACCACAACACGTTCACCGACGCGCCGCACCTCGACAGCGCCAACCCGAAGTACTACGGCCGCGAGTACCAGATCCACGACGGCGCCCTCGACATCACCAACGGCTCCGACCTGGTGACCGTCGAGCGCAACCAGTTCACCAGCCACGACAAGACCATGCTGATCGGCAGCAGCGACACGGACAGCACCGGCAAGCTGCGCGTCTCGATCCACCACAACGTGTGGAAGGGCATCGTCCAGCGCGCCCCGCTGGCCCGCATCGGCCAGATCCACATCTACAACAACTACTTCGACACGACGACCCTCAACGGCTACGCGCCCCTCTACAGCATCAACTCCCGCGCCAAGGCCCAGGTCGTCGCCGAGAACAACTACTGGAAGCTGCCGTCCGGCGGCAAGGCGGCGAAGCTGCTCAGCGGCGACGGCACCGGCTCGGTCGCGGGCGGCGGCAACCTCGTCAACGGCACGACGACCGACCTCGTAGCCGCGTACAACGCCGCCAACTCCAAGAAGCTCAAGACGACGGTGAACTGGACCCCGGCCCTCACCGCCGGCCTCCAGACCTCCGCGAAGAACCTCCCGACGGAACTGGCGAGCACGACCGGCGCCGGGATCCTCACCGACTAGGGCAACGCAAAGGGCGCCCGGAGTCGGAAGACTCCGGGCGCCCCTCAACTACACGCTCACGACAGGGACTTGTAGCCGCCCCAGCCGGTGGCGATCTTCGTGCGGGCTCCGAACGACCCGGCGCCGTTGCCGTAGTTGCGCCAGAGGTTGCCGCTGGTGTCGCGGGAGACCAGGTCGGCCTTGCCGTCGCGGTTGAGGTCACCGGCTCCGACGATGACGTTGTAGGAGCCGCCCCAGTTGGCGAAGACCTTCACGCGGGCCGCGAAGGTGCCGTTGCCCTTGCCGTAGTACCGGTAGAGGTTGTTGGCCTTGTCCTGCGCGATGAGGTCACCGATGCCGTCGCCGTTGAGGTCGCCGGTGCCGACGATCTTCTTGTACGTCTTCCAGTTGTCGTAGAGCTTCACGCGGGCGGAGAGCTTGCCTGTGCTGGTGCCCTTGTACAGATAGACCGCGCCGGTGGAGGTGTTGCGGGCGATCAGGTCGGGGCGACCGTCACCGCTGACGTCACCGGGCGAGGTCAGCACGTCGTACTGGTTCCAGCCGCTGGCGGAAAGCGTCGTGTACGACGTCGACGGCTTCAACGCCGCACCGCAACCCGGCTTGTAGAGGCGCAGCGCCCCACTGGACAGCCGCACCAGGACGTCATTGCAGCGGTCCCCGCTCAGGTCCCCGAACGGCACCGCCTTGATGCTGGTGGCCCAGCCCGTGCCGGTCGTCTTCTCGGAGAACTTGCCGCCTCCGGTGCCGAGTTGGTAGGTCAGGGCACCCGAGGAGCTGAGGGTGAGGACGTCGCCGTCGCCGTCCGGGTAGCCCTCGATGCTGTCGAAGTCGTGGCGTACCGCCGCGCCGCCGTCGACGTAGGTCATGCCGGTGGCCACCGTGGCCGCCGTGGTGCTGCCGAGGCCGGTCGCCCTGAGGGTCCACTTGAACTCGCCGTTGGGGAAGTATGTCCCGTTCGCTGTCTTGCCGTTCCAGGCGGCCTCCAGCCAGGCCGTGGCGGCGCCGCCGGTGACCGTGCGGGTGGCCTTGCCGGTCGCGCCGCTCTGGACCGAGGTGAAGGTCAGGGACCACGAGGTGATGGGGCGGGAAAGCAGCCAACTTCCGTGCCAGGTCCTGGAACCGGTGTCCGAGGCCTTCAGCGAGAGGTAGTAGTCGCCCGAGCCTTCGAACATGGTCGGCGCGGACGGAGTCACCCCGGTCGTCGCGACGTGCGTCCGCTCGTACGAGTCGAACCAGGCGACCAGACCCGTGTACTCGTCCACCGTCCACCGGTAGCGGCGGTCGACGGCCAGACCGGAGTCCGGGAGCCCGGAGGCGATCGCGCGGGCGGCGCCGGTGGTCGCGTCGGTCAGGACGAGCTCGTCCGTGGTGTGGTCGTGGCGTACGGCGAATCCGTCGCCGAGCAGGACGTCACCGGGGGTGGTGGCGACCGACGTACCCGCCTTGGTGTCGTACACGCCCGCCGAGGTGGGACCGCAGGCCCAGTACACCCAGCGGCCCGCCGCCTGCAGCTCGGTCGGGACGCAGCCCGCGCCCGGGATCGTGACCGTGGAGAGGGTCTTCGCCTCGGACAGGCTGTACGAGGTGATCTTGCCGGCGGTGGTGGTGGCGCTCCAGAGGGTGGGGCCGTTGAGGGCGGCGGCGCGGACCGAACGCTTCAGCAGCTGCCCCTGGTTGAAGTTGCCGATGTACTGCGCGGGTGTGGTGCCGCCGGAGTTGTAGATCGCGTAGTCGTCGGAGACGTCGACGACGGAGCCGCCCTGAGTCGTGAATTCCAGCTCGACGACTCCGCCGCCGTCACTGACCCTGACCAGCGTGTCCCCGGCCGAGTTGCCGCTGTCGTCGGGCGTCCTGAGGTAGACGTCCTCGGCGTAGTAGCCGTTGTTGCCCCACACCATCGAGCAGTCGGCACCGGCGTACGGGCACGCGGCGGCGACCGAGGAGCCCGCCGTGGCGCCGGAGGCGGTCAGAGTGCTGGCGGTGTCCGTGGTCAGGGTTCTGACCGAGGTGGTGTCACTGGTGGTGGAGTAGGGGTCGTCCTCGGCCACGCGCAGGCTGCCACGGCTGAGCGCGAGGCCCGTCTTGGCGTTCTCCGCCGCCGGGATCTCGCGCACCTTGGTCAGTTCGAGGGAGCCGTCCGCGGCCTGGCTGACGCGCCGCACCCACCAGTCGGTGGCGCTCGTGCCGCCCGTGACGAAGGCGTCGTCGCCGGGGGCGTGGACCGCGTACTCGCCGGCCGTGCCGAGCAGTGTCCGCGTGGAGCCGTCGGTGAGAGACACCGCCGTGATCGCGCTGGCGGTGGGCTTGTCCGTGGGCACCAGCAGCCAGTCGCCGGTCAGGACCGGGTCGCCGTCGAGCTCACCGAGGTTCGGCAGGTCGACGACCTGTTCCGCCCCGGCCGGGTCGGTGCGGAACTTGAGGTGGAGGTCACCGGTGCCGGGCTCGTACCAGCCGAACCGGTCCTCGTTCTGCACGTAGAGCGAGTTGTAGGTGACGTCGGAGAAGGCGAGGGTGCTCACCGCCGTGTCGACGTCGATGTAGTACAGGCTGGAGCCGTCCGCGACCTGCACACCGGAGGAGTCCGCGGCCACGACCTCCTGGTCCGCGATGGTGAACCAGTCGCCGGTCACGAAGCGTTCGCGCTGCTCGCCGTCCACGGAGTCGATGAGGGTGCGGCCGGTGACGACGGTGTCGCCGGCGAGCGCCCGGTAGTAGTAGCTCGACGTGACGGTCGACGTCTCGCGCGTCGCCGGGTCCCAGAGGGTGACGGATTTGACGGAGGTGGCCGTCGGCAGGGCGACCAGGTCGCCGTCCGAGCCGTACCAGGCGGTCCGGCAGAGCGAGCCGAGGGACGCGCAGGGCGCCACGGGCGTGTAGACGCCGCTCGCGTTCTCCACGGTGACGGTGTTGCCGGTGTCGTAGTCCGTCCACAGCAGTCCGGCGTCCCCGCCCTGCCGGTGCAGGAAGCCGGTCGTGCCGGCCGTGAGCGGCCGGTCGGGGCGAGGGGTGGCCGAGCTCGGGTCGAGGAGCGTGATCTCCGTGGTGGCCGCGGCTTCGGTGATGGCCGCCTCGGCGGCACCGCCGCTCTCGGAGTAGATGGTGACGGCCGCGACGGCGACCGCGAGTGCGGAGACAGCTGCGGCCAGACCGCCCCGTCTCAGGGCGTGTCTGCCCACTTGAATGTCCCTCCCCGCGAGGGTCCCCGCCCTCGCACAAGTGAACGGATGCTACCAGTGGGTCAGTTGTGAGCCGTACGAGGTGATCGACGGGGCCGGGACCTCCGCCAGGGGCGGTCGACGCGGCCCGAACATCTGCCGCGGCATGCTCAGTTCACCTGCGTTTTCCGTTCCGTACTTCTCAAGTTTCGTTAAGCGGAGGCAAAGGCAACTCAAAGGGTTACCCACGATTGTCGGTGACATGTTGCTTCTTGTCGCCGCTGACCTGGTCGCCGTCTCCGTGCTGGCCTTCGGGATCTACTTCCCCCGCCACCACCGCCGGGACCTGGTGGCCGCGTTCCTGGGCGTGAACGTCGGCGTGCTCGCCGTGGCGATGGTGCTCGGCTCCACCTCGGTCGGCATCGGCATGGGGATGGGCCTGTTCGGGGTGCTGTCGATCATCCGGCTCCGGTCGTACGAGATCGCGCACCACGACATCGCCTACTACTTCTCGGCACTGGCGATCGGCCTGCTGGCCGGTCTCTCCGAGTCCCTCGACCTGCTGCACGTCGGGCTGATGCTGCTGGTCGTGGGCACGCTCTTCGTCGGCGACCACCCCCGGCTCTTCCCGCGCTACCGGCAGCAGAACCTGCGCCTGGACTCCGCCTACACCGACGAGGACGCCCTGCGCGCGGACCTCGAAGTGCTGCTTGGCGGACGGGTGGTGAACCTGTCGGTGCGGAGCATCGACCTCGTCAACGACACGACCCAGGTCGAGGTGCGGTACGTCGTCCCGGCCGCCTCGCGGGCTCCCAAGGCTGCGAAGGCGGCCAAGGCGCCCGGCTCCCGTACCGAGCGGAGGGTGGGGGCGTGACCGCCCTCGACTCCGTCGACACGGTCGTCGGCACGCTCCGTCCGATCGGGCTCGACGAACTCCTCACGCAGGCCTCGCTGTTGACCCGCCTCGACCGCAAGTACATGCTGCCGGTCGCCGATCTGCCCTTCGTCCTCGGCGGTCTCGACGAGGACTCGCAGGTCCTGGAGATGGACGGGGCACGGCAGTTCGCCTACCGGTCCGTCTACTTCGACACCCCGGAGATGGACGGCTACCTGGGCGCCGCACGCAGCCGGCGGCGCCGGTTCAAGCTGCGGATCCGTACGTATCTCGACTCAGGACAGCACTTCTTCGAGGTCAAGACGCGGGGCCCGCGCGGCACCACGGTCAAGCAACGCATCCCGTACGAGGGCGAGTTGGGGCGGCTCGGCGCCGAGGCGCGGGATTACGCCGACACCGTGCTCGCCGAGTCCGGGATCGACTCCGGCCGCTTCCGGTTCGTGCCCACCCTCACCACGTACTACCGGCGCACGACCCTCTTCCTCCCGGCCACCGGAAGCCGGCTGACCGCCGACACCGACCTGACCTGGACGCTGCCCGACGGCAGGGCCCTGCGCACCCCCGACCGGACCATCGTCGAGACGAAGGCGGGCCGGGCGGGCTCGGGGGCGGACCGGCTGCTCTGGTCGCTGAAGCACCGGCCCTGCCCGGTGTCCAAGTACGGCACCGGGCTCGCCGCCCTGCGCCCCGAGCTTCCCTCGAACCGCTGGCTGCCCGTACTGCGGCGCCATTTTCCGACGGCACTGGACGGGAGTCCGGCATGAGCACACGTACACGTATCAGAACAACGGCACGAGGGTTTCGTACGAAGGCGGTGGGCGCCCTCGCCTCGGCGGTGCTCGCCGCGGCGGCGCTGGCCGGGTGTTCCTCGGGGAGCGACACCGCGGGAGACTCCGCCACGCCGAGTGCGAGCAGCGGGTCGTCGGCCGCCGCAGTGGACGGTGGCCAGGGCGCCGCCGCCGTGCTCGCCGACAACAAGGAGTCGCACGCGGAGGCCTCCGACGGCGACTGGGACGAGGCCGACGCCGTCGGGATCGAGCTGGACGGCGACTCGGCGACCTCCGACGGCGACGGGGTGAAGGTGGACGGGTCCACGGTGACCATCACCGCGGGCGGTACCTACCGGGTCAGCGGCACCCTCACCGACGGGCAGATCGTCGTCAACGCGCCTGACGAGAAGGTGCAGTTGGTGCTCGACGGCGCCTCGGTCTCGCACTCCTCCGGCGCCGCGATCGAGGTCACCGAGGCCGACGAGGCCATCGTCGTCCTCGCCGACGGCAGCGAGAACACCCTGAGCGACGCCGACTCCTACGCCGACGACGCCGAGGCCAACGCCGCGCTCTACAGCGCCGCCGACCTGACCGTCACGGGCGGCGGGAGCCTCACCGTGCACGGCAACGGCAACGACGGCATCGCGAGCACGGACGGCCTGGTGATCGCCTCCGGCACGATCGTGGTCGACGCCGCCGACGACGGCATCCGCGGCAAGGACTACCTGATCGTCGAGGGCGGCAAGGTCACCGTCACCGCCGGTGGTGACGGCCTCAAGGCCGACAACGGCGAGGACACGGACTCCGGTTACGTCGCGATCGGCGCCGGGACGGTGAAGGTGACGGCCAAGGGGGACGGTGTCGACGCCGCCACCGACCTGGTGGTCACCGGCGGCACGCTGACCGTCGACAGCGGTGACGGGAGCGGCACCCAGCCGTCCGACGACACGTCCACGAAGGGGCTGAAGGCGGGCGTGATCAACGTGCTCGAAGGCGGCACCGTGTACGTCGACTCCTCCGACGACGCCGTGCACAGCGACGGCGCGGTCCACATCACCGGGGCGAAGGTGACGGCCGCGAGCGGCGACGACGGGGTGCACGCCGAGGGCGACCTGATCGTCGACAAGGGGTCGTTGAAGATCACGTCGGCGGTCGAGGGCGTGGAGGGGGCCGACATCGCGGTGAACGGCGGCACGGTGGAGATCCACTCCAGCGACGACGGGATCAACGCGGCGGGCGGTACGAGCACTTCGGAGGACGCCGGCGGTGGCTTCGGCGGGGGCGGCGGAGGCGGCGGCAGTGAGGTGGGCGACTTCAAGCTGACCGTCACCGGCGGCACCCTCGTGGTGTACGCCGACGGCGACGGCCTCGACTCGAACGGCACCGCCGAGATCACCGGCGGCACGGTCGTCGTCAACGGACCGGAGCAGGCCGGGAACGGCGCCCTCGACGTCAACGGCAGCTTCACCGTCAGCGGCGGCACCCTCTTCGCCGCGGGCAGCGCGGGCATGGCCGTCGCACCCGGTACCGAGTCCGAGCAGGGCTGGCTCTCCGCGACCCTCGACTCGGCGGTCGACGCGGGCACGACCCTGCACGTCGTCGACTCCGACGGCAAGGTCCTGGCCACCTTCGTCACTTCGAGGTCCGTCCAGAACGTCGTCCTCTCCTCCTCCGCCGTCAAGAGCGGCGAGGAGTACCGCATCTACTCCGGCGGCTCCGCCTCGGGCACGAGTACCGGCGGTCTGACCGCGACGGGCGAACTCGGCTCGGCCGAGGAGATCGCCACGGTGACGGCGGGCGAGGCTCCGGAGGGCGGATTCGGCGGAGGCGGACCGGGCGGCCGGGGGTAAGTCCCGCGGGTGGCCCTCAGGTGTCGTACGAGCCGTCCCAGGGCTCGCCGAAGCCGAGGTGGTCCGGGTAGAGCTCGGCCCAGCTCTCGCCCTCGTCCTCCCTGATCACCAGGCCGAACAGGACGCCGTCGACGGTGATTTGGAAGGGGCGGATCGCTATGTCCATGTAGCGGCGCCGGGGGAGACTTCTCAGCAGTTTCCCCAGGTGGGCCTCGGCCCGGGCGAGGACCGAGCCCTCGGCGTGCGGGGCGCGGTGCTGCTCGGCCCAGGTGCCCGCGCACCAGATCTCCGAGTCGCGGTACCGGCCCTCGGCGTCGAAAGTGTGCAGCACCGTGTAGAGGCGCTTGTGCTCTTCCCAGCCGTCGTCGGGACGGAACCCTTCGGGGAAGGCATACGTGACCGACGCCAGGAACTGACCATCCGCGTACCGGCCGATGGCCTCGGTGCGGTGGTGCGGTTCATAGGCGATCGGGATGACTGCGGGGACTGCCATGGCGAAACCATACGGGTGGCTTCGAACATGCTGGCGCCGGGGGCGGTTTCCAGCCTGGCGGATTTTGTGAAGAGGGCCCGGCACCACCTGGTGCCGGGCCCTTCACGACTACCCCGTAACTACCCCGCAACTACTCCGGCGCTCCGCCGAAGCGCTCCTTGTACGACTCCAGGTCCTCGTCCGTGATCTTCGCGAAGAGGACCGGAGGGACGGTGAAGGCCGTACCGGCGGGGACCGAGGTCAGCGCCTTCGCCTCCTCCGCCGAGACCCACGTCGCTGTGTCGTCCGCGAGCGCGAAGGCCGAGCGCATGGCCTTGGCCGACGCCGGGATGAAGGGCTCCGACACCACCGAGTAGAGGTGGATCAGGTTCATCGCCGTACGGAGGGTCAGGGCCGCGCCTTCCGGGTCGGTCTTGATCTCCAGCCAGGGGGCCTTCTCCTCCAGGTAGGAGTTGCCGGCCGACCACAGGGCGCGCAGCGCGGCGGCCGCCTTGCGGAACTGGAGGGCTTCCATCTGGGTCTCGTACTCGGCGAGCAGGCCGGCGATCTCCTCGCCGAGCCGCGTCTCCGCCTCACCGGCGGCGGTGCCCGCCGGTACTTCGTCGCCGAAGCGCTTGCGCGAGAAGGACAGGACGCGGTTGACGAAGTTGCCCAGCGTGTCCGCCAGGTCCTTGTTCACCGTCGTCGTGAAGTGCTCCCAGGTGAAGGACGAGTCGTCCGACTCGGGGGCGTTGGCGATCAGGAAGTAGCGCCAGTAGTCGGCGGGGAGGATGTCCAGGGCGGCGTCGGTGAAGACGCCGCGCTTCTGGGACGTGGAGAACTTTCCGCCGTAGTACGTCAGCCAGTTGAAGGACTTCAGGTAGTCGACCTTCTTCCACGGCTCGCGGACGCCCAGCTCGGTCGCCGGGAACATCACCGAGTGGAAGGGCACGTTGTCCTTGGCCATGAACTCCGTGTAGCGGACCGGGTTCTCGCCGGAGTCGGCGTCGTACCACCAGGACTTCCAGTCCCGGTTCTCCGGGTCGAGATCCGACCACTCCTTCGTCGCGCCGATGTACTCGATCGGGGCGTCGAACCAGACGTAGAAGACCTTGCCCTCGGCGGCCAGCTCCGGCCAGGTGTCGGCCGGGACCGGGACGCCCCAGTCCAGGTCACGGGTGATCGCCCGGTCGTGCAGGCCCTCGGTCAGCCACTTGCGGGCGATGGAGGAGGCGAGCTGTGGCCACTCGTCGCTGACCTCGTCGATCCACGCCTCGACCTCGTGCTGCAGCTTCGACTGGAGGAGGAAGAGGTGCTTGGTCTCCCGGACCTCAAGGTCGGTGGAGCCGGAGATGGCGCTGCGCGGGTTGATCAGGTCGGTCGGGTCCAGGACGCGGGTGCAGTTCTCGCACTGGTCGCCGCGGGCCTTGTCGTAGCCGCAGTGCGGGCAGGTGCCCTCGACGTAGCGGTCCGGGAGGAAACGGCCGTCCGTCGGCGAGTACACCTGACGGATCTCGCGCTCCTCGATGAAGCCGTTCTCGTTCAGGCGGCGGGCGAAGTGCTGGGTGATCTCGCGGTTCTGCGGGCTGGAGCTGCGGCCGAAGTAGTCGAAGGCCAGCGCGAAGCCGTCGTACACCGCCTTCTGCGCGTCGTGTGCCTGCGCGCAGAACTCGTCGACCGGGAGGCCCTGCTCCTTCGCGGCCAGCTCGGCCGGGGTGCCGTGCTCGTCCGTCGCGCAGATGTACAGCACGTCGTGGCCGCGCTGGCGGAGGTACCGGGAGTACACGTCCGCCGGGAGCATGGACCCCACCATGTTGCCCAGGTGCTTGATCCCGTTGATGTACGGAAGGGCGCTGGTGATGAGGTGTCGAGCCATTGCGGGCTGCTCCCAAGTCGGTACGTGGGGTGACGATCGTCGGTTCAGATGGTGACGTCGGTCGTCTTACGAACCTTGAAATCGTATCCGACATGGGTGGGCCGCCCGCCTCCCGTTTTACGGGGTGGGAAGCGGGCGGCCTCTTGCGGATTTCGCGGGGCTTACGGGCGCCAGTTCGCCAGTACGCCCTCGTAGATCTCGGCGTCCGTCAGTTCGCGCGGGGTCGGGCCCGCGTGGAAGAAGGCCGTGTTCTCGGTCTTCAGCTTGCGGAGGTAGTCGAAGGCCTTGTTGTCCGTCTCTCCGAAGGCGACGAAGGAGAAGAAGACGGAGGGGTGGGTCTTCGCCGCGTCCGTGAGGGACTGGGTGGCGGGGGTCTTGGCGTCGGGGGCGCCGTCCGTCTGGAAGACGACGAGGGCGGGGTCCGTGGTGTCCGACTTCTGGTAGTGCGTGAGGACTTCCTCCACGGCTGCGTGGTAGCTCGTACGTCCCATGCGGCCGAGGCCCGCGTGGAGTTCGTCGATCTTGTTCTCGTGGTCGGTGAGGGTGAGTTCGCCGGTGCCGTCCAGCTCCGTGGAGAAGAAGACGACGTGGACCGTGGCCTCGGGGTCGAGGTGGGCGGCGAGGGCGAGGGTCTGCTCGCCGAGGGCCTGGGCGGAGCCGTCCTTGTAGTACGCGCGCATGCTCGCGGAGCGGTCGAGGACGAGGTAGACGCTGGCGCGGGTGCCGGTCAGCTTCTGCGTTTCCAGGGCTGTGGCTGCCTCGGAGTAGGCGGTGAGGAGGCTTGCGGGTACGTCTGCCCGGGCGGCGGCCGGGGTGAGCTTCTCCGCCTCCCGCTCGGGGGTTTCTTCGGCCTCGGGCCGGGGGGTGGGCACCCGGCCTTCGGCCGGGTCGGTTTTCCCGCCCGCACCACCCGTGACGGTCTCGTCGTCGGCTGCGGGTGGCCCCGGTGGGGCCTCATCGCCGTCGGCGGCCGTCGGCTCGTCCGCCTGCGCGGCGGCGGGAGCGGGCTCCTCGGCGGCGATCGGCTCGGGGTCGGCCGCAGCTTCCGGCTCGGGCTCCGCTACGGGCTCGGCCTCGACCACAGCCTCCGCTACGGGCTCGGCCTCGACCACAGCCTCCGCCACGGCCTCGGCCTCGACAACCGACTCCGCCTCGATCACCGGCGCGGGCGTCTCCGCCGGCTCCGGCGTCTTCACCTCGGCCGCAACCTCCGGTTCCGGCGTCCGCGCCGGTGGAACCGTCACGTTGTCGAACGCCGCCGATACCAGTTCGTCCACCACGGACGACTTGGGCTCGGTGGCAGGTGCGGGGACCTCCGCGGCCGGTGTCGGTTCCGGCTGGAGTTCGGTGGACGGTGCCGGAATCTTCGGTTCAGCTTCCTGCACAGGAACCCGTGCAGGAGCCGTCGGAGTCGAAACCTCCCGCGAGGTCTCCCCGTCGGCGTCACGACCCTTGCGTGAGCGGCCGAACGCATTCCGCAAGACGGTGAGAATGCCCATGTGCGCAACCCTTCGCGTGAGTTGGTGCCCGTCAATCCCTGGCCAGGACGGACACGTAAGGTTAGCGGTCACAGCTGGTGATCTTCGGCAGGGGCGGAGTACGCGGACGCCACCCGTCAAGACCGCGTCCCGGAAGCGACCGAAACCACACCCTACGGACGCGGGTCGACACCTTCACGGAAGCGACCCGGACCCGCCTAACCAGTCCCTCGTCGGCGCTACCCGCGTCACACCAACACCCCTGCGGATTCCACGGGTTCACCACCCGTTCATCCCGCTGGCCTGTTTCCGCACATACGCACCACCTAGCGTCACGCTGAAACCAAGGGACCGCATGGGGAGAGCAAAGTGCGCAGACTTCTGCCGTTGATCGGAACGTCCAGTACGCATCCCGGCGGCAGGTCTGCGATGACCTGTCTCTACCGCTGTGGCAACGCCTGTTTCCACGAGATACCGAACACCAGCGACAACGAGTACGTCGGTGACGTGATCGCCACCGCGCTGAGCCGTCGTTCGATGATGCGGGCCGCGGCCGTCGTGACCGTCGCCACCGCGGCGGGCACCGCCGTCATCGGCACCGGCGCCCAGCAGGCGCAGGCGGCCACCGCGGAAACCGCCTCAAAGACCGACAAGGCGGCCCGCGGCCTCCGCTTCACCGCCGTCGCCCCCAACCTCGCCGACGCCGTGGTGATCCCCGACGGGTACGCCCAGAACGTCGTGATCCGCTGGGGCGAGCCCATCCTCCGCGGCGCCCCCGCCTTCGACCCGGACAAGCAGACCGCCGCGGCACAGGCGGGCCAGTTCGGCTACAACAACGACTTCCTGGCGCTGCTGCCGCTCCCCGGTGAGCGAGGCCGCCAGATCCTCGTGGCGAACCACGAGTACACCGACGAGGTCCTGATGTTCAAGGCGTACGACGCCGCGAACCCGACCCGTGAGCAGGCCGAGATCGCCTGGGCGGCGCACGGCCTGTCCGTCGTCGTCGTGGAGGAGGACAAGCGGAGCGGCAAGCTGACCGCGGTCCCCCGCCACCACCTCAACCGCCGTGTCACGGCGACCACCGAGTTCAAGGTGACGGGACCGGCCGCCGGCTCGGACCTCCTCAAGACCTCCGCCGATCCGACCGGCAAGAAGGTCCTCGGCACGCTCAACAACTGCGCCGGCGGCGAGACCCCCTGGGGCACGACGCTGCACGGCGAGGAGAACTTCAACCAGTACTTCGCCAACAGCAGCCGCCCCACCGACGCCCGCTACGGCATCGGCACCACCGCCACCGAGCGCAAGTGGGAGCGTTTCGACAAGCGTTTCGACGTCGCCCAGGAGCCGAACGAGGTCCACCGCTTCGGCTACGTCGTCGAGCTGGACCCGTACGACCCGAGCTCCGCGCCCCGCAAGCGCACGGCGCTGGGCCGTATCAAGCACGAGGGCGCGACCGTCCGCCTCACGGACGACGGCCGCCCGGTCGTCTACACCGGTGACGACGAGCGCTTCGACTACTTCTACAAGTTCGTCGGCAGCAAGAAGATGAAGAAGGGCAGCTCACGCTCTGCCCGCGAGCACAACCTGACCCTCCTCGACGAGGGCACGCTGTACGTCGCCAAGCTCACCGGCGACTCCCCGGCGGCCGAGATCGACGGCACGGGCAAGCTGCCGGCCGACGGCGAGTTCGACGGCGGCGGCGTGTGGATCCCGATCGCGACTGCCACCGCGAAGGGCGCCGTCTCGCACGTCGAGGGCATGACCGCCGAGGAGGTGTACGTCTTCACGCGTCTCGCCGGTGACAAGGTCGGTGCCACGAAGATGGACCGCCCCGAGGACATCCAGCCCTCCCCGACCACAGGCAAGGTGTACGTCGCTCTGACGAACAACACCAACCGCGGTGTAGGCAGCAACGCCAAGGCCGACGAGGCCAACCCGCGCAACGCCAACAAGCACGGGCACATCCTCGAACTCACCGAGGGCCGCAACCGCCCCGAGAGCCTGACCTTCGGCTGGTCGCTGTTCCTCGTCGCGGGCGACCCGACCGACCCGGCCACCTACTTCGCGGGCTTCCCGAAGGAGAAGGTCAGCCCGATCTCCTGCCCGGACAACGTGGCCTTCGACTCGCACGGCAACCTGTGGATCTCCACCGACGGCAACCAGCTCGGCTCGCACGACGGCCTGTTCGGTGTCGCGACCAAGGGCGAGCGGCGCGGTGAGCTCAAGCAGTTCCTGACCGTCCCGACCGGCGCCGAGACCTGCGGCCCGCTCGTCCAGGACCGGCGCGTGCTCGTCGCCGTCCAGCACCCGGGCGAGATCAGCGGCGCGAGCGTCGAGAAGCCGGCGAGCATCTGGCCCGACGGCGCCGGCAAGATCGTCCGCCCGGCGGTCGTCTCGGTGTGGCGCAAGGACGGCTGCGACATCGGCGTCTGACGGCAGCAGTCACGAGGATGGGGGCGCCCCCTGGCTCAGGGGGCGCCCCCATTCCCGTACCGGGAGATGTCAGTGCGGCGACGTGATCGCCCGTGCCGCCGCGACCTCCTGCCGGAGCGGTTCGAGGACGCTCCCCGAGGGCCCGGTGAGATCCGTACGGACCTCGAAGAGCACGTCCGTCTTCCGCAGCCCCTCGGACAACTCCCGCAATTGCAGGGTGACTTGGCCGACCTCGGCGGTCGAAGGCCGAGCGGCCCCGTGCCGGATCCGTACCCCGGCGGCCGTCGTCGCGTCGACGATCCGCTCGACGGCGACGACGAGCGGGAGCCAGGCGGCGGCGCGCCTACCGCCCGGTGGCGGTTCGGTCAGGGCGCGCTGGAACTCCGTGCGGATGGCGGAGAGGTCGCGGTAGAGGCGGCGGCGCATCCGGGAGCGGGCGGCGGGGTCGGTGCCGTCGCCGAACGCGTACTCCACGTACCCGGCGGTTTCCGCGACCGCGTCCGCGAGCCGGTCTCCGACCCGGGTGTGCCAGCTCTCCGGCCACAGCAGGTACCCGGCGACGATGGCGATCGCGCACCCCATGAGGGAGTCGACCAGGCGCGGGACGAGTAGTGCCGTGCCCTGGTGGTTGAGGACGTCGGAGAGGAGGAGGATCACCGGGGTGACGGCGGCGGTCTGGTAGCCGTACCCGCGCGGGGTGAGCGCCGGGATGAGCGGGGCGAGGACGAACATCACGGGTACGTCCCACCAGCCGAGCGGTACGACGGCGAGAACCCCGGCCGCGACGACGAGCCCCACGACCGTGCCGAGGGCGCGCAGAAGCGCCCGTGAGAACACGGACCCGAAGTCGGGCTTCATCACGAAGGTGATGGTGAGGGCGACCCAGTACGAGCGCGGCACCGGGACGATCGAGACGAGGGCCTGTGCGAGGCCGATGCACAGGGCGAGGCGCAGGCCGTAGCGCCAGGAGGCGGCGGACAGGACGACGTTGCGGGCGGCGCGTGCGGCGCGGACGCGCAGGGCGGCGGGCTTGCCGAGCCGGTCGTCGACATTGCCCGCGTTCGGGGTCTGGTCCGTGACCACGGCGGCGGCGTGCCGCAGGGCGTGGTCGACGGCGCGCGCGGTCTCGCTCTCCGGGGTGGGGAGCCGCAGCCCTATCGGGCCGCTGTAGCCGGTTTCGACGGCTTCGGCGAGATGGCGTACGGCGGCGGGGACTTCGGCCGGCAGCGGCCTGCCGTACTGGTGGGCCGCCGGAGCCGCCTCCACGACGGGCGTCACGGCGTTCAACTGGGCGAGCAGGCGCACGAGTTCGGAGTTGCGGCCGTGCTGGAAGGCGCGCCGGGCGAGGACCAGGTCGTACGACTTGTTGAGGGACTCGGTGACGGCCAGGCGGAGTTCGTCGTACTTCCCGGTGCCGCTCGCGGCGAGCAGATCCGCCACCGTCCGGTAGCTGGCGGCCACCGCGGCCCGCTCGGGCACCCGCGCCCGCAGCGGCCAGGCGAGCAGCGCCAGGACGAGCACGAGGAGCCCGCCGCCGGACATCAGCAGCGGCGTGAGCCACCACTCGCCCGGCAGCGGAAGCCCGGCGCCGATCACGCAGTTGAGGAGCAGCAGCAGGCCGGACACGGAGGCCACGGCGCCGATCGACGAGATCATCCCGGAGAGCAGCGCGATGACGGTGACGGTGGCGACGGTGACCCAGCCGTGCCCGAAGGCGAGTGAGCCGATGGTGACGCCGATGGCGCCGAAGAGCTGGGGGACCGCGATGTTGAGGATCCGCATGCGGTAGGCGTCGGCGGTGTCGCCGATGACTCCCGACAGGGCGCCCATGGAGGCGAGCGCGCCGTACTCCGGCTGTCCGGCCGCGAGGCCGATGGCGAGCGGCAGGGCCATCGCGATCGAGGCGCGGGCGACGGCGGCCCAGGGGATGGGGGCGTGCTGCGGTTGGAGGTTCCTGACCAGCCAGTCGGGAGGGGTGAGGCGGCTGATGGGGGACTGGCGGGACATGCCCACAGTATGGCGGGCACGCCTGTCCCAGCTGTCTCGGCCGTCTCAGCCGCGCTGGTGGAGGGTGAGATCGACGACGAGCGCGCGGTGGTCGGAGTCGGTGAGTTCGAGGAAGCCGGCCTTGTTCGCCGAGAAGTCCGCGGAGACCAGGACGTGGTCGATCTGGGTGCCGAGGGCCGGGGCGGTCCGGGAGGGCCAGCTCGGGGTGCGGGCCTCTCCGGCGAGGCGGGAGCTGTCGCGCAGGCCGGTGTCGAGGATGCGGCGGAACGCGGCGTGGTCCTGGGAGGCGTTGAAGTCCCCGGCCAGGATGGTGGGTTGGTCGTCGCCCGCCGCCGCGTAGTCGCGCAGCTCGCCGAGCTCGCGCCGCCAGACGCCGACCTGGCCGGGGAGCGGGGGCATGGGGTGCGCGAGCTGCAGCCGCACGTCGTGCCCCTGTACGTCGGCCACCGCGCCGGGCATGCCCATGGTGGTCCCGGGCACACCGTCGGCGCCCTTGAGCGGGAACCGGCTGAGGATCACGGACCCTTCGGATTCGGGGCCCTCGACGGACTCCCGGTACGGGAACGCCCCGCCGCTTCCCCCGAAGGCGTCATCGAGCGTGCGGGAGCACTCGTACTCGCACTCCGCGACGAACACGATGGCGGGCCTCTCCCGATCGACGGCGGCGACGAGCGCGTCGGTCGCCCACCCGAACTGCACGTTGGCGGTCATCACGCGGAGTTCCGCGACGGGCGCCCCGGTCGGCTCGCTGATCTTCCCGTACGGCTCGATGTACCAGGCGAGGCCGCCGAGCACGGCCACGCCCCACACCATGCCGATCCGCCAGCGGGCGAGCAGGGCGAGCGCGAGTGCCAGCCCGGTCGGCGCCAGCAGCCACGGCAGGAAAGCCAGCAACTGCGGCACGGGCGTGATCCCGTCGCTGTCCCCCGCCCGGAATCCGAGCACCACGCTCACCCCGGTCAGCAGGACTCCCGCGAACCAGGCCTTCACACTCCGCCGCCGCCCGACCTTCTCCCCCGGCCCGGTCCACTCGGCCGCCGCAGTATCCAAGTCCCGGTCCCGGCCTTCCGTTCGTCCGCGTGGGGTGTCGGAATTCTCCCCTGAGGACCCTAAGGACGGGGTGAGGCGGTGGAGGGTTGCGCTGCGAACGCGCGGGTCGACGGAGCTACTTCGTCGTCGACGGACGTCCTGCCGTGGCCAGCGCCCAGATCACGAAGACCGCGATGGCGATGGAGATCATCGACCAGAAGGGCGAGTAGGGCAGGAACATGAAGTACTCGATCATGGACAGGGCGGCGAGGCCGATGCCGACGCCGCGGGCCCAGTCCATGCCCTGGAGGATGCCCCAGCCGGTGACGGCGACGAGGACGCCGATGACGAGGTGGATCCAGCCCCAGGTGGTGAGGTTGAACTCGTACACATAGCTGCCGAGGCGTGTGTAGACGTCGTCGGCGGCTATGCCCGCGATGCCGTTGAGCACACTCAGGATGCCGCTGACCATCATCAGGACACCGGCGAAGGTGGTACCGCCGGAGGCCCACGCGGAGCCTTCGGTCGTGGCCGTGCGGTGCTTGGGGTCGACGGGCGGCGCGGCGTGCTGGGTCATGGGGTCTCCTCGGGGCGTGCCTGGAATTCACTCGCAGGTTCGCCCCGGGGGTGGGCGCTCGCATCAGGGGTGGGCCGAACGGGTGAATCCCCGCGGCGCGGGCCTCTCCGGGTCAGCCGTCCACCCGTGCCAGGAAGGCGGCCAGTGCCTCGTTGAACTCCTCCGGGCGCTCCAGGTTCGGCATGTGCGCCGCCGAGTCGATCACCTGGAGCGTGGAGTCGGGGAGCGCCGCGTGCATTGCCTGCGCGTCGGAGACCGGGGTGAACTCGTCGTCGGCGCCCACGACCACGAGGGCCGGGACCGTGACCCCGGTCAGGAGCGAGCGGTAGTCGGGGCGTTCCGCGCGGCCGCGCAGGGCCGCCGCCGCGCCCTCGGGGGAGGTCGCGGTCATCATGCGGTGCACATGCGCGGCGACCTCCGGGTCCGCGTACGGCGCGACCATCTTGTGCAGCACCTCGTCGGCGTAGCCGCGCATCCCCTCGTGCAGCAGCCGGTCCGCCATCGCGTTCCGCGTCTTCTTCCCCTCCGGCGTCTCGGCGGCCGGGAAGGTGTCCGCGAGGACCAGCCCCCGGATGCGCTCCGGGAACTGCCGGTAGCACTCCATGACGATCTGCCCGCCCATCGACAGCCCGGCGAGGACGAACTCCTCGACCCCCAAGTCGTCGAGGAGCGCCGCGATGTCCTCGGCGAACGTGGAGAGCGGGGTGACGCCGGGCACCACCGGGGAGGCGCCGTAGCCGCGCAGGTCGGGGGCGACGACCCGCCGGGAGGGGGCGAACGCGGTGATCTGCGGGGTCCACATCGTGCGGTCGAAGGGGTGGCCGTGGATCAGGACGAGGGGGAGCGCCGAAGAGCCGGCGCTGCCTGTGTCTTCGTACGCGAGAAGGTCGGGTGCCATGGTCACGACCCTAGGCCCGCTCAACTCCTCAGTGCAATAAGGGCTTTGATCTAGTGCAATGTGTGGAGAGGGTGGCAGGCCGCGCACCCCGTCAGGCCCGGACCTGCGGTGTCGCCTCCTCCGCCGGAGCCTGCGCGGGCTCCTCCCCCGTGCCCGTCCGCCGGTGCCGCGCGTACACGCCGCTGAGCAGCGCGGCGGCGGCCACGGTGACGCCGAGTGCGAGGAGCAGCCAGCAGGCCAGGCGGAGCGTGGAGGTGAGGGCGTCGTACACCGCGCCCGCCGCCGTGGGGGAGACGCCGGGCGGCAGGTCGGCGAGGGTGAGCCGGCGGCCGACGGCGATCGCCACGCCGAGCAGCGCGGCGCCCAGTGCGGTGCCGAGCCCCGTCGAGAGCACCGCGCGGCGGCGGCACACCGCGACCAGGATCCCGGCGAGGGTCAGGACGACCGAGGCGGCGGGCAGCCAGAACGCGGCGACTTCGAGCACGTGGAAACCCTTCCGGAGCCGGGTCAGATCCTCGGCCGCGAGCACCGTGATCCGGGTGTGCTCGACGGGGATACGGTTCGCCAACGGCATGTGGTCGTCGGCGAGTTGGCGTTTCACGCGCTCGGTGACGGTCGCGACGTCGACGGTCACCGCCCCCTCGCTGTCGTCGCGCAGCGCCCGCATCACGGCGTCGTGCGCGGCCGTGTTCGCGGTCTCCCAGGCCGTGCGGTACGCCTCGGTCTGCGTGAACGAGCGCACCGCGTCCCGCACGAAGGAGTTCACCGGGCCCTGCATCCGCGGCCGTACGTGGACCTCCCGCATGATCCCGTCGGTGACACCGGCCGTGATCGCGTCCCGTACGTCCGCGTCGGCGGCGAGCGGCGCCATCGTGGCCTCGTAGCGGGCCGTGTCGCCGATCCCGTACAGCGCCCAGGCCGAGAGCGCGCCCAGCGGCGTGAGCAGGCAGGCGAGGACGATCAGCGCGGCCGAAACGGCGCTGCGGACACGGTGGGACACCCCACCAGGCAAGGCCTCCGGGGCTCCTCGCGCGAGCGGTTTGGCTGCAAATGGGCGCATATGACAAGCCGTACGGGGACCAGAGACCCCGTCCCGCGTGCGGGGCTCACCGCGCACCCGCCCACAGCCCAGTAACCGCACGGCCCGCACGCTCTCCGGTGGAGGCCTCACCCGAACGGGTGTTACCTGGTTCTGGGGAAAAGGAGGCCGATATGCGATCCACCCCGGCCCAGCGGACTTTCGCCGCGGCCCTGTTGACCGGCGGTTTTCTCACCGTCGCGATGGCGGGCACCTCGGCGGCGGCGGTCCCGTCGGCTCACACCTCCGGTGGCGGCGGCTCGGACAGTCCCATATGGGGCACCGTCGTCTCCCGTGGCGATCTGAACGTACGACAGCAGCCCACCGCGAACTCGTCCCTGGTCGACAGGCTCTCGCCGGGCAGTCAGGACCGCGTCCTGTGCGCGGTGCAGGGGCAGAGCGTCTTCGGCAACACGGACTGGTTCTGGCTCGTCGGGGCGCAGGGATGGGCCAGCGCCGCCTTCGTGGACACCGGCAGGCAGTGGGTGCCCAGCTGTCAGGACCCGTGCCCCGACTGGAAGGACGGGGCCTGGGACGACGACAACTGGAAGAACGGCGACAACAGCTGGAACAACAGCAACCGCGACAGCGGCTGGAACAACGGTGACTCCGACTGGAGTTCCAGTTCGGCCGGCTCGGGTTCCTGGAGCTTCAGCGTCTCCGGCTCGTGGAGCTTCAGCGCCTCCGGCTCCACGTCGAGCTCCTGGGACTGGATCCCAGGGGGCAGGTGAGTGAGGGAGACACACGAGGCCCCGGCTGCTGCGCCGGGGCCTCGTGTGCCGTATGTCGGGTTCGCAGGGTCAGCCGACCCGGTGGCCCTCCGCGTCCTCGTGCGTGTAGTAGCGGTAGAAGAGCACCACGTACACGCTCGCCGCGACCGCGAGGGACATGATCACGGACCGCAGGATGGTCGCGCCGGTCTGGCTGTAGATGAAACCGAACGCGATACCCGCGAACGACATCCACAGCAGCGCGTGCAGTTCACGCTTCATCAGCGGAGCCAACATGCGCACGCCCATCCAGGCCGCGGCGAACGCGATCGCGCACACGAACCCGAACAGCACGTTCCAGCCCGTGATCGCGCCGGTGTCGCGGTTGATGGCCGCCGCCCAGAAGCCGTAGATGAGCCCGCCGACCACGGGCATCGTCCACTTCACGATGCTCGCGGCCCGCGGGCCCATGAGGTCGTACAGGAAGCCGGGCTGATCCGCTCCGGATGTACGCGGCCGGGATGTGCGCGGTGTCCCTGACGCCGGTGATGCGGGTGCTGCCTGAGCCATGGGAGCACTCCTCTCTCCTCGCCCCTGCCTCCAGGGCACACCTCGCCCGGGCCCCTGGCAAGTCGGGATGCGGGGGTCGGGGCACCGTGTTTCGCTGGGCTTCATGAAGCTCGTACTCTTCGGCGCCACCGGCATGGTCGGCAGCCGTATCGCCACGGAGGCGTCGGCACGCGGACACCAGGTCATCGCCGTGAGCCGGTCAGGGCAGTCCCCGGTCCCCGGCGTCATCACGGCGGCGGCGGACGTCTCGGACCCGGCGAAGGTGACGGAGCTGGCGGCGGGCGCGGACGCGGTGGCCTCCGCGTGTGCGCCGCCCAGGGACGGCACGGATCCCCGGGGCCCCTACCTCGCGCTGACCCAGTCGCTGGTGGAGGGGGTCCGGGCGGCCGGTGTACGGCGGCTCGTGGTCGCCGGCGGCGCGGGCAGCCTGGAGGTCGCGCCCGGTCAGGCGGCGGCGGACCAGCCCGGCTTCCCCGAGGCCTACCTCCCCGAAGCCCTCGCCCAGCGCGACGCCCTCACCTTCTACCGGGGCCTCGACAACGGCCTCGACTGGACCTACGTCTCGCCCGCCGCCGAGATCGCCCCCGGCGAACGCACGGGCCGCTTCCGCATCGGCGGCGACCAGCTCCTCACCGACGAGCACGGCAACAGCCGGATCAGCGCCGAGGACTACGCGGTCGCCTTCGTCGACGAGCTGGAGAAGGACGCCCATCCGCGCGCCCGGATGTCGGTCGCGTACTGACGGGCACGAGGGAGAGGCGGTACGGCGAGGTGCGCGGCCGGCGGTCCGTCATCGAGCAACTGCCCCCCGCCGGACGGCCGGACGCGCTCCAGCGGCAGCGGGTCCTGCGGCTGCGCGGCCACAGCGTCGCCTGGGTGCCGCCGCTGCTCCTCCTCATCGGCATCACGCTGGCCGACGCGAACACCTCCGGCGAGTTCCGGATCATCTCCTGGATCGTGCTCGTGCCCGGTATCGCGGCGGCGATCTGCGGGGTGTGGGGCACGGCCGCCTTCGCGGTGCTCTCGCTGCTCACCTACTTCGCCGTGGACACCTCCTGGCCGCACCAGTACCAGACCGGCCTGCCCGACTTCATCCTCGTCGGGGTGGGCGGCATCCTCGCGACGCTGGCCTGCGCGGTCCGGGTCCGCGGAGAGCGGCGGATGCTGCACATGATGGACGTCGCCGAGACCACCCGGCGCACCCTGCTGCGCCCGCTGGCGCCGGGCTGGGGCGGCCTCGACCACGCGGCCGTCTACCTCGCCGCCGACAGCGAGGCCCGCGTCGGCGGCGACTTCTACGACATCCAGCCGGGCCTGTACGGCACCCGCGTCCTCCTCGGCGACGTCCAGGGCAAGGGGCTCGGAGCGGTGGAGGCGGCGGCCGCGCTCCTCGGCACGTTCCGCGAGTCCGCGTACCACGCGCCGCTCCTGCGCACCGTCTCCGACCGCCTGGAGATCCGCATGCTCCGGCACGTCCACTACTGCGCCTCGCTCGGCTACGACGACGACGACCGCTTCGCGACGGCGATCCTGGTCGGCTTTCCCAGGGCCGCCTGGAACGGCCCGACCCGGCGGGACAGCGCGAGTCTGACCGAAGTCGCGGTTTCGCCGGAAGTCCCGGTTCGGCCCGACGTCCCGGTCTCGCCGGACGTCCCGGTTTCGCCCGAGGGCTCGGTTGCGCCGGAGGTCGCGGTTCGGCCTGGAGTCCCGGTCTCGCCGGACGTCCCGGTTTCGCCCGAGGGCTCGGTTCCGCCCGAAGTCCCGGTCTCGCCCGAGGACCCGGTTTCGCCGGTCTCTCTCGACACCGTCGAGGTCATCAACTTCGGCCACGAACCGCCGCTCGTGATCTCCCACGGCGGGGTGCGCTCCCTGCCGCCCGGCGACGGACTCCCGCTCGGGCTCAGCGAGTTGACGTACCATCCGCCGCCGCTGATCACCGTCCCGCTCGCCCCCGGCGAGACCCTGCTCCTCGTCACGGACGGCGTGACCGAGGCCCGCGACTCCGCCGGGGTCTTCTACCCGCTCCGCGACAGCGTGGCCCGCGCCGCGGCCGAGGATCCGGGCATCGCCGACCCGCAGCGCCTCGTGGAGTTCGTCCGCGACGCCACCCTGCGCCACTGCCGCGGACGCCTGGCCGACGACACGACGATCTTCGCCGTACGACGCCGGCAGCAGCCCCCGGGTGAGGTACAAGCCCCGTCATAGCCGGGCGTTTGCACTCCGGCCGCCCACCTTTGCAGGCGCAGCGGTTACGGTGCTGGCGTACGTGATCGATGGGGAGGGAACCTATGCCCGGAACCGTGCTGCTTCTCGCGGCCTCGCCGGTGGGCAAGGGGCGTCTGGTGGACGCGGCGTCCGTGCTCCCCGTACTCGCGGCGGTGTCCCCCGCGGTGCTGTCCGGCGCGGACACCGCGAACGTGGTGGAACTCGCCGATCCGCTGGAGCCGCAGGCCGTCCTCACGCGGCTGCGTGCGGCTGCGGCGGCCCCCGGGCCGCTGACGGTGTTCGTGACCGGCCAGCTTCAGCTGGACCGGCGCCAGCGGCTCCCCCACCTCGCCCTTGCCCGCACCACCCCTGCGACGGTCCGCTACACCGCCTTTCCCTGGCACTGGATCGCCGAGGAACTGCGGCTGCGGCCGCCGGGTACCAGCACGCTGGTGGTCGACCTGCATGCCGATCCGGAGGCCTGGCAGCACCTCACCGCCCGCCCGCTCACCGCGGGGCCGACCACCGCGCTGTACGGGCGCGTTGCTCCGCCTCCGCCCCGCCGTACGGTGGCTTCGCCGGCGTACATGAAGGCGGTCGCCACGCTTCTCCGCAGTGGCTACCGGCCGCCGCTTCCGCAGCTTCATCAGCAGGCGCTGGGGCGGATCGTGGGGGAGGGCGCGTACGGGGACATGGTGCTGGAGCCCGGAGTTGGTGCCGGGGTGGGGTTTTTCGCCCCCTCCGCCCCTACCCAACCCGTACCTGGGGGCTCTGCCCCCAGACCCCCTTATCGGCCTGAACGGCCTCGTCCTCAAACGCCGGACGGGCTGGAAGTTGTCGACCCGCATGCCCTCATTGCAGCGGCCGTGCAGTCCGAGCAGCATGGTGAAGCCGATTCGCTCGCCGCGCGGCAGGAGCAGGAGGCTCTCCGGATGTACGGTCCCGCCTCCGAGCAGGTGCTGCACTGGATGGAAGTCCGTGCGGATCTGGCGATGTTCGCCGGGGATCCGGTCCGCAGTTGCCGGACCTGGCTCGCGGTCGCGAACGCCCGGCTCGGTGCGGGCCAGGCCCCGGACGCGGTCGCCGTCGAGACGGCCGCCGACCGTGCCCACCACCAGTGGGGCAGCATCCGCGACGCGGCACGGGCCCGTGAACTCGGGCCCGCCCTGGCCGAGTTGCGTGGCCGGGTCCCCGGCCGCCGCGAGGGCGCGCTGAGTCACGTACAGAAACACCTGAACGAGCTGCAGGCGACGGAACAGCTCGCCGGCTAGTCGGCGGGGGCGAGATACGCGAGCGCCCCGGACACCAGCGTCCGTACGCCCGGTGCGACCACGGACAGGTCGGGCGCGAAGAGCGGGCTGTGGTTGCTCGGCACCGCGTCGAACCTCTCCATCAGGTCCTCGCCCGGTGCCTCGTCCCACACCGCGGCCGGGGTGCTCGTCACGAACCAGTAGGCGTACGGCAGTTTGCCGTCCGCGAGTTGGGAGAAGTCCTCGCTGCCCATCGCCGGGCCGGGGTCGAAGACGGTGGCCTCGCCGAACACCTCGCGGTGGACGCCGGCGACCCGGTGGTCGGTGTCCGCGTCGTTCACCGTCGCGGGGAAGCCGTTGCCGAGCGTCACCTCGGGCCCGCGCGGGCAGCCCGCGGCGAGGCACTCGCCCTCCGCGATCCGGCGGATGGCGGCGAGCATCCGGTCCCGGACCGCCTCCGACTGCGTACGGAGGTTGAGGGAGATACGGGCGGTGGCGGGGATGATGTTGGAGGCCGTGCCCGCCTCGATGCGTCCGACGGTCAGCACGGCCGACTCGCGCGGGGCGATCTCGCGGCTGACGACGGTCTGCAGCCGGGTCACGATGTACGCGGCGGTCACCACCGGGTCGACGGTCGTCTCCGGCCGCGATCCGTGTCCGCCCCGCCCGTGCACCACGATGTCGACGTCCGTCGTGGCCGACATGATCAGCCCCGGCACATGCGCGTACAGGCCCGCGGGCCCGGGCGTCACATGCTGGCCGAGCAGGACGTCGGGGCGCGGAAAGCGGTCGTAGAGCCCGTCCGCGAGCATCGCGGCCGCGCCCTTGCCGGACTCCTCGGCGGGCTGGCCGACCACGAGCAGCGTCCCGGACCAGGCGTCACGTCCGGCGGCCAGCGCCGCCGCCGCGCCGGCCAGCCAGGTCACGTGCATGTCGTGCCCGCAGGCGTGCATCACGCCGGGCGTCTGTGAGGCGTACGCCAGCCCGGTCTCCTCGGTCACGGGCAGTGCGTCCATGTCGGCGCGCAGCAGCACGGTCGGTCCTTCGCCGTTGCGCAGTACCCCGGCGACTCCGGTGCCGCCGATGCCCTCGGCCGTCTCGAACCCCGCCTGGGTGAGGCGCTCGGTCAGGGCGGCCGCCGTGCGGTGCTCCTGGAAGGCGAGTTCCGGGTGGCGGTGCAGGTCCCGGTAGAAGTCCTCCAGAGCGGAGACCGGGAGGTCGGCGGTGATGTCCAACGCGGCGCGTGCGGCGGCAGAGGTCATGAACGCAGCGTAGACCGGCTCCCTGTCACCTGGATGGCGGCGCTCGCCAAGGTCGTCGCGGCCGTCCGCTGCTATTCACGAGGGAGGGGGACGCAGTCCACCGAAGGAAGAGCCGCTCATGGTCAACCTCTCCATAGACTTCACCCAGGGTCTGAACGACGCCTGGTCGAAGGTGGCGCAGTTCATCCCCCAGCTGATCGGCTTCCTGGTCATCCTGGCCATCGGCTGGTTCGTCTCGAAGCTGATCGCGAGGGTCCTGGACCGTGTCCTGCGCAAGGTCGGCTCCGAGCGGCTCTCGGAACGCGCGGGCACGGCCCGCCTGCTCCAGGACTCCAAGTACGACATGACAGGCATCGTCTGCAAGATCGTCTACTACGCGCTGATGCTGATCACCCTCCAGCTCGCGCTGGGCGTCTTCGGCGCCAACCCCGTCAGCACGATGATCAACGGCATCGTGGCCTGGCTGCCGCGCGGCATCGTCGCCGTCGTCCTGATCGTCATCGCCATGGCCATCGCGAACGCGGTCCGCGGCATCGTCGGCAGCGCCCTGTCCTCTGTCTCGTACGGCAAGACGGTCGCGACCATCATGTGGGCCTGCATCCTCGCCCTCGGCGTCATCGCCGCCCTCGGCCAGGCGGGCATCGCCACCACGGTCACCCAGCCGGTCCTGTACGCGGCCCTCGCCACCGGCGCGGGCATCATGATCGTCGGTGTCGGCGGCGGCATGATCGGCCCGATGCGCCAGCGCTGGGAGCGCTGGCTGACGACCGCCGAGCGCGAGACGGCGAACGCCAAGGGCAGCATGTCCGCCTACCAGGCGGGCCGCCAGGACGCGATGTCGAACCAGCCGGTGCAGGAACGGACGGACATGCCGCGTACGACGGACATGTGAGCGGCGGCCCTAGTCCCCGTCGGTGCGCTGCTCCGGCAGGAGGCCGTGCTGCCTCACCAGCCAGCTGATGGCGGTGAGGCGGCACACCGCGTAGTCGTGGCCGACGGGCTCGCGCCAGTCCAGCTCCGCGAGCGCGTCGAGAAAGCCGAGGGCGTAGTCCGCGAGGTCCTCGTGTGTCGGGGGCCGGGGTACCAGCTCCGGCCCTCCCGCCGCGAGCCGCTCGCGCAGCTCGGCCACGTGCTGGTCCACGGCGGCCGTGAAACCGGGCTCGAACGCGAACTCCGCGAAGCGGGGCGCGTACGCGCGGCTGATCTCGGCCAGGGGTGACATGCCCCCAAGGTAGGCGCGTCGTCCCCTCGCAGGGGAGGGCCTTTTGTCATGGTTTCCGTCACATCGGGTCTTGGTCCTCGTCACATCGGGCCCGGCTTGACGTGACACTCGAACCAGACCGTCTTCCCCGCCCGTCCCGGCAGCGGAGTCCACCCCCACCGGTCGGTGACCCCCTCCACGATCACCAGTCCCCGCCCGCCCTCCCCGAGCTCGTCCACAGCTGTGGACAACGGCGGCCGCGGGCACGTGTCGGTCACCTCCACCCGTACGCCTTCGGCCGACCACAGCATCAGCAGCGCGGCCCGCCGCCCCGGCACATGCCGTACGACGTTCGCGACCAGCTCGGTCAGCGCGAGCCCGGCGGCGTCGTTCAGCTCCGTCATCTCCCAGGCGATCAGATACGCCCGCAGGATGCGCCGCAGGTGCCGCGCCGAGTGCTCACCGACGGTGAAGCTGATGCCGTACCTCGCGGCAATCGCCGTGTGTGGGGGGTCAGTTGCGTGATTCATGTCACCAGCGTGGAGTGGAGTGATTACGCTCGGCTACAGAATGAAATGAACGCCGCCGGGCGTTCGGACCTGGGGGTGACCGCTCCATGCCCAACATCCGCGAACTCGATCCCAGCGCTTCTCCGTTGGACTACTTCGGCTCGGAGCTGCGGCGCCAGAGAGAAGCGGCGGGCCTGAGGCAGGGTGAGTTGGGCTCCTGCATTTTCTGTACGGGGTCCCTGATCGGGCAGGTCGAGACGGCCCACAAGGTCCCGACCAGGGATTTCGCCGAGCGGGTCGACGCGGCGCTGATGACGGACGGGGCGTTTTCGCGGTTGGTGGGGCTGGTTTTGCGGAGCCAACTGCCGACGTGGTTTCAGCAGTATGCGGAGATGGAGGCGAGGGCCGAGTACATCTCGACGTACCAGTGCCAGCTTGTCTACGGGCTCCTCCAGACGGAGGCGTACGCGCGAGCCGTGCTCGGCGTCGAGCAGGCAGACAAGCTCGACGAGATGGTGGCCGCTCGGATGGAGCGCCAGCGCATCCTGAAGCGGGACAGTCCGCCGGTGGTGTGGACGGTGCTGGACGAGGCCGTCCTGTACCGGGAGATCGGTGGCAAGGCTGTGATGCGGGACCAACTAACCCACTTGTTGGGTCTCTTCGGCCAGCCGTGGATGGAGCTCCAGGTGCTGCCGTTCTCGGCGGGTGAGCACGCCGGGATGATGGGCTCGTTCACACTCCTGCGCTTCGACGACGACCCGGCGCTGCACTACAACGAGAGCTACGACTCGGGTCACATGACCGCCAACCCGCAAGTGATCAGGGAGCGTTCGGTCGGTTACGCTCGCTTGCAGGCCGAGGCCCTCTCTCCGAGGGAGTCGGCGGCACTGATCGCTCGCGTGATGGAGGAACGCTATGGGCAGCAGCCGGGACGCGACGCGCGCTCAGTGGCGTAAGTCGTCGTACAGCGGATCCAGTGGCGGCGAATGCGTCGAGTGTGCCCCTCTCGGCACCGCCAAGTGGCACAAGTCGTCGTACAGCGGCAGCAGCGGCGGCGACTGCCTCGAAGTCGCCGACCTCACCCCCCACATCGCCCTCCGCGACTCCAAGAACCCCGAAGCCGGAGTCTTCACGGTGAGCCCCGACGCCTTCTCGGCGTTCGTCGCCTACGCCTCCAGCTGATAACCGTCCGCGTACCGGATCAGAACGTCGGTCGGATCGACCTCGCCGGGGTCCGGCTCCTCGTACCGCAGGACGACCGGCCGTTCCGTGAGGACGGCCGCGCCCTCCAGGGGCCACCACCGGCCGACCCGGAACAGGACGTCCTGCTCGGCGTCGAGGGCCGGGGACGCGGGCAGCCCGGCGGCGTACAGCATGCAGCGCCAGTGGATCAGGTCCTCGGCGTACGACCAGGAGTCGAGCGCTCCGCCGAACTGCTCCCAGAGGTGGAGCTCTTCGCGGCTCGGCGGGGGCGGCGGGGTGATGACGTCACCTCTGTCCACCTCGGGCCGCACGATGCGGGCCGGGATGGGACCGCGGAGGTTCGCCAGCAGGTCCTTGTAGACGAGCAGCCCGAATTCCGAGAGCACATCGTTCGGCTTGGCCTGCCATCTGAGGGCGTTCTCCATCTCCTCGTTCAGTTCGTAGGCGCCGGACTCCCCCTTGTCCCACGCCACGCTGAGCATGTCCCGCAGAGGTGCGCCGAGAGCCTCGACCAGCGCTTTCTGCGCATCGACGAGGGCGTCGCCGAACGGCCCGGCAAGCATGGGCCGCGCGTGCCCGCCCGCCCCCGGGGCGAGTTGCTCGCGGAGCTGCCGCTCGACCTGCTCGGCGAACTCGGGCGCCAGTTGTCTCGGCGGCCCCGCATCGGCATCCGTGAACAGCCGCCCGTCGACCCGGTGTTCAAAACCGTGGCGCAACACCCAGGAGGCCAACGCGCCGCCCAGCGGGGAGTCCATCCAGACGACGGTCTCCGGCGCGCTCAGCCCATGGGCCCGATACCGCGCGACGACGGCGGCCTCGGCACCCGCCCGGTCACAAGGCTCGATGGACAACCCCGCCCGCAACCACCCCTCACACTCGCCGACCACCCGTTCCTTGACCGCCGCGGTCATCAGTGCCTCATGCCCCATGCGCCCTCCCCCGTTGATTCCGGTGTCATTCCACGACGGGCGCCCCATGACACCTCCGCCGGCCGGCCGGCTGACAGGCAGCAATTGGCAGATCTGTCCCACCACCCCACCCACTCCACCTGGCCAAACGCACACACCGCTGGGACGCATCTGCCAATCCCCGGCGCGGAAACGTAACAGCACGCTCGTTCGAGTGAATCGTTCCGGATTCCGTATGTGGGCTGTCGGTCTACCCTGGGACTGTCGCGCTGAGCGAAGGAGGTCTGTCATGGGGACGGCGGAGCCGATCATCATGCCGGGGTACCAGGGTGAGGCCATCCACGGTCCCTACGACGATCCTGACGGCGAATACGAGCTGCCCCACTACACGGGCGGCGTAAGCGTCGAGCAGGCCTTCGAGCTGTTCAGTGCGGCTGCCCCCGAGGGCTGGCGCGTGGAGCTGGTCGAAGGGGAGATCTACGTGGTGCCACCGGCGAATGGGGAGCACGAGGGGATCGTGTCGGAAGTCGTGGAGCAGGTCATCGCCCGACGGACCGACCGCACCTTGCGCAATTACACGGGCATCGGCCTGAACGTCCCCGGTGCTTCCGAGACCGGTCATGTCATCCCCGACCTGGTTGTCGCGCCGAAGGGCAGCTTCCACGACGAGGAGGAGTGGCACGCCCCCTCCGGGGTGCTTCTGGTCGCAGAGGTCACCTCGGACTCGACGGCCGCCCGCGACCGTGAGAAGAAGATCCGCGGCTACGCCCGTGCGGGCATCCCGATCTACCTCCTGATCGACCGGGAGGAGGGCGAGGTGGTGGTGTACTCGGAGCCGTCGGGCGATGACTACACCAAGGGGCCCAAGCACAAGCTGGGCCTGGCGGTGCCGCTGCCCGCCCCCCTCGGGTTCGAGCTGGACACCGCGGAGTTCTGAACGAGCCGGATGTCGGCCGAACGAGAAGTACGGGTCTCCGATCCCGCTCGCACCGGGCGTCGGGGTCCGGCCGACAACGACCCGGCCGACGCGTCAGCGCACGGAGGGCCGCGACGAGCCCGGTACGGAGGATCACGCCGGCAACGTACGACACCGCCGGGCCGCTCGACGCGGGCCGGTTTTATTCGGTTGCCGCTCCCCGTGTCCGCCCCTCACCATGGGCGGCACACCGGGAGCTGCCCGGTGCTCCACGAGAGGAGGCACGACCGTGAACACGACTGTCCTCGGCCTGCCCGCCGACCGCCTCCCTCTCACCTCATGGAGCACCTCCAGCGATGTCTCACGACGATCTCTCGCAGCACCCTCAGAACCCTCAGCGGCCTCAACACCCCGCATTTCCTGACGACTTCAGCGCCGACCCCTACCGCCGCGTCCCGCCGCGGGACGACCTGGGCGACGTCGACGACCGGTTCGTCTTCGACTTCCATGCCTACGACGACCTTGAGGACGGCCGACGCTGGTCGACCTGGCTCAGCGTCGAACCCCTCTGCCGCGGCCCCGAGCCGCGCCCGGACTGGGTGGTGACCTCGCAGGGCGCCATCGACACCGAGCTCGGCGTCCTCAAGACCGGCAAGGAGGCCGAGGTCCACCTCGTCGAGCGTGCCGACCCGCTCGACCCCGCCGCCGGTGTGGTCATGGCGGCCAAGCGGTACCGCTCTCCCGAGCACCGGACCTTCCACCGCTCCGCGTCCTACACCGAGGGCCGCTCGATGAGGCGCTCACGTGACGAGCGGGCCCTCAAGCGGAAGAGCACCTTCGGCCGGCAGGTCGCGGCCGGCGAGTGGGCGGTGTCCGAGTGGGGTGCGCTGGTGCGGCTCTGGGACCTCGGGCTGCCGGTTCCCTACCCGGTCCAGATCGACGGCACCGAGATCCTGATGGAGTGGATCACCGTCGTCGACGAGGACGGCGCCGTCCAGACCGCGCCCCGGCTCGCCCAGACCCGACCCTCCCCCGAGCTGCTCGCGGCGTACTTCGAGCAACTCACCGACGCGCTCGCGACGATGGTGCAGAACGGCCTCGTACACGGCGACCTCTCGGCGTACAACATCCTGGCGGCGGACGAACGGCTGGTCATCATCGACCTGCCACAGATCGTCGACCTGGTCGGCAACCTCAACGGGATGACCTTCCTCCAGCGCGACTGCGCCAACATCTGCGGCTGGTTCCGCTCGCGGGGCCTCGACGTCGACGAGCACGCGCTGTTCGCGGAACTGATGGCGCACGCCTTCTGAACCAGGCGGTCGGGCGGCCGGGCGGTCGGCTAGAACAGGAAGATCAGTCCGGCCGCGACGAGGATGTCGAGGACCCCGCACCACTCCGCGTACGTACGGGACACCACCTTGTCGAGCTTGATGTAGGCGAAGTCCCAGATCCCGTGCAGGAACCAGCCGGCCGCCACCAGCCAACGGCCGAGATCGGGGTCCACGACCAGCCCGGCCAGGGCCACCGCACCGAAGCCGAGCATGCCCAGGGTCTGGACCCGGAACGGGCCGGGCCGCGACAACTGCCCGTCGAGCGCGCCCCAGACCAGGACGACCAGTGCCACGGCGGCGAAGACGGTGGACGGCGGGACCACGTCCACCGCGCCCAGGATCAGCGTGACCGCGAACGCCACGCTGATCACCGGCCAAGTGGCCCGGCGGCTGCTCAACTTGGCGACGATCAGGTACTCCAGGGGCAGCAGCGGGAGTATGTGCGCGAGTTCGCTGTCGGCGTCGGGACCGTTCAGGGTGAGGGCCGCCACCGCGACGGCCAGGGCGGTGGGCCAGCGCCGGAGCAGCCAGTGGGTCCGGTTGCCGCGGGTGGATGTGGTGTCAGCCATGGGACGAACCTCCGTACTCGCCGCGACGGCGCAGCATCAGCAGGAACATGAGCGGGAGCATCAGTACGTGCTCCAGGAGGAGCAGGGACTCGCCCGAGAGGGCGCCCAGCCACAGCAGCGGGAACAGCACGAGGAACGGGGCGAACATGGCGCCCGCCATTTCGAGGGTTCCGGCCCAGGCGTGACCTCGGTGGCGCATCCAGACGACCATCCCGGCCGACATGTCGAACGCCATCTCCAGGCAGACCAACTCCGCGTACTGGGACGGGAATTCAAGGCTGGCGAGCCACAGGACGCCGCGCAGCACCGGACCGAGGACCACCATTCCGACGGCCATCGCGGCGACCATCTCCAGGTAGTGCCGGAGGAAGCGTTTGTTCGTCGTCAGGGTTTTCACGGGGCAGCTCCTGAATACCGGGGCGGGGTATCTCGTGCTGCCCAGACTGGCGAAGGCGGACTACCGCCAGTAGTGCCGAACCCGCATGAGTGGACGTGGAGTTGTCACATCGCCGCGTGACAACTGTCATCTCCGTCGGTCCCGTTGCGACAATGACCGCGTGCGTGACGCGCCGAACGACCAGGGGGCAGGACCGGCAGGACCGGCAGGGCTGACGGGCCAGACAGGGCTGACGGGCTTCCACCGATACACCTGGTGGAGTCTCATCGGCACCACCGAGTTCTTCCTCGTCTTCTTCGTCGGGGAGTGGGTCCTCGACCCGGACGTCGCGGCCTGGGCGCGGATTCCCGGTGCGGTCGGCCTGGCGGCCACGGCGGTGGCGAGTGCGGTGCTGCTCAGTCGCCGGGTGGCGATCGCCCCGGCCGGCGCTCCCGACAGCGTGCGCGAGCGGCCGCCCGTGGCATGGCTGACCGCAGGGAGCGCGGGTGCCGCCCTGCTCGGCGGGGTCGCGCTCGCCGTCCGGAACTACGAGCTCTGGTCGTACGCGCCCGCCACGATGGTCACGGTCGCGGCGACGTTCCTGTCGCCCCGGCGCAGGCGGGAGTTGATCGCCGGAGCGGTGGCCGTCGCGGCGGTGCTCGGCGGGGCCGTCGCCCTGGCCTGCGGCGACGGGCCGGTCCAAGCGGCGGCGTTCCCGGCCGTCATGGTCGCCTCCGTCGCCTGGATCACGCTGGGCATGCTGTGGGGCTGGGACGTCGCCGGTCGCCTCAACCGGGCCCGCGGGCTCGCCGCCGAACTGGCGGTCAAGGACGAGCGTTTGCGGTTCGCCGCCGACCTGCACGACATCCAGGGCCACCACCTGCAAGTGATCGCACTCAAGGGCGAGTTGGCCGCACGGCTCGTCGAGGCAGACCCGGCGCGGGCCGCCGCCGAGATGAAGGACGTGCAGCGGCTGGCCACCGACGCGCTCACCGACACCCGCGCCGTGGTGCAGGGCTATCGCCGCACCTCCCTGGACGCGGAGATCACCAACGCGGCGAGGGTCCTCGCCGCGGCCGACATAGACGCCCGGCTGCACATCGAACCCGCCGACGCCGAGGCTGGCTTCGACGCCGACAGCCTTCCGCCCGCCGGACGGCATCTCCTCGGCCTGGTGATGCGGGAGGCCACCACCAACGTGCTGCGCCACAGCCAGGCGCGCCGGGCCGAGGTCGACTACCGCCTCACCAACGGCTTCGCCCGCCTGCGGGTGAGCAACGACGGCGCGGCCGGCCCGCCCCGCTCGGGCATGGACACAGGCACCGGGCTGCGCACCCTGGCCGAGCGCCTGGAGGCCGCCGGAGGCGAACTGACCTGGGAGCACAAGGAGGACAGCTTCATGGTGGCGGCGTCGCTGCCGGTGGAAGCAGGCGCGCACGTGGACTCCGAGGGGGCGGCGGGATGATCCGGCTGTTGCTGGCCGACGACGAGGAGCTCCTCAGGAGCGCCCTGGCCGCCCTGCTGGACCTGGAGGACGACCTCAGCGTGGTCGCCCAGGCGGCCACCTCCACCGACGCCGTACGGCTGGCGCGCGAGCACTGTCCCGACATCGCCGTACTGGACCTGGAGATGCCGCCGGCCGACGGCCTGACCGCCGCCGAACAGATCCGCGCGGAACTGCCCACCCGGATCGTCATGGTCACCCGGCACGCGCGGCCGGGAGTGCTGCGCCGTGCCCTGGCCGCCGGGGTCAGCGGGTTCGTGCCCAAGACGACGCCCGCGGTCAGGCTGGCGGAGATCATCCGTGACGTCGCCGCGGGCCGCCGGTACGTCGATTCCGACATCGCCGCGTCCGCGCTGACCGAGGACGACTGCCCGCTCAGCGACCGGGAACTGGACGTACTGCGAGCGGCTCGCACCGGCGCCTCGGTCAAGGAGATCGCCACCCGGGTCGGCCTCGCCCCGGGCACCGTCCGCAACTACCTGTCGGCGGCCATGTCCAAGCTCAACGCCAACTCACGGCACGCGGCGGCCCATCGGGCCTGGGAGGAAGGCTGGATCTAGCGAGTCACGGCCGGGACCGGGACCGGGACCGAAACCGGAACCGGTGCGGGCTCGGCCGCTCGCGCGGGCCCCGTGTTCGCCGCGAGCAGCAGAGCCGCGATGGCGATGACGGCGGCGCCGAAACCCCTTGAGTAGCGGACGGTAATACGTCGGAGCATGGCGACCTCGCAACGACAGCGGCGTATTAAGCGGGCTTAATCTCGCGCTTAACGTAGGGGTTGGGAGTGTCAAAGGGCAAGGGGAACAAGGGGAGTTGGATATTAGTCAGGACTTGACCGAATGTAACTCGGCTTACTGGCATGCTTAAGTCATGGCGGAGCGTGACGGACCGGAGATCATCGGGCGCAGGGTGCAGCAGCTGCGTACGGCACGCGGGTTGACGCAGAAGCAATTGGCGGAGCCCGTGTATACGCCCGCCTACATTTCCACCTTGGAGGCCGGGCGGGTGCGGGCCTCCGAGCCGGCGCTCAGGCACATCGCCGAGCGGCTCGGGGTGGCGTACGAGGAACTGGCCACCGGCCGACCCGCCCACCTCGCCACCGACCTGCGGCTGCGGCTCACCGACGCGCAGCGCACTCTCGCCACGGGTGAGGCCGAGGTCGCGGCGGAGCAGTACGACGGACTCCTCGCGGAGGCGGAGGCGCACGGGCTTGTCGCCGAGCAGGCCGCCGCGCTCCTTGGGCTCGGCGAATGCGCCCTGGAGACCGGGGATCTGGAAACTGCGCGCAAGCGGTTCGAGGAGTCCGAGGAGCGGTTGGGCGACGCTCCGTTGCCGAACCGCGTGCCGGCCATCCGTGGCCGTGCCGTGTCCCACTACCTCGCCGGTGAACTCCGCTACTCCTGCTACCTGTTCGAGTCCACCCTCGACGAACTGAACCGCACCGGAATGCACGACCCGGATGCCCTCCTGCTCCTCTACACCGGCATCATCGCGCCCTACATGGACATGGGTGCGCAGGCCCGTGCCGCCCAGGCCGCCGAGCTCGCCCTCGCGCTGGCGCCGCAGGTGGGCGATCCCGCGCTGGTGGCCCGGATGCATCGGTCGGTCGCCCGGACGATGATCGCCGAGGGGCGGATGGCGGAGGCCGACGCGTCTCTCGCCAAGGCTGCCGAGCTCTATCGCCAGCTTCAGATCCGTACGGAGCTCGCCAACTGTCACTGGATGCGCGGCTATTTGTACGCCCAGAACGGTGAACTGGCGCGGGCCGAGGGTGAGTTGCGGGAGGCGCAGGCCATGCTCTCCGCCAAGCGTGCCGCGCTCTACACCAGCCAGGTCGCCGTCGAACTGGCCGACGTGCTCCATCGGCGCGGCAAGTCCGAGGAGGCCGCGGGGCTCCTCCACGAGGTGCTCGGTGACCTCAGTCCCGAGCGTGGGGCCGTCCACTCCGCCGGTGCGCATCGACTCCTCGGGATCATCGCGGAGGATGCCCGGGACACGGAGTCGGCGGAGGAGCACTACGTCCGTGCGCTGAGCCTCCTGGAGCGGGCCGGTGCGGCGGGCGACCTCGCCGATCTCTGTCGGCTCCTCGGCGACCTCCTGCGCCGCACGGGCCGCGTCGAGGCCGCCCTCGACGCCTACCGCACGGGCCTCGGCCACCGCACGGCCCCCGGCACCACCACCCTGGGCCCGGCCCCGGCCCAGCCCCCGCTGTGAGTTCTTTCGCCCCCTCCGCCCCTACCCGTCCCGTACCTGGGGCTCCGCCCCAGACCCCGCTCCTCAAACGCCGGAGGGGCTGAATTTTTCCCCGGCCAGGCGCTGAAATCTTTAGCCCCGGCCGGCAGACCTTTCAGCCCGGCTGGCGGATCTCTCAGCCCGGGCAGCAGACCTTCAGCCCCGGCTGGCAAACCTTCAACCCCGGTCGGCAGATCTACCAGCCCCGGCCGGGGAGATCTTTCAGCCCGTCCGGCGTTTGAGGACGAGCGCGTCAGCGCGATGCGGGGGTCTGGGGGCGGCAGCCCCCAGAAGCAAGGGACGGGTAGGGGCGGAGGGGGCGAAAAAACCACCCCACCCCCAGCCCCCCCGCACAGCCCCCTCTTTGAGGATTACGTGCCCCCGCACAGCGCCCCCGGTTAGCCTGCGGACGGCGTACAACCGGTACATCCAAGGGCAGGCGGGAACCAGGCGCGTGGAGAACCAGCACTACCCGGCGCCCCGGCGCGGGCTGGCCGACGGTGCCCGCCTCGCCGCCCGCACCCTCTTCTACCTGATCGTCGGCGGCCTCGCGCTGCTCGCGATAGGCACCGTCGTCTCGGTGCTGGGCCCGATGGTCGCCCTGGACCTGGCCACCCCGGCGATGTCGGCATGGTGGACGGTCTTCACGGCGGTCACAGTGCAAGGCGTCCCCTTCCTCCTGCTCGGCACCCTCGTATCGGCGGCGATAGGCGCGTTCGTCCCCGAGCGAGTCTTCAACAAACTGCTCCCCAGCAACCCGGCACTGGCGGTCCCCGTGGCCGGAGCAGCCGGCGTCGTACTGCCGGGCTGCGAGTGCGCCTCGGTCCCGGTCGCGGGAAGCCTGATGCGCCGCGGGGTCACCCCGGCCGCCGCCCTGGCGTTCCTGCTGTCCGCGCCAGCGATCAACCCAGTCGTGCTGGTCGCCACGTCGATCGCGTTCCCGGCCAACCCGATGATGGTCCTCGCCCGGCTGCTCGCGTCCCTCGCGACGGCCGTCGTGATGGGCTGGCTGTGGGTCCGCTTCGGACGGGACGAGTGGATCCGGCTGCCGAAGCCGGCCCGCAGGAAGAACACCGGCTCCCGCTGGGACGGCTTCCGCGCCGGCCTCCAGCACGACTTCCTGCACGCGGGCGGCTTCCTCGTCCTCGGCGCGGCGGCCGCCGCGACCTTCAACATCGCGGTCCCGAGGTCGATCCTCGACCTCTTCACCGGCTCCCCGTGGCTGTCGGTACTGCTGCTCGCCGTACTGGCCGTAGTGCTGTGCGTGTGCAGCGAGGCCGACGCCTTTGTGGCCGCGTCCCTGACGGGCTTCTCGCCGACCGCACGCCTTGCCTTCATGGTGGTCGGCCCGATGGTCGACCTGAAACTGATCGCCCTCCAGGCGGGAACCTTCGGCAAGTCCTTCGCGGTGCGCTTCTCCTCCGTGACATGGGTGGTGGCTCTGGTGAGCAGTGTCCTGGTCGGGTGGTGGCTGCTGTGAGGCGCTACGGGCCCGCGTTGCTGTTGCTGCTCAGCGGGGCGGCGGTACTGAGGATCACCGTCTTCAGCGACCTGTACCTGCGGTACGTGCAGTCGGGGCTGAAGGTGTACCTGATCGCGTCCGGCGTACTGCTGCTGGCGCTGGGCGCCCTGAGCGCCGTACGAGCAACGCGAACGCACGACCACGAGGCCGAAGACGAAGACGAAGCCGACGCCCAAGCCGGGGACGAGGACCACGGCCACAACCACCACCGCACCCCCCGAATCGCCTGGCTCCTCACCGTCCCCGCCGCAGCCCTCCTCCTCTTCCCGCCCCCCGCCCTCGGCTCGTACAGCGCCGACCGCGAGGCCGAACAGCGCGCGGCCCAGGGCGTGGGAACCTTCCCGGCACTCCCCTCCGGGGACCCCGTCGCCCTGACCCTGGGCGAGTACACCTCCCGGGCGATCTACGACAGCGGCAAGTCGCTGACGGGCCGCGCCGTCCGGATGACGGGCTTCGTCACCCGGGGAGACAACGGCACCTGGTACCTGGCCCGGCTCCTCATCACGTGCTGCGCGGCGGACGCGAGCACGTACAAGATCGAGATCAAGGGCGCCGACGCCCCCGTGAACGACACCTGGGTCACCGTCACCGGCACCTGGCACCCCAAGGGCAAGCTCGGCTCGGACGAGGCGTGGCCACCCGTACTGGACTCGACGTCGGTGAAGACGGTGAAGGAGCCGGCGAACCCGTACGAGCGCCGCTGATCCCCGCCCGCGACAGGCCCTAAGGCGTCACGACGGGGAAGGCCTTGTCCGGCGGCTCCGACGCGTACGAGAGGAGGCGGGCCAGGAGTTCCGGGTCGCCGTCCGTCTCGATGCCGGTGAGGCCCTGGCCTGCGAGGACGCCGAGAAGTTCGGCCCTGGTGAGGATGAGGGTGAGGCCGGCGTGCGGTTTCGGGGTGTGGTGGACGGGCATCGCGCGGTGGGTGAGGGCGCCGTTGTGGAGGTTCACGCGGTGGCGGCGCTGCTCGTCGATGACGACGAGGTCGAGGGTGAGGCGGTCGTCCCAGGCGCGCGGGCCGTCGATCCGCACGGCGAGGGAGTCCAGGAGCATGCTCACGGTGAGGGCGGAGGCCAGCTCGGCGTTGGCGGTGTCGAGGGTGACGCGGCCCGCCCCCTTGCGCAGCTCCATGGCGGCGGTCAGGTAGAAGTTGCGCCAGGGCCCGTTCTCCGAACCCTGCCCGAGCCTGTCGTAGACGCCCGCGAGGGTCTCCTTGGCCTCCGTGTTCCCGGGTTCGGCGAAGACCACGTGGTTGAGGAGCGTGGCGGCGAAACGGAGATCGCCTTCGTCGGCGTACGCACGGGCCTTCGCGAGCGCCCACTCCGCGCCGCCCGCCAGGTCCACGTAGCGCCGCGCGAGTTCGACCGGCGGATGCTCCCAGAGGTGGGCGGGGTTGCCGTCGTACCAGCCCATGTACCGCTGGTAGACCGCCTTGACGTTGTGACTCAGTGACCCGTAGTAGCCGCGCGCGTGCCAGGACTGCTCCAGTGCGGGCGGCAGCCGCATCTCCTCGGCGATCTCGGTTCCCGTCAGGCCGTTGTTGAGCAGGCGCAGCGTCTGGTCGTGCATGTACGCGTACAGGTCGCGCTGCTCGGCGAGGAAGCGGATGACGTTCTCGCGTCCCCAGGTCGGCCAGTGGTGGGAGGCGAAGGCGACGTCGTACGTGTCGCCGAAGAAGTCGATGGCCTCGTCGAGGTAGCGGGCCCAGACGCGCGCGTCGCGGACGACGGCGCCGCGCAGGGTCAGGATGTTGTGCATGTTGTGGGTCGCGTTCTCGGCCAGGCACAGCGCGCGCCGCTCGGGGAAAAGGAAGTTCATCTCGGCCGGCGCCTCGGTGCCGGGGGTGAGCTGGAAGACGATCCGGACGCCGTCGACTGTCTCCTCCTGCCCGGTGTGCGTGATGTCCACGGTCGGCGGGATCAGGCTGATGGTCCCGGTGGAGGTGGTCGTGCCGAGGCCCGCGCCGATCTGGCCGTCGGGAGCCTTGGGCAGCCGGTCGCCGTACATGAAGCTCGCGCGTCGGGTCATCGCGTTGCCCGCGTACACGTTCTCGCTGACGGCGTGCTCCAGAAAGCCCGCCGGAGCCAGAATCGGCACGCCCTCCTCGGCACCGTGCGGCAGCACACCCCGGGCGCCGCCGAAATGATCGCCGTGCGAGTGCGTGTAGACGAGACCGGTGACGGCCCGCTGCCCACGGTGCTCGCGGTACAGCGCGAGCGCCGCCGCCGCGCACTCCACGGAAATCAACGGGTCGACGACGATCACACCCCGCTCGCCCTCGACGACCGTCATGTTCGACAGGTCGAGCCCCCGCACCTGATAAACACCCTCGGTGACCTCGTACAACCCCTGCCGCGCACACAACCGCGCCTGCCGCCACAGACTGGGATGAGCACTCCCAGGACAGTCGTCCTCCAGAAACCCGTACGCGTCCCCGTCATAGACGACCCGCCCCTCCCCGTCCCTCACCACCCCGGGCACCAACGCCGCGATGAACCCCCGATCAGCGTTCTCGAAGTCGGTCAGGTCCTCGAAGGGCAACTCATCGCGCGACGCGGCATCCATGGGGCCAGCCTGTGCGGCACACGGGCGCGGAGCTAGCGGGGTGGGCCGTTCGGGCTGGGGGCACCGGCAGTGACGAACCGCCGCCAATGCTCCAAGTGCGGCGTAGTGTGACCATGATGCGCTGGGTGTGGGGCGCGTCACACACTGCTACGAAACAGGCCGCCGGGGGTTCCTGACGGCTGTGCATCTGGGGGGCCTCATGCACGAGATGGTCAAAGGCGGCAACGTGGGTCTGGCGTCCTTGAGCGAGGACACCGGCTCCGTGATGGTGAGCCTGAGCTGGAGCAGCCCGACAGGGGAGGGCGACGCGGATGTCTCGGTACTCCTGCTGACCGCTGACGGCAAAGTACGCGCCGACACGGACTTCTACTTCTACAACAACCCCGTCGCGCCCGACGGGTGCGTGCAACTCCTGGGCAAGTCCCCCACGGAGGACGGCAACGAAGACCGCATGACCTTCGACCTGACCGCGATTCCACCGGAGGTCGAGCAGATCGTCGTCGCCGCGAGCCGCTACGAAGGGGCCAGATTCGGGGATCTGCACGACCTTCGTCTGTCGCTCGCCGACGGCGCCGGGGAGAACCTGCTGCGGTTCTCCATCGAGGACGCCGGAGCGGTCAGCGCACTGCTGTTCGGTGAGCTCTACCGGCGGGGCGGCGACTGGAAATTCCGGGCGATCGGACAGGGGTACGAGTCGGGGCTCGCCGGTCTGGCCACCGACTTCGGCGTCGACATCGACGACGAGGCGGAGCCGGAGGACGCGGAGGTGGAACCGGAGGACGGGGAGGCAGTGGCGGAGGCCGTTGCCTCGGCCACTCATGCGCTGACCTCGGCCACGAATGCCTCGGCCGTCGCCATTCCCATCCCGGCGCAGGCGCAGGCAGAGACGGTGAGCGCGCCCGTTGAGGCCCCGGTCGCCAAGGCGGCGCCACGCCCTCGTACCGCCAAGAAGAAGATCACCCTGCCCAGGGTGGCCAAGAAGTCCCTCGCCGAGAACGAATCCTGGCGGACTGCCCGGCTCTTCCCCGCCTCCGCTCTGAAGAGCGACCGGGAGAGGGAGACCCGGGCGACGTCCGTGCTGCTCTCGGTGATGGCGCAGGTGCCGGAGTTCGGCCGTCGGCTGACGGCGGCCTTCGGAGCGCCGGCCGGGCGGATGGAGACGTTCACGGAGGTCTCCCTGCCGAACGGGGATTCTCCACGGCGGCCGGACGGCGTGATCCGGGTCGAGCGGGCGGGCAAGCTGTGGACCGCGCTCGTGGAGACGAAGACGAACGGGAACGCCCTCAAGCCGGACCAGGTTCAGGCGTACGCCGACATCGCCGCGCGGCGGGGCTACGAGGCCGTGATCACCCTGTCCAACGACGTGCAGCTGGACGGCACTCCACTCGTCGACGTCAAGATGGACGGACGGCGCAAGAACAAGGTGGCGCTCTGGCATCTGTCGTGGGCCGAGGTGACCCATCAGGCGCAGATGCTGATCCGCCACGAGGGTGTCGCCAACGCCGCCCACGCCTGGCTGCTCCAGGAGCTCCTGCACTACCTCCAGCACGAGAACTCCGGCTGCCACGGTTTCCAGAACATGGGCCCGGCCTGGGTGCCCGTGCGCAAGGGGATCGACGACGAGACGCTGTGCCAGGGCGACCCGCGGGCGGTGCACGTCGTCGAGAGCTGGGAGCGGCTCGTCCGGCAGGTGTGCCTGCGGCTCGGCGGCGAACTGGGGCAGAAGGTGCTGCCCGTCCAGCGGGCCAAGCGCGGCACGGATCCCCGGGCCCGCCGCGTGGCCCTGGCGGATCAGCTCTGCCTGGACGGGAAGCTGGACGCCGAACTGCGTATCGAGGGAACGCCCGGCATCCTCGCCCTCTGCGCGGACCTGCGCACGGGCAAGCTGCGTACGTCCATCGAGATCGCGGTGCCCGAACAGGGTTACCCGCTCACCTGGGCCAAGCGGCTCGTCCGCCGGCTCGACGAGGCCCCGGCCGACCTGCACGTCGAGACCCTCGTCGCAGGTGAGATGGGTGGACCGCGAGGCACACTGGAGCGGCTCCGCCCCGAACCGGCGGACGTGCTGCCCAAGAACGGCGCCCGGATCTCAGGGTTCCGGCTCTCCCTGTTCCGGGGTATGGGCAACACCCGCGGCAATGCGGAGTCCGGCTTCATCCGCAGCGTCGATGAATCCGTCGACCGTTTTCACACGAACGTAGTCGTCCACCTCGACCGCCGCGCACCGCGGGCTCCGCAAGGTGTGGAGGCGGGTGGCGCGGGGTGAGGTGGACAAGGGTCGAGGTGGACGGGTGACGGACCAGTCACTGCGGGTGGGTCAGAGACGGTCCATCCGGGTGTAGGGGCTGAGGACGCGGACCTGGCGGGCGCCGAAGTCGACGAGCATCGCGATGCCCTCTTCGACGCCGACGATCGTGCCCAGGCCGTACTGGTCGTGGGAGACACGGTCTCCGAGGGCGAACTCCTTGGCCACGGGGACGACCGGGGCGGCGAAGGGGCTGGTGGGCAGGTGGCGCCGGGGCGCGGATGGCTTCGTCATCGTAGAACCAGTATGGGCCCTATTTTTTCGCGCGGTAGAGCTTGAAGGTCTCGATCCCGGCTCTGGATGGAGTTCGCGGGTCAGGGGATGGCTGCCTGATCTTGGCGGGGGTGCGGGGGTCTCACGGCCGGTCACTCTGGGTTGCGCTCGGGCTCGGATGTCGGTTTCGGGGCCGGAATCGCCGCGCCCCAGGGGGACGGAACCAGGCGGTTGCGGACGTCCGCGCCGATGCGGAGGCCCAGGTCGGAGGTGCCGGAGGGGAGCTGGGCCGTGCGGGCCGGGAGTTTGCCCTCGGCGGGGTGCTGGGCGAAGAGGGCGACGGTGACGGTGAGCTGTTCGTCGTACGTGGTCTGCCAGAGGGTGCGGGTTCCGGCGCCGCCGGTGTGCGTGGCCGGGGGGCCGGAGTCGCTGTACGCGTATTTGGCGATCACCTCTCCGGCGTACGGCTCCATCGCGCTGCGGGTGCGGGGGCGGGCCGTGTACACGGTGTGTCCGGCCCGGGTGATCTTCCCGACCGTGTAGGGCGTGGCGTACGTGCCGTGGGCCGCCGCCGTGGCCCATGCCGACGCCAGCCGCAGCGGCGTGGGCGCGGTCTCGCGCGGCAGGCCGGACAGCGGATCGCCGAGTTTCGTCCAGGCGAACGGCTCGAGGGCCGTGCCCGCCTCCACCGCGCCGTCCAGCGCCTCGTTGAAGGGCTGCCTGGCGTAGTCCGCGCCGCCGTACAGCACGCGGACCGCGCCGTCGCCGGGCACCAACGCGACGACGGAGGTGTGGAGTTGGAGATCCTTGCCGTCCTTGCCTGAAGGTTTGCCTGAAGGCTTGGCGTCGGCCACCAGTTCCGCCGCCGCGTTCTGGGCCGCCAGGTCGAAGGTGGTGTGGACGGTGTAGCCGCCGCGGGCCAGCTCGTCCTGGGTGATGCCGAGCCGGTCGGCCGCCTCCGCCGCGGCAGCGTCGATCAGGTACTGGCGCTGCCCGTCCGTGTCACCCGGCGGATAGAAGCGGAAGGCGGGGAAGCGCGCCGAGCCCCGCTGGGCGGCCGTGATGGCACCGCTGTCGGACATCGCGTCGAGCACCCACTCCCACCGGCTCACCAGTTTCGCCGTCACCTCCGGATCGGAGCCCGCCTTCTCGTAGTACGAGGGGATGTTGACGATGCTCGCGAGCGCCGCTCCCTGACTGACCGTCAATTCCTTTGCGTCCACGCCGAAGTAGTTCCGGGCGGCGGCCTGGATGCCCGCCGCTCCCCGCCCGAAGTAGACCGTGTTGAGGTACCCCTGAAGGATCTCGTCCTTCGACCGGGTCCGGTCCAGCTTGACCGCGATCAGGGCTTCCCGCGCCTTGCGGGACAACGTCTGCTCGGGGCTCAGCAGCGCGTTCTTCACGTACTGCTGCGTGATCGTCGAACCGCCCTGGGGGGCACCCCCGGTCACCGCGGCGAGCGCCGCCCGCGCGATCGCGGTCGGGGCGATCCCCGTGTCCGTACGGAAGGACCGGTTCTCGGCGGCGATCACCGCTTCCTGTACGTGGCGCGGGACTTGGGACAACGGCACCTCCTGCCGGTCCACCGGACCGCGCCGGCCCAGGTACTCGCCGTGCGAGTCGACGAAGACCGTGCTCTGCATCGCCGTCTCGGGGTGCGGCTCGGGAATGTCCGTCATCCGGTACGCCACCACGGCCGCGCCGACGAGGGAGAGGAGGAGGACGAGGAGTACGGCGAGGGCGCGGCGCAGCCGGCGGCCACGGGTGCGTCGGACCCGCGTACGGCGGGCACGGACACGGCGTACGAGGCCGGCGCGATGTGCGCGAGCGGCAGTCGCACCGGCCCGTACAGCCGCGTGCACGGCGGCCTTCATCCCGCGCCTCACGAGGAGAAGTCCTGGCTCGCGATCACACCGCCCGCCGAGTCGTACACCGTGACTCTCTCGGTGACGCCGCCCAGCCCATCCGATGACGACCTCAGGGCCGCCGACACCTTCACCTCCGCGTACCAGACGCCCCAGCCCGGCTCGCCCGCCAGCGTGAGAGCCGTACCGTCGATGTCACCCGCGACGGTCTCGATCCTGACGAGGGCCGGTTCGCCCTCGCCGTAGAAGATGCCGGAGAGGAAGGACACGCCGTCCTCGCGCCCCGACTCCTGGAGGCTGACACCGGGACTGCTCAGGTCGAGGTTGCCGTCGGTCACGCTGCGGAACTGGGTGGGCTGGTCGGGCTCGGTCCAGTGCTTGCCGTCCTCCGTCAGCCAGATCTTGGTGCCCGGCGAGACCTCCACCCGCTCGCCGGGGGTGACGACCCGCACCTTCCCGGCGTGCGGCATGGAAACGGAAGGCGTCGGAGAGACGCTCGCGGCCGGGGGCGTGACCTGCTCGCGCTCGCCCGGCCCGGCGGGCACACCCTGGCGGAGCACGACCACGGCCAGCGGTACGAGCAGCACCCCGCAGGCGGCACCGAGCACGGCCGCCGTACGACGCCGCCTGCGCCGGCGGCCTTCGCGCGCGATGGCCGCGATCGGGACGACGGAGGGCGTGACGTCGTAGGCGACCTCGGCGAACACCTCGCGCAGCCGCTCCGCCTCGGCCGCAGGACTCTGGAGCTGTTGGGGCTGCTGGGAACGGGAGGGGTGGTTCATGGGCGGGCTCCGGAAACGGGGTGGCGGCCGGCGAACAAGGGGTGGACGCGCAGGGCCTCCAGGCCGCGCCGGGCATGGGTCTTGACCGTGCCGACCGAACAGCCGAGCAGCTGCGCGATCTCGGCCTCGCCCAGGTCGTCCCAGTAGCGCAGCACCAGCACGGCACGCTGCCGTGCCGAAAGGGAGTTCAGCGCCTGACTCAGGGCAGCCCGCTGCTCGACGGCCTCGGCGTGCCCCGGTACGCGCTGATGCACCCGCTCGGGCAGGAACGGGGTCAGCAGATGGACGACCCGTCTCCTGCGCACCCGGCTGAGGTTGTTATTGACCAGCGAGCGGCGTACGTAGAAGTCGACGTCGTCGCGCGGTATGCGCCGCCAGCGGGCGTACACCTTGGCCAGCGTGGTCTGCACGAGATCCTCGGCCTCGTGGAAGTCACCGGTGAGCATGTGCGCGGTGCGGACGAGGCGGGGCCAGGCCGCGGTGGCGTACTCGGCGAAGTCGCCTTCCACGGAACCTTCGACGGAACCGTCCATGGAACCGTCCACGGAACCATCCATGGAAGCGGAAGGGACTTGGGGGGCGTCGGATGAGGTCTGCTGCACGGCCGGCGGGGTCCCTCGGATCGGGTACGTGGGGGGAGGAGGGGGATGGGGATGGGGCGGTGCGGGGGAGTCGGGACCTGAACGACCCGACTCCCCCGCCCGCGGAATCAGTTCTGCGGCAGCTGCGCGTAGACCTTGCCTCTGGTGTCGTACACGGTGATGGTGCCGAGGGCGTCGAGGCCCCCGTCGTCACCCACCGGCACATCGGCGGTGGCGTACCAGACGCCCCAGCCGGGCTTGCCCGCCAGCTCGAGGAGCTTGCCGCGCACGGTCCCGGCGGAGGTCTCCACGGTGACCCGCGAGGCGGTGCCCTTGCCGCCGTAGTAGAGGCCGGAGAGGACGACGTGCCCGTTGTCGCTCTCCGCCTGCATCGACACGCCCGGCTGACTCCGGTCGATGTTCCCGTCGATCACACTGCGGAACTGCGGGTCCGAATCCCCGGGCGTCGTCCAGTACTTGCCCTCCTCGGTGAGCCAGAGCTCGAAGCCGGGGACGCCGCCCGCGACATGTTCGCCGGGGGCGACGATCTGGGCCGAAGGAGCATGCGTGTTGGTGCCGTACGCCGCCCTCCCCGGCGCGGCGGCGTACGACACCGTGGGCGCCCCCACCAGCGCGGCGGCGACCACCGCGGCGGCCAGGTACTTCTGCATCCGTGTCATGAACGGACAACTCCTCGTGTTGCGCGGCCCGTTGGGGATCCGCATGAGTGAGATGAGCGATACGGGACGGAGGGCGCCTCTCCACTCCTTCAAACTCCCGGGGGACACAGCCGGGATGACACCGGCACAGGATTTCTTCCTGTGGTGTGTTTCGATGTGCGACGTACGGGACCTGTACGCACGGCACGGACCGCCGGGTTGCACGGGACTTCGGAAATTTCCGCGAACTCCGGCGAGGGGCATGACCGAGGAAGAGTTCGACGCGTTCTACGCGACCGCGTTCCCCCGGCTGACCGGCCAGCTCTACGCCTTCACCGGGGACCACGGCGAGGCGCAGGACGTCGTCCAGGAGGCGTTCGTACGCGCCTGGGACCGGCGGCGCGAGTTCCTCGCCGACGGTGCACCGGAAGCATGGATACGCACCGTGGCGATGCGGCTCGCGGTGAGCCGCTGGCGCCGGGCGCGCCGCTGGCTGGAACTGGTGCGCCGGAATCCGCCGCCGGAGCACGTCCCCGGGCCCGGCCCCGAACACGCCACCCTCGTCGCCGCGTTGCGCACACTGCCCGAGCCGCAGCGGATGGCCATCGTCCTGCACCATCTGTGCGACCTCAGTGTCGAGCAGGTAGCCTCCGAAACCGGCGCCCCCGTGGGGACGGTCAAGGCCCGGCTGTCCCGTGGCCGGGCGGCGCTGGCACGGGACCTTTCGGCGGGCGACGCGGACTCGGCCGACCCGGCCGGCACAGGGGAGAGGGAGGACAATCGTGTCCGATGAACTCACCTCCGAACTCCGTGAGTTGGCTGTCACCGGCGAGACGCCTCCGCCGCTGTCCGGCGCGGAGATCCGCGGCAGGGCGGTACGCCGCAGACGCCACCGCCGTACGGCCGCCGTCGTCGTCGGCGCCTCCGCCGCGGCGGCGCTCGCCCTGGTCGTGGCCCTGAACCTCGGTGGCGGCGACACGAACCAGCACCCCTCCCCGGCGGCGAGCCCCACCGGCAGGCCCACCACCCCCGCGACGGCCGACGCCGTGGTCGACCTGTCCCGACGGGTGGTCACGGTCGCGGGCCGCGAACTGCCGCTCTCCTCCGGCTCCGCGCAGACCCCCACGCCGGCGGACCGCATGACGGTCACCGCCAGGGTGACCATGAAACTGATCCCCGCCGAGGAACTCGGCTACAAGGGCTACGACCTCAAGGTCCCCTGGTTCATCGAACTCCGCGCCGCCGACGGCAAGACGAACTACATCGCAGGCCTCGCGTACGACGAGAAGGCTCCCGGCAACTACGACCTCACGTCCGGCTGGATCGGCCTGCGCGAGAGCGACGCGGAGTGGCTGTACGGGCAGTTGAAGGAGGGGTCGGTGGTCGACATCGAGGGGACCGCGCCGACGCCGACTCCCGTGTCGACACCGACCGTCACATCGCCCACGGACACGGCCACCGTCGGCCCCTAGGATTCCTCACCATGGAAATGACAGGACTCCTGGTCATCGCCGCGATCATGATCGCGAGTTTCGCCGGACTCGAAGCCAAGCTGACCCGGGCCGACCGCAGAATCGCCCGCGTCGAGAAGAAGATCGACCTGATAATCGGCCACCTCGGCATCCACGCGGACGATCCCGAGCTGCCGGAGGTCGCCGCGTTCCTGCGGGACGGCAAGAAGATCCAGGCGATCAAGGCCTACCGGGCGGCCACGGGTGCCGGTCTCCAGGAGGCCAAGGACGCGGTCGAGCGCATGGAGTGAACCGTCCGTGAACTGCCCTACCTGTCAGCCCTGTTGAGTGTCTGGCTGATCGGCGGGCAGGTCGGTTGACTCGTCTTCGGGTTGGTCTGCTGGCTGGTTTGCGGGCCGGTCTGCGGGCTGGTTCGGGGGCGTTCCTCCGGCGAGGATGTTCTGGAGGCGCTGGGTGCCCAGTTGGACGGCCTGGTTCGTGAAGTCCTCCTCGGCGCCGCCGAGTCCGCCGTTGGTGAGGGAGACGGCCCTGTCGCCGACCCGCACGGCGGCGAAGTCCAGTGTCAGCGTCGGGGTCTCGCCGTACAGGTCGCCCTCACCGCTCATGGTCATCCGCAGACCCTCGCGGGCGTCGCCCACGCCGGGCAGCGCCGCAGGGACCACCCGTACCGTCTGCCGCTCGCCCCTGACATCGGTGGCCGTGAACTCCGCGCACTTCTCCGGCAGCGTCCGCAGCCAGGCCATCTTCGCGTCCACTTCCGCCGGTCCCCCGTACGCGGCGACCTGGTAGCGCAACTGTGCCTCGGTGTCGCTCTCGTCGAGGCCGACGACCGCGCCGGCCCCCTTCGGCTTGCCCAGCAGATCCTCCGCGTACAGCCCGTCCAGGAGCCGCTGACAGTCCGCGACATCCGTCCTCCCCTTGAGGAGACCGTCCCGCCAGGTCGCCCCGCCCTGCGTCGGGGACCACCGCTCACCCAGCTCGGCGGGGCCGAGGAGGGCGTCGCGGGCCTGCGCGGCCGTGAGTGACGCGGTGGCGGAGGCGCTGGGGGACGCCGTGGCGGTGGGGGACGCGGGCGATACGTCGAACTTCGCGCTCTCGGGCCGCTCGAGGAGCGAGCAGGCGGATGCCGACATCAGTACGCCCGCGGTCAGCGCGGAGGCGAGGGCGCGGGAGGCGTGGGCTCGCGAGGTGAGAACGCGAGTGGCGGGGACGCGGGAGGCGGGCACGCGGGGCGGGCGACGGGTCATGGCGGGGGCCTCCTGGGGGCGCGACAGTTACCCCCACGCCACCACCGGACCCCGGACCCCACCAGCGCACCGGTCCGTCCGGGTGAGTGGGTGCGTCGGGTGCGTCGGGTGAGTCCGCACGATCGGGGGAGATCGCGGGAGATCCCGGGTCGCCGCGTCAGCCGGCCGACACGCGGACCCGTCGGCTCCCGCACACCGCGCACACCGCGTCGGTCAGCGGCGACCTGATGGCGGCGCCGTCCTCGTCGACGTACTCCTGAGTGCCCTGCCCGGTCGGGTCGAGCGGGTCGGTGAAGAACATGACCTTGAAGGTCGCCCGCCAGGTGTGTCCGCAGTTCCCGCAGGCGAACGCGAAGGTCTCGGAGACCGCGCCGGGGTCGGTCGTCATGCCTCCAGCGCACCCCGGGCGGCGGGGTCCGGCAAGTCGGGACGGGCCCGTCGGCAGCGGGCGGCAGGTGATCACTGCCTCCGGCGGGGGTGAATATCTGTCGTGGCAGACAGAGAAATTGGTTCGCAGTGCGGGGAGTTTCTTTATTCCCCTGAGTGGGGTGAGATAGTGCGCCCCCCTCGCCGCCCGTCCCGTGCTAGTGTCGATATCAGTTGCAGTTGTGGTTCCCAAAGTCTTGGAGCCGACTTTCCGGTCCGTACCGGGGAGTTGGCTTCTGAATATCCGGTGCTTTTTCCGGAGGGGGCAACATCGCGCAGACGCGGACCCACACAGTGTGGGTCCTCGAGCTTTGCCCCGAAGGAGATTTGACATGGCTACTGGCACCGTGAAGTGGTTCAACGCGGAAAAGGGCTTCGGCTTCATCGAGCAGGACGGCGGCGGCGCCGACGTCTTCGCCCACTACTCGAACATCGCCACCCAGGGCTTCCGTGAGCTCCAGGAAGGCCAGAAGGTGACCTTCGACGTCACCCAGGGCCAGAAGGGCCCCCAGGCGGAGAACATCGTCCCCGCCTAGTCCGGGACCCCCGCTGACGCCTGACTCTTGAGTCGGCCGACGCTTACAGGTGGCCGGGACCTGCACCCTGAGGTGCGGTTCCCGGCCACCTGCTTTTTGTTTATTCACGCATTAAATTTCCGGCGAATTTCCCGTGACGCCGTGCCCGCTTTCCGGTGCTGGGAAACTTCCCCCGCGGAGGCACCATGCGTTGTGTGATCGCCCGTTTCCCCTTCGACCTCATCAAGAGCGAGGTCGAGCACTCGATGGCGGCCGTCCAGCCGGAACCCGTCACCGGTCAGTCCGTGGTCATCGGTTCCCGTACGTACCCCGTCAAGCAGGTCGGGGAAGTCATCACCCGGCAGGACCGTCGCGACTTCACCGAGTTCGAGGTGGCCCGTGCGCTTACCCGTCTTGGGTTCGTGTGCCACGCGGCGGCGCCGGCGCCCGCGCGGGCTGCGCTCAGCGACTGGTCGGCTGAACCGGCGTAGTGGGGTGCGGGGTTGAGTTTTTCGCCCCCTCCGCCCCTTCCCGTCCCGTTCCTGGGGGCTGCCGCCCCCAGACCCCCGCTGTCGCGCTGACGCGCTCGTCCTCAAACGCCGGACGGGCTGAAAGATCTCTCCCCGGCCGGGGCCAAAGATTTCAGCGCCGGTCGGGGAAAGATTCAGCCCCTCCGGCGTTTGAGGAGCGGGGTCTGGGGCGGAGCCCCAGGTACGGGACGGGTAGGGGCGGAGGGGGCGAAAACCCCCACCCCCCTCACGGGCGCCCCAGCCTCCCCTCCCACGGCGCGCCCGGAACCCCCGTTCGGACCCGTTTCGACGTGAAGTCGACCGTCGCCTCCCGGCCAAGGGCGACGCGGGCCGTGATGCGGCGCAGGTCCCCGGCGGTGTCGAGCGAGTAGGTCGGCGGAGTCGTGGGGCGGGGGCGCGCGGAGGCGGTGGGGTGGATGGCCGGGCCGTCGGCGCGTGACCATGAGTGCTGGTCGGCAGGGCGGTCCGCGGCCACGGACAGTGCCAGTTGCAGGGCCTGGTCCAGCGGAGCGTTGCCGTAGGGGCGACGCTTCCACTGGCCCGGCGTCAGGGCGCTCGCCCGCCGCGCCGCCTGGACGGCGGTGGTGACAGGCCCGGGTGCGGCCGGCCTCGCGGTGTGCCCGGAGGCGTCATCGGGGGCGGTCACCGGGGATCCGGCCACGGCGACGCCCTCAAGGTCCCACGCGAGCAGCCCCCGCATGATGTGATCCCCGTCCATCACCTCGTACACGCCGACCGCCCGATGAACCCGGTAGTCGGCCACGGCGCGCACCGTCACCGCCCCGCCCCCCGCCGAGGGAAGCCGCACAGTGACCTCCGAGGGACCGGCCTTGGACGCCGTCCGGAACCGGGTCAGCGCGATGGCCGTGCGCTGAGCCCCGTCCGCGGAAGCGCTGTCGCCGTTACCGCCACCTCCGTCTCCGCCTCCGGTGACGAGCAAGGCGACCAGCCCGCCCGCGACCGCCGTCGCCGCCACGGCCGACACCCAGACCTTCCCGGCAAGGGACACGCGGGAGACTCGGGAGATACGAGAGAAGCGCATGGGTCGTCTCTACATGCGGGTGGGACGACCGTCGGCCGACGCCGGTCGGCGGGCCGTTCCGCGTCACCCTCCCGGGCGCACACCGGCGTCTCGGCCGGCGGAGTCTCAGACCGCCAGGACCGCGCGGACCGTCTTGCCGCCGAAACCGGTGCTGACGACCTCCAGGCGGTTGGCGAGCAACTGGACCATCGCGAGACCGCGGCCGCTCTCCGAGTCGGTGTCCATCGGACCGAGCCTGGGTCGCCCGGGGCTGTCGTCGTGCACCTCGACGGTCACTTCGCCGTGACCCACCTGGAGGCGGAGCCGGCAGCCGGTGCGGCCGTGCAGGACGGCGTTGGCGACCAGTTCGGAGGCGATCAGCGTGGCGTCGTCGACCTGGTCGGCCGTCGGTGCGTTCATCCGCGGCCGGGTGAGGAACGCCGACGTGAGCCTGCGGGCCCTTCCCGCCGACACCGCCGTGCGCGGCAGTGTGTACTCGACGCGGGCGGTCGGCCGGACGGCGCGCTCATGCGCACGCATGACACCTCACTCCCCTCCAGGACGGTCGGTACTCCCGGCGGTCGGACCCCCCACCGGCCGGGACCCGCGCGATACGGTGCGCGGCCGGTCCTGCCTACGGGTGATGCCCACGCCGAGTGATCCACAACCGGCGTCGAACGGCACAAAGGCGCTAAGGAAGTTACGGGAGTGGCGGCACCCGTCAACCCGTGCGCGTGAGCAGATCCCGTACGGCCTTCGTGACCTCCGCGGGCGCCTCCTCGGCCATGAAGTGACCGCAGGAGACGGTGGAGTGGCGCAGGTCGGTCGCCCAGGCGGCCCACCGCGCGGCGGCGTCGAAACCGAGGGCGGCGCCCCAGTCCTGCTGGAGGACGGTGACCGGCATCCGCAGGCGGTTTCCGGACTCGCGGTCGGCCAGATCGTGTACGACGTCGATGCCGGCGGAGGCACGGTAGTCGGCGACGATGGACGGCACCGCCTCGCGGGACGCTTTCAGGTACGCGGCGCGGATGTCGTCCGGGATGGCCAGTGTCTCGCCGTTCCGTGTCTGCGGGTTCTGGGTCCACTGGTCCAGGAAGTGGCCGAAGAACGCGTCCGGGGCCGCGCCGATGAGCTGTTCCGGCAGGCCGGGCGGCTGGGCCATGAGGTACAGGTGGAAGGCGACCGCCGCGGTCGTGCCGTGCAGGACGTCCCACATGTCCAGCGTGGGCAGGACGTCGAGCGAGGCGAGGTGGGTGACCGCGTCGGGGTGGTCGAGTCCGGCGCGGACGGCGACGAGCGCGCCTCGGTCGTGGCCGGCCAGGGCGAAGCGCTCGTGGCCCAGGGCGCGGGCGAGGGCGACGATGTCGGCGGCCATGGTGCGCTTGGAGTACGTCGACCCGGCGTTGGTTCCCGCGAGTTCGGTGGGTTCGGCGGGTTCGGCCGGCTTGTCGCTGGCGCCGTAGCCGCGCAGGTCGGGGCAGATGACGGTGTGATCGGCGGCGAGGTCGGTGGCCACGTGTCGCCACATCAGATGGGTCTGCGGGAAGCCGTGCAGGAGGACGACGGGGGTGCCGTCGGAGCCGCCGACGGCGACGTTGAGGGACACGTCGGTGGCGACGGGGATGCGGTGGTAGGCGAAGCCGGGGATGGTCGGAGGCTTGGTCGCGGGCGTGGCCGGGGGCATGGGTTTCTGCCTTTCGGAGGGGGCGGGGCAGGGACGACTTGAGCTTGCCGGGCGTGAATCAGCGGCGAATCAGCGCGCGTACGGTGGTGGCGTGGAGCAGCGGATCGACTTCGGGGTGCTCGGGGCCGTCGTGGCCGAGCGAGGCGGGGGATCGCTCGTGTTGAAGGGGCCGCGGCACCGGGCCGTGCTCGCCCGGCTGATCGTGGCCCGGCGGCGCGTCGTGTCCGTCGCCCGGCTGGTCGAAGACCTGTGGGAGGACCCGCCCCCGGGTGCCGTGGGGGCCGTACAGACCTTCGTCGGTGCGCTCCGCCGGGCGCTGGAACCGGAGCGGCCGCCGCGTGCACCGGCTCGGTTGCTGGTCACCGAGGGGCCCGGGTACGCGTTGCGTGTCCCGCCGGACGCGGTGGACGCGTGGCGTTTCGAGGCGGTCGTCGGGGATGCCGTGAAGTTGTCCGCCGAGGAGGCGCTCGGGGGGCTGGAGGAGGCGCTCGGGTGGTGGCGGGGGCCCGCGTACGCCGAGTTCGCGCACGAGCGCTGGGCTCGCGGGGAGCGGGCCCGGCTTTCCGAGCTTCGGCTTCAGGCCGTTGAGCGTCGTGCTGCGGTTCAGCTTGCGCTCGGGCGGGCGGCGGAGGCGGTGCCCGACCTTGATGCGCATGCCGCCGGGCATCCCTGGCGTGAGGACGCGTGGTGTCTGCTCGGCCTGGCGCTCTATCGGGCGGGGCGGCAGGCGGATGCGCTTGCGGTGCTGCGGCGGGCGCGGGTTGCGCTGGCGGACCGGCTGGGGCTGGATCCCGGGCCCGGGCTGCGGCGCCTGGAGGCGGACATCCTGGCGCAGGATCCGGGGTTGGAGGTGGGTGTTTTTTCGCCCCCGCCGCCCCTTCCCATTCCCGTCACTTGGGGGCTCCGCCCCCAAACCCCCGCTCCTCAAACGCCGGAGGGGCTGAAACCGGGCGGAGCCCGGAAGTACGGGACGGGTAGGGGCGGAGGGGGCGAAAAAACCCACGGCCCGCACCCGGGCGATGTCGCCGCGGAGCTCTGGACACGGGCCACCGCCGCCTACGACCGCGCCGCCGGTGCGGGGCCACGTGCGCGGCTGGAGTCGGCCGTCGGGCTGATGCGGAGCCTCGCGGTGACCGGCGGCGGTGGTCTGGAGGCCGCGCGTGAGCATCGTATGGCGGCCGTCGACGCGGCGGAGGAGTCCGGCGACGCGGAACTGACCGCCCGCGTGATCGGCGCGTACGACGTCCCCGCGATCTGGACGCGCGTCGACGATCCGGAACTGGCCGAGCGGCTCGTCGCGGCCGCCGAGCGCACCCTCGCGGCCCTGCCGCACGCCCCGGCGTACGACGCGGCGCGCTGCCGCCTGCTGGCCACGATCGCGCTGGAGATGCGCGGCACCCGTTCCCCTCGCGGACCGGAGGCCGCCCGCGAGGCGGAGGAGACCGCTCGCCGCCTCGACGACCCGGCGCTGCTGGCGTTCGCCCTCAACGGCACGTTCATGCAGTCCTTCGACTGCGCGGGACTCGCCCCGCGCCGTGACGAGATCGGCGCGGAACTGGTCGCCCTCTCCGCCCGTCACGGCCTGACCACCTTCGAAGTCCTGGGCCACCTCATCCGCCTCCAGGCCCGCAGCGCGCTCGCCGACTTCCCGACGGCGGACGAACACGCCGCCGCCGCGGACCGGCTGGCGGAGCGTCACGAACTGCCGCTGGTGGGTGTGTTCACCGAGTGGTACGGGGCGCTGCGGACGGCCGCGACCGGGAGACGGCGGGCGGACGCCGAGGCCGCCTATCGGGCCGCCGCCGCACGGCTGGACGGCGCCGGCATGCCGGGCCTGGAGCGCGGGCTCCTCCCCCTCGCGTCGCTGTGCCTGCGCGTGGCGCACCGGGCGCCGGCGACGGAGGTGGACCTGCGCGCGGACTGGGGCCCGTACCGCCCCTGGGCCGAGCCGCTCGCCCTCCTGGAGACCGGCCGCCGCACCGAGGCGGGCACGGCACTGCGCGCCCTGCCTGAGCCACCCCGGGACCTGCTGTACGAGGCGCTGTCCTGCCTGGAGGCCGCCGCCGCGCTCCGGCTCGGCGACCCTCTCGTACTGAGGCGGACCCACGCCCGACTCCTCCCGGCCGCCGCCGAACTCGCGGGCGCGGGCAGCGGGTTGATCAGCCTCGGCCCGGTGAAGCAGTGGCTCGCGGAGATCGCGACGGCACTGCGTTCTCCGGGCGCGGCGGCTGACGACGACTGAGCCCCGGCGCGGCTCAGGCCCCCGAGTCGATGAGGTGGAAGTCCTCGTAGTCGAAGCCGGGGGCCACGATGCAGCTGACCAGGACTTCCTGGTCCGTCGCCGGGCGGGCGGACTGCCAGATGCCGCCGGGTACGAGCGCCTGGGGGTGCTCGCCGGTTTCGATGCCGGGGCCGACGCGGACGACCGTGGGGTTCGGGTCGGGGGTGTCGGCGGCTCCTCCGAGGAGGAGTTCCAGGGGGCCGCCGCGGTGCCACAGCCAGATTTCGTCGGAGCGGACCTTGTGCCAGGCGGAGGTGTCTCCGGGGGCGAGGAGGAAGTAGATCGCGGTCGCGGCGGCGCGGGGGCCGGGGTAGCCGTCGGGGAGGAAGGTGTGGGTCGCCTTCCACGTCTCGATGAACCAGCCGCCCTCCGGGTGGGGCTGCATGCCGAGTGCGGCGGCCAACGCCGGTGTCTTGGAACGGGGTTCGGGTGTGGTCATTGCATGCGTCTACCACGCTGAGGGGAGCGGATCAACGTACGGCGGGCGTGTTCGGGTCACGCCGGATACGCGTGCGTCTGTGCCGCCTTCACCGTCGCCCAGACCGGCGCGCCCTGGTGCAGGTCGAGTTCGGCGGCGGCGACGGTGGTGAGGTCGGCGGCGAGGGGAAGTTCGCCGGTGAGGTCGGCGCGGATCTGGTCGCCGTGGGTTTCCAGGCCGCTGACCTCGCACCGCCAGAGGTTACGGGCGCTGGAGCCGGTGGGGCGGTCGCGGTAGAGGGTGACGGCGCTCGGGGGGAAGGCCACGAAGACGGGGCCGGTGAGGTCCTCGGTGGTCGTGATCGTCGTGATCGCCGAGCCAGCTTGGAGGTCGTCGAGGTCTTCGAGGTGGACCGTGTGGCCTTCCGCCCTGCCCTTGTAGAGGTTGAGGCCGACCAGCTGCGCGATGTAGTCGGTACGCGGATGGCGGGCGATGTCCGACGGGGTTCCGTCCTGGACTACCCGGCCGTCCTCGATGACGACCAGCCGGTCAGCCAGCACCATCGCGTCCAGCGGGTCGTGCGTCACCAGTACGGCCACCGCCTCGAAGTCGGCCAGATGGCGCCGGAGTTGGGCCCGTACGTCGAGGCGGGTGCGGGCGTCGAGGGCGGCGAGCGGTTCGTCGAGCAGGAGCAGCCGGGGGTGGGTGGCCAGCGCGCGGGCGACGGCGACGCGCTGGGCCTGGCCGCCGGACAGCCGGCGGGGTTTGGCGCCCGCGTGGTCGGCCAGGCCCATGCGGTCCAGCCATGCGGCGGCCTGGGCGCGGGCTTCCGCCTTCGGTACGCCCTGGCAGCGCGGCCCGAAGGCGACGTTGTCGAGTGCGGTGAGGTGCGGGAAGAGCAGGTAGTCCTGGAAGACCACGCCGACCGGGCGGGACTCGGGCGGCGTACGGTCCAAGTCGGCGCCGTCCAGGCGCAGATGCCCGCCGGCGGAGAGCGGGGTGAGCCCGGCGAGGGCGCGCAGCGCGGTGGTCTTTCCGGCGCCGTTCGGGCCGAGGAGCGCGACGACGTCGCCGGGGGCGGCGGTGAGCGGGACGTCGAGGTGGAAGGAGCCGCGGTCGACGACCAGGCGGGTGTCGAGCCCCTTGTCGGACGCCTCGGACGCCTCGGACGGCTCCGGCGGCTCCGACGCCTCGAACGGCTCGGACGCCGACGTCAGGGGTACGTCGGTCATGACACCCCCGTCATCCAGCGGTCCCGCAGCCCCGCGAGCACCGCGATCGACACCGCAAGGAGTACCAGGCTCAGCGCGATCGCGGCGGCCGGGTCGCTCTGGAGGGCGAGGTACACGGCCAGCGGCATGGTCTGCGTACGGCCGGGGAAGTTGCCCGCGAAGGTGATCGTCGCGCCGAACTCGCCGAGTGCGCGCGCCCAGGCCAGTACGGAACCCGCCGCGATGCCGGGCGCGATCAACGGCAGGGTGACCCGGCGGAACGCGGTGAAGCGGGAGGCGCCGAGGGTCGTCGCGGCCTCCTCGTAGCGCGGATCGGCGGCGCGCAGCGTGCCCTCCACGCTGATGACCAGGAACGGCATCGCCACGAACGTCTCCGCGACCACCACGCCCGCCGTGGTGAACGGCAGCGTGATCCCGAAGGCCGAGTCCAGCCACTGCCCGACGACGCCGTTGCGGCCGAGGGCCAGCAGCAGCGCGACACCGCCGACCACCGGGGGCAGTACGAGGGGCAGGGTGACCAGGGCTCGTACGAAACCGCGTCCCGGGAACTCGGTGCGGGCCAGCAGCCATGCGAGGGGCACGCCGAGGACCAGGCTCACCGCGGTGGCCGCCGTCGCCGTGAACAGCGACAACTGCAGGGCCTGCCAGACCTCGGGGCTGGTCAGCTGCTCCGGGAGGCTGCGCCAGGGCGCTCGTAGGAGGAGGGCGATCAGGGGGAGGAGCAGGAAGGCAAGTCCGACGAGGGCCGGCAGCAGGAGGGGAAGCGGCACTCCGCGCCGGAGACCCGGAACTCCACGCCGGACACCCGGCCCCCCGCCTCGGACACGCCGCCGCCGGGGCCCACCGGTCAAACGGTCGGCTCCGGCGGCGGACTTGTCGAGGGCGGGCTCGGTCACGGCTTGAGGAACCCCGCCGCCGTCAGCACCTTCTGGCCCTCGGCGGACTGCACCAGCGCGATGAACGCCTTCGCCGCAGCGGCGTTGGGCGCGTCCTTGAGGAGGGCGATCGGGTAGTCGTTGACGGCGTCGGCCGACTCGGGGAAGTCCACGCCCTCCACCTTGTCACCCGCCGCGTTCACATCGGTCTTGTAGACGACGGCGGCGTCGGCCTCCTTCAGCTCCACCTTCGTCAGGGCGCTCTTGACGTCCTGCTCGTAGGAGACCGGGGTGAGCTTGAGGCCGCTCGCGTCCAGCGCCTTCTGTGCGGCGGCGCCGCACGGGACGGTCTCGTCGCAGAGCACGACCTTGAGGCCGGACTTGGTGAGGTCCTTCAGGGAGGCGATCTTGTCGGGGTTGCCGGGCAGGGTCGCGATCTCCAGCTGGTTGCGCGCGAAGGTGGCCGGGGTGCCGGACGCGTCCTTCGCGTCCGTCACGATCGCCATCGTCTTGGGGCTCGCGGAGGCGAACACGTCGGCCGGGGCGCCCCCGGTGATGCTCGCGGCGAGGGTGTCGCTGCCGCCGAAGCTGAACGTCACCTTCGTACCGGGGTGGGCCTCCTCGAACTCCTTGCCCAGCGTCGTGAAGCTCTCCTGGAGCGAGGCGGCGGCGAAGACGGTCACCGTGCCGGTGAGCTCCGGGGAGGCGGAGGACGAGGTGTCGGACTTCACCGAGGAGTCGTCGGAGTCGGAGGAGGAGCAGGCGCTCAGGGCCAGCAGCGCGGCGGCACCGGCACCGGCCACTCGCAGGGTCCGGCGGGTCCGACGTGCGTAACGGGTCTTCACGGGGCTACTCCCTCTGACGCTTCAGATGAGCATGCTGGCACTTGAGGCGGGCATGCGCCGATCATACTGCCGCATATGCAAGGCATAAGTCTCCTGTCGCATCGCATGAGCTGCATGATTGCCGCAGGGTGCACGCATGTGCGTTTGTACGGGACCGCTGGGTGGGTACCGTCTTCCGGGAGGTGGTGCCCAGTGAGCCGGCCCCTGACGGAAACGCCCGCCCACGCCCCGGCGAAGCTCGCCCTGACCGGCGACGTCGCCCACCCGGCCCGGCTGACGGTGGCCGACCTGATGGCCTGGCCCCAGCACCGGGTGCGGGCCAGTTTCGAGTGCGCCACCAGCGGCGTACAACACCACCGCTTCGGGGGCCCGCTGCTGCACGACGTCCTCACCGACGCCGGACCCGGGTTCGACCCCGTCCGCCGCAAGGACCGGCTGCGCTTCCTCATCGCCGTGACGGGAACGGACGGCCACCACGCCCTCCTGACCTGGGCCGAGATCGACCCCGACTTCGCCCACGCCCCGGTCCTGCTCGCGGTCTCCATCGACGAAACCCCGCTCGACCTGGCGGGCCCCCAACTCGTCCTGCCCCAGGACCGCTGCGGCGCCCGGCACATCAGCGGCATCAACGCGATACGGGTGGACGGCGGCTACTCGTCCTGGCTTTCCGGCGACGACCTCGCCTGATCCTGCGCACCGGGCGTGACCTTCCAGCCCGTACGACCGCCTTGACCTGCGGGCCGTCCTGCTGTGCCGTTGGGAGAGTGCCGGCCGTGACAGGAGCGCCCGGCGTCTGCGACCCTGACCGGTCGGCGGGGATCCGCCTGCGGGACCCGGAAACAGGAGGTGACGCATGCTGTTGCGTCAGCTGGAGTACCTGGTCGCGCTCGCCCGTGAGCGGCACTTCGCGCGGGCGGCGGCCGCCTGTTTCGTGTCGCAGCCGTCGCTGTCCGCCGCCATCCGGCGTCTGGAGCACGAGCTGGACGTGCCGATCGTGCGGCGGGCCAGGCGGTACGAGGGGCTGACCCCGGAGGGCGAGGTCGTGCTCGCCTGGGCGCACCGCATCCTCGCCGAGCGGGACGCCCTGCGGCAGGAGCTGTCGGCGCTGCGCGGCGGCCTGACCGGCACCCTGCGCCTGGGCATCGTCCCCACCGCGCTGCCCGCCGCCTCCCTCCTCACCAACCCGTTCTGCGAGCGCCACCCGCAGGCCCGGGTCAGCCTGGAGTCGCTGTCCTCCGCGGAGATCACCCACGGTTTCGCCGAGTTCGAGCTGGACGCGGCGATGACGTATCTGGACGACGACGAGCTCCGTCACGTACGACGGTTTCCGCTGTACGAGGAGCGGTACGTGCTCCTCACCCCGGACGACGGCCCGCTGGCCACCGCGTCGACGGCGCGCTGGGCGGACGCGGCGGCCCTGCCCCTGTGTCTGCTGAACTCCCGGATGCGCAACCGCCGGATCATCGACGAGTGCTTCGCCGCCGACGGCGCGAGTGCCGAGCCCGCGATCGAGTCGGACAGCGTCGCCGGGCTGTACGCGCATCTGCCGGGCGGCCGCTGGTCGAGCGTGATCTCGCACGCGTGGCTGCACATGTTCGGCGTACCGGAGGGGATGCGGGTGGTGCCGCTGAAGGGTCCGGCGCACGGGCCGCGGGTGGGGCTCGTGGTGGCCGAGGGCGATCCGCAGTCCGTGCTCGCGGAGGCGCTGCTCAAGGTGGCGCGGGGCGCGGGCGTACGGGACTCGCTGGACGCGCTGCTCCACACCTACCTGGAGGCACCTGGCGTGGAGGAGTGAGATAGCCGCCGTCTATCCCGGCATAGCAAGGAACGCTTTGACCTGCGGAATCGACCCCGAGGATGGTGAAGGGACCTTCCGACAACGGAGTTGAGGAGAGCCGCGACATGGCCAAGGTGCTCTGCGTGCTGTACGACGACCCGACCGACGGATACCCCACGACGTACGCCCGTGACGACCTCCCCGTCATCGACCACTACCCGGGCGGCCAGACGACACCCACCCCCAAGGCGACCGACTTCACCCCCGGCCACCTGCTCGGCAGCGTGACCGGCGAACTGGGCCTGCGCCGCTTCCTGGAGGACCGCGGCCACACCCTCGTCGTCACCTCCGACAAGGACGGCGACGGCTCGGTCTTCGACCGGGAGCTGCCCGACGCGGACGTCGTGATCTCGCAGCCGTTCTGGCCGGCGTATCTGACCCCCGAACGCATCGCCGCCGCCAAGAACCTGAAACTGGCGGTCACGGCGGGCATCGGCTCCGACCACGTCGACCTCGACGCGGCCATCGCGCACGGCGTGACGGTCGCCGAGGTGACGTACTGCAACAGCATCAGCGTCGCCGAACACGTGGTGATGATGACGCTGTCGCTCGTACGGAACTACCTCCCCTCCCACCAGGTGGTCCTGGACGGCGGCTGGAACATCGCGGACTGCGTGGCCCGTTCGTACGACCTGGAGGGCATGCACGTCGGCACGGTCGCCGCCGGGCGGATCGGGCTCGCGGTGCTGCGCCGCCTCGCGCCCTTCGACGTGAAGCTGCACTACACGGACCGGTACCGGCTGCCGCGCGAGGTCGAGGAGGAGCTGGGGCTGACCTGGCACGAGAGCTCCCAGGAGATGGCCCCGCACTGCGACGTCGTCACCATCAACGCACCGCTGCACCCGGAGACGGAGGGCCTGTTCGGGGACGAGCTGCTCGGCGCGATGAAGCGCGGCGCGTATCTGATCAACACGGCGCGGGCGAAGATCGTGGACCGGGACGCGGTCGAACGGGCGCTGGTGAGCGGGCAGTTGGCCGGGTACGCGGGAGACGTCTGGTATCCGCAGCCCGCCCCGGCGGACCACCCCTGGCGCACCATGCCGCACCACGGGATGACCCCGCACATCTCGGGCTCCTCGCTCTCCGCGCAGGCCCGCTACGCGGCGGGCACCCGGGAGATCCTGGAGTCGTTCTTCGACGGCACCGCGATACGGGACGAGTACCTGATCGTCGACGGGGGCGCCCTTGCGGGGACGGGGGCGCACTCGTACTCGACGGCCGGCTGACGGACGTAAGCGGGCCTTAGGTGCGGTCGATGTGCACGTTGGTCGACTTCACCCTCGCCGTGGCCTCCATGCCGACCTCCAGGCCCAGTTCCTCGACCGCCTCCCGGGTGAGGAGGGAGACCAGCCGGTGCGGACCGGCCTGGATCTCCACCTGGGCGGCGACGTCGCCGAGCTTGACGGCGGTGACGATGCCGGCGAAGGCGTTGCGGACGGAGGTGTAGGAGGGGGCCTCCTCCTCGCCGCCGGTCTTCGCCAGCTCGACGGAGAACGCGGCCAGATCCCGGCCGTCGATGAGCCGCCGCCCACCGTCGTCCCGGTGGGTGGCCACCCGCCCGGCGTCCGCCCACCGCCGGGCGGTGTCCGGGCTCACGCCGAGCAGCCGGGCGGCCTGGCCGATTGTGTAGGACTGCATACGCGTCACGATACGTCGGGCCGCACCGGCCTCCGACCTCTACTGGACCCCGCGCCTGGCCTCCGGAACGGCGGGCGGGAGCTGGACGTCGGTGGTGACCTGGCCGCCCAGGGTCATGACGTTGAGGGTCGCGGAGTTCTCGTTGGCGATCGCCGTCTCCACACGGGCGACCAGCGTCCGGAACGCTTCCTTCTGCGAGAGGCCGGTGTAGGGGCCGATCTTGGTCTCGAAGTAGATGCGCTCGTGCACGAGGAGCTGTTCGGTCGAGCGGTAGTTCTTCCACTGCTCGCGGTAGCGGTACACGCTCTCCAGGGACACCGAGCCGACCACGACCAGGCTCAGCACGGTCGCGCCGAGCTTGGCGAACGACAGGTCGAGATTGACCAGGACCGGCACCAACGCGCCCCCGACGACGGACAGCGTCCGCATCCTGAGGTGCATGGCCTTCATCTTGACGGCTTTCCTGTCGTACCAGCCCCGGTACTGGTCGAGCCTGCTCTCCACATAGCCCTGCGCGGTGGCCGCCTCCGGCCCGGGGGTGGCGGGGTGCGCTTCGAGTAACGCGTCGTCGTGCTGGTCATCCGTCCCTGGCATGCGGGGAGTACATCGGTGACCTTGGGCACAGTCAAGCCCCGGCAGCGCGCGGAGCCGGTCCCGCAACCTGCGCCGGTTATGGTGTCGACGCGAATCGAACACAGAGCTACGGAGCTGCAGAGCAGCACAGGGCAAGTGGCACCAGGAGAGTCGGCGAGGGCGCGTTGTGTCGGACGAGGGGCGGCTGATCGCCGGGCGGTACCGGTTGGCGGAGCAGATCGGGCGCGGTGGCATGGGCACCGTGTGGCGGGCCGAGGACGAGGTGCTCAGCCGGCACGTCGCGCTGAAGCGGCTGCATGTCCAGCGGCACCTCTCCGACGACGAGCTCGCCACGCTCTACGAACGCACCCGCCGCGAGGCGCGCAGCGCCGCCCGGATCGCTCACCCCAACGTGGTTGTCGTCCATGACGTCGTGGACGACGAGGGGCTGCCCTGCATCGTCATGGAGTACGTGCCCTCGACCACCCTCGATGCGCTGCTCAAGGGCGGCGGTGCCGTCCCGCCCGGCGAGGCCGCCAGGGTCGGGCTCGGAATGGTCGCCGCTCTGCGGGCCGCGCACGCTGCCGGGGTGCTGCACCGCGACGTCAAGCCAGGCAACGTACTCCTCGGCGCCGACGGCCGAGTCGTCCTCACCGACTTCGGCATCGCCATGGCGAGCGGCACCTCGACGCTGACGAAGACCGGCGAGATCGTCGGGTCGATCGACTACATCGCACCCGAGCGGATGCGGGGCCGCAGGCCCGGACCCGCCGCCGACCTCTGGGCACTGGGCGCGACCCTGTATCAGGCCGTCGAGGGGCGGCCCCCGTTCCGCAAGGACACGGCGGTGGAGACGGCGTACTCGGTCGTCGCCGATCCGCTCGCACCGATGAAGCAGGCCGGGCCCCTGGAACCCCTCATCGAAGCGCTGCTGGCCAAGGACCCGGACGAGCGGCCGTCGGCGGAGGAGACGGAACGGGCGCTGCGGGCGGTGCCGCCGGTCGGGGCCGGGGAGGCGCCGACGCGGGCCCAGACGCATACCCAGGTGCAGGTGCCGCCCGGGTCCACTCGGCGGGAGCCCGCGCCGGCTCTGGCGCCGGCCAGGAAGAAGCGGCGCGCGTTCGCCTGGAGTGCGGCCGCCGTGACGCTGACCGCCGCCGTCGTGGCGGGCTGCGTCTACGTCATGTCGCGCGCCGAGAGCGACGGTGCGGGCAGCACCGCGCAGGGTACCGGCACCACCCCCGCGACAGCCGCCGCGTCCACCCCTCCCCCCGTCCCCAAGGGTTTCCACCTCGTCACGGACAAGACGCTGGGCGTCGCCTTCCCCGTCCCGGACGGCTGGAAGCGCGGCAACGCGTCGAGCGAACAGGTCGACTACGCCGACAAGTCGGGCCTGGCCGGCCTCACGATCGGCATGGTGGAACCCGCGGGCGCGAACCCCATGTCGCACTTCCTGACCATCGAGGCGAACACCAAGGTCAACTACCCCACGTCGTACCGGAAACTGCGCATGCAGCCCACCACGTTCCAGGGACTGCCCGCGGCCGTATGGGAGTTCACCTTCGAGGGACGGGTCCGGGGGTTCCGGGCCATCGACTTCGGCTTCGGGCAGGAGGGCGGCCGGGAGTACGACATCTATCTGTCGGCGCCCGAGAAGCAGTGGGACACTTACCGGCCTGTCTTCGACAAGGTCAAGGCGGGCTTCCGCACGCTCCGTTGAGGGTTTTCCGCCGAAGGGGCCGGTCCCGATGGACGACGACGTCACGCTGCACGGCCCGGCGAGCTGGGAGGGAAACCCGCACCGTTACGGCCCGGTCGAGCGGGTCGCCGTACTCTCCGACGTCCACGCCAACATCCCCGCCCTCGAAGCCGTGCTCGCCGAACCGGACGTCGTCGCAGCCGACTTCGTCGTACTCAACGGCGATCTGACCTGGGGACCGCAGCCGCAGGAGACGTACGAACTGATCGCCGCGCTCGGCGACCGCGCCCTGTGCGTACGGGGCAACTGCGACCGCTACGCCGCCGAGATCGGCACCGGCGTGCGGGTGGCCGACAATCCGCGGCAGGAGTGGATCGCCGCCCGACACCCGCCCGAAGCAATCGAGTTCCTCACTCACCTGTCCTTCGGAGTCGTCGTCGGGATCGACGGGCTGGGTCCGGTGCACTTCTGTCACGGCTCCCCGCGCAGCGACCACGAACTGGTCACGCCGGCAACGCCGTCCGAGCGGTTCGCGCGACTGTCCGCGGCGATCGACGCACGCGTCCTCGTCACCGGCCACTCGCACCTCCAGTTCGACCGCGCGGTGGCCGGCCTGCGCAGCGTCAACCCGGGAAGCGTCGGGCACCCGTACCACTCGGGCGAGCCGGGCACCGCGCACTGGGCGCTCCTCGGCCCCGACGTCCGGCTCAGGACCACCCGTTACGACGTCTCGGACGCCGTCACCCGCGCCCACCGGGCGGCCTACCCGGACGCGGAACGCTATGCCGCGACCCTGCTGACTCCGCCGGCTCCCGAGGAGATCGTCGAGGAGGCGGAGAGCCTGGTCTTCGTCAACTGAGGGGCTTCATGGGCCGGGAAGGGATGGCGCGGGAATGTCCGCGGTGTCGAAGTCGCCGGCGATGATCCGCGCGGCGAGGTCCGACAGACGCAGGTGACGGGCGCGCGCGTACGAGCGGAACGCGGTGAAGGCGTCGTCCACCGAGGTGTTCCAGCGTTCGGCCAGTACGCCCTTGACCTGTTCGACCAGGATGCGGCTGGTGAGCGCGTTCTCCAGCTGGCTCTTCTCGATGTGCGACTGTTCCAGCGTGCGCTGCTGGAGGATCGCGATGGTGGCCACGTCGGCCAGTGCCTGGGCGAGCGCGATGTCGTCGTCGCCGAGGCGGTGGGGCGCGGTCTGGAAGAGGTTGAGGGCGCCGACGACACGGTGGCGCAGGCGCAGCGGTAGCGCGTGGGTCATCACGTAACCCGTCTCCCGCGCGCGTGCGGCGAAGCGCGGCCAGTCCGCCGTCACGTCCTGGCGCGACAGGTCTATGTTCGTCCGGGCCGCACCGGTGCGGTAGCACTCGACGCACGGACCCTGGTCGTGCTGGAGCGCGAACAGCTCCAGCAGACGCGTGTGTTCGTCCGACGCGGCGATCAACTGCAGTTCGCCGTGCGCGTCGACGAGCAGGATCCCGGCCGCCGACACGTTCAGCAGTTCTACGCAGCGGGTGGACAGCCGTTGCAGCAGATCGAGGACGTCGAAGTCCTCGACGAGGGAGTCCGCCACCTCCACGAAGATCTCCACCAGGCGTCGTTCGCGGGCCATGCCGATCATCCCTCTCCACCGTCGGGCGAAAAAGGCCCGCTCGTGTCGTCCATATCGTCGTCGAAACGGAGCCTGCGGGCGACCACGTCGTCGGCCACCTCCCCGAGGGGACGCTCACTGCTGTAGGCGAAGGCCCGCAGGCGCAGCAGGGCGTCCGCCATCGACACCCCGGCCTGGACGCTGATCATGCCCGTGGCCTGGTGCACCTTCGCCCTGTGGAGTCCCGTCGGCCACGCCAGGAAAGCGCCCGGAGCCAGTGCGGATCCGCCCCCGCTCCGCCGCCGGTCCCCGTTGAGGAACGCGCCGGTCAGCGCGCCGGCCAGGGCCGTGGCATCCGTCCACTGCTGCTCGCTGATCCGCCGGTCCCCGTCGCTCAGCATGGTCAGTACGCCGATCCGGATGGCCCCGATGCTCAGCGGGAAGCAGCTCACACCGTGTACGCCCAGCTCCCGTGCCGACGGCAGCAGCGCGGGCCAGCGGTCGGGGCGCACCCGGTCCAGGTCCGGCTCCGAGACGGGGGCGCCCGTGCGGACCGCGTCCGGGCCCGGCCCCTCGCCCAGCGTGAACTGGAGCTCCTCGAAACGGGCGCTCACCCCGGGGTGGCACCAGAGCGGTTCGGGTGTCCGGCCGTCGCCCACGAGGAGCGACAGCGCGACGCCCTCGGCACGCAGCGCCCGCGCGCACGCCTCGGCGGGATTCCCGCGCCCGCCGAGGCGCAACGACCGCAGAACGTCGGCCATGCCGTCGCTGATCACCGGATCCCGTTCCGCCGCGGCCGGGGCTCCTCGGGGAGAGGCGCCCGGCGGCCTTCGCCGTGCGTACCTTACGCGGACAGGTCTCCCGCCACGCTGTACTGCTTCCGGGGATCGGCGGCCACTCCGCGCCGGGCGTCCTGGGCGGTCGCGTACCTGGGGAACCGCTCCTGGACGGCGGCGGCCCGGAACACCAGACCTATGCCCGGCCGCGTGTAGACGACGCGCGCCCACCCGAGCCGCTCGTGGCAGTCGTCCCACGCCGCGCACAGCGGGTCCAGGACGCTGCCGTCCATGAACGTGACGCGGCTCAGGTCCACGACGAGGAAGAGCCGCCCGCTGCCGTGGCGGACGTCTTCGAGGCCGCGGGTGAAGTCCGGCGCGGTCGTCAGATCCAGCTCGCCGTCGGCGCGGACCGTACGGCACTCGTCGTGCGGGTCGTGCAGGGCGTGCGGGTCGTGCCGGTCGGGATGCGGGCTCATGTGCCCCATCTCCTTTGTCTGCCTGCCGGATGGCTTTCGCCTTGCGCAGGGCCTCTGTTGCGCGGAACGGGACTGCACGGAGAGGGCCGGGGGCAGGGGCTGCCGCACACTCAGCGTACTGCTGTGGGGATGAGGGGAGCTCCTCGCTTCGGTATCTGTCGAGTGGGTGATCGAAGGGCCTTTTCCCGTCCGGTTACCGGCGGTTCAGGGTCGAAAGGCGTCCGGTCTCCGAAGTCCCCTTTGCCTGTGGGCGGGGTACGGTGGGCGAACCGAGGGCATGTCGTACGCCGGTGCTCGAGCCGGTCTCGTTCTCGGCGCAGGACGACGCCGGGCCGATCGTCGCCCGGGGCAGGTTCCGCCCTATGACCGCAGTTCGGTCCCTCCGCCGGTTCCTCGTCCTCGATGCCTCTGCTGCGCTTGATGTCTCTGATGCGTTCGACGGCTTCGATGTCCTTGACGGCTTCGAGGTGTTCGACGCCTTCTGCCAGTGAGCCTGTTCCGTCCCGCGTGCTGCGGTCCGCCGCGCACGAGCCACCGGCACGCCGAAGTCGTGCCCCCAGACAGGAGCGCTTCCATGGCCACCGCCGTCCAGCCGCTGCCCTCCCAGCCCCTCGTCCGTCTGAGCCTGCCGCCGCACAGCACCGTGCCCCGGCGCGTCGACGGGGCATGGTGGCCCCGCTCACGCGACCTGCTCGTCGAACTCCCGCTGCTGATAGGTGAGTTGCCCCGGGCGTGGGGGCAGATCACCGGCATATCCGTGAACTCGGAGATGTGGCACGCCTCGCCCGGCCGAATGCTCGTCGCCAACCATGTCGTACGGCTGCACCGGACCTCCGGGCCGCACGGCCGCCATGTCCTGAGGCTGCTCAGCGGCGCGGGCCGGGAGCGCCGGGACCTGCTGGTCGTACCGCCCGAGCTCGTCGCGGCGGACGCGGAGCCGCTGATGGCGGCCGTGGCGGCCGCCGAGGCCGGCGGCGTCCCCTCGCCCCGCTGAAACGCCGTGCTTGCCCAGCGCTTCAGCGAGCCCCGCTGAAACCACTCCCGCCAGGGCGGGATCACCGCAGCGGTCTGCGTATCCACACATCCCGAACAGCCGTTTCCCGCCCGGGAGTCGAGGCACCGGGGCCGAGTTCGCCGAGTTTCGACCAGCCCCAGGCGCGCAGGGTGCTCGCCGCCGCGTTCTCACGGGTGTAGCCCTCGGGGCGCTCCACGGCGGCGACGACGAGGTCCGCGCCGAGACGGAACAGCAGCCGCTCGCTCAGCCGCGTCGCGATGCCCTGGCGGCGGTGGGCGGGCAGCACCATCAGGCCGGCCAGCCGGAACGTGCGCCCCGAGACTGCGAGTTCCTCGATCTCCTTCGGCAGGTCGCCCCGGAAACCCGACCACCACTCGCCGGTACGGGCGAGCCGGAACCCGTAGGCGCAGCCGACGAGACCTCCCGCGTCGGCGACCGTCATGTCGAAGCCGGGCTGCTGCACATGCTGTTCGAACCGGCGCAGAAAGCCCTGGCGGTCGCGGTACTCGGCACCCGCCACACCGTCGTACGCCGTGACATGGACGTCCGCGACGGCGTCCCGCTGCTGCTCGGCCTGCCACCGTGACAGCCCGCGCAAGTACACCTCGGTCATTCGGGCCTCTCTGTCATACGGGCCTCTGCCAAAGGGATCTCCCCCGGCCGCGGGACGGTCACTCGTCACCAGCGCCCCGGCTCCGTGCCGACCATCGGTTCGGAGGGCTTGCCGTCCACGCCGACCGGGACGTCACCGGTGAGCATGACGCGGTGCATGACGCGCGGGAAGTCCAGGTGGGCCAGGTCGTTCGGGGCCAGGTGGATGGTGGCGCGGTTGTCCCAGAACGCCACGCTGCCCGGCTCCCACCGGAACCGCACGGTGTATTCGGGCCGGACCGCCTGTTCGAGCAGCATCTCCAGCAGGAGGCGGCTCTCCGCGCGGGACACGTCCTGGATCTGCTCGACGTAGTAGCCGTTGACGAACAGCACACGCTCACCCGTCTCCGGGTGCACCCGCACCAGCGGGTGGCTGGAGGCGACCTGCCGGTCCAGCAGATGCCGCATGTACGCGTCCTCGCCCGGCCGCGGCTGGTACCCGACCCCGAGCCGGTGCTCGGCGCGCAGCCCGTCGACGAACCGCCGCACGGGCTCCGACAGTCCCGCGTACGCCGCCGCCAGGTTGGACCACGTGGTGTCGCCGCCGTACGGGGGTACGGTCTCGGCGCGCAGGATGGTCGCGGCCGGCGGGTCGATCCTGGCGCCGTGGTCGCAGTGCCAGCCCCTCAGCAGGGTGTGGCGGCGCCGCTCCAGCCACTCGGCGTGCTCCATGCCGTACCGTCCGCCCAGCTCCAGCCGGTCGGCCGTCGTCTCGACCTGCGGGAACCCCTCCGGCGACGCGCTGCCGCGCTTTCCCAGCGTCACCGGCTCACCGAACCGCCGCGCGAACGCGACATGGGCCGCGTGATCCAGCCGCTGCCCCCGGAAGAACACCACCTTCCAGCGCAGCACCGCCGCCCGGATCACCGCGACCACCGCGTCGTCCAGCGGCCCGGCCGCCAGGTCGACCCCCGTGATCTCCGCGCCGATCAGCCCCGCGACCGGCTTCACCTCGACGCCCGCTACGCCCTCCACGCCGTCCGCGCCTTCGACACCGTCGTCTGCCGTCATCTGCGCTCCGTTGACCGTGAGTTCGACCCCGTCGAAAGAATCATGGACCGCCGCGCGGCCTTCAGTGGGCGGAAGGGCGGGTCCTGAGGAATTGCCCCGGCTCCTCGGGGCGCGTCTCGCGGGTCATCCGACCAGTGTCTCAGGGGGCGGCCGTAGCGTGAGGGTGAGAGTTTCGACGAGGAGACGAAGGCGGGTTCTGGAGGGCGCCCCGCGCGGCGGCACCCGCTGAGCGGCCAGACTCGGAACGAGTACGTCAGCCCCGGCCACCGAAGGAAGCCCATGACCACCATCGCCATCATCGGAGCGGGCCCCGGCCTCGGAGCCGCCGTAGCGCGGCGGTTCGGCCGGGAGGGCCACGACGTCGCCCTCGTCTCGCGCAACCGTGAACGCGTCGAGGCCCTCGCCGCCGACCTGACCGGCGCCAGCATCACGGCGCGCGGTTTCGCCGCCGACGTACGCGACCCGAAAGCCCTGGAAGCCGCCCTGGACGCCGCGGCAGCGACGCTGGGCCCGATCGAGATCCTGCAGTACAGCCCCATCCCGCACCGGGACTTCATGCGGCCGGTCCTCGAGACGGCCCCCGCCGACCTGGTGGGCCCGATCGAGTTCTCCCTGTACGGACCCGCCACCGCCGTCCGCCAGGTGCTGCCCTCCATGCGGTCGCTGGGCCGCGGCACCATCCTCTTCGTCAACGGCGGCACCGCCGTGGTCCCGCACCCCGACCGGGCGGGCACCTCGATCGCCTTCGCCGCCGAGAGCGCCTACGGCCACCTGCTGCACGACACGCTCGCCGGCGACGGCATCCACGTGGCGCAGCTCATCATCCCGGGCGCGATCATCTCGGGCCACGACAGAAAGGACCCCGCCAAGCTCGCGGACACCTTGTGGGGCCTCCACCGGGAGCGGCACGGGTTCCGGCACTACGCGGACGACCTCGACAGCTGATCCCGACCGTCACGGAGGGGGATCAGGACCGCTGCGCGCGGGGCACGAGCCGCATCGTCGTGGCGGAGGCCTCGGGGCTGGTGATGGACGCGATGATGTTCGCGGCGTAGTGGCCGTACTTGGCGCGGTACGCGGCGTCGACCCGGTCGTCGACCTCGGCTTCGGCGTCCACGAAGGTGACGTCCTTCTCGACCCCGCCGGCCTGGATACGGCCCTCCTGGCGGACGCGGGTGCCGCGGAACCACGCGGAGGTGGACCCGTTCACGGACCGTACGAAGATGTCGTCGCCCAGGCGGACCACCCAGATGGTGCGCCAACTGCTGAGCGAGCCGTCGCGCCGCAGGGACGCGATCCGCAGCTCCTCCGCCGCCTCGATGCCGTCGAGCTCGTCACTCGTCCACGTCGTCATCCGGATGTCTCCCTCGGGGTACGGGTTCCGGACTCAGGCTGACCGCCGTGATCGCGGGCGGCAACCGCACGGCGGTCGGCGGGGTGTGCCACCCCGTGTCGAGCGGGAGGTGCCGGTCGTCGCCGGCGGAAGTGCGCTCAAGCGCTCAGCTGGAACCGTTGGAGGCTTCCTTCGCGGCGCGGCGGTACTCGGCGTTGATGCGCTGTGCTTCCTCGAGCTGGTCCTCGAGGATGACGATGCGGCAGGCGGCCTCGACCGGGGTTCCCTTGTCGACCAGCTCGCGGGCGCGCGCGGCGATCCGCAGCTGGTAGCGGGAGTACCGCCGGTGCCCGCCCTCGGAGCGGAGCGGAGTGATCAGCCTGGCGTCGCCGATGGCCCGGAGGAAACCGGGCGTGGTGCCGAGCATCTCGGCGGCCCGGCCCATCGTGTACGCGGGGTAGTCGTCGTCGTCCAGACGGCCACTGAGCGGAGTATCTGCTGTCATTTCACCTCGATGTGCAACGCGTCGAGGGGCCCTGGTGCCGTACGGCACCAGGGCCCCGAAGGAAATTCAACACCATCGGTCGGCTCTACTGCTGCGCCGACCTTCTGTTTCCGCTGCCCGGCCTGAGAGAAGGACGGGACTGCGAGGATCGCGGATGCTTGACCGGGGACCACCTTCCATTCCGGGGTCTGGCGGTACCCGGACCGGATACATCTCGGTCCGGGCGATCCTGATGGCGTCTGCTCCTCCGTCCTTCCACTGAGTCGATCATTGGCTATGAAAGAAACCTTAGCCACGACACCAAGCAATGTCTACTCTGGCGAACATAGATTTCAGAGCCCTAGAGGCGTAAATATTCTGCGCTCCCCGGGAGTGGGAGGTGTGGCCGGACGGGCCGCTGAATAGAATCGGCTCCCATGTCGAACCCTGACGAGCTGCTCGTTGACATCTCCGCCATGGTGGAGTCCGGGCAAAGCAATCAGATGTCGCTCACCGTGGTGGCCGGCGGCGCCGTCATCACCGGCCGGCTGGCTCCCGAAGCCGTGTGGAGGGAGCGCGTGTCGGAGGTCCTCAAGGACTCGGACCTCCTCGGCCCGTTCTCCGACATCTTCACCGCGGACCGGCCGGCGGAAGGACGCCCCGACCCCGCTGCGGCACCCACCCACCTGCACTTCCACCTCGCCCGGATCCTGCAGGGCAACGTGGGGATCCCCGAGACGGGCGGGATGTACCGCGTCGCGATCCAGGACGTCAGCGCCTGGACCGTGGGCGACTTCAGCTACTCCGACGGCTGAGGCGATCGAGGCGATCGACAACCGACAACCCGTTGAAACGCGATAAACGCGATGAGGGCCCTGCCGACGCGCGTCGGCAGGGCCCTCATCGCTGTACTGGTGGAGCGGCGTACTGGTGTGGCGGCTTTCGCCGACCGTTCCTCAGACTTCCAGGGGCGCGGGGCTGCCGAGCATCGCCGACGCGTTCTGGAGCGGCGTGAGGGCGGGCGCGGGCGGTGCGGCGGGCGCGAGCGCGCTGTCGGTGCGGCAGGTGAAGCCGAGGCGGGCCATGGCGCGGGTGACCTCTCCGCCGGTGAAGTCGCGGCGGTCCTGCCGGGTGATGACCTCGCCGACCTGCTTCACGGGGTAGTGGCAGCGGCCGATGATCACGGAATCACCTGTGATCGGCTCGGGCTTGATGCCCTTCATCGAGTCGAGCACCCCGCTCTTGGTGAGGTCGAACGGGAAGCGGGCGATGACACAGCGCATGATGCCTCACAGGGGAGGGAGGAGGGGAGGGGACAACGGGCTTCCGCCCACCGGGATTTCACCGGCACCGCTATGCCGCCGGGTTGACGGCGGGACGCCGGGACCCGGTGCGACCGCGACGTCCGCGGGACGAGGACGACGAGGACGACGACGAGGCGGAGCGCCGGGGCCGCTCCACGACCGGCGCCTTGATGACGACCGGGATGCCCGAGGGGGCCTGAGCGCCCGTGATGCGGCTCAGCTCCGCCTCGCCCGAACGTACTTGGGTGTTCTGCGGGGTGATTCCGGCGGCGACCATGAGCCGGCTCATCTCGCGGCGCTGGTTGGGCGTCACCAGGGTGACGACGCTGCCCGACTCGCCGGCGCGGGCCGTACGTCCGCCGCGGTGCAGGTAGTCCTTGGGGTCGGTGGGCGGATCCACGTTGACGACCAGGTCGAGGTTGTCGACATGGATCCCGCGCGCCGCGACGTTGGTCGCGACCAGCACCGTCACATGCCCGGTCTTGAACTGGGCCAGCGTCCGCGTGCGCTGCGGCTGCGACTTGCCGCCGTGCAGGGCGGCGGCGCGGACACCGCTGCTCAGCAGGTGCTCGGTCAGCCGGTCCACCGCGTGCTTGGTGTCCAGGAACATGAGCACCCGGCCCTCGCGCGCCGCGATCTCGGTGGTCGTCCGGTGCTTGTCCGCGCCGTGCACGTGCAGGACGTGGTGCTCCATGGTGGTGACCGCGCCCTTGGACGGGTCGACCGAGTGGACCACCGGGTCGGTCAGGTAGCGCCGGACCAGCAGGTCGACGTTGCGGTCCAGGGTGGCGGAGAACAGCATCCGCTGCCCCTCGGGGCGCACCTGGTCGAGCAGCGCGGTGACCTGGGGCATGAAGCCCATGTCGGCCATCTGGTCGGCCTCGTCGAGGACGGTGATGGCGACCTGGTTCAGCCGGCACTCGCCACGGTCGATGAGGTCCTTGAGCCGGCCCGGCGTCGCGACGACGACCTCGGCCCCGGCCCGCAGCGCACCGGCCTGCCTGCCGATCGACATCCCGCCGACGACGGTGGCCAGCCGCAGCCGCACGGCGCGGGCGTACGGGGTGAGCGCGTCGGTGACCTGCTGGGCGAGCTCGCGGGTGGGGACGAGGACGAGCGCCAGCGGCTGCCTCGGCTCGGCGCGCTGACCGGCCGTACGGGCCAGCAGCGCGAGGCCGAAGGCGAGGGTCTTGCCCGAGCCGGTACGGCCGCGGCCGAGTACGTCACGGCCCGCGAGGGAGTTCGGCAGGGTCGCCGCCTGGATCGGGAACGGCTCGGTCACACCTTGCTGACCGAGCGCGGCCAGCAACGGCGCCGCCATGTCGAGATCGGCGAACGCCTCGACGGCGGGAAGCGCCGGGGTGATCGTCTTCGGCGGAGCGAACTCGCCCTGCGGCGCGGCCGGTCGGCGTCCGTAACCGGCGCTGCGGCCCGGAGCGCCGGAGCGGCCGCCGCTCCTGCCCGAGCCGGAGCCTCCGGAGCCGTATCCGCCGGAGCCGGAGCGGCCGGAACTGCCGGAACCTCCGGTGCGGGTGCGGGAGAAACGATCGTTCGAGCGGCTGCTTGTGCGGTCGCGGTTCATGCGGAACCTTCCTTGATATGGCGCGTATCAAGGAATTCCCGCAGCAAATGAGCAGCGCAGAGAATCGCAAGAACGGGCCGAAGACAATGCGGAACCGAATCGGTCGGACTCGGTCGGCGATAAATACTCACGGGATACGGCGCCGAGAAAATCGGCGGGATCCCGGCAGTGATCTCGGGAATTCCATGCGGACGGTTCTGGTGATTCACCGCGTCCGCGTCCTGGAATGCAGCAAGCTGGGGCCCGCACCCCAAGGTGCGGGCCCCAGCTGCGAAGTAAGCGTCAGCGTCAGGCGGGAACGATGTTCTCGGCCGTCGGGCCCTTCTGGCCCTGCGCGATGTCGAAGGTCACCTTCTGGCCCTCCTGGAGCTCGCGGAAGCCCTGGGCGGCAATGTTCGAGTAGTGCGCGAAGACGTCGGCGCCGCCGCCGTCCTGCTCGATGAAGCCGAAGCCCTTTTCCGCGTTGAACCACTTGACGGTACCGGCAGCCATGTTGAATCTCCTTCGGGGCGGTGCTCGGAGTTCACACTGTGCGCACTCCGTGTCGCCGTGATGATTACCCCGCAGGATTTTTCTGGGGACCACAACTGCAACTGAGATCGACAGTAGCACGCTGCGATCGGCCATGTGCTCTCGATAACTCTGCTCCGCCTGTCGACCGAATAACCCTCATCGCACGTCGCGTCAATTTCTCACTTCGCGGACACAGATATTGCCTTCCTCGGGTCCCAACGTTTCTACCCAGGGCTTCCCGGGGCCAGGTGGGCTAGTTGGAGAAGTACAGGTACTTCCAGGCCCCGTACGTCGTCGAGTTCACCGTGTCGCCGGACGAGCTGTTGACGTACGTCGACCGCATCCGCGCCCGGATGCCGGACTCGCCGGGCGCCCCGAGGCTGACCGCCGACTTGCCGTTCGTGCCGAGCGCGAAGTACTCCGAGTCCATCGAGTACCAGGTGCCCTCGAAATAGACCTGGAGGTCGAAGCGCTGCATGCGGCCCGGGTAGTACGTCATGGTCGTGGTGAGCACCGGGTCGGTGTTCTTGTGGAACCAGTAGTACGACTGCGAGCCGATCTTGGCCGTCTTGTAGTGCTTGGAGACGGCGGTGGAGATCTTGACCCGGGCGAAGGCCGTCACCTTCACCGTCCTGGGCGCGTACCGGGCGTCGCCCTTGAAGACCGCGGTGATCTCCGTGTCGCGCGTCATGTCGACCCAGGCGCCGATGTTGCCGCTGGAGTTGACCTTCCCGGTCTTCAGCAGCTTGTTGGGCTTGTCGCTGCCGAACGGGTTCGCCCAGATCTCGACCGAGCGGTTCTTGTACGTCGAGCCGAGGTGCGCGGTGAAGGCGACGTCGGTGCCGTAGTTGTAGACCTTGCCGTTCTTGTTCAGGGTCAGCGTCGGCTTCGCACGGGAGACGGTGACCTTGTCGGACGCCGTGGCCGCGGTGTGTTCGGCGTCGCCCGCGTAGGAGACCTTGTACGTCACCGTGCCGCCGGCCGGCGGGGTGTCGGTGAAGCTGTACGTGCCGTCCGCCTTCACCGTGACGGCGGGCAGCGCCTTGCCGTTCGGGCTGTCCAGGTCGGTGCGGGTGACGGCCAGCTTGGTGCCGGCCGGGAACGGCACGGTCGCCGTGAGCTTGCCGGTGACGGTGAGCTTCTTGGCGCGGGTGGCCGTCGCGGGGGCGTTCGCCGTGAGGACCGGGACGCTGCGCGCCGGGTCGGTGAGCGCCTTCAGCGTGTAGCCGCCGGGCGAGGACACCAGCGCGAAGATCCGGGAGGCGTCCGGGGCCCAGGCCAGGGTGGACGAGTCGGCGGCGTACGTGCGGATCGGCTTGGTCGCGCCGGGCCGGTAGACCGCCACGTTCGAGTCGCTGATCTGGGCGATCAGACCGTTCGGGGCGATGTCCGCCTTCTGGCCGGCCGGGTAGGTGCCGGTGGCGGTGAACTTCCCGTCCGCGTAGTCGTGCCGGGCCGTGCCGTCGAGGAGTACCTGCGGGGTGCCCGGCACGAGGTCGACGTCGTCGATGTGACCCAACGGGTAGTCGCCGTTGTGCCTGGCGGTCACCTGGGGTGCGGCGCCGGAGACGTCGACGACGGCCATCACGGTCTTGGACGCGTCGAAGAAGTCGGTCCCGCCGACGGCGAGCAGTCCGGGCGCGGACGGGTCGGTGTCGAGGAACGGCGTGATCCCGGCTCCGGCACCCTCCGGGAGCTGCCCGAGTGCCACCGCGTCGGTCCCGGAGGCCGGGTCCACCGACGGGTCGACCGAGCCCAGGTCGCCGTTGCCGTCCGCCAGTCCCTCGTAGGAGAACCAGGCCTTGCCGCCGGTGAATTCGACGTACAGCGGGCCGATGGAGGCGGCCACGGGATAGCGGGCCTTGATGTCGAGGGTGGCCGCGTCGAGGGCCACGATCTCGTGGCTGACCCGCGCCGCCGCGTACAGGGTGGTGCCGTCGTCGGACAGGGCCAGGTCGAAGATCCCGTCGATGCCGCTCACCGAGTCGACGCGGTTGCCGTTGTAGTCGGCGGCGATGATCCGGTCGTTCGTGTCGTCGCCGACGAAGACCCGCTTGGCGGCGCCGTCGACGACGATGCCCGCGGGCGAGCCGACGATCGCGGAGGCCGCCGACGCGGGCCCGGCCGTGACGACGCTCAGCGCCGCCGAGCTGAAGAGGACCGCGAGTGCCGTCGCGGTAGAGATGCTGCGCCTGCGCACAGTGATGTACCCCCCACAAGAAACCCCGGTGGTCGCCGGGGATTGAAAGCGCCGCGCAACGCCCGGACGTGACCGCTGACGTGCGGTGACGCGCGGGGCGCGGCTGCTGTGGAGAGCGTATGGCATGCCTGTGACAGAAGTGGAGGGAGTTTCCTGCCAGTCGGCGTCCTGGAAGTGGCTGTACGGCGCGTTCTGGAAGCGTTCCCGGCGGGGCGAAACCGTGTGGCCGCCTCAGCCGTCTCACACGCCGACACCCGGGCGGCGCAAGGCTGTTCGCCCGAAAGGCACCGCAGCTGGAGGCAACCCATGGCCATGGTCGGCCTGTTCTGGATCACCGAGGACGCCGTGTACGTGGGGGCCGAGCCCATCGGAACGGCGTCCGGCGTGCGGCTGACGGAGGACGGGGTCGAGACCCTGGGGCTCGGCAACGGCGCGTCCTGGAGCTGGGACCAGGTACGCCGGATCGAGGCCCGCGACCTGGTCGTACGGTCCGCGGGCCGGCGGCTCGCCTCCATGGCCATCGACTCGCTGGTCGTGCTGGTGACCGGCGACGGCGAGCTCCCGCCCGCCTTCACCGTGCACCTGGAAACGGCCGACGACACCGTCGACGTGAGCGCTCTCCCCGCTGTCGCCGGCGGGATCTACCCGCAGGCCGAGCGCGAGCTGTCCGGCACGCTCCTGGAGCGCCTCGCCGACGGCGGCGCGGCCGTCGCCGACCTCCTGGCGTGGCGCCGCGAGCAGCCCGACGACAGCACCCCGCGCCGCGAGGAACGCGAGGCGCTGCTGCGGAAGTGGGCAGGGGAGTAGATCCCCGTCCGCTGCCTCAGTGGTCGTTCTCCAGGTGGAGCTTGAGCAGGTCCACGCCGTAGTCGCCGCCGTTGGGCGTGCGGATGATGGTGTGGATGTGCTCCTGGGACGGCGTGCCGCCGCCCATGCCCATACCGCCGCCCGGGCCTCCGCCGTTGGAGTCCGCGCTTGCGCTGGCGCTGGCGCTCGCGGTGGAGTCCCCCTTGTAGAAGAGGGGGGCCTGCGCGTCGTACTCGATGAGGACGACCGGGCTGTGGATCCGGTAGTAGAAGGCGGAGTCGTCCTCCGTCTCGCCCATCCAGAAGAAGTACGTGTCGTCCAGGTGCTTCTCCACCTCGGCCAGCTTGACCTTGGCGTGCCCCTCGTTCATGTAGCCGATGTACACCCCGGCCAGGTCGAGCAGCTTCTGCTTCTGCGCGGAGGTGAGCCCGGAACACTGAAGGCCCTCGTAGGCGAGCTTCAGGTTGTCCTGGCCGGCGCCGGCCTTCATGTCCTCGTTGCCGTTCGACTGCGAGGAGACGGCCTTCTTGAGCTGTGCCGCGGTGAGGGAGCGGATCATGGCCAGGCCGGCCGTGGTCTCCTGCCGGAACAGGGTGATCTTCTCGCCCTTGTACGTGCCCGTGGTGGGCTCCGAGCCCATGAAGGTCGGCGTCATCACGACCTGGTCGCCCAGCACGAAGTAGTTGATGGCGACGTGGTGGCCCTCGTACTGGAACCCCCACGGCTTCGTGGTGGACGGGGTGCCCATGAAGGTGAAGAAGTAGTGGCCCTCGGTGAGCGTCTTCTGGTTGCCGCCGTTGGAGTCGCCGAGGAACGCGTTGAGCTTCATGATGCCGCGGGTCTGGGTGAGACCGTCGGCGGAGAGCGCCTCGCCGAGGAGCGCGTAGCCGAGGTTCTGCTTCTTCTCGGTCATGTCGCCCATGCGGACGCCCTTGCGGTCGTAGCCGTCGACGTTGCTCCAGGCCGTCCACTCGTCGGCGTCGATGTCGAACACGCAGGACTTGCGCTCCGTCGAGGAGAGCCCGTCCAGGAACGCCTGCGCGGCCTTGACCAGCGCGTCCGTGGAGACATCCGTGGAGTGGATCGTGTACAGGTCCTCGACGACCTTGCCGTCGGTGGTGACGCCCACGACATCCGCGTATTTGACCTGCTCGGCGCCGGGGCCCATGCCGCCGCCACCGCCCCCGCCGGGCCCGCCGGAAGGCATGCCGCTCGGGGCACCGCCCGGGGCGCCGGAGGACGAGGCGGAGCTCGCCGTGTCGGAGGAGCCCGAGGAGCAGCCGGTCATGGTCGCCACGGCGGCGACTCCGCCGGCCAACAGCGCCTTGTTCATGAACCAGCGCCGGCTGCGCTCGGCCTCGGGGGTGCGGGGGGTGTGTCCGTGTCCATACATGCGCCCAAGCTCCAGGAGAAACCTGAAGCCCGGCTGAAGTCGCCGGTGGGCGGGTGTCGTGCCCGGGAGCCGTACCCCTGGAGCCCGCGCGGCGGACATGCCGGGGGCCCAGGGGTACGGCCGTCCCCTACGGGGTGTTGATCAGGTCGTGCGGCGGTACGGTCACCGTGCGGGCGCCCGTCTCACCGCCCAGGACGACCTTGCGCAGCGAGACGTTGTTGCTGAGGCTGGTCTCCTGGAGCCGGTTCTCGGGGTTGGCGATCACCTGGATGTAGTACGTGCCGTTCGGCAGGCCGGTGACGTCGAAGGACTGGCCGGGACGGTACTGGGTGTACGTGTCACCGGAGCCGACGTCGAGGACCTCGCGGACGGAGATCGAGTTCTGCTGACCGCAGGCGGTCGACAGATCGGTGTTGTACGGGTGCCAGTTGGCGTTCTTCACCGTGTAGTCGACCGCGTCGGTGTTGGCCAGGCAGAACGCCTCCTTGCCGCTGCGCACCTCCTTGGTCTGGTCCTCGCTCAGCAGCCGGTAGCTCGCGAAGTCCGTGAAGTGCCAGTGCTCGTGGCCCTCCCGCGGGTCCCACTCCATGGTGCCGCTGGGCGTGTAGCCGACCTGCTTGCCCGCGGCGTCGTAGAAGTACTGGTAGGAGTCCATCAGGTCCTTGCCGGGACTGCGGAAGCCGTCCACGACGAGCGGGGCGGGACCGGCGTTCCAGACGTTGGCGCTGAAGGCGAGATAGTCCTTGCCCGCGACGTCCCCGTCCTCGCCGTCGGTGATGGCGATGTCCCAGGCGGGCAGCGAACGCAGGTCCGGCTTGGGCACGTTGGCCGGGACGCCCGCACGGCCGGTGGGCCGGGCGGTGCTCGCCGTCAGCGCGGGTGCGATGCGCGAGCCGTCGGTGTGCCCGGTCCCGTCTCCCAGGTGGTGTGCCAGGCCGCGGTCCTCAAGGGCGTGCGACAGGGCGGACGGTGTGGGTGCGTCGGCGCCACGGGGGCCGTAGTGGTGACCCGAGGCCGAGGCGAGCCCGGAGGCGTCGTGGGCGGAGTGCGCGTCGTGCCCGCCACTGTGCTGGGCGGAGGACAGCGCGGAGGGGGCGGCTCCTTCGCCACCCCCGTTACCGACCTGACGTACCGTCACCTTGATGGTCGGCTGGTCGTCGGGGATGCCGAACAGGTCGCGGTACTTCTTCGCGACCGCGACCTTGGCGGTGTACTCGCCCGCGGGCAGGTCCACGGGTGTGTCGTAGTCGACCGTGCTGGAGTTGGACGCCCAGCCCTTCTCGACTCCCCACACCGAGCCCAGCGTGAAGGGGTTGGTGGGGCAGCTCTCCGGATACTTCGAGGTCGCCGGTGCGTCCGGACGGATCCGCCCGGAGGCGTTGTTCGGGCAGAAGGTGCCCTTGCTCGTCGACACCTCCTCGCCGGCCGCGTTCTTGATCGACACTTCGAGGAAGCCGGGCAGGCCGGAGAAGTCCTTCACCAGGCCGGCGGGCAGCGTCTTGGTCTGCGTACTGCTTCCGTTGCGGATGATCTGCTGGGTGACGACCGGGTCCTTGTACGACTTCCGGGTCACCTTGAACTCCAGCGGCACGTCGTCCACCGTGACGTACGTACCGAGGTCCAGATAGACCCCCGGCTCCCCCTCCCAGCGGTCCAGCGTCACGGAGTTGGACGCTGCGATCAGTTTGAGCTTCGGCTTGCCCGCCGTGCCGTCCGCGGCCGTTCCCGCCCCGGGGGCGGCTCCGGCTCCTGCGACGACGACGGTGAGTGCGGCTCCTGTGGCGAGCGCCGAACGCTTTAAGCGACTGCGGTGTTGCTGACTGGTCATCGGTTCCTCGTCTGCGAGTGCCGTGGTCGACGGCATCGGACTGGACAGCCCACGACCGGCCGACGGAATGGGCGCACCCCACGCGCCCGAGGGCCGAATCTGTGAGCAATCTGTGAGACGAGTGAAGCCTGTGCCGGGGTTGCCTGTTGGGAGGGAACTGGCCCGATCCCGCGACCTGTCACCCGTGGGGGTTCTGGGCGGGTCCGCCCCAAGTCCTGTGAAGCAGATCAACGTTGAGTGCCCGCTGAGTACACTCCGTCACCGTGCGGCAGGACCACGTGCGAGTGGGCGAGGAGTGGCGGGGTGCTGGTGACGCCAGAGGCCGGGGACAGGATCGCGGGCCGGTATCTCTTGCAGGAGCCCATCGGCAGCGGCGGGATGGGTGTCGTCTGGCGGGCCTGGGACGAGCGGCTGGAGCGGCGGGTCGCGGTCAAGTGCGCGCGCCTTGAGGACGATCGGGCCACGCAGCGGCTGATGGGCGAGGCGCGCAACGCCGGGCGGCTGCACCACCCGAACATCGTGGGTGTCTTCGACTTCGTCGACGAGGGCGCCACCTGCTGGATCGTCATGGAGTACGTGCCCTCGCGGAGCCTCGGGCAGATCCTCGACGAGCGCGGCCCGATCGCACCCGAGGAGGCCGGGTCGATCGGCTGCCAGATCGCGGACGCGTTGGCGAAGTCCCACGGCGAGGGTGTGGTGCACGGCGATGTCACACCGGAGAACATCCTCGTCACCGACGAAGGCGTCGCGAGACTGACCGACTTCGGGATCTCCCGGGCCCTGTGGAGCGACGTGACACAGACCGCGACGGGCAGTGTGCGCGGCAAACCCCGGTTTCTGGCCCCCGAGGTGGCCAAGGGGCAGCCCGCGGGCGAGAAGGCCGACGTGTTCTCGCTGGGCGCCTCCCTGTTCGCGGCGGTCGAGGGCCAGTCACCGTACGGGGAGGCCGAGCACCTCATGGCGTATCTGGCCCGGGCCGTCGAGGGGCACATCGAGCCCGCGCACCGGGCAGGCCCTCTGACCGAGCCGCTCACCGCGCTCCTGGAGGTGGAGCCCCGGCGCCGGCCCGACGCCGCCAGGGCCCGGAAGCTGCTGACGCGCGCCGCCCCGCCTCCCCAGCACGTACAGGAGCAGCTGCACGAACGCCGCACGCTGGACCTCGCGGCCTTCACGCTCCAACTGCCGCGTGCCGTACGCCGTCGACGCCGCCCCCTGATGATCACGGCGGTGGCGCTTGCGCTGGCGGGTGTGCTCACGGCCGGCCTCGTCCTCTACGGCCCGTGGGCCTCGAAGGGCGAGGACGACGGGGACGACGTGGCAGACGCGAAACCCCCGGCCGCGGCGGGGGCCGGCGCGATCGGGGCCGACCGTACGGCCGACCCCTGCAAACTGCTCGACGCCGCCTCGCTGAGCCGCTTCGGCGACACCGAACTGGACCCGGACTACGGGGAGATCGACCGATGCGACGTCCTGGTGCACAACAGCAGCGGTGACGACAACGCCGACGTCCAGGTCAACCTGGACTCGGACCAGGACACGTTCGACGGCGACCTGTCCACCCGACTGGTCGGCAACATCACGGTCGTGACACTCCAGCGCGACGGGAACGTCTGCGAGCGTGCCGTCATGACCGCCGACCGCAAGCAGATCCGGATCATCGGCAAGCAGCTCGGCGAACAGTCGCCCGACCCGTGCGAACTGGCCGACGCCGCGACCGATCACGTGGTCGGCGTGCTGGACGACGGCCCGGTACCCCGGCGTTCGTCCACCCCCGCCGCGAACTCCCTGGCCCGCGCCGACGCCTGCAAGCTGCTCGACGCCACCGCGCTCAAGCGCCTGCCCGGCGTCGAAGTGGGAAACCAGGACCGCGGCTTCGGCTCCTGGGACTGCGACTGGTCGAGCGACGACGGCGAACGCGAGGTGCAGATCCAGTTCAGCCGCGACAACGAGCTGGAGGACGACGGCCAGCCGGTGGACGTCGACGGGACGACCGGCTATTTCGTCGCGGACGAGGCCGAGGACGACAGCTGCACCGTACGGACCCCGCACCGGACCTACACGAACTCCGTCGGCGACCACACCATCGAGCTGTTCCAGCTGACCGTGTACGCCCCGCAGCCGACCAAGCAACTGTGCGACAGCGCAACGGAGTTCGCGGTCACCGTCAAACGGAACCTCGCGAAGCAACTGCCGGAGAAGTGACATGACCGTGCAGGGGACACCGGGAACACCGGGCACGCCGAAGCGCGGGCCGGAAACACCAGGAACGGCCATGCGCGGGCCGGGAATGCCGGGAGCGCCGAGGCGCGGGCCGGGAGACCGGGGAACGACCGACGGCGGCGGCCGGCGGCCCGTCCAGGGCGGTCGCCTGCTGCCCGCCACGCACGGCAGCCTCGCCCGGGGCGCGTCCGCGCCACTGCCGGGCACCGTCTTCGCGCTCGCGCTGACCGGCGGCATGACGCTGGGACCCGGGGACGGACGCGAGGTCCTGTTCGGCCGCAACCGGCCCGACGTACATGTGTGCCTCGGTGAGGACGACACCCAGGTCAGCCGCCACCAGGGCACGCTGACCCACCGGGACGGCCGCTGGTGGGTGAGCAACGCCGGGCGGCTGCCGATCCGTTGTGCCGGGGCACGGCTGCTGTTCCGGGACGAGGAGCCGCTGCCCCTCGACACCGGCTACACCCCGCTGTTCGTCGGCGGCGCAAGGGGCCGCGAGCACCTCCTCGAGGTCTTCGTCACCGGCCCCGAGGACGAACGCCCGGTGCCCCGGCACGGGGACGTCACCCGCCCACCCCGGGTCTGGGTGCTCACCGAGCCGGAGAAGCTCGCCCTCGTCGTACTCGGCCGGCGGTACCTCCTGCACGAACTCCGGCCGCAGCCGCTGACATGGCGGCAGACGGCAGCCGAACTCGCCGGCCTGCAGCCACCGGCAGGCTGGACCGACAAGCGCGTCGAGCACCTGGTCACCGCCGTACGCGTACGACTGTCCCGCGACGGGGTCCCCTGGCTGACCCGCGAGGAGGTCGGCGAACCGGTCGGCAACGCACTCAACGACCACCTGATCCGCGCACTGCTCGCGTCGACCACGCTCGTACCGATGGACCTGGCGCTGATCGACGCGGCCTGAACCGGCGGGCGGGAGCCGGCGGGGCGGACGCGCGGCCGATGTCGGGCTCAGGGCTCGATGACGAGGCGTTCGATGAGGTCGCCCCGCAGGGAGAACTGATAGCGCAGGTCGATGGTGCCGCCGGGGAAGTCGCCTTCGAGGTGGTGCACGGCGACATAGTGGGTCGCGTCGGTCTGCTGGGCGTCGGTGAGTTCGATGGTGTACGTGAACTCGGTCGCGGAGTGGTTCAGCCACCCCTCGATCGCCGCGACGCCCTGATACGTACGGCCGTCGTCGATCACCGTGGCGTCACCGGTGAACGAGGTGACCGCGGCGGCGGTGTCGTGGGCGCGGTGCGCCTTGAGATAACGGGTGATCACCTCGGGCAGTGCCTCCGGGGCGATGGTCAGGGGCTGGTTCTGGTGCATGACGATCCTCACCTCAGTTACTGCTAAAATAGAAGCTAGTAACTTCGACTTTAGCAGCAACTGAGGAGATGGTCGCGGTGGCGAGTCGCATCAGGCTGGAGGACCGGGAATGCCCGCTGTCCACCACCGTGCAGCACGTCGGTGAGTGGTGGACGCTGCTGATCCTCCATGACGCCTTCGACGGCTACACCCGCTTCGACCAGTTCCAGGAGAGCCTGGGCATCTCCTCCAGCATGCTCACCACCCGCCTGAAGTCCCTAGTGGCGGACGGCCTGTTGGAGCGCCGGCCGTACCAGACGAACCCCGTCCGTCACGAGTACGTGCTGACCGGCCTGGGACGCTCCCTGCGCCCGGTCATCGTGGCCCTGGCCGCTTGGGGCAACTCCCGCCTCGCACCCGAGGAACGCAGCATGATCCTCGTCGATGCGCACACCGGCGAAGAGGTCGACCCCGCGGTCGTCGACCCCAGGACCGGCCGTCGCCTCGACGACAGCGACGCGTACGTCTTCACGGCCGGCCCGGCCGCGAGCCCGGCGATGCGGGACCGCTACGCCGCGCCCCGGGTTCAGACGCGGCCCGCCCGGTAGACCAACAGCGCGATCTGCACACGGTTGTTGAGGCCGAGCTTGGTCAGGATGTGGGAGACGTGCGCCTTCACCGTGGGCAGGCTCATGTAACAGGCCGCGGCGATCTCGGCGTTGGTCCTGCCCTCGGCGACGGCGAGAGCCACTTCCCGTTCCCGGGCGCCCAGTTGGTTCAGTGCCGCCTCGGCCCGCTCCCGTTCCTCGATGCGGGACGAACCTGCGCCGGCGGCGCTGTCGGTGCCGGTGACCGTGTCGATCAGCTGCCTGATGGCGGCCGGGGAAAGTACGGGTTCGCCCGCCATCACGTTGTGCACGGCCGCCACGATCTGGGCTGGGGGCGTGTGCTTGAGGACGTAGCCCGCCGCTCCGGCCCGCAGCGCCTGGAGGACGTAGTTGTCGGTGGTGAAGGTGGTCAGGATCAGCACCTCCGGAGGCTCCGGCCGCTGCCGGAGCGCCGCGGTGGCCGCGAGACCGTCCATCCTCGGCATACGGATGTCCATGAGCACGAGATCCGGACGGAACTGGTCCACGAGTGACTGCACGTCGGCCCCGTCGGAAGCCTCCGCCACGACGTCGATGTCGTCGGCCGCCGACAGCATCAGCCGCAGTCCGGCACGCACCAGGGGATCGTCGTCGACGACGAGGAGACGGATCACTCGGTCCGGCTCAGGCTGCTTCGGCCGGTCTTGGTGGATCAGGCGGTCCATGGGAGCCAGACGTCGAGGTGGAAGTCGGTGTGCGTGGTGTGGTGGTGCAGGCGCCCGCCTGCGAGATCGACACGTTCCTTCATGCCGATCAGCCCCTGACCGGAGCCCGGCACGGAACCTCGTACGGGATGGGCGGGAGCGGTTTGCAGGGGGTTTGTGACCTGGATGCTCAGCCCGTCCCGGGGGCCGCCCGCGAGGTTGAGCGACACCGGGGCGCCGGGGGCGTGCTTACGGTGATTGGTGAGCGCTTCCTGCAGCAGCCGGTAGGCGGTGCGCGCGGTGGCCGGCGACATGGTGGCCGGGTCGTCGAGCCGCTGCCGCAGTTGTAGCTCCGCGCCCGCCGCGCGTGACTCCTCGATCAGCCGGGTCACGTCGAGCTGTGTCGGCTGGGGCGGTTCGGTGTGATCGCTCACGACGGGAGCGCGCAGGACCTTCAGTACGTCCTGCAGGTCTTCCAGGGCCTGGGTGGCGCTGTGTCTGATCACGCCCACGGCCTGGGCGAGCTGTTCCGGTGGAGCGCCCGGATGGTATTCCAGCGCCCCCGCGTGCATGGACAGCAGCGAGAGGCGGTGCGCGAGCACGTCGTGCATCTCCCTGGCGACCTCCTCACGGGCGTGCTGCTGTGCCCGCTCGGCGCGCATGGCCGCCTCCGCCTCCGCCCGCACCGCCCGTTCCCGCAGGCCGCCGACGGCCAGCCCCCATCCCACGGCACCCGCGACCAGCGTGACGGCCGATACCGCGGTCGCCAGGGTGAGAGGACCGGGAGACGGGGCGATCAGGAGATACACCGGCACCGGAACGAGCGCGACCGCGGTGATCCACCAGGTCGTACGCGCCGGGCACGCCGTGGCGACGGTGAACAGGGCCATCAGCACCGGCACGACCAGGGGCCAGCCGACGCTGAGGACGATCAGGGTCACCGCGACCCCCGCGGGGTGGCGCCGTCGTAGACAGAGCGCGGCACAGGCGAGTAGCGGCACGAGGCTGCCGAGGGAGGCGTACCCCCAGCTGATGGGCAGCATCCCGCCGACGATGCTTTCCGGAGTGCTGCCGGCGAGCTGCGGATAGACGGACAGGCCCGATCGTCGCGCCCTGGACAGGATCAGGGTCAGCGCGGCAGCCGCGGCGGCCACGGCCAGGTCCGCGAGCACGGGATGGCCACGCCAGGCCTGTCGCACGTCGATCACGGGAGAAACCGTACCTACCGGTCGCCGCACACGGAAGCCGACGGCAATTTCCTATACCAAAGTATAGGCGCACCCTGTTCTTTGGGTTATTACGAGTGCCGCCTTTTTGCCGATGTCTGTCACTCCGTCGATTTCTAAGTTTGACGGCATGGAAATCAAGAACTCGAACCGGAATACATTGCTGTTCGGCATTCCAGGTCTATTGTTCCTGGCGCTCGGCGGGCTGCCGTTGCTGGACCGGGCATGGGCCCACCTGGCGGCCTTCGGCGGGGCAGTACCCGGTGCACGTGAAGTGCTCTCGTTGGTGGTCGGGGCTGTGCTCGTGTCCGTCGCCGTGGTCACCCACCGACGTACACGGCGGGCCGAGCGGACTGCCGATGCGAGGTGACACCGCCCCGATCGTTCGTCTCTCCCGTCCTCTTCCTCTGCCTTTTCCTGACCGCCGGCTGCGCCACGCTGCACGGCGTGACGGCTCCGCGCGACGCCCGGGAGGCCGCTCTCGCGTCGCCCGGGGCGGAGAAGAGCAGCACCGGACCCGACTGCAGTGTCGCGAAATGCGTCGCCCTCACCTTCGACGGCGGTCCGAGTGAACCCACCCCGAAACTTCTCGACACCCTCAAGGAAAAGAAGGTGCACGCGACTTTCTTCCTCCAGGGAAAGGGGCATGTCGACACCTACCCCGGCACAGTACTGCGCATGGCGAAGGAGGAGCACGAAATAGGCAACCACACGTGGTCCCACAAGGTGCTCACGGAATTGAGCGCCAAGGAGGTGGAGGCCGAAATGAAACCCGTACAGGAGGCTGTACGGGACATCACCGGCCGTGCACCGGTCCTGATGCGGCCTCCGCAGGGCCGGACCAGCGACGACGTTTCTGCCGTCATGAAAAGACTGGGCCTGGCGCAGATCCTTTGGAGCGTCACGGCCAAGGACTATGCCACCACGGACAGCTCCCTGATCACCCGCCGTGTGCTGGAACAGACCCGCCGCGACGGAATCATCCTGCTGCACGACCGCTACAAGGGAACGATCCCGGCCGTCCCGGGCATCATCGACTCGCTGCGCCGGCGCGGCTACACCATCGTGACGGTCTCGCAGCTGCTGGCCCCCGCCGCACCGGAACCCGGGGGTGTGTACCGCCCCTGACCAAAGCCGCACCTGACCAGGGCCTCGGCCGGGCGCCTTTGAGGCGCCCGGCCGAAACGGGCGGGTCAGCGTGTGACGTTGAAGCGGGCGGCCATGGACTCGAACGTCGTGTCGCCGTCCTTGGCCGTCGCGAGTGCCGAGACGTACCAGGTGCCCTGGTCCAGCTCGGCCGCCTCCTTCTTCGTCACCTTCAGCGTGTAGGTGCAGCGGGACGTCTCGTCCGAAGTGCTCTTGCACTCGGCGCTTTCCCCGTGCTGAAGGTCCGCCTCGGTCAGGCCGAGCGCCGAACTCGCGGGCCACGGGATGACCTTGAGACCCTTGACGCCCGAGTCGTCACTCACGTCCGTGGTGAAGGTGAGCGAGCCCGCCTTGCTGCCGGACGGAGCGACGTAGCGGGCCGAGCTGTTCTGCAAGGTCGGCTCCGTGGTGTCGGAGGCCGACGCCATCGCGAGGCCGCCGGCGGCTATTCCGCCGATGACTGCGACACCGACGAGCGACGACACGAGAATGCGCTTGGACATGGGAGATCCCCCTGAATTCGTTGGGAGCAGGTGCGGTTCACCTGCGGAATGGAACGGGAAAGCGATGCCGGAAAGGCCGTAAGGGAAAGCTGTAAGGGAAAGCCGTTCCGGAAAGGCTGAAAGAAACCGCTGGTGGAGCCGGTGGTCGATCGCTTTCTCGATGTGTTCGAGACTAGGGCCCGGGGCATTGCGTGGTCCTCGGGCTGTGGGACGATTACCGCGTTGAACCAGGGGTGGAGAACGCTGCCCGACCGTCCTCCGGGCGGGCATCGCCGCATCTATAACCCAGGTAAGAGAGCGGAATCCCCCTTCAGCCGGAGACCGCCCGCCCACCCGCGCCCATAGCCTGGTTCCGTCATGAATCGAACCGATGACCGGCTACTCCCGGTCCTGCTGATCTGCGCCCAGGCCGTGGTGTGGCCCGGGGCGGCGCTGCTGCGCGGGTCCGTCCCGTCCGCGTCCGCACTGCTCGTGGCGGCCCTGGTCGCCGGACCGGTGACCGCCGCGCTCGCGCTGCGCCGTACCCGCCCGGTGACCGCCCTCGTACTCGTCGCCGCCGCGTGTGCGCTGGGCGCAGGACCGCTGCCCACCGGGGCGATGGCGGTACTCGGCACCGCCGGTGTCGCGCTGGCCCTGTTCACGGTGGCGACCGAACGCGACACCTTCACCGCCGTGTTGTGCGTGACGGCGCTCGTCGCCTGGCAGCTTCTGCAGGGCCTCAGCCTGCACGGCCTCAGTGACCGGAACGGACTCGACCTCGTCCTGACCGCTCTGCTGTACGCAGCCGCGTGCGGGGCCGGCCTGCTGGTACGGCGGACCCGTCGCGCGCGACAAGCGGCCGAACACCTGCTGAAGCGGGCCGAGACCGAGCGCCACCGGCTCCCGGAGGTCGAACGGCGCCGGATGGAAAGAGAGTTGCACGATGTCAGCGCCCACCATCTGACGGCCGTGGTCGTCACGGCGGGCGCGGCACTCGGACTGCGCGACCGCCGTCCCGAACTGGCCGCCGAGGCACTGGAGTTCGCGGTCGGCACCGGCCACGAGGTGACCCGCGCACTGGGCGCCGTACGGGCCCCGGCGCCCTCGCGGGAGGACCTGCCGTCACCCGAGGACCGGCTGCTCGACCTGGTCGCGGGGTTCCGCCGCCTGGACCAGCCGGTCGACTGCGAGATCGACCCCCTGCCGGACGGTGCCGTCGCGGACGCGGCGTACGGCATCGTGCGCGAGGCGCTGACCAATGTGGCCCGGCACGCCCCCGGTGCGCACACGACGGTGCGGTGCCGGTACGGCGACACCCGCACGGATGTCGTCGTCACCAGCGCGGCGCCGCCGGAGGGTTCGACGGCGCACGGCGCAGGCCTGGGCGGGGGACGCGGCCAGGGCTTCCTGCGGTCCCGGGCACGGGAGGCGGGCGGCACCCTGCACAGCGGCCCGACGGAGGAGGGCGGTTGGGAGGTGCGCGCGGTCCTGCCCGGCCGGACCGCCGCCCCGGCGGAGCGGTCCGTCCCGCGGAGCTACCGCGTGGCGCAGCTGACGGCCGCGGTAGGTCTCGTCCTGCAGCCGCTGCTCCCGGTGCTGGTCATCCGGGCGGAGACGGCGTCGAGCGGTTCGCACGTGTCGGCGGGCGTGCTGTTCGCCCTGCTGGCGGCGGCACAGGCGGTCACGCTGCTGTGGCTGCACCGCGCACCCCGCACCGCCTATGGCGTCCTGCTGGGCCTGGCCCTGCTGTGGCCTGTGGCGATGGCGGTGGGCGACTACACCGGGCCGGTCGTTCTGCCACCCGCGCTCAGCATGTTGGCCACGTGTGCGGCGCTGAGCGCTCCGCTGGAAGTGCTGCGATACGACATCCATCGTCTGCAGCGCCGTCGTGGCTGGTCGCGCAGTTCCCCGCGCCCCTTCGGGGCGCTGTCGAACGGCTTGGCGGCGAATGCGGCCCGCACCGCCGCTGGTCGCTCCGCCGCCGCTCCACCTCCCGCCGAAGTTCGCCCGCGTCTGTTCCTGTCGGCCTTCCCGGTCGCGGCCGTGGTCGTGCACACGGCCGCCCTGACCGTCGCCGTTCTCGACCGCGGTACGACGGTCCCCGCTTGGGCCGTCGCCGCGTCGGCCACGGCCGGGGCCTCCCTGGCGGTCGGGGCGGCCTGGTGGGCCGGCACTCTGCGCGGACAGCGCGACCAGGCCTCCCGGGGTGTACGGGAGGAACAGCTCGCCACCCTCACCGAGGAAGCCGTACGCGACGCGTGGGCCGAGCGGCGCCGGATCGCCGCGGGCCTCGAGACCACCGTGCTGGCCCGCACCGCCGACATGGTCGCGCAGGCGGAGGCCGGCCGGCTCGACGCGACCGCCGAACGCGCCCGCGAGGCCCTGGCCGCCATGCGCGCGCTCCTCGACACGGTCCGGGAGGGTGAGGGCGAGGCGGGGCCCGAACTGCGCCCGCAGCCCACCCTCCAGGCCCTCGACCTGCTCGCCCACCAGTCCCGGGCCACCGGCCGCGAGGTGGAGATACGGCTGACCGACCGGGTACCGGAACAGCTGCCCACCGCCGTGGACCTGGCTGCCTATCACGCCGCCGAGACGGTCCTCGCGGCCGGTGGCGAGGAGCCCGCGGTGCTCGAACTCGACGTGCACGACGGTACGTTGACGCTCACGGCCACCGGCGTTCCGGGGGCCGCCCGCCCCGCTGTACGGGAGCGTCTTGCGGCCCGGGTCGCGGCGCTCGGCGGCACCCTGACCACCGATCGGCCGGGTACGGTCTGCCTCCGGCTGCCTCTCGCGGCAGCGCCGGAGAGCGAGGAGAGCGCACGATGAGCCTCAAGGTGCTGGTCGTCGACGACCAGGGCATCGTACGGGCGGGGTTCGCCGCGGTGATCGACGCCGAGGAGGACATGACGGTCGTCGGTGAGGCCGCCGACGGAGTTGCCGCCGTACGTCTCGCCGCGGAGCTGGCCCCGGACGTGATCGTCATGGACGTACGGATGCCCGAACTAGACGGCATCGCCGCCACCCGCATCATCACGGGCAGGGAGAGCGCACCCCGGGTCCTGGTCCTGACCACCTTCGACCTCGACGCGTACGTCTTCGACGCGCTGCGCGCCGGTGCCTCCGGCTTCCTGCTCAAGGACGTGCACGCCTCCGAACTGCTGCACGGCATCCGGGTGGTGGCCACCGGAGAGAGCGTGCTCGCCCCGTCCGCGACCCGCCGCCTCATCGGCCACTACGCGTCCCGGGCGGTCACCGGGACGGGTGCCGGGAGCGGCCCCCGTGAGCTGGACACCCTGACCGGCAGCCAGCGCAACGTCCTCTCCCTGCTCGCGTCGGGCCTCAACAACACGGAGATCGCCGAGGAGCTCGGTATCACCGTCGGCACCGTGAAGTCCCATGTGAACGCGCTGCTGCGCAAGTTGGGCCTGCGCGACCGCGTACAGGCGACGATCCTCGCGTACGACCTCGGCCTGGCCCGCCCGAACCCGCCCGGCACCCACCTCTGACGTCTCCACTCACCTTCGAGGAGCCCACCCCGTGACCGGTACCGATTCCGGCCGAACCATCCCGCGCCGACTGCGCCACGCGCTCGGCGAGGTCGCCGCCCTCGTCTACCTCGCGGCCTGCGCCGCCCTGCTCGTGTGGGCGCTCGTGGTGAACGCCCGCGACAGCTCGGACGAGTCCATGGCCGGGATCGTCCCACTCCTCGCCACCGCCCCCGGCAGCTTCGTACTGTTCGTGCTGCCGGACGGCGCCGCGATGGGCATCCTCGCCGTGGTCATCGGCGCGCTGGTCAACGCCACGGTCATCGGCTGGTGCGCCCGCGCACTGCGCCGAGGTAACAGCGCGGAGTAGAAACCCCCAGGTCAGGGGACCCAGGGGGTTTCTTCGTCACCCGGCTGGTGGGGTTACGGGCGCGTCAGCCGGCCTGCGACGGGGTCTGCTTCATGTCGTCGACGATGGCCCGGTTCATGATGGCGCTGGTGTAGACGACCGTGCCGGGCGTGAGCAGTCCGTCCGTGCCGCCGTTCTTGCGCACCTGGACGGTGCGCTCGCCGAGGAAGACATGGCTCTTCTTGTCGAAGATCCATTCCTCGCGCTGGCCGCTGGTCTCGTCGAGCCGGGCCACCGCCACCCCGTGCCGCCCTGCCGCGTCCACCGCGTCGTCGACGACGACGACGCCCGGGATCTTCGCGGCGGCCTCGAAGAGGGCCGAGTAGAGCTCCGCGGGCGGGTAGCTCTCGACGAGCAGGTCGCCGATGGTGGTGAAGGCCTGCTGGTCAGGGGTGTTTCCCTGGCCCTCGGTCTCCTTGTAGATCTTGGCGAGGAGTGCGTCGGGGTCGGTGGGCAGCTTGGTGAGGTAGTCGTACGACGGAGCGCCCAGGTGCGCCTTCGGGGTGTTGCCCTGCTCGTCGGGCAGGGTCAGGGTCTCGCCCTCGGGGCCGTCGTTGACCGCGGGGTCGATCAGCCAGCCCTCGACGCCGTCCGCGGACTCCCAGATCTGACGCGTGTGCAGTTCATGGCTGGCCAGGAAGGACTTGTCGTTGACGGTCTTGATGAAGGTGTCGGCCGTCTTGGACTCGATGTAGACGAACTGGCCGGGCTTGACGTCCGGGTGGGAGGTGTCGGAGGCCGCCAGCGAGATCTGGTCGAGCAGCTGGGGCAGGCCGCTGGTGCTCGCGGCTCCGATCTCCGTGGTCAGGGCCGGTCCGGTGGCGACGCCGCCGTCCCTGACCCCGCCGCCGCCGGGGCCGAACACGGTGGCGAGGACGACCGCCCCCGCGGCGGCCGCGACCATCGCGGGCAGGGCGAACGCCGGACGCGGCAGCCGGAACCCTCGTGCCTTGGCAGGGGTCGCGGTGCGGGAGTCCTGCTGCTGCGTGTCGTGGATCTGGGCCATCAGACGCTCCTTGTGGAACTGGTGACGGCCCGTAGGCAGGTCTCGCGCTGTCCGGGACAGGAGCTCATCGCTCTCGTCCCACTCGGCCGGGTTCTGCCGGGACGTGTTCGCGTTCATCGGTTTCCTTCCTGTGCGGGCCGGATCGCGTTTGCGTGATCGCCTCTTATCTGTCGGACGGGGAGACCGACTTCCCGTTTCTCACGAACTTTCTTGCGCGCTGTCTCCGTTGCGGGGCCCGGCAGTTCGGTGGCCGGACGGAGCGACTGGGCCGGTGGGCGGGCCAGTTCGACCTCGGCCAGTGCGCGGAGTTTCCTGCGGGCCCTGGACAGCCGGGAGGCGACCGTGCCGACCGGGATGCCGAGCGCTTCCGCCGCGGCCTCGTAGTCCAGGCCCTCGCCCAGGCAGAGCGCGATGACCTCGCGTTCCGGTCTGCGCAGCTTGGCGAGGGCGGTGAGGGCGGTGGCGAGACGCCGGCGGTCGTCGACCCGGTCGGCCACCTCGTCGGCGTGGTCGGGCATCGACATCTCGGCCGCGGCGGCGGCGTTGGCGGCGGCCCGGTAGCGGCGGTTGCTCCGGTGCTGGTTGCGCGCGGTGTTGGTGGCGATCCCCAGCAGCCAGGGCCGCAGGGAGCCGCCTTCGGGGTCGACCCTGTCGCGCAGCCGCCACGCCTCCATGAAGGTCGCGGCCATCACGTCCTCGGCCGTCGACCAGTCGGCGGTCAGCCGGAAGGCATGGTTGTAGACGGCGCGGGCGTAGCTGTCGAAAAGCTCCGCGAACGCGCTCGGATCCCCGGCCCGTACCCGGGTACGCATATGAGTGCTCACCTCAATGAGCTGTCCGGCACCCCACACCGACTTCCCGTGACCTGCGTCACACGCGACGCCCGATGCGTCATCCGAAGCGGCAGCAGGCGAGATGCTCCCACGCAGAGCGCCCGGCCGGGAAACCCCGGCCGGGCGCCTTTTCGAACTGCTCGCGGCTGGAAGGGACTCAGTCGGAGGTGATGTCGACCGTGACCGAGCCGTAGGCGTAGGCGTGCCGCGCGTCGCCGTAGTACTGGACGGTGTACTGGACATTGCCCTTGGCCCTGGGACGGTCGGTGTAGCTGAACGAGCCGTCGGCGGCGACGGTCGCGGACCCGATCAGCGTGCCCTCACCTGACAGGGGGTCGTCGATCCGCCAGATGTCGACGGTGCTTCCGGTGCCGAACCCCACGGGTGCTTCGAGCTTTCCGGTGAGGGTGAGGTCCTGGTTCCGGGGGGACGAGGCGGGCGCCTGCACGGTGACGGTGGTGGCGACCTGCGGGTGGTTCAGGACCTGCAGCGTCAAGGACGAGGAGCCGCTGTCCTTGGTGACCGCGAAGATCCGGCCGGCGTCCGGAGTCCAGGCCAGACCACCGGACTGGAGGGTGGTGGTGGCGTAGGGGGACGGCGCCGGGAAGTCCCAGGTCTTGTACGCCGTGGAGTCGCCCGGTGCGAACAGGTGGACGTCGGGCTCGGAGGCGCCGTCGACGCCCGCGGCGATCGTGCCGTCGGGGGCGATGGCCACCGCGTCGGGGTAGTGGCTGGTGGTGTACCGGCCGTCGTCCGCCAGGTCGGCGGTGCGGAACGCCTGGTGGTAGTAGGGCGCGGCGCAGGCGACGACGACCCGCGCGGCGTCCGGCGTCAGGGCGAGGTCCTGGAGGCTCGCGCACCCGTCAGGACCCGGAGCGATGCGCATCGCCTGAGTGTTGGCCTGGCCCGTACTCACGTCGTACACGGCCAGGGCGGCGTTGTTGCCGTCGGACTCGGCGGCGACGAGGGTGTCCGGATGCTCCGGCGTGGCGGCCAGGTGGGGCGAGCCGCGGAACAGGTCGGGGCCCTGGCCCAGGGTGACGACCGGCTGCGGGCCGCTCAGGTCCAGGGAGCCGAGGGCACCGTGCCAGATGTCGGTGCTGTAGCCGAACCAGAGCTTTCCGCCGGCCGACACGAGGGAGGTCGGGCCGGCGTAGGCGCCCGCGCCGGTTCCGGTGTCGTACCGGGCGGTCTCCTGCAGAGTGGCGGTGTCGATCGCGGCGATCGCGCCGGCGTCGCGGAGTGCCACGTACAGCGTGCTGGAGTCGCTGGAAAGCGCGGTCCCCCAGGCACCGTCCGCACCGCTGATCAGCTTCACGACCTGACCGTTGTAGTCCGTCACCAGGACGTTGTCGCCGAACGGGTCGCTGAGGAAGACCTGTTGATGGGCTGCGTCGACAGCCATGTCCCGGTACGAACTGATCGGCAGTGCGGTGCTGGTGTCCGCGGCTGCCGGGGTCGTCCCGAAGCCCGTGGTCGTTCCGAGGCCGAGGAGCGAGAGGCTCAGGGCAGCGGAGAGTGCTGCTCTTTCTGCGAACTGTCTTATGCGCACGTGTTCGGCCGCTTCCTTCAGTAGGACGTCTGCGGGTGAGCGCCGCAAAAGGCAGTACGAGCAGAGCGGTTGGGTGCTCTGCTCGTACTGCCACTGTCTTGATCGACAGGCGGCACTCATCCAGCGCACAGCCCCGGCCGGACGTCACACGTCAAACGTCACACGTCACTTGGAGCTGGTGGCCGTGAAGTCGTAGGTGCGGACGCCCGTGCCGTCCTCGTCCCAGTTGAGCCGCAGAGCGCCGTCGGCGTACGCGGTCTTGCTCCCGACCTTCTTCTTGATCGTGGACGAGGTCCACGAACCGTTGCCCGCGCCGTTCATGGCGGCCAGCTTGCCCTGGATGTCGAAGTCCTTCTTGACCAGGACGGTGTCCGCGCCGGCGTCGGCGTGCTTGAGATAGAGCCGGAATCCGGCGCTGTCGAAGACTTCAGCCAGGTTGTCGGTGGATCCGGAGTACCACGGAGGGGCGTCCCAGGTCACCGTGGCCTTGGCGTAGACGTAACTGCCGGACCGGGCCACGCAGTTCTTGACGGTGAAGTCCCAGTTGTCGCCCCAGGGACCGGAGTACCCCGCGTCGTCGATGGTCTTGGAGCTGCTCTTGCACGTCCAGCTCAGGGCCGACGCCGGGGAGACGGCCAGTACCGAAACGCCCGCGACGGTGACGCCGACCAGCGCGACCGACATGGCCTTCCTGCCCGCGGACGAGCGCCGTGCGGACGGTATTCGGCGCAGATTCAACTTCATGTGTTCCCTCGTTGTTTGGTGTTGGTTCTGCTCCGCCGGAGCGGAACGATCACCATACAACGCCTTCGCTACTGCACATGATCCAGGTCAAGTGGCTGACCAGGCAGCACAGTTGGTTCATAGCGTGAGCGAAAAGTCCGGCGGTAGGTGTCCGGGGGTACGCCGACCGTGCGGTTGAAATGGCGGCGCAGCGTCGTGGCGGTGCCCATGCCGGTGGCCGCCGCGATGGTGTCGACGACGTCGTCCGTGGTTTCCAGCAACTCCTGGGCGCGGCGGATCCGTTGGGTCAGCAGCCACTGCAGCGGAGTGGTGCCGGTCACGGCCCTGAAGTGGCGGCCCAGATTGCGTGAGCTCATCCGCGCCCGGCGGGCCAGGTCCTCCACGGTGAGGGGCTGGTCGAGGCGTTCGATCACCCAGGGGAACAGCGCGGCGAGCGGGTGGTCGTCCCGGGTGGGCACCGGGGTGGCGACGAACTGGGCCTGGCCGCCTGCCCGGTGCGGCGGCACGACCAGGCGGCGGGCGACGGTGTTGGCGACCGCCGAGCCGTGGTCCAGGCGTACGAGGTGCAGGCACAGGTCCAGCGCGGCGGCCTTGCCGGCGGAGGTGAGCACGCTGCCGTTGTCCACGTAGAGGACGTCCGGGTCGACCGCCACCTCGGGGTAACGGGCGGCCAGGATCTCGGTGTGCGCCCAGTGCGTGGTCGCGCGCCTGCCGTCCAGCAGGCCGGCGGCGGCCAGCACGAAGGCGCCCGTGCACAGGGACGCCACCCGCGCACCCGCCTCGTGGGCCGCACGCACCGCGCCGACCAGATCGGCGGGCGGGTCCTGGTCGACGTCCGCCCAGCCGGGGACGATCACGGTGTCGGCGTACCGGAGCCGGTCGAGTCCGTGGTCGGGCTCCAGCCGGAAACGGCCGACCCGCACGGCGTCCGGTCCGCAGACGGCGAGGTCGTACCAGGGAACGGTCACGGCGGCCGGGGCGGGTCCGAACACCTCGTACGCCACGGACAGTTCGAAGTGAAGCATCCCGTCGGTGACGGCCAGCGCGACAGATCCCATGTCCGTAATTGTACGGGGCATGGCGTTCCGGACACTCACGGCGGGACACCGGCATTCGTCAGGATGTCCGTAACGGATCAGTCGAGTACGGCGGTTCAGCCGAGTACGGGGGAGAACTCATGGGATCGGGATCGGGATCGGGACAGCCGGAACAGTCCGGACAGACGGTGGCGGTGTTCGGCGCGTACGGGCACACCGGGCGCTTCGTGGTGGCAGAGCTGCTGGAACGCGGGTTCGTCCCGGTTCTCACCGGCCGCGACGCCGACAAGCTGCGGGCGATGACGGTGTCCCGTCCGGGACTTGACGCCCGGCCGGCGTCCGTCGACGATCCGGCCTCGCTCGACCGCGCACTGGCCGGCGCCGCGGCCGTGATCAACACGGCCGGGCCCTTCGCCACGACCGCCGCCCCCTTGATCGAGGCGGCACTGCGTGCCGGAATCCCGTACGTGGACGTGGCGGCCGAGGTCGAGGCCAACATCGACACCTTCGCGCACTTCACGGACCGCGCCCGCGCCGCGGGAACGGTGATCGTCCCCGCGATGGCCTTCTACGGCGGCCTCGGCGACCTGCTGGCCACCGCGGCGATGGGAGACTGGACGGAGGCCGACGAGGCCCACATCGCGTACGGGCTGAGCAGTTGGCACCCCACCGCCGGTACGCGCGCCGCGGGCGAGGTCTCCGGGGCCCGGCGAGGCGGCCGGCGCCTGCGCTACACGAGCGGGCGCCTTGAGCACCACGACGACGCCCTGCCCACCCTGGACTGGCCCTTCCCCGACCCGCTGGGCACCAGGTCCGTCCTCGGGGAGTTCACGATGGCCGACGTCGTCACCATCCCCAGCCACCTGTCCATCCCCGAGGTGCGCACCTACATGACGACCGAGGCGGCCAGGGACCTGTCGGCCCCGGACACACCGTCGCCGGCCGCGGTCGACGAGCACGGGCGGTCCGCGCAGACCTTCCTCGTCGACGTCGTCGTACGCTCCGGTGGCACCGAACGGCGCGCCGTGGCCAGGGGCCAGGACATCTACGCGGTCACCGCGCCGCTCGTGGTGGAAGCGGTCCACCGCATCCTCACGGGACAGACCAGGACGCTAGGAGTAGCCTCCGCCGGCGAGATCTTCGACGCACCCGCCTTCCTCCACGCGCTGTCCCCGCACGTCTCCGTCGACCTGTTCCAGCAGCAGACGGTGTCCTGACCGTCGCGGCCATACCTTGCGTCGGGTCGATCGGCGGCGTGACATCACCAGCGGCCGCGGTCGCAGTGCACGGCCGTCAATGCCGCGGCCCTCGCGCGCCGCGCGAGTTAGGATCCGGGGCATGGCCCTGACCGTGAACGATGTGGACCGGTTCGAGGCCTCCAGGCCCCGCATGGAGGCCATCGCCTACCGCCTCCTCGGCTCGGCGAGCGAGGCCGAGGACGCCGTGCAGGAGACGTTCCTGCGCTGGCAGGCCGCCGACGTCGGCCGCATCGAGGTCCCCGAGGCCTGGCTGACGAAGGTTCTCACCAACCTGTGTCTCAACCAGCTCACTTCGGCCCGTGTGCGGCGCGAGACCTATGTGGGCGAGTGGCTGCCGGAGCCGCTGCTCGCCGGGGACTCGATGCTCGGCCCCGCCGACACCGTCGAGCAGCGCGAATCGGTCTCGTACGCGGTTCTCGCCCTGCTGGAGCGACTCTCCCCCAACGAGCGGGCGGTGTACGTGCTGCGGGAGGCCTTCGGCTATCCGCACCGGGAGATCGCCGAGATCCTCGACATCACCGAGGCCGCCGGACAGCAGATCTTCCACCGCGCGAAGAAGCACGTCGCGGAGGGCAAGGTCCGCGCCGAGGTCGACGAAGCCGCCGCCCTGCGGATCGTCGAGGAGTTCCTCGCGGCCGCCACCAGCGGCCGGACCGAGCCGCTGGTGCGGCTGCTCACCGATGACGCCATCGCGATCGGCGACGGCGGTGGGAAGGTCCCGGCCCGCGCCAAGGCGTTCGAGGGTGCCGTCGCGGTCGCGAAGTTCATGCGGGGCCTGTTCAAACCCGGCGTGAGCAAGCGCGCCCTGATCGGCGGCTCGCCCGAGGTCTACGCCACGACCGCCAACGGAGTCCCCGCCGCGGTGGCGGTTCTCGACGGCCGGGTCGTCGGCGTCATGTGCCTGGAGGTCACCGCCGAGGGCATCGCCGGGTTCCACAATCAGGTCAACCCCGACAAGCTCGAACGCGCGACCCGGCGCTGGGCCGCCGCCGACCACGGGGAACCCCTGCTCCACGCCGCCTTCTGACCCCTATGTGGGGTGCATCACATCGGAGTGCTGTCAGGAAACGGCGGGCCGTCCGGTTCAAGTGGCGAATCCGCTTGAGACAGGAGCAGGGACATGCAGCACCGCATCATCGTCCTCGGGGCCGGCTACACCGGAGCCACCGCCGCCGGACGCCTTGCCAAGCGGCTGCGCCGCGAGGACGTCGCCATCACTCTCGTCAACGCCGAGCCCGACTTCGTCGAGCGTGTCCGGATGCACCAGCTGGCGGTCGGCCGGAATCTCACGCCCCGGCCCTTCAGCGAGATGTTCGCGGGCACCGGCGTCGAACTGAAGCTCGCGAAGGTCACCGGCATCGACGCCGACCGCAAGACCGTCGCCGTCCTCGACGCGAACGGCGCCGAGGAGCTGGAGTACGACAGCCTCGTGTACGCCCTCGGCAGCGGCTGGAACGACCAGGGCGTCCCCGGCACCACCGAGCACGCCCACCAGATCGCGAGCCGCCCCGGGGCGCTCCGGCTGCGCGAGCGCCTGGCCGGCCTGGACGCCGGGGAGACCGTGACCGTCGTCGGCGGCGGCCTCACCGGCGTGGAGGCCGCGACCGAGATCGCCGAGGCCCGCCCGGACCTCGACGTCGCCCTCGCCGCCCGCGGCGGCCTCGGAGACTGGCTCTCGCCCAAGGGCAGCCGCCACCTGCGAAAGGTCTTCGACCAGCTCGGCATCACCGTGCACGAACACGCCGCGGTCGCCGCCGTCCAGGCAGACCGGATCGCCACCGCCGACGGCACGTCCATCCCGGCCGTGGTCACCGTGTGGACCGCCGGCTTCGCCGTCCACCCGATCGCGAAGGCCACCACCCTGGAGGTCACCGGCACCGGCCAGATCGTGGTCGACCGGACCATGCGCTCGGTCTCGCACCCGGATGTGTACGCCATCGGCGACGCGGCCATGGTCATGGGCCCCGGCGACAAGCCGCTGCGCATGTCGTGCGCCTCGGGCGTGCCCACCGCATGGCAGGCCGCCGACGCCCTCTCGGGGCGCCTGACCGGCGGCAAGCTCCCGAACGTGCCGATCCGCTACTTCAACCAGTGCATCTCGCTGGGCCGCAAGGAAGGCCTGATCCAGTACGTCACCGCCGACGACCGCGCCGTCAGCGCGGCCCTGACCGGACGGGCCGCCGCCGTCTACAAGGAACTGATCTGCAAGGGCGCGGCCTGGGGCGTCGCCAACCCGAAAGTCATCCCGACCAGGCGCCGCGGCGTTGTCCGGGAGCTCGCCCCGGCGGGCTCGACGGCCAAGGCACCGGCCTGACCCGCCGTACGCGGCCATACGTATTCGGATCGCGTCGGCGTACCGGTCAGGCGATGATCTGCCGCATGACAGAGGTGGTGGGCGCGGGCATCGACGACGACCACGGGTGGTCCGGGCGTTTGGCGTGGGCTTACGGCCTGACAGCCCCGGACCCCGCCGAACGTGCCGCCGCCCTTGTCCGGCTGGCCGGTGCCCGCAGAGAGGCCGATGCCGCTCTTCGCCGTGTCCACCGGGCCTCGCAGCCGACACGTTGGTTGCGGCGCAAGGCACGGGACTGGGCGGCCGCGGACAAGGCCTACGTCGAGGCGGCAGGTCGCAGCCTGCCGGAAGCGCTGGTGGGCAGGCGGGTTGCAGGAGAAATCAGCACGTGGCCGGGGCTGCCCTTCGCCCTGCTGTTCCTGGAGTGGGAGGTCCGGTACCCCCAGGAGTGGACACAGCACGCCAAGGCATGGGGCACGAAGCAAGCCCTGATAAAGGAACTGGCCGCTGCCGACCACGACCACCGGGTGAGAGCGAAACTCATCGACCTGGTAGGCCTCGTCGTCCAGCGGTCCTACCGGTGCAAGGACCGTGAGTACGTCCGGATCGCCCGAGCCGTGGACGGGGACGAGCTCCGCGACAGGCTTCGCGGGGCTCATCGCTCGGATGACCCCACGGCGCAGCTTCACGCGGGCTACGTGCTCTGGCTCCTCGACCGTCCCGAGATCCCGAACACCCGGCACGTCTGGCGCACGTGGCTCGCCGGCACGCTCACCTGACGATTCACGGCGCGCAGCGGCAGGATGGCCTCATGACAAAACTGCCCGCACGGTCGGTCCGTCGTCCCTCCTCCGGTTCGGTGCTGTCGTTGTGGTCACAGGACTCTGTGCTGTCGATCGGTTCAGTGGGATCGGTGCTGTCCGTGGGGTCCGTCGGTTCGGCCCTGTCGGTCGGCTCGATCGGAAGCGCCCTGTCGGTGGGCTCGATCGGTTCCGCCCTGTCGCTGATCTCGACCGGGTCGTGGCTGAGTACGGGATCGGTGTTCTCCGCGCAGTCGCGGTGGTCGGTGCTGTCCTGGCGTTCCTCGCGCGGTTTCCTGGCCGTGGGAGCGGTGGGAGCGGTAACCGGAGGCGCCCTGCTGCTGGCCCAGGCGCTGTACAAGGCCGAAACCGGCGGAACGGAATAGGTCTCGGTCGGTCGGCGGCGCGCCCGCCGACCGACTCTCCTTCAGGAGAACAGCAGCCGCCAGGTCAGCGGTCCGGGGGTGCCGTCGGCGTCGCCGCGCAGTTCCTTCCGTGACTTCTGGAAGTCCCGTACGTTCAGCCGGTCCGCCTCGCCCCAGGACCTGCTCGGGCCGACCTCGTAGTGGTCGCCGAAGCCGCGCTTCACCAGCTGCTTGCCGAGCTGCAGGACGTACGCGTTCGACGCCCCGGCCGCGAAGTGCTTGCGTCCCGGGAACGCGGGGACCTTCGGCTTGGCGGGTGTGGTCGGCTCCGGGGTGTCGTCGCCGAGGTCCAGGTCGGCCCTCGCGTGCTTGACGAGCCTGGCGAAGTCGATCGCGCCGGGGTCGCCGTGGACGTTCTCGGGCACGTGCATGTGCCCGCAGACTCCCTTGAAGTCCGCCCACTGCGCCGCCTTCAGCCGCTGGCCGGCGCGGTTCGCGTACGAGCTGGGGTACGCGGGCCACGCCTTCGGGCCGGACAGCGGTACGCCGTGCTCCTCGTGCATCCAGGCCAGGAAGCGGGCGACGCCCCGCAGTGCCCAGTCGGGCGCGTCCGGCCAGTGGACGTGCGCCCGGCCCGCGGCCTTCCACTTCGCGTGCGTCGTCGGGTCGCAGGTGCCGACCAGCTCGACCTGGCACACGTTCATGGTGTTCGTCTCGACGCCGCCCCGCAGATTGACCAGCGCTCGGGAGGAGGTCTCTATGTCGAAGTGCTGGTACCACTTCAGCTTCTTGGCGGCGAGGTCGGGGACCGCCGTCAGGTTCGGTGCGGAGGAGCCGCCGCCGTATCCGGGCAGGGTGGAGCCCTCCGTGGTGTGCAGGACGACGACATTCACCTGCATCGGGTCACCGCCGAAGTCGTCCTGGTACCAGTTCGACCGGCTTGCGACGGGGTATCGCTGGGGTCCTGTCTTGGTGCTCATCACAGACTCCTGAGGTGACGGAGGAAGTTCTTCGGAAGCCGCTGTCGACGGTTGTCGATCAGCACGCCCAAATTCTCGAAGAACGGCCGTCACGGAACATCGGCTCAGAACCTGATCTCCGCACCGCCGTCTGTAACCGGAGATAGAGGGCCCTCTACGACCTCGGTCGCATCCCGCGCAGTACCTGTCGGCCCGGTTCAGTGGCCGGGAGGTGCGCCCTCCCCTGCCCCGGCGAGGATGCCGAGCAGGATGACGTCGAGGGTGCCGTCGAGGCGGTCGCGCAGGTCGAACGGGGCGGGCTCCACCCGGATCCAGCGCAGGACCGTGGAGAAGTAGGAGGCTGCGAGCATGGCGCCGACCTGGTCGGCGGCGACGCCCGTCCGGAGCTCTCCGCGCTGCCGCCCCTGCTCGACGATCTTCGCCAGTTCGATTTCGAGGGACCGGTCGTGCAGGAGGCTGCCGACCCGGGCGCCGGCGTCCATCAGGATGGTGGTCTCCGCCCGGGAGGCGATGTTGAGCTCGGCCATCTCCCGTAGGTAGCGGCGCAGTTGGTCGCCCGTCGACAGGTCCTCCAGCTGGGACGAGCCGAGTATCTCCGCGACGCGCGCCCGGCGGCGGGCGCCCCACTCCTCCAGGAAGCCGACCTTCTGGGAGTAGTGGTTGAAGACGGTGGCCCGGGCGACGTCGGCGGTCTCCGCGATCTGCTCCATGGTCGTCGTCTCGTAGCCCTGGGAGACGAACAGGTCCAGCGCGGCGGCGTAGAGCTGGTCGCGCACCTGCCGGCGCTTGCGCTCGCGACGTCCGGTGGGCCGGGTGTCCGCTGCGGCTGTGGCTCCTGCCTCCGGGATCTGCATGGCCCCCAGTACAGCACGGGCGTGCACGGGTCTTGACCCGCCCGGGCCCTTCTCTTTAGATTGCGATCCATTGGTGGACTTGAGTCCATCAATGTACTCAAGTCTTGCAATGGAGGCAGCGTGGCTTCCCTGGTTTCTCCCGTCCGCCCGGTCGATCTCGGCCGTGGCTGTCATGCGTGGATCCCGAGCGCCGGTGGCTGGGGGATGAGCAACGCCGGCCTGGTCACCGGCCGCGGCGAGTCCTTGCTCGTCGACACCCTCTTCGACCTGCGCCTGACCCGGGCCATGCTGGCCGGACTGGCACCGCTGACCGACACCGCGCCCATCTCGACCGTGGTCAACACCCACGGCAACGGCGATCACTGGTTCGGCAACCAGCTCGTGGCCCACGCCGAGATCATCGCGGCCCGCGGATCGCTGACCGACATGCGGCAGGCGGGCCCGGCCGAGGTGCGGGCGCTGCTCGCCCAGGACAGCGACGCCGGGCGGTTCGCCCGCCGGATCTTCGGCCGCTTCGACCACCGCGAGGTCCGGCCCGTCCTCCCGAGCCGGGTGTTCGACGGCGAGACGGTCCTGGACATCGGCGGAACGGAGGTGCGGCTCATCGACGCGGGGGCCGCACACAGCGCCGGAGACACGATCGTCCACGTCCCGGGCGCGCGGACCGTCTACACCGGCGACATCGTCTTCGTCGGCTCCACCCCGCTCGTGTGGCACGGCCCGTTCGCCGACGGGCTCGCCGCCTGCGACCTGCTGCTGGGTCTCGACGTGGACACCGTCGTGCCCGGACACGGCCCGGTCACCACCAAGGAGGCCGTCCGGACCGTCCGCGACTATCTGTCGTACGTCCATGAAGAGGCCACCGCCCGCTTCACCGCCGGGATGCCGGCCGCGGACGCGGCACGGGACATCCGCCTCGGCCCCTTCGCCGGCCTCGATGAGAGCGAACGCCTCGCGGTCAACGTGTACACGGTCTACCGCGAACTCGACCCCGGCCTGCCCCCGCTCGACGGCCCCGAACTCTTCGGCCGCATGGCCTGCCTCGCCCATCCCTGAGCCTCGGCGACCCCTGAGCCGCGTCCGTCTCGCGGACCGCCCCGCCCGCCTCCCGTGCCGCACACCCACCAAGGAGGAGACATGGTCTCCAGCCCCGCCTACGACAGATCCGCCTACGATCCACCCGCCGCCCCGTCCGGCACCCAGGCCGTCCGGCACCGGGGCACCCTCATCGCAGGATGTCTGGCGGTCTGCCTCGCCCAGATCGGCCTCGTCCTGCCCGCCGCGATCAACGGTGTCATCCAGCGCTCCCTGGAGACCTCCGGCGCCGAACTCACCTGGATCAGCGACGCGTTCCTGGTGCCCGCCGCGGTCCTGGCGCTGACCTTCGGTGTCGTAGGTGACCTGTACGGCCGTAAGAAGCTCCTGGTGGGCGGTGCCCTCCTGGCGGCGGTCGGCTATCTGGTCTCCGCCACCGCCGACTCGGCGGCGCAGCTGATCACCGGGCAGGCGCTGTCCGGCATCGGCGCCGCGGCCCTCTTCCCCGCCTCCCTCGCCGTGATCATCGCCGGGACCCCGACACCGGCGGCCCGCGCCCGGGGCCTGGCCTCCTGGACCACCGCACTGTCCCTGGGCGCCCTCATAGCTCCGCTGCTGTCCGGAGCGGTCGTCGAACACACCTCATTCCACTGGGCGTTCGCGGCCACCGGCGTCCTGGCGCTCGCGACCGCGGCCGCGGCCTGGCGGCTGACCGCCGAATCGAGCGCACCCGAGGGCCGCTCACTGGACTGGCCGGGGCAGATCACCATCGCCATCGCCCTGCTGGCCCTGCTCTACGGCATCATCCAGGGCCCCACCGACGGCTGGGGGTCGGTGACGGTCGTCGGCTCCTTCGTCCTCGCCGCGGTGATGCTGGGGGCGTTCATCTCGGCCGAGTCGCGCGGCAAGTCACCGATGCTGCGCCTGGAGCTGTTCCGCAGCCCGGCGTTCTCGGCCTCGGCCGCCATGGCGGTGATCGGCATGTTCGGTTTCCTGGGCGGCGCGTACGACCTGAGCATCCGGCTCGGCGTCATCCAGCACCAGAGCCCGTTGCGGGCCGCGGTGCCGTTCCTGATCATCCAGGCCGTCACCCCGCTCATCTGGCCGCTGCTGGTCCGCCTGCTCCAGCGGGTGGGGCCGGGCCCGATGCTGGTCACCGGCTTCGTCTCGCTGGCCGTTGCCCAGCTGTGGCTGCGTGCCGTTCCGGTGCACGAGACCGGAATCCCCGCCCTGCTGGGGCCACTTGTCCTCAACGGTGTCGGCTTCGGACTCGTCGTCGCCGCCATCACCGCCGCCGCCGTCAACGTCGTACCGCCCCACCTCACCGGCATGGCAGCCGCGACCACCAGCCTGGTCCGCGACCTCGGCCAGACCCTCGGCCCCGCGATCGTCGGCGCCGTCGCCCTCGCCGCGGCCGCCAACCAGCTGACCGGCAGCCTCGGTTCGGCGGCCCTCACCCCGGCCGAACACGGCACGGCCACGGCCGTCCTCGACGCAGGCGGCCCGCTCGCGCTGCACACCGCCGACCTGGGCCCGCTCAGCGCCAAGCTCGCCCCGCTCACCGAACGGGCCCTGGCGGACGGGTACGGAGATGTCCTCCTGCTCACCGCCGGCGCCTGTGCGACCGCCGCGGTGATCGCCGCCGTGTTCCTGGGCGTCAGGCCGCGAGCCGCCGCCCCCGCCGAGAAGGAAGGAAGCCCGTCATGAGGTTCGCGACCTTCCTGCACGGCGGGCGACGGCAGTCGGGAGTCGTGGTCGACGATAAGGTCCACCCCTTCGAAGTCCCCGCGGAACTCCTGGAGTTCATCAAGGCGGGAGAGGACACCCTGCGCATGGCGGCCGAGGACGCCCTGTCCGGGACAGCACCCCTGCCGCTGGCCGACGTACGGCTGCTCCCTCCTCTGCAACCGCCCACGGTGCGGGACTTCGTGACCTTCGAGCGCCATATGGAGGGCATGGCGCGGGGACACGGCGGCACCGTCCCCGAGGAGTGGTACGAGGCCCCCACGTTCTACTTCACCAACCCCTACGCGGTGATCGGCGCCCACGACGACGTGCCCGTCCCACCTGGCTGCGAGCGCTTCGACTTCGAGCTCGAAGTAGCCGCCGTCATCGGCAAGGCGGGCCGTGACCTAAGCCCGGAGCAGGCCCGCGAGCACATCCTCGGCTACACGATCTTCAACGACTGGTCGGCCCGCGACCTGCAAAGCCGCGAGATGAGAGTCGGACTGGGCCCGGCCAAGGGCAAGGACTCCGCCACCACCCTCGGCCCCTGGCTGGTCACCGCGGACGAGCTCGAACCCCACCGCACCGCCGACGGCTTCCTCGACCTCGGCCTCACCGTCGAGGTCAACGGCGAGACCGTCGGCCGGGACCGCCTCGCCAACATGGCATGGACCTTCGAGGAGATGACGTCCTACGCCTCCCGCGGCACCCAGGTCCGCCCCGGCGACGTCCTGGGCTCCGGCACCTGCGGCAACGGCGGCTGCCTGGCCGAACTCTGGGGCCGCCACCTCGTCCGGGAACCACCACCGCTGGCCCCCGGAGACACGGTCACCATGACCGTGCAGGGCATCGGAAGCATCAGCAACACCGTCGTCGAAGGGATGCCGCCGATACCCGTACCCCGCGCTCGTCACAGACGCTGAACGCGCCCAGAGGTGGGCCGACGGAAGGTGTCGGCCCACCAAGGGGATTCCCGGTGTCAGCCGATGATCAGGTCGTCGACGTAGCCGCGATAGCCGCCCGAGCGCGTGGCCGCGGCACTGGACACGGCACAGCCCGGACCCGGCAACCGCCTTGGTCACCGGCAACACGGACACCACACTCGCTGCCCTACGACACCTCGGCCCTACGACACCTCGGCCCTACGACACCTCGGCCCTACGACACCTCGGCCCTACGACACCTCGGCCCGCAGGCCGCCCGGTGCCGTCCGTCCCGGCTCCGGCGATGTACGCGCCTGACGTCCAGGGTCGCGGCGCCGTCCAGGTCTCCTGGAGTGCGCGCAGGGCACCCGGGCGGTGCGCGATGACATCGTTCGAAACGGGCCGGTGAGTGGTGCCAACGGCCTACGGCTGCCGCCGTGAAGGGGGCAGGAGCGTGGCGGTGAGCGTGGCGGCCAGCCATTCCTCGTACACGTCGGTCGACCAGCCCCGTCCCGCTGTGAGCTGGGTGTACAACTGCGGTCCTGCCAGGGCCCACAGGGCGTCCGCGAGGTGGGCCGGATCGGCGTCCGGACCCAGCGCTCCGGTCTCGTCGAGGTGGGTGACGAACGCGGTGACGCCGGTGAGCCGCTCCCGCTCGGCCGTCTCCAGGACCTCAACGACCTCCGGCCCGGCCTGCGTCAGCAGTGCGAACAGCGCGGCGATCCGTTCATGGATTCCGCGTACGAACGCGGCGTAGAGCCGGAGCTTGGCGCCCAACTCCCCGGTCCGCAGGATCTCCCGTGTCTGGGGGCGGTCCGCCATGGGTACCGGGTCGTCGTCGCCGGCCAGCGTGATGTCCCACAGGGCTTTGACCATGCCCGGCTTGCCGCCGAACGTCTTGTACACCGTTTCGGCGGAGACGCCCGCCCGCTCGGCCACGGCACGCACGGTCGTGGCGTGGTAGCCGTCCTGGAAGAGCAGCTCACGGCAGGCCTCCAGGACGGCCGCGCGGTTGCGGCTCGCGGCCTCGCGCCGGCGCTCGGAGTTGTAGGACCGGCGTGGCGTCTCGTCTGACATCGGCGCATCCTCCTAATTTGCTACAGTCGACTGTATCGAATTCTGTTGTACCGAATCTGCTCGGTTGCAGGAGGCCCGCATGTCCCGTCCCGCGCCCACGCTGGTGGCACCCGGCGTCCACCGCCTAGGCGATCACGCCGTCAACTTCTACCTGATCGAACACCCTGACGGTCTCGTCCTGGTCGACGCGGGGCTGCCCGCCCATCTGGAGCAGCTGCGCACGCTGCTGACCGACCACGGTCACTCCCTGGCCGACGTCCGTGCCGTCCTCCTGACCCACGGCCACCTCGACCACACCGGCCTGGCCCACCCCCTCAAGGAGGCCGGCGCCGACATCTGGATCCATGACCAGGACGCCGCCATCCTGCGTGACGGCCCGCGCAGCGCGATGCGCCATGCCAAGCCCGAGCGTTCGATGTTCCCCTACCTGCTGCGCAGGCCCTCGGCGCTCGCGATCCCCCTGCAGATGGCCCGCGCGGGCGCCTTCACCGCGCCCGCCGTCCAGGGCGCGCGGGTCTTCTACGCCGACCAGGAGCTGAAGGACGTACCCGGCGCCCCGCAGGCCGTCGGGCTGCCCGGCCACACGCTCGGCAGCGCCGCCTACCTCTTCGCCGACCGCGGGCTGGTCTTCACCGGCGACGCGCTGGTCACCGCGGACGGGCTCGTCGGCCGTACCGGCCCCACGATCGTGAGCCGCTGCTTCACCCACGACAGCGGGGCCGCGCTCGCCGCCCTGGACCGCCTCGACGAACTGCCGGCGGATCTGCTGCTCCCCGGCCACGGCGAGCCCTTCACCGACGGCATCCGCGCCGCCACCCGGCAGGCACGCCGGTTCGGCGTCCACTGACCGCACGTTCCGTCCCTTGCTTCCGCCTCCTGCTGCGAACTCCTTCTTCCAACTCGCAAGGAAATGGCATGAGTTACTACACTCCGCGCGTCGTGCACGTCCCCGCCGGGAAGCCCGAGTTCTGGCCGCCGGAGCGCGGCATGACGCTGGCCCCGCTGCTCGGACGCGGGGACATCGACATGGAGATCCTCCCCGAGGAGGCCGACTTCAACGGGCCGGCCGACGCGGCCTGAGCGGGGACGGTACGGCGATGGTGCTCGGGCCGGAGGTCGTGCCTCGGCCCGAGCACCATCTGAGGACGGGGTGTTGGACGGCGGTGGGGTTCAGGGGCAGCGTGTGCTGACGCCGCCGGTCTCGTCGCCCTTGAGGTAGATACCGCTGACGTAGCCGACACCGCCCGCGTTGAGGGGGAGACGGACCCACTTGTCGTTGGTGACACCCTCCGCGGTCACGCTCTGGCCGACCACCCAGCACTCCGCCGGGTAGGACTCACCCGGGTACACCTTGCTCTTGGCCTCACACGAAGTCGACGCACAGGAACGGACGTTGGCCTCCGCCCACGCCGTCACCGTCGCCGAACCACCCCCACCACCGCTGTCCGGCATGAAGGTGACGTCCACCCAGTCGTTGTCGGTCATGCCGAGGCCGTCCCAGAAGGTGCCGTCCGCCACGTCGATGCCGGCTGGGTTGGCGGCCCGCCGGCCGAACTCGTCGAGCCCGCCGTTGTAGCCGTTGAGGTACGCCGCCTGAGCCTCGGGGGTGCCCTGCGGCAGGTCCCGCCACATCTCCCGCTGCGCGGGCGGGTTCCAGTAGTCGTCGCGGGTGTTCCACGGGCCTACGTCCCACACGGGCGCGGTCTCGCAACGCCCCTGGTAGCACAGACGCACCTGGTACTCGTGGCCGCCGTTGACCGCCAGCATCCGCCGCGAGGGCAGGGCCACGAAGTGGTCGCGGGGCTGGATGACGTGGCCGTTGGCGGTGGTCTGCCCGGTGAGGCCCTCCCGGGTGGCGAACAGCCGGTAGGTGGGACCGGACGCGGCCGCCGACGCGCCGTTCTGCGGGGTCTGCTGCGGCGCGGGCTGCTCGGCCGCGGCGGTGACGGTGACGGCGCGGACGGTGGGTGACGGCCCGCCGGGGACGCCGAGCAGGGTGAGCCGGACCTGGAGGAGGGAGACCGCCTGCGGCAGCCGGACCGCGTCGGCGCCGTCCGTGGCCCGCCACTGCGTCCAGGTGCCCGGGTGGTTGCTGCCCCGGACCTCGGTCTGCACCTTGGTGCCGGTGGGGATCTCGGCCTCGGTCCGCACGGTGAACGCCGTCAGCTGGCGGCCGAGGCTTCTGCCGGGCGATGTGTATACGGCGTGAGAGGCGCCGCGTACCGAAGGTGTCCGGGCTCTGCTGTCCTCGACGGTGAGCCCGTCCGGACGGCGGGCGACGTTGCCCCGCTCGGCCTCCGGCCCCGCCAGGTCGATGCGCCAACTGTCCTTACGTTCCTGGTCCTGCGCGGCGGCGGACGGCACCGCCAGGCCCATCAGGACGAGCAGCAGACACAGGACCTGCGTTCCCCACAGCGGCGTACGCCACTTGGCACGCACGGATACGGCACGTACGGATATGGCACGTACGGATACGACACGCACGGGTTCCCCCCTTGGTGGATGCGGACGACGGTCCAGGACTACCGCCCGCACCGGACGCCGTCTCTCCGCAAACTTCCGGATGCCCCGCGAAGCCGCCGCGCGCCTAGGGTCCGTGCTCCGGCCGGTCGTCCCAACCCGGGCGGGGCCGGACCGCCGCGGGCGGGGGCCGGACCACCGCACCCCACGGCTCGTCAGAAACCGCTACCTCATGGGAGGAACCCAAGTGCGTCTTGGTCTGAACGGCATGAACCTGAGAGTCGGCCTGCTGGCCGCCGCGGCGGCCCTGCTGCTGCCCCTCGCGGCGGCCGCCCCCGGCCACGCGGCGACGAACGGCTCCACCGCCGCCACCGCCTTCGCCGGCTCCTGCCCGGCCGCCGGCGTGGTCACCCAGGGCTACAGCAGCGCCCACGACGGTGTCGACATCGCGAACTCGCTCGGCACCCCTATATACGCGGTCGGCGCCGGCGAGGTCATCGCCTCAGGCCCGGCCCAGGGCTACGGCCAGTGGATCCGCATCCTGCACTCCGACGGCACCGTGACCGAGTACGGCCACATGTACCAGCGGGACGTCTCCGTCGGCCAGCAGGTGTCGGCCGGTCAGCGCATCGCCCTGATGGGCTCCGAGGGCGACTCCACCGGCGTACACCTGCATCTGCGGGTGCGGGTCGGCACCTCCACCTCGATCCGCGGCATCGACCCGGTCCCGTACCTGAGCGACCGCGGAGTCGGGCTGCCGTGCACGCCCGGCGGGGGCGGTGGTGGGGGTGGTTCGGCGACGGTGACGGCGTGGGCGGAGGCCAACGTCCGTTCCTGTGCGTCGACTTCGTGTGAGGCCAAGAGCAAGGTGTACCCGGGTGAGTCCTACCCGGCGGAGTGCTGGGTGGTCGGCCAGAGCGTGACCGCGGAGGGTGTCACCAACGACAAGTGGGTCCGTCTCCCCCTCAACGCGGGCGGTGTCGGCTACGTCAGCGGTATCTACCTCAAGGGCGACGAGACCGGCGGCGTCACCACACGCTGCCCCTGAGACAGGCCTCCGTCCCGGCCTGCCGATCAGCCGGCGCAGGCCGGGACGGAGGGGTTGCTCCTGGTCCGCACCTCGGGCAGCCAGGCGGTGGTCCGCACGGTCTCCGGGCCCTTCTCCGCCGCGGGCAGCCGCACCCGGTACCACCGTGAGGACCGGACGCCCGCCTCGTCGGTGATGGGGATGCCCCGCTCCAGACCGCATTCGACGGTGAGGACGTCGCCGTGCCACACCCGGGTCTGTACGACGTTGTCCAGGACGTACGCCATGGTGGGGTCGATGGCCAGGCCCATGCTGCACAGCGGGTGCCGGTCGGTGCGGGCGCGGCACTTGTCGTCGGCGTTGTACACGGTCAGCCGTGCCTGAGGCGCCCGCCCGGAGGCGTCGTCGGAGCCGCCCCACTGCCACCAGGCGGCGCCGCCCGCGCCGAGCAGGGCCAGCGCGGCACCGGTGGCCAGGGCCGCGGTCCGCTTGCCTGTCCGCGGCCGGGCGGCGGGGGTGTCGTCCCCGTCCCCGTCTCCGGTGGCCCGGATGCGTTCCAGCAGGCTGTCCGCCGTGTGCGCCGCACGCTCGACGTGGGCGGGCAGGAGGCAGTCGGCTGCCAGGGCGCGCCAGAACTCCGGCACCACGACGTGCAGTCTGAGCGGCGCCCTGCCCTCGGCGTACTCCTGGACGGCCGAGGCCCGGGAGGTGAAGGTGGCCCCGGGGAAGGGCGAGGCACCCCCGCTGAACACCTGGTGGATCATCACGCCCAGAGCCCACACGTCGGCGGTGGGCCGCACCTGCACCCCGCGTTCGTCCAGCGGGGCCCGCCAGCGCTCCGGCGGCAGGTAGTCGGGCGATCCGAGGGGCGGGATGTAGCCGTGGGTGCCGCGCGTCCCCTCCAGCTCGACGGTGAGACCGAAGTCGGAGAGCCGTACCGAACCGTCCGCCATGATCAGCACGTTGTCCGGCTTCAGGTCGCCGTGCACCCAGCCGATCCGGTGCAGGTGGGCCAGCCCCTCGCAGATCTCGGTCACCAGCCGGTCCGCCTCCGGCAGGGGGCTGCCGTCCGCCGCGTCCAGCAGATCCTGCAGGCTGCTCGCGGCCCGCTCCATGACCAGCACGACGGCACCGTCGAGGCCGGGCACCTCGCAGTCGCCGAGCACCACGGAGTCCAGCAGCGTCATCAGCCGGGGATGGTGGGCACGGCTGCCGAACTCGATCTCACGCCGCGCCGTCTCCGCCAGCCGCTCAGCCTGCCGGGGCGCCAGCCCCGAGGTCGGCAGAAACTTCAGCGCGACCCGATGCCCCGCTTCGGCGCCTCCCTCCGCGTCCACAGAGGTGTCGCACCCCTCGTAGACACGCCCCCAACCACCGTCGGCGATCGACTCGGTGACCTCCCAGCGGCCTACGCGGAAGCCTCGGGGTATCCGCCCGGTCGTTCCGCCGGTCCCGCCGGAGCCCGCCTCACCGGTTCCGCCGGTCCGGCTGTGGTCCGTCTCGCCGTGACTCGATTCGCCGGTCCCGTCGGAGCCCGTCTCGCCGGTCATGCCGGGATGCGGTTCGCCGGTCGGGCCGTGGCCCGTCTTGCCGGTTCCGCCGGGACTCGTTTCGCCGGTCCGGCCTGAGCCCGTATCACTGGTCCCGTCGTGACTCGGTTCGTTGGCCCGTAGGCGGTCCGTTTCGCCGGTCCCGTCGGGGCCCGCCTCACCGATCCCGCCGCGCCCCGGTTCGCCCGTCCCCCCGTCGACCGTCTCCTCGTACATCTCGCCCGTACCGCTCACCGGTTACCCCCGGACGGTGCCGGTGCCGCTTCCTGGAGCGGGAGGCCAGGGGCGCGGGACGGCAGCAGCGCCAGGTGTTCCTCGCGGACCAGGCCGAAGCGGAGTGCGACGCCGACCACGGCCTCGCGCTTGCCGGTACGCCGCGTGCCGCTGCCCGCGGGTGCGCCGTCCTGCGGCCCGCGCACCCGCAGCTTCTGCTCCGCCAGGTAGTCGATGTGGGCGCTGACCGCCCGTGCCGTCAGCCGCGTCAGCGCCGGGTGGGCGCGGACGCGCTCCACGACCTGCGGGGTGGTCGGCACGGAGACGGCCGACTCGTCGCGCAGCCGCGGTTCGCAGAGCGCCACCAGGACGAGGAAGTACGTGGCGGTCTCGTCCAGGGAGTAGGCGTTGAGGGTACGGGTGCCCCAGGCGCCGCCGGGATCGTCCGCGTCGAGGTAGACGTGGTCGGGCGCGAACACCTGGAAGCTCACCGTGGAGCCGCGGGTGGGCAGTACGACCCGGGCGAACTCGAACGGGATCGGCGCCCCCGACCGGCGCGGCGGCACCCGCAGATACTCCCCGGCGCCTTCCGGGTTCTCGACCAAGTAGCTGTGCGTGGTGGAGTAGTTGGTGAGCTGCCAGTGGTCCTCCGTCACCCGGATCTCCCCGGCGAGCCGGGAGACGGCCGGGTCGGGCAGCAGCAGTTCGACCGGATGCGCCTTCGTGCCCCGGCCGAAGCGCGCCGCTTCCCCCGGTCCCAGGCGCCGGGTCGTCGTCGGCTCCGTTCGGTGCGCTGACGGCAAATGGATCAGTATGCCGCTCATCGGCAGATTTTCCTTCCCCCGCTTTTCGGCTGGTCAAGCCGCCGGGCATCGTAGCCCCCGGGGGGTACCCCGTACGGGCTTCGCTGCGCGTGCGTTGGCTGGATTCCGCCGGAGGCCGGGGGCGGCCGTCCGCCCGTCGGCGCACGGGGAAGGAGACGGAGGGCCCCCGTGGATTCCGTTCCACGTGAGGCCCTTCGCCGCTCGTCCAGCGCTTCTTACGAGGAACAGACGGGCACACCTGGGAGCTGGTTCCCCGGCGAGCTGATGTAGATGTTGGTCACGTAGCCGCCGTACTGGGGGAGATAGGCCCACCAGGCGTTCGTGTATGGCGGAATGGTGACCTCCTGGCCCAGTTTCTGGCAGCTCACCAGGACCTCCACGCCGGCCGGCAGGGTCGTCAGCGGAGCGGAGTCGACGGTGGTCGGCCGCGGGCGTACGTTCACGCCCGAGCTCCAGGTGTCGAACCAGGTTCCCGACGGCCGGACGGCGCCCGGCACTTCGAGGGAGCGGGTGAGCCGGTTGACGGCCGTGTAGGCCGCGCCGTACGGGGTGCCGTCGGCGTGCAGGGTGAACACGGCCACGATGGTGCGGTCGCCGGCCCCGACCGTGCCGGTGGTGTGCAGCGCCTCCCGCGTCAAGTCGACCGCGGCGGCGGACCGTTGGGCGGACGGCTTTGCGGATGACTGCGCCGACCCTTGCACCGCCGCCGCGGCGGGGACGGTCGTCGAGGGCTTGGGGGTGCAGCCGCCGGCGCTGCCGAAGCCGGACCAGCCCTGCTTGACCGCCCACGGCCGCTCGAAGGAGCCCGCGATGCCGAAGTGCTGGTCGAACCCGTCGGTGCCGCAGCGCGTCGACTGCCGCAGGTTGCCCATCACGTAGTCGCGCACCGGCGCCGAGGCGGTGTCCAGGATGTACCGGTAGATCCGCACCGTGTCGGCGGCCGACAGGGCCACGTACCCCCAGGTCTCCTCGTACCCCGCAGGCGGGTTGGCGGTGTCGGTCAGGCCGAGCTGCGCCACCGTACGGTCGATGATCGCCGTCCGCCCGCCGAGGTCCCAGTAGTAACTGGCCGCGGTGTCGTCGCTGCTGCGCAGCATCGAGTCGAGCCGGGTGCGGTCGGCGGCGGACAGGGTGCGGGGGTCGTGGGTGCGCAGGTAGTCGAGGGCGATGAGCAGCTTCACCACCGAGGCCGAGCGGAACCGCAGGGTCTCGTTGAGCCGCTCGGTGAAGGTCCCGGTCGTACGGTCGAAGACCGCCACGCCGGCGGTCACGCCCGCCGGTACCTCGGCCTGCGTGCCACGGGCCGGTGCGGCGGTGGCCTGTTGCGTCCCGGTCAGGCCGAGCACCGTCGTGGCCAGGGCGAGGACGGCGGCGACGGCACCGAGCCGCCGCAGACGTGTCCCGCGCCGGTTCGGCGGTCGGTCGGCGGCCGGTCCGCCGTGGCGGCGGGTGGTCGGACTGTTCACAGTGGGTTCCCCTTTTCGGTCGGGCCACCGCGGCGTCGCGGTTCGGGCACCGGCGTCCCTTCACACGTGCGGTGACACCTGTCCGCCGGGGCCGTGGTCCGCGTACGGGTCGCAGGCGGCGGGAGCACGCTAAGTCGCTCACCGGCCCTGCGATATCCGGAAGTTGACGGGGTGACCGCACCGCCGCGCTGCCGCACTCGCCGCACCCGCCGTGCCGCCGCACCGCCGCGCCGGAGCCGCCCGCGACCAAGCCGCTCCGGCCCAGGCCGTGTCCGCGAAGTCCCGCCTGCCCCGCGACGCCCGGCACGCTCCCCCACTGCCTCAGGGCATGGGAGGTGCCGGCGTGGGAGGAGCCCCACTCGCCGCACCGGGCGCAGCCCGAGTACGTCCCGTACGAGGGTCCACGCCCGGCACGCCACGGGGCCCACCCTCCAGCCGCACGACGGGACTTCGCGGACACGACGGACGCGACCTACCGCACCGGCCCGCAGCGCGTCATTCCGTGAACTTCCGGATGACGCACCCGACCGCGCCCCGGATACGTTCCGCAGCGTCCGGCCACGCCGCACAGCAACGGTCGGCGCCACGCGTGATCGACGACACGAGACGACACGAATCGAAGACACGAGGAGTTCCGATGAGCGGAAAGGATCTGCTCCGGACGCTCGCCGTCACGGGCCTGCTGCTCGTCACGGCCTGCTCCGCCGCCGACCGGCCGTCCCAGGACACCGGCGGCACTCTGCGCACCGGGCTGACCGACGCGGAGCGCAAGACCCTCGGCGAAGCCGAACAGCGGCTGATCGGCAGCTGTATGCGGGACAAGGGTTTCCAGTACCGGCTCGACCCGGCCGAGCCGCGCGCCGAGGCACCCGAACGCCGCTTCGGCCTGGACGACGTCGCCTGGGCCCGCGGGCACGGCTACGGCCTGGCCGAGGCGGCCCGCTCCGGCGACCGGGGCGGGAAGGCCGCGGCCGAGAACAGTCCCCAGGCACGCTACGTCGCCTCCCTCCCGCCGCGGCGCCAGGCCGAGTTCGACCGCGCCCTGAACGGCACCGACCGCGCCGCGATCGTCGTCCCGGCGCCGGGCCGCGGCCAGATCTTCACCAGCGCCGACGGCTGCCAGGCCGACGCCCGCGGACGGCTCTACGGCGATCTGCGCAAGTGGACCGAGGCCAAGGCGGCCGTCGTGAACCTGGAGTACCTGACCTTCGACGACGTGGTGGCGGAACCGCGGTACACCAAGGCGCTGGCCGGCTGGCGCACCTGCATGAAGGCACGGGGGCTGGCCTACCCGAGCTCTTCGGAGGCCATCGGCGCCGTGGCGGAGGAGAACCGGTCCCGCACCGCCGAGGAGGCGTGGAAGCGCGAGGTGACCGTCGCGGTCGCCGACGCCGAGTGCAACCGCGCTGCCGGACTGGCCAGGACCGGCACCCGCCTGCAACGGGAGCACGTGCAGGACGCCGCGCGTCACGAGTTCGCCCGCCAGACCCGCTACTACACCCAGGCGGTCACGACCGCGCTGGACCGGGCCCGCTCCGTAGCCGGCTCCGACTGAGACCGCACCACCGAGTAACCCGTCAAGTAACCCACCAGAAGGAGAACGCCATGCGCATCACCAAGCGCGCCCTGCTGGGGCTGGCCCTGGCCGCCACCCTGATTCCGATCGCCGCCACCACCGCCCAGGCCGGCGGCACGAAGCCCACCTGGAGCCGGGAGAATCCCGGTAACTGCCCGGAGGGGTTCCTGTGCGTCTACAAGGGGATCAACTACGACCTCGCCGACGCCGGTATCGCCAAGTTCCAGTACGACAACCCCATCTGGTCGGACACCGACAACCGGTACATCGCCCACGAGGACTCGTCGTGGTTCAACAACGGCACCGGCAGCTCGTACAGCTCCGTGGAGGTCTACGCGGACAACGGCTACGGCGGGAACTCCTTCTGCCTGGACAAGGGCTGGGGCAACAAGTGGGACGAGGTCGCGAACGACCAGGGCGAGGCCAACCGCTGGGTGAACGGCCCCTGCTGACCCACCTTCTCCACTGACCCGTCTCCGCCGCTCGCGCCGGCCCACCACCGGCGCGAGCGGCGGCGTCACTTGCGCAGCGCGCTCGTCTGCTGCCACTCGCTCCACGAGAGATTCCACGCGCCGAAGCCGTTCCCGGGCGCGACCACACCCTTGGTGTCCTTGCCGGTGATCTCGAACGGGTCGCCCGGCCGCACCTGCCCGTAGAACCAGGCCGCGTTCGCGTCGCTCATCCCTATGCAGCCGGAACTGTGGTTGGAGTTGCCGAAGTAGCGGGCGTTCCACGGGGCGGCGTGCGCGTACATGCCCGACCAGGTCAGCCGCATCGAGGAGTTGACCATCTTGTCGTAGGCGTCGCCCAGGCCCACCGTCTCGGAGTTCATGTTGATCGTGCCCTCCTTGGCCATGAGCACGGCGGTTCCGCGCCAGGAGCGCTTGTCGCCGCCGGGGGTGCCGCCGGAGACCGGTATGCGCCGGACCGTCTCGCCGTCGCGTACGAGGGTGAGTTGGTGACTGTCGAGGTCGACCTTGACGATCTGCTGGGCGCCGATGGTGAAGGTGGTCGTGTAGTCGCGTACGAACCAGCCGCCGGCCGCGCCCGAGTCGGTGCCGTTCAACTCGCCGTTCAGCGTGACCTCGGTTCCGGGCTTCCAGTACGTCTTGGGCCGCCAGTCCACCCGGTCCCTGCCCGACCAGTCGGTTATCCAGCCCCAGGAACCCTCGGTGTCGTTCGAGGTGGTGATCTTGAGCTGCTTCTCGACCTCGGCCCGGTTCTTCACCGGGTTGTCGAAGACCAGGGAGATCGGCTGGGCGATGCCGACGGTGGCGCCGGCGCCCGGTCGCCAGTCGACCTTGTTGACCTTGTCCGCCGGAGCCGTGGTGAAGGCGGCCTTGGTGCTCTTGGCGGTGCCGCCCTCGGTCCGGGTCGCCGCCGTCACCGTGTACGCCGCGCCGGGTACGGCCTTGCGGTCGGAGACCCATGACCGGCCGTCGGCGGCGACTTCGCCGGCGAGCTTGTGGCCCCCGGCGTCGGCGACGGTCACCGAGGTGAGCCTGCCGCCCGCGGCCGTCACCCGCACGGGCTCGCCCGCCGGGACCCGTTCTCCCGTGGGCGTGACGGTGACCTTGACGGGGCGGTCGTCGGCGCCCGGCTTGGCGTCCGCCCTGGTGCCTGGGGCATCGGTGTTCGACGAGCAGGCGGCGAGCGGCGCCAGCAGGGCGGCCGTGGCGGCGGCGGCGACGGTGGCCCTGACGCGGGCCTGGGCGAGTACGCGGGTGCGGGACAACCGGGACAACGGGACCTCCGGGAAGGGTGGGAACGGGGTGGGCCAGAGTCGGCGATGTCGTGACTGTAGAGCCGGAAAACCCGAGGTCAGCCGCTATGGAGCAATGTGACGGCGACTGGTGAGGAACCGTCATGGTCCGGTCACACTCGCCGCGCGGAGCGGTCATGGGCCGCTGTGAGCCTTCTGTGTGTCCCCGCGACAGGCCCGGGGAGAAGGAGAGGTTCAGACTGTGTCAGCGCTGCTCGTGCCGCCCAGCCGCGTGCCCCAGCCACGGAACCCGGGCGTGGCCCTGCGAACCATCACCGCGGAGACCTACCGCGCCTTCCTCGCGTCCCCCGGCGGCGCCGCCCTCGGCGCCGGTTTCCTGCAGTGCCCGTCCTGGGCCGACGTCAAGGAGGGCTGGCGCGCCCGACTGCTCGGCTGGGGGCCGGATCCGGAGGCGGGCGAACTGACCGGTGTGGCCCTGGTGTTGCTGCGGCAGTTCCCCGGCACCCGCAAGTACTTCGCCTACCTTCCCGAAGGGCCCGTCGCCGACTGGACCGATCCCGACGTCGACGGCTGGCTCGGTCCGCTGCTCGAACACCTGCGCCGCGCGGGCGCCTTCGCCGTGCGCATCGGCCCGTCGCCCGCCTACCGGCGCTGGGACGCCGCCCTGCTCAAGCCGCTCGCCGGACCGGGCCGACGCCTGGGCGACGTACTCGCCAGTGAGGTCGACCCGCTCGGCACCGCCGTCGCCGAGCGGCTGCGGGCCCGGGGCTGGCGCCGCTGCGGCGGTGACGGGACCGGAACGGACGGGGACGCCCAGCCGCGGCACGTCTTCCAGGTGCCGCTCGCCGGACGCACCACGGAGGACCTGTGGTCCGGGCTCAACCAGGAGTGGCGCCGCAACGTGCGGCGAGCCCGGAAGGAGGGCGTGGAGGTGGTGGTGGGCAGTGCGGCCGAACTCCCCGAGTTCCACCGGCTGTTGGGCATCACCGAGCGACGTGACGGGTTCCGGCTCGGCCGCTCGCTCGCCTACTACGAGCGTCAGTACGCGGCGCTCAACGCCGAGGAACCGGGCCGGATGAAGCTGTACCTCGCCCGTCACCGGGGAGAGATCCTGGCCGCCCACACGATGATCACGGTGGGCCGCCGATCCTGGTACCAGACCGGCGCCTCGGCCGACCACCGTCGCGAGGTCCGGCCCTCCAACGCCCTGCAGTGGCGGATGCTGCTGGACGCCCACGCCCATGGCGCCGACGTCTACGACATGCGCGGGGTACCCTCCACTCTCGATCCGCAGGAACGTACGTACGGACTGCTGCGGTGGAAGCTCGGCACCGGGGGACAGGTCGTCGAGACCTTGGGGGAGTGGGAGAGACCATTGGCCGGCAGCGCCAACCACGCGCTTCACCGCGCCTTCCAGGCGTACCTGAACCGCCGATGACCCAGACGACCCCGACGAGCCCGGATACCACCGCGCCGATGAAGACGGCGGCCCGCGGCAGCGCCGTGATGGCCGCCGGATCCATCGTCTCCCGGGCCACCGGCTTCGCCCGCTCCGCCGTGGTCGCGGCGGCGCTCGGCACCATCGGGCCGGTCGCCGACGGCTACGCGGTCGGCAACGCCCTGCCCACCATCGTCTACATGCTGCTCCTCGGCGGCGCGCTGAACGCCGTCTTCGTGCCCGAGCTGGTCAAGGCCGCCAAGGAGCACGACGACGGGGGCACCGCGTACACCGACCGGCTCGTCACCGTCTGCGTCCTCGCCCTGCTGGCGATCACTGCGACCGCCGTGTGGGCGGCCCCCGCGATCGTCGACGCGTACACCGACTACACCGGCCCGCAGGCGGCCATGACCACCGCGCTCGCCCGCTACTGCCTGCCCCAGATCTTCTTCCTCGGACTGTTCACGCTGCTCGGTCAAGTACTCAACGCACGCGGCAAGTTCGGCGCGATGATGTGGGCGCCCGTCCTCAACAACCTCGTCGTCATGACCGTGTTCGGGCTGTATCTCGCCCTGGCCATGGGCGGCGGGGACACGCTCACCGCGACCGAGACCGCCGTGCTCGGCTGGGGCACGACCGCCGGTATCGCCGTCCAGGCACTCGCCCTCGTCCCCGCGCTGCGCGCGGCCCGCTTCCGCTGGCGCCCCCGCTTCGACTGGCGCGGCAGCGGACTGACCCGCCCCATGCGAGCGGCCGGCTGGCTGGTGCTCCTCGTCCTGGCCAACCAGGCCGCGTACTGGGTCACCACCCGCCTCGCCACCACCGCGGGCCTCGACGGCGGCCCCGGATACGGCGCGTACAACAACGCCTATGCCCTGTGGGTCGTACCGCACGGCATCATCACGGTCTCCGTGGTGACCGCGCTGATGCCCCGGATGAGCGCGGCCGCCGCCGACGGGGACACCGACGCCGTACGCCGCGACGTCTCCCACGCCCTGCGCGTCTGCGCGTCCGCCGTCGTCCCCGCCGCCTGCGCGCTGTTCGCCCTCGCCCAGCCGGTGATGGCCCTCGTCTTCGGATACGGCAGGACCGGCGCCGACGACACGGCCGCCATGGCCGGGATCCTGATGGCCTTCGCGCCCGGACTCGTCGCCCTGTCCGGCCAGTACGTCCTGTCCCGCGCCTTCTACGCGCTCTCCGACACCCGTACGCCGTTCCTGCTCAACCTCGTGATCGTCGCCCTCAACGCGGGACTCTCCCTGGCCGCCGCACACCTGCTGCCGGCCCGCTGGGCCGTGACGGGCATGGCGGCGGCGTACTCCCTGGCGCTGTGCGTGGGCTGGGCGGTGACGGGCCTGGTGCTGAGCCGCCGGCTCGCCGTCGCCCGCTCTCTGCGCTCGTCCGCCGTCGCCCACCTCCCGCGCTCGTCCGCCGTCGTACGCCTCCTGCGCTCGTCCTCCGTCGGCGCCCACGCGCGGTTGCTGCTCGCCGCCGTCCCCGCCACCGCCCTCGGCCACCTCGCGGCCCTGAACGCGGTACGGGCGGGGGCCCTGGTCGCCGCAACTGCGGGGGCGGTTGTCGTCGTCCTCACCTTCGCTGTGCTCGCCCGTCCTCTACGACTCGCCGAACTCGACGCGCTGCTCTCCGGCGTACGCCGCAGACGAACCGGGACCTGACCCCCACCCCTGACATCACCTAGGGAGAACCGCCGATGCCCCGCGTGCTCCTCATCGAGGACGACCCCTCCGTACGCGAGGGGGTCGAACTCGGTCTGCGCCGCCGCGGCCACGAGGTACGGGCGGCCGCGACCGGTGAGGCCGGACTCGCCGCCATGGCCGAATTCCGCCCCGATCTGCTGCTGTTGGACCTGATGCTGCCCGGCATGAACGGCGTACAGGTCTGCCGGCAGGTCCGCGACCACAGCCAGCTGCCGATCATCATGCTCACCGCGCGCGGCGACGACTTCGACGTGGTCATCGGCCTGGAGGCCGGCGCCGACGACTACATCGTCAAGCCCGCCCGCCCCGAGGTGATCGAGGCCCGGATCCGTGCCGTACTGCGCCGCATCGACGACAGCGGATCGGGCCGACCGGCCATCGAGGTCTACGGCGAACTCACCGTCGACCGGGTCGGACTGACCGTCACCAAAGCCGGCCGGCCACTCGCGCTCGCCCCCTCGGAGCTCAAGCTCCTGCTGCATCTCTCCGGCGCCCCCGAGCAGGTGTTCAGCAGGCAGCAACTCCTTGAACACGTCTGGGAGCACAACTTCCACGCCGACGCCCGACTGGTCGACGCATGCGTGGCCCGGCTGCGCGGCAAGATCGAGGACGAGGTCGGCAGCCCCCGCTACGTCCAGACACTGCGGGGCTTCGGCTACCGCTTCGGACCACTGTGAGCGGCAATGGCAGCAGCGGCGAGCGGGCGCGGGCCAAGGCGTTCGGGCTGCGTACGCGGCTGTTGCTCGCCTTCCTGCTGGTCGCCGCCGTCAGCGCCGGCACGACGGCCGCGCTGACCTACCGCGAGGCCCGCAACGCGCTCCTTGAGACCGCCCAGGACACGGCGGTCACGTCGTTCCGCGACCACGTCCAGCAGACGGGCTTCGCCCTGCCGGTGCAGGGCGGGGACGACCTGGCGGAAGTCCTGCGGGACATCGCCCGCAAGGGCAAGCCCCACCCCTGGGTGGTGTTCGCCGAGTACGGTTCGGTCCGCGCCTCCTCGGGCGAGAACCCCGTCTCCACCGTCATCACACCCGAACTGCGCCGCGCCGCGCGGGCCAACCCCCACGGCAGCTTCGAGCGGGTCGTCAAGGACGGCGTCCCCTATCTGACCATCGCCATGCCCATGGTCTTCAGGGCGAGCCCGGACAGCGTGCTGCCCAGCGGGCTCATCCTGTACGCCGTCATGCGGATGACCGATGAACAGGTCAACGTCGACGCCCTCCTGATGGCCGGCCGGGACGGCGCCCTGCCCGGCCTCGCCGTCGCGCTGATACCCGGTCTCATCGCCGCCCGCAGCGTGCTGCGCCCGGTGCGCAAACTGCGCGAGGCGGCCCTGAACATGGGCAGCGGCAGACTCGACACCAGGATTCCGGTGCGCGGCAGCGACGAACTGGCCGACCTGGCACGCACCTTCAACGAGTCGGCGGGCCAACTGGAGCGTTCCGTACGCGAGTTGCGCGAGGCCGAGGAACGCGCCCGCCGCTTCGCCTCCGACGTCTCGCACGAACTGCGCACCCCCCTCGCCGGGATGCTCGCCGTCACCGAGGTCCTCGACGAGGACGCGGACGGTCTGGACGCCGACACCGCGCGGGCGGTCCGGCTGGTCAGCGCGGAGACCGGGAAGCTCGCCGTGCTCGTCGAGGACCTGATGGAGATCTCCCGCTTCGACGCCCGCGCGGCCGAGTTGAACGCCGACGAGGTCGACGTCGGTGAGGCCATCCGCAAGACCCTCCACAACCGGCACTGGACCGACGACCGGATCCGCACCGAACTCCCCGACGGCATCCGGGCCCGGCTCGACCCGCGCCGCTTCGACGTCGTGATCGCCAACCTCGTCGGCAACGCCCTGCGGCACGGCGGCGCGCCCGTCACCGTACGCCTGCGCACCGAGCCGCGCTCCCCGGGCCCGCCCGTACTGATCGCCGACGTCCTGGACAGCGGACCCGGCATCCGCCCCGAAGCGCTCCCGCACATCTTCGACCGCTTCTACAAGGCGGACGCGGCCCGCACCCGCTCGGCGGGCAGCGGCCTGGGACTTGCCATCACCCGGGAGAACGTGAAACTGCACGGCGGAACGATCTATGCGGGGAACCGCCCCGGGGGCGGTGCCGTCTTCGCCGTCGAGATACCGCTTCACGTGGAGGGGGCCGGCGGATGAGGCGTGCGCGAAGGCGCCGACGTGTGTCGGCCGCCGCCTTCGCTGTCGCGGCCGCCGTACCGCTGCTCGGTGGCTGCGGCATCCAGGAGACCGACGTCATCGCGGCGGGAGGTCCCGCCAGCTTCCAGGCCTTCCTCAACCGCGAGTACGACATGCTGCTCTTCTTCCGTTCCCCCGACGGAGGACTGAGCCCCGTGATCCGGACCGTGACCAGACCCCCTGCCGATTTCGGGTACAGCTACGAGTCGGGCTCCGCGGACCAGACACCCGACGACACGCCGGGACCGATACCGACGGAGAAGATCGTCACGGCGTTGCTCGCCGGCCCGCGCGAGGAAGACCGGGCCGCCGGCCTGGACACCTCCCTTCCCGCCGCCCGCCCCGGCGGTGCCGTCGAGGTCGAGCCCGCCTCGGGCGGCAGGGTCAAGACCCGCCTGCCCCTTGCCCTTGCGGGACTGGACAGCATCGCCCTACGTCAGCTCACCTGCACGATCGCCTACAGCCAGGACCCCGACGGCCAGGTCGTCGTGGAACTGACGGGACTGGACGGCGCGTCGAGGTCCGGCACCTGCGGACTCGCCCTCGGCAGCAGCGGCACCGGGGCCGGGACCACGCCGTCCGCCACGACCGGCTGAGAACACGAGCCTCCGCGATCTCCTTCCCCGGTACTCCTGATGGGCATGGACATGCTGTTACTCTCGTGGCCGCTGTGCGTGGGGGGCAGCTCGGGGGCTGGACGTTTTCGCAGCACCGTCAACGCGCGCCTGATCGGCCGCCGCCGTCCCGTCACGCCTTTCTCTGTTGAGAGGTGCAGGAGACGATGATGGTCCGTCGTACCACCGCCCGTACGACCGCCCGGGGCGTCGTCGCCGCGCTGGCGGTCCTCGCCGTGACCGTCGGTCCCGGCCCGCTCGCCGGCACGGCCGAAGCGGACGAAGGCGTCGGGGGCACCGCCCTCGCGACGGAGAAGGTCTTCCAGGCGGACCGCTACATACCGCGGCGGGACCGGATCCACACAGCCGGCCCCAGTGGATATCTGCATGTCCAGGAGGGCCGTTCCGGCTACCTGTGGACCTCGTACGACACCGGTACGACGACCGAGCTGGGCGACCTGTCCCCTCTCGAACTCCCCGCATACCTGGGGTCGTCGTCCGACGTCGTGACCGAAGTCGTCTCGGCCAACCAGAAGGTGGTCCTCAGGGACGTCCCCGCGGGTACCACCACGGACGTCGCCCTCACCCACGGCTCGTACGTGGCGACCTTCGGCACCCATGTGCTGACCCAGGCCCGGGACGCCGCCGGCGACCGCGTGCTGTGGCTGTACGGCGACGGCGCCCCCGCGGAGGGCACTCTCGTCCAGGGATGGCCGACCGGCATCAAGTTCAGCTTCAGCGTGCTGGGCGGCGACAGCGACACCGCCGTCATCGGCTACGCGCTGGCGGACGGCGAGCGGCACCTCGCGCTGGTGGACCTGGCCACCGCGACGGTCACCGGCGATGTGGTCGTCCCCGCCGCCCCGACCGGCGTCGCGCTGAGCGCGGACCGGCTGGTCTGGTGGTCCGGAAGCACGCAGGCACACGTCCTCGACCGCGCCGACCTCTCCGCCGCCGAGACGACGGTGACGCTGCCCGGCACGGAGGGCAGCCCGTCCGTGGGCATCGCCGGGCGCTGGCTGGTGGTGGCCCGTTCGGTGCCGTCGTCCTCGCACAACCTGGCCAACGACTCCGGCGAGCAGCTCATGGCCGTCCCCCTCGCGGGCGGTGACCCGATCACCCTGCTCCGGCACGCGAACACTTCCCTCGTCGCGGCACCGGACGGCAGTCTGCTGGCCGTGGGCGGTGTCGACGCCGGGCACTGGGCGGTACGCCGGGTCACCGACACGGGCGCGGCCACCCCGACGCTGACGGAGCTGACCGCCGTACCGTCGGTGGCCGCGAAGATCGACCGGCTGTCGCTGCAGAACGGCACCCTGGCCACCGACGAGGCCGACAGCCTCTTCCTGGGCGCCTTCGTCACCCGGCGGATCGCCGCCGACGGAACGCCGAGCGCGCCGACCTGGCGGGGCTGGGACGGTTTCGACGTGGGCCCGTACGCCACCGGGGACGGCCGTGCGGTGACGTTCACCGCCGACTCCGACCCCACCGCCGACTCGTACGTCCGGTCCCTCGACGAGAAAGACGACGCGGGCTTCTTCTATCTGTCCTCGACCGCCGGAACCGTCCTCGACATCACCGGCCGCTACGCGATCGTCAACGGCACGTCCCCCACCAAGCAGTACGTCGGCGACCTCGGCGTCTACTCCGACCTCCAGCCCATCCTCACCCGCTCCGTCACCGCCGCCTCCGTCTGGGGAACCAGCCTGTGGACGCCGGGTTCCGGCACCGGTGTCGTCACCGCCAAGGACCTGAAGACCGGCAAGACCACCGACACCGTCAGCACCGGCGCCCCGTGCGTTCCCAAGGAGCTGCAGGCGGTGGGCCGTTGGATCTACTGGTCCTGCGGCACGACCGCGACGTCGGGTGTATGGGACCGTACGGCGAAGAAGAACATCGCCGTCCCGTCCGGCGAGGTGCTGCTCGGCGACGGCTACCTCGTCCGGCACGACACCTCGGCCGGGGCGCTCCTCCTCACCGCGTTCGCCGACGGCACCGCGACCACCCGGAAGATCGGCGACCTGGCGGCGGGCACGTCCAGTCTGCGCGGGGTGACCTGGACGGTGGACAAGTTCGGCGGGCCCGCGGCCTACGTGGACGCGGACAAGCAGGTCCACCTGGTGCCCAGCGGGGTCGCCACCCAGCGGCTCGCGGTGGCCGAGTCCGAGGCGACCGCCAACACGAGCGGCAGCAGCCCGTGGTGGCAGTGGCGCGGGCTGCTCTCCAAGCCCGCCGCGTCCTGGACGGCCACGGTCACCAGCAAGGCCACCGGCGCGGTGGTCCGTACGCTCTCCGGCGGGGAGGTGTCCGGCACCCTGACCACGCGCTGGGACGAGCGCGACAGCAAGGGCGCGTACGTCCCCAACGGCACGTACACCTTCAAGCTGACGGCCCCGCCCGCCGACGGTTCGGGACCGGCGCTCACGGTGTCCCAGACGGTGAGGGTGTCCCAAGGAGCCGCCGTACGACGCGACTTCACCAACGGCGGCACCTGGGCGCCCGACGGAATCGGCGACGTCCTGACCCTCAACTCGTCCGGCACCATCAGCTACCGCCCGGGCAACGGGACGGGAGCCTTCGGCGGGGCCATGCCGGGCTCGGGCTGGCCCACCACCGTGACGGCCGTCCCGTTCGGCGACCTCAACGGCGACCGCCGCAACGACGTCCTCGTCCGGTTCAGCAGCGGCGAACTGCGGGTGTACCGGACCATGAGCGGGCAGGCCTTCCTCACGAACACCCCGCACACCTCGCTCGGCAAGGGCTGGAACCAGTACGACGTGCTGACCTCGCCCGGGGACGTCAGCGGCGACGGCCGCCCCGACCTCATCGCCCGCAACTCCTCCACGGGAGCCGTCTACCTCTACAAGGGGACTTCGGCGGGGAAGCTGTCGGCCCGCGTGAAGCTCTACGACAACTGGAAGACGTACAAGAAGGTCGTGGGCGTCGGCGATCTCAACGGCGACGGCGTCGGGGATCTGCTGGCCCAGGACAAGGCGAACAACCTGTACCGGTACTACGGCAAGGGCAACGGGACGTTCGCACCGCGCGTGAAGCTGTACTCGGCCTGGGGCGGTTCCTACAACGCCATCGTCGGCGTCGGAGACATCACCGGCGACGGCAAGGCGGACTTCATCTCCCGCGACACCGCCGGCAACGTGTGGCGCAACAGCGGGAACGGCAAGGGGTCGTTCGGGCCCCGCGCGAAGATCGCCTCGGGATGGCAGGTGTACAAGGGCGTGTTCTGACGGCGCGTGGGCGTGCGTTGAGCCCCGGTAGAGCCGGGGCTCAACGCACCGGGAAGCCGAAGGAGTAGCCCTGCTCCTTGAGCTGGGGAAGGATCCGGCGCAGGGCCTCGACGGTCTGGGCGCGGTCGCCTCCGGCGTCGTGGAAGAGGAGCGTCGGCCCATTGGGCAACTCCCGCTCCACGGTGGCGACGATGGCGTCCGTGCCCGGCCGCTCGAAGTCCTTGGTGTCCACGTTCCAGCCCAGCGGGCGCATGCCGCGGGAGGCGGCGAGCTTGCGGCTGTACGGGGTGAAGGCCCCGCCGGGCGCCCGGTAGTACATCGGCCGTACGCCCCCGGACGCCTCGGTGATCATGCGTTCGGCGTCGAGGATCTGCTGCGACTGGTAGGCCTGGGACTGCTTGTCCATCGTGGTGTCGTGCGACACCGAGTGGTCGCACAGCCGGTGCCCGGCCGCGACCACCTGCTTCACGAGCTCCGGGTGGGCCTGCGCCTGCGTCCCCACCATGCAGAACGTGGCCTTCACCCCGTACTCCCGCAGCACGTCGAGCACTTGGGGGGTCCACACGGGGTCGGGGCCGTCGTCGATGGTGATGTTGACGCCGCGCGCCCCCTTGTCCGAGGCGTGCGCGATGGTCACCGCGACCGGCTTGCCGTCACTGCCCGCCGAGACCGGGGCGGTCGCCTTCGGCGACGGGCCGCCCACGACACCGGCCTGCGCGGACCACGCCGATGCACCGGCGGCGAGCATGGCCACCCCGAGCGCCGCGCCGAACACCTTGCCGTACCAGCCCCGCCCGCCACCGTGCCGCGCCATGTCCGCCCCGCTTTCCCGCAGTTACTCACCGATACCTTGGTCAACTCGCGACCAACTGGCAGGACGAGAAACAGCGGCCACAGGATGCGCCCGTTACCGATCAAGGACAATCCCGGAGTGGTTCCCGGACAACCGAGCGAGCAGCGGGCGGGATCGGGGCGCGAGCTTCATGGCGCCCGCCGACAGGGCGATCAGACTGAGGTCGTGCCCGAGCAGATCGTGCATGTCCTGGGCGATGCGGGCACGTTCACGCAGGCGGGCCTGCTCGGCGATCAACCACTGCTCGCGTTCCAGGTGCTCGGCCCGCTCCCATCCGGCCCGCACCAGAGCCCGGTACTGACGCCAGAACCGGCCTGCGAACCACGGCAGTACGGCCGCACCCACCAGCACCAGCACGAACCGGTCGCCGAGCGAGATCCATGACGGGACCGCGCTCACGGCCACCACACCCACCGCCGCCACGCCCGACAGCACGACGACCGCCGTCCTGGCGGACCCCGGCCGACAACCGCGCCTCTACCGCACCGCCTTCGAGGGCGGCTGCGGGGTGCCCGTGACCGCGGCGAAGAACCGTTCCAGGCGCGGTTCCCCGGAGTTGTCGAAGACCGCCTCGGGCGGCCCTTGGACAAGGATGCGGCCCTGGTCCATGAAGACCACCCAGTCCGCGACCTCGCGCGCGAAGCGCATCTCGTGGGTGACGACGACCATGGTCGTGCCGTCCGAGGCGAGTTCGCTCATCACCGACAGGACCTCGCCGACGAGTTCGGGGTCGAGGGCGGAGGTCGGTTCGTCGAAGAGGAGCACGCTGGGGTCCATCGCCAGCGCGCGGGCGATGGCCACGCGCTGCTGCTGGCCCCCGGACAGCTGGTGCGGGTACTTGTGGGCGTGGGCGTCCATGCCCACCTTGCGGAGCAGTTCCCGCGCCAGCCCCTCGGCGGCCGACCGGCTGCCGTGGAGCCGCTGTTGGAGCGGGGCGAGGGTGATGTTCTGCAGAGCTGTCCGGTGCGGGAAGAGGTTGAACCGCTGGAAGACCATGCCGACGTGACGGCGCTGGGCGGCGAGTTCACGGTCCCGGCCGCCCATGGGCCGGCCGTCGATCTCCACAGTGCCGTGGTCGGGCTGTTCCAGGTGGTTGAGGGTGCGTACGAGGGTGGTCTTGCCCGAGCCGGAGGGGCCGATGACGGCCACCACCTCGCCGCGGTGCACATCGAGGTCCACCCCGTTCAGGACGGACACCGCGCCGAACGACTTCCGCAGGCCCCGGGCGCGTACGACCGCCTCGCCGTCGTGCGGGGTGCGGGGTCGGGTCCGCGCCGGTGCGACGGGGACGTCGGCCTCCGGGACGTGGCCGGCCGTGGCCTTCGTACGGCGTCTGCGCACGTCCAGGCGCCGTTCGAGCAGGGCGCGGAGCCGGTCGAAGAGGGTGACCAGCATGACGTAGTAGACCGCCACGGCCAGCAGGGTCTCCAGGACCAGGAAGTTCTGGGTGTAGAGGCGCTGGCCGACCAGCAGCAGTTCGGCCAGGGAGATGGAGCTGACCAGTGAGGTCAGTTTGAGGATGCTGATGAACTCGTTGCCCAGCGCGGGAAGCGCGACCCGGAACGCCTGCGGCACCACCACATGCCGCTGCACGCCCGCGTACGGGATGCCCAACGCCTGCGCGGCCTCGCCCTGTTCCTTGCCCACGGCCAGCAGACCGCCTCGGTGGATCTCGGCGATGTACGCGGTCTCACTGAGCACGAGCGCGACCAGGCCCGCGGCGAAAGGGCTCGACAACAGGGGCCTGAGGTCGGGGAAGAGCTGCGGTGAGTTGTAGACGAAGATCAGCAGTACCAGCAGCGGCAGACTGCGGAAGAACCAGACGTACGCGGAGGCGAGGAGCCGCAGCGGACGCAGCCGGGACTGCTGGGCGAGGGCGACGAGCAGGCCGAGCGCGGTGGAGATCACCCAGGCGGACACGGCCAGTTCCACGACGAGCAGTGCCGCCCGCCACAGGTCGGCATCGGCGAACAGGCCGATCGTGTAATGCCAGTCGAAGCTGCCCATCATCCGTCAACTCCCCTCGGCCTGACCGAGGTTGTACTTCTTCAGCAGCTCGGCGTAGGTGCCGTTCTTCTTGAGCTCGTCGAGTGCGGTGGTGAGGGTCTTCTTGAGTTCGGTGGCGCCCCGTTTCACGGCAAGCCCGGACTGGACCGGATAGATCAGGGTCTTGCTGGAGATGGTGAGCCGGCCACCGGTCTTGTCGGCGGCGGCCTTGGCGACGGCCCCGTCGGTGACCTGGGCGTCGACCTGACCGGACAGCAGCGCCTGCGTGCCCTCGGGGTCGGTGCCGAACTCCCGTACATCGACGGCCTTTTCACCCTTCCCCTCGCACTGCGTGCTCGCCTCGCCGCGCAGCTTCTCGACGATCTGGCCGCCCTTGATCACCGCGACCGACTTCCCGCACAGGTCGGTGACCACGGCCGGCCGGTAGTCGCCCGAGCTCTGCACCACGATCGAGTTGCCGGTCGTGAAGTACGGGATGAAGTCGACCTGCTTCTTGCGCGCGTCGGTGATGTAGAGGTCGGACGCGATCACATCGAAGTGGCCGGTCCCGAGCCCGGCGATGAGCTGCTCGAACCGTGTGTCGACGAAGGTGGACTTCAGTCCGGACGCCTTGGCCAGAGCCCGGGAGATGTCCGGGTCGAAGCCCGCCGGGGTCTTGCCGTCGAGATAGGCGTACGGGGGATACGTCAGGTCCGATCCCACGGTCAGGGTGCCGGCGGTCATGGTGCCCGAACCGCCCGCCTCGCCGGCCGGGGAGGAACCGCTGGAACAGCCGGACAGGGCGAGGAGCAAGCCGGCGGTGATGGAGCGGAGGAGGGTCACGCGCATGAGGGGGCCTCTCGACCGGGAGACTGAAACTGTTGAACAATCTGGCTGCTGATGATGGTGACGGGTTGGTGTTTCAGTCAAGTAAAAGGTCGAAACTTCCTGGATGTAGTACATGGAGCAGGCTTCTATTTTGTTCAACAGATCGTGCGCTAGGGTGGGGGCATGTCGACTCTGAACGGCGCGGCGGCCTCCGCCGGGCGCCCCGTCCTGGTGACCGATGTGCTGCGCGAACGCATCGTCGAGGGCGAACTGCCGCCCGGCACCCCGCTGCGGGACGTCGCGCTCTCCGCCGAACTCGGGGTGTCCCGCAACACCCTGCGAGAAGCCCTGCGCACCCTGCACGACGAGGGCCTGGTGGTGCAGCAACTGCACAAGGGCACCGCGGTGAAGACCCTGTCCGCCGAGGACGTGACGGACATCTACCTCGCCCGCCGCACGCTCGAACTCAGCGCCGTCGACGCGAGCCCGCTCGCCCCGGAACCACTGCTCGACGCCATGGAGGCCAAGGTCTCGGCCGCCGAACTCGCCGTCGACGTCGAGGCGTGGGACAAGGTCGGCACCGCGTCACTGCGGTTCCACCAGTCGCTGGTTGCCCTGCTGGGCAGCGCCCGGCTCGACGGCTTCTTCCGGGTGACGATCGCCCAACTCCGCCTGGCCTTCGCCGTGATGGCGGATCAGGGCGCCTTCCAAGCGCCGTGGGTCGCCCGAGACCGCGAGATCTGCGACCTGATCCGCGGCGGCCGGCGCAAGGACGCCACCGCCGCGCTGCGGCTCTACCTGGACGACTCGGAGCGGACGGTGCTGGACGCCGTACGCGCCAACTCCCGTACGACCAGCACGACATCGGCAGCGAAAGGCAAGCGATGACCCCCCGCCCGGCATCCGCATCGGCCGCGTCCAAGGCGGCAGCCGCCTACCAGGCCACCCAGGGCGGCGCTCTCGACGTCGACCGCGCCTTCTACGACCGTTTCGCCGGGACGCGCCACGAGCTCGTGGACTCCTTCGAGATCCCGATCCGCTCGGGCCGCGCCTGGACCGTCCCTCAGGGACACCTGTGCAGGATCGTGACGGTCGAGGGCCCCCAGGTCGGCGACCTGAACATATGGAACCTCCACGACCCGCGCGAGCGCATGTGGGCCGCCCGCACCCGCCAGCTGCAGCGCGCGCACATCTCCACGTACGACCGCATCTGGTCCACTCTCCCCTTCCTGCGCCCCTTGCTCACCGTCACCGCCGACACGCTCGCGGACTACGGCGTCGACGCCGACGGCGGACGCGTCCACGACCTGCTGGGCACCCGCTGCGACCCGTACGTCAACCGCATGCTCACCGGCGAGGACTTCGACTTCCACTGCCACTCGAACCTGGTCCGCGCCGTACTCCCGTACGGCCTCACGGAGTTCGACGTGCACGACGTCCTGAACGTCTTCCAGTGCACCGGCCTGAACGAGTCCGACCAGTACTTCATGAAGGACTGCCCGGCCCGCAAGGGCGACCACTTCGAGTTCTTCGCCGAGACCGACCTCCTCTGCGCCCTGTCCACCTGCCCCGGCGGCGACCTCTCCGTCCCCCTCTGGGGCCCGGACGCCCGCGACCCCCTGGACGTCTGCCGCCCCCTGGGCATCGAGGTCTACCGCCCCGCCCCCGCCCTACTGGACGGCTGGACCCCACCCCGCAGGGCCGCCTACCGCAACGTCCACGGCCTGCGGCGGCCCGACTTCCTCGAGACCACCGGCTGAACCAGAACCAAGCCTGACGCCACTCAGCCGGCGGCGGGAGTGATCACCGCCCTGACCGGGGCCGGCCGAGGTACCGACGACGTCGCGGTACGGGCGAGATCAAGGGGGCCGGGTGCTGACGCGGCCGATCGCGCCGCCACGCGCCCATGACCTGCACCGGGGAGTACTCCAGCCTCGACGAACTCCTGTCACCGGCTGCTTCGTGTGCTGGAGGGCTGGAGGAGCTGGTCGACGGGTGCGTAGTCGTCGGTGAGCAGTTGGGCATCGCCGATCCAGGAGGTGAGCTCGTCGCCGGTGGCGATCTTCCAGCCGGTTTGCCGGGCGTCCAGCGCTTCCTGGGTCGCGCGCAGGTCGACCGGTCGGTCGGAGGCGAACACCACCAGATTGCCGCCCTCGGCGGTGGCGGTCGGGTCGAGGCCGATATCGACGGGTTCGCCGACGAGTGCCACGTGCTCGAAGGTCTCGCGGAGGGTGGCCACTTCGGCACGTGCGAAAGCCATACTGCCGTGATCGATGAGGTTGGCGACGTACAGGCCGTCCTCGTCGAGCACCCGCCGTATGTCGGTCATCGCTTCCACCGTGGTGAGGTGCCACGGCACGCTGACACCCCCGAAGGCGTCGCCGACGACGAGGTCACGACTGCCGGCGTCCAGTCGCCGCAGACCGAGCCTGCCGTCCTCGGCGCGTACGTCTATACCGGCTTCTGATCCCAGACCGAGTTGGTCGCGGTTGATGCGCACGACCCCGCTGTCGATCTCGGACACAAGGCTGCGCGTCCCGGGTCGCGTTGCCGCGAGGTAACGGGGAAAGGTGAGCCCGCCGCCGCCCAGGTGGTGGGCAGCAAGTGGCTCACGTTCGGGAAAGGCGGCATCGACCACCGACGCGATGGCGCGCACGTACGCGAACTCCAGGAAGGCCGGGTCGTCGACGTCGACGTAGGAGTGGCGCAAGCCGTCCAGAACGAGTGTGCGGCCGCTGTCCCGGTCGGGGTCCGCGACGACCCGTGCGCAGTGGTACTTGGTCTCCGTCTCGCAGGCACCGGGCGCGACCGTGGTGGCCAGGCCGCCGGCAACGACCACGAGTGTGAGGGCAGGGGTGCCGCTCCACCCGCGCGTTCGCCACTCGACCAGCGCCGCGCCGACCACCAGCAGTGTTCCGAGTCCGATCAGGATGCCGCTGACCGACAGCCGCGATACGAGGACGAAGCCGGTGAGGACGGTGCCGAAGATGGCGCCGACGGTGCCGACGCCGGACAGCCGGCCGACCACCGTTCCGGTTTCGGCGAGGCTGGTGAGCCGTAACTTGGTCACGATCGGCGTCACCGCGGAGAGCAGCGCGCCCGGCACGAGGATGGTCAGCGACGCGATCAACAAGAGCAACGCCGGCGCCCACTCCGCAGTGGTACGCAGCACGGCAGGGGTGACCGCCACGACCGCCCCCGACACCCCGAGCGAGGGACCTATGAGCCGCCGTGGATTGACCTGGTCGGCGATGAGCCCACCCAGCCACGAACCGAGGGCGATCGCGGTGAGGGCGATGCCGATCACCATGGTGCTGGTCTCGAGTGTGAGACCGAGGTAGGGAGCCAGTAGCCGCAAAGCGACGATCTCGACCACGAGGACTGCGGCAGAGGACCCGAACACAAGCGCGGCAGCGGCACCGGGGCCCAGGCCGTGGTCGCGAGGCGGGCCCTCGGCGACAGGCGATGACGACGATCCGGTCACGGGCGACATCCTCGCATGCGACTCATCGACCGAACAGCACGGCGAAATCCTCCTCCTCCAGCCATCTGGTGCTGTGACCGGGAAGGTTCACCACGTAAGGCACGGGTCTGTCACGGGCAACTGCCAGGGCCCGGTGGGGACTACTCAGGTCGCCGATCGTCCGCCACGCGTGCGACCACCCGCGCGGCGGGCACGCGGTCGGCTGGTCCGCCCGGCACCCAGGACTCGAACCCGTCGCTTGCCCAGCCGGCCACCATGTCGCCTGGACCCACCCCGATGATTAGCACCGAGAAGTCCGAACCTGCGGCCCAGCGCCAGAAGACGCCTGGCGCGATCCAGTTTTCTCGGAGTTCGGCGGTCTGCGGATGTCGAGAACGTTCCACCGGCTCCGTCCCAGGGACATCAGCGGCCACCACCGGCCGCACCAGGAAGAAGGAGAAGCCCGCATGGCGATTCAGCGGATGGACAACGTCGGCATCGTCGTCGAGGACTTGGACGCCGCCATCGCGTTCTTCGTGGAACTCGGTATGGAGCTGGAGGGCAGGGCGGAGGTCGAGGGCCTCGTCGCCGACCAGTGCACCGGACTCGACGGCGTCCACTGTGACATCGCCATGGTCCGGACACCGGACGGCCACAGCCGCCTCGAGCTGGCGAAGTACCGCAGCCCCGCGGCGACCAGCGCCGGCCCGCGCAACCGCCCGCACAACATTCTGGGCACACACCGCGTCATGTTCGCCGTCGACGACATCAAGGACACCGTTACCCGCCTGCGCCCTCACGGCGCCGAACTCCTCGGCGAGATCGCCCGGTTCGAGGACAGCTATCTGCTCTGCTACGTCCGCGGCCCGGAGGGCATCATCGTCGGACTGGCCGAGCAACTGCAGTGAGAAGGAGGAACCGAACCATGCAGCCGAACGGAATCCATGAGACGGACCTCGGAGAGAGGCGGCTCGCCTCTGAAGTCGCCTCTTGGGGTCAATGACCTGGGCCTCAGCCATTGAGCGGGTGACGAGAATCGACCTCGCACTCTCAGATTGGGAAGCGACGACGCTTGGGGAGCCAGGTAGCTTCTGACCTGGACGTAAGCTCTCGGGTGTGGCAATCGAGGGTGCAGGATCGCACCCCTGTTGACCGTGGTTGCCCGCTCTTACGGGCACGGATTGGGCACGGCTGCGGAGGCGTCACCGGTCGAGACCCTCGTACTCCGACTCGGGTACACCGATGTCCGAGAAGATGTCCCATGCCTGCTGCCTCATCAGTTCAGCGGCGGCGCCGTCGCCGGTCTTCCGGTGGGCGCGGGCGAGTGCCATGAGGGTGCGGGCCTCGCCGAGCCGGTGGCCGGTCTCGCGGTGCAGGGCGAGGGCCGTCTGGCCGAGCTCGACAGCTGTGCCGTGTGCCTCCTCGGCCTCCGCCGTCTCGCACAGGGCCGTCAGAGCCTGGCCCTCCACCACGCGGAACGAGTGGTCACGGGCCAGGGCCAGCGCCAGTTCGGCGTGGGCGCGAGCCTCGTCGTACCGGCCCGTTTCCTTGTAGGTGAGGGAGAGGCACAGGAGGCTGTCTGCCTCGCCCCGTCTGAATCGCGCCTCGCGAGCCATCGCGAGAGCCTGCTCGCCGGCCTGAAGAGCCCGGTCCGCTTGTGCCAGTCGTCGGTGGGCGGCGGCGACCGTGTTGAGGATGCCGGACTGAACCCAGTGTCGTTTCGTGTCCTCGACCTGGGCGAAGGCTCGCTCAGCCTGCTCCAACCCTTCGCTGTGGCGGCCGAGTTCGACATTGATCTTCGCGATGGCGCCGAGCATCATCGCCTGGCCGTCGCGGTAACCGGCCCGCTTGTCCGAGGCCACCTCCGGGCCGAGGAGGTCTAGTCCGTCCGTGAGACGGCCGAGTTCCCAGTACACCCCGCCCAGGATATGCAGGGCCGAGCGGGCGTCCCACCAGCTGACCTCTGCCGCGAGCCCGACGGCCCGTTCGAGGTGATCGGCGGCCTCGTGCAGCCGGCCCAGATCCCGGCAGGCCATACCGAGGCCGACCACCCCGAATCCTTCGAAGTAGCGGTGCCCCGTCTCACGGAAGAGGCGCAGGCCGACGGTGAAATCGTCGTGCGCGCTGTCGAGGCGCGCCATGCTCCAACGCGCGAAGCCTCTGAGGCCCAGACCCGATGCCTCGCCCGTCGCCCAACCGATCTCCCGGCTGATGTCCACTGCGCGTGTGGCGTGTTCCATCGCCTGTCGGACATGCCCCCGGTCCCACCGCGCCGCTGCAAGGCTGGAGTGCATCGCTGCCTGGCCGAACAGATCACTCTCGGTCTCGGCCGCGTCCAGCGCCGTCTGCGCGGTGGTCTGCCAGGTCTTCCGCGGCAGATGGATCCAGAAGTCGCTGAACAGTGCGGAGGTCAGGTGCCACGCGACGGGTCGGGGGCCGTGGCGGGTGGCATGGTTGATGACGGCGAGCAGATTCGCCCGTTCCGCGTCCAGCCACGGTCCGGGCGCGGTGCCCGACGGCATGCCCGGGTGCGTGCCGGGATGGAGGCTGCTCGGCAGCTCCGGAAAGAGCCCGGCCCCCGCGGCGGTTCGGGTGGCGTTCAGGTACCAGATCAGGAGCCGTTCGAGGGCGGCTTCACGGTCCGGCGCCGCCTCCTCCACCAGCGCACACTCCCATGCGTACTCGCGGAGGAGATCGTGGAACCGGTAACGCCCCACCGTCGCGGGCTCGATCAGGTGGGCCGAGACCAGCGCACCGATCAGCCGCCGGGCCTGTGGCAGTGGCGCATCCAGAAGCGCCGCTGCGGCCTCGGTGGTGAACTCCGCTCCCGGGAACTGGCCGAGCAGGCGGAACAGCCGGCGCGCGGCGGGTGCCAGGACCCGGTAGGACACTGAAAAGGCCGTACGCAAAGGAGAGTTGGCGTCACCGTCCGGCTCCAGTGCCTCCAGCTTGTTGCCCTCGGTCATCTCGGTGACGAGGTCGGCCGTCCGCAGGCCCGGATCGCCCGCCAGCCGGGCGGCGGCCACGCGCAGGGCCAGGGGGAGGCTGCCGCAGAGCCGGATCAGTTCATCGACCGCGTGTTTGTCGTCGTCGACCCGGTCCGTGCCGAGGGTCCGGCTCAGCAGTGCGCGGGCTTCGTCCGGCTGGAGGAGGTCCAGTGGCATGGCGTGGGCGCCGTCGTGGGCGACGAGGTCGCCGAGCCGGTTGCGGCTGGTGACGAGGACGCAGCAGGTCGGGCCGGACGGCAGCAGTGGACGCACCTGCTCGGCCGAGGCCGCGTTGTCCAGCAGGACGAGCATGCGCCGGTCGGCCAGCAGGGTCCGGAACACGCGGCTCTGGGCCTCGTGGTGCGGGGGGATTTCGGACGCCGCGAACCCCAGGCTGCGCAGCAGCAGTTCAAGGGCCTCACCGGGTTCGAGTGGCTGCCGGTCGTGGTCGAAGCCATGCAGGTTGACGTAGAGCTGGCCGTCCGGGAAGCGGTCGCGGACGTGGTGTGCCCAGTGCACGGCCAGCGCGGTCTTGCCGATGCCGGCGGCGCCGCCGATGGCAGAGATGACCACGGTGTTCGCAGTCTTTTGTGCCCGCGCGGGCGCCAGCAGCGAGTGGAGTCGGTCGAGTTCGCCGGTGCGGCCGGCGAAACCCGGGGTGTCGTGCGGGAGTTCGGCGGGCACGGCCCTCTCACGCGGTGCGGAGAACACCGACGGGGGCGGACGCAGGAGAAAGACGTCGTCCTGGTGCAGGACCGCTTCGTGCACCCGGCGCAGTTCCTCACAGGGATCGGTTCCGAGTTCGTCACGCAGTCGTACGCGCAGGTCTTCGTAGGTTCTGAGCGCTTCCGCCTGACGTCCGCGGCCGTACAGGGCCCGCATGCGCAAGGCCGTCAGCGACTCGTCGTAACGGTCGGACGCGGACAGTCGGCTCAGGTCGTCGAGTGCATCGCCGAACCGGCCGAGCAGGACCAGGCACTTGAGCCGCTCCAGCCGGAACGTCCGTCGGCGTTCCTCCAACCGCTGCCGTTCCTCCCGCGCGAATGGTCCCGGAACCCCGGCCAGGGGCTCGCCCCGGAACAGCCCGATGGCTAAGGAGAGTTGGCCCGCGGCGGTGACCAGGTCGCCCGACGCGACGGTGCTCAAAGCCTCGTCGCCCCGTTCGTCCAGATCCGTCGTGTCGATCCTGACCTCCTCGACGACGAAGCGGTACCAGCCCTTGCCGCTGCGGATCACCGACTCCGAAGGCGGGGTGCCTTCCGGATCGAGCACTCTGCGCAGCGAGTTGACGTGAGTGGGCAGCACCTTGTGGCTGCCTGCGGGCGGCTCCTCGCCCCACACCGAGTCGAGCAGCCGCTCATGACTCACCACGGCCCCTTGGTGCAGCAGCAGAGTGGCCAGCACGGCCTGCCGCTTGACCGGCCCCAGCTTCAGCGGCGCCCCGCCCCGCCATGCCCGTAACGGTCCAAGCACTTCGAACCGCAGCAGCTGAGGAGATCCGCCGTCCACCCCGAAGCCTCCGCTCCCCTGTGTCATCGGAATTTCATCAGAATTGCAGCACCCCCAGCCAAGGTGATGGACACGACATCGCACAACCCGCACAACCGAGGGGGTCCGCGTGACCGAAGTGGAGTTGGTGGCCACCGCATTGGCCACGGGGGCGGCGGCCGGACTCACCGACACCTCACGAGGAGTCGTCCACGACCTCCACGCCGAGCTGAGGGAGGCGGTCCGCCGACGGTTGTCCGGTGGTGGCGACGGCGTGCGGGGCGGATACGGCGTACGGGTGCTGGACGCATACGAGACGGACCCCGATGTGTGGCGGACCCGGCTGCTCCAGGTGCTGGCCTCCGGGCTGGAGTTGGACGAGGAGATCCTCGGGGCGGCCCGCGCAGTCCTCCGCGCGGAAAGGAGGAAAGGGCACATCACTGCGGTCGTCGGTCGATGACGGAGCGGCCGACCTTTCTGGCCATGATGATGGGCGCGGGTATCGCCATGGCGATCTCGCTACTGGTGGAAGCCCGCAGGGACCACCGTGAGCTGGGGCGGGAGGCCCGCAGGCACACATACGACATCACGTGCGGGCGGCACAGGACCCGACCGCGGTTGCGACTCCGAATGGAGCCCTACGCGGGCAAGGGAGCCGACGGACTGCCGATCCCGAGCGCCGGCTGGAAGGGCGGCATTGCAGGAGCAGACGGAGGAGGACTCGGCGGCCGAACAGTTCGGGGCGGAGGTGCGTCGGAGGGGCTTCCGTCACTCGGGCCTGCTGAGGCCCGTCACGATGAACCGCATCCTGTGCACCGGTGGGCGTACCGGTGCCGGTTCACTCCCGGCCGCCGCATCGTCGTCGTGGGGCGGCCGGGGCGTCAGATGTTCATGAAGATGGGCATGGCGGTGATGGAGCCGACGACGACGCCGATGGCGAGGTTGTCGGAACACGACCGCCACAGCCCAAGACGTGGACAGCCGGGCATCAGGACGTGGGAACGCCTGCCTGTGCGGCGAGGCGGTCCGGGTTGGTGGTGAGCCCGTCGTACCTGATGCTGTTCCAGAACGAACACTGGTGTCGGTCCGCGTACACCTCGGACTTCAGGGCCTGGCTGTCATCACCGGGGAGCAGGGACATGTACTTGCCGCTGCGGTACGACGGCCAGGGTGCCAGTCCTGCGGTCGTGGGGTTCGCGTGCTTCACGAACGCGCCCCAGTAGCGCACCATCGCCATGGACAGCTGCTGTTGCTCCGGAGTCAGCGACTTCGAGGTCTCCATGGGCCACAGGTAGCCGAGCTCGCTGGCATGGGGGGCGCCGGAATCGAAGCCGGCCGGAGTCTTCGCGAGGGTTGGCGGGTGCGGGTCGTCGAACTCGTAGAAGTACGTCCTCGGTTGCAGCGTGGCGAACTGAGCCGTGAGGGTTCTGGTACTGGCAGCCGCCCAGCCCGTAGAAGACGCTGCTGTCGTCCCACAACGTGCTGATGGCGTACGTCGCGGTGTACGGGCTGTCGTAGGCGCTGTAGGGGTAGTGCGCGAGTACGGCGTCCGCCGTCCGTGCGCCGAACTCCAGCCTGACCGCCCGCTCGTACTGATCCTTCGTCGCGTTCGCGAACGGAAGTGCCCATTGGCGCACCTCGTCGCGGGTGCTGCCGATGAGGAGGGGCACGTTGTGGATCCGGCCGGATCGTACGGCGACGCTCGGCGCGAGGGGCAGTTCGGGCACCCCGGACACGGGAAGGGGGCCGCTCAGGATGCCGCCGGTGAACCCGCCGCCGGCGCCCAGCAGTTCGCTCGCCGGCTTGGCCCGCAGACAGGACACGCTGGTCGCCGCAACGGGACAGCCGGCGTCCGTGGCGTAGTCCTCACCCTTGGCGGTGGCCTGTGCGACCGTGAGGCTCGGGCACCCGCCGCTCTGGATGATCGCGCCGACGAACAGTCCGCTCGCCGGCGGCGAGGCCAGCAGCGCGCAGACTGAGTGACCGCCGGCCGACTCACCCGCGATGGTCACGCGGCCCGCGTCGCCGCCGAAGGCGCCTATGTTGCGCTGCGTCCAGCGAAGCGCGGCCTCCTGGTCGAGCAGGCCGTAGTTGCCCGCACCCCGCTTGCTCAGCCCGGGCACGTCGAGGAAACCGAACACGCCCAGCCGGTAGTTGATCGTGACGACCACCACATTGTTGGCCTTCGCGAACTGCGAGCCGTCGTAGAGATCCCCCGCACCGCCGGAGAAGCCCCCGCCGTGGATCCAGAACATCACCGGCAGCGGGCGGTTCGTTCGCCGTTCGGGGGTGTAGACGTTGAGAGACAGGCAGTCCTCGCTCATGCCCGGACCGGTGCCGTCGGCCGACTGCAGGCAGCGCGAGCCGTACGCGGTGGCCGACCGCGTGCCCGACCAGGCGGCAGCGGGCGCGGGAGGCTGCCAGCGCCTGGTACCGACCGGCGGCGCGGCGTACGGGATGCCGAGGAACCGATCGACCCCCTCCGCCGTGGCTCCCGCGACCGAGCCTTTGTCGGTGGAGATCGTCAAGGGGCGGGGGGCCGCCGACGAAGGTACGGCCGATACGACGGTCAGCAGGGCGAGCAGACTCACTAGAGCCGCAAGTTGTCGTCGAACGATGGAGCGCACTGAACCTCCCGAGAGGCAGGAACGAGCGGGAAGGCCACATGCTCCGTCTCGGGCAACGGGCGTGCAACGCCGCGAGTCCGCTCAACGGACCCCGTACCTCCAGGCGCCTCAAACATCGGGAGATGAGGTCATCTACCAGCACTCCGACGACGAGCGACAGCAGGAAGTCGCCGCCGGGCTCGACGCGACCGTACGCAAGGCCCGCCAGGAAGCACAGAGGCAAGCGAAGCAAGCGCGGGAAGCTGTGGCCGTGCCGGATGAAGCCACCGATGATCCAGACGATCAACGTTCTGGCACGAATCCGGTACGCGACGAGTGATCACAGCGGACCGCTAAAAGGCCCGGGTCTCTGACCTGGGCCTTGAGTCATGGAGCGGGTGACGAGAATCGAACTCGCACTCTCAGCTTGGGAAGCGACGGCACTCCAACGGCGACGTGCTAGGTGACCTGCGGGGATTCATCGTGTTGGTGTCGCCGCCCGGGCGCAGTGGCACCGCTGTAGACCGTGGTTGTCCGATCTCTTGGGCACGCTGTGGGCACGGCTTCGAAGTGCAGTGGGCAGAGTGCCTGAGTGAAGGGGCGCTGCGCTGGCTCGGCCGGTGCGGCTGTCCAGCTCGGCGAGCGCTTTGCCAGCGCACAGACCTCCGGCGAAGCCCTCGCCTGGGCAGGGTCTGTGAGGGCAGCTCGGCGGCCCGGGCAACGCGACGAAGGAGCTGTGTACATCAATCCAGTACATGGACTACGCTTGGTACATGTCCATGAAGCGCACGAACGTCTACGCCGACCCCGAGGATCTGGCGATCATCAAGGAGGCGGCCAGGCGGCGGGGCATAAGCGAGGCCGAGATCATCCGTCAGGGCATCCATCTCGCGGCCATGGCGAACCGGGTCTGGGACGAGCCGCTTTTCTCGCGGACGTTCGAGGGGTCGGGTCGTACGTCATCCAAGGCTGAGGTCCGTGACGCGGTCGCTGACGCGGTCCGCCGCGAGACGGACTCCGGAACCACCGCGTGATCGTCGTCATCGCCGACACGTCCGGCCTCCTGGCCGCTCTCGACTCGACGCACCCGGAACACGGAGCGGCGAATGAGGCGATCATGGCGGCCGGTCTACTGGTCATGTCCCCCCTCCTGCTGGCGGAACTCGATCACGTGGCCACGCGCGAGTTGAGGCGCGCAGCCGCCGTCAGCGCGGTCGACGACCTGCGGCGCTGGATGAGCCGGGGTCGGGTCGTCATGCCCGAGATCACGGAAGACCACTTGGGCGCCGCACAGTCCGTCCGCGTTCGCTACGGCGCGCTCGACCTGGACCTCGCCGACGCGGTGAACGTGGCGCTCGCGGCCGACTACGACACCGACGCGATCCTCACCCTCGACCGAAGGGACTTCCGGGCCGTACGCCCGTTGGGCCGCCACAAGGCGTTCCGGGTACTCCCGGACGACCTTCCGCTCTGACGCGAGATCCTCGGCAGCCAAGCGCCTGCTTCCGTAAGGAAGTTGTGGCCCGTCTTGTCGAGATGCGCGATCGGTAAGTGTCCGGCGTCGTTCGGCACGGGAAGGCTGAGTGCTCCGACCACGCGAACCTGCTCGTGGGTGACGTGAAGTCGCAGGTCAGCGCCAGCTGCAACGTGAGCGGACTGCACCCGCAAGGCACTCGTGCCCTCCGCATGCCCCATCTTCGAGCGCGACACGTGCCGGAAAATGCGGGAGAGCCCCGCTCGCGTAAAAGCCCCAAGCCGTTGACCTGGGGCTTCAAGAAGAGCGGGTGACGAGAATCGAACTCGCACTCTCAGCTTGGGAAGCTGCGGGCGTTTGCGGGTGGTTCGGGCGCTGACCTGGGCGAACGGGTTAGGTGCAGCCTTGTCGGAGGCGGCGGCTTTCACCGTGATTCCCCGCTGTTCCCCGCTCGATCTGGTGCGCTTGTGGTGCGGGGATGAGCGGAACGCGGTCGAGGGGTGTCAGGTTCGCAGGGGGTGTCAGTGGCCACGACTAGGGTCTTGGACGCGCGGTCGGCTTCCGAGGTGTCCAGCTCTGTAGAGCAGCTGCATCCCCGGTTCTGTCTGGGGGCGGCCTGGGGTGAACCCGGGACCTAACCGACGGTCGGGCTTCGTTGATGGCCAAGAGTGAGACCTGTCAGCGCCGGCCGCGCACCAATCAGTGCTGCACGTCGACCGCGTGTGCACGCTTTCCAACTGTGGTGGTGGGGTCTTCGGGTGCGTGCCCGGGCGTTCACCTGGGTTCATGGGCGGCTCCCTCATGGGCTGCACCCGACTCCTGGTCTCGTCTGAACGGCCGTGAACGCAGCTGAATGAGACGGAAAGTGAGACGGACGGTCCTCGTTGGCCTCGTGTGCCTACCCGAAGCTTGCTTGCCACCGCGACTTCCAGCGGAAGCAAACGGATGGACTCGATCACTGCAGGCCTGACCTTCGCCAATAGGCAACATCACGTCACGGTCGCCCGGCGGGCCGCTAGCGTCCGTCAGGCTTCTTTCCGTCTGTGCGGTGATCTCGGGGGAACGATGAGTGCCTCGAACGGTAGTGCGTCGAGTTCCGTGGGATTCTGGGCGCATCAGAGGCAGGCGTGGCAATGCCTCGCCCGCTCGATCCGCAGCGCGTACCGCAACCGCCGCGGTGGACTGATTGCAACAGTTGCGGCAGTGCTGGCACTTCCGGCAGGAGGCGGACTGCTCCTCTGGCCTTCCAGTGTTGACCTCCGCATTACTTCGCTTGACGACAGCAAGGATGTAGTGATCCCTCGCTGCGTGCAGAGCCTCCGAGGCAGTGGCAGCCTCCCCGAAGGACACCACCTCTGGATCGCAGTTGAGTTCCCGGACAAGGCAGGAGGCAACCGCATTGTGTTCGCCGCGGAGGCCACCCTGCGCAGCGGACGCTGGCACGCCGACAGGATCAACGTCGGCGGCGAGGGCCACATCGGGAAGACCTACACGCTGACAGTCGTCGATGTCGACGGGCTGACCCACGAGATGCTCGCCACGACAGTCATCGACATGTATGGCAGCAAGGCCGAAACGCTCGCCGCCGGCGACGACTTGTGGAGGTTCTCGGCCCACAGCTACCCCACGGGAGCCCGACCTCGCGACGCAGTCAACGTCAGCCGAGGGACCGATCAACGCTCCTGTACCGAAGTGGCCGACGGACAGCCAGCGAACCCTTGAGAACACAGCTTTGCAGAGAGACCCAGCGAGAGATCTCAGCTTGGAATGCTTAGGTGATCCAAAGGTAGTTGCTGTACCGACCTGCGGTGGAGCGGTGTTGGCACTCTATTCACCGTCCAGCCGGTGCCTGGTTTTCCCCGTGGTTCCCCGCACGAACTGGCACACGTCTGGCACAGGTCGTCGCGTGCCTTCAGCCGCCGGTTCTTCTGCCGCGTAGTTGCTCGAACCAGCTCATGATCAGCCACCAGAGTCGCCACAGCCAGCCTCTCCGACGACGGTGGGGAACTGGAGTCGCCTGTACGCGCGAGGCGCGGAGTCTTGGCGCCCGAACTCGCGCTCCGCCACCATGCTGATGGCAGAAGCCGTTCCATCCGGCGGCGTTCCTGCACGCTTGCCCTCGTCGTGTCACTCCAGCACAGCGCCTCATGTTCGGAGTCTGGCAGGGTGAGCCTGAGGGTAGAGACCAGCTACGACAACTTGGGGCAACGCAACCATGTGTCTTCTTGCCCTGGGTCTTGTCGGAGATCTTGGTGAGCTGGGTTTTTGCTGGTCAGGGGTGGCGGGCTCGTGTGCCTGGTGGTCGTCGTTGGTCGTCCTTGACTAACGTCGAGCGGCCTTGGACGGCCCAGCTTTGCCCGGTGCGGGGCCTCGTTCGACTTACGGCCGGCACCTTCGTCGCGGCCTGTCTCAGCCTCAGCCGACGAAAGCCCGCCACGACGGTGCGTCAGTCGACCGACCAGGCGCGCGTGTGCCTCGCTGCACCCCCACCGGCCTCAGCCACGCTATTGGTGCCGTCGACCAGAGCATGCCGCAACGGTCGGCCCGCGAAGGCGACTCGGGAGCCACCCTCAAAGCTCTCAGCTTGGGAAGCTCAGGTGACCCAGCCGTGCTCGCTGGGCTGACCTGCGGCGAAATGGGGGGAGGCGTTTGCCTGCTTGCCGACTCAGGTACCGCTGTTTCCCGTGGTTCCCCGCACGATCCGGCACGGCGCTGGCACGACTTGATCCGTTAGCCGTGCTGCCATGTCGTCGACCAGGGGGCAGCCAGCGCTGGCGGATCGGGTGGCAACTCATTGTGGTCTCCCAAAGATCGCCGTGGCGAAGTCCGCCTTCGGCAAGAAATCGCAAGTATGTTCCCATTGCGTCACATGAGATCTGGGTGCATCCTGAGAGGTTTTGTTGTGCGTCGGATAGCGAAGGTGCGGCTCATTAAAAACACTTGATCAACAGGCGAATTGGTAATCGCTGAGGATCTGGTCGAGTGTCTGCCGTTAGCATTCCGATCGCGACTGCCAGCGTCTGCATGGTGAGGGTGGGCGCTGCCGATGCACATACCAGAAGGGGAACAGGGGAACAAATGAGCGATCCAGAGATCGGGGCGATGTCCGCGATTGCTGACGCCCTTCACGATCTTGAAGAGGACGCCCAGGGGAGAGTGCTGCGCTGGGCTGCTGAGCGCTACGGCGTAGTGCTCAGCAGCCCAGCTGCTAGAAACGGACTCAAGGACGCGATTGAAGTGGAAGGGGAAGTCGATGAGGTTAGCGACGAGGAGATTTCTGCCGAAGCCCCCAAGTTCGAACACTTCGCCGAGCTGTTCAATGCCGCAGCCCCCAAGACCGATGTCGACAGGGCCCTCGTAGCGGGATACTGGTTCCAGGCAATTCAAGGGGAGCCCACCTTCCAGTCGGCCGACTTGAACAAAGAGCTGAAGAATCTCGGGCATGCCCTAAAGAACGTCACGGAGTCCCTCAAGGGAAATCAGGAGAAGAAGCCTGCGCGAGTTATTCAGCTGCGAAAGGCGGGGAGCTCCCGTCAGGCGCGCAAGCTGTTCAAGCTGACGCATGAAGGACTGGTATACGTCCAGGGATTGATTGCGAGCTGAGTCTTAACATGACACCTGGCGAAGCCCTTGCGGCTCTACCTGACGGACTGCGGGACGACATCGTTAACGCCTTCAATCGGATTGTAAGCAACTATCGAGAACATCGGTGGGAGCCTGCGGAATTGAATGGCGGAAAGCTCTGCGAAGGAATCTATACCGCCATTACTGGGTACGTTGACGGTCAGTATGCAGATCGTTCATCCAAACCCCGAGACATAGTTCGGGCCTGTCGTGAGCTTGAGCAGAAACCTTCATCTGTGCCACGGGCGATCAAGGTCCAGATCCCCCGCATGCTACTGGCGCTGTATGAGATCCGAAATAATCGGGGTGTTGGTCACGCTGGTGGAGACATTGACCCGAACCTGATGGATGCGACAGCAGTCCTGTATATGAGTAAGTGGCTCATGGCTGAACTTGTGAGGGTTTTTCATGACCTCACTATCGAAGAGGCGACGTCACTGGTTGAGAGCCTGGTAGAGCGCGAAGTTCCTCAAGTTTGGGCCGAAGGAAACAGGAAAAGGGTCCTAAGTCCTGGGTTGACTTGGAAGCAGAAGGCACTTCTCCTGCTCCTAAGTGAAAACGGTCCTGTACGGGAAAGTGATCTCGTCGAATGGCTAGAGCACCCCAATGTGGCGCGTTTCAGGAGGGACATTCTCCGTCCAGCCCATAAAGAAAGCCTGATTGACTACGAAGAGTCGGCTCTTACAATTCGTCTACTTCCTCCGGGTGTACTCCAAGCAGAGGACCTGGTTAGGCTCGTATAGCGGCAGGATATGTGTCGAACAAGGTCGGTGGAGCGGCTTTGGGGTGGCGCTGCTTTGGCGCGAGTAATCATGGCCCCGTAAGCTTCCGGCGCGTCGGGCAGTCTGTGGACCTGCCCGGTAAAGCACGACGTTGGGGCCATGATCTTCGAGGCTCGTGCCAAAGTGGCTCCGTAAAGCCGTGGAGCCGACCGCCCCAGCCACGATGTACCCCTTCTCTGACGTCAGGCGGCTGCATGCTGTTCGTGCGGCCCGGGCGTCGGCCGGGCTGGAGCGGGGCGGAGACAGGAGCGCAGGCCCGGCCGAGGGCCGGGCCGCGCGCGGGGAGCGGAGCGAGCCGCCTTGAAATCCGTAGAGAAAGTTGTTACTCAGTCGGCCTGTTGGGGCTTGTCGTGTCTCGGTTGATGCTTGACGCAGTGGCCTCACTTGATGCTTGACACCGCTTGCCTCGGTTTGGCTGTGCGCCTCGATGTGGCGCATGGGGAGGGCCGGGGCCGTGCTGGTGGAGTTGAGCGTGGTCGAGCAGACGGAACTTTCGGTAGCTGGGAGGTGAGAACCAGCCGGAGCACCAGGAGGCTGCCGCTGCCGTTGCTGTACTCGCTCGCCCCGCGGAGCCCAACTTGACTCTTCCGGAGGGTGATTGCCGCATGTGTCTGGCAACGTGGCGGCGCGTGCCCCAGTGCGTAGCAAACGTCCCGGCCGCAGCTTGCGCGACGGCGAGCCACTGCGCGCGCCATGGAGAGTGCGGCCTCCGGCGACGACCGTAGCGCTGGCCTTTCTGTTGTCGCTGGCCGTGCGGAGTCACGCTCGGCTGGGGTTCGTGCACTACTGAGAGGCGGAGGACACCGGAGTTGTCCGCGCACGAGGTTCCCAGGGAGATGGCCGGTGGATATAGCGGTGATTGCGTCTGCAGCCGCAGGGCTGTGCGGTTGCGGGGCGCGCGTGAGCTACTTGTGGATACGCGTCCGGGCGGCCGCACGCCTTGCCGAGATCGATGAAGAGGCTCTCAGCACTCAGCTGCGGGCTCTGCCGCCCGGGAGCCGGATCTCCAAGCGCCGCATCGGGCAGAGCGAGACCGTTGTTGAGATCGGTGGTCATTCCAGCCGGCAGGAGGACATCCGTGGATAACGTCACCCAGCCGCCTGCGGAGAGTTCACCCATCGCCCTCGTTGCTGCGAGGCAGGCTGTGGCAACGACCGAGTCCGCTCGTGTAAGTCAGCCATCGAACGCCACATCGCGGGCAGCCTTCGCGCACTGCTACCAGCAGCAGTTGACGCCGGTGATTCGTTTCACCATGCGCAACGGTGCCAGCCCCCACGAAGCCGCCGACATCGCGCAGTCCACATTCGTCCTGGCATACGAAGCCTGGCACGCCATCGATCATCCGCCCGCGTGGTTACGCCGAGTCGCCTTCCGCCAGCTGCTCAAGCTGCGCCAAGCCAAGGAACACCCATGCGCTACGGTCCCGGATCTGCCGGGCGGCAGATGCCCCATGTCCGCGGTGGAACTCGGTGAGCAGGAAGCCCGAGTCTTCGAGGCCCTGGGGTGGCTACCTCCTCGTCAGAGGGAGGTCATGGCCTGGACGGTCGACGGTTTCACCCCCACCGAGATCGCCCACGAGTTGGCCATCACACCCGATGCCGTACGCCAGAGCCTGGCCAGGGCCCGGCAGAACTTGAAACGCGCGCTCGGCATTTCGAAAGGCGGTGCACGATGACACGCCCTCCCTACGGCCACGACCCGGACGGTTCGGCCGACGACGCTGCCCTTGATGCCCTACTTTCCACGGCGGAGGCTGTGGTCCTTAACCAACTGGATGCGGCCGTGGATCTCGACTGGGGTTGCGCGAAGATTTTCGCGGCATCGATCACACCCGACCAGGACCCGATCCCGTACTTTCTGCGCACCCCTGCGAGCCCGTCCCACACCGAGCCGCCACCGCTTGTTCCTGCCTCCTCCCAACCGCCTGCGCATGGACCGGGTTCCAGCCCGCGCACGAATGAAACTGGTCCTACTTCTCCTGCTTCGCCTGGCCGCGCGCCCCGGCACGACCGAGCCCCCATCGACGACGAGAGCACAACGCGGCCTCAACCGAGGTAGCGCAGAGCCTTCACCTATCTCAGACAGCTTCAGCTGGGACTTGCCAGAGCGGGGCTTGGTATTGCTCCGGCCGGCTGCTGAGCAGTAGGGACCTGAGGTCCTGGCGCTGTTTGCCATTTAGGCCGAGTGCCTCGGTCATCCTGCGGAACGTCGTGTGGGTGATGCCTCGACTGCGGGCGTCAGCCTCGAACTGATCGAGTTGGCGGAGCGTGTGCTCCGGGTCCAGCTTCTGTTCCGGCCGGCTGCCGAGCCAACTGGCCTTGTTCCGCTCGTAGTCGATCTCCGAGTAGCCGCAGATTTCGCGGCTGTACTGCTCGGCCTCCTCAAGGCTCTCCGTCGTGAGGATGGCGCGGGCAAGTTCGTTGCGAGTGAGCGCGTCGTCCAGGTCCGCTTCGTGGACGGTGGGGCCTTCGTCGCTGAGCGGGACCGGCAGGCCGGCGTCCCTGACCTCGCAGAGGCCGCGGACTCCCCGGGCCGTTGCCGCCAACATGGCCGTTGCCTCAGAAGGGTGCCACTCCAGAACCGAGCTCACCGGTTCGACATGCTCGGCCGTGAACGTCAGAAGCACCGGGCCCATGCGGTCGTGCAAGTCCTCGGCCGGGATCTCTCCGTCCAGCCCGGGACCGGCGACCAAAAGCCTGACGGGCGCGTTGACTTGGCAGCACGCCGCCAGGGTGAGGGCGTCGGCGAGCGGACTACGGAGCGTGGGTTCGTCGCCCCTGGCGAGGATGTCGCCGCCGACGTCCAGGAGGTCGATGGACTCAGGGGCCAGGTGCTGGATGAGTTCTTCGAGTTGCCGCGTGATGCCCTCGGCGCCCTGCGCTGGATCGATCAGCGCGAAGGTGTGCGGCAGTTCGCCTGCCAGCCGTGGAAGCGTCGAGCCTGCGGGAGCGATCGGCTTCGCTTCGGCGGAGACGGTCCAGACGCTTGGCGTGAGGGGACGTAGTCCCGTGAAGTTGGCCGGCCCTCGTGGCCCTGGCACCGGATCGATCAGCAGCCGGTCCCACGCGTAGGTGAGGATCACCGTCGGACTTCCGCCACCTCCGTGGAGGGCTAGGTCGAGCATTGCGGCGGCGACTGCGTCGCCCCCTCCTCCTGCTGCCACGATCAAGCGGGTCACCGCGTCAGCGTACGGGTTCCCGTGCTGACCACTCACCCTATAGTGGCTACTGGTCATAGCCACTTAGGGAAGGGGCTCCGATGCCGCAGATCGAAGAGACCCAGCCCAAGTACCTCCAGATCGCCCACCACATCCGCGATCAGATCTTGCGAGGCGACTTGAGGCCTGGCGACGAGGTTCCGTCGGAGCGGCAACTCGCGGCTTCCTGGAACGTTTCGCGGCCCACCGCAGCTCGGTCGCTGGAAGCCCTGAGTCATCAGGGGCTGGTCGAGAAGCGGCAGGGGTCGGGCACCTACGTGCGCGGGCTTGCCGTGAACCGGAGGGCTCGGGAGCTCTACGGCCGGGCCAAGCAGACCGGCAAGATCTACACGGCTGGCGAGTACGCGGTGATCACGTCGGCCGGATGGCTTGAGGCTCCGGACCACGTTGCCGAGGCGCTGAGTCTGACGCCTGGAAGCCGAGCTGCTCACCGCCGTCGCGTGACAAAGAACGAGTCCGGGCCCATCACGATCTCCACCTCGTGGTTCAGCCCCGATGTCGGCGAGCGTGCCCCCAAGCTCCTTGATCCTGAACGGATTCAGGAGGGGACACTCATGTACGTAGAGGGCATGACGGGCCGTCAAGGCAGCTACGCCGAGGATCGGATGTGCGCCAGATTGGCGACCGATGACGAGGCCGCTGATCTCGAACTCGACGCGGGTTCAGCCGTCCTGATTGTCCATCACGTGGTCTATGACATGCAGGATCACCCCCTGGAGTTCGCCGAAGCGACATACCCGCCCGGCCGTTGGGCGTTCGAGCAGGGCTACCCGATCAGCTAGAAAGTCGCGCCTCTCTCGGCGAACCGCTTGTGGCCGCGAGTGGCTAATGCCACTATCCAGTAAGTGGCTAAGGCCACTTGACCGGAAGGGGCATGGGCGTGAGCCAGGGGCGCGCGGAGTTACGGCACGTGTCGCGGGAAGCGGACCGTCGTGGATGCCGGGGGCGAGGGTGGAAGCGCGTCGGCTCCCGCTCCGCCCTGGCGCTTCCTGCCACTGATGCTCGCGTCCGTGCGACATCCAAGCGGCGCTGTCTCGACTGTGACGGCACCGGTAGGGAGTAGTGGTGCTCATGGCGGATGCACGCGACGAGTCCGGTGAGGCGGCTGCTGAGCCGCCGCCGATCGGGGGCATGACCCTCTATCCGGTGCCCGAGTCTGTTGCCCGGGCGCGGCGCTGGTTTCGCAAGTTCACCGCTCCGTACAACCTGACCTGTTCGATCGATGACTGTGTGCTGATGCTCTCCGAGCTGGTGACGAACGCGATTCTCTACGGGGAGGCCGAGGAGGCTTGGCGGGTACGGGTCGAGTGGACCCGGGTGGGGGAGGCCCTGCGGGTCGCCGTCCACAATCCCGGGTTCCCGGCGGACGTCCGGCTGCGCAGTCCCGATGCCAATGACGCGCACGGGAGAGGGCTGCTCCTGGTCGACGCGCTGGCCGATTCCTGGAGTGCCGGCCCGAGCCGCTCAGGCGGAACCGTCGTCTCGTTCCAGGTCGACCAGGCCTGGAAGCCGTGGGATCGACCCGCCAAGTAGGCACATACGAGGTCGAGGATGTTCAGCAGCCTACTCATTTGAGTAGGCTGGTTGACAGGTTGACTTGGCGGATTCTCACTAGGCGGAGCTATGGCGTACGAGGTGGCTGCACCCAAGTATGTGCGGCTGGCGCAGACGCTTCAGGGGCGCATCGAGGACGGTACGTACCTGCCGGGAAGCCGCGTCCCGAGTGAGAATCAGCTTGTGCAGGCCTTCGGTATGTCCCGCCCCACTGTCGTCCGTGCTCTGGAGCTGCTGAAGCGGGATGGCTGGCTGGAGTCCCGGCAGGGGTACGGAACGATCGTCCGCGGACGCCCCGAAGTGATCGAGCGGAAGGATCAGCGGGGGCGCGAGGCGCTGGAACGTGATGAGTCGGCCACCCCCGGGCGTCTCATTGAGGTCGGGCAGGTGCCCGTGCCTCCGCGGGTCGCTTCGTTTCTCGGTGTCCCGAAGCGGACCAAGGTGCTCGTCCGGCGGCTGCTGGTCGAAGAAGACGGGGAGCCGGTTGAGCTCTCCTCCTCCTACTTCCCTGTCGGCCTCGCGGAGGGCACTGACCTCGTTGATTCGACCCCGCTCGCGGAGGGGCTGCGAGCGCACTTGGAAGCGCGAACGAGGGTCCGCTTCGACCACGTCACGGAACGGGTTTCGGCTCGTATGCCGAGCGACGAGGAGGCAGATCTTTTGGCTCTGCCCAAGGGGGAACCCGTGCTAAGCGTGCTCGTCGTCGCGTGCGACGTGTCCGGACAGGCCTTGCAGGTCACGGATGTTCTGCTGCCTGCTGATCGGCAGGAACTGGAAGGCACCTACCGACTTGGCTGACTGATCCCGCATGGCCGGCATGCTGGGATCGTTGCCTTATCCGCCAATTCCGAAGGGCAGTCCCTTGTGATCATTGCTCAGTGAACGTCGTATGACGTTGACCAGTTTCACCTGCGCTTGGGCGGGTGCCTGCCTGGCCTGTTCGAACTCTTCCGAACTTAGAGGGTCATGCAGCGGGGTGCGTTCTCCTCGCTCCACCTGGTCCAGGAAGGAGTTGATGGCGCGGCCGAAGTTGTCGATCTCCGCTGCAACTTCCGTGGGAGCGACCAGGCTTACACGCATCAAGGCCGCGCTCCACTCGCCCCAGTCGTAGTCCCAGCCGCGTCGGTCGCCATGTGCTCGCCTGAGTTCCATCGTGAACTTGGCGTAGTGACTGAACAGTTCCTGGTAGGCGGCAAGCTGCTGATCGCGCGTCCACTGTCGATCTTGAGCACGGTGCGTGACGATACCGCCGACCAGCACACCCGCTGTGGCGAAAAGCGCACCAGCGGCCGTTGTCACCAGCGTGTCCAGCATCAAACCCCCTGAGGCTCCGCCGTCCCGACCCTTCGGTGAAACGAACATACTGATCGTCAGTCCTCGGCGACAACGATCAGTCTCCGACCGGTTCAGCGAGTGGACGGCAGATGCTTCACCTCGTGAGGGAGGGCCCTACGTTCGAGGCTGCCTGCTGGCCATCCGGTAGATCACGTAGGTGAGGGCCAGGATGAAGTCTGTGGCCACCCAGAATGCGATTACCAGGCCGACCCCGATCGTGGTGCCGATGTCGCTGGCGTCCTTGCACAGTTGGAGGCTGTCGCCCGTTAGGCCGGAGCACGATTCCGGCGTCCCGCTGCCACTGGCGGCGCCTGCTATCACCCAGATCAGGAACAGGATCTGGACCGCCAGGAAGATCCAGAAGAAGATGCGACGGCGCTTCCTTGGGGGAGGTGCAGGCTGCCACTGATAAGGCGGCTGGCCTGGAGGGGAAGCCTGCTGAGGTTCGGGCCATCGGCTCGGTTGCGATGGCGGCGAACTGGGTGGCCGGGCACCCCAAGTCTGTGGCGGTTGGCCTTGTGGCTGCCGAGAATGCCGAATCTTGCTCATGGCCCCGTCCTTCCATGAGGCGTTGTCTCTCATCGTGCGCTTGTGAATGCGTCGGTGCTCGCTGGAGATTCGACGGACGGATCACCTGACTCACTTGACAAGTCAACCTGGCATCTCTAGTTTCGAACTTGCTAAGTCAACCTGACAGGTCGTCTGGCCGGTGTCTACGAGGGAGAAGTTCTGTGCGTGTGATCCGAGTTGAGACCTCGTCCGCGACGATCCTGCTGACCGAGGCTCCTGAGCTGAAGGTCAAGGACCGTCAGACGGGCGAGATCGCCAAGGACGCTCTCAGTGGCGGGCCTCGACGACATGGTTCGCGCCGAGCGTGCGAATCACCACAACGACGGCCATGCGCACCGCAAGGAGAGGTCCACTGGGAGCTAGCGGCGACCTTATGGTGCGGTTGTGGGGCGCACGCCGCCCACCGGTCTAGGCAACAAAGAACCCCCGGGTCACGGACCTGGGGGTTTCATATGGAGCGGGTGACGAGAATCGAACTCGCACTCTCAGCTTGGGAAGCTGATGTTCTACCACTAAACTACACCCGCGTAAGACGCCGGTTTGAGCCGGTGTCGAATGCCCGCTCACTCTACCTCATGCCTGGCCCCCGACGCTGAAGCCGTGGGGCCAGGGTGCGTTGCGGGGAGGGGGATGCGGCTGCGGGGGGCCGGAGTTGGGGCGTACGGTGGGGGCGCGGAAGAGGGTCTGTGTGTGACCGGAGTGCCGCCTGGAGGGGCATCCCTTACGTCCCGTAATGTGGGCTTTCGTCGTCAGTCAGACGCGGCTCTGGGGAAGGGACTCTGAGGACTTGATGGAGCGCACCGTCGTCCGTTGTGCCGAGGGGCACGTGTTCAGCACCGCTTCGTTCCCGATGCAGCAAGCCGAGCGGCTCGGCCCTGGTCGGCTCATCCGGTGTCCGCGGTGTGCGCGGCTCCGGAACGTCGTACCGGTCACGTTGGAGAAGCGGTAGAAAGCAGTAGCAGAAGTGCTGGCAGTAGCGGTCGGAAGCAGTAGGCCGTAGGTGAGGCGCGGGGGACTGTGCGCAATTGCTGACAGTCCCCGCGTATCCTCGGGGCGTGCTTCTCTCAGACAAGGACATCCGGGCCGAGATCGATGCCGGACGGGTCCGGATCGATCCGTACGACGAATCCATGGTGCAGCCGTCGAGCGTCGACGTGCGGCTCGACCGCTACTTCCGGGTGTTCGAGAATCACCGATATCCCCACATCGATCCGTCCGTCGAACAGGCGGATCTGACGCGGCTCGTCGAGCCCGAGGGCGATGAGCCGTTCATCCTGCATCCCGGGGAGTTCGTCCTCGCCAGTACGTACGAGGTCATCTCGCTCCCTGACGATCTCGCATCGCGGCTCGAGGGCAAGAGTTCGCTCGGGCGGCTCGGCCTCGTCACGCACTCCACCGCCGGGTTCATCGACCCAGGGTTCTCCGGGCACGTCACCCTTGAACTGTCGAATCTCGCGACCCTCCCCATCAAGCTCTGGCCGGGCATGAAGATCGGGCAGCTGTGCATGTTCCAGCTGAGCTCGTCGGCCGAGTTCCCGTACGGCAGCGACCGGTACGGGTCCCGCTACCAGGGACAGCGCGGGCCGACCGCCTCCCGGTCCTTCCTCAACTTCCATCGGACCCAGGTGTGAGTGACGACAGCGTGAGTGACGACAGCATGAGCGCCGTGCGCGAGAACCTCACCTACGAGCGGTTCGGCACCGCCGTCCGCGAGCTCGCCCAGACGATCGCCGACGACGGGTACGAGCCCGACATCGTGCTCTCCATCGCCCGCGGGGGCGTCTTCGTCGCCGGCGGGCTCGCCTACGCCCTCGACTGCAAGAACATCCACCTGGTAAACGTCGAGTTCTATACCGGGGTGGGCACCACCTTGGAAATGCCCGTCATGCTCGCCCCCGTCCCCAACGCCATCGACTTCTCCGACAAGAAGGTCCTGATCACCGACGACGTCGCCGACACCGGCAAGACGCTCAAGCTGGTGCACGACTTCTGCGTCGACGCCGTCGCCGAGGTCCGCAGCGCCGTGATCTACGAGAAGTCCCACTCGCTGGTGAAGTGCGAGTACGTGTGGAAGCGGACCGATGAGTGGATCAACTTCCCGTGGAGTGTCTTGCCTCCAGTACGTAGGTTCGGTGAGCCGATCACACCGTCTAAGGAAGCGCTCTGACCTGGGCCGTCTCGCGTGTGGCCAATCTGCAAGGTCCGCCTTGATGCTAGCCACGTGGTCCGCTTTGATCGCTGTATGGACGTTGAGCGAGACGGCATAGATGTCGCGGACGGCGAGATCGTCGCTGGGCGGATCATCTTAGGCATCAAGGTGCTGCGTGATCACCTTGGCTGCTCGCTACATGAAGCCCTTGATGCCTACTCGGCACGCTACGAGGTGCTGCGACAGGATCGGCCAGCCGACTTCTCTACGTCCCATGAGGAGTACTGGAAGAACTTCTACTCCTAATACGAGCCGTGCCATGTCTCGACCGATACAGCGGACCGGTCCGCCTGAGCCAGATCCGGGCTGCTGATGGATCGTGGGCGTTCATGCTGTTCCCCGCTCGATCTGGTGCGCTTGGGGTGTGTCCGATCCTGCCGGGCGTCAACAGGCGATCGCGTCCTCCCCGCTGACCCCGCTAGCCCCACAGAGACGTTCGGGCATGGGAATGGTCCTTGCTGACCGGCAGCTTCACTCCCAAGACCCCGCGTGGATTCCGAGGGCGGCCCTTACGGCGAAAGTGCTGTCGATTGGCATGTCCCAGCGGCGAGCGGCCGCCGTCAACGCATCCCTCACCTCATCAAAGGGGAGGCCCCAGTGAGTTACACACACCTCCTCCCAGATCATCCGGATTCTCATCGCCTGCTCCACCACGTGCCGGAGGTCTGTCTCGTCCTCGGGCTGATCACGCCCCATACATTCCCCCATCTGTGCGGCGACTGGGAGCGGGCTGTGCGCCGGCCACGCCGAAATCTCAGCAGCGCTCGTGTGGCTGCCATGGCATGTTGGGCGCCATGAACGAGGCGATTGACCCGCGCAACCCGGCAGGAATCCGGGTGGGGGACATCTACGAAGACTGTTCCTTCCATCCGGTGCTCTGCACGGAGATCGATGTGGATGGCGCAGTGGTGCTCAGCGGTGTTTCGCTCATCGACGGGAGCTTCCCGCGGTCGTGCGATGGCCGGTACTGCGCCCCCATCCGTATCCCAGTCGCGGACGTCATGACGATCAAGAGTGACCTGGAGGGCTATGCCCGCCGGCGCAAGACTGAGCTAAGCGCGATAGACAGGATGACGCGAGGATGAAGGTTCCCACGGCCCTGATCGGGGCCCAGGTGGAGCGCACTTCATTCGACTTCCAGGTCCGCCTGAATCTCTGCGCCCTCGACCCGGAGGAGGGCTACCGCCTTGATGCCGAACTGGTACTTGAGGCACCGTTCCTGCTCCGTGATGCGGCTGGCGAGTGGCACGAAATGGCCCCGGGGACAGGCGCAAGCCTCGCACCGGTCCTTGCGCTGTTCGGGCGGTCTGCCACTGCCGTTGACGTGCAGGGTCGTGGTGCGCTGACCATTGAGTTTGATGATGGTTCAGGACTGTGGGTCGGTCCGGATCCACAGTTCGAGTCTTGGCAGCTGACTGGGTGGGGAGTTGAACCGATCCTGGTCGGGCCTGGTGGTGAAGGGGGTTGGGAGCACTGACGACAGCTGTTTACGGGATGAGGACTTCTGATCCGTAGCTCCATCAAGATCGGGCACTTGACGGTCAGACAGATTGTCCGGAGGGGCTGATAGGTCCTGCTGCCCATGGTCGGTTGCTGTACAGCCCGGGTCCGGTGGGGACTACTCAGGACGCCGATCGTGCGCCACGCTCGTACAGCCACCCCGCGAGCTGCCTCTTACTCCCGCTGGTTCGGCTTTCGCCTCGGGCGCCCCGGGGGCACCTGTTGTCGGGACGACGCGACCCTACGGCTACCACGACTCGGACTCCAAGGCGTTTCCACGTTGACCGCTTCGTCCCGAAGCAACTTGGGTGGGGGCGCTGCCTTGGGCTGGTGTGCTTCTCACCTGTGCTGATGGTCCGCTGGCGTTCGTGGGCGTCCGCCGTTGTTCGTCGGCGTTGTCACGCAGATAGACACTCACCTGGCACGGATCCCGGCGGGGGATTGGCGCACGTCAGCTTTGTTCTCCGGGCTTGGGCATGGTGGTACCAGTGTCGTAGACCGACTGGGGTGACCTGCGACTGTGGCCCGCTACTACTGTCGTTAGTGGTCGTCACCGGTCGTCACTGAGCGACGTTGGACGCCCCGGTACGGCCACGGTTCGATCACGCGCCGCCCGACTGTCACTCGTCGAGCCGACCCCTGACCTGCCGGTTGCGGTCGTTATGCCAGTAGACCTCACCGCGGACGAAGGCCCCGAGCTCCGGAAGCTCCGTCCCCAGCGGCGTGCGCGGGATCTCCGCCAGCGCTATGGCGTCTGGCACACCATCCCGCCTTCCTAGGAGGGACGGTCAGCCAGCGGCGTGCAAGCCAGAAAGCTTCTGCATTCTTCATTCGCGGGTGGGGATGGCTGCGAGGAGGTTGGGGACGCCGCAGGCGCTGGCGAGGAGGTCTGCGTATGCGGTGAGAAGCTGGCGGGTGTCGCGCAGGGCGGTTCGGAGCTGCTCAGATTGAGGCCAGGCCAGGCCAGCTCGTGCTCGCGTCGGGAGCGGTCGACGGGCCTGCGGTGCTCCCAGTCCTCCAGAGCTGGGTGCCAGTGGGCCAGCAGTGGACGCACTCCGTAGTTGAGCATCGCCACCGCCAAGTAGCCGAAGTTGTACTGCCCGTCTCGCTTCGGTTCAGCAATGTCAGGCCCATGCTGGCGCAGGATCTCCCGCGTGGTTTCGAACAGCGAATACAGGCTGCTCAGTGCCTCCCGGAGCAGCCCTCGTCTTCCCGGAGCGGTACGACCGGCACCCGGGTGACCAGCTCCACGTACAGCTCCCATGCCGCACGCCGCTCCTCGTTGTTCGGCTCCCAGTAACCGGAGACTTCTACCCCAGGCAGCTTCAGTTTTACGTCCACACTCTTCGGACCCCGCACCGACCCCACCCTTCCGATTTCGCCTATTCCCTACCTGGCTCAGGCTATACGCGGGATCATGGCCCCTGTATGACACCTAGGGACGGAGGGCAAGGGTGACCGATCAGGCCCAGCAGTTCTTCATCAGCTACGCGGGCACCGACCGGGCCTGGGCCGAATGGGTCGGCTGGCACCTGGAGCAGGCCGGCCACCAGGTCATCCTGGACGTCTGGGATTGGCGCACCGGGGACAATCTGGTCCAGCGCATGGATGAGGCGCTCAAGCGCGCCGACGCGGTGATCGCCCTGTTCTCCACCTCTTACTTCGAGGACGAACGCTGGACCACCGAGGAGTGGACTGCCGCGGTTGCCCACCGCGACCGTCTCATCCCCCTTGCCCTAGAACCCCTCACCACCAATGACCTTCCTCGGATTCTGGCAGCCAAGCTCCGCAAGAACCTCCACGGCCTGGATGAGACCGCCGCCCAGACCGCACTGCACGAGGCCGTCAACAGCGGCAGCCGCCCCACCGCTCCCCCGCCCTTCCCTGGCACCATCCCGGTCACAGCCCCCATCCCAATGGCGGGCCAGAGCAAGCCACGCCTGCCCGGAAGTTCCGGCCAGCCCGAGGTGTGGAGCGTGCGACGGCGCAACCCCGACTTCGCCGGCCGCGAAACCGAGATCGCCCGCTTGCGTGAGAGCCTCGTCAGGGAAAGCAAGGCCGTTCCCCAGGTCCTGCACGGCATGGGCGGGGTCGGCAAATCTCAGCTCGCCCTGGAATACGCACACCGCTTCGCCGGCCAGTACGACCTGGTGTGGTGGATCGACGCCGAACAGCCCGACGAGATCCCCGTCCGCTACACCGAACTCGCCGATCGCCTGGGAATAGCCAAGCCCGACGCCGGCGCCGAAACCAATGCCCGCGCCCTGCTCTCCCACCTCGACGGCCGCGAGCGCTGGCTACTCATCCTGGACAACGCCGAAGACCCCGCCCAGATCGAGCCCTGGCTCGCCCAAGGCCCCGGCCACACGTTAATCACCTCACGCAACCCGAACTGGGCCGGCACCGCCCGCACAACCCCACTGAACGTCTTCACCCGCACCGACTCCCTCACCTATCTGCAGGGTCGAGTCGACGGCATGAACGACGATCAGGCCGACACCCTCGCGGCGGACCTCGGCGACCTCCCCCTTGCCCTCGCCCAGGCCGCCGGCGTCATCGCCCACGGCGGCATGAGCTTGGACCTCTATCAGCAACTCCTTGCCACCAACACGACCCAGATCCTGGAAAAGGGCGGCGCTCCCGGCTACCCCGCACCGGTGGCGGCCACCGTCACCATCGCCGTCAACCGCCTCACCGAGCACCACCCCGACGCGGTTGCGCTCCTCCACCTGGTTGCCCTCCTCGGCCCCGAACCCATTCGAAACACCTGGCTGGAGACCGTTCGACCCCGACTGGCTACGATCCCCGGCAACCCCGATGACCCGATGTGGCTCCATGAAGCGCTAAGCCCCCTCAGCCGTTACGGCCTAGCTCGCACCGAATCCGGAAGCTTCCAAATCCACCGCCTCACTCAAGCCGTCCTTCGTGACCAAACGTCCCCAGACCAAGCCGTGGCCATCCGCAACGACGCCGTCACCCTCCTTGCAGCCGTCAACCCCGGCGACCCCCAAAGCCCGGACTTCTGGCCTGGCTGGGCAGCTCTCACCCCCCACCTCACAGCGCAGCACCTCGCCACCACCAAGCTCCCTGAACTGCGGCCAGCACTCCTCAACGCCGCCCATTACCTGATCAGAAGCGGTCAGCCCCGCACCGCCCGCGACCTCACGGCCGTGGCTTACACCATGTGGGTCACCGATCTGGGACAGGACCACCCCGATGCCCTTACGGCGGCGCAGTTTCTCGGGCACGCCACCGCTGACCTCGGTGAGCACGCCGAAGCCCGCCGCATCATCGAGGAAACCCTCGCCCGCCGACACCGCACCCTCGGCGACGACCACCCCGACACCCTCCAATCCGCGAACGACCTCACCGTCGCCCTGCACAATCTCGGTGAGCACGCCGAAGCCCGCCGCATGGACGAGGACACCCTCGCCCGCCGACGCCGCATCCTCGGCGACGACCACCCCGACACCCTCCAATCCGCCCACAACCTCGCCATCGTCCTGCACGACCTCGGCGAATACGCCGAAGCCCGCCGCATGGACGAGGACACCCTCGCCCGCCGACGCCGCACCAACGGCGACGACCACCCCCACACCCTCCGATCCGCCCAAAGCCTCGCCATCACCCTGCACAGGCTCGGTGAGCACGCCGAAGCCCGCCGGATCATCGAAGACACGCTCACGCGCCGACGCCGCATCCTCGGCGACGACCACCCCGACACCATCCGATCCGCCCACCACCTCGCCAACGCCCTGCACGACCTCGGTGAGCACGCCGAAGCCCGCCGGATCATCGAAGACACGCTCACGCGCCGACGCCGCATCCTCGGCGACGACCACCCCGACACCATCCAATCCGCCCACCACCTCGCCAACGCCCTGCACAGCCTCGGTGAGCACGCCGAAGCCCGCCGGATCATCGAAGACACGCTCACGCGCCGACGCCGCATCCTCGGCGACGACCACCCCGACACCATCCAATCCGCCCACCACTTCGCCATCACCCTGTATAACCTGCGCCAATACGCGGCCGCTGCTCAGCTCTTTGAAGACGTGCGCAATCGCCATCGCCGCACCCTCGGCGACGACCACCCCGACACCGCAGAAGCCACCCACAACCTCGCTGAGGCACTAACCGCGCTGGGAAGGCGATTCGAAGCCCAGCAACTGCTGGTCCCCCAGAAACAGAAGAAGTCGCGCTTCCGCCGCAAGCGCCGGTAACGACCATGAGGCGGGTAACCTCCTCCACCGCCCTACAGCTACCGGTGCCGGCCGATCCCCCGCCGGAGGCACTGCTCTAACCGTGGCCGTATGCCGCGGTGGTCGACTCATGGACTCCGAACCTATCCACTAGTGGGCGCGCGTCGGCGCAGCGCGGGCGGAGCGGGCCGGAGGCAGGAGCGGCGCCCGCAGTGCAGCCGGGCTTGAACCAGAGAAAGTTATAACTCAGTCGGACGTGTGGGGCTTGAAGTCGTCTACGCAGGCTTGGAGTTCAATGCCTCGGCGATGTGCGAGCGGCAGGAAGATCGCCGGTCGGATTGTCCATGTGATGCGGGTGGTGCCGTGGGTGACCGCGACCGTGCAAGGCTCAGTGGCTGCTGTCGAAGCCGACATCGCCGAGCTGACGCAGGCCGCGAAGGGCAAGAAGATCACCGTCTCGACTCTGCTTCAGCTCCTGCCGGAGCTTGAGCGGAGCCGCGATGAGCTGAAGTTGGAGCGAGCGCGTTTCAACAAAGAACGGCAGCAGGCCGAGTCCCTGAACGCCGACATCGGCGAGGACTTCCGGTCGCTCCCCATCGAGCGGCAACAAGCACTGATCTTGCATAGTTTGTCAGCCGTACTCATCCATCCCGCCGGACGCGGGAGACGCAAGTTCGATCCCACTCTCGTCGAACCGGTGTGGCGCTGACCCGCGGCAAACTTCGGCGGGTGATGGCGTAGCAGAGCGGTGTCTCAGTTTTCTGAGGCACCGCTGTTGCGTTCCGCGCGGTCGCTGCGGTGCGGTGGCCCCAGCCAGGTTTCGAGTGCCTCCCCGCCTACTGGCTCCGTCCCGTAGGAATAGCGGGCACACCTGCGGCTCCGGTCATCGAGAGGGGGGTGATGAGGCCCGCCACTACAGCCTGGACGATGACGTCGTTGGCTGCTCGCTCGCTTCCCATGCCGGCAACGTAAAGCCGGGTGGGAACTATCAGGAGGAAGGCCCACCAAGGTGATTGCATCCAACTGAGTGCAGCCGTCAGACCCAGGAGGGCGTAGGCGACGTTCTTGCGGAACTCTGCCTCACCCACTGCTCGGTCGTACTCGTTGAACAAGTCGTAGTTGGCGATCAGTAGTTTGGTGCGCAGCTGGCGTGTCTCACCAAGGATGTCTCGTACTGCCAAGTTCACCACGAGGCGTCGGCCCTCCTCGCGCTCCGACCTCCCCGCCGCGGGGACCTCCGGTTCTGGTGCGGGCACCCGCTCGTGGTCCTGCAGGAAGCTGACCAGGTCGTCGTACGCAAGCTGTGACACGCGAGGCGTGAGGTCCGTCCTAGTGCCCCAGAACTTCGCGGCCTTCGGTGCTTCCCTCGCGTTCACGGTGACTACTCGGACGGCGAGCATGGCTCCGATGAGATAGGCAAGGAAGGCGACGGACGCGAGCACGCCGGCGGGACCTATCAAGCCACCAAGGCGATACAGGGAAGCCCAGACACCGTGAGCCTGCTGCGGCGTCGGAACACGGTCCTCCAGGATCATCCAGAGTGTCAGGAACCAGATGCATCCCGTCGAGAGCGGCGCTCGGACATCACGAAGGCCCGGCAGCACATTCGCCAGCAAGTTCTCCCCCTGATCCAAGGTGCCGACCCGATGGACAGCAAGCCTTTGGAGCTTTCCGCCTAGCTGAGACGTGAACCCGTCTGATTATCACGATCGGCTGCTGGCGTAGAGGGCTCTTTGGCGGATGCGCTGGTGGACCGCAGATCCTTGACCTGCGGAGACCACGTCTCGAACGTCCCTCATAGGGTCAACGACCCTGGAGTGTCGAACCGCCCGTCGTGAAGAGGGTCGGCCAGGTTCTCGACGCCTGACCCCCACCCACGTACACACCGTGAAGGCCCCCGGCAGCGCACAGACGCCGGGGGCCTTCACGTACGTAAGAGATGTACTGGACGTACTAGAACGTACCCAGCTTGATGATCGACAGAATCGCGATCAGCTGGATCGCCGACGCGCCCAGTGCCTTCGGCCACGGAAGGTCGTGGGACTTGCTGACCATGAGGGTCAGCAGGGCGCCGGCGGCTACCCAGGTCGCCCAGCCGAGGAGCTGGACGAAGGACGCGTCGCCGCCGAAGAACATGGCGACGACCAGGCGCGGGGTGTCCGTGAGGGACATGATCAGCATGGAGAGGCCGACCGTGGGCTGCCAGGCGCCGTCGCCGCCGAGCTGGCGGGCCAGGGTGTGGGTGACCACGCCGAGGATGAAGGTGCTGAGCACGATCGCGACGGCCGTCGTCAGGACGATCGGGATCGCGTTCGAGAGGGTGGCGTTTATCGCGTCCTCGCGGGCTCCGTCGAAGCCGAAGACGGCGATCAGGCCGTAGAGGAACGTCACGATCAGGGCCGGGGCCCACATCGCGTAGTCGCGCATCTGGAGGAAGGTCTGGTTGGGGCGGGTGATGATGCCCTTCAGCAGGTCCTTCCAGTGCAGGCGGGGGCCCACCGGCGGGGCCGCGGCCTGACCGGCGCGGTATGTCCCGCCCTGGTTGTACGGGTCCTCGCCGACCGAGAACGCCTGGGTGTGCCCGGGCTGGTTCGCCGCGTACGGGTCCGGGCCCTGCTGCGGGTGCCCGTCACCGAAGTACTCCGGCTCGTCGTAGCCGCCACCACCGCCGGGCCCGGCCTGGGGCCAGCCGCCCTGCTGCCCGCCGTACGGCTGCTGTCCGCCGCCGTACTGCTGCTGCGGCGCGGGTGGGTAGCCGTACGGCGGCCGGCCTCCTGGAGGAGGCTGCGGGGCCTGCTGCCCGTACGACGGTTGCTGCTGTTGCGGTCGCCCTTGCGGGGCGCGGTTGTCCCGGCCGCGTCCGATCCTGAATCCAGCCACGTTATCGAACGTACCTGGTCCCGGAGAGTGACGTGCGGGAGCCGGGGCGCGGACCGGGCTTTGGGGCCTATCTGTGACATCACCTAGGGGGATTCACAGGCGCCCCCTACGGGGAGTGCGCGGGACCCCTCGTAGGGGCCGGTGTCAGGAGTCCATCCCCAGGAACTCCGAGGTGGAGAAGGTGACCGTCGGCTTCTTCGCCACCAAGCCCTCCTTCGTCCCCGGGTACAGCGCGACCGTGTCCTTCGTCTCTCCCGGGTACGTCCGGACCACCAGGTCCGCCCGTCCGTCTCCGGTGAAGTCGGCGACGGTGAGGACGCGGGTGGTGCCCTGGGCGGGTGGCTGCACGGTCACCATGCCCGCCGTGGAGAGACCGGTCGTACGGCCTGGGAGTATCCGCAGCTGGGAACCGCTGGAGACGAGTTCGCTCAGGCCGTCTCCGTCGAAGTCGCCGGAGTCGAGCACCGAGCCCGCGGTGGTGATGCTGCCGCGTGCGGTGCCGGGGAGGTCGTAGCGCAGGGACGTTCCGCCCATGGCGCCGACCGCCGCGTCCAGGGCCTTGCCCTTGCCGAAGTCGCCGAGGGCGACGTCGATGCCGGTGGGCAGGGCGGCGCCCGTGCGGGTGGGGCCGGCCGGGCCGCCGAGGACGATCGCGGAGGCGGCGGCGGATTCCGCCGTACGGATGAGGAGGTCGTCGTAGCCGTCGTCGTTCACGTCGGCCGCGGGACCCGTGGGCACGTTGCCCGGGGAGGCGAGGGGACCGCCCGCCGCCCGCGGGGCGCCCTTGCGGGTGAACGGGCCGCGCAGATAGCTGAGTTGGCCGTTCGAGGCGTGTACGACGAGGTCCGTCGCGCCGTCTCCGTCGAAGTCGCCGGGGACCGGCTGGTCCGGCCACTCGTTGCCGAAACGTGCCTGCGCGGGGATGGTCAGCTTGACCGCCTTGCCGGTCAGGCCCGAGGGGGAGCCGAAGAGGATCTGGAGGGGTACGGGGGGCATGCCCTGTCCGTCGTACGGCGGGTCCGTGGAGACGACGAGGTCGGTGAAGCCGTCCCCGTCCAGGTCGGCGCTCGCCTCCGCCTCGAAGAGCGCGGGGAGTTGGCCGTCGGTGGGGGCCGCCTGGCGGGCGGGGCTGAGGAGTTGGCGCGCGCCGGGGGTGAGGCCGCGGAGCGATCCGTACACGATGCCGATGCCCGCGTCGTCGCCGTGGGTGCCGTCGGGGCCCTTGACGAGGTCGTTCAGTACGAGATCGGGGCGGCCGTCGCCGTTGAAGTCGTCCGGTGTCTCGCTGCCCTTGCCGCGCGGGACCGGGAGCTGGGCGGGGGCCTTGGCGACGGCGATGGGGTCGTGTGTGGAGGCGGCCTTGGTTTCGTCCGTGCCGGTCCCGGCGCATCCCGCCAGTCCAGCGAGCAGCAGGACGCATCCGAGCCCGGCCGCCGCCGTACGTATCCCGCTCCCGTTTATTCGCACACGCACCATCCATCTCGACCACACCGTCGACAACAACCTGCACATGATGGCTTTGTTGCGGCGGGGAGTTAAGGGGCGTGGCATGCGCGGTGGGTCACTTGGGGTTTATGGGGGGACTTGGGTTTCGAAAGGGCTGGGATTCACCACGGGATCCGGCCGTCGGTGTCGAAGTAACCCCCGGTGGGGCCGTCCTGGCCGACCTGGGCCATGCGGACGATGATCTCGGCGCCCTCCTCGACGGTCTGCGTGCCGGTGCGGCCGTTCAGGTCGGTCGCGGTGTAGCCGGGTTCGACGCAGTTGATCCGCATCTCCGGGAAGGCCTTCGCGTACTGGACGGTGATCAGGTTGACCGCGGTCTTCGAGGCCGGGTAGGCGACGCCCGGGTAGGCGTACGCCGGCGTGTCCGGGGCGGTGACGCGGGCCATAGAGGCCAGGCCGCTGCTCACGTTCACCACGACCGGGGCGGCGGACCGGCGCAGCAGCGGCAGGAAGGCGTGGGTGACGCGCACGACGCCGAAGACGTTCGTCTCGAACGTCGACCGCATCAGGTCGGCGGTCACGTCGGCGGCGCCGATCACGGCGTTGTCGCCCGCCCGCTCTTCGATGCCCGCGTTGTTGATCAGTACGTCCAGTACTCCGTCGGCCTCGACGGTCTTCACCGCGGCCGCCACGGAGGCGTCGTCGGTGACGTCGAGCCGGACCGCCCGCGCGCCCAGTCGCTCGGCGGCCCGGCGCCCGCGTTCGGCGTCCCGGCTTCCGACGTAGACGGTGTGGCCCGCGGCGATGAGACGGCGGGCGGTCTCGAAGCCGAGACCCTTGTTCGCTCCGGTGATCAGTGTCGTTGTCGTTGTCGTTGTCATTGTCATGAATCCACGGTGCGACGGGGCCGGGAGGTCAGCCAGGCGTCCCGTCTTCCTGGGACTGGCAGTACCAGGACGATCCCGGCGGGGCGGTGCACAGTGGATCCATGGCGACCACGGAGTTCGGGCATGCGGTACGGCGCTGGCGCGACCGGGTCTCCCCGGAGGCGGCCGGGCTGCCCGCCGGCGGCCATCGGCGCGCGGCCGGGCTGCGCCGCGAGGAGGTGGCGATGCTGGCCGGGATCTCCGTCGACTACGTCACCCGTCTCGAACAGGGCCGGGCGGCCAATCCGTCGGAGCAGGTCGTCGAGGCGCTGGGCCGGGCGCTGCGGCTGTCCGGGGCGGAGCGCGCGCATCTGTTCCATGTCGCCGGGCTCGTACCGCCGGGGCAGGGCACCGTGCCCGCGTTCATCACGCCCAGTGTTCAGCGGTTGCTGGACAGGCTGACGGGGACGCCGGTCGCGGTCAGTGACGCGGCGTGGACGCTGCTGCTGGCCAACCCGCTGTACGTGGCGTTGATGGGTGAGCGGCACGGCAACGAACGCAACGCGGTGTGGCGCAACTTCCTCGGCTCGGGCAACAGCCGCGTCCGCCACACACCCGAGGGGCTGCGCACGCTGGAGGCCGTGCAGGTCGCCGAGCTGCGGGCGACGGCGAACCGTTATCCGGCGGACCAGCGGCTGCGGAGGCTGATCGCGGAACTGCGCGCGAACAGTGCCCGGTTCGCCGAGCTGTGGGAATCGGGTGCCGTGGGCCGGCCCGAGGCCTCGCGCAAGACCATCGATCACCCGCAGGTGGGTCCTCTGACGCTGGACTGCGACGTGCTGAGCGTCGCGGGCAGCGATCTGCGGATCATGATCTACACGGCTGAGCCCGGTACGCAGGACGTCGAACGGATGGCGCTTCTGGGGGTGTTGGGTACGCAGGAACTCAGTACGCCATGACGTACGTCCTGGTGCCATGGCGTACGTCCTCGTGCCGTGGCGTACGTCGTGGCGCATGGCTACGTCCTGACGCCCCGGCCTCATGGCCTCATGAGAAACGCCGTAGGGACCGAGTCTCCTCAGCCCCTACGGCGTTCGCGGGCGTACTACCAACGTACTCCCCGGGTCACTTCACCGGTTCCGGCTCCGGCGTGCTCTCCGCCTCCGCCGTGCCCGCCGGGTCGACCGGCGTCCTGACGGAGTCGAGGAGCAGCTGAGCCACATCCACGACCTGGATGGACTCCTTGGCCTGGCCGTCGTTCTTCTTGCCGTTGACCGAGTCGGTCAGCATGACGAGACAGAACGGGCAGGCGGTGGAGACGATGTCGGGGTTGAGGGAGAGGGCCTCGTCGACGCGCTCGTTGTTGATGCGCTTGCCGATGCGCTCCTCCATCCACATGCGCGCGCCACCGGCGCCGCAGCAGAAGCCGCGCTCCTTGTGGCGGTGCATTTCCTGCTGGCGCAGGCCCGGGACGGCGGACATGATCTCGCGCGGCGGCGTGTAGATCTTGTTGTGGCGGCCGAGGTAGCACGGGTCGTGGTAGGTGATCAGGCCTTCCACCGGGGTCACCGGGATCAGCTTGCCCTCGTCGATGAGGTGCTGGAGCAGCTGGGTGTGGTGGATGACCTCGTAGTCGCCGCCGAGCTGCGGGTACTCGTTGCCGAGCGTGTTCAGGCAGTGCGGGCAGGTGGCGACGATCTTCTTCGCGGACTTCGGCTTCTTGGTCGACTCGTCCTCGTCGTCCTCGCCGAACGCCATGTTCAGCGCGGCGACGTTCTCCATCCCGAGCTCCTGGAACAGGGGCTCGTTGCCGAGGCGGCGGGCGGAGTCACCGGTGCACTTCTCGTCGCCGCCCATGATCGCGAACTTGACGCCCGCCATGTGGAGGAGCTCCGCGAAGGCCTTCGTGGTCTTCTTGGCGCGGTCCTCGAGCGCACCCGCGCAGCCGACCCAGTACAGGTACTCGACCTCGCTGAGGTCCTCGATGTCCCTGCCGACGACCGGGATCTCGAAGTCGACTTCCTTCGTCCACTCCAGGCGCTGCTTCTTGGCCAGGCCCCAGGGGTTGCCCTTCTTCTCCAGGTTCTTGAGCATCGTGCCGGCCTCGGACGGGAAGGCGGACTCGATCATCACCTGGTAGCGGCGCATGTCGACGATGTGGTCGATGTGCTCGATGTCGACCGGGCACTGCTCGACACAGGCGCCGCAGGTGGTGCAGGACCACAGGACGTCCGGGTCGATGACGCCGTTCTCTTCGAAGGTGCCGATCAGCGGGCGCTCGGCCTCCGCGAGGGCGGCCGCGGGCACGTCGGCGAGCTGCTCCTTGGTGGCCTTCTCGTTGCCCTCGGCGTCCTTGCCGCCGCCGGCCAGGAGGTAGGGCGCCTTGGCGTGCGCGTGGTCCCGCAGCGACATGATCAGCAGCTTGGGGGAGAGCGGCTTGCCGGTGTTCCAGGCGGGGCACTGCGACTGGCAACGCCCGCACTCGGTGCAGGTGGAGAAGTCGAGGATGCCCTTCCAGGAGAACTGCTCGACCTGGCTGACACCGAAGACGTCGTCCTCGCCGGGGTCGGTGAAGTCGATGTCCTTGCCGCCGGAGGTCATCGGCAGCAGTGCGCCGAGCGCGGTGGCGCCCTTGGCGTTGCGCTTGAACCAGATGTTCGGGAAGGCGAGGAAGCGGTGCCAGGCGACACCCATGTCCGTCTTGAGCGCGACCGTGATCATCCAGATGAAGGAGGTCCCGATCTTGATCATCGCGGTGAGGTAGATCAGGTTCTGGAGCGTGCCGACGTCCGTGCCCCTGAAGGTCGCGACGATCGGGTACGAGGCGAAGTACGCGGCCTCGTAGTGGTGCACGCCGACGAGGGCGCCCTCCATGCCGCGCAGGGTCATGATCGCGAGGCCGATGATGAGGATGATGGACTCGACGAAGTAGGCCTGGCCGGTGTTGGACCCGGCGAACCGCGACTTCCGGCCCGCGCGGCCGGGGCGGGACAGCTGGCGGATCACGATGAGCGTGAGGATGCCGAGGACCGTCATCAGACCGATGAACTCGACGAAGACCTCGTACGGCAGCCAGTGCCCGACGATCGGCAGCACCCAGTCGGCCTGGAAGAGCTGCCCGAAGGCGTTCACCAGGGTCGCGATCAGCGAGAAGAAGCCGATGGCGACGAACCAGTGGGCCACACCGACGATGCCCCAGCGGTTCATCCGGGTGTGGCCGAGGAACTCCCTGACCACCGTGACGGTGCGCGCGGTCCAGTCGTCGGTGCGGGTTCCCGCGGGGACGTCCTGACCGAGCCGTACGAACCGGTAGATCTGCGCGATGGCTCTGCTGAACAGCGCCACGCCGACCACGGCGAGTACCAGCGACACAATGATCGCGGCGAGTTGCATTGGGGGCTCCTCGGGCCTGCGAGGTGATTCTGTATGAGCGGTTACGGAGATTACTAAGCGGTAACTTACCCAGTTCGCCTGAGACTACCTACTTATCCCGCCGCACTGTAGCCAGGCATGCCGTGATCTGCGTCGCTGAGGGTTGCCTGAGTGATCCGCGTCGCTCTTCGGGCGGGTCAGATCAGAGGCATGAGGACGTATTCGCGGACGGGGTGGGTTGCGGTGTCCTCGCGGTCCGCCAGAACGAACATGCGCATCGTGACGGTGAGAAACGCAGCGATGGCCAAGGCGGTCACGATGATCGCCGCCGGCGTGCCCCAGGTCTGCGTCAGCGCTGCGTAGAAGTAGACGAGGATGGCGGGTATCCAGCCGGCCATGGCATACCACCAGTGCTTGAACGGATGCCCTCCCCGTACCGGGTACAGGGCCAGAACCAACCAGCCCACCACGATCTGGGCGACGGCCACCGCGCCCAGCCAGGCGGGGCCCCAGGGGTGGGCGCCCGTAGAGGCTTGCAGGGCTCCCCACGCTGCGATAGCCGACCCGGCCAGAGACATCAGCAGCGTGAACCAGAGGTGCCAGTGTCTACCGAAGGCGTAGTCCGAGGTGCTGGTCCGGGCGCCCGGCGGCAGTGCGTCCCAACTCTGCGGACTGGCGAAATCGGTCTGTCGCAGAAGCGCCACTGCGACCCGGAGTTGGAGCCAGTCGGGAAGCATCCTCACCAGGGTCAGCCGGTGCGGAGAGAGGCCCGCCGAGACAAGTGCGGCATCGGACTGCTGGACTACGAACGAGCTGAAGGAGTCAAGATCGCACTGCAGGTAGTAAGAGAGGTTCTGCCTGGAGAGATGGACAGGCTCATCGCCCACACGATTCCTCGTGAGCAAGGCTGACGGCCCGCGACGCTCGATCCAGTCAGCCAACTCGTCGGGGACGTGCACCGCGCTATTCAAGCGCTCGTGTCCCTCCGGAGCGAGGTGGCCGACCACGGCCAGCGCGGCGATGATGCGCCGGTCGGGAGTGGGCAGGTTGTCGCGTCCGCCGGGCTCGACCGGCAGTGACTCGTTGATGATCCAGGCGATCCGGCCGGCGACCTTGATCAGCATGTCGTCGGATCCCTGGGCGAACGGTCGCCACACCCAGCCCAGGTAGCTGTAGTTCTCCGGCACCGGAACGGTGCGCAGGTCGGCCTCGATCTCCGGCACCGTGAGCAGCTCGCCGAGGTGAAAGGCGCAGAGAAGCTCTGTCTCCGGGTTCCGGTGCCATAGCAGCCCCGCCAGGGCCCGCGCGGCCTTGGGTGTACGAATGGACCACAGCACGTGGACCGCGTTGGGATATGCCTCCGCCGCGGCGCGGAAGGCGGGCACCGCCAGGTCTCCCATTGACGCCAGCGCCCGCCAGGCCGAGTTTTCCGGGTGTGCCCTCGACGCCAGCACTTCGGCGGCCTTCGGCAGGTTGGTGGCAGCCAGGGCACGAGCAGCCGGAGCGCGGGCCGCCGCGTACCTGCGCGCGCTGGTCGTGGTGGCTCTGCCGACAGTGTCCTTCAGGAACTCGAACAGCCGCAGCCCCCGCTGCCGCCGGTCCCCCGCCACCAGCCCGAAAGCTGAGATCACCTGCTCGTCGGCCTCTCCCGCGCGGAGTCGTGCCTTGAAGTGCTCCAACACCTCCTCCGCCAGTCCGTCATCAACAGCGTGTGCATCCGCCAGGCACTGGAACGCCAGCACCGGATCCCGTTCGTAAACCGCCCGCACCACCTCCGTGCAGTCCCGAGGCTCCACACCGCACCACAGCCGCACAGCCTCACGCCACGCCACCGGATCCGCCTCGTACCGCCGCAGCAGCCCGGCAGGGTTCGCGGCAAGCACGGCTGCCGCCAGATACTCCTGCAAGGTCAGATGCGCGAACTGATACCGCTCCCCGTTGTCCACGGCGAGCAGCAGACCGCTCCGATCCACGATCTCCTTGACCACGTTCTCGGCGAGAGCCGGATCCCGGCCCTGCTGTTCCAGGACCGTCCGGGCCGTCTTCAGGACCTCGGCCTCCGGGAGGGCCAGCCGGTCGTGGGTGCCCGACGGGATGTCCTGGGCGGCGAGGGCGAGTTGCTGGAGGACCGACTTCTTCAGGGGGAGCGCGAACGACGACTGACGGCGGTCGGCGAGCAGGCTGCCGATGACCTGCTTGTAGAAGTCGGCGCGGGTGTGCGGGAGGACCTGGTCCGTGCCCGCGTACACGAAGTCGTAGAGGTACGCGATCATCGTCAGGAGCAGCGGATTGCGGGCCAGCGACATGATCTGCGGGGTGTCCCGGAGGGCGCCCAGGACCTGGTCCACCGTGTCCGTGGCTGTGCCCGCGCGCCACGGCCAGCCGTTCAGGAACCGCCGGATCAGGTGCTCGTCGAAGTGCCGCACCCGGAGTGTTTGGTCGAACTCCGCGAACTGGCCCTCGTACACCGCGACCCGGCAGGTCACCACGATCCGGCAGTCCGCGTAGGTGTCCGCGAACTCCTTGATCAGTTCTACTACCTTGCCGCGCAGGTCCATGGCGACCTCGTCCAGACCGTCGAAGTAGAGGGCCAGGTCGCCCCGGTCCAGAGCCCCGGCCACCCAGGTGTTCGCGCGCGGGAAGCCATGGCGGGCGAAGTGCCGGACGACGTGCTGCTCCAGGCTCAGCTCGGGGTCCGTGTTGAGGCGGTGCAGTTCAAGGAGCACGGGGATGTCTGTGACGTCTCCGAGCTCGACCCGCGAGCTGTCGTCCTGCACCCGCTCTTGCGCCCACATCAGCGACTCGTGCCGCAGCAGGAGGGTCTTGCCTGCGCCCGGCACCCCGAGCACGACGCTGCGCCGGGCCCGCCGCAGCGTCGTGGACAGTGCAGCGAGGGCCTCGCCGCCTGTGGTCCCGGCGCCGTACAGCGGCACGTACACCGACTCCATCGGCAGCTTCAGTGCCTCGTCGGCCTGGAAGGAGACGGGGAACTCCTTGTGGCGGCGGTAGAGCTCGCGCGTGTACTTGGCGAGGGCGGCACGACGCAGCAGTCGGCTCCCGGCGAAGCGGCCGTACAGGAAATCGAGGAGCAGCTTGACCTTGGAGACCAGCCAGTCCTTCGAGGCGAGCGCGAGGAGTCCAAGCAGAAACCCCCCGAGCCCGATTGGCCAGCTCCGCAAGACGTCCTGCACCGAGCCCCCCTCCCGGATTCCGAGCCTCTCAGGTTTCCACAATGGGGGTGCAGGGGTCGCCGGTTCACGAGGACGCGTCGCCTTGACCGGCGAGGTGCGGTAAACCCAATCGTGTTATTCGCGCAATATTGTGACATTTAAGTCTAAATTGGCGAGGTGTTGTACGGAATCGTCGCCTCCACCGCCGCCCTGCTCCTCACCGCCGCGCTCGCCGCCCTGCTGCGGATGTTCGCCCTGCGCTTCGGGGTGGTCGAGCGGCGGCGGTTGCGGGTGGTTCCGTTGCTGGGTGGGGTGGCGGTGGTCGGGGGGACGGCGCTCGTGGCCGGTGCGGGGGAGTGGATGGAGGTCGCTCCGCTGGGGGTCGACGCCGGGCGGCTGCTGGTGGCGGGGGCCGGGGTCGCGCTGCTCGGCCTTGTCGCCGATCTGCGGGCCGTGCCGCTCGTGGTTCAGGTGGGCGGTGTGGGTGTCGCCGCCGCGCTGACCGTGCCGTACGGCGAACTCGGGGTGCTGGGTGGGGTGTTGGGTGTCGCCTGGATCGTCTTCGTCACGTTCGCCTTCGTCTCGCTCGATCATGCCGACGGGGTGATGGGGACCGTCGGGGTCGTCACCGCCTTCGCGTTGAGCGGGTGTGCGGCGGCCGAGGTCATGGACGGGATGGCGGCGCTGCTGAGTGTGCTGGCGGCGGCGCTCACCGGGTTCCTGATGCAGGGGCGGCCTCCGGCGCGGATCGTGCCGGGGCGGTGTGGGGCGCTGTTCGCCGGGTTCGTACTGGCCGGGGCGGCGGTGGTCGTCCATGGGGGGCGGGAGACGGGGTCCGGGGTCGCGGCGTTGTTCTCGCTGACGGCTGTGGGGCTCGCGGATCTGGCCCTTGCCGCTCGGCGGCCGGGCGGGCACCTCGCTCACCGGCTTCGGCGGGGCGGGCTGACTTCGCGGGGGGTGATGGTGGTGATCGGGGCGGCGGCTTTCGGCGGGGCGCTCGTCGGTTTGCTCATCGACCTGGAGTGGGTGGATCCGAGCGCTGCGTGGTGGGTGGCGGGGGTTGTCGCCGTGGTGGTGCTCGTGGGGGGTGTGGGGCCTGGTTCTCGCCCCCTCCGCCCCTACCCATTCCCGTCACCTGGGGGCTCCGCCCCCAGACCCCCGGTCGCCCGAAGGGCTCGTCCTCAAACGCCGGACGGGCTGAAAATCCATCCACCCGACGGGCTTAAGATGCCCAGGTCAGACGCAAGGTGCGCGTAAGAAACAGATAAGAGTTGAGCCCCCTCGACTCAGCTCTGTTGACCACGCGGCGAGCGTCGTGCACACTTGAGTCCGTTCCACTCAAGTCATTGCTGGAGGAATTGAAATGGCACGTGCGGTCGGCATCGACCTGGGCACGACTAACTCCGTCGTCAGCGTTCTGGAGGGCGGCGAGCCCACCGTCATCACCAACGCCGAGGGTGCCAGGACCACGCCGTCCGTCGTCGCCTTCGCGAAGAACGGTGAGGTGCTCGTCGGCGAGGTCGCCAAGCGCCAGGCGGTCACGAACGTGGACCGGACGATCAGGTCCGTGAAGCGTCACATGGGTACGGACTGGAAGATCGAGCTCGACGGGAAGCACTTCAACCCGCAGCAGATGAGCGCCTTCATCCTGCAGAAGCTGAAGCGCGACGCCGAGGCGTACCTGGGCGAGAAGGTCACGGACGCGGTCATCACCGTTCCGGCGTACTTCAACGACTCCGAGCGTCAGGCGACGAAGGAGGCCGGCGAGATCGCGGGCCTGAACGTCCTGCGTATCGTCAACGAGCCGACGGCCGCCGCCCTGGCGTACGGCCTCGACAAGGACGACCAGACGATCCTCGTCTTCGACCTCGGTGGCGGCACCTTCGACGTCTCGCTGCTCGAGATCGGCGACGGCGTCGTCGAGGTGAAGGCGACGAACGGCGACAACCACCTCGGTGGTGACGACTGGGACCAGCGGGTCATGGACTACCTGGTCCAGCAGTTCCGCTCCGGTCACGGCGTGGACCTGGCCAAGGACAAGATGGCCCTCCAGCGCCTCCGTGAGGCCGCCGAGAAGGCCAAGATCGAGCTGTCCTCGTCCACCGAGACCTCGATCAACCTGCCCTACATCACGGCTTCCGCCGAGGGCCCGCTGCACCTGGACGAGAAGCTCACGCGCGCCCAGTTCCAGCAGCTGACGGCCGACCTTCTGGAGCGCTGCAAGACGCCGTTCCACAACGTCATCAAGGACGCCGGCATCCAGCTGTCCGAGATCGACCACGTCGTTCTCGTCGGTGGCTCCACCCGTATGCCCGCCGTCGCCGAGCTCGTCAAGGAGCTGACCGGCGGTCAGGACGCCAACAAGGGTGTGAACCCGGACGAGGTCGTCGCCATCGGCGCCGCGCTCCAGGCCGGTGTCCTCAAGGGTGAGGTCAAGGACGTCCTGCTCCTCGACGTCACGCCGCTGTCGCTTGGTATCGAGACCAAGGGCGGCATCATGACGAAGCTCATCGAGCGGAACACGACGATCCCGACCAAGCGGTCCGAGATCTTCACCACCGCCGAGGACAACCAGCCCTCCGTGCAGATCCAGGTCTACCAGGGCGAGCGCGAGATCGCGGCGTACAACAAGAAGCTCGGGATGTTCGAGCTGACCGGCCTGCCGCCGGCCCCGCGTGGTGTCCCGCAGATCGAGGTCGCCTTCGACATCGACGCCAACGGCATCATGCACGTCACGGCCAAGGACCTTGGTACGGGCAAGGAGCAGAAGATGACCGTCACCGGTGGCTCCTCGCTGCCGAAGGACGAGGTCAACCGGATGCGCGAAGAGGCCGAGAAGTACGCCGAGGAGGACCACGCCCGCCGCGAGGCCGCCGAGTCCCGCAACCAGGGCGAGCAGCTCGTCTACCAGACGGAGAAGTTCCTCAAGGACAACGAGGACAAGGTCCCCGGCGAGGTCAAGACCGAGGTCGAGGCTTCCGTCGAGGAGCTGAAGGCCGCGCTCAAGGGCGAGGACACCGCCGAGATCCGCACCGCGACCGAGAAGGTCGCCGCGGTCTCGCAGAAGCTCGGCCAGGCGATGTACGCCGACGCCAACGCCGCACAGGCCGCGGGTGACGCCCCCGGTGCCGAGGCTCCGAGGGCCGACGACGACGTGGTCGACGCGGAGATCGTCGACGAGGACCGTGACCGCAAGGACGGTGCCGCGTGACGGAGGAGACCCCGGGCTTCGAAGAGAAGCCTGACGTCCCTTCCGGCGCCACCCCTGACGACGCCGAGTCGGCGGCCGCCCCTTCGGGGGCGGCCCCGGCCGGGGACGAATCAGCAGCAGCACAGGCACAACTGGCCGGTCTGACGGCCCAGCTGGACCAGGTGCGTACGGCGCTCGGTGAGCGTACGGCGGACCTCCAGCGGCTCCAGGCCGAGTACCAGAACTACCGCCGCCGGGTCGAGCGCGACCGGATCGCGGTCAAGGAGGTCGCCATCGCGAACCTCTTGACCGAGCTCCTGCCGGTGCTCGACAACATCAACCGCGCGCGGGACCACGGTGAACTGGTCGGCGGCTTCAAGTCGGTGGCCGAGTCGCTGGAGTCCGTCGCGGCGAAGATGGGACTCCAGCAGTTCGGCAAGGAGGGCGAGCCCTTCGACCCGATGATCCACGAGGCCCTGATGCACTCGTACGCGCCCGACGTCACCGAGACGACGTGCGTGGCGATTCTGCAGCCGGGGTATCGCTTCGGCGAGCGCACCATCCGCCCCGCGCGGGTGGCCGTCGCCGAGCCCCAGCCCGGTGCGCAGGCCGTCAAGTCCGAGGACACGGCGGCCGACGCGGCGGACGACAAGGAGACCGGTGGCCCGGACGAGGGCTGACGTTGAACGTATGAGAGAGGAGGGACGTCGAGGATGAGCACCAAGGACTTCATCGAGAAGGACTACTACAAGGTCCTCGGCGTCCCCAAGGACGCCACCGAGGCCGAGATCAAGAAGGCGTACCGGAAGCTCGCCCGCGAGTTCCACCCGGACGCCAACAAGGGCAACGCCAAGGCGGAGGAGCGCTTCAAGGAGATCTCCGAGGCGAACGACATCCTCGGGGACCCCAAGAAGCGCAAGGAGTACGACGAGGCGCGCGCCCTCTTCGGCAACGGTGGCTTCCGTCCGGGCCCCGGTGCCGGCGGCGGCAACTTCAACTTCGACCTGGGTGACCTCTTCGGAGGCGGCACCCAGGGCGGCGGTCCGCAGGGCGGCGGCTTCGGCGGCGGGATCGGCGACGTGTTCGGCGGGCTGTTCAACCGCGGCGGCGCGACCACCGGCACCCGTACGCAGCCCCGGCGCGGCCAGGACATCGACACCGAGGTGACGCTCAGCTTCACCGAGGCGGTGGACGGCGCGACGGTTCCGCTGCGGATGACCTCCCAGGCGCCCTGCAAGGCCTGTTCGGGCACCGGCGACGCGAACGGCACGCCTCGTGTGTGCCCGACGTGCGTCGGCACCGGCCAGGTCGCCCGGGGCTCCGGCGGCGGGTTCTCCCTCACCGACCCCTGCCCCGACTGCAAGGGCCGCGGTCTGATCGCGGAGACCCCCTGCGAGGTCTGCAGCGGCAGCGGCCGCGCCAAGTCCTCGCGCACGATGCAGGTCCGTATCCCGGCCGGCGTCAGCGACAACCAGCGCATCCGCCTCCGTGGCAAGGGCGCCCCCGGCGAACGGGGCGGCCCCGCGGGCGACTTGTACGTCACCGTGCACGTCGACGCCCACCCGGTCTTCGGCCGCAAGGGCGACAACCTCACCGTCACCGTCCCCGTCACCTTCGCGGAGGCGGCCCTCGGCGGCGAGGTCAAGGTGCCCACCCTGGGCGGACCCGCGGTGACCCTGAAGCTGCCGCCGGGCACACCGAACGGCCGCACCATGCGCGCCCGCGGCAAGGGCGCGGTCCGCAAGGACGGCACCCGCGGAGACCTCCTGGTCACCGTCGAGGTGACGGTCCCCACGGACGTGTCGGGCAAGGCTCGTGACGCCCTGGAGGCGTATCGCGAGGCGACCGTGGGAGAGGACCCGCGGGCGGAGCTGTTCCAGGCCGCGAAGGGAGCATGAGGACGCCATGGATGGAACCGGCCGTCGACGCAACCCGTACGAACTGACCGAGGAGACGCCGGTCTACGTCATCTCGGTGGCGGCCCAGCTCTCCGGCCTGCACCCGCAGACCCTGCGTCAGTACGACCGTCTCGGCCTGGTCTCCCCCGACCGCACCGCCGGGCGCGGTCGGCGCTACTCGGCCCGCGACATCGAACTGCTGCGCGCCGTCCAGCAGTTGTCGCAGGACGAGGGCATCAACCTCGCCGGCATCAAACGCATCATCGAGCTGGAGAACCAGGTCGCCGCGCTCCAGCAGCGCGTCGCCGAACTCCAGTCGGCGGTGGACGGCGCGGCAGCCGCGATGCAGCAGCGCGAGGCGGCGGTCCACGCCTCGTACCGACGTGACCTGGTTCCGTACCAGGAGGTTCAGCAGACGAGTGCGCTGGTGGTGTGGCGGCCGAAGCGGTCGCCCGAGTAACCGAACTGCGTGAAGGGGCCCGGAGGTTGAACCTCCGGGCCCCTTCGTCGTACGCGGCACTCCGCTCGGGTCAGAACCAGCTGGCCCAGATCCCGTACGCCTCGCTCCGCACGGTCTCCTCGACCCCCTCGGGGCTGATGTACACCACGCGGTAGTAGTAGAGGCCCAGACGGTCCGCGTACACGGTCGTGTCCGTGGAGGACACGGGCCACGAGTCGCTCACCACCCCCGCGTCGAGCGTGGACCATGCCCCGCCAGCCGGGTCCCACCGCTCCACCCGGTAGTCGTAACCCAGGTACACCGTGCAGGGAACGGTCGAGAACAGGCTGTCGTTGCAGCTCCGGTAGAGGTTCGGGTACGGGGCCTCGCCGACCCCGGTGCCCGTCCATCCCGGTGGCCGGGTGTCGGGCAGGGTGACCCGCACGTCCACCGGGTGGTAGCTCATCGGGGTGTACTCCGACTCGTCGTAGTCCTCCACGCCGGCGTCCGTGCCCGGCTGGTAGTCGTACCCGACGACCCGGTACACGTGCTCCTTCCCGTCGGGGACGGTCGCGCACAGGATCTCGGTCACGCCCAGGGAGTCCCCGCCCCAGCAGTTGCGCTTCCAGACCGTCTCGCCGGTGTCCGGATCGGTGCTGCCCTGCCACACCAGGTATCCCTGGACAGGGTCGGGGTCGTCGGTCGGGGCCGTCCAGGTGAGCCGTACACCCATCGGGATCCGCTCCGCCGTCAGGTCGGTGACAGGCCCCGGCCGCAGGGTGTCCGGAGTGGTGGCGGTCGCCGAGGCCGTACTGGGCTCCGAGGCGTGCCCGTATGAGTCGACCGCGACGACGCGGTACTCGTAGGCGGTCTCGGACTCGCCGGAGGCGTCCAGGCAGGAGGAGATGGCGGTGCGGCTGCCCTTCGCGTAGGCGGGGTCGGTGGCGGACGCCCACGAGAGGGTGTACGTGTACGGGGCTTCGAGCGTCCCGCTGTCGGGCGACATGTGGGAGACGCACTGGTCCACGACGGTGCTGCTCCCGGTCGTGGTGTCCGTCCGCAGGATCCGGAAGGAGGATTGCGTGCCGTCGTCGATCCCCCAGGGGTCGGAGGTGCGCCAGTCCAACTGCACGCCCCACTTGCCGTACGCGGCCGCGGTCACCCGATGGGCGGTGACGGGCTCCGGCCGTTCCGCCAGGGCGAGTTCGACCTCTGCCGGCGCGGCGGCGTTACCGGCCGTGTCCACCGACCGGACCACGTACCGGTAGGAGTCGGAGACGGCCAGCCGCTGCATCGGGACGACGTCCGTCGCGGTCGTCGTGGTGACCGTCGTACCCGTGCTCGCGGCCAGGGCGTCGATGTACCCGCCGGTGGACGGGACGTACTGCAGTACCTGGTACGAGGCGGCCTCGTCGGTGGGCGACCACACCAGGTGGGGAACGCCCGCCTCGTACTCGACGCGGGCGTCGGTGACGGGCGCCGGCGGCGTCAGGTCGGAGGTGGTGAACGTCGTGGCGGCCGAGTACACGGACCAGTTCCCGGCGGCGTCACGGGCCCGGCCGCGGTAGGTGACCTTGCTGCCGTCCAAGCGGTACCCGGTGTCGCAGATCGCACCCCTGGCGCCGGAGTGGATGGTGCTCCAGGTACCGGTGGCGGCGTCCAGCCGCTGCATCTCGTACCAGGCGATGTCGGCCTTGTTCTCCACGGTGGTGACGAGCTGCGGGGCCGCGTAGGGCTGGAGGGACGCGCACGCGTCCATCTCGACGAACGGTGCGGCCGGCGGGGTCTTGTCCACGGTGGCGACGGGCTGGTCGGCGGTGCCGGCCGAGGAGTTGCCGGCCTTGTCGTAGGCGCGGACCTCGTAGTAGTACGTCTTGCCCGTCTTCGGCAGGGTCGTGTCGGTGTACGAGGTGGAGGTGGTCGTGGCGAGCGGCTTGGTGGGGAACGCGGTGCCCGCCAGGCGGCGGTAGACGCGGTAGCCGGCGAGGTCCATCTCCTTGTTCTTGGACCAGGTGAGCTTGGCCTTGCCGGTGGCTGTGTCGTACGTGACTGCGCTGCCCGTCGGGGTGAGGGGCTTGACCTTGTCGACGGTGGCCGAAGTCCTGGGCGTGTAGGCGAACTTGACGTTCGCGGTGCCGGTCCAGTTGACGTAGTCGACGCGGACGGTGTGTTTTCCGGCGGGGATGGTGATGTTGACGGTCTTCTTCACCGTGGTCGAGACGTTTTTCCAGATGTCGACCTTGCGGGTGCCGTCGAGGTAGACGCGGATGCCGTCCTGGGTGGAGACGGGGAGGCTGAACGGGCCGCCGGAGCCGAAGTCCCGTGTCACCGTCCAGCGGACGCCGAAGTTGTTGGCCGGGAGGCCGGAAGCTGGGGCGCCGGTGCCCCAGTTCTGGTCGATGGCCGAGTCGCAGTCCGTCTTCTTCGGCGTACCGGAGAAGGTGGTGTTGGCGAAGAACTGCCGCTTGTAGACCGGTGATGCGCAACTCGTCGCCGCACTGGCGGAGTTGGCGGCCACGAGCAGGCCGGCCGCGGTGATGAGCACGACGGCGCCGGCGAGCGCGGCCGTCGTGGGTCTCGCTGGGTTCATGCGTTCCTTCGGTCCTGAGCAAGCCTGATCGTCAACGGCGGGCAAAGCCGTTGACGATCAGGACTCACGAGGACGCGGCTTGGTTGTACGGATCTTTGCGTGCGTGGGGGACGTCGGTCGTCACGACCTCTCCGTGTTTGTGTTCGTGAACGGTCACAATTGTCATTGATCGATTACGGCAGCGTGTTGAATTGCCAACATGCCTGATCGGTAAGGTGATTTGACGCTACGCCACATTTTGTCCGGGCCCGGAAAACTTCTTGCGCGTCGCTAATGCGACTGCTTCTATTTGGCCGTGCCTCGACAAGTTGTTCGGGGCATGAATCACCAAACGGGGAGTTTGCATTGAACAAGCGACTGACGGCGACCATGGCCACGACCGGTATCGCAGCCCTGCTGCTGGTGGGCTTGCCGGCCGGTGTGGCCAGCGCCGCACCGATCATCTGCGAGCCCGGCTACAAGCACGCCACCTGGACCTCGCTGTCGTCGGCCTGGGTCATCACCCACGCCAAGCAGATCAACATCCCTCAGGACGGCACCGGCAAGTACACCAAGTCGGCCACCTACCGCTCGACGGTGAGCTCCGGCCGCGAGATCACCGCGGGTGCCAGCTACTCGGCGCAGTGGGTCATCTCCAGCATGGACGCCCACGTCTCCGGCACTCTGACCAAGGCCGGGGAGAAGACGAAGGAGACCAGTGAGTCGGTCGAGTTCAACTTCAACAAGTCCGGCACGTATGTCGTCTTCAGCGGCGTGAAGAAGGCCTCCGGCTACTGGGAGGCCAAGACCTGCAACGGCAGCGGGACCGGCTACGGGAAGACGGCGTACGGCAAGGCCCGCAGCTGGAGCGTCCAGACCGAGGGCGGCGTGAAGTGCACCGAGGCGCCGGCCAGGGGCACCGCCAAGAAGGCGGCCAAGGCTTACTGCTGACGATTGGTGAATGAGGGTTTCCGCTGCTGCGCCTCGCCGGATTCGTCCGGCGGGGCGCTCATGGCTGAGGCGGGTCTGTCCGCTTGATGTGCCGCAGCAGCGCATCGAGGCTTCGCGGGGCGGTGTGGAGGATGTCGTCCGGGGTGTCGCTCTCGCGGAGGCGGAGGGTTCCGTCGGGGGCGGTGGCTATGTTGAGACACTCGCCTTGCGGGCCGCCGCTGAACGTCGATTTCTGCCAGGCCAGTTCAGCCATCCGGGCCTCCTCAAAGGGTGTAGAGGACGTGCTGGATGAGGGCCAGTGAGTCCTTCACGGAGTGTGCTTCCGGGGCCAACGATACGTCGATCGGGGGCAGGGCGTAATCGGCGAGACGCTCGAAGAGCATCCCGTACTGGTGCAGGGCGTCAGGCTCGCCCAAGTACCGGATACCAGTGGGGTATTCGAGTACCGCAGTGCCCAGTTGGGGCACGTGGGGGACGACGTGCACGAAGTTCCCGCTGATGGCGGCGTGCGCCTGGGAGCTGAACGGATAGATCTGGACGGTCACCTGGGGGAGGCGGGCCAGTTCGATGAGGTGGAGAAGCTGTTGGCGTACCACTTCTGTGCCGCCGAACCGCATGTGCAGGGCGGACTCGTGGATCACGGCGTGTACGGACGGGGGGTTCTCGCGGGTCAGGATGCGCTGCCGTTCAAGGCGGAACGTCAGTGCGTCCTCGATGTCCTCGTCCTCGAAGTCCAGCTGTGGTGTGGAAAAGATGGCCCGGGCGTAGTCGGCCGTCTGGAAGAGGCCCGGAATGAAGAGTGACTGGTGCATCCGCAGGGCAACGGCATCCGCTTCCAGCTCCGCCATGTTCAAGGGCCCTTGTTCCATGGGCTTCTTGTAGGCGGTCCACCATCCCTTGCCCGTTGCCTCGGACATTGTGACCAGGGCCTCGACGTAGGTCTCATCCGTGCATCCATAGAGGCGGCACAGCTCATGTAGCCGCTCCGTCAGGATGGTCGTCTTCGCCGTCTCGATCTGACTCAGCTGGGCCCTGCCCATGCCGATCCGCTCGGCGGCCTCTCCTGCGCTGAACCCCGCCTGTTCGCGCAGTTGTTTGAGTTCGTAGCCGAGCCGCCTCTGGCGTTCGCTGATGGTGGTGCGCAGTCCCACGATTCACTCCTTGTTGGTCGCTCGAAGTCTCCCTGGAACGAGAGACTTCGTCCACCGATCCGAGTGAATAGCTTGAACAATGTAAACCTATACCTCTACCGTGAGTGTGAAGCCGGTAACTCACCGGAATCGACCAACTCCCCCTGCCCGCAAGCCGACAGAGCACCCGCCCCTCCCGCCAGGAGCGCGCGGGCAGAGTAAATCGCAAGGCGGGGGACACCCCCTGCGACGGGAGTCGACCCCCATGGACCCTGACCGCCGTGCCGCCCACCGCCCCGCCCAACTCACCTACGAATACAGCCTGTTCGCCCCGGCGGACGCCACCGCACCCCGCGTGTGCCGGGACTTCGTACGCGCCGTCCTATTCACCCACGACCGCGAACCCCTCGTCATGCCCGCCGCACTGTGCACCTCGGAACTCGTCACGAACGTCCACCTGCACACCAAGGGCACCGCCATGGTCCGTATCCGCCTGACCCCCGCCCGCCTCCACGTGAGCGTCTTCGACGAGAGCCCCGATCCACCGGTTGTCGCCCACCCCGTGGCGGGTGCCGTCGCCTGTTGGGGGCGCGGACTCGCCCTGGTCGAGGAGGTGGCCGACATGTGGGGCGTCGCGGCTGAGCGGGCGGGGCGGTACGCGAAGGGGGTGTGGTTCGAACTGGGGTTGGCGGGCTGAGTCGTTTCTGCCTCGCCTGTTCGAGTGAACCGAGGACGTTTTCGCAGGTGAGCCCATATGGCTGCCTACCGTGACGGCGTTGCTTGTGCCTCAACGACGCCAAGCCCACACTTGAGGAGGAGGTGCCGCACCATGACCGCTCTTGCGCACGAGAGGCCCGAGACCATGCCTGAGACCAGGACCGAGTCCGAGCCCACCCCGTCGCCCACCCCGTCCGTTTCAGAGTTGGACGAGGTCTTGTGGCAGGCATGGAAGGCAATGGAACTCCCCGAGGGCTACCGCGCTGAGATCATCGAGGGAGCCATCGAGGTGTCACCCACCGGCCGCTATTCGCACAGCGAGATCATCTACCAGCTAAAGGAGGCGCTGGGGGAGTTCCTGAGGGGTGGGGATTTCGCCACCCGGAACGACACGAACATCTTTTACCACGGCGGCGCGTGGGTGCCCGACCTGTTCGTCACGGTCAGGGATACGGAGCGCTACGTGACGGATGATGGCCTCGGGCTCACTGCTGCTGCAGTTCGACTCGTCGTTGAGGTCGTCTCCCCAGGCAAGCGCAACCAGGACCGAGACCGCGTGAAGAAGCGCCGGGAGTACGCCCGTGCGAGCATCCCCGTCTACGTCATCATCGATGACTACGACGACCGGGGCACCGTCACCGTCCTCACCGAACCCCGCCCCGAAAAGGCCGACTGGGTGGGCGTGCACCGAGTGCCGTACGGCACCGAGGTCACCATCCCCGAAGGGCCCGCCAAGGGCTTCGCCATCACGGAGGCGATCACGGGGCCTGCGAGGCCGGGGAAGTAGCGAGGGGCCGTCGCTGTCCGAACGGCGGCCCAACTGCGGCAAGGGGTCGGAAGGTTGATCACCCCCGACCCCTTCGGTGTCGCTCAGGTCACTCCGCGGGCGCCGTGGCCGCCCAGTCGCCTGCCGGTATGGACTCGGTGCCGTCCGCGGCCAGGGTGGTCACCCAGTAGAAGGACGTGGTGCCGCGCCGGGCGCCGGTGTCGTAGTACGCGGTGTCGTCGCCGGCGAGGTCGGCGATCTTCTCGTACGTCTCGGTGGCGGGGCTCCACCGGTAGACGCGGTAGCCGGTCGTCTCCTGGGAAGCGGAGCTCCATTCCCAGTCGAGGTTGATCCCGTCGTCGCCCACCGTTCCGTCCGCGTCCAGTTCCAGCGGGGAGCCCTCCGGAGTCGCGACGCTCGGCGTCACGTCGAGTTCCGTGGCCACCACGATGTTGGCCTCGCCGGTCCACTTCCAGCTGGAGAGCCAGTTGTCGTCGTACGCGTCGATGAAGAAGCAGGCCTCCTCGCCGTCGGGCAGGGTCGCGTACTCGTACGACGTGGTGTCGGCGAACAGCCACTCCACCTCGTGCACGGAGCAGACCTTCTCCTCGTCGTCGCCCAGGAGTTCACCCCGGTAGACGACGTACCGCCCTAGGTCGGGCGCCGGGTTCGGGTCCCAGGCCAGTGAGAAGCCGTACTCGGTCGGTGTGGCCGTCAGCCCGGTCACCGCGGGCGGCGGGTTGTTGTCCCGGTGGGTGGCGTCAACGGCGGCTGAGTGGGCGGACTCGTTGCCGGCCGCGTCCAGGGCGGTCACCTGATAGTTGTAGGTGCTTCCCTCCACCGCCGAGGTGTCCAGGTACGAGGCCGTGGTCGCGTTCCCGATCCTGACGTACGCGGTGCTCCCGCTCGGTGCCCGGTACACGTGGTACGACGCCGCACCGGTGACCGCGGTCCAGTTGAGCTTGATCCCGTCCTGCGCGGAGTAGGCCTCCAGTCCGGTGGCCGCGCCTGGCGCCGTCTTGTCGACGGTGGTGACGGCCTTGTCGGCGGTGCCCGTGGACTCGTTTCCGGCCTTGTCGTAGGCGCGGACCTCGTAGTTGTACACGTCCCCCGTCTTGGGCAGCGTGCTGTCCGTGTACGAGGTGGACGTCGTCGTCGCGAGCGGCTTGGTGGGGAACGCCGCTCCCTTGAGCCGGCGGTAGACCCGGTAGCCCGCGAGGTCTATCTCCTTGTTCTTGGACCAGGTGAGCTTCGCCTTGCCGGTGGCTGTGTCGTACGTGACCGCGGTGCCCGTCGGGGTGAGGGGCTTGACCTTGTCGACGGTGGCTGTGGTGCGGGGGGTGTAGCTGAACTTGACGTTCGCCGTCCCAGTCCAGTTGACGTAGTCGACGCGGAGGGTGTGGCTGCCCTTCGGGACCGTCACGTTGACGGTCTTGCTCACCGTCTTGGAGACGTTCTTCCACAGGTCGACCTTGCGGACGCCGTCGACGTACACCCGTATCCCGTCGAGCCCGGACACGACCAGGGCGAAGGGCCCGCCGGAGCCGAAGTCCCGGGTCACGCTCCAGCGGACGCCGAAGTTGTCCTTCGGCAGCCCGGAGGCGGGGGCGCCGCTCCAGTTCTCGTTGATCGCGCTGTCGCAGTCGGTCTTCTTCGGCGTGCCGGAGAACGTGGTGTTCGCGAAGAACTGCCGCTTGTAGACCGGCGATGCGCAGGTCGTCGCGGCGGAGGCGGGGGCGGCGGCCGTGGTGAGCAGTCCGCCCGCCGTCGCGAGGACGAGTGCGGGGGCGAGCAGGGACGCGCTGGAGGACTTCATGTCACGCTCCGCTCGGCAGGTAGACGTTGTAATCGACGTTGGAGAAGGTTTCCGAACCGTCCGCCGCGACGACCGAGATCACGTAGTGGTTGGTCGTGCCGGTGGGTGTGGTGGTGTCGGTGTAGCGGGTGGTGCTCGCCGCCAAGGGGAGGTCGGTCAGGCGGACGTAGGCGACTGCCGCCGGGTCCCAGCGGTACACGTTGATGCCGGCGGCGGTCGCGGCCACCGACTCGTCGCACTCGACGGCCAGGATGCTGCCCGCGCTGCCGGTCCAGTTGGACAGGTGGCAGGGCGCTGAGTCATCGAGGGTCACCGTCGGGGTGAGGTCGAGCTCGGTGACGGCGGCCGTGGCGACGGGGAGTAGCCAGTCCTCGATATCCGGTTCGTCCTCGTAGGTGAGGGAGTTGCCGTAGACGTCGACGGCTACGACGACGTACTGCGTGCTCTCGCCGTCCGCCCGCTCCGGTCCGACGAGATACTCAGAGGTGCCCGCGTCCACGACGGCGAGGATTTCGGGGACGTCCCACTTCGTGGGCCGCTCGTAGATCCAGTACTCGTCCAGGTCCACGGCCGTACTGTCGTCCCAGTCCAGCTTGACGCCGTACTCCAGGGGCTCGGCGGTCAGGCCGGCCAGGGCGGGCGGCGGGATCTCGTCGCCCGGCCGGGTGAGGGTCATCTCCCGGGAGCCGACGGACCAGAGGCCGGCGGTGTTCTTCCGGGTCATCACGTAGTGATAAGTGACGCCCTGGTCGCCGTCGCCGTCGGTGCAGGTGCGGGTCGTACTGCCGGACGAGTCCACACTCGTATGGCGGCCGAGGCAGTCGACGAGCGTGGCGGTCTCGAGGTCTACCGGCGAGGTCTCCGAGCGGTACACGCGGTATTCGGCGGTGTCGCCGCCGGCGGGCTCGGTCCAGGTGAAGACGACACCCCAACTGGGTACGGTCGCCACGACGTTCGCGGGCGGGGTGATGCTCCGCTTGCTGCGGACGACGGCGGAGGCCGCGGCGTTTCCGGCCGCGTCGATGGCGCTGACCTTGTAGTCGTACGTCCGGGTGTACGCCGCTGTGGTGTCCGTGTAGCCGGTGGACGTGGTCTCGGCGAGCTGGGTGTACGAGGTCTCGATGTCCCGCTTGCGGGAGACCCGGTAGGTGACCGCCTCCGCGGAGGCGGTCCAGGTGAGATTGTTGGACGCTTCCACGCCCACGGCGGTGAGAACCGGCGCGGCGGGCGGGGTGTTGTCGTCCGTGGTGATCGGGCCCTGGTCGGCGCTGCCCACCGACTCGTTGCCCGCCTTGTCGTACGCGCGGACCTCGTACAGGTACGACTGTCCCGTGGCCGGAGGGAAGTCCGTGTAGCCGCGGCTGGTGGTCGTGGTCACCTTCGTCCAGCTGCTGGTGCCCTTCACCCGCCGGTAGACGCGGTAGCCGGCGAGGTCCATCTCCTTGTTCGCGGACCAGCTGAGGATCCCGCGCACAGTGTTGTCCTCGGCGTCGAACACCACCTGGGCACCGGTGGGCGCGAGCGGCTTGACCTTGTCGACGGTGGCCGTGGTGCGGGGGGTGTAGGCGAACTTGACGTTCGCGGTGCCCGTCCAGTTGACGTAGTCGATGCGCAGGGTGTGTTTGCCCTTGGGGATGGTGATGTTGACGGTCTTCTTCACCGTGGTCGAGACGTTTTTCCAGATGTCGACCTTGCGGGTGCCGTCCAGGTAGACGCGTATCCCGTCCTGCGCGGCGACCGGAAGGGCGAACGGGCCGCCGGAGCCGAAGTCCCGGGTCACGGTCCAGCGGACGCCGAAGTTATTCGTCGGGAGGCCTGAAGCGGGCGCCTTCGTGCCCCAGTTCTGGTCGATCACCGAGTCGCAGTCGGTCTTCTTCGCCGTACCGGAGAAGGTGGTGTTGGCGAAGAACTGCCGCTTGTAGACCGGTGATGTGCAGGTCGTCGCGGCGGAGGCGGAGCCGGCTGCTGCGGTGAGCAGGCCGCCCGCGGTGGTGAGCACGAGGGCGGTGGCGACCGCGGTCTTCGTGCGTCTGGCTGGGTTCATGCGTTCCTTCGGTCCTGATCGTCAACGGCAGGCAAAGCCGTTGACGATCAGGACCGACGAGGACGCGACTTGGTTGTACGGATCTTCACGCGCGGTTGGCTCGCGGGCCGCGGGCGTCGCCGGGACCTCTGGGGTCAGCGGCCCACCATGAACTCCAGCCAGGAACCCTTCTCGCCGGTGCGCCCGTAGGCGTCGACGGCGAACACGGTGACCATGCAGGGGCCGGTGTACGGAGGGGTCCATGCGATGGCGGAGGTCGTTGTCTTCCCGCCGAGGCCGCTGTCACCGCAGGCGCCGGAGATGTTCCAGGAATAGTGGCTCAGCAGCCGGCCTTCGTCACCCGCACCGGGCTTGATCCCGACCTGGATCGGGGAACGGGTGGATCCCGACGAGACCAGCGTCAGCTGCGGCGCGAGCGGCCCGGTCGCGGTGGCCGGCGTGAGCCGGTCGACGACGGCCACCTCGGAAGGCTCCGAGTCGGCGCCGTTGCTGTCGACGCTGACGACGTAGTAGTACGCGTTCCCCTTCGGCGCGGAACGGTCCTCGTAGGAGGTGGCCGATGCCGCCGCACTGCCCATGAGGGCCCAGGCGCCGTTGGGGGAAGTGCGACGGTAGACGTGGAACCCGGTGACTACCGCGTCGGGATCTTCCGCCGCAGTCCACGTGACCTGCGTGAAGGCGTCGGTGGGTGTGCCCTTGACAGCGGACGGCACGGGCGCGGTGGACGCCACGGGGCGCGTGACCGTCACGGGCTCGGAGCCTCGGGAGAAGTTCCCGGACGCGTCGAGGGCCTCGATGGTGTACGTGTAGGCCGTCCCCACGTCCGCGATGCGGTCCGTGTAGGACGTCTCGAAGACCGGCTCGGGTCCGTCCGAGTCCTGCTGCCCTACGGGGGCCGCCCACACCAAGTAGTGGTCGACGTCCTTCGAAGAGGCCTGCCACGTGATCGCGTTGCCCGCGGTGGTCCCCAGCGCCGAAACGCCGGTGACTCGCTCAGGGGCTGTCTTGTCCACGGTGGTGACGGCCTTGTCCGCCGTGCCCCCCGACTCGTTGCCGGCCTTGTCGTAGGCGCGGACCTCGTAGTAGTACGTGTCCCCGGTCGTGGGCGGGGTGTTGGTGTACGAGGTGGCGGTCGTGGTTGTCAGCTTGGTCCAGGCGGTGCTGCCCTTGAGGCGGCGGTAGACGCGGTAGCCGGCGAGGTCCATCTCTTTGTTCTTGGACCAGGTGAGCTTCGCTTTGCCGGTGGTTGTGTCGTACGTGACCGCGCTGCCCGTCGGCGCGAGCGGCTTGACCTTGTCGACGGTGGCCGTGGTGCGGGGGGCGTACGTGAACTTGACGTTCGCGGTGCCCGTCCAGTTGACGTAGTCCACCCGCAGCGTGTGTTTCCCGGCGGGGATGGTGATGTTGACGGTCTTCTTCACCGTGGTCGAGACGTTTTTCCAGATGTCGACCTTGCGGGTGCCGTCGAGGTAGACGCGGATGCCGTCCTGGGTGGAGACGGGGAGGGCGAAGGGGCCGCCGGAGCCGAAGTCGCGGGTCACGGTCCAGCGGACGCCGAAGTTGTTCGCGGGGAGACCGGAGGTGGGCGCACCCGTGCCCCAGTTCTGGTCGATTGCCGCGTCGCAGTCCGTTTTCTTCGGTGTGCCGGAGAAGGTGGTGTTTGCGAAGAACTGGCGTTTATAGACGGGTGAGGCGCAGGTTGTCGCGGCGGAGGCCGGGGTGGTGGCCGCGGTGAGCAGGCCGCCGGTGGTGGCTGTCGCCAGCGTGATGGCGATTGCCGCTCCGCTGCGTCTGACTGGTCTCATGCTTCCCCTGTTGCGCTTGGTGGTGTAGTCGGCCGGTGTGGGGGCCACCACCAAGACACCTGGACAGGGGCATGGGTTGTAGGCATGTGCCGAGAAGTATGTGAAACGAGGGACGCGTGTGAATCAGCGGGGTTCCGTGGAAGTGGAGGCGCACCCTCTTCCCATCGTGTTCACTTGAGGAACACAGCATGCTGTTGCCATCTCGTTAAGTGGTTACTCCTTGACGCTGAGGTAATCGCCGCGTTGGCTTTCAGCCACCTGGGTCGCAATGCTGCAACCTCGCCCGGAAGGCACCTGATGTGAACACTCGTAACACCCGTCGCCGTCGGACCGTCATAGCCCTGACCTCGTCCGCGATGGCAGTCTCCCTCGCCGGCTGCGGCGTTGTGGACGGGATCGGTGGCAGCGAAACCAAGGCAAGCCCTACGAAGGGCGACGACATCAAGGTGGGTCTGCTCCTCCCGGAGACGGAGAACACGCGTTACGAGAAGTTCGACTACCCCATCATCAAGTCGGAGGTGGCGAAGCTCACCAACAACAAGGGTTCGGTGGTCTACGCCAACGCGGGGGCGGACGCGAAGAAGCAGTCCGCCCAGCTCCAGGAGATGGTGGACGCCAAGGTCGACGTGCTCCTCGTGGACGCCGTGGACTCCAAGTCGATCGCGAGTGGCGTGCAGAAGGCCAAGGACGCGGGCATCCCCGTCATCGCGTACGACAGGCTGGCCCAGGGGCCGATCGACGCGTACGTCTCCTTCGACAACGAACTCGTCGGTGAGGTGCAGGGCAAGGCGCTCGTCTCCGAGCTGGGCAGCGGTGCCGCCAGCAAGAAGATCATCATGATGAACGGTTCGGTGACCGACCCGAACGCGGCTCAGTTCAAGGCGGGTGCCATGACCGAGCTGAAGGACAAGGTCGTCATCGCCAAGACGTACGACACCAAGGACTGGCTCCCGTCCGAGGCCAAGAAGAACATGGAGAAGGCCATCGAGGCCGTCGGCCTCGACAACATCGCCGGTGTGTACTCGGCCAACGACGGCATCGCGGGCGCGGTCATCGACGTCATGAAGACCATGGGCGTCAGCACGGTTCCGCCGGTCACCGGGCAGGACGCCGAGCTCAACGCGGTGCAGCGCATCGTCAAGGGCGACCAGTTCATGAGCGTCTACAAGTCGTACCCCCAGGAGGCCAGCGCCGCCGCCGAGATGGCCGTGGCGAGGGTCCAGGGCCGCTCGATCGAGTTCGACGCGCTGGCCAGCGACAAGGTCGACAGCCCCACGACCAAGGACGTCCCGGCCCAGCTCGTCCCGGTCGTCGCGCTCACCCAGAACAACATCGAGGACACGGTCATCCAGGACGGCATCTACAAGATCAAGGACATCTGCACCGCCGACTACGAGTCGGCGTGCGACGCGATCGACCTCAAGTAGTCGGTCGGCCGGGCGTCGCATCATGTGACTGAGCAAGGCGGCGAGTCCCTCCGGGGCGGTGGTGATCACCGCGGGGCTCGCCGCTTTCGCGTACCGGGGACCCTCGCTTTCCCGTACCAGGGACCGCCGCGGCATGATCTGATCCGCTCATGACCGAGATCGTGCTGATGTCAGATCCGAAGATCGCCGCGATACCCGTTGTGGACTGCGGGGAACTCCTTGTCGACGTACGGGAGAGGGAGCTGTTCCCTGTCGATGCCCGCAGGCGGGACGACTCGGGCGCCTTCGCGCATCTGCGGGCGGGCGTGCTGACCAGGCTCGTGAAGGCCAGGGCCCTGCTCCCCGGTGGCGTACGGCTGTTGTTCGTCGAGGGGTACCGGCCGCCCGCCCTGCAGCGCGAGTACTTCGAGCGGTACGCCGGTGAACTGCGCGCGAGCAATCCCGGCTGGGACGCCGAGCGCATCCGGAACGCGGCGAGCCGGTACGTGTCCCCTCCGGAGATCGCCCCGCACAGCGCGGGCGCCGCCGTCGACCTCACACTCGTCGACGCCGACGGCCACGAGCTCGACATGGGGACGCGGGTGAACGCGAGCCCGGAGGAGAGCGACGGCGCCTGCTACACGGCCGCGCCCGGCATCAGCCTGCGGGCACGCGCCAACCGGCGGCTGTTCGGCGACGCGCTCAAGGCGGCCGGCCTGGTCAACTACCCCACCGAGTGGTGGCATTGGTCCTACGGCGACCGCTACTGGGCACTCACCACCGGCGCCGACCACGCGATCTACGGGCCCCGGGAGCTCGACGTCTGACACCCGCTCAGCGACCCCTTGTCCGCAACAAGGTCTCCTCCAGGAACGTGACCATCTCGTCGATGCGGCGCGAGGCGTTGGCCCTGAAGTCCGCTGTCTCGTAGATGAATCGCCGAGTGTTCGTGAGGCCGAGGGCGGCGAAAGGCTCGCGGCCCTCTGGCGGCAGGAGACGGCGGTTGTTCTCGTACTCCTTGACGACCTCGTTGAGGTAGCTCTCGATGTGCGCGTAGTGCTTTTCGAGTGTCTCCACCACGGTCTCGCCCCTGAGCCCGCACTTCGGAACTTTGATCGCGTCGCCGCCCGGCAGGTGCTTCTGGATTAGCGGGGCCGTGCGCTTCAAGCTCTCGAAAACGAGCTGCTGCTTGCACAGTTCGGGCAGCAATCGGGAGTACGCCTCGGCAGTGATGCTCGGTGCCGTCCTGGGGGCCGTCTCGGCCCTGAGGAGTCGGCGAATCTGCTTGACGGCGTTGTAGCTGTTCAGCGTCTCGGTGAGGACGGACCTGACCCGGTCGTCCAGACGCTGCCGTTCGAGGTGGGCCTGCTGCAGCACGAAGGTCGCCCATCCGACGGCGAATCCCACGACCGAGATGGCGAGCACCTGCACACAGGCACGCATGACTTCGTACGGAAATGTCTTGCCGTGAGTTCCCCGTACGGCCAGCGTGACGACCAACAGCCCCGCGAGCGCGAGCGTCGCGACGACGAGAACGAGAGCCACTGCCTGTCGTTCGGGTTTGGTCGGCCACGGCTTCCGCATGGCACACGCCCTTCCGTGAGTCCCGGTGACCGAACAGAGCCCGTTGCGACGGCACGCCGCCGCCTGGGTCTGTCAAGGGAACCGACCGCTGAGCCGGCGTTCGAGCAGGGCCAGCAGTTCTGTGCGTTCAGGGCCTGCGGGAAGGCGGGACAGCGCGTTGCGAAGGACGGCCGCGGCCTCGGGTGCCTGCGGCAGGAAGCGCCAGCGTCGGAGATTCATCTGCTTGCGGATCGATGCCCAGGGCACTTGGTTCCGCTCTGTCAGGAGCTTCAGCCACTTCGTGGTTGCCGCCTCCGCGTTCTGCCGGAGGGCCTCGGCATGGCGGGGCCCGAAGGTGATCGGTACTCCTGATTCCATTTCACGAATCGGCTCCTGCATCCGGGGCGCGGGAGCGGACGGTTCCGTCCCTCTCGTCGCACCGCCCTCGGGCATGTCGCGCGTGGGCGACTTCGGTGGTCCGGGATCGACGCCGCGGGGCTTTCCGCCGCCGGTGCCGCCCCGACCCGGCGGTCCTGGACGGCCACCGCCTCCTGGTTCGGCAGTACCACCGGTACTGCCGCCGGGCGCGCGGATCGCGACGCGCAGTACGCCGCCGATGACCATGCCGACGACCAGCCCGTTCCGTATGCCTCGGAAAAGGTCCGCGACGGCGGCGGCTTCCTCCCGTACCTTGCGGTTGACTCCCATGATCAGTTCGTAGCTGTCCGGGGCCGTCTCCGGGGAGATCCAGGTAGGCAGGATGATGTCGGCCGCGCTGCGATAGAAGGCCACCGCGCGGTCATAGCCGGTCATCGGCGCCACGTCGTTCCACGTCACCGAGGCGGCCATCGCCTCGGACTTGGTGTCGTGGACATCAATGAGCGGCACAGCTTTCGTGGCCCCCGTCCAGTCGATCTGGGCGTTGAAGACCACCTCTCGGCCGCCCTCCCAGACAAGCGTGTAGCGGTCGGCAAGGACGAGCATGCACTCGACTCGGGCGAGGACGTTCTCGATGTACTTCGGATCCCGGCGCGGATCAGCGACCTGGGTCAGCCCCACGGACGAATTCGCCTGCCCACGGAGCCGGCCGAGCAGGGCGTTACGGGTCGCTCTGGACAGGCGCTGATGGAACGTCCGGGCAAGCCGGTCGGACGGGGCGGGCTTCTCCAGACGATCGGCCAGCCGGCCGGCTTTCCAGAACGGGAGTTTCACGATGATCTCCGTGAGCCGGAGGATCCGCCGCTGCTGGGCGTCACGGTCCTCCGCTCCGACCGGAGTCCCGAGCACGGCGAGCATCTCGTCCTCGACGGTGAACTCGCCGGGCTGCGCGTCGTTCAGCCGGATCCCGGTCACCGGCAGGGGTGCCTCACTGATCACAGCCCCTGCCAGCACGCTGTCCGCCATGCGGTCGGCCTGTGCTTCGGCCGCCGTGCGGGAAACTTGGGGAATCGGGTTCGCCAGTGGTCCGGTCGGCCATTCATGCGACGCCCGGGCCTGCAGGACATGCGCGAGTTCGTGGGCCAGCAGGCGGATGCCGTCGGGGCGCCCGGGTGCGTACCGACCGGCGGCGAAGTTCAGATGCTCGCCGTTGGCGAACGCTCGCGCATCCAGGTCCCGTGTCTCAGCCTGCGCCTGATCGTCGGTGTGGATCCGAACCGACGAGAGGTCCGCACCGAACCCCGCTTCCAGGTTTCTGCGCACGGCTCCGTCAAGCGGAGACCCGGCGGATGTGACGGGCACCGTCGCGGGGCCGGGTGACGCGGCCGGGGAATGAACCTTCACCTGAGCCGGCGAGTGCTGACTCCACGCGGGCTGCTGGGCGGCTTCGTTCAGGCCGGCGGAGTCCTGGAGCGCGGATCTCCTCGGCGGCTGCGGTCGCGGCACCCTCTCGCGGGCGGAGCTCGGCTGAGCGGACGGATGCGATCGCATGTCGGTCCTCTCCGGTCGAGGGGGCGGATCACGGGCGTTCGGCTATTCGCACGTCGCACGTCGCACGTCGCACGTGCCCGTGTCGGCAGACCGGCTCTGCCGCCGGCGCAAGCTCACGCCCTCATCCTGCCGAAGCCGCGTCACGGTCACGTCAACGTCGACGCGTCCGGCCTGGGTGGCAGCGGACGGCGACACCGCCGTCGCCGTCACGCCCGTCCGTGAAATTCAATCCACCCGCCGCACCCGTGCGTGATTTCAAGCCACCCGAGTGAACTCCACCGTCACCTCGGGCGGCCCCCCGGCCACCCCCCGGTACACCCCCTTGTGAGGGGTCACGTCGTCGTAGTCGCGTCCCCGTCCCACCACCACGTGGGACTCGTTGGCGCGCGTGCTGTTGGTGGGGTCGTAGCCGTTCCAGTCGCCCGCCCAGTACTCGACCCAGGCGTGGCTCTGGCCCTCGACGGGGCGGTGGAGTTCGGCCTCGCGCTCGGGGTGGAGATAGCCGGAGACATAGCGGGTGGGCAGGCCGAGGCCGCGGAGGAGGGCCGTGGTGAGGTGGGTGATGTCCTGGCAGACGCCCGCGCCCTGTTCCCAGGCCTCCATGGCGCTGGTGTTCACGCCCGTGGCGCCGGGGATGTACGAGACCTGACCGGTGACCAGGGACGACACGGCGACGACGGTCTCGTGCGGGTCGAGGCCGGTGGCGATCGCGCGCGCCCGCTCCATCAGCTCGGGCGACACGGTCGTACGCCCGGTCGGCGCCGCGTACTCCAACAGGCGGGAGTGGGCGGTGAGTTCGGTGATCTCCGACCAGGTCGGTGCGGTGGTCGGCGGACCCGGCGGTGCCGTCTCCACCAGGCTCGACGCCGTGATGGTGAGGTCCGCGTGCGGGTCCATGAGGTCGAAGCCGGTGACCTGGGTGCCCCAGTAGTCCCAGTAGGACCAGGTGGCGGTGGCGGGGTTCACCGTCACCCGCGCGTCCAGGGTGGTCTGGCCGGGGAGCGTCAGCGGGGTCATACGGACCTCGTTGTGCGAGGAGACCGCGGCCTGCGCGTAGGAGACGCGGGTGGTGTGCCGGATCCGGAGCCGACGGGTCGCCGTGGGGATGTTCCCGTTCATGCTCACGCTCCTTCCTGGGCCCACTCGACGGGCCCCTGGTTCGGGAAGAACTTCTCCGCCACCGCCTCGGCGGACGCCATGCAGGCCTGCTGCAAGTCCTTCAGCAGCAGCGGGAGTTGTTCCTCCAGTGCGGACAGGTCCAGGTATTCGAGGCGGGTCCGCATGCGGCCTATCGGGCGGCGCGCCGGGTCCTGTCTCGGCCGCCCGAGCGCCGCGAGGCACTCCTCCGCCGTGGTCAGCGCGTGCAGCGCGGAGCGCGGGAAGTCCCGGTCCATGAGGAGGAATTCGGCCACTCGCGGGCTGTCGCCGAAACCACCGTAGACACGGGCATACGCCTCATCGGCGCCACTCGCACTGAGCAGTGTCGGCCAGTCGGGAGCATGGGCGGCGTCCAACACCCGTACGGACAGCAGCCGTACGGTCATGTCCACCCGCTCAAGGCTCCGCCCCAGGACCACGAACCGCCAGCTGTCGTCCCGGCTCATCGTCGAGTCGGCGAGCCCGAAGAAGAGGGCGGCCCGGCGGCGTACGAGCTCCAGATAGGCGTACGGGCCCGTCCGTCGCGATGCCAGCCGCTGGTCGGCCAGGGCGTGCCAGGTGGAGTTGAGGCACTCCCACATCTCGGAGGAGACCGCCTCGCGGGCGCTGCGGGCGTTCAGGCGGGCGGCGCCGATCGCGCCCTCTATGGCGCAGGTGGAACGGGCGTCGAAAGCGAGCTGGTCCAACACCTGCTGCATGTCGACGCGTTCGCCGCCCGCGTCGACGCCGAGGATCGCGTACAGCGAGCGGCAGGCCACGTCCTCGTCGCGCCAGGGGTCTTCGAGGAGCCGGTGCAGATAGGCGTCGAGGATACGGCCGGTGGCGTCCGCCCGCTCGACGTACCGTCCGGTCCAGATCAGGGCTTCGGCTATCCGGGAGAGGATCACGTCGTTCACGGTCGTACCTCCTGGGCCTCAGGAACCGGTGAAGCGGTCACTGCTGCTGCGCCCCTTCCTGTACGACGGTGCGGTCGCCGTCGGGTCCGAGCTGGCGCGGGACGACGTCCGGCACGGAGCTGTTGATCTCGGGCGTGGGCTGATCGGCGGGCCCTTCGGCCAGTACCCAGGTGTCCTTGGAGCCGCCGCCCTGGCTGGAGTTGACGATCAGGTTGCCCTCCTGGAGCGCGACCCGGGTGAGCCCGCCGGGCAGCACCCACACATCGCTGCCGTCGTTGACGGCGAACGGACGCAGGTCGATGTGGCGCGGCGCCATACGGTCACCCGCGAGGGTGGGCGAGGTGGACAGGGCGACCGGCCGCTGCGCGATCCAGCCACGCGGATCGGCGGCGACGGCCTCGCGCGTACGCTCCAGGGTCTCCCGGTCGGCCTTCGGTCCGATGACGATGCCCTGGCCGCCGGCGCCGTCCACGGGCTTGATGACCAGCTGGTCGATCTGGTCGAGGACGGCGTCCAACTGGCCGGGCTCGTCGGGCCGGAAGGACTCGACGTTGGGGAGAATCGGTTCCTCTGAGAGGTAGTAGCGGATCAGGTCGGGGACGTACGTGTAGAGCAGCTTGTCGTCGGCGATGCCGTTGCCGACGGCGTTCGCCAGGGTCACCGTGCCCGCCTGCGCGGCGTTCATGATCCCCGGGCAGCCGATCACCGAGTCGGGCCGGAACTGCAGCGGATCGAGGAAGTCGTCGTCGAGCCGCCGGTATACGACATGGACGGGCATCTCGCCGCGCGTGGTCCGCATCCACACCCGGTTGTTGCGGCAGACGAGGTCGTGCCCCTCGACCAGCTGCACGCCCATCAGCCGTGCCAGCAGGGCGTGTTCGAAGTAGGCGGCGTTGCTGGGGCCGGGGGTGAGGACGACGACGCGGGGGTCGGTGACGCCGTGGGGGGCCGCGGCCCGGAGTGCGGCCAGCAGCTTCTGCGCATACCCGTCCACGGGCACCACATGCTGCTCCGCGAAGAGGGAGGGGAAGATCCGGGTCATCGCCCGCCGGTTCTCGATGACGTACGAAACACCGGACGGCACGCGAACGTTGTCTTCGAGGACCCGGAACTCTCCCGCCTCGTCCCGCACGAGATCGATTCCGGCGACGTGGATCCGTACCCCGCCCGGTGGCTCGATCCCGTGCGCGGCTCTGTGGAAATGCGGCGAATTGAGCAGCAGCCGCCACGGTACGACCCCGTCCTCGAAGGCACGGCAGGGCCCGTAGGCATCGCTGAGATAGGCCTCCAGGGCCCTGACCCGCTGGGAGACCCCGCGCTGGATGAGATCCCATTCGAGCGCGTCGAGGATGCGCGGCACGAGGTCGAGCGGCCAGGGCCGTTCCTCGCCCGCGAAGGCGTAGGTGACCCCGCGGTCGGTGAACGACCGCGCCATCTGGTCGGCCCTGAACCGCAGTTCGACCGGTTCGATCGGCTGCAGTGCCGCCAGCACCGGCTCATAGGCGGTCCTGACCTCACCCGGCCGCTCAAACATCTCGTCCCACGCATCGGCCAACGCGTATGCGTCAAATATGTCCGCCATGGACTGACGTTAAGTGCGGTACGTAACACGCTGATCACTCGACGATTTCCAGCAGCTCACGTGGCGTGCCGCCGTCGACGTGTCGTCGCCGGGTCGCCGCTCCCGGGGCCCTGGCCGAAGGGGGAATCCGGCCAGGGCCGCTCGGAGCGCCGTGGAATCCGTGCAGCCTGTGAAGCCCATGTGGGCTCCGTGGATTCCGTGGCGCTCATGGGAAGCGATTCCACGATGCACCGGACGGATGGGCGCCGCCACCGTCAGCTTGTTGCAAGTGCGCGGGCGGAGGCGGGGATATATATGGGCGTATACGGGCGATAGGGGGCGGCGGGGCGGCACAGGCGTGTTGCGATGGCGGACGGGGCCGCGCATAGTTGCGCTGCGGAACGCGGAAGTCGCGGATTGTGGAAGTCGCGGTGTGCGGCGGTTGCAGACGTGGCGGTCGTGGACGTGGCGGTCGTGGTGTGCGGCGGTCGCGGACGTGGAAGAGGTGGAAGCGCGCGGGCCGGAAACGCGGGAGTCCCCTAAGCAGGGGAGTCCCGGAACTGCGGGGTCCTCGGAAGAGCAGGGGAGTCCCGGAAGCGCGGGAGTCGCGGAACACGGGGACGACGCGGAGCGTGGAAGAGCGGAAGCGTAGAAGGCGCGGAAGCGTGCAAGACGCTGGAGTCGGCGGCGGGGAGATGGCCGGGCAGGAGTGGGGAGATGGCCGGGCAAGGCACGGACAGACATCCGCACGGCGCTGACCAGCTGTGCGCGGCAGGCGACCGGGTGTACTCCCGGGCCGTGCGGCGCGGCCGCGTGCCCCGCGAGGACGCGGAGTCGGTGCCCTGCCTGCTGGAGTTGGCGCTGCTGCATCCCGACCCCGACGACATGGGGTGGCTGGTGCCGACCTCGCCGCAGGAGGTCATGACGCGGCTGCTGCGCGGGGTGTACGAGGAAGTCAGCGCGAGCCAGGCGCGGGTGGGCGACGCGGTGTCCGCGTTCGAGTGGTACGCCGGGCTCGGCGGGCGCGTCCAGGCGCCGGCGGAGGGTGTGGCGATCCGCGTCCTCGACGGACTGCCCCGCATCCGGGCCGCCATGGACGCGGCGACCGAGGCGTGTACGTCCGAGGTGCTCACCGTGCAGCCGGGCGGTATCCGCCGCGAGGACGAACTCTCCGAGGGGCTGCACCGCGCCCTGGGCCTGCGCCGCCGCGGCGTGCGCATGCGCGACCTGTACACCCACGTGGCGAGGCACGGCCAGGGCCTGCTGAACTACATGGAGCTGATGGGGGATTCGGCGGAGGCCCGCACGCTCGACGAGGTCGTGGAACGCCTCATCCTCTTCGACCGCACCGTCGCCTTCATCCCCGCGAACTCGGACCGCACGATAGCGCTGGAGCTGCGCCACCCGGCCCTCGTGGACTACCTGGTGACGGTCTTCGAGCGCTTGTGGCGCCTGGCGATCCCCCTCGCCTCCCCGCTCCCCTCGACGGGCATCGAGGGCATCACCCACCGCGAGCGGTCCATCGCGGCACTCCTGGCCGAGGGCCACCAGGACGCGGTGGTCGCGGAACGCCTGGGCATCAGCGTCCGCACCTGCCGGGCCCACATCGCCCGCCTCTCGGAAACCCTGGGCGCCGCGAGCCGCACCCAGTTGGGCGTCCGCATCGCCCAGGCGGGCCTGGACGACCCACCACGCTCCCCGGAACTGGAGGCCGTCACGGCTCCCGCTGTCCCTGGTCCTGCCGGTCCGCCTGCTTGAGGATCCCCGACTCGGCGATGAGGTAGCCGAGTTGGGCTCGGCTGTCGCTGCTGAGGGTGGCGGCGAGTTTGGCTATGTGGACTCGGGCGGTGCGGATGTTCAGGCCTAGGCGTTCCGCGATGGTTGCGTCGGTGTGGCCTTCGATGAGGAGGGCGGCGATGGCTTGTTGGCGGGGGGTTATGCCGTTGTGGGACGGCCGCTGGGCTGCTTCGGGATACATGGGGGTGGCCAGGTGCCAGAGGCGGTCGAAGGTGGTGGCGAAGTGTTCGATCAGGGCTGGGTGGCGGACTTCCAGGGCGAGGGTGCGGTCCTTGCTCGCAGGGATGAAGGCGACGGACCGGTCGACGACGATCAGCCGGTCGGTGACTTCGTCGAGGGTGCGGGCCTCGACGTCGCCCTTCAGTTGTTCGTAGCGGGCTTGGACGGTGGGCGCGTGGCGGAGCGTGTGCTGGTACAGCGTGCGGATCCGGCCACCGCGGTCGAGCAGGTCCTGGTCGCGGCGCATGGCTTCGACGTGGACTCCGGGGTGCGGACCGATGTGACTGCTGTGCGGCTGGATGGCGAAGAGTTCGTGGGAGGCATCGGCCATGGAGCGCGTGATGGCCCTGTTGATGCGCTCCATACCACTGATGACGCTGATCGTCGGGGTGTCCGCCGCTGTGCGCCGCCCGTCGATGCGCATGAGCGGCTCGAACGCTTCGGCCAGCCGGGCCTCGTGCCGTCGCTCGTCCGCGATACGTTCCGCCGCGTTCCGCAGGAGCCGGTGGAGGGCCACTGCGGGGGCCACGGGCTCCAGCCAGCGCATGTCCTCGACGTCGGGGTTCAGCAGCCCGAGGTCGACCAGACAGGGGGCATCGACGGCTTCCTTGCGGTGCACGCGGCCCTCGCGGAGGGCGCGGGTGTACACCTCCGTCCCCGCCGCACAGAGATCCTCCACCCCGTGATCCGGGTGTGCCGTGGTCACTCTGCTGCTCCCTCCTGCTTGAGGATTCCCGACTCGGCGATGAGGTAGCCGAGTTGGGCTCGGCTTTCGCTGCCGAGGGTGGTGGCGAGTTTGGCTATGTGGACTCGGGCGGTGCGGATGTTCATGCCGAGGCGTTCGGCTATCGCGGCGTCGGTGAGGCCCTCGACGAGGAGGCTTGCGATGGCGTGTTGGCGGGCCGTGATGCCGTTCAGGGAGGGCTGCTGGACGGCCTGGGGGTACATGGGCGTGGCCAGGCGCCAGAAGCGCTCGAAGGCGGTGGCCAGGTAGGCGACCATGGCGGGATTGCGGACCTCGACGGCCATCGTGCGGTCGGTGTTCACGGGGATGAAGGCCACGGTGCGGTCGACGACGATGAGGCGGTCGGTGACCTCGTCGAGGGTGCGGACCTCGACATCGCCGCTCAGGTGCTCGTAGTGGGCGAGAGCCACCGGGTCGTGGCGGGAGGTGTGCTGGTAGAGGGTGCGCATCCGGCAGCCCCGCGAAAGCATCTCCTGCTCCAGCAGGAACGCGCCTGCCAGGAGGGAAGCGGGACGTTTGCCGCCGGGCTGGATCGTGAGTACCTCGCGCGACGAACTGGCCATGGCTCTGGCGATCGCGGCGTTGATCCGCTCGATGTCGGTCAGGACGGTGTTCGCGGGTGCGTCCGTGGGCGATGCCTGCGCCGCGTTCAGGGCCATGAGCGGCTCGAAGACCTCCGCCAGGCGGGCTTCGCGCTGTCGCTGACGGGCGATGTCCTCGGCGGTGGCGTGCAGTAGCCGGGGCAGGGCAATGGCGGGGGCTACGGGACGCAGCCAGTCCATGTCCTCAAGGTCCGGCTGGAGCAGGCCGGAGTTGATCAGGCAGGGGACGGGCTCCGCGTCCTGCAGGGCGACGCGGCGCTCGCGCAGCGCGCGGGCGTACAGGTCCAGGCCCGCCTCGCACAGCTCGTCGGCGCTGTGCCCATGCGCCCCCGCGGTCACCTTTGGCTCGCTTCCCTCGGCATTCAGTGATCCTGGTCCAGGATTCCCGACTGCGCTATCAGAAAGCCGAGTTGCGCCCGGCTCCCGCTGCCCAGCGACACGGCGAGTTTCGCGATGTGGGCGCGGCAGGTGCGGACGTTCATGCCGAGACGCCGGGCTATGGCCTCGTCGACATGGCCCTCGACGAGGAGCTTGGCTATGGAGCGCTGGACTCCGCTGATGCCGTCCGGAGTGGACTCGTACGGCACCTCCTCCAGGAGGGGCGTCGCGCGCTGCCACAGTTGCTCGAAGACCTTGATGAGGTACTTCACCAGGCCGGGATGGCGGAGTTCCAGCGCGACCTGCCGGTCGTCGCGCGCGGGGATGAAGGCCACTGTCTCGTCGCAGATGATGAGTCGCTCGATGAGTTCCTCAAGGGTGCGGATCTCGACCTTGGCGCCGGCCATCTGGTCCACGTAGGCGAAGGTGCTCTGGCTGTGCCGGACCGTGTGCTGGTAGAGGGTGCGTACCGAGATGCCGCGCTCGATGAGAGGCTTGCTCCGTTCGAGGGCCTGACTCAGTGCGTTCTCCGGCCGGCCGCCACCGGGCTGCACGGTCAGGACTTCGACGCGGCTCTCCGCTATGGCCACATCCAGGGCCGCGTTGATCCTGCTGAATCCCTCCAGCACGGTGATGGCGTGGGTCATGGCGGGCTTCTGCGCACTGATGGTCAGAAACGGCTCGAAGGTGTCGGCGAGGTCGACGGAAAGCCTCCGCCGGTCCTGGATCTCCCGTTCGATCGGCTGGAGCTGCTGGGAGAGTGCGATCGACGGCGGCACCGGGCGGAGCCAGTTCGCGTCGTCCGGGTCGGGATGCAGCAGCGCGAATTCGACCAGGCAGGGGGCAGGCTCCACCTCGACTCGGGCGATGCGTCCGGCGCTCAGTGCGCTGGCATAGAGGCGAGCACCCTCGTCGCACAGATCGGTGATGGAATGAGGATGTGTCGGGTTTGTGCCTTTTGTGATCAAATCTCCACCCCCCAGGGTCCTGAACGTGCAGGAACATGATGCATCGAGTGTGTGGCATCAATGTGCCTGAATGAGCCATCGTCTTGTTCTGCGGGGGAGAGGATGTCATCGAGTGAGGGCGAAGCCGACTATGCGAAAGAGAATGCTTCGATCAGTGTTGGCCGCGGCCGTCGTGGCCGCCGCACTGGCACTTGGTGCGGCAAGTCCTCTCGACGTCGCCTGGACTTCTGCTCCCGCTGAGGTTGGCGCTCAGCAAGGGGACGTTGGTTGGACCTCCGCTCCTGTTGACGTTGTCGCCGTTCAGCAGGGCGACGTTGGTTGGACCTTTACCCCGGCGGGCGAAGGCGTATGACCACCCCTCCCGACGACCGCTCCTTCCGCCGAGAAATGGCCACCGCCTACCGCTCCGGCTGGCACTTCATCGACCTGGTCACCGCCATCCCCCACAGTGGTGACTCGTTGATGGTGACGGTATTCGGAGAGCCGGTCGTCGTCACGCGGGACGACGACGAGGATCTGCGGGCGTACCGGTGTCTGCGGCGGCCTCGGGGGGCGCCGCAGCCAGTGCGGTGTGCCATTCGTTACGGAATGATCTTTGTGAACCTTGATCAGCGTGATCACCAGCTGGTCGAGCCGGAAGCCCCGGACGTGCAGACCATCTCAGCCACCCCCCGCAGTGCCTGACGCGATTCCCCCGTCGTAGTAAATCGCGCAGGTACTTCCCCCCGCAGCGGCGTCACCGTGACCTGAACACGGTGACGCCGCTGCAGTTTTACGTGAAACCTCCTGGTATCGGCCATGGCGAGACTGGCTGAAATCAGCCACGGCCCAGCGCCGAGGTCAGCTCGATCTCGATCACCACCCGGGAGGGGTTGGGGGAGGGCGTGCGCCCGTACCGCTCCGCGTACCGCCGTTCCGCCTCCGCGATGCGCCCTGGGTCGACGGACACCGTCGCGAGCCCCTCAAGCGTCGCCCAGCGGCGTCCGTCGACCTGACAGGCGGCCACCCGCACCCCGCCGGGGCCCGCGGCCAGCACATGGCCGACCTTCGCGCTGGACTTGTTCGCGATCACCCGAGCCAGACCCGCCTCGGGATCGTATGTAACCCCGACGGGCACCACGTGCGGGCTGCCGTCGGGCCGCAGGGTCGTCAGCGTGCACAGGTGCCGCTCCCGCCAGAAGCTGAGGTAGGCGGTGTCCGGCTGTCGCGGATCCACCGGGTAAGAGGAGGCCATGGGGCCTGAATCTACTCCGGGCGTCCTCCCGGTCCGGATCCGCTCCCGGACCACCCTTGAGTGGAATAGACTCAACTTTGTGCAAGTTGAATCACTCAGGATGTAGGACGCAGGCATCTAGAGCTCAGACATCCAGGACTCAGGCAACTAGTACCCAGGAGGAGAACGCGACCGTGGACGCCGAGCTGACCAACAGGAGCCGGGACGCGATCAACGCGGCCAGTACCCGGGCCGTGTCCGGGAGTCACCCGGACCTCACCCCCGCCCACCTGCTGCTCGCGCTGCTCGAGGGGCAGGACAACGAGAACATCATCGACCTGCTGGCCGCCGTCGAGGCCGACCAGGCCTCCGTGCGGGCCGGCGCCGAGCGCGTGCTCGCCGGTCTGCCCAGCGTGACCGGATCCACCGTTGCGCCCCCGCAGCCCAACCGTGAGCTGCTCGCCGTCATCGCGGACGCGGCCGAGCGGGCGAAGGAGCTCGGGGACGAGTTCATCTCCACCGAGCACCTGCTCATCGGAATCGCCGCGAAGGGCGGCCAGACCGGCGACGTACTCTCCCAGCAGGGGGCGAACGCCAAGAAGCTCCTCGACGCGTTCCAGAAGAGCAGGGGAGGGCGCCGGGTGACCACCCCGGATCCCGAGGGCCAGTACAAGGCGCTCGAAAAGTTCGGTACCGACTTCACCGCCGCGGCGCGGGAGGGCAAGCTCGACCCGGTCATCGGCAGGGACCAGGAAATCCGCCGGGTGGTGCAGGTCCTGTCCCGGCGCACCAAGAACAACCCCGTCCTCATCGGAGAGCCCGGCGTCGGCAAGACCGCCGTCGTGGAGGGGCTCGCCCAGCGGATCGTGAAGGGTGACGTCCCGGAGTCGCTCAAGAACAAGCGGCTCGTCTCGCTCGACCTGGGCGCGATGGTCGCCGGGGCGAAGTACCGCGGTGAGTTCGAGGAGCGGCTCAAGACCGTGCTCGCCGAGATCAAGGACTCCGACGGGCAGATCATCACCTTCATCGACGAGCTGCACACGGTCGTGGGCGCCGGTGCCGGCGGGGATTCCTCCATGGACGCGGGCAACATGCTCAAGCCCATGCTCGCGCGCGGTGAGCTGCGCATGGTCGGCGCCACGACTCTTGACGAGTACCGGGAGCGGATCGAGAAGGACCCCGCCCTGGAGCGCCGCTTCCAGCAGGTGCTGGTCGCGGAGCCGTCCGTCGAGGACACCATCGCGATCCTGCGCGGGCTCAAGGGGCGGTACGAGGCCCACCACAAGGTCGTGATCGCGGACAGCGCGCTCGTCGCCGCCGCCACGCTCTCCGACCGGTACATCACCTCCCGCTTCCTCCCCGACAAGGCCATCGACCTGGTCGACGAGGCCGCGTCCCGGCTGCGCATGGAGATCGACTCGTCCCCGCTGGAGATCGACGAGCTGCAGCGCCAGGTGGACCGGCTCCGCATGGAGGAGCTGGCGCTCGACAAGGAGACCGACCCGGCCTCGCGCGAGCGCCTCGACAAGCTGCGCCGCGACCTCGCCGACAAGGAGGAGGAGCTGCGCGGCCTCACCGCCCGCTGGGAGAAGGAGAAGCAGTCCCTCAACCGCGTCGGTGAGCTGAAGGAGAAGCTCGACGAACTCCGCGGCCAGGCCGAACGCGCCCAGCGCGACGGCGACTTCGACACCGCCTCCAAGCTGCTGTACGGCGAGATCCCCTCCCTGGAAAGGGACTTGGAGGAAGCCTCCGAGGCCGAGGTGGAGGTCTCCAAGGGCACCATGGTGAAGGACGAGGTCGGACCCGACGAGATCGCCGACGTGGTCGGCGCCTGGACCGGGATCCCGGCCGGACGTCTCCTCGAAGGCGAGACGCAGAAACTCCTGCGCATGGAGGAGGAGTTGGGGCGCCGGCTCATCGGGCAGACGGAGGCCGTGCAGGCGGTGTCCGACGCCGTACGACGCACACGCGCCGGAATCGCCGACCCCGACCGGCCCACCGGATCCTTCCTCTTCCTCGGCCCCACCGGCGTCGGCAAGACCGAACTCGCCAAGGCCCTCGCCGACTTCCTCTTCGACGACGAACGCGCCATGGTCCGTATCGACATGAGCGAGTACGGCGAGAAGCACAGCGTCGCCCGCCTGGTCGGCGCCCCGCCCGGCTACATCGGGTACGAGGAGGGCGGTCAGCTCACGGAGGCAGTGCGCAGGCGGCCGTACAGCGTCGTGCTGTTGGACGAGGTCGAGAAGGCGCACCCCGAGGTCTTCGACATCCTCCTCCAGGTGCTGGACGACGGCCGCCTGACGGACGGTCAGGGTCGGACGGTCGACTTCCGCAACACCATCCTGATCCTCACGTCGAACCTGGGCAGCCAGTACCTGGTCGAGCCGATGACCTCCGACGAGGTGAAGAAGCAGCAGGTCCTCGAGGTCGTACGGGCCTCTTTCAAGCCGGAGTTCCTGAACCGGCTCGACGACCTGGTGGTCTTCTCCGCCCTGAACAAGGAGGAGCTGGAGCGCATCGCAAGGCTCCAGATCGACCGGCTCGCCGGGCGCCTCGCCCAGCGGCGCCTCACCCTGCAGGTCACCGACGCGGCCCTGGCCTGGCTCGCCGAGGAGGGCAACGACCCCGCCTACGGCGCCCGCCCCCTGCGCCGCCTCATCCAGACCGCCATCGGCGACAGCCTCGCCAAGGAGATCCTCGCGGGCGAGGTCAAGGACGGCGACACGGTCAGGGTGGATGCCTTCGGCGACGGGCTGATCGTGGGCCCGGCGACGGGCAAGACGCTGTAACCCGTACCTCCTGGCCCGTACCCCTCTGGGCTGCAGCCCGTACGCCCTGGCCCGTACCCCTCTGGGGCTGCAGCCCGTACGCCCCTGGAGGCAGCCGGAGGGCGAGGCTGTTGCAGGTTGGGTGCGAGGCGAGAGAGGGTGGGGTGCGTACGTCTGGTCTCAGATCCGGCCGGACGAGTCAGACGACTGCAGGAGTGTCACAGATGTCCATCGACCCGTCTTCGATTCCGAACTTCGGGGGCCAGCCCGAGCCGCAGAGCGGCGGACCGGCGGGCCCTGTCGTTCCGGATCAGGACCTTGTGAAGCAGCTCCTGGAACAGATGGAGCTGAAGTATGTCGTCGACGACGAGGGCGACCTCGCGGCGCCGTGGGAGCAGTTCCGCACGTACTTCATGTTCCGCGGCGAGGGTGACCAGCAGGTCTTCTCGGTGCGGACCTTCTACGACCGGCCGCACCAGATCGACGAGAAGCCCGCGCTGCTCGAGTCCATCGACGACTGGAACCGCCGCACGCTGTGGCCGAAGGTGTACAGCCACACGCACGACGACGGGACCGTCCGCCTGATCGGCGAGGCGCAGATGCTGATCGGCACCGGCGTCAGCCTGGAGCACTTCGTGTCGTCGACGGTCAGCTGGGTGCGGGCCGCCATCGAGTTCGACAAGTGGCTCGTGGAGCAGCTCGGCCTGGAGCAGGAAGTCAACGAGGCGGAGAAGCCCGAGGGCGACGAAGAGTAGACGAAGAGTATTCGCGGGACGACTTACAGCGGCGTGTGCGCGATCACGACCAGATACGCGCCGTACGCGAACGAGAGCCCGGCCAGGGCGCCGACCACCACGGTCGCGTGCCAGGGCCGGGCTCTCGCCGTCCGTACCAGGGCCCGCGCCAGCGGCAGCAGCAGGGGAAAGGCCGGCAGCAGGAAACGCGGCTTCGACTCGAAGAAGCCGGAGCCGCCGAGCGTGATCAACAGCAGTACGCCGCTGTGGACGAGCAGGGGGAGCGGGGCGCGGTCCGCGAGCAGCAGCGCGTACAGCAGCACGCCCGCCGCGACGATCACCATCGTCATGGGGAACACGAAACGGTCCCCGTCCAGCAGCAGGTGCTTGGCGAAGCGCAGCGAGCCGGCGCCGAAGTCGAAGCTGGAGCCCCACAGCCGCTGCACCTCGAAGTACCCGCCGAGCGGATCGCCCTTGCGTACGCCCACCCACAGCACGTAACCGCCCCAGCCGAGCGGCGCGAGCGCGGCGCCCGTCCACAGCCTGTGGGGAACTTTTCGCGCACGGAGCCGCCAGATCTCGCAGGCCGCCGCGGCCACCACTGCTGCCGCCACCGCGAACCCGTTCGGCCGGGCCAGACCCGCCAGGGCCGCCAGCGTGCCCGCCCACAGCCAGCGCTCGGTGAGCACCGCGTACAGCGACCAGGCGGCGAAGGCGGTGAGGACGGGCTCGGTGTACGCCATGGACAGTACGACCGAGTGGGGCAGCAGGGCCCACAGGAGTACGAGCGTGGTGCCGACCGCACGGCCGTGCAGCCGGGCGCCGATGGCGTAGATCCCGCAGGCGGCGGCGCCGGCCGCGAGCCAGGAGACCAGCAGGCCGGCCGCGCCGCTGCTCAGCGGGGTCAGCGTGGTGACGGCGCGGACGAGCGCCGGGTAGAGCGGGAAGAACGCGAGGTCGCTGTGGACGACGGTGGGGCTGAAGTGGAACGTCCGCCCGTAGCCGTGCGAGGCGATCCACAGGTACCAGGCCGAGTCCCAGGACCGCCCGAGCAGGCGGAGCGGGTTCCTGCCGGTGGCCCAGGCGGTCGCGGCGAGCACGAGGACACCGGTCAGCCGGGCGGCGGCGAACAGCCCCACCGCGGTCACCATGGCGGCCGGCAGCCCGCGCGCGGCGCGGGACGGCCGGGAGCCGACGCGATCCCCGGGGTTCGTTCGGGCGGGACGGCCGGGGCGGAGGAGGGTACTCGGGTGGGTCACCCTCGCACTCTGCGTCCCTTATGCGGGATTTTCGATGCATTTAGGAGTTTTGCGCGTCCGTGTCGGTACGGTTCTTCCCGCCCCGGCGCGCCGTCCGGGCCCGCGGCCGCCCCGGTGCTACCAGGCGCGTTACCAGGCCGCCTTGAGCCGCTTGACCGCCTCCTCCAACACCTCGGTCCTCTTGCAGAACGCGAACCGCACGAAGGGCGCGCCCGCCTCCCGGTGGTCGTAGAAGACGGCGTTCGGGATGGCGACGACACCGGCGCGCTCCGGCAGGGCGCGGCAGAAGGCGAAGCCGTCGGACTCGCCGAGCGGCCGGATGTCGGTGGTGATGAAGTACGTGCCCGCGGGCCGGTAGACCTCGAAGCCCGCGTCCGTCAGCCCGGCCGCCAGCAGGTCCCGCTTGGCGAGCATGTCCGCCCGGAAGTCCGCGAAGTACGAGTCCGGCAGCGCGAGCGCCTCGGCGACGGCGTACTGGAACGGCCCCGACGACACGTACGTCAGGAACTGCTTCGCCGACCGTACGGCGGTGACGAGATCGGGGGTCGAGGTGATCCAGCCGACCTTCCAGCCCGTGAAGGAGAAGGTCTTGCCCGCCGAGCCGATCGTGACCGTCCGCTCCCGCATCCCCGGGAAGGAGGCCAGCGGCAGATGCTCGGCGTCGTCGAAGACGAGGTGCTCGTACACCTCGTCCGTCACCACGAGGAGGTCCCGCTCGACGGCGAGCCGCGCGATCTCGGTGAGCTCCTCGCGGGTGAGGACGGTGCCGGTGGGGTTGTGCGGGGTGTTGATCAGCAGCAGCCGGGTGTTGTCGGTGACGGCGTCGCGCAGCTCGTCGAGGTCCAGGCGGAAGCTGCCCTCGTGCGGGCGCAGGGTGACCGGGACGCGGGTGCCGCCCGCCATCGCGATGCAGGCCGCGTACGAGTCGTAGTACGGCTCGAAGGCGATCACCTCGTCGCCCGGTTCGAGCAGCGCTAGCAGGGTCGCGGCGATGGCCTCCGTGGCGCCCGCCGTGACGAGGACCTCGCGGTCGGGGTCGTACGACAGCCCGTACCGGTGCTTCTGGTGCGCCGCGATCGCCGTACGCAGCTCGGGTACGCCCGGACCCGGCGGGTACTGGTTGCCGCGCCCGTCGCGCAGCGCCCGCACCGCCGCCTCGCGGATCTCCTCGGGCCCGTCGGTGTCGGGGAAGCCCTGGCCGAGGTTGATCGAGTCCGTACTGAGGGCCAGGGCCGACATCTCGGCGAAGATCGTCGTGCCGAACTCGGCGAGTCGGCGGTTGAGCAGGGGGCGGCGGGCGTTGGAGGTCATGCCGGTCATCCTGCGCCCAAGCTCTGGAGTTCCTCAACTCTGCTTTGGCACGTGAGACGCGGGGGCATCCCCCTCTCACGCAAGAAGCGAAGCGCCCACGGGGGGTCGCTTCGGGGGAACGAAAGGAGGGTGGCGCCATGATCATCGGCATCATCCTGGCGGTCGTCGGCAGCTCGCTGGTCGCAATCTTCGGATTCGGCCGCAAGGACAAGAAGGTCGCGCTGACGAAGGCGTCGAAGGCGGCCAAGGCCTCGAAGGGGAAGCGCCGCTCACGCCGCGGTTCCTGGTGGGCCGGCGGAGCCGGCGGCGGCGGTGGAACGTCCTGCGGGGGATCGTCGTCCTGCGGAGGCGGGTCCTCCTGCGGGGGCGGGTCGTCCTGCGGCGGCGGGGGCGGATGCGGCGGAGGCAGCTGACACGGGGCAGCTGAGCTCCTCAGGGGGAGACGCATCCGGAGCACGAAGAAGTGCCCGTCGGGCAACGGCTGCCGACGGGCACTTCCGTGCGCGGGGCGTACGCCGTGGTTGAACAGTTGAGCGTTGGAGCCCTCGGGGGGATGGAAACCCCACGAAGTTGGGTAAAAAGCCTGTGGTGGCGCCACAGTTCATGATTCCCTCTAAATCACCAACGCAGCCCCAAGGCCCTGTCGTCTCCATGACGTCTGCCGGGCGACGCCTGGCACCGCTCTTCCGGCGGACGACGCCAAGGTGACCTCAGGGCCTCGGATCGTCCTTACTGGCCGGGCTGATCGGGCCGATCCCCCGGTACCCACCGGGTGCGCCGGACCCCCACCTCCCTTTGCGTGCTAGCGGAGCCGACCCATGCTCACGACTCTCGAAACCTCGTACACCGACACGTGCGCGGCCGACCTCGCCTGGACTCTGGGGCGCGAGCCGCTGCCCGCGCTCGCCACCCTGGACCTCGAACTCGGCGGGGCGAAACTGCAGTTGAGACTGCTCGGCGCGTCCCACCAGGTACTCCTGGAGGAGGAACAGGGCAGTTGTTCGGAGACCGTCGCGTGCATCCCCGGCAGCAGTACGCCCCTTCCGCTCGGCGTGGCCAAGCGGGTCGGCGACTGGGAGTACGAGTTCGCGGCACGCGTCGAGACCCTCTCCCGCGGCTCCTTCGCAGGCCGCGCCCAGGAGTTGCTGGCCCTCGTCTCCGACCACCCCAACGGCCTCGCCGGCGTCTTCCCGGGCAGCCCCCACGCCTTCACCGCGATGCTGGCCCAGCGATACGAGGGGCAGGTGCACTGGCGTACGTGGCACGCGTATCCGCAGGACGGGCAGTTGGTGGCGACGCGGACGCGGGTGGGGGTGAGGGTCCCCGCGGGGGCGGGGTTTGCCGGTTGAGTGTCGGCCGGCGATCTTTTGGGCGGTCACCTCGACGCCGAGTGCCATAAACCGCGGGGTCACTTCCACACGTGTGGGTGACGAGGCGTAGCGCCGGTGTGACGTACCGTTCGCAACGTGATCGAACCGCACGCGCCCGCACCTCCCGGCGCGCCCCCGCAGTGGGGCGGCGTCCAGGGCCAGGCGCGGCTGCCGGTCCGCCCGGACACCGGCCGGTTCTTCGTCCTCGCGGGTGTGTTCGTCTGCGCGGCATGCGGACTCGTGTACGAACTCGAACTGGTCGCCCTCGCCTCGTACTTGATCGGCGACTCGGTCACCCAGGCTTCCGTGGTCCTCTCCGTCATGGTCTTCGCCATGGGCATCGGCTCCCTCGCCGCCAAGCGGCTGCGCCCCCGCGCCGCGGCCGGCTTCGGCGCGGTCGAGGCGGCGCTCGCCCTGGTCGGCGGCTGCAGTGCGATGGCGCTGTACGCGGTGTTCGCGTGGACCGGCGACCTGGGCGGCGTCTGGGCGGACGGCTCCCGCTATCTGCTGGTCGCCTTCTCCCTCACCATCGGCCTGCTGATCGGCGCCGAAGTCCCCCTCCTCATGGAGCTGATACAGCGCGTCCGCCGCCAGGACCCGGGCGGCGCGGTGGCCGACCTCTTCGCGGCGGACTATGTGGGCGCACTGGTCGGCGGCCTGGCCTTCCCCTTCCTCCTCCTGCCGTGGCTCGGACAGCTGACCGGCGCACTGCTCACCGGAGGGGTGAACGCACTGGCCGGCGGCGCACTCGTACTCGGCCTGTTCCGCGGGGACTTGACCCGGCGCGCACGCTGGACGCTGGCCGTCGCCAACCTCCTGGTCCTCGGGCTCCTCGCCTCGGCGGCGGTGCTGGTCGACGACTTCGAACGGGCGGCGCGGCAGGCGGTGTACGGGGCCGAGGTGCGGGTCGCGCTCCGGACCGGGGTCCAGGAGGTCGTCCTCACCGGCGGCACGGACGGCCGCCCGCTCGCCCTCTACCTCGACGGCCGCCTCCGGGTCAGCGGCGGCGAGGAACGCCGCTACCACGAGGCACTCGTCCACCCCGCGATGAACGGCCCCCACGCGCGCGTGCTCATCCTCGGCGGTGGCGACGGACTCGCCGCCCGCGAGGTGCTGCGGTATCCGGGCGTACACCAGGTCGACGAGGTCGAACTCGACGCGGGGGTCGTGCGGTTGGCACGCCAGGACCCGGCGCTGTCCCGGCTCAACGGTCACGCGTACGACGACTCACGCCTGCGTGTGGTGACGGCGGACGCCTTCGACTGGCTGCGCGGCGCTCCCTCGACGTACGACGTGGTGATCTCCGACCTCCCCGACGCGGGCATCACGGCGAGCACGAAGCTGTACTCGCAGGAGTTCTACGGCCTGGTACGCCGTGTGCTGGCTCCCGACGGCCGCCTCGCGGTCCACGCGGGTCCCGTGGAGACCCGCCCCCGGGTCTTCTGGACGATCGACACGACGATCCAGACGGCCGGACTGCGCACCGCGCCCTACCGCGTGGGCGGGCGCGACTCCGGCTTCGCGGCCGGTCCCGACCGCACGGCCGGTGCGTCACACGCCCCGCACGACTGGGGTTTCCTCCTGGCCTCCCGTACGGCTCCGGCCCTGAGCCTGGATCCGGACGGGCCGAGCCCGCGCACCCTCACGCCCGCCGCTCTGACCGCGGACGCCCGTGCCGCCTCCCGCACCCGGATTCCCGGCCTCCCGCCCTCCACGCTGGTGCATCCGCGGTACGCCGACTGAGTCGGTGCCGTGGGAATCCCGTCGGAATCCCTTCATACGCGGGTGCGGTTCGGGTCGTGCTGGGTAGGCTCGGCTGGCATGGAGCATGAGGTGTACGTTCCGGTTCCGGCCGAGCGGCTCAGGGAGGCGCTGGGCGATCCCGTGCGGGTGGCCCGGGCGGTCCCCGGACTCCAGCAGGACGCCGGGACGCCGCCCGTCTCCGGGCGCCTGAAAGTCCGCTTCGGCGGCCACACGATCACCTATCGCGGCACGCTGAGTGTCACCGCCCAGGACGACGGTTCCTACGCCGTCGAGGGCGATGCGACCGAGGCGCGCGGCAGTGGTTCCGTGAAGCTCGCGCTGGCTCTGCGGCTGGTGCCCGCCGACGGTGGTACGACCGTCGTCGTGGGCGGTACGGCTTCCGCCGACGGGCGGGTGGCGGAGTTGGCGCCGGATGCGGTGGCTGCCGCGGTGGGGCGGCTCTTGGAGCGGTTCGCGGGGAATCTGGGGGCTGTGGATGAGGCTTCGTCCTCGGCTGCGGCTGCGGGGGCCGAGCCCGACCCCGACCCCGAGCCCGCCCCCTCCGTCTTCGACGCCGATGTGCCGGCGCCGTCGCTTGAGCCGTCTGTCGAGGATGAACTCGTGGCGGAGGGGTTCGGCGAGGAGTTCGTGGACGAGGAGGAGCTCGTCGCGGGGCTCGTGCCCGACGAGGAGGACGCCATCGCCGAGGCGGCGCACGCTCGGCGGACGATGATCGGCCGCAGCGCGGAGGAGGTCGACCACGCGCCGCCTCGCGGGCGTTACGCCCCCGTCCCCGCGCCGGAGGCGACCGCCGCCCGCGCCACCCTGCGCTGGGCGGCACCTGCGGCGGCTCTGGCCCTCGCGTCGGCCATTGCGCTGACGAGGGTGTTGCGTAAGCGGCGGTGAGGGGTGGGTTGGGGGGTGGTTTTTCGCCCCCTCCGCCCCTACCCATTCCCGTCCCTTGGGGGCTCCGCCCCCAAACCCCCGCTCCTCAAACGCCGGAGGGGCTGGATCTTTCCTCGGGCGGCGCTGGAGTCTTTCGCCCCGGGCGGCAGATCTTTCGCCCCGGCCTGAGATCTTTCAGCCCGGCCGACGCTGAAATCGTTCAGCCCCGGGTGGCAGATCTTTGGGTCCCGGCCGGGGAGAGATCTTTCAGCCCGTCCGGCGTTTGAGGACGAGGCCGTTCAGGCCGATGCGGGGGTCTGGGGGCGGCAGCCCCCAGGGGCAAGGGTCGGGTAGGGGCGGAGGGGGCGAAAAACCATTCCCGGCCCCCGTCCCAGTAGGGTCAACTCCGTGAGTAACGGAGACATCACGCTGACCGCGGGTGACGCGGAGGTGACCGTGCTGCCGGGGAACGGCGGACGGGTCGGGAGTGTGCGGGTCGGCGGTGTGGAACTGCTGCGGCAGGGCGCGAAATTCGGGTGCTTCCCGATGGTGCCGTGGTGCGGAAGGATCCGCGACGGCCGTTTCCTGGACGGCGTCAACGTCCAGCAGATGCCGCTCAACTCCCCACCGCACGCCATCCACGGCACCGCCCGCGACGGCGCCTGGCACACCGCCCACACCACCAAGAACGAGGCCGTGATCACGTACGACCTCGTCGCTCCCTGGCCCCACCCGGGCCGCGTCACCCAGGCGTTCGCCCTGACGGAGGACGCCCTCACGCTCACCATGTCCGTGGAGACGTACGACTCCTCCTTCCCCGCCCAGATCGGCTGGCACCCGTGGTTCAACCGGAACCTCGGCGAGGACGACGTGAGCATCGACTTCACCCCCACCTGGCAGGAGGAGCGCGGCGAGGACCACCTCCCCACCGGGCGCAGGATCGAGCCGCGCCCCAGCCCCTGGGACGACTGCTTCGGCATGCCCGACGGAGTCGACGTCACGCTCACCTGGCCGGGTCAGCTGGAGCTGAAGATCGCCAGCCGTGAGGAATGGGTCGTCGTGTACGACGAGCAGGAGGCGGCCGTGTGCGTCGAACCGCAGACGGGGCCGCCCAACGGGCTGAACACCCTTCCCCGCCTGGTCACGCCCATCGAGCCCCTGGAGGCGGCCACCACCTGGACCTGGCGGCGCCTCTAAGCTGGCGGACATGACTGACGTACGCGACGCGCTGTTGCAGCAGATCAAGGACAAGGCCGTGGTGCACGGCAAGGTGACCCTCTCCTCGGGTCTCGAGGCGGACTACTACGTGGACCTGCGCCGCGTCACGCTGGACGGCGAGGCCGCGCCGCTGGTCGGCCAGGTGCTGCTCGACCTCACCGACGGGCTCGACTTCGACGCGGTCGGCGGCCTCACCATGGGCGCCGACCCGGTGGCCACGGCCATGCTGCATGCCGCCGCCGCGCGCGGAAAGCGCCTGGACGCCTTCGTCGTCCGCAAGGCCGCCAAGGAGCACGGGATGCAGCGCCGCGTCGAGGGTCCGGAGATCGCGGGCCGGCGCGTGCTCGTCGTCGAGGACACCTCCACCACGGGCGGCTCCCCGCTCACCGCCGTGGAGGCGGTGCGCGAGGCCGGCGCCGAGGTGGTGGGCGTCGCGACGATCGTGGACCGCGCGACGGGCGCCGCCGAGAAGATCGAGGCCGGCGCCGGGGTGCCGTACTTCTTCGCGTTCTCGAAGGACGAGCTGGGCCTGGACTGAGCCCTGTTGCGTACGGCCTTGCGTATGGCGTTGCGTACGGCGTCGCAGACGGCCCGGATCCGGAGTTATCCACAGGCTGGACACCATGGGCGAAGCATCCGGGCAAGTCTGGAAAGATGGGGCCGACGATGACGTCACCCCCTAGGTCAGGGCCGTAAGCAGCAGAACGCCACCCGCATATACACAAGGAGCGGACAGATGCCGATCGCAACCCCCGAGGTCTACGCCGAGATGCTCGACCGGGCGAAGGCAGGCAAGTTCGCCTACCCGGCCATCAACGTGACCTCGTCGCAGACCCTGCACGCTGCGCTGCGCGGCTTCGCGGAGGCGGAGAGCGACGGCATCATCCAGATGTCCACCGGTGGCGCCGAGTTCCTGGGCGGCCAGCACAACAAGGACATGGTGACCGGCGCCGTCGCGCTCGCCGAGTTCGCGCACATCGTCGCCGCGAAGTACGACATCACGGTCGCGCTGCACACGGACCACTGCCCCAAGGACAAGCTGGACGGCTACGTACGTCCGCTGCTCGACGTCTCCGCCGAGCGCGTTGCCAAGGGCCTCAACCCGCTGTTCCAGTCGCACATGTGGGACGGCTCCGCCGAGACCCTCGCCGACAACCTGGCCATCGGCCAGGAGCTGCTCGCGAAGGCCGCCGCCGCGAAGATCATCCTTGAGGTCGAGATCACCCCGACCGGTGGCGAGGAGGACGGCGTCAGCCACGAGATCAACGACTCCCTCTACACCACGGTCGACGACGCGCTCCGCACCGCCGAGGCCCTCGGCCTGGGTGAGAAGGGCCGCTACCTGCTCGCCGCGTCCTTCGGCAACGTGCACGGTGTCTACAAGCCGGGCAACGTCGTCCTGCGCCCCGAGCTCCTCAAGGACCTCCAGGAGGGCGTCTCCGCCAAGTACGGCAAGGCGAACCCCTTCGACTTCGTCTTCCACGGCGGCTCCGGCTCCACGGCCGAGGAGATCGCCACCGCGCTGGAGAACGGCGTCGTGAAGATGAACCTCGACACCGACACCCAGTACGCCTTCACGCGTCCCGTCGTGGACCACATGTTCCGCAACTACGACGCGGTCCTGAAGGTCGACGGCGAGGTCGGCACCAAGTCGAAGTACGACCCGCGCACCTGGGGCAAGGCCGCCGAGGCCGGCATGGCCGCGCGCGTGACCGAGGCGTGCGCCGCGCTGCGTTCCACGGGCACCAAGCTGAAGTAACCGGCGTACGGATTTGGGCTCGGCACCCGCGCGGTGCCGGGCCCTTCCGTATGCTCCGATGTATGGCTGCCACTCCGCAGGATCCGCAGTCTCCACAGGATCCGCAGTCGCCACCGTCTCCGCAGACTCCGCAGGAGAAACCGGCAGAACCGGGCGTCAGGATCTCCAGCGCCACGGGCAAGTGGGTCCTGCTGACCACCGTCCTCGGTTCCAGCATGGCCATGCTGGACTCGACGGTCGTCAACGTCGCGCTGCCGCGCATCGGCCGTGACCTGGACGCGGACCTCGCGGCCCTCCAGTGGACCGTGAACGCGTACACGCTGACGCTGGCCGGGCTCATCCTGCTGGGCGGGTCGCTCGGGGACCGCTACGGGCGGCGGAAGGTCTTCGTCATCGGGGTGGTGTGGTTCGCGGCCGCCTCGCTGCTGTGCGGGCTGGCGCCCAGTGGGGGAGTGCTGATCGCGGCCCGTGCGCTGCAGGGCGTCGGCGGGGCGCTCCTCACTCCCGGTTCACTCGCGCTCATCCAGGCCTCCTTCCATCCGGACGACCGGGCCAGGGCCGTCGGGCTGTGGTCGGGGTTCGGGGGTGTCGGCGCGGCGGTCGGGCCGTTCGTGGGCGGCTGGCTGGTGGACGGCCCCGGCTGGCGCTGGGTGTTCCTGCTGAACATCCCGGTGGCGCTGCTGTGTGCGCCGATCGCCTTGCGGCATGTCCCCGAGTCCATGGACAGCCGTACACACCGCGGCTTCGACGTGCTGGGCGCGGCCCTCGGCGCACTGTCGCTGGCGTTCGTGACGTATGCGCTGATCGAGGCCCGTACCGGTTCCGTGCTCGTGTGGGTGACGGCGGTCGCGGGCGTGGCCGCGGGGGTGGCCTTCGTGTACGTCGAGCGGGGCCGCAGCGATCCGATGATGCCGCTCGACATCTTCGCGTCGCGCCAGTTCACGGCGGTCAACGCCGTCACGCTGTGCGTGTACGCGGCCTTCAGCGGCTTCTTCTTCCTGGCCGCGCTCCAGCTGCAGGTCGTGGCGGGTTACTCCGCCCTCGGTGCCGGTACGGCGCTGCTGCCCACGACCGTTCTCATGCTGCTGTTCTCCGCCCGCTCGGGTGAGCTCGCCCAGCGCATCGGGCCGCGGATTCCGCTCACGGTGGGGCCGCTGCTGTGTGCGGCGGGGATGCTGCTGATGCTTCGGGTGGGGGAGGGCGCCTCGTACGTCGCCGACGTCCTTCCGGCGCTGCTGGTCATGGGCCTTGGCATGGTGACGCTGGTCGCGCCGCTGACCGCTACCGTCCTTGCCTCCGTGGACGTCGGGCGGGCGGGGCTCGCCAGCGGGATCAACAACGCGGCGGCCCGTGCGGCGGGGCTCATCGCGGTTGCCGCGTTGCCGCTGCTCGCGGGGATGGGGTCGGAGGCGTACCGGTCCGCCGACGCCTTCGACGCCGCGTTCCGGCGGGCGATGCCGTTGTGTGCGGGGGTGCTCGTCCTCGGGGCGGTCGTGGCCTTCACTACGGTGCGCCGGCCGGCGCCGGATTGCCGTCGGCCGGAGTGCTGCACGCACGGGTGGGTTACGGCTCCGCCGTTGGAGGCGGGGAAGCGGGGGTGAGGGTGGGTTTTTTCGCCCCCTCCGCCCCTACCCGTCCCTTGTTCCTGGGGGCTCCGCCCCCAGACCCCCGTGTCGCGCTGAACGCGCTCGTCCTCAAACGCCGGACGGGCTGAACCTGGGCGTAGGGGGCGAAAAACCCCCGACCCCAGCCCCGGCGCAGGGAACCCTCCCTCCTCGGGATGCCGCAGACTGGAACCCATGACGATTCACGAGAACCTCCTCGGGGGACCGCCCCCGACCCACCTCCCCGATGACCCGGAGCCCCGCGAGCTCCTCGCGAACGGCACGGCCCCCGCCGACGTCGCCGCCAAGTACCCGACCTCCTCCCTCGCCTGGGCGCAGCTCGCCGACGAGGCGTACGAGCGCGGCAGTGTCGTCGAGTCGTACGCCTACGCCCGTACCGGCTACCACCGCGGCCTGGACTCCCTGCGCCGCAACGGCTGGAAGGGCCACGGCCCGGTCCCCTGGGAGCACGAGCCGAACCGCGGCTTCCTGCGCGCCCTGCACGGCCTCGCCCGCGCCGCCCAGGCGATCGGCGAGCAGGAGGAGTACCAGCGCTGCAGCCAGTTCCTGAAGGACTCCTCGCCGGCGGCGGCACAGACGCTGGGCTAGTTCCGGGGTATTGATGCAGGTCCGCCTGGTGTGACCAGGCGGACCTTGCGGTTTCGGGTGACGATTGTGGAGGATGCCCGGTGGGGACCGGGGCCCCCGTGTCGGAATCGGCAGGGGCGGACCGCTACCCGGAGTACGCATCAGGAGACAGCGATGTCGTCCCAGCAGGCTCAGCCCGTAGCGGCTCAGGAGCCCGAGACACCGGATCTCGCCCCCAAAATCGACTGGAGCCAAGGCACGACGCCGTACGAGGACTACGTACAGGCGGACGTCCTCACCCACCTCCAGCACACCCGCTCCGACGACCCCGGCGAGATGGTCTTCCTCGTGACCACGCAGGTCATGGAGCTGTGGTTCACGGTCATCGTCCACGAGTGGGAGACCGCGGCGAACGCGCTCCGCGAGGACAGTGTGCCGGTCGCGGTGGCCGCGCTGAAGCGGTCCGTACGGGAGCTGGAGGCGCTGAACGCCTCCTGGCGGCCCCTCGCGGGGCTCACGCCGGCCCAGTTCAACTCCTACCGCGGCGCCCTTGGCGAGGGCTCCGGCTTCCAGTCCGCGATGTACCGCCGGATGGAGTTCCTGCTCGGCGAGAAGTCCGCGTCCATGCTGGTCCCGCACCGGGGCGCCCCGCGCGTCCACGCGGAGCTGGAGAAGGCACTGCACGAACCGAGCCTGTACGACGAGGTGTTGAGGCTGCTGGCGCGGCGCGGGCACGCGGTCCCGTCGGCGGTCCTTTCGCGCGACGTGTCGTTGCGCTACGAGTCCTCGCCGGAGGTGGAGGCGGTGTGGACGTCGTTGTACGCGGGCGACGAGAACGCCGAACTCGCCCGTCTCGGCGAGGCGTTGACGGACGTCGCCGAACTGGTGTGGCGATGGCGCAACGACCATCTCGTCGCCACGCGCCGTGCGATGGGCGCGAAGTCGGGCACGGGCGGCTCCTCCGGGGTGGCCTGGCTGGAGAAGCGGGCGCAGAAGAACGTGTTCCCCGAGCTGTGGACGGCGAGGTCCCATGTCTGAGCTGCGCGGCAGGGCCGAGGAACTGGACTCGGCCGACGAACTGGCCGGACTGCGCGAGCGGTTCGTTCTCGACGACGTGGTGTATCTGGACGGGAACTCGCTCGGCGCGCTGCCCGCGAACGTACCCGGCCGGGTCGAGGATGTCGTACGCCGTCAGTGGGGCGAGCTGCGGATCCGGTCCTGGGACGAGAGCGGCTGGTGGACGGCGCCGGAGCGGATCGGCGACCGGATCGCGCCGCTGGTCGGCGCGGCGCCCGGCCAGATAGTGGTGGGCGACTCTACAAGTGTCAACGTCTTCAAGGCGGTTGTGGGTGCCGTGCGGCTGGCCGGGGAGGGCCGGGACGAGATCCTGGTCGACGCGACGACGTTCCCCACGGACGGCTACATCGCACAGTCGGCCGCCCGCCTGACCGGCTGCGAGCTGCGGCCGCTGGACCCCGCGGACGTGCCCGCCGCCCTCGGCCCCCGCACGGCGGCGGTCCTGCTGAACCACGTCGACTACCGCACCGGCCGCCTGCACGACCTCCCGTCCCTGACCTCCGCGATCCACGCCGCGGGTGCTCTCGCGGTCTGGGACCTGTGCCACAGCGCGGGCGCCCTGCCGGTGGACCTGGACGCCCACGGTGTCGACCTGGCGGTCGGCTGCACCTACAAGTACCTGAACGGCGGCCCGGGTTCACCGGCGTACCTCTACGTGCGCCGCGAACTCCAGGACCGCTTCGACTCCCCGCTCCCCGGCTGGAACTCCCACACGGACCCCTTCGGCATGAGCCCCGCCTACGAACCCGCGCCGGGCGCGCTGCGCGGCCGGGTCGGCACGCCGGACATCCTGTCGATGCTCGCCCTGGAGGCGGCCCTCGAGGTGTGGGACGGCGTCTCCATCGAGTCCGTCCGCACCAAGTCCCTCGCCCTCACGGACTTCTTCCTGGAATGCGTCTCGGCGTACGTCCCCGAGGGCAGGGTCGAGCCGGTGACGCCGTCCGCCCACGCGGAGCGGGGGAGCCAGGTCGCATTGCGGTGCGCCGACGCCGGCGAGGTCATGAAGAGGCTGATCGAGCGGGGCGTGGTCGGCGACTTCCGCCACCCGGACGTCCTGCGCTTCGGCTTCACTCCCTTGTACGTCGGCTTCGCGGACGTGGAACGGGCGGCGAGGCTGTTGGGCGAGGAGATCGGTTTGTAGCCCGGCCGGGGCTGCACTCGTCAGCCCGGCCGGGGGAGATCTTTCAGCCTGTCCGGCGTTTGAGGGCGAGGTGGTGCCGTCCCGATCCCCCACCCACCCGTGGGGGCTCCACTTTTCAGCCCAGGTGGGCACCATCAGCCCGTCCGGCGTTTGAGGACGAGCCCTTCGGGCGAACGGGGGTCTGGGGGCGGAGCCCCCAGGAACAAGGGACGGGTAGGGGCGGAGGGGGCGAAAAACGCTTGTCCCCTCCCCCCGGATCACCGGGGGACGACGTACACCCCGGCCGCCGCCGCAGCGAACGCGGCTGACGCGGCCCGCTCAGCGTCGTCGTCCCCCGGCACCACCCCGACGGTGAGCAACGAGTAGTAGAGCGGAGCCGACACCGCACGAACGACCAGCGCGGCGTCGGTCCCCACCGGCAACTCCCCCCGGACAACCCCTTGTTCGACACAAGGCACCCACTCCGCGACCCGCACGTCGTAGAACCGCCGAACCGCCTCAGCCGTACGCACATCACACGCCGCCGCAGCGATGACCGCCCGGAACAGCGCCCCCTGCCGGGGATCCGCAAGCGTCCGCCGCACCAGCGCGGCATTGGCCCGCAGATCCCCCAGCACCGACCCGGTCTCCACCCGCGGCAGCGACTGCTCCGCCATATCGCTCAGCAGGTCGGCGACCAGCCCGGTCACCGACCCCCACCGCCGGTACACAGTGGTCTTCCCCACCTCGGCCCGCCGCGCCACGTCGGCGAGATCGAGATGAGCGAACCCCTGCTCGGCGAGTACGTCCCCGGCGGCGCGGAGCACGGCCGCACGGACGCGGGCGGTGCGTCCCCCGGGTCGTACGGTGCCGGGCTCGGCGGACATGGCGGACATGGCGCACTCCTTCGAGAACCGGACCACGGGCGTGGACGTCCCCCGCCAGCGTAACGAAACAGCAGAACCGTTTGACCCTAACCGAGAGTGATATGCCGGTGTCGACGCACGTCACGGGCCTGGTAGCGTCCCCGCCAACGGCCGAATTCTCTCCTGGTCCGCCAAATCCGTTTCACAGCTGAGAGGTTGGAGCATGCAGGACGACGCCGCAGCCAGGGACGACGCCATGGCACGGGACGCCGCCGAGGCACGGGACAACGCCGAGGAGGCGTCCGCCTTCTCGCACCCGCCCGTCGACCCCGACGTCACCGTCGCGTACGGCGATCACCCCGACCAGGTGATCGACTTCTACGCCCCGCGCGAGCCCGACCCCGTCGTCCTCGCCCCCCTCGTGGTCGTCCTGCACGGCGGCGCCTGGCGCGCCCCGTACGACCGCCGTCACATCACGCCGTTCGCGGACTTCCTGGCGCGCCGCGGTTTCGCCGTGGCCAACGTCGAGTACCGCCGGGGCCCCGCGATCCCCGCGCAGGGCGGCGACGCCCCGGTCGCCGGCCGCTGGCCGGACACCTTCGACGACGTCGCGGCCGCGCTCGACGCGCTGCCCGCGCTCGTACGGGAGAAACTTCCGTCGGCCGACCCCCGCCGCATCGTGGTCACGGGCCATTCGGCGGGCGGCCATCTCGCCCTGTGGGCCTCCGCACGCCACCTCCTGCCCACCGACGCGCCCTGGCACACGGCCCGTCCGGCGCCCCTGCGCGGAGTCGTCGCCCTCGCCCCGATCGCGGACTTCCGGGTCGCCGAGAAACTGGACGTGTGCGGCGGGGCCGCGCGCCAACTACTCGGCGGGGAGGGCAAGTTCGCGGAACGTCTGCCGTACGCCGACCCGGCGCACCTGCTCCCCAGCGGCATCGCCACGACCCTCGTACAGGGCCGTACCGACATCGTCGTCCCGCAGGCGGTCGCCGAGGCGTATGCCGACGCGGCGGCGAAGGCGGGCGAGGTGGTCGGCCTGACGCTCCTGGAGGACGTCGGCCACTTCCCGCTGATCGACCCGGCGGCGGACGCGTGCGCGGTGGTGGCCGAGGAGATCGCCCAGCTGGCCTGGTGAAGGCGGCCGGAGAGCGACCGGCGTGTGGCCCTTGTTCGGCCGCCCGGTCATACCCGTAATACCTGAGAGCTACCTCCCAGGTGAGCTCCCTGGCGGGACGCCGACGACACGTGACGATCCGTAACTTCCCTTCCATTGGCGCCCGATGAGCGGGAGCACGGGGAGGGAAGGTCGGCATGGGGTTCGGGGCGAGGGCGAGCGCGGCGGGCAGCGGGAGATCGCCTGCGGAGTCGGAGTCGGAGTCGGAGCCGGGGCTGGGGCTGGGGCTGGGACCGGAGTCGGTGCCGATGGCTGCGGGGCCGACGTCGGGTGGGCGTGCCGGACGCGTGGTCCGGCGGCTGCGCCGCACCCTGCTCGCCGTACTGGTCATGGGCGCCGTCGTCGTCCCCGTGGCCGCCGCAGCCGCTCGGCCCCGGATCCCCGCCCCGGCGCCCGCGACGCTCGCCCCCTTGACGGTATCGACGCTGGACGAGGCGTATGCCGCCAACGGTGCGAACGCAGCGGAGGCGGCCCGTATGGCCGCGGACCGCGGCGACAGCACCCGCGCCGCCGCCGACCGGGCCATGGCCGACCCCTCCCGCCGCTTCCTCTCCTTCGACGGCCGAGGACCGGGCCAGGCCGTCGAGGTGTTCGGCGACCTCGCCGAGGCCGGCCGCGTCGCGATCCTGGTCCCCGGCTCCGACACCAACCTGGAGACGTACGACCGGTTCCGCGCCGGCGCCCTCTCCCTGCACGAGCGCCTCGGCCCGCGTACGGCCGTCGTCGCCTGGCTCGGCTATGAGGCACCCCGCACGGTGAGCACCACAGTGCTGACCACGGACCGGGCCGACGCCGCGGCCCCGCGCCTGAAGGGGTTCATACGCGAACTGCGGGGCGTCGTCGGCGAGAAGGCGCCCGTCTCCCTGCTCTGCCACTCCTACGGCACGGTGGTCTGCGGACGTGCGGCGCAGGACCTGGACGTGCACGACATCGTGCTCGTCGGCAGCCCGGGCACCGGCGCGGACTCGGTCGCGGCACTGCACACGTCCGCCCGTGTCTGGGCGGCCCGCGGCGCCGACGACTGGATAGCGGGCGTCCCGCACACGCGCGCCGACCTCTTCGGCACGACCGTCGGCTTCGGCACCGACCCGGTCTCCCCGGACTTCGGCGCCCATGTCTTCGCGGCGGGCGGTGTCGGCCACAGCGACTACCTCACACCCGGCTCGGTGTCTCTGGACAACCTCGCCCGCATCGTCCTCGGCGACACCTCGGAGGTAACCCGTGCGTGAGTTCCACCCGTCTCGCCCATCTCACCCATCTCATACGTCTCATACGTCTCATACGTCTCATACGTCTCACCCGACTCACTCGTGCTTCGTGCGAACGGCCAAGCCCGGAACAGTCAAGCCCGGCAGTGGCATACGGGCGGCGGCACAAGGCATAAGGGGCGGCGTCCGTCGTATCGACGAGGCGACCCCCGCGGCGCGGGACCGCGCCGTCGACGCCCTGCGCGCCCTCGCGATCCTCGGTGTCGTACTCGGCCACTGGCTGGTGACGGCCCTGGTCGCGGACGGTGGAGCGCTGCGCGTGGCGAGCCCGTTGGGGCATCTGCCCTGGCTGGCTCCCATCTCCTGGGTCTTCCAGACGCTCGCCGTGTTCTTCCTGGTGGGCGGCCATGTGGCCACCAAGGGCTACGCGTCGGCGCGGGCACGCGGCACGACGTACGGGCAGTGGCTGCGCACCCGCCTGGCCCGGCTCTTCAAACCGGTGGCGGCGGTGCTGGCCCTCTGGACGGTGGCCGCGGCCTGTCTCCTTGCGTCGGGCACGGGCTTCGAGACGGTCCACGCGCTGGTGAAGCTGGCGCTGTCCCCGCTCTGGTTTCTCCTGGTCTTCGCGGGACTGACCGCGGCGACACCCCTGTTGACGCGGATGAACCCGATGTGGCCGCTGGCCGTCGTTCTCCATGTGGATCTCATTCGCTTCGGATTCGGCGGCCCGGCCTGGCTCGGCTGGGTGAACGTCGCGGCGGGCTGGTTGGTGCCATACACGCTGGGCGCGGCCTGGACGCGCGGTGAGCTGGACAGTCGTCGCGCGGGCTGGGTGCTGTTCGGCTGCGGGGCGGCGGCTACCGCGGTGCTGGTGGCGTGGGCGGGCTATCCGGCGTCGATGGTCGGCGTCCCGGGGGCGACGGTCTCCAACCTGAACCCGCCATCGCTGGCCGTCGTCACCTTCGGGCTGGCCCAGTGCGGTCTCGCCCTGCTGCTGCGCGGGCCGCTCCGCCGCCGGACGAGGCGCCCCGCGGTCTGGGCGGCGGTAGCACTCGCCAATCTCTCCGCGATGACGATATTCCTGTGGCACCAGACGTCCCTGATGGCGGTCACCGCCCTGGGCCTCCTGGCGGGCCGGCTCCCCGGCCTGCACACCGTCCCCGACGGCCTCGGCTGGGTGGCGGCCCGGCTCGCCTGGCTGCCCGTCTTCGCCCTCGCCCTCGCCGTCTGCTGGTCCGCCTTTCGCACCCATGAACAGAGCCCCCGCCGCCGCACCGGCCGGCCCTCCCGAGTCGTCCGCGTCCACCGCCGTCCTGACCCCGCCGGAGTGAAGGCGGCGCCCCGTGCCTAGGGTTGGCCCCGTGAGCGGCCCGAGCAACAACGGCATCACGCGTGGCGATGCCTCCGCCACACCGTCGCTTCCCTCGGTCGCGCAGTCGGCCGGGCAGGGACTCCGCCGAGTGCTGCGGACCTTGTGGGAGGACGGGGCGAACTTCACCCGCATGCCGTTGCCGCCGTTGTCGCGGCCCCGGTGGCTGCGGAGGTTCCCGCATGTCGTGGTCATCGTGATCGCGGTCGTCGCGACGCTTGCCAACACGGAGCAGATGACCATGGTCTCCGGCGTGAGCGCGGAGTTGGGTCTGCTGACCGCGCTGGCCCAGGGCATCGGCGTGGTGCTCGTGCTGTGGCGGCCCGTACCGGCCTGGTGGCTCTCGCTGGTCGCCACGTTCGTGGCCGCCGAGGCCGCACGCCCCGGCCTGACCTCGGACTCAGCGATCGGCCGTGTCGACGGCGCAATCTCCTGGCCGTGGGGCGCGCCGGGCATCGTCGCGCATGCGATCGTGCTGTTCCTGCTGGCTCTGCGGGTCCCCACCCGGGTGGCCATAGAGGCACTGGCCCTCACCGCGTTGCTGACGTACGTCTTCCAGGGGCTCCTCGGCGCCGTGTCGTACTCCTCGACGGGTGTGGTGGCGGTCATCGTCTTCGCCGCCGTCGTCCTCCTCGGTACCGCCCTGCGGGGCCGCCGCGAGGCCCGCAGTCAGCTCGTCGAGCAGGCTTCGCTGACGGCGGAGGAGCGGGCCCGCCGCACGCTGTTGGAGGAGCGCAGCCGTATCGCGCGCGAGCTGCACGACGTGGTCGCCCACCACATGTCGGTGATCTCCATCCAGGCCCAGGTCGCGCCGCACCTCGTCGAGAACCCGCCGAAGGAGCTGCGGGAGAACCTGGAGGGCATCAGACAGAACGCCCTGGAGGCACTGACCGAGCTGCGCCGCGTTCTTGGCGTCCTGCGCTCGGAGAACCCGGAGGACCCGTACGGCCTCGGGGCCGGCACCGGCGCCACCCCCGACTCCCCGCAGCCCACGCTCGACCGCCTCGACGCCCTCGTCGAGAACACCCGCACCGCCGGACTGGATGTGACCACCGAGATCACCGGCGAACAGCTCCCTCTCTCGCCCGGTGTGGAGCTGTCCGCGTACCGGATCATCCAGGAGGCACTCAGCAACGCCCTGCGACACGCGCCCGGTTCGATCGTCCGCGTCGAGCTCTGTCACTTCCCCCGTGGCCTCCAGATACGGGTCATCAACTCCAGACCCGAGCGCCCGGCCCCGCCGTCACCGGGCGCGGGCCACGGCCTGCTCGGCATGCGGGAGCGCGCCGCGATGCTCGGCGGCACCCTCGTGACCTCGGAGACCTCGCACGGCGGCTTCGTGGTGGCGGCCTTCCTGCCCCGCGGTGACGCCTCTGACGCCGACGGCTCGGACCTTGACGGCTCAACGGATGACAACTCCACAGGCGCCACGGCCATCGAGAAGCCCGCGGGCACCAAGGCCATCGCGAACTCCACAAACTCCACTGGCTCCACAAGCTCCACTGGCTTCGCAGGAGAAGAGAACCCATGACGAGCGGCACCATCGGCACCATCCGCGTACTGATCGCCGACGACCAGCAGATGGTCCGGCAGGGCTTCACCGTGCTGCTCAACACCCAGCCCGACATCGAGGTGGTCGGCCAGGCGGTCGACGGCATGGACGCGATCGTCCAGGTCGCCGAACTCGCCCCGGACGTCGTCCTGATGGACATCCGCATGCCCGAACTCAGCGGTATCGAGGCCACCAGACGCATCACCGAGGCCACCCCCGAGATCAAGGTGCTGGTGCTCACCACCTTCGACCTCGACGAGTACGTGTACGACGCCCTGCGCGCCGGCGCCTCCGGGTTCCTGCTCAAGGACGCGTCCGCGGACCAGCTCGCCGAGGCGGTACGGGTGGTCGCGGCGGGCGATGCCCTGCTCGCGCCCGGGATCACGCGCCGTCTCATCGCCGAGTTCTCCCGGCTCGACTCCACACCACGCTCCCCCCTCAAACAGCGGGTGGGGGAGCTGACCGAGCGCGAGACGGAGGTCCTCGCCCACATCGCCCAGGGCCTGTCGAACTCGGAGATCGCCGAGCGCCTCGTCGTCGCCGAACAGACCGTGAAGACCCACGTGGGCCGCATCCTGGTGAAACTCGGCCTGCGCGACCGCACCCAGGCGGCAGTCTTCGCCTACGAGTCAGGACTGGTCCGCCCGTCCGGCTATTGAGCGGTGACGATCCGGCCCGCTCTGCCCTCCACCCCCTCCCTCCTCCACCCCTCCATCGGAGGACCACAGCGATACCCGTAGTACCTGAGATGGATCCCGGAGGACCCTCCTCCCTGGTGACGACGGCGACCCCGGCGGCGGCCTACCTTTTTGAGTGTGACCGAGACGACCCAGACGCAGATGACGCCGCCGGGCGGGGCAAAGCCGCGCAGCCCGGAGTTCCGGCTGGCCGCGGACGCCCTGCGCGGGCTGCGGCAGGACCTGTTCCATGACGCTTTCGCCTACCGTCCGCTGCCGCGGATGCGGGTGGACGGCCCACTGACGCGGCGGCTGTCCGAGGGCATACGGAAGTACGCGGTCTGGACACCGCACGCCGTGGTGACGGTGGCCGGACTCTTCGCGATGGCCATCGCGAACGCGGACAGCAGCGGCACCAACAGCGTCAGCACGCTGGTGTTCGCCCTCCTCGCCCTGCTCCCGGTCCTGCTGACGCTCGTCCGGCCGGTCGGTGCCTTCTGGTTCTCCTTCATGGCGACTCCGGTGGTCGGCATCGTCGGCGACAGCTGGACCGACTGGCCGTGGGCGCCGGGCGCCTTCGCCACCCACCTGGTGGTGCTGACGGTCGTGGCGCTCCGGACGAGGCCGCGCACCGCCGCCTGGATGTGGGTGCTGACCGCGGTGTACGGGATCGGCGCCGAGACCTTCTTCCACGGGGGGTACTACAGCAGCAACACCGTGCCGCTGCTCTTCGTCTCCGCCGTGGCTCTCCTGGTCGTCACCGTCCTCCAGGTGCGCCGCGAGGCGGAGCAGGAGGTCACCGCCCACCAGTCGGAGACCGCGCACGAGCGTTCCAGGCGCACCCTTCTCGAAGAACGGACCACGATCGCCCGCGAGCTGCACGACGTGGTCGCCCACCACATGTCGGTGGTCGCCATCCAGGCCGAGGCCGCCCCGTACCGGGTGGAGAACCCGCCGCCGGAGCTGGAGCAGGCCTTCATCACGATCCGGGAGAACGCGGTGGCGGCCCTGACCGAGCTGCGCCGCGTGCTCGGCGTCGTACGGGCGGAGGACTACGAGGCGCCGGACGCCCCGCAGCCCACCCTCGCCGACCTCGACGGGCTCCTCGCCAATGTGCGCGACGCGGGCCTGACCGTCGACAAGGCGGTCACCGGCGCGGTGCGCGAGCTCCCGCAGGGCGTCGAACTGTCGGCGTACCGCATAGTCCAGGAGGCACTCAGCAACGCTCTGCGGCACGCGCCCGGTGCGTCGGCCCGCGTCGAGATCGGCTACGTCCTCGGCGGGCTCGGCCTGCGCATAGTCAACGGCCCCGCGCCGACGACGAGCATGACGAAGTCCACGCACGGCGCGGGGCACGGCATCACCGGCATGCGCGAGCGCGTCACGATGCTGGACGGCGAGATGACGGCGGGCGGGACGGACGACGGGGGATACGAGGTGGCGGTGTTCCTGCCGGTGCCCGCGGCGGCGGAGGAGACGGGATGACGGGCGGCACCAGCGGTACTGGTGGCAGCAGCAACACCATCCGGGTGCTGATAGCCGATGACCAGGTGATGGTCCGCGAGGGCTTCTCCGTGCTGCTCGGCGCGATGCCGGACATCGAGGTGGTCGGGGAGGCGGTCAACGGCCGGGAGGCGGTCGAGCGGGTCCGTGAGCTGGCCCCGGACGTCGTACTGATGGACATCCGGATGCCGGAGATGAACGGGATCGAGGCGACCCGGGAGATCGTCGCCGCGGACGGCGCCGCGAAGGTGCTGGTCCTGACGACGTTCGACCTCGACGAGTACGTGTACCAGGCGCTGCGGGCGGGAGCCTCCGGCTTCCTCCTCAAGGACGCCTCGGCGCGCCAGCTCGCCGACGGGGTGAGGATTGTGGCGGCCGGGGAGGCGCTGCTCGCCCCCTCAGTCACCAGGCGGTTGATCACCGAGTTCTCCAAGCTCGCGGACGAGCCCCGGCTCTCGGCCACGGCACAGGCGGCGTACGGCGACCTCACCGACCGGGAGACGGAGGTGCTGGTCCTCATCGCGCAGGGCCTGTCGAACGCGGAGATCGCGACCCGGCTGTTCGTCGCCGAGTCGACGATCAAGACCCATGTGAGCCGGATCCTGGTGAAGCTGGGCCTGCGGGACCGTACGCAGGCGGCGGTGTTCGCGTACGAGGCACGGTTGGTCACGCCCAGGTGATCAAGGGATGGGCGCGGTGGTCCGATAGGGGCCGTCCGTCGAGACGCCCCTGGTCAGCGGGGGGTGGGTCGGGCTAGCGTCCGTCCATGGCAGCTTTGGAGACTCCGCAGGCCTTCGACCCGTGGGACCCGGCGTTCTTGGCGGACCCCTACCCGGCGTACGAGGAGCTGCGTGCCCGGGGCCGGGTGCACTACTTCGAGCCCACCAAGCAGTGGCTGGTCCCGCATCACGCGGACGTGTCGGCGCTGCTGCGGGACCGCCGCCTCGGCCGGACGTACCAGCACAGGTTCACGCACGAGGACTTCGGACGTACGGCGCCCTCGCCCGAGCACGAGCCGTTCCACGTCCTCAACGACCACGGGATGCTCGACCTGGAGCCGCCGGACCACACGCGGATCCGGCGGCTGGTGTCGAAGGCGTTCACACCGCGCACGGTGGAGCAGCTCAAGCCGTACGTGGACCAGTTGGCCGGTGAGTTGGTGGGCCGGCTTGTCGCGGCGGGCGGCGGTGATCTGCTCACCGATGTCGCCGAGCCGCTGCCGGTCTCGGTGATCGCCGAGATGCTGGGGATCCCGGAGTCCGACCGGGCGCCGCTGCGACCGTGGTCCGCGGACATCTGCGGGATGTACGAGATGAATCCGTCCCAGGAGACGGCGGCGAAGGCGGTCCGGGCGTCGGAGGAGTTCACCGCCTATCTGCTGGGGCTGATCGAGGCCCGTCGCAAGGAGCCGGGCGAGGATCTGATCTCCGGCCTCATCGCCGCGTACGACGACGGGGAGCGGCTCACGGAACAGGAGATGATCTCGACCTGTGTGCTGCTCCTCAACGCCGGGCACGAGGCGACCGTCAACGCGACGGTGAACGGCTGGTGGGCGCTCTTCCGAAACCCCGGTCAGCTGGCCGCCCTCCGCGCCGACCACTCGCTGGTGCCCACCGCCGTGGAGGAGCTGATGCGGTACGACACCCCGCTGCAGCTGTTCGAGCGCTGGGTACTCGATGACATCGAGATCGACGGTACGACCATCCCCCGCGGCTCCGAGATCGCCATGCTTTTCGGCTCCGCGAACCATGACCCGGCCGTCTTCACCGCCCCCGAGGAGCTGGACCTCTCCCGCCCGGACAACCCGCACATCTCCTTCAGCGCGGGCATCCACTACTGCATCGGCGCGCCACTCGCCCGCCTCGAACTCACCGCGTCCCTGCGTGCGTTGCTCTCCCAGGCGCCGACACTCACCCTCGCCGCCGAGCCGGTACGCAAGCCGGCCTTTGTGATCCGGGGGCTGGAGGGGCTGCGCGTCGAGCTCTGATCAGCCCGCCGAGGACCCTGCCGGCCTTGTTCGCTCCTGCGGTGGGGCTCTCAGATCTGTCGGTCGTCGCTGTGGCGGCCGAGGCTGCGGCCGAAGCGTTCGGAGATGGCCGGCATCAGGCTCTCGCCGTCGGCCGGGCGGTCCAGGCCGAAGACGTAGCCGGGGAAGTCCAGATTCTTCTGCACCGCCCAGATCCCGTCGTGGTCCTCCGGCGGAAGGATGCGCACCGGGTCGCCGACGGCTACCCAGCCGATCGGCACCACCGAGTCGGCGGGCAGCACGGTGCGCAGATGCACGATGCCGTTGATCCGCACCTCGGAGCGGGTCCCGATCCGTGCTCCGTTGAAGACGCGGCTGCCGGTGGCCAGGAAGACCTCGTCCTCGACCCGGCAGCCGGCCAGGTAGGAGGTGGGGCCCACCAGGACCTGCCGTCCCAGGACCAGCGGATCCCGTCGGGTGCCACGCAGGACCGCGTTCTCCATCACGATGCCGCCCTCGCCCAGCTCTACCGGCCCGCCCTCGGCGGTGAGCACCGCACCGAACAGCACCCGGCACCCGGCCCCCACTCGCACGTCCCCGCACAGCGTGGCGGTCGGAGCGACATAGGCCGTGGGGTGGACCGTCGGCGAACAGCCCTCATGAGCGATCAGCATGGCCGCGATCATGCCGCACCCTGCGGCGCCGACGCGCGCAATGGTCGCACCACGCGCCTCCCGGCGGTCTAGGACGGCGGCGGTCTAGGACAGGGCGTCGAGCGGCCGCAGGAAGCGGCGTTCGTACCGCTTGATGCAGCGGGTGTCACGAGCCAGTGCCATCGCCTCCTGGCACTCCGCGTCGGACATGCTGTCCGTGCGGTACTGCTCGTACGCGGCCAGGCTGGGAAAGGAGAAGAGGGCGTAGGCGATGTCGCTGTCGCCCTCGCTCGGCAGGAAGTAGCCGTGGTGCGTCCCGCCGAAACGGTTGACGAGCCGGACCCAGCGGCGACCGTACTCCTCGAAATCCTCGAGCTTGTCGGCGTCGACCTCGTACTTCAGATGAATGGTGATCACGCCTTCATGATGCCAAGTCCCGCCGCCGCAACGCCCCCAACCCCACTCCCACCAACCCCACCGCGACCCCCGTCAGAACAACCACCGGCGTCCACGCCATCTCGCCCCCCGGCAGCTTCGGAAGATGCCCGAAGGGCGAGAAGTTCATGACCGCCTGCGGCACGTTCAGTGCGGGCCCGATCCAGCCGAGGAGGAGGGCGAGGCCGGCCGCGCCCCAGGCGCCGGGGGCCAGTTGGGGTGAGAGGCCGTGGAGGAGGACCGCGAGGCCGCCCAGGGTCCAGATGGCCGGGACCTGGACGAGGCAGGCGCCGAGGACGGGGCCGAGATCGGCGCCGTAGCCGAGGCCGAGGCCCAGCCCGCCGAGGAGCATGATCAGGACCGTGCCGCCGAACGCGATGGCCAAGTGGCCACAGGCCCAGCGCAGTCGGCCGACCGCCCCGGCGAGCACGGGCTCCGCCCGCTGAGAGGTCTCCTCGCCGTGCAGCCGCAGCACGGAGGAGACGATGTACAGCGCGGCGACCATACCGAGCAGCCCCACCATCGCCGCCAGGAACGCGTCCGTGATCCCGGACTGCCCGCCCATCCGCTCGATGATCTCGCGGGTCTTGTCGTTGTCCCCGACCAGATCCGCCGCCCCCTTCGTCATCCCGCCGAAGGCAGCCCCGGCCGCGAGGAACCCGAGGCTCCAGCCCAGCACACCGCCCCGCTGGAGCCGCCAGGCAAGGGACCCGGCCGTACGGAGGCGCCCCGACGCGGGTCCGGGCCGGGTGGGCAGGAAGCTCATGCCGACATCGCGCCGCCCGGCGAGTTGGTAGGCGACCGCGCCCTGCACGGCGCATGCCGCGACGAACAGGAGCAGCACCCACCAGCGTTCGTCCGCGAAGGCCCGGATCTCCTCCAGCCACCCCACCGGCGAGATCCAGGTCAGGGCGGAGGAGCCGTCGGTCGTGGCCGAGTCACCCGCGGCCTTGAGGACGAAGGCCGCGCCGAGCAGCCCGCCCGTCAGTCCCTTGGCGAGCCGCGCGCTCTCGGTGAACTGCGCGACGATCGCCGCCATGGTCGCGAAGACCATGCCGACACCCGCGACCGCGAGTCCCAACGCCAGTGCCCCGGCGCCGCCTTGGCCCGCCAGCCCGCCCGCGATGAGCAGCGCGAGCGCCCCGTTGGCGACGAACGCCGCAAGGAGCGCCGCGGTCAGCGGGGCACGCCGCCCCACCATTCCCGCCGAGAGCATCTCCTGCCGCCCGCTCTCCTCCTCGTCGCGGGTGTGCCGTACGACGATGAGCAGGCTCATGATCGCGGCGAACACCCCGGCGAAGCCGCCGATGCGCCAGGCGGTGAGCCCGCCGAGCGAGTCGCTGAACACCGGTCCGTACATGGCGCGCAGGGAGCTGTTGGTGAGCATCTGCCGTGCCAGGTCGGCGCGTTCGGCCGGGGTGCTGTAGACGGTCTCCAGCGAGTTCGGCATGGAGAGCACCAGCAGGCCGATCACGCCGGCCCAGAGCGGGATCATCACCCGGTCGCGGCGCAGTGCGAACCTCAACAGGGTTCCTGTGCCCGCCAGTTGGCGGGTGCCTCCGGCCCGTACCGCGAAGGCCGGGGCGGTCGTGGTGGCGGTCATCGTGCCATCGCCCCTTCCGAAGCGCGCACGTCCTCCTGGTAGTGCCGCAGGAACAGCTCCTCCAGGGTCGGCGGGGTCGAGGTCAGCGACCGCACGCCCGAGTCGGTGAGGGAGCGCAGTACGGCGTCCAGCTTGTCGGTGTCGACCTGGAGCTTGACCCGCTTGCCCGCCACGTCCAGGTCGTGGACGCCGGGCAGGGCCGCCAACCCGTTGGGCGGGCCCGCGAGTTCGGCGGTGACGCTCGTACGGGTGAGGTGGCGCAGGTCGGCGAGCGATCCGGTCTCGACGGTCTGGCCCTTGCGGATGATGCTGACCCGGTCGCAGAGTTCCTCGACCTCGCTGAGGATGTGCGAGGAGAGGAGGATCGTCCGGCCGCGGTCGCGCTCCTCCTCGACGCACCCCTGGAAGACCTCCTCCATCAGCGGGTCGAGGCCGGAGGTCGGCTCGTCGAGGATCAGCAGGTCGACGTCCGAGGCGAAGGCGGCGACGAGGGCCACCTTCTGCCGGTTGCCCTTGGAGTAGGTGCGGCCCTTCTTGGTCGGGTCGAGCTCGAACCGCTCGACGAGATCGGCCCGTCGCGTCTTGTCGAGCCCTCCCCGCAGCCGTCCGTACAGGTCGATGACCTCGCCGCCGGAGAGGTTGCGCCACAGGGTCACGTCACCGGGGACGTACGCGATCCGCCGGTGCAGTTCGACCGCGTCCGCCCAGGGGTCCCGGCCGAGGAGCTGTGCCGCACCCGAGTCGGCGCGCAGCAGGCCGAGGAGGACCCGGATGGTGGTGGACTTCCCGGCGCCGTTCGGGCCGAGGAAGCCGTGCACTTCACCGGTCTCGACGTCCAGGTCGAGGCCGTCAAGGGCGTGCGTCTTGCCGAACGACTTGTGCAGTCCGGAGACGGTGATTGCCTTCGTCATGCTTCCGAACGTACGCTTCTTTCAGAAATTTGTGAAGTTAAGGAAGCATATGAACGACGGATACACTTAGTGGCGGTGCGTGAGCAGGGGAGATGATCCACGGATGACCAGATCCAGCGAGGCCGGACGCGAACCGGAGCCGGTCCCGAACGGAGCCGGACGCGACCCGGAAGCGGTCTCGAAGTTCGTCGAGGGCTTCGCGGCGCAGCTCGTCGAGGCCGGGATGACGCGTATGCCGGCCCGGGTCTTCGCGGCCCTGCTCGCCTCCGACACCGGCACCATGACCTCCGCCGAACTCGGCGAGAATCTGCAGATCAGCCCGGCCGCGGTCTCCGGCGCGGTGCGGTACCTCGCGCAGGTGCACATGGTCTCGCGCGAGCGTGAACCCGGCTCGCGGCGCGAGCGGTACCGGGTGCACAGCGACCAGTGGTACGAGGCGCTGACCAATCGCGAGGCGATTCTCAAGCGGTGGGCGTACGCGCTGCGTGAAGGCGTCGAGAGTCTCGGCGCCGATACCCCTGCTGGGCGGCGGCTTGCTGAGACTCAGGCCTTCTTCGAGTTCTTCGACGGGGAGATCGCCCTGATGATGGGGCGTTGGCGCGCCCATCGGGACCAGGTTTTCGGTGAGGGGCGCGGTTCAGGGGGCTGATCGCGGGTGGGGAACTGCGGGCCGGCCGTGGCTGGTCGCGCAGTTCCCCGCGCCCCTGAAGGGGCGCTCCCGTCACCGGTGACAGCTCGTCACCGTTCCTTCGTCTCCTCCAGGACCGTCCGGCCCAGCAGCGCGTACCGTTCCGGCGACCGGCGCTTGAGGTACTGCGCGTACCCGACGCCGCCCAGTGCGATCAGGGTGACGATCCACGGCGTCGCCTTCAGCAGCAGCGAACCGGACTCCGCACCCGCCGCCACGCCCATGTTGGACACCAGGAGCACGACCACCGCGAGCATCGCGACGCCGCCGACGAGCGGGGCGGTGAAGGTCTTGAACCAGTGGCGGCTCTCGGGGTGGTTCTTGCGGAAGTAGGCGAGGACCGCGAAGGAGCACACGGCCTGGACGACGAGGATCGCCATGGTGCCGAGGATGGCCAGCAGGACGTAGAGGGCGTTGTACGGGTCCTTGCCCGCGATCCAGAACGCGGCGATCAGTACGGCGCTCACGATCGTCTGCACCAGGCCCGCGATGTGCGGGGAGCCGTGCTTGGCGTGGGTGCGGCCGACGGTGTTCTTCAGTCCGGGGATGGCGCCTTCGCGGCCCAGGGCGTACATGTAGCGGGCGGCGCAGTTGTGGAAGGCCATGCCGCAGGCGAGCGAGCCGGTGATCATCAGCCACTGCATGACGTCGACGGCCCAGGCGCCCACGTACTGCTCGGTGGGGGTGAAGAAGAGGGCGAGCGGGTTGGCGGTGGCGACCTCCACGGCCTTCGACGTGCCCGTGCCCGAGATGGCCATCCAGGAGACGAAGACGTAGAAGATACCGACGCCCAGTACCGAGATCATCGTCGCCTTGGGGATGATCTTCTTCGGGTTGCGGGACTCCTCGCCGTACATCGCCGTCGACTCGAAGCCGACCCACGACCAGAAGGCGAAGAACAGCCCGAGGCCGGCGCTGGTCCCCGAGAACGCGTTGACCGGGTTGACCGGGTCGAGGCTGAAGCCCTCCGGGCCGCCACCGTGCAGAGCGACCGAGATCGCCATCGCAGCGAGGATCGTCACCTCGGTCGCCAGGAGCACGATGAGCAGCTTCTCGGCGACGCTGACGCCGAACCAGGTGCCGGTCGCGTTGATGGCGAGCATCAGCATCGCGAACGCCCACCACGGGACGGCAAGTCCCGTCTGGTCCTCAAGGGTTGTCGTCGCGAAGACCGAGAAGATGCCGATGAGCGCGGGCTCGAAGACGGCGTACGCGAAGGTCGCAAGGAGTCCCGAGGCGAGGCCGACGGTGCGGCCGAGGCCGTAGGAGATGAAGCCGTAGAAGGCGCCCGTGGAGGTGATGTGCTTGGCCATCGAGGTGAAGCCGACTGAAAAGATCGCCAGGACGACCATTGCGACGAGGTAGCTCGCCGGCGCTCCGATGCCGTTGCCCGCCGACACCATGAAGGGGACGTTGCCCGTCATCGCGGTGATCGGGGCCGCCGTGGCGACGGCCATGAAGACCACGCCGAGCAGACCGATCGCGTTCGGCTTCAGCCGGTGGACGGTGCCCTCGCCCGCCCCCGTGTCAGCCCCTTCAGCAGGGGCTACGCCCTCTTGAACCGCCATCGGGTGGCCCCTCTCCTCAGTCACATCTGTTGATCACTGTCTGTGCTCGATGGGCCGGAATCCTGCTGGCCGAATAATTCGCCCCGCAGGTCGGGGCGTTAAATGTGTGTCAACTAGACCTTTGGAAGGCCTGGGGATCGAACGTCTGCGTTAACTCTCCGTCCGGCCATGGACCCCGGGTCCCGGCCCTTCGTACGGTCGCCGACATGACCACCTACACCGCGACCCTCGGCGGCCGGAGCTACCGGTTCGACGGACTGGCCCCGCTGCTCGCCGCCGCGAGCCCCGAGCGGTCCGGCGACCGTCTCGCCGGGCTCGCCGCCGAGTCCGCGCAGGCGCGGGTCGCGGCGCGGTGGGCGCTGGCGGAGGTGCCGCTCGCACGGTTTCTCGCCGAGCCGGTGATCCCGTACGAGGACGACGACGTGACCCGGCTGATCGTGGACACGCACGACGCGGCGGCGTTCGCGCCGGTGGCCGGGCTCACGGTCGGCGAGTTCCGGGAGTGGCTGCTGTCCCCGACGGCGGACGCGGAGGCCCTCGCCGCCCTGGCCCCCGGTCTGACACCGGAAATGGTCGCCGCCGTCTCCAAACTCATGGGCAACGCGGACCTGGTCGCCGTCGCCCGCAAGGTGCGCGTGGTCACCGCCTTCCGCTCCACCATCGGCCTGCCCGGCCGGCTGGCCACCCGCCTGCAGCCCAACCACCCCACGGACGACCCGGCGGGCGTGGCCGCGGCCCTCCTCGACGGACTCCTCCTCGGCTCCGGCGACGCCGTCATCGGCATCAACCCGGCGACCGACAGCCCCAAGGCCGTACGGGATCTCCTGGAACTCCTGGACGGCGTGATCGCCCGCTACGACATCCCCACCCAGTCCTGCGTCCTGTGCCACGTCACCACCAGCATCGACCTGATGGAACGCGGCGCCCCCGTCGACCTCGTCTTCCAGTCCATCGCCGGTACGCAGGCCGCGAACGCCTCCTTCGGCGTCACCCTCGGCCTGCTCGACGAGGCACACGAGGGGGCGAAGGCGCTGGGCCGCGGCACCGTCGGGCACAACGCCCTCTACTTCGAGACCGGCCAGGGCAGCGCGCTGTCCGCCGACGCGCACCACGGCGTGGACCAGCAGACGGTGGAGGCCCGCGCCTACGCCGTGGCCCGCCGCTACGACCCGCTCCTCGTGAACACCGTCGTCGGCTTCATCGGCCCGGAGTACCTGTACGACGGCCGCCAGATCCTGCGGGCGGCTCTGGAGGACCACTTCTGCGGCAAGCTCCTCGGCCTGCCCATGGGCCTGGACATCTGCTACACGAACCACGCCGACGCCGATGACGACGACATCGCCACGATGCTGACCATGCTCGGTGTCGCGGGCGCCTCCTTCGTGATCTGCACCCCGGGCGGCGACGACATCATGCTCAACTACCAATCCGCCTCGTACCACGACGCGTTGTACCTGCGCGAGGTGCTCGGGCTGCGCCCGGCACCGGAGTTCGAGGCATGGCTTGAGCGGATCGGGCTCCTTGACGACGGGGGCGGGATACGGGATGTCGCCGGTACGGCGCATCCCCTGATGACGATCGGCAAGGAGCTGGCCGCATGACGGATCGTCAATTGGCCGACCTGGTACGGGCCTTGGTGGTGCCCGAGTCGGATGCCGCGATGTGGGCGAGCCTGCGCACGCACACCCAGGCCCGTATCGGGCTCGGGCGGGCGGGCTCGGCCCTGCCGACGCGGCACCGGCTTGAGCTCCAGGCCGCGCATGCCGCCGCGCGGGACGCGGTGCACTCGCCGTTCGAACCGGAGCGGGTGGCGGCCGCGCTGACGGGAGTTCCGACGGTACGGGTCCGGAGTGCCGCGCCCGACCGGCTCACGTATCTCCAGCGACCGGATCTGGGGCGTCGGCTCGACGACCTCGACCGGGCGCACCTGCCCCGCGGCGACTGGGACGTGGTGTTCGTCGTCGCCGACGGGTTGTCGAGCCGGGCCGTGCACGAGCATGCGGCGGCGGTGATCCGTGCGACGACCTCGCTGCTGCCGGGTGACTTGCGCGTCGCTCCGGTCGTCCTCGCCGAGCAGGCGCGGGTGGCCCTCGGTGACGACATCGCCCACGCGCTCGGCGCCACGATGGTCGTCGTCCTCATCGGCGAACGCCCCGGCATGTCCGCGGCGGACTCCCTGGGCGCGTACCTGACGTACGCGCCCGTCCCGGGCACCACGACGGACGCCGACCGCAACTGTCTCTCCAACATCCGGCCGCCGCTGGGGCTGTCCCACGGGGCGGCTGCGGCCAAGCTGGCGGCGTTGATGGGGAGGGCGCGGGAGCTGGGGGGTACGGGGGTGGCGCTGAAGGACGAGTTTTCGCCCCCTCCGCCCCTTCCCGTCCCGTCCCTGGGGGCTCCGCCCCCAGACCCCCGTTCGGCCTGAACGGCCTCGTCCTCAAACGCCGGACGGGCTGAAACCGGGCGTAGCCCGGAAGTGCGGGACGGGTAGGGGCGGAGGGGGCGAAAAAACCACCCCCAACCCCCCCGTCACCCCACCGGCAACGTAAGCCCCCAAGCCCCCTCCCGAACCACCCACGTCCGAGTCCGCACGGGCCCCCCGACCACCGCATCCGCCCGATACCGGAAATCCGCCCCGGACACGGTCACCCGCCGCCCCACAACCCGCAGCGGAGCAACCGCAGCCCCCACGGAAACCGGCCGCACCTCCACCTCCGCACCCCCGAGCACCCCCGGCGTCACGGAAACCGCCTCCACGGGCTGATCAAGGTCGACGAGGAGCACCCCGTCCACCTCGACCCGAAGCCGGAACGGCCCGGGCGCGGCCACGGAGGCCCCGACACGCCCCGGCCGCGAGGCCAGCGTGCGGACCAGCGACTGGCAGGTCCGCAGCCACGGCAGCCGACCGTCGGACCCCTCCCCGGAGAACGGGACCGGCGCCGGAGAGGGCGACGGCAGGGACGGAATCCGCAGCGCCCCCACCACCACCCCGTCACTGTCGTCCACCAGGAGATCCATCCGCCGCTCCACCCCGTCGAGGACGGCCCGCGCCGCCGCCACCGCCCCCATGGGCACCCCGAGCGACCGGGCGAGCGACAGCACACCCCCCACCGGCACGAGGGACACCGCACACGCCCCCAGCGCCCGCTGCCGGTGCAAAAGGGACACAGCGCGCAGCAGCGCCCGGTCGTCCCCGACGACAACGGGTCGCCGGGACCCCCGTCGGGCAAGTGCGCGAGCAAATTCCTCAGGCCCGTCGGGGAGGCACACTTTCGTGGCCGCACCCGCGCTGAGCACGTCTTTTGCGATCCGTACCGACTCACCGTCACTGTGACGGGCGACCGGGTCGATGACCACCAGGAGCTGGTCGGAAGGCGCCACCTCGGTCATGCCTCGCTTCCTCGGGTAGCATCTTTGTGCAAGAGCCCCTTGCGCTATTGCGCCAGGGGCTTCGTCTATTCCGGGGCATCCGGTCCGACGGTCGCGGCCAAAGGTGGTCGCCGGCGTACGCAGCCGTGCACAAATCAGCCGCGTACGTCCCCGACCTTGGACATGCCCCGCCCGGAAGGGGTGTACGCGCGTGCCCGCACTTGTGCTGCTCGGTGCTCAGTGGGGTGACGAAGGCAAGGGAAAGGCCACGGACCTGCTCGGCGGTTCTGTGGATTATGTGGTGCGCTACCAGGGCGGCAACAACGCCGGCCACACGGTAGTCGTGGGCGATCAGAAGTACGCCCTCCACCTGCTCCCTTCCGGGATCCTCACACCGGAGTGCACTCCGGTCATCGGAAACGGAGTCGTCATCGACCCGTCGGTCCTGTTCTCCGAGCTGAACGGACTGAACGAGCGAGGCGTCGACACGTCCAAGCTCCTCATCAGCGGAAACGCGCACATCATCACGCCTTACAACGTGACGGTGGACAAGGTGACGGAACGCTTCCTCGGGAAGCGGAAGATCGGCACCACCGGGCGCGGTATCGGCCCGACGTACGCGGACAAGATCAACCGCGTGGGCATCCGCGTCCAGGACCTGTACGACGAGTCGATCCTGACGCAGAAGGTCGAAGCGGCCCTCGACGGCAAGAACCAGCTCCTCACCAAGGTCTTCAACCGCCGCGCCATCGAGGCGGAGCAGGTCGTCGAGGAACTGCTGACCTACGCGGACCGGCTCAAGCCGTACGTCGCGGATACCGTGCTGCTCCTCAACAAGGCGCTCGACGACAACAAGGTCGTGCTCTTCGAGGGCGGTCAGGGCACGCTCCTGGACATCGACCACGGAACGTATCCCTTCGTCACGTCCTCGAACCCCACCGCGGGCGGGGCGTGCACGGGCTCGGGCGTCGGCCCGACGAAGATCAGCCGGGTCATCGGCATCCTCAAGGCGTACACGACCCGAGTCGGCGCGGGCCCGTTCCCGACCGAGCTCTTCGACGCGGACGGCGACGCGCTGCGCCGCATCGGCGGGGAGCGGGGCGTCACGACGGGCCGCGACCGCCGCTGCGGCTGGTTCGACGCCGTCATCGCCCGCTACGCGACGCGCGTCAACGGCCTGACCGACTTCTTCCTCACCAAGCTGGACGTGCTGACCGGCTGGGAGGAGATCCCGGTCTGCGTGGCGTACGAGATCGACGGCAAGCGCGTCGAGGAACTCCCGTACTCCCAGACCGACTTCCACCACGCGAAGCCGGTCTACGAGACCCTCCCGGGCTGGTCAGAGGACATCACCAAGGCGAAGTCCTTCTCCGACCTCCCCAAGAACGCCCAGGCGTACGTCAAGGCGCTCGAGGACATGTCCGGCGCCCCGATCTCCGCGATCGGCGTCGGCCCGGGCCGCGACGAGACGATCGAGATCAACTCGTTCATCTAGTCCGGCAGTCCGGCAGTCCGTCAGCCCGGACAGTGTTGGTGCAGTGCGTCGATGAGTGTCCCGGTGGCCTTCCGGCCACCGGGACCTCTGCGTTCACGGGGGCCCCACGTCCATCGGACGTTTATGCGCGCTTGTTATCCCTGACCCCACGCGTACTCATTCATCCAGGGGGAGATCAGTGGGCGCAGACGGGCTGGTTCTGGACGTGGAAGCGTGGGCGCGGGTGCTGACCGGGTTGTACGGACCGGTCAGCACCCGCGTCGACCCGGGGGAGGGGTTCCGCGCTGCAGTGCGGGTGAGGGAGCTGGGTGCCGTGCGGGTGTCCGCGGTGCGCTGCCCGCCCGTGGAGGTGGTGGCGGACGCCGTGCCGTGCGACGAACGTGGCGCCCGCCACCACCTCGCACTGGTGCTGGACGGTGAGCTCGTACTCGACCAAGCGGGGCGTACGACCAGGGTCGGGCGGGGTGACCTGGTGCTGTTCGACACCGGCTGCCCGTTCCGGCTGCGGCCGACGGCGCCGTGGAACGCGGTGGTCACCGCGCATCTGGCACCGACCCCGCCGACCCCATCGGCCCCGTTGTCATTACCGCCCCAGTCGCCGGGTGGCCCGGGGCGGCTGACGGCGCGGGAGTTACCGGGCCGCGAAGGACTGGCCGCGCTGGTCGCCGGGTTCCTGGCGGGTCTGGCGCGTGATGCGACCCCGTACCGGCCGTGCGAGGAACTGCGGCTGGGCACGGTGGTGACCGACCTGGTCGGAGCCCTGCGCGACCAATGGCTCGGCGAGGAGGACCCGGAACCGCCGGTGCTGCTGCCGCGCATCCAGGCGTACGTCCTGCGCCATCTCGGGGACGGCGGGCTGACGCCGGACCGGGTCGCCGCCGCGCACCACATCTCCACCCGCTATCTGCACCGCCTCTTCCAGCGGCAGGGGCTCACGGTCGCCGCCTGGATCAAGGCACAGCGGCTGGAGCGGTGCCGACGCGACCTGGCCGACCCGCACCTGCGCCGGCTGCCCGTCTACGCCATCGGAGCGCGCTGGGGCTTCGCCAACGCGGCCGACTTCAGCCGGGCGTTCCGCACCGCGTACGGCATCACGCCCACGTGCTTCCGCGAAGGCGAGGGCGGGGGCGGGGGCGAGGGCCGGGGCGTGCCCGCCGTGCGGGTGCGCTCACTGCCAAGGAACAGTGCGCGCAGCGCCAACGACAGACATGCGACGCCTCAGCAGACTCACCGGTAAGAGGAGGCGCGGAAGTCGCCGCCTTCACCAGACATGGGGGACAGCATGGCCGAGAGCGAAGCGAAGGCAACGGCGGTGGCGGTGAGCGAGCAGAAGCCGGTGGAGCCGCGCGGCGGCGCCGGACTGTTCGACGTCGACCCCGACCAGACCGGGGTGAGCCAGGACCCGAAGGTCGTCGTCAAGGGCGACATCGCCGTCTTCCCCGAGAACGGGGGACTGTGACATGGGATCCGTCGAAGGCATGCTCGCGCAGATGCGCAAGCTGATCGGCACCGGTGAGAACCCGCCCGGCTCGAACACCAACCTCATCACCAAGTGGTACGGCTTCAACGACGCGTGGTGCGACATGACCGTCAGCTACGCCGCCGCGCACTCGGACAACCTGAGCGCGGTCATGGGCAAGTTCGCGTGGACGGTCGCGCACGCGAAGGCCTTCCAGTCCAAGGGCCGCTGGCACTACGGGGTCGGCGGCATCCGCGCGGGCGACATCATATTCTTCGACTGGAGCGGCACCCGGTCCATCAACAACATCGACCACGTCGGCGTGGTCGAGGCCGTGCACTCCAACGGCAAGATCACCACCATCGAGGGCAACACCAGCGACAAGTGCATGCGCCGGGACCGCTACGCCTCCGAGATCGTGGGCTACGGCCGCCCCTCCTACGGCAACGCCCAGCCGCTGCCCTCCACCGACGGAATGCTGCGCCGCGGCTCGAAGGGCGCCGCCGTCAAGACCCTCCAGCAGAACCTCAACACGGTCATGGCGTCGAAGCTGGTGGTCGACGGGGACTTCGGCGCCGCCACCGAGTCGGCGGTGAAGTCGTTCCAGAAGAAGTACGGCCTCTCGCCCGACGGTGTGTACGGGCCGGCCTCGGCGGCCATGATGAAGTCCGCGCTCAAGGGCGGCACCAAGCCGCAGAAGCCCACCCCGCGGCCGCCCGCCGCCGGAAAGCTCACGGTCGACGGCCAGTTCGGCCCCGCGACCTGCGCCGCGCTCCAGCGCTCGCTCAACAAGCACGGCGCGAAGCTGTCCGTCGACGGCTCCTTCGGGACGCTGACCAAGAAGGCCCTGCAGAGCTATCTGAAGGTGACCGCGGACGGCGTGATCGGCCCGAACACGGTCAAGGCCCTGCAGAAGAAGGTGGGCTCGGGCGTCGACGGCAAGTGGGGCTCCGACACCACCCGCCATCTCCAACTGGCCCTCAACGCGGGCAAGTTCTGACCTGTGAGGGGCGTCCGTCCGTCGGGCGCCCCTCCGTGTCATGCCCATCCTTGACCCGCTCATGGCCAGTTCCTGGTTCCGGTGGGAAGTGGGGTGAGGCAACTATCTACGCGGGTAGTGCCTCTCCCCTATTCTCCCCCTGGAGCTCCGAATGCCCGTCAACCCCCTGAACCGCCGGGAGTTCATGCAGAAGTCGGCCGTCACCGGAGCGGCCGTGGCCGTCGCGGGGACGGTCGCCGCGCCCCCCGCGCAGGCCGCGGACCGGCACCCCGGGAAGAAGCCGCGCACCTGGTCGTTTTCCATCCTCGGCACCACCGACCTGCACAGCCACGTCTTCGACTGGGACTACTACACGGACGCGGCGTACACGGACAGCAAGGGCAACTCCGTGGGCGTCGCCCGCGTGGCCACGCTCGTCAAGCAGCAGCGCGCCGCGAAGGGCGAGGACCATGTGCTGCTCGTCGACGCGGGCGACATCATCCAGGGCACCTCGCTGGCGTACTACTACGCACGCGTGGACCCCATCACGGGTCCGGACGCCCCGAAGCACCCGATGGCGATCGCCATGAACGCCATGCGCTACGACGCCGCCGCCCTCGGCAACCACGAGTTCAACTACGGCATCGACGTCCTGCGCAGGTTCGAGAAGCAGTGCCGTTTCCCGCTGCTCGGCGCCAACGCGCTGGACGCGAAGACACTCCGGCCGGCCTTCGCCCCGTACACGGTGAAGCGCATCCGGGTGCCGGGCGCCCCCGACATCAAGGTGGGCATCCTCGGCCTCACCAACCCCGGCATCGCCCTGTGGGACAAGGACAACGTCTCCGGGAAGATGGAGTTCACGGGCCTGGTCGAGCAGGCGAAGAAGTACGTGCCCCGGCTCCGCGCCCTCGGCTGCGACGTCGTCTTCCTCACCGACCACTCGGGCCTGGACGGCAGTTCGTCGTACGGCAGCGAACTCCCGTACGTCGAGAACGCGTCGAACCTCGTCGCCGAGCAGGTCCCCGGCATCGACGCGATCCTCGTCGGCCACACCCACACCGAGGTCTCGTCCTACACGGTCACCAACACGGAGACCGGCAAGGACGTGATCCTCTCCGAGCCGTACTGCTACGGCATGCGTCTGACCGTCTTCGACTTCGAGCTCGAACTCGCCCACGGCCAGTGGAAGGTCACCGGCACCAAGGCGCAGACGCTCAACAGCAACACGGTCGAGGAGGACGAGGAGATCACCGAACTCCTCAAGGCTGACCACGACTTGGTCGTGAAGTACGTCAACACCCCGGTGGGCACGTGTACGGAGGACCTCTCCGCCGCCGAGGCCTGCTGGAAGGACGTCCCCGTCATGGACTTCATCCACGAGGTCCAGATGGCGGCCGTCGCGACCGGCCTCTCCACCGCCGACGCGGCCCTCCCGCTCATCTCCGTCGCCGCCCCCTTCAGCCGCACCGCCGACATCCCCAAGGGCGACGTCACCATCCGCGACGTCGCCGGGCTCTACATCTACGACAACACCCTCTACGGCAAAAAGCTCACCGGCGCCCAGCTCAAGGACTACCTGGAGTACGCGGCGAAGTACTACGCCAAGGTGCCGTCCGGCACGACGGTGGACACCTCCACCCTCACCAACGCCAACAGCTTCTGGGACTACATGTACGACACGGCGGCGGGCGTCTCGTACGACATCGACATCGCCCAGGCCGAGGGCTCCCGTATCAAGAACCTTGCCTACAAGGGCACTTCGGTCACCGACGACCAGGTCTTCGTCGTCGCCGTCAACAACTACCGGGCCAACGGCGGCAGCGGCTACCCGCACATCGCCGCCGCCGACATCGCGTACAGCTCCACCAACGAGATCCGCCAGCTGATGATCGACTACGTGACGGCGAAGGGCTCGCTTGACCCGGCCGACTTCGCGGCCACGAACTGGAAGCTGACGCAGGACGGGACGGCGGTCTTCTAACCCCTATGTCCTCGTGACCTGCTGCTCGGCGGCGCCGCGTGGAGCCGGAACCGCGACCAGCGCCGTCGTGGTGTCCGGGGTCGCGGACGTCGCCGAGCGCGTCGGCTGCTGGCGTGGCGGGTCGGGGGCGAACAGCCAGCCGATGGGCGGCCGGGTCAGTGGCTGGACCAGTCGGCGGACCGGCGGAGAGCCGAGCACCATCGCCAGCAGGATCGCGCACAGCACCAGGCCGACGATCTCGACCCGGGTGTTCACCCGGGAGATCCAGTCCTGCTCCCGGACCGGCAGAATGATCAGCGGATGCAGCAGATAGATGGTGAAGCCGCCTGCGCCCAGCGTTGATATCAGCGGCAGCCGCCGCCGGGGCATCAGCCGCAGCAGGCAGAGGACAAGGGCCGCGGCCGTGGCCAGCACCACCAGCCGGATGACCCACGCCCATTCCAGGCTCATCGGATCGGCGGCGGTGTAATGGTGGCGCATCGACAGCCAGTTGCCCTTGATGTCCCCGTGCCACCTCCACGCCACGACGAAGGAGGCGAGGATTCCGGCGACCGCCACGGGCAGGCTCAAGCGGCTGTCGAACCAGGCGTTCAGATGGCCCTGGCCGATTCGCCAGCCGAGGTAGAACAGCGGCATGTAGACGAGGGTCCGGCTCGCGGAGAAGGGCAGCCCGAACTCGTCGATGTAGCCCACGGCCAGGGCGATTCCCGTGGTGATGAGCAGCGGGTGACGCAGCTGCACCACCAGCGGCAGCAGCAGCCGCCAGCAGAAGAGGGACATCAGGAACCAGAGGGTCCACGGCAGTTGGGCGACATGCAGGACGAACTTGGAGCCCAGCCAGTAGTTCTCCAGCGAGAACAGCAGGCTGCACACCATCGCGGGCACCACGATGCTCTGCAACAGGGAGCGCAGGGTGCGGGATCCGAGCGGACCCGCGCTGCTGAACACGCCGGCCAGCATGACGAAGGCCGGCACCCGGAAGGCCCAACTGGCGATGTTGAAGGCGTGCAGCACCTCCACCCGGCTCATGATGCTGCCCACGGAGTGCAGGATCACGATCAGCGCGGCGGAGGTGAACCGGGCGTTGTCCCACCACGGATCCCGGGCGCGCGCTGTCCGCTCGGCGCCGGCCTCGCTGGCGGGTCTTGGGAGTGGTGGCTTGGACGTCGTGATGGCATGCTCCTGACAGCGGCTCGCCGGTCAGGAACTCGCCGTGCTGATGATCGGACCGGGTGGCTGTGAGCATACTGTGAACGCCGCCGCGAATGACATCAGTTGTCGAGGGCCGGGGCCGCAGGGCCCCTGGCCCCCGGTGATCCCGGCCGGCCTCGCCCGCCGCTGCCCGGCGGCCGCCTCGTACGGGCCCTGCTGTCGCGCCCCCCGCCCCAGCCGCCGAAGTGGGCGTACCTCGCATAACGGGCATACGCTGAAATTGCAATCGCGAGCGTAACCGCGAGCGCAAGCGCACGTGCGTCTACCAGAAGAAGGTGAGTGCGATGCGCGTCATGCTCAGGGCGACACTGGACACGGAGAAGTCGAACGAAGCGATCCGCAGCGGCAAGATGCCGGAGCTGATCAAAGAGATCTTGGACCACCTCAAGCCGGAGGCGGCGTACTTCGCGCCCTTGGACGGCCGCCGAACCTGCCTGCTGTTCTTCGACATGAAGGACAGCTCCGAGCTGCCTCCCGTCGGTGAGCCGTTCCTCACCCAGTTCAACGCCGAGGTCGAGGTATGCCCGATCATGAACGCCGAGGACCTCCAGAAGGGCCTGTCCCAGCTGCGCTGACGGCGGGGGCGTCCGATTCACTCCCAGGGATGAAGAATGCGAACTTCCACCTGGGAAAGGGTAGTTGTGGCTTGCTTCTGTCGCTGTGCGTGCCCATAGAGTCACGCCAACGGAAACGCCCCCGCGGTGCGCCAACACCCGGGGGCTCGACACCAGGAGCAAGACCTCCCGATGCGTATTCATCGTACGACGCCCACGCGCGCCTTTTCAGTCTTCGCCAACGCCCTTCTCCGTGACCGGAGCATCTCCTGGTGCGCGGTCGGCGTACTGACGTACCTCCTGAGCCTCCCGAACGGCGCCCGCGCCACCATCCGCACGCTCGCCGAGCAGCGCAAGGAAGGGCGGGCGCGGATCGCCGCCGCCCTGCGTGAGCTGGAGGAATCCAGGTACCTGCGGCGGGTCGTCCGCAAGGACCGGGAGAGCGGTCAACTCTTCACTGTGTACGAGGTTTTCGACACCCCGTACGACGAGGAGCCACCGGCGGGTGAACCCGAAAAAATCCAGAACCTGGCCTCCGGCGAGTTGGAATCCGCCGCCTCGGGCCCGCCCCCTTCGGGAGAAAAGACCAGGGAACAAGAACCTCCCTCCCCGCCGACGGCGGAGCCGGGGTCGGTGTCGGTGCCGCAGAGCGAGCGCACGGCGCTCGCCGCGAAGCTGCTCGGCTCGCTCGGCCGCGCGGAACCCCGGCTCGCGCTCGGCGCGGCGGAGGCGTTGCGGCTCGCGCCGCTGGTGGAGGAGTGGTGGGAGCGGGGGGCGAGCAGCGCGGCGGTGCGCGCCGCGCTGACACAGGGGCTTCCGTCGCGGGTGTACTCGCCTCGGGCCCTCGTCGAGGACCGGCTGCGCCGCAAGCGTCCGGCGGCGCCAACAGCAGGTCCCGTCACGACCGTTGAGATTCGCAGCACCGCCGAGATCCGCAAACCCGGTGCGCCCGGCTACCGGGACGCCGCGCGCCGGGGTGGAGCGCTGGCCCGTGCGCTGCTGAGCGGGCGGGCGGCGCCTGCGTAGGGCCACGACGACTCCTGGCCGTGCGTTCGTGCGGCCGGGTCCCCCAAGAAGAACGGAGTGTCCATGACCGTCACACTCGTACGCCCAGAGGTGGTATACCGCGAGTATACTTTTCTCATGGCTGATACCACGATCAAGGTCGACCCGACCGTGCGAGACCGCCTTCAGGAGCTGGCCCGGGAGCGCGGGATCAGCATGAGGGACCTTGTCGCGGAGCTGGCCGGGGCCACGCCCACCAAGGAAGAGCTGCGCAAGCGGTACGAGGAGACCAAGGCGTACGTCGAGGAGCACTTCCTCGGCAGGCCTTACACGGAAGAGGACGAGAGAGCCGGCGAGAAGCTGTGGGCCGACCTCGAGGCGGGGCGCATCGGGGAGGTCCAGTGAGGGACGAGGACAGGTACCCGCTGCCGCGTGCCGTCATCTTCGACGACACCGCCGCGCTCGCGCTGGGCGCGGGGAACAGCATGGCCTCCCGGCTCGTCGTCGAGGCCGAGAAGGACCCGGCCCTGCGGGTCTACATCCCGGCGCTCAGCCTGGCCGCCGCCGAGCGTGAACGGGCAGGGGTCGCCGAGCACGTCGGCGCCCTGCCGTCCGTGAACATCGAAGGGCTCGACTTCGCGGCGGCCACCGCTGTGGGCAAGCGCCTCAGGACAGCGGCCTCTGCGGACGAAGAGCCGGGCGGCAAGGACGAGCCGGACTGGAGCGGCGCGCATGTACTGCACCTCGCTCTGCCCACCGTCGAATGGCCTCGCGGACGTCCCGTCCTGACCAGGACGCCCACCCGGTACCGGGGCACAGGGATCCGGACGATCCGTATCGTCGAACAGCGCTGACGACGGACGGTGCGGGCCGGGCCGGGTGTATCCCGGCCCGCACCGTCGCGGCTCGCCTCAGCTGAAGACGATCATCGAACCCTGTGCCAGGCTGCGCGTCGCGGCCGCGTGCAGGCCCAGCCAGACGTGGCGTTCGCGGGCGAAGGGGCTGGCGTCGTAGGGGGCGGGGGCGGCCGGTTCCTCCAGGTCCGTGGGGGCCATGGGGGGTTGTGGCGTGGCCGGCGGGTTGGCCGGGTCGATGCCGATCGACTGGGCGACGAATTCGAGTTCGCGCAGGAGGGTCTGGGAGGAGCCCAGGGGGCCGCCGCCCGCGAGGAGTTCGTCGTTGGCGAGTGGGTGCGGGAAGTCGACGGGGACGTAGGCGCCCGCGTGGTCGTAGTGCCAGACCAGGTGCGACTGCTGGGCGTTCGTCTCGAACATCTCCAGCAACTGCTCGTAGTCACCGCCGAGTTCGTCCACCGGCGTCACCGCGAGGCCGCACATCTGAAGGAGGTACGCGCGGCGCAGGAAGTGCAGCGCGTCGTAGTCGAACCCCGCGACAGGGGCCACGTCGCCGGACAGGCCCGGCATGTACGCGTACACGGGGACCGGCGGGAGGCCCGCTTCGGCCAGCGTCTTGTCGTAGAGCGCGAGTTCCTCGGCGAAGGGATTGTCGGGGGTGTGGCACAACACGTCGACGAGCGGGACCAGCCACAGGTCACAGGCCAACAGACGGCTCCTCTAGCTCCTTGGTGTGCACGATGGTCAGGGAAGCGTAGTGCGAGCGGCGGTCCTGGTCAGGTCCCGGTGCACAACTCCGGTTCTCCACCGATCGCCAGAAGGGCCCGCCCTCAAACGTTCGGGCGCCCTCAAACGCCGGACGTGCCCGAACCCGAGGCCAGGCGCTCGATCAGCGCGAGCGAGTGCGCGTTGTACGCCGTCACGATCGCGTGCGCCTCGACCGCGTCGCGGCGGACGAGGGCGTCCACCAGTTCCGTGTGGGCCGACCACAAATCGCCCTTGAGGTCGGCCACCTGGCGCAGGTGCTGGACCGCGCAGGCCCAGGACTGGATGCGCAGGCGGTTCAGGAAGTCGGCGAGGTAGGGGTTGCCGAAGAGGCCGCTCAGCTCGCGCCAGAAGCGGAGGTCGTAGCCGATGAGGATGTTCAGCTCGCCGGCGGCGGCGGCGCGCTGGGCCTCCTCGCCGCGGCGGCGTACGCCCGCGAGGGCGGCGGTGGTGCGGGGGTCCTGGGGCTTCTTCAGGACGCCTTCGGTGATCGAGCGGAAGATGCCGTCGGTGACGAGGCTCCGCGCCTCGATCATGCCTCGGTAGTCGGCGGCGGAGTACTCCCGTACGCGGAAGCCGCGGTGCTGGTCCGCCTCCAGGAGGCCCTGCGCCGAGAGGTCGACCAGGGCCTCGCGGACCGGGGTCGCGGAGACGCCGTACTGCTCGGCGATCTCCTTCACCGTGAACTCCTGGCCCGGCTGGAGGCGGCCGGCCAGCACCTCGTCGCGGAGCGCGTCCGCGATCTGCTGGCGCAAGGTGCTGCGGGTTACGGCGCCATTGCCGCCGGTGCCGGGCATGTGGTCGGGCTCCCCTTGTCGCGTATGTCTAGGAGCCAGTCACCATACGCCGTGGGGGCGGGGGGAGGGTTTTTCGCCCCCTCCGCCCCTACCCGTCCCTTGCTTCCTGGGGCTCCGCCCCAGACCCCGCTCCTCAAACGCCGGAGGGGCTGAACTTCTACCGCCCGTCCGGCGTTCGAGGGCGATGTGGCGCCGTCCCGATCCCCCACCCACCCGTGGGGGCGGATCTTTTCAGCCCCGGCCAGGGAGAGATCTTTCAGCCCGTCCGGCGTTTGAGGACGAGGCCGTTCAGGCCGATAGCGGGGGTCTGGGGGCGGCAGCCCCCAGGAGCAAGGGACGGGCAGGGGCGGAGGGGGCGAAAAACCTCACACCTCAAGCCACGTACTCGTCCGCCACAGCCAGCGCCTCGTCCAGCACCGCGAGCCCCTCCTTGGCCTCACCCTCGGTGATGTTGCACGGCGGCACGACATGGGTGCGGTTCATGTTGATGAAGGGCCACAGCCCACCCGCCTTGGCGGCGGCGCCGAACGCGGCCATGGGAGCGTTGTCCACCCCGGTGGCGTTGTACGGCACCAGCGGCTCCCGCGTCTCCCGGTTCTTCACCAGCTCAAGGGCCCAGAACACCCCCGTACCCCGCACCTCACCGATACTCGGATGCCGCGAGGCAAGCTCGTGCAGCCCGGGCCCGATGACTGTCGACCCGATCAGCGCGGCCTGGTCGACGATCCCCTCCTCCTCCATCACGTTGATCGTCGCGACGGCGGCGGCACAGGCCAGCGGATGCCCGGAGTACGTCAGCCCCCCGGGATACGGCCGCCGCGCGAAGGTCTCCGCGATGGCCCCGGAGATCGCGACACCGCCCAGCGGCACGTACCCGGAGTTCACGCCCTTCGCGAAGGTCATCAGGTCCGGCGTCACGCCGTAGTGATCGGCGGCGAACCACTTCCCCGTACGCCCGAACCCGGCCATGACCTCGTCCAGGATGAAGACGATCCCGTACCGGTCGCAGAGCGCACGCACCCCGGCGAGGTAACCCGGCGGCGGCGTCATGATCCCCGCCGTACCCGGAATCGTCTCCAGGATCAGGGCCGCGATGGTGCCAGGACCCTCGAAGGCGATCGTGTCCTCGAGGTGCTGGAGCGCCCGCTCCGACTCCTGCTGCTCGCTCTCGGAGTGGAAGGGCGAGCGGTAGAGGAAGGGCGCCCAGAAGTGGACGACACCCGCCGCACCGCTGTCGTTCGGCCAGCGCCGCGGGTCACCGGTGAGGTTGATCGCGGCGGAGGTGGCACCGTGGTACGAGCGGTACGCGGAGAGGACCTTCGGACGGCCGGTGTGCAGCTTGGCCATCCGGGTCGCGTTCTCCACGGCCTCCGCGCCACCGTTGGTGAAGAAGATCTTGTCCAGGTCGCCCGGCGTCCGCTCGGCGATCAGCCGCGCGGCCTCCGAACGCGCCTCGACGGCGAAGGCGGGCGCGAACGTGGACAGGGTTGCGGCCTGCTCCTGGATCGCGGCGACGACCTTCGGGTGCTGGTACCCGATGTTGGTGAAGACGAGCCCACTGGTGAAGTCCAGATACCGCTTGCCTTCGTAGTCCCAGAAGTACGACCCCTCCGCGCCGGCGACGGCGAGCGGGTCGATGAGCTCCTGCGCGGACCAGGAGTGGAACACGTGCGCACGGTCCGCTGCCTTCACGGCGGCGCCGACCTGGGGATTGGGCTGAGGGGTCATGCGCCGAAGCGTAAATGTCCACGAGGTGGACGCGATATCGGCGTCTTGTCTGTGGTCGGAGGCTTTCCGCGACAGTCTGTCGGGCTTCACAGGGAGGAGGCTCTCGCGGCGTCCCTCGGCGGTAGGTAGTGACATTGACAGCATGCTGTCGAAGTGACAGCATGCTTACATGTCCAGTCAAGGAGGAGCGATGAACCACAGCACGCCTGAGTTCAAGCCCGTACACCTCGCCGTCTACGACACCTTCGCCGACTGGGAGACGGGTCACACCACCGCCTACCTCGCCCGCGCCGGCCGCGAGATCCGCACCGTCGGCCCCACCCGGGAGCCGGTGACCACGATCGGCGGCGTCCGCATCCAGCCCGACCTCGCCCTCGACGAGCTCCGCCCCGAGGACAGCTCGCTGCTGATCCTCACCGGCGCGGACCTGTGGGACACGGGCGACGATCTGGCCCCCTTCGCCCGCAAGGCCCGCGCGTTCCTCGACGCGGGCGTCCCCGTCGCGGCGATCTGCGGCGGCACCGCCGGTCTCGCCCGCGAAGGCCTGCTCGACGACCGCGCGCACACCAGCGCCGTGTCGTTCTACCTCGCCGCGACCGGGTACAAGGGCGGCGAACGGTACGTCGACACGGACGCCGTCACCGACGGCAATCTGGTCACCGCGGGCCCCACCGAACCCGTCGCCTTCGCCCGCGAGGTCTTCGGGCTCCTCGGTGTGTACGAGGGTGAGGTACTGGACGCCTGGTACCGGCTGTTCCACGACTCCGACCCCGAGGCCTATGCCGTACTGGAAAAGGCCGGACAGTGAGCCGTGCGCACCAGGACCTGCTGAGCCGCAGCGCCCTCGGCGTCTTCCGGCTCAACGGCCAGTTCCTGTCCGTGGCCGAGGAGTTGGCCCGCCCCTCCGGACTCACCGCGGCCTGGTGGCAGGTGCTCGGCGCGGTGCTGCCTGAGCCGTTGCCCGTCTCCGGGATCGCCCGCGCGATGGGCATCACGCGCCAGAGCGTGCAGCGCATCGCCGACCTGCTGGTGGAGAAGGGGCTGGCCGAGTACCTCCCCAACCCCGCCCACCGCCGGGCCAAACTCCTCACCCCGACCGAGGACGGCCGCGCCGCCATCACCAGGATCGACCCCGGCCACGCGGATCTGGCCGACCGGCTGGCGCAGTCCCTCGGGGCGGACGAATTCGCCGAGACCGTACGGGTGTTGGAACGCCTGTCCGCGGTGCTCGACGAGATCACGGCAGAAAGCACGGCGGGCGCGGCAGAAAGCCCGGCGATCGCGGCAGAGAGTGCGGAGGGCGTCACGGAATCGGCACACCCTGTTACGGAACCGTAGACACCGCCCCGCCCCGCCTCCCCGTAAGGCCGCACTATCCTCGGGCTGTTGCACACGTACGGGGAGGGTGGGCGCAGCCATGGAGAAGCTGGGACCGGGGGATCCGCAGCGGATCGGGGCGTACCGACTGCTGGCGCGGCTCGGTGCCGGCGGGATGGGGCATGTGTATCTCGCCCGGTCCGACCGGGGGCGCACGGTCGCGGTCAAGCTGGTGCGCCAGGAGCTCGCCGAGCAGGAGGAGTTCCGGGCGCGGTTCCGGCAGGAGGTGCTGGCCGCGCGCCGGGTCGGCGGGTACTGGACGGCGCCCGTGCTCGACGCGGACACCGAGGCCGAGATCCCCTGGCTGGCCACCGGCTATGTCGCGGGGCCGAGCCTGCAGGCCGTCGTGGGCCGCGAGCACGGGGCGCTCCCGGAGCGGTCGGTGCGCATCCTCGCCGCCGGGCTCGCGTACGCCCTGCGGGACATCCACGCCGCGGGGCTGATCCACCGGGACCTCAAGCCCTCGAACGTCCTCGTCACCATCGACGGGCCCCGCGTCATCGACTTCGGGATCGCGCGCGCCCTGGAGACCGTGACCGACGGCGGCCTCACGCGCACCGGCGCGCTGGTCGGCTCGCCCGGATTCATGGCCCCCGAGCAGGTCCGCGGTGACCGCATCACGCCCGCGTGCGACGTGTTCTGCCTGGGCTCGGTTCTCGCGTACGCCGCAACGGGTGCCCTTCCGTTCGGCGCGGCCAACTCCGGTGTGCACGCGATGATGTTCCGCATCGCGCAGGAGGAACCCGACCTGGACGGGATGCCGGAGGGCCTCGCCGACCTCGTGCGGGCCTGCCTGCGCAAGGATCCCGCCGCCCGGCTCACCCTCGACCAGATCCTGGAGCGGACCGGCGCGGAGGACACCGTCTCGGACGGGCGGACCCGTGACCCCTGGCTGCCGAGTGCGCTGGTGGCCCAACTCGGGCGGCATGCCGTGCAGTTGCTGGACACGGAGAACCCGGACGAGGGGCCGGGGTCGGGGGCCCCGACGACACGGCTGGCACGCGTCCCGGCCGCCCCGGACCCGACTCCGGTTCCGGCCCCGGACCTCTCCAAGCCGCCGTCCGCCCCGGACCCGTCCAAGCCGCCGTACGCGCCCCCGCCGGAGCCCGCTGCTCCTCCCCGGACGTCCCCGGAACACGCGTCCGCCCCCGCCGAGGAAGGCGCCACCCCGCCTCCGCCGGGACAGCCGGCTCCGGTGAACCACCTCCCCACGATGATCGCGGGCTCGGGCCAGACGCCTCCGCCGCCGGCCGCCCCGCACCCCGCGTACGGCTATCCGCAGCCGCCGCCCGGCTGGGACGGCCAGCAGTCCTCTCCCTACGGTTCGACACCCCCGTACGGGCCAACACCCCCGTACGGCCCCGGAGTCGGCCCCTATCTCCCGCAGCCGGAACTCCCGCGCAGCAGCAGCCGCTCCACCGCCGTCCTCATCGCCGTGGCCCTGGTCGTCGCGCTCGGCGCGGGCGGCTCGGTCTACGCGCTGATGAGCGGCGACCACGACGGTGACGGGAACGACGACGCGAAGTCGTCCTCGGCCTCCAGCGCGCCCGCGACACCCGGCCCGACCACACCCGAGCCTTCCGACCCCACCGCGACCGAGTCGCCCACGACGCAGGCACCCGAGGGCGGCGTGATCCCGGAGGCGTACCTCGGCGTCTGGAGTGCCGCCATCGACAACGACACGGGCCACAACACCCGCCAACTGGTCATCCAGCAGGGCGAGTTGGGCGACACGGTCCTCGCGCTCACCGCGGACGGCCCGGCCGGCAGCGGCACGTACCACTGTGTCTTCCAGGCCACCCTGACCGGGACCCCGGCGGCGGACGGGCCGCTGGAGATCGGCCCCTCCGAGGTCACCGTCGGTGAACCGGCCTCTTCCTGCTCCCCGGGCGCCGCCTCCGAGGTCACCCTCCTCCCGGACGGCACCCTGCGCCGCGTGAACACCCAGTCGGGCGAGTCGCTGACGTACACGAAGAGCGGCTGACGTACCTGCCCTGAACAGCTGCTGACGACACCTCAGGAAATTCACCTGGCGTCTCCTGGAGGTTCCCGTTCCGCGCCGTACCGTGTCCGCACCATCGGGCTCGGGGGAGTGCTCAAGTGGAGTGGCTCAGCGCAGAGAACGTGGTGGCCGTCGGTACCGCACTGATCGGTATCGTCGCCGCCGCCGTGATGGTCTGGTACGAGCGCAGGGTGCCGCGGCGGAAGCGGATCGGCTACCGGGTGCAGATGGACAACCCGATAGGCGACGACGTGCGTTCGGGGATCGCGAACGTCCGGCTCGGGCTGTTCGACGAGACGCCCGACATGACCGACGCCACGCTCGTCCTGCTGCGGGTGGAGAACGACGGGTCGCAGAGCATCGCCCGCGAGGACTACACGAGCGGCGCACGGCACGGTCTGACCGCGGTGTTCACCGACCGCACCATCCGGGGCGTGTCCGTCACCCAGCCGCCCGGCGCCAACAACCTCATGGGCAACTTCACCCCGTCCGCGGGCCTCGGCTACGAGGACGGCGTCCTGCGCATCCCGCGCGTGCCGCTCAACCGGGGCGAGCACTACAAGCTCCTCGTGCTGCTGTCGGGCGGCGACGTGGGGTGTCCGATACAGATCAGCGGCGGGATCAGGGACGGCGAGGTCCGGCCCAACCGCGCCATGACACCGGACGACCGGCCGCCGCTGTTCAGCCGTGCGGCCCAGCTGATCACCGCGTTGCTGACGGTGTGCGTCGTGACGCTCGCCCTGATCGTCGTGCTGCGCGACGACGCCAGGCCCCCGATCGGCTGCGAGACGGGCAGCCTGACCGTCACAGGATCGACCGCCTTCGCGCCCGTGATGCGCGAGCTGGCCGAGAAGTACGAGGGCGACTGCGAGGGCGCCGACATCACGGTGGACGCGCACGGCAGCCAGGCGGGACTGCGCGAACTGGACACCGCGGGAGCGCAGTCCAAGAGCGGTGCCCCGCCCGTCATCGCCCTCTCCGACGGGCCCAAGTCGAACGGACTCGACAGACTCCGGGAGAACCGGGTCGCCGTCTCGGTGTTCACGCTGGTCGTCAACGACAGGATCTCCCTCACGAACCTCTCCACCGAGGACGTACGCCGCCTCTACCGCGGCGAGATCAAGAACTGGAAGGAGCTCGACGGCCCCGACCTGCCCGTCCTGCTGGTCAGCCGGGACGCCAACTCCGGTACCCGGCAGGTCTTCCAGCGGCGCGTGCTGGGCCGCGGCGAGATCGCGAACTCCTCCCTCGACTGCGTCCACAAGGACGACCCGACCGCCCCCGTCGTGCGCTGCGAACTCGACTCCACCGACCAGGTGCTGAGCACGGTCGCCAAGCTCCCCGGCGCGGTCGGCTACAGCGAGCTCAACAACGCCACCGGGTACGACGGCCTGCACGGCCTCGGCCTCGACGGCCACGAGGCCTCCGTCGAGGACCTCGAACACGGCACCAGCGACTACCCGTACCGCGAGATCGAGTACGCCTACACCTACGGCGCCCCGCCCGCCGACTCCCTCGTCTCCAGTTTCCTCACCTACATCAGGGGCGGCGGCCAGGACGTGATCCGTACGCACGGACATCTGCCGTGCGGGACACCGGTGGGGATGAGGATCTGCGGCGCGGGCTGACCCCGGGGTTCCCTCAGGGCGGCCTGGATGCCCCCTTGCCCGAGGTTGTCGCGTACACAACCATTGCGGTGGCAGCTCAGTGGTTGACCCGGCCCCCGGAGGACGCATGCGCCACAGCAGGAGATCGGTCCTGACCGCGACGGCGGCGAGTGCGGTGGCCCTGGGGGTGACGGCGCCTCCGGCGCAGGCGGCTTCCTCCGGATCCGGCTCCCGCCCGCCCGCGACCGCCCAGCCCCCCACCCGCGAACTCCGCGCTCTCCTCAAGGAGATCGACCCCGACCGCATCGAGGCGACCGTCCGCAAACTGGTCTCCTTCGGGACCCGCCACACGCTCTCCGTGCAGGACGACCCGGTACGGGGGATAGGCGCGGCCCGCGACTGGCTGCTCGCCGAACTCCGTTCGTACGCCGCCGAGTCGGGCGGCCGAATGACGGTCGAGGCGCAGTCGTACATCCAGGAGCCGGCGAGCCGCATTCCGACCGCGACGCGCATCACGAACGTCGTGGCGACCCTGCGCGGATCGGTGACTCCGGAGCGGGTGTACGTGGTGTCGGGCCACTACGACTCGCGGGTGACCGACGTGATGGACGCCGTGTCCGACGCTCCGGGCGCGGACGACGACGCGTCCGGCGTGGCGGTGGCCCTCGAACTGGCGCGGGTGATGGCCCGGCGCCGCCCCGCCGCCACGATCGTCTTCGCGGCGGTCGCGGGGGAGGAGCAGGGGCTGTACGGATCGGCCTACATGGCCCAGCAGTTCAAGACGGCCGGGGCGGATGTGCAGGGCATGTTCACCAACGACATCGTGGGCAGTCCGACGGCGGACGACGGCACCGTGGACCCGTACGCGATCCGCCTCTTCGCGGAGGGCGTGCCGACGTCGGAGACCCCGCAGCAGGCGGCCACCCGCCGCTCGGTGGGCGGGGAGAACGACTCCCCGGCCCGCCAGCTGGCCCGCTTCGTCCGCGACACGGCGGACAACGCGGCGACGGGCATGCACGTACGCGTGGTGTACCGCCGGGACCGTTATCTCCGGGGCGGCGACCAGATCCCCTTCCTCGAACGCGCCTACCCGGCGGCCCGGTTCACGGAACCGGCGGAGGACTTCGCCCACCAGCACCAGGACGTACGCGTCGACGACACCGGCAAGCAGTACGGAGACCTGCCGGAGTTCTGCGACTTCCCCTACGTCGCCCGGGTCGCGAAGGTCAACGCGGCAGCCCTGTGGACCCTGGCCCAGGCCCCCGGCACCCCGCGCGACACAAAGATCATCACGTCCAACCTGACCAACTCCACCCAGCTGACCTGGACCCGCGGCACCGAGCCGGACCTCGCCGGCTACGAGGTGGTCTGGCGCGAGACGACGGCCCCCGAGTGGACCCACGTAATCCCCGCGGGCGACGTGACGACGTACGAGGTCGACATGTCCAAGGACAACGTGTTCTTCGGGGTACGGGCGGTGAACCGGGAGGGGGAGCGGAGTCCGGTGGCGTTCCCGGCACCGGGGGCGTGAGGGTCTGTTCCAGGGGCATCGTGCAGGCTGGTCGCATGATCAGTCGCGTGGAGAAGTTTCTTGCCCATCTTGACCGGCTTTCCGGAGGAAGAGAGCCGCGGTTCTTCCCTGTCGAGTCGACCAAACAGGGCCTGCGTGGCGTTACGGAGATCGTGTACGACGACCTGCCGGACGGACTTCTCACGACGTTCACGTACGGCTTGTCGCTGGCGGAGCACCCGGACTGGCAGCACGGCTCGCCGGAACTCTGCCTCAGCGTGAACTCGACCAACGTCATCTGGGCCCACGCGGTCGGCTTCCTGGCGGAGCAACTCCGAGGCACGTGCCCCTTCACCTACAGCAGCACCATCAACTTCGGCGAGCGTGTCGTGCCGGAGTCGGACATGACGGCGTTCTGCGTGTTCGCGCCGATCGTTCTCGACAGAGACGACTACCTGGGCATCGACGTTGGCGTTCCGGGACACGAAGGTCACGACGTGATCAACATCCAGGGGATGTACCCCATCCACGAAGTGGAGCGGCAGTTCATCGACGAGCGTGGACTTGAGGCTTTCTGGAAGAGTGATTGGGATCCCACTGACGTGTTGCGCCGCCCCGCGATCTGACGTGGTGGCCGCGGAGTTTCAGCCCGTCCGGCGTTTGAGGACGAGCCCTTCGGGCGATCGGGGGTCTGGGGGCGGAGCCCCCAGGAGCAAGGGACGGGCAGGGGCGGAGGGGGCGAAAAACTCCACCCCAGCCCCGTTATCGAGGCTCCGGCGGCCGCTGCCGAGGCATGTTCGGCCGAGTCCCCGGCGGCAACGGCAACCGCCCGGGCGAGCCCCCCTCGGAACGAGGCGAACCGCCCACCGCCGACTGGATCCCCATCGGCGCCGACCCCGTACGGAACTCCACCATCCAGTCCGCGGTCTCCGCCCGCACCAACTCCGTCACATCGTCCGAGAACCGCCGCAGCACCCCGAGACACCGCTCGGCGGCCTCACTGGCCGTCCCCTCAGTAGGCCCCAGAACCTCCCGCACACTCTCGGACGCCCAGTCGAACTGGAGCACCTGCAGCCGCCGCTGCACCGCCTGAGCCGTGGCCACGTCCCTTATCCACCCGGACGTAACCCCGAAGAACCGGTCACAGGCGACGCACGCACCCCCGAGCAGCAGCGCCAGATACCCCCAGGGGGCAACCCCGCCGACCACGCCCGTGAGGTCGAGGAGAGGAAGCGCGGCCCCGGCGACGGCCCCCAGCGCCGCCCCGCCCCGCAGCACCCGCGCCGCCCACCGCTTCCGTACCCGGTCCGCGAGATACCAGGAAGCCGTGTCGAGCGCCCCACGCTCCACCCACCGGTACAGCTCGTCGAGCCGCTCCGCGGGCTCCCCCCAGTCCCCGAGCGGAAACGGCCGCCCGGTCAGGTCGCCCTGCCGGGTCCCCGCGGCGCCGTCGTCGCGCCCGCCCGGCCCGCCCCGCCCGTCCTGGGGCGGCCCTTCGGGCTGCATCTCCGGCTGGCTCACCCGGCACTCCCTACTGACGACGGTGATGACGTTGCGTGACGTCCCGTGACGCATGATGCAGGAGCGCCAAGCCCTTCCTACCGCCCAATGGGTGGCGATGGCCCGGATTTCAACGCTTTTACGCCCGGAAGTGGGGCTTGATCAGGTATAGGCTTCCGGACCGCCTCACTCGAAAGAGTGCTTGAGCGATGGACCGGCCGACCACGTAGGCTCGTGCCGAGAGGGGAAATCCCGCTCTCACAGCCGTACTCGAAGCGGTACTGACAACCGCACTCACAGCCGTACGAACCAGGAGCTGATCGTGATTCCCGGTGGTGGCCAGCCCAACATGCAGCAGCTGCTCCAGCAGGCCCAGAAGATGCAGCAGGACCTCGCGAACGCGCAGGAGGAACTCGCGCGCACCGAGGTCGACGGCCAGGCAGGCGGCGGCCTGGTGAAGGCGACGGTGACGGGCTCGGGTGAGCTGCGTGCCCTGGTCATCGACCCGAAGGCGGTGGACCCGGAGGACACCGAGACCCTCGCCGACCTGGTCGTCGCGGCGGTCCAGGCGGCGAACGAGAACGCGCAGGCACTCCAGCAGCAGAAGCTCGGCCCGCTCGCCCAGGGTCTCGGCGGCGGCAGCGGTATCCCCGGCCTGCCGTTCTGAGACACGGGCGTGCCGTTCTGAGACGTGGCCTGCCTTTCTAAGAGGGGCAACGGCCAACTACGGTACGTACGTACCGCCGAAGCACTGAGACATGAGGACCCAGGAAAGGCAGTCCGTTGTACGAAGGCGTGGTCCAGGACCTCATCGACGAGTTGGGGCGGTTGCCCGGCGTCGGTCCCAAGAGCGCGCAGCGGATCGCCTTCCACATCCTCCAGGCCGAGCCGACGGACGTCCGCCGTCTCGCGCAGTGCCTGATGGAGGTCAAGGCGAAGGTCCGCTTCTGTGCGACCTGCGGGAACGTCGCGCAGGAAGAGCTGTGCAACATCTGCCGAGACCCGCGCCGCGACCTGTCGGTCATCTGCGTGGTCGAGGAACCGAAGGACGTCGTGGCGGTCGAGCGCACCCGCGAGTTCCGGGGCAAGTACCACGTCCTGGGCGGCGCGATCAGCCCGATCGAGGGCGTCGGCCCGGACGACCTGCGCATAAGAGAACTCCTGGCCCGTCTCGCCGACGGTGTGGTCACGGAGCTGATCATCGCCACGGACCCGAACCTGGAGGGCGAGGCCACGGCCACGTACCTCGCCCGCATGCTCAAGCCCATGGGCCTCAAGGTCACCCGCCTGGCCAGCGGCCTCCCGGTGGGCGGCGACCTGGAATACGCGGACGAGGTCACGCTCGGTCGCGCCTTCGAGGGGAGACGACTCCTAGATGTCTGACGCCACGCTTCACGCGACCAGCCAGGACCCGGACGACTTCGTGGTCCAGATCGCGGACCAGGTGGAGAGCTTCCTGGTCGCCGTCTCCGAGGTGGCGAAGGGCGACGAGCCGGACTCGGCGGTCCCCTTCCTCCTCCTGGAGGTCTCCCAGCTGCTGCTGGCCGGCGGCCGCCTCGGCGCGCACGAGGACATCCTCCCCGACGAGCGCTACGAGCCCGACCTGGGCCCGGAGCCCGACGTGGACGACATCCGCGAGCGCCTCGCGGTGATGCTGGAGCCGATCGACGTCTACTCCGAGGTCTTCGACCCCTACGAGCCGCGCAAGGCCCCGGTCCCCGCCCGCATCTCCGACGACCTCGCCGACGTCATCGCCGACCTCCGCCACGGCATGGCCCACTACCGCGCCGGCCGCACCACCGAAGCCCTCTGGTGGTGGCAGTTCTCCTACTTCTCCAACTGGGGCTCCACCGCCTCCGCAACCCTCCGCGCCCTCCAGTCCGTGGTGGCCCACGTCCGCCTCAACCAGCCCCTGGAAGAACTCGACGGCCTCGACACCGACCAGGACCTCGGCGAGGACGCCCTCGCGGAGGAAGCGGGCAAGGTCATGGCGGAGGAGATCGCGGGGCCGTTGGGGTTGCGGACGGTCAAGTAACGGCAGGTCGGCGGGGGCGCACGTCCGTGCACCGAATGCTTTCGGAGAGCGGCCCCGCCCTGGGGCGCCCGCTCGTCGACCGGCTTTCCGGCTGCCGTACCCACAACCTCAAAGACCTGCGACCAGGCAGCTCGGGGAGCACCGAGGTCCGGATTCTGTTCGTCTTCGACCCCAAGCGGGAAGCGATTCTGCTGGTGGCCGGAGACAAGTCCGGCCGCTGGAGGGACTGGTATCGCGAGTCGGTCCCCCTTGCCGAGGCCCGCTACGACGAGTACTTGGCCGCCGCGGACGAGGCGGGAGAGGACGGGAAGACCCGATGAGCCAGTACAGCAGCTGGGCAGAGGTCAAACGCCGGATGCGGGAGAACCAGCCCGAGGTGCCCGACGCCGAATGGGAGTCCCGTAAGCAGGCGGCGCGTACGGCGACCGAGGCGCGCGTGGTGGGTCACCATCTCCGCGAGATCCGCGAGGAACAGGGGCTGACGCAGGCTCAGGTGGCTGGGTCGGTGGGGATCTCCCAGGCCCGGGTCTCGCAGATTGAGCGCGGGGAGATCCACAACCTGGAGACGATGCGCACGTATGCGGAGGCGCTCGGAGCCAGGATCACCGTGACGATCGAGTACGGGGACCGGGCGGTCGGGGCGGCCTGACTGTCGCGGATGTCATCTTCCTTCGTACGTCCATGAGTTGGGCGTACAGCGGGGGTGTGGAGCGGGTACTCCGGTCGTGCGAACAGGCGTTGGCCGGCTTTCTCCGGGTACTGGGCGAGGACCACCCGACGACAAAGGCGGTCCGTGTGAATCTGTCCAACGCGCGTGCCCAACAGCCTTGACCGGCCCGCCATCACGTCACCGTCGGTCAGTGCCCGCAGTCGTCTCCGGGGTCCGAGGGTGTCGGCTGTGGGTCGGGATCGGCCGGAGTCGGTTCGGTTGGCTCGTCCGTCGCCGGAGGGGCGGGGGGCTCCTCAACGGGTATGGGATCTGCGGGAGTTGGAGTGACGGGATCCGGGTACGGCTCCGGATCCGGGGTGGGCTCGGGCGTCGGGGGTTCGGCGGCAGGGGGATCTGCCCCGGGGGTTTCCGTCTTCGGCGGGTCGGTGGGCGGGACTTCAGTAACCGGGGTTTCAGCGGCCGGAGTTTCAGTAACCGGGGTCTCGACCTCGGGCGTCTCCTGCGGCTCCTCATCCCCCCGTACTTCCCCCGGCTCTTCCTCCTGTCCGGCCGTGGCAGGAACTGAATCGGCGCTCCCCGTGGGCGCATCGGCGGCCCGCACGAGGACCGAGACGGCACGGCTCGCGGAGACGTCGACGCCGGCCTCACCGGCGGAAGTGCTGTCGGCCTCCTCGGTCGGCCCCTGCGGCGGCGGCTGCACCACCGGCGCTTCCTCCACCGGAACTTGCTGCACAGGCGCCTCGGCCACCGGCAGCCGCTCCGGCGGGACCGGAGAGGAGTCGATCGGGCCGAGAGAGAGGAAGAGCGCGGCGGCGATACCGGCCGCCGTCGCCCCGGCCCCGATCACGGCCGGGACCTTCGAGCCGCCGGTCACGGCATCGCGTACGCCGTGCAGAAGACCGCTCCCGCCGCCCTGCGCGCCCGCCGCGACCACCGTCCCGGCGGTCCCGGCGGCGAACGGCAGGAGGAACTTGCCCGCGCCGCCCAGCACGAAGACGAGCAGGGCCGGACCGACGAGCGCGGGCAGTCGGTTGTTGGCGTGGACCAGGACCGAGAGCCGCTCGCGGCAGTCGTCGCAGGCGTCCACGTGGCCGAGCAGCCGCTCGGACTGCCGCGAGGTCGCGGTACCGCGCACGTAGGCGGGCATGCGCGCCCAGTGGACCTGGCACGCGGGGTCGTCGGGAGCGCCGGTCTGCACCTGCAGGAAGGCCTGCCGCATGCCCTCACGGGCCCGGTGCAGCAATACCGCCGTCGCGCCCTGGTTGGACCCGATCTGCGATCCGACCGCCGCCAGTGGCTGCCCCTCCGCCTCCGCCAGCCACAGCGCCTTCACCCACCGCTCGGGCAACTGCCCCAGCACGCGCACCAGTAGATCGACGGAGGACACCTGCTCGGCCGGGTCGGCCGACGAGTCGTTCTCCCGCTGCGCGCCGATCCCGGCCTGTTCGGGCACCTGCGGATCCCGAGGGGTCTCGCGTACGGCGCCCCCGGCGGCGGTCGCGAGGTGCCGCACCGTCGTCATCAGATACGCCGGTACGTTGTCGATCTCGTGCCCGGCGGAAAGCCGCCGCCACACACGGAAGTGCGCCTCGGCGACAAGATCCTCGGCGGTCCAGGAGTTCCTGGTGAGCGAGCGCGCGTACGCGACGAGGCGCGGTTGCTGTTCCTCGTAGAGCCGGGCGTACGTGGCGGTGGGACCGTCGTTCATGCGAGGAGTTTGCAATCCGAGATGCTCAATGTCTCAACTAATGGCCAAAACGTGCCGTACGTCACGCCAGTCGACCCCAATTGCCTCCCGAAACCGCGTAATCAATGGGCGTCTGTGTGCTCTCAGTAGCATGAACATCACTGTGGAACAGCCCATCGGCGCCCACCTGGTCACTTCCGGCGACCGGGAGCGCGCGGTACCCGCCACCCTCCGCTACACCTCCGTCGACCCACTCGCCGTGCACATCGACTTCCCGGCCCATGTCTCCCTCGACGGCACCGAAGTGACCTGGACCTTCGCCCGCGCGCTCCTGGCGGAGGGCCTCGACACCCCCGCCGGGATCGGCAGCGTGCACATCTGGCCCTGTGGACCACGCCGCACGTTCGTGGAGTTCCGCGTGCCGCAGGGCGTGGCGATGATCTGGTTCGACACGCCCGTCCTGCGCCGCTTCCTGCTGCGCTCGTTCACCGTGGTCGAGCCGGGCGGCGAAGCCGTGGGGGCGGTCCTCGACCAGGGCCTCACGTCTCTGTTCGGTGGAGTCTGAGCCTGTGCGTATCCACGACGAGTCCGGGGAACGCAAGAGCACTGACCTACAGCCCCGACACCCCCAACACCGCCCGCAACCGCCCCGCCTCCACGAACGGCGCCGTAACCGTGGGCTCGCTGTACCACCGCAACGGCCACGTGTTCCCGTCCAGCGCCGGGATCCCGATGTACGTGACCGTACGACTCCCGGCCCCGCCGAACCGCTGCACCCCCAGGGGCCATTCGTGGGTCCTCGCCGTCCCCGGCGCCAGCAGAAAGTACATCCACCGGAAGCCGACCGCCTCGCAGACGACGGGTCCCGCGTCGCCGTCGGCGGCCTCGATGAGCTTGGCGGCGACCTGTTCCCCGCGTACGCCCTGGATACGGACCGCGTCGAAGCAGACGCCGGACACGCGGAGTTGGTGACCGGCGAGGGGGACCCAGTTCGGCCGGTAGTGGGGGATTGCGTTCGTCATGGTCACACGGTGGCGGTCGCGAGGCTACGCTCGGTAGCGACCGAGGAGATACACGCCGGGGTGTATCAGTCGGAGGTGGCCGCTGTGTCAGTCCAGTACAACTCCGCTTCACCGGCGCCGATCAACTGGCGCTACAGCGGCAACCAGTTGAAACGCTGGCGCACGAAGGCGAACGTGACCCGCGAAGAGCTGGCCGCCGCCTCCAATTACTCGCCGGACACCATCAAGTCCATGGAGCAGGGCGTGCGCATGCCGACGCCGCGCGTGCTGGATGCGGCCGATGAGTTGTGCCATGCCGAGGGGTTGCTCAGTGCGGCGAAGGAGTACCTGAAGCGGGAGAAGTTTCCGGCGCGAGCGCAGGACTACATGGAGTACGAGCGCGAGGCGATCAACCTCTGGTGGTACGAAGTCGCCTTGATCCCAGGGCTGTTGCAGACCGAGTCCTACGCGCGGGCTCTGATCGGCAACCACACTCCACCCCTCGACGAGGAGACCGTCGAGGAGCGGGTCATGGCGAGGCTGGAGCGCCAGGGCATCCACACGCGCAAGCCGTTGGCCGCCTGCAGCTATGCGTTGTACGAGGCGGCACTGCGCGGCCCGTACGTGGACAAGGAGCAACTGCTGCACCTCTTGGAGATGGCGAAGGTGCGCAACGTCTCGATCCAGGTGTTGCCCTACGGCAGGGCGATGACCGCTGCGCTCCACGGCCCGATGGTGCTCTTGGAGACCAGGGATCACGAACGCTTCGCCTATACGGAGGCCCCGTCGACAAGTCAGCTGACCTCTGACCCGGCAGTCGTCAGCGCGCAGACCGAGCGGCTTAGCATGATCCGCATGATGGCCCTCGACCCCGACGAGTCGGCCCGCTTCATCGAGCGGATGGTGGATGAGCTATGAACGACGAGCTGAAGTGGTTCAAGTCCAGCTACAGCGACGGCGAGGGCGGTGCCTGCGTCGAAGTCGCCGTCGCTGCACCGAAGATGACGGTCCACGTACGCGACTCAAAGGCCCCCGGGAACCCTGAACTGCACATAGCGGTGGGCGCCTGGTCCGCCTTCACCTCCGCAGTCCCTACATCCCCCACAACCCCTTCCCCAAAGTAGTAAGCCCCCCGACCAGCGCCAGCCCCAGCACCAGCATCCGCGCCCGTTCCTCCGGCACCCGCTGGGCAAGCGCCCTGCCGATCACGCCGCCCGCCACCATCCCCGTAACCGCCAGCCCCCACACCGGCGCGCTGAGCCGGGGCACCCCGTTCGCGGCGACCGAGAACGCGTTCACCACCACCCCGTAGAACATCGCGTTCGGCACGAACTCCCGTACCGTCCAGCCCGCGTTGACCGCGTACAACGACACCGGCGGACCCCCGACCCCCGCCGCCGAGTTCATGAACCCGCCGACGGCTCCCGCGGCCACCGCACCCCCGCCCCCGCGCAGGGCAGGCACCCGGGCGCCCCGCATCACCAGCGTCACGGCGGCCGTCACCAGCGCTCCCATGGCGGCGAGCAGCGCGGGTTCCGGGAGCCGTCGGGCCAGCCAGGTCCCGGCGGGTACGGTGCACGCCGCTGCCACGCACAGCGGCACCATGGCGCGCAGGCGCACCTGGCGCCAGCCGCCCGCGAGGCCGACCACGCTGATCGCCCCGGCCGCGCAGTTGGCGAGTACGACGCCCTGGGCGGGACCGAGCAGCAACACCAGCGCCGGTACGGCGACCAGGGCGAAGCCCATCCCCGTGAGCCACTGGACGGAGGAGCCCAGCAGCACGATTCCGCCCAGCAGCAGACTGTCCGCCCACTCGGCACCTGCCACAGCCGACAACCTCCTCGCATTGGGTCCACGCGATCGACACCCTGGCACGCCATGATGTTCGTATGGGGTCAAAGGCGGTTCTGTGGACAGGAATTGGGTTGTGTGCGGCGGGGGCCGTCGGGCTGGTCGTAGGCGGCCTGCTCGACGTCGACGCGGCGGATCCGTGGGCGAGCGTGGCGGGAGGCGCCGCGGCGCTGATCGGGCTCGCGCTCACGCTGTACGTGCTGGTCACCCAGTCGTCGGCCCCTGCGGAACCCGTGTCCGCCGCGTCCTCGGTGACCGCGAGCGGTGAACGGTCGGTCGCCGCGGGCGGGCACATCGGATCGGTGGCGACAGGCGTCGGCAGCACGGCCACGGCTCCGCCGACGATGCCCGCCTCGACCCCGCCGCCCCCCAGCCGCACCGTCACCGCCTCCGGCGAGCGCTCCATCGCCGCCGGCGGTGACATCGGCAACGCGTCGACCGGCAACGCGTCGACCGGCAACGCGTCGACCGGCAACGCGTCGACCGGCAACGCGTCGCCCGGCAACGCGTCGCCCGGCGACCCATCGACAGGCAACTCATGACCGGCGGCCCGGTGGAGGCCTCCGGGAACCGCTCGGTCGCCGCAGGCGGGAACATCCGGCAGGTGGCGACCGGGGACTTCGCCACGCTGGCCGAGCACGCGACGATGCTGCCGCCGGAGGCGTTCGCGGTGGGGCCCTGCACCTTTCCGGTGCGCAACGTCCCCGACCGCAGCGCGCAGTTCGTCGGACGTGGGCGCGAACTCGCGCTGCTGGACGGGGCGTTCGGCGAACCGGGCGGTGTGGTCGTGCACGCCGTGCACGGGCTGGGCGGGATCGGGAAGTCGACGCTGGCCGCGCACTGGGCGATCGGCCGGGCGGCGGACTTCAACCCGGTCTGGTGGATCACCGCCGAGTCCCGGACCGGCGTGGACGCGGGCCTCGCCGCCCTCGGCCGCGCGCTTCAGCCCGCCCTGGTCGACGTCCTGTCCGAGGACGCCTTCCGCGAACGTACGCTCCAGTGGCTGGCCGCCAACGACGGCTGGCTGCTCGTCCTCGACAACGTCTCCGACCCCGCCGACATCCGGCACCTCCTCGCGCGAGCGCCGGGTGGCCGCTTCCTGATCACCACCCGCCGGGGCGCGACGAGTTGGCGGGGGATCGCGGAGCCGCTGGACCTTGATGTGCTCGAACCGGCGGAGGCCGTCGAGCTGTTCACGAAGGTCTGTCCGGGGCAGAGCGGCGGCGTCGAGGAGTTGTGCCGCGAGTTGGGGTACCTGCCGCTGGCGGTCGACCAGGCCGCCGCGTACTGCCGGGAAGCGGGGATCAGCCCGCGCAAGTACCTGACCCTGCTGGCCAGTTATCCGGCGGACATGCACGCGGCCACGGCGGAAGGCGGCGACGCGGAGCGGACGGTGGCCCGGGTCTGGAGTGTGACGCTGAAGCGGCTCGCCGACACCCCTGCCGCCATGTCCGTCCTTCTGGTCACGGCCTGGTGGGCGTCGGACGGGATTCCCCGGGCGTACCTCGACTCGTTCGGTAGTCCGCCAAAGGTCACCGAGGCGATCCGGCGGCTGGCGGCGCACAGCATGATCACGCTGCACGAGGACACGATCTCGGTGCACCGCCTCGTACAGGCCGTCGCCCGCACACCCGACCGGGATGGTCTGGTGAGGAGCCGGAAACTCGTCGAGACGGGGCACAGGATCGCCGTATCAATACTCGCGGGCGTGCAGGAGGCGGCCGTGGACGTCGGCATAGCGGAGGCCACCAGCCTCGACGGTGTGACGCACATCGAGGCGCTGGCCTCCCGGTCCGCACCGGAGGCGGACACGGAGGACGCCGCGGAACTCTTCAGCGTGGCCGGGATGAAGTGCGCGATGGCCGGTTACGGCGCACGCGCGGTGTCGCTGCTCGAGCGGGCCGTGAACGCCGCCCTGCGCGTCCACGGCCCGGACCACGAGATGACGCTCACGTTCCGGGCCTGGCTGGCCGACTGTTACCAGACCGTGGGGGAGCCGGCTCGGGCTCTCACCTTGATCACCCAGGTGCTGGCCGACTCCGAGCGGGTACTGGGGCCGGATCACCCGCAGACATTCAACGTCCGTGGTACCGCGGCCGGGATGCTGGCAGAGAGCGGCGACCGGGAGCGCGGGCTGACGCTCGCCCGTGAGAACGCCGAGGCCGCGGCGCGGGTGTTGGGCGAGGGGCACCCCGAAACACATAATGCCCGTCTGGTGGTGGAGAGCGTCCAGCTGATGCCGGGCGCGGAAGGGGGCGGGGAAGAGCGCGTTCGCGCCGTCGAGGGCCGACTCGCCCGTGCGATCGCCGACTTGGGGGAGGAGGACCTGACAGTCGGCTCCCTCAGGGTGGAGCTCGCCAACGCGTGGTGGCAGGCCGGTGACTTCGTCGAGGCCGTCCGCGCGATCGAGGAGGCGGACGCCGTGCACCGGAGGATCTTCGGCGACACTCACATGGTCACTCTGTACACCCGCGTTATGCACTCCGTGCTTCTTCGGCGGGCAGGTGACCCGGCCCGCGCCGATGCCCTGGCAGCCCAGGTCACCGCGGACATCGAGCAGTCATACGGTGACTCTCCGCAAGCCCTGCGACTGCTGCATGGTCTCGCCCTGGACGCCGTCGCGGACTCCGACTGATTTGGAAAGACCCTGGCCGTCCCCTGCACGTCCGCTGCACGGCCCTTAACCAGTGCGAAGAGAAAGTGGAACTGCTCCCGCCGCAGAGGAGCAACCCACCTCACCCGCACTGGAGTTGTCATGAAGCGCCAGACCCGTACCCGCGCCGCGATAGCCACCGCAGCCGTCCTCGTCGCGGCGGGCACCGTCACCGCCGGCGTCAGTGCGGCCGGTCCGGAGTCGAAGAGCGGCAAGCCCGCCAAGGCGCAGATCGCCGCCCTCTTCAACGGGTGGAACGCGGCCCTCGCCACCGGCGACGCCGAGACGGTGGCCGACCGGTACGCGAGTGACGCCGTGCTCCTCCCCACCGTCTCCCCGGAGATCCGCACCACGCGCGCCGGGATCGTCGACTACTTCGAGCACTTCCTGCAGAACAAGCCCCAGGGCAAGAAGATCCGCACCGTCGTCAACGTTCTCGACAGCAACTCCGCCATCGACGCGGGCCTGTACGAGTTCACGCTGACCGACCCGGAGACCGGTGAGAAGCGCGAGGTCGAGGCCCGCTACACGTACGAGTACGAGAAGCGCGGCGGCAAGTGGCTGATCGTCAACCACCACTCCTCCGTGCTGCCGGCCGCGGGCTGAACCTCCCCCCGATTCCTCGGCAAACCTTGGCCAGGCGCTGATCGTTTCCAGGGCGGCTCTTTACCTGCGCGAGAGGAAGGTGGAACCGCTCCCGGAAGGCACCAAGACGGAGCAACGAACCCCCCATGCACAGGAGTTGTGATGCAACGTCACATACGCACCCGCGCCGCGATAGCCACCGCCGCGGCCCTGATCGCCGCCGGCACCATCACCGCCGGCGTCAGCGCGGCCACCCCGGAGCACCAGAGCGGCAAGCCCACCAAGGCCGAGATCGCCGCCCTCTTCGACGGCTGGAGCGCCGCGTTGCGGACGGGTGACCCGGAGGTCGTCGCCGACAGATACGCCGACGACGCGGTGCTGCTGCCCACCCTCTCGAACGAGATCCGTACGGACCACGCCGGGATCGTCGACTACATGGAGGGCTTCCTCGCGAAGAAGCCCGAGGCCTCGAAGGTCCGGACCGTGATCAACGTTCTCGACAGCAACTCCGCCATCGACACTGGCCTGTACGAGTTCCAGCTCACCGACCCGGTGACCGGCGTGAAGAGCACCGCCGAGGCCCGCTACACGTACGAGTACGAGAAGCGCGACGGTGAGTGGCTGATCGTCAACCACCACTCCTCGCTGCTGCCGGACGCAGACTGACCGATACGCACAGCCCGCCTCCGGGTGCGTCCCGCAGGGCCACGGTCCCGCCGTCGTCCGTCACCAGCTGCTTGACGATGGCGAGGCCGAGCCCGGAGCCGGAGCGCCCGGTCAGGCCCTGACCGCGCCAGAAGCGGTCGAAGGCGCGGGACTTCTCGGCGTCCGACATGCCGGGACCCTGGTCGAGGACCGACAGTTCCACCGAGTCGGCGCCCACCGACATCCGTACGGTGATCGTCGTGCCGTCGGGGGACACCTCCAGGGCGTTGGACAGCACGTTGTCGAGGACCTGCTCCAGGTGCCCCGGACTGGCGAGCACAGCCGGCCGGCCGCCGGCCTCCCCTTCGAGCGCGATGGTGACCCCGCGCTCCTCGGCGGCCGGCCTCCACACGCTCAGCCGCTCCTCGACCAGCTCCCGCAACGGCAGCGCCTCCGCCGCGGACACCTTCGCCTCGGCCCGGGCGAGCACCAGCAGACCGTTCACCAGGCGGCTCATCCGCACCACTTCGGCCGTGGCCTGCTCCACGTCCTCGCGTACGAAGAAGTCGTCGGCTCCGTCCGCGATGTTGTCCAGCGACAGGCGCAACGCCGTGAGAGGTGTACGGAGTTGGTGCGAGGCGTCCGCCACGAACATCCGCTGGGAGTCGATCAGGACGTCGAGCCGCTCCGCGCCCGAGTTGAGGGTGCGGGCCAGCTGCTGTGTCTCCGGCGGGCCGGTCACCGGCGAGCGCGCGGTCAGGTCGCCGTCGCCGAAACGGCTCGCCATCTCGTTCAACTGGCGCAGCGGGCGGGTGAGTCGGCGGGCCACGAGGGCACCGAGGCCGGCGGCGACCGCCAGTACGCCCACCGCGAGGACCGCCCGGAAGCCCCAGATCCGCCACAGGCGGGAGGTCAAGTCCGAGGTGGGATAGCTGACTTGGATGGCCCCCACCGTCCGGCCGCCGTCCGCGACCGCCGGAACCGTCACCTTCAGCGCGCCGTCGCCCCAGCGCGCCGTGGTCTTCCCCTCGGTGGCCGAGGCGGGGAGCACAGCCACCGTGCCGGGCGTCTCGGCAGCGTAGGCCTCGGACATCCGCGTCAGCGCCGCCCGCGACGCCGCGTCCCCGTCCGCGAGGAGCAGCGCCATGGTCCGCGCCTCCCGCCGTACGGACTCCTCGGTGTCCCCGCGCAGCTGCGCGGTCAGCGTGAACGCCACCGGCACGGTGAAGGCCGCCAGCGCGACGGCGACCAACAGGACGTAACTGACGATCAGTTGCCGGATCATGAGGGCGACTCGCCGGCGATCTCCAGGCGGAAGCCGACCCCTCGTACGGCTTCGATGGTCAGTGCGCCCGCGAGCTTGCGGCGCAGCGCCGCCACATGGACGTCGAGGGTCTTCGTCGGGCCGAACCAGTTCGCGTCCCAGACCGCTTCCATGATCTGCTCGCGCGACATCAGCGCGCCGGGCTCCTCGGTGAGGAACGCGAGCAGGTCGTACTCCTTGGGTGCGAGGGCGACCTCCTCACCGTCCAGGCGTACGCGGGCGGCCTTGCGGTCGATGGTCAGGCGCTCGCCGTACTGATCGGGGCCCGTCGGCGAAGACGCGTCGTTGCGCGGCTGTGCGCGCCGCATCACCGCTCTTATCCGCGCGATGACCTCACGTACGCCGAAGGGCTTGGTGACGTAGTCGTCCGCGCCGAGTTCGAGCCCGACCACGCGGTCCGTCTCGTCGCTGCGCGCGCTGATCACGATGATCGGGACGTCGCCGCGCGCCCGCAGCGCCTTGCAGACGTCGAGGCCGTCGGTGTCGGGCAGTCCGAGGTCGAGGAGGACGACGTCGTAGGGGTCCTCGTACGTCAGGGCCGCCCCGCCCGTGGTCACCCACTCGACCTCGAAGCCGTAGCGCAGCAGGCCGCGCCGGAGCGATTCGGCGACGGGCTCGTCGTCTTCCACCAGGAGTACGCGCACGTCCGAACCCTAGTACTTGAAAGTTGAGCCACGACTCTCTCGTGTGACACGGCGCACTTTCCCGCGTGGTGGGTCCCGGGGGCGGGCAGATGCCGTTCCGGAGCGGCCGGAGGACTTCGCTGTCCTGACGGACCGGGTGATCACCTTGTGGGCGGGACATCTCACGATGCGATACCCCGGAGGGGAATTCCGGCCGCTCGTTAGACTGAGCCGACCGCAGTTGTGCGGTGCAGATACGGATTGATCGAGGAGCGCACGTGGGCCTTGTCGTGCAGAAGTACGGAGGTTCCTCCGTAGCCGATGCCGAGGGCATCAAGCGTGTCGCCAAGCGGATCGTGGAAGCGAAGAAGAACGGCCACCAGGTGGTCGTGGTCGTTTCCGCGATGGGCGACACGACGGACGAGCTGATCGATCTCGCCGAGCAGGTATCTCCGATGCCCAGCGGGCGAGAGTTCGACATGCTGCTGACCGCCGGAGAGCGGATCTCCATGGCGCTGCTGGCCATGGCGATCAAAAACCTGGGCCACAGCGCCCAGTCGTTCACGGGCAGTCAGGCCGGTGTCATCACCGACTCGGTCCACAACAAAGCGCGGATCATCGATGTCACGCCGGGCCGTATCCGTACGGCCCTCGACGAGGGCAACATCGCCATCGTCGCCGGGTTCCAGGGCGTCTCGCAGGACAAGAAGGACATCACCACGCTCGGCCGCGGCGGCTCGGACACGACCGCCGTCGCGCTGGCGGCGGCTCTCGACGCCGAGGTCTGCGAGATCTACACCGACGTGGACGGCGTGTTCACCGCCGATCCGCGGGTGGTCAAGAAGGCGCAGAAGATCGACTGGATCGCCTTCGAGGACATGCTGGAGCTGGCGGCCTCCGGCTCCAAGGTGCTGCTCCACCGCTGTGTGGAATACGCGCGCCGCTACAACATCCCGATCCATGTGCGCTCGTCCTTCAGCGGACTGCAGGGCACCTGGGTCAGCAGCGAACCACCCGTTCGAAAGACACAGCAGCAAGGGGACCAGAAGGTGGAGCAGGCCATCATCTCGGGTGTCGCTCACGACACCTCCGAGGCCAAGATCACGGTCGTCGGCGTCCCGGACAAGCCCGGTGAGGCCGCCTCGATCTTCCGCGCCATCGCCGACGCCGAGATCAACATCGACATGATCGTGCAGAACGTGTCGGCGGCCACCACGGGCCTCACCGACATCTCCTTCACCCTCCCCAAGACCGAGGGCCGCAAGGCCATCGACGCCCTGGAGAAGGCGAAGGGCGTCATCGGCTTCGACTCGCTGCGCTACGACGACCAGATCGGCAAGATCTCGCTCGTCGGCGCCGGCATGAAGACGAACCCGGGTGTCACGGCCGGCTTCTTCGAGGCCCTGACCGACGCCAACGTGAACATCGAGCTGATCTCGACCTCCGAGATCCGCATCTCGGTCGTCACCCGCGCCGATGACGTCAACGAGGCGGTGCGCGCCGTGCACTCCGCCTTCGGGCTCGACTCCGACAGCGACGAGGCCGTCGTCTACGGGGGCACCGGCCGATGACCGTCCTCCCGTACGGGGGCACGGGCCGCTGATGGCCAAGGCCGCGGGACGAACGCCCGCAGGACCGACGCTCGCCGTCGTGGGTGCGACCGGAGCCGTCGGCACGGTCATGCTCCAGATCCTGTCCCAGCACGCGGACATCTGGGGCGAGATCCGTCTCATCGCCTCTCCGCGCTCGGCCGGCCGCAAGCTGACCGTGCGTGGCGAGGAGGTCGAGGTCGTGGCCCTGGCGGAGGAGGCCTTCGACGGCGTCGACGTCGCCATGTTCGACGTACCCGACGAGGTCGCCGCCCAGTGGGCGCCGATCGCCGCCGCCAAGGGCGTGGTCGTCGTCGACAACTCCGGCGCCTTCCGGATGGACCCGGACGTGCCCCTCGTGGTGCCGGAGGTGAATCCCCACGCGGCGCGTGTGCGCCCGCGCGGGATCATCTCCAACCCGAACTGCACGACCCTCTCCATGATCGTGGCCCTCGGCGCGCTGCACGCCGAGTTCGGGCTCCGCGAGCTGGTGGTGTCCAGCTATCAGGCGGTGAGCGGGGCGGGCCGCGCGGGCATCGACACCCTGCGGCAGCAGCTGTCGCTGGTCGCCGGTACGGAACTGGGGACCAAGCCCGGTGACGTACGGCGGGCGGTGGGCGACAACACCGGGCCGTTCCCGGAGCCGGTCGCGCTGAACGTGGTGCCGTGGTCCGGGACCCTCGCCGAGGACGGTTTCTCCTCCGAGGAGATGAAGGTACGGAACGAGTCCCGCAAGATCCTCGGGCTCCCCACGCTGCCGGTGGCCGTGACGTGCGTACGCGTCCCCGTCGTCACCACGCACTCCCTGACCGTGCACGCACGCTTCCAGGCCGAGGTGACCGTGGCCAAGGCGCGGGAGATCCTCGCCACAGCGCCCGGGGTCGTGCTGTTCGACAACCCGGCCGCCGGTGAATTTCCCACCCCCGCCGATGTGGTGGGCACCGATCCGACCTGGGTCGGACGGGTACGCCGCTCGCTGGACGATTCGACGGCACTCGAACTGTTTGTCTGCGGGGACAACCTGCGCAAAGGTGCTGCATTGAACACGGCGCAGATCGCGGAGCTCGTGGCGGCGGAGATCACGAGGCTTTAAGTTTCGCGTCCGGCGTGACCAGGGGCCGGAATCCTGGTGGCTTTCAGGGGATTCGTTTGTAGGATCTGTGTTGGATGTGTGGTGCGAGCATCTGGATGGGCGTCCCGGTCTTCAGGTGACCGGTGTGTCCTGTTGGGCGTCCCGGTCTTCAGGTGGCCGGAGCGGTCGGTCCGGTGTGTGGTGCGAATAATGGTCCGGACCACTTGAAACGAGTCACCAGTCGTTCGAAGATTTTCCTCCCCGTCCTCCGCAACCGTGCGGAGGGCGGGGAGCGTCTTTGCGGTCGCCATTCAGGGGTGGCCGGGCGTCGCGGTAAAACGGGACATAGGGGATGAGCTGGTACGCATGAGGGCATTTGACGCACTGTCAAAAGGGGTGCCTGACGCAAACGCGATGCCTGATGCGTACAACCCTGGTGGGGGGACGCGTGTCCAACTGGCGTGGCAGAGGTACTCGAATTCACCGCGGTACAGACAATGGGTAGCGCCCTGCGTCCACCCCGCCGACTCCGCAGCCCCGGCGTGCCCGGCGGCATGCCGGTGATCGCGCCCATGCCCGCAGCGCGGCCCGCCCGCCTACCGAACCAGCGCGACGGCGCCGATGACAGCGCGGCCGCCGGAACGACCGTCGACCATCTCACCGAGACCTACCGCGCCCACTACCGGTCGCTCCTGGGCCTCGCGGCGCTTCTGCTCGACGACACCGCGTCCTGCGAGGACGTCGTCCAGGAGGCCTTCATCCGGGTGCACTCGGCGCGCAAGCGCGTCCGCGACCCGGAGAAGACGCTCGCGTATCTGCGCCAGACCGTCGTGAACCTCTCGCGCTCCGCCCTGCGCCGGCGCATCCTCGGCCTCAAGCTCCTGTCGAAGCCGATGCCCGACATGGCGAGCGCCGAGGAAGGCGCCTACGACCAGTTGGAGCGTGACGCGCTGATCAAGGCGATGAAGGGACTCCAGCGCCGCCAGCGCGAGGTCCTGGTGCTGCGTTACTTCGCGGACATGACCGAGGCGCAGGTCGCTGAGACACTCGGGGTGTCGCTGGGGTCGGTCAAGGCGTACGGCTCGCGCGGCATAGCAGCGCTCCGTGTCGCCATGGAGGCTCCGGCATGAGCGAGTACGACGAGCGGTGGCGCCCCGAGAAACCCGGGCGCCCCGAACACGAGCACAAGCAATCGCACGCTGGGAACGGAATTGTGAATCACGGCCCCGAAGGACACGGTCCTGACGGACAGGGCTCCGGCGGGACCGGCTCGGCAGGGCCGGGCCCGGGAGATCCCGGCTCGGACGGACCGGGCTCCGAAGGTCTCGGCTCGGACGAGCGGGCGCTGCGGCTTCTGCTGCACCAGGCCGTCCAGGAGATCGAACCCACCGACGGCACCCTGGAGCACCTGCGCCGCGCGGTGCCGGCCAGACGGGCCCGCAAGCGCCATGCCGCGGTGGGGATGGCGGCCGCCGCGCTCTTCGTCGGCACGGCCGTCCCGGCCCTGCTGCACGTCTCGAACTCCTCGGGACCGAACGCCAATCCGTCCATCGCGGGCAACACCTCGCAGACACAGGGCGGCTCGGGGCAGGGCAAGACCACGGACGGCGGGGAGCACGCGGTGGGCGGCTCCTCCGGCACGGCCAAGGACCCGGGCAAGGAAGGCCAGAAGGCCACGCCTTCGGCGAGCACGGGAGCGGACAACGGGACCGCCACCGGCGGCGTCGCTCCGACGGCCTCATCGGTGACCGCGCCCACCTGCACCGCGGACCAGCTCGGCGGGGCGACCAGCGCCCTCGGCGACCCGGACTCCACCGGCACGGTCTACGGCTCCTTCGCCGTCTCGAACGTCTCCACCACCGTGTGCGCGGTCACCGGCGCGGGCACCGTGAGCACGGTCACGCAGGGCGCGGCGGACGCCACCAAGGTCAGCGTGGTGAACCATGTGGCGGGCGACGCGGCCACCGGGCTGCCCGACCCCTCCACGGAGGTCACCTCCCTGGTACTTCAGCCGGGCGCCTCGTACGTCGTGAAGTTCGCCTGGGTGCCCTCGGAGACCTGTCCGACCACCAACGAGCCCTCGCCCGACCCGACCACCACGGACGACGCCACCGTCTCGGGCGGCACCTCCGACAGCGGCGGCACCTCGACGCAGCTCGTCACGGAGGACGGGGTGGCCGAGGGCAGCATCACCGTCTCGCACACGGACCAGACGGGTACGGCCACGGCGTCGACGACGGTCTCCAACGCGTGCGCGGGGACGGTGTACCGGACCGGGATGCTGGCGGCCGACGCCTCGTAGATCCCGTAATCCCGTAGATCCTGGAAGGCCGCCTGACGGTCTACGAGACTGGCGTACCGGCGGTGTCCGGTGCGGGCTCCTCGTCCGCAGGCTCCTCGTCCGGGATCAGGCCCAGTTCCGCGTCCCGGGCGAACTCCACCTCGCGGCGCAGCAGCCGGAACCACATGAAGACCACGAAGCCCGCGAAGACGAACCACTCACCGGTGTAGCCGAGGTTCTGGAACGCCTTCAGGTCGAGGCCGGTGTCCTGCGCCGCGGTCGCGGGAACCGCCGTCATCCCGCTGTCGGCCTTGGCGAGGGTGATCCAGGCGTCGTACACCTTGTACGGCACCAGGTTCACCAGCGACGCCGAGCTGATGGCGCCGGTCTGGCCCTTGGGCAGCCCGCCGACGGCACTCACCCCGTTCGACCCCGGGCTCTCGGACGCCTGGAGCGCGCCCGTCACCGTGACCTCGCCGGTGGGCGGGGCCGGGGCCTTCGCCGGGTCCGCGTCGCCGGGCAGCCAGCCCCGGACGACGGGCAGCGCCCTGCCGTCGTCGGTCCGCAGCAGCGTCAGTACGTAGAAGCCCTGCTTGTCGTCGACCTCGCGGTCCGGTACGAGCAGCTGCTCGGCGTACCGGCCGGTCGCGGTGGCCTGCTTGCCGGACGTGTTCTTGTCCACGGGCAGCAGCTCGGCGAGCGGCCGGGCCGCCTCGGTCTTCGCCGCCTCGGCCTGCTCACCGGCGTCCCGGCTGGTCTGCACCCGGTCCTCGAACCGTCCCAACTGCCATGACCCCATGAAGACGCAGAAGGGGATGGCCAACAGCACGAAGACGTTGATCCCCCACCAGCGGGGCGTCAGCAGGAACCGGTACACGACTTCAAAGGTACGGGGCCGATGGACGGCGCCGGGCCTTGGGGTCAGTAGCGCTCGACCAAGTGCTCGCGCCCGGGCGGGGGCTCGTACGGCTCCGGCCAGAAGTCGGTGACGGAGGCTATTCGACCGGAGTCGTCCGCCGTGAAGAACGTGATCGCGTGCATCTCCTCCAGGCCCACGGTGACGAGGGTCCAGGTGACGGCCTGGCCCGGCTCGGCGACGACGCGTTCGATCCGGACGTGCCAGTCGCCCGGATACTCGCGGTTGAACTGGACGTACCGCTCCCTGCCGCGGATCACCTCCCGCGTCTGCGGCAGCGTGTACACGACGTCCTCGGCCAGCATGTCCGCGAACGCGGTCCAATCCCGGGCGTCGGCGGTGGCCCAGTAGCTCTCGACTGTTTTGCGCAGATCGGTCATGCGAAGAAGTCTGCACCCGACCACTGACAACCGGCCTTGGCCTGCGCGCCCGCCGCGAAGTTATCCACAGGCTGGGGATCTCGGCAGCGGATTGTCGGGCGGGCCAGGCACTATGGGGCCATGACTGAGAGCAAGGGGTCCATGCCGGACTGGGAGAAGCGCTTCCGGGCGCCGCGGGTGTCGCTGCCGGACTGGGCGGAGGACGCACCGCACCGCTCGCTGTTCGTCTCGAACGCGACGGGGACGTACGAGTTGTACGCGTGGGACCGGGAGACGGGGGAGCAGCGCCAGGTCACGGACCGGGCGAACGGTACGACGGACGGGGTGCTCTCGCCCGACGGCGAGTGGATCTGGTGGTTCGACGACAAGGACGGGGACGAGTTCGGCATCTGGCGCCGGCAGAGCTTCGGGGGTTCCGGCACTTCTGACGGCTCCGACGGCTCCGACGAGCCCGCGGCCCCGGGTCTTGAGCCCTCGTACCCCAGTGGACTCGCGATCGGCCGGGACGGACGTACGGCCGTCGTGGGGCGGTCCACGGACGAGGACGGTTCGACGATCCATGTGGTGCGGAGCGGCGAGGAGCCCGTGGAGATCTACCGGCACCGGGAGTCCGCCGGCGTCGGTGACCTCTCGCACGACGGCTCGCTGATCGTCGTCGAGCACACCGAGCACGGCGACGCGATGCACTCGGCGCTGCGGGTGCTGCGCCCGGACGGTTCGGCGGTCACGGAGCTCGACGACACCAAGGGCGGCACGGTCGAGCTGGGCCTCGAGGTGCTGGGCTTCGCCCCGGTCGACGGGGACACGCGGCTGCTCATCGGGCACCAGCGGCGCGGTCGTTGGGAGCCGATGGTGTGGGACGTCGCCACCGGCGAGGAGACGGACCTCGCCCTCGACCTCCCCGGTGATGTGGGCGCCGAGTGGTATCCGGACGGCTCCGCGCTGCTCGTCGCGCACAGCTTCGAGGCCCGCAGCGACCTGTGGCGCTACGACCTGGTGTCCCGTGAGCTGACCCCCGTGCCGACCCCCGCGGGTTCGGTGTCCGGGGCAACGGCGCGGCCCGACGGGAACGTGGAGTACCTGTGGTCGTCGGCGGCCGAGCCGTCCGTGGTCCGCTCCACCACGGGTGAGGTGGTCCTGGACCCGCCGGGCATGAAGTCCCCGGGATCCGTCCCGGTGGAGGACGTCTGGGTGGAGGGCCCCGGCGGCCGCGTCCACGCCCTGGTCCAGAAGCCGGCGGGCGTGACCGGCCCGCTTCCCACGGTCTTCGACATCCACGGCGGTCCGACCTGGCACGACAGCGACTCGTTCGCGGCGGGCCCGGCGGCGTGGGTGGACCACGGGTACGCGGTGGTGCGGGTCAACTACCGGGGCTCCACCGGGTACGGGCGTGAGTGGACGGACGCGCTCAAGCACCGAGTCGGTCTCATCGAGCTGGAGGACATCGCGGCGGTCCGCGAATGGGCGGTGACGTCCGGGCTCGCCGACCCCGACCGCCTGATCCTCACCGGCGGTTCCTGGGGCGGTTACCTCACGCTTCTCGGCCTGGGCACCCAGCCGGACGCCTGGACGCTCGGCATCGCCGCCGTGCCGGTCGCCGACTACGTCACGGCGTACCACGACGAGATGGAAGCGCTGAAGGCCATGGACCGCACGTTGCTCGGGGGCACTCCGGAGGAGGTTCCGGAGCGGTTCGAAGCGTCGTCGCCCCTGACGTACGTCGACGCCGTGAAGGCGCCGGTCTACATCTCGGCGGGCGTCAACGACCCGCGCTGCCCGATCCGCCAGGTCGAGAACTACGTCGACCGCCTCACCGCCCGCGACGCCGTCCACGAGGTGTACCGCTACGACGCGGGCCACGGCTCCCTGGTGGTCGACGAACGCATCAAGCAGGTCCGCTTGGAACTGGACTTCGCGGAGCGACACCTCGGGGGATAGCGGGTGGTTTCTTCGCCCCCTCCGCCCCTACCCGTCCCTTGCCCCTGGGGCTCCGCCCCAGACCCCGCTCCTCAAACGCCGGAGGGGCTATCTCCAGCCCGTCCGGCGTTTGAGGACGAGGCCGTTCAGGCCGAAGCGGGGGTCTGGGGGCGGCAGCCCCCAGAAACAAGGGACGGGTAGGGGCGGAGGGGGCGAAAAAACTCACCCACCCCCCTACGCCCCCGCCCGCTCCCGAGCCCGCCGCCCCAGCAACTCCGCCAGCCCCCGCCGAGTCGCCGCCAGCACCACCCGATCCTCGCTCCGCAGCACGTACGTGGAGGGCAGGTCCCACACCAGCCCCGAAGAGGACCGGGGGGCCCTGGGTGCCCTGGGGGACGCCCCCGACCTCGGGTCGGTGTCCAGGGCGAGCACCCGCCACGCCCCCGCCCGAAACGCCTCCCCCACAGTCCGCCCCTCCAACTGCGCATGCCCGCCGACTTCCACCGCCGCGAACAGCAACACCCGCCGCTCCACAGGAATCGCCCCGAGAATCTGCCGCCCCATCATCGCCCCGGCGAACGCGGGCGCGGCCAGATGGGACACACTCCGGCTCCGGGTGAGGGCACCCGGGTGCGCGGCCCGCAGGGTCCGGTACACGGCGGTCGCGAAGTCGTCGTCGTACAGCCGCAGCACGACCCGCAGATCGGGCCGCACGGTACGCGCGTACAACGCGGCCTCCAGATTCGTCGTGTCCGCGCTGGTCAGCGCGAGCAGCGCGTGCGCCCGATGAATCTTCGCGGCTTCCAGCACGCCTTCCTGCGTCACGTCGCCGAGCACGACGGGCACCCGCAGCCGCCGGGCCAGCGCCAGCCCCCGAGCCTCGGGATCGGCTTCGACGCAGACCACGGGAATGTGCAGCTCACGCAGGCGCGCCAGCACGCGCGTACCGATCTTGCCGACACCGAGCAGCACCACGTGCCCGGACAGCCCGCGGGGCGGCCGCCGCAGCGCGGACCCGCTCCGGAACGTACCGAGTGCTTCAAGGACGGCGGCAAGCAGCACCGGAAGCAGCAGCAACCCGATGAGCCCGGAGAAGAGTTGAAGGACCTGTTCCCCCATCGGCCGCCCGATCGCGGGGTCGTTGATGCCGAAGAGGTCGAGCAGCGTCAGGTAGGTCGCACGCAGCGGATGGTCCCCGGTGACGAGCATCGACGCGACGGCGAGCCCGATCACGCACGCCACGAGCCCCGCGAACGACCACCGCAGCCGCCGCGACATCAGCGAGCCGAACGGCACGACGCTGCGCCCCGGGGGCGAGGAGGGGCCGGAGTAGGAGACGGTCTCCAGTACGACGGTGCCGCGCCCGGTGGCGGCGGCCACCGCCTCTTCGTCGGGCAGCAGCCGGGGCCCCTGCGTACCGCTGCTCTCGGACCCGTCGGCGCCCGCGGGGTCGCTGGCCGTGGTGGACAGCAGTGCCAGCGTGCACAGTCCGGGATCGGCGACCTCTCCGGGAGCGGGCGGCGGCCGTTCCACCGCGCGCAGCATCAGCCCGTCGGTCTGGACGACCTTGCTGGTGCCGGCCACGGCGGTCGCGGCGAGCGCGGGCGCGGCGGTGTCGGCGTCGGACAGGACGGTGGTGGACGCGTCGAACCCTTCGCCGCCATCGCCGTCGGCTCCCGCGGCGGCCAGCGCCGAGGCCTGGTCGAGGAGCGCCTCGATATGGTGGCCGAGGCGCCGGTTGTAGAGGCGCAGGACCAGCCGGATCCGCGGGTTGAGCCGCCGGGCGGTGAGCGCGGCCCGGATGTTCGTCTCGTCGTCGTCGTACACCAGCGCCAGCGCGGCGGCCCGCTCCACACTGGCCTCGGCGAGCACGGCCTCGGTGAGTTCGGCGGCCTCCAACACCCGTTCGGTGCCGGGGGGTTCGGACGTCCGGGCGCTCGCCGGATCACCGTTCCCGGCGGCCCGGTTCACCGCGGCGGACACCCGGTCGAACAGGGCGGTGGCCCGCGTCCGTCCCACCACCGGCGGCCGCACACTCCGATGGGCGGGCGGCACGACCAGGGTCACCTGCTCCCCGTACACCCCGCGCAGTTCGGCGGCCAGCCGGTGCGCAAGGGCGTCGTCCCCGGCGACAACCATGTGTGCGGCGGCGTCAGTTGAAGCGGTCGGCGCGCCTGACGCGCTCTGAGACGGAAGGTTGCCCACGAGGGAGGAGACTGCCTCACCGGCACCGGTGGTTCCACCAGGCACGAGGAGGCGGCCGCCGTACGACCGTGATCAGTGTCGTACGTAGAGGGGTGTGCGGAAGTCCTCGGTGAACCCCGACTTGAGGTAGAGGCGTTCGGCGGTGGAGCCGACCTCGGTCTGCAGGGCGAGCTGTTCGCCGCGCTCGTGGGCCTCGGCGCTGATGGCGGCGAGGAGCAGACCGGCGTAACGGCGGCCCCGGTGGCTGGGGCGCGTGGCGACGGCGTAGATGCCCGCAAGGCCGTGGGAGTGCAGGGCCAGCGCGACGGCGGCCCCCTCGCCCTCGGACCGCAGGAGGTAGAAGGTCTGGTCGGCACGGGCGTAGTGGCGCAGGGCGTTCCGGGTGAAGTCGTTCTCCCACCAGGCGGTCTGCTCGGGGGTGTCGCCGGGCTCGGCGAATCCGGCCGCCTGGGTCCGGGCGAACTCCCGCGCCTGTCCGTCGTCCTCGACGACGGTCAGCGTGACACCGTCGGGCAGCTCCGGTCCGCCGGGCGCGGCGGGAGCGCGCAGGTAGGAGAGCTCCCCGGCCCGCTTGAAACCGGCCGGCTCAAGGCGGTCCTGCCATCCGTTTCCGCTGAAGGGGAACACCCGGACAGTCTTCGCCCACGCCGGAATCGACACGTCCTCGCCGAGCGGGGCCCACCACGAGAAGAACTCCTCATCGCCCTCCAGGGCAAGGGAATCGGCGGTGATCGCCACCGATCCGCGGTGTGCCGCCATGAAGGCGAGGTGATTGGCGGCGGGCGCGGGCAGCCGGTCCGCCGCGGGGAGGGGACGGTCGGGGTTCGCGGTCATGCCGGTCTCCTGTCGCCTGAGGGGTGCGCGGGGTACGCATCTTCGTACACCGCCGCCCGACTCCGGTGGCCGTCCGCATACTTCACCGGCGCGCCCGCGCCCGTGCCTCGCGCGGCGGCCGGACGAACTGCAACTCCAGCGTGGCCGGCGGTTGCGCGATCCCCGGTCCACCGGCGGCCGCCCATTCGATGAGCTCCTCGGTGCAGTCGTCCCCCATCGCGAACCCGATCCAGGTCACCTGCCCACCGCCGCGCCGCCCGGCCCCCGAGGGCTGTACGACGACGACATTGGCCTGGTCGCACGGCCCGAGACAGTCCGAGGTCCGCACGGCGAACCGCCCCCCGGACGCCTCGGCCCCGGCGCGCAGCCGCTCCAGCTGCCAGACGTGGTCGTCGGCCGGGTACTTCCGCGGGTTGCCGCAGCAGCAGCCCCGGCAGACGACCAGGGTGCAGGGGCGGGACGCGGCGGCCCCGACGGCGACCGTACGGGACCGCTGGCGCGGGGCGTTGACTGTCACCGGGGGAGACCTTTCGCAGGGGAGCCGATCATCACCGTACGAGACCGCTCGCCCACCCGACAGGCCGCCCCCGCGGGGCCGTTGGCGCAGGCTCGGGCGACCCGGCGCGACAAGTCCAGGCGAACTTCCGCCGACGTACTGCCGAACTCCCCGTGACCGCATGGACAGTTGACGGACCTCTGGGCGCAAGCTTCTCCCCGCACCATCGGCATGACCTCGACATGTGGTCGATGCGTCCCGACAGGATGCGTCCCGACAGTAAGGAAACGCTTGTGAGAGCGCACCGCACCCCACGGAGAGCCGCCGCCCTCGCCCTGGGCACCGCACTCGTCAGCCTCCTCGCGACGCCCCCCGCGGGGGCGGGCACGTCCGGTCTGCCGGTGGTGACCGCCACCAGCGAGGCCGCCGCGCTGTACGACGACGAGGCGGGCGGCAACTCCGACGCGGACGACCCGGCGATCTGGCGGAACGCCGCCGCCCCCGGGCGCAGCCTCGTCGTGGCCACCGCCAAGGAAGGCGGACTGAAGGTCTACGACCTGGACGCCCGCCTGGTGCAGTCGCTGTCCGCCCCGAAGCCGCCCGCCGAGGACGACGCCCCGGGCCGCTTCAACAACGTCGACCTCGTCTCCGGCCTGCGCACCTCCGCCGGCCGGGCCGACGTGGCGGTGGTGACCGACCGGGGCAACGACCGCCTCCGGATCTACCGCATCGACCCGTCCCACCCCGGCGGCCCCCTGACCGACGTCACCGACCCGGCGGCCGCGCCCGTGTTCTCCGCCGACCAGAGCGAGATCAACGACCAGAGGACCGCGTACGGCCTGGCCACCTGGACGAACAAGGCCACGGGACGGACGTACGCCCTGGTCAGCCAGCGCGAGCGGACCCGGCTCGCGCTGCTCGAACTGGTTCCGGTGGCGGGCGGCAAGGTCGGCTACCGCAAGGTGCGCACCCTCGACCTGCCCTCCTCCTTCCGGCTGCCCGACGGCACGTCGTGGAGTGCGTGCGCCGAGCCCGGCGAACTCCCGCAGGTCGAAGGCATGGTCGTCGACCCGGCCACAGGCACCCTCTACGCAGGCCAGGAGGACATCGGCATCTGGCGGCTGCGCGCCGACCTCACCGGCAAGCCGGTCCTGGTCGACAGAACCAAGGAGTACGGCGTCCCCGGCACCTACGACGAAGCGACCGAGGAGTGCGTGCCGGGCGCGGACCCCGGCTACGGCGGCAAGCGCCTGTCGGCCGACGTCGAGGGCCTGACCCTGCTTCAGCAGCGGGGCGGCGAGGGTTACTTGCTCGCCTCAAGCCAGGGCGACAACACCTTCGCGCTGTACGACCGTGACGTCCGCAAGGGCAACGCCTATGAAGGCGGCTTCCGCGTCGGTGCCGCCTCGGAGACGCTCGACAGCGTCGAGGAGTGCGACGGCGCCGCCATCCTGAACGCCCCGCTGGGCAAGCGTTATCCGCGCGGCCTGCTCGTCGTGCAGGACGGCCAGGAGACCCCGGAGGTGCCGGACGGGGAGGGCGGCACGCGTACGGCGACGGGCTTCAAGTTCGTCGACCTGGGGGCCGTGGTGGACGCGGCGGGCCTGTGACGTAGGTACCTGCCGGCCACCTCGGGCCTGAGCGGCTGCTGCCCGTCCCCGCCTCTCAGGCCCGGGCGGGCACAGCCGGCGCCTCTTCCCGGCTTCGCGCGACCGACAGGATCCGCTCCCGCAGCCCCTGGGCGTACAACCGCATGTTCTTGTACGCGATGTCCGTGTCCGGATAGCGGCTGGCGAACTGCAGGCCCTCGTGGAGCCTGGTGACCCAGGCGCACACCTGGTCGCCGTACGAGATCCGGATCAGCCCGTACGCCTTCAGGTCCTGCCACCGTTCCGACCCCGGGGTGTCGCGCGTGTCGACGAGCGAGACGATCGAGTACAGGTCGGGGGAGGTGGGCCGGAAGTCGGAGCCCAGCAGCCGCAGTACGCGGGCGATGGGCATCCGCGACAGCGGCCGGCCCTCGCGCAGCGCGGAGCGGACCATCCCCAGCGCGCTGTCGAAATCCGTCGCCCGGGCCACCGGAATCTCGATCGGCGCGCCGCCCACGTACCAGCCCATCGAGTCCGACCACTTGGACTTCGCCCTGGTGTGGAAGGGCACGACGGTGCGGTACACCTCCTGCCCGCCGATCTCGCGGACGATGAGGGCGGTGGCCGCGAGGATGCCGACCAGGCTTCCGCCGTACGGCCGGCAGTACGCCTCGAAGGCCGCCGCGTCCGCGTCGTCCACGAGCATCTCGTGCATCAACCTCTGGGCGGGCAGCGGACCTTCGGGTTCGAGACCGAGGTCGACCGGGAAGCCCGGCAGTTTCCCGTCGCACTGGGCGATGAACTCCCGCCAGCGGGCGACGATCGCGTGCGTGTCGTCGATCTCGTCGGCCTGTGCGCGCTCGATCGCGCAGAAGTCGACGTAGCTGGCGACCGGTGCGGTGGCGACGGAACGGCCTTCGAGGCCCGCTTCGTAGAGTTCGTGGATCTCGGCGGCGATGCGGTGGAGCGAGTACGCGTCGACGTTGCTGTGGTCGAACGCCATGTAGACACTTGCGCCGTCCTCCCTGACGACCGCGGTGTAGATGAAGTTCGGCCAGCTGAGTGCGTCCGCCGCGACGTCGAAACGGTCCTGCAGATACCGGGTCAGGGTGGCCGCCTCGGCGAAGTCGCCGACGTCCTCGCGGTGCAGTACGACCGCGTCGGCGTCCAGGGTGAACCGCCGCATCTCGTCACCGCTCCACCGGAAACCGCTGCGCAGCGTCTCGTGCCGAAGTGTCCAGTCCCGCAAGGCGTGTTGCAGCACGTCGAGATCGACCTGCCCCGGGATGTCGAACGCGGTGCCCAGCCAGGTGGGCACGAACAGCCCGTCGTCCCGCACCGATCGGGCCGTGCGCAAATGGGACTCCTGCACGTACGCCGGTGGCCGGGAGTCCTCCGGCAGGCCCGCCGCGGCCTCGACGGTCCTCGGATGCAGCGTCCACTCCACGAGACATCCGGGCCGGATCTCGCAACGCTGGATGTCGGTCATTCGCACGAAGCTCTCCGATCGCATGCCCCTGGGATGCGGGTAGGGCAGTTGAGGGGCGGATTCGACCGGACCAACGATTCGGATGATCGGAAAGAAACGCGGTGGCGGGAAGGCGGCACCGGTCAGGTGTACCCGTCACGCACCGGTGAGGTACTGGTCACCTCACCTCTTACGAGGAGGCCCCGGCGTTCACGCCGGGGAGGAATCGCATCCCGTGACGGCGGCGCGGAGCGTCGCCGCATCCTGCTTCCCGGGCGCGGAGCGCCGCTGAGGCTTGCCCGGCGGAGCCGGGTACAGGCGAACACGTGTGCCCGCGTTCGCCGATGAGGGTGATCGTGGTGGGACAGGGGTGCGGGTGTGCGGATCTCGCACGTACGGTCGTCCGACAGGGCTGGGGTAGCCGGAACGCAGACGGGGGTGAGGGCGTGGCGGAATCAGCGGGGGCCGACGGAGTGGGTCATGCCCGGTACACGTTCCGGCTTCGCGTACCGTCCACCGCCCACCCGCTGCTGCTGGCGGAGTGGGACCGGTGCCGGTGGGTGTGGAACGAGTGCGTGGCCAAGTCGAAGCAGGTCCACGCCTGGAACAAGAACCGGCCCGAGGGCACCGACAAGCAAACGTGCGGCCCAGCGCAGCTCGACAAGATGCTGACCGACGCCCGCAAGGTGACGCCCTGGCTGCGGGAAGGCAGCTCGGTCCCGCAGCAGCAGCTCATCCGTGACTTCGGCAAGTCCAAGTCCAAGGCGCACAAGGACATCCGCGAGCGGGTTCCGCAGCACCGCCGGGCCGGGATGCCGCGGTGGAAGAAGAAGCGCGAGGCGGCGCCGACGCTGAACTACACCCGGCGCGGCTTCCGTCTCAAGGACGGCAGGCTGCACCTGGCGGGCGGCATCGCCCTGACCGTGGCGTGGTCGCGTGCTCTCCCTGCCGCCCCCTCCAGCGTGCGCGTCTATCAGGACAGCCTGGGGCACTGGTACGCCAGCTTCGTCGTCCGCACCGAGGTGCAGCCGCTCCCCGCCACCGGCCGAGTGATCGGCATCGACTGGGGTGTGCGGGAGACCGCGACCACCACCAGCGACGCCCATGACCTCCCACACGCCCAGCACGGGCGGAAGGCCAAGGAGAAGCTGACCCGGTACGACCGGATGATGGCCCGCCGCAGACCGAAGAAGGGGCAGGCCGCCTCGAAGAGCTACCGCACGGCAAAGCACCTCCGGGCCAAGGCGCACCAGAAGGTCGCCCGGCAGCGCCAGGACACGGCCCGCAAGTGGGCCAAGTCCGTCGTCCGCAACCACGACGCCCTGGCCGTAGAGGACTTCAGGCCGAAGTTCCTTGCCAGGACCACCATGGCCCGGAAGGCCGCCGACGCCGCCATCGGCGCCACCCAGCAGGCCCTGATCGAGATGGGCCGCAAGCACGGCAGGATCGTGCACCTGGTACACCCCGCGCACACCACGATGGACTGCGCGCAGTGCGGAGCGAGAGCCAAGCACACACTGCCGCTGGGGATGCACACTTACACCTGCACCGCATGCGGAACCGTGTCCCCCAGGGACAAGAACTCCGCACGCGTGATGCTCGTCCGGGCTGGTCTCAACCCGGCTGGTGTCGAGGGCATAAGACCACCCGGGGCGCCGCCCCGGATGGCAGCCTGAGCCAGGAATCCCCTTCCCTTCAGGGAGGGGAGGATTCAAAGGTGCAGCATCGACATGATCTCGGGGCTGCGCACACCCGTGGACACCTGGGGAAGTTCCTGGCCCGGCCGCATCCAGCCCGCCTCCTCGGCGGCGGCGACCGCGGCTGCCTCTGCCGCGTCTGCCCTGGCGTTCAACGTCTCGTTCACGCCCAGGCCTTCGGCTCCCGCGGCTTCCGCGGCGGCCCGGGATGCCTGGACAGCGGCGCGGCAGGCGGCGACGGACAACTCGCCGGAGCAGTCGTGGAGTTGGCCCATCTGGGCGGCCTGAGCGGCGGATGCGGCGGCGTTCCTGGCACAGCGCGAGTCCGCCGCGGGCGCGGGGGCGCTCTCGGAGAGGACGGCGAAGGCCTGAGCGGCGACGCGGGCGGCGTGGGCGGACTTCCAGGTGATCTCTTTTGCCGCCGTCTTTCCGTCTTCTGGCGTTCCGTCCTCTGGTGTTCCGTCTTCGCCCGTCTCTTCAGTCTCTTCAGACTCCTCCACCTTCTCAGAACGGTGCTGCTCGATGTAGTGGCAGATCGCGGCGGCCCGGGTCGCCGCACTTCGCGTGCGTGCGGCGTGACTCGTCCTGAGCCTCTGCTCGGGCTCGTTGCCGTTCGGGTCGCTCATCTCCGCCTCCTCCGTCGGGACGACAGTGCCCGGCAGGATGGCAGGTACGGCGCGAAGTGACCAGAGCCGTGCGGGCGTCGTGCCCTCGTGCCGTCAGTCGTCCGCGGGCGCCTGACGTGAGGGCGGCAGCAGGAGGTCCCGCTCGGGATGCTTCTCGCCGGTGACGCTTCCCCGGATCCCGAGGTCCTGCCGAGCGGCCTCGTGGAAGGCGTTGACGGCGCGGAACGCGGCCCGGTTCCGCCGGCGCCAGTCGTCGAGGGTTCCGTCGACCTTCCCCGTCGCCTGCCAGACGATCTCCGCGACCAGCGCGTTGAGTTCGTGCCCCTCCTCGATGGCGTCGTCGCCGCCGAGAAGCATGACGCGCTCGAAGGAGCCACCCCATACGCGGCTGGCCTCCGAGAGATCTTCACGCAGATCGTGCTCGGACCTCTCGCTCTCGGCCAGGCCCTCCCGGACCTCGTACAGCCGGACGGACGTGGCGATCCTCGCCTTCACGGCGTCCACGTAGTCCCCCGTACGCGTCGATCTTCTTGTCGTCCCACCGCGTCAGGAGCTGGTAGCGGTTCCGGCCCCTCTCCATCAGGTAGTTGGTGACGTGTGTCATCAACGCACCGAGCAGTACTGCGGCGATGGTCACGAACTGCTCGCCGGTGCCCAACTCGTCCCCCAGCCATCACTTCCGAAAACGACTGGATGATCTTACGAGGGTGGGCAGCCGGTGGTTCGCGAGTTCGCCGAAGTGCCCCTTGGCAGGCCCTAGTTGAAGAGCCCCAGCGCGTTGTCCAGGGACCACACCTGCCAGCTCATGGCGAAGAGCGCGACGGCGGAGATCAGGGCCATCATGAGGTTCTGCCCCTGCTCGGCCCAGTCGTGGATCATTAGCACGAGGTAGATCAGGTTGAGCAGGAGCCCGCCGACGAGGGCGATCGGCGTCAGGAAGCCGGCGATCAGGCCGAGGCCGAGGGCCAGTTCCGCGTAGGCGACCACGTACGCCATCAGGCGAGGCCTTGGCGCGACCACGCGGTCGAAGCCGAGCCGCACGAAGGGCCATCGGTGCTTGGCGGCGATTCCCCCCGCCCACCTGATGCCGCCGCCCGTGAACCAGTCCTTCTTGTCCTTGTGGCGCCAGCTCTCCAGCCACCACAGGCCGACGCCTATGCGGAGGACCGCGAACCACTCGGCACCGCTGAGCCATGTCGTCTGCATCTCCGACGTCCCTCCCTGGGATTTCTCTATCTGATGGACCGTCAGTTGAGCGGACTCGGTTCGAGATCGCAAGGGGTGGAAGGGGTGCTTGCTCTTGCTGTCGGGGGAGTGGTCCCCTAGCCTGAATCTGATGGATCGTCAGATATGGCGTCGGGTTCGGCGTCAGGTGTGAGCCGGAGAACCGGCAGGCAGCAGGGGGTTGGGCGTGGTCAGTACCGAGAGCGGCACCGGGGATCTTCCCAGGGTCATCAGCGTGGACGATCACGTGATCGAGCCCGCGCACCTCTTCGAGACATGGCTCCCGAGCAAGTACCGCGACAAGGGGCCGCAGCCCTTCACCGCCGGTATCGGTGACCTCCAGTACATCGGCGGGAAGTACCGGTTCACCACGGACCCGAAGGGCCAGATCACCGACTGGTGGAGGTACGAGGGCGAGGTCTTCCCGTACAAACGCATCATCGCGGCCGTCGGCTTCTCGCGCGACGAGATGACCCTCGACGGCATCACACGCGAGCAGATGCGGCGCGGCTGCTGGGACCCGAAGGCGCGCCTGGAGGACATGGATCTCAACCATGTGGAGGCCTCGCTCTGCTTCCCGACCTTCCCGCGGTTCTGCGGGCAGACCTTCGCGGAGGCCAAGGACAAGGAGGTCGCGCTCGCGTGCGTCCGCGCCTACAACGACTGGATGGTCGAGGAGTGGTGCGGCGACAGCCGAGGGCGGCTCATCCCGCTGTGCCTGATCCCCCTGTGGGACATCGACCTCGCCGTCGCGGAGATCAGGCGCAACGCGGCCCGTGGCGTGCGTGCGGTGACCTTCAGTGAGATCCCGACGTACCTGGGGCTGCCGTCCATCCACTCCGGCTACTGGGACCCGTTCTTCGCGGTGTGCGAGGAGACCGGGACCGTGGTCAACATGCACATCGGCTCCTCGTCGCAGATGCCGGCGGCCTCGCCGGACGCACCACCGGCCGTACAGGCCTCGCTGAGCTTCAACAACGCCATGGCGTCGATGATGGACTTCCTCTTCTCCGGGGTCCTCGTGAAGTTCCCGCGCCTCAAACTGGCGTACAGCGAAGGGCAGATGGGCTGGATCCCGTACGCCCTGGAGCGCGCCGACGACGTCTGGGAGGAGCACCGGGCGTGGGGCGGAGTGAAGGATCTGATCCCGGAGCCTCCCTCGACGTACTACTACCGGCAGATCTTCTGCTGCTTCTTCCGGGACAAGCACGGGATCTCGGCGATCGAGACCGTCGGCGTGGACAACGCGACCTTCGAGACGGACTACCCGCACGTCGACTCGACCTGGCCGCACACGAAGGAGGTGGCGGCGGACCACGTGGCCGGCCTCTCCCCGGAGGTGACGTACAAGCTGTTGCGGGGCAACGCCATCCGGATGCTGCAACTCCCCTTCGACCAGGGCAAGTAGACGTCAGGGCGACCATCGATTCAGTTGGCCGCCCGGCGGGCAGTCAAGTGGGAAAGTCGGAAGTCTCCTGGATTCCGGCCGGCCCGTCGGCCCGCTCCGAGGGACGGCGCCCGCTTGCAACTGGAGTGGATATGAAGGTCTCCGTCGACCGCGACGTCTGCTACGGCTCCGGTGACTGCGCCCACCGGGTCCCCTCCGTCTTCGCCCTGGCGGACTCCGGATACGGCACCGTCCTGCCGGGCCAGGAGGACAGCGGAGACGATCCACAGGTGCGGGAGGCGGCCGACTGGTGTCCGTCCCAGGCCATCGTCATCGACGGGTAGTGCCCATCGCCGGGTGGCGCTGGGTGGTACCGGAGGCTCCGGGCTCCAGTGCGGCCCGGAGGGATCAGCGCGCTACGGTTTCCGCTGGACCGGACCCGGCGGAGAGGCGAGCGGATGCGTGATCCCATTTCAGGGGCTGTTTCGGAGGCTTTGGTCACCCTCGGGCGCCGGTACGTCCGTGGGGCCCCGGGCTCCTTCGGAAAGGCGCTGCTGGCCACGCGCTTTCTGAACGCCCACCTGAGGGAGCACCCGCGCCGGCGGGTCGTCGAGACGCGATCCGGCGCCCGGTTCGCCGTCGACACCCAGGACCTGATCCAGCGGTACCTGTACCTGTTCGGAGTGTGGGAGCCGCACATGACGAACTTCCTCCAGAGCCGGTTGCGGCCGGGGGACGGTTTCGTCGACGTCGGAGCCAACATCGGTGTGTTCAGCGTGCTGGCCTCGCAACTCGTGGGCGATACGGGCCAGGTGGTCGCGATCGAGGCCTCGCCGGTGTTCCATCAGCGGCTGTTGCAGGAGGCCCGGCTCAACGACTGCGGCAACCTTCGCGCGGTCAACTCCGCGGTGTCGGACAGCCGTCAGACACTGACATTCGTGCTGGCGAGCTCGCGCAACATGGGCGCGAACAGCATCGTTCCCTACGACGGCCCGGCGGAGTCCACGTTCGAGATCGAGGCGCTCCCGCTGCCCGAACTGCTCGATCCCTCGGAGATCGCCAACGCCCGGGTGATCAAGATCGATGTGGAAGGCGCGGAGGGAAAGGTCGTCCGCGGCCTGGCACCCATGCTGGACAAGCTCCGGCCGGACGCCGAGATCTCCGTCGAGGTCACGCCCGACCGGATGGCCCAACTCGGCGATTCCGCCGATGAGTTGATGAAGACGATGACGGGCGCGGGCTTTCACGTCTACCGGATGGAGAACAGCTACGCCCCCGGGAGCTACCCGCCCGCACTCAGGGGAGCGCCCCGCGCGCCGGTGCGCTGGCGCGGCCCGCTGCTCGGCGAGAGCGACTTGATCTTCTCCAGGCTGGATGTCGAGGCGCTGGTCTGAAGGAGCCTTCGTCGGGATCCGGGTCAGCCGGAGACCGGGAAACGCCAGCCGAAGGAGGCCAACGCCCTTGCCCTGGCCTCCACCACGGCCATACGGGCTTCCCGTTCGGCCGGATCGACGTGCGAGGTCTGCCCCGTCGCCTGCCCTTCCCACTTCCGGTAGAGAAGCCCGACCTCCGCCGAGAACCACCCCCGGCTGACGGCGTTCAGCGCGAGGAGGAGACCGGTGTCCTCGGATGCGGGCAGCGCCATCCAACCGCCGAGGGCGAGCAGCAGGTCACGCCGTACGAAGAGCGTCGCGGGGTGCACCTGCGCGCGGAATCCGTTCGCCTTCCAGAAGTCGAGCACGGCACCGCGCTCGACGGGCCCGTTGTCGGGGTCGCCGGGAAAGCCGGCGGTGGAGCCGTCGGGCAGAAAGTCCAGCACCCGGGAGGTCGCCCAGCCGATGGTGCGGTCTCCTTCGAGGGCGGCCAGGTCGCGGGCGAGCGCACCCGGAGCGAGCTGGTCGTCGGCGTCCAGCACCTTGACGTACTCGCCGTCGGCCCGGGCGAGCGCGATGGTCCGGGCGACCCCTGGACCCCCGGGCCGGCCCTGGCGGAAGGTCACGCGCTCGTCCTCAGGCACGTGCGGGGCGACGGTGTCGGTCCTCCCGTCCTCCTGGATCACCCAGTGCCACTCCCAGCCGTCCGGAAGTACCTGCTCGCACAGCGACTTGTAGGCCTCCGTCAGGAAGTGGGCCGAGGGCCCGTGGACGGCGGTGACGATGATGATGCGCCGGCTCACGGCAGCACTCACCACCTTTCCAGTGGAGTGGTGAAGAGCAGCTCGGTGCGATCGCCGGGCAGGACGATGTCGGAGAGGTCCACGACGCGGTTGTCGAGGTCGTGCGAGGTCTTGCGCAGGACGAGTACGGACGTGCCGCGCGGCAGCTCCAGTTCGTCCGCCTCCTCCGGTGTCGGCGGCCGGGCCGTGACGCGTTCCTCGACGCGGTCCAGCTCGATGCCGACGGTGTAGAGCTGGTTCTGCGAGCCCCCGGGCCACGGCTCCTTGGTCTCGTCCAGGAGATCGGGATTCCCCGCGATCATGTCGCGGACCAGGTAGGAGGTCACCAGGTTGAAGGGTGCGGTCTCGGCGGCGTAGCGCGTCCGGTAGGTGCGTTCGAGCAGCGCGGTCCCCTCGGGGACTCCCATGGCCTCGGCGATGTCCTGGGGCGCCTCGATCTCGCGGTAGGACGCGTGGAAGACGAGGTCGTCCAGTACGAGCCCGGTGTCGTGCTCGGTCGCCCCGGTCTGCGCCCGCTCCGCCACCGGCTCGCGCACCCGGCCCTTCTCCCACTGGTGGCGGGAGTTCGCGCGCCGCGCCATCGTCCGGGGGCACCGGACGAAGTTGCCCCGGCCGTGCCGCTTGTCGATCAGGCCTTCCTCGTTCAGAACCCGGAGAGCGTTCTGAACGGTCGGCACGCTCCTCCGGTAGTGGCCCGCCAGATCCGTCTCCGACGGCAGCTTGTCACCGGGCTTGCGCCTGCCCTCACGGATGGACCGGCGCAGGTCGTCCGCGATCACTTCGTACGCCTTCGGCACAGCCGCTCACCGATCCGTCACGGGGATCTCAGCCTACGACTCCTAAAGAGGTCTTGACGAGTCGGGAGGCTCGCGGGTTCCGGAACCGGCGACTGCCGCAGGGCACGCAAGAACCCGACCGCTGGAGACGGGGGATGCACCAGCGATCGGGCCTGTCCCAAGCGTAACAAGGCTGCCGGGGCAGCGGGAGCCGACTGCTCAGCTGCGACGAGGCGTTGTGATCGGGATCACGCACGGTCGTGAGCTTCCCGGACCGGTGGTCGGCGCCCAGGTCCGCCGCCGGTCGCGGGGCTCCGCTACTGGCTGCGCGGCTCCGCTACTGGTCGCACGGAGACTCGTACGAGAGGCGAGGAAGATACTCGTGCCATTTCTCCGGTGTCAGAACACCCCGGGTGGTCGAGCAGATACGGCGAATGGCCTCGTCGACGTCGAGGTTCCAGAGCCGGACGGTATCGGCCCCGCTGGATACACCGAGCGTGTGGCTCTTGGAGCTGAACGAAAGGAAATTGCCCGTTTTGGCGTTGGGGCTCATCGACTGGCCGATCGGGGTGGCCCTGGACGGGACGGTGACGTCCCAGAGGCGGACCGTGTTGTCGTTGCCGCCGCTCGCCAGCTTGGTGCCGTCCGGGCTGAACGTCAGCGACACCACCGATTCGGTGTGGCCCGTGAGCGTGGACTCCAGCCGGGGCGCCCTGTCCTTGGAGGAGTCGGTGACGTCCCAGAGGCGGACCGTGTTGTCGTCGCTGCCGCTGGCCAACGTACGGCCGTCCGGGCTGTAGACGAGCGCGTTGATGGGCCCCAGATGTCCCGTGAGGGGCGCGCCGAGCGGTGTCGCGTGGCGCGGGTCGGCCACGTTCCAGAGCCGGATGGTGACGTCCGCGCTGCCGCTGGCCAACGTACGCCCGTCCGGACTGAAGACGAGGGAGTTGACGTACCCCTTGTGGCCGGTGAGCGGCGCACCGAGCCGGACGGGGTGGGACAGGTCGCTGACGTTCCACAACTGGATGGTGCGGTCCTCGTAGGCGGTCGCCAGCGTGCGCCCGTCCGGGCTGAAGGCCAGCGCGGCCGCGAACCGGGTCCGCAGGGCGACGGGCTCTCCGTAGGCGACGGGCCGGGACGGGTCGCTGACGTTCCACAGCTGTACCGCGCGGTTTCCGGTCAGCACCGCGAGTGTGCGGCCGTCGGGGGAGAAGACCGGCTCACGCAGCTCACCCTCGCCGGGCATGAACGGATCACCCAGCGACACGGGCCGGTCGGGATCCTCCACGTTCCACAGCCGGACCTTCTCGTCGCGCGCGGCCGTGGCGAGCACCTTCCCGTCCGGGCGGAACGCTCCGATGCGGCCGATCATGTCCGAGGTCGGTATCGACCACAGCCGGACCGTGTTGTCGCCGCTCCCGGTGGCCAGGGTCCGTCCGTCGGGGCTGAAGCCCAGGGCGTACATCTCGCCGCTGCTCCCCGCGAGCGGCTCGCCGACCTGCGAGGGGTACGACGGATCGCTGACGTTCCACAGACTCGCCGTACTGTCCTGGCTGGCGGCGGCGAGCATGGTTCCGTCGGGGCTGAAGGCCACCGACCAGATCGGGCCGGTGTGGCCGGTGAGCGGTGCGCCGAGCGGTTCCGCGTGGCGGGGGTCGGCGACGTTCCACAGCCGGACGGTGTTGTCCGCGCTGCCGCTGGCGAGGGTACGTCCGTCGGGGCTGAAGGCCACGGAGTGCACCAGGCTCGTGTGCCCGGTCAGCACCGTGCCGATCCGCACGGGATGACGCGGATCTGCGGTGTTCCACAACCTGACCGTGTTGTCGTCGCCACCGGCCGCCACCGTCCGTCCGTCCGGGCTGAACGCCACGGAGCGTACGGCGTCGGTGTGGCCGGTCAGAGCACCGAGCTTCTTCGGCCGGCCCGGGTCGCGCACGTCCCACAGACCAACGGTGTGATCTTCGCTCGCGGACGCCAGAGTGTGTCCGTCCGGGCTGAAGGTGATCAGGTAGATCGTGCCGTCATGGCCGGTCAGGGGCGCGCCGAGCGGGCGCGGGTGGTCGGGCTCCCGCACGTCCCACAGCCGGATCGTGCCGTCGTCGGCAGCGGTGGCGAGCGTGCTGCCGTCGGGGCTGAAGACCGCGCTGCTCACCCAACTCGTGTGGCCGGTGAGGGGTTTGCCCAGCGGTTTGGGACGAGTCCGGTCCGATACGTCCCACAGCCGGACGGTCCGGTCGTAGCTCGCGGTGGCCAGGATCAGTCCGCTCGGGCTGAACGAGGTGAGGTACACGGCGCCGGTGTGCCCGAGGAGCGGTGTGGCCAGCGGCGCGTTCACGATCGAGATCAGCCGGTTGTTCGCGCCCTCGTCGTCCGGCCGCAAGCGGTGGGCCACCAGGTCGAGTTGAGCCGACAGCGACGGGTCCGTGTACTGGACGCGATCGGCTTCGGCGATCACCTGCTCGAACACCGCGTCGTTCCGCTGCTGCCACGCGACCACCGCCGAACCGACGGCCAGCATCGCCAGGACGACCAGGGCCGACACCGCGCCACGGCCGATCCAGACCGTGCGTTTGCGCAGCCTGACCGAAGCGGCCAGGAACTCCACCGCGCTCCGGGTCAGGAAGGTGTTCCCGGCGGATTTCGCCCAGCCACGGGCCTGCTCCAGACGGGAACCCCGGTAGAGCAGCGAGGTGTCGCGGTTCGAGCCCTCCCAGGCCCTGCCGTCCTCCTCCAACTGCTGGCGCAGCAGGTTGCTGTTCTTGTCCTCGCCGATCCAGTCGCGCAGGCGCGGCCAGGCGTGCAGCAGCGCTTCATGGGTGATCTCCACGGTCTCCGCGTCGAGCGTCACCAACCGGGCCTGAACCAGCGCCTCGAGCGATTCCTCCGTCTTGCCTGGGTCCGTCGACTCCTCCGCCAGTTGGCGCCGCGTCCCCCGCCTCCGGGTGGCCTGCGTGTCCTCGCCCAGCCGGACCAGCCGGAGGAGGAGCAGTCGCGCCGCCGTACGCGCCGCCGGATCGAGGCCGGACCAGGCCTGCTCGGCGGTCGCCGCCACCGCCCCCTGGATTCCGCCCGCCGCGCGGTAGCCGGCCAGCGTGAGCCTGCCCGCCTTCCGTCGCTGCCAGGTGGCGAGCAGAGCATGCGACAGGAGCGGCAGCACCCCCGCGTCGTGCGCCCCACGCGGGCCGTCGGCGCTCAGCTCCCGGACGATCAGCTCCGCAAGGCCCGGTTCCAGTTCCAGGCCCACGGCCTTGGCCGGGCCGGTCACCGCTTCGCGCAGCTCCGCGGTGGCCAGCGGCCCGAGCACCATGTGCCGGTGCTGGAGCGCGTCGGCCAGTTCGGGATACCCGAGGCACTGCTCGTAGAAGTCGGCGCGTATGCCCAGGACCACGAGCACGGGGGCCGGGTCGACGGGGTCAGCGGCGCCCGCGGGGGCGGCGGGCGAGCACGCGGCGTGCAGGAGCTGGACGAAGGTGCGCCGCTGCGCCTCGTCGGAGCAGAGGGTGAACGCCTCCTCGAACTGGTCCACGATGATGACCGGAGGGTCGGCGGAGGACGCCTCGCGCCGGGCCCACGCGGTGATGGCCAGCCGCACGTCGTGCGCGAATCGGGGAGTACAGGGATCCTCGGCCGCAGGATCCCCCTCTTCCTCCCCATCCCTCGCGGCGGAGAGGACCTGCGCGAGCTCAGGGATCCGCCGGGTCAGTTCGGCGAGCGGATCGCCTCCCGGCACGAGCTGCAGAACCACCCGTGCCCGGCTGTCGTCGTCCCCCCGGGCCCCGTCGCGCAGCGCGGGCACCAGACCGGCGTTAAACAGGGACGACTTGCCCGCCCCCGAGGCACCCACGAGCATGACAAGGCCGCCGGTCTTCTCCGCCGCGTCGAGCTGAGCGATGAGAGCATCCGTGCTCCGCTCACGGCCGAAGAACCACCGGGCGTCCTGCTGACGGTAGGAAGCCAGCCCCCGGTACGGGCACACGGCCGGGGCCTCGACCGCGGCGTGCTCCTCCACTTCCGCGGATGCCGGGGCGCGGTCCCCGACGGGAACGGCCACCGCCCGCTCCCACAGACGCTGCCACTGGACCGGGTCGTACAGTCCCGGGGACACCGGCACGGGCCGCGAGCGCCGCGCATCGGGTATCAGGATCTGCAGCACCGCCGCGAGCGCGGCGAACTGGGCAGGCACGTTCTTGGCCCGTCGCCAGTCGCTGATCCGCTGAGCGGACACCCGCACGGGCCGCCCGCGCTCATCGACCCGATGCAGCCGTACGACCGCCTCGGCCACGCGACTGAGGGGAGGATTGCCGGCCTCCTTGTAGAGCAGCGCGAGACGCTCCGCGAAGGCAATGCGTGCCCCTGAGTCGGAACTCAAGGCCTCCACCCCTTACTTCCGCCGCACCTGGACATCCGGACCGGAAAACTCACCTTATACGGCTGACCTGCGGCTAAGCCGCTCGTCCGGCTCCGGAACCTCCTCCGCGCGACCCACAACTGGCAGGATCACGCCCCAGTAGCGAACCAACCGCGCGGCGCCCGGCCAAACCACCAGCTCAGCGCTCGGAGACCAACTCATGACGCTGCACGTTTTCGGTCAACTTCCACTGGAGTGACAAGACGGCGGCGAAGCCCCCGTCGCGAGGCCCTGAGACCTCCGCGGAGCCGCCCCCGACCGGGACCGCCATCGCACTGACTCGCACCGACAAGGGTCCGGCTTCTCCTCGATCCGCCCGACCCGCCCCTGATCCACTCGATCCGTGCCGGTACGGCATACGGCACGGACCGACTCCGCCCGCACCGTTCGGTACCGGTCCCCACGTGGGGAGGGACCGGTACCGAACGGTGCGGCATGCTCAGGCCGCGCGGACCGGCGTACGCCCGCCTGCTCCCGCCCCCGAGCAGAGACCGCATCCCGCTCCCGAGCCGCCCCCCGGAAAACACATCAGGCCTGGTTCCCGTTTCCGGAAACCAGGCCTGACCTGGTGCTAAAGCTGTCGGGGTGGCGGGATTTGAACCCACGACCTCTTCGTCCCGAATTAGGCCCTGGAAGATCGTCTGCCTGTGCGCTAGGTCAAATTTGCAGGTCAGGGCGTTGGGGAGCATTGGTCTCCGTCGGCGCCTCAGGTCCCCTGACGCAAGATCATCTCCAGAACTTCTCGCAGGACAGCACTCGGGCTCACCGCGCGCGATGCAGGAGTCGGCGTGTGGTCCGCAGTTCCGTGGCCCGCTGTCTGGCACTGACCACCGCGGCGCGAGCCTCGGAGACTAGGCCCTACTGCGCGGGACTGGAACGGCGATGTATAGCTGCCGGAGTCCGTGCATGGCGGCATGGAACGCGGCCGCGATTTCGCGTGCCCTCTGCTCGCTCTTGATCGCCCATATGGAGATGTAGTCAGGTGCAATGTTGGCCTGCGTCACGGTGCCGTCAGAGACCAGTACTTCAATCGCGGACTGTAGGACAGCCACCGCCTGTTCCGGGATGGTGGGCCCGCTGCTGGCAAAAGCGTCGAGCTCCACCTTCCAGCGCGATCCCTGACGAGCGATGCAGACAAAGATCGCGTCGTTGGCCTTGGCGCTTCTGTAGGCCGTGCGGTGAGCATCCGGTTTGGTGCAGTCGGGGATGAGCGCAGCGGAGAGAGGCGTTCCAGGCGTCGGCATGTTCACATCGTCGCAGGCGCTCACGCCGCCAATCAGGCGAACACTGGCCATCGCAGCCAGCCCCGCCAACCTGTTTCAGTACCGCACAACGTGCGGGCACAGATCACGCTGTTCGTAGCCGCCGCGAACGCCGGCGCTCACTGAGCTCCAGAAGCCATGTGCGTCGCTGAAATGCCCACCGAGGGTGTGCCAGGCCATCTGCGGAAAGTCGGTCCGAAGCGCGGCCAGGCCCGCTGTGGCGAGTCCACAACGCTGGTACTCCGGCTCGGTGTGAGGCTCCTCGACCCAAGCTAGCTTGCAGCGGCGGCACACCTTGTAGTCGACCCCAAACACAGTCTCGCCGTGCAGGTTGGCCGCTCGCTGTCGCCAGCCGGAACGAGTAGGCGAAATCGTGTCCTGCCATGGAGTGCTCAGCTGAGGTGGGTCGGGCCAGCCCTTGGGGTGGCCCAGGCGCCCGCGGGTGATGCGGTACAGACACGGACGTAGCGGCTCAAGTCCGTAGGAGCGCCCCAACTCGCTAGGTTGCCCGCTGAGGCGCAGTGCTGCTTGCCGGTCCTCTTCATTCGCCATGGCGTCCATGGTGCCCACGCCGATCCCGCTGCACGCGCGGTATCGAGCGCCACGGCCAGGCGCCGCTAAAGTGTGTTGCAGAAGGCCGTAATTTTGCAGGTCAGGGCCCGATCGCGGCTGTTCTGATCACGTGGCCAGGGCAAGGTTGTGCATGTGCGCGACGGCTTGGACCGCGTGGTGAAGACCTTCGCCGTGCTGCCGACAGTCGCGGAGGATCTTGTAGTTCTTCAGCCGGCCGATCGCATGCTCGACCCGCGCACGGACCCGGCGGTGCTCCGCATTGTCGGCTTCTTCTCCGGCCAGCAGTGGTCGGCCGGGTCGTTTGCGGTGCGGGACGACCAGGCCGGTGTTGATATAGGCGCCGTCGCCGAGCACGGTGACGCCCTGGCACCGGTCCGGCAGGCCGGAGTTGCGCCACACGTGGGCGTCGGCCTTGTTGCCCGGGGCCGGGCGGGCGGCGGCCACGACCAGGCGGGTGTCGGCATCGATGATGACCTGCACGTTTGCGGAGAACCGGTAGTTGCGGCTCGAAGCACCGACCTTGCGGTCGCGGACCGGGACGAGCGTGCCGTCCACGATCCACAGCCGGTCCGCGGCATCGACGGGACGGGAGGCCGGCTCGAGCGCGAGGAGGGGCCGCAGCCGCTGGATGACCCTGCACACCGTGGCAGGCGAGACCCCGAACAGCGACGCGAGCTGCCGCATGGTCAGGTTCGTCCGGTAGTAGACCGCTACCACCAGCACCCGGTCGGCCAGCGGCAGACACCACGGTCGCCCGATCCGCGGACCGTCGCCACCCCGCTCCCGCACCACCTTCAGCAGCCGCTCGAACTGCTTCATCCGCAGTCCAGTGAACGTCTCCACCCACAACGGATCAGCCCTCAACACCCCACGCATACACGGGAGATGCCCTAATCACGGCCTTCTGCAACACGCTTTAGGCCTTGTCCCGGAAGTAGGAGGTGCACCGGCGGACGGTCCGCGAGTACATGGCTGACACCTGGTTCGTTCGGGTGCTCCACGCGCGCCACGCGGGGAACGTTGCCGAGCGCCGACGTCAGCGACGATCAGCCGCCTAATCCGCCGGTTCCCGCCCTGCTCTCCCGTCTGCCGCGCCACACTGCGTTCATGGACGACGTCGTGTTCATGGTGCGGGCTGCGTTCCGGGCGGCCTGCCAAGCTCAGTTAGACCGCCTGTGCCAACTCCTGGGCGCCCGGCCGACGATGCTGCCCAATGCCGGTGTCGGCCGCGGCTGGGTTGCACGCGCCGTACCCGCAACGAAGGCCCCGGACACCGGAGATGGCGGACGAGTCCCGGTCGTGCGCGGGTAGTTCGGCTACGTGATGACGAGCATCACGATCCACATGACCGTGGTCAGCGCCGGCATGCCGTAGACGATGAACAGTGTTGAGCTGGGCCCGGGGCGACGGAACTCGGCCAGGATCTCCGCGACGTCTGGGAACCGTTCAACGAGCCTCCGCTGAATGACCCGGTTGTGCCAGTAGTGCCGAGAGCCGGAGTAAGCCCAGATCACTGCGAGGGCGATACCGAACACAGCCATCACGCGAGCCGCCGCATGCGTGCTGTTAGTCGTCGCGGTGGTGCTGTAGGCCACGACAAGAAGGGACTGGGCCACCAGGCACAGGTTGCCCCGCTGATTGAGCATGTTCTCTTCGTGGATAGCGATCTGCACCAGACGGGCGTCTTCGTCTCGCCGCTGCTCGTCGTTGCCCGGGGTCGACATGCGGGAGGTGTGCCCGTGTCCAGGGAGGAATAGTCCCGTCCCCATGCACGGTACGGGCACGGCAGAACCCCCGGCGATTCAGACGCCGGAGGCTTGCTGATGTTACGGCTCAGTCCTTTGACTCGGCGTTGGCGTCACGCGTGTGGACTCCGACGCCTGCGCCAGCCATCGTGCCGACCGCTGCGGCGATGGTGGCGAGACCGGCACCGATTCCTACCGCTTCACCCAGGCACGGGCCCGGCAGTCCCAGCGAGACACGGACCGAACCTTCCACCGGACCGCGGATCACCCACCTCGATACGTCATCACACCCTCGGGAGGTGGGGCCAGAACCGAGAGATAAACGGGGCCCATTCACAAGTCCCTTAGCCAGATTCCTACGCTTTACGAGCTGTCCGATCTTGTTCCGCAGTGCATGGACGTCCGCCAATGAGCTCGCGTTGCAGGTCAGACGACGTGCCGGACGTCCATGGAAGAGCGTGTGCTGTACGGATTGGGCAGCAATCGAGACTAAAACTGAGACTGTCCTCAGCGTACGGCTCCTCTCCGACCAGAAGAGCAGGCAGCAGATTTGCAGTCACCACAGAACGGGCAACCTGACGTACCCATACCCTCCTTTTGGATAGAGGGCGCCTCATGCGAATGCACTCTTGCCATTGCGACCTGCAACATACCGAGGAGCGTCAGACTCACCTGTTGGATGCGGGCGCCCTAATCACAAAGGTTGCGGGCCGCCCGGTTGAGTAATCGCCCCCAACGCGGCCCCCGCCGCTCTCACGTCCGCCCTATCACTCTTGCGCGTCACGAAAAGCTTTAGGGTTGCGAACACGCTCGGACTTACCATAATTCCGGCCATCCAATAGTCATGGACTATCCCGAAACCGATGGCGCTACCGATAGAAGCAACTGACAGCACGATCCCTGAAATCATCCCCATCACGTTGAGGCGATTTTGATTTTTCTCCCTAACGGCCCGATGCCCGTCATCAAGTTTCAGCTGGTCGCTCCAGAAGTCGAGAGCAACTTTTAGATGCGCCGCAGGCAAATCAGCCCAGGCAGTCATCGTGGCTGCGACATCACCCCCACGGTCACCCAGAAGACCATCACCACTCTGCTCAGCCACGGCGCCCACCCGAAGGTACGCCAGCTCCAGAATCGGGTACGCCCCCACCTCCACCCACCGGCAGATTACCAATTCCAGGAGGAGGTGGACCGATTAGACGAAAGACCTCGTACACACTTTCGGCGGCATAACGCGCCGCCTGCACGGCATCAGTTGGCTGAATGCCATCGGCAGCAGTACCCGCTCTGACGATCTCGGCAAACCTGGCAAGCCCATCGATGACCGCCTCCTCCTGTAGCTGCAACTCCGCCTCAGCGAAAGCCCGGCGATAGCCGTCGGGGTCCTCTGCCACGAAGCGGGCGTACGCCACTCGCCCCTCCTGGGGAACTTCACGCAAAGAGAGAAAGCGATATCGGTGGTCTAGCTTTTTATCAAGCTCCAGGCGCAATGAAAGTTCGGCCACAGCCACGTCCCGCATGGTGTAACCGCTCGAATAATCCACTTCCGGGAAGGCTTCATCCAGGAAAGAGGCAAGGGTCACGTGCCGACCTGACGGATGGCGAGGTCGATACCATATCCGAAAACTCAGGTCCCATCTATTAACGCTAAATAGCACCTCAGATAGGATGAAAACCAAGAGTGCCGATAGCGAAATACTGGAGGGCGCAGCGGCGACAACTAAACAGAAGGCCACCAGGAGGGGAGTAAACCGAATAGCCCTACCTACTAATTCCCTACGTAGCAGTAAGTGAATTCGTAGTCTGTTGCGACGGCGGGCATTAAAATCAAGCATGCCTCAGCCATCCCCCCTCAAGCATCAGCTTCTGAGACTCTCACAATGAGGCTACGCGTGGTGAGCGCAGCCCGGAACCGTTTTGCCGCAACGCGGTCCCCTCACGTTCACCACTGGCAGTAAGCCACAGCTGCATCGTCTCCAGACTTGTAGCGGGGCCATCGGAGACCCGTGGGATCTGTGGCCTCGACCTTCCGCACGGTCTCAATCAGCTTGCGTGGCCCTCCGGTCTGAAGCGTGGCGAAGACATCGGACCAGGTCGCCATGCCGTATTCCGTGACCAGCCTCGACACACCGTCCGACATCACAGCAGCCGACCGGACGCCTTTCATCGGTGTAGTGCCGGTCAGGGCGTGTTGTGCCGCGTCTGGGTGGGCAGCGGCCACCCAGTAGCCCCCTGGCGTGTTTCGGAGCTGCCGCTGAGCAAGTACGAAGCGCTGTAGCGCCTCCCTGTGCCCTGGGGTGTGAGTCTGGTGATTCTCGACCTCGGCCCGCAGGTCAGGCAATACATCTTCCACTCGTAGGTCACTGATCACGTTGTAGCCCTCGGGGCCGTCGAAGACGATCGGCGAATCGGCCAGCACTAGGTGCTCAAGAACCCCGGGGCGAAGCTAGTCGACGTGGCGCGCCGCTCCGGCGTATCGACCGGCACCGTCTCCAACGTCCTCAACCGCCCGGATGCCGTGGCAGAGCCGACTCGCCTGAAGGTGCTGGAAGCCGTCACCGATCTCGGGTACATCCGCAACGCTGCATCGGGGGAGTTGGCTGCTCACTGGCGGCGCTCCGGTTTCGCCACGTGGCTCCTTCGACCTGCCGCGACAGGGCGGTATCCCGGGCGAGGGGCCTCGAAGCGGGCTGAGGCGTGCTGGGTGCCGATCGCCCCGGGGCTTACTCCGCACGGCTTGCGCCACACGCACAAGACCCTGATGAGGGAAGTGGGGACCCCGCCAAAGCTCATGGACGAACGCATGGGCCATGAGGACGGCTCCGTCCAGTCGCGCTATGACCACATCACGCCAGGGATGCGGCAGGCGCTGATGACTGCGCTCACCGGGATGTGGGAGGAAGCGTTGGACGCGCGCCGGACCGTGAGTCTCAGCTCGCCCGTGACCGCTCTGGACGCGTTGCTGAAAGCCCGCTAGCGGGCGCCAATCTGGAGACAGATTCCAAGATCTTCTCCAGGATTTCTCCAGAGAGCCCCTGGAGAACGAGGCAGGCCCGGCGCTGAAGTATCAGCACCGGGCCTGACCTGCAATTTAGCTGTCGGGGTGGCGGGATTTGAACCCACGACCTCTTCGTCCCGAACGAAGCGCGCTGCCAAGCTGCGCTACACCCCGATTGTCGCTGCCTTGGCGGCGACGTCGTTTACTTTAGCCCACCGGTGGCCGGAGACGAAATCCGGTTTTCGGGGCGTCTGACGCGGCGGCGGACCGGGTCGGGGCGGATGTGGTCGAGGGCGACGAGGAGGAGGGCGAGGGCGTAGAAGGCGAGGCCGAGGAGCAGTGCGTTGGCGAGGACGCCGGGGTAGCCGTGCTGGTCGACGTCCATGAAGGGGTAGAGGTAGCGCGCCGGGGTGCCCGGCGACAGCATCGCACCGCGGGCCAGGGAGAAGGCCAGGTAGGCGAGGGGATACAGGAGCCAGGGGGCCGCGTGGCGGAGGGCCAGCGGGGCGGGGCGGGTGAGCAGGAGCCAGTCGGCCGCGACCGCGATCGGTACCACCGTGTGGAGGAGGTTGTTGGCCACCGCCTGCCAGCCGGTGGGCGGCGCGACGTCCCCCGTCATGGAGAAGACGCCGGCTTGTTTCGCCAGGATCAGGTGGTAGACGAGGCCCGTGATCGAGATGTAGAGCAGGGTGCCGCCCGTCACCGCGCCGGGCAGTGGCCGACGAGCCGCCCACGCCCGCCAGGCCGAGGCGGCGAAGACCAACGCCACGAGCAGGCTGCTCTGGATCGTGAAGTAGCTGAGCACGCGGGCCGGGTTGCCCAGCATCAGGTCGATGGCCACGCCCGCCGCTGCCGCGAGGGCCACGAGGACGCGGAAGGCCGCCGCCACCGGGCGGCGTGCGCGGGCCACCACGGCCGTCGCGGGGACGACGGAGGGAGGCGGCGGGGGGATACCCGGTATCGCGGGGAGGTCGGGTATGTCCTTGGGTATCGGGGCGATCATGGCCCCACGCTAAGACGGATCGACAAACCGGGCGATACGGGTCACCCGGGCGGGTTACGCCGGAATTGACCCGTCCCGCCCCGCTACCCCCGCCCCACCAACGTCAGCAACGAAGCCTCCGGCGGGCAAGCGAACCGCACCGGTGTGTACCGGCTGGCCCCACACCCCGCCGACACGTGCATGTACGACGTCCGCCCCTCCGCCGTATGCGTGGACAGGCCCTTCACGCGGTCCGTGTCCAGGTCGCAGTTGGTGACGAAGGCGCCGTAGAAGGGGAGGCAGAGCTGCCCGCCGTGGGTGTGGCCGGCCAGTATCAGCGGGTAGCCGTCCGCGGTGAACGCGTCGAGCGCGCGCAGGTACGGGGCGTGGACCACGCCCATCGAGAAGTCGGCCGACTCCGAGGGACCGCCGGCCACACGGGCGTACCGGTCCCGCTTGATGTGCGGATCGTCGAGGCCGGTCAGCTCCACGGAGGCGCCCTCGATCTTCAGCTCACCGCGGGTGTTCGTCAGGTTCAGCCAGCCCGCCGTGTCGAAGCCGTCGCGCAGCTCCTCCCACGGGTTGTGGACGGCGCCGACGACTGGCTTGTTGCCGTTCAGACCGTGCTTGCCCTGGGCCTTCTCGAACAGGTACCGGGCGGGGTTGCGGAGTGTGGGGCCGTAGTAGTCGTTCGACCCGAAGACGTACGCCCCCGGGAACTCCATCAGCGGACCCAGCGCGTCCAGTACCTCGGGCACGCCCTCCGGGTCGGAGAGATTGTCCCCGGTGTTGATGACGAAGTCGGGGCGCAGGCCGGCCAGCGAGCGCAGCCAGCGCTGCTTCTTGCGCTGGCCGCTCACCATGTGGATGTCGGAGACCTGGAGAACGCGCAACGGCCGCATGCCGGGCGGCAGCACCGGCACCGTCACCCGTCGCAGCCGGAAGGAACGGGTCTCGAAACCCGCCGCGTACAACAGACCGGCGGCGCCGACCGCCGTGATTCCCAGGGGTACTCCGTATCGCGCGCGCATACGCCCATCGTGTCAGACCCCGGCAACCCGCCGTGCCCGCCTGTGGACAACCTCGGGCGCACGACGAACGCCCCCTGAAATCAACGGGCGGCGGTCTCCCCACACCTGCGACAATCGACGGCATGACCACCCTTAAGTCGAAGCTCAAGGAAGACCTCAACGCCGCCATCAAGGAGCGCGACGAGCTCCGCTCCTCGACGCTCCGGCTGACCCTCTCCGCGATCACCAACGAGGAGGTCGCGGGCAAGACGAAGCGCGAACTCTCCGACGACGAAGTGCAGAAGGTGATCACCCGCGAGGCGAAGAAGCGCCGCGAGGCCGCGGACGCCTTCGCGAAGGGCGGGCGGCCCGAGTCGGCCGAGCGAGAGAAGGCGGAGGGCGAGATCCTCGCCACGTACCTGCCCAAGCAGCTGTCCGACGACGAGCTCCGGCAGATCGTCGCCCAGGCCGTCGAGGAGGCGAAGTCGGCGGGCGCCGAGGGGCCGCGTGCGATGGGCCAGGTCATGAAGATCGTGAACCCGAAGGTGGCCGGCCTGGCGGAGGGCGGCCGCGTTGCCGCCGTGGTCAAGCAACTGCTCGCGGGCGGCTGAACGGGCAGCTGGACGGACGCCTGAACGGCCCGTCCACCACGTACGCCGGTGGGGGCGCCCCTTGTCACAAGGGGCGCCCCCACCGCCGTATCGGACTTCGAGCATCGAGCAGGACCCGGTTCCCGCAGGAACGAGCCGGACAGACCCTAGTCCCGCCCACCGTTCCCGTTGCCACCGTCGCTCTGCCCCTGGATGAAGCCCTCCGGGAGGGAGATGGTGGGCGTCGGCGTGCCGCCGGTCGTGGTGCCGCCGGTCGTGAGGCCGCCGTCGATCAGACCGCCGTTGTTCCCGTTGCCGTTCCCGTCGTCCCCGTTGTCCCCGTCGTCGTTGCCCTTGCCCTTGTCCTTCTCGGGGTCGGGGATGTTGACGAGGTTGAAGGACGGGGAGTCCTTGCCGTCGAGGGCGCCGGTCATCGCGTCCTTCCAGATGGGACCCGGCACCTGACCGCCGTAGACCTTCTCGTGCCAGACGCCGCCGATCGTGATGTTCTCCATCTCGACCTTCTGCGTGGCGCTGCCGACCCAGACCGCGCCGGCGAGGTTCGGCGTGTAGCCGACGAACCAGGCGTTCTTGCGGGAGTCGGTCGTACCCGTCTTACCGGCGTTGGCGCGGTCGGTGAGGCCGGCGGCCTGACCCGTACCGGAGTCGATCACGCCGCTCAGGAGGGTGTTGACGGTGTCCGCGGTCTTCTCGGACATCGCCCGCGAGCACGTGGACTTCGGCACGTCGAGGGACTTCTGCTCGTTGCCGACCTTCTGCGTGATCGACTCGATGGCGACCGGGGTGCAGTACATGCCCCGGGCGGCGAAGGAGGCGTACGCGGTGGCCATCGTCAGCGGCGAGAGGCCCACGGCGCCCAGCGCGATGGACGGGCTCTCCGGCAGCTTCTCGCCGTTGCCCTGTGTGACGTGCAGCTTGTCGGTCATGTCGACCACGGGGCACAGGCCGATGTCGGAGATCATCTGCACGAAGTAGGTGTTGACCGACTTGGCCATCGCCTCCTTCAGCTGGTACGGCCCGACCTCGGACTCGGCCTCGTTCTCCACCGTGTCGCCCTGCGTGTTGACGTACGGATCGGTGCCGCACCGCTGAACGGGGCTCGGGTAGTCCATCTCGTACGGCGACGCGTACTCCTGGGTCGCGGGCTTGCCCTCCTCCAGGGCGGCCGCGGCCACGAACGGCTTGAAGGTGGAACCGGTCGGGAAGCCGAAGTTCGAGCCGCCCATGGCGTAGTTGACCGAGTAGTTGTACTCGGTCTCGTTCTTGCCGTAGCCGTACGGCGTCGCCTGGCCCATGCCGACGATCTTGCCCGTGCCCGGTTCGACCAGGGTGGCCGCCGCGGTGACCTTGTCCGTCTGGTTGACGTGGTCCTTGAGCGAGGCCTGCACCGATTCCTGTGCCTGCGGGTCGAGCGTCGTACGGATCGTCAGGCCGCCCTGGTTCCAGATCTTCGCCCGCTCCTCCTTGGTCTCGCCGAAGACCGGGTCGCTGAGGAAGACCTTCTCCACGTACTTGCAGAAGAAGGCCGCGCCCTCGACCGCCGTGATGCAGCCGTTGTTCGGCTTGCTGACCTTCAGGCCGAGCGGCGTCTTCATGGCCTTGTTGGCTTCCGCCTGCGAGATGTCGTTCGTCTCGGCCATGCGCTGCAGGACGGTGTTGCGGCGCTTGGTGGCCTCCGCCTCGTCGTTGACCGGGTCGTACCGGCTGGGCGACTGGACGATGCCCGCGAGCAGCGCCGACTCCTGGAGGTTCAGCTCCTTGGCGGGCTTGGAGAAGTAGCGCTGGGCCGCGGCCTCGATGCCGTACGCCTGCTCGCCGAAGAACGTGATGTTCAGGTAGTTCTCGAGGATCTTCTTCTTGCCGAGCTTCTCCTCGAGCTGGATCGCGTACTTGAGCTCGCGGATCTTGCGGCCGAGGGTCTGCTGGGTGGCCTGGGCGACCTTCGTCGGGTCGTCGCCGGCCTCTTCGACGAAGTAGTTCTTCACCAGCTGCTGGGTGAGGGTGGAGGCGCCCTGGGACACTCCGCCGCTCTGCGCGTTCTGGTTGAGGGCGCGCAGGACGCCCTTCAGGTCGACCGCGCCGTGCTCGTAGAAGCGTGAGTCCTCGATCGCGACGATCGCCTTCTGCATGTACGGCGAGATGTCCTTGAGGTCGACCACGGTGCGGTCACGCGAGTAGACGGTGGCGATCTGACCGCCTTCGCTGTCCAGGATCGTGGTCCGCTGACTCAGCTGCGGGCTCTTCAGGTTGTCCGGAATCTCGTCGAAACTCTGGACCGAACCCTTGGCCGCGAGACCGAGCGCGCCTGCCGCGGGCAGCGCGATTCCGGCCATGACCGCTCCCGCGAGCACGCTGACACCGAGGAACTTGGCGGCCTGCTGGAATGGCGACAGACCACCGCCCGAGCGCTTCTTTGGCATGAGGGCAGCCTACGTTCTCAATCGCCGGACACGCGTATAGGCCTTGGCCTAAGCTGCTCTCAACTGTCACAGCAGTGCGGCTACGTATCAATACGTCCGGCGACCCCGAATCGTTCCGGAGGTTCCCTAAATTTTTGTTGGGGGCGTGTCCGAATCCGCCTTGTGTGTCACCCGGCGTCCGTTGTGACTCAACTGAACTGTCCCGGTTTGCCGGGATACTCACGTATGTCCTCAGGTCACTCCCCCGGGTGATCTGCCGCTTACGCATAGTCCGTTCGGGCCATTCAAGATTGGGCCCGAAGGGGGTGTTGCGCTGTGCCCACCTTCCGTAACGTCCTCAACTGGCGGCGGTGAATATGCCGCTGCCGCCGTGGGGGAGCCTCGATTCGGGAGAGGACGGCGCCGGTATGGGCTGGGTAACCGACTGGAGTGCGCAGGCGGCCTGCCGCACTACCGATCCGGATGAACTGTTCGTTCAAGGAGCAGCGCAGAACCGGGCGAAGGCAGTGTGCACCGGATGTCCGGTGCGCACGGAGTGCCTCGCCGATGCGCTCGACAACCGCGTCGAATTCGGCGTGTGGGGTGGCATGACCGAGCGGGAGCGCCGCGCACTGTTGCGCCGGCGGCCCACCGTCACCTCTTGGCGTCATCTGCTCGAGACCGCGCGTACGGAGTACGAACGCGGTGCGGGCCTGCTGCCTCTTGATGAGGAAGAGGTGTACGAGCGCTACTTGGCGGTGGGCTGAGGGCGTTTCCCTCAGTCCCCGCAGCAGTCCCTGTTGGTCATGGCCACGGCTGTGCAGGTCATGGCCCCGCAGGCGATCGAAGGCGCCGCGTCAGGCGCCGGCTTCGGGCAGCTCCGGTCGACCGGCCGCGAGCCGGTTCCCGATGTCCCGCAGCCCTGCCAGGTCGTGTACGTCGCCGGGCAGCGCCGCCACTTCGGCCACCGCCACCTCGGGGTGGAGGGCGGCGAAGCGGTCACGCGTGCGCTGCTCGCGGGAGAGCAGCTGCATGCGCTCGGCGTGCAACCTCAGCAGGCCTGCGGTGAGTTGCTCGACGGTACGGCCGGTGTCTGTGGTCCGGTTCCCGTTCGTGGCAACGGTCCTGTCCGTGGCGGCGGGGGAGCCTTCGGCGGGATCGTCGGAGGTGTCGGGAGCTGGTGCCTCGGAAGCGGGAGATTCTGAACTGTCGTACGTGTCGGGAGAGTTACGAAGTCCAGCCTTCCCGTCCCCCTGATCCACAATGCGACCCTCGGCAAGATTTTCCGCGGCTTCCAGATCACGGTCCTCCGCGGCGTCGAGTCCGAGGTTTTCCGCGGCGGCGAGTGCCCGCTCGGCCGACAGCTGAGCGGCGCCGCTGCCGTGCACCCGGTTGAGCACCAGACCGGCGAACGGCATGTCCTCGGCTGCCAACCGCTCCACGAAGTACGCGGCCTCGCGCAGCGCGTCCCGCTCCGGGGCCGCCACCACCAGGAAGGCCGTGCCGGGTGCCTGGAGCAGCTTGTACGTGGCGTCCGCGCGCGTACGGAACCCGCCGAAGGTCGTGTCCATCGCGGAGACGAAGGTCTGTACGTCCTTGAGGAGTTGCCCGCCGAGGAGCTTCCCCAGGGTGCCGGTCATCAGCGACATCCCGACGTTCAGGAACTTCATTCCCGCCCGGCCGCCCAGCTTCGCCGGCGCCGTCAGCAGCCGGATCAGCCGTCCGTCCAGGAAGGACCCGAGCCGCTTGGGCGCGTCGAGGAAGTCCAGGGCCGAGCGGGACGGCGGCGTGTCGACGACGATCAGGTCCCATTCCTCCCGTGCCCGCAGCTGCCCGAGCTTCTCCATCGCCATGTACTCCTGCGTGCCCGCGAAGCCCGCCGAAAGCGACTGGTAGAAGGGGTTGTTCAGGATCGCCGCCGCCCGCTCGCGGTCCGCGTGCGCCTCGACGATCTCGTCGAAGGTGCGCTTCATGTCGAGCATCATGGCGTGCAGTTCGCCGTCCCCCTCGACGCCCTTCACCCGGCGTGGGGTGTTGTCCAGGGAGTCGATGCCCATGGACTGGGCGAGGCGGCGCGCCGGGTCGATGGTGAGCACGACGACCTTGCGGCCGCGTTCGGCGGCGCGCAGCCCCAGCGCCGCCGCCGTGGTCGTCTTGCCGACGCCGCCCGAGCCGCAGCACACCACGATGCGGGTCTTCGGGTCGTCGATCAGCGGATCGACGTCCAGGGGGCGCGCCGCGTCCAGCCCGCGAGCGGAATCCTGCGCGTGGGCGGATTCCTGTGCGCGGGCGGAGTCGTGTGCGCGGGCCGGGTCCGAACTCATGAGATCCCTTGCTGACGCAGTTCCTTGGCGAGTTGGTACAGGCCCGCCAGATCCATTCCCTCGGCGAGCAACGGGAGTTCGTGCAGCGGCAGGCCCTGCTCCGTGAGCACGGCCCGCTGCTCGCGCTCCAGGGTGTGCCGCTCGGCGTACTCGGCGGCCTGCTCGAGCAGCGGGTCCACCAGCCGCTCGGCGAGCCCGCCACGGCGGGCGCCGCCCAGTCCGGCCGCGGAGAGCGACTTGGCGATGGCGGTACGGGGAGCGGCGGCCGTGAGCTCCAGATCGGCGTCGTCGAGCAGCGCGGGCCGCACCATGTTCATGATGATCCGCCCCACCGGCAGCTTCGCGGCCCGCAGTTCGGCGATGCCGTCCGCGGTCTCCTGTACGGGCATCTCCTCCAGGAGCGTCACCAGGTGAACGGCCGTCTCCTTGGACTTGAGGACGCGCATGACGGCCTGTGCCTGATTGTGTATCGGGCCGATCTTCGCGAGGCCCGCCACCTCGTCGTTGACGTTCAGGAAGCGGGTGATCCGCCCCGTCGGCGGCGCGTCCATGACCACGTAGTCGTACGCGAACCGCCCGCTCTTGTCCTTGCGGCGTACGGCCTCGCACGCCTTGCCGGTCAGGAGCACGTCCCGCAGACCCGGCGCGATGGTCGTCGCGAAGTCGATGGCACCGAGCTTCTTCAGGGCGCGGCCGGCGCTGCCCAGCTTGTAGAACATCTGGAGGTAGTCCAGAAGGGCCAGTTCGGGGTCGATGGCGAGGGCGTACACCTCCCCGCCCCCGGGAGCGACGGCGATTTTCCGCTCCCCGTAGGGCAGCGCTTCTGTCTCGAAGAGCTGCGCGATGCCCTGTCTGCCCTCGACCTCGACGAGGAGGGCGCGCTTGCCCTCCGTCGCGAGGGCGAGCGCGAGGGCGGCGGCTACCGTGGTCTTGCCGGTACCGCCCTTGCCGCTGACGACCTGGAGCCTGCTCACGTATTCGAGCCTAACCAGTCGGCCGCCGTACTACGCAGGAGGCTGTGGACAACGTGTGCGCGAGGCCTCGGACGACACCCGCGAAAGGCCGTGCCCGGCAACGGCTACAGTCGGCGACATGACCAAGTGGGAATACGCAACCGTGCCTCTGCTCGTCCACGCCACGAAGCAGATTCTGGACACCTGGGGCGAGGACGGCTGGGAGCTCGTCCAGGTCGTGCCCGGGCCGAACAACCCCGAGCAGCTGGTGGCCTACCTGAAGCGGGAGAAGGCATGAGTGGCGCCATCGAGGCCAAACTGGCGGAACTCGGGCTGACACTGCCCGAGGTCGTCCCGCCGCTGGCCGCGTACCAGCCTGCCGTGCAGTCCGGCGTGTACGTCTACACCGCGGGCCAGCTCCCGATCGTGGAAGGCAAGCTTCCGCTCACCGGCAAGGTGGGCGCGGAGGTCACGCCCGAGGAAGCCAGGGACCTGGCCCGCACCTGCGCCCTGAACGCGCTCGCCGCGGTCAAGTCCGTCGCGGGTGACCTGGACCGCATCGCGCGTGTCGTGAAGGTCACCGGCTTCGTCGCCTCCGCCTCCGACTTCACCGGCCAGCCCGCCGTCCTCAACGGAGCCAGCGAACTCCTCGGCGCCGTCCTCGGCGACAAGGGCGTCCACGCCCGAAGCGCGGTCGGCGTGGCGGTCCTCCCACTGGACGCGCCGGTGGAGGTCGAGATCATGGTGGAACTGACGGCCGCGTAGGCGCGCCCCGTCAGGAGCGCGGGGAACTGCGCGACCAGCCCCCACCGACCCGCAGTCAAAGGGCGACCCGGCGGGGTCCGGGGCGAAGCCCCGGAGGATGGGACGGGTAGGGGCGGAGGGGGCGAAAACTGTTCCCAGCCTGGTCCGGGGCAGGGTGCGGTAACCATCCGGGCCCCTCGAACATCCGCCCGGCTCGGGATAGCCTCCGCCCATGGCGAATGGGCAGTGGTTCCCCCCGGAGTGGCCCGACCGCATCCGCGCGCTCGCGGAGGGCACCCTCACCCCGGTCACCCCGAAGCGGGCGGCCACGGTGATGCTGCTCAAGGACGGGCCCGCCCCCACCGTGCACATGCTGCGCAGACGCGCCTCCATGGCCTTCGCCGGAGGCGCGTACGCGTATCCGGGCGGCGGCGTAGACCCGCGCGACGACGAGCACCACATCCGCTGGGCGGGCCCCACGCGCGCGTGGTGGGCGAAAAGGCTCGGCGGCGACGAGACCTCCGCCCAGGCCGTCGTCTGCGCCGCGGTCCGCGAGACGTACGAGGAGGCAGGCGTCCTCCTCGCCGGCCCCACCCCTGACACGGTCGTCGGCGACACCACGGGCGAGGAGTGGGAGGCGGACCGCGCCGCCCTGGTCGCCCGCGACTTCTCCTTCGCGGAGTTCCTGGACCGCCGGGGACTCGTCCTCAGGTCGGACCTCCTGGGCGCCTGGGCCCGCTGGATCACCCCGGAGTTCGAGACCCGCCGCTACGACACGTGGTTCTTCGTGGCCGCCCTCCCTCAGGGCCAGCGCACCCGCAACGCCTCCACTGAGGCCGACCGCACGGTGTGGATCAACCCGGCGGACGCGGCAGCCTCGTACGACAAGGGTGAGCTGCTGATGATGCCGCCGACCATCGCGACCCTGCGCCAGCTCACCGCGTACGACACCGCCGCCGACGCCCTCGCCGCAGCGCCCGACCGCGACCTGACCCCCGTCCTGGCCAAGGCCCGCCTGGAGAACGGCGAAGTGGTGCTCTCCTGGCCCGGCCACGACGAGTTCACCAAGCACATCCCGACCGGTGGAGCCTCCGCATGACCGACGCAGCAGCCCTCCCCGGCCAGCCGAGGGGCGGGGTGCTCTCGGGCCCCGCCACCCTGCGAGCCGTCAACGTCCTGGCCCCCAACGCGTCCGCGATGACCCTGGACGGCACGAACACCTGGATCCTGGCCGAGCCGGATTCCGAGCTCGCGGTGGTGATCGACCCGGGGCCCCTGGACGACGTACATCTGCGGAATGTCGTGGACACGGCCGAGAAGGCCGGCAAGCGGATCGCGCTGACCCTGCTCACGCACGGACACCCCGATCACGCCGAGGGCGCCGCGTGGTTCGCCGCGCTGACGGGCACCAAGGTGCGGGCGCTGGATCCGGCGCTGCGGCTCGGGGACGAGGGGCTGGGTGCGGGGGAGGTGATCACCACCGGTGGCCTGGAGCTGCGCGTGGTGTCCACCCCCGGCCACACCTCCGACTCGCTGTGCTTCCATCTCCCGGCCGATCAGGCGGTCCTGACCGGGGACACCGTCCTCGGCCGCGGTACGACCCTGGTGGCCCACCCCGACGGCCGCCTGGGCGACTATCTGGACTCCCTGAGGCGCCTGAGGTCCCTCACGGTCGACGACGGTGTCCACACCGTCCTGCCGGGCCACGGACCCGTCCTCGAAGACGCCCAGGGCGCGGTCGAGTTCTACCTCGCCCACCGCGCCCACCGCCTCGCCCAGATCGAGACGGCGGTCGAGAGCGGTCACCGGACCCCGTCCGAGGTCGTCGTCCACGTGTACGCGGACGTGGACCGCTCCCTGTGGCCCGCGGCCGAGCTGTCGGTGCGCGCCCAGCTGGACTACCTGCGGGAGCACGGGCTCATCTAGGGCCCGTCCGGTCGATCAGGCCCTACGCTCCCTCGCCCGGCCTCGGAGCCTTGACGCCATGCACGCGCGCGTACTCCTCGGCGAGCCACGGCCCGAGGTCGTCGACGTACGACCTCAGGACGGTGAGGTCGCCGCTGGGCTCGTAGCCGAGGGCGGCCGCCTCCCGCATCCGGTCGCCCCGCTCCGGGTAGTACGCGGCGAACGCCTCGGCCATCTCCCGCAGGTCGCTGGTCCAGCCGTTCCAGCGCGGCATGACGAGCGTGAACCCGGTCCGTACGAGATGGCGTGACATGAAGCGCACCAGCGGGCGCCGGGCCTCCTCCGTGTCGGCGGCATCGGCGATCCGCGAGCGCCAGCGCGGCAGGAACAGCGCGAGGTCGCCGTTCGTCTCGCGGGCGAGGAGGGAGTCGGGGCGGTAGCGCGGCAGGTACTCGGCCAGATCCTCGCCCAGGAGGCGCGTACAGAGGCAGGCGACGAACCAGCCGAGGTCGTACGTCTCCAGTTCGCTCAGCAGCCGCGTACGGCCGACCAGGAGCGTTCCGGCCCCGTCGATCTGCGCGAACTCCTTGTCCAGCGCCTCGTCGAGGGAGCGGGCGTCCGCACGGTCCTCCTCGGTGGGCTCCTCGCGCAGCACGAGCAGCAGATCGAGATCGCTGCGCCCCACGCGCGCGTTGCCGCGCGGAATCGACCCGTAGAGGTACGCGCTGTCGAGCCGCGCCCCGAAGACGTCGAGGACCCGGTCCCGCGCCATGGCCACCACGGGCCGGAACTCCCGCGGGACGCGCCCGAGGGCGCCCTCGGGCGCGATGTAGCCCTGGGCGTCGAGCCCCTTGTTCTGCATGGCACCACTGTGCAACGGCGACGCGACGCCGTCAGGTCATTTCCAGCGGAAGACCCGCAGGCGCTGGAGGGTGCGCGGCGCTGTGCAGATCACGGCGAGGCTGTCCCCGGAGGCGGCGAGGTGCGCCTGGAAGCTGTAGCCGGGCAGGGCGCGTTCGGCCACGACCCGGCCGTCGGCGGGGTCGAGCACCGTCGCGTGGTCGCCGTAGCCGTTCAGGACCACGAGGTAGCCCCGGTGCGCGAGCGGGAAGACCGTGCGGCCGTACGTGCTGTGCCAGACCCAGCGGAGGTCGCCCGTGGTCGTGGAGAACGCCCGGATCCGGCTTCCCGAGTGCTCCTGGTCGTCCGGCTGGGGCGAGACGAGTTCGACGGCGATCGTGTCGCCGACGATCGCCGGGTGCGCCCCGAACTCCTCGTACGAGGGGGGTACTTCGTTCGGCGGCGGCTCCTTGTACAGCCGGCGAAGGCTGATCGCCAGCTCAGCGTTCTCGCTCACCACGTAGAGCCGGCGGGGAGCGGGACGGGTTGCGGGTCCGCCGTGTCCGACGGTGGACACGACGACCGGCTCGGCCGTCAGGACGGAGGCGTCGCCCCAGCCCTCGGGGAGCGGTCGCTCCCATTGGAGAGCACCGGTGCGCGCGTCGAGCACGCGGACCATGGGCGGCGTGTTCCCGCCGCGGGTCCGGACGGTTGCGATGCGGCCGCCGCCGAGCGCCACCTCGGGCGCGTCCGCGCCGACGGATCCCAGCTCGTCGGCGCGCTGCGCACGCGTCCAGACCACCGCGCCCGTGCCGAGGTCCAGCCCGGTGAGGTGGACGTGCTCCGTGGTTCTGTCCGCGACGGCGTGGTGGGGGTGCTCCGTGGCGTCGTCCCCGGCGGCGTGGTGCAGTACGACGCCTACGCCGTCCGGCGCGTCCGGCGAGACGTGGGCGATCACCTGGCCGTCGGGCGGCTGCCAGGTCCACAGCCGGGCACCTGTCGTCAGGCCGTACGCCTCCACCCGGTCTAAGCGGGCCAGGGCGAGGGTCCCTTCCGCCGCCCAGGTGCCCAGCGGTGCGCCCGGGTTCCCCTTCTCCCGCGGGTACTTCCACAGCCTCGGCGCGGTGGCCGGGCCCCGCCGCCACCAGGGTCCCTTCGTCTCCCCGCCCCAGAACGACTCCAGCACTCTGTCCTCGTACATCCCCACCCCTTGGATCCCCACCCGGTGATACCTGAAGGGCCCCACCGTGAGGCAGGGCCCTTCAGTAAGAAGAAGTCGTACGAGCAGTGCTGGTGCTAGCGCGAACGCTTCGCGAGCCGCTCCACGTCCAGCAGGATCACGGCACGCGCCTCCAGGCGGAGCCAGCCGCGGCCCGCGAAGTCGGCGAGGGCCTTGTTGACCGTCTCGCGGGACGCGCCGACCAGCTGGGCCAGCTCCTCCTGCGTGAGGTCGTGCACGACGTGGATGCCCTCTTCGGACTGCACGCCGAAGCGGCGGGAGAGGTCCAGGAGGGCGCGGGCGACGCGGCCAGGGACGTCCGAGAAGACCAGGTCGGACATCTGGTCGTTGGTCTTGCGCAGGCGCCGGGCGACGGCGCGCAGCAGGGCGGCGGCCACCTCGGGCCGCGCGTTCAGCCAGGGCTGGAGGTCGCCGTGGCCGAGGCCGAGCAGCTTGACCTCGGTCAGCGCGGAGGCCGTGGCCGTGCGCGGACCCGGGTCGAACAGCGACAGCTCGCCGATGAGCTCACCGGGGCCCAGGACCGCCAGCATGTTCTCGCGGCCGTCGGGTGAGGTGCGGTGGAGCTTCACCTTGCCCTCGGTGACCACGTAGAGGCGGTCCCCGGGGTCGCCCTCATGGAAAAGAGCGTCGCCGCGAGCGAGGGTCACCTCACTCATGGAGGCGCGGAGCTCCGCGGCCTGCTCGTCATCGAGCGCCGCGAAGAGCGGGGCGCGCCGCAGAACGTCGTCCACGAGTTCTCTCCTTGTCGACCTGCTCAGGGGATCTTGCTCCCCCTTGGTACCAGGGGACCGTGTTCCCCATCTTGCCGGACGGTCCAAACAGTGTGATCAGTCACAAGTCTGCCGCACTGGTGTCCCGGGCAGTGCGGCAGGGGGCCAATTGGGGGCTGATCTCCTGGGTCCGGGGCGGATGTCAGTGCCGGGCTTTAGGCTGGCCGAGTGTCCAAAACGCCGGTGAGAGCACAGGCCAAGGGGGCTGGGCGGGTGGTTGTACGTCGCAATTCTGCTGTGGGCGAACAGCCCACGGACGGTACCAAGAAAACGACAAAGGGAGCAAAGCGGGCCCCGGTGAAGGCGACGCCCGCGAAAGCTGCCCCCAAGAAGGTGACGGCTACGACCGGGAAGCCGGCCTCCGCCAAGAAGGTGCCTTCCGTCAAGCCCTCGCAGTCCGCCAAGAAGGCGTCCTCCGCCAAGCTCCCGCAGTCCGCCAAGAAGGCGACCCCTGCCAAGCCCCCGCAGAAGGCCCCCGCGCCAGACACCGCCTTGGTCCGCCGAGCCCGCCGCATCAACCGCGAACTCGCCGAGGTGTACCCGTACGCCCACCCGGAGCTCGACTTCGAGAACCCCTTCCAACTGGTCGTCGCCACCGTCCTGTCGGCGCAGACGACCGACCTGAGGGTCAATCAGACGACCCCGGCGCTCTTCGCCAAGTACCCGACCCCCGAGGACCTGGCCGCGGCCAACCCGGAGGAGGTCGAGGAGATCCTGCGCCCGACGGGGTTCTTCCGGGCCAAGACCAAGTCGGTGATAGGGCTCTCCAGGGCGCTGCGGGACGATTGCGGGGGCGAGGTCCCCGGCCGTCTCGAAGACCTCGTCAAGCTCCCCGGCGTGGGCCGCAAGACCGCCTTCGTGGTGCTCGGCAACGCCTTCGGGCGCCCCGGAATCACCGTGGACACCCATTTCCAGCGGCTGGTCCGCCGCTGGCAGTGGACCGCGGAGACGGAGCCCGACAAGATCGAGGCGGCCGTCGGTGCGCTCTTCCCGAAGAGCGACTGGACCATGCTCTCCCACCACGTGATCTTCCACGGCCGCCGCATCTGCCACGCCCGCAAACCCGCCTGCGGCGCCTGCCCCATCGCCCCGCTCTGCCCGGCGTACGGAGAGGGTGAGACGGATCCGGAGAAGGCGAAGAAGCTCCTGAAGTACGAGAAGGGCGGCTTCCCGGGCCAGCGCCTCAACCCCCCGCAGTCCTACCTGGACGCGGGCGGCATCCCGGCGCCCCCGCTGGGCACACCTCAGGGCGCTGGATGACGGCCCCCGCCGGGAACACCCAAGACGCCTCATGGCTCCGGACCACGGAACGAACACGGCACGTGCAGGCGTTGGGAAGAGCAGAACGGGGGTGGCGATGACGCACGCCGGCAACACGCAGGGCGGTCGATTGGCCGGCAACACGCAGGGCGGCCCGGTGGCCGTGAGCAAGGACGGTCTGCCCGACTGGCTCGATCCGGTGGTGCACGCCGCCGAGTCGGTGGAGCCGCTCCAGCTGAGCCGCTTCCTGCCCCCGAGTGACGGCGCGGGGCGCCAGTCCGCCGTGCTCATCCTGTTCGGCGAGGGCGAGCGAGGCCCCGAGCTGCTGCTCATGGAGCGCGCCACCTCCCTGAGATCGCACGCCGGACAGCCCTCCTTCCCCGGCGGAGCCCTCGACCCCGAGGACGGCGACCCGAAGGCCGACGGGCCGCTGCGGGCCGCTCTCCGCGAGGCCGAGGAGGAGACCGGGCTCGACCCGAGCGGCGTCCAGCTCTTCGGCGTGCTGCCCAAGCTCTACATCCCGGTGAGCAGCTTCGTGGTCACGCCGGTCCTGGGCTGGTGGCGCCGCCCGACACCGGTGGGTGTGGTTGATCCGAACGAGACGGCGCGGGTCTTCACCGTCCCCGTGGCGGATCTCACGGACCCCGCCAACCGTGCTACCGCCGTGCATCCCAGAGGTCACCAGGGTCCGGCATTCCTGGTCGAATCGGCCCTCGTCTGGGGCTTCACGGCGGGCATCATCGACCGGATCCTGCACTATGCGGGCTGGGAGCTGCCCTGGGACCGCGACAACCAGGTCCCGCTCGACTGGCGCGCATGACAGGGTGGCCCCGTGCTGTGTCTTCCTGGGGGACGCCGCACCCGTCAGCGGCTGTGCCGCGGGTCGCACCCCCAGCCGAGACGGAGTGACCGAAGAGTGATGAGGCGAGGCTCGAAGCAGTGAACGTGCTGGACATCCTGTTGCTGGTCGCCGCCGTGTGGTTCGCGATCGTGGGCTATCGCCAGGGCTTCGTCGTCGGCATCCTGTCCGTGATCGGCTTCCTGGGGGGCGGCCTCGTCGCCGTCTACCTGCTCCCGGTCATCTGGGGCGCGGTCACCGACGACGCCGAGGTGAACACGACCGCCGCCGTCGTCGCTGTCGTCGTCGTCATCGTCTGCGCCTCCGTGGGCCAGGCCCTCACCACACACCTCGGCAACAAGCTGCGCCGGTACATCACCTGGTCCCCGGCCCGCGCCCTGGACGCGACGGGCGGCGCCCTCGTCAACGTCGTGGCGATGCTCCTGGTCGCCTGGCTGATCGGCTCGGCCCTGGCCGGCACTACGCTGCCGACGCTCGGCAAGGAGGTCCGCAGCTCCAAGGTGCTGACCGGCGTGTCACGGGCTCTGCCCAACCAGGCCGACACCTGGTTCGCCGACTTCTCCTCGGTCCTCGCGCAGAACGGCTTCCCGCAGGTCTTCAGCCCGTTCGCCAACGAGCCCATCACCGACGTCCAGCCCCCCGACCCGGCCCTCGCCAACAGCGCGGTCGCCATCCGCGCCCAGAGGTCCATCGTCAAGGTCATGGGCACCGCCCCGAGTTGCGGCAAGGTCCTCGAAGGCACCGGCTTCGTCTTCGGCGACCGCCGTGTGATGACCAACGCCCACGTGGTCGGCGGAGTCGACGAACCCACCGTCCAGATAGGCGGCGAGGGCAAGAAGTACGACGCCACGGTCGTCCTCTACGACTGGGAGCGCGACATCGCCGTACTCGACGTGCCGAGCCTGGACGCGCCCGCCCTCCAGTTCACGACCGAGGACGCCACCAGCGGCAACAGCGCGATCGTCGCCGGCTTCCCGGAGAACGGCGCGTACAACATCCAGCCCGCGCGCGTACGCGGCCGCATCACGGCCAACGGCCCGGACATCTACCACCGGGGCACGGTGCGCCGCGACGTCTACTCGCTCTACGCGACCGTCCGCCAGGGCAACTCCGGCGGCCCGCTGCTCACCACCGACGGCAAGGTGTACGGCGTGGTCTTCGCGAAGTCGCTCGACGACGCCAACACCGGGTACGCGCTCACCGTGGACGAGGTCCAGGAGGACATCACCAAGGGCCGTACCGCGAACCAGCAGGTGGACAGCGACAGCTGCGCGCTCTGACGCCGATCAGTGTGTCGGTGGCCAACCGTGAGGACGGCTCAGCCTCGAGGATGGCGCAGCCGCACCGAGACCCAGCGGGCCCGACGGCGCAGGATGCGCGGGATCCCCACCAGGGGATGATCCGTGCCCGGCAACTGCGGGGTGCCCCTCTGATGGGAGCTCAGGCCCGCGGCCGAGCGGCGTGTGCGTGCTGCGTCACTGTAGTCGTGCGTCCAGCCCATACCCCGACGTCTGCCCCCGCCCCAAGGTCGATAACCGCCCCCTGGCCCCCCAATTGGCCTATGCGTAAGGCATTTGGCTGTTCGTAGGACAGGCGTTCCTGTCCGGATACCGGACGCCCGAGCCTACTGAGGGAACGGCCTCACCGATCAGGCTCGGGATCCTTCAGCCAGTTGACCAATTCGGTCGAAAACGCCACCGGATCCTCTTCGTGCGGGAAGTGTCCGAGCCCGTCGAACAGCCGCCAGCGGTACGGCGCTTCGACGTACTCGCCGGAGCCCGCGGCACTCCGCGTCCGCATCACCGGGTCGAGCGAGCCGTGCAGATGCAACGTCGGCACTCGGACCGGCCGCTTCATCCGCCGGTTGAACTGGATCCCGTCCGGGCGGGCCATGGACCGCACCATCCAGCGGTACGGCTCGATCGCGCAGTGCGCCGTGGAGGGGATGCACATGGCGCGGCGGTACGTCTCCACGGCCTCGTCGTCCGGAAGGCGCGGCCCCGACCAGTCCCGTACGAGACGGCCCACCAGCGCGCCGTCGTCCGCGACGAGTTGGCGCTCCGGGATCCACGGCCGCTGGAACCCCCAGATGTATGAACCCGCGGCCGTCTGCTTGACGTCGGAGAGCATGGCGTAGCGCCAGCGCCGGGGATGCGGCATCGAGGAGACCACGAGCCGGCGTACGAGCTTGGGGCGCATCACGGCCGCCGTCCACGCCAGATATCCGCCCAGGTCGTGCCCGACCAGCGCGGCGTCGGGCTCGCCGAGGGACCGTACGACTCCGGTGATGTCGAGCGCGAGGTTGGCGGGGTCGTAGCCGCGGGGTGTGCGGTCGCTGCCGCCGACTCCCCGCAGGTCCATGGCGACGGCGCGGAAACCGGCGTCGGCGAGCGCCACCAGCTGATGGCGCCACGTCCACCAGAACTGCGGGAAGCCGTGCAGCAGCAGGACGAGCGGCCCGTCGCCCATCTCGGCGATGTGGAAGCGCGCGCCGTTGGCCGCCACGTCCCGGTGGATCAGGCCTTTTCCGCCGGGGATGTCGAGCTTCACGACCGAAGTGGGTTGCGCCGAAGGTGTGGCGGGGTCCGTCATGAGGACGAGCGTGCCACAGCCTCGATGGCCTCGGGCACACGATCCTGTGCGGGCAGCTCCCGGGGGTGCGGCTTGGCGTTCTGCAGGACCCCCGCCGTCTCCTTCACCGAGGCCGCGACCTTCTGCGGGCCCTTGCTCTTCTTGGCCTTCTTCGCGAAGACCACGCCGATCAGCGCGAGCACGGCGGCGACCAGTACGTTCGCCGCGAAGGAGAGCAGGAAGCAGATCGCGAGGTTCCAGTCGCTCCAGGTCCGGATGCCGTACGCCAGGGCGAAGCTCAGCATCGGCAGGGAGAAGATCAGCACCGCGCCGGCCCCCGCGAACGCGCCACCGCTGATCGCCCCGCGCTTGACGTCCTGCTTGAGCTGCGCTTTCGCCAGCGCGATCTCGTCGTGCACCAGCGAGGACATCTCGGTCGTCGCCGAGGCGAACAGCTGGCCGATGCTGCGTTCGGCTCCGACCGGACTGCCGTCGGGTGCACTCATCGCATTCTCCCTCTCCTGCATGTTTTTGTACGGTCGTGTCAGATCATGCCGGACCGTCGTCCCCGTCGCTTGCCCCGCCCGTCACTTCGGCAAGCCTTCGGTGCTCGGCGGCCTTGCGCTCGTAGATCTCGGCCATCCGCAGGTGGTACTCCGGCTTGTCCTGCTCGTAGATGTCGGGGATGCCGTCGAGGTCGTCGTCGCGCTCCTCGGCCTCGACCAGTCCGCGGTACTTGGCGTTGCGTATCTTCAGCAGAGTTCCGGCGCACACGGCCGCGATGAGGGAGCCGACGAGGACGGCGGCCTTGACCTCGTCGGTGAGCGCCGGGTCGCCGTCGAAGGCGAGTTCGCCGATCAGCAGCGAGACGGTGAAGCCGATGCCCGCGAGGGAGGCGACGGCGAAGACGTCCGGCCAGGCCAGGTCGTCACTGAGCGAGGCCCTGGTGAACCGGGCCGTCAGCCAGGTCCCGCCGAAGATGCCGACCGCCTTGCCGACGACGAGCCCGAGGACGACGCCGAGCGTCTCGGGCCGCTGGAACACATCCCCCAGTACGCCTCCCGAGACCGCGACCCCGGCGCTGAACAGCGCGAACAGCGGCACGGCGAGGCCCGCCGACAGCGGACGTACGAGATGTTCGACGTGCTCGCCGGGGGAGTGCGCCTCGCCCTCGCGCCGGGTGCAGCGCAGCATCAGGCCCATCGCGACACCGGCGATGGTGGCGTGGATGCCGCTGTTGTACATCAGCCCCCAGATGACTAGGGCGAGCGGAACGTACACGTACCAGCCGCGTACGCCCTTCCGTAGCAGCAGCCAGAAGACGCCGAGGCCGACGACCGCGCCGGCGAGGGCGGCGAAGTTCAGGTCGGCGGTGAAGAAGACCGCGATGATCAGGATCGCGAAGAGGTCGTCGACGACGGCGAGCGTCAGCAGGAAGGCGCGCAACGCCGACGGCAGGGACGTACCGATGACCGCGAGGACGGCGAGCGCGAACGCGATGTCGGTCGCGGTGGGCACCGCCCAGCCGTCGAGAGAGCCGCCACCCAGCACGTTCGTGAGGGTGTAGACGAGCGCCGGAACCACCATTCCGCACAACGCGGCGGCGACCGGCAGGAGCGCCGCCTTCGGGTCCCGCAGCTCTCCGGCCACCAGTTCGCGCTTGAGCTCGATACCGGCGACGAAGAAGAACACGGCGAGCAGTCCGTCGGCCGCCCAGTGTTGGAGGGAGAGGTTCAGACCCAGCGAGCTGGGACCGATGTGGAAGTCGAGGACGGTCTGGTAACTCTCCTTGATCGGAGTGTTCGCCCAGATCAGCGCCGCGATCGCGGCCACGAGCAACAGCACGCCACCAACGGTCTCGGCACGCAGCGCGTCCGCCACGAAGTTCCGTTCCGGCAGGGACAGACGGCCGAGGAACTTGCGGTTGGTGGTGCGGGGCGCGGGGGCGGACACGGGAGACCTCCGGTCGGGCGGGCAGGACGAATCACATGCCGACCAGACTTCCCGGCGCACCTTGAGGATCTTGTCGCGTCGCTGACGCGCTCATCATCCTACCGAAGGTTCACCCGGACCTATCCGGTGATCTTCACGTTATGTGCAAATGGGGTGCTTGGCGCGTTTGGCGGGGGCGTGAGGGTTTTTCGCCCCCGCCGCCCCTACCCGTCCCATCCTTCTGGGGCTCCGCCCCAGACCCCGCTCCTCAAACGCCGGAGGGGCTGAATCTTTCCCCGGCCAGCGCTGAATTCTTTCGCCCCGGCCAGAGAACCACTCAGCTCCGGCCGGCAGATCTTCCAGCGCTGGCCTCAGAGCTTTTCAGTCCCGGGAGATCTTTCAGCCCGTCCGGCGTTTGAGGACGAGCGCGTCAGCGCGATACGGGGGTCTGGGGGCGGAGCCCCCAGGAACGGGAAGGGAAGGGGCGGAGGGGGCGAAGAAAACCCCCGTGATGCCCGTCGTGCGGAGCCCCGCGCCCCCGGGGTGTGGGGGAGCACAGGGCCCCCACACCAATCAGGGGCGGGTGGGCGGGGAGAAATCCTCAGTCCTCGCTCGATGCCGCCGGCAGCTTCGACTGGATCAGGTCCATCACCGTGGAGTCCGTCAGCGTCGTGACGTCACCAAGCTCCCGGTTCTCCGCCACGTCACGCAGCAGCCGCCGCATGATCTTGCCGGAGCGCGTCTTCGGCAGCTCCGCCACCGGCAGGACCCGCTTGGGCTTGGCGATCGGCCCGAGCACGGTGCCCACGTGATTGCGCAGGTCCGCCACCAGCCCCTCATCCTCGGCGGAAGCCGTCCCACGCAGGATCACGAAGGCCACGATCGCCTGCCCGGTCGTCTCGTCCGCCGCGCCCACGACCGCCGCCTCGGCGACCGACGGATGCGAGACGAGCGCCGACTCGACCTCGGTCGTCGAGATGTTGTGCCCGGACACGAGCATCACGTCGTCGACCCGCCCGAGGAGCCAGATGTCCCCGTCCTCGTCCTTCTTCGCCCCGTCCCCGGCGAAGTACTTGCCCTCGAACCGCGACCAGTACGTGTCGAGGAACCTCTGATCGTCCCCCCAGATGGTCCGCAGCATCGAAGGCCACGGCTCGGTGAGTACGAGGTAGCCGCCACCCCCGTTGGGAACCTCCCGGGCCTCGTCGTCCACGACGGTCGCCGAGATCCCCGGCAGAGCCCGCTGCGCGGAGCCGGGCTTGGTCTCCGTCACCCCCGGCAACGGCGAGATCATCATCGCGCCGGTCTCGGTCTGCCACCAGGTGTCCACGATCGGCGTCCGGTCGGCCCCGATGTGCTTCCGGTACCAGATCCACGCCTCGGGGTTGATCGGTTCACCGACCGACCCGAGCACCCGCAACGACGACAGATCGAACTTCGCGGGGATGTCGTCGCCCCACTTCATGAACGTACGAATGGCGGTCGGCGCCGTGTACAGGATCGTCACCCCGTACTTCTGCACGATCTCCCAGAACCGCCCCTGGTGCGGGGTGTCCGGCGTCCCCTCGTACATCACCTGCGTCGCGCCGTTCGAGAGCGGCCCATACGTGATGTACGAGTGCCCGGTGACCCAGCCAATGTCGGCCGTGCACCAGTACACGTCGGTCTCCGGCTTGAGGTCGAAGACGGCGTGGTGGGTGTACGAGGCCTGCGTGAGGTAGCCGCCCGAGGTGTGCAGGATGCCCTTCGGCTTCCCGGTCGTCCCGGAGGTGTAGAGGATGAACAGCGGGTGCTCGGCCTCGAACGCCTCCGGCGTGTGCTCGGCGGACTGCCGCTCGACGATCTCGTGCCACCACACGTCACGGCCGTCGGTCCAGGCGACCTCCTGCCCGGTACGCCGCACCACCAGCACCTTGTCGACCCCGTCGACCCGGCTGACCGCTTCGTCGACCGCGGGCTTGAGCGCGGACGGCTTGCCGCGCCGGTAACCACCGTCGGAGGTGATGACCAGCTTGGCGTCGGCGTCCTGGATCCGGGTGGCGATCGCGTCCGCCGAGAAACCGCCGAACACGACCGAGTGCGCGGCACCGATCCGGGCGCAGGCCAGCATCGCGACGACGGCCTCGGGGATCATCGGCAGGTATACGGCGACCCGGTCGCCCTTCTCGACTCCCAGCTCGGTCAGCGCGTTCGCGGCCTTGCTGACCTCGTCCTTCAGCTCGGCGTAGGTGATGGCCCGGCTGTCGCCCGGCTCGCCCTCGAAGTGAATGGCGACCCGGTCGCCATTCCCCGCCTCCACATGCCGGTCCACGCAGTTGTACGCGACATTCAGCTTGCCGTCCTTGAACCACTTGGCGAACGGCGGATTCGTCCAGTCCAGCGTCTCGGTCGGCTCGGTGGCCCAGGTCAGCCGGCGGGCCTGCTCGGCCCAGAAGCCGAGCCTGTCAGCCTTGGCCTGCTCATACGCCTCCGCGGTGACATTGGCGTTCGCCGCCAGGTCGGCGGGCGGCGCGAACCTGCGCTCTTCCTTCAGCAGGTTGGCCAGGCTTTCGTTGCTCACGACATCTCCCTTTCCCAGGGTGTCCGTTGTGTCCCGGGCCACAGCTCATCAGACCCGGGGGGCTGGTGACAAGGGCCGATCCGAAATTGGTTTAGACCTATCGGAGCTGCATGCTAGCGGCTGGGAGCTCGTCAGAGGGACGCACTCCGGGGCACGTACGACGCGGCGTTCGGGTTCACCCGGTAACTCTTCCAGGGCTTCGACCAAGGACAGCCGAAATCCCCCTGAAGCGAGGGGAACCCCGAGGAAAACGGATACGGGACGAGCCCGCCGCCGCGGCACGCGACCCACACCAACATGGTGCGCGGCCCCACCGACTGGAACCACGCACCACGCCCGGACCACCACGCCCGGACCACACATGACGGTGTACAGGGTCATGTGCGGTCCGGGCGTACGAGATCACGCGTCACGGCGTACGAGGCCACGCGTTATCGCCGTCACGCCGTCACGCCGTCACGCCGTCACGCCGTCACGCCGTCACGCCGTCACGCCGTCACGCGTGACAGTGAGGCAGTGGGGCAGATCACGCGGGATGCCGCAGATCCTCCGACGCGCACACGTGATCGAACAGTTCGGCCCCCTCGCGGTCGGCCAGCAGATACGCCTGCGCCTCGCCCACGTGGAAGTACATCCCGTGCAGCTCGAGCACACCCTCCCGCAGGGCCCGCGCCACGGACTCGTACGCCCGCAGATGCTCCAACTGCTGCACCACGTTGGTCAGACAGAGCTGCTCCACCGCGTCGGCGGGCGCCCGCCCGGCCAACCGCGCCCACGGCCGGTCCTTGGCAGCCATCCGCTCCAGGCTCGGCAGCCCGTGCCGCAACCACCGCTTGAGCGGCGTCATCGCCCCTCCGGGCTCCGCGTTCATCAGGGCCTGCATCGCCCCGCACCCGGAGTGCCCGCACACCGTGATGGACCGCACCTTCAGCACGTCCACCGCGTACTCGATCGCCGCGGCCACCGAGTCGTCCCCGCTCTCCTCCCCGGGCAACGGCACGAGGTTGCCCACATTCCGTACGACGAAGAGGTCACCCGGACCACTGGACGTGATCATCGACGTGACGAGCCGCGAGTCGGCACAGGTCAGGAACAACTGGGACGGCCGCTGCCCCTCCCGTGCCAGCCGCGCCAGCTCACCCCGCACCAGGGGCGCGGTGTTGCGCTGGAACGCGCTGATGCCGCGCGCCAGTTGGTGCCCGCTCTGCCCACGCTCCCCGTCCCGCGCGCGCCGCCCCGAGGAAGCCGTCACTTCACCCGGCTCACCGGGCTCTCCCGCAGGGCTGCCCGAGGGTACGAACTGCGGGCTCGCGGAGGGCTCGCAGTGGTGGTTGCGCCAGGGCGTCCAGGGCCGGCACCGGCAGTGGGCGGAGCCCGCGGGCTCGGCGATCCGCGCTCCGGCCCGCCCGGTGAGTTCGACCGTGCCGCCTTGCGCGGAGTGCGCGTTCTGCCAGTCATGCAGCGCCTCGTACGCCGCGTGGTCCATGAACGAGCCGTCCAACTCCACGACGGCGCTGGCTCCCTGGGGCATCTGGTGCAGTGTGCGGCTGAGCCGCGGCACCGCGAGGAACGTCAACTGCCCTCGTACGCGTACGTAATGGACTCCTCCCTTCTCTTCGTGCGTGATGCGGGTGCGGGCGAGGCGGTGCAGGGCGACGCCGACGGCCACGGAGACCCCCAGCACCACTCCCTCGAGAACGCCGAGGACGACGACGCCGAGCGTGGTGACGGCGTACACCAGCACCTCGCGGTGACGGGTGACCGTGCGGATGTGGTGCAGGGACACCATCTGGATGCCGACGGCCATCACCAGGGCGGCGAGCGATGCGAGCGGGATCAGCTCCAGGATGGGGACCATCAGCAGCGCGGCAACTACTACGAAAACGCCGTGCAGCATCGTGGAGTTCCGGCTCACGGCACCGGCTTGCACATTCGCGGAGCTTCGTACGGCGACCCCGGCGACCGGCAGCCCGCCGAGCGCGCCGGAGGCGATGTTGGCGGCGCCCTGCCCGAGCAGTTCCCGGTCGAGGTCCGAGCGGCCCACCCGTGCCTGCAACTCGGGCCGTCCTGCCACCAGCTTGTCCACGGCCACGGCGCCGAGCAGGGACTGCACGCTGCACACGAGCGTGACGGTGAGAACGGCGGCCACGATTCCGAGCACCGGCCCCTCGGGCAGCCCGGCCAGCGCGTGACTGCTCCAGGACGGCAGGTCGACCTTGGGCAGGGTCAGCCCGGCGAGCGAGGCGGTCGCGGTGGCCCCGGCGACGGCGACGAGCGCGGCCGGGACCTTGCGCAGCAGCTCGCCCACGCGCCCGGGAATCCGCGGCCAGGCAAGGAGAAGCAGCAGGGTCAGCGCGCTCATCGACACCGCTGCGGGGTCGACGTTCGCCAACTGGTCGGGCAAGGCACGGATGTTGTCGAGGACGGCGCTCTGCGGGGTGCCGCCCAGCACGATGTGGAGCTGGGCGACGGCGATGGTCACGCCGATGCCGGCGAGCATGCCGTGCACGATCGCGGGGCTGACGGCGAGCGCCGTACGGGCCACTCGCAGGCAGGCCAGCCCCAGTTGGGTGATTCCGGCGAGGACCGTGATGGCGCAGGTGGTGCGCCATCCGTAGAGGTGGATCAAATCGGCGGTGACGACCGTGAGTCCGGCGGCGGGCCCGCTCACCTGGAGGGGGGAGCCGCCCAGGCGTCCGGCGACGAGTCCGCCGACGGCGGCGGCCACGAGGCCCGCTTGGAGCGGCGCGCCGGTGGCGAGGGCGATGCCGAGTGACAGGGGCAGAGCGATCAGGAAGACCGCGATCGAGGCCGACAGATCGGCGCCCGCGATACGGAATCGGCGGGGCGGAGTCGGCGGGGGGCTGTGGGGCTGGTGGATGCGCTTCGGCCGAGTCGAGTCGGCGGCGCGGGTGGGGACGCAGGCAGACATGGTTCCCGTCTCCTCCGGGGCGGCGCGGTCGCGGAACAGGTGGTCCCCCGCCGGGGAGGCGGAGGGCGGATCGCGGCCGTGGGTCACGGCGTGCAGCGGCGGGATTTTCAACGCTCGGTAAACGGATCGTAATGCAGAGTAAAGGCTTCGTGCGGAAAACCATAGCAAATGGGGCATTAATTCACCCCTCGGAGTGAAGCAAGCAATTGATCGGCTTGTCGTACTTATTCAATCTCGGCCTCGTGCGACCTTGGCGGCACTACCGGCATATAGCCGTGGATCACCGCGTAACGCGCAAATCACTGTTGCCCAGACTGAAGGAAGAAGGCGGGCGGAAGATGGCCGTCACCCAGAGGATCGCCGCGGGCGTAGCACTCGCCGCGGCCTGCGCCACGGCGCTCGCCGGTTGCGCGCTGGACACCACCGGTTCCAAGGAAGGCGCGCATGGCGCGAAGAAGGCGGCGGGGGCCCCGGCGCCCAAGAGCGCGGTCCGCCTGATCGGCGACGGCTCCACCGCGTACACCGGCGCGCAGCCGCATCTGCCCCGGCCGGAACGGCTGAAGCCCGGTCAGAAGCCCCCGCAGTTCGTGATCTTCTCGTGGGACGGCGCAGGCGAGGACAGCCAGAAGCTGTTCTCGCACTTCCGGAAGGTCTCCAAGGCCAACAAGGCGACGATGACGTACTTCCTGAGCGGCGTGTACATGCTGCCGGAGGACAAGCGTGACCTCTACAAGCCGCCGCAGCACTCACCGGGCAGCTCGGAGATCGGCTTCAACGACGAAGCGGGCATCGAGGAGACCGTGAAGCAGCTGCGCGGGGCGTGGCTGGAGGGCAACGAGATCGGTACGCACTTCAACGGCCACTTCTGCGGCACCGAAGGCGGGGTCGGTGACTGGTCGGTCGCCGACTGGAAGGACGAGATCGCCCAGGCGAAGTCGTTCGTGAAGTCCTGGAAGACCAACACGGGCATGAAGAAGGCGTCCCCGCTGCCCTTCGACTACGACAAGGAGCTCGTCGGCGCCCGCACGCCCTGCCTGGAGGGGCAGAAGAACTTCATGAAGGCGGCCCGCCAACTGGGCTTCCGATACGACACCTCAGGCGTCAACAACCAGGTCTGGCCCAAGAAGAAGGAGGGCCTGTGGGACCTGTCGATGCAGCTCGTGCCGTTCCCCGGGCATTCCTACGAGCAGCTCACCATGGACTACAACTTCATGGTCAACCAGTCGGGTACCAAGACCCAGGGCGACCCCGACAAGCACGAGTACTGGGGCGACCAGATGCGTGACGGCCTCCTCAAGGGCTTCGATCGCGCCTACGACGGCAACCGCGCGCCGCTGATCATCGGCAACCACTTCGAGTCCTGGAACGGCGGCACCTACATGCGCGCCATCGAAGAGGTCATCGAGCGCGTCTGCACCAAGTCCGACGTGCGCTGTGTCTCCTTCCGGCAACTCGCCGACTGGCTCGACGTCCAGGACCCGGCCACCCTGGACAAGCTCCGCGGCCTCAAGGTCGGCGAGACCCCGAAGCAGGGCTGGGCGTCCCTTCTCTCGGGCCGCCCCGCCCCGGCCCCGAAGGGCGTCCCCGGGGCGCCGGCGGTCAAGCCGTAGCCACCAGTCCCTCACCGAGTACGAAGCCGGGGTCGACCTGCGCCGCCAGGTCCGCCCCGGTCCTCTCGTTGCCCCAGCTGTCGGCGTTCTTCAGGTGGAAGTGGACCATCTGGCGCGTGTAGCGCTCCCAGTCGCGCCGTTCGTACGTGGCGTCGGCGGCGCTCTGCAGGGTGTGCAGGGAACGGCGGTTGCCCTCTTCCAGGAACTCGAACCGGGGTGAGCGGCCCTTCTCCATGGAGCGCACCCAGTCCGAGTGCCCGACCGTGACCAGGAGGTCGTCTCCGACTTCGGTGCGGAGGAAGTCGATGTCGTCCTGGCCCTGCACCTTGTTCCCGACGACCTTCAGGGTGACGCCGAAGTCGCGGGCGTACTCCTTGTACTGGCGATAGACGGAGATTCCCTTCCGGGTCGGCTCGGCGACCAGGAACGTGATGTCGAACCGGGTGAACATGCCGGACGCGAAGGAGTCCGAGCCCGCCGTCATGTCGACGACGATGTACTCGCTCCGCCCGTCGACGAGATGGTTCAGGCAGAGCTCCACTGCACCGGTCTTGGAGTGGTAGCAAGCCACTCCCAAATCGGCCTCGGTGAACGGGCCGGTGACCATCAAACGGACGGCGCCGCCGTCGAGTTCCACCGGCCGCGCGCAGGCTTCGTAGACCGGATTCTCCTCGCGCACCCGCAGCAGTCGCGACCCCTCGCCGGGCGGGGTTGTCTTGATCATCGTCTCGGCGGACGTGATGCGGGCGTTGGTACCGCGCAGGTAATCCTTGATCAGCGGCAGCCGCTCGCCCATCGCGGGCAGCCCGGCGGCGACCGTCTCTTCGAGGCCCAGCGCGGCCCCCAGATGCTGGTTGATGTCGGCGTCCACCGCGACGACAGGCGCCCCTGAGGCAGCGAGGTGGCGGATGAAGAGCGAGGACAGGGTGGTCTTGCCGCTGCCGCCCTTCCCAACGAAAGCAATTTTCATGTTCACAAAGCGTAGTCGGATGATGGCTCTGGGTGCATCGCTCGCGTGGAGAAGACCACTCCATCGTGGGGCGGCGTGCGCGGGTGCGTAATGTCGTACTCATGAGTACGACAGGCGCGGCCGCCGATCCGCTCGCGGCCCTGGGCTCGCTGCCCGGGGTGGCCGAATCCGTGGAGTCCGTCCGCAAGGCCGTGGACCGGGTCTACGGGCACCGGGTCATGCGGCGTCGCAGCAACGAGATCACGTCCGAGGCGGCGCTGCGCGGCGCGCGCGGATCCGCGGCGCTGTCCGGCGCCGACTGGGCCCTCGAAGAGGTGCGCCGCCGCACCGACTTCAGCGCGGACGAAGAGGGCCGTACGGTCGGCGCGGCCCTCCGGCTGACCGCCGAGGCGGGCCAACTGCTCTCCATCTGGCGGCAGTCGCCGCTTCGTGTGCTGGCCCGGCTGCACCTGGTGGCGGCCGCGGACAAGGGCGACGAGGTCGGTCGTCCGCGCCAGGACGGAGAACCGGTGGACGAGCCGCTCGTCGAGCTGCCGCTGCCGGACGCCCACGAGGTCGCCGGCCGTCTCGAAGGCCTCTCCCAGCTGATCATCGCGGGCGGCTCGGCCCCCGCCCTGGTGACGGCGGCCGTGGTGCACGGCGAACTCCTCGCCCTGCGCCCCTTCGGCTCCCACAACGGCCTGGTCGCGCGCGCGGCGGAACGCATCGTCCTGATCGGCAGCGGCCTCGACCCGAAGTCCGTGTGCCCTGCGGAGGTCGGCCATGGCGAACTCGGCCGCGCGGCCTATGCGGCAGCCCTGGACGGCTACGCCTCCGGTACTCCGGAGGGGATGGCGGCCTGGATCGCCCATTGCGGCAAGGCGGTTGAGCTGGGGGCCAGGGAGTCGACGGCCGTCTGTGAGGCGCTTCAGCGCGGGGCGGCGTAAGGCTCGTACGTTCGTAGGTCTTGAAAGCGCCCCTACTAGGAGGGCGAAAAACTCCCTGAACAGGGTTGCGGCGGTACGAGTTCTCGTACCGCCGCTGGCATGTTCACCGGGTTACCAAGCGTCCTCGAATATTGCCCATCAGGCCGGGAACTGTGGCCCGTTTCCTGGTGCGGCTGGCCCGTAATCGACGGGTCGACGTCGCGTGGGTGCTCGATGTTCATGCGCGGTCCGTGGGGCCTTGGTTGCGTTTAAAGGTGATCCTCTCGGATGTCCTTGGTCTCGCGGGCCGTTAACCCCTTTGTACTCCTGGTCCAGAGGAAGCGGAACCCCTGGCTGCAGTTCTTTACTTTTAGGTTCAAATGGGTTTGAAACGGGCGTGAGTGTGCTGCCCGCGCACGCGTGACGTGATGCGTGACGCGATCACGCCACCGTCGCGCGCCTCCGGCTCGCGTACCAGACGAGTCCCGCCGTGGCCGCCGCCGCTCCTATCGCCGCCGCCGCGACGAGCGCCGGACGGGGCGGTACGGACAGCGTGGGCAGTCGCTGCTTCAGCCGGACCGGACGGTGGAAGTCCAGAATCGGCCATGAGCGGGCCAGGGCCTCGCGCCGCAGCGCGCGGTCCGGATTCACCGCGTGCGGATGGCCTACGGACTTCAGCATCGGCAGGTCGGTGGCCGAGTCGCTGTAGGCGTAGCAGCGCGAGAGGTCGTACCCCTCGGACTCGGCCAGTTCCCTGACCGCCTCGGCCTTCGTCGGCCCGTACGCGTAGTACTCCACCTCCCCGGTGAAGCAGCCGTCATCGCCCACGACCATGCGGGTCGCCACCACGCGGTCCGCGCCGAGGAGTTCGCCGATCGGCTCGACCACCTCCGCACCGGACGTGGACACGATCACGACGTCGCGGCCGGCGATGTGGTGCTCCTCGATGAGGGATGCGGCCTCGTCGTAGATGATCGGGTCGATCAGGTCGTGCAGCGTCTCGGCGACGATCTCCTTGACCTGCTGGACGTTCCAGCCGCGGCACATCGAGGAGAGGTACTTCCGCATCCGCTCCATCTGGTCGTGGTCGGCGCCGCCCGCCAGGAATACGAACTGGGCATATGCGGTCCGCAAGGCGGCCCTGCGGTTGATCAGGCCGCCTTGGTAGAACGACTTGCTGAACGTGAGCGTGCTCGACTTCGCAATGACCGTCTTGTCCAGATCAAAGAAGGCTGCTGTGCGAGGCAAGGAGTGGTTTTCCACGAGCACGAGCATAGGCGCCCACCATTCGGCGTAAGGTGAGGCGCGTGGGTTTGCCTGAGAGGGCTCTCGGGTACACCATGGAAGTCACGGATCGTTCGCGACCGTGCTAACCCGGTCTGGCTCCTCCCCCCCGAGTCGGACCGTGGGGACGACCCCCGCTCTCCCCCCCGGCGGGGGTCGTCGCATGTCCGGATGCATTTTCTTCCCCCACTTGCGCGGCCTCGGGACCCTGTTGTCCCCCTTGAGGCCGCGCTTTTGTCTGTGCGTGATCCGTCACTGTGTGTAGCTGTGGGGCTGCTCTGCGGGAGTTGCCCAGCGGTCACCGGTATGGGTGAAGGCGATATTCACAGGCCCTGAGTTGTCCACAGAAATCGACCAAGATCCACACGATTTCCGGGATCGCTGCACCGTGATTCCAGCGCGCTCCGCTCACGGCAAGTTCATGGCCGGTTCCGTTTGTCGGGCGCGTTTGGCCGGTTCGTATCGGCCGCTCATATGGAGGCCGGTTGCCGGCTCTTCACATGAGCGTGAATCAGCGGGGCCGCAGAGGGCCCCGCGCAGGAAGCAGCGAAGGGGGCTGGAGATCGTGGCGGGAGTCATCACACACGACCGGCCGCCCGCCGCCGAGGGGCGGCAGGGCGGACCGTTGATCGTCACGGAGGACGCCGAGCTACTGGACGACCTGCTGCGCCTGTGCGCGGCGGCGGGCGCCAGGCCGGAGGTTCACCACGGGGTGCCGGAGCACAGAGGCAGGTGGGAGGCCGCGCCTCTCGTGCTGGTCGGCGACGACGCCGCACGGCGGGTGCGGGGTGCCGCGCGCAGGCGCGGAGTGGTTCTGGTCGGCCGGGATCAGGACGATTCCGAAGTCTGGCGGCGGGCTGTCGAGATCGGCGCCGACCACGTACTGATGCTGCCCGATGGCGAGCAATGGCTGGTCGACCGCATCGCCGACGTGGCTGAAGGAGTCGGCCGGCCCGCGCTCACCGTCGGCGTCCTCGGCGGGCGTGGCGGGGCCGGAGCTTCCACGCTGGCCTGCGCGCTCGCCGTCACCTCGGCGCGCGAGGGGCGCCGCACTCTGCTCGTGGACGCGGATCCGCTGGGTGGCGGACTCGATGTACTCCTGGGCGGAGAGGGGGTCGAAGGCCTGCGCTGGCCCGCGTTCGCGGCCTCGCGCGGCCGGGTCGGCGGTGGCGCACTGGAGGAGTCCCTGCCCGAACTGCACGCGCTGCGGGTCCTGAGCTGGGATCGCGGCGACTCCGTCGCCATTCCGCCGCAGGCTGTACGGGCGGTCCTGGCCGCCGCCAGAAGGCGTGGCGGTGCGGTGGTCGTCGACCTGCCACGTCGCATCGACGAAGGCGTCGCCGAGGCCCTCGCCCAGCTCGACCTCGGGGTGCTGGTGGTCCCCGCCGACCTGCGCGCCATCGCGGCGGCCGGACGTGTGGCCTCCTCGGTCGGCATGGTCCTGCGCGATCTCCGGGTGGCGGTGCGCGGACCGTACGCCCCTGGCCTCGACGACCGCGAGGTGGCCCGGCTGCTCGGGCTGCCGCTGGTGGGTGAAGTGCCGGTCGAACCCCCGCTGTTGGACGGTGGCGTGCCACCTGGGGCATCGCCGCGAGGGCCACTCGCCCGGTTCTGCTCGGCCTTCTGGGCGCGGGTTCCGGTGGAAGGCGGGGGCGTATGAGCTGGGACGCCGTCACGGGGATGGACTGCGGCGCGGGTCTCGGCGGGCGTACGGGGCTGCTGGACGACGTACGGCAGTGGCTCGCGGAGAGCGGCTCCGAGCCCACCCCCGCGCGCGTGGCACAGGCCCTGCGCGAACAGGGCCGCGTGCTGGGGGATGCCGAAGTCCTTGGTGCGGCCGAGCAGTTGCGCTCCGAACTGGTCGGCAGCGGTCCACTGGAACCGTTGCTCGCCGATCCGACGGTCACCGACGTACTGGTATCGGCGCCGGACCGCGTGTGGGTGGACCGGGGCGGAGGCCTGGAGCTGACGGCCGTCTCCTTCGCGGACGCGGCGGCGGTACGACGTCTCGCACAGCGCCTCGCGGCCGTCGCCGGGCGAAGGCTGGATGACGCCCGGCCGTGGGTCGACGCCCGGCTTCCGGACGGCACCCGCCTCCACGCGGTACTGCCACCGGTGGCCGTCGGCTCGACCTGCCTGTCCCTCCGGGTCGTACGGCCACGCGCCTTCACGCTCGACGAGTTGATGGCGGCGGGCACGGTGCCACCCGGCGGGGACCGGGTGTTGCGAGCACTGATGGACGCGCGGTTGTCGTTCCTGGTCAGCGGTGGGACCGGGACGGGCAAGACGACCTTGCTGAGTGCGCTGCTGGGGCTTGTCGGTCCCGGTGAGCGGATCGTTCTCGCCGAGGACTCGGCGGAGCTGCGGCCCGACCATCCCCATGTGGTGCGCCTGGAGGGGCGGCCCGCCAACCAGGAGGGCGTCGGGCTCGTCGCGCTCCAGGACCTGGTCCGGCAGGCCCTGCGAATGAGACCGGACCGGCTGGTCGTCGGCGAGGTGCGCGGGCCGGAGGTCGTGTCCTTGCTGGCCGCGCTGAACACCGGCCATGAGGGCGGCTGCTGTCGGGTGGCTGTGAAGATTTCAGTAGCGCAAGATTCATTTCAGTAGAGATTTCAGTAGCGCACGGAAGATTTCAGTGCGATCACCGAGCGTGACTGATGTATTCCTGTCTCAGCTCACCGGACCAAACACTCAGTGAGGACGCAGCTTGGTCCGTGTCGCCACCCTCCCGGGTTATCTAGGGTTCCTTGCACTTTGCGCAGGTTAGATGACCGATCAGCGATACAGGCATGTAAGGCATATGGCAGGAAACGGTTCGGCCGAACCGTTTCCTGCCCTTCCGTTTCAGGGTGCGGCAGTGCCGCCACATGCTGTTCGGGGCGAGGAAGCTTCCCTTCCAGCGCGACTTAGGCATCGTTTCTTATGGCGTGATCGTTCGTTGAACCGTGCATGACGGATCTGGTTGAGCGGCTGGTGCCGGACGAGTTGTGGGCGCTGTTTCGGCGGGTGGTGCCGCCAACGGAGGTGATACGTCCACAGGGCGGGGGTCGGCGGCGGGCCGGTGACCGCGAGACCCTGGCCGCGATCGTCTTCGTGGCCACCTCGGGCTGCACCTGGCGGCAACTCCCATCGGTGTTCGGTCCGAGCTGGCAGACGGTCTACCGACGGTTCGCTCAGTGGAGTCGGGTGCGTGTCTGGGCAAGGCTCCACCGCGTCGTCCTCGACGAACTCGGCGCGTGCGGCGAGCTCGACTGGTCGCGGTGCGCGATCGACTCCCTCAGCCTCCGGGCTGCAAAAAGGGGCCACTGACCGGACCGAATCCGACCGATCGCGGCAAGTTGGGATCGAAGATCCACCTGATCACGGACCGGAACGGACTCCCGCTGTCGCGGGGCATCTCGGCTGCCAACATGCACGATAGCCAGGGCCTTCAGCCGCTCGTGCGTGGCATCCCACCCATTCGTTCTCCCCGCGGACCCCGTCGTCGCCGCCCGGCGAAGCTGCACGCCGACAAGGGCCACGACTATGATCACCTGCGCCGATGGCTCCGCAGACGCGGCATCTGCCACCGCGTCGCCCGCAAGGGAATCGCGTCCTCACAGCGGCTCGGCCGCCACCGATGGGTCGTTGAGAGGACCGTGTCCTGGCTCGCCGGGTGCCGCCGACTCCACCGCCGCTACGAACGCAAGGCAGAACATTTCCTTGCCTTCGCCGGCATAGCCGCAGCCCTCATCTGCCACCGCAGACTCGTCCAGGTGGACGGACAGGACCAATCAGCGTGAGGCTCCGACGCTGCTGACCCAGACACTGAAGGGCGTGATCTCCGGCTCGGTCTCCGTCTGCTCCGAGAGGCTCTGCGCGTTGTCCAGGTCCGACCAGGCGATGAAGCCTGGCTCGCTGTCGGCCAGAAATCCCTCGACGACCGGACCGAGGTCGTCCGAAGCAACATAGGTACTGCTGAACGGCAACGCATCCAGGGGCACAGAACCGGTCGAGCACCGGAGTTGCCCTGTCTGTTCGTCGTGCCACACGTAGAACGTCGCCACCCCGGAGAAGCCCAGATCGCGAATGCGTTGCCGGATGGCAGCGGCAGTCCGCTCGAAGGCAGCCACCACCTCGGCGACGGACAACGAACTCCTGTCCTCGTCCACCGCACCCAGCGACCAAGTGTTGGTCTCCCACTCCACCCGCCGGTCCGTCGGCTCCAGCACCAGAGGCTCGTCCGCCACCTCAGCGATCCACGTCAACAGCACCACAGCAGTATCCCTGCACAGCTCGACCCGAGAACCACCAAAAGAAACGACGTCTTAGTGAGCGTTTGGTTAGCTTATCCGGTAGTCCATCACGATTTTGAGCCGCCGATCCGAGGCGCCGGTTTGGCGATCCGCGAGGAAAACGGCTTATGCAGCAATGAAGCAGCCGACAATGCGCCGGGTTCCTCATTGAAGCTCCCGTCTCATTTGGAAACCCACCGGTTCACGCTGGATTGCGAACTCATGCCCCGGCGCCCCGAACACCCCCGCACACGCCCTGCCCAGGCCGGCCGCCGCCACATACCCAGGCATCATGCAGCCCTCACGGCCCTACCCCAGCGACCTGTCCGACGCCCGCTGGGATCTCATCCGCCCCACCCTCGAAGCCTGGCGTCAGCACCGCAACGGCATCCGCAAACCCACCCACGATCTGCGCACGCTGATGAACGCCATCCTCTACGTCGACCGCACCGGCATCCCCTGGCGCTACCTGCCCCACGACTTCCCGCCCCATCAGAGCGTCTACGGCTACTTCGCTCACTGGGAAGCCGACGGCATCTTCGACCAGCTGACCGGACTGCTCCGCGGCAAAGTCCGCCAGGCCGAAGGCCGCACCAGCGAGCCCAGCGCCTGCCTGATCGACAGCCAGAGCATCAAAACCTCCGCCACCGTCCCCATGACCAGCCAAGGCATCGACCCAGCCAAGAAGATCATCGGCCGCAAACGGCACATCGTCACCGACACGCTCGGACTCCTGCTCGCCGTCACCGTCACCGCCGCCAGCGTGCACGACTCCGCCGCCGGCACCCAACTCCTCACAGGCGTCGCCGCACGCCACCCCACCATCACCAAAGCCTGGGCCGACAACGGCTACAAGACCAAAGCCATCGAACACGCCGCCCACCTCGGCATCGACCTGGAAATCGTCCAACGCGACCCCGCCACCCGCGGCTTCCACGTCCAACCCCGCCGCTGGGTCATCGAACGCACCCTCGGCTGGCTCATGCACCACCGCCGCCTCGCCCGCGACTACGAAACCCACCCGCACCGCTCAGCCGCCATGATCCAACTAGCCGCCATCAACCTCATGACCCGCCGCCTCACCCACGAAACCACCCCCAACTGGCGCGACAGCTAAGCCAAATGAAACAGACATCGGAGAACCAAACGCTCACTTAAGCCCTTCTCGGCCTGCACCGTCATGTCCGTGCCGACCGCGCGCCTTGACCAGCCACGCTTGCACGCTTCTGGCTGCGCCACCCATGCTCCGGGCTCGTCTTCACAGCGTGTGTGCGCCAGGGTGCCTCGGACATGGATCAAGCCACTATGTATGCGGCATATTTTGAAGGCATGTCACAGGGAACCCACAGAGTTCGCTGACCTGCTGGAATGCCCTCGGAAAAGATCTCTAGGTGTCCGCCACATGCCGGGCATGCACCCGTCAAGTGAGCCCTTCCGGTCTAAGTGTTCAAGTGATCTAGCGGACCCTCCGGTCCGCCTGGTTGAGTACTCCTGGTAACAGCGAGCGCACCAAACGTGAGGAGAGGCAACATGCGTACAACCCAAATCAGGAGTGCCGTCGCAGCCGTTCTGGCCGGAGCATTGATGGCAGTGGCCAGTCCAGCGGTCGCTCACGCTCAGTCATCACAGGACAGTGAGTGGGCGCCCGTGCCGTTGTCGACCCTTCGGACCGCGGCCGCAGCCGGCTACGGGCTTGGGAACTACAAGTCCGGGAAGTTCCTGCAGCCCGCTGGCGGTAGCACCGCCAACGGCGCCACGATCGTCCAGCAGACCGGGAACCAGGCCGTGTTAGCGCAGCACTGGATACTTGTCCCGGACGGCGACTACTACAGCTTCGAGAACGACGCCTCAGGCAGAAACCTCGGTATCGACGGCGCCAGCACCGAGGCTGGCGCGGTGGCCATCCAGGCGGATGGATCCTCCGGCACCAATCAGGACTGGGTGCTCGCTGTCGACTCTGCGTATCCCGCCAACACCTTCAAACTGAGGAACCGCAAGAGCGGCCTGTGCCTGGGTATTTCGGGCGGGAGTACCGCGAACGGCGCGGTGGCTGCTCAATTCGCCTGCGAGGGCGGGGCGCCTAACCAGGGCTGGGGATTGTTCAACCAGTGACCTAGCGGTCATCGGGGGTCCTGGCCCGCACCCCCTGTAGGGCACGGTCCGGATCCGAGGGCGAGCCAGCAGGTTTCAACCCGCAGTATCTGCCGTCACGACGCCCCGGACCTTGATTGGTCCGGGGCGTTTCGGCTTGCTCCAGGCAGGATTTGGCTCGTGTGCGGCGATGCTCGTCACGGCGACTGAACGCGGCGTGCCAGCTTCCGGCCGTATGTCTGGCTCGGCGCTTCGATGTAACGGTAGGCCAGCACGCACAGCGGCAGCAGCACGGCGAAGAAAGCCACTTCGAGCGCGAGATTGTCCCGCCGTGAGCGGCCGATCGTGCCGTCGGTCACCGCCAGCAGCACCGGATGCAGCAGGTAGACCGAGTAGCTGATCGTTCCCAGGCCGGTCAGCCAGCGCGGTATCCGTCGGCGGCGAAACGCCAGTCCGACACCGAAAGTGAGCACGGCCAGGAGGAATGCCACGATCCAGCCGCGCCGTGTGAAATAGCCCCCGTCGTCGTGCCCGTACGCACTCCCCACGGCACAGGCAACCACCACGACGGCTGTGCAGGCCGCGCACAACCAGGTGCTCTGACCGTTCTCGGCCCGGTAGACGGCGGTGCCGAGAAACATCACGGCCAGGATCACCAGCCCCTCCCACATGGAAACCGTGCCATTGAAAGCGACCAGCACGAGCGCCAGCACCCCGCCCAGCACGCCCCCGAAGACGCGCAGCGCGGGTGACCCGGCACTCGCACAGAAGATGGCAACCACCATCGCGATCGAGGCGAGCGCGATGAGTGGGCCGGTGCCGACCGTGTCAGAGAGGGCGGAGGCCGGCAGCATGACCCCTGCCGCCGCGCTCACGACGGCGAGCACGGACAGGGAGACGGCGACCGCCGCCGACCGCTGGTGCAGGCGAACCGTGAAAAGAGCAACGACCAGCAGATAGAAGGCCATCTCATACGAGAGCGTCCACAGGACGATAAGGAGACTGGGTGTCCCCAGCAGCTCTTGGAGCAATGTGACATGGGCGACGGCCACCGCGGCAGCGCTCTGCCGACCGAAGTCAGCGCGAATCTCCGCGATGCCCACCAGGTTGAGGACCAGGAGTGCGGTGACCGCAGCCACGCACAGTGGGTACACACGGAATACCCGTCCGATCCAGAAGGTCCGGATGCAGCCCCGGCGCTCAAGCGATGCGGGGATGATGTAACCGCTCACCAGGAAAAACACCATGATGCCGTACCGGCTCGTGTTGAACTCCGGCATCAACTCCCGCCGAAACTCCGCCATGAAGGCGTACGACGAGTGCTCGAAGACCACGACGAGTGCCGCAATGCCGCGCAACGCGTCCAGCCAGCCCAATCGCGATGGACCGGCTGCTGCACCGGATGCGGGTAGTCGTGGCGGTGAGGAGGGTAACCGCTCCAGCGGCGGAGGGGTGGGAAGCTGGGATTCCATACTCATCCTTGCATCGGGACATGACGGGCCCACATCAAAATGGCAGGGGGGTGATCTTGAACGAGGGAGTGGCTTGGCCGACGGAACTCGCCAGCAGATGTCGACGACGGCCGACATCACCCCGCCCGCGGCGGGAACTGCGTCGGACGAGTTCTGACACCACTTGCCCAAACCGACGCGGCGAGGCACCGAATACTCACCGGCCTGCGGAAAAAGCGGCCTCGGCTGGGCCACGGCGACCGGGGCAGTGCTGGAGCTCACCGACCTCCCGGGCCAGTGGCGCGGCCAAGCGGTGTCGAGACTCGCCTACAAGCGGTGCTGCTCTTCACGCACAGGGACAGGGGAACGTGCCTAATCCGGGCACAGGTCGTGCTGTCGGCCGCGTGGGCTTCGGCCTATCAGGCGCCGACTCGCTACAGCGAATCCGTCGGCTAATCGTCCGGCAAGGCAGCCTTGACCGGAACGCAGGGCTTGATATCGCCCTTGACCGCATAGGCGTTGACCTTGTGCGGCTGGGCGTTGCCCTCGAAGTTCTCGAAGACCAGTACGTTGCCCCTGTGCAGGATGATCTCCCGGTTCCACTGAAAGGTGAGGATGGGTACGCGGTCGCCCTGCTCGTCGATCGCCCAGGCCACTGGGTCGTCCTCGCAGACGTAGCCGGGAGCGAGGACGTTCACGGTCACCTGGATGCCGTTCGGACGCAATTGCTTTGCAAGTTCGCGCTGGGCGTCGATGCCGATGTTCTGGTCCTTGACGGTGAGGGTGACACTGCCGTCGTCGTGGCGCTCCACCGCGTACGCCACCGAGTCGGTCGGCGATCCGGGCACGACCACCACGGCGAGTCCGGCCACCGCACAGGCCGCCGCGGCGACGGCGAGCCGGCGCGGAGTGAACAGACGGCGCACGGAGGCATTCGCCTTGCCCGTTCCCACCTCAGCCGTACCGGTCCCGCGCAGCTCGATCTCGCTCTTCAGGCCATCCAGCAGTCGGTCTTCGAACGTCGTCCTCGTGCTCATGCCGCTCCCCTTTTGACGTACACCAGTGATGCGTCCGGCGTCTCCACTCCCGTGGGATCCGTCTCCGCCCGCAGCGCCTTGCGCGCCCGGTGCAGTCGGACCCGGGCCGTGACCTGGCGGATGCCCAACGCAGCGGCCGCCTCCGTGACGGTGAGTTGGTCCACCGCGATCAGTTCCATGACGGCGCGCTCGCCCTCAGGGAGCCTCGCCAGCGCGGCAAGGACGCGCCGCCCCGGGCTCTCCGCGTCGAGCTTGTCCTCAAGTCGGACGATGTCGTCGGCCTCCAGCAACCGCCGCCCGGAGATGCGCAGATCGCGTTCGGCTTCCCGGGCGACCCGGCGGCGCTCCGACGACACGACGTTGCGCGCGATGCCGTACAGCCAGGCAGTCTCGCTGCCGAGGCGCGGCTGGTAGGAGTGGGCCGAGTCGAGAACGGCGAGGAAGATCTCGGCCGTCAGGTCAGCCGCGGTGTGCGGATCGTCGACACGCCGGGCCACGAAACGCATCACCGCATCCACATGGCGCCGATAGAACTCCTCGAAAAGCTGCGGGTCGCGTACCGCCGCGGCGGGCCCACCCCGTAACCGTTCCGCGCCATCCACTGGCGGTCTCCTTCTCATCGCAGGCTTCCCGGTCCTCCTCGTCTGAGGTTCCCCGGAGTCCTTCAAAGGCACTTCACCTGTTCTTGGCTCGAGGCGCGAAAAGCGTTACAGAGTGAACCCGACTGCCGCCGCCGACGTGACTTTGAGTTGTCCCGGCCGAAGCCGCCCGCCGCGCCGCCCTCGCCCCCGACGTCCTGCTGCGGACCTTGACGCGCACTGGCCTGTTGGACTCGCTGAACGAGGACGAGGGGGCCGCCGTCAACCGGCTGCCCGGCTCCGACCCCGCGGCCGCGCTCGCCGTCGACACACTGCTCGCCCCGCGCACACGAGGCCGGCTCCAGCCAGCGACCGGGTGATCGGCGTGACGGGCGACCCGGACACGATTGTCGCCATGGGGAGGACAAGGCTCAACAGCCTGGTGACCGACTCGCTCACGACCAATCCTGGCAGTACACCGCGAGCTGCTCGGCACGGAAGTCGGCGCGACGTTCCTTCAGCTGAAAGCCCAGCCGGCGCTCCAGATGCGGTCCAGCCTCCGGCGCCAGGCGAGCTTCTGCGGCTCGATCGGGGTGAAGGCGAAGTTCACCGCGACCTGGACGGGCGGCACCAGTTCACCGCCGGGCCGCCGGTCGGGGGCGACCGACGCCCAGCCTTCGGGGCTGCGCGCCGAGGTGTGATGCGCATCACGGCAACTGTCGGCAAATTTAGTGCCGGATCAGCCCTCTCCCGCGGCAGGTAGGTGAACAGACTTACCCGAGCAAAAGAGGAGGCCCGAGATGCCTGCGGTTTCAACGCCGGACTCGGCACCGGAGGAAGCCGCTCAGCGGCCTGCCGCAGAACGGTCCGAAGGAGCGGAGTCACCGCTCGTCCCCTCAGCGGAAGGACGGGGCGGGCGCGAGTGTGCGGCTCTCGATGAACCGGTCGACGGACTCGACCTGGACGACGATGTCTTCCCACCACTTGACGATGACGTCCTGGACTCCGGGAGCCTGGCGGACCTGATGGACGCGGCATCCGTGTGGTCGGGCCTCAGCGACTCCCTCCAGCCGCTGGTTGGTCTCAGCACGGTGCTCAGCGAGTTCACCGAGCGGGCGAACGTCGGTTTGGCCCCGGCCATCGCCGGCCTCAATCTGCTGATCCCGAGACTTCCCGACATCGGAGAGATGGTTGGCCAGTCGCTGCTGCACGGGCTGGGCACCCACCGTGCCACGCTGTCGGCATTCGCCGGAGTGAAGCCGCAGGTCTCTTCGCTGTCCCAGACATGGGGCTCGGTACTGCAGACGTCCGTGCTGAACACGCCGGGGCTGTTGGACAGACTCAGCCCGGCCAGGGCGCTCTTGTCGGTGGTCGAACCGCAGATCGTCAGCTGTGCGGGTGTGCTGGGATCGGCCGCCTACCTGTCGTCGATCGCGGTCACCTTCCAGCCGCTGGTCAGTGTCGGTGAATTCGTTCGTCAGTCGCACGTCGGCCTGGTCCCGGTGCTGGAAGGCCTTCCGCATCTGATCCCGTCGCTTCCCAGCCTGGCGAAGATGGCCGGGACCCTGGCACCGCTGGCCGACCTCATCGGCGGCCACGTGGCCGACCTCTTCGCCGGAGTCCGGTCTGTCGCCGACTGGGCGAAGCGGCTGAAGCCGTCCGTCCTTGCCGAGGCCCGCTACGCCTTCGACGCGTACATGGAGGGCGACAAGGAGCCGATGAAGGAGTTCCTGCGCCGCTGCCTGCGCCTGTGGCCGGTGCTGGAGGACCACTGCCAGGCCCTGGCTGTGGCGATGTTCGAGCGGGCCTGGGAGCAGGAAGCCGACCTCGCCGACGACCAGTCGGTGCGCAGGGTCCTGATCCGGTACGCCCGCCAGGGCCGCGACTCCGAGCGCGATCACCAGATCCGCGGTGCCTCGATCGGCTACATCCCGGACGGTTGGGAGCAGCGGGACACCGTGCCCGGGCCGGAGGATCTGGTGATCTCGCGCCTCGTTCCCTGGGCCCAGCAGTTCGAGACCGCCCCCGTGCGGTACGTGGCCGGCCAGCTCAACGAGCAGGAACAGGCCCTGGTCCGTGCCTGGTCGGAGAACCACCCCATGCCGTGGCCCAAGGCATCAGATCTGGTGCAGCAGGATAAGGCGCAAGGAGAGCGGGCCCGACGCAAGCTGATCCGCTCCGGCAACGAGTGGCGCAGGCGCGAGAACAACCGCCGGGAGCTTCCGTGAGCACGCCGGCCGACCGGTCGCAGGAGCCGCTGATGACCGTGCGTGCTGCGGTCATCTTGATGCTGGGTACGCAGGTCGCTGTGGTCGCCGGCGTGCTGACCGTGCTGGCAGGAAACACATGGGCTGTTGCGGTACTGGCTGCTGGGGGTGCCTTCGCCGGCACCGTCGCCTTCGCCCGGTCAGTGATCGGCTGAACCGGGCGCCCAGCGAACAGCGCGCCCAGCAGCCTGCTCCGCTGCGGACCACGGCGTGAGCCGTACTTCGAGAGAAGAAAAAGGAGGCGCCGGTTGCCGGTATCGCGCCGTAGCGTGCGCCCATGAGGTACACGTTCGTACCGCCGGTTCCGGCGGAACAGATCCGGCAGTTGCCCACCCGGGATGTCGCGCTCCTTCTTCTGCAGCACCTCGCCAGCGGGACCGACTATCTGCAGTACGTCGGAACGATGGGTTCGGCACGCCAGGCGTTCCAGGAAGAGCCGGACACGGCCGTACTCGTGAACGGGCTGTCCGACGCCTGGTGCTGGCTGGAGGCGCATGCACTGCTCTCCCGGGTGCCCAGCCAGACCGAAGCCTTCCGCCAGCTCTCGCGCGACGGCATGGAGTTGGCGAAGGACCCGCAGGGCATCACGAGGTTCGAGGCCCGCGAGCGGTTGTCCGGCCCGCTACACCCGGCGCTCGAAGGCACGGTGCGCACCAATTTCCACCTGGGCGACTACGAGACGGCGTGCTTCGCCGCGATGAAGGCGGTCGAGGTCGCGGTGCGAGACGCGTCCGGACTCGAGAACTCCCTGGTCGGCGTGGCGCTGATGCGTGCGGCGTTCCAGCCGCACAGGAGCGGCAAGCCCGGACCGCTCGCCGACGCGGGAGCCGAGGGCGGGGAGCAGGAGGCAGCGTCCGCGCTGTTCGCCGGCGCCATGGGCGCGTTCAAGAACCCGTCCAGCCATCGCACCGTCGACTTCGACGACCCGATCGAGGCAGCCGAGATCATTCAGTTCGCCGATCTGCTGCTGCGGCAGGTCGAGCGTGCCAAGCGCCGCCAGGGCCCGTAAGTCCGGCGCCCGCCGCAACGCACGCGATTACGAACGGCTGCCCCAGCACTCCGAAGCACACCTGAACTGGGCACTCATCACCGTGATGACCCGACGTCTGACCCGAAAAGGGCCGCGGACCAGCCAGTGGACCAAGAAGCCGTCGGCGACCCGCTGAGCTGGGACGATTTCAACGTGAATCGTCTCGCCTCGCGAAGTGAAAGACTTGGTCATCGCCAGGATGCGGTCAGCCTGCGAGGTTCGATGCGCTCCTCCACCGCCCTGGCTCCGCCGCTTTTGACGATGTAGGCGCCCTTACCGGGAGTTTCCGTCACGGCTTCCACCAATTCCGTTCCGCGGTACACCAGGCCGACTCCATCGTCTGTGCAGTGAGCAGTAGGTATGGTGCCGTCCGCCACGAGCTGGTGAGTCAACGGGCGTCGACCCTCATCCGAGTCGTAGTGCACGCCGTTGCCATACGGCAGGAAACCGAGTGCGTCCGTGACTGGGCGCAGTTCCGGCCCGAACGAGTCGGTCGCACCTCCCTGGAACCAGCAGAGGGAGCCCGCACTGACTCCGCTGAGCACGACACCGGCCTGCCAGGCACGGTGCATGATGCGGTCCAGGCCATGTGCTCTCCACACCGCGAGCAAGTTGACCACCGAGCCTCCCATGACCCAGGCCACATCGTGGTCGAGGATCGAGCCCTCGACGTCTTCAAGGTTGGGCATGGGGAACAGGTGCAGAGGCGTCAGGTCGAATCCCGCTATCCGCGCAGCCTCGGTCATGCGGGTCGTGAAGTGCTCGGCATCCCCGATGGCGGTGCCGACGTACATGATGCGCGGGCGCCGACCATGCACGCCGGAGAGGTCGACCGCATGATGCACCAGAGCATCAAACATCACCCTGGTTCGTCCTCCGACTCGATGTCCGCCGGAGGTCGCGAGGATCGTCGGTTCCAAAGCCGTCATGGCCATGATCGTATCGGCGGCATGCTGACGGACCTGGGCAGCCCGCGGTTGAAAAACACCTACTCAGCACTCCGAGGCACACCTGAACTGGGCGCTCATCACCATGATGACCCGGTGCCTGACCCGCAAAAGCCCCCGCACCAGCCAGTGGACGAAAAAGCGACCGACTGCCCGCTGACGGCGGCCTTACTCGGCGGACCCGGTTACCCGCCCCCTCGACTTTCCGCAGCCTGCTGGAAGGCGCTGAGGAGGATCACCTTGCATCAGGAAGCAAGCGGCACGGCAGGGCTCGCTCCGTGGCTCCGTTCTCCCCATCGGGCTCGACCTGATACAGGTGGGCCCGCGGCGTGCGGGTCACCGTTTCCGTCAGGAGGCCGTCCGTGAAGAGGGCACCGACGCCGTCCTCCAGCGCCCACCCCGCGGGGAGCGCGCCGGTGGCTACGGCTGCTTGGTAGGAGGAGCGGCGGCCCGGTTCACTGTCGTAATGCGGGCAGACCGAGCCGGACAGCAGGCCCAGCCCGTCCGGCAGAAACGTCAGCGGCCCGAAGGAGTCGGTATGCGAACCTTCGGCCCAGCAGTTCGCGCCAGCGCTGATACCGCACAGCAACGCGCCGCGATCGTAGGCCTCGCACAGCAGCCGGTCCACGCCATGCGCACGCCAGACTGCCAGCAAGTTCGCGGTGTTACCGCCCCCTACATACACGACGTCTTGAGAGAGCAGAAACCTGCGCAACGCGGCGTCATCGAGCTCCCTCCGGAACAGTGGCAAGACACTGGGCTCACAGGCGCGTGACTGGAACGCAGAGAGAAAATGGTCGAGGTAGGCGGGGGCATCACCGCTGGCCGTGGGGACAAAGCACACCTTGGGCCGAGAAGCGCGTGCGTGACCAAGCACCCAGTCGTCCAACAGGCCATCGTCGTCCATGGAGAAGCCACCCCCGAGGAGAGCCAGACGATGCACGGGAACGACAGCCACGGAAGTGCCTCCTCAGCAGGACGATGCCCCGAACAATGCCGGGCCATCGACTGCCTCCGCAATCGATTTGAACCCCGTTACGTCCGCTGCCTTTTCCACTCACACGCTGTCACGCGGAGCCGGTCAGCTGGGCCACCAATGGCTTCAACAACACCTACTCAGCCAGCGCCCGTCGGGATTGGAAGAGTGCCCCACTCAAATGCGGTTCCGTTGAACCTTGCTCCGCCGAAGTCGAACGTGGTCCTGCTGAACGTCGCGCCGTCGAAGCTGACCATGCCGCCGTTGAACATAGCGGCCCCGAAGCTGACCGTGCCGCCGTTGAAGGTTGTGCTGTAGAACGTGACCGCGGCGCCGTTGAACTTCGCGAGGGCGAAGGTCACGGAAGCGATGTTGAACGATGCGTTGAACGTTGCGCGGCCGAATTGGAGGTTGCCGCTGCTGAACGTCGCGCCGTCGAAGCTAACCAGGGGAAGCACGCCTTCCGCCGGGTCGTAGAACGTTGCCCCGTCGAAGTCGACCGTGCCGCCGTTGAACGTCGCGCCGCTGAAGTCGACCATGGTGCCCTCGAACGTCATGCGGGAGGGGGGCAGGCCGGAGAAGCTGACCGTGCCGCCGCTGAGCGTCGCGCCCTCGAAGCTGACCGTGCCGCCGTCGAACCGCGCGTCGTCGAAGTTGACCGTGCCGCCGCTGACCATCACGTCGCCGAATTCGACCAGGCCGCTGAACATCGCGTGGTAAAAGCTGACCCTGGCGCCGCTGAACGTCGCGCCGTGGAAGTCAATGGATACATACGTGCTGCCGCTCCTGAACGTTGCCTCGCGGAAGCTGACTGTGCCGTTGCTGAACGTTGCGCCGCTGAAGTCGGTTGTGCCTCGGAAGTGGCTTCGTGAGAAGTCTCCACCGTCAAAGGTCGCGCCGGTGAAATCAAAGTCGCACTCGCACCAGGCGGTGGGGGTGCCTGGCTGTCGGAGGTGGTCGCGGATGACGCGGATGATGGTCTGCCGGACTTCGCGTTCGCCCTTCATGTGGCCGGGGGCTGAAGGGTCGAGCTCGTAGGGCATGCGCAGGTAGGCGCAGAGGACGTCGATGCAGACCTGCCGTTGTTCTTCCCAGTCATCTGCGAGGCGGGCAAGGGCATAGACGCCGGCTAGGCGCACGGCCGCTTCGTCATGGCCGACCTGTCCTGCAGCTGTGGTGTAGCGGTCGGCCAACTGGCTGGCGTCGGCGCGGTGCGCGTCGCCCTCGGCAAGGAGCTGCTTCCGGTAGGCGTAGAGACCGGCGAGGACGGCACCGGTCAGGGTCAGGACGGTGACGCTGGTCTTGATGACGTCATTGATGTTGACCGGCTTGCTTGGCCTCTGGCTGGCGGCCGCGTCCGAGAGCAGGGCATAGACGCCGTGATAGAGCCCGAAGCTGAGCGCGCCGACAACGGCGAGAAGCAGCGGGGCGACGCGCCAGAAGGGCCACATGTCGGGGGTGTACCGGCCGCGCGGAGACTTGCGCCTCCGCCGGTATGTCAGTGCCACCTTCTGAGCATGGGGTCACGTGGCTGCCTGCGGAAGCTGTGCGACGTTATGCACTACCAACACTGCCGACCTGACTTCGACTTAGTGGTCGGCTCCGGAAGTCCTTCGGGGGTTGATCAAGCTGCGAGCGCGACGGAGGATTCTTCCTGGTGATCGGTGGTGTGCCGATCGAGTCTGGCCAGCAGATCGTCCAGGTCGGAGGTGGTAAACCTCCACTGGAACGGCTGTGCCGTGGCGTTGTAGCGGTCTTCGAATGCTCGGAGCCGGTTCCGGACCTGGGTCAGGTCTGTGAAGTCGTTGGGCGATATGACCTTGCGCTGCACGATCGAGAAGAAGATCTCGATCTGGTTTGTCCATGAGGCGTGGACGGGGGTGTGGACCATGACCGCGTTCGGAAACGCCTTGGCCAGACGGTCAATTGCCTTCGTCCCGCGGTGAGATGAGCCGTTGTCGACGATCCAGAAGACACGTCTGGCGCTGGCGTAGGGCTCGGTGGTCATGACCTGTTCGACCAGGGCCATGAACGGCGTGATGCCGATGGTGGCCTCGCAGCGGCCGAAGACTTTCGCCCGGTGGACGTCGTAGGCGGCCAGGTAGGCCACGGCGCCGCCGCGGCCATACTCGTGGTTGACGCGCATCGCCCTGGCCCGGCCTGGAGCGAGGGTCGGGTGACATCGGCAGCGGGCCTGGACCGAGGTCTTCTCGTCGCTGGAGATCACGTACTCGTCCGGGCCGAGGGGTTCACCTTCGTAAACGAGGTCCGCCGCAGGCTGTTCGCCCGCCTGGACCAGGCAGTGACCGACCAGAGGGCCGGACAGATGCGCAGACTCCTGGTCCGTGTCAACGCGATCGCCTCACACGATCGCACGGAGGCAGAGGACGGCATCGTCGCCAGAGCGACCGGCTACTTCAACAGCCTTGACCACCCCACGCGGAAGGCGATGGAGGAGGCCGCGTCTGCCGAGCGAGCGGCGACAGAGACGGTCGGCCGGGTGCGTGGTCTGCTCAGAATCCTGCGCCGCTACGACGCCTACTCACACGAAACCCGCTCTCGTGTGGAGGAACTCCTTCGCGCGGCGGCCGCGGCGGAGGACCGTCTGACTGCCGGGCAGACACGAGAAGTCGCCCTCTGGAAGAAGCGCTTCGACGATGGTGCGCCGTTGCCGCCGAGTCCGCTGCACAAGCAGGTGGCACGCCGACACTGGATCCAGAGGACGTGTCCGCACTGTCACGCAGGCCTCGGCAAGGACTGTGTCCTTGCCGAGGGGACCCGCGCCGGCAAGGTGCGCCAGTTCCCCCACGATGAGCGGTTGCAGCCGATCGTGGATGAGCGGAAAGCCCGGCAGACGGCGACTCCGCGGCCGTGGCGCGTGTATGATCTCACCTGCCCGGACTGCGGAGTGGGCTACAACTCGCCCTGCGAGAGCCCGGCCGGTCCGCACCGCACACGAGTCGAGCTGGCCAAGGAGTACAGCCGACAACACAAGCCTCCGCCGACGAAGTGAGCGAGGTCGGTGTGGGCGGCCGACCGTCACGTTAGAGGTACTCGGTAGGAATGGACGAGATCGGCCTCACGACTGTGATCAGCAGGGGCTCATCGCCCACGCTTGAGTTTGCATGGACCACACCGATCACCTTGCCGCTCTGGACGTCGAGCACCGGCGCACCCGAGAGTCCCGGTTGTACGTCGCCATCTACGAAGAAGTCGGTCTCGCTTGTGCCGAGCACGGTCTGGTAGAGGCTGACACGGATACGAAGCGGATCGTAGCGAGAAACGGCATATCCCCGGTAGGGATCCTCGCCTCTGACGGCGCATCCGATGATCTTCACTTGGGTTCCGGAATCGGGAGTAGAAAGCGAAGTGCGTGCCGTCCACGGCCACGCCGCGCTTGTCGACAGGACCGCGACATTCCCGTCCTGGTAGATGACCTGTGCCGGAACATGGTCGGCCTGAATCCGGACAACGACCTCAGCGGCATCAGCAACGATGCGCGCTGCTGTAATCCACCTTCCGGGCCCGATCTGGAACGCCGTTCCGGCTTTCCACGGACCGTCCCCGCCGGCGGCGACCGGCTGCACGCTGTTCTCGGCCGATTTTGCTCGCAGCGGAGGGATCAGCTGACACCAGATGACTTGGTAGCCGCTGAGGACGGCGGCCACTGTCGCAGCGACGGACACCGAGGTCGTGAGCCCGGCGAGCGAGGCGGCGGCGGAGACGACACTGGCGGCCACGAGGATGACTACTGCTGCCGCCGCTTTGATTTCACGACCTACTTGCCTGAGCCGTTCCCCTGTCAACGCGCAGCTCCTCGGTCCGGACTCTGCAGTCGTCCTCTGGTCCATCACCATCATCGCGCGTCAATCGACCGGCAGGTCAAGGCAGCCTCATCCGCCGGTGAGCACCGTGATCCCCGCCGCCCTGGAGTGCCTCCCAAGGGCTGAGGCGGCTTCGCGCGCGGCAGGGATCGTTGCGCTACTTGCCCTTGGCGAGCTGGTCGACGCGCGGGACGGACAGCCCGAGCCGCTCGGCGACCTTGGCCAGGGTGAGGGCCAGGCGGAGTTCGAGCACGGCCTGCTGCCGCACCGCCTTGGTCCGGGTGAGGGGTTCGGCGATCGCCTCTGCCAGCGCTGTCTGCAGCGCGCGGGCGGCCTTGTCCCGGGCCACGGGGTCCTCGAGGCCGCGATGTCGGCGAGGGCCTTGCGGGATGGCCTTGCCGCCTCCCGCGCCGCCCTCATAGCTTCAGGAAGGCGACCAGGACGACGAACGCGGCGAGAACGATCGTCATCGCCGGTATCAGCGACGGGTACGCCACGGCGATCAGCCCGGCGAGCACAGCGCCGATCAGCGCGAGAGCAATGGTGCTGCGGTCGTTCTGCACGAGTCCTCCTGGTCAGAAAAGGTCGTCCACCCGGACGGACAAGCCGACGCTGGCGGATCAGCAGGTTGGCTCCGGAGCCTGTCCCCTTGTCTGCAAGCGAGTTGAAGACAAGGGGACAGGACCGGAGCACGACAACGCCCCCGCCCGGACACCCGGACGGGGGCTTGCTGAGAGGAGTGGACCAGCCCTGCGACCACCATTCAAGAGCTGGTCCCAGCGGGATTGAGCCGGCCGCACGGCGACCGCCGACTCCGGGCACACGGTGAGCTGCCCGGAGCCCGGGGCGAAGGCGACGGCGGTGACGTGCCCGGCCAGCTCGGGGAGGGCCGCCCACCGCTCCCGGAGCCTGGCGACCGCGACCGTGAACCGCAGGCCCAGACGGCGAGCTTGGTGTACGTCTTACCCCAAGGTGTTCATAACGTGCTGGTGACGTACGCATGGGCGCCGAAGGTCCGCTTGGAGCAGGCCCGCGTCATCAGCATGCCCCGCTCCGGCGGCGGAGACCCGTTGTCAGTGCCCGGCGATACGGTCCGCTGTATGACGTCGAACCCTCGCCTCAACACCGTGCGGTGGCTGCTGGAGGTCACCGCCGCCGCGGCGCCCGCAGACCCTGCCGCCTTCGAAGCGCAGCGGCAACTGCTTCGCTCCGTCGCCCAGTTCGACACCGCCTCGCAGACCTGGTGGGCGCGCATCGGCGCGCTCGATGCCCGGGCGCTCGAGGTTCTGCAGCACCTGTACGAGGCCGCGAAGCGGTTCGGGACCGAAGTGCGGGTACAAGCAATTGCCGCCCCGGCCACCTGGAATGGCCCCTGCTTCACCGACCCTGGTGAACTGGCGGCCGTGGCGGCGGCACAAGCCGACCGGGGCCGGTTGTTGGGACAGCTCCCGGTCTCCTGAACTGGGCTGTTCTTCCTCCTCATCTGCGAACTCCTCACGGCCACATACATCGCGATCGTCTGGTCGGTGGTGTTCCCCTGGTGGGCTGGCCTTCCCCGTCTTCGCGCTGTACGAGCGGGTGTCGGCGTCTACGGTCGGCAGCGCGTACGCGTACAGGCGACGGGGATACCGCGGGGGAGTGGATGAGGACCTGGGAGAAGACGCTGTCCGTCCTGGAAGCGCTGGGTGAGCGGGGGCAGGCGGCCGGGCACGGCTGGGTGCTGGACACGGAGGTCCTCCCCACGCAGCGGGAGAACGTCACCGCACTTGAGAAGCACGGCCTGGTGGAGCTGGCCGGACGGGAGGACCGCGCGGAACTGTCGGCGCGGGAGGGCCGGGCGGTGCGATGGGCAGCCCGCCTGACCCTCTACGGCCACGACACCCTCGCCTACGCCCAGCCCCGTCTCCAGCCCGCGCCGTCGCCCGGCGGGACGGACTCGGACCGGCGGCTGGTCGAACTCATTCCGTCGCAGATGACTGCGCTGCGCCATTTCGTCCAGCTCACGGGCCAGCTCCGGGTACCGCCCGCCGACGGGCTGGCCGAGGAGGCCCGGACCGCCTTGTGTGATCACGGGATCAAGCGGTGGCGGCTGTACCTGACACAGGAGCAGATCGAGTCGGTGGCTTACGGGTTCTGGCTGCACCGGATGACGGGCTCCGCCGCGGAGGCCAACCGCTTCGGCCGCGAATACGGCGTCATGTCGTTCCACCCCAGGCCTGAGAATGTCCGCCCCGAGCCGCCGACTCCCCCGTGAGCCGTGTGAGGTCAGACCGCCGTATGGCTGCACGCAGAGGAGGTTCGTTTCTCCGGTATGACTGTTCCGCTCGGTCGGGTGACCGGCCCGTAAGCCGTCATATCTCACCACCCGTCAGCAGCTATCAACAGCACATGATCAAGACTGCTCTGCGGGGCCTCGCGGCCGCCGCCCTGGTCGTCCTTCCCCTCGCCGCCGCCCCGCCTGCTCATGCGGCGGAGATTGTCCCTCTCGCTGCCGCAGTCGACCGTCTGCCCCTGGGCATCGAGTCGAGGGAGGGGTACGAGCGCACGTCCTTCAAGCACTGGAACACCGGCGCGAATCCCTCCGACGGCTGTAATACCCGTGCGGAGGTGCTGATTTCGGAGGCTGTCGAGGCGCCGGAGATCGGCGCCAGCTGCCTGCTGTCCGGCGGCCGCTGGTGGTCGTACTACGACGCGACGTCGGTCACGTCGGCGTCCGGTCTCGATATCGACCACATGGTGCCGCTCGCGGAGGCCTGGGACAGCGGTGCCTCCGCCTGGACGCCGCAGCGCCGCGAGGCGTATGCGAACGACCAGAGGGCGTTGACTTCGCTGGTCGCTGTCACGGCGCGTTCCAACCGGGCGAAGGCGGACAAGGACCCGGCGCAGTGGATGCCGCCCTCCGCCGCCGACGACTCGGTGCGCTGCCGGTACGCCGCGGAGTGGGTCGGCACGAAACTGCGCTGGGGCCTGGCCGCGGACGACGCCGAACTATCCGCCCTGCGGGGCCTGGCCCTCGGCTGCCCGCTCGAGTCCGTGACGTACGAGCCCGCCGTGTAACTCCCGGCGCAGACAGCGAAGAGCCCCGGCTGGACGGGGGAGACCAGCCAGGGCGGTGCGTGGTGGTCTGCGGAGGGCGGTCGCCTCGCGGCGGAAGGCTCCATGGGGCTTCAGCCGGACGATCGTCCCCATGGGCTATAGGTGAGGCCCGGGCACACTGTCCCCTCCGCAGCCACATATAGGTGAACGGTCAAATTCCCCTGCTTGTTCCGCCGTTGGCGCCGGGGACCGGCCAGCATGCCGCCGTCCACAAGATGTCCAAGCCGACGAAGAAGGTCACGGCCAATAAGCCGCCCGCGAAGTAGAAGGCGGCCGCATAAAGACTGGCTCATCCCGGGGCAGGGGGTCTGCTTGAGCCCAGCAAAAAGGCGGACCGTCACCGCGCCGCTCAGCTGTTCGCCGCGGTCGGGTGCGGCATCGGCTGACCCCCTCAAATGCTGACATGCACCCCAGGAGGGGGACGGAAGCCCTGCTGGGGCGTGTACGCGTCACCCCCTGGCAGGTCGCCAAAAACCTTACCCATGTCCTGCGCGGTCTGATGTCCAGGCCCAGTTGGCAGAGGCGCGACAGGACCGCGAGGTGCTGGCTGTGGCAGCGACATGGCGTAGGACATTCGCTCTGGAACTCCGCCCTCGGCGAGTATTTTCTTGATCGCGTCACGGACTTCGCGATCGGCCTCTTGTGGCGAGAGCCGCCGTTGACGCCCAGGCGTCGTCTTCTTGGTTGCCATGATTTGACTCCACTCACGCACTCGGCACTGCTGAGCCCTTCAGTGCACGCGGGCGAAGCTATCGGGAGACCCCGCATCGCCCGCGAAGAGGAGCGCGACAGGTACCAGGCGCCAAACCGCCATGGCTCGCGCGGGCCCTACCTCAACGGTACGCCCAGCTGTCTCCCGGTCGACTGCTGTCGAACTGTTGGTCTGTCCATCCTCTGCTCGGCCCCGTGAAGAGTGGATCGGGCCGTCGCGGCGGCCTTCCAGTCGGCGCGGTCAGTCTCATAAGCGGGCCCGGATCAGCCTGCCGTTGCTGGGTCACCCGCAGGGGTGACGGTGGATCGGTTCTGCGCACGGACGGTCGGCGGTGACAGAAGCGCGTCGCTGGACGTCTGTACAGAAGCGTGCAGAGTGTGACGTGTGCCACGAGACAGACAATTCTTGAACGGTGAACCGTTGGGCAGAGCCCGGTTGCCGCAGCTCGCAGTGTGTGTGACGAACACATGACCCCACATCGCACTCACGTTGCGTTCGTCCCGGTGATCGTTGAGTGATGTTTTTCGAGGGGTGCATGAGTTTCGGGCCCGGAAAATCGACAGGGTGGTGCTGAGAGCCCAACTGGGTTCTTGCCGGGGACAGTTGCCCCGCGCTGGACACCACCGGCCTCAATGAGGAGGCCCGGTGCTCGCCCGCATGGAGGATGCGTGAGCAACGGGGACGTCGACACCGATGTATCGCCCCAGGACGGCGGCCACGGCCAGCCCGTCCAGGAGCCCCCTGATCTTCCCCTGGACTACGAGGCCTTCTACCTGGGGCATCAGGAGTTCTTCCACGACTTCGCGGAGATCCACCTCGGCACTCGCCGGGCCGCTGAGCACGTCGTGCACGAGGTGTTCCTGGAGATACTCGGAGGCTGGGACGGACTGCTGCAGCAGGGTGATCTCGAACAGCAGACGCTCGCGGTCCTGCACCGCTGCGTCACCGGCCGGCTGCAGGAAGACGGCCGCCCGCCAGCGTTCGTCATCAACGGGCCGATCGCCCACAACCTCCAGGCGGTCCGCAACCAGCTGGAGATCACCACCAGCTCCAACGGCCTGTACGAGGCGATCCTCGAACTGCCCACCCGCCAGTTCACCGTCATCGTCCTGCGCTATCTGCTGGGCTACCGGACCAAGCAGATCGCCCGCTACATGGGCCTGGACTCACGCACCGTCGACTACCACGGCCGCAAGGGCCGCGAGCGGCTCCGCGTGCACCTGCGGCTGCCGGCCGCACCGAGCAAGAACAAGAAAGGGGCGGCGCAGTGACCACCGTCGACGAACTCCTGGCAGGCGCCCGGGTACCCACCTCCGGCCGCGACGGGTTCGACGTTGGCGCAGCCCTGCGCCGTCTCGCCTCGGACGCCGCCGCGGCCATCCCGAACCCGGACATGCTGCGCGCCACCCAGGCCGCCCAGCGGCTGTCTGTGGTGTGCCGCTGGATCCTCAACAAGCCCAGCGCGGCCGACCACGTCGACCGACTCGCGCAGGAGCCGGACACTCCTGCGACCGAGGACCACCTGGACGTCGACGGCGCCCTCGTCTTCGCCTGCCTGCTCTATCTGACCGACCACCGAGAGAGCGCGCAGTTCTGGTGGCAGCTCGCAGCCGGGGCCGGGCACCGTGCCGCCGCGTACTGCCTGCACCTGCACCACCTGGCGCTCGGTGAGACGCGAGAAGCGCGGCACTGGCTCCACGAGGTCACCGACGACGTCCTGGACTCCGAGGCCCCCGACAGCGCCTTCCTGGCCACCCTGGAGGCCGTCGCCATGTACGTCCGCAGGACCGGCTCCAGCCTCGCCAGTCCTCCCACCGGAGGCCTCGAGATGGAAGTCGACCGCCTGGCCACCTACGCGACGGGCTCGTGCATCATCGTCCGCCGCCCCGACCGGCGACTGGCCGACCAGCTGTACGACTTCACCCGCCGCTGACGACCGCAGGTCAGGCAACCCTCGGTGCGATCGGACGGCCTTGAGGTCCCTGGTTCGCAGCTTGTGAACGCCTGCTGGCGGCGCCGACACCACTGCCTCGGACCGGTGAGAGGGTTTCGAGCCGTGCGAGTGCACCTGTGGCGCATCTCATGCAATCGCGGCCAGCGTGCCGTCTACCTGCGGTCTTCTTCAGCTACTGCTAGCTGGAGGTATAGACGGCCTGGCCGATCAGTGGCCATCGATAGGCTTCCCCGCACACGCAGAAGGAGCCCTGCATCCCCAACTGGTTTCTCAGGCCACGATGTTGGGAGGGCTCCCTGCGCGGTGTTCCAGCACGCGTACAACGAGAGGAACTCCGTATGGAGGAGAGTAACGCGAAACGCTGGGCGAGGAACCTGGCCCGCGTGGACAGGTGGCGCAAGAACACCACCTGTCACCTGCAGAAATGGGCTGACCTGCATGGACAGGATGCCCAACGCCAATTCGTGCAGGGCGCCGCGTCCAGGCTCGGTAGCGGCGCAGTGACCCTGCTCATCCTCTGGTGGGAGACCCGCCGCTGACGGCCCATCGGCGGGTCCACCAGAGGTGGTGGGCCCGCCGTAAGGCCGCATCTCTCGCCCTGTCGTGTCGACGATCAAATACGTGATCGTCGACAAGAAGCGACGAGCACTCTTCGATGGGACCTCCGGGGCAAGACATCGGCCATTGAGGAGGCGGTGGGGCGGAAGATGACCGCCCTTGAGGAGGAGGTGGCCCGGTTTCGCAAGCAGGTGGGGGCGCTCAAGCGCGAGGTGTCCGATCTCCACATAGATCTCGCGGCGGCGAACCGCGTCCCGCAGAGCGACCAGGACGCACACGCCGACCGACAACACCCCGAAGAGATCAGTAACTACTGTCATACGAGAGCGCTGCTCGGATGAGAGATGGCGCCGGTTGGCTGGGCTCGTCAGTCGTCGAGCGCGTCCTGGCCGTCGGGACCTGAGAAGACGAGCTGCGTGACGATAGGCCCGTAGTCAGCTTTGGCAGTGACGCGGTAGAGGCCCGGGCTCGGCAATGTGACTTTGGCACCGAGCTTGTCGTCGTCGGTGGCTTCGAATAGCACTGCTGTCTCCCAGTCGGTGTCCGTTGCGGCGACAGTGCATTCGACTTGGGCGGGGTCGTCGGTGCCGGTGACGATGCAGTCCCAGGGGGTACCGGCGGGGGCGTAATCGGGCACGTTGAGGCCGATGCCGTCCTCGGCCTGGTCGGGGCCGAGGTGGTCGTCCTCAAGGAGGAAGTCGGCGATGACGCGGCATGCTTCGCGGCCGTTGGCGATAGCGCCGTGCTGGGCGAAGACGGGGATGGCGCGGCGGGTGAGGGAGGCTGATTCGCGGTGGACGGTGCCATCTCCCCACACCTGGTAGCGGCGTGGTGCTCCATTGACATCGCGTTTGACGGTGTCGTCGGAGTCGGTGCGGAAGCAGTACTCGGAGGCGATGACGAGGCCGTTGATGATCTTCATCGACTGGACGGTGTTCTGGCGGATGCCGACGACGGGGCGGTGGTGAGGCAGAGGCTGGGTGTAGAGGGTGGTGAAGAAGTCCTCAGCGGCCTTGGCCAGGTCCTTGTCGCCTCCGAGGTCGGCGACATCTGAGGGGGTGAGGCGGCGGACATCAAGGGTGTCTTCCAGGCAGAGGAAACGAGGGAGGAGCTCGTGGACGGCGGGCATGGTGGCGGCTGCGGTGGCGAGGCGGCCGTGGGGCAGTGGCAGGGGTCCGCCCTGGATGGCGTTGAGGATGTTTGCGGCGACGACCGAGCCCTGGAAGGGGGTGCCGAGTGTCATGACTCCGCGGGTGTCGGCCGGCAAGTCGCTGTCTTCGCCGAGGGTGAGGGCGGCATAGGTGACCAGGCCGCCCATGGAGTGGGCGATGAAGACCAAGCGGGCTGGGCGTTCGTCGACGGCTTGATGGCGGGCGGCGATGTGGGCGGGATGGGCGAGCCAGCGCTGGAGATGGTCGCGGGCTTTCTGGGCGAGCCTCCGGGCGTTGACGGCGACGGGCAGGCGCCAGTCGTAGGGGAATGTCATGATCGCGTCGCGATGGGCGACGGTGTCTTCGATGGTGCGCAGGAGTTTGTGGTAGGGCTCGATGCCGCGGAGGAATGGGCTCCAGGCCGGGGTCTGCAGCAGACGGGGGGCCTGGATGCGGCTGTAGTCGCCGGCCAGTTCGGCGGGGGTGAGCTGGAGCGGAGTGATCCCTCTGCGGGTGAGCCAGGCTTTGGCGAGCCAACCGGTGTTGGCTAAGCCCCAGATCACCTTGTCGGTGGAGGTGTCATAGAGCTCGCTGCCCATGATGCCGGGGACGACGACGACCGCGTCGTGCGTGACTGCCGGGGTCAGACCGGGTGCCGCGTGCGGTGCTGGATTTGGCAAGGTTCCCCCCAAGGGTGAGTTCATGGCTGTCACACTAGTGACATGCAACACACGGGGGATGAAGTTCTGCAGGACCCTGCGTTAGCGGGCGAGGACCTGTCGACCCAGCGCGTCCTGCTCGCTTTGGCGGTGCGCGACTACGGCGATGATGACGATGCCGACGCGTTTGCCGAAGGCATCGACCAGCAGCTGGATATCGTGCGTGAGTGGTGGCAGACGCCGGGCCCACTGCCGGCATTCCGGCAGGTTCCGCCCCCAGAACTGAAGACGCGGGACGACATTGAGAACTTCCTGCGGGAGCAGGATGTCAGAGAGCTGAGTGGTCGCGCGCTGCTGCTGTTCGTGACGGGACACGGCATCCCGGGCAGGTCGGATACGCATTTTCTGCGGCTACCTGCATCGGTAGAACAGCGGCCGCTTGCCACGGCGGTGCGGACCTCGGACATCATCGCTGCGGCCCTAGACTCACATGTCGACAATGTGCTGGTCATCGTCAACACCTGCTTTGCGGGCAGCATGCACGCCGAACTCGCGGCATTGCACAAGGACATCCGGCACAGCCGCCGGCGCAAGTGCAACCTCGATGTCCTGGTCACCTGCGGTCACGACAGCAAGATCCAGGTTTTGCGGTTCCCTACGCTGCTACGGGCCGCTTTGGAGCGCTTGCGCCGCAACGCCGGTATCACCACTCCGCACTTGAGCGTCCCGGATTTCATGGCCGAGTACGCCCGTGGGCTGCGGGAGGATGAGGAACGGACGTTCAAGCTGCAACGCCTCGTCGACGGCGGCGACTACCAGCCATCACCATGCCTGCCCAATCCCGGCTATGTGCACCTGCCAGAGGTACTCGGTGCGGCGCAGCGGCATGAACCGCTGGCCGCAGAGTACTGGCTGGACCGGGCCACGGGCCGGACCCAGGAAAGTGATCAGGGCTGGTACTTCCGGGGACGCAAGAAGCTGAACCGGGCCGTCGCGTCGTTCCTTGGCCCAGAGTCCCTGCGGGGCGTATTACTGATCACCGGGTGCGCGGGCAGCGGGAAGTCGGCGGTGCTCGCCAGGGCGGTGACCTTGAGCGATCCGGTGTTCCGTAAAGAGCCTCTGTACAAAATGGCCCAGGACTCGACGCCGCAGGACACACTTCCACCGGAGGGATCGGTGACTGCCGCGGTACTTGCCCGCCATCTGGATGCTGCGCAGGTCGCTGCCGACCTGCTGCACGGCCTGGGCGAGAGACCGGTGGCGGTGGGGGCAACCAGCGATCCAGCGGAGGTGTGGTCGCGGCAGATCCAGGAGTACGTTCGGGCCTGCGGACAGACCGTGACTATCGTGCTCGACGGACTTGATGAGGCAGAAGAGCAGCTCCGGATCATCGGGGATGTACTCGCCCCGCTGGCGCCGTTCTGCCGTCCGCTCGTGCCGGGGCAGCGCCAGGAAGAAGACGCCGCAGCAACTGCGCCGGCAGTGCGGCTGCTGATCGGTGTGCGCTCCAGCCGGCCAGAAGGAAGCAGCTCGGGTGGCGCAGTCAGTGACGAGCTGGGTCTGCTGAGGACGCTGAAAGACACGTTTCCAACCGCTTGCGTGCAGCGCACTGACAGCGACAGCAGCAAGGACGATATCGCGGAGTACATCGCAGCGCTGATCGGTGATGCCATGGACGCCGCCACCGTTCAGGACGTCGTGCCCGCGGTCGTCAAAGCTGTCTGGCCCTCGTTCATCGACGCAAGACTGGCAGGAGATCAGCTCCGCAGCACCACGGACCCGATGACGCTGGCGCTCAGCGAGGGCTGGCACACAAAACTCAGGCGCGGTATCCGGGGGTTGCTGCAGCACGATCTGCAGCAGGTCCAAGGCCTGCCCCCAGACGTTGCCCTGGCGCTGCTGCAGGCCGCGGCGTATGCCAAAGGGCAGGGGGTGCCCTGGGGGGAAGTGTGGCCGACCATCGCCGGTGTCTTCCTGGTGCCGAAGCGGCTAGCGGCTGAGGAGTGGGACACCATGATCGAGAAACTTCTCAGCGGAAGGCTCAGCGGCTATCTCGCGCATGCCGTGGAGGACGACCGGCGTGTCTACCGGCCCGCGCACGAGGAACTGGTCGACGTGCTGCTCGACCCGGATGCAGGCCTGCTGGCATCCGGGGGACGAAATGTCTGAGAGTGCCGACAGCCGCCATACAGCAATTCACCGTGAGATTGCTGCCGCGCTTGCCGGGCTGGTTCCTGCTGATCCGACTATTCCCCCCCACCCGTATCTGCGCCGGCATCTAGCCGAGCATGCCGCAGACGGTCATGTGCTGGATGACGAGCACGTGCCGCCGGCCTTGCTCGCTTGGGAGACCAGCTCCGAGGTACGCCGGCTGCTGGCGACGGATGGCAAGAGGTCAGATAGGCGGCAGTGGCTGCAGGCTTGGGCCATGGTGGAGCAGTTCGCACGTCACGCGGATCCGGTGTCCCGTCTGACCAGTCTGCAGTTGTCCCACTATGCTGCGGCCTCACCGCCACGAGCCGGGGCAGAACCGGTGGTGCCGCCGCGGACGTTCAACGCGTCGCCTGTGACTCCGTTGTGGAGCCATTACGCCAGCCCGGTGCCGGCATGGACCACCACGTCCAGCGATGTGACGTCGCTCGCCACAGTGGAGAGCGCAAGCGGAAAGGCCACCGCCATCGCTGCCGGCGACAAGGCCGGAACTCTCCGCATCCTGCGACTCAATGGGAGTCTGGCCCATGCCCCCATCGAGGTACACTGGGGTGCCATTAGCCACCTGATGCCACTCAGAGGCGGCCTGATCATCACCGGGGGCACGGACGGCTGCGTCGCCGCCGTGGACGCGGTCCACGGCCAGCTCATCCGCAAGGTCGTCATGTGCCGGGAGCGTACTTGGGTCAGCTCCCTCACTGCCTACCAGCCCAGTGGACACCTGCCGCTCCTGCTTGCCGCGTTCAGCGACGGTCATATCCGAGCCTTCGACCCGGGACGGTTCCAGACCCACACCCTCGCGCTCCCTGAGCTCCAGGACTCCTCCGCAGTCATGTGCAGCGTCCAGATGCCTGATGGGCATGCATGCGTGCTTTTCACGCAGCGCGGCACCGTGAACTGCTTCGATGGCCACACAGCCTCCCTGCACTCCCGCCACCCAGCCCGCGTCCGTGCCCTGCTGCCTATGCCCCAAGCCGGCCAGTACGCCGTGGCCGACGAAGACGGCAACGTGTCCCTGTACGACCTGACGGCCACCGCAGGCGAGTCGGCGCCCATCGCCACCGCGTGCCACGCCGCCCCCGTCACGGCCCTGCTCGTCACCTCCCTTGACCAGCGGCCAGCCCTTGTCTCGGCAGCAGGCGACGGCACACTGCGCCTCTGGGAGATCCCGAATCTAAAACCCATTGAAGGAGCCTTGCCTGCGCACACGGCGCCAGTCACCGCGATGACCCGCTTAGAGCACGGGGGCCGGGACCGTCTCTTCACGGCGGGCGCAGACCGCATCGTGCGCAGCTGGTCAGTTGACCGCCAGACCTTCAGCCTGGCACCGAAAGCCTGGAATCACGTCACCGCCAGCGCCCTGTCACCTGCTCCGGCACGCCTCCTTGCCGCAGCACGGGCGTCGCGAATCGTCGTCTGGGATCTTGCGGCCAACAGACACCGAACCCTCCTGAAGGGCCGCAAAGTTAGCGCCCTGGCCTGGCCCCGCCAGCAAGGCCGTCTCCTGCTGGCTGCAGCCTTGAGTGACAACAGCATCGTCTGTGCCGACCTCGACACCAAGCGGCAGACCGGGCCTGTGCTGCGGGGCCACTTCCTGCCGATCAATGCACTGGTGGCATTGTCGACTGGCCGGGGCGAATTGCTGGCCAGCGGCAGCGCTGATGGCCGGGTCTGCGTGTGGGATCTGCAGACAGGAGACATGCTCAAAGACTTCGGCCACCACAAGCTCAGCGTGCGCTGCCTGGCCACCCAACGCTCTGCGGGCAGGACCCTTCTCGCATCTGGCGGAAGCGATGGCGCCCTACGCGTGTGGGACATGGACGGCCTCAGCCAGTACGGGCGAACGATCAGGTGTGATCAGGACATCATCAATGATCTCGCATTCGTCCACTGGCGCGACGGGAGACTGCTCATCGCCAGCGCGGGGCAGGACGGCACCTTAAAACTGTGGGACGTGGAAACAGGGCGCGCCGCCAGCGAGCTCACCCTCAACGACGGTGAGCTCGGAGCTGTTACAGCCCTGCGCCTACCGCTGGAGAGAACTGTTCTCGCAGTAGCGGGCAGGACGAGCATCCACCTCTGGGACGCAACAGCCGACCGCCACTTGCTGCAGATCGTGACCGGCGCGCCGCTGCGCACCCTGAAGACGGTGCAGGATCCCGATGGTGCGGCGTCCTCGATACTGCTGGCTTCTGGCGAAGCAGGGACCATGGCCTTCCGCCTCCACCATGATCAGCTGTGAGGTCCGTGCGCCGCCCCATTGCACCAACGCTCCGCCTGTGCGCCGCCCAACGTCCCTCCTGGCGGCGGACACACCGGATCGCGTAACGAGAGAATCTTCAGCCACGTTGGTCAGACATCCATGCCCTGACCACCCCTGCCAGTGCGGCACGAGTGAGGATCCATGACTGTTGCGTTAGTCGGCCCGCCCCCGGGAGTTGATGCTGCAGCGCGCCCTTCGACGGACGCAGTGCAGCAGGAAGGGAGACAAGTCAGCAAACAGGAGGGGCGCCAGCGATGACCATCCCACCCGTGACTCTGACGGCCGCCCCGCCTGAGGGCGTGTGGCGTCTTGGCTGGGCCCACAATCCTGTCGAGTACAACCGCGTGGAACCGGACACTTTCGAGGGCTCGGCAGCTGGCCTGTACAGCCTGTACTCCTACAGCACGCTCTACTGCGCTTCGACCCCGGCGGGATGCTACGCAGAAGCTCTCGCCACCTACCGAATCGGCCCCAAGATCCGGGAGTTGATGGGTAACGCTGGCCTCAACAAGCCGCATCTGATGGCCATGGGCCACATCCCCTCAAGCTGGCGGGAGGAGCGCATCCTGGTGCGTCTCATTCCCGCTGGCCGGACGCAGTTCCTCGACATCGAGACAGAGGAAACCCGGGCCGTACTGGCCTCTGACCTCAAGGAAGAGCTCAGTGCCTTCGGTGTCACCGGGCAACTGGCCGACAACGTCCTGCACGGCCCGGACCGGCGTATCACACGCCAGATCGCCGCATGGGCCGTCGCCCAGCGCAATGCAGACGGCCACCACCTGGTCCAGGGAATCACCTTCCGTTCCGGCTATGGAGGACGACGCTGCTGGGCCATCCTCGGTGACACAGGACTCACGGAGGTGGAACGTTGCGCCATCCGGGTGGAGGACGTTGCCCTTCAAGAGGTGGCCAGCGAGTACGGACTCACCGTCAGGTGAGCAAATTGCGTCGCTTGGCCGTACGTACCGTCGCCCGATCAGGTTGTCGCGCGCCCCCGGCGTCACACTTCTGCAACTTGATGCACCGTCACAAAAGCGCAGCTCACGGCGTCACACAGGCAACAACTGGTGGAATTTAAGAGTGTTTTTAGGGTGGAAAACCGTAGAGTAAGTACACCCTAAACGGGTACTCTTTCGTCAACGCCACTGAGGAGTAAGCATGTTGACCAACAGCACCTTCAAAGCGCGCCACTTACCAAGAAGCGCACAGCGGTGCGAACAAGGCACCGCGAGCGCGTCCCCCATCGTCAGGGTCTCCTCCAGGCCGAGGTGGTGTGCTGCCTCCAGCAGCCAACCGGACACCGGCGACCGCGGCACTGCTCACCACAGCCGCTGCGGCTTTCAGCCGAGCCCGACCACCCCCGCAGCCTTCGCGCTCTGAGCGCCGATCCTTTGCCGCCTCACTGGCTGGCGAGGAAACGAGGAGTTCATGCACACTCAGGAAGAGACCACCGCAGAAGCCGAGGCCCGCGCACATCGCGACACGGCCGGACAGTCCATCGCCGAGATCGCCCGCTTCCTGCAAGAGACTTTCAGCCAGCGAGTCGCCGCACTCATCGCAGGCGTAGACGACCCGCGACAGGTCGGTCGGTGGACGAGGGGACAGAACGCCCCACGATTCGACTCTGAGTTCCGCCTGCGCACCGCCTACCAGGTCTTCACTTACATCGCTAACTGCGAGAACCAGCACACCGCCCGGGCCTGGATGATGGGGATGAACCCTCAACTCGAGGACGACTCACCCATCGAAGCCATCGCCGACGAACGCTTCAAGGACGTGATGGCTGCCGCCCGCTCCTTCCGCCGCGGCGACCTGTAGGGGCACACAGAACGTCACCGTGTCCGTCTCGTAGCTCAGGCTCTGGGGCAGTTGATCGAGGTGTTCATGCCGCCACAGTTGGCGGCTCTGCGTAGGTTCATCGGTTTGGTGCCGCTTGAAGCAGCACAGTTTGCGCCGTCGTGCGTGACTGGCCTCGTGAAGTGGGGTTGCATGTCCGCGCGCGACGGCGTGTGATTATGGGCGGGTAGGGCTCACATCTCTTTCCTAGCGTTCCCCGTAAGGCTGAGGCGGCTGCGTTGTGTGCCAGCAGGTCGGGAGGGAAGAGAGCCACGCGCCAATGGTCAGGTGAGGCGCGTTCTGCGGCGAAGGGCGACCGCAGGCCGGCTGCTGGATCACCCGCGCGGAGGCCGCCCGCGCCGAACTGACACGGCCCGTCATCACCGCGCAGCAGAAGATCAAATTTCTGCGACGAAGCTGAATCGCAGCCCCGATGGGAGAGTTCGCCCCCGGGCGCGCCCTCCCACGGTGTCGTTACTTCACGAGGCGGCCCGGACATCAGGCTCGCACGGAGTCACGTACTGGGACTTGCTGCACAGGGATTTATCCACAGGCCTGCGCACGGCTGGCTATTGATCCGTACGGTGTTGGCTTCGCTGATCACGAGCACGGGGGTGCGCGATGCCGTACGAGGTCGACCTGGCGGTCCGGGTGGAGGACGCGCTGGTTGAACTGCCGCCGGAGGGGCGAACGGAGGTGCTGGAGACGATTGCCGCAGCTCTCGTGCGGCCGTGCGCGTGGCCGGAGCCTGGTGGGTGGCACGCGGCGGTTGTCTTCGGGCCGCGCTCGTGGGTGTCGTTCACCGCATTTCTCGGCGGCATTGAGGTGATCGATGTGGGGTGGGCGGGCTGACGACGGCTGGTGATCCGTGGGGCGGCCGGCCCGGACGCAGTCCGTCGGGGCCAGCCGCGCCGTTCACGGGCGGTCTCGGCACGAGGTTGTCGGCCGCGGACATCGGGGGGTGGTCATTCGCTTGCCGTCTGTTGGGCGGGGACGCTCCATGCCAGCGTGCCGAGGTCGAGCCGGTGGCGGGCACGGGTAACGGCGACATAGGCGAGCCGGGCGTCCGCGTCGCTGACCTGCTCTGGTGCCGGGTCGGCGCCGCCTGCGTCGGAAGTGGTCTTTTCCGGCTGGGGAAAATCGTTGCCGATCCTGACAGTCGGCCATTCGCGGCCTTTGGCCTTGTGGGCGGTGGAGACGGTGACGTCGGCGTGTGTCTCGTCGGTGAGCTCCGCCACGGCAGCGAGGATGGCGTCGGGGCCGTGCGTGTCGACGAGATCGACGAAGGGCTGCAAGTCGCGACCTCCCGGGTCGTAGGCGGCATAGTCCTGCAGGGCGCCCCAGGACGGGAAGAGCACGAGTTCGGGGTGGTGAGTGCGGCGGCCTTCCTTGAGGTCACGGGCGGCAAGGGCGAGTTGGGCCAGCTGCTGTCCGCCCCGGGTGAGGGCGACACGGTGCCCGTCGCCGAGCAGGCGCATGACCTCCGTCATCGCACCGATGTTGGTCCGGCACAGCACTGCGTCGGGGCGGTCGACGCTGCCAACCTCCGTGGGAATGCTGGTGGTTCCTGTCAGGCGGATGGGGGCGTCGGCGAGCGCGAGCCACCGGTTGGCCTCGTCGGCGATCTGCGGGCCGAACCGGAACGAGCGGGTGAGGGTCAGCTGCTCGGCGTCGAAACCGGTCATCACGTCCGTCGCACCCCGCCATCCGTAGATGGCCTGGGCCGAGTCACCGACCATGACGAGTTGTGCGTGGTCCCGCTGGGCGGTGAACACCTGCTCCAGAACCGGGTTGGTGTCCTGGGCCTCGTCGAGGAAAAGGAAGTCGGCTTCGATGTGTGGTCCGCTCAGCGCCCACATCTTGAGGTAGTGGTCGTGCTCGAAACGGACGACGCCGTGATCGGGGCATTGCAGGTCTGCCCAGGCCTTGGCCGCGAAGGGGAGTACGAGGTCGGCGAACTGCCGGTGATCGGCGGGCGAGTCCAGGCCGCGCAGGCGCGGCACGTGGTGGCGGGATAGAGCGCCGTCGGCGGAGTAGCAGAAGCGTGTGACGGTGCGCAGTACGTTGTGGGACAGGGTCCTTTGGCTGATCTCGTGGTCTGCGAGCCGCACGGGACGGAGGATGCCGAGGGCCTGGCCGGTCCTCCAGGCCGGCTGGCGGGGGCTGTTGAGGCGGCCGGTGTACCGGTGGCCGATTGCGGCGAAGGCCGTGGCGTGGGCGGTGCGGCACTGCACCGTGGACGGGAAGCGGGCCGCGGCGTCGCGCGCGATGTCCTTGTTGAAGGCCAGGTAGCGGCCACGGCGTGACGTGCCGGCGGCGAGCAGGCACAGTGTGCTGGTCTTCCCGGTTCCGGCTCCGGCCTGCAGAGCAAGGTGGCGGCCGGAGCGGAAGGTGTCTGCCGCGTGGGTCTGTTCGTGGGTGGGCGTGTGCAAGAAGAGCTCCGTGGAACGAGGACGGCGTAAGGAGGTGCAGCTGTCTCCTGCGGCTGTCGGGGGAACGACGTCCGTTCAGCCGGGCGGACGCCCCCGGAGAAGGCGGCTGGCCATGCAGGTCAGCACTTCTTCCGGCGTGTGGTGGGTGAGCAGGTGTTGCAGCTGCGCATCGAGGCGGTGACGCCGTTCGCGTTGCTCTTGCGCGAGGCTCGTCGAGATCCGCTCGCCCAGGACGTCTCGGGGGCGTCGGCCGCTGGCGGTCGCCGCCCGGCGGATCTCCGTACCGGCGCGGCGGCTGAGGGCGACATTGAGCAGGATGTGGCCCTGGCGGTCGGGGTAGTGCGTGGTCAGCACGTCGACTGGCAGGACCGCATCCAGCTGGCGCCGCAGCCGGTGCAGGGCACTGCCCGGGCCCTTGCCGCTCTGCACCGTCATCAGCCGCGTGCGGTCCGCATTCACGGCGAATCTCACGCGGTGGCGGGCCTGGTGGAGCTCGCGGTCAGAGGCGGGCCGGGCCAAGGAGATCTCGACGGCGTACTGACGTGTCACGACCCGGCCCGCCGTGTTGCGTGACCGCCGTGGCTGGGACGGCGTCCGTGCGTGGGCAGGCGGGTGTGGATGTGCTCGTGGTGACGGAGCGGGTCGAAGGGCTCCCAGTCGGCGATCGCGAGATCACCGGCCGGGGTGGCGGTGTGCTGCCGACACCGCTGAGCGCGCCAGCGCAGCTGCTCCTGATACGGCAGCGCGGACAGGCTGTAGACCGCCATGACGTCGGAGAGTAGGGCCAGTTGGCCGTGTGCCGCGCTGGCAGGTGCCAAAGTCCAGGTGCCGCCCGGAGCGTCCGGGCTGAGCAGCGTGGCGGTGCAGCGGTGACGGCGCCGGGTCTGGGCGACACACCGGATCTCGTCGACGGGACGGGATGCCAGGTAGCGGACGTACAGCAGTTGCACGATGGGTCTGGCCGGGCGGCAGGCCTCCTTGCTTGCCGGTGGATGGTCCGGCGGCGCGGCAGACGGGGCAAGAACTCCGGCATCCAGCAGCCGGCGCGTGCGAACGGCAAGGGACCGGCGCAGCCCCGACAACTGGGGAGCCGAGGCCAGAGCCGGGCGGGCCGGGCACAGCACGGCGTGCGGCAGTCGGCACCAGCTGCTGCCGTCGCCTGCCGGATGAGCGACGCCGGAACTGACGTGCCAGCGGCAGGCTTCCGGCACCAGGGCCACGGGCAGCTCCTGCGGATGAAGCCGGACCAGGCGCTCGCTGCTGCGCGCGTACCACTCGACCGGATTGCCGCACTCGCGGCAGGAGCCACTCTGGGCGCAGCGCAGAAGACGGCTGACGCCATCGGGGTCGATGCGCATGGACTGTCGCTGAAGGCGCTGAGGGGCACGCACATAGCTGCCGTCCCAGCGCCGTGCAGAAGGATGAGGTGAGGGGCGCATGCACGCGAAGGTGCCAGCCAACACGCCGTCCGGGCGGTATCCGGGCCGCACGTTCCCCCAGCCAGCCCATACCAGGGCGACAGCAGTGCGAACAACGGATCACACATTCGAGCGGCGTTGCCGGTTCGGGTGATTCACGACAGCTGTCGCAGGCCCGGGATCAGCCCTCGGAGCCCCCGGGCAGATCGTGCTCGCGGCAAAGCGTGCTGAAGAGCTCATCGAACCGCGTGTCCAGGGCGTGGGCGAGGGCGTGCCATGTCCTCAGTGTGCCGATGGTGCGCCCCTGCTCGATCTCGATCAGGGTGCGTCTGGCCAGGCCGCTGCGGGCCGCGAGCTCGTCGTAGCTCCACCCGCGGGCGGCCCGCAGACGCGCCAGCTTCAGCCGCAGCGCGTTGAGGTCCGGATCGGGCGGCAAGATCGTCACCCGACCATCCGACGGTGCAGACCCTTGCACTGTCAGTGCAGACATCTGCCCTATTTTTCGAGGTGATCGCGGTAATGAGAGGGCAGAGGTCTGCACTACGGTGTCGGCCGTCCCGCCGTCCGGCGAGGTGAATCCGCCGCGGTATCAGGAAGGAGGCACACGCGCCCATGAGGCTGCGCACACTGTGTCCTGCGGCGCCCCGGGCCTGGACGGTGGAACTCAGACGTCAGACCGGTGAGCTTGTCCTCGTCTGCCAGCAGTGCCCCCAGGCCGGCCTACAGGTCACCGCGGCGGCCGCGCGCTCGGCGGCCCTCGCCCACCTCGCCCGCCACGCCCGTGGCGATCTTCGGGCCCCTCACCTGCGGACCTGCCAGTGCCATGAGCGCGGCTGCCGCTGGCACCCCCGCCACCGCGGATGCGCCGGGCCCATCCGCCTGCTCCTGGCCTGCGAACGCGGCGGCCGGGTATGGCGCCTCGCCGACGCCTGCAGCGCCTGCGCCGCGGCAACGGCCGAGGCCGCCTTCGTGCCCGACACCGTGCTGGCCGGGCAGCTCTGCCCGCCCTCTACGCGGTCGCGCCGCACCCGGCGGCCCAGAGGGCCGAGCGAGCGCGTGCGCGTGAGCGACATCCTCAGCTACCTGGCTGCCGCCCTGCCTGCGGATACGTCTGCCGAGGCGAGACTTCTCGCCCTTCAGTGCGCGCTGCGCATGAACGCCTGCATGCGGGTCGCATTCCCCGCAGGCATGCTGCGCAGTCTTCGCATCGACGCAGCTGAAGCCTGCCACGAGCTGGAGCGGGCGCAGTGGCTGAACGTTGTCGACGGCCCCGGAGCAGCCGGGGTCGCCGCAGAACTTCGCGACACGGCGCTGCTTGCCCAGGCGCCCGCACGTCCCGATCGACAGCGCGCGGCCGACTGGGCACTGCGCAGCGGGCGCCCCGCGCGGACAGGCGCGGCGGAGTCCCCGTTGCAGCTGCTGGGCATCTACCTCATGGCCCACAGCGATCTGTCCTCAGGAGACGGACTGCGCGAATGCGACCGGGTCATGCGTGACTGCGGCATGCTCGATCAAGGGCTCCCCGGTGTTCTGGACCGTCTGACGGACAGCGGTGTTCTGCAGGGATGGCGGATCTGCCCGGACTCGGGGGACGTGCACTGGACTCTCGCCCCGGGACAACGGTGAGCGCCCCCGCCTGTACGGACCGAGGCCGCGAACGGCGCCTGAGGCATCGACTTGCCGCGCAACCTGAAGCGCCCCACCGGATGCTCGGGGCCGCGCAGTGTGGCGGTGGCGGCGTCCTCGCTGCTCCGTGTCGCCTTCACTGTGATCCCCTCGCCGCAGTGGACAGCCCCCGGGAACTGGGACGTGGCCTCGGCAGGGAGCTGGCGGGCCGGCGGGTGGACGACCTTCCGCCTCCATGCTCAGCGTCTCGGCCGCCTGTGTTCACGGACGGCTTAGGGGCTGGCAGTTGTGGTGGTCTGCGCGAGTTCGGGGAAGGTCTCTTCCCATACGTCGCGGATGTGACGGCTGATCAGCCTGCGAAGGACGGGCCACTGCTCGATCAACAGCCCACGATCGAGGAATGCGATCAGGTCGTTGCGCTGGCCTTCAGCGAGCACGGTCCGGTACAAGCTCATTCGAGCCTTCGGCCGGTCCATGGTGAAGCTCGTCAGCCCGGACCAGGCCACATGCAGCGGAAGCGCCACAACACCGTGGGTGGGGCCTGCCAGGTCTTCGAGTCTTTTGGGCAGGCGGCGGCGGTAGCGCGCCCGGAGTATGTCGCCCGGAGCCGCCGGATCGGCGGGAGTGCCCGTGTCCACGCGTTCAGTATCCGCCAGGTCGCACTGACTCGACGCAGCTTTTTGGCGGATCTGCCGCTCCCCGGTCTGGCCACCCGGAACGTGCCTCTGACCTGCACGGCAGGAGAGCAGCGAAGCAGCAGACGCTCTCGTCTGCGCCCGGTGATTCTCCCTCCGCGGCCACGATCGCCTCGTTGCGGCGGAGGGAGGACAGAAGGACCAGCCGATGAGGACGACACCCACAAGGCTGGTGATGACCTCATTGATCTGGTACTGGATGGTGCCCATGAGGATCATGGCCAGAGTGCCGACCGCGTAGTGCGCGCCGTGCTCCAGGTAGGTCGGCCTCGGTACCGGTGAGCGCGCCTATTCGACTGTCGCGAGTTGTCGCTGCTGCGGAGCGTGATAGTGACTTTCTGCGACCACCTGGCGTGCCTCTCCGAACGCACGTCCCTTCCAGCGAGGGGGGTGGGGTGTCTTTGAACCAGCGATGGCGCTACCCGTGCGGGTGCGCAGCGAGCCAATCCTGGAGTTCCCGGTGGCGGAACTGATAGGCCACACCGGAAATCCGCAGCAGCCCCGCGCCATAGGCCCAGTGGAGGAAGGCACCAAGCCGCCAGGGCAGCTGGCCGCGGGAGCAGCAGAGGAAGGTCATGTAGCGGCGACTGGCCCCGGTTAGGAAATACATTCCGAATGCGATCCCGATCGGGAGCCCGACCAAGAGCCCGTACAAAAGCCAGTACAGGAGCCCGATCGCGAGCCCATCTGCGATCCCGGCCATGAGCCCGCCTGGGAGCCCAATCGCGATCCCGACTACGAGCCCGGCCGCGATCCCGACTACGCAATCGTCCCGCACCGGACGGCGAGGGTCTGTGGGTGCAACATCGCTGGTCAGTGGTTCTGTAAGCATGATCGCGAGTCCAATCGCAACCCCGTACGCAAGTCCGATAGCAAGGCCGAACGGGAGCCCTTCTGCAAGCCCGACCAGGAGGCCAAATGGGAGCCCGATTGCGAGCCCGCCGGCAAGTCCGACCATCAGCACGAACGCGAGATTCCTGACCAGCCGGCGGGGGTGAGCAAGGAGCCGGAGCCGGTGGAGCTGGACTGTCCGAGGCGACGGAACGGTGGCGCGGCTGGCTGCCCAGACGGCCGCGACCCAGGACAGCGCCCAAAATGTGGCGCCCAGCGGATCACTGTCGGCAGGAGCCAGAGGCAGGAGCAGGGTGGTGAAGATGAGGGCGAGGAACGCGTCGGTGAGGCGGACGCGGCGGGGGTGGGCCATCGGCCACAACTGATGCAGGACGATGTCGATGCCTGCCGCGGTGGATGTGGGTGTGGTGGTCGCGAGGTGGGTGGCGAGCATGGCAAGCCAGCGGTGGGTCTGGTCGGGTCGGTAGCGGCCAGGGCGGGTGCGGTGCTGGCTGGTGGCGGCGGGCAGGTACAGAGCGAGGAGGTGGTCACGGACCGCGCTGGGAGAAGAGAGGGCGAGCAGGTGGTCGGGGTCGCGGAGGTAGACGAGAGTGTCTGGGTGGCGTTCTTCGTAGGCGGTGGCGGCCAGGTTAAGCCGCCAGGGGGTGCCAAGGGCGCGGGCCAAGGTGCCAGCCGGAGCGGTAGTCAGCGTGTCCAGGACGGTGATCCAGCGGGCCGGGTTGGTGCTGCGAGCGGTGAGGTAGGCGGTGGCCTGAGCGTGGGTAACGGGGTCGAGCTCGATGCGGGCGGCCTCGCGCATCCGCACATCCAGGGTGGCTAGCTCGGCGTACTGGGCAGTGCGGCAGGTCAGGACGATAGGGGCGTTGCCGGTGGGGTCCTGGTAGGCGTTGAGCTGATGCAGGGCGCGGGGGGCGCGTCGGCGGGCGGCCGGGGTGGTGGCGGTGTCCATCTCGTCCAAGCCGTCGAGGACCGGCAGGATGCGGTGCTCCTGAACCAGCCGCCGGGCGTCCGCGAAGCTGATGCCGCGGTCGCGGAACTGCTCATGGACCTGGTCGGCGAGCCAGTCGGGCAGCGGGCGTTTGGTGTCCCAGCCGGCAAGGGAGAGGCGGACCGGGACCGGATCGGCCGGGTTACGGTCGGAGTGAGTGAGCAGACCGAGGATGAGTTCGAGGGCCAGCAGGGTCTTGCCCGCCCCGGGTTCGCCGGTGATCACCAGACGGGCCGGTTGCAGCTTCTGGTAGTAGGCGACGATGTCGGTGAGGCGGCCCTGGGGGTGGGCGCCACCGGCGTTGTTGGCGGGTTCGAGCCGGTGGGTGAAGGTCAGGTTGATGCGATGGGCGCCGGGGCCGATCAACTGGGCGCGCTGCTGGGCCTCGGTAGCGGCCACGGCGGCGGCCAGGGTCTTGGCCTTGGTGTCGGTGTCCTCTGCGGACTCGGTGCGGTCGGCGCGATAGGCCGCCCAAGCTAGGTAGGCACCGGGCAGGGTGAGCGCCAGGGCGACCGTGGTGGCGGCCAGACGGGCCACGTGGAACTGCTTGGACAGCCCCAGTGCCACCGCCGCGGCGGTGGCCTGCAGAACGAGATAGACAACAGTGACCCGGCGTGTGCGCGCTGCCCCCATGTGAGATATCTAGCGGATCGAGTTCCGTGCCAGCCATCGGTTGGCGGCCCCCCACAGCATGGCGCCCAAGATCTGCTCTTCCGGCCGCAGCAGCGCCACCGCCTCCAGCAGGTCAAGCTTCGCCGCCCCCGCCCCCGCCCCCGCCCCCGCCCCCGCCCCCGCCCCCGGAGCTGAGCCGCTGAGCCTCACCCGATCCACCACCCTCCGTCACGCGCCTTGGCTGCGAGAAAACCGCACTGGATGCGAGTCAGCGGACGATCCGCAGGCCAACCAGCCCTACGAGTGACACCGGCTGGCGATCACATGCCGCAAGTCGCTACGGTCACCGCCTCCTCCCAAGCCCAACGGGCCCTGTCGCGAGGGAGAAACCGGTGCTCCACCGCCATCTAATCGCCAACCACCGCGAGTTCGCCTTGGATGCAAATGGCGGCGCTCGGAACAATGGAACAGCCGTAAGCGCTATGGGCATGATCTTGGCCGCTCCGGCCCCGGACGTCCGGTTCAGACTTTGCTTCCAAGACCGGACGCGGCGGCGACGGGCCTGCGTTGATGGTGCGCTTGGGCATCACGAACCGCAGTACGTCCACCGAGGCGAGCAGGCCCTCTCTCAGAGACGGGAGCACGGAGCGGCGCGTGAGGAAGAGTCATCTCTCGACGGAGCCAGGCTCTCGACGCGCCGCATCTCCTGCCAGCCAGCGGAGTTGGCAATGAGACAGCGTCTGTCCCGGCCGTTTGGTGGGACCTTGCACGGGTATGAAAGGCGTCTGCTCAGGAGCGATATTCGTGATGTCGCCTGGTAGATCAGGGGGATGGTGGGGTGTCCGATCCGCAGGGTGCAGGGCCGGGGGCTGCAGGACAGGCACCGTTGACAGTGCTGCCTCCTACGCTGCGTATGGCGTCGATGCCGTCACCGAAGAAAATCGTCTCCTTCTCCGATCCGGACGAGTTCGAGGAGTTTGTGAAGGAGTGGGTGCCGGCTCTGGAACCGCAGTACGTCCTGGTCGAACGGCATGGCGGCTCGGGGGACCACGGCATTGACGTGGCCGGCTACCTGTCGCAGATGAGGCTGGAGGGAGAGTGGCACAACTACCAGTGCAAGCGGTACGCCGCCGCCCTGACCTGGTCGACCGTGGCCCAGGAGATGCGCAAGATGTTCGTCGCTGCCGCGGCCGGAGAATTCACCGTCCCCACGCGATACGTGTTCGTCGCGCCGAGGTTCTCGCGCAGCCTGCCCCGCCAGTTCGCGAAGCCGACCGAGTGCCGGAGCAAGTTCCTGCAGGAACTGTCCACGACGAAGGACAAGATCGTGGTGGACCTCACGGGTGACCAGCGAAAAGCGGTCGAGGACCTGGCTGAGGCCACGGACTTCGCCATATTCGAGTGCATCGACCTGGACGAGATGCTTCAGCTGCACAAAACGACCCCGCACTGGGTCGAACGCTTTCCGCATGCCCCGTACGAAGAGGGACCGCCGGTGTTGGTTCCGCCTCCGCAGCACAGCGAGGACGAAACCCGCTACGTCCAACGCCTCGTCGACGTCTACCGCGAGCGTTACCCCGGCACGATCAACAGCCTGGAGGAAGTACCCGACGTCGAGGAAGCGGACGAGCACCTCAAACGGCAGCGTGTGGCCTTCTACGCAGCCGAGGCACTGCGCCTTTTCGCCCGCGACGCCACCACGCCAGCTTACTTCGAGCAGGTGAAGCAAGACGTATTCGACATCGTCGTAGAAACGGCGGCCCGCTCGTACCCGGACGGCTGGGAACGGCACGGCGCCGTGATGGAGGCTGCCGGGACCGTCCAGCTCACCCAGACGGCCCTGGTTCCCTTTGTGCAACCGAGGGCTCGTAAAGGGGTATGCCACCACTTGGTGAACGAGGACCGTCTGACATGGTGCCGGGAGGGAGGAAAGTGACCCCGCTCAACAGCCCGCTCGAGGTCGGCGTACGCGCCCTGGTCCTCCTGGCCGAGAGCCACCCCGAACCCATGGACCTGGCGCAGCTGGTCGCGCTCGACCATGTGCTGCTCCACAGCGGTGAATTCGACGGGCCTCCCAGCCTTCACCCGGACCTGCCGGCACGCGCAGGAGAGCTCGGGAGGAAACGGGCCGTCCTGGAGGAAGCGCTCCTCGTCCTGATCAGGGCCGGCCTGGCAGGTGTGGTGGACCGCAGCGAGGGCCTGATGTACGCGGCCACCGACCGGGGCCCGGTCTTCGTCGACGTCCTGGAGGCGCCCTACGCCGAGTCGCTGCGCGAGCGGGCCGAGTGGGTTGTCCACGACTTCGCGGCGAGGGCGGACGCCCGAGCTGCGACTCAGGAGATCGTCTCCCGCGCAGCCGCCCACCTCGCACGGGGCGAGGCCGGCCATGGGTGATCTGCGCCTGGTCCACCTCACCTATGCGGGCTCCGGCAAGCCCACCGCCACGGTCGAGTTCGACCCGGCACTGACGGTGATCTACGGGGCCTCCGACACCGGCAAGTCGTTCATCGCCGAGTCCATCGAGTACATGCTCGGCGGTACCCGAGCGCCCGAGGTGCGCGAAGCCGAGGGCTACAGCCAGATCCTGCTGGGATTGCGGCTGCCGGACGGCACGCCGCTGACTCTGCTGCGCGCACCGCACAGCAACACCATCCACATCCACCGGCAAGATCTGAGGGGCCTGGTCACCGCCTTCGCCGACACCCAGGTCACCGCGATGCACACGGCCCGCAGCAAGAACAGCCTTTCCCTGTTCCTCCTGGGCGAGCTGGGTCTTGCGGATCTGAGGATCCGCAAGAACGAGGCGGGCGGCAGCCGGAGCATGGCTCTGCGCGACCTCGTGCATCTCTCGGTCATCCCCGAGACGCGCATGGTCGACCCTCTGTCCCCGGTCCTTCATTCATCCGCCGCCAGCGGCAAGACCGCGGCGGCCTCGGTCATCCGGCTGATGCTGACCGGCGACGGCGACCCGGACGTCGACACCGGCCTCAATGCCGGGCAGCGCCGCGTCAACAAGGGAAAGATCACCTTGCTCGACCAGATCATCCTCGATCTGCAGAGCAAACTGACCACAACCGAGAACGTCAGGGAACTGCGTGACCGTAAGGTGCGCCTCCAGGCGTCCATCGACGAACACTCCACGACCTTACGTGTGATTACCGACCGCCATCTGGATGCGGTGACCGCCCGCATGCGGGCAGCCGAAGAACTGTCCACGGTGGAGACCCGCCTCGCGGAAGCGGGCGACCTGGTCTCCCGGTTCCAGCTGTTAGAGGAGCAGTACCGGTCGGATCTCGAGCGCCTGGTGATGGTGACCGAGGCCGGCAGTCTTCTGGGTTACTTCCGCGTGGGCACGTGCGTCTTCTGCGGTGCCGAGCCCGAACACCAAAACGCCGGCCACGGGGAACACGAGACGACCCAGCTTCACCTCGCGGTCCAGAACGAAACCGCGAAGACCAGCGCCCTGCTGGCCGATCTGCTTCCCACGATCGAGGACCTGTGCACCCAGTTCGACACCCTCAGCGCCCGGCGGGCGTCCTTGCAGCAGGACGCCGCCCGCCGCGATGAGGAGATCGCCCAGGCCCAGGACCTGTTGGCTCCCCTGCGGGAACGTATGGACGAGCACCTGCACGCCCGGTCGGAGATCGAGCGGAGCCTGGAGCTCCACGAGCGTATCGACGAACTGGAGGAACGGCGCTCACGGCTGGACGGCGAAACCGTCGGGCCTGGGCAGCGGCCCGCCGAGTATGTTCCCAACCGGATCCTGTCCACCTTCGATGAGACGCTCCGCCGCACTCTGGAAGCGTGGAAGGTCCCCGCCGTGGAGTTCGCGGAGTACGACCAATACGCCATGGACATCCGCGCGGGCGGCCGCCCCCGAGTCAGCCGGGGTAAGGGAGTCCGCTCCGTCCTGCACTCGGCATTCACTACCGCACTCGCCCAGTTCTGCCTGAGTAACTCCAGGCCGCACCCGGGCTTCATCGTCCTCGACTCGCCCGTTGTGACCTATCGGGACCCCATCAGCGAACCCATCGGCGACGACGTCGACCTGACCTCCAACGTGGTGGACCACTTTTACCGGGACATGCTGGACTTCCCCGGACAAGCCGTCATCCTCGAGAACGGAGACCCGCCGGCAGACGTGATCTCCGAAGCCTCCATCTACCGGTTCACCGGCACAGGGCCGGGCAGACACGGCTTCTTCCCCGCCGCAGCTGTAGACGACTGAGGCGGAGAACGGCGCCCTTCCTGGGGCAACTGCCTTGAATCGGCACCGAGTCCACCGGAAGCAGCACCGCGTCGCCTGGCCTGCCGCCCAGAGGTTCGGACAGTTCGCCGCCGGTAGCGAGGCGATCGTCCGCATGGTGAGTCGGCGACCGCGTACGTGGCAACACCCGACGTACCCCGGGAGTTGAGCGGGCGCGTGGCGTGTGGCGGTGTGCTGTTCGGTCAGGGTGCGGGGAGTCGGGCGAGAGCCTGCGCGTCGAGGGCCTGGCTGAGGAGTTCGCGCAGTGCGGGGCTGGCCCGGTTCATGTACGAGGGCAGTTGGTCGTCGAAGTCGCGGAGCCCGGCGGGGTGGCGGACGGTGAAGACGTCCCGGGCCGAGGCGGCGGGATCTTGGCTGTCGAGGACCGCGGCGATGACCGTGAGTTTGGCAGCGGCGGAGACGGGATCGCGTTGCCCGGTCCAGGTGTTCGGTGATGTGCGCCGCATGGGAAAGAGGAAGCCGGAGTCGGAGCGCCGCCAGCTGATCACGGGAGCGGGTTCGCCCCAGCGGGAGGGGCCTTCGTCGGCGGTGAAGCGTTCCTGGAGGGCGAGGTCGGTGCTGGTGAAGGCCTGAACGCGTAAGGCGTGAGGGTCCTTGAGGAGGATCCTCAGAGTCCGCAGGTCGTCGTACCACTGCTGGAGGTCCGGGCTCGGTGTCTCCTCGTCGTGGAACTCGAGCAGGCTGTGGAAGACGGCGTACGCGGCGGGATCGGTGGCGGGCGGCGTGTCGATCTCCCACAGGGGGCGGCCGCAGCGTTGGCGTTTGGTGCGGCGCTTGGTATGCGGGGGTCGCGTGACGGGGTCGTCGGCGCGCGGCATGAATCCGGGGCACCGTCCTGGCGCGTCGCCGCGAAGGGCGGACGGGGAGAACGGCGAGCCGCAGTCCGGGCAGAAGGACGCTGTATAGCAGCGGTGCTTCGGGCACATCACCGCCCATGACTGGTACCACCACAGCGGCCATCGCGCGGGCGGCCGCAGGCAGTGCGGGCAGAACGCCCAGGTTTCTTCGGGAGCCCAGCGGAATTCGGGATGGCGGTCCAGCCTGCCGGTGCTCGTCCTGACGATGCCGAACAGGGTCATGTCGCGCAACTGCTTCGGGTCGACGCCCGTTGCGGTGTGCAGCGGCACGGCTGACGCGAGGGGGAGTTCGGCGGTGTGGCGCGCGAGGCGGGCGGCGTGCGCGGTCGCGGGCTTCAGCCCGAGCCGGTCCATGATCTGGGTGCGGTCCACCTCGTAGTGGGTGGCTAGGTGGTCAATCCAGCTGAACAGCGACTCGCCGTGCTGCGGGAGCGGGACGACGGGTAGTCGGCGCGATGTCGTCCGGGCCGAATCCGCCGTGGGTCTGTCCGGGGCGGGTGGTGGCGGCATCGGGGTCCTCCTCACGATGGCTGTCCCGATGAGACGGCGTGATCACGACAATATGTGGACTGGGAGCCGGGAGGAGTGCGGTCTTTGCGTCAGGAACTCGCTGCTTGACCGACCCGGATGGCGCGAGCGCACGTACCGGTCGCCGGCCGCCAGGCAAGGGCAGGCGTCCAGGGGTCGCTGGCGGCGGGTAATTGAGGTGATCTGCGGCCCGGGCCCTGACGTCGCCCATGACCATGAGCGAGGTCAGACCGGCCATCTGGGGGTGAGGGCGGCGAACGTCTGGGTGGTGCCCCATCTCGACAGGGAGGGGGCGTTGCTCCTTCATGAGCTGTTAGGTGAAGGGCCCGGTCTGTGCGTGCGATGACTGCATCCGGCGGGAGTGCTGGAGCGAGCTGAGCTCGCCCGGGAGGAAGACGGTGTGGAGGAAGTCGTCGAGGGCGGGGCTGGCTGATGCCAGATCGGGGGACAGGGGGCCCCATCTGGTGTAGTGGCGCATCTTCACGCGGCTGGGGATGTGGAGGAGGGCGCGTGCGGTGGTGCTCATGTCGTGGGAGCCGAGGATCTGGCCGATGATGCTGAGTCGGCAGGCCGTGGTGATCGGATCGCGGACGGGGTACGGGGTACGGGGTGCGGGGTGCCATCGACGTGTGTGCGGACGGGCTCGAGGAACCCGGTGGAGTCGACGCTGTAACTCCGCTCAGGGAGGCGCTGTGGGGAGAAGCGGCGCCGCAGAACCGGGTCCGGGCTGTCGAAGGAACGGACCTCGAACGTGTGATAGTTGAAAAGCGCATTCAGCACGTGGAAGGTGCGCAGCCACACGTCGGGCAGGGCGCGGCGTGAGAGCCCGTGCCGCAGACGCTCGACGGCGTCAAGCACGACCGGATCGCTGACCGGCGCGGTGCTGATATCCCACAGATGCCTGTTGCAGTGCTTGCGCGGGGCGCCAGGCGGGTGCCTGCGCGCGAAGGCATTGCGAAACCCTCTGCACTGCCTTGACGCGCCCCACCGTGAGCTCGTTCGCTCCGGGGTGAACGCGGTGCCGCAGTGAGGGCAGAAGGAGACCAAGTAGCAGCGGTGCACCGGACAGGCCACCGCCCACGGCTGGTACCACCACAGCGGCCAGCTGCCTCCCGGAGCCAGACAGGGCGGGCAGTACGCCCAGGTCTCCTTTGGCATCCGGGAGTCGTTGACGGTGACGTAGCGGGGGTCCGTCCTCTCGAGCGTCGTCTGGCCGAGCTCGATGACCGTCAGGCCGGTCGCGGCCCTCACCACGCGGATTGCTTCCGGGCGCAGTCGCATCGTGTACCGGATCAGGTCCCGAGCGGCGGTCGGCATCCTGCGCTGTCCCAGTCCCAGCGCGTGCATCATCACAATGCGGTCCACCTCGTAGCAGAAGGCGAGGTGGTCGACCCAGCTGAAGAAGGACTCCTCGGCCAGGGGCTGGGGGATCGTCGGCAGCCGTCTGGGCAAGGAAGGGGGGACGCTCAGCGAACGGTCTGGCCACCAGGGCAACGGGCGGACCCCTACCCTCCGCCGTGGTTCTGGAACAGCTCGTACGGTTCGACGCCCAGGGCCTTGGCCAGGGCGGGGATCCGGTCGACGGACACGCTGTGGACCGCGGCCTCGACCTCCGCATAGAAGGACCGGTCCATACCCGCAGCGGCTGCCGCCGCAGTCTGGGTCAGCCCCGCGCGCCGACGCAGGGCCCGCAGCCGCCGCCCGAAGGCCAGCCGCTGGGCCGGGACACCGCCGTCGGAATCGCTGTTCGCCACAGGCGGTAACCGTAGTACAGTCCCACGATTGTAGGAGATCTCCTACAATCGTGGGCTGGGTGCCGGGAGGGGCGGGTGCAGGACAGCGGGCTGCCGCGGCGATTGCCTGCGGTGCTGGCTCCCGAGGATGGTGAGTCGTTCGCCTCCTGGCTGACGAGGGCGGCGGCGGACTGTGAGCTCTCCCCTGGGCAGGCCGCGCAGGCCATCGGGCTGGAGTGCCGGCCGGGCTCGGTGGTGTGGCCCCGGTTCTTCGGCGTCGTGCTGACACAGCGCAGTCTGCTGGGAGCCGAGGCAGCTACGGGTCTGGACGCGCCGAGCCTGCACGCGATGCAGCTGGCCCGGTACCGCGGGACGGTACTGGACTTCGCCGGGCTGGATCCGGCGGCGGAGAGCTCGCTCACTCCCGTCGTGAACCGTGAGTGGGCCTTGTTCACTGCCAGCCGCGCCTGCCCGAAGTGCCTGGCCGAGCGGCCGGTGTGGCCACTGTGGTGGCGCCTGGGGATTGCGGCGGTCTGCCCGGTGCACCGGGTGCTGCTGGTGGACGTGTGCCGCCGGTGCGGGCTGCGGGTGGGCCGCGGATACGCCGGACACCCCCGGGGTCTGATCACTCGCCTCCCGGTGGCCGAACCGACCCGGTGCCACAACCGGCGCCCGGCAGGCCGGCGGCGCAAGGCCGGGCTGTGCGACCAGAAACTTCAGACGCTGCCCGCGGTGCCGGTGCCCGCCGCGCTCGCGGCCCTGCAGCAGCGGATCCTCGCCGTCGCCGACGGCGCGAGCGGCCGTGTCGCGGGCAGTGTGGTGGAGTCGGCCGAGTTCTTCGCCGCGCTGCGGTTCACCACGGCGGTGGTCCGCCTGGTCGCCTCCGAGGACGATCTCGCCTCCTGCGCCGCTCTGCCCGGCGACATCGCGGATGCCTTCCTGGCTGATCAGCACGAGCGGGAGCAGGCCCGGCAGGGAGGCGCGGGCACCCAGCTGCGGGCCAGCCCGCCCAGCGCGGCCCATGCCGCGAGTGTGCTAGCGCTGAGCGCGAACGTGCTCTTCACCCGTGACCGGCAGAGTGCCGGTCAGGTGCTGGCCGCCTGGACGCGGCGCGCGGTCACCTGGCGCCGCACCCCCGGCAAGAGCGACCCTCTGCGGCCCTTGGCCCCTCCCGCGTGCCTGCAGGCGCTGGTGCGGGCGGCCCAGCCGCCCGCGTCGCGCGTCGTCGGCGCCCTGTCCGTGCGACCCGCCCCCGACCTGCGGATCACCGCCGATCACCTGCCGCATCTGGTCGACACCACTGACTACACCGACCTGATCGCCTGCCACCTGCCCGGCACCGCACCGGCCAGCGGCCGACGCCTCGCCGCCCTGGCGCTGGTCCGGCTCGGAGGCGCGGCGAGCTGGCAGCGGGCCGCCGCCGACCTGGACATGAACCTGCATCTGGCGGCCCGCGTCACCAACACCCTGGTCCAGCGCATCAGCGACCCCTACGCCTTCTGGACGGACATCGAAAAACTCGGCACACGGCTCCAGGCACGCGGCCGGGTCGACTACGCCGCCCGGAGATCGATGCTGGCCGGCCTCACCACGGTTCCGCACGCCGTCCTGTACCCGGTGTGCCGTCCGCTGGAGCACGACGTCACCCTTCAGCGCCGGCGTCACGCCGCAGCCTGGGTCTGGCAGCACTTCACCGGCGGCGACGTCCGCGAAGCCCCCGCCTACGCCCCCGCCCTGTGGCCGCAGGCCACCACCGAATCGCTCCGGGAGGGATGGCGCCGCTTTGCCGCCTGGATCCCCGTCCCCGTGGCCCGCCAACTGACCGCCTTCGGGCGGAACCTTCTCGACTTCGACGCGACCGACGCAACAGGAGGGGCATGAGCCCGAAACGAACCCAGATCCTGCGGCCGGTACGGCGCGCGTCGCACCAGCTGTACATCCACTACTACGACGCCGGCAGCACCGAACGGCTCCTTCCGGCCGAGCAGGCCCGCGAAGTGCGCTTCGAGGACTGCCAGCCAGCCCGCGACTTCTCCACCTACGTAGGGCAGGAGCACACCCCCGGCTCCTACTGGGCGGCCAGCAGCGACACCGTCCTGGAGTACGAGAGCTTTCTGGAAGCCCGCTGGATGAAACTCCTCGACTTCGACGGGAAGATCGCCTCCTTTGCCGCCCAGCCGTTCATCTTCGAGGGCGTCGACGCCGACGGAACCTGGACCCACTACCCGGACCTGTTCGTCCGCCGTACCGACGGCTCCGTCCTGCTGCTGGACGTCAAGAACCCCGAACAGATCGACAAACCCAAAGTCCGCCTCCAGGCCGCCCGGACAGCCGCCGCCTGTCTGCAACTCGGCTGGGACTACCGGATGGTGGGTGAGCCGGACCCGCAACTGTGGGCCACCGTCGAATGGCTCGCCGGCTACCGCAGACCCCTGAACGCCGCGGCCCCCCTCGCGGACACCCTCCTCTTCCGCGCCCAGCACCCCGTCAGCATCGCCGAGCTGCTCTCCCTGTGGCCCGAACCGGACATCGAACGGGCCGTCACCTACCACCTCATGTGGCACCACCGCCTGCTGTTCGACCTCACCCGCCCGCTGCGCGACCGCACCCAGGTGTGGGCCGCGCCCGTTGTGGAGCATGCCTGATGGACCAGCGCTACCGCATCGCAGTCGAGGACTGGATCGAATTCGAGGAAGAGCAGCACCAGGTCACCGGCCTCACCGGCGCCCTGGTCCGGCTGCGCTCGATCTCCGGGCACCACCAGACGATCATGCTCAGCGTCCTGCTGACCGACTCCTCCTTCCGCGCCCTGGCCGCGCCACCGGAGCGAGCCGACAACGCCACCGCGGGTCTCGACCCCGGCGGCGTCCTGGCGACCCTGAAGAACAAACAGGCCCGGGACGACGCCATGGAACTCGAGGCCCACCTGTATGAGGCCACCACCGGCTACCGCTCGGGTTCCTCCTTCGAGGCCGAACCCGGCGAGCCTCGCCCGCAATATCACCCCGACCTCCTGCTCACGGACCGCGTCGCGGCCAAGGCGGCGGAACTGGACCTGACCGAGCGCCGCGTCTGGCAGCTGATCGAGGAATGGGAGGAGAAGGGCCTGTGGGGCCTGGTCGACGGCCGCAAAGCCCGGCTGAAGAACCCGCTGCGCAATATCGACGAGCGGGTCATCACCGCGATCCGCGAGCAGGCCGCCGCCGAACGCCTCGACAGCTCCTCCAGCGTCTCCACCCGCTTCAGACGCCGCTGCCAGAACCGCCTGGACGAGGACTACGGTTCCGGCACCGTCCCCCTGCCCAAGCCGGACACCTTCCGCCGCGCGGTCAAACTCCTCCTCCACCGCAGCCCCTCCGACCCCGCCTATCAGCGGATCTCGGACGCCAACCAGCCCGACCGCACCTTCGGCAATGTCATCGCCCACCGGCCCGGCCAGGTCGTCATGCTCGACACCACCCCCCTCGATGTCCTGGCCTACGACCCCGCGATGAACGACACCTACAACGTCGAACTCACCATTGCCATCGACGTCGCCACCCGTTCCATCCTCGCCTGGCGCCTCACCCCGCTGGGCACCAAGGCCATCGACATCGGCCTGCTGCTCGCGGACGTCATGACGCCCGAGCCGATGCGTCCCGAGTGGGCCGACGCCCTCCGCTACCAGATGCTCCGTGTTCCGTTCGAGCGCCACCTCAGCGTCGACGAACGCCTTGCCGAAGCCGCCGCCCGGCCCGTCGTCTATCCCGAGACCTTGCTCTACGACCACGGCAAGCCCTACAAGTCCGACGTCGTCAAGCGCGCCTGCCGCAAATGGAGGATCGACCTGCAGGACGCCCGCAAACTGAAGCCCACCGACAAGCCCCACGTGGAACGCTTGTTCGGGACGATCCGGGAACAGTTCTCCATGCATGTCGCCGGGTACAAGGGCTTCAACACCGCCCACCGCGGTAAGAACGTCGAGCAGCAAGCCCGCTGGACCCTGGACGAGATCGCCGAGTTCTTCGCCGAATACGTAGTCGCGGTCTACCAGAACCAGCACCACTCCGGGCTGCACTTGCACGGCTTCCCCGACCTGCACGTCTCACCCAACGAGGCGTACGCCATGGCACTCGGCTCGGCCGGCTACGTCGACTGCCCCCGCGACCCCAACCTGTACTACGAACTGCTGCCTATCGCCGACAACGGCCGCGCCATCCACTCCTACGGCGTCGAACTCAACTACCTGATCTACAACGAGGATGTGCTCTACCAGTTCCGCCGGGCCAAGTCCCCCTACGACAACGGGCAGTGGCCCATCCGCTACGACCCGCGCAACCTGCTGCACGCCTACTTCCACAACCCCCGCGACGTCACCTGGTACACGCTGCGGTGGACCAAAGCACTCAGCGACCTGCAGCCCTTCACCGACATCACCCTGCGCGAGGCCAAACGCCTGGTCGAACTCCGCGGCGGCGACCCGAAGGACAAGGACTACCAGGAGCAGATCGCCGAAGCCCTGTGGGACCTGCAGAACCGCACCGACGCCCCCGAGACGTGGACCAAAACCGACCGCAAACGCCACACCCGCGACCGGCACCGCGCCCAAGCGCAGGCCCAGGACGAAGCACGCTCCAATCCGGCCGTCCCCGCCACGGCACCGCCGCCGCGCCCGGTGGCGGAGACCGCGAGGCCGACCGTCTCCGCACTGCACGCCGTCCCCGACCTGCCCGGCGAAGACGACGACTTCGACCCGTTCTCCATCCAGCCCGCCGAGGTCTGGAACCCCCACACCAGCTAGGAGGGCTGACCGCCATGCCCACCCCAGAACCTTCCGACGACCAGCCCGAAGAGGCCTACGGACCAGGCGACTTCAGACACCCTGGCCTGTCCGAACCGCGCACCAAGGAGGAATGGCGCGAATACCTCGACTATGTCCTCCCGCCCAAGCCGGTCCTGCTGCCCCTCGACGTTTACGAACAGCTCAGCCCCGAGGAACGCCAACCGCACAACACGGCCCGAGCCGCCCACCACAGCGCCCTGGTCATCGTCCGCACCAGCCAGATGAAGACCATCCACCACCAAATCCGTCGCCGGATGATGACCAACGCCTTCCAGCCCGCCGGCGCCCGGCGCAGCATCGTCCTCGACGGCCCCGCCACCCTCGGCAAATCCACCCTGGTCAAGACGTTCGCCTACGACTTCGAGCACGAACTGCGGCGCAACCACCCCGAACGCTTCGGCAAGCGCTACATCGTCGACGGGCGGCTGATCGACTACACGCCCGTCGTCTACATCAACATCCCCTCCCAGGCCACCCCGAAAGACCTGTCCATCGCGCTCGCCCAGTACCTCGCCCAGCCCCACCGCTCCGGCGCCACCAAAAGCGACATCACCCGTCTCGTCCTCGAAAACATGCGCCGCGTCGGCGTCGAACTCGTGATCATCGACGACGCCCACTTCATGGACCTCTCCCTCAAGGAGGGCAAGGTCGTCAACGACCATCTGAAGCACATCGCGAACCACACCGCGGCCACCTTCATCTACACCGGCGTCGACCTCAAGCACTCCGGTCTCTTCCTCGAAGGCACCGGCGACGCGCGCGCCACCCAGACCGCCGGCCGCAACACCCTCCTCCACATGACCCCCTACAACATCCGGACCAGGGAAGAGAAAGCCGACTGGGTCTCCGTCATCACCGCGATGGAAGAGGCCCTCGTCCTGTACAAGCACCGACCCGGCACCCTCGTCGGCGAGTGGAAGTACCTGTACCGCCGCACCGGAGGCAACATCAGCTCTCTGGCGGAACTCATCCGCGAAGCGGCCGCCGACACGCTGCTCACCGGCGCGGAGCGGATCGACCGGCCACTCCTCGACACCATCGTGATCAACGAACACGCGCAGAGCACGTACGACGCGATGTGGCACGAAGACCCGCTGCCTCCCTCGCCGGACCAACGCCACAACCCCGAAGACGCAGACGAGGACGGCGAGGCCGCAGCCAGCTAGAACTCCGGGCGCGCCATGAAGCGACGGGCAGGGAAGCAGACGCAGCGGGCCCTAACATGCCCCGAACGACAGCCGGTTGGCACCATCCGTCGGGTGACGCGGTCGGCGGATGTGTGCAGCTCAGGTGCTCTCGCCTGCTTCACTGGCGTGGAGGACTTCGCACTTCTCCAGAAGGCGGGCGAAGTAGCTGTACGCCGCGAGCCGTTCCATGCCTTCCTGCTCGGACAGCTCGTCGCGGGTGTGCGTCGTGACGTTTCTGACCGTGAGATTCAGCCCGGTCGCCAGACCGTTCAACGCCTTGCCTAGTGGCTCCAGTCCACCGCGCATGCTCCTGGTCGTCTTGTCCGTAGGCTCGCCAGGCCACGCGAGTTTCGGCCTGCCAGGCTCGGGGTCGCCCGGTGAGAGGGTCTGCTGCCAGAACGGGGTGTCGTCCACGTCGTTGCGGCCCAGACGAGTCTTCCAGTGCACGGTCAGGGCCTCTGACGCCTCCCGCACCGCGACCCGGTACTGATGGGTTGTCCAGTGCGCGGCCGCTGCAGTCCAGATGACCGGATGCAGTTCAGACGGGGCGAACCCTGGCACGGCTGTCTCGCTGGCGGCCTCGGCCTCATCGATCATCATGCCCAGCCGGCCCCGGACCGTCGCCGCTGTGTTGCGGACGTCCTGCGGAGAGAAGAGCGCCTTCGGCGCCGACATGAGCGACCAGTTCGCAATCGGGTCAACCGGGCCGAGTCCGGCGACGCCGATACGCGCCCCGGTGACGGTGACAGCCCGCGCAGCAGCACCCGCGGTCTCCGCCACGTCGAGCTCCAGTTCCCGCACCGTCCTCTGATCCTGCCCGTCCTTGGCGTGGACGGTGGGAAACAGGCCACGGGAACTGAGGAGATCCGACTCGACCTGAGTCTCCATCCAGCGCTCGAAGGCCAGCTCGAACCTCTCCACGGCGGCAAGCAGCCGCTTCAGGTAATCTGTGCTGTACGTCGCCACGCGCTCCCCTTGTTGAACGTGTCTGCCTTTGTACCGAGAGCCTAGGAGAGCACCGCGCAGTAGCCCCTTATGCATGGGCGGAAGCGGTTTCCACCGGTGGGCGAGGCGGGCCGTCGTATCGTGACGTGTGCCCGATCCCTGCACTGCAAGCCGGATCCAACGACTGCTGGCCGTCCCGCTGGCGCTTCCGCGTGAGTCTCTCCTCAGTTGGCTTGAACACCCGTGCACGGTCAACGAGGTCCCTCGCACATCGATGGCCACGGCGTGCAGGCTCCTGCGCCCGGGGAGCAGCGTGGCGCGCATCGCCGGCTCCGGGTCGACGTCGCTCGTGTATGGCCTGAGCGACGAGGATGTTATTCGCGTGGAACAGGCAACGGGTCACCCGGGTGATGAGCTACATGCGATGACCTGGATGCGGTTCCTCGGGACCGTCGTGAAATTTGATCTGGTCAAAACCGCCAGCAGCCGGAAACGCTCTCCTGACCCCGCACATGTGCACAGGTGTCGGCGGCCAGGAGAAATCCCCACGTACGGTCAGCTCGATTCCCCAACTGGCAGTCACACTCAGTAGCCTTGGTGCTGGCTCGGGGACCTGGCCTATGAAGGGGCTTTGTGATCGTGGCACGTACCTGGCTGTCCATCCGGGTGGAGTTGGTCTCCGGGCACGGTGCAGACCAATGGCCTCGCTCAGGCCGCATCTTCGCCGCCGCGCGCTCGCACTCTTTCGCTCAGTTCGCCACGGCCATGGGCAAGCAGCACATCGCGTCCGGCGCCTCCCGCCTCTACTCCGTGATCGCGGAGGCGGCCGCCAACGGCGGGAAGATCGGCTTCACGGTGCGGGCGCTGCGCACCATGTTCATCCACGACGCTGGCTGCCTCGCCGACTCCCCCGGTGTGCGCCGCAACGTCGTCCAGCGCCGCGACGGAACCGAGGAACGGGCCTACGGCGCGAACGTCGGCGGCGCCGGATCCGGTGAACAGGGCTTCGATGCGGTGGAGTTCAAGCAGATGGTGGACGCGGCCGGCGGCGACGTCACGGCCGCGGTGAAGGGCTGGCTGGTCGAGACCGGCCGAATGCACCCCGAGGCTGAGATCGTCTATCTGGAGATCCGTGCGTGGAGGGAGAGCCGGTGAGCATCGTCCACGGCCGTGCCGGTCTCTCCACTAGGTGGGTATGGGTGTGTGACGGGCGCTACTTCAGCAGGGGCAGGACTAACGCGAGGACGATGAAGGTGCTGGTGAAGGCGGTTGCCGCGGAGGCAAGGCGCTTCGGTCGGCTGAGGCCTTGGCCCAGCGCTTGGGGGGTCGGCGCGAGGCGCGGGCCGGTGACGTCGTACGCCACGTATGCGAGGACGAACGCGAAGGTGACGGTGACGACCGTGATCGCGATGCGTGGGGCTCGGGGGTGTCCGTTGCCGAGTTCGAGTGACGCCGCGACGGTGGACACGTCGGTGATGAGGGCCATGGTGGCGGCTCCGGCCGCGCACCAGGCTTTGGCGCGGCTGGCACCGTCGGTGACGGCGAGACGGAATGTGATGCGAGCACAGACCGCGGCCGCCAGAGCGGTGCACCCTAGAAGGACGGCGACGACGATGGACACGGCGGCTCCCGGTTGTTGCTCGGTACGGGCACGGCGAGGCGACGCGGGGTGGCGTGATGCGCCCCACAGCATTACTGTCCCAGAATCTCGGCAACAATGGAAACAATGCTGCATGAGAGGAGGCGAGAAGGTGTGAGCGCGCACAGTGCCGGCCGCCCCGTACGACCTCTACCGCCCGATCTCCCACCAGCCTGGAAGGATTTCGCAACCGCGCTCAGACGTTGCCGCGAGGCAAGCGGGCTGTCGCTACGCCACGTCGCCGAACGCGCTCACCTGAGCGCAGGACAGCTCTCCAAGATCCTTAACGGATCGCGTCTGCCGAGCACAGGGCAGCTACTCGCCCTCCTCGATGCAGTCAGGGCGACGGAAAGCGACAAGCAGCAGCTCGTTGCCTTCCACGAATCGGCCGTGGCGGAGCGCGATGCGACAACTCCTGCAAGCCGTGAGCCCACCAACCTCGCGGCCATGCAGGATGACCGCCTCTCCGTGCTCTTGGGCACGCTGAAGGACGACTCGGGCCTCAGCGTCCGGCAGATCGCAGACCGTATGGCGTCGCGGGGCATCGATGTGGGCAAGTCGAGCGTCGACCGTGCCCTCCGCAACCCCAGCCTGTCTCCCCAACTGAGCATCCATACCGCCGAGGTCCTCATAGAGGAGCTGCCACCGGAACAGCAGGGACCGGTCCGCGCCGCCCTCTTCCAGGCCACTGGCGGCGGCCGGGCGCTTCCCTCCTGGCCTCTCCAGATCGGAGTCATGCCCCGCCGTTCTGCCGGCTTCCAGACGCGCGCCGAAGCCTATGAGCTTGCCTCAGTACTCGCGGACAGTAACGAAGCAGGAACCCGGACGGCGGTGCTCTGGGGCATGGCCGGCTCGGGAAAGACTCAGATCGCCGCCGACTACGCCCGCAACGCCTGGGCCACCGGCAAGCTTGACCTGCTGCTATGGCTCAATGCTGACAACCGCACTGCGGTGCTCGACGGATATGCCCAGGCGGCCGCGTACCTCCTGGGCGCCGATCTGGAGGATTTGGGGGCGTCAGCGGAGGCGTTCCTGGCCTGGCTGGAACCTAAGCGGGAGCAGCGTCCATGCCGCTGGTTGATCGTGCTTGATGACGTTTCAGCATCCGACGATCTGAGCCCTTTGTGGCCGCCATACAGCCCCCACGGCCGCACGCTGGTGACTTCCCGCCGCCGGGACGCCGCGCTCGCAGGCCAGGGACGTCGTCTCATCGGGGTCGGTCCGTTCACGCAGAACGAATCTGTCGGCTATCTCACCGCCGCGCTCATCGACGTGAATCGCTACGGACCCGCTGAGGAACTCGCGGGCCTCGCCGAAGACCTTGGGAACCTGCCGCTGGCGCTGTCGCAGGCCGCCGCCTATCTCATCGACTCCGCCTATAGCGCCGCGGACTACCGTCGGCTGCTCGCTAACCGCCACGTCTCGCTCTCTGACGTCGCCCCCCAATTCCTGCCCGACGACCAGCACTCCACCGTGGCCTCTGCCTTGGCCTTGTCCATCGAGCGCGCGAACGAGTTGCGCCCGTCCGGTCTGGCCGCACCGCTGCTCGAGCTTGCTGCCTTCCTCGGCCCTGTCATTCCTGAAGCCGTACTCACCTCGCAACCCGCCCGCGGCTACCTCGCCCAGGCTCGCGACCTCTCGCCGCGACCAGGACACAGGCGGGACAGAAAGGCTTCTTCGCTCGGAGTGGAGCAGGCGGAAGCCGAAGGGGTTGTGCGGGCGTTGCTCCGGCTCAGCCTCGTCGACCATGATCCCGAGCTTCCCAACTCGCCTGTGCTGGTTCACCCGTTGGTCCAGCGCGCGGTCCGCGACTCGTTGCCTGTACTTGACTATGCCGAGGCTGCCTGTGCTGCCGCAGATGCCCTCGCCGCCGCCTGGCCCGAAACGGAGAGCGACACCGCCCTCGACCACGCTCTGCGCAACAGTGCCATCGCCCTGGTCGGCTATGCGGAGGATGAGCTCCTGCAACCGGCCGTGCACTCCGTGATGTTTCGCGCTGGACGCAGCCTCGGCCAAAGCGGGCAAGTTGTCGAGGCGCGCGCCTACTTCACCCACCTCACCGACCGCATTGCCTCCCAGCTCGGAGCTGACCACCCCGACGCACTTGCTGCCCGATTCGAACGGGCACGCTGGAGCCGGGAAGCAGGGAGTGAGGCTGAGGCTGCCACCATGCTCTCGGAACTGGCCGGTGACCAACTCCGGGTATTGGGCCCTGATCACCCGGACACTCTGGCCACACGACACGAACTCGCCCGCTATATGGGAGAAACAGGAGACGTGACCACTGCTCTCGGCACTCTGCAAGACCTCCTTGAGCGCACAGTTCAACGCCTGGGCGACGATCACCCCGACACCCTCCGGACCCGACGCAGCCTTGCCCACTGGCAAGGTGAAGCTGGCGATCCCGGCACTGCCGTTGCTGTTCTTTCTGACGTCGAGTACGCCATGAGGCGCATTCTCGGGCCTAACCACCCCGACGTCTTCATCAACCACCTCCTCCTTGGCCACTGGCTGGGAGAAGCGGGCAATCCCAGTCAAGCGGTTGATGTCCTCGCGTATACGCATCGGAACATGCAGCGTGTCCTCGGCGACAATCACCCCGACACACTCACCGCCCTGAGTGAACTCGCCCAGTGGATCCGAGAGGCGGGCAGTCCGGCGGAAGCCGTCGCGATGCTCACAGACGTCGTAGCCCGCATGGAGCGCACCGTGGGCGAGGACCATCCACGTACCATCAGTGCCCGGGACAACCTCGCCATCTGTCAGGGCACTTCAGGGGATCCGTCCACGTCCGGTAGCGCCCTCGCTGCCCTTCTGTCTCGCTCCATCCGCGCTCTGGGAAGCAATCGCCCCGACACCCTCACTGCTGGAGACACGCTTCCGCCGTACGCCCGCATGGAGAACAGGACCGTGACCACCTACCACCGCAGGGGTGAGGTCGAGGTCGAGGTCGAACCGAGGGCCCGAGCTGACGGCCCAGGTCCGCGATGACAGCGAAGTCGAGCAGCGGCGACCAGCGCAGCGGCTCACCTGTACGCAGCCGCGCGGCGCATAGGGGGGACTCTCCCGCCAGTGCGATGCCACCGCCGTCGCCTCGCATCAAGGCGCCGTCCAACACGTCCTGCTGGGCGGCATGGGCTGCAACGAAGAGATCGTCCGATGGACGCCTGTCGTCTCGGCATCTGTAACCCATCACCGGGCTTCGGGCACGTGGCGTATCCGCGGTGAGGCGGGTGAGTCGAACACCCCGCCAGTCGCGTAGACATGCAGCGCGGCGGTTACCTTCACGGTCCTCTCCGTAGGGCCAAAGGGTCAGCCTGGGCTGTTCATGGCGGTTTGGGCGCAGCCGTATCCCGGCCGCCGGATTGCCTCTAGCCTCGGCTCATGGACTGGTTCATGGCTGCGATGGTCGGCGCGGCCGGGGGCGCGTCCATGGAGGCGGTCGATGTCATCAAGTCCATCAGGTGGCACCGGCAAATGCCGTGGGATGTCCGCTCCGACACGATCGATCCGCCGCAGCGAAGGGCTGATCTTCGGCCTGGTGAGGAGCGGCTGCCCGCGCCGGGGTGGAAAGCGTACTGCGTTGCCGGGGTGCTGCGGCTGCTCGTCAGTGGAGCGTTGACGGGGGTCGTGGCTTCCAGTTTTCCGCAGCGTACGAATCCGCTGGTGGCGTTCTTGGTCGGGTTGGGCGCATTGTCGGCGGTTCAGCAGGTCAGCACGCTGGTGCCGTTGATGGTGAAGAGCACGGGCCGGGCTGCTCTGGGTGGAGTGGTGGATCAGGCGCAGCAGCAGACGCTGGCCCCTCAGCAAGGCGGACAGCAATCTGGTGCTGGGGTTTCGGGTGATGCCGTGCCGGGGGCCGAGACGAGTCCTTCAACAGGGGTGCTGCAGGCGGATCCTGGATTGGCCGCACAGCAGGATCCTGCGGGCGGAGGAGGTGCGCCATGACGGTTGCCGCGGAGTCTTTCGTAGGTCGCGTCCTGGCAGTGTTCTCACGTCGCTCTCCTGCCTTCCGGCCCCCATCGACGGTATCCGGGCAGCTGGACGGACCGGGCAGTGCTGCCGCGACTGGCAGCGATCCGGGGCGGAGGCTGGTTGAGGTATCGGCGCGGTGGACGTCTGTTCCCGCGGAGAAACGGATCACTCATCGCCGCGAGTTGTTGCATCTGGCGACCTACCTGGAGTCTTCCGCCACGTTCATCGAGAAGGCCGGGGAGCTCGATCTCTCTTCCGACAACCCCTTCGACTACACCTTCAACCGTGAGCTCCGCAGCGCGCTTGAGCAGGCTCTGGTGATCGTCCAAGATGAGAGTCGCGCTCTTTCGGCGCCCGAGGTGGTGGTCAGCCTTGAGGGCCTCCTCCAGGATGCGCTTCGACTCTTGCAGGTCCCCGTTGACACGTGGGAAGGGTCCTCCGGTGATGAAGCCCGGTTGTTCTTCCAGGAGCTAGAGCGCATCGTCGAGGAGGCCCAAAGGCTTGGCTACCGGGTCGGCGCTCCACGTGGGCGTGATCCTGCCCTTGAGCGTGAACTCGAACGTGCGCAGGGCATCGTCGCCAGCCTCTTTCTCTTCGCCGACGGCGTGGCTCCAGTCAACAACCGCAAACGGGGCCGAGCCCTCGAGCATGGCTTGAGGGCTCTGCAGCGACTTGTCGGCGTACTCGATCACGACGCCGAAAGCTTCGACCGTGACCGCGGCTGGCACTGGCCCCACTTCTTCATTGAAGATTTCCTCCACATCATCAGGTCGGACACGTACTTCACCTTTGCCCTCGCCCTGGACCCTGCGCGCTCTCTCAGCCTCGCCGGCGACCTGCGCGATGCTTGCAACAACCTTGCTGAGACGGCAGAGGGCTTTGGTGGCGCCGACCTGTCCAGTGTCGACCTGGACGGGGTCGACCTCACGGGGATCCGCTGGGACGGCACCACCCGGTGGCCACCCGGCTGGGCGGATCGCATCCGCGTGTCGTCCGTGGAGGACCCTCCTCAATCCGGAACCTTCATCGTCGTTGCCGAGGGGGGCCACGACTTCACCGATCCCGTATCGCCGACCGTCATGTCCTGACGCCGCACGCCGACTGCAAAGGCGAGAGGTGTGACCGTAGGCGGTGGCCTGGCGTTCATCTGACGATGGCCACGAACCGCCGCTCGAGACCCGGAAGCTGCGCCGCACAGGGCTGTCTCTGTTGATCGCGGGGAGCTACCGTGTGTGGCGGGGAGGGGACAATGCGATACGAGCAGCGGATGTACGCGCGGCTGAAGTTCTTGGAGCTGATCGCTGAGCTGTACGAGTCCGCGTTCGAGGACTTCTTCCACCGGATCATGTGCGCGCGGTACCCGCAGTTCCTGGACGTGCGGACGCACGGTCGGTTGGGTGATCAGGGTGCAGACGGTCTCATGTTGTACGACCGCAAGCTGTATGCCTGCTATGCGCCACGGACCGTGGACACCTCGGAGATCAAGCGCAAGGTCGAGTTCGATCTTGCGAAGGCGCTCGTCAAACGGCGTGATCAGTTCGACGCGTTCGTGTTCGTGCACAACGACCGCTGTGGGATGCACCCCGAGATCGCCACGATTCTGTCCGATCAGCAAAATGCCCACCCGGGCTGCGGGTCGAAACGGCACCGTGGATGGCTATGCCACCACGCTGAGCAGGCTGCAGGCCGGCGAGCAGTTCGCCTACGTCTTCGACGTGGGCGACGACTGGGCCCACCTCTGCACTGTGGCGGAAAAGCGCATCGATCCCCTCGACGAACTCGGCGAGGCACCCGACCGCCCGGTTCCCTACTGGGGCTGGGGCAACCTCCCGGACCAATATGCACGCCGCTGGGACGGCGACGACGGCCAGTCGCCGATGCCGAACGGGCCGGCCCGCGGGCTCAGCGACCTGCCTCCGATCCTGCCGTGGTGGGGCGAGCACCGCCGAGGATGATCTCACGCTGCGTACACAAAGTGGCCGCCGGTGGGGAATCGAAGGGCTCATCCAAGATTTCCGTGAAGCCGGTCGATGCTCCTGCGCGCCCGTGACGCTCCGTGAAGGGGCCGAGGACACTCGGGGCGTGTGAGGATCTGCTGAAGTCCCTGCTGCCGCACCTGGCCGGGGTGCTGGTGGAGCAAGTGAGCGTGGAGAGCGGGGTGTTACACATCCGGGCGTGTACCCGCAGTGAGGTGGCGCCGACGTGCCCGGACTGCGGGGCACGATCGAGACGCCGGCACAGCGGATACGGGCGGATGTTGGCCGACGGGGCGGTCGGCGGGCGCAGGGTCGTGATCGATCTGGAGGTGCGGCGCCTGTTCTGCGACAACTCCCATTGTGAGCGTGTGACGTTCGCCGAGCAGGTCGAGGGGCTGACCCAGCGATACCAAAGGCGCACGCCACTTCTCCACCGGCTGCTCGCGGCGATCGGCATCGTGCTGTCGGGCCTGCCGGGCGCGAGACTCGCGGCGCTGCTGCCCGCGCCGGTGAGCAGGACCACCATGCTGCGCCTGGTCATGATGACGCCGGATCCACCCGCGCCGACACCACGGGTGCTTGGCGTGGACGACTTCGCCTTCAAACGGTCCCATGTGTATGGCAGTGTGCTGGTCGACTGCGAGACCGGCGCGTCCGTTGACCTGCTGGAAGACCGGGAAGCGGATACCTTCGCCCGATGGCTCACCGGCCGCTAGGGCATCGAGGCGATCTGCCGCGACCGGGCCGGTGCTTACGCTTCGGCGGCATCCGCCGCGGCCCCCCATGCCGTCCAGATCGCAGATCGGTGGCATGTCTGGAAGAACCTCTGCGACACCGTCGAGAAGGCCATCGGCGCACACCGCAGCTGCCTCGACCCACCGAACGAGCCCCGGCCCGCCCCGGTCGAGGGCGGCAGGCCGGAGGGAGTGCAGGCGGCCCAGACCAGGCGTCGGCACGCCGAGGGCCACGCCCTGTACGACAAGGGCGTCGGCATCGACCGCATCGCCGCCCAGCTCGGCCTGGACCGCAAGACGGTACGCCGCTACGCCCAGGCCGCCACCGCCGACGACATGATCGCCCAGTACCCGCGCCGCGGCCGCCACGGGATCGCCCGCTACGCCCCCTATCTCAACCAACGGTGGAACGAGGGCTGCACCGACAGCGGACGGCTGCACCGCGAACTGCGCGAGCTCGGCTACCTCGGCAGCGCCCGTAGCGTGCGCCGCTGGCTGGAGCCCCTGCGCGGAACCGATCCGCCGCTGGGCGGCCTGCCCGAAGCGCCGACCGTTCGCCAGGCCACCACCTGGTTCACCCGTCACCCCGACGGCCTGACCAGCGAGGAATCGCTCCGCCTCAAACAACTCTTGGAGCGTTGCCCGGAATTGGCCGACACCGCCGCTCACGTGCGGGAGTTCGCCAAGATCATGGACCGGCTGGACGGCACCCGGAAACTTCCCGGCTGGATCGACAGAGCCGAAGATGCCGAGCTCCCGATGATCCGCGCCTTCGCCCGCAACCTCCGCAACGACCTCGACGCCGTCATCCAAGGGCTGACCAGCCCCTTCAACTCAGGCATCGTCGAAGGCAGAGTCACGGACCTGAAATCGATCAAGAGGCAGATGGCAGGACGGGCGGGCTTCCCACTGCTGCGAAAACGCGTCCTGCTCGTGGCCGCCAGCCGCCGAGTGCCCAGAGTCACGAAGCCGACGGCCTCCTGACCGGCTTCATGGAAATCTTGGATGAGCCGTATCCACTGACCGCCGTCAGAGATCACGAAACAGGGCAGCCGAATCGGAGCTCGCCGAGCGAGGATACGCGACTGACCGCCATTCATGGCGCTCGCCCAGATTCGTGTACTCCGGATCAACGCCTCGACCATCAACTTCCGTGTTACAGACAGATCTTGTTCGGAGAAGCCATCGCGTGCGACATCCTGCGTGGCTACGCTTCCGGAAGGTGCAAGACGTAGACGGGGGATTTCACGGTCATGGCCGAGGTCAGAGTCGAGACGGTCGTCCTCGATGCCGCGGGAAGCCGCCAAATCGCCGCCAGGACACGGCCGACGTCGTCTCTGGGCGACCGAGCCAGCGAGGTGGAAGAGGCCATCGTGCAGGCTTCATCAATCGCCCAGCAGTCGCTGGCTCAGGTCCCCGAACGTGACGGCTGGCAGGTCACCAGCATGGACGTCACCTTCGGGCTGACTCTCGCAGCAGAGGCTGGCGTCATCCTCTCCAAAGCCTCCGCAGAAGCTTCGTTCGAGGTGACGCTCACGGTGGAACGGGTTTCGGGCAGGCCATGACCAGCGCGGGATACTGGGTCGACCTCTACCAGGGACAGCAGCGACTCGGGGGAGGCTTCCTTGTGAACCGCCAATATGTCCTCACCGCACTCCACTGTCTGAGCGAACTGACCGCGTTCGACGCGGACCTCATCATCGTGCTGGCCGACGGCACCCGGGTGGAGGGGAAGGTCTGCAGCCAAGACAAAGAGGCAGACCTGGCGCTGATCGAGATCTTTCCCCATTTCGAGGTCGCCCAGCCCATCCCCGTGACCGGAGTCGCTCAGGGCGGCGACCGTTGGCGCAGCCCCTATCGGCCGGCCGGGAACGAGGTAGAGCTCAGCGGCCGCATCGACAACGGGGCATTGCCCTATCTCTGCGAGGGCGGTGCCGAAATCAAGGCCCTCCAGTTGACTGCCAACCAGCAGCTTGGCCGCTATTCCGGATACTCCGGCGGCCCCGTTGAGGGCATCCCTCAGGATCGGGAGCCGACGCTCGTCGGAATCCTCCTGGAGCAGGTACCAGACCGCGCCGACCCGCGCAGCGGCCGCAATACCAATGTGCTGTTCGCCGCCACCATGGGGGAGGCGATGCGGCGCTTCCCCCAGTTAGATGTTGAACATCTCATGGATAAACTGCGCCCCGGCCGCCCCGAGCGCGTTCCGCAACGCGACTCCGAGGAGGGCCTGTCGCCTCTCGCGCAGACGGACCTCATAACGCGCATCGAGACCGTGATCCACCACATCCAACAACTCTCCGATCATGGCGTCATGGACCCCACGTCCACAGAGCGGGTCAAGTTCCTTGCCGTGAAACTGATCATGCAACAGGACCCGGGCGTGGGTGAAGCATGAGCAACACGTGGCAGGAAGCGATCGCCTTCGCCGAGCGCGCACTACAGGGCGAGAACTCGGCCCGCTCCCAGGCGGCTCGCGCGGTCGAGCCTCTCTGCACGGAGCGGCTGCCACTCGATCGGCCGACGATGGGCAAGGACTTCGCCTACCTCGTCTCCCTGCTCGACGCCCTCGGCCTATACAACGCGTCACAGGCGTTGCTGGAGCATCTGACCTCGGATCTCGTCCAAAATCCCCGCGCGCTGGATATGGACGAAGCCGGGTGCAATCAACTCGCGGTAACGCTCGCTGACCGGGGGCATCTCGCGACTGCGGCAAAGCTGCTCGCGGACTCGGCCCGATCCGGCTCCGCGTCGGCCACAACGCTGGTGAACCTGGCATCTGTGATGTTAAGCCAGGACGATTCCGCAGGGGCCGCCGACTGTGCAGCCCGCGCCCGCCGTGCAGCAGGCCCTGCCGAGGGCGACCAAGGCTCAGAGGAGTGGCTGGACATCCAACTGCTGGCGACTGGGCTCCTTGTTGCCACAGCCCGCAGGGCCGATCGGCACGCGGAGGCAGACCAACTGGTGGAGGAGCTCGAAGGCTTCGCCCGGGACCTCGTCCGCCTGCTCGGCAATGACCATCCCAAGTCCGTCTCTGCCCTGGTCACACTGGCCTCGGCCGAGTTCGAGTCAGCCAAGGCCGCAGGCGATCTTGAGCGCATGGAACGCGCAGCCGATGTCATCGCCATCGCCGCACAGCGGATGTCTGCCACATTGGGGATTCATCACCCCCGCTCGATCTCCGCGCTACGAAGCCTGGCAACGGTGGAGTACGAGTCCGTACAGGCACTCGCCGCGCGCCGAGGTCTTCACAGTGCGCGTGCACTCGTAGCCACCGCAACACAGCGAGCGGCTGTTTGGCAGCCCCGGGTATCACCCGAAGTCCAGGAACTCGACGCAGCCCCGGACCACTTCCTCGCGGCCCGCGAGTCGGACTCCCACCACGCGACCGCGCTCTTCGGGGTGACACAGTATGTGAGCAAGGCCGTCGGGATCGACCTGGGGACCACCAACAGCGCGGTGGCGGTGATGAATCCGACCGACACCGACATCGTGATCCACCGGGACGCGATGAACGCCCGCACGACGCCGAGCTGTGTGTGGCGCAACCCGAACAACGGTGAACTGGTCGTCGGCCGCAAGGCGTTCGCGCGCGTGGGCAGCACCCCGGAGCCGGTCACCTCCGTCAAACGCCTCATGGGCTCACCGGGCACGGTGAAGCTCGCGGAGAACGAGGAGCGCACCCCCGTCGAGATCTCGGCGGAGATCCTGCGCGAGATGAAGCGGCAGATCGAGCAGGACGTGACGGGCTTCGGGACCCCGGACGTGCGCTGGGTCGTCGACCGGGCCGTCATCACCGTACCCGCGTACTTCGACCAGCCGCAGATCGACGCCACCCGCCAGGCGGCCGAGGCCGCCGGACTGCGGGTGGTGGACCTGCTGCACGAGCCGACGGCCGCCGCGATCTACTACTGCTGGCGCACCGGCACCCGCGACGGCACCTTCCTGGTCTACGACCTCGGCGGCGGGACCTTCGACGTCAGCGTGGTGCGCTGCAAGGCGGCCGACTTCAGGGTGCTCGGCATCAGCGGCAACACCATGCTCGGCGGCGACGACATCGACACCGCCCTGGCCGGTCACCTCCAGCAGCTGCTCCGGGCCGACGACTGGGCGATGGACCTGGACCTGAAGAACAGCGCGGAGGACCGGCTGCGCTTCCGGCAGTTGAAGACCCTCGCCGAGTCCGTGAAGAAGGGCCTGTCGGACCGTGCGGAGTTCATGCTCCGTGACTCCGGCGGGCTGAGTGACAAGGACGGGCAGCGGGTCGTCATCGACACCGTGATGGAGCGCGCCCAGCTGGAGCAGATCGCCCGGCCCCTTCTGGAGCGCACCTTCCAGTACTGCGACGAGGCGCTCGACCAGGCGACCAGGGAGGCCGGGGTCACCCTCGCCGACATCGACCAGGTCATCCTGGCCGGCGGATCGACGCATCTGCCCCTGGTCCGGGAGATGGTGCGCAGCCGGCTGTGCTCCCCCGCCCCCGGATCTCCCGCCCCCGACTCACCGCGGGCCAGGTGCACGGAACCGGTCTACGAGCAGGTGGACACGGTCGTCGCGCTGGGCGCCGCCGTGCGCGCCTCGGCGGTGGGCGGCCTGGACATCCTGAACGAAGAGCGGACGGTCCAGGTGGGCTTCCGCGGCACCGGGGTCACGGCCGCGGACCGTACCGTGGTCGGCGGCACGGTCGAGGCCCTCGACCCCGACCTCGACCTCACCGACGGCTCGGTGCGGCTGACCACCGAGGAGTACGAGGACGAGGCCCAGCTCAAGGCCGGCGGCAGCTTCGCGTTCACCCGCATTCCCATCCAGCCGGACGCGCAGAGCCTGCTCACCCTCGAAGTCTTCGACGCCGAGGAGGAGTTGCTGGCGACCGTCGGACGCGCGGTGGTCCACGACCGTGACGCCGGAGCCAAGCCGGTGGGCAATCCAACCAGCGCGGCCATCAACGCCAAGGAGATCCTGCTGGAGGTGAAACGCGAGGGGCGGACGGTGCGCGATCCGCTGATCCCGGCACTACGGTCGCTGCCGTTCAAGAACCGCTACGGCTTCAGCCACCCCGGTGACAAGTCGACCGTGGAGTTCCGGCTGTTCCAGCAGGCCCGCCCGATCCAGGTCATCAGGGTGCCGGTGCCGTCCTCCACCCCCAGGGGCACGGCCATCGACCTCGATGTGGAGATGGACATGCACTCGCTGATCACCGTGCGAGGCTCCATCGGCGACCACCCCTTCGAGGCACTCGTCGAGGTACCGCCGGAGACGGAACTGCCGAGCGACGACAAGGTGGCCGAGCTGCTGCGCGCCTTCGGGCAGAGCGTCGAGTTCCTGCCGGCCGGCGAACAGAACGTGCAGAAGGCCAAGATGGAGATGGCGAAAGCAGCCTTCACCGAGGCCCTCTCACGCGGCGAGAACGCGGTCGCGGGTCACGAGTTCGAGGAGATGCAGGCGATCGCCGATGTCACCGGCAACGCCCCGACCGGGGATCTTCAGCCGCCCCGGGCGGACTTTGAGAAGCTCGTCAAGGACTGCGGCCAGCTCAACCGGTACGTGGCCTCGATCAGCGCCGAGGCCGAAATCCCGCACGACGATCGGGAGATCACCCAGGCCGTCGAGGTCCAGCGGGACCATGGCGAGCGGGCGCTGAGCGCGGGCGACCAAAGGTCGTACTCGGAGGTCATCACCCAGCTGCAGCACATCTTCGACCACCTGCGGACGGTGGCGTACCGGCACCAGCAGGAGAACGAGCCGGTCGCCCCGGCCGAGGTGGCCGCGTCCCGGCTGCAGAGCGCCCTGGAGATGCTGCGCCACGTACGCAACCTGGCCCAGGGCTCCCGCAACGCCACGGCCGATCACCGCCGGCAGGTGGCGGACATCGGGCAGCGCCTCGACGCCCTCCAGGCCGTCATCGCCCAGGACCCGCACCGGGTCCAGCAGGAGGCCGCGCAGGACCGCCAGCGCCTGATCCGGCTCAAGACCATCCTCACGGGTTCGTCCGACGAACCGGGCGGCGTTGGCATCCCCGAGGCTCTGGGATGACGGCCGCGACAACGACCGTCCGCTGCCCCGTGGTCCTGTGCCGCAAGGAGAACGTGCCGCCGCCAGGACTTCGGCGTAGATGGGGACGAGCAAGCCAGCCTCGGCAGCGCCACCTCGTCGCGGGTACGCGCCAGGACGCGCAGTACCCCGCTCTCCACGCTCACTTGCTCCACCAGCACCCCGGCCAGGTGCGGCAGCAGGGACTTCAGTAGCTCCTCACACTATCTGAGTGTCCCGACCCTATTACGGAGCGTCACGGGCGCACGGAGACATCGGCTGGCTTCACGGAAATCTTGGATGAGCCAAAACAACTGGCCGCTGACACACAGGCCACAGCACTTCGTCGGTGGCCCGATCACCACGGGCGGCAACCGTAGTACCGTCACGCACCGGCAGGAGATCCCCAACAGGCCTGCGGCATGGGGAGGGGCGTGTGGAAAGCAGTCGGCTACCGCGTCGGCTCCCGGCGCTGCTCGCCCCAGCTGACGGCGAAGCATTCGCCTCCTGGCTGACCCGAGCAGCCACCGACCTGGTCATTGCTCCTGGGCAAGCCGCGCAGGCACTGGGGCTCGAATGCCGCCCGGGCACGATGGTGCACCCGCGGTTCCTCGGCACCGCGCTGACCTTGCGTAGCCTGCGAGCTGCCGAGGCAGCAACAGGCCTGGATGCGCAGAGCCTGAAGGCAATGCACTTGTCCCGATACGCAGGGACAGCTCTGGACTTCACACGGCTGGACCTGGCCTCGACTGTCTCAGTTGTACCGATGGCCCGACAGTAGTGGGCACTGTTCACCTCCAGCCGCGTTTGCCCAAGGTGTCTGGCAGAGCGGATCGTGTGGCCGCTGTGGTGGCGCCTGGGCGTCGCAGCGGTTTGCCCGGTCCACCGAGTGCTGCTGGTGGACACCTGCCCACGTTGCAGGCAGCGCTTGGGCCGCAGTTACCTCGGCCAGCCCGGAGGACTGATCACCCGTCAAGGTGTCTTGGACCCGCGCGATGCAACAACCGCTGGCTGCCGGGCGAACGCCGAAAACCTGACCTGTGCGACCAGAAGCTGGCAGCCCTGCCCACCATGTCGGTTCCGGCAGCGCTCGCCGATCTTCAACGCCGCGTGCTGGATATCGCAGGCGGGCAAGCGGCCCAGGTCGCCGGCAACAAGGTCGATCCGGCGCAGTACTTCTCCGCATTGCGCTTCACCGCGGCGCTCGCCCGCCGCGCGGCTTCCCACGACGATCTCGCCGACAACCCCCTGCTGCCTCCTACGGCAGCCGAGGAGTTCGCCGATGACCAATACGTTCGGCAACAAAAGAAACGCGGCGGAGCCGACGTGCAGTTGAGTCGGTGCCCGCTGAGTGCTCCCCAAGCCGCCGCCGTCCTTGCACTGGCCGATCAGGTGCCGTCCACCCCCGACGCCCGCAGTTGCCGCGCGGCACTGGCCCCGTGGATGGAACGAGCAGCGGTCCTCCGACGTGCAGAGCACAAACCCGAGCCGCTCCGACTCGTCACCCTCCCGCCCTGTCTGGAACCGCTGGTGCGAGCCGCAGCACCGCGCAAGTCTCGCGTAGCGGGTGCCCTCGCCGCCCGCGCCGCCTTCCCCACCCGGATGACGGCACGCCATCTGCCCCAACTGGTGGACGAGACCGACTACACACAGGTGCTCGCTACCCACCTTCCCGGCACGGCCCCGCTTACGGGCAGGCGCGTCGGAGCCCTGGCTCTGGCCCGGATCGCCGGCGCCACCAGCTGGCAGGAAGCTGCCGCCGACCTTGGAATGGATCCGCGCGAAGGGGAACGCTCCGCCAACGTCGTGGTCCAGCGGATCAACGATCCGGATGCCTTCTGGCAAGCAGTCGAGGAACTCGCCTTCAGGGCTGAGCAACGGGGCCTGGTCGACTATGCCGCCCGCCGCAGGTCCCTGGCTGGTCTGACCGCTGTGCCGTATGTTGTGCTCTTCCCGGTATGCCGCCAGGTCGGACGCGACGTCACCTTTCAGCGCCGTCGAAACGCGGCTGCCTGGGTATGGCAGCACCTCACAGGCGGAGACGGGTACGAGGCTCCCGCCTACGCGCCCGAACTGTGGCCGGGCACCAGTACTAAGTCCGTCCGGGCAGGCTGGCGCCGATTTGCCGCCTGGATCCCCGACCCTGTCGCCCAGCAACTGGTCGACTTCGGACGGAGTCTCCTTGATGGTGAAGCAAGCCGAACGTCCTGAACCCCTGTGGCGTTAACAGACGAAATGCTACTTTTCCGGCGTTCGGTGCGGCCTGGTCTTTGAAACACGCCTCAGGGTCTGGTGTTGCGACCACCTTTAAAACCCAAACAGCCAACTGGCGCCAGAACACAGAGTCGAAGCCACCGGTCCGACACGCGAGGCTGGCCAGTGACGGCCCGTGTCATCAACGGAGTGAGTGACTCCCACTCCACGCCGGCGAGTTCATGACGACGTATCACCCCACCATGATCCATCATCCGGTGATCTTTGAAGACATGCCCGCTAGCACTCAGTGCCGACTTGCGTGCGTCATCCGATCGATGAAAGCCACGAAGCACGTCCCCGTCACCAAGATGTCGGCGCGCCCAGCGGCGGCCAGGAGGGATGGGGCCACCCCGTAGCCGAAGCCCTTCGCCAAGAGCGACGGGACTCTCTCCGGTGCACCGTCGAGGGCTGCGGCCGCCAACTGGCCGAGACGCTGAGCGCGTCTGTCGTCCGGAAGCCGTTCGATGAATTCGACACCCGCGTCCCACAGGCCAAGCTCGCCTGCAAGATCAAGGACGCGCCCCTGCCGTTCCCGCTCCCAGTGCTGCCTCACCCACCACGATTCCCCCGTACGTTCCTCATCCGCCACCTGCTTGGCGAAACGGCTGTACAAAGCCCCCGCAAGCTCTCTGTCCTTGCGGACGGTGACGCGCAGGAGTTTGTACACCTCCGGCTGGTGGGAGGTCGCCGAGGCCCATACGGGGCTGTCTGGACCGTTCGCCGATTCCGCGGCGGCTTGCAGATCGTCGGTCTCCGCGTGCAGCGTGGCGATGAGGAGTTGCCCCAGGGCCTGGCGCTCCTGGTCCTGTTCGTTCGCCGAGGCAGTCTCAAGCTCTAGCAATAGTTCGCTGGCCCGCAATGAACCGCCTGCCCGCTTGCGATGAACACGGACGAGGAACGCCATCAGGCGCACGGGCACGCGGTGCCCGGCGCGGGCCAGATCCTCGATCGACTGCAACAGCCATGAAGCGCGTGCCTGATCATTGATGCGCAACGAAATCCTCAACAGATCGCACAGCGCCTGCAGATGCTGCTTGCGCGACATCTCCGGGTCGCTGCAGAGCCGTTGGGCGCGGTCCATACCTTCCATAGCCAGCGGCATCAGCCGCCGACGCGCATATTCTTCTGCGTAGGCGATCCAGGCGAAGGCCTGTGCGTCCGCATGCAGCAGACTGTCCGAGAGCAGGCGGGCGCTGCGGTCGCGGTCGATGCGGACACAACCGCGTACGGCCATGATGATGAAGTTCGTGACGCGCGCGGCGTACATGGTGTCGTCGCCTTCGTCAGGGCTGCGTTGCTCGATGTAGTCGACAAGCAGTTGCAAGGCTTGGTCGTCCATGCCGCTGTCGAGGCCGGTCCGCAGGCAGGCTGCCACGGTCTCGGCCTCCTCGTATCTGCCGTAGTTCATGGTGTTCATGACGGCGATGGCCTGGGGCCATACGTCCGGCTCTTCGGCCCAGTGGCGCACAAGCGCTCGCCGTGCAATGACCGTCGACACCCCTTGTCCCGCTTGCTGCAGCAGCCACTGCGCAAGGTCCGGTCGGCTTGCCCTGGCGGCGCCCAGAGCGCAGGCGGACAGCCGGGCGCCTGCCGCTGCCCGCTCGACGACGGCCTGAGCACCACTCTCAGCCAGCATGAACCCGTTGCTGTCCCACTCCTCTCGTCTGACCAGGACCGTGACCACGTCGGCCAGCCCGGAGATCGCTTCCTCTGACTCGCACCAGGCGCCGGCCCGATGGGCCTTGAGGGCTTCGACGCACCGGTCCTCGGCCGCCTCCAGTACCGCTACCAGGGATGGATGTTGTGGATGCTTTCTGGCAGCAGTCATAGCGATGCCCGACAAGGCAGCGAGTTGCGCTTCGCTCTCGATGTTGGCGATGCCCAGGGCTTCTTCCATGTCCAGGGCGTAGATCATGCCCGGCAGAGCGAAAAGTTCTCCCCGGTCAGCGGCTTCTCGAGCGTAGGACCACAGCCGTTGCCGAGGTCGTCCTCTGGGGCGGGAGAGGAGATCCGCATAGAAGCTCGGCATCGTTGTGCCGTCGGGCAAGCCGCCGGAAGTTACTGTTCGGACGTCCTCCTCATCCACCCGGAGTTGCTGCAGCACGGCCCACCTCAGACCCTCCCCTCCCACGGTCCGGGCGAGGTCGGCCAGAGCGCTGTTCAGGCGCCGTGCGTCATCGCCGGGATGGTGTGTGGCGTCTTCGACAGCGAGGTCCAGCAACCGCAGTGCGTCACGATGCTGGGAGTACTCGTGCGCAGCCAGCCCTAGACGGCGAAACAACCAGGAACGCAGCGAAGTTGGCGGCTGTTCTCGAGCGATGCGCTCAGCGCGCTCGGGGAATCCGGCGTCGGCCCAGGCCACCGCCATGGAGGCCGGCAGCCCCAGAGCCGGGCGCCTGAGGCTTTCCAGCCGGCTGCCGCGGTCCACGATGGCTTTGAGGGGCGGGTTGGGCTCTTGGCTCAAAGCCCGTAGGTGGCGTTCACTGTCCAAGCGAAGCCGGAGGTCGGCTCCGGTGCGACGCAGCAGCAGAGCGGCCCAGCGATCGGAGTCGAGCAGTTGGCCCCATGCCGCGGTCTCTCCTGTGCTCTCCAGGTACGCCGTGTATTCGTCGGTGATCCACTGAGGAGTCTCGTCGGGCCACTCCGCGGCGGCCCAGCGGCTGGCACAGCGCGTGATGACGTCCTGCCAGTACGACCGCACCGACTCGAACATCTCCGCCGTGAAGGTGACTTTGAGCGTGGTATGCGTGAAGACATAGGCGGCGTCAGTCGGCTCGCCCTCGCGCCGCACGATCGAACGGACGGCGACGTCCGTCAGCAGGTGCGTGATCCGGTGCCGGGTGAGGACGAGCTCCGACCCGGCCTGCTTGGTGAGAGCCTCCAGATCCGCCACTGTGAGAGGGCCCAGGAGCGCGATGAGCGAGAGCAATCCATGGATCGCGGAAGCGGGGTCGGCCAGCAGGTGGGAGAGCTCCGCCTCGGCCCGCTGCCGGGATGCGGCCGAGACCGCGTTTGCGAGCAGTTTGTACACATCACATGCGGCTTCGTTCGCTCCCCATGCTGAAGGCTCCGGCACCGAACGACTGAAGATCACTACGTGCGTGCGCGGAAGGGAACCGTCCGGCAGGTGCATCAACAACTCCTGCTGTTCCGCCAGTTCGTCCAGCCCGTCGACCAGGAGCACCAGATCTCTCTTTAGCCGCTGCGCACGCTGCGCAGCCTGCGTCCACAGGGCGGTGAAGGTCATACTGGGAGGGCCCGGTGGGAGGGCCATGTCGAGCAAGGCGGCGAGTTGATCGGACACGGGCCACCAAAAGTCCGCCTGCTGACGGGATCCGGTTCGGGAGCAGAAGAAGGACACGACATCCAAGTCGGGCGGTGGAGAGGCGGCGAACGACGAGGCGAGCGTGGTCTTCCCGACCCAGGACTCGCCGGCCCACACCGCGCGCCTGCCACCTGAGCGGCACCAGCGCATGAGCTCGCGCAGTTCCTCGTCCCGCTGTCTGACCGGGCCGGTGCTGTCGGCCAGCCGCCTGACCACCTCCGTGTACAGGGACTCGCGGTGGACGAAGGGCAGTGGTGCGGCGACATCGTCCGCGTCGGGAATCATGAGCTGTGCATTTGCGAGCAAGCGGCGCAGTTTGCGGCTGTTTTCCTGGGGCTCGCCCGCCGCAATCGGGGCTCCCAGCGTGGGGGCGTCGTGGCCGGTCGCCACAGAGAGAGGTACGGCCTGAAGGTGGGGGCTGGCGCCGGGTTGTGCCGTGCGTGTCACGACGGCGACGAGAAAACCATGTGCGAAGACGGGGGCTCCGGACATGCCGTTCCATGGACCGAGGCTCCCCGTGGTCGCATCGACGCCCAAGTGCAGGACGCCGTCCCGCCAGGCTGTGGCGAGCGGTATCTGGGCTTGCACCTCGAAGGAGTTGAGGTAGGGCTGTCCTGTTGCCTCTATCCGTTGCCGGGCGTGGTCGGGGTATCCCAGGGCGGTGCAGTGCAGGCGGTAGGACTGCCTGGGATCGCGTGCGACTCGGCCTGGCATGATCGGAGGCACCGGCAGCAAGGCGTCCGGCGTGGCTTCGCACAGGCCGAGCACGGCGATGTCTGTGAACTGGCCTTGACCGCACCAGCGGATTTGTGCTGCGAGGCGTGGGCTGCCGGCCACAAGGCCGAACCGCACGTCGATGGCGACAGCAGCGTTCACCACGTGGCGTGCCGTGAGAATGAGGCCGTCGGCGATGAGTGCACCCGTTCCGACGGCGCGCGAGCCGTCGGGACTCAAAGCGTCGATGGCCACGACGTGTTGTGCTGGGTATGTCTCGATGCCGACCGCCCCCCACACCATCTGGCCGGAGCAGCTCCGGCTCACCGGTCAGCATGTGCGATCTTCGGCAGCACAGCGGCTGCTGACGGTCTAGAGCGCTTCTTCGTCTCCGACGGACTTCACCAGAGTGCTCTGCAGGGGCGTCAGGGTCACGCGTACCCGCTGTGTTGCCGACGCGCCCCGCTTACCCTCGGTCCCGCCATCCACGACCCAGAAGCGGAGGCCGGCCCGGCCGGTTGTCTCTCTCGTCGTGCACAGGTCGATCTCCAGCTCGAGCGGGCCCATGACGAACATTGGCTGATTCGCCGCAGATTGCTGAGCTGCTTGCAGCTCCTCCCGCAGAGCCTGGATCCACTCGGCCAGCCGAACGGGCTCGTGACCTTTCGCCACCGTTCCCCCCGTCTCGCACGGTTCGGTTGCGCTCGATGACTGATCCTGCTCGCTCTCTGCGGGCGTGAAACCCGCCCACGTCGAAGACGGACACCGTGGCCGCTTTCGTCGCGGACGGTGACGTCGCGCGGGTCCTCGTCGTGGTTGATCCAGATGTGTTAGCCGGCGCGGCCACCCTGTTGCTTGCCCGCCCTCAGCTCTAGCTTGACTCTGTCGGGGATCTTGGATGGTCGGGCTCAGCATCAGGTGGACGCAGCGGACGTCGGTGCGAATTGCTCCGCTCAGCGACTTGTCGTCCACCGCAACCGCTGCCCGTACCGGGCGGGGTGGCGGCGCGGGAGGTGGCGGCACGACGGTCAGGCCCGCTACGTGTTGGCTTCGGTGCATCAAGCTCGTTGACCCGCACCGACCTGCTTCTTTCACGGTGAGCGACAGGCATGCGGGGCGTGGCCTGTACGCGGAGCGGACACTGAAATCTTTCGTGCGACGTATGTGATGGAGATCACTGCACAAAAGATTTCAGCGCCCTGGTAGGCGACATGCCGACTGAAATCTTTCCTGCCATCCGACAGCTGCGGAACGGTGCACGCGAACGCTGCGGCGCAGGTTCCGGCCCGCCTGGAGGCGCTGGGCACGGCAGCAGGGCTCGACCGGGCCGCGCTGCACAGTCAGTTGGCGGCGGCGTTGTCGGTGGTCGTGCATCTCGTACGCGACCGGGCCGGGCGGCGGCGGATCGCCGAAGTGCATGTGCTCGAACGGGACCCCTCGGGGCTGGTGGTGACGATGCCCGCGCTGCGGTGGGGTGCGGAGGCCTTCGCGTACGAGCGGGGGTGGGAGCGGCTGGAGGGGCTGCTTCGGGACGGGAGCAATGGGGGCGGACTGCTGTGACGGGGACGGAAGGCCTGGATGCGAACGGGGAGCGGGATGGCGATCGGTGAGATGTCCGGGATGTCGGTCGGGGCGGCCATGGTGTGTGCCGGGGCGGCGGCCTGGTTGATGGGCGGGTGGGACTCGGGGGTGCGCAGGGCGAGGTTGCTGGTGGCGAGTGGGGGAGTGGTGGGGGCTGGTCCGCCGTCTTGGGAGAAGGCGCTCGTCGGATGGCGGCGGCTGCGTGGGCGCCTGAGGCCCGAAGGGTGGTCGTTGGTCGCCGGGTTGGTGGTCGCGTTGATCGGCGCGTCTGTGGTGCCGCTGTTACTCGGGCTGGCCGGGGTGCCCTTGTTCGGGCGGGTGCGGCGGGCCGCGGAGGCTCGGCGGGAGCTGGAGCGGCGGGGGGACGCGGTGATCGCCCTGTGCGGGGCGCTCGCCGGTGAGGTGCGGGCCGGGAGGCAGCCGGGTGAGGCACTGCTCCGGGCCGCGCGTGACTCGGCCGGGCTCGGTGAGGCGCAGGCGGTGGTGCTGGCGGCGGCGCGGTTCGGCGGGGATGTGCCGGGCGCGCTCACCGACGTGGCACGGCAGCCGGGGGCCGACGGGCTGGTGGGGCTCGCCGCGTGCTGGCGCGTGGCTGTGGACCGGGGTGCGGGGCTTGCCGCGGGGCTCGACCGGCTGGAGGGGGCGTTGCGTGCCGAGAGGGACCAAAGGGCTGATCTGCGGGCGCAGTTGGCCGGTTCGCGGTCCACGGCGGTGATGCTCGCGGGGCTGCCGGTGCTGGGGCTTCTGCTCGGTACCGCCTTGGGCGCCGATCCGCTGCACGTGCTGCTGCACACCGGACCCGGCTTGGCCTGCCTGCTGATCGGCGGGGTGCTGGAGGGCGTGGGGCTGTGGTGGGCGATGCGGATCGTGAGAGGAGCGGAGTCGGCATGAGTACGGAGGTTGTCCACAGGCTGGGGGTGGCCGTGTGGGGAGCGCTGACGCTCGGATGGCTGGCGCGGTCGCTCTGGGCGGCGCGGCGTCGACGGAGGGTGCGTCGGAGGCTGGCCGAGTTGCTGGCCCTGGAGGCGGCGTCGAGCGGGCGGCGCTTGGAGTTGCGGGGCGTCGGACGACGGTGGCTGCCGGTGGCGGGTGCTGTGTGTGCCGGCTGGGTGCTGGTCGGGGGGCTCGCTGGGGGTCTGGTGGGGCTGGCGGCCGGGTTCGGGGTCTGGCGGTGGCGGCAGCGGCGGGGACCTGGGCCTGTCGAGGAGTACGACAGGGCGCGGGCCGCGCGACAACTTCCGCTTGCCGCCGATCTGGTGGCGGCGTGTATCGCGGCAGGCGCGGGCCCCGTAGTGGCGGCTCAGGCCGTGGGTGAGGCACTGGGAGGGCCTGTGGGTGAGCGGCTCGCGCGAGGTGCGGCGGAGATGCGGCTCGGGAGTGAACCGGTTGCGGCGTGGCGGAAGTTGGCGTCGATACCGGGCGCCGGGCCGCTGGCCAGGCTCTTGGAGCGCGCGGGTGAGGCGGGTGTACCGGCGGCCGTGCCCGTCGGGCGCCTCGCCGCCGAGGCCCGCGCCGAGTGGGGGCGCACCGCCACTGCACGGGCGCGCCGGGCGGCCGTCATGGTCACCGCGCCTGTGGGGCTGTGCTTTCTGCCCGCGTTCCTCGCGATCGGCGTGCTGCCCGTGGTGATCGGGCTGGCGGGCGGGCTGTTGGGAGGGGGTGATGGATGAGGTGTGAGGGCGGCGGTGACGGTGTTCGGTGAACGGCAATCGACCAATGGGCTTGGACCTTACGGGGGTTGAGATGAGCAAGGCAGTACGAGTGCAGGTACGGGTGCGGGCGTGGTTGCTCGGGCTGGTGCGGAGGGACGCGGGAATGGTCACCTCCGAGTACGCGGTGGGGATCATCGCGGCGGTCGCCTTCGCGGCCGCGCTCTACAAGGTGTTGACGAGTGGACAGGTCAGCGCGGAGTTGCAGGGGATTGTGGAGCGGGCGCTCAATGTCCAGATGTGAACGGAGGACAGGGGATCCGGGGCGGGTGACGCCGGTGACGAGCGGGCCGGCTCGGGCAGAACGAGGGGCCGTCGGCCCACTCCGCCGCCGGGACCAGGGTTACGTGACCGCCGAGGCGGCCGTGGTGCTGCCCGCGCTGGTGCTCGTCGCGATGTCGCTGGTCTGGGCCCTGCTCGCCGCGTCCGCGCAGATCCAGTGCCAGGACGCGGCGAGGGCGGGTGCCCGAGCGGCGGCTCGCCAGGACCCGCCCGAAGCCGTCCTGACGACCACGCGCCGAGCGGCACCGCGGGGCGCACGAGTCGAGGTGAGCCGGGAGGGCGACCTGGTCCGGGTGACGGTCACCGCGAGCGCGCCCGGTCCCGACGCGCTGACCCTGGAGCTGAGCGATGAGGCAGTGGCTCTGGCGGAGGAGACGGTGGGGGTGAGCGGGGGATGACGGGAGGTGGTTGGTCAGGTGCAGTGGGCCGCAACTGCGCTGCTCGGAGGTCGGGTTGGTCGAGTTCGCTGAGTACATCGGACTCGCCGAGCGCATCGGCCGGGTCTGGTGGGTCCGCCCGGTCCGGCAGGCCTGCCAGGTCGGAGCGGCCGGCTCGGTCGGACAGGCTTGCGAGGCCCGAAATGCCTGCTTGGCCCGCCAGCCCGGCCAGGCCCGCCAGGCCCGCCGGGCAAGCCAGACCCGACAGAGCAGTCCGGTCGGACAGAGGCTCGGCGACCGTCTGGTCGGTCGGAGTGATCGCCGTGCTGTGCGTTGTGTTCGGGGCGGTTCTGGCCATGGGGCAGGTCGTCCTGGTCCGTCACCGGGCGGCGGGAGCGGCCGACTTGGTGGCGCTCGCCGCGGCGGACCACTGGATGGACGGCACGACGGCGGCCTGCGCCGAGGCGGATCGAGTGGCACGGGCTCAGCATGCACGGCTCGTCCGGTGCGCGATCGGCGGCGAGATCTCGGACGTCACGGCGGCGTCGGGCCGGGAGCCGTTCGCGGCGGAGGTCAGGTCGAGAGCGGGACCGGCGGGACCCGTGCAGTCGACGGGACCTGCGGAGTCGACGGGGCAGTTGGTGGGGTTTGAGGAGCTGGCAGGACCAGGACCTACGGAGTCGGCGAGTCTTGCGCAGCTGACGAGCCCCGCGCAGCCGGTCGATCCTCTGGGACCGGTCGAGCCGGCGGGACCGGGACCGGGACCGCGACAGGTTCCGCCCGACCCGCCGCAACACCGACCAGGTGACGTCGGTGCCCCGCCCGGCTAGCCCTCCGGCGCCCCCCGCAGCAGCTCCGCGAGCAACCGCACAGCCCCCCGCTTGTGCAACGGGTCGTTCCCGTTGCCGCACTTGGGGGACTGGATGCAGGACGGGCAGCCGGCGTCGCACTCGCAGGAGGCGATGGCTTGGCGGGTGGCGGTGAGCCAGTTGCGGGCGGTGTGGAAGGCACGCTCGGCGAAGCCCGCGCCGCCGGGGTGGCCGTCGTACACGAAGACCGTGGGCAGCAGGGTGTCCGGGTGCAGCGGGACGGAGACGCCGCCGATGTCCCAGCGGTCGCACGTGGCGAAGAGCGGGAGCATGCCGATGGACGCGTGCTCCGCGGCGTGCAGGGCGCCGCCGAGGATCTCCGGGTTGATCCGGGCCGCGTCCAACTGGTCCTCGGTGACCGTCCACCACACGGCGCGCGTACGGAGCGTGCGAGGAGGGAGGTCGAGTTTCGTCTCGCCCAGCACTTCACCAGTGATGACACGTCGACGCAGGAAGGAGACGACCTGGTTGGTGACTTCGACGGAGCCGTAGCACAACCGGCCCTGGCCCCAGGGGAGTTCGATGTCCGTCTCCAGGACGGAGATGGCGGTCGTGTCGCGGGCGACCGTCGAATACGGCGGGTTGGCCTCCTCGACCAGGGCGACGGAGTCCTCCAGGTCCAGTTTGCGCACCAGGTACGTACGGCCCTGGTGCAGGTGGACCGCGCCCTCGTGGACCGTCGTGTGCGAGGCGCTCGCGTCGACCGTGCCGAGCAGCCGGCCGGTTCCGGCCTCGACGATCTGCACGGGGCTGCTGCCCTCACCGCGGATGTCGGTCAGGTCCGCGGCCCGCTCCCGGCGCGTCCAGTGCCAGGCCTTCGTCCGGCGGCGCAGCAGCTTCGCGGCCTCCAGCTGCGGCAGCAGGCCCGGGGCTGCCGGGCCGAACAGCTCCAAGTCGTCGTCCGTGAGCGGGATTTCGGCGGCGGCAGCGCACAGGTGCGGGGCAAGGACGTACGGGTTGTCCGGGTCGAGGACGGTGGACTCCACCGGCTGGTCGAAGAGGGCCTCGGGGTGGTGGACGAGGAAGGTGTCCAGCGGGTCGTCGCGGGCGACGAGGATCGCCAGCGCGCCCTGTCCGGAGCGTCCGGCGCGGCCCGCCTGCTGCCACAGGGAGGCCCGGGTGCCCGGGTAGCCCGCGATGACGACGGCGTCCAACCCGGAGACGTCGAGGCCGAGTTCGAGGGCGGTGGTGGCGGCGAGGCCGAGGAGTTCGCCGGAGTGGAGGGCGCGTTCGAGGGCGCGGCGTTCTTCGGGGAGGTAGCCGCCGCGGTACGCGGCCACGCGCCGGGCCAGTGAGCGGTCGATCTCGGCGAGGCGTTCCTGGGCGATCACCGCGATCAGTTCGGCGCCGCGGCGGGAACGTACGAAGGCGATCGAGCGCATGCCCTGGACGGTGAGGTCGGTGAGGAGGTCCGCGGTCTCGGCGGTGGCGGTACGGCGGACGGGGGCGCCCTTCTCGCCGTGCAGTTCGGTGAGAGGGGGCTCCCAGAGGGCGAAGACCAGTTCGCCGCGCGGGGAGGCGTCGTCGGCGACCTCGACCACCGGGAGGCCGGTCAGGCGGCGCGCGGCCACCGAGGGCTCGGCGGCGGTCGCGGAGGCCAGCAGGAAGACGGGAGAGGCGCCGTAGTGGGCGCAGAGGCGGCGCAGGCGGCGCAGGACCTGGGCGACATGGGAGCCGAAGACGCCGCGGTAGGTGTGGCACTCGTCGATGACGACATAGCGCAGGGCACGGAGGAAGGAGGACCAGCGGGGGTGGGAGGGCAATATCCCGCGGTGCAGCATGTCGGGGTTGGTCAGGACGTAGTTGGCGTACTGACGTACCCATTCGCGTTCCTCGAAGGGGGTGTCCCCGTCGTACACGGCTGGGCGTACCGCGTTCCCCAGAGGTTGTGAAAGTTCCTTCACAGATCGACGCTGATCTGCGGCGAGGGCCTTCGTCGGGGCGAGGTAGAGGGCGGTCGCGCCGCGGCCGTTCGGGGCCTCGGAGCCGTCCAGGAGGGCTGTCAGGACGGGGGCGAGATATGCCAGGGACTTGCCGGAGGCCGTGCCGGTGGCGACGATCACCGACTCGCCGTCCAGGGCGTGCTCGGCGGCCAGTGCCTGGTGGGCCCAGGGGTGCTCGATGCCCGCGGCCTGTACCGCGGCGATGACCTCCGAGCGGATCCGGTCGGGCCAGACTGCATGGCGGCCCTCGCGTGGGGGCAAGTGCTCCGTATGAGTGATGCGCGAAGCCCGACTCGGCCCCGAGGCCAGCCGGTCCAGGACCGTGCTCGGCGAGGGGCGGGAAACGGTGTCCGTCGAGGGTCGATCGGATCGGTGATTCTTGGCCATCGGCACCGAGTGTGTCACTGGCGTGACGGACAATGGGGCCAAGGCGTCGTGCACGCCTGCCGGTAAGTGATTGAATGCCATCGCGGCTGGCGAACCGTCCCGGGGGCTCTGCCGAGGTGTCCCGTGGGGCGACCGCTCGATAGCAAGGTGCTGGAGGATTCGTGGACCTGTCTCTGTCGACTCGCAGTGTGTCCGGCCCTAACGGCGACCGTACGGTCGTCGAGGTCGGTGGCGAAATCGATGTATATACCGCGCCCAAGCTGCGCGAGCAGCTGGTCGAGCTGGTGAACGACGGCAGTTTCCACCTTGTCGTCGACATGGAGGGCGTCGACTTCCTCGACTCCACCGGGCTCGGCGTTCTGGTGGGCGGCCTGAAGCGCGTGCGTGCCCACGAGGGCTCGCTGCGGCTGGTCTGCAACCAGGAGCGCATTCTGAAGATCTTCCGTATCACCGGCCTCACCAAGGTGTTCCCGATCCACACCTCGGTCGAGGAAGCGGTGAACGCCACCGACTGACCCGTCCGCGGGCCGCGAGCCGAAGAACGGCACAAGTCGCGCGCCCATGACGGCAGAAGCAAGGAGGGGGGACCGGGCCCGGTGGCCCGGCCCTCCGACAGCACGCCCGTAGCTGAGGGGGATGCATGGCCACCGTTGAGCTCCGCTTCAGCGCGCTGCCCGAGCACGTCAGGACCGCCCGACTGGTGGCGGCAGCGGTGGCGCGCAGGGCCGGAGTGGACGAGGCCGTACTCGACGAGGTCAGACTCGCTGTCGGCGAGGCCTGCACCCGTGCCGTCGGACTGCACCAGAGCAGCGGTATCTCGGCGCCGGTGCGGGTGCTGCTGATCGAGGAGGAGAAGCAGTTCTCCATCGAGGTCGGCGACGAAGCGCCGCGCACGGCTCCCGGTGAGTCGGTGCCCGGCGCCTCCCCCGGCGACCCGGACGTGGAGACCGAGGAGGACGAGATGGGGCTCGCGGTCATCAGCGGCCTCGTCGACGACGTCGAGGTCACCGCCGGGGAGAACGGCGGACTGATCAGGATGAGCTGGCCGACCACGCCGCCGGCCCCGCTCGTTCCCTGACATCCCCGTCTCGCCACTGACTCCACCCCACCCGCATCACTCGTGAGTGACGACGTGGGTAATCAGAAGGGCCCTGCTGAGCAGGGCCCTTCTGCATGTCCGGCACTCGCGCACCCGGCTCACTCGCCACTCCGGCCCCTTTTCGTGAATTCATTCACGATCATTCACGCGATTATTTGATCAAGCGTCAACGGTTTTGGGGCATTACCTCCTTCGGGCCCCATGGATACCCGGCGATCATTTGCTGAAGAGCATGTGAAGGCGAATTCCGCTTACCGCCCACTGTTTTGATCAGGTTCCGGTACCTACAATCCGTCCACATCTTGAGCTCAGCACAGGCGTCAAGGAGGACGAATGGCGGGGCTTTCTACCCCTCAGCAGTTTGACCACCCCACAACCTTCGCAGCCGCAGTACTGACGGACGACAACCGTCTGATCGTGATGGTCATCGGGGTCGTCGCGCTCGCGGCGCTCGTGGTCGCCGGGGTCCTGGTACGCCAGGTACTCGCGGCGGGCGAGGGCACCGACAGCATGAAGGAGATCGCCAGGGCGATCCAGGAGGGCGCCAATGCCTACCTTGGACGGCAGATGCGCACCCTCGCGGTATTCGCCGCCGTGGTGTTCTTCCTGCTCATGCTGCTTCCGGCGGACGACTGGAATCAGCGTGCCGGACGGTCGATCTTCTTCTTGATCGGCGCGGCGTTCTCGGCGACCACCGGCTATATCGGTATGTGGCTCGCCGTACGGAGCAATGTCCGCGTGGCCGCCGCGGCAAGGGAAGCGACTCCGGCGGAGGGTGAGCCCGAAAAGGATCTCACCGCCGTCTCGCACAAAGCCATGAAGATCGCTTTCCGCACGGGCGGCGTCGTCGGCATGTTCACGGTGGGGCTCGGTCTGCTGGGCGCCTCCTGTGTGGTGCTGGTCTACGCGGCCGACGCACCGAAGGTCCTGGAGGGCTTCGGTCTCGGTGCCGCGCTGATCGCGATGTTCATGCGTGTCGGCGGCGGCATCTTCACCAAGGCCGCCGACGTCGGCGCCGACCTGGTCGGAAAGGTCGAGCAGGGCATTCCGGAGGACGATCCGCGCAATGCCGCGACCATCGCCGACAACGTGGGCGACAACGTCGGCGACTGCGCCGGTATGGCCGCGGACCTCTTCGAGTCCTACGCCGTGACGCTCGTCGCCGCGCTGATCCTCGGCAAGGCCGCGTTCGGCGACGCCGGGCTCGCGTTCCCGCTGATCGTGCCCGCGATCGGCGTACTCACCGCGATGGTCGGCATCTTCGCGGTGGCGCCCCGGCGCTCCGACCGCAGCGGCATGTCCGCGATCAACCGCGGGTTCTTCATCTCCGCGGTGATCTCGCTGGTGCTGGTGGCCGTGGCCGTCTACGCCTATCTGCCGGGGACGTACGCCGACCTCGACGGCGTGACGGACGTAGCCATCGCCGCCAAGGAAGGCGACCCGCGGATCCTCGCGGTCATCGCCGTCGCCATCGGCATCGTCATGGCCGCGCTGATCCAGCAGCTGACCGGCTACTTCACCGAGACCACCCGCCGTCCCGTGCGGGACATCGGCAAGAGTTCGCTCACCGGCGCGGCCACCGTCGTCCTCGCCGGTATCTCCATCGGTCTCGAATCGGCCGTCTACACCGCCCTGTTGATCGGCCTCGGCGTGTACGGGGCCTTCCTGCTCGGCGGTACGTCGATCATGCTGGCGCTCTTCGCCGTGGCCCTCGCCGGCACCGGCCTGCTCACCACCGTCGGCGTGATCGTGGCGATGGACACCTTCGGGCCGGTCTCCGACAACGCCCAGGGCATCGCCGAGATGTCCGGTGACGTCGAGGGCGCGGGCGCGCAGGTGCTCACCGACCTGGACGCCGTGGGCAACACCACCAAGGCCATCACCAAGGGCATCGCCATCGCCACCGCCGTACTCGCGGCCTCGGCGCTCTTCGGCTCGTACCGCGACGCGATCCTCACGGCCGCGAACGAAGTCGGCGAGAAGGTCTCGGGGCCGGGCGCGCCGATGAACCTGATGATGGACATCTCGCAGCCCAACAACCTGGTGGGTCTCATCGCGGGCGCCGCGGTCGTCTTCCTCTTCTCGGGGCTGGCGATCAACGCGGTCTCGCGGTCCGCCGGGGCCGTGGTCTACGAGGTGCGGCGGCAGTTCCGCGAGCACCCCGGGATCATGGACTACACCGAGAAGCCCGAGTACGGGCGCGTCGTCGACATCTGCACCAAGGACGCGCTGCGCGAACTGGCCACGCCCGGTCTGCTCGCCGTACTCACTCCGATCGCGATCGGCTTCTCGCTCGGGGTCGGCGCGCTCGGATCGTTCCTCGCGGGAGCGATCGGCACCGGCACGCTGATGGCGGTCTTCCTCGCGAACTCGGGCGGTGCCTGGGACAACGCGAAGAAACTCGTCGAGGACGGCCACCACGGCGGCAAGGGCAGCGAAGCCCATGCCGCGACGGTGATCGGCGACACGGTCGGCGACCCCTTCAAGGACACCGCCGGACCCGCGATCAACCCGCTGCTGAAGGTGATGAACCTGGTGGCGTTGCTGATCGCACCCGCGGTCGTCAAGTTCTCGTACGGCGACGACAAGAGCGTCGGGATGCGCGTGCTGATCGCGGTGCTCTCGATCGCTGTCATCGTGGGCGCGGTGTACATCTCCAAGCGGCGCGGGATCGCCGTGGGTGACGAAGGCAACGCGGAAAGGGTGGCCAAGTCGGCCGACCCCGCAACGGTGTCGTAGGGGTCACAGGGGCCCGGCCTCGCACCTGGTCAGGGTTCCGAAGGCTCCACTCAATGGGCGGGCGGACGGCGCGTGCACACGTGCCGTCCGCCCGCCTTGTGTGTGTTCACACCTTCTCCGTGAGCCTTCTCTCGCTTGGTGCAAACGGCTATAAAAGGTGACCAAGCAGACATTCAGCGTACGAATGTTGCGCGCATGGCGTGTATGTTCCGGGGCCGAGAGCCATGGAAGGGACCAATCCGGTGAACAAGAAGCTCGCGGCCGCACTGTCCGGCGGTGCGGTACTGGTACTGGCGCTGTCGGGATGCAGCAGCGACGACAGCAACGACAAGCTGAACTCCTGGGCCAAGCAGGTCTGTGACGCGGTGCAGCCGCAGATCCAGAAGATCGCGGCGGCCAATGCCCAGATCCAGAAGGAGACCTCGGACGACAGCACCCCGGAAGAGGTCCAGAAGGCCGACTCCACGGGCTTCCAGGACATCTCCGACGCCTACAAGACGATGGCGACCGGCATCGAGAACGTCGGGCCGCCGGACGTCGACGACGGCAAGAAGAAGCAGGAGGACGCGGTCAAGGAGCTCAACGCCCTCTCCGCGTCCTACGCCGACCTGGTGAAGCAGTCGGATGCGCTCAACACGAAGGACCAGGCGAAGTTCGCGGACGGACTCAGCGGTGTCGCCGAGCAGTTGGGCAAGCTGAGCAAGAGCGGCAACGACGCCCTGAAGAAGCTCGAAGAGGGAGACGTCGGCAAGGCGATGGCGACGCAGGAGAGCTGCAAGTCGGCGTCCGCGTCGGCCTCGGCTTCGGCGACCCAGGGCTGATCCGGACGCGCCGACTCTCCTGGGCCGACCCCGGGAGGGCGATCGTTCGTCAACCGAAAGAGGGCCCGGTACGCGCGCGTGCCGGGCCTTCGGTGTGTCCTGCGCGGCTCACGGGGTGGACTTGTCCACAGGCCTACGAGAGTGGGCGCGGGCTTGTCCACAGGTGCACGCCCGCGTCGCCGGAAGCGGACACAATGGGGGATGTGAGCCACACCAGCCAGTCACTCCTGCCCTCGCCCGGTCGCCTCGATGTCGCCGCCCGGTTGCGGGACGCCCTGCTCGGGGCTTCCTTCACCGTTGACGGCCTGCTCGACCTGCTCGGCGCCCCCGCGTACGCCGCGCTGGCGCGCAGTGAGACCGTGCCGGCGCTCCGGGCCACCCGGGGGGACACCCCGCTGGAGACGCTCGTACGGCTGTTCCTGCTGCAGCAGCCCGTGCCGCACGCGCGTGTGGCGGATGTTCTGCCGGTCGAGGACTGTGTGGAGGCCGGCTGGCTGGCGCGGGTGGGCGGGGACGAGGTCGCCGCGAGCGTGGACATCCGGCCCTACGGCGGCAGCGACGGGCAGGACTGGTTCATCGTGTCCGACCTGGGGTGTGCCGTCGGTGGTGCGGGCGGCATCGGCAGCCGGGACGAAGGCGTCGTGCTCGGCGTGGGCGGCGCCTCCACGACCCTCGCGGGCATCACCGTACGTAGGCCGGTGGCGTCGGCCCTCGACCTCGGCACCGGCTCCGGGATCCAGGCTCTGCACGCCGCACAGCACGCCACACGCGTGACCGCGACCGACCTCAACCCGCGCGCGCTGCACATCACGGCACTGACCCTGGCGCTGTCCGGCGCCCCGGCCGCCGACCTGCGCGAGGGGTCCCTCTTCGAACCGGTCGCCGACGACACGTACGACCTGATCGTCTCGAACCCGCCCTTCGTGATCTCGCCGGGCGCCCGGCTCACCTACCGCGACGGTGGAATGGGCGGGGACGATCTGTGCCGGACGCTCGTTCAGCAGGCGGGGGCACGTCTCAGGGTTGGGGGGTACGCGCAGTTTCTGGCCAACTGGCAGCACGTGGAGGGGGAGGACTGGCAGGACCGGCTCCGGTCGTGGGTGCCGCGCGGCTGTGACGCGTGGATCGTGCAGCGCGAGGTCCAGGACGTCACGCAGTACGCCGAGTTGTGGCTGCGCGACGCGGGCGACCACCGGGTGGATCCCGCCGAGTACCAGGCGCGGTACGACGCCTGGCTGGACGAGTTCGAGGCGCGCAAGGTGAAAGCGGTCGGCTTCGGGTGGATCACGCTGCGCAGTTCGGCGGCCGCCCAGCCCTCGATCACCGTCGAGGAGTGGCCGCACTCCGTCGAACAGCCGCTCGGGGACGCCGTGCGCGCGCATTTCGAGCGCGTCGACTATCTGCGGGCGCACGACGATGCCGCCCTGCTCGCCGGGCACTTCACGCTCGCGGCCGAGGTCGTCCAGGAACAGGTCGGGCTGCCCGGCGCCGAGGACCCGGAGCACGTGGTGCTCCGTCAGAACCGTGGGATGCGCCGGGCGACGAAGGTGGACACGGTCGGCGCGGGCTTCGCCGGCGTGTGCGACGGCACGCTGAGCGCCGGCCGGATTCTGGACGCCATCGCCCAACTGGTCGGCGAGGATCCGGTGTTGTTGCGGGACCGGACACCCGCGCAGATCCGGCTGCTGGTGGAGCAGGGGTTCATCGAGCCTGCGGGATGAAGTGGTGAGGGCGTCCCGGCGGCATCGTCCCCGAGACGTATTCGTACCGCCGATTGCGTACGACTCCTGGCATCCCGAAGCCGGGCAGCGACAAGTTCGAGTCGAGTTGGGCGCCCGGATCCGAACCGGTCCGAAGCGACCGCACGAGAAAACGAGTGGGAAGGCGCCCGCACCTGGGCGATCACAGGGGCTCATGGGGTGTCGGCCGCCTGGTGTTCACCATGGGTTCGCGTGCTCGCCGCCGGGGCCTGTCAGCGTCCCGACCCTGAAGACCCGGGCGGAAGGACAGAGACGTGGAAAGCGGACCGGCGATCTTCACGGGGGCGGTGTTCGCACTGTTCGGAGGCGGACTGCTGGCCTGGACCGCGACCAGGGTGCGCCGTGGCGAGCCCGTCGCCGTCGGTGTGAACCGCGTCGCATCGGCGACGCTCGCGAGCGTCGCCGGAGCAGGGGCACTGGCGCTCGCGATCTGGTGCATCACGCGCGCGTGAGGGCATCGACTTCGGTAACTGGGAGGTCACACTCCGGATAGGGCCGAAACGGCTGGTCGACACTCCGGGCGGCAGGAATGGCGGTAGTCGGGTTACCGTTCGAGTGGCCGTTGCGGGCTTTTCCCGTTTGACACGGGGGCGGGATGTACCGTCACACTCCGCAGCGTCAGCACGACCCGACCCCCGGGAGCAAAGGCCTGGGGAGATCCCCCGCGTCGACCGGAGAGAAGAGCGAAGTTGTCCCCGACCAGCGACACCGCACACGGCGGCCGCCGACTCGTCATCGTCGAGTCGCCTGCCAAGGCGAAGACGATCAAGGGCTATCTGGGCCCCGGCTATGTCGTCGAAGCGAGCGTCGGGCACATCCGTGACCTTCCCAACGGCGCTGCGGAAGTACCCGAGGAGTACACCGGCGAGGTGCGCCGCCTCGGCGTGGACGTCGAGAACGACTTCCAGCCGATCTACGTGGTCAACGCTGACAAGAAGGCTCAGGTCAAGAAGCTCAAGGACCTGCTGAAGGACTCCGACGAACTCTTCCTCGCCACCGATGAGGACCGCGAGGGCGAGGCCATCGCGTGGCACCTCCTCGAGGTCCTGAAGCCCAAGGTCCCCGTCCACCGGATGGTCTTCCACGAGATCACCAAGGACGCGATCCGCGCCGCCGTCGCCAACCCGCGCGAGCTCAACCAGCGGATGGTCGACGCCCAGGAGACCCGCCGCATCCTCGACCGTCTCTACGGCTACGAGGTCTCGCCGGTCCTGTGGAAGAAGGTCATGCCCCGCCTGTCCGCGGGCCGAGTGCAGTCCGTGGCGACCCGCCTCGTCGTCGAGCGGGAGCGCGAGCGCATCGCCTTCCGCTCCGCCGAGTACTGGGACCTGACGGGCACCTTCGGCACCGGCCGCACGGGAGACGCCTCGGACCCGTCGCAGCTGGTCGCCCGCCTCACGGCCGTCGACGGCAAGCGCGTCGCCCAGGGACGCGACTTCGACTCCCTCGGCCAGATCAAGGGCGCCAACACGCTCCACCTGGACGAGACGAACGCCCGTGCGCTCGCCGCCGCCCTGGAGAACACGAACTTCGCGGTCCGCTCGGTCGAGTCCAAGCCGTACCGCCGCTCGCCCTACGCCCCGTTCCGTACGACGACGCTCCAGCAGGAGGCCTCGCGCAAGCTCGGCTTCGGCGCGAAGGCCACCATGCAGGTGGCGCAGAAGCTGTACGAGAACGGCTTCATCACCTACATGCGTACGGACTCCACGACCCTGTCGGACACGGCGATCACCGCCGCCCGCACCCAGGTCACGCAGCTGTACGGCGCCGACTACCTGCCGGACAAGCCGCGCACGTACGCCGGGAAGGTCAAGAACGCCCAGGAGGCGCACGAGGCGATCCGTCCCTCGGGCGACCGTTTCCGTACCCCGGCCGAGACGGGCCTGACCGGCGACCAGTTCCGGCTGTACGAGCTGATCTGGAAGCGGACCGTCGCCTCCCAGATGAAGGACGCGGTCGGCAACTCCGTCACCGTCAAGATCGCGGGCAGGTCCGCCGACGGCCGCGACGCCGAGTTCAGCGCGTCCGGCAAGACGATCACCTTCCACGGCTTCCTCAAGGCGTACGTCGAGGGCGCGGACGACCCGAACGCCGAACTCGACGACCGCGAGCGCCGGCTGCCGCAGGTGGCCGAGGGCGACCCGCTGTCCGCCGAGGAGATCACGGTCGACGGGCACGCCACCAAGCCCCCGGCCCGCTACACCGAGGCGTCGCTGGTCAAGGAGCTCGAAGAGCGCGAGATCGGCCGCCCGTCGACGTACGCGTCGATCATCGGCACGATCCTCGACCGGGGTTATGTGTTCAAGAAGGGCACGGCCCTCGTGCCGTCCTTCCTGTCCTTCGCCGTGGTCAACCTGCTGGAGAAGCACTTCGGGCGGCTCGTCGACTACGACTTCACGGCCAAGATGGAGGACGACCTCGACCGCATCGCGCGGGGCGAGGCGCAGTCCATCCCGTGGCTGCGGCGGTTCTACTTCGGCGAGGGCGAGGCGAGGGGTGCCGCCGAGGCCGGGAACGGCGACGGCGACCACCTCGGCGGCCTCAAGGAACTCGTCACCGACCTGGGCGCCATCGACGCCCGCGAGGTGTCGTCCTTCCCCGTCGGCAACGACATCACGCTGCGAGTCGGGCGCTACGGCCCCTACATCGAGCGCGGCGAGAAGGACTCCGAGAACCACCAGCGGGCGGACGTGCCCGAGGACCTGGCCCCCGACGAGCTGACGATCGAGCTCGCCGAGGAACTGCTCGCCAAGCCGAGCGGCGACTTCGAGCTCGGTGCCGACCCGGTGACCGGCCACCAGATCATCGCTCGCGACGGCCGCTACGGCCCGTACGTCACCGAGGTGCTCCCCGAGGGCACCCCGAAGACGGGCAAGAACGCCGTCAAGCCGCGTACGGCCTCGCTCTTCAAGGCGATGTCGCTCGACACGGTGACGCTGGACGACGCGCTGAAGCTGATGTCGCTGCCGCGTGTGGTGGGCAAGGACGCCGAGGGCGTGGAGATCACCGCGCAGAACGGGCGCTACGGGCCGTACCTCAAGAAGGGCACGGACTCGCGGTCCCTCACCGCCGAGGACCAGCTCTTCACGATCACCCTCGAAGAGGCGCTGGAGATCTACTCCCAGCCCAAGCAGCGCGGGCGTGCGGCCGCCAAGCCGCCGCTGAAGGAGCTGGGCGAGGACCCGGTCAGCGGGAAGCCCGTCGTCGTCAAGGACGGCCGTTTCGGGGCGTACGTGACCGACGGCGAGACCAACGCGACCCTGCGGTCCGACGACAGTGTCGAGGAGATCACCCCGGAGCGGGGCTTCGAGCTGCTCGCCGAGAAGCGTGCCAAGGCGCCGGCCAAGAAGACCGCGAAGAAGGCTCCCGCCAAGAAAACGGCCACCAAGAAGGCCCCTGCCAAGAAAACGGCTGCCAAGAAGACCACGACTTCGAAGACGGCTGCCAAGAAGGCACCCGCCAAGAAGGCCGTCGCGAAGAAGACGGCGGCTTCGGAAGTCGGTTCCGAGGGCTAGGGCCTGTGTCTGACGCGTGTGCGCCCCTACACCTTTTGGTGTGGGGGCGTCCGTATGTTCGGGCACCCCTTCGGGGAGTCAGTGGGTCCGGATAGGCTGTCAGGATGACGCGAGCCGAGCAGCCAACGGCCCACAATCCGGCCCCCGACGACGCCCTGGTCGCAGATTCCCGGGAGCGCGCCGTGCGCGCTCTGCTGCGCCAGCCGCAGTTGAAACGGCTGTGGAGCGCCCAGCTCGTGGGCGGTGTCGGTGATGCCCTGGCCCTGCTGGTCCTGGTCGTCCTGGCTCTGCAGGCGGCGATCTCCGAGGGTTCCTTCGGCGGTGGCTACCGCGGAGTCGCCCTCGCCGTGGCGGCCGTTTTCGGGGCACGTGTCCTCGCGACGCTGCTCTTCGGGGCCGTACTTCTGGGACCGCTCACCTCGCTGACCTCCCAGGAGGGGCTGCTCGACCGGCGCTGGACCATGGTCGGGGCGGACGGCGTGCGCGCCGCGCTCATGATCGTCGCGCCACTGTGGATCGACTGGACCCCGGACGACGCGCTCGCCGTCATCCTGGTCGTCGCCTTCGTGACCGGTGTCGCCGAGCGGTTCTGGACGGTCTGCCGGGAGAGTGCGGCGCCCGCGCTGCTGCCCGCCCCGCCGCTGGAGGGCGCCACGGTGCGCCCCCTGCCGGACCACATGGACGCGCTGCGGCGCCTGTCGCTGCGTACGGCATTCCTGGCGGTGCCGATCGCGGCCGCCGCGCTCGTGGTCGTATCCCTCGTCAACAACCTGCTGGGCGCCGGGATCGCCTGGTTCGGTCTGCACCAGGCGGCGCTCGCGTCGTACGTCGCCGCCGGGCTGTTCGCCGCCTCGCTGTCGGTGCTGACCTTCCTCGAACTGCCGGACGCGCGCACCCCGCGCGCCAGGTCGCCGCTGGAGGGCCTGCGCCGCCCCAAGACGGGCACGGGCGTCGAGACGGGCCGTACGGGCGCGATTCCGCTCCTTGTGCTGGCCTGCGCCGCCGTCGCCGCGGCGATCTCGGCCGCCGTCGCCGTCTCCGTGCTGCACGCCAAGGACCTGGGCGGCGGACCGGTGACGTACGGGCTGCTGGTGCTGGCGCTGACCGGCGGTGTCGTCATCGGCATCCGTACGGCCTCCTCGGTGGTGCCCTCGCTGTCCCGTCGCAGGCTGCTCGCGCTGGCGATCGCCTTCACCGGCATCGCGCTGCTGGCCGCCGGACTGGTCCCGGACGTCACCACCGTGCTCCTGATCGTCGGCTTCGCGGGCGTCGGCGCGGGCGTCGCCGCCAACACCGGGCACGCGCTGCTCGACCAGGAGACCGAGGAGTACCGGCGCGCGCGTACGACCGAGCATCTGCACGCGGTCGTACGAGTGTTCGTGGCGCTCGGCGCGTTGGTGGCGCCCCTGGTGGCGGCCTTGATCGGTCCGCACCGCCTGGAGAGCGGCAAGTTCGTGTTCGCGCACGGCGGCGCCGCCTTCACGCTGATGCTGGTCGGCGCGCTGCTGCTGCCGGTCGCCGCCCTGGTGCTCGCCAAGGCCGACGACCGCTCCGGAGTGCCCCTGCGGCACGACCTGAGGGACGCGCTGCGCGGCGGCGACGACCCCGTGCAGGCCACGGCCGTCTCCGGGTTCTTCATCGCCCTGGAGGGCGGCGACGGGGCCGGGAAGTCGACGCAGGCGGAGGCGCTCGCGGAGTGGATCCGCGCCAAGGGCCACGAGGTCGTGGTGACCCGGGAGCCGGGAGCCACGCCGGTGGGCAAGCGGCTGCGGTCGATCCTCCTTGACGTGTCGTCGGCCGGCCTTTCGCACCGGGCGGAGGCGCTGCTGTACGCCGCCGACCGAGCGGAGCACGTCGACACGGTGGTGCGGCCCGCGCTGGAGCGGGGAGCCGTCGTGATCTCCGACCGGTACATCGACTCCTCGGTGGCGTACCAGGGGGCGGGCCGTGATCTGTCGCCGACCGAGATCGCGCGGATCTCGCGATGGGCCACGGACGGACTCGTTCCGCATCTGACGGTGCTGCTGGACGTCTCGCCGGAAGCGGCGCGTGAGCGGTTCACGGAGGCGCCGGACCGGCTGGAGTCGGAGCCCGCCGAGTTCCACGCGCGCGTGCGGTCCGGTTTCCTGACGCTCGCCGCCGCCGACCCGGGGCGCTACCTCGTCGTCGACGCGGCGCAGGAGCCCGAGGCGGTCACCACCGTCGTACGGCACCGGCTCGACGTGATGCTGCCCCTCTCCGAGGCCGAGGTGAAGGCCCAGGAGGAGGCTCGCAAGGCGGCTGAGGAAGAGGCCCGGCGGAAGGCCGAGGAGGAGGCCGCGCGCAAGGCCGAGGAGGAGCGCCTGGAGCGCGAGCGCCAGGAGCAGCTCGCCCGGCTGCGTGCGGAGGAAGAGGAGCGCAAGCAGCGCGAGCTGGAGGAGGCCCAGCGGCGCGAGGCCGAGCGCCAGGCGGAGGAGGCCCGGCAGCGCGCCGAGGAGGCCCGCCGCCGCGCCGAGGAGGAGCAGGCCCGCCGGCTGGCGGAGGAGCAGGTGAGGGCCGCCGAGCAGGAGCGTCTGCGCAGGCAGGCCGCCGAGGAGGCGCGGCTGCGCGCCGAGGCGGAGGCGCGCCGCTTGGAGAAGCAGCGGAAGGCCGAGGAGGCGTTGCTGCGGGCTGAGGAGGCTCGGCGGGGGGCGGCGGAGGCGGCGGCGGCTTCTGCAGCCGCGGCGGCTGCAGAAGCTGCGGCGGTGGAGGCTGCCGCTTCGGCCTCGGCCTCGGCCTCAGGTTCTGAGTCGGCTGCGGGTTCGTCGGCTTCTGCTCCGGCGGCGCCCGACAACGAGACCACCGTGCCTACGCCGGTCGTGGCGCCGTCGGGCGGGTCGGCCCGGGCGGTGGATGACACGGCGGTGCTGCGGCCGGTGCGGGGTGATGAGGGCCGGGGCGGTGCGCGGTCCGGCTCCGGGGCGGGTGCTCGTTCTGCTGCGCGTTCCGACTCCGAGGAGACGGCCAAGCTGCCGCAGCCGCCGGTGCCCGAGCGGGCTGCGGACGAAACGGCGGTGCTGCCGCCGGTGACTTCGGGGCCGGCGGACGAGACCGCTGTGCTGCCGCCTGTGTCTGACCGGGCTGCGGACGAAACGGCTGTGCTGCCGCCTGTGCGTGGTCGGGCTGCGGACGAGACGGCCGTGCTGCCGCCGGTGACCTCGGGTGCTGCCGATGAGACGGCTGTGCTGCCCCCGGTGCGGGACGCCGCTGCGGGCACGTCCGCGGGTGATCCCTCGGATCGGGTGCCGCCGGGCTTCTTCCGCGACGAGCGCGCCGCGCAGGGGTCCGACGATTCCGGCGACCGTACGCGCGAACTGCCCCAGGTCGACGCCGAGGGCACCCCGCGTCGACGCCCTCGCTCCGACTGGGCGGAGGAGACACCGCTCGACGATCTCCCGACGCTGGCGGACGAGCTGCTGGGCCCGCGCGAGGACGACGACTGGGACGAGGGGCGGGGCGGCCGCCACCGCTGACATCCGGTGGGCTGCGGTGGGGGAACCTGCGGCTGCTGCTGTCGGGGCCACTGGCCGGAGCTGTTGAGACCTGCGGCTGTTGCTGTCGGGACTACCGGCCGCAGCTGTTGAGACCGGCGGTCGCAGCTGATGGGACCGGCGGCTGCAGCTGTTGGGACTGTCGGTTGCAGTTGTCGGGACCACCGGCTGCAGTTGTCGGGACTGTCGGCCGGAGTTCTTGGAACCGGTGGCCGCGGCAGCGGAAGGGCGGCGGTCGCGGCTGCCGGCCCCCGGTTGCAGCCGCGGGCCCCCGGCCGGGGGACCCGTTGTCAGTGGCGACCCGCACAATGGACGCGGCAAGGCGAAATGCGACGGAAGGGCGGTGCCCCGTGCCCGTGTGGGACGACCTGGTGGGTCAGGAGAAGGTGAGCGAGCAGCTTGCCGCCGCTGCCCGTGACGCCGACGCCCTCGTCACGGCGATCGCCTCGGACACCCCGCCGCCCGAGGCGTCCAAGATGACGCACGCCTGGCTGTTCACCGGCCCGCCCGGTTCGGGCCGTTCCACGGCGGCGCGGGCGTTCGCGGCCGCCCTCCAGTGCGTGAGCCCCGACCGCGCGCTGGGCGGTGTCCCCGGCTGTGGCTTCTGCGACGGCTGCCACACCAGTCTGGTCGGTACCCACGCCGATGTGCAGATCGTCCGCACCGACATGCTTTCCATCGGGGTGAAGGAGACCCGTGACCTGGTCCGCCGCGCCCAGATGTCCCCGGCGACCGGCCGCTGGCAGGTCATCGTCCTGGAGGATGCCGACCGCCTCACCGAGGGCGCGGGCAACGTCCTGCTAAAGGCTGTGGAGGAACCGGCTCCCCGTACGGTCTGGCTCCTGTGCGCCCCGTCCATCGAGGACGTCCTGCCCACCATCCGCTCCCGCTGCCGCCTGCTCACACTCCGCACCCCGCCCGTGGACGCGGTGGCCGACATCCTCGTACGCCGTGACGGCATCGAGCCCGGCGTGGCGGCGGTTGCCGCGCGCGCGACGCAGGGCCACATCGGTCGCGCCCGTCGCCTTGCCACGGACCCGCGTGCCCGCGAGCGCCGGGCCGCCGTCCTCAAGCTGCCCCTCCGGATCGACGACATCGGCGGCTGCCTCAAGGCGGCCCAGGAGCTGATCGACACGGCGTCCGAGGACGCCAAGCAGCTCGCCGAGGAAGTCGACGTCAAGGAGACCGAGGACATGAAGGCCGCGCTCGGTGCGGCCCAGGGCGGCCGCATGCCCCGCGGTACCGCGGGCGTCATGAAGGAGCTCGAGGACAACCAGAAGCGCCGAAGAACGCGTACGCAGCGCGATGCACTGGACCTGGCCCTGATCGACCTCACCGGGTTCTACCGCGACGTCCTCGCCCTCCAGCTCGGCTCGCGTGTGGCCCTCGCCAACACGGAGTCCGAGGACATCCTGGAGAGGCTGGCCCGCGGCGGCCCACCGGAGGCGACCCTGCGCCGCATCGACGCGATCGCCGCGTGCCGCGAGGCCCTCGACCGCAATGTGGCTCCGCTGCTCGCGGTGGAGGCGATGACGATGGCGCTGCGGGCGGGCTGACGGCGTTCGGGCATCGAGGCGTGGTCCGTGTGTCCAGAGACGTCGGCCTGGCTGGTGTGACTGGTTGACCGCGTCACTCGAACGAGGCGCTTGGGCAACTGATGGTGATCAATTGATCGCGTAAGGTTACGCTCGCTGGATGTACATCAGGCGCGCTCCTCGGCCGGCCCGGTCCGGCCGGCCGATCAGTTCCCCTAGTCCGTTCCGTACGCAGCCCCGGTCGCTCCGGGTGGGCGGCGTGCTGCTGGCCGCCACCGCGCTGCTCGTCTCGGCCTGCTCCTCGGGGAGTTCGACCACGGCGTCGACGGCGGACTCGGCGCTGGCCGCGCTGCCCAGTTCGACGCCGTCGGCACTGTCGCCGTACTACGGGCAGAAGCTGACCTGGCGTACCTGCGGTGTCCCCGGCTTCGAGTGCGCCACGATGAAGGCGCCGCTGGACTACGCGAAGCCGGCTTCGGGCGACATCCGGCTGGCCGTCTCCCGGAAGAAGGCCACGGGCCCGGGGAAGCGTCTCGGTTCGCTGCTGGTCAACCCGGGAGGGCCGGGCGGCTCTGCGGTCGGCTACCTCCAGGCGTACGCCGGTATCGGCTACCCCGCGGAGGTCCGCGCCCGCTACGACATGGTCGCCGTCGACCCGCGCGGCGTGGCCCGCAGCGAGCCGGTCGAGTGCCTCACCGGCCGTGAGATGGACACGTACACGCAGACGGACACCACCCCCGACGACGTGCAGGAGACGGACCAACTGGTCGATGCCTACAAGCAGTTCGCCGAGGGGTGCGGGCAGCGCTCGCCCGACCTGCTGAGGCACGTGTCCACGGTGGAGACGGCCCGCGACATGGACATGCTGCGGGCCGTCCTTGGCGACAAGAAGCTGACGTACGTCGGGGCGTCGTACGGAACGTTCCTCGGGGCGACGTACGCCGGGCTCTTTCCCGACCGGGCGGGCCGGCTGGTCCTGGACGGCGCGATGGATCCGTCGCTCAGTGCCCGCAAGCTGACCGAGGGCCAGACGGCGGGCTTCGAGACGGCCTTCCAGTCGTTCGCGAAGGACTGCGTGAGCCGAAGCGACTGCCCACTGGGCGGCACGGGCACCAGTGCGGACCAGGCGGGCAAGAACCTCAAGGCCTTCTTCCAGCAGCTCGACGCGGCCCCGATCCCGGCGGGCGACGCGGACGGCCGCGAACTCGGCGAGGCGCTCGCGACGACCGGTGTGATCGCGGCGATGTACGACGAGGCGGCCTGGCAGCAGCTGCGCGAGGCCCTCACCGCGGCGATGAAGGAGAAGGACGGCGCGGGTCTGCTCTCCCTCTCCGACAGTTACTACGAGCGGGACGCCGACGGGAGGTACGCCAACCTGATGTTCGCCAACGCGGCCGTGAACTGCCTAGACCTACCGGCCGCCTTCTCCCGCCCCGACCAGGTGGAGAAGGCCCTCCCCTCCTTCGAGAAGATGTCCCCCGTCTTCGGCGAGGGCCTGGCCTGGGCCTCCCTGAACTGCGCGTACTGGCCGGTGAAGCCCACGGGCGAGCCCCACCGCATCGAGGCGAAGGGCGCCGCCCCGATCCTCGTGGTCGGCACCACCCGCGACCCCGCGACCCCGTACCCCTGGGCCCAGGGCCTCGCCTCCCAGCTCTCCTCCGCCACCCTTCTCACCTACGTCGGAGACGGCCACACGGCCTACGGCCGCGGCAGCGACTGCATCGACTCCACGATCAACCGCTACCTCCTCAAGGGCACCCCCGCCACCAAGGGAAAGCGCTGCTCATAACCCTGCCGCACCCCCCGGAGGCGGTCTCCCGGGGCGTGTTCGGAGCACCCCTCGAAACTGTGTAGACTTACCCGCGTTGCTGATCGCACCATAGTGCGGACGGCGCGCCGCCTTAGCTCAGATGGCCAGAGCAACGCACTCGTAATGCGTAGGTCTCGGGTTCGAATCCCGAAGGCGGCTCTGAGGAACCCCAGGACTCACTCGCCGTGACCTGGGGTTTCTTGTTTCTGTTGACCTTGGAATCCGGGTCAATCGGACATGGGTGGTCTATGCATCGCAATGCGTAGGTCGGAGGTGTGGTTTCTGTGCCCGTACAGACGATGCGAGCCTCCGACCTGGTCTTTTGCTCATCCAAGAGGGATGGGGCAGGAATGCGTGATGAGTCTCGGTGGACAACCGGTGGACAGGCGTGCGTGACACTTCATCAGGGAACGGGTCGGTCGGAGAGCCGCGCACCGGATCCTAGGCGTGAGCAGCAATTCGCGCGGCGTCGTCGTCCTGGCTGTGGGCACCCTGGGTGCTGTATCCGTTTCTGTTGAGGTCCCACAAATGCTCGGCGGGACTCCGGGGCGATGTTGTCGCGCTACCACGGCGAGTGAATGACTGCCGATTCGCCCCCTCCGGGTGGCTCGCGCCCCTGTGAGGCGGGTGCGGCTCGGTGCCTGCGGCAACCGTTGGGTGCCCGACTTGTTCAGCGCCATGTGGCCAAGGACCTTCACCGCTCTGTCTTTCTCACCGCGTCCGCCGCGGTGCTGCTCGCAGCAGCGAACCCCGCGTTCGCAGATTCTCCGGTGTGCAGGCGGGCGACGACGTTGCGGCCAATCCCGATGACGGCAACGCCTTCCGGCAGTGCGTCCACGGCAACCTGGTGCGGGTGCCGTGCCCGGCTGGCCTGGGAGGCATGCAGGTCGGTTGGCCAGGCCAACGGCACCTGACCGACTTCCTCGCCCCTCATGGCAGTTGAATTTCCAAAGCTCTGTGGGTGCTTCTGGAATATGCAATTCTTGGGGTGCTATAGGCATTTGCCTCTTACGAGGCGGGTGATCGGGGTGCTCCCAGTGCTCGGCGCGACGGCGGAGTCAGCGCCTTCCCAAATTTTCGCCCGCCTGGCTTCGCCGAGCCGGCTGACGCCCGGTGGGGCGCAAGACGATGTCGCTGTGGCCTTCCGGCCATGGAGACCCGCGTCCGGGGCCCGCGCCGGGGGCCACCGTTGCCCCGGGGGGCCTCTGCGTCCGGAGGCGCAGACCCGGCCCGCGAGCCGGGCACCGTCGTCGAGTTGTCGCCTGGTTCCCGAATCGGGCGGTGTATCCGGCCGATGTGGGAGATGAGAAAGTTCTCCTCTTTCATCAACGTGTTCGAGCGGGAAGCAGACTGGCCTGATGACGCTTCGGAGGGTGAGTGTGGCGATCGCTGCGGTGTGCGCACTGGCAGCCGCGGGAATGGCGGTCGGGCGTCTGTGGGCCGGTGATGGCGATCCGCTGGAACTCGGCCCGGGAATCGTCGTGCCGGGAAACAGCGGTGATGAGCCGTTACCGGGCGATACGTCGAGGTCGTCCGCTCCTGCCTCCGGATCAACGCCGTCTCCAGCGTCACCGGCTCCGTCCAAGGCTGCGTCGTCGGAGCCCGGGGGGCAGCCCGTCAGCACACTGCCCCCACCCCACAGCACCGATGACACCGGCACCCTTCCCAGCCCGACAACTTCCGGACCGAGCAGCAGCGCGAGCACCTCTGCTGGGAGCGACGACGACGGCGGTGACGACGGCAACGGCGGTGGTGGTGGGGACGGTTGAGTAATGCGCAGGCGCACGCCGAGCGCGCGGTCACGCATCGTGGGATGGATGCTGCTCCTGGTCGGTGCGGCCCTGGCCGCGCCCACCTTCGGTATCACGGTGATCTGGCAGGCACAGCTCGACAGACAGGTGGATGAGCAGCTCCGGCGGGAGGCGGACAAACTGCGCCGGTTCGCCAAGACGGCGCGCGAGCCGGCCACCGGGCGGCCCTTTCCCGATGCTGCTTCGCTGCTGACCGCGTTCATGACGGTCAATCTGCCGAGCCGCGAGGAGACGTTCTTCAGCATCGTGGACGGCCGTGCCGACCGGCGCAGCCCGAATGAGGTACCGGCCCGGCTGGACCGCGAAGAGGCCGTGATCGCCCGGCTGGCCGAAGTCCGTGGCACGGAGATCGGCTGGCTCGACTCCCCGGCCGGGAAGGTGCGTTACGGAGTCATACCGGTGCGCGTGGAGGGCGACCCGCACGACGTGCGGCTGGTGGTGCTGGAGTTCCGGGACCGTCAGCTGCGCGAGGAGCGCCAGGTCGGGAAGCTGTTGCTGGTCACCGGCGGCGCTGCGCTGCTCTGTGCGGGCCTGGCCAGCTGGCTGGTGGCCGGCCGGGTCCTGGCGCCGATCCGGCTGGTCCGGCAGACCGCCGAACGGATCAGCGAGTCCGACCTGACACGGCGGCTGACGGTTACGGGTACCGACGACGTGGCGGCGCTGGCACACACCTTCAACAACATGCTGGACCGTCTGGAGAGCGCCTTCACCACGCAGCGCCGGTTCCTGGACGAGGTGGCGCACGAGCTGCGCACCCCGATCACGGTGGTCCGCGGGCACCTGGAGCTGATGGACGGAGACGAGGAGGCCCGCGCCGGGACACGGGCCCTGGTCGTGGACGAACTCGACCGGATGACCCGCATCGTGGGGGACCTGCTTCTGCTGGCCAAAGCGGAACACCCGGACTTCCTGACCTTCGGCGAGACAAACCTCACCGATCTGGTCGTGGATGTGGTCGCCAAGGCTCGGGCCCTGGGGGACCGGCACTGGAGAGTCGCGGCGGTGGCAGAGGCCACCGTGCTCGTCGATGGCCAGCGGCTCACGCAGGGGCTGATCCAGCTCGCGGCGAACGCGGTGCGGCACACGCGGGACGGTGACCTGGTGGAGATGGGTTCCGCGGTGCGTGAGGGCCGCGTACTGCTGTGGGTGCGGGATACCGGGCCGGGCGTCGGGCCCGAGGACCGGGAGCGCATCTTCGGCCGCTTCGCTCAGGCGGGCCGTGCCGCTTCACCCGATCCCGCGGGCACGGGGATCGGCCTCGGGCTTGCCATCGTCCGCGAGATCGCGCAGGCGCACGGCGGCACCGCCTGGGTGGAGGACGCCGAGGGCGGGGGTGCCCGATTCGTGATCGACCTGCCCGCTCACTTTCCTTGGCAGAGAGGACACCATGAACCGCATTCTCATAGCGGAGGACGAGATCAGGATCGCCGCCTTCGTAGCGAAGGGCCTGCGCAGCAACGGCTTCGTCCCCACGGTCGTCACTGACGGGCTGTCCGCGTACGAGCAGGCGCGGGTGGGCGACTGCGCCCTGCTGATCCTGGACCTGGGGCTCCCGGCCTGCGACGGGTTCACTGTGTTACGCAAACTCCGCGAGGCCCGGGTGGCCATTCCGGTGATCATCCTGACGGCCCGCGACAGCGTGTCCGACGTCGTCGCCGGGCTGGAGGGCGGAGCCGACGACTATATCTCCAAGCCGTTCGCCTTCGAGGAGCTGCTGGCACGGGTGCGCCTGCGCCTGCGCGGGGAAGGCGCCCCGGAGGCGTCACTGCTGAGGGTCGGTGACCTCGTCCTCGATCTGCGCACTCGCCGTGCGCATGTGGACGGGCGGGTGGCGGAGCTGTCCTCGCGGGAGTTCGCCCTGGCCGAGGTGTTCCTGCGCAACCCCGACCAGGTGCTGACCCGCGAACAGCTGCTCAGCCGCGTCTGGGGATTCGACTACGACCCGGGGTCGAACATCGTCGACGTCTACGTGCGCTACCTGCGCCGCAAGGTCGGTGCCGGCCGGGTGGAGACCATCCGCGGCGTCGGCTACCGGCTGCGCGCCTGACCAGCGGGCTGTCTGCCGAACAAACCTCTTCGTCGTGCCCATGGGAACACTCTCACCGTGGCCTCACGGGTAACTCACGTCAACCTCACAGTCTCTTCACCGAACGGCATCCGTCGGGGATGCCCAGAGTCAGGAGACGTGAGGATGAGCGACCTTTTCCAACAGGCCCGCTCCTTTCGGCATCGAATAGACCCCAACGGCGAACTGTTCCGGCGATTCGCCGCCGGACAGGCCCCCACGACCCTGTTCATCAGCTGCTCGGACTCGCGCGTGGTCCCCACCCTCATCACGCACGCCGCCCCGGGCGAACTCTTCGAACTGCGCAACGCGGGCAACATCATTCCGCCGTACCGGCCGAGCCGGCGGTCGGGAGAGGCCGCCACCATCGAGTACGCGGTGCAAGTACTCGAGGTCTCCCACATCATCGTCTGCGGGCATTCGCACTGCGGCGCCGTGGGAGCCCTGGCCCGCGACGAGGATCTGACCAAGCTGCCCAGCGTGGCGAACTGGGTGGCGTTCGCCCGGCCCTCGCTGGCCCCACTGCTGGCCGCCCCGCCCGAGGACGCGGCAATGGCGAAGATCGTGCAACGGCACGTCACCGCCCAACTGGAGACGCTGCGCGGCTACCCCCAAGTCGAGCGCAGGAGGGCCGACGGCCTGCTGAACCTGCACGGCTGGTTCTACCGGGTGGACACCGGAGAGATCTGGGAGCGCGACGACATACAGGGGACCTTCGGCCGGCACTGACACCGCGCCCCCACCTGCCACTCCCACCCGCACCGGGTGACCGGTGTGAGTGAAAGGAGCATTGTGTCGAACGCACGACATCGCAGTGCACGCCATGCAAGAAGGGCTCCCGGCCAGCCGGCCGCCTCCAGCTCCTTCGGCACGGACATCGTCGCCTCACTCGTCGTCTTCCTGGTCGCCCTCCCGCTGTGCATCGGCGTCGCGGCCGCCTCCGGTGTCCCGGTCGCCCTCGGCATCATCTCCGGGATCATCGGCGGCCTGGTTGTCGGCTTTCTGCCCGGCAGCAACCTCCAGGTCAGTGGACCGGCCGCCGGACTCGCCGCGCTCGTCCTGGAATTCGTCGGCGCGCACGGTCTGGCCCTGCTCGGCCCCGTCGTCCTGGTCTCCGGTCTGATCCAGATGGCGCTCGGCGCGCTCCGCATGGGACGCCTGTTCCAGTCCATCTCACTCGCCGTGGTGCAAGGCATGCTCGCCGGGATCGGGCTCCCCCTCATCCTCAGCCAGACCTACGCCCTCACGGACTCCAAGCAGCTCGGCTCGGCCCTGAAGAACATCGCCGGCCTGCCCGACCTGATGACTTCCATTCTCGCCGCGCCGCAGAAGCGCGCCGCCCTCGTCCTCGGAGTCCTCTCCCTGGGCCTGTGCTTCCTGTGGAAGAAGGTTCCCGCTCCCCTCGGCAGGGTGCCCGCCCCCCTGGTCGCGGTCATGCTCGGCTCGGTGCTCGCCTCCCTGCCCGGGTTCGACGTCAAGCGCGTGGAGGTCGGCAACCTGCTGGGGGCGGTGCATTTCGCGGGGCCGAGTGAGTTCGCCTCACTCGCCGACCCCGAGGTGATCACCATGGTCATCACCTTCGCGGTCATCGCCTCCGCCGAAAGCCTCTTCAGCGCCGCAGCCGTCGACAAGATGCACGACGGGCCGCGTACCCAGTACAACGCGGAGCTGTTCTCGCAGGGCGTCGGCAACACCCTGTGCGGACTTCTGGGCTCGCTGCCCATGACCGCGGTCATCGCCCGCAGCGCCGCCAACGTACAGGCCGGAGCCAGAACCAAGGTCTCCCGCATTCTGCACGGCGGCTGGCTGCTCGGATTCGGGCTCCTGGTTCCCGCTCTGCTCGGGCTCATCCCCGTGGCCGTGCTCGCCGGGATCCTCGTCCACGCCGGCTGGAAGCTCTTCGACCCCCCTGCCTTCCCGAAGATGTGGAAGACCGACCGCGGCGAGGGCATCGTCATGATCATCACGACTCTCGCCATCATGGTCGCGAATCTCCTCGAAGGAGTGGTGGCGGGCCTGGCCGTCGCCATCGTGCTGGTCGCCCTGCGCATGTCCCGGATCACCATCCACAAGACATCGCACAGCGGCACCGTGCGCCTGGAGATGCACGGCAACGCGACCTTCCTGCGGCTGCCGCGCCTGATCGAAGCCCTGGAGTCGGTCGCGAACGAGCGAAGGGTCCATGTGGATCTGACGCGTGTGCAGCACCTCGATCTCGCCTGCCGCAGCCAGGTGGAGGAATGGGCGCAGCAGCGCCGCAAGGCGGGCGCCGAAGAAGTTCAAGTGCTGCTGCCGGGTGCCGAACCGCAGACGGACGCACCTGCCCGGCATTCCGAACAGGAAGCGGACACTGCGGAGTTCCAGCCCATTCCCGGGCCCCGCCGGCCACAGGACGTCAGGCCCCCCACGGCACCGGGCCCGTACGACCACGCCGGGGCCCCCGAGCACGGGTATGCCGCGCAGGTTCCGGTGCATGTGCAGCAACACGCCGCTCCTCCGCACTACTACCCGTACAGCCACGGCATCGCGCCGGAGACCGCGCACTGGACCCCGGAGGACGACCGTGCCGCGCAGGCCTACTGGGAAGGAACCCAGAGGTGAGGTGGTTTGTGAGGATCGCTCTCACCAAGGCGTGGAATGCCAACAGGAGCCTCGCTGTGGGCTCGACGAGGATCCGTCCCTGGAACCGGCCGCAGCTGGCCGGCTACGCGGGGCCTCAGCAGCCCCCACCCGCAGTCCTCCGGCTGCCGGGGCGCCGCCGCTTCCAGACGGGCGGCCGCAAGCACCCCGACGTGTCAGAAGACGACAGGTTCTTCCTGCTGCTGTGCGGCATGCATCAGCTGTTCACCGCACCCGAACACGCAGCGGGATCGGTGGCGAAGGCATCCGCCCTCCGGGCCCCGACCCGCTCCGAAACCGATAGCCCGACGCCTCCTGGCGGCCATCCGAATCTCCGCCTGCGGACCTGACCCTCCCGCGCAGGTCCATGCAGGCGGCCAGGCCCGGTTGTCTCACTCAACTCCCCCAGCCGGGCCGCGGGAGCCCCTCCTCCTGACGCACGAGGAGGGGCTCTCGCCCGAGGAGGCACACGGGACCACTGGGCCTCCGATCCGCCGCCGACAGAGCGGCTGCGCCCCTCACCTCGCACCCTGCGGAGGCGGTTGTCGTGCCCCCTCGTACGTCCCTTCTCCGCGATCGCTCAAGGATTCCGTCATGCAGCACGCCGCACTGAGCAGCTGCCCGGATCAGTCTGGCCGGGATCCAGCGGTACCTGGGGCCACGCGGCCCCAGGAGTTCCGTACGCTCCGCCGTGGGCATGGCTCTTCGAGTGCAGCGAACTCATGGATCAAGCGTTCGTGCGCGCGAGCACCCCAAATCAACCGGCAGCAACACCACAGGCTTGGCGTCGGCAACCGCTTGCCCGGCCCACCCGCCGCTCCACCCCAATGCGACACACGCATGAGAACTCTCTCACTGCGGCCTCACAGAGGACTCACGTAAACCCGACAGAATCGTCACATGCGATATCCACTGGGGGTGTTCAAGGCTGGATGGAGGTCCATCGAATCGCCGTCCGAGGACCCTGGCTTCGGGCGTGGCGTGTCGGGACGCATCTACAGCGGCGGCCACCGCCCGGTAGCCGCGAACGGGACGCCGACCCGCCGCGCCTGCGGCCACTCAATCCCGGTGAAGTGTTCTGTCGGCGGGAATTCGCAGTGGCCGCGCCGGAGAGACACCGTCGGCATGGAGGTGCACTGCCGCGACCATGCGTGCTGACGCGGACCCCCGTTCGGTGTGTGGAGGCACCGACGGAATGGCGGCCCTGATGCGGGCCGTTGACGCCGGGTCTTTCCGCCGCTCCCCCGAGGCGGGAGGACCCGGTCCGGGGCGCCCGCTCCGGCCGCACTGTCCTTGGGGGGACACGGCCGGAGCGGGTCTCGCGCATCCGAGAGCACCGCACGCGTTGAGGTCGGCGACAGACCGCAGGACCCAGGATTCGTCACCACCATGCCGACCGCACCGACCGTGACCGTCAGGCCGAAGCCGGCCGTGGCGGACATCCCCGGCGAAGGCACCCACATGGTCGGCACCGACATCGAGTCCGGCGCCAACAGAACCTCGGCGCCTCGGACCCGGGCTTGCCTCTCGCATGCTGGGCCCCGGGAGGGTACGTCCGCCGACTTCGACGAGATCATCGCCAACGGCACCACGACCAGGCAGACCACGACCACCGTCAAGGCAACCGGCGGAGCCTTCGAGACACCGGCTGCGAGGTCTGGCACAAGGTCAGCTGAGACACCGGCGGTTCGGACAACGTCGGAGGAGGCCACATGCCCGAAGTGAGAATCGAGGACGAGGTTCTCATCCACGCCCCGTTAAGCGCCGTCTGGCAGGTGATCAAGAACCCGGATGCACAGGCCCGCTGGCACCCGTACATCATTCGCATCACCGGCGATCACCGTCTCGGAGCGATGCGGATCTGCTCGGTCGTACTCGGCGGGAAACCCGGCGCGACCCAGGAGCGCTGCATCGAAATCGAAGAGGACGAGCAGTGGCGGATCACCTGGGCGATCGACAACGACACCTCCGGCTTCAGCCGCCGGGTCTCCGACTGGCGGGCCGGCTTCAACCTCGAACACCGTGAAGGCGGGACCCTGGTGACGGCGCACAGCACATTCCGGCCGAACAACGTCCTCGTCTGGCTGATGAGCCCCTGGATCGGGTTCAGGTTCCACCACACCCAGCGAACGATCCTCAAGCGCCTCCAGAATTTCGTCGAGATACCGGAAGGGCGCTGACAATCGGCAGTTCCAGGGCCAGGCCTGCTCGCTGACGGAGCCGGACGAAGCGCTCCCGCCACCGGATGGAGGCCGCCTGTCGGCCCGAGGCCGCGGAGGCGGATGATCCGGAGCGATGGCTGTATGTGCCGGGGCAGGGTTCCCGGGCCGGTTACCGGGACATGGAGCTGTTCATCGACGGGCTTGGCGACGCCGTCCTCGCCGACCGGCTGCGGATCCCCACGGGCGGGCGGGGCGCCTTCCGGCGCTTCAAGGACACCCTTGCCCGTGACGAGCGCGCCTGGCGCCGGTACCACCGTTTCTGCGATGAGCGACAGCGTGGCCGGGCACGAGCCTGGCTGGCCGAGGAGGGCTACTGCCCGAGTCTTCCTGTACCGCGGTGGACGGTGGGGCGCTGACGGTCCATGGGGTGGGAGGAACTGGCCCCCGTACGGCTCTGTCGCAGCGGGAGGCCCGCCGAACCCGCACGGTGCGAGGCCGAGAGTGTGGGCGCCGACCCGGGCGCCGCGATGGTCGTAGCCGACCATCGCCTGTACCGTCTGCGCTTGCCCGGAGTTCCAGTGCCAAGCCGGGCCTTGCCGACTGCCTACAGTCCCACCCTGCTCAGCCGAGAATCGCGCCCAAGCCGTCAAGGTCAGACCCAGTGCGACAGTTACGGAACCTCACAGACCGTTCGTGGGTTGTGGAACCCTGCGCGTTGGTGCTGCCGGGGTCAGGTGCTGGATGCCTCAAAGGTCTCGATCGTGCAGCGTGCCGCCCCGCTGCGCTCGATCCTGGCGTCGCTGGTGATCAGCGGAACACCGAAGCTCTCGGCGAGGGCCACGTAATGCGCGTCGTAGACGGAGAGGTTGTTCGACAGCTCGCGTACGCGCTGCCACAGGACCAGCGTTGGGTGCAGGTCGAGAGCGAGGGCCTGGTAGTCGGTGATCGCCTTCAGCGCCTCCTTTTCCGTGATCTTCGGCTTGCCCCCTCGCCGGCCGCGGGCCAGCCCGTAGACGGCCGAGGTGATCTCGTAGTCCAGCAGGCCCGGCGCTGCGAGGGTGTCGGCGCGGCTCACGCGCTCACGGATCGCGGTACCGGTCTTGCCGTGGTCGAGGAGGAAGTGCACAAGGCTGGAGCAGTCAATGACGATCAACGTCGGCTCCGCCCGTCCTCGATGGCGTCGAGGATGTCGGTCGTACTGAGCTCGGTGCGGGTTTCACGCTCCAGGCGGTTGGCCATCTCCGCGAGGGTGGGCTTGGCGGCTTCCCGGGCGAGGAGGTCCAGGGTGTACGCCTGGAGCGACTTGCCCGCCTGTGCGGCGCGGACCTTCAGGGCGTTGACTGTGTCGTCCGGGACGTCCCGGATCGTGATCGCGGTCATGCCTTCATTTTAGCGGCAATGCAGGCGATGTGCAGTCGCCAGGGGTTGGTCGCACTGAGCACCGGTGCTCACCCAACCGTGCGGCGTGCGACACGGCCAGAGGGTGCTGACCGGCGCCCCGGCGGTCAGCACCCGCCTCGAACGTGTCCAGGAACCGGACGCGATCCTGTGCCGGTCCAACGTCGGCGCGAAGCTCGAAGTCGTGCACTTGCTGGAGGAAGGCCGCCGTGTCGCCCTCGTCGGCGGGGGCGAGGCACTGCGGGCCCTTGCCCGCGCCGCCCGAGACCTCAAGGCCGGCAAGCGCAGTACCCACCCCGGGCTGATCCTCTTCGACTCCTGGGGCGAGCTCCAGGAATGCGCCGAATACGATCCGTCCGGCCGCGACCTGCTGCCGCTCGTCGACCTCGTCGACGAACACGGCGTCGACGTCATCCTCGACGCGGTGGACAAACGCTCCGTCGAGCAGGGTGCTGAGATCGTGGTCTCCACCGCCCACAAGGCCAAGGGCCGCGAATGGGCCTCCGTCCGCATCGGCGAGGACTTCACCGAGCCGATGGACCAGGAAGAGGCGGACGAGAACGGCGATCCGCTGCCCGGCGACATCGACGCCGAAGCCCGCCTCGCCTACGTCGCCGTCACCCGCGCCCGCCACCAACTCGACATCGGCGGCCCGGGCTGGATCAACCAGTACCCCGACTGCAACCCTGGTGGAACACATCCGAGCCAGGACCGGGCAGGCAGCTGAGAGGATGAGGTGCTACCAGGGAGGAACCCACTGGCGGATAGCTTGTAGAGGTCCCACAGTGACCTTCGCTCGTCTCTCCGACCGGTCGGCAGCATCGCTGGCAGTCCCAAGCGGCAGTCTCACCGGCGGGCTGGTGAGACCCCCACCGGTGGACAGCCGGTGGACAGACGCCTTTGGACGTTGCATCACGGGGTGGCACGGGTCAACCTGTTACGCGTGCTCTGATCAGGCAAAACATCACCAGGCAGCACGACGAAGCACGACGCAACACGATCACTCATGGTCTCGTAATGCGTAGGTCTCGGGTTCGAATCCCGAAGGCTGCTCTTTTGTGGGCCCAGCTTCGCCGACCCAGCGGCGGCCTCGGGCCGCTCGGTCCTGTCCGCAGCATTCAACCCACCGTCGCAGCGTCTTGTGGTTCACCCGGAGCTCGGCGGCGATCTATGAGACCAGACGGCCCGACGAACGGACCAACGCCACCGCGTCGGCCCGGAACTCCGCCAGGTACGTGTAGGTCCCCGTCTGGACTCCTCTCCCTGGACTCAAGATCAAGTGCCAACTGCGTCCAGCCATATTCCGAAGTGGACGAGTGTCTGGCGCGGCAGGACGTAGGTGTCTGGCGCCGTAACGCCTAGTGCTGTGACCGCGAGCTCGGGGTGATGATCCAAGAGTCAACTGCCTGCAGGTGGCTGTAACTCGCTGGGGGCGACCGGGAGTTCCATGTCTCGGGTAATCGCCCAGCGTTCGTGGTCGCGCCAGACCTCCCTGATCCTGATGAAGCCAGGCGAGAGGCCCTCTCTGCGGAAGCCGAGCCGCCGCACCAGACTCAGGGAGGCCTCGTTCTCCGGCTGGATATCAGCTTCCACACGGTTCAGGTCAAGTCGTTCGAAGGCGTAGTGCACCGCCAGCGCGACACCCGCTGACATGTAGCCCTGACCCGCGTAGGGCAGGAACGCGGCATATCCGAGTACACCCCGTTGGTATGGCCCACGCACGATGTCGTTTATGTTGATCATGCCCACCAGGTCGCCGCCGTCCTTGAGGCAAAGGACCATGCAGACGGCGGTGCCCTGATCGGACTTCTTCAGGTAATCCGAGAATGCGCTGGGCGTACGGGGCAGCCCCACCCATGGATGATGCAGACCGGCGCTTAGGCTGGCCAGTTCGAGAAATCTTCCCTCGTCATCGGCTGATACCGGCCGGAGTGTCACCTGTGATAGCCGATCAGGTTCGAGACTCACCGGGAGGATTGTACGCGCCCACGTGGGCAGGAATCGAGAGTCTGTGAGAGGCGGCTGTTTGCCCCGCCCGGGGGATGCGACCTTCTGCCTTAGGCGATACGTGGCATAGGCTCTGGGGAAGAACGTGCGAGGGGACGCTGATGGCGGACTCGTTACCGGGTCAGGAGACACGCAACCAGGCGGCCGACGTCGCCGGAGGCGTCCTGCAAGGACGAGATTTCCAAGGCAATACCTTCCACTTCTCCGGTGCCGGCGCGGAGCTCCCCGGGCCCCGGCAACTGCCTCGTGATGTTGCGTACTTCACGGGCCGGCACAGCGATGTTGATCGGTTGGACGCGCTGCTCGGTGACCAGCCGGCTGGGTCACAGGCGCTGATCGTGTCGGCCCTTGCGGGTACGGCCGGCGTCGGGAAAACGGCGCTCGCCGTGCACTGGGCCCACCGAGTCAGGGATCGGTTCCCGGACGGTGACCTGTATGTGAATCTTCAGGGGTACGGGCCTGGCCTGCCTTTGGCGCCTGGTCAGGTGCTTGAGGGCTTCTTGAGGGCCATGGGCGTACCGCCCGAGCGGATCCCGCGCGAAGTCGAATCGCGAGCAGCTCTGTACCGTACGTTGCTGAGCGGCCGCCGGGTGCTCATCATCCTGGACAACGCCAACACGGCCGAGCAAGTGAGGCCTTTGTTGCCCGACTCGCCAGGGTCGCAGGTGGTGGTCACAAGTCGGAGTCTGCTGCCCGGCCTCGTCGCGCGCGACGGCGCCCGCAGGGTGGTCCTGGACATGCTGTCTCCTGGCGAAGCTCAGACCCTGATGGGCAAGATCGTTGGCAAGGACCGCATCGTCGCCGAGCCCGATGCGTCCGCATGTATTGCCCAATTTTGCTCCCACCTGCCGCTGGCGCTGCGGATCATGGCAGAGTACGCGGTGACACATCCACGCAGGTCGCTGTCCGAACTCGCGCAGGCACTCGCCGACGAGAACGGCCGATTGGATGCGATGTCCACCGGCGAGGACGAGCTGACGACGGTGCGCACCGTCTTCTCGTGGTCCTACCGCGCCCTGCCTGATGAACTGGCACGCCAGTTCAGGCTGTTGAGCCTGCACCCCGGCTCTGACATGTCCGTGGAAGCCGCCGCAGCGCTCAACGACACATCACCAGCAGCCGCACGCCGGCTCATGGACAAATTGACCGGCCACCACCTCATCGCAGAACCCATCGAGGGTCGCTACCGCTTTCATGATCTCCTGCGCGTTTACGCCCTGGAGTGCGCTGCTGCGGACGAGCGTCCAGAAACCCGCAAGCAGGCCGTGGATCGCGTGCTCCTTTGGTATGTGCATGCGGCGGCCGCAGCCAGGACAGCCCTGTTGGTGGGCGATCCTGATACCCCGTTTATGCTGCCGTCGACCCTTGGGGTGCCACTCACTCCCGTTCCCGTGTTCGCCGACCACCAGCAGACGCTTGCGTGGTGCGATGGCGAACTCGACAACTTCGAGGCAGTGGTAAGGAAGGCCAGGCAAGACGAACGCCATGATGTGGCGTGCTGGTTGCCTGTGGCGATGCACCCGTATTTCCAACGCCGTAATCCCTTCGGCTCCTGGACGGCCACTCACACAGCAGGGCTGGAAGCGGCTCGGGCGGTGGGCGACCTGCGCGCCGAAGCAGAGCTGCACCGGGGCCTGGGTGGGGCCTACTACTACCAGGGCCGCTACCAGGAAGCTTTGGACCATCAACGCCTGGCCCTGGACTGCTATCGCTCCCTGGGACGCGAGGGAGAGATGATCTTGGTCAACCTGGGCGGTGCCTGCGCCAACCTTGGCCGCTACGACCAAGCTTTCAACTACCTCCAGGAAGCGCTAGTGACAGCGCGCCGAACCGGATACCGAAGTGCCGAGGGCTTCGCGCTGCAGGGCCTGGGGGCCACATATCAGCGGCTAGAAAGTTTCAAGGAGTCGGCACCGTACTGCAGGCAGGCGATTGAAGTCTTCCGCGAGATCGACGACCGCTTCGGCCTCAGCATCGCGCTATCACGGCTGGCCTATGCCCACATGCGTCAGAAAGAACTGCCGCAAGCGATCGAATTCCTTCGGCAGGGACTGGACAACGCACGTGACATCGGCGACCGGCCCGGAGAAGCATGGTTTCTGGAGACGCTGGGGACCGCGCTGCACCAGGCCGACGACAAGAACACAGCCCAGGAAGAATGGCTGGGTGCGCTCGCCCTGTACGAACGGCTCATGAACGACGATGCCGCCGCCCGCTTGCGTGCACAGCTCTCCCGGCCCGACCAGCCTCCAGCAACGCCGCTACCTCGAATATGAAGTACCTCGGGTCACGAGTCTGAGGACGCTGGCGGAACGCCGAAGGAGTTGCCGGAAAAGTCCCGGCCTTGGAGTACCGGCCCGCTGAATGTGCCACCAGTGACGGTGTTGTGCGTGCCACCGTCACCCGTGCGCACGAGCTTGGCTCCCTCGTACCACTGCCGTAGCAGCGCATGGAAGTCCTCGTCCATGGCCGCCCGTACGGCGAGCGCCGTGCTCAGTGCCTGCGCACGACTCGCGTCGCCCGGAGCCTGTCCCAGCCGAACCAACTCTGCTTCTCCTGAACTGAATACAGAGGATCCACGACCGTCCTCGCCACGTCGCAGCGGACGCCGAACCAATGCGGTCAGCCCCGTCCAGGCTTGCCGGCCAACCTCTCCACCGGCACCGCCTGCCAACGCGACCAACAACCCGACCGATACTGGATCCACTGGGCCTCCTCTGTGCCGAGACTTCTACCCAGCGGTAGCCTGTAGCAGTCGGGTCAGGACCGCACAGTGGGCAGTACGGCCGTGGTGGCACGGTGCTGCGTAGCAGGACGGCCTGACAGAGGCCGGCCGAAGTGATGCTGAAGTTGCATTTCTGCTCGGGGACGGGATGGGTGTTCGCAGCCTTGCAAGGCCGGCTGGCCAACCCGCCCGGAGTGCAGCCATGTCCGTGGCGGCGGCGCATCGGGCGTGCTGTGCGAGCGGCCCGAACGGGCATCTCACGTAAGCGGGCTGGGCTTCGAGTGGTCTCAATCGTGGTCTCAAAGGCCGTTCATTCCATGGTCGTTCGGTTACCTCCGCTCAAGTCTCATAGGGCCTGTGACCATGAAGGAAGCTGGGTCCGTGGAGGCCCACGGATGCCCCCGGACCAAGATCGGACAACTCGTAGCGCGTAGGTGTCGGGTTCGAATCCCGAAGGCGGCTCTGTAGAAGCCTCAGGACTCACTCGCCGTGACCTGGGGCTTTTGCTTTTTCCGGACGTGACGACGGTGCTGGGCGTGTGCCGCCTTGTCGTCTGTGGTCCCACTTGCGGTCTCAACGGCGGGGCGGTGATCGACGTGCCGCGCCGTGTTCGCGCGGCCTGCCCCCTCGGCCGGGTATCGGCGATAGCAGGAATTTCTATTTACGCGATAAGCGTGACCTGTCAAATACATAAGCGAATGCCGTGAATTCGCGCCGTGCGGGGGTGCGACTCAAGAATGTTTTTCTTCTTCTGAAGAGGCATTGAGATTCCGGTAAGAGTGTCGATAATCTTGTCAACAATCGCACGGGGTGTCCAGGCGCCTGTCGTGCGTTTCAGTCCTGCCCACGGCCGCTGACGAGCGGTCGTTGGGTGTGGAGAAATGTCCAGTATCTATTTGGATGCGGCGATATCGGAGCCGGTCGATAGGTGCTGCCCTCATGGCCGGGGGCGTCGTTCCCAGGCTTGAAGGAGTGGTTCATGAGCAGAGAAAGAACCCGTCGAGTGCGCATGCGACGGAATACGCGGAATGTGGCCGGTGCCATCACGGCGATCGTCCTTGTCGGCGGTGGCTTTGCCATAGCGAATGCGTCGACGGATGTGTCGACGAGTAAATCGGCCGCAGGCGTCCAGCGCCCGGTCGACAAGAAGGCCACCGGCACCAAGGCCGTGGTCAGTGCCGCAAACGCGTTCCTGAACACGTTGGACGCCGACCAGCAGGCGGAGGTGCTGCTCGACCTCACGGAGGAGAACGCCACGGCGTGGTCGAACCTGCCGTGCGGCTCCACCTGCCGTCCCGGCATCGAGCTCGGCTCCCTGACCGACACTCAGCTGGCCGCTGCCCAGCAGCTGCTGAAGGTGGCCACGGGTACCGGCAAGGGCAGCGGGTACGACCAGATCACCCAGATCATCAAGGCCGACGACGTGCTCGCCTCGGTGCAGGCCACCAGCTCCGCGGGTGCAGGGCCGGCGGCGCCCTCGGACGCCGCGTCGAGCACCGCCTCGGCGGACCCGTCGGCCACGGCGAGTTCCACGGCCACCGACGCCCCGACGGGCGCTCCGCCCTCCGGCGGCACCGGCGGTGGCGGCTCGTTCGGCTACGGCAGCGGCCTCTACTACATGGCGTTCCTGGGCACCCCCTCGGCGGACGGCACCTGGCAGATGCACTTCGGCGGCCACCACCTCGCCGTGAACCTCACCTACAAGAAGGGCAAGGTGGCAGGCGCCAGCCCCTTCTTCATCGGAGTCGAGCCGACCAGCTGGACCGCCGAAGACGGCACCACGTACTCGCCGCTGGAGGAGCAGCGCAGCGGCATGCTCGCGCTGACCAGCAGCCTGAGCACCGAGCAGCTGGCCACCGCCAAGCTGTCCGGGACGTACAACGACGTGCTGCTCGGCCCGGGCGAGGACGGCCAGTTCCCGGAGACCAAGGAAGGCATCAAGGTCAGCGAGCTGTCGCCCAAGCAGCAGAAGCTGGTTCTGAAGGCCATCTACCCCTGGGTCTCCAACGTGGACGACGCCACCGCGAAGAAGCTCATGAAGACGTACGAGCGTGAGCTGAACGAGACCTACGTGGCCGTCTCCGGCGGCACCGCCCTCGACACCCAGGGCGACTACGTGCGCATCGACGGCCCCGGCGTCTGGGTCGAGTTCGTCTGCCAGAACGGCCTCGTCATCCAGGGCAAGGTCCACTACCACACGGTGTACCGCGACCACACCCGCGACTACGGCAGCGAGTTCTCCTTCTCATGACCCGACCGCGAAACTGGCTGACCACAGCACTTCGCCTGGTGGCCGGGATCGCGATCGCGGTACCGGCGACGCTCCTCCTCGGAGCGTCGCCGGCCGCCGCGCATCCGATGCCGCACTCAGTGGTCCAGCTCGACGTGTACAAGGACTCGGTCACCGCGCGCCTTGAACTGCCCGTCGGTGACCTCGCCACGGCCAGCGGCATCGACCTGACCACCATCAAGTCGGCCGCCCTGCCCACCAAGGCCGAGGCCGTCCGCGCCTACCTCGCCCAGCACATCCGCCCGACCACGCTCAAGGGCGAGGCCTGGCAGGTCAGCATCGGCGCGCTGAGCCTGGGCCGCACCCAGCAGACCTCCACCGGCCCGTACCGCGAGCTGGTCGCCAAGGCCGTGTTCACGCCGCCGGCAGGCGCCGACGTACGGCACTTCACACTCGACTACGACGTGATCGTGCACCAAGTCGTCACGCACGTGGCGCTAGTGACGGTACGTCAGGACTGGGCCGCCGGCCGGGTCGGCGAAGTCGGGACCACCCAGGTCGGCACCGTGCGCCTCGACGTCCGGAAGATGAGCGTCGAGCCCCTGACCGTCGACCTCGGTGAAGGCAGCGCCTGGCGCGGCTTCATCGCCATGGTCAAGCTCGGTGGCGACCACATCCTCACCGGCACCGACCACCTGCTGTTCCTGCTCATCCTGCTGCTGCCCGCACCGCTGCTGGCCGTCGGGCGGCGCTGGGACGGGCTGGTCGGCGCCCGTTCCGCGCTCGGGCGCATCGGCCGCATCACGCTCGCCTTCACCATCGGCCACTCCGTCGCGCTGGCCGCCACCGCCCTCGGCCGTCTGGAGATTCCCAGCTGGCCGGTCGAGGCGTTCATCGCCGCCAGCATCCTGGTCGGCGCCGTACACGCGGTCCGCCCCCTCTTCCCCGGCCGGGAAGCGGTCGTGGCCGGCGTGTTCGGCCTCGGCCACGGCATGGCGTTCTCCTTCGTGCTCGCCGAGATGCAACTGTCCACCGGGCAGCTCGTGTTCAGCCTCCTCGGCTTCAACCTGGGCATCGAGCTGGTCCAACTCCTGCTGGTCTGCCTCGCCCTGCCCACGCTGCTCGTGATCGCGCGGATGCGGGTACAGCCCACGCTGCGGGTGGGCGGCGCGCTGCTCACCGGCACGGCGGCCCTCGGCTGGCTGGTCGACCGCCTCGGTGCGCCCAACCCGGTCGCCCGGGCCGCCGACAGCGCCGGATCCCACACCACGCTGATGCTGTCCGCCCTCGCGCTGGCCGCGGTCGCCGCCGTCGGCTGGACACTGGCCACCCGTCGGCCCGCGCTGTCCGAACCGGGCGAGGGTGTCCGTCTCCGGCTCCGACGGTTGAGAGCTGAGAGCTGAGAGCTGAGAGCTGGGAGCCGGGAGTTCAGAGGCGGCTCCTCGGGCGGCTGGACGGACGGCGGCGTGTGCATCGGTCTTGCCTACGCCCGCCGCGCCCCGTTACCTTGCGGCGAAGTTTGTGGACAGATACGCGGTGCGGTCCGGCGTATCGGTGTTCGGCGAGCGGAACGGGCATCGAGTGACAGGTCGCGGCAAGGGGCAGCTGGAGGCGCAGTACGGCCTTCTGACGAGCATCGCCGGTGAGGCGGGGGTCTCGCTCAGCACGGTGTCGAAGGTGGTGCACCGGCGCCGGGACGTCGGCGCGGCGACGCGTGAGCGGGTCGAGGAACTGCTGGCACGGCACGGGTTCGTCCGCCCATGGGAGCGGGATCCGGCGACGCCCCGGCAGATCATCGCGGTGTTCCGGGACCTGTCGGGGCCGTACACCCTTGAGGTGGTCCGCGGCATCGTGGACGCGGCCGGCGGGCTCGGGATCGACGTGGTCACCGGGACGACGAGCCGGCGGTCGATCTCCGGGTGGCTGCAGGAGTGTGTGGCGCTCGGCGCGGCCGGGATCGTCATCGTGATCTCGATGCTGTCCGAGGAGGACCAGCGCCGCATCGTCGAACAGCGACTCCCGGTCGTCCTGATCGATCCGCTCAGCGCGCCCTCGGAGGACATTCCCAGCATCGGGGTGACGAACTGGAGCGGTGCCAGGGACGCCGTGAAGCATCTGCTGGACCTCGGGCACACCCGTATCGGCATGGTCGCGGGCCGCTCCCACTCCCTGGCCGGGGCGGCGCGGGTGCACGGTTACCGGGCCGCGCTGGAGGAGGCCGGGCTGGCCTACGACCCGGCGATCGTCCGCTCGACCGACTTCGACTACGCCGAGGCGCTCGCCACCAGCGCGCAGATCCTGCGGGCGGACGACCCGCCCACGGCCGTCTTCGCGGCCAGCGACGCACAGGCGCTCGGCGTCCTGGAGGCGGCCCGTCAGCAGGGGCTCGCCGTGCCGGACGACCTGGCGGTGATGTCCTTCGACGACACGCTGGTCGCGGCCATGGCCTGCCCGCCGCTGAGCGCCGTACGCCAGCCCTTCGAGGAACTGGGACGCGAGGCGACCAGGGTGCTCCTGGAGCTCGCCCAGGGCCGGGCGCCCGCGTCACCGCGTATCGAGCTGGCCACGGAGCTCGTGCTGCGGACCTCGACGTCTGTTCGCCGACGCGTCAATACCACGTAGCCCGCCACTGTGCGAAACACTTTCGAAACGCGGCGGTGACATTGCGGTGTCGGCTCCGAATACTGGGCGTCCTACCCAGCGCACCCTCAACTCCCCTTTTATGAAACGAGGCGTGCGCTTCCCCCGGGTGAAAGGAACGCCGTGCTCGCGACAGCCCGCCCTCCGGCCGCCGCCGTCAGGCTCAGACGAACCGCAATGACAAAACCCTTCATGAGTAAGGCAGTTGCGGCAGTGTCGGCCTTCGGCGTCGGCCTGGTATTCGCCATTGCCTCCGCGACCAGTGCGCAGGCATATCAGCCGACCCCAGCGAATTTGTATGTCGCGGACAATCCCGCCGCCTGCAACAAGAATCCCTGCGTTCTCTACCCGAAGTCGGCCCAACTCCCGGGCGGCCGGCTGGTGGCGACGTTCGAGAACAGCCAGACCGCTCCGGTGGGGCAGACGATGCCCATCCACAAGAGCGACGACGCCGGTACGACCTGGCAGAAGCTGGCCGACGTCAAAGCCCCCGCCTACCTGTCCAGCGACGCCAAGTACGCGAAGTACACGAGCAACTGGACCAACCCGTATCTCTACGTGCTCCCGCAGAACGTCGGAAACCTGAGCGCCGGCACGCTGCTTCTCGCGAGCATCGTCTCGGGGGACGACTACTACTACCAGGAGCAGAAGGCCGCCAACTCCAGCTGGACGCCGACCGGTGACGGCGACCGCAAGGACGTGGCGCTCGCGCTGTACTCCAGCACCGACCAGGGCGCGTCCTGGAGCATCCAGAACATCATCGCCACCGGCGGATGGCAGGGCGGGAGCGCGGGCGCCATCGGCCGTGTCTCGAACGCCAACACCTCCGCCCAGGTCGATCCGCTCTGGGAGCCGCACCTGGTCGCCCGGGGCGGCCAGCTCGTCGCCTACTACTCCGACGAGAACGACTACCTCGGCTACAACACCACCACCGGAATACCCACCATCGACCCGGCCAACGACACGGCGCCGGACTCGGGCGGCCAGCTCCTCGTGCACAAGACCTGGGACGGCAGCAGCACGTCCTGGAGCCAGCCGGTCGTCGACATCCCCGGCGCCACCGTGAACAACGGCGGCAAGACGGAGATCGGCGGCGGCCGCCCGGGCATGACGACGATCGCCCCGACCACCGACGGCAAGTGGCTTCTCACGTACGAGTACTGGGGCGGCGGAACGAACGTCCGCTACCGGATCGCGGACGACCCGCTGAAGTTCTACGCGGCCGGTGACGCCGCGATCACCGCACTGCCGGTGCCCTCGGGCGGCCGCACGCTGTCCACGGGCGGCAGCCCGGTGCTCCTCCCGATGCCGGACGGGCGGATCGTCTACAACGCGTCCGGCAGCGGCAACGTCTGGGTGAACGAGTCCGGTCTGAGCACCGGGACCTGGAAGGAGTACCAGACGACGATGCCCAGCGGTTACAGCCGCACTCTCCAGTACGTCGAGGGCACGGGACGCGTCCTCATCCTCCAGGCCTCGTGGAGCGGCGGGAGCACCGGGCCCGTGAAATACGGCGAGGTCGACCTCGGCCGGTCCGACGGCGCCTACACCACCCTCGTCAACCGCCTGACCGGGCAGGTCCTCAGCCCCGACACCGGAAAGACGCAGGACGCGAACCTCACCGGAAACGTCCCCGACCTGGTCCTCAAGCCCCGGGCCGCCGCGGACGATTCGCAGCGCTGGCATCTGACGGCCAAGGGCGCCAACGTGACGCTGCTCAACAAGACCGGTGGCCGCTCGGTCGCCATCTGGACCGGCACCGCGACGGCCGGGCAGAAGCTGGCCCAGTGGGTCGACGACGGTGCCACCGACAAGCAGTGGACCCTCGTCTCCTCGACCGACGGGTACTACAAGATCCGCTCGGTCCGTAACACGAGTCTGTTCATGACGGGTGCGACGGCGGGCGGCTCCGTCACCGTGGCGGCGTCGGCCACCGACGGCTCACAGGACTGGCAGCTCGTCCAGGACCCGCTGCCGACCGCCGCGTCCTTCACGCTGAAGGGCGCCAACTCCGGTCGCTGCCTGGACGTGCCGAACGCCGCGACGGGTGTTCAGGTGCAGATCTGGGACTGCTCCGGCAACGCGAACCAGCTGATCACGCAGACCGCCGCGGGTGAACTCCGCATCGCAGGCAACTGCCTTGCCGCCAACGGCGACGGCACCACCGCGGGCACCACGCTCATCCTCTGGGCCTGCAACGGGAAGCAGAGCCAGAAGTGGTGGTTCCGTCTGGACGGGTCCGTCGTCAACCGCTCCAACGGTCTCGCCATCGACGTCAATAACTGGGCGACGGCGAACGGATCGCCGGTGCAACTGTGGTCGGCTCTCGGCAACGCCACCCAGAGGTGGAGCCGGGCATAACAGACCAAAAGAGGGCGGCGCCACCGACTGACCGGTGGCGCCGCCCGCCCCTGTGAGTCACTCCCGCTCGACCGTCACCGCCACCGCGTGATGCCGTACGACCGTCGCGTCCCGCTCCTCACCGACGAGCCGGACGGCCTCCCGCACCGGTGTGTCCAGGCTGGAGGAGCCCGCCTGCAGCAGGATCTCGCCGGGCTCGACGATGCGCCTGCCGTCCAGGCCCGTGAAGGCCAGGCGGTCGGTGTGGACGTGGAAGCGGACCGTCGCCTGCTCGCCGGGGGCGAGGCCGATCTTGGCGAAGCCCAGCAGGGAACGCACCGGCCGGGTGACCTGCGCGACCGGGTCGACGGCGTACAGCTGGACGGTTTCGGCGCCCGCGACCGTCCCGGTGTTCCGCACGCGCGCGCTGACCGTGAACTCCCCGTCCACCGGCACCAGTTCGCGGTCGACGGTCCCCAGGTCGATCTCGAAGCTCGTGTACGAGAGTCCGTGGCCGAAGGGGAACGCGGGCGTCGGATCGAGGTTGGACAGCCAGCTCTGCCGGTCGCCGAGCGGCGGGTGGAGATAGGTGTACGGCTGGCCGCCGGGCGTGGTCGGGATCTGCACCGGCAGCTTGCCGCTGAAGTTCGCCTTCCCGGCGAGGAGTTGGGCCACCGCCCGGCCGCCCTCCTCGCCGGGCAGGAAGACCTGCACCATGGCCGCGGCGGAGGACGCGAACCGGCCCACCGCGTAAGGGCGGCCGCTGCTGACGACCAGGACGACCGGCCGGCCCGTCGCAAGGACCGCCTCGACCAACTCCTCCTGGACGCCGGGCAGACGCAGGTCCTCCACGTCGCAGCCCTCGCCCGAGGTGCCGATGCCGAACATCCCCGGCTTGTCGCCGACGACCAGCACGGTGAGGTCGGCCGCCGCGCAGGCTTCCACCGCGGCGGGGATACCGGAGCGGTCCTCGTCCCGGATCGGGCAGCCCTCGGCGAACTCCCAGTTCACGGAGGGCAGTTCCTCGGTCAGCGCGGTGCGCAGGGATGCCGCCTCGACGCCGTTGCCGAGGTCGTCGCGTTCGGCGAGGACGTGGTTGGGGAAGCTGTAGCAGCCGAACATGGTGCGTACGTCGTCGGCGCACGGGCCGATCAGTGCGATCCGGCCGGCGGCGTCCTGGAGGGGCAGGATCCCGTCGTTCGACAGCAGGACCGCGCTCGACTGGGCAACCTTGTGCGCGAGTTGACGGCTCTCCGGCTTGTCCAGGTCCAGCTCGCCCGCGCGCAGGGCGGGCGGTCGCGGGTCCCAGTCGGGGTCGAGGAGCCCGAGCTCGACCTTCTGCCGCAGCACCCGGCGCACCGCCCGGTCGACCAGGTCCTCGGCCACCGAACCCTGCTCGACGGCGTGGACGAGCGCGTCGCCGAAGCCCCGCTGGTCGGGCAGTTCGACGTCCATCCCGGCCCGCAGGGCGAGTGCGCCCGCGCCGGGCAGGTCGGCCGCGACCCGGTGGGCGTTCACCAGGAACGGCAGGGACCAGTAGTCGGAGACGACGGTGCCCTCGAAACCCCACTGCTCGCGCAGTACTTCGGTCAGCAGCCAGCGGCTCGCGGCGGGCGCCTCGCCGTCGATCTCGGCGTACGAGTTCATGACCGACCGCACGCCCGCGGCGACGAGCCGTTCGAAGGGCGGCAGGATGACGTCGAAGAGTTCGCGGCGGCCGAGTTGCGCCGGGGCGTGGTTGCGGCCGCCCATCGAAGTGGAGTACCCGGCGAAGTGCTTGAGGGTGGCGTACACACCGGCGCTCTGCAGACCGGTGACGTACGCCTCGGCCAACTCGCCGACCAGGTAAGGGTCTTCGCCGAAGGTCTCCTCGCAGCGGCCCCAGCGGTAGTCGCGGATGACGTCGACGACGGGGGAGAGCCCCTGGTGGACCCCGGCCTCGGCCATGTCGGAGCCGATGGCCTCGCCGACCTTGCGGATCAGCTCGGGGTCGAAGGTGGCCGCCATGCCCAGAGAGGTGGGATAGATGGTGGCGCCGTAGGCGGTGAAGCCGGTCAGGCACTCGTCGTGTGCCATGGCCGGGATGTCGAATCTGCTCTGCGCCATCACCTGCCGCTGGTGCCGGGCGAGGAGACGGGAGTGTTCGAGCGCGGGCCGGGGCAGCGTGCCGTAGGGGCGGGTGAGCTGGCCGAGGCCGTGCCGGGCGGTCGCGTCGAGGTCGCCGACCCGGCCGAAGTGGTTGCTCCCCGGGGCCACTTCCGGGCCGTCGGCCTCGATGTCCTCCCAGGTGCTGCTGAGCTGCGCGACCTTCTCCGGCAGGGTGAGCCGGGCGAGCAGCGCCTCGACGCGCTCGGCGGTCGAGAGGGCGGGGTCGGTCCAGGGGCGGTCGCCCTCCCGCTGGGGGAGGCCGCCGTGGCCGGGCATGGTGGTCGTCATTCACGACTCCTCGGGGATGTGCGCGGGCACGCCGACGGGGCCGGGCGCGGGGCCCGGCCGTCGTAACGGGTGGGGTGAACTGCCCGGTGGTGCGGGCTACTTGGAGAAACCGGCGGTGAGACCGGCGACGAGCTGACGGCGGGCGAGGATGAACAGCGCCAGCATCGGAAGGGTGGAGAGCACCACGGCGGCCATTGTGGCCGGTACGTCGATGCCGAACTGGCCCCGGTAGAGGGTCAACGCCAGTGGCAGCACCGCCCTGTCGCCGCTCTGCGTGAGGATGAGCGGGAAGAGGAAGCCGTTCCAGACCTGCAGTCCGTCGTAGACGGCGACGGTCATCAGCGCCGGGCGGGCCAGCGGCGCCGCAAGGGACCAGAGCATGCGCCAGTCTCCGGCGCCGTCCACGATCATCGCCTCGAACAGCGACCGGGGCACATCGCGCAGGAAGCTCACCAGGATCATCACGGTGATCGGCAGCGCGAACGCCGCCGAGGGCAGGACGATCGCGAGCAGGCTGTCGTACAGCTGCATCTTGATGATCAGCAGGTACACGGGGATGATCACCGCCTGCAGTGGGATCGCCAGGCCCAGCAGGAACAGCCGGAAGGACAGCCGGGAGAAGCGGCTGCCCGCGTTGCGGACGATCGCGAACGCGGCCATGAGGGCGAACGCGACGGCCAGCACCACCGTCCCCGCGGTGACGACGACGCTGTTGAGCAGATAGGTCGTGAAGTCGCCGTCCAGCACGGTCCGGTAGCTGTCGAGCGTCGGGTGGCCGGGCAGTGCGAGCGGGCTGTCGGTGGTGAAGTCGGCCCTGCTGCGCAGGCTGGTGACGACCAGCCAGTAGACGGGTACGACGACGAGCGCGGTCCAGAAGAGCGCGGCGCCGCCGGTGAGGGCGCGGCGGAGGATCCCTGCCACGGGGTTCGGCCGGACGGGCCTGGGGGTGACCGCTCTGTGGGTCGGGACGTGTCCCTGCCGTTTGGCGGCGGGGCGGGTCTTGGTCACGGTGGTGCTCACATGCCCTCCTGCTGGCTGTCCATCCGGGTGAAGCCGGACAGGCGGGTCATCAGCAGCGACAGGCCGAGGCCGAAGACCACCAGGAGGGTGGCGACGGTGCTGGCGCGGCCCATGTCGTGGGCCTGGAAACCGGTGATGTACATGGACAGGGGGAGGACGCGGGTGGCGGTGCCCGGTCCGCCGGTGCCGCCGGACAGGACGAAGATCAGGTCGAAGTACGTCAGTGAACCGACGAGCATGAGCGTGCTGGACGTGACCATCGTGTACTTCAGCTGCGGCAGGGTGATGTGCCGGAAGCGGGTCAGGGGCCCGGCGCCGTCGAGGGCGGCGGCCTCGTACAGGGCGGTCGGGATCTGTCGTATCCCCGCTTGGTAGAGCAGGGCGTGGAACGGCACGAACTGCCAGGCGATCACGAAGATCACTGTGTACAGGGCCAGTTCGGGCGAGCCGAGCAGCGGCTTGGCCAGCCAGTGCAGGCCGGGTGTGGCGCCGATGCCGAAGGACGGGTCGAGCAGCGCCTGCCAGGTCAGGCCGATCGCCACTGCGGACAGCAGCAGCGGGAGGAAGAACAGCACGGAGAGCAGCGCGCGCAGCCGCCCCCGGGGCGCCTGGAAGACGCCGAGCGCCAGGGCGATGGGCGTCTGGATCAGCCAGCTGACCAGCATCACCTTGACGGTGAGCCACAGCGACTGCCAGGTGGCGCCGTCGGTCAGGACGCCGCTCCAGTTGCCGCCGCCGGCCCAGCCGACGGAGCCCAGGCCGTCCCAGCGGGCGAGGCTGAGTGCAGCCACGCCCACCAGGGGGACGAGACCGAACAGGCCGAAGAGAAGCAGGGCGGGGGCGGCCATGAGGAGGCCGCTGCCCCCTCTCCGGCGTGTGCGGGTGCTCGTCGGGACGGTGACGGTCACGACGCCGCCTTGCTCATGTTCACACCGAACTCGGTGGGCGAGATCTGCCGCAGGAACGACTTGTCGGTGTTGGTCAGCAGCGGGTCGGCCTGGTCGGACGGCAGGGCCTGGTCCCAGGAGAGCTGGAAGCTCGGTGCCTGGTCCACCAGGTCGTAGACGAACGTGAGCCAGTCCTTGTCGGTCGTCGACTTCACGGCCGCGAGCTTCGAGTCCAGGCCCTTGACCGGCGGCACGCTGCCGGCCGCGAGGTAGGCGTCGATCTGGGAGTCGTTGAGGATGTAGTCCTTCAGGTAGCCCAGCGCCTCCGACTTGTGCTTGGAGGACGAGTTCAGCGACAGGAAGTTCGACGGGTTGCCGACGATGTTCTCCGGGCTGCCGGCGCCGTCGGACAGTGCCGGGAAGGCGACGTAGCCCAGGTCCTTCTTGGCGAAGTCCGGTGCGGCCTTGACGATGTTGGCGTACTCCCAGGTGCCCATCACCTCCATCGCCGCCTTGCCCGTGTAGAGCAGGGCGGTGGAGGCGCCCTGGTCGTAGATGACGGAGGAGGCGCTGTCGCCGAAGGCGCCGGCCTTCACCAGGTCCTGGAGCTTCTGGTTGGCCTTGGTGACCGACGGGTCCGTCCAGGCGGAGGCGTCACCGGCGGCTATGTTCGCGAACACCCGGGAGCCGCCGGTGCGGTCGAGCAGGTACTCCAGGTACATCAGCGTCGGCCACTTGGAGCCGGCCGCGAGCGACAGCGGCGCGACGTCCTTGGACTTCAGCTTCTGCACGGCCGCGAGCAGGTCTTCGTACGTCTTCGGCGGCTCCACGCCCGCGTCGGCCAGCACCTTCTTGTTGTAGTAGAGGACGACCGGGGCCAGGCCGTTGACGGGCACGCCGTAGACCTTCTCGTCGAAGGTGGCGCTCTGCATCACGCTCGGGGTGTACCGGTCCGAGTTCACCTCGGACGCGGTCAGCGCGTCGACCTTGCCCGCCTTGACGTAGTCGTTGAGGGCGCCGCCGCCCCAGCTGAAGAAGAGGTCCGGGGCCTGGTTCGCGCCGAAGGCCACGCGCAGCTTCTGCTTGTAGTCGTCGTTGGCGAACAGCCGCAGCGTGATCTTCGCGTCCGAGTGGTCCTTGTTGTAGGCGTCGACCGACTCCTTGAGGATCGTCTGGTCGTTGAGCGCCCACATCGTCAGGCCCTTTGCCGACGAGGTCGTGGACGGACCCGAGGACCCGCAGGCGGCGAGGCTCGCGGCCGCCGCCAGGGTGACGGCGGACGCGACGACGCGTCGAATTCTCGGACTTCCGAGATTTCCTATGACCGGGATTCCCCGCATGGTGTGCCTCTCTTCTTCGGCATGCCGATGGTGAGCGAGGCAGATCGGAAACGGAATCCGGTCCGAAAGGCTTTCGGGTGCCCCACCGCGGGTGGCCTGCCTGCTGGCCGGGACACTGACACGGAATTCACGCCCAGGACAAGGACGGGAAATTCCTCGGTTACGAAAGACTTTCGTATACGTGCGCGGGGTACGGCGGGGTACAGAGCTGCTTCGGCGATCCGTGCGCCTGCGTCAGCGGCGGTGCAGGGTCTCCAGGGCCTCGACGAGGATCTTCGGGTCGTACCGGCCCTTGTAGACGGGCGGGGGCTGCCTGTCGAGTTTGAGGAGTTGGGCCACCGCGGTCCAGGCGGTGCGCACGGAGTACTCGACGGTGAAGACCACGTCGTCGGGGACCTCGGCGTACTGGCCGATGAACGCCAGGTTGGTGGAGCCCTGGGGGACGACCTGGGGGCGGTCGCCGGCCTTGCGGACCAGGAACTGGCTGGTGATGTAGGGCATCTTCGCCGGGATCACGATGGAGCCGTCCAGGATCCGCTCGCGCTCGGCGAACGGCAGGTGCTGGAGCACCTCGTCGAGGATCTCGCGGCCCGTGCACTCCGACATCGGCTTGCCGACGAAGTCGCCCTGCCGGTCCGGGAACAGGGCGTAGCCCCACCACACGAACGTGTCCTCGGGCTGCTCACGGAAGTGCGGCTGGTGGTTCAGCACGATGGTCAGCAGCCAGCTCGACTCCTTGAAGGTGATCAGGCCGCCCTTGCCGGCCTCGCTGCCGCTGAACTCCTCCATCAGCTTGAAGAGGAGCGGGTCCTTGGTGGTGACGGTGAACGACTCCCAGGTGGAGTCCTTCGTCGAGGAGTCGAACACCTTCGGGTCACCGAGGCCGGCTCCGGGGCGTTTGGCGGCCAGGGTCTCCCACAGCTGCCAGGCGCCGCTGGCAGAGGTGGTGTCCAGGGCGGGGACCGTGTCGGTCGAGCCCAGGGTGGAGTTCGCGGTCATCGAGCCGTTGGTGACGAAGACCAGGTCGTCCGGACCGACGGCCGTCTCCCCGGACTTCCCACCGCGGTCCCAGGTGAGGGCTTCCACCGTCAGTGCGTCACCGTCGGCCAGGCGCAGGTCGGTGACGCGGGTCCCCAGCTGGAGGGTCACTCCCTGGGCCGTCAGCCAGGCAAGGAGCGGGCGCACGATCGAGTCGAACTGGTTGAACCGGGTGCGGTAGATCCCCGACATGGTGTCGAAAGTCTTGAACAGGTGGACGAAGCGGTTGAGGTAGCGGCGGAACTCGATCGCGCTGTGCCAGGGCTCGAACGCGAAGGTCGTGCACCACATCGCCCAGAAGTTGGTGGTGAAGAACTCCTCGTGGAACAGGTCCGCGATCCGCTTGCCGTCCAGCAGCTTCTCCGGGGTGGCCACGCACTTCACGAGCTCAAGTCGGTCCCGCTCGGAGAACGTCATCGAGTGCGCGTCGATGATGTTCCCGTGTCCGTCGACCAGGCGGGCGTGGTCGTCCCAGGCGAAGTCCTCGTGGAACGCGAACGTGTCCTCGGTGACCGACTTGGCCGGGTCGTCCAGCGAGGGGATCGAGGACAGCAGGTCGTAGGTGCAGTCGAAGTGGACCTCGAACATCCGCCCGCCGCGCATGGTGTACCCGGTCTCGGGCGAACCCGCCGCGTCCAGGCTGCCGCCCTCGCGGTGCTGCTCCTCCAGGATCACGATGTCGTCCCCCGCGAACCCGCCCTCGCGGATCAGGAACGCCGCCGCCGACAGCGACGCGATCCCACTGCCCACCAGATATGCCTTGGCCACAGCCATCCCTCGTTCCGTCGTTCCGTGTTTGCCTTTGCCAAAGACAGCCGCGATCGGACACCGGCACCGGCCCGGCATCGGCCCGGCACACGGCTTTCCCGAGGCTGAAGGAGCCCTCCATGGGTCCCCTGCCGAGCCGCGCCCGACACCGGCGGGAACCTCGGGTCGCCGGTTCGGCCCAGCCTCGGGCGGTCATGATCACCTCAACGCGTCGTGTTCCGCCCCGCGCGCTGTCACCTTGGGTGTGCCATCTAGGGTGCGGACATGACCTCGCAGACCTACCTTTCTGAACTGTTTTCGCTCGACGGCCGGGTTGCCGTGGTGACGGGGGGTAGTTCCGGCATCGGGCGGGCCATCGCCGGGGCGCTCGGGCGGGCGGGCGCGAGTGTCGTGGTCGTGGCGCGCAAGGAGCCGGAACTCGTCGCCACGGTCGAGGAGTTGGTGGCGGAGGGCTGCCGGGCGGCCTGGGTGAGTGCCGATCTGAGTACTCGCGACGGGGTGCGCGCGGGGGCGGAGCAGGTGGCCGAGGTGTTCGGTGAGCCCGACATTCTCGTCAACAGCGCCGGGGTCAACCTCCGGCCGCCGATGGGCGAGCTCGGCGAGGACGTGTGGGACACCACGATGGCGGTGAACCTGGAGGCGCCCTACCTGCTGGGCCGGCGGTTCGGGCCCGGCATGGCCGAGCGCGGCTTCGGGCGGATCATCCACATCACCTCCCAGCAGGCGCACCGGGCGTTCGTCCAGAGTGGTGCGTACGGAGTCTCCAAGGGTGCGTTGGAGTCGCTGGCCCGCTCCCAGGCCGAGGCGTGGTCGCCGCACGGCGTCACCTGCAACACGCTGGTGCCGGGCTTCGTGATGACAGCGCTCAACGCGCGGCTGTCGTCCGACCCGGAGAAGGTGGCGGCGCTCGCCGCGCGCACGATGATCGGGCGCAACGGTCTCGCCGAGGACTTCGCGGGTGCCGCGGTGTTCCTCGCGAGCGGCGCTTCCGCGTACGTCACCGGGCAGTCGATCTTCGTCGACGGTGGGTTCTCGGTGCACTGAACCGGTCTCAAGGACTGCTGGCCGGGCCGCCGTCGGCCGAGCGGTTCGAGGCCAGGGGCTCGTACTCGGGCTGACACGACAGACGGAGGCCCCGGTCGCTCACCTCGACGACTGGGGCCTCTCGCGTCCCCGGATCCGGCCACGGCGGTGACACTCCCCCGAGTTGCGCGTTGAACGCGCGCGCCGTCGGGCCAGATCCGATGTAGTGATCACATCAGGCCACGCCAACGGATCGCTAACATAATGGCCAACGGTAGTGACCAACGGTTCCACGGGGAGCCGAGCGCCGGGCGGCCGGAAGTCGCCGTCGGCGCGGTCGGGTTGGTGTGCGGGAAGGCAGTGGGGCGGCGTTATGCGGTACGGGCTGCGGCGTGGACTGCGGTTCGGGCTGCTGGGGCCACCGGTTCTGTACGACGCCGACGGCGAGGTCCGTTCGGTCGGTAGCGGGAAGATGCGCGCCCTGCTGGTCGCGCTGCTGCTTGAGCCGGGCCGGGTCGTCTCGGTCGAAGTGCTCAAGGACGCGTTGTGGGGCGGGGCGCCACCGGCGTCCGCGCAGGCCTCCCTGCAGAACCATGTGACGCGGCTGCGGCGCCTCCTCGACGAACCGGAGCGGCTGCGCGCCGTGCCGCCGGGGTACGTCCTGCGCGTCGGCGAGGGCGAGTTGGACGTCCGAGTCTTCGAGAACCACGTCACGGCCGCACGTGCCGCGCACGCCGGGCGCGACTGGGAGCGCGCGCTGAGCGAGTCCGCGACCGCGCTCGCGCTGTGGCGCGGCACGCCCCTGAGCGGGCTCCCGCCCGAGAGCGGCGGATACGCCCTCGTTCAAAGGCTCACGGAGGCGCGGCTGCTTGTTCTGGAGTGGCGGTACGAGGCTGAGTTGGGCCTTGTGGGGGCGGGGGCCCGGGGTTCCGGGGGCCTTGGGGTGGGTGGGGGTTCCGAGGGTCTTGGGGTGGGCGGCTGTTCCGGAGCGGCTCGACTGGACCGTCTCGCACCGGAGTTGGCCGCGCTCGTCGCCGAGCATCCGCTCCGTGAGGCCTTCCACCGGCTGCTGATGCTCGTGCTGCACCGCACCGGCCGCCGGGCCGAAGCCCTGGCCGTCCACCGTGACCTGCGGGCCCGCCTGGTCGAGGAACTCGGCGTCGAACCGGGGACCGCGGTGCGGGAGGCGCACCTGGAGATCCTTCGGGAGGGGGATGGGGGGAGCGCGGGGGAGTTTCTTGGGAGCTCCGGCGGGGCGGCGCGCGATGCGGCCGAGGTCGAAGGGGCGGGAGGCTCGGGGTCGCGCTCCGCTGGGTTCGGCTCTGCAGGGTCTCGCTCCGCTGGGGCGCGCTCCACTGGGTTCGGTCCTGCGGGCTCCCGCTCCGCAGGGTCCCGCTCCGAGCAGTCCGTTTCCTCAGAGCCAGGTCACCCGGAGTCACGCTCTCAGGAGCCAAGATCCCCGGAGTCCGGTGCTGCGGAGTCCGGTGTCGCTGGCTCCGTACCTGCTGGTTCCGCCCCTCCAGGCTCCGCCCATTCGTCCTCCGCCCCGTCGGCCCGCACCCCCTCAGAGCCCACCACCCTCACCCACCCGACCCCGCCTCGACCCGCTCAACTTCCGCCTCCCCCCGCACACTTCACCGGCCGAAGCGACGTACAGGAAGCGTTGCGCCCGGTCCTGGACGCGGATCACGATCACCACACCACCACCGGCCCCCGCGTCGCCGTCATCAGCGGCATGGCAGGCGTCGGCAAGAGCGCGCTCGCGCTGCATGTGGCGCATGGGCTCAGGGAGCGTTTCCCTGACGGGCAGCTGTACTTCAACCTGCACGGGGCCACACCCGGAATGACCCCGCTCACGCCCGGTCAGGCGCTCGCCGCGCTGCTGCGTGACCTCGGTACGGAGCCGCGCCGCATCCCCGAACACCCGGACGCGGCCGCCGCGTTGCTCCGGTCGATGCTCGCGCCCACCCGCACGCTGATGGTGCTCGATGACGCCGCGCACGCCGGGCAGGTACGGCCGTTGCTGCCCGCGGGCTCGGGGTGCGCGGTGATCGTGACGAGCCGTTCGCCGCTCACGGCACTGGACGGCGCGCACCGTTTCCCTCTGGCCCCGCTGTCGGACGAGGACAGCGCGGTGCTGCTCCGCGCGGTCTCCGGACGAGTGGAGGGGCTCGACGGCGGACACCCTCTCGTCGAACTCACCGGCCGGCTGCCGCTCGCCCTCCGTATCGTCGCGGCCCGCCTCGCCGCGCGCCGCGCGCTCACGCCGGACGCGCTGGCCGGTCAACTGGCCGCCACGGAAGGGCGGTTGCACCATCTCGAGTACGACGACCTGAGCGTACGAAGGTCGCTGGCCGTCGCCCATGACGCGCTGCACGCCTCGGAGCGGCAGGCCGACCGGGACGCGGCGCTCGCCCTGCGCCGTATCGGTGCGCTCGACCTCCCCGCGTACGGGGCACCCCTCCTCGCTCGGCTCACCGGCACGGACCAGCGCCGTGCCGAGGCCGCCCTCGACCGCCTCGTCGACGTCGCCCTCCTGGAGGAGACGGCCTACGCCCGCTACGCACCCCACGACCTCGTCCGCGACTTCGCCCGCGAGATCGCGGCGACACCGGACGCCGGGAGGGAGACCGACGCGGTCTCCGCGCCGGTCTCTGTGACGGCCTCCGCGCCGGATTCCATGCGGGTCTCCGCGGCGGCCCCTGCGTCGGCCACCGCAACGGCGCCCGCGCTGGTCTCCGCAACGGCCCCCGCGCCGGATCCCATGCCGGTCTCCCCGACGGCTCCTGCGTCGGCCACCGAGACAGTCATCGCAAAGGAAAGTGAGACGGCCCCAGCGCCGATCCCCGCGCTGGCCAGCGACGCACCCCCCGCGACGGCAAGCGAGACGGCCCCAGCGCAGACCCCCGCGCCGCCCAGCGACGCACCCACCGCGGCGGCCGCCGAGATGGCGGGCCCGGAGGCCGGCACGGAGACAGACGCCCAGACCGACTCAGAGGCAGACGCCGAGCCCGAAACCCCCGTCCCCGCGGAACGCGCCCTCCGCTGGTACGCCGCCGTAGCCGCACGCACCCTCGCCGCGATCGTCGAGCCGGGCCTCGACCGCGACGACCGCGGCAGGCCGACATCGTCGCAGCCGGCCTCGCACGTGGCGGACGTCGCGGCCACGCAGCCGTTCGGCTCCGCGAAGGAGGCCTTCGCCTGGGGTGATCTGGAGCTGGAGAACGTGGTCGTGCTGGTGGAGCGGTACGCGCAGGTGTGCTCGTACGTTCCCGTGCTGGTGCGCCTGCTCCACCCGTACGCCCAACGCAGTGGCCGCGTCGCCGAGGCCGAGGTGCTCCAGCGGTCCGCGCTCTGTGCCGCGCGACGGCTCGGGGACGAGGCCGCCGAGGCGTACGCGCTCGGAGACCTCGCGGGGCTGCACTTCATGACCGGGCGCGCGGGCGAGGCGCTCGCACTGAACGACGAGGCGCTGGCGATCTGGCGTCGGCTCGGGGTCCTGTCGTGGGTGCGGCGGGGCCTGAACAACCGCGGCATGCTCCTCGAAGGGCTCGGCCGGCACGACGAGTCCAGCGAGGCGCTCCTGCAAAGCCTCGAACTCTCACGGAGGCTGGGGGACCAGCACACCGAGGCCATCACCTACAGCAACCTCGGCAACCTGTACGAGCACACGGACCCCCGGGCCGCCATCGACCACCACAAGCGGAGCCTCGCGCTCGGCGACGCGCTGGACGACGTGATCATCCGGCACTCCGCGCACTGCAACATCGGCTACGCCCACCTCACCCTCGGTGAACCGGTCGCCGCCCTGCCGCACTTCGAGGAGAGCCTGCGCATTCTCGGCAGCCACGGCGACTGGCACGGCGAGGCCCAGACCCGGCTCGGGCTGGTGCGCGCCCTGCGCGGAGTGGGGCTCGGCGCGCGGGCCGCGCGCGAGTGCGACCTGCTCCTCGGCCGTGCCGACAGCCGCGCCGACGGGTACAGCGGAGGTCTCGCCCGCCATCAGCGCGGGTTGCTGCTGAGCATGGAGGGTGACGCCGAGGGAGCGTACGGGCAGTGGCGGTCGGCTCTCGAAGCGCTGGACGGGACGGACACCCCGGTGGTGGGGGAGCTGAGGGAACTCCTCAAGTCCCAGCCGTAGCAAGAAGTCCCGGCCGTAGCGAGATGTACCAGCCCTAGCGAGCTCACTTCGCATCCGCATAGCACTCCACCACCGCCGTCGTGAACGGAAAGCGCACCGGTGTCTCGCCGAACGTGAGGCGGCCCGCGAGGTCGGCCGCCTCGCGGATCGCGGTCACCACGGTGTCGGCCTCCTCGGCCGGGCAGTGAACTATCACCTCGTCGTGCTGGAAGAAGACCAGCTCGGCCGCCAGGTCCTTGCAGGTGCGCCGGAGGGCGGCGAGCACCAGCAGGGTCCATTCGGCGGCGCTGCCCTGGACGACGAAGTTGCGGGCGAAGCGGCCGCGGGCGCGGGAGTTGGAGGAGGCGTAGCCGGGGACCCAGGCGGACGTCTGGTCGCCGGTGGTCTCGGCGGGGTCGTCCTGCGGCAGCCCCGCCTCCTCCGACGCGGATGCGGCATCGTCGGACGCGCCGACCGCCGGAGGGCACGTGCGCCCGAGCCAGGTCCTGACGAGCCGCCCCTCCTCGCCCGCGCGCGCCGCGTCGTCCACGTAGGCGACGGCCTTGGGGAAGCGGCGCCGCAGCAGGGCGAGGTTCTTCAGCCCGTCGCCGGACGTCTGCCCGTACACGGCCCCCAGCACGGCGAGCTTGGCCTGCGCCCGGTCGCCGGAGAACGCCCGGTCCGACACCGACTGGTACAGGTCGCTCTCACGGCCCGCGACCTCCATCAGCCCCGGATCGCGCGAGATCGCCGCGAGCACCCGGGGCTCCATCTGGTCGGCGTCGGCCACGACGAGCCGCCAGCCGGGGTCGGCGACCACCGCGCGGCGGATCACCTTGGGGATCTGCAGCGCCCCGCCGCCATTGGTCACCCACCGCCCGGTGACCGTCCCGCCCGGCAGGTACTCCGGTCTGAACCGCCCGTCCCGCACCCAGTCCTGGAGCCAGGACCAGCCGTGCGCCACCCAGATCCGGTACAGCTTCTTGTACTCGACCAGCGGCTTCACGGCCGGATGGTCGATGGACTCGATCTCCCAGCGCCGGGTGGACTTGACCTTGATCCCGGCCTGCGCGAAGGCCTTTATGACGTCCGCGGGCAGGTCGGGCCTGACCCGCCTCCCGAAGGCCGCCGAGACCTCTTCGGCGAGCTCGGCAAGGCGCCGGGGTTCGCCCCCGCCCGCATACCGCTCGCCGAGCAGTTCGTGCAGTACCTCCCGGTGGACGTCCGCGCTCCAGGGCAGCCCCGACTCGTTCATCTCGGCGGCCACCAGCGTCCCCGCCGACTCGGCCGTCGTCAGCAGGTGCATCCGCTCCGGGAAGGCGGTCGCTTCGTGGCGGCGGCGCTGGTCCGCGTACACCTCCAGGAGGTCTTTCAGGGGTACGTGCACCGGGCGCGGTTCGAAGAGGGAGGACTGCGAGCCGGGTTCGGCGGAGCGCTGGGGCGGGTCCGGCGGTACGGGGCCGCCGCGCAGTCTCGCGAGCGCGGCGGCCGCCGACCTGGGTTCGCCGAGCCGTCCCTCGTGGCCGAGGAGCAGCGTCTCGGCGGCCTCGATGTCGTAACACCGCTCCACTCGCACCCCCGTGGCGAGCAGTCGCGGATATACGTCGGCCGTGGACCGCCAGACCCACCGGGTCACGTCCGGCCGTGTCCGCACGGCGTCGACGAGATCCGGTTCCCTGCGCACCGGACCTGCGGGCAGCCCGTCCGGGCCGAGGGGGGCGATCTCCGCGCCGCCGTCCTCGGCCGGTGCGAGAGCCCACCGGTCGGTCATGATTGCGAGTCTCGCAGGGGGGTCTGACAATCGCGTCGAGCGCGGCGCGTCGGCCGGCCCCTGCCCCGGCCGCCCCGGTCAGCCGGTGGTCTCCGTCCGCGCCTTCACGATCTCCGCGATCATGTGGACGATGGTTTCCTCGGCCGCCGCCTTGTTCACGCCGACTCCGCTGAGGACTCCCTCACCGTTCTCGAACTCCAGCAGAGCCAGCAGGATGTGTTCCGTACCGACGTAGTTGTGGCCGAGGCGGAGGGCCTCGCGGAATGTGAGTTCGAGGACCTTCTTGGCGGCGGGGCCGTACGGGATGAGTTCCGGTACCTCGGCGGCGGCCGGTGGGAGCGCTGCCGTCGCCGCCTCGCGTAGGGCGTCCAGGGTCACGCCCTGTGCGGTGATCGCCTGCGCGGCGAGGGCGTCGGGTTCGGCGAGGAGGCCGAGGACGAGGTGTACGGGGAGACCCTCGGTGTTGCCTGCGGCCTTGCCCTCGGTGTGCGCGGCCATCACCACCTTCCGGGCGCGCTCGGTGAAGCGGCCGAAGCCCTCCTGGCTGGGGTCGAGGTCTGCGTCGGCCTTCGGGACGAAGCGCTTCTGGGCTGCCTGCCGGGTGACTCCCATGCTCTTGCCGATGTCCGTCCAGGACGCGCCCGAACGCCGGGCCTGGTCCACGAAGTGGCCGATCAGGTGGTCGGCGACTTCGCCCAGGTGGTCCGCGGCGATCACCGCGTCCTGGAGTTGGTCGAGGGCGTCTGTGTGGACCTTCTTGATGGCGTCGATGAGGTCGTCGAGACGTACGGATGCCGTGCCGGGTGGGTTCGTCGTCATGTGTCAACCGTAGGTTGGCAGTGGGGGAGTGTCAACCCGAAGTTGACACGTCTGGGGTGGGTGTCCGCCGGTGTGGGGAGGGGTTTTTCGCCCCCTCCGCCCCTACCCGTCCCGTACCTGGGGGCTCCGCCCCCAGACCCCCGCTCGCCCGAAGGGCTCGTCCTCAAACGCCGGACGGGCTGGATATGCCTCCCCGGGGGTTGAAAGTGCGGCCTTGTGAGTGGGGGGCACTACTTCGCCCGCCGGAGCCGGACGGACTGCAGGGTCATCGCGCCCGCCCCCGAAGCCCCCACCCCGATCACCAAGCACACCCCCACGCACCCGGCCACCACCCCCCACGGCACCCCCACCCCCACCGGCGCCGACAACCTCCCCAACGCCACCGCCAATCCCGCGAGGTTCACCCCGGCGACAGCGCCCCCGAGCAGCGCTCCGACGCCGACGCCCACCACCGTCTCGCCCGCGACCACGCGCAGCACCTGCCCGTGAGTGGCCCCCGCGAGCCGCAGTGACCGCAGTTCCGCACCCCGCGCGGACGTGGCCATCAGGAGTGTCCCGGCGAGTGAGATCCCGGTGTAGACGAGGGCTATGCCGAGGACGACCAGGAGACCGAGCCGGGTCTGTGGGCTGGTGTGCGGATGGGTGGCGGTCAGCCATGCCGAGGTGGGCCGGACCGTCCCGCCGGTCGACCGCAGCGCCTCGGCGACCGCCGCCCGGTCCGCACCGTGCGCCACCCGCACGTCGAGCCGGTCGACCGTGGCGCCCGGCGCGTTCGCCGCAGTCACGTACGCCCCGTTGTCCCCCGTCCCCTGCGCAAGGACCGCCGCGATACGCAGCCGGGCGGGCCGTCCGTCCCCGAGCCAAACCCGGACCCACGAGCCCACCTCGTGCCGCTCCCACTCCTCGTTCACGACGATCGAGCTGTCGTCGAGATCGCGCACGTCGCCCGCCACCACCGGAAGCCGGGCCACCGAGGCGAACGCCGCCACGTCGCTCACCGCCCGCGCGTCGGACCGTACGAGAGCGGTCCCTTCCTCCCGTACGAAAACCGCGGTGGAGGCGCTGGCCGACACTGTGGCCCCCGCTACCACGGAGCCGTCTCCCAACCCCTCCCCAGTGACCACGAACTCCCCCCGAGTCTGCTCCCGCGCCTCCGTCGCCCGCGCCCCCGTCACCGTCGCCGCCGACCCCAGCAGCGAACCCGCCAGCGCCACCGTCACCAGAACGGGAGCCGCCACGGCGGCGGTTCGGCGCACGGACGTGGCCGCGTTCTCGCGGATGAGGAGCCCGGCGGCTCCGGGCAGCCGGATCAGCCGTACGACCGGACGCACCAGGACCGGAGCCAGCGCCGCCACCCCCGTGATCAGCACCATCGGCTGCGTCACGTACGTCTTCCGCTTCAGCAGCGCCGCCGGATCCGTGCCCAACGTCCAGGCCAGCAGGCCGAGTCCGGCCGCGAGCAGCGTGAAACCGACCGCCCGCCGCGACCACGGCATCACCCCCGTGTCGACCGACGCCTCGCGCAACGCCTCGACGGGACCGATACGAGCCGCCCGCCGCGAGGCCGCCCACGCTCCGGCGACGGCAACCAACACCCCCGTGCCGTAAGCGACTTGGTACGGCCAGCTCACCGATCCCGGCAGCGCGAACCACGAAGGTGCCACGCCGCCGTCCACCAGCGCCCGCACCAGCCACGGCGCTGACCAGGACCCCAGCACGCATCCCACCGCCGAGGCCACGAGCCCCACCGCGACCGCCTCCCCGAGCACCATGCGCCGCACCTGCCCGGGCGTCGCCCCGGCCATCCGGAGCAGCCCGAACTCCCGCCGCCGCAGGGCGACTACGAACGCGAACGTCGACGCCGTCACGAAGACCGACACGAAGGCCGTGACCCCGGCGGCGGTGCCCAGCAGGGAGTTGACCCCGACCAGAGCCTCGGCGTCGCGAGCGGCGGAGGGGTCGGCCTGGTGGCGGTCGTCGCCGGTCAGGACGCGGCCGCGGTCGCCGACAAGGCCTCGTACGGCCGCGACGGGCGCATCCACGCCCACCGCGTCCCGTACGTCCCCGTCCACCCGTACCTGTCCCAATTCCCGCAGCTCGGCGATCAGTTCACTGTCCACAGGGTGTGGATGCGCCAGCTTCTTCGACACCTGGGCGGTGTCCGGCCCCCGCCGGACCTCCACCGAGAGCGTGTCCCGGCCCATCACCACGACCGGCGACGAGGCGAACCTCTCCGGCGCCAGTGAGGGTGCGTCGAGGGAGGCGGCGAGGCCGAGCCCCATCGCCGTCATCACGGCGACCCCGAGCGCGACGGCGACGAAGGAGCCGAGCAGGGACGCCCAGCGCGTACGCAAGGAGGCCAAGATCAGCACTTCACGCCCCCCAGCCCGGCCATGTGCCCGGCGATCTCCCCCGCCGAAGGAGCCGCCAGCTCCCCGCTCACCCGCCCGTCGACCAGGAACACCACCCGGTCCGCGTACGAAGCGGCCACCGGGTCGTGCGTGACCATGACCGTCGTCTGGCCCTCGCGGTCCACCAACTCCCGTAGCAGGGACAGCACTTCATGGCTCGTGCCGGTGTCCAGCGCGCCCGTCGGCTCGTCGCCGAAGAGTACGGACGGGCGGGTGATCAACGCCCGGGCGAGTGCCACCCGTTGCTGCTGCCCGCCGGACAGCTGTGACGGCCGGTGTCCGGAGCGGTCCGCGAGACCCACCCGGGCCAGCGCATCCCGCACCGCCCCGCGCGCGGGCCGCCGCCCGGCCAGCCGCAACGGCAGTGCCACGTTCTGCGCCGCCGTGAGCGACGGCAGCAGATTGAACGACTGGAACACGAACCCGATCCGCTCCCGCCGCAGCAGCGTCCGCCGCCGCTCACTCAGCCCGGCCAGCTCGACCCCGTCGACGGCCACGGTCCCGGAACTCGGCCGCTCCAGCCCGGCCGCGCACTGCAGCAAGGTCGACTTCCCCGACCCCGACGGGCCCATCACGGCGGTGAAGGTCCCGGCGTCGAAGTCCAGGTCGACCCCGTCCAGGGCGGCGACGGCACCGTAGTCACGGCGCAGGGATCGGATACGTACCGCTGTGGTGTCCATGCCCTCCAGCGAACCGTCCGGGGGCCGCCAGGACACGACCACCAGGGGGTCTCCTGCGGGTAGGGCCAGCCATACCGCAGGCCGGGCCTCACCTGCTGGCCGGGCCATACCCGCAGGCCGGGCCATACCACCAGGCGCCCCGTGACACGATCGAGGAATGAGCAGCAGTACGCCCAGCACCGTGGAGCGCGCCTTCGAGGCCGCCCTCTACGCCGACTCCGACGCGGCCCTCGACACCGGCGCCTCGATGCTCGCGGCCGACCCCGCGGCGGACACCGAACTCGCCCGGCGCGGCGAGGAGTTCGTCGCCGGGGCGTGGCGGCGCGGCTGGCAGCCCGCCGATCTCGTACGGTTCGTGCGGCGCGAGCTGGAGGACGTACACGTACGCCTGGTGTCGACGCTGATCGTGAGCGGGAGCCGGGAGCCCCGGGGCCCGCGCTGGGCGGCACAGCTCGAAGAACTGGACGCGCAGCCGCCCCGTACCGACCGCTTCTCCTACGCCACGGCCGCGCTGGAGCTGTACCGGCTGCTCCTCCGCCTCCCCTCCATCGAGCCACTGGACGCCCCCGGGGGAACAGCGGCCGCCGCCCCGCAGGACTCCCGCATGCTCACCCGCATCCGCGCCCTGCTGGCGAAGGCCGAGGCGACCGGGTTCCCGGAGGAGGCGGAGGCGTTGAGCGCCAAGGCGCAGGAGCTGATGGCGCGGCACAGTATCGACGAGGCGCTCCTTGCGGCCCGTACGCATGCCAAGGACGCGCCCGGGGCCTGCCGGATCGGGGTCGAGGCGCCGTACGAGACGGCCAAGGCGGTGCTCCTGGACGCGGTGGCCGGGGCGAACCGCTGTCGCGCCGTGTGGAACGACGCCCTCGGCTTCTCGACCGTCGTCGGTTTCGAACCCGATCTGGAGGCGGTCGAACTCCTCTACACCTCACTGCTCGTGCAGGCCACGGCCGCGATGACGAAGGCGGAGGCGGCGCAGCGCGCGGGCGGGCGGAAGCGTACGAAGACCTTCCGGCAGTCGTTCCTGGCCGCGTACGCGCACCGGATCGGCGACCGGCTCGCGTCCGCCGCGGAGAGCCAGGCGAGCCAAGTGACAGCTGCCGAGGGGGAGTTGCTGCCGGTCCTGGTGGCCCGCGACGTGGCGGTCGCGGACCACACGGAGCGCATGTTCCCTCAGACGGTGACCACCCGGCTGCGCGGGGTGACCGACGCGGCCGGCTGGGAAGAAGGGGCCGCGGCGGCGGACCGGGCGCAGGTCAGGGGACGACGCCCGATCCCGTGACCCTCGCCTGCTCCGGGGCTCAGTCGCCCGCGTGCTGGAACGGGCTCACGGAGGCGTCCGGGTCGCTCGCCTCGGTCTTCCCCGCGACAGGGCCGTACGACCACGGGAAGTCCTTGGTCGCGGTGGCGCCGGGCAGGCTGATCTTCACCGTCTTCGCGTCGAGGCTCTTCGCGTCGGCCGCGTCACCCCGTACATAGGTGATGGTGAAGGTCGCGGTGTCGTCCTTCGCCAGGGTCAGCTTCTCCGGCTGCGCGGCCTCGTCCCCGGCCACGGTCGCGGAGGCCTCGCCGGCGTTCAGGTCGATGACGGGGAAGCCCTCCAGCGTGCACTGGTCGCCGCTGTTGGTGATCGTGAAGGGCACGATGCCGGTGTCGCCGGCGGCCGGGGCCTCGCTGGCGGGGCCGGCCTCCAGGCCGACCTGGCCGATCTCGCAGGCGGTGGCGGCGGCAGCCGTGGCGGAGGCGGTGGCCTTCGTGTCGCTGTCACCGCCACTGGTGTCACCGCTGTCGCTGCAGGCGGTCAGGGTGAGGGCCGCCACGAGGGCGGTGACGGCGATCGGTATGGCGCGCATGTTCTGGTTCCCCTGAGATCGTGACGGTGCTCCCAGGATCATCACGCATATCGCTGTGCTCCCGTTCCACCACCCCGGCCGCCCAGCTCATCCCCGCCCCTTCCGCCCGGCCTCCTCTCCGGACCGCGAACCCCCCGAAACCTCCGTACGCTGGCGGAATGAGCTGGCTCCGGGCGCTGAGGGAGACCACACGCTCGGGTCTGCGGGTCGAGCGGAAGCGTCTCGAACCGCTGATCGCCCTGCGCGGCGCGGTGGGGCTCGCGCTGGTGATCGCGGTGAGCCTGTGGGCGTTCGGGCCGGGGGCGGCGGCGAGCTCGGCGTTCGGGGCGTTCCAGGCGGCGATCGCCACGTTCCAGCGCAGCTGGCGCCCGCGCCCCGAACTCGCCCTGGCCTCCGGCACGAGCCTCGCCGTCTCCACGTTCCTCGGCTACCTCACCATCTCCCACCTGGTCCTGTTCCTGGCACTGCTGGTGGTGTGGACGTTCCTGGCGGGGATGAGCTGGGCGGCGGGCCCGACCATCGGCCTCATCGCCTCCTCGAACGTCGCGATCATGCTGGTCACGGTCACGCTGCCGACATCGGTCGCGCAGGCGGCGGGCCACGCGGCGATGATGGTCGTGGGCGGCCTTGTGCAGGCGGTGCTCGTCGTGCTTTTTCCGGTACGGCGATGGGGCGCCCACCGTGACGCGCTGGCCGACGCCCTGGCCTCCGAGGCGGACTACGCGCGCCGCCTCCACGAGGACCCGGTGACTCCCTTCGACCCGCTCCCGCTGATGGAGGCCCGCAACGCGGCGGCCGTCACTCCGCGCCAGGCCCGCACCCGCCCCGCCGAACTCCACGGCACCCGCGGCCTCGCCGAACGCATCCGCCCCGTCCTCGCCTCCCTCGCCGACCCTGCGATGGGCGTCCCACCCGAGGGCCGAGCCCGCGACCGAGTCCGCGAACTCCTCGCCGCAGCCGCCACCATCCTCGACGCCACCGCCCACGCCATCCGCCACGGAACCCCGGTCTCCCTCCCCCCGAACGCGGTCTCCACCTTCAGAACCCCCGACACGGGCTCCATCCTGACCGGCCCCCCGTACCGCGCGGCGAGACGCCTGAAAACCCTCTTGGAGGACGTGGCGGAAACGGCGGGAGGCACACAGGAGGACCCGCCGAGCCGCCTCCGAACCACTGCCACCGCTGCGGGCATGCGCGCCCTTACAACTGTCCTAGCTGTGGGCATGCGTGCCGCTAGGGGCGGCACGGGTGGGCACAGCGGCACCCTGCAAGCGCAGGCAAGCGCACCCACCCCGACCCCAGCCCCCACCCCGGGCACAGGAAAACCCACCCCCACCCCTCCCAAGCTCCGCCCCACCCTCCCCCAACTAATCCCCGTGGCCCTCCGCTCCATGAGAAGAGAACTCCACCGAGGCTCTCCCATCACCCGCCACGCGACCCGCGTGACGGCGGTAGCAGCCACCGGCTACCTCCTCGGCACGTGGCTCCCCTTGGGCCACGGCTACTGGGCCCCGCTGACCTCGGTCATGGTCATGCGCCCCGACTTCTCACAGACGTACAGCCGCGCAGTCGCCCGCTTCGGCGGCACCCTCGTAGGCGTCGCCCTCGCCACCGGCGTCGTACAGGCGGCGCACCCGGACACGAACCTCTCGGCCACCCTCGCCGTGATCAGCGCGGCGTTCATGTACCTGCTGATGCGCACCGGCCAGATCGCCGCCCAGGCTTGCACCGCCGCGTACGTCGTCTTCCTGCTCGGCATGGGCGGCGAGGAGTGGACGCAGACGGTCCCCGAACGCGTACTGCTCACCCTGCTGGGCGGCCTGCTCGCGGTGATCGCGTACGCGGTCTACCCGGCCTGGGAGACCCCGAGACTGCGCACCCGCCTCGCCGACTGGCTGTCCGCGCTGGGCAGTTACGCGGCAGCGGTGGTCACCAGGTACGCAGACCCCACCACCGGCGCCACCGCCGACCCCAGCACCGGCGCCACCGCCACCTCCGACGTCCGCGAGGCACTCCTCCGCTCCCGCGCAGCCCGCGCCTCCTGGCACGCGGCCGTGGCCCGAGCCCAGGACGAGCCGGTACGCCACCGCGGCCTGTCCAGAACCGCGGCCGAGGACGCCGAGGACGCCCTCGCCCAACTGGGCCGCGTCGCCATGCTCATGGAGGCCCACTTCCCGAACCGGGAAGCGCCCCCCGCCCCGGCCGCCGCCCGCTTCGCCGAAGCCCTGCGCACGGCCACCGAACAGGGCGCGAAGGCGATACGAGAGCGTCGCGTCCCGCGCTGGGACGCCGTACGCGAGGCGCTGGAGGCCTGGGACGGCGCGGGCGTCCCCGAGGGCGGGCCGGAAGCGGTAGTCCGCCAGGGCGCGGGCCTGCTCCTGAACTCCCTCACCGAACTCTCCGAGGCCCTCGACACCGCCGTACCCCCGATGACGGCCGGAGGATCCGCGAAGACGGCCGGGTCCGCGAAGACGAACGGGTCCAAGAACACGAACGGGCCGCGGAACCCGAAGGATCCCGCGACCCGGCAGTGAGGGAACGTCAGCCCAGGCTCCCCGTGGGCAACCCGCTGGGCAGCTGCCCGCCCTCGGACCTCGTGTACGACTCCGCGCCGAGATCGCTCTCCCACGTGACCTTCATGGCAGTGCCGCTCACGGAGTCGACCATCCCGACCGCGCGGTCCTTGTTGCCGTCCGTGCAGGTGAGCCGGATCATCCGCATGCCCGACTCCTCGCCCGCCGTACCGCTGCACACCGTGCCGCCGGTCTCGAAGAGCCCCGCCTGCGTGCCGGTGATCACCAGCGCCACGGCCTTGCCGTCCGTGGTCGCCAGCCAACTGCCCTCCAACTGGCCGCCGGAGGAGGCGGACGGGGATCCCGAACCGCCGCCCGTGTCGGCCGACCCGCTCGCGGACGCGCTGGGGCTCGCGGACTCGTCCGCGGAACCGTCGTCGCCGCTGCAACCGGTCAGCACGAGCGCGGCCGCCAGGGCCGTGACCGCGGACGAAGCCGCGATACGTGCCGGACGTCGCGCGAAGGTCGCCGAAGCCACTGAAGCCCCCAAGTGTGGTGAAGATGCCGGGTCACCGGAATGACCGCAGCAAGTTACCAGGAGGACTTGCGAACCCCCGGAAGGAATCCGGCGTGCGCTTGCTCACGCAGATTCACCCGGGAGAGGCCGAAGGTACGGAGGTAGCCGCGCGGCCGGCCGTCCACACTGTCCCGGTTGCGTACGCGGGTGGCGCTGGCGTCGCGCGGCTGCCTGCGCAACTCCTCCTGGGCGGCGAGCCGTTCGGCCCCGCTCGACGAGGGCCGGCGGATGATCTCCTTCAGCTCGGCCCGCCGGGCGGCGTACCGCGCGACGATCTCCTGGCGCCTGTCGTTCTTCGCGATCTTGCTCTTCTTCGCCATCAGACCTTCCCTCCTCGGGCGCGGATCCGCGCCACGGCCGCCTCGACGCCGATCGTGTCGACGGTCTTGATCCCGCGTGCGCTCAGCCGCAGCCGTACGTAACGGCCCTCGCTCGGCAGCCAGTAGCGCTTGCGCTGGATGTTGGGGTCGAAGCGGCGTGAGGTGCGCCGGTGGGAGTGGGAGATCCGATTGCCGAAGCCCGGCTGGGCGCCGGTCAGCATGCAGTGGGCCGACAAGGGTGACGCACCTCTCCAGTTCGCTGGTTGGTAATGGGAGTCATTTTCAGTAAGGTATCAGCATGGCACGCAACGAACTCCGTCCGGTCGTCAAACTCCGGTCGACGGCCGGGACCGGCTACACGTACGTCACCCGCAAGAACCGCCGGAACGACCCGGACCGGATGGTCCTGCGCAAGTTCGACCCGGTCGTCCGCCTGCACGTCGACTTCCGAGAGGAGCGCTGACCGTCATGCGCGAAGGAATCCACCCGTCGTACGGCCCGGTCGTCTTCCGGGACCGTGCCGCGAACCACGCCTTCCTCACCCGCTCGACGCTCTCCGCCACGGCGGGGGAGAAGACGATCGAGTGGGAGGACGGCAACACCTACCCGGTCTTCGACGTCGAGATCTCGAACGTCAGCCACCCCTTCTACACGGGCAACGCGCGCGTACTGGACACCGCGGGCCGCGTGGAGCGCTTCGAGCGACGGTTCGGCAAGCGCGGGGGCCGCTGATGGAAGGCGGGGGGCTGTCCGTCGCGATCGTCGGCGGACTGCACGCCGATGCCCGCAGGGCGGCCGTCGAGCGCCTCCTCGCGGACGTCCCGGGCAGCGTCGCGCTCCACCACGACCTCGCGACGGCCGCGGCGGGCACGGTCGTCCGTACGATCCGCGACGCCACCGGCCTGCTGTCCGTCGGCGAGGCTCCCCTCGTCAACGACTGCGCGTGCTGCGCCCTGCGCGAGGACCTGGTGCCCGAGCTGGAGCGGCTCGCGGACGCCGGGCTCACCCGGCTCGCCGTCGTCGAGCTGTGGGACTCGGTCGAGCCGAGGGCCATGGCCGAGGTCGTGGCCTCCAGCGGTCTCACGCTGACCGGCGTGATCACCGCCGTCGACCCCGCCCTCCTGCTGCCCTACCTCGGCAACGGCGACGACCTCGCCGACGGCGGCCTCGCCGCTGCCACCACCGACCAGCGGACGGTCGCGGACACCTTCGCCCGCCAGCTGGAGTACGCGCCCGTCCTCGCCATCACCCCCTCCGAGGAAGCGGACGACGAGGATCGCGCGCTGCTGGCCCAGTTGCATCCGACGGCCAGGCAAGTGCCGATCGGGGAGGGCGACTTCGCCTGGCCGCTGCCGACTCCCCGCTCTCCCCTCGCCGAAGCCGCCCTCGCCGGGTTCGACGTCGAAGCGGCCGCCGCCGCCCAGCACCCCGCCTGTGCGCTGCTGCCGGCCGATGCCGACGAGTGCGGGGTCGCCACCCTCGTATGGCACCGGTGCCGTCCGTTCCACCCGGAGCGGCTGTACGAGGCGCTGGAGGATCTGACCTGCGCGGCCGCGCGCAGCCGGGGGCGGTTCTGGCTCGCCGACCGGCCCGACACGCTGCTGCACTGGGACGCGGCCGGGGGCGCGCTGTGTGTGGAGAGTGCGGGCCCGTGGCTGGCCTCGCTGCCGGACGCGGCGTGGGACCTGGTCCCGCCGGTGCGCCGGGCCGCCGCCGCCCTCGACTGGCACCCGGAGCACGGCGACTGCTGCCAGCACCTGGTCTTCACCTCCCCGGGCCTGGACCGCGACGGACTCGAACTGCTCCTGGAGTCCTGCCTGTTGACCGATGCCGAGTACGCCGCCGGACGCACCGCCTGGAAGCGGTTGCCGCCCGCCTTCGACACCCTCCTGGAGGTCTGACCCCATGGCTCGCAAGCCCGAGCGCAAGCCCGCCAAGTCCCGCCCCAACCCGCTGGACCGCGAAAAGATCACGTACATCGACTACAAGGACACGGACCTGCTGCGCCGCTTCATCTCCGACCGGGGCAAGATCCGCAGCCGCCGGGTCACGCGCGTGACGGCGCAGCAGCAGCGGATGCTGGCCCGTGCGATCAAGAACGCACGGGAGATGGGGCTGCTGCCGTACGCCGGCCGTTGAACGGCCCGTCTGTTTTCGCCCCCAATTTGTCGAGATTTCACGGAGATTGGAACACCGTGGCCGCCGTGTGCGTCTCTTCTTACAAGCACGGGGGCCGGAGGTCGCGTGTAATGCGATCTCCTGGGAATGCGCTGGACCAGCTGTAGTCGTCTGGACGACCGCCTGTAGTCAAAAAGGGCGGCAAAAGCTGTAACCACAGGACCACCCCGCGTGCACGTGCATCTGCCCATGCATCTGCACATGAACAGAGCTATGATCCGGGTCAGTTGACCACTGCATCAATGGCCACATCAGCCACTGCACGACCGGGGAGCGACCTGTGGACCACGACGTGTACGACGTGGATTTCGTGGATGACGTGTACAACGGCATGGCTGCGACAGAGCTGAACGGAGTGGCCTGGCAGAAGAGCCGGCACAGCAACTCGCAGGGTTCCTGCGTGGAGTTCGCGCGGCTGCCGGGCGGCGACGTCGCCGTGCGGAACTCGCGGTTCCCCACCGGGCCCGCGCTCGTCTACACGCGCGCCGAGATCGAAGCCATGCTCCTGGGTATCAAGGACGGCGAGTTCGACCACCTGGTGGCAGGCGCCTGAGTACCGAACCGAGTGTGACCGCCGCCTGGCGGTGAGTAACGCGCGTAGAACCGCGGCGCCAAAAGGCGCCGCGGTTCTCTATTCGCCCGGAACGGTGCCGGGTGTCGCGCCCGAAGCCGGCGGCAGCCGGAACAGCGCCCACACGACCTTGCCGCTGAGGGTGCCCGCGAGCGGGTGCCAGCCCCAGCTGTCGGCGAACGAGTCGACCAGGAAGAGGCCGCGGCCCGACTCCGCCGAGAAGTCCTCGGAGTCTCCCGCGACCGGGCTGTCGTGACTGGGGTCGCGCACCGCGCACACCAGACGCTCGGTCCACCGCATCAAGTGCAGCCGTACGGGCGGGCCTTGGTCGCAGACGCGCGGCTTGTCCGAGGGCAGTGCGTGCCGCAGTGCGTTGGTGACGAGCTCGGAGACCACCAGGCAGACATCGTCGAAACGGTCGCCGACGTCCCACTGGTCGAGCGTTCTGCGGGTGAACTGCCGCGCCTCACGCACCGCTTCGTAGCGGGCGGGCAAGGCGCAGGAAGCGGCGTTGGACACGGCCGCGGGATCGAGCGGCGGAAGTCCCTGCCGTAAGGGCTCGAGCATGGTCGATCCATTCGTCCCCATGCGAGGCACTCCCGGGTGTTCGCGGTCGTTGCGATGCAGCGGTGGCGCGAGGACCATGGTTCCGAATGCGTAGAGCAGATGCAAGGGCAGATGCACGTGCACGCGCCCGAATTGGACCTTCCTCTACCAGTTCTTGCTCATTTCTTCTGTCACCTTCTTCACTCTTGTTGACCCTCCAGTGGTCTTTTCCTGTGGCGCCGCTTCGGAAGCTTTCCGTTTCTGTAACCGAACGAGTACAGCTCGAAGTGTTTTAGTGGCAGACTGCGGGCCCTGGAGACGGTTGGGGAGGCGGACGAACGTGAGCGCTGGTGAGTCGAGCGGCTCGGTGGTGCGCCGCATGCTGCTGGGATCGCATCTCAGGCGCCTGCGAGAGGCGCGTGGAATCACCCGGGAAGCGGCCGGTTACTCGATCCGTGCCTCCGAATCGAAGATCAGCCGCATGGAGTTGGGACGGGTGAGCTTCAAGACGCGCGACGTCGAGGATCTGCTGACGCTCTACGGGATCATGGACGAGGCCGAGCGAACCTCCCTGGTGTCCCTCGCGAAGGAAGCCAACGTCGCGGGCTGGTGGCACAGTTACTCGGACGTCCTGCCCAGCTGGTTCCCGACCTACGTCGGCCTGGAAGGCGCCGCCCATCTGATCCGGGCGTACGAAGTGCAGTTCGTGCACGGCCTGTTGCAGACCGAGGCGTACGCGCACGCGGTCGTCACACGCGGCATGAAGGGCGCGAGCGTCGCCGACATCGACCGGCGCGTGGCACTGCGTCTGGAGCGGCAGAAGTACCTCGTCGCCGAGAGCTCCCCCGAGTTCCACTTCGTTCTCGACGAGGCGGCCCTGCGCCGCCCGTACGGCGACCGCGAGGTGATGCGCGGCCAACTCCAGCATCTGATCGAGGTGTCGGAGCGTCCCAACGTACGACTTCAGGTCATGCCGTTCAGCTTCGGCGGCCACTCGGGAGAGAGCGGCTCCTTCACGATCCTCAGCTTCCCCGAGTCCGACCTCTCCGACGTCGTCTACCTGGAGCAGCTCACCAGCGCGCTCTACCTGGACAAACGCGAGGACGTCACGCAGTACGAGAGCGCGCTGAAGCAGTTGCAGCAGGACAGCCCGGGCCCGTCGGAGAGCCGTGACCTGCTCAGGGGGCTGCTCCAGCTCTCCTGAGCCCCTTGTGAGCCCTCCTGTGGATCTGGGTGGAGTCTTCACAGACTCTCCAGAGTTGTTCTCCAACTCCCTTGAGACACAAGTACGATGACATCTGATCAGGCGTTGATCGGTTGTGTTGATGTCTGCTGACTCAGACTCGGATGTCTGCCTCGGCAGCACAGGGATTTGAGGGAGCACATGTCGTCCTACTTCACCGACCTGGCCCAGCAGTACATCGACGGTGAGTGGCGCCCAGGGACCGGGTCCTGGGACATCATCGACTTCAACCCGTACAACGGCGAAAAGCTGGCGTCGATCACGATAGCGACGGTCGACGAGGTCGACGAGGCCTACCGCGCGGCCGAGCGCGCCCAGAAGGAATGGGCCGCCACCAACCCGTACGCGCGCCGTGCCGTCTTCGAGCGCGCTCTGAAGATCATCGACGAGCGCGAGGCGGAGATCACCGAGGTGATCATCGCCGAGCTCGGCGGCACGTACCTCAAGGCCGGCTTCGAACTGCACCTCGTCAGGGAGTTCCTGCGCGAGTCGGTCAATCTGGCGCTGCGCCCCGAGGGCAAGATCCTCCCCTCGCCGGTCGACGGCAAGGAGAACCGCGTCTACCGCGTCCCCGTCGGTGTCGTCGGCGTGATCAGCCCCTTCAACTTCCCCTTCCTGCTGTCCCTGAAGTCCGTCGCCCCGGCGCTGGCGCTCGGCAACGGCGTGGTGCTGAAGCCGCACCAGAACACCCCGATCGTCGGCGGTTCCCTGGTCGCCAAGATCTTCGAGGACGCGGGCCTGCCCGGCGGCCTGCTGAACGTCGTCATCACCGACATCGCCGAGATCGGCGACGCGTTCATCGAGCACCCGGTCCCGAAGGTCATCTCCTTCACCGGATCCGACAAGGTCGGCCGCCATGTGGCCACCGTCTGCGCCTCGCAGTTCAAGAGCGCGATCCTCGAACTGGGCGGCAACAGCGCGCTGGTGGTCCTGGACGACGCGGACATCGACTACGCGGTCGACGCCGCGGTCTTCAGCCGGTACGTCCACCAGGGCCAGGTCTGCATGGCCGCCAACCGCGTCCTCGTGGACCGTTCGGTCGAGGCCGAGTTCACCGAGAAGTTCGTCGCCAAGGTCAAGACGCTGAAGGTCGGCGACCCGACCGACCCGACGACGGTCATCGGCCCGGTCATCAACTCCTCCCAGGCGGACGCGCTCACCGGCGTGGTCGACCAGGCGATCGCCGAGGGCGCCACCGCCCTCGTGCACGGCACCACCACCGACAACCTCGTCGAGCCGAGTGTCCTGACCGGTCTGCCGGCCGACTCGGCCATCCTCCAGCAGGAGATCTTCGGCCCGGTCGCCCTCCTCATCCCCTTCGACGGCGAGGAGGAGGCCGTACGCCTGGTCAACAACACCCCGTACGGGCTCAGCGGCGCCGTCCACACCGCCGACGTCGAGCGCGGAGTGTCCTTCGCCAAGCAGATCGACACCGGCATGTTCCACGTCAACGACGGCACCGTCCACGACGAGCCCCTCGTCGCCTTCGGCGGCGAGAAGCACTCGGGCATCGGCCGCCTGAACGGCGAGGCGACCGTCGAGGCCTTCACCACGCAGAAGTGGATCTCGGTGCAGCACGGCCGGAGCTTCTTCCCGTTCTGACCCGCTCAGCAGTGGCGGGCCCTTGCGGACAGAAGCTGACCGCAAGGGCCCGTAACTTCATCGGTGTCAGGCAAGAGGACCCGATGAAAGGCGGCCCGACATGGTCACTCACGTTCCCGCAGAGGCGCACGGCGACGAGCGCGGCGCGCTCCTGGCCTTCGTGGAGGCACAGCGCGGCGGCCTCCGGCGCGCGGTGCTCGGGCTGGACGACGAGCAGGCGGCGCTGCGGCCCAGCGCCAGCGAGCTGTCCCTGTCCGGGCTCGTCAAGCACGTCGCCGAGTGCGAGCTGAACTGGCTGCGGCTGGCCCAGCAGAAGCCCAACGAGCGGGCGCGTACCCAGGAGACCTGGGGGGACGGCTTCCGGCTCGCCGAGGGCGAGACGGTGGCCGGGACCCTCGCCTTCTGGGACGGAGTGGCGCACGAGACCGAGGAGTTCATCCGGTCCGTCGGATCCCTTGACGACACCTTCCCGCTGCCCGAGGCGCCCTGGTTCCCCAAGGGCGAGGTCTCGATGCGCTGGCTCATGCTCCACCTGGTCGAGGAGATCGCCCGGCACGCCGGCCACGCCGACATCATCCGGGAGTCCCTTGACGGCAAAACCGCCTTCGAGCTGGTGGCCCAGGAGCAGGGCACGTCCTGGGGGTGAGGCGGCGGGTCCTAATGTGGACCACATGTCAGCGATCCGTCTCCTCGTGCTCGGCGCCGTCCGCCAGCACGGGCGGGCCCACGGCTACCAGGTGCGCAACGACCTGGAGTACTGGGGCGCGCACGAGTGGTCCAACGCCAAGCCCGGCTCGATCTACCACGCGCTCAAGCAGATGGCGAAGCAAGGGCTGCTGCACGCCCACGAGATCGCGCCGTCCACGGCGGGCGGCCCGCCGCGCACCGAGTACGAGATCACGGACCAGGGCACCGAGGAGTTCCTGGCGCTCCTGCGCGAGTCCCTGACCTCGTACGACCAGAAGATGGACGTCCAGTCGGCGGGCATCGGCTTCATCGTCGAGCTGCCGAGGGACGAGGCGGTGGGCCTCCTGAAGGAGCGGATCCGGAAGATCGAGGAGTGGCGGGGGGCCGTCACCGAGCACTATGTGCCCGAGGACGGCCCCGAACAGCTAGGCCACATCGGCGAGATCATGAACCTCTGGGTGCACACCGCCGACTCCGACGCCGAGTGGACGCGCGGCCTGATCGCGCGGATCGAGCGCGGGGCGTACACCTTCGCGGGTGAGGGCGAACCGTTCGTCGGCGTCCTGGCCGAGGGCGAGGAGAACCCGTACGCGACGGGGACACCGCATCCCGGGGACCGCGGCTAATCAAGTTTGACGAATGACCTCTCCGGGGTTACTTTCTAGAAGTAGTCAAGTTTGATTACTGGGAATGGCCGGCTTGCTGGGTGACTTGCTGGGTGAAGGGAATCGGATGACCGACGCGATCGTCGCTGAGGGCGTACGGAAGAGGTACGGCGACAAGGCGGCACTGGACGGACTGGATCTGGCGGTGCGGCGCGGCACCGTCCACGGTCTGCTCGGTCCGAACGGCGCGGGCAAGACCACCATGGTGCGGGTGCTGACCACCCTGCTGCGGCCCGACGAGGGCCGGGTGGAGGTCGCCGGGTACGACGTGCTGCGCGAGGCCGGCCGGGTACGGCACCGCATCGGCCTGCTCGGCCAGCACGCCGCGCTCGACGAGAAGCTCGGCGGACACCAGAACCTGGAGATGTTCGGCCGGCTCCACCACCTGGGCGCCCGCCACGCGCGCGTGCGGGCCGACGAGCTCCTGGAGCGCTTCGGCCTCGCGGACACCGGGCGCAAGGCGGTCAAGGAGTACAGCGGCGGCATGCGGCGCCGCCTGGACCTCGCCGCGTCCCTCATCACCGAGCCGGAGGTGCTGTTCCTGGACGAACCGACGACCGGGCTCGACCCGCGCGGCCGGGCGGAGGTGTGGGCCGCCGTCCGCTCCCTGGTCGGCGGCGGCACCACGGTCCTGCTCACCACGCAGTACCTGGAGGAGGCCGACCAACTCGCCCACCGCATCTCCGTCGTCGACCACGGCCGGGTCATCGCGGACGGCACGGCCGACGAGCTGAAGGCGCGCACCGGCGGCGACCGGATCGACGTCGTGCTCCGCGACGCCGGCCAACTGGGCGCCGCCGTCGCCCTGTTGCCGTTCCCCGCCGACGGTGTCTCGGTCGACACCGACCGCCGTCTCCTCAGCGCCCCGGTCACCGACCGCATGGCGGCGCTCGCCGGGGCCGTACGCGCCCTGGAGGAGGGCGGCATCGAGGCGGAGGACATCGCGCTGCGGCGGCCGACGCTGGACGAGGTGTTCCTGGATCTGACGGGGGGCGAGCACCGAGTGGACGAGCACCGCGGCGACGAGCACCGTATGGAGGAGACCGTATGAGTACGTACGAGATGAGCCGTGCGGGCGGTCCTGCCGTTCCGGGGGCGTACCTCCTGACCGACTGCTGGACCATGACCCGCCGCGAACTCGCCCACTGGGCACGGCAACCCGTCCAGGTGCTCGTCGGCCTGGTCTTCCCCGTGATGCTGCTGCTGATGTTCGGCTATCTGATCGGCGGCGGCCGTGGCGTCCAGGGGGACTACGTCGACTTCCTGGTGCCCGGCATGCTCGCGCTGACCATGGCCTTCGGCCTGGAGGGCACGATGCTGGCCGTCACCCAGGACCTCGACAAGGGGGTGATCGACCGCTTCCGGTCGATGCCGATGGCCAACGGCGCGGTCCTGGTGGGCCGTTCGGCCGCCGACATGCTCCAGTCGGCGCTGGGCCTGGCCGTGCTGATCGGCGTCGGGTACGCCATCGGCTGGCGCGCGCACGGCACGTTCGCGGCGTTCCTGGGAGCCGTCGGACTGCTCCTGCTCTTCCGGTTCGCCATGCTGTGGATCGGCATCCACCTCGCGATGGTCGCCGGGAAGCCGGAGATGGTGCAGGCCGTGCAGATCCTGGTCTGGCCGGTCGGCTTCCTGTCCAACGCGTTCGCGACCCCGGACTCCATGCCGGGCTGGCTGGGCACGGTGGTCGAGTGGAACCCGATGTCCCAGACGGCGACGGCGGTACGGGACCTGTTCGGCGGGCCTGGCGGGGAGCCGGGGCACGTCTGGGCGGCCGTGATCTGGCCGTTGGCACTGCTGGCGGTGTTCCTGCCGCTGGCGGTGCGGAGGTTCGGGGGGCTCAGCAAGTAGCCGTACGGCGCCCTCGGGCCTGCGCCTGAAAAGTCGTCGCGAGGAAGTGGGAACCCGAGCGCGGCGAGCGGTGTACCAGAAATGACGGTGCATCGCGGAGCGGGCGGGCGGATCGGGGGATTCTCATGAGGTGGGGCAGGGGCGATGGCAAGCGCGATGGCAAGGCGGTCGTGGCCGCCGTACTGGGCGTGCTGGGTGTATTGGCGCTGTTGGCCGGATGCTCCGGCTCCGGCTCCGGCTCCGGCGCGGATACGACCACGGGTGCGGATCCGAGTGCGAGCAGAAGCGCCCCCGCCCCGACGGGGGTCTCGCCTCCCCGTATCCCCTCGTCGACGGACCTGCCCGGGGGTCCGCACGCGGTGGGCTTCGCATCGGACGCCAGCGGGTTCGCGCTGCTCGCGCGGTGCGGGAAGACGCGCTGCCGGCAGTACGTCGCCGTGCTCGACAAGGGCGCCGACTCCTGGCGCCTCGCGCGCTCCCCGCTGGCGGACGTGCGGGGCGACCTCGGCATCACGGCCGGGCTCGTGGTGCTGGGACCCGGCCGCGCGCTGATCACCGAGGGCAAGTGGCCGCCGCCGGACGGGACCTGGTTCTCCGGTGACGGCGGTCGCAGCTGGCAGCGCGGCTCCACCGCTCCTTCGGGCACGGCGGCGGCGGTGCCCGAAGGAGGCGCCCTGGTCCCGGACTGCTCGCGGCCGGACAAAGAGGGGAACGGATGCGCGCCGTCCCGCCTTCTCGTGGTCCACCCCGGCACGGGCAGGTTCCAGGTCCTGGCCCACCAGCCTCCGCTGGCGGGTGTGCTGAGCCCGGCGGGGGAGACCGCAGGCGGACGGCTCTTCGCCTCCGGCGCCGACCCGAGCACCGGCGCCGCCGCTCTCGCCGTCAGTGAGGACCGCGGGCGCACATGGCGTACGGCCCTGATCGCCCCGTTCGAGGAGTACGGCTGGGGCATGCGCGTGGTCGCGTCCGGAGATGTGCTGTACGCGGTTCATCCGGGCCAGCTGCCCGAGGAGGAGGGTGTGAAGAACGGGCTGCTCGCCCTGCACCGCAGCGCGGACGGCGGCCGCACCTGGGAGCAGGTCTGGAAGTACCACGAGGGCGTGGACCCGCTCTCCTCGCTCGGCGATCCGGTCGCCGCCGTCGACGGGAGCCTCACCATCCACGGCGAGGACGCCGTCTGGCGCAGCACCGACGGCGGCCGCTCCTTCACGGAGGCCAGCGGCTCGCAAGGCCTGGGGGGGTCGGCGACCGTGACGCCGCTCGGCTACCTGGCGGGCGACAGCTTCGGTGCCGGGAGCTATCGCATATCCGCCGACGGCGTGCACTGGCACAGCTTCGAACTGGGCGACGGCACCTGACGACGGCCCTGACGACGGCCCTGACGGCGGCGGCCCGGACAGCCGGCTCAGTGGTGGAATCCGGTGGCCGCACTCTTGTCGCGCGTCAACGGATGCGACTGCCGGCGCAGTTCAGGCACCAGCTGCCCGAGGTCCTCCACGAACAACTCGGCGAGATCCGTCGAGAAGCCGTTGCGGCACACCACCCGCAGCACGGACAGGTCCTCGCGGTTGGCGGGGAAGGTGTACGCGGGCAGCAGCCAACCCCGCTCGCGCATCCGCCGGGACACGTCGAAGACGTCGTAGGCGGTCACGTCGGGTCCCGTCGTGAAGGCGAAGACCGGCAACTCGTCACCTCGGGTGAGGAGTTGGAAGTCGTCCAGTGCCTCGACACGCTCGGAGAGCGCGAGTGCCACGTCCCGGGTCGTCTGCTGTACGGCCCGGTAGCCCTCGCGGCCCAGCCGCAGGAACGTGTAGTACTGCGCCACCACCTGGGCGCCGGGCCGGGAGAAGTTGAGCGCGAAGGTCGGCATGTCGCCGCCCAGGTAGTTGACCCGGAAGACGAGTTCCTCCGGCAGCTCGGCCGCCGACCGCCACAGAGCCCAGCCGACGCCCGGGTAGACGAGGCCGTACTTGTGACCCGAGGCGTTGATGGACGACACCCTCGGGAGCCGGAAGTCCCAGGCCAGGTCCTCGTCGAGGAAGGGGGCGACCATCGCGCCGGACGCTCCGTCGACATGCACCGGGATGTCGAGCCCGGTCCGCTCCTGAAGGGCGTCGAGGGCCGCGCACAGGTCGGCGATCGGCTCGTACGATCCGTCGAAGGTGGACCCGAGGATGCCCACGACCCCGATGGTGTTCTCGTCGCACAGCTCGGCGGCGGCCTGGGGGTCGAGGTGGAACCGGTCGCCCTCCATGGGGACTTGGCGAGCCTCGACCTCCCAGAAGTTGCAGAACTTGTCCCAGCAGACCTGGACGTTGACGCCCATGACGAGGTTCGGGCGGGCCCCGGGATAGCGGTCGGCGTTGCGCTGGGCCCAGCGCCGCTTCAGGGCCATCCCCGCGAGCATGCACGCCTCGCTGGACCCGGTCGTCGAACAGCCCACGGCGGCCGAGGGATCAGGCGCGTTCCACAGGTCGGCGAGCATGGCCACGCAGCGTCGCTCCAACTCGGCGGTGCGCGGGTACTCGTCCTTGTCGATCATGTTCTTGTCACGGCACTCGGCCATCAGGATCCCGGCCTGTGGCTCCATCCAGGTGGTGACGAAGGTGGCGAGGTTCAGCCGCGAGTTGCCGTCCAGCATCAGTTCGTCATGGACGAGTTGATATGCCGTGGTGGGCGGCAGCGGCCCGTCCGGGAGCCGGTGCTTGGGCGGGGCCTCGGTCATGCCGCCGACCGGGTTGGTCTCCCCGAAGAAGGGGTTCACGGACATCGGGCGCTCGTCGCGCTTCTCGGGGCCTCGGTGGAGCGGCATGACTTCTCCTAGCGGGTCGGGGTTCCGTCTTCGTCAAGCTTCATCTGGGGGCGTCCGGTGACCAGCAGCCAGGCCGGCACCGACGCCAGTACGAGCAGCGGCAGCACGGCGGGGTCGGACACCAGGACGGCCGCGGTGAACAGGCTGATCCAGCCCTGCCGGGTGACGGCGAGCAGTACGCCGAGGACCCCGCACACCACGCCGACCGTGGGATGCACCTGGGGCACCAGCGCGTGCGCACACAGTCCGAGGGCTACCCCCACGAAGACGGCGGGAAAGATCCGGCCGCCCCGGAAGCCGCACGCGGCGGCGACCGCGAGGGCGGCCAGCTTCACCACGGCCATCAGAGCGAACCGCCCCGCCGACCAGCCGTCCGGGTCCGCGGCCAGCACCTTCACCTCGTCCAGCCCCTTGAAGAGCGTCAGATGCCCGCCGAGGGCGCCGAGCAGCCCGAGGACGAGCCCGCCAACGGGAATCGCCAGCATGGGGTGCCCGAGCCGGGAGAAGGCGCCGTGGAGGTAAGGGAAGGCGTACACCGCGGCCATCCCGGCCACCGCCGCGACCGAGGCGACCACCAGGGCGGACAGCAGGTCGCCCCAGTGTGGCCCGGTGTAGTCGGGCAGGGACAGGTTGAAGCTGGGGTGCTCGAGCAGGTCCATGGTCAGCGCGCCGGTGCCGCCCGCAAGGAGCGGTGGCAGCAGCCGGTCCCAGAGGGCGCCGGGTCCCGGCCGCCCGGCCAGCACCTCGGAGAAGATCAGCGCCGCCGCCACCGGCGTCCCGAACAGCGCGCCGATCGTGCCGGCGGCGGCCAGCATCATCCACAGGGCGGCGGGGGAGCGGGGGGCGGCCTTCCTGCCCAGCCAGTACGCGAGGGCGATGTTGGCGGCCGTGATCGGGTTCTCGGGGCCCAGGCTCACCCCGCCCGCCAGCGCCAGGACCGTGGCGAGGAGCAGCCCGGGCAGCACGCGGGGCGGCAGCGGCGCGTCGACCAGGCCGGTGGTCGCCGGGTCCGGACCCGCGTGCCCCGGCACCTTCCACACCACCAGGCCCACCGCGATCCCGGTCGCCGTAAGCATCACGATCATCCAGAGCACGGAGTAGCGGCCCACGTCCAGCGCGTCCGGAAGGGTCTCCCACAGGACGTCCTGGAGCTGCTCGGCCAGCAGACTGACGCCCAGCAGGACGAGCGCCGCGGCCACACCGACCACGGCGGCGGGCACGATCAACGGCAGCAGACGCCGTGCGGGGCCCTGTTCCGGCTCCGCCGGGGCTTCGGTGCTCACGCGCTCACCCTAAGTGGGCGAAAGCGACATAACACCCCGAGGGATCGGTCCCCGGAATCCCCGGGATTTCGGACTTGCACCTCACGTCACGTGAGGCCTCAGCCTGAGAGGCGTACGGAGAAAGGAGCGGAAGTGGGCTATCCAGTGGGCCAGGTCGCCGGTTTCGCCGGGGTCACGGTGCGCACGCTGCACCACTACGACGAGATCGGCCTGCTCGTGCCGAGCGGGCGCAGCCACGCGGGCCACCGGCGCTACAGCGACGCCGACCTCGACCGGCTGCAGCAGATCCTGTTCTACCGGGAGCTCGGCTTCCCCCTCGACGAGGTCGCCGCCCTGCTCGACGACCCGGATACGGACCCGCGCGCGCATCTGCGCCGCCAGCACGAGCTGCTGACCGACCGGATCGAGAAGCTGCAGAAGATGGCCGCGGCCGTGGAACACGCCATGGAGGCACGCACGATGGGCATCAACCTCACGCCCGAGGAGAAGTTCGAGGTCTTCGGGGACAAGGATCCGGAAGCACACGCCGAAGAGGCCGAGCGGCGCTGGGGCGGCACGGATGCGTACGCCGAGTCGCAGCGCCGCGCCGCCCGCTACACCAAGGACGACTGGAAGCGCATGCAGGCCGAAGTGGCCTCCTGGGGCGAGCGCTACGACGCCCTGATGGAGTCCGGTGAGCCGCCGACCGGTGAGCGCGCCATGGACATGGCCGAGGAACACCGGCAGCACATCACCAAGTGGTTCTACGCGTGCTCGTACGAGACCCACCAGGGGCTCGCCGAGATGTACGTCTCCGACGAGCGCTTCAAGGAGTTCTACGACTCCATGCGACCGGGGCTCGCCGAGCATCTGAGGGACGCGATCGGGGCGAACGCGGCCAGGCACTCCCAAGGAGCGTGACGGTAAGGGGCGCCCGCAACAGCGGACGCCCCTTACCGCATGCGCTGATCCTCGGCGCAGGGGTGTTGGCGTGCGCCACCGCCTGTGCCCTGTGCACTGTGCCTTGTGCCCCGTTCTTGGTTCTCTGTTCCCTATTCTTTGACCAGGACCACCGCCGTCCCGTAGGCGCACACCTCCGTGCCCACGTCCGCCGCCTCCGTCACGTCGAAGCGGAACATCAGCACGCCATTGGCGCCACGCGCGCGTGCCTGCTCGACGAGCCGCTCCATGGCCTGGTTGCGGGTCTCCACGAGGGTCTTGGTGAGCCCCTTGAGCTCACCGCCGATCATCGACTTCAGACCCGCGCCGATCTGGCTGCCCAGATGCCGGGAGCGCACGGTGAGGCCGAAGACCTCACCGATGACCTCCTGGACGCGGTGACCGGGTGCGTCGTTCGTCGTCACGACCAGCACGTCCGACTGGGGGACCTGACCGCCGCCGTACTCTTCGATGCCCATGGCTGACAGCTTTGTACGGCTCACAGCTTTGTACCAGTTGGCACACAGTGCACCCTCTGGACACCGGTGGAACCTGGCGGAGCCCCATTGCGTTGATAGTTTTGGTCGGCCGTATGTGGACCGCCGTCCCTTCCTTCACCCCTCAGGAGCCCGGAACCGTGACGACGCTTGCCCTCGGACCAAGCTGGCTGGATCCGAACACGCTCCTGGACAACTTCGGTATCTGGGGCCTGCTCCTCATCGTCTTCGCCGAGTCCGGCCTGCTCATCGGCTTCTTCCTGCCGGGTGACTCGCTGCTGTTCACCGCCGGTCTGCTGATCACCGCGGGCACGCTGGACTTCCCGCTGTGGGCGGCGATCGCGCTGATCTGCGTCGCGGCGATCCTCGGTGACCAGGCGGGCTATCTGTTCGGCAAGAAGGTCGGGCCCTCGCTCTTCACCCGCCCGGACTCCCGCCTCTTCAAGCAGGAGAACGTGGTCAAGGCCCACGAGTTCTTCGAGAAGCACGGGCCCAAGTCCCTGGTCCTGGCCCGCTTCGTGCCCATCGTGCGCACGTTCACGCCGATCATCGCCGGCGTCAGCGGCATGCGGTACCGCTCGTTCATCACGTACAACATCATCGGTGGTGTCCTCTGGGGCGCCGGCGTCACGGCGCTCGGTGCCTGGCTCGGCAACATCGAGTTCGTGCACAAGAACATCGAGGCGATCCTGATCCTGATCGTCCTCATCTCGGTGGTCCCGATCGTCATCGAGTACCTCCGCGCGCGCGGCAAGGCCAAGAAGGAAGCCGCCCAGGCTCCCGAGGCCCCCGCTCTCGACGAGACGGCCCAGCTGCGGGTACCCCCGCTCCAGCAGCACCAGGACCCGCACCAGAACCCGAACCAGCACCAGTACCCGAACCCGAACCCGAATCAGCACCAGGACCCGCAGCAGCCGCCGCGCGGCGGCCGTCACGCCAAGCGGTAGACAGCGCCCGTACGCCTAGAAGCCGCGCGTCCGCTTGGCCGCGCGGCGGCCGCCCGCCGTACTCGCGCCCGGGATCCGCAGGAACAGCCGCGAGATCTCGGACCCCAGGTTCACGCCGATCGCGATGGCCATCGCGAGGGCGGCGGCCTTGGTGAGGGACACGAGCCCCTCGTCGACCTCGTTCTGGGCGATGGACAGCAGGCCGAAGTAGGTGGCCGAACCCGGCAGCAGCGGTCCGATCGCGGCCGTCGTGTACGGGAGGGCGGACGCGAACCGGTAGCGGGACAGCAGCTGCCCGAACAGGCCCACCAGACCCGCCGCCACGGCCGTGGAGGCGACCGGTGAGATGTCGCCCGCGTAGTGCATCGCCCCGTACACCGACCAGGCCACGCCCCCGTTGAGCGTCACCGCGAGCACGGTGGACCGCTCCTGCTGGAGCAGGACCGCGAAGGTGAGCGACAGCAGCATGGACGCGGCGATCTGCAGCAGCGGCCGCTCGGAGATGCTCAGGGCCTGGTCGGGATTGAGTTCGGCGCCGAGCTTCACACCGAAATAGAGCACCAGAAGTACGCCGACGACGATGCCGACGAAGAAGTACATGACTTCCAGCAGGCGCGCGGACGCGGTGATGTAGAAGCCGGTCAGACCGTCCTGCACGCCCGCGACGAGCGCCCGCCCGGGCAGCAGCGCGAACAGCCCACCGGTGATCACCGCGGACGCCTTCACGTCCATGTGCGCGAGCTGGATGGCGACGCCGATCGCGGCGGGGGGCGTCGCGGCCACCGTGAACTGGTAGAACTCCGGCAGCCCGCGCCCCGCGCACAGCCACGCGAGCCGGTCGCCCAGCATCGCGCCGAGCGCGGCGGCGATGAAGACGAGGGCGTCACCGCCGACGAGCACCGAGGCCGCGCCGGCCAGCAGCCCGGTCGCCGAGGTCAACACCCAGCCGGGGTACGGGTGCCGGTTGCGCCGCATCTCTGCGAGCCGCCCGTACGCCTCCTCCAGCGAGATCGCGGCCTCCGGGTCGCTCAGGTCGTCCACGAGCTGGAAAACGGCCGCAAGGCGCGTGTAGTCGGTGCCCCGGCGGCGCACGGTCCGGGACGCCGTCACCGGGTCGTCCACCAGGGACGGCTGGTGCGAGATGGACAGCAGCGTGAAGGTGACGTTCGGCTCGCAGCGGTCCAGGCCGTAGCTGCGGCACACGGCGAACATCGCCGCCTCCACGTCCTCGGCGCCCTCACCGCCGGCAAGGAGCAACTCGCCGATACGCAGGGTCAGGTCGAGCACGCGCGGGATGGCGGGCCCCGACTCGTCCTCCTTGTGGACCAGTTCGGGCGCCGGCCGCTCGGTCACCGGCATGCGCAGCATCTCGCGCATCCGGTCCTGCCACGGCACGTCCTTGGTCAGCTTGACCATGGGGATGCCGGTCGGCGGCGTGAACGCGGGATAGGCGTGATGCGCGCTGTACGAGGCCGGGGTGCTGAACGCCGAACCCTCGGAGTCGGCCGCGGACGGCTGCGGCGCGCCGAGCCCCTTGGGGAGCGCGAACTCCGACGTCGTCGACGACTCGTCATCGACCACCGGGATCTGCGGCGGCGCCACACCGGCCGGCTGAGCGAAGGCGCTCCTCGCCTCGTCCGACTGCGGCTTGCGGTCTTCCGCCTCCGGGTCCGCCACCAGCTCCTGCCTCACCTCTCGTACGCGTGCGTCTCCTGCGTAGCTGCCGTATGCCCTCAGTATGCGTACGGACACACGAACGGGCCGCGCGACCCCATCAGGATCACGCGGCCCGAACGGAAGCGCGGGTACTCAGTGGCCGCCCTGGTCCTTCAGGCGCTTGTAAGAACGCTCGATCTCGGCCTCGGCCTCCGTGCGGCCCACCCAGTTGGCGCCCTCGACGGACTTGCCGGGCTCCAGGTCCTTGTAGACCTCGAAGAAGTGCTGGATCTCCAGGCGGTCGAACTCCGACACGTGGTGGATGTCGCGCAGGTGCTCCACCCGCGGGTCGTGCGCCGGGACGCACAGCAGCTTGTCGTCGCCGCCGGCCTCGTCCGTCATACGGAACATGCCGATCGTGCGGCACTGGATGAGGCAACCGGGGAAGGTCGGCTCGTCCAGGATGACCAGCGCGTCCAGCGGGTCGCCGTCCTCGCCGAGAGTGTTCTCGACGAAGCCGTAGTCGGCCGGGTAACTGGTCGAAGTGAAGAGTCGACGGTCCAAGCGGATCCGACCGGTCTCGTGGTCCACCTCGTACTTGTTCCGCGAACCCTTCGGAATCTCGATCGTGACGTCGAACTCCACCGGTGGCTCCTCCATGATCAGCACATAGTTCTGGTGGTTAAGTGTCCCTCACGCAGGTGTGTGATCGCGAAAGGGGCTGGTGGTCGTGCCAGAGCTGAAGGCTTGGCGGGCCGCGAGACCGCATGTGGTGCGGGTCGCGGGCTCGGTGAAACCGCACGTGGCGCGGATCACCCAAGCCGTGCGGCCGCGTTCCGTCAAGTTCACGACTCCGCAGCTCACAGCGGTCGCCGCCACCGTGGGCCTGGCGCTCGCGGCCGGGCTGGTGGCCGCGGCCGGTCCCTGGGACTCCACCGGTCAGCGTACGGCCGAGCGCGACTGGGCCGCATCGCGGGAGGGCGAGGGTGGCACAGATCACGGCCTTACGTCCGGTACGTCCGTGAAGGCGCCCCGCCCCGCGCCGAGCGCCGCCACCGTACTGGCCGGACTCGGCTCCACCGACTCCACCTCAGGGGGGGCGGTGCCCGCCCCCGCCGAGAAGGCCCTCGCGGACGTCCTGGACCCGCTCCTGAACGACCCCGCCCTCGGCGCGCAGCGCACCGCCGTGGTCGTCGACGTGGCGACCGGCAAGCGGCTGTACGGCAAGGGGGCCGACCAGGCCCAGACCCCGGCTTCCACCACGAAGATCGCCACCGCCGTCGCCGTGCTCTCGGCAGCGGGCACCGACCACCGCATCACCACGCGCGCGGTCCTCGAGCCCGACACCAAGGAGGTCGTCCTCGTCGGCGCGGGCGACCCGACCCTGACCGCCCGCGAGGACGCGAAGGGCTACGCGAGCCTGCGCACCCTCGCCGACGAGACGGCGACCGCCCTGAAGGCCCGTCACCTGGACCAGGTGACGCTCTCGTACGACACCTCGCTGTACGCGGGTCCCACCGTGCACCCCATCGGCGCCAACCCCAACCTCGCCCCGGTCAGCGCCCTGATGGTCGACGAGGGCCGCATCGACGACTCGGACAGCGGCACGGCCACGCGCAGTACGGACCCGGCGGGGGACGCGGCCAGGAAGTTCGCGGAGCTGCTCCAGGCCAAGGGCATCAAGACGACGTCCCCCGGCCTCTCCAAGGCGACGAGCCGTTCGCAGGACCTCGCCTCGGTCTCCTCGCCGCCCCTGTCCGCCCTCGTCGAGCGGATGCTGACGAACAGCGACAACGACATCGCGGAGGCCCTGGCCCGTCAGGTGGCCCTCGTGACGGGCGGTCAGGCGAGTTTCAGCGGAGGCGCGACGGCGATCGGCGCGCAGCTGAAGAAGCTCGGACTTCCCCTCGCCGGCGTGCGGTTCGCCGACGGAAGCGGCCTGAACCGTGCCGACAAGCTGACCGCCGACCTGCTCACCGCCCTGCTGGCGAAGGCCGGCGACCCCGCCCACCCCGAACTCCGCCCCGCCCTGACCGGCCTCCCCATCGCCGGCTTCACCGGCACCCTCAGCGACCGCTACACCACCGACGCCTCGGCCACCGGCGTCGTACGCGCCAAAACCGGCACCCTGACAGGCGTCAACACCCTGGCAGGCACAGTCGTCGACACAGACGGCCGCCTACTGGCCTTCGCCTTCCTCACCTCCGACGAGGCCCACCCCCCGGAGCCGACAGCGGCCCAGGCGGCCCTGGACCGCACGGCGACAGCACTGGCGGCGTGCGGCTGCAGGTAGTTGGGTTCCCCGCGGGACGGCACCCGCAGGGGCAACCGCTGCCGGGCGGCGGGCCGCAGTCGCCACCTACCGCTGTGGGCAATCGTCCCGCAGGGCGGGACGGGTGGGCACAGCCGACAGCGCCGGGCGCCCGATCAAACAGGCCCCGGCCCCCGCCGACCCAGGGGGCGCCAAGTGCACCGCCCGCCCCAAGGCAGAGGGCGACCAGGACCCCGTACCTCTAACCGCAGCCGGACACGCTCACGTACGGTTGACGCATGACGAGCATCGGTGGTGCCGAGATGGTCGACTGGAATCTCGCGGTGGCAACCGCGACACGACTCGTGCGGCCGGGCCCAGAGGTCAGCCGCGACGAGGCCAGGGACGTCGTCGCGGAGCTGCGCCGGCACGCCAAGGCCTCGGAAGGACACGTCCGGGGCTTCACCCGGATGGGCACGGAGGACACCCACGACACCCCCGTACTGGTGGTGGACCGCCCCGGCTGGGTGCGGGCGAACGTCGCCGGGTTCAGGGAGATCCTCAAGCCCCTGCTGGACAAGATGCAGGAGCGCAGGGGGAGCACCCCCGGCGGAGCCGTCCTCGGCGCGGTCGGCGGCAAGGTCACCGGCGTCGAGCTGGGCATGCTGCTGTCGTTCCTGTCGTCGAGGGTCCTCGGCCAGTACGAGACCTTCGCCCCGGCGACGCGTGAGCTCCCGGCGGGGGCGAACGGCGGCGGCAGGCTCCTCCTGGTCGCGCCGAACATCGTCCACGTGGAGCGCGAACTCGACGTACAGCCCCACGACTTCCGCCTGTGGGTGTGCCTGCACGAAGAGACGCACCGCACCCAGTTCACGGCCGTGCCCTGGCTGCAGGCCCACCTCGAGGGCGAAATCCAGTCGTTCTTGGGGGAGACCGAGGTCGACCCCATGACAGTCCTCGAACGCATCCGCGAAGCCGCCCAGTCCTTGGCGGGCGGACGGCCCGAGGGCGAGGAGGACGACGGCGGCCGCTCACTCGTCGAAATCGTGCAGACGCCCGCCCAGCGGGAGATCCTCGGCCGGCTGACCGCCGTCATGTCACTCCTGGAGGGCCACGCGGACTTCGTGATGGACGGAGTGGGGCCCGACGTCGTCCCGTCCGTCGCCGAGATCCGCGAGAAGTTCCAGCAGCGTCGGGCCAAGGGGGCCTCCCGCCTGGACCTGGCCCTGCGCAAGCTGCTCGGTCTGGATGCCAAACTGAGGCAGTACAAGGACGGCGAGCGGTTCGTACGGGCGGTCGTCGGTGAGGTCGGCATGGACGGCTTCAACCGGGTGTGGACCTCCCCGAACACGCTCCCGACCAAGACGGAGATCGCCAAACCGGCGGACTGGGTCGCGCGGGTGCACCGCAAGGCAGAGTCGTGAACGCCGCGGGCGGGTCGTGAAGTGAATCCGGCCGACGGCAGGTAAACGCCCCTCCAATCACCCGTCCGAGGGACCGTGGGGCATGGGTAGGCGTGCAATGCTCGGGGAACGGCCCGGTTCTGTCACCATCTACACACTCTGAGTGACCGGAACCGGGTTCACCCCCGAAAACTTCATGAAGGGAACCGGACATGGGTCCCCATCCTGCGGTCGCGGCGATACGCCTGGCGGTTCGCCGCGTACTCCACGACATCCTCACCGAGCACACGCCCGCCCCCGACACCAGGCGCACGCCCGCGGCAGACGCCGCGCGTCCGCCCGCCTCCGAGCGCGTACCCGCGCCGGGTACCAGGCGCTCGCCCGCCCCCGACCTCCCCGCACCGACCCCGCACGAGCAGCCGTCGACGCCGCTCGTGCTCGTCGCGTGCTCCGGTGGCGCCGACTCGATGGCGCTCGCCTCCGCCCTCGCCTTCGAAGCCCCCAAACTCGGCATCCGCGCCGGCGGCATCACCGTCGACCACGGTCTGCAGCCCGGGTCCGACCTGCGCGCCGACGAGGTCGTGTTGCGCCTCACCGAGCTGGGGCTGTCCCCGGTCGAGTCCATCGCCGTCACCGTGGGCCGCGACGGCGGGCCCGAGGCCGCCGCCCGTGACGCCCGGTACTCCGCCCTGGACTCCGCCGTCGAACGCCACGGCGCCACCGCGATCCTGCTCGGCCACACCCGCGACGACCAAGCCGAAACCGTTTTGCTCGGCCTCGCCCGCGGCTCCGGCATCCGCTCCCTGTCCGGAATGGCCGCGGTCTCGGGGGCCGACGGCCGTTACCGCCGCCCGTTCCTGTACCTGGACCGGCAGACCGCCCGCAAGGCCTGCATGGTCCAGTCGCTGCCCGTCTGGGACGACCCGCACAACGCCGACCCGGCCTACACCCGCTCCCGGCTCCGCCACGAGGGCCTGCCCGCCCTGGAGAAGGCGCTCGGCAAGGGAGTCGTCGAGGCGCTCGCCCGTACGGCCCAGCTCTCCCGCGACGACGCCGACGCCCTCGACGCCTGGGCCAGCCAGGCCGAAGCCTCCGTACGGGACGCGGCGGGCCTCCTGGAATGCGCCAAGCTCTACGCCCTGCCGCCCGCCGTACGCCGCCGCATCCTGCGCCGCGCCGCCATCGAGGCGGGCGCCCCGGCCGGTTCGCTGTTCGCCCGTCACATCGAGGAAGTCGACCGGCTGATCACCGGCTGGCGCGGCCAGGGGGCCATCAATCTCCCGGGCAAAGTCGTCGCCCAGCGGCAGGGTGGCAGACTGGTGATTCGGCAAGGCTGAAACCGGACCCTCCACCGAGACCGCTCACGCGGTTCTCCGGGCCCTCTCACGCGGGTCGCGGGCGGTTCGAGCGGCTGCCGAAAAGGTTCGGACGGACGACCGAAAGTGATGCGGGTGGACGCGAAAGACATGGGCACCGACCTCAAGTCGGTGCTCATCACCAAGGAAGAGATCGACGCCAAGCTGGCTGAGCTGGCCGCGAAGATCGACGCGGAGTACGCGGGCAAGGACCTGCTGATCGTCGGTGTCCTCAAGGGCGCCGTGATGGTCATGGCGGACCTCGCGCGTGCGCTGTCCACCCCCGTCACCATGGACTGGATGGCGGTGTCCTCGTACGGCGCGGGCACCCAGTCCTCCGGTGTGGTGCGGATCCTCAAGGACCTCGACACCGACATCAAGGGCAAGCACGTCCTGATCGTCGAGGACATCATCGACTCCGGGCTGACCCTGTCCTGGCTGCTGTCCAACCTCGGCTCGCGTGAGCCGGAGTCGCTGAAGGTGTGCACGCTGCTGCGCAAGCCGGACGCTGCCAAGGTCGCGATCGACGTGGAGTGGGTCGGCTTCGACATCCCGAACGAGTTCGTCATCGGGTACGGCCTCGACTACGCGGAGAAGTACCGCAACCTCCCGTTCGTCGGTACGCTCGCGCCTCATGTCTACGGCGGCTAGCACAGCCGTGTAGGACGATCGGGAACCTCAGCGGGTTTCGCGCCGTTGGAGCATGCGTGGGCGGGATTGGCAGTCGTCCCCTGCGTCTTCGGGTGACAATGCTGGGGTACCGTCCGAAGAACAGTCTTTATAAGTCTTTATCAAACTCACTATGGCAGGAGGGACGGGGCGTCACCGCTCCGTATGGATGGACGTGAAGCGATACTTCCGTGGGCCGGTCATGTGGATCGTGCTGGCCGTCCTTGCCGTGGTCGTGTTGATGCAGGTCGTCGGCTCGTCCGGCGGCTACAAGACAGTGGACACCGGTCAGGTCGTCCAGGCGATCAATGACAACAAGGTCGAGTCGGCCAAGATCACCACCGGCGACGAGCAGATCATCAAGGTCTCTCTCAAGGATGGCGAGAAGGTCGACGGCAGCTCCAAGATCCAGGCGAGCTACATCGGCGACCAGGGCGTGGACCTGGCCAACTCATTGCAGGACAAGTACCAGAACAAGCAGATTCCGGACGGCTACACCGTCTCGCCGTCCAAGCAGAACCCGTTCCTGGGCATCCTGCTGTCTCTGCTCCCCTTCGTCCTCATCGTCGTCGTCTTCTTGTTCCTGATGAACCAGATGCAGGGCGGCGGCTCCCGGGTCATGAACTTCGGGAAGTCCAAGGCGAAGCTCATCACCAAGGACACCCCGAAGACGACGTTCGCCGATGTGGCGGGCTCGGACGAGGCGGTCGAGGAGCTCCACGAGATCAAGGAGTTCCTCCAGGAGCCGGCGAAGTTCCAGGCCGTCGGGGCGAAGATCCCCAAGGGCGTGCTCCTCTACGGGCCTCCTGGAACCGGTAAGACGCTGCTCGCGCGTGCTGTCGCGGGTGAGGCCGGCGTCCCCTTCTACTCGATCTCGGGTTCCGACTTCGTCGAGATGTTCGTCGGTGTCGGTGCCTCCCGAGTCCGTGACCTGTTCGAGCAGGCCAAGGCGAACGCTCCGGCGATCGTCTTCGTCGACGAGATCGACGCGGTCGGCCGTCATCGCGGCGCCGGCCTCGGCGGCGGTCACGACGAGCGCGAGCAGACGCTCAACCAGCTGCTCGTCGAGATGGACGGCTTCGACGTGAAGGGCGGCGTCATCCTGATCGCCGCCACGAACCGGCCCGACATTCTCGACCCGGCCCTCCTGCGCCCCGGCCGCTTCGACCGCCAGATCGCGGTCGACCGCCCGGACATGCAGGGCCGTCTGGAGATCCTCAAGGTTCACCAGAAGGGCAAGCCGGTCGCCCCGGGCGTCGACCTGGGCGCGGTCGCACGGCGTACGCCGGGCTTCACGGGTGCGGACCTGTCGAACGTGCTGAACGAAGCTGCGCTGCTCACCGCGCGCAACAACGGGAAGCTGATCGACAACGACATGCTCGACGAGGCGATCGACCGCGTGGTTGCGGGCCCGCAGAAGCGGACCCGGATCATGTCGGACAAGGAGAAGAAGATCACCGCGTACCACGAGGGCGGCCACGCCCTGGTCGCGGCGGCGTCTCCGAACTCCGACCCGGTCCACAAGATCACGATCCTGTCGCGTGGCCGTGCCCTCGGCTACACGATGGTCCTGCCGGACGAGGACAGGTACTCCACGACCCGCAACGAAATGCTCGACCAGCTGGCGTACATGCTGGGCGGGCGCGCGGCCGAGGAGCTTGTCTTCCACGACCCGACCACGGGCGCTGCGAACGACATCGAGAAGGCCACCACGACGGCCCGCGCGATGGTCACGCAGTACGGCATGACCGAGCGTCTCGGCGCGATCAAGTTCGGCGGCGACAACACCGAGCCCTTCCTGGGCCGGGAGATGTCGCACCCGCGCGACTACTCGGAAGAGGTCGCCGCGCTCGTCGACGAAGAGGTCAAGAAGCTCATCGAGAACGCGCACAACGAGGCCTGGGAAATCCTGGTCGAGAACCGTGACGTCCTCGACGCGCTGGTGCTCCAGCTGCTGGAGAAGGAGACGCTGAGCAAGGAGCAGATCGCCGAGGTCTTCGCTCCCATCATCAAGCGCCCGGCCCGCCCCGCGTGGACCGGCTCCTCCAGGCGTACCCCGTCCACCCGCCCGCCGGTGCTCTCCCCCAAGGAGCTGTCACTGACGAACGGGGCGAACGGCTCGACGCCGGCCATCGCCGGTGCGACGGAGTCCGTCCCCGCGACGGAAGCCGTCACCGAGGACCGCACCGAGAGCTGACCCATCCCGGCTCCCGGTGGCCTCACCAGGCCCGGAATGGATGCCGCGCCCCCCAGGTTCTAGCCTGGGGGGCGCGGCATTTTCGTATGCTCGTACGTTTGACGCGTCGACCCGCACGCGTGAGAGGCACAGGAACGAGGACCACATGACCGACCCCGTGACGCTGGACGGCGACGGAGTAATCGGCGAGTTCGACGAGAAGCGCGCCGAGAACGCCGTACGAGAGCTCCTCATCGCCGTCGGCGAGGACCCGGACCGTGAGGGTCTGCGGGAGACGCCGGGGCGGGTCGCCAGGGCGTACCGGGAGATATTCGCGGGTCTGTGGCAGCAGCCGGAGGACGTCCTGACGACGACGTTCGACCTGGGGCACGACGAGATGGTCCTGGTGAAGGACATCGAGGTCTTCAGCACCTGCGAACATCACCTGGTGCCGTTCCGGGGTGTCGCCCACGTCGGTTACATTCCGGCCACAAGCGGCAAGATCACGGGCCTGTCCAAGCTGGCGCGGCTGGTCGACGTCTACGCGCGACGTCCTCAGGTGCAGGAGCGGCTGACGACCCAGATCGCCGACTCCCTGATGGAGATCCTGGAGCCGCGCGGTGTGATCGTGGTCGTCGAGTGCGAGCACATGTGCATGTCGATGCGCGGCATACGCAAGCCGGGCGCGAAGACGATCACGTCAGCGGTGCGGGGGCAGCTGCGGGATGCAGCTACTCGCAACGAGGCGATGAGTCTCATCATGGCGCGGTAGCGCTCCGCTGGAATCCGGGTGCGTTACCTGCGGGTGCGTTGCCTGCCGGTGCTTCGTCTGCGGGTGCGCTGTGGCTGGTCGCGCAGTTCCCCGCGCCCCTGCGGGGCGCCTCCTCGCGGTCACAGCGCCGGGGCCGTGCCGCCGTTCTCGTCGTCGTCCTCCGGGAGTTTGCAGACGCGCTCGAGGAAGAAGGCGGCCGCTATGACGCCGAGGCCGGCGAGGACCGAGAAGCCGGCGTAGATGGCCTGGTCGCGGCGGGCGGGGATGTCCAGGGATTCGAGCAGGAACACACCCGTGCCGCCGTACATACCGGCCACCAGGGCGGCGACCAGGGCGCTGGCCTGGCCGAAGACGACGGCGCGGGCCGCCATCAGGGGATCGACTCCCTTGGCGCCGGGGCGGCGCTCGCGCTGGGCCTTGAGGCGGGCGCGCAGCGAGAGCGCCGTGGCCAGCAGGACGACCGCGATCAGGGCGAGGACGATGGGGGCGGCCAGCGGGACCGAGGGGAGCGTGCCCACGGAGCTCCACAGGCGGGCACCTGCCCAGGACAGCACTCCGGCGATGAGGAACACCGCGGCCAGCGTCCTGATGCGCAGCTCTTTCACAATGCCCCTTCGGTCAAACCGCCTGGTGGTCGTCCTGACCTTAACGACTACTCGGGCAGCCTGAGTTCCAGGTCGGCGCGGGGCGCGACTCCGTCTCGCGTGACCGTCGCGAGGAGCTGGGCCACGGGGCCGCGGCCGGGGAGCTGCGCCTCGGGTTCCACGTCGTGCCAGGGGGCGAGGACGAAGGCCCGCTCGTGGGCGCGCGGGTGAGGGAGGGTCAGGACCGGGTCGTCGGAGACCACATCGGCGTACGCCACGATGTCCACGTCGATCGTGCGGGGGCCCCAGCGGTCGTCGCGTACCCGGTGGAAGGCCTCCTCGACCGCGTGTGCCCGCTCCAGGAGGGAGGAGGGGGGCAGGGTCGTCCTGAGGACCACCACCGCGTTGAAGTACGAGGGCTGGCTGTCCGGGGCGACGCCCCAGGGCTCCGTCTCGTAGACGGGGGAGACCGCTTTGATCCGGACGCCGGGGGTGTCCTCCAGGGCGTCGATGGCGCCCTGGAGGGTCTCCAGGCGGTTGCCCAGGTTCGAACCGAGGGAGATCACCGCTCGCTTCGGGTTCTGCAGGGTCGTGTCGGCGGCGTCCACCTGTTCCACCACGGAGGCAGGCACCGGCTGTACGGTCGGGTCGCTCTGACCCTCGGTGAAGAAGGCGGTCATACTCGGCTCCGGGTGATGGTGACGGTCACGTCGTCGAAGGGCACCGTGATCGGCGCGTCCGGTTTGTGGACGCAGACCTCGACCTCCTTGACCCCGTCGTGCTTCAGGCACGTCTGGGCGATGCGCTCGGCGAGCGTCTCGATGAGATCGACGGGCTCGCCCTCGACGACGGCCACGACCTCCTCGGCCACGACTCCGTAGTGCACGGTCTTCGTCAGGTCGTCGTCGGCCGCGGCCGCTCGGGTGTCCAGGCCCAGCGTCAGGTCCACGATGAAGGTCTGGCCCTCTTCGCGTTCCCTGGCAAAGACGCCATGGTGCCCGCGAGCCTTGAGGCCGCGCAGCGCGACACGATCCACGCGAATCACTCCTGCAATCGTCGTTGGTGGCAGGCACGTACCGAGTGCGGTCGGTGAACCGGCCTCAAACGAATCTACCTGCGGGCACTGACAGTCCCTGCCCGCAGGAGCGCGCGCCCTGGCGATCGGCACGAGGCTTCATCGGGCGTTTCCCTTGGGGAACACGGCGGCTCACGGGTTGGTAGCCGCCCCTACCCAGGGGTACGTGATTCCAACCACGCCTTGGTGCTCACGGACCGCTTACCCACTCGATCCGGGTGGACTCGTCTCTAACCGGGACTCGCCTCTAACCGGGAGTGTCCTCGTCCTCCTCCTCGCCCGATTCGGCGAGGACGGGGGAGGCGTGGTGCGTCCAGAGCTTCCAGCCGTAGGCCGTGCGGCGGAACACGTTCGTGGCGACGACCAGCTGGCCGACGAGCGGGCCGAGCTCGTCGCTGTCGTCCGGGGCGGGGCCGCCGCTGAGGATGTTCTCGGTGCAGGTGACCAGCGCGGTGTCGCCGACGACGGAGACGTGTACGTCGGTGAGGAAGAACTGGATGTACTCGGTGTTCGCCATGATCAGCGCGTACGAGCGGAGCACCTCGCCGCGGCCGTTGAGGACGGGCCAGCCGGGGTGGACGCAGGAGATCACCGGGCCTTCGTCCTCGCCCTCGCCCTCGCCACCGCCCACGCTCGCGACGGCATCGTCTGCCGTGTCCAGCGGGGCCAGCCAGAGCGACGACAGCTCTTCGAAGTCGCCCCGCTCCAAGGCCTCGTAGAAGGCGGTGTTGGCGAGTTCGACCTGCTCGACGTCGGTGCGGGGGGCGCTCACCGGGCTCCCTCTGCGGTCGGGGCTCCGGCGGCTCCGTCTGCGGTCGGGGCTCCGGCGGTCCCGGATTCCTCCGAGGCACGGGCTCCTGTCGTACGTGCTCCGGCCGTACGCGTTCCCGCCGTACGCGCTCCTTCCACGGCCCTGGCTACGCGTACGGCGTCGGCCGTGGCCCGCACCTCGTGGACGCGGACCGCCCACGCGCCCTGCTGTGCGGCCAGGGCGGAGACGGCGGCGGTGGCGGCGTCGCGCTCGCGCGCGGGCGGCGGGGCGCCTTCCGCGCCGGCCAGTACGCGGCCCAGGAAGCGCTTGCGGGACGCGGCGACCAGCAGGGGGTGGCCGAGTTCGCGCAGGCGGTCGAGGTGCGCCAGGAGCATCAGGTCGTGCTCGGGGTCCTTGGAGAAGCCGAGGCCCGGGTCGACGACGATCCGGTCCGGGGCGATGCCGCCCGCCAGAACGGCCTCCACGCGTGCGTGCAGCTCGTCGACGACTTCGGAGACGACGTTCTCGTACGTCCCCTTCACGTTGCCGCCCTCCAGGAAGCCGCGCCAGTGCATGACCACGAAGGGGGCGCCCGTCGCCGCGACGGCCGGGATCATCGCGGGGTCGGCGAGGCCGCCGCTGACGTCGTTGACCAGGACGGCACCCGCGGCGAGCGACTGCTCGGCGACGCTGGCACGCATGGTGTCCACGGAGACGGTGACGCCCTCGGAGGCGAGGCCGCGGACGACGGGGATGACGCGCTTGAGCTCCTCCGCCTCGTCGACGCGGGTGGCGCCCGGGCGGGTGGACTCGCCGCCGACGTCCACGAGGTCGGCGCCCTCGGTGACCAGGCCGAGGCCGTGTTTGACGGCGGCCGTCGTGTCGAACCAGCGGCCCCCGTCGGAGAAGGAATCGGGGGTTACGTTGACGACTCCCATGACCGCGCAGCGGTCCCACGTCGGCAGTCCCGCGACTCGGCCGCGCCCGCGCTCAATGCTCATACGTCCAGCCTAGGCCTCTGGCGGGGAGCCGATCCGCCCCCGCCCACCCGTCCCGGTCGGTTCACGGGCCCTACGCCGCCCGCACCCCCCGCTCCGCCACCGCGTGTGCGCAAGGCCGTGCAGCAGTCCTCCGGCGGCGCAGCAGGCGTGGCAGGGCGAGGCTCACGAAGCCCTCCGCCTGCATGGCGGCGAGGCCGATGCGGGGGAGATCGCGGGAGGAGCCGTAGACGACGAAACGGGGCTCCCAGCGAGGGCGGAACTTGGCGTTGAACTTGTACAGGGACTCGATCTGGAACCAGCGGGAGAGGAAGACCAGCAGGCTCCGCCAGGCGCGCAGCACGGGGCCCGCGCCGATCTTCTCGCCGCGCGCGAGCGCCGCGCGGAACATCGCGAAGTTCAGGGAGACCCGCTCGATCCCGAGGCGGGGGGCGGCCTGGAGGGCGGCCACGATGAGAAGTTCGTTCATGCCGGGGTCCGCGGAGCGATCGCGGCGCATGAGGTCCAGAGACACGCCGTCGGTGCCCCACGGGACGAAGTGGAGTACGGCCTTCAGGTCGCCGTAGGGGCCGTAGGGGCTGTGCGGGCCGGGCTCGGCGGACGGGCCGGATTCGCCGTGGCGGCCGGGCTCGGCGTGCGGGCCGGGATCGTCGTCGGCCTTGTGGGCGGTCGCGATCAGGCAGTCGCCGTCTGCCGGGTCGCCGATGCGGCCGAGCGCCATGGAGAAGCCGCGCTCGGTGTCCGTGCCGCGCCAGTCCTCCGTGGCGCGCCGGATCCGGTCCAGCTCACCCTCGCTCAGATCGCGGACGCGCCGGACGCGGGTCTCGTAACCGGCCCGCTCGATGCGCTTCACCATCTGGCGCACGTTCCGCATCGCGCGCCCGGCCAGGGAGAAATCCGCGACGTCCACCACCGCCTCGTCCCCCAGTTCGAGGGCGTCGAGACCGGTCTCGCGGGTCCACACCTCGCCGCCCGTCTCGGAGCAGCCCATGACGGCGGGTGTCCAGGAGTGTGCCTTCGCCTCGTCCATGAAGCGCTCGATGGCGCCGGGCCAGGCCTCCACGTCGCCGACGGGGTCGCCGCTCGCCAGCATCACTCCCGACACGACGCGGTACGTCACCGCCGCCTTGCCGCTGGGCGAGAAGACGACCCCCTTGTCGCGGCGGAGCGCGAAGTGGCCGAGCGAGTCGCGGCCGCCGTGCTTGTCCAGGAGGGCGCGCAGGCGGGCTTCGTCGTCCTCGGTGAGGCGTGCGGCCGGGTGTTCGGGGCGGAAGGCGAGGTAGATCGTGGTGATCGCGGTCAGCAGGCCGAGCGCGCCGAGCGAGACGGCGACCGTCCAAGAGGTGGGGCCCGTGTAGTCGAGGGGCCCTTCGAAGCCGAACAGGCCGTACAGGACGTGGGTGATGCGGTCGGCCAGGCTCGGGCTGCCGATCATCCGGTTCGCGTGGACGCTGACGATGACCAGTCCGAGGACGAGCGAACCGGCGCCCATGAGCACGAAGTTGGCGAGCGCGCGCCAGCGGCTGCGCGGATCGGGCAGGGCCTCGAATTCGCTGCGGTGGCGCAGTAGCGGCGCGAGCAGGGCCAGCGAGATGGCGACCCCGATGAGCGAGTGACGGTACGCGAACTGCGCGACGGCGCCCGCCGGGAGCAGGATGACGGCGGCCCGCCACGCCCGGCGCTTGCGGCGGCGCAGCCCGTGCGCGAGCAGCAGCAGGAGCACGCCGGTGCTCAGCGAGAGCGCGGCGGCGAACGGGCCGAGCGCACCCGGGAGTACCTCGGCGACGGTGTGCATACGGCTGTGCCGGAAGCGCGGGAAGACACCTGCGGCGATGTCCAGGAGCCCTACGAGCGTGCAGGCACTGGCGATCAGGGCGGGGACGGCGTCGGGGCGAGGACCACGGACTGCGTGCGGACCGCGGGCCATGCGCGGCGCGCGGACGGTGCGCGCACCACGGACTGTGCGCCGCGCGCGCCCTGTTCGGCCCGGAACCCCGGCCGACATTTCACCATCTACCCTGACAGACATCGCATCCCGCAGTTCGGTGAGAGACCTTGAATTCCGGCGCCATTCCGGCATCCGGCGACATTGCGCCCTCTAGGACGGTGTCTTCGGGAGACAGGTTCACTCCCCGCGGGAAAGGCGGTTCAAAAGACAAGGAAAGTGCCGGGCAAGCACTCGCGAAGGAGCGGGGCGGCCCTGGGACGGAAAGCGCGGGCAGAACAGCACATGGGTCTCACGAGTAACGAGTTACTGGTGTCGGCGGTCCTGCTCGCCGTGCTGTTGTTCGTCGGCACGGTGTGGCTGTGGCCGAGGCTGGCGCGGCGCGGCTGGCGGGCCGTCAGCGGACGGGTCGGCCTGCTGCTGGCCACCCAGGTGGCGGTCTTCGTCTCGGTCGGGCTCTGCGCCAACCAGTCGTTCGGCTTCTACGCCAGTTGGGCCGACCTCTTCGGAAAGGAGAGCGGCGAGGGCGTGGTCGTCGACCACGACTTCGCCGGCGGCGGGCCCCTCCAGGTGGTCGACACCCAGCAGGTGAAGGTGGCGGGCGGTTCGCGGCCGCGGGTCGGCGGCCAGATCCAGAAGATCGACATCGTGGGCCGTACGACGCACATCGCCACTCCGGCGTACGTCTATCTGCCCCCGGAGTACTTCCAGTCGCGGTATCGCACCCGCACCTTCCCGGCCGCCGTCGTCCTCACCGGATATCCGGGCACCGCCGAAGCGCTCATCAAGAGCCTGCATTACCCGCAGACGGCCCATGAGTTGGCCAGGGACGGCACGATGCAGCCGATGATCCTGGTCATGCTGCGGCCGACCGTCGCGCCCCCGCGGGACACCGAATGCGTTGACATCCCGGGCGGCCCGCAGACCGAGTCGTTCTTCGCCAAGGACCTCCCCGACGCCGTATCGGCCCACTACAGGGTGGGCGAAAAACCCGGCAGCTGGGGAATCATCGGCGACTCCACAGGCGGTTACTGCGCCCTGAAAATCGCAGTCCACCACCCCGAGGTGTACGCCGCGGGAGCGGGCCTGTCCGCGTACTACAAGGCGCCGATCGACCCCACGACGGGCGATCTCTTCCAAGGGAACGAGGAGCTGCGCAACAGCGCCGACCTGAGGTGGTACCTGAAACACAGGCCCGCCCCCGACACCTCACTGCTCGTCAGCAGCAGCAAGGTGGGCGAGGCCAACTACCAGGACACCTTGGAGTTCATAGACCTGGTGAAGTCGAATCGGCACACCCGGATCTCGTCGATCATCCTCGACAGCGGCGGCCACAACTTCAACACCTGGCGGCGCGAGATCCCGGGGACGCTGGAATGGATGAGCGGGCGGCTGAGCGACCGCTGATCCATTTGCTTTCGGATAAGCGAGTGTGGGTCCGCAGAGGGCGCCGAGGCGTGTGAACGCTGCGAGGTGGCTGTGTTTTTACCGGGCGGGGCTCCAAGATTCGCCTACGCGCGGTAAGTTTCTGGCCATGCCACGTGGACGTCACCGTCATTCCCCGCCTCTGCACAGGCTGCTGCCTCCTTCGGCGATCGCCGGCGTCTCGCTCGTCTGCGCCGCGGGGCCCTGGCTGTTCACGGAAACGGCGGTGCTCCGCGGCCTGGCCGCGGGTGCCGCGGTGACGGCGGTCCTCGGCGCGGTCGTCATGCGCCGCTGGGACTCGTCCGCGGGCAAACAGGTCGCGGACCTCACGCGCGCGCGTGCAAGCGACGAGTGGCGTTACGAGGAGCGCGTCGCCGAACTGGAGACCGACCTCGACGAGTCCCGTGAACTGCGCGTCAAGCTGGAGCACAAGCTGCGCGCGAAGCGGACCGAGCTGGCGGGCCTGCGCAACGAACACGCGGCGCTGCTGAGGCGGTACGCCACCGCGGAGACGGAGCGGGCGAGCGCCCTGGAGGGGCGCCGACTGCTCGCGATAGAGACGACGGCGCCCGCTCGCGCGCTGCCTGCCGCGCTGACGGCTGCTTCGGAGGAGCCGGAGGTTTCTGAGGAACCCGAGGCGTCCGAGGTGGTTTCACCCGGATCCGACGCGGACACGGACGCCGTCGAGGCGGTCGAGGCAACGGTTGTTCAGAAGTCTCCCGAGGTCTTCTCCCCGGCCGGGTCGTCGCTCTTCCTGCGGGCCTACGCGGCGCTGAACCGGATCTCGAACATCGCTCCGGAGCCGGACGGATCGGCACCGAGCGATCCGGTGAAGTCCGATCCGGTGAAGACCGAGTCGGTGCAGGCCGGTTCCGCGGAGGCCGAGGCGAGCGCGTCCGACGGCGCCGCCGCGGAGGAGGGCGAGGCCGAGGGGAAGCCCGAGGCGGTCGGCGGTCATGAGCGCGCGGCCGCCGAGACGAAGCCCTCCCAGTCCTCGTCCCCTCAGGACCTGTCGCAGGACCCGTCGCAGGAACCGTCCTCCAAGTCGCCCCAGAGCCCGGACCCCGCGGATCCCGAAGACCCTGTGGACCCGCAGCCCTCGCATCCCGCGGATCACTCGCACCCGGCGAAGCCCTCTGCCCACTCGGCCCCGGCGGAGCCCTCGAATCTCCCGGCCCCCGCGAAGCCGCCGAAGCCCGTCAAGCCGGTGAAGCCCTCCCCGTCCTCGGGGCACTTCACCGTGCCGACCGCGGTGGCCGTCGTACCGGCAGCGCCCGTGCGGCGTCCGTCGGTCGAGGGCGGCTTCGACTTCTTCGGTACGCAGCAGGAGCCGTCGGCGACCGCGCTGGAGGCCGTACAGAACGAGGACCTCGCGGACGTGGTCGGCCAGGAGGCGCTCGCTCTTCACAAGGCCGAGGCCGAGGCCGGCTTCAAGCCGGCGGACGAGGACTCCCGCGGAGTCGGCCAGGTCATCGACCTGACCGTCCACGACGAGACCGAGCGGATCGACGTGGCGGAGCTGCGGAGCGCGGTTTCCTGACCCGGCGGCCCCAGAACGCGGAACGCGCAGAACGCAGAACGTGAGGGCGGTGGCACAAGCCACCGCCCGCCCTCACGTCACGTCACGTCACGTCCTGCGCCCCAAGTCCACTCACGCCATCCACCGATCCGGCCGGGCCTCCCGCCGCCCCGTCCGTGACCGGTCCGCCTGGGACTCCAGCAGCTCCGCCGCCTCGGAGGCGTCCCGCAGCCGCGCCGTCACCGTCTTGTTGGCCCCCGTGTCCACATGGACGTCGGCGAGCCGCTTGAAGCGCGCCCAGGGCCCCTGCTCGAGCCGTACGCTCTGGACCTTCGCGTGCGGCACCAGCGAGAGACTGCGGCGCAGCAGCCCGTGGCGGGCCACGAAGACGGTGTCGGTGACCGCGAGGCCGTAACCCCGCCACCAGAACGGCACGCACCATCCGGCCCGGCGCGGCGGCCGCGACAGCGGAGTCGGCACCGTCACCCCAGGCAGCACCCGCGCGATCACCGACTCGGCGACCTCGCGCGGAGCGACCGGCACGAGCACGGAGTTGGCGGACCCGGCCACGTCCAGCTCCACCCGTACCCACCCGCGCCGCCGCCACAGCAGCGGCTCCACGATCCGTACGGTCTGCACGCGCCCGGGCGGCACCGTCTCGTGCGTACGGTCCAGGAGCCCGTGGTCGATCCGGAGCCCGTCCGGAGACTCGCCCACCGTCCAGTCGTACTCGCTGACGAACCGCCCCAGGCTGCTAGCACCCGCCGCGCCGAGCAGCGGCAGAGCGGTCGCGAGGACCGTCCACACGCTGTGGGTCGCCCACCACAGCAGCGACGGTACGACGAGCGCGGCCGCCAGCGTGCCCCAGGTGGCGCCGGTCAGCACCAGGGAGACGGCGAGCTTGCCCGCGGGGACGTGCAGCAGCTGTCGTACCGGCGCCTCGCCGACCTCGTGTGCCGTCTCGGGGGCGAAACCGGCCGCGCGGGCGAGGAGTTCGGCGCGCAGGACACGGGCCTCGTCCTCACCCAGATATGCCAGTTCGTCCTTCTTGTCCGTCCCGATGACGTCGAGTTTGAGCTTGGCAACGCCGGCGACGCGCGCCAGCAGCGGCTGGGTGACGTCGACCGCCTGGAGCCGGTCGAGCCGGATGTGCGCGGTGCGCCGGAACAACAGGCCCGTACGGATGCGCAGTTCGGTGTCGGTCACCGCGAAGTGCGTGAACCACCAGGTCAGAAAGCCGTAGAGGGCGCCGCCCGTGACGGCCACGGCGAAGGCGAGCAGCAGCGTGGTCGCCGCGAGTTTGGCCAGCTGCTCCTGTGCCTGGTTGGGGTCGTGCACGGCCCACCCGGCGATCACCGCGATCGGCGCCCATGCGCGCCGCAGGGGCGTCACGGGGTGCAGGCGCCGCTCCAGGAGCGGTTTCGGCTCCTGTACGGGGTTGTCGGCGCCCGGAGTCCGTACGGCCTTGTCGGCGCCCGCGGTCGTGTTGTCCGCGCCGGGGGTCGCCGCGGAAGGCGTGCTCACAGGCCTGCCGATCGTGCCTCGCCCAGCTCGGTGAGCCGGTCGCGCAGCCGCTCGGCCTCGTCCGGGTCGAGACCGGGGATGCGCGCGTCGGTCGCCGCGGCCGCCGTGTGCAGCTGCACGCTCGCGAGCCCGAAGTGCCGCTCGACGGGCCCGGAGGTCACCTCGACCAGCTGCATCCGCCCGTACGGCACCACGGTCTCCTCACGCCACAGCACACCCTTGCTGATCAGCAGGTCGTCCGCGCGCTCGGCGTACCGCCAGGACTGCCAGTTGCGGCCCAGCATCCGCCAGCCCCACACCAGCAGAGCCAGCGGCAGCAGGGCGAACGAGGCCCAGACGAGCCCGGCGAACGTCTCGAGCACCAGCCCCACGACGATCGTCAGCAACCCCAGCCACACCACCAGCAACAGCCGTCGCATCCGCAGCAGCCCACGGGGCAGCCCGTTCCAGACCGGCTCGGTCGCCGAGTTTCCGGTGGTCTCCATGCTCCCCGTCTCCATGTGGCAAGCGTACGTACGAGAGACTGTGCCCATGACTCCCACGACGGAGACCATGGTCGGCATCGGCGGCGCCGCGGAGAGCACCGACATGGTGCTCAACATCGGGCCCCAGCACCCGTCCACGCACGGTGTACTGCGGTTGAAGCTCGTCCTGGACGGCGAGCGGATCCAGCACGCGGAGCCGGTCATCGGCTATATGCACCGCGGCGCGGAAAAGCTCTTCGAGGCGCGCGACTACCGCCAGATCATCATGCTCGCCAACCGCCACGACTGGCTCTCCGCCTTCGCGAACGAGCTGGGCGTCGTCCTCGCCGTGGAGCGGATGCTCGGCATGGAGGTCCCGGAACGAGCGGTCTGGACGCGCACGCTGCTCGCGGAGCTGAACCGGGTCCTGAACCACCTGATGTTCCTGGGCTCCTACCCCCTGGAGCTGGGCGGGATCACGCCGATCTTCTATGCCTTCACGGAGCGCGAGGAGCTCCAGCACGTCATGGAGGAGGTCTCCGGCGGGCGCATGCACTACATGTTCAACCGGGTCGGCGGCCTCAAGGAGGACCTTCCGGCCGGATGGACCACGCGCGCGCGTGCTTCCGTCGCGTCCCTGCGCTCCCGTATGGACCGGTTCGACGACCTGGTGCTCGGCAACGAGATCTTCCGGGGGCGCACGCGGGGCGTGGGGACGCTTTCGCCGGAGGCCGTGCACGCGTACGGCGTGAGCGGGCCGATCGCGCGCGCCTCCGGGGTCGACTTCGACCTGCGCCGCGACGAGCCGTATCTCGCGTACGGCGAGCTCCAGGACACCCTGAAGGTCGTCACACGCCAGGAGGGCGACTGCCTGGCCCGCTTCGAGTGCCTCCTGGAGCAGACCCACAACGCCCTCGACCTCGCGGACGCCTGCCTCGACCGGCTCGCGGACCTTCCGCCAGGACCGATCAACCAGCGGCTGCCCAAGGTCCTGAAGGCGCCCGAGGGCCACACGTACGCCTGGACCGAGAACCCCCTCGGCATCAACGGCTACTACCTGGTCAGCAAGGGCGAGAAGACCCCGTACCGGCTGAAGCTGCGCTCGGCCTCGTTCAACAACATCCAGGCGCTCACCGAACTGCTGCCGGGCACGTTGGTCGCGGACATGGTGGCGATCCTGGGGTCACTGTTCTTCGTGGTCGGGGACATCGACAAGTAGGCCACTGGACGGCCAGTCTGGAATTCCAACCGGCTGGAGCAGCCAGCCGAAGTCGCCCAGGCCGCCTGGCGCGGTCAGTTCGGCCGCCGCGCCGGCGCTCGCGAGGGCACGTACGTATGCGGCGGGGTCCGTGGACGCGAGCGTGAGCGCTGGGCGTGCGCCGCTCACGCCCAGCGCGCGCAGCGCGTTCCGCTGGGTGACCACGCGCCCCCCGGGTAGCGCGCGCTCTCCGGACGCGGTACGCGCCCCGGACACCGCGCATGCGTCGAGCGCCACGTGCGCGGTGATGTCGCACGAGCCGTCCGGGACGGGCACCGTCTCCCGGCCGTCCCGGAAGCCGGTGAGCGTCCCGAACGGGGGCCGTGCGCCGGCGACGTGCGCGTAGTCGACGGCCACGGCGAGGCCGCGTCCGAGGGAGGCGACCGCGGAGGCCCAGGCGGCATCCCTGGGGAGCCCGATCTCGGCACGAGCTCCATCGGAGGGCACTCGGGCTTCTTCGGAGGACACAGGGGTTCCTTCGGAGGCCACGCCGGCTCCTTCGGAGGACAGCGGCCACCACTTCCGCAGCCACTCCGCTTCCGCACCCGAGACGGGCGCCCCGAGGCGTTCGGTGCCGTCCCGTCGTACGAGGACCACGCGCGCCACGCCCTCCGAGTCCACCTCGGCGACCTCCAGCGGCACGTTGTCCAGCCACTCGTTGGCGAACAGCAGCCCGGTGACGCCCTGCGGGGGCTCCGTGAGCCACTCGATCCGGTGATCAAGACCGGCGGGGCGGGCGGCGCGTTCGACGGCGTACCCGCGCGCGCGGGAGGCCACTTCGGCGGGGAGTGCGGCGAGGACGGCGGTCACCAGCTCACCGCGGCCCGCCGCCATGTCGACGAAGGCGAGCGGGGCCGGGCGGTCGAGGGCCTCGTCGACGCGGCACAGCAGCCGGGCGACGGCCTGCGCGAAGAGCGGGGAGGCGTGCACCGAGGTGCGGAAGTGACCCGCGGGCCCCTCGGGCCTGCGATAGAAGCCGTCGGGCCCGTACAGCGACTCCTCCATCGCCTCGCGCCAACCCCGGAACCCGTCCGTTTCCTCACGTCTCACCGGGCCAGGCTAGGACCTGTCCGGCGGATCAGGCCGGAGGGAAGCAACGGCGCCGTGTAAGCCGAGGTGAGCGGGGTCTGGTGCGTGCAGCTGCAAGGCGGAGGAGGGAGTCGACGCGATGGGGGTCCCCCCGCTCGAGCGAAGTCGAGAGTGGGGGAGTCGGCGACTGACGACAACGCGGCAGATGTGCGTGCCAGACCCCGCGTCTCCGGCATGATCCGCTGGACAGGTCCTAGGCGGCGCGGACAACCGAGCCTCCACCTTGGGGAGTACGCGCGGCGGCCAGGGATCGATCCTCCGGTTGACCCCTGCACACTGCACGCTTCCCTACTCTGGGTTACGTGCAGCGCCTCTATGACTTTCTCCGCAGGCACCCGACATGGGTCGACACCTTCTGGGCCGTCGTCCTGCTCGGGATCACCGGCGTGAGTCTCAGCAGTGTCACCGGGGGGCAGGAGAACCACGGGTCGCCCGCCGTGGCTCTCCCGATCGCCGTCGTCCTGTGCCTGGTCGTCGCGCTGCGCCGCCGGATGCCCGAGAAGATGCTGCTGCTGGCCGCCCTGATGGGCGTCGTGCAGCTGATCGCCGACGTCGAGGTGATTCCCGCCGACTTCGCGATGATGGTGATCATCTACACCGTCGCCGCGGACGGCGCCCGCTGGGCCTCACGCCTGGGGCTGATCGGCGGCCTGTGCGCGGGCACCTTCTCGCAGATCCGCTGGCCCCAGACGGACACGAGCGCACTGGGTGTCGTCCTGATAGCCGTCTTCCAGACGGTGCCCTTCGCGCTCGCCTGGGTGCTCGGCGACTCCATCCGCACCCGCCGTGCCTACCTTGCCCAGCTCGAGGAGCGCGCCGCCCGTCTGGAGAAGGAGCGCGAGGCGCAGTCCAAGGTCGCCGTCGCCGCCGAGCGAGCCCGGATCGCCCGCGAACTGCACGACGTCGTCGCGCACAACGTCTCGGTGATGGTGGTCCAGGCCGACGGCGCCGCCTACGTCATGGACACCGCCCCCGAGCAGGCCAGGAAGGCCCTGGAGACCATCTCCGGAACCGGCCGCCAGGCCCTCGCCGAGATGCGCCGCCTGCTCGGCGTACTGCGCACCGGCGAGCACCAGGAGGTCGGCGAGTACGTGCCGCAGCCCGACGTCGAGCAGCTCGCCGACCTCATCGAGCAGTGCCGCACCTCGGGCCTCCCCGTCGACTTCAAGGTGGAGGGCACCCCGCGCCCCCTCCCCAGCGGCGTGGAACTCACGGCGTACCGCATCGTGCAGGAGGCGCTCACCAACACGCGCAAGCACGGGGGCCCGAACACGGGCGCCAGCGTGCGCCTGGTCTACTTCGACGACGGCCTCGGACTCCTGGTCGAGGACGACGGCAAGGGCGCGCCCCACGAGCTGTACGAGGAGGGGGGCGCCGACGGGCAGGGACACGGTCTGATCGGTATGCGCGAGCGCGTCGGCATGGTCGGCGGCACGCTGGACGCGGGGCCGCGTCCGGGCGGAGGCTTCCGGATCAGCGCCCTGCTCCCGCTCAAGCCCGCTCACTGACACCTGTAACGCCCGCTTAGCGCCCCCGCTTTTTTGACTTGGCCGGATTTTGACTCAGACGGAACGGAAGAGACCCCGATGGCGATCCGCGTGATGCTCGTCGACGACCAGGTGCTGCTGCGCACCGGTTTCCGGATGGTGCTCGACGCCCAGCCGGACATGGAGGTCGTGGCCGAGGCGGGCGACGGCGTGGAGGCTCTCCAGGTGCTGCGCGCGACCGAGGTCGACGTCGTGCTGATGGACGTACGCATGCCGAAGCTGGACGGCGTCGAGGCGACCCGCCGCATCTGCTCGGACCCCAACCCGCCGAAGGTGCTGATCCTCACCACCTTCGACCTCGACGAGTACGCCTTCTCCGGGCTGAAGGCCGGCGCCTCCGGCTTCATGCTCAAGGACGTGCCGCCCGCCGAGCTCCTCACCGCCATCCGCTCCGTGCACAGCGGCGACGCCGTGGTCGCGCCCTCCACCACCCGGCGCCTGCTCGACCGGTTCGCGCCGCTGCTGCCGCACGCGGGCAAGGAGCCCCAGCACAAGGAGCTGGAGCGGCTCACCGGCCGCGAGCGCGAGGTCATGATCCTGGTCGCGCAGGGCCTCTCCAACGGGGAGATCGCGGCCCGCCTCGTGCTCTCCGAGGCGACCGTGAAGACGCACGTGGGCCGCATCCTGACGAAGCTGGGGCTGCGCGACCGGGTCCAGGTGGTCGTCCTCGCGTACGAGACGGGGCTGGTGCGGGCGGGCGGGCACGGCTGACGGTGTGGACGCCGGGGGGCGTGACCGGCGCGTGACCGGCGCCCACTAGGGTCTGCGCATGCTCCTGTGGATCAACGGCCCCTTCGGGGGCGGCAAGACACAGACCGCACACGAGATCCAGCGACGGCTGCCCGGCAGCGTCGTCTGCGACCCGGAACACGCAGGCTTCGGTCTGCGCCGCATGCTGCCGCCCGAACTGCGGGGCGACTTCCAGGACTTGGCGTCCTGGCGGCAGGGCGTCGTCGAGGTGCTCGACCTCGCCCTCAGCAAGCAGGACGGCGTCGTGATCGCCCCCATGACGGTCACCAACCCCCTCTACTTCGAGGAGACCGTCGGACGGCTGCGCGAACTGGGCCACGACGTACGCCACTTCGCGCTCCTCGCCGAACGCGAGACCGTACTGAAGCGGCTCCGCGAGCGCGGCTTCGGACACCTCCTCCAGTACGTCGCCGGCAAGGACGCCCCGCTGCGCCGCGAGAGTTGGGCCGTGCAGCAGCTCGACGACTGCCTGGAGCGGCTGCGCGAGCCGGAGTTCGCCGAGCACCTGTGGACCGACCACACGACGGTCGCCAAGACGGCGGACCGGATCGCGGTCCTGGCGGGCCTCACCCTCACACCCAACCGGGACGGGGCGGTGCGGGGGCGACTTCGCCGGGCGTGGACGAGCGTGCGGCACATCCGGTTCGACTGAGGGTCAGTGACTGGCGGTGCGACCGTGCCCGCCGCGGGCGCTGAGCGGGCCTGGCGAAGTCCGGTGCGGTTCGGCAGCGCCCCAAAGGGGCGCGGGGAACTGCGCGACCAGCCACGACGGACCCGCAGACGACACCCGCAGACGACGGACCCGCAGACGACGCAACCGGAATCCAGCGAAGCGCTCAGCGCAGGATCCCCTCCAAGAAGTCGCTCCCCAGCCGAGCCACCACAGTGACGTCCAGTTGGTGCAGTACATACCGGCCCCGGCGCCGCGTGGTGATCAGGCCCGCCTTCTTGAGCACGCTCAGATGCCGGGATATCTCCGGAGCACTCATCCCGTGGACCTGCGCCAGCTCGCCCGTGGTGTACGCGCTGCGGGCCAGGTGGCGGCAGATCCGCATCCGGACCGGGTGGGACAGCGCGGTCATCCGCAGGGTCAGCTGCTCGACCGAGGGCGGGGCGGCGAGCTCGGGCGAGCTGATCGGGTAGTGCAGCACCGGCTGCCACCGGTACCGGTGCAGCACCAGGAGGTGCGGCCAGCCGAGACTGGTGGGCACGAGCAGGAGCCCGCCGTCCGCGGTGACCGTGCGGCCCTCGGCCAGCTTGTCGACGGTGAGCCGCCCGGCCGCCTCGTCCAGCGTCAGAGCGGAGGACGCCGAGGCCAGCGCCGCGCCAAGGCCTTTGTGCCGGAGCAGGTCCGTCTTGTGCCGGGCGTCCGCCGCGAGCTGGTGGCGCAGCCGGGACCAGGCCTCGGCGAAGAAGGCCTCGTCGCAGTCCTCCAGGAACCGCCTCAGCCAGGCCCGGACGCTCGGTGGATCGTCGAGCAGCCGCGCGGTGAACCGCGCCTGCTGCGGCCCGCGCGAGGCGGCCAGGTCCACCGCGCGGCGGCGCACCTGAGGGTCGGCGAGCGCGTCGGGTCCGTGCGAGTCGTACGCCAGCGCGCACGTGAACTCCAGGGCGGCGTCCACGAACTGCTCGTCCGACAGCTTGTCCAGCAGATCCAAGTCCTCGGCGAGCGTCGCGCCCGGCAGCGTGGTCCCGCCCGGAATCCCGGCGGCGGGCAGGAACAGGTCCGAGAACGTCGTCCGCCAGAGGAAGTCCGCCTCGCACATCCGGTCCGCGAGATCGGGCTCGAGGCGTGCGGTCACCCCCGTCGCCCAGCCCTGCAGCCCGGGGTGGTGCCCCGACTCGGAGAGGGCGTGCAGCGCCATCCCGAGCTCGGCCAGCGGCGACGGCACGACGGCGATGTCCTCCCGCCGCAGCCCGGTGATGTCGATGTGCACGCTCATGACCTCATGGTGCACCCGGCCACTGACAACGCCGTCGTCGATTGACTGCGCCCGTCAATCGAGGCGACGTATGGCGTGAGCAGGCGCAGGCTGGGATGACCGGGGCACACCGCGCGGGGCCTACGGATCCCATTCCCCGTCCCGAGAGGCGATCCGCCATGAGCATCACCCAGCAGTACCTCCTCGACACCTACCGGGCCCGGCAGCACGGCGAGCCCGCCCCTCCGGCACCCGGCACGCACGACCGGCAGGTCGTACGCGAGCTGCGCGACTACCGGCGCTTCCGCGCGGTCGTGGCGGAGCGCCCGGCCCATGGGCGGATACGAGGAGCCCTGGGCCGGTGGCTGCACCCCCGTTGGTGACCGGCGGTCAGCGGGGCAGCCGCTCCACGAAGTCCCGGACGGCCGCCTTGACGTCCTCGGCCGTCCACTCCAGGCCCGGCGCCGCCACCGTGACCTCGGTGTACGCCAGTCCCGGGCCGCCACGCAGCCAGCCCTGCGCGAACAGGCCGGTCTTCGTCTCCTCGGTCTGCCGCAACCCGGTGTCCCCGAGGACGTCGGGGTCGTACGGCAGCCAGATCTGGAACTGGTGGGTGTGCGGTACCTCGGGGTGGACGCGTGCCCAGGGGACCCCGGCCTCCGTGAACCCCTCGTGCAGGGCGGCGGCGACCACGCGCGCGTGGGCCACGTATTCCGGCAGCCGGGGCAGCTCCCGCTCCAGACCGATGAGCGCCGCCAGTACGGTCGGGAACTGCTGGAGGACCATGCCGCCGTACCGGTGCCGCCAGGTCTTCGCCTCGTCGATCAGCGTCTGCGGGCCCGCGATCGCCGCCCCGCCGAATCCGCCGAGCGACTTGTAGAACGACACGTAGACGCTGTCCGCGAGGCCCGCGATCTCGTCCAGGGGGCGGCCCAGGTGCGTGGTGCACTCCCACAGCCGGGCCCCGTCGAAGTGGACCACCGCGTCACGTTCCCGCGCGGCTTCGACGGTCTCGGAAAGCTCCTCCCAGGAGGGCAGCAGGAAACCGGCGTCCCTGAGCGGCAGTTCGAGCATCAGCGCGCCGAAGGGCTCCGGGAAATCGCGTATCTCCTCGGCGGTCGGCAGCCGGGGCTCGTCCGTCACATGGACCGGGCGCAAGCCGCTGACCTGGCTGAACGCATGCCGCTCATGGACCTCTGGATGGCTGAGCGGATGCATGGCGACGGTCGGGTTCCCGGTGCGGCCCGCCCAGCAGCGCAGGGCGATCTGCTGGGCCATGGTGCCGGTGGGGAAGAAGGCGGCGGCCTCCTTGCCGAGCAGGCCCGCGACCCGCTCCTCCAGGGTCTCCACCAGCCGGTCGCCGTACATGTCGACCGGCTGGTCGAGGTCGTACACGCCCTCGGCCCCCTCGTTCAGCCACGCCAACCGGTCGCGGACCGTGTTCTGGTGGCTGGGGCGCCACAACACCCGCCGCGCCGCCCGCCAGGCGGCAACGCGCCGCTCCCGCTTCTGGTCGGCCGTCTCGTCCGAGGCCTGCTCGGCCGCGTCTTCCACCGCTTCTTCCGCCGCATCGCTCATCCCTGGATGATGCCGCGCGAGGGTTGGCCGCGACACCTCGATTTCCGCGCCCTCGCGACCTGCGGAAACCCACAGCCTGTGGACAACGAAAACGGCCCTGGAACCAATCGCGTTAACATGACGAGAAATCGTTCGGTACATCGTCCGGTACCCAGAGCGGACTGGAACGGGAAGGCCGCCGTCGAGTGAGTACATTCCAACAGCCGGATCCCAGGGACCGCCCCGCGCGGCTCAACGTCGGCGTCGTCGGCGCAGGCCGCGTGGGCCCCGCCCTCGCCGCGGCTCTCCAGCTCGCCGGGCACCGCCCGGTGGCCGTCTCCGGAGTCTCCGAGGCCTCCGTACGGAGGGCCGCGCAGCTGCTGCCCGACGTGCCGCTGGTGACCCCGGCCCAGGTCATGGAGCGGTCGGATCTGGTGCTGCTGACCGTCCCGGACGACGCCCTGCCGGGCCTCGTGGAGGGGCTCGCCGAGACCGGGGCCGTGCGGCCCGGACAGCTGCTCGTGCACACCTCCGGACGGTACGGCGCGCGAGTGCTCGACCCGGCGCTCAGGGCGGGCGCGCTGCCGCTCGCGCTGCACCCCGCGATGACGTTCACCGGCACCGCCGTGGACGTACAGCGGCTCGTCGGCTGCTCCTTCGGAGTCACCGCGCCCGCGGAGCTGCGGCTCGCGGCCGAGGCCCTGGTGATCGAGATGGGCGGCGAGCCCGAGTGGATCGCCGAGGAGAACCGGCCGCTCTACCACGCGGCCCTCGCGCTCGGCGCCAACCACCTGGTGACCCTGGTCGCCGAGTCCATGGAACTGCTGCGCGCCGCAGGCGTGGAGGCCCCCGACCGGATGCTGGGCCCGCTCCTCGGCGCCGCCCTGGACAACGCCCTCAGGTCGGGCGACGCGGCCCTCACCGGGCCCGTCGCACGCGGGGACGCGGGCACGGTCGCCGCGCACGTCGCGGAGCTGCGCAAGCACGCCCCGGGGACCGTCGCCGGCTACCTCGCGATGGCCCGCGCGACCGCCGACCGCGCGCTCGCCCACGGGCTGCTCAAGCCGGAACTCGCCGAGGACCTCCTGGGCGTACTCGCCGACGGCGCGCCCCTGCCGGACGACGGGAGCGACCGATGACCACCGCCCTCCTGCGCACCGCCGACGAACTGCACGCGCGCGTACGCGACGGCCGCCGAGCCGTCGTCATGACCATGGGCGCCCTGCACGAGGGCCACGCCACGCTGATCCGCACCGCCCGCGAGATCGCCGGCGCAGAGGGCGAAGTGGTCGTCACCGTCTTCGTGAACCCCCTCCAGTTCGGCAAGGGCGAGGACCTCGACCGCTATCCGCGCACCCTCGACGCCGACCTCAAGATCGCCGAAGAGGCGGGCGCGGACGCCGTGTTCGCCCCCTCCGTGGACGAGGTCTACCCGGGCGGCGAACCCCAGGTCCGCATCAGCGCGGGCCCCATGGGCGGGCTCCTCGAAGGAGCCACCCGCCCCGGGCACTTCGACGGCATGCTCACCGTCGTCGCCAAACTGCTGCACCTCACCCGGCCCGACATGGCTCTCTTCGGGCAGAAGGACGCCCAGCAGCTGGCCCTGATCCGGCGCATGGCGCGCGACCTGAACTTCGGCGTGGAGATCGTCGGCGTACCCACCGTGCGCGAGGAGGACGGGCTCGCCCTCTCCAGCCGCAACCGCTACCTCTCGCCCCAGGAGCGGCGCACGGCGCTCGCGCTCTCGGGGGCCCTGTTCGCGGGCCGCGACCGGCACGCCGCCCAGGAGGCCCTGCGCGCGCGTGCCCGTGAAGTGCCCGCCACGCGCGCGCGTGCCGAGGCCCTCAGCGCGATCGGCGAGTCCCGCGCGGCGGCCGACGCGCACGCGGTCGCGAAGTCCGTCCCCGGCGGTCCCGCCGGCGTCCGCGCCACGGCCCGGCTCGTTCTCGACGAGGCGGCGCGCATGCAGCCCCCGCTGGCCCTGGACTACCTGGCCCTGGTCGATCCGTCCGACTTCACCGAGGTCGGCGAGGACTTCACCGGCGAGGCGGTCCTCGCCGTCGCCGCCCGGGTCGGGACGACCCGCCTGATCGACAACATCCCCCTCATCTTCGGAGCCGCCCCGTGACCGGCAAAGGCACAGGTACGGGTACAGGTGCAGGTACGAGCACCGGTACCGGCATACGACTGCACGCCCCCGCCCCCGGCTGGGCCCTCACCGCCGACGTCGTGGTCGTCGGCTCCGGCGTCGCGGGCCTGACCACCGCGCTCCGCTGCGAGGCCGCGGGCCTGCGGACCGTCGTCGTCACCAAGGCCCGCCTGGACGACGGCTCCACGCGCTGGGCGCAGGGCGGCATCGCCGCGGCCCTCGGCGAGGGCGACACCCCCGAGCAGCACCTGGACGACACCCTGGTGGCGGGCGCGGGCCTGTGCGACGAGGAGGCCGTACGCATCCTCGTCACCGAGGGCCCCGACGCCGTACGCCGCCTCATCGCGACCGGCGCCCACTTCGACGAGTCCGCCGGAGGCGACCTGGAACTGACCCGCGAGGGCGGTCACCACAGGCGCCGCATCGCGCACGCCGGCGGCGACGCGACCGGCGCCGAGATCTCCCGGGCGCTCGTCGAGGCGGTACGCGCGCGTGGCCTCCGTACCGTCGAGAACGCGCTCGTCCTGGACCTCCTCACGGACGCCGACGGCCGCACCGCGGGCGTGACCCTGCACGTCATGGGAGAGGGCCAGCACGACGGCGTGGGCGCCGTGCACGCCCCCACCGTGGTCCTCGCGACCGGCGGCATGGGCCAGGTCTTCTCGGCGACCACCAACCCGTCCGTGTCGACGGGGGACGGAGTGGCGCTCGCCCTGCGCGCCGGCGCCGAGGTCTCCGACCTCGAATTCGTGCAGTTCCACCCGACCGTGCTCTTCCTGGGCGCGGACGCGGAGGGCCAGCAGCCGCTCGTCTCCGAGGCGGTACGCGGCGAGGGCGCCCACCTGGTCGACGCGGACGGCGTGCGCTTCATGGTGGGCCAGCACGAGCTGGCCGAGCTGGCGCCCCGGGACATCGTCGCCAAGGGCATCATGCGCCGCATGCAGGAGCAGGACGCCGAGCACATGTTCCTCGACGCCAGGCACTTCGGCGCCGACATGTGGGAGCACCGCTTCCCGACGATCCTGGCCGCCTGCCGCGCCCACGGCATCGACCCGGTGACCGAGCCAGTCCCCGTGGCCCCGGCCGCCCACTACGCCTCCGGAGGGGTCCGCACGGACGCCCGGGGCCGCACCACGGTGCCGGGCCTGTACGCGTGCGGCGAGGTCGCCTGCACCGGCGTGCACGGCGCGAACCGGCTCGCCTCCAACTCCCTCCTGGAGGGCCTGGTCTACGCCGAGCGCATAGCGGCGGACATACCCACCCGTCACGAGGAGAACCGCCTCCACGCGCGCGTGCCGGAACCGGTCCCGCACCCCGAGAAACCCGCGCACCCGCTGCTCGCCCCGGAGGCCCGGTTCGCGATCCAGCGGATCATGACGGACGGCGCGGGTGTCCTGCGCTCGGCCGAGTCCCTCGCCACCGCCGCCGAGCGGCTCCAGCGGCTGCACACCGACGCCCGCGACGCCCTCGACGAGAACGGCAAGACCGCCGAGCCCGGCGTCGACACCTGGGAGGCCACCAACCTCCTGTGCGTGGCCCGCGTCCTCGTCACCGCCGCCCACCTCCGCGAGGAGACCCGCGGCTGCCACTGGCGCGAGGACCACGCCGACCGGGACGACACGGACTGGCGCCGCCACATCGTCGTACGGCTGAATCCCGACCGGACGCTCGCCGTACACACCACAGACACCGCAGACTTCCCCCCGACCCGGCAGAACCGCCAGGATCGCCGGCCCCGTCCCCAGGAGCAGTGACCGAAGTGAGCACCCCCGACCTTCCCCTCGTCCAGAGCGGCGGCTGCGGCGACGGCTGCGGCTGCGGCGCCGACGCGGACGAGACGTACCTGGAGTGCGGCCTCGACCCCGCGCTCGCCCAGCTCCTCGCCGAGTCGGGACTCGACCCCCTGGAGGTCGAGGACATCGCGAACGTGGCCATCCAGGAGGACCTCGACCACGGCGTGGACGTGACGACCGTCGCGACCATCCCCGAGGACGCCGTCTCCACCGCCGACTTCACCGCCCGCGACGCCGGTGTCGTCGCGGGCCTGCGGGTGGCCGAGGCGGTCATCTCCGTGGTCTGCACGGACGAGTTCGCGGTCGAGCGGCACGTCGAGGACGGCGACCGGGTGGAGGCGGGCCAGAAGCTCCTGACCGTCACCACGCTCACCCGTGACCTCCTGACGGCCGAGCGCAGCGCGCTGAACCTCCTGTGCCGCCTGTCCGGCATCGCGACCGCCACGCGCGCGTGGGCGGACGCCTTGGAGGGCACCAAGGCCCGTGTGCGGGACACCCGCAAGACGACGCCGGGCCTGCGCTCCCTGGAGAAGTTCGCGGTGCGCTGCGGCGGCGGCGTCAACCACCGCATGTCCCTCTCGGACGCGGCACTGGTCAAGGACAACCACGTGGTCGCGGCGGGCGGCGTGGCACAGGCCTTCAAGGCCGTACGCGAGGCCTTCCCGGATGTGCCGATCGAGGTCGAGGTCGACACCCTTGACCAGCTCCGCGAGGTCCTGGACTCGGGCGCCGATCTGATCCTTCTGGACAACTTCACGCCCGTCGAGTGCGAGGAGGCCGTCGCGCTCGTCGACGGCCGCGCGCTCCTGGAGGCCTCGGGCCGCCTCACCCTGGGCAACGCCGAGGCGTACGCCAAGACGGGCGTCGACTTCCTGGCGGTGGGCGCCCTCACGCACTCCTCGCCGATCCTGGACATCGGCCTGGACCTGCGCGAAGCGTCGACGGACGAGGCGGCGTAGGACCCATGCTGCTCACGATCGACGTCGGCAACACGCACACCGTCCTCGGCCTCTTCGACGGGGAGGAGATCGTCGAGCACTGGCGCATCTCCACGGACGCCCGCCGCACGGCCGATGAGCTCGCCGTGCTCCTCCAGGGCCTGATGGGCATGCACCCGCTCCTGGGCGAGGAACTCGGCGACGGCATCGACGGCATCGCCATCTGCTCCACGGTCCCGTCCGTCCTGCACGAGCTGCGGGAGGTGACGCGCCGCTACTACGGCGACGTGCCCGCCGTGCTGGTCGAACCCGGCATCAAGACCGGCGTCCCGATCCTGATGGACAACCCCAAGGAGGTCGGCGCCGACCGCATCATCAACGCGGTGGCGGCGGTCGAGCTCTACGGGGGGCCGGCGATCGTCGTGGACTTCGGTACGGCGACGACGTTCGACGCGGTGTCCGCGCGCGGCGAGTACGCGGGTGGTGTGATCGCTCCGGGCATCGAGATCTCGGTCGAGGCGCTCGGCGTCAAGGGCGCCCAGCTCCGCAAGATCGAGATCGCCCGCCCGCGGACCGTCATCGGCAAGAACACCGTCGAGGCCATGCAGTCGGGCATCATCTACGGCTTCGCCGGCCAGGTCGACGGCGTCGTCAACCGCATGGCCCGCGAGCTCGCCGACGATCCCGACGACGTCACCGTCATCGCCACGGGCGGCCTGGCGCCGATGGTTCTCGGCGAGGCGTCGGTCATCGACGAGCACGAGCCGTGGCTGACGCTGATCGGGCTGCGGCTGGTGTACGAGCGGAACGTGTCGCGTACGTAGTGCCTGCGGCCGAGCCGCTGTCGGGTTTTTTCGCCCCCTCCGCCCCTACCCGTCCCGTACCTGGGGGCTGCCGCCCCCAGACCCCCGTATCGCGCTGACGCGCTCGCCCTCGAACGCCGGACGGACTGAAACGGCCGCCCCCGCGGGTGGGTGGGGGATCGGGATGGCGCCGCCTCGTCCTCAAACGCCGGATGGGCTGAAGATTCCTCTCCCGGCCCGGGCTGAAGACTGCAGCCCCGGCCAGGGGAGGCGCGCCACACCCACGCCTTATGCGCGTTTTGTCTGATTAGCGCGTATCGTCGCCGCATGCCCACGCCATACGGATCCCGCGGCGGCATGGCGTTCGGTGCGGAGGAGCTGCGTGTGCTCCGTCGCGCTCTCGCCCTCGCCCTTCACCCCAGCCCCGTCTCGGCCGAGGACGTCCAGGACTGTCTCCGTCTCGCAGAGTCCGTCGACGAGGCGGCCCGCGAGGGAGCCAGGCTCCGGGCCTTCCTGGTGGCCGACCTCGCCCGCTACCGGGCCGCGCTGCCCGGCACCGCGGCCGGCTACCTCCTGCTCCTGGAGGAGGCGCTCGGCAGCGGCTACCGCCCGAACCCCGACGACCTCGCCGCTCTCCGGGCCCTGCGCGGCAACCCCGCCGCGGCCACCCTCCTGGACCGCTGCCGCATGCTCGCCGAGCAGGACGTACGCGCCCGCCTGTCCGCCCTCGCCGTCCCGCCGTCCCGCACCCGCCTCCTCGCCCTCCCCGGCGGCCTGGCCTCGGAGGAGGGCGCCAAGAAACCCGCGGAGAAACCGGCCACCGGCCCAGGGTCCCGGCCTCCGGCCAAGACCCCGAGCCCGGATCGCCCCATCCCCACCCCGGGCGAGGTCTTCCCCCCGAAGCGCAAACCCGCACCACCACCGGCGAACCCCCCTCAACAGCTCGCGGCGGGGTAGCTACGCTGGGGGCATGGACTATGTCTCCGCGCTCGTGCCCCCCGTAGTGATGGCCGCGTTCTTCATCGGGCTGATCGTGACGATCGTGAAGAGCCAGGGCGGGGCCAACAAGGCCAAGGAGGACGGGGTCGTCGACGCCGCCCTCGCGCGCGCGGAGAGCGCCCGTCAGGCCTCCCGGGACACCGAGAACTGAACACCCGGCCCACACCGGGACAACTCATCGGCGTACGACTCATACGTTTTTCGAGTCGTACGCCCTTTTTGTTGCCGATCTCCCACTATTGTTCTGAGCTGTGCCTCGCCCATTGGGAGAACTCGAAGACTCGGTCATGACGCGGGTGTGGAAGTGGAACCGCCCGGTGACCGTTCGAGAAGTCCTGGAAGACCTTCAGCAGGAACGGTCCATCGCCTACACCACGGTGATGACCGTTTTGGACAATCTCCATCAGAAGGGCTGGGTGCGCCGCGAAGCCGAAGGCCGGGCCTATCGATATGAGGCGGTCTCCACACGTGCCGCCTACGCGGCGGCGTTGATGAACGACGCCTGGTCACAGAGCGACAACCCGGCGGCCGCTCTCGTCGCGTTCTTCGGCATGATGAGCGAGGAACAGCGACATGCGCTGCGCGACGCCGTGCGTATGGTCCAAGGACCGGAAACGCCCGAGGCGGAGAAGTCGCCCGGCGAGAACCCCGGCTCCGACCGGGACGACAGCGGGCGATAGCGTCCGCTCATGCCAGCAGAGCATCCCGCGGAGCTTCCGGCGAAGCCTCCGTCAGAACTCCCCGTAGCCGTCTCGAAAGCCATCACCGTCCGGCGGGCCAGGACCAGCGATGTCCCGGCCGTGCGCCGGCTCCTTGACGCGAACGTCCGGCGCCGCATCCTGCTCGACAAAGCGACGGTGACGCTTTACGAGGACATCCAGGAGTTCTGGGTCGCGGAACGGGACGACAACGCCGAGGTGGTCGGCTGCGGTGCGCTGCACGTGATGTGGGAAGACCTCGCGGAAGTCCGCACTCTCGCCGTGAACCCCGTGGTCAAGGGTGCCGGTGTCGGTCATCAGTTGCTGGAGAAGTTGCTGCAGACCGCCCGCTGGCTCGGCGTTCGACGCGTTTTCTGTCTGACCTTCGAAGTGGACTTCTTCGCGAAGCACGGCTTCGTGGAGATCGGTGAGACACCCGTTGACACCGATGTCTACGCCGAGCTACTGCGTTCCTATGACGAGGGCGTGGCGGAGTTCCTCGGTCTCGAACGAGTGAAACCGAACACCTTGGGCAACAGCCGGATGCTTCTGCATCTGTGATCGCCGACAACTATTCCGGTTTGAACGCCCTGCCCAGGTTCCCTATGTCCGAAACGCGCACGTTTCCGGTCTACCACTGCCCTGTCGGTCTCCTCCAGGGGTTTGTGTTTTTCCAGCAAAAGCGGTTTGCTTTCCGACGTACTGCAGTACTGCATATAACAGGGGCCGTGAAACAGCGGCAGACGCTGTAGTCCCTCGGCCCTGAAGTTATCGATGAAAGGAAATCCGGTGGCACAGAAGGTTCAGGTCCTTCTTGTCGACGACCTCGACGGTGGCGAGGCGGACGAGACCGTGACGTTCGCGTTGGACGGCAAGACGTACGAAATCGATCTCACGACCGCCAATGCGGACAAGCTCCGTGGTCTTCTCGACGCCTACGTGAAGGGTGGCCGCCGTACCGGAGGCCGCGCTTCGGGGGCGCGCGGAAAGACCCGCGTCGCTTCCGGTGGCAGCCAGGACACCGCGCAGATCCGCGCGTGGGCGAAGGAGAACGGCTTCGAGGTCAATGACCGTGGCCGAGTTCCCGCGACCATTCGTGAGGCCTACGAGAAGGCCAACGGCTGAGCGCACGCGCGCCGCAGCCGTACCCGGTGGCATTGCGTCGCCATCGTGTCGACGAGTCGTACGAGGTTGGGGGCGCCCCCAACGCCCCCCACGGCCGGCCATGCCGGCAGCGCCGAAAACGCCGACAGTGTCGGCAGCGAGGCTTCGACCTCGCAGCCAGGCTCGGGGGGCCGCAGCCAGACAGCGGCCCCCTGTGGACTGGCCTCTTGTGTGTCGGGCCTCTGCGGACCGGCCTCTTTCCTACCCGGCCCCCGTGGACCGGCTTCTTGAGTACTGGGCCTCCGTGAACAACCCGGACCCGGTGAATCCTCGGGCATTCCCGGCGGTCGAACAGCAGGTGGCGGTGGAGCCTGAATGCTCCCGCCCGCGCCGATCGCCCTGAGGTCCAGCGTGAGGGCTCCCCACTCCAGCCAGTCGAGCAGCCCCGGCAGCTCGTCCGCGCTCCCCGCGGCCACCAGGAACCGCATCCGCTCCCCACGCGCGCGGTGCCCTCGGTCAAGCGCCACCGGAGACCCGGGGCCCAGGTGCCGCAGCGCCGCGTACCCCGCCTCCGCCGGCACGTCCAGGACGTCGAAGCGCAGGCCGGTGGCAAGCCGTACCGGTGTCCCGGGCACTGTCGCCCAGCCGAGTTCGTTCTCGTACCACTGCTGCACCGCATCGCTCGGATCGTCGAGCGGCCGACGGGGGAGGGGAACGGTGTGAACCATGCCAGGAGCAACCGCCGGAAAGGCTCCGGAGTTACGCTGGGTGTTCCGGTGAACGCACAGAGTGCGGGAAAAAGGGGCGTGCGGGGGTGATCGGCGGCGCAAGGGTGTTCGCCCGTAGCGGAGGGAACCGGCGTGCGTGGCATGGAGTGTCAGTGCGTACGGGTAAGACATCCCTAGTGGGAGGGGCGACACGCATGGCTCGGGCATCTCACGTTCGCCATCGGCGTACAGCTGGAGAGGGTATCTGCCTGGCCTGCGGGAACATCGTCTCGCACCATCAGGTTGGAGCAGATGTCGGCGTTCGGGGTCAGGAGGCCAAGGACGGTGTCGGCAGTTGGAATGAGCGGTCCCCGCTTGCGGGACTAAGCTGCGGAAGGACAGGGAGGGGAGCGTCCCCTTACTGCCTGACCGCTCTGAGGAGCGATTAACGATGTTCGAGAGGTTCACCGACCGCGCGCGGCGGGTTGTCGTCCTGGCTCAGGAAGAAGCCCGGATGCTCAACCACAACTACATCGGCACCGAGCACATCCTCCTGGGCCTGATCCACGAGGGTGAGGGTGTCGCCGCTAAGGCCCTGGAGAGCCTCGGGATTTCGCTCGAGGCGGTCCGCCAGCAGGTGGAGGAGATCATCGGGCAGGGTCAGCAGGCCCCGTCCGGGCACATCCCCTTCACCCCCCGTGCCAAGAAGGTCCTGGAGCTGTCGCTCCGCGAGGCCCTTCAGCTGGGCCACAACTACATCGGCACGGAGCACATCCTGCTCGGCCTGATCCGTGAGGGCGAGGGCGTCGCCGCCCAGGTCCTGGTCAAGCTGGGCGCAGACCTCAACCGGGTGCGGCAGCAGGTCATCCAGCTGCTCTCCGGCTACCAGGGCAAGGAGACCGCCACCGCAGGCGGTCCTGCCGAGGGCACCCCCTCCACGTCCCTGGTCCTCGACCAGTTCGGCCGGAACCTCACCCAGGCCGCTCGTGAGTCCAAGCTCGACCCGGTCATCGGGCGCGAGAAGGAGATCGAGCGGGTCATGCAGGTGCTGTCCCGCCGTACGAAGAACAACCCGGTCCTGATCGGTGAGCCCGGCGTCGGCAAGACCGCCGTCGTCGAGGGCCTCGCCCAGGCCATCGTCAAGGGCGAGGTGCCCGAGACCCTCAAGGACAAGCACCTCTACACCCTGGACCTCGGCGCGCTGGTCGCCGGCTCCCGCTACCGCGGTGACTTCGAGGAGCGCCTCAAGAAGGTGCTCAAGGAGATCCGCACCCGCGGCGACATCATCCTGTTCATCGACGAGCTGCACACGCTGGTCGGTGCGGGTGCCGCCGAGGGCGCCATCGACGCGGCTTCGATCCTGAAGCCGATGCTGGCCCGTGGCGAGCTGCAGACCATCGGTGCGACGACTCTGGACGAGTACCGCAAGCACCTCGAGAAGGACGCGGCCCTCGAGCGCCGCTTCCAGCCGATCCAGGTGGCGGAGCCTTCCCTCCCCCACACGATCGAGATCCTCAAGGGACTGCGGGACCGCTACGAGGCCCACCACCGCGTCTCCATCACGGACGAGGCTCTGGTGCAGGCCGCGACGCTCGCGGACCGCTACATCTCCGACCGGTTCCTCCCGGACAAGGCGATCGACCTGATCGACGAGGCGGGCTCCCGGATGCGCATCCGCCGGATGACCGCTCCGCCGGACCTCCGCGAGTTCGACGAGAAGATCGCGGGCGTGCGCCGCGACAAGGAGTCCGCGATCGATTCGCAGGACTTCGAGAAGGCCGCCTCCCTCCGCGACAAGGAGAAGCAGCTCCTGGCCGCCAAGGCCAAGCGGGAGAAGGAGTGGAAGGCCGGCGACATGGACGTCGTCGCCGAGGTCGACGGCGAGCTGATCGCCGAGGTCCTCGCGACCGCCACCGGCATCCCGGTCTTCAAGCTGACCGAGGAGGAGTCCTCGCGTCTGCTGCGCATGGAGGACGAGCTCCACAAGCGGGTCATCGGCCAGAAGGACGCCATCAAGGCGCTCTCGCAGGCGATCCGTCGTACGCGAGCGGGTCTGAAGGACCCGAAGCGTCCCGGTGGTTCGTTCATCTTCGCGGGCCCGTCGGGTGTCGGTAAGACGGAACTCTCCAAGACCCTGGCCGAGTTCCTCTTCGGTGACGAGGACGCGCTGATCTCCCTCGACATGTCGGAGTTCAGCGAGAAGCACACGGTGTCACGTCTCTTCGGTTCGCCCCCCGGTTACGTGGGTTACGAAGAGGGTGGCCAGCTGACGGAGAAGGTGCGTCGGAAGCCGTTCTCGGTGGTTCTCTTCGACGAGGTCGAAAAGGCTCACCCGGACATCTTCAACTCGCTTCTCCAGATCCTGGAGGACGGTCGCCTGACCGACTCCCAGGGCCGGGTTGTGGACTTCAAGAACACGGTCATCATCATGACGACCAACCTCGGCACCCGGGACATCTCCAAGGGCTTCAACCTCGGCTTCGCGGCCTCGGGTGACGTCAAGAGCAACTACGAGCGCATGAAGGTCAAGGTCAACGACGAGCTGAAGCAGCACTTCCGCCCGGAGTTCCTGAACCGTGTCGACGACACGGTGGTCTTCCACCAGCTCACCGAGGAAGACATCATCCAGATCGTCGACCTCATGATCGCCAAGGTGGACGAGCGGCTGAAGGACCGGGACATGGGCCTCGAGCTCAGCCCGACCGCCAAGTCGCTCCTCGCGAAGAAGGGTTACGACCCCGTCATGGGCGCCCGGCCGCTGCGCCGGACGATCCAGCGCGAGATCGAGGACCTGCTCTCCGAGAAGATCCTCTTCGGCGAGCTGCGCCCCGGCCAGATCGTGGTCGTCGACACGGAGGGCGAGGGTGACGCGAAGAAGTTCACCTTCCGCGGCGAGGAGAAGTCCGCGCTCCCCGACGTCCCGCCGATCGAGCAGGCGGCCGGCGGTGCTGGGCCGAACCTGAGCAAGGAGGCGTAGGCGCTACGGCGCTCGCCTGAACGGAACAGAGGGGCTGCCCTGGGACTTCGGTTCTGGGGCAGTCCCCTTTTTCGTGTCAGCGCGCAGTGAAACCTGCCGGGATGTCAAAGGGTTCGCCTCCGATGACGTGCACGGGGGAGGCACTTGAGAGGGACAACTGGAGGTCCGGCAGTGAGTGCAGTGGGCGCAGATCCACTTCCTCGCCGCGCCCCTTCGGAAGAAGTCTGAGCGACAGGTTGGAGAGTGTCGGAAACATCGAGGGCAGGACGGCGGTGTCGCTCCAGTCCACGATCCCCGTGAGCGAAACGTTCGTGACTCGGGGCAGCGGGCGCAGATGGCGCAGGTCGGACAGAGAGTGAACCGATGTGTTGACGTGAGTGACCCGGTCCATCTCGCGTACGCAGTCCCAGAACTTGGTGAGGTACAGCGGGAAGGGCAGGGTGATGTCGGTGAGCGACTCCCATGCTTCAAGGCCTGTCGTGTCCAGCAGTCGTTCGACGGGGAGTTCGAGACGGGTGACGGTCGGGTGGACGGGGATGGAGTCGACCGCGGTGAGGTGGGCCGTGGTGAGCGTCAGAGACCTGAGACCGGGGACGGCTTGTACGTACTCCAGTGCGTGGGCGGGGAGCTGCGGGAGTTGGAGATCGATGGAGCTCAGAGCAGACATCCGGGCCAGCAGCGAGATGTCTGTGAGCGAGGGGCACAAAGACAGGCTCAGCGCCCTGAGGGACTCTGTCTGATCGCCGAGGAAGGCCAGGTCTTCCAGGACCGGCATTTTGCGCAGGGTCAGTATCCGGACCTCCGGGAGCCGCGCTGCCTGGATTTCCTCGGAGAAGAAGGGGCCGGTGAGCCGAAGGTTCTGGGCGCCGGGCAACAGGTGCAGCAGGGACAGCTGCTCCTTGGTCGTCACGGGCAAGGGACGAGCGGACAGCCGAGGGACGTGTGCGAGGACCTCGCGCGCGTACTCCTCGGCCGGGAAGTTGTCCCACATGCCGTTGAGCCTGTAGATCGCCACAGTGCTCGTCCGTGGATCGGCGGCGAAGTGACGCGCATAGGGAATGGCCTCGGATCCCCCGATTCTGCCCACAAGGTTTGCGACCCGGTATTGCTGAGCGGCGTCCATTTCCTCGGCCCGGGGCAGGAGCGGCAGGAGGTACGGCCCCAGCCGGACCAGTTGGCCGCCCTCCACCGCGGAGCTGCCGGAGCTGTAGGACGAGAAGACGTCGATGATGTGGTCGCGGATGCGATCGCGCAGATCCGTCTCCAGCCATGCCGCGTGTTCGGAACAGAGGGCGGAGAGGACGAGGAGCTGGGTGCGCAGGCGATCGGAAGGGGCCAGGGCTTCCGCCTTGGCGAGGAGTCCGGTGAGCAACTCCCGGATTTCGCGGCGGCAATGGCCCGACGCCAGGAGGATGACGTCCTGCCACAGTTCGTCGTCGGCATTGCGGACGAGTTCTTTCAGGTAGCTGCCCTCGACGAGTTCCTTTGCGGCGAGGTAGTCCTGGAAGGTGCGGTGGATGAACTGGTAGGAGTCTTCGGCGCGTTCCTGGAGTAGACCCGAGCGGTTGAGGAGGTGGGTGAAGACGGCCTCTACGGTGCCTTGTTCACGTACGCGTTCCATGCCCTTGAGGGCGACTTCGAGCTGGGGGCGGGCCTGGGCGCGGGTGAACTCGGACTGGCCGCAGCGGACCAGCCAGACCGCGATGCGCTGGAGGATCTGATGATGCTCCTCGACGGACATGGTGATGCCGTCAGGTGCTTCCACTCGTCGGCGCTTGTCGCGGTTGCCGAGGAGCATCTCCAGGGCCGACTCGTACAGCTTGAAGCGGGTCTCCGGCAGAAAGCCCTGAAGGCGGCGGTGGAGCGCGCAGATGACCGCGCAGAGGAGCGGGGTGCGGGCCAGGTCGCTGAGGGCGGCGTTGTGGCGGAACTGCTGGGACAGGTCCTTCTCCAGCTCGCGCAGCAGCCTGTGGTCGTCCTTGTTCAGGCGGGCGGCGCGGTGCCAGGCCTTGATGAAGGTCTGGATGTCGTCGTCGCGCATCGGCAGGAGGCGCAGCTCCTCGAACTGCTCCGACTCCAGCCAGTCGGGCTCGACGGCGTGCGGGCGTACGGTGGCGACGCAGCGCGTGCCCGGGTAGCGCCGCAGCAGGCTGGACAGCCAGCGATGCGCTTCGTCGCGGTCGGCCTGCGGGACCTCGTCGAGTCCGTCGACGAGCAGCAGGGCGCGTCCCGCGTGCAGGACTCGGCCCGCCCATCCGTCCGGCGGCTCGTCGACCATCAGCCGTGCGGCGTGCGGGAGTTGGGACGGCGAAGGGAAGTCGGCCCGATGGGCCCGCAGGGTTCGCAGGGGCACCACGAGGGGCACGAGGCCGTTGAGCCCGGCCAGGCCGGGGCCGTGGGTGCCCGCGGCGGCGTGGGCGGCCAGCCACCAGACCAGGGTGGTCTTGCCGGCACCCGCGTCACCGCGCAGCAGGACGCGGGGGCGGGTGGACAGGAGCGTGTCGACGCGCTGCGGGGTGCGGTCCGTCCGGGACGACCGCTGCCGCGTCGTTGTGGTGTTCAGGTTGCGTGCTTCGGCCTCGGAGATGCGGGTCGTCGCCTCCAGGCTCAGATACGCGGTGTCCAGGTCCCATTCGGATTCGCGCCGAGTGAGATCGTCGAGGCCGAAGATCTTGGTGTTGCGGTAGGCGGCGCTGATGGCCTGCGCGTACTCCGTCTCGTACTGGCGGTCCAGCGGATGGTGGTGACTGATCAGCTCGCTGTGCGGCTGGTCGTACGGCATCTCTGCCAGGTCACTGATCAGGGTGCCCTCGGCGCGGAGGTGACCGCGGCCCCGGGGAATGGCCGTGACGATGCCGAGCAGGACGTCGCCCGCGAAGACGGGCGCCCCGGACAGGCCTGCCAACGGGGAGGGGCCGTCGGGGAGTTCGGCGGCGGGCGGCTGGTCGAAGGCGAAGGTGAGGACGGAGCGGGGGCGGGCCGCGGCCGGCAGTACCGTGCCCGCGTACTGATCGGAGGCGAGGTGGCCCTCCGTGCCCCGGCGCTGGATGTCCGGATATCCGATGGCCTCGCAGTGGGGAAGCGGCTGGGTGGTGTCCAGGTGCCCGATGCGGACGTGGGAGGTGCAGGGCAGAACGGCGTCCGCGAGCAGCAGGGCCGCGTCCAGCCCGGGGTGGCGCCAGATGACGTGGGCGTTGATCGGCTCCGGGCGGTCCGGGTGGGCGATCTCAGCCGTCGCGCTGCCACCGATGACGTGGGCGCAGGTGAGGACCAGACGGCTGTTGAGCGCGACTCCGCTGCCCTGCGTCTCCCCCAGCACGACCACCGCCCGGTCGGCCGGACCGGCGGCCGGGGTCATCGTGCCGCGGGTGGGTTGGGTACCTGGCCGAATGCCGAGGTGCTGCCCTGCCGCTCGTTGCCGACCTGCCAGGGGGCGTTGGTACGCGCGTCTCGTGGTGTGAGGGTGAAGGCGACCCGATGTGTTCGGCCCGTCGCGCGTGAGGCGTCGGCTCCCGCCTCGACGACCCAGGCCTTGACCTTGCCGCTTCCCTTCGACTCCTTGCGCAGTTCGAGGGTGAATTCCATCTCGATGGCGCCGACTTCGAAAGACACGGGCTGGCCCGATGCCCGTGTCGCGGCTTCCATGAGCTGGTCACGGACCGAGGCGATGGCGTCGGCGAGTTCGATGCCGTCAAGATCGGATGCGGTGCGCGGCGTAGTAGCGGTCATGATCCCCCCGGACCTCTCAGGCATGGCGCAAGTAGACCGATTTTACGGGGTGTTGGGGGAGGGGTGAGTGGTTTTTTTGGGGGGAGTGGGCGAACCGGTCGAGGTTTCACGGCTGTGCGTCGGTGACCCCGTGCCGCGTGGCCCCCATCACATTTCCGAGGTCCCGGATTGCTGTACCCGGTGACATGACGCACAGGCGATTTGTCCGTTACTAAGGTGGATAGTAGAGAGGGCCATGCGGACAAAACGGACCTTTGGTCTCGGGGTCGGATAGGGCTTTCGGCACCCCTGGCCGGGCCGGGCGAGTGTGGCCGTTCCCATGGGCTGCGACTGCTCGAAGTGGGGTTAAACCACCCTTCTGGGAAAAAATACGGAAGATTCGCGACGTGGCGGGGCGTCTGTCAAGAACCAGGAAGTTTCAGGGTCAAGTACGACCTTCCATCGTAGATCGGCTGTTTGGGGGTCGGCAGGGGTGCGGGTTACCAAGGTGTGGTCCATCCGGTTGGTGCCTGTGCCTCGGGTGGGCTTTCTGTCCCCGTTCCCCGTGAGGTCTCCATGTCGAAGCGCGCCACGTCCCGTCACTCCCGTACGTCCCTGATCCGCTCGCGGGCGGCCGTCCTGGCCGTCGGTCTCGGCGCCTCGGTCGTGCTGGGCGCCGGAGTCGCGGCCGCCGCCGGCAGCAGCGCCGTCACGGCGGCGAGCGTCACGCAGGTGAAGACCGCCGCCGCCAAGGCCACGGCCGCCACCTGGGTCGACCCGGTGAAGAAGTACACCCTGTCCGCCAGCTTCAACCAGGCCGGCAACATGTGGTCGTCCACCCACTCCGGGCAGGACTTCGCCGTGGCCAGCGGTACCAAGGTCGTCGCCGCGCACGGCGGTACCGTCGTCAAGGCCGGTGCCAACGGCGCCGGTGACGGATCCGCGTACGGCAACGCCATCGTGATCAAGCACGGCAACGGGACCTACTCGCAGTACGCCCACCTGTCGAAGATCAACGTGAAGGTCGGTCAGGTCGTAGCCACCGGTCAGCGCATCGCGCTTTCCGGCAACACCGGCAACTCCAGCGGACCCCACCTGCACTTCGAGATCCGTACGACCGCCAACTACGGGTCCGCCGTCGACCCCGTCGCCTTCCTGCGCGCCAAGGGCGTCACCGTCTAGGACACGTCAGGAAGCGGCAGCGCCTCCGTGCGCCCGCGTCACCAGATCGATCGCGACCTCTAGGACCGCCTTGCGCTTGTCCTCGGGGTCGCCTTCGACGTCCTTGAGGACGAACATCCCGGCGTGCATCGTGAACAGCGCGCTGATGCAGCGGACCTGGTCGGTCAGCGGTGACTCCGGCTCCTTGATGATGTCGAGCATGCTGAGCATGCGGTCCTTGAACGACTCGCCGATGCTGAGCTCCCGTACCGTCGCCTGGTTCTCCTGCATGAAGCGGAAGAGCGGGGCGGCGCCGGTGAGGGCCTCGCTGTAGCGGCGCAGGACCTCCGTCTTGGTCTCCAGGGTGTGCGGCTGCTGCGCGCCCCACTCGATCAGTTCGTCCAGCGGTCGCGTCAGGTCCTGGAAGAGGCTGATGAGGATCTCTTCCTTGGTCTTGAAGTGGTAGTAGAGCGCCGCCTTCGTGACGTCGAGGTGCTCGGCGATCTCGCGCAGCGAGGTCTTCTCGTAGCCCTGCTCGGAGAAGAGTTCGAGGGCCACGTCCTGGATGCGCTGGCGGGTGTCCCCGCGGCGCTGTCGCTTGATGCCGTCCATGGTGCCGCCCATTCTCGTGGTCCTCGCGCTCCCTGAAAACTTACCGGTCGACCGGCTGGTAAAGCCCAGCAAAACTTACTTGACGACCGGCTAGTTGCGAGGCTACTTTCCCAGTGTAGTCAACTTGCCGGGCGGCAAGTAAGTAGTCGGCGGAGGCAGCTGCATCTGGCGCGGCTGTACCAGGGGAGTGGGAACGATGGCGGACAAGACCGAAGTGGCAGTAGAACCCGAGAAACAACCTCGCAGCGTGCGCGTCGTCCTGTTCGCGCTCATGGTCGCGATGATGCTGGCGATGCTCGACAACATGATCGTGGGCACCGCGATGCCGACGATCGTCGGCGAACTGGGGGGACTTGAACACCTGTCGTGGGTGGTGACGGCGTACACCCTCGCGACCGCGGCCTCCACCCCCATCTGGGGCAAGCTCGGCGACATGTACGGGCGCAAGGGCGCCTTCATGACCTCGATCGTGATCTTCCTGATCGGGTCCGCGCTGAGCGGTATGGCCCAGGACATGGGGCAGTTGATCGGGTTCCGTGCGATTCAGGGGCTCGGCGCCGGCGGTCTGATGGTCGGCGTCATGGCGATCATCGGGGACCTCATTCCGCCGCGGGAGCGCGGTAAGTACCAGGGCATGATGGCCGGCGTGATGGCACTCGCCATGATCGCCGGACCGCTCGTCGGCGGCACCATCACCGACCACTGGGGCTGGCGCTGGTCCTTCTACATCAACCTGCCGCTCGGTGTCGTCGCGCTCCTCGCGATCAGCGCCGTACTGCACCTGCCGAAGAAGCGGGTCGAGGGGCGGATCGACTATCTGGGCGCGGGGCTGCTGACTGTCGGCATCACGTCCATCGTGCTCGTCACCACCTGGGGCGGCAGCGAGTACGCCTGGGGCTCCGCCCGGATCATGGAGCTCATCGGCATCGGTGTCGCCGCGCTCGTCGGGTTCGTGTTCGTGCAGACCAAGGCCGCGGCGCCGGTCGTGCCGCTGCACATCTTCCGCAGCCGCAACTTCACCCTCATGTCGATCATCGCCTTCATCACCGGCTTCGTGATGTTCGGGGCGACGCTCTTCCTTCCGCTCTACCAGCAGTCGGTGCAGGGCGCTTCCGCGACCAACTCCGGTCTGCTGCTGCTCCCGATGCTCGGCGCGATGCTCGTCACCTCGATGGTGGCGGGGCGGGTCACCACCAACTCCGGTCGGTACAAGGTGTTTCCGGTCGCAGGCAGTGTGCTGATGGCGGTGGGTCTCTTCCTGCTCTCGCAGATGGACACGGACACGACCCGGCTGACGTCCGGGGTGTACATGGCCGTTCTCGGCGCCGGCATGGGATGCCTGATGCAGATCACCATGCTGGTCGCGCAGAACAGCGTCGAGATGAAGGACATGGGCGTCGCGTCCTCTACGAGCACGCTCGCCCGTACGCTCGGCTCCTCCTTCGGCGTCGCGATCATGGGCGCGCTGTTCAACAACCGGGTGCAGCACGAGATGGCCGAGCGGGCCGGGGCGATCGGGTCCAAGGTGACCGAGCAGTCCGCGCAGCTCGACGCGGCGAGTCTGGCGAAGCTGCCGGCTGCGGCGCGGGAGGCGTATCAGTTCGCGGTGTCCTCCGGGACGCACTCGGCGTTCCTGCTGGGGGCGGTGGTGGCTGTGGTCGCGCTCGTCGCCGCCGTGTTCGTGAAGGAGGTTCCGCTGAAGGGGGCGGGATCCTCGAAGGCGGCCGAGGAGGGGGCGGCTGGGGACGCCGCGGGGGCGCAGCGGGCGGTTGCAGAGGCCGTCTGAGCCGCGTCCTGATCCTCCTTGGTCCGAAGGCCCCCGGTGTTGTCCGCCCCGGGGGCCTTCGCCTGTACGTGTACGGGGCTGGGGGCGGGTTTTTTCGCCCCCTCCGCCCCTTCCCGTCCCGTTCCTGGGGGCTGCCGCCCCCAGACCCCCGCTTTCGGCCTGAACGGCCTCGTCCTCAAACGCCGGACGGGCTGAAGATCTTCACCCCGGCCGGGGTGAAGAGCGGAGCGCCCACGATCTCCCGGTTACGGCAGCATCGGATAGCTGCCCGTATCCGTCGGTGCGTGTTCCGGTAGCCACAGGACTGCGACCGCGCCCTCGGCGGGTACGTCGTCCGGGGCGCCCGGGGGGCGGATGTTGCGGAAGGTGAGGCGGGCGCCGAGTACTCGGGCCTGGCCTGCTGCGATGGTGAGGCCCAGGCCGTGGCCGTGGCCTGCGCGGTCGGTGCTGCCGGTGCGGAAGCGGCTTGGGCCGTCGGCGAGGAGGGCCCCGGGGAAGCCGGGGCCGTGGTCGCGTACGCGGATGACGCGGCCCTCGACGGTGACCTCGATGGGCGGCTTGCCGTGCCGGGCCGCGTTGGCGAGGAGGTTGAACAGGACGCGCTCCAGGCGGCGCGGGTCCGTCGTGACCTCCGACTCGTGCACGACGCGTACGTCGACGCCCGCGTCCTTGGCCGCCACGCGCCGGGACACGAACTCGCCGAGCATGATGTCCTGCAACTCGGCCCGCTCGGAGGCGCCGTCGAGCCGCGCGACCTCCAGGACGTCCTCGACGAGGGTGCGCATGGCCTGGGCGCGGTCGCGGACGAGCTCGGTCGGGCGGCCGGGGGGAAGGAGTTCCGCCGCCGTCAGCAGTCCCGTCACCGGCGTCCGCAGCTCGTGCGCGATGTCGGCGGTCACCCGGCGCTCGGCCTCGATGCGCTGCTGGAGCGCGTCCGCCATCGCGTCCACCGCCCGCGCGAGGTCGTCGGTCTCGTCGCGTACGACCCCGCTGATGGCGTTGCCCACCCGTACGTCGGTGTCGCCCTTGGCGACCTGGTTCGCCGCCGCCGCGGCCTTGCGCAGCCGGCGCGACAACTGGCCGCCGATGAGCACGCCGAGCGCGCTGCCGCCGAAGACGACCGCGATCGAGCCGATGATCAGCGCCTGGTCAAGGTCGGTCATGACGTCGGTGTTGCGGTCCGTGAAACCGGTGTGGAGCGAGAGGACGCGGCCGTCCTTGAGCGGCACGGCGGCCCAGATGTCGGCCACCCCGCTCGCGTTGTCCGACACGTACGTGGCCCGCCGCCCCTGCGCGACCTTCGCCAGCAGGTCCTTCGGGATGGACGGGTCGTCCACCTCGACCCCGAAGGCCTGCGTCCGCCCCGACTCGTACATGCGCTGCGCGACCTGGATGCGCTCGTCCGCCAGATCGCGCGAGTTGTCGAGCATCGACACCCGCGCCGCGTTGTGCACGACCAGGCTCAGCGCGAGCGCCACCAGCGCGCCGACGAACGCGATCGCGGCGCTGAGCTTCCACCGGATGCCCGTACGAATGCCGCCGGCCCTCGCCCTAACGCCGTCCGCGCCCGTTGCTCTGGCGTCGCCCGGTCCCCGGCGTCGAAATATCCCCCGCATACCCCTGCTCAGGCCTTCAACTTGTAGCCGAAGCCACGGACCGTCTCGATCCGGTCCTGGCCGATCTTCGTACGCAGCCGCTGCACATGGACGTCGACGACGCGGGTGTCACCGCCCCAGCCGTAGTCCCACACGCGTTCGAGCAGCTTGTCACGGCTCAGCACCGTGCCCGGAGCCGACGAGAACTCCAGCAGCAGCCGCATCTCGGTGGGCGTCAGCGCCACCGGCGTACCGCCTCTGCGGACCTCCATGCCCTCCGTGTCGATCTCCAGGTCGCCGTCGCCGAAGACGAGCACACCGCCGGCCACCGGGGAGTGCCCCTCCGCGGCCGCGCCGCTCGTCGAACCGCTCGCGTGTCCGAAGCGGCGCAGCACAGCGCGGATGCGGGCGACGAGGACGGCGCCGTCGAAGGGCTTGGTCACGTAGTCGTCGGCGCCCGCCTCCAGGCCCAGGACGACGTCGATCGAGTCGGCGCGCGCGGACAGCATGATCACGGGGACGGTCGACTCGTCGCGGATACGGCGGCACAGGCTGACGCCGTCCAGGCCGGGAACCATGACGTCCAGGAGCGCGATGTCGGGGCGGTTCGCGCGGAACGACTCCAGGCCCGACAGGCCGTCGGGCATCGCGGTGACCGCGAAGCCGTCGCGCTCCAGCGCAAGTTGCGTGGCCTCGCGGATGACGTCGTCGTCCTCGACGAACAGGACGTGGGTCTGTTCTGCCATCCGGTGCTCCGCCATCCGCTGCTCTGCCATCCCTTGTTCTCAGCTCTGGGCGGGGGTCGGCACGTCCGCGCCGCCCACCGCCTTGCTGTAGTCGCTGTGGATCCGGGACTCCTCGATGAAGCGGGTCGCGGACCAGCCGTAGGTGATCACTTCTTCGCTGGAGGGATACGACACCGGGTCGCCCTTCGCGTACAGCTGCTGGGTGACCACCAGGTCCCCCCGGTCGATCTCGGCGTAGACCGGAGGCTCCTCGGCCTTGAAGACGTTCTCGTACCTGCCGTCCTTCTCCCGGTACACGTACGAGCCGACTCCGACGGCATCGGCACAGGTCATCACGTTGACCACGACGTCGTTCGCGGATCCCCCGGTCAGATTCCCGTAGGACACGTCGATCGGGTACTCGTCGGCGACGCACGGCTTGAGGGCACTCTTGACCGAGGGACTGACCTCCGGGTCGTCCTGGACGAGCTTGACGGCGTCGACGCGTTGGGGCGCCTTGGAGGCAGCGGCGGAGGCGGAGGTCTGCACTTTGCCGGCGACGGCGTCGCTGCCCGCCGGGCCCTCGTCGCGAGCGCCCGTGCCGCCCGTCGCGCAGGCGGTCAGGAAAAGCCCGAGGGCGGCGAGCGCGGCAACCGCCGCACTCCCCGCCTTGAAGACCTGCTTCGCCTTGAAGACCTGCTTCGGAACCCGCCCGGCCGTTCCGGCCTGCCCGGCCGACCCGGCCCCCCTGGCCCGTTTTTCTAGGCCGCGCAACGCTCCCGCTCCTCACTCGGTTCGAGCGCGCGTGCGCCGCGCTCCTCGTAGTCGCGGTTCTCCAGCTCCTCGCGGAGCCGGGCCAGCGCCCGGTGCAGCGTGCTCTTGACCGTCCCGGCCGACATACCGAGGGCGGCAGCCGTCTCCTCCGTGGACATCTGCTCCCAGTGTCGCAGCACCACGACGCTGCGCTGCTTGGGAGCCAGCACCTTCATGATGTCCATCAGGAGCGCGCGGTCCGCGTGCTGCTCCGTGGAGTCGTCGACGGAGGCGTCCGGAAGCTGCTCGGTCGGTACCTCTTCGAGCTTCCGGGCCCGCCACCACTCGGTCCGCGTGTTGATCATCACGCGCCGCAGGTAGGCATCGGCCAGCCGCTTGTCCGCGATGCCGTCCCAGCGGCCGTACGTCCGTACGAGCGCGGTCTGCAGCAGGTCCTGGGCGTCGACGGGGTCGGGGACCAGGCGGCGGGCACTGCGCAGCAGCGCGTCCTGCCGAGTGCGGACGTACTCCTCGAATTCGAGCACCTCGCCGTGCGCCATGATCAACCGCCTCCATCCCCGTGTCCGACCTGCCTGCTGTCGCCTGCCGCCGGTGTTCCGTTGCCTGAGATGAAGCTACGGAGGGGTTGTCACGGGGTTGTCCGAGACAGCATGCGGGGAACGCTCGGCTGTCCGTCGGTTGTGTAACGGATGTAGGGGGTGGGTAAGACGGGGTGCTGTTGTGTCCGGGTTGGTCTTGATTTGCCGTGCCGGTTGCGTCAGTTACGTCAACCGGTCACAGCGGTTACGTCAACGGGAGCCGATACAAACCGCCCTGGAGTGGCTCCACCAGCCCGTCCGCGACGAGGCCGTCCAGCGCGCGGGCCCGCTGAACCGGCTCGTCCCACACGCGGTCCAGGACGGACTGCGGGACCGGGGCGACGGCCTCCCTGAGTACGGCGAGCAGCTTGCCGCGGACCTGGCGGTCCGTACCGGCGTATGTCTGGCCGCGGCGGGGCGGACCCTCGTGCTCGGGCTTGCCCGCCAGGCGCCATGCGCACTGCGCCGCGATCGGACAGCGGTCACAACTCTCGTTCTTCGCCGTGCAGACGAGTGCGCCCAGCTCCATGGAGGCGGCGGCCCAGCGGGAGGCCGTCCGCTCGCTGTCGGGCAGCAGCGCACGGGCGAGCTTGCGCTCCGCGGCGGTCGTCGCGTTCGGGGGGTACCGCACGCCGGTGACCGCGCGGGCGAACACCCGTCGCACGTTCGTGTCCAGTACGGGGTGGCGCTGGCCGTACGCGAACGACGTCACCGCCGCCGCCGTGTACTCGCCGATGCCGGGCAGCGCGAGGAGCTGCGCGTGCTCCGCGGGTACGTCGCCGCCGTGCCGTTCCGTTATGGCCACCGCGGCGCCGTGCAGGCGCAGTGCGCGGCGGGGGTAGCCGAGGCGGCCCCAGGCGCGGACCGCTTCGCCCGGTGCCTCCTTGGCCAGGTCGGCGGGGCGGGGCCAGCGGGCGAGCCACTGCTCGTACACGGGCAGCACGCGGTTCACCGGCGTCTGCTGCAGCATGAACTCGCTGACCATCACGCCCCAGGGGCCGGCGTCCGGGCGGCGCCACGGGAGGTCGCGGGCGTGCGAGTCGAACCAGGCGATGACGGGGGTGTGGAGGGGCTCGCCGGGGGCGGTGGGCTGGGAGGTGGGCTTCGTGGGTGCAGTCATGACGGGGTTGATCCTGCCATGTTGGGGGTGGCTGGGGATGTCTGCTGGTGCCGGTCGGGTGGGGTGGGTTTTTCGCCCCCTCCGCCCCTACCCGTCCCTTGCTCCTGGGGGCTCCGCCCCCAGACCCCCGTGTCGCGCTGACGCGCTCGTCCTCAAACGCCGGACGGGCTGAAGATTTTCAGCCCCTCCGGCGTTTGAGGAGCGGGGGTCCAGGGGGCGGAGCCCCTTGGCGGGGTCTGGGGCGGAGCCCCAGGGACAAGGGACGGGTAGGGGCGGAGGGGGCGAAAAAACCCAACCCCGCTGCCGCGTAAGCGCGTCGGCCAGGATGATGATCCGGAAAAGTTGCGCCAGGGCGGCGGGTGGGGCAAGCGCCGGGACGGATCTCTCGTACAGTTTGCGCCGTGGGATCAATGCGCAATCCGGTCGGGCCGCTCCCCTCCACCATCTACTGGCGTCGGAGGGCCGTTCTGCTGTCCCTGGTCGCTCTGTTGGCGCTGCTCATCGTGTGGGTGGTCGGCCCCGGCGGCGGAGGCGGCACGAACAACGGCGACGGGTCCAACGGGAAGAACCCCACGGCCTCGATCACACCGGGGCCCTCCGGGTCCGGCCCGGCGATCAGCGAAAACCCGGGCGGGCGCGACGAGTCGACCGCCGGCACGGGCGACAGCGGCTCAGGCGACGGATCCGACGGCGGCTCCGGTGACGGTTCCGGTTCCGGTTCCACTTCCGGTTCCGGCGACTCCGGTACGAGCAGCGGTACCGGGTCCGACGACGGTTCCAACGGCGCCGGAGGATCGGCGGACCAGCTCCCGGCCGGATCCACTCTCCCCAACTGCACCGCGAGCGCCGTCAAGTTGACGCTGCGCAGCGTGCGCAACACCTATGCGCCCGGCGAGAAGCCCACGATCGAGCTCACCGCCACGAACTCCTCCGGCAGCGACTGCAAGGTCGACCTCGGCCCGAAGACCGCCGTCCTGACGATCACTCAGGCCGGCAGCGACGACGACATCTGGTCCTCCGGCGACTGCCCGACGGGTTCCGGCAGTCTCCTCTTCCGCGTCGCGGCCAACGGGCAGGTGACCCACACGGTGGAGTGGGACCGCAAGGCAAGCGCCCCCGAGTGCGCCACCCCGCCCGCGATTTCGGCGACCGCGGGCACGTACTTGGTGGAGGCGCAGGCGCCCGGACTGACGAAGGCGCAGACGTCGTTCGTACTGTCCAAGGATTGAGTTTCAGGTCTGAGCCCCAGACCTGAGTTTCAGATCTGAGCCTCTGGGCCAAGGACTGAACCGCGGTGCCGCGGTACGTCAGACGTACCGCTCCAGAATCGACGACTCCGCCAGCCGCGACAGTCCCTCCCGGACGCTGCGCGCCCGTGCCTCGCCCACGCCGTCGACCGTCTGGAGGTCGTCGACACTGGCGGCGAGGAGCTTCTGCAGGCCCCCGAAGTGCTCCACCAGGCGGTCGATGATCGCGCCGGGCAGGCGGGGCACCTTGGCGAGGAGACGGTAGCCGCGCGGGGAGACGGCGGAGTCGAGTGCCTCGGGGGAGCCGGTGTAGCCCAACGCCCGTGCCACCGTGGGGAGTTCGAGCAGCTCGGCGTGGGTGAGTGCGTGCAGCTCGGAGAGCGCCTCGTCGACCGTGCGGGAGCGCTTGGCGGTCGGCTCGGGCACATAGTCCCGTACGACGAGTTCACGCTCGGGCTCGACGCCGGCGATCAACTCGTCGAGCTGGAGCGCGAGAAGGCGCCCGTCGGTGCCCAGCTCCACCACGTACTCGGCGATCTCGGTGGCGATCCGGCGCACCATCTCCAGCCGCTGGGCCACCGCGGAGACATCGCGGACCGTGACCAGGTCCTCGATCTCGAGGGCTGACAGGGTGCCCGCGACCTCGTCGAGGCGGAGCTTGTAGCGCTCCAGGGTCGCCAGGGCCTGGTTGGCGCGGGAGAGGATCGCGGCGGAGTCTTCGAGGACGCGGCGCTGGCCGTCCACGTAGAGGGCGATCAGGCGCATCGACTGGGAGACCGAGACGACCGTGAAGTCGACCTGCTTGCTGACCCGGTCCGCGGTGCGGTGCCGGGTGCCGGTCTCCTCCGTCGGGATGGTCGGGTCGGGCACCAGTTGCACGCCCGCCCGCAGGATCTTGGTGATGTCCTTGTCGATCACGATGCCGCCGTCGAGCTTGCACAGCTCGCGCAGCCGCGTCGCGGTGAACTCGACGTCCAGCACGAAGCCGCCGGTGCACATCGCCTCGACGGTCTTGTCGGACCCGAGCACGATGAGTCCGCCGGTGTTGCCGCGGAGGATCCGCTCGAGCCCGTCGCGCAGGGCCGTGCCAGGTGCCACGGCGCTCAGTGCGGCGCGCATCAGGCCATCGGCACCGGAGCTCCCACCGGACTTTCCGGGAGCTGCTGCCCGGTCGTTGGCTGCCACTGCACTCCTCGGGTCGCGGGGGGTTTCCGGCCGCCCTTGGTTCGTACGGATGGGCGAGACCAGGGCAAAGTCTACCGGCGCTCTTCCTCCTCCCGTGGGGCCTCTCGACGACGCGACCTCGGCAGGACGCTCAGCGCGGCCCCCATGTCGGCGACTTCCAGGACCTTCATACCGGGAGGGATCTTGCCGGGATCGCTCGGGACGAGGGCGTGAGTGAAGCCCAGCCGGTGGGCTTCCGCGAGCCGGCGCTGAACGCCCGTGACCCGTCTGACCTCCCCGGCGAGCCCCACTTCGCCGATCGCCACGAGGTTCTTGGGGAGCGGGGTGTCGCTCGCGGCGGAGGCGAGGGCGAGCGCGATCGCGAGGTCCGCGGCGGGCTCGGAGAGCTTCACGCCGCCGACCGTCGCCGAGTAGATGTCCCGCTTCCCCAGGGCGGTGATCCGGCCGCGCTGCTCCAGGACGGCGAGCATCATCGAGACGCGGGAGGTCTCCAGACCGGAGGTCGTGCGACGGGGGGAGGGGATCTGCGAGTCGACCGTGAGCGCCTGCACTTCGGCCACCAGGGGGCGGCGGCCCTCCAGAGTGACCGTCAGACAGGTGCCGGGGACCGCCTCGGCGCGACGGGTCAGGAACAGGCCCGAGGGGTCGGCAAGGCCCGTGATTCCCTCGTCGTGCAGTTCGAAGCAGCCGACCTCGTCCGTCGTCCCGTAACGGTTCTTGACGCCTCGTACGAGCCTGAGGCGCGCGTGCCGGTCGCCCTCGAAGCTCAGGACGACGTCCACGAGGTGTTCGAGGAGGCGGGGGCCCGCGATCGCGCCGTCCTTGGTGACATGGCCGACGAGGAGGGTGGACATGCCGCGCTCCTTGGAGGCACGGATGAGCGCGCCGGCGACCTCCCTGACCTGGGCCATGCCGCCCGGTGCGCCGTCGATCTCCGGTGAGGCGACGGTCTGTACGGAGTCCACGATGAGCAGGGACGGCTTCACCGCGTCCAAGTGGCCGAGAACGGCGGCCAGATCGGTCTCGGCGGCGAGATAGAGGTGGTCGTCGATGGCCTTGATGCGGTCGGCGCGGAGCCGCACCTGGCTGGCCGATTCCTCCCCGGTCACGTACAACGTGCGGTGCTCGTCGCTCGCCGCCTTCGCCGCCACGTCGAGGAGCAGGGTGGACTTGCCGACGCCGGGCTCGCCCGCGAGGAGGACGACCGCGCCGGGTACGAGACCGCCGCCGAGGACGCGGTCCAGCTCGGGCACTCCGGTGGAGCGTGCGGTTGCCTGGCGGCCGTCGACCTGCCCGATGGGGACCGCGGACGTGGTGACCCGGCCCGGTGCCGTCGTACGGACGGCGGGCGCGCCGTACTCCTCGACCGTCCCCCACGCCTGGCACTCGGAGCAACGGCCGAGCCATTTGGCCGTCTGCCAGCCGCACTCGGTGCAGCGGTAGGACGGCCGGTCCTTCGCGGTTTTCGTACGGGCAGCCATGAACCGAACCGTAGCCGAGGCCACTGACAGCGCTGTCGGCGCTGTGCACGGGGTGCCCCGAAGGGTGCCCGGCACGCGCCCCTGTATGGCATTGCCATCGCCCGCCGTGACGGCCCAGGCCATGGAATCGGAGGTTCCTGTCCCCTTATGAGGGATCGTTTCACCCGTACGGATTAAATGTGCTCAAGGGGGAGGAAGGGGCCACCGATTGGCACCTACGGTCGCACGGGTGATGAGCAGCAGTCCGGAGACCTCCACGCACACCACCGGCGCACACCGGGCGCACGGAGACGCGCGCAAGCGGGCGGCCGCGCCCCGTGGCGCGTCGACCCGCACCACCATGGCTCAGCGCCCACCCGCGCGCTACGAGCCCTATCTGGACGGCCTGTTCACCTACTGCCTGTCCGTCCTGTGCGACCACGACGCGGCGACCGCCGCCCTCGGAGATGTTCTCGCGCTGGCCGAGCGCCGGGGCGCGCGCGCCCCGGAGGCCGCGGACGACCGCAGGGCCTGGCTGTATGCGCTGGCGCGCTGGGCCTGTCTGCGCAAGCTCGCCGAGACGAGGCGCAGGCGTCAGGGAGCACACGCCTCCGTCCGGGGGCGTGCGAGTCACAAAGGGGCCCACGAGAGCGACTCCAAGCCCGCGCACAAGACGGCGGGCAGGACGCGGCACAAGGCGGCGGACAAGGACGCCGCCGACCGGCGCGCGGCCGAGGCGCTGAGCGCCCCCGTCTCCGAAGAGACCCAGGCGCAGCGTCGGCGTGAACTCGCCCTGCTGGCTTGGCCGGAGGCCGCCGGCACCACCCCCGAGCAGCGCGAGGCGCTCGAACTCGCCGTGCGCCACCAGCTCGCCGCCCACGAAGTGGCCGCCGTCCTCGGCATGGACCTCGCCTCCGCGCGTGAGCTGCTCGGCTCCGCCGCCTGCGAGGTCGAACGCACCCGTGCCGCGCTCGCCGTCGTGGAGACCGGCACCTGCCCGAGCGTCGCCCGCCTCACCGGCGACAACCAGCTCGTGCTCGGCACCGCCCTGCGCCGGGAGCTGGTCCGGCATGTCGACGACTGCCCGCGCTGCCGCCGTACCGCCGAGCGCGCGGTCCCCGGCACCTGGCCCGGCACCAGCGTCACGCCCGCCGCGCTCCCCGTCCTGGAAGCCCCCCGCGCGGCCCTGCACGTCGCGATGGCGCACGTCCCACGCGCGCGGGGCAGCGCTCCGCGCTTCGACCGGCGCGGTTTCCCGATGGACCCCAAGGACCGTGCCGCCCGAAGGGACCGGCTACGCGCGCGTGCCGTCACGACCACCGTCGTCGCGACCGTCGTCGCCGCCCCCGTACTCGCCCTCTGGGCGGCCTACCGGGGCGCGCCCCTCACCGGCGAGGGCACGGACGGCCGCCCGGTCACCGCGAGCGAGGCGCAGGACGCCGACGGCATCGACGGCGAGGAGACGGGCGGTTACGAGAACGCGGGCAACGCCAGCACCGAACCCGAAGGCCGCTTCACCAAGGGCAGCCGCTCGCCCGACGTCTCCGTGGAGGTCGTCAGCGCCCCCGGGAGCAGCCAGGCCCCGGGCGCGGGACGGCTCTCCGTACTGGCCGGCAACAGCGGCGACACGACCCTCATCACGCTGACCGCGTCCGGGAGTTCACCGGTTCACTGGTCCGCGCACACCGGCGCCCACTGGCTCTATCTGAGCCAGTCCTCGGGAACCCTCGAACCCGGCGAATCGTTGACGATCAAGGTGTACGTCGACCATCTTCGCGAGCCGGTGGGCCCCTGGAGCGCACGGGTGTCGATCGCACCGGCGGGCTCCATGGTCACGATCGAGGGGTACGGGACGGCGCGCCCGACCAACCCCGGGGGGCCCGGAAGCCACCACCCCGGCCCGCGTCCCACCACCCCGACCCCGTCCGACCCCGAACCCACGCCGAGCGACCCGACTCCGTCCGACCCGGATCCCACGCCCACCGACCCGACCCCGTCCGACCCCGAACCCACGCCCACCGACCCGGCGCCCTCCGACCCCGGGGGCTCGACCCCGCCGCCCGGCGACAGCGGCGACCCGAGCCCGTCCTCGTAACCCCGGCGTCCGCCGGACTTCGGTGTCGGTGCCTCAGTGGACCGGGTCGGCCGGATGCGGCGCCAGCAGGGGCAGCTGCGAGGACAGCCGCTCCTCGCAGAGCTCGACCAACCGGTCGTACCCCGCCTTGCCCATCAGCTCGACGAGCTCCGGGCGGTACGAGACGTACACCGGGTCGCCCGCGCCGTGCGCCGAGGTCGCCGACGTGCACCACCAGTGCAGGTCGTGGCCGCCAGGACCCCAGCCGCGGCGGTCGTACTCACCGATGGAGACCTGGAGCACGCGGGTGTCGTCGGGCCGGTCGATCCACTCGTACGTCCGTCGCACGGGCAGCTGCCAGCAGACGTCCGGCTTGGTCTCCAGCGGTTCGCGGCCCTCCTTCACGGCGAGGATGTGCAGCGAGCAGCCCGCGCCACCCTCGAAGCCGGGCCGGTTCTGGAAGATGCAGGACCCCTTGTACGGACGGGTCTGCCGCTCCCCGTCCTCGTCCTCCGAGACCCAGCCGGTCTTGGTGCCCACGTCATGGTGCTGCCAGACGTCCGGCGTGAGCCTCGCCACATGCCCGGCCACCCGCTTCTCGTCGTCCTCGTCCGAGAAGTGGGCCCCTAGCGTGCAGCAGCCGTCGTCGGCGCGACCCGCCTGGATGCCCTGGCAGCCGCTTCCGAAGATGCAGTTCCAGCGAGAGGTCAGCCATGTCAGATCGCACCGGAAGAGCTGCTCGTCGTCTGCGGGATCAGGGAACTCCACCCACGCACGAGCGAAGTCGATCCCCTTCTCGTCGCTCTTGTCCGGAGACTTCAGAGACTTCGGGGGCTTGGTGGCCTTCGCCTGCGAAGAACCCTTGGCCGATTTGTCGGGCTTCGCCTTTTTCGTCTTTGGCACTTGTCCAGGGTAAGTCGCCCAAGGCCGCTCCGGGGACGGCCGAGCGTCGAACGCGCAGTAGCGTTCCGTACATGAGACTCGGTGTCCTCGACGTGGGTTCGAACACGGTGCATCTGCTGGTGGTGGACGCGCACCCCGGTGCACGACCGCTGCCCGCGCACTCGCACAAGGCCGATTTGCGGCTCGCTCAACTGCTCGACACGAGCGGGGCGATCGACCGCGAAGGCGTCGACAAACTGATCGAGACCGTCCAGGCCGCGCTGGAGGCGGCCGAGGACAAGGGCGTCGAGGCCCTGCTGCCCTTCGCGACCTCCGCCGTGCGCGAGGCCAGCAACGCCGACGACGTACTCGCCCGTGTGCAGGCCGAGACCGGCGTCGAGCTCCAGGTTCTCACCGGCGCCGAGGAGGCCCGGCTCACCTTCCTCGCCGTCCGCCGCTGGTTCGGGTGGTCGGCGGGCAAGCTCCTCGTCCTCGACATCGGCGGCGGCTCCCTGGAGATCGCGTACGGCATCGACGAGGAACCGGACGCCGTCGCGTCGCTGCCGCTCGGCGCGGGCCGGCTGACCGCGGGCTGGCTGCCGAACGACCCCGCCGATCCCGCCGACGTCAGGGCGCTACGCCGCCATGTGCGGGCCCAGATCGCCCGTACGGTCGGGGAGTTCAGCCGCTTCGGGGCGCCCGACCACGTGGTCGCCACGTCCAAGACCTTCCGGCAGCTGGCCCGTATCGCCGGCGCCGCCCGCTCCGCCGACGGCCTCTACGTACAGCGCGAACTCAAGCGCCGCTCCCTGCAGGACTGGGTCCCCCGCCTCGCCGCGATGACCACCGACGAACGCGGCGAACTCCCCGGAGTCTCCGAGGGCCGCGCGGGCCAGCTCCTAGCAGGCGCCCTGGTGGCCGAGGGCGCGATGGACCTCTTCGGCGTCGAAACCCTGGAAATCTGCCCCTGGGCACTCCGAGAGGGCGTGATCCTGCGCCGCCTGGACCAGATGGCATCGACGTAAGCCGGCCATCGGGACCGCGCCCCGCCAGGGGCACGTCCCGCTAGGGGCGCGGGGAACTGCGCGCTCAGCCACATGGAACCCGCACCCGCCCACGGGGCTCCCAAAAACGGCGAACAGGCGCGAGGGCCGGGGACCCGGTGGCCCCCAGCCAACGTCCACCACCCCCCGCAAACCGCCGGAGGCAACCCGTACGCTGTCCCTCGTGGCAGAACCAGTTGTGCGCATCCCGGATGCGAAGGTCGCGCTGTCCACGGCGTCCGTGTATCCGGAGTCGACGGCGACGGCCTTCGAGATCGCCGCGCGCCTCGGGTACGACGGCGTCGAGGTCATGGTGTGGACCGACCCCGTCAGCCAGGACATCGAGGCGCTGCGCAGGCTCAGCGACTACCACCAGGTCCCGATCCTCGCCGTCCACGCTCCCTGCCTGCTGATCACCCAGCGCGTGTGGTCCACCGACCCGTGGATCAAGCTCCAGCGCGCACAGGCGGCGGCGGAGAAGCTCGGCGCGAGCACGGTCGTCGTGCATCCCCCCTTCCGCTGGCAGCGCCAGTACGCCCGCGACTTCGTCACCGGGATATGGCGGATGGCGAACGAGACGGACGTACGGTTCGCTGTCGAAAACATGTACCCCTGGCGGTACCGCGACCGCGAGATGCTGGCGTACGCCCCCGACTGGGACGTGACGAAGGAGGACTACCGTCACTTCACGATCGACCTCAGTCACACGGCGACGGCCCGCACCGACGCCCTGCACATGATCGACCGCATGGGCGACCGACTCGGCCACGTCCACCTCGCCGACGGCAACGGCTCCAACAAGGACGAGCACCTGGTCCCCGGCCGCGGCACCCAGCCATGCGCCGAACTGCTCGAACGCCTCGCACTCACCGGCTTCGACGGCCATGTCGTCATCGAGGTCAACACCCGCCGCGCCATGTCCAGCGCCGAACGCGAGGCCGACCTGGCGGAGGCCCTGGCCTTCACCCGGCTCCACCTCGCCTCCGCGGTGAAGGTGCCACGCCGGTGACGGCCGCCGGCCCCCGGGACGCGGCCGCCCCGCGACGCAGGGGACGCCCTTCCCGTACGCAGACGGAGGCGGCCCCCGCCACCCGCGACCGCATCCTCGACGCGGCCCGCGAGGAGTTCTCCGAGCGGGGGTACGAGAAGACGTCGGTGCGCGGTATCGCCAAGGCCGCGGGTGTGGACTCGGCGCTCGTGCACCACTACTTCGGCACCAAGGAGCAGGTCTTCGAGGCGGCCATCGAGATCGCCGTCGCGCCCGCCCTGGCCGCGTCGACGGCGGTGGGGGACGGCCCGCTCGACGGTGTGGGGGAGCGCCTGACCCGCTTCCTGTTCGGGGTCTGGGAGAACCCGACGACCCGTACGCCGTTGCTCGCGATCGTCCGCTCCGCCTTCAACAACGAGGCCGCGGCCGCCGTCTTCCGCCGCCTTCTCGTCGCCCAGCTGATGCGCCGCATCGCGCAGCAGCTCGACTTTCCCGACGCGGAACTGCGTGCCGAACTTGCGGCGGCCCAGCTGGTGGGGGTCGCGATGCTGCGGTACGTGATCAAGCTGGAGCCGCTGGCCTCGGCGGACGTGGAGCGGATCATCGAGCGGGTGGCGCCGGTGGTGCAGGGGCATCTCACGGCGCCGTGACGGCGACGCAGGTGTCTGCGTAAACGCTTACGCAAGCGTTTACGTGTCCGCTTGGACGACCGTTGGGCGACCGTGGGACGACTGCTTGCCCGCCGCCCGTGTGTGCCCGCCGACCGAGACACCTGTCCCGAATACCGGACACCCTGTCCGGCCCTTGGAGCACCGGCGTACGCTCGAATCAGTCACGACCAGCAGTCACGACTGCCGGCCCGTACGAGCCGGTATCCCTCCGAAGGAGCGAGCGACGATGCCCGAGCTGAGGTCCCGCACAGTCACCCACGGCCGCAACATGGCGGGCGCACGCGCCCTTATGCGCGCCTCCGGTGTACCGGGCGCGGACATCGGCCGCAAGCCGATCATCGCGGTCGCCAACTCCTTCACGGAGTTCGTGCCGGGTCACACCCACCTTCAGCCGGTCGGCCGGATCGTCAGCGAGGCGATCACCGCCGCCGGAGGCATCGCGCGCGAGTTCAACACGATCGCGGTCGACGACGGCATCGCGATGGGCCACGGCGGAATGCTGTACTCCCTGCCCTCCCGCGACCTGATCGCGGACTCGGTCGAGTACATGGTGGAGGCCCACTGCGCCGACGCCCTGATCTGCATCTCGAACTGCGACAAGATCACCCCCGGCATGCTGATGGCGGCCCTGCGCCTCAACATCCCGACGGTCTTCGTCTCCGGCGGCCCCATGGAGTCCGGCCGGGCCACGCTGGTCGACGGCACGGTCCGCACGCTCGACCTGGTCGACGCGATCTCCGACGCCGTGAACGACAAGATCTCGGACGAGGACATCCTCCGTATCGAGGAGAACGCCTGTCCGACCTGTGGCTCCTGCTCCGGCATGTTCACGGCCAACTCCATGAACTGCCTGACCGAGGCCATCGGCCTGTCCCTCCCCGGCAACGGCTCGGTCCTCGCCACCCACACGGCCCGCAAGGGCCTGTACGAGGACGCGGCCCGCACGGTCGTGGACATCACGCGCCGCTACTACGACCAGGACGACGAGTCGGTCCTGCCCCGCAACATCGCCACCATCGCGGCCTTCGAGAACGCCATGGCCCTGGACATCGCGATGGGCGGCTCCACCAACACGATCCTGCACCTGCTGGCCGCCGCCCAGGAAGCGGGCGTCCCCTTCGGCCTGGACGAGATCAACGAGGTCTCGCGCCGTGTGCCCTGCCTCGCCAAGGTCGCGCCGAACGTCGCCAAGGACCGCACGTACTACATGGAGGACGTGCACCGCGCGGGCGGCATCCCGGCCCTCCTTGGCGAACTGCACCGCGGCGGCCACCTGAACGAGGACGTCCACTCGGTGCACAGCCCGTCCCTCTCCGACTGGCTGAAGACCTGGGACGTGCGCGCCGGCTCCCCGTCCCCCGAGGCCCTCGAACTGTGGTACGCGGCCCCCGGCGGCGTCCGCTCCTCCGAGGCCTTCTCCCAGTCCGAGCGCTGGGAGGCCCTCGACGAGGACGCGGAGGGCGGCTGCATCCGCTCCGCCGAGCACGCGTACTCCAAGGACGGCGGCCTGGCCGTCCTCAAGGGCAACCTGGCCGTCGACGGCTGCGTCGTGAAGACGGCCGGCGTCGACGAGTCGATCTGGACCTTCGAGGGTCCCGCGGTCGTCTGCGAGTCCCAGGACGAGGCCGTCGACAAGATCCTCCGCAAGGAGATCACCCACGGCGACGTCGTCGTCATCCGCTACGAGGGCCCCAAGGGCGGCCCCGGCATGCAGGAGATGCTCTACCCGACCTCCTTCCTCAAGGGCCGAGGCCTCGGCAAGACCTGCGCCCTGGTCACCGACGGCCGCTTCTCCGGCGGCACCTCCGGCCTGTCCATCGGCCACGCCTCCCCGGAAGCGGCCTCCGGCGGCACGATCGCCCTGGTCAAGGACGGCGACCGCATCCGCATCGACATCCCGAACCGCACGATCGAGCTCCTCGTCTCCGACGACGAGCTGGCCACCCGCCGCGACGCCCTGAACGGCGTCTACGCTCCCGCGAACCGCGACCGCAAGGTCTCGGCCGCCCTTCGCGCGTACGCCGCGATGGCGACCAGCGCGGACAAGGGTGCGGTGCGGGACGTTTCGCTGCTGGGCTGAGGTTTGTGCGCGGGGCCGCTCCTTCGGGGGCGGCCTCTTTGCTTGTCACCAGGCTGTCGGGTTGCGGCTGTCTACTGCGAAGACGGTTCCGTCGGGGGCGGCGGCGTGGACGTGACCGTCGATGAGCATGGGTGCGGGCAACTCGGCCACCACGCGATCGGAGTCCGACCCGAGTCGTGCAGGCGTCTGCCCGACGAGTTTTCCATTGGAGGCGTCCACCGCCAGCAGTCGGCCGTCGGGGGCAGTGAAGTACACGTGTTTGTCGTCGGCGACGGGCGCGGAACCTCGGCTGACGGATGTCTCAAGCCGCCACTTCTCCACCCGGTGCTCCATGTCCATGGCCACCAGGCCGCCGCCGGCGGCCAGAAGGTAGACGACGCTTCCGTGTGAGGCGGCTACGGCCTGGGGGAGGGCCGTCGTGAGCGCCACGCGCTGCGTCACAGTGCTCTCCGGGTCGTACTGGACCAGCGCGTCAGTCTTGCTGTAGACGTCGACCGATGTGAAGAAGAGTGTGCCGTCGTTCTCGCCGACCGGCTCGAGCAGGCCCTTCAGCTGGGCGTCCCACCGCACGTCACCGGTTTGCGGGTCCACCGCGCTCACCCGTGTATGCGAGTCGTCCTCAGTCTTACTCGTGGCGTAGGTCAGTCCGTCCGCGCCGAACGAGGAGAATTTCGGTGCGCTCTGGCCGGCGATCCGATGGCTCCAGACCTGCTTGCCCGACGCGCCGTCCACCCCGGTGGCTGTTCCGTCGGTGCCGGTGAGGAGCACCATGCCGCCCGCGTACTGAACTCGCCCGTACGCGGAGATGTCCATCGTCCAGCGCGTTGCGTCCGAGGCGGGGTCGAGAGCCACCAGATCCTTTCCCCCGTTCGTCAGAGCGTGCACCAACCCGCCCGCCGCGACCGGCGGTCCGTCCGGAGCATCTCGACCAGCAAGGGTGCGCCGCCACGACACCGTGCCGTCGGCAGGGTCCAGCGCGGAGAGCAGCCCCACCTGGGCGCAGAGCAACTTCCCTGCACCGTACGAGCATTGGGGCATGCCTTGGCTGCCGGAGCCGGGCTTGGCGTCCCAGGCGTCGAACCCTGCCGGTGCGGACCGTGTGCTGCTGTCCTCGGGTATGCCGCCGCTGCCGTCGAGCAGTTGAACCGATGCGAAAGCCGCGCCCGCGGTGAGGAGGAGCGCTCCGGCCGCGAGGGCCCCCCGCTTACGGAGGCGGCTCATGGCTCTCGCGGGACGCGGACCGGCTGACCGGGCGCCGCCGCCCGGCTTCGGATCACCGGTGGTCCGCTGGGCCGGAATGAACGCCTGGGTGTCGTACGAGGCCGCCACCGACCGCAGTTCCCGCATCAACTCGTCGGGAGTGGGCCGGTCCTCGGGCTCCTTGGCGAGACAACGCAGCACGAGCGGCGCGAGATTCTCCGGTACGCCGGTCAAGTCAGGCTCGTCGTGCACGACTTGATAGGCGACGACGTACGGACTGTCGGAGTCGAACGGCCCGCGCCCGGTGGCGGCGTGCACCATCACCGAACCGAGCGCGAAGATGTCGGCGGCGGGTCCCACCTCTCGCGGCCGTCGGAACTGCTCGGGCGCCATGAATGGTGGCGTACCGATCAATTTGCCTGTCTCGGTGCGTAGTTCGCTGTCTTTTGGCCGGGAAATGCCGAAGTCGATGACCTTCGGGCCATCCTCGGCGAGCAGGACGTTGCTCGGCTTCAGATCCCGGTGCACGACTCCCACGCGATGTATGTCGCGCAGCGCTTCGGCGAGCCCGGCCATCAGGCGGCGCAACTCCCCGGAAGGCATGGCCCCGTTCCGCTTCACCTGGTCGGCGAGAGTGGGCCCCGGAATGAAGAGCGTTGCCATCCAAGGACGTTCGGCCTCGGGATCGGCGTCGACGACGGACGCGGTAAAGGCACCGCTCACTCGTCGAGCCGCCGCCACCTCCTGCCGGAAGCGTCCCCTGAACTCGGGATCCCTGGCGTACTGGGCGTGCACGACCTTCACGGCCACCCGCATCCCCGACGTACTCCGGGCAAGATGCACGACACCCATGCCGCCGGAGCCCAGGCACGACTCCAGCCGGTAGTGACCGGCGTACTCGGGAAGTTCCGCTTCCGCGCCCGCTCCGTTGTTCCGCTGTGGCGCCATGGGAACCCCCGTGCTGTTCGTCCGCCGCGCGCGACGCACGGAGCCTAGTCGATGACTCGTACGGGACGGAGGCGGCTTGCTAGCCTCCGAGTGCGAGTTACGTACATGTGTGCGTGGCGCGTTTCAGGGGAATCAAAGGGGCCTCATGGCAGTCATGGGGTTCAACGGGGGAGGCTTTTCATGTCTGTTGACCGAACTGAGGAAGTCGAGAGCAGCGACGAGGAAACCGTCGCAGCGAAGGCGGCCGTGAGCGCAACTGCGACGGCGGCCCAGACCTATTACCCGGTCGCACCCGGCGTCAATTTGAATGTCCGCAGCGGCCCCGGCACCGGCTACCGCATCGTCCGCGTCCTGCCCAAGGGGGCCTACGTCCCGATCTTCTGCCAGAAGCCGGGGGAGTCGGTCACGGGCCCGTACGGCACGTCGAACATCTGGGACAACATCGGCGTCGGCGAGTACGTCTCGGACGCCTATGTGAAGACGGGCAGCGACGGCTATGTCGCACCGCGCTGTGCCTGACCCTGCACACGTACGGCTACCGAGAGGACAGAAATGACACTCCGGAGACGCAGATCCATCCTGCTCGCGGGTGCCACAGCAGCCCTTCTCACGGTGATGAGTTCGCCTGCGGCCGAGGCGGCCTCGCTGCACTACTACTCGATCGCGCCGGGTGTCAGTCTCAACGTCCGCAGCGGTCCGGGTACGGGCTATGGGGTCGTCCGTGTCCTGCCCGAGGGCTCAATGGTTCCGATCTTCTGCCAGCGCCCGGGTACGACGGTGACAGGCCCGTACGGCACGTCGAACATCTGGGACAACGTCGCCAATGGCGAATACGTCTCGGACGCCTACGTGAATACCGGCAGCGACGGCTACGTAGCCGCGCGCTGCGCCTGACCCACCCGAGAGCTGCTTCCGAGAGGACAGAAATGACATCCCCAAGACGCAGATCCATCCTGCTCGCCGGTGCCACAGGGGCACTTCTCATGGTGATGAGCTCGCCTTCGGCCGAGGCGGCTGTGCGCTACTACCCAGTCGCGCCGGGTGTCAGTCTCAACGTCCGCAGCGGCCCGAGCACCACCTACCGCATCGTCCGTGTCCTGCCCGAGGGTTCCCAGGTGCCGATCTTCTGCCAGAAGGCGGGGCAGTCGGTCACCGGCCCGTACGGCACGTCGAACATCTGGGACGGGATCGCCAACGGCGAGTACGTCTCGGACGCCTACGTGAACACAGGCAGCGACGGCTACATCGCCCCCCTCTGCGCCTGACCAACCACCGACAAGGAACCCCGCGCCACCCCGGAGCGATAATCAACCCGTGAGCGACGAAACCACCGGCACCCCCGCGGGGCCCCAGCCCGAACCCATCCGCTTCTTCGGCACGACCTGGGTGGACCACACCGCCGGCTACGCGGCCCGCCGAGCCGCCGTGGCCGTCGGTTCGCTGGCCGCCGCGGTGGCCGCCTGCTTCGTCCTCCGCTTCGCCTACGAGGGCCTGGAGGTCGCAGACGTGGGCGGGCTGGTGAACCTCATGGTCGTCGTGATGTTCGCGGTGTGCAGCGCCCTCGCGTTCCGCCACACCTCGGGCGCGTTCACCAAGCGCCCCGACCCGGACCGCCAGTCCTCCCTCCGCGGCCTCCTCGCGATCGGCTTCATCGGCTCCCTCCTCGCCTACTTTTTCCGTGCCCTGGTCGAGGCCCCGGGCGAGAAGCTGAACCGCGAGGAGTACGAGGCGGCCCGCGAACAGTACGAGCGCCGCAGCAAGCGCCGCACGGGCAACCCTTCGAAGAAGCGCCGCAACTCGTAACCAGTATTTTCAGCCCGTCCGGCGTTTGAGGACGAGGCCGTCCAGGCCGAAGCGGGGGTCTGGGGGCGGCAGCCCCCAGAAACGGGACGGGCAGGGGCGGAGGGGGCGAAAACCTCCCCAGTCACCCACCCCAACCTCTCACCAAACCACCCACCCCCAGCCCCTACCCCCGCCCCCACCCGCCACCATGACCGTATGCCGCCCCACTCCCACACCACCCGAGCCCACTCATTCAACACCGCCGCAGCCCAGTACGCCGCGAACCGCCCCTCGTACCCCTCCACCCTCTTCGACGCGATCGAAAACCTCGCGCACCGCCCCCTCACCGGCGCAAGGGTCGTCGACGTAGGCGCCGGCACCGGCATCGCGACCGCCCTCCTCAAGGCAAGGGGCGCGAACGTGCTGGCCGTCGAACCCGGCGAGGGCATGGCGGCCGAGTTCCGCCGCACGCTCCCCGACACCCCCGTCGTCCGGGGCAACGGCAACACCCTCCCCCTGGCCACCGCCTCCGCCGACTTCCTCACGTACGCCCAGTCCTGGCACTGGACCGACCCGGCCCACTCCATCCCGGAGGCGTTCCGCGTGCTGCGCCCGGACACCGGCGCACTCGCCCTCTGGTGGAACACCGAAGCCCTGGACATCCCCTGGATCGCGTCGGCAGCCGACCGGGTGGAACGCTTCCTCGGCCTGGACGCGGTCGTGGCGAAGAACGGCAGCGGCGCCAGTGCCGCAGCAACCCTCTCCACCACCCCGGCCGGCCCCTTGCACGTCGACCGCGACCAGGTCCGCTGGAGCCGCCGCGTCCCCGTCGACACCCACCTCGCCAACCTCGGAAGCCACTCGGCCTTCCTGGTCCTCGGTGAGAAGGGCGCGAAGGCCTTCCTCACCGAGGAGCGCGCGCATCTGCTCGGCGCCTTCCCTGACGGTGTGGTCGAGGAGGTCTACGACGTCGAACTGATCGTCGCCACACGTTCGTGATCCCGCCCGGCGGCCCACCCCTCAAGGGCCGCCGCACACGCGTGATCCAGGTGCCGCAACCCGCCCAACTCCAGCCGTACGTCCCGGTCGTGAGGCAACGCCTCCAACGCGTCCAGCAACTTCGGCAGCCGTAGGAACGTCGCATGCCCGACGACCCGTACGACCATCCCCGCGTCCCCCCGGTCCTCTGTCTCCACCTGCACATGGCTGATGTCCCACGCGGTCTTGGCGACGGCAAGCGCGAGCCCCACCAGCACCCCCTCGAACAGACTCCCGACCGCGATCGCCACCGCCGTCACGACGAGCACCACCAGCTCCCCGCGATGCTCCCGCCACAGCGGCCCCAACTCCCGTACGGGCACGAGCTTGCAGCCCGCGTGCACCAGCAGCCCGGCCAGTGCGGCCACCGGAATCACCCCGAGCACCCCGGGCAGCACCGCGGTGAAGACCAGCAACCACACCCCGTGCAGCACCCGCGACACCTTCGTACGCGCCCCCGCCCCCACTCCCCCAGAGGGGGTGCCCCCAGCCGCACTCCGCACGATCACCGCGGTCATCGGCAACGCACCCAGCACTCCGCACACGGCATTCCCGGCGCCCTGCGCGATCAACTCCCGGTCGTAGTCGGTACGCCGTCCCCGATGCAGCCGGTCCACCGCCGCCGCGCTGAAGAGTGACTCGGCCGAGGCGATCAGCGCGAACGCCAACACCGTCCCGATCACGCCCACTTCCGTGAGCCGCCCGAAATCCTGCAACCCCGGGGGCCGTACGGCATCCAGCAGCCCGCGCACCTCGACCCGCCGCACGGACAGATCGAACACCCCGGTCACGACCGACGCGAGCCCCACCGCAAGGAGCGGCGCGGGCACCAGCCGCGCCCCCCGCCGCCAACGCGGCCACAGCAGGAGTACGACCATGGTGGCGCCCCCGATCACCAGGGCCACCGGGTCGGCGTCCGTCACCAGCGAGCCGAGCCCGGCGACCTTCCCGACCCCGCTCGCGGGCGCGGCCGCGTCCCCCATCGCGTACACCTGCCCCGCGATCAGCACGAGCCCGATCCCGGCCAGCATCCCCTGCACCACGGCCACGGACACGGCCCGGAACCACCGCCCGAGCCGCAGCGCCCCGAGCGCAAGCTGCACCAGCCCGGCCCCGAGCACCAGCACCCCCAGCGCCTGGACCCCGTACGACTGCACCGCCTCGTACACCAGCACCGTCAGCCCCGCCGCGGGCCCGCTCACCTGCAGGCTGCTGCCAGGCATCACTCCGGCCACAAGACCGCCGACGATCCCGGTCACCAGCCCCAGCTCGGCGGGCACCCCGGAGGCTATGGCGACCCCCACGCACAGGGGCAGCGCGACGAGAAACACGACAAAGGACGCGAGCAGATCCGCTTTACGCATGACAGCAGCACCTCCGGTGACAAGCGGGAGATGCGTGGGCGCCGAGCCGGGGGAGGGCACGGCGGACCAACTGGCGCGGCATATGACCGTGCACTGAAATCCATTGTCAGGAAGGGGAGTTGGACACGCACCCCTTTTGCGTAACCACCGCGTGAACACGGAAGCGCGCAGCCCCGGACCGCCCCGTTCCGATCACGCCGCCGTGCGCCTGCGCCGCCGGATGCGACGGGGCTTGACGAGCCCACCCCGCAGGAGCAATATTCATCACATGATGAATATTCTTCCCGGCTCACCCGCAGCCGCAGAACCTCCCGGCGCCACGGAGCCACCCGACCCCACGGGGCAGCCCGCCATCCGCGCCGAGGGACTCACCGTCGTACGCGGCACCCGCACCGTTCTGCGCGGACTCGACTTCGCCGTACCGCGCGGCCAGATCACCGGACTGCTCGGCCCCTCCGGCTGCGGCAAGTCGACCCTGATGCGCTCGATCGTCGGCACCCAGGCCAAGGTGACCGGCACGCTCGAAGTCCTCGGCCGCCCCTCAAGCGACGCCGCACTCCGCTCCCGCATCGGTTACGTCACCCAAGCCCCCTCCGTCTACGACGACCTGACCGTCCGCCAGAACCTCGACTACTTCGCCGCGATCCTCGACCCCGGCCACGCCTCCTCCGAACGCCGCCACACCAACGTCACCCAGGCCATCACCGACGTCGACCTCACCTCCCACGCCGACTCCCTCGCCGGCAACCTCTCTGGCGGCCAGCGCAGCCGCGTCTCCCTCGCCGTGGCCCTCCTCGGCACCCCGGAACTCCTCGTCCTCGACGAACCGACCGTCGGCCTCGACCCGGTCCTGCGCCGCGACCTCTGGAACCTCTTCCACGCCATCGCCGCCGAACGCGAGGCCACCCTGCTGGTCTCCTCCCACGTCATGGACGAGGCCGAGCGCTGCCACCGCCTCCTCCTGATGCGCGAGGGCGAGATCCTCGCCGACGACACCCCCGACGCCCTGCGCGAACGCACCGGCTCCGACACCGTCGAGGCCGCCTTCCTCCACCTGGTCGACGAGGCGATCGCCGCGCACAACCGGTCCGCGACGGGCGAACCGGCCGACAACGAGTCCCCGTCCGGCGACCAGCCCCGCAAGGAGACCGTCCGATGAGCACGACGACCACACCCACCACCGCACCCCGGCCCACCAGCACCCACACGGGCCCACGCCCGAGCGCGATCAACCTCGCCCGCACGACCGCCACCGCCGCCCGCGTACTACGCCAGCTCCGCCACGACCCGCGCTCCATCGCGCTGATGATCCTCATCCCGTGCGTGATGCTCGTACTGCTCCGCTACGTCTTCGACGGCAGCCCACGCACCTTCGACTCCATCGGCGCCTCCCTCCTCGGGATCTTCCCGCTGATCACGATGTTCCTGGTCACCTCCATCGCCACCCTCCGCGAACGCACATCCGGCACCCTGGAACGCCTCCTCGCCATGCCCCTCGGCAAGGGCGATCTCATCGCCGGCTACGCCCTGGCCTTCGGAGCCCTCGCCATCGTCCAGTCGGCCCTGGCCACCGGCCTGGCGATCTGGTTCCTCGGCCTCGACGTCACCGGCTCCCCCTGGCTGCTCCTCCTGGTCGCCCTCCTGGACGCCCTCCTGGGCACAGCCCTCGGCCTCTTCGTCTCGGCCTTCGCGTCCTCGGAATTCCAGGCCGTCCAGTTCATGCCGGCCGTGATCTTCCCCCAACTCCTCCTCTGCGGCCTCTTCACCCCCCGCTCCAACATGCACCCGGTCCTCGAAGCGATCTCCAACGTCCTCCCCATGTCCTACGCGGTCGACGGCATGAACGAAGTCCTCAAACACACCGACATGACAGCCACCTTCGTCCGCGACGCCCTGATCGTCGCGGGCTGCGCACTGCTGGTCCTGACCCTCGGCGCGGCGACCCTGAGGCGCAGGACGGCGTAGAACCGCCGTACCCCTGGGCAGCGTCCCGCCCAACGGACAGCCCACCCCGTCCCGCACCCCCGGTGCGAGGATGGACACCGGACGACGCAACCCCCGGAGGGCACCGCACCATGACCCAGAAAGTCGCAGTCCTCGGCACCGGCAAGATCGGCGAAGCCCTGCTCAGCGGAGTGATCAGGGCCGGCTGGCCCCTCTCCGACCTGCTGGTCACCGCCCGCCGCCCCGAACGCGCCAAGGAACTCCAGGAGCGCCACGGAGTCACAGCGGTCACCAACGCCGAAGCCGCCAAGACCGCCGACACCCTGATCCTCACGGTCAAGCCGCAGGACATGGGCACCCTCCTCGACGAACTCGCCCCGCACATCCCCGCCGACCGCCTGGTCATCAGCGGCGCGGCAGGCATCCCCACCTCCTTCATCGAGGAGCGCCTGTCCGCGGGCACCCCCGTCGTCCGTGTCATGACGAACACCCCCGCCCTCGTCGACGAGGCCATGTCCGTCATCTCCGCCGGCAGCCACGCCACCGCCGAGCACCTCGCCCACGCCGAGGAGATCTTCGGCGCCGTCGGCAAGACGCTCCGCGTCCCCGAGTCCCAGCAGGACGCCTGCACCGCCCTCTCCGGCTCGGGACCGGCGTACTTCTTCTACCTCGTCGAGGCCATGACGGACGCGGGCATCCTCCTCGGCCTGCCCCGCGACAAGGCCCACGACCTCATCGTCCAGTCCGCGATCGGCGCCGCAGTGATGCTCCGCGACAGCGGCGAGCACCCCGTGAAGCTCCGCGAGAACGTCACGTCCCCCGCGGGCACCACGATCAACGCCATCCGCGAACTGGAGAACCACGGCGTGCGCGCCGCACTGATCGCCGCGCTGGAAGCAGCCCGCGACCGCAGCCGCGAACTCGCCTCCGGCAACAGCTAGAAGAACCGGGGCCGGGCCCACCCCCGGCCCCACCGTCCTTCAGCCATCAGCCCTCAGCCCGCCGCCAGCAAACCGATCGCCCGATAAGCCGCGTCCACCCTCGGCCGCGCCATCCCTCTGGCCTTCTCCGCACCGTCCCGCAACACCCCCTCCACGTACGCAGGATCCGCGCACAACTCCTTGTGCCTCTCCTGTACGGGCCTGAGGAGCTCGACCACGGCCTCGGCGGTGTCCTTCTTCAAAGCTCCGTACGACTCATATACACCGCCCAAGGCCTCGGGGTTCCCACCCTCACAGGCCGCGAGAATCTCCAGCAGATTCGAGATCCCCGGCCGGGCCTCCCGGTCGTACACGACGTCCAGCCCACTGTCGGTCACGGCCCGCATGATCTTCTTCCGCACGACATCCGGCTCGTCGAGCAGATAGACGACCCCCGGCCCGACGTCATCGGTCTTCCCCATCTTCGACGTCGGCTCCTGCAGATTCATGACCCGCGCGGCAACCTCCGGACGCGTGGCCCGAGGCACCACGAACGTGTGCCCGTACCGCTGGTTGAACCGCTCGGCCAGATCCCGAGTCAGCTCCACATGCTGTGTCTGGTCATCACCCACCGGCACCTCATCGGTCCCGTACGCCAGGATGTCCGCCGCCATCAGCACGGGATACGTCAGCAACGACAGCCGCACACTCCCGCCCCGCTCCCGCTCCCGCACGGACTTCTCCTTGTACTGGATCATCCGCCGCATCTCCCCGTCGGTAGCGACGCACTCCAGCAGATACGACAGCCGCGCGTGCTCGTCCACATGACTCTGTACGAACACGGTGCACAGCTCCGGGTCGAGCCCCGACGCCAGCAACAACGTCGCCGCCTGCCGACTGAGCCTGCGCACCCGCCCCGGATCGTGGTCCACGGTCAGTGCGTGCAGATCGACGATGCAGAACAGGGCATCGGCCCGGTGCTGATCGACGTCGGCCCACCGTCGTACGGCCCCCAGATAGTTCCCCAGCGTCAGATGCCCGGTCGGCTTGACCCCACTGAAGATCCGCGTCATCTCTCAACCTCCTGGTCGAGGCCGCCGCACCCGCCGGCCGGCTCTCCAGGAGGGAGATACAGAAACGGCCGCCGAGGGCGGCGGCCGTTGATTACATACGTGAGTACGGCCGCCGTCAGGCGGCCCACCACTGCTGGGTGCACGTATGCGTAGTCACGCCTCCAAGCTACGCCTCCCAGGCGCCTCCTGGAGCGAAGTTGACACACCTCCACCTCGTACGTAATGTTCTCCGAGCTGTCCGACGTGAGTGCCGACTCCGGTCGGTCCCCGGATGGCCATTCCGCAACAAGCACTCAACGAACGACGACCTGTCGTCGGATCGTTTTCGTGCGCGTTTGTGAAATGAGGAATCCGCGTTCGAAAGGACGCCACCCCGATTAGCTCGGGAGCCGAGATTCCGCTAAAGTCTCACTCGTCGGAACGGCCCAACAGCCGGGAAGACAAGCCCCACTGACTGGGAATCAGGCCCGAAAGGATCTGATAGAGTCGGAACCGCAGGAAAGGGAAACGCGAAAGCGGAAACCTGGAAAGCGCCGAGGAAATCGGATCGGAAACGGTCTGATAGAGTCGGAAACGCAAGACCGAAGGGAAACTGCCCGGAGGAAAGCCTGAGAGAGTCTCTCGGGTGAGTACAAAGGAAGCGTCCGTTCCTTGAGAACTCAACAGCGTGCCAAAAATCAACGCCAAGTTTGTTGATACCCCGTCTCCGGCCGATCGGCCGGGGCGAGGTTCCTTTGAAGAAAAACATCAGCGAGGACGCTGTGGACCGTGGGGATTATTCCTCCCTTCGGTTCCGCTCTCGTGATGTCGCACCGGATTACCGGTACACATTCACGGAGAGTTTGATCCTGGCTCAGGACGAACGCTGGCGGCGTGCTTAACACATGCAAGTCGAACGATGAAGCCTTTCGGGGTGGATTAGTGGCGAACGGGTGAGTAACACGTGGGCAATCTGCCCTTCACTCTGGGACAAGCCCTGGAAACGGGGTCTAATACCGGATAACACTCCTCTGGGCATCCAGGGGGGTTGAAAGCTCCGGCGGTGAAGGATGAGCCCGCGGCCTATCAGCTTGTTGGTGAGGTAGTGGCTCACCAAGGCGACGACGGGTAGCCGGCCTGAGAGGGCGACCGGCCACACTGGGACTGAGACACGGCCCAGACTCCTACGGGAGGCAGCAGTGGGGAATATTGCACAATGGGCGAAAGCCTGATGCAGCGACGCCGCGTGAGGGATGACGGCCTTCGGGTTGTAAACCTCTTTCAGCAGGGAAGAAGCGAAAGTGACGGTACCTGCAGAAGAAGCGCCGGCTAACTACGTGCCAGCAGCCGCGGTAATACGTAGGGCGCAAGCGTTGTCCGGAATTATTGGGCGTAAAGAGCTCGTAGGCGGCTTGTCGCGTCGGTTGTGAAAGCCCGGGGCTTAACCCCGGGTCTGCAGTCGATACGGGCAGGCTAGAGTGTGGTAGGGGAGATCGGAATTCCTGGTGTAGCGGTGAAATGCGCAGATATCAGGAGGAACACCGGTGGCGAAGGCGGATCTCTGGGCCATTACTGACGCTGAGGAGCGAAAGCGTGGGGAGCGAACAGGATTAGATACCCTGGTAGTCCACGCCGTAAACGGTGGGAACTAGGTGTTGGCGACATTCCACGTCGTCGGTGCCGCAGCTAACGCATTAAGTTCCCCGCCTGGGGAGTACGGCCGCAAGGCTAAAACTCAAAGGAATTGACGGGGGCCCGCACAAGCAGCGGAGCATGTGGCTTAATTCGACGCAACGCGAAGAACCTTACCAAGGCTTGACATACGCCGGAAAGCATCAGAGATGGTGCCCCCCTTGTGGTCGGTGTACAGGTGGTGCATGGCTGTCGTCAGCTCGTGTCGTGAGATGTTGGGTTAAGTCCCGCAACGAGCGCAACCCTTGTTCTGTGTTGCCAGCATGCCCTTCGGGGTGATGGGGACTCACAGGAGACTGCCGGGGTCAACTCGGAGGAAGGTGGGGACGACGTCAAGTCATCATGCCCCTTATGTCTTGGGCTGCACACGTGCTACAATGGCAGGTACAATGAGCTGCGATGCCGCGAGGCGGAGCGAATCTCAAAAAGCCTGTCTCAGTTCGGATTGGGGTCTGCAACTCGACCCCATGAAGTCGGAGTTGCTAGTAATCGCAGATCAGCATTGCTGCGGTGAATACGTTCCCGGGCCTTGTACACACCGCCCGTCACGTCACGAAAGTCGGTAACACCCGAAGCCGGTGGCCCAACCCCCTTGTGGGGAGGGAGCTGTCGAAGGTGGGACTGGCGATTGGGACGAAGTCGTAACAAGGTAGCCGTACCGGAAGGTGCGGCTGGATCACCTCCTTTCTAAGGAGCACTTCTTACCGATCCCTCCGGGGTGAGGTCAGAGGCCAGTACATCGGCACACGTCCGGTGCTGGTTGCTCATGGGTGGAACGTTGATTATTCGGCACACTTGATCGTCTTCTCCTTCCAGTACTGCTCGCAAGAGTGTGGATCGTTGAGGGAAGCGGCGAGGGGTGTCGGGCACGCTGTTGGGTATCTGAGGGTACGGACTTTGAGTCTGGATCTTCAGTTGCCGGCCCCAGTGAACTCGCCCGTGAGGGTGGGGTGGTGGGTGGTTGGTCGTTGTTTGAGAACTGCACAGTGGACGCGAGCATCTGTGGCCAAGTTTTTAAGGGCGCACGGTGGATGCCTTGGCACCAGGAACCGATGAAGGACGTGGGAGGCCACGATAGTCCCCGGGGAGCCGTCAACCAGGCTTTGATCCGGGGGTTTCCGAATGGGGAAACCCGGCAGTCGTCATGGGCTGTCACCCATACCTGAACACATAGGGTATGTGGAGGGAACGCGGGGAAGTGAAACATCTCAGTACCCGCAGGAAGAGAAAACAACCGTGATTCCGGGAGTAGTGGCGAGCGAAACTGGATGAGGCTAAACCATATGCGTGTGAGACCCGGCAGGGGTTGCGTATGTGGGGTTGTGGGATTTCTCTTTCACGGTCTGCCGATCGTGAGACGAGTCAGAAACCGTTGATGTAGGCGAAGGACATGCGAAAGGTCCGGCGTAGAGGGTAAGACCCCCGTAGTCGAAACGTCAACGGCTCGTTTGAGAAACACCCAAGTAGCACGGGGCCCGAGAAATCCCGTGTGAATCTGGCGGGACCACCCGCTAAGCCTAAATATTCCCTGGTGACCGATAGCGGATAGTACCGTGAGGGAATGGTGAAAAGTACCGCGGGAGCGGAGTGAAATAGTACCTGAAACCGTGTGCCTACAAGCCGTGGGAGCGTCGGAACAAGAGCTTGCTCTTGTTCTCGTGACTGCGTGCCTTTTGAAGAATGAGCCTGCGAGTTTGCGGTGTGTTGCGAGGTTAACCCGTGTGGGGAAGCCGTAGCGAAAGCGAGTCCGAATAGGGCGTTTTAGTAGCGCGCTCAAGACCCGAAGCGGAGTGATCTAGCCATGGGCAGGTTGAAGCGGCTGTAAGAGGTCGTGGAGGACCGAACCCACCAGGGTTGAAAACCTGGGGGATGACCTGTGGTTAGGGGTGAAAGGCCAATCAAACTCCGTGATAGCTGGTTCTCCCCGAAATGCATTTAGGTGCAGCGTCGTGTGTTTCTTGCCGGAGGTAGAGCACTGGATAGGCGATGGGCCCTACCGGGTTACTGACCTTAGCCAAACTCCGAATGCCGGTAAGTGAGAGCGCGGCAGTGAGACTGTGGGGGATAAGCTCCATGGTCGAGAGGGAAACAGCCCAGAGCATCGACTAAGGCCCCTAAGCGTACGCTAAGTGGGAAAGGATGTGGAGTCGCACAGACAACCAGGAGGTTGGCTTAGAAGCAGCCACCCTTGAAAGAGTGCGTAATAGCTCACTGGTCTAGTGATTCCGCGCCGACAATGTAGCGGGGCTCAAGCGTACCGCCGAAGTCGTGTCATTCCAGCACATACCCCCAACGGGGGCTGGGATGGGTAGGGGAGCGTCGTGTGCCGGGTGAAGCCGCAGCGGAAGCTAGTGGTGGACGGTTCACGAGTGAGAATGCAGGCATGAGTAGCGATACACACGTGAGAAACGTGTGCGCCGATTGACTAAGGGTTCCTGGGTCAAGCTGATCTGCCCAGGGTAAGTCGGGACCTAAGGCGAGGCCGACAGGCGTAGTCGATGGATAACCGGTTGATATTCCGGTACCCGCTGTGAAGCGTCAAACATTGAACCAGGCGATGCTAAGTCCGTGAAGCCGTCCCGGACCCTTCGGGGAAAGGGAAGTGGTGGAGCCGACGGACCAGACCTGCAGTAGGTGAGTGATGGGGTGACGCAGGAAGGTAGTCCATCCCGGGCGGTGGTTGTCCCGGGGTAAGGGTGTAGCCCGTCATCTAGGCAAATCCGGATGACACGAGGGTGAGACCTGATGCCGAGCCGATTGTGGTGAAGTGGATGATCCTATGCTGTCGAGAAAAGCCTCTAGCGAGTTTCATGGCGGCCCGTACCCTAAACCGACTCAGGTGGTCAGGTAGAGAATACCGAGGCGTTCGGGTGAACTATGGTTAAGGAACTCGGCAAAATGCCCCCGTAACTTCGGGAGAAGGGGGGCCATCACCGGTGATAGCACTTGCTGCTTGAGCTGGGGGTGGCCGCAGAGACCAGCGAGAAGCGACTGTTTACTAAAAACACAGGTCCGTGCGAAGCCGTAAGGCGATGTATACGGACTGACGCCTGCCCGGTGCTGGAACGTTAAGGGGACCGGTTAGTCACTCTTCGGGGTGGCGAAGCTGAGAACTTAAGCGCCAGTAAACGGCGGTGGTAACTATAACCATCCTAAGGTAGCGAAATTCCTTGTCGGGTAAGTTCCGACCTGCACGAATGGCGTAACGACTTCTCGACTGTCTCAACCATAGGCCCGGTGAAATTGCACTACGAGTAAAGATGCTCGTTTCGCGCAGCAGGACGGAAAGACCCCGGGACCTTTACTACAGTTTGATATTGGTGTTCGGTTCGGCTTGTGTAGGATAGCTGGGAGACTGTGAAGTTCGAGCGCCAGCTCGGGTGGAGTCGTCGTTGAAATACCAGTCTGGTCGTGCTGGATGTCTAACCTGGGTCCGTGATCCGGATCAGGGACAGTGTCTGATGGGTAGTTTAACTGGGGCGGTTGCCTCCTAAAGAGTAACGGAGGCGCCCAAAGGTTCCCTCAGCCTGGTTGGTAATCAGGTGTTGAGTGTAAGTGCACAAGGGAGCTTGACTGTGAGACCGACGGGTCGAGCAGGGACGAAAGTCGGGACTAGTGATCCGGCGGTGGCTTGTGGAAGCGCCGTCGCTCAACGGATAAAAGGTACCCCGGGGATAACAGGCTGATCTTCCCCAAGAGTCCATATCGACGGGATGGTTTGGCACCTCGATGTCGGCTCGTCGCATCCTGGGGCTGGAGTCGGTCCCAAGGGTTGGGCTGTTCGCCCATTAAAGCGGTACGCGAGCTGGGTTTAGAACGTCGTGAGACAGTTCGGTCCCTATCCGCTGCGCGCGCAGGAATATTGAGAAGGGCTGTCCCTAGTACGAGAGGACCGGGACGGACGAACCTCTGGTGTGCCAGTTGTCCTGCCAAGGGCATGGCTGGTTGGCTACGTTCGGGAGGGATAACCGCTGAAAGCATCTAAGCGGGAAGCCTGCTTCGAGATGAGTATTCCCACCCACTAGATGGGTTAAGGCTCCCAGTAGACGACTGGGTTGATAGGCCAGATGTGGAAGCCCAGTAATGGGCGAAGCTGACTGGTACTAATAGGCCGAGGGCTTGTCCTCAGTTGCTCGCGTCCACTGTGTTGGTTCTGAAACCACGAACAACCGTTGTAGCCATGCCACGGCTCCGGTTTGAGAAGTTTCACCGTGTTTCGGTGGTCATAGCGTGAGGGAAACGCCCGGTTACATTCCGAACCCGGAAGCTAAGCCTCACAGCGCCGATGGTACTGCAGGGGGGACCCTGTGGGAGAGTAGGACGCCGCCGAACTAATTGTAGAGAAAACCCCTGTACCGGGAATCCGGTACAGGGGTTTTCTGCGTTTAGGGTCTCTTCGTTCTAATGTCGCAGTATGCGCTACGAATTGATCATCTTCGACAACGACGGTGTCCTCGTGGACAGTGAGCCGATCTCCAACGCGCTCCTTGCCGCGTACCTCACCGAGCTCGGGCACCCCACCTCGTACGAGGAGTCGCTCCGCGACTACATGGGGGCCGCCATGCATCGCGTACACGATCTTGTCGAGGAGCGGACCGGGCAGCGGTTGCCCGCGGACTTCGACGAGGTTTTCCATGCTCGCGTCTTCGCCGCCTTCGAGCGGGAGTTGGAGCCGGTACCCGGCGCTGTGCAGGTGCTGGAGAAGCTGGCTGCGGACCGGGTGCCGTACTGCGTGGCCTCTTCCGGGAGTCATGAGCGGATTCGTGTGGGGCATCGGAAGACCGGGCTCGACCGGTGGTTCGACGAGGGGCGCGTCTTCAGTTCGCAGGATGTGGGGCGGGGAAAGCCGGCGCCGGATCTGTTTCTGTACGCGGCCGAGCGGATGGGCGTAGCGCCGGAGAAGTGTGTCGTCGTGGAGGACAGTCCGCTGGGGGTGCAGGCGGCAGTCGCGGCCGGGATGGATGTGTACGGGTTCACGGCCATGACGCCCGCCGACCGGCTGGCCGGGGCCACTCGACTCTTCTCCGACATGGGGGAGTTGGCTGACCTGCTCGTATGACCTGGGCGCCTGGTGCGTTTCCGGCTCGATCTTCTTGTTCGGCATCAGCCGGGGCGTGCTGAGCTGGAGAGCTGAGCAAAATTCATCTTCGGTTGGATCTACCCACGGGTAAGCCGGGGCTCTACGCTCGCCGCCATGACAGATGTGCTGCGGCGCGGTAGGGCCTCGCTCGCCTTCAGTTTCTTCGCCCAGGGCGTCGCCTTCGCGCTGCTCGTGACGCGTATACCCGCGATCCAGGACCGCTACGGCATCTCCGACGCGTTGCTGCCGGTGTTCCTCGCCGCCGTGCCGGTCCTGGCCGGGGTGGGGAGCGTGGCCACCGAGAAGTTGGTCAAGCGAATACCCCCCAGCCGCGTACTGAGGTGGTCTCAGCCCGTCGTACTCCTTGCCCTGCTGGGTGTCGGGTCCGGTGACCATGTGGCCGAGGTGGCTGTCTCGCTCGGCGCCTTCGGGCTCGCTGTCGGTGCGCTCGACGCCTCCATGAACATGCTGGGGGTGAGCCTTCAGCGGACGTACGGGCGCAGCATCATGCTCGGGTTTCATGCCGCGTACAGCTTGGGCGGGATCCTGGGGGCCTCGCTCGCGTGGGCGGGGGCGCACTGGCATCTGTCGCTGTTCGTGTCGTATCTGCCGGTCGTGGTGGTGCTGGTGCCGGCGGCGCTTGTCGGGAGTCGGTGGTACGTCGACGGGGGTGCCGGCGTCGGTGTGGCTGACGCTTCTCCCGCGAAGGGGGAGGTGGGCGAGGCCTCGCCCGTCGTCTTCAAGTTGCTGCTGCCGCTGTGTCTGGTGATGACCTTCGCCTACATCGGGGACTCGACCGTCTCCAACTGGAGTGCGAAGTATCTGCAGGACGTGCTGGGCAGTTCGGAGCAGCTCGCGACCGTTCCGTACAACGTGTATATGGTCACGACGCTGCTGGGGCGGGCCATCGGGGACTTCGGGGTGCGGCGGTTCGGGGCCGTGGCGGTTGTGCGGCTGGGGGCGATGGTCGCGGCGCTGGGGTTCGGTGTGGTGGCGGTGGCGCCTGGTGCTTGGGTGGGGATGCTCGGGTTCACCCTGCTGGGGCTGGGGTTGTGTGTGATCGTGCCGCAGACCTTCGCGGCTGCCGGGCGGCTCTTCCCCGGGGCTTCGGATACGGCCATCGCGCGGCTCAATATCTTCAACTATGTGGGGTTCCTGATCGGTTCGCCCTTGGTGGGGGCGCTGGGGGACGCCTGGAACTACCGGGGCGCCATGCTCGTACCCATGGTGCTGGTTCTGCTGATCCTGAGGTACGCCCAGTCGTTCGCCGTTGAACCGGACCGATACGGTGATGGTCATGAGCGGCCGCGCACAGCTGATGTGGGACGAGGCAGTAACGGGCTATGACTTCGGTCCGGACCATCCGATGGATCCGGTCCGGCTGGTGTTGACGAGGAAGCTCGTCGACGCTTTCGGGCTTGATCGCGACGTTGATGTGGTTGCGGCGAAGCCGGCCGGGGAGTCGACGTTGCGGCTCGTGCATCGCGAGGACTACGTGGAGGCGGTGAAGGCCGCTTCCGTGGATCCGGAGGCTGCCGACACCTCGTACGGGCTCGGGACCATGGACGATCCCGCCTTCGCCGGGATGCATGAGGTGTCCGCGATGATCGCCGGGCAGTCGGTGGGGGCGGCGGAGGCGGTGTGGCGCGGGGACGCCGTGCACGCCGTGAACTTCGCGGGTGGGCTGCATCATGCGATGCCCGGGAGTGCGTCCGGGTTCTGTATCTACAACGACGCTTCGCTGGCCATCGCGCGGCTGCTGGAGCTGGGGGCCGAGCGGGTCGCCTACATCGATGTGGATGTGCATCACGGGGACGGGGTGCAGGCGGCGTTCTGGGAGGATCCGCGGGTTCTGACGATCTCGCTGCATGAGCATCCGCGGACCTTGTTCCCGCAGACCGGGTGGCCGGAGGAGACGGGGGCCGACAGCGCGGAGGGGTCCGCCGTCAATGTCGCGCTGCCTGCGGGGACCGGGGATGCGGGGTGGCTGCGGGCCTTTCATTCCGTGGTGCCTGAGCTGATCGCCGACTTTCGGCCGCAGGTGCTGGTGACTCAGCACGGGGCCGACACGCATTTCGAGGATCCGCTCGCGCATCTCGCGGTGTCGCTGGACGCGCAGCGGGCTGTGCAGGTTGCTTGTCATGAGCTGGCGCACGAGTACGCCGAGGGGCGGTGGGTCGCGCTGGGTGGGGGTGGGTACGCGGTGGTGGATGTGGTGCCTCGGTCGTGGACGCATCTGGTCGCCATCGCGGCGGGGCGGGAGATTGCGCCCGAGACGGTTGTTCCTGAGGGGTGGCGGCAGGAAGTGTTCGCTCGTGCGCGGCAGTTGGCGCCGGGGCGGATGACTGATGGGCGGTGGCCTGTGTCCTGGAAGGGGTGGGACGCCGGGTACGACCCGGCGGATCGGCTTGATCAGGCGGTTTTGGCTACTCGGCGGGCCGTGTTTCCGTTGCGGGGGTTGTTGCCGTAGGTGGGGGTGGGGTGGCCGTGAGGGTTTTTCGCCCCCTCCGCCCCTGCCCGTCCCTTGCTTCTGGGGGCTCCGCCCCCAGACCCCCGGTCGCCCGAAGGGCTCGTCCTCAAACGCCGGACGGGCTGAAAGACCTTCCCGGCCGGAGCCCGATGGCACCCATTACGCCAACTGTGCGGCCTTTTCGGGATTTTCGGGGTGAAGACCCGGCAAATGCGTCAGCATCGCTGGTGTGTTGAGCACCGGAGCGTTGCGTGCACACCTGTTGGCTGCCCGGTTGGCCGGGCCTGTGGCCACCTCGCGTGAGGAGAGCCTGCGCAGTTATCGGCTCTTCGCCGCCCGTGATCCTCGCGTTCTGCTCGGGCTTGATCCCGAATGGAGCTGGCGGCAGCGGGACTTGATCGAGTTGATGGCGGACAAGTGCGGGGTTTCTGCCGACCCGGCGCACACTTCGGGGCATGATGTGATCGATCCCGAGCGGACGCTGGCGGCCCTCGACGCCTTCGCGGCGCGGCTCGGAGAGGCGGCCCGGAACCGCGAACCGGTGCTTCTCGGTACCGGGCACCCGCACCGCCTGATCAGTTTCTACGCCGCCCTCGCGGACGCGCTGTCGGCGGCGGGGTGTGCCGTCCTCACCCCCGCGCAGGGTAGCTCTGTCGACATAACGACCCGGTTCGGTCTACGCACGTACAACCTTGACTACGTACAAGGCGTCGCGCTGGTGCGCGAACCCGGCGCGCGAGCCCCCGGTAGTGCGACCGGCGCACACTCCCACTCACCCCTCCCGGTTCGTACCGTTCTGGCCGCCGCTGCGGAGGCCGGCGGACCGCTCCCGGAGCTGGTGATCGGGGACCACGGATGGGTCTGCGGAGCAGGTCAGCTGGGGTTCGAGGCGATGGGGCTGGCGGATACGGACGATCCTGCGCTCTTCGTCGGGGAGGCAGAGGGGCGGGTGTCCGTCGTCGTTCCGCTTGATGACGCTGTGCGGTCTGATTACTACCGACCGCTTACTCGCTATGTACTCAATCGAGCGTGTCTGTCACAGTAGGCGGCCGATGGCAGCTCCTCTTCCCCACTCGCATCACCCGCCCCTACTCTGGGGAGTGAGCACGCAACGACGAAGTGTCACCGGAAGGGGAAGCCGGTGACCGTCGAGTGCGGAAGGTTCAGGTGTGTCATGGCTGCAGCTGGCGAGAGGCCTCTGAACGAGGTTCAGTTCCTGACCGTGGCGGAAGTCGCCTCGGTGATGCGAGTGTCGAAGATGACCGTGTACCGCTTGGTGCACAGCGGTCATCTGCCGGCGATCCGGGTGGGGAGGTCCTTCCGGGTGCCGGAGCAAGCGGTTCACGAGTACCTCCGCGAGAGCTACGTGGGGGTGGAGACAGCCTGACGGCGGTCCGGGAGACCGGCCGGGAGGCTCCGGGAGATCCTCAGGGATCACCCGGAGATCGCCTGGAGATCTCCCGGATCCCCTCGATTACGACCTCAGCGCTCGGACGGGTAGGCTGGCCCCTCATAGTCGTGTGGGCCCATGCAGCCCAGCAGCGAGTAAAGAGAAGTGAGCGAGGGTAGTCGTGGGCTCTGTTATCAAGAAGCGGCGCAAGCGGATGGCGAAGAAGAAGCACCGCAAGCTGCTCAAGCGCACTCGCGTTCAGCGTCGCAACAAGAAGTAAGCGGCGCCGCTAGAAGCGCGTACTGTGGCCCTCCACCGACTGGTGGGGGGCCACAGGCGTATCCGGCCACGAAAGGCTTTGCCATTTCCGGGCCGAATTCAGCCCGTCGCCGGCGGCAGAAAGCCTTTTCATTGCTGAGCGTGTATGAGCGTATGTCTGTGCGCCGAATGGCTTGGTCTGGTCGTACGTCTGTGGCTGTCGTCACTTCGTGCATCGGGCGGTCATCACAGCGCAACATCAACCCGCTAGGTTGGCGGCACACGGGGAACACGGCAGGGTACGAGCAGAGCTACGTTGCAGGTCTGGAAGGAAGGCGCTGATCTTGGGGAAGGTCGTGCTCGTGACCGGGGTGGCCCGTCGGCTGGGCGGCCGGTTCGTACGGCGGATCCAGCGTGACCCACAGGTGGACCGGGTGATCGCCGTGGACGCGGTCCCGCCCGAGCATCATCTCGGCGGTGCCGACTTCATCCAGGCCGACATCCGGCACCCCACCATCGCGCGCGTGCTCGCCGAGACGAACGCCGACACGGTCGTGCACATGGATGTGACGGGCACCGCGCTGGGCAGCGGCAGCCGGACGACGGTCAAGGAGACCAACGTCATCGGCACCATGCAGCTCCTGGGCGCCTGCCAGAAGTCCCCGACGGTCAAGCGGCTCGTCGTGAAGTCCAGTACGAACGTGTACGGGTCCGCGCCGCGCGATCCGGCCGTCTTCACCGAGAACACCCCGCCCAAGTCGCTGCCCAGCGGCGGCTTCGCGAAGGACACGGTCGAGGTCGAGGGGTACGTACGAGGGTTCGCGCGCCGGCGGCCCGACGTCGCCGTGTGTGTGCTGCGGTTCGCGAACATCCTGGGGCCGAGCGCGGATTCGCCGCTCGCCTCGTACTTCTCGCTGCCGGTGCTGCCGACCGTGTTCGGCTACGACCCGCGGCTGCAGTTCGTGCACGAGGACGACGTGATCGAGGTGCTGCGGATCGCCTCGCACGAGCCGGAGCGCGGGACGCTCAACAGCGGCACGTTCAACATCGCGGGCGACGGCGTCCTGTTGCTCTCCCAGTGCTCGCGGCGCCTCGGGCGCCCGACGGTGCCGCTGCTGCTGCCCGCGCTCACCTGGGCGGGCACGGCGGTGCGTACCCTGGGCGTGACGGACTTCTCGCCGGAGCAGCTGCGGCTGCTCACGCACGGCCGGGTCGTGGCGACGAAGCAGATGCGCGAGACGCTTGGATTCCAGCCGAAGTTCACGACGGCGGAGACCTTCGCGGACTTCGCCCGCAGCCGGGGGCCCGGACTCCTGCCCCCCGAGGCCGTTGCGGGAGCGGTCGACCGGATCGCCGCGCTGCCCTACCTGGGCGGCGGCCACCCCCCGACGCAGAGCGCCAACTGAGGAGCGCATCAACGATGGCGGACGCCAAGGTCATTCCGTTCGACGACGACCGGTCGCGCGGGGGTGCGGTGCAGCGCCCGCCGCGTCGCCGGAGCGCGGGTAGCCGGCGCACGGGCGATCCCGTGGTGGTACGTGAGGTCCAGCCCCTGCCCGGCCGGGCCGTACAGCGGGATGATGTTCCCGTGACGCGTGAGGAACAGCCGCCCCAGGAGCCGCAGGAGAGCGGTGGTCTGGAACGGCGTATCGCCGGGGGCCTGGCCTTCCTGCGCCGGCGGCTCACGGGCGACTACGAGGTCGACGACTTCGGTTACGACGCCGAACTCACCGACCAGGTACTGATGTCCCTGGTCCGCCCGGTCTACGAGAAGTACTTCCGGGTCGAGGTGAAGGGCATCGAGAACATCTCGGCCGAGGGCGGGGCGCTGATCGTCGCCAACCACTCCGGGACGCTGCCGCTGGACGGCCTGATGATGCAGGTCGCCGTCCACGACAACCATCCCGCTGGCCGCCACCTCCGGCTCCTGGCGGCCGACCTGGTCTTCATGCTGCCGGTCGTCAACGAGCTGGCCCGCAAGGCCGGTCACACCCTCGCCTGCGCCGAGGACGCGGAGCGCCTGCTCGAACGCGGCGAACTGGTCGGTGTGATGCCCGAGGGCTTCAAGGGCATCGGCAAGCCCTTCAGTGAGCGCTACAAGCTCCAGCGCTTCGGCCGCGGCGGCTTCGTCTCCACGGCCCTGAAGCAGGGCACCCCGATCATCCCGTGCTCGATCGTCGGCGCGGAGGAGATCTACCCGATGATCGGCAACGCGAAGACTCTGGCGCGTGTGCTGGGCATCCCGTACTTCCCGATCACCCCGACCTTCCCGTGGCTGGGCCCGCTCGGCGCGGTCCCGCTCCCCACGAAGTGGACGATCCAGTTCGGCGAGCCGATCCGGACGGACGGCTATCCGCCGGAGGCGGCGGAGGATCCGATGCTGATGTTCAACCTGACGGATCAGGTGCGGGAGCAGATCCAGCACACGCTGTACAAGCTGCTGGTGCAGCGGCGATCAGTGTTCTTCTGAGCCGGCCAGTTGAACCGGCCAGCGTTCTTCTGATCATGCACATACGTTTCTTCTGATTACGCGCCTGTACGGCGGTGGGGGCGCCCTTCCTGAGAAGGGCGCCCCCACCGCCGTACAGCATCTGCGTCTAGCCCGCATCCTCGCTGTCGATGCCCAGGCCCGGGAGCAGGCCCGGGAGGAGCGGTGGCAGGGTGACGTCCGGTTCGTCGACGGACGGAGTGCCGTTGCCGGTGGACGGGGAGGCGGAGCCGGTGGTGTCCTCGGGCGGATCCAGGAGGCCGCCCGTGTTGCCGCCGAGCAGGCCCTCGTCCTGGCTGTCCGAGGTGGACGGCTTGGGTTTGCCGCTGCTCTGGCCGCCGGTGGAGGAACCGCCGCTGGTGGCGCTGGGCGCCGGACGGTCCGTACCGGAGGAGCCGGTGGAGTCGGAACTGGAGCCGCGGTGGCGGCCCGTGCCCTCCTGCACGGGCGGCTGTGGGAGCAGCGAGCGCAGCGGGTCGACCTCGTCGTCTATGGCGTCGAAGACCGACGAGACCTGGCTGCTCACGTCGCCGAGCTGCACGGGCAGCCGGTCACGCAGCACACCCCAGGCTTCGCGGTGGGACTGCGAGAAGGCGGACAGGGCCTGGATGGGGCCCAGTGAGCCGTCCCGCTCGTACGCCTCGTGCAGCAGGCGGTGGCCCTCGGCCGCGTCGTGCTGCATGCCCGACAGGGCGCGGCGGATCTCGCCCAGGGACTCGTGGTCGAGCTGCCCGGAACGGTCGCGCTCCATCAGGCGGCGTGCCTCGCTGAGCCGGGTCGAGGCCTGGTCGAGGTAGACCTCGCCCCGGTCGCTGTCCCCGTGGGCCAGGCCCAGCTTGACGTCCTCCATGCCGCGCTTCAGCCCGTAGAGCGAGTCACCGGGGAGGGCGTCGGAGCTGGCAGCGGCCACGCCGCCGAAGGCTCCCGCGGCCACACCGACGGTGAGCCCGCCCGCGGCGAGGCCCTTCGACAGCCGGGAACGGGGCCGCAACTTCCCCAGCCCGGTCGCCCGGTGCGCGCCCCGCCGGGAGCGCTGCTCGGGCACCGAAGGCCCCAAACCCTCGCCTCCCGACGCGGTGCCCTCCAGCAGCATCGCCTCCATCGCGGCCACGAGCTGGGCTCGCTGTACGACTTTGACTCCGGGGTCCAGCCCCGGTTTGGGCAGCTCGCCGAGACCGGTGGCGAGGGCCAACAGCAGGCCCTGCTCGGTCTGTTCCGACGCAGCCTGGGACGGTGCCGACCCATCGGGCTGCTCGGCCGCCGTGCCCTGGTCGGACTGGTCCTCCAGGGCCAGGGCGAAGGCGTTCGCCCGCCGGTGTGCCGATACGTTCGCGATCACTGGCGGCACCTCCTCTCATCATGACGGTCGACTCCCCAGGGGGTCCTGAGGGTTGCACTCCCTGACCACATCCACACGATCGAGTGATCGGTGGTGGCCAAGGAGTGACCACAGGGAGCCTGTATCCCGCACAACGAGCGTCGCGGCACTTGGGTTACGGACGACGGATGATCGGACCGCGAAGTCAACAGACTTTTACGGAAGGTGAGTTGAGCGTCGCTGAGCGTGTGGGATCGCTATGGCGTTTGTACCGGTGTACGGGCTTCAGCGAGCGTCGTCCGGGAGGAGTCTGGCCAGCGTGCGGACCGCCCGGTACTGGAGGGTCTTGATCGCGCCCTCGTTCTTGCCCATCACGCGGGCGGTCTCGGCGACCGAGAGCCCCTGGAGGAAGCGCAGGGTGACGCACTCCTGCTGCTGGGGATTGAGGCGCCGTACGGCATCCAGCAGTGCCGCGTTCGACAGTGACTCCAGGACGGAGTCCTCGGGGCTGCGCTCGACATCGTTCGAGTCGAGCATGTCGCCGGTGGTCACTTCCAGTCGGAAGCGGCTGGACTTGAAGTGGTCGGCGACCAGGTTGCGGGCGATGGTCACCAGCCAGGCGCCGAAGTCGCGGCCCTGCCAGGTGAAGGTTCCGATGCGGCGCAGGGCGCGCAGGAACGTCTCGCTGGTGAGGTCTTCCGCGGTCGCCTTTCCGCCGACGCGGTAGTAGATGTAGCGGTACACGGTGTCGCTGTACTGGTCGTAGAGACGGCCGAAGGCATCGGCCTCGCCCGCTTGGGCGCGCTCCACGAGTTCCATCATCCGGGCGCTGTCACTGTCTGCGGCCGGGCGGCGTGCGGTGGTGGCCGAGCTCGAGCGGCCCCGTCTGCCGACCGCCGCGCTTCCGTCGGCCAGGGCGTAGCAAGGGCCGACGGGCGCGGGGCCGGCGAAGGCGGGGACGGCGTACGCGGTGGGGACGAAGCCGCGCAAGCGGTCCAGGACCGTTGCGCGCAGCGTAGCCAGGCCCGAGGCGTCAACCCCGACGTGTGAGTACACGGGACTCCCAGAGGCAGAGCTTCCATCACGTTCAGTGCGGAACCGTTCACCCGTCGTAGCGACGGAGGGGTGGCGGTTTGCGTCTGAGGAGAATAACGCTTCGTACAGGCAGCGCTACACCGAGTTGCTCAAATCACCGGTTGCGTCGCTTCTGTTGCCTATTGACGCCGGTTCAAGTGCCGGACGGTGACCGTTTGTTGATCGTTTTGGTCCGGGTTCCGTTTGAGTGCGGGGCGTGTTGTGGTCGTCTGCGGTTAACGGGACTGGCGGGGGCGTTGTGCGGGTAGGAACGTGGGATTGCCGGGTTTCGGCCGTGTCATGAGCATCCGGAGGCGCGTGGGCTGGGGCGTGGGTTGTTCGCCCCCTCCGCCCCTACCCGTCCCTTGCCCCTGGGGGCTGCCGCCCCCAGACCCCCGCATCGCGCTGACGCGCTCGTCCTCAAACGCCGGACGGGCTGAAAAGACCTTCCCCGGCCCGGGGCTGGAGAGCGCAGCCCCCCGGGGGTGGGTGGGGGGTCGGGATGGCGTCGCCTCGTCGTCGAACACCGGACGGGCTGATGGATCTCTGGCCGGGGTTGGCGAGTGCAGCACCGTGGAGGAGCGGGGCGGCACCGTCTTGTACTCAAAAGTCGGACGCGGGTGTTGCCGGGTCGGGCTGAAGAGTGCAGCCCCGGCGGGTGGGTGGGGGATTGGGGTGGCGTCGCACCGTCCTCAAATGCCCGGTGCGCTGTTGGGTCTTCGGCCGGGGTTGGCGAGTGCAGCACCGCGGGTAAGCGGGCGGCACCGCCCCGCTCCTCAAATGCCGGACGCTCTACGCCGCTTCAGCGGCGGCGGCGGTGCAAGGCGATTGCTGCTGCTGTGCCGCCTGCTACTGCGCCGACTCCTGCTGCGGCTGGGATGCCTACCTTGGCTGCTTTGCGGCCTGTGCGGTAGTCGCGTAGGCGCCATTCCAGGTTGCGGGCGTGTTTGCGGAGTTTGGTGTCCGGGTTGATGGCGTAGGGGTGGCCTACCAGGGAGAGCATGGGGATGTCGTTGTGGGAGTCGCTGTAGGCGGCGCAGCGGGAGAGGTCTAGGCCCTCTGCGGCGGCCAGGGCGCGTACTGCCTCTGCCTTGGCGGGGCCGTGCAGCGGTTCGCCGACGAGCTTGCCGGTGTAGACGCCGTTGACCGACTCGGCGACCGTGCCGAGCGCGCCGGTCAGGCCCAGGCGGCGGGCGATCACCGTCGCGATCTCGACCGGGGCGGCTGTGACGAGCCACACCTTCTGGCCGGCGTCCAGGTGCGCTTCGGCCAGTGCGCGCGTACCCGGCCAGATGCGCTCGGCCATGTACTCGTCGTAGATCTCCTCGCCGATGGACATCAGCTCGGCGACACGGTGGCCCTTCACGATCGACAGGGCGGAGTCGCGGGCCTCCTGCATGTGCTCCGGGTCCTCGACGCCCGCCAGTCTGAACCACGCCTGCTGCCAGGCGAATTTGGCGAGGTCGCGCGTCTCGAAGAACTTCCGCTTGTGCAGGCCGCGGCCGAAGTGGAAGAGCGCGGCGCCCTGCATCACGGTGTTGTCGAGGTCGAAGAAGGCGGCTGCCTTGTCGTCGCCGAGCACCGGGAAGTCCGGTTCGGCGGGGACGTCGGGCGCGGCTTCGTGCGCGAGTTCCTCCTGCTCCTGGGAGGTTTTGCGCGCTGCCTCCGCCGAGGCCTCGCCTGCCAACACGCTCCGCGCGGTGGCGGAGCGCCTACGGGGAGTGAGCCATCCGAGAGCGGCCATGTCGTGAGCATAGCCAGTTTGTTCGGTGGTTCCGGAGTCGTGAGGATTCGAGGCTGTGAACTCTCCGCGACCGAGTCGTTAAAGAAGTGATCTGGGCGGTGTGTCGGGCGGGGCGGTGGGGGCGCCGATGGGGTCACGCAGCTCCCGGGCGGCGGGAGAATGGCAGGTATGAGTCCCATGTTCCGGCGCGGTGGGCGTCGTACGGAGAAGGCGGAGGCCGGGGTTCCTGGCGAACAGCGGCTGGTCACGCTGATCAGGAAGCCCGGATGTCATCTGTGCGATGACGCACAGGAGGTGGTCGCGAGGGTCTGCGACGAGCTCGGGGTCGTCTGGGAGCAGAAGGACATCAGTACGGACGAGGAGTTGTACCGCGCGTACTGGGAGCAGATCCCGGTCGTGCTGGTCGATGGTGCACAGCACACGTTCTGGAGGGTGAACGAGGAGCGCCTTCGCAAAGCCCTCACATAGTGACGGGAGGCGAGATCGTGGCCCCATCGTGGCCTGACTGAGTAGTCCAAGTGGTCCGGAAAGTCGCCTAGGATCGACGGCGATTGGTCTCGGGGGCGGGATGCGTTGAGGAGAGTGTGCGGTTTTGCCCCCTTCAGGCGAGGAACGAAAGCGTCCGCGCGCCGGTTCCATAACCACGCGCCGGGCGTGCGTGACCCCGGTCACGTTGGCCGGGCAAATCGGACACCATCTTTGTGCACGCGTTCACAAAGACATAGCCTGCATTCGACGGGGCGGTCTAGGTAAGTGTGACCGCCTGCAGCCCCGCGCTACCCGCAGGAGCACCGTGGCAACTGGCCGAACTCACCGACCGGCGACCCGCAGCCGAGGGATTCCCGAGGCCACCGTCGCCCGGCTTCCGCTGTACCTCCGAGCCCTCACCGCACTGTCGGAGCGCTCGGTACCCACGGTCTCCTCCGAGGAGCTCGCGGCCGCCGCGGGGGTCAACTCCGCGAAGCTGCGCAAGGATTTCTCCTACCTCGGCTCCTACGGGACACGTGGTGTGGGGTACGACGTCGAGTATCTCGTCTACCAGATCTCCCGCGAGCTGGGCCTGACCCAGGACTGGCCGGTCGTGATCGTCGGTATCGGTAACCTCGGCGCCGCGCTGGCCAACTACGGCGGGTTCGCCTCCCGTGGGTTCCGGGTCGCCGCGCTGATCGACGCCGATCCCGAGATGTCGGGCAAGCAGGTCGCCGGGATCGCCGTGCAGCACAGCGACGGCCTGGAGAAGATCATCGACGAGAACGGCGTCTCCATCGGGGTCATCACGACCCCGCCGGGCGTCGCCCAGGCGGTGTGCGACCGGCTCGTCGCCGCCGGGGTCACCTCCATCCTCAACTTCGCGCCGACCGTCCTGTCCGTCCCGGACGGTGTCGACGTACGCAAGGTCGATCTCTCCATCGAGCTGCAGATCCTCGCCTTCCACGAGCAGCGCAAGGCCGGCGAGGAGGCCGAGGCGCAGGCCGCGGCCGCCGTTCATCCGGCCGCCCAGGAGAACTCCGGCAAAGGGCCTGACGGGGATGTCCCCGCCGTGATGCCGGCATGAGTCTCCTCGTAGTGGGGCTGAGTCACCGCAGTGCTCCGGTCAGCGTCCTGGAGCGGGCCACGCTGTCCGCGGACGCGCAGGTCAAGCTGTTGCAGGACACCATCGCCGCGGAACCGGCTGCCGAGGCCGCGGTACTCGCGACCTGCAACCGCATCGAGCTGTACGCCGACGTGGACAAGTTCCACGCGGGCGTCGCCGAGCTGTCCACGCTGCTCGCCCAGCACAGCGGGGTGGGGCTCGAGGAGCTCACTCCTTACCTGTACGTGCATTACGAGGACCGGGCCGTCCACCATCTGTTCTCCGTGGCCTGCGGCCTCGACTCGATGGTCGTGGGCGAGGGGCAGATCCTCGGCCAGATCAAGGACGCCCTCGCGACCGGGCAGGAACTGCACAGCGCGGGCCGGCTACTGAACGACCTGTTCCAGCAGGCCCTGCGGGTCGGCAAGCGCGCCCACTCCGAGACCGGCATCGACCGCGCGGGCCAGTCCCTGGTCACCTTCGGCCTGGAGCAGCTGGCGTCCGGTGCTCCGGTCGACGTCTGGCTCAAGGGCAAGCGGGCGCTGGTCCTCGGTGCCGGTTCCATGTCCTCGCTGGCCGCCGCGACGCTCGCGCGTGCCGGGGTCGCCGAGGTCGTCGTCGCCAACCGCACCCTCGACCGCGCCGAGCGCCTCGCCCAGATCCTGACCGACAGCGACGAAACGGACGTGCTGGCCCGCGCGGTACCGATCGACTCGGTGCCGGTCGAGCTGACACGTGCCGACATCGCCGTCTCCTGTACGGGCGCGACGGGGCTTGTCCTGTCGGCCGAGTCCGTCGCCACCGCGATCGAGGGGCGTACGGCTCCGGTCGCGGACTCCCGGCGCGCGGCTCCGGGCGCGGGATCCGGTCGTACGGCCGCCTCCGTCGGCGTACGGGACGGCCTCGCGCCGACCAGTGTCGGAAGCGAAGAGGGCTGCCCGCTCGACCTGTCCGCCGTGCAGGGCACCGCCGGCTTCTCGGTCCTCGGCGAGGCGGCGGTGGCCGGAATGGCCGCGGCCGAGCTGGAACAGCACGCGGCGTGGGTGGACAAGGGCACGGCACGTGCCGCCGGACAGGGACGCGGGCAGCGCGAAACGGGCGCCGGCTCCACGGCGGCCCTCGCCGCCACGTCGGAGACCGCGGCCGAGCGGGCGCGCGGCCTGGACGCCACCGGCCTCGCCGGGGCGCCGGAAGCGGCGGGTGCCATCGCCACCGCTCCGCAGGGCGCCACCGCCGCGACCTTCGGAGTCGCGCTCGACGCCGAGCTCATCACCGCGCTCGCCGCCACCGCGGCCACCGTCGGCCGGGTGCCCGAGCGCCGCAAGCCCGAGCCCGTCGCCGAGGTCCCCCGGCCCGCTCCCGTGCTCGCACTCCTCGACCTGGCGATGCCCCGCGACATCGACGCGGCCGTGCACCGGCTGCTCGGGGTGCGGCTCGTCGACATCGAGTCGCTCGCCGACGCGTCCGCGGACGCGCCGATGGCCGCCGATGTGGACCAGGTGAAACGGATCGTCTCCGACGAGGTGGCCGCCTTCGGCGCCGCCCTGCGGGCCGCGCACATCACCCCCACCGTCGTGGCGCTGCGGACCATGGCCGCCGATGTCGTCGCGAACGAGATCGCGCGCCTCGACGGGCGGCTGCCCGGCCTCGACGAGAAGCAGCGCGGGGAGATCACCCAGACCGTGCGACGTGTGGTCGACAAGCTGCTGCACGCGCCGACCGTACGGGTCAAGCAACTCGCCGCCGAACCCGGCGGCGCCGGGTACGCGGACGCGCTGCGGACCCTGTTCGACCTGGACCCCGAGACGGTTGCCTCCGTCTCACGGGCCGAGGAAAGCAACACCGACAACATCGACAACGCTGAGAACACAGAGAACGCCGAGAGCGCCGAGAACCGAGGGCGAGCATGAGTGAGCAGGCTTTGAGACTGGGGACCAGGCGAAGCAAACTCGCCATGGCCCAGTCCGGGCAGGTGGCGGACGCCGTGAGGCAGGTGACCGGACGGCCAGTCGAGCTCGTTGAGATCACGACGTACGGCGACACCTCCCGCGAGAACCTCGCGCAGATCGGCGGCACGGGGGTGTTCGTGACCGCGCTGCGCGACGCACTCCTCGCCGGAGACATCGACTTCGCCGTGCACTCCCTCAAGGATCTGCCGACCGCGCAGCCCGAGGGCCTCGCGCTGGCCGCCGTACCGCTGCGCGAGGACCCGCGTGACGTGCTCGTCGCCCGCGACGGGCTCATCTTCGAGCAGCTGCCGAACGGGGCCCGCGTCGGCACCGGTTCGCCGCGCCGCATGGCCCAGTTGAACGCGTACGCGCGCAATCACGGGATGACGATCGAGACGGTCGCGATCCGGGGGAACGTCGACACCCGGATCGGATACGTGCGGAAGGGCGAGCTGGACGCTGTCGTGCTCGCCGCCGCCGGACTCAGCCGCCTCGGCCGGATCGAGGAAGTGACGGACTTCCTGTCCGTCGACACTGTTTTGCCCGCCCCCGGCCAGGGGGCACTGGCGATCGAGTGTGCCGCGGACAACGCGGACCTCGTCGCAGCGCTCGGTGAACTCGACGACCCGCTCAGCCGGGCCGCCGTGACCGCCGAACGGTCCCTGCTCGCCGCCCTGGAGGCCGGCTGCAGCGCACCTGTGGGTGCGCTCGCCGACCTGCTGGCCGACGGGCAGATTGTCAAGGAAATGCGCCTGCGCGGCGTCGTCGGCACGACCGACGGCTCGACGCTGGTGCAGTTGTCCACCACCGGTCCCGTGCCCGAGACGTACGACCAAGCAATGGCGCTCGGCCGTGAACTCGCTGCCGAGATGCTTGCCAAGGGCGCGGCCGGTCTGATGGGGGAGCGAGCACTTTGAGCCCCACCAACCTTCCCGCCGGTCCGGACCACGGGCACGTCACCTTCCTTGGTGCCGGACCCGGGGATCCGGGACTACTGACACTGCGCGCCGTAGAGGCGCTGGCGAACGCGGATGTTCTCGTCGCCGAGCACGAGGTGCTCGACGTCGTCCGCGCTCACGCCAGACCAGGCGTCGCCGTACTGAATACGGATACCGAAACTGGTACAGGTAGTAATGCGTCGCCCGTGGGCACGCCTTCATCCGTGAGTGCGTACTCGGGTACGGGCACGCCTCAGCTAACGGTTGTTGACGGTTCGTCAACAACCGTTGGTGACCCCGTGTTGAGGGACGCTGCCAATCTTGTCATGACGGCCGCACGGGGCGGCAAGCGGGTCGTGCGTGCGGTGTCCGGGGACCCCGGACTAGATACGTACGCCGCCGAGGAAATGCTCGCCTGTGTCGCCGCGGGTGTGCCGTTCGAGGTCGTACCCGGTGTCGCGGCCGCCGTCGGTGTGCCCGCGTACGCGGGTGTGCCGCTGCGGGACGCGCAGGGCGCGGATGTGCGGTTCGTCGACGCGCGGACGGCCTCCGACCGGTGCTGGACCGAGGTCGGGGCATCGGACGGGACGGTCGTCGTCTCCTCGACGCTCGACTCGGTCGGTGCGGCGGCCGGTGAGCTGGTCGCCGCGGGCCGCAAGCCCGATACGCCGATGACCGTCACCGTCGCCGGAACGACGACGCGGCAGCGGACCTGGGCCGCCACCCTCGGCACCATCGCGCAGACGCTGAAGCAGGCGAAGGTGCTGCCCTCCCCGGAGGGTCACCGCCCGGTGATAGCCGTGGTCGGTGAGCGTTCCGCCGCCGCCCAGCGCGACCAGTTGTCGTGGTTCGAGTCCAAGCCGCTGTTCGGCTGGAAGGTCCTCGTACCGCGTACGAAGGAGCAGGCGGTCTCGCTCTCCGACCAGTTGCGGTCCTACGGGGCCGTGCCGCACGAGGTTCCGACGATCGCCGTCGAGCCGCCGCGGACGCCTCAGCAGATGGAGCGTGCGGTCAAGGGGCTCGTCACCGGCCGCTACGAGTGGATCGCCTTCACCTCGGTCAACGCCGTGAAGGCGGTGCGGGAGAAGTTCGAGGAGTACGGGCTCGACGCGCGCGCATTCGCCGGCATCAAGGTGGCGGCGGTGGGCGAGCAGACCGCGAACGCGCTGATCGCCTTCGGTGTGAAGCCGGATCTGGTGCCGAGCGGGGAGCAGTCCGCCGCCGGGCTCCTTGACGACTGGCCGCCGTACGACCCGGTGTTCGACCCGATCGACCGGGTGTTCCTGCCGCGGGCCGACATCGCCACCGAGACGCTGGTCGCCGGGCTGATCGAGCTGGGCTGGGAGGTCGACGACGTCACGGCCTACCGGACCGTGCGGGCGTCTCCGCCGCCGGTCGAGACGCGTGAGGCGATCAAGGGCGGCGGTTTCGACGCCGTGCTCTTCACCTCGTCGTCCACCGTGCGGAACCTGGTGGGCATCGCGGGCAAGCCGCACAACGTGACGGTGATCGCCTGTATCGGGCCCGCCACCGCGAAGACGGCCGAGGAGCACGGTCTCCGGGTGGACGTGATGGCTCCCGAGCCGTCCGTGCTCAAGCTGGCCGAGGCGCTCGCGGACTTCGGGCTGCGGCGTCGTGCGGCGGCCACGGAGGCGGGGGATCCCGTTACGCGGCCGAGTGAGCGGCGGCCGGGGTCGCGGCGGCGGCGTACGACGTAAGCACCTTTGCGTATTTGCGTATTCGAGTAGGGGACGCCCGTAGCTGCTTAGGCGGCTGCGGGCGTCACTGCGTTCGCGGTCATGCGGCTGCGGGCGTCACCGCGTGGCCGAAGCGCAGGAGGTTCGCCGGGTCGTAGGTGGCCTTCGTCCGGCGGAGGCGGGCGTAGACCTCGGGGGTCCAGGCTCGTGCGCGGTCGGCCTCGTCGCCCGGGGCGCCGTGGATGTTGACCATGGTCCTGCCCGTGCCGTACGGCGCCATCGCGGCGTTCAGTGCGACCGTGGCCGTCTCGACCGCCGCGGCGGCCTCCGGTCCCGCGAGCACACCGACCGTCTCCAGCAGGTACCCCGCGTCGCGCGCGCAGACCGCGTCCTCGACGGCGGCGGGGCGGGCCAGTTCGCCGCCCATGTGGCGCAGCTCGACCAACAGCAGCGGGTAGTCGGTGGGGGCTGCCGGGCCCACCTGGTCCAGGAAGGTCCGTACGGCTTCGGGGGTCAGGTCGCGCATCAGGGCGCACGACTCCCTTGCGGGGAGCGGGTCCTGGGGCTCCGCGTACACCTGGTCCACGGCCGTGTAGTCCATCTCCGCCACCGTGTCGACCACCACCGGCGCCGCCTCGCGGATCGGCGCGAGCAGGCGCTCGCCCTCCGCGGGGTCGCCGGTCCAGATCGCCGCGACCCGGGCCCAGAAGCCGCCGCGCAGGGGTTCGGGGATCTGTGGGAGTGGGGGCAGGCGCAGGATCGTGAACGCCGTGCACATCTGCGGGGGCAGGGTGGGGGTCCACGCCGCGAAGGCGTTGAGGAGGGCCTCCGCGTGCTCGCCGGGGCAGTAGATTCCGCCGCCGAGGACGCGGGAGAGCGGGAGCAGGTCGCAGACCAGTGCCGTCACCACGCCGACGTTGCCCTTGCCGCCGCGCAGGGCCCAGAAGAGTTCCGGTTCGTGGTCGGCGTCCGCCTCGTGCAGCGTTCCGTCGGGCGTCACGACCTGGAACGAGCGGACGTGGTCCGCCGCGTAGCCGTACGCCCGGCCGAGCACCGGGAGCCCGCCGCCCAGTGTGTAGCCGATGACGCCGACGTCCGTCGACGAGCCGTTGAGGGCGGCGAACCCGTGTGGCGCGGCCGCCTCCAGGACGTGGCGCCACTTCGCTCCGGCGGCGACCGTCGCGGTGCGTGCGGTCACGTCGATCCGTACGTCCGTCATGCGCGAGGTGTTGATCAACAGGCCGTTCTCGACGGGGAAGTTCGCGCCGTGGCCGGTGGCCTGTACGGCGACGGGGGTGCCGGTGGCTGTCGCCCAGCGCATCGCGGCCACGACGTCGTCGGCACCGGTCGCGCCGACGACCACTTCGGGGGTGTGGCGGGCGGCCAGGTTGAAGCCGGTGACTTCGGCGGCGTAGTCCGGGTCGCCGGGGCGCAGCACTGGGCCGCGGATGTCGGAGAGGGCGAAGAGGTCGGGGGTGGCGTGCGGGTGGTGAGGTGCGGGGGCGGTCATCGCGTCCTCCTTGAGCGCGGGCCGGGCGGGTGCGCGGGGGAGGGACGGCGGCGGTTCTGGTCTGATGCCGGCGTCAGTGCCTGCGGGGTCCTGGTTGCGGCCCGTCGTTGGGGGCCTTATTTCCAGCATGGACCTGTGGTGGTCGGCTCGCATGCGGGGGTGTAGGTGGGGGCTGGCGCCGGGTGGGTGGGTCGGGGGCGTGCCGGTACGTCCGCCCGTCGCCGCCGGATCAGACGTTGGGCGAGTGGTGGAACGTCCGGTGACGCGGGCGTACGCGACGGGCTTTGGACGTACCGGCACGCCCCCTCCCGCCGGTGGGCGGCTGCGGGGTGTGGGGTGTGGGGTGTGGGGTGTCCGGGGGGTGTCGGCCCAGGTTTCCGGGTTGCACGTGGGAGGTGTTCGCGCCGACGTCGCGTCGGCAAAGGGGGTGTCGGGGCGGGCGTAGCGTGTGTGTATGACGACGTACGGATCCTTTCCCGGTACGCGGCCGCGGCGTCTGCGGACCACTCCCGCCATGCGGCGGATGGTCGCCGAGACCCGGCTGCATCCCGCCGACTTCATTCTTCCGGCCTTCGTGCGCGAGGGCATCGGTGAGCCTGTGCCGATCGCGGCGATGCCGGGCGTCGTGCAGCACACCCGGGACAGTCTGAAGAAGGCGGCCGCGGACGCGGTGGCGGCCGGGGTCTCCGGGATCATGCTCTTTGGGGTGCCGGAGGAGTCGAAGAAGGACGCGGTCGGTACGCCGGGTACCGATCCCGACGGGATTCTCCAGGTCGCGTTGCGTGATGTGCGTGCCGAGGTCGGTGACGAGCTCCTTGTGATGTCCGACCTGTGTCTGGACGAGACCACCGACCACGGTCACTGCGGTGTGCTCGACGAGCAGGGGCGCGTCGACAACGACGCCACGCTCGAGCGGTACGCCGAGATGGCCCAGGTGCAGGCCGACGCGGGGGCGCACGTCGTCGGGCCGAGCGGGATGATGGACGGCCAGATCGGCGTCGTCCGTGACGCCCTGGACCAGATCGGCCGCGAGGACGTCTCGATCCTCGCCTACACCGCCAAGTACTCCTCCGCCTTCTACGGCCCGTTCCGGGAGGCCGTGGGCTCGTCCCTGAAGGGCGACCGCAAGACGTACCAGCAGGACCCGGCGAACGTCCGGGAATCCATGCGGGAGTTGGCGCTCGACCTCGAAGAGGGCGCCGACATGGTGATGGTGAAGCCGGCGGGTCCGTATCTGGACATCCTCGCGCGGGTCGCGGACGCGGTCGACGTGCCCGTGGTCGCGTACCAGATCTCCGGCGAGTACTCGATGATCGAGGCCGCCGCTGAGAAGGGCTGGATCGACCGCGACAGGGCCATTCTGGAGACGCTGACGGGGATCAAGCGGGCCGGGGCGCGGAACATCCTCACGTACTGGGCGACGGAGGTCGCGCAGAAGCTGCGCTGAGGCGGCCGATGTCGAGGGGGCCTCCTCTTGCTTCCCGCCGGTGGCCGCGTCCGTATCCCGGAAACCCGCTTGTAGACGGCACGTACATCCCTAGGCTGCGGCAGGAGTCGCTGTCGCAGCCGAAGGAGCCGAGTCATGACCGTCGTCGAGCCCGCCCCTGCCCTTGCCCCCGTGCCGCCGCTCGCCGCCCGGGCCCGCTCGATCGGCGGTTCGCCGGTACGGGACATCCTCGCCGTCACCGCGCGGCCCGAGGTGATCAACTTCGCGGGCGGGCTGCCGGCGCCGGAGCTCTTCGACGTCGACGGGATCGCCGCCGCCTACCGGGCGGTCCTCGCCGAGGTGCCCGCGCAGGCGCTGCAGTACTCCACGACGGAGGGCGAGCCGGAGCTGCGGGCCGCGCTCGCCGCGCGGACCTCGGCACGCGGGCCGGCCACCGGCCCCGACGACCTGCTCGTCACCACCGGCTCCCAGCAGGCCCTTTCCCTGCTCGCCACCGCGTTGCTCGAACCCGGGGACACGGTCCTCGTCGAGAACCCCTGCTATCTGGCGGCCCTCCAGGTCTTCGGCTTCGCGGGCGCGCGGGTGGTGGCCGTACCGGGGGACGGACACGGCGTCGACCCCGAGGCGCTGGAGGAGCTGGTGGTGCGCGAACGCCCCAAGCTGCTCTACACCGTGCCCACCTTCCAGAACCCGACGGGCCGTACGCTGCCGGGTGAGCGGCGGGCCGCCGTCGCCTCCGTCGCCGCCCGGCACGGGCTGTGGATCGTCGAGGACGACCCGTACGGCGAGCTGCGCTTCGAGGGCGAACGCGTGCCGTGGATCGCGTCGTACGCCGGCGCCGAGGACCGTACGGTCCTGCTCGGCTCCTTCTCCAAGGTCATGGCACCCGGTATGCGGCTCGGCTGGCTGCGCGCCCCGGCCGAACTGCGCCGCGCGTGCGCCGTGGCCAAACAGGCCGCCGACCTGCACACCCCGACCGTCAACCAGCTCGCCGCGGCCCGCTACCTGGCGGACAACGACCTGGACGGGCACGTCACGCGGGTCGCGGCGGTCTACCGCGAACGCCGGGACGCCATGCTCGCCGGCCTCGCCGACGCCCTCCCCGAAGGCTCGGTCTGGGACCGGCCCGAGGGCGGCATGTTCCTCTGGGCACGACTTCCGGAGACGTACGACACCACCGCGCTGCTGCCGACCGTGGTGCGGCAGGAGGTGGCGTACGTCCCCGGTGCGCCGTTCTACGCGGCCGAGCCCGACCGGTCGACGCTGCGGCTGTGCTTCGTGACGCAGACGCCGGAGAAGATCGGGGAGGGGCTGCGGCGGCTGGGGGCCGGGCTGGCGCTTGCCGGTTGAGCCCGCTGAGTCACCAGGTGAGGGCGTCGGCCATGGTCGACTGCCAGTACGAGACGCCGATCGAGTCGTCGACGTACACGCCCTTCGCGGGGAGCGACGGGTGGGACGCGTCCCCCGTGCTGTTGTTGAGGAGGACCGAGAGGGACTTGGCCGTGTAGCCGTTGGAGCCGCTGCCGTCGGCTGCCGAGAGGAGCACGCTCGCGTAGCCGGACTCACCCGGGGCCAGCGTGACCACCGCCTGCGGCTTGGAGTCCTCGAAGGCAGGCGGGACCGACTGGGCCTCTTCGAAGCGGACGGCCGGGTAGCCGATGAGGTTGCAGTTCCCCGAGCCGATGTTGGTGACGGTGAGGAGCAGGTGGTTCAGGGGGCGGGAGACCTCTGTGGCGGTCGTGCGGGTGGTGGTGCTGGAGCAGCGGGCGGAGGTGGGGGCCGAGTCGTTCGAGTCGTTCGAGCCGGTGGATCCGGTGGATCCGGTGGAGTTTGTGGCCCCGCTTGAGCCCGTCGTGCCGTTGGCGGCCTGGTCGGCTCCCGTGGACGTTCCCTCGTTCGTCTTGTCCGACGGGGACGACGGGGACGATGGGGTGGCTGAGGTGATGGGTGACTGCGTCGACGTGCCCTCCTCGCGGACGCCCCCTCCGTCGTTGCACGCCGCCAGTGTCAGTGTGGCGAACGTGATCGCGGCTGCGGCGAGCATGCGGTTGCGGGTGGTGCGTGCGGACATGGCTGATCCCCCTGGTGTGGAACGGGTGTTGATGCAGGCCGCTCGACCGGGTGCCGGGAGCGGCGTGCTTTGATGGCCACAGCTTGTGCGGTGATCCGTCCCAGCCGCCACAGCTGCCGGTGTTTCCGGGACGCTGGAACGCTCACAGTGCCTCTGACCTGGTGGAACGATGGTCCCCTGGAACGCGGATCTGGGACGTGGGGAAGTGAGGAACGGTGGCGGGGGACGTGGCGGGGGACGAGTTCTCGGAGCTCCTGGGGCAGTTGAAGCAGCGGTCCGGGCTCAGCTACGGAGTGCTGGGGAAGCGGCTCCACATGAGTGCGTCGACGCTTCACCGGTACGTCAACGGGGACGCCGTACCGACGGATTACGCGCCCGTGGAACGGTTCGCCCGGGTGTGCAAGGCGACCCCCGATGAGCTGGTGGAGCTGCATCGGCGGTGGGTGCTGGCGGATGCGCGGCGGGGGCAGAAGGGAGCCTCCGCAGTCGCTGCGCCGGTGGCGGTTGCCGGATCCGGAGCGGGGGTTGAGCCGGAGTCCGAGGCCGTCCCGGAGATCGAGCGCGGGGTCGTGCCGGACGCGCCGGTGGTGCGGCGTCGGCGTACCGCCGTCCTCGCCGGTGCCGCCGTGGCAGCGGCCGTCGTGTCGGTCGCGCTTGTGGTGAATCTTGTGCCCGGCAAGGGCGATGACGATCAGGGGAAGAAGCAGTCCGTGGGGGTCGCCGCCTCGGAGTCCGTCGCCGACAGTCCCAGTGGCGCCGATACCGGTGATTCGCAGGGCTCGAAGGGGAAGTCGGCCTCGCCGTCCGCCTCGCGCAGCGGCAGTCCCACGGGTCCTGCGGTGTCCGCGTCGGCGAGCGGTGGAGCAGCCGCCCAGAACGGCGGCTCCATGGACGGCGCCACCGCGCCCGCGGTCGCCACCAACCCGTACAAGTGGGACGGCCCGTGCAGCCAGCACTACCTGGTGAACCGGAAGGCCGAGCGGGTGCCCCCGCCGCCGAGCGAGTCGGAGGCGCGTGGGTGGGTCACCGCGCTCGGCGGTGTCGCCGCCGGGGAGCAGATGGTCGCGCTGACCGTGCAGGGCACCGGGGAGGCCACCGTCGTACTGGACGCGCTGCATGTGCGCGTGGTGACGAAGAGCGCGCCGCTCGCCTGGAACGACTTCGCGATGGGCATCGGTTGCGGCGGCGGCGTGGAGACGAAGTCGTTCGTCGTGGACCTGGATGCCGGAAGTCCCGCGGTCGCGGCCAAGGCGGGGCAGCGCGACTTCCCTTACAAGGTCAGTGAGTCCGACCCCGAGGTCTTCTACGTGTTCGCGGACTCGAAGGCCCACGACGTGAGCTGGTACCTGGAGCTGGACTGGTCCAGCGGGACGGAGAAGGGCACGGTGCGCATCGACGACAACGGCAATCCGTTCCGGACGAGCGGGAACGTGGGGCGGCCCGCGTACGCGTACCCGCTGGGCGACTCCGAGTGGTGGAGGGACGAGTACGAGCCCAACATCAAGGGCTGAGAACGCCGGCGGATCGGTCGAGGGCTGAGGCCTGCGGTCCCGGATCGGGTTCGCGGATCGAGTTCCGGGCACTATCAAGTCCCCCTGGGAGTTGGGTTGTTGCCCGTTGAATGACGCGACTCCCCAGGGAGAGGCCCATGCCCGGTGACGCTCTCGGCCAGGACTCCGCCGAGTTGAGAAAGAGGATCGACACCACCAAGGCGCACCCCGCGCGCGTCTACGACGTCTTCCTCGGCGGCAAGGACAACTACGAGGTCGACCGGGCCGCCGCCGCTGCCGCCCTCGCCGCCAATCCGCGCGGCTACCTCGACGTCCGGCACAACCGCGACTTCCTGCGGCGCGCCGTGACCACGCTGGCCAGGGAAGAGGGCATCCGCCAGTTCCTGGACATCGGCACCGGGCTGCCGACGCAGGAGAACGTCCACCAGATCGCCCAGCGGATCATCCCGGACTCGCGGGTCGTGTACGTCGACAACGACCCGGTGGTTCTGGCTCACTCGCGCGCTCTGCTCACCAGCGGGCCCGAGGGCCTCACGGACTACCTCGACGCCGACCTGAAGCAGCCCGCGCAGATCCTCGAAGAGGCCGCCAAGACCCTCGACTTCGACCAGCCGATCGCACTCGGACTCGTGGCGACCCTGCACTTCGTCGAGGACGCGGAGGCCTACCCGATCGTCCGCGAGCTCGTCGACGCGCTGTCGTCCGGAAGCCGGCTCGTCCTCAGCCACCTCACCGAGGACCTCAACCCCGAGAACGTCCGCGCGGTCCAACGGACCTACACCGAGCGCGGATTCACCTTCGTGCTGCGCTCCAGGGCGGAGGTCGAGCGCTTCTTCACCGAGAACGGCCTGGAACCGGACGACCCGGGCGTCGTCCCCGCCCACCACTGGCGCCCCGACGGCGCGGCCCCGCTCCCCGAACGGGCCGATCCCGCCCACCTCGCCACCCTCGACGACATCGAGAAGGTCCGCTACCGCGACATCAACGACGTCACGGACGCGGACATCAACGTGTACGCGGCGATGGGGCGCAAGGCTTAGGTAGGGACTCCTGGCCGGCCGGTGTCAGTCCCACCAGAAGGACCACACCTGCTGGTCGAGGATCTCGTGGGCCGCATACGCCCGCAGGGCCTCGTAGTCGCCCTGGGTGATGTTGTCCGGGCAGAACGCGAAGTGCTCGGCGGCGACCGCCTCCGCCTCCGCCGTGGTGGTCGGCGGGGCGGCCACCGACAGGACGAGCTGGTCGAAGGTGAGGGCGACCACGCGTATGCCGAAGCGGTCCTCCCAGGAGCGGAGTACTGCGCACAGGCGCGCGACGTCACCCTCGTAGTTCACGGGACCGGACCAGCCGATCGCCGCCGGGATGTCCGCGCTGCGGCGGGCGGGGACCAGGGCGAGGCGCGGTTCCTTCAGCCAGGAGCCGCTGTCCGTGAGCGAGTCGGCGATCTCGGCGGCGCGGGCGTCGGGGTCGGTGGTGGGTGTGGCCGGCGTGGTGGCGGGGGCGAGGCCCGGCCACTCCGGGCCGTGCGGGGCGATCGTCTCGTCGTAGGTGTTGGGCTCGCCGAAGACTTCGACGACGGCTTGCCTGCCGGGGTAGTCCTCGTCGGCGCCGAGCTCGTCCGCCGCGTACTCCTCCCAGAACTCCGCCAGCACCTCCTCGGCGTCGTGATCCCCGGGGTACGACACGTCGGCCGGCCTCAACAACCACTCCTCCAGGCCGCCTTGGGCGCCGCCGACGTCCACGAGGAGGGGGAGCAGGCCGGAGGTCCGCCGGGCGGGCTCCAGCGCCGACCAGGCTCCGGGGGCCGCCGGTGCGTCGGCGTGCCAGAGCAGCGGCTCGGGCCAGGCGCCCTCGCCCTCCCCCACTGCCTTAAGGGCGTGGGAGGTGCCCCCAGCGTCGATCAGTTTCCCGGGCGGGAGTTCAAGCCCGAGCGTGCGGCCGCTCGGGTCGGCCGCCAGCTTCGGCAGCGGGTTGGGGAGTGTTGCCATGCCAGTGACTTTAGGGGGAGCCACTGACAACGGGGTCGGGTCAGAGTCGCTCAGGCGTCCTGATGCCCAGCAGAGCCATGCCCTGGTGGAGCGTGCGGGCCGTCAGGTCGCAGAGGAACAGGCGGTTCTCGGCGATCTCCTGTGCCGGGCGGGGCTTGATCACCGGGCACTGGTCGAAGAACGTCGTGTACAGCGACGCCAGTTGGTACAGGTACGCGGTCACCTTGTGCGGTGCGTACTCTGCCGTCGCCTCCGTGAGCAGATCGCCGAACCCGTCCAGGTGCAGGCCCAACGCCCGCTCGGCCGGGGCGAGTTCCAGCTCCGGGTGCGCGACCGGGGACGCGCCCTCCGCCTTGCGCAGGATCGACCTGTTCCGGGCGTACGCGTACTGCAGGTACACGCTCGTGTCGCCGTTGAGCGAGACCATCTGGTCCAGGTCGAACTTGTAGTCCCGGTTCGCCGACGTCGACAGGTCCGCGTACTTCACGGCGCCGATCCCGACGTACCGGCCGTTCTCGACGATCTCCTCCTCGGTCAGGCCCACCTTCTGGGCCTTCTCACGCACGACCGCCGTGGCCCGCTCGACGGCCTCGTCGAGGAGGTCCTCGAGCTTGACCGTCTCGCCCTCACGGGTCTTGAACGGCTTGCCGTCCGCGCCGAGCACCGTGCCGTAGCCCATGTTGTGCGCGGTGACCTCGTCGGTCAGCCAGCCCGCCCGGCGTGCCGTCTCGAAGACCATCTTGAAGTGCAGGGACTGGCGGACGTCCACGACGTAGATCAGCGTCGTCGCGTTCAGGTCGGTGACACGGTTGCGGATCGCGGAGAGGTCGGACGCCGCGTAGCCGAAGCCGCCGTCCGCCTTCTGCACGATCAGCGGCACCGGCTGGTCGTCCTTGCCCCGGATCTCGTCGAAGAAGACCACGAGCGCGCCCTCGGAGCGCACGGCGACGCCGGACTCCTCCAGGAGTCGCGCTGTCTCGGGCATCAGGTCGTTGTACGCGGACTCGCCGACGATCTCCTCGTCCCTGATCTCCATGTCGAGCTTCTCGAAGACCGAGTTGAAGTAGACCTTCGACTCGTCCACGAACTGCTGCCACAGGTCGAGGGTTTCCTTGTCCCCGGACTGGAGGGCGACGACCCGCTTCCGGGCCCGCTCCTTGAAGTCCTCGTCGGCGTCGAAGACGGCGCGCGAGGCCTTGTAGACCCGGTTCAGGTTCGACATGGCCTGCTCGCCGTCGACCTCTTCGGCGGGGGCCAGCTCGCCCGGGTTCTCGATCAGGTACTGGATGAGCATGCCGAACTGGGTGCCCCAGTCGCCGATGTGGTGCCGGCCGATCGTCTGCTCGCCGGTGAAGTCGAGCATGCCGCGCAGTGCGTCGCCGATGACGGCCGAGCGCAGATGACCGACGTGCATCTCCTTCGCGACGTTCGGCTGGGCGTAGTCGATGACCGTGACGCCCGGCTTCTCCTTCAGCGGTACGCCGAGCCGGTCGTCGTCGTACCGGGCGGCGAGGGTCTCGATGATCGCCTTGTCGGTGATCGTGATGTTCAGGAAGCCGGGTCCCGAGACCTCGATGTCCTTGATCACGTCACCGGCCGCCACCTGCGCCACGACCTGCGTCGCCAGCTCCCGCGGGTTCGCCTTCGCCTTCTTCGCGAGGGCCAGGATCCCGTTGGCCTGGAAGTCCGCCCGGTCGCTTCGGCGCAGCAGCGGGTCGGCGGAACCGGCCTCCGGCAGAGCTGCCGAGAGGGCGTCCGCGAGGCGCTGATGGACGGAAGCGGTGAGGGACGTGACCGAGGCCATGGAGTGGGTGCCGTTCTGCTCGGGTTCCGGAGTTTCGACAGCTGAGAGAGCTACGAAACCCCAGTATCCCATGTGCTGAAAAGCCGTTTTCGCGGTTCAGGGCCGAGCTGGGAGAATGAGCCCGTCAGCCGTGTGACCGTACCGGCTGCTCCCGAAGGAACTCCAGAAAAAGAGGACGTGCCGATCGTGGCTCAGAGCACCGAGACCACCGACTGGGTCTCCCGTTACGCGGATGAGGTCATCGAGGAGTCGGAGCGTCGGGCCCCGGGCAAACCCGTTGTCGTCGCGTCCGGTCTCTCCCCCTCCGGCCCGATCCACCTCGGGAACCTCCGCGAGGTCATGACGCCGCACCTCGTCGCCGACGAGATCCGGCGGCGCGGCCACGTCGTACGCCACCTGATCTCCTGGGACGACTACGACCGCTACCGCAAGGTCCCGGCCGGCGTCCCCGGCGTCGACGACTCCTGGGCCGAGCACATCGGCAAGCCGCTCACCTCGGTCCCCGCGCCCGCCGGCTCCTCGTACCCGAACTGGGCCGAGCACTTCAAGGCCGCGATGACCACCTCGCTCGCCGAGCTGGGCGTGGAGTACGACGGGATCAGTCAGACCGAGCAGTACACCTCCGGCACCTATCGCGAGCAGGTTCTCTTCGCGATGAAGCACCGCGGGGACATCGACGCGATCCTCGAGCAGTACCGGACCAAGAAGGGCCCGGCGAAGAAGCAGGGGCAGAAGCCCCTCGACGAGGCCGAGCTGGAGGCCGCCGAGGGCTCCGGCGCCGCCGCCGAGGACGACGGCAGCTCGGACGCCGGGTACTTCCCGTACAAGCCCTACTGCGGGCGTTGCGAGAAGGACCTGACGACCGTCACCGCCTACGACGAGGACAGCACCGAGCTGACGTACACCTGCTCGGCCTGCGGTTTCTCCGAGACCGTCCGGCTGAACGAGTTCAACCGCGGCAAGCTGGTCTGGAAGGTCGACTGGCCCATGCGCTGGGCGTACGAAGGGGTCGTCTTCGAGCCGAGCGGAGTCGACCACTCGTCCCCGGGCTCCAGCTTCCAGGTCGGCGGCCAGATCGTCGGGATCTTCGGCGGCAAGCAGCCCATCGGGCCCATGTACGCCTTCGTCGGCATCAGCGGCATGGCCAAGATGTCCAGCAGCAAGGGCGGGGTCCCCACCCCGGCCGACGCCCTCCAGATCATGGAGCCGCAACTGCTGCGCTGGCTCTACGCCCGCCGCCGCCCCAACCAGTCCTTCAAGATCGCCTTCGACCAGGAGATCCAGCGGCTCTACGACGAGTGGGACAAGCTCGCGGGCAAGGTGACCGACGCCTCCGTGCTTCCGGCGGACGCCGCCGCGTACGCGCGAGCCGTGGGTACGGCGGCCGGTGAGCTCCCCAGGACACCCCGCCCGATGCCGTACCGCACCCTCGCCTCCGTCGCCGACATCACCGCCGGCGCCGAGGACCAGACCCTGCGGATCCTGAGCGAACTCGACCCCGAGAACCCGCTCGGCTCACTGGACGAGGTCCGGCCGCGGCTCGACAAGGCCGAGACCTGGATCAACACCCAGGTCCCGGCCGAGGAGCGCACCGTCGTCCGTGAGGAGCCCGACACGGAGCTCCTGAAGTCCCTCGACGACCAGGGCCGCGAATCCCTGCGCCTGCTCCTCGACGGACTCGACGCCAACTGGTCCCTGGACGGCCTGACCCACCTCGTCTACGGCGTCCCCAAGGTCCAGGCCGGCTTCCCCGCCGACGCCACCGCCAAGGAACTCCCGTCCGAGATCAAGGTCGCCCAGCGCACCTTCTTCGCCCTGCTCTACCACCTGCTGGTCGGGCGTGACACCGGTCCGCGCCTGCCCACGCTGCTGCTCGCCGTGGGCCAGGACCGGGTGCGCAAGCTGCTCGGGGCGTAGGGCTACGGCTCTACGGCTCTACGGTTCTACGAGGATGGGGGCGCCCGGTGATCAGTCACCGGGCGCCCCCATCGGCGTACGCACTCACCTGCTGTGACCCGCTTACGCGATGTGCTCTTCCTGGAGATCCGCCGTGTGACGGTTCGTGAAGCGCTTGACCAAGCGGTCGGCCTCGCGCTGCGGGAGCGTGGTGCCGAACGTCGCCTCCACGTCACCCCTGAACTGGCCCGAGGTCGGATAGCTGCCGTCTATCGACTTCTTGAAGACCAGGTAGTAGTCCTCCTCCGTCGGCTCCGAGCCGCCGCCCGCACCCATCTCACGGGTCCGGCCCGGACCGGACGGGATCGGGAAGGTACCGGTGTCCTCCGGAGAGGGCTCCGGGGCGGGGGCAGGCTGCTCCTCGTACCGCTGCTGCGGGAACGCCTGCTGCTGCTCGAACTGCTGCTGCTCGAACTGTTGGCGCGCCTGGAACTGCTGCTGTTCCTCGAACTGCTGCCGTGCCTGGAACTGTTGCCGAGCCTGGTACTGCTGCTGTTCCCCGAACTGCTCGGCCTGCTGCTGCTCCGCGTACCACTGCTCGTCCGCGGCATTCGGGTCGTACGTCGGGTCGTAGCCGCCCTCGTACGCGACGGACTGGGGGTCCCGCGCCTGAAGCCACTGACTCTGCGCCTCGGCGTAGTCGTCCAGCTGCTCGGGGGGCTCGTTCGCCTCGGCGGCGGGAAGCTGTTCCCGGGCAGGTGCCCCGTTGCTCCCCAGGGCCGGAGCCGTCGGCTCCGGCTCGCGGGCTACCTCCAACTCCGGCGCGGGGGGCAGCAGTACGGGTTCGATGCCCGCCGCAGCGAGACCCGAGGGGGCCGTCTGCGCCAGCGGAACACCGTACTTCGCGAGCCGCAGCGGCATCAGGGACTCCACCGGGGCCTTGCGGCGCCACGCGCGCCCGAAGCGGGAATGGAGCCGCGCCTGGTAGACGAGGCGGTCCTGCTCCAGCTTGATGACCTGCTCGTAGGAGCGCAGCTCCCACAGCTTCATACGGCGCCACAGGAGGAACGTCGGGATCGGAGAGAGCAGCCAGCGCGTGAGGCGGACCCCCTCCATGTGCTTGTCCGCCGTGATGTCCGCTATGCGGCCGATCGCGTGCCGGGCCGCCTCCACCGAGACCACGAAGAGCACCGGGATCACGGCGTGCATGCCGACACCCAGCGGGTCCGGCCAGGCCGCCGCGCCGTTGAACGCGATCGTCGCGACGGTCAGCAGCCACGCCGTCTGGCGCAGCAGCGGGAAGGGGATCCTGATCCACGTCAGGAGAAGGTCGAGGGCGAGCAGGACGCAGATGCCCGCGTCGATGCCGATCGGGAACACGTAACTGAAGTTCCCGAAGCCCTTCTGGATCGCGAGCTCGCGGACGGCCGCGTACGAGCCGGCGAAGCCGATGCCCGCGATGACGACCGCACCGGCGACAACCACGCCGATGAGAATCCGGTGCGTGCGTGTGAGCTGAATCGGCGCGGACACCCGTACTTCCCTCCCCTTACTTGTCGTTGCGCGCAACAGGGTGGCACATGTGTGCGTCGCCCGGATGCCCGGTACGGCACGAGCCCGGTCCCTGTAAGGGGCCGGGCTCCTGCAAATGGCCTGGTGGGACTACGAGTTGAGCAGCAGGACCGGCTCTCGCCGGGTCAGCTCTTCGTAGCCGACTTGGAAGGTGACGCGCTCTTCGAGGCCGACTTCGACGGGGATGCGGACTTCGTGGCCGACCCCGAGGGGGACGCGCTCGCCCCGGCGCCGCCCTCCTTGTTCGCGGCGGTCACCGCCGCCACCGCCTCCTTCGCGGCCTTCTCCGCCGACTTCAGCAGAGTGGCGGCGGACGGGGGCTTCTCGCCCGCCAGACCGGCACCGTTGTAGTCGAGCGTGACGACGACGTTCTCCACGCGCGCCACGATCGTCTGCTGCTTGAAGGCGCCTTCCTTCTTCTTCAGGTCGTAGCTCACGGCCGTCGCCTCGTCGCCCGTACCGGACACCGGCGCCGACTTCGTGTTCTTCGCGCCCGTCACCGCCTTCGCGGCCGTGACCTGCTTCTCGAAGTACGTGTGCGCCTGCTCGTCGCCCGAGCCACGCGAGTCCGACTCGAAACGCAGCAGAGCCACGTTCAGCCAGCGGTACTGCGAGCCGTCCACGCCGTTGCTGTCGAGGCTCGTCCAGTAGCAGTTGCCACGCTCGGACACATCGTCCGATGTGCCCTTCTTGCCCGACTTGGCCGCCTTCGGGACCAATGAGCCCAGCGTCTTGTCCGACAACACCGAGCAGGACTCGGGCAACGTCGCGTACGCGGCAGCCTGCACGGCATTCGCCGAAGCACTCGCGGACGCCTGCGCGTCAGGGCTCGAACCGGAGCTGTTGTTCGCGTCACCGGAGGCGGAATCAGAGCCGGAATCCGACGAACAGCCCGCGGCGACAAGCATCACCGGGACGGCGGCTGCGCTGACAAGGATGCGGGTGAGTCGCGGTACTCGGCCTACTCGCTGTACTGGTCGGTGCATGGTTCCTTCACTCGTGGCGCTCGTGGTGCGGCCGCACATGGAACGTGCGACCGGTCGGGTCCGAGGGGCCACGGTACGCGGTGAGCAAGGTGGACGGTCCCGCTTCGCGGGCTTTGCGCCCGGGGCCCGAACCCCCCTCCCGACCCGCTAACCGTCGAGCGTGTCAGCCAGCTTCGCCGCCAGATTCCGCGCCCTGTCCTGCATTTCCTTGCTGTCCGGCACCTCGCCCGTGACCGCCGGCTGCTCGTCGTACTGGATCGTCACGATCACATTCGACGTGCGGAACACCACAGTCACCGTGCGCTGCTGAGCCGTCGAGCCAGCGGAGCTGAGCGTGTCGTTCAGGTACGCCTCGTCGCCGAGACCGTCGAGGGTGCGGGGCTGGAGAGAGGTGGGGGTCGCGCTCGCGGAGGGCGAGGCGGAGGACGTCGAAGAGGACGTCGAAGAGGGGGTCGCGCTCGCGCTGCCGGAGGCGGAGTCAGACGGGGACGCGGAACTGCCGGCGTCCGGACTCTCCCCGCTCTCCTCACTCTCCGAGCTCTCGGAAGCGGAGGGCTCGGGGAGGTCCGCCGCCGTCTCCTTGCCCGCGTACAGACCCGAAGCCTTGCTGTCGTCGCTCACCGAGTCGTACGAGACCACGCGCTCGAAATCGACGAAGAGGTGATCGGTGGCGTCCGTCGACTCCACCTTCCAACGGCAGCCGACGCGCCGGTCGGTGTCGTACGTGAGCGTCGGCGTGCCCTCGTACGCCGTGTCGCGCTGCTCCTCGTCGCTGATCTGCTTGATGCCGGGGAGCAGCGAGTCGAGGGTGCCGTGATCGACGGCGGCGCAGGCCTCGGGGAGCGTGCGGTACCTGCCGGGCTGGGCCGCCGGTGCCGTCGTACTGGAGTCGCCCGGCTTCGAATCGTCCGTCGCGCCGCCGTCGCTCGAACTGCCCGTGCAGCCGGCCAGCAGCGCCGCGAGGAGCACGGCGACGCCGGGTACATACGCCTTCCGCTGCACGGTCAGGCTCCTCTCCTGTGGTTATTCGGTTGCCGCGTGGGGGCGGCCCCTGGAGACAATGTGTATCGCACGCACTGCCGTGAACGCCGGTCCGTTGTCCCATACGTAGACCTTGGCGCCGGTTTTGCGTTTTGAGACTTCTGTTTGTTTCCGGGGGAAAGAGAACGAAATGTCGTACGTAGAGGTACCGGGCGCCAAGGTCCCCATCCGCATGTGGACCGACCCGGCGTCGGTCGAGGACGTGGCGCTGCGTCAGCTCCAGAACGTGGCGACCCTGCCGTGGATCAAGGGGCTCGCCGTGATGCCGGATGTGCATTACGGGAAGGGCGCGACGGTCGGGTCCGTCATCGCCATGCGGGATGCGGTGTGTCCTGCGGCGGTGGGGGTGGACATCGGGTGCGGGATGTCTGCCGTCAAGACGTCGCTCACCGCCAACGACCTGCCGGGGGATCTTTCGCGGCTTCGGTCGGAGGTTGAGCGGGCCATTCCGGTGGGGCGGGGGATGCATGACTCTGCCGTCGAGCCCGGGCGGTTCCATGGGCTGGCCACCGCGGGGTGGGATGACTTTTGGGGGCGGTTCGATGGGGTTGCGGAGGCGGTGAAGTTCCGGCGGGGGCGGGCCGTTTTGCAGATGGGGACACTCGGAGCCGGGAATCACCATTGTGAAGTATCGGTTGATTCGGACAGTTCGATCTGGTTGACGCTCCACTCCGGGTCCCGCAACATCGGCAAGGAACTCGCCGAGTACCACATTGGCGTCGCGCAGAAGCTCCCGCACAATCAGGGCCTGGTCGACCGTGACCTCGCGGTCTTCGTCTCGGACACTCCGCAGATGGCCGCGTACAGGAATGACCTCTACTGGGCGCAGGAGTACGCGAAGTACAACCGCTCGATCATGATGGCGCTCCTGAAGGACGTTATCCGCAAGGAGTTCAAGAAGGCGAAGCCGACTTTCGAGAAGGAGGTCAGCTGTCACCACAATTACGTTTCCGAGGAGCGCTACGACGGGATGGACCTGCTCGTGACGCGCAAGGGCGCGATTCGGGCGGGTGCCGGTGACCTCGGGATCATCCCGGGTTCCATGGGTACGGCGACGTACATCGTGAAGGGACTCGGGAACGAGAAGGCCTTCAACTCGGCATCGCACGGCGCGGGTCGGCGTATGAGCCGCAGCGCGGCCAAGCGTCGCTTCTCGACGAAGGATCTGGAAGTGCAGACGCGGGGTGTCGAGTGCCGCAAGGACTCGGGCGTCGTGGACGAGATTCCAGGTGCGTACAAGCCGATCGAGCAGGTTATGGAGCAGCAGAGCGACCTCGTGGAGGTCGTGGCCAAGCTGAAGCAGGTTGTCTGTGTGAAGGGCTGACGCACGAGGTCCCCGGTCAGAGGCCGGGGACCTCGCTCATTGGGTCATTGAACGCGCGGCTTGAGTACCTGACCAGTGCGCAGGCGCCAGAGGCGGAGGTTGCAGCTCTGGGTAGTTCGGCCGAGCGCTTCTGCCGCGGCCTTCGGGCTGTTGAGCTCCAGCAGAATGCGGTCCTCGCGCTCATTCCAGGTTCGCTTTGTGTAGGCGGCCCTCATGTCGGCAGGGCGCACCCAGGTCGTGAGCGAGTCGGCGGCTGTGCGCTTGCGCTCCAAGGATAGGCAGCCGGGGTAGTAGAGGTGGGCTGCCAGGCTCTGGGCCACCTCCATTGTGTAGAGGACGTTGTAGATGTCATCTCGGGTATTTCGCTTGATGATCCGCTCGGCACCCGTGACCCCCTTCGCGTAGCGGCAGAGGTAGGCGCCGATGGCCGTGCTCGCTGTGGTGAGGGAGACGAAGGGGAAGCCCTTCCCGGTGTAGCCCACCGAACCGTCGGCGTCGATGACGCCCCGGAGGTAGTCGCGGCGTGAGAACTCGCCCCGAGGCGGCGTGATCGTCTTCGACTTACGGCCGTACGGCAGGCCGAGTTGGTTGATCTTGGTCCTGGCTTCGAGGGAGCACAGGCTCCAGGTTGCCGAGCGGGCGTTCTTGGCGAAGTTCGTGGACCTGACTCGCTCGGTAATGCTGCTGTTGTACGGCGTCAGCCGCTGGAACTCGCGTAGTAGCTCGATGTCCCGCGCGTTGATCTCCACGGTCAGGCGCCCTCGTTGCCTGGACTGCTGGGAGAGATGCCCATCGGCCTGCAAGAAACCGAACATGTAGGCGTAGTTGGGGTCTTCGAGGTCCATGAACCCCGTTGTGTCGGCGCCGAGGGCGTCGTCCAGCGTGAGCTGGTGAGCGTTAGGCTCGCAGTAAGCCATGAGGAAGCTTGTCCCTTCCTTGCTGGTCAGGCCCTCGGTCGGGATGGCAGTCCCGGCCGAGGGCCGTCGTTTTTGATGTTGTGGTGCGAGCCTAGATCGCGAGTTCTGGTGCCGTATGGGTGATCTATCCGGTTCACCCTTGTGAGTTACTTGGGCTGCTTCTCAAGGAGCGTTGCGCGGAGGGATTCCGTGAACGTGGCGTCCAGGCCGAGAGTGTTGGTGACGTAGGACTGTGGTGAGCCGTAGCGGTTCTTGAGGTGGGTGAGGAACCCGGTCATGACCTCGGCGGGAGCCCGGCCGTAGCCCGGCCATGTGAGTTCGCGGTCCGGGTTGGTGGTCTTCCAGTCCGTGATCAGGCGGGCGGTGGCGAGCTCCGTGAGGGTGAAGTCCTCGACGACTGTGGGTTCCGGGACGCCCAGAAGGGTCAGGACCAGGGCTGCCACCAGGCCCGTACGGTCCTTGCCCGAGGCGCAGTGGAAGACGAGGGGGGCCGCCGAATCGGCCGCCTCCGCGATGAGCTCCAGCGTCTCGCGGATTTCCTTCGTGCCGTCCCCGGCCACCTCCATGTAGCGGGCTGCCAGGTACGGGCCGGTCGTCACGTCCGGCCCCAACGCCGCCTGGTCGTACGGGCGGTGTTCGATGCTCTGGTTGTGGTAGCTGAGGGAGGGGTGTTCCGGGACTCGGCCCTTCGCCTCGATCTCCCACGGGTAGCGGAGGTCGACGACTGTGCGGATGCCGAGGTCCAGGAAGCGGTCCCAGTCCTCCGTGCCCGGGGTCAGTTTGCCCAGCGAGTCCGCTCGGAACAGGAGTCCCCGGCGGACTGTTCGGCCGTCCGAGGTCGCGTATCCGCCCAGGTCACGGAAGTTGTGCAGACGATGGAACGGTATGTGTCTGTTCGTTCTGGTCACCGCGGGAGCGTACGTCGGGCGCACTCCAGCGGTGATCACTTCACGGGTGTCGCCTACTTCGCGTGCATGACCGCGTAGATCATTACGAAGGCCACGATGTGGATGCCGAAGAGGAAGTACGCGAGGTACCACCAGACGTAGCGTTCGTCTTTTTTCTCCTGGGTCAGGCGGCGTTGTTCCTGGGCATGGGCCTCGGTCTGTGTTGGTTCCTGGTCCTTGGAGGGGGTGTCCGGCATCACAACTCCCGGTGGACCTTGGCGTTTGATGCCTGGGCGCGGGGGCGGACCACGAGGAGGTCGATGTTGACGTGGCTGGGGCGGGTGATGGCCCAGGTGATGGTGTCGGCCACGTCCTCGGCGGTGAGGGGCTGGGCTACGCCCGCGTAGACCTTGGCGGCCTTCTCCTCGTCGCCGCCGAAGCGGGTCAGGGCGAACTCGTCCGTCTTGACCATGCCGGGTGCGACCTCGATGACCCGGACCGGGGTGCCGACGATCTCCAGGCGGAGGGTCTCGGCGAGGACGTGTTCGGCGTGCTTGGCGGCGACGTAGCCGCCGCCGCCCTCGTACGTGCTGAATCCGGCGGTCGAGGAGAGTACGACCACCGTTCCGTCGCCGCTCGCCGTCAGGGCGGGGAGCAGGGCCTGGGTGACGTTCAGCGTGCCGATGACGTTCGTCTCGTACATCTGGCGCCAGTCGGCCGGGTCGCCCGTCGCGACGGGGTCGGCGCCGAGCGCGCCGCCGGCGTTGTTGACCAGGACGCCGATCGTCTTGAAGGCGCCGGCGAACTCGTCGACCGCCGCGCGGTCCGTGACGTCCAGGGCGTATGCCGCCGCCTGGTGGCCCGTCGCGTTGAGCTCCTCCGCGAGCGCCTCGATGCGGTCCTTGCGGCGGGCGGTCAGGACGACGCGGTAGCCCGCGGCCGCCAGCTGCCGGGCCGTCGCGGCGCCGATGCCGCTGCTGGCACCGGTGACGACGGCGATACGGGACGCGGCGGCGGGGCTCATACGGCTGCTCCTCGGGCGGTGCGGGGTGGGGCTGGCTGGGCGGGGTGAAGGTGGGGCGGATCGGGCGCCCCGGATCAGGATAGGCGGGCCGGGTGTCCGGGCGGTTGGTGGCCCGGTTCTCGGACGGGCCCGGAACTGCCCCGCGTGGGAAACTGGAGTGGGTGATCCCCTGCTCAGGAGGTGGATCATGGGACAGGCACGTGAGGTCATGGACCGGCTCACCGAGGCGCTCACCTCGACCCCGGATCTCAAGGCCGTCGCCGAGTTGTACGCGGTGGACGCGGTCGCCTTCACACCCGACGCCGGAGAGATCCACGGGCGCGACAACATCGTCGACTACTGGCGTCAGATGACGGACTCGGTCACCGGTGCCTCGTACGAGTCGGTGTACGCGGTCGAGGTCGGCGACACCGCCATCGACGAGGGGTACTACAACGGGACGAACACGGGTCCGCTGCCGTTGCCCTCCGGGGAGTCGCTGCCCGCTACGGGGAAGAGGGTCAGGATCCGCGGCTGCGACATCGCGACCGTCGAGGACGGTCGGATCGTCAGCTATCGGCTCTACTTCGATCAGATGGATTTCCTGGGGCAGCTGGGGTTGTTGCCCGAGCTGACTTCGTCGTCCTGAGGTCTGGGGGCGCTGAAGACCTGCGATCTGTGAAGGGGCGCCTCCTCAGTTGCCCCGCGGTGCGTACATGATCACTGCCATGCCCGCGAGGCAGATCAGTGCGCCTGTGACGTCCCAGCGGTCCGGCCGGTAGCCGTCCGCGACCATCCCCCATGCGATGGACCCCGCGACGAAGATGCCGCCGTACGCGGCGAGGATGCGTCCGAACTCGGCGTCCGGCTGGAGTGTGGCCACGAAGCCGTACACGCCTAGGGCCATCACGCCCGCGCCGATCCACAGCCAGCCGCGGTGCTCGCGTACGCCCTGCCAGACCAGCCATGCGCCGCCGATCTCGAAGAGTGCGGCGAGGACGAAGAGGGCGGCGGAGCGGGCGATCAGCATGCGGTCACTTTTGCATGGGCGTGTGCGGAGGTTCGCGGGGTCCGCGTGGGTTCGCGGGGGGTTACGTCACCTGATGGACGGCGCCTGGCAGCGGGCAGAGGTGGGATACATCCCGTGACGGGTGACCGGTCGAGTGAAGGAAATGATCTCATGGGGATGCGAACGCTGACGCGGGTGCTGTGTGCGGTGAGTGCCGGTGCGGGGCTGGTGGTGGGGGCGGGCTGGGCTGCTGCCGCCGGTTCCGTGGGCCTCGCTCCGGAGGCCGATCTCGCCTACCACGGGGACGTGTCCATGGCGGACGGCCGTGTCGACGTACGGCTGACTCCGCGGAACCACGGGCCCAGCGCTGTCCCGGATGCGACCGTTCGGCTGCGCTGGTCGGTCCCTCTCGCGGATCGGCAGAGTCTGCCGGACGGGTGTGCGCGGGCCGAGGCGCGGGCTGTGGTGTGCCGGACGGGGGCGTTGGCGGCGGACGGGCTGGGGGAGGAGATCAGGCTGGGGGTACGGCTGCGGGGGGCGCCGGCCGAGGTGACCGTGGAGTTCGACACGGTGTGGGGTGGGGGTGCGGTGGATCGTAATTCCGGGAATGACCGGCAGCGGGTGTTGGTGCTGGATACGGGGGACTCGTACGTGTTCTAGCGGGGCGCTTTGTGCGGGGGCGCCTGCGGGTCTGTGGGGGGTCGGGGTCGTGCCGGTACATCCGCCCGTCGCGTGATGGACACTTCTGTTGCTTGCATGGCTGGGTTGGCTGTGACCACGTATGCGACGGGCATTTGATGTACCGGCACGACCCCTTCCGTCGTGTCGCGGGTGCGGGGCGGTGGGGGCGCGCAGTCAGGACGGGGCGGTGTCGTATTGGTCTCTGGCCTTGTTGACCTGCTCGATGTGTAGTTCTGCCCAGGCCTTCACGGCGGCTAGTAGGTGGCTGAGGCTGGTGCCCAGGGGGGTTAGTTCGTAGTCGACTCGGACCGGTACGGACGGGGTGACCGTGCGGGTCACGATGCCGTCGCGTTCCAGTGAGCGCAGGGTCTGCGTGAGCATTTTGGGGCTGACGCCTGCGATCTTGCGGGTGAGGTCGCTGTAGCGCATCGAGCCGGTGGTGAGGGCGCAGACGACGAGGCTGACCCACTTGTCACTGATGCGGTCGAGGAGCTGGTTGGTGGGGCAGCTCTTGATGAACGCGTCGTATTCGACGCGTGCCTGTTCGCGCCGCTGGGCCGCGGTCGTGGTCGCCATGGCTCACCTCCGGGTGACGTACGCACCTTGAAGTGCCTACTTACTGAAAGAGAGTAACTCTTCCTAGGGTTCTTGCTGCCGGGTGGATATCGGAAGCTACCCGGGTAAATCGCCTGTTGGTGGGGAGAGTTGACATGCGTGCAGCAGTTGTTACGGCGTTCGGTGGGCCGGAGGTCGTGGAGATCGTCGAGACGGCCGTCCCGGAGCCGGGTGCCGGCCAGATACGGATCAAGGTCGCGGCCGCCGCGCTCAACCCGGCCGACGCGGGGGTGCGCGCGGGCGTTTTCGGGGTGCGGGCAAGCGGCTCGGGCTCGGCTGGGATGTCGCCGGGACCGTCGACGCGGCGGGTGTCGCGGTGGCGTGGACGGTGGGGGAGGAGGTGGTGGCGCTTTCGTACGGGGTTTCCAAGTCCCTTGGTGCGCATGCTGATTACGTCGTCGTTGACGCGGACGCGGTGGCTGTCGCGCCTGTCTCCGTCGACGCGGCGCACGCGGCGACCGTGCCGTTGAACGCCCTCACCGCCGTGCAGGCGCTCGATCTGCTGGCCCTGGAAGCGGGGCAGAGCCTGCTCGTCACGGGTGCGGCGGGGGCGGTGGGCGGTTACGCCGTTCAGCTCGCCGTCCGGCGGGGGCTGGCCGTGACCGCGCTGGCCCGGGAGGGCGATGAGGAGTTCGTACGGTCGTTGGGGGCGGGCCGTTTCGTGTCGGGTGAGGGTGAGCTTGCGGCCGGGAGCGTGAATGCTGTGCTGGACGCGGCGATTCTGGGGGAGACGGCGTTGGAGTGGGTGCGGGACGGGGGCGTTTTCGTGGGCGTCATTCCACATGCTCAGCCGGCGTCCGTGCGAGGGGTGCGGACCGATGCCGTCGAGGTGGCCCCCGATGGGGCTCGGCTCGCGGAGCTGGTGGCGCTCGTGGATGAGGGGGTGCTGACGACTCGGGTCGCGGAGACGTTTCCGCTGGAGGACGCGGCGAAGGCGCATGCGCGGTTGGCGGAGGGTGGGGTGCGGGGGCGGTTGGTTCTCGTGCCGTAGACCTCTGATTTCAGCCCCTCCGGCGTTTGAGGAGCGGGGTCTGGGGCGGAGCCCCAGGAGGACGGGACGGGACGGGTAGGGGCGGAGGGGGCGAAAAACCCCATGGCGCGCCCCCCCACCCCTCAGCGAACCCCCCGCGCATAAGCCGTCGGCGGCACCCCCACCGTCGACGTGAAGTCCCGGACCAGGTGGGCCTGGTCGGCGTAGCCCAGGTCGGCGGCCAGGCCCGCCCAGTCGACCGTGTCGGAGGCCTCCGCCTGTTCGAGCGCTTCGTGGATGCGGTACCGCAGGATGATCCACTTCGGACCGACCCCCACGTACGCGGCGAAGAGGCGTTGCAGGCTGCGTACGGTCATGCCCTGGGCGTGGGCGAAGTCGCCGACCTGGCGGATCGTGCGGTCGGCGCGGATGTGGTCGACGAGGGCCATGGCGAGGTCGGCCTGGGGGTCCGGCCGGGGGTTCATGCTCAGGAGGAACGCGTCGAGTGCGGCCACGCGTGCTTCCTCGTCGTCCGGGGTGAGTACGTCCTCGACGGCGCCCTTGGAGTCGGGGAGCACCTCCGGGAGGCGGATCCGCTGTCCCGTGAGCGACGTCACCGGCCGCTCCGGTGCGAAGGGGCGGAAACCGCCCGGCCTGAACTGGATTCCGCACACCCTGCCGCGCCCTTCCAGCTTCTGTGTGAACAGGTCGAGGCCGATCCCGGCGACTTCGGAGAAGGGGTCCTGACCTGCGTACTTCTGGAAGACGATGTTCACGGACGGGTGCGGGACGACGTGCGAGGCGTACGGCTGGGGCAGGTCCCAGTCGATCAGCCAGTAGTGCTCCAGGTATGGGCGCAGGGGCGGTGCGGGTTCGCGGCGCCGGAAGTGGACCCGGGAGAAGAGTTCCGTGGCGTCGACGATGCCTCTGGTGTCGCGGCGTGGGGCGGCCATGTCGGGATCGTAGGGCCGGGCACTGACATTGATGCTGATAGGGGATGGGTGAGGCGGGAATACGGCGGTGGCGGGTGCCGTTAGCGGGTATAGTTGAATCGTAAACAACCTGCGGAGGGTGAGCGACCATGCAGTTCGGGATCTTCAGCGTCGGCGATGTGACACCGGACCCGACGACGGGACGGACGCCGACCGAGCACGAGCGCATCAAGGCCATGGTCGCCATCGCGCAGAAGGCCGAGGAGGTCGGCCTGGACGTCTTCGCGACCGGTGAGCACCACAACCCGCCGTTCGTGCCGTCGTCCCCCACCACGATGCTCGGCTATGTCGCGGCGAAGACCGAGAAGCTGATCCTCTCCACCTCCACCACCCTCATCACCACCAACGACCCGGTGAAGATCGCCGAGGACTTCGCGATGCTCCAGCATCTCGCGGACGGCCGGGTCGACCTGATGATGGGGCGCGGCAACACCGGCCCGGTCTACCCGTGGTTCGGCAAGGACATCCGCCAGGGCATCAACCTCGCCATCGAGAACTACGCGCTGCTGCACAGGCTCTGGCGCGAGGACGTGGTGACCTGGGAGGGCAAGTTCCGTACGCCGCTGCAGTCCTTCACCGCGACCCCGCGGCCGCTGGACGGCGTACCGCCGTTCGTCTGGCACGGTTCCATCCGCTCGCCGGAGATCGCCGAGCAGGCCGCGTACTACGGCGACGGCTTCTTCCACAACAACATCTTCTGGCCGGCCGACCACACGAAGAGGATGGTCGAGCTGTACCGGGAGCGGTACGCGCACTACGGGCACGGGACGGCCGAGCAGGCGATCGTGGGGCTCGGCGGTCAGGTGTTCATGCGGCACAACTCGCAGGACGCGGTACGGGAGTTCCGGCCGTACTTCGACAACGCACCGGTGTACGGGCACGGGCCGTCCCTCGAGGACTTCACCGACCAGACGCCGCTGACCGTCGGTTCGCCGCAGCAGGTGATCGAGAAGACGCTGGCCTTCCGGGAGTACGCCGGTGACTACCAGCGGCAGTTGTTCCTGGTGGACCACGCGGGGCTGCCGCTGAAGTCCGTGCTTGAGCAGCTCGACATGCTGGGCGAGGAGGTCGTGCCCGTGCTGCGCGAGGAGTTCGCGAAGGGGCGTCCGGCCGGGGTGCCGGACGCGCCGACCCACCAGTCGCTGCTGGCCGCCGCCGCTTCGGAGACCTCGGAAGGGGTGAGTGTCGTATGAAGCTCGTTGTTGTTTCTGCGGGGCTGAGTGTTCCGTCCTCCACGCGGCTCCTTGCCGATCGGCTGGCCGCCGCTACGGTTCGTGAGACCTCCGCCGACGTCCAGGTCGTCGAACTGCGCGACCTGGCCGTCGAGATCGCCCACAACTTCACGAACGGGTTCCCTGGGCGGGCGCTGGCCGCCGCGTTCGACGCGGTGTCGGCGGCGGACGGGGTCATTGTCGTCACGCCCGTCTTCTCCGCCTCCTACAGCGGGCTGTTCAAGTCCTTCTTCGATGTGCTGAGCGTCAGCGACAAGGACGCGCTCGCCGGGAAGCCGGTGCTGATCGCGGCCACCGGGGGTTCGGCGCGGCATTCGCTCGTGCTGGAGCACGCGCTTCGTCCGCTCTTCGCCTATCTGCGGGCCGTGGTCGTGCCGACCGCTGTGTATGCGGCTTCGGAGGACTGGGGTGCGGAGGGGCTGGCCTCGCGGATCGAGAGGGCTGCGGGGGAGTTGGCGGGGCTGATGGTGGGGCTGGCGGGGGGCGCTGTGCGTGGGGAGCGGGGGGAGGCTGCGGGTGCGCCCGAGTCCGAGCCTGCGTCCGCGTCCGTGTCCGCGTCCGCCTCCGTCCCGGAAGTGCCGGCCCAGAGCGGGGGCGTCCGGGCTGCGGGCCCCGGTGTGAGTGGGGGCGGGTTCGAAGTCGTGCCCTTCGAGCAGCAGCTTGCGGCGCTGCGGGCGTAGGGAAGTCTGGGTTTTTCGCCCCCTCCGCCCCTTCCCGTCCCGTACCTGGGGGCTGCGCCCCCAGACCCCCGCATTCGGCCTGACGGCCTCGTCCTCAAACGCCGGACGGGCTGAAAGGACCTTCCCCGACCCCGCGCTGAAGAGCGCAGCCCCCACGGGCGGGTGGGGGATCGGGATGGCACCGTCTCGTCCTCAAACGCCGGACGGGCTGGAACGGCGTGGTGAGAGGCCGGTAAGAAGGGGCCCCTGCCCTCCCTCATCAGGTGGTGCGTGGCCAGGTGCCAGGCAGACTGGTGGGGTGCCCCAGAATGTGCTGCTTGCCGAGGACGATCGTGCCATCCGTCATGCGCTGGAGAGGGCGCTCGCGCTGGAGGGGTATGAGGTGACGGCCGTCGCCGATGGGGTGGCGGCTCTTGCGCAGGCCCATCGGACGCCGCCCGACGTGCTGGTTCTTGACGTGATGATGCCCGGGATCGACGGGCTGCAGGTGTGCCGGGTGCTGCGTGCGGAGGGGAACCGGACGCCGATTCTGATGCTCACCGCGCTTGTGGAGACCGCGGACCGTATCGCGGGGCTGGACGCGGGGGCCGACGACTACGTGGTCAAGCCTTTCGACGTGGAGGAGGTCTTCGCACGCTTGCGGGCGCTTCTGCGCCGTACGGGTGGCGGAGACGGTCCCCTCATGGACGTACCGGCCGCGAAGGGACCCCAGGAGCCGCTGGTGACTTCCGGGCAGGTCGTCGCGGCCGGGCTGCGGATGGACGTTCAGGCGCGGCGGGTCTGGCGCGGGGCGCGGGAGGTGGACCTGACGCGGACCGAGTTCGAGCTGCTTGAGCTGCTCGTCCGTAACGCGGGGATAGTCCTTGACCACTCCACGATCTACGACCGGATCTGGGGGTACGACTTCGGGCCCGGCTCGAAGAATCTCGCCGTGTACGTGGGGTATCTGCGGCGCAAGCTGGAGGAGCCGGGGGCGCCGGGGCTGATCCACACGGTGCGGGGTGTGGGGTACGTCCTGAGGGAGGACTGAGGGTGCCTCGGAGATTCCCCGGGCGAATCCCCGCATGGCTGTCCCGGGTTCGCCTTCGGCGGGTGTCCTCTCTGCGGGCCACCTTCACGCTGTCCTTCGCGGCCGTGGCCGCCGCCGTCACCGTTCTCGTCGGGTTTCTGAGTTACGACGCCGCCGCCCGGCTCGTACGCGTGGACCAGCAGACGGTCTTCGCCGGGGTCGTGCAGGACCTGCAGGTCGAGGTGCGCGAGCAGGTGTTGGAGCCGGGGGACTTCGCTCAGTCCGATCCCGGTCATGCCGGGGCGCTCGACAAGATCGTGCGGCCCAGCCGTACGGACGTACAGGTGCTCGGGCCGGGCGGTGCCGTCGTCGACCGCGGGCATCCTGCGCTGCCCGTCGCCGCCGTCGACCGGCAGGCCGCCGACGCCTCGGCCGCGGGGACGCTGGCCGAGCACAAGGAGGTCGAGGTCGGCGGCAACTGGTACCGGGTCGCGACCGTCGCGCTCGGGGGCGGGCGTGGAGCTGTCCAGGTCGCGCAGGAGTTCAGTGACACCGAGGACCTCCTGAACGAGCTTCAGCAGCGGACCGTGCTGCTCGTCGCCGCCGTCGTGATCGCCTCCGGTTTGTTCGGGTGGTGGCTGGCCCGGCGGATCACCCGGCGGCTGGTGCGGCTCGCGGGGGCCGCGGAGGACGTGGCGCGGACCGGGCGGCTGGGGATCCAGGTGCCGGTCGCCGGGTACGACGAGGTGGCCCGGCTCGGGCGGTCCTTCGACCGGATGCTCGGGCGGCTCGCGCAGTCCGAGGAGGATCAGCGGCGGCTGGTCCAGGACGCGGGGCATGAGCTTCGTACGCCGCTGACCTCGCTCCGTACGAACATCTCCATGCTCCGGCGCATCGACGAACTCCCTCCCGCCGCGCGTGAGGAACTCGTCGCCGACCTTGCCCTCGAGTCCCGTGAACTTACCGATCTCGTCAATGAGTTGGTGGCTCTCGCGGCGGGGCGGTCCGACACCGAGCCGGTGCGGCGGGTTGATCTGGGGGAGCTTGCCGAGGATGTTGCGGTCGTTGCGCGGCGGCGTAGTGGGCGGGACATCGTTGTGCGGGTGAGTGGGGACGTGGAGGTGGACGGGCGGCCCACCGCGCTGCAGCGGGCGGTGTCCAACCTGGTGGAGAACGCGGTCAAGTTCGATCGGGGTGGGGAGGCGGTGATCGAGGTCGTCGTCGCTGGGGGCTTGGCTGGGGCTGGGGGTGTTCGGGTTGAGGTTCTCGACCGGGGGCCCGGGATCGGTGAGGGGGATCTGGAGCGGGTGTTCGACCGGTTCTATCGGGCCGCTGATGCGCGGAGTCTGCCTGGGTCCGGGCTGGGGCTTTCCATCGTGCGGGAGGTTGCTGCGGGGCATGGGGGAGTGCCGTTCGCCTATCGGCGGGACGGGGGTGGGGTGGTTATCGGGTTCACGGTGGGTGGGGAGGACGGGGAGGGTGCGGGAGGTGGGGGGTGACGGGGGTGGGTTCGCCCCCTCCGCCCCTTCCCGTCCCGTTCCTGGGGGCTGCGCCCCCAGACCCCCCTGTCGCGCTTGCGCGCTCGTCCTCAAACGCCGGACGGGCTGAAAGATCTGCGGCCGGGCTGAAACCTTGTCTCTAGCCGACGTGGACCTTCGGCCGCCGTGCCCTGTCCGGTTCTGCCTCCCTCAGGACCTCTCTGGTTACCGGGGCCACCTCGCCCTGGCCGAAGAGGAAGAAGCGGAGGAAGTTGGTGAAGGGGTTGCCCTCGGTCCATTCGAAGTAGATGTGGGGGGTCTGGCCTGTGGTGTCGCGGACGTAGAGGAGGAGGGCCGCGAGGGCGTTGGGGATGGAGGAGGACTCCAGGGTCAGGACGCGGTAGCGGCCGTGCATGACTTCGCCTCGTACGTTCAGGCCCGCCTCGAACTCCGAGGCGTCGAGGACGGTGACCTCGACGAAGACGAAGTCCTCTTGGGAGGGGACGTCGTTGTCGGCCCGGATCTGCTCGATCTTCTCGCGGTACTCGGTGATGTCGCGGTTGTCGGGCTCGTTGGCGATGAAGCGGGCCCGGCGGCTCGCGATGTCCCGTACGAACCGCTCCGCCATGGTGTCCAGGGTCACGTGGGTGACGCGCAGTTCGAAGGCGCGGGCGAGTCGGGAGAGGAGCGAGACGAGGATGATCGCGGCGATGAAGCAGGCGCCGATCTTGACGCCGTCGGGGCGTTCGATGATGTTCACGACGGTCGTGTAGAGGAAGACCGCCGAGATGACGGCGAAGGCGATCGTCCAGTTGCGCTGGCCGGCCTTGCGCGCGGCGATGGTGACCGCGATGGCGGCGGAGCTGATGAGGACGAGGACACCGGTGGCGTACGCGCCGCCCTGGGCATCGACGTCGGCGTCGAAGATCCAGGTGACCAGGAACGCGACGAGGGTGAAGACGATCACCATGGGGCGGACGGCGCGTGCCCAGTGCGGGGCCATGCCGTAGCGGGGGAGGTAGCGCGGCATGAGGTTGAGCAGGCCCGCCATGGCGGAGGCGCCGGCGAACCACAGGATGGCGATGGTCGAGACGTCGTAGACCGTGCCGAAGGCGTTGCCGAGGTATTCGTGCGCCAGGTACGCCAGCGCGCGGCCGTTGGCCTCGCCGCCCGACTCGAACTCCTTCTCCGGGATGAGCAGCGTGGTGATGAAGCTGGTCGCGATCAGGAACACGCTCATGATCACGGCGGCGACCGTGAGCAGCTTCTTCGTGCCCCGGATGCGGCCGGTCGGCTTCTCCTCGGTGTCGCCGGGCTCGCCCTCGACGTGTGGCATGACCGCCACGCCCGTCTCGAAGCCGGAGAGGCCGAGGGCCAGTTTCGGGAAGACGATCAGGGCCACGCCGATCATCGCGAAGACGTTGCCGTGTTCGGCGGTCAGGGCGGTGGACCAGTCGGTGATGACGTGGCCCTCGGTGACCACGTGCCAGAGGCCCGCGATCGTCACCACGACGTTGAGGCCCAGGTAGAGGCCCACCAGGACGACCGCGACGCCGATCGCCTCCAGGAAGCCCTTGAGGAACACCGCGCCGAGGAGGGCGACGAGGATGAGGGTGATCAGCACCTCCTTGCCGTGCAGGGCTTCGGTGAGGTGCGGGTTCTCCACCAGGTGGGTGGAGGCGTCCGCCGCCGACAGGGTGATGGTGATCAGGAAGTCGGTCGCGGCGAAGCCGAGCAGGGTGAGGACGAAGAGCTTGCCCTTCCAGAACGTCAGCAGCCGTTCCAGCATTGCGATCGAGCCCTGGCCGTGGGGGCTCTCCTCGGCCACTCGGCGGTAGACGGGGAGTGCGCCCGCAAGGGTGACGATGACGAGCACGATGGTGGCCACGGGGGACAGCAGGCCGGCCGCCAGCGCCGCGATGCCGGGCTGGTAGCCCAGGGTGGAGAAGTAGTCGACGCCGGTCAGGCACATCACCCGCCACCAGGGCTGCCCCTTGTGCACGGGCTCCGGCTCGGCCTGCTGCCGCTGGGTGCCCTTGCCCATGTCGGACAGGCCCTGCAGCATCCACGTACGCAGACGGCTCGCGCGAGGGCGGCTCGTACGGGCGTCTTTGTCGGCGGTGGCCATCGGCGCTCCTGACGTGCTGCCAAGCGAAGGGTTCCGGCCAATACGCGGACGGCGGGGCCAGCGTATGCAACCAGTGATCCACAGGCCCAGGGTCTCGCGCATGTTGGGAGGAACGTCTCCGGAACGTCATCCCCTGTTGGCGGGGCGGGGCGGGGCGGGGTGAGGCGAGTGGGGGATGGCTGTGGCGACTGCCGGCGCCCCACCGGGGTCGGCCGGTGCGTCCCTCGGCACGTTGACAGGTGTGTGTCGTCATGTTGCTATGAGCGCTGCTCAGCCGGATCTGCGCCGCGGCGCATGCCGCTCGGGCACCGGAGCGACGGCCACTTGACCTGGGGTGGCGCCCCACCCGAACCCAGAGCGAGGACCCATGCCGCAGCGCGCCGCGACCATCGTCGGCGGCGGGATCGGCGGCCTCGCGGCGGCCATCGCCCTGCACCGCCGGGGCTGGCGCGTCGAAGTGCTGGAGCGGGCCCCGGAGTTCACCGAGATCGGCGCCGGCATCTCCCTGTGGCCGAACGCCCTGCACGCGCTGGAGGCGCTCGGCCTGGGCGGCGCCGTCCGGGCGCTCGGCGCCGTCGAGGCCGCGGGCGGCGTACGCGACCGCCGGGGGCGCTGGCTGTCCCGTACGGACAACGCGGAGCTGGCGCGCCGCTTCGGTCATCCCCTGGTGGTCCTGCACCGCGCGGACCTGTTGCGGGTGCTCACCGAGGCGCTGCCCGCCGACAGTCTGCGGGCGGGCAGTGAGGTGTCCACGGTCCGCGACGACAGTGACGGCCCGGTCGTCGGTCACCGTGCGGGCGAGTCCCGGCCCGACCTCGTGGTCGGCGCCGACGGGCTGCGCAGCGCGGTCCGCCGCGCCCTGTGGCCCGACGCGGCCGATCCCCGGTACGCCGGCTACACCGCCTGGCGCATGGTCACCGAGCCCCTCGCCGAGCCCCCTTCCGAGGGGGCGGCGACCTGGGGCCGCGGGGCGCGGTTCGGCTACACGGCGCTGCCGGGCGGGCGGATGTACTGCTTCGCGACCGCGTCGCTGCCGGCGGGAACGTCCTGCGGCCCGTCCGAGTACGCCGAACTGCTGCGCCGGTTCGGGTCCTGGCCGGATCCCGTGCCCGCCCTGCTGGCCGCCGTCCCCGCGGACGCGGTGCTCCGGCACGACCTGTACGACCTGCCGCCGCTGCCCTCGTTCGTCCGGGGCCGGGTCGCGCTGCTCGGCGACGCGGCCCATGCCATGACCCCCAATCTGGGCCAGGGCGCGTGCCAGGCGCTGGAGGACGCGGTCACCCTCGCCCACTGCCTCGACGGCACCTCGGACATGGCCGCCGCGCTCCGCTCGTACGACCTGCTGCGCCGCCCGCGGACCCAGGCCATCACGCGCCGCTCCGCCCGGCTCGGCGCGGTCGGCCAGCTGTCGTGGCCGCCCGCGGTGCTGCTGCGCGACACGGCCGCCCGGCTGATGCCGACGCGGGCGACGCTGCGTTCCATGACGCCGGTGCTCGGCTGGACCGCACCCGGTGACCTGGGGACCGTGGCGGAGAGCGAGCGTCGCTGATGCCGGACTGGACGTATCACCCGCTGCGCGGCGCGGCCGCTGCCGTCCTCGGGCGGCGCCGTTCGCAGCGCACCGCACTGCGGCTGCTGGCGTCGATCGGCTCCCGGCCCGTCGGCGCGCGGCTGATCGCCCGGGGGTTCGGCCACCGCCATCCGCCGCGGCGGCTCGCCGGAGAGATCGCCGGTGTGCCCGTGACCGTCCGCCTCGGCATATCCGTCCCGCCCTCGCTCGCCCGTGAGGCGGTACGCGCCATGCCCCCGCTCGGGGCCGGTGTCGTCGAGGTGGCGCCCGTCTCGGCGGCCGACGCGGAGACCGTGCGCGAGGCCGCCGCCGGCCGCTCGATCCCGCTGGTCGTCCGCGCCGGCGACCCGGCGGCCGAGGCGGCCCTCAAGCCTGATGTCGACGGGTTCACCAGCGGCGACGACCCGCACGTGGTCCATGTGTCCGACCCCTCGGTCACCGCCGCGGCCACTGCGCTCGACGAGCCGGGCACCGTAGTGCTCGCCATGCCCGGGGTGCTCGTCGAGGCCGGACCCGGATGGTTCGCACGCGTCACCGAGGCAGCCACGCCCACCGAGCCCGCGCCGGTGCTCCGGGACGTCGGCCGCGATCCCCGCCGCTGGCCCGCCTGGTGGTGGGCGCTGCTCGTCGGCCTCGGTATGACGGGTGCGGGACTCGGCGCGGCGGCGATCACGCTCGGTCCGGTGCTGCTCTGGTACGACCGCGACTACCTCGGCATGACGCTGCACGAACTCCATGCCGCCAACCACCAACTCGTGCACTTCCTCCAGCACGACCGGATCACCATGGCCGGCACGATGGTGGCGATCGGCGCCCTCTATACCGGCCTCGCCGTGGGCGGGATCAGACGCGGCCGGCCCTGGGCCCGCGAGGTGTATCTGCTCTCGGGGGCGATCGGCTTCCCCACCTTGTTCTACTTCCTGGCCACCGGCTTCGTGGAAATCCTGCAAGCGGCGACCACCGTCCTGCTGTTCCCGATGTTCGTGGCCGCGGTCCGCCGGACCCCGCACGCACCGCGGTGGCGCCTGGCGCCCGAGGGACCGGAACCGGAGCGCCGACGCGCGCTGGTCGGTCAACTGCTGCTGATCGTCACCGGAGCGGGACTGTTCGTCGGCGGAGCGGTGATCTCGGTGGTCGGTCTGACCGGTGTCTTCGTGCCGACCGACCTGGCCTTCCTCGGCACCAGCGCGCAGCTGCTGGAAACCGCGAATCCCCGGCTCGTGCCGTTCGTCGCGCACGACCGCGCGGGGTTCGGCGGCGCCCTGATGTCCGCCGCGGTGGCCATCACGCTGCTCAGCGCGTGGGGCTGGCGGCGGGGTGAGGCCTGGGTGTTCTGGACGCTGGCCGCGGCGGCGGCGGCAGGCTTCCTGCCGGCTGTCGTGGTGCACGGCGCGATCCACTACACGGACTTCATCCACCTCGCGCCGGTCTATTTCGGCATCGCCATGACCGGTACCGGCCTGCTGCTCGCGCGTCCGTATCTCTGCGCCGGGCGTGAATGAGCGCGAGCGCATGAAGCCCGGCCGGTTCGGTCGGTGGAGCTTGTTCGCTCAGTGGAACTCGTACGGTCGCTGTGTTCCGTACGGTCAGTGGATTCCGGAGTCGGGATGTTCGGCGTCCCATTCCTGGCGTGCTCGCGCGATGGAGTCGCGGTGTTCCGCCGACCAGTCCGCGAGGGCTTTCACCAGATGCGTGAGGCTGTGGCCCGTCGCCGTGAGCTCGTACTCGACCTGCGGGGGCACCGTCGGATACACCGTTCGGGAGACCAGCCCGTCCCGTTCCAGCCGGCGCACGGTGAGAGTCAGCATCCGCTGCGAGATACCAGGGATCGCGCGCTGGAGCTGCCGGAAACGGCGTACGCCCTGGGCCAGTTCGACCACGACCAGGACGGACCACTTGTCCCCGATCCGGTCGAGCACCTCGCGGATCCCGCAGTCCTCGTGCTCGTCCCCGCAGCTGACGACGGGTTGGCCGGTTACCTCTGTGTGCCCCACCGACATCAATGTGCCTCCTTACGCTCCGTGTTGCGAAACCGCAGGATGGTCAGGGTTACCGAAGAGAACCTACCCGAACGGGGAGACCCTGATGATTCTGGTCACTGGTGCCGCGGGCGCCCTGGGCACGCTTGTCGCCGGGCAGCTGGCCGACCGTGACGACGTCGTCCTCGGTAGTCGCGAACTCCGGCGGACCGAGGCCCGGTTGCCCGTGCGGCGCATCGATTTCGACGATCCCGACACCCTCGCCAAGGGTTTCGAGGGCGTGGAAGTGCTGTTGATGATCTCCGCGGGCTACGGCGAGGACGACGCCGTCATCGCCCGGCACGGCGCCGCCATCGACGCCGCGGAACGGGCGGGCGTGGGCCACGTCGTCTATACGAGTCTGACCGCCGACGGTGACCATCTCCCGTACGCCCTCCCGCACCGCTGGACCGAGCGCCGGCTCCGGGAGAGCGGCATGGACTGGACGATCCTGCGCAACGGCCTCTACGCGGAGTTGCTGGCCTGGCTCGCCGCGCCGTCGGAGGACGGGCGGATCAGGGCTCCGCTCGGCGACGGGCGGCTGGCGGCCGTCGCGCGCGCGGACCTGGCCGATGCCGCGGTACGGGTGGCGCTGGACGCTCCCGCCCATGCGGGGCGCGTCCATGAACTCGTCGGAGAACAGGCCGTCGGCGGCACCGACCTGGCACGGGCACACGGCCCCCATGTCACCTACGAGCCGGAGACACTCGCCGAGGCCCGCACCCGCATCGCCGCCTCCGGGGCCGAGCCGTTCCAGGTGCCGATGCTGGTCGGCACCTACTCCGCCATCGCTGCCGGATTCATGACCCGCACCGGCGGCGATCTGCGCCGACTGCTGGGGCGCGCACCCCGCTCTCCGCTCGCGGCGGCGGTCGCGTAGGCAACGCCCCCGACGGTCCCGGGTTCGACATCGGCGGGCCCCGCCTTCGCCGAAGGCGGGGCCTCGTCGTATCCCGTCTCCCGGATTCGGATCACGGTGACGGGGGAGTGGCGGTCGGTGCCGACCAGGACGGCAGGTGTTAGAGAACGCCGCTGCTCTCGATGACGATGCTCGTGCTCGGCGTGCCGCTGCGGCTGCCGTAGCCCTCGATCTTCTTGACGAGGTCGAGGCCCTCGGTGACCTCGCCGAAGACGACGTGCTTGCCGTCCAGCCAGTCGGTCACCACGGTGGTGATGAAGAACTGGGAGCCGTTGGTGTTCGGTCCCGCGTTGGCCATCGACAGCAGGCCGGGCTTGGTGTGCTTGAGCTGGAAGTTCTCGTCGGCGAACTTCTCGCCGTAGATGCTCTTGCCGCCGGTGCCGTCACCCCTGGTGAAGTCACCGCCCTGGAGCATGAACTGGGGGATGATGCGGTGGAACGCGGAACCGGCGTAGCCGAACCCCTTCTCGCCGGTCGCCAGCGCGCGGAAGTTCTCCACGGTCTTGGGCACGACGTCGTCGTACAGATCGAAGACGATCCGCCCCGCGGACTCGTTGCCGATACGGATGTCGAAGTAAACCTTTGTCGTCATGCCGTCAGTCTGGCATTTCCCCTGTGTGCTGCTTACCCATGGGCCCCTATACGGCCCCTATACGGCCCTGATCCATCCCCGAGACCTTGAACACGGTCATCGCCGTCTCCCGGTCGATCCGTTCCGAAACGCGGCGAAGCGCCGTCGCCCCGCAGGTCAGGGAGCCGCGCAGGGCGGAGGCGCGGGCGTCCTCGTCCAGGCGGTGCCACAGCGGGGGGTTGGCGACCAGGACTCGGGGGTCGATCTCGACCGAGGCGCCGGAGGTGTCGCGCAGCACGAGGCGCTGGGCGACGCCGTCCAGGCAGCGGACCGAGACCAGCTGGTCGGTGCGGACACGGCGGGTGCGCAGCAGGCCGCGGGAGGAGAGCCAGCCCTCGCCGGCGGCGACGCGGGTGGGGTGGAGTACGAGGTACAGCAGCAGCGCGAGCGTCACCCACAGGGTGGCCCGCGGCGGTGTGAGGGTGCCCGCTCCCCGGTCGATCACCAGGAGCAGGGCGAGGAGTGCGGCGGACCAGCGGATCGAGCTGCGCAGGTCCTGGGCCCAGAGGCGGTCGTGCGCCACCTCGGTGGGGGGTGGTGATGCGGGTGCGTCGACCGTGGCGCGCGTGTCGTCGCGGCGTTCCGTACGGCGTTCCATACGACCGACGGTAGGCACCCGGGAGGCCGGGGGCAGCACCCCTTGACGGGACTCTGATGGGCGGGCGCGTCAAGGATCCGACAGGGGCCGGGGAGCTCTGCCACCTGGACACGGAGGACCGCGTCACGCGGTGCGCCGGGACCCGGATCCGGAGGTCTGCCGGTTCCGCTTCCGCCTCATCCGAAACACCGGCGTAAGGGATGCGTCAAAGGCGTGCCGCGCCCCGTATGGGAGCCGTCAACGGTGGCCGAATCCGGTCGGAGAGGAGCTTTCCTCTAGTAGTCCGTTCAATCACGAACCTCATCTAGGAGCTCACGATGGCCGACGTGGCCTTCGTCGTCACCACGATCGCGGTGTTCGCGCTGGTGGCCCTCGTCGCCAAGGGGGTGACGAAGCTGTGACCGCCGAGAACGTTGTCGGCCTGATCGTGGCCGTCGCCCTGCTGGGCTATCTCATCCTCGCCCTCGTCTTCCCGGAGAGGTTCTGAGCACTGTTATGGGACCCGTCCTCGCCGGCGTGCTCCAGATGGTCGCTCTCATAGCGGCCCTGGCACTCGCCTACCGTCCCCTCGGCGACTACATGGCCAAGGTCTACTCCTCCGACAAGCACCTGCGCGTCGAGAAGTGGATCTACAAGGGAATCGGCGCCAACCCGAACACCGAGATGCGCTGGCCCGCGTACCTGCGCAGCGTCCTCGCCTTCTCGGCGGTCGGCGTCCTCTTTCTGTACGTCCTCCAGCGCGTCCAGGGCATCCTGCCCGGCTCGCTCGGCTTCTCCTCCATCGACCCGGACCAGGCGTTCAACACCGCCGCGTCCTTCGTGTCGAACACCAACTGGCAGTCGTACTACGGCGAGCAGGCCATGGGCCACGTCGTGCAGACCGGCGGTCTGGCGGTGCAGAACTTCGTCTCCGCCGCGGTCGGTATCGCCGTCGCGGTGGCGCTCGTACGGGGATTCGCGCGATCCCGCACCGGTGAACTCGGCAACTTCTGGGCCGACATGGTGCGCGGTGTCATCCGCATCCTGCTGCCCATCGCGGTGATCGCCGCGATCGTCCTGGTCGCGTGCGGCGCCATCCAGAACTTCGCCGGCATCCACTCGGTCGGCCAGTTCATGGGCGGCTCGCAGGAGTGGAACGGCGGCGCGGTCGCCTCCCAGGAGGCCATCAAGGAGCTGGGCACCAACGGCGGCGGTTACTTCAACGCCAACTCGGCCCACCCCTTCGAGAACCCCACCCCGTTCTCGAACCTCTTCGAGATCTTCCTGCTCCTGCTGATCCCGTTCGCGCTCACCCGGACCTTCGGCCGGATGGTCGGCTCGCTCAGGCAGGGTTACGCGATCCTCGCCACGATGGTCACCATCTGGATCGGCTTCACGGCCCTCATGATGTGGACCGAGTTCGCCCACCACGGCCCCGCCTTCGACATCGCCGGCGGTGCGATGGAGGGCAAGGAGACCCGCTTCGGAGTCGGCGGTTCCTCCATCTTCGCGGTGGCGACCACACTGACGTCGACCGGCGCGGTGAACTCCTTCCACTCCTCGTTCACCGGTCTCGGCGGCGGCATCACCATGCTGGGCATGCAGCTCGGCGAGATCGCACCCGGTGGCACCGGCTCGGGCCTCTACGGAATGCTGATCATGGCGATCATCGCGGTGTTCATCGCCGGTCTGATGGTCGGCCGTACGCCCGAGTACCTGGGCAAGAAGATCGGCACCCGTCAGATCAAGTTCGCCGCCTGCTACATCCTCATCACCCCGGCCCTTGTGCTCGTCTTCGCCGCCGCGGCGATGGCCTTGCCCACCCCGGGCAACTCGATGACCAACAGTGGGGCGCACGGCTTCTCCGAGATCCTGTACGCCTACACCTCCGCGGCGAACAACAACGGCTCGGCCTTCGCCGGTCTGAACGCGGATACGCAGTGGTTCAACAGCACCCTCGGTCTCTGCATGCTCCTGGGCCGCTTCCTGCCGATGGTGTTCGTGCTGGCCCTGGCCGGTTCGCTCGCCGAGCAGAAGCCGGTGCCCGCGACCGCGGGCACGCTGCGCACCGAGAAACCGCTGTTCACCGGCCTGTTGGTGGGAGCGATCCTGATCATCACCGGTCTGACCTACTTCCCGGCGCTCGCGCTGGGTCCGCTGGCCGAGGGGCTGGCGTCATGAGCACCCGCACAGACGAACAAGAGGACGCCGTGTCCACTACGACCCCGACCCGGGCGCCGCACAGCGATGTGCCGACCGGCCACAAGGACGAAAGCAAGGTCGGCGCGGGTCTCTTCGACCCGAAGCAGCTGCTCAAGTCGCTGCCGGACGCCTGCCGCAAGCTCGACCCGCGGGTGATGGTCAAGTCACCTGTCATGTTCGTGGTGCTCGTCGGCTCGGTGCTGACGACCGTCTTCTCCTTCAAGGACCCGGGCGACTGGTTCGGCTGGGCGATCAGCGCCTGGCTGTGGCTGACCGTCATCTTCGCCAACCTGGCGGAGGCGGTGGCCGAGGGCCGTGGCAAGGCGCAGGCGGACACCCTGCGCAAGGCCAAGACCGACACGGTGGCCCGGCGGCTCAACGGCTCCGCGGAAGAGCAGGTGCCCGGCACCGAGCTGCGCGTCGGCGACCTGGTCGTCTGCGAGGCGGGCGACATCATCCCCGGCGACGGTGACGTCGTCGAGGGTGTCGCGTCCGTCGACGAGTCGGCCATCACCGGCGAGTCGGCCCCCGTCATCCGCGAGTCCGGCGGCGACCGCAGTGCCGTCACCGGCGGTACGAAGGTCCTCTCCGACCGCATCGTCATCAAGATCACGACGAAGCCGGGCGAGACCTTCATCGACCGCATGATCGCCCTGGTCGAGGGCGCCGCCCGGCAGAAGACGCCCAACGAGATCGCGCTGAACATCCTGCTCGCCTCGCTGACGATCGTCTTCCTGCTCGCCGTCGCCACCCTGCCGCCGTTCGCGGACTACGCGGGTACGCATCTGACGATGGTCGTGCTGGTCGCGTTGCTCGTCTGCCTGATCCCGACCACCATCGGCGCGCTGCTCTCCGCGATCGGTATCGCGGGCATGGACCGGCTGGTGCAGAGGAACGTACTGGCCATGTCCGGAAGGGCAGTTGAGGCGGCGGGTGACGTGTCGACCCTGCTCCTCGACAAGACCGGCACCATCACCCTCGGCAACCGACAGGCCTCCGAGTTCGTGCCGGTGACCGGCACCACCGACGCCGAGGTCGCCGACGCCGCCCAGCTCTCCTCGCTGGCCGACGAGACGCCCGAGGGCCGCTCCATCGTCGTACTGGCGAAGGAGAAGTACGGGCTGCGCGAGCGTCACCAGGGCGAGCTGGCCGGTGCCGAATGGATCGCCTTCACCGCCCAGACCCGGATGTCGGGGGTGGACGTCGACGGGCGCAGGATCCGCAAGGGCGCGGCCGGTTCGGTCGTCTCCTGGGTGCGGGAGCGGGGCGGCGAGGTGTCCGAGGACGCCGACACGCTCGCCAACCGGATCTCCGAGGCCGGCGGCACGCCGCTGCTCGTGGCCGTCGAAGACACCGAGGGCGCCCGGGTGTTGGGCGTCATCCACCTCAAGGACGTCGTCAAGGACGGCATGCGCGAGCGGTTCGACGAGCTGCGCCGCATGGGCATCAAGACCGTCATGATCACGGGCGACAACCCGCTGACGGCCAAGGCGATCGCGGACGAGGCGGGCGTCGACGACTTCCTCGCGGAGGCGACTCCCGAGGACAAGATGGCGCTCATCAAGCGTGAGCAGGCCGGCGGCAAGCTCGTCGCGATGACCGGTGACGGTACGAACGACGCTCCGGCGCTGGCGCAGGCCGACGTGGGCGTGGCCATGAACACCGGTACCTCGGCCGCCAAGGAGGCCGGGAACATGGTGGACCTGGACTCCAACCCCACCAAGCTCATCGAGATCGTGGAGATCGGCAAGCAACTGCTGATCACCCGGGGCGCGTTGACGACGTTCTCCATCGCCAACGACGTCGCGAAGTACTTCGCGATCATTCCGGCGCTGTTCGCGGCGGTCTACCCGGGCCTGGACAAGCTCAACATCATGGACCTGTCCTCGCCCGACTCCGCGATCCTGTCCGCGGTCGTCTTCAACGCGCTGATCATCATCGCGCTGGTCCCGCTCGCCCTGCGGGGTGTGCAGTACCGGCCGGTGAGCGCGGACCGCCTGCTGCGGCGCAACCTGGGGATCTACGGGCTCGGCGGGCTCATCGCCCCGTTCATCGGCATCAAGCTCATTGACCTGGTCATCTCCCTGATCCCCGGAATCGGTTGATCCTCATGAACAACTCCGTCACGAACACCGCCCGGTTGCTGGGAGCGGGCCTGCGCGCCCTGCTCGTCCTGACCGTGATCTGCGGGGTGCTCTACCCGCTGGCGATCACGGGTGTCGCGCAGGGACTGTTCCCCGGCAAGGCGAACGGCTCGGAGATCAAGTCTGAAGGCAAGGTCGTCGGCTCCTCGCTGATCGGCCAACAGGGCTACAGCCTCGACTACTTCCAGCCGCGGCCCGCCAACGGGCTTGGGGCGAACTCCGTCAACACCCAGTACAAGCTGATCCTGTCCGGCGCGACCAACCGTTCGGGTGACAACGCCGACCTGATCAAGTGGGTCACGGAGGCGAAGGCCAAGGTCGTCAAGGACAACTCGGTGCCCGGCTACACGGTCAAGCCCTCCGACGTACCCGCCGACGCGGTGACGTCCTCCGGCTCGGGCCTGGACCCGGCGATCTCCCCGCAGTACGCCGACATCCAGGTGCACCGCGTCGCGGAGAAGAACGACCTCCCCGTCGCCGAGGTGCAGAAGCTCGTCGACGAGCACGCCGACGGCCGCACGCTCGGCTTCATCGGCGAGCCCACCGTCAACGTCCTCGAACTCAACATCGCACTCAAGGAACTTGTGGCCAAGAGCTGATGGACTCACGCGCGTTACGCGGGAGTTGGCGCCGGAGGAAACCCCGGGATACGCCAACTCCCGCACCACTCGCGACAGTCGCTGTCCGGCGTACGACGTGAAAGGCACACACCGATGACCCGGGTGCTGGTGGTGGAGGACGACCCACAGCTCGTACGGGCGCTCGTGATCAACATGCAGGCACGTGGGTACGGGGTCGACGCGGCCCCCGACGGTGCCACCGCGCTCCGGCTCGCGGCCGTGCGCCGGCCCGACGTGGTCGTACTGGATCTGGGGCTGCCCGACATGGACGGCACGGACGTCATCAAGGCCCTGCGTGGCTGGACGCGTGTACCGATCCTGGTGCTCTCCGCGCGCCGGGCCTCCGACGAGAAGGTCGCGGCCCTCGACGCGGGCGCCGACGACTACATCACCAAACCGTTCAGCATGGACGAACTCCTTGCCCGGCTGCGCGCCGCCGTCCGCCGCACGGACTCCGTGCCCGTCGCCACCGAGACCGTCCTCGTCACCACCGACGAGTTCACCGTCGACCTGGTCGCCAAGAAGGCCGGCCGCGGGGGCCGCGACGTACGCCTCACCCCCACCGAATGGCACCTGCTGGAGATCCTGGTCTGCAACCCCGGCCGGCTCATCACACAGCGCCGGCTCCTCCAGGAGGTCTGGGGCGCCTCCCACAGCAACAAGGCCAACTACCTGCGGGTCTACATGGCCCAACTACGGCGCAAACTCGAAGCGGATCCCTCACACCCCCGCTATCTGATCACCGAGCCCGGGATGGGCTACCGCTTCGATCCCTGAGCGGGCGCGGGCGGTGCCCGGGTTGGCGCAGCTTGATTCGCCCCCTCCGCCCCTACCCATTCCCGTCCCTTGGGGGCTCCGCCCCCAAACCCCCGCTCCTCAAACGCCGGAGAGGCTGAACACCTTCAGCCCGTCCGGCGATTGAGGACGAGGCCGTCCAGGCCGACAGCGGGGGTCTGGGGGCGGAGCCCCCAGGTACGGGACGGGTAGGGGCGGAGGGGGCGAAAAAACCCCTCACGCCCGCCCCGACTCCGGCAGCACCAGCCGGAACGTGCAACCCTCCCCGGGCGCGGTGTCCAGCTCCAGTCGGCCCCCGTGCCCCTGGGCGATGGCCGCGGCGATGGCGAGGCCGAGGCCGCTGCCGCCCTGGTCGTGGGCGCGGGAGCGGGAGCGGTCGACGCGGTAGAAGCGTTCGAAGACGCGCTGGGCGTCTTCGGGGGCGAGGCCCGGGCCGGCGTCGGCGACTTCGAGGATGCCGACGGGGGTGCCGTCGGGGAGGGGTGGGGACGCGCTGGTGCGCCCCGGGCGGTCGGCGCCGCCGGTGTCCGGGGCGACCCGGGCGGTGCCGACGCGGACGTGGACGGGGGTACCCGCGGGAGTGTGGACGCGCGCGTTGGACAGCAGGTTCTCGACGACCTGGCGGAGACGGTGCGGGTCGCCGAGGGCCTCCACGAGCTCCAGTTCCTCCTCGTCCTTCGAGTCGCGCAGTGGCCCAAGGTCGATCGGCCGCTCCGAGTCCCCCAGCGCCGCCGCGCTCACCGCGTCGGCGGCCAGGGACAGCAGGTCGACGGATTCACGCCCGTGCGAGGGCCCGTACGACGGCTCCTGGTCGAGTTTGGCGAGGAGTTGGAGGTCGTCGACGAGGAGGCCCATGCGCTCGGCGTTCTGGGCGATGAGCCGGTTCGCCTCGCGGCGGCCCGCCGGGGACTGCTGCTCGTGGCGGAGCGCCAGCTCGGCGAAGCCCTGGATCGCGGTGAGCGGTGTACGCAGTTCGTGCCCGGCGTCGGCGACGAAGCGGCGCAGCCGGGCCTCGGAGGTCTCGCGCTCGCGCAGGGCGCCCTGGAGCCGTTCGAGCATGGTGTTGAGGACGCGGCCGAGCCGCCCAGTCTCGGTGCGCGCGCCGGTGTCGGGCAGCCGCAGGTCGAGGTCGCCGTCGGTGATGTCCTGGGCGGTGCGTTCCATGCGGGTGAGGGGGAGCAGCCCGAGGCGTACGACCCAGCGGCCGAGGAGCACGACGCCGGTGACGGTGAGGGCGAGCAGTGCCCCGTCCACGTAGAGGATCTTGGAGGTGGCGCCGTCGATGGTGGCCAGCGGCAGCGCGACGACCGCCTTCATGCCGTCGGGGCCCTCGCGCAGGACGACCCGCCAGCGGCCGCCGCCGATGTCGGCGGACACCGTGGCGAGCTGCCCCACGGACAGGCCGAGGCCCTCGACGGTGGACGCCAGTTCGGGCTTGGTCGGCTGCTCGTAGTCGCCGAGCGAGGCGCTCAGGAGGCGGCCGTCGGAGTCGTAGAAGAAGACCCGGAAGTCGGAGGGCAGCGCCCCGGGTGTGGTGAACCTGCTCGGGAATCCCTTGTCGCTCACCGCGTCCTGGTACGCCTTCCTGGGCGTACTGAAGTGGGCGAGCTGCTCGTCGAGCCCGTCCATCAGCCAGGAACGCATCACGACGAAGCCGACGATCTCGGCGGCCAGCACCGCGGTGGTGGCGAGGACGGCGAGACCGAGGACGAGCCTGCCCCGCAGGGAGACGGGCCGTTTCACCGCTCGGCGGCGTCGGCGGACTGAGGAGCCTGCTCGCGCTCGTGCTCGCGAGGCAGCCGCAGGGAGTAGCCGATCCCGCGCACCGTGTGGATCAGCGGCGGCTCGACGCAGTCGATCTTCTTGCGCAGGTACTTCACGTACGTCTCGACGATCCGCACGTCCCCGGCGAAGTCGTACCCCCACACGTGCTGCACGATCTGCGCCCTGGTCAGCACCCGGTTGGCGTTCGCCATCAGGTAGGCGAGCAGATGGAACTCGGTCGGCGACAGCGGCACGTACCGCTCCGCGCGGTGCACCTCGTACGCCCGCTCGTCGAGCCGCAGGTCGGCGAAGAGCAGGATGCTCTCGTCGTCCTCGTCCGCCTCGCCGGACGGCGGTTCCTCCGCGCCGGTGCGGCGCAGGATCGCCTGGATCCGCAGCAGCACCTCGTCGAGGCTGAAGGGCTTGGTGACGTAGTCGTCGCCGCCGGCCCGCAGCCCGTCGATGCGGTCGGACAGGTCGGTGCGCGCGGTCAGGAACAGTACGGGGGTGTTCTTGCCGCCCGCCCGCATCGCCCGGGTCACCTCGAAGCCGTCCAGGTCGGGCAGCATCACGTCGAGCAGCACCAGATCGGGGCCGAACCTCTCGATCTCGAGCAGCGCGGCACCGCCGGACATCACGCTGCTCACCTCGTAGCCGCTGAGCCGCAGGGTGGACTCCAGCAGGGCACGGATGCTCGGCTCGTCCTCGACGACAAGGAGCCGGTGGGGGGTGTGGGGCTCGGTGTGCTCGGCCATGGCGCCGACTCTCCACTCTCTTCATGAGTGTTTGCTTGGGGAAGCCTGGGGGTTGGCTGAGAGTGGCCCATGCGCGGGCCCGGGCCTGTGGAGGCCCCGGAGATGCGGAGGCCCCGGACTCCTCCACTGAGGGAGTCCGGGGGCCGCCCCGTGTCTGACTGAGACCCGGCTCCTGATGAGACCTGGCTCCACGAGGTGCTCCGCACGTTAGGCGCGGCATGTGGGAGATTCCGGGATGTGTGCTGGGAGGTGCTTGTGTAACGGGCCCGTGCAACCGGCCCCCTGGTCCCTCACGTGATGCTGAGCGCCAGGCAGAAGTCCACCCGGTCGCGCAGGGTGGACAGGCTGTGGCCGGTGAGCTGTTCGACGCGTTGGAGCCGGTAGCGCAGGGTGTTGACGTGCACGTGGAGCTGCTCGGCGCAGCGGTGCCAGGAGCCCGAGGCGTCGAGGAAGGCGGCCAGGGTGCCCATGAGGTCACTGCCGTGCTCGGCGTCGTACCGCTCCACGACCCCGATGAGCCGCTCGCGGTAGAGCCTGCGTACGTCCTCGGGGACGGCGGCGAGCAGCATCAGGTACGAGGACAGGTCGTCGCCCGTCGCGGTGCGGACGGTGCCCGTGCCCAGGCAGGCGATGCGGTGGGCGTGCCGCGCCTCGTCGAGGGAGCGGCGCAGCCCGGCCGCTCCGGTGGCCGGTCCGCCGATGCCGAGGGCGGCCCAGCCGTGGACGAGGAGCGGGGTGAGGCCTGCGGCGGCGCTTTGGAGGTGGTCTTCGAGGCGCTCGGCCGTCTGGGGGTGGTCTTCGAGGCGCTCGGCCGTCTGGGGGTGGTCGTCGAGGCGCTCTGCCGAGTGGTCTCCGGTGCGGTCGTCGAGGCGGGTCGGGACTTCGCCCGGCACCAGCATCACGTAGCCGTCGTCCTCGGCGACCGGCGTGGAGCAGCCGGGTATCCGGTCGAAGACGTCCTCCAGGACCACCGCCGCGAGCTCGGCGCCGTACGGACTGCCGGTCGTGGTGACGTAGACGCAGGTCAGCGGAGTGTCCGGGGTGAGGCCGAGGCTGCGCAGGCGCCCCTCGGCCGCATCCGTCCGCCCCTCCCTCACGAGGGTGAGCGACTCGCGCAGGAAGCGTTCCTCGATGCGGCGGCTTTCCTGGCGGGCCACCCGGTCCATCGCGAGGAGCGCGCACACTTCGGAGGCGGCGTCCGCGACTCCCGGCGCCCAGTCGCGGAAGTCGCCGGAGGCGGCGAGGTAGGCGGCGGGCGGGCGCCTGGCGACCGGCGACTGTACGGGGAAGAAGGTCAAGTGGCCGCCGCCGGGCACCGGTTGTACGGAGGGGAAGGCGCCCGCGGCGAGCGCCTCGCGGTGCGCCCGGTCCAGGTGGTGGCCGGTCACCTCGGGTACGCCGCCCGCGGTGGCGCGACCGGTCGCGGACAGCACCGCGCACCACACGCCGGTGGCCCGCGCGAACACCTCGACAAGACCCTCGGGCCCGGCCCCGGACGCCATGCTCGCGACCAGGCCGCGGTGCAGGTCCGCGCCCGGTGAGCGGCGGGCCGGGCCGGCGAGCGCGGCGAGGACGGTCTCGGTCAGCGCCGCGTACGACACGTCGTCGCCGACCGTGAAGAGGGCGAGTCCGTGCCGCTCGCAGGCCTGTGCCAGCGCGTCCGGCAGGGTGCCGATGCCCGCGGTCCCGGCGACCAGCGCGGCGGCGCCCGCACCCGCGAGCGCGGCGACGAACGTGTCGGCGTCGCGCGGCTCGCGGTACCAGGTGGTGGAGGTGAGGACGAGTTCCCCGCCGTCGAGGTAGCGGCCGGGATCGGGGAGGTCGGTGGTGTAGACGCCGCGGATGTGCGGGGTGCGGGGGGCGCCGGGCGCGAGGGGTCCGGCGGTCCCGGCGGTCCCGACAGGGACGAGGCCGAGGCGCGGTATGGCGAGGAGTTCGGTCAGCAGCATCGGTGGTCGTCGTCCCCTTCGGTGCTTGTTCGGTGCTTGTTACGAGCGTGCACACCGGCGGGCACGGGGTTTGGAGAACAGTACAGGCGGAGGGGGCCGAGGACGCCTGTCGTCTGTAGGGCGGTGCAGGTCCTCGCAGGCCGCGCGACGAGTTGACTGAGGGGCACCCGCCCGAGCCGCATGCCCCGCTCCCTTTGCACCCTGGACGCTCCCGCGTCTCGTCCAGTGCGCTCCCGTCGTTCCATGAGGAGACCGCTGTGCATACCGAAACCCTGGCCGGCGCCGAGAGGCCCTTCGGCGCCGAGAAGCCCTTCGGCGTCGAGCGAGCCGGAGCCGAACCGGTACCGTCCGACCGCCGCCACGGCCGCCCCTGGTCCCTGTTCACGCTCTGGTTCGGCGCGAACGTGCAGTTCGCGACGCTCAGCGTCGGCGCCCTGTCGACGTCCGTCTTCGGCCTCGACCTGCTCCCGGCGGTCGTCGCCGTCACGCTCGGCACGCTGCTCAGCTCGGCGCTCGTGGGCCTGTTCTCCACCCGGGGCCCGCTCACCGGAGTGCTCCAACTCATCCAGTCCCGAGGCCCGTTCGGTCGCCTCGGCAATCTGCCGTCCGCCGCGTTCACCGTCGTCAACGGCGTCGGCTGGTGCGTGGTCGACACCCTGCTCGGCATCTTCATCCTGCGCGACCTGACGGGTATGGGCTTCGCCCCGGCGCTGCTGCTCATGGCCGCGGCCCAGCTGGCGATCGCGGTCATCGGCTACCGGATGATCCACTACGTGGAGCGGGCCCTCGCCGTGCTCCTGGTCGTCGTCTTCGCGGTCGTGTCGGTGTACGGCTTCGGAGACGCGCACGCCGCAGCCCCGGTCGACCCCTTCGACGGGACCACCGCCGCGTTCCTGCTCGTCGTCGCGGTCACCGCGGCCCGCGTCATCGGCTGGTCCGCGTACGCCTCCGACTACAGCCGATACCTCCCGGCCACCTCCGCCCCGAAGCGGGTCTTCCTCGCGGCGGGCGGCGGCAGTGCGGTCGCCGGTGTGTGGATCGGCGCCCTGGGCGCGGCGATCGGCACCGCGGGCGCGCTCGACAACCCCAGCTCGATGGTGAGCGCCCTGCTGCCGGACGCCCTCGGCACCGTCGTGCTCCTGTCGCTGCTGCTGTCCACGCTCGCGTCGACCGTCATCGACCTGTACTCGGGCGCGATGGCCGCACTTGTCGCCGGGTTCACGATCCCGCGCTGGGTGTCGGTCCTGGTGGTCGGCGGACTCGGCACGGCGATCTCCTGGTACGCCGGACACGGGGACTTCGCCCAGCAGTTGCAGGACTTCATGCTGATGACGGGCTATTGGCTCGCGCCTTGGGCGGCGGTGATCGTGGTGGCCTACTGGGGTCGCGGGCGCGGCACGTACGACATCTCGCGGCTGTACGACACCGGACACCGCCTCGGCTGGGGGCTGCCGTCGGTGCTGCTGGCCCTGCTCGTCGAGATCCCGTTCATGAACCAGTCCTTCTATACCGGCCCATTGGCGGAGGCGCATCCGGCGCTCGGTCCGCTGGGGCTGTTCGTCGGGTTCCTGGTGGCGGGGGCGGCGTACGCGGGGCTGTCGGGATGGCGGCCGGTGCCGCTCGCCGACGCGCCGGAAACCCGGATACCTGTGACCGCCGAATAACGCATTCCTGTAAGCCAGTTGAGGAGTCAGTCACTGTGAACGACAGCCCCACCGCTGCCGACGAGAAGTTCCTTCTCACCGCGATCGAACTCGCCGCCCGATCCCGCCGCGACGGCAACCACCCCTTCGGTTCCCTGCTCGTCCTCGACGGCTCGGCGGTGCTGGAGGCGGGAAACACGGTGGTGACGGAGCGGGACGCGACCGGGCACGCCGAGACGAATCTCGTACGCCTGGCGACCCGGACGTACACCCGGGCGGAGCTTGCCCACGCCACCCTCTACACCAGCACCGAACCCTGCGCGATGTGCGCGGGCGCCGTGTACTGGAGCGGTATCGGGCGGGTCGTCTACGCCCTCGGTGAGGACGAACTCCTCGCCCTCACCGGTGCGAACGATGAGAACCCGACGATGGCGCTGCCGTGTCGGGAGGTGTTCGCGGCGGGGCAGCGGCGGATCGAGGTGGTCGGGCCGTTCCTCCGGGAGCGGGCGGCGGCGGTCCACGTCGGCTTCTGGAACTGACCGCACCCCCGCAAGCCCTGCAAGGAGACACCCCAATGACCCGCACCCGTACGTTGATTCGCAACGGCATCGTCATCCCCTGCGAGGGCCGCAAGACGGTGTACGACCCCGGTTCGGTACTCGTCGAGGACGGCAGGATCGTCGCCGTGGGCACGGTGGAGGAGCTGGACGCGGCCGACGCTCACGTGGTGGACGCCACCGGCCACGCCGTGATCCCCGGCCTGCACAACACCCACCTCCACTCGGGCCTGTTGCGCGGCACGGCCGAGTCCAAGTCCCTGTGGGACTGGCTGCGTGACTACGTCGACCCGGCCCACAAGGCGCTCACCCCGGAGATCGCGGAAGCGGCGTCCCTGCTCTGCTACACGGAGTCGCTGCGCGCGGGCACGACGTCGGTGATGGACATGTGGCGCCACATGGAGGGTTCGGCACACGCGGCGGAGCGGGTGGGCATCCGCGCGACGCTCGTCCCGTACGTGGCCGACCTCCCGGGCTACGACTACTTCGAGACCCTGGAGACGAACCGCCGCCTCCTGGAGGACTACCGCACGTACGCGAACGACCGCGTGCGCTCCTGGGTGGGCCTGGAGCACCTCTTCTACTGCAGCCCGGAGGCGTTCAAGGCCGCCGCGGCACTCGCGGACGAGTTCGACACGGGGCTGCACACCCACTCCTCCGAGACGATCTGGGAAGTGGAGGAATCCTTGCGGCAGTTCGGCCGCCGGCCGATCGAGGAGTTCTACAACCGGGGCATCCTCGGCCCCCGCACGGTCGTGGCCCACTGCGTCTGGCTCGACGACCGCGAGATCGAACTCCTCGCCCAGACGGGTACGAGCGTCGCCCACTGCCCCTGCTCCAACATGAAGCTCTCCTCGGGCCCGGCCCGCGTCATCGACATGCGCCGCAAGGGCATCGCCGTCGGCCTGGGCAGCGACGGCGAGAAGGAGAACAACAACCTGGACCTGCTGGAGGAGATGAAGTTCGCGTCGCTGTTGCAGAAGGTCTCCACGCTGGACCCGACGACGGGTGACCCGTGGGACATCCTGACGATGGCGACGCTCGAGGGCGCACGAGCCCTGGGCCTGGACGGCGAGACAGGCTCCTTGGAACCGGGCAAGAAGGCCGACATCGTCACCGTCGACCTCCGCAAACTCCACACCACCCCACTCCTCCACGGCGAGGACTTCAACGCGGTCGCCCACCTGGTGTTCTCGGCGGGCGCGGCGGATGTCGACCATGTGTGGGTGGACGGGCGTCAACTGGTAGCGGGGGGTGAGGTGTTGAGCGTTGACGCCGAGCAGGTACGGCTGCGAGCTCAGTCCGCGGCCGAGGAGCTCTTCCGGCGGCGGGAGGCTGGGTAGCGTGAAGGGCGTGCCGGATGAGGAAGTGATGCAGGACGGGGTCCATCGCAGGGTGGTGCGGATCGGTGACACCGTCCGCAGGCCCGTGCAGCCGTGGACGCCCACTGTCCACGCGCTGCTGCGGCACCTGGAGGAGGTCGGGTTCGCCTACGCACCCCGACCGCTGGGGATCGACGACGAGGGCCGGGAAGTCCTCACCTATTTCGAGGGTGACTCCGGGCCGTCGGGCTGGGCCAAGGTCGTGGACGACCAGGGCCTGACCAACTTCGCCCGGCTGCTGCGCGATTACCACGACGCCTGCGAGGGCTTCTCGCCTCCACCGGACGCGACCTGGTCCACGGACGCGGGCGGCCCCGGCCACGAAGAGGTCGTCTGCCATGGGGACTTCGGCCCCTGGAACGTCGTATGGCAGGGCAACCGCCCGGTGGGAATCATCGACTGGGACTTCGCCCGACCGGCGCCGCGCCTGCACGACGTGGCCTACGCACTGGAGTACGTCGCCCCGTTCCGCGACGACGCCGAGTGCCTGCGCTGGCTGCGCTATCCGGCGCCGCCCGACCGCCGCCTCCGGCTGGAGCGCTTCTGCCGCGCGTACGGTCTCGACTCGACCGTGGGAATCGTCGACGCCGTCATCGCCAGGCAGCGGGACAACGCCGACCTCGTGCGCCGGCTGGCCGAGCAGGGCCACGAGCCGCAGGCCGGCTGGGTCGCCGACGGGATCCTGACCGAACTCGACGACCGGATCGGCTGGAGCGAGGCGCACCGACACCTGGTCGAGTAGTCGCTGTCCGCGTGCGGGTCAGGGCCTCAGGGTGGTGAGGAGGGCGCGGAGGGCGGAGGGGGTGGGGGTGAGGATGGCGGTGGGGTGGTCGCTTTCTCGGAGGTGGAGGGTGGTGGGGGTGGCGGATATCTCCAGGCAGTCCGTGTCCCCGGCCCCTCCCGAGAACGACGACTTCTGCCAGCGGAGGGCTTCAGACACGGGAGGCCTTTCACAGGTTCTGGGCGATACGGCGGATGAGGTCGAGGGAAGCATCCTGCGGGAGGGCGGTGCTGTCCACGCGCTCGAGGAGGGCCCGGTAGCGGTTCAGTTGGGCTGTGGCATCGATGAACTCGGCGCCGTGCGTGGTGTCGATCTGCACGGTGTCCAGTTGGGGGACGACTCCGCCAACGTACTGCATGGGAAATCCGGCGCCCGCGAAACCGTCGGCCGTGAACGGGATCACGCGAAGAGTGACGTTCGTCCTCTCGGACGCCTGGATGAGGTGCTCAAGCTGAGCGCGGGCCACTTTGGGGCCGCCGACACGCATGCGTAGCGCGGCCTCGTGGATGATCGCGTCATACGGCATCCCGGATTCGAGTACCTCCCGGCGCCGCATCCGGAACGAGACGCGAGCCTCGTGCTCGGCTTCTGGACGCTCCGGTTCGACGAAGGTCGAGGCTGCGCGTACATACTCCTCGGTCTGAAAGATCCCGGGGATGTGTACGACCTGGAACGTGCGGACGTAAGACGCATGGTGCTCCAACTCGGCAAGATCGAGGCCCTTGGGCGGTAGGACACCGCGGTACTCCTCCCACCAGCCCTTTCCTCGCTCGTTCACCATCTCGACCAGTACGTCGACGAGTTTGGTGTCGTCGCAGGCGTACAACCCGGCGAGTCTGCGCAGCCGCTCCTCGCTGATCCCGAACCGCCCGGACTCCACATGGCTGACCTGGGTCGGGTTGGAGTTCAGGAATTCGGCGGCGGCTCTGTTCGATACACCGGCGGCCTCACGCAACTTGCGCAGCTCGGCCCCCAACCGCACCTGGCGTGCCGTGGGATTGGGCCTCGGTGGCATGTCGTCCTCCATGTGATCGGTCCCGAGTCTGGCGGAACAGGTTGTTACGGCACAACCTGTTCCGCTATCGTCGCAACGTACCTCACGGAGAGTGTGTGAATGACTACTCATCCGCAACTCTCCCCTGCGTACTGCCAGTTGGAAGTGCCACCACGGGCCGTCGACACCCGAGGCGAGGCCACTAGCGCGGCAGGGAACTGACCACCCCTCGTGCCCCCTCACCGCAACGGAGTTGACGGAACCCCATGCCCGAATACGCCCTCTTCTGCCCGCCCTCGGACACGTCCCCCCACGTCGCCCGCGACTTCGTCGCCTCAGTCCTCCGCGCCTTAAGACTCGACGCCCTCGTGGACACGGCAACCCTCTGTACCTCCGAACTCGTCACGAACGCCTGTGTGCACGCGAAGGACGGCGGCTCGGCCCTGTGGTTGTCGGTGAAGCCCGCTCGGGTACGAGTCACGGTGTTCGACGGGAACGAGAACCTGCCGGTGATAAGGGAGTTGACCCCCAACGGCTGGGAACTGGGCGGCCGGGGCCTGCACCTGGTGGACGCCCTCACGGACGGCTGCTGGGGCACCGCCCCCGCCTCCCCGCAGGGCAAGGCGGTGTGGTTCGACCTGTCGGCGACCGGCCCAGGGACTTGAAGGCGGTTCGACCCCGTTGCTCAGCCGATGAGCGCCTCGGTGATCTGACGGGTGGTCTGCGCCGCGATCCGGGGGCTGGCCGCGGCGTAGGAGGTGTAGGCGTTCAGGCCGGTGGTCAGGGCCCAACCGCGGCCCCGGGTCCAGGTGGCGTCGTCCACGCCGAGCGCGTGGCGGAAGGCGGTCCGGGTGTCGGCCGACATCAGGGTGAAGGCGATGATCAGGTCGCGGGCCGGGTCGCCGAGGCCGAGTTCGCCGAAGTCGATGACCGCGCTGAGGCGGCCGTCGACGGTCAGCAGGTTGCCGGTGTGGAAGTCGCCGTGGAACCAGACCGGAGGGCGGTCCCAACCGGGGGCGCCGAGGGCCGCGGCCCACAGTTCGGTCATGGCCGCGGCGTCGAACGCGTCGCCGACGTCCGCGATGGCGGCCCGCGTAGCCCGGTCCCGGTCGGCGAGCGGTCCGGCGGTGAGGTCCGTGCGGGCGCCCTCGGCCGGGAGGTCCTCGGGCGCGAAGCGCTGAAGGGCGGTCAGGAACCCCGCCAGTTCGACGGCGGCGACGGACGATTCGGCGAGCGCCTCGGCGGTCGCCACCTCACCCTCCAGCCATCGGGACACCGCCCACGGCCACGGGTAGCCGAAGCCGGGCTCACCCACGCCCACCGGCTCCGGGACGGCCAGCGGCAGATGCGGGGCGAGCCGGGGCAGCCACTCGGACTCCTTCCTGGCCTGCCCGATCGCCCCGGAGTGGCGGGGCAGCCGGACGGACAACTCCGCTCCCAGCCGGTGGATCACATGGTCCGAACCGGCCGGGTCGACCAACTCCAGGGGCAGTCCGGCCCATTGCGGGAACTGCGCATCGACCAGGCGCCTGACCAGGGCGCCATCGATCGAGGGACTGGTGTCCGCGGTTCGCCCGGTCGTCAACAGCAGCTCCTGCGGTCGGTCCGCTCCGGTGCGGCGGACAGCCGGGGCCATCACAGTGCGTCGAGGGCCCGCCTGTCGACCGGATTTCGACCCGTCGACCCTCGTAGGTCGTAGGGCATGGGTGCCATGCTGATGCGCCTGGCTGAACAGTTGGGGGGCTGTCGATGAGCGCGCAGGACGTGGTGACCGTTTCCGTGGCGGTGTTGGTCCCTGTGGTGACCGCGGTCGCCGGCGTGGTGAGCCTGCGGGCGCAGGATCGGCGGGTGCGCCGCTCGCGAGCGGGCCGCCGCCGGCTGGCCTTCGAGGACGCGACCCGGCAGGTGGCCTTCGCGGCCGAGTGGTGGAAGGCGAAGCAACTGGTCGCCGCCACGCCGGAAGCACTCCAAGGCCCGACCGCGGTGGCGAACGACTGGCTGGACGAGGCGTCCGCGCGGGTGACGGCGGCGGAGCGGGCGGACACGGACGAGGATTCCCGTGTCTCGGTCAGCAGGCTGCTGCTGCTCTACCGGTTCCACCGCTGGTCCGCGAAGACCATCCGGATCGGCTTCTACGCGGCGCTGGCCTTCATGGTCGCCGTGATCACAGTCGTCCTGAATGACGCCGAGTCCCGCGAAGCCGTCGGTTTCAACGTATGGGCGCTGACCTCCTCCGCGATGCTCTCGCTGTTCCTGCGCTTCTGGGCCGTCTCGGCGGATACCCCGGACCAGCGCTGAGGCCGCCGGATCCCTCAATGATTCACCTTTCTTTGAATTCAGGAAATCCTGTACTCTCAGGCCCATGCTGACCCTGGCCACCGACCTCGACGCCCTCACCCGCTTCGGCCGCGCCCTTGCCGACCCCATCCGCTGCCGCATCCTGCTCATGCTGCGGGAGGCGCCGGCGCATCCGGCCGACATGGCCGAGGAGTTGGGGATCTCGCGGACCCGGTTGTCGAACCATCTCGCCTGTCTGCGCGACTGCGGCCTGGTCGTCGCCGTCCCGGTCGGGCGTCGTACGCGGTACGAACTGGCGGACCCGCGGCTCGGGCACGCGCTGGACGACCTGCGGAACGCCGTGGTGGCCGTCGAGACCGACCGCAACTGCCCCGACGCCGACGAGAAGGGCTGCTGCTGATGGTCTCCGTATCCCTGGGGCCTTCGCCGGTCCGGCGGGACGCGCTGGCCCGGCGGATACGGCTGCTGGTCGCCGCGACGATCGCGTACAACGTCGTCGAGGCCGTCGTGGCGATCACCGCGGGGACGCTCGCCTCCTCCAGCGCGCTCATCGGGTTCGGGCTCGACTCCGTCATCGAGGTGTCGTCCGCCGCGGCAGTCGCCTGGCAGTTCTCCGCGCGGGAGCACGCGGTTCGGGAGGCCCGGGAGAGGGTGACGCTGCGGATCATCGCCGGGTCGTTCTTCGTGCTTGCCGCGTACGTGGCCGTCGACGCCGTACGCGGTCTGGTGGGGGGTGGGGAAGCGGAGCCCTCCGTGCCCGGGATCGTGCTGGCCGCGCTGTCGCTGCTGGTCATGCCGTTCCTGTCGGCCGCCCAGCGGCGTGCCGGGCGTGAGCTCGGGTCGGCCTCGGCGGTGGCCGACTCCAAGCAGACCCTGCTGTGCACCTACCTGTCGGCAGTGCTGCTCGTCGGGCTCGTCGTCAACGCCACGCTCGGCTGGTCGTGGGCCGACCCGGTCGCGGCTCTCGTGATCGCAGCCGTCGCGGTCAAGGAGGGGCGGGACGCCTGGCGCGGGGAGGGGTGCTGCGCTCCGGCGTCAGCTGCCGTGCCGCCGACACCCGTTGAAGCCGGGGAGTCCGACGCCTGCGGCTGCAAGCCCGGCTGCGACTGCTGCGCCTGACCCCGCGCCTCTCTCCACCTCTCCAGATCTGCCCGCCCTTGGCGCGTCCTTGACCCCTCGCGGTGCCCCGCGCCGGTCACACTGACCTCGAACCGCCCTCAGTCCCCGGCACCGCGAGGTCCCCATGGCATACGGTCTGGCCCGCCGCCAACTGAAGCCGAGAGTCCCGTTGCGGCACGGGGAGGGCGACCGGTCCCACCTGACCAGCCTCGAAGGGCTCGCCGCGCTGTCGCTGGACGCGCTGAGCTCGGTCGCGTACGGCCCCGAGGCGATCGTGCTGGTGCTGATCGTGGCCGGCACCGGGGCGCTGACCGCGACGCTGCCGGTGACGCTGGTCATCGCCGCGCTGCTCGCGGTCCTCGTGGTGTCGTACGGGCAGGTGATCGCCGTACACCCGGACGGCGGTGGCGCGTACGCGGTGGCCAAGAAGGACCTCGGGCCCCGGATCAGCCTGCTCGCGGCGGCCAGTCTCGTCGTCGACTACGTGCTGACGGTGACCGTCAGCCTGGCCGCGGGCGCCGCCAGTCTCGCGTCGGCATTCCCGTCCCTCACCCCGTATCTGCTCGAAATCTGCCTGATCGGGCTCGGCGTCCTCACGGTCGTGAACCTGCGGGGCGTCGCCGAGAGCGCGCGGGTGCTGATGCTGCCCACCGTGCTGTTCGTCGTGAGCATCCTCGGCATCGTCGTGCTCGGTCTGCTGCGCGGCCAGCCGGTCGCGACCGTCGGGACGGCCCAACCCGTGCACGCCACCGAGGCGTTGGGAGTGGTACTGCTCCTGAAGGCGTTCTCCTCCGGCTGCTCCGCGCTGACCGGAGTCGAGGCCATCGCCAACGGCGTACCCGCGTTCCGCCGGCCGCGCGTCAAGCGTGCCCAGCGCACCGAGTTGATGCTCGGTGGGCTGCTCGGGCTGATACTGATCGGCCTCGCCGTGCTCATCCAGCGCGACGACGTGGTCCCGCGCGGCGGCGTCACCGTGCTCGCCCAGCTGACGGCGGGCTCGTACGGGACGGGATGGGCGTACTACGCGACCAATCTCATCGTCACGGCGGTCCTGCTCTTCGCCGCCAACACCAGTTTCGGCGGCCTGCCCGTGCTGATGAGCCTGCTCGCCAAGGACCACCGGCTGCCGCATCTGTTCGCGCTGCGCACCGAACGCCCCGTGTACCGCTGGGGAGTTGTGGCCCTCGCCCTGCTCGCCGCGCTGCTGCTGATCGCCGTGGACGCCGACACCCACCGCATGCTCCCGCTGTTCGCGATCGGTGTCTTCATCGGCTTCACCATCAGCCAGACCGGGCTGGTCCGGCACTGGGCGAAGGGGCGGCCGCCCGGCTGGCTGCGGCGGGCGGTGCTCAACGGGTTCGGCGCGGTGCTGACGAGTGTCGCGTGCGCGGTGCTGCTGGCCTCCAAGTTCGTCGAGGGCGCCTGGGTGGTGGTCCTCGCCATTCCGCTGCTGATGCTGCTCTTCGCCCGCATCCAGCGGTACTACACCGAAGTCGCCCGGGAGTTGGGCCTCGGCGAGATCCCGCCCCCGGTCCGCGTCACCGCCGACTCCCTCGTCATCGTGCCGGTCGGCGAGGTCAGCAGACTCACGCAGTACGCGCTGACGGCCGCCCGCGCGCTGGGCTCGCGCGAGGTTGTCGCCGTGGCCGTACACGGAAACCCTGCCAGGGTGCAGGCGCTGAAGGCGAGTTGGGACCAATGGAATCCGGGCGTACGGCTGGAGATCATCGACAGCCCGCGCCACTCCCTCGTCGAGCCCATCGTCGACTACGTCCAGCGGGTGGCGGAGGGAGGACGGCAGATCGCCGTCCTCATCCCCGAGGTGGAGCCCCGCCACCGCCGCTACCAGATCCTCCAGAACCAGCGCGGACTGCTGCTCGCGGCCGCGCTGAGGGCTCGTACGGACGTCGTCGTCTGCGTGGTGCCGTACCGGTTGAGCCTGTGACGAGCCCGGATCACAGGCCGACGTCCCGGCGGCTCATGTCGTCCAGCGACTCGCGGCGTACGAGGACGCGCGCGATGCCGTCGGCCGCTGCGACGACCGGAGGCCGGCCGACCAGGTTGTAACCGGAGGCCATGGACAGGTGATACGCGCCGGCCGCCGGTACGGCGAGGAGATCGCCGGGGTGTACGTCGCCGGGGAGGGCCACCTCGTCCGCGAGGATGTCGCCCGCCTCGCAGTGCCTGCCCACGACGGTGACCAGGCGGGGCGGCGCGGCGGAGGTGCGGCCGATGAGCCGGGGCGCGTACCGGACGCCGTACAGCGCGGGCCTCGGGTTGTCGCTCATGCCGCCGTCGACGGCGACGAAGGTGTGGTCCCCGGTGCGCTTGACGGACAGGACCCGGTAGACGGCGACCCCGGCGGGTCCGACGACCGCGCGGCCCGGCTCCAACGTGAGCCGGGGGAGCGGGAGTTGGGCGCGGACGCAGCCGTCCTCCAGCTCGGCCCGCACCCGGCCGGCCAGGACGCCCACGTCGAGGCTGTCCTCGCCGGGCCGGTAGGCGATGGCGTGCCCGCCGCCGATGTTCAGCTGCGGCAGGGTGACGCCGTGCTGGTCGCGGATCCGGGCCATCAGCCCGACCATGCGGCGCACGGCGGCGACGTACGGCTTCACGGTCGCGACCTGCGAGCCGATGTGGCAGTGCAGGCCGACCAGTTCGAGGTGCGGCTGGTCGAGTATCCGGGTGACGGCGTGCTGCGCGGACCCGTCCGTGATCGACAGGCCGAACTTCTGGTCCTCCGTGCCGGTACGGATCTTGGCGTGCCCGCCGGCCGCGATGCCGGGCACCACCCGCACCATGACCTTCTGCCGGGTGCCGGCGGGCGTGATCGCGGCCAGCCGGGCGATCTCCGAGGTGCTGTCCACGACGATGCGTCCGACTCCGAGGCGCAGCGCGGTGCGCAGGTCCTCGGGGCTCTTCGCGTTGCCGTGCATCACGATCCGCTCGGGCGGGAACCCGGTGGTGACGGCGAGTGCCAGCTCCCCGGCCGAGCACACGTCGAGGCCGAGGCCCTCCTCCTGCACCCAGTGCGCGACCGCGCGGCACAGGAACGCCTTGGCGGCGTAGACGATGTCGGCCTCGGGGAACGCCGTGCGGTACGTACGGCAGCGCTCCCGGACCTCCTGCTCGTCCAGCACGTACACGGGGGTGCCGAAGCGGTCGGCCGCCTCGGTGAGGGAGACGCCGCCGACGGTTACGTCGCCGTCGGGCTGGGGGCGGGCGGAGCGGGGCCAGACGGACAGGGCGTCGGCGGGGTCGCTCTCGTTGGCGGGTGGGAGGGAGGTGACTGAGATGGTCATGGCGTCTCCTCAGCCGATGAGCGGGGTCGGATGCGCGATGGCGACCGGGTGCGGCCATGGGTCGGTCGAGGGCGCGGCCGCGGGCGCGGAGAGCTGCGGGTCGACGGTGAGGGCGGTGACGCCCAGCGGCGCGGCGAGCGCGCGCAGCGCGGGTTCGGAGAGCCTGATGCAGGCCTGTTCCGTGCCGAGGGTGGCGGTGAGCTTCGCCGCCGAGGTGAAACCGACGGCCGTACGGCCGCCCAGGGGAGTGCGGAAGAACCGGGCCGTGCAGCCCGCGGGCCCCGACCGGACAGGTACGTGGAGAAGTCCGGCCGGGATGCGTTCGGAAGGCTCGGGATCCTCGGAACGGTCCACTGGAGACATCGTGCAGCTCCTTGACGAAGACGAGTGCGCCGCTCTGCCCTGTCGGCCGGACGCATCGGTGACGCTATGCCCGGGTGACGGGGTACGGAGCGGTCCGCTGACGGATGCTTGACGTCGAGCCCGGCAGCCGTAACGCGATGCTTACGGGGGCGTGGGCGGAACGGGGTTCGGCCGGGTGTGTACCTGGCGCTCCCGCCCCGGAGGCCGGACACTGGTGCCGCCACGAACGACATGCCACACGCCACGGGGGAGGCGGCATGACGGAGCCGGGAGATGTGCCGGGGCCGCAGGCGGAACCGGGGGCCGTGTCCGGCTGGCGTACGGAGCCGGAAGGCGTGCCGGGGCCGCGGACGGAACCGGGAGCCGCATCCGGTCGGCGTACGGAGCCGGGAGATGCGCCGGAGCCGCAGGCGGAACCGCGCGCCGCATCCGGTCGCCGCACGGAGCTCGACGCCATCCGCACACTCGTCGTCATCGGGCTCGTCTTCTTCCACTCGGCGATGGTCTTCGCCACGGACACCGACTTCTACGTCAAGAACCGCGACACCACCGACGCGATCCTGGTCATCGCCGGGTTCGGTGTGGTGTGGGCGATGCCGATGCTGTTCTTCGTCGCGGGCCTCGGCTCCTGGCACTCGCTGCACCGCCGCGGCCCCGGCGGCTTCGCCACGGAACGGCTGCTGCGCCTCGGCGTACCCCTGCTCTTCGCGACGGCCGCACTGCTGCCGCTGCCGCAGTGGCTGCGTGAGCGGTCCGCGGACCCCGGCTACGACGAGTCGTACCTCCGCTTCCTGCCCCGCTTCTTCGACGTACACCTGGACCTGTCCGCGTTCCCCTTCGTCGTACAGGGCGAGTACTTCGAGACGGGCCACCTGTGGTTCGTGGTGCTGCTGCTCACGTTCTCGCTCTTCCTGGTGCCGCTGGCCCGTTGGTTCCCCGAGGCACGCGCACAGCGGCTCCGCGACGCGATCGCCAGGGCGTGCGAGAGGCGCGGCGTGGTGCTGCTCCCTGCTCTTCCGCTGGCCGCGATGAGCGCGCTGATCGGCCTGGAGGAGGACTACGGAGGCTGGGGCCGGTGGGCGTACCTCCTCTTCTTCCTCTACGGCTTCGCCCTGGCCACCGACGACCGCCTCCGCGCGGCGATGCGCAGAGACGCGCCGGTGGCGGCCGTCCTCGGCCCCCTCCTCTTCGCCGCCTGCGCACCCGGCTTCATGACGGCGGACGACGCCTTCACGGACCAGACCGCGCTCGCGGTGGTCTCGCGCGCGCTGTTCGGCGCGGCGGGGTGGTGCTGGATCGTGGGGATCGTGGGGCTGCTGGACCGACGGGGCCGGCTTCCGGTGCCACCGCCGACCGCGGACAAAAGGCGCCGCCGCCTCTTCGGCTATCTGGCCATCGGCGCACTGCCGTTGTACGTCCTCCACCAGCCGATCGTCGTGGCGGTCGCCTACGGCGTGGTCGGCATGGACGCCCCGATCCCGCTCAAGTACGCCCTGATCGTGGCGGCTTCGCTCGCCCTGACCCTGGCGTCGTACGAACTACTCGTACGGCGTACGAGGTTGACGCGTTTCCTGTTCGGGATGCGCCCGCGCTGAGGGACGGCGCCGTCACCGTCACCGCCGCAGCGGGGTCGTCGGTCGGCCCAGTTCGGGATCGGGCCGGCCAGACGTCAGGCCAGTTTCTTGTACATGTGGACGTCCTCGGCTCCACCGGGGATTCCCAGAGTTCTGCCGGTCTCGACGTAACCGTGACGCTGATAGAAAGCAGGGGCCTGGAACGTGAACGACGAGACGCACGCGCGGTCGCAGCCACGGCGGCGCGCCTCCTCCTCCGCGGCCAGAAGCAACTTGCTGCCCCATCCATCCCCGCGGCTTTCCTCGCGGATCCAGAGCATCTCGATGCCGAGCAGGCCTCCCCAAGTCCATGCGGACAGACCGCCGATGAGCTCGCCCGCGCTGTCGACGACCTTCACTGACAGCGCACCCTGATCGGCAGCAGTGGTACCTGTGGCGGGGAAATTGACCTCGTCCAGCCCTTTGGACAACCGCTCGTTGAGCACCGAGTCACGGTGGCCGACGCTCAAGGCCGCGCGCGTGTGATCATTCGCCATGCCGCAGAGTTTGGCACGAGTGTGCGAGCCCGAGTATTGCCCGAACAGCAGCCCGCCAAGCCACCGCCGTTCTCGGCGGACTTGCGTGGTAGGACCGGCCTGTTGGGACATCAGGGCGAACGTTGGCTGATGCGGCACTAGTTCTGCACGCCGTCGGTCAACTCCCGTGCATCAAGAGGCAGTCGCAGGCTGAAACGGCGGTGCACGGAGGTAAGCTCGCTCTCCAGCGGCGAGGGCGGGACGGCCAGAACCGGACAGGCGGCGTGGGCGAGGCAGTACCGGGAGGTGGACGGCGAGAACGCCCGATGCACCCAGCCACGGCACCCCGCGCCGACCACCAGCAGATCCCCGTCCCGGTCGGCACACTCCACCAGCGCGCGCCCCGCCGTACCCCGTACGACCAGCCCCCGGAACGGAACCCCGGGCCCCGCATCACCGAACGCCGTGCGCAGAGCACCGAGCAGCCGCTCACCCGCCGCCTGCCGGAGCTCGGCCAGGGAAGCGGGGAACACCGCTCGTCCGTGGGCGAGTTCGCCGCCGGGCGGTTCCCAGGCGAGTACGGCAAGCAACTCGGCATCACCGCGCCGCGCCTCGTCCAGGGCCCGGTGCAGAGCCGCCAGACTCCCCAGCGAACCGCTCACCCCGACCACGATGCGCCGCCCCGCGACCTCGCCCATTGTCTGCTCCTGTCCGCACGGATATCCGCGTCCCATGGAAGGGCCCGAGGAGTCGGCGGACGGCGGTGTTGGCGTTTGCCTGACGCCAGGAGGCCTGTTCATAACACGCTCCTGACGCCGCCGCTCAGCGCCAACCACGGAGGGAGACCTGCAGGCCCCCGCCCCCGGAGAGGTACTGGTGAAGTGCGTCGGCGCTCGAGCCGACGAACGCATCGGGGAGGGCGTCGGCATCGGTCCACCGAACCTGAGCGTGCTTGTGCGGTTCGCGGTTCTCGGGCTCGCCGGTCCATTCATGAGCGGCGAAGACGACGGTGAGGAAGCCGTTGGGGGCTTCGACGCCCAATGCCCCATGGACGATGTGAGCGACCTGCAGCGCCTCCGGTTTCACCGTCAGGCCCGTCTCCTCGTGCAGCTCACGCACGGCGGTCTCGGTGATCGGCTCGCCGGGCTCGCTCTTGCCGATGGGCAGGTCCCACAGGCCCTGGCCGAACTTGGCGTTCTCACCGCGCTGGAGAAGGACGATTCGGTTGGCGGCCCGGTCGTGGACGATGACGGCGGCGACCAGCACGGTCATGGATCCGAGGGCGGGCTCGAGGACGGTGGGCTGGGTATCGGTGTTCGGCTGAGCCACGGTGATCCCTTCGTCGGGCGGCGGGGAACGGGCGATGTCATGGCCAGGTGCGGTCGAGGCCGTTCTGTCGTACGGCGTAGGCGGCCGGACCGCCCTTCTCGACGGCTCGGTGGATCGCGCTGCGATGTGCGTCCAGCCGATCCACCATCTCCAGACTGCGGAGTTGTTGGTTGTCGAGGTAGAAGAGCACCGCGCAGCGGTCGAGGACAGGCTGGATCTCCAGGTCCCGTGTCTTGATGCGGCCGTCCTTCGACAGCGGAACCCAGGACCGGTCGAGCCCGTAGGAGATCCACTCCTCGTCGGGGATGTCCTGCGCGTCCGCCGGGAAGACGTCGACGATGCGGTGAACGGCCCAACCGCGTTCCCTCAGTTCCTCCGCCACACGGCGCCCGAGATTCCGGTCGAGGAAGAACTCAGGCGGCAAGGCGCACCACTGCGTGGCAGAGTTCGTCGACCTGCTCGGGGGTCATGCCGTACTCGTAGGCGATGTCCTCGACGTTTTCCCCCGCCTCCCAGAGGTCTGTGACCGACTTGACCGCGACACGGTTGGCGGCGATGACCGGCAGCCCGTGGCCGAACCGCGGGTCGATGACGACAGGGACGGATTCCCCGTACTGCCTAAGCCGCAGGCTCGCCGGGTAGTCGTCGTCCCCCTCCCAGTTCAGGTACCGGAGGTAACGGGCCACCACCTCGTGGATGGGGGCCTGACCGTCCCGGGCCCTGCGCAGATCCCCGAAGCCGTGCTCGACGAAGATGTCCACCCCGTCGGTCGCGATGCGCTTCGAGACCAGGCCGTAGGGGGTGTCGAACGCCTTCCGCACGGCCGCCGCCGCCTCCCGGATCTCGCTCATCCGCAGACCGAGCGAGCGCAGCGAACGCAGGACGTGAGCCTCGGCCACGGCGATGAAAGGGACCGACGGCTGCCCGTTGCGTACCGGCTCGACCCGGTGCACGAGCGGTGCGCCGGCCGCCGTTCCCTTGAGCCAGCTGGTGAGCGTCGACAAAGGGACCTCCAGGTGGGAAGCCGTCTCCGTGGGCGTCAGGAGTCCGTCGGTGAACCGGTCGACCATGACCCTCCTGCCGTTGATCCCTGGTTTTGTGTGCGAGCACACCCAGTGAAGCATCAGGCGGCTTCCGGGTGATGGGTGCCGGCCTCGGCCGTGGTGCGTGGCGCGGTCGAGTTCCGGCAGTCGCGGCACGACGTGGGCTCCGGGGCCCGGAAGGCGCGTTCGCAGCCGTCGCAGGTCTGCCAGGGCTGGACGGCCCGATGTGTGGGTGGAGTATCCGGGGCCGGTGGCGCATCGAGGGGGACCTCGCCGAGCCGGTAGGCGAGAACCCGCGCCGGGCGGGACTGGAAGTGGCGGGGGAGTCCGGCGGTGAGCAGGCCGGTGATCTCCTCGGGCCGGAGACCCTGCGCGAGCCACTCGGCGACGCGCGGGGCCAGCTCGGCGACCTCGCGGCGGGACAGGATCAGTCTGCGGTGGACGATCCGCAGGGAGGCGAGGATGACGACTGCTTGGGTGTCGGCGTCGTCGAGGCGGAGTGGTGGAGCGGGTGACTCGGCGGGCGAACTTGCCTGTGCAGGCCTGGCGTTGGCATCCGATGAGGGCGATGCGCTGTTCCGGGATGTCCGTCCCGGTGTGCCGCCCTCGGCGGACTTCCGCGGCCGGACAGGCCCGTCGGGTCGGCCGGGTGGCGGGGTCGGCTGCCTCTGGCCACGCGGTACGTCGTAGAAGAAGGTCCGCGTGCGCACCTGACCGTCGGGCCCGCGCTCGCGTCGGCGCTCCAGGTAACCGGCGGCTTCCAACTCCCTTAGCGCGCGGGAGATCAGGATCTCGCCCTCGGTGAAGTGCCTGCAGAGCGCGGCGATGCTGACGATCGCACCGTCCGGCAACGAGAGGATGTAGGCCGCGACGCCGATGGTGACCGCGCTACCGCGCCGCTGTGCGAGGGCGTTGGCGATCACGGTGAAGTTGGCGGTGAGGCGGGTGCGGACGTGGATGACGCCGGAGGTGGGAGCTCCGGCTTCGGCGCGCGAGGGCGCGTTAGAATGCGGCTCAGCCATTGGGAAGGTTGGACTTCCTCGTAGGTCAGGCCCTCGTCCAGGATTGCCGTCCTGGCGGGGGCCGTCTTCTGTTGTGTGGGATGTCGCGGCGAACGTAACTCCCTGTCGCCACTTTCCGCAACCGGGTCACTCCTGAGGGTGAACGGGTGGGAGGGGGTGGGTAGTTGGTTCTTTCCTCAGAGTCCTTGGGGGAGGGCCGTGGCCCACCGGACCACCGCGAACGAGGGCCCGGTGGGGCTGGAATCCCGTCCGGGGCCGGTACTTGGTCGGCTCGGAAGCGGTGAAGTGTCGCAGCCATGGCTGGTACGGAAGCTCCCGGCCGGAGGGGCCGTTTCGTGCCGTCTACTTGCTGTTCTTCTCTTCCAGCCATTCCACGTAGTTGTGGGAGGCGTTGCTTCCCTGCTTGCCCGGCGAGAGCTTCAGAATCGCCTGGTCCTTCTCGGCGTTTCCGCTGAGGTATGCCTCGGTCAGCACGTACGGCAGTCCGTCCACGTGGAACCGGATACTGCCGTCGGGATACGCGAGCACACGAACCCTCCGGCCATCAGGAAGAGTGACGGTCTCCGCGAAGTGCGCCTTGAGCGGCTGATCAGCCATGGAGGCCTCCAGGTCTTACGGGTCCGATGAGTTGGCATAGTTGACCTTGCCAAAGTGGCACGGAAGGAAGGGTCATGGACGAGGAACCGGAGCGCTTCCGGGTCGAGTTCGCGAGTGGTACGGCCGCCTCGGTGGAGAAGCGGCGCTCCTATCGCGACCACGAGCGCAACGACATAGAACGCGACCTGCCCGGCTGGCCACCTGGACAGACCTTCGCCGTGCGGGGGTTCTTCGGCAAGGTCGGCCGGTACGTCCTTACTGTCGTCACCGGGCTCCTGATGCTGCCGCTCTACATCCTCGCCAGCGCCCTCGGCAGTCCCGCGTCGCCCGACAAGCGAGGGAAGTTGGAGGAGCGTGAGAACGAGGTCGACGACTTCCCCGTCATGTGGGCGGGCGTGGGCGAGACGGCTCGTACGCTGCCCTGGCAACTCGATCCCTCTCGGCGGTCCTGGCGAACGGTGACCGAGATCGAACTGACAGAGCCTGATGGGCTCGTGCGCATCACGTCGTACGAGGACACGGCGCGAGGCAGTCGGTTCCTCGAATGGGGCGGCGGCGACAAGGTTCCGGGATCCGAGGCCGTCCTCTGGACGCTGCCCCGGAAGGAAATCTCCGGCGTGGAGCTCAAGCGATTCAGCATGGCCGAGGCCGACTTCAAGATCTCCTTCCAGGACGGGTCGTGGGCCCGGCTGACGACGACCTCGTTGGAGGGCGCGCGGAGGATCGCGGATCTCCTTTGCTAGTGCTCCGACCGGATGGGGCCGCCGGGCCGGCGGACAAGGGACGGCGCATGCCGGGCAGGGGAGACGGGCGATGAGCGGCAACTTCCTGACGGTGATTCCGACCGATCCGTACTGGCAGCCCAGTCGGGATGTGGCGGATCGTGCCGCGGCCGTGCTGTCCGGGATGCTTCCCGACGACGACGCCCACCGTGGCCTGGAAGCCAAGTGGCACGACAGCGTCGAGGTGGTCTACTGCGGTGCCAACCTGGAGAAGATCTCCTGCCCGCACTGCGGTGCGGATCTCGCATCTGCCTGGTGGGGGGAAGCTGTCTCGGAGCGCTACGACGAGGGCTTTTCGACGCTCATGGTGGTGGTTCCCTGCTGTGATGCCGAGGCGTCGCTCAACGAGCTGGTGTACGACTGGCCGATGGGGTTCGCCCAGTTCAGGATCGAGGTCCTGTATCCGAACCGGGCGTGGCTGACCGACGAGGAACTGGCCACTCTCGCGGACGCGCTCGGGCACCCCCTACGACAGATCCTCATCCACATCTAGCGCTGTGACCGCATGAGTTCACTTCGGGAGGCCCGGCGTCACGGCACCAGCGGACCGTCCAACACCCGCTCCCCGGCGTGCCGATCGCCCTCCCACGTCAGTGCGTCATCGGTACGCGGCAGCCGCCCCCACAGTGTCAGCAGGAGGCTCTCCGCCGTCCCGGTGAGCACCGCGACCGGGGTGCCCGGACCGTGTGTCCAGGTCGCCCCGGTGTCCGTGGCTTCGAGCCGCAGCGCGACCTGGGGTGGGACCGCGCGGCCGCGCGCGATCTGTCGAGGGGCCATGGTGTCGAAGACCTCGGACACCCCGTCGTGGACGAGGTCCGCGTCGAGCGGCCCGGGTGCGCCGAGGGCGTGTTCGGCGTCCCAGCGGTGGACGAGTGTTTCCAGGCAGCGGCGTCGTTGCCAGAAGCCGACCGTGTGCGGGGGCCAGAACGTCCAGGCCGCGCCGGACGGATCAGCATCCAAGACCGTCAACAAGGTCTCGGACGTGCCGTCGAACCACCGCCCCAGCGCCGCAGGCTCCCGTGGCGCCGCCGCCGGTTCGAGGCCGCCGTGCCCCTCCGTGACAGCGGTGGCCGCCCAGAGGTTCCCACCGCCCAAGTGGTTCGCCAGGTCGTACAGCGTCCAGTCACCGCAATGCTCGACCCGTGCGGTCAGGTCGCCGTCGAGGCAGGCCCGGAAGCCGTCCAACTCGCGGCGCAGACGGAGGAGGAGAGAGGCGGAATCCATACCGGGAACCTATCCCGATCCGACATCCCGCCACCCGAACCGGCAGGTGACCCTCCCGCAGGGCGGGCTGTCCGGCGGGTGGCGGGTGAGACAGACTGGGCCGGCCTGGGCACGCGACTACCACCTGGAGCACGTCGGATGAGCAGCAACGTACTGACCATGTACAGCGGGCCGAGACGAGCCGGCGGCCAGGGGCAGGCGAAGGTGGCGGACATGGTCAGCTTCTCCGACGGGTCGGGACCGGCGCCGTCGGCCGTGTACGTGGAGCGCGAACTGCCGCCGGGCGGCACGTCCGCGTACCTTGCGGCCCGGGGCGGCGGGGCCCGTTCCTTCGCCCTGTGGGCCGACGATCAACGCCGGGAGCGGGTGGCCACCGTGGTGACCCTGTCGGCCGCCGGCGGCGTCGCGAGGTTTCAGGTGCTTGGCGCGCACGGCGAGGTCATCGGCACGCTCACGCGCGAGAAGGCGCTCCGCGGCAGGGGCCTGCGCACCCGCTGGACCGTCCACCAGCCCGGCGGCTCCGAAGCGATCGGCTTCAAGGGGAGGATCGTTTGGTGGTGGATGTGGTGGTTCTTGCTGCCCCTGATGACGGTCGTCCTCGTGGTCAGCGTCTTCGACAGCGTCCCTGGCAACGAGGGCGGCTTCGCACGCGCACCCCGGGGCATCCGGTGGCGCGCGAACGGGCAGGTCCCGCTGGAGTTCAGATCCAAGGGCGACAAACTCCACGTACACGCACCCGGTGTGGACTGGCGGCTCGGGGCCGCGCTGATCGCCCTCCTGCGCAGCTTCAACGTCGGCGCGTGGGACTCGGTGAAGAAGTGACCCGGGGGACGACGCTCCGGCGCGGTGCGTGCCGTGGCGGCGGAAGTTGGTGTTCCGGGGCCGCGCACCGTAGAACTGGGCCTCATGTCTGATCAGTGGCCGCCCCAACACCCGGTGCCAAGGCCCTGGCCCGGCCCGCCCGGGGTGTACGGGCCGCCACCGTTCCAGGAGGTCAGTGCCGGGTACCGGCGTTGGGCCCGCGTCCTGCTCTGGCTCGCGATCGCCCTCGCGGTTCTCATCGTGGTCGCGTTCGTGGCCAGCATCGTCCTCCTGGTGAAGGCGGACGCGGACGTGGACAACGCCGCCTACGGCTATCTCGCGCTCTTCCTCTGGTTCGGGATCACCGCCGCGGTCCCGGTGCTGCTGGGGCTCGGTGTCCCCGCGATCGTCATGACGCGGCGTGTACGGCAGCAGGAGCGGCTGGGCCACGGTGCTGTGTACCGGGGGTTCTAAGTCGGCGAACAGTAGTCGAGCGGGTGCGGATCGCATCCAAGTGACGTACGCCACAAGGCCGTTGGGGAACTCCCCTCTCGGCGCGTCCGACTCCTGACTCGGTACGGCTCCACCCCACGGACGCCGTACGAGGCGATCTGGAGACCCGGTATGGGCGAGTCCCGACAATCCTCCTCCGGCGCGGGCGCAGGTGCGGGCGCGGCGTCACGGAAGTTGGCGCCGCCGCCAGTGCTGGTCGGCTTCCTCCTGCTTCTGGTGCTGATCTTCGCGGTGTCGTACGCCGTCGGCGCCGCCGCCGGACCCGTGGCGCCCGGCATCCACGGCACCGACCCGGGCGAGGGAACAAGCGGTGGCGGTGACGGAACCGACGACGGCGGAACCGAGCACGGACACGGAGCGGACGGCTGATGGCCACGGAATCGGAGGCCGTCCTCGTGACCACCGACCTGACCGTCGGTGGCATGACCTGCGCGGCCTGCGTGCGGCGGGTCGAGAAGAAGCTCGGCAAGCTGGACGGGGTCACGGCGACCGTCAATCTGGCCACCGGGCGGGCCCGGGTGAGCCACCCGGCCCATGTCCGGCCCGGCGAACTCGTCGCGACGGTGGAGAAGGCCGGCTACACGGCGGCGCTCCCCGAGCCTCCCAGGAAGCAGCAACGCCAGGACGGCGGAGGGTCCGAGGACACCCGGCGCGAGCGTGACCGACTGCTGGTCACCGCACTGCTCGCGCTGCCGGTGCTCGTGCTGTCGATGGTGCCCGCCGCGCAGTTCCGGAACTGGCAGTGGCTGTGCTTCGTGCTGGCCGCACCGGTCGCCGTATGGGGTTCTTGGCCGTTCCACACAAGGGCGTTGCGCGGGCTGCGGCACTCGGCGGCGACCATGGACACGCTGGTGTCGCTGGGGGTGGTGGCGTCCTTCTCGTGGTCGGCGTACGCGCTCTTCCTGGGCGGCGCGGGGGATCCCGGCATGCGGATGCCCTTCAGCCTGGTGCCCTCCGCCTCGGATGGCATCGCGCACATCTACCTCGAAGCGGCCGTCGGCGTACCGCTGTTCGTGCTGGCGGGGCGGTTCCTGGAGGCGCTGGCCCGGCACGGGACCGGGGCGGCGCTGCGGTCGCTGGCCCGGCTCGCGGCGAAGGAAGTGTCGGTGCGCGAGGAGGGCGGGTCCGAACGGCTCGTCCCCATCGAGGAGTTGGGGGTCGGCCAGGTCTTCGTCGTGCGGCCGGGGGAGCGGGTCGCCACCGACGGCGAGGTGGTGGAGGGCAGTTCCGCCGTGGACCTGTCGCTGGTGACGGGGGAGAGCGAGCCGGTCGAGGTCCAACCGGGCTCGGCGGTGGTCGGCGGGGCCGTCAACGCGGGCGGGCTGCTGGCGGTACGGGCCACGGCGGTCGGCGCCGACACCCAACTCGCCCGGATCACCCGGCTGGTGACCGAGGCGCAGGCCGGCAAGGCACGGGCGCAGCGGCTGGCCGACTCGGTGGCCGGGGTGTTCGTGCCCGCGGTGCTCGCCCTGGCCGTGACGACCCTCGGATTCTGGCTCGGTGCCGGGGCGGATCCGCAGGCGGCCGTCACCGCGTGCGTGGCGGTGCTCGTCGTCGCCTGTCCGTGCGCGCTGGGTCTGGCCACGCCGACCGCGCTGATGGCGGCGACCGGGCGGGGTGCCCAACTGGGCGTTCTCATCAGCGGTCCACAGGCCTTGGAGGGGCTCCAGCACCTCGACACCGTCGTACTCGACAAGACCGGCACACTCACCTCCGGGCACATGAGCGTCGCCCGGGTCACGGCGGCGCCGGGCGGGTTGGGGAAGGACGTGGTGCTGCGGCTGGCCGGTGCGGTCGAGCAGGGCTCGGAACATCCGCTGGGGCGGGCGATCGTGGCGTACGCGCGCCGGACGCTGCGGTCACTGCCGGAAGTCGGGGAGTTCAGCGCCCTGCCGGGGCGGGGAGTCCGTGGCCGGGTGGAGGGTCATCTCGTCGAAGTGCTCGCGCCGGACCAGGAGTTGCCCGTCGACCTGGCGGACGCGCTGCCCGTTGCGGAGGCCGCCGCGCACACGCCCGTCGTGGTGCGGGTGGACGGAATCGCCGAGGCCCTGATCGAGGTCGGTGACGTCGTACGGCCGGGAAGCTACCGGGCCGTGGAACGGCTGAAGCGCGACGGTGTACGGCCCGTGCTCGCCACCGGCGACCGGGAGGCACCGGCCCGCGCCGTCGCCGCCGCGCTCGGCATCACCGAGATACACGCCCGCTGCACACCCGAGGACAAGGCCGACCTCGTACGGGACTTGAGGGAGCAGGGCCTTCGGGTCGCGGTGGTCGGCGACGGTGTCAACGACGCCGCCGCGCTGGCCGGCGCCGACCTCGGCATCGCCATGGGCAGCGGCACCGACGTCGCCATCGGAGCCGCCGACGTGACCCTCGTACGCGGCGACATCGAGGCCCTCGCGGACGCCGTACGGCTGGCCCGGCGCACCCTGGGCACGATCCGCGTCAACCTGGTGTGGGCCTTCGGCTACAACGTCGTGACCGTGCCGCTCGCCATGGTGGGGCTGCTCAACCCGATGCTGGCCGCCGCGGCGATGTCGGTCAGTTCGCTGCTGGTGGTCGGCAACAGCCTTCGGTTGCGCGCCTGGCAGCCGACGCCGGGCAGGAGTCGTACGCCAGGCAGGAGTCGTACGCGATGAAAGAGACGTACGTGACGAGTAAGCCGGACATGACGAACGAGCCGTACGCGATGACCGAGCGACATCCGTGGCGGCCGACCCGTCGTCGCCTCACCGACACCCTGCTCGCCGCGCTGGCGCCCGTGGCGGTGTGCAGCCTCGCCCTGGGTGGCCTGACCACCTGGGTCGGGGCCGGGAAGGCGGGCAGCCCGGCCCGGATCGCCGTCTCGTCGGGGCGGGTCTTCCTGCCGTACGGCGAGAGCACGGAGACCGCCGCGTTCTTCGACGTCTCCAATCTGGGCGGCGCCGACGACCGGCTGGTCGAGGTGACGTCCTCCGCCACCGGCGGGGAGATCGGCCTCAGCAGTCATCGCACCGCCGGGAGCGGAGTCGCTCGTAAGGAGGCGGTGTCCTCGGCCACGGTCCTCGCGGGCGGCGAGTTGGCCATGTCTCCGCACGGCGTGGACGTGGTCCTGCGGGCCAAGGCGGGCTGGCGGGCGGGCGACCTCGTGCCGTTCACGCTGCACTTCGAGCACAGTGGGGCCATCGAGACCATCGCGGTGGTGGTTCGTCCGCAGTGACCCGAGTGACCCGAGTGCCCGCGTCTCGTGATCACCGGTTTCCCCGGAGAGCGTTCGCACGGATCAGCAGCGGCGGCAGCAGGGCGCACTGCACCGCGACCGCTGCCCAGAACAGGCCGGTGTGACCGGACCGTTCGGCCAGGTCGTAGCCCTCGCCTCCCGCGATGCCGCTGGCGAACGCGCCGATTCCGGCCGCCAGTCGCTGGTGGCCGAAGACGACCGCGGGTGAGCGGCGGGACCGGTTCAGGGCTTCGAGGTCGTTCTTGAGGAAGAGGACGATCTCGCCGAGGCAGATGAGCAGGGCTCCGGCCAGGATGGCGGCCGGGTGGCCGAGGGCGAGGGTGGTCATGCCGGTGGCCAGCGCGGCGAAGCCGAGTCGCAGGGCTCGGGGGTAGGGCAGACGGGCGATCCAGTCCGACAGGAGGGGCTGAGCGACGACCAGGAGCAGGGCGTACAGCGCGAGGACCAAGGCGTAGAAGAGAGTTGAGGTCCGGGGCACGGCGTAGACCGCCAAGTAGTGCTGGAAGAACATGAAAACGTACACGCTCAGCACAGTGATCGCGAAGGGCAGGAGAGGGAGTCCGGCGAACGCCTTCTCGCGGCGCCGGGGCGCTTCCGCCATGTCCGCCGGCCGGCGGTCGGGGTTCTCCACCGGCAGCAGCGCGTGCCCCACCGTGACCGCCGCGAACAGCACGGAGACCGCGGTGAAGAGGCCCGCCGAGGCGCTGAGCACGAAGGGCGCGGCGGCGATCGGGCCCAGGGCGATACCGGCGTTGAGGGCGGAACCGCTCGCGGACAGCAACAGCGGGCGCTGCTCCTCGTCCACGTGGTGCACCAAGTACGCCTTGTTGGCGGGCAGATAGAGCGCGGCGCCGGAGGAGACGAGGAACAGCGCGGTGACGGCCATGGCCGGATCGCCGAGCCCGGGCAGGAAGCAGACGAAGCCCGCCGTACGGATCACCAGCGCGAGCAGCATGGTGCGCTGCAGTCCGATCCGTTCGGCGATCGCGGCCCCGACGACGCCGCCGGAGAACTGCACGAACGAGGCGACGGCGAGCACCACGCCGACGGTGCCGAGCGCCATGTCCAGCCGCTCGTGCAGCAGGACCGACATGAAGGGCAGCACGGCGAAGCTGCCCAGGGGGATAAGGAACGATCCGGCCAGCAGGAAGTACTGCGGGCCGGTGAGCGACCTGAGCGGAGCGAGCATCATTCCCGGTCGTCGGCTGCCATGACCGGCCGTATGCTCCCGGCGGCGCTGAGCGCCCGGTGCAGGGCCAGTTCGGCCGTCGCCGCCTCGGCCAGGACGATGCCGGTGCAGCCGCGCTGGTCGCTCAGGTGCTCCACGCGCCGGCCCGGGACGGCGGTGGGGTACCACTCGGGCGAGCCGGGGAAGGCGGACAGACCGTCCAGGCCGGTCCAGCCGGTGAGCGTGCCGGGCCGGTCGGGGTAGACGAGCACGAAGGCGGTGGCGGGACCGGGCGTGTGATCGGCGGCCGGGGTGTCCAGCAGCGCGGGGCGGCGGCCGAGAGCGGTGTCGACCATGGCGTCGTAGACGTTGGTGCCCAGGGCGCGGCACAGTGCCTCGCCGACGAGCGCGCCGCCGATGCGGCGGTTGATCTCGACCAGCTCCGGGCCCTCGGTCGTGAGGACGAACTCCACGTGCGCGAAGCCGCTGTCGTGGCCCGCGGTCGCCAGTACGCGCGCCACCCAGTCCTGGATCAGGCCGAGTTGGAGGCCGGGGAGGGCGACGGGGAAGGCCGCGGCCTCCTCGCGTACGGAGGGCTCGGGGGACATCTGCCGGCTGAGGACACCGAGCAGCTTCGTCTCGCCCTCCCAGCTCAGGGTTTCCGCGCTGTAGACGGGGCCGGAGAAGAAGGGCTCGGCGAACAGCCGCCCGTTGAAGGGGAGTTCGGCTGCCTCGGTGAGGGCCGTACGGAGCTGGTGTTCGTCGCGTACCGGCCAGACGTTGCGGGAGGAGGTGCCCGCGGAGTCCTTCAGGACGGCGGGCAGGCCGATCTCACGGAGGACCTGGGAAGCGGAGGAGGGATCGGCGAGGGCGCCGCCGCGGCTGAGGCCGCGCTCGTGGAGGAGGTTGCGCACCCGGCTCTTGTCCCGCAGTTGGCGGACCGAGGCCGGGTCGGGTCCGGGGAGGCCGAGTTTGGCGGCGAGGTCGGCGCCCGGGACGCTCCACGTGTCGGTGGAGTTGATGAGCCCGCGCAGGTCGGGCACGGCGGCCAGGGCGGCGGCGCAGGCGGCTTCGTCGGTGGTGTCGAGGTCGACGATGTCGAGTGCCGCGGGGTCGAGCCGGTCGAGCTCGTGGCGGTAGACGTCACGGTTGCCGGTGAGCAGGCACAGGCGGTGTCCGGCGCCGTCGGCCGCCTCGATCAGGCGTCCCAGGCCGAAGGTGAGTGCCTCCAGGGCGGCGATGGTCACGATGCCTGGTCCTCCTTGGTGACTGCGGCGAGTGAGGCTGTTCCCTGTGGGGGGACGGCAGGTTGGCGTACGTCATACCGCCGCCGTCTCCACTCCATGGCCGACCACGGCAGGGCGAGGTCGCCGAGGCTGGTGATCTGGTGCGGCTTGAGCGCGCGCGGGTCGAGGGCCTCGTGGTGGCGGGCGAAGACGCGCTCGGTGTAGCGGTGTCCGGTGTCGGCGCCGATGACCAGGTGCGTGCGGCCGGGGTCGCGGATGGCCTCCCAGCCCGCGACGAGGTGGGCGGCGCCGGTGGACAGACCGGCGAACACGGCGTGTTCCCGCAGCAGCCCGACGGCGCCGGCCATGGCGTGCCGGAAGTCGAGCCAGTGCAGGGTGTCGTAGAGGTCGTGGCGGACGTTGTCGAACGGGATCGAGCTGCCGATCCCGGCGATGATCGCCTCGGGGTCGCTGAACCCCTCGCTGCCGAAGGTGACACTGCCGAAGGGCTGGAGTCCCAGCAGGCGTACGTCCCGGCCGCGCCCGCGCAGTGCCTCGACCAGTCCGCCACTGGAGGAGCCCGTGCCCACGGCACCCACCACGGTCAGCGGTACGCCGGGGAGCGCGCGGTGCACGAGGTCGGCGAACTCGCGGTAGCCGGTGTAGTGGACGCCGTCGTGGTACTGGCGCATCCAGTGCAGGCCCGGCCGTTCGGCCAGCAGTTGCCGTACCCGGCGGACCCGCCCTTCCTGGTCGAGTCTCAGGTCCTTCGAGGGCGGCATCTGGTCCACGGTGGCGCCGAGGATCTCCAACTGGGCGCGCATCGTGGCGTCGACGGTGGTGGAGGCGACGATGTGGCAGTTCAGGCCGTAGCGGTGGCAGGCCATCGCCAGGGCCAGGGCGTAGATACCGCTGGAGCTGTCGACGAGGGTCTGGCCCGGCTGCACGGTCCCGCGCTCCAGCAGGGTGCGGACCGCGCCGAGGGCGGCGTACACCTTCAGGGTCTCGAAGCGGGCGAGGACGACGTTGTCGGACAGCCGCAGCAGGTCGGGGGCCTTGATCGCGTCGGTGATGTGTTCGTGGACCGGGGCGCCGAGGGTGATGGGCATCGGGGTCACCGTCACCGCCCGACCGAGCGCAGGTAGCGGCCCAGGTCCTCGGCGCCCGTGACGTTGCGGGGGCCGCTGACGGCGTCGCCGTAGGACATGACGAGGAAGTTGTCGTCCTTCACCGCCGGTACCGACTTCAGGCTGGGCAGCGACTTGAGGTAGGCGATCTTGTCCTTGGCCGGCTGGTCGGCGTAGTCGATGATCACGATCACCTCGGGCTCGGCTTCGACGACCGGTTCCCAGCCGACCGTCGTCCAGCCCTTGTCGAGATCGCCGAAGACGTTGGTGCCCCCGGCCGCGGTGATGATGTCGTTCGGCGCGGCGTGGCGCCCGGCGGTGAAGGGCTGGTCGGTGCCCGAGTCGTAGACGAAGACCTTGGCCGGGTCGCCCTCGGCGGGCCAGGTCTTCTTCAACGCGGCCACGCGTCCCTTGAGTTCGGTGACGAGTTCGTCGGCCCGCTTCTCGACGCCGAAGATCTTCCCCAGGTTGTCGAGGTCGGTGTAGAGCGCCTCCAGCGGTGTCGCGTCGACGCTCTTGTCGCCGTAGTCCCAGCAGGTCTCGGTGTGCAGGTAACTGGCGACGCCGACCTTGTCGAGCAGGGCCGGGGTGATGCCGCGTTCCTCGCTGAAGCCGGAGTTCCAGCCGGCCAGCACCCAGTCGGCCTCGGCGTCGACGACGATCTCCCGGGTGATGCGCTCGGTGCCCAGCCGCTCGACCTCGGCGTAGTCCTCCCGCCAGGGCGAACCCTCGATGGACGGGTCGCCGAGCGCGTTCATGACGTAGCCGCGCATCTCTTCGGCCAGCCCGAGGGCGAACATCTTCTCCGCGCCGCTGACGTCGTAGGCGACCGCGCGCTCCGGGCGGGTGTACGTGACGTCCTCGCCGCAGTTGGAGACGGTGACCGTGTCCGGCTCGGCGTCCGCCGCCGGTTCGACCTCGGCGCCGCAGCCGGCGGTCAGCAGGAGCCCTGTGGTCAGCAGTCCGGCGGCGAGGGCGCGGGGGAATGGGCGTCTGATCACGAGGGGGGTCCTTCCGGGGACGCGTCGATGGGGGGAGCGCCGGTGGGGGCGATGTCGTAGAGCAGCTGCGGGATTCCGGTACGCGGATGGGGCACGACCATGGCGTCGACGCCGAACACCTTGCGGACCAGCTCGGGCGTCAGGACCTCCGCGGGAGTGCCGGAGGAGACCAGACAGCCGGAGCCGAGTACGGCGATGCGGTCACAGACCTGGGCCGCCAGGTTGAGGTCGTGCAGGGCGGTGAGGACGGTCAGTTCGGACGAGCGCAGGAAGGACAGCAGCTCGACCTGGTGCCGTACGTCCAGGTGGTTGGTGGGCTCGTCGAGGACCAGGACGCGGGGCTCCTGGGCGAGGGCGCGCGCGACGAGTACGCGCTGGCGCTCGCCTCCGGACAGGGTCAGCACGCTGCGCTCCGCGAGGTGGGCGATGTCCAGCCGGTCCATCGACCGGTGGCACAACTCGCGCTCACGAGCGGTCAGTTGCTGGTTGCCGCGTGCGTGCGGAGCGCGGCCGAGGGCCACCACCTCCGCCACGGTGAAGTCGAGTTCGGTGTGGCGCTCCTGGGTCAGGGCGGCGATCGAGCGGGCGCTGTCGCGCAGCTTCAGCGAGGTCAGGTCGGTGCCGTCGAGCAGGACGGCCCCGGAGCTCGGCTTCAGCGCCCGGTAGACGCAGCGCAGGGCGGTGGACTTGCCGCTGCCGTTGGGTCCGACGAGGCCGACGATCGAGCCGGCGGTCACGTCGATGTTCAACCGGTCGACGAGCGCCCGCCCGGCCGCTTCGACGGAGAGCTCGCGCAGGGAGAGGACGGAGGGGGCCATTTACCGACCTCCGAACGGGAAGGTCATCTACTGACCTCCGAACAGATAGCCGCGCCGCCGCATCAGCACGACGAACACGGGCACACCGATCAGCGCGGTGATCACTCCGAGCGGCAACTCCTCGGGCGCGAAGGCGGTACGGGCCACCAGATCGACCCAGACCATGAAGCAGGCCCCGGCCAGTGGCGCAACGGCCAGCACCCGCCGGTGAGTTGAGCCGACCCAGATCCGTACGACATGGGGCAGCACCAGGCCGACGAAGCCGATCGCGCCGCTGACCGCCACGATCAGCCCGGTGACGGCCGCGGTGAGCACGAACAGCCCCCGCCGCAGCGCGTCCGCGTCCACACCGAGGCTGGCCGCGGTCTCGTCCCCCAGCGACAGCACGTCAAGGGACCGGCTCTGCCGCAGCAGCACCACGACCGCGACCAGCACGGCCGCCGCCACCAGCGGCAGCGACTCCCAGGTCGCCGACCCCAGGCTGCCGAGCAGCCAGAACAGCACCGTCCGCGCAGCCTGCCCGTTCGGCGAGAGGAAGACGAGGACGCTCATCAACGCCTGGAACCCGTACGCCAGCGCCACCCCGGTCAGCACCAGCCGCAGCGGCGTCAGCCCCATCGGACCGCGCGCGGCCAGGTACACAAGGACCGTCGCACCGAGCGCACCGAGGAACGCGGCGGCCGACAGGGCGAAGACCCCCAGCCCCGCGAAGATCCCGAACACCACGACGGCCGTCGCCCCCACCGACGCACCCGACGAGATGCCCAGCACGAACGGATCCGCGAGAGCGTTGCGCACCAGCGCCTGGATGGCGACACCGACGACGGAGAGCCCGGCGCCGACGACCGCCGCGAGCAGCACCCTGGGGGTGCGCACATGCCAGACGATGGAGTACCCGGTCACCTCGTCCGCCCCGATGCCGCCGCCGGTGAGGGCCGCCCACAGGAAGTGCACGACGTCGGACGGGGGTACGACGGTCGGGCCCAGCGCGATACCGGCCAGGACGGAGACCACGAGCGTGACGGACAGTGCCACGAGGATGGTCAGCAGCTTGCCGCGGCCTGCGGGGCGGTCGTCGTCCGGTTGATGGTGCGGTTCCTTCTCGGAGGAGACGGCGGGACCTGCGGAGGAAGTCCCGGATGCGGCCCCGGCCATGAAGTCCCTTCATTTGTACGGAAGTTGGCGGACAGGGCGCCTCGATACCCGCCCACGGACCAGTAGTCGGAGCGGGGTGCCTCAGAGTTCCCGTGAATCGACGGAGAGTTCCGGCGTATCGGCGGAGAGATCCCGCGTATGGGCGGAGAGGTCCCGCGTACTGGCGGAGCGTTCAGGCCGTGTTCCGCGCACGATCAGCCGCCCCGCGTGGTTGTCGTACGGGCCGCCGTCGAAGCCGCCGTAGCAGCGCACGTCGGTGAAGCCGGCCGCCTCGAAGAGGGCGCGCAGCTCGGCCGCGCTGTAGAGGAAGGAGGTGATCGACGCCTCGCGCGCCACCCCGTCGCGCACCAGCGTCCAGTCGGTGCGCAGCCGCGTCCAGCTGTCCAGGACGGTGTCGCGCTGCACCACGTACGCGCCGCCGTCGAGCTCGACGAGCTTGGGCCGGCCGATCCAGCCGGCGAGGACCTCCTTGCCCAGCACGTCGATCAGCAGCTGTCCGCCGGGTGCGAGCGAGTCGTGGGCGTTGCGCAACACGCGTGCGTTGTCGGCCGGTTCGTCGAAGTAGCCGAAGGAGGTGAAGACGTTGAGGACCACGTCGTACGACTCCGGCTCGACGTGCGTCAGCATGTCCGCCTGCACCAGCCGGACATCCACCCCGGCCTCGGCGCAGGCGGCCTCGGCCCGCTTCAGCATGACCGGGCTGAGGTCCACCCCCGTCACCGTGTGACCCCGGCGGGCCAGCGGCACCAGATACAGGCCGGGCCCGCAACACAGGTCCAGCACACGGCTCCCGGCCGGGAAGTGCAGCAGCGGCGACTCGGCGACGAGGTCCGCCGTCTCCGACCGCCTGCGCTCGGAGAACATGGTCTCGGTGAAGTCCGACCAGAATCCGTCGTCCTCGTACCAGTGCATACAGCTGCAACCTCGATCCAGGGCCGGGTGGGGCCGGGCGCCGGAGCGCCGCGACCTCCTGAGTGCGGGGCTTCCGTTGCAGTGGTCGGATGCCGATCGGCTCTGGTTCCCGGCGGGTTCGCAACCGGCTCGGCGCGAACGTCCCCCGGTTTCCGGCATGTTGCTGTGGCATGGATCACATGTGCGGGATTGAGTGGCGTACCCGGTGGGTTTCCGTACTGCCCTGGTGACAGCGGAGACGCTGATGCAAGGATGAGCCGCTATGACCGTTGGACGGTGTTCGCGTGCGTTGAGGGCCGCTGTGTTCGCGGCCGTCTGCGTGCTGTCCGCCGTGCAGGGACACGCGATGGCGTCCGGCTTCGAGGTGCCCTGGTGGGCGCTGGTCGCCGGGGCCGTGGCGACGGGCGGCGCGGCGTGGGCGCTGGCCGGCCGCGAACGGGGACTCCTCACCGTCGGCTCCGTCGCGGTCGCCGCCCAAGCGGGCCTCCACGCGCTGTTCTCGCTCGCCCAGGCGGTCGTACGGCCGGAGTCGGCTGATGGCGCGTCCCTCGCCCGGCGATGGGCGTCCTACCTGCTGTGCGCCCCATCGGGGGCGGGCACGGACTCCAACGGGCAGGCGACGGCCGCGCACTCCATGAGCCATGACATGTCTGCCATGTCCTCTGCGTCCTCTGCGTCCTCTGCGGATTCCTCGGGATCGATGATCTCGATGAGCGGCATGGACGGTATGGAGGGCATGGGCTCCATGGCCCACGCGGGTCATGTCATGGACGGCATGTCCCCGATGGGCATGCTCGCCGCCCACCTGGTCACCGCCCTGCTCTGCGGCCTGTGGCTCGCCCACGGCGAGCGCGCCGCGTTCCGTATCCTGCGGGTCCTCGGCGGCTGGCTCGTCGCCCCGCTGCGGCTGCTGCTCCGGCTGCCCGCGCCGCCGCACCGCCCACGTGTCCGCGCCCGCCGGAACCACTCGGTCCACGCGCTGCGGCAGCTCCTCCTCGTCCATGCCATCACTTCTCGGGGTCCACCCGTCGGGACCGCTGTCATCTGACGACAGCCGGTTCCCCGAGGCCCGTCCACCCTGCCTCGGGTATCGGCCGCGCGCCTGCGCGGCCGGACGTCAACAACCGCCGGAACCGCCGCGCCCGATGGGCCTGCCTGTTCCCGGATCCCGAGAAGGACACCAGGTGCTCACTACCACCCTGCCCGGCTCACACAGTTCGCACAGCTCACGCGCCTCACGCGACGAGTCGATAACCTCCTGGGCGCTGGCAGCCCGAGGCGGTGACCTCGACGCGGTCGAGAAGTTCGTCGGCGCCCTGCACCGAGACGTCATCCGCTACGTCACCCACCTCGGCGCCGACCCGCAGAACGCCGACGACCTGACCCAGGACATCTTCCTGCGGGCCCTCGGCAGCCTGCACCGCTTCGAAGGCCGTTCCTCGGCGCGCAGCTGGCTGTTGTCCATCGCGCGCCGCGCCGTGGTCGACAGCATCCGGTACGCCGCCGCCCGGCCCCGCCTCGCGCACACCGACGACTGGCAGTCGGCGGCCGAACGCGCACAGCCGCGCGGCCTCCCCGGCTTCGACGACGGCATCGCCCTCGCCGAACTCCTGGCCGCACTCCCCGACGAACGCCGGGAGGCGTTCGTCCTGACCCAGCTCCTCGGCCTTCCCTACGCGGAAGCGGCACTCGCCAGCGGCTGCCCAGTGGGCACCGTGCGCTCCCGGGTGGCCCGGGCGCGCAGCTCCCTCATCGAGTCGCTGTACGAGGCCGAAGGCCCCCGGCGGGAGACCGCCGCAGCTGCTTGACGCGCCGTACATCGCTGTCGTACGTCGCTGCCGCCCGACGCGTGTGCCGGGCGGCGGCGACGGGGCGGCGGCGACGCGACCGGGTTCGGCCCCTGGCCAACCCCCTGCCCATCGCTTGAATTCAGCCGCCACACCCATAGCCAAACTCATCGCCACACCCATCGCCACAAGGAGTTCGCAGTGCACCGTCCGACCATGGCACCCAACCTGCGCCGTCTCGGCGTCCTCACGACGGCCGTGTTCGCGGCCGCTCTCGTCACCGCGGGACCGGCCGCGGCCCACGCGGAGGTCGAGGCGGAGGGCGCCCGGGCCCTCGACCAGAACGTCGAGCTGACCTTCTCCGCGGAGTCGGAGTCCGCCTCGGCGGGCATCACCAAGCTGGACGTGACCCTGCCCGCGGGCATCACCCCCACCGACATCACCTACGGGGAGGGCCCGGACGGCTGGAAGTTCGCCCTCACCAGCCGGGGCTACACCGTCTCGGGACCGAAACTCCCCGTGGGGGAGGACGCCGAGTACGTCGTCACCGTACGACAGTTGCCCGACGTCAAGTCCCTGGCCTTCAAGACCCTCCAGTCCTACGACGACGGCCAGATCGACCGCTGGATCGAACTGGACGACACCGGCGGCGACGACCACGGCGACGGCCATCCCGCACCCAGCCTCGCCTTGAAGGCCGCCGCCCCCGGCGCGAAGCTCGTGAGCCCCACCCCCAGCCCCACGGACGAGCCGACGACGGCCGCACCCTCCCCTGAGCCGACCACCCCGACATCCACACCCACACCGTCCGTGGAACCGGCAGCCGACAGCACGGAGGACGACGGCCTGCCCCTCGCCGTCCCCCTCGGCATCGGCGCGGCCGTCCTCGCCCTCGGCGGCGGTGCGTGGTGGTTCAGGAGCCGACGCGGCGGGTCCGTCTGATACCCGCTCTCACGGTTCAACGCCGTTCCCCAGGTTCATGTCCCCCTGGACGTGCCCTCGCGTGTGCCGCGGTCCCTCGCCAGGAACCGGTTCAACGGCGGCTCTTCTGCCAGCACGGCACCGATGGTCACCCCGAAGGTGACCGCGGCGCACACGATGATCAGCCAGGACAGCATGGTGAGGACCAGGCCGAGGGAGCCGTATGCATGCAAGGTGCGGTTGAGCGCGTTGGGCATGTAGAGCCGGGCGATGAGCCCGAGCGCGCTGGTGGCGGCCGCGGCGAGGAGTGCACCGGGCAACAGCGGCAGCCAGGAGACGCGGCCGGCCAGTAGCAGGTGCTGGGTCCACAGCCATACACCTGTGCCCACGACGAAAAAGAGGATGGTGCCCAGCCAGAGGCCCACACCGAAGCCGTTCCGGATCGGCCCCTGGAGGATGACGACCAGTACCAGCACGAGAAGCCATACCATCCAGCGCCAGGCCGCGATCCGGGTTCCTGCTCTGGGCAGCCGCCAGGCACGCTCGCAGACCCGGGCCATGGCGCGGCTGAAGCTGGTGGCGGACACCAGCGCCAACGCCAGGCCGATGACGCCGCTGCTATTGCTCAGGGCGGTGTCGGTCGAACTTCCCAGCACCTTCTGCAACTCCTGGTCGGCCTCCCCCGTCAGGCCGAACATGGCCCGCAGGGACTCCCGGAGCTGGTCGCGGACGCCGCCCGGGGCGAAGGCGGCGATCGCGAACAGCAGCGGTACGGCGGCCAGGAACGCCTGAGCCGCGAGCCTGGTGGCAGCGTCCAGGAGGTTGGCGGAGAGCAGTCGGCCGGTCAGTTCGGTCACGACGGGGAAGCGCTGTTCGGCGCGGTCACGCAGACGCTTCAGCCGCGCCGTCCACGCCATCCCGCCTCCCGGTCGTGCGTCGTGCCGTCGAAGGCCAGTGAACGCACAGTCCCGTGTGAGCGGCGAGGAGTGCTGGTCCGATCGGGGTGCGTCAGTCGGCGACGGTGCTCGGAGCGGGCGGTCCGCCGAGTCCTTGCCGGTCCGGCTCCGACGCCACGCGGCTCAGTAGCGGATCGGACAAGGCGGTGGCCGACAGGCGCTGAAGTGCCTCTCGGCGCTCGACTAGGGGTTCCCTGCGGTCCTCCGGTGCGGCAACCAGCAGGTGATCGAGAAGAGCACGCAGCCGGCGCACGATCTGCGGGTTCGGGGAGCCGTAGAGGAGTGTCTCGTCGAGTGCGAGGGAGACGAAGTCGGCCCAGTGCGGCGCGGGACAGGAGATACGCGGGCGGCCCGACCCGTCGAGCAGCCACGTGGGGCCGAGGGGGCGGCCCGCGAGCCGTAGGAGTCCGTCCTCGATCTGGTCCAGTGCCTGGACCGCCGTGGTGGGGTCGTTGACCGCGGGGGACAGCGCCCGGACCGCGATGTCGGCCAGCAGCCGGAATCCGTAGGCCGGGTCCTGCTCCACGGTGCGGCTGGGGCCGTAGCGCACGCAGGCGGCGACGCGGCGGGCGAGGCGGGGGTCGGCAGGGCCGGCGGTGCGCGCTTCGAGGTGCCCCACCACGGTGCCCGACCCGACGAATTCACCTACCGAGCACACGAGATGGATATGGACGTCGTGACGGGCGGCGAGACGTGTGAGGCGGGGTTCGTCGAGGGAGAAGATGACGGCCGGCCCGCCACGATGGACGAGCGGCACCTCGTGCTCGTGACGGTGTCGACAGGACGTCGTGAATGCCGTCGCTGCCGGAGGATGCATCTCCTCGATGACGGTGCGCAGTCGGTCTCCGACAGCGCGGGCGAGGCCGCCGCCCGTCACCGCGCCCCGCAGCGAGGCGAGCAGATACAGCACCGCGACGGCGTCCACCAGGACGAGACCGATGGCGACGGTCACGCTCAGCTTGGGGACGCTGTCGCCGCGCACGTGGCTCAGTGCCACCAGCGCGTACAGGGCGGTGCCGATCAGCAGGCCGAAGAGGACGAGGTACCGGCTGAAGTGACCGAGGGCCGCGACCAGCCGGGGCGACATGGCCTGCACGGTCTGGATGACGAGGGTGATGGCCGTGACGACGAAGCCGGCGAGGGTGATCATGCCGCCGGCGATGGCGGCCAGGGTCGCCTGGGCCGTGGACGCGTCGAAGTTCAGTCCGGCGGCGGGCAGGTGCTCTTCCAGAGCCGGGAGCGCCCAGCCCAGGAGCGCTCCCGCGGCCACCAGAAAGAGGGCAGTGCCGTGGCTGCGGGTGCGCCGGGCACGCTGGCTGCCGCTGCTGCGGTGCGGCAGCCGGGCGCGTACGGGCTGTGTCACGGGCGACCGGAGACACAGCCACCCGGGACGGGCGGATGCGCGGAGGAGTCCTGCGTGCTCATCGGCCTCCTCGGTCGCCGGTTCACCGGACGGGGGACCCGGACGGGGGCCCCGGACAGGGGACTTCGAGTGTCGGACGCGACGGGCGGGTGGGCCAGTTGTCGTGGGCCGCCGGTGTGACGTGTACGGACGGCCCTCCGCGGTGGCCGGGCGGCGGCGCCCTGCACGACGACCCGCGGTCCCGCGAGCAGCTCGATCGGAGTTCCCCCGTACGGCGTACATCCGGTCGTGGGAGCCATGGGCCCGAGTGAAAGTGGCACTGGCCGAGTCCGTCGTGCCGCCGGATTCCGGCGTCGCCCGCGAGGGAGATCGAGATGTCCCAGAACACCGAAGCCAAGCCCGCCCAGCCGGGGATCGCGGAGGCCAACCAGGCCGTGCGGCAACGGTTCCCCTTCGACGACGACCAGGACCTTCAGGACGCGCGGCGCGGCTTCATGGGCACGGCGCAGGACAGCGTCGTACGCGACGGCGAGGGGCGTGCGGTGTGGGACCTCGACGCCTACGGGTTCCTCGACCAGGACTGCCCGGACACGGCCAACCCGAGCCTGTGGCGGCAGAGCCGCCTGTGCTCGGACCACGGCCTGTTCGAGGTGACCGAGGGCATCTACCAGGTCCGTGGCTTCGACCTCTCGAACATGACGATCGTCGAGGGCGAGCGCGGCATCCTCGTCATCGACCCGCTGCTGTGCGCGGAGACCGCCGCCGCGGGCCTGGCCCTTTACCGGGGCCACCGGGGCGACCGGCCGGTGACCGGTCTGCTGTACACCCACAGCCACGCCGACCACTTCGGCGGTGTCCGCGGCGTCCTGACCGACGAGGACGTCGCAGGCGGCGTACCGGTGTTCGCCCCGCAGGGCTTCCTGGAGCATGCCGTCAGCGAGAACGTGTACGCCGGTACGGCGATGGGCCGGCGCGCCGCCTACATGTACGGCGCCGCCCTGCCGAAGGGAGGGCGCGGGCAGATCGGGGCGGGCCTCGGGCAGACGGTCTCGACCGGCGCGGTCACCCTCATCCCCCCGACGGTGGACATCACCCGCACCGGGCAGACGGAGACCGTCGACGGGATCCGGATGGTCTTCCAGCTGACCCCCGGCACCGAGGCGCCGGCGGAGCTGAACATCCACTTCCCCGATCGCCGGGCGCTGTGCATGGCCGAGAACGCCACCCACAACCTGCACAATCTGCTGACCCTGCGCGGCGCCCAGGTCCGCGACCCGCGCGTGTGGGCCCGCTATCTCACCGAGGCCGTCGACCTCTTCACCGGCTCCTCGGACGTCGCCTTCGCCTCCCACCACTGGCCGGTCTGGGGCCGTGAGCGGATCGTCGGCTTCCTGTCCGAGCAGCGCGACCTGTACGCCTACCTCCACGACCAGACCCTGCGGATGCTCAACCAGGGCCTCACCGGTTCTGAGATCGCCGAGCGGATGGAGATGCCTCCGGCCCTGGAGCGGGCCTGGCACACCCACGGCTACTACGGTTCCGTCAGCCACAACACCAAGGCGATCTACCAGCGTTACCTGGGCTGGTTCGACGGCAACCCGGCCCACCTGTGGGAGCACCCGCCGGTCGAATCCGCCCAGCGGTACGTCGAGTTCATGGGCGGCGCCGACGAGATCCTGCGGCGCGCCCGGCAGTCGTACACCGACGGCGACTTCCGCTGGGTGGCCCAGGTCGTCAACCACGTCGTGTTCGCCGACCCGGACAACGCAGAGGCCCGCGCTCTCCAGGCCGACGCCCTGGAGCAGCTCGGATACGGCAGCGAGAACGGCACCTGGCGCAACTTCTATCTCATGGGCGCCCTGGAACTGCGCGAGGGCTCGGTCGGTACCCCCACCAACACCGTCTCGCCCGATCTGCTCGCGGCGCTGACCCTGGACCAGCTCTTCGACGCCCTGGCGATCCGGGTCGAGGGCCCGCGCAGCTGGGACGCGGACATCACGGTGCGCTGGAATCTGGACGACAGCGATCCGGTGGTCACGATGCGGCTGCGCAACGGCGTCCTCACCCATGTCACCGGCACCGGGCCCGCCGCGGCCGACCCGGACGTCGAGATCAGCCTCGCCGAGGCGGACCTGCGTGCGGTCCTGCTCGGCGCCGTCGCCCCGGCCGACCTGACAGCCCGCGACGACATCAAGGTCAGCGGCGACACCGCCAAGATCAACGAACTGCTCGGCCACCTCGGCGCACCGGACCCGGACTTCGCCATCGTCACTCCCTGACGCGGCGGCTCCACTCCCGGCTCTGCACGAGCGCCCGCTCCAGCGGTGCGAACAGCTCGGCCTCCGCCGCGATCACGCCACCGGGGCCGAGCTGATCGGTGATACCGGTGGCGTCGAGGACGCGGGCGAGTTCCGGCTCCACGCCGACGAGGACGAGCCGGGCGCCGTACCGCTGGAGTTCCTGGATGCGGCGGCTCAGCAGCTTGACCATCGTGGAGGACGGCACGTCGGGCAGGCCGCGCATGACGAGGATCAGTACCGAGCCGTCCGCGCCGTCGCTGCCGACTCGGGGCAACGACGCCTCGATACGCGGTAGTTCGGCGAAGAGGCTGACCCCGTCGTAGTACAGGACGGTGACCTCGCCCGGTGTCAGACGCTCGGGTGCCAGGGCCACGTTCCAGCGGCCCTCGGCATCGGGCACCAGCGCCACGAGGCGGGCTCGGCGCGCGGCCTGGACGCAGTACAACAGCAGGGACAGGACCGCGCCGAGCACGATGGCCTGTTGGAGGGGGAGTTGGGTCGTGGCCAGGAAGGTCGCCACCATCGCCGCGGAGGAGAGCCGTGACGTGCGCAGTACCAGTCGTACGTCGTGACGCTTGCCCCAGATGAGTTCCCCGCCGACGACCAGGATCAGCCCGCCGATCACCGGCATCGGAATGCGCTCGGCGAGCGGTGCGCACACCAGCACCACCACGGCGAGCAGCACCCCGGACAGCACTCCCGCCCAGCGCGTACGGGCACCGGCGGAGACGGAGACGCCGGTACGGGACAGCGAACCGCCCGCCGGCAGGGCCTGGAAGAAGCCGCCGGCCAGGTTGGCCAGTCCCTGGGCGGCGAAGTCACCGTTGACGGAGGAGCGGGAGCCGTCCGGATTCGGCACCGACGGTGCGATGCTCGCGGCCTGCGCCAGCGCGACCAGCGCGACGGCGCACGCCCCGCCCGCCAGGTGCGGTACGGCGGACAGGTCAGGTGTCGAGAACCCGGGGAGGGCGGCGGGGATGTGCGCGATGTCGCGGACGAGTTCCACGTCCGTGCCGAGCACGGCGACGCCGGCCGTGGCGAGGACCATGGCGATCAGCAGCGCGACCGGCTCCAGCCGGTGGACCAGGCGGGCGAGGGCCCACAGGAGGATGGTGGCCAGCGCGACGAGGGTGGCGTCGAGTTGCCAGTCGGCCAGGTGCGCGAGCCAGTCGCCCACCTGGTAGAGACGGTTCTCGCCCTGCGGGTCGTAGCCGGTGGCGTCTTTGAGGACGCCGGTGACGATCTGCAGGGCGATGCCGACGGAGAAGCCGGTCATCACGGCGTTGGACACGAAGCTCAGCACCACACCGAGCCGCAGCACGCTCATCAGCACCATGACCGCCCCCGCCATGAGCGTGAGGGTGGCGACACTGCCGGCGTCCGTGGGATCGAGCCCGGCGTCCTTGAGCACGCTCTGCGAGGTGAGGGCGATGGCACTGGTCAGCGTGGTGACCATGAGCACGGTACGGGCGGTGAGCGAGCCGACGATCGCCGGGACGATGCCCGCGTACAGGCCGGCGACCGGGTTGAAGCCGGCGATCGACGCGTACGCCATGCCCTCCGGAATGGAGAACAGCCCCGTCACCAGGCCGGAACCCACATCGGACGGGCGGGGCCTGCCCAGCCGCGACAGCAACCGCCCGCGGGGCATGTGCAGGCCCATCAGCCCGTGAGCCCGCTCACCGCGTCGCCGACGTACTTGGCGCCGAGGACGATCAGCAGCGTCGCCATGACGGCGGCGTTGTGCTCTGTCATCCAGTCCTTCCACCCGCCGAGCACCTGGGCCGAGCGGTCTCCGCCCAAGAGGTAGACGGCGAGGGGCGCCAGGGTGCAGAGGGAGGCGATGAGCACCATCAGGACGACGGCGACCGTCCTGCCGGCCGCCGTCGCGTCGGAGCCCGCGATGGACACGGCACCGCTGACGGCCAGGACCAGGTTCTTCGGGTTGGCGACGGCCAGCGCCACCGCGAGGCCGGCCGCCTTGGCGGGGGTGAAGGCGTCGATCGTCCTCATCCAGCCGGGCGTCCCGCCACCGTGCCCATCCCTGGGCCTGCCCCGCCACTGCCTGGCGCCGAGCAGCAGGAACAGCACGCCGAACGCCAGCTTCAGCCAGTACGTCCAGGACGCCGGGCCGTCATCGTGTCCTGCGGCGTCCGCACCCGCACTCAGCAGGACGACCGCGGTCACCAGGAGGGACAGCGACACGATCCAGCCCACAGTGAAGACGACGCCGTTGGTCCGCCCGCGCGGCGTGGCCAGCATGAGCACCATGGCGATCAGAGGAACGGGACTGATGGCGATGCCGACTGCCGGTGCCAGCATCTGCCCGATGGCGTCCCCCATGGGCGACCTCCGGAGACCTTGTGCGGCACAGCATGGGTACGAGGTCCGGCTCCTGGACGAGGTCCTAGGCGAGGATCTTGTTCATGGCCTTCTGGTGATCATCACCCTGGCCGAAGTCACTCGCCACTTGAGTGGGAACCCCCAAGGTGGAGCCGCGGGAACCTTCCTCGCGCCCGTGGTGCCCGGCGTCGTCTCGCCGAGACCTGCGCAGCTCAGGAGGAAGCCTTGGATCTACTACCGGCAGAACCCCGGCTCACGGCCAGACAAGGCAGTAAGGCTGATGCCCCGCCTCATGCAGGCGGTGGCTGAAGTCCTGCCACTCGTGCAGCAGTTGATACACGTTGAACGCGTCCCGGGGCCCACCCCGGTCCGGCACCGTCGACCAGATGAACGCGGCCGCACCCACCGCTTCCTCTCCGATCCCCCGAAGCGGATCGACGACGGTCATGGGGAGCTTGACCACGGCGTAGTCGGGGTGGAGGACGACGAGCTCGAGCGGGGGCACCTTGTTGAGGGGGACGCCTTCTATGCCGGTGAGGACCATGGCGGCCATGGTTTCCGGCTTGATCTTGGTGAACATGCCGTTCATGCCGAGTTCGTCGCCGCCGAGTTCTTCGGGGCGCATCGAGATCGGGACGCGGGCTGCCGTCGCGCCGTCGGGCGCGCCGAAGTATTTGTACGTCACCCCCACCCGGCCACCATTCCCGCTCCCTGCCCCCAGCCGCTCGACCCTGCGGTCGGCACGCTCGGGCTCATGGCCGGCTCTGGCCTCGGCCGCTTCCTCCGCCTCGCGTCGGTGCTTTCCCCCGCGGGCACGCCGAGGACCGAGGTCATCGGTCCCCTCGCCCAGTCCGCCACCGCGATGCATATCTCCACCCGACTGCTTTTCTAAGGCGCGCGACCCCCGTCACGCAACCCGATCATCGTGACAGTGACCTCCCCCACGGCCGCACGCCGAAACGTGCGCTGAAACACCTGTCCGCAGGATCTTCGCGGCCTCTGAACACCATCGTTCATGTGAGCTGTCCGTACCAGGCCCCAGTTTCGCAGATGGCCGGCGGCCGCAGCCCGTTTGTCGTACCGAGAACGGGCCCGCCGGACGTGCGATGGCTGGGATCTTCCGTACGTGAAGCCGGGCGCCCGCGTTCAAGGGGGTCCGGTCCGGTACCCGCGCCGCCGCGCTCTCTCGCCCGCGATGGCCCGAAGCCGCTGGCCTACCCTGAGTAGGTCACTAGCCCCCCGGAGTCGGAGACGTCGCAGGTCATGACCGAACTGCCTTATCCCTATGAAGCCCCAGTCTCGCAGTCGCTATTCGACCGTGCGTCTCTCGTCACACCAGGTGGCGTGAACTCTCCCGTGCGCGCGTTCCGCGCCGTGGGCGGTACGCCCCGGTTCATGGTGTCCGGTAACGGTCCCTACCTGACCGATGCCGACGGGAGGGAGTACGTCGACCTCGTTTGTTCCTGGGGGCCGATGATTCTCGGGCATTCTCAGCCCGACGTCATCGCCGCGATCCAGGACGCCGTATCCCGCGGTACGTCCTTCGGTACGCCCGGTGAGGGCGAGGTCGCCCTCGCCGAGGAGATCGTCGCCCGTGTCGAGCCCGTCGAGCAGGTCCGCCTGGTCTCCAGCGGGACCGAGGCGACCATGTCCGCCATCCGGCTCGCCCGGGGATTCACCCGGCGCGCGAAGGTGATCAAGTTCGCCGGGTGCTACCACGGTCACGTCGATTCGCTGCTCGCGGCGGCGGGGAGCGGGGTGGCGACGTTCGCGCTGCCCGACACCCCCGGCGTCACCGGGGCCCAGGCCGGCGACACCATCGTCCTGCCCTACAACGACCTCGAAGCCGTGAACGCCGCCTTCCACGCGCACCCCGGCGAGATCGCCTGCGTGATCACCGAGGCCTCGCCCGGGAACATGGGCGTCGTTCCGCCGCGGCCCGGGTTCAACCAGGGACTGAAGGACGCCTGCGCCAAGAACGGCGCCCTGTTCATCTCCGACGAGGTCATGACGGGGTTCCGGACCAGCAAGGCCGGCTGGTACGGCATCGACGGGGTCAAGCCCGACCTCATGACCTTCGGCAAGGTCATGGGCGGCGGCTTCCCGGCCGCCGCTTTCGGTGGACGGGCCGACATCATGGGGCACCTGGCGCCTGCCGGGCCGGTGTACCAGGCGGGCACCCTGTCCGGGAACCCCGTCGCCACCGCCGCCGGGCTCGCGCAGTTGCGACTGCTCGACGACGCGGCGTACGAGAAGGTCGACGCGGTCTCCGAGCAGATCCGGGCGCTCGTCACGGACGCGCTCAGCAAGGAAGGCGTGGCCCACCGGCTGCAGAACGCCTCCAACATGTTCTCCGTCTTCTTCACCGGGCGTGAGGTGCGCGACTACGAGGGCGCGAAGGCGCAGGAGTCCTTCCGGTTCACCGCGTTCTTCCAGTCGATGCTGGCGCAGGGTGTGTATCTGCCGCCGTCGTCGTTCGAGTCCTGGTTCGTCTCCACCGCCCACGACGAACGGGCGATTCAGCGGATCGCCGACGCCCTTCCGGCGGCGGCACGGGCAGCAGCGGAGGCCACGGCATGAGCGAGCGCAACGACGACAGCGCCATCACCGTCGTACATGTGATGCGGCACGGTGAGGTCGCCAACCCGGACGGCGTGCTGTATGGACGGCTGCCCGACTACCACCTCTCCGAGCTCGGGCGGCAGATGGCCGACCGGGTCGCCGAGCACCTCTCCTCGCGGGACGTCACGCATGTCGTGGCCTCGCCGCTGGAGCGGGCGCAGGAGACCGCGACGCCCATCGCCAAGGCGCACGGGCTCGACCTGGCGACCGACGGGCGGCTCATCGAGGCGGGCAACGTCTTCCAGGGCAAGACCTTCGGTGTGGGGGACGGCGCGCTGCGGCGGCCCGAGAACTGGAAGCACCTGGTCAACCCCTTCAAGCCGTCCTGGGGCGAGCCGTACGTGGACCAGGTCGTACGGATGATGGGGGCGCTGGACGCCGCCAAGGACGCGGCCCGCGGGCATGAGGCGGTGTGTGTCTCGCACCAGTTGCCCATCTGGATCGTGCGCTCCTACGTGGAGCGGCGCCGGCTGTGGCACGACCCGCGCAAGCGCCAGTGCACGCTGGCGTCCCTGACGACCTTCACCTACCGCGGCGACAAGATCGTCTCCGTGGGCTACACCGAGCCCGCCCGCGACCTGGTCCCCGCCCATCTCCTCGCGGGCGCCAAGCCGGTGAAGGGGAAGGACAAGGCGTTCGGCGCGTAAGTGTCCGTAACGGGCGTAGTGCGTACGTCTCTCCGTAAGGCGTACGCGTCGTCACGTAGCGTATGGATTCCTGCCATCCGAGCGTATCTTCGTAAAAACAGCTAAATATGCGCGAGTTTGGCGGAACCCCCGTCTTTCTCGCGCCCTCTCATGGGATGCCGGCCGGCAGTCGGCCGAGAGGGCGCGAGGAAACGGGGATGGAATGCGGGACATCAGTCGCAGGGGAATGATCGGCCTCGGGGCGGGTGCCGCGGCCGCGCTGGGACTCACGGCGTGCGGTACCGCACTGCAAGAGGGCACGGGGCAGGGCGGCGGTTCCCGGAGTGGGCAGCCGGGTGCACCGAAGCACCCGGTCAAGCCACTCGGGGACGGCTCCACCGCCTTCACCGGCAAGCAGCCCGGCCGGCCCGGGGAGCCGGTGCCACTCGAACCCGGCGAGACTCCGCCGCAGTTCGTGATCTTCTCCTGGGACGGTGCCGGAGAGGTCGGGACCGGTCTCTTCTCCCGCTTTCTCGAACTCGCCGCAGACCATGACGCCCACATGACCTTCTTTCTCTCCGGGCTGTATCTGCTGCCCGAGTCGAAAAAGCGCATGTACTCGCCGCCCAACAATCCCAAGGGCGCCTCGGACATCGGTTATCTGACCGACGACCACATCAGGACGACGCTGAAACTCGTCCGCCGGGCCTGGCTCGAGGGCCACGAGATCGGCACCCACTTCAACGGCCACTTCTGCGCCGGCACCGGCACCGTCGCCAACTGGACGCCCGCGCAATGGCGCAGCGAGATCGACCAGGCGAAGTCCTTCGTCAAGGAGTGGCGGACCAACAGCGGCTGGACCGACCTGCCCGCGCTGCCCTTCGACTACGACAAGGAGCTCATCGGCGGCCGCACCCCGTGTCTGCTCGGCCAGAGCAACCTGCTGCCCACCGCTCGCGAGCTCGGCTGGCGCTACGACGCCTCCTCGCCCGGCGGCGTCCAGCGCTGGCCGCGGAAGAACCAGGGGCTGTGGGACCTGCCGCTCCAGGCGATGCCCTTCCCGGGGCACAGCTTCGAGGTGCTCTCGATGGACTACAACATCCTCGCCAACCAGTCGGTCAACTCGACCAGGGCCCCCGCGTACAACTACCCGGCCTGGCGCACCCAGGCGACGCAGTCCTACATCGCGGGCTTCAAGCGGGCATACGAGACAAACCGCGCGCCCTTCTTCATCGGCAACCACTTCGAGGACTGGAACGGCGGCATCTACATGGACGCCGTCGAGAACGCCTTCAAGCACATCGCGCGGGAGAAGGAGAAGGGCGAGGACGTACGCCTCGTCTCCTTCCGGGAGTTCGTGGACTGGCTGGACGTGCAGAAGCCCGAGGTGCTGGACAAGTTGCGGTCGCTGGACGTGGGGCAGGAGCCGGCCGGTGGCTGGAAGGCCTTCCTCGGCGATGTCGGCACACAGTCCTCCAAGGGGTCCGAAAAGGCCGCCTGAAATGCGGGTTTCCGCCCGCAAGGGGGGTGCGCAAGATCCCCGGAACGGACATGCGAAACTTTTCACATGAGTGCTGCCTGCCGCACCGACCAGCGTTCGAACCGCACCCGTAGCCGTTCTCGTAGTCGTTCCCGTAGTCGTGCCGCCCTGCTGACCGCCGGGGCCGCCGTCGCGGCGCTCGCCCTGTCCGCGTGCGGTTCCGGGGGTACGTCCGGGGGCTCGGGCAACACCAACTTCGTCGCAGGCAAGGACGGCATCGCGACCGTCGCCAAGGGCGAGCGGGCCGACGCACCCGACCTCTCCGGGAAGACCGTCGACGGCAAGCAGCTCGATGTCGCCGACTACAAGGGCAAGGTCGTCGTCCTCAACGTGTGGGGCTCCTGGTGCCCGCCGTGCCGCGCCGAGGCGCCGAACTTCGTCAAGGTCGCCGCGGACACGGCGGACCAGGGCGTGCAGTTCGTCGGCATCAACACGCGCGACGCCAGCACGAGTCTGGCCAAGGCGTTCGAGGAGGAGCAGGGGGTCACGTACCCCAGCCTGTACGACCCGACGGGCAGGCTGATGCTCCGCTTCAAGAAGGGCACGCTGAACCCGCAGGCCATCCCGTCCACGCTCATCATCGACCGGGACGGGAAGATCGCGGCCCGCACGCTGCAGGCGCTCAGCGAAGCGAACCTGCGCAAGATGCTCGAGCCCGTCATCGCGGAGAAGTGACCTGACGTGTCCCTTCTCGCCACCTCCGTGGACCTTGCCGCAACGCCCGGGATGAACACCACGGTCTACAGCGGAGCCCTGCTCCTCGCACTGCCGATCGCGGTGCTCGGCGGGCTCGTCTCCTTCTTCTCGCCGTGCGTGCTGCCGCTGGTGCCCGGCTATCTCTCGTACGTCACCGGGGTCACCGGCACGGACCTGGCCGAGGCCCGGCGGGGGCGGATGGTCGCGGGCGCTTCCCTCTTCGTACTCGGCTTCACCGTCGTGTTCGTCTCCGGCGGGGCGCTGTTCGGGTACTTCGGGCAGACGCTGCAGGAGCACCAGAGCACCCTGTCCAAGGTGCTCGGCGCGCTCATGATCCTGATGGGCGTCTTCTTCATGGGGATGATGCCCTGGCTCACCCAGCGCGAGTTCCGCTTCCACACACGCCCCTCGACCGGCCTCGTCGGCGCCCCCGTCCTCGGCGCGCTCTTCGGCATCGGCTGGACACCGTGCATCGGGCCGACGCTGGCCTCCGTGCAGGCGCTGGCCTTCAACGAGGCGAGCGCGGGCCGCGCCGCCATACTGACTGTCGCGTACTGCGCCGGTCTCGGCATCCCGTTCGTCCTCGCCGCTGTCGCCTTCCGCAAGGCGCTCGGCGCCTTCGGCTGGGTCAAGCGGCACTATGCGTGGGTGATGCGCATCGGCGGCGGCATGATGATCGCGACCGGACTGCTGTTGCTGACCGGGGTGTGGGACAGCCTCGTCTACGACATGCAGGGCTGGACCCAAGGCTTCACGGTAGGGATCTGATCCATGAGCACCACTGACACCGGAAAGACGGCGGCGGACGGCACCGGCGAGGCGACGGATCCGGCGCCCGCCGCCAAGCGCCACGTCGGCGTGAGCGCTGACGGTGAACTCGGCGCGGCCGGATCCCAGCTCTCCACCGCCCCGGTGGAGACCGTCGTCCCCGGCTCCTTCGGCGGCGTGCGGAAGCCGGGCGCCGCCGGGTGGCTGGCGTGGACCGGGCGTGAGATCACCGGCTGGACCCGCTGGTTCTGGCGGCAGCTGACCTCCATGCGGGTCGCGCTGCTCCTGCTGTTCATGCTGTCCCTCGGGGCGATCCCAGGCTCGCTGATCCCGCAGTCCGGGACCGACGCGGTGAAGGTGCAGGACTTCAAGGACGCGCACAGCGTGCTGGGGACCGTCTACGACAAGCTCGGACTTTTCCACGTCTACAGCTCGGTGTGGTTCTCGGCGATCTACATCCTTCTCTTCGTCTCGCTCATCGGCTGCATCGTGCCGCGCACCTGGCAGTTCGTGGGGCAGCTTCGCAGCCGTCCGCCGGGCGCGCCCAGGCGGCTGAACCGGCTGCCCGCGTACGCGACCTGGCGCACGGACGCCGAGCCCGAGCAGGTCCGCGAGGTCGCCCTCAAGGTGCTGAAGAAGCGGCGGTTCCGGGCGCACGTCGACGGGAACGCCGTGGCCGCCGAGAAGGGCTATCTGCGCGAGACCGGCAACCTGCTCTTCCACCTCGCACTGATCGTGATGCTGATCGCCTTCGCCTGGGGCCAGCTCTTCAAGTCCGAGGGCAACAAGCTGATCGTCGAGGGCGACGGCTTCTCCAACACGCTCCTGTCCTACGACGACTTCAAGTCCGGCAACCTCTTCTCCACCGACGACCTCACGCCGTTCAGCTTCGACCTGAAGAAGTTCACCGGTACGTACGAGGAGACGGGCCCCAACAAGGGCACCCCCCGCACCTACCAGGCGGACATCACCTACAGCGTGGGCGCCGACGGCAAGGAGAAGAAGACCACCGTCAAGGTCAACGAGCCGCTGGAGATCGGCGACTCGAAGGTCTACCTGGTCAGCCACGGCTACGCGCCCGTCGTCACCGTCCGGGACGGCAAGGGCAAGGTCGTCTACTCCGAGCCCGTGCCGATGCTGCCCCTCGACTCGAACGTCACCTCGCAGGGCGCGATCAAGGTGATGGACGGCTACCGGAATGCGAAGGGCGAGAAGGAGCAGCTCGGCTTCGCCGCGTTCTTCGTGCCGACCTTCGCGGGCGCCGGTGCGGGCGACATGTTCTCCCAGTTCCCCGCGCTCAAGGACCCCGTGCTCGCGCTGACCGGGTATCACGGCAGCCTGGGGGTCGACTCGGGCCTTCCGCAGAACGTGTACCAACTGGACACCTCCGAGATGAAGCAGTTCAAGGACTCGAAGGGCGAGATCCTCAAGTCGAGGCTGGCGCCCGGCGAGACCATGACGCTGCCGAACGGCGCCGGCTCGATCACCTTCGAGAAGGACATCAAGGAGTGGGCCGGCTTCCAGGTCACTCAGCAGCCCGGCAGCGACTGGGCGCTGGTCGGAGCCTTCACCGCGATCTTCGGTCTCGCCGGGTCGCTCTTCATCCAGCGCCGCCGCGTCTGGGTGCGGGCCACCACCGGCGCCGACGGTGTCACCGTCGTCGAGATGGCGGGCCTGGGCCGCAGCGAGTCCGCGAAGCTCCCCGAGGAACTCGGCGACCTGGCCGAGCTCGTGCACGAACAGGCGCCCACCAAGCACGACGAAGACGAACCCGCCGCCCCCGATCCCGACGCCGAACCCCCCGTAACTGCCGCCGGAAAGGCTGAGAAGCGATGACTCTCGCCACCGCAACCAACGAACACCTCGCCAACGTCAGCAACACGCTGATCTACTCCGCGATGGCCGTCTACATGCTGGCCTTCTTCACGTACATCGCCGAGTGGATCTTCGGCAGCCGCAGCAAGGTCGCCCGTACGGCCGCGGCGCTGACCTCCCCGCAGAAGGCGGCGGCTCCCGCGGTCACGGTGAAGAAGGCGGGCGGCACCGCGGTACTGGAGCGGCCCAAGGTCGTCACCCGGGCCGCGGCCGGTGCCCGCGATGTGCCGGACGGGCCCGGCGCGCACGGCGGGGATGTGCAGGGCGACCTCTACGGACGTATCGCGGTGTCCCTCACCGTGGTCGCCTGGGCCGTCGAGACGGCCGGTGTGGTCGCCCGCGCTCTGTCGGTGCAGCGGGCGCCGTGGGGCAACATGTACGAGTTCAACATCACCTTCTCCACCGTCGCCGTCACGGTGTACCTGGTGATGCTCGCGCTGAAGAAGAACATCCGCTGGCTCGGCCTCCCCCTGGTCACCACGGTCCTCCTCGATCTCGGTCTCGCCGTCACTGTCTTGTACACCGCCAGTGACCAATTGGTTCCCGCGCTCCACTCGTACTGGCTGTACATCCACGTCTCGACCGCGATCCTCTGCGGCGCCGTCTTCTACGTGGCCGCGGTCGCCACCCTGATGTACCTCTTCAAGGACTCGTACGAGAGCAAGCTCGCCGCCGGCGGCAAGCCCGGCCGCTTCGCGACCTCCGTCATGGAGCGGCTGCCCGCGTCGGCCTCGCTCGACAAGTTCTCCTACCGCGTGAACGCCGCCGTCTTCCCGCTGTGGACCTTCACGATCATCGCGGGCGCGATCTGGGCGGGCGACGCCTGGGGCCGCTACTGGGGCTGGGACCCCAAGGAGACCTGGGCGTTCATCACCTGGGTCGCCTACGCCTGCTATCTGCACGCCCGCGCCACGGCCGGCTGGAAGGGCCGCAAGGCCGCGTACATCGCGCTGATCGCCTTCGCCTGCTTCCTCTTCAACTACTACGGGGTCAACATCTTCGTCACCGGCAAGCACTCGTACGCCGGGGTGTAAGTCTCTTCAAATCCCTTGAGGCGAAGGCCGGTTCCTGTGACGTGAGTCACGGGAACCGGCCTTCGGCGTACGGACAGAACAGGGGTGTGGATACGAATCTGCGGAGACGCATCCGCGCGGGGGACCACGACGCCTTCGGCGAGCTCTTCGACGCGTACGCGCGCTCCGTCTACAACCATGCCTTCCGGCTCACGGGCCACTGGGCGCAGGCCGAGGACGTGGTGTCGCTGACCTTCCTGGACGCCTGGCGCCTGCGCGACAAGCTCGACGAGGAAGGCGGTTCGGTACGGCCCTGGCTGCTCGGGATCGCCACCAACGTCACGCGCAACACGCGCCGCGCGGCCCGAAGACACGCGGCCGCCGTCGCCCGGCTGCCCCGCGACGAGGCCGTACGCGACTTCGCGGACGAGGTCGCCGGGCGCCTCGACGACACGGCGCAACTGGCCCTCGTACGGGCGGCCCTTCAGGAACTGCGGCGGGCCGAGCGGGAAGTGCTGGCCCTCTGCGTCTGGTCCGGGCTCGACTACGCGGCGGCGGCCGAGGCGCTCGGGGTGCCCGTCGGCACCGTACGGTCGCGCCTCTCACGGGCGAGAACAAAGCTCGCTAAACATCTCAAAACCACGGAACTCCCCGCAGAACGCGGACAGATGAGAGGTGACCGCATCACCGCGGTCGGGCCCAAGAGGGAGGGGAACCGATGAACCAGCTTCCCGAGAAGGACCTTCCGCCGGGCCGTCACCGACTCCTCAAGGAGCATCTGATGACCGAGATCCGGCGCGAAGAGCGAGAAGACCAGGCACCTGCCCGGAGCGGCAACAAGTGGCTTCGGCCCGCGATCGCCGCGGCGGCCGTCGCGGTGGTGGCGGCGACGGCGATCGTCGCGCTGCCGGCCGGGGAGAGCACCCCGACCACGTCCAAGGAGGCCGTGGCACTGCTGGAGAACGTCGCGCTGGCCGCCGAGCACGAGGACGCGCTCGGCGCGATCCGCGACGACCAGTGGGTGTACGTCGATGCGAAGGTCTCGTACTCGCAGAGCGGTGAGGGCATGAAGACGAAGATCCCGCCGCTGCACCGGTTCGAGAGCTGGGACTCCGTGGACGGAAGCCGGGCGGGGCTCTACCGGGAGACGGGCCGCGGGCAGTGGGCCGGGGAACCCGCACCCAAGCCCGGCGAGCGCGGCTACGAGGTGTCCACCAACTACCGCCATCTGTCGACGCTGCCCACCGACGCGGACGAGATGTACGACTGGCTGCGCGAGACCGCCCCGAAGTACAGCGGACAGGAGACCGGCCAGGCCATGTTCGTCCTCGTCGGTGACCTGATCCGCCAGGCCATCGTGCCGCCGGAGGTGAGTGCTGCGCTCTACCGGGCCGTCGCGAAGATCCCCGGCGTGATGGTGATCGACAACGCGGTGGACGCCGCCGGGCGCCCCGGGATCGCGATCGCGCGCAACGACCCGGACAATCCGAGCCGCGATGAGTGGATCTTCGACAAGAAGACCCACGAATTCCTCGGTGAGCGCGCGGTCGCCACCAGCGACTGGTCGGGCGGGGTCGAGAAGGGCGACGTCACCAGCAACACCGCGATCCTCGACCGGGCGGTCGTCGACAAGGCGGGTCAGCGGCCCTAACGGGTGCAAAACCCCCGCTCACGGGCCACGCTGGTGTCATGAACCGACCCATCCCGTCCATCGAAGAGGGCGCCGCCGAGACCCGCGAAGACACGCGCACCCTGCACTACCTGCTGCGTCTTCCCCAGCCTGTGGACAAGGTCTGGGCGGCGGTGGCCACCCCCGAAGGGCTGCGGGGGTGGCTGGCCGCCGTCGAGGTGTTCGAGCCGCGGCTGGGCGGGGCCGTCGCCCTGCAGGGGCTGGGCAGCGGGCGGGTCACCGCCTGGGACGTGGAGCGGGTCGCCGAGTACACGGTCGAGGGGCGGGTCAGGTTCCACCTGGAGCCCGGGGTGCCGGACGGGACCACGGTCCGGTTCACCCACGAGTACGAGGGGGAGCGGGAGCCGCCCGGATGGCGGGCACGCTTCGAGCGGCTGCTCGCCACGCTGGCTAGGAGCTAGGCGGCAGACACTCCTTCGCGGGCGGCTTCCCCTCCGGCCAGGCGATCTCCACGAAGCGGGCCTTGCCCTCCGAGGTCAGTTCCACGATCGGTACGGCCTTGTCGTACGGATTGCCGTGGACGTCCAGACAGATCCAGCCGCTCGCGCCGCTCACCCTCTGGGAGCCCTTCGTCAGCGTCCACTGGTTGGCGACGTCCGCGATGGGCGGGACAGTCTTCCCGTCGGCCGTGGCCTCGCGGATGCCCTGGACGGCGAGCGTCATGGCGTCGTACGCGATGATCGTCTGCCCGTCCTCGAGGGAGACCTCGCCGATGGGACCGACCGGCTTGCGCTCGCTGCCGGCGAGCAGCTCGTCGAGCACCTTCGCGTCGGCGGCGCTGCCCCCGCTCTTCGGCGCGTCCTTCGCGGCCCAGGCGTCCGGGTGGGCAAGTGCCGTGTAGCGCACGGAGATGCGGTGCTGGAGGGCGGTGCGGTCGAGGTCCTTGTCGCCGGTGAGATATGAACCCTCGTCGCCGGTGAGCAGGGTGAAGCTGCGGTCCTGGCAGCCGCGGTCGCCCAACGCGTTGATGAACTGCCGCAGTTGGGTGTGTCGGCCCGCGAACAGGATGGTGTCCGTGGAGCGTGCCGTGTCGCAGACGAGGTGGGTGATCTGCCGGAAGGTGTTGGCGGTGGTGCCCTCCTTGCTGCGGTCGGCGGGCGGGGTGAACGGCTGAGGTTGGTAGGGCGAGCCTTCGAGCAGCTTCTCGAAGGACTGCTGGAGCGTGCGCGAGTAGGGGTCGCCCGGCTTGTCGTAGACCAGGAGCGCCTTGCCCGCCGAGACGTCGGCGAAGGAGGCGAGCGCGCGGGCCTCGTCGGTGTTGGTGGGGGAGACGCGGGCCAGCCCGGGGTAAGGGTCCTTGCCCGCCTGCCCGTTGGCGAGGTCGTCGGCCGTGATGGAGGAGCCGATCACCGGGATGCCGAGGCGGGTGAGCTCCTTGACGGCCTTCATGTTGTTCTCGGTGCTCAGGCCGACGCCGGTCACCGCACGCAGCCGGTCGGGCCCGGTCGCCATCCGCGCCAGCCGGCCGACCGTGTGCTCCCACTGCTCGCCGGTGGCACCGGGGTTGGCGAGGACGAGCCGGATCTTCGGCGTCTGGTCGTTGGAGTCGTGGTTGGCCCGGTACTGGGCGAGATAGGCGCCCTGGAGCTCGTGCAGCGCGTCTCCCAGGTTGTCCGCGTCGGTCGCAGTGAAGGGTTCGAGCAGGGCGACGGTGACCCAACTGCCGGGCTTGAGGCGCTTGTTCTCCGCGTCGATGGCCCGTACGGCCTCGGTGAACTGGGAGCGGCCCCAGTTGTACGAGGTCGCCGAGACGCCCACGCATTCGTCGCTGTCCTGCGCGCGTTCGACGCCGGGCGCGCAGGAACGGTCCTCCTTCGCGAGCGTCGTACCACCCCAGACGCCGAGGGCGATGAGGACGGCCGCAAGGAGCAGGGCGATGTACCGCCGGAACCGGATCTCCCAGACGTCCTCGCGCAACCACACCCACAAGCGCGCCATCACTCGCCCCCGTCCTGCGTCATGACCCGCCCTCGCCCTCGTCGTCCTCGTCGCCCGGGATGCGGAACGGGCGGCCGGTCAGCGCGTCCGCAGGCCAGTCCCTGGACGCCCGCCACAGCAGCGCGTTGCCCGCGGGCCGCAGATTCGACAGCTGCTCCAGCTCGAACCGCAGCCGGTCGGTCACCTTCGGGTCCGGCAGCACCAGCGGGTCGGTCAACTGCCAGACGGCGTGCAGGAGTCGGCGTACCCGAAGATGCAGTACGGCGTCCACGGCCTCCGGCGGGGACTGTGCCGCGTCGGTGTGACCGAGTGCGACGGACGCCCGGTGGTCGTGGCCGTCGAAGTCGCGGCCGTCCGGATCGTGTGCGTGGTAGTAGGGCGCGGAGGCGATGAAGACCAGCGCGGACAGCCAGGCGCGGGTCTCGGTGTCGTGGAAGGTGTCGCGCAGGTAGGCGATCGCGAAGTCGGCTTTCCCCAGGGCGAGTTCGTGGTGCAGGCGGTACTGGGCGCGGCCGGGGTCGTCCTCGCTTCCGGGTAGGTCGGCGTAGTGGTCGATGAGGGTGCGGTGTGCGGCCCTCCACTGCTCGTGGCCGGGGTCGCGGTGGTGCAGGCGCAGCAGCAGGAGCGCGCGCAGGAACGGGTCGCCGACGAACTGGTCCGCCGCCACCGGCCAGCCCTCCGCGGCGAGCCGTGCCTCCAGGTCCAGTACGCCCGACGCGCCGAAGTCGTCCGGGAGTTGGGCCTCGGCCAGTGCGCGCGCCGAGTCGGGGTCGTGGGCGGCGGCGAGCACGGTCAGCTCGTCCAGGCCTCCGCCGGGCACCAGCCGGTCCAGGAGCTCCCGGTAGGTGGCCTGCCCGTCATGGTCGTCGCGCAGGGCGACGTCGGCGGTGAGCAGTGCGCCCAGGGTGGTGGCCCGGGGAAGGTTCTGGTGGGCGGACTCGGCGAGCAGGGCGATGCCGAGCGGGCTGCCTCCGGTCAACCGGTGGGTGGCGTGCGGGAGTTGGGGCGGGACCGGGACGTCGAGGCAGGTGGCGCCGACGATGTGCAGGGTGTCGTCCGGGGTGAGCGGCGGCAGCGACACGAGCAGTGCGCGCGAGGAGGGCGAGGTGTCCGGCGTCCAGTCGCAGCGCCTGGCCACGTCGGGCAGCGTGCGCCGGACGGCGTTGCGGAGCGCCGGATGGCTGTACCCCCGCAGCGAGGTGAAGAAGACGACCTGGTCGGCGATGCCGTCGGCGCGGTCCCGCAGCACCGACTCCATGAGGCCCCGGCCCGCGGGCGCCTGCACGTTGTCGATGAGCACGACCGGGCGGCCGAGCCGGTGCGAGCGCTGCAAGGCCCCCGTGTAGGCGTCGTCGAGGTCCGCCAGCAGGGCCCGTACGAGATAACGCTCGGCGTGCGTACGGGAGTTGCCGCCCGCCCTGAAGTGCCGGGAGAGCAGGATGAGTCCGAGCTTCGGGTTGCCGCCCGCGTTGGGGTAGTCGCGGTACCAGGTGGCCGCCCGGCGCAGTCGGTGGTGGGTGGGGGAGACGCCCTCCGAGAACGCCTCCAGGGTCGCCTCGATGATCGGCTCAAGGACCGGTCCCGTGCCCGACATGGAGGCGATCAGCTTGGCGACGACCTTGTTCACCCAGCGGTTCGCGAACCCGGAGAGCCGGGAGCCCGACTCGTTGAGCAGCAGGATCCGCTCCGCCTCCTGCCGGATGCGCGGCAGATCGCGGTCGCTCCAGCCGCTCGCCGCGACGGCGAGGAGCCCCGCCGCGAGCCGCGGGAAACTGATCCGCCTGGCCCCCGTCACCGGCTCCGCGAGCTGCTCGGCGACCGTGGTGAGCGCCTGCGCGACCGACGACCAGGACTCCGCGGGCCGCTCCGGCGGCGGCCCCGCGAACTGCGCGTCCTCGCCGTCGATCAGCGCGACCGGCGTATGCCCCTTGCACGCCTTCCTCAACTCGGCCAGCAGCGCGCTCTTTCCGAGACCCCGGCCGCCCGCGAACACCACGAAGGGAAGTTCCTTCGGGTGCTCGTACGGCGTCGAGCGGTGCTGGTACGGACGCAGGCCGATGAGCCGTGGAGCGAGACCGGGCGGATCGGTGTCGAACAGCGCCCCCCGGCCGTGCAGCCCTCTGTGCACCGCAGCTCCCCCCGGGGCGGTCCGTTCCGATGTGCTGCTTTGAGGTGTATCAACACCAGTGTAAAAAGGGGGACTTGATTCGGGATAGGGCGCGTGGTGACCGTTGGGTTACGAAAGTTTTCCTTCTGTCGGTCGACTGTGACCGGTGTGGAGCCTGTGGCTACCAGGTCACCGGCAGCTCATGGACGCCGTAGACGATCCCGTCCTTGAAGGGGACCTTCTCCGGTTCGACGGCCAGACGCAGTCCGGGAATGCGGCGGAAAAGGGTGCGGTAGACGATCTGGAGCTCGAGTCGGGCCAGCGGCTGCCCCAGGCACTGGTGGATGCCGAACCCGAACGCCATGTGGCGGCGGGCGTCCCGGGTGACGTCGAGCCGCTCGGGGTCGGGGAAGTGGCCGGCCTCCCAGTTGCCGGTGGCGCCCGGGATGATGACGCCCTCCCCGGCGCGCACGACCTGGCCGCCGACCTCGATGTCCTCCAGGGCGAGGCGGCGCTGACCGCTGTGCACGACGGTCAGGTAACGCAGCAGCTCCTCCGTCGCGTTGGCGACCACCTTCGGGTCGTCGGTGTCGCGGACGACGGCGAGCTGGTCGGGGTGCTCCAGGAGCGCGAGGACACCCAGGGCGATCATGTTGGCGGAGGTCTCGTGCCCGGCGCCGAGCAGCAGGACGCCGAGCAGGGAGGCTTCCGTGCCGGTGAGTTCACCCGCCCGCATCCGGGCCGCGATGTCGGAGAGCAGGTCCTCGCCGGGGTCGGCGGCCTTCGCGGCGAGCTGTCCGCCCAGGTACGCGAAGATCTCGCCGAAGGCGGCCCGTGACTCCTCGGGCGTCACGTCCCGGCGGAGCCCCACCGAGCTGTTGCGCTGGAAGAAGTCGTGGTCCTCGTACGGCACTCCGAGCAGTGCGCAGATCACCAGCGACGGCAGCGGCAGCGAGAACGCCTCCACCAGGTCGACCGGCTTCGGCCCGGCCAGCATCGCGTCGATCAGGTCGTCGGTCATCTTCTGGACGGCGGGACGCAGGGCCTCGATGCGCTTGATGGTGAAGGGGGAGGTGACCATCCGGCGGATCCGCGCGTGATCCGGGTCGTCCATGTTGAGGATGGACGGCGGCATCTTGGAGGCGGTTTCGCGGAAGGCCTCGTTCAGGTACGGGAAGCCCGGCTTGGTGACGTCGACGCTCAGGCGCTGGTCGCTGTACAGGGCCCGCTGGTCGTCGTAGCGGGTGACGAGCCAGTGCGCGGTGCCGTCGAACAGGCGGACCCGGGAGACGGGCTTCTCCGCGTGCAGCCTCCGAAGCTCCGGGGGCGGCGCGAACGGACACGCGGAGTCGCGGGGGAACGGGAACTCGGGGAGGGCCTCGGCCTGGGCGTCGGCAACGGTGTCGGTCATTGCACTCCTCGCGGTGGGGCGCGGTGGGGGATCGTGCGGGAGCATCGAATCCCATGTTCCTGACGGTCCGCTGCCAGGAAACTGACACACCGCTGACACACCCCACTTCGGTTCGTATCCGCCAACTCCCGTGCCTCGGCAGGCTGTTCAGCCGACCGTGATCGAGTCCAGCTTCGCGCGCAGGTACACGTGCGAGTCCACCGGCTCGTAGGCCACCCGTCCCACCGGAGCCGGCACCGACTCCACGACCGTCCCCGGTGTGCACTCGCCGAAGTAGACGAGCGACATCAGCTCCTCGGCGGGCGCGTCGGCGGGCGGGGGCAGCACGCGGTGCCGGCCCGAGCGCCACCTGTCTCCCGTCCAACGGGCCATCAGATCCCCGATGTTGATGGTGAACGCCTCCGCGTCGAAGGGCGCGTCCTCCCAGCCGCCCTCGTCAGTGAAGACCTGCAGCCCGCCCTTGCCCGCCTGCCGGTCGAGGATCGTGACGGTCCCGAAGTCGGTGTGCGGGCCGATGCGGAACTGGCCCGGCTCGGGCTCGCCCACGACCTCCGTCCCCGGATACCAGTTGATGTTGAAGCCGTACGTCGGGTGGTCCATGTGCTTCGTGAAGAAGTCCGGCTCCAGACCGAGGGCCTCGCCGAGCAGCGCGAGGAGGTGGTTCTCCAGCTCGCCCATCCTCGCCAGGTACTCCTCGCAGAGCTTCTGCAGCTCGGGCGCCTCCGCGGGCCAGACGTTCGGCGCGTACCACTCCGCGTTGGTCTCCGGGTCCTCGAACTCCTCGTGCGTCGCGAACGTCAGCGACTCCTTGAGGTCCGGCGGGGTCTCCGTACCCTCCGAGTAGCCGTTCGCCTCGGCACCCGGGCCGAGCCAGCCGCGGCCGCCGACGGTGACGGCGTACGGCTGTTTCGTCTCCGCGGGGAGGGCGAAGAACGCGCGGGCGGCCGCGCGGATGTTCCTGCGCAGCGACGGGTCCACACCGTGTCCGGTGACGAGCAGGAAACCAGCCGTCTGGAGCGCCTGGTCGACGGTGCGGGCGATGCCGGCGCGGGCGTCCGGGTCGCCGGAGAGCCAGGGGCGCAGGTCGATGGTGGGGATGCGGGGGGTGGCCTCGGGCAGGGGGTCAGTCACCGATGTCCTCGTTCCAAAGGTCGGGGTGGTCCTTGATGAAGTCGCGCATCAGGGCGGTGCATTCGGGGTCGTCGAGCATCACGATCTCGACACCGTGCCCGGCGAGCCAGTCGTGGCCGCCGTGGAAGGTGGCCGACTCGCCGATGACGACCCGGGAGATCCCGAACTGCCGGACCAGACCGCTGCAGTACCAGCAGGGGGAGAGGGTGGTCACCATCGTCGTACCGCGGTACGAGCGCTGCCGTCCCGCGTTCCGGAACGCGGCGGTCTCCGCGTGCATGGACGGGTCGTCGTCCTGGACGCGGAGGTTGTGGCCGCGGCCGAGGACGGTGCCGTCCGCGCCGTACAGCGCGGCCCCGATGGGGATGCCGCCCTCGGCGAGCCCGGCGCGGGCCTCGGCGACGGCGGTGGCGAGCCAGTCGCGCGCCTGTGCCTGATCGATGCGATCCGTACGCTCCATGGGTCCCACTCTCCTGTGGCCGAAACACCAGGGCAACGTGCGGAAAGTACTCTCCCGGCAACCCGCATCCGGACGAACTGTCGGCCGGGGCGCGCCCCAGACCCGCCGGGAGGCGACGCGAATGCCCGCACTGACCCTCCGCGACATCCTGGCCCTCGATCCCGTCCGCTCCACCGAGCCCGAACTCCTCGCCGGTGAGGGTTCCCTGGACCGCCCCGTCCGCTGGGTGCATTCGAGTGAGGTGTACGAGGGCGCGAACTTCCTGGACGGCGGGGAACTCCTGCTGACCAACGGCTTCGGGCTGACCGACGCCGACGAGGGGACGCGACGGCGGTACGTCCGTGAACTCGCCGCCCGTGGTGCGGCGGGGCTCGCGGTCGAGGTCGGGCGCTCCCTGGCACACATGCCGGAGGAGGTCGCGGACGAGGCCCGTCTGCTGGGTCTCCCGCTGCTCGCCCTGCACCGCGTGGTCCCGTTCGTCCGCATCACGGAGGCGGCGAACCGGGCGATCGTCGCGCGGGGCCTCTCGGGGCGCTCGGCCGCACGCCCCTGGGGCGGCGACCACACGGCCGCCCTGCTCGCCGACCTCGCCGACGGCCAGGCCCTCAACCAGCCCGAAGTGGAGGCACGCGCGGCGCTCGCCGGCTTCCATCCGGGCGCGGGCGCACGCCTGCTCGGCGTCTCGGTGCACGGGGCACGCGACCTGGGCGTGGTCGACCGCGCGGCACGGGCCCTGGGTGGGGTGTCGGTGCTGCGGGCGGCGTTTCCGGGGGATGTGCTGGCGTTGGTGGCTATGTCGGGGGCGGGAGGGGGCGCGGAACGTGTGCTGAGCGCCGGAGCGCGCTCCGGAAGCACGCGCGACCCCGTACGCGCCGTGCAGGACGCCTTCCGCGCCGCGGCCGCCGCCGAACCGGCCCTGACCGTGGCCGTAGGACACGCGGTCGCGGTGGGGAGCGGGTGGCTGCGCTGGAGCGAGACGCTGCGGGCGGCCCGTACGACGCTGGAACTGGCCCTCACCGTGCCGCCCGCCGAACCGCCCACCGCGCAGGGCGGACCGTCGGTGACCTCCTCGCGGGCGCTCGCCCTGGAACGGGAGCTGACCCGCGGCGGCGTGGACGCCAACCGCGACCGGCTCGCCCGGCTGGTCCAGCACACGCTGGGCCCCCTGCTGGCCTGGGAGGCCGCCCACCCCAGCGACCTCGTACGCACCCTGGAGGTCCACCTCCGCCACGGCTGCTCACCCACCCGCACGGCGGCGCTCCTGCACATCGGCCGCCAGTCCCTCTACCAGCGCCTGGAGCGGATCGAGTCCCTGCTCGGCCTGGAGATCGACGACCCCGACCTGCTCGGCGACCTCCTCACGGCCCTGTGCGCCCACCGGATCGTGCGCGGGGTGCCGGCCGTGCGGGGCGGCGGCCTGCGGACGGTGGCCTGAAGGGGTCAGCAGCCCCGGGCCGCCCGCCCGTACTGCCGGGCGAGCGCGTGGAAGGACTCCTTCGGCTCCCAGTGCCAGTCGGACGCGGGGTCGGCGGACCGGTCCTTGACCGGCTTCACGATGCCGTAGCTCGCCATGTCCAGGTCGTGGCGCGGATCGTCGGGAACGTGCGGGGCGTCCGGTGTGACGAAGGTGAACGCCATCGCCGAGTACAGGCCCATCGACTCGAACACCGAGAGCACGTCCGTCAGATACGCGGCCTGGGTGCGCTCGCTCCGCACGAGCCCGAGCCCGTCCTTGATCTCGGGCGGCTCCTTCGTGTAGTCGACGACGTCCCAGCCCATGCCGCCCTGCTCCGGCGCGCCCCTGAAGGTGCAGCAGCCGAACTCCGTGATGGCGACCGGCTTCCCGAAGCGCCGGAACCGGTCGAGGTCGCGGACGTACTCGTTCCGGCTCCGGAAGTACGAGTAGTAGTCGATGCCGACGAGGTCGAAGAGGCCCCAGTCGACGTCGTCGTCCTGGGCTGCGGCGTACGTCAGCCGCCCGCCGAAGACCGACCGGCCGACCCCGGCCGCCTTCGCGGTGAAGCGGCTCAGGCGGCGCGCCATCAGCACCGGATCGAAGTTGCCGCTCATCAGGTTCTCGATCCGCTCCAGGGCATTGTCGCCGGGCACGATGCCGGGAACGAAGAGCCAGAACTCGCAGCCGACGCTGAGGTGCACCCCGGCCCCCTGTCGCCGCAGCCGCTCGGCGAACCGCCCTGTCTCCGCGAGGTGTTCGAGGATCTCCTTCTCCGGTACGTCCCCCAACGTGGGTTCGAGCCAGACGTTCAGCCCCCGCTCCGCCGCCTCACCCGCCGTGGCGGTGAGCCGCTCGACGCCGTAGCCCGTGACCTTGACGGAGTTGGCGTGCAGGTCGCGATCGATGGCCCGCATGTCGGCCCGCATCCGCACCGGGTCCCACGCGGTACCGGGTGTCTCCCCTTCACCGACCTCGTAGACGACACCCCGGTACGTCAGCCCGTGCCCGCCCCCGCTCCTCTGCCCGGCCCCGGTTGCCGAAGCCCGCCCCGCTGCCGGCAACACCGCCGCACCCCCGACCCCCGCGGCCATCCCCAGAAACCGTGCCCGAGTGATCCCCTGCATCGCGTCTCCCCCTGTCCCATGTCGTCGTCCCGACCCAGTCTGGGAAGCGGCGCGGGGTCCCGCCGTCCGCCGATGGTCTGCGTACGGCCGTCGAAGGTATGAAGTCGGGTGCGACTTAAGGTGTGCGGCGTCGCCGAGGTCGATGTTTTGGAAAGCTTCCTCAGCGCGGTTGCCCGTTGGTGAACACTGGCGCGGTGGAACTCTCCATGTCTCTCACGCCTCAACAGGCCGCTTCCGGTGCCGTCGTCACCGTTCCTCTGCCGTCCGGCGCCACCCGTGTCCGTGTCCCGCCCGTACGGGACGGCGACGTCGTACGGATCCGCGTCGGTGAGACGGAGGTGCTGCTGCGCATACGGGTAACGAGCCCGGCGACCCCGTCGCGCGGCCTCCAAGGGCTGGGCGTGCTCGCAGTCGCCGCCGTGCTCGTGTTCCTGGTGGTGCTGGCCAACGGGGGCGACGGCAGCGACAGCGACAACGCCTCCGGCGTGGACACGACCAGCTCCCCGTACGCCGAGGAACCGTATTCGGAGGACCCCTACACAGCAGATCCGTACACCGCAGATCCGTACACCGCAGATCCGTACACCGAGGATCCGTACTCGGACGAGCCGTACAGCGAAGACCCGTACACCGAGGACCCGTACGGCACTGAGAGCGCGGCCCCCGACCCGTACGAATCCGGCACCTGCCTCAACGGAACCCTGCCGGACTCCTCGACCGCGCAGGAGGTCAGCGGCGTCGACGAGGTCTCTTGCTCGGCGTCCGACGCCCACTACAAGGTGATCGAGACGATCCCGCTGACCTCGGAACTGAGCCGCTGCAACGCCAACCCCCGGACGGAGTACGCGTTTTCCTACAGCTACACCCGCAACGGGATACCCCTCTACGAGTACGTGTACTGCCTGGTCGGACTCGGCTCGTACGGGTGACCGAAGTGGAAGTGGGCTAGTCCTGGTCTCCGGCAGGGGCGGACGGCCCCCGTTCCGCGAGGACCGTCTCGCGGAACGACGTCACCACCGGGCGGAGATCGACCCGGTGCCAGGCCGCCCACAGTTGTACCGAGCCTCCGTACCAAGGGAGTTCGCGCACCACGATCCCCTCGGTCGTGCCCCGCATCATGCTCTGCTGGACGAGGGCGAGGCCGAGGCCGGAGGCGACCAGGCCGAGGGCGGTGAGCGGGTCGGCGGCGTCGAGGCGGATGTCGGGCGTGAAGCCGGAGTTCACGCATGACGCGACGAACGTGTCGCGCCAGGCCGGGTCCGGTTCGTCGCCCACCGCGATCCACGGCTGCCCGTCGAGCGCCTCGGGCGTCAACTCCGCCTGCTCCGCGAGGGGATGGTGCGCGGGCAGGGCGAGCAGCAGCGGGTCCCGCAGCAAGGGGGCAGCCTGGAGATCCGCGTCGTCCTCGGGCGGCGGTGTGCGGACCAGCGCGATGTCCAGGCTGCGCTGGCGCAGGCCCTCGAACTGCTCGGTGGACTCCTGGTCGTACAGCGCCACGTGAATGCCGGGGCGTTCCTCGCGCAGGGTGCGAAGGGCGGAGGGCAGGACGCCCGTGTGCATGGCGTCGGCGACGTACCCGATGCACAGGCCGCCCTCCTCGCCGCGGCCGAGTCGCCGGCCGAGGTTCTCCAGCCTGTCCGCGTGGCGCAGCAGGGCGCGGGCCTCGGTCAGGAAGACCCGGCCGTCGGAGGTCAGCCGGATGCGCTGCTGGCTGCGCTCGAAGAGGGTCAGGTCGAGGTTCTTCTCGAGCTGGGCGATCTGCCGGCTGAGGGGGGACTGGGAGATGTGCAGCTGCTCGGCGGCGCGCCCGACGTGTTCGGACTCGGCGACGGCCACGAAGTAGCGGAGTTGTCGCAGGTCAAGCATGTGGGACCTCGGGGGACTCAAGTGAGTCGAAGTAAGTCTTGGACAGTCTCATGCAGGGATCATAGCCTCGAACACGCAAGCCCGGCGGATCTCTCATTCGGTAGCAGATCCGCAGAAATCGATTCGAAGAGGATCTCTCATGACCATCAAGTCCCTCCTGCCCGGTGCGCTCGGATTCGGCACCGCCCCGCTCGGCAACATGTTCCGCGCCATCCCCGACGAGGAGGCGGCGGCCACCGTGGAGGCCGCCTGGGGCCAGGGCATCCGCTACTTCGACACCGCACCCTTCTACGGCGCGGGCCTCTCCGAGATCCGCCTCGGTGACGTACTGGGCCGGCAGCCGCGCGACGAGTACGTCCTCAGCACCAAGGTCGGCCGGGTCGTCCTCGACGAGATCGAGGACCCCGCCGCCCGTGACCTCGGCGAGAAGGGCGGCCTCTTCGAGCACGGCCGCCCGAACAAGATGATCAACGACTACACCGCCGACGCCACCCTGCGCTCCATCGAGGACAGCCTCAAGCGGCTCGGGACCGACCGCCTCGACATCGTGTGGGTGCACGACGTCGCCCAGGACTTCTACGGGGACGAGTGGCTGGCCGCCTACGAGACGGCCCGCACGGGTGCCTTCCGCGTCCTGCAGAAGCTGCGCGAGGAGGGCGTCATCAAGGCCTGGGGCCTGGGCGTCAACCGCGTCGAGCCCCTGGAGCTCACCCTCGACCTGGACGAGCCGAAGCCCGACGCCTTCCTCCTCGCCGGCCGCTACACCCTTCTCGACCACGACCGTGCCCTGCAGCGCCTGCTGCCGGCCGCCTCCGCCCAGGACGTGGACATCGTCGTCGGCGGCCCCTACAGCTCGGGGATCCTCGCCGGCGGTACGCACTTCGAGTACCAGAAGGCGCCCGCCGCCATCGTCGACAAGGTGGCGCGGATCAAGGCGCTCGCCGAGCGGCACGGGGTCGGCATCAAGGCCGCCGCCCTGCAGTTCTCCCTCGCCCACCCGGCGACCGTCGCCGCGATCCCCGGCGCCACCAAGCCCAGCCGCATCGCGGAGGACGTGGCCGCACTCGGCGAGACGATCCCGGCCGAGTTCTGGACGGCCCTGCGCGACCAGAAGCTGATCGCCGACTCCGCACCGGTACCGTCCGTTTGACCGTCAGCCCGTACCGACTGCTCGACCCTCGGCCCGTACCGACTGCTCGACCCTCGGCCGGTGCCGACCGCCTGACCCTCGGCCCGCACCGACCGCCTGACCCTCAGCCCGTAACCCACCCTCCCCAGGAGACCCCCGTGGCCACCACCACCGCGTCCATCGACGTGCCCGCATCCCCCGACCGCACCTGGCAGCTCATCGGCGGCTTCGACTCGCTCCCCGACTGGCTGCCCTACATCCCCACCAGCGAACTCAGCGAGGGCGGCCGCGTCCGCTCCCTCCGGGCCGAGGACGGCGGCGTCATCATCGAGCGCCTCGAAGCCTTCGACAACACGGCACGCACGTACACGTACTCCATCCTCCAGGCCCCCTTCCCCGTAACCGGCTACCTCTCCACCCTCACTGTGCACACCGTCCCCGGACAGGACACGGCCCGCGTCGAGTGGTCCGGCACCTTCACTCCGAACGGTGTGACCGACGAGGAGGCCATCGCCCTCTTCCACGGCATCTACAGCGACGGCCTGGACGCCCTGCACCGGACACTCGCCCCGGAAGCCGCCTGAGGGGCCCTACGCCGCCCGGCGCCGAAGCCCCGCATACAGCCCCGCGCTCACCACGAACCCCACGAGACAGGTGATGTCCCCGAACGCCGGCCACTGCTCCGGTACCCACCCCACGTACTTCTCCTGGTTGGAGAAGAGCGGGACCGATACCGCGATGCCGGTCAACAGGGCGGCCATGCCGGGCCAGTTGGTGTACGAGCGGTCGCCGAGCCGCAGGGTCAGTTCCTCGGCCGGGGTGTGTGAGCGCATCCAGCGCTCGACCAGCACCACGCCCAGCCATGGACCCACCCAGTACGCGATGACCAGCAGGAACGCCTCGTACGCGTGCCCCGCGTCGGCCAGTGACGCCCATGCCGCCGCCGTACCCGCCAGGCCGGACAGGACCACCAGTGCGCTGCGCCCGAGCCAGACCGGCAGCCGTAGGCCCAGCGAGGTGACCGACATGGCGGAGGAGTAGACGTTGATGGCGTTCGCCGAGACCGCGCCCAGGATGATGGCGAGGAGCACCAAGTTGCTGAGCCAGGACGGGAGATGGCCGGTGAAGGCGGCCGTCGGGGTCGCGCCCTCGGGGGCCACGATCGTCGCCGAGGCGGCGCCGATCAGGGAGACGACCGCGATCGACACGAAGAGGCCCACGGCGGGGTAGAGGGCGGTCTTGAAGCGGTTCGCCGTGCGCGGGAGGTAGCGGGAGTAGTCGGAGGCGCCCGGGTTCCAGCCGGCCGTGTAACCCCAGGCCGTGCTGAAGGCGAGCAGGAAGCCGCCGATGCCGCCGCCCGCGCCGGCCCCGCCGAGGTCGGCCTCCTTGAAGGTCCAGGCACCGGCCAGCAGGAAGACGACCGCAAGGACGGGGAACGCGTACTTCTCGAAGGCGTGCACGAAGTTGTGGCCGATGAAGCCGATCACGATCTCGGCCGCCACCACTATCAACAGCGAGGGGAGCGGACGCAGGTCCGTCAGCGTGTTGAGCGCGAAAGCCGCGCTCACACTGTTCACAGCGAACCAGCCGACACCCGCGACCAGCGCGTTCACACCCGACGGCAGCAGATTGCCCCGGTAACCGAAGGCGAAGCGGCCGATCGCCATCTGCGGTACGCCGAACCGGGGCCCGTCGAGCGACAGGATCCCCTGCGTCAGCGAGCCCAGCGCGGTGCCGAGCAGCAGAGCCGCGGCCGCCTGCCAGAAGTTCAGGCCGAAGAAGAGGACGGAGATCACGCCGATGTAGACGGTCGCGAACTCGATGTTCGGGGAGGCCCATGTCCACAGCAACTGGAGCGGGCTGCCGTGCCGTTCGGCGTCGGCGATCGGTTCCGAGCCCGCCGTCTCGACGGCGATGACTTTGTCGCCGTACTCGGGGGCGAGGGCTGGTGCTGAACTGGCGGGAGCGGTCGTCATGCACCGTAAGTGTCCGGGGCCGGGCCGCCGCGGGGCAGAGGCGCATTGTCCGTTTCGGGGGGCATGCGGGCGTACACCTTGTACCGGACGCGGTGCCGTATGGGGCACGGCAAGCCATCGCTCGGGCACGACAGGCCATCGCCATATTGGATCCTGTATGCCATTCTGTGGCGATGGAGATGGCGATGACTTATGGCGACGACGCGACGATCAAGGACATCCTCACAAGCGCCGGAGACATCTGGGCTGTGGTCGGTCTGTCCAGCAACCCCGAACGGGCCGCCTACCGCGTGGCCGAGAAGCTGCAGCGCATCGGCAAGAAGGTGGTGCCCGTGCACCCCAAGGCCGAGACGGTGCACGGCGAGCAGGGCTACGCCTCGCTCGCGGAGATCCCTTTCCCGGTGGACGTGGTGAACGTGTTCGTCAACTCCGCCCTGGCCGGCGACATCGCCGACCAGGCGGTGACGCTCGGCGCCAAAGCGGTCTGGTTCCAACTGGGCGTCGTGGACGTGCCCGCCTACGACAGGACCCGTGAAGCCGGCCTGCGGATGGTGATGGACCGCTCCGCGGGGCGGGAGATCACCCGGCTGGGGCTGGGCTGATCCGACGCGGCACCGGTCCTGCCGACACGTCATCGGTCCTGCCGAAGCGCCATAGGTCCTGCCGATGCCCCCATCGGCAGGACGCCCCACTGGCTCGTGGACCGGCCATGACCCCCGCTCGTACGTTCGGCCCATGACCTCGAAAAGCACATCCAAAAGCACCCCCGAGAACAAGGGCACCGCCCAACTCACCGCCGCGATGGTGCTCTCCGGAACGCTGGGCATCTTCGTCGTCGAGTCCGGCGCCTCCCCCTTCAACGTCGTCTTCTTCCGCGTCCTCTTCGGCGCCCTGGCGCTGGGCGCGTACGTCGTCGCCCGCGGCTGGTTCCGCGGTCACGGCTTCACCCCGCGAAAGTTCGGACTCGCCGTACTCGGCGGGGTGTTCATCGTCTTCAACTGGGTCCTGCTCTTCCAGTCGTACGAGAACACGTCGATCTCGGTCGCGACGGTCGTCTACCACACCCAGCCGTTCTACGTGGTCCTGCTGGGCGCCCTCCTCTTCCGCGAGCGCCTCACCGCGGCGAAGGCGGGCTGGATCGTCGTCGCCTTCGCCGGCCTGATCCTGGTCTCGGGAATCCGCCCGGCCGACTTCACCGGCGGTGACACCACCTACCTCCTCGGCATCGGCCAGGCACTCCTCGCCGCCCTGCTCTACGGCCTCTCCACCCTCGTGACCAAGCGCATCACCGGCGTACGCCCCCACCTCATCGCCCTCGTCCAAGTCCTCGTGGGCATCCCGCTGTTGCTCCCCTTCGCCGACTTCGGCGCGATGCGTGGGACCGGCGCCGGATGGGGCTGGCTGGTCGGACTCGGACTCATCCACACGGGCCTGATGTACGTCCTCATGTACTCCGCGTACGCCAAACTGCCGACCGCGAAGATCGCCGTACTCGCCTTCACCTACCCGGCGGTCGCGATGGTCGCCGACTGGGCGGTGTACGGCCACCACATCGGCCTCGTCCAGGCGCTGGGCGTCCCGCTGATCGTTGCGGCCAGCCTGAAGGTCACGCTCGCGAAGGCCATGCCCGCGAAGGCCATGCCCGCGAAGCCCGCGCAGGTCACGCTCCCGACGACTGCTCCCGCACCAGCCGCCGCGCCTGCTCCACGAACAGCCGCACATGCGCCGGAAGCCGCTTCCCGGCCCGCCACGCCAGCTGCGTCCGAAGTGTGAACGGCACCTCCCACGGCAGCCGCAGCAGACTGCCGTCCGCCAGCTCGGCGGCGACCGTCACCTCGGGCAGCAGCGCGATCCCGAGGCCGGCCGCCGCGGCACGCTTGGTCGCCTCGATCGTGCCGAACTCCGTGAAGGCGACCTGCGCAAGGGAGTTGAGCTCCAGCTCGAACAAGTCCCGGTAGGCGCAGCCCGGTTCGGTGGCGAGCAGGGACTCCCGTACGAGATCCGCGGTGGCCACGGGCGTGTTGGCCAGCCGATGCCCAGGCGCCGCGACGAGCGCCAGCGGCTCGACCGCGAGCACCGCCGTTTCGAGGCCCGCGTGCTCGGTCTCCCGCTCCATCAGGAAGCCCACGTCGTACGTGCCCTGCCGCAGCGCCTGCCGGGTCTCGTCGCCGATGGTCGTGCGGAGCGAGAGCCGGACGCCCGGGTAGCGGTGGTGGAACAGTTCAAGGAGCGGCAGCAGCCGGTACGCGGTCAGCGACTCCATCGTGCCGACGGTGAGCGCGCCGCTGGGCTCCCCGGCGCCGACGACCGCCGCCCGCGCCTCCTCGGCCAGCTCGATGATCTGCCGGGCGTACGGGAGGAGCCGTTCACCCGCCTCGGTCAGCCGGATCCTGCTGCCCAGCCGGTCGAAGAGCTCGGCCCCGAGTGAGGACTCCAGGGCGCGGATCTGACTGGTCACGCTGGACTGCGCGTACTTCAGCTCGGCGGCGGCCTGCGTGAAACTCAGCATGGTCGCGACCTTCTCGAAGGTGACGAGCAGCCGCAGTTCCATGTCGGCCACAGCGGCTGTCAGGCCTCGTCGTCGCGCTCGCGCCGCTTCAGTTCCTCCTCGCGGCGCTGGAGGTCCGCCTCCCACTTCTTGAGGAGCGCCTCGTCGTCCGGCTTGCCATCGGCCTTGCCGTCGTCCTTGAGGGACTTGAGGAACTCGGGGTTGTCGTCGGGCGCGACGAATCCGGTGCGCTGGTCGCGCCGCCACGCCGAGGGCGCGGAGCCGTCTCCCGGCGTGTTGCGCGGCCTGCCCGCCACCAGCCAGGCGACCGGCCCGACCAGCACCTCGCCGAAGAGCAGGATGATGATCACCCACACCACCTTCGGCAGGCCCCGGACTTCCTTCTCCGGGGTGTTCAGGCAGTCGATGAAGGCGTAGATCCACAGCGCCAGGACCAGCAGGAAGGGCAGATACCTGAGCATGGGCGGACGATCCCCCAGTGAGTGGTGGCGGGGCGGCGAAGGGCCCCGGTGACGGGCACAGGTTAGCGGGTGGCCGATACTTGGAGACATGGCTTATGACGATCTTCGCTCCCTGTTGCGGGCCCTGGAGCGCGAGGGTGACCTCAAGCGCATCAAGGCCGAGGTGGACCCGTATCTGGAAGTCGGGGAGATCGTCGACCGGGTGCAGAAGGCCCAGGGGCCCGCGCTGCTCTTCGAGAACGTGCGCGGGTCGGCGATGCCGCTCGCGATGAACGTGTTCGGGACCGACCGGAGACTGCTGAAGGCCCTGGGGCTGAAGTCGTACGGCGACATCTCCGAGAAGATCGGCGGGCTGCTCAAGCCCGAGCTGCCGCACGGCTTCGTCGGGGTCCGCGAGGCCTTCGGGAAGCTCGGCGCGATGACCCACGTACCGCCGAAGAAGGTCAAGGAAGCGCCGGTCCAGGAGGTCGTGCTCCGGGGTGAGGACGTGGACCTGGACCAGCTTCCGGCGCTGTTCACCTGGCCGCAGGACGGCGGGTCCTTCTTCAACCTGGGCCTCACCCACACCAAGGACCCCGAGTCCGGCATCCGCAACCTCGGGCTCTACCGCCTCCAGCGCCACGACAAGCGCACCATCGGCATGCACTGGCAGATCCACAAGGACAGCCGGAACCACTACCAGGTGGCGGCCCGCAAGGGTGAGCGGCTGCCGGTCGCCATCGCCTTCGGGTGCCCGCCCGCCGTGACGTACGCCTCGACCGCCCCGCTGCCCGGTGACATCGACGAGTACCTCTTCGCCGGGTTCATCCAGGGCAAGCGCATCGAGATGGTCGACTGCAAGACGGTGCCGCTGCAGGTGCCCGCGAACGCCGAGGTCGTACTCGAAGGGTGGCTGGAGCCGGGCGAGATGCTCCCGGAGGGGCCGTTCGGCGACCACACCGGGTTCTACACGCCGCAGGAGCCGTTCCCGGCGCTGACCATCGACTGCGTGACGATGCGGAAGCGGCCGCTGATCCAGTCGATCGTCGTAGGCCGCCCTCCGACGGAGGACGGACCCCTGGGCCGGGCGACGGAGCGGTTCTTCCTCCCCCTCCTCAAGATCATCGTGCCGGACATCGTGGACTACCACCTGCCCGAAGCAGGGGGTTTCCATAACTGCGCGATCGTCGCGATCGACAAGAAATACCCCAAGCACGCCCAGAAGGTGATGCACGCTGTGTGGGGGGCACACATGATGTCCCTCACCAAGCTGATCGTGGTGGTCGACTCCGACTGCGACGTCCACGATCTGCACGAGGTCGCGTGGCGGGCCCTCGGCAACACGGACTACGCCCGCGACCTCACCGTCGTGGAAGGTCCGGTCGACCACCTCGACCACGCCTCGTACCAGCAGTTCTGGGGAGGCAAGGCCGGCATCGACGCGACGAGGAAGTGGCCCGAGGAGGGCTACACCCGGGACGGGGGCTGGCCCGAGATGGTGCTTTCCGACCCGGAGACGGCGGCGAAGGTCGACCGCCGCTGGAAGGAGTACGGCCTGTGAGGACTGCGAACGGTGTGAGGGAGTACGACCGGTGAGTTCAGCTTCCGCGGCACTCCCGCAGCCGGGCCGCACCAAGGCGTTCCTGCGCCTGGTCATGATCGAGCACTCGGTGTTCGCGCTGCCCTTCGCCTACATCGCCGCGCTGACCGCGATGTTCCAGCTGGACGAGAACATCCACTGGGGACGGCTGCTGCTCGTCACCGTCGCGATGGTCGGGCTGCGTACGTTCGCCATGGCCGCGAACCGGATCATCGACCGCGAGATCGACGCCCGCAATCCCCGTACGGCCCATCGCGAACTGGTCACCGGCGCGATGACCGTGAAGCACGCCTGGACCGGGGCGCTGGTCGCGCTCGTCTTCTTCCTCGGCGCCGCTGCCCTGCTCAACCCGCTGTGCCTGGCCCTCGCGCCCATCGCGGTCATCCCGATGGTCGTGTACCCGTACGGCAAGCGGTTCACGAACTTCCCGCAGGCCATCCTGGGTCTCGCCCAGGCGATGGGCCCGATCGGCGGCTGGCTGGCGATCACCGGCGAGTGGTCCTGGGACGCGGTCGTCCTCGGGCTCGCGGTCGGCATCTGGATCGGCGGCTTCGACCTGATCTACGCCTGCCAGGACGTGGAGACGGACCGCGAGGTCGGCGTGATGTCGGTGCCGGCGCGCTTCGGGATCCCCGCGGCCGTGTGGGGTGCGCGTGCCTGCCACACCGTCACCACGGCGCTGTTCGTCTGGTACGCCCTCGCCACCGACGCCGGAACGTTCTTCTGGGTCGGCCTGGTGATCGTCGCGGGCGCCTTCCTCTACGAGCACTCCATCGTCAAACCGCACGACCTGTCGCGCCTGAACCGCGCGTTCTTCAGCGTCAACGGGTTCATCGGCATCGCGCTGTTCGCCTGCGCCCTGCTCGATCTGCTGGTGCGCGGGCTCACCGTATAAGCGCGGGCGCGGTGGTGGCCCGGCGGCGGAACAGGAACGCCGCCGCCACCCCCGATATCAGGCCGATCAGATGGCCCTGCCAGCTGACGCCCGACTGTGTCGGGGCGAGGCCCATGAGGATCGAGCTGCCCCAGACCGCGCCGACCAGCAGGCCGACGAGGACGCCCAGCGGGCGGCGCTCGATGAAGCCGCCGACCAGAAGGAAGCCGAACAGGCCGAAGATCAGGCCCGAGGCGCCCGCGGTGTTGCTGTTCGCCGGGGCTATGAGCCACACGCCCAGACCGTCCGCGACGATGATCATCGCGCAGACCGCGGCGAACCGGCGCAGCCCGCCGAGGGCCGCGAGGAAGCCGAGGACCAGCAGCGGCACGCTGTTGGCGGCGACATGGGCGAAGCCGAAATGGATGAAGGCGGCGGGCACGATGTCGACGAGCTCGGAGGCCTGGCGCGGCACGATGCCGAGGCCGTCGAGCGCGTGGCCGCTGACCGCGTCGGCCACTTCGAGCAGCCACAGCAGGGCCACCCAGCCCACCATCAACTTGGCGGCGGCCCCCGCCCGGTCGCCCCGCGTCCACGCGAGCCCCGCACCCGGCCTGGTGCCCGACCCTGTACCCGACATGGCAACCCCCACGGTCAACTCGTCCCCTCCGGGAAACGCTCCGACCCCCTTGGCCGGTTCCCACCCCGCGACGCCGGATAGGCTCGGCACCATGAACCCAGGACAGACGCAGCGCCGGCCTTGGATCGTGGGGGTGTCGGGCGCGTCCGGTACCCCGTACGCCGCTGCCGTCCTGCGTGCGCTTCTGGATGCGGGGGAGAGCGTGGACCTCGTGGTCTCCCGCGCCTCCCGGCTCACCCTGCTCGACGAGACGGGCATCTCCTTCCGGGACGCGCACTGGCAGAGCGACCTGCGCGAGTGGCTGGCGCGGGGCGCCGACGGGAAGCCGGGCACCTTTGACGTGCGCATCGACGCCGTACGTCACTGGAGTGCCGGGGATCTGGCGGCCGGGCCGTCCTCCGGCTCGTACCCCGTGAAGGGCATGCTCATCGTGCCCGCCTCCACCGCCTGCGTGGCCGGGGTCGCCCTCGGCCTCTCGAAGGACCTGCTCCAGCGCGCCGCGAGCGTCACCCTCAAGGAGGGCCGCAAGCTGGTCGTCGCCGTCCGCGAGACCCCGCTGAACGGGCAGACGCTGAGGCACCTGGTCTCTCTGGACGACGCGGGCGCGACCGTACTGCCCGCCTCGCCTGCGTTCTACGCGGGGGCCACGCACATCCAGGACCTGGTGGACTTCGTGGCCGGGCGGATCCTCGACGCGGCGGGCGTCGAGCACGGCCTGTACCGGCGGTGGGAGGGCGAGCTCGGCGGGGGTTCGCGCACCACGTGAGCACCGGGCAGTAGCTATGTGAGCACCGAGCAGTACCCGATTTCGGGCATTCATCACTTTCAGGAACTCTTCAGCGGAAGGCTATCGATCGCATGGACGCGGTGGACAGGCAGCTCATCCAGGCCCTGAGAGAGAACGGCCGGGCTTCCTACGCGGAACTGGGGCGCCTCGTCGGTCTGTCGGGACCCAGTGTCACCGACCGCATCAACAGGCTGGAGGCGGCCGGTGTCATCACCGGATACCGCGCCACGGTCGACTCGGCCTCACTCGGTCTCGGCGTGATCGCCCTGATCGGCATCTCGCTCTCCGACGCCGCCGACCACGAGGACGTGGCGCACCGGCTGCGGGACCTCAGCGAGATCGAGGACTGCTGGTTCATCGCCGGCGACGACTCGTTCATGCTCAAGGTGCGGGCGAGCGACGTGGACGGCCTGGAGAAGACCATCCGGCGGCTGTCCGGAACGAAGGGCGTCTCCAGGACCCGTACGACCATCGTGCTCTCCACGAAGTGGGAGAACCGGGTGGGAGAGCTGCCCGAAGAGGAGTAAAGGGCGGGGCGTACGGTTGTCAGGGTTCGTCACTAAGAGAGGCAGAAGCATGGATGTCGGGCTCAAGCGCGAGCTGGAGGACAAGGTCCGGGCCGGTGAGCGGCTGACCCGCGAGGACGGCATCGCGCTGTACGAGTCGGACGACCTGGCCTGGCTGGGCGGGCTCGCCCACGAGGTGCGGACGCGGAAGAACGGCGACGTCGTCCACTTCAACGTCAACCGCCACCTCAACATGACGAACGTGTGCACCGCGTCCTGCGCGTACTGCTCGTTCCAGCGCAAGCCGGGCGAGAAGGACGCGTACACGATGCGCATCGAGGAGGCCGTCCGCCTCGCCAAGACGATGGAGGGCGAGAACCTCACCGAGCTGCACATCGTCAACGGCCTGCACCCGAACCTGCCGTGGCGCTACTACCCGCGCTCGCTCAGCGAACTGAAGAAGGCCCTCCCGAACGTCTCCCTGAAGGCCTTCACGGCGACGGAGATCCACCACTTCGAGACGATCAGCGGTCTGTCGGCGTCCGAGATCCTGGACGAGCTGATCGACGCGGGTCTGGAGTCGCTGACCGGCGGCGGCGCGGAGATCTTCGACTGGGAGATCCGGCAGCACATCGTCGACCACCGCACCCACTGGGAGGACTGGTCGCGCATCCACCGCCTCGCGCACGAGAAGGGTCTCAAGACCCCGTGCACGATGCTGTACGGCCACATCGAGGAGCCCCGCCACCGCGTGGACCACGTGCTGCGGCTGCGTGAACTCCAGGACGAGACCGGCGGCTTCCAGGTCTTCATCCCGCTGCGCTACCAGCACGACTTCGTGGACGTGAAGGACGGCAAGGTCCGCAACCGCCTCCAGGCGCGTACGCAGATGGCGACGGGCGCCGAGGCCCTGAAGACCTTCGCGGTCTCCCGTCTCCTCTTCGACAACGTCCCGCACGTCAAGGTCTTCTGGGTCATGCACGGCGTCCAGACCGCCCAGCTCGCCCTCCAGCACGGTGCCGACGACATGGACGGCTCGGTCGTCGAGTACAAGATCACGCACGACGCCGACAACTACGGCACCCCGAACAAGCTGACCCGCGAGGACCTCCTCGACCTGATCCGCGACGCCGGCTTCCGCCCGGTCGAGCGGAACACGCGGTACGAGATCATCCGCGAGTACGACGGTCCGGACCCGGCGCGCCGTGAGTCCCCCCAGCCGATGCGGGTCTGAGCGGGCGCGCACGATGGCACTGACCTTCCAACTGGACCCGCCCATAGGTCCGGAGCTCCGTGACGGAGTGATCGGCCTGTGGGTGGACGTCTCGAACACGGGCGGCTCCGTCGGCTTCGTACCGCCGGTCGACGCCGAGGACGTCCGGCCCGAGTGGCTCAAGCACCTCACGGCGATCTCGGACGGCCGCACCCGGCTGCTCGTGGGCTACGACGACGACGGCACCGTCGCCGCCACCGCGTTCCTCAGCTTCAACACGCACCGGCTGATGAAGCACTGGGTGTGGCTGTACACGGTGATGGTGCATCCCCGGCACCAGGGCAAGGGGTACGGGCGCGAGCTCCTTGCCGCCGCCGAGGAGGCGGGCGCCGGCTTCGAGGGGATCGAGGCGATACGGCTCACCTGCCGGGGCGGGGAGGGCCTTGAGCGGTTCTACGCCTCCTGCGGATACAAGGAGGTCGGCCGCGTGCCCGGCGCGATCCGTGTCGCTCCCGGTGAGGACCGTGACGACATCACGATGCTGCTGCCGCTCGCCTGCCGTGGCTGAGGCCCCCCTGCAAGATCGACGCCCCGTCGTGCTTCACTGGACGGTGCCCTTTGGGATGTTCCAAACGGATTCGGATCGGAAGAGTGGATTGACATGGGCCGCTACACGCTGATGCGTCTGGGGATCTTCGCGGGCTGCCTCCTGGCCGTCTGGGGCCTTGTCTCCCTCGGTCTCGCCCCGCGCGGCTTCGGCGACTCCAACTACATGTGGATCGTCCTGCTCTCCCTGGTGATCTCCGCCCCGATCAGCTTCGTCGTCCTGCGCAAGGAGCGCGACCGCGCCTCCGCCCAGGTCGTCGCCCGCGTCGACCGCATCAAGACCAACCTGGACCAGAACCGCACTCAGGAGGACAGCGCCGACGACGCGGCCCGCGGGGGCGCGCAGGGCCAGGCTTCGTAGTTCCGGCGGCTTGCTTCGGCGCCGGGTGGCGTTTCTTCAGCGCCGGCCAGGGGAAGGTCTTTCAGCCCGTCCGGCGTTTGAGGACGAGGCCGTTCAGGCCGATAGGGGGGTCTGGGGGCGCAGCCCCCAGGAACAACGGCACCCTTTCCAGGGGCGCCCCCATACCCGCCCAGCCGCCGGCAGGCAAACCGTACGCTTGCGCCCATGGGTGCTGTGAAGAACAAACGGATGCCGCGCGCCGTACGGGAACAGCAGATGCTGGACGCCGCCGTGCGGACCTTCGGGCAGTTGGGGTACCGGGCCGCGTCGATGGACGAGATCGCCGAACTGGCGGGCGTGTCCAAGCCGTTGGTGTATCTGTACCTGAACTCGAAGGAAGACCTCTTCACCGCCTGCATCCGCCGCGAGGCCTCGGCGCTCACCGGCGCCGTCATGGCGGGCGTACAGCCGGACCTGCCCGCCGACCGCCAACTCTGGGACGGACTGCGGGCGTTCTTCACGCATACCGCGCAGAACCCCGACGGCTGGTCCGTGCTGCACCTCCAGGCGCGTACGCACGGCGAACCGTTCGCCGCCGAGGCCGGCGCGATGCGCGAGGAACTCGTCGCGTTCGTCACGCGGTTGATCGTCGTCGCGGCGCGTGAGGCACACCACGACCCGTCGCTGCCCGAGACGGAGGTCGCCGGGCTCGCCGAGGCTCTGGTCGGCGCGGCCGAGTCGCTCGCGGCCTGGGCCAACGCCACATCGGGCGTCTCGGCGAAGCAGGCGGCGGCGACCCTGATGAACTTCGCCTGGGCGGGCCTCGGCAACCTCATGGAGGGCCGCCCCTGGTCACCGACCGCCGAGGACGCTCAGTCCAGGTAGCCCCAGGTCCGCGCGATCGGCCGCAGCCCCTCCGGGATCTCGCCCGGGTCCGGCAGCGGACGTCCCGCCTGGACGCTGCCGCTCTTGATCTTGTCCGTCCAGTCGCCGATGCCCTTGGTGAACTCGCCGTGGTCGTGGCGCCCGTACTCCGTCATCGTCGGCTCCCAGCGGATCCCGAGACGTGCGCAGAGGGCGCGGGTGGCCGATTCGGGGTCGGCGGTCAGATCCTCGTAGCGGATGGTGTGGCCGGGAAGGTGCTGCCTCGCCTGCTCCAGGGTCCGCATGTACTCGCGGGTGTGGCGCACCGCCTCCTCCATCGGCCGCGTCTCGGGGGCGCCCTCGTGCCAGGAGCGGGCGATCGAGTACGGATGCCGGATCAGGAACACGAAGCGCGCGTCCGGCCAGCAGGTGGCGAGCCGGTTCCAGACGAACACGTTGCTCGGTGTCTTCTCGACGAGGAACTCCTTGCCGCTGAGCGCGAGTTCGCGGTGCAGCAGCCGGTCCCAGAGGATGTGCTCGACGTCGGCGAGATTGTGGCCCGCGGTCTGCATCGCCTGGTTCGCGGGCTCGGTGGTGAAGCGGACCGTGATGCGGCGGAAGTGCGTCTCGTGCGGGGAGTGCAGCTGCGAGTGGCTGTTCAGCAGGACGCGCAGGAGAGTCGAGCCCGAGCGAGGCGCTGAGAGCACGAACACCGGTGCGCGCAGCAGCCGGTCGGTCTCGGGGCGGGCGGGCGGCCGGGCGCTCGCGGCGACCTGGCCTGCCGGAGGTCTGACGAGCGTGGCCTCGGTGGTGCGGGGGAGGGGCCTGCGCGCACGGGTGACGCGCAGGCCGGTACAGCTCTCGAAGGCGGACTTCGCCGTCCGCTTCAGGTCGTTGTTCCAGGTCACCTGTGCGCTACCTCTTCCAGGTCATTTGCGGATCACTTCTTCCAGGAAGGCTGCCGCCCGCTCGGACGCGTCCGGTTCGAGCCAGTCGGAGACGTCGCCGCAGACGGTGATCTCCACGCCCGTACCGGCGAGCACGAGGGGCAGGGTGTGCAGAACCGTGGAAGGCAGGCAGACCAGGGTCTCGGCGACCTGGCCCTTCAACAGTTCGAGTTCCAGGGGGAGTTCGGGCCGTACGACTTCCAGTTCGGCGTACTCCGCGATGAACCGCAGCTTGTCCGGGTCCTCGCGGCGGTGCGCGAAGTAGCGTTCCGCGTTCACCTCGTCGGCGAGAGAGACGATCTCCCGCACATACCGCTCGGGGTCGACCAGGCCGGTCTCGGCGAGCGAGGTGCCGATCACGTCGACGCCGGGACGGACCTGCGGCGGCCCGTACCGCTGCCGCGCCCAGCTGTAGGTGTTGACCGAGGCGATACCGCCGGGCGGCAGCCTGAGGCCGGCCGTCAGGCAGGAGAAGACCTCAAGCCGCCGCCCGTGTCCCGGGGTTATCCGGCGGGAGGCGCGGGCGGCCGCCGCCGGTGCGGAGCCCGTACGGTGCCAGCGGACCAACGGGCGCCCCGCGAGCAGCTCGCGGGAGAGCTCCAGGGTCGCCGTGCCGTCGTCCACCAGCACCAGGTCCCGTGTCCTGGCCAGCGGCAGCAGCCACTGGATCAACCCCGAGAACGGGTCGCCGATCACCAGACGCCCCGCACCGGCCAGCTTCGGCACGAGCGCCGACAGGGCGCGCGGAAAGCCGGCCGGAACCCTGCGGATGTCGTGCAGACCGACCCGTATGCCCTCCGCGCGGGCCAACTCCGCCATCACGCCCAGCTGGTGGCGCGTGGTCGCGTCGCGGGGCAGCAGGACCGCCACCTCGCACCGGGCGGGATCCGGCGCGCCGTCGCGCTCGCCCAGCGCCCACTCAAGGAGGTTGAGAAGCTGGGCGGGGCTCTCGACGAGTGCGAGGGTGCGGGTCATGGTCTTCCCCCGGGGTTGTGGATCATTGGGGTGCCGGTGTTCTGCCGGAGGCGGCGCGGGTCATGTCTGCGTCAGCGCCTGAGCGTTGCGGGTCATGTCAGCCCCAGCGCCTGAGTGCGCCGCGGGTCATGACTGCCCCCAGCGCCGGAGTGCGGGTGCGACCCGCTGATAGCCCATGCGGTAGAGCCGCTTGGCGCCACGGCGCGTGACACCCCGGACGGCCGATTTCAGGGAGCCGTCGCCCGCTCCCGACGACACGGGCAGCGGCCTGCCCTTCTCGTCGAACCCGTTGCGCTCCAGCACACCGCCCAGGTAGGCGCCGGCCCGCTGGGGCGAGTAGTACGGCCGCAGCTGTGGCAGCGGCCCCGAGGCGCGCAGCGCGGCGATGCGGGCGCGGGTCGCGGCGTACGGGTCGCTCTTGCCGATGCCCTGCTCGGCCGTCCACGCCGGGTCCGGTCGCGGTCGTGCACCGGCGTCGAGCTCGTCCCAGGAGGTGAGGCAGCCGGATTCCACGAAGTAGTGATTGCCGTGCGCCTCGCGGACACCGAAGTCGGTGAGGATCCCGGTGGGGATGTTCCGGTGCATCGACTCCAGCGCGGCCGTGGAGCTGACCGTCACCAACAGGTCCGTACGGTCGAGGACTTCACCCATGTTCCCGTACACGAGCTGGAGGTTGGAGGGGGCCGGCTCGGCCAGCTTCCCGATGAGTTCTTGGTACGGGTTCGCCTCGACGTGGGTCGTGTGCTCGCCCGGCAGGCTGCGCAGCTTCATCAGGACGAGGCGTTCGGGGTGCCGCCGGGCGTGTGCGGCCGCGCGCTCCAGAAGCGAGAGCCGTTCGTCCCTGCTCTTGGGCACCGACGGCTGCACGGCGAAGGTGAGCGTGAAGGGCCGGTCGCCGGAGGGCGTGTACGGGTCACCGCCGAGGAACGGCAGCGCGCACTCGACGACAGAGTCCGGGTCGACGCCCACGTTTGCGAAGACATCGCGGAACCGGTCCCTGTCGTAGGCGCTGTTGGCGAGGACGACATCGGCGCCGGCGCGGGTGAGCAGGCCGTCGACCATCTTCTCGTAGACCACTCCGACATAGCCGGTGACGGTGACGGGCCGCGAGACGCGCGCCTCCCACGCCAGACCGAGGCTGTGCACGAGCGCGAGTGCGGTACCGCCGACGATCGCCAGGACCACGATGTCGGCGCTCGCGAACTCCTCGTCGTCGACCAACTCGGCCGCCGTGACCTCGCGTTGCCTGTCCGGCACGATGCCGACCTCGGCGAGCTGGCGTTCGGTCGGGGTGGCCCGGGTGCGCAGGAAGTACGCGTCGAGTGCGTGGTCCGGAGCGATCTGCCGCGCGACGGAGGCGCCCCACTTCCAGCGGGTGTCCGAATCGGCGAGTACGGCGATACGTCTGGGGGTGGGGGGCATGGCTCGGGAGCCTTCCTGGCGCGGTTCCAGCAGGTGGACCGAGGCTAGGAAGGGTGTCTGAGCGTGGAATGAGCGGAGTCTTGAAAGAACCTTGGGGAAGCTAGGGGTTTACTGTGAACGATTTCTTAACTTTGTTGGCCCACCTGCGAGTTCACCCCCTGCGGGCTGGGGTGCGCGGGGCCGGTGAGCCGGGTTTGCCGCCGATTGTTAGCCCGTTGTTCACATGGGGGCGGGCTGGACCTCGCCTGTGAGATGGAGCCGCTGCATCGCGCCCCGCAGTTCGAAGCGGTTGCCCTCGGCCGCGTAGGTCACCGTTCCCGGGAGGAGCACGGGTGCCTTGAACTCCGCCCGTACGGTGAGGGGTTTGCCGTCGACCGGGTGCTCGGCGAGGCAGCGCGCGACGGTCCACATGCCATGGGCGATGGGCCGGGCGAAGCCGAACAGGCGGGCCGTGAGCGGATACAGGTGGATGGGGTTGCGGTCCCTGGACACGGCGCCGTACCGCCGCCCGACGTCTCCGGCGAACCGCCACTCCGCGACGGCGGGCAGCGGCGTGCGCTCCGTGACGTCGTCCCGGGGCCCGGGAGCGCCGGCCGTCGCATGCCGCGCCAGATACGTGTTCCTCGACTCCCACACGAGGGTGCCCGCGACCCGAGCCTCGGTCACCACGGTCGCCTCGGTCCCACGCCTGTGGGGCACCACGCCCTCCACCTGCACGCCGAGTTCGTACTCCTCGTTGGCGGGCAGCCCCCGCCACTGCGTCATCCGAGTCGACGTATGCACAAGCCCGAGCACAGGCAGCGGAAACGCACGGCTCGCCATGACCCGCAAGGTCATCGGAAACGCCAGCACATGCGGATACGTGACGGGCATGGCCTCCGCCCCGGTGGCGAACCCGCACACCCGCTCATAGGCGGCGAGGCGGACGAGGTCGACACGAACGCGCTTCTGCACAGGAACTCCGGGGAGGGGGTTTCAGCCCGTCCTGCGGTGCTTGAGGACGGGCCCTTCGGTTTCAGCCCGTCCGGCGTTTGAGGACGAGCCCTTCGGGCGAACGGGGGTCTGGGGGCGGAGCCCCCAGGAACGGGACGGGCAGGGGCGGAGGGGGCGAAAGAAATCGAGCCCGGCACAGACGGACGTCAACTTACGCAGAAGTAAGGTTACCCGGGGTAAGGCCAAGTTAAGGCCAAGACCGGCGACAACGAACCGGCACCGGTCCAGACGCCGGACACACCCCCGAAGTACCCCCGGTAACCCGCACGCCGCCCGCCCTCCAGCCCCACAAACCCCACACTCCGGCGCCGTACGATCCCCACCTCAGCCGGTTTACACGATCCCCACCTCGGCGGGACTACGCTCCCGCCACCGCACCCCCACACCTGAACTCCCCACCCCCCAGGCCCGTATGAGGATTCGCGCCCTCACCCCGCCCCGGCCCCCCGGCCGACAAGGAGCCACCCCGTGTCCAGCCAGTACTCCTCCGAACCTCCACACATGGAGCCCGAGATCAAGCGGCTGGACGGGGTCGTGCGCGAGGTGGCCCTGCCACCGCTGGTCGCCCCGATGACGCACGGCTCCCTCGCGGACATCCCGTTCGACAACGAGGCCGCGGCCCCGCACGAGGCGGCCCTCAGCCGCAAGGGCCCGGACGGCGAGTGGACGGACGTGTCCGCGGCCGAATTCGCGGCCCAGGTACAGGCGGTGGCGAAAGGCCTGATCGCGGAGGGACTCGTCCCCGGTGACCGCATAGCCATCATGGCGCGGACGACGTACGAGTGGACGCTCCTGGACTTCGCCGCCTGGGCGGCGGGCCTGGTCACCGTCCCCGTCTACCCCACCTCGTCCCCCTTCCAGGTCCGCTGGATCCTCCAGGACTCGGGAGCCGTCGCCCTCGCCACCGAGACCGTCGCGCAGGCCGCCGCACTCGGCCCGGAACGCGACCGGATCCCCGACCTGCGGCACATGTGGGTCTTCGAGAAGGGCCACGTGGACCGGCTGGCCGAGCTGGGCCAGAACATTCCGGACTCGGAAGTGGCCGTACGGCGTGGGGTGTTGGGCCCCGACACACTCGCCACCCTCATCTACACCTCGGGTACGACGGGCCGCCCCAAGGGCTGCGCGATCACCCACGGCAACTTCTTCGCCGAGATCGACAACGCGATCGAACTGCTCTACCCGATCTTCAGGGCCCGCACCCAGGACGCGCCCTCCATGCTTCTCTTCCTGCCCCTCTCGCACGTCTTCGGCCGGATGGTCGCGGTCGCCTGCCTGCGCGCCCGCGTGAAACTGGGCCACAGCCCGAGCCTCCAGACCCAGGACCTGCTGGCCGACCTGGGCTCTTTCAAGCCGACCTTCCTCCTGGCCATCCCGTACGTCCTGGAGAAGGTCTTCAACACGGGCCGCGCGACCGCCGAGCGGATGCGCCGCGGCTCGTCCTTCGACCGCGCGGCGCGCATCGCACAGCGGTACGGCGAGGCAGTGGAGGCCCGCCAGCACGGCACAGGCCCGGGACCGGGCCCCGGCCTGCGCGCCGCCCGCGCGCTCTACGACCCCCTGGTCTACCGCCGTATCCGCAACGCCCTCGGCGGCAGGGTCCGTTACGCGATCTGCGGCGGCTCCCCGCTCGGCCGCCGCCTCGCAGCGTTCTACGCGGGCGCGGGCATCGACGTCTACGAGGGGTACGGCCTGACGGAGTCGACAGCTGCCGCCACGGTCACGCCTCCGAACAAACCCCGTCTGGGGACGGTCGGTTGGCCCCTCCCGGGCACCCGGGTGCGGATAGCCGCCGACGGGGAGATCCTGCTGAGCGGCGCGCAGGTCTTCCGCGGCTACTGGGACCCGCACGCGGGCGGAGTCGTCGACGCGTCCCCGGACGGCTGGTTCGCGACCGGCGACATCGGCGAACTCGACGACGGCGGTTACCTGTCGATCACCGGCCGCAAGAAGGAAATCCTGATCACCGCGGGCGGCAAGAACGTCGCCCCGGCCCCCATGGAGGACTGGCTCCGGGCCCACCCCCTCATCGCCCAGGTCATGATCCTCGGCGACCGCCGCCCCTTCGTCACCGCCCTCATCACTCTCGACCCCGACGGCATCACCCACTGGCGCCAGATGAACGGCAAGCACCCGGTCCCCGCCGAACTCCTCGTCGACGACCCGGAGTTGCTCGCGATCCTCCAACGCGCCATCGACGAGTCCAACAAACTCGTCTCCCGCCCCGAATCCATCCGCCGCTTCACCGTCCTCCCGGGCGCCTTTACCGAGTACGCGGGCCACCTGACCCCCACCATGAAGCTGAAGCGCGACGAGATCGCCCGCGACTTCAACCGGGAGATCGAGGGCTTGTACGCGGACTACGAGCAGCACTAGGCGGCCCCGACATGCCCTAGCCCACCCCGACCGCCCGCAGCACCGCCGTAACCCCGGCCGCCCCCAACACCACCACCACGAACGGCGCCCGCCGCCAGGCCAGCACCCCACCGACCAGTACCCCGAGCGGCCGGGCCCACCCCGCGAACCCCTGCGCCTCGGTGAGCGCCCCGGTGGCGAGCAGGGCGACGAGCAGGACCACCGCGCCGGCGGACAGCAACTCCCGCACCCGTACCGGGATTTCGACCCGCCCGTGCAGCACGGGCCCCACCAGCCGGAAGGCGTACGTCCCCACCGCGAGCGCAAGGATGGCGACGACCAGCGGGGAGGTCATGCCGCCCTCCCTACGACGAGCAGCCCGGCCAGTGCCAGCAGCACCGGCACGCCCGCGGGTACCACCGGCGTGACCGCCAGCGCCACGACTGCCCCGGCGAGCGCGGCCCGCCGTACGCCCGCGTCCTTTCGCAGTGCGGGCAGCACCAGCGCCAACAGCACCGCGGGAAAGGCGGCGTCCAGGCCGAACGCGCCCGTGTCCCCGATCGCACCGCCTGCCAGCGCGCCCCCCAGCACGCACAGGTTCCAGGCCGCGTACAGACCGAGTCCGGAGAACCAGAAGGCGGCCCGGCGACGGGCGGGGGTGGGCTGGGCGAGTGCGAACGCCACCGTCTCGTCGGTGACGAGGTGTGCCCCGAGCAGCCGTACCGGCCAGGGGCCCCGGCCGAGTACGTCCGCGACGGCGAGGCTGAAGGCCGCCGTCCGGGTGTTGAGCAGCAGCCCCGTCGCTGCCGCGGCGAACGGGCCGCCGCCGGCCAGCAGAATCCCCACCGCGCTGAACTGGGCGGAGCCCGCGTACACGACCAGCGACATCACCACCGGCACCCAGACGGGCAGCCCGCCCGCGACGGAGATCGCGCCGAACGAGATGCCGACGACTCCGCTGGCGAGACAGACCAGGGCCACGTCACGCAGAAGGCCGGAGTCGAGTGTCCCGGATGTTCGGAGTGGCGAACGCATGTTTCCTACAATGAACAGTGACCCCGCTGTTCGTCAAGCAGAACGATCGTACCGACGGAGCGAACAACCTATGACCGACGACGGCCCCCCGTCCCGCCTCCCCCTCGACTGGATCGCCGCCTCCCTGCGGCGCGAGCGCACCCGCGCCGGACTCTCCCTCTCCGAGCTGGCCAAGCGCGCCGGCATCGCGAAGTCCACGCTCTCCCAGCTGGAGGCGGCGAGCGGCAATCCGAGCGTGGAGACGTTGTGGGCGCTGGGGGTGGCGCTCGGCGTACCGTTCAGCGCGCTGGTGGAGCCGCCGGCCCCGGCCGTCCAGGTGATCCGCGCGGGCGAGGGGCCGACCGTCCACTCCGAGCGGGCGGCGTACGCGGCCACTCTGCTGTCGGCGAGCCCGCCGGGAGCGCGGCGCGACATCTACCACGTGCGGGTGGAGCCGGGCTCCGCCCGTGACTCCGACCCGCACATCCCGGGGACGCTGGAGCATCTGATCGTCAGCACCGGGCGTCTGGTGGCGGGCCCGCGGGGCGAGACGGTGGAGCTCGGACCCGGCGACTATCTCTCGTACCGCGGAGACGTGCCGCACGCGTACGAGGCACTGGTGCCGGGGACTACGTTCGTACTGGTCATGCAGCACATCTAGGCACTCGTACGGGCACGCGTTCAGGCACTCGTACGGGCAAAGGCAGGAGCCCCACGCCGGGCTGGCGCGGGGCTCCTTGGGTACTGCTATCCGATCCTGTTCAAAGCGCTGGGCTCATGGAGCCGCAGGCTTAGAGCGGGGTGACGTTCTCCGCCTGCGGGCCCTTCGGACCCTGCGTCACGTCGAAGGAGACCGACTGGTTCTCCTCGAGTGAACGGAAACCGTTGGCGTTGATCGCGGAGTAGTGGACGAAGACGTCCGGTCCTCCGCCTTCCTGGGCGATGAAACCAAAGCCCTTTTCGGCGTTGAACCACTTCACGGTTCCGGTAGCCATAAGCCCTCCTTGGGCCCAAAGGGTTGCCCTGCTCCAGAACCTGCAAGGTGTAAACATCTGCGTGTAAACAACTGCATTCATCTGAAAACGACGAGAGCCCGCGGTCACATGCTCCGCAGGCTCTGTACTGCAAGGGAAACCAAACTGCAACTTGCGGCGAGCTTAGCTACCCGGGCAGCTGAAAGCAATAGAGGGCAAGATCACGTCACCCGGAGGTTTGACCAGCGCGGGGTCTGGGTTGACGTCGCAGTGGATCAGTGTCTGTCACAGGGGTTGACACGAGGGGTCCGGGTGGTTTCGAAACCACTCGGGGACCCGAAGCCTGCACCGTACCCCACTGGGGCTAGCCTCGCGATGTGGACAATTCTCGCAACCGGCCGCGCGTCGGCCACATCCAGTTCCTGAACTGCCTGCCCCTCTACTGGGGGCTCGCGAGAACAGGCACGCTCCTCGACTTCGAGCTCACCAAGGACACCCCCGAGAAGCTCAGCGAGAAGCTGGTGCAGGGCGACCTCGACATCGGGCCCATCACGCTCGTCGAGTTCCTCAAGCACTCCGACGAGCTGGTCGCCTTCCCCGACATCGCGGTCGGCTGCGACGGCCCGGTGATGTCCTGCGTGATCGTCTCGCAGGTCCCCCTCGACCAGTTGGACGGCGCCCGCGTCGCCCTCGGCTCGACCTCTCGCACGTCGGTCCGCCTCGCCCAGCTCCTGCTGGCCGAGCAGGTCGGCGTCGAGCCGTCGTACTACACCTGCCCGCCCGACCTCTCGCTGATGATGCAGGAGGCCGACGCCGCCGTACTCATCGGGGACGCGGCGCTGCGCGCCAATCTGACCGAGGGCCCCAAGCTGGGCCTGCAGGTCCACGACCTCGGCGCCATGTGGAAGGAGTGGACGGGCCTGCCGTTCGTCTTCGCCGTCTGGGCGGCCCGCCGCGACTACCTGGAGCGCGAACCGGCCGTCACCCGCAAGGTCCACGAGGCGTTCCTGGCGTCCAGGGACCTGTCCCTGGACGAGGTCGGCAAGGTCGCCGAGCAGGCTGCCCGCTGGGAGGCCTTCGACGAGAAGGTCCTGGAGCAGTACTTCACGACCCTCGACTTCCGCTTCGGCGGCCCGCAGTTGGCGGCCGTGCGGGAGTTCGCCCGCCGGGTCGGCTCGACCACCGGGTTCCCGTCGGACGTCAGCGTGCGGCTGCTGGAGTCCTGAGGCCCGGGACACCTCGTACGGCACTACTCTGCTGAGCAGTGCGTGCGGTACGTACGGGGGAGGGTTGAGCTGTGAGCGCCATGCAGCCGCTGGGAGTTGACGAACCCACGGTCGTGGGGCCCTACCGGCTGCTCGGCCGGCTGGGCTCCGGCGGCATGGGGCGCGTGTATCTGGGCCGGAGCGCGGGCGGCCGTACGGTCGCGGTCAAGATCGTGCACCCGCACTTCGCGCTCGACGAGGAGTTCCGCGCCCGTTTCCGCCGCGAGGTCGAGGCCGCGCGGCGGGTGGGCGGCGCGTGGACGGCGCCGGTCCTGGACGCGGACCCGGAGGCGCCGGTGCCGTGGGTCGCGACCGGGTACGCGGCCGGTCCCTCGCTGGCGGCCGCCGTCGCGGACGCCGGCGCGCTGCCGCTCCATTCCGTACGAGTCCTCGGCGCCGGCCTCGCCGAAGCGCTCTCGGCGGTCCACGCGCTGGGCCTCGTCCACCGGGACGTCAAGCCCTCCAACGTCCTGCTGACCCTCGACGGCCCCCTGCTCATCGACTTCGGCATCGCACGCGCCACGGACGGCACGGCGTCACTGACCTCGACCGGCGTCTCCGTCGGTTCCCCCGGCTACATGTCACCCGAGCAGATCCTCGGCAAGACGGTCGCGGGCCCCGCGGACATCTTCTCGCTGGGCGCGCTCCTGGTGTACGCGGCGACCGGCGAGCCGCCCTTCCCCGGCGACTCCTCCGCCTCCCTTCTCTACAAGGTGGTCCACGAGGAACCCCGACTCGGCTCGCTGGAGGGCGAGTTGCGGCAACTGGTCGCGGAGTGCCTCGCGAAGGACCCGGGCGCGCGGCCGGCTCCCGATGACGTGGCCCGGCGCCTCGCCCCGGAGGGAGCGGCCCGGCTGGTGGCGGCGGGGTGGCTGCCGGGGCCGATGGTGGAGCAGGTCAGCCGGAGCGTGGTGGGGTTGCTGAACTTGGAGGCGGGGGAGGCGGGGCTGCCTTCCGGGCCGGTGGAGTTCAGTAACCCTTCGGTGGGGATCAACGGTCCTTCCGTGGGCGGGGAGTTCGGCCCGCCGCCGGTCATGACGCCACCTGCTCCCGTGCACCTACCGGATCAGCGCGATCCGCGCGATGCCACGCCTCCGCCCGCCGAACGTCCCGGCAAGCTCTCCGTCAGCGTGGCCGCCACCTCCGCGACCGGCATGAACGGCCGTGGCCGCAGGCTCAGTTGCACGGTCGCCCTGGCGGTCGCGGGGGCGCTGGCGGCGGTGACGGTGGGCTCGGTGTTCCTGTTCGACCTGATGCCGGGCGGGGACAAGTCGAACGGCCCGAGCGACACCTCGGCAGCGGACTCCGGCTACGCGACACCGAGCGCGTCAGCCACCGGGGAACAGTCCATCCCCGCCTCCTACCTCGGCACCTGGGAGGGCGACGGCCTGGCCCTCAACGGCACCCTCCCCATGGGCACCATCCGCGTCACCGTCCACCAGGCCGCCGTGGGCAAGGAGTTGGGCACCTTCCGCCAGACCGACCAGATCGGCGGCATCTGCGACGACGTACTCATCCTGAAACAGGTGACACCCAAGCAGCTCATCGCCACGAGCATCGCCGACGAGTCCAACCGCGACGTGTGCACGACGGGCGAACACGAGGTACGGCTGACTCCCGTCGGCGACGACCTCAAGTACGAGACGGACAACGCGGAGGCGGGGGATCCGGTGGCTCGGATGTCGAAGGTCAAGTAGCGGACGCGGTCTTGGTGCCGGCGGCGCGGCGCCGCTTGTCGTAGGCGGCGTAGGCCGTGAAGAGCAGCGCCGAGCCGACGAGGGTCGCGGCCAGGCCCACGAGGGAGACGTACGGGTAACGGCCGCTGATCCAGCAGTACTCGGTGGAGGAACAGCTTCCACTACTGCGGCGCGTGGGGTGCCAGGTCTGCATCGCAATGGCCGAGACGAGGACCGCGAGAGCCGCGCCCGGCAGCGAGAGCGCGATCCACCGCAGGGAACGAACCCTGCTCCGCTTCCAGTTCACCCGGGCCAGCGGAATGCCGAAGAGCGGCAGCGAGACGGGGAGCAGCAGTCCCGCCGTGACGGCGAAGCCGTAGCCGCCGCCCGGCCAGTCCGGAGCCACCTCGCGCCACAGGTCGCCGGCCCACGCGAGCGGGCCCAGGATCAGGGCGACGATGATGCCAAGGGCGATGAGAAGGACGAGGCAGGCGAAACCGACGGCGCGGGTGCGTTTCCAGTTGCGCCCCGGCAGCGCAGGCCTGCCGCCGCCGGAACCGCCGTATCCGAGGGCGGGTGCGGCCGCCCGTCGTCGCTTCGGCCTCGCCGATCCGCTCACCGTTCCCGCCCTCCTCGTCCGCCGCCCCATCCGTCACTCCTGTGTCCGCGACAGCGAACGCTGCCATCGCCGCGACCGTCCCGCCGTATGACGGTGATCGTCACATCGGCGTGGTGACCGTGATGTGCTCCCCGCTGCCGAGGTGCAGCATCCCCTTCCCGGGTGCGATGGGACCGCCGACCATGCTCCGCGTTGTGCGGATACCGATCAGATCGCCCGCGGACGAGTCCTGCGGCGAAAGCAGGATTCCGCGGCGGGCCTTCTTCGCGTCGACCTGCCAGCCGGAGAACCCGTCGCAGATCTCCTCCTCGTCACCGGCGATGACGAGGGCGAGACCGTCCTCGACGCCGCTTTGAAGGATCTTCTTGAAGACGTCCTCCGCGTCGCAGTCGTCCAGCACTTCGGCGTCGTCGACCAGGACGGCGATGGGCTGCTCCGGTGTCGCCGAGGCGATGGCCTCCTCGAGGTCGTCGTCCTCGATGTCGCGTCCCGTGAAGACCTTCAGGACACCTTCCTGGCCCTCCAGTTCACGCAGGGGCGACTGGCGTGGCGCCGCGACGACCAGGCGCACGCCCTGCCCGAGATAGGAGCGCGCGAAGTTCAACAGCACTGTGCTGCGACCGGACTTGGCGGGACCGCCGATCACGAAGGCCGGAACCCCCTCGGCGAGGTCGGGACCGAAAGCGGTGAGCTCGTCGCCGCCGACGCCCACGAGGGCCCACAGCGGGGACGTGCTCGTCTCCGTGTCACGCATCCCCCAGGCGTCCGCGAAGGAGATCCGGCTCGGCAGGACGTCGACCCTGAACGGACGGCGGGAACGCGGGACGGCCGTGTCACGGGCCGCCGCGGCTTCGCCGATGGCGATCAGCGCGGCGGCCTGGCCCTGACCGGTCGTGTCCTCGGAGAGCAGGGCGAACTGTGTCTCCGTCGCCGTCTCGTTCCTGAAGGCCCGGCCCGGGGGGATCTCCTCGGGAACCTTGCGGGAGTTGATGTCCAGCATCGAGAAGTCGCCCCGGTCGGCAAGGCGCAGGCCGTACTTGTCCTCGGTCAGCGAGCCGATCCGCCCGGCCAGGATCTGCCGGTCGCCCGTGATCACCACATGGATGCCGACGCTCGCGCCCTCGCGCATCATGGCCATGAGCTGGTCGGTCAGGTCGCCGTGGTCGTACTCGCCGAGCGTGGGCAGCCAGCCTTCCCAGCGGTCGAGCAACAGCACGATGTGCGGCAGCCGCTCGTCCTCGGTCGCCGCGGCCCGCTGCTCGCCGATGTCGGCGTACCCCCGGTCGGCGAACAGGTCCTGGCGGCGGGTGAGTTCACCCTTCAGCCGGGCGAAGAGCCGGACGACCCGCTCCAGTTGGTTGCGTCCGACGACCGCTCCGCAGTGCGGCAGACGGGTCAGCGCGTTGAGGGCGCCGTTGCCGCAGTCGATCCCATAGAGATGGACATCGGCCACCGAGTGCGTACGGGCCAGTGAACCGGCGATCGTCCGCAGCAGCTGCGAGCGGCCCGTCCGCGGCGCGCCGCCGACGAGCAGGTGCCCGAACGTCGCGAAGTCCACGGCCACCGGGCGGCGGTCCTGGGCGGCCGGCAGGTCCTCGACGCCGTACGGGGCAGCGGGCAGCGAACCCGCGCTGCGGACCGGCGGGATGGCGTCGAGCAGGAGGGTCTCCTCCAGAGCGGGCAGCCACGGGCTGTGCTGTGCCGGAATCCCCAGCGCCTGATTGGCCTCCTGTACGGCGTCCACCAGGACCTTGAGGTCGGTGATCTCCTCTTCCTCGCGCGCCTCGGCCTTCGGCTTCACCAGCGTGGCGCGTCCGAGGTCCTCCCACTGAAGGGGGCCGGCCCACGGCGCGAGCGCTTGCGGGTCGGCCGCCCCGGGCCGGCGCCCGCCGACGCGGCCGGACTGGAACGGGACGAGGGAGGCATGTCCCAGGCGCACATACGCGCGACCGGGTGTGCTCTTGGAGATGTGACCGGCCTCTGGCGAGTCGATGACGTCGCTGGATTCGCTGCCGTCGGTCACGCGCAGGGCGATACGCAGGTTGGTGTTGGCCCGGATCTCGGGGGAGACGACACCGCTGGGCCGCTGGGTGGCGAGCAGCAGATGGATACCGAGCGAACGGCCCCGCTGGGCGATGTTGACGAGACCGGTGACGAAGTCGGGCAGGTCACGCACCATCGAGGCGAACTCGTCGATGACGATGAGGAGTCGGGGGACCGGTGGGTGCGAGGGATCCCTGCGTACCAGGTCCTGGTAGTCCTCGATGTCCTTGGCGTCGGCGGCGGCGAGGATGTGCTCGCGCCGCTTCAGCTCGGCGCCGAGCGATTCAAGGGCCCGCTCGACGAGGTGGGCGTCGAGGTCGGTCACCATGCCCACGGTGTGCGGGAGCTTCACGCAGTCCTTGAACGCCGAGCCGCCCTTGTAGTCGACGAGGACGAAGGTCATGTTCTCGGGGGTGTTGGCGACGGCGAGCGCGGCCACGATGGTCTGCAGCAACTCCGACTTACCGGAACCGGTCGTACCCGCGATCAGACCGTGCGGCCCGTCGCGCCGGATGTCGATGCCGAAGGCACCGTCGTACGACTCACCGACGACGGCCATCGTCGACTGCCCGCCCATGCGCCAGCGGGCGGCGATCGCGTCCCGCGTCGGCGGCTCCAGCTGGAGGACGTCGAGCAGCCGGCTGGAGCCCGGCAGCGCGGAGTCCTCGGTCTCGCCGCTGATGTCGCGCAGCGGAGAAAGCGAGCGGGCCAGCCGCGCGCACCAGGCGGGTGAGACGAAGTCGGGCCGTACGTCGCTCATGCGGCGATGGCCGCTCTGCTCGACCCGCAGTCGCAGTTCGGGAGCCTTCTCCGTGCCCTGGGAGGCGTTCTCGGCCGTCTGGTGCCAGGCGTGGAAGGACGGGAACCCGCCGGCGGAGGGGGCGGCCGGGGCCGCGAACCCGCCGGCCTGGCCGGGGGCCTCCTCGGTCCGCCGGGGCTCGGCGACGACCACGGCCTGGCACTCTCCGGGCAGGAACCGTTCCTCCTCGTCCAGGCAGATGGCGTACATGGCGACGGCCGGTCCCTCACGCAGCAGTCGTACGACACCCGGCATCGAACGCAGGCGACGGGACCCGTCCCATACGACCACGATGTCGGCGTCACTGAGGGAGGCACCGGCGCCTCCGGACTCCTTCATGGCCTTCTGCCGTGCGTCCAGCAACTGCGTCAGTTCACCGACCCGGGCGCCCACGGTCTCGGCGTCCGTGCCGATCAGGACATTGGCGTCCTGGCCGCCCGACGGACGCGCGTGCGGCAGCCAGCGCGTCCAGTCCCAGCGGCTGTGCGCCTCGTTCTCGGTCAGCACGTAGAACTGCACATCCATGGGGCTGTGCAGTACCGCGGCCTGGGCGACGACCCAACGCCCCAGCGCATGCGCCGAGTCGCCGGGCCCGGCGATGCCGATGACACCGAGATCCTTGAGCGGCAGCGCCACCGGCGCGTCCTCGATGTCCCAGGTGACCTGGCGCTTGTGGTCGTCCTGCTCCGGGTCGTCGAGGACGACCACCGACTGGACACGGCCGGTGCCGACCCGCAACAGCAGATGGTCGGCGTCGGTGCGCCGCCGCTCCCACAGCCGGGTACGAGGACCGGTGCCGAAGTTCAGTACGGCGGCGGGGTCGGGGATCGCCTGACGCCGGTCCAGCCGCTCGGTGCGCAGAGCGTCCTGGGCGTCCTTCTCGATCCGCTCCTTGTGCTCCTTGTACTCCTTCATCTGCTTCGCATGCGACTTGCGGCCGTGCTTCTTGTCGTTGAAGTAGTTGCCGAAGAGCATGATCGGGCTCAACCCGGCCATGATCAGGTAGTACCAGCGCTGGAAGATCATGGCCGCGACCACGGCGCCGACCAGCGGGAACAGTGCCATGAGCCAGGGCAGCGGCCGCGCTTCGAACTCTCCGGGCGGCGAGGGCAGCCGGAAGTGGGTCTGACGCTCGGCCGGACGCAGCCGCGGGGGCCGGTTGTAGTCGAGGCCGGCGCCGTCGTCGGACCACTTCAGCGCCGCGTTCGGCGGGGTGTAACCGACGATTTCCAGAAGGGTGTTGCCGAGGGCGAGCTGTGAGCCGAGGGGCCAGGAGTCGCCGTCGAGTTCCTCGCCGTCGAGGCGGACGCCCTGCTTCTCGTCCTTGTCTCCGTGGTTGTCCCCGTGCAGGGTGATTTGGCAGGTTCCGTCGATTGCGATCGACAACGTGGCCGCCCGCGCGGCCAGTTCCGGATCGTCGACGCGCAAGGGCGCGGCCTGGCCGCTGCCGATGTCGTACCGTCCGACTCCGAGCCGGTGCACGGCACCTGCCGCGGGACCGCCCACCACCCGCAGTTCCACCACTCCGGTCGGCTCCCCGAGCAGGCAGCCGGCCGGATCGTGGAGGCTGACGACGGCTCCCTCCCGCAGCGGCGACCCGACGACGGTCGCGCTCGGGTCCAGGGCGTATCCGTCGACGAACGCCTGCGCTATCCCGCCACCGGCGGTTCGCTGGGCCCCGATCGGGATGATCTGCGCACTGTCGCCCAGACCGACATGCCGCGCCAACTCCCGGGTGATGTCACCGACCGTCGACTCAGGATCGGCATCGAGCACCACATCGGCACTGGCACCGCCGATGGGGTCGACGACGGTCAGACTCAGGCGCACGTTCGTCCTCCTCGCTGGGCAGAGGCCGCCCCCGGAACGCTGAACACAGTGAAAGCGACCTTAGCCGCCCCTTCCTTCCCCGTAGCAACGGGATGTGCGCCCGCTCACGATCCTGTTACGGAACAGCCATGTGACCCCACCAGACCCACCCGTAGGATCTTTGCTCGTGCGGACAGTCGGCGGATGGCCGGGCGATCCGCACAACGCAGCCACGGGGGCAGGCCCTGCGGCGATCTGAACGGGAGGGAGCCGTCATGGGCAAGAAGGATGCAGATCTCACATATGCCGAGATGGAGAAGGAGGCCGGCAAGCTTCTGAAGGACATGGACCGTCTGCACACGGAACTCGACACCATCGACGACCGCATCAAGACGCTCGTGGACAACGGCGGCTACACGACCCAGAAGGGTTCGTCGGCTTTCGAGGAGTCCTTCAAGGACTTCACCAAGGGTGCGAAGAAGGCCATGGAGGGACTTGAGGGCATGTCCAAGTTCCTCACCTCGGCCAAGCAGGCCTACGAGGACCTGGACGACCAGCTGGCGCGGAGCGCCAAGGGCTGACGCGGGATCGCGGGCCAAGAGGGGTGCGGCGGGCGTGTGTTGCGTCCCGTCGCACCCTTCGGGTCAGGCCTCGCGACGGCTGAAGTTGTCGGCCTGGGGGTGGCGCATCAGGTACTTGTGGAGATCGCTCCGCCACTCCTCCGTGGTCAGGCTCAGCCAGGATCCGTCCAGGAAGCGGATGCGCAGCTTGTTGCTCTCGTACGTGCCGAGGGGGTCCTCGACGACCGCCTCTCCTGCCGGAATCTCGGCGACGACGCGCATGCGGTCCTCCCTGCGGATGGACACCCTCTTGGGCGGAGCCGCGAGCAGGATGCGGCCTTCCGCGAGCAGTACGAACCGTTGGTGGTGGGAGGAATGGCCGTACCAGTGCAGCAGGAATTGGCCGGCTGCCCCGTTCCAGTCGCCGTCGAAGGGCTTGTCGAGGCCGTGTTCGACGATGGCCTCGTCGCGCCGCTTGGCGTCGAGGTCGTGGGCGCGGGCGCGCTCACGCTCGTCCTTCGTCGACAGAAGGCGCTTGAGCGCCTCCTCCCCCGACGCAAGGAGGCTGAACAGCATGGCGATGGGCATCAGCGGTGCGACGAGTACGGCGCCCAGCATGCCCAGGGGCCGCAGGAAAGCCGGTCGCAACGGACCTGCTCCGGCGGCCCGGTGAACGTCCGCGGGAGGCTCGGGAATTTTGCTGATCGTGCACCAGGCTCCGGCGTCCGGCGTGACGCCGAGGCGGTTGCGTATGGTGCGGTCGGTGCTCCTGGACAACCCGTCTCACCTTCCTCGCTGTCTGCGGGGCCAAGTCGTGCAGCAGTGTCTCATGTTCATGATGGGGGAATTTTTCAGTGGCTGACAAAACCGCGTACGACCTCGACCTGATCAAGGAATGTTCGCGAAACCTTGGCACCATCCACCGCGAGTTCGAGAATCACGGGAATCCCGCGGACGGCTATAACGACGCTCTGGGACACGGCGACCTGAAGGATGCCTTCGACGACTTCGGCAGTACGTGGAAGAAGACGCGCAAGAAACTGATGAAGGAGATCCAGAAGCTGGCCGAGTACACCGGTGCCGCGGCCGAGAAGTACGAGGAGATAGATCACGAACTGGCGATGGCCATTGCCGGGGCCAAGGGGGGCAAGAAGTGAGCAGGCGATCCAGCGACTGGCCACCCCTGTGGGACGACGACCCCACTCCGGGCGATCCTGATGAAGTCGCCGAACTCGGGCGTAAACTGCGCAAAATGGCCGAGATGATCGATGAACAGGCCAGGACCATCAAGGCGTTGTCCTCGGTGGACGGCTGGGACAGCGATGCCGGCCGGGCCTTCAACGACCTGGCGGACGGTGCCGGAGACCGGCTGAAGAAGGCGTTCGAGCGGTACGACGAGGCAGCCAACGCACTCGGAACCAAAGTGGCCGCCGGCGAGTCGAAGGAATTCGCCGGCGAGATGCACCGGGCGCAGAAGAAGGCGGACAAGGCGCTGGCGGACTATCAGGAAGCCAAATCCGATCACGACCTCGCGGACCGGGAAGCGAAGAAGTTCACGGACAAGTATCCGGTTTCCCAGATTCCCGAGGCGGACAAGCCCGAGTACGAACGGTGGGACAAGAAGCGCGACGAAGCGCTGCTGCGGATCGGGCAGGCGCGCAAGGACGTGAAGGACGCCAGGGAGATCTTCGATGACGCCGGAGACCGCGCCGCCCGGCATATAAAGGACGTGGTGCACCATGACGCCGTCCGGGACCCGGGCGGGTTCATGAACTGGCTCGCCGACTGGGCCGACGCGTTCTCCAATCTCTCAGCGATCCTTTCGGTCCTCGCCGTGATCTGTGCGTTCGTTCCACCACTGCAGTTCCTGGTGCCCATCTTCGCGACGCTCGCGGTGCTCTCGAGCATGGCGGCGCTGGCCGGCCACGCCTACGACATGTCCGCTCGCGGCGGGAAGGTCAGCTGGCTGAAGCTGGGAACCGATGCTCTGGGCATCCTGCCCGGACTGGGGGCACTCAAGGGCTTCAGGGCACTGGTCGGGCTCAAGGGTGTCGCCAAGCTCGGGGCCTTCGGGAAGCTCGGTACCTTCGGCTCGTTCAGAGGCCTTGCCGCGATGGACGGAATCGGGCACAACTTCCTCAACGGTCTGAGCGTGGGCCTGACGAACAAGACATTGGCCGGGGGACTCAAGCTCGGCCAGAAGCTGGGGATTTCCGGCCTTCCGGAGAAGTTCGTCCCCATCGGCGGCAAGGAGATCACGGCCGCCATCAAGGGTACGGGCCTCGCGAGTGCTCTCCACCGGATGTTCAGCGGGGAGAACGGCGAGAAGACCGGCTATCAGGAACCGGCCGAACCCTCGCCGACGCCCGCCCCCACCCCCAGCCCCTCTCCCGGGCCTTCACCGACGCAGTTCCACGCTGCCTTGGCCGCCTAGATCCGCGCTACAGATACCAGTGAGACCTGAGAAAGGAGGGCGTTTCGCGTGACTGATTCTGATTCTGATTCTGATTCGGCCGAACTCGGAGAATGGGAATTCATCGGACGCAGAGGCGGCGATCCCGCGCGCCTCGTCCCCGCTGAAGTGATCGCCGCGGTTCCCGACGCGAAGAACCTGGCGGAGGCGGCGAACCAGGAGCTTCGTTTCGACTTCCTTGACGACAGGGCTGTGTTGAGAATGCTTCGGCTTCGGCACGGCGACGAGGAGGCGATGTTCAACGCGGGGTTCAAGACCGGTGTTCCACTCGCGATCATCGGCTTCGGCGCGGCGGTGTATTGGGGCGGGGTGGCTCAGTACTGGGAATCGAGTACTGCCCGGACCGTCTATCTCACCGCGGCGGCGGTCGTTGTCCTGGTTCTGCTGGCCCTCTTCGTACGCACCGCTGTCGCTCACTGGGGAGATCCGGCTCGACAGAACCTCCGAGCCCGAGCCCGGAAATACCGCGAGGTGGCACATGTCGCCCGCAGAGGCGGTGCGGACATTCCCGCCCACTATCCGCACTACGGCCCGTACCCGTTCGCGGCCAATTTCCACCCCGACGCAGATGAAGCAGAATTTACTGATGGTGAAGGCCGAGCGTGACTGCGACAACAGCTCAAGACAATCTCCGTGGCTCGGTCGGAGGCGACGGGATCGACGTCCGCTGGATCATGCCGGACGGGTTCTTCGAGATCCCCATGGACGTGGAGGACCTCGACGAGACCGCTGAGCAACTGATCGAGCTGGCCCGGAAGACACTGCCGGAAGCCGATTTCGAGGTTCAGCTGCAGTGGGCCGTCATGGTCGCCGCCAACTACGACTCCTTCGTGGAAGCGGGAGTTCAGTACGCGGGCTTCGTCATGGCCGAGGTGGACGGCACGCGTTGCACGGCCACGGTGAGCGTGAGCATGATCGACCTCGACGAGAGGGCGGGATCCAATCCCGCCGGTTTCATCGGCTCGACGATGCGACACCTCGGTATTGGGCAGGTCAGTGAGGTCGAACTCCCTTGCGGGCCCGCTGTTTCCTGCATAGGCAGCCGGAAAAGCAGCCTCGACGGAAGCCTCACGGCCTCGGGCGCGGCCGAGGACGTCTGGACGTCCTTCATCCAGGTCCAGATACCGCTGACCAACGAGACCGTCCTGGTTCTGGAAATGGGGACGCCGACTCCCGAAGGCTGGGACGGTTTCTCGTCCATGTTCGCCGGTGTGGTGAAGAGCGTCCGCCTGTTCAATGAAGCGGGTAAGCCGATCGTGATGCCGGGATGACGGCCGGGCCGGGCTCGTCGGCGCCTCCCAAGGACTACCAGTTGCTGGTTCCCCGGGACTGGTTCCGGATCGACCTCACGCAGGACCGGTGGCGCGGGCAGCTGAAGACCTTTGTGGACCGCCAGGCAGAGGGGAAGAATGTACCGGCGGAGGCGAAGCAGGAAGCCTGGGCCACTCTGCGCAACACCGCTGAAGCCGGTGTCAGGGGCGGCGCGTTGGAGTTCTTCCTGAGGCCGGAGCTGGACGACGGCAGCGTCATGCCCGCCTCGCTCATCGTGTCCCTGATCCCCCGGACCGGACCCGTGACACCCCAGGACCTCCTGGAGTCGTTCGAGGCGAAGGAACAGCAGAAGGGGCGCGCCGCCAAAGTATCGGCAGTGGGCCTCCCGGCAGGCGAAACCGTACTCATCCTCACGTCGACCAGCATGGATCTGTACGTCCACATGCCCGGAGCTGTCGGCTACCTGGCCCTCGCGTTCGAGGTACCCGTAACCGGGATCACGGGCCCCATGTATCGGCTCTGTACCTCGATTGCGGAATCACTGCGCTGGGTCGTGTGAGTCCGTGCCCTCACGGGCGCAGCACCTGCCGAGTCATGAGGAGAGAACTCTGTGGATGACTATCATGCTCTGGATTTCGGGCAGTTCGTCGATGACCAGGGGACCGCTCGCGAGATGGTCCCCTCGTCGGTCATTGCCGTCGTCCCCGCAGCCAAAGCAGCGGCCGAACGCTTCGGGAGCGAGGTCCGCTTGGACTTCCTGGACGACCGGGCCGTGCACTGGATGTTGTTCCAACGCCGAGAAGAGACTGCGAAGGCCGGCCTCCAGGGTTGCCTGCTCGCCATTCCGGTCTTCATTCTTGGCTTCGGCGCCTGGCCGTTCTGGGATTTGGTCGCTTCCCAGAGGTCCCAGCAGTTCCAGATCGCCTTCATCGTTGTGGACGCACTGCTGCTCTCCGTAGTCTCTGCGCTGCTCTTCCTGTGGAGACTGCGCGATCTACGCGACAAGGCCTTGCGGAATACGCGCTGTCGAGCCCGCCTCTATCGAAAGATCATCGGCATCGCTCGCCAAGGCGGTGCTGACATCCCACGCCTTTACCCGTACTACGGGATGTACGCCACCTCCCGAAAGTTCTTCCCCGAGGCTCCTGACCGCCCCATTCCCCAACGGGATCAGGCTCCGTGATGGCCGAGCTCGAAGTGTCGGCATTCGTCGTTCTGAAGCCGGTCAGTTGTGCCGCGGAGCGGTCTACGTCCCGGCCGCGATGTCGGCCAGCCACAGGCTCCTCGCGAAGCCGTCCACCTCGTCGAGGTGAGCGGCCAGCCAGCCTGGATCATCGGCCACAGTGCGCATGGACAGATCGACGCCGAACTCCTCGGAACGCCAGGCGAAGTTGAGCGACATCATCAGCGCGCCTTCGCGGGACCCCCAGTAGCGCAGGGATCGCAGCCCCTCTCCCAGGCGTTTCGTCGTGAACGTGTCCACCTCGACCGGACGCACCGGGCTCTCCTGGTCGGCTTGCACCGCCGCGCGGAGCTGCGCCGTGCGATCGCCCTCGATGGGCACGGTGAGGGCGTAGAAGGCCAGTGGGATACGGCGCGGATCGGGTGCGTAGAGAAAGACCTGGTGGGCCGGGACACGGCCGGGGATGCCCTCGGCCAGCATGTCCAGGCGCGTCGCCAGCGCCCGGATCTCGCGCCGTTTCGGGCGCTTCTCGCGCAGGCGCCAGAGCATGTCGGCGCATTTCCGCGCCCACTCCTGCCGCTCGTTGACACTGTCCCACCTCAGCGGCATGAGCAGCCACTCTGCGGGGTCCGAATCCGTCTCCAGGAAGATCACTAGTAGCTCCAGCGGAATGTGGTCATCACGGCGTCGAAGAGTTCCACCAGGACATCGGCGAACTCGCTGCTGGGGTCCCCGTCGGCGATGGTGCTGAAGCAGACGGTCACCCACTGCGCGACCTGACTCCCGGGAACGGGAAGTACGTAGTCGATACGGCGTGAGGCGTGCTCGACCTCCCGATCCGGGTCGGCCGCGACGACCTTGTCCACGCGGACACCGTCGGCATCGTCGACGGTCACGGGTTCGCTGCCGGCGCCGTCAGCCAGGAGTTGGGCCATGACTTCACCGCTGGCGACGTTCGCTCGTGGGCCGGTGAGGGCCTCCGAGACGACGATCGAGGCGGCGACGAGCGTGCCGTGGATCCGCTCCACCGGGAGGTAGAGCGTCAGCCCGTCTGCCTTGCGCGCTTGCTGGACACCCTTGTTGAGCCGTTTGATCAGCTCCAGGCGCGCCTTGATGACGTCGTCCTTCGGGATCTCCTCCGACAACTGGTCCACGCTGCGGTCGACGATCCGCCGTACCGCCTCGGCCGTGCCATCCCGCAGGGGGATCATGTCCCAGCCGGGCGGGGGGACGAGCCGGTATCCGGTCGGCATCCGGGACGACCGGGGGTTCGTGCTCGGAGCCGGGCTCGGTCCTGGAATCGTATGTACGTCGTCGGAGAGGTCAGGCACTTCGGAACCTTTCCGCGATCGCGGAGCCGGCCACCAACAGCGGGGTGACGAAGGCGCCGAAGACAGCCGGCCAGAAGCCGGTCACGACCGCCGGCAGGACGAGGACGCAGGAGACGGCAAGGGCGTGGGTGAGGCCTGCCGGCCGACGGCTGTGCCATGGATGCCGGGTGAAGATCCACAGCACGCCGAGAATGCCCGCGGACACCACCGCCCGCTCCGTCCAGAGCCAGACTGGGACGAAGGAACGCGGGGTCACGATGGCCAGGAGGAAGTACACGACGATGAACACCTGCGGAACGATGACGCAAAGGCGTGCCGCCGCCACGACTCCACCGCCGAGACGGGTCACCACCGGGGAGTCTGCCAGCGATCGGTTGGTGGACATCAGTTCATGACTTTCGTTCGTCGAGTGATGTGCTGTCTGACCATTGCGCGGCTCACCAGTGTGTGTCGACGGGCGGCATCCACGTGTTCGCCTTCCAGTCGTTGTACGTCTCGCTGAACGGCTTGTCCGGCGTGCCGAACTCCTCGTGCGCGGCGGCGATGGCGTCGCTCTGACCCAAGGCCTTGTCGATGAAATCGGCGCCGGTTCCGATGTACGCGCCCGCGAGGGAGAGACCGTATCCCGCGCCCGCGCCGACGCGTGTGGCCGACGAGACCGCCTCGGGGAAGGTGCTGGCGTTCTTGGTGATATTGGCGTAGATGCTCGCGGCCTCGTCGTCGCCGAGGTTCGCGGCCTTGGCGAGCTTGCTGACCTGCTGGTCCACCGAGACGCGGCCGGCGTCGTTGAGGAGCTTCTTTCGCATGAACGTCCGCAGCTCGCGTGCGAAGGCCTTGGTCGCGTCGTCCGAGGTGGTGGCGATGGTCCGGCCGAGCTCGTCCATGACGCGCGAGTGGGCGCGGACACCGGCCTTGAGCTTGCTGACGCGCGAGACCGCCGCGGCTGCCTTGGAGGCCGAGTTCGCCCCCTTGAGCATGGAGACGCCGACGCGTCCCATACCCATGGTGAGCAGGCCGATGGAGTCCATGGCGACATCCATCCAGCTGGCGTCGCCGGAGGCCACGAGGAGCAGTCTGGTGCCGACCACGATCAACCCCGCGACCAGCAGGAAGACGGCGATGTTGAGACCGGGGATGAACATGGCGATGACCCCAACGATCGTCGCGATCCAGCCCAGGACGTCGATGACGACCTTGATCCAGTCGGCGTTCTCGTGCACCCAGCCCTTGATGTCGTCCCACCAGCTGTCCTCGATGACGTCGTCGAGCTGGTCTCGGATCTTCTTCGCGTGGTGGCGGGCGCGGTCGTCGCGGTCGCCCTTGATGCGGTCGAGCCGGTCGCGGAAGTCGCGCAGCGGATCGCCCTCGGTGCCGTCTTCGGAAGCCTTGGGTGATTTCCCGTCCCCGGATTCCTTCTTGGCCTTCTCCGCGTCGACTTCGTCCTGCTTCTGCTTGGCCTTGCGCAGGACGTCGTCGGCCTGGGTCTGGAAGTCCTCCAGGTCGTTGGCCCAGTTGGTGAGGTGCCCGTGGACGCGTTCGTAGCGGCCCGCGACCTCGCGCAGGTGCTTCTCGAGCGTGCCGGACTCATCCCTCAGCTTCTCGGCGTACTTTCCCTTGAGCTCGTTGTCATCGCCGATTCCGCGCAGCATCCGGGCCTGTTCGCGGAGCGACGTCGCGACACCCGTCATGTGCTTGACCTCGTCGCGGATCTCGTCGGGATCCCCGGGCACGGGGTCGGATTCCGCGAGCGGATGCCAGTCTCTTGGCCTGGTCTTGGAGGATGCGGCCACTTGTTCTACGTCTCCCCGTTGCTGTGCTCGCAGGCCCGGGACGGTGTGGGTACTTCCGTCTTCCTGTCGGGCCCGGCCGGCCTGCGTACCGGACGGCGAGAACTCACGATGGAGGCTCGCCGGTGGATGGGCAAGAGCTTACTTCTTCATGTCTTTCCCGCCTTCGCGAAGGCCCTTGGCCAAGTCGGCGTCCAGACCTTCGAACGAGTCAATGGTGGATTTGACCAGCTTCCCGACCGTGTCGATGCTCTCCAGCATCTTCGCCCGGTAGTCGTCCCAGTTGTCCACGAACTTGTCCATGGCGTCGGTGATTTCACTGCTGCCCCAGTAAGGGCGCATGTCGTCGGTGTGATTCCCGAGGTTCGTGAATTCCTTCTTGAGGCTCTTGAGCCGTGACTCGGAATCCACGAGCAGGTCGACGTTGACTTTGAGGTCTGAATCGTTCGCCATGGTGGTACGTCCCCCCGTGATGCGAGCTGCTCGGGCTCAGCGGTTGATGGACTGGATTTCCTGGACGGTGACGTTCTGCTCGTTGCCGAAGGTTCCGTCGGGCAGTGCCGTGGGGTTCGGGTTGCCGGTGCCCACCCAGGTGATCTCCCAGGTGATGGTGGCCTGGAGCTTGTATGTGCCGTCACCTGAGGACCGGAGGTACTTGATGCCGCAAGGTGGTGTCTGGTCGGCCTTGCCCTTGGTGTAGGGCTCGCCGATCGAACCGTCGTCGTTGAACGTGCACTCGCCGGAGGCGGGGTAGGTCTCGGCGTCTACCGTTCCCGGCTCCAGCTTGAGGGACACAGGCTTGGCGGTAGTAGTGGCCTGGATGTTCACCCCGCCGGCATTGAGCGACGCGGTGACGGAGACTTCCTTGAACTGGGCCTGGTCGAGCCAGGCCCAGGTCGGGAGGTTCACCTTGGTGACGGTTTCCGGGGCGAGAGTGACCTCGGTGTCGGGCACCTTGATCCGGTTGTACGCGAGTTGGGCGAGGATCTCAGGAGTCACCGCATTTTCCACGTCCGGGGTCTCGCCGTTCTCGACCCAGAACGTGGCTGTGTCGCATGCGAATGCGGCTGGATCGCCCGCCTCTTCGCGATCCTTGTCCCTGACCGCATCCCACCACATGCCCTTGCCCGTCTCGGACTCGTTGAAGTCCTCGTACGGTTGGCCGTTCTTGTAGTGATCCTGGGCGAGGTTGTACGCCTCTCCCACACCACTGGCGTGCGGGATGTCCCACTCTTTCTGGAATTCCGTGGCGAACTCGGCAGGCGTCCACTTGGGCTCGTACCAACAAGCGGGAGGGGTCCAGTTACTTGCGGGGGTGACGGTTCCAGTGCTTTTTCCTGAGCCGTTCTTCGACTCGTCGAACTGGATGACGCTCGCGTAGATGCTTTGTTGCTCGGTGCCACCGGAAGGGTCTGCGGGGACTTCCCCTGCGGTGTCTCCGCCCCCTCCTCCACGCCCACCTCCGGCGAATGCGGGCGGAATCGTGGCGAGTAGCACGGCTGTTGAGGCTGCGATTGCCGTGATGCCTCGACGCACTACTGGCACTGGGAAGCACCTCGCTTCGAGATGAGGTCGGTCGTCTGCCAGATGCCCTTCGCGTCCTTCTTGAGGCGCGTGTTGTAGAAGACCACGTAGTCGTCCGGGTCTGAAACCGCACCTGACGTTTTGCCGGTCTTGAGGTTCTTGTTGAACGACTTCGACTCATCGGAGCAGTACGTCAGAGTCGCGACGTTCTTCTCCAACGAGGTGATCTCGCGGTCGTAGTAGCGAACCTTGCCGGTCCACGTGATTCCGTCGTCGTAGAAGCCTTGGACCCAGACAGCTGCGTCCCTCGCGGCGTCGTCCGCCAGGTAGGTGCCGAAGGAGGGCTTCTGAAGGCTGCGGGTGTAGATGGCCTCGTCCATGGCGGAGACGGCCTGTGTGTTGTCGTAGAGGATGGCGTCCTTCACCGCGTCGCCGGTCTTCCCGCCCTCGAAGACGTTCTCCATGTCCTCGGCAAGCGTGATCTTCGGGCGTTCCGCTGTGTCCGACGCGCTCGCGCTCGGCGAAGCCGACTCCTCCGCACCGCCCTGATCGGCTCCGGCGATCTTGTCGCTGTCGCTGGACTTGTCGTCCTCGCCGCCACACGCGGTCAGCAGCAGGGCTGCGGTCGTGGCGAGCGCGGCAGCAACGGGCAAAGAACGGCGCTTCAAGGTGGACTCCCCGTGAGACAAATGTTCAGTCAAGTCAGTCAAGGCTAATGACGGTATCGGTGGGGCTGGCGGTTTCGCCAGGTCGAACTGCCCACAGGGCGTGGTCGATTGTGAATGTACTGGAGTAAAACGGTCAGGTGATGTGTCCTGATCGTGTTGCGCGGTGACGCGCCTCGCCCCGGACGCGTGTGTAGCGTCCGGGGGCAGGCGCGTCCGTCTCGCTTCGCGGGAGCTATCGGGTCGTGCGGCACCGGAGGCAGGCGCAGGGCGGGAAGGCGGCCGTCTGTGGTGTCGGGTCGATGCGGCTCCCCGTCCAGGTCCGGACCTCGCCGCGGTCTTCGCTGGCCGCCCCCTCAGCGGTGACCCTGTAGACGCGGATGGTCATCCGGGACGGTCTTGGGGCCGCTTCGAGGAGTTCCAGGATGTCCGTCAAGGGCGGATAGTGCGCCGCGCACTCCGGGCACGCGTACACGTTGAAACCGGGACCGGTGGCGGCGTGGACTTCATGGACCAGGACGGGGTCCTCGGTGGTGCGCTCGCAGCGTGTGCACATGCGGACGGGTCGACGCGCGGCGGGGTCGGTCATCGGGTGGCTCCCACGGGGATGCCGTGGATGTGGTCCGGGCCGATGTCGATGCCGAGGGTTGCGAGGTAGAGGGCGCGGCGGCGTTCGCGTTGGCGGCGGCGTTCGTCCGGTGTGAGGACATAGGGGCGTACGAGATGTGACGTGCCGCCGTCGAGCAGTTCGGTGAAGCGGGGCGGAGGTGGGGCGATCCGTAGTGCGGGGAGGGTTCCGGCGCGGTGACGGCCGCGGGGCTGGGGCATGCAGGTGCTCAGCACCCACGCCAGGAATCGGACGGTAAGGTCCAGCATGTTGACGCTCCTTCGAAGCGTTGGCCACGCCCCGGGACGGTTGCCTCCGTCGCCGGGGTCTTTTGGTGACAGGCACGCTACAGGGTGCAGCTGGGAGGTGTATAGCGGTTAGGCGCACTCCATTGAGCCGTAGAGCTAGATGGTGTCGTACGTTGTTCGATATGACGCCAGAGTCCGGTCAGTCACCTATCGACCCGAACAAGATCGCGTACGTCTACATGCAGATGGCCGATCACATTGCCGAACGCGTCGCCAGGGGTGAACTTCGGCCCGGTGCTCGGCTGCCGGGGGAGCGTGATCTCGCGGCAGAGTACGGAGTCGCGCACCTGACCGCCCGCCGCGCCACCCGCGAACTGCGCGACCGTGGCCTGGTCGTCACGCTCCCGTCGAAGGGCACCTTCATCGCGCACCCGCAGGCGGACGATTCCGCGGATGCCGATCAGCGGTAACGGCAGGCGCGGCCCCTCTCCGAGGCGCCCGGTTCGTACTGTTGGCGGGTTCGCATGGAGATGGCGCAGGCGAGGCATGCGGATGCTGTGAAGTCCTGTGGATGAAACGTTCCTGGCTGGGCTTTGGCGTGACGCGGCGCTTTAGCCTGGCGGATCACTCGGGGGAACACGTCTACCAGGAGTTTCTTTGCTGTACAGGAAGACCGCGCTGCGTTTCGCCGCGCCCGTTGCCGTACTCGCTCTCTCGCTGACCGCGTGCGGTGGCGGGGACGACGACGCGGACGCGAAGCCGAAGTCGGCGGCGGCCGAGGCATCCCCGTCTCCGTCCGAGGCGGCCTCCGGTGGCGAGCTCGGCACCGGTGAGAGCGCCACGGGGAAGGTCATGGAGGGCGACGCCGAGGTCACGTACGACATCACGGCGCAGAAGGTCGACCTCGGTACGGAGGCCGAGGCGCAGAAGCTGGTGCAGGACCCGGCGGAGGCCAAGGGGATGGTGCTCGCCGTCGCGCACGTGAAGTTCACGCACAAGGCCGGCGCGGCTCTCACGGATTCGTCCGATGCGAACGATGAAACCGAGATCTACGCCGACGGACAGCGCGGTGCGCTGCTGATCGGGGCCTCCGACGACGCGGCCGGCTGCGAGGACCCGTACGACATCGAGGGCTGGAAGCAGGGCGAGAGCCACGTCCTGTGCGAGTCCTACCTGATCCCCGCGAACGCGAAGTCGGTGGAGGTCCACTGGGCGGAGGAGGACGGCGAGCCGTATATCTGGACGTTCGCCGGAAAGTAGGCCTGCCGAGGCTGTCGCCGTACGTCTGCTGAACACGATCACCTGGCCCCGGACGCCCTTCACGGTGTCCGGGGCCAGGTGTCTCATGCCTGGCGAGGGGCTTGTGTCCTGGCCGGCCCGTCTGTTCAGGTCCGGACGCCGACGTGGTTGCCGGCATGGTTCTGAAGTGCCCGGCGTATACGCCGCGTATACTTGCCGCATGTCTGACGTCATGATCCGCGTCCCCGCCGATGTCCGCGACCAGCTCGCCGCCGTAGCCGAAGCGCGTGGCACCAGCCTTCGTGCTCTCATGCAGGAAATAGCCGCTCAGACGCTCACGCCGGACCAGATCAGGGAACGGGCCGATCGCACTCGTTCCCTTCTCGCCGAGCGGTTCGGGCATTACGTGACGGACGAGGAGTCCGCCGAGATGCGCCGCAAGATGCGTGAGGCCACCGCCGCGCACCGTGCCGCCCTCGCCGGGACGGAGTCGTCCAGTTGAGCGAGGCCGAGCACTATGTCCTGGATGCTCAGACTCTCCTCGCCATGGGTGGCAATAAGCAGGTTTCCGGTCTCATTCACGCGGCTGCGGCCAGCGGTGATGTGCGCCTGTGGGTGCCGGTCCTGTGTCTGCTGGAAGCGGAGCGCCAGCGTGCCGGGATTGTTGGCCATGTCGGTGTGCTGGTGGACGTGTTGCACCTGATCGACGATGACTACGCGATGGCTGTGACCATCGCCGAACTGTGTCGCGACGGCGTGTCCTTCGGTGTCGGTGCCGCTGTGCACGCCGCGCGGCCGAATCAGATGCTTCCCGAGGGAGCGCTCGTTGCCACCGTCGCGCCCGAGGCTTACGAGGGTCTCGGAGTCGGGGTCATGGACCTGAACCGCTGAGGAGCCGACCCGGGGAGCGGCGGGGAGGGGAAGCCGGGAGCGGCGAGGTGGGTCTCCGAGCAGCCGATGGCTCAGCTCACGCCGACCGAATGACTCCACCCGCGGAGCCCGGAGCGACGCCTCACCCCCGCCCCAAATGCCCCTCCATCACCCCGGCCAACCGCCCCAACGCCCCCATGACCCACTCCCGGTCCTCCCCGAGTCCCGCCAACAGCTCCACCTCCGCGGCCAGTTGCCGCGGGAACAGTCCGTCCACGGCTTCCTCGCCCGCCGGGGTGATGGTGACCAGGGCCGTGCGGCGGTCGGCGGGGTTGGGGGTGCGTTGGATGAAGCCGCGTTTCTCCAGTTTGGCGAGGGTCTTGCTGACACCTGCGCGGGAGAGGCCCATCGTCTGGGCGAGGCGGCGGGCGATGGCCGGTTCGGTGGCGTGGCGGAGTGGGATGAGCATGTCGACTTCCGGCGGGGTGAGCGGGGCGCCGTCGTAGAGGGGCTCGATGGCGCGGTCGAGCATCGCGGTGACGCGCTTGAGCAGCACGACGAGTTCCATCGGGGACGTGTCGAGGCCCGGGTTGTGTGCAGCCCACTGTGCGCGGACGTCGGTGGGTGAGAGTGACATGCGGATCGCCCTTTGTCGGCCAACAGCCGGAGATATTTGTTAACCAGTGAATCATTGGTTACCTTTAAGTCCATGGTAGCCCCATCCTCCGGTCACACCGCCGTCCCCCACGACCCTGTCACTGACACTCAGCCGTCCAAGCGCGCCGCCGCGCTCCTCGTCGCGGTCCTCGCGGCGCTCACCGCCGTCGCTCCCCTCGCCACCGACATGTACGTCCCCGGCTTCCCCTCGATGGGCGACTCGCTGGATGCGAGCAGTTCGGCCGTGCAGCTGACGATGACCGCGTTCCTGGCCGGTCTCGTGGTCGGGCAGTTGCTGATCGGCCCGATCAGCGACGGCCTCGGACGGCGCGGGCTCCTCATATCGGGCACCGCGGGCTTCGCCGTCTTCTCCCTCGCCTGCGCCGTCGCCCCGAACGTCACCGTCTTGACCGGCGCCCGCTTTCTGCAGGGTGTCGCGGGAGCGGCGGGCATGGTCCTGGCGCGGGCGGTGCTCACGGACCGCTTCCACGGCCCGGACATCCCGCGCTACTTCGCGCTGCTCTCGCAGATCCTCGGCGTGGCGCCGATCATCGGGCCGGTGCTCGGCGGCGCGATCCTCTCCGTATCCACCTGGCGTGCGGTGTTCGTCGCTCTCACCGTCATGGGCGGCGGGCTGCTGCTCGCCGTACTGCGGAAGGTGCCGGAGACGCTGCCGCCCGAGCGCCGGCACGGCGGAGGGGTCGCGAGCACCTTCCGTGCGATGGGGGAACTGCTCGGTCGCCGGACCTTCATGGGATACGTCCTTGTCCTGGCCCTCTGCTCGGCGGCGATGTTCGCGTACATCAGCGGATCGAGCTTCGTCTTCGAGAACCTGCACGGGGTCTCGTCGACGACGTACTCGCTGATCTTCGCCTCGAATGCCGTCGGCATGCTGATCGCCGGTGCCCTCTTCGCCAAGCTGGCGGCGCGCGGCGTACGCCTGAACACTCTCCTCACGGCGGGCGTCGGGACGGCCGCCTTCGGCACGCTCGCCCAGGTCGTCCTGGTCGCCACCGTCGGAGAGACCCTCGCGGGCACCTGGGCCACGCTGTTCGTGACCATGACCGGCATCGGCATGGTGTTCCCGTCGACGATGAGCCTCGGCCAGACCCTGGGCCGCGCTGCCTCCGGTGCGGCCTCCGCGCTCCTCGGCGGCCTGCAGTTCCTGTTCGGTGCCCTCGTCTCCCCGCTCGTCGGGCTGTTCGGCGAGGACAGCTCCCTGCCGATGGCGCTCATCATGCTGATCGCCGTTGCGGGGGCGGGAGTTGCGCTGGTGGGGATGGCGCGGCCTTGGGAAGGGCGGGGGGAGGCGGACGGCTCGGCGGGCGGGCACTGGGAGCAATGAGGACGCGGTGTGGGCTCGCGGGAGCAGTGCGGAGGGTTCGCTCGTACCAGGTCGTCGAGAGCCGGGGGCTCAGGCCGCGTGGCCCTCGAAACGGAACTCGGGCGTCGTACGCGGGTCGATCCGTGCACCCGATTCAAGGGCGGCGGCAAGTCGCTCGATCAACTCAAGAGTCGGATCGACACCGCTCTCCTCGATGGACTCGATGTCCTCCTCGGACATATCGGCCCGGCGAGCCAGCTCGGCCGTGCTCCAGCCCAGGGCGGAGCGTCGGTCGTAGACCGCCTGGGCGAAGTCCATCCGCCGTCCCGCGGCGCGATACTCAGGGTCTTCGCGGTGCTCGGGCGGGACCTTCCAGCTGGTGTGGTATCCGCTGCTCATCAGGCCTCCTCGGTTCCAGCCAGGCGCGCACCTCCGGCTCGACTTCGATCGTGTACGGGGCTGGTGGCTCCGGCATTCGCTGTTCCGTTCGCCTCAGGTGTCGTGGATCTTCACCGAAGTGGCATGAAGCGTCGGTTCGGCCCCTTTCCGTCGCAATTCACTGGATCGAGGCGACGGTCCAGCGCCTTTGCCGGCTCCGCGCCGAGGACAAGCGTGCACGTGGCCGGCTCGCCCGCGCCTGGGCCCAGTACCGGCACCTCGTAGGCTGACCCGAGTCGAACGGACGAGCATGCGTACGCACGCAGGGGTACACGCGCACGCAGGGGCAGAGGAACGGGGAACACACCATGGCCCGCTACATGGAGACGCTCACCATCGAGCGCGGCGGCTTTCGGATCAAGGTGCCGGAGTCGTGGTGGGAGTTCGACGTACGGCCCGAGTCGCGTGACGACTCCATCCGGCGGATGGTGAACGAACGAGTCCAGCAGCACCCGGAGTTGGCCAAGTACCGCGACACGTACGCCGCGTTCCTCCAGAAGGCCGCGGCCGACGCCTGGAAGTCCGGTGCCCTGTACTGCGGTTGCATGGCGGAGGCCTTCGGCGGCGACACCCCGATCACCGGCTCGGTGACCGTCTCGATCGTCGGCGGCCGTTCAAAGACAGGCGAGCCCCTCTCCACCGACCCCCAGACGATGGCCGGCCAGCTCTCCGTGCGCGAGGCGAAGAAGGAGGGGGACGCCTGGCGCAAGGTCACCACCGTCGACATCCCGGGTGTCGGTCCCGCCGCGCGCACGTACGGCATCGAGGACATCGCCGTACCCGACGATGCGCTGAACCGCACCATCCGTGCGGTACTCATGCAAACCTTCATCCCCGTGCCGGGCCAGGAGGGCAAGGTCGCCCTCGTCGCCGGGAGCAGCCAGGTCCTGGACCTCGCGGACTCCTTCTTCGACATCTTCGACGCGATCACTTCGACGTTCCGGTTCGCGGAGTAGTCACCGCCGTCTTTCCGCGGCTTGCGCAAATCCAGTAACTTCGCTCGTGCGTACGAGTGTTGCCGCTGGTGTTCGCGTCACGGGGGATGAACGTGGGAAATCGGCCGAGTGACTGGCATGTCCTGGACCTGGACAAGGACCCCACCCCGGGGGATCCGGACCGGGTGCGGTCGCTTGCTAAGAACTTGCAGGATTTCGCTGATGATGTCGGGGATGCGCTGCGTCTGATCAAGGGGATGGCGGACGAGGAAGCGGTTCTGCAGTGGGCGGGGAAGTCCGCGAAGGCGTTCCAGGATCAGTTTTCGGGTGTGCCGAAGCAGTTGAAGAAGCTGCGGACGTCGTACGACATGGCGGGGGGTGCGCTGGCGGCGTACTGGCCGAAGCTGGAGCGGGCGCAGGCTCTCGCGGACCGGGCGCTGGCCAACGGTCGCGCCGCCCAGAGCGACCTGTCCTCGGCCAAGTCGCGTCTGTCCTCGGCTGATTCGTGGGTGACGAGGGCCGGTAAGGAAGCGGACAAGTACAAGGACGATCCGACCGGCAGTAAGAGCGCGGAGAAGCCGGACGAGGCGAAGGTCCGGGCCGCTACCCGCGATGCGCAGCACGCCAAGAGCGCTCAGACGTCTGCCCAGTCGGACGTGTCGTCCGCGCAGGATGCCCTGGATGCGGCGAAGAAGATGGCCGCGGACGCCCGGAAGATGCGTGAGGACGCGGCGAAGGAGGCGAAGACCAAGATCGACGAGGCTTCGGATGCGGGGATCCGGAACCGGAAGTGGTGGGAGGAGGTCGGGGACTGGTTCTCCGACAACTGGGACACCATTGTCACGGTCTGCAAGGTCGTAGTGGCCGTGGTCGGCATCATCGCGCTGATCATCGGAGGGCCGATCCTCGGCGCGATCGTCCTCATCGCGGCTCTCGTCGTCCTCGCGGACACCCTCAACAAGTATGCGAAGGGCCAGGCGTCCCTGTGGGATGTCGCCTTTGCGGCGCTGGACTGCATATCCGGCATGAAGGGCCTGACCACCCTCGGCGGACTCGCCAAGGGCCTCAAGGGCCTCAGCAAGGTGGGCCTCAAAGGCATGGCCCTTGGGGCCAAGGGGCTCGGCAAGAGCACTCGCTCTCTGGGCCGTCAGATGAAGAAGCTCTTCACCCGCGGTGACCCGATCGACATGGCCACCGGCCAGATGGTCATGTCGGCCACAGACGTCTCCCTCGACGGCATGCTGCCGCTGCTCTTCGAGCGTCACCATCGCACCGGCGTCCACAGCGGCCGCCTTCTGGGGCGCAACTGGACTTCGACTCTCGATCAGCGGCTGCTGCTCGATGCGAGCGGGGCGCGGCTCGTCGTCGATGACGGCATGGTCCTCACGTACCCGGTGCCCGAACCCGATGTGTCCGTGCTTCCGGTGGAAGGCCCGCGCTGGCCGCTCGGTTGGGACGGTGGCGAACTCACCGTGCACCAACCCGAGACGGGCCAGACCCTGCGCTTCCGTGCACTGCCTGACGGATCACCGTCCGAACTGCTCCTGACTCTTGTCAGCGACCGCAACGACAACACGATCTCGGTCTCATACGCCGCTGACGGCACTCCCGAGGAGATCACTCATCACGGCGGGTACCGTATCGGCGTGACCTGCGAGGACGGCCGCATCACCGAGTTGACCCTGCGCAGTCACCCCGAGCAGCCCACTCTGGTCCGATACGGCTACGACGAACTCGGGGATCTCGCCGAGATCTACAACTCCTCGGGCCTGCCCCTGAAGCTCACTTACGACGATCGCCGTCGTATGACGAGCTGGGAGGACCGCAACGGCGCCTGGTACCGCTTCGAGTACGACGAAGCCGGGCGCTGCGTCGCGGGTCGCGGCATCGACGGAATCCTGGACTACACCTTCGAGTACGACGAGGTGGCGCACCGCACCATCGCCGTCGACTCCCTTGGGCACGCCACCCGTTACGAGTTCAACGACGCCTACCAAGTGGTCGCCGAGACCGATCCGCTGGGCAGCACCACGGTCCAGGAATGGAGCCACCGCGACCAACTCCTCTCCCGCACAGACCCGTTGGGCCGCACCACGCGCATGGAGTGGGACGAGGCCGGCAACCTGACCAGCGTCCACCTGCCCGACGGAGCCACCTCGTCCGCGGTCTTCAACGAGCTGAACCTGCCGGTCGAACTGACCGGTTACGACGGCACGGTCATGCGGCAGGAGTGGGACGAGCGGGGCAACTGCACGTCCATGACCGACCCCGCGGGCGCGACCGTGGCCTTCACACGCGACGAGACGGGCGCCCTGGCCTCACTGACCGATCCGACGGGTGCGGTGCAGCGCTACGTCAACAACGCGGCGGGTCAACCCGTTTCGTCGACGGATCCGCTCGGCGCGGCGACGCGCATGGCGTACGACCCCTTCGGCCGGAACATCGCCCTCACCGACCCGCTGGGGGCCACGACCCGTCTCACCTGGACCGCCGAGGGGCATCAGGCTTCCCGTACGGACCCGGACGGCAGCATGGAGGCGTGGACCTACGACGGTGAGGGCAACTGCCTCACCCGCACCGACGCGCTGGGCCAGGTCACCTGCTTCACCTATGGCGGCTTCGATCTGTTGAAGACGCGAACCACCCCCGACGGGGTCCGCCACACGTTCAAGCACGACACCGAACTGCGCCTCACCCGGGTCACCGATCCACGCGGACTCACCTGGGACTACGTCTACAACGCGGCAGGCAACCTCACTTCGGAGACCGACTTCGACGACCGGACCCTCGTCCACACCTACGACGCGGCGGGCCAACTCCTCAGCCGAACCAACCCGTTGGGCCAGACGACGGCCTTCTCCTACGACATCGTGGGCAACCAGGTCGAGAAGACGGCGGACGGCAGGGCGACGGTGTTCGCGCATGACCCGAACGGCCGTCTCCTGCGAGCCACCGGTCCGGATGCCACTCTCGCCTATCGGTACGACGTGGCCGGCCGCATCACGGCCGAGGCGGTCGACGGACGTGCGCTCACCACGACGTACGACGAGTTGAGCCGCCCAACCCGCCGCGTCACACCCACGGGAGCCACCGCGACGTACTCCTACGACGCCGCAGGCAACCGCACCACGCTCACAGCGGCCGGGCGCACGTTCGAGTCCACATACGATTCCCTCGGCCGTGAGACCGACCGCCGACTCGGCGACCACGGACTCACCCTCACGCAGGCCTGGGACACGGAGGATCGCATCACAGGCCGGACCCTGGCCGCTGCGGGCAGGGCGCTGAAGCAGGAGACCTTCACCTATAGGGCCGACGGCAGTGTCTCCGCGCTGGAGGACCGGGCCTCCGGACGCCGGACCTTCGACGTCGACGGTGTGGGCCGTGTCACCGGCGTCCGGGCCGCGGACTGGACCGAGTCCTACGCGTACGACGAGTCCGGCAACCAGACCCGGGCCGTATGGCCGGACCGGCAGCCCGCCCCCGAGGCGCGGGGCGACCGTGCCGATGACGGCAACCGCGTCACCCGCGCCGGTTCCGTTCACTATGAATACGACGCCGCAGGCCGGGTCGTCCTGCGCCGCAAGACCCGGTTGTCCCGCAAGCCCGACATCTGGCGCTACACCTGGGACGCCGAGGACTCCCTCACCTCGGTGGTCACCCCGGACGGGACGGTCTGGCGCTATCTCTACGACCCGATGGGCCGTCGTACGGCGAAACAGCGCCTGGGCCCCGACGGCTCGACTGTCGTCGAAGAGACCAGCTTCACCTGGGACGGTCCCCATCTCGTGGAGCAGACCACCCGTACGGCCGGAGGACTCGAGGAGGTCACCCTCACCTGGGACCGCGACGACACCCGGCCCGTCGCCCAGACGGAACGCCGAATCTCCGCCGACGACCCCCAACACATCGTCGACGAACGCTTCTTCGCCATCGTCACCGATCTGGTCGGCACCCCGACCGAGCTCGTCTCGGACGACGGCGACATCGCCTGGCGTGCCTCCGCCACCCTCTGGGGCCTCGCCACGTGGAGCGCGGACGCGGAGACCTGTACGCCCCTGCGCTTCCCGGGGCAGTACTACGACCCCGAGACCGAGCTCCACTACAACTACTTCCGGCACTACGACCCGACGACCGCGACGTACCTCAGTCCGGATCCGCTGGGCCTGGACGCGGGCCCCAACCCGCGCGGCTACGTCCTCAACCCCCTGCTCTGGATCGACTATCTCGGCCTCCTGACCTGTCGGCAGAACGCGCGGCGGCTGCGCAGGAACATGCGGCGCGAGGGGCGTCCGGTGAGTCGTGGCCAGGCGGCGGCGCATATCGTTCCGTCCGGAGGCAATCTGGGCCACTGGGTTCCCGGGGCCAGAAGCCGTGCCCTGCTGGAGAGGTATGGAGTCGATGTCAACGACGCGGCGAATGGCATACCTCTGGGGCACCCGAGCCCCCACAACTTCACCCACCGCGAGCCCTTCCTGCAACGAGTCAACCAGCGTCTGGAGCAGGTTGTGGAGGACAGGACGGCCCGCGGCTTCGGTGCACGCGCCATCCGCGCCGAGCTCCGACGGGAGTTGCGAGGTATCGGACAAGAGGTCGGGGGCGAGCTCTCGACCGGCGTACCTTCACCGACTGCAGTCTGGACGGCACCATAATGACTGAAAAGCCACAACAGAACCTTTCCGTCTATCGGTTGCTGCCGCGCATGGGTGAATTCCGCACCCTGCTTCTCGGCAGTTCCCTGAGGAAACTCATCCGTTGGCAGATCAGCGGATCCGAGTCGGATCTTCCAACGTCCTTCAGCGGCTCCTGGGACGGAAATCCGCGGTGGCGGAAGGGTGAGTTCCCGTGCGGATATCCGGGCGCTCCCGTGCTCGGCCGAAGTGTTGCCGATGCGCTGGCGGACGAACTGCCGGCGGCGGGCCGCCTTGTGCCGGTCGTCATCGAAGGAAACGAATCCTCCGAATCCGACGAGTACTTCCTGTATCTCGTAGAGCCGCTCGTCGACTGCCTGGACGCGCGCCGGTCATCCAAACCGAAGAAGACGACCGGCGAGATCACCAAGGCGGTCTTCCTCCCGGACGCGCTCCCCGCCGAGCTGCCCGCGTTCCGCGTACCGGAGTACCGCGGGGGCGTCTACTGGAACGGCTGGGCGGTGGACCGCCTGGCCGAACTGCTCGGAGACGACCTCGAAGCCCGCCTGGTCTGGTCGGAGGATCCGTCTCTCACGCCGCATCCCAATCCCTGGGGTTTCTGAAGCCTGTTCATGGCAAGCGGTCTTTGGCCCGTCTCCGGACGCCCTGCGGTAGGTGAAGCGAGCCGTTTCCAGGCACCCTCACCCCCATGGCTGAAAGATCACTCCGCCCCGCCGACCCGCCCGTGAGCAGTTCGTGCAGGCCTCGTGCACACCCCGTAACGATCCCCGCGCGGCAGCACGGCAGCGAATTCGCTGCCGCACAGTATCTACGCCTCCCGGATCCCCATGCTCAACAAGGCGCCCACCACCCCTCATTGCAGCTGTATAACGTCGAGCTCCCTGAGGTCCGCGAGTCGTAACGCGCCTTGAGGGGCTTATGTGCGGCTGATACGGTGCCATGGCTTGACACTCGCTTCAGCGCTGGCTATTTGGCCAGGTCGGGCGGTACGTCCGGCTAGGGCGGACCGGGGTGGAGTGTCCCAGTTGGCGCGGAAATTGGTAGAAATCACCTTGGGTGTACGGGGAGCGGTTGCGTGAAGATCCAAGAGCGTACGGGGGCGGGCAACCACCGTTCTGCGGCGCCGGTTCAGCCGGCGATGGGCGAGCGCCTTCCCGCGCCGCCTCGCGAGCGCAAACCCGCGCTGGCCGCTCTCGCGGTGCTTCTGATCCTTGTTGGCGCGCTGGGCGCGACGATGCTCGTGCTGCGTGCTGGGGACCGGATCGAGGTCGTCCAGGTGACGGGCGATATCCAGGCCGGGCAGTCCGTAGGTAGCAACGTGACGTCCGTGTTGGTCGCCGAGGACGCCGACATCCACTACATCCCGTGGACGCAGGTGGGCGCCCTCAAGAAGCTCAAGGCCAAGTCCACGATCTACGGCGGCACGGTCGTCATCGGCGACATGTTCACCGACGGCCAGTCCATCGCCGCCGGCAAAGCCTCCGTAGGCCTCGCCCTCAAGGAAGGCCAGTACCCCGCCGGCCTCAAGGCGGGCGACACCGTGGCCGTCTACCGCGTCGGTGACAGCGGCACTACCGACAGCTCGTCGGGCACGACGGGCACGAGTGACACGCTGCTCGTCGACCAGGCGAAGGTCACCTTCGTCAAGACCGCGTCGGACAGCACCATCAGCAGCACCAACCTCCCGGTAACCCTCACCGTGGACAGCGCCGACGCCGCCGCCGTCGCTCAGGCGGCCACCGCCGGCGAAGTCGCCCTCGTTCTCATCCCCGGCAACTAAAGGCGAGTGAGTTAAGAGACATGGCGCTCATCGCCCTCGCCGCCGACAAGGGTTCCCCCGGCGTCACCACCGCCGCGGTGGCCCTGTCGGCCGTCTGGCCCCGCCGGGTCCTGCTCGCCGAGACGGACCCCGCCGGCGGCGACCTCGTCTACCGCAGTGCCGCCGCGCACGGCGGGCCGCTCAACCCCAACACCGGCATGCTGTCGATAGCGGCGACGGCCCGCCGCGGCCTCGTACCGGATCAACTCTGGGACCACGTGCAGCCGTTGAGCGGTGGGCTCGAAGTCCTCGTCGGGCTCGGTGTCGCCGAGCAGGCCGCCGGGCTCGCCGGGCTGTGGCCCACGCTGGGCCGTGCCTTCGCGCAGCTCGCCGACTCCCCGCACGCGCCCGCCGACGTCATCGCCGACTGCGGCCGGATCAGCGGGGACACCCCCGCCGTCGAACTCTTCCCGCACGCCGCCCTCGTACTGCTGCTCTCGCGCACGGAGCCGGAGGCCATCGCGCGTGTCCGGGACCGGGCCGCCGCCCTCTCCGCCAAGCTGCACGGCGGCCACCGCGGCGGGGCCACCCTCGCCAACCCCCTCATCGGGGTCATCCTGATCGCCGATCCGAGCGACTCCGCCAAGCTCGTCCACCAGGTCAACGACATGCTCGTAGCGGCGCAGACCGGTGCGCGGGTCGTGGGCACGCTGGCCGACGACCCGGCTGGGGCCGACCAGTTGGCCGGGCGCAAGCGCGGGCGGCTCGACAAGTCGCTGCTCATCCGCTCCGCCCGCAAGGTCACCGCGGACCTGTACCAGCAGTACGGCGCCGCCTGGGCCGTACCCGCGCACGGCCAGGTCCCCGGACCTCACGGACAGCCCGCCGCCGGAGCCGGCCGATGACCGCGGTGGACCACCAGCTGGTCAAGCGGTTCCGGCAGGACGCCGGTGACCGTATCTCCGAACAGCGCCGCGAGGACCAGGTCCGCGGTGTCACGCCGATGTCCAACGAGGACGAACGGCACTACGCGCGCGCCGTGATCGCCCAGATACTCGAGGACTACGCGCGCACCGAGATCAACCTCGGCCGCACCCCTCTCGACGCCGAGACCGAGGAGCAGTACGCGGCCGCCGTGCACGCCGCGCTCTTCGGCGTCGGCCGCCTGCAGCCGCTGCTCGACAACCCCGAGGTCGAGAACATCGACATCAACGGGTACGACCAGGTCTTCGTCGGCTACGCGGACGGGCGGGAGGAGAAAGGGGAGCCCGTCGCCGAGAGCGACGACGAGCTGGTCGAGCTCATCCAGATCCTCGGTGCGTACTCCGGTCTCTCCTCGCGGCCCTTCGACTCGGCCAACCCCCAGCTCGACCTGCGGCTTCCGGACGGTTCGCGACTGTCCGCCGTCATGGACGTGACGCGTCGGCCCGCGCTGTCCATCCGTCGCGCGCGCATGGGCAAGGTGTTCGTGTCCGACCTGGTCGGCAACGGGACGATCTCGCCCGAGGTCGCGCACTTCCTCGCCTGCGCGGTCCGCGCGCGCAAGAACATCATGATCGCGGGCGCCACGAACGCCGGAAAGACGACGCTGCTGCGCGCCCTCGCCAACGAGATCCCGCCGCACGAGCGCCTCATCACCGTCGAACGCGCCCTGGAACTCGGCCTCGACACCTTCGCCGACCTCCACCCGAACGTGGTGGCCTTCGAAGAGCGCCTCCCCAACTCGGAGGGCCAAGGCACCATCTCCATGGCCGAGTTGGTGCGTCGGTCGCTGCGTATGAACCCCTCCCGCGTCATCGTCGGTGAGGTCCTCGGCGACGAGATCGTGACGATGCTCAACGCGATGTCGCAGGGCAACGACGGTTCGCTGTCCACGATCCACGCGAACAGCTCCAGCGAGGTCTTCAACCGCATCTCCACGTACGCCCTCCAGGCCAAGGAAGGGCTGCCGATCGAGGCCAGCCAGATGCTCATCGCGGGCGCGGTGAACTTCGTCGTCTTCATCCAGCGCCGCAACGACTACGAGACCGGGGGCCGCCTCCAGCGCATGGTCACCTCCGTCCGCGAGGTCAACGGCGTCGACGGACGCGTGCTGTCCAGCGAGGTGTTCGCCGAGGCCCCGGACGGCCGGATCGTCCCGCACGCGCCCATAGCGTGCCTCGACGACCTCATCGCGCAGGGCTATCGGCTTCCGGGCAGCGGGAGTTGGGGATGACCATGACCCAGAACACGAGGACTCTTGCCGCGCTCGACTCGCTCGGTTCCATGGGCGGGCTGTTCTCGACGACCGTCCTGTACGCGCTCGTGTCCGGGATCGCCGTCGGCGGCGGCCTCGCGCTGTTCGCCGTCGCCGTACGCGGACTTCCCGTCAAGCCCGAGCACGAGAAGCAGAAGGCGAGCGAGCGGGCGAGCGAGTTGATCCGGTTCGCCGGACAGCGCGGTTCGATCGCCGCCATCGCCGGCCTTGTCGTCCTCCTCCTCACCCGCTGGGCAGTCGCCGGAATCGCGGCCGCCGTCCTCGTCTTCTTCTGGGACAAGCTCTTCGGTGGCGCGGGGGAGGAGAAGGCCGCCATGCGCCGCGTGGAGGCCCTCGCCTCCTGGACCGAGTCACTGCGCGACACGATCGCGGGCGCGGTCGGCCTGGAGCAGGCGATTCCGTCCGCGGCGCGCGCGGCGGCACCCGTACTGCGGCCGCACCTGGAAGCGATGGTCGACCGCCTTCGCTCCCGTACACCGCTTCCCGAAGCCCTGCAGCACCTCGCCGACGAGATCGACGACGCGTCCGCCGACATCATCGTCGCCGCGCTCATCCTCAACGCGAAGCTGCGCGGACCGGGTCTGCGCCAAGTCCTGGGCGCGCTCGCCAAGTCGGCGCGCGAAGAGGTCGACATGCGACAGCGGGTGATGGCGCAGCGCGCGTCGACCCGTCGTTCGGTGCAGATCGTCGTCGCCGTGTCGATCGCCTTCGTACTCGGTCTCTCCATCTTCAACCGTGACTTCGTCGAGCCGTACGGCACGGCGGTCGGGCAGGTCGTACTCGCCTGCGTCTGCGGCCTGTTCGCGCTCGGCTTCTGGTGGCTGCGCAAGCTGTCGACGATCGAGACTCCGGACCGGTTCCTGGTGCGGGACGAGGCGTCCGTGCAGTTCGTACGTCCGCGTACGCCTGCCCAGACCTCTGGCCAGCCCGCCGGTCAGCCCACGGCCCAGTCCGCTGCTCAGTCCCTTCCGGACGAGGGGGTACGGCGATGAACCTGACCATGCCGATCGTGATCGGTGCCGTCCTGGGCCTGGGCATCTTCGCCCTCGTACGCGCCCTCATGCCGTCCAAGCGCAGCGCGGTCGCCCAGGTCGCCCGCATCGACGCGATGCGGGCGCGGGGAGCGGCGTACGAGTCCGCACACCACGGCGGCGACAAGGGCGACGCCGGGCGGCTCGGCAGCGTACGGGCCCAAGTGGGCGCCCGCGTATCCGAGTTCTACATGCAGCAGGGCTGGGAACAGCGCTCGCTCCGTGCCGACCTGGCCGTCCTGGAACGGAGTTGGGAGAACTTCCTCGCGACGAAGGTGCTGCTCGCCGCCGGGGGAGTCTTCTTCGGCCCGCTCATCTTCGCCGTCGTCTGGACGATCGGGTTCAGCCGCAGCCCGATCATCCCGGTCTGGCTGGCCCTGCTCTTCGCCGTCGTCTTCTTCTTCCTGCCGGATCTGGAAGTACGGCGGGATGCGGCCGACAAGCGGCGTGACCTGCGGCGCGTGATCGGCGCGTATCTGGACCTGGTGTCGATGAGCCTGGCCGGCGGCCGGGGTCTTCCCGAGGCGCTGATGGCCGCCGCCGAGATCTCCGACGGCTGGGCGACGCGGCGTATCCGCAGCGCACTGGCCGACGCCAGGATCACCGGCATCAGCCAGTGGCAGGCCCTCGGCTCGCTCGGCGAGGAGCTGGGCGTCGAGGAGCTGAAGGATCTGTCCGCCTCGCTGGCGCTGGTCGCGGACGACGGCGCGAAGGTGCGTGACTCGCTGGCCTCACGCGCCGAGACGATGCGGCACCGCGAACTCTCCGACATCGAGGGCAGCGCGGGCGAGAAGTCGCAGTCGATGCTCGTGGCTCAACTGCTGCTGTGTGCCGGGTTCCTGGTCTTCCTGATCTTCCCGGCCGCGATGCGCGTGTTCCAGGTCTGACGTCCATTCCCATTCCCTGCCGCTTGAAATCGAGAGGACAACTCACCATGAACGGACGGAACTTCAGCACCGGGATCCCGGGGGTGGACTTCCTGATCACCTTCCTCCAGGGCCGGGTGCAGCGTGCCCGCTCCGGCGAACTCGACCGGGGTGCGTCCGCGGTGGAGTGGGTCATCATCTCCGCCGTCGTCGTGGCGATCGTCGGCGTGGTCGCCGCGATCATCAACGCCGCGCTGAGCGAGGGCGCCAACAAGGTCGGCGACTGCATCAAGGGCGCGGACGCGGGCAGCACCTGCTGACGTCCGACCGCTGACCTTATTTCTTCTACGACTACGGGGTTGCTGGTGCGCGTACGTCGCTGGGTCCGCCGCCGGGTGGAGGCCGCCAGAGGTGCCGCCTCCTCCCGCGGTGACTCCGGCATGACCGCGATCGAGTTCGTGCTGCTCACGCCGGTGCTGTTCTTCATGATCTTCGCGACGGTGCAGTTCGCGCTGTACTTCTTCGCGGATCACGTGGCCCAGGCGGCGGCCCAGGCGGGCGCGCGCAAGGCCCGTGCCACGGCCGACGAGCAGCCCGGCGCCTGGCGCGGCGAGGCCCGCGACGTCGTCGACAGCTACATCCAGCAGCTCGGCCCGCAGCTCGTGCTGTCCCCGGACGTGACGATGCTCCAGCCGGAGCCGAACACGGTCGGGGTGGAGATCACGGCGAAGGTGCCCACGGTGTTCCCCGGGTTCGACCTGACGGTGCATGCGCAGTCCTCGGGGCCGGTGGAGAGGTTCGTACAGGAGGGGGAGAACCCATGAGGTCCGCTCTCGTCTCCTTCGTACGCGCGCGGGTGGCCGCCGGCCGCGACCGGGGGCTGTCCACGATCGAGGTGGTGATCCTCGCCCCGGTGATGATCCTCTTCATCCTCGTCCTGGTGGCCTTCGGCCAACTGGTCGACGGGCGCGGAGCGTTGGACGGCGCCGCGCGGGATGCCGCGCGCGCCGGTTCGATCCAGAAGGACCACGCCACGGCCATGGCCGAGGCGAAGAAGGCGGCGGAGGCGGATCTCGATGACGTCTGCTCGGGCCCGGTGACGGTGACCCAGACCAGCACGGGCTTCGAGCCCGACACCATCTTCACCGTCGAGGTGAGCTGCGAGGTGCGAGGCCTGGCGATGCTCGGCCTCGACATCCCGACGACGCTGACATCCAGCTTCAGCTCGCCGCTCGACCCGTTCCGGAGGACGGCGTGAAACTCCCTCCGGCTGTACGGAACTGGTTCGACGCCCGGCGAGAACTGCTGGACGACCGGGGTTCGGGCGCCGGCGCGGTCATCATCTTCGCGCTCGTCTTCCTCTCCCTCTCGGCCTTCGTCATCGACGGCGGCATGTCCATCTCCAAGCGCGAACGCGCCGCCGACATAGCGGAACAGGCCGCGCGGTACGCCGCCCAGGACATCGACGTCGAGGACCTGTACGAGAACGAGAACGGTCCAGCCCCCATCAACTTCGCGAACTGCGGCGCCCGCGTAAAGGCCTTCGCCGCCGAAATGGGCATGTCCGGCGCGGACATAGCGGCAACCCACTGCGTCGCCGCCAACGCCGACCAGGTCGAGGTCGAGGTCCAGCTCACCTACTCCCCGGTCTTCACCGGGATGTTCTACGACGGCGACGTGGTCGTCCATGGACAGGCGGTCGCGGAGAACGAGGTGGGCTGACCCTGCCGGTGGCAGGAGCCCTCGTTCTCCCTACTGGCCGCCGCTCTTTTCCTCGGTCTTCATGCCGTCCTTGACGTCCTTGGCGAGCTGGTCGTCGAGTTTCTTGAACTCGCGGACGACGGCGTCGGACATGTCGGCCAGGGCGTCGAGGGCCTGGGTGATGTCCTCGCGGCCGTCCTCCCAGCCGGACTCGAAGTCGTCGAGGGCGTCGTAGACGGTGTTGTCGCCGAGGTCGTCCTTGTAGGACTCGAAGAGCTTCTTGGTGCGGTTCATGCGGGTCTTGATGGAGCGGAGCCGCCCGCCGTACTCCTCCAGCTCACTCAGCGGGAGCGCGAGGTCGCTCTTGCCGTTGCCCATGGCGGGTCCCCCCAAGTGTCGTCGTCAGACAGGAATGTACGTGGCACACACACCGCCTGTGAACAGTCGCCCGGTCAGCGGTTGACCGACTGGATCTCCTGGACGTTCATGTCCTGGGTCGTCTCGAAGGTGCCGTTGGGGAGGTTGCCGCCGGTGCCGTCGGAACCGGTCCAGGTGATCTGCCAGGTGATCGAGGCTGTCAGGTGGTACGGCTCGCCGTTCGTGGCACGGAGGTAGGTGATCCCGCATGGCGGAGTCTTGCCCGCGTCGCCCGCGGTGTACGGGGTTCCGATGCTGCCGTCGTCGTTGATCTCGCAGTCGCCGGAGGCGGGGTAGGTGGTCGCGTCGCCCGTGCCAGGCTCCAGGTGGAGGGCGACAGGCTTGGCGGTCGTCTCCGCCCACAGGCCCGTGTCCGGGAGTTCCGCACGGACCTTGACCTCGCTGAACGTGCCCTTGTCCAGCCAGGCCCAAGTGGGCAGGTTCACTGTGGACTTGGTGGTGGGCTTCAGCTCGACCTCGGTCGCGGGGACCGCGACCTTGTCGTAGGCGTACTCGGCGAGGGTCTTCGGCGTGGGGGCGTTCGGCACGTCGGGGATCTCTCCGGCGTCCTGCCAGAACATCAGCCGACTGCACAGCGACGTGTCCTCGACGGTGGTGACGTCCGAAGAGACTCCGCGCCAGAAGTAGCCGTCCTTGCCGAGGTTGTAGTTCCTGTAGCCCGTCGCGGTCGACGGCGTGCCGAAGTAGTTGGGGGCGTCCTGCTCGTCCTGGAAGTGGTCCGTCCACAGGCTCCTTCCCTCCCAACCCTGCCGCAGGCTCACGTCACCGTCGGCGACGGTTTCCGAGAAGGTCTTCAGCTGTGCGGGCGTGAAGACGGGCTCGTACCAGCAGGGCGGCGGCTTCCAGTTCACGTTCGTGGACGAGAGGGTGCCCTGCTTTCCGCCGGTGGGGCCACTCACCTTCGTGACCTTGATCCGGGAGTGGTTGGAGGCGGAGGCGGCGATGTTTCCCCGGTCATCGACCGATCCGTTGGCGTCGCCGTCTCCGATGGCGTGGGCCGGTGTCGACGCGAGAGTGATCGCGATGAGTGAGGCGACTGCGCAAGACGGCCATCCGTGAAGGCTGTTCATCGCGAGCAGGCGCCCCTCTCCGAGCGGGTCGACACGTTCTGCCAGATCCCCTGCGCGTTCTTGGCCAGCGAGACGATGTAGAAGACCTCGGGGTCGGTACCCGCGGGATTTCCCGCGACCTTGCCGGTCTCGCGGTTCCTTGAGTACGCCTTGCTCTCGTCGGTGCAGTAGTTGAGAGACGCGCTGGTCTTGTTCGACCCCAATGTGACCTTGGGGTCGAAGGCGGGCAGATCGCCGAACACCGTGAGGTCCTTGTCCGTGTAGGACTTGATCCACTGCCGGTCCTGGGAAAGGCCGGATTCGGTGTCGTAGAAGGCGAGGGCGGCACCACCCTCGGGCTCCTTCGCGATGATCGCCGCGTACCCTGCGCGGAGTTGCTCCCGGGCGTCGTCAAGAATTGCCTGCTCGTTGGGATCGCTGCTCGTCCAGTCCTCGAACGTCAGCTTGAAGCTGCTCGGCAGCGTGATGTCGGGGCGCTCGGCGCCGGACGCCGCCGATGCGGACGCCGAGGCCGACGGACTGCTCGACCCCGTGTCCGCCCCCTTGATGTCGTCCGAGGACGAGTCCTCGCTCCCGCCGCAAGCGGTGAGCAGCAGTGCCGCGCTCGCGGTGAACGCAACGGCGGTGGTGGTCATGGTGCGACGGGCCACGGGCCTGCTCCCCCAGTGTTCGGCTGTGTGCGACAGAGAACGAAGCTATCAAGAGCGAGTAGAGGTGATCGGGGCGGCAACGGGGGATTGTGTGGGGACTGTGAGAAGTGTGACGTGACGACTGCGAATGTTCGTGGCGCCCAGGTGTCGCGGGGGTGGCGGCAGGGTGGGCAACTCAGGCTTAGGGGGCGGAAGGTGAGGAACCGGGCGCGGTGGTGGCCGGTGCCCACTGTTTGACCTTCGACACCCTCCTTAGACTCTCAGTAGGCTCAGCACACCCCCCTTCTCCCACCACTCCACACACGACCCCAGGACACCCGACATGGCCCGACGCACCACCTCAAGCTCCACGGGAAGCCCGCCGGGTCCGAGGAATCGGACGCCGCAGCCCCTGCCCCGGCGTCGTCGGACGTTCGGGGACTTCCTGAAGGCGTTCGGGGCGTTCCTCGCTCTGGTCGTGCTGCTCGTCGGGGTGCCCGGTGCGCTGGCCACGCAGATCGGGTGGCCGCTGCCGAGCGGGGCTCCGACGCTGGACTGGCTGCAGCAGGAGATCACGGTCGACACGTTCATCAACGTGCTGACCGTCCTCGTGTGGTTCGCCTGGGCCCAGTTCACCGCCTGTGTGCTCGTCGAGGTGAAGGCCGCGCTGTCGGGCGTGGGGATGCCGAACCGGGTCCCGGGCGCCGGCCCCAGCCAGTTGCTGGCGCGGCAGCTCGTCGCCGCGCTGCTGCTCGTGGGCGCCACCGCGGCCAGCTTCACGCCGGGGCTCTCGCAGCTCGGGCACAGCATGGAGGGGAACCAGCGGGGGACCGTCGCCGCCGCTCAGCAGACGCCGGGCGGGCTGTTCGGGCAGCAGCAGGAGCAGGCCGCCTCGAACGCGGCCGCCGCCATCGCCGAGCAGGCCGCCAACGCCGCGTCGCACGCCGAAAGCGGGGGCGGAAGCGCTACGGCCGAGGAAGGCGCCACCAAGTACTACCGGATCCAGCCGCCCGAGGGGCGTCACCACGACTCGCTGTGGGAGGTCGCCGAGCGCCACCTCGGCGACGGGCGCCGGTACAAGGAGATCTACCAGCTCAACAAGGACCGTACGCAGCCCGACGGTTCGAAGCTGTCGGAAGCCAGCCTGATCCGGCCCGGCTGGATCCTCGAGATGCCCGCCGACGCCCGCGGCGGCGACCTCGTCGAGATGCCCGACGAGGCGCCCAAGGCCTCGGAGCAGGTCCAGCGGCAGATCCACGAGTACGCCAAGACCGGGGACCAGCAGCAGGGCAGCGGCGGTCAGCAAGGCGGTCAGCAAGGCGGTCAGCAGGGCGCGGGCGCCGGCGACCGGGACACCGCACACATCAGCGTGCCCCAGCAGCGGCCCGACACCGACCGGAGCAACCACCAGCAGGAGCAGGCGACTCCGGAAAGCTCGGAGAGCGGCAGCTCCTTCTCCTTCGGGCTGCCCGAAGCCCTCGTCGGCGCACCCTTGTTGGCCGCGGGGCTGCTCGGCGCTCTCGGGCGCCGACGCCGTCAGGCGCTCTGGCAGTCGGCGCTCGGTGCCGTCGGCGGGCGGCGCGGTATGGAGCCGCCGACCCCGACCGGGAACGCCGCGGACGCGCAGGACGCGCTGCTCGTGGGGGCCGACCCCGAAGGCGTACGGCTGCTCGACCTGTCGCTGCGCGGGCTCGCGGCGGCACTCGCCGCCGAGTCGCGGCCGCTGCCGACCGTCTACGCGGCCTGGCTCAGCGGCAACGGCGATCTGCACCTCCAGCTCGCCCAGCCGGCAGGGAAGCCGCCCGCGCCGTGGCAGCTCGGCCAGGACCAGACGTTCTGGATGCTGGCGCGGACGGACGCGGAGCGGTACGAGGATGTCGACACCGCCGCTCCCTACCCCGGCCTCGTCAGCCTCGGGACCATGGACGACTCCCGGCTGCTGCTCAACCTCGAATCCGTCCCGGGCATCGTGTCCCTGAGCGGCAGCGAGCGCGACCGCGCCGGTGTCTTCGCCTCCGTCGCCGCCGAGTTGGCCACCAACGGCTGGTCCGACCGCATGACGATCACGCTGGTCGGGTTCGGGCAGGACCTCACGCCGCTCGCGCCCAACCGGCTGCGTCACCTCGACGACATCGAGGCGCTGGTGGAGACCATGGAGGCGGAGACCCGGCAGCGGCGAGGTGCGCTGGGCGCCGCCGGACACGACTCCGTCCTCACCGGGCGTACGGGCCCGGCCCAGCACACCCGTTGGGCCCCGCACCTGGTGCTGCTCGCGGCCGAGCCGCAGGGCGAGGACGCGGTCAAGCTCGCCGAACTCGCCGCCGACGCGAGCCGGTTGGGCATCGGATACCTCGTCGGCACCGAGAGCGGTGACCTGCCGGGCGCCGCCTGGGAGATGGAGATCACCGGCGAGGGCAAGCTGCTCGCTCCGCTGCTCGGGCTCGAACTCGACGCGCAGACACTGCCGTTGGACCTGCAGCAGGCGGTTGTCGAGCTGTTCGTCGAGGCGGACCCCGAGCGGGCGAGCACCAACACGGCGACGCCGCCGTTCCTCGTCGACATCAGCGAGCAGGGGCGGCCGGCCGTGTACGCGCGGCTCGTGGGCCCGTACGAGATCATCGGTCTCGAGACGCCCGACGGTGAGCGCAGCCCGCTGATGCACGAGGCGTTGGCGCTGCTGCTTCTGCACCGCGAGGGTGTGCACCCGCGGGTGCTGTCCTCCGCGCTGTGGCCGCGCGGGGTCACCGACGACGTGCGTGACGCGCTCGTCGAGCGGCTGCGGAACTGGCTGGGCGGCGACCCGGACGGCACGCCCCGGCTCGGCACCGACGCGAGCGGGCGGCTCACGCTCGCCAAGTCGGTCGTCTCCGATCTGGATGTGCTGCGGTCGCTGTACCACGAGGCGACCCAGGGGCAGGGCGTCAACAGCCGTGCGGTGCGCGGGCGTCTGCTCACGGACGCGCTCGTGCTGGTACGCGGTCCGCTGCTCGCCGACCGTCCGCAGGGCCGGTACGGCTGGCTCACCCACGAGATCATCGACGCCCAACTCCCGCTGCTCGTCGCGGACATCGGGCTCGCGCTCTCCGCGTTCCACCTGGAGAAGGGGCGCGCGGAGAAGGCCATCGAGGCCCTCAACGCCTCCCTGAACTCCGCCCCCGCCGACGAGCGGCTCTGGAACGAGCTGCTGCGCGCGACACACGCGACGGGCGACACCGACCGCCTCAAGCGCCTCGCCGCCGACCTCGTCTCCCGCAGCGGCGCACGCGGGGTGCCGCCTCGTACCGAGGCGCTCCTCGACGAACTGCTGCCGACCTGGCGCACCGGCGTGGCAGCGGTGGGATGAACGACCTGCTGCTGACCGCCGTCGCCGCCCTGTGGGGCGCGACGGCGGGCCTGCTGGTACCCCGAGCCGCGTACCGCTTCGCGGTCGCCCCGGACGAGCCATGGCGGGACACCTGCCCCGCCGGGCACCCGATCACGGGTCCCGCGAGAGGCTGGCTCGGTCTCGCGAGATGCGGCGGCTGTACGGCGGGGACGGCGCCCGGCAGCACCGGGGCAGCCTCGGCGAGTGGGCCCTCGTACGGCCCAAGCACCCCCCTCGTCTCCCTGGCCACCGCCCTCCTCTGTGCCGTCCTCGCTCTCGCCACCGGCACCCGCCCCGAAATCGGTGTCTGGCTGCTCCTCGCGCCCCTCGGGGTGCTGCTCGCGGTGGTGGACTTCAAGGTGCAGCGGCTGCCGGACGTGCTGACGCTGTCGCTCGCCGCGGTGGCCCTGGGGCTGCTGGGGGTGGCCGCGGCCGTTCCCGAGCACGCGGGGGACTGGCTGACCGCGCTGTTCGGGGCGCTCGCGCTCGGGGGCGGGTACTTCGTGCTGTTCCTCATCAACCCGAACGGGATGGGGTTCGGGGACGTGAAGCTCGCGCTCGGGCTCGGGGCGGTGCTCGGCTGGTACGGGTGGAGCGTGGTGTTCCTGGGGACCTTCGCCGGGTTCCTGCTCGGGGCGCTGTACGGGGCGGGTCTTGTGGTGGCGCGGCGCGCCGGGCGGAAGTCGTCGATCCCGTTCGGGCCGTTTCTGATCGCGGGGGCGTACGCCGGGCTGCTGGTCGGGGCGTACGCGGCCTGACGTCGGGCCTGTCGGACGGCTGGCGTAGGCTGGCGTGGTCCGTCCACACCCTTACGAAAGGGACGCTCCCGGTGACCGAGAAGGCCGACCTTCAGTCCGTCCTCGACCGTGCCGCCGAGGGTGGGCGGATCACCCCGGAAGAGGCGCTCGACCTCTACCGCGACGCCCCGCTGCACGCGCTCGGCGCCGCCGCCGACACCGTACGCAAGCGGCGGTACGCGGGTACCGAGCACATCGCCACGTACATCATCGAGCGCAACATCAACTACACGAACGTGTGCGTCACGGCGTGCAAGTTCTGTGCGTTCTACGCGCCCCCCAAGGACACCGCCAAGGGCTGGACGCGCGACCTCGAGGACATCCTGCGCCGCTGCGCGGAGACCGTCGAGCTCGGTGGCACGCAGATCATGTTCCAGGGCGGGCACCACCCGGACTTCGGCGTCGAGTACTACGAGAAGCACTTCGCCGCGATCAAGGAAGCCTTCCCCCAGCTGGTCATCCACTCCCTCGGCGCGTCCGAGGTCGAGCACATGGCCCGTATCTCCAAGGTGTCGGTGGAAGAGGCCATCACGCGGATCCACGCCGCGGGCCTCGACTCCTTCGCCGGCGCCGGTGCCGAGCTGCTGCCCGCCCGGCCGCGCAAGGCCATCGCCCCGCTGAAGGAGAGCGGCGAGCGCTGGCTGGAGATCATGGAGGCCGCGCACGGGCTGGGCGTCGAGTCGACGTCCACGATGCTCATGGGCACCGGCGAGACCAACGCCGAGCGCATCGAGCACCTGCGGATGATCCGCGACGTACAGGACCGCACGGGCGGCTTCCGCGCGTTCATCCCGTACACCTACCAGCCCGAGAACAACCACCTGAAGGGCCGGACGCAGGCCACACTCTTCGAGTACCTGCGGATGATCGCGATCGCCCGGCTGTTCATGGACAACGTGAACCACATCCAGGGCTCGTGGCTCACCACGGGCAAGGAGGTCGGCCAGCTGTCGCTGCACTACGGCGCGGACGACCTCGGCTCGATCATGCTGGAGGAGAACGTCGTCTCCTCCGCCGGTGCCAAGCACCGCTCCAACCGGATGGAGATCATCGACCTGATCCGCAAGGCCGGGCGCGTGCCCGCCCAGCGGACCACGACGTACGAGCACATCGTCGTCCACGACGACCCGGCGAACGACCCCGTCGACGAGCGGGTCGCCTCGCACATCTCCTCCACGGCGATCGAGGGTGGCACCGCCCACCCCGAGTTGAAGCTCCTCGCGTCCAACTAGCCCTGCCGTGCTGACGATTCACACCGCCGACGAGGTGCGGCGCGGCTGGGACGCCGAGCCGCTCAAGAACGCCGGGGTCGCCGTCGAGGGCGACCGGGTCGCAGGCGTCGGCCCGCTCGACGAGCTGCGCGAGCGGTTCCCGGGGGCGCGGGTCCGGCGCTGGCCCGGAGTCCTCGGGCCTGCCCTCGTCCACGAGGGGCCGCTGCCCGAGGCGCCGTCACCCCGTGAACGCGTCCACGCCGTACTGAAGTCGGGCGCCACCGCCGTACTGGGGGAGTACGCGGGCGATCCCGGCGTGCGCGCCGCCGCCTCCCGCAACGACGTCGCCGTACTCCCGCGTACGAAGAAGACCGCGATCACCGACACGGAACGTGCCGACCTCGCGGTCTTCGACGCGGGCGGCACCTGTATCGCCACCGTCTGCGCGGGCCGGCTGGTCCACCGGCGCCACTGAGAGCGCCCCTCAGGGGCGCGGGGAACTGCGCGACCAGCCACACACGGCCCGCAGCCAAAACTCAGCCGGAAAGAGCCTCAGCAAAGGCCCCCGCACTTTGCTGAACCCCGCTGCAATCCGTAGCCGCGTCGTCGTTCGCCGAGTCGTCCTCACACTGCTGGTCGCGGAACGTCGACCACAGCGAGACCCAGGCAACCCCCTGCTCCTCCGCGAACGTGCGGACCTGCTCGGCGTCCGAGAGCGTGAACGTCTCGTTGTCGACGTCGTTGACGCCGATCATCGAGGTGAGGGCGAGGCCGTGCCAGGCGCTCTCGGAGGAGAGTCCGAAGACGTCCTCCAGCTGGGTGTGGGCGGCCTTGGCGGAGGTGATCGCGTAGTCGCCCATGTCGCCGTCGTACGAACTGCCGTAGTTCATGGTCATGATGTTGACGGTGGAGACCGCCACGGCGTTGTCGTTGGCGGACTCCAGGAGCGCCAGGCTGTCGGCGTCGAGACCGGACGGCATCACGGGCAGCGTGAAGGAGACCTTGAGGTCGGTGCGCTCCTTCTGGAGCAGCGCGATCGCCTCGGAACGGAGCGCGATCGAGTCGGAGTCGGTCAGCGCGTCCCCCTCGATGTCGAAGTCCGCCTGAGTCGAGCCGGCCGCGTCGAGCGCGGCACCGTAGGCCGCGGCGAGCGCGGACGCACTGTCGCAGGTCTCGGCGAGCTCCGTGCCGGACGCCCCGCCGAAGGAGACACGTACGCCCGCGCCGGACTCGGTGAGGGCGGAGATCCGGGACTTCACGGCCGAGTCGTCGATCGCGGTCGTGCCGTTCCACTTCGGCGTGCAGTCGCTGCCGTCCGAGATCGCGAAAGCGAGGTTGTACGTCGTCGGGGACCCGGTGGAGTCCGTGTCGGAGGCGGTGGTGGCGCTCACGTACGGGGCGTACGAGGTGGACGACGCCGCCTGGGTCTCCGATGGGGTTGAGCTGGTCTGCGAGGGCTCCGAGGACGCCGCGTCCGAGCCGTCGTCACCGCCCGAGGAGCACCCCGCACAGGCCAGGGCCACCAGGCAGACGAGCCCGGCGGCCGGCTTCAGGAAACTCCTCATTGCGCATGCACCCGCTCTCGTGATTTCTGTCTCAGGATGGAAACAAAGTGCGTTTCCGCAGTGGAAAGGTGTCACATCCTGCCGTGAATCCCGAATACAGGAAGGGCACAGACGGCTCATGGGAAAGGGCTGGCGAATCGGATAAGTCGGGCATGAAAATGGTGCATAAGGTCTATATGTGTCCGTCCTGAGCTGCGAAGATGTTCATGGATTCTCTCAGGGAAAAGACAGGTTAAGGCGTTTCTCATTGGCGCCTCACAAGGGAAACCGAGTTTTTGACACATAAACGCCTCCTAATATCTGGGGAATGCAATCCGAGTCCGCCATCGAAAACCGCGCCACCGAACGCGGCCGCCGCAAGAAACGTGGCAACGGGGCCGCGGAAGGTCCCGTGTTCGTTGACAACTCCGGGCGCAGATCACGTCTGCTGCGCCGAATCGGCACCCTCGTCGGTGTCATCTGCCTCGGGTACGCGGTCGTACTCGGCATGGCCTTCATGGGCTGGGGCATCTCGGTCACGCCGTCCCAGCTGTTCCCCTTCGGGGGCGGCCAGGCCGGCGGCGCACCCGGGGGCGGCGGTTACCAGCAGCTGCCGGGCGCCGGTGGACACACCGGCAACCCGCCCAGCGGAGCCCCGCCCACCGGCGCAGCCCCGTCCCCCTCCGCGTCCGCCTCCACCGGCGCCAACTGACCGGAACGCACCGACACTTATGACTACGACGCCCTCGCGCGGTCGCCGGCGCGCCCCCTCCAAGATCGAGCGGGCCGCCAGCAGGGCCGCGGCGCTGCAGAAACCGCGCGTGATCCTCGCGCTCCTCCTCCTGCTGGCGCTCACCAGTGTGATGCTCCTCGACGGCTATCTGCGCTCCGAGATCGGCAACGACTCGCGGGTGCGCGACGGCGCGGCCTACGACAAGGTTCCGCAGAAGATCCTTGACGGCGGCCCCATCCTGACCTTCGACAACGGCACGTCCAAGACACAGTCAGTGCCGGACAAGACCATCGTGCTCACCTTCGACGACGGCCCCAACCCGACCTGGACCCCCCAGATCCTCGATGTGCTGGAGGAGAACGACGTCCAGGCCACGTTCTTCGTGGTGGGCTCGATGGTCACCCGTGACCCGAGCGCGGTGAAGGACATGGTCGCGCAGGGCAACGAGGTCGGCATCCACACCTTCACGCACGTCGACCTCTCCTACCAGAGCACGGCACGGCTCAAGCGCGAGCTGGTGCAGACGCAGCTGGCGCTCGCGGGTGCGGCGGGGATCCAGACCACGCTGTTCCGTGCCCCGTACTCCTCCGAGATCGACGCCGTCGACAACTACAGCTGGCCCGTCTACAAGGAGATCGGCGACCTCGGCTACACCAGCGTCTTCGTCGACACCGACAGCGACGACTGGAAGCAGCCGGGCGTCTCGAAGATCATCGACTGGGCCACGCCGGAGGACAACAAGGGCGCCGTCGTCCTCATGCACGACGCGGGCGGCAACCGCGCGCAGACGGTCAAGGCGCTCGGCACCTACATCAAGCAGATGAAGGCGAAGGGGTACTCCTTCACCACGGTCAGCGGCGCCGAGGCCAAGCTGCGCAGCGAGGAGTCGGGCAACGCGGAGGCCGTCGGGGTCGCCGAGCAGCCCGGTCAGACCGCCGAGTCCGCCCAGCCCGGTCAGACCGCGGAGTCCGGCCAGCAGCCGCCGGGGGCGGCGGCGCAGGGCAACTCCGGCCGGAACACCGAGCAGGCCGCCCACTCCGAGGCCACCGGCGCCACCCTCTACGAGGGCAAGGCCCTCATCGTGGCGGTCTCGGTCGCCGAATGGGTCGTACCGGTGCTCGCCTGGTTCCTGGCCGTCGTCGGCGTCGCCGTCATGGGCAGGTTCGGGATGATGCTGATCCTCGCCCGCCGCCACTACAGACAGCGCAACAAGAAACGCGGCAAACGCGGCCAGTTCAGCTGGGGGCCGACGGTCACCAGGCCGGTGACCGTGATCGTGCCCGCGTACAACGAGAAGGAGTGCATCGCCAACACCCTCGAGTCGCTGGCGAAGAGCACCCATCCGATCGAGATCATCGTCGTCGACGACGGCTCCACGGACGGCACGTCCGAGATCTCGCGCAGCGCGGCGGAGTCCCTCGGCATGACGAACGTCCGCGTCATCCGACAGGAGAACGCGGGCAAGCCGGCCGCGCTCAACAACGGTGTGCGCAACGCGAGTTACGACATCGTCGTGATGATGGACGGCGACACCGTCTTCGAGCCGGACGCCGTGCACCAGCTCGTGCAGCCCTTCGCCGACCCGGAGATCGGCGCGGTCGCGGGCAACGCCAAGGTCGGCAACCGCAACACCATCATCGGCGCCTGGCAGCACATCGAGTACGTGATGGGCTTCAACCTGGACCGCCGCATGTACGACCTGCTGCGCTGCATGCCCACCATCCCGGGCGCCATCGGAGCGTTCCGCCGGGACGCCGTCCTTGAGGTCGGCGGCATGAGCGAGGACACGCTCGCCGAGGACACCGACATCACCATCGCCATGCACCGCGGCGGCTGGCGGGTCGTCTACCAGGAGCACGCCATCGCCTGGACGGAGGCGCCCGGCTCCCTCAAGCAGCTGTGGTCGCAGCGCTACCGCTGGTCGTACGGCACCATGCAGGCGCTCTGGAAGCACCGCAAGTCCCTTACGGACAAGGGTCCTTCGGGCCGCTTCGGCCGTGTCGGCATGCCCCTGGTCGTGATCTTCCAGATCATCACGCCGGTCTTCGCGCCGCTCATCGACGTGTTCACCATCTACTCGATGATCTTCGTGGACTTCCAGGCGGCACTGCTCGCCTGGCTGGCCGTCCTCGGTATCCAACTCGTCTGCGCGGCCTACGCGTTCCACCTCGACAAGGAGAAGTACCGCTACCTCGCGATGATGCCGCTCCAGCAACTCGCGTACCGCCAGATGATGTACCTGGTCCTGATCCACTCCAGCGTCACGGCCCTGACCGGCGGACGCCTCCGCTGGCAGAAGCTCAAGCGCACGGGCGAGGTCGGGACTCGGGCAGGGGTGAGCTAGATGAGCTGGGGGTCCGAGCAGCAAGGGCAGCAGGGGTACGGCTACGGGTACGGGCAGCAGCCTCAGCCGTACGCACAGGGGTACCCCCAGCAGTACGACCAGGGGTACGCGCAGCCCGTGCAGCAGCCGTATGCGCAGCCCGTTCAGTACGAACAGCCCGTGCAGTACGAACAGCCCTGGAGCTACGTTCCCGAGGAACCGGAACCGGAAGCGGCCTCGACCACCGCCCAGTTGGACCCGGTCCAGGCCGAGGCCCCGGCTTCCCCCGAGAAGGAGCCCCCGGACCCGGCGCTGGAGGAACCGGAGCCGGAGCCCGCGCCCAAGCCGAAGGCCGGCGGTCGTGACCGCTACTTCGACGCGCTGCGCGCCGTAGCGCTCGTCCGCGTGGTGACGTACCACACCTTCGGCTGGGCCTGGGCCGGCATGGTCTTCCCGTCGATGGGCGTGATGTTCGCGCTCGCCGGCACGCTGATGGCCAAGTCCCTTGAACGCCCGGCGTTCAAGGTGGTCAAGAGCCGGATGCGGCGGCTGCTGCCGCCCTTCTGGTTCTGGGGAGCCTTCGTCGTGGTGGCGATGCTGATCCACGACTGGATGCCGGGCTGGCAGATCGTCTTCTGGATCGTGCCGGTCGGTGACCCGCCCGGCAACCAGTGGGGTGTCCAGGCCTGGGAGATCCTCTGGTACCTGCGGACGTACCTCTGGTTCGTCCTGCTGTCGCCGCTGCTCCTGTGGATCTTCCGGAAGGCTCCGATTCCGGTCCTGCTCCTCTCCCTCGTCCCGATCGTGGTCTTCCAGTACGGGTGGACGCCGCCGTGGAACCGCTTCGGCAGCGCCCTCACGGACCTGGCCACCTACCTCTTCTGCTGGCTCGTCGGCTTCGCGCACCGCGAGGGCGTGCTCCAGCGGCTGAAGCCGCCCCTGGTGGTCGTGGCCTCGCTGGCCGCATTGGCGTTCGGCGGCTGGTACGCCTTCGGCCACCAGGCGGAGTTCGGCACGTACGACCTGGACGAGATCCCGCTCGCCCAGGCCTACTTCTCGGCCGGCTTCGTGACGCTGCTGATGTACTTCAAGGCGTACTACGAAGTCGACTTCGCCTGGCTCGCCCGCTACAAACGGCTCGACAGGATCGTGACGATCTTCAATGGGCGAGCCGTGACGATCTATCTCTGGCACGAGATCGCACTGGTACTGGCGGTTCCACTGATCGACCAGTTCTGGAAGGTTCCCGCGTTCGAGAGGTGGCTGCCGCTGGAGAGCCAGTGGTTCATGTTCGGCATCGGCTGGGTGCTGATCTGGATCGCGATACCGCTCTTCGGCTGGGTCGAGGACGTCGCGGCGAAGAAGAAGCCGAAGCTGCTGCCGTAGGGCTTCAAGTCCCTTTTTATGAAGACCGGCGTACGGGCCGGGCGCTGGAGAGTCGTCCGGTCCGTACTGCCACAATGGGGGCGTGACCCGCGCATCCCTGAACAAGCAGCCGCACGAAGTCGCCTCGATGTTCGACGACGTCGCGGAACGCTACGACCTGACGAACGACGTGCTCTCCCTCGGCCAGGACCGGGTGTGGCGCAAGGAGGTCGCGAAGGCGGTCGACGCGCGGCCCGCACAGAAGATCCTGGACCTGGCGGCGGGCACGGCCACCTCGTCCCTCCCCTTCGCGCGCACCGGCGCGTACGTCGTCCCCTGCGACTTCTCTCTCGGGATGCTCCGCGTCGGCAAGAAGAACCACCCCTGGCTGCCGCTGACGGCGGGCGACGCGACGAAGCTGCCCTTCAAGGACGACACCTTCGACGCGGTCACGATCTCCTTCGGGCTGCGCAACGTGCAGGACACCGACGCCGCGCTGCGCGAGCTGTACCGGGTGACGAAGCCCGGCGGCCGGGTGGTGATCTGCGAGTTCTCGCACCCGACGTGGGCGCCCTTCCGCACGGTGTACACCGAGTACCTGATGCGCGCGCTGCCACCGGTCGCCCGCGCGGTCTCCTCCAACCCCGACGCGTACGTCTATCTCGCCGAGTCCATCCGCGAGTGGCCCGACCAGCCCGCGCTGGCCGAGCGCCTGCGCAAGGCGGGCTGGTCCAAGGTGGCCTGGCGGAACCTGACGGGCGGGGTCGTGGCCCTGCACCGGGGCTTCAAGGCCTGACCCGGTCCGACTCGGGTGCATCGGTCAGTACCTGATTCGGGTGCATCGGTCAGTACCTGAGCACCTCGAACGGGTCGCCCGGCTCGTCGAGTTCGCGGTGCAGACCGCCCGGCGGCGGACCCGTCCTGCGTGGCTCGCGCACCCCCGCGCCCCCGCCGCCCTCCGTGTCACCGAAGTCGAACCACACCGTCACCACGGCTCCGCGCGGCACCTCGGAGCCGGGCGGCGGATACTGCCGTACGACGTAATCGACGACGGTGAGATGGAAGTCGGGCCGGTCGGGCGCGGCGAGCAGCACACCTCGCGCCTCGGCCGTCTCACGCGCGTCCACGGCCATCAGCCCCACGAGCCGCGGTACGCGCACTTCGGGTGTCTTGGGTGTTATGCGCACAGACGTCACCCCCAGCGGTACCGGAAGGGTAAGCCCCTGCCGTGCCCTTCCGGAAGCCGTCGGGTGGCTTGCCGACAGCGCTCAGAGGGTCAGCCGGTAGCAGTGCGCGGGCTGCTCCAGCTCCGGGTGGGGGAAGCTCTCGGCCAGTTCCATGCCGAGGCGCCGGGTCACCGCGATGGACCGCTCGTTGTCGGCTCTGACCATGGCGACGACGTGGGAGACGCCCCCCGCACGCACCCTCTCCAGGGTGGTGAGGGCGGCCGCCGTGACGTACCCCCTGCCCCAGTGCGCCCGCCCGAGCCGCCAGCCGATCTCGATCTCGCCCGTGGGTCCCCATTCCCGCGTCCACGGCTGCGCGCCGGTGAACCCCAGCACCTCGCCCTCCGGGCCGACCATCGTCCACAGACAGAACCCCAGCTCCGCGTCGTGCATGCGCTGGCGCGCGGTGAGCTCCTCGTACACGGACAGTTCGGCCGCCCTGCCCCCGTGGAACTCCATGACCTCCGGGTCGGCGAATATCCGGTGCCAGGCGAAGGCGTCCTCGTCGGTGGGGACACGGAGCGTCACGTCGGGGAGAGCTCGGTTCACGGGGGCAGCCCTTCAGCCAGGTGATCAGTACCGCTGCATAGACTGCCCATGTCCAGTGCCCGTCGGCACGTTGATTGCGAATCTTGGGGAGAACCCGCCGTGACCGAGCCCCAGCCCCTCTCCGAAAACACCGCCGATGTCATCGTCGTCGGGGCCGGGCCAGCCGGTTCGACCACCGCGTACTACCTGGCCAAGGCCGGACTGGATGTCCTGCTCCTGGAGAAGACCGCGTTCCCGCGGGAGAAGGTGTGCGGCGACGGGCTGACCCCGCGCGCCACCAAGCAGCTCGTCTCCATGGGCATCGACATCTCTGAGGAGGCCGGCTGGCTCCGGAACAAGGGCCTCCGCATCATCGGCGGCGGCGTCCGCCTCCAGCTGGACTGGCCTGATCTCGCCTCCTTCCCCGACTACGGACTCGTCCGCAAGCGGGACGACTTCGACGAGCAGCTCGCGCACCAGGCGCAGAAGGCGGGCGCGCGCCTCTACGAGCGCTGCAACGTCGGCGCCCCGATCATCGACGACCGCACGGGCCGCATCACGGGAGTCCACGCCAAACTCGGCGACACCGGTGAGAAGCGGGAAGTCACCTTCCACGCCCCGCTGGTCGTCGCGGCCGACGGCAACTCCACCCGCCTCTCCCTGGCCATGGGCCTGCACCGCCGCGAGGACCGCCCGATGGGCGTCGCGGTCCGTACGTACTTCACCTCCCCGCGCCACGAGGACGACTACCTGGAGTCCTGGCTGGAGCTCTGGGACCGCCGGGGTGCCGAGGACCGCCTCCTCCCCGGCTACGGCTGGATCTTCGGCATGGGCGACGGCACGTCGAACGTCGGCCTCGGTGTCCTGAACACCTCCGACTCCTTCAAGGAACTGGACTGGCGGGAAGTCCTCAAGGCCTGGTGCGCGTCGATGCCGGAGGACTGGGGCTACACGCCGGAGAACATGACGGGCCCGATCCGCGGCGCCGCCCTCCCCATGGCCTTCAACCGCCAACCGCACTACACCAAGGGGCTGTTGCTGGTCGGCGACGCCGGTGGCCTGGTGAACCCCTTCAACGGCGAGGGCATCGCCTACGCCATGGAATCCGGCCAGATCGCCGCCGACGTCATCGTCCAGGCGCACGCGCGGGCGACTCCCGGCCAGCGCGAACTGGCCCTCCAGCGCTACCCGCGCGTGCTCAAGGACACCTACGGCGGCTACTACACACTCGGCCGCGCCTTCGTGAAGCTCATCGGCAACCCGAGGGTCATGAAGATCGCGGCGGAGCGCGGTCTCACCCACCCGCTGCTGATGAAGTTCACCTTGAAGATGCTCGCCAACCTGACGGACCCGACGGGCGGCGACGCGATGGACCGCATCATCAACGGGCTGTCGAAGGTGGCTCCGAAGGCCTGATCAGCGGGCTCTCGGCGAGCTGAGCTGATCGGCGGACTCTCGACGGGCTGAACAGCGGGCTCTCGATGGCCTGATCAGCGGCCGAGCTCCGCTGTCCGGACGGCGCGGCGGGCGAAGACCCGCTCGCGCCGGTCCTCCATCTGCCGCAGCGCGTCCTGCCGTTCCCGCTTGGAGAGCCGGTCCAGATAGACCTGACCGTTGACGTGGTCGGTCTCGTGCTGGAGGCAGCGGGCGAAGTACCCCGTTCCCTCGATGGTGAGGGCGTTCCCGTCCTGGTCGAAGCCGCGCACCACGGCACGATCGGGGCGGGGTACGTCCACGACGGCGCCCGGCACCGACAGGCACCCTTCCCCCTCTTCGAGGAGACGCCGGCCGGCCGGATCGAGCTGATCCAGAACCGGGTTGGCGATATGACCGACATGCCGGACTCCATCGTCGTCCGGGCAGTCGTAGACGAACAGCCGCAGATCCACGCCCACCTGATTGGCGGCGAGGCCGGCTCCGTCCGCGACGCGCATCGTCAGGAACATGTCGCCGATGAGAGCGGCGAGATCGGGGCCGAACTCGGTGACATCCCGGCACGGCCGGTGTAGCACCTCTTCCCCGACCTCCGTGATCCGGCGCACCACCCCGCGCCGTGCCTCCGGCGAGAGCGCCGGATACGAGTCGACGGGCTTTCCCTGCACGAACACTCGGGGCATCGCTGTGTCTCCTTGAGGTGTGAAGCTGTTGTGGACCCCTGCGGGCCCTGGTGAACCCTTGTGGGCCCTCGTGGCCCCCTTGCGGGCTCCACGACAACAGAACACCTGGCACAGCGCCAGCCGCGCACCGGACATGGCGAAGGGACCGCCGCTCTCCCGAGCGACGGCCCTCAACCTTGACGATTCCTGCGGCTCAGCTCAGAGAACGCGCACCGCACCGGTGGCCGGGTAGCCCGAAAGGTCCTGAATCACCACACCCTTGGAGGGGTTGGCCGCGTCCAGGTACTGGCCGTCACCGATGTAGACACCCACGTGGTACGCCGAACCGGCCGAACCCCAGTACAGGATGTCCCCGACCGCGAGGTTGGACAGCGACACCGGCGTACCGGCCGTCGACTGGTCACCCGAGACGCGCGGCAGGTCCACGCCGGCCTGCTTGAACGCGGCCTGCACGAGACCGGAGCAGTCCCACGAGTTGGGGCCGGTGCCACCCATCACGTACGCGTCGCCGACCTGCGCCTTGAGGAAGGCGATGACGGTCGCGACACTGCCGCTGGCCGGGGCGGAGACGGACGTGGAAGCGGACGCGGACAGGGTCTCCCGCTCCGCGGAACGCGAAGCGGCCTCCTCCGCGGCGGCCTTGCGCGCGGCCTCGTCGGCGGCCTTCTTCTTGGCCGCCGCCTTCGCCTTGGCGTCCGCGAGGTCCGCCTTGGCCTGCTGTGCGGCCTTGGCGGCGGCAGCGTCGCGCTCCGCCTGCAGCTCATAGTTCGCCGCGGCCTGCTGGGTGGCGTCCGCCGACTGCGCGACCTGAGTGGCCAGATCGGCCGTCAGGGCGGACAGGTCGAGCGTCTGCGTCGTCTCGGCAGCGTTCGCCGAACCGGACGCCCCGGCCACTGCCAGGGTGCTGAGAACGCCACCGGCAACTCCGGCGCGCATCGCGAGTGTCGACGCGTTGCGGCGGGGTTTCCGGTGGCTGCGTATGTGAGCGGTGTGGGACATGAGTACAACCGGTACCAGGGACTCCCTCATACCTTCAAGAAACGTGTGCTGCGCCACAGTTGTTCAATCCCTGTGCCGAATTCACCTGGCGTCACTCTTTATTGACGCCGTAACGGGCATTGCGGACACGGCCCATCAAGCCCGTGATCATGGGCTTTCCGTATTACGTCCGGATTGCCCGTCACTTACCACCGGTTGAAGCCGATGGCCAAGCCCGGCTTATCCGACCCATAGGTGGATGTGGCGCAGGTCACGGAACGGTCACCGCGGCGACGGCGTCTCGCGCGGGAATCCCGGCCACCTCCGCTCGTGAATGTGTGCACGCGTCCACATCCCTCCGCCCACCTCCCTCTGACGTGTGAACGCGTCCTCTATCAAGGCTCCGCGTCCAGCACCAATTTGCATGCAGAGGAAGCCTCTTGATATGGAGACGCCGTCCTGGACCTGCGGTGACGAGCGCAAATATCACCTCTGGTGACCGTTCGGACGCTTCACGTGCGAAGATCACCGCTCTTCCGACTTCATGATCGTTCGCCGGGTGGTGGAGATCACAAAGTCGTTGTCGTACCCCGTGTCGCAGATCACAGACCGGCGGGCATAAGATGCGGGGCAGTTGGGCTTGTGACCTGCTTCACATGTAAGCGATCTTCGCCGGGACGGGTGGAGCTCGTGAGGCACGAGGGGCAGGAGTGCTTGCCCGACGCAACCGCCAGCAGTCAACGCCGACTGAGAGGAGCGAGGAGCGTGAACGCGTATGCGCCGATCCTCGTACTGGGAGCCCTCGGGGCAGGCTTTGCGATCTTCTCCGTGGTCATGGCCACGCTTATCGGTCCAAAGCGTTACAACCGGGCCAAGCTCGAGGCCTACGAGTGCGGTATCGAGCCGACCCCCACGCCGGCAGGCGGCGGGCGATTCCCCATCAAGTACTACCTGACGGCGATGCTCTTCATCGTCTTCGACATCGAGATCGTCTTCCTCTACCCCTGGGCCGTCACCTTCGACGCCCTGGGTGTTTTCGGGCTCGTGGAGATGTTGCTCTTCGTGCTCACCGTCTTCGTGGCGTACGCGTACGTATGGCGGCGCGGCGGCCTGGAATGGGACTGAGGGGCCTTTAAGACATGGGACTCGAAGAAAAGCTGCCGAGTGGATTCCTGCTGACCACCGTCGAGCAGGCCGCGGGCTGGGTGCGCAAGGCGTCCGTCTTCCCCGCCACGTTCGGACTCGCCTGCTGCGCCATCGAGATGATGACGACCGGCGCCGGGCGGTACGACCTGGCGCGCTTCGGTATGGAGGTCTTCCGTGGATCACCGCGGCAGGCGGACCTGATGATCGTCGCCGGCCGGGTCAGCCAGAAGATGGCGCCGGTTCTGCGGCAGGTCTATGACCAGATGCCCAACCCCAAGTGGGTGATCTCCATGGGGGTTTGTGCCTCATCGGGCGGAATGTTCAACAACTACGCAATTGTGCAGGGCGTCGACCACATCGTCCCGGTCGACATCTATCTGCCCGGCTGCCCGCCGCGGCCCGAGATGCTGATCGACGCGATTCTCAAGCTGCACCAGAAGATCCAGAGCTCCAAGCTCGGCGTGAACGCCGAGGAAGCGGCCCGTGAGGCGGAGGAAGCGGCGCTCAAGGCGCTCCCCACCATCGAGATGAAGGGGCTGCTGCGGTGAGCGACGCCAGCAACGGGGTCAACCCCGAAAAGGACCTCGGCGCCTCCAACCTCCCCGGCCAGCGTGGCGAGGGCGGCGAGGAGATCCGCGTCCAACGCGGCATGTTCGGCGCCAACAACGGCGGCGACACCTCCGGCTACGGCGGCCTGGTCCGCTCGATCCGGCTCCCCGGCCCGGCCGCCCGCCCGTACGGCGGCTGGTTCGACGAAGTCGCCGACGAACTGGAAGGCGCCCTGGAGGAACAGGGACTCGTCCCCGAGAACGTCATCGAGAAGACGATCGTCGACCGCGACGAGATCACCTTCCACATCGAACGCGAACACCTGGTCCGCGTCGCCCAGACCCTGCGCGACGACCCGGCCCTCCGCTTCGAACTGTGCACCGGCGTCTCGGGCGTCCACTACCTGCACGACAAGGGCCGCGAGCTGCACGCCGTCTACCACCTGCGCTCGATCACCCACAACCGGCTGATCCGCCTGGAGGTCAGCGCCCCCGACGCCGACCCGCACGTCCCCTCGCTCGTCTCCGTCTATCCGACGAACGACTGGCACGAGCGCGAGACGTACGACTTCTTCGGGCTGATCTTCGACGGTCACCCGGCGCTGACGCGGATCATGATGCCGGACGACTGGCAGGGCTTCCCGCAGCGCAAGGACTATCCCCTCGGCGGCATCCCCGTCGAGTACAAGGGCGCCCAGATCCCGGCTCCGGACCAGCGGAGGTCGTACTCATGAGCACGCAGACCCCTTCTTCCGGGGCGTCCGCCGCCTCGGCCCGCGAGACGACCGAGGGCACCGTATATACGGTCACCGGTGGGGACTGGGACGAGGTCGCCCAGTCCGCGGTGAAGTCCGACGACGAGCGCATCATCGTCAACATGGGCCCGCAGCACCCGTCCACGCACGGCGTGCTCCGGCTCATCCTGGAGATCGACGGCGAGACGGTCACCGAGGCCCGCTGCGGCATCGGCTACCTCCACACCGGCATCGAGAAGAACCTCGAGTTCCGCACGTGGACGCAGGGCACCACGTTCGTGACGCGCATGGACTATCTGACGCCGTTCTTCAACGAGACGGCCTACTGTCTCGCCGTCGAGAAGCTCCTCGGCATCGAGGACGAGGTCCCCGACCGCGCCACGATCATCCGCGTGCTCCTGATGGAGCTGAACCGGCTCTCCTCCCACCTGGTGTGCATCGCCACCGGCGGCATGGAGCTGGGCGCCACCACGATCATGATCTACGGCTTCCGTGATCGTGAACTCATTCTCGACATCTACGAGCTGATCACCGGCCTGCGGATGAACCACGCGTACATCCGCCCCGGCGGACTCGCCCAGGACCTGCCGCCGGGCGCGGTGGACCAGATCCGCGAGTTCGTGAAGAAGATGACGAAGAACCTTCCCGAGTACGACAAGCTCGCCACCGGGAACCCCATCTTCAAGGCCCGTATGCAGGACGTCGGCTATCTCGACCTGGCCGGCTGCATGGCCCTCGGCGCCACCGGCCCGGTCCTCCGCTCGGCGGGCCTGCCGCACGACCTGCGCAAGTCACAGCCGTACTGCGGCTACGAGACGTACGACTTCGAGGTCCCGACCGCCGACACCTGCGACTCCTACGGGCGCTTCCTGATCCGCCTGGAGGAGATGCGCCAGTCCCTGCGCATCGTCGAGCAGTGCCTGGACCGGCTGCAGCCCGGCCCGGTCATGGTCACCGACAAGAAGATCGCCTGGCCCGCGCAGCTCGCGCTCGGCCCCGACGGTCTCGGCAACTCCCTCGACCACATCAAGAAGATCATGGGCACCTCCATGGAGGCCCTGATCCACCACTTCAAGCTGGTGACCGAGGGCTTCCGCGTCCCGCCGGGACAGACGTACGCGGCGGTCGAGTCGCCCAAGGGCGAACTCGGGGTGCACGCCGTGTCCGACGGAGGCACCCGCCCCTTCCGGGTCCACTTCCGCGACCCGTCCTTCACCAACCTTCAGGCCATGGCGGCGATGTGCGAGGGCGGCCAGGTCGCCGACGTCATCGTCGCTGTCGCATCCATCGACCCCGTGATGGGAGGCGTCGACCGGTGACCACCACTCCCTCCCAGGGTGTAGGCCTGGGCATGCCCCAACTGCCCGCGCCCGCATACCCGGACGACGTTCGAACCCGGCTCGAAACGGACGCGCGCGAGATCATCGCCCGCTACCCGGACTCCCGCTCCGCGCTCCTCCCGATGCTGCACCTCGTGCAGTCGGAAGAGGGCCATGTCACGCGCACGGGACAGCGGTTCTGCGCGGAGATGCTCGACCTGACCACGGCCGAGGTCGCCGCGGTCGCGACCTTCTACTCCATGTACCGGCGCGGGCCGAGCGGCGACTACCAAGTGGGTGTGTGCACCAACACCCTGTGCGCGGTCATGGGTGGCGACGCCATCTTCGAGGCCCTACAAGACCACCTGGGCGTCGGCAACGGCGAGACCACCGACGACGGCAAGGTCACCCTGGAGCACATCGAGTGCAACGCGGCCTGCGACTTCGCGCCGGTCGTGATGGTCAACTGGGAGTTCTTCGACAACCAGACCGTGGCCTCCGCGAAGCGCCTGGTCGACGACCTGCGCGAGGGAGTGCAGGTCGATCCCACCCGGGGTGCCCCCCTGTGCACCTTCAAGGACACCGCCCGGATCCTGGCCGGCTTCCCCGACGAACGCGAAGGCGCCGTCGAGGCGGGCGGCAGTGCGGGCCCGGCATCACTCATCGGGCTGCGTCTGGCCAAGGGCGAGACACAGCCTGTGCGCGTCGTACATCCGCGTGGTGAGGGTCCTCGGGACCAGCCGTCCGCCCAGCACACGGGCTCTGCCGAGCACCTGAGCTCACATGACGCGCCGCAGGACACGTCGGCATCCGACCCGTCCCACCCGGCGGGACCTGTCGCCGAGGAGGGGGAGTGATGACGTTGGCACCCGAAATCAACGAGACGAGCCCCGAGAAGCTGCTCGCACCCGTGCTGTCGGCCTTCTGGGACGAGGAGAAGTCCTGGACTCTGGACGTCTACCGAAGGCACGAAGGGTACGAGGGCCTGCGCAAGGCGCTCGCGATGTCGCCGGACGACCTGATCGCGTACGTCAAGGACTCCGGTCTGCGCGGCCGGGGCGGTGCGGGATTCCCTACCGGAATGAAGTGGCAGTTCATTCCTCAGGGCGATGGCAAACCACACTATCTAGTTGTCAACGCCGACGAGTCGGAGCCGGGAACCTGCAAGGACATCCCGCTCCTCTTCGCGAACCCGCATAGCCTCATCGAGGGCATTGTGATCGCGTGTTATGCCATCCGGTCTTCGCATGCCTTCATCTATCTGCGCGGTGAAGTGGTCCCCGTATTGCGGCGGTTGCACGAGGCCGTACGTGAGGCCTACGCGGCGGGCTACCTCGGCGAGAACGTCCTGGGCAGCGGACTCGACCTCCAGCTCACCGTGCACGCGGGCGCGGGCGCGTACATCTGCGGTGAGGAGACCGCACTGCTCGACTCGCTCGAAGGCCGCCGTGGTCAACCGCGGCTCCGTCCCCCTTTCCCTGCCGTCGCGGGCCTCTATGCGTGCCCAACTGTTGTAAATAACGTCGAATCGATCGCGTCAGTTCCCGCAATTCTCCAAAAGGGCAAGGAATGGTTCCGGTCGATGGGCAGCGAGAAGTCCCCGGGCTTCACGCTCTACTCGCTCTCCGGCCACGTCACCAATCCGGGCCAGTACGAGGCCCCGCTGGGCATCACCCTCCGCCAACTCCTCAACATGAGCGGCGGGATCCGCCCCGGACACCGGCTGAAGTTCTGGACACCCGGCGGCTCCTCGACGCCGATGTTCACCGACGAACACCTCGACGTCCCTCTTGACTACGAAGGAGTGGGCGCCGCGGGTTCCATGCTCGGCACAAAAGCACTCCAGTGCTTCGACGAGACGACCTGTGTCGTACGAGCGGTCACACGCTGGACCGAGTTCTACGCCCACGAGTCCTGCGGCAAGTGCACACCGTGCCGCGAAGGGACGTACTGGCTCGTGCAGTTGCTGCGCGACATCGAGGCAGGCAAGGGCGTCATGTCCGACCTCGACAAGCTGAACGACATCGCCGACAACATCAACGGCAAGTCGTTCTGCGCCCTCGGTGACGGCGCCGCCTCACCGATCTTCTCCTCGCTCAAGTACTTCCGTGAGGAGTACGAGCAGCACATCACGGGCCGCGGCTGCCCCTTCGACCCCGCCAAGTCGACCGTCTGGGCGGACAAGCACACGGAGGTGAACGCATGACAGTGACCACCAGCGCTCCCTCCGGAGGCGGGGAGGCGGCGGTCCCGCCGGAGGACCTCGCCTCGCTGACGATCGACGGCGTCGAGATCAGCGTGCCCAAGGGCACTCTGGTCATCAGGGCCGCCGAACAGCTCGGCATCGAGATCCCCCGCTTCTGCGACCACCCGCTCCTCGACCCGGCCGGCGCCTGCCGCCAGTGCATCGTCGAGGTCGAGGGCCAGCGCAAGCCCATGGCGTCCTGCACGATCACCTGCACGGACGGGATGGTCGTCAAGACCCACCTCACCTCGCCCGTCGCCGAGAAGGCCCAGCACGGTGTGATGGAGCTGCTGCTCATCAACCACCCGCTGGACTGCCCGGTCTGCGACAAGGGCGGCGAGTGCCCCCTGCAGAACCAGGCGATGTCGCACGGCCAGGCCGAGTCCCGCTTCGAGGGCAAGAAGAGGACCTACGAGAAGCCGGTCCCGATCTCCACACAGGTACTGCTCGACCGTGAGCGGTGCGTGCTCTGCGCCCGCTGCACCCGCTTCTCCAACCAGATCGCGGGCGACCCGATGATCGAGATGGTCGAGCGGGGCGCGCTCCAGCAGATCGGTACCGGGGAGGGCGATCCCTTCGAGTCGTACTTCTCCGGAAACACCATCCAGATCTGCCCGGTGGGCGCCCTGACGTCGGCGGCGTACCGCTTCCGCTCGCGCCCCTTCGACCTCATCTCCTCGCACTCCGTCTGCGAGCACTGCTCCGGCGGCTGCGCCACCCGCACCGACCACCGGCGCGGCAAGGTCATGCGGCGCCTGGCGTCCCCGGACCCCGAGGTCAACGAGGAGTGGCTCTGCGACAAGGGGCGGTTCGGCTTCCGGTACGCGCAGCAGCGGGACCGGATCGAAACGCCCCTGGTGCGCTCCTCGGAAGGGGTACTTGAGCCGGCTTCATGGCCCGAGGCCCTGGAAGCCGCCGCTCAGGGACTGTTGGCGGCTCGCGGCAGGACCGGCGTCCTGACCGGCGGCCGTCTCACCGTCGAAGACGCCTATGCGTACAGCAAGTTTGCGCGCGTGGCCCTCGACACGAACGACATCGACTTCCGCGCGCGCGTGCACAGCGGCGAGGAGGCCGACTTCCTGGCCGCCAAGGTCGCCGGACGCGGACGCGATCTCGACGGTACGGGGGTCACGTACACCGCGCTGGAGAAGGCACCCGCCGTTCTGCTCGTCGGCTTCGAGGCCGAGGAGGAGGCGCCTGGCGTCTTCCTGCGGCTGCGCAAGGCGTGGCGCGGGCACGGGCAGAAGACCTTCTCGCTCGCCACGCACGCGACGCGCGGCCTGCAGAAGGCGGGCGGCACGCTGCTGCCCGCCGCACCCGGCACCGAGACCGAGTGGCTGGACGCGCTCGCGAGCGGCTTCGGCCTGGAGGGCGACGGCGCCAAGGCCGCCGAGGCGCTGCGCGGCGAAGGCGCGGTGATCGTCGTGGGCGAGCGGCTCGCCGCCGTGGCGGGCGGGCTCACCGCCGCCGTACGGGCCGCGTCCGCGACCGGCGCCCAGCTGGTGTGGATTCCGCGCCGGGCCGGGGAGCGCGGCGCGATCGAGGCGGGTGCGCTGCCCTCACTGCTGCCGGGCGGACGTCCGGCCACCGACCCGCGCGCGCGGGACGAGGTCGCGGTGGCCTGGGGTGTCTCCGAACTCCCGCACCGCTACGGCCGTGACACCGGCCAGATCGTCGAAGCGGCCGCCGGCGGCGAGTTGCAGGCCCTGGTCGTCGCCGGTGTGGAGGTCGCCGACCTCCCCGATCCGGCACGCGCGCGTGAAGCACTTTCCGAAGTGGGCTTCCTGGTGTCGCTCGAACTGCGTCCCAGCGAGGTCACCGAGCACGCGGATGTCGTTCTTCCGGTGGCCGCGGTCGTCGAGAAGGCGGGCACCTTCCTCAACTGGGAGGGCCGGGTACGCCTCTTCGAGGCCGCGCTCAAGCCCGACCAGATGACACGCCGGCTGGCGCCCACCGACGCGCGTGTCCTGCAGATGCTGGCCGACGCCATGGACGTACATCTCGGTCTGCCGGATCTGCGGACCGTGCGCGGGGAGTTGGACCGGCTCGGTGCCTGGGACGGGCCGCGGGCCACCGATCCGCTGGAGACCGCGGTGGGACTGCCGCGGCCCGCCGCCGGGGAGGCCGTGCTCGCGGGCCACCGGCTGCTGCTCGACCAGGGCCGTCTCCAGGAGGGCGACGACGCGCTCGCCGGGACCCGGCACGCGGCACACGCGCGCGTGTCGGCCGCCACGGCCGCCGAGGCGGGCGTCAAGGAGGGCGACTTCCTCGCCGTGACCGGCCTCTTCGGAGTGGTCGAACTGCCGCTGCAGATCACCGAGATGCCCGACCGGGTGGTCTGGCTCCCGCTGAACTCCACCGGAGGGGGCGTCGCCTCCGACACCGGTGCGCTGCCCGGCGCACTCGTCCGCATCGGTCCGGCGACGCTCGCCACCGAGGCCCCCAAGGAGGTGGAGGAATGAGGCCGTACCTCGCCGCTGAAGACCTCTCCATGTTCGGCACCGACCCCTGGTGGCTGGTCGTTGTCAAGGCGGTCTTCTGCTTCGCCTTCCTGATGGTGACCGTGCTGTTCTCCATCGTGTGGGAGCGCAAGGTCGTCGCCTGGATGCAGCTGCGCATCGGCCCCAACCGGCACGGCCCCTGGGGCATGCTCCAGTCGCTCGCCGACGGTGTGAAGCTGATGCTCAAGGAAGACCTCATCGTCAAACGCGCGGACAAGGTGGTCTACGTCCTCGCGCCGATCATCGCCGCCATCCCGGCCTTCATGGCGATCGCGGTGATCCCCTTCGGGCCGGCCGGCAACGAGGTCTCGATCTTCGGCCAGCGCACCACGATGCAGCTCACGGACCTGCCGATCGCGATGCTCTACATCCTCGCGGTCGCCTCGGTGGGCATCTACGGGATCGTGCTCGCGGGCTGGAGTTCCGGATCCACGTACCCGCTCCTGGGTGGTCTGCGGTCCTGCGCGCAGATGATCTCCTACGAGATCGCCATGGGAGCCGCGTTCGCCTCGGTGTTCCTCTACTCGGGGTCGATGTCGACCTCGACGATCGTCGAGGCACAGCAGGACCGCTGGTACGTCATCCTGCTGCCGGTCTCCTTCCTGATCTACATCGTGACGATGATCGGCGAGACCAACCGCGCGCCCTTCGACATGCCGGAGTCCGAGGGCGACCTGGTCGGCGGCTTCAACACTGAGTACTCGTCGATCAAGTTCGCGCTCTTCATGCTCGCCGAGTACGTGAACATGGTGACGGTCTCGGCCGTGGCGACCACGCTCTTCCTGGGCGGCTGGCGGGCCCCGTGGCCCATCAGCACCTTCTGGGAGGGCGCCAACCACGGCTGGTGGCCGATGCTCTGGTTCGTGGTGAAGGTGCAGTTGCTGCTGTTCTTCTTCATCTGGCTGCGCGGCACACTCCCGCGCGTCCGCTACGACCAGTTGATGAAGCTCGGCTGGAAGGTCCTCATCCCGGTCTCCGTGGTCTGGCTGATGCTCGTCGCCACGGTGCGGACGCTCAGGAACGAGAACTACGACTTCGCCGACATCGCGTTGTACGTCGGCGCGGGTGTCCTCGCCCTGCTGCTGCTCTCGTTCCTCGTGGACATCTTCCGCGAGAAGCAGGGCGCCGAGGAAGCGCCCGTCGAGCCCGCGGCATTCGACCCGATGGCCGGTGGATTCCCCGTGCCGCCGCTGCCGGGACAGACGCTCCCACCGGTGCCACGGCGCCGCCCGCGCCGCGAGCGGGAGTTGATTGTCAGTGGTGGGTCCGATACTGCGAGTGACGGATCAATTGGCGGATCTCGTGACGGAAAGGAGGGGTCCGATGGCTGAGGAGCCGAAGGAGGCCGGGCAGACGAAGCCAGGCTTCCAGAACCCCGTCGCCGGCTTCGGCGTGACCTTCAAGGCCATGTTCAAGAAGCGGCTGACCGAGCAGTACCCGGAGGCGCAGAAGACCACCGCCCCGCGGTTCCACGGCCGGCACCAGCTGAACCGTCACCCGGACGGCCTGGAGAAATGCGTCGGCTGCGAGCTGTGCGCCTGGGCCTGCCCCGCGGACGCCATCTATGTGGAGGGCGCGGACAACACCGACGAGGAGCGCTACTCGCCGGGCGAGCGGTACGGCGTCGTCTACCAGATCAACTACGCCCGCTGCATCCTGTGCGGCCTGTGCATCGAGGCGTGCCCCACGCGCGCGTTGACGATGACGAACGAGTTCGAGCTCGCCGACAGCAGCCGCGCCAACCTCATCTACACCAAGGAACAACTGCTCGCCGGGCTCGAAGAGGGCATGGTCGACAGCCCGCACTCGATCTTCCCGGGCACGGACGAGCAGGACTACTACCAGGGGCTGGTCACGGAGGCCGCACCCGGGACGGTGCGCCAAGTCGCCGTCTCCCGGGGCGAGAAGCCAGAGGAAGAGGAGGTGGAGGCATGAGTGCGCAGCTCGCCGCCTACTCCACCTCCACCGGAGAGGCCTTCCAGTTCTGGGTCCTCGGCACCGTCGCCGTGATCGGCGCCCTGTGCACCGTCTTCATGAAGAAGGCCGTGCACAGCGCGCTCTGTCTCGCCGGGACCATGATCATCCTGGCGGTGTTCTACCTCGCCAACGGCGCGTACTTCCTGGGCGTCGTACAGATCGTCGTCTACACGGGCGCGATCATGATGCTGTTCCTCTTCGTGGTCATGCTCGTCGGTGTCACCGCGGCGGACTCCCTGAAGGAGACCATCAAGGGCCAGCGCTGGCTGGCCCTGATGTGCGGACTCGGCTTCGGCATCCTGCTGTTCGCGGGCATCGGCAACGCGTCCATCTCGGAGTTCAACGGCCTGGCCACAGCCAACGCGGGCGGGAACGTGGAGGGTCTCGCGGCCCTCATCTTCACGAAGTACGTGTTCGCCTTCGAAATCACCGGCGCCCTGCTCATCACGGCCACCATCGGCGCCATGGTGCTCACGCACCGCGAGCGCACCGAGCGGGCCAAGACCCAGCGCGAGATGTCCGAGGAGCGCGTACGGGAGGGCAAGCACCTGCCTCCGCTGCCGGCACCCGGTGTCTACGCCCGGCACAACGCGGTGGACATCGCCGGCCTCCTCCCGGACGGCACCCCGTCCGAGCTGACCGTCAACCAGACGCTGCGGGAGCGCGGCCAGATCCGCGACGTGTCGACCCAGGCACTGAGCGACCTGAAGGCCCTGGAGCAGCGCGCCGAGGAACGCCTGGAGCGCACGAAGACGGAGGAGGCGTCGAAGTGAACCCCGTCAACTACCTCTATCTCGCCGCCCTCTTGTTCACGATCGGTGCCACCGGCGTGCTGATCAGAAGGAACGCGATCGTGGTGTTCATGTGCGTCGAGCTCATGCTCAACGCCTGCAACCTCGCGTTCGTCGCCTTCTCCCGTATGCACGGCAATCTCGACGGCCAGATCATCGCCTTCTTCACGATGGTCGTCGCCGCCGCGGAGGTCGTGGTCGGGCTCGCGATCATCGTGTCGCTGTTCCGTTCCCGCCACTCGGCCTCGGTCGACGACGCCAGCCTGATGAAGCTGTAAGGGGTCGCTGAATCGTGGAGAACCTCATTGCGCTGCTCGTAGCGGCGCCTCTGCTCGGAGCGGCCGTACTGCTGTGCGGCGGGCGGTGGCTGGATGCCGTCGGCCACTGGATCGGTACCGCCCTCGCGGCCTCCTCCTTCGTGATCGGCGCGATCCTCTTCGCCGACATGCTGGGCAAGGACGCCGAGCACCGGGCCATCGGCCAGCACCTGTTCAGCTGGATCCCGGTCGAGGGCTTCCAGGCGGACGTCGCCTTCCAGCTCGACCAGCTGTCGATGACGTTCGTGCTGCTGATCACCGGCGTCGGCTCGCTGATCCACCTGTACTCGATCGGGTACATGGAGCACGACGAGCGGCGCCGCCGCTTCTTCGGCTACCTGAACCTGTTCCTCGCGGCGATGCTGCTGCTCGTCCTCGCCGACAACTACCTTCTGCTGTACGTCGGCTGGGAGGGCGTGGGCCTCGCCTCGTACCTGCTGATCGGCTTCTGGCAGCACAAGCCCAGCGCCGCCACCGCCGCGAAGAAGGCCTTCCTGGTCAACCGCGTCGGCGACATGGGCCTGTCGATCGCCATCATGCTGATGTTCACCACCTTCGGGACCTTCGCCTTCGGGCCGCTGCTCGGCACCCATGGGGAACCCGGGCTCGTCGGCGACGCCACCGAGGGCAAGCTCACGGCAGTCGCCCTGATGCTGCTCCTCGCCGCCTGCGGCAAGTCCGCCCAGGTGCCGCTGCAGTCCTGGCTCGGGGACGCGATGGAGGGCCCGACCCCGGTCTCGGCCCTCATCCACGCCGCGACGATGGTGACCGCGGGCGTGTACCTGATCGTCCGCTCCGGCGCGATCTTCAACGCGGCACCGGACGCGCAGTTGGTCGTCACGGTGGTCGGCGCCGTCACGCTCCTCTTCGGTGCGATCGTCGGTTGCGCGAAGGACGACATCAAGAAGGCCCTCGCCGGGTCGACGATGTCGCAGATCGGGTACATGGTGCTGGCCGCAGGGCTCGGTCCCATCGGCTACGTCTTCGCGATCATGCACCTGGTGACGCACGGCTTCTTCAAGGCCGGGCTCTTCCTCGGCGCCGGTTCGGTCATGCACGGCATGAACGACGAGGTCGACATGCGGAAGTACGGCGGCCTGCGGAAGTACATGCCGGTCACCTTCGTCACCTTCGGCCTCGGCTACCTCGCCATCATCGGCTTCCCCGGCCTGTCCGGCTTCTTCTCCAAGGACAAGATCATCGAGGCGGCCTTCGCCAAGGGCGGTACCGAGGGCTGGATCCTCGGCGGCGCGGCCCTGCTGGGCGCGGCCATCACGGCGTTCTACATGACGCGCGTGATGCTGATGACGTTCTTCGGGGAGAAGCGCTGGCAGCCGGACGCCGAAGGGCATGAGCCGCACCCGCACGAGTCGCCCAAGTCGATGACGATCCCGATGATCGTGCTCGCCTTCGGGTCGGTCTTCGCGGGCGGCTTCTTCAGCATCGGCGACCGGTTCCTGCACTGGCTGGAGCCGATCACCGGGCACGACCACGGCGACGCACCGATCAGCGCCACGACGGTCACCCTGGCCACCATGGTCGTGCTCGTCATCGGCGTCGGAATCGCGTACGCCCAGTACGGGCGCCGTCCCGTCCCGGCCGTCGCCCCGCGCGGTTCGCTGCTCACCCGGGCCGCCCGGCGCGACCTGCTCCAGGACGACTTCAACCACGTCGTGCTGGTGCGCGGCGGGGAGCACCTCACCCGCTCCCTGGTGTACGTCGACCACACCCTGGTCGACGGGGTCGTCAACGGCACGGCGGCCTCGATGGGCGGCCTCTCCGGCCGGCTCCGCAAACTGCAGAACGGGTACGCGCGGTCGTACGCGGTCTCGATGTTCGGCGGTGCGGCGATCCTCATCGCCGCGACCCTGCTGATGAGGGCGGTCTGATACCGATGTCCTTTCCTCTGCTGACAGCGACGGCGGTGCTCCCGGCCCTCGGGGCGATCGCCACGGCCGCCGTGCCGGCCGCGCAAAGAGTCGCCGCCAAGTGGCTGGCACTGCTCGTCTCGCTCGCCACGCTGGTGCTGGCGATCGTGGTCCTGGTCCGCTTCGAACCCGACGGCGACCGCTACCAGCTCACCGAATCCCACGCCTGGATCGCGGACTTCGGGGTGCGCTACGAGCTGGGCGTGGACGGCATCGGGGTGGCGCTCGTCGCGCTGACCGCGCTGCTGATGCCGTTCATCATCCTGGCCGGCTGGCACGACGCCGACCCGCACGAGACCGGCAACAAGCGCTGGCGGCCGACGCAGGGCTTCTTCGCCCTGATCCTGGCCGTCGAGGCGATGGTGATCATCTCCTTCGAGGCCACCGACGTCTTCCTCTTCTACATCTTCTTCGAAGCCATGCTCATCCCGATGTACTTCCTCATCGGAGGCTTCGGGGACAAGGCCCACGAGCACGGCGACGAAGTGGCGGCCACCCAACGGTCGTACGCCGCCGTGAAGTTCCTCCTCTACAACCTGGTCGGCGGCCTGATCATGCTGGCCGCCGTAATCGGTCTCTACGTAGTGGCCGGAAACTTCTCGCTCCAGCAGATCGCCGAAGCCCGCGCCAACGGCTCGCTGGAGATGGCGACCAACACGGAGAGGTGGCTCTTCCTTGGCTTCTTCTTCGCGTTCGCCGTCAAGGCGCCGCTGTGGCCGCTGCACACCTGGCTGCCCAACGCCATGGGCGAGGCCACGGCCCCGGTCGCCGTACTGATCACGGCGGTTGTCGACAAGGTCGGCACCTTCGCGATGCTCCGCTTCTGCCTCCAGCTCTTCCCGGAGGCCTCCAAGTGGGCGACGCCCGTCATCCTCGTACTGGCGCTCATCAGCATCATCTACGGGGCGCTGCTCGCGGTCGGCCAGCGGGACATCAAACGCCTTGTGGCGTACGCGTCGATCTCGCACTTCGGGTTCATCATCCTGGGCATCTTCGCGATGACCAGCCAGGGCCAGTCGGGCGCGACGCTCTACATGGTCAACCACGGGATTTCGACCGCCGCCCTGATGCTGGTGGCGGGCTTCCTGATCTCGCGGCGCGGTTCGCGTCTGATCGCCGACTACGGAGGGGTGCAGAAAGTCGCCCCGGTGCTCGCGGGCACCTTCCTGATCGGTGGTCTGGCGACCCTCTCGCTCCCCGGGCTCGCGCCCTTCGTGAGTGAATTCCTGGTCCTGGTGGGCGTGTTCGCGCGCTATCCGGCCGTCGGCATCATCGCCACCTTCGGCATCGTCCTCGCCGCCCTCTACACGCTCGTCCTCTACCAGCGGACGATGACGGGCCCGGTGAAGCCGCAGGTGGCGCAGTTGCCCGACCTCAGGTTGCGTGAGCTTCTGGTCGTCACCCCGCTGATCGCCCTGCTGATCTTCCTGGGCGTCTACCCGAAGCCGCTCACCGACATCGTCAACCCGGCGGTCAAGCAGACCATGTCAGACGTCCATAAAACGGACCCCCAGCCCGAGGTGGAGGCGGCCAAGTGAGCGCAACAGCCGTCCACAGCCTGTGGACAACCGCGGCCGACCCGATCTCGAAGATCGACGCGCCGAAGATCGAATACGGGCAATTGTCGCCCACCTTGATCGTCATCGGGGCGGCGGTCATCGGGGTGCTGGTCGAGGCATTCGTCCCGCGCAAATCCCGCTACTACGCCCAGGTGTTCCTGTCCGCCGTCGCACTCGCCGCAGCTTTCGCCGCGGTCGTGGCACTCGCGGCGGGCGGATACGGCACCACGAAGGCGCACATCGCGGCCATGGGCGCGATCGCCGTCGACGGGCCCGCACTGTTCCTGCAGGGCACGATCCTCCTTGCCGGTCTGCTCGGCGTGTTCACCTTCGCCGAGCGGCGGCTCGATCCGGAGGCGCACGGCAACCGGGTCGACTCGTTCGCCGCACAGGCCGCGTCCGTACCCGGCAGCGACAGCGAAAAGGCCGCCGTGAAGGCCGGGTTCACCACCACCGAGGTGTTCCCGCTCCTGCTCTTCGCGGTCGGCGGCATGCTGATCTTCCCGGCGGCCAACGACCTGCTGACGCTGTTCATCGCGCTGGAAGTCTTCTCGCTCCCGCTGTACCTCCTGTGCGCCGTGGCCCGCCGCAAGCGGCTCATGTCACAGGAAGCGGCGGTCAAGTACTTCCTGCTCGGCGCCTTCGCCTCCGCGTTCACGCTCTTCGGCATCGCCCTGCTGTACGGCTATGCGGGCTCCGTCTCGTACGCCACGATCGCGCAGGTCGTCGACGGCACCATCCAGAACGTCGACCCGGCGCTCGCCGACACCATGGGCAACGACGCGCTGCTGCTCATCGGCGCCGCGATGGTCGTCATGGGCCTGCTGTTCAAGGTCGGCGCGGTGCCGTTCCACATGTGGACGCCGGACGTCTACCAGGGCGCGCCGACACCGGTCACCGGCTTCATGGCCGCCGCGACCAAGGTGGCTGCCTTCGGCGCGCTGCTGCGGCTGCTGTATGTCGTCCTGCCCGGCCTGCGCTGGGACTGGCGGCCGGTCATGATGGCCGTCGCGATCGTCACCATGCTGGGCGGTGCGATCGTCGCGATCACGCAGACCGACATCAAGCGGCTCCTCGCGTACTCGTCGATCGCGCACGCCGGCTTCATCCTCGCGGGTGTCATCGCGACCTCGCCGGACGGCGTCTCGTCGGTGCTCTTCTACCTGGGCGCGTACTCGTTCGTCACGATCGGCGCCTTCGCCGTGGTGACTCTGGTGAGGGACGCGGGCGGGGAGGCGACGCACCTGTCCAAGTGGGCGGGGCTCGGGCGCAGGTCTCCGCTGGTGGCGGCCGTGTTCGCGGTCTTCCTGCTGGCCTTCGCGGGCATCCCGCTGACCTCCGGCTTCGCCGGGAAGTTCGCCGTGTTCAAGGCGGCGGCGGAGGGGGGCGCGGGCGCGCTCGTCGTGGTCGGTGTGATCTCGTCGGCGATCGCGGCGTTCTTCTACATCCGCGTGATCGTGCTCATGTTCTTCAGCGAGCCGCGGCCGGACGGCCCGACGGTCGCCGTGCCGTCGCCGCTGACCATGACGGCGATCGCAGTGGGAGTGGCGGTCACGCTCGTGCTGGGTGTGGCGCCGCAGTACTTCCTGGATCTGGCGGGTCAGGCCGGGGTGTTCGTGCGCTGAGTCGTGCCGAGTGCGGATCGGGACCCGCTTCCCTGGGGGAGCGGGTCCCGACGCGTTTTCAAGGGCACTTCACCTTCGGGTTCCACGGTGCGAACAGGCCGCTGGGGTTGGGCTTGTAGATCCAGGCGTGGAGTGTGTAGAAGCCTGGGAGCACCGTGTTGTCGAGGTCCTTGCCGAACAACGTCGGCGGCTTGGTCTGGCCGGTGTCCTCGACGACCCACTCCACCGCGACCAGCTTGCGCGTGCCGTATGGCCCGGTCTCGTACAGGAGGGCCGCGGGCGTCGTGGGGTCGAGCGAGTTCAGGTACTTCTTGTTGAGGTAGTGGTAGCCCATGCCGCCTGCCGCGCTGGAGGCGCAGGTCTCGGTGCGGGCATATCCGGCCTTGATGCCGAACGGCTCGTACGCGTACGCACCGGTCGCCGTGTACGTCTCGTTGAGCTCGGTCCAGACGTCGGGGTGTTCGTCGGAGGCGTGAGCCGGGGCGGCGGCCAGGGACAGGGCGGTGGCCAGCGCGAGGGCGCAGGCGGCCTTGAGGGGGGACATGTCGGGAGCTCCTTGGGGAGAGGGGCGCGAGGGGCGCGTGGGGCGCCCGTGAGCGGAGCGGGCCTCCCCCGTCCCGCACGAGCAGAATGTCCCGGTCTGGCTGGTGGCCGCCATCCGGCGAACCCATTGGGCTGACAGGGAGCGGGGTGGTCCGTGGGGCAGCCTGTGGATAACTCCGAGGCTGTCGGCGCGGAGCCCTATGGTGGACGCAGTGGTCGAGGCGCGACGTACGGGGGACGGGACGATGGGCGGGACGGGTGTGATGACCGAAGCGGATGCGACGGAGACGCTGGGTGAGAGCGAGGCGCTGGCCACGCTCCACCGGGTCTTCGGGTACGACGTCTTCCGCGGCGAGCAGGAAGCGATCATCGAGCATGTGGTGGCGGGCGGTGACTCCGTCGTCCTGATGCCGACGGGTGGCGGCAAATCGCTCTGCTACCAGATTCCGGCCCTGGTCAGACCCGGTACGGGCGTCGTGGTCTCCCCGCTCATCGCGCTGATGCAGGACCAGGTGGACGCGCTGCGGGCGCTGGGCGTGCGCGCCGGGTTCATGAACTCGACGCAGGACTTCGACGAGCGGCGGACGGTCGAGGCGGAGTTCCTGGCCGGCGAGCTGGACCTGATCTACCTGGCTCCCGAGCGGCTGCGTCTGGACAACACGCTGGACCTGTTGTCACGCGGGAAGATCTCGGTCTTCGCGATCGACGAGGCGCACTGTGTGGCCCAGTGGGGGCACGACTTCCGCCCCGACTACCTGGCGCTCTCGGTGCTGGGCGAGCGTTGGCCGGACGTGCCGCGGATCGCGCTGACGGCCACCGCCACGCGCGCCACGCACAAGGAGATCACCCAGCGTCTGGGCATGCCTGACGCCCGTCACTTCGAGGCGAGCTTCGACCGCCCCAACATCCAGTACCGGATAGTGCCGAAGGCCGACCCCAGGAAGCAGCTGCTGTCCTTCCTGCGCGAGGAGCACGCGGGCGACGCGGGCATCGTGTACTGCCTCTCGCGCAAGTCTGTGGAGACGACGGCCGAGTTCCTCTCCCGCAACGGTGTCGAGGCGGTGCCGTACCACGCGGGTCTGGACGCGGGCACCCGTGCGCGCCACCAGTCGAGGTTCCTGCGTGAAGAGGGCCTGGTCGTGGTCGCCACCATCGCCTTCGGGATGGGTATCGACAAGCCGGATGTCCGGTTCGTCGCCCATCTCGACCTGCCGAAGTCGGTCGAGGGCTACTACCAGGAGACGGGCCGAGCGGGGCGTGACGGACTGCCGTCCACGGCCTGGATGGCGTACGGGCTCCAGGACGTGGTCCAGCAGCGCAAGATGATCCAGAGCTCGGAGGGCGACGAGGCGTTCCGCCGCCGGGCGGCCGCCCACCTGGACTCGATGCTTGCCCTGTGCGAGACGGCGCAGTGTCGGCGCTCCCAGCTCCTGGCCTACTTCGGCCAGGACCCGCACACCCCCGCGTGCGGCAACTGCGACACGTGCCTGACGCCGCCCGAGACCTGGGACGGCACGGTCGCGGCACAGAAGCTGCTGTCCACCGTGGTGCGGTTGCAGCGCGAGCGGGGCCAGAAGTTCGGTGCGGTTCAGATCGTCGACATCCTGCTCGGGCGCCGGACCGCCAAGGTGATCCAGTTCGACCACGACCAGCTGTCCGTGTTCGGCATCGGTGAGGATCTGGCCGAGTCCGAATGGCGGGGTGTCGTGCGGCAGTTGCTCGCGCAGGGGCTGCTCACGGTCGAAGGTGAGTACGGGACGCTCGTGCTGACCGAGGCGAGTGGGACGGTGCTGCGGAGCGAGCGGGAGGTGCCGTTGCGCAAGGAGGCGCCGAAGCCGGTGACTGCGCGCTCGTCGTCCTCTCGGGAGAAGAAGGCCAAGGCGGCTGTGGCCGAGTTGGCTCCGGAGCTCGTGCCTGCCTTCGAGGCCCTGCGGGCCTGGCGCGCCGAGCAGGCTCGTGAGCAGGGCGTTCCGGCGTACGTGATCTTCCATGACGCCACGCTGCGGGAGATTGCCACGGTGTGGCCCGGCTCGGTGGCCGAACTGGGCACCATCAGCGGGGTGGGCGAGAAGAAGCTGGCAACGTATGGGGAGGGGGTGCTCGGGGTGCTTGGCTCGCTGGGCGGCACCTCAGGGGAAGCGGCGGCTCCGGCGGTCGGTGAGGCGCCGGATCCGGACTGGCCGGAGATGGGTGAGGAGCCTGATCCTGAGCCGGAGGACTGGGGCTAGCCCGCTGGGGTGAGGTCTGTTGCCGGGCAGGTGGTGGGTGGGTCGGGGCCGTGCCGGTACGTCCCGCCCGTCGCCGCCGGATCAGACGTTGGGCGGGTAGGGAGCCGTCCGGTGACGCGAACGTACGCGACGGGCATGTGGACGTACCGGCACGGCCCCTTCCGTGGTCTGTGACTGCGGGGGCGTGGGGGCTCGCGACTCTCTGCCGGATCCGCGGCACGGGGGCGGGGAAGCCCCTCAGGCGGTCGGCGTGATCCGTCCTCTTACCTCGCCCAGGCCCACCCGTGTTCCGCCTGGGCCCGGGGCCCAGGCTGTCAGTGTCACCTCGTCGCCGTCCTCCAGGAATGTGCGCTTGCCGTTGGGGAGGTCGAGGGTGTCTTGGCCGTTCCAGGTGAGTTCGAGTAGGGAGCCTCGCTCGGACTCGGTGGGGCCGCTGACCGTTCCGGAGCCGTAGAGGTCGCCTGTGCGGAGGGAGGCGCCGTTGACCGTCATGTGGGCCAGTTGCTGGGCGGCCGTCCAGTACATGGTGGAGAAGGGGGGCTGGGAGACGACGTGGCCGTTGATGGCTACGGAGATGCGGAGGTCGTAGCCGCCCGGCTCGTCCTCGGAGTCGTCGAGGTAGGGGAGGAGGGGGTGCGTGCGTGAAGGGGGTGCGACCCGGGCGTCGGTCAGGGCGTCCAGCGGGGTGATCCACGCCGACACCGACGTGGCGAAGGACTTGCCTAGGAAGGGGCCGAGAGGGACGTACTCCCAGGCTTGGATGTCGCGTGCCGACCAGTCGTTGAGGAGGCAGAGGCCGAAGACGTGGTCGCGGAAGGCGGAGAGGGGGACCGGCGTGCCCATGGTTGACGGGGCGCCGACCACGAAGCCGACCTCCGCCTCGATGTCCAGCCGGACGGAAGGGCCGAAGACGGGCGCCGTGTCGGTGGGTGTTTTGCGCTGGCCCGACGGGCGTACCACCTCCGTTCCCGATACGACGATCGTGCCGGACCTGCCGTGGTAACCGATGGGCAGGTGCTTCCAGTTGGGGGTCAGGGAGTCGGCGGCGTCGGGGCGGAAGATCTGGCCGACGTTCCGGGCGTGGTTCTCGGATGCGTAGAAGTCGACGTAGTCCGCCACCTCGAAGGGGAGGTGCAGGGTCACCTCGGAGAGGGGGTGGAGGTGGGGTTCGAGCGTCTCGCGGTGGGCCGGGACCGTCACCCATGCGGTGAGGGCGCGGCGGACGTCGGACCAGGCCGTGCGGCCGGCTGCGAGGAGGGGGTTCAGGGTTGGCCGGGCGAGTAGTTCGGCGTACGGGGAGCTGAGGGCCCTTGCTGCCGCGCCCGCGTCGAGCACGTGGTCGCCGAGGCGGACGCCGACCGTCCGATCGGCGGGGGAGGCCGGGGTGTTCGTGGCCGGGTCGTTCAGGGAGAACACGCCGTACGGCAGGTTGTGCGGGCCGAAGGGATCGCCCTCGGGGACGTCGAAGGGGGGCATCGGGTGGTGCCTCGCTCTCGTGGCTTGCGGGTGCGTACTCGCCATGTGGTGAAGGTGGTTCAGGTGGTTCACGTGGGTCTATGTGGTGCGGGCGGTCTGGGGTTCCACATGTTCCATGTGTTTTACGTGGTTGCGGCACACGTTACGGGGGAGTGAATCTGTTGTGGTAGTGCCCGAAGAGTTTGCAATGTCCCGATAAGTTCTGGTCGGTTATGTCGACTTCTGCCAGGCCAGGTAGTCGGCGATCAGTTCGGGCGGGTTGGCTGCCTCCGTGGCCTCGATCTCCCAGCCCGGGCAGTCCATGTCGAAGACGACGATGGGGAGGGGGCGGCCGAGGATCTCCGTGAGGTGGCCGTCGGTGTGGAGGTGGCGGGCCAGGGCGATGCAGGCATCGTAGAAGTGGAGTCGGAGCAGGTCGGACTTGGCGTCCAGTTCGTCCTCCTCGTCCTCGGGCAGGTCGGCGGCGAGGAAGTCGTACTCACCGTCGAACCAGAGGCCCGCCCGCTTCACTTCGTCCACGTACAAGGGGCTGCCGACGGGGTCCTCGGGGACGTTGCCGAGCATCTCGAAGCCGTCAAGGAGCCAGGAGGCGTAGTTCCAGCGGGCCTCTCCCGGGTCCTCCGGGTTGGTCTGCTCCCCGCACTGGGTCTCGGTGTTGTACCCGATCGCGACGTACGGGTGGCGCTCGTCGTAGTCGATCCGCCAGATCCGGAAGGAGAGGGCGTAGATCTCGGGTTTGAGGGACTCGGGGAAGCGCCGGATGACGTCCTGGGTGGAGGTGAGGAGGTGTTGCTGGAAGGGGGTTCCGTCAGGCTTGAGGATCACGTGTCTCCCCGTACCCTCTCGTCCGTGTCGGTTCAGGGGTCGTGGCTGTGCGGCGGCATTTGTGCAACTGCCCTGTATTCAACAGGCGTTCGTTGCGTTGCCGCATGCCCGCCTGGGTCGGCGGCGGGTGAAACCGTATGAGCTGAAGTGAACCTCGTACCGACCGTGCGGTGAACGGCGTTGCTGACGGGATACCGGACGTCGTCCGGTTCACGCCGGGCCGATGAGTCGTTCGATCCGTATTCTTCGGATCATGGCCGCTCCGACTGCATATTCACTTATCGCCACTGACCTGGACGGAACGCTGCTGCGCGGCGACGACACCCTCTCCGACCGGTCGCGGGCCGCGTTGGCGAAGGCCACGGCCGAGGGTGCCCGGCATCTGGTGGTGACGGGACGGCCGGCGCCGAGAGTGCGGCCGCTCCTCGACGAACTCGGCAGCCAGGGGCTGGCGGTGTGCGGGCAGGGGGCGCAGTTGTACGACGCCGGCGCGGACCGTCTGCTGTGGTCGGTGACCCTGGACAGGGAGCTGGCCGAGACGGCGCTCGGCAAGATCGAGGCGGAGGTCGGGCAGGTCTACGCGGCCGTGGATCAGGACGGTGTGGACGGGCTCACGCTCATCGAGCCGGGGTACGTGATGCCGCATCCGACGCTCCCGGCGGTACGGGTGTACCGGCGCGACGACCTGTGGACGGAGCCGATCAGCAAGGTGTTGCTCCGTCACCCCTCTTTGTCCGACGACGAGTTGGCGATGACGGCGCGGTCGGTGGTGGGTTCGCTGGCGACCGTCACCATGTCGGGGCCGGGTACCGTCGAACTCCAGCCATGCGGCGTGACCAAGGCGACGGGCCTGGCCCTCGCCGCCGGCCATCTCGGTCTCGCCTCCTCCGCCACCATCGCTTTCGGTGACATGCCCAACGACATCCCGATGTTCGACTGGGCCGCACGGGGCGTCGCGATGGCCAACGCCCATCCGGAGTTGAAGGCGATGGCGGATGAGGTGACGCTGTCGAACGAGGAGGACGGGATCGCGGTGGTGTTGGAGCGGCTCTTCGGGTAGTGGTCCTCTTCGAGTACCGCAGGCCCCCATCCGACCCGTTGAAGGGGCCTACCCGATGTCCACCACTCGTGCCCACTCGGGCGGCGGGTCCGGCACGTAGTCGGGATCGTCCTCGTCCCACGACCGGGCCTGCTGCCGCGGGAACAGGCCCACCACCGTCCGGCACGGTGGCCGGGTGGCCGGCCAGGGTGTCTGGCCGTCGGTCAGGGCCACGATGACATCCGGTCGGGATCCGGCTCGGAGGGCCTTGGCGAAGCCTGTGCGCAGATCCGTACCCCCGCCGCCCACCAGTGGGATCCCCTCGGCGCGGCACAACGGGTGTGCGATCCGGGCGGCCGCGTCGCACGGCACCACGGTGATCAGGTCGCGACGGCCGCCCACGGCGCGGGAGATCGCGGCAACTTCGAGGAGCGCGCTGCCCAGTTCGGCGTCACTGACCGACGCGGAGGTGTCGATGACCACGGAGACCCGGGGCGGCCTGCGCCGCAGGCTCGGCAGGATCGCGCCGGGCACCCCGGCCGAGCGCCGCGACGGTCGGCCGTAGGTGTAGTCCTCGCCCGCTCCGGAGCCGGAGGCCGCCGAGCGGACCGCCGCTCCCAGCAACTCCCGCCAGGGCTGCGGCGGGTGGAACGCCTCCTCCGCCCATCGTCGCCACCCCTCGGGGGAGTGGCCCGGACGGGCCTTGATGCCCTGCGCCACCCGGAACCGGACCGCGTCCTGTTCCTGCGCGCTGAGGCCGTGCGCACCGTCGGGGCCCAGCTCCCAGTCCCGTTCCAGCCCGTCGGCGCCGCTGCCGCAGTCCAGCCAGGCCGCGTGCTGTGCGTACAGGCCGAGCCGGACGTGGCGCAGGTAGGCCTCCATGAGCTGGCCTTCGGGCAGCCCCAAGGTCCCCGGTACGACGGCGTCCTCGGGCTGGACCAGCCCGTCACCGAAGGCGTCGTCGTTGATCTCGCAGTCCGCGGCGATGTTCATCCGCAGTCGTTCCGCCGGGCCGGTCAGCTCTTGCTCCCGGGCGTACCGGTCGCTGCGCCCGTGGTGGTCGCGGAGCAGGTGGGACACCTCGTGGACCCATACCGAGGCCAGTTCCTCGACCGGGGTCAGGTCCACGAAGGCCGGCGAGACGTAGCACCGCCAGTACCGGTCGACGGCCATCGTCGGCACCCGCCGTGACTCCACGGTGTGCAGGGCGAACAGGGCCGTCGCCAAGTAGGGCCGGGCTCGGGCGGCGTGCAATCGGGCGGCGAAGAGTTTGTCGAGGTCGAGGTCGAGGGCGGGGGCAGGGGCGGGGTCGACGTCGGGGCTCAGCGTCCCCGGTGCGTACGGGTTCGGGGTCATCGGCCGGCCTTCGCGTTGGCCGCGGCACGGGTGGCGGTCTGTGCGGCCGCGTGGTCCGCGCGCCGGGACAGGGACACCACCCCGGCCAGCTGCTCGATCGTTGCCGGAACGTCCCAGTCGTCCTGGCGCAGCGTGGCGAGTGTGGTCGCGGGGACGACCACCAGGTCCGGGGCTCCGGTCTCCACGGCCCGGACCAGGAGCGTCCACGCCGCGTCCCAGCGGGACTTCTCCGGACGCTTGCGGACCGCCGCCACCACACCGTCGAGCACTGCCTGGCGTAGATCTCCCCGCTCGGGCAGGGCGATACCCGTCGGGTCGGCGAGAAGCGATTCGGGGTCCGGGAGGTCCATCCGGTCCAGGCTCGCCAGTAGTTCCAGGCCCGGACCGTCGCCGACGGTGCCTCTGACCAGCAGGGAAAGTACCTCCCGGGAGGAGCCGGCCGCGGTCGCGAAGGCGATCAGGCACAGGGTCATCTCCCAGCTCCGGGGGGAGGGCCAGGCGCCGCCCCGGCGGGTTTCGTTGCTGGGCAGTTGGTGGACGAGCTTGGGCCGGCCGGTGAGGAGTCCACACACCGCGCGGCGGGCGAAGTCCACGGCCTCCGGCAACTTCTCCGGGGCGAGCAGCGGCAGTGTCGCCCGGGGCCAGGTCCCGCCGAGGCCGCGTACGACGACGTCGTGGTCGTGGGTCCACTGGAGGTGGACGAACCGGTTGGCCAGCGGCGGGCTCAGTTCCCAGCCGTCGGCCGCCGAGGATCGCGGATTGGCGGCGGCCACGATCCTTACCCCTGGCGGCAGTTGAAGCGAGCCGATCCGCCGTTCGAGCACGAGGCGGAGCAGCGCGGCTTGAACGGCCGGCGGCGCGGTGGACAGCTCGTCCAGGAACAGAAGACCTCGGCCGGCCCGTACCAGGCGAACTGCCCAGTCCGGCGGGGCCATTGGCACACCCTGTTCCGCGGGATCGTCTCCGACGATGGGCAGCCCCGAGAAGTCGGACGGCTCGTGCACGCTGGCGATCACCGTGGTCAGCGGAAGATCCAGGGCCGCGGCGAGCTGTGTCAGGGCAGCGGTCTTGCCGATCCCCGGCTCGCCCCACAGGAGTACGGGAAGGTCGGCGGCCACGGCCAGCGTCAGGGCCTCCAGCTGGGTGTCGGGGCGGGGTTCGGTGGTGGCGTCGCGGAGGAGGGTCAGCAGGTCGCCGGCTACGTCTAGTTGGGAGGCGGGGGCTGGAGCGGGGGCGAGGGCTTTGGCTGGGGCTTGGGCGGAGGGGGTGGCTGTTGTGGCGAACGGGGTGCAAGTGGTCATGTTTCATCACCTTTGGGTTCGTGGTGGGAGAGGCGGGTGTGGGGGACGGAGGTCCCCCGGAGTGGCGGGAGATTCCCGGTGCGGCGGAGATCCCTGGAGCGGCGGGAGACCCCCGCGTCGATGTGGGGAAGCGTGGCGGGCCCGCACGGAGGCCCCGCGTCAGCGCAAGGAAGCGGGCCCGGACGGAGGCCCACGCGTCGGAGCAAGGATCAGAGCAAGGACGCGTGCCCGGCCCCGACGGAGACCCCCGCGTCAGCGCAAGCTCGCCCGGCGCGCCCGCGAGCGCCCGCGTTCACGGGCGCGGGGACGGTGACAAGCCGGGTGGCAGCTGACACCGTCGGGCCCGGATCCCGGCGCGGGTCCGATCAGGCCTGCCCTGAACAGCCCGTAGGTGATCCGCCGGTCCGCGGCCGCCTCCAGCTCGTCCCGCAGGGCGCCGCCGCGCAGCACCGCGTCGGGGCCGAGCAAGCCCTCGACGACGGCCAGCGCGCCGGTGATGTCGCCATGGACCAGGCGTTCTCGGACGCCGACGAGACAGTCCGGGCGACGGTGCGCCTCGTCGATGGCCTGCAGGCAGGGAAGCGGAGTGCCGGTCAGCGCGACCAGCAGTTCCTCACGGCGGATCTCGGCAGGGTCGTGGTCCAGCGCCGCCAGTACCCCGTCGACCAGGCCGATCCGGTGCTCGGCGCCACGGCAGTCCACGAGTCGCGGTTGCCCCGGGGCCCGGTCCGGAACGGGGGAGGCGCGGGTCGGCGAGCGCCCCGGTACCAGTGCCGAGGCGACGAGCGGATGCAGCCGGTCGACCTCGATCGAACCGGTGCGGATCAGTTCCAGATCGGGCAGCACCCAGGTCGCCGCGTCGGGCAGGACCGGCAGTGCGGATGCGCTGCCGTCCGTGGGCGCCGCGGCGATTCGCATGGCGGGTGGCCCGGGGCCGTCCCTGTCCGCGATCAGTTCCAGGGCCAGCCGGTGCCGGGCCCCGGGCCGCACGGCGACGGTTCCGATACCGTCGGGCCGCCCTTCGGCGTGGAGCAGGATCCGCGCCTCGGCCGCCCATCGGTCGACGGCACACCGGTGCCCCTGCGGCACCATCGCCGGCGGATCCGGGTCGGCGGAGGGGGCGCGCAGCCGATCGGCCCCGGACCGGACCCGCAGTTCGTCGGCCCTGCGCGCGTCCCACAGGTGCCGGTGCAGGTCGAGCCGGTACCGCCGGTTGGGATGAGGATGCGGATGCCGACATGAGCCGGACTCGATGCCGGGGCGGCCCCACAGCGCGAGGCTGATCCGCTGACCGGCGTCCGCCCAGGCGGGCGGAGTCCGGACCACGAGGTACACCGGGTGCTCGCCCTCACGCCCCGCAGCTACGTCCTCGTACCGAGACTCGTGCCAAGACCCGTATCGAGACCCGTACCGAGCCAGGGCGATGGTCAGCCCCGGCCGCAGCAGCCCGTCGGGAGCGACCCTCGGCAGGTGCCAGCGCAACAGGTCGGGAGCCAGATGGCGGAGATCGGCCCGGATCCGGGCTGCGAGGCCGCGGCCATGCGTGCGCGCCACGGAACGCAGATTGAAATCGACGTCGATGCCTGCGGCGGCGCACGCCCCCGCCCAGTCCCCGGCGGAGCGGCGGGCGGTCGCAGTCTCGATCATGGAAGGCGGCACGGCGAACTCGCGCACGCGCAGCCAGAAGGAAAGGCGGGAATCCCCATTCGCGGTCTGAGTGAGCATCAGCACTCACCTTGCGCGGATGGGACCCCCAATCTGCCTACGGATTGAGTCATCATCGCGGCGAGCATAACGCCCCCGACCGCGATCCGGCAGGTGCATTTTCTGAGGTGCGGACCCGGTGCGGACCGCTCAGGGGGATGCGTCCGACTCAGTAGGCCCCGTTGACGTTGTCGATCGAACCGTACTTCGCAGCGGCGTAGTTGCAGGCCGCCGTGATGTTCGCGACCGGGTCGTAGGGGTCCATCGAGGTGCCGGCCACGTGGTAGGCCGTGAAGGTCGGGTCGATGACCTGGAGGAGGCCCTTGGACGGGGTGCCGGCGGCGGCGTTGGAGTCCCAGTTGTTGATGGCCAGGGGGTTTCCCGCGGACTCGCGAATGATGTTGCGGTAGATGCCGTCGTAGGAGCCGGGGATTCCGGACTGGGCCATGATGGCCAGGGCCTCCTTGATCCAGCCGTCGAGGTCGTTGGTGTAGGTCGCGGTGGTGGCGGGGGCCGCGGCGGAATCCGTGGTGGAGCCGGTCGACTTAGCGGACGTTTTGGCGGTTTTCGTGCCAACCGTCAGGGTCGTGCCCGGGCGAATCGCCGCCGGGTCGCCGCCGATGACCGCGGCGTTGGCCTTGTAGAGCGCCTGCCAACTGCCGTCCTTGGTGTGTTCTCGCGCGATCTTGGACAAGGTGTCGCCCGCGGTGACCTTGTACGTGACGAGCTTGACGTCGGGGACCGCGGCCGGAGCGGCCTTCGCCACCGCGGTGGCCTGGGCGGGCACGGACGCCTGGGTGGCGGCGTGGGCGCCGGTCGCGCTCACCAGGGGGAGTGCGAGTGCGGCTCCGCCCGTTCCGGCGGCGACCATGCCGCGGGTGAGGTGGTTGGTCCTGGGGCGGCGGTGCTTGCCTCGTGCGGGCATGGCGAATTCCTCTCCGGCGCCTGCGAGGTGAGCTGTCGGGTTCGGGCGGGAGCTGCCCGGCCGCGTGGGTGGGCGCGGCTTTACCCCTAGCCGTTCCGGAGTCCGGATCGGCGGCTTACCTGGGTCCCCCGCTCCTGCCGTGAGCGTGTGGGTGGGTGGGGTTTCCGGGCGGCGGCAGGATTCGGCGTTCCGCCTGGATCGACGCGAACGTATGCGAGAGCACATGTCGGGAACAAGGCCCGATTTCGCGGCGTAGATCGCTTTTGCCTCGGTGGATTGCAGAGAGAATCGCCCGATTCCACCGGAATGTGAAACTCAACTTGCCTTTCGCGAACGGGCAATTGTGAGGCGGGGTCAGATGTCGATCTTGTCCGGACGTGACCCATTTCACGCGACCAAGCGTGAACAAAGCGGCGACGTAGGCAATCTAGGTGCAATACGGGCATCTGCTGGATGCCCGAAGGCGCGATGACCGGGTGGCCGCCCAGCCCCCTGTCCCGCGGAATAGGCGGCCGCCTAGCCTGCCGTCCGCGGAATTCGCCGCTCCCACGTCCGGTGGAACACGACTTCGTCCCCGTCGCTGCAGATCACCTCGTTCAAGGTGATGAAGTCATGGGCATCGCAGGTGATTTCGGAGGTCGTGGAGACCCGCGCGTCCCAAGGCAACTCCGGCCGGTGCAGCCGGATCGACCAAGTCGACCGGGTCCGCGCGGACAGCGGATCCGACTCGTTGATCGTGTACGTCTCCAGCGCGTCCTCCGTGAATTCGAGGCCGTCGGGATAGACGCGGGTGCCGCCGTAGCGGGGGTCGACTTCGAGGCGCCACTCGCCCTTGGCGACGTCGCGTACGACGAGGCGTTCGGGGCGTGGTTCGTCGAGGGTTGCCGGCACGACGACGCCCAGGGGTTCGGACTCCTCCGGCTCCTCGAAGGTGATCGGGAACGACGACTGCCTTGCCCGTACGGGGAGTTCGAGGGCGCTGCCCGCCGGGTCCAGGGTGAAGCCCGCCTCCGAGCCGGGCTGGGGCCAGATCCACGGCCAGTACGCGGAGGAGACGGCCAGCCGGATGCGGTGGCCCGCGGGGAAGGCGTGGCCGATGCCGTTCAGCTCGAAAAGCACGTCCTCCGTAGAGCCCGGTTTCCAGGGAACCGCCTGGTCACGGCCGTGACGTGCTGACAGGTTCAGGACGCCGCGGGTGACGAGGGTCGATGAGCCGTCGGGGGCCACGTCGCAGACCCGGGCGATCACCTGGCCGCGCTCGGCGTGCGAGGTGAGTCGCAACCGCACCTTCGGGCGCCCCAACACCCAGGTCTCCTCCGGGACTTCGAACTCGAAGCACGCCGAACGGCCGTCCTCCTCCCGCTGGTCCGGCGGCAGGTCCGCGTCGTTCCCGAAGGGGAAGAAGCGGCCCGCGTCCACGCCCGTGTGCATGGGGGAGCGCACCAGTACCGGCGCGCCCTGGAGGCCGTACGAGACCGGCGTCACGGCGGGCGACGGCCAGGTCTCGTCGCCCACCCACCGGCCCGGCAACACCTCGTACACCGTTGCCGGACGATGCGAGTCACTGACGTACGAGCGGAGGAGCGGCTCCGACATCACGCCCCTGCCGGAACCGGAGGAGGGCTTCAGCCAGTGGTCCCACCACCGCAGCGTCTCCTGAAGGAACCCGATCGCCGGGCCCGGCGGCAGGCCCCGGTCCGGGTACTGGTGCGACCAGGGGCCGATCAGGCCTCGTACGCGATCGGGTGGCAGGTTCTCGACCAGGCGCAACACCGTGTCCCGGTACGGGTCGTGCCAGCCGCCCACCGCCAGGACGGCGGCCTGGATCGCGCCGTAGTCCTCGCAGACGCTGCCGTGGCGCCAGTACGCGTCCCGGGTCTGGTGCTCCAGCCAGGTGTGGATGAAGGGGTCCACCGCCTCCAGCCGCTTCACCCACATGTCGCGCCACATCACCTCGCCCACGTGCACCGGGTCCGGCGGGCGGGCGGCGAAGGCGAGCATGGTGGCCGCCCAGGCGTGCATGTCGACGGCGAGGACGGAACCTCCCATGTAGTGCACGTCGTTGTCGTAGCGGTCGTCCGCCGAGCAGACCGTGACGATCGCCTTGAGCGGTTCGGGCGCGAGGGCCGCGATCTGGAGGGAGTTGAAGCCGCCCCAGGAGATGCCGAACATGCCGACCTTGCCGGAGCACCAGGGCTGGGAAGCAAGCCAGTTGACCACCTCCACGCCGTCCGCCAGCTCCACCGCCGAGTACTCGTCCGTCGGCATGCCCTCCGAGTTGCCGTGGCCGCGGACGTCCACGCGGACGGAGGCGTAGCCGTGTCCGGCGTACCAGGGATGGCGCTGCCAGTCGCGTGGCGCGGTCCAGTCCGTGAGGCGGTACGGGAGGTACTCGAGGAGCGCCGGTACGGGTTCGTCGGTCAGCGGGCGCCAGACGCGGGCGTACAGGCGGGTGCCGTCCGGGAGCGGGATGAGGACGTCCTCGTGAGCGGACTCGTAGGGGAAGGACGTACGGATGCGCATGGCGGGATCCCAGTGGCTTCAGTGGACGGGGTGCATCGTGCGGCGCAGCCAGGGCGCGAGTGCCATCACGGCGAGGCCCGCGGCCACCGCGATCGCGCCGTTGACGCCGAAGTAGGCAGGCTTGGAGACGTCGTCGTAGAGCTTCACGGTCTGCGCCTGGATGCCGTTGGCGAGCGCGAGCGACAGGAACCAGAGGGACATGGTCTGGCTGGAGAAGGCGGCCGGGGCGAGTTTCGTGGTGGCCGACATGCCGGAGGTCTCCAGGAGGATGTCGCCGAGGCCGAGCAGGAAGTACGAGCCGACGATCCACCAGGCCGACATCAGGTAGTCGTCGCTGCTGTGACCGCTGGTCGGCAGCACCATCAGGAGGAACGACAGGCCGCCGAGCACGACCCCGATCGCGATCTTGTTGGAGGCGTGCGGCTGGCGGTGGCCCATCCGGACCCACAGCGCGGCGACCACGGGCGCGAGGGCGACCTCGAAGGCGCCGAGCGCGGAGGCGTACCAGCTGGCCGGGAAGTCGTAACCGAGGATCGTGGTCTCGGCGTTCGACGCCGCGAGCAGCATCATCGTCGAGTACGCCTGGAAGAGGATGAAGTTGAAGACGGTCGAGGCGAGGAAGAGGACGATGTACGGGCGCAGGCGGCCGCGTTCGTCGTCCGTCACCCGGGGGCTCCTGAACATCACCGCGAAGTAGACGACCGGCGCGATCACCGAGATGAGGGTCAGCAGGTCGACGAAGCGGTCCATCGTCAGGTAGCCGACCACCGCGAGGAGAGTCGCGAGTACCGCCGCCGCGAGGAGGCCGAGGACGATCACCAGGACCGCGCGGCGCATCGCGTCGGGCGCGAGGGCGAATTCCGCCGAGTGCTTGCGTCCGGCCAGGTGACGGCGGCCCATGACGTACTGGATCAGGCCGAAGGTCATGCCGATCGCCGCCGCCGAGAATCCCCAGTGCCAGCCCCGGTGGTCGCCGAGCCAGCCGGTGATGAGCGGGCCCGCGAAGGCGCCGATGTTGATCGCCATGTAGTAGAGGGCGAAGCCGGCGTCGCGGCGGTCGTCGTCGGTGCGGTAGAGCTTGCCGACCATGGTGGCGACGTTGGGCTTGAGCAGGCCGGTGCCCGCGCTGATCAGGCCCAGGCCGACCCAGGTCATGGTGGCCGTCGGCACCGCCATGGAGTAGTGGCCGCAGGCGATCAGGATGCCGCCCCACAGGACCGCGCGGTACGAGCCGAGCATCCGGTCGGCGAGCCAGCCGCCGGCGACCGAGACCAGGTAGACGAGGGTGCCGTACGCGGCCGAGACGGAGGCGGCCGTGCCCGACGACATGCCCATACCGCCGTGGGCGACGGTGTCGGCGAAGTAGAGGACGAGGATCGCCTGCATGCCGAGGAACGAGAAGCGTTCCCAGACCTCCAGGCCGGAGAGGGTGAGCAGGCCCCTGGGCTGGCCGAAGAAGGCATGGTCGTCACCCGGAGGCGGCTCGCTGCCGGGCTCGGTTTCGACGGTGCTTCGGGACACGGCTGCCGGTCTCCTTACTGGTCCCTGTCGGGCACGCAGGGGGTCGCTGGGGCCACTGAGGTCTGCCACCGAGTGCGGCAAGTCGGCGTATATCGGCTCGTATTAGTTGATCAAGAACATACCTCTCGCGATCCGATACCGCCCGGGCTGTGCCCGCCCCTCCCGCCCGGGGGAACTGGTGAGGGAAGTCGGCTATGGGGACGGTGGGCGCTCGTGGTGATCGAAACGTGACCGGATACGCTGACTTGAGTGATGGCAGCGACACATCGACAAACCGCGTCACCGACCGAATGATCGACCGAGTTCGCCGTGTGATCGTCAGCAGACAGGAGAACCTCTCGTGACCGTCGTCGGGCCGTTCGGGCTGAGCGTGCGGGACCAGGCTCTCGAAGCCGATGTCCAGGCCGGATTGGCGGCTGTCGAGGAGGGTTTGCTCGAAGCCACCAAGAGCGAGGTCCCCTTCATCACGGAAGCCGCCCAGCACCTCGTGCGTGCGGGCGGGAAGCGGTTCCGGCCGCTGCTCGTGACGCTCGCCTCGCAGTTCGGGGACCCCTACGCGCCGGGTGTCGTGCCCTCGGCCGTGGTCGTCGAGCTGACGCATCTCGCCACGCTGTACCACGACGACGTCATGGACGAGGCGGACGTACGGCGCGGGGTGCCCAGCGCGAACACCCGCTGGGGCAACTCGGTGGCCGTCCTCACCGGCGACTTCCTCTTCGCCCGCGCCTCCTACATCCTGGCGGACCTCGGTCCCGACGCCGTCCGGATCCAGGCCGAGGCGTTCGAACGGCTCGTCACCGGACAGATCCTGGAGACCGCGGGCCCGCGCGACGGACGTGACCCGGTCGATCACTACCTCGACGTGCTCAGCGGCAAGACCGGATCCCTGGTCGCCGTCGCGTGCCGGTTCGGCGCGATGATGTCCGGTGCCGACGAGACGGTCGTGGACGTGCTGACCCAGTACGGGGAGCGGCTCGGCGTCGCCTTCCAGCTCGCGGACGACGTACTGGACATCGCGTCCGACTCGCACGAGTCGGGCAAGACGCCCGGGACGGACCTCCGTGAAGGCATTCCCACGATGCCGGTGCTGCGCCTGCGTGAGCGGGTGGAGCGGCTCGGTCTCGCCGAGGACATCGCGCTGTGCGAGCTGCTCGACTCCGACATGACGGATGACGCCCGGCACGCCGAGGCGCTGGCCCGGCTGCGGGAGCACCCGGCTCTCGAGCAGGCCCGGCGGGACACCGTGCGGTACGCGGAGGACGCGCGGGCCGCGCTGGCTCCGTTGCCGGAGTGCGACGCGAAGGCGGCGCTGGTGGAGTTGTGCGACCTCGTGGTGCACCGGGCAGGCTGACCTGCCCCGGCAGGAATCCGGCAGGAACCCGTAAGAATCCCACCGGAATCGCTGTGGCCTACGTCACACTCTTGGATTGAGTCCAGTCTGAGATCGAGTCCGTATGTCCCCCCAGAAGCTGACGCAGGGGGCGTCAGCTGAGATACGGGGAGAAAACAGAATCATGGGATCGAACGCCACGTTCACAACGCGTCGCAAGAGCCTGATCCTGACCGGTGTCGCGGTGGCCGCCGCGGCCGGAGTCGCCGCCGCCGTCATCCCGGCGGTCGCCGCCGGCGGAAGCGACACCAAGAGCCACGCCGGGCACGGCGACCAGACCATCGCCGTGCAGAGCGGAGTCGTGGGCGGCAAGGGCGGCACCATCCTCGCCACCAGCCTCAACGGCGCCAACGAGGTCCCCGTCCAGGGCGGCCCCGCCGTCGGTGACAAGGACGGCGCGGCCCTGGAGTTCGTCAAGGTCCAGGGCAGCAAGGTGTCCGTCGCCGTGAAGTGGCGCGGCACCGGCAAGCCGACCCTGCTGCACATCCACCAGGGCGCCAAGGGCACCAACGGCGGCGTCAAGGTCGACTTCACCAAGCTGCTGGCCAAGAGCAAGGGCCGCACCGTCACCGGGACCGTGACGGTCAAGGACACCGCGCTCCTCCAGCAGTTGAAGAGCGACCCGGGTTCGTTCTACGCCAATCTGCACACCGCCGAGTTCCCGGGCGGCGCCGTCCGCGGCCAGCTCCACAAGGTCACCGGATCCTTCGACTTCCGCGGCGCCCTGAAGAACTTCCAGGCGTCCGTCGTCAAGGGCGAGCAGATCTACGAGTGCAAGGCGGCCGAGGGCGGCGGGTACGCCTTCGCCCAGCGTGACGTCGCGGCCGTACTCGGCGGGAACATCGCACACTCGTTCGTGAAGCCCAACTCCGGAACGCCGCAGTGGATCGCACCCGATCGCAGCGCGGTCACCGGCGCCGTGATCAGCAGGACCCCGAACGGCGACAAGAACATCCCCGAGCTCGACCTCAAGGCCACCCAGTCCGGCAAGCACCGCGGCCTGCTGGCCGGTACCGAGGAGATCCTGCGCCTCAACACCGTGGGCGGCGTCGCCCCGGCCGGCTCCTGCTCGCCGGGCGCCGTCGTGGGCGTGCCCTACCAGGCCGACTACGTGTTCGTGCAGCGCTGACGGACCAACCCGGCGAGGTGGCGCCTCCTCCGACCCCTACGGGTTGGGGGAGGCGCCACCTCGTGACGTCATACCGCAGGAGTACGTGGAGTTGAGTCCGGGGTCTGACGCTTCTCTCTTGCCGATTTGGTCAGATTGACAACACCACTCCTCACCGGTTCGGGTGAGAATGGCGGCTAAGAGTGGAGCAGCGCAGGACGACGAGCCGCCGCCGACGACGGAGGTAAGGCACACATGGCACCGTACGAATCCGACGACAGCAGCACGAACGCCGGCGAAGCCGAGGATGTGCGCGCCGGCCGGCGGAAGGCGGCGCGTTACGTCGTCCCGGTCGCGGTGATGGGCGTGGCGGCGGCGACCATCGGGCTGGTCCCGGCGCTCGCCGACTCCGGTGACCCCGACCTGCCGAAGATCAGCGCCCAGCAGCTCATCGAGAAGATCGCCAAGTCGGACGTCCAGCAGCTGTCCGGCACCGTCAAGATCAGCACCGACCTGGGGCTGCCCGACCTCGGTGGCCTGGAGAGCAGCTTCGCTTCCGGCGCCGTACAGGGTGGCGACGACGGCGGTTCCTCCGCCGATCCGTCGTCCAAGCTCATGGAGCTGGCCGCCGGCACGCACACGCTGCGGGTCGCAACCGACGGCCCGGACAAGTCCAAGATCTCCCTCCTGGACAGCGCCGCCGAGTACAGCCTCATCCACAACGGCACGGACGTGTGGGGCTACGACAGCGAGTCGAACGAGGTCTACCACGCGACCACGTCCAAGTCCGGGACGCAGAAGGAGCAGGAGGACGTCCCGGCCACTCCCAAGGAGCTCGCCGACGAGGCCCTCAAGGCCGTCGACGACACCACCTCCGTGACCGTCGACGGCACCGCGCAGGTCGCGGGCCGTGACGCGTACAAGCTGCTCATCAAGCCGAAGCAGTCCGGCTCCACGGTCGGCGCGATCAGCATCGCGGTCGACTCGAAGACGGGGCTGCCGCTCAAGTTCACGCTGACCCCGGCGAGCGGCGGCGCGGCCGTCGTGGACGCGGGCTTCACCAAGGTCGACTTCTCCAAGCCGGCCGCGTCGACCTTCGACTTCACCCCGCCCAAGGGTGCGAAGGTCACCGAGGGCGACGACGTGCAGGCGCCGGAGTCCTCCCAGAAGTCCGACGAGGGGCTCGAAGAGGGTCTCGGCCAGGGCCTCGACGGTCTCAAGACCATCGGCGAGGGCTGGAACGCGATCGCCGAGTTCGACACCGGCGGCGAGGGCGTGCCGTCCGGCTCCTCCGGCAACAGCGACGTCGACGGGTTCCTGAACTCCCTCGGCGACCAGGTCACCGGTAAGTTCGGCTCGGGCACGGTCTTCTCGACCCGCCTGGTCAACGCGCTGATCACGGACGACGGCAAGGTGTACGCGGGTGCCGTCACCAAGGACGCACTGGTCAAGGCGGCCAACGCGGCCCAGTAAGTCCCGTATGCACAGCACGGATTGAGGAGCCCATGGAGGAACTGTCCGCCGCGGAGCCCGACCTGGTGGACGAGGTGGGAGAGGCGGTGCCCCTTGAGGACACCGTGATCGTCACCCGTGCGCTCACCAAGCGCTTCCGCGGCGGACAGCTCGCCGTCGACGGCCTGGATCTGACCGTCCCGGCGGGCAGTGTCTTCGGCTTCCTGGGGCCCAACGGCTCGGGCAAGACCACCACCATCCGCATGCTGATGGGCCTGATCGAGCCGACCTCCGGCACGGCGAGCGTCCTGGGGCGGCCCATGCCCCGGGCCACCCGCGCCGTGCTCCCGCACGTGGGCGCGCTCATCGAGGGCCCCGCGCTGTACGGCTTCCTCTCCGGGCGCGACAACCTCCTCCGGTACGACGCCGCGGACCCGACCGCCGACCCGCGCACCCGGCGTACGCGCGTCGCGGCCGCCCTCGACCGGGTCGGACTGGCCGCCGCCGCGGGCAAGAAGGCGAAGGCGTACTCACTCGGCATGAAGCAGCGGCTCGGGCTCGCGGCCGCGCTGCTCCAGCCCCGCCGCCTGCTCGTCCTGGACGAGCCGACCAACGGCCTCGATCCGCAGGGCATGCGCGAAATCCGTTCCCTGATAAGGGAGTTGGCCTCGGAAGGTACGACCGTCTTCCTCTCCTCGCACCTGCTCGACGAGATCGAGCAGGTCTGCACCCACGCGGCCGTGATGGCGCAGGGCCGGCTCATCACGCAGGGCGCGGTCGCGGACCTCGCGGCGGGTGCGCGCGGACGTCTCGTCGTGACGACCCCCGACCCGGCGGATGCGGCGCGCGTGCTGAAGGAACAGGGAGTCGGGGATCTCGTCGTGACGGACACGGGGGTGACCGCCGAGCCTCCGGACCGCGAACTCGCCGAGCTGAACGCCGCGTTGGTCACGGCGGGCGTCCGGGTCCGCGGCTTCGGGGTCGAACGGGCCTCGCTGGAGGACGCGTTCGTGGCGCTGACGGGGGAGGGCTTCGATGTCGCGGGCTGAGGTCATGACGCGGGCCGAAACGATGCGTGCGCCGAGTCCGCTGTGGACGTTCGGGCTGTTCCGCAGCGAGTTGGTCACCACCTTCCGAAGGTGGCGGACCATCGCGCTGCTCGGCGTACTCGCGGCGGTGCCCGTCCTCATCGGTATCGCCATCAAGATCGAGACGGGCGACGGATCCGGGGGCGGCCAAGGCGGCGGCGGTGGACCGGCGTTCATCTCGCAGATCACCAACAACGGCCTGTTCCTGGTGTTCACGGCGCTCGCCGCGACGCTCCCCTTCTTCCTGCCGATGGCGATCGGCGTCATCGCGGGCGACGCGATCGCGGGCGAGGCGAACGCGGGAACCCTGCGCTACCTCCTGGTCGCCCCCGCGGGCCGCACCCGCCTCCTCCTCACCAAGTACGCGACCACCATGACGTTCTGCCTGGTCGCGACCCTCGTCGTGGCGGCCTCGGCGCTCGCGATGGGCGCCCTGCTGTTCCCACTGGGTGAGCTGACGACGATCTCCGGGACCCGGATCAGCTTCGCGGAGGGACTCGGCAGAGCCCTGCTCATCGCGCTGGTCGTCGCCGCGTCACTGATCGGCGTTGCGGCGCTCGGCCTGTTCATCTCGACGCTGACAGGCAGCGGAATCGCGGCGATGGCGACGACCGTCGGGCTCCTCATCACCATCCAGATCCTCGACCAGATCCCCCAACTGCACGCGCTCCAGCCGTACTTCTTCTCCCACTACTGGCTGTCCTTCGCCGACCTCATGCGCGACCCGGTGTACTGGGACGACCTGGTCCGCAACCTCGGCCTGCAAGCCCTGTACGCGGCGGTGTTCGGATCGGCGGCCTGGGCGCGGTTCACGACGAAGGACATCACGGCCTGAGCGCCGGCTCCCGGGACTCAGCTGTCGTACGGGAAACGCGCGAGCGGCGGCCGCTGCGCGAAGAACGTCTTCGCGCGGGCCAGGGCCTCGGTGTCGTTCAGTACGTCACCGGGCTTGCTGCCGTTGCCGAGCAGGACGCCGCCGAAGTGCATGCCCATGTACGCGGCCGAGTGGTTGAGGGTGCCGACCAGCGGGTCGGCGACCTCCTGCTCCTCGTGCGCCAGCACGGTGACGCCCCAGAGGTTGCGCCCCGCAAGCGTCGCCTTGAAGTCGACGCCGGGAGTGCGCAGCCAGCCCGACCAGTAGTCGAGGTAGCGCTTGGTGTGCGCGGAGACCGAGTACCAGTACAGCGGCGACGCGATGACGATGTCCGTCGCGGCGAGCGTCGCGTCGAGGAGCAGGCCCGTGGAGCCCTCGGTCGGTCGGGCATGGTCGCTGTCGTGGCGCAGGTCCGCGAAGTCCGGCAGCGGATGCTCGGCGAGGCGCAGCCAGCGCTGCCCGACCTCCGCGGGCAACTGCTCGGCGGCCTTGCGGGCCAGCATCTCGGTGTTGCTGTCCGAGCGGCTGCTGCCGAGCAGGAACAGGAACTGGCGGGTCATGGGTCCCCCTGGAGTGCGCGTGGCGAACGGCGGCTGCCGCGACTACATGCGTGCACAATATATGCGTACGCATGTAGCGGTCCAGTCGGGCGAGCTCGGAAACCGTGCGGTCGGTGATCGGCGTCAGTCTCGGTCAGAAGGCCGGGGCGTATTCGGCACCCCGGCCGTTGCCCAGATGAGCGGAGGGGCGAGGATGCGTACGAGGATGATCGCCACCGGGGTCGTGTCCGTCACGGGACTGCCCACGTTGACGGGCTGTGGTCGGCGGGACCAGGGTGAGTCGGTGGGCGAGGCCGGTTCGTCACCCTCGGCTCTCTCCGCCCCGTCCTCCCCTTCCTCCCCCGATCACCCCGAGTGAGGGCACGATGTCTCGACTCAGCCGCGAACAGAAGCGGGAACTCAAGCGGCGGCGCGCCGACCAGGATGCCGTCGCCGGGGAGCACCCGGCCGCCGGGGTGACGCCGATCGAGGTACGGGTGCCGGCCCCGGCGGGGAGCACCGCTCCGCTCGGGGGAGCCGCCCCGGCCGGCGAGGCCACGGTCGGCGGCATGCCGGTCGTCGCCGCCCCCGGCGAGACGGTTCAGGACGCCGTCCTCAACCACCTCCACCGCATCGCCCTCTCCATCGGCCATCCCGTCCTCGCCTCGATCCACGACGAACGCACCGGCTTCGTCGTACCCATTCAGGTGTACGTGGACGGGTCGAGTCAGCACATGGGGGAGCCGCAACGGTTCGAACCGCAGCCGCAGCCGCAGCCGCCCGAGCCCCGGCAGCTGCCACAGCTGCCACAGGTGCAGCAGGCGGAACAACCGCCGGCGCCGGCGAGGCCGAGGCCCCCGCTGCCCGTGACGCCCCCCGCCCCGCCGGCCGAACCGGTGTGGCCCCCGGCGCCCGAACCCGTATGGCCCCCCGCGGCCACCGACCCCGAGCCGAGGGGCACCGCGTACGGTGTGGCGGCACCCCCGACGGGCGTGTTCGGCCCGGCACCGGACCAGGCTCCTGCTCGGGAGGCCTCCAGGTCCCTGATGCACCTGGGTCTGGAAGCGGACCCCGAGCCGGAGCCGGAGTCGAAGCCCACTCCGCCGCGGGGCTTCGACGCCGTCGCCGAAGCGGTACTGGCGCCGGTGTCGGTGGAAGGTTCGGGTGAGGCGGCTTTTCTCGTGGAACCCGTGGCGCGGATCAACGAGGCCGTGAAGGAGGGCAGGATCGAGGAGGCCGCGGGCATGGCGGAACGGGCCGTGGCCGAGGGGGCTCAGGCGCTGGGCCCGGAGCATCCCGAGGTGCTCCGACTGCGTGAACTGTCCGCGTACATCGCCTACTTGGCCGGTGACGCGGTCCGGTCCTTCCACCTGTCGCTCGACCTGGCCAGGGTCCTGCGCCGGCACCGGGACCCGGAAGCCGCGTACGGCAACGTACAGAGCGCGGCCACGGCCTGGCGCGCCGTCCGCGACCCCCTGCAGGGACTGAACCTCGGACGCGATCTGATCGACGTGTGGACCGAGCTGGCGGCCGGCGAAGGCCCCGCCGCCGACGACGTCGAACAACTCGAGAAGGCCCGCACCCGCATGGGCCGCCTGACCGAACGGGCCCGCGACAACTGACGAACACGGAGCCGAACAGGCCCCGGCGGAACGGGATGTGCTCCGCCGGGGCCGAGTTCAAATGGGTACCGCGCACCGGCAACTGCCTATGAGGACAGCTCCCACACCGCGTAGGCGAGCGCGTCCCCGTTCCGGTCCAGCGCCGTGTCGTTGATGTTCGACGTCGTGTCGCACGAGGAGTGGTAGCAGGCGTCGAAGGCCTTGCCCGACGTACCGCCCCACTTCGCCGCCTGGGCCGCCGTCTTGATGTAGTCCGCGCCGCTGAAGAGGCCGCCGACGGGGATGCCCGCGTTCTTGAAGGGGGCGTGGTCGGAGCGGCCGTCGCCCTCGGTCTCGATCTCCGTCGCGATGCCGATGCCTGTGAAGTAGTTCTGGAAGGTCTTCTCGATGGTGGGGTCGTCGTCGTAGACGAAGTAGCCGGGGTTCGGCGAACCGATCATGTCGAAGTTGAGATAGCCGCTGATCTTCGAACGGTTCGCGGTGGTCAGGCTGTTCACGTAGTACCTGGAACCGACCATGCCCAGCTCTTCGGCGCCCCACCAGGCGAACCGCAGATGCTTGGTGGGCTGGTACTGCGTACGGGAGACGGTGAGCGCGGCCTCAAGGACGGCGGCCGATCCGGACCCGTTGTCGTTGATGCCGGCCCCCGCCGTCACGCTGTCGAGGTGGGACCCCGCCATGACGACCTGGTTGGTGTCGCCGCCGGGCCAGTCGGCGATCAGGTTGTACCCGGTGCGTCCGCCGGACGTGAACTGCTGGACGGTCGTGGTGAATCCGGCCGCGTCCAGCTTGGCCTTCGCGTAGTCGAGGGACGCCTTGTAGCCGGTGCGGCCGTGCGCGCGGTTGCCGCCGTTGGCGGTGGCGATGGACTGGAGCTGTGCGAGATGGGCCTTGACGTTGGCCACGGGGAGATCGGGCGCGGCAGCCGCGAGGGGGGATGCGGGTGCCGCGCCGGTTATCGCGCCGGTGGTGAGGAGCGTGACGGCGGTGACGATGGCAGCCGCACCGGCGCGCCCGGGAACGGAGAGCTTCATGTGGGGGGCTCCGAATTCCGTGGGAATCCACAGGGATTCCACAGTGAATGGGGTGCCTGATGGTGAAGCTGAGCCTGAGGCTCCGTCAAGAGCGCAATCCGGTCACGGTTGTTCAGATAGCGGATGCGATCAGTTCGCACCCGGAACCCCGTCCGTACGGCGAACCGCCTACTGCACGCAGAACTCGTTCCCCTCGGGGTCGGTCATCACCACCCACTCACCCCCGGGCTCCTTCACCTGGCGAAGCACACTCGCGCCGAGCCCCTCCAGCCGCGCGACTTCCGCCTCGCGCCGCTCCGGCCCGGCGTGCAGGTCCAGATGCAGCCGGTTCTTGACCGTCTTGGGCTCCGGCACCCGCTGGAAGAGCAGTCGCCGCCCGAGCCCGGTCCCGCTCGCCTCCTCGTACGGATCGTCCGGATGCCGTACGGCGATCAGGTCCCGGAAGGCCCGGCGGCCGTGGGACTCGACGGTGAGCTCGGCCGGTACGGCACCGGCGCCCAGCAGCCGTTCGACGAGCGCGCTGTTGTCCTCGACCTCGTAGCCGAGCGCGCCGGCCCAGAAGTCGGCCTGTGCGTGCGGGTCGGCCGAGTCGATGACGAGCTTCCAGTGCAGGGTCGCGTGAGTCATGGTAACCACTTATAGTGGTTACGTGAGCGAGCGCGCAATGGAATCGCCGGGGATGACCCTCGTGTCGTACGGCGGGAAGGCCTACCGTTTCGACCCGGGAGCGCTCTGCCTGGAGCTGCTGACGACGGGCGGCCCGGGCGAGTTCGCCCGCTACGAGGTGCTGCACGAGCCGTCCGACCTGGCGCGCTGGGTGGACCGGAGCCGCCTGTCACCGGGACTCGAGCTGTCCATAACCCAGCTGGAGTTGGAGCGCACACGGGCGGTTCGCGATGCCCTGTTCCTACTGACCGCCGACCGCGCCCACGGCCGCCCCCCGAGCCCCCGAGACCTGGCCGCCGTCAACGCGGCCGCGGCCGAACCCCCGCTCGCCGCCCGCATCGAGCCGGACGGAACCCGCGCCTGGGCCCCCGGAGCCACGGGCACCCAGCTCCTCTCCACCGTCGCGCGCGACGCCGTCGACCTCTTCACCGGCCCACACGCCGACCGCATCCGCGAATGCGGCTCCCACAACTGCTACCTGCTCTTCGTAGACACATCCCGCCCCGGCCGCCGCCGCTGGTGCGCCATGGAACACTGCGGCAACCTCAACAAGGTCCGAGCCCACCGAGCCCGCTCCAGCCCGTCCGGCGTTTGAGGACGAGCCCTTCGGGCGAACGGGGGTCTGGGGGCGGAGCCCCCAGAAACGGGACGGGAAGGGGCGGAGGGGGCGATAAAACCGCCGTCACCCACCCCCCACGGCAGCCCCCCGCGAGTCATAGGCAACCCGAGCCGAAGCAATCTCCCCCCGATGCACCTCCGTCCACGTCACCAGCGACTGGATGGTCGCATGCAACGTCCCACCCAACGGAGTGAGCTCGTACTCCACCCGCGGCGGCACCACCGCATGAACCGTCCGCTTCACCAGCCCATCCCGCTCAAGCTGCCGCAAGGTAACCGTCAGCATCCGCTGACTGACCCCGTCGATCTCCCGCCGCAACTCCGTGAACCGGAGCACACGCCGCTCAAGCAGCGCGATCACCAGCAGCGACCACTTGTCGGCGATCCGGTCGAGGATCTGCCGCACCTCGCAGTCCTCACGGGTGTCCCACTGGAAGGGGTCCGCATCCCCGTAGTCGGCGGTACTTTCGCAGTTACTCAGTGACTTCGAAGTGCCTTCTTCCATGCCTGTCGATGCTGCCGCAGGCTGGCGGTGGTTACAAGAGGGAACCGACCCTCACCCGAGTAACCGTCCCCTGCCGAAAAGGAGTTCACCGTGGGCAAGCGAGCCTGGGCCCTGCTCCTCGTCCTCTGCGGAACGATCTTCCTGGAGGGTGCGGACGTCGCGATGCTCGCGGTCGCGATCCCCTCCATCAGATCCGACCTCGACCTGACCACGGGCACCGCGGCCTGGGTGATGAGCGCCTACGTCCTCGGCTATGCCGGCTTCACCCTCCTCGGCGGACGCGCCGCCGACCTGCTGGGCCGCCGCCGGATGTTCCTCATCTGGCTGGCGGTCTTCGTCGCCTTCTCCGGGATCGGCGGCTTCGCCACCGAGGGCTGGATGCTGATCGTCGCCCGCTTCGTCACGGGAGTCTCCGCCGCGTTCATGACCCCGGCGGCCCTGTCCCTGATCACGACGTCGTACGAGGAGGGTCCCCAGCGCAACAAGGCCCTGCTGGTCTTCGCGGGCACGGGCGCCGGCGGCTTCTCCCTCGGCCTCGTCATCGGCGGCCTGCTCACCGAACTCGGCTGGCGCTGGGTGTTCTTCGCGCCGGTCCTCCTTGCGGGCGCGATCCTGGCCGCGGCGATCCGGCTGATCCCCGTACAGGAAGGGCGCCCCCAACCCCGTACGGCAGAACGGCGATTCGACCTCACCGGCGCCGTCACCGCCGCCGGAGCCATGCTTCTCGCCGCCTACGCCGTCATCCGTCTCGAACACGGCCTGCACGGCTGGCAGTTGACGGCGGGGGCGGCACTCGCGGCGCTGCTCCTCGCCACCACCTTCGTCTTCGTCGAGCGCCGCGCCGCCACCCCCCTCGTACGCCTCGGCATCCTCCGTACGGGCACGGTGGTCCGAGCCGACCTCGGTGCGCTGCTCTTCCTGGGCGCCTTCTTCGGCTTCCAGTTCGTGCTGACGCTCTACCTGCAGGAACTGCGCGGCTGGTCGGCGTTCCAGACGGCGATCGCCCTCGTAGTGATGGGCTGCGACGCGGTGCTCGCCCCGACGCTCACGCCGAAACTGGTCGAGTGGTTCGGCCACGCGCGGGTGATCCTCGGCGGCTTCGTGCTGGCCGTGATCGCGTACGGGCTGTTCCTGCCCGTCGGCGCGGACTGGTCGTACGCGGCGATGTTCCCGACCCTGATCCTCGCGGGGACCGCCTTCGCGCTCGCCTACGGGCCGCTGACGATCGCGGCGACTGAAGGCGTGGCCGAGTCGGAGCAGGGGCTGGCGAGCGGGCTGCTGCACACGGCGACGCAGTTCGGCTCGGCGATCGGGATATCGGTGGTGACCGCGGTCTACGGCTTGGCGTCGACGGGATCGGGGTCTGCCGCCAATGATCCGGACGCGATGCTGTCCGCCTTCCGGGCGGCGCTGACCGTGCCGGTGGCGATGGTGGTCCTGGGTGCGCTGGTCTCGGCCCTGAGCGTGCGAGCCGCTCGGCGCGCGGTGCGCAACGCGTCGAAGGTGAGCAGCGACAGCGCGAGCCAGACCAGTGCGAACCCGGCCCAGCGCTCGGGCGGCATCGCCTCGTGGAAGTAGAGGATGCCAAGGAGGAACTGGAAGACGGGGGCGAGGTACTGGAGGAGTCCCAGCGTGGACAGGGGGACCCTGATCGCGGCCGCGCCGAAGCAGACGAGCGGAAGCGCGGTCACCACGCCCGTCGCCGCGAGCAGCGCCATGTGCCCCACGCCCTCCGTGCCGAAGGTCGCCTTCCCGGCCGACCCCAGCCACAGCAGAAAGCCGAGCGCGGGCAGGAACTGGATGGCCGTCTCGGCGGCGAGCGACTCGATGCCGCCGATGTTGACCTTCTTCTTCACCAGCCCGTAGGTGGCGAAGGAGAAGGCGAGGATGAGGGAGATCCACGGCGGGCTGCCGTATCCGAGGGTGAGCACGACCACCGCCGCGAAGGCGACGCCGACCGCCGTCCACTGAAGGGGGCGCATCCGCTCCTTGAGGATCAGCACACCCATCGCGATGGTGACCAGCGGGTTGATGAAGTAGCCCAGCGAGGCCTCGACCACGTGACCCGAGTTCACAGCCCAGATGTAGACGCCCCAGTTCACGGTGATGACGGCCGCGGCCACCGTGATCAGTGCGAGCTTGCGCGGCTGCCGTATCAGCTCACCGGCCCAGGCCCAGCGCCGCATCACGACGAGCGCGATCCCGACGAAGGCCAGCGACCACACCATCCGGTGGGCGAGGATCTCGACCGCGCCGGCAGGCTCCAGGAGCGGCCAGAACAGGGGGACGAGCCCCCACATGCCGTATGCCGCGATGCCGTTCAGCAGACCTATGTGCTGTTCGCCCCTGGCCTTCGCCGCCACCGCGTCCTCCTTGCCCCTTCGGCCGTGTCCGTACGGCCTTCAAGAAGGTAACGCCGAGCGCCCCCGCCTGTCATGCCCGTATCGCCATACGGTCGTTACAGGCGGGGGTTCGGAGAGCGGTACCGAGAGCCCGAGGGGGAGTCAGCCCTTCAGCGCCGCCGCGATGGACTCGGCGATCGGCGTGGTCGGGCGGCCGGTCAGCCGGGACAGGTCGCCGGTCGTGACCGCCAGCTCGCCCTTCGCGACGGACTCGTCGACACCCGCCAGGATCGTGGCGAAGGCCTCGGGCAGCCCGGCGCCGGTCAGGATGCCGGTGTAGACCGCGGTGGGAACGGCGTTGTAGACGATCTCCTTGCCGGACTGCCGGGCCACCTCGGCGGCGTACTCGGCGAAGCCGAACGCGGTGTCGCCGCTCAGCTCGTACGTCGAGTTCTCGTGGCCCTCGCCGGTCAGCACCGCCACGGCGGCGGCCGCGTAGTCGGCGCGCGTGGCGCCGGCGATCCGGCCCTCGCCGGCGGCCTGGACGACGGCGCCGTGTTCGAGAACGGGGGCGAGGTTCTCGGTGTAGTTCTCGTTGTACCAGCCGTTGCGCAGCAGGGAGTACGGCAGACCGGACGCGAGGATCGCCGCCTCGGTGGCCCGGTGGTCGTCGGCCAGGGCGGCGGTCAGGCTGCCGGGAGCGCTGGTGTACGCGAGGAGCGCGGCCCCTGCCGTCTTGGCGGCGTCGAGGACGACCTGGTGCTGGCCCACGCGGCCGAGGTGGAACTCGTTGCCGGAGATCAGCAGCACCTTGTCACCGGCGGAGATGACGCCGTCGAAGGTCTCGGGGGTGTTGTAGTCGGCTACCGCGATCTTCACGCCGCGGGCCGCGAAGCCGGCGGCCTTCTCCGTGTCGCGGACGACGGCGGTGATCTGGTCGGCCGGGACCTTCTCCAGCAGGCCCTCGATGACGTGGCGGCCGAGGTTTCCGGTGGCTCCGGTGACGACGATGCTCATGGCTGATATCTCCTAGCGGGTGGCTTGGCACTCACCCTAGGAGGTGCACTAACTTCTCGAAAGTACCCACTTTGAAGTAAGGTACTGGCATGTCCGTAAGTAAGTGGAGTGTCGAGGGCGAGGCCATGTGCCCGCACCGCCTCGTCCTGGAGCACGTCACCAGCCGCTGGGGCGTCCTCGTTCTGATCCAGCTGAACGAACGCTCGTACCGCTTCAGCGAGCTGCGCCGCGCGATCGGCCGGGTCAGCGAGAAGATGCTGACCCAGACCCTCCAGACCCTGGAGCGCGACGGTCTCGTCCATCGCGACGCCAAGCCGGTGATCCCGCCCCGGGTCGACTACTCCCTCACCGACCTGGGCCGCGAGGCCGCCCAGCTGGTGAGCGCGCTGGGGACCTGGACGAACGAGCGGATGGACGACGTGCTGAAGGCGCGCGAGGTGTACGACAGGGCCCGGACCTGACGGCCCGAGCCCTGGAGGACGTACGGAGCGATCAGCCCACGACCGTCCAGGTGTCGCCGCCCGCGAGCAGTGCCGCGAGGTCGCCCTTGCCGTTCTGCTCGATGGCCGAGTCGAGCTGGTCCGACATCTGGGTGTCGTAGACCGGCCGGTCCACCGCACGGAACACGCCGATGGGGGTGTGGTGCAGGGTGTCCGGGTCGGCGAGCCGCGAGAGCGCGAACGCGGTGGTCGGGGACGCGGAGTGCGCGTCGTGGACCACGATCTGCGCCTCGTTCTCCGGGGTGACGGTGACGGCCTTGAGGTCGCCGGTCCGCTCATCGCGTACGACGCCGCGGTTGCCGTCGGCGCCGAAGCGGATGGGCTGCCCGTGCTCCAGCCGGATCACCGCCTCCTCGGCCTGCTGCCGGTCCTTCAGCACCTCGAAGGCGCCGTCGTTGAAGATGTTGCAGTTCTGGTAGATCTCGACGAGGGCGGTGCCGGGGTGGGCGGCGGCCTGGCGCAGTACTTCGGTGAGGTGCTTGCGGTCGGAGTCGACCGTGCGGGCCACGAAGGAGGCCTCCGCGCCGATGGCGAGGGACACCGGGTTGAAGGGCGCGTCCAGGGAGCCCATCGGCGTCGACTTGGTGATCTTCCCGACCTCGGAGGTCGGGCTGTACTGCCCCTTGGTCAGACCGTAGATCCGGTTGTTGAAGAGCAGGATCTTGAGGTTCACATTGCGGCGCAGGGCGTGGATGAGGTGGTTGCCGCCGATGGACAGCGCGTCGCCGTCACCGGTCACCACCCACACGCTCAAGTCCCGTCGGCTGGAGGCGAGTCCGGTCGCGATGGCGGGCGCGCGGCCGTGGATGGAGTGCATCCCGTACGTGTTCATGTAGTACGGGAAGCGGGACGAACACCCGATGCCCGAGACGAAGACGATGTTCTCCTTCGCGAGACCCAGCTCGGGCATGAAGCCCTGCACGGCCGCGAGGATCGCGTAGTCACCGCAGCCGGGGCACCAGCGCACTTCCTGATCGGACTTGAAGTCCTTCATGGATTGCCTGGCCTCGGCCTTGGGGACGAGAGAAAGCGCCTCGATCGAGCCCGTGCCTTCCGTGGTCGTCTCAGCCATCGATGGCCTCCTTGAGAGCCGTGGCGAGTTGCTCAGCCTTGAACGGCATGCCGTTGACCTGGTTGTACGAGTGGGCGTCCACCAGGTACTTCGCCCGGATGAGTGTGGCGAGCTGGCCGAGGTTCATCTCGGGAATCACCACCTTGTCGTAACGCTTCAACACCGCTCCCAGATTCCGCGGGAACGGGTTCAGGTGCCGCAAGTGGGCCTGCGCGATGGAGTCCCCGGCCGCGCGCAGCCGCCGTACCGCCGCCGTGATGGGTCCGTAGGTGGAACCCCAGCCCAGGACAAGGGTGTTGGCCGTTCCGGACAGGTCGTCGACTTCCACGTCCGGTACGTCGATGCCGTCGATCTTGGCCTGCCGGGTGCGGACCATGAAGTCGTGGTTGGCGGGGTCGTAGGAGATGTTGCCGGTGCCGTCCTGCTTCTCGATGCCGCCGATGCGGTGCTCCAGGCCCGGCGTGCCCGGGATCGCCCACGGGCGGGCGAGGGTCTGGGGGTCGCGCTTGTAGGGCCAGAAGACTTCGGTGCCGTCGTCCAGGGTGTGGTTGGGCCCCTGGGCGAACTGCACACGCAGGTCGGGGAGTTCGTCGGTGTCCGGGACCCGCCACGGCTCGCTGCCGTTGGCCAGATAGCCGTCGCTCAGCAGGAACACCGGGGTGCGGTAGGTGACGGCGATGCGGGCGGCCTCGATCGCGGCGTCGAAGCAGTCGGCGGGGGTCCGGGGGGCGACGATCGGGACCGGGGCCTCGCCGTTGCGTCCGAACATGGCCTGCAGCAGGTCCGCCTGCTCCGTCTTCGTCGGCAGACCGGTCGAAGGCCCGCCGCGCTGGATGTCGATGACCAGCAGGGGCAGTTCGAGACTCACCGCCAGCCCGATCGTCTCCGACTTCAACGCCACGCCCGGGCCGGAGGTCGTGGTCACCGCGAGCGAGCCGCCGAACGCCGCGCCAAGCGCGGCACCGATGCCCGCGATCTCGTCCTCCGCCTGGAACGTCCGGACGCCGAAGTTCTTGTGCTTGGACAGCTCGTGCAGGATGTCGGAGGCCGGGGTGATCGGGTACGAGCCGAGGTACAGCGGCAGGTCCGCCTGCTGGGAGGCGGCGATCAGGCCGTACGACAGGGCCAGGTTCCCGGAGATGTTGCGGTAGGTGCCGGTCGGGAAGGTGTGGGAGGCGGGGGCGACCTCGTAGGAGACCGCGAAGTCCTCCGTGGTCTCGCCGAAGTTCCAACCGGCCCTGAACGCCGCGATGTTGGCGGCGGCGATTTCCGGCTTCTTCGCGAACTTGGTCTTCAGGAACTTCTCGGTGCCCTCGGTGGGCCGGTGGTACATCCAGGAGAGCAGCCCGAGGGCGAACATGTTCTTGCTGCGCTCGGCCTCCTTGCGGGAGAGGTCGAACTCCTTGAGCGCCTCGACGGTCATGGTGGTGAGCGGGACGGGGTGGACGCTGTAGCCGTCCAGGGAGCCGTCCTCAAGGGGGTTCGTCGGGTAACCGACCTTCGACATCGCCCGTTTGGTGAACTCGTCCGTGTTGACGATGATCTCCGCGCCGCGCGGCACGTCGGCGATGTTCGCCTTCAGGGCGGCGGGGTTCATGGCGACGAGGACGTTGGGCGCGTCGCCGGGGGTGAGGATGTCGTGGTCGGCGAAGTGCAGCTGGAAAGACGAAACGCCCGGCAGGGTGCCTGCGGGCGCTCGGATTTCGGCGGGGAAGTTCGGAAGGGTCGAGAGGTCGTTGCCGAAGGACGCCGTCTCGGAGGTGAACCGGTCTCCGGTGAGCTGCATGCCGTCACCCGAGTCACCCGCGAACCGGATGATCACCCGGTCCAAGCGGCGGAGCTCTTTCGACCCTGCCGGTTTGCGCTGTTCTCCTACGACGGCTCCGTCGGCCTGTTCCGCTGCGCTACTGACCTGGCTGGTCACTGAACTGGACCTCCCTCGAGGCGGGTGTCTGGGAGCGGCCTTCCCGCAGGCCTTCCCAGGATCAACCCTACGTCTGTAAGGGTCGCCTTCCCGGGGTCATTCGCACAGTGGACACCTTTTTGAGACTGCTCGACAGTCTGACTTGTCATGATTTACCCGCCCCCCGACGCTTCCCTTGAAGACGCTTGCGCTCATCCTTTGGTTCTCGTGCCGTACGGCTGGTGGTTCTCGTACTCCATGGCGTATTGACAATCACCTGACACAGTGTCAGATGATCAGGAGTTCAGATAGGTCAGGACCGCGAGAACACGCCGGTGGTCCCCGTCGCTCTGGGACAGGCCCAGTTTCAGGAAGATGTTGCTGACGTGCTTCTCGACCGCGCCGTCGCTCACGACGAGCTGCCGGGCGACGGCCGAGTTGGTCCGCCCCTCGGCCATCAGGCCGAGGACTTCCCGCTCCCTCGGGGTGAGCCCCGCGAGCACGTGCTGCTTGCGGCTCCGCCCGAGCAGCTGCGCGACCACCTCCGGGTCGAGCGCGGTACCCCCCTGGGCCACCCGCACCACCGCGTCCACGAACTCGCGGACCTCGGCCACCCGGTCCTTCAGCAGATAGCCGACGCCCCGGCTCGAACCGGCCAGCAGTTCGGTGGCGTACTGCTCCTCCACGTACTGCGACAGCACGAGCACACCGAGTCCCGGATACGCCTTGCGCAGCTGCACGGCGGCCCTGACCCCCTCGTCTGTGTGCGTCGGCGGCATCCGCACATCGGCGACGACGACATCCGGCAGCGCGTCCCGGTCCGCGAACTCGGTGATCGTCTTGATCAGCGCTTCCCCGTCCCCGACCCCCGCCACCACGTCATGTCCGCGATCGGTCAACAACCGGGTCAGGCCCTCCCTGAGCAGCACTGAATCCTCGGCGATGACGACCCGCACCCTGTCCTCCACGATTTTCGGCCCCCCACTCGAACGACAGCCCCCAGCATTCCAGCATTGGGGCCGGAGGGGAGCTGTTCAGCCTGTCCGGCGTTTGAGGACGAGGCCGTTCAGGCCGATAGCGGGGGTCTGGGGGCGCAGCCCCCAGGTACGGGAACGGGTAGGGGCGGCGGGGGCGAAAAACACCCCACGCCGCCCCGTACCGCCCGACCCCGGACCACTCACCCCCGCCAGGGCAGCTCCGCGGTGATCCGGGTGGGCCCGCCCACCGGCGAATCCACCACCAGAATCCCGTCCACCGCCCCGAGCCGCTCCGCGAGCCCCGCCAAACCGGACCCGCCGGCGCAATCGGCACCCCCCACCCCGTTGTCCACGACCTGAAGCATCAGCCGGTTCTCGACCCGCCAGACATCCACCGTGGCCCGCGTGGCCCGCGAGTGCTTGCTGATGTTCTGCAGCAGCTCGGAAACCGTGAAGTACGCGATCCCCTCGATCGCGGGCGCCGGCCGAGTCGGCAGATCCACGTCGACCTGCACCGGCACGGTGCACCGCGACGACACCGCCGACAGCGCTGCGTCCAGGCCACGGTCGGTGAGGACCGCAGGGTGGATACCGCGGGCCAGATCCCGCAGCTCCTGCAACGCCGTCTTCACCTCACCGTGCGCCTCGCCCACCATCCGCGCGGCCGCCTCCGGATCCTCGGTCAGCTTCTCCTTGGCCAGCCCCAGATCCATCGCCAGCGCGACCAGCCGGGCCTGCGCCCCGTCGTGCAGATCACGCTCGATGCGCCGCAGGTCGGCGGCGGCGGTGTCGACCACGACCCCCCGGTCCGACTCCAGCTCGACCACGCGCGTTGCCAGCTTCGACGGCCCGAGCAGCCCGCGCACCATCACCGCGTCCACCGTCGTCAGCCCGCGCACGATCCACGGCGAGGCCATGGTGAACAGCAGCCCCACCATCGCGGTCACGGTGATCTCGAAGGGGTTGTTCAGGTAGACGCTGTGGGTGTCGTCGCCGTAGAGCTGGAGCCCGTCCTGCCCCCCGTACATCGGGAAGACCCAGAACCACAGCGGGTACGTCAGCAGCGCCCACCCATACGCCCAGAAGTTCAGCGCCACCACGAACGAGAACACCGACCACGGGAACTGCACCACCGCGTACAGCAGATGCCGCCACGACGCACCGCTCTTGAGCGTGGCGCCCATCCACGCCCACGCCCCGCGCGTCCGCATCCGCAGCGGCTCCGGCTCGGACACCTCGACCCCGAGCAGCCCGCGCGCCCGGGCCCTTTCCAGCGAGCCGAGCCCGCGGCAGCCGGCCAGGGTGGCGGCGAGCACAGGGACCCCGAGGAAGGTGATCAGCAGTCCGGCGCCGAGCGCGAACATCGTGACGGCGTACGTGAACATGAGGATGCCGAGCGGCAGGCTCAGCATCACATAGCCGAACTCACGCCAGCTGCGGGCCTCGATCGGCGCCCGCAACGGGGCCGGCAGACGGAACCGCCGCTCCTCGACACCCGCCCCGCGGAGTCCGGGCCCGTCGTGCTGCCCGTACCCCTGTCCGTAATCCGTGGCCATCGGTCCCGTCCGTTCTACTCATCCTGCTCGTCGGCTCGTACCTCAACCCTGCTGTCCACGGCGTTCACCGACCATGGAGCGGGTCGGCGTCTTGGGGCGGGGGTTTTCCCTACCTTGGCGGGGGTGTGGTGGGGCGGCGGCGGGGACTCGGTGGGGGCTCGGCGGGTGAAGATCGCAGAGGTGCGTTGCCGGTGTGGTCGTACGCGATGGACTGAGGCCGTACGTGTATGTGCCGGAGGGCAGGCAGGCAGGCGGGCGACGGCGTGCGGGTGGGGGCGGGGCGGTTGCCGCCGCTGGTCCTGTCACTGGATCAGCCACTGGTCCTGTCACCGGTCTGTCATTGGACCAGCCACTGGACCAGCCACTGGACCAGCCATTGGTCCTGTCCCTGGTCTGTCACAGGACCAGCCACTAGTCCTGCCATTGGCCCAGCCACGTGTCCATCGGCCCCGTCCAGCCACCGGCCCCGCTACCGCCACGCCGCAGGCTCGCCCCGCCCACCCCGGTCGCCGCCCGGGTCCCCGTCCCGGTCACGCCACGGCAGCTCCGCCGTGATGACGGTCGGACCGCCGGCCGGCGAATCGATGACGAACAGGCCGTCGACCGCGCCGAGCCGGTCCGCGAGGCCCGACATCCCCGTACCGCCGTCGAGGCTGGCCCCGCCGCGCCCGTCGTCCCACACCTGGATGAGCAGCCGCTGGTCCGTCCGCCACACGTCGACGGACGCGGACCGCGCACCGCTGTGCTTGCTCACGTTCTGCAGCAGCTCGGAGACGGTGAAGTACGCGATGCCCTCGATCGCCGCGGCCGGTCTCGACTCCAGGTCGGCCGTCACCTTCACCGGCACGGTGCAGCGCGAGGCGACCGCGGACAGTGCGGCGTCGAGGCCGCGGTCGGTGAGCACCGCAGGGTGGATGCCGCGGGCCAGATCGCGCAGCTCCTGCAACGCGAGCTTCACCTCGCCGTGCGCCTCGTCGACCATGGCCGCGACGGTCTCGTCGGCCCGGCCCTCCAGGAGCTTCTCCTTTGCCAGCCCGAGCCCCATCGCCAGGTTGACCAGCCGGGCCTGCGCCCCGTCGTGCAGATCGCGCTCGATGCGCCGCAGGTCGGCGGCGGCCGTGTCGACCACGACACCCCGGTCCGACTCCAGCTCCGCGATACGCCGCTCCAGGTCCTCGGAGGGCGACAGCAGCCCGCGCACCATGGCCCGGTCCACGTTCGTCAACCCCCGCGCGATGAACGGCAACACCGGCCACGCCACGAACAGCGACGTGAGCGTGACCGTGAAGGTGGCGATGCCCCAGGGCAGCCGTATGACGTCGTACAGGACCGTGCGCCAGCCCACCGGGTCCTTCAACGCCATCCACAACCGGGCGAAGAACCCGCCCCGGCCGCGCAACGGCAACGGGCTCGGCTCGTCCACCCGCACCCCGAGCAGCGCCCTGGCCCGGGCCCGCTCCATCTTGCCCAGCAGACGCGAGCCCATCAGCCCGAGCGCGAGCAGCGGGAGACCGATCACGGTCACGGTCAGCCCGACGCCTGTGAACAGCACCGTCATCACATAGACGAAACCGATCAGCGCCGCCGGCAGATTGGCCAGCAGATGCGCGATCTCCTTCCACGTCTGCGGGTCGAAGGCGAAGCGCGCGGGAGGCAGCCGGTCCGCGTCGGACGTTCTGTCCGACGGTCCGGTGAGCGTGATGCGTTCGGTCATATCCGCTAGCCTGCCCGGCCGCGAGCCGCCGCGCCATGAGGTGGACCGCCGGGATCCACTGGGGAAAACCCCACCCCCGGGACGGACAGCGGCAGCGACTCGTCCCATGTCCAGGCGTGACGGGCTGCTTACCGTTTCTTTAGCAGGCTCTAGACTCCCGTCCGTACAGATCGTCGAACGAGGCGCATCACAGAGGGAGCGAGGGGCTGACGTGCCGGAACCGACCGTGCTCACGGCGACCGGGGCCGCGGCCGGGCCCGTCGTCGCCGCGGACTACTTCCAGTCGTACTCGGTGGTCGGACTGCTCGCCGTCGTCGGCGTACTGTTCGTCGCCGTCGCATTCGGCGCGGGACGTCTGCTGCGGCCCATGGTCCCCACCCCCGAGAAACTCCTGACGTACGAGTGCGGAGTCGACCCCGTCGGCGAGGGCTGGGCCCACACCCAGGTCCGCTACTACGTCTACGCGTTCCTCTACGTGATCTTCGCCGTCGACTCGATCTTCCTCTTCCCCTGGGCGACGATCTTCGCCGCGCCCGGCTACGGAGCGGCGACGCTCGTGGAGATGTTCATCTTCCTCGGCTTCCTGGCCGTGGGCCTGCTCTACGCCTACAAGAAGGGCGTCCTGGAATGGACGTGACCCCCGAGACCTCCGGGCAATCGGTGACTTCCGGGCAGCCGGTTTTCGTGCCCGAGCCCAAACGCCTCGGCGCGCTCTCCCGCCTGGCCCCCGAGCCGATGAAGGTGGTCCTCAACTGGGGCCGCCGCTACTCGCTCTGGGTCTTCAACTTCGGCCTCGCCTGCTGCGCCATCGAGTTCATCGCCGCGTCCATGGCCCGGCACGACTTCATCCGGCTCGGCGTGATCCCCTTCGCACCCGGCCCGCGCCAGGCCGACCTGATGGTGGTGTCGGGCACGGTCACGGACAAGATGGCGCCGGCGGTGAAGCGTCTCTACGAGCAGATGCCGGAACCGAAATACGTCATCTCCTTCGGCGCCTGCTCCAACTGCGGCGGCCCGTACTGGGATTCGTACTCCGTCACCAAGGGCGTCGACCAGATCATCCCGGTGGACGTCTACGTGCCGGGCTGCCCGCCCCGCCCCGAGGCCCTCCTCCAGGGCATCCTGAAGCTCCAGGAGAAGATCGCGCGCGAGTCCCTGGGCGAGCGGTACGGCGCCACGCCGCGACCGTCGGTGGCCGCCCTCCAGAGCGGTCTGGTCCAGCCCCCGGCCCCGGGAGCCGCCCGATGACCGGCTGGCTCCCCGCCTCCGTCGAGGAACTCTTCGGCCCGGACGCCACGGCCGAGGAGTCGTACGAGGTCCTGACGGTCGACGTCCCCCCGACCTCCTGGATCGCGGCCCTCGAGACCTCGCGCGAGGTACTGGGCTGCACGTACTTCGACTGGCTGAGCGCGGTCGACGAACCCGGCACGGGCTTCCGCGTCATGGCGCATGTGGCGGCGCTGGGTCCGCTACGGCGCCTGCTCGTCCGTACGACGGTCCCGCACTCCGCGCCCGCCCTTCCGTCGGCCGTCTCCGTGTACGCCGGCGCGGGCTGGCACGAGCGCGAGACCCACGAGATGTTCGGCGTCACCTTCGAAGGCCACCCGGGTCTTGCCCCTCTCCTGCTGCCGGAGGGCTTCGAAGGCCACCCCCTCCGCAAGGACTTCGTCCTCGCCTCACGCGTCGTCAAGGCCTGGCCCGGCGCGAAAGAACCCGGCGAGTCCGAACACGGCGGCCCCAAGCGCCGCCAGATGCTCCCGCCCGGCGTCCCCGACCCCAACGAGTGGGGCCCCCTCAAGGGCCAACTCCCCCCGGCCCCGGCCCGCCCCACCCGCGGCGCACCCCGCCCGGCAGGCGACCGCCCGGCACGCCGGGCCCGCACGGCGGGGGAGGGGTCGGCGAGCCAGATGAGCCAGACGACGGAGGCGGGTCCTGCGGGTACGGGTCCCGCCGGTGCGGGTTCCGCGGAGCCGGGCTCAGTGGGCGCAGGGTCTGCTGGGGCAAGCGCTGGTGCCGGTGCCGGTGCCGGCGCAGGCGCTCCGGCGTCGCCGCGTCGGGCGCGGAGCGCGAGCCAGGGATCGGCAACCCAACGGGCGGAGGGCACCGAACCGACGGCACCCGCCACACCGCCGAACCCCGCCGCCCCGCGCGGCTCGGACGCACCCTGGCACCACGCCCGCCCCGCCTTCGACGAGGGGGAACCGGAGCGGGAGCAACACCCTGAGGCCGCGCCGGAGCCTGAAGCCGCGCCGGAGCCGAAGGTCACTCCTGAGCCGGACACCGCTGCCCCGGATCGCGAGGCCACCACCCCGGGGGCCGACGCCTCACCTGAACCCGAAGCTCCCCCGAAGGCCGAAGCCTCACCAGAACCCGAACCCACCCCGAAGCCACAGGCCGCACCCCCTGACCCCGACACGCCCACCCCTGACCCCGACGACCCCTCCGGAGGCCCGCAGTGAACGACGCTCTCGACGTCGCCCTGCGACTCCTCGTCGTCTTCGTCGTGTTCCTGACGTTCCCTCTGATCGTCGGTCAGACCGAGCACAAGGTGATGGCCCACATGCAGGGCCGCCTGGGCCCGATGTACGCGGGCGGCTTCCACGGCTGGGCCCAACTCGTCGCGGACGGCGTCAAGTTCGCGCAGAAGGAAGACATCGTCCCCGCGGGCGCGGACCGACGTATCTTCCAACTCGCCCCTGCCGTAGCCCTCCTCCCGTACCTCCTGGTCCTCCTCGCCATCCCCATCGGCCCGGGTGAGGGCGCCGTAGGCGAGGTAGTCGACGCGGGCATCTTCTTCGTACTCGCCGTCATGGGCGTGGGCGTCCTCGGCTCGCTCATGGCGGGCTGGGCCTCGGCCAACAAGTTCTCCCTCCTCGGCGGCCTCCGCACCGCCGCCCAGCTCCTCGCGTACGAACTCCCGATGCTCCTCACCGCCGCCTCCGTAGCGATGGCGGCCGGCACCGTCTCCCTCCCCGGCATCGTGGACGCCTTCGAGTGGTGGTGGCTGCCCTGGCAGATCGTCGGCGCGATCGTCTTCTTCGTCGCCGGCCTCGCGGAGTTGCAACGACCCCCCTTCGACATGCCCGTCGCCGACTCGGAGATCATCTTCGGCGCGTACACCGAGTACACCGGCCTGCGCTTCGCCCTGTTCCTCCTTGCCGAGTACGCCGGAATCGTCGTCCTGTGCGGCCTGACCACCGTCCTCTTCCTGGGCGGCTGGCACGGCCCCTGGGGCGCCGACGGCCTCGGCTGGGTCTGGACCCTGCTCAAGGCGGCCGTCCTCGCCTTCGTCGTCATCTGGCTGCGCGTCACCTACCCCCGTCTCCGCGAGGATCAGCTCCAGAAACTCGCCTGGACCCTCCTCGTCCCGCTCGCCCTCGCCCAGATCGCCCTCACCGGCATCGTCAAGGTGGTGATCTCGTAACCATGGCCCCCATCCCCGGCTCCGGCCTCGCCAAGGGCCTGGCCGTCACCCTCCGCACGATGACGAAGAAGACCGTCACCGCGCAGTACCCGGACGCCCAGCCCGAACTCCCGCCCCGCACCCGCGGCGTCATCGGCCTCTTCGAGGAGAACTGCACGGTCTGCATGCTGTGCGCCCGCGAGTGCCCGGACTGGTGCATCTACATCGACTCCCACAAGGAGACCGTCCCGCCCGCCGCGCCCGGTGGCCGCGAGCGCAGCCGCAACGTCCTCGACCGCTTCGCCATCGACTTCGCCCTGTGCATGTACTGCGGTATCTGCATCGAGGTCTGTCCTTTCGACGCGCTGTTCTGGTCCCCGGAGTTCGAGTACGCCGAGACCGACATCCACGAACTCACCCACGAACGCGACAAGCTCCGCGAGTGGATGTGGACCGTCCCGGCCCCACCCGCCCTGGACCCCGCCGCCGAGGAGCCGAAGGAATTCTCCGCCGCCCGCAAGACGGCCGAGAAGCTCGCGGCGGCTCAGGCCGAGCCGGCGTCCCCGGCCGAACCGCCCGCCCAGGCCGAGCCCTCCGCCAAGCCCGACTCCTCCAAGCCCGACTCCGCCAACCCACAGGAGGGCGAGTCGTGAGCGCCGCAGCAGCCACGGCCACGGCGGCGCACGCCCTGACCACCGCTACCGCCACCGCCGCCGAGAACCACGGCTTCCTCTCCCCGACCGGCGTCGAGATCGCCTTCCTCCTTGTCGGCCTGGTCACCCTCGGCGCCGCGATCGTCACCGTCACCACCAAGCAGCTGGTGCACGCAGCCCTGTGGCTGGTGGTGGCGCTCGGCGGCCTCGCCGTCGAATACCTCCTGCTCACCGCGGAGTTCATCGCCTGGGTACAGGTCCTCATCTACGTCGGCTCGGTCGTCGTCCTCCTCCTGTTCGGTCTGATGCTCACCAAGGCCCCCATCGGCCGCTCCCCGGACGCCGACTCCGGCAACCGCTGGGCAGCCCTGACGGTGGCGGTCGCCTCCGCGGCCGCCCTGATCTGGGTCGTCGTCGACGCCTTCCGCACGACGTGGATGGACCTGGAAGGCGCCGCCGCCGGCTCCACCGAGGTGACCGGCAAGGCCCTCTTCCAGAACTGGGTGCTCCCCTTCGAGGCCCTCTCCGTACTCCTCCTCGCCGCCCTGGTCGGCGCGATCGTCCTCTCCCGCAAGGCGAAGTCGGACACGGTGATCACCACCGGCGCCCCGGCCCCCGGGAGCCTCCCAGCCACCGGGACCGCCCCGACTCCCCGGAGCGAGAAGGAAGGCACCCGCTGATGCACCTCGCCTATCCCGCCGTGCTCTCCGCCCTCCTCTTCTGCACGGGCCTGTACGGAGTCCTCGCGCGCCGCAACGCGATCCTGGTCCTGATGTCCGTCGAGCTGATGCTCAACGCCGTCAACCTCAACCTCGTCGCCTTCGACGTGTGGCTCAGCAAGACCGCCCAGGACACCCTGCACTCCGGCCAGGCCCTGACCCTGTTCACCATCGCCATCGCCGCCGCCGAGATCGGCATCGGCCTGGCGATCGTCCTCGCCGTCCACCGCAACCGCGGCACCGCGGACATCGACAAGCTCCGCGACACCGCCGAGGGCCCGGACACCGGCGGCCCCGACAGCGTCGGAGGCTCCGACGAAGCCGCCGTCCCGCCGGTCGAGAAGGCTGAGGCCACCGCGTGACCACGACCACCCTCGCCGTCCTCGTCCCCCTCCTTCCTTTCCTGGGCGCCGCGGCCGGCCTTCTCCTCGGCCGCACGGCCCCCGGTTTCGTACGCCCCCTCGCCGTACTCCCCACTCTCACGGCGCTCGTCCTCGCCGTACTCGTCGCCGTACGCCAGGGCGGTGACCAGGCCGTCGACGCCGCCACCGAGCTGACACCCACCGGCTCGATCCCCATCGAACTCGCCCTGCACATCGACGGCTTCGCCGCCCTCGTAGCCGTCCTGGTCGGCCTGGTCGCCTCCTGCGTGCAGATCTACTCGACGGGCTACCTGCGCGACGACCCGCGCTACCCCTCGTACGCCGCCCTCGTCTCCCTCTTCACCTCCGCGATGCTGCTCGTCGTCTACTCCGGCGACCTGATCGTGCTCCTGGTCGGCTGGGAGATCATGGGCATCTGCTCGTACTTCCTGGTCGGCCACTACTGGGAGACCCCCGAGGCCCGCGCCGCCTCCATCAAGGCCTTCCTGGTCACCAAGCTCGGCGATGTCCCCTTCCTGATCGGCCTGTTCGCCCTCGCCACCGACGCCGGGTCCTTCCGCATCACCAAGGTCCTCGGCACCGTCGCGAGCGGCGGCCTCGACCATCCGACGCTGATCGCGCTGTTGCTCCTCGCCGGTGTGGCGGGCAAGTCGGCGCAGTTCCCGCTGCACACCTGGCTGCCCGACGCGATGGCGGGCCCAACCCCCGTCTCCGCGCTGATCCACGCCGCGACGATGGTCGCCGCAGGTGTCTACTTCATCGCCAGGCTCCTTCCCGTCTTCCAGGCCTCCGCTGCCGCGATGGTCGTCATGGCCGTCATGGCCGCCGTCACGATGGCCGGGTCCGGACTCGCGGCGCTCGCCCAGGACGACATCAAACGCGTCCTCGCCTACTCGACGATCGGTCAACTCGGCTACATGACCGGCGCCCTCGCCGTCGGCGACCGCGGTGCCGCCGTCTTCCACCTCCTGTCCCACGGCGCCTTCAAGGCCCTGCTGTTCCTCGCCGCCGGCGTGATCATCCACGCCTCCGGCACCAACTCGCTCGCCGCCATGTCCCGTATGAAGGACCTGCGCACCCGCGTCCCCGACGCCTACTGGACGATGACCGTGGCGCTGCTCGCACTCACCGCGATCCCGCCGTTCAGCGGCTTCTTCTCCAAGGAAGCCGTCCTCGGCGCCGCCGAGCACGTCGCCACCGGCCACACCGAACACGCCCCCGGCGCCGCGGGCTGGATCGTCCTCGTCGCCGGCCTGGTCAGCGCCGTGCTCACCGCCGCGTACGCCACCCGCCTGTGGCTGCTCGCCTTCCGCGGCCGGGGCGTCGAGGCTCCGGACCACGGCAGGCAGCCGCTCACCATGACGGTCGTGCTGTGGGTGCTCGCCGTCCCGTCGCTCGCCTTCGGCCTGGCGTACGGCCCGCTGCCCGGATGGTTCGACGGCCGCGATCTGACGCCGGTCCTCACCACCTCCGTCCTCGGCACGGGGCTCGCCCTGGTCGGCGTGATCGTCACCTACGGCGCCTGGAAGCACACCAGCGCGATGGCTGCCCAGATCCCCGTGGGTGCGGTCGCGGCCCACCCCGACGCCGATGCCGGACTGGTCGAGGCCGAGGCGATCGCCAGCCACGCACCCGCCTACGGAGACGTGGCCTACACCTCAGACCCCGCGGACCCCGGCCGATTGCTCCTCGGCCCGCTGCACCGCCACGCGGCGGTCGGCTTCCACCTCGACGCCGTGTACTCGGTGCTGTTCGTCCGCCCGGTCCAGGCCGGAGCCGCACTCGTCCGGTTCCTCGACCGCGAGGTCGTCGACACCTACGTACGTGGCGCGGGCGCCCTGCCCCGCTGGCTCGGCGAGGCCGTCCGGCGTGCCCAGACCGGCAATCTGCAGACCTATGTGAGCGCGCTGCTCGCCGGCACCGTCGTCCTGGTGGTCGCCGCCCTCCTAGTCGCCACGGGAGCGTGAGCAGGCGTGATCGATATCAGCGAATCCGTGATGCAGATCCTTCTGGCATTCATCGTCGTCGGCCCGCTCATCGGCGCCGCCGCGGCTCTTCTGCCGGCCCCGCCCGGGCTGAAGGGGAAGTCGCCCGAGCAGGCGGTGCTGCGGCACGGCGTGTTCGTCACCGGCGCCGTGCTCATCGCCGCGATCGTCCTGACACTCGGCTTCGACCACGACCACCCGTCGAGGATGCAGGCCACGACGGACATCAGCTGGATCCCCGCACTCGACGTGCGGATCCACCTCGGCATCGACGGCATTTCCCTCCCCCTTCTCGTCCTTACCGCGCTGCTGACCTTCCTCTGCGCGCTGTACAGCTACTTCAAGATGCCCGCGGGCCCGACCCCGAAGGCATTCGTCGCACTCGTCCTCGTCCTCGAGTCCGGCACCCTCGCCACCTTCGCCGTCCTCGATCTCCTGCTGTTCTTCCTCGCGTTCGAGATGGTGCTCATCCCGATGTACTTCCTCATCGCCCGCTGGGGCGGTGAGCAACGGACCCAGGCCGCCTGGAAGTTCATCCTCTACACACTGCTTGGCTCCGTCGTCATGCTGCTGGGCCTGCTCCTCATCGGAATCAAGTCCGGCACATTCGACATGGTGGCACTCGCCACTGACAACGGCCGGTCGCTGACCACATCCGTGCAGGTCATCGCCGTTTTGGCGATCGGAATCGGGCTCGCGGTCAAGACACCGATGTGGCCGCTGCACAGCTGGCTGCCGGACGCCCACACCGCCGCGCCGACCGTCGGCTCGGTCCTGCTGGCAGGCGTCCTGCTGAAGATGGGTACGTACGGGTTCGTGCGCATTCTGCTGCCGATCGCACCCGAGGGCATGCGCACCTTCGCCCCGTACCTCGCCGCCTTCGCCGTGGTCGGAATCATCTACGGATCCCTGGCTTGCCTCGCCCTCGCCAAACAGGGCGCGAAGGGCGATCTCAAGCGGCTCATCGCCTACTCGTCCGTCGGCCACATGGGCTTCGTACTGCTCGGCATCGCGACGATGACCCCGACCGGCGTGAACGGCGCACTCTTCGCCAACATCGCCCACGGCCTCATCACCGGCCTTCTCTTCTTCCTGGTCGGCGCGCTCAAGGACCGCACGGGCACCACCGACCTCGACGCCCTCGCCGAGGAGACCGGCGCCGCCCTCTACGGCAAGGCCCCCCGCTTCGGCGGCCTCCTCGCCTTCGCCGCGGTCGCCTCACTCGGACTACCGGGCCTCGCCGGATTCTGGGGCGAGATGCTGGCGCTGTTCGGCGCGTTCAAGCCCGCCGACGACCTCAGCCGCCCCGCGTTCCTGACGTTCATGGCGATCGCCGCCTTCGGCACGCTGCTCACCGCCGCGTACATGCTCGTCGTCGTACGCCGCGTCTGCATGGGCGCCGCCCCACGCCCGGACAGCCCGAAGCTCGCCGACGTCCAGAGCTACGAGTTCGCCGCCTGGGCACCGCTCGTCGCCCTCACCGTCGTCGCCGGACTCTGGCCCAAGGCCCTCCTCGGCCTGACCGACCCGGCCGTACAGCAGCTCCTCGCAGGAGGCACCCGATGAGCTCCCTGGCCGTCCAGTCCGTGGTCCAGTCCGTCGACTGGCTCGCGATCGCGCCGCCCACCATCGCCGCGGTCGTGGGACTCGTCGTGCTCGTCGCCGACCTCTTCCTCGGCGACTCCAAGAAGCCGCTGCTCGGCTGGCTGTCGGTCGCGGGACTCGCCGCGTCCGCGCTCATGCTGCTGCCCCTCCTGGACGGCGACCGCGCCACCTTCTGCCTGACCGGCGACGCGGACGTCTGCAGCTACACGGCCGACCGCTTCACAATCGTCATCCAGCTCCTGGTCCTCGGCGGCGCGCTCCTCACCGCGCTGCTCTCGGTCACAGCCCTGAAGGACTCCAACAAGGAACTCCCCGAAGGGGAGTACTGGTTCCTGCTGCTCTCCTCCGCCGCGGGCGCCGCCCTGCTCCCCGCCTCGCGCGACCTCGCGACCCTCATCGTCGCCCTGGAAGTCGCCTCCCTGCCCGCCTTCGCCCTGGTCGGCATCAAGCGCGGCGACAAGAAGTCCTCCGAAGCGGCCCTGAAGTTCTTCCTGTCATCCGTCACCGCGACCGCCGTGAGCCTCATGGGCGTCAGCTTCGTCTACGCCACGACCGGCACCCTCTACCTCACCGAGATCGCGGACAAGATCCAGCAGGTCGACGGCCAGTTCCACACGCTCGCGCAGGCGGGCGTCGCCCTCACCCTCATCGGCTTCGCCTTCAAGACGGCCGCCGTGCCCTTCCACTTCTGGGTGCCCGACACCTACGTAGGGGCGCCTTTGCCGATCGCCGCCTACTTGTCCGTCGTCGGCAAGGCGGTCGGTTTCTCCGGGCTGATCCTCGTCACCGTCGTCGCCTTCCCGTCGTACGCGGATGTCTGGGGCCCGGCGCTCGCCGCACTGGCCGCCCTGACCATGACCGTCGGCAACGTCGGTGCCCTGCGGCAGCAGTCCACGCGCGCGTACAGCGCGGTACGGCTGCTCGCCTGGTCCTCCGTGGGCCAGGCCGGCTACCTCCTGGTGCCGATCGCGGCCGCCGCCTACTCCAAGGACGCCGAGAAGGCCATCGGCTCCACCGTCGCGTACGCCCTCATGTACGCCTCCGTGAACCTCGGCGCCTTCGCGGTGGCCGCCCTCGTTGCCCGTACGAGCCCCCTGAACCGCATCAGCGACTACCGGGGCCTGTACGCGGCAAGCCCCCTGTCGGCGCTGCTCCTCGGCTTCTTCCTGCTCTGCCTCGCGGGCCTGCCGCCGGGCATCATCGGCCTCTTCGCCAAGGTCACCGTCTTCTCGGCGGCCGTCGACGCCGGCCTCGGCTGGCTCGCCGTCGTCATGGCCGTCAACGTGGTGATCGCGCTCTTCTACTACCTCCAGTGGACGACGCTGCTGTTCCGCGCCCCCGAGGGCGAACCCGGCAAACACCGCGTCCCGGCCCCGCTCACGGCGGCGATCGCCCTGACGGCCGTCCTCGGAATCGCCCTCTCCGGAGCACCCCAGCTGGCCCTGCGCTTCTCGGCGACAGGCCTCTTCTGACACCCACTGGGGCACACGCGCGCGTGGACCGTCACCCGGACGGCCCACGCCCGCAGGTGCGCGCACAAGGGAACTAGTGCCTCTCGTCTGGCGTTGACCAGTACGGGAGGGTCCACTGAAGAGTGGAAGCAGAGCATCAGCAGGCAAAGGGTTCCCCTGCCGCACCACTTGGAGGGCGTACCGTGCACCGCCGGCACAACGGGCTCAGGACCGCCGTACTCCTCGGGGGACTGTCCGCACTCATCATCGTCATCGGCAGCTTCTTCGGGCGTACCGGCCTCATCATCGCGCTGTTCATCGCTATCGGCACGAACGCGTACGCGTACTGGAACAGCGACAAACTGGCTCTACGCGCGATGCGCGCGCGCCCGGTGAGCGAATTCGAGGCCCCGGCGCTGTACCGCATGGTCCGAGACCTCTCCACACAGGCCCGCCAGCCCATGCCGCGCCTGTACATCTCCCCGACGGAGGCGCCGAACGCCTTCGCGACCGGCCGCAACCCGCGCAACGCGGCCGTGTGCTGCACCGAAGGCATCCTGCGCATCCTCGACGAGCGTGAGTTGCGCGGTGTCATCGGCCACGAACTGAGCCACGTCTACAACCGGGACATCCTGATCTCGTCGGTCGCCGGAGCCCTCGCGTCCGTGATCATGTTCCTGGTCAACTTCGCCTGGCTGATCCCGATCGGCCGCTCGAACGATGATGACGGACCCGGCATCCTGGGCATGCTGCTGATTATGATCCTGGGCCCGCTCGCCGCGTCCCTCATCCAGCTCGCCATCAGCCGCTCCAGGGAGTACGAGGCGGACGCGTCCGGCGCCGCGCTCACCGGTGACCCCCTCGCCCTCGCCAGCGCCCTCCGCAAGCTCGACGCGGGCACCAAACAGCTGCCGCTGCCCCCCGAGCCGCGCATCGAGACCGCAAGCCACATGATGATCGCGAACCCCTTCCGCCCCGGACAGGGCATGTCGAAGATGTTCTCCACGCACCCGCCCATGGCGGAGCGCATCGCCCGGCTCGAGAAGATGGCAGGTCGCCAACAGTGAAGACAATCCTGAACGTCATTTGGCTCATCCTGAGCGGCTTCTGGCTGTTCCTCGGGTACGTGTTCGCGGGCCTGCTGCTGTGCATCACCATCATCGGCATCCCGTTCGGCATCGCCGCGTTCCGCATCGGTGTCTACGCCCTGTGGCCCTTCGGCTATACGACGGTGGAGAAACCCGACGCGGGCGCACCGTCCTGCATCGGCAACGTCCTGTGGCTGGTCCTCGCAGGCTGGTGGCTCGCCCTCGCCCACATCGTCACCGGCGTCGCCCTGTGCCTCACGATCATCGGCATCCCGTTCGGCATCGCCAACTTCAAGCTCCTCCCCGTCTCGCTGCTCCCCCTGGGACGCGAAATCGTGCGCACCGACCAGCCGTTCGCGACGCGCTGACGGGGTGGCCCCGGGGGTGGAGCCGCCGAAGTACCTCCTGCTGTCCTACGACGCCGGAGCCGAGTTCAAGGGTGAGGACGGGTACGAGGAGACATGGGCGTCCTGCGCGGACGCCGACGGTCTCTTCGGTGATCCGCCCCGTCCCGCGCGGGGGACGTACGAACTGCTCGGATGCGCCCTGGAAGGCGAACTGAATACCGCCCTCACGCGCGCGCGTGCCGAGGGTTCCGCGCCGCTCGGTCTACTCACCCTGGAAGTCCTGGACAAGACAGGCGAGTTCGTCGTCGAGTGGGAGCTGGACGACGCGCGTGTCATCGACGACCGCCCGTGCGCTCGGGACCTCTCCCTCCGCGACATCACCGTGGAGGCGTCGGAGTCGATGGACAACGCGTCCGACTATCCGCACTGCCCACCGCTCTCCCCGGGCTACCGGCTGTTCGGCGCGGAGAACCGCCCCTGGGGCACCTGCAAGGACCTGGCACACGTCCGCCACGAACCACTCGAACCGCTGGAGCCGGCACTGCGGCTGCTCGGCTGCTCCCCGAGCGGAGCCCTGCGCGCGGCGCTGGACGCGGGCGAGGAGGACCTGGGGCACGCCAAGGTGCTGCGCCTCGACATACACGGCCGCACCGTGCAGCCGGCCGTCGAGGGCGAACTCACCGCGTGGATCCCGTCGGCGCGCGGCCGAGGCCTGGTCGACCTCACCCTCGAACCCTGGTCGGAACGGCCGCCGACCGCTGCCCCCGAGGTCTGGGACCTGTGGTGGGACGGACGCCCCTCCGAGCCCAACCTCTGGGCTCAATGCGGTGCGGAAGGCCGCGAGTTCTGGCTGCGCACCGCGCTGACGAACCGCGCACATGGCGAGCCGGACAGACCGCCCGGCACCACCTACCACCTCGACGGCCGCCACATCACCGACGAGCGGGGCTTCTTCTGCGCGATCGGCGAAGCGGTGAACGGGCCCGGCGGATACTTCGGCTGGGCTCTCAGCGCCCTGAACGACTGCCTCCGCGGGCGCTGGGGCGCCGAGGCGCCCTTCACTCTCGTCTGGCACGACGCGGACGTCGCCCGCACCTGCCTCGGCGTCACCCCGCATACCGGCTACCGCCCGGCGACCTTCGAAGAACTGCTCGACTTCCTCGCCGAGAGACGCGTCGACGTCCGTCTCGCCTGATGACGCCGGGCAGCGCCGGGCGGTGCCGAGGGTTATCCACAGGCTGCCCGATTGTCAGTGCCGCGCTGCATCATGAACCCATGACCGAAATCGAGCAGTTGCTGGAGAAGGTGGCGGAAGAGGCCCGCAACACCCGCCCGTGGGGCTGGCCTTCGCTCCCGGACCCCGTGGACACGGCTTCGGTCTCCCGCGCCGAGGCCACCCTCGGCTTCCCGCTGCCCGCGCTGCTCACCGCGCTCTACCTGCGTATAGGGGACGGCGGATTCGGCCCGGAATACGGCCTGTTGCCCCTGCTCGAAGGCTCTCCGTCAGGTGAGCCTGCCGCCGTGCCGCAGTACCTCGCCAATAGAAAGAGCGGCCGCAAGGACCCCGACTGGCCGTGGCCCGAGGGCGTACTGCCGATATCCCACTGGGGCTGCGGAATGTACGCGTGCGTGGACTGCCGGAGCCTGGGCGGCACGGTCCTGCTCTTCGAGCCGAACGCGGACGAGGCCGACCACGCCTGGTACGTGGACGCACCCGACCTCGCAACCTGGCTGCGCACGTGGCTGGACCGCAATGGTTGGTACGAGGAGTCCCACGACGACACGGACATGGCCCCTTGGCCCGAATTCCGCATACGCACGGCGGCGCCACAGGCTTCGTAGCCGCGCGCGGAGCTGCGGAGCTACGGGCTGCCACATCCTGCCGCTGTCTCCCGCGACCGTCCTCCGCTGACGTGACCGCGCCTCGTTCAGCCGGGGCCGTACACGCCACCCCACCCGAGCACCCCACCCGAGCCCGCCGCGACGCCTCCGCCGCAGCCCGCGGCTCCTACTGCGAAGCGGCCGCCCACCGCCGTACGCCGTACGCCGCCGCCCCCACCGCCAGCACAGCCGCCCCCAACACCACGGAGACCCCCGGCAGCGCGAACGCCAACGTGACGCACCCGACGAGCCCCACGACCGGTGCAACGCGCGACACGGGAGCCGAACTCAGCGTCCAGGCTGAAGCGTTCGCCACCGCGTAGTACGCCAGCACACCGAAGGAGGAGAAGCCGATCGCACCCCGCACATCAACCGTCGCGGCCAGCACGGAGACCACCGCGCCCACGGCCAGCTCCGCCCGGTGCGGCACCTGGAAGCGCGGATGTACGGCGGCCAGCGCGCCCGGCAGATGACGGTCACGGGCCATGGCCAGCGTCGTCCGCGAGACGCCCAGGATCAGGGCGAGGAGTGAACCGAGCGCGGCCACGGCCGCACCCACCCGCACCACTGGCACGAGCCCCGGCACACCGGCCGCACGCACCGCGTCGGCCAGCGGCGCCGACGCGTCCCCGAGCCCACCCGGCCCCAACACGGAAAGGACAGCCACCGCCACCGCCGCGTACACCACGAGCGCGATGCCCAGAGCCAACGGGATCGCGCGGGGGATCGTGCGCGCCGGATCCCGTACCTCCTCACCGAGCGTCGCGATCCGCGCGTACCCGGCGAACGCGAAGAACAGGAGCCCAGCTGCCTGAAGCACCCCGTCCGCCCCGCCGGAGAGTCCGACGTCCAGCCGCCCGGCGTCGGAGGCGCCCGAGCCGAGGCACACGACCACCACGGAAGCGAGGACCGCGAGGACCACTGCCACGATCGCCCGCGTCAGCCAGGCCGACTTCTGTACGCCGCCGTAGTTCACCGCGGTCAGGGCCACCACAGCCGCGACCGCAACCGCGTGCGCCTGCCCCGGCCAGACGTACGCGCCCACGGTGAGCGCCATCGCCGCACAGGAGGCCGTCTTGCCGACGACGAACGACCAGCCCGCCAGGTAGCCCCAGAAGTCCCCGAGCCGCTCGCGCCCGTATACGTAGGTGCCGCCCGAGGCGGGATACAGGGCGGCGAGCCGTGCCGAGGACATCGCGTTGCAGTAGGCGACCACGGCGGCGACCGCGAGCCCGAGCAACAGCCCGGACCCGGCGGCGCGCGCTGCGGGGCCCAGCGCCGCGAAGATCCCGGCACCGACCATCGACCCGAGACCGATGACCACCGCGTCCCCGACTCCGAGCGTCCGCCGCAGCTCCGCCCCGCCCTGCGAGCTGCCGCCCTCATGCCCGCCCGAACCTCGCCCACCGGGCTGTGCCGCATCGGACTGTGTCATGCGCCGCACCCTACTGATCAGTGCAACCGAGCAGCGCCAACGAGGCGTCCTCCCCACCAACAACCCACGAACACATGCGTGACCAGCGGTTTGAAGGCCTTCAAGCGCCTTCGATCTCCTTCAAGTCATCACGGCATCAAGGCATGAGCACAGCCTGGCCGGAGCAGGAGCACAGCGCAGGCACAGAGCGGAGAGGCAGGTTCAGGGCATGGGCATCATCAGCTGGATCATTCTGGGGCTGTTGGCCGGAGCCATCGCCAAATTCCTGCTGCCGGGCCGCGACCCGGGCGGTTTCATCGGAACGACCGTCATCGGTGTCGCGGGCGCCTTCATAGGCGGCTGGATCTCCGCGCGCTGGCTGGACCACCCCGTCACCAAGCAGTTCTACGACGGCGCCACCTGGGCCGCGGCGATCGGCGGCTCGCTCGTCCTGCTGGTCCTCTACCGCATCCTGTTCGGCGACTCGCGCCGCTGAGCGCGTACCCCCGAGGCCGCAGCCGGCAGGCGAGAAGGGTGGACACCCCCGGATCCCGGGTGCCCACCCTTCCTCGTACGCGCAACGAACCGACCACTGCCGCCGGATGACGAGGCAGCCGCTGCCGCCGGCTGGCGCAGCACGGGCAGCATGGGTTACCGGTAGTTCACGAACTGCAGGGCGAAGTCGAAGTCCTTGCCCTTGAGAAGCGCCTGAACGGTCTGCAGGTCGTCACGGCTCTTGGAGCTGACGCGCAGCTCCTCGCCCTGCACCTGAGCCTTCACGCCCTTCGGGCCCTCGTCGCGAATGATTTTCGCGACCTTCTTCGCGTTGTCCTGGGAGATGCCCTCCTCGATCGACGCGAAGATCTTGTACTCCTTGCCGGAGAGCTGCGGCTCACCGGCATCCAGCGTCTTCAGCGAGATCCCGCGCTTGACCAGCTTGGTCTCGAACACGTCGAGGATGGCTTTGACACGCTCCTCGGTGTTCGCCTCCATGACGATCTTCTCGCCGGACCAGGAGATGGAGGCGCCCACGTTCTTGAAGTCGTAGCGCTGCGAGATCTCCTTGGCGGCCTGGTTGAGGGCGTTGTCGACCTCTTGCCGCTCGACCTTCGAGACGATGTCGAAACTGGAGTCGGCCATGTCCTGTGGCTCCTTGTATCGGGGTGCGTAGGGGCGGCCGTCGAGCCCGGCATGGTCCCCGGCCGCATCCGCATAAGCCTAGCCACCCCCCACCCTCCGAGCGCAGATCAATCGGGTGGCGAAGCACCCCCGGTCATCAGGTATCGTTTACGTCGTTGCCACAGAGCACCGCCAAAACGGTCCTCACGGCAGCAAACCCTGGCGGTGTGCCCGAGCGGCCAAAGGGAGCAGACTGTAAATCTGCCGGCTTCGCCTTCCGTGGTTCGAATCCACGCGCCGCCACGTGGGAAATAAAGGCCCCGTGACCTGCCCTCTACGCAGGTCACGGGGCCTTTGTCATGCCCGCTGGCGATCAGCGCACTGTCTCACGCTGTCTCGTGTTCGAACGCCGTGTCTCGGGATGCGTGGACGGGGTGTGGACGGGATCCCGGCCGCGTCAGCCACCGAGTCCCAGCCGGGCCGAGATCTTGGCATTGGCGGCGTCGTCGCCGTCCTTGAGGAACTTTGCGTACACCCGGAAGAGCACGCCCACGCTGTGGCCGGCCCGCTCCGCCACGAGCTGTGGTTCAACACCGGAACTGAGCCACGTGGACACCGCGGCGTGACGGAGGTCATAGGGGCGCTTGGCCAGCGTCGATTCGAACTCGGGACTGGTGAGCGCGCGTGTGCGGGCCTCAGCCCAGACCTCGCCGTATCCAGTGTCCTGGATCAGCCCACCGCGTGACGTCTGGAAGAGCCGTCCGTCGGGGGCTGTGCCATACGCGGTGACGTGCCATCGCAGTAGGGCAACCAACTCGGGCGGGATCGGGACATGCCTGACCGCCTTCCGCGGGCGATGCTTGAGGCCCCTTCGGTCGTGTGACTCGCCGCTGTCCGTCCAGGCCGATCCGGAGCGGGGGCGGGTCTCTCTGAGCTTCAGCAGCCCCCACCCACGTCGTGGAAGGTCACAGTCGCGGTGTCTCAGTCCGATGACTTCGGCCGGCCGCGCAGCCGCGAAGTACATGCAGCCGAAGAATGCCGCGAGACGGCGTCCACGGGGGCTCTGGTCACGTACGGCGGCCAGTAGCTTGGCCGCCTGTTCGGGATTGGGTACGCACGCAGGGTCCACCTCCTCCACTACCTGCTCGGGGGCCTTCCATTTGATGCGAGTAAGCGGGTTGTCGGTGATGAGTTCGGCCTCCACCGCGAACTCAAGGGAGTTGTAGAGGATCGCGCGTTTCCGGCTGATCGTCCCTGGCGCTGCGGTCTTCCCGTCCAGTTTCTTGGAGAGGGCCCGGAGACTAGTCCGCACGAGAACGAGGTCCGAGAGCGCCGACGTGGGCAGCGACTTGCGCTTGAACCACTCCAGGACCTTGGCAACGTCGGCGGGGGCTTCCTCGTCCCATCGGTTCTTGTTGAAGGCCCAGCCGTACAGCGAGGTGCGGACGACTCTGGCGTCAGGCATGCCCTTGGTGTCCTTGACGAACGTCGGGGTCACGGTCGCCATCGCCTCAGCGAGCGTGCGCCGAGTCGACGCAGGGGAGTCGTCCCACTTCATCTCGATGTAGTTGCGCGCGTGCTCGTACCAGGAGATGTCACGGTCCTTAGCGACCAGAGACTTCGGCAACCCGCTGTCGACGGCGAACGGTTCGCCCTCGCGAGCCGCAGTGATGAGTTGGGCCCGGCGGCTCTCCGCCAGGCCCAGGGTGAGAAACGACTCGGAGTGCGGGCGTACGCCTACCTTCCAGCGGAGTTGGTAGGGCTTCCGATAGTCGCGTTTCCGGATCGCCCAGATTTTGACGGTGTAGCTCCACTCGGTCACGCGGCTTCCAATTCATCTTTGAAGGCGTCCAGGACACTGCGGCGCACGCAGATACGACCGGAAGGCGTGCGCCGGGCCTCAGGCCCGAAGCCACGGTTGCGCCAGCGATACCAGGTGGCCCGGCTGATGCCGATCTCGACCAGGGCGTCACTCAGCGGCAGCAGTTCGTCCTTCGGCGTCCGGCGCCGGCGGGTCGGGGTACTCATGCGGAGATCTCCTTGAAGTGAGGAGAGGACGGTCCGGGGTGTGGTTGGCGCCACAATGCTGTGGGCCGCGGCCCATCGCGGCCCAAGGCTGTGACCTGCGGTTTTGCAGCGCTTCCGTGCGGCCCATCGCGGCCCAGCTGTTCGGAGCGTGGGCCGCGATGGGCCGCGATAAGGTCTGGGCAAATCCGCAGGTCAGGTGGTGTGGGCCGCGATGGGCCGCGCCCCAGCGGATTGTGGACTCAACTGCTGAGGGCGATCCCGTTGTAGGTGGCGATCCGCTCACCCGAAGGGGCCCGGGGTTTGGAGCGGTTGAGCTGAGGGACGACGGAGAGCAGGTTGCGGCCGAATACCTGCTTGGTGCCGGCGCGAACGCCGTTGTCTTCGGTCCAGTCGCGCCAGACGTTCCACAGATCGTCCACGGGCACGGTGCATGCGGGCCCGGTAGTGCAGCGTTCGCGGATGAAGGCACTGGTGGGCGAGGCGGTGTCGCGGATGGTGGTGATTGCCTCGCGGCTGGAGGGCGGTTCGGTGATCCGTCCGTTGCGCTGGAGGCGAGCGAGTCCGTCCAGGGCCCAGTTGAGGATGCCGGGCATCTCTGCCGTGAGGCGGTCGGTGAGGGTGGGATCTTCCTTGCCGAGCCATGACAGCCGCGTGCTGAGCAGGACGAACCGGTTGGCGATGACGCCGGATGAGTCGCCGAAGTGCGGCAGTTCGTTGGACAGGATCATCAGCCGTGAGGGCACCCGACCCGTCCAGGGTTCGCGATACTTGCGGTCGATGTCGATCGTGTCGTCACCGGAGATCGTCAACAGCCGCTCCACAACCTGACTGTTGTCGTTGCCGGACAGCCGGGCGTCCGAGATGATCGCCAGGGACTTGCCGATCAGCGTGGACAGACCGAAGTTCGTCCCCAGACCGGCCAGCGTCGGGCCAGCCAGATTTTCCTTGCCGACCAGCGCTTTCATCACCCGTGCGATCGTTCCCTTTCCGGAGCGGGAGGGCCCGACGATGAGCAGGATCTTTTGCTGGTCAGTGCGGCCGGACAGCACGTAACCGAACCACTCCTGAAGCGCGTCGACGGCGTCCGGGTCGTCGGGCCAGACCTGCGCGAGGAACCCGTGCCACGTGGGTGCGCTTGCGTCGGGGTCGTAGGCGAACGGTACGGCGACGATGTTGAAGAACTCCGGTCCGTGCGGCAGCAGCGCACGGTCCTGGATCCGCAGTAGCCCGTTCTCGCATGCCACGATGGGGCCTTCGTCTCGTCCGGTATCGCCCTGGTCGTCGACCCAGGCGGGGGCGTCGGTGTCGGTGGGCAGAAGAGTGATCGATCCGAGGGCGTCGAGCAGGTTGCCGATCTTCTGCTTGGTGGGTGCCCAGTCGCGTTCCTCGGTCTGCCCGTCCTTGCCCGGCGCCCGGTAGACGGCGTGTTCGAGGCGGGTGTACATCGCTTTGCGGATCTGCGCTTCCTCCGCCTCACGCCAGCACGAGCCAGTCCAGCGCATCCAGGACGCTCGCCAGCGCCGGTACAGGAGCCGTCCGTCCTCGGTCTGCCAGTCCGGCAGCAGCCGGCGGGCGACAGCCAGGGGGTTGGTCGGCGGGGGCAGTTCCTCGGTCGCGGTGGCGGAGCGGCTGATCATGCGGCGTCCCTCCCTTCCCGGGCGGTGCGGAGCGGGCAGTGCTCGCGGTGGTCGGTGTGGTTGTCGATCAGGGCCAGGACACGGGCACGGCCAAAGGCTCTGTGGCTCCATCCGCACTCGCATCGCGAGGCGGCGGTGGGGGTGGCACCGTGCGGGACGGTGATGTGCAGCCATGCGACGGGGTAACGCCCGTCGCCTTGCTGCGGGTCAGGGCGAACAGCAGTGGGGACGCCTTCGGCGACGCCCTTCGGGTCGCCCAACGCCGTGTGGGGTGACGTCTGTTCGGCGTCCTGCGGTCCTGTGGGGGTGTTGGTGAGGCATTCCAGGCGGGGGGAGCGGAGCGGGTTCATACCGCCTCCCGGGGCCGGGCGGTACGGGCGGACCAGTCCAGCGCGCTGCGGATCGTGGTGCGGCACTCGGCGGGCGGCAGTCCGGTCGACTCTCCCGCCCCCTGGAATGCCGCCTCCACCTCGTGACGGGCGATGTCGCCCCACGCGACGAACCGCCCCACCTTGCAGGCGGATCGGTACAGCGTGTCGTTGCGCTGTCCCTCCGTCTTCGCGGCAGTGACCACAGCGCATTCGCGTTCCAACGCCACCTGCGCACACCGCGAGGCGTCCCGCGGGAAGACGATGACCGGCGCGGTCGTGGGTGCGGGCGGCTGGAGTCGGACGGTGAGCCACGCGGGGAGCTCGGCAACCGGGGCGGGGTCGGTGACTTCGTAGGCGCCCTGGCGTGTGGTGCTGCCGGGGGCGACGACGTACCCGCCCCACCCGCGAGTGTCGATCTTCTTCGAGAGCCGTCCGGCGCTGGACTTGAGCCGGGTTCCGGGCGGGGCGGTGAAGTAAAGGTGGGCGCCACCGCTGGGAGTCCGCACGCGGTAGGTGGTGGGGACGGCCTGTCCGGCGCGCTCGCAGAGCGCCAAGAACGCAGTGACGCCGTCAGGCGTCCCTTTGGCGTCCTTCAGCTTGAGCGTGTCCAGGTCCACCACGAGCAGTCCGGCGGGGCCGGTGGCGATGGCCACGTTGTAGGGACGCTGAGACCAGGCGGTGCGAATCAACTGAATGTCGGTGGTGGCGCGTTGCTCGGGCGTGCGGTGCCCCGTGGCGCACCGCCCCGTGTGGGGGCAGTGCTCCTCCGCGTGTCCGGCGGGCCGCTTCCCGCCGGGCAGCAGGGGCAGGATGGGCCAGTCACGCTCGGCGGCCCGCAAGGCTGCGTCCAAGAGGGACGCTCGCCTGGTGTCGGTCGGTTGGGTCATGCTGGAGACCTCCAACAGGTCTGTTGAGGACTGGAGATCAGGGCGGCCCGGGACTTTGGCGAGAAGCGGGCCGCCCTGTCTGCTGCTGGATGAGCAGGGGGATGGCGTGGCCGAGGATGTGATCAGTGCTCGTCTGCACGCGAGGGTCCGGCGTGACTTTCCGGATGCCGCCGTTGCGCGGGGAGTTGTCGGTGCCCTGCGTGTGCTGGCGGTCGAACTCGAAGACTCGCGGCAGGACATGGAGCGGCTCTTGGCTGCGGCTGTGGTGATCGCTGCGGGAGACGTCGAACGGTTTCGTTCGGCGATCCGTCTCGCACGGACGGACTGGCGCGATCTGCTCATGTCCGGGGAGCTGGCTCACGGGGACTGGCCGCACGTGCTGGATGAGGAACTGGGTCCCCGGTAGCTGTTGGTCAGCCGTGGAAGTGGTTGCGCTTGAAGACGGCTTTGCGGATGTTGACCGTGCTCCCGCCCTTGGAGCCGCTCGCGGAGAAGATCTGCACGGCGATCCATCCGCCGAAGATGACGGCGGCGAGGATGATGAGCTGGTGGACGAACGCGGCGAGCGCGGCGATGAACGAGGTGAGCAGGAACAGGCCGCCGCACACGGCGCCGAACCCGATGCCGCCGAGGGCGATGTTCACCGCCGTGCGCGAGACGACGGGCTTAGCGGTGACGGGTTCGGGTTTGGCGGGTTCGATGGCGTAGCCGGTGACGACCCGTCCGTCGGGCAGCACGATGCTCGCCACCGCCGGGATGCTGCCCGGCTGGACGGGCACGAGCGGCGCCGCTTGAACGGGCGTGATGGGCATCGGTCGGTGGACGGTCACGGCCTGTTCGACGGGCGCGTGTCCGGGGCTCTCGGGGTGCATGCGGAATCCCTTCCGGCAGTGGGTCAGGGAGGCGGAGGCACCCCCTTCCGGGAGGCTCCTGGAGGGGATTTCGGGGGTGCTGACCTGCGTGCTTCCCTGCCTCCCTGACGGATCATTTGTGCAGGTCAGGGAGAGGGAGGCGGGTCAGGGAGGCGGTTAGGGAGTTCTCCCTGCCTCCCTAACCCGTCGGGGGTTGGCTCCCTGTCATCCGGTGGCGGAAGCGGAACCCTCGCCGTCGCGGTTGGCGAGGGCGCGGCGGACGCGGTCGGTGCCGACGACCATGCGGCCGTCGGACTTGTAGGGCTCCGCGCCGGCGTCTTCCAGCACGCGCTTGAGGTCGCCGGGCGTCCAGACGCCGTAGGCGTCCGCGTTGAGCACGGACAGCCGCTTCAGGACGTCGGCGGTGAGGACGCGGGGCACGTCGCCGAGGACGGCGTGGATATCGGTGAGCGGGTCGCGGTCCTCGCCGCGGTCGATGGTGTGCAGGGTGGTGACGCCGTCGCGCATCGCCTTGGCGCGGTCGGTGATGGCCTTGGCTTGGTCGTCGTCGATGTAGTGGGTGCGGACGGTGATGGAGGCCTGTCCGGCGGGGATGGCGATGCCGTCGGAGGCGACGACCAGGGTCCCCCTGTCCAGGCCGGGGCGGAGCATGTTGGGGGCGGCGCCACCATCGACGGCCTTGTCCCCGAGGGCCATGCGGGCTTGTGATTCGGTGCCCAGGGCGAGGGATGCGCGGGTGTGGGCGCCCTCGCGGACCAGCTTGGGAAGGTTCTGGTCGGTCGGGTCCTGGGTGCCCTGCCACATCAGGACGTTGACGGCACGGCCCTGGTTGTGGATCTTTCGGACGGCCATGAAGTAGCGGGAGTTGGCCTTGGACCCGCCGTAGGGGTTCTTGGCGTCGTCCTTGGCCGGGCACATGAACGCGACCTGCGCCTCGTCGACGACCACGATCAGAGCCGGGAACACGGTGCCGGGCGACGCCTGGAGACGGCGGTTCATCTCCTCCACCGCACCCTCGACCATCTCCGTGACCTGCATGACGTGTTCGTCCGTCGGCCCCTGGATCAGGGTGGTGGCGAGGCCGTCGAACATGGCCCAGTCACCGACACCCTTCAGGTCGCCCATCAGGAACTGCACCGACTTGTCGAGTGCGACCCACAGGGCGAGGGAGCGCAGGGCGACGGTCTTGCCCTGGTTGGACAGTCCGGTGATGAGCAGGTGGCGCTGGTACAGGCTGATGGCGGCGGCATCCCCGCGCAGGTCCTGCCCCCACGGCGCGCGGCCCTTGGCGTAGTCGGCGGTCAGCGTGTCATCCGTGGCCAGCGGAGACGGCCCGATCGGCTCATCGAGCGCCCCGGAATCGGCCACCCACAGGCGGACCGTGCGGGCGGCGGTCGGGATGGTGATGAAGACTTCGTGCTCGTGTCGGGTGAGGTTTTCCGCGAGCTTGCGGCGGCGCTGCTGAACCTCGTTCGTCGACACCCCCGAGGGCAGGGTGACGTCGACTTCGACGCCGCATCCGGCGATCCGGATCGGACCGAGCATTGACGCGCCGGCGTCGCCCATTTCCTTGATGGCGTTGCGCATCGCCGGAATGCCCAGGTCACGCAGGGCCTTGACCACGATCGACGGGGTAATCGGCTCGCCCTCGCCGTTGCGGACGTTCGCCGGGAGCGCCCATGCCGGTGCGGCCAGCTGATGCTTGCCGACCGCCCACAGGGCGAGCAGCGCGAGCAACGGACCGATCCTGAGGGCGGGTCCCCACACCACCTGCACGATGGTGATGAGCAGGCGGATGAAGTCGATCACCGCGCTGATGGGGGTGACGACGTCGGTGATGTCCTTGTTGGCGATCGCCAGCACCACCCCGAGGGCAATCAGGGTGCCGATGCCCAATCCGGTGCCGACCAGGGCGCCTTTGGCGATGTCGATCGGGGAGGTGAGTAGGTCCATGCGGCGGCGGTGGCGTGCCTCGCGGAAGTGCTGCAAGCGCTCCTCCCACTCGCCGGCCAGTTCCATGTTGCCCGCGGCTTCGGCGGCGCGGAGGAAGCGTTCGTAGCGGGCGCCGGTGCGGCCGTCCCAGGTGCGGCGGGCCACGATCCGGCCCCCGCCCCACACGTAGAGGCCGTGGCGGGCGACCGCGCGGCCGGCGTCCTTGGTGTTCTCGTGCGTGACCGCCGTGCGGATCGCGCGCCCGGAGCGCACCCACAGCGGCACCAACGGTGCGGTGGGCGCGTCGGGCACCACGGTCAGGGTGGTCACGGACGCGTCCGCGGCGGGGGTTTCGGGGTCTTTGTGGAGGTGAACGACGTTGTTGCTCATGCTGGTTGTCTCCTGAAGTCTTCGGGGTGGGAAGGGCGCCGGTTAGGCGGTGGCGCCGGGAACGAGGTGGTTGGCGAGGTACTCGCGGCTGTAGGCCTCGCGCTCTTCCTCATCCAGCCGGTGTGCGTGTTCGCAGGCCTGGCGGCGGGATTGGCGCTCGATGCCGAGGCCGTCGCGGGTGTCGCGCACGATGCGCTCGATGACGTCCTTGCGGCCGAACTGCACGGCGTGCACGAGTTCGTGGACGACCGTGACCGCGAATGCGGCGGGTGTGCCGTGGCGGTCGGCGTTGATGAGGATCAGTGCGGTGCCGTCCGGGCGGGGGATGGAGACTGCCTGGACGTCGCGTGCGGCGTCCTTGGCCCTGCGCTGGGCGCGCTGCACGGTGCGGCGGTCGGTGCTGCCGGCGAGTGCGAGGTCGGCGGCGGCCATCAGGTCGGCCAGGCCGCGTTCGGTGGTCAAGGTGACTTCAACGTCCGGCATGCTGCCGGACACCGATCGGTTGACCAGGCGCACGGCCTGTTCGGTCAGTCGCTTCGCGGTGCGCAGGGTGGCGCCGTAGCCGGGCAGCTTGTGCGTGGTGACACTCGTCTTCACAGCGTCTCCGTCTCGTTGCCGCAGCTCAAGCGGCGGATTCGGTGTCGGGGTAGGCGCACAGGACGCACATGCCGAGTGAGCGGGGCATGCAGTAGCTGTAGGTGAGTTGGCACTTGGGGCAGGTGCGGCGGGCGAGCATCGCCAGTGCGAGGGCGCCCCACTTCCGCGAGGTCATCGGCCGCACGGGCTTCGCGAGGTCGATGCGGTAGAGGTAGGCGACCCGCACCCCGCCCGCGCGCCGGTTGATGCGCATGAGTTGCGCCGCTATGGGCTGTCCGCCCGGACGCAGGCCACGGGCCCGCAGTTGCCGGCGGGTGGCGAACTGGTCGTCGTCGGGGGCGTACTTCCAGGGGTAGGTGGGGATCCCGTGGAGGGCACCGGTGGGGTCGAAGCACTTGCCGAACGCGGCGGACATCAGGCGACGCGCTTCCACGCGGCCCTGAGCCGGACTTCGGATGCGGAGTGGCCGGCCGCGCGGAAGCGGATGGCCATCTCGCGGTAGGACAGCGCGGGGTTCTCGCTGTGGCGGATCTCGTCGACCAGCGCGTCAAGTGCTGCGTCGGTGAGTGCGGGCGCCGACTCCAGGGCGAACGCGACCGGTTCGGCAGGTCCCCAGACGGGCAGTTCCCAGCGGGGTGTGACGTCGGGTGTGACACGGTGCGTCACGCTGGTCAGTGCCCTGCCGGTGTCCTTGCCCTCCCGTGCCGTCTCCAGCGTCGACCAGGCCCGGGAGAGGGTCTGTGCGGTCTTGGCCTGGACGCGTGCGACGCGGGCGCCGGCCTGCGTCACGGCCGTCAGCCGGGTCTCCTCGGTGACCGCTTTGGCCCGCAGGCGGGCGCGGGCAACGGCCGCTTCGTCGCGGGCCTCTTGCTGGATTCCGCGGATCGCTCCGAGCGCGTTGGGGGTGAGTGCGGTCCGCTCCCACAGACCGTGCACCAGCCACAGGGCCTTGGCCGCGATGGGCAGCCAGGCCACGGCCAGCCACGCACCGGTCGACTGCTCTGCGGTGAGTGCGTGGGTCACCAGGACGCCGGTGGCGATGAGGCCGAAGGACCAGCCGACGCCGGTGACGGCGCGGTTGTGGTCGCCCTGGGCTGCGAGGCGACGTTCGTAGGCGAGGGTGGCCAGCCATCCGCCGTCGATGCCGAGACCGACGACCAGGGCGACGGGCCACGGCATCGCCGTGCCCAGCCACATCACGACCACAGCCAGGGTGAGGACCATGGACACCGCTGTCATCGCGACGGCGGGCAGAACGGTCTTGGCGTTCATGCGGCACCGCCCGCCGCGTTCGTGCCGGCGGTGCGGTTGGCCAGCGCCCGCCGCTCCTCCAGCACCCGCCCGAACGCCCGGCGCAGACGCCGGGTGTCCACCTCGTTCGGTGCGTGGTTGAGAGCGATGATCTGCGCGTCGATTAGATCGACGTCCGCCAGGATCACGGGCAGTTCACACTCAATCGCGTCCAGCTCCGCGGTCGTCGGCTCCATGAAGTCGGCGAACGCGGTAACAGCATCCTGAACAGTGACGATGGGGTTCATGGGTCGTGTTCTCCCTAGTCGGTGGTACGGCCCCAAAGCGCCCCTGGAGTTGCTGCTCCGGGGGCGCGCGCCGTTCTTGCTTGGTCTGCTCGGCCGAGCAGCCACGGCCCCCGGCGCCCCGTGCAGGGGCGTCAAGGACCGTGAGCACTCGGGCTCACTTCGACCCATCGACCGCCCTTGTGCAGGCGGCTGGATCGGCACTCTGTTGAGTTCTCAACCAACGGGCGCTTCCTTCGTACTCACCCCCCGTGGGGGGCTTTCCTCCGGGCACATCCATAGACTGGACCGGTGGACCGGTCCAGTCAAGCTCCAACTCCCCCTCGCATGCAGCGAATTGACCGTCCGTGCAGCTCAGGGGCGCGAAAAAGAAACAAAAAAGCTGGACCGGCGGACCGGTCCAGCTCTCCTACGGGTCACTCTGGCCTACATCGCATAGCTCTCCACCTGTTCGTAGTGAGGGGAGGGCGTGACCCCTTCCTCGCACACGAGTGGATGGCCGTCTTGGTCGTAAGCGGTGTGTAGAACCACGGCCACTGCCGTTGTTTCGGACAGCCCCAGGTGGCGGGCTTCGGACTCGGTAGCCAGGCGGACCGTAGTCACATCCACTCCCTCGGCTGGGTAGCGGCCAGTCTGGCGACGTACGTAGCGAGTCGTTCCTTCCGGAATAGGGGCGGTCTGTGCGAGTCGGGGCGAGGCTTCTGCGATCTCGGGCGGGAACCACGCTTCCGCATAGCTGTGTGGACTCCCGTCCGGGAGTTGGAGAATTCGGATGCGCCGCAGCGTAGAGACACCCGAATCCAGGCCCAGCACGTCTGCCACGCGTGCAGGCGGTTCTGCCCAATCCGGCTCGCCGACGCGCAGGAAGGGCATGCCGCCAGTGACACGGGCGGAGCCTGCCCGTCGCGCCCCCGCCGGCCGTGCGACGGGCGTCTCGGTCACCACGAACCCTGTCCCTTGCTTGGCCACGACAACACCGTCGTTCCGCAGCACATCCATCGCTTTGATGGCGGTGGCGCGAGAGACTGACCATTGTTCTGCCAGGTCACGGCCAGATGGCACGGTCTCACCTGGCGCGAACTCGCCAGCGGCGATGCGGGCGCGCAGCGACTCCGCGATCTCCTCGTACTTCAGTAGCGCCATGACTGCCTCTCTTGCCGTCTCCTTGCTGGACTGGTCCACCGGTACACAGCATACTGCCGCTATGTCGAATTTCGGATTGGCTCCCTCCGTTGCGCGCTTCTATGGCGAGACCGTGGACGAGAGCAGGCGCCTGCATCGCTCGGCGGATGGCCGTCTTGAGCTGGCCAGGACCCAGGAGCTTCTACGTCGGTTCCTTCCACTGGCGCCTGCGAAGGTGCTGGACGTCGGTGGCGGGGCTGGCGTGCATGCAGAGTGGTTGGTCAAGGACGGATACACGGTCTCCTTGGTGGACCCCATCGCTCGCCACGTTGAGCAGGCATCCGCCATCTGTGCGGCGTCGCTCGGAGACGCGCGAGCGCTGGACGCGAGTGACGACAGCTACGACGTGGTTCAGCTGCTCGGCCCGCTCTACCACCTGCCTGACGCCGCTGACCGCCGTCAGGCCCTCGCTGAGGCGCGGCGTGTAGTCAAGCCCGGTGGGCTTGTAGCCGCAGCGGCGATCAACCGTTACGCCTCCCTCTTCGAGCACGTCACCTACGCACACCTACACACGGAGCGCATGTACGGGCCGGTGTCGAAGATTCTCCGCACGGCAGTGCATGACGGCCCGCACTTCACCCTGGCGTACTTCCATCGGGCGGAGGAACTTGCCGACGAACTTCGCGAGGCGGGGCTTACTGAGGTGGAAGTCTTCGGGATCGAGGGCCCGGCGTGGTCACTCGTCAAGGCTGTCGAACAGCAACCTGGCGAGGGACCTACCGATGACCTGATTGCCTCCGCCATGGCAGCCGCGCGGATGGCTGAGCCGTATCCAGAATTGCTCGCTGCGAGCTCGCATCTGCTCGCGGTGGGACGGGCCCCGGCTAGCACCTCTGCCTAACCCGTTCGCACCTGTTCGGTGTCATCGAAAGCTGAGCGCTGTCACCGAAGGCTGCTGCATCCTGAAAGCTCAGCAAGCGGACAAGGGAGACGGTGATGATCGCGAGAGTGGCCGTTTGGGAACCGATGCCGACCGATGACCGTGGCTGGGTGCTGGAGGCCGCTGCTACCGTGCCCGGCGTCCACGGTGCGTATCACCTCATCGATCCTGCAACTGGCAACGGACTGTCTATTGCCTTCTTTGAGGACGAAGTCGCAGCTCAAGCTGCACGAGAGGCCATCGAGAAACGCGCCGAGGAGATCGGCTGGCACAACACCACGCACCCGGCACCCGCCTCCCAGACGATCTACAACGTCATCCGAGACGCGTAGCCCGGCACCTGAGGGTGTGCCCTCAAGATTCAATGACGCACGCTCAACCTTGGATGGCACGGGACAGCACCCTGCATAGGTCCCGTGTGACGCACAGAGCTAGATGGCCACTACGCTCACGGTTGCATCTCCCGGCGAATGGCGCGTGAGAGTGTCCGGTAAGCCTCGCGGACGCCCTCCGCCGCCGTGGCCAAGTTCATCCGCTGGGTCACAGCTAGGCCGTCCTGCCCTGATCCTTGTCCGCTTTCTGATGCTTCGAGGAGGCGTCGATGGTGGGGCTGGGCCTCCGCTAGCTGCCGGTTAAAGGCTGTTACGGTGCGCTCCAGGTTGCGGACCTGCTCGCACACGCTTGAGCTAGCGATAACTCTGACCTGGCTAAAAAGACGGTCTAGCTCCTCGGACTCGTTCTCTACCAGGTCTTCCAGAGGGTGCACTGCCCAAGTCTGCGCATTATCGGCGAACCGTGCCGCGACCCGCAGGAGATCTGCATAGACCACGAGACGCTGGGCCGAGAACTGCTCGGTACGGACGCTGCTGCGGCGCATGCGCTCGGAAAGGACTGGGCCGAGCAGTGCCCCGATGAGGGTGCCGGCGATACCCGCGATACCGAGCCAGAACGTCGCGTTCACCTAGTCATCGCCTCTCATGGTCCCGCTGCTGGCCAACGCTCTCTGAGAGAACAGGCCAGATTGACTTGAGCATGCTCCTACAGCCTGCCGCGTTCCCTGCGCTGCTGGCCAACTATCAGTGCGAGTCACAGCCCGGACTGGTCCTGGCCTCAAAAATCGAACACATGATTGAATCTGAGTCATGGGGCACACGACGTTTCCGCTCGATCTGATCCAGGCTCAACGCGACTGGAACCGCACTTATGCGGCGCTTGAGCGTCGACCGCTCCACACGGCCGCGCTGCGTCGTGGGTTGCAGCAGCTCTCCGCCCGGCTTGCCTCCCACCCGTTCTGGGAGACGAGAGGTGGCCGGTCGCCAGGGGCGAGGGTCGAACTGCGCCGACAGGTTCGGGAGCTGGAGGAGGCGGAGGACCGCCTCACGGAACAGCAAGAACGCATCCTGTAGTGCATCAGGGGCTGGGTAGCCGACCGCGGGGATACTCCCTCGATGCGGGAGATCTGCCGAAGCGTGGGCCTGTCGAGCGCGGGGTCAGTCGCGTACCAACTCGTCAGGATGGAAGAGCTCGGCGTCATCGACCACATAGGCATCGCGCTGCGTCGTTAATCGTTATGGAGTCCGCGCGCAGACAGTTCGGGGTAGGCAGGCCTTAACGACAAGCCGCGATAAGGCCCAGCCACGCTGTCCCCTAATGGGTGCGAGTCTGTCCGACGGTACCTAGTCCTCTGCTACTTCCGAGCGGTAGGCCCAATCATGACTCTCGGCCTTTTGGCGCAGGCGTCCCGCTATCTTCTTGGCTCGCTTAGGTGGTACAGATCTGTAGTCGATAAACGCGTGACCGGGTGACCTAGGCTGTCCATCCTCCGCGGCCGAGTCGTCGATTACGCTCAGCTCCTCGCCGGATATTTCGCCAACTGTGAGCGAGTAAACCCCGGCGGAAGGAAATTCCAGCACTTTCGTGTAGTGGTCAAAAGACTCTTGGGCGGACACTTTTGAGGATCGATTCACCGAAAGCTCGCCCTCATCTTTCGCCGAGGGTGTGAATGCTTGGCTGGATACGCGCCCATCGTGCACGAAGGCCGGGTTCACTTGACGCCAAACCGCCTCCTCCGTGTCCGTGATCTTGAACTCTCCGGGTCGAAGGTCGTTGACGTCACCTTGCATATTGCTGAATTCCCCCCAGCAAGAATTGTGCGGCTTCCTCTAGTTGGTGCGCGGTGAAGGATTTATCTAGCTCATCATCGCGGGACTTGGAGAAAGCGTAGATTTCGATCTCTTCGGTTTTGGTAATCTCGGCAGTTACCTCACCGGCGCTCGAACTCCATTCAAGCTGAACCCCGCCGCGTTCAGTAGGATAGATATATGGTCGCTCTATGCCAGAGTCGAGCAATTCGAGCAGAAGTGATTCAACCCTTCTCAATACTCGCCTTACAACAACCTCTCCAGTGCCTTCGAGCCAGCCTGCTTCAAGTTTATGAAGTTCGGTCAGCCTCTCCGACCAATCTGCCGGGAGCACTGGTTCGATATTTAGAACATCCTGAATTTCGATGATGTCATCGTTGATCGATTGAATGGCGACGGAGCTTACCGATACGGTTGGCGCCAACGCTGAAACGTCGAGATATTGGCGTAGATCTGGGACGATGTCATCCGAGGAGAAACGCCCAGCAATTACCTTACCGTTTTTGGCCAAACGGATTTTGAAAGTACCGTCATCGGCGTAAACGCCTGTGATCTGTCCGATTACTAGTGTCTCAACTTCGAATCGGTCAAGCCGCGCCAACTCTTGGATGGTCCGTCGGATGTTCTGGGAGTAAGTTGCCTCGGAGGGGTGACCCTCATCAAAGTAGATGAATTCCCCGTCCTGCAAACTCCTGCCAAACCTCGAAAATTCACGTAGCGCATTCGGTGGAAAATTGGATGGGATCGTCCCCCCATCGCCAACCGACTTGAGTGCCTCTTGAATGATTAGGCGTGCTTCGTCGAATACACCGGCGTCGTAATTTTCGAATAGGGGTGAGTCCTCGCCGCGTGGCGCTTCCAGGACGGGGATTACGCTTCCCTCCCTGACATCCGACAGGCGCAGAGAAAACTGAGAGAACTGACGAGGTGCGCGCTGCCGCGTTGGGTGACGCCGCATGTAGAGGGCTTTGGCCACGTCAACTACAAGCCGCTCGTAGCGGGCGAACTCTGACAGGACCTCCACAGGGAGTCCGTGTTGTTCGTACCGTCCGCCCCGGAGGTGCCATGATCCAAAAGGCTGCGCTTCAGTCCCCATACCGTCACTCTAGTGAAAGTTCGCCCGTTACTTGCCGTGTTGCGATGATGACAGTTAACGGTTGTTCCGGCCAGCCCTATGTACGGAGTCTTCGGCGCTGTCCCTCTTTGGTGCGCCTGCCTCAGGCGGTCACCGCCCGAGGCAGTGAGCCTCCTCCCTGATGCGAGGTTCTCCGCCTCTTCAGGCGGCGCCTCTGGCCACTCTCACCTATCCAGCCATTCCGGCTGGTGCGCGCTTGGGCGGTGCCTAGATGCGGTAGCTACCCGACGTCTTGCCGGTGTGGATCAAGGAGTGAGCGATGCCAGGCGTGAACGAAAACATTGCCGACACTCGGTCGGAAGAGGCAACCCGCAACAGCGACGGCAACGCCATCGGGTGGGGGTTGGCGGCGGTCACGAGTGGGCTGCTTGAGGTGGCGGCCGCTATACGTGACGCCGGCAGTGAGATTGCCACGGCCGTGCGTGAACGCTGAGAGGGCGGGTGCAGATCGCTGCGTGTCCCTCAGCGCTCAAATCATAGGTAAAGGCAGGTGGCAGCGTCCTTACGGTGCCCACGGAAAATCGCGCAGTGGGACCTGAGTTGATCTGTCTGTGGGCCGTCGAAGGGCGGCCCACAGCGTCTAGCAACGACCGTGTCCCCCCTCGATGACAGGTCTCTGGCACATCGGCGCGAGTTGCTTGAGGACCGCCCCGTGCTGCGCTGAATCCTTCGTCAAGTCCTGTCAGTCGCATGCTCTAGCCTCCAGGGCTAGCCACGCATCCATTCGAGCAGTGCCACGGGGGACCTTGTGAACGCCTGGATCCTGACCTGCAATCCGAACAAGTTCGACCTGGAAGCCTTCCGGCGCGACGGGCACGAGCTCAGGTCCTGGAGCGTCGGCAGGTTTCGCGACGAACTTGCGGCAGGGGATCCCTTCGCCCTGTGGCTCACTGGTTCGGCCTCCGCCGTAGTGGCGTACGGCCACATCGCCGGGCCCCCCGCCCTGGACGCATCCGCGGACGCGTCCTACTGGAGCGAAGATCCGGGCGTCCGCTGGTACGTCCCGCTGGTCGTTGAAGAGTGGCTCGAACGCCCGATATCGAGGAGCCGGTTCCTCGATGACCCGCGCTTCGCGGGCTCCTCCTTGCAGAAGCAGTCCTTTGCCGCCAATCCACACGTGGCGACTCCAGCCCAGTGGGCCGTGATCATCGAGGCCCTTGAGCATGCTCGGGACGAAGATCCAGGCTGGGACCTGCGCCCTGGGGACACGATCCGTCGCGTCGACCTGCACGAGCGCTACGGCGGCTCAAGTCAGAACGGGATCAGTACCTCACGACGGTCGCCTAACGTGCTGATCTTCACGGATCCACGTTCCGGCCATCAACACGGCTACTACGACGAATGGGCGGAAGACGGCACGTTCCACTACACCGGCGAGGGACAGAAGGGTGACCAGGTCTTCACCAAGGGCAATAAGGCGATCCGTGACTACCGTCTGACGGGGGACCGCCTACGTCTGTTCGAGGGTGCCCGCGGCACTGTGCGATACGTCGGCGAAGTTGTTCTGGACGACGTGACCCCCTTTTCGTATGGCCAAGCCCCGCCCACTGGCGGAGGACCACTTCGACAGGTCATTCGCTTCCACATGGTTCCCATTGGAACCACCCCGCAGCACCGGGACGCACCCGTCGGCACGGGCTACCGTCCCGCTGACGAGTCTGTCGTTCCGGCACCACAGCAGCCCGGTACACCGGACCCTGACCTGACCGGTCGCAACCTCAAGGCGCACCGACGACTCCAGAACTCCTTGGCCGAATCCGCCGGCAAGTACGGGCTCTCCGTGCTCTCGCCGAATGCGATCGATCCTGACTTCGATCTAGCTTGGCGTGACCATTCCGGAGATCTCAGCGTCTGTGAAGTCAAGTCGCTCACCGAGTCCAACGAAGTACGTCAACTTCGAGTCGGGCTCGGCCAAGTCCTGGACTACCAGGATCAATTGCAGGCACGAGGAGAGAAGGTACGGGCTGTGCTGTGGGTGGAGCGTCAGCCGCTCGATCCTCGCTGGCTCGGCCTGTGCCGTCGCGTCGGAGTCGTTCTGGCCTGGCCGGGACAGGAAGTTGGCCTCTTCGACGGAGGCAGCCGCCCGGGATAGGTTCGCATTGAGGCAGCGCCGGTTTTGCCCCGTGCGCCCAGCGCTCGATTTGCTGTCCCGCCTTGTCGATGACAACTCAAGGCGTACCTCCACGGCACAGATACGCCCTCGACTCGCCTGCTGGCCAGCCCACTTGTGGAAACGAGTGCTCCGTGATTGAGTTCTCCGCGCGCTGTATCCCCAAATCCCCGGCTATGCCGACAATCCCCTGAACGCAGCGCGGAAGGGCATCTCTATGCCTAAGCCTCAGTACGCGTACGAGCTCCCGGCCCACAAAGTGGACTACGGGAAGGAGGTCGCGGTCAGCGACCTCAAGATCGACCCCCAAGCGCAGCGGACCCTCAATGAGGGCAGGGCTCAGCGCATTGCGGACAACATCGTTCCGGAGGCCATCGGCCTCATCATGGTGTCTCAGCGGGACGACGGCGAGAAGTACATCGTGGATGGACAGCACCGTCACCGTGCCTGCCAGTTGGCCGGCATCCCCACAGTGAAGACCGAGATTCACCATGGCCTGACGCTGGATCAGGAAGCGATCCTCTTCCTGATCAAGAACCGTGAGTCCCACAAGCCGAGGCCTATCGATGAGTACCACGTGGGTCTCACTGGCGGCGTTCCCCTCTTCGTCCACACCGACCGAGTCCTGAAGAAGCACGGGCTCATCCTCGGCTCTACCTCCACCAACGGCGTGGGGGCCGTGTCCGGAGTCCTGCGGATCACGGAACGATTCGGCGCACCGGTCCTCGATCGAACCCTCTGGGTTGCGGAGGCAGCTTTCGACCGTTCCCCGGAGACTTGGGACGGCATGATCCTCGGCGGCATCGGTCAGTTCCTTGGTCGATGGGGCGACATCGCCGAGGACAAAGAGCTCGCTCGAAAAATGCTGGCCATGGGTACAGCGGTCAAGTGGCGTGCAGAGATCCTCAGCCGGTCGTCTCGCGGCGGGTTCAACAACAGCGGCACCGGGTCACGCGTAACAACTGCCTATCGGCTCGTCATTCAGGCCTGGAACGCAGGTCGCAGGTCGGCGAACCGGATCGAGGAGTAGCTCGCCGAAGTCAGCCGTGCCCTCTCCGAACCACGGAGTGGTGAGTCCTTACGGCTTGACGGAGCAGACGCGATCTTGCCAGGCTTGGAGCATGGGAATCGACAGGCCCAGATGCCGCGAGGTGTTAATCCCGCGACGTCTGAGGGAGTGCCTGCTTGCCCTGTTACTCGCCCAGACGGGGCTAGGCTCCAGGGCGACAATTGCGGTTTCCCCTGCTACCACGCTGCGTGATCTCGCTAGCGATGGTGCCCTCGTACCCCTGCGGATCTAGAAGCTGTCCCTGCCTTGTATCACCAAGTCCTCAAGGCGGGCAGCTCTGTGCCGCGGCAGGCGCGCTTTCGGTGTGCTGCTTTCGTCTTGCCGACCGCAGTGAAGGGTCAGCAAAACCGTGTTGTTCCAGCTTCCTGACGGCACACCTGTGTGGGTGATCATCCCCGTGGTTGCCGTCGGTCTCGTCCTTGCCATGGCGCGTGTCGTTAAGAACCTCCCCAAGGACGCGATCAAGAACTTTTTCGAGCACCGCACCAAGGTGAATGAGATCATCGCGAGCGATACGGGGGGGCGGGTCGCAGCAGTGCAGAAACAGCGGCTCGTGTTCCTGGGGTTCACGCTCCTGTGCTTGGTCGTCGTAACCCTGATCCTTGTTGCTTCCCAAAGCGACGAGGTGACGACAAAGGCGCCGAAGCCGGAGTCTGTGAGTTCGCAGGCCCCTGCGGCTCCTCGGTGAGTCGCCAAGCCGTCCGGTGTCGAGGGCGGTTGTCGGGATCGCGAAGGGGCCCTACTTGCGGCCCTGGGATGCGATGACGGGTATTGGCTCTTGTGGACGAGACGTGGGCGGGATGCGCCCACCCCTCTCTGATACCTGGGGAAACCCCAGTTCAGATGGGGTGCGAATAGCTGATCTTGAGCAGACTGTAAATCTGCCGGCTTCGCCTTCCGTGGTTCGAATCCACGCGCCGCCACATTGAGGGAAACCCCCTCCGAATTGCGATCAAGCAGTTCGGAGGGGGTTTCTTCATGTTCGGGGTCAGGGGAATCGTCGGTTGCTCGGGCACACTGATGTCATGTCGTCGCGTCGCAGGAACTGCCCCGAGTGCCGTCGGGAGATCGCCGTCGTCGCGGGGCGGTTCGCTCGGCATGATCCGCCGGGTGCGCGGGGGAGCGGGGAGCTGGTCTCGTGTCCGGGATCGCGCAGGCATGCGCAGCTCGGGGCGGCTCAGCCCGCGCTGGACGGGTACGCCGTTCCCGACTTCCCCGGGCAGATACCGCTGTTCTGACCGGCGGTTGTTCCGGCTGGTGTTCTGACCGCCCTTCTGACGCCGGTCGCAGCGCCTGGCTCCGCGCCCCTGGCACTTTGTCCCCGGAACCCCGCCCCTAGTTCCCCGCCACCGACTTGACCGCCACCGAAACCGGGGTCGAGCCGCTGATCAGTTCCAGCGTCAGGCCGGCCGTCGCAGCGGTGTCGACCATTTCCGCGAGGACCGCGGCGACGTCGTCGCGGGGGATCGTGCCGCGGCCGGTGGAGGCCTCCAAGCGTACGAGGCCGGTGCCGGCGTCGTCGATCAGGCCGCCGGGGCGCAGGATCGTCCAGTCCAGGGCCGTACGCCCGCGTACGTACTCGTCGGCCTCGCCCTTGGCGCGCAGATAGGCGTCGAAGATGTCGTCGCCCGGGTGCGCCGGGTCCGCGCCCATGGAGGAGACGACGATGTGGCGGCGTACGCCGGCGCGTTCCGCCGCGTCCGCGAACTTGACGGCGGCGCCCCGGTCCACGGTGTTCTTGCGGTCCACGCCGCTGCCCGGGCCCGCGCCCGCCGCGAAGACGGCCGCGTCCGCGCCCTGCAGATGTGCGGCGACCTCTTCCACCGAGGCGGACTCCAGGTCGCACAGGACGGGCTCGGCGCCGGCCGTCCGCAGGTCGTCGCCCTGTTCGGCGCGGCGGATGATCCCCGCGACCTCGTCACCGCGCGCGGCGAGCAGTCGCTCCAGCCGCAGCGCGATCTGACCATGACCTCCAGCGATAACAATGCGCATGTTTCCGACCGTACGCCCGGATGGACGCGTTCGCCGCACAACCCTGTGGATGACTCACGTGTCACATGAGTGATCACTGTGAACGAGGGGATGTCGTGCGTGCCGTGCGGCGTCGTTAGGAGAACACCATCACCGCCATACGCAAGACCGTCATCGCGGCCGGCTGCTCCGCCGTGCTGCTCGCCACTGCGGCCGCCTGCGGCACGGTTCAGAATCTCACCGCAGGTCAGAAGGTCGACCAGGCCGTCGACCGGCTCGGCGAACAGAAGTCGCTCGCCTTCGAGTTGGACCTGGACGCCGACTCCGACGCGCTCACGGCGCTGGCGGGCGAAGCCGGTTCCGAGGAGGAGTTGCCGCCGGAGTTCGCGAAACTCCTCGCGGGACTGCGCGTCGAGGTCTCCGTCAAGTCCAAGAAGCCGCTGGCGGATTCGGGTGAGAAGGATCTCGTCGGCACGAGTGTCACGGTCGAGGGCCCCGAAGGCGTCCTGGTCGAGTACCGGGTCGTCGGCGACTTCACGTACTACCGCGCCGACTTCAAGGCGCTGGGCGAGTCGATGGGCATGCCCATGCCTACGGCAGATCAGCTCCCGGAGAGCGAGAAGGAGTTCAGGAAGGTACTTGAGGGCGAGTGGGTCAAGATCGACACCAGCGCTCTGGAGGAGGTCCAGGAGTCCGAGTCCTCCTCGGGCGGCGCCGACGGGATCGACGCCAAGACCCAGCAGAAGATCATCGATGCCGTGAGTGGTGTCATCGCCCGCGAGGTCACCTTCAGCACCAAGGGCGGCAGTGACGGTACCGAACACGTCATCGCCCAGGGCAACTTCCGTGACCTGCTCACCGGAGTCCTCGACAAGCTCGGGCCGTTGGAGGGAGACCTCCCGGCAGGCGCCGAACTCCCCACGGCCAAGGACCTCAAGGACGCTCCGAACAAGAAGGTCGCGGTCGACTTCACGCTGAAGAACGGCGACCTGACCCAGGTCGAGATCGACCTCGCGATCCTCGCCGACGCGCCGAAGGGCACCCGGCTGCCGCTGGTCCTGAAGTTCACCGACGCGGGCGACGTCAGCGCGCCGTCGGGTGCCACGGAGATCCCCACGGACAAGGTGCCCGGGGACAGCCTGTTCTCCGGTGCCCTGTTGGGCGGCGGCGAGTTCTGAGCACCTGGTGCGCCGACCGGCGAGCGCGCCGGTCGGCGCCGGGCACGCGCGTGGACGTACGAAGCCAGCCACGCGCGCGTGGACGTACAAAAACAAGCCACGCGCGCGTGCCCTCACAAAAGCCGGGCCCCGTCCCGCCCGGCCCCGTTCACGACGGCTCCCCCCGCCCCTGCCGGGGCAGATCCAATCCCGTAGCCGCCGAGTTGCAGTACTCCCGCACCGCGCTGGTCCGCGCCACCACGCGCCCCCGGTGCACCACGATGCGGCTGTACGCCAGCGACAGCGCTCCGGCGAGCCCGTCCCCGCGTACGGCGAGCAACTCGGCCGGAAATCCCGCCTCCACGCGCACCTCGGGCAGTCCGAGGGCGGACCGGGCGACGGAACTCACGGCGTCGTACGCGTCCTCGGGGCGCAGCCCGTGCCGCGAGGCCAGCAGATAGGCGGCCTCCAGCGGGTCGCCGCGGCCCACCGGATTCGCTACGTCGCGCAGGGCGCCGCTGCCCGCGGCGACCCGTACCCCGGCCGCCCGCAACAGGCGTACCGGAGCGATTCCGCGCCGGTCCACGGCCCCGCACCCGCCCTGCGGCAGGCAGACCACGGTCACCCCGGCCGCGGCGAGCTGGTCCGCCCCGCGGGAGGCGACCTCGGCGGGCAGTCGGCCGAGTCCGCCGCACGGGCCGAGCGTCACTCCGGGGCGCAGCCCGCCCGCCATCGCCGCGAGCCGTCCGAGCCGTGCGGGGTCGGCGGCGTCCGTGTGCAGGTCGACCGGGCAGCCGTGCTCTGAGGCGAGCTCCAGGACCGCTTCCACGTAGCCCGTCGGATCGGGGTCGGTGTCCGGGCAACCGCCCACTACGGAGGCGCCCATTTTCACCGCGTCCCGCAGCATCGCGAGCCCGTCCGCCCCGGCGACCCCGGTCAGCACCCGGGGCATCGCCACCGTCGTCAGCTCGGCGAGCCCCCGCAGCGACCGCCGCGCCTGGAGCACCGCGGCCAGCGCGTCGAGCCCCTGTACATCGCCGACGCGCACGTGTGAGCGCAACGCCGTGGCCCCGTGCCCGAGTTGCAGCAACGCGGCCTCGGTGGCCCGGCGCTGGACCTCCTCGGCGTCGTACGAGAAGGGGCCGTCGCCCTCCGCCGTCAGCGCGGTGTCGCCGTGGGCGTGCGGCTCGGCAGGGGCCGGCAGGAGGAGGTAGCCGCTCACGTCGACGCGCGCGCCGTGGGCGCTGAGGCTCCCGGTGGTGCCGACCGCCTCGATGCGCCCGCCGCTCAGCCGTACGTCCACGATCCGGCCGTCTGTGAGCCGTGCCCCGCACAGCAGGAGGGTGGCCGTGTCGGTCTGGCCCGAAGGCCCAGACGGTCCCGCCTGTCCTGACTGTCCCGACGAGGAGTGGGGCGGCTGCGGCTGGCTCTCGGGCATCTGACTGTCGGGCATCGCGCTCCTGGGGCTCGGGGGCGGCTGCGGGGCGGGGCGACTGCGGAGAGTGGAGACACAAGATCACACAGCGTGAGCCGAGCCTAGGGCGGCGACCTGTCCGCATCGGGGAGGAGCGCAATAGTCGTACTGGTGTGGTCCGTCGGGGAGAATCCCGGCGGTCCGTCGGGGAGCGGAGGCCGAGGACGCGGAAGGCGTCATGGGGTTCGACCACGGGGTCACGGCTGTGGTTCGTGGTGCGTGGGACGACCGTGGGAACGCCCGGGAATCGGCGAGGAACAGGCCGGGGCGGTTGCCGCGAAACGGATTTGGGCGATCGGCGGCCGACCGTGTAATGTCTTCATCGCTCGCCCCAATAGCTCAGTCGGTAGAGCGTCTCCATGGTAAGGAGAAGGTCTACGGTTCGATTCCGTATTGGGGCTCTGGTGTGGGAGGTTCCCGTCGCAAGGCGGGAACCGATCGCATCTCAGCGGTGTAGCTCAGTCGGTAGAGCAAGCGGCTCATAATCGCTGTGTCACCGGTTCAAGTCCGGTCACCGCTACTGACAGTAGCCGATTGTGGGGTCGGTCCTTCGATCGGCTACTCTTTCATGCGTCAATAGTCCTATTCCGTTCGTCAAGGAGCACTCCTGTGGCTGCCACCGACGTCCGCCCCAAGATCACGCTGGCCTGCGTGGAGTGCAAGGAGCGGAACTACATCACCAAGAAGAACCGGCGTAACGACCCGGACCGACTGGAGATGAAGAAGCACTGCCCGCGTTGCAATGCGCACACCGCGCACCGCGAAACGCGATAAGTTTCAGGCTCGTACACGAGGCCGTCCCCTTCGCGGGGGGCGGCCTCGCGTCGTTACACCTGCCTTCGTTACACCTGTCTTCGCTGCATCTGCCTTCGTCAGACCCGCGTTCGATTCACCGGCTGAAAGCCAGGAGGTGCCGAGCCCATGGCGCTCGACCAGTCCTTCGTGGGGCGGTCCTACCCGCCCACCGACCCCTATGAGGTCGGGCGCGAGAAGATCCGCGAGTTCGCCGAGGCCGTGGGGGACACCAACCCGGCCTACACGGACCCGGAGGCCGCCAAGGCCCTCGGATACCCCGATGTGATCGCCCCGCCGACGTTCGTCTTCGCGATCTCCTTCAAGGCCGCGGGGCAGGTCATCGAAGATCCCCAACTGGGTCTCGACTACAGCCGCGTGGTGCACGGCGACCAGAAGTTCGCCTACAGTCGCCCGGTGCGCGCGGGGGACCGGCTTACGGTCACCTCGACCATCGAGGCGATCAAGTCCATGGCGGGCAACGACATCCTGGACATCCGCGGCGAGGTCCACGACGAGGCGGGCGAGCACGTGGTGACCGCGATCACCAAGCTCGTGGCGCGGGCGGAGGGCTGACCATGACGGCGAAGATCGCATACGACGACGTCGAGGTCGGCACCGAGCTGCCGGCCCAGTCCTTCCCCGTGACCCGGGCCACGCTGGTGCGGTACGCGGGTGCTTCCGGGGACTTCAACCCGATCCACTGGAACGAGAGGTTCGCGGTCGAGGTCGGCCTCCCCGACGTCATCGCCCACGGCATGTTCACCATGGCCGAGGCGATCCGCGTCGTCACCGACTGGGCCGGCGACCCGGGCGCGGTCCTCGAGTACGGCGTCCGCTTCACCAAGCCCGTCGTCGTCCCGAACGACGACAAGGGTGCGACCGTCGAGGTCAGCGCCAAGATCGGCGCCAAGCTCGACGACAACACCGTCCGCGTCGACCTCACCGCGACCAGTGCGGGCCAGAAGGTGCTGGGTATGTCGCGAGCGGTCGTACGGCTGGCCTGAAGGTGTCACGGGTGACCTAGGTGACTCAGGTAAGGGGCGTCCGCCATTGCGGACGCCCCTTACGCGTTGCACCTGCCCCTTGACGTAGTTAGTGATTGAGCACTAACTTACTTGCATGGTCAGGATGAGCGCAGAAGAGAGGCGCGAGAGCGTCATCCGTGCGGCGATGAGCGAGTTCGCCCGCGGTGGCTACAGCGGCACTTCCACCGAGGCGATCGCCAAGCGTGTGGGTGTCTCGCAGCCGTACCTCTTCAGGCTCTTCCCGGGCAAGCGGGCGATCTTCCTTGCGGCGACCGAGCGCTGTATGGACCTCTTCCGGCAGACGTTCGAGGAGGCCTCCAAGGGGCTGGAGGGTGAAGAGGCCCTGCACTCCATGGCCAACGCGTACACCCAGGTCATCGCGGAGGAGCCCGAGCGGCTGCTCATGCAGATGCAGACGTACGTGGCGGTCGCGGCGGCCGAGGAGGCCGGTGACCACGAGTTCGGCGAGTTGGTGCGGGACCGCTGGATGCGGCTCTGGGACACCGCTCACATTCCGCTCGGAGCCGATGTGAACGAAACCACGACCTTCATGGCGTACGGAATGCTCGTCAACTGCCTGGTGGCCATGGGTTTTTCGCCGGAGCACCGGGTCTGGGAAGGGCTCTACCCGTCGGCGCGGACGAAGGGGCGGCTCGAAGTCGGTCCCCCGGGGACCGCTCCTGACGAAGGCTGAACAAGGAAGCCGAAATGAGGAAGGCGGAGGGCATCGCCTTTTTATGCCCATCAAAGTTAGTCATCAATAACTAACCATCGGCAGCAGCCGACAGTGATCACCCTCTGGGGGAGCGATGTCACAGCAGACAGCACGCCGCGGGGGAGCCGTCTGGGCCCTCGTCATCACCAGCGCCGCCGGATTCATGGCGGCCCTCGACAACCTCGTCGTCACCACCGCCCTGCCCTCCATCCGCGAGGACCTCGGGGGAGGGCTGGACGACCTGGAATGGACCGTGAGCGCGTACACGCTCACCTTCGCCGTGCTGCTGATGTTCGGCGCGGCCCTGGGTGACCGGTTCGGCCGCCGGCGGCTCTTCCTCGTCGGTCTCGCCGTCTTCACCGGCGCGTCCGCCGGCGCGGCGATGGCGCCCGGCATCGACTCGCTGATCGCGGCCCGCGCGGTCCAGGGAGTCGGCGCGGCGATCATGATGCCGCTGACTCTGACTCTCCTGGCGGCCGCCGTTCCGGCCGCCAAGCGCGGGATGGCGTACGGCATTTGGGGTGCCGTCAACGGACTCGCGGTCGCCTCCGGGCCCCTCATCGGCGGCAGCCTCACCGAGCACGTGTCCTGGCAGTGGATCTTCTGGCTGAACGTTCCGCTGGGTCTCGCGCTGCTGCCGCTCGCCCGGCTGCGTCTCTCCGAGTCGTACGGCACCGGCGCCCCGCTCGACTTCACCGGCACCGTGCTCGCCAGCGGTGGTCTCTTCGGGGTCGTGTACGCCCTGATCCGCGGCAACATCGACGGCTGGACCAGCGCTCCCGTGCTCACCGGCCTGATCGCGGGCGGCGCGCTGCTCGCCGGTTTCGTCCTGCACGGGATCCGCGCCAAGAACCCGATGCTGCCCATGCGGCTCTTCCGCAGCCGCGCCTTCTCCGCGATCAACGCCGCCAGCCTGCTGATGTTCGTCGGGATGTTCGGCTCGATCTTCCTGCTGAGCCAGTTCCTGCAGGGTGTCCTCGGCTACTCGCCGACCGAGGCGGGCCTGCGGATGCTCCCCTGGACCGGCATGCCGATGATCGTCGCCCCCATCGCCGGGTATCTGTCGGACCGGATCGGCGGACGCCCGGTGGTCACCGCGGGCCTCACGCTGCAGGCCGTCGGGCTCGGCTGGTTCGCGCTGGTCGTCTCGCCCGAGATGTCGTACGTGGCTCAGCTGCCCGCCCTGATCATCAGCGGCATCGGCATGGGCCTGTACTTCGCCCCGTCCGCCGCCCTGGTGATGTCCAGCGTCCTCCCGTCCGAGCAGGGCATCGCCTCCGGCGCCAACAACGCCCTCCGCGAGGTCGGCGGCGCACTCGGTATCGCGGTCCTCGCCTCGGTCTTCTCCGCCCAGGGCGGCTATGAGTCCGCGCAGCGCTTCGTCGACGGACTCTCGCCCGCGCTGTGGGTGGGCGCCGCGGTGGTAGCCGCGGGTGCGGCGGCCGCGGCGCTGCTGCCGGGCCGGCCGTCGGTGACCGGGACCAAGGTCGTGGCCTCGGACCCGGAGCCCGCCCTCGAAACCGTCTCCCGGTGAAACCCCGGTTCTTCGCGGGGACTCCGAGCATGTGGCTTCGGGCGAGCTAGGTGCCCGGCGCCTACGGAGCCTCCCCGCACTTTGACTGAGTCCCTTCCGATGTACGGCAGGGGAAGGCCCCGCGTGCTTGTGGCGGGGCCTTCCCCGCGCCCGCGCACCAGCTCGGAGTTTGTCTGACAAATGATCTCTGCGAAGCTTCGGGTTCCGAGGCCGATGGAGGGCTCATGGGGATTGAGCTGGAACTGCACTCTGGGCGACCTGCGCGCAAGGGGTCGTCCCGCGACACCTTGCTGCGGGGCTCCTACGAGCACGGTGAAGCGTTGGCGAGGGTGCTGGGCACCCTCGACCGGCATGGCTCGGGCAAGCTCGGCTGGGTTGATCCGTACGGCGACACGCTGTTCAACGAACAGGAAGCTCAAGCCGCCCGCCGGGAAGTCGCCGCCCTGACACAGGGGTGCGCTGACGACCAGCAGAAAGCGGCTCTGCTCGACCTTGCCGAGCTCCTTGAAGCGTGTGAGGCGACGCCGGGCAGCTACTTGTGGTTCATGGGCGACTAGCCATGCTTGATCTTTGATCTTTGTGGGTGCACCGATGACCGGGCGCCCCCGCTCCTTCTCGTAGTCTTGAGCCCGTGCAGGTACTCCACGACGCCCCGCTCGCCCCGCTGACCACCTTCAGGCTCGGGGGCCCGGCGACCCGGCTGATCACCGCCACGACCGACGCCGAGGTGGTCGCCGCCGTTCGCGAGGCCGACGACGCCGGTACGCCGCTGCTGGTGATCGGTGGCGGATCCAACCTGGTCATCGGCGACAAGGGCTTCGCCGGGACCGCCCTGCGCATCGCGACGAACGGCTTCGAACTCGACGGCGGGAAGCTGGAGCTGGCGGCGGGCGAGGTGTGGACCGACGCGGTCGCCCGCACCGTCGAGGCGGGGCTCGCCGGCATCGAGTGCCTTGCGGGGATCCCCGGTTCCGCGGGCGCGACACCGATCCAGAACGTGGGCGCGTACGGCCAGGAAGTGTCGTCGACGATCACCGAAGTGATCGCGTACGACCGGAAGACGCATGAGACGGTCACGTTGACGAACGCCGACTGCGCCTTCTCGTACCGCCACAGCCGCTTCAAGGCAGACCCCGAGCGCCATGTCGTGCTGCGGGTCCGCTTCGCGCTGGAGGACGCGGAAGGGCTGAGTGCGCCGGTCAAGTACGCCGAGACGGCTCGCGCGCTGGGTGTCGAGCCCGGTGACCGGGTGCCGCTCGAGAAGGCCCGGGAGACCGTGCTGAAGCTGCGTTCCGGCAAGGGCATGGTGCTCGACCCCGAGGACCACGACACCTGGTCGGCCGGGTCGTTCTTCACCAACCCGATCCTCACGGACGAGGAGTTCGCCGCCTTCCACGCGCGCGTGGAGGTGCGGCTCGGCGCCGATGCCGCACCGCCCGCGTACCCGGCGGGCGACGGCCACACCAAGACCTCCGCGGCCTGGCTGATCGACAAGTCGGGCTTCACCAAGGGCTATGGCAGTGGGCCGGCCCGGATCTCCACCAAGCACACACTGGCCCTCACCAACCGGGGCGAGGCCACCACCGAGGATCTCCTCGCGCTGGCCCGCGAGGTCGTCGCCGGAGTACGTGACGCGTTCGGGATCACGCTGGTCAACGAGCCGGTGACGGTCGGCGTGGAGCTCTAGTACGAGCCCTGGTGCTTCCAGTACGCGCCCTGGTGTGAACCCTCGCAGGGGTCCTAGTGGGGGTCTTAGTAGGCGACTCCGACGCCCTGCTTCACCGTTCCCGGGTCGTCCGTCATGGCCAGCATCGCGTGGGCCACGTCGGCGCGCGCGATGAACCTGCCCTTGAGCGGGAAGCCCCCGACGACCGTCCGGTACGAACCGGTCAGCGGCTTGTCCTGGAGGCGTGGCGGGCGTACGGCGGTCCAGTCCGTCCCGCTGCGGGCCAGCTCGTCCTCCATCTCCCTGAGGTCGGCGTAGACGTCCTTCAGGATCCCCGAGATCACACTCCGCATGGCGCGGTCGACGAGCGTGGCGCCCTCGGGATCGGGACCGATCGGACTCGCGCTCACCACGAGCAGCCTCCGTACGGACTCCGCCTCCATGGCGGCCAGCACCCTGCGGGTCAGCTTCGCCGTGACCCCGGCGTCCTTGCGGCTGCGGGCGCCGAGGCCGGAGAGGACCGCGTCCCGGCCAGCGACCGCGGGGCGCAGCGCCTCCGGGTCGGTGAGGTCGGCGCGGAACACCTCCAGATCCGCGCCCGTGAGGGTGAACCGTGCGGGATCCCGCACGACGGCCGTGACCTGATGGCCCGATGCCAGGGCCTGCCGGACGATCTCCTGCCCGATGCCCCCGGTGGCACCGAAAACGGTGAGCTTCATGACGTGCTCTCCTCGCATGATCGGTCGGTGGGTGAGTATTCACTCACCGATGCCTACCTCTAGAGTGAGTAAGTACTCACCCACCCGTCAAGTCTGATTGGCTCCTTCATGGAATCGTTGGGCCCCATGCAGCAGAAACCGGCTCGGATCCGCCTCCTCGACGCGGCGCACGAGCTCATGCTCACCGTCGGCCTCGCCCGCACCACCACCAAGGAGATCGCCAAGGCGGCGGGCTGCTCCGAAGCGGCGCTCTACAAGTACTTCGCGAGCAAGGAAGAGCTGTTCATCCACGTCCTGGAGGAACGCCTCCCCACGCTGGGCCCCCTCCTGGGCAGACTCACGGCCGAGCCGGGGGAGCACACCGTCGAGGAGAACCTCACGGAGATCGCCCGCCAGGCCGCCCTCTTCTATGAGCAGAGTTTCCCGATAGCTGCCTCCTTGTACGCGGAGAAGCAGCTCAAGCGGCGCCACGACGAGGCGATGCGGGCGATGGGAGCGGGCCCGCACATGCCCATCCGAGGGGTCGCCGAGTACCTGCGCGCGGAACAGAAGGCGGGTCGCATCCACCTCTGCGCCGACACCTTCGCGGCCGCATCCCTACTCCTCGGCGCCTGCGCCCAGCGCGCCTTCGCCTACGACATGACGGAGGACGGCAAGCCCCCGCCCCTGGACACCTTCGCCCCGGCACTCGCCCGCACGCTCCTGCGCGGTATCTCCGTTGCCCATGGCCCTTACTGACCCTCGGGCGACCACGACGGCCTGAACCGGCTGGCCGGCCTGTTCTCCTTCGCCGCGTACTCCAGGCACACGATCGTGCATGTGCCACTCAGAAGCGGTGTCCCGCCGGACGAGGGGTGTGGCGACCTCGTGGACCTCGTCCTGGTCCACCAGTCGCTCGGTCTGCGCCCCAGTGCATGGCCGCAACTGCGCCGCAAGCTGGTGCACGGCACTCCGCTCACCGTCCGCACCGACGAGGCCCGCACCGCGCGCGACGCCGCGTCCTGGCAGCAGCGGCGCCACCACAAGGACATGCGCGACCTGCTGCACCACACCTCGCACGCCCGGACGTTCTTCCTCATCGGCAGCCGCGACGTCTTCGCCGACACCGCGTCCGCCCTCGCCTATGCGGCAGGCTGGGGGCCGCGTGAGAAACGCGTCGTCAAAGGGCGCTCAGCGCTGATGACCGGGATCCGCGGCCTGAAAGCGGACCGTGGCGACAGCTGGCGCGCGCCCGAGGTTCTCATCTGCTTCAAGGCGTATCCGCCGTACGCGCATTTCAGGAGACCGGGCCGCTGAGCCACTCGTCGACCCCGGACAGCAGTTTCTCCCGTACGTCCTCAGGGGCGGCCGAGGCGCGGATGGACTGCCTTGCCAGTTCGGCCAGTTCGGGGTCCGTGAAGTCGTGGTACCGGCGGGCGATCTCGTACTGGGCTGCCAGCCGGGATCCGAAGAGCAGTGGGTCGTCGGCGCCGAGGGCCATGGGGACTCCGGCTTCGAAGAGTGTGCGCAGGGGGACGTCCTCCGGCTTCTCGTACACCCCCAGGGCGACGTTCGAGGCCGGGCAGACCTCACAGGTCACCCCGCGGTCCGCGAGGCGTTTCATCAGCCGGGGGTCCTCCGCGGCGCGCACCCCATGGCCGATCCGCGAGGCGTGCAGGTCGTCCAGGCAGTCGCGGACCGAGGCGGGCCCCGTCAGCTCGCCGCCGTGCGGCGCGGCCAGCAGACCGCCCTCGCGCGCGATCTCGAAGGCCCGGTCGAAGTCCCGCGCCATACCCCGCCGTTCGTCGTTCGAGAGCCCGAAACCGACGATGCCCCGGTCCGCGTACCGCACGGCCAGGCGGGCCAGCGTACGGGCGTCCAGCGGGTGTTTCATACGGTTCGCCGCCACCAGGACGCGCATCCCGAGCCCTGTCTCACGCGAGGCCGAGTCCACCGCGTCCAGGATGACTTCGAGAGCCGGGATCAGACCGCCGAGGCGGGGGGCGTACGACGTCGGGTCGACCTGGATCTCCAGCCACCCGGAGCCGTCCTTCACGTCCTCCTCGGCGGCCTCGCGCACCAGCCGCCGGATGTCCTCGGGCTCTCTGAGGCACGACCGCGCCGCGTCGTACAGCCGCTGGAACCGGAACCAGCCGCGCTCGTCGGTCGCCCGCAGCTTCGGCGGCTCCCCGCTGGTCAGTGCGTCGGGCAGCCGTACGCCGTACTTGTCGGCCAGCTCCAGAAGGGTCGTGGACCGCATCGACCCGGTGAAGTGCAGGTGCAGATGGGCCTTCGGTAGTTCATTTACATCACGTACGCGCTCCATCCCAGGATCTTGCCGTACGCGGATGACGTGCCGGTAGCGCTTTCCCTGATCGTGGGCTTGTCCGAACAGAATCCCTAACGAAGAAACGGGGCACCTACTTCGAAAAGTAGGTGCCCCGCGCGCGTGGAACGCGACTGACGTCAGTCCTTGGCCTCGGCCAACAGCTTCTGGATGCGCGAGACGCCCTCGACGAGGTCCTCGTCACCCAGCGCGTACGACAGACGCAGGTACCCCGGCGTGCCGAAGGCCTCGCCCGGGACCACCGCGACCTCGGCCTCCTCCAGGATGAGCGCGGCCAGCTCGACCGTGTCCTGGGGGCGCTTGCCGCGGATCTCCTTGCCGACCAGCGCCTTCACCGAGGGGTACGCGTAGAAGGCGCCCTCCGGCTCGGGGCAGAACACGCCGTCGATCTCGTTCAGCATGCGCACGATGGTCTTGCGGCGGCGGTCGAAGGCCTCCCGCATCTTCGCGACGGCCGTCAGGTCGCCGGATACGGCGGCCAGCGCGGCGACCTGCGCCACGTTCGACACGTTCGACGTGGCGTGCGACTGGAGGTTGGTCGCGGCCTTGACGACGTCCTTGGGGCCGATGACCCAGCCCACCCGCCAGCCGGTCATGGCGTACGTCTTGGCGACGCCGTTCACGACGATGCACTTGTCGCGCAGCTCGGGCACGACGACGGGCAGGGAGTGGAACTCCGCGTCGCCGTAGACCAGGTGCTCGTAGATCTCGTCGGTCAGGACCCACAGGCCCTTCTCGGCGGCCCAGCGGCCGATCTCCTCGATCTGCTCGCGGGTGTAGACCGCGCCCGTCGGGTTGGACGGGGAGACGAAGAGCAGCACCTTGGTGTTCTCGGTGCGGGCGGCCTCCAGCTGCTCTACCGAGACGCGGTAGCCGGTGGTCTCGTCGGCGACGACATCGACCGGGACACCGCCGGCGAGGCGGATCGACTCCGGGTACGTCGTCCAGTACGGCGCAGGGACGATGACCTCGTCGCCCGGGTCGAGGATCGCGGCGAAGGCCTCGTAGATGGCCTGCTTGCCGCCGTTGGTGACCAGGACCTGAGTGGCCTCCACCTCGTAGCCGGAGTCGCGCAGCGTCTTCGCGGCGATCGCGGCCTTCAGCTCGGGCAGGCCGCCGGCCGGCGTGTAGCGGTGGTACTTCGGGTTCGAGCAGGCCTCGATGGCGGCCTGGACGATGTAGTCCGGGGTCGGGAAGTCCGGTTCACCGGCGCCGAAGCCGATCACCGGACGCCCCGCGGCCTTGAGGGCCTTGGCCTTGGCGTCCACGGCGAGGGTGGCGGACTCGGAGATCGCGCCGACTCGGGCGGAGACGCGGCGCTCGGTGGGAGGGGTTGCAGGGCTCATGGCCCCATCGTTTCAGACCGGAAACCTCCCCGGCACGCGGGTTTCACAGACTGAACAGCGACTGAACAACCGTCCGGATCGAGGCGGTGGGCTGGACGATCTTCCGGGATCAAAGCCCGTACGGACACTTTCTGTTCGACGACCGGCCCCGGAGCACGTACACTCTCTCCTCGTTGGCCTTCACCGGCCGCACTCACCCGGTGCACACCGAGCACTCGGGCGGATGCGGTACGTTGGGGGAAATCAAAGGGTCGTAGCTCAATTGGTAGAGCACTGGTCTCCAAAACCAGCGGTTGGGGGTTCAAGTCCCTCCGGCCCTGCTACACAATCCTTCGCCAGGATGTGTGCGCATGTACGTACTGCAATGCACCGCCGTGCGGCCTGGCCGGGCACGGCGTAGCCACGACCCGGAATCAGGTGAGGACGAGTGACGGACGCCGTGGGCTCCATCGACATGCCTGATGCCGAGGCACCGGAGTCCAATAAGAAGACTCGCAAGGGCGGCAAGCGTGGCAAGAAGGGCCCTTTGAGGCGCCTTGCCACCTTCTATCGCCAGATCGTCGCGGAGCTCCGCAAGGTCGTCTGGCCGACGCGCAATCAGCTGACGACGTACACCACAGTGGTAATTGTCTTCGTCGTCATCATGATCGCCTTGGTGACCGTGATTGACTATGGACTCGACCACGCCGCCAAGTACGTATTTGGCTGAGCCAAACGCGAAGGGCGCCGTCACCGGCGCCCCTTTCGTGTGTTCCACCCCCATGTATCCAGGAAGAAGCAGCCACCGTGTCTGACCCGAACCTGAACGACGCCATCGAGTCGGTCGAGTCCGTTGAGGACGAGCTCGACATCGTGGAGGGCGCGGACACCGCGGACACCGAGAACTCTGACGAGGTCGAGGCTGCCGACGCCGCCGCGGGCGAGCCCGCCGAAGAGGCGGCCCTGCACGTCGAGGACGAGTCCGGTGCGGACGTCGAGTCCGTCGAGGACGAAGACGTCTCCGAAGAGGCCCTCGCCGACGAGGACGCCGAGGCCGAGGCCGAAGAAGAGGCCGAGCCCGTCGACCCGGTCACCGCCCTGCGCGAGGAACTCCGTGCCCTCCCCGGCGAGTGGTACGTCATCCACACGTACGCCGGTTACGAGAACCGCGTGAAGACCAACCTCGAGCAGCGTGCCGTCTCGCTGAACGTCGAGGACTTCATCTTCCAGGCCGAGGTGCCGCAGGAAGAGGTCGCGCAGATCAAGAACGGCGAGCGCAAGACCGTCCGGCAGAACAAGCTCCCCGGCTACGTGCTGGTGCGCATGGACCTGACGAACGAGTCCTGGGGCGTCGTCCGCAACACCCCCGGCGTCACCGGCTTCGTGGGCAACGCCTACGACCCGTACCCGCTGACCCTGGACGAGATCGTCAAGATGCTCGCCCCGGAGGCCGAGGAGAAGGCCGCCCGTGAGGCAGCCGAGGCCGAGGGCAGGCCGGCTCCGGCCCGCAAGCTCGAGGTCCAGGTGCTGGACTTCGAGGTCGGCGACTCGGTCACCGTCACCGACGGTCCGTTCGCCACGCTCCAGGCGACCATCAACGAGATCAACGCCGACTCGAAGAAGGTCAAGGGCCTCGTCGAGATCTTCGGCCGCGAGACCCCGGTCGAGCTTTCCTTCGACCAGATCCAGAAGAACTAGCTCCTTCTGGACGTACGTCTTCCGAACAGGTCAGACGGGCTCTCGCAGCCTGTCTGACCTGCTCGGTTTTTGGCCGCGCACAGATACCCGTTATCGTTGTGCGGTATGCCTCCAACCGGGTCAGAGTCATGGGCTCGTTTGAAGGCAGCCGTCCGGGCTTGTCTCGGATGTAGGTAGGCGAAAACGAAAGAGGACCCGGAATGCCTCCCAAGAAGAAGAAGGTCACGGGGCTTATCAAGCTCCAGATCCAGGCCGGCGCCGCGAACCCGGCTCCGCCGGTCGGCCCCGCGCTGGGTCAGCACGGCGTCAACATCATGGAGTTCTGCAAGGCCTACAACGCCGCGACCGAGTCGCAGCGTGGCTGGGTGGTCCCGGTGGAGATCACGGTCTACGAAGACCGCTCCTTCACCTTCATCACCAAGACTCCGCCGGCCGCGAAGATGATCCTCAAGGCCGCGGGTGTCGAGAAGGGCTCCGGCGAGCCGCACAAGACCAAGGTCGCCAAGCTCACCCAGGCGCAGGTCCGTGAGATCGCCACGACCAAGATGCCCGACCTGAACGCCAACGACCTGGACGCCGCGTCGAAGATCATCGCCGGCACCGCCCGTTCCATGGGCATCACGGTCGAGGGCTGACACCCACCCCTCGTAGGACACCCCGTGGCAGGGCCTGCTCGGCCCACACCACGACTCCTCAGAACACATCAGGAGAAGCAGTGAGCAAGCGCAGCAAGTCTCTCCGCGCTGCGGACGCCAAGATCGACCGGGAGAAGCAGTACGCCCCGCTCGAGGCCGTCCGTCTCGCCAAGGAGACCTCCACCTCGAAGTTCGACGGCACCGTCGAGGTCGCCTTCCGCCTGGGTGTCGACCCGCGCAAGGCCGACCAGATGGTCCGTGGCACCGTGAACCTCCCGCACGGCACCGGTAAGACCGCCCGGGTCCTGGTCTTCGCGACCGGTGACCGTGCCGAGGCCGCACTCGCCGCGGGCGCCGACATCGTCGGCTCCGACGAGCTCATCGACGAGGTGTCGAAGGGCCGTCTGGACTTCGACGCCGTCGTCGCCACCCCGGACCTCATGGGCAAGGTCGGCCGCCTCGGCCGAGTCCTCGGCCCGCGTGGTCTGATGCCGAACCCGAAGACCGGCACCGTGACCCCGGACGTGGCCAAGGCCGTGACCGAGATCAAGGGCGGCAAGATCGAGTTCCGCGTCGACAAGCACTCGAACCTGCACTTCATCATCGGCAAGACCTCGTTCGACGAGACCCAGCTGGTGGAGAACTACGGCGCCGCGCTGGACGAGATCCTTCGTCTGAAGCCGTCGGCCGCCAAGGGTCGCTACATCAAGAAGGCCACGATCAGCACCACGATCGGCCCCGGCATCCAGCTGGACTCGAACCGCACCCGCAACCTCCTCGTCGAGGAGGACCCGGCCGCCGTCTGAGCCTCCCGCTCACTCCGGTGACCGCGTCGCGTACGCGTATCCGGGACGGGCCCCGCACCTTTCGAGGTGCGGGGCCCGTCCGCGTTCGCGGGCAACAAATCCTGATACGGGTGTCAGTGGGCTGCAGTAGCGTGCGGAGCACAGAATTCGCATAGGGGATTCGTATAGGGGTGGGACGAATGATGAGCAGGACTGTGCGCCGCGTGACCCTGTCGCTCGCGTTGACGGGTGTCCTGACCGGGGTGGCCGCCTGTAGCTCCACGGACTCCTCCGGCGGCTCCGACGCCTCCGGCAAGGACGACAAGGCGGTGCACAAGGGCACGACGCACATCAGCTCCATAACCGCCCTGCGATCCGCAGAGAAGTCCACGGACGGCGCCGACTCGGCCAGAGTCGAGTCCACGACGACCATGGGCACGATGATGTCCATGACGGCGGACGGCGCCCTGGGATGGGCCGACGGCCTCACGGGCAACCTGACGATCACGTACACCGGCGGCACAATGGCCGACACGATGCGTCAGACGGGCAGCACCACCATGCAGGCCCGCTATCTGCCCGACGCCTACTACGCGAAGATGGGCGACGCGTTCGCCGAGCAGGCGGGCGGCAAGCACTGGATCAGGTACGCGTACGACGACCTGGCGGAACTCGGCGGCAGCTCTGGCGCCTATCTGCAGGACCAGATGCAGAACACCACGCCGAACCAGTCGGTGAAGCTCCTGCTCGCCTCCGGTGACGTGAAGAAGGTCGGCGAGGAGACCGTCCGCGGCGAGCGGACCACGCACTACTCGGGCACGGTCGACGTCGCGGACCTCGCCACCGACAGCTCCAGCCTCACCGAAAGCCAGCTCGCCGATCTGAAGAAGCAGCTCACCCAGGCCGGCGTCACCACGGAGACGGTCGACATCTGGGTCAACGGCGACGACCTGCTGGTCAAGAAGGTCGAGAAGGGCGAGCTGGCGACCGGCTCGATGTCCTCGACGGCGTACTACAGCGACTACGGGGTGAAGGTCTCCACCCAGAAGCCCCCGGCGAGTGACACCGCCGATTTCAAGGAGCTGCTGAAGGCGCAGGGTGCGACCTCCTGAGCCCCGGACGGAGGCGGCCCGGGAAGGCTGAGCCGCCCGCAGGGGTTTGGACCGTTCGGGCGGATTTGCTTGACGGCGATCCGGTCGCGTACTCTCCCAGAGAAGCCAAAGACCGCTGGTCGTTGCCGTGTGCTCGCAAGAGGGCGCGGTGACCGAAGGATCCGCTGAAACTGCGGACGACCCGCGTAGGTGACTGTGGACATGCTCCCGGGACTTCGTCAAGGAATTCCGGTCGAGCTACGCCCCGTGCGCCTGCGCCGGGGCGTTTCGTTTTCCTCAGCCCCTTCTGAGCGGTCCTCATCACCCGGAAGGAGGCCACGCTTATGGCAAGGCCCGACAAGGCTGCCGCGGTAGCCGAGCTCGCGGACCAGTTCCGCAGCTCGAACGCCGCTGTGCTGACCGAGTACCGGGGTCTCACCGTGGCGCAGCTCAAGACGCTGCGTCGTTCGCTCGGTGAAGACGCCCAGTACGCCGTGGTGAAGAACACGCTGACCAAGATCGCGGCCAACGAGGCCGGGATCTCTACGCTCGACGACCTGTTCAACGGTCCGACGGCGGTCGCCTTCATCACCGGTGACCCGGTGACGTCGGCGAAGGGTCTTCGTGACTTCGCCAAGGACAACCCGAACCTCATCATCAAGGGCGGTGTCCTTGACGGCAAGGCGCTGTCCGCCGATGAGATCAAGAAGCTTGCGGACCTCGAGTCCCGCGAGGTTCTGCTCGCCAAGCTGGCCGGTGCCATGAAGGGCAAGCAGTCTCAGGCTGCCTCGCTCTTCCAGGCGCTGCCGTCGAAGTTCGTCCGCACTGCGGAAGCGCTTCGCGTCAAGCTGGCCGAGCAGGGCGGTGCCGAGTAATTCGGCTCGCGCATTGACCGCCGCCTGAGGCGACGGTCGTAGCGGGCCGAACGTACGCCCGCCTCACCAGTACATACCGGCACCTGCCGAATTAGTGGAAGGACGCCATCATGGCGAAGCTGTCCCAGGAAGAGCTGCTCGCGCAGTTCGAGTCCCTCACCCTCATCGAGCTCTCCGAGTTCGTGAAGGCCTTCGAGGAGAAGTTCGACGTCACCGCCGCCGCCGCGGTCGCCGTTGCCGGCCCCGCCGGCCCGGGCGCCGTTGCCGAGGCCCCCGAGGAGCAGGACGAGTTCGACGTCATCCTCACGGGTGCCGGCGAGAAGAAGATCCAGGTCATCAAGGTCGTGCGTGAGCTGACCTCGCTGGGTCTGAAGGAGGCCAAGGACCTCGTCGACGGCGCTCCGAAGCCGGTCCTCGAGAAGGTCGCCAAGGAGGCCGCTGAGAAGGCTGCCGAGTCCCTCAAGGGCGCCGGCGCCTCCGTCGAGGTCAAGTAACACCTCGCGGGTCCGCAATGGACTCCTGCGCGCTGACAAAGCCGCACGCGTAGCGCTGTAACGCTGACGCACCGAAGAGCGATCACCCAACTGGGTGGTCGCTCTTCGGCGTTCCAGGGGGTCGTGCGGCGGCTGCCTTGCGCTGGTGTTCGCGACGAGTAAGGTGATCTTCGTCGTGGCTCCGGGCGGCCCCGTGACGGGCTGTATGACGGCTGCACGTGACTATCGCGGCACTCGGTTTGGGCTTGGGGGGCCTTGACGAACCGCACGCAGCGCGCAATTCTCAGGACGCGTCGTCACAACGATCCGGATCCGAGGCATGGATCGGTGGCGAAGAGGGCAGTATCGATGTGCATTGAGGGCGTGGCTTGCCGCAGGTGTTGAGAACAACGAGGGTCTCAAAAAACCGGGACTGGACATCAGTGGGCCTAGTGGCTACACTGACCCTTTGCGCTGCCTGTTAGCTGCCTCCTGCCCGTCACCAGGGGCATCCCCGTGTATGAACACCGACGATTGGAACGTCCCTGACCAGGCCTTCTTTGGCTGAATCGGGAACGCCTCTGTCTCTGTGTCCGACATGGGACCGGTACGCGCGTAGTGAGTCCGAGCCCTCGGAAGGACCCCCTCTTGGCCGCCTCGCGCACTGCCTCGACCGCGAATACGAACAACGGCGCCAGCACCGCCCCGCTGCGCATCTCCTTTGCAAAGATCAAGGAGCCCCTCGAGGTTCCGAACCTTCTTGCGCTGCAGACCGAGAGCTTCGACTGGCTGCTCGGCAACGCCGCGTGGAAGGCTCGTGTCGAGGCGGCTCTGGACAGTGGACAGGATGTCCCCACCAAGTCCGGTCTGGAGGAGATCTTCGAGGAGATCTCCCCGATCGAGGACTTCTCCGGGTCGATGTCCTTGACGTTCCGCGACCACCGCTTCGAGCCCCCGAAGAACTCCATCGACGAGTGCAAGGACCGTGACTTCACGTACTCCGCGCCACTCTTCGTCACCGCCGAGTTCACCAACAACGAGACCGGCGAGATCAAGTCCCAGACGGTCTTCATGGGCGACTTCCCGCTCATGACCAACAAGGGCACCTTCGTCATCAACGGCACCGAGCGTGTCGTGGTGTCCCAGCTGGTCCGCTCGCCGGGTGTCTACTTCGACTCCTCCATCGACAAGACGTCCGACAAGGACATCTTCTCCACGAAGGTCATCCCGTCCCGGGGTGCCTGGCTGGAGATGGAGATCGACAAGCGCGACATGGTCGGTGTCCGCATCGACCGCAAGCGCAAGCAGTCCGTCACCGTTCTCCTGAAGGCTCTCGGTTGGACGACCGAGCAGATCCTTGAGCAGTTCGGCGAGTACGAGTCCATGCGCGCCACCCTGGAGAAGGACCACACCCAGGGCCAGGACGACGCGCTGCTCGACATCTACCGCAAGCTGCGTCCGGGCGAGCCGCCGACGCGTGAGGCCGCGCAGACACTGCTCGAGAACCTCTACTTCAACCCGAAGCGCTACGACCTCGCGAAGGTCGGACGCTACAAGGTGAACAAGAAGCTCGGCAGCGAAGCGCCGCTGGACGCCGGGATCCTGACCGTCGAGGACATCATCTCGTCGATCAAGTACCTGGTGAAGCTGCACGCCGGTGAGACCGAGACCGTTGGTGACAACGGCGCCTCGATCGTCGTCGAGACCGACGACATCGACCACTTCGGCAACCGTCGTCTGCGCAACGTCGGCGAGCTCATCCAGAACCAGGTCCGCACGGGTCTGGCTCGTATGGAGCGCGTCGTCCGTGAGCGCATGACGACTCAGGACGTCGAGGCGATCACGCCGCAGACCCTGATCAACATCCGGCCGGTCGTCGCCTCCATCAAGGAGTTCTTCGGCACCAGCCAGCTGTCGCAGTTCATGGACCAGAACAACCCGCTGTCGGGTCTCACCCACAAGCGCCGTCTGTCGGCTCTTGGCCCGGGTGGTCTCTCCCGTGAGCGGGCCGGCTTCGAGGTCCGTGACGTGCACCCGTCGCACTACGGCCGCATGTGCCCGATCGAGACCCCTGAAGGCCCGAACATCGGCCTGATCGGCTCGCTCGCCTCCTACGGCCGGGTCAACGCGTTCGGTTTCGTCGAGACCCCGTACCGCAAGGTCGTCAACGGCACCGTCACCGACGATGTCGACTACCTGACCGCCGACGAAGAGGATCGCTTCGTCATCGCCCAGGCCAACGCCGGCCTGTCCGACGACATGCGCTTCACCGAGTCCCGCGTGCTCGTCCGCCGTCGTGGCGGCGAGATCGACTACATCGCCGGTGACGACGTCGACTACATGGACGTCTCGCCGCGCCAGATGGTGTCGGTCGCGACCGCGATGATCCCGTTCCTCGAGCACGACGACGCCAACCGTGCCCTCATGGGCGCGAACATGATGCGGCAGGCCGTGCCGCTCATCAAGTCCGAGGCGCCGCTCGTCGGCACCGGCATGGAGTACCGCTGTGCGGTCGACGCCGGTGACGTACTCAAGTCGGAGAAGGACGGTGTGGTCCAGGAGGTCTCCGCGGACTACGTCACCACCGCCAACGACGACGGCACGTACACCACGTACCGCCTGCACAAGTTCTCCCGCTCGAACCAGGGCACGTCCGTCAACCAGAAGGTTGTCGTGGACGAGGGTGCCCGGGTCGTCACCGGTCAGGTTCTGGCCGACGGCCCGGCGACCGAGAACGGCGAGATGGCGCTCGGCAAGAACCTGCTCGTGGCGTTCATGCCGTGGGAGGGTCACAACTACGAGGACGCGATCATCCTGTCGCAGCGCCTCGTGCAGGACGACGTCCTCTCCTCGATCCACATCGAGGAGCACGAGGTCGACGCCCGTGACACCAAGCTCGGCCCCGAGGAGATCACCCGGGACATCCCGAACGTCTCCGAGGAGGTCCTCGCCGACCTCGACGAGCGCGGCATCATCCGTATCGGTGCCGAGGTCGTCGCCGGCGACATCCTCGTCGGCAAGGTCACGCCCAAGGGTGAGACCGAGCTGACCCCCGAGGAGCGTCTGCTCCGCGCGATCTTCGGTGAGAAGGCGCGCGAGGTGCGCGACACCTCGCTGAAGGTGCCGCACGGCGAGATCGGCAAGGTCATCGGCGTCCGCGTCTTCGACCGTGAAGAGGGCGACGAGCTGCCGCCGGGCGTGAACCAGCTGGTTCGTGTCTACGTGGCGCAGAAGCGCAAGATCACGGACGGTGACAAGCTCGCCGGCCGTCACGGCAACAAGGGCGTCATCTCCAAGATCCTGCCCATCGAGGACATGCCGTTCCTCGAGGACGGGACCCCGGTCGACATCATCCTCAACCCGCTGGGTGTGCCGTCCCGAATGAACCCGGGACAGGTCCTTGAGATCCACCTCGGCTGGCTCGCCAGCCGCGGCTGGGACGTCTCCGGGCTCGGCGATGAGTGGGCGCAGCGCCTCCAGGCCATCGAGGCCGACGTGGTCGCCCCCGGTACCAACGTCGCCACCCCCGTCTTCGACGGTGCGCGTGAGGACGAGCTGGCCGGTCTGCTCAACCACACGATCCCGAACCGCGACGGCGAGCGCATGGTGCTCCCGACGGGTAAGGCGCCGCTGTTCGACGGCCGCTCCGGCGAGCCGTTCCCGGAGCCGATCTCGGTCGGCTACATGTACATCCTGAAGCTCCACCACCTGGTCGACGACAAGCTGCACGCTCGGTCGACCGGTCCGTACTCGATGATCACCCAGCAGCCGCTGGGTGGTAAGGCCCAGTTCGGTGGCCAGCGCTTCGGTGAGATGGAGGTGTGGGCGCTTGAGGCTTATGGCGCCGCTTACGCCCTCCAGGAGCTGCTGACCATCAAGTCCGACGACGTCACCGGCCGCGTGAAGGTCTACGAGGCCATCGTCAAGGGCGAGAACATCCCCGAGCCCGGCATCCCCGAGTCCTTCAAGGTGCTCATCAAGGAGATGCAGTCCCTGTGCCTCAACGTGGAGGTGCTGTCCTCGGACGGCATGTCCATCGAGATGCGCGACACCGACGAGGACGTCTTCCGCGCAGCGGAGGAGCTTGGCATCGACCTGTCCCGGCGCGAGCCGAGCAGCGTCGAAGAGGTCTGACGGGAGTCCGGAGGCCTTCGTCATGAAGGCCTCCGGCCCCAGGACCCCCGTATCAGACCCCATGACTTACAACCCTGAGAGGGATTGACGCATAGTGCTCGACGTCAACTTCTTCGATGAGCTCCGGATCGGTCTGGCCACCGCTGACGACATCCGTCAGTGGAGCCACGGCGAGGTCAAGAAGCCAGAGACCATCAACTACCGCACCCTCAAGCCCGAAAAGGACGGACTCTTCTGCGAGAAGATCTTCGGTCCGACCAGGGACTGGGAGTGCTACTGCGGTAAGTACAAGCGTGTCCGCTTCAAGGGCATCATCTGTGAGCGCTGCGGCGTCGAGGTCACTCGCGCCAAGGTGCGTCGTGAGCGGATGGGCCACATTGAGCTGGCCGCGCCCGTCACCCACATCTGGTACTTCAAGGGCGTCCCGTCGCGCCTCGGCTACCTGCTCGACCTCGCCCCGAAGGACCTCGAGAAGGTCATCTACTTCGCGGCGTACATGATCACGTACGTCGACGACGAGCGTCGCACCCGCGACCTGCCCTCGCTGGAGGCGCACGTCTCCGTCGAGCGTCAGCAGGTCGAGAACCGTCGCGACTCCGACCTGGAGGCCCGCGCCAAGAAGCTCGAGACCGACCTGGCCGAGCTCGAGGCCGAGGGCGCCAAGGCCGACGTACGCCGCAAGGTGCGCGAAGGTGCCGAGCGTGAGATGAAGCAGCTGCGTGACCGTGCGCAGCGCGAGATCGACCGTCTCGACGAGGTGTGGACCCGGTTCAAGAACCTCAAGGTCCAGGACCTCGAGGGCGACGAGCTCCTCTACCGCGAGCTGCGTGACCGCTTCGGCACGTACTTCGACGGTTCGATGGGTGCCGCGGCGCTGCAGAAGCGCCTGGAGTCCTTCGACCTGGACGAAGAGGCCGAGCGGCTTCGCGAGATCATCCGTACCGGCAAGGGTCAGAAGAAGACCCGTGCGCTGAAGCGGCTGAAGGTCGTGTCTGCCTTCCTGCAGACCTCCAACAGCCCCAAGGGCATGGTCCTCGACTGCGTGCCGGTCATCCCGCCGGACCTGCGTCCGATGGTGCAGCTGGACGGTGGCCGCTTCGCGACCTCCGACCTGAACGACCTGTACCGCCGCGTGATCAACCGCAACAACCGTCTGAAGCGACTCCTTGACCTCGGCGCCCCCGAGATCATCGTGAACAACGAGAAGCGCATGCTTCAGGAGGCCGTCGACGCGCTGTTCGACAACGGTCGTCGTGGCCGTCCGGTCACCGGTCCGGGTAACCGCCCGCTGAAGTCCCTGAGCGACATGCTCAAGGGCAAGCAGGGTCGTTTCCGTCAGAACCTGCTCGGTAAGCGTGTGGACTACTCCGCGCGTTCCGTGATCGTCGTCGGTCCGCAGCTGAAGCTGCACCAGTGTGGTCTGCCGAAGGCGATGGCCCTGGAGCTCTTCAAGCCGTTCGTGATGAAGCGGCTCGTGGACCTGAACCACGCGCAGAACATCAAGAGCGCCAAGCGCATGGTCGAGCGCGGCCGCACGGTCGTGTACGACGTCCTGGAAGAGGTCATCGCCGAGCACCCGGTTCTGCTGAACCGTGCGCCGACGCTGCACCGCCTCGGCATCCAGGCCTTCGAGCCGCAGCTGGTCGAGGGCAAGGCCATCCAGATCCACCCGCTCGTCTGCACCGCGTTCAACGCGGACTTCGACGGTGACCAGATGGCCGTGCACCTGCCGCTCTCCGCGGAGGCGCAGGCCGAGGCCCGCATCCTGATGCTGTCCTCGAACAACATCCTGAAGCCGGCCGACGGTCGTCCCGTCACCATGCCGACCCAGGACATGGTTCTTGGTCTGTTCTTCCTCACCACCGACGGTGAGCTGCGTGACGTCAAGGGCGAGGGCCGGTCCTTCGGCTCCACGGCCGAGGCGATCATGGCGTTCGACGCCGGCGAGCTCGCGCTCCAGTCGGCCGTCGACATCCGCTTCCCGGTGGGCACCATCCCGCCGCGTGGCTGGGTGCCGCCGGTGCGCGAAGAGGGCGAGCCGGAGTGGCAGCAGGGTGACACCTTCCGCCTCCGTACGACTCTGGGCCGCGCGCTCTTCAACGAGCTGCTGCCCGAGGACTACCCGTTCGTCGACTACTCGGTCGGCAAGAAGCAGCTCTCCGAGATCGTCAACGACCTCGCCGAGCGCTACCCCAAGGTCATCGTGGCGGCGACGCTCGACAACCTGAAGGCGGCCGGCTTCTTCTGGGCGACCCGCTCCGGCGTCACCGTGGCCATCTCCGACATCGTCGTTCCCGAGGCGAAGGTCGAGATCGTCAAGGGCTACGAGGCGCAGGACGAGAAGGTCCAGAAGCAGTACGAGCGCGGTCTGATCACCAAGGACGAGCGCACGCAGGAGCTCATCGCGATCTGGACCAAGGCGACCAACGAGGTTGCCGAGGCGATGAACGCGAACTTCCCGAAGACGAACCCCATCTTCATGATGGTCGACTCGGGTGCCCGAGGAAACATGATGCAGATGCGTCAGATCGCGGGTATGCGTGGTCTGGTGTCGAACGCGAAGAACGAGACCATCCCGCGTCCGATCAAGGCCTCGTTCCGTGAGGGCCTGTCGGTGCTGGAGTACTTCATCTCCACGCACGGTGCCCGTAAGGGTCTGGCCGACACCGCCCTGCGTACCGCCGACTCGGGTTACCTGACCCGTCGTCTGGTGGACGTCTCGCAGGACGTCATCATCCGCGAGGAGGACTGCGGCACCGACCGCGGCCTCAAGCTGCACATCGCGGAGCGGGACGCGGCCGGTGTGCTGCGCAAGGCGGACAACGTCGAGACCAGCGTGTACGCACGTGCGCTGGCCGAGGACATCGTCGTCGACGGTGTGGTGCTGGCCCCGGCCAACACCGACCTGGGCGACGTCCTCATCGACGAGCTCGTCAAGCACGGCATCGAGGAGGTCAAGACCCGCTCGGTCCTGACCTGCGAGTCCGCCGTCGGCACCTGCGCCATGTGCTACGGCCGTTCGCTGGCCACCGGCAAGCTGGTCGACATCGGTGAGGCGGTCGGCATCATCGCCGCCCAGTCCATCGGTGAGCCCGGTACCCAGCTGACGATGCGTACCTTCCACACCGGTGGTGTGGCCGGTGACGACATCACCCAGGGTCTGCCCCGTGTCGTCGAGCTCTTCGAGGCTCGTACGCCCAAGGGTGTCGCCCCGATCTCGGAGGCGGCCGGCCGCATCCGTATCGAGGAGACCGAGAAGACCAAGAAGATCGTCGTCACCCCGGACGACGGCAGCGACGAGACGGCGTTCCCGATCTCGAAGCGTGCCAAGGTCATGGTGCGTGAGGGTGACCACGTCGAGGTCGGCCAGAAGCTGACCTTCGGTGCCACCAACCCGCACGACGTGCTGCGGATCCTCGGTCAGCGCGCGGTCCAGGTCCACCTGGTCGGCGAAGTCCAGAAGGTCTACAACTCGCAGGGTGTGTCGATCCACGACAAGCACATCGAGATCATCATCCGGCAGATGCTGCGCCGTGTGACGATCATCGAGTCGGGCGACGCGGAGCTGCTGCCCGGCGAGCTGGTCGAGCGTTCGAAGTTCGAGACCGAGAACCGTCGTGTGGTCCAGGAAGGCGGCCACCCGGCCTCCGGCCGTCCGCAGCTGATGGGTATCACCAAGGCCTCGCTCGCCACCGAGTCGTGGCTGTCGGCGGCGTCCTTCCAGGAGACGACCAGGGTTCTGACGGACGCGGCGATCAACGCCAAGTCCGACTCCCTGATCGGCCTCAAGGAGAACGTCATCATCGGTAAGCTCATCCCGGCCGGTACGGGTCTGTCCCGCTACCGCAACATCCGGGTCGAGCCGACCGAGGAAGCCAAGGCCGCGATGTACTCGGCCGTCGGCTACGACGACATCGACTACTCGCCGTTCGGCACGGGCTCCGGCCAGGCCGTTCCGCTGGAGGACTACGACTACGGTCCGTACAACCAGTAAGGCGTACGTCTGCTGAAGGGCGGCCACCCCGTTTCGTACGGGGTGGCCGCCCTTCGGCGTTTCTCCCGCTTCTCCTAGGGCCTGTCCGGCGGATCATGCCGGAGACGCGGGGCTTGGTGCGCCGATCTGCGGCGTTGTCGTCGGTTGCCGACTCCCCCACTCTCGGCTTCGCTCGAGCGGGGGGACCCCCATCGCGTCGTCGCCCTCCTCCGCCTTGCAGCTCGACGCACCAAGCCCCGCTCACCTGCGTCAATGAGGCACCGCCGATTTCCTCCGACCTGATCCGCCGGACAGGCCCTAGCGGCCGGTCAGTTCCACGACGGCGATGCCGGCGGTGGCGAGGGCGGCGAGGACGCCGACGCTGGCGAGGGGCCAGCGGGAGCGCTCCAGCGAGTCCAACCTCTGTTCGTGGTCGGCGAGTTGCTTGTCGGTCTGGTCGCTGCGCTGCACCAGCAGGGCCAGCGAGCCGTCGACGCGGGCGAAGCCGGCCTCGACGGTTCCGCGCAGGCGTTCCAGTTCGAGTGCGACATCGCGCTGTTCCGGGGGCGTCATCCGTCACCCCCGGTGTCCGTGCGCAGCCAGGCCGGCAGCCGGGCCTGGACGCCGGGTACGGCCATGACCCGGGTCACGCCCGCGGCGACGGCGAGGGCGCCGGCCACCCAGGGGAGCGTCCTGGGGATGCCGGCGGCGTCGACGACCGTCGGCAGCAGGACACACAGGCCGGCAGCGGTCTGGACGACGGTGCGGAGGGTTTTCTTGGCGGCCTCTGACATGGGGTCTCCTTTCCTCAGGGCTCAGGAGCTGTACGGGACCTTCAGCGCGGCCCAGGACTTCGCGCCCGGCCAGCCGTCGGCGGCGGTGCCCGTGTAGCCGAGCTTGCGCTGCCACTTGGCGTAGCTGAGGCGGTCGGCCCCGGTCCACTGCGGGCCCGGTCCCTTCTCGTACGCGGAGCAGCCGGCGGCGACGAGGCGCTTCCCCATGGCCGTGACGATCGGGGACCTGGGGTTCTTCTTGAACCAGGCGGTACCGGGGTAGGGCTGGTACCTCGGGGTGTCCGAGGCGGTGGAGCCGCTGGAACCCGCGGAGGTCGCGGGCTTCGTGCCGAGTCTGGTGGCGATCCGGGTGCGCATGCCCGCCATCGAGAAGGTCGGGTCGATCTTCCGGGTCGTCCACTCCTTGTGACCGATGACGCGGTCGGCGTCCCAGCCGTGCGCCCGGCAGACGGCGGCGGCGACCTTCTCCACGGCCGTGAGCTGGGCATCCGGGTAGGGGTCGCGGCCGTTGCCGAGGTTCTCGATCTCGAAGCCGTAGAAGTGGGCGTTGCCGTCGACGGCGTCGGCGCCGGGCCTGGACGGGAGCGCGGTGTCGTTGCGTACGGCGTCGTAGACCGCCTTCGAGCCGAGGCCCGCGTGGTTGGTGCGGCCGTAGCCGACCAGGTGGACCGTGCCGTCCTTGGCGATGACCGCGACGCACAGCGGGCCCGGCAGGTCGGAACGGCCGGTGCGGCAGAGGGTGACGCTGTTGGTGCCGGCGGTGTGGTGCAGCATCACGCCCTGGGCGGGGCCCCAGGAGCCGACGCCGTTGCGGTTGTGGGTGGACCAGGTGCCGTGCTCGGTGACGGTGACGCCTTCGGCGCGCAGGGCGGCGCGGAAGGCGGCGGCGGACAGGGGCGTGGGCATGCTTGGGACTCCTTCGGCTTCGGACAGGCAATGCGGACGGGTGGGTTCGGACAGGCGAAAGCCCCGCGCCGCCACCTGTGGAGAAGTGGCGGCGCGGGGCTCGGGCGGTGCGGGGGTGGGGCTAGAGAACCGGGTCGACCCGGATGAACATCGTGTCGAAGGTGGCGGTGTTGGCCGCGGTGGCCGACCAGAAGCACGGCACGGCGTTGTAGACCGTTCCCGCGGCGAGTCCCGTCACCAGGAACTGGGTCGAACAGGACGACCTGTTGGTGCTGTTGACGACGACGGCCCGGTCGGCGGAGGGCGCGAGGGCGACCGAGTTGTCCGAGGCCTTGTAGACGGTGGCGGACATGTAGGAGCCGTACGCCGCCGAGCTGTACATGTAAGCGCCCAGGGTCACGATCACCTGACCGGTCGGCGGGGCGGTGAACGCGGCGGTGACGGCGGTGGTCGCGGAATCGGTCAGGATCTCCACCGCTGTGGTGGAGGCAGTGGTGCCCAGATTGTTGTTGATCTTGAAGACGGGTACGGGAGCGACCGGCGCCCACACCGTGCCGGTGTAGTGCGTCAACTGTCCGGGGGTGGTCAGCCAGGCGACCATGCCAGCCACGGGCGTGGTGACCGCGGCATCCCGCAGGGCGGCGGTGCCGAAGCGCATGACCGTCCGGCCGTCGATCGCCTCGGCCATCGACTGGAAGTGCAGCGGCAGGTTCGCGGTGTCGGTGGACTGGGGGTAGGGGAGGGCGTTGAGGGGCGTGTAGGCGGTCATGCGGTCTCCGTTCCGGATGCGCCGGTGTCGGTGTCGGTATCGGTCCCCGCGTCGGGGTCCTCATCCGTGGCCGGGGGGACGGCGGCCGTGTCCTCCGCCGCGGTGCCGATGGAGACGGAGGGCACGGTGGCCTCCGCCGTGCCGCCTTCCGGCGTCTCCGGCTCCTCCGGCGTCTCCTCCTCCGGCTCCGTCACCACCACCGTCACCTCGGCGGGCACGGCGGTGAACGGCTCCGTGACCAGGTAGTCGGCGAGCCCGCTGGTGACGGCCGCGGTGAGCTGGGCCAGCTGCTCGTCGTCCAGGGTGACCGGCACCGCTTCCGTCGTGCTCTCAGACATACGCCGACTCCTTGATCTCGCCCCAGGTGAACCCGGAGGCGGTGAGCGCGGCCAGGGTCGGGAAGGCCGACCGCACCGCGGAATAGAGGGACAGGGTCACGGCGGCAGGATCCGCCGCGGCATCGGGAGTCAGCCCGAGGTCGGCAGGTGTGCCGTTGGTCTGCGTGCCGCGAAGGGTCAGCGTCTGCTGTACGCCGCCGTCGGCGGACTCCGACGTACTGATGCCGACGACCCAGGCCAGGGTGTTCAGCCGCGTGCCCGAGGTGTCGGTCAGCTGCACCACGTCCCCGAGCTGGATGCGCGGGTCGTACAGCACCTGCACGTCGCCGATGACCGGCACGGGGTACAACCCGGCGTTGTACAACGCGTCCGCGATGGCCTGGGCGGAGGCCAGGTCCTGGATCCAGTCGGTGGTCTCGCCGGTGTGCTCCTGGCGCCCGTAGTACCTCTCGCTCGCGGTCCCCGCCACGTACGCCGTCGCCGACCGGTCCACGGGATCCGCCTTCGGCTTCAGCGTCATCAGGTAGACGGACGGAGTGCCGTCCTTCTTCGCCGTGTAGAGGATCTGCGAGGTGCGGTTGGTGAACCGCACCACCAGGTAGCCGTCCTCACGACGGGTCAGGACGTCGACCGCGCCCTTGACCGCCGTGGTGCCGGCCTTGCTGGTGGCGAAGCGGACCTGGGTGCCGTCGGTGACGACCGAGTCGTCGTCGGTGCCCGGCGGCCCGATGTCGAACTCCTCCTCCGCCATCACGTACGACACGGTCAGCGTGCCGTTCGCCGGTACGGTCCGCACCACCGTGTCGGTGTAGGTCGTGCCCGCGTCGACCCCGAAGTTCTCGAAGACCTTCGCGGGCTGGACGACGTAGTTGCGGCAGGCGTCGATCTCCTCGGTGAGGGTGAGTGAGGCGATCTCCCGCACCGAGGTGAGGGCGAGGTCCGCTTCCGTGGGCGTGGTGCGGAAGCGGGTGTGGTTGCGCCAGCGGAAGATGCCGCGCTCGTCGAACTCGGCGGTCGACATGGCGGCCTTGGCGATCTGGCCGATGACCTCCCACTGCGATCCGGACACCCGGGGCACCGCGTGCAGCGGCAGGATCGCGTCGTCGAGTTCGGCGGCCTTGGTCCAGGTGCCGGTCTGCGTGAACGCCGATCCCGACGGGAAGGCGCTCAGCCCGCTGGTGAGCTGTACGCCCTCCACGGCCACGCCGGTGATGAGTTTCAGCTCGCGCAGTTCGGCGACGGTCTGGATGCCGTACGCATGGGTGATCAGGTACGGCGCCCACTCCAGGACCGTGCCGTCCGGGCCGATCAGCCGGGGCTGCACGGTCGGATAGACGGTGTTGCCGGTGCTCGCGCAGTCGAAGAAGGCGCCGATGTGCCAGACGCCCTTGAGAGCCTGCAGGGCGGGCCAGTCCATGTAGACGTTCAGGAACTCGTCGCCGGTCGTGCCCGAGCCCATCTGGACCCGGCCGGTGGCGAAGTTGACGTTCAGCGTGAGGGTGCCGGTGGTGCCGCCGGTGCGGTCCAGGACCAGTTCCATACGGAACGTGTCGTCCGAGCCGATGGCGCTGTTCACCCGGGCCTCGACGAGCAGCCGGCTGCCGGGCACGGTCACCCGGGAGCGCGGGAACCAGCTTGCCGTGACCGTGCTGCCCATGACGGGCTGCGGCAGCAGGGCCATCTCGTGCGGGGCACCCTCCCGTGTCCAGGTGTAGTCGGCCGGGTCCGGCAGGGCTTCCGGCTGGCCGTACGACGTGGCGAAGCCGCCGTGCAGGGAGGCGTGGACGAGGGTGAGCGGCTGCCCCGCGACGAACTCCGGGTAGCGGGGCGGCGGCGCGGAGTGGATGCTGGCCTGCCGCAGCAGCTCGTCCACGCACCAGGTGGCGGAGGCGACCGGACGGCCGAGGCGGAAACCGGCGTACGGCTTCGGCAGCAGCGCAGGACCGCGCAGCCGTTCGGCGCCGTCCAGGGCGGTGATCTGCACGCTGTCCGAACCGGCCTGCGCGGAACGGGATCTGACGGTGCCCCGGAAAGCGGGCAGGGTCGTCGTACCGACTCCGCCCTGGTGCACCACGGACTGCCCGGGGCGAGCGATGTCGCCGGTGCCGCGGAGCGCCCAGGGGGCGTACAGCTCGGGCGCCGACACCCCTCCCGTACCGGACAGCTGGACCTGGAGCTGGGCCGCGGACGAACCGGAGAACGCCCGCATCGCGGCGGGCAGGTCGGTCGCGTACGACCGCTCCACCTGCCACGACTGCACCTGAGCGGAGACGTCCTTGCCGCCAAGTCGGGTGGTGTGTGCGGTGGTTCGTTCGCCGGCTGTGAGTGCGGCCTCGGTGCTGTCGTCAGCCTGCTGCACTGGACACCTCCACGAGGTCGAGGCCGATGTTGCGGTAGGGGAGCGGGCGGCCGGGGGTGTCGCTGTAGTTGGTGACGGACATCGGGGGCAGGCCGTCGCCCGGGATGCCGCTCGCCGCCGTACCGCCGTAGGTGAAGCAGGCGTCGGCGAGGGAGTAGCTGCCGGCGGTGCCCGGCTTCGCGGTCGGGGTGGCGTACGCGGCGGTCGCCGGGGCGGTCCCGGAGACGAGCGCGCCGGTGGCGACCAGGGAACTGATGTAGGTGCCGTCGGACTTCTTGAAGTCGACGCCGACGCTGACGGTGCCGAGCGCGGCGATCGCGGCGGGGGCGCGGAAGGACACCTGGAGGCCGGGGGTGACCGGGAAGTTGCCGACGGTGCCGACGCAGCGCCACGCGACGGAGCTGGCGGTGTCGGCGGCCGTGAAGAGGAAGGTGCCGGGTGCGGTGGTGCTTTCGGCGACCGTTCCGGTGGTCGCCGACTTGAACCACTGGGTGAGACCGGTGATCCCGGTGGCCCCGGCGACTCCGAGGCCTGCGGCCTGGGCGGGGCTCAGGACGTTGCCGGCGGCGGGGTCGACGACGAACACCGGACCCGGTCCATCGATGCGGCGGGCGATGCGGTCCAGGGCGCGGGCGTGCGCCGGGGAGAGCAGGTCCCAGGTCAGCTTGACGCGGCGGACGGGGGCGAGGTTGCGGGTGAGGGTGACCCGGCCGCCGAGCGACTTGAACTCGCTGATGCCGAGGTCGGCGGTGCGGTCGAAGGACTTGGCGACCTGGTCGATCTCGGTCATGGAGCCGGGCGGGCCGATCCAGAGGTTTCCCATGAGGACTCCTGGGGTGGGCGGCGATTACGGGCATGAAAAAAGCCGACGGGGCGTGAGCCGTCGACTGAGAGGTGAGGCGGGCCGGGGTGGACCACCGAGGTGGGTCGGGCTGAACTACCGCCGGGCGAGCTGCCGTTGTCCCAGGAACACGGCGCGGGCGATCTCCTGCGAGTCGACCTGTACGACGACGGGGCGTGCGGCCAGCGCTTCGACGGCGGCGGCGAGCCGGTGCGTTCCGCTCCCGGAACCCATCATCCGTTCGAGCTTGTTGAGCGGGATGACGGCCTCGTGCTCACCGGCCTCGCCGACGAGGGCGAGGGTGCCGCCGGTGCGGGCCCTGACGACGCCGCCCTCGGCGAGCTTGGGGATGTTGGGGATCCGCGGGATGTTGAGGGCGAACTGCCTGCCGCCCCAGACCGGTACCCAGTCCGGGATGCTGATCTTGAGCCTGTTGAGTGCCGAGATGCTCATGTTCAGGACGTCGATCAGTGTCCTGGGCAGCAAGGTGTAGGCGTTCGCCAGGCCCTTGAGTAGGGGTACGAGCATGTCGCGCGCGCTCTTCGCACCGCTGGTGATGCCCTTCCACGCACTCGTCAGGCCCTTCGTGAGCAGCTTGCCCACCTTGTCCATGTTCACGAACTGCAGGATCAGCGGCGCGAGAAGCGTCATGATCAGCCCGAAGGGGTTGGCCGACATGGCGAGGTTGAGCCCCTTCTGCGCGACGGAAGCCCCCTTGAGCCCCTTCCCCAGGCTCCCCATGGACTTCCCGCCGGCATCGGCGTTCTTTCCGGCCTTCCCGACGGACTTCTCCACGGCGTCGGCCTGCGACTTGACGTTCTTCAGCTCACCGTGGGCGCCCTTGGCCGCGCCCTTCAACTTGTCCAGGGCGGTCTTGAGTTTGTCGGATCCGGTTCTGGCTTTTCCGAGGCCACCGTCGGCGTTCGTCGCGGCCGCCTTGATCTTGCCGATACCGTCACCGCTCTGGGTGGCGGAGGTCTTCAGCTTGCCGAGGGCGGTGTTGAACTGGCCGGTTGAATTCTTGACCTTTCCGACTGCGTTTTCGGCGCTGGTCGATGCGTTCTTGAGCTTCGAGAGCGGCTCGGCCGCGCTGTTGGCTCCGCGCTGCAGTCCGGTCATGCTGGAGGCCGACTGGCTCAGTGACCGCCTGAGACCGCCAAGGCTTGAATTTACCTGCTGAATTGCCTTCTTGAGGCTCATGGTTCGCCCTTTCGGTCAGATCCCGCCCAGGGAACTGATGAGATCGCTGACTCGGTTGTCGATGACTTCGAACTCGTCGGCTATTTCTTCCAGGCTCGACTGGTTTTCACGGCGGACGCGGTCGACTTTGTCTTCTACGTTTCGTGCTTTGTCCATGGCCCGCCCGGCCTGGTTGCGTACATCGGTGATACTCGCGCGCAGTTGCTCCGGAAGGAGATTGCGTGAACGGAGGCTGGATTCCTCCTTGCGCTTCTCGAGTTCGGCGATGGGGTCGAAGAAGGTGTGTTCCAGCTTGATGCCGGTGACTTCGGCGTTGAGCCCGTTGGCGGCCAGCGCCGCACCGTTCGCCTCGGCCTTGGCGCCGGACACTTCGAGTTGCTTGATGTACTCCCTTCTTACGATGTCCTCGGTCCAGGCCTTCCAACTGCCGCGCAGGCTCGTCCATTCACGCTTCATGATCGCGATGATCTGGGCTTCGTCCTCCTCTTGGGGCTTCGTCATTCCCGTCACTTTCCCTTCCTTCGCTGAAACCCGATGATGGAAAACAGGAAGGGTGTGTTCGCATTACTCTGCAAACACACCCCTGGGCGCGCTGTCCGATACAGTTTGTGCTGGTGGGTCAAGTTGCCGAAATTCGCCACTTCCCGTCGGCGGACACAGTGACGTATCCATGCTGCGGAAGTCGCAGAGTTCCCTTTTGGTTGGCGGCGGATGTGTGGCGTATCAGTTGCGTACTGCCATTTGCCGGGGTGTAGATGAGTGTCCCCGGGACGTCGATGAAATCATAGTGCAGTACGGGTGCGTACTCGTAGTAGGGTTTCGGATCGAAATAACCGAAGGTTTCGGCTCCGGCACTCTCGAAATCTTTTGTGGGGAGCTTCGGGAGAGCGTCCTGCCCTACGATTCGCAGCCTCCATCGACTGAATCCGCCCGCACCCTCACGGTAAACTATGCGCCGGACGGAAATGGCGTCACAGTTTGCGGGTAGTACAACGTGAGAGGTGCCGCGCCGGTGAATTTCGGTGATCGACGATTGGGCCCGCTGGTGGTGTGACCCGGCATGGATGGCCACGAGGTCGAAATTCGACGTCATGCCTCCACGGAACTCAAGAAGAAGAGGCTTTCCGGTGCCACCCCCAGGAACCTGAATGGTCTGGTCGCGCCAGCCCGACCAGACTCCGCCATTCCCCTCGCCCATTACCCTCCCCTTTCACGCGCCGCATGACATTCGGGCAAATGATCGCACGGCGCGCGGGCGCTCGACATCCGATCCGCTCGCCGGCCGGCCGGACTGCCGAGCCGCTACGAAGGCGTGTCGCCCGGCGGTACCGGAGGGCGGGGTGGGGTGGGTGGTGAGGACTGCTTCTGGCGGGGGAAGGGCAGGACGTTCGCCTGGCGGTCCCGGGTGGCGCGGGCTTCCTCGCCGCGGCGCTCCTCGTGTTCCACGCAGTCGCGCCAGCCCTGCCCGTACGCCGTGAACTCCCGGCCTTCGATCTCGTCCCGCGTCGTGATCACCAGGTCCGCCGGAAGGGCGTACCCCAGTTGTCCGGTCAGCACCTGCCGTACCTCGGCGGTACCGAGATGTTCGCCGCCGCCCCGCGCCGTCCCGTCGTCGTCCTTGGTCACGCAACCCCACCCCTCCACGCCGGCCGAGTTCCCGGCCGGCGACCGCACCATCGTCTCTCTACTGGACCCTTGATTCGAACGTTTGAGCGATAACTCTTCGAGAGGATACATGAGCCACCTGTGAGCGGCAGCGGAGAAAGCGGAGATACCAGACCGGTCAGGCCACCTCGTACGTCCCGTTGACCCGGATGAAGCTGCCGTTCGCGAAGGCGGTACCGAACAGTCCGCCGCTGCCGATCTGGGAGATCGCGGAGGACGTGGTCGCGCCGTGGCCCCACAGGGTGTACGTGGTGGACCCGCTGCTGGCCGAGGGCTGGCAGGTGATCAGTCCGCGGCCTCCTCCGCTGAGCGCCATTCCGTTGAACTGGATCAGGCCGCCTGTCGGCCCTGTGACGATGGGCAGGCTCAAGGAGTAGCCGCCGCTCCCATAGGTCGTCGTGGACCCGAACGCGGCGAAGGCCGTGAAGTGGCAGACCTTGCCGACCACCGCGTACCTGCCGGTGAGCGTGCCGTCGCCGATCGCCGGGTTCGTCGTGGCGGCTGTCCATACCGGGGTGTACGAGTTCCAGGCGCCGAGGGCGATCCAGGCCGATCCGGTGTAGTAGCTGAGTGTGCCGGGTGTGGTGAGCCAGGCGACCATGCCGGCCACCGGGGTGGGAACGGCGGTGTCGCGCGCGGCGGCCGTGGCGTACCGCAGGACCGTGCGGGCGTCGATGCCCTCGGCGAGGGACTGGAGGTGGAAGGGGAGGTCGGCGGTGTCCGTGGGCGCCGGGTAGGGCAGGCCGTTGAGTGGGGTGTAGTAGGTCACGGGTGCAGTCCAACTCCTCGATAGGGAAAGGGTGTTACGCGAAGAACTGGGCGAGTTCGGCGGCGCCGGGGTTGTCCGCCGGCCGGGTGTCCGGCGGCGCTGCTGAAGGCCCGTCCGCGGGGGACTGATCACGAAGCCCCGGGCGCGGCACCGGCTTCGGGTACTCCAGCGGGCCCTCGTCCTCGTCCCGGTTCACCGTCGCGAACATCCAGTTCGCCTCGGCGAGTTGGTCGACGACCGAGGCCAGCAGGTAGTCGGTGACCGACCACTGGGCCGCCTCGTCGTGGATGTCGTGCAGGGTCGCGCTGTCGCGTGGCAGGTGCTTGACCAGCACCGCGAGCCGGCGGGAGGAGAGCCGGCCGCGGTGCCAGTCGAGCAGGTCCACGCCGTAGTGGCGGAGCAGGTCCGCTTCAAGGGCCTCGGCGTGTTCGTCCACGAACTCGCCGAGGCTCAGCCTTCCCCCAGGCCGAGCCCGGTCTCCTTGCCGTACGCCTCCAGGATCGCGGCGATGTCCTGCATCGTGACCTCGTGACGGTCGAAGCGGGCGAACTGGGCCTCGCCCATGAGCGCGCGCAGCAGGCCGTCCACGTCGTTGTCGTCCAGGTCGCGCAGCGTGCGCGCGGTCTTGCGGGTCATCTCGGTCGGGAGCGTGAAGGTGTCTTCGTCGATGGTGAAGGACCAGGCGCGGCCGAGCGCCTCCTGACGCTGGGCGCGCGCGGCGCCGACGTCGAAACTTGCCATGAAGTAACTCCTGGGGATGGAAGGGCAGATGGGGGCGGCAGGGCCGGGGGAGAGATCCCCGGCCCTGCCCAGGGGGTGGATCAGGAGGCGGTGCTGTACGCCGGGTCCTTCATCAGGAAGGTCGCCAGCGGCTTGGTGCTGTCGACCGAGAGCGCGGTGAAGGTGACGCCGAGCTTGATGGAGGCGGTGCGGGTGAGCGACAGTTCCTCGGTGTCGGTGACCTGGCCACGCGCGACGATGAAGCGGTACGTGATGGCCGAGCCGTCGGTGAACTCGATGCCCAGGGCCTTCTCGTTGAACTTCGGCTCGGAGGACAGGTCGTACTTGTAGATCCCGGAGCTGGCGGCCGTCTCCGCGGTGGCGTCGCCGCCCATGAAGAAGGGGAGCGTGTCTTCGTTGAGCTGGAGCATCTGGAACTTCAGGGTCAGGTCGCGGTCCGAGTAGATGAAGCGGGCCGGGGAGACCGACTGCCAGGTCTCGACCGGGTCGAGCTTGTCCTTCTTCGACAGCTTGATCCCGTCCACCGAGGTGTAACCGAGGTCCTTCCACCCGGCCGCCCAGGCGGTGGTGACGTCGGTCGGCGCGGTCGTGCCGACCGGGGCGACCAGGATGCGACCGGCTCCGGCGACGCGGATCTCGCTGGCGTTGTTGCCTGCCATGGGTAACTCCTTTTAAGGGGTGGCGCGTTGATGCGCGCCTGGGTGTGGGTGGGTGTGGATATGGCGAAGGCCCCGCCGGCTGGCAGGGCCCGATCAGGGGGAGCGCGGGTAGGGACGCTCGGGTGGTGGAGCGCTCGGTGGCCGGGCGCTCAGGCAGCGGGCCGGATGTGCAGCCGCACCGTGGAGAGGTAGCGGTTGGCGGCCGACCGGTTCCAGTCGGGCAGCCAGCGCGGGCCGTCGGCTTCGACGACATCGGACACGTACGCCGTTCCGTACGTCGTGCCGCGCAGCGCGAGCAGCGCCGAGCGGACCGTGAGGGCGAGAGTGTGGGCACTCGTCTTGCTCGGGCCGTACACCTCGAAGTCGACGAGGGGCTGGTCCAGATGCTGGTCGTCGATCCAGGCCCCGCCGGAACGGGAGACCAGGACGACCTGCTGGGTGCCGTCGAATCCGGCGGGCGGGACGTTGTCCACCGTCGCGGAGGCGAGTTCGGTGCGGTCGGTCAGGAAGTCGACGACGAGTCGTTCGACATCCGGGAAGGTGACCGTCGGATCGGCCAAGGTTCGGCCTCCCTTCGTGAAGGGGCGGGCGGGTTGTCGCGTACGAACGTGAGAAGCCCTGCGGCTTTGCGGCTCCACGCGAAACGGCGGGGCCGGCACCCGGTGTCGGGCGCAGCTCCGCCGCTGCACCAACTGTGACACGTTGCGAGCGCGCGCGCAACCAGTCATTTTCTGAGGCACATGAAAGCGCCGGAGACGGCAGTTGCCCCGCCGCACCGGAGGGTGCGACGGGGCAACAGGGGGAGCAGGGCGGTCAGTTGTGAGGGGTACGCCGTCCTCGTACGTGCGTGGCCCGCTCCGCGGCGAACACCTCCTCGAGTCTGAAGAGATGCGTACGGCCCTGGCGTCCGGCCGCCGTGAGGTGACCCAGCTGAACCCACTTGCGTACGGTCGCGGGCGCCACCCCCGCCTCGGCGGCCGCCGCCGCCCCCGTCACCAGGGTCGGCCCCGACGGCATCGGCATGACCCCCGGCATCACGCGACCTCCGCTTCGTCGGAGTCGTCCACGAGTGAGGTGATCTCGTTCGCATCGGCACCCGATTCCGCCGCGAGTTGCGCCCAGCCGGTCTCGGCCCAGCTGTGCCGGTGGGCAGGGTTGGCGGCGCAGGCGCAGCCGTCGTCCGTGCAGCGGCAGCCGGGGTTGACGCACAGCACCGTGCGCCAGGCGGGGAAGGCGCGCAGGGACACCGAATCGCACCACGGGCAGCGGCCGCTCACCCGTACCAACGTCTCCGGGTCGCCGAGCGCCCGGCCGCAACGGCGAGCCATCCGGCGGCATTCGTCGAGGACGTGCCGGGCGAGTACGGGGTGCCCGGCCGCCACCTCGTCGAGCAGCGCGGCGATTCGCCGCAGCCGCTCCGGGACGGTGGCGCGGGTGGCGCGCCCGAGGCGGAGCTTCTCCCGGACGGCCTCTTCGAGTTCGACGACACCGTCGGTGATGTCCCGTATGGCGTCGGACACATGGAGTCTGACCGGGGCCGCACCCGCGCCGAGCGGAGCGATGCCGTGCTGCTCGTTGTGCAGCGCGTCGGCCCGGTCGGCGCGGTCGCGCTCGGCCAGGGCCTGGAGCGCGGCGGGTCCCGGCGGAGTGCGGGAGTGGGTGGTCGTACCCGGGCGGCCGGGGACGAGTTCGTCCAGCAGGTCGGGGAACTGGCGCAGCAGGATGTCGATCCAGCGGGCGGCGCGGGTGGTGTGCTGGGCGGCGAGGCCAGTCGTCATGGCGGGCGCGCTCCAATCCGTGAACAGGCGTCAACAAGCAGGCGTGAGTGCGAGGTAGGGGGTGAGAAGTCGTGCGGGCAGGACGGATCCAAGGCCCAGAACCACAGAGACGGGTGAGGCAGATGTTGTTGCGAGCTCGCACACAGCTTGGCATGTTGCGAGCACGCGCGCAATTAAGAACCGCCGGGCCATGCCTCGTCGAGGCGTCGGCGCACCGGTGGGGGATGGTGTCGTACGGGCCTCGGTGAGAAGCGGGCCAAGTGCACGTTCACCCTCGCGCCCGTGGCGCCTCGCGTGGTCCGGACCTGCGGTGATCCTGGATCCGGTGAATGTTCCGCCAGGTTGGTGAAGTAGTATCCGGCCCGTTCGTCCGTCCGTGAATGAAGTGTGAACAGCGAGGCCGGCAAGGGAAACTGACGGTCTGACGGGCGACGGTGGACGGCCGCCGACGGCCGTTCTCGCGCGGGGGTGCGCGATGGGGCAGGGGACGAGAGCAAGGCTTACGGGGTGGATGCGGACGCGACCGACGTGCGGCACGAGCATGTGATCGATTGGCTTGAACACTCCGCCGATCTGCCGCACCTCATCGCCCGAGCGTCCGAACTCGTCCACCGTCTCGGCTACGACCCCCAGGACCTCCTCGTCCTGCCGCGGGGCGAGCTCGACCGGCGCGAACTGGGCGCCTACAGCGCGGCCTGGGCGGACGTGGTCGACGAGCAGCTCCCCGGGATACGGCGCGCCTACGAGGAGCGGATCACCGCCGCGTACCTCCAGGGTCACGAGGACGCCCGCGCCGGCCGCCGGCCTCGCCGGACCAGGCGTCCCGAGGGTGAGCGGGGCGGTGAGGTCATCCCATTGCCGTACCTCCAACTCCTGCGCCCCCCTTCGGAAGTGACGCGGGTAGAGGAGAGGGGCGAGTGGGAGCGGGCGGTGGCCGAGGGGGTGCCGGTGCCGACGGCCGGACCCGCACCCGTACCCGTGCGCAGCGACGAGGGTGACGTGTTGCCGCATCGGCGGGAGGAGCGGTCGTACGACGTCGGTGGCCGGGCCGGCTCCGTCCGCTCCGACAGCGGGTCGGGAGACGATCACGCCTACCAGGACGAGCTGCCACCCGAGCCCGGTCCTGGACTCGGCGCCGACAGCGCGCCCGCGGCCGACATCCTGCTCTCCGCCCGCGAGGTGCGGGAGAAGCGCCCGGCCGCGGTCGACCGGCGGCCGGTGCTGCGGCGCAACGGGCGGCCCAGCGTGCCCCCGCTGGCACGTGCCGTCGACACCGGAGCCGTACGGGACAAGGGTCGCCGCCAGCAGGAGCAGCCCGACGCGCAGGGGCCCCGGAGCGAGGACCGGCCCCGGCTCTCGGACAGGGCCCGCGTCCTCGCCGACGAGTTGGAGGGCAAGGGCAGGGTCTCGGGCCGGAGTCGGGACGAGCGGGAGGAGTAGACGCGGAGGCCTCGCCGAGGCTCCGGGTGTCCCCGACCATGAGGTGTATCGCCCGAGCGTCTGGCCGTCGCGGCTTCCCCGGCGACGCGGCTATCTCCTGGGGTGGAAGCGTCTATGACCGTGGGGGTCGGCCGGACCGGCCGATTGCCCAACCGGGCGGCCGCGAGAGGCCGCATGGGTCGTACAGGCGCGTGGCGGCCGTGCGGCCGGCGGGGTCACAGGGAAGCGGGCGCGCACACGTCCAAGTCGGAGGATCGACTGGGCCGTTGGGTGGCGGGAGTAAGGGAGAGGCGGCGGGGGGACCGGTGTACGTACGACCCGGCGCACCCGTCGGCCCACGGGCGCTCCTCGATGGCCTACTGCCGGTGGAAGCTCAGTCGGAGCCCGGGGATGTCCCCGTCGCCGCCTCCATCGAAATCCGCTCGTCCGCTCGACCGTGTCCCCGCCTCGCGGCCGCGGCCCCGGCGTCGGTCCCCGCCTCGTTCGGCAGGAACTGCTCCACCACCCTGACGAACATGTCCCGCCGGTCGGCGGGTACGCCCAGCAGGTCCGCGACCTCTTCCAGGGTGGGCCGGCGGCCGAACTCGGTGCCGGGGGCGGGGGAGGCCAGGGCGCCGTGGGGGTCGGCCAGTTCCTCGGCGGTCAGCCGGCCGGAGCGGATGAGCATGTCGCGGACCGGCACGCCGAGCACGCGGGCGAGGCGGCGCGTGGTCTCGAGGTCCGGCATGCTCTGGCGCTGCAGCAGACGGGTGACGGCGGCGCGGTGGACGCCCGCCTCGTCCGCGATCCGCGACTTGCCGCCGCCACGTGGACTGTCGATGTCGTAGCCGCGCTCGCGCATCAGTGCCTCGACCCACGCCGCGAACGCGTCCAGATCCTGGGTGGTCATGTCTGCTCGCTTTCTTCGGGGTGGGACCAGGTTAGCTTGCTTGCGCGCACAGAATTACGTGCTTGCGTGCAAGTAATGCGGAAAATCTGGTCGATTCGCGGAGATCCCGTGAACGCGCGGATCACCCGAACCTTCCCGCCCGACCCGGTCCCGCCCTACGGAATCCCCAACTCGAAGATCACGTAATGCGCGTACCACCCCGACGCCACCGCCGCCGTCGTGAAGAACACCACCAGGCTCGGCAGCTTCAGCCGGCTCATCGCCGCCGCCGGGGCGAGGAGCAGCGGGAAACAGGGGAGCAGGTAGCGGGAGGTGTTGCCGAACATCTGCTGGGTGCCGAGTACGGAGACGATGCCGGCCAGGGTGTAGGCGACGAGTACCAGGGGTGGCCGCTTGCGGAGCATCAGCGCGATCAGGAAGGGCAGGGCGAGGACCAGCTGTACGGCGAGCAGGTCCGGGACGGAGAAGGCGAAGATGTAGTCGTGCTTGCCTATCGCCGTGTTGCGCAGGACGTCGAAGGTGTAGTCGCCGAAGTCGAAGTAGTGGGCCCACCCGTCCTTCTGGAGCGTGAAGTACGCCGTGAGGTCGCCCATGCTGAGGCCGACCCAGGTGATGTAGGTGAGCAGTCCGAGCGGCGCGGCGCACATGGCGTACACCGGGCCCGCGACCCCGTGTTCTCGTCTGCTCTCCCGCCGCGCCAGCGTCACCAGCGCGGCCAGCCCCACGGCTCCGATGAGCGCGGCGGACGTGGGTCGGTTGAGCCCGGCCAGGAAGGCGAGCAGCCCGGCGGCCACCCAGCGGCGCTTCATCACGCAGTGGCAGGTCCAGGCCGCGATCGCCACGAACACGGACTCCGAGTACACCGCCCACTCGACGCCCGCGCCGGGCGCCACCGCCCACAGCCCGGCGGCGATCGTGCCCGCGCGGGCCCCCGCGAGCAGCGAGATCACGGCGTAGATGCCGGCGGCGGCGACGAACGACGCCAGGACCGAGACCAGGAGGCCGGACCCGAACAGGCCGAGGCCGGTGATCTCCGACACCGTCCGGATCATGCCCGGGTAGAGCGGGAAGAAGGCGACCGAGTTCTGCTTGACCGTGAACATGCCGCCCGGGTCGAGGCGCTCCAGCGGGCGGGGGTCGTACCCCTTCTCGGCGACCTGGAGGTACCACCAGCCGTCCCAGGTGCCGAGCACGTCCCACCAGTGGGCGCCACCGCCGAAGCGCGGCTTCTTCTTGTGGTACTCGCCGGCGCTCTCCAGCAGCCAGGCGAAGACGCCGAGTCCTACGAGCTTGGTGACGCCGTAGAGGGCCAGCGGGGCGACGTACGGTCGTGCTCCGGCAGGCAGCGCGAGGCGGCCGCCGGGTATTCGGGGACGCCACGCCCGCCGCTTGTCCGGTATATCGACATCCGCGGCCGCGTCACCATCTGTCGCCGCGCCGTCATCCGTCGTAGCGCCGTCGGAAATCGTGCTCATGACGGTTCCCCCCGTCCGGCCGCCGGACCCAGAGCGTGACTCACTGTCCCGGTGGTTGTGAACTGTCTGTACGTAAGATCGCGACAGACTTGCACATCCGTGTCGGGACCCGGTCGGAACCCCCGGTGTGTCTGCCGCCCGGCATTTGTTTTGACCACAGCGAATGAGGTAGGTACGCTCAAGCCTTGTGCCTGGGGTGTGCCCTGGCTCCCGTGCGTGCCTTCGAACCGCAGGGGAAGCCGTAAGCGGCCACCGTAAATCTGCGCCCTTTTCGCCTCGCGGCGGAAGTCTGCAGGCTTCGACACACCCGACCGCGTGGGTCGGCGACGTTCCAGGTTAGCTCCACCATTCGGCACACAGAAACCGGAGAAGTAGTGCCTACGATCCAGCAGCTGGTCCGGAAGGGCCGGCAGGACAAGGTCGAGAAGAACAAGACGCCCGCACTCGAGGGTTCGCCCCAGCGTCGTGGTGTCTGCACGCGTGTGTTCACGACCACCCCGAAGAAGCCGAACTCGGCCCTGCGTAAGGTCGCGCGTGTGCGTCTGACCAGCGGGATCGAGGTCACCGCCTACATTCCGGGTGAGGGACACAACCTGCAGGAGCACTCGATCGTGCTCGTGCGCGGCGGCCGTGTGAAGGACCTGCCCGGTGTTCGCTACAAGATCATCCGGGGTTCACTTGACACCCAGGGTGTCAAGAACCGCAAGCAGGCCCGCAGCCGCTACGGCGCCAAGAAGGAGAAGTAGAAATGCCTCGTAAGGGCCCCGCCCCGAAGCGCCCGGTCATCATCGACCCGGTCTACGGTTCCCCTCTGGTGACCTCCCTGATCAACAAGGTGCTGCTGAACGGCAAGCGCTCCACCGCCGAGCGCATCGTCTACGGCGCCATGGAGGGCCTGCGCGAGAAGACCGGCAACGACCCGGTCATCACGCTCAAGCGCGCTCTGGAGAACATCAAGCCGACCCTCGAGGTCAAGTCCCGCCGCGTCGGCGGTGCGACGTACCAGGTGCCGATCGAGGTCAAGCCCGGTCGCGCCAGCACGCTCGCGCTGCGCTGGCTCGTCGGTTACTCCCGCGCCCGTCGCGAGAAGACCATGACCGAGCGTCTGCTCAACGAGCTTCTCGACGCCTCCAACGGCCTTGGTGCCGCTGTGAAGAAGCGCGAGGACACCCACAAGATGGCCGAGTCCAACAAGGCCTTCGCGCACTACCGCTGGTAGTCGCTACCCACATCGAGACCGAGAGAAGACTGAGCCAGTATGGCTACCACTTCACTTGACCTGGCCAGGGTCCGCAACATCGGGATCATGGCTCACATCGACGCGGGCAAGACGACCACCACTGAGCGGATCCTCTTCTACACCGGCGTCAGCTACAAGATCGGTGAAGTCCACGACGGCGCCGCCACCATGGACTGGATGGAGCAGGAGCAGGAGCGTGGCATCACGATCACCTCTGCTGCCACCACCTGTCACTGGCCGCTCGAGGACGACGACTACACGATCAACATCATCGACACCCCCGGGCACGTCGACTTCACGGTCGAGGTGGAGCGCTCGCTGCGCGTCCTCGACGGTGCCGTCACGGTGTTCGACGGTGTCGCCGGCGTTGAGCCGCAGTCCGAGACGGTGTGGCGTCAGGCCGACCGTTACGGCGTGCCGCGCATCTGCTTCGTGAACAAGCTGGACCGTACCGGCGCCGAGTTCCACCGCTGTGTGGACATGATCAGGGACCGCCTTGGCGCCGTTCCGATCATCATGCAGCTGCCGATCGGTGCCGAGATGGACTTCAAGGGCGTTGTGGACCTGGTCCGCATGAAGGCGCTCGTGTGGTCCGCCGAGGCGGCCAAGGGCGAGATGTACGACGTCGTCGACATCCCCGCCACGCACGCCGAGGCTGCCGAGGAGTACCGCGGCAAGCTGGTCGAGACCGTCGCCGAGCACGACGACGAGATCATGGAGCTGTTCCTGGAGGGCCAGGAGCCCACCGAGGAGCAGCTGTACGCCGCGATCCGTCGCGTCACCATCGCGTCCGGCAAGTCCACCGACGTCACGGTCACCCCGGTGTTCTGTGGCACCGCGTTCAAGAACAAGGGCGTCCAGCCCCTGCTCGACGCGGTCGTGCGCTACCTGCCGACCCCGCTTGACGTCGAGGCCATCGAGGGCCACGACGTGAAGGACCCCGAGGTCGTCGTCAAGCGCAAGCCGTCCGTGGACGAGCCGCTGTCCGCGCTCGCGTTCAAGATCATGAGCGACCCGCACCTGGGCAAGCTCACCTTCGTCCGGGTCTACTCGGGCCGCCTGGAGACTGGCACCGCGGTGCTGAACTCCGTCAAGGGCAAGAAGGAGCGCATCGGCAAGATCTACCGCATGCACGCGAACAAGCGTGAGGAGATCGAGGCGGTGGGCGCCGGCGACATCGTCGCCGTCATGGGCCTGAAGCAGACCACCACCGGTGAGACGCTGTGCGACGACAAGAACCCGGTGATCCTGGAGTCCATGGACTTCCCGGCGCCGGTCATCCAGGTCGCCATCGAGCCCAAGTCCAAGGGTGACCAGGAGAAGCTGGGTGTAGCCATCCAGCGTCTCGCGGAGGAGGACCCCTCCTTCCACGTCCACTCGGACGAGGAGACGGGCCAGACCATCCTCGGCGGTATGGGCGAGCTGCACCTCGAGGTGCTGGTCGACCGTATGAAGCGCGAGTTCCGGGTCGAGGCCAACGTCGGCAAGCCGCAGGTCGCGTACCGTGAGACGATCCGTAAGGCCGTCGAGCGTCACGACTACACCCACAAGAAGCAGACCGGTGGTACCGGTCAGTTCGCCAAGGTGCAGATCGCGATCGAGCCGATCACCGAGACCGATGGTCCGGCGTACGAGTTCGTGAACAAGGTCACCGGTGGCCGTATCCCGCGGGAGTACATCCCGTCGGTGGACGCCGGTGCGCAGGAGGCCATGCAGTTCGGCATCCTGGCCGGGTACGAGATGACGGGCGTCCGCGTCACTCTTCTCGACGGTGGCTACCACGAGGTCGACTCCTCCGAGCTCGCCTTCAAGATCGCCGGATCGCAGGCCTTCAAGGAGGCCGCGCGCAAGGCGTCCCCCGTGCTCCTTGAGCCGATGATGGCCGTCGAGGTCACCACGCCCGAGGACTACATGGGTGAGGTCATCGGCGACATCAACTCCCGCCGTGGTCAGATCCAGGCCATGGAGGAGCGTGCCGGTGCCCGCGTCGTGAAGGGCCTCGTGCCCCTCTCGGAGATGTTCGGCTACGTCGGCGACCTCCGCAGCAAGACCTCGGGTCGCGCAAGCTACTCGATGCAGTTCGACTCCTACGCCGAGGTTCCCCGGAACGTCGCCGAGGAGATCATCGCGAAGGCCAAGGGCGAGTAACACACCCCGTTTGCACGCTTTAGGCTTGACACCGACCGCCGGGGCAGACCCGGGAGGGAAAACCCCGGCGGGCGGCATCCCAGCAAAGATCACCTGGCGCCGATGAGTAAGGCGTACCAGAACCACTCCGCAGGAGGACCCCAGTGGCGAAGGCAAAGTTCGAGCGGACTAAGCCGCACGTCAACATCGGCACCATCGGTCACATCGACCACGGTAAGACGACCCTCACGGCCGCCATTACCAAGGTGCTGCACGACGCGTACCCGGACCTGAACGAGGCCTCGGCCTTCGACCAGATCGACAAGGCTCCTGAGGAGCGCCAGCGCGGTATCACGATCTCGATCGCGCACGTCGAGTACCAGACCGAGACGCGTCACTACGCCCACGTCGACTGCCCCGGTCACGCGGACTACATCAAGAACATGATCACGGGTGCGGCGCAGATGGACGGCGCCATCCTCGTGGTCGCGGCCACCGACGGCCCGATGCCGCAGACCAAGGAGCACGTGCTCCTGGCCCGCCAGGTCGGCGTTCCGTACATCGTCGTCGCCCTGAACAAGGCCGACATGGTGGACGACGAGGAGATCCTGGAGCTCGTCGAGCTCGAGGTTCGTGAGCTGCTCTCCGAGTACGAGTTCCCGGGCGACGACCTTCCGGTCGTCAAGGTCTCGGCGCTCAAGGCCCTTGAGGGCGACAAGGAGTGGGGCCAGACCGTCCTCGACCTGATGAAGGCCGTCGACGAGAACATCCCGCAGCCCGAGCGTGACGTCGAGAAGCCGTTCCTCATGCCCATCGAGGACGTCTTCACGATCACCGGTCGCGGTACGGTCGTCACCGGCCGTATCGAGCGTGGTGTCCTCAAGGTCAACGAGACCGTCGACATCGTCGGCATCAAGACCGAGAAGACCACCACCACGGTCACCGGCATCGAGATGTTCCGCAAGCTGCTCGACGAGGGCCAGGCCGGTGAGAACGTCGGTCTGCTCCTCCGTGGCATCAAGCGCGAGGACGTCGAGCGCGGCCAGGTCATCATCAAGCCCGGTTCGGTCACGCCGCACACCGAGTTCGAGGCCCAGTCGTACATCCTGTCCAAGGACGAGGGTGGCCGTCACACGCCGTTCTTCAACAACTACCGTCCGCAGTTCTACTTCCGTACGACTGACGTGACCGGTGTTGTGACCCTCCCCGAGGGCACCGAGATGGTCATGCCGGGTGACAACACCCAGATGACCGTTTCGCTCATCCAGCCCGTCGCCATGGAGGAGGGCCTGAAGTTCGCCATCCGTGAGGGTGGCCGGACCGTGGGCGCCGGCCAGGTCGTCAAGATCAACAAGTAGTTCTTGTTGGCTTGAACGCCTGGTAGCTCCTTCGAGAGCTCCTGAAGGGGCCCGTACGACTTCGGTCGTACGGGCCCCTTTGCTGTGCCCTCTACCAGGTCACCGGCAGAGCGCGTGGGCCACGGATCATCGTCCGCTGCCGCCAGGGAACCTGGTCCGCCGGCACGGCCAGGCGCAGGCCCGGCAGACGGTCGAGGAGGGTGTTGATCAGGAGCTCGGTCTGCATACGGGCGAGGACGGCGCCCGTGCAGAAGTGCGGGCCGTTGCCGAAGGCGAGATGCGCGCTGGTGTCCCGGTCGATGTCGATGCGGTCGGGGTCGGGGAAGACGTCCGGGTCGCGGTTGGCGGCGAGGTAGGAGACGTAGACGGGGTCGCCCGCGCTGATCCGCACGCCCTGGATGTCGATGTCCTCCAGGGCGATCCTGGCCAGGCCGACCGAGGTGCGGTGCGGGATGAAGCGCAGGAGTTCGTCGATGGCGGCGGGGCGCGACTCGGGCTGGCAGCGCAGGCGGTCGAGCAGCTCGGGGTCGGTCAGGACGAGGTAGAGCATCTGGCCGCAGTTGTGGGTGACGGCCTCTCCGCCGATCTGGAGGGGGCCGGCGATGCCGATGGCCTCCGCCTCGCTGATGTCACCGCGTCCGACGGCGGCGCCGAGCAGGGAGAGCACGTCCTCGCTGTCGCTCCGGCTCCGGTCGCGGATGGCCTGCGCGATGTACCCGTACATGCCGTCCTTCGCGCGCTCGGCGGCCTCGGCGCCGCCCGCGGTGGAGATGATCTGCCGGGTCCAGGCGTGGATCTGCTCCCGGTCGGCCTCGGGTACACCCATGACCTCGCAGACGACGGAGATGGGGAACGGTTCGAGGACCCGCTCGATGAGGTCGGAGGGGGGACCGTCGTGGAGCACGCCGTCGACGAGTGCGTCGAGCGTCTCCTGCGCGCGCGGCCGCAGCCGCTTCACGGCTCCCACGGTGTACGCGGCTGCCACCGCCTTGCGCAGCCGGTTGTGGTCGGGCTGGTCGGCGAACGCCAGCGACCCCGGCTTCGGCTTGAAGTGCGGTGCGATACGGGTGACTTGGCGGTCGACGACCTCGGCACGGCTGAACCGCGGGTCGTTCGTGATCATCTTGACGTCGTCGTGGCGGGTGGCGAGCCACGCCCAGCCCTCCCCGTGGGGGAGGCGGATCCGGGTCATCGGCCCCTCGCGCATCAGCTCCGCGAGCACGGGGTCGAAGTCGGTCGCGTGCAGCTCGCGGGGCGGCCAGTCCCGTACGGGGGGAGGGGCCTGGCCGGTCAGGGTGGTGGTGTCTTCTGCCATGGGTCCACCATCGATCGGCGGGGGCCGGGTGTCGCGTGGGAGTGGTCCAGGCGGAGGTGCAGAACAGTGAGCTCGTGCTGCTTCACGGGCGACACCATGTCGTGGACGATCCCTTCCTTAAGGATCGTCACAGGATGCTAGGCGGCCTCCAAGTCGGTACGGCAGCCGCGGCAGCGGCCGGGTTCGGGGGCCCGGAAGGCGCGGTCGCAGCCGTCGCAGTTCTGGAGCGGGGACGGGCGGGCGATCAGTGGGGCTGTGGGCAGGTGGGGTGGGAGGAGTTCTGTGAGGCGGTGGGAGAGGAGGGCCGCCGGGTGGTGCAGGGGCTCGCGGGGGAGGCTTGCCGTGAGGGTGCGGCGTACGGCTTCGGGGGCGGCGCCGCGTTCCAGCCAGGTGGTTACGGCCGGGGCGAGGCGGTGTACGTCCCGTTCGGGTAGGAGGAGACGGGGATCATCGCGGTGCAGCCCCGCGAGGAGTGCGACAGCCGTGTGGTGGCCGGCTGTGGGGTGATCGTGGCCGCGGCTGAGCTTGCCCGGCTCGGGGAGCGGAGGCCTTGGCACGGGTGCTGCCTTCGAGGGCTTCGGCAGAGGGCGTACGGGGGTGGAGGCGGGCTTCCGGTGAGGAGCGGGCCTGGGTTTCGGGGTGACGTCGAGCCCTCGCGGCTGGTTGTACGACACCGTGTGCGTGACGACCCGGCCGCTCGGGAGGCGTTCCCGCGTGCGGGTCAGATAGCCGTGCGCCTCCAGCTCCCGCAGGGCCGCCGCGATCCTTGTCTCTCCCTCGGGGAAACGGGCGGCGAGCGTCTTGATGTCGACGCGGGTACCGGCGGGCAGCGACTGGATGTGGGCGGCCAGGCCGATCGCGGTGAGGGACAGCTCGCGGTGCTGTACGAGATGGTTGCCGACCACCGTGTAGCGGGTGGTGAGGCGGATGTTGTCGTGGGTGATGCCCCGCCGAATCAGGGGCTGGGCGCACGGGGGCGCGCTAGGGTTCTGCTTATCCATCGGGAAGGTCTTGCTTCCTTGTTGGTCAGGCCCTCGATCGGGATGCCAGTCCCGGCCGGGGGCCGTCGTATTTCCGCGGGTGTTGGTCACTCGGCGGTTGTTCGTCGCGGGCAGCATATGCCCGCCAACGGGCCGGAAATCCAGCTGAGTTGCTGATCGTCACTCTTGCGAGTGATGGCCGACGGCGGGGAGGCTGGAGGGGTTGGGTGGGGTAATTGCCTCGGGATTTAAAGCCTTTGATGCCGCGCGCCGCCGCCGCGTCGTCCACCGGGGCGGGACGGTCCGCGCTTCGGTGGTAGCGACGTTCAACTCCGCGCCCGGGCCCGCCATCGAGGGCGGGCTTCGTGGCGTACGCCTCTCCGAGTTGACGTGGCCGCCTGCGCCCTCTCCTGTAAATTCGCTGATGCGTACGACAGTTGATGAGACAGGCGTGACGGGGGTTGCGGCGTGGCGGGGAATCGGCCGAGTGACTGGCATGTCCTGGATCTGGACAAGGATCCGACGCCGGGTGATCCGGACCGGGTGCGGTCGCTTGCCAAGAACTTGCAGGATTTCGCTGATGATGTCGGGGATGCGCTGCGTCTGATCAAGGGGATGGCGGACGAGGAAGCGGTCCTGCAGTGGGCGGGGAAGTCCGCCAAGGCGTTCCAGGATCAGTTCTCGGGTGTGCCGAAGCAGCTGAAGAAGCTGCGGACGTCGTACGACATGGCGGGGGGTGCGCTGGCGGCGTACTGGCCGAAGCTGGAGCGGGCGCAGGCTCTGGCCGACCGGGCGCTGGCCAACGGCCGTGCCGCCCAGAGCGACCTGTCCTCCGCCAAGTCGCGTCTGTCCTCGGCTGATTCGTGGGTGACGAGGGCCGGCAAGGAGGCGGACAAGTACAAGGACGATCCGACCGGCAGCAAGAGCACCGAGAAGCCGGACGAGGCGAAGGTCCGGGCAGCTACCCGGGATGCGCAGCACGCCAAGTCCGCCCAGACGTCCGCCCAGTCGGACGTGTCGTCCGCGCAGGATGCCCTGGATGCGGCGAAGAAGATGGCGGCGGATGCCCGGAAGATGCGGGAGGACGCGGCGAAGGAGGCCAAGGACAAGATCGACGAGGCTTCGGATGCGGGGATCCGGAACCGGAAGTGGTGGGAGGAGGTCGGGGACTGGTTCTCCGACAACTGGGACACCATTGTCACGGTTTGCAAGGTCGTCGTCGCCGTGGTCGGCATCATCGCGCTGATCATCGGTGGCCCGATTCTCGGTGCGATCGTCCTGATCGCCGCCCTCGTCGTCCTCGCGGACACCCTCAACAAATACGCGAAGGGCCAGGCCTCCCTCTGGGACGTGGCGTTCGCGGCGCTGGACTGCATACCTGGCATGAAGGGCCTGACCACCCTCGGCGGACTCGCCAAGGGACTCAAAGGCGGCATGGCCGCGATGAAGGGACTCAGGGGCGGCCTGAAAGGCATGGGCCTCGCCGCGCGCGGTCTCGGTAAATCGGCCCGCGGTGCGATTGCGGACGGTGCGAAGGGCGCCTACAACCGGGCCAAGAACGTGGTGCGCTCCAAGGGCAGTGACCCGATCGACATGGCCACCGGGGCGATGTTCCTGCCGGAGACCGACGTCACGCTGGCCGCAAGCCTGCCGCTGGCCTTCACCCGCCGGGCAGCCTCGACCTACCGCACCGGCTGGTGGTTCGGCCCCACCTGGGCCTCCACCATCGACCAGCGCCTCGAAATCGACGAGGACGGCATCGTCTTCGTCACCGAGGACGGGCTGCTCCTCTCCTACGCCCACCCCACCGGTACGCAGCACCAGGTGCTCCCGGAGGCCGGCCCCCGCCACGGTCTCATCCGCCTCGACAACGGCGGCTACCGCGTCGAAGACTCCCTCACCGGGGCCACCCGCCGCTTCGGGTCCACCGTCGACGGCATCGCCCTGCTGGAGCGAATATCCGACCGCAACGGCGACACCATCGACTTTGACTACGCCCCCGACGGAACCCCGCTCGCGATCCGGCATTCCGGCGGGTACCACCTCAAGCTGACTGTTGTCGACGGCCGTGTCACGGCCCTCCACCTGGCCGGGGCGGGCGAGAAGGGATCCGACCTCGAACTGCGCCGGTACGAGTACTCGGACGACTGCCTCACCACGGTCATCAACGCCACAGGCCATCCGATGGGGTTCACCTACGACGAGCGCTATCGCATCACGTCCTGGACCGACCGCAACGGCCGCAGCTACTCCTACGCGTACGACACGGCGGACCGCTGCGTGGCGGAGGGTGGCGAGGCCGGCCACATCAGCCTCACCCTGGACTACGACGGCACCGACCCGGCCTGGCCCGGTGCCAGGATCACCACCCTCACCACCGCCGAGGGCGCCGTCAGCAGGTTCGTCGTCAACGACAACTGCCAGGTCGTCGCAGAGATCGACCCGCTCGGCGGCACAACCCGTACCGCCTGGGACGAGCACCACCACCTGACGTCCTGGACGGACCAGCTCGGCCACACCACGGGCAAGACCTACGACGCTCTCGGCCGTCTCCTGGACGTCATACGTCCGGACGGCGCGACGGTCCGTCTCGCGTATGACGCTCAGGGGAACCCCGTTGCCATCACCGGCACCGACGGGCACGTCCAGCGCCGGGAGTACGACGCCCGCGGCAACTGCGTCACGATCGTCAAGCCCGGTGGCGCCACGACCCGGTACACCTACGACGACGCCGGTCACCTCTCCACGGTCACGGATCCCACGGGACACGTCACCCGCGTGCGATGCGACCCGGCCGGTCTGGCCGAGCAGGTCACCGACCCCCTGGGCGGTGTCACGCGCTACACCCACGACGCCTTCGGCCGGGTGGCGGGCGTCACCGATCCCCTGGGCAACCCGACCCGTATGGAATGGGGTGCGGACGGCGAACTGCTGCGGCGCACCGGCGCGGACGGGCAGGCGGAGGCGTGGACGTACGACGCCGAGGGCAACCGGACCAGCCACACCGATGCCATGGGGGCCGTGACACGGTTCGAGTACACCCATTTCAACCTGCTCGCGGCGCGGACCGGCCCCGACGAAGTCCGCCACGACTTCGAGTACGACCCCTCGCTGCGGCTGCTCGGCGTGAGCCGCCCGGACGGACAGCGCTGGAGCTATCGGTACGACGACGCGGGGCGGCTCGTATCGGAGACCGATTTCGACGGCCGCACACAGACCTACGGCCATGACGCCAATGGCCAGGTCATCCTGCGTGCCAACGCCCTTGGGCAGACGGTTCGCATCACACGGGACGTGTTCGGGCGCGTGGTCGGCAAGGACGCCGAGGGCGCGGTCAGCACGTACACCTACGACCTGAACGACCGGCTCTGCGCGGCCGGGGGCCCTGACGCAACCGTGACGCTGCGGCGGGATCCGCAAGGGCGCCTGGTCTCGGAGACGGTCAACGGCCGGACCATCAGCTTCACCCACGATGCCGCAGGCCGACCGCTGAGCCGCACCACTCCCGCCGGTGCGACGAGTACATGGGGCTACGACGGTCGTGGTGACCTCGCCCGGCTGCATACAGCAGGCCGCACCCTCGACTTCGACCATGACGCGGCGGGGCGGCTGCTGTCCCTCGACGTGGACGATGCTCTGTCGCTGACGCGTGCGTACGACGGCCTCGGGAGAGTCGTCGCGCAGGCGGTCACCACCGGTGAGGGCCGCACGGTGCGTGACCGTTCCTACCGCTACCGCGTGGACGGACACCTTGTCGCGATCGACGGCCCGAACGGTGAGAGCCGCACCTTCGACCTGGACGCGGCCGGCCGCACCACGGCCGTCCGGGCAGAGGGATGGACGGAGTCCTACACCTACGACGAGGACGGTGCCCAGACGACCGCCGCCTGGCCCGGCCGGCATCCCGGCCAAGCGGCTGCGGGCCGGCGCCACACCGAGGGTGCGCGGCTGTTCCGGGCCGGTGACACCCGCTACTCCTACGACGCCCAGGGGCGGGTCGTCCGCCGCCACCGCACCCGCCTCTCGCGCAAGCCCGAGATCTGGACGTACACCTGGGACGCGGAGGACCGGCTGGTCTCCGTCCGCACTCCCGACGGCACACTGTGGCGGTACCGGTACGACCCGATGGGGCGCCGTATCGCCAAACAACGGATCGGCGCGGACGGCTCCACCGTGGTGGAGCAGACCGATTTCACCTGGGACGGCAGCACCCTCTGCGAGCAGCTCACCACCGACTCATCGCGCCCGCACTCGGTGGCCCTGTCCTGGGACCACGACGGGCTGCGGCCCATCGCCCAGACCGAACGGCTTCTCACCGCCTCGCGCGAGGAGATCGACGCGCGATTCTTCGCCATCGCCACCGATCTCTCGGGCGCTCCCACCGAACTGGTCGGTGAGGACGGTCGTATCGCCTGGCAGGCGCGGAGCACTCTGTGGGGCGTGACCGCCTGGAACAGCGGGAGCAGTGCCCATACACCGCTGCGCTTCCCGGGGCAGTACCACGACGCGGAGACGGGTCTTCACTACAACGTCCACCGCTACTACGACCCGGAGACGGCCCGCTACGCCACCCCCGACCCGCTGGGTCTGGGTCCTTCCCCCAACCCGTTCCTCTACGTCCTCGACCCCCTGCTTCATACCGACCCGCTCGGTCTCTACGAGATCGGGAAACCGGACGCCGCGAGCCAGGCGGGCAACCTGCCGATGCTCGCCGACAAGATCGCCGCCCACGGTGACATCAAGAACCGGGGGATCCCGGGCGTCGACGACCTGGACGTCGCGGAGCACCTGGAGGACCTGATGACGAACACGCAGGGAATCCGGATGCGCAGCACCACGTCGGGCAACGCCCGCTTCGCCTGGTGGGACGACGCGACCGGGACGATGCTGATCCGCGAAGGGGACAATGGCACCTTCATGCAGCCCGATGACGGCTACGAGTACTTCCTGAAACAGCTGAAGGAGTGAATGGATTCGTGGGCGAAGCGGAGCGCGGCAGGGCTCGGCGGGGCAGTAGGCGTGCACCGTACGACGTGTTCTGGGCGGCGCCGGAAAGCAGGGCTGTGTGGGCCGAGTTGCCCGAGCCGGTCCTTGCGGCGATCGCCCGCCTCGACGCGGAGCGGCTGGAGTTGGAGCGGTCGCGGGTCGCGCCGCAGTTGCGGGAGAAGATAACGGCTCCCGTGTACTCGGTGGCGGACCGGTTCGCGTCCTGGGAGCGCGTGGTGGGCAGGATGGAGCCGGGCTGGTCGAGCGAGGACTTCTATCCCGTCAGCGCCTACGACAACGACCTGGACTCCCGGGACACCCTGGACGACTTGATGCAGGTGCTGCCCACCGAGGCGCGCGAAGGTGCCCTGGGGCGGCTGCTGGAGCGGCTGGACGCGCGCTTTCGCGCAGCGAGTGTCCCCGACCCGGAACTCACCCTTCGCCCCTGGGTACGTCCGACCAAGGAGAAGCCCGAGGCCGAGCTCGGGGAGTGGTGGAAGCGCAAGCCGGTGCGCGAGCCCTGGGACTGAGCAGAGTGAGGGGAGGGAGATCGGTCATGGCGTCCGAATGGGCTTGGGAAAGCGGTGAGGGCCTGCTGGGTATCGACGACCCTGCCGAGGTGGACGCGGCGTTCGAGCGCGGCGAGGAGCATCTCGGGACGGCGGTGATCGGGTTGGCCTTCAACTGCTCTCTGGCCGAGGCCTCACCCCGCATCGTCAGGGCGATGCAGTTGTCGGACCGCGATCAGCGGGGGTTCGCGTTCACCGCGGCGGGCACAGCGGCCCGACTCAACGGCGAGCTGACACCAGAGCTGTACGCCGCGCTGCGGGCAGAAGGCCCCGGCCGCAGGAGCATCGCCGAGAACGCCATCGACGACACCCTCGACTACGTGCCGTTCCGGCAACTGCCGCTGTGGCTCAAGTGGTGGAAGGTCGTGTCAAAGGTGCTGGACAAGCTGGAGACCTGGCGGCTGGAGTCCGCGTACGCGGCCGGTGACGCCTGGAAGGCCCTGCGCCGATGCCGCTCCTGAGCGTGTGATGGCAGCAGAGTCCTGGGACGAGGCCAAGCGAAGGTACCCCGTGGGGGCAACCGCTCGGGGAAGGGTGAAGGACCGATTCGACTTCGGTGTCTTCCTGGAGCTCGAGGACGCTCCCGAGGCTTACGGCTTCATCGACCTCCTGTCGTACAACCCGGACGGCACGATCAACGACCCCGACGCTCCGCCCGTCCCGCTGCCCGAGGTCGGGGACGTCGTCGAGGGAGTCGTCGCAATGCACGTAGACCGCGACCGGCAGATCCGGATCCGCGTCGGCCGTCCGTATTGGGAGTGGTGATTCCCATGGGCCGGACGTCCCCACAGGGCGAGCTCGGGGACTGGAACTGGCCGCCCGAGCGGGACGGCACCGCTCGGACCGCCGAGTTCCTGATGCGCCTCGATGAAGGGATGCTCGAATACTTTCGCGAGATGGCAAGCGAAATGGTGGGGCGGTTCGGGATCTCCCGTGCCGAGGCGGTGGCCAGGATCAACGAGAGATACCAGGGCCTGGAGATCGAGCCCTACCCCGACCTCATGTGTCACGAGTTCCCGGAATTCTGGGCCCACGGTGTGTATTACCACCCCGACGAAAGGGATCGGCTTCCGACGGGCGACGTAGACGCGGACGCGGTCATCGACTTCACGCGACTGCGGGTCCGCCCGCTGCCGCCCCAGGACTCATCCGTCTGGACCTTGCGGCCCGAGTAGGCGCCCGCTTCCCGGAGTTGAAGCTTCCGCCTTCGTCAAGTGAAGCGTCGGGGAACGCCGTACGGCGTCTCGGTGGCGGTTTCGGCAACTGTGGGTCTCGCGCGTGAGTAATGTTCTTGTCTGGTCGCTGTGGGGTGGTTGTGACGGTCGTAGCCTGAGCCGTTCCGGTGGCTGTTCGGCTCCGGGGTCCCTTGTGATGGCGGGTAGGTGCTCATGCGCGGCGCGGCGGGCGAATCGGCGATACCCGTGCGGGGCGCGGGTGGGTTGAAACAGCCGCTTCCCCCGCTCGCCGAGTCGGACTGGCGGACCGGTGTCGCCGCGGCCGAGCGGCTGGTGCAGCCGCCCGCGCCTGTCCGGGAGGGGAAGCCCGCCACCGCTCGCGCGCAGCGGGCGGGCAGTCGGCTGTACGCCATCGACGGCATCCGGATAGCCGCCGCGCTGATGGTGGCCGTGCACCACTTCGCCGGCACGAACCGGAGCAACCAGCCGGGCAACATCATCTGGGACCGTCCGGTGTCCGACATCATGCCCAACGTGTTCCGCGTGGCCACGTACGGCTGGATCGGCGTCGAGATCTTCTTCGTGATCAGCGGGTTCGTGATCTGCATGTCGTGCTGGGGGCGCACCCCGCGGCAGTTCTTCGTCTCGCGGGTGATCCGGCTCTACCCGGCGTACTGGTTCGCCATCGCCTTCACCACGGCCGTCCTGGTGGCCGTACCCGGGGTGTGGGAGCGGCTGCGGCCGCGGGAGATCCTGCTCAACTTCACGATGCTGCAGTCCGGTTCGGGTGTGGCCAACGCCGACGGCGTCTACTGGACCCTCTGGGCGGAACTCCGCTTCTACCTGCTCTTCATGATCGTCGTCGCCGCAGGCCTGACGTACCGCAGGGTCGTGCTCTTCTGCTGTGTATGGGGTGCCGCGGCGATGCTAGCCCCGGTGTCCAAGTTCCCCCTGCTGGTGCTCATCGCCAACCCCGAGGGCGCCTGGTACTTCATCGCGGGGCTCGCCCTCTACCTCATGCACCGCTTCGGCCAGGACCTGCTGCTGTGGGGCATCCTCGCCATGTCGTGGCTGATGGGTCAGCTGGAGATCGGGCACCGGATCGACTCGGTCGAGCACGTCTCCACCTGGCGCGGTGCCGTGCTGATCTTCACGGTGTTCCTGCTGGTCATGGTCGGTATCGCGCTCGGTATGACCGACCGGATCCGCTGGAAGTGGCTCGTCACCGCCGGTACCCTGACGTACCCGCTCTATCTGATGCACTACGCGGCCGGTACGGCGCTGATCAACCGCCTGCGGGACACCATGGACCCCCGGCTGCTGGTCGTATCCATGATCGTCGGCTTCCTGGTGCTCAGCTACCTGGTCCACCGCTTCGTGGAGCGCCCCGTGGCGCGGCTGCTGAAGAAGGGGCTCGACACGTCGTTCGCGCGGCTGCGCAACGCCGGAAACACGGCCTGATCCGGAAGTGCGGCCCGGCCGACCGAGCCTGTGTTTGACCTGCGTCACCTTCGGGGTATTGTCTCCGGCTCGATTGGCCAGGCCCATGCCCCGTATGGCAGACTGTCGGAGTTGCTCGGTCGAGTGCCGATGCTGCGCGTCTCCCGTCGGGAGGACCGGAAGCGAGTCCCACAGTACTCGTCGCCCCAACTGCCGTAAGGCAGCGCTGGGGCGGACGTACGGGAATCTTTCGGGAAGTGTCAGCGGGGTGCAGGCCAGGCGCCCGGTGGGTGTTCCAGCCCCCGGTCCTGCGGTTGCTTTCGGGCGGGCCGCGTCCCTCGTAGGGAAATCCTTAACGGATATCTGTGCGGCAGGAGCGCGACACACCCGACCGCGTGGGTCGGAGGACGGACCGCGAACCCCCGGGTTCCAGAGCGTTTCACTAGACAAAGGACTACTGAGTAGCCATGGCGGGACAGAAGATCCGCATCCGGCTCAAGGCCTACGACCACGAGGTCATCGATTCCTCGGCGAAGAAGATCGTCGAGACGGTGACGCGTACTGGTGCGTCGGTCGCGGGCCCGGTGCCGCTGCCCACTGAGAAGAACGTGTACTGCGTCATCAAGTCGCCGCACAAGTACAAGGACTCGCGCGAGCACTTCGAGATGCGCACGCACAAGCGCCTGATCGACATTCTCGACCCGACTCCCAAGACCGTTGACTCCCTGATGCGACTCGACCTCCCGGCCGGTGTCGACATCGAGATCAAGCTCTAGGGATCGGTGATCTGAGAATGGCTAAGCAGATCAAGGGCATCCTGGGCGAGAAGCTCGGCATGACGCAGGTGTGGGACGAGAACAACCGTGTTGTTCCGGTCACCGTCGTCAAGGCCGGCCCGAACGTCGTGACCCAGGTCCGTACGAATGACTCCGACGGCTACGAGTCGGTCCAGATCGCCTTCGGCGAGATCGACCCTCGCAAGGTGAACAAGCCCCTCAAGGGTCACTTCGCCAAGGCCGACGTCACCCCCCGCCGCCACCTCGTCGAGATCCGTACCGCTGACGCCAGCGAGTACACCCTCGGCCAGGAGATCACCGCCGAGACCTTCGAGGCCGGCGTCAAGGTGGACGTGACCGGCAAGAGCAAGGGCAAGGGCTTCGCCGGTGTCATGAAGCGCCACAACTTCCGTGGCCTCGGCGCCGGACACGGCGTCCAGCGCAAGCACCGCTCGCCCGGTTCCATCGGTGGCTGCGCCACCCCCGGCCGTGTGTTCAAGGGCATGCGTATGGCGGGCCGTATGGGCAACGAGCGGGTCACCACACAGAACCTGACCGTTCACGCTGTTGACGCGGAGAAGGGACTGCTCCTCATCAAGGGAGCCATCCCCGGTCCGAACGGCGGCCTCGTCCTGGTCCGTACCGCGGCGAAGGGGGTCTGAGGAACATGACCACCATTGACATTCAGTCGCCCTCCGGCGACACCGCCGGGACTGTTGAGCTCCCGGCCGAGATCTTCGATGTAGAGAAGATCAGCATTCCGCTGCTTCACCAGGTCGTCGTCGCACAGCTGGCCGCTGCCCGTCAGGGCACGCACAAGGTCAAGCGTCGTGGCGAGGTCCGCGGTGGTGGCCGCAAGCCTTACCGCCAGAAGGGCACCGGCCGCGCCCGTCAGGGTTCGACCCGTGCGCCGCAGTTCGCCGGCGGTGGCGTCGTCCACGGCCCCACGCCGCGTGACTACTCGCAGCGGACCCCGAAGAAGATGAAGGCCGCGGCCCTGCGCCACGCCCTCACCGACCGGGCCCGCAACGCTCGCATCCACGTCATCACCGACGTGATCGAGGGCGAGACCATCTCCACCAAGGCCGCCAAGAGCTTCCTCGGCAAGATCTCGGAGCGCAAGAACGTGCTCCTGGTCATCGAGCGCTCCAACGAGGCCGCGCTGCTTTCCGCGCGCAACCTGCCCCAGGTCCACATCCTGGAGCCGGGCCAGCTGAACACGTACGACGTTCTCGTCTCGGACGACGTGGTCTTCACCCAGGCCGCTTTCGAGTCCTTCGTGTCTGGCCCCCAGGCCGCTGACACCGAAGGGAGCGAAGCCTGATGGCTACGCGTCACCCGAGCATTGCCTCCAAGGCCGCCAAGGCCAAGAAGGTCGCGCGCATCGCCAAGGCGAAGCGTCACGAGACCGAGGGCAAGAACACCGTCGAGACGCCGCTGAGCAAGAGCTTCACGGACCACCGTGACGTCCTTCTCAAGCCGGTCGTCTCCGAGAAGAGCTACGCGCTGCTCGACGAGGGCAAGTACACCTTCGTCGTCGCGCCGGGCGCCAACAAGACCCAGATCAAGCAGGCCGTCCAGGCGGTCTTCTCGGTCAAGGTCACCGGCGTCAACACGATCAACCGTCAGGGTAAGCGCAAGCGCACCAAGAGCGGTTTCGGTAAGCGTGCTGACACCAAGCGCGCGATCGTGACCCTCGCTGAGGGCGACCGTATCGACATCTTCGGCCAGGCCTCCTAACGGAGCGCCCTGGTCCGAATATCGGACGAGGACTGAGAAATGGGAATCCGCAAGTACAAGCCGACTACGCCGGGCCGCCGTGGCTCCAGCGTCGCCGACTTCGTCGAGGTCACGCGGTCCACGCCGGAGAAGTCGCTGGTTCGCCCCCTGCACAGCAAGGGCGGCCGTAACAATTCCGGTCGTGTGACCGTTCGCCACCAGGGTGGCGGACACAAGCGCGCCTACCGCGTCATCGACTTCCGTCGCCATGACAAGGACGGCGTGCCGGCGAAGGTCGCGCACATCGAGTACGACCCCAACCGCACCGCGCGCATCGCGCTGCTTCACTACGCGGACGGCGAGAAGCGTTACATCCTCGCCCCCCGCAACCTGTCGCAGGGCGACCGCGTCGAGAACGGTCCTGGGGCCGACATCAAGCCGGGCAACAACCTGGCGCTCCGCAACATCCCGGTCGGTACCACGATCCACGCGATCGAGCTCCGTCCGGGTGGCGGCGCCAAGTTCGCCCGCTCCGCCGGTGCCTCGGTGCAGCTGCTCGCGAAGGAGGGCACCATGGCCCACCTCCGCATGCCTTCCGGTGAGATCCGCCTGGTCGACCAGCGCTGCCGCGCCACGGTCGGCGAGGTCGGCAACGCCGAGCAGAGCAACATCAACTGGGGCAAGGCCGGTCGTAAGCGCTGGCTGGGCGTTCGCCCGTCCGTCCGCGGTGTTGCGATGAACCCGGTCGACCACCCGCACGGTGGTGGTGAGGGCAAGACCTCCGGTGGTCGCCACCCGGTCTCGCCGTGGGGTCAGAAGGAGGGTCGTACTCGCTCGCCGAAGAAGGCTTCGAGCAAGTACATCGTCCGCCGCCGCAAGTCGAACAAGAAGCGCTAGGAGCGGGTTTAGATGCCGCGCAGTCTCAAGAAGGGGCCCTTCGTCGACGGCCACCTCATCAAGAAGGTGGACGTACAGAACGAAGCCGGCACCAAGAACGTCATCAAGACCTGGTCCCGTCGCTCGATGATCATCCCGGCCATGCTGGGGCACACCATCGCGGTGCACAACGGCAAGACCCACATTCCGGTGTTCGTCACCGAGTCGATGGTCGGCCACAAGCTCGGCGAGTTCTCGCCGACGCGCACCTTCCGGGGTCACGTCAAGGACGACCGGAAGTCGAAGCGCCGCTAACGCGGGGTGGAATCGACCATGACAGACACTGGAAGGACAACCATGGAAGCCAGGGCCCAGGCGCGGTACATCCGCGTTACGCCCATGAAGGCCCGCCGAGTGGTGGACCTTATCCGTGGCATGGATGCCACGGAGGCTCAGGCGGTCCTGCGTTTCGCCCCGCAGGCCGCGAGCGTGCCGGTTGGCAAGGTGCTTGACAGCGCCATCGCCAACGCCGCGCACAACTACGACCACACCGACGCCGGCAGCCTCGTCATCTCTGAGGCGTACGTCGACGAGGGTCCGACCCTGAAGCGGTTCCGTCCGCGCGCCCAGGGCCGTGCCTACCGGATCCGCAAGCGGACCAGCCACATCACCGTGGTCGTCAGCAGCAAGGAAGGAACCCGGTAATGGGCCAGAAGGTTAACCCGCATGGGTTCCGGCTCGGCATCACCACGGACTTCAAGTCCCGTTGGTACGCCGACAAGCTGTACAAGGACTACGTCAAGGAAGACGTCGCCATCCGTCGGATGATGACGTCCGGCATGGAGCGCGCCGGCATCTCGAAGGTTGAGATCGAGCGCACCCGTGACCGTGTGCGTGTGGACATCCACACCGCGCGTCCCGGCATCGTCATCGGCCGCCGTGGCGCCGAGGCCGACCGCATCCGCGGCGACCTCGAGAAGCTCACGGGCAAGCAGGTCCAGCTGAACATCCTCGAGGTCAAGAACCCCGAGACGGACGCTCAGCTGGTTGCTCAGGCCGTTGCCGAGCAGCTGTCCTCCCGCGTCTCCTTCCGCCGTGCCATGCGTAAGAGCATGCAGTCGGCGATGAAAGCCGGCGCCAAGGGCATCAAGATCCAGTGTGGTGGCCGTCTCGGCGGCGCCGAGATGTCCCGCTCGGAGTTCTACCGCGAGGGCCGTGTGCCCCTGCACACGCTCCGTGCGAACGTCGACTACGGCTTCTTCGAGGCCAAGACGACCTTCGGCCGTATCGGTGTGAAGGTCTGGATCTACAAGGGCGACGTCAAGAACATCGCCGAGGTCCGCGCCGAGAACGCCGCTGCCCGTGCGGGTAACCGCCCGGCTCGCGGTGGTGCCGGTGGCGGCAGCGACCGTCCGGCCCGTGGTGGTGGCCGTGGTGGCGAGCGTGGCGGCCGCGGCCGCAAGCCGCAGCAGCAGTCCGCGCCGGCTGCCGAGGCCCCCAAGGCCGAGGCTCCCGCCGCCGCTGCCGCTCCGGCTGAGAGCACCGGAACGGAGGCCTGACCGAAATGCTGATCCCCCGTAGGGTCAAGCACCGCAAGCAGCACCACCCGAAGCGCCGTGGTCAGGCCAAGGGCGGTACGCAGGTCTCGTTCGGCGAGTACGGCATTCAGGCCCTCACGCCGGCTTACGTGACCAACCGCCAGATCGAGGCGGCTCGTATCGCGATGACCCGCCACATCAAGCGTGGCGGCAAGGTCTGGATCAACATCTACCCGGACCGCCCGCTGACGAAGAAGCCTGCCGAGACCCGCATGGGTTCCGGTAAGGGTTCGCCCGAGTGGTGGGTCGCGAACGTGCACCCGGGCCGGGTCATGTTCGAACTGTCCTACCCCAACGAGAAGATCGCCCGTGAGGCCCTCACTCGCGCAGCCCACAAGCTGCCGATGAAGTGCCGGATCGTCAAGCGCGAGGCAGGTGAAGCGTGATGTCGGCCGGTACCAAGGCGTCCGAGCTGCGCGAACTGGGTGACGAGGAGCTTCTTGCGAAGCTTCGCGAAGCCAAGGAAGAGCTGTTCAACCTCCGCTTCCAGGCGGCGACCGGTCAGCTCGAGAACCACGGTCGGCTGAAAGCCGTCCGCAAGGACATCGCGCGGATCTACACCCTGATGCGTGAGCGCGAGCTGGGCATCGAGACGGTGGAGAGCGCCTGATGAGTGAGAACAACGTGACCGAGACCGCTGAGGCTCGTAGCTTCCGCAAGACCCGTGAGGGTCTCGTCGTCAGCGACAAGATGGACAAGACCGTCGTCGTCGCTGTCGAGGACCGCGTCAAGCACGCGCTGTACGGCAAGGTCATCCGCCGTACCAGCAAGCTCAAGGCCCACGACGAGCAGAACGCCGCCGGCGTCGGCGACCGCGTCCTCCTGATGGAGACCCGGCCGCTGTCCTCGACGAAGCGCTGGCGCATCGTCGAGATCCTCGAGAAGGCCAAGTAAGTACCTGAGGGTTCCCTCAGGTTGGTTCCGCCAGGCTCGGGGCGGGGTTCGCCGTAAAGGCCGACCCCGCCCCGGGAACCGGCAGACAATCAGGAGATAGACGTGATCCAGCAGGAGTCGCGACTGCGTGTCGCCGACAACACTGGTGCGAAGGAAATCCTTTGCATCCGTGTGCTCGGTGGCTCCGGTCGCCGCTACGCGGGCATCGGTGACGTGATCGTCGCCACCGTCAAGGACGCGATCCCCGGTGGCAACGTGAAGAAGGGTGACGTCATCAAGGCGGTCATCGTTCGCACCGTCAAGGAGCGCCGCCGTCCCGACGGCTCGTACATCCGCTTCGACGAGAACGCCGCTGTCATTCTCAAGAACGACGGCGACCCTCGTGGCACCCGTATCTTCGGCCCGGTGGGCCGGGAGCTGCGCGAGAAGAAGTTCATGAAGATCATCTCGCTCGCGCCGGAGGTGCTGTAAGCATGAAGATCAAGAAGGGTGACACGGTTCAGGTCATCACCGGCAAGGACAAGGGCAAGCAGGGCAAGGTCATTGCGGCCTACCCCCGCGAGGACCGCGTCCTGGTCGAGGGTGTCAACCGGGTCAAGAAGCACACCAAGGCCGGCCCGACCGCAAAGGGTTCGCAGGCCGGCGGCATCGTCACGACCGAGGCGCCCGTCCACGTCTCCAACGTCCAGCTGGTCGTTGAGAAGGACGGCAACAAGGTCGTCACGCGTGTCGGTTACCGCTTCGACGACGAGGGCAACAAGATCCGCGTTGCCAAGCGGACGGGTGAGGACATCTGATGGCTACCACCACGACTCCGCGTCTCAAGACGAAGTACCGCGAGGAGATCGCGGGCAAGCTGCTTGAAGAGTTCTCGTACGAGAACGTCATGCAGGTTCCCGGCCTCGTCAAGATCGTGGTCAACATGGGTGTCGGCGACGCCGCCCGTGACTCCAAGCTCATGGACGGTGCCGTCCGTGACCTGACCACGATCACCGGTCAGAAGCCGGCCGTCACCAAGGCCCGCAAGTCCATCGCGCAGTTCAAGCTGCGCGAGGGTCAGCCGATCGGTGCCCACGTCACGCTCCGTGGCGACCGCATGTGGGAGTTCCTGGACCGCACCCTGTCGCTCGCGCTTCCGCGCATCCGCGACTTCCGTGGTCTGTCCCCCAAGCAGTTCGACGGCCGTGGCAACTACACCTTCGGTCTCACGGAGCAGGTCATGTTCCACGAGATCGACCAGGACAAGATCGACCGCGTCCGGGGTATGGACATCACCGTGGTCACCACGGCGACCAACGACGCTGAGGGCCGCGCCCTTCTCCGTCACCTCGGCTTCCCCTTCAAGGAGGCGTAACCGAGATGGCGAAGAAGGCTCTGATTGCCAAGGCTGCTCGTAAGCCCAAGTTCGGTGTGCGTGCGTACACCCGCTGCCAGCGCTGCGGCCGTCCGCACTCCGTGTACCGCAAGTTCGGCCTCTGCCGCGTGTGCCTTCGTGAGATGGCTCACCGTGGCGAGCTGCCGGGCGTGACCAAGAGCTCCTGGTAACTCCCTTCCGTCCGTAGGACGTTAGGGATTCCCAGAGGCTCTCGGTAAGCAATGGGCCGGTAAGGTGCCCTGCTCTCCATGGCTTAGGCTAGGAGGGTTGGGCGCCTGCCGCCCGTACGACTTACTACGCCGTAGGTCCCCGCACCGCACCCGTCCCGCCACTGAGTGGGGAGAGGGATGGCGCACTGGAAACCCCGGCGAGAGAGGCCGAAGGCCAATTCATGACCATGACTGATCCCATCGCAGACATGCTTACTCGTCTGCGTAACGCGAACTCGGCGTACCACGACGATGTCGCGATGCCGCACAGCAAGATCAAGTCTCACATCGCGGAGATCCTCCAGCAGGAGGGCTTCATCACCGGCTGGAAGGTCGAGGACGCCGAGGTCGGCAAGAAGCTCGTCCTCGAGCTGAAGTTCGGCCCGAACCGTGAGCGCTCCATCGCGGGCATCAAGCGGATCTCGAAGCCGGGTCTGCGTGTGTACGCGAAGTCCACCTCCCTGCCCAAGGTGCTCGGTGGCCTCGGCGTGGCGATCATCTCCACGTCGCACGGTCTCCTCACCGGACAGCAGGCCGGCAAGAAGGGCGTAGGCGGAGAAGTCCTCGCCTACGTCTGGTAGCGGAAGGGAACGGAGGAAACAGCTATGTCGCGTATTGGCAAGCTCCCCATCACGGTTCCCGCCGGCGTGGACGTCACCATCGACGGCCGTACGGTCCAGGTGAAGGGCCCCAAGGGCTCTCTCTCCCACACCGTCGCGGCGCCTATCGATGTCGCCAAGGGTGAGGACGGCATTCTCAATGTCACCCGCCCGAACGACGAGCGTCAGAACAAGGCCCTGCACGGCCTGTCCCGCACGCTGGTGGCGAACATGATCACCGGCGTGACCCAGGGTTACGTGAAGAAGCTCGAAATCAGCGGTGTCGGTTACCGCGTCCTGGCGAAGGGCTCCAACCTGGAGTTCTCGCTCGGCTACAGCCACTCGATCACGGTCGAGGCGCCCGAGGGCATCTCGTTCAAGGTCGAGAACCCGACGCACTTCGCGGTCGAGGGCATCGACAAGCAGAAGGTCGGAGAGGTTGCGGCCAACATCCGCAAGCTGCGGAAGCCCGACCCGTACAAGGCCAAGGGTGTCAAGTACGAAGGCGAAGTAATCCGCCGCAAGGTCGGAAAGGCGGGTAAGTAAGCCATGGCATACGGTGTCAAGATTGCTAAGGGCGACGCTTACAAGCGTGCTGCCATCAAGCGTCGTCACATCCGGATCCGTAAGCACATCTCGGGTACGGCTGAGCGTCCGCGCCTGGTCGTGACGCGCTCCAACCGCCACATCGTGGCCCAGGTCATCGACGACGTTAAGGGTCACACCCTGGCGTCGGCGTCGACCCTGGACACCACGGTCCGCGGTGCCGAGGGCGACAAGTCCGCGCAGGCCAAGTCGGTCGGCGCCCTGGTCGCCGAGCGCGCCAAGGCCGCCGGTGTCGAGGCTGTCGTATTCGACCGTGGTGGAAACCAGTACGCCGGGCGCATTGCCGCTCTGGCGGACGCCGCCCGCGAAGCCGGACTCAAGTTCTGAGTCCTGGTTCCGTAGCTAGCGGAAACAGAGAGAGGTAATTCCAATGGCTGGACCCCAGCGCCGCGGAAGCGGTGCCGGTGGCGGCGAGCGGCGGGACCGGAAGGGTCGCGACGGTGGCGCAGCTGCCGCCGAGAAGACCGCCTACGTTGAGCGCGTCGTCGCGATCAACCGCGTTGCCAAGGTTGTGAAGGGTGGTCGTCGCTTCAGCTTCACTGCGCTCGTCGTAGTGGGCGATGGCGATGGCACCGTCGGTGTCGGTTACGGCAAGGCCAAGGAGGTGCCGGCCGCGATCGCCAAGGGTGTTGAAGAGGCCAAGAAGCACTTCTTCAAGGTCCCCCGTATCCAGGGCACCATCCCGCACCCGATCACGGGCGAGAAGGCCGCGGGCGTCGTCCTGCTCAAGCCTGCTTCCCCCGGTACCGGCGTTATCGCCGGTGGCCCGGTGCGTGCTGTCCTGGAGTGCGCCGGCGTTCACGACATCCTGTCGAAGTCGCTCGGCTCGTCCAACGCGATCAACATCGTGCACGCGACCGTGGCGGCCCTCAAGGGCCTGCAGCGTCCCGAGGAGATCGCGGCTCGCCGTGGTCTGCCCCTCGAGGACGTCGCCCCCGCGGCTCTGCTTCGTGCACGTGCGGGAGCGGGTGCGTAATGGCTCGCCTCAAGGTCACGCAGACGAAGTCGTACATCGGCAGCAAGCAGAACCACCGTGACACCCTGCGCTCCCTTGGTCTCAAGGGCATCAACACGCAGGTCGTCAAGGAGGACCGCCCCGAGTTCCGCGGAATGGTTCACACCGTCCGCCACCTCGTGACGGTTGAGGAGGTCGACTGATCATGGCGGAGAACAACCCGCTCAAGATCCACAACCTCCGTCCCGCCCCGGGCGCCAAGACCGCCAAGACCCGTGTGGGTCGTGGTGAGGCGTCGAAGGGTAAGACGGCAGGCCGTGGTACCAAGGGCACGAAGGCCCGTTACCAGGTTCCGGAGCGCTTCGAGGGTGGCCAGATGCCCCTCCACATGCGTCTTCCGAAGCTCAAGGGCTTCCGGAACCCGTTCAAGACCGAGTACCAGGTCGTGAACCTCGACAAGCTGGCGTCGCTGTACCCGGAGGGTGGCGAGGTCACCGTCGAGGGGCTCGTCGCCAACGGTGCGGTTCGCAAGAACAGCCTCGTCAAGGTCCTCGGCCAGGGCGAGATCACCGTGGCGCTGCAGGTGACGGTTGACGCCGTCTCCGGCTCCGCCAAGGAGAAGATCACCGCCGCAGGCGGTACCGTCACCGAGCTCGTCTGAATTCTCCAGGCGTCTCGATGACTTGAGCGATCCCAACCGGGGATGCCCCACAAAAGGGGCATCCCCGGTTGGTCGTTCCAAGGGGGGCAGTGTCGCCGGTAAGGTGGCCTGCGCTGCCGAATTTCGTCCGGTGCGTCTCAAGGGAACTCCGGACGGCCTTTGACTGTTGGTTAGCTGTCAGATATCCGTCGAACCTCAAGACCGTCACCTCTGACGCAGTAGCGCGGGGGTCGCAGGAGGCACCGTGCTCACCGCGTTCGCCCGGGCGTTCAAGACGCCCGACCTGCGCAAGAAGCTGCTCTTCACGCTCGGCATCATCGTGGTCTATCGGGTGGGTACCCACATCCCGATCCCGGGTGTCGACTACCAGAACGTGCAGACCTGTATCGACGTGGCCAAGGGCAACCAAGGTCTGTTCGGTCTGGTCAACATGTTCAGTGGTGGCGCGCTGTTGCAGATCACGATCTTCGCGCTGGGCATCATGCCGTACATCACGGCGAGCATCATCCTCCAGCTGCTGACCGTGGTGATCCCGCGCCTGGAAGCCCTCAAGAAGGAGGGCTCGGCCGGCACCGCGAAGATCACGCAGTACACCCGTTACCTGACGGTGGCGCTGGCCATCCTCCAGGGCACCGGCCTGGTCGCGACCGCTCGCAGCGGCGCGCTCTTCAGCGGCTGCCAGGTGGCCACCGAGATCGTGCCCGACCAGTCGATCTTCGTCACCATCACGATGGTCATCACCATGACCGCCGGTACGGCCGTCGTCATGTGGCTCGGTGAGCTCATCACCGACCGCGGCATCGGCAACGGCATGTCGATCCTGATGTTCATCTCGATCGCCGCGACCTTCCCGTCCGCCCTGTGGGCCATCAAGACCTCGGGCACGCTGGCCGACGGCTGGATCGAGTTCGGCACCGTCATCGCGGTGGGCCTCGTCATGGTCGGCCTGGTGGTCTTCGTCGAGCAGGCTCAGCGCCGTATTCCGGTCCAGTACGCGAAGCGCATGATCGGCCGCCGGTCCTACGGCGGCACGTCGACGTACATTCCGCTGAAGGTCAACCAGGCGGGCATCATCCCTGTGATCTTTGCCTCGTCGCTGCTCTACATCCCGGCTCTGATCGCTCAGTTCTCCAGCGGAACGTCCAGCTGGAAGACCTGGATCGAGACAAACCTGACCAAGGGTGACCACCCGATCTACATCAGCGTCTACTTCTTGCTGATCGTTTTCTTCGCCTTCTTCTATGTGGCCATCTCCTTCAACCCCGAAGAAGTTGCCGACAACATGAAGAAGTATGGTGGCTTCATCCCGGGCATCCGGGCTGGCCGGCCGACCGCTGAGTACCTGGGATACGTACTCAACCGGATCACCTGGCCGGGTTCGCTGTATCTGGGTCTGATCGCTCTCGTGCCGACGATGGCGTTGGTTGGTTTCGGGGCAAACCAGAACTTCCCGTTCGGTGGCACCAGCATCCTGATCATCGTGGGTGTCGGTCTGGAGACGGTGAAGCAGATTGAGAGCCAGCTCCAGCAGCGCAATTACGAAGGGTTCCTCCGCTGATGCGAATCGTCCTCGTCGGGCCGCCCGGTGCCGGCAAGGGAACGCAGGCCGCGTTCCTCGCCCAGAACCTGTCGATCCCGCACATCTCCACGGGCGACCTGTTCCGCGCCAACATCAGCCGGCAGACGGAACTCGGCAAACTGGCGAAGTCCTACATGGACAAGGGCGAGCTGGTACCGGACGAGGTCACCATCGCGATGGCCAAGGACCGCATGGAGCAGCCGGACGCGGAGAACGGCTTCCTGCTCGACGGCTTCCCTCGTAACGTCTCGCAGGCCGAGGCGCTCGACGAGATGCTGAAGAACGAGGGCATGAAGCTCGACGCCGTGCTGGACCTCGAGGTCCCCGAGGACGAAGTGGTCAAGCGGATCGCCGGCCGCCGCATCTGCCGGAACGACTCGGCGCACGTTTTCCACGTCACGTACAAGCCGGCGAAGCAGGACGGCGTCTGTGACGTCTGCGGCGGCGAGCTGTACCAGCGGGACGACGACTCCGAGGAGACCGTGCGCAAGCGCCTCGAGGTCTACCACACCCAGACCGAGCCGATCATCGACTACTACCGGGCGCAGAGCCTGGTCGTGACGATCTCCGCGCTCGGCAAGGTGGAGGACGTCACGGGGCGTGCGATGGGGGCGTTGGCTCGCGAGGATGCCTAGTCTCGCGCGGGCGCGTTAAGCAGTAGACGAACGTTGCTTCGGCCGCGGCACCCTGGGAGGGTGCCGCGGCCGAGGTGTGGGGTGGCTGATTCGCCCTGGGTGGGTCATGGCGGCGCGTTGTGCCGGGTGGGTGGGTCGGGGCCGTGCCGGAGCATCCGTCCTCGGTCTGGCGCGGAATGGGTTGCTCTGGAGGGTGGCGGTGTTGACGCGCCAGCCGCTGCGGGCGGACGTTCCGGCACGTCCCCTTCCGCCGGTGGGCGGCTGCCGGCCGCATCATTCCAGCTCCGGGCGGCAGGTCTTCCTGGGTCTCGGCCTGGGTGCCTCGGTCCGCGGGGTGTGTGGTGTCACCCGTATCGTTGTCGTAGTCCGTTCTCTCCGGTCAAGGAAGGCCGCAGTCGCCATGGTGCAGATCAAGACCCCCGAGCAGATCGCCAAGATGCGTGAGGCGGGCCTGGTCGTCGCCGCGATTCACGCGGCCACCCGCGAGGCGGCCGTGCCCGGTGCCACGACCAAGGATCTGGACGAGGTCGCGCGCAAGGTGCTCGCCGAGCACGGGGCCAAGTCGAACTTCCTCGGGTACGGCGGGTTCCCTGCCACCATCTGCACCTCGGCCAACGAGGTCGTCGTCCACGGCATCCCTGACGACAAGACCGTCCTGAAGGACGGCGACATCATCTCCATCGACGCCGGCGCGATCGTCGACGGCTGGCACGGCGACGCGGCGTACACCGCGTTCGTGGGCACCGGTCACGCTCCGGAGCTCATCGAGCTCTCCCGGGTGACCGAGGAGTCGATGTGGGCGGGCATCGCCGCGATGAAGCTGGGCAACCGGCTCGTCGACGTCTCCCGCGCCATCGAGACGTACATCCGCCGCCAGCCCAAGGTCGGCGGCGGCCGCTACGGCATCGTCGAGGACTACGGCGGCCACGGCATCGGCACCGAGATGCACATGGACCCGCACCTGCTGAACTATGTCGAGAAGCGGCGGGGGAAGGGGCCGAAGCTGGTCCCCGGGTTCTGTCTGGCCATCGAGCCGATGGTGTCCCTGGGCACGCCCAGGACCGAGGTGCTTGAGGACGACTGGACGGTCATCACGACCGACGGCACGTGGTCCTCGCACTGGGAGCATTCCGTCGCGCTGACGGAGGAGGGGCCGCTTGTGCTGACGGCTCCGGACGGTGGGAAAGCGAAGCTGGGCGAGCACGGGATTGTCGCCGCGCCGGACCCGTTGGCTTAATGATCTTCGAAGCAGGGCATTCTTCCTCGATTCGTCTTTCCGGGTGCGCTGACGTAGACTGACTCGTCGGCTCTCGTGCACCCGCATGCCTGCATGCGCTCGTACAGAGTCGATCAAGGTAGTCGATTCGAAGGGCGAAGCGTGGCCAAGAAGCAAGGTGCCATCGAGATCGAGGGCACTGTCGTCGAGTCTCTTCCGAACGCAATGTTCAAGGTTGAGCTCCAGAACGGCCACCAGGTTCTGGCACACATCAGCGGCAAGATGCGTATGCACTACATCCGCATCCTCCCTGACGACAGGGTCGTGGTGGAGCTGTCTCCGTACGACCTGACGCGTGGCCGGATCGTCTACCGGTACAAGTAGATCTTGCCTGTGCCCCGCTTCCGCGGGGTGGTGGCACTGACCCGGAGAACCTCACCAATGAAGGTCAAGCCGAGCGTCAAGAAGATCTGCGACAAGTGCAGGGTGATCCGCCGTCACGGCCGGGTCATGGTCATCTGCGAAAACCCGCGCCACAAGCAGCGCCAGGGCTGACGCACGACCGCACCTTCTGCATCCGCAGATACTTCGCGCGACGCAAGTAGTACATGTTCATACGCAGAGCCCAGGGCTGAGTCTCATCAGGCCTGACACCCCCGGTCGGAGGCCGGGGACCCGGTTCGTACCGAATCTTCGACGTGCACACGCGAAGAGGACGGCGGGCGGGACCTGGTTCTGCGGAAGACCTCCGAACGACAACTGGAGCCATTGAATGGCACGCGTTTCCGGTGTTGACATCCCGCGCGAAAAGCGCGTGGAGGTTGCCCTCACCTACGTGTTCGGCATCGGCCGGACCCTCTCGCAGAAGACGCTGGCCGAGACCGGCGTCAACCCGAACACCCGCGTTCGTGACCTCTCCGAGGAGGAGCTGGTCAGGATCCGCGAGTACGTGGACGCCAACTTCAAGACCGAGGGTGACCTCCGTCGCGAGGTGCAGGCCGACATCCGCCGCAAGGTCGAGATCGGCTGCTACCAGGGTCTGCGTCACCGTCGCGGCCTGCCTGTCCACGGTCAGCGCACCAGCACGAACGCTCGTACCCGCAAGGGCCCGCGTCGCGCGATCGCCGGTAAGAAGAAGCCGGGCAAGAAGTAGTCCTCAGCGGACAACGCTTCATCAGCGGTCTTCGCTGTAGGACCGACCACCTCCCCGTAGGAGTAATAGATGCCCCCCAAGGGTCGTCAGGGCGCTGCCAAGAAGGTGCGCCGCAAGGAAAAGAAGAACGTCGCTCACGGCCACGCGCACATCAAGAGCACGTTCAACAACACCATCGTCTCGATCACGGACCCCTCGGGCAACGTGATCTCCTGGGCCTCCGCCGGCCACGTCGGCTTCAAGGGCTCGCGCAAGTCCACCCCCTTCGCCGCGCAGATGGCCGCCGAGTCGGCCGCCCGTCGCGCGCAGGAGCACGGCATGCGCAAGGTTGACGTCTTCGTGAAGGGCCCGGGCTCCGGTCGCGAGACCGCGATCCGCTCCCTCCAGGCCACTGGCCTCGAGGTCGGCTCCATCCAGGACGTCACCCCCACGCCGCACAACGGCTGCCGTCCGCCCAAGCGCCGCCGCGTCTGACGCACGGTTGTCTTAGGTTTCGGGCGGTATGGCCTTTCGGGGCCGTGCCGCCCGTACCCTTAGAAGTACTCAAGGGCATCAAATAGTGGGTGCCCATGACTGAAGGATTCCTTCATGCTTATTGCTCAGCGCCCGTCGCTGACCGAAGAGGTCGTTGACGAGTTCCGCTCCCGGTTCGTGATCGAGCCGCTGGAGCCGGGCTTCGGCTACACCCTCGGCAACTCCCTGCGTCGTACGCTCCTCTCCTCGATCCCCGGTGCCGCTGTCACCAGCATCCGGATCGACGGCGTTCTGCACGAGTTCACCACCGTGCCGGGCGTCAAGGAGGACGTCACCGACCTGATCCTCAACATCAAGCAGCTGGTCGTCTCCTCGGAGCACGACGAGCCTGTCGTGATGTACCTGCGCAAGCAGGGCCCGGGTCTGGTCACCGCCGCCGACATCGCGCCCCCGGCCGGTGTCGAGGTGCACAACCCCGACCTCGTCCTCGCCACGCTCAACGGCAAGGGCAAGCTGGAGATGGAGCTGACCGTCGAGCGCGGTCGCGGCTACGTCTCCGCCGTCCAGAACAAGCAGGTGGGCCAGGAGATCGGTCGTATCCCGGTCGACTCCATCTACTCGCCGGTTCTGAAGGTCACGTACAAGGTCGAGGCCACGCGTGTCGAGCAGCGCACCGACTTCGACAAGCTGATCGTCGACGTCGAGACCAAGCAGGCCATGCGTCCCCGTGACGCCATGGCGTCGGCCGGTAAGACCCTGGTCGAGCTGTTCGGTCTGGCCCGTGAGCTCAACATCGACGCCGAGGGCATCGACATGGGCCCGTCCCCGACGGACGCCGCCCTCGCCGCTGATCTCGCCCTGCCGATCGAGGAGCTCGAGCTCACCGTTCGGTCCTACAACTGCCTCAAGCGTGAGGGCATCCACTCCGTGGGTGAGCTCGTCGCCCGCTCCGAGGCCGACCTCCTCGACATTCGCAACTTCGGTGCGAAGTCCATCGACGAGGTCAAGGCGAAGCTGGCCGGCATGGGCCTGGCCCTCAAGGACAGCCCGCCCGGATTCGACCCGACCGCCGCCGCCGACGCCTTCGGCGCCGACGACGACGTGGACGCGGGTTTCGTGGAGACCGAGCAGTACTGACCGACCAGTACTGATCGGGAGCCACCCCTCCGGGACCCTTCGGGGTCCCGGATCTCCGACGGGCGATCGCCCGCTCGGACACTGACCTCGGTACCTGATACGGCCGGGGCAGACACCAAGGAGAAACACCATGCCGAAGCCCGCCAAGGGTGCCCGTCTGGGCGGCAGCGCCGCGCACGAGAGGCTGCTCCTCGCGAACCTCGCGAAGTCGCTCTTCGAGCACGGCCGCATCACCACCACCGAGGCGAAGGCCCGTCGCCTGCGCCCGTACGCGGAGCGTCTGGTCACCAAGGCGAAGAAGGGTGACCTTCACAACCGTCGCCAGGTGCTCACGGTGATCACGGACAAGAGCATCGTGCACACGCTCTTCACCGAGATCGGCCCGCGCTACGAGAACCGCCCGGGTGGCTACACCCGTATCACCAAGATCGGTAACCGCCGTGGCGACAACGCGCCCATGGCTGTCATCGAGCTGGTGGAGGCGCTGACCGTGGCCCAGGCGGCCACCGGTGAGGCCGAGGCGGCGACCAAGCGTGCCGTCAAGGAAGACGTTCTCAAGAAGGACGCCCCGGTCGAGACCGAGGCTGCCGAAGAGGTCGTCGAGGACGCGGCTCCGGCTGACGCCGAGGGCAACGAGTCCAAGGACGCCTGAGCTTCGGCTCGCGTCTGAGCGGGTCCGTCCCCTTGCGGGGCGGGCCCGCTTTCGCGTTTACGGCTGCTGGCCCCTGGCGCCGCCTGGCTTCTGGCCTCTGGCTCCTGGCCTCTTGAGAGGATCTGTTGGTGAGTGACGAAGTAGAGCCCGGGTTCGTGCGGGTGCGGCTGGATCTGTCGTACGACGGGAGTGGGTTCTCCGGGTGGGCCAAGCAGGCCAGCGGGCGTCGGACCGTGCAGGGGGAGATCGAGGACGCCCTGCGGACGGTTACGCGGTCTGGGGAGACCACGTATGAGCTGACCGTGGCCGGGCGGACCGATGCCGGGGTGCATGCGCGGGGGCAGGTGGCTCATGTGGATCTGCCTGCGGAGCTTTGGGCGGAGCACGAGGAGAAGCTGCTGAAGCGGCTTGCGGGGCGGTTGCCCAAGGATGTGCGGGTCTGGAAGGTCGCTGAGGCTCCCAGCGGGTTCAACGCGCGCTTCTCCGCGGTCTGGCGGCGCTATGCGTATCGCGTCACCGACAAGCCCGGCGGAGTCGATCCGCTGCTTCGCGGTCACGTCCTCTGGCACGACTGGCCTCTCGACGTCGACGCCATGAACGAGGCGGCCCAAAAGCTGCTGGGCGAGCACGACTTCGCCGCCTACTGCAAGAAGCGGGAGGGGGCCACCACGATCCGTACGCTGCAGGAGCTGAGCCTTCTCAGAGGCGACGACGGCATCGTCACCGCCACCGTCCGGGCCGACGCCTTCTGCCACAACATGGTGCGGTCTCTGATCGGAGCGCTGCTGTTCGTGGGCGACGGGCATCGGGGGCCCGACTGGCCGGGGAAGGTACTGGCCGCGGGTGTGCGGGATTCCGCCGTGCATGTCGTACGGCCGCACGGTCTGACGCTGGAAGAAGTCGGATACCCCGCCGACGAGTTGTTGGCCGCGCGGAGCAAGGAAGCGCGGAACCGACGATTCCTGCCCGGGTCGTCCGTATGCGAAACCTGTTAGTTACTCGTACTTACGGCGTAGATAGCGCCCATGTAGGGATTTACCGGGCGTAAATCTCTTCTTGCCCCTTACATCCTTCACAACCTCTCGTATATTCTTTCGCAGCTCGGCCGTTAGTTCGATAGGGAGGCCGAGCAAGGGTGGGGGCAACGGGCCGGCTAGGCCCATGGGGCGGTTTCTTCATGAGTTCAGTTGGTCCGGTACGGACCGGGGGGCGTCGCGCTGTGCGTCAGAGCAGCGGACGACGGAGGGCCGGGCGGGGTGACGGTGCTCGTCTGGGGCTGCTGCCGCTGCCGCCGACGGACAGGGAGAAGTACTCCTACGCCCGTCGGAATCTGTGGATCCTGACGATCAGCTCGCTGATCAGCTTCTGCTGCCTGGTGGTGAGCCAGTTCAAGCTGGCACAGTCCACGCCGGTGCTGTGGATCTACACTCCGCTGCTGGCCTTCACGGTCATCTACTACCTGGTGTCGCTGCGGGTGAATGGCCTTACCAGGGACTTCGACATCGCGTACCACAAGCGGCTCGTCCACGACTGGCGGCCCGAGGCCTATCCCACGGTCGACGTGTTCCTGCCGGTGTGCGGTGAGCCCATCGAGGTGCTGCACAACACCTGGCGGCATGTGCGGGAGATGGCCGACCACTACCCGGGCGTCTGTGTCCCGTTCGTCCTCGACGACGGTGCCAGCCCCGAGCTGAAGGCGATGGCCCGGGACTTCGGGTTCCGCTACGGCACCCGGGAGAACCGCGGCTGGTTCAAGAAGGCCGGCAATCTGCACTTCGGGTTCGGGCAGTCGGACGGCCAGTACATCCTCATCCTGGACGCCGACTTCACCCCGCGTGCCGACCTGCTCGAAGAGCTGCTGCCGTACATGGAGTCGGACCCGGCCATCGGCATCGTCCAGTCCCCGCAGTACTTCCGCGTGCTGGACTCGCAGAACTGGATCGAGCGTGGCGCGGGCGCCGTGCAGGAGCTGTTCTACCGGTCCGTGCAGGTCTCCCGGCAGGGCAGCGATGGCGCCATCTGCGTCGGCAGCTGTGCCGTTTACCGGCGGGCCGCGCTGGACACCAACGGCGGTACGACGCTGATCGAGCACTCCGAGGACGTACACACCGGCTTCGACCTGCGCGGCCTCGGCTGGGACCTGCGCTATGTGCCGGTCGCCGTTTCCACGGGAGTGTGCCCGGACACCGCCGGCGCCTTCTTCAACCAGCAGTACCGCTGGTGCTCCGGCTCGATGAGCCTGCTCGCCAGCAAGAAGTTCTGGCAGCGCAAGATCAAGCTGTCCAGCCGCCTGTGCTACATGTCCGGCTTCTTCTACTACATCCACACGGCGCTGTTCACCTTCGCGGCGCCGGTCATCCCCATCGTGCTGCTGGTGATGATGCCGGAGAAGCTGCGGGTCGAGCATCTGCTCCTGGTGCTGCCCAGCATCATCTACACCACGATGGTCTTCCCGATGTGGCACAAGGCGCCGTACCGCCTGGAGGCCTGGGCCGCCCGCATGATGTACGGCTGGGCGCACGTCTTCGCCATCTGGGACATCCTGCGCAAGAACCGCATGGGCTGGCAGCCCACCGGTTCCTCCGGCGCCAAGAAGAACAAGACCCGCCGCTTCTGGATCGGCATGTGGGTCTGGAGCGGCGGCACCGCTCTGATCTGGGTGGTGGGCGCGGTCTACCGGACGTTCACCATGGACGCCCCGAACTTCGCCCTGATCCTGTCCTCCGGACTTTTCTACGCCCTTGTAGTGGGCCGCGTGCTGGTCCAGCCGCGTGAGAAAGCGGTCGCCTGATGCAGTTCCGCACTCGTACTCGTACCGTCCTGTCCGCCGTCCTGCTCACCGCTCTCGCCCTCAGCGGCTGCTCCGTGCTGGACGACGGATCGAACAGTGATCCATCTGCCGGACAGGCCGGCGCCGATCCGTCGAGCAGCGCGGAGTCCGACATCCCCTACGACGTCGTACCGCTGCTGAAGCCGGAGAAGAAGTACTACGGAGCCGCCGTCGACGGCGCGCCGACCTCCATGAAGAGCGTCGACGCGTACACCGAGATGACCGGCAAGCAGCCGAACCTCATCGAGTACTACGCCGCCTGGGGCGACGGCTTCGACGCCAGTGGTGTGCGCAAGGCCTGGGCCGAGGGCGCCATGACGCTGATGTCCTGGGAGCCCTTCGACACCAGCCTCGCCGACATCGGGGCCGGCAAGTCCGACGCGTACATCAAGGAGTACGCGACCGCGGTCCGCAAGCTGAACCTCCCCGTCGTGATCGACTTCGCCGACGAGTTCAACGGCCACTGGGAGAAGTGGGGCACGACGTCCGCGACGCCCGAGGAGTACGTGGCCGCCTGGCGGCACATCCACGACACGTTCATCGACGTCGGCGCCTCGAACGTGATCTGGGCCTGGTCGCCCAACATCATCAACCCGGTCAAGAGTGTGCAGCTGAAGCCGTACTACCCGGGCGACGCCTACGTCGACTGGGTCGGGCTGATCGGCTACTGGACGCTCGAAGAGGACAACGCCTTCGACACCATTTTCGGTCCGACCGTGGACGAGATCCGGGCCTTCACCAAGAAGCCCATGCTCCTGGTCGAGACCGCGGCCATGGCGGGTGAGCGGCGACGGGCCGACATCCGCAACCTGTTCGAGGGCGTCGAGGCCGACGACAACATGCTCGGCTTCGTCTGGTTCAACCACAAGAAGCGTGCCGACTGGCGATTGGAGGCGAGCCCGCTTGCGCTGAAGGAGTTCAAGCGACTGGCCGCCGACGACCGTTTCGGCTTCGACGTACGGAAGCCGTGATGACCTCCCGACACGATCACTACACGCCTCAGCCCTACGATCCGGACGCGGAGGACGACGACAGCTGGTTCAACTCGAACGGGCGGGCGCCGCAGCAGTACCAGCAACAGGGGTACGCGTACGACGACCAGGGCCACCCCTATCAGGAACAGCAGCAGTATCAGGTCGGCATCCCGGAACAGCGGCAGAGCGGCTACGACGATCAGCCGACGTACGCCCTGCGCACGGTCCAGTACCAGCAGGTGCCGGACGACGAGCCCGGCTACCACATCCCCGAGACGCCGGAAGCCGGCTGGGAGATGGAGGCGAGCCGGCGGCGGGCCTGGGTCAGCAGGGCCGTGCTGCTGTGCATCATGCTCATCCAGGCGGCGCTGTCCCTGCGGCTGTCCAACACAGCGTTCCAGGACGAGGCGCTGTACCTGGCGGCCGGCCACTCCGAGCTGGACCACCTGCTCAACGGCACCGAGCTGCCCCGCGACTATGCCGCGTACTTCTCCGGCTCGCCGCAGCTCTACCCCGTGCTCGCGGCGATCGTGGACGCGAAGTTCGGGCTCGCCGGGGCGCGCTGCCTGAGCCTGTTCTTCATGCTCTGCACCACCGGGCTGCTGTACTCCTTCACCCGGCGGTTGTTCAACGAGCGCGCCGCGCTGGCTGCCGCCGCCCTCTTCGCGGTGCTCCAGTCGACCGTCGTCATGGGCTACTTCGCCACCTACGACGCCGCCGCGGTGTTCCTGCTCGCCCTGACGACCTGGATCGTCGTACGTACCGACCGGGCGCCCGTGTTCGCCGTGCTGCTGGCTGCACCCGTCGGCGTCCTGGCGATCGGCGTGAAGTACGCGTCCGCGCTGTACCTGCCGACCATCGTCATGCTCGCGCTGCTCACGGCGTGGCCGCACAAGGGCCGCAAGGCGTTCGTGCGGATGGTGCTCCTCGCGCTCGGCATCGGCGGCTTGGTCGCCGCCGGCATGTACACCACCGACCTGATGGACGGTGTGCGGCAGACCACCACCAACCGTGTCCACGGCACCGACACCACCGAGTTCCTGTTGGAGCAGTCCGCCAAGTGGGGCGGGCTGATGTTCCTGGCCGCCGTCGGCGGTGCCGTCTCGTACGTCCGGCGCAGCCGTATGAACGAGTCGCCGCAGGCCCTGCGGCTCGGCAATCCCGGCTGGCGCTGGCGGGCCCTGCTCGGCCTGGTGCTGTGCGGCACGGCAATGCTGGCACCGGCGTACCAGGTCCATCTGGGGACCGTGGTCTCGCTGTTCAAGCACGTCGGCTTCGGTCTTCTCTTCGCCGCGCCGATGGCCGGTGTGGGCGTAACCCGCCTGGTGGGTGCGCACTTCCGCTATCCCCAGCTCGGCATCATTCTCTGGACCGCTGTGCTGTGCATGGGCATTCAGCAGGCGGACTGGCGCTTCGACATCTGGCCCAACTCCGCGAAGATGATCAGCGCGATCGAGTCCCATGTGGACCGCAAGGGCAACTACATCGCCTCGACGCCCGAGGTGCCCGTCTACTACTTGTACGACAAGTCCAGTCACAACCAGTGGCACAGTCTTTTCGGCATGGAGTACAAGGACGAGAAGGGCAAGTACTACAGCGGCGACGAGGCCTACAAGGCCGCGGTCAAGGACGGCGACTTCGACCTGATCGTCCTTGACGGGCTCACCAACCCGCGGGTGGACGACATCATCGCCGCCGCGGTCAAGGGCAACTCGCACTACCGGCTGCTGGCCGAGATCCCGTTCCGCAACGCGAACGGCACAAGCGAGTACCGCATCTGGATCAAGACCTCATGAGCGCATCCGCTCTGAAGGAAGAAAGGCCGTACCCATGCGGCTCACAGTCATAGGCACCGGCTACCTCGGTGCCACCCACGCCGCCTGCATGGCGGAGCTCGGGCACGAGGTGCTCGGGGTCGATGTGGTTCCAGAGAAGGTCGCCGCGTTGCAGGCCGGCCGGGTGCCCTTCCACGAGCCCGGGCTGGCCGAGCTGATCGCGAAGCACACGGCGAGCGGGCGGCTCAGGTTCACCACCGACTACGCGGAGGCCGGGGCCTTCGCCGACGTCCACTTCGTGTGCGTCGGCACCCCGCAGCGCAAGGGCTCCGAGGGCGCCGACCTCACCTACGTCGACGCGGCCTTCGCGGCGATCGCCGAGCATGCGGCCGAGGGCGCGCTGCTGGTCGGCAAGTCGACCGTGCCGGTCGGCACCGCGGAGCGGCTGGCCTCCTTGCACGACGCCGAGGTCGCCTGGAACCCGGAGTTCCTGCGCGAGGGCTTCGCCGTCGAGGACACGCTGCGCCCCGACCGGCTGGTCCTCGGCGTGCGCTCCGAGCGCGCCGAAACGATCCTTCGCCAGGTGTACGCCCAAGTCCTCGACGCCGGGACGCCGCTGGTCACCGCCGACTTCCCGACCGCCGAGCTGGTCAAGACGGCAGCCAACGCCTTCCTCGCCACCAAGATCTCCTTCATCAACGCGATGGCAGAGGTCTGCGAGGCGGCGGGCGGTGACGTCGGAGTGCTCGCCGAGGCGATCGGGTACGACGACCGGATCGGCCGGAAGTTCCTGCGAGCCGGCGTCGGGTTCGGCGGCGGCTGCCTGCCCAAGGACATCCGTGCGTTCGCGCACCGTGCCGACGAGCTGGGCGTCTCGCTGGCATTCCTGCGCGAGGTCGACGCGATCAACATGCGACGCCGCGACAAGGTCGTCGAGCTGGCGCGGGAGCTGTGCGGGGGTGCGGTGCTGGGCGCCCGTGTCGCCGTACTCGGCGCGGCTTTCAAGCCGGACTCGGACGACATCCGGGACTCGCCCGCACTGAACGTGGCCGCCCGTCTGCGCCTCGACGGCGCCGACGTCACGGTCTACGACCCCGAGGCGCTGGACAACGCCCGCAAGGCGTTCCCGCTCCTCGGATACGCGATGTCGGCCGAGGAGGCGCTCAGGGGAGCCGACCTCGTACTGCATCTGACCGAGTGGCCGCAGTTCCGGGACATCGACCCGGAGTGGGCCGCGTCGCTGGTGTCCTGGCCGCGGATCGTGGACGGCCGGGGGGCGCTCGACGGGGACCGCTGGTCCGCGGCGGGCTGGCATTTCCGTGCGCTGGGCAGACCCGCGCCGGTTGGGGAGAGGTCCCTTCGGGGCCTCTAGGGGAGGGAAGAGAAGGACATGACGGACTACGACAGACACCCCGGCATACCGGTCACCATCGTGATGCCGACGTACAACGAGGCGGCGAACCTGCCCCGCATGGCCGAGCTGGTGCTCGACCTGCCGATCGAGGGGCTGCACCTGAAGATCGTCGACGACTCCAGCCCCGACGGCACCGGGCGGATCGCCGAGGAGCTCGCGGCGAAGTACAACTGGGACGGGCGCCGCCGGATGAGCGTCCTGCACCGCACCGAGAAGGACGGCCTCGGGCGCGCGTACGTCGCGGGCATGAGCGCCGCGCTCGCGGAGGGTGCCGCGTACGTCGTCCAGATGGACGCCGACGGCAGCCACCCCGTCGAGGCGGTCCCGCGGATGCTCGGCACGGCCGTGGCCTCGAGGGTGGGCCTGGTCGTCGGCAGCCGGTACGTGGAGGGCGGGTCGCTGGACGCGGAGTGGGGGAAGCACCGCGTCCTGCTGTCCCGCTTCGCCAACCGCTACGCCCGGACCGTGCTCGGCACGAAGATCCGGGACATCACCGCAGGCTTCAACCTGTGGTCGGCCGCCACTCTGCGTGACGTGGATCTCGCGACCCTGGACAGCGCCGGCTACAGCTTCCAGGTCGAGCTGAAGTTCAAGGCCGTCCGGGCCGGGCACAGCGCCGTCGAGATCCCGATCCGTTTCACGGAGCGCACCGAAGGCGTGTCCAAGATGAACCTCGCGACGCAGCTCGAGTCGGCGCTGGTGCCGTTGCGACTGCGCATGCGCAACCGGCGGAGCTGAGAACCGGATCCGTCGGCCCGCGGGGTGGCGGGCCGACGGACGGGGACACACACAGGCCATGACTTCACAGGACCATTGAGAAAAGGGACACGACTTCACCATGAGCGGACGGCACGCGGTTCCTTCGCGGTGGGGGCACCTGTACCGCGAGATCGCGAAGTTCGGCCTGGTGGGGCTCTCGGGATTCGTCATCAATCTCGGGGTCTTCAACCTCGTCAGGAGTGTTGCCCATTGGCAGACCGTCAGGGCGAGTGTTCTGGCGACCGCCATCGCCATCATGGGCAACTATCTCGGCCTCCGGTACTTCGCGTACCGGGACCAGACCCAGGACGAACGCAGTCGGAGGAAGGAGCTGGTTCTTTTTCTCTCCTTCAGCGCGATCGGCCTGGTCATCGAGAACTCGGTCCTCTACGCGACCACCTACGGATTCGGCTGGGACAGCCCGCTCGCCAACAACATCTGCAAGCTCGTCGGCATCGGCATCGCGACGGTCTTCCGTTTCTGGTCCTACCGGACGTGGGTGTTCAGGGTTGCCGGTGGTCAACAGGACCGTACGGTGGCGGACTCGCGCGGTGGGGCGCCCGCCTTCCACGCCCCGTCGGCGGCGCCCCCCGAACCCCTCCTGGCCGCGTTCCAGGAGAAGGCGTGACCGGTCTGGCTGCCGTGCTTCAGGGCGAGCCGCGTCGGTGCTGCCGACCCGGGACTGGAAGGCGCGGGAGGAACGGGCGAGAGCTACGCCCGCGCTGTTGAAGGGTGTGGCGCCGACGTACTCGACGCCGAAGGCCGAGGCGCAGCTCGCGGAGTTCGGGAGCAGAGGTGAAGATTTGTCGTATTAGCGCCGCCTTTTGGCATTTCGAGTAGTAGTTCCGTTAATTCGAGTTAAACGTGGATTTGTTCGCTTGTGCCGCCACGACGGCCTGTGGACCCCGGCCTAGATTTCCCGGCACGTCGCCTCGCTCCCTGCGGGGCGGGTGGTCTGGGAGACCTGAATGAGTTCAATTGAGGCCGCCCGAGTGGTGAGCCCCGGGACAAGACGGCAGCAGACCCACCAGCCCCAGGCGGTCACGCCGGCGCCCCCCGGTCTGCTGCCGGTACCGCCGTCGGACGCCGAGAAATACGCCTACGCCAAGCGCCGCCTGCCGGTGCTGACCGTCACCTCGCTGGTCAGCATGGGCTGTCTGGCGGTGAGTCAGCTCCGACTGGCCTCCTCCACGCCGCTGTTGTGGCTGTTCGCCCCGTTCCTGGCGTTCACCGTGCTCTACTACGTGATCTCGCTCCGGGTGAACCTGTTCACCCCCGATTTCGATGTCGAGCGGCATCGAAGGCTCGTGGGTGACTGGCGCCCCGACACCTATCCCTCGGTCGACGTCTTCCTGCCGGTGTGCGGTGAGCCGATCGAGGTGCTGCACAACACCTGGACCCACGTCCGGGCGCTCGCGGACCAATATCCGGGCGTCTGCGAGCCGTTCGTCCTGGACGACTCGGCCAGCCCCGACCTGCGCGCCATGGCCGCCGACTTCGGCTTCCGCTACGACACCCGTGCCAACCGCGGCTGGTTCAAGAAGGCCGGCAATCTGCACTTCGGGTTCGACTGCACGGACGGCGCGTACATCCTCATCCTCGACGCAGACTTCACGCCACGCGCCGATCTGCTCCAGGAGCTGCTCCCGTACATGGAGGCGGACGAGAGGCTCGCCATCGTCCAGTCCCCGCAGTACTTCCGGGTACTCAACGCGCAGAACTGGATCGAGCGCGGGGCCGGCGCGGTCCAGGAACTGTTCTACCGGGCCGTACAGGTCTCCCGGCAGAGCCGCGACGGGGCGATCTGCGTCGGCAGCTGTGCCGTCTACCGGCGCGCGGCGCTTCAGGAGAACGGCGGCACCACCCTCATCGAGCACTCGGAGGACGTGCACACCGGCTTCGACCTGCGGCGCCTCGGCTGGGACCTGCGCTATGTGCCGGTGGCGCTGTCGGCGGGTGTGTGCCCGGACAACGCGGATGCCTTCTTCAACCAGCAGTACCGCTGGTGCGCCGGCTCGATGAGCCTGCTGGGCAGCTCGAAGTTCTGGCAGGCCAGGATCAGGCTCTCCAGCAGACTCTGCTATCTGTCCGGCTTCTTCTACTACATTCACACGGCCCTGTTCACCCTCGTCGCGCCCCTGATCCCGATCGTGCTGCTGCTGGCCTTCCCGGACAAGCCCACGGTGGAGACCCTCTGGTGGGTGCTGCCCAGCGTCATCTACACCACGCTCGTGTTCACGCTGTGGCACCGGGTTCCCTACCGCCTGGAGGCATGGGCGGTCCGCATGATGTACGGCTGGGCGCATGTCTTCTCGATCTGGGACATCCTGCGCGGCCGGCGTATGGGGTGGCGGGCCACCGGCTCCGCCGAGGCGAAGCGGAACGGGATCAAACGGCACCGGATCGGCGTGTGGCTGTGGGGCGGCGGAACCGCCGTGCTCTGGGTCGGCGCCGCCATCTGGCGCACGCTCACGCTCGACCCGTCCGATTTCGCCCTCCTTCTTTCCTCCGGACTCTTCTACGCGCTGATCGTCGGACGGGTCCTTGTACAGCCTCGTGCGATGGGAGCCAACTGATGCGCTTGTTCCGTGCCACCGCCACCCTGCTCGTACCGCTCGCCGCCGCGCTCGCGGTGACGGCCTGCAGCCCGGGCACCGCCACCGGCCGTCCCCACGCCCCGGCCTCACCGGCGGCGGCCCAGGAACTGCCCTATGACGTACGCCCGTTGCTCAAGCCGCTGAAGAAGTACTTCGGAGTCTCCCGGCCCAAGGCCCCGACCTCCATGAAGCCGGTCAGCGACTACGCCACGATGGTCGGCAAGAAGCCGAACCTCATCGCGTACTACGCCGCCTGGGGTGACGGATTCGACGCCACGGGCGTGCGCAACGCCTGGAACTCCGGCGCGCTGACCGTCGTGTCCTGGGAGCCGCAGACCATTTCCCTCACCGAGATCGCCGACGGAGCGTCCGACGACTATCTCAGGAGCTACGCGAAAGCGGCGCGCAGGCTGAACATTCCGTTCGCGATCAGCTTCGCGGACGAGATGAACGGCAACTGGGAGGAGTGGGGGATCACCAAAACCACACCCCGGGAATACGTCAGGGCCTGGCGGCACATCCACGACGTCTTCGAGGACGTCGGCGCGACCAACGTGATCTGGGCCTGGTCGCCGAACATCATCGAACCTGGCAGTGACACAGACCTGAAGCCCTTCTACCCGGGCGACAACTACGTCGACTGGGTGGGCATGGTCGGGTATTTCACCGACTGGGACCCGCACACCTTCGAGGGCCTGTTCGGGCCGACCGTCACAGAGGTGCGCAGGTTCAGCCGCTTGCCGTTGCTCGTCCTCGAGACGGGTGCCATGCCCGGCGAGTACCGGAAGGGCGACGTACGCGCGCTCTTCCAGGGCGTCACTGCCGCTCGCGACATCATCGGATTCGCCTGGTTCGACCACAACGCGCGCGCCGACTGGCGGCTGTCGGCCCATCCGGAGGGTCTCGCCGAGTTCCGGCGACTCGCCGCGAGCGACCTCTACGGCTTCGACGTGCGGAAGGTCGGATGACGTCCACAGAGCACGGCCTCCAGGTGGTCCACCCGGTTCCACCCCAGCACGGCGACCAGCAGGCCCCGGCCGCCCCGGCCTATCAGGTCCCGAAGGTCCCGGAGGCGGCCTGGAGCATGGCGGGCTGCCGTCGGCGCACCTGGGTCAGCCGGGCCGTCCTGCTGTGTGTCCTGGTATTCCAGGCGGTTCTGTCGCTCCGGCTGCACAACACCGCCTTCCAGGACGAAGCGGTCTACCTCAGCTCCGGTCATGTGCAGATCGCCCATCTGCTGCACGGCACACCCGTGCCGACCGACTACGGGAGCTACTTCTCGGGCTCTCCGCTCCTCTACCCGGTGCTGGCCGCGCTCGTCGACGCCAGGTTCGGCCTCGGCGGCGCTCGCCTGCTGAGTCTGCTCTTCATGCTCGGGGCCAACGCGCTGCTGTACGCGATGACCCGGCGGCTGTTCAGCGAGCGGCCGGCCCTCGCCGCGTCCGCGCTGTTCGCGGTGATCCCCTCCACGATCATCCTCGGCAACTTCGCCACCTACGACTCGGCGGCGGTCTTCCTGCTCGCCCTCGCGGCCTGGATCATCGTACGGACCGACCGGGCACCCCTCGCGGCGGTGCTGCTCGCCGCCCCGGTCGCGGTCCTGGCGGTCGCCACCAAGTACGCCGCCGGCCTCTATCTGCCGACCCTGGTCGTGCTCGCCGCGCTCGTCTCCTGGCCGCACCGCGGCAGGGGGAGCGTCGTGCGGGCCGTGCTGCTGGTGACCGGCGTGATCGTTCCGATCCTCGCAGGGCTCCACTACACCGACGTACTCGACGGTGTACGCGCCACCACCACCGCACGCGCACACGGCACCGACGGCGTGCGGGAGCTGCTCTGGAAGAGCACGGTATGGGGCGGGGCGATGTTCCTGACCGCCTGCGGCGGCGCCGTCGCGTACGCGCGCCGGGGCCGGATGAACGAAGCTCCGCAGGCGGCGCGCCTCGGTGTGCCGGGCGGAGTCTGGCGTGCCCTGCTGGGTGTGCTGCTGTGCGGCACCGCGCTGCTCGCCCCGGCCTACCAGATCCACCTCTCGACCTCCGTCGCCCTCTACAAACACATCGGATTCGGCCTGCTCTTCGCCGCACCCCTCGCCGGTGTCGGTCTGACCCGGCTGGTGGGCGCGCACTTCCGGCATCCGCAGCTGGCCTGTGTCGTGTGGGTGACCATGCTCTGCGTGGGGCTGACCAAGTCGGCCGAGTGGTTCGCCTCCTGGCCCGATTCGAGCCGGCTCAACACGGCCCTTCGGCAGTACGTGAAACCGGGCGAAGGCCGCTATCTCGCGGCTACGCCCAATGTGCCCGTGTACTACCTGCGGGACATCACCGCCCAGGCCAGCTGGAGCTCGCTCTACTACATCGGCTACCAGGACGCCCGGGGCGCCGTGCACCACGGTGTGGACGGCTACCGCAAGGCGCTCGCCGACGGCTGGTTCGACCTGGTCGTGCTCGACGGGGTCGCGAGCGAACTGGACGGCCCCGTCGCGGCGGCGGTGCGCAGCAGCGGCCGGTACCGCCTGCTGGCCACGGTGCCGTTCGGCAACGACCAACAAGGCCACTACCGGATCTGGGTGAAGCGATGACTTCCTTGAGCACGGATCCTGTCGTCCGGCCGTCCCGTACCGCCAGTACGGAAGACGTCGGCCCGCCGACGGCGCGCGACCGCAGGTGGGTCCCGGCACTCGTCTTCCTGCTGCCCACGGCCGTCGCGCTGGTCTGCGTCCTGCGCGGCATCGGGCATCGCCAGCTGTGGCGTGACGAGCACTGCACCTGGTGGGCGTCCTCGATCAGATTTCCGGACCTGGGCGTTCTCATCGGGCACATCGATGCGGTCTTCGCGCCGTTCTACGCACTGATGCATTTCTGGATCGCGCTCGCCGGAACCTCACCTGCCGCCCTGCGGCTGCCCGAGGCGCTGGCCATGGCGGCGTCGGCGGGGTTGCTGGGGCTCGTCGGGCGGCAGCTGTTCGGCACGCGCGCGGGTCTGGTCGCGAGTCTGCTGTTCGCCCTGCTTCCGACGGTCACGCGGTACGGACAGGAGGCGCGCCCGTACGCCTTCGCGGTGTTGTTCTCCCTGCTCGCCACGCTGATGCTGCTGCGTGCTCTGGAGCGGCCGACCCTCAAGGGCTGGGCGCTCTACACGTTGGCGATCGCCCTGACCGGGCTTACCCACCTGGTGGCTCTCTGCGTGCTGGCGGCCCACCTGGTGGCGGTCCTGCGGGCCAGACGCGGCGGTGACCCGATCGCGCACTGGGCGTTCGGCTGCGCGGTGGTGATGGGCACGTCGGCAGTCATCCCGATGATGGTCCAGGGCTCGGGGCAGGCCGGCCAGATCGCCTGGAACAACGTGGTCCTACGGGACCTGACCACGTACCCGGCGGAGCTGTTCGGGTCCTGGTTCTCCGGCGCGGTAGTGATGGGCCTCGGGGTCGTGGGGCTGCTGACGGCGGGACGCAAGGCCGTCGTGCCCCTGGTCTGGGCCGTGCTCCCACCGGCTCTCACCTTCCTCACGTCCGACCAGCTCCATCTCTTCCTGCCCAGGTATCTGCTGTTCACCATCCCGGGCTGGCTGCTGCTCGCGGCCGCCGGTGGGGTCCGGTGCGCGGATGCGCTGGCCCGGGCGCGGTGGACGGGCCGCTGGGGCCGGGTGACGGGCGGGGTGCTGGTGACCGGCGCCGTGGCCGGGTTTGCCCTCCAGGTACTGCCCGCCGTCGCGACGGCGAGTCAGGATCTCCCGGACGAGCCCGATTTCGCGGGCGCGGGGCGCGTGGTGAAGGTCGCACAGCGGCCCGGCGACGGGATCGTCTTCAACGGCACGTTCGGCGTGCGCAAGGCCATGGCGTACGAGCTCCGGAGAGGCGCTCGGCCCAAGGACGCGCTGATGAAGCGGACGCCGCAGCAGACCGGCTGGTACGCGGCCGACGAGTGCGACGTGCCCGCCGCCTGCCTGGCCGGCCACCGGCGACTTTGGCTGGTGTCGACCGCGGTGGTCGATCCCCGCGCCGACATGAGACCGAGCACGGCCGCGGCGCTGGACGGCCGGTTCGAGGTGGTGCGCACCGAGCGGCTGCACCAAGTGACGGTCCAACTGCTGGAGCGCCGCAGTGGCTGACTGTCCGGGCCGGCCGACCGCTGCCGAAGGCCGCTATTCGTTGGCCGCTGTCGAAGCCTGTGCCTCGCCACGTCGCCGGATCTGCCGGAAGGTGAACTCCGCGAGGTCGTCGCCGGTGGTGAAGACCGTGGTGTCCTTTGTTGTCACGTCCTTGCCGTTGGTGAAGCCGGCGAGGGTGAAGTAGGCGTAGCGGCCGTAGGAGTTCGTGGTCGAGCGGCAGACCGCTGAGTCGCAGAAGGGCTTGACCTTTCCGCCGGCCAGCGAGGCGATGATGCTCTTCGCGTCGGCGTCGCCCTTGGCCTTGGCGGCCTGGGCCTCGGTGTCGAAGACGGCCACGCCGACCGTGACCGCCATGCCGTCCTTGCTGTAGGTGACGCGCAGGAGGCGCGTGCACTTGTTCTTGGTGAGGACCGTGGCGAGCGTGCCCTTCGCGGCCGCGGCGCAGTTCGTTGTGTCGGCCGTCGGGCCCTTCGTGTAGACGCGGTCACCCATGGTCAGCGTCGAGCCGGGGAAGAGGAGGCCGGGGCTGAGCGGTGCCGTGTCCTTCTTCACGCTGGATATGAAGTCCTTCGGGTCCAGCGGGGGAGGGGCCGAGGTCGGCGCGAAGGACGGTTCCGGCGCGGTGACGTCGCTCGGGATGTCCGCGGTGGGGGGCAGGTTGCTGGGCGAGTTCGAGGCCTGGCTGCTGCCGTTCGCGGACACGACGGCCACCGCGACGGCGACGCCGACCGCGACCGTGGCGAGCGCTCCGCCGCTGATCAGCAGCACTCTGCGGCGCTTGTTGCGCGACTCGGAGGCGTCGGCGAGCGCCGCCCAGTCCGGAGTCCGGTCGTCCGTCTGGCTGCCCCACTGAGGCCGCTGCGATCCCGAATTCCAGGGGTCCCACGGGGGCTGCCCCTGCCCACCCTGCCCATAGCTCATGTGCCGCATCTTAGACGGGGGTTGGGGTGTGCCGTTCCGCTTCAGCGGGCACTCGATTCCTGGTGTGCGGTGAGCCCGTACGGGCAAAAGTGACATCTCCGGGTGGTTGGTGCGTCGCGGTTCCCGGGGTGCGAGGGGTCGCGAATATTTCGTACGGTTGTACTAGACGTTGCCGGTCGCGGTGGCGGCCGTAGGGGCGCGTTTTGACCCTTCCGGGGCCGCCCGAGTACTCTTGCATTTCGTTATGCGTATCGGCTTGGTCGTTCTCACGCGAGAGGCCCTTACGTAGGTTCCCTGGAGCAGTTACCAGTGGGCGGCATACGGGCATCGTTCCCGGCACTGTCGTCCCCAGCTGCATGATCGCTTCAGTGATGCCATGTGTCAGGACCCATCCACTGAAGAAGCGAAGGCTACGAAGTGCGTACGTATAGCCCCAAGCCCGGCGACATCACTCGCCAGTGGTACGTCATCGACGCTCAGGATGTCGTCCTGGGTCGTCTGGCGACCACCGCCGCGAACATCCTTCGGGGCAAGCACAAGCCGATCTACGCCCCTCACGTCGACGCCGGTGACTTCGTCATCATCATCAACGCCGACAAGGTGCACCTCTCCGGCAACAAGAAGACCCAGAAGCTGGCGTACCGCCACTCCGGTTACCCGGGTGGTCTGCGCTCCGTCCGTTACGACGAGCTGCTGGCGAAGAACCCCGAGAAGGCCGTCGAGAAGGCCATCAAGGGCATGATCCCCAAGAACACCCTGGGCCGTCAGGTGCTCTCGAAGCTGAAGGTCTACTCGGGCGACCAGCACCCGCACGCTGCCCAGCAGCCGGTGCCGTTCGAGATCACCCAGGTCGCGCAGTAGTTCCGGCCACCCCCTAAGACACAGAGAATTCTGAGGAGAATCGTGGCCGAGACCACCGTTGAGCAGCCGGTCGAAGAGACCGAGGGCGAGCTCGTCGAGAACGTCGAGAACTACACCACCGAGTCCGAGGTCCCCGTCGAGGGCGAGTACACCTCGGAGTCGCTCGCGGGCCGCTTCGGCGACCCGCAGCCGGCCGCCGGCCTGGGCCGTCGCAAGAACGCCATCGCCCGCGTCCGGATCGTCCCGGGCACCGGCAAGTGGAAGATCAACGGTCGCACCCTTGAGGACTACTTCCCCAACAAGGTGCACCAGCAGGAAGTCAACGAGCCCTTCAAGGTGCTCGAGCTCGACAACCGCTACGACGTCATCGCCCGCATCACGGGTGGCGGCGTCTCCGGTCAGGCCGGTGCGCTCCGTCTCGGTGTCGCCCGCGCGCTGAACGAGGCCGACGTCGACAACAACCGCGGCGCCCTCAAGAAGGCCGGCTTCCTCAAGCGCGACGACCGTGCGGTCGAGCGCAAGAAGGCCGGTCTCAAGAAGGCCCGTAAGGCCCCGCAGTACAGCAAGCGTTAATCTTCGCTGCCTGCTCGTACGCCTAGCACGTGTGGTCGGCCGATCACGTGTGGTTACGCGTAGTACGTCCGAACGCCCCGGCGGCACGCCACAGTGCCGTCGGGGCGTTCGTTTATCACAGCCTTAGGCGTATAACGGCACAAGGTGCTCAAAGGCTCGTGTGATCGGATGACGTCCGAATTCTGAAGCTTTCTCAGGAGGACAAGTGGGACGACTCTTCGGCACGGACGGCGTGCGCGGTGTCGCCAACGCGGACCTGACGGCCGAGCTCGCGCTCGGCCTCTCCGTCGCGGCGGCGCACGTACTGGCCGAGGCGGGCACGTTCGAAGGCCACCGGGCGGTCGCGGTGGTCGGGCGTGACCCTCGCGCGTCCGGGGAGTTCCTGGAGGCCGCAGTGGTCGCCGGGCTGGCCAGCGCGGGCGTGGACGTCCTGCGCGTCGGTGTGCTGCCCACCCCCGCGGTGGCGTACCTCACCGGTGCGCTGGGCGCCGACCTCGGCGTGATGCTCTCCGCCAGCCACAACGCCATGCCCGACAACGGCATCAAGTTCTTCGCCCGCGGCGGCCACAAACTCGCCGACGAGCTGGAGGACCGGATCGAGGGCGTCTACGAGGAGCACCGCACCGGCGCTCCCTGGGACCGGCCGACCGGCTCGGGCGTGGGCCGCGTCCGCAGTTACGACGAGGGCTTCGACCAGTACGTCGCCCACCTCATCGCCGTACTCCCGAACCGCATCGACGGTCTCAAGGTCGTCCTCGACGAGGCGCACGGTGCCGCCGCCCGGGTGTCGCCCGAGGCCTTCGCGCGCGCCGGTGCCGAGATCATCACGATCGGCGCCGAGCCGGACGGGCTCAACATCAACGACGGATGCGGCTCCACCCACATGGAGAAGCTCCAGGCCGCCGTCCTCGAACACGGTGCCGACCTCGGCATCGCGCACGACGGCGACGCCGACCGCTGCCTCGCCGTGGACCACACGGGTGCCGAGGTCGACGGGGACCAGATTCTGGCTGTACTCGCGCTGGCGATGCGGGAGCGTTCCGCACTGCGCTCCGACACCGTCGTCGCGACTGTCATGTCCAATCTGGGCTTCAAGCTGGCCATGGAGCGCGAGGGCCTGGCCTTCGTGCAGACGGCGGTCGGCGACCGTTACGTCCTGGAGGAGATGAAGCAGCACGGGTACGCGCTCGGCGGCGAGCAGTCCGGGCACGTGATCATCCTCGACCACGCCACCACCGGCGACGGCACGCTGACCGGGCTGCTCCTCGCGGCCCGGGTCGCTCAGTCCGGTCGTACGCTCCGGGACCTCGCGTCCGTCATGGAGCGGCTGCCGCAGGTACTCATCAATGTGCCGGACGTCGACAGGTCGCGAGTGGGGACCTCCGCCGAACTGGCCAGCGCCGTGGCCGACGCCGAGCGTGAACTCGGTTCCACCGGGCGGGTGTTGCTCCGTCCGTCCGGCACCGAGCCGCTCGTACGGGTGATGGTGGAGGCCGCCGACATCGACCACGCTCGGTCGGTTGCCGGGCGGCTCGCGGACGCGGTGAAGTCGGCGCTCGGCTAAGCCACTTCAGGTGTACGCGCGCGCTGTCTCGCCCAGAACCACTTCTGGGCGAGCAGCGTGAGCGTGCCGGCGGCGATGATGCCGCCGAGGTTGGCGAGGAGCTGCCAAGTGGAGCCCCACGTCTGGGAGTAGTCGGTGTAGCTGAAGGCCACCGCCGCGTTCGCGGCCGCCGGGACCGTGGTCACCGAGATCGCGACGCCGATCAGCGCGCCGGACTTCGCGGACGTGAGGGAGAGAGTGCCGGCGATACCGGCCAAGAAGGCCACTACGAACGACATCCAGTCGGGCTTGTAGATGAAAGCGGTGTTCGGCCGGGCCGCCTCCACCATCGACCTCTCGAACAGCCCGAGCGCGTCCAGCAGCCAACTGAAGCCCGCCGTCAGCACCATGGCGATCGCGAACCCGGCGAGCAGCGCCCACAGCGACCGCCACACCAGGTGCGGGGCCCGCTGCACCAGCGCCGTGGAGATCCCGGCGAGCGGCCCGAACTCCGGGCCCACGGCCATCGCGCCGACGATCAGGATCGCGTTGTCGAGCATCACACCGCAGGCCGCGAGCATCGTCGCGACCGCCAGGAGCCCCACATAGGTGACGGTGAGCGTCGACTCCTCGTGCGTCGCGTCCGTCAGGTGCTCCCACAGCACCGCGTCCACACCCTCGCCCGGCGCCTCGTCCTCCGCCTTGTCGGCGCGCTTCGACAGTGACAGGTCGATGTTCTCGACGGCGATCGAGCCGGTCTTGTCGAGCTCCAACTCCTGCAGGTCGCTGATGAGTTCGTCGCCCGCCTCGCGCGCGACGTCGACCATCACGACGTCTCCGGCAGGGTTGCGGGCGGCGCCCGGCACGACCACGAGATGGGCGGTGCCGACCGTGTTCTCGATCAGGCGCACCACGTCGTCCGTCTTGTCGGCCGGGGTGATCAGGCGCAGATGCAGCATGACGTCTTTCTACACGGCTCGCATGGACCGCTAAAGCTTGCGCAGGCTCAGCCTCTGCACCTTGTGGTCCGGGCCCTTGCGTACGACGAGGGTCGCGCGGCCCCGGGTGGGCGCCACGTTCTCCAGCAGGTTCACCTTGTTGATGGTCCGCCAGGTCGTACGGGCGTAGTCGAGGGCTTCCTCCTCGGAGACCTGGGTGTACTTGCGGAAGTACGAGGAGGGGTTCTGGAAGGCGGTGGCGCGGAGCTTGCGGAAGCGGTTGAGGTACCAGGCCTCGATGTCCTCGGCGCGGGCGTCGACGTACACGCTGAAGTCGAAGTAGTCGGCGAGACCGACGCGGGTGCGGCCGTCCTTGCCGGGCAGGGCGGGCTGCAGGACGTTCAGGCCCTCGACGATCAGGATGTCGGGGCGGCGGACCGTGAGCCGCCGGCCGGGGACGATGTCGTAGATCAGGTGCGAGTAGACGGGGGCCGTCACCTCGTCCTTGCCCGCCTTGATGTCGGCGACGAACCGGGTGAGCGCGCGGCGGTCGTACGACTCGGGGAAACCCTTCCTCGACATCAGGCCGCGTGCTTCGAGCTCATCGGTGGGGAGCAGGAAGCCGTCCGTGGTGACCAGCTCGACGCGCGGGTGCTCGGGCCAGCGGGAGAGCAGGGCCTGCAGGAGACGGGCGACCGTGGACTTGCCGACGGCCACCGAGCCCGCGACGCCTATGACGAAGGGCGTGCCGGACTGGGAGCCCTTCTCGCCCAGGAAGGTGTTCAGAGCGCCTCTGAGCCCGTCGGTGGCACCGACGTACAGATTGAGCAGTCTGGACAGCGGCAGGTAGATGTCCCGCACCTCGTCGAGGTCGATGACATCGCCCAGGCCGCGCAGCTTCTCGACCTCCTCGGCGTTCAGCGGGAGCGGCGTCTTTTCGCGCAGCGCGCTCCACTCGGCACGGGTGAGGTCGACGTAGGGAGTCGCCTCCGGCTTGGACCGGTGGGCGCTCCGCGGCAACGAGGAGACCGGAGAGATCACCAGTCCATTGTTACGGGAGTGTGGACGGGATGGGACGTGGGGTCCGTCACGCGGGCTACTCCGGGGGGAGCGCTGGGAGGGGTGGGAATTTCCGATATCGGGCACGACGTGCCGGGTTGGGGCGGGGGTCGGCCCTTAGGCTGCCGCCATGTGCGGAATCGTGGGATACGTGGGGTCGCAGTCGGCGCTTGACGTGGTGATGGCCGGACTGAAGCGACTGGAGTACCGGGGGTACGACTCGGCGGGTGTCGCCGTGCCGGCGGACGGGGGGCTCGCCGCCGCGAAGAAGGCCGGGAAGCTGGTCAACCTGGAGAAGGAGCTGGTCGAACGGCCGCTGCCGACCGGGTCGACCGGGATCGGGCACACTCGGTGGGCCACGCACGGCGGGCCCACGGACGCGAACGCCCACCCGCACCTCGACAACGCCGGACGGGTCGCCGTCGTCCACAACGGGATCATCGAGAACTTCGCGGTGCTCAGGGCCGAGTTGGCGGAGCGCGGGCACCATCTGGCCTCCGAGACGGACACCGAGGTGGTCGCGCATCTGCTCGCCGAGGAGTTCTCGGTCTGCGCGGACCTGGCGGAGGCCATGCGGCTGGTGTGCCGGCGCCTGGAGGGCGCGTTCACGCTGGTGGCGGTGCACGCCGACGAGCCGGACGTGGTCGTCGGGGCGCGGCGGAACTCGCCCCTCGTGGTGGGCGTTGGAGAGGGCGAGGCCTTTCTCGCCTCGGACGTCGCCGCGTTCATCGCCCACACGCGGTCGGCGATCGAGCTGGGTCAGGACCAGGTGGTCGAGCTGCGCCGGGACGGGGTGACGGTCACCGGCTTCGACGGCCTCCCCGCCGACGTGCGCGCCTTCCACGTGGACTGGGACGCCTCGGCGGCAGAAAAGGGGGGCTATGACTACTTCATGCTCAAGGAGATCGCCGAGCAGCCCAAGGCGGTCGCCGATACGTTGCTGGGGCGCATCGATGCGGCCGGCCTGCTGACTCTGGACGAGGTGCGGATCCCGGTCCACGAGCTTCGCGAGATCGACAAGGTCGTCATCGTGGCGTGCGGGACCGCTTTCCATGCCGGGTTGATCGCCAAGTACGCCATCGAGCACTGGACGCGGATCCCGTGCGAGGTGGAGCTCGCCAGCGAGTTCCGGTACCGGGATCCGATTCTGGGTGCGCGGTCCCTGGTGATCGCGATCTCGCAGTCCGGCGAGACCATGGACACCCTCATGGCGCTGCGGCACGCCCGCGAACAGGGCTCCAAGGTGCTGGCGATCTGCAACACCAACGGCTCGACGATCCCGCGCGAGTCGGACGCGGTGCTGTACACGCACGCCGGTCCGGAGGTCGCGGTCGCCTCGACCAAGGCGTTTCTGACGCAGCTGGTCGCCTGCTACCTGGTCGCGCTGTACCTCGGTCAGGTACGCGGCACCAAGTGGGGCGACGAGATCCTGGCCGTGATCCGCGACCTGTCCCAGATCTCCGCTTCCGTCGATCAGGTCCTGGAGACCATGGAGCCGGTACGGGAGCTGGCGCGGTCCCTCGCCGACAAGAACACGGTGCTGTTCCTCGGGCGGCACGTGGGCTATCCGGTCGCACTGGAGGGCGCGCTCAAGCTCAAGGAACTGGCGTACATGCACGCCGAGGGCTTCGCGGCGGGTGAGCTGAAGCACGGGCCGATCGCGCTGATCGAGGACGACCTGCCGGTGGTGGTCGTCGTGCCGTCGCCTCGGGGCCGGTCCGTCCTCCACGACAAGATCGTGTCCAACATCCAGGAGATCCGGGCGAGGGGTGCGCGGACGATCGTGATCGCGGAGGAGGGGGACGAGGCGGTGGTGCCGTACGCGGACCACCTCATCCGGATCCCGGCCACGCCGACGTTGCTCCAACCGCTGGTGGCTACAGTGCCGTTGCAGGTCTTCGCCTGCGAGCTCGCCACGGCTCGGGGGAACGAGGTGGATCAGCCTCGGAACCTGGCGAAGTCGGTGACGGTGGAGTGAGCCGGCTTCAGGGCGGGCTTGCTGCCGCCTAGAGGTGGGTTGGCGTGGGCGCGGTCGGGCCTCGCTTGCACGCCGGGTGGGCTCGGCGGCGGACGGCCGGTGGCGGGGGGTAGGGGTTCCCGGCGGGGTTATTTTGAGGGCCGAGGCTTGACGAGACGGACCGTATCGTCTAGTTTCATGTTTGTCGGTCGGCAGCGGGGGCTCCTGCTGCTCGCCACATGACCCTGTCACCCAGCAAAGGACTGCTCTTGCACTGTGCTTCCGTCGGCACCACCGTCACTGCTTCTCCTCTCACCACGTCTCAGATCGCTCTCGCCGAGGTGACCAAGCGCTACGGCGACCGCATGGTGCTGGACCGCGTGTCCCTCACCGTCCGGCCGGGCGAAAAGGTCGGGATCGTCGGGGACAACGGCTCTGGGAAGTCCACGCTCCTGCGGCTGCTGGCGGGACAGGAGCCCGTCGACAACGGCAGCCTGACCGTCATCGCACCGGGCGGGATCGGCCACCTGCGCCAGACTCTCGATCTGCCCGGTTCGGCGCGCGTGGGCGACGCCGTGGATGACGTACTGGGCGAACTGCGCGCCCTGGAGCACCGCATTCGTGTCGCCGAGGCCGCACTGGGCACGGCCGGCACTGCCGAATTGGAGCGCTACGCCGCGCTGGTGGCCGAGTTCGATGCGCGGGGCGGGCACGGAGCGGATCGCCGGGTCGACGTGAACCTGCGCCGGCTAGGCGAGCACACACCACTGGACCGGGAGCGTGCGCTGAGCACCCTCTCCGGAGGGCAGCGCTCCCGCCTCGCCCTCGCCGCGACGCTCGCCCTGGCCCCCGAACTGCTGCTGCTCGACGAGCCGACCAACGATCTGGACGACGAGGCCGTGGCCTGGCTCGAAGGGCATCTGCACCGTCATCGGGGCACGGTCGTCGTGGCCACGCACGACCGGGCGTTCCTGGAACGCGTCACCGACACCATCCTGGAAGTCGACCACGATCAGCGGACGGTCCGGCGCTACGGCAATGGATACGCCGGCTTCCTCGCCGCCAAGGCGGCCGCCCGGGCCCGGTGGGCGTGGGATCACGAGCAGTGGCGCAATGAGGTCGCCCGACAGGAACACCTCGCGGACTCCAGTATCGGCACGCTGGCCGAGATCCCCCGCAAGGCGCCGTGGGCCTTCAGCGGTGCTGGCGCTTTCCGAGCGCGCTCGCGGGCGCACGGTGCACAGAGTCGCATCCGGAACGCACGCGAGCGGCTGCAACGGCTCACGGAACACCCCGTGCCGCCCCCTCCTCAGCCACTGCGCTTCACAGGCCGCGTCGAAGGCACGCCGACCGTCGACGAATCATCAACGGCCGTGCACCTGGAAGGTGTCCTGGTCGAGGGGCGGTTGCAGATTCCTTCGCTGAAACTCGCCGCTGGTGACCGACTCCTCGTCACCGGCCCCAACGGAGTCGGCAAAAGCACACTTCTCCAACTGCTGGCAGGGGAACTGACGCCTGACGACGGCATCGTGCGCCGACCGCGCCGGGTCGGATTCCTACGTCAGCAGAGCGCGCCCGACGAAGCCTTCGACGCCCGAACGCTGCTCGCGGCATTCGCAGCCGGCCGGGCGGGGCACCCCGACGAACACGCCGACGTACTCCTCGCGCTCGGCCTGTTCCACACCTCCGACCTCACCGTCCCCGTACGGAACCTGTCCGTCGGCCAGCGCCGCAAGCTCGAACTGGCCCGCCTCGTGACGGCCGGCCCGCTCGACCTGCTGCTCCTCGACGAGCCGACGAACCACCTGGCCCCCGCCCTGGTGGAAGAAATCGAGGCAGCCCTGGCCCGCTACACCGGCACCCTGGTCGTGGTGACACACGACCGCCTCCTGCGCGAACGCTTCCACGGCACCCGCCTGGAGCTGGCCCCGGGGGAGAGGTGAGAGCGGCGGTGCTGGATCGCCGTAGGGTCTCGGCATGAGCATCATCGGGGTCGGTATCGACGTGGCCGAGATCGACCGGTTCGCGGCGTCTCTGAAGCGGACGCCCGGGCTGGCCGAGCGGCTGTTCGTGGAGAGCGAGTTGCTGTTGCCGAGCGGTGAGCGGCGGGGGGTCGCCTCGCTCGCGGCCCGCTTCGCGGCCAAGGAGGCCGTGGCCAAGGCTCTGGGCGCTCCGGCGGGCCTGCACTGGACGGACGCCGAGGTCTACGTCGAGGACAGCGGGCAGCCGCGGTTGAAGGTGACGGGCACGGTGGCCGCCCGCGCGGCCGAGCTGGGCGTGCGGTCCTGGCATGTGTCGCTGAGCCATGACGCGGGTGTGGCCTCGGCTGTGGTGGTGGCGGAGGGATAGCTGCGGGAAACTCGACCGTATGCGTACTGCGTACAGCGTGGAGACCGTACGGACTGCTGAGCGGGAGCTGATGGCGCGGCTCCCGGAGGGGGCGTTGATGCAGCGCGCCGCCGCCGGACTGGCCGTCGCCTGCGCCCAGTTGCTGGGGCGGGTGTACGGGAGCCGGGTCGTGCTGCTGGTGGGGAGCGGGGACAACGGCGGGGACGCCCTGTACGCGGGGGCGCGGCTGGCGGGGCGTGGGGCCGGTGTCACGGCTGTCCTGCTCAGCCCCGAACGCACGCACCCAGGAGGCGTCGCGGCGCTGCGCCGGGCGGGCGGACGGACCGTGAGCCCGGCCGCCGCCGAGGAGTTCGTCCGCCGGGCCGATCTCGTCGTCGACGGGATCGTCGGGATCGGGGGCAAGGGCGGGCTCCGGCCCGACGCGGCGGCGCTGGCCGATCTCGTCGACGGTTCCCGCGCGGCTGTCGTCGCCGTCGATCTGCCGAGCGGGGTCGAGGCGGACACCGGCGAGGTGCGCGGGGCCGCTGTCCGCGCCGACCTCACGGTCACTTTCGGGACGCACAAGCCGGGGTTGCTGATCGATCCGGCGCGGGAGTACGCCGGGTCGGTGCGGCTTGTCGACATCGGGCTCGGGGCCGAACTGCCTGCCGAGCCCGAGTTGGAGGCTCTGCAGCACGTGGATGTGGCGGCGCGGCTGCCGGTGCCGGGGGCGGCGAGCGACAAGTACCGGCGGGGGGTCGTCGGGATCGCCGCCGGGTCGGCGCGGTATCCGGGGGCGGCCGTGCTTGCCGTGGCCGGGGCCTTGCGGGGTGGGGCGGGGGCCGTGCGGTACGTCGGGCCCGCCGGGGGCGCGGTCCTCGCCCGCTTTCCGGAGACGCTGGTGTCCGATCAGGGGCCCAAGCATGCCGGGCGGGTGCAGGCGTGGGTGGTGGGGCCGGGGGCCGGGGACGATGCGTCGGGTGTGGGGGAGGCGCTGACGGCCGATGTGCCCGTGTTGCTGGACGCGGACGGGTTGCGGCTGGCCTCGCGGGCGGTGGTGCGGGGGCGGGGGGCGCCGACTTTGATGACCCCGCATGCGGGGGAGGCGGCGGCGCTGCTTGGAGTCTCGCGGGAGTCCGTCGAGGGGGCTCGGCTGGCTGCCGTGCGGGAGCTTGCGGGGCTTTATGGGGCGACTGTGCTGCTCAAGGGGTCTACGACGTTGGTCGCTGACGCCGGGGGTGGGGTGGTGCGGGTGAATTCGACGGGGACGGGGTGGCTGGCCACCGCCGGGAGTGGGGACGTGTTGTCGGGGCTTGGGGGGTCGTTGCTTGCGGCGGGGTTGTCCGCGTTGGATGCGGGGAGTGTGGCTGCGTATTTGCATGGGCTTGCGGGGCGGTTTGCTGCGGATGGGGCGCCTGTGGGGGCGCATGACGTGGCTGATGCGATTCCGGGTGCCTGGCGGGATGTGTGTGGCTGAGGTGAGTGTTTTTCGCCCCCTCCGCCCCTACCCGTCCCTTGCCCCTGGGGCTCCGCCCCAGACCCCGCTCCTCAAACGCCGGAGGGGCTGAAACTTTCCCCGGCCGGCGCTGAAATCTTTCGCCCCGACCACATTCTTTCGCCCCAGCCGCAGATCTTTCAGTGCTGGCGGCAGATCTTTCTCCCCTGCCGGGGCGAGCTTTCTCCCCGTCCGAGGCGAGCTTTCTCCCCGTCCGGGGAAAGATCTTTCAGCCCGTCCGGCGTTTGAGGACGAGCGCGTCAGCGCGATGCGGGGGTCTGGGGGCGGCAGCCCCCAGGTACGGGACGGGTAGGGGCGGAGGGGGCGAAGAAGACCCCACCCCAGCCCGCCTAACGGGCGACCCCCTCCGCGCGGCTCACCCGTGGGCGCCTTTCCATTGCGTATGGCTGATCACATGATCAGCAGACGAATGACGTGTCGTGGGATCGCGGTGATGCTCGCCGCGGTGACCGTCCTGCCTGTCGGGGCGGCGTATGCGGAACCTGTTCCCCCCGCTTCCGGGCCGGAGGCGGAGCTCGTGCCCGGGGTGCCGCCGGGGCCGTACCAGCCGTGGCAGATCGATACGCCCGACCAGGTGCTGGCGCCGAAGGTGTACACGCCGACCGTCGCGGAGGACACGGCCGAGCCGCGGGACGCGATGGAGGCGACGTACGCGCTCGTCGAGTACGTGCCGCTCGGGGACGCCGCCGCCAAGGTCGCGTGCAGCAAGCGGACCGGGCCCTACCAGCGGCAGGTCGAGCGGTGGCTGAAGCTGAAGGTGGACGGGAAGCAGTTGGGCGCCGACTGTCTCGCCATCCGTGCCTTCCAGACGAAGCACAAGATCAAGCCGAACATCGGCTTCGCCGGGCCCGTCACCTGGGCCCAGATGCAGTTGCTGTCGGCGAAGAAGAACCCGAACGCGGCCAAGAAGTGTCCTGTCCGGTCGTACCGCGTGGCCTGTGTGGATCTCACCCGTCAGCTCACCTGGGTGCAGAAGGGGAAGAAGGTCGTCTACGGGCCGGTGCCGATGAGGAGCGGGCGGGCCGGGTACCGGACGCGGACCGGGTGGAAGAAGGTCTACTGGAAGCACAAGAACCACTGGTCGACGCTCTACAACACCCCCATGCCGTACGCCCAGTTCTTCGACGGCGGACAGGCCTTCCACGCCGTCTACGGCAGCATCAACACCACGGTCGGCTCGTGGGGCTGTGTGAATCTGCGGCTCGCCGACGCCCGCAAGCTGTGGGGCGTCCTCAAGAAGGGCGACCGGGTTTACGTATGGGGCCGCCGGGCCGGTACCTGAGTGCCACCGGTGCCCGGGTGCTGTCGGACCCCTCTGAGACACTGGGGACGCTATGAACGAGACAGCACCCCTGCGCGCCCGCGCCGAGATCGATCTGGCCGCACTCCGGGCCAATGTGCGGACCCTGCGCGCCCACGCGCCGTCCGCGGCCCTGATGGCCGTGGTCAAGTCCGACGCGTACGGCCACGGGGCGGTCCCGTGTGCCCGCGCGGCGCGCGAGGCGGGCGCCGCCTGGCTCGGCACCGCCACCCCCGAGGAGGCCCTCGCGCTGCGGGCGGCGGGACTGCCGGGCCGGATCCTGTGCTGGCTATGGACGCCCGGTGGCCCCTGGGCCCAGGCCATCGAGGCCGACCTCGATGTGTCGGTGAGTGGTTTGTGGGCCCTGCGGGAGGTCACCCAGGCGGCCCGCGACACCGGCGCACCCGCCCGCGTCCAGCTCAAGGCCGACACCGGCCTCGGGCGGAACGGCTGCGGGCCCGCGGACTGGCCCGAACTCGTCGCCCAGGCCCTGCGCGCCGAGGCCGACGGACTGATCACCGTCACCGGCCTCTGGTCGCACTTCGCCTGCGCCGACGAACCCGGCCACCCCTCCATCCAGGCCCAACTCACCCTTTTCCGCGAGATGGTGGCGTACGCCGAGGAGCGGGGCGCCCGCCCCGAGGTGCGGCACATCGCCAACTCGCCCGCCACGCTGACCCTTCCCGAGAGCCACTTCGATCTCGTACGCACGGGAATCGCGGTCTACGGCGTCTCGCCGAGCCCCGAGATCGGCACCCCCGCCGACTTCGGCCTGCGCCCGGTGATGACGCTCAGCGCGTCGCTCGCCCTGGTGAAGCACGTGGAAGGGGGGCACGGCGTCAGCTACGGGCATCACTACATCACCCCCGGCGACACGACCCTCGGCCTCGTGCCCGTCGGGTACGCGGACGGCATCCCGCGTCACGCCTCCGCCACCGGACCCGTGCTGGTCGGCGGCAAGCTGCGGACGGTCGCCGGTCGGATCGCGATGGACCAGTTCGTCGTCGACCTCGGCGGGGACGAGCCGGAAGTCGGTGCGGAGGCCGTGCTGTTCGGGCCCGGCGACCGGGGCGAGCCGACCGCCGAGGACTGGGCACGGGCCGCGGGAACAATTGCGTACGAAATCGTCACCCGGATCGGAACCCGCGTACCGCGTGTGTACGTGAAGGTGAATGACGAACAAAACGGGTAACAGCGAATAGGTGTGCGGCGCAGGCGCGCCTGTACCTCCAACGGTGCGGAACACGGCAGTAACCACGGCAGTACCCCGAACAGTGCAGAAACCGGCGAAGAGGAGCGGGAAGTGAGCGAGAGCAGCGCGGAGGCCGTCGCGAGTGCGGCCTCGGCGGTCGCCGCCTCCGCCGGGAACTGGCGCAAGGCAACCGGTATCGCGGGCGTCGCCATAGGCGTGGTCGCGGCCGGCGCCGCCGCCGGAGTCGCCATAGAGCGGCTCACGGTCGGCCGCGGCATGCGGGAGCGGGCCCGGCTCGCCCTCGACTCCGCGGGACCGTACGGCGCGCTGCGCGGCACCCCCGGCAAGGCGTACGCCGATGACGGCACCGAGCTGTACTACGAGGTCGACGACGTCGAGCCCGAGGCTCCGCTCGGCGGTCGCCGGCGGCGTCTCTTCGGCCGCAAGGCCCCGGCCCCCGTCACCGTCGTCTTCAGCCACGGCTACTGCCTCAACCAGGACTCCTGGCACTTCCAGCGGGCCGCGCTGCGCGGTGTGGTGCGCATGGTGCACTGGGACCAGCGCAGCCACGGGCGGTCCGGGCGGGGCGTCGCCCAGGTCGAGGAGCACAAGCCGGTCACCATCGACCAGCTCGGCCGGGACCTGAAGGCCGTCATCGACGCGGCCGCGCCCGAGGGGCCGATAGTGCTGGTCGGGCACTCCATGGGTGGCATGACGGTGATGGCGCTGGCCGACCAGTACCCCGAACTGATCCGCGAAAGGGTCGTCGCCGCCGCGCTCGTCGGTACGTCCTCGGGGCGGCTCGGCGAGGTCAACTTCGGGCTGCCCGTCGCGGGCGTCAACGCCGTGCGGCGGGTGCTGCCCGGTGTGCTGAAGGCGCTCGGACAGCAGGCCGCCCTGGTGGAGCGGGGGCGGCGGGCCACGGCCGATCTGTTCGCCGGGGTCATCAAGCGTTACTCGTTCGCGGGACGGGACGTCGACCCGGCCGTCGAGCGGTTCGCCGAGCGGATGATCGAGGGCACGCCGATCGACGTGGTCGCCGAGTTCTACCCGGCGTTCACCGAACACGACAAGACCGAGGCGCTCGCGTACTTCGCCGACATGCCCGTCCTCGTCCTCGCCGGGGTCAAGGACCTGGTGACCCCGAGCGAGCACAGCGAGGCGATCGCCGATCTGCTGCCGGACGCCGAGCTGGTGCTCGTGCCGGACGCCGGACACCTCGTGATGCTTGAGCACCCCGAGGTCGTCATAGACCGTCTCGCGGACCTCCTCATGCGCGCGGGCGCCGTCCCGGCAGGAGCTACCGTTGGTGGCTATGGAACGACCAGCAGCACCGCACAACCCGGCTGAGCCCGCCGCGGCGGGGGCCCGCGTCCAGTTCACCGTCAACTCCCCTGAACAAATGCGCGAGTTGGGCCTCCGCCTGGCCAAGCTGCTGCGCGCGGGTGACCTCGTGATGCTGAACGGCGAGCTCGGCGCGGGCAAGACGACACTGACGCGCGGCCTCGGCGAGGGTCTCGGGGTGCGGGGCGCGGTCACCTCCCCGACCTTCGTCATCGCCCGCGTGCACCCCTCTCTCGGCGACGGTCCGCCGCTGGTCCACGTGGACGCGTACCGCCTCGGCGGCGGGCTCGACGAGATGGAGGACCTCGATCTCGACGTCTCGCTGTCCGACTCGGTGATCGTCGTGGAGTGGGGCGAGGGCAAGGTCGAGGAGCTCACCGACGACCGGCTGCACGTCGTGATCCACCGGGCCGTTGGGGACACCACGGACGAGGTACGGCACGTGACGCTGACCGGGCTCGGGGGGCGCTGGGCGACGGCTGATCTGAGTGTGCTTTCAGCCTGAACGCAGGCGGGCGCCGAGCCCCGGTACAGCCGGGCGCGGCCGTTTCTTCGTACATTCGAATAACGTTCCGACAAGACGTCGGCAAGATGTTGCTTTTCGCGTCCCGGGCGTGGTCACATGGACATCAGTCCGTGGTTAGGTCTACCTAACCACGGTGGCCCCCGAAGCTCAGGAGGCGTCCATGTCGGCTTCAGAACGGTCGGCTTCAGAGCGTGACGTGCCGGTGCGACAGCAGGCGCCGCGGGTAGCTGCCGGGGTGTCGATGCGGGATCTGCTGGCGTCGTGCGCCGCGGCCGAAGCGGTGTCGCGGGCGCCGCTCGCGCCACTGCCCGAGGTGCCCGGGGTTGAGCAGCCCCGCAAGGCCGCCTAGTTTTCCCCTGCGGGTCCGGTGGGGGCTTGTCGCGCAGTTCCCCGCGCCCCTAAAGGGGCGCTCTACTGGACGACCACTACCTTGACGCCGACCGTTGCGAAGTTCCACATCGCGTCGCCGTCCGCTCGGGACTCTCGGATGCCGCCGAGCTTCTTCGAGGCGCTCGGGGCGGCCGTCGAGCCGTTCACCGCGGCGCTGAAGCCGATCGCGATGCCGTCGACCGACGTGAACCGTACGACGTGCTCGATCTGCACTCCGTCCGACCCGGCGGTCGAGTTGGTGCGCGTGGTCACGGCGTACGTGCCCGCGGTCGGATCCACCGTGCCGGGTGTCACCTCGAACGTGCGCTGCACCTTGTTGTTCGCGGCGACCAGCCACACACGGTCGTCGTCGGTCGAGTAGACGACCCGCTCACCGGCGCCGGACGCGGTGGGCAGCGCCGTCGGGTTCGCCGTGTTCTTGGGGGTCTTCGAGGCGGAGGCCTTGGGCGACGCGCTGGTGTCCGCTTTGCCCAGGGTGTCCGGCACGCTCGCGGACGCCTGGTAGGCGAGGAAGCCGACTGCTGCGATCGCCGCCACGGTGAGCCCGGCCACGAATCCCGAGCTGCTCCTAGCCACCTTGTGTGCCCACCTCTCGAACCGTGTTCTGACCCTGTACGCCTCTTGTGTTGACGTTAGCAGCCGGGGCCCGGCAGACCGGGGCGGCCGTGCCTTGCCCCCGGGCGCCGTAGGCTGTTTGCGTGCTCTTGCTCGCTCTGGATACCGCCACCCCCGCAGTGACCGTCGCCCTGCACGACGGCACGTCCGTCATCGCCTCGTCGAGCCAGGTGGACGCGCGTCGGCACGGGGAGCTGCTGCTGCCGGCCGTCGACCGGGTACTCGCCGAAGCCGGCCTGCGTCTCGACGCCGTCACCGGCATCGTGGTCGGCGTCGGCCCCGGCCCCTACACCGGGCTCCGCGTCGGCCTGATGACCGCCGACACCTTCGGGCTCGCACTCGGCGTGCCCGTGTACGGCCTGTGCACCCTCGACGGGCTCGCCTACGCGTCCGAGATCGAGGGTCCCTTCGTCGTGGCCACCGACGCGAGACGCAAGGAGGTCTACTGGGCGCGGTACGCCGATCCCCGTACCCGCGTGTCGGAGCCCGCCGTGGACCGGCCCGCGGACCTGGACCTCGGCGGCCTGCCCGCCGTCGGCGCGGGTGCGCTGCTCTACCCCGACACCTTCCCGGACGCCCGCGCGCCCGAGTACGTCTCGGCCGCCGCGCTCGCGTCCCTGGCCGCGGAGAAGCTCGCGGCGGGCGAGGAAATCCCGGCTCCCCGGCCGCTCTACCTGCGCCGCCCGGACGCCCAGGTGCCCAAGAACTACAAGGTGGTCACCCCCAAGTGACCACCGAGCTGCGCGAGATGCGCTGGTGGGACATCGATCCCGTACTGGAGCTGGAGAAGGACCTCTTCCCCGAGGACGCCTGGTCGCGGGGGATGTTCTGGTCCGAGCTGGCTCATTCGCGAGGTCCGGAGGCGACGCGGCGGTATGTCGTGGCCGAGGAGGGCGGGCGCCTCGTCGGGTACGCGGGACTCGCGGCCTCCGGTGACCTCGGTGACGTACAGACGATCGCCGTGCGCCGCGAGCAGTGGGGCACCGGGCTCGGCGCACGGCTGCTGGCCGAACTGCTGCGGGCCGCGACCGCGTTCGAGTGCGCCGAGGTGCTGCTCGAGTGCCGGGTGGACAACGTCCGCGCGCAGAAGCTGTACGAGCGCTTCGGCTTCGAGGCCATCGGTTTCCGGCGGGGCTACTACCAGCCGGGGAACATCGACGCCCTGGTGATGCGCCTCCACACGGCGTCCGACAGCGGCTCCGCCGCGGGTTCCCCCTCAGTAAACGGCGTACAAGGAACAGAGATCAATGGTTGAGATCAATGGCTGACGAACCGCTCGTCCTCGGCATCGAGACCTCCTGCGACGAGACCGGCGTCGGCATCGTCCGCGGCACCACGCTGCTCGCCGACGCCATCGCGTCGAGCGTCGACGAGCACGCGCGTTTCGGCGGGGTCGTGCCGGAGGTCGCCTCGCGGGCGCACCTTGAAGCGATGGTGCCGACCATCCAGCGCGCGCTGAAGGAGGCGGGGGTCGCCGCCTCGGACCTGGACGGGATCGCCGTGACCGCCGGGCCCGGCCTTGCCGGCGCGCTGCTCGTCGGGGTCTCGGCGGCGAAGGCGTACGCGTACGCGCTCGGCAAGCCGCTGTACGGCGTCAACCATCTCGCCTCGCACATCTGCGTGGACCAGCTGGAGCACGGCGCGCTGCCCGAGCCGACGATGGCGCTGCTCGTCTCCGGCGGTCACTCCTCGCTGCTGCTCTCGACCGACATCACCTCCGACGTACGTCCCATGGGCGCGACCATCGACGACGCAGCGGGCGAGGCCTTCGACAAGATCGCGCGGGTGCTCAACCTCGGCTTCCCCGGCGGCCCTGTCATCGACCGGTACGCGAAGGAGGGCGACCCGAAGGCGATCGCGTTCCCGCGCGGCCTCACCGGGCCGCGCGACGCGGCGTACGACTTCTCCTTCTCCGGTCTGAAGACCTCCGTGGCCCGCTGGATCGAGGCCAAGCGGGCGGCGGGGGAGGAGGTGCCGGTGCGCGATGTGGCCGCGTCCTTCCAGGAGGCGGTCGTCGACGTGCTGACGCGCAAGGCCGTACGGGCCTGCAAGGACCAGGGCGTCGACCACCTCATGATCGGCGGCGGGGTGGCCGCCAACTCCCGGCTGCGGGTGCTCGCCCAGGAGCGCTGCGAGGCCGCCGGGATCCGGCTGCGGGTGCCGCGGCCGAAGCTGTGCACGGACAACGGGGCGATGGTGGCCGCGCTGGGTGCCGAGATGGTGGCGCGGAACCGGGCCGCCTCCGACTGGGACCTGTCGGCGGATTCGTCGTTGCCGGTGACGGACCCGCATGTGCCCGGCCGTGGTCACTCTCATGACCATGTGCACGAGGTCAGCAAGGAGAACCTGTACTCGTGAGCGTCGCGCTGATGTGGGAGGCGCGGGCTGTCTCCGGGAAGGGTGAGGAGCTGCTCGACTGGGTGCGGGCGCAGGAACTGGCGGCCCAGCCGTTGCGCCAGGAGATCTTCCGGGCGCCCCAGGACCGGGTGCTCGTCATCACCTGGTGGGATGCGCCGTACGACGCCGAATTGCCCGAACTCCCGGAGCCGGGCGGGGAGTTGGTGACCCGGGCTGTGCATCGATGGCGGTTCGAGTCGGTGTCCTGACGGCTGTCGTGATGACCTTCCTGACGTCCGTCCGGACACCTCCGTTTCCGGCTGGGCTTCACGGCGGCCTCAGTTTTCCGGAAGACTCCTGCAAAGTTTCGTAAGTGTCGACGGAGGTGGGCGCAGTGGCCCGGGAGAGCATCAAGAAGGCCGCGATCGAGAAGAACAAGGTGACGATCACCGAGATCGCCCGCCAGGCCGGGGTCTCGGTGCCCACCGTGTCGCGTGTCGTCAACGGGCGTTCCGACGTGTCGCCGGAGACCCGGGCCCGGGTCGAGGATCTGCTGCGCCACCATGGCTACCGGCGCAGGCCGTCCGCGCCGGGCGACCGGGCGGCCCTCGTCGACCTGGTCTTCAACGACCTCGACAGCCCCTGGGCCGTGGAGATCATCCGGGGGGTCGAGGAGGTCGCGCACGCGGCCGGTGTGGGGACGGTGGTGTCGGCCATCCATGGCGCGTCGGGCTCGGCCCGGCAGTGGATGACCAACTTGCGGGCCCGCGCCTCCGACGGGGTGATCCTCGTGACCTCCGTCCTCGAACCCGGGCTGCACGAGGAGTTGCGGCGCCTCGGGGTGCCGCTCGTCGTCGTCGATCCGGCGGGGTCGCCGTCCCTCGACATGCCGACCGTCGGTGCCACCAACTGGGCGGGCGGGATGGCGGCGACGGAGCATCTGCTCGGGCTCGGGCACCGCAGGATCGGGTTCGTCGCGGGGCCGGTGCGGTTGCTGTGCTCGCGGGCCAGGCTGGACGGGTATCGGGCGGCGCTGGAGGGGGCGGGGGTCGCGGTCGACGACGCGCTGATCCAGCAGGGGGACTTCTATCACCAGTCCGGGTTCGACGGGTGCAATCGGCTGCTTGATCTGGCGGAGGCGCCGACCGCGTTGTTCGCCGCGAGTGATCAGATGGCGCTCGGGGCGATCGAGGCTTTGCGGCGGCGGGGGCTTCGGGTTCCCGAGGACATGAGTGTGGTCGGGTTCGATGACCTGCCGGAGGTGCGGTGGTCGGCGCCGCCGTTGACCACCGTGCGGCAGCCGCTTGCCGACATGGGCAAGCTGGCCACCCGTACGGTGCTGCGGCTGGCGCTGGGTGAGGAGCCCGCGTCGCCGCGGGTGGAGTTGGCCACCGAGCTGGTGGTGCGGGCGAGTACCGCGCCCCTGGGCGTTTGAGGCGGTTCACCGGCTGGCCGCCGGTGGGGGCTGATCGCGCAGTTCCCCGCGCCCCTGAAGGGGCGCTCCTGTCGGCGCCGGACTGAGCAGCGCCCCGCAGGGGCGCGGCCGGCCACGAACCACCTGTAGCTCAAGAACTCCCGATATTTGTCAGGGGCGTTGACATACCTGTCGTACGCCCGTAATTTCCCGCGCACCTCACCGATAATTATCGGCTCTCTTCCGGAAGGTGTGCGATGCGAGCGTTGGGCAACACCTCTCTTTCCCGCCGTGGGATCCTGGCGGCCTCCGCGGCTACCGGATTGGCCCTGAGCGGGTGCGGTTCCTCCGACGGCGGGAGCGGCTCGGGCAAGACCACCGTCGAGTGGTGGAACATCACCACCACCGAGCCCGCGAAGAAGCTGTGGGCCGAGCGGGCCAGGGAGTTCGAGGCCGCGCATCCGGACGTGAAGATCAAGATCGTCACTCTGGAGAACGAGGCGTACAAGTCGAAGATGACCGCGCTGACCACCTCGGGGAAGCTGCCGGACATCTACCACACCTGGGGCGGCGGGGTCCTGAAGCAGCAGGTCGACGCCGGCCTGGTCGAGGATCTGACGGACAAGGTGTCCTCCTGGACGAAGGACTTCGTGCCCGCCGCGCTGGCGGCCTACGAGTTCGAGGACAGGTCGTACGCCGTCCCCTTTGACATCGGCATGGTCGGCTTCTGGTACAACAAGGCGCTCTTCAAGAAGGCGAAGATCGACTCGCCGCCCACCACCTGGTCCGGCTATCTCGACGCCGTCCAGGCACTCAAGGACGCCGGAATCACGCCGATCGCCCTCGCGGGCAAGGAGAAGTGGCCCGGCATGTACTACTGGGCGTACCTCTCGATGCGGGTCGCCGGGCTCGAAGCGATGCAGAAGGCCGCCACCGAGGCCGACTTCACCGGCGAGGGGTTCGTCACGGCGGGGCAGCACCTCAAGGACCTCGTCGCTCTTGAGCCCTTCCAGAAGGGGTTCCTCGGCGCGGCCTACTCCACGCCCAGCGGCGAGGCGGCCCTGATGGGCAACGGCAAGGCGGCCATGGAGCTGATGGGCCAGTGGGCGCCGGTCGTCCAGGGTGACGCGGGCAAGGGCATCGGCGAGGACCTCGGCTTCTTCTCCTTCCCCGCCGTGGAGGGCGGAAAGGGCGCGCTCACCGAGGTGTTCGGCGGAGGCGGCGGTCACGCGGTGCGCAAGGGCGCTCCCGACGCGGCGGTGGAGTTCCTGAAGTTCTTCGCCGAGAAGGAGTTCGCCGAGAAGCTCGTCAAGGACACCGGCCTGATACCGGTGTCCAAGGACGCGCGCGCCGCACTGACCGACCCCAACCTCACCGCCGTATCGGACGCGCTGAACACGGCCACCGGCTTCCAGCTCTACCTCGACCAGGCGTACGCCCCCGCCGTCGGCCAGGAGATCAACGACAGCGTCGCCGCGCTCATCGCCGGCTCCAAGTCCCCTGAGCAGGTCACCCGTTCGGTCACCCAGGTCGCCAAGAGCGAGAGCTAGCGGCCGCCGATGACCCACTCGACGACACCGACCTACGTGCCCGACCTCGGCAAGTCCCCCGACCTGGTGGAGCCGTCACCACCCGGCACGCACACCCGCAAGCCCGCCGCACGCCGACTGCGCGACTGGCTGGGGGCCTTCGTTTTCACGGTCCCGGCGCTCGTGCTGTTCGGACTGCTCGTGCTGGTGCCGATGGGCTACGCCTTCTACATCAGCTTCTTCAACTGGGGCGGTTTCGGGCCGGTTTCGGATTTCCGGGGGTTCGGCAACTACACGCGGCTCCTCAAGGACCCGGTCTTTCTCGGGGACTTGTCGCGCGGCGCGCTTCTCATCGGGCTCTCCGTCCTCCTCCAGCTGCCGTTCGCGCTGGCCATGGCCGTGCTGCTCAACCAGAAGCTGCGCGGCCGGGCGGTGTACCGGATGCTGTTCTTCGCGCCGTACATCCTGTCCGAGGTCATCACCGGCGTGCTGTTCGGCATGATCTTCGCGCCGGGGGACGGGCTCGCCGACCGGGTCCTGGACGAGGTGGGGCTGAGCGGTCTTGGCGGGGACTGGTTCGCGGGTCAGAGCACCGTCCTGCCCACGCTCTTCCTCGTCATGACGTGGAAGTACTTCGGCTTCCACATGATGCTGTACCTGGCCGGACTGCAGGGCATCCCGGCCGAACTGCACGAGGCGGCGCGCATCGACGGCGCCGGCACCTGGCAGCGGTTCCGTCACATCACGCTGCCGCTGCTCGCGCCGACCATCCGGATCAGCGCCTTCCTGTCCGTCATCTTCTCCGTCCAGCTCTTCGACCTGGTCTGGGTGATCACCACCGGCGGTCCCGACCACGCCTCGGAGACGCTGGCGATCTCCATGGTCCAGTACGGCTTCAAGCGCTACCAGATGGGCTACGCGAGCGCGATCAGCGTCGCGATGTTCCTGATCAGCCTCGTCTTCGCCCTCGCCTACCAGCGTTTCGTGCTGCGCCGTGACACCGAAGGAGCGATCACCACCATGCGAGGGAACCGATGAGCGGGGCGACGGGCGTACCGAAGCGAGTGCGGCGGCGCCGGGTGCTGCGCAAGGTGCCCGTGTACGTGATCCTCTGGCTGGTCGGGGTGTTCATGGTCACCCCGCTCCTGTACGCCCTCATCTCCGGCTTCAAGTCCACCGACCAGCTCTCCAACAACCCCTTCGGGCTGCCCGATCCCTGGGTGACCTCGAACTACACGTCCCTGCTCGGCTCGGGCGCGTTCTGGCGGTCCATCGGCAGCAGCACGCTGATAGCGGTCGGCGCCACCGTGCTCACGGTCGCGACCGCGGCCCTCGCCGCGTTCGCACTCGCCCGATTCGCCTTCCGTGGGCGGGAGTTCATGTTCACCCTCTTCACGATGGGGCTGATGTTCCCGTTCGCGGTGGCGATCCTGCCGCTGTTCATCCTGCTGCGCACGTTCGACCTGCTCGACAACCCGTGGGGCGTGATCCTTCCCGAGGCGGCCTTCGGCCTGCCGCTGACGATCGTCATCCTTCGCGGTTTCTTCCGGGAGATCCCCGGCGAACTGGAGGAGGCCGCGACCATCGACGGCTGCTCCCGCTTCGGCTTCTTCTGGCGCATCCTGCTGCCGCTGGCGCGGCCCGCCCTCGGCACGGTCTCCGTCCTCGCCATCGTGGGCAGCTGGAACCAGTTCCTGCTGCCGCTGCTGGTCTTCAGCGAGCCCACCTGGTGGACGGTCCCGGTCGGTATCCAGCAGTTCCAGGGCCAGTACGCCTCCGACGTGGCCCGCATCTTCGCGTACCTGGTGCTCGCCATGGCACCCGCCCTGGCCTTCTACGCGGTCGCCGAACGCCAGTTGATCGGCGGCATCACGCTCGGCGCGACCAAGGGCTGAAGCGCGACCAAGGGCTGACGACCGTACGGACCTATCCACGTGAGGAGTTACATGACCGACCCCTGGCAGGACCCCGCTCTCCCCGCAGGCGTCCGCGCCGCCGACCTGCTCTCCCGTATGACCCTCCAGGAGAAGACCGCCCAGCTCTACAGCGTCTGGCCCGGCTCGGCCGAGACACCGGGCGGCGACATGGCACCGCTGCAGCACGCGCTGTCGGGTGACGTCGACCTGACGGAGCTGCTCCCGTACGGGCTCGGCCAGTTGACCCGCCCGTTCGGCACCGCGCCGGTCGAGCCGGCCGAGGGCGCCGCCCGCCTCGGGGCCCTCCAGGAACGCATCCGCTCGGCGAACCGCTTCCGGCTGCCCGCGCTCGCCCACGAGGAGTGCCTCACCGGCTTCACCGCCTGGCGGGCGACGATCTTCCCGACGCCGCTCGCCTGGGGCGCCAGTTTCGACCCGGCGCTGGTGAAGGAGATGGCGGCGGCGATCGGCGCCTCGATGCGGTCGGTGGGCGTGCACCAAGGGCTCGCGCCCGTCCTCGATGTCGTACGGGATCCCCGCTGGGGCCGCACGGAGGAGTCGATCGGCGAGGACCCCTACCTCGTGGCGACGGTCGGCACCGCCTATGTCCAGGGCCTGGAAGAGGCGGGCATCGTCGCCACGCTCAAGCACTTCGCGGGCTACTCGGCCTCACGCGGCGCCCGCAACCACGCGCCCGTGTCGATCGGCCCGCGCGAACTCGCGGACGTCGTCCTTCCGCCGTTCGAGATGGCCGTACGGGAGGGCGGCGCGCGGTCGGTGATGGCGGCGTACAACGATGTCGACGGGCTGCCCGCCCACGCGCACGGCGCACTTCTCACCCAACTCCTGCGGGAGGAGTGGGAGTTCGGGGGGACTGTCGTCTCCGACTACTTCGGCGTCTCCTTCCTGGAGTCGGCGCACGGGCTCACCGACTCCCCGGGCGGGGCGGCGGCGCTCGCGCTAGCGGCGGGCGTCGATGTGGAGCTGCCCGCGGTGCGGTGCTTCGGGGCAGGGGCGCTGGACGAGGGGCTGGTGGACCGGGCGGCGCTGCGGGTTCTTACGCAGAAGTGCGAGTTGGGGTTGCTGGATCCGGGCTGGGCTCCGTCGCCTGTCGCCGAGGGTCCGGCTGATCTCGATCCGCCTCATATGCGGGCGCTGGCACGCCGGTTGGCGGAGGAGTCGGTTGTGCTGCTGTCCAACAGTGGGGTGTTGCCGCTGGGGGGCGGGGGTGGGGGTGGGACCGGTGCTGGGAGCGTGACCGGGACCGGGGCTGGGAGCGGGACCGGCGTCCGGACCGGGGCTGGGAGCGGGACCGGGGCCGGGGCCGGGTCCGGGGCTGGGAGTGTGGCCGGGGCAGTGGCCAGGGGCGGGGGCGAAGGCGGGATCCGTGTCGGGACCGGGGGTGGAGACGGGACCGGGAGTGAAGGCGGGATCGGGGCCGAGGCCGCGGTCGGGGCTGGGAGCGTGGCCGGTGCCGGTGCCGGTGCCGGTGCCGGTGCCGGTGCCGGTACTGGGACCGGCGCCGGAGGCGAAGGCGGGGCTGGGACTGGGGCCGGGGCGCGGCGGATCGCTGTCCTAGGCCCGCTCGCCGACGACCCCGCGGCGATGCTCGGCTGCTACACCTTCCCCCGCCATGTCCTCCTGGACCACCCCGGACTCCCGATGGGCGTCGCCGTGCCCACGCTGCTCGAAGCGTTGCGTGCCGAGCTGCCGGACGCGGAGTTCACGGACGATCCGGTGGCGGCCGATGTGTGTGTGGTCGCGGTCGGGGACCGCTCGGGGCTGTTCGGGCGGGGTACCTCGGGGGAGGGGTGCGATGTGGCGGACCTCGAACTTCCCGACGGGCAGGGCGAGTTGGTGGAGAAGGCGCTCGCGTCCGGGACGCCGGTCGTGCTCGTGGTGCTCTCCGGACGCCCCTACGCGCTCGGCCGGTGGGCGGACCGGTGCGCGGCGGTGGTGCAGGCGTTCTTCGCGGGCCAGGAAGGTGGCCCCGCGGTGGCCGGGGTCCTGTCGGGCCGGGTGAACCCGTCCGGGCGGCTGCCGGTGAGCGTGCCGCGCGACCCGGGCGGGCAGCCGTGGACGTACCTCGCCCCACCGCTCGGCCTGCGCGGCGAGGCGAGCAGCCTCGACCCGACGCCGCTGTTCCCGTTCGGGCACGGGCTGTCCTACACGACGTACGACTGGCAGGTCCCGTCGGCCGACACCGACACCCTCCCCACGGACGGCGAGACGACGCTGCGCCTGACGGTCCGCAACACGGGCGAGCGGGCCGGCACGGAGGTCGTGCAGCTCTATCTCCACGACCCCGTCGGCAAGGTGGCGCGACCGGTGGCCCGCCTGGTGGGCTACGCGCGGGTACCGCTGGAGGCGGGCGCGTCCGCGGAGGTCCACTTCACGGTCCCCGCGGACCTGGCCGCGTACACCGGACCCGACGGCGACCGGATCGTCGAACCCGGGGAGCTGGAACTGCGGTTGGGGGCGTCCAGCGGGGGAGGGGACGTACGGCAGGCGGTGCGGGTGACGTTGACCGGGGCGGAGCGGGTGGTGGGGCCGGGGAGGCGGATGCGGTGTGAGGCGCGGGTGAAGTGAGCTGTTGAACCAGCGGGTTCGAATGTTTCGCGCCAGATGTCGAATGTTCTGGGGGAGGTATGGCCTCAAAGGGGGTTCGGGCCGCCGGACGCCGGGGCTACGATCGCCGCCATGACTCCCGCCAGACCGGCGCGGCCCCGGGGAACGCGGACGGCACGGCGGTCGACACAGACCGCCACGCTCGCCGAGATCGCCCGCGAGGCCGGCGTATCGGCTCCGACCGTTTCGAAGGTGCTCAACGGGCGGGCCGACGTGGCTCCGGCGACCCGTACCCGCGTCGAGGGACTGCTGCGCGAGTACGGCTACCGGCGCCGCCGTGCCGAGGCCACTCGCTCCCCCCTCATCGACCTGGTCTTCCACGAGCTGGAGAGCGCCTGGGCGATGGAGGTCATCCGGGGTGTCGAGAACGTCGCGCGGGACGAGGGGCTGAGCGTCGTGCTCTCCGAGAGCGCGGGCCGGCTGACCCCGGGCCGCACCTGGGCCGACCAGGTCGCCGCCCGCCGCCCGCACGGCGTGATCCTCGTCCTGTCCGGGCTCGACGCGTCCGGGCAGGCCCTGCTGACCAGCCGGTCCATCCCGTTCGTGGTCCTCGACCCGGCCGGTGACCCCGGCGACGACGTCCCGTCCATCGGCGCCACCAACTGGCACGGCGGGCTGGCCGCGACCCGCCACCTCGTCGAGCTCGGCCACACCAGGATCGGCGCGATCAGCGGCCCCTCCCGGATGATGTGCAGCCGCGCCCGCGTCGACGGCTACCGAGCCGCCCTGGAGACGGCCGGGCTGCCGGTCGACCCGGCGCTGATCCGGCCGGGGAACTTCCACCACGAGTCCGGGTACCGGGCGGGACTCGAGCTGCTCCGGTCGCCGGACCGGCCCACCGCCGTCTTCGCGGGCAACGACCTGCAGGCCCTCGGCCTGTACGAGGCCGCCCGCGAGCTGGGGCTGCGCGTTCCGGAGGACCTCAGCGTCGTCGGGTTCGACGATCTGCCGGTGGCGCGCTGGGTCGGGCCGCCGCTGACGACCGTACGACAGCCCCTCACCGAGATGGCGGAGGCGGCGGCGCGGCTGGTCCTTGAGCTGGGGAGGCGGGAACAGCCCGCCGCGGGAACGCGGATGGAGCTGGCCACGAGGCTGGTGGTGCGGAGCAGTACGGGGGCGCCGCCGGCGTAGTCGCGTTTCAGCCTTGGCGGGACGGGGTGCTGTTCCCGTATCGGCGGCATGGGGTCGGTGCTCCTGTTCTGGCGGTACGGGCTGGTGATTCTGCACTGACGGAACGGGTCGGTGCTTCCGTATTGACGTGTGGTGCGGGCAGCTCCACACTCTCCGAAGCCAATCGGTTGCACCACCGAAACTTTCGGAGGCACCCGCAATGAGATCTCGGAGATCAGGCTTATCCCTGGCGTCGCTGCTGACCGGCATCGCCACCCTCGGCGCCCTGCTGGTGGCGGCGCCCGCCGCTCAGGCGGCCGACACCCCGCTGCGCGACCTCGCCGCCGCCAAGGGCAAGGTCATCGGCACCGCCGTCACCGGCTCCAAACTCACCGGCACCTACGGCGACATATCCGGCGCCCAGTTCAATTCGCTGACCCCCGGCAACGCCATGAAGTGGGAGTCGGTCGAGCCCAGCCGCGGAGCCTACAACTGGGCCGAGGCCGACCAGATCGTCGCCTTCGCGCAGGCCCACAACCAGCAGGTACGCGGTCACACCCTCGTCTGGCACAGCCAGAACCCGGGCTGGCTGGCCAACGGCAGCTGGACGTCCGCCGAGCTGAGCACCCTGCTCCAGGACCACATCAGCACCGAAGTCACGCGCTACAAGGGCAAGTTGGCCGCCTGGGACGTGGTGAACGAGCCCTTCAACGAGGACGGCACCTACCGCTCGACCCTCTGGTACAACGGCCTCGGTGCCGACTACATCGCCCAGGCCCTCACCTGGGCGCGCGCCGCCGACCCGAGCGCCAAGCTCTACATCAACGACTACAACGTCGAGGGCGTCAACGCGAAGAGCACCGCCCTCTACAACCTGGTCAAGTCGCTCAAGGAGCGCGGCGTCCCGATCGACGGCGTCGGCCTCCAGGCCCACCTCATCCTCGGCCAGGTCCCGGCCACGTTCCAGCAGAACATCCAGCGCTTCGCCGACCTCGGGGTGGACGTCGCGATCACGGAGCTGGACATCCGGATGCAACTCCCCGCCACCGACGCGAAGTTGACGCAGCAGGCCGCCGACTACAAGGCCGTGCTCGACGCATGCGTGGCGGTCACCCGGTGCACCGGCGTCACCGTCTGGGGCTTCACGGACTCCGACTCCTGGATCCCGGACGTCTTCACCGGCTACGGGGCCGCGACCCCGTACGACGAGAACTACGTGCCGAAACCGGCGTACTACGCGATCGCGACGGCGCTCGGCGGCACGTCCACCCCGCCGACGGGCGCGTGCTCGGCGACGTACAGCGTGACGAACCAGTGGAACACCGGCTTCACGGGCCAGGTGCGGATCGCCTGCTCGGGGGCTGCCCTGTCCTCGTGGAGGGTGAGCTGGACGTACGGCGCGGGCCAGCAGATCACGCAGGCCTGGAACGCGAGCTGCACCCAGACGGGCGCGGCGGTGAGCTGCCTCAACGCCTCCTACAACGGAACGGTCGCGAACGGTGGTTCGGTGACGTTCGGGTTCAACGCGGCATGGAGCGGGAGCAATCCGGTGCCGACCGTGACACTCGGCTGAGCTTTTCCCGTTCAAGCCTTAGCCACGGCTGAGAAGTCTGAGATTTTCCGAAGGAAACCCCAGAAGGTGTTCCTGCTCGTAATAATTCGGACTTATGTTCCTCCGCGTGACTTCTGAAGACGAGCGCGGGGACGAGAACGAGGGCGTCGAAAGACGCGGGGGCCGACGGCGGGGCCTGCTGAAAGCCGCCGGCATCGTGTTCGCCGGCGCCCTCGTACTCTCCGTCGCCGGGGCGGGCTGGGCCTACTGGCACCTGAACCAGAACATCCGGAGCGTCGACATCAACAGCGCGCTCGGCGACGACCGCCCGCCGAAGATCGTCTCGACCCCGTCGGCCTCCTCCTCCGCCTCCGCGACCCCGCTCCCCAGCGGGGCGCTCAACATCCTGGTCCTCGGCTCCGACTCCCGCAGCGGTGAGGAGAACGCGGCGCTGGGCGGCGGCAGCAGCTCGGGAGCACGCTCGGACACGGCGATGGTCGTGCACATAGACGAGGGCCGTACGGCGGCGACGGTGGTCAGCATCCCGCGCGACACCCTGGTCACCCGTCCGTCGTGCCCCACCTCCTCCGGCGGGGCGACCTCGGTGGCGTACAGCTCGATGTTCAACAGCGCGTACTCGGTGGGCGGTCCGGTCTGCGCCGTGAAGACGGTCGAGTCCATCACGAACGTCCGCATGGACCACTTCATCGAGATCGACTTCGCCGGCTTCGCTGACCTCGTGGACGCGCTCGGCGGCGTCACCGTCACGACGGAGGAGGACATCGACGACGACGACAGCCACCTGCACCTGAAGGCCGGCGAACACCACCTCGACGGCACCCAGGCCCTCGCCCTCGCCCGCACCCGGCACGGCATAGGCGACGGCAGCGACCTGGGCCGCATAGGCCTCCAACAGACTTTGGTGAAGGCCCTGTTGGAGCAGATCTCCTCGACCAACCTGCTCACCGACCCCGCCAAGCTCTACAAGGTCGCCGACGCCGTCACCGGCAGCCTCACCACCGACACCGGCCTCGACTCCCTGACCGAACTGATGAGCCTCGGCCAGAGCCTGAAGTCCCTGCCCTCGGACGCGCTCAAGACGGTCACGATGCCGGTGGTGACGGCTGCGTCGGACGCCAACCGGGTGGTGGCTGAGGAGCCGGAGGCGAGCGAGCTGTGGGCGTCGCTGCGGTGACTCGCCTTCGGCGTCCGAGCAGCCGGTGAAGCTCCCCGGCCGGAGGCGCTGAGGAAGAAACTTCGGGGAATTCCGGAGACAGTGTCGAAAGAGGCGTCTCCCGCTCGACGCATGGGTGAGAGGCAGGGACGAGCCCCGTCTCCGTACCGAAGGAGCCACCATGCCGCGCTACCTGTCGATGGTCCAGATCGACGAGGCCAACGCCCCCGCCGAGGGCCCGAGCCCCGAGCTGATGCAGCGGATGGGTGAGCTGATCGAGGAGATGACCAAGGCGGGCGTGCTGTTGGACACCGCCGGGCTCACCCCCACCGCGCAGGGCACCCGGGTCCGCTGGGAGAAGGGTGAACTGTCCGTCACCGACGGCCCGTTCACCGAGTCCAAGGAGGTCGTCGGCGGCTACGCGATCATCCAGGCCAAGGACATGACCGAGGCCATCGAGTGGACCAAGCGGTTCCTGAAGGTGCACGAGGAGCACTGGACGGTGACCTGCGAGGTGCGGGAGATCGCCGAGGGCTGAGCGGCTCCTTGGCCTGAGGCCGCCGTGGGTGTCTGATGGTGGGCTGTGGAACAGCAGCCCACCGCGGACCCGCGCGGAGCCATCGAAACCGTCTTCCGGATCGAGTCCCCCCGCGTCATCGCCGGCGTCACCCGCATCGTCCGCGACATCGGCATCGCCGAGGAACTGGCGCAGGACGCCCTGGTCGCGGCGCTGGAGCAGTGGCCGCGTGACGGCGTCCCGGACAACCCGGGAGCCTGGCTCATGGCCACCGCCAAGCATCGCGCGATCGACCTCGTGCGCCGCCGGGAACGCTACGCGCGCAAGCTGGCGGAGATCGGGCGCGACCTGGACACGACCACCCCCTTCGAGGAACCTGCCGACCCGGACGACATCGACGACGACCTGCTGCGGCTGGTGTTCACCACCTGCCACCCCGTCCTCTCCGCCGAGGCCCGCATTGCGCTCACGCTGCGGCTGCTCGGCGGCCTGACCACCCCCGAGATCGCCCGCGCCTACCTCGCCCCGGAGGCGACGGTCGCCCAGCGCATCGTGCGGGCCAAGCGGAAACTGGCGACGAAGGGGGTCGCCTTCGAGGTGCCGTACGGCCCGGAGCGGGACGCCCGTCTCGGGTCCGTGCTGGAGGTCATCTACTTGATCTTCAACGAGGGGTACGCGGCCACCGAGGGCGAGGACTGGCTGCGCCCCGCGCTGTGCGAGGACGCCCTCCGACTGGCCCGGGTCCTCGCTGAGTTGATGCCCAAGGAGCCCGAAGTGCACGGGCTGGCCGCCCTGTTGGAACTCCAGACGTCACGCGCGGCCGCCCGCACCGGCCCCTCCGGCGAGCCGGTCCTCCTCAAGGACCAGAACCGCCACCGCTGGAACCGCATGCTGATCCGCCGGGGCTTCGCCGCCCTGGGCCGCGCGAACGCCGTCGCCACGGGCGGCCCCGGCCCGTACGCCCTCCAGGCAGCCATCGCCGCGTGCCACGCGCAGGCGTACGCGTACGAGGACACGGACTGGGGTCAGATCGCCACTCTCTACGGCCTGCTCGCGGCCCGTTCCCCGTCGCCCGTCGTCGAGTTGAACCGTGCCGTCGCCATCTCCATGGCGGAGGGCCCGGAGCCCGCCCTCGCCCTGATCGACACCCTCACCGCCGAACCCGCCCTCCGCGACTACCACTTGCTGCCCAGCGTCCGCGGTGATCTGCTCGCCCGGCTCGGGCGTACGGCTCAGGCGCGGGCGGAGTTCGAGCGGGCGATCACGCTGACGCGCAACGAGCAGGAGAGGGAACTGCTGCGGGCGCGGGTGAGTGAGCTGGACGACCTTGGCGGCATCAGCCCGTCAGCGGATGCCCCACCAGCATCGTCGGCGCCCCCGCGACCCGAGTCATGAACACCGTCGCCGAATTCGGACCCTGCGACTTCGGCAGCACCTTCCGACGCAACTCCTCCGGCTCGACCGCCGACCCCCGCTTCTTCACCGTCAGCACCCCAACCCCCCGTTCCCGCAGCAGCGCCTTCAACTTCTTCACGCTGAAGGGGAGTTGGTCGGTGATTTCGTAGCCGGAGGCGTACGGCGTCGGATGTGACTCGTCCGCCGTGATGTACGCGATCGTCTCGTCGATCAGTCCGCCGTCGAGTTCCTCGGCCACCTCCGCGACGAGGTGGGCGCGGATCACGGCCCCGTCGGGCTCGTACAGATACCGCCCGACGGGCCGCACCGCCGGATCCGGCAGCCCGCGCCCCCGTACCTCCCGCGGCCCCGGCAGCAGCGTGGCCCGCACAAGACCCGGCTCGGTGCCGAACCACAGCACGGCCTCCTTCACGTCGCCGCCGTCCGAGATCCACTCGGCCTCGGCCTCGGCGGGGATCGCCTCGTGCGGGATGCCGGGAGCGATCTTCAGTGCGGCGAGCGGAGCCTTCGAAGCCGTGCCGATCGCCCAGGACAGGGGCGGTGAGTAGGCCTCCGGGTCGAAGATCCGGCCGCGGCCGCCCCGGCGCGCGGGGTCCACGAAGACCGCCTCGTACGCGGACACGTCCACCTCGGTGACATCCGCTTCGCGCACCTCGATCAGGCCGTCGAGGCCGAGCGCGTCGGCGTTCGCGCGTGCCACCGCGACCGTCAGCGGGTCCCGGTCGACGGCGAGGACCCGGATCTCGGCGCGGGCGAGTGCGATCGCGTCGCCGCCGATGCCGGAGCAGAGGTCGGCGACCGAGCGGACGCCGAGGGCGCGCAGCCGCTCCGCGCGGTGCGCCGCGACCGTCGTACGGGTCGACTGCTCGACCCCGTTCGGGGTGAAGAACATCCGCTCCGCGTCCTTCGCCCCGAACTTCGCCGCAGCCCGCTGCCGCAGCCGCGCCTGCCCGAGGGCTGCCGAGACCAGCCCGGCCGGGTGCTCGCGGCGCAGCCGGGTGGCGACCGCCAGTTCCCGCGCCGGGTCGGTGCCGCGCACCTCGTCGAGCAGGGCGCGGCCCTCGGGGGTGAGCAGGGAGGCGAAGGAGGCGAGGGGGGACGGCGGATCGAGGTCGTTCACCGGGCCATTGTGGGCCAGTCGGTGGACGGCGCGCGTCCGGCCGCGGTGTCGTGGCCCCGTACGGGCCATGGCCTGGGAGGATCCGGCGCCATGCGATCAGTACGACAAAATTACAAAAATAGTGTGAAATTGACGGCTGCCCGGAGCGGGATCGCCGCGCTCGCCCTCGCCGCCCTCGTGTCCGGCTGCGCCGAGAGCGCCGGCTCAAAGCCCGTGAAACCGGCCCCCGGCCGCCAGGCGCCCCAGGCACCGCCCGCCCGCGCCCTCGACTCCTACGCCGCCAAACTCCGCCGCGCGCAGGCCGAACGAGCCGCCGCGGCCAAGCGCTGGGGTCTTGCCAAGACGCCGCTCGCCGCGCCCGCGCCCCCCGCCAAGAAGCCGGTCATCGAGTTCCGTGACGGCTTCGAGGTCGAGGATGGTGAGGATCTGCCGCCGGTCTTCACGACCATCCCCACCAAGGACAAGGTCGTCTTCCTCACCATCGACGACGGTGCCGAGAAGGACCCGGCCTTCCTGCGGATGATGAGCGACCTGAAGATCCCGTACACCGCCTTCCTCAGCGACTACCTGGTCAAGGAGGACTACGGGTACTTCCGCAAGATGCGCGACCGCGGAGTCGTACTCAACAACCACACGCTCCACCACCCCTACCTGCCCGGACTCTCCTACGAACGCCAGAAGCGCGAGATCTGCGGCATGCAGGACGTGATGAAGAAGCAGTTCGGCAAGCGCCCCACGCTCTTCCGGCCGCCGTTCGGCAACTACAACGAGGACACCCTGCGCGCAGCCAAGGCCTGCGGCATCAAGGCGGCCCCGCTGTGGAACGAGGAGATCTTCGTCGACCACTGGGAGTACCGCGAGTGGGACCGCGATCTGCACCCCGGCGACATCGTCCTCAGCCACTTCCGCGGCAAGGAGGACTGGAAGGGCACGATGCCCGACATGGTCCGCCGCTTCATGAAGATGGTGACCGACAAGGGGTACGCGGTCGCGCGGCTGGAGGACTACCTGTGAGGTCGCGGCCGTACGCGCTCCTTGCCGGGGTGCTCGCCGCCGTACTCCTCACGGGCTGCGCCCAGTCCGTCGACCCGATCGAACGGCTGGGCAAGAAGGCGGCGCACGAGGTGAGCAAGGCGCGCTCGCACGGGCCGACCCTGGCGACGTACCGCCGCTGGGGGCTGTCCGCGCCGCTCGTCCCCGCCCCGAAACCCTCCGCCCGGGTCACCGCGCGCACCGCGGGCCCGGGCCTCGCGCCGCTCGTGGACCGCGTGCCCACCCGCGACAAGGTGGTCTTCCTGACGTACGACGACGGTGCCGAGCGGGATCCGCGGTTCGTCGACATGGTCCGTGAACTGCGGCTGCCGGTCAGCATGTTCGTCACGGACAGTGTCGTCGGGCCGGGGTACGGACACTTCGCGCGGCTGCGGGCGGTCGGCGCGACCGTGCAGAACCACACCCTGGACCACCCCTCCCTGCGGGGCCTGCCGTACGTCGGCCAGCGCGCCGAGATCTGCGGCCAGCAGAACAAGCTCAAGGAGCGCTTCGGTATCCGCCCCCGCTTCCTGCGGCCCCCGTACGGCACGTACGACACCACCACGCTGCGGGCCGCCGCGGACTGCGGGATCGCCGCCGTCGTGCGGGGGCGGGACGCCGATGCGGGCCCCCTGCGGCCGGGCGACATCCTGTCCGGCTCCGAGGACCCGGACCTCACGGAGGCGACGCTCGAGCTGCTGCGCCGCGTCCAGGCGGAGGGGTTCACTCCGGCGCGGCTCGAGGACTACCTGTGACGTGTCCGGGGGCTGTGGTTCCGCTCGGGATCCGATGAGCTCGTGGGCGCCGCGTTGGCACTCCGCTTGACCGAGTGCTAATCACGGTCATAGTCTCAGGTCTGGCACTCCCCCCTGGAGAGTGCCAATGACGACAGGTAGATCCGGCTCCCGCGACGACGGGTCCACCTGGTCGCCACCTCAGACAGTTAACCCCGTGAGATCTCCGAAGGGGGAGGTCGGATCGTGACGACCACCAGCTCCAAGGTTGCCATCAAGCCGCTCGAGGACCGCATTGTGGTCCAGCCGCTCGAAGCCGAGCAGACCACGGCCTCTGGCCTGGTCATCCCGGACACCGCGAAGGAGAAGCCCCAGGAGGGCGTCGTCCTTGCCGTGGGCCCGGGCCGTTTCGAGGACGGTAACCGTCTTCCGCTCGACGTCGCTGTCGGCGACATCGTGCTGTACAGCAAGTACGGCGGCACCGAGGTGAAGTACAACGGCGAGGAGTACCTCGTCCTCTCGGCTCGCGACGTGCTCGCGATCATCGAGAAGTAGTTCACCCCGGTTTAACCGGTATTGACCGGCATCAACCGGTCTTGCAGTGAACAGCGCCCCTGGCCCCCCGCGATCGCAAGAAGCCGGGCGTCGGGGGCGCCGTTCGTTCTCCCCAGATTTTCCAGAGTTTCGAGAGGGCTGAATCGCTCCCATGGCGAAGATCCTGAAGTTCGACGAGGACGCCCGTCGCGCCCTCGAGCGCGGCGTCAACAAGCTTGCCGACACGGTCAAGGTGACGATCGGCCCCAAGGGCCGCAACGTCGTCATCGACAAGAAGTTCGGCGCTCCCACCATCACCAACGACGGCGTCACCATCGCGCGCGAGGTCGAGCTCGACGACCCGTACGAGAACCTCGGTGCCCAGCTGGTGAAGGAGGTGGCGACCAAGACCAACGACATCGCGGGTGACGGTACGACCACCGCCACCGTGCTCGCCCAGGCGCTCGTGCGCGAGGGCCTCAAGAACGTCGCCGCCGGCGCGTCCCCCGCCCTCCTCAAGAAGGGCATCGACGCCGCCGTCAAGGCCGTGTCCGAGGAGCTCCTCGCGACCGCCCGTCCGATCGAGGACAAGGCCGACATCGCGGCCGTCGCCGGTCTGTCCGCCCAGGACAGCCAGGTCGGCGAGCTCATCGCCGAGGCGATGGACAAGGTCGGCAAGGACGGTGTCATCACCGTCGAGGAGTCCAACACCTTCGGTCTGGAGCTGGACTTCACCGAGGGCATGGCCTTCGACAAGGGCTACCTGTCGCCGTACTTCGTGACGGACCAGGAGCGCATGGAGGCCGTCCTCGAGGACCCGTACATCCTCATCCACCAGGGCAAGATCTCCTCCATCCAGGACCTCCTGCCGCTGCTTGAGAAGGTCATCCAGGCCAACGCCTCGAAGCCGCTCCTGATCATCGCCGAGGACGTCGAGGGCGAGGCCCTGTCGACCCTGGTCGTGAACAAGATCCGCGGCACCTTCAACGCCGTCGCGGTGAAGGCCCCGGGCTTCGGCGACCGCCGCAAGGCGATGCTGGGCGACCTCGCCACCCTCACCGGCGGTCAGGTCATCGCCGAGGAGGTCGGCCTCAAGCTCGACCAGATCGGCCTGGACGTGCTGGGCACCGCCCGCCGCGTCACGGTCACCAAGGACGACACGACCGTCGTCGACGGTGGCGGCGACTCCTCCGAGGTCGTCGGCCGCGTCAACCAGATCAAGGCCGAGATCGAGAACACCGACTCCGACTGGGACCGCGAGAAGCTCCAGGAGCGCCTCGCGAAGCTGGCCGGCGGCGTGTGCGTGATCAAGGTCGGCGCCGCCACCGAGGTGGAGCTCAAGGAGAAGAAGCACCGTCTGGAGGACGCCATCTCCGCGACCCGCGCCGCGGTCGAGGAGGGCATCGTCTCCGGTGGTGGCTCCGCGCTCGTCCACGCCGTCAAGGTCCTCGAGGGCAACCTCGGCAAGACCGGCGACGAGGCCACGGGTGTCGCGGTCGTCCGCAAGGCCGCCGTCGAGCCGCTGCGCTGGATCGCCGAGAACGCCGGCCTGGAGGGTTACGTCATCACCTCCAAGGTCGCCGAGCTCGACAAGGGCCAGGGCTTCAACGCCGCCACCGGCGAGTACGGCGACCTGGTCAAGGCCGGCGTCATCGACCCGGTCAAGGTCACCCGCTCCGCCCTGGAGAACGCCGCCTCCATCGCCTCCCTGCTCCTCACGACCGAGACCCTGGTCGTCGAGAAGCCGGCCGAGGAAGAGTCCGAGGCCGGTCACGGCCACGGTCACGGCCACTCGCACTGAGGCACCGGCTTCCGAGGAAGCCCCCGTTCCCACAGGGAACGGGGGCTTCTCCCGTGTTCTGCGGGTCTAGCCGGGTCACTGCTCCAGCGCTGCGGTCTACCGGTCACTGCTCCAGCGAATCCAGCGCCCCGAGCTGCGCCATCAGCCCCAGCCTGTCGTACTGCCACCAGCCCTCGACGAGCTTGCCGTCGTCGGTGCACCGGTGGATGGTCGTGCCGGTCATGGCGACCTGCCTGCCGCTGGCCGGGATCCCCATGAAGTCGCCCTTGTGGGTGCCGTTCCAGGTCCAGCGCGTACAGACCCGGTCGCCGTCGGCGAGCTGGTCCTCGATGGTGAACGTGAAGTCGAAGCCGGACCGCCACATCTCCACCTCGCGGCGCATGGCGTCCAGGCCGATCACGTCCTGCTCGTTGGACGGATCGTGGTCGTGGTAGTTCTCCGCGACGACCTCGTCCCACGAGGGCAACTCGCCCTTGCCTGCGACCAGTCCGTAGAAATTGCGGACGTTGGTCTTGTAGAGCCACTCGTCCCGCACCACATCCAGATCCGTGAACGTCGGCATCTCGTCGCAGAGTGCCACCATCTCCCGGAAGATCTTGTCCGTCTCGGGAAGATTCGAGTTCGCCATCGCTTCCTCGTACGACGCGAACTCCACGATCTCGATGAAGTGCCTGGCGTCGGACCGGTCCTTGCCGATGACGCTGTGCGTCGCGGTCCGCTTGCCCTTGGTCTGCTCGACCCATGTGTCCATGAGCCGGTCCATCTCGTCGAATCGACCGGTCTTGCAGTCGATGAGCTGTACGAACGTCATGACGCCGCCTTCCGGCCCCCCTGGGTCCGGGTGATACCTCCATCGTCCCACTGGGACGGCGGCGCCACCGCCTCTGGCCTACTGGGGCCCGTACTTCCGCCCGGTCCTGGAGGAGATTCCGCCCAGCAACGACCGCGGCGCCACCTTCGCCATGCCCATCAGCACCTTGTAGCGCGGGTCGGGAATCGACAGGGTCTTGCCGCGGGCCAGGTCCGTGAGCGCGGCGGCGACCAGCTTGTCGGCGTCCAGCCACATCCAGTTGGGGATGTTGTCAGTGCCCATACCGGCCCGCTGGTGGAACTCCGTGCGCACGAAACCGGGGCACAGCGCCATCAGCCGTACGCCGCTGCCTGCCAGGTCCTTCGCCGCGCCCTGCGAGAACTGCACGACCCAGGCCTTCGACGCCCCGTACGTCCCCCGCGGCAGGAACGCGGCCACCGACGCGACGTTGACGACCCCGCCACGGCCGCGCTCCCGCATGCCCTCGGTCGCCGCGGAGGTCAGCCGCAGGACCGCCTCGCAGTGCACCTTGAGCATCTTCAGCTCGTCCGCGATCGATACGTCGAGATAGCGGCCCTTGTTGCCGAAGCCGGCGTTGTTGACCAGCAGGTCGACCGGGTTCTTGCGGTCGCTCAGGCGCCCGGCCACGGCCTCGATGCCGTCGTCCGTCGCCAGATCCGCCGTCAGCACCTCCGCCTCGATGCCGTGCAGGTCGTGCAGCTCGGTCGCCTGCTCGCCCAGCCGCTTGGTGTCACGCGCCACCAGCACGAGGTTGTGCCCGTCAGCCGCCAGACGCCGCGCGAAGGCGGCGCCGATCCCCGCGGTCGATCCCGTAATCAGAGCCGTTGTCATGGCCCAAGGTTAGTGACCTGACCTGTGGTCCGGCGCTCCGCGCTCCCCAACGTGCGCGCGCCCCACACGACTTCTGCGCGGGGCGCGCGACTGCCTGCGCAGCCCCTGCTAAGCGCCGGGCGTCGCCACGTACTTCTCGGCGATCGCCCGTGACTCGGGATGCAGCGCCTCGCCCGCGTCGAGCAGCCGTGGCAGCAGCCCCCGTTCGGTCGTGATCGCACGGAACTGGAGGGCGACCGTGACGTCGTGGTCCGGCCTGTGCACGATCTCGATCGGGTCGCCGGAGCGGATCTCGCCGGGCTCGACGACACGCAGATACGCGCCGGGCGCGCCCTTCTGAGTGAAGCGCTTCACCCACCCCTTCTCGCCGACGTGTTCCTGGAAGGTCCGGCAGGGGATGCGCCCGCAGGTGACCTCGAGGATCACCTCGGGCCCGATGCGCCAGCGCTCGCCGATCAGCGCCCCGGACACGTCGACTCCCAGTGTCGTGAGGTTCTCGCCGAAGGAGCCGGCGGGCAGCGTCCGGCCCAGCTCGCGTTCCCAGTCGTCGAGATCCTCGCGCGCGACCGCGTACACGGCCTGGTGTTCCCCGCCGTGGTGCCGCTTGTGGCACACGGCGTCCCCGGCGAGGCCGCTCCCGCCGGTCCCCTTGGGCCCGGGCGCCGCGACCCGCACCGGCCCCGGCACCGGCTGTTTGTCGATGCCGGTCACCCCCTCCGGCTGGTCCGTGTAGTCGACGGCCCGCGCCTGGCCCAGATTCAGCGAGAGAAGCTTCATGGAGAGCACGCTAGGCGATGGGAGCCAAAGCGGCGACGCAATATTCGCTTCCTTACCCAAGGCGCCCTTATGCTCGGAAAATGATCGAGGCACGTCATCTCCGCGTACTGCGCGCCGTCGCCGCCACCGGTTCCTTCTCGGCGGCCGGGCGCGAACTGGGCTGCACCCAGCCCGCCGTCAGCCAGCAGATGAAGGCGCTCGAAGCATCCGTCGGCACACCGCTGCTGGTCCGCACGGGACGCGAGATGCGCCTGACGCAGGCGGGCGACGCGCTGGTCAGGCACGCGGCCGGCATCATCGCGGGACTGACGGCGGCCGAGGAGGAGGTCGCCGCGATCGCGGGCCTGCGCGCCGGCCGCGTACGGCTCGTCTCCTTCCCCAGCGGCAGCTCCACGCTCGTCCCCACGGCCCTCGCCGCCCTGCGCGCCGCGCACCCAGGCACCCGGGTCTCCCTGGAGGAGGCCGAGCCGCCGCGCTCCGTGGAGATGCTCCGCGAGGGCGACTGCGACATCGCGCTCGCGTTCCGGTACGAGGGGGCGGCGGGCGTCGAGGAGTGGGACGACCTGGTCGTACGCCCCCTGCTCCTCGACCGCCTCGTCGGGCTCGTCCCCGAGAGCCACCGCCTCGCCGGGGCCGAGTCGGTGGCGATCGGCGAACTCGCCGGGGACCCATGGATCGCGGGCTGCCCGCGCTGCCGCCGACAACTGGTCGAGGTCTGCCGCGGCGCGGGCTTCGAGCCCCGTATCGACTTCGCCACCGACGACTACCCGGCCGTGGTCGGCCTGGTGGGCGCCGGTCTGGGGGTTGCGGTCCTTCCGGAGCTCGCCATCGAGTCCGTACGGCCGAAGGGGGCGCGCACGGTGCGGGTGGAGCCCCCGGTGCGGCGGGAGATCGTCGCGCTCACGCTGCCGGATCTCGCTCAGGTGCCCGCGGTGGCGGCGACGCTCGACCGGCTGGCGCGGGCCGCGCAGCGGTAGTCCCGGCGCGGGGCGCGTTGGGGAGAGGGGCCAGAAAAGTTAGGGGCACGCGGGCGCGTGCCCGGTCAGCAGAAACGTTCCTTCAGTTGTTCGAAGCGGGACTGCTTCCAGTCGCCGACGCCGAGACCAGCCGGTTGCGTGCCCGTCCCATGAGCTCTTCGCGCTCGTCCTCGGTCAACCCGCCCCACACGCCGTACGGCTCGCGCACCGCCAGCGCGTGCGCCGCGCACTCCGCGCGTACCGGGCATCGCATGCAGACCTCTTTGGCCGAGTTCTCGCGAGCGCTCCGTGCCGCACCTCGCTCGCCCTCCGGGTGGAAGAAGAGCGAGCTGTCGACCCCGCGGCAGGCCGCGAGGAGCTGCCAGTCCCAGAGGTCCGCGTTCGGACCGGGAAGGCGGGAGAAATCTGCCATTGCGTGTCCCCTTGTTGCCGTTCTGGGCTGCTATGTGCCCACCGACCGTACATCTACGATCTAAGGAGATGAAAATATGACTCATTGCGAATCTAGCCACAGACACCAGCAAAAGGGAAGAAATCGGGCTAAATGGGGCATGGGTTGTGATGAAAGGTTGTGGGTCCGCTCCGCATGTCTGCACCGTGTCCGCGCCCTCACGTACAGTGCCGAAGACGACTTGCTGCCCCGTAACTCTTTCGAGTGACCATCGTTGGAAGTGCCGAGGCGGTTGAAGGAACAAGCGCTCGGGCAGACGGCAGTTTCCGTCGGCGAGTGTCGACCGCACAGATGACGATTCGTACCAGCCTGGAGGCTCAAGGTGACGCGCATCAGCTGCGGAGGACGGCAATGACATCCGTCCTCGTCTGCGACGACTCCCCGCTTGCCCGAGAGGCGCTCCGCCGCGCGGTGGCGACCGTGCCCGGCGTCGAGCGTGTGACGACGGCGGCCAACGGCGAGGAAGTACTCCGCCGCTGGGGTGCCGACCGTTCGGACCTGATTCTGATGGACGTACGCATGCCCGGTCTGGGCGGCGTCGAGACTGTTCGGCGGCTGTTGTCCGCCGACCCCGGTGCGCGCATCATCATGCTCACCGTCGCCGAGGACCTGGACGGCGTGGCGCTCGCCGTCGCCGCCGGCGCCCGCGGCTATCTGCACAAGGACGCCTCACGTGCCGAACTGCGCGCGACGGTGACCCAGGCGCTCGCCGACCCCACCTGGCGGCTCGCCCCGCGCAGACTGCGGTCGGCCGAGATGGGCGCGGCTCCCACGCTCACCGCGCGGGAGATCCAGGTCCTGGAGGGTATGAGCCACGGCCGCTCCAACGCGGAGATCGGCCGTGAGCTGTTCCTCTCCGAGGACACCGTCAAGACGCACGCCCGGCGGCTCTTCAAGAAGCTCGGCGCCTCGGACCGCGCGCACGCTGTGGCGCTCGGTTTCCGGTGGGGCCTGGTTCGCTAAGTGAGCCGCCGTGGGGGTACAACGGCAGTAGTCCCTGCCCGCCGTGCGGCGGGTGGGGCCGGGCCCTCGGAGAGAGCCTCTTCGATGCCTGATCCCCGTTTCCCGGCGGATGCCGCATCCTTGAGGTGTGGAGTTCCTAGGGGACGATTCGGTCGAGCGGAAGGGGAGGGCGCAGGAGATGAGTTCCGGCGCACCTGCTCATAACGCTTCGGTGCACAACTATGGACGCGGTGCCACGGATCGGACGACGCCGAGGCACCATGGACCGATGCGCGACGACGAGACGACGGTGATCGGTGCGCTCGTCCATCGCGCTGTCGACGGCGACGAGCAGGCCACGCACGACCTGCTCGCCCATGTTCACCCCCTCGCGCTGCGCTACTGCCGCACCCGTCTGTCCCGGCTTCCGGGCGACGCGCGGCACTTCGTGGAGGACCTGGCGCAGGAGGTCTGCGTCGCGGTGCTCCTCGCGCTGCCGCGCTACAAGGACACCGGGCGCCCCTTCGAGGCGTTCGTCTTCGCCATCGCCGGGCACAAGGTCGCCGACCTGCAGCGAGCCGCGATGCGCCACCCCGGTTCCACCGCGGTCCCCTCGGACGAGATGCCCGAGCGCCCCGATGACTCCCTCGGCCCCGAAGAGCGCGCCCTGCTCAGCAGCGACGCCGAATGGGCCAAGAAACTCCTGGCCAACCTCCCCGACAACCAGCGCGAGCTGCTCCTGCTGAGGATCGCGGTGGGCCTCACGGCCGAGGAGACAGGGCAGATGTTGGGAATGTCACCAGGGGCGGTACGGGTGGCTCAGCACAGGGCGTTGAGCCGGCTGCGGGCGTTGGCGGAGCAGTAGTCGGGCCTTCTTCGGGAGTTGGTTTCCGGTCCCTTTCCGCTGCGGCGGCGGGAAGTCGGACGTCGATGCCTGGCGGTCCGCCGGTGCCGGGCGCGGCTCGGCCGGGGCGGTGGGTCTTCTGGGTTTTCCTCCGCCGCGACGGCGGGGAGCTGGGCGGCCGTGTCCGGCGGTGGCCGGCGTTGGCCGCCGGTGCCGAGCATGGCCCGGTCGGGACGGCGATTCTTTCTCCGCCTCGACGGCGGGCAGCCGGACGGTGGTGTCCGGCGGTGCCCAGAACTGCTCAGCCGGGACGGCAGTCGTTCTCCGTCGCGGCAGCGGGGAGCCGGGCGGCGAAAACCCGCCCGCGCTGAAAAAACCGGCCTGCGCCGATAAGAAACCGGCCCACGTCGAGCAGGCCGGGCCCACAGAGGCCGGGCCAGGCCCGGGAACAGGGTTTCCGGCGTCGCGGATGAACGGCGACGCCATCAGCCCCGTACGAAAGTACGAAGCCCCAGCCCAACCCAGGCCATGGAATGAGAGACCCTTGCTTCCCGTTAGCATGGACATCCGCACCGATCAAGGCCATTTGGGGAAGGTGTCATGACTGCCAACGTCGACGGAGTGCCCGCTAAATTCGCGACACTCGGGCTGACCTACGACGACGTGCTGTTGCTGCCGGGCGCTTCGGAAGTGCTGCCCAACGCGGTCGACACCTCGTCCCGCATCTCCCGCAACGTACGTGTGAACATCCCGCTGCTCTCGGCCGCGATGGACAAGGTGACCGAGTCGCGCATGGCGATCGCCATGGCCCGGCAGGGCGGCGTCGGCGTGCTGCACCGGAACCTCTCCATCGAGGACCAGGTCAACCAGGTCGACCTCGTGAAGCGCTCCGAGTCCGGCATGGTCACCGACCCGATCACCGTGCACCCGGACGCCACGCTGGGCGAGGCCGACGCGCTGTGCGCCAAGTTCCGCATCAGCGGTGTCCCCGTCACCGACGGCAACGGCAAGCTGCTCGGCATCGTCACCAACCGCGACATGGCCTTCGAGACCGACCGCTCGCGCCAGGTGCGTGAGGTCATGACCCCGATGCCCCTGGTCACCGGCAAGGTCGGCATCTCGGGCAACGACGCGATGCAACTGCTGCGCCGCCACAAGATCGAGAAGCTTCCGCTGGTCGACGACGCGGGCGTTCTCAAGGGCCTCATCACGGTCAAGGACTTCGTGAAGGCCGAGAAGTACCCGAACGCCGCGAAGGACATCGAGGGCCGCCTCCTGGTGGGTGCCGCCGTCGGAGCCAGCCCCGAGGCGCTGGAGCGGGCGCAGGCGCTGGCCGAGGCCGGTGTGGACTTCCTGATCGTCGACACCTCGCACGGACACAACAGCAACGCCCTCAACTGGATGGCGAAGATCAAGTCGAGCGTCGGCGTCGACGTGATCGGCGGCAACGTGGCCACCCGTGACGGCGCCCAGGCCCTGATCGACGCCGGTGTCGACGGCGTCAAGGTGGGCGTGGGCCCCGGCTCGATCTGTACCACCCGAGTGGTCGCCGGCATCGGCGTCCCCCAGGTCACCGCCATCTACGAAGCCGCCCTCGCGGCGCGTGCCGCCGGTGTCCCGGTGATCGGCGACGGTGGCCTCCAGTACTCCGGCGACATCGGCAAGGCCCTCGCGGCCGGCGCCGACACGGTGATGCTCGGCAGCCTCCTCGCGGGCTGCGAGGAGTCGCCCGGCGAGCTGCAGTTCATCAACGGCAAGCAGTTCAAGTCGTACCGCGGCATGGGTTCCCTCGGTGCCATGCAGTCGCGCGGCCAGGGCAGGTCGTACTCGAAGGACCGCTACTTCCAGGCCGAGGTGGCCTCCGACGACAAGCTCGTCCCCGAGGGCATCGAGGGCCAGGTGCCCTACCGCGGCCCCCTGGCCAACGTGCTGCACCAGCTCGTCGGCGGCCTGCGCCAGACCATGGGCTATGTCGGCGCCGCCTCCATCGACGAGATGGAGACCAAGGGCCGCTTCGTCCGCATCACCTCGGCGGGCCTCAAGGAGAGCCACCCGCACGACATCCAGATGACGGTCGAGGCACCGAACTACAGCCGTAACCAGTAGTCGTCAGCAGTCGCCGTAACCAGTGGTCGTACGGCTTGAGGGCGGTCCCGGAGGTTCCCGGGGCCGCCCTTGTCGTGGGCGTCGGCGATACTGGGAGACGCAGAAGCGAAGAGGGAAAGGCCACACACGTGACTGAGATCGAGATCGGGCGCGGCAAGCGCGGCCGCCGGGCGTACGCCTTCGACGACATCGCCGTCGTCCCGAGCCGCCGTACCCGGGACCCGAAGGAGGTCTCGATCGCCTGGCAGATCGATGCCTACCGCTTCGAGCTGCCCTTCCTGGCCGCCCCGATGGACTCGGTCGTCTCCCCGGCCACCGCGATCCGCATCGGTGAGCTGGGCGGCCTGGGCGTGCTCAACCTCGAGGGCCTGTGGACGCGGTACGAGGACCCGCAGCCGCTGCTCGACGAGATCGCGGAGCTGGACGCGGACACCGCGACCCGCCGCCTCCAGGAGATCTACGCGGCTCCCATCAGGGAGGAGCTGATCGGGCAGCGCATCAAGGAGGTGCGCGACTCGGGCGTCGTCACCGCCGCCGCCCTGTCCCCGCAGCGCACGGCGCAGTTCTCCAAGGCCGTCGTGGACGCGGGTGTGGACATCTTCGTCATCCGCGGTACGACGGTGTCGGCGGAGCACGTCTCCGGTGCCGCCGAGCCGCTGAACCTGAAGCAGTTCATCTACGAGCTGGACGTCCCGGTGATCGTCGGCGGCTGCGCCACGTACACCGCGGCCCTGCACCTGATGCGCACGGGCGCGGCCGGTGTCCTCGTCGGCTTCGGCGGCGGCGCCGCGCACACCACGCGCAACGTGCTGGGCATCCAGGTTCCGATGGCGACCGCGGTCGCCGATGTCGCGGCCGCGCGCCGTGACTACATGGACGAGTCCGGCGGCCGGTACGTGCACGTCATCGCCGACGGCGGTGTCGGCTGGTCCGGCGACCTCCCCAAGGCCATCGCCTGCGGTGCCGACTCCGTGATGATGGGTTCCCCGCTGGCCCGCGCCACCGACGCGCCCGGCAAGGGCCACCACTGGGGCATGGAGGCCGTCAACGAGGAGCTGCCGCGCGGCAAGAAAGTCGACCTCGGCACGGTGGGCACCATCGAGGAGATCCTCGCGGGCCCCTCGCACATCCCGGACGGCTCCATGAACTTCTTCGGCGCCCTGCGTCGGGCGATGGCCACCACCGGCTACAGCGAGCTGAAGGAGTTCCAGCGCGTCGAGGTGACGGTCGCGGACTCGCAGCACAAGCGGTAGGCAGTACTAACGGCTCGTACGACAACTCGTACGACGCGAAGGGGCCCGGTCACCTGGTGGTGACGCGGGCCCCTTCGCCGTACGTGAACCGGTGCGTGAACCGCTGCGCGAACCGGGTTACAGGGCGGCCTTCTTGGCGCCCGAGAAGGCGGCGAAGGCGCCGATCCCGAAGAACAGGTACGTCATGAAGTCGGCCGATTCCTTCCAGGCCGCGGTCACCAGGTCGAAGTGGTCGGTGAGGAGCGTGGTCGCGGAGATACCGGACTCGTCGGCACCGATCATCGCGACACCGATGAGCTGGCCCACGTAGACGGCGCCCAGGGAGAGGACGGCGCTCAGGACCGGCAGTACCGGGTTGCTGCCGCCGACCTTGCCCGCGGCGAGGCCTATGAGGAAGCCGACGCCGACCGCGGCGTAGCCGATCTCGTACCCCGTGCCGCCGATGATGGCGCCGTAGATGCCGGCGGTCACCAGGGCCGCCACAACGGCGGCCACGATTCCGAGGGCGAAATTGCCCTGGCGCGGGGCGGGCGGCGCAGGGGCGAAGCCGGGCTGCTGGCCGCCCGCGAACGGGTTGCCACCGGTGGGCTGCTGCTGACCCGCGAACGGGTTGCCGCCGCCCGCGGGCTGCTGCTGACCGGCGTAGGGGTTGCCGGCGACGGGCTGCTGGGCGGCGTACGGGTTGCCCTCGGTGGGCTGGGAGGGCGGCGTGGGCTGGCTCATGGTGGATATCCCCCGAATTTGGTGTGGATGGTGGACGCACTGATGTGCGTGGGGCGCGGGCGCACTCGAGTGCGACAACGGCCCCGGACACTAGCAGTCACCACTGACATACGGGAGAGGGATTTCCGGGGTCAGAGCCGGTGGGCCGCTCCGGTGGGGGTTGCTCCCCTTGTGTCCAGGAGGAGTTGGGCCTTCACGGACAGTCCTTGGAGGTCGTACGTGCGGTGCTGCTGGAGCAGGATCGTGAGGTCGGCGTCGGCCGCGGCCTCGTAGAGGGAGTCCGCGCGCGGGACGGGGCGGCCGAGGACGCGCCATGCCGGGACGAGCGGGTCGTGGTAGCTGACGGACGCGCCGAGTTCCATCAGTCGCAGGGCGATCTCGTGGGCGGGGGTGCCCTGTTGGTCGGCGAGGTCCGCCTTGTAGGTGACGCCCAGGAGGAGCACGCGCGCGGCGCGGGCCGATTTGCCGTGCTCGTTGAGGAGCGTGGCGGCGCGCTGGATGACGTACTGGGGCATGTGGTTGTTGACCTGCTGGGCCAGTTCGACCATCCGGAGGGTGCGTCCGGAGTGGCCTGTGAGGTCCTGGGCGATTCCGTGGCCGCCGACTCCGGGGCCCGGCCGGAACGCCTGGAAGCCGAACGGCTTGGTCTCGGCGCAGCGGATGACGTCCCACAGGTCGACGCCCAGGTCGTGGCAGAGCACGGCCATCTCGTTGACCAGGGCGATGTTGACGTGCCGGAAGTTGGTCTCCAGGAGCTGCACGGTTTCCGCCTCGCGTGTTCCACGCGCGCGTACGACCTTGTCGGTGAGGCGCCCGTAGAAGGCGGCGGCCGATTCGGTGCAGGCCGGCGTCAGGCCTCCGATGACCTTCGGGGTGTTGGCGGGGCCGAAGTCGCGGTTGCCGGGGTCGACCCGGCTGGGCGAGTAGGCGAGGTGGAAGTCGCGTCCCGCGCGCAGCCCGGAGCCCTCTTCGAGGAGCGGGCGGAGGAACTCCTCGGTGGTGCCGGGGCGTACGGGCGATTCGAGGATCACCGTGGTGTGCGGGCGCAGTTGGGCGGCCAGGGTGCGGGCGGCGGCCTCCAGCTGGCTCAGGTCCAGTGCGCCGTCCGCGCCGCGTGAGGTCGGGGCGCAGATGACGGCGGTGCGGACGCGGCCGAGTTCCGCCGGGTCGGTGGCGGGCCGGAAGCCCCCCGAGAGCATTCGGCGCAGTTCGGCGGGGCTGAGGGAGCCGCCTTCCGGACCGGTCTTGTAGCCGAGTGTGGGGATGCCGGCCGCGACGGCGGCCTGGGCGAGGGGCAGGCCGAGATGACCGAGTCCGATGACGGCGAGGTCTGCGGGCATGGAGTGGGCCGTCCTTCCCAGTAGCCGAAGCGGAACAGGTGCGCAAGCCCTGTGGACAAGACGGGCGAGCGCAATGTCAGACTAGGAGTAAATATGACCGATTTGCGGCATTGCGCGTTCAAGATTCTCCGAGTGTTGTCCACAGGCTGCTGGTGAGTGGTGGCCGAAGGAGGGCAAGAAGGTCAGACTTTGGGCATGGGGGATGTGAGCACGGGCCCGCCTGACAGGTGAGGTCGGCGCGACCAAGAGCGGGAGGCAGCGGTGAGGACAGCGACACTGGGGCCGGCGGAGCGCGCCGAGTCACTGGCAGCAATGGCCGAGCGTGAGCTGGATGTGCTGGTCGTGGGCGCGGGCGTGGTCGGTGCGGGCACCGCCCTGGACGCCGTGACGCGCGGTCTGTCCACAGGTCTGGTCGAAGCGCGTGACTGGGCGTCGGGCACGTCGAGCAGGTCCAGCAAGCTGATCCACGGCGGCCTGCGCTATCTGGAGATGCTCGACTTCGCACTGGTGCGCGAGGCCTTGAAGGAACGCGGGCTCCTCCTCGAACGGCTCGCGCCGCACCTCGTGAAGCCCGTGCCGTTCCTCTATCCGCTTCAGCACAAGGGCTGGGAGCGGCTGTACGCGGGCTCGGGCGTCGCGCTCTACGACGCCATGTCGATTTCCAGCGGTCATGGACGCGGACTGCCCACACACCGCCATCTGTCCCGCACCCGCGCCCTGCGCGTCGCCCCTGCCTTGAAGAAGGACGCCCTGGTCGGCGCCCTGCAGTACTACGACGCGCAGATGGACGACGCCCGCTATGTGGCCACCCTGGTGCGCACGGCGGCGGCGTACGGCGCGAAGGTGGCCAACCGCGCGCGGGTGACCGGCTTCCTGCGCGAGGGCGAACGCGTTGTCGGTGCCAAGGTGCAGGATGTCGAAGGGGGCGGGGAGTACGAGGTCCGCGCCAAGCAGGTGGTGAACGCCACGGGGGTGTGGACCGACGACACCCAGGCGATGGTGGGGGAGCGGGGGCAGTTCCATGTGCGCGCGTCCAAGGGCATCCATCTGGTCGTACCGAAGGACCGGATCAACTCGACGTCGGGGCTGATCCTGCGCACCGAGAAGTCCGTGCTCTTCGTGATCCCGTGGGGGCGGCACTGGATCATCGGCACCACCGACACCGACTGGGACCTCGACAAGGCCCATCCGGCGGCGTCCAGCGCGGACATCGACTATCTGCTGGAGCACGTGAACTCCGTACTCTCGGTGCCGCTCACCCGCGACGACGTACAGGGTGTGTACGCGGGACTGCGGCCGCTGCTCGCCGGTGAGTCGGACGCCACCAGCAAGCTGTCCCGCGAGCACACCGTGGCGCATCCGGTGCCGGGGCTGGTGGTCGTGGCGGGCGGCAAGTACACGACGTACCGGGTGATGGCCAAGGACGCGGTGGACGAGGCGGTGCACGGTCTCGACCAGCGGGTCGCCGAGTGCGTCACGGAGGACATTCCGCTGCTCGGCGCCGAAGGGTACCGGGCGCTGTGGAACGCGCGAGCACGGATCTCGGCGCGCACCGGGCTCCATGTGGTGCGCGTCGAGCACCTGTTGAACCGGTACGGAGTGCTCGCCGAGGAAGTGCTCGACCTCATCGCCGGCAATCCCTCACTCGGTGAGCCCCTGCCGGCCGCCGAGGACTATCTGCGGGCCGAGATCGTCTACGCCGCCTCGCACGAGGGTGCCCGGCACCTGGACGACGTGCTGACCCGGCGCACCCGCATCTCTATCGAGACCTTCGACCGGGGAACGCGCAGCGCGCGGGAGGCGGCGGAGCTGATGGCCCCGGTGCTCGGCTGGGACAAGGACCAGATCGAACGGGAAGTGGAGCACTACGAGAAGCGGGTCGAGGCCGAGCGGGAGTCGCAGCGGCAGCCGGACGACCTGACGGCGGACGCGGCGCGGCTGGGGGCGCCGGACATCGTGCCGCTCTGACCGACCCGACGGGCCCGCCGCCTGGGCTTCGGCCGCTGACGGTTCCTGCTGCGGACGACTTCCGTTGCTGACGGTTCCCGCCGCGGATGACTCCCGTGGCTGACGGCTCCCGCTGATGTCACTCGAACGAGTGTCGTGAGCTGGGATCTTTGCTCGGAACGTGTCCGTTCTACTCGGTGCGGGGGCAGAACTCGGCGGCGAGCAGGGCCGGTTCGAGGTCAGGGTCTGCGATCCCGTCCGTGTTCACCCGGAAGGTGAGGACACGACGACCGTCGACGGTGGCTGCGCTGCGCACGTAGCTGCCGGATATGCGGCCGTTGTGCCCCCACACCGTGGTGCCGCACGGCAGCTTCACCGGGTAGAGGCCCATGCCGTACGAGCCGTGTGCGGCGCGGGTGTTGAGCATCTCCCGCAGTTGGCCGGGCGGGAGCAGCTCGCCGGCGAGGAGGGCCCCGTAGAAGCGGTCCAGGTCGGCGAGCGTGGTGACCAGCTCGCCCGCCGCGCCGGCCACGCGCGGGTCGAGCTCGGTGACGTCGGAACCGTCGGCGGCGTACGCGCGGCCGTGCGGTGAGGGGAGAGAGGTGCGGGCACCTGGGAAGGAGGTGCCGGTCAGACGGAGAGGGGTGATGATGCGGCGCTGGGCCTCGGTGGCGTACGAGTGGCCGGTGACCTGTTCGATGACCATGCCGAGCACGACGTAGTTGGTGTTGGAGTAGGAGTAGCGGCCGGGGTCGGCCGGGGGGTGGGTGAGCGCGATGCGTACGGCCTGAAGTGGGGTGACGGGGACGGTGCCCAAGGTGTCGGCGGTGAAGTCGTACAGGCCGCTGGTGTGGGTGAGCAGGGCGCGCAGGGTCAGGTGGCTGCCGTCGTTGCCTGCTCCGCTGACCAGGCCGGGGAGGTGGGCGTCCACGGAGTCCGACAGGGACAGCCGGTGTTCGGCGGCCAGTTGCAGGACGACGGTCGCGATGAACGTCTTGGTGATGCTGCCCGCGCGGAAGTGGTCGGAGCGGTCGATTCCGTCACCGGCGTCGGCGAATTGTGAGCCGGAATCGTCCTGGGCGAGCAGGGCCGCGGCCGGGGCTTCGCCACGGGTGACGAGGAGGGCGAGGGCGGCGTCCGTGGCCGGGGAGGCGGAGGACCGCGATCCGGCTGGTGCTGGGGACGTGAGGGCTCGGGAGTCGGACGAGGGCTCGGACCTGGGGGTTTGTGCGCCGGTCGGGGTCGAGGCGAGCAAACAGGTCGGGGCCAGACCGAGGAGCGCCAGGGTCGCGGGTATGGCCCGGAGTGTCCGAGGTGTCCGGCGCGGCGGCATCGGTGGTCCTTCCTTGTTGAGGGCCATCATGCGGGACGGCGCGGGGCCAGGTGTCGGGCGGTCCCTTCTTGAGGGGCCCCACGGCATCGTTCACTTGTCCGGTGAGGGACAATGGAGGCTCTGTCAGGGCGGGTTGCTTGAGGGGACGCATGTCGGAGGCGGAGCGGGCGGGAGCATCCCGTCAGGACAAGAGCGAACGTCTCCTCGCCGGGCGCTACCGGCTGGGGGATGTTCTCGGCCGCGGCGGCATGGGCACGGTGTGGCGGGCCAAGGACGAGACCCTGGGCCGCACGGTGGCCGTCAAGGAGCTGCGGTTCCCGTCGAGCATCGACGAGGACGAGAAGCGGCGGCTGATCACGCGCACGCTGCGTGAGGCCAAGGCGATCGCGCGGATCCGTAACAACGGCGCGGTGACGGTCTTCGACGTGGTCGACGAGGACAACCGGCCGTGGATCGTGATGGAGCTCGTCGAGGGCAAGTCGCTCGCCGAGGTCATCCGCGAGGACGGCCTGCTCACGCCGGTGCGGGCCGCCGAGGTCGGGCTGGCGATTCTCGATGTGCTGCGTTCGGCGCACCGGGAGGGCATCCTGCACCGGGACGTGAAGCCGTCGAACGTGCTGATCTCCGAGGACGGCCGGGTCGTGCTGACCGACTTCGGGATCGCGCAGGTCGAGGGCGACCCGTCCATCACCTCGACGGGCATGCTCGTCGGCGCGCCCTCGTACATCTCGCCGGAGCGGGCGCGCGGTCACAAGCCCGGGCCCGCCGCCGACCTGTGGTCGCTGGGCGGTCTGTTGTACGCGGCGGTCGAGGGCGTGCCGCCGTACGACAAGGGTTCCGCGATCGCGACGCTCACCGCGGTGATGATCGAGCCGGTGGAGCAGCCGAAGAACGCGGGTCCGCTGGAGAACGTGATCTACGGGCTGCTCGCCAAGGACCCCGAGCAGCGGCTCGACGTCGAGGGCGCGAGCGCGATGCTCATCGAGGTGCTACGCGCGCCCGAGCCCAGGCCGGCCGTGCCGGAGCCGGCGGACGCGACGAAGGTCGTGGCGTTGCCGCCGGTGCCCGACGAGGGGCCTGGCAAGGGTGGTTCGGGGTCCGGTGGCTCGGGCGGTTCCGGGGCCAAGCGTGGTGAGGAGGCCGGGGAGCGGCTGCGCGGGGCGATGCGTTCCGTGCGGAAGGCTGCCTCGGCGGCCGGGGCGGCCACGGCGGCGGCCGGTGCGGCGGCGACGGCGCGGGCGAAGTCCGGGGGTGCGGGGGCAACTGCCGAGTCGGGTTCGGGTTCGGGTACGGGTTTGGGTACGGAAGCGGCCACGCATGTGTCCGCACCTGTGTCTCCACCTGTGTCCCCGCCTGTTTCTGCACCTGCGTCGGAGAAGGACGACGGTGGTGTTGCCGCTACTGCGGTCTCCGCCTCCGTCTCGGCCGATACACCTGCTGCTTCCGCTTCCGCCGGCAAGGCTTCCGGGTGGCCGGTGGCTCCGGAGCGGCCTCCGCGGCCGGTGCCTCGGGCGCCGTTGACGGATGTGGTGCCGCGGCGGACGTTGATCATCATCGCGGTGGTCGTGGCGCTGGCGGTGCTCGGCACCGTGCTGGCCCTGACCCTCAACGGGGGCGACGACAACTCGAACGACTCCAAGAGCGGTGACACCAAGGCCGCTTCCAGTGGGGCGACCGCCGGAAGTGGCAGCGAGGAGAGCAGCGGCGCCCACACGGACAGCGGTGACGGGGCGGACGACTCGGCCACGGGTTCGGGCAGTACGCCGAGCACCGGCGCCAGTGCCGGTACGTCGAGCGGGTCGGACAGTGACGAGGGGTCGACCTCGGGCTCCGCGGGCGGAACGCCGTACACAAGCAGTCAAGGGTTCTCGATCGTGCTGCCGGAGGGCTGGAAGTACGTGTCCACTGACGACGCGGGCGCCCGGCTCACCGGTCCCAACGGGCAGAAGCTCCTGATCGGCTGGACGACCACGCCCAAGGACGACCCGGTGGCGGACTGGGAGAACCAAGAGCAGTACATGACGCGGTCGAACTACAAGCGCGTGCGAATAGAGAAGGTGGACTACCGCAGCTGGAACACGGCTGACTGGGAGTTCACCTACGAGGACGGTGGCACGAAGTACCGGTCGATCGACCGCGGGTTCGTCGTCAACTCGAGCCAGGGGTACGCGTTGATGTACACGGCGAAGGCAGCCGACTGGGACACCGATCTGCGTAAGGACACGTGGAAGACGTTCACCGAGACGTTCCAGCCGAAGTCGTGACGTACCGCTCGCCGATGTGACGTTCCGCCATGCTTGGGCACCCTGAGATATCGCATCCCTACTTTGCGGGTTGCCTCCGGCACGTATCGTGAGTAGTTGCGGACCGTACGGAACCACAACGGGACGCAAGGCGAACGGAATTGACCAACCGGGCGGCCGGGGGAGGCATCGTGGACGAGTACGCGGGACGGATTCTCGCCGACCGTTACCGCTTGCCGCTGCCGCCTTCCGACGAGTACGAACTCGCCGAGACCCGGGCGTACGACACCTACAGCGGGCAGGAAGTCCTGGTCCGGCAGGTGCCGTTGCCTGAGGTCGTCGAGGCGGAGGTGCTCGACGCGGACGGGTTGCCCGAGGGGTTCGTGGCGCGGGACGGCGGGGTGCGCCGGGCGTCCGCGCGGACCACGCGCCGGCCCACCGAACCGGCCGTTCGGCGGGCGATCGAGGCCGCGCAGGCTGCCGCGCAGATACCCGATCATCCCCGGCTCGACCAGGTCTTCGACGTGTTCGCCGAGGGCGGGTCGCTGTGGATCGTCAGCGAGTTGGTGGCGGCGAGGCGGCTGGACGTGTTGCTCGCCGAGAGGCCGCTCAGCCCCTATCGGGCAGCCGAGATCGCCTCCGACGTCCTCGCCGCACTGCGGGTGCTGCACGCGCACGGGTGGGTGCACCGGAACATCACCGTGCGCACGGTGCTCGTCTGCGACGACGGCCGCGTGATGCTGACCGGCCTGGCGGCCGGGGCCGCGGAGGAGGCGCTGTGCGGGTACGACCCTGTGCCGGTGCGGGACTTCGAGGGTGACGTCGGTGGTGGGGGTGCGGGAGCCGGTGGGCCGGGTGGGCCCGGGGGTGCGGGGGCTGGGCGTGCAGGTGGGGCCGGTGGTGGTGCTTCGCATGGGTTCGGTCCTGGTGGGCCGTCGGGGCCGTCTGGACCGCCTGGGTCGTCGGGTCCGTCGGGTCCGTCGGGTCCGTCGGGTGGCGGGGCGGTCGGTGGTGCGGCCGGAGGCGATCCTGAAGCCGCGCGGCGAGCCGCGATCGAGGCTCGGGCCAAGCGTGGGGGGCCTGCGGAGGCGGCTGCGGGCGTAGGGCCGCGCGCGCTTGAAGCACCGGGGGCCGGAGGAACCGGCGGCGCTGGAGGTGCCGGGGGCGCGGGTGGCGCCGTGGGTCCTGGTGGTGGCGCTGGGAGCGACATGCGTGCGGCGCGCGCCGGGGCGATTGCCGCGTACCGTGCCGGAGCGCGTGCCGCGGCCCGTGTGCACGAAGAGCAAGGGGGCGGTCGGGCGGCGCTGCCCGCGCCCCGGCCTTCGCCGCAGGGCGATGCGTCGGCGGCTCAGGCCCAGGCACAGTTTCCGGTTCAGGCACAGTCGCCGGTTCAGGCTCAGGGCCAGGCGCAGGGCCAGGGCGTGGCGCAGGCGTCCGGGCACGAGGTCGCCGGGTACAGCGGGTTCCCGCAGGCATCCGGGGGGAGTGGGGGCGGCGGGTTCCCGCAGGTTCCTGGGCACGGCGGTCAGGCTCAGGCTCAGGGTCTGGGCCGCGGGCAAGTCCCGGCCCAGGGTCTTGGTCATGGACAAGCTCCGGCCCAAGCGCCCGGCCACAGTCAGGCCCAGGCTCAAGGTCTTGGTCATGGACAAGCCCCTGCCCAAGCACCCGGCCACAGCCAGACCCAGGCTCAGGGTTCCTACCAGGTCCCCGCCCATGGCACGGAACATCACCCCAACACCGCGCCCCCCGGGCAGATAGCCGACCCGTACGGAGTCGGGCACTCCAGCTCCTGGCATGGCGCCCAGCCCCGTAGCGGTAGCGGCGGCGGAACCGGCACGGGAACCGGAACCGGTGGCGGCGGTGAAGGCCGCCCCGCGCTCCCTGGAGCCGCGAACGGCGGGATGGCGGCGCCGGGGAGTGACACCTCACCCGGCATGTACTCCGGGAGCGGCACCTCCACCAGCCCCCTCCCGATGAGCGGCGCCCCCACCGGAGCGCTCCCGGGCAACAGCGCTCCCGCCCTCGTACCCGGCCAGCCCCTCGCCCCCGCACCCGCACCCGCGGCCGTACCCGCACCCACCCCGGGCCCCGGCACGCCCACCTCCACCCCCCAAGGCCAGACCGCCCGTTGGGACCAGATCGTCGCCAGTGGGCCCCCGCGCCGGGGACCCGCCACCGCGCTCGCCGCGGAGCGGGCCCGGCAGGCGCGGATGGCCGTGGTCGGGCCGGTGACCGAGCGGTGGGCGCCCGAGCAGGCCGGGCCGGTGCATGAGAACTGGCAGTTGGCGGCGCCGATCGGGCCCGCGACCGACCTGTGGGCGCTGGGGGCGCTGCTCTTCCGGGCCGTACAGGGGCATGCGCCCTACCCGGAGGAGAACACCGCCGAGCTGGTGCAGCTCGTGTGCGCGGAGCCGCCCGCGTTCGCCGAGGAGTGCGGGCCGCTCAGGCCCGTCGTGGAGTCGCTGCTGCGCCAGGACCCCACCGAGCGGCTCGACTTCGAGGAACTGCGTGGCTGGCTGCGCTCCTTGGTGCGGTCGGCGCCGGAGGCCGAGGCGGGGGCGCATGTCGTCGCCGCGCCCCCGGTCAACCCCAGCCGGCTGCCGATCGTACGGCGACGGGGCGAGCTTGTTCGCAGGCGCCGCGCCGGGCTCCCCGCGACCAGCCCGCACGCCCGTCACAAGCGTGCCAAGCAGAACAAGCAGGCCAAGCCCAGACGGCTCGGGCGGAACCTCGTCCTGCTGGTCCTGCTCCTACTGGCCGCGGCGATCGCGTACGCCATGGTGTTCATGCCCAAGGCCGAGTCGAACAGCGGCACGGACGACGAGCGGACCGGTTCCGCCGGGGACGTCAGTCCCGCCCCCGACACCGGCGCGGGAGGGAGCGCGAGCAGCGAGCCGCGCCCCGACCAGACCTCTCCCGGAGGGGACAAGAGCCCCTCGGCCTCGTCCAGTTCGACGAGTTCAGGGGCCAACGACCCCGAAGTCGCCCAGGGTTTCACGCTCCGTGAGGACGCCGAGGGCTTCCAGGTGGCCGTGGCCAACGGCTGGGACCGTGCGGCGAAGAACGGGAGCGGCCAAGTCGTCTACTCCAACGGCGACTTCGAGCTCATCCTCGTACCCGGGCGGGACAGCACGAGCACGTACGGCAGCGATCCGATGACGTACCAGCGGGAGCGAGAGAGCGAGTTGCAACCGTTCCGCGACTCGACCTGGGCCACTTCCAGCGGGATGCGGCGGATCGATGTGGGCGGCCTCGCCATGGCCGAGGGACAGTTCACCTGGACCGACGGCGAAGGGCACGAGCTCTTCGTGCGCAATCTCGCGATCATCATCGAGGGGCGCTACCACGTGGTGCAGGTGCGCGGCCCGGAGGCCGAACGGGACGAGGTCACGCGGCTGTACGAGCAGGCTTCGGGGACGTATCGGGTCACGGGGTGACATCAGGTCACGAGGTGACACCGTCTCAGGGCGCTGGCTGACACGGTCTCAGGGAGTCGGCTGACACTGCTCTCAGGGCGCCGCCCGATGCCTCCTCAGGGCGTGGGCCGACGCCTTCGTAACCCCACGGCTCCCCCTTGGCTCACTTTGGTTCCCTTTCGCGCGCGGAAGGGAGAACCGTCACAGTGCGGTCTCCGTACGGCCCCGGCGGTTCCCTGCGCGGGGGCCGCTCCTTAGTCTGACCCTGTCAAGACCATTGCGGGGAAACGTGAATCAGATGCAGGGCCTGCTCCTCGCGGGCCGCTACCGGCTTGCCGAATCCATCGGCAGCGGCGGCATGGGCCGGGTGTGGCGCGCGCACGACGAAGTGCTGCACCGCCCGGTCGCAATCAAGGAGTTGACCGCCGCGCTGTACGTCGCCGAGAGCGACCTGGCTCCGATGCTCGCCCGCACGCACGCCGAGGCGAGAGCGGCCGCCCGGATCAACCACTCGGCCGTCGTCACCATCCACGACGTCCTGGAGTACGACAGCCGGCCGTGGATCGTGATGGAGCTGGTCGAGGGCAACTCGCTGGCCGACGAGGTCAAGGAGCGGGGGCGCGTCGAACCGGCCGAGGCGGCGCGGATCGGGCTGTGGGTGCTGCGCGGGCTGCGGGCCGCGCACGCCGCCGGTGTGCTGCACCGTGATGTGAAGCCCGGGAACGTACTGCTCTCCGCCGACCGGCGCGTACTGCTCACCGACTTCGGGATCGCGCAGGTCGAGGGCGATACGACCCTCACGCGCACCGGCGAGATCGTCGGCTCGGTCGACTATCTGGCCCCCGAGCGGGTGCGCGGGCACGATCCCGGTCCGGCCTCCGACCTGTGGGCGCTGGGCGCGACGCTGTACACGGCGGTCGAGGGCAGGTCGCCGTTCCGGCGCACCTCGCCGCTGAGCACCATGCAGGCCGTTGTCGAGGAGGAGCCCGAACCGTCCGAGTACGCCGGTCCGCTCGGGCCCGTGATCACCGCGCTGCTGCGCAAGGATCCCGCCGTACGGCCGAGTGCTGCGGAGGCCGAGCAGATGCTCGCCGAGGCGGCGGAGGGGCGGCGGCCGAGCGCGGCGCAGGCGTTCGTGCCGACGCAGCATGTGGAAACCGGGGTGGATCACTCCCTCGGTGGCGGCATCGCCCCCGCACATGCGGCGACCACACCCGCACATGGGTCGACCACACATGTCCCGGCACCCGATCACTCGGCATCCCATGGTTTGGCACCCCATGGCTTGGCACCCCATGTCCCGGGTGGGACCCAGCCCCAGGCCATGTCCTACCCCACGCCCGTCCCGGCCGCCCCCAGGAAACGGCGTCGGGGTCGCACCATCGCCCTCGTCGTCGTAGCGGCCGCGCTCGTCGGTGGCGGCGGTGCCGCGGCCATGAAGTACGCGGACGACTGGCGGACGGGCGCGGGCGGGGTCACCAGCAGCGAGGAACCCGGTGGTGACGGGGAATCGGGGAGTACGCCGGAGCCGAGCGCCACTACCAGCCCGCAGGCCGGCGAGAGCACACAGCCGGCGGCCGGTGCCCTGCCCGACGGCTGGGTGCGCGTGGACGACCCCGAGGGCTTCAGCCTCGCCGTGCCCAAGGGCTGGGTGCGGCAGGTCGACGGCGCACAGATCGACTACACACCGGACGGCGGCGAGCACTTCGTACGCATCGCCGTGGACGACTCGCCGGACTTCGACAACCCGTACTTGCACCAGGTGGACCTGGAACAGCAGTTGACGAAGCTGGCCGATTACCACCGGGTGAGCATGGAGTCCAACACCTTCCGTGACTGCGACGGCGCGCTGTGGGACTTCACCTGGACCGCGCTGGCGAAGGACACGGCGTTCCCCGGGCCGCGCCGCGCCATCGAGCAGACGTATCTCAGCCGGGACGGCGTCGAGTACGTGATCTACATGTCGGCGCCGGCGGCGGACTGGGGCACCGCGCGCGAGCAGTTCGACACGGTTCTGAAGGGCTGGCGCCCCACGGCCGAATAGCGACGCCGGGCAATCGCCGGGCAAGGGAAGCGCCGGACAACGGCACGGCCGGATACAGCCACCGCCGGTCGCCGACCCGGAGGGCCGGGCTCCATTGCGGCATGATGGGACGCATGGGGACCGAGGGGGACAACGCCCGGGTGATCGCCGGCCGTTACCGGCTGGAGGCCAGGATCGGGCGGGGCGGCATGGGCGTCGTATGGCGCGCGACCGACCAACTGCTCGGCCGCCAGGTCGCGGTCAAGGAAATCGCCCTCGACACCACGCTCTCCGCGGACGAGGCCCGTCAGCAGCGCGACCGGACCCTGCGTGAGGCCCGCGCCGTCGCGCAGCTGCGGCACCCGCACATCATCGTCGTGCACGACGTGGTCGAGGACGACGAACGCCCGTACATCGTCATGGAGTTGATCGAGGGCGGCTCGCTCGCCGAGCGGATCTCCGCGCGCGGTCCGGTCGACGCGCGCGAGGCCGCCCGCATCGGCATCGGCCTCCTCGGTGCGCTGCGCCGCGCGCACGACGCGGGTGTCCTGCACCGGGACCTCAAGCCCGCGAACGTGCTGATCGCCGAGGAAGGCCGGGTCGTCCTCACCGACTTCGGCATCGCCCAGGTCGCGGGCGCGACGACACTCACCGAGAGCGGGGCGTTCGTCGGTTCACCGGAGTACACCGCGCCCGAGCGGATGTCCGGGGTCAGGACGGGCCCCGAGTCCGACCTGTGGTCGCTGGGCGTGCTGCTGTGCACCGTCCTGAGCGGCGAATCCCCCTTCCATCGCGACTCGTTGGGCGGCATCCTGCACGCGGTCGTCATCGACGAGATCCGGCCGCCGGCCCAGGCCGGGCCCCTGCTTCCCGTCGTACGGGGGCTGCTGGAGCGCGATCCCGAGCGGCGGCTCGACGCGGCGGAGGCGGAGCGGATGCTGCGCGCGTTCCGGGACACGGGGCGTACGCCGAGGCTTGCGGCCGGGTACACGCCCACGCAACGGGACGTACCGGCGCGGCCGGCTGCACCTGCGCCGCCGACCTCCTCGACGACCTCGTCGTCCTCCGCTCCGCTTCCCGTGGCGCAGCGCTCCACGCGGGGCATCCTCGTCGCTGCCGCGCTGGTCGCCGCGATGGCCGGGGCGGGGGTGTCGGCGGCGGCGTTGCTGATGAACGACGGTGGGGGTGGGGGGACGCCGGCTCCCTCAAGTACCGCGAGTACATCGATGACCGCGACATCGGGGACGCCGGGAACGCCCGGGGCGCCGGGCACGTCGGCGAGCGCGTCGGTCTCGAATTCGCCCGCGAGTCCCGTAAGCCACAAGGCGCCCTCCGGTTACCGCACCGCGTCGGATCCGAACGGGTTCTCGCTCGCCGTGCCCGACGACTTCACCCGGGAGCCGGAAGGGGAGCGGGTCTTCTACGTGTCGCAGGGGAAGACCTTCCGCCTCGGCATCAAGGTGGCCGATCCCGAACCGGGCGGTCCGCTCGAGGTGATGCGGCGCGGGGACGCCAAGGGGCCCTCCACCAACCCGGGTTACCGCGACGCCGCCGTCACCTCGGCCACGCACGGCGGACAGCCCGCCGCGTTCTGGGAGTTCACCTGGAACGGCTTCACCGAGGCGGAGGGCGCGCGGCACACGTACGACCTGTGCTGGGAGGAGGGCGGGCGGATGTACGACGTGTGGGTGTCGGCGCCGGTCGGGAGGGCGACGGAGGCGAAGGAGTACTTCGACGTGGCGGTGGACACCTTCGTACCCGAATAAAGGGGAAATAAAGGGTGGCTCGCGTCACGGGTCTGTGACTGGAAAGCGACGGGGCTGGATGCCGAACCGCTTGGCGCGATATGGATGGACCCATGAGTGACAACGGGGGAGTCCCTTACGGGGCCGATGAACCAACGAGTTTCGGTCTGCAACCGCCACGTCAGGGTGTGCCGGGGCAGCAGGCGGGTGTGCCCTACCCCGGTAACCCGTACGCCACGCCGACCCAGGTCGTCCCGGAGCAGCAGGCGCAGCACGCACAGCAGGCGCAACACACACAACACGCGCAGCAGGACCCGGGCGTGGGGCGTCTCATCGCGGGCCGCTACCGTCTCCTCTCCAAGCTCGGCGACGGCGGGATGGGCACGGTCTGGCGGGCCAAGGACGAGACGGTGGACCGCGAGGTCGCAGTCAAGGAGCCCCGCGTTCCGGACCATCTTCCCGAGCGCGAACGCGCCAACGCCTTCGAGCGCATGCGCCGCGAGGCACGCGCGGCGGCGCGGCTCGACCACCCGTCGGTCGTGAACGTCCACGACGTCGCGGTCGTGGACGGACAGCCCTGGATCGTCATGGAGTTGGTGCAGGGCCGCTCGCTGGGCGACGCCCTCCAAGAGGGCACGCTCGGGGTCCGCGAGGCGGCGCGTGTCGGCCTTGAGGTGCTCGGCGCCCTGGAGGCCGCGCACGCGGCGGGCATCCTGCACCGCGACGTGAAGCCGGACAACGTCCTGCTCGGCCGTCACGGCCGAGTCGTCCTCACCGACTTCGGCATCGCCCAGATCGAGGGCGAGACGAGCCTCACGGACACCGGCGGCTTCGTCGGATCGCCCGAATACATCGCACCGGAACGGGTGTTGGGGCAGCGCCCGGGCCCGGCGAGTGACCTCTGGTCCCTCGGCGTCGTGCTCTACGCGGCCACCGAGGGCGTCTCGCCCTTCCGCCGCAGCAACACTCCGGCGACCCTTCAGTCCGTCCTCAACTCCACGCCCGCGGCGCCCGCTTCGGCGAACGGCCCGCTCGCCGAGACGATCAACGGCCTGCTGGACAAGGAGCCGTCCCGCCGCCCGGACGCGGCCCGGGTCCGCAGTCTCCTGGAGGCGGCCGCTCGGCCGCCCGCTCCGGCGCCGACGCAGGTCGTGCGGATGGCGGGGCCGGAGGGCGGCAACGGGATCCGTGTCGGCCGCAAGACCTTGATCGGCCTCGGCGCGGCGATCGTCGCCGCGGCGGTGGCCGCGTATCTGGTGGTCGCGGATCCGTTCGCGGGGTCGTTGCCGGACACCTGGAAGAACCGGGCGCACCCGAAGCTGGGCGTGACGCTGGCGGTCCCCGCGAACTACCAGGTGGGCAAGCCGGACGCGGACGACACGGACAAGAACTGGGTCACGTACTCCGACTGGAGCGGCAGCATCTGGATCGGCCTGAACCTCGCGAGGAAGGCTGAGGACACCAGCGGCCAGATCGAGGGCTCGGCCCGCGCCGAAATGTACGCCGACGACGGCGAGTTTAAGGAGAGCGGCGCGTACGAGCTGAGCATGCCCGAGGGCGCGAAGACGGTCCCGAACGGGGAGACCAAGTACCAAGGCAAGCAGTCCGCCGAGAACACGGTGACCTACACGACCACCGACAGCCAGAACCCCCGCCCCCGCGAGCTGAAGATCTTCTACTACAAGTCGTCCGAGGGCGACATGTACAAGCTCACGATCAGCTATCCCGGCAAGGGCGACTTCACCGCACGCGGCCGTGAAGTGGCGAAGACGGCGATCGCGAACCTGGACATCAACAAGCTGTGAGGAAGGGGCCGGGGTCCGGCTGTCAGGCGGCTCAGCCGAGCTTGGCCGCCTGGGCGTCGATGACCTCGGCCGGGACGTCGTAGTCGGCGGTGCCGGCTCCCGCCTCGCCGGAGAAGGCGGCCAGGTTTATCGAGTAGTACGTGGCGACCGTGCTGCCATGGCGTACGACCTCGCCCTTCACCACGACCTCGTCGCCCTCCGCGTCGCCGGTCACCGCGAACGCGACCGATTCGTCGCCGCTTCCGGACGCCTTCTCGGACGCCACCTTCGTGAACTTCTGGGTGTCGCTGCCGGCCGCGACGGTGAACCCGCTCGCACAGCCCTCGACCGCTTCGGAGACCGAGGCAAGGGTCTCCTGGGCGCCGTCACCCTCGTACGAGGAGAGCGAGACGATCGTCATCGTGCTGTTGAGGGCGTCGGTGATCGAATCCAGCGAGTCCTCCAGGCTGTCCGAGGAGGTCGCGCTGGGCTTGATCTCCTCGGTGGCCGGTGTGACCTGGCGGTTGAGGTACGCGGCCTCGGAGTCGCCGGGCGCGAACCCGGTGAGGACGTACGCGATCGGCGCGCACTTCTCGTCGACGACCTTGACCTTCTCCTTGGAGGACGCGAATGGCTCGGAGTCCGTGGCCGAGCTGACCTCGAAGCCGTCGGCGTCGCCCGTGGCGATGATCGCCTTCTCCAACTCGCTGCTGCTCAGCACCTTCGCGGCGGCCGTCGACTCCTTGCCGCCCGTGGCCTTGTCACCGTCCCCGGAGTCGGATCCACTGTCGGAGCAGCCGGTGGCCAGGGCGAGCGAGAGCACCGACGCGGCCGCTGCGATGCCTGTGCGGGGCAGCGTGAATCTCTTCATGTTGGGGTGTTCCTTAGGTGTGTTCAGGGTGTGCCTGAAGTGATGCCTGAAGTGAAGCCGGAATATGAGGGCAACATTAAAGGGATCACCAAGCGTTGGCTGGGGAGTGACCAAGCTGTGATCGCCGCACCCACAACCCCCTGATCAGGGCATTCGTTGCCAGCGATCACTGGCGTCGTGTGAGCAGTCGGTGAAAGCGCATTACCCACGGGTACCCAAAGGGCGCGGTCGGGCATACCCTGCGGCTCATGACGGACTCGCAGGCCACGGAGCAGGCCACGGAAAACACCGGCACCGACGAAGCGGCCGGGACGGGCACCACAGGCGCTGCCGCCATGGTCGGCACCAATCCCCTCGCCGCCGCCCCCGCAGGCGCCCGCACCGCCGCCGACGTCGTCACGCCCGAGCTGGTCGCCCAGCTCACGAAGGGTGTCGTCGGATCCGGGCGGACCGCCAACCACACCCCGTTCACCGGGGAGAAGCTGGCCGATCTGCCCGGGTCCACCCCCGAGGACGTACGGGAAGCGTTCGAGCGGGCGCGCAAGGCGCAGGTCGCCTGGGGCGCCACCCCCGTACGGCAGCGCGCCGCCGTCCTGCTCCGCTTCCACGATCTCGTGCTCGCCCGCCAGGCCGAGGTCCTCGACCTGATCCAGCTGGAGACCGGCAAGGCCCGGCTGCACGCACACGAGGAAGTCCAGGCCGTTGTCGTGGCCGCGCGGCACTACGGGCGCAAGGCCCCCTCCTACCTCCGGCCCAAGGGGCACACCGGCGCCGTCCCGACCCTCACCAAGGTCACCGAACTGCGTCACCCGCGTGGCGTCGTCGGCCAGATCGCGCCCTGGAACTACCCCCTGGAGCTGTCGGTCGGCGACGCGCTCCCCGCCTTCGTCGCGGGCAACGCGGTCGTCATGAAGCCCGACACCGAGACCTGCCTCACCGCCCTCTGGGCGCGCGACCTGCTCATCGAGGCCGGGCTGCCCGCCGAGGTGTTCCAGGTCGTCATCGGCGACGGTCCGGTCGTCGGTCCCGAGATCGTCAAGTACGCCGACTACGTCTCGTTCACCGGCTCCACGCGGACCGGGCGCGAGGTCGCGCAGGGCGCCGCCGCCCGGCTCGTCGGCGTCTCGCTCGAACTCGGCGGCAAGAACGCCATGGTGGTGCTGGCGGACGCGGACGTCGACAAGGCCGCCGCGGGCGCCGTGCGCGCCTGCTTCTCCTCCGCCGGCCAACTCTGCATCTCCATCGAGCGGTTGTACGTCCATGAGGACATCGCCGATGTGTTCGCGGAGCGGTTCGCCGCACGCACCAAGGCGATGCGGCTCGGCACCTCCCTCGCGTACGGCGCCGACATGGGCTCGCTGGTCGGCGAGCGGCAGCTCGAAACCGTGACCCGGCATGTGGACGAGGCCGTCGCCAAGGGAGCGAAGCTGCTCGCCGGTGGCGTCGCCCGCCCCGACATCGGGCCCTACTTCTACGAGCCCACCATCCTCGACGGCGTCGAGGCCCCCATGGCGGTCTGCGCCGAGGAGACCTTCGGACCCGTCGTCTCCCTCTACCGCTTCAAGACCGAGGACGAGGTCGTCGAACTCGCCAACTCCACGGCGTACGGCCTCAATTCCTCCGTCTGGACCAAGGACGGGCGGCGCGGTCGCGCGGTCGCGGCCCGGCTGCGCACCGGAACCGTCAACGTCAACGAGGGCTACGCGCCCGCGTACGGCAGCGTCCAGTCACCCATGGGCGGCATGAAGGACTCCGGCCTCGGCCGCCGCCACGGCTCCGAGGGCATCCTCAAGTACACCGAGGCGCAGACCGTCGCCCACCAGCGGCTGCTGCCGATGGCACCGTCGCTCGGCATGGACGACGAGAAGTACGCGGCGTTCATGAGCCGGAGCCTCAGGGTGATGAAGGCGCTGCGGCTCCGGTAGATCCCAGATCTGAATAGTTCTCAGAAGTTCTCAACGAGGAGAGCGGCACGTGTCACAGGAGAGCTCTGTCCAAAAGCAGGACGAGTCCGCGTACGACTATGACGTGATCGTCGTCGGCTCGGGCTTCGGCGGGTCGGTGACCGCCCTCCGGCTCACCGAAAAGGGCTACCGCGTAGGCGTGTTGGAGGCCGGCCGCCGCTTCACCCGCGGTTCGCTGCCCAAGAACTCCTGGGACCTGAAGAACTACCTGTGGGCACCCAGGCTCGGCATGTACGGCATCCAGCGCATCCACCTGCTGGGCAACGTCATGGTCCTCGCGGGTGCCGGCGTCGGCGGCGGATCCCTGAACTACGCCAACACCCTCTACGTACCGCCGAAGGCCTTCTTCGAGGACCCGCAGTGGAAGGAAATCACTGACTGGGAGGGGGAGTTGAAGCCGTACTACGACCAGGCCCGGCGGATGCTCGGCGTGCGGCTCAACCCGACCATGACCCCGTCCGACGTCCACCTCAAGGCGGCCGCCCAGCGGATGGGCGTCGGCGACACCTTCCACATGGCGCCGGTCGGCGTCTTCTTCGGCGACGGTGAGGACGCGGACGGGACGGCGAAGGCCAGGCCGGGCGGCGAGGTGGAAGACCCCTACTTCGGCGGCGCCGGACCCACCCGCAAGGCCTGTACCGAGTGCGGCGAGTGCATGACCGGGTGCAGGCACGGCGCGAAGAACACCCTCAACGAGAACTACCTCCACCTCGCCGAGAAGGCGGGTGCCGTGGTGCACCCGATGACGACGGTCGTGTCCGTCACCGACGACTCGCAGGGCGGATACGCCGTCGCCACCCTGCCCACGGACGAGAAGCGCAAGGGCGAGGGGCGGATCCTCAAGGCCCGCCGGGTCGTCATCGCCGCCGGTACCTACGGCACGCAGACCCTGCTGCACCGCATGAAGTCCGGCGGCCAACTGCCGTACATCTCAAGCAGGTTGGGCGATCTGACCCGCACCAACTCCGAGGCCCTTGTGGGCGCGCAGACCGACAACCGCCGGTACCGCAAGGCGCACGGCACGCCCAAGGTCGACTTCACCCAGGGCGTCGCGATCACGTCCTCGATCCACCCCGACGAGAACACCCACATCGAGCCCGTCCGTTACGGCAAGGGCTCGAATTCGATGGGCGGCCTGTCGATCCTCCAAGTCCCGTACGCGGAGGGCTCATCACTGCTTCTGGGATGGCTGGCCAACGCCGCGAAGCACCCACTCCTCGTGCTCCGCTCGCTCTCCAACCGCCACTGGTCCGAGCGGACCATCATCGGTCTTGTCATGCAGTCGGTGGACAACTCCCTGACGACGTACCTGAAGTCGAAGGGCGTGGGCAAGGGCCTGTTGACGGCCCGTCAGGGGCACGGGGCTCCCAACCCCCGCCAGATCAAGGCGGCTTCGGAGGGCGCCTCCGCCATCGCCGCCGAGATCAACGGCTTCGCCGGCAGCAACGTGGGCGAGCTGATGGGGACGCCGCTCACCGCGCACTTCCTCGGCGGCTGCCCGATCGGCGACTCGCCGTCCACCGGGGTCATCGACCCGTACCACCGGCTGTACGGCCACCCCGGCATCTCCGTCGTCGACGGCGCCGCGGTCTCCGCGAACCTCGGCGTCAATCCGTCGCTCACCATCACCGCCCAGGCCGAGCGCGCGATGTCGTACTGGCCCAACAAGGGCGAGGCCGACCCGCGTCCGGCGCAGGGAGCGGCGTACGAGCGCCTGAAGCCGGTCGAGCCGCAGAGCCCCGCAGTCCCCGCGGACGCGTTCGGCGCGCTGAAGCTGCCGTTCCTGGGGATGCCTACGGTGCCGCCGAAGTCGTAACCCGCAGGCAGCTGTGGACAGAAAGAAGGACCTGCACCCCCCTCCGAGCGCAGGTCCTTCATTCAGCTGTGGCTACTGGGGCCGGGCCGCCTTACGCGGCGGTGGCGCCACCCGAGTTGCGGCGACGGACCACGTACACCGCACCCGCACCGGCGACGACGGCGACACCGCCGGTGAGGCCGATCAGCGGCAGCACGGACGAGGAACCGGTCTCGGCGAGCGAGCCGGAGGCGTCCACCGTCTTGGCGTCGCTGATCTCCTTCGAACCGCCGGTCTGCGGCTTGGCGTCCTCGGGGTCGCCCGCGTCAGAGCCGGCGGCGAGGATGTCGAAGAAGTAGATCCAGCCGTTCGGGTCGTCGGCGACCCAGCAGCCCTCGTCGTCCGCGTACTGGGCGAAGCCGCCGGTCACGCCGATGGCGTCAGGCACGTCGCCGCTGACGCTCAGGCGCAGCTGGTACGAGGTCGACTGGCCGGCGCCGAGCGAGAACGGGGTGAAGGTGCCGCCTTCGCCCGCGGCGCCCGCGACCTCGCGCCAGGTGCCGGAGTCCTTGTCGAGGACCTGCACGCTGATCTCGCCGGAGTAGTCCTCCTCGTCCCAGCCGATGGCGGCGACGCCGATCAGCGGCGCGATGTTCTTGATGGTGTCGTCGCCGCTGTTGGAGACGTTGAACGAGAACTTCGTCCAGCCGCTGCCCGCGACGATGGTGTCGGGCAGGCCCGACAGGTTGCTGGTCAGGTCGTTGCTGATCTCGACGACGTCGCTTTCGTCCATGCAGAGCTCGGGCTCCTCGCCCTCCTCCGGGACGGTCGAAGAGGGGGTCGGCGTGACGGCCGGGCTGCTGTCGCCGGCCGCGGGGGTGGTGTCGTCCGCGGCGGGGGTCGTGTCGTCGGCCGCCGGGGTGGTGTCCTCAGCGGCGGGGGTCGTGTCCTCAGCCGCCGGGGTGGTGTCCTCGGCGGCAGGAGTCGTGTCCTCGGTCGCGGGAGTGGTGTCCTCCACCGCGGGGCTGCTCTCAGCCGTGGCCGGGGGAGTGGTGTCATCCGCGAAGGCGGCCGGCGCCGACAGCAGCGCGATAGGGGCCAGTGCGGCCGTCGCGGCCGCAACGGCCATGGCACGACGAAGCTTCATGAAAACCTCGGAAAGTCTGGCGCGCGCCGCTACGTCGCGGCACGCACGTGGGGAGGCCTTCGCGTGTGGGGCGCGGGTGTGGCCGTTGGTTCTGCAGGTGTGACACGGGATGGCCGAGAATGGTTGTGCCTTCACTCACGGAATCCTTATGTGGGGTGGATCACATGGAGGTCCGGGGTCGGATCGTCCCGTTCGTGGCTGATTTTCGTGTGACCGTCATCACGCATCAATCCCGGAGCCCTGTGGAGGTCTTGTGCATCTCCAGTAAGTCCGCTTAGAAGTGTCCCCTCTTGATCATTCAGGTGGGGGATCTGTGCGACCGGGTTCGCGGAGTGGCTCTGCCTCTGGCTCACCAGCGAGGACGTGCCCAGCCCCCGGTTTCCCCTGCCCGGGCCCGGTGGCCGTTCCCGCAGAGAAAGGCGCACGATCCACCGTGGCCGAAAGACCGTCCGACGAGCCGAACCCCGACTCGGGCTCCATATCCGACGAGGTCTGGGACAAGTTCGTCCAGGACACCGAGCGGGACATCCATGCCTCGGCGCCGAAGGAGCCGTCCGCGCGGGCGCGTGTGGTCACTGAGCGGCTGCGGCAGCAGGATGCGCGGGGTGAGGTGCCCGACGGGTGGCGCACCGGGCCGGCCTGGCGGGAAATGGACGGGCGCGCGGCCCGTCGCCGCCGGCTGTGGGCGATTCTCGGTGTGCCCCTAGCGATTGCCGCGGTCGTCGTGGCCAACAAGCCGTCACTCCTGCTCGGCGATGACCCCGGCTCGGGCACCGGCGTTCCGGAGGCCGTTGCCGCGTCCCAGCTCCCGGCGGAGACCGCGGCCCCGACCGCCGCGCCCTCGGAGGTGGCTCCGGTAACCCCCACCCTGGAACGGCCGTTCGCCGGCTCCCCGGCCGCGCGGTGGGCCGACGGCGCGGCCGGCATCGTCCTGCCGAAGGCGACAGCGGTCGGCTCCTTCTCCAAGGCGCAGGTCGAAAAGGCGCTGCGGCAGACCAAGGAACTCCTGGTCGATGCGAACCTCGACCCGGCCACATTGCGCGGCGAGCGACCCGAGACTGCGCTCGGTGTGATCGACCCCCTCCAGACCGGCGTGGTCGACCTGCTGGAGACCGCGCTGCGCAAGCCGGACGAGAAGCACGACCCCCTGTGGATGTTCAGCCGCTACGACCCCGCCGAACTGCGGCTCGCCGGAGACGTGGTCAAGACCCGCGGCCGCATGACGTTCGAGGCCGGCGAGTCGGCCTCCTTCGTGATCCACGCCGACTACACCTTCGTCTACCCGCTCGCCCGCACCGACGGTTCGACCGAGGTCGCCCGCACCGTCATCCGTCGGGTGCTCGACCTCGAGGTCTCCGACCCGGTCAAGTACCAGGTCACCCCCGGCAAGCTCTTCGTCACCCGCTACGACCAGGAGATCGGCAACTCCGCCTGCGACGTCTACGACGGCTATTTCCATCCCCAGTTCTCGACCGGCGAGCAGGAGGGCGAGCTCCCGACCGGGCCGACACTGGACCCGTACGACCGCAGTGAGGGCATCGATCAGAACCCTGCGGCGGGCTGCGGTGTGGCGTCCCGGACCTGACGCCCGGCATGCGACACCACGCCAGTGTGGTTTCCCCCTGCTGGGACGAGTCCGGGAGCTTGAGGCCGAGACGCTGTATCGACCAGCGTGCACCACGGGGTCCAGTAAATTTCCGAAGTGATCTTTGAGGATGGTCATGTCTCGTAACTTCACTGAGTCTGTGATCGGAATGCTGGGTCCGACGAGAAATGTTTTGCCTCCGGCTTCGGCTTGGGACAGGTTGGAGGGAGAGTTGGGTGTCCAACTGCCCGACGACTACAAGGAGATCATCGGTAGCTATGCACCGGTGCAATTGAACTGGCACCTCTCCCTGGACCATCCGTCCACTCACCGGTGGAACCTGGGAAAGTGGATGAGGGGGACGGTCGAGGCATTCTCACGCAGTGACCTGTCGGAAGCGGAGTGTCCCGGTTTTCCAGACGGCCCACTGTTCGGTGGGCCGTCGGGACTCATACCGCTGGTCTCTACGGATCGCGGGGAATATGTCTTCGGGGTGGTCGACGCGGCCTTCGGAGAATGGAGGATCCTGTCATGCGATGGAGACGAGCAGGATTTTTACGAGTACCGCATGGAATTTTCTGAATGGCTCTACCGGTACTTGGTCGGTGAAGATATGTTTGGTCCCGGAAGTGCTGTCTTCTACGCAGGTCCGATCGTTTTCGAGTCCATGCCGATGACCGAGTCGGAACGTTCGAGCACGTGGCGCGGGCCTGAGCGTGGCATGTAATTAGAGGTGCGTTGGTCAGTCGCTTCTTGGAGCAGTGCATGTCCTCGTTGGATGAGTTGCAGGCCCTGCTGGGCGAACCCGCCGACCGGCAACCGAACCCAGACCACTGGAACGAAGTCGAGCAACACGTAGGTTCCGCTCTGCCCGGTGACTTCAAGACGTTTCTCAATGTCTACGGCAGCGGGGTCATCTCTGGCGAGCTCGTTGTCTTCCACCCGCGTGGATCAAGCCCGTTGCTGGAGCGCATGCGCAAGACGCACCAGACGTTTACTGAGCGTCGAGACAGAGCCCTGAGCCGCGGCGGCTCCGAGCATGTTCCGTACGCCTTCCATCCCGAACCCGGTGGGCTGATCTCCTGGGGGTACGACTACAGCGGTGACGAGCACTTCTTCCTGCCGTGCGACCCAGACCCGGAGCAATGGAAGATCGTCACGATGGTCCATGAAGAGGGATGCCAGACCTTCGACGGGCCGTTCTCCAGTTTCGCCCTCTCGTTCGTACGGCGCCTGCTCGACGTGGACCGCTACCACGGCATCGAACCGGAAGCCCTGGAGTTCCTGGAACCGGCGGACTTGGAGGAATTGGTCGCCGCCGGAGAGATCGGCCCTGTTCAGCCGCGCTTCGAACCGTTCTGAACGGAGAGGCTCTGGAGGACTTCCTACCGGAGGTACGGTTCGTGTGCCCTACCCGTGGCGGGTGGGAGATGCTCTCCACGGCCAGCAAGCCGTCAATTCGGTCTCACGCAAAGATCCGGGCCTCGTCGGGCAGGCCGTTGCCACCCCCAAGTCCTGGTGACTCCTCCGCAAGCTTCGGTGCTCGACCAGCCGCATCACGAGTCTCGTTCAGGCCGTCCTCTGGCCAGCTCAGACTGAGGATGGAACTGGCTCCGTGTCTCCTTCAGGCGGCTCAGGTAAAAGCTCAGGCCTTGGGGCGCCTCAGGATGGTGAACTGCGGAGCGTGTTCCGCAAGGTGGTTATCAGCGCGTCGAGTTGGCGTGGGCCGGTGGTGAGGACGGACTCGGGTTCGTCGCTTTCGTGGAGGAGGATCGTTCCGGCGGGGGTGGTGGCGAGGTAGACGCACGAGGAGGCCGCCTCGCTGTAGGTGGACTTCTGCCAGTTGAGTTCGGTCACGGGGTGTCTCTCCTCAGGTGTCCTTGGCGATGCGGCGGATGAGGTCTCGGGATGCTGTGGGTTTGAGGGTGGCTTGCTCCATACGGTTCAGGACCAGCCGGTACGTCTCCAATTTCCCTACTGCGTCGATGAGTTCGCTGCCGTGGCTGGTGTCCAGCTGTGCGGTGTCGAGGGCTGTCACCGGGCCGTGCGCGTAGTCCAGACCGTGACCGGCGGTCGGGAACGAGGTGCCGTCGAAGGGGATGACTCGAAGGGTGATGTGTGGCTGTTCGCTCACCTTGATGAGGTGGTCCAACTGGGCATGAGTCACCTGCGAGCCGCCGAACTGCATGCGCAGTGCGGCCTCGTGGATGATCGCGGTGTACGGCACCGGTTGGTCGCGGAAGAGGACGGCCTGGCGCTTGATGCGGTGGGAGACGTGGTGCTCGATCTCGTGAGGGCGTAGGGCGGGGACAGCTTCCCGGAACAGCGCGCGGGCATGGTCGGGCGTCTGGAGCAAGCCTGGGATGTTGATGACCTGGGCGACGCGCAGCGCGGTCGAGTGGTGCTCCATCTCGGCCAGATCGAGGAGCGGAGCGGGCATAGTGCCCCGGTACTCCTCCCACCAGCCACGCGTGCGGTCGGCTGCCATGTCGGCGAGGGCGTCGACCAGGGGCTGGTCGGTGCAGCCGTAGATGTGGGCGAGGGTGTGGACGCGGTCGGCGCTCACGCCGAACCGGTTGGCCTCAATGTTGCTGATCTGGGCCTGCGTCGTGCCCAGGGCCCGCGCGGCCTCCACGGCGGCCATGCCCGCGCGTTCGCGCAGTCGGCGCAGCTCGGTCCCGACGCGGAGGCGGCGCGCAGTCGGTGCGCTCCTCGGTGCCATGTCCTCGCTCCGTTCCGTACACCTGGTGGGGCGGTCACCCACACGAGGTAAATCCCTGAAGGTTTTGCAGGCATCAGCAAAACCTTCAGGGATCGCAGTCTACGGTGAGTTCCACGCCGCTCAACTGGCCCCACCGGTAAGCCGGAAGCGCCCCGCGCTGCCCACACCTACGCACGCGACATGCCACCGCTCAGCCGGGCCCGTACGAACACAAGTCCCCCCACCGCAGGAGGCGTTCATGGTCACCGTATCCCCGCCGAAGTCCGAAGCGTCCGCATCTTGGGCATACGCCCTCCAGTTGCCGAACGATCCGCTGGCCCCGCGGATCGCCCGAACCACCCTCAGGGCCGTCCTGACCGGCCACGGCATGCACCAACTCGCCGACACCGCCGAACTGTTGACCTCGGAACTCGTCACCAACGCATACCGGTACTCCACCGGCCCCGCGACCCTCCGCCTCCGCGCCCTCGGCGGCACCCGCCTCCGCGTGAGCGTCTGGGACGCCAACCCGCACATCCCACCTCCCTTCGACAAGCGCTCCGGCCCGCTCCACCCCGTCCCCGCCCAGGCGGACGGCGGGCGCGGACTGTTCCTCGTATGCCATTACGCGGACGCGTGGGGTGGCTACCCGCTCGGCGACGACCTCTTCGGGCGGGGCGGAAAGCTGCTGTGGTGTGAGATGGGGGCGCAGTCCGCCGACCGTGTCGTCGCCGCATGAGGGCGTCTGGGCGGTGGGCGGCAGGAGAGGCTCGGCGCTACCGTGGGGCCAGCGACACGCCCTGTAGTCAGTGGAGGACCGTGGTGACCACCATGAGCGAGCGCCCGGCGGCCATAGACGCTCCTGCGACCGGAGCCTTCGAGGACATGCTCCGGATCGTCGAGGAGCTGGACACACCTGACGGCTACAAGGCCGAACTCATCCGGGGGAAGATCGTCGTGTCGCCGTGGTCGAAGCTGCGCTTCAAGAAGGCTATGAAGTCGCTGCGCCTACAGCTTGAGCCCCATGCGCCGACCGGCCATGACGTTGACGTGGCGCCGTTTCTCTTTGTGTTTCCCGGGGTGGAGCGAGGATTCGGTCCCGACCTGCACGTCGCCGACGAGGCCGCTTTCGACGCCGATGGCCGGCACGCCGACGGTGGTGCACTCTCCCTGGTCGCCGAGCTGACCTCCGTATCCATCAAGGACGCCGACTGGCTCGACAAGCTGGACGCTTACGGGCGCGTCGTGCCTGTCTACCTTGTACTCGACATGCAGGCCGAGGAGATCACGGCGTTCTGGGATCCGTCCGCGAAGGGGTACCAGTCGCGGACCACCGTTCCGTTCGGGAAGCGCCTGCACGTGCCCGCGCCGTTCGACTTCGAGCTTGAGACGGCAGGGTTCGCCCCCCGACCGGACCGGCGTGCCGAGGAGTCCTCCGCCGAAGACCGGGCGGAGTGACCAACCCCTGATCATGGCGAAGGGCCCCGCGGGACGGAATCCGCAGGGCCCTTCGGCGTCAGCACCGACGTCAGGGCAGCGCCGGTGCCGGGGGAGCGGCGCCGGGGGGTGCGCCGCTGGGCTGGGGGCCGCTGGTCGGCGCCCCGGCGCACTGGGGGCGTGCGGGTGGTGTCGACCATTGGCGGTACTGGATGAATTTGGTTGCCCAGTAGGGGACTTGGGCTGTTCTCGCATCGTGCGGGATGGGCGGCGGAGTCCGCAACCGTTACGACCGCTTCTGTACAGATTCCGCCGGGCGGCCCCGGGCGTCCCCGGAGCCGACCGTTCTCTTGGGTGACCGGGCTGCTGTCCCCTGCCGTCCGGTCACGACCCTGGAGTGAGGTCCCACGACACACGGCACGATCCGTACGTCTCATCACTCCAGCGAAGCCACGCGTGGTTCTTTCGGGCCCGCCCCTGGCTGACACGGACATCGGGACCAACGAAGCCCGCGGCGGCCCGGTCACGCGCCGTACGGGTGAGACGGCATGCGTACGTGCGTACGGCGCCGTACGGGATTCCGTACGGCACTCAGATACGGCCCCTGCACAGCTCAAGCAGCGTCATCGCGAGCGACGTGCCCGGCTTGCCCAGCGCGTCCCTGTAGTGGCCGAGGACCTCCATCTCACGGGAGAGGTTCACACGGCGGCCGCCGGAGGAGATCCGGGCCTCCTGGATCACCGCCGAGACGGCCATCCGTTCCTGGACGAGACCGATGATCCGGTCGTCCAGGGCGTCGATGCGCTCACGGGCACCGGTGATCGTGTCAGCGGCCTCGTCGGTGCGGGCGCCGGTCTTGTCGAGTACGTCGGCTGCGTCGGCCATGGTGGGGCTCCTCTTGTTGTCTTCTGGTGACGGGGTGCCCCGGAGCGGCCAGGTCCGGAAACGGCAGGCGCCCCGGGCCTTGTCGGCCCGGGGCGCCTGGGAAGTCGCTTGTCAGTTGCTCAAGCAGCACGACCATGGCAGCCGGTGGGCCGGTTGCCATAGGTAAAGACGAAGTTCGTCGGGTGCGTGAGCATGGGAGCAGTATGCAGGGGCGGGGCGTCCTGGCCAAGACGGTTCGGATGGTGAGACGGGCCGGGCAGGCGGTGGACACGGGTCGGGCAGGCAGGGGTGGCTTCGGTCAAGCGGGGGCCGAGGCGGCGAAAAACCCGCCCCAGCCACCCCCCACCCGCACCCCCGGTAGACTCGGCCCCACACACCCACTGCTCACCGCCGGAAGGCAACCCGTGTCATCAGCGACCCCCGCCGCCGCCCCCGACACCGTCCTGGTCGTCGACTTCGGTGCGCAGTACGCCCAGCTCATCGCCCGCCGCGTTCGCGAGGCCCGGGTCTACAGCGAGATCGTGCCGAGCACCATGCCGGTCGAGGAGATGCTCGCCAAGAACCCGGCGGCGATCATCCTCTCCGGCGGCCCGTCGTCGGTGTACGCGGAGGGCGCCCCCCGCCTCGACCGCGCGCTGTTCGAGGCCGGCGTCCCCGTCTTCGGCATGTGCTATGGCTTCCAGCTGATGGCGACGACGCTGGGCGGCACGGTCGACAACACCGGCGCCCGCGAGTACGGCCGTACGGGGCTGCACGTCTCGAAGCCGGGCTCCACCCTCTTCGAGGGCACCCCCGACGAGCAGTCGGTGTGGATGTCGCACGGCGACGCCTGCTCCGCCGCCCCCGAGGGCTTCACGGTCACGGGGTCCACGGACGTCGTCCCAGTCGCGGCCTTCGAGAACGACGAGAAGAAGCTGTACGGGGTCCAGTACCACCCCGAGGTCATGCACTCCACGCACGGTCAGCAGGTGCTGGAGCACTTCCTGTACCGGGGTGCGGGCCTCAAGCCCGACTGGACGACCGGCAACGTCATCGACGAGCAGGTCGCGCTCATCCGCGAGCAGGTCGGCAGCAAGCGCGCCATCTGCGGGCTGTCCGGCGGCGTCGACTCCGCGGTCGCCGCGGCCCTCGTGCAGAAGGCCATCGGCTCGCAGCTGACCTGCGTGTACGTCGACCACGGTCTGATGCGCCAGGGTGAGACCGAGCAGGTCGAGAAGGACTTCGTGGCCGCGACCGGCGTACAGCTGAAGGTCGTGGACGCGGAGGAGCGGTTCCTCGCCGCGCTCGCCGGGGTGTCCGACCCCGAGGAGAAGCGGAAGATCATCGGGCGCGAGTTCATCCGCGTCTTCGAGCAGGCGCAGGCCGACATCATCGCCGAGGCCGCGGCGGGCGAGGACGTCGCCTTCCTGGTGCAGGGCACGCTCTACCCGGACGTGGTCGAGTCCGGTGGCGGTACCGGCACGGCCAACATCAAGTCCCACCACAACGTCGGCGGCCTCCCCGAGGACCTCGAGTTCGAACTCGTCGAGCCGCTGCGCAAGCTCTTCAAGGACGAGGTCCGGATGGTCGGCCAGGAGCTCGGCCTGCCGGACGAGATCGTCCAGCGCCAGCCCTTCCCGGGCCCCGGCCTCGGCATCCGCATCGTGGGCGAGGTGACCAAGGAGCGGCTCGACCTGCTGCGCGAGGCCGACGCCATCGCCCGCGAGGAGCTGACCGCCGCCGGTCTCGACCGCGACATCTGGCAGTGCCCGGTGGTCCTGCTCGCGGACGTCCGGTCCGTCGGCGTCCAGGGCGACGGCCGCACGTACGGCCACCCGATCGTGCTCCGTCCGGTGTCGAGCGAGGACGCCATGACCGCCGACTGGTCGCGTCTCCCGTACGACGTACTCGCGAAGATCTCGACCCGGATCACGAACGAGGTCGCGGACGTCAACCGAGTCGTCCTCGACGTGACCTCGAAGCCGCCGGGCACCATCGAGTGGGAGTAGTAGCCGCGCGGTTCACGTCCGCTTGAGAGTTCGCACCGGCTCTCCGGGCTTCCAGATCTCGACGACCAGGTACTTGTCGTCCTCGACGTAGGTCCGTACGACCTCCGTCAGCTCGGTGCGGAAGAGGTGGAACGGCTCCGGCGGTTCCACCTCTTTCACGTACGCCGCCTTCGCCGCCGAGCCTTCGGAGTCTGCGACCTCGTACGCCCGCCCGCTGATCCGGACGTCGCCGCCCGCCAGGGTGGTGCCCGGCCCCTGGTTCGCCTGCAGCGCGAAGCGCGGGTCGCGGCGCAGGTCGAGTGCCTTCAGCGAGTCCGGCATCATGCCGAGCCACAGCTCGCCGTGCAGGAAACGGACCTCAAGGCCCGAGGTGCGGGGGGAACCGTCCTTGCGGAGGGTCGCGAGGGTGTGGTGCGTGAAGGCCGTGAACCGGTCCTCGACCGTTTTGGCCAGGTCGGGTTCCGCGGTGCCGAAGGCCGCCCAGTTCGGTGGCGTCGAGTTCGATGCCGTTGTATTCGATGTCGTCGGAGGAGTCATACGACGAGTCTCGCGCGGATACCCGACATCCTCTGTCCGGTATCCGAGTGCTCTCGGCGACCGTCCGCGTGCTCTCGGCGACAGAGGGAACCCGGATCTCGTAACGGTTGCGCACTCTCTTCACCGAACGGCCCTGGTCTCCTGGGCTGACCGGGGGTAACTTCCGCTCCGTACCGGACACGCCAGTGCTGGAGGACATATGCACGGGCCCACCCCGCCCACGCCCACGCCCCTACCCACCGACCGGCTGCGGTTCGCCATGCCGCCGATGCACGATTCGGTGGACGACGAGCGGCGGCACCGCAAGGAACGGCTGGCCGGAGCGCTGCGGCTCTTCGGGCGGCTCGGGTTCGAGGACGGGGTCTCCGGCCACATCACCGCGCGCGACCCCGAGTACAGCGACTGCTTCTGGGTCAACCCCTTCGGGATGCCGTTCAAGCACGTCACCGTCAGCGACCTCGTCATGGCCAACCAGGACGGGCAGGTGATCGAGGGCCGCTACCACGTGAACCAGGCGGCCTTCACCGTGCACGCCCAGGTCCACGCCGCCCGCCCCGACGTCGTCGCCGTCGCGCACTGCCACTCCGTGCACGGGCGCGCTCTGTCCGCCCTCGGCGACCTGCTCGACCCGATCACCCAGGAGAGCTGCGCCTTCTACGAGGACCACGCGCTGTACGACACCTACACCGGCGTCGCCGTGGACGCCGACGAGGGCCGCCGCATCGCCTCCGCGCTCGGCACCGGCAAGGCACTGGTGCTGCGCAACCATGGGCTGCTGACGGTCGGGGACTCGGTGGACGCGGCGGCCTGGTGGTTCGTGTCCATGGAGCGGTCGAGCCAGGTTCAGCTCACCGCGCAGGCCGCGGGCCGGCCGATCCTCATCGACCACAAGCAGGCGGTTGCTACGCGGGAGCAGCTCGGCGGCGATCTGGTGGCGTGGATCAACTACCAGCCGTTGTGGCAGGACATCAGCCGGAGTGAGCCTGATCTTCTTTCGTGACGGGGGCGTAGTGGGGGTAGGGGTAGTGGGGGTTCCGCGGCGGGGGTCAGAACCCCCGGAGCACCGCCGCCTTCGTTGCCGCGAACTCCTCGTCCGTGAGTACGCCGTCGCGGTGCAGTTCGCCCAACTCCCGCAGGCGGCGCAGGAGTACGTCGTGATGGTCGGCCGGAGGTGGTACGGCGGCCTGCTTGAGCTGGGGACGGTCCACGTACTCGCCCGTGCGGGTGGACGGATGCGGCAGACGGGCCGTGACGGCGGTGGCGACGAGAGCCGTCAGGAGGTCGCGGTGGGTGTTCCCCCACAGGTCCAGGGAGTACGGGTCCTTCTCGGGCGGCAGCTTGGAGAAGACGGTCTCGCCGGTCACGAAGCGCAGAAAGCCGTCCTCGTAACCGGAGTTGGGCAGCCACTCGACCTGCACGAGGTCGCTCACCGCGACGATCCGCGGGCCCGTCGCCCGCTTGACCCGGTCGGACGTGTCCGCCCAGTCGATCCGCACCTGCGTTCCGTCGAACGACACCGTGCCGTCGCTGGAGCGGACGGAGACGGGGACGGGCGGGCCCGGGAGGAGATAGGTCTTCGTCGGTTCCTTGGGGATCTGGTCGAGGAGCAGCGCGCGGCGGATCTCCTCGGCGACGTACTCCGCGACCCCGGAACGGTCGATGTCGACCGCCAGCCGGTACGGGTCCGCCGCCTCGGGCAGCCGGCCGCCGGTCGCCTGGAGAAGCGGGTCGGCGCCCTCGCGCAGGCTCAGCCGCAGGCGGCCGCGCTTGCGTTCGGGCTCGTAGACGATGCCGGCGATCGCCTCCAGGGGGACCGTGACCTCCCCGTACGTCTGCCGGAACAGCGGCACGGAGCGGTGCAGCCCCGGCGTGATCCTGACCGTGCTGCCGTCGAAGACCCAGGTCCCGTCGCGCTGGATGATCTCGGCCATACGCGAATTCTCGCAGCCGGGTCAACACGGGCGCCCGCGCTTCACCCGCGCTGACCAGACCTGCCGGACGCGGGCCGTGTTTCGTACGGCACAATTCGCTGTCATCGCGACGCAGTTGTAAGGCAGTTGTACGGCAGTCAGGCGTACGGATGGTCTGGCCGCACGGAGTTCTTGGCGCGGGGAAGGCGGCAGCGGACGTGGCGGTGCAGGAGGCGAGACACGGCGTGGAGCGTGGTTCGGGACGTGGCGCGGGGCGCGGTGACGGGCTCGGCGCCGGTCAGGGTTCCGGGCAGGGCGCGCACGGCGGTGGGTGCACCTGCGGGGACTGTCCGCACGGGGCGCGTGAGGGGCATCGGCGGGCTGTCGCCGAATTCCTCGCGAAGCGCGACCAGTTGGCGTCCGGGCAGGGGCTGCCCGCCGCCGTCGCCCACTCGGCGTCCGCGTCCCGGCAGTGGGTCTCGGACGAGCTGACCCAGTCCGCGGACGTCGTCGCCGAGCGCGGGCGCCTCGACGGCGAGGCGTGGCTCGGACGGATGTGGCGGCGTACTGCCTACGCGGTGTGGGGAGTTGTCGTCGCGCTGCTTCTGGTGCAGGCGCTCACCGCGATCGGGGCGGGGTGGAGTGCGGCGCGCACGGCCGGGCTGCTCGCCGCTCTTGTGGTGAGCGGGGCGTTGACCGGTGCGGGGTATCTCCACCGGGCGCGGGGTGGCGTCCTCGCCCCGCTCATCGGCGAGGACAACCGGCTCTCCACCTCGCGTGTGGTGGCGGGGGGTTGGGTGCTGTTCGTCGTGTATGCCGTTCTGGTGCTCGTGGGGCAGCTGGCGGCTGCCTCCGCGCACGGCACTCGCGACGAGCTGATCGCCGGGCTTGAACTCGCCCGGGGTGCGGGTGTGGTGACCGTTGTCGCCGTGTTGTGCGGGATTGCTGTGCTGGTGCGGCGGGTTGTGGGGCTGCGGGTGCTTGGGCAGCGGCTTCAGAAGGTGCGGGCGGATCGGCCGCGGGCGTCCGATCTTTTGACCGACGACTCCGGGCGGGGGTCCTTCGCGGACATCCAGTACGTCGTGATCTGTGCGGTTGCTCTGGTGTTCGCGGCGGTGCGGCTGGCGCGGCGGCCCTCGCAGCTGCCGGATCTGCCGTGGGGGCTGGCGTTGTTGGTCCTCGTGTCCGCCGCCACCTATCTCGCCGCGAAGTACGCCGAGGGCGGGCGGCCGGTGATCCTCTCCGTCGTCCGCGCCCGTGAGGCGGGCGACCTCGACGCGCCCATCCGCACCGGCGACGACATCGAGATCCGGGGGGCCGGGTTCGTGCCGCCCGGCGCGGGGACCGCGGACCGGCTGTCCCGGATGGTGGTGCGGATCGGTCCGGTGCATGTCCATGTGCCGTTGGTTCCCGTGGCCGGGGGGTTCAGCAATCCCACGGATGCGGTGCTTACCGTGCCTGTGCCGGTGGATGTGGAGCCGGGGCGGGTGGAGGTGCAGGTGGTTACCGCTGCGGGGGTGGAGACGAATCGGTGCGTGATTGATGTGACGGACTGAGGAGCGGTCCGGGTGGTGGGTGGGTCGGGGGCGTGCCGGTACGTCCGCCCGTCGCCGCCGGATCAGACGTTGGGCGAGGAGGGGAGCGTCCGGTGACGCGGGCGTACGCGACGGGCTTTGGACGTACCGGCACGCCCCCTTCCGCCGGTGGGCGGCTCCAACCCCGCCGGTGTTTGAGGGTGTGGTGGTGCCGTCCCGATCCCCCACCCACCCGTCGGGGCTGGGGTTTCAGCCCGTCCGGCGTTTGAGGACGAGCCCTTTGGGCGAGCGGGGGTCTGGGGGCGGAGCCCCCAGGTACGGGTTGGGTAGGGGCGGAGGGGGCGAAAAAAACCGGGCCGGACACCCGGGTCGGGTGGCCATATCGGTCCGGGCGCTGGAGGGTGGGAAGGAAAACGGGCCCCCCGATCCTTGAGCGGGGGCCTGCTGTCGTACGTATGGTCTGTTGAGGGGTCAACGGCACGCGGGCGAGAGGCGGCGGAGAGCGATGACTCACGGTATTCGGACGGACACACCGAGCCCCTATCTCGATGGGGGGCGGGACTGGCGGGACACCGCCACCCGGTACGCCCTGCTTCCCCTACGGGTCTTCCTCGGTGTCACCTTCATCTACGCCGGCCTGGACAAACTCACCGACAGCGCGTTCATGTCGGACTCCGGCGCAGGCTCGATCGGCGACATGATGCGCGGGGTCCGCGACTCCTCGGCGATCCCGGCGCTCGTCGACATGTCGCTGAAGAATCCGGTCGGCTTCGGTTACGCGATTGCCTTCGGCGAGCTCGCCGTCGGTATCGGCACTCTGATCGGCCTGCTGGCCCGCCTCGCCGCGTTCGGTGGCGCCGTCATCTCGCTCAGCCTGTGGCTGACCGTGAGCTGGGCCGCCGACCCGTACTACTACGGCAACGACCTGATCTACCTGATGGCCTGGCTGCCCCTGGTTCTGGCCGGCGCCTCGGTGTTCTCCGTGGACGCGGCACTGCGCAACCGGCGTCGGCAACGCAGTGGCGGTTACCGATGAAGGGCTGAGCCTGAAGAGGCGAGCCCCGGCCTGCGGTCTCTGAGGATGTGGCGATACTCCGGACCGTTACGATTGGCACTCGTACGATCACTATTCGTAGTCCGTGCATCGCAACCTGCGCATGCTCATGTCTTCAACGGGATAAAGGCGAGACGCCGACCCGCTCCCAGGGGCGTCCGTCGAGCATCCAGTCTCATTCCCGCACGAAGATAGGGAGACCTGCATGCGCCGCGTGTTCAGCACCGCGCTCATGACTCTTGCAGCCACCGCCATCGGCATCTCGACGGCGGCGGCCCAGAGCCCGCACTTCATCGGCGACGTCACCTGCAGTAAGTCCCTCAGCGGACTCAGCTGCAGCGGCAAGGCTGCCGGCCTCGGCAACGTCGCCACCGACATTTTCCTCACGGCGTCTTCCGTCGAGGCCGAGTACGTATGCGTCAATCGGGGCGGCAACATCGCCCCTGGCCAGGGCACCGAGTTCCAGAACGTGCAAGGCCCGACCCAGCACGTCACCCCGCGCAACGGCCAGATCACCTTCCGGAACGTGACGCTCCCGGCGCCGGAGACTCCCAGCGAGGACGACGTATGTCCCAACGGGAACTGGCGCGTGCAGCTGCTCCACCTCACCTTCAACGACGTCGAGCTGCACGTCCAGCAGAACGGCGAGGACATCCTGGTCAGGGACCTCGGCGACATCGACCCGTGATCCGTCGGGCGGCTTGACAGTCGGGAGGGCCTTCCCATGGCGGGAGGGCCCTCCCGGCTTGCCGGCACGGATGACTGCCCCTGTTGGCGGACTGGGCTGAAGAGGTGGTTCCAGCCGGAGGCCAACGGGGCAGAGGGTGGCCTACCCCGGCTTGCTCGCCGCGGTCACCGGATCCCGGCGGGTCGCCCGGCGTCTGCGTATTGCTCGGGTCAGGAGGGCCACGGTGGCTGCCAGGAAGAGTCCCACCGTGACCAGGGGGATGATCGCGAACCAGGGCGTTTCCCAGAGGCCGCCCGCGTCGCCGGCGTAGATAACGCCCGCGAGGGTGAGGAAGAAACCCGCGACCAGTTTGCCCGGCTGGAGCTCATGACGTGGCACGGGTCACCTCCGCCTGGCCCACGCCGACCTGGAGATCGAGGTCGAGCGTGCCGCCGTTCTTGTCGGCGGTCGTGGGCGACAGCGTCACGTTCTTGTTCTTGCCCGGTGCCACGTCCACGTCCTTCTCGTCGTCGCCCGGCAACTGGATGTCTCCGACGCCGACATCGACGCTCAGGTTCACGGTCAGATCCTTTGGGATGATCACCTTGAGCTGGCCCACACCCACCTCCGCGTTCGTCGCGAGGATCTGGCCCTTGGCGAGGTCGAGGTTGGTCAGGTCCAGGGTGCCCACGCCTGTGCCGAGGTCGTACGAATCCTTCACCTCGGCAGCGTTGGCCGGTACCCATTCCGTCCGTACCCAGTGCGTGCTGATGTTCTTGGGCAGCGCGGCGGAGCCGGCGAGCAGGCCCGCGGTGAGTATCGCGAGGAAGATCGAGCCCGCGCCCGTACGCCCCTTGAACGCGCTGATCGCGATGCCCAGGCCGAACACGATCAGCGCGCCGGCCAGGCCCGTCTGCAGGCTGGTCGAGAGCGTGTGCTCCTCCCACGTCAGGCTGGTGCCGAGGATGCCCGCGACGAGCGCGAGCACCAGCACCCAGCCGCCGATCCAGCGCGGGCCGGGTGGCTTCGGGTGCCATGCCGTGCGTATGTCGGGGCGGCTTGTGCCTCGGGCGATATTGAGTGCGGCCGCCACATCCCGGTTCCGTGTGTCTCTGGGTCCCCATAGATAGCCGGTACCGCCGACGTGGGAGCCGTCCTTGATGATCGGGTCGCGCCACCAGGACGGGTAGGAGGCGGGGACGGGCGGTGCCTTCGCCTCCGGCGGGGCGTCGGCCACGGCCTGGGCGGCGAGCGGGTCGGGGTCGGGGGCGCCGCGCTGCTGCGACCAGAACCCGGCGCCCGCCAGGAGCAGGGCGAGGACCCCGGCGAAGGTCAGCACCCCGCCGTTGTTGATCATCGAGAGGAACACTCCGCAGCCGACCAGGGCGAAGAGCACGGCCGCCAGCGCCTGGCCGTCCACGCGGCCGGTCAGGAGCTTCCGTACCTCGTTCTCCTCGTCGTCGTCGAACGGGATGAACAGCCAGACGAAGCCGTAGAAGATCAGGCCGAGGCCGCCCGTCGCGGAGAGCACCGCGAGCACGATCCGGAAGATCACCGGGTCCATGTCGCACTGCCGCCCCAGACCGGCGCACACCCCGCCCAGCATCTTGTGCCGCCGGTCGCGACGGAACTTGCGGGGGACCTCGGGCGCGCGCGGCTCCTCACCTGGGGCGGGCGGCACGGCGTCGCGCGGCCCGGTGCCCGGTGGTGGGGCGCCCGGGCCGGGGCCGGGGTCCGGCTCCGCCGCCGCGTGCTGGTGATCTGTCATGCGTCCATCGTGACGGGCGAGGAGGCGCAACGGCAGTCGGGATGACCCTGGCCGAACCCTGATTTCGGCCCTGATGGGTGGCCGGGGGACTGTGGGGACTGTTCGGTCACCGGCTCCCCGAGGATCGGCGGCCTGTTGGTCGAAGATCAATTGCCGGATTCCTGGGGATCGGACATCGGGCTTTCGAAGGTCAGGTCGCGGATTCTCGAAGATCAGGGGAGTCTCGGGGGTCGACCCTGATGCCCGGGCCCGCCGGGCGTGTGAACATCGATGGCATGCCGGAAGCCGCAGCCATGCCACTGGACGCCCCGCGGCCCCCGCGCAAGCTCTACCGCAGCAGCGACGGACGCTGGCTCGGGGGTGTGGCGCGAGGGCTCGCCGGGCATCTCGGGCTGCCCGTGATCTGGGTGCGGCTCGTGTTCGTCGGCTTGTTCATGGCGGACGGGCTGGGGGCCCTGCTGTATGCCGCGTTCTGGTTCTTCGTGCCGCTCGGCGTCGGCGGGGTCGGAGGAGTCGGCCCGGTCGGTTCGGGGCGTACGCCGGGCATCTCCACGGAGACCGCTCCCGACGGCCGCCGCAGGCTGGTGGCCCGCAAGCCGGACAAGGGGCAGATCGTCGCCCTGCTCCTCATGGTCGTCGTGGCCATGGTCTTCGTCGGCAATGTGAACCTCGGCGGCGGAGCGAAGGCGTATCTGTGGCCGACGGTGCTCGTCGGCGCGGGCGTCGCCCTCGTCTGGCGTCAGGCGGACAACGCGCGGCGGGCCCGCTGGGTGGAGGTCGGCCGCCGCCGTCGTACGCTCACGCTGCTGCGCTCCGCGGCGGGTGTCCTGCTGGTCACCGCAGGCGTCTCCGGAATATTCGTACTCCAGGGCTCGGCCGCCCACCTCGGCTCCGTCCTGCAGGCGGCACTCGCCGTCCTGGTCGGCATAGCGCTGCTCGCCGGCCCCTATCTCGTGCGCATGACACAGGACCTCTCCGAGGAGCGCCTGATGCGTATCCGCGCCCAGGAGCGGGCGGAAGTCGCCGCCCATGTCCACGACTCGGTGCTGCACACCCTGACCCTGATCCAGCGCAACGCGGACAACGGCAACGAGGTGCGGCGACTGGCCCGCGCCCAGGAGCGCGACCTGCGCACCTGGCTCTACAAACCCGAGGGCACAGGCAAGGACGAGGCGGAGGAGCCCGACACCCTCGCCGAGGCGGTCCGGCGCAATGCCGCGGAGGTCGAGGACAAGCACGGCGTCCCCATCGAGGTCGTGGTCGTCGGCGACTGCCCGCTCGACGACGGCCTCACCGCACAGATGCAGGCCGCGCGGGAAGCGATGGTGAACGCGGCCAAGTACGGTGGCGAGGGCGGCGCGGTACAGGTCTTCGCCGAAGTCGAGGGCAGGACGGTCTTCGTGTCCGTGCGTGACCGCGGCCCCGGCTTCGACCTCGACTCGATACCCGCCGACCGCATGGGCGTCAGAGAATCGATCATCGGCCGCATGGAGCGCAACGGCGGCACGGCGCGGCTGCGCGCGGTGCCGGACGGCGGCACGGAGGTCGAGCTGGAGATGGAGAGGGCGGAGAAGACGTCATGACTGACACGAATGGGCCTGTGGAGTCCGGCAGTTCTGCCGGAGCGGAGGAGACCCCTTCGGCCGCCGCCGCATCCGGAGAGACTGCGAACGCGGCCGGGCCGGCCGCTGCCGGGGATGGGCGGCGGGCGCGGGTCGTGCTCGTCGACGACCACCGCATGTTCCGTACGGGCGTTCAGGCCGAGATCGGCGAGACCGAGCGGACCGGCGTCGAGGTGGTCGGTGAGGCCGCGGACGTCGACCAGGCGGTCACGGTCATCACGGCCACACGGCCCGAGGTCGTTCTGCTCGACGTCCACCTGCCGGGCGGCGGCGGTGTCGAAGTGCTGCGCCGTTGCGCCCCGTTGATGGGCGACGCCGAGCAGCCGGTCCGCTTCCTCGCGCTGTCCGTGTCGGACGCCGCGGAGGACGTCATCGGGGTGATCCGCGGTGGCGCCCGGGGCTATGTCACCAAGACGATCACCGGTGCGGACCTCGTGGACTCCATCTTCCGCGTCCAGGACGGCGACGCGGTCTTCTCACCCCGCCTGGCAGGGTTCGTCCTCGACGCGTTCGCCTCGACCGACGCCCCGCCCGTCGACGAGGACCTCGACCGGCTCACCCAGCGCGAGCGCGAGGTCCTCCGCCTCATCGCCCGTGGTTATGCGTACAAGGAGATCGCCAAGCAGCTGTTCATCTCCGTCAAGACGGTCGAGTCCCATGTCTCCGCCGTACTGAGGAAGTTGCAGCTCTCCAACCGGCACGAGCTGACTCGGTGGGCCACCGCGCGTCGTCTGGTGTGAGCGGCGGCGGCCCGTGTGCGTCGGGCTGCCCGTGACGTCCGGCGGGTGTCGGCTCTCACGCCACCCGTGTAGCCCCCGCGAACGGCATCTCGTCGATCGGGGCCAGTCGCACCGGCGCGCTCGGGTTGGGTGCGTGGATCATCTGGCCGTTGCCCACGTAGATGCCCACATGGCTGATGCCCGAGTAGAAGAACACCAGGTCGCCCGGGAGGAGTTCGGATTGTGAGACACGGCGGCCGGCGTTGATCTGGGCGTAGGTCGTACGGGGCAGCTCGATGCCCGCGGCGCGGTAGGCGGCCTGGGTCAGGCCGGAGCAGTCGAAGGCGTCGGGCCCGGTGGCGCCCCAGACGTAGGGGCTGCCGAGCTTGGCGTAGGCGTACGAAACGGCCGCGGCCGCGCGGGAGTTGGGGGCCGCGACCGAGCCCGACGACGGCGCCTGGGCCAGGTCCCGTGCCGAGGACCGCGAGGCGCGGTCACCGGAGTCACCGGCGCCGACGGCCTGTGCGCGCTCTTCCTCGCTGAGGCGGCCCAACAGCTGCCGTGCCGCGTCCAGCTTTCCGTTGATCGTCTTCTTGTGCCGCTTCAGCTCCGCCTGCCGCGACTTGAGCGAGGCCAGTTCGACATGTGCGGCCCCGCGCAGCTGCTCGATCTCCCGCAGTTGCTGGCGTACGCGCTCCACGGATGCCGCCTGCCTGCTGCCCGCGCGCTCGGCGAACGCGGCACCTTCCAGGTACTGGTCCGGATCGTCGGAGAGCGCGAGCTGCAGCGCCGGGTCGAGGCCGCCGCTGCGGTACTGCGAGGCGGCTATCGAACCCAGCGCGTCGCGCGCCGAGTTGAGGCGCTCCTCCTTGCGTGCCGCCTCGTCCTGCAACGTGCCCAGCCGCTCCGCGGCCTTGCCGGCCTTCTCCTTGGCGCCGTTGTACTTCTCGGTGGCGACCTCCGCCTCCTCGTACAACTTGTCGACCTTGGCCTTCACCTGCGCCGTCGACAGCTGGGGCTCGGCGTGACCCGTCCCGTCGAAGGCGGTGGCCGTCGCCGCGCCTGCGAGGGCGATCGTGGCGGCTGTGCGGACCTTGCCTCCACCGAGCGAGCGCTGCCTGGGCTTGCGGTGCGTTGCCACGAGGGCGCCACATCCTTCGGTACGGCCGCCGGAGCGGGAACCCGGCGGTCAGCGGTTACGCGTCCGGCGGCGGCCCACACAGGGGGAGCGGGCCGCCGCCGGACCTTCTCGGCGGTGGTGTCCGGATGCCGCCCCTGGCCCGGGCGGCGGTGGGGAGCCGGGCACCTGGTGGAGGACGCTAAACCTGAGCGTGAGGGGTTGGTAACGCCATGTACGGAACTGGCGTCACTGGATCGCCGAACGACCGCATGTGATCGCGATTCCCGCCTGGAGTCGCCGACTTCACACGGTGTGATGACCGATGGGGGCAATCCCGGACAACCAGGGGTGCGCCGGTGCTAGGGGTTACATGGGATGGGCCGGTGACAAGTGGGGCCAGGGCGCAGGAATAGGCTCCCGCCTCATGGACCTACTCATCCATTTCTTCGTCGGCCTGCACATCATCGGCATCGCCTCGCTTCTCGGTGGCTTCCTCACCCAGATGAAGGCGATGGGCCAGGGCACGGCCCGGTTCGTCCCCGCGATGCTGCACGGCGCGCTGACCATGCTGGTCACGGGCGTCGTGCTGGTCGGCCTCAACCAGGCGGACGACCAGACGGTCAACAACATCAAGATCGGTGTGAAGCTGGCGCTGCTGATAGTGATCCTGGGGCTCGTCTACGTGAAGCGCGACGACGAGAAGGTGGACAAGGGCCTCTTCGGGCTCGTCGGGCTGCTGACCACGACGGACATCTTCATCGCGGTGCTGTGGACCTGACGGCTCCGGCTGCCACCACCAGCCACACCGCCACCGAGATCCACAGCAGTACCTCACCCAGCCCCTTGAGCCAGTCGACATCGAGGGCGGTGGAGACCGACAGGGTCGCCGCCGCCGTCATCCCCATCGGGAACACGGTCGCCCAGCGCCGCGCGTCGTAGCGCAGGCGCGGCCGGACCAGTTCCGCGGCGACCAGGACGCAGTACCAGGCGAGATCGAGGACGAGCAGGGCGACGGTGACGGCGCGCAGGACGCCGTTGTCGTCGTCGTTCCACAGGTAGGCGTTCACGTGGTGTGCCGCGACGAGTTCGGCACCGGCCAGCGCCGAGATCGCGAGCGCGCCGCCCGCGACCCACTGGTCCCCGGCGCCCGTGGCCACCTCCCTGATGTCGAAGTGCGCGAACGCCACCGCGTACAGCACGATCCCGAGCCAGAACAGCACCAGCGCGGTGTGCGCGAGCCAGTCCGCGCCCAGCGCCGCGGCGAGCGTGGCCCCCAGCACGGCCAGGCCCTGTGTCGCCACGCACACGAGGAACACCCCTCCCGGCATACGACGCTTCCAGTGCCGTACGACGACGAAGAGCAGCACCGGACACAGCACGGCCGACAGCGCAAGCAGCGCCTCGGCGACCTCCTGCCACCCCAGCGCGGACAGCCGCGTACCGAGGACGGTCGTCGCCGCGACAGCGGTGAGCCCGGCGGGCGTGCCCGCCTCCGCCGCCCAGCGCGTCCGCTCCCGCACCAGCCGTACGACGAAGTCCGCGGCGAGCGCGAGCCAGGCGACGGCCGCCAGCGCCAGCGCGATACGGGACAGCGTCTCGTAGCCGGTCAGATGCCACCCGACCGAGATGATGCCGGTCGCCATGACGGCGGCACCGGCGGCGGGCGGCCGCTCGGCCCACCACGCGCGGAGCTGGGGGATGGCTGGCATGGCTGGCATGGGCCCGATGCTAGGGATCTCCGGACGGGTGGCCCGCGGGGCACGCGCGCGGGGGATGAAAACGTGGGGCACGCGTGCGTGGGGGATGGCGCACGCGCTTGTTTGGGGTGGGTGGGGCGTGAAAGCCGTGGAGTGCGCCCACGCGCGGGGTGAAGTGCCCGGCGCCTGCGTATTGCAGGACCACGCTCCGCGCGTGCCTATCAGGACCCACACACCCCGGCGCGTGCGTATCAGGATCTCGCGCCTCGCGCCTCGCGCGGAGCGCGAACGCGCAGGGCGTGACAGCCGCCTGGCGTGCCTCGCCCGAAACGGCCGCGAGGCACGCCCCGTAGTGCACGAAAACGTGCCCCACGCGTGCGTGCCCCGCGAAAAGGGTGTCCGGGTGGTGCGTTGCGTTACGCCGGGCGTACCACGCTGTGGATCGCCGACTCGCCGTCGTAGTAGATCGATTCCTCGCGGACGTACGCGCCCGGCTTCGGGGCGTGGATCATCATGCCGTTGCCGATGTAGAGGCCGACGTGGCTGACGTCGTCGTAGAAGAAGACGAGGTCGCCGGGCTGGGCGTCGGAGAGGGCGACGGTCGTGCCGGCGTTCACCTGGTCGTAGGTGACGCGCGGGAGTGTGACGCCGGCGGCCTTCCAGGCGGCCTGGGTGAGGCCCGAGCAGTCGTACGAGCCGGGGCCGGTGGCGCCCCAGACGTACGGCTTGCCGACCTGGGCACGGGCGAAGGCGATGGCCTTGGCCGCCTTCGTGGCGTACGAGGAGTCGGTGGTGGTGGTCGTGCCGGTCGTGGCGCTCGACGACGTCTCCTGGGCGGCCGCCTTCGCCGCGGCCTCGGCAGCGGCCTGCTGCTGCGCCAGTTCCGCCGCCTTGCGCTCGGCCTCCTTGCGCTGCTCCTCCTCGATCGCCGCGAGCCGCGCCTTCTCCTCGGCGGTCAGCTGCGAGAGCAGTTCGCGCGCCGAGGCGAGCTTCTGCTGGACGTCGGCCTTGGACGTCTTGAGGGCGGTCTGCGAGGTGGTCAGCGTCTCCAGGCTCTGGGAGGCCTCCGTGCGCTTCTCGGTGGCGGCGGCCTGCTCCGTGACGTAGTCGTCGACGGCCGCCTTCTGGCGGGTGGTCAGCCGGTCCATCAGCTGGGTCTGGTCGAAGTAGTCCTGCGGGTTGTCGGCCAGCAGGAGACTCGCGGTGTCGGGGGCGGCGGCCCCGGTGCGGTACTGCGCCGCGGCGAACGAACCCAGCTCCTCACGCGCGGTGTTGAGCTTCTCCGTGCGCTTGGCGACGTCGTCGAGAAGGGTGTCGACCTGCTTGCGCTGCTTGGAGGTCTTCTCCTTGGCCGCGTTGTACTTGTCGGTGGCCGACTCCGCCTGCCGATAGAGGTCGTCAACCTTCTTCTCGACCTCTTCGAGGCTCGGCTTGGGCTCCTCCGAGGGCGCGGCGGTCGCCGTCTGGGAGAGCAGAGCCACCGAGGTGAGGGCCGCGGTTGCGAGCGCGGGGGGCCGTATGCCCGCCACGCGCGTACCCGAGAGCCATTTGCGATGCGACGCCAAGGGAGGCGACTCCTTCCATCATCCGCCTACCGAGTTAGCTGTCGGGTTCGGGCGGGTGGTTCGGAAGGGTTGCCCTACGGTCCCTGCCCGACAAGGCAGTTGGACCGATTCACCCCAAGGTCGGTTGGGTCCCCGGCTCCAGCTGCCATGAAGGCGCGCCGGACTCGGCGGAGGCTACCGCGGCCCGGCGACGTTCGCCGGTGGGGGTCGGGCGGCCTGGTCAGCACGCTAGCCAACTCGTGTGGCCCTTGTGAAGGTTGATGTTCGATATGCCCGATACATTTTCGTGACCTTAGTCATGAGCTTCGTCACCCGGGGTCGATTTGGAATGGTCTGCGGTGAGTTGTCCGAAGCGGTCGGAGCGACCGCAGCAGCCGCCCGCGATGCGGAAGTTCGGCCCGCGTGGGGAGTTCGGCCCGCGCCGGAGCCCCCGGCGGCCGGGCCTGGCTAATCTGCACGGATGACCACCGACCTGACCCTGCTGCCGCGTGTCGCCTATCGCGGGCAGGAGGTCACCGCGCCCCGGCTCCGAGGTCTCCTCGCGCTGCTCGCGGGCGACCTGCGCACGGGTTGCAGCACCGAGCGGCTGGTGGCAGGGCTGTGGCCGGAGGAGTTGCCGGAGCGGCCGGGAAAGGCGGTACAGGTCCTGGTGTCCAGGGCGCGGGCGCAGCTGGGCGCCGACGTCCTCATCAGCACGCCGACCGGATACCGGCTCACACTCGCCGAGGAGCAGGTCGACAGCTCCGCCCTACTGCTGTACGCCGCCGCGAGCGCGGACCGGGCCAGGGCCGGGGACCACGCGGGATCGCTGGCCGCGGCCGAGGCCGGGCTCGCGCTGTGGGAGGGCACCCCTGACGAGGCCGGCGACACCGACGACCCTGTAGCCGCGCTGCGCACCGAGCGCGCCCCCGTCCGCGGCACGCTCGTACGCGCGCAGGCGCTCGCACTCGCCCGCCTCGGCCGGCACGCGGAGGCGGCCGGACAGCTGGCCGCGGCCGCCGCGGAGCATCCGCGCGACGAGGAGGTGCTCGCCGAGCGGCTGCGCGGCGAGGCGGCCACGGCGGGCCCGTCCGCCGCGCTGATGCGGTACGAGGCGTACCGCCGTGAACTGCGCGACGAGCTCGGCACGGATCCGGGCGCCGGACTCAAGGCCGTACAACAGGAGCTGCTGCGCGGCGAGGCGCCCGTCGCCAGGCACGGCGTGCCGCACGAGCCGAACCCGCTGCTCGGCCGGGACGAGGACATCGCGGCGGTGGAGCGGCTGCTCCGCGCCTCCCGCGCCGTCACCGTCGTCGGCCCCGGCGGTCTCGGCAAGACCCGGCTCGCGCACGCCGTCAGCCGCCGGGCCGAGCAGCGCGTGGTGTATTTCGTGCCGCTCGCCGGCGTCACCGCGGGCGCGGACGTGGCCGCGGAGGTGGCCTCCGCGCTCGGCGCGGGCGAGGGACGGCCCGGCGCACTCAGTGGTCACGACCCGGTGTCCGGCATCCTCGGCGTGCTCGGCTCCGGGTCCGCGCTCCTCGTCCTCGACAACTGCGAGCAGGTCGTCGCCGGTGCCGCCGACCTCGTACAGGCCCTGGTCTCGTCCTCCAAGGACCTGCGGGTGCTCGCCACCAGCCGGGCCCCGCTGGGCCTCACCTCGGAGGCGGTGTACGCGCTGCCGGAGCTCGGGCTCGGCACCTCCGTCGAGCTGTTCACACAGCGGGCCCGGGCCGCCCGGCCCGGCGTGGAGCTGCCGCCGGACGCGGTGGCCGAGCTGTGCCGCCACCTCGACGGGCTGCCGCTCGCCGTGGAGCTGGCCGCCGCGCGGGTACGGGTCCTCTCGGTGCCGGAGATCGCCCGCCGCCTCGGCGACCGGTTCGCGCTGCTGCGCGGCGGGGCCCGGGACGCGCCGGAGCGCCACCGCACACTGCACGCGGTCGTGGACTGGAGCTGGAACCTGCTCGACGAGGACGCCAGGGCGGCGCTGCGCACCCTGTCCGTCTTCCCCGGCGGCTTCTCCGGCGAGGCGGCGGAGCAGGTCCTCGGCGAGGACGCGCTGCTTCTCCTGGAGCAGCTGGCCGATCAGTCGCTGCTCACCGTCGCCGACACCGCGGCCGGCGTGCGGTTCAGAATGCTGGAGACCGTACGGGAGTTCAGTGCGGCCCGGTGTGCGGAGGCGGGCGAGGACGAGGAGGCCGTCGACCGGTTCCTCGCCTGGGCGCGGGACTTCGGGGTCACGTACCACGACTGGTTCTTCGGCTCGGAACCGCTGACCGCCTGGGAGCAGATCAGAGCCGAGCAGGACAACCTCGTGCTGGCCCTGCGACACGCCCTGGCCCGTACGGACTGCCCCACCCTCGCCGCCCTCACCGCCGTCCTGGCCGCCGCCTGGTCCATCGGCTCCAGCTACCCCCGCCTCGCCGCCCTCGCCGCGGACACAGGCCCGCCCCTGTCGCACTACCACCCCGAGCCCGAATACGTCGAAGTCGCCCGCGCCGCCGCGGTGTTGTCCACGGGAAGCCTGTTCATGGGCGAAGGCCCGCGCGCCGTACGCCAACTCGTCACCCTCCGGCGGCTGCCCCCAGCCCCGCCGGACACCCTGGTGCGGGCCATCGCGGCAGTGCTCAGCGCGATCCCCGAGATGTCGCCTCCCGACTACGAGGTGTTGCGGGATCTCTGCGAGAGCGAGCAGCCGCTGCTCGCCGGCATCGCCGAGTGCGTCGCCACGTACGTCTGGGAGCACGAGCACGACATCGAGCGCGCGCTCGCCTCGGCTCGCCGGAGCGTTGCCGCACTGGAGCCCGTCGACAACCCGTTCCTGCAGGTCATGGGCCGTGCCCGGCTGGGCGAGCTGTGCCTGCGGACGGAGCAGGGCGCGGCCGCGTACACGCACCTCCAGGCGGCGCTGAAGGCGCTGCCGCGGCTCGGCGACGAGCACGACTCCATCGGCGTCCGCGGGGGCCTCGCCCTCGCCTGTCTGCAGCGCGGCGACCCCGACGAGGCCGAGTACTGGCTGCGGCAGGCGGAGTGCGACAACCCGGAACAGGACGCCTCCGAAAGCCCCGGCCTCGGCGCCCGCGCCGAGATCGCGCTCGCCCGCGGACTGACGGAGGTCGGGCTCGGCCTGTGGCGCGGCGCCGTGGAGTGGATACCCGCGGCCTCGATGGACTACGACGACGACCCCTTCTACGAGAGGTGGACGCTGCAGCTCCGGTCGGCGGCGGTGACGGCGCACGCGCACGCCGGCCGGCTCGAACTCGTCGCGGAGGTGGTCGACCGGCTGCGGCAGCGGATGCGCACCCTGCTCGCCGGCCCGGCCCGATCGCCCATGGAACTCCCCGTGTTCGGGACGGGGTTGCACGCCCTCGGCATGGCGGGGCTGGTGTCCGGCGACCCCTCCGCCGTACGGATGATCGCGCTGGCCGAACGGCTGTGGGTGCTGCGCGATTTCCAGCCGACGATGTCGGCGACCCGTGCGCGGCAGGCGGCCGAGGATGCCGACAGGGCGGCGTACGCCGACGCGGTGTCGGAGTACGCCGCCCTGGGGCGCGACGAGTTGCGGGAGGCGGCCCGCGCTGCCATGGCGGTTACTTCGGGTCGCGGTTGAACTGTGATGTCGACCAGCGGTAGCCGAGCACGGTGAGGCCGACGCACCAGGCGAGCGCGATCCACCCGTTGTTGCCGATCTCGGTACCGAGCAGCAGGCCGCGCAGGGTCTCGATGGTCGGGGTGAAGGGCTGGTACTCGGCGATCGGCTGGAACCAGCCCGGCATCGTGTCGGCCGGAGTGAAGGCGCTCGAAATGAGCGGGAGGAGGATCAGGGGCGTCGCCATGTTGCTGGCGGCCTCGGGGTTGGGGCTGGCCATGCCCATCCCGACCGCGATCCAGGTGAGTGCCAGGGCGAACAGCGCGAGCAGTCCGAATGCCGCCAGCCACTCCACGGCCGTGGCGTCGGTGGACCGGAAGCCGATGGCCACGGCGACGGCGCCGACGAGGACCAGGCTGGCGAGCACCTGCAGCACGCTGCCGACGACGTGCCCGATGATTACGGAGGCGCGGTGGATCGCCATCGTACGGAAGCGGGCCATGAGGCCCTCGGTCATGTCCATGGAGACGGAGACCGCGGCTCCGATGACGGTGCTGCCGATGGTCATCACCAGAAGACCCGGGACGAGATAGGCGATGTAGTCGGAGCGGTCGGCGCCACCGCCACCGATGCCCGCGCTCATCACGCCGCCGAAGACGTAGACGAAGAGCAGCAGCAGCATGATCGGCGTGAGCAGCAGGTTCAGCGTCATGGATGGGTAGCGCCGGACGTGCAGGAGGTTGCGGCGCAGCATCGTGTTCGAGTCGCGGACGGCGAGGGAGATCCGGCTCGGGCGGGCGGGAGCAAGGGCGGCGCTCATCGGACGGTCTCCTTGGGCTGGTTGGGGACGGTGGTCGTGCCGGTCAGGGCGAAGAAGACGTCGTCGAGGTCGGGGGTGTGCACGGTCAGCTCGTCGGCCTCGACCCCGGCGGAGTCGAGCCAGTCGAGGATGGCGCGCAGTTCGCGCTGGGTGCCGTCGCTGGGGATGCTCAAGGAGAGCGACTCGTCGTCGCGGGTGGCCTCGCGCAGGGCGGAGGCAGCGGACTGGTAGGCGGTCGGGTCGGTGAAACGGAGCCGGACGTGTCCGCCTGGGATGAGCCGCTTCAGCTCTTCGGCGGTGCCCTCCGCGGCGATCTTGCCGTTGTTCAATACCGCGATGCGGTCGGCGAGTTCGTCGGCCTCGTCCAGGTACTGGGTGGTGAGGAAGACGGTGACGCCGTCGGAGACCAGCTCGCGGATGATGCCCCACATGTTGTGGCGGCTGCGGGGGTCGAGGCCGGTGGTCGGCTCGTCGAGGAAGATGATCCGCGGGTTGCCGACGAGGGTCATGGCGAGGTCGAGGCGGCGCTTCATGCCGCCGGAGTAGGTGGAGGCGGGCTTCTTGGCGGCCTCGGTGAGGTCGAAGCGTTCCAGGAGTTCGGCGGCGGTGCGGCGGCCCTCGCTCTTGGACAGGTGGTGGAGGTCCGCCATGAGGAGCATGTTCTCCTCGCCGGTGATCAGGCCGTCGACGGCGGAGAACTGGCCGGTGACACCGATCGCGGCGCGCACGGAATGCGGATCGGTGGCCAGGTCGTGTCCGCCGACGTGCAGGTCGCCGGCGTCGGCGGTGATGAGGGTGGACAGGATCTTCACGGCGGTGGTCTTGCCGGCGCCGTTCGGCCCGAGCAGCGCGAACACGGAACCGGCCGGCACCGTCAGGTCGATGCCGTCGAGGACCGTCTTGTCCCCGTAGGCCTTGCGCAGCCCCTTGGCCGCGATGGCGGGAGAAGGCGATGTCGTTGTCGTCATGCCGAGGAGGTTGCGGCAGGGCGCATTCAACGCGCATTCAAGACGGTTTCAGGGTCCTGAAACCGGGCGGCGCAGGACAACACGAGTAGGTCCGGACCACGCCGGCCCTCGGTCCTGATCCCGATCGGTCGCCGACCGTGACGGAACCGTTCTGGAGGGTAGGAAGACGTCGGGCGGCCGACTCTGGAAGGATTCTCGGCTTCGGAGTGCGGTTTCCCGGCCGTTTCCCGCGACGGAGTTTTCGGGGTGGCGGCGGGGTGTCAGTGGGGCCGCCTAGACTCGGAGAGCGATGAGCAGCCTCTTTGATGACAGCTTCCTGGCGGACCTCAAGCCCTCCGGGGCTCACGAGGAAGAGCCCCCGCCGCCGCCCGAGGACGGGGCGGCCGAGCCGCTTCCGGACGACTTGTTCGGCGGCCGCTTCGACGTGCCGCCAAGCCGGGACGCGTACTACCGCGACGGCGCCCCGCGTCCCGCCGTGGACGCGGCCGCGCTCCTGGACGGGCTGAACGAGAACCAGCGGGCGGCCGTGGCACACTCCGGCTCCCCCCTGCTCATCGTGGCCGGCGCGGGCTCCGGCAAGACCCGCGTGCTCACCCACCGGATCGCATTCCTGCTGGGCGAGCGCAATGTCCACCCCGGCCAGATCCTCGCGATCACCTTCACCAACAAGGCCGCGGGCGAGATGAAGGAGCGCGTCGAGCACCTCGTCGGCCCGCGCGCCAACGCGATGTGGGTGATGACCTTCCACAGCGCGTGCGTACGGATCCTGCGCCGCGAGAGCAAGAGGCTCGGCTTCACGTCCTCGTTCTCGATCTACGACGCCGCCGACTCCAAGCGGCTGATGGCGCTCGTCTGCCGTGATCTGGACCTCGACCCGAAGCGCTTCCCGCCCAAGTCGTTCAGCGCCAAGATCTCGAACCTGAAGAACGAGCTGATCGACGAGGAGGACTTCGCCGCCCAGGCCGCCGACGGCTTCGAGAAGACCCTCGCTCAGGCCTACGCGATGTACCAGTCGCGGCTGCGCGAGGCCAACGCCCTCGACTTCGACGACCTGATCATGACGACGGTCAATCTGCTGCGCGCCTTCCCGGACGTCGCCGAGCACTACCACCGCCGCTTCCGGCACGTGCTCGTCGACGAGTACCAGGACACCAACCACGCGCAGTACGCGTTGGTGCGGGAACTCGTCGGCACCTCCCAGCACCCCGTGGACGTCCCGCCCAGCGAGCAGGACCTCGGGCCCGCCGAGCTGTGTGTCGTGGGCGACGCCGACCAGTCCATCTACGCCTTCCGCGGCGCGACCATCCGCAACATCCTCCAGTTCGAGGAGGACTACCCGAACGCGACGACGATCCTCCTGGAGCAGAACTACCGCTCCACCCAGACGATCCTCAGCGCGGCCAACGCGGTCATCGAGCGCAACGAATCACGGCGCCCCAAGAACCTGTGGACGAACGCGGGCGCGGGTTCGAACATCACCGGCTACGTCGCCGACACCGAACACGACGAGGCACAGTTCGTCGCCGACGAAATAGACCGTCTCACCGACGCGGGCGACGCCAAGGCGGGCGACGTCGCGGTCTTCTACCGTACGAACGCCCAGTCCCGTGTCTTCGAAGAAGTCTTCATCCGCGTCGGCCTGCCCTACAAGGTCGTCGGCGGCGTCCGCTTCTACGAACGCAAGGAGGTCCGGGACGTCCTGGCGTACCTGCGGGTGCTGTCCAACCCGGAGGACTCCGTTCCGCTGCGCCGGATCCTCAACGTCCCCAAACGCGGCATCGGCGACCGCGCCGAGGCGATGATCGACGCCCTCTCGCTGCGCGAGAAGATCAGCTTCGCGGGGGCACTGCGGCGGGTGGACGAGGCCTACGGCATGGCTGCCCGATCCACGAACGCGGTCAAGCGGTTCAACACGCTGATGGAGGACCTGCGGACGATCGTGGAATCGGGCGCGGGTCCGGCCACCGTCCTGGAGGCGGTACTCGAACGCACCGGCTACCTCGCGGAGTTGCAGGCTTCGACGGATCCGCAGGACGAGACCCGCATCGAGAACCTTCAGGAACTCGCCGCCGTGGCCCTGGAGTTCGAGCAGGAGACCGGTGAGGGAGAGACCCCGGGCGGGCTCTCCGCCTTCCTGGAGCGGGTCGCGCTCGTCGCCGACTCCGACCAGATCCCCGACGAGGAGGACGGCAACGGCGTCATCACCCTCATGACCCTGCACACCGCCAAGGGCCTTGAGTTTCCTGTGGTGTTCCTGACCGGCATGGAGGACGGCGTCTTCCCGCACATGCGCGCGCTGGGTCAGGTCAAGGAGCTGGAGGAGGAGCGACGCCTTGCGTACGTCGGCATCACGCGCGCGCGGGAGCGGCTGTATCTGACGCGGTCGTCGATGCGCAGCGCCTGGGGCCAGCCCTCGTACAACCCGCCGTCCCGCTTCCTGGAGGAGATCCCGGACGCGCATCTGGAGTGGAAGCGCACCGGTGCGATGGGTCCCGCCTCGTCGAGCCCCGTGTCGGGAGTGGCGGCTTCACTGTCGTCGTCGCTGTCGTCCTCGCGGTCGCGGTCCGCAGCCTCGGGTGCCTCCGGGTTCGCGACGCGTCGCGGTATCTCCGAGAAGCCGGTGGTGTCGCTTGCGGTCGGGGACCGGGTCACGCACGACCAGTTCGGCCTGGGCACCGTCGTCGGCGTGAACGGGACGGGTGCGAACGCCGAGGCGACGGTCGATTTCGGGGAGCCGAAGCCGAAGCGGTTGCTGCTGCGGTATGCGCCGGTGGAGAAGCTGTAGACGGCTAGGGGTAGGGCCCGGCGGTCAGGTGATACGTCGGGTCCAGGCGGGATCCGGTGGTTACGTCGGGTCCAGGCCGTGGCTGTTCAGCCAGGCCAGGGGGTCGATGGCCGAGCCGCCCGCCGGGCGGACCTCGAAGTGCAGGTGCGGGCCGGTGGAGTTGCCGGAGTTCCCGGAGTTCGCGATCGGGTCACCGGCCTTCACGGTCGTGCCCGACGCGACCTGGTAGCTGGAGAGGTGGCAGTACCACGTCTCCGTGCCGTCCTTCGCGGTCACGATCATCATGTTGCCGTACGCGCTGTTCCACTGCGTCCGGACGGTCCCGTCGGTCGCGGCCATCACCGTCGTGCCGTACGACACCGGGAAGTCGATGCCCGTGTGGATGGACATCCAGTTGACGCCCGCCTGGCCGAAGTAGGCGCTCAGCCCCTTCTGCGCGACCGGCAGCGCGAACTTCGGGCGCAGTCGCTCCTTGGTCGCCGCCGCCTCGGCCGCCTTCTTCCGCTCGGCCTCCTGCTGGGCCTCGAGGTCGATACGTTCCTGCGTCCGGCTCGCCCGGTCCGCGAAGTCGTCGGCGCCCGCGGAGAGACTCTGCAGCTGGGTGTCCAGCTTGTTGTTCGCGGCGGACGGCTTCACCGCGGTCCCGTCGGATGCGCTGAGCGTCGTGTCCTTGGTCTCGTCCCCGCCGACGTCGACCACCGAGGCGGCGGCGATCCCCGCGACCCCCATCACGCACGCCGAGGGAACGGCGACGGTCAGCAGCGCGGAACGCTTCGCGGGGGTGCGGCGACGGGAGCGGGAAGCGGGCCGAGACGCGGACCGCGAGGCGGGGCGGGGGGCCGGGGCGACTTCCTCCATGTCGTCGAGCAGCAGCGGCGCCTCGTGCTCGTCGCCGGTGTCGTGCTCGTCGGCCGGGTGCTCGAACTCGTCCTCCGCGGCGGCGACTTGCTCGTGCGGGACCTGCTCGAATGTGGTGGTCGCCTGCTGGTCGAGGGGCTCCGGCGCGGGCTGATGCTCGTAGGACTCGGGCTGCGGGTGCTCGTGTTCTCGCTCGTACGCCGCTTCTCGCTCGTACGCGTCGTGGTCACCGGCGGTGTTCCACTGCGTGGCGTCGTACGCGCCGGTCTCCTGGGTGTGCGCGCTCCACTGCTGGGCGTGGTCGACCGGCTGCTCGGGCTGGCGCCAGGCGGTCGCGTCCCACTGGCCCGAGGAGTCAGGGCTCGGGTGCTGCGCGGGGATGTCGGTGAGCTGCTGGTAACCGGCCGCCCACGTCGTCGTTTCGTAGCTGCCGGTGTCGTAGGCGGCCTGGTGCTGCGCCGCGTACGGGTCGTAGTTCAGCGTCTGGTGACCGCCGGTGCTCCACTGCGTGGCGTCGTACGAACCGGACGCGTCGTAGGAGCCGGTGGTGTCGTATGAACCAGTGGTGCCGTACGAGCCGGTGGCGTCGTACGAACCCGTGCCGTCGCCCGGCATGTCGCCGAAGAGAGGGTCTGTCGCGAAGCTCGCCGTTTCGAAGGCCTGCGTCTCGAAGTGCCCGGTCGCGTACGCGGCGTTGGCGCCCGTCTCGAAACCGGTGGCGGGGTAACCGTCGTGCGTGGTGAAGTCGCCGTACTGGGCTTCCTGCCCGCCGTACGACGCGTAAGGCGTCGAGGCGGCATTGGAAGCCGGGGCCGGGGGAGTAGCAATCCCCGACGGGGGACGGTCGTTCACCAACTTCTCTTTCGCCTCGACAACAGGGGCTGGCAGAGCAGTGCGGTGACTGTACCCGGCAGTACGCGGGCGCGACAATCTTCGGCAGGTTTCCCTCTCGTAGGAAACGGGCATTCGGCCGTGTTTCGGGGGACTGTGGGCACGGCTTTGGCCTGGCGTTCGATGAACGTTCGAATGTGGGCGGCTGTCCGGTGGCTCTCGGCCCGCTGTGCGGAGGCGGGGGTACGGGGGGCGGGGGTACGGGGGCGCGGGGGTGCGGGGTGACTGTCACGCCACTGTCAGGCCGCCGCCGGTGTGGGTGGCGGCGCGGGTTCCCGCTTCCTCGGTGTCGAGCGCCTGCCGTATGCCGGCCGCTACGGCGGGATGCACGGGCAGGGCGAGATGCCCGACGCCGCTCACCCGCACGTTCTGCGCGAGCAGGTCCGGGTGGTCGACGCAGGCCGTCTCCAGCGGGTCCATCAACTGGTCGAGATCGCTCCAGAAGCTCACGAAGCGCGTACGGCAGTCCGGCGCGGGCTTGCGCAGTTCCTCGATCACCTCGGAGTCCGGGCGCATCTGACGGACGATCGGGTGCGCGTTCATCAACGGGGCCACGCGGGTGCCCGAGTGCGGTGTGCCCAGCGTGACCAGGGTGCGCACGTGCACGTCACCGCCGAGGCGCTGCACGTAGTAACGCGCGATCAGTCCGCCGAGGCTGTGCCCGACGATGTCCACGCGGTCCTGGCCCGTGCGCTCGCAGATCTCCTCTATGTGTCGGCCGAGCAGCTCCGCGGCGGTGCGGATGTCGCACGTCAGCGGCGAGTAGTTGAGCGACTCGATGTGCTGCCTGCCGTGCTGGGCGAGGTTGCGGCGCAACAGGACGAAGACCGAGCGGTTGTCTATGAAGCCGTGCAGCAGGACGACCGGGGGCTTGGCCTCCGTGGGCAGCCGGGCGGCGTCCGGTGAGGGGAGCGCGGGGGTGGTCCGGCGCTCCTGGGTCATGCCCGACGGGTAGAGGAGGAGGTGCCCCGCGAGGATCGCGATCTCCAGGGCCGTCGCCTTCAGGAGGACCATCGAGAGTCCTGCCAGTCTGCTCGGAAGCAGGCGCTGGCAGAGAGGAAGAAGGGGCGACACCGCCCTGGTGACCTTCATGGCCGACCTCCTGTCGGCACACGGAGGACGCCTCTGTCCCCCGTGTGCACTCGTGGAGAGTCGCGTATGCCGGTGGCGGCTCGGTCGAGGTCTGGTCGAGGTCTCGTCGATGCCGGTTTGACGTCGGCTCGGCGGTCGCTCGGCGGTCGCTCGGGCGGTGTCGGTGGTGGTCGCGACGGTGCGTCTGTGGCGCGTGGGGCGCCGGTGACGCGACGGGGGCCCGTTCCTTGGTGGTGACGCGGGTTCCGGCCGTCGCTGTCCCTGCGGCGGATGACCCCGCCGGTGTGCGGCGGGGGCGTCGGTCCTCGTCTTCCTCGTACGGGTGGTGCTCCCCGCTGTCGTGCCATCGCCGATGTGCCCCACCACCGCGGTGTCCCGCTGACGACGCCGTGGTGCGGCCACCTGATAGCGGCTCTCCTTGCGCATGCTCCGGCTGTGGTCCATGCGCCGCGGGTCCTTGCGGTGCGTGTGCCGCAGGAACCCGGAGCGGTGCGCGGCGAACTTGTCCCACCGTGTGATTTCCCCCTCGGTATCCACCGCGAAACTGCCGGTTGCGGGATGCTGGGGATAACGTTCGTTCACTTCCTCGGGTGGTGTGGTGCGGGGCGCCCGTGCCGCGGGTGTGCGTCTGGTGCCGCGTCTGGTGCGGCCGGTGGCGGAATGTGCGATATCTGTCGGTGTGTGTTGGTTCAGGTTGGTGTAGTCGGTTCATGGAGGCAGTGATGGGTGTGGCAGCCGGTCCGATCCGCGTGGTGGTGGCCAAGCCGGGGCTCGACGGCCACGATCGCGGGGCCAAGGTGATCGCGCGGGCGCTGCGCGATGCCGGTATGGAGGTCATCTACACCGGGCTCCATCAGACTCCCGAGCAGATCGTCGACACCGCGATCCAGGAGGACGCCGACGCGATCGGCCTCTCGATCCTGTCCGGCGCCCACAACACGCTCTTCGCGGCCGTCATCGAGCTCCTCAAGGAGCGCGACGCGGAGGACATCAAGGTCTTCGGCGGCGGCATCATTCCCGAGGCGGACATCGCTCCGCTCAAGGAGAAGGGGGTCGCGGAGATCTTTACGCCGGGGGCGACTACCGCGTCGATCGTGGAGTGGGTGCGGGCGAATGTTCGGCAGCCTGCCGGGGCGTAGTTCTGGCGGGGGCGCCTGCTGTCCGGGTGGTGGGTCGGGGGCGTGCCGGTACGTCCGCCCGTCGCCGCCGGATCAGACGTTGGCCTAGCAGGAAACCGTCCGGTGACGCGAACGTACGCGACGGGCTTTGGACGTACCGGCACGCCCCCTTCCGCCGGTGGGTGGGTGCGGGTGCGATTCCCACTCCGGCAGGCTGGTCTTCGGCCGTCCGGTGTTTGAGGGCGAGGTGGTGCCGTCCCGATCCCCTGCCCACCCGGGGGCTCCAGTTTTCTGCCCGGGGAGGCACCATCCAGCCTGTTTGGTGTTTGAGGACGAGGCGATGCCTTCCCAATCCCCCACCCGCCCGTGGGGGCTCCACTCTTCAGCCCGGGTAGGCACCATCAGCCCGTCCGGCGTTTGAGGACGAGCCCTTTGGGCGATCGGGGGTCTGGGGGCGGAGCCCCCAGGTACGGGTTGGGTAGGGGCGGAGGGGGCGAGGAACTGCTTTTACGTTGGCTGGGGTGGGGTGAGTTCTTTGGTCATGGTTGCGCGTAGGCGCAGGGTGGTTACCAGGCGCTGGAAGGCCTCCGCCCAGTAGGTGCCGGCGCCTGGGGCGGCGTTCTCCGGTTCTTCGGGGATGCCCGTGAGGCCTTCGAGTCGTACGGCCTCGGAGGGGACGAGGCAGCGCTCGGCCAGCCCCATGACTCCACTGAAGCTCCAGGGGTAACTCCCCGCGTCCCGCGCGATATTGAGCGCGTCGACCACCGCCCGCCCCAACGGCCCCGCCCAGGGCACCGCACACACCCCGAGCAACTGAAACGCCTCGGACAACCCGTGCGTGCCGATGAACCCCGCCACCCACTCGGCCCGCTCGGCGGAGCCCAGCGTGGCGAGCAGTTTCGACCGCTCCGACAGGGACACCGCCCCCGGTCCACCGGCTTCCGGGGCGGAGGGCGCCCCGAGGAGCGCTCGGGACCAGCCAGGATCCCGCTGCCGTACCGCGGCCCGGCACCACGCGGCATGCAGCTCGCTCTGCCAGTCGTCCGCCACGGGCAGGGCGACGATGTCCTCCGGCGTACGTCCGCCGAGCCGCCGCGGCCAGGTCGCGAGCGGTGTCGCCTCGACCAACTGGCCCAGCCACCATGACCGTTCACCACGTCCGGCAGGAGGCTTCGGCACCACGCCGTCCCGCTCCATGCCCGCGTCGCACTCGTGCGGCGCCTCGACCACGATCGTGGGCGTGCCCCGCGTACGGTCGACGGCCACGCAGGAGCCCGCCCTGGCCGCCATCCGCCCGGCGAGCGCCGACTCCGGCAGCGCGGACAGCAACTCCGCCGCCGTCGCCCGTACGTTGCGGCTCCGGTCGGCGAGCGCCCGCTCCAGGAACGGTTCGTCCGCCGCGCACAGCCCCGACCGCAGCGAGTCGAGGAACATCAGCCGGTCCTCGGCCCGCTCCGTCGCCCAGGTGGAGGCCAGCAACTCGCGCGCGGTTGCGGGGTGTCGGCTCCGTATCGCCGCGAGCAGCGCGACCCGTTCCGCGAACAGGCCTTCCTGCCACAGCTGCTGTACGCGCTCGGGCTCGGCGGGGTCCGGGAGCGCCGCACCGCCTCCCGGAGTGGAGCGCAGTGCGAAGCGCCAGTCCGGGTTCAGCCGTGCCAGCCACAGGGCGCGCGGCCCCGCGAAGGTCAGCGCGGCGGGTCGGAGATCGGTGCGGCCCCGGGCCGCGTCGAGGAGTGCGGGGAGTGCGTGCGGGGGCGGCGCGAAACCGCGCGCGTTGGCCAGGGTGAGCCACTGCGGCAGCAGCTCCATGAGGTCGGGCGCCGTTCCTCTGCGGCCGCCGCCACCGGTGCCGGGCCGGTCCGCCAGCAGCAGCGTGAGTCTTTGGGCCGCGGCGGGCGGCAGGGCCGGGCGCGGATCCGGCGCCGACGGCTCGGGCCGGGCCGCCGCTCGCGCCGGGCGCATCCCGGCCCGCCGCCGCAGTGTTTCCACGGCGGCCGCGTCCAGCAAAGCCATCGGAGCTTCCTGCCCCGGCCCGCATCCCGGAGGTGTACGCCGATCCGTCCCGAGCAGTGCCACGGTGACGAGTTCCTCCCAGGAGCCTTCAGGAGCAGAAGTGGTGTTCATGAGCGTTGGCGTCCTTTCCATGCGGAGGGGGTCAGCACAGCGGCACCGCTTCTCCTGGGCCTTCCGGCCAGGCCGTCAGTGGGGTGAAGCCTTGGTGGCCGCATTCGCCGAAGACGGTGACGGGGGCGCCGCCGGAGAGGGCGGCGAGGCGCCACAGGCCGGGGAGGGAGTGCGGAGAGCGGGTGATGGGCAGGGCCAAGTCGCCGTCAGCGTCTGCCAGTTGCCAGCCTTGTGGGGTCGTGGTTGCTTCGCCGGCCGGGGTCGGTATGACTCGGTTGAGGGTGACGGGGTAGGAGTCGAGCCACGGGTCGGCCCGTAGTGCCTCGCCGTAGTGGGCCGCTGCCTGGGGCGTGGTGACTCCCGGTGGTCGTATCGCCGTGGGGGTGGGTGGTGTGAACTGCTCGCCCAGCGCCGCTCGTAGCCCGCCGCCCGAGTGCGCGGAGAGTTCCGCCTCGAAGCCCAGGCCGACGGGCAGTGTCAGTTCCGGTGCCCGGCCGGCTGCTCCGTAGGAGAGGAGCAGAGCTGTGCGGCCGGACTCCGATCCGTGCAGCCAGATCCTGCGCGTGGTGAGACGGCTGTCCGCCGTGTCGTACTGGGCGAGGACCAGCCAGCGGTCGTGGATCGGTGGGCCGTCCGCCGAGCCGTGCAGGCCGATCCGTGAACGTACCGTCGTGGCAAGGCCGTCCGGCAGTCGCTCGCGGCGCAGCCAGCCCTGGTCGAGGAGATGGAGCAGCGCGCACTCCTCCAGGAGCCGCACCGGCCAGCCGGGGCCCGACGACGGGATCGCACCCAACTCCCTTACCCGCGCTGCCAGTCCAGGTGCCTGCGCGTCGACCATCCGGGCCGCCGTCTCCTCCCACACGCCGTACCCGGCCTGCTCGGCCCCGGCCAGGCCGCCGCGCAGCAGATCCGCCAACCGCTGCTCCAACTCCGTCGCACCCGCGGTGATCCGCTCGGCCCGCCGCTCCGCCCTGCGCCGCGCCGCCTCCGGATCACCCGGCGAGGCCGTCCCAGATGCCCCGCCCGTCGTCGTCCGACTCCCCTCCGCGCGCTGTCGTCTCCCCTCTGTCCACTGCTCCGCCCAGTCCGGCGCCTGCCCCCGCGGCACAGTGCCCTCCTCGCCCGCCCAGAGCAGCAGCAGCCCGAGCGCGTGCTTGCACGGGAACTTGCGGCTGGGGCAACTGCACTTGTACGCGGGCCCGGTGGAGTCCGCGACGTCGATGACCGTCTGATACGGCTTGCTGCCACTTCCCGCGCACAGTCCCCATACCGTCCCCTCGTCAGAACTGCCTGCCTCCGACCACGGCCCGGCCGCGCCGAGCTTGCTTCCCGCTTTGCGTGACGCTGCGTCAGGCGCCAGTGCCAGCACCTGATCCGCAGTCCAGCGCACCCCCTGCTGAGTCATGTCATCGAAGGTAGATCCCACCACTGACAATCGACTTCCGCGAGCACGTTTGCGCAGGTCAGGCCGCATTGTCAGTGGCATGGTGCACGGTGGAACCAGTCCGAACCGGCCGATCGAACCGGCCGAGCTGGAGGGGGGACCTAGCCATGTCTGTGTCCGTTGAGCCGACTGGGACCACGTCCGTCGATCCGTCCGTGAGCGAGGCGGCGGGCGAGGTGTTGCGGCCGCACGCCGAGGACGCCTTCGCGGCCGAACTCGCGGCGCTGGCCGCGCAGGACGACCGGCCCCGCCCGGCCCGCTGGCGGCTGTCGCCGTGGGCCGTGGCGATGTATCTGCAGGGCGGCACGCTGCCGGACGGCACGGTGATCACACCCAAGTACGTGGGGCCGCGCCGCATCGTCGAGGTCGCCGTCACCACGCTCGCCACCGACCGCGCCCTGCTCCTGCTCGGCGTGCCCGGCACCGCGAAGACCTGGGTCTCCGAGCACCTGGCCGCCGCGGTCAGCGGCGACTCCACACTGCTCGTACAGGGCACCGCCGGCACGCCGGAGGAGGCGATCCGGTACGGCTGGAACTACGCCGAACTGCTCGCGCACGGGCCGAGCCGGGACGCCCTGGTGCCGAGCCCGGTCATGCGCGCCATGGCGGAAGGGATGACGGCGCGTGTCGAGGAGCTGACCCGCATCCCCGCCGACGTGCAGGACACGCTCATCACGATCCTGTCGGAAAAGACGCTGCCGATACCGGAGTTGGGCTCGGAGGTGCAGGCCGTCCGCGGCTTCAACGTGATCGCCACGGCCAACGACCGCGACCGCGGGGTCAACGAGCTGTCGAGCGCGCTGCGCCGCCGCTTCAACACGGTGGTGCTGCCGCTGCCGGAGAGCGCCGACGCCGAGGTCGACATCGTCTCGCGCCGCGTCGACCAGCTCGGCCGCTCCCTCGACCTGCCCGCCGCGCCCGACGGCGTCGACGAGATCCGCCGCGTCGTCACCGTCTTCCGCGAGCTGCGCGACGGAGTCACGGCCGACGGGCGTACGAAGCTGAAGTCACCCAGCGGCACGCTGTCCACCGCCGAGGCGATCTCCGTCGTCACCAACGGGCTCGCGCTGGCAGCCCACTTCGGGGACGGCGTCCTGCGTGCGAGTGACGTCGCCGCCGGCATCCTCGGCGCCGTCGTCCGCGACCCGGCGGCCGACCGCGTCATCTGGCAGGAGTACCTGGAGGCGGTCGTCCGCGAGCGGGACGGGTGGAAGGACTTCTACCGGGCCTGCCGGGAGGTGAGCGTATGACCGGACTCCAGCAGGAGGCGGAGCCGGAGCGTGTCTCCGGCGTACGGGAGGGTGGGCCGCTGCTGCTCGGCGTGCGGCATCACGGGCCGGGGTCGGCGCGGGCCGTGCGGGCCGCGCTGGAGGCGGCCGCTCCCCGGGTCGTGCTGATCGAGGGGCCCCCGGAGGCGGACGCACTCATCCCGCTCGCCGCCGAGAAGGGGATGCGTCCTCCCGTCGCCCTCCTCGCCCACGTCGTGGACGAGCCCGGCCGCTCGGCCTTCTGGCCGCTTGCCGAGTTCTCACCGGAGTGGGTGGCGATCCGGTGGGCCCTGGATCAGGGAGTCCCGGCCCGGTTCATCGACCTTCCGGCCACCCACACGCTGGTATGGGGGAAGGACGAACCCGCTTCGGAGGACGAGGAGGGTTCGTCTCCGGACGAGGCCGTCCGTATCGACCCCCTTGCCGTGCTGGCGGAGACCGCCGGTTACGACGATCCCGAGCGGTGGTGGGAGGACGTGGTCGAGCACCGGGGCGGGGTGGCGGGAGGCGATCCGTTCGCGCCGTTCGCCGTACTCGGGGAGGCGATGGGGGCGCTGCGGGAGGCGTACGGGGTCGGGGGCCACGAGCGGGACCTGGTGCGCGAGGCGTACATGCGGATCCAGGTGCGGGCGGCGCAGCGGGAGTTCGGGGACGACGTGGCCGTGGTGTGCGGGGCCTGGCACGTCCCCGCCCTGCGGCAGAAGACCACGGCCGGCGCCGACCGGGCGCTGCTCAAGGGGCTGCCCAAGGCCAAGGCCGACATGACATGGGTGCCGTGGACGCACCGCCGGCTGTCCCGGGTCAGCGGGTACGGGGCGGGCATCGACTCGCCGGGTTGGTACGGGCATCTGTTCGGCGCCCCGGACCGCCCGGTCGAGCGCTGGATGACGAAGGTCGCCCGGCTGCTGCGCGACGAGGACCGGATGGTCTCGTCCGCACACGTCATCGAGGCGGTGCGGCTCGCCGACACACTCGCCGCGATGCGCGGCCGCCCGCTGCCGGGACTGACCGAGACCACCGACGCCGTACGAGCTGTGATGTGCGAGGGCTCCGACGTGCCGCTCGCGCTCGTGCGGGACCGGCTCGTGGTCGGGGATGTGATGGGGGAGGTACCGGAGTCCGCACCCGCGGTGCCCCTGCAGCGCGACCTGGCGCGGCTGCAGCGACGGCTTCGGCTCAAACCGGAGGCAATGGAGCGGGAGTTGGAGCTCGACCTGCGCAAGGAGACCGACGCCGGGCGCAGCAGACTCCTGCACCGGCTGCGGCTGCTGGGCATCGGCTGGGGCGAGCCCGTCGCGTCGCGCGGCAGCACCGGTACCTTCCGCGAGGCCTGGCGGCTGCGCTGGGAGCCGGAGCTGTCCGTGCGGGTCGCCGAGGCCGGGGTGTGGGGCACCACCGTGCTCGCCGCCGCGACCGCCAAGGCCGACGCGGACGCCATCGGCGCCGGCTCCCTGGCCGATGTCACGGCACTCGCCGAGCGCTGCCTCCTCGCCGAACTCCCGGACGCGCTGCCCGTGGTCATGCGGGTCCTCGCCGACCGGGCGGCCCTCGACGCCGACGTCGGCCATCTCGCCCAGGCCCTGCCCGCACTGGTCCGCTCGCTGCGCTACGGCGACGTGCGCGGCACGGACACACACGCCCTCAGCGATGTCGCGGTGGGCCTCGCCGAGCGGATCTTCGTCGGGCTCCCACCGGCCTGCGCGGCTCTCGATGCCGAGGCCGCGGAGGAGATGCGACGTCATGTGGACGCTGTACAGGGGGCGGTGGGCCTGCTGGGGGAGACGGGCGGCACCGAGTCCCGTGGCGGCATACGCGGCCGCTGGCACTCCGTGCTCCGGGTGCTGGCCGGGCGCGACACCGTGCCGGGGGTGATCCGCGGACGGGCCGTACGACTGCTGCTCGACGAGGGCGAGTTGGCGCCGGACGAGGCCGCCCGGCTCATGGGGCTCGTGCTGTCGCCGGGGACGGCGCCGGGGGACGCCGCCGCCTGGATCGAGGGGTTCGTCGGGGGCGGCTCCGGCGGCGGGATGCTGCTCATGCACGACGAGCGCCTGCTCGGGCTGGTGGACGCGTGGCTGACCGGGGTGCCGGCGGAGGCGTTCACCGATGTACTGCCGCTGCTGCGGCGGACGTTCTCGGCGTACGAGGCCGGAGTGCGCCGGACGCTCGGCGAGCTGATCAGGCGCGGCCCGGGGGCGCGGGGGAGTGCCATGGCAGCGGCCTCCGGGATACCCGGGTTCGCCCCCGACCTCGACCCCGAGCGCGCGGACGCCGTACTGCCGGTGCTGCGTCTGCTGCTCGGGCTGGACGAATCCGACGGCGGCGATGGCGAAGTCGGCGATGGCGAAGTCGGTGACCAGGTGAGTGACGACAACGACCTTGTGGAGGTGGCCCGATGACCGCACCGGCGGACACGACCGACGTAGTCACCGAGGCCGCCGCGACCGCCGCGACCGGCGCCACGGACGAGCGGCTGCGGCGCTGGCGGCTGGTGCTCGGGGGCGACGAGGCGGACGGCACCGGGTGCGCCCTCTCCGGGCAGGACGCCGCAATGGACGGGGCGCTCGGCGCGTTGTACGGGAAGGGAGGCAAGGGGCAGGCGGGGCGCGACCGTTCGGCCGGGCTCGGGGCGTCCGCGCCGTCCGTCGCGCGCTGGCTCGGGGACATCCGGACCTACTTCCCGTCGTCCGTCGTCCAGGTCATGCAGCGGGACGCCATCGACAGACTCGGTCTCTCCGCCCTTCTGCTGGAGCCCGAGATGCTGGAGGCGGTGGAGGCCGACGTGCATCTGGTGGGCACCCTCCTCTCCCTCAACAAGGCCATGCCGGAGACGACCAAGGAGACCGCGCGGGCCGTCGTACGGAAGGTCGTCGAGGACCTGGAGAAGCGGCTCGCCACCCGCACCCGGGCCACGCTCACCGGCGCCCTCGACCGAAGTGCCCGGATCAGCAGGCCCCGCCACCACGACATCGACTGGAACCGCACCATCGCGGCGAACCTTAAGCACTACGTGCCCGAGTACCGCACGATCGTGCCCGAGCGGCTGATCGGCTACGGGCGGGCGTCGCAGTCCGTGAAGAAGGAGGTCATCCTCTGCATCGACCAGTCGGGATCGATGGCGGCGTCCGTCGTCTACGCCTCCGTGTTCGGCGCGGTCCTCGCGTCCATGCGGTCCATCGCCACCCGGCTCGTCGTCTTCGACACCGCCGTCGTCGACCTCACCGACCAGCTCGACGACCCGGTCGACGTCCTCTTCGGCACGCAGCTCGGCGGCGGTACGGACATCAACAGGGCGCTCGCGTACTGCCAGTCGCAGATCACCCGGCCCGCGGACACGGTCGTCGTGCTCATCAGCGACCTCTACGAAGGGGGGATACGGAACGAGATGCTGAAGCGGGTCGCGGCGATGAAGGCGTCGGGGGTGCAGTTCGTGACGCTGCTCGCGCTGTCCGACGAGGGGGCACCGGCGTACGACCGTGAGCACGCAGCGGCTCTCGCGGCGCTGGACGCACCGGCGTTCGCGTGCACGCCCGATCTGTTTCCCGAGGTGATGGCGGCGGCGATCGAGAAGCGGCCGTTGCCGGTGCCGGACACCAGGTGAGGAGACCGGACACCGAATGAGGAGAAGACCGGACACCGGATGAGGAGACCGGACGGCGAGTGAGGAGAGTTGAAATCCGGACATGAACGAGCATTGCCAAGAGGGGGCTTGCGCGGCCTTGGGAGGCGCGTGCGAGGATCGACGCGCCTTCACACCCTTCACACGGGAAGCACCCCCTTCTCATGGCCTTGTCAGTCGCACTGCCCGGTGCCGCTCTGCGCGTGACGCGCACGGCGGTCGGACGGCGTGCGCTGCAAGTGGTGCTGCTGGCGGGCGGGTTGTTCGCCCTCGGGCTCCTCTTCGGAGAGCAGGCGCACGCGGCGGACGGGATGGCGCCGACGACACCGGTGTCGGCCGTTCAGTCGGTGACGGACTCGGTTACGGGCTCGATCAGCGGTGCGGTGACGGGCTCGGTTACCGGGTCGGTGACAAAGCCGGTAACCGGTTCAGTGACGCGTTCGGTGGAGCAGTCGCTGGAAAAGCCGGTGGCGCATGTTGTGAAATCGGCGGGCAGTTCGGTCCTTGGGGCCGGTTCGGTCCTGTCGAGCACCGTCACGGATGTCACGCACGTCACGCATCCCACGAACGTCACGCACCTCACCGACAGCGTCCCGGGCCAGGTCGTCGACACCGTTCAGACGCCCGTCACGGACACCGTCGACACCGTTCAGGCCCAGGTCACGGAAACCGTCCGGCACGTCGTGCAGCCGGTCGGTGAGCTCGTCGTCCAACCCGTCGTCGGCGATGTCGTACTGCCGATCGGTGACCTGGTGGAGACGGTTACCGGCGGGCTGACCGGAACTACGGCGGAGATATTGCCGTCCCTGTCCGAGCTCCCGTCCCTGCCTGGCCTGCCGGCGCTTCCGGGTGTGGGCGGCCAGGTTCCGCCCGCCGCCGGTTCCGCGCCGCAGCAGTCGGCCGGGGGCGGGGCGGACGAGGGTGTTGCGGGGCAGCAGGGGACCGTCGCCGGGGCCACGGCTGCGTACGGGCCCGCCCGAATAGGCGCGCAGGCCGAAGGCGTCGATGCGCACGGCGGCCGCCAAGGCGTACGTCCCGTGCAAGCGCCCGCCCCCGCGCACCAGGCACCTCCCGGCAACCCGACCGGCGCGCTGGGCAACCAGTCGGCGGTCGACAACGGCGGGTCGCGACACGGCGATGCGCATGCCGTCACTCCTTACCACCGGGTGCCGCTTCGGCTCGTGCCCGGCGCGTCCGCGGTTGTGACCGCGGCCGAGACCCGGGACAGGTTCCGGGACATTCCCGTTTTCCCCGGCTAGGCAGCCCTCCCCTCGCGCTCGCCTTTGCGAGCGATGCAGGTCTGCCCGCTGTCCGGACCTCCTCCGATCACCGGATGGAAGCCACCGGAAGCTCCGGAAGCCCCGGAAACCCACGGAATGTCTCGAAGTCTCGGAATCCCGAAGGATTGACGTACGCATGAACAAGAACATCCGCCGTTCCATCGTCATAGCCGCCGGTGTCACCGGTGCGTGGGCGCTCGGTTCCGCCGTCGCCAGCGCGGACGAGCTGCCCTCGACGTCCGCCTCCCTGCCTGACACGACCCTCGACGTCACGGACACTGTCGGCTCGGTCACCGACACCGCCGACGGCGTCGTCGAGAAGGCCACGAGCGACGTCCGGAGCACCGCCTCGGGCGTCACCCGCACCAAGGCCGCACAGGTCGCACAGGCGGCACAGGCCGCACAGGCAAAGGTCCCCGCCGTCACCACCACCGCGGAGCGCACCGCGGCCACGGCCACGACCAGGGCCACCGAGTCGGTCGCCGACGTCAGCGCCCCGCAGGACGAGATCGACTACCTCTTCGGCCCGCTCGCCGCCTTCGCGGACCCGGTCGTCGATGAGACCACCACCGCCGTCGTCCCGCCGGTCGCCACCACCGCCGTCCGGGGCGTCACCCCGGTCGTGGATCACGCCGTGGGGAACGTGACGCCGCTGGCGTACGGGGCCGTGGGCAACGTGACCGCGCTCGCGTACGACGTCGCCGGTGACGCGACGACGTTGGCGCACGGCGTCACGGGCGACGCGAGCACCGTCGCGTACGGCGCCGTCGCCGACGTACAGCCGCTCGCGGGCGGCCTCGTCGGCCAGGTCGCCGACGACACCGCCTCCGTCCTGCCGCCCGTCGCCGTGACCGCCGTGCACGGTGTCGTCCCGGTCGCCGGGCAGGCCGTCGGGGACGCGGGCGTGCTGGCGTACGGAGTCGTGGGCGACGTCCAGCCCTTCGCAGGCGGTGTCGTGGGCGAGGTCCCGCCGCTCGCGTACGGGGTGGTCGGGCAGGTCGGACCCTTCGCGCAGGGCGTCGTGACCGACGACGTGCAGCCCTTCGCCGGCGGTGTCGTCGGCGCGGTGCGGCCGGTCGTGCGGACGGTCGTCGAGACGGTGCGGCCGGTCGTCGAGACCGTGCAGGGGGTCGGGGGCAGCGCTACCGCCCTCGCGTACGGCGTCGTGGGCGACGTGCGGCCGTTGGCCGACGGTGTGGTCGGCGAGGTCGACCCGTTCGCCGGCGGTGTCGTCGGCCAGGTCGGCTCCTTCGCGCAGGACCTGACCGGAACCGTCCAGGCCACCGGCGGCCCCCTCGCGGGCAACGCCGTAACCGGCGTCCAGGACGTGGCCGACTCGATCACGCCGAGCTACGCGCAGAACGCCGAGTACGCCCAGTACGGCCAGTACGGGACGTACGGCGTCTGACCGTCTGACCAGAGGTCCCCCTGCCGTACGACGGCGACGGTCGGCGATGACGACCGGTGAGCCCTGGTGCGGCATCCCACCGAATCCCACCGACTCCGCGGGCGCGATGGTCCCGGACGGCCGAATGCCGTCGGTCCGTCCGATCGGAACCCCGCGGAAGGGCGGGTGGTCCCCATTGGGGTGGAGACCGCCCGCCCTGGGCCCCTTCGGGGCCGTTAGAGGGGCCTCGCCAGGCAAACCCCAGCCTGGCGAGGCCCTGCCCGCCCCTCGCGTCCCCCTCCCGGGCGGATCTGTGACAGGTATCACCGCTCAGGTGTGACCTGCGATTTAGGGACCCGCGTCCGGCGGCGATAACCTGCGAGACGGACATGCCGCGCGCTCGGACACCGTGTGCGCCACCCTTGTGACAGCTGACGTCACGTTGCCCTTCGCGGCACGCCCACGGAGACAGCAGACCGCAGAGCGGCGAGATCACTGATAGGGACGGACGCGCGTGGACCTGTTCGAGTACCAGGCGAGGGACCTCTTCGCCAAGCACGGTGTACCGGTGCTGGCCGGTGAAGTCATCGACACGCCTGAGGCAGCCCGCGAGGCGACCGAGCGTCTTGGCGGCAAGTCCGTCATCAAGGCGCAGGTGAAGGTCGGTGGCCGAGGCAAGGCCGGCGGCGTCAAGCTCGCCGCCACCCCGGACGAGGCCGTCGCCCGCGCGACGGACATCCTCGGCATGGACATCAAGGGCCACACGGTCCACAAGGTGATGATCGCCGAGACCGCGCCCGAGATCGTCGAGGAGTACTACGTCTCGTACCTCCTCGACCGCACCAACCGCACCTTCCTCGCCATGGCGTCCGTGCAGGGCGGCGTGGAGATCGAGGTCGTCGCGGAGGAGAACCCGGAGGCCCTCGCGAAGGTCCCGGTCGACGCCAACGAAGGCGTGAGCATCGAGAAGGCCCGCGAGATCGTCGCCCAGGCGAAGTTCCCGGCCGAGGTCGCCGAGCAGGTCGCCGAGATCCTCGTGACCCTGTGGGACACCTTCATCAAGGAGGACGCCCTCCTCGTCGAGGTCAACCCGCTGGCCAAGGTCGCCTCCGGCAAGGTCATCGCCCTCGACGGCAAGGTCTCCCTGGACGAGAACGCGGAGTTCCGCCAGCCGGACCACGCCGCGCTCGAGGACAAGGACTCGGCCAACCCGCTCGAGGCCGCCGCCAAGGAGAAGAACCTCAACTACGTCAAGCTCGACGGTGAGGTCGGCATCATCGGCAACGGCGCGGGTCTCGTCATGAGCACCCTCGACGTCGTCGCGTACGCCGGTGAGAACCACGGCGGCGTGAAGCCGGCCAACTTCCTCGACATCGGCGGCGGCGCCTCCGCCGCGGTCATGGCGAACGGCCTGGAGATCATCCTCGGCGACCCGGACGTCAAGTCCGTCTTCGTCAACGTCTTCGGTGGCATCACCGCCTGTGACGAGGTCGCCAACGGCATCGTCCAGGCCCTCCAGCTGCTCAAGGACAAGGGCGAGGACGTCACCAAGCCCCTCGTCGTGCGCCTCGACGGCAACAACGCCGAGCTGGGTCGCAAGATCCTGTCGGACGCCAACCACCCGCTGGTGCAGCGCGTGGACACCATGGACGGCGCGGCCGACAAGGCCGCCGAACTCGCGGCTGCGAAGTAAGGGACGAGGGAAACAACCGCCATGGCTATCTTCCTCAACAAGGACAGCAAGGTCATCGTCCAGGGCATGACCGGTGCCACGGGCATGAAGCACACCAAGCTCATGCTGGCCGACGGCACGAACATCGTCGGCGGTGTGAACCCGCGCAAGGCGGGCACGTCCGTCGACATCGACGGCACCGAGATCCCGGTCTTCGGCACGGTCGCCGAGGCGATCGAGAAGACGGGCGCCAACGTGTCCGTCCTCTTCGTGCCCCCGGCCTTCTCCAAGGCCGCCGTGGTCGAGGCCATCGACGCCGAGATCCCCCTCGCGGTCGTCATCACCGAGGGCATCGCCGTCCACGACTCCGCCGCCTTCTGGGCGTACGCGAAGTCGAAGGGCAACAAGACCCGCATCATCGGCCCGAACTGCCCCGGTCTCATCACCCCGGGCCAGTCGAACGCCGGCATCATCCCGGGCGACATCACGAAGCCGGGCCGTATCGGCCTGGTCTCGAAGTCCGGCACGCTGACGTACCAGATGATGTACGAGCTCCGTGACATCGGCTTCTCGTCGGCCGTGGGCATCGGTGGCGACCCCGTCATCGGCACCACGCACATCGACGCGCTGGCCGCCTTCGAGGCCGACCCCGACACCGACCTGATCGTGATGATCGGTGAGATCGGTGGCGACGCCGAGGAGCGCGCCGCGGACTTCATCGCGAAGAACGTGACCAAGCCGGTCGTCGGTTACGTCGCGGGCTTCACCGCGCCCGAGGGCAAGACCATGGGCCACGCCGGCGCCATCGTCTCCGGCTCCTCCGGCACGGCCGCCGCCAAGAAGGAGGCCCTCGAGGCCGCGGGCGTCAAGGTCGGCAAGACGCCGACCGAGACGGCGCAGCTGGCCCGCGAGATCCTCAACGGCTGATTTCTCGCCCGACGCACGGACGGGCCCGCACCCCCTCACCGGGGTGCGGGCCCGTCCGCGTACTCGGGCGTGGTCAGCGGGCCTCCGGTACCAGCCTCTCCGGGCCGCTCACCATCTGCGACTTGAGGAAGGCGTGCAGTTCCAGCTGATCGTCGGAGAGCGGGCCGGAGGCGGCACGGGGCGGCACACCGCGAACCGTCGCGCCGGGGGCCATGGGCGGCTCGTAGTGGTCCGGGGCCGTGCGCAGGGTCAGCGAGGTGGCGCCGATGAGCAGGACCGTGAACGCGATGGCGGCGCGGGTCCAGGTGCGGGCGCGGTGCTCGCTGCCGTAGCGGACGGAGCGGGGTTTCGCCGCGCGCAGCCGCTCCGTGGCGGCGAGCGTGGTGAGACGCCGGTGCAGTTCGTCGGGAGCGGCCAGTTCCGGCAGGCGCTCGGCGACGGCCTCGCGCGCGTTCAGCAGCCGGTTGGCCGCCGTGGGCGTGCTCGCCTCCGTCTCGGCCGCGGTCTCCGGCAGATCGAGCCCGATCCCGTCGTACAGCAGCAGCGTGCGCCGGTACATCGGCGGCAGCTTCAGGAATACGTCGAGCAGGGCGCGGTCCGCCGCATCGGCGGGCGGCGCCTCGGGGTGCCGGTGGCGGGGGCGGAGCCGGTGCCAGGGGGAGAGCGCGTACTCGTACGCCGTCGCCCGCACCCACCCGGCCGGGTCCCGGTCCACGGCCACCTCGGGCCAGCGGTGCCAGGCCAGTTGGAACGCCCGCTCGACGGACTCGCGCGCCAGTTCGCGCCGCCCGGTGAGCAGATACGTCTGCCGGACGAGGGCGGGGGTGCAGAACGCGTAGAGGGCGTCGAAGGCCTGAGGCGGTGTCAGGGCGGGGGGCGGGGGAGCGGGTTCGGGTTCTTCTTCGGCATCCCCTTCAGAATCCCCTTCAGAATCCCCTTCGGAGTCCTCTTTGGAGTCCTCTTTGGAGTCCGCTTCGGCTTCGGCCCTGGATTCCGCCTCGGCTTCGATGTGCGGCTCCTGACGGGCGGTCACCTCGGCCTCGGCTTCGGCCTTGACGCCGGTCCCGTCCTCGGCGCCGGCGGTGGTCGTCGCCGGATCCGGCGACGTCAGCAGCTCCACGTACGCTTCCCGCTTGTGCCCGCGTGGTGTCGTACGGCCGGTCTCCCACGAGCGCACCGTCTCGCGGGTGACGCCCACTTTGTCGGCAACGTCGGCCTGGCTCAGCGACTTGGCCTCGCGCAGGCGGCGGCGCTCCTTGGGGGACGGCAGCGGGGGCGCATGACTCTGTGTCAGCTCGGACTCCACAGCGCGCCCCTTCGTACGAAAAAGTACATAACTGCATATTGAGCGACACATCCGGGGTTCGCCTGTTACGACGAGAAAGCGCGTGTCGTTGGGAGCATGACGTGCGTGACCCAAATGACCGACCGCAGGCTGTCGTTGCCGCCCCTGCTCACCCGGATGCGCGACCGATCCCCCGGACTGGCCGCCAGCCTCCTGGGTGGCGCCCTCGCAGCGGGGCTCGGACTCGGCTCGTTCGCCGTCCTCGTCATGGTGCTGTGGATCAGCTCCCCCTACCCCGACAGCGGACCGGGCGGCGCGCTGCACGTGGCCGCGGCCCTCTGGCTGCTGGCCCACGGCGTCGAACTCGTCCGCACCGACACCCTCTCCGGAGTGCCCATGCCGGTGGGTGTCACACCGCTGCTTCTCGTCGTGCTGCCGGTGTGGCTGCTGCACCGGGCGGGCCGCGACGCAGCCGATGCCGAGTCGGAAGCCGCGCCGCCCACGGCGTGGGCGGGGGTCGTCGCCGGATATCTGTCCGTCGGCGCCGCCGCCGCGCTGTACGCCTCGGGCGGGGAGTTGCGGCCCTCCTGGGTGTGGACCGCGGTATGCCTGCCGCTGCTTGCCGCGGGGGCGGCGGGGGCGGGGGTGTGGACGGCGTACGGCCGTCCGCGTGGGCCCATGCCCCCGTGGGGGCGCCGGGGGCTCGATGCCCTGCCTTCGGGTGTACGTCGTCACGTGGACGCCCATGTGCTTGAGCCGGAGGCCCGTCGGTTCCTTGCGAGCGCGGCGTGGGCCGCCGGGGCCGGGGTGGCGGTGCTGGTCGGGGGAGGGGCGTTGCTCGTGGCCGTGTCGCTGGTGTGGCACGGGGGTGCGGCCCGGGGTTCGTTCCTTCAGCTCACCGAGGTGTGGTCGGGGCGCTTCGCCGTGCTGCTGCTGAGTGTGGCGCTGGTGCCGAACGCCGCGGTGTGGGGGGCGGCGTACGGGCTCGGGCCCGGGGTCGTCCTGGGGGCGGGGCAGGTGGCGGGGCCGTTGTCCTCGGCTGCGCCGGGGGCGCTGCTGCCGGCCTTTCCGCTGTTGGCCGCGGTGCCGGGGGTGGGGGCGGGGGCGTCGTTGAGCTGGGTGGGTGGGGTTGTGCCGGTGGCTGCGGGGGTGACGGTGGCGTGGTTCGTGGTGGCTTCGGCGGTGCCGGGGGGTGGGGTGGTGTGGTCCCGGGGGCGGGCCGTTTGCTGTGTGCTGCTCGCGGCCGGGTTGTGCGGGGTGGTGCTTGCGGTGCTGGCCGGGATGGCCGGGGGGGCGCTCGGGGTTGGGGGGCTGGCTCATTTCGGGCCGGTGTGGTGGCAGGTGGGGGCTGCGGCGGGGTTGTGGACGGTGGGGGTTGGGGTCCCGGCGGTGGTGGGGGTTCGGGGGTGGCGGGTTCGGGTGCCGAGGGTTTGGCGGGTGGGGGTGTCGTTGCCGTCGTGGCTCTCGCGGGGCGACAGGGACGGGACCCCTCCGGCTCGGGCCCCGGAGGGGTCCCGGTCCGATGTCCAGCAGGCGGCGGCCGACGCCGGCCTTGAGCTGTATGACTTCCTGCCATCCGATGCCACGGGGTCGCCGTGGCACGAGGATGTGCCTCGTGAGGCGCGCTGGGCGGCGCTGAGGGAGGCGTCCGCTCCTGTGGAGCCGTTGGAGCCGTTGGAGCCGTTGGAGCCGCCGGAGTCGAGGTGAGGCGCGGGGGCTGGGGGTGGGTTTTCGCCCCCTCCGCCCCTACCCGTCCCTTGTTCCTGGGGCTCCGCCCCAGACCCCGCCAAGGGGCTCCGCCCCCTGGACCCCCGCTCCTCAAACGCCGGACGGGCTAAAAATCTTTAGCCCGTCCGGCGTTTGAGGACGAGGCCGTCCAGGCCGAAGCGGGGGTCTGGGGGCGGCAGCCCCCAGGAAGCAAGGGACGGGTAGGGGCGGAGGGGGCGAAAAACCTACCCCTGCGTCCCCAGCACCCCCCGCAACTCCTTCGGCAGAAGGTCGTTGCAGGACTCCTTCGCGACGTTCGTGAGGGCGTCGTTGGTGCAGGTGTAGTAGTCGCTGTAGACGAGCTGGGCGGTGTAGCCGGCGGCGACCATGGCGATGGCGAGGGACGCGGTGACCAGGCCGCTCACCGCGGCGGACTTCTGGGGCCGGGCGTTGGCAGGGTCCGGGGCCGGGCTGTCCGGATCCGGGGTACGGGGCTTGGCGCGCAGCGCGCTGACGCCCCAGTAGATGGCGAGCGAGCCGAGTAGCAGAGCCACGTACGGCCAGCTGAAGAGGGCGAAGAAGAACGCCCACATACCGGAGAGCAGGGCGAAGCGCGCCCGGCGCTGCGCCGGATCCGTCGGGTCCCAGCGCATCCCGGAACCCGGACCACCGCCGGACCCCTCCGGACCGCCCTGACCCTGACCTTGTCCCTGGGGCGCACCGGGACGGTCGCCGAAACCACCGCCGCTGGACGGCCCCGGCTGCCGGTCGCTCCACTGGCTGCCCCACGGGGACTGCCCGTCGGGGTCACCGTGCTCGCCCGAACCCGACCCCTCCGAGCCCTGCCCGTTCGCGGGCCTCCGCGGCTGCCACGGCCGGTCGGGAGCCCCCTCCGGCGGCGGAGCGAACGGATTGTCGTCCGAGCCCGAGGAAGATGAACCGGAGGAGCCCGAGGAGTTCGGGGGAGGAGCGTCCGGGCCCTGTCCGCCCGAGGCCCCGTTGCCGTCGGCCGAGCCGTGCTCACCCGAAGGGGCGGAGTCGGGTGCGCCCCCGCCTTCCCGCGGCGGCACAGGCGAAGGGCGCCGCTCGCGCAGCAGGAGCGGAGGGAGTCGGAGACTGCGGTCCGGCATCAGGTGAGCGTCTTCCCCTTGGTGGTTCTGGCGGGCGGCGTGTCCACGGAGCTTCGTGCCTGCCCGTGACTCGCGCCCCGGGCAGCCGACCGTTCGGCGTGCGTACCCAGGACTGGCGCCCCGGGCTTTCGAGTCCGGGACGACCGCCCCGGACTCTCACGTACCCACCCCAGATCAACGCCCCGCGTGCGCAAGGCGTTCCCCGTGCTGGACGGTGTTCCCAGGTGGATCCTCCCCAGACGCTACCTTCCGGCCACGCCCCCGTCCCGTGGGGGCCGCCCGGTGTGCCGGTATCGTTGCTGACGGTCGGCCGCTTCGTAGACTTCCCCGTATCCCGGGGCGCGATGCATTCGTACGAATGTACAAGTGTGAGCGAAGGTGCAGAACGAGCCGGCCGTGCAAACGCTCCCCCGAGAAAGGGCCCCACCGTGGCCGCCAAGCCCGTGGCCAAGCTGGTCGTGCTGGTCTCCGGATCAGGTACGAATCTGCAGGCACTGCTCGACGCCATCGCGGAGGCAGGGCCCGAGGCCTATGGGGCCGAGATCGTCGCCGTGGGCGCGGACCGGGACGGTATCGAGGGTCTCGCGCGCGCCGAGCGGGCCGGGCTGCCTACCTTCGTGAACCGCGTCAAGGACTACGACACCCGCGAGGAGTGGGACGCGGCGCTCGCCGGGGCGACCGCCGCCCACGAGCCCGACCTCGTCGTCTCCGCCGGGTTCATGAAGATCGTGGGGAAGGAGTTCCTCGCCCTCTTCGGCGGCCGGTTCGTCAACACGCACCCCGCGCTGCTGCCCAGTTTTCCCGGCGCCCACGGCGTACGCGACGCGCTCGCGTACGGCGCGAGGGTCACGGGATGCACCGTCCACTTCGTCGACGACGGCGTCGACACCGGCCCGATCATCGCTCAGGGCGTGGTCGAGATCCGGGACGAGGACGACGAGAGCGCTCTGCACGAGCGCATCAAGGAAGTCGAGCGAAGGCTGCTCGTCGATGTCGTGGGGCGGCTCGCCCGCAACGGCTATCGCATTGAGGGACGAAAGGTAGTTATCCAGTGACCGCCACCGCCGAGAGCAACAAGCGGGCCATTCGACGCGCGCTCATCAGCGTGTACGACAAGACCGGCCTCGAAGACCTGGCGCGCGGGCTGCACGAGGCCGGTGTCGAGCTCGTCTCCACCGGCTCCACCGCCTCGAAGATCGCCGCGGCGGGCGTCCCCGTCACCAAGGTCGAGGAGCTGACCGGCTTCCCCGAGTGCCTGGACGGCCGCGTCAAGACCCTGCACCCCAAGGTCCACGCGGGCATCCTCGCCGACCTGCGACTCCCCGACCACCAGCGCCAGTTGGAGGAGCTCGGCGTCGAGCCGTTCGGGCTCGTCGTCGTGAACCTCTACCCGTTCCGCGAGACCGTCGCCTCCGGCGCGTCGCCCGACGAGTGCGTCGAGCAGATCGACATCGGCGGTCCCTCGATGGTCCGCGCCGCCGCCAAGAACCACCCCTCGGTCGCCGTGGTCACCAGCCCCGCGCGGTACGCCGACGTCCTCGCCGCGGTCAAGGACGGCGGCTTCGACCTCACCACCCGCAAGCGGCTCGCCGCCGAAGCCTTCCAGCACACGGCCGCGTACGACGTGGCGGTGGCGAGCTGGTTCGCGGCCGACTACGCGGCCGCCGACGACAGCGGCCTCCCCGACTTCCTGGGTCACACCTACGAGCGCAAGAACACCCTGCGCTACGGCGAGAACCCCCACCAGGGTGCCGCGCTGTACGTCGACGGCACGGGCGGCCTGGCGGAGGCCGAGCAGCTGCACGGCAAGGAGATGTCGTACAACAACTTCACGGACACGGACGCCGCGCGCCGTGCCGCGTACGACCACGACGACCCGTGCGTCGCGATCATCAAGCACGCCAACCCGTGCGGTATCGCGGTCGCGTCGAGTGTCGCCGAGGCGCACCGCAAGGCGCACGCCTGTGACCCGCTGTCCGCGTTCGGCGGCGTCATCGCGGTCAACCGGCCGGTGACGAAGGAGATGGCGGAGCAGGTCGCCGACATCTTCACCGAGGTCATCGTGGCGCCCGAGTACGAGGACGGCGCCCTCGAAGCCCTCACCAAGAAGAAGAACATCCGCGTGCTGCGCGCCCACCACGGCCCGAAGAACCCGGTCGAGGTCAAGCAGATCGACGGCGGCGCGCTGCTCCAGGCGACCGACCGCCTCCAGGCCGACGGCGACAACCCGGTGAGCTGGACCCTGGCCACCGGCGACGCGCTCAGCCAGGGTGAGCTGGACGAGCTGGCCTTCGCCTGGAAGGCCTGCCGCGCCGTCAAGTCCAACGCGATCCTCCTCGCCAAGGACGGCGCCTCCGTCGGCGTCGGCATGGGCCAGGTCAACCGCGTCGACTCCGCCAAGCTGGCGGTGGAGCGCGCGGGCGCCGAGCGCGCCCGCGGCTCGTACGCGGCCTCCGACGCGTTCTTCCCGTTCCCCGACGGCCTGGAGATCCTCACCGAGGCGGGCGTCAGGGCCGTGGTCCAGCCCGGCGGTTCGGTCCGCGACGAGCTGGTGATCGAGGCCGCGAAGAAGGCGGGCGTGACGATGTACTTCACGGGGACGCGGCACTTCTTCCACTGAGTTCCGCCACTGAGTTCCTCCACGCATGCGAACGGCAGGCCGCATCCCCCCGGGTGCGGCCTGCCGTCCGTCGTGGCCCGCTGTGGTCGTTACGGGCGCTTGTAGCAGCTGTAGTACGCCTCGGTCCACCACGGCCACTTGATGGCGTCGCGCGTGTTGGGCCCGTAGATGCCGTCGGCCGCGGTGCCGGCCTTCCCCTGCGCGTACACGAGTGCGGCCTTGGTGGCGGGGCCGAAGATCCCGTCCAGGTCCAGGTCGCGGTCGTAGCAGAGGTTGAGCGCGAGCTGCAGGCGCTTCACTCCGGTTCCGGCATTGCCCTGGGCCAGCTGGCAGTTGTAGATGGAGCCGTTGAGAGCCGGGAGGTTGGCCAGCGCCCCCGAGGCCGTGTAGAGGGTCTTGCTGCCGGAGCAGGCGCTGAGAGCGGATGCGGGCGTCGCCGTGGTGACGGCGAGCCCGACACCGGCGAGTGCGACGGCAGCGGCCGAGAGCCCTGCCTTGGCGCGAAGTGCGCGGACGTTCATGGGTGTTCCTTCCCCGTTGGTATGGGCCGGTAGCGGCACCACTCTCAACGGAGGGGCGGACGGACGGAACCTCGAACATTTCAGGGTGCCCGCGCTCCGGTGCCGACCGCCGTGCGTGGGCGGGCGCGGCGGAATGGCGCATACCCGGGTGCAGAACCCGGCGCTCCGCTGGAAGTGTCAGGGACCGACCCAACTCGGCCCCGGCACTCGGAGGTTCAGTCATGCGCAGCAGCAGACTCAGCGGGACCCGTCGTATCGCCGTCGTCGGTGCGGCGCTGGCCGTCGCGCTCGGTACGACGGTCCTCGGAACGGCCTCCGCCGCGGAGGGCGCGGCGGCGGTGGACTGTCCGAAGGGGTACGTGTGTCTCCTGCCCCTGTTCGGGAGCGGGGCCCCGGTCCTGGTGAAGGAGGGGGACAGCGCCAAGTACGATCCCGCGCTGACGGTCGCGGAGGTCACGAACAGCACGGCCGTCACGTACTGCGTGGGCGGTGACCTGAACTATCCACTGGCGGCCGGCCGGACCCAGACAGGGACCAACAGGGTGACGTCGGTGACCCCTTCGGCCGGCGGTGCGTGTCTGCTGTGAAACGCGCGAGGGGCGCACCGCGTGTGCGGTACGCCCCTCGAACCCGTTCCCCCCTGCCTTCGGCCGTCAGCAGTTCTTGCTGGTGACGCTCGTCCATGTCCTGCCGGTGCCCGTGTACTTGGTGCCGTTGAAGTGCACCGGCTTGCGGTTGGCCTCGGTGGGGATGCCGCTCGCCTTGTAGCGCTGCTCGTAGTGGAGGTGCGCCCAGTCACCGCTGTTGCTGCCGGTGGCGCCGATGCGGCCGATCTTGGTCCGGGGGCCGACGTTCTCCCCCGCGTGGACGTACTTGTTGTGCTTGTCCTTGAGGTGGTAGTACGCCGTGAACCAGCCGCCGCCGTGCTTGATGATGATGACGTTGCCGGCGCCGCGGTCCCAGAAGGTCTTGGCCACGGTGCCCTTGTAGCCGGGCAGGACCCACTTGCCACTCGACCCCGTGTTGCCCTTCACCACGATGTCCAGGGCCGGGTTGTGGCCCGAGTCGTAGGTGTTGAGCTGCCACTTCGTGTTGCAGAGGAACGGCATCTGGAACTTGGGCTTGGCCGCCGCTGCGATGATTCCCTCGGAGGCCACTGCGGTGACTCCCTCGGACGCCGCCGCGGTCCCGAGGCCCGCTCCCCCCGCGCCCAAGGTCAGCGCCAGCGCGGTCACCATGAGCGCCAAGGTCGATGGACGGCGTACGGACATGCGTGTCTTCATCTGTTCTCCCCGTTGCGGTGACGGACTTCGCGTCCGCCCCTTTCCTCGTCGTGTACGCGTCGAGCATGTGGCGAGGGGCGCCGCCCCGGTACCTCGGAAGTCATAGGCAGACCGCTTAGGGCCTGTCCGGCGGATCATGCCGGAGACGCGGGGCGTGGCACGCCGATCTGCGGCGTTGTCGTCGGTTGCCGACGCTCCGCGTCGTCGCCCTCCTCCGCCTTGCAGCTCGACGCACCACGCCCCGCTCACCTGCGTCCATGAGGCACCGCCGATTTCCTCCGACCTGATCCGCCGGACAGGCCCTAGCAGGCCCCCACCCACTCGTGGGAGCGGATGAACAGGCCGTCGCGGTCCGGGAAGTTGACCTTGGCGTTGGCCTGGATGCAGCCGATCGGGTCCTTCCGGTTGACCGTGCGGAAGAGCTGGACGTCGTCGTGCGGGTCCCCGTCGTAGCCGTTGTTGAAGGCCGACTTGGGGTTCCTGTCCTTCGCCCAGTCGCAGGTGATGTTCCCGCCGAGCCAGTTGTCCTCGTAGTCGAACCAGGGGCACATCTCGCCCTGCCCGTCCCGCTCGGTGAAGAAGCAGACGTCACCGCGGTCGCAGCGCGCATACCCCTGCGGGGCGGGTTCGCGCAGCGCGAGGAGGCCTGCCGTGACCAGCGACACGACCGCGACCGCGGCGAGTCCGCCGAGCACGGCGGGATGCGGTCCGCGCCTCGGCGTGAGCCGCGGAAGCCGTGGCGAACGGGCGGCCCCGGCCGCGGTCTCGACCCGGCGGAGCAGGCTCTGCGCGGTGTGTGGGGCGCGGGCGGCGTGCGTGGGGGCGAGACAGTCGGTGACGATCTCCCGCCAGGCGTCCGGGAGTTCGGGTGAGAGGCGGAGTTCCTCGTCGCCCCGCGCGTAGCGCTGGACCGCCTCCCGCCGCGCCGCCGGGGTCGCCCCCGGCATCGGCAGGCCCCCGGTCAGGACGAGGTGGGCGAGGATGCCGAAGGCCCAGATGTCGGCGGAGGGGCGAGTGAGGTGGCCGTGTTCGCCGACCTCGGCCCAGAGGAGTTCGGGCGGGGTGTAGTCGGGGGTGGAGAACGCGGGGGAGTAGGCGTGGGTGCCCTCCAGCTCGGAGGCGAGGTTGAAGTCCGCGAGCCTCACCGAACCGTCCGCCATCAGCAGGACGTTGGCCGGTTTGAGGTCGCCGTGCACCCAGCCCGCGTGATGGAGGTGCGCCAGGCCTTCGCAGATCTGGGCGAGCAGCGAGGGACCGCCCGGGACGGCGACGGCATGGTCCGGCGGTCCGGAGCGCCGGTCCCGCAGCCGGTCGAGCAACTGGCCGAGAGAGCCCTCCGCGCGTTCCAGTACGAGGACGGTGGTGCCGTCGAGCAGCGGCTCCGAAGGATCGTCGACGGTCAGCGTCTCGTACATGCGGATGAGCCGCGGGCGCTGGAGCCGGCGCAGCAACTCGGTCTCCCGCTCGGCGAGTTCCCGCAGATGGTGCAGTTGGCGTGGCGTGCTGGTGCCGGTGGGCAGGAACTTCAGGGCGGCCTCGGACGGCAGGCCCTCGGAGGGCTCGGCGCACCGGGCGGCGTACACACTGCCGAAGGCCCCCGAGGCGATGGGTTCGCGGATCTCCCAGGCACCGACGCGGTAGCCCTTCGGGACCGGGACGGTGTGTGTCGGCCTCACGCTCATCGGGTGGCACTCCCGTCGAGGAGCGCCAGGTCGTCCTCCCGGACGAGGTCGAAGCGCAGGGCCAGGGAGACCAGGCGTTCCTTCTTGCCGTTGAGGCGCGGGCCACCGCCCGGCACCGTGTCCGGGGCCGGTTTCAGACGCAGTTTCACCGAGAGATAGTCGATGTTCCACTGCACCGAGGTGCGGGTCGTGGACGGCCACTGGGGACGCAGCAGGTCGACGAGCTGGTCGGCGGTGGCCAGCGGAGCGTGTGGTTCGCCGCGCAGGCGTGGGGCGCACAGGGCGACCAGGACCTGGAAGTACCGCTTGCCGCGGTCGAGGGGGAAGGCGGACGCGGTGGGCGCCCCGTCCCCCGTACCGGCGCAGTCCAGGTAGTCGTGGCGCGGCGCCCAGACGTCGAAGCTCAGCAGTTCGTTCCCGGCGGGCAGGACGACGCGTGAGAACTCGAACGGGATGGGAGCGTCGAGCCGGCCCGGCGCGATCTTGACATGCTCACCCGCGCCCTCCGGGTTCTCGACCACATAGGTCTGCCCGCCGCTGAGATTGCTGAGCGTCCAGTAGGCACCGGCGGCGGTGATCTCTCCCGCGGCACGGGACACGCCCTCGTGCGGGATGGTCAGGTGCGGGCCGTACGAGTGGGCCGCACGGCCGAACGGCAGGGACTCGCTGGGTGCGAGGTGGATCTGGTCGGCCGGGCACGTGCTGTCCATGGGCACGACGATGATGCTGTGCATGGCGATTTCCTCTCCCCCGATAGGAACTGACTCAGGGTAGGGAGAGGGGAGTAAGCGCCCCAAGGGCACGCAAAAATGGCGCGTCTAATACGAAGGGTGAGGAATCTCCCCGCGCCCTCGTGCCCTCAGTCGGCGGCGGCCGCGCACCCCGCGCCGATGAGGAAGAAGCCGGCCCACATCGCCCCGGAGACGATGTCGCCGCGTCCGAACGCGGGACCGCGCGTGATGTCCAGGTTCTCCGCGTGCTGGGGATCCCGCGGATCGTAGAGCACCTTGAGCTCCTCGCCGACCTGGGGGATGCGCTCGTGCGTCTGGACGATGGCGCGGACCTGGCCTCCGTCCGGGTCCGGCAGGTATCCGCAGCGCACCCGGATCGGACCGTCCCCCCGGGCGTTGAAGTGCTCGAGGCAGACCGCTGTGATGACACGTCCGTGTCTGCGCAGGCGGCGCTGGCGGCGTGCTTCGGGAGAGAAGATCAGCACTTGGACGACGGCGAACACCGAACAGAAGATGGCCCAGCCTCGCACGGCGCCCCCCGGCTCTGTGCGTGCGGATGTGTCTCGTCAGGTTAGGCCGAAACACCAGGGCCGTGTCCCCCCTTGCGCAGGGTGAGACACGGCCCTTGGAGCAAATGACGCGAACTGCCCAGCGGTGCCGGAGTGTTCCGGAGCGCTGTCGCTCGCGCCGACGCGTCCGCTACGACGTGCGGATCACGATCGACGAGCACACCTTGTCGGCGAACGTCTGCTTCTTGGCGTCCCACGCCGGCCACAGCCAGCCCAGGTAGCACGCCAGGCTGTCGAGGAAGTGGGCGAGCCGGCGGACGAACGCCATGCCGACGCCCATCGGCTGGCCGTCGATCTCGCGCACCAGGCGGATGCCGAGCGCCTTCTTGCCGACGGTCTGGCCGGTGCGGCCCTCCTGGATCAGCTGCCAGATCGCGAGGCCGATGAGGGCGAGGGCGCCGATCGCCACCAGCGCCGGAGTGTCCTTGCCGGCGATGACGATGCCGTACGGGACGGCGAACACGAGCATGTCGACCAGGGTGCCGAGGAAACGCTGGCCCCAGTTCGCGTACGGCGGCTGGGCGCCGTAACCCGGCTGCTGCGGGTAGCCGTATCCGGGCTGCTGCGGGTAGCCGTAACCCTGCTGCGGCGGGACGCCGGGGGGTGTCTGCGGGGCGCCGTAACCGGGCTGGCCCTGCTGCGGGTAGCCGTAGCCGGGCTGCCCCTGCTGCGGGTTCTGCGGCTGCTCATACGGGTTGGGTGAGCCGAAACTCATGGTGATTTTCCTCCATGCAAAGGGCGGGGACGGCGCGGATGGCGCGGAGGAACGTCACGAACATGAGCGGTATGCCCCCCAACACGGACCGCGTTGTGCACCGTACATCGTTCTGTGACAGGCCAGTTCTTGTCCAGCCGGTGAGCACATATGTTGTGCAGCTGCAATCTTCGTGATCTTCCCGGCGGGTCCGTACGGCCGCGACAGGTCCGCCCGATTGGAACCAGGTACCGGTCATCCGGGAGGATGGGGTCATGACCGCCCAGATTCTCGATGGCAAGGCCACCGCAGCCGCGATCAAGTCCGACCTGACCGCCCGCGTGGCGGTCCTGAAGGAGAAGGGCGTGACGCCCGGCCTGGGGACCGTCCTGGTCGGGGACGACCCCGGCAGCCAGAAGTACGTCGCCGGCAAGCACCGCGACTGCGCGCAGGTGGGCATCGCCTCCATCCAGCGCGAACTGCCCGCCACCGCCACGCAGGAGGAGATCGAGGCGGTGGTACGGGAGTTGAACGAGGACCCCGCCTGCACGGGATACATCGTCCAGTTGCCGCTCCCCAAGGGCATCGACGAGAACCGCATCCTGGAGCTGATGGACCCGGACAAGGACGCGGACGGGCTGCACCCGATGAACCTCGGCCGCCTCGTCCTGAACGAGCCGGCCCCGCTGCCCTGCACGCCCAACGGTGTCCTCACCCTCCTCCGCCAGTACGGAGTGGAGATCAAGGGCGCCGAAGTCGTGGTCGTCGGCCGTGGCGTGACCATCGGGCGCCCGATGCCGCTCCTGCTCACGCGGCGCAGCGAGAACGCGACGGTCACCCAGTGCCACACCGGCACCCGTGACCTCGCCTCCCACCTCAGGCGCGCCGACATCATCGTCGCCGCCGCGGGCTCCGCGCACCTCGTCCGGCCCGAGGACGTGAAGCCGGGCGCGGCCGTCCTCGACGTCGGCGTCTCACGCGGCTCCGACGGCAAGATCGTCGGCGACGTCCACCCGGGCGTCGCCGAGGTCGCCGCCTGGATCTCCCCGAACCCCGGCGGTGTCGGCCCGATGACCCGCGCCCAGCTGCTCGTCAACGTGGTGGAAGCGGCGGAGCGCAGTGTCGGCTGAGGGCAACTCCGCGAAGACCGACGGCAAGACCGGCGGCAAGTCCGACGAGCCGGTCGCAGAGGCGTCCGGCGCGCGGAACGCGCTGAGCAACGGCGCGCAGTCCGTCGTACGGGATGTGGCAGGCAACGGCGCCGAGCCGGCCGTACGGGACCCGCAGGGCGCCGATGGCCAGTCGGACGGCGTCGAGGGTGAACAACCGGGGGACGCCGCCGAGCCGGTCGTCGTCGACCCGGTGAGCGCACCCGATGCCGAGGGGAACCCGCACCGCACCACTCGGCGCTTCCCGCTGTTCACGCGGGACACCGCGCGGCCCGAGGGCGGCGGCCGGGCGGCGCCCAGGGACGCCCCGGCGCCCGCGCGCCAGTGGCCGATCCTCGCGGTGCTCGCGCTGGTCGGGCTCGGCCTGCTGCTGACGGCCTTCGACGTGTTCCGCTACGGCACGATCCTGATCGGCGTCGCGCTGCTTGTGGGTGGTGTGCTGCGCTGGACGCTGCCCGACGTGGGCATGCTGGCGGTCCGCTCCCGCTTCACGGACCTGGTCACGTACGGCGTGCTCGGCATGGCCATCGTGCTCCTCGCGTTGATGGCGCAGCCCGAACCGTGGCTGGAGATCCCGTTCCTGGACGACACCCTGCACTTCACCGTCCGCTGAGGGGACCCCCGGGTTCCCCCACGCCACCCGCGGCCGACGTGACGCGGCCCGTCCCCTCCCCCGAGCAAGGACGGGCCGCGGTCGGGCGAGTGTTCCGCCCGGAGACAACTTTTGTGCACAGGAACAGGCTGTTCAACGTCTGTCAGTTCGCTGTGGCACGGAAGTGACCGTTCCGCTACGGTGTCCGCGCCATGCAACGGAGACCGCGCCCGGCGGGCCTCCGTCGAAGCGGAACTTCATCAACTCCAGTCGATGGAAGGGCAGTTCGTGACCCTCGGGTGAGCTGGCCGCTCCCGTGGCACGTGAGGTCACTCCCGTGTTCCGGATGTGTCGATGTCTTGACAAGTTCAAGGATTTACTCCGATCCAGCCCAACAGTCGAGTTAACGTGGCCAATCGGGACGGTCCGGGACGTCCCGTGCGCGAGCCAGGAGTTCGACCGGTCGTACAACAATGCCGATGGGACACTGGACCGCAGCCGATGGGCGTGCAACGGTGCATGCCTCCGCCCGAATGCTCCCGTGCGCCCCCATCCCGGGAACTGAGATCCTTACCGAACGCATCCCTGTGGGTAGCCAGAACGGGGACTCGGCGAAGGGGCGCCGCGCGCGGGGGAAAAGTGAGTCACGTACGGGGGAACAGAAGTCACGTACGGGGGAAGACCAGTCGCGTACGGGGTGAAAGAAGTAGGGGGAGAAGCAATGCCTCGTTGGAGGGCCTTGCCGGACGAACTCGATCCGCAGGTCAGAGAGTTCGCCAGCCAGCTGCGCCGGCTCGTCGACCGGAGCGGCCTGAGCATCGCCGCCGTGGCCGACCGCACCGGTTACAGCAAGACGTCCTGGGAGCGTTATCTCAACGGCCGGCTCCTCGCGCCCAAGGGTGCGATCGTCGCCCTGGCCGAGGTGACCGGCACCAATCCCATGCATCTGACGACCATGTGGGAGCTCGCCGAGCGTGCCTGGAGCCGTTCGGAGATGCGTCACGACATGACCATGGAAGCGATCCGGATCTCCCAGGCGCGCGCCGCGCTCGGTGAGTTCGGGGCGCCCCCGGCGAAGGGGAGCAACGGCAAGCAGGCCCGCAAGGGCGGCAGCGCGACCGCGACACCGGGGATCGCCGGGCCCGCGGGGGTGGCGCCGACGGTGCCGCCGCAGCCGTCCGCCGCTGACGCGGAGGACTCGTCGGGCGGGGGTTCCTCGCGCGGAGCATCGCCGCAGGGCGCTTCGTCGCAGGGGACCTGGTCGCGCGAGGCCCCTTCCCGCGGGGGTGGCTCGTCCGGTGGGGCCGGGCGGGGCGGCGGTTGGGGGGTCGTCGCCACGCCGTCCTCCGGCGGCGCCGGGCAGTTCGGGCCGACGGGTCCGTCCGGTCCGACCGGTCCGTCCAGTCCTGTGGGAGCCGCCCGTCCCGGCGGGCCTGCCGGTGCGGCCGGGGGTCCGCCCCGGGATGCCCGGCCTTCCGCCGCGGGCGGGGGTTCGCCCGACGGTGCGCGGCGCAAGCGGCGGCTCACGATGTTCCTCGCGGGGGTCGTCGGCGCGCTCGTCGTGGTCGCCGCAGCCGTGTACCTCACCAGGGGCGACGACACGAAGGACGAGAGCACGCCCGAGACGCCCACGACTTCCGTGGCCGCTCCCGATCCCGAGCTGCCGGCCGGAGTGAACTGCTCCGGCGCCGACTGCACGGGCAAGGACCCGGAGAACATGGGCTGCGGCGGCGAACTGGCGACCACCGCCACCAGCGTCACCGTCGGCACGACCCTCGTCGAGGTCCGCTACAGCGAGACCTGCGCCGCAGCCTGGGCCCGCATCACCCAGGCCGCCGTGGGCGACACGGTCGAGGTGTCCTCCGGCACCGCGGCCAAGCAGACCGGCTCGGTCGACGCGGACACCGACGCCTACACCCCGATGGTGGCCGTGAAGGACGCCGGAGACGCGACGGCGTGCGCGACGCTGGCGTCGGGGGAGACGGGCTGCACGCAGTAGGCATCTTCAGCCCGTCCGGCGTTTGAGGACGAGGCCGTTCAGGCCGATAGCGGGGGTCTGGGGGCGCAGCCCCCAGGTACGGGAATGGGTAGGGGCGGAGGGGGCGAAAAAAACCTCCCCCCACCCCGGAATGCCCACCCGTATCCGGGGCAGACGCACGTTACCCCCACGGGATCCGGAACATCCGGTACCCCATCGGCGGCCGCCGAGCCCACTCTCCCGAGCCCGGCGGCCGCCTCCCCACACCACTCTGTGGGCTGGGCCACACGGACCCGGACGCCGGGGCTCCCGGATGCGCGATAGCCTGACGGCGGATCTCTCTTGACGCCAAGAGATCGATCATCGGTACCCCTGATCGATCAAACCGATCGGTACCCCTGACCGATCGATGCGGCGGACGCAGGGGAGCTCCTGCACCCCGGGGCAGGGACGCCCCACCGCCAGCTGTCATACGGAGAACGCCATGACCCGCACTCCCGTGAACGTCACCGTCACCGGCGCGGCCGGCCAGATCGGTTACGCCCTGCTCTTCCGCATCGCCTCCGGCCAGCTGCTCGGCGCGGACGTGCCGGTCAAGCTGCGCCTCCTGGAGATCACACCGGCGCTGAAGGCCGCCGAGGGCACCGCCATGGAGCTCGACGACTGCGCCTTCCCGCTCCTCCAGAGCATCGACATCACGGACGACCCGAACGTCGCCTTCGCCGGCACCAACGTCGGCCTGCTCGTCGGCGCCCGCCCCCGCACCAAGGGCATGGAGCGCGGCGACCTGCTGTCCGCCAACGGCGGCATCTTCAAGCCGCAGGGCAAGGCCATCAACGACAACGCCGCCGACGACGTCAAGATCCTCGTCGTGGGCAACCCGGCGAACACCAACGCGCTCATCGCGCAGGCCTCCGCCCCCGACGTACCGGCCGAGCGCTTCACCGCGATGACCCGCCTGGACCACAACCGCGCGCTCACTCAGCTCGCGAAGAAGACGGGTTCGACGGTCGCCGACATCAAGCGCCTGACCATCTGGGGCAACCACTCGGCCACCCAGTACCCCGACATCTTCCACGCCACGGTCGCCGGCAAGAACGCCGCCGAGGTCGTGAGCGACGAGAAGTGGCTCGCCGAGGACTTCATCCCGACGGTCGCCAAGCGCGGCGCCGCCATCATCGAGGCCCGCGGCTCCTCGTCGGCCGCCTCCGCCGCCAACGCCGCCATCGACCACGTCCACACCTGGGTCAACGGCACCGCGGACGGCGACTGGACCTCCATGGGCATCCCGTCGGACGGCTCGTACGGCGTCCCGGAGGGCCTCATCTCCTCCTTCCCCGTCACCACGAAGGACGGCTCGTACGAGATCGTCCAGGGCCTGGACATCAACGAGTTCTCCCGCGCCCGCATCGACGCGTCGGTGCAGGAACTGGCGGAGGAGCGCGAAGCGGTCCGCGCCCTCGGCCTGATCTGAGTTCCCCGCTTCCTCTGATCCCCGGGCGGCTTCGGCCGCCCGGGGATCAGTGCGTTCCGCCCCCGGCGGCCGGCTCCGGTCCCGTCGGCTCCAGGAGCCGCTTCTCGAACCAGTGGGCCGCGTACACGTTGTCGTCGTAGCGCGGGATCTCCGTGTAGCCGCACGCCCGGTACATCGTCTGTGCCTCCGTGAGTACGGCATGCGTGTCGAGCCGTACGAGCTCGTGGCCGCGTGCGACGGCATGCCGCTCCAGGCTGTCGAGGATCCGCCGGGCGAGCCCGAGCCGACGGGCGGTGGGACGGACCCAGACATGCCGGATCTCGCCCACCCCGGGTTCGAGCCCGCGCAGCGCCCCGCACCCCACGGGTCGCCCTTCCTCGTACGCGACGACGAAGGCGCCCCGGTCCCCGGACACCTCGTGAGGCCGTACGAGGGCCCCGGGATCGAAGCCTTCCGGGAACCGTGCGTCGATGTCGGCGGCGTACGCGGCGAGGCAGTCGCGGGCGTCGCGCGAGGCGCCGTCCACCGTCTCGACGGTGATCCCGGCCAGCCGCAGCAGCCGTTCGGCGACGGCGACGGCGGCGGTGAGTTCGCCGCGCTGCCGCTCGTCGAGGCCGCCGAGCAGCCCTTCGGCGAGCTTGTCGGCCCGCCGGTTCTGCTCCTTCACCTCGGCCCGCCCGGCCGGTGTGAGCTCCGCGAACCGCAGCCGGCTGTCGTCGGCGTGCACGGTCACCCGCAGGAGCCCCTGCGTCTCCAGGGCCCGCACCATCCGGCTCAAGTACCCGGCGTCCAGCGCGAGTCGGCTCCGCAGCTCCCTGAGTGAGGCGCCGTCCCCGATCTCGAACAGGAGCCTCGCCTCGCCGAGCGGCCGGTCCTGCCCGAGGTAGTGATCGTCGAGCGCTCCGATGCGCCGGGTGAAGTAGCGATTGAAACGCCGCAGTGCACGCACGTCGTCCATTGACACTGTCTCCATATTCCTTTGACTTTAGTCAAAGGAAACGCGCACGTCTACGGGTCGGTTCACACCCTTTTCCGACGATTTTGCAGTGACGCGGCGCACTTTCGATCACGGATTGTGCATGCACCCGGGGTCGGAGGGCAGGTGCTCACGGTCCCCGGGAGTGACACGCGTGTGACGCATGGGCACGCAGGGGCACGGAAACAGGAACGGAAGGCAACAGCGAACATGGCAGGACAGCAGGCACAACAGGCACCGCGGACCATTCACGTGGGCGGGGAGTGGCTCGACGCGATCTCGCGCGCCACCCGCGAGATCGTCGACCCCGCGGATGCCAAGCCGTTCGCCGTGGTCGCGGAGGGTGACGAGCGGGACACGGACGCGGTCGTCTCGGCGGCCCGCCGCGCCTTCGACGAGGGCCCGTGGCGCCAGGCGCCCACCACCGAGCGCGCCGCCCTGCTGCGCCGCGTCGCCGATCTCCTCGTACGCGACCGCGAAGAACTCGGGCTGCTTGAGAGCCGTGACGCGGGCAAGACCCTCGAAGAGGGGCGCGTCGACATCGACTGTGTCGCCGACGCCTTCCGGTACTTCGCCGATCTCGTGGTGGGAGAGGGCGGCGGGCGCGTCGTCGACGCGGGCTCCGACGACATCCACAGCGTCGTCGTGCACGAGCCCGTCGGGGTCTGCGCGCTGATCACACCCTGGAACTACCCGCTGCTCCAGGCCAGTTGGAAGATCGCCCCCGCCCTCGCGGCAGGCAACACCTTCGTCGTCAAGCCGAGCGAGATCACCCCGCTGACCACGATCGCCCTGATCCGGCTGCTCGTCGAGGCCGGGCTGCCCGCCGGTGTCGCCAACATCGTCACCGGGCCCGGACACACCGTCGGCGCCCGGCTCGCCGAGCATCCCGGCGTCGACCTCGTCTCCTTCACCGGCGGGCTGGTCAGCGGCACGAAGGTCGCGCAGGCCGCCGCCGTGACGGTGAAGAAGGTCGCGCTGGAACTCGGCGGCAAGAACCCCAACGTCGTCTTCGCCGACGTCTGTGCGACGGAGGAAGGGTTCGACACCGCCGTCGACCAGGCCCTCAACGCCGCCTTCATCCACAGCGGTCAGGTGTGCTCGGCGGGCTCCCGCCTCATCGTCGAGGAGTCGGTGCGCGAGCGCTTCGTCGCCGAACTCGCCCGCAGGGCAGGCGCCATCCGGCTCGGGCGCGGCACCGAGGACGGTGTCGAGTGCGGCCCGCTCGTCTCCGAGCAGCAGCGGGAGAAGACGGAGGCGTACGTCGCCTCGGCGCTCGCGGAGGGCGCGGTGCTGCGCGCAGGGGGCAGGCGCCCCGAGCCGTCCGGGGCCAGGCCCGCCACCGGGTACTTCTACGAGCCGACCGTCCTCGACCAGTGCCACCGCGAGATGCGGGTCGTGCGCGAGGAGGTCTTCGGGCCCGTCCTGACCGTGGAGACCTTCCGCACGGAGGACGAGGCCGTCGCGCTCGCCAACGACACCGAGTACGGGCTCGCGGGCGCCGTCTGGACCGCCGACGCCGGCCGCGCCCGCCGCGTCGCCGGACGGCTGCGGCACGGCACCGTCTGGATCAACGACTTCCACCCCTATCTCCCGCAGGCGGAGTGGGGCGGCTTCGGAAAGAGCGGTGTCGGGCGGGAGTTGGGGCCCGCCGGTCTCGCCGAGTACCGCGAGACCAAGCACGTGTACCAGAACCTCGCGCCGAAGCCCGTGCGGTGGTTCGCGGGCTGACCCGCGAATCGACCTCCTCAACTCCCCACCGAACACAGCACCTTGGAGTACGTCCCCATGCCCGAGAACATGCACGAGTACGACTACGTCGTCATCGGCGGCGGCACCGCGGGCTCCGTCATCGCGTCCCGCCTCACCGAGAACCCCGACGTCACCGTCGCCGTCATCGAGGGCGGCCCCAGCGATGTCGGCCGCGACGACGTCCTCACCCTGCGCCGGTGGATGGGCCTGCTCGGCGGGGAGTTGGACTACGACTACCCGACGACCCCGCAGCCGCGCGGCAACTCCTTCATCCGGCACAGCCGCGCCCGGGTGCTCGGCGGCTGCTCCTCGCACAACACGCTGATCGCGTTCAAGCCGCTGCCGTCCGACTGGGACGAGTGGGAGGCGGCGGGCGCCAAGGGCTGGGGCGCGGTGCCGATGGAGGCGTACTTCGCGCGGCTCCTCAACAACATCGTCCCGGTCGACGAGAAGGACCGGAACGCCATCGCCCGCGACTTCGTCGACGCCGCACAGGCCGCGCTCGGGGTGCCGCGCGTCGAAGGTTTCAACAAGAAGCCGTTCACCGAGGGCGTCGGATTCTTCGACCTCGCGTACCACCCCGAGAACAACAAGCGGTCGAGCGCGTCGGTGGCGTATCTGCACCCGGTGATGGATAAGCGGCCCAACCTGACGCTGTTCCTTGAGACTTGGGCGTACAAGCTGGAGCTGGAGGGCACACGCGCGACGGGCGTGCACGTTCGCACGCAGGACGGCGAGGAGATCCTCGTACGGGCTCGGAACGAAGTCCTGCTCTGTGCGGGGGCCGTGGACTCGCCGCGGCTGCTGCTGCACTCCGGGATCGGGCCCGCGCAGGACCTGGAGCGGCTCGGCATTCCCGTCGCGCACGACCTGCCCGGCGTCGGCGAGAACCTGCTCGACCACCCCGAGTCCGTGATCGTCTGGGAGACGAACGGGCCCATCCCCGAGAACTCCGCGATGGACTCCGACGCGGGCCTGTTCGTGCGCCGGGACCCCGAACACGCGGGCCCCGACCTGATGTTCCACTTCTACCAGATCCCGTTCACGGACAACCCGGAGCGGCTGGGCTACCGGCGCCCGGAGCACGGCGTCTCCATGACCCCCAACATCCCCAAGCCACGCAGCCGCGGCCGGCTGTATCTGGAGAGCGCCGACCCGGCGGTCAAGCCCGCCCTCGACTTCCGGTACTTCACGGACGAGGACGACCACGACGGCCGCACACTCGTCGACGGCATCAAGATCGCCCGCGAGGTCGCCAGGTCCGAACCGCTCGCCGGCTGGCTCAAGCGCGAGGTGTGCCCGGGCCCCGAGGTCACGGACGACGAGGAGCTCAGCGCGTACGCACGACAGGTGGCGCACACCGTGTACCACCCGGCGGGCACCTGCCGGATGGGCGCCGACTCGGACGAACTCGCGGTCGTCGACCCCGAGTTGCGCATCCGCGGCCTCGACGGCATCAGGATCGCCGACGCGTCCGTCTTCCCGACGATGCCCGCCGTGAACCCGATGATCGGGGTGCTCATGGTCGGGGAGAAGTGCGCCGAGCTGATCGGGGGTGAGGTGCGATGAGTACGACACCCCAGTCGGTGACGCCCGTCTTCTCGGTACGCAACCTGTGGAAGGTCTTCGGTCCGAAGGCCGACCGCGTCCCCGCGGACCCCGAACTCGCCGCGCTCACACCCGCCGAACTCCGGTCCCGCACCGGCTGCACGGCCGCCGTCCACGACGTCAGCTTCGACGTGCACAAGAGCGAGGTCTTCGTCGTCATGGGCCTGTCCGGCTCGGGCAAGTCCACACTCGTGCGCTGTCTGACCCGGCTCATCGAGCCGACGTCCGGCGCGCTCGCCATCGACGGCGAGGACGTCCTCGCCATGGACGGGGCCCGGCTGCGCGAACTGCGCCGCCATCGCGCCGCGATGGTCTTCCAGCACTTCGGCCTGCTGCCGCACCGCTCGGTCCTCGACAACGTCGCCTACGGCCTGGAGATCCAGGGGATGTCCAAGGCGGCGAGGCGGCAGCGGGCGCAGGAGATCGTCGCCAAGGTCGGCCTCGAAGGCATGGAGCAGCGGCGGCCCGGACAGCTCTCCGGCGGTCAGCAGCAGCGCGTCGGGCTCGCTCGGGCGCTCGCCGCCGACCCCGAAGTCCTGCTGTTCGACGAGCCGTTCAGCGCGCTCGACCCGCTGATCCGGCGCGACATGCAGGAGGAGGTCATCCGGCTCCACCGCGAGGAGGGCCGCACGATGGTCTTCATCACCCACGACCTGAACGAGGCCCTGCGCCTGGGCGACCGCATCGCCCTGATGCGCGACGGCCGGATCGTCCAGCTCGGCACCCCGGAGGAGATCGTCGGCTCGCCCGCCGACGACTACGTGCGGGAGTTCGTACGGGACGTTCCGCGCGAGCAGGTGATGACGGTGCGCTCGGCCATGCGGGCGGCGTCCGCCGAGGAGGCGGGTGGCCAGGGTCCGGCCGTGGCGCCGGGCGCGACCGTCTCGGAGGCGATCGAGGCGGTGGCTAGGGCGGGCGCTCCGGCGCGGGTGATGGAGCGGGGGCGGTGCCTCGGAGTCGTGGACTCGCCTTCGCTGCTCGGGGTGGTGGCCGGGGTGTCCGGGGTGTCCGCGAACGGCGGCAACGGCGATAGCGGCGGCGATGGCGGTGCCGACGGGCGCCGCGGGTTCGGTGCCGACGAGGGCTCCGTCGGCATCGGCGCCGATGAGGGCTCCGACGGTTTCGACGCCGCCGAAGGCTCCGACGCCGACGGCTTCCGCGCCGTCCGCGGTGAGGAGGTGGCCTGATATGGCCGCCGTCACCGCACCCGTCGGCCATACGGGACCGGCCGACCGGGCCAGAGGCCTCCTCCGCCACCGAGCCGCGGGCAAACTCCTGCTGTTCGCCCTGGCGGCAGCCGTCATCGTCCCCGTCCTCAACTCCCGCTGGGAGAGCGGAACCTGGCCCGACGCCCTCACCGTCGACCTCACCGAACCCCTCGGCAGGGCCAGCGACTGGATCATCGACAACCGGGACAGTCACCCGCTGTTCCTGTACTTCTTCGGGTACGTCAGCAACGTCGTCACCCTCGCCGTACGCGCCGTCTACCTGGTGCTGCTCGGCGCGGGCTGGGCCGGGGTGACCGCGGTGGCGGCACTCGTGGCCTGGCGCGTCGCGGGTCTGCGGCTGGCGCTCGGCACGGCCGCCGCGTTCTGCGCCTGCGGCCTGCTCGGCATGTGGGTGCCCACCATGCAGACGCTGGCGCTCATGGTGGTCGCCGTGCTCGCGTCCGTCGCGCTCGGCGCGCTGCTGGGCCTCGCGGCGGGGCTGTCCGACCGTACGTACCGCGCGCTGCGGCCGGTTCTCGACACGATGCAGGTGCTCCCGGCGTTCGCGTACCTCCTCCCGGTCGTCCTGATCTTCGGCATCGGTGTCCCGGCGGCCGTCCTCGCGACCGTCGTGTACGCGGCCCCGCCCATGGCCCGCCTCACCGCGCTCGGCCTGCGCGACGCCGACGCAGGTGTCATGGAAGCGGTCGCCTCACTCGGCGCCACGGCCCGCCAGCGCCTTCTCACCGCCCGACTCCCACTCGCCCGCAAGGAACTCCTCCTCGGCCTCAACCAGACGATCATGATGGCGCTGTCCATGGCCGTCATCGCCTCCGTGATCGGCGCGGGCGGCCTCGGCGACCGCGTCTACCAGGCCCTCGCCTCCGTCGACGTGGGCGCCGCACTCGCGGCAGGCGTCCCGATCGTGCTGCTCGCGGTGGTACTGGACCGGGTGACGGGAGCGGCGGGGGAGCGGCTCGGGGAATCCGACGGGAGCCTCCTGCACTGGGGTTACTCCGCAGTCGCGGCCCTCGCAGTCGCGGCGGCGGGACGGCTCACCGGCCGCCTGGACTGGCCCGACGCCTGGACCGTGCCCATCGCCGAGCCCGTGAACCGAGCCGTCGACTGGATGACCGACCACCTCTACTCGGGCGTCCCGTACATCGGCGGAACGGCCGACTGGGCGGCCCACTTCACGACCTGGATCCTCAACCCCCTCCGGGACGGCCTGCAGTGGCTGCCCTGGTGGTCCGTCCTCCTGATCGTCGCCGCGCTCGCCTGGCTGATCGGCACCTGGCGCACGGCACTCACCGCGGTCCTCGCGATGGCCGCGATCGGTGTGCTCGGAGTCTGGAAGCCGTCGCTCGACACGCTGTCGCAGGTGCTGGCGGCGGTCGCCGTGACCCTCGTCCTCGGCCTCGCGACCGGCATCGCGGCGGCACGCAGCGAGCGCGTCGAACGCCTGCTGAGGCCGGTGCTCGACGTCTTCCAGACGATGCCGCAGTTCGTGTACCTGATCCCGGTGGTGGCGCTGTTCGGCGTGGGCCGCGCGCCCGCGGTGGCGGCCGCCGTCGTGTACGCGCTGCCCGCCGTCGTCCGCATCACCACGCAGGGCCTGCGCGCCGTCGACCCCGCCGCACTGGAGTCGGCCCGCTCGCTCGGCGCCACCAGCGGGCAGCAACTGCGCCAGGTCCAACTGCCGTTGGCCCGCCCGGCACTGCTCCTCGCCGTCAACCAGGGCGTCGTACTAGTCCTCGCCGTCGTCATCATCGGCGGCCTGGTCGGCGGCGGCGCGCTCGGCTACGACGTCGTGTTCGGCCTCGCACAGGGCGACTTGGCGACCGGCCTGGTCGCCGGCGCCGCGATCGTCTGCCTGGGCCTGATGCTCGACCGGGTCACGCAGCCGACGGAACGCCGTGCGAAGAAGGGAGCGTGACATGTCTCGTACGCGATTGAAGTCTCGTACGCGGATGACAGCCGGCCTGGCCGTACTGGTCCTGACGACGGGCTGCGGCGCCGCCGACATGACCAAGCAGGCCTCGCCCTTCGCCAACGCGCAGGGCGCGAAGACCGTGACCCTCTCCGTGCAGTCGTGGGTCGGCGCGCAGGCCAACGTGGCCGTCGCCCAGTACCTGCTCGAACACGAGCTGGGCTACCGCGTCGACACCGTCCAGGTCGACGAGGTCCCCGCGTGGGACGCGCTCAGCCAGGGCCGGGTCGACGCGATCCTGGAGGACTGGGGCCACCCCGACCAGGAGAAGCGGTACGTCGAGGACAAGAACACGATCACCCCCGGCGGCGAGCTCGGGGTCACCGGGCACATCGGCTGGTACGTCCCCACGTACTTCGCCGAGCAGCACCCGGACGTCACCGACTGGAAGAACCTCAACAAGTACGCCGACCAGCTCCGCACGGCGGAGAGCGGCGGCAAGGGCCAACTCCTCGACGGCTCCCCGTCGTACGTCACGAACGACAAGGCACTCGTCGACAACCTGAACCTCGACTACCAGGTCGTGTTCGCCGGTTCCGAAGCCGCCCAGATCACGCAGATCCAACAGTTCGCGAAGGAGCACAAGCCCTTCCTCACGTACTGGTACGCCCCGCAGTGGCTCTTCAAGAAGGTCCCCATGACCGAGGTGAAACTCCCGGCGTACAAGGACGGCTGCGACGCCGACACGACAAAGGTCGCCTGCGCCTACCCCCACACCCCCCTCCAGAAGTACCTCAACACCGACTTCGCCCACTCCGGCGGCAAGGCAGCAGCCTTCCTCAAGAACTTCAACTGGACGACGGAGGACCAGAACGAGGTATCCCTAATGATCGCCAACGACGGGTTGTCGGCACAGGAGGCGGCGAAGAAGTGGGTGGAGACTCACGAGCCCGAGTGGAAGGCATGGCTTCCTTCATAGCTGTGGGCATGCGTGCCGCTAGGGGCGGCACGGGTGGGCACAGCGGCACCTCGCAAACGCCGAGCAGCGCACCCACCCCGACGCCAACCCCAACGCCGGGCGCCCCGCAGGAAGGCGCCCGGCGTCACTACCTCAACCCCGCCACAACCCCCCGCAACGCATCGACAGAGCACCGCAGCAACCCCGCCCCGAACGTAACCCGAGTAGCCCCGAGCTCGCCCAACTCCCTCAACGAGGCCCCGTCAACCCGCCCCAGCACATTCACCGGCCCCAGAATCCCCGCCCGCAACAGCGGAACCACCTCCACCGGAGCCCCGATCGGATACACACAGTCGGCCCCGGCCCCCACGTACAGCGCGGCCCGCTCAATGGCCCGCCCCGGATCCGCGACCCCCCGTACAAACGTGTCGACCCGAGCGTTGACGAACAGCTCCCCACCCGCCACGTCCCGCACCTCCGCAAGCCAGTCGGCATGCCGAGAGGCCTCCTTGAGAACACCCCCGGCGGAGTCCTCAAGGTTGCAACCGACGGCCCCGGCCTCAAGGAGCCGCTCCACCAGCTCCGCGGCCGCGAGCCCGTACCCGTCCTCGACATCCGCGGACACGGGCACGTCGACGGCCCGTACGATCCGCGCGACCGCCGCGAACATCTCGCCCACCGGCGTGTCCCCGTCCTCGTACCCGAGCGACGCGGCGACCCCGGCACTGGGCGTGGCGAGCGCAGGGAACCCGGCGTCCGCGAACACCCGTGCGCTGACCGCGTCCCAGGGCCCGGGGAGGACCAGGGGATCGCCGGGCACACGACTGTGATGCAGCGCGCGGAAGACCTCGACCTTGCTCACGCCTTGCACCCCGCTCACGACCGGTACCGCGCTCACGACTTGAACTGCCCCGCCTCGTAGTGCCCCGGCACCAGCCGGCACGCCACCCCGAACCGGTTCCACGCGTTGATCACCGTGATCGCGGCGATCAGCTGAGCCAGTTCCCCCTCCGCGAAGAGCTCGGCGGCACGCTCGTACACCGCGTCCGGTACGAACCCGTCCGTCAGGACAGTCACCGCCTCGGTCAGCCCGATCGCCGCGAGCTCCTTCTCGGTGTAGAAGTGCGGCGACTCCTCCCACGCGCTGAGCTGCACGATCCGCTCGACGCTCTCACCCGCCGCGAGCGCGTCCTTGGTGTGCATGTCGAGGCAGAACGCGCAGTGGTTGAGCTGCGAGGCACGGATCTTCACGAGCTCCAGGAGGACGGGGTCCAGGCCCTGCCGGGCCGCCGCGTCGAGCCTGACCATGGCCTTGTAGACATCGGGGGCGAGCTTGGCCCAGGGGAGACGGGCGCTGGGCTCGGGGGCGTACGCCGTGGGTTTCGTCGTCATGGATGTCGTAAGGGATGTCGTCATGGATATGGACCCTACGAGCAGAGTAGCCCAGGGGTATGGTCCATTCCCATGGCAAAAGAATGGGCCACTTTGGGGGTCGACCTGCATGTCGAGCCGACCGGACCCGGCGTCCGCAGAGGTCTGACGGACGCCCTGCGCGAAGCGGTCCGCAGCGGCAGGCTCGCGCCCGGAACCCGCCTCCCCTCCTCCCGTTCCCTCGCCGCCGACCTGGGCATCGCCCGCAACACGGTCGCCGACGCGTACGCCGGTCTCGTCGCCGAGGGCTGGCTCACCGCACGCCAGGGCTCGGGCACCCGCGTCGCGGAACGGACGCTGCCGCAACCGGCGCCCGCGTCGGCCGCGGCGCCCCGTACCCGCGAGCCGGGGCGCCCCGCGTACGACCTGATCCCCGGCAGCCCCGACCTCGCCTCCTTCCCGCGCGCCGAGTGGCTCAAGGCCGCCCGCCGAGCCCTGACCAGCGCGCCGCACGACGCCCTCGGCTACGGCGACGCACGCGGCCGCGCCGAACTGCGCACCGCCCTCGCGGGCTACCTCTCCCGCGCCCGAGGCGTACGGGCCGCCGCGGACCGCATCGTCGTCTGCTCCGGCTTCTCGGACGCCCTGACGCTGCTCGGCGCGGTGCTGCGGCAGCGCGGCCTGCGTTCGCTCGCCGTGGAGTCGTACGGCCTCGACGTGCACTGGAACCTGCTGCACCGCGCGGGCCTGCGCACCGTCCCCCTGCCCCTCGACGAACTCGGCACCCGCACGGACGACTTGACCGGCGTACGGGCCATGCTGCTGACCCCCGCGCACCAGTTCCCCATGGGAGTCCCGCTCCACCCCGACCGCCGGGCCGCCGTCGTGGACTGGGCCCGCCGCACCGGGGGCCTGATCCTGGAGGACGACTACGACGGCGAGTTCCGCTACGACCGCCAGCCGGTCGGCGCCCTGCAAGGCCTCGACCCCGACCACGTGGTCTACCTGGGCACCGCAAGCAAGTCCCTCGCGCCCGGCCTGCGCCTGGGCTGGCTGGTCCTGCCGCCGTCGCTCGCGGGCGAGGTCACGGCGCTGAAGGACGGCGGCGGTTGGTCCTCCGGCGTCCTGGACCAGCTGACCCTCGCGGAGTTCATCACCTCCGGCGCCTACGACCGCCACGTCCGCGCCGCCCGCCTCCGCTACCGCCGCCGCCGCGACGCACTCGTCTCCGCTCTCGCCACCCGCGCCCCCGCGGTCCGGGCCACCGGCATCGCGGCCGGCCTGCACGCCGTCCTCCAACTCCCGCCCGGCACCGAGCAGTCGGTCCTGCGCGCGGCGGCGTGGCAGGGCCTGGCCGTCCACGGCCTGTCCCGCTTCCGCCACCCGGACGCGGTCACCGAACCACTCGACGCCCTGGTGGTGGGTTACGGCACGCCGCCGGACCATGCGTGGTCGGGGGCGCTGGACGCGTTGTGCGGGGCGTTGCCGTAGGTTTTCAGCCGTCCGGCGTTTGAGGACGAGGCCGTTCAGGCCGACAGCGGGGGTCTGGGGGCGGCAGCCCCCAGGTACGGGACGGGTAGGGGCGGAGGGGGCGAAACCCCTCGACCTCACCCACAACCCCCCGGCTCACGGAACCCCCGCCGAAACCTCGACCGGCGCCTCCCCGAACCGAGCCAGCGCCAACGCCCCGACCACCGCCACCACAAACCCGAGCACCGCCAGCCACCCCAAGCCCTCCCGCGTACGGTCCCCCAGCCACACCACCCCCACCACCGCGGGCCCGATGGTCTCCCCAATGACCATCCCGGCGGTGGCCACGGTCACCGACCCCCGCTGCAAGGCGGACGTGAGAAGAAGAAACGCCGCACCCCCACCGAGGAGCAGCGCATACGTCGCCGGATTGCGAAGCAGCGACCCGACCGCAAGGTCGTCGACAAGCCGCACCGCCACCTCGACCACCCCGAACCCGAACCCGGCCCCGAGCCCCAGGACAAGCCCCCGCCCCCGCTCGGGCAAGCGCCCACCCACCGCCCCCAGCAGCAGCACCCCCACCGCGGTCCCCAACATCGCGTACTTCAGCGCGATGGACCCCGCCCGGTCCCCCTCGGCCCCCGACGCCAGCCCCAGCATGGCGAGCCCCGCACACACCACCCCCACCGCACCCCACTCGACCCGGCTCAGCCGCACGTGCAGCAGCCGCGCGGCGACCACCGCCGTCACCGCCAGGCTGGCGGCGAGCGCGGCCCCCACCGCGTAGATGGGCAGGGACCGCAGCGCCACGATCTGGAGCAGAAACCCGACCCCGTCGAGCCCGAGCCCCACGAGATACCGCCACTGCCGCACCGCCCGCAGAAACAGCGCGGCATCCGCCCCGGCCCCGCCGCTTGTGCCACTTCCACTGCCACTTCCACTGTCATTTCCACTCGTACTCGTCCCGTCGCCGGCGGATGCCGCCTCCCGCGCGGCCATCGCCTGCAACACCGTCGCCGTACCGAAGCAGACCGCCGCACCAAGGGCGCAGATCATTCCAAAGAGCACGAAGCGACTGTAAGTGCCCGCGAGGGAGGGATTACCCAAGGGGGTCATTGGACGGGCGCCGAAGTCGATCTTTAATCTGGTGGCCGAACAGCGTCTGAGCAGGACAACAACGGGGGTACGGACATGGCGGATTCACGACGGCAACTGCGCTCGGGCACGGTCGTGCTCGGCGGCATGGGACTCCTCGCGGTGGCACTGACCGCCTGCTCCTCGGACGATCCCGACAAGCGCTGCGTCGACCGCGACAGTTACACCGCCACCAAGGGTTACGAGGTCGTCGCCGACAAGAACTGCAAGACCACCACCTCCGTCAACGGCAGTTACTACTACGGCGGCAAGAAGAAGAGCGGCTGGGTCAAGGGCGGCTCCTTCGCCAAGTCGAGCTCGGGCTCCGGCAGCAGTTCGAGCAGCGGCGGCAGCGGCGTCGACCGCGGCGGCTTCGGAAGTGACAGCGGCAGCGGAACCGGCAAGGGCAGCTCCGGCGGCTGAGCGACACGGATCCGATCGAGGACGTACGCCATGGAACGCCGAACCATCGAGCCCCGCGACGGCTGGCAGCAGACCGTCGAGGAACAGGGCCTGATCTACCCGCTCACCCGCTACCCCGACGACTCCCTGCGCCCCTACTGGGACGAGAGCGCGTACTACGTCTTCTCGCTCCCCGAGGTGGAGGCGCTGGAGGAGGTCGTCGAGGAGCTGCACCGCATGTGCCTGGCCGCAGCCGCGCACATCGTCGAGCGGGACCGCTTCGCCGACCTCGGCATCACCGACCCGCGCGTCGCGGAAGCGGTCGCCGAAGCCTGGCACCGCCGAGCCGAACTCCCCTCCGTATACGGCCGCTTCGACCTCCGCTACGACGGCACGGGCCCCGCCAAGCTCCTGGAGTACAACGCCGACACGCCGACGTCGCTCGTCGAGGCGGCCAGCCCCCAGTGGTTCTGGATGGAGGACCGGTTCCCGGGCGCCGACCAGTGGAACTCCCTCCACGAACGCCTCGTCGCCGCCTGGAAGAAGCACGCCGCCCTCCTCCCGCCGGGCAGCCCCCTCCACTTCGCCCACTCCGCCGCCGACGAGCTCGGCGAGGACCTCATGACGGTCGCCTATCTCAAGGAGACCGCTGAGCAGGCCGGACTCGACACGGACTGGATCTCGGTGGAGGAGATCGGCTGGGACCCCCTCTCCGGCCGCTTCGTCGACAACCAACTCCGCTTCATCCGCAGCTGCTTCAAGCTCTACCCCTGGGAATGGCTCACCACCGACCGCTTCGCCGACCACGTCCTGGACACCCTCGACAACGGCGGCGGCACGGGTACGACCCTGTGGATCGAGCCCGCCTGGAAGATGCTCCTCTCCAACAAGGCCCTCCTCGCCATCCTCTGGGAGCTCTACCCGGGACACCCCAACCTCCTCCCCTCCTACCTCGACGGCCCCCGCGAACTGGCGACGACGACGGGATACGTCGCCAAGCCCCTCCTCGGCCGCGAGGGCGCGGGAGTCACGGTCCACCAGCCCGGCACCTCGCCCGTCGCCTCATCCATCGCCCGTGAAGAGCTCTGCTGCTACCAGGAGTTGGCCCCTCTCCCTTCCTTCGACGGCAACCGCGTCGTCCTGGGCGCCTGGGTCGTCGAGGACGAGTCGGCAGGCCTCGGCATCCGCGAGTCCGCCGGCCTGATCACGGACGAATACGCCCGCTTCCTGCCCCACGTGATCCTCTGACTCGTCTTCGGACAGGCCCTAGGGTCTGTCCGGCGGATCAGGCCGGAGGAAAGTAGCGGCGCCATGCAACCCAGATGGGCGCACCAGACCCCGCGTCTCCGGCATGATCCGCCGGACAGGCCCTAGGCCGCCCCCAGTACCGCGCGGAGCTGGGAGAGCCCCCAGTCCAGGTCCTCCTTGCTGATGACCAGGGGCGGGGCGATCCGAATGGTGACCCCGTGGGTGTCCTTGACCAGGACACCCCGGTCCATCAGTTTCTCGGAGATCTCCCGGCCCGTGCCGTACGCCGGGGCGATGTCGACGCCCGCCCACAGCCCGCGCCCGCGCACCTGCGTCACCTGGCCCGTGCCCGTCAACAGCCCCAGCTCGCGGTGCAGATGATCGCCCAGCTCGGCGGCCCGCCGCTGGTACTCACCCGACCGCAGCATCGCGATCACCTCGAGCGCCACCGCGCAGGCCAGCGGATTCCCCCCGAAGGTCGACCCGTGCTCACCGGGCCGGAACACCCCGAGCACCTCGGCCGAGGACACGACCGCCGACACCGGGACGACCCCGCCTCCGAGCGCCTTGCCCAGCACATACACATCGGGCACGACCCCCTCGTGCTCACAGGCGAAGGTCCGGCCCGTCCGACCCAGCCCCGACTGGATCTCGTCAGCGATGAACAGGACGTTCCGCTCACGCGTCACCTCCCGCACCCCCTGGAGGTAGCCCTCCGGCGGCACCAGAACACCCGCCTCCCCCTGGATCGGCTCCAGCAGCACGGCGACCGTCTCCTCGGTGACCGCCTCCCGCAGTGCCGCCAGATCCCCGTACGGAACGATGTCGAAGCCCGGCGTGTACGGGCCGAAGTCCGCCCGCGCCTCCGCGTCCGTGGAGAAGCTGATGATCGTCGTCGTACGGCCATGGAAGTTGTCGCTCGCCACGACGATTCTCGCCGCCCCGTCCGGGACCCCCTTGACCCGGTACCCCCACTTCCGGGCCGTCTTCACGGCCGTCTCCACCGCCTCCGCCCCCGTGTTCATCGGCAGCACCATCTCCATCCCGCACAGCTCCGCCAGCTGTGCGCAGAACTCGGCGAACCGGTCGTGATGGAACGCCCGCGACGTCAGCGTCACCCGCTCCAGCTGCGCTTTCGCCGCGTCGAGCAGCCGCCGGTTGCCATGTCCGAAATTCAGCGCCGAGTATCCGGCGAGCATGTCGAGGAAGCGGCGCCCCTCGACATCCGTCATCCACGCCCCGTCCGCCGTCGCCACGACGACCGGCAGGGGGTGGTAGTTGTGCGCACTGTGCGCGTCGGCCGCGGCGATGTACGCCCGCGTGGTCTCCGTAGTGCTCACGGGGTCTCCGTTTCCTACTGCACAGGGGATGGGGGCCGGCTGGTGGCCCGTTCCTATCGTCGCTCGCATGGTGGACCAGGGCCCCCTGTGATCCGGCGCGCCCGGTAGGCTGACCGGCGAGCCGTGACTGGCGCGCTGGGATGGGACCGACCATCGGGGAGCGGCTCGGACCATGAGTGCCGTGCGCCTGGGCCGAACCGTGAATCGTGAACGCAATACGCCACGCCGTCCGGAGGCCGTCATGCCTGAGCAGTCCCTTTCCACCGAGTCCACCGCCTTCCGCAGCGCCCTTGACGTGATCAGGGCCGTGGAGCCCCGGGTCGCCGACGCGATCGGCCAGGAAATCGCCGACCAGCGCGACATGCTCAAACTGATCGCCTCCGAGAACTACGCCTCCCCGGCCACCCTCCTGGCCATGGGCAACTGGTTCAGTGACAAGTACGCCGAGGGCACCGTCGGCCGCCGCTTCTACGCCGGCTGTCGCAACGTCGACACCGTCGAAGCCCTCGCCGCCGAGCACGCCCGCGAACTCTTCGGTGCCGAGCACGCCTACGCCCAGCCGCACTCCGGCATCGACGCCAACCTCGTCGCCTTCTGGGCCGTCCTCGCCCAGCGCGTCGAGGCCCCCGCCCTCGCCAAGGCCGGCGTCCGCAACGTCAACGACCTCACCGAGGCCGACTGGGCCCAGCTCCGCCGCGACCTCGGCAACCAGCGCATGCTCGGCATGTCCCTGGACGCCGGCGGCCACCTCACCCACGGCTTCCGTCCGAACATCTCCGGCAAGATGTTCGACCAGCGCTCCTACGGCACCGACCCCGCCACCGGCCTCATCGACTACGAGGCCCTGCGCACCTCCGCCCGTGAGTTCAAGCCCCTGATCATCGTCGCCGGCTACTCCGCCTACCCCCGCCTGGTGAACTTCCGCATCATGCGGGAGATCGCGGACGAGGTCGGCGCCACGTTGATGGTCGACATGGCCCACTTCGCCGGCCTCGTCGCCGGCAAGGTCCTCACCGGCGACTTCGACCCGGTCCCGCACGCCCAGATCGTCACCACCACCACACACAAGTCACTGCGCGGCCCGCGCGGCGGCATGGTGCTGTGCGACGAGACCCTCGCCGAGCAGGTCGACCGCGGCTGCCCGATGGTCCTCGGTGGCCCCCTTCCGCATGTCATGGCCGCCAAGGCCGTCGCACTCGCCGAGGCCCGCCGCCCCGAGTTCCGCGACTACGCCCAGGCCGTCGTCGACAACGCCCGCGCCCTCGCCGAGGGCCTGATGCGCCGCGGCGCCACCCTGGTCACCGGCGGCACCGACAACCACCTCAACCTGATCGACGTCGCCTCCTCCTACGGCCTCACCGGCCGCCAGGCCGAGACCGCCCTCCTCGACTCGGGCATCGTCACCAACCGCAACGCCATCCCCGCCGACCCCAACGGCGCCTGGTACACCTCCGGTATCCGCATCGGCACGCCCGCGCTCACCACCCGTGGTCTGGGCAGCACCGAGATGGACGAGATCGCGGGCCTGATCGACCGCGTCCTCACCGCAGCCGAGGCCGGCACCACCGCCAAGGGCAAGCCGTCCAAGGCCCAGCACGTCCTGGACCCGAAGATCTCCGACGAGATCTCCCACCGCGCCACCGACCTCCTCGCCGGCTTCCCGCTCTACCCGGAGATCGACCTCGGCTGACCTCGCGGCCGGAGCTGATCGTCAGAGGGTTCGCGAGCCTCAGGGGCCGTACGGGGCTCGCGAGCCTCACAAGTCGATCAGCTCCTGCCGCGGGCCCGGCTCCTGCTGCTCCCGCTCCTCCCGCTCCTCGCGTCGGCGGGCCGGTGACAGCCGACGTGTCATCTCCGGGAGAAGTGGCCGCAGCAACAGCGCCAGCACCGCTCCGGCCGCCGCTCCCGGTATCGCCCACCACCAGTCGGTACCGTCGCCCGTCGTCGCGGCTGCCGTCGTGCGGGACTGCTCGGCGGGCGCGGCTGAGGCGTCCTCCGTCATCTGCCACGGCGCCGGATAGTCGGCGGCCCCGGATCCGTCGCCCGCCGAATTGCCGAGCACGCCGAGCTTCTTGAACAGAGTGCGTACCTCGTCCGGCTGCCCGGCCTTGTGCCAGTAGCCGTTCATGGACGTCGGCACGTCGGTCGCCGTGTGTATCCAAACGTCTCCGCCCCCTGCCGTGTCCGGATACACGCGGTCGACCCGCCACGGCGACACGTCATGGACCAGCCACGTGACATTGATCTGACGGCCGCTGCCCACACCCAGCCCGGGCGGCTCCTCGGGTGTGCCTCTGCCCGACTCGCCCAGCAGGTTCTGCAACTCCCCGTACTCCTTGTCCGAGTAGTACAGCGCCGCGCTCTCCTCGCTCTCCGGCGAGACCACCAGCACACTCGTCGGGCCGCCTGCCGTCGCAGCCGGCGCACTCAGCAGCACCACGGCGACGGCCATCGCCAACGCCCCCAGCGCCGCGAACAGTTCACGAATCCTGCGCATCCGAACCCCCAACAGCCAGTCGATCCAGGTGCGGCCCGCCCGCACGCCGCGTGTCACTTCTGGTACACCGCTCGACCCGCCGGGGTTCCCATTCCGCCCGGACCAGTTCCTCGGCTAATTCCCGGACCGGTTGACGGACTTGGCGATCTCCACCGCCCGCGACTTGGACGCCACGCCCTCCAGCCGAAGGGTCATGTCGCCTCCGTGCATCCAGAGCAGGGTCGCTCCGGCGGTCCGCTGAGAGCGGGTGAACCGGTCGCCGTGCTCGTCCACCAGCCAGAGCTCCAGGAGATGGGGCCTGGGGAACCACAGGGCCTGATTCGCGTAGTCCGTGCTCGCGCCCAGCGGCACATACTCCGGCTGCTCCCGCGCCGTCTTGGTGAACATCGGGTCGAGTTGCGCCGCGAACTCGTCCAGCCGGACCGTGTGCCCCTGCTCGCGCCAGCACAGGGTCACCAGGAACCGCCCCTTCGGCTCACGCGTCACCATCACCGCCCCCGGTGTCCCCAGGGCGGGGGGCACGAGTGGTGCGAAGCCCGCACGCCGCCCGGCCTCGGCGAGTGTCAGCGAGGTGCCGTCGCAGCCGGGCACCTCGGCTCCGGGTGACGGCACCGCCGAAGGGTCGTACCGCACCTCGACCCCGCCGAAGCCGAACCAGTCCGTGACCGCGGCGCGCACCGGAGGCGTGAGCACGAGGACCGTCAGCAGACCGCACAGCCCCGCGGTCAGCGCGCGCCAGCGCACCCGCGCCCAGCGGCGCACCCCACGGAGCCGCTCGCCGTGCCCCGGAGGCTCGGCGACCGGGACCGGCACTCGCTCGGCGAGTATCTGCTCCAGCACCCGCTCCACCATCGACTCGCTCCCGGCCGCCCCCGGCTCGTCAAGCGAGCGCCCGAGCGCCCGCAGCTCCTCGGGCAGCCGTGAGACACCCTCACGCCCACGCCGATCCCGGTCGCCGGAGGACGACCCGGCGCCCCCGCTCTCGTACGACTCACCCATGCTCATCACCTCCTTCCCGGGACTCCTGACGATCCCGAGACCTCTCACCTTCCCCGGACTCCATGCGCCCCCGGGACTCCTCGCGCTCCGGCTCACCTTCCCGGGGTCCGCCACCACCCCGAGGCTCGAAATCCGGCAGCAGCCGCCCCAGCTTTCGCAGGGCGCGGTTGAGCCGGGACTTCACCGTGCCGCGGGGCCAGCCCAGGGCCTGGGCCGTCTCCGGTTCGTCCATCTCCAGCAGATAGCGGTAGGTGACGACGAGCCGGTGGTCCTCGCTCAGCTGGTCCAGGGCGGCCAGCAGTGCCACGCGGCGCTCTATCTCCAGGGCCGCGTGCGCCGGGTCCGCCGATTCCGGTATCAGCGGCTCCGCCTCCACCAGCGCGGCCTCGCGGCCGGCCAGCGTCCGCTGGCGCACCGCCGTCCGCACTGTGTTCCTCGTCTCATTGGCGACGATCGACAGCAGCCACGGCTTGAACGCCGCGCCGTCCCGAAAGCGCCCCAGCGAGCAGTAGGCCTTGATGAAGGCCTGCTGCACCACGTCCTCCGCGTCCGCACCCGCCCCCAGTGCCTTGGCCGCCCTGATCGCGATGCCCGTATGGGCGCGCACCAGCTCCGCGTACGCCTCCGGCTCCCCGGCGCGTACCCGTGCGATCACCACGGCCTCGTCGACGACGATGCGGCCCCCCTCCCGCGTCCTCACACTGTTGTTACACCGCTCGAGCCCAATCGGTTCCCACCTGTTCCCGAGCAATGAGAGACACCTGAGAGAATGAGGGCATGGCCTCTGATCGTCCCCGCGTGCTCTCCGGAATCCAGCCCACCGCAGGCTCGTTCCACCTCGGCAACTACCTCGGCGCGGTCCGCCAGTGGGTGGCTCTGCAGGAGTCCCACGACGCCTTCTACATGGTCGTCGACCTGCACGCGATCACCCTCCCGCAGGACCCCGCGGACCTGCGCGCGAACACCCGGCTCGCCGCCGCGCAGCTGCTCGCCGCGGGGCTCGACGCGGACCGCTGCACGCTCTTCGTGCAGAGCCATGTCCCCGAGCACGCCCAGCTCGCCTGGATCATGAACTGCCTCACCGGTTTCGGCGAGGCGAGCCGCATGACCCAGTTCAAGGACAAGTCCGCCAAGCAGGGCGCCGACCGTGCTTCCGTCGGCCTCTTCACGTACCCGATCCTCCAGGTTGCGGACATCCTGCTGTACCAGGCCAACGAGGTCCCGGTCGGTGAGGACCAGCGGCAGCACATCGAACTCACCCGGGACCTTGCCGAGCGCTTCAACGGCCGCTTCGGCCAGACGTTCACGGTTCCGAAGCCGTACATCCTCAAGGAGACGGCGAAGATCTTCGATCTCCAGGACCCGTCGATCAAGATGAGCAAGTCGGCGTCCACTCCGAAGGGCCTCATCAACCTGCTGGACGACCCGAAGACGACGGCCAAGAAGGTCAAGAGCGCGGTCACCGACACGGACACCGTCATCAGGTATGACACCGAGCAGAAGCCGGGTATCAGCAACCTGCTGACCATCTACTCGACCCTCACGGGAACCGGTATCGGCGAACTGGAGGAGAAGTACGCCGGCAAGGGCTACGGTGCGCTGAAGACGGACCTCGCCGAGGTCATGGTCGACTTCGTGACGCCGTTCCGGGAGCGCACCCAGCAGTATCTGGACGACCCGGAGACGCTCGACTCGATCCTGGCCAAGGGTGCCGAGAAGGCGCGTGCCGTCGCGGCGGAGACGCTCTCCCAGGCGTACGACAGGGTCGGCTTCCTGCCTGCCAAGCACTGACACCCGGTACTGGCTTGCGGACCGCGGCCGCCCCGGCGGTCAGGACGACAGCGTGTCCGAAAGCCAGTACGAGACGAGCACAACACCCGTACGACAGCCGGTAACGGGCGGCACCGCCGTACAGTCGATAGCCGTACCAGCCGAGCGGCCAGCCCTGCCCGCGAGGACCGAGAAGAACCGATACGACGACAGGAGACGACGTGGGGACCGTAACGATCGGTGTGTCGATCGCGGTCCCGGAGCCTCATGGCAGCCTGCTCCAGGAGCAGCGCGCGGGCTTCGGTGACCTCGCGGCTTCCGGCATCCCCACGCACGTCACCCTGGTGCCGCCGACGGAGGTCGACGACTCGGCGCTGCCCGCGATCGAGGCGCACCTCGTCGAGGTCGCCGCCGCCGGGCGCCCCTTCCCGATGCGGCTCTCCGGGACGGGCACCTTCCGCCCGCTGTCGCCCGTCGTGTTCGTGCGGGTCGTCGAGGGGGCCGAGGCCTGCACCTGGCTGCAGAAGCAGGTCAGGGACGCCTCCGGGCCCGTGGCGTGCGAACTGCAGTTCCCGTACCACCCGCACGTCACCGTGGCGCACGGCATCGACGACGAGGCGATGGACCGGGCGTACGAGGAGCTCGCCGGGTACGGGGCCGCGTGGCCGTGCACCGGGTTCGCGCTCTACGAACAGGGTGCGGACGGGGTCTGGCGCCAGCTGCGGGAGTTCGTCTTCGGCGGCGCGGTGGTGCCTCCGCAGGCCTGCGCGCCGGCGGAGCGCGACACCACACTGCCCGCGCTCTGACCGAGCGCGCCGCGCGCCCCCGGCTGAGCGTTAGATCGGCAGCCGCCTGAACACCGGGCGCGGCACATGGCGCAGCGCCGACATCGCGAGCCGCAGTGCGCCCGGCACCCACACCGTCTCCGAGCGTCGTCGCAGGCCCGTCTCGATGGCCGTCGCGACCGCCTCGGGAGTGGTGGCCAGCGGCGCCTGCGCCAGACCGGCCGTCATCCTCGTGACGACGAACCCGGGGCGTACGACCATCACGTGTACGCCGGTGCCGTGCAGCGCGTCGCCCAGGCCCTGGGCGAAGGCGTCAAGGCCCGCCTTGCTGGAGCCGTAGATGAAGTTGGAGCGGCGGGCACGCTCGCCCGCGACGGAGGAGAGCACCACCAAGGAGCCGTGCCCCTGGGCCTGGAGTGCCCGCGCGCACACCAGGCCGGCCGAGACCGCGCCCGTGTAGTTGGTCTGCGCGACCCGTACCGCCGACACGGGGTCCTGCTCGTCCCGCGCCTGGTCGCCGAGCACGCCGAACGCGAGCAGCACCATGTCGATGTCACCCTCGGCGAAGACCTTGCCGAGCAGGGTCTCGTGGGACTCGGGGTCGAGAGCGTCGAAGGCGACGGTACGGGCGTCCGCGCCCAGCCCGCGCAGGTGCTCGGCGGCCCGCTCCAGGGCGGGCGAGGGCCGTCCCGCGAGCCACACCGTCCGGGTGCGCCGGGCGATCAGACGGCGCGCGGTGGCGAGCGCGATCTCGGACGTGCCGCCGAGGATCAGCAGGGACTGGGGGATACCGAAGGCGTCCTTCATGACAACTCCTGGAGATTGAGGCGACGGGACAGGTCCGACGTGAACACCCCACGCGGATCCAACTCGGCCCGCAGCGAACGGAATTCGGCCAGTCGTGGATACATGACACCCAGCAGCTCCGGCCGCAGCCGCGAGTCCTTCGCGAGGTAGACGCGCCCGCCGGCCCCCGCGACCCCCTCGTCCAGCTCGTCGAGGAAGGGGCCGAGACCGGGCAGACCGGCGGGGATGTCGAGGGCGAGGGTCCAGCCGGGCATCGGGAAGGACAGCCAGCCCGGATCGCCCTCTCCGAAGCGCTTGAGAACGGCGAGGAAGGACGGGCACCGGTGCCCCGAGATCCTCTCCACGATCCGCCTGAGCGCGTCCTCCTGGCCGTGTCCCACGACGAACTGGTACTGCACGAAGCCGCCGCGCCCGTAGATCCGGTTCCAGCGGGGGACCCCGTCGAGGGGGTGGAAGAAGGTGGAGATCTTCTGCAGTTCACCGGCACGCGCGCGTGGCGCCTTCCGGTACCAGAGCTCATTGAAGAGGCCGACCGTCGAGCGGCCGAGCAGTCCCTCCGGTACGAAGGCGGGGGCGGCGGGGAGCTGCGAGGGACGGAACGCCAATGGGTGTCTACGCGCGCGTGGGGGCAGCGAATCGAGCGGCGCGTGGTCGCCGCGGGTCAGCACCGAGCGCCCCATCGACTTGCCGCGCGCGAGGAGGTCGATCCAGGCGACCGAGTACCGGTAGCGGTGGTCCGTGGCGGTGAGGCGGGCCATCAAGTCGTCGAGATCCGCCGCGCGTTCCGTGTCGACGGACATCAGCGAGGTCTCCACGGGCTGGAGCCGGAGGGTCGCCCTGAGGATCACGCCGGTGAGGCCCATACCGCCCGCCGTGGCGTCGAAGAGGGGTGTGTCGCGGTCCACCGTGCGGATCTCGCCGTCCGCGGTCAGCAGCTCGAAGGAGAGCACATGGCGGGCGAACGAGCCCGACCCGTGGTGGTTCTTGCCGTGGATGTCCGCGCCGATCGCGCCGCCGACCGTCACATAGCGGGTCCCGGGCGTGACCGGCACGAACCAGCCCAGCGGCAGCAGCACTTCCATCAGCCGGTGCAGACTCACTCCGGCGTCGCAGAGCACGGTTCCGCCGTCGGCGTCGATGGCGTGGATCCGGTCCAGGCCCGTCATGTCGAGCACCGCTCCGCCCGCGTTCTGCGCCGCGTCCCCGTACGCCCGTCCCAGGCCCCGCGCGATGCCTCCGCGTGCCCCGCACTCGCGTACGGCCGCGGCCGCCTCCTCGTAGCTGCGCGGGCGGACCAGGCGGGCGGCGGTCGGGGCGGTGCGGCCCCAACCCGTGACGGTGACGGTGTCGGCGGGCATGACCGTGACCGTAGCGTCGGTAAAGGGGTATTACGCCCTGACCTCTCCTGCTCTCATAGGTCCTCACTGAAATGGGTGATTAATGGGATGTCGTCATAGATTGTCTTAGTTCTGTGGCTGCTCCCTAGAAGAGTGAGATCACATGGACGAACTTGACGACGACGTTGACGGCAGCCCTCGCGATGACGCTGGTGGCGAGCCCGGCGGCATCGATCACAGGCTGCTGTCGGCCCTCCATGAGTGCGGCGCCGACTCCCGTGTGGCGGCCGTCGCGCGAGCCCTGTCCTGGAGCGGGGAGCACGGCGCGCTGTGGCTGGCCGTGGGGATCGCGGGGGCGGCCGTCGACAGGGAGCGGCGCGGAGCGTGGTTGCGCGCGACGGCGCTCACCGCCGGTGCGCACGCCGTCAGCATGGGCGTGAAACGGATCGTGCGCCGTCCGCGGCCCGCGCATGTGGTGCCGCTGGTACGTACGGCCGGACGCCACTCCTTTCCCAGCTCGCACGCCACCTCGGCGGCGGCCGCGGCGGTCGCGTACGGCGCGCTGGGGGCGCTCGGGGGGCGGGTGATTCCGCCGGTCGCTGCGGTGATGTGTGTGTCGCGGATGGTCGTCGGCGTGCACTATCCCTCGGACGTCGCCGCGGGGGCTGCGCTGGGTGCGGTGACGGCTCGGCTCGGTGCGCGCTGGATCGGGGGGCGGCTGTGACGGAGCGCATGGAGCGCATGGAGCGGGCGGAGCGCAGGGAGCGGGCGGAGCGCAGGGAGTGCGTGGAGGGGGTGGAGCGCTCTGAGCGTGCGGCGGGCGCTGTGCTTCTGGAGTGCGCGCCGTTCACTTCGGCGCGCGCGAAGAGTTTCACGCCCTTCGGGCGCCTCACGCGCCTGGCTCGGGGGCTGTTCATCACCGCGCGCCCCCGCCAGTGGGTGAAGAACGTGCTCGTCGTGGCCGCGCCGGCCGCCGCGGGCCAGCTCTTCTCGCGGCACGCGCTCACCCAACTCACTCTCGTCTTCGTGCTCTTCACCGCCTGCGCGGCCGCCGTGTACCTGATCAACGACGCCAGGGACGCCGCCGCCGACCGCGCCCACCCCGTCAAGCGCCATCGCCCGGTCGCCGCGGGCCAGGTCCCCGTCCCGGTCGCGTACGCCGTCGGAGGCGCCCTCGCCGCCCTCGCGCCGATCGCCGCCGCCTGGCTCTGTCCGCCGGTCGTCTCCGCGCTGCTGACCGCGTACATCGGGATGCAACTGGCGTACTGCGTCAGCCTCAAGCACGTCCTGGTCGTCGACCTCGCCGTCGTCACGAGCGGGTTCCTGATGCGGGCGATGATCGGCGGGCTCGCTCTCGGTATCCCGCTCTCGCGGTGGTTCCTGATCACCACCGGCTTCGGGGCTCTGTTCATGGTCTCGGCGAAGCGTTACTCCGAGGCCGTGCAGATGGCCGGGAAAGCGGGCGCCACGCGCGCGTTGCTCACCGAGTACACCACCGGCTACCTGCGCTTCGTCTGGCAGCTGGCCGCCGGGGTCGCCGTCCTCGGCTACTGCCTGTGGGCCCTGGAGGAGGGCGGGGTGCCCAGCGCCGGCCTGCTGCCGTGGCGGCAGCTGTCGATGATCGCCTTCATCCTGGCCGTTCTTCGGTACGCCGTCTTCGCCGACCGGGGAACCGCGGGCGAGCCCGAGGACGTGGTGCTCCGGGACCGGGCGCTCGCGCTCATCGGGGTGGTGTGGCTGGCGATGTACGGGCTCGCGGTGGCGAACTGGTGAGGCTTGGCAGGCTCGGCCTTGGCCAACGGCACCTGTCCCCGTTTTGGGGTACCCGCACATTGGTTTTCCGAGGCGAGGGCAGAGTCGGATCATGGACTGGTTGAAGAAGCTTCCCGGCGTGGGACCGTTGGTCGCCCGCCTGATGGCCACGCACGCGTGGCGGTCGTACGAGCGGCTCGACCGGGTGAAGTGGACGCGGCTCGCCGCCGCGATGACCTTCATCAGCTTCATCGCGCTCTTCCCGCTGCTCACCGTCGCCGCCGCGATCGCCGCCGCCACGCTGAGCAGCGAGCAGCAGGAGGAGCTCCAGGACAAGCTCGCCGAGCAGGTGCCGGGCATCTCCGACCAGCTCGACATCAACTCGCTGGTCCAGAACGCCGGCACGATCGGCGTCATCGCGGGCGCCATTCTGCTGGTCACCGGCATCGGCTGGGTCGGCCAGATGCGGGAGTGTCTGCGGGCGGTGTGGGAGCTGCCGGAGCCGGAGGAGAACCCCCTCCTGGCCAAGCTCAAGGATGCGGGCGTGCTCGTCGGGCTCGGCGGCGCCGTACTCGTCACCGTCGCCGTCTCCGCCGTCGCCTCCACCATGGTCGGCTGGACGGCCCGGCAGATGGGTGTCGACGAGGACGGCTGGGGCGGTGTCCTGCTGCAGGTCGCCGCGTTCGCCGTCGCCGTACTCGCCGACTTCCTGCTCCTGCTGTACGTCCTGACGCTGCTGCCCGGTGTCGAGCCGCCGCGGCGTCGGCTCGTCGTCGGAGCGCTGATCGGCGCCGCCGGGTTCGAGCTGCTCAAGCTGTTGCTCAGCAGCTATATGAAGGGGGTCGCGTCGAAGAGCATGTACGGGGCCTTCGGGGTGCCCATCGCGCTGCTGCTCTGGATCAACTTCACCGCGAAGCTGCTGTTGTTCTGCGCCGCCTGGACGGCGACGCAGAGTGGGGAGGGTGAGCCCGACGAGGCGGAGGTCGAGGCCGCGGTGGAGGCGGAGGCTGAGGCCGAGGCCGAGGAGGGGGTCAGCGACGCCGGCGCATCAGGTCCGGCAGCGGCCAGCGGCGGTTGACCAGGAAGCCGCCCGCCGCGATCAGTACGAGCAGGCCGCCCGTGATGGCCAGGGCGATCCCTACGCCGCTCGAACCGTCGCTCGCGTCCGCCGACGCGGCCACCGGCTTCGTGGACGCCTCGCCCGTGCCGTCCGCACCCGGAGTGGACGACGCGTTCGCGCCCGGCTGCGCGCTCGAGTCGACGCCCTGCGGCGGCACCAGCTCGCCCACCGGCTCGACCTTGCCCGCCGCCTTGAAGCCCCAGTCGAGGAGGGCGGCCGCCTCCTTGTAGACCTGGTTGTGCTCGTCCTTCTCCGGGTTCATGACCGTGACGAGCAGCACCTTGCCGCTGCGCTCGGCGACGCCGGTGAAGGTGGCGCCCGCGTTCGTGGTGTTGCCGTTCTTCACACCTGCGATGCCCTGGTACTGCGAGATGTCGCTGTCGCCGGTGAGCAGGCGGTTGGTGTTCTGGATCTCGAAGGTCCCGCGGGTCGTCTTGCCCTTGCTGTTCTTCGTCGTCTCGCCCGGGAACTTCGCCGACACCGTCGAGGCGTACTCGCGGAAGTCCTTCTTCTGCAGCCCGGAGCGGGCGAACAGTGTCAGGTCGTACGCCGATGACACCTGGCCCTTCGCGTCGTAGCCGTCGGGGCTGACCACGTGCGTGTCGAGGGCCTGGAGCTCCTCGGCGTGCGCCTGCATGTCCTCGACCGTCTGGTCGACGCCCTTGTTCATCGCCGACAGGACGTGCACGGCGTCGTTGCCGGAGCGAAGGAAGACGCCGAGCCACAGGTCGTGGACCGTGTACGTCTCGTCCTCCTTTATCCCCACCATGCTGGAGCCGGAGCCGATGCCCGCCAGGTCGGAGGGCACGACCTTGTGCTCCGTCGTCTTCGGGAACATCGGCAGCAGCGTGTCGGCGAACAGCATCTTCAGGGTGCTCGCCGGGGGCAGCCGCCAATGCGCGTTGTGCGAGGCCAGGACCTCACCGGACTCCGCGTCGGAGACGATCCAGGAGCGTGCGGAGATGTCCTTGGGGAGCACGGGGGCGCCGGTGCCCAGGTTCACCTGGGTTCCTGCCTGGCCGAGCTGTTCGCCGCCCACCGTCGACATGTTCGCCGGGGGTGTGGCCGACGGGCTTGTCGACGGGGTGGCCGACGGGCTCGCGTCCGCGAAGGCGGGGGCCGTGAGCGAAAGGGACAACAGGGTGGCGGAAGTGACCAGCAAGGATCGCGTGACGGTCTTATTGGTGGCGGGCACGGTCGAGAAAGTACAGGGCTCCGGGCGGGAAGTCCCAACCCCCTCCCCACCCCGGCGGCGGGTACCGGCCGGCGGCGGCGATACTGAACCCATGAAGCTCACCCGCCCCGTCTCCTGGTTCCTGCTCGCCTTCGGGGTGTGGAGCTGGGTCATCTGGATCACTTTCATCAAGAATCTGTTCAAGGACGGCAGCGGGCTGGCGTTCGACGACGCGGGGGATCCGACGGCGTACTTCTGGGTGCACCTGACGCTCGCCGTCGTCTCCTTTGTGTTGGGGACGGTTGTCGGGGGCATCGGGTTGCGCGGGGTCCGCGCCTTGCGCGAGCCGGCGTCTCGCGCGACGTCGTCGTCATAAACGGGGGTACGGGACCGTGGTCGTCGTCTTTGTGATCATCCTGGTGGCTGTGGTGGCCGCCATCGTGGCACTGCACTGGTACGAGTGGCGCCGCCTTGTGCGCGACACGACCCGCGGGCCGGGGCTTGCCCGACGTGCGGGTGCTGTCGTGTTTGTCGCCGGGCCCCTGCTGATGGTCTCCGCCCTCGCCGCCGAGCGCGGCGGTGCGCCGTTCTGGCTTCAGCGGATCTTGGCCTGGCCCGGGTTCCTGTGGCTGGCGCTGTTCATCTACCTTGGCCTGGCCCTGTTCGTGGGGGAGGTCGTACGGCCGTTGCTGCGGCGGTTCCTGGAGCGGCGGGGGGCTGCCGAGTCCGGCGTGTCCGCCTCGGCCGAACCGCCCACGGTTGTCGTGGGGTCGGGGCCGCACCGGAGCATCCGTCCTCGGTCTGGCGCGGAATCGGTTGCTTTGGAAGCCGGGGGTGTTGACGCGCCAGCCGCTGCGGGCGGACGTTCCGGTACGTCCCCTTCTGCCGGTTCGGCGGGGGCGAAAACGGGTGCTGGGCCGTCCCGCCGCCTTTTCGTCTCCCGCGTGGTGGGTGGTGTTGCGGCGGCTGCCGCTGTCGGCACCGTTGGGTACGGGACGTACGGCGTTCTGCGCGGGCCCTCGGTCAAGCGTGTGACCGTGCCGCTGGCCAAGCTGCCGCGCTCGGCGCACGGATTCCGGATCGCGGTGGTGAGCGACATCCACCTGAGCCCGGTGCTGGGGCGGGGCTTCGCGCAGCGTGTTGTCGACACCATCAACTCCACCCAGCCCGATCTCATCGCGGTGGTCGGTGATCTGGTCGACGGCAGTGTGAAGGATCTCGGGCCTGCGGCCGCACCCCTCGCCCAGCTCAAGGCCCGGCACGGGGCGTTCTTCGTCACCGGCAATCATGAGTACTTCTCCGGTGCCGAGCAGTGGGTCGAGGAGGTACGGCGGCTCGGTCTGCGTCCGCTGGAGAATGCTCGGGTGGAGCTGCCCGCCTTCGACCTCGCCGGGGTGAACGACGTGGCGGGCGAGAGTGAGGGCCAGGGTCCCGACTTCGCCAAGGCGCTCGGCGACCGGGACACTTCACGGACGAGCGTCCTGCTGGCCCACCAGCCGGTCCAAATCCACGATGCCGTCGAGTACGGCGTCGACCTCCAGCTCTCCGGCCACACCCACGGAGGGCAGCTGTGGCCGGGCAACTTCATCGCCGACCTCGCGAATCCGACCCTGGCAGGGCTGGAGCGGTACGGGGACACGCAGTTGTACGTCAGCCGGGGTGCGGGGGCCTGGGGGCCGCCCACGCGGGTGGGGGCGCCGTCGGACATCACGGTGGTTGAGCTGGCTTCGCGGCAGGCCTGACAACCTGCCTTCTCACAGGTTCCTGATCTTTGATGGCGCGTTGTGACCACACCCAGAAGGATTTTGTTCTCGTCGGCAGCCGGAAGGCTGGTTCTCGGCTGGCTGTTGGCGGCGCTGTTTGTCGTGTTCTGGGTGTTCTACCGGGTGTGGCATCTCCCGGGCGGACAGTCGTCCGTGGAACAGCCTCTTCGCGACTATGGGGATGTGGCGCGGTTCGCCCCCATGGCCATGTCGATTCTGCTCGCCGTCCACGCACGCGGGATCCTGCGCCGCGTGACCTCCGGGTGGGCCTGGGCGATCTGGGTCTGCTGTCAATCGGGCGGGGCGATGTGGGCCGGGTCCTTCGTCTGGATGTGGACGTCCTGGGAGCAGGGGGGATCCGGTCCGAGGGCGCTGGCCATCGCCGCGCTGTGCGCATGCCTGATCGGCGCCGTGCTCTGGTACGTCCATGAAGCCCGGGTACGGCGTGAGAAGGGCGAGCCGCCGCTGGCCGAGGCGGGGGAGATGTACCGCCGCCTGCTGGAACTGCGTACCTCGGGTGAGGGCCGGTTCGCCGTCGTACTGGCCCCTATGGCTCTGGTCGGCTGGTTCTACTCCCTCATCCTGCGGTGGACGGGGTGGGCCGGTCTGCTGGGACTGCGGGACGGGATGGAGAAGGATCTGTTCGAGATTGTCAGCCGCTTCGTCGGGGCTCTCGCGGTGCTGCTTGTCGCGGTTCACTTCGGGGACCGCGAGCGCGCCGCTGGGTCACGGCGGCAGTCCGCGTCCTCTCCTGTCCGGAGGGGAAACCCCGACGACCCCCTGCGGTAACTCGCCTACCCACAAGCTGATTTGAGCCATCGGATACCCCTTCCCACAGTTGAAACTCCTGTGGTTAGGTGACCCGCGTCACTGGGGAGTGACGCGGGGGTGGGGCCTGGGGAGGCAACCGATGCGATCCGTTCGCATACGGATTCTTGCGACGTTGTTGGTGTTGGCGGGCGCGGGAGTCGGCGGCTGGCAGTTGTTACCGTCGCAGGGGGACAGGAACAGGACGATCACGGTTGGGACGACGGATGTGGTGACGTCGCTCGACCCGGCTGGTGCCTACGACGCCGGATCCTGGGCGTTGTTCAGCAACGTGTTCCAGACGCTGCTGACGTTCGAGCCGGGCGGTGCCACCCCCGTGCCGGACGCGGCGGAGAGCTGTGGCTTCGTGGGGAGTGGGCTGCGTACGTACCGCTGCACCGTGCGTGACGACCTGACGTTTCCGAGCGGGCTCAGGATGACCGGCGAGGATGTGAAGTTCTCCTTCGACCGGGTGAAGGGCATCAACTCCGAGGTGGGCCCCGCGAGCCTCTTCGGCACGCTCGGTTCGGTGGAGGCCAGTGGGCAGACGGTCACTTTTCATTTGTCCTCGCCCGATGCCACGTTCCCGTTCAAGGTGGCCACCGGCGCCGGCTCGATCGTCGACCACACCCGGTATCCGAAGGACGGTCTGCGTACGGACACCGGCGCGGACGGCACCGGGCTGTATGTGCTGAAGAGGTATACGAAGAACTGGCGCGCCGTTCTGAATCCCAACCCGCGTTACAAGGGTGCGGTCAAGGACGGTGGTCGGCCCATCGAGTTGCGCTACTACGCCGACTCGAAGGCGCTCAACAGTGGTTGGAAGGCGAAGGAGTTCGATGTCGCCACCCGGCAACTGCCCCCTGAGGTGCTTGCCGAACTCACGGCGAGCGATCCGAATCAGCGCGTCACGGAGGCCGACAGCCCCGAGAGCCGCAACCTTGTGCTGAACGTCCGCGCGGACTCGCCGCTGCACGACCGCCGCGTACGTCAGGCCGTCGCCGCGCTGATCAACCGCGAGCAACTGGTCAGCGAGACGTACAAAGGGACCACCGATCCGCTGTACGGGCTCGTCCCGACCGGCATCACCGGCCACTCCACGTCGTTCTTCGACGCCAATCCCAAGCCCGACGCGAACAAGGCGCGGGCGCTTCTGGAGGAGGCCGGGGTGCAACTGCCGGTCCGCTTCACCTACGGGTACGCCGAAGGGCGGGGCGCCGCGAAGGACGAGGCCGCCGAGCTGAAGCGGCAGCTGGAGGCGGGTGGGCTGTTCGCGGTGGAGACCAAGGGGTACGAGTGGACCGACTTCCAGAAGCGTTACGCGGAGGGGGAGTTGGACGCCTGGGCGGTCGGCTGGGTCGCCGACTTCCCGGACGCCGACACCTTCAGCGCCCCGCTCGTCGGCACCGGCAACAGCATGAAGAACGGATACAGCAGCAAGGAGGTCGACCGGCTGATTCTGGCCACTCAGAAGAACGAGGACCGGAGCGTCACCACCGCCGACTTCCGGGAGTTGCAGGACGTCGTGGCCCGCGATGTTCCGCTGATTCCCCTCTGGCAGCGCAAGGAGTACGTACTCAGCAGTGAGGACGTCGGCGGTGGCCAGTATCTGTCGGACGGGACCGGTGTCTTCCGCCTCTGGCGGCTGAGCTGGATATGACAACCGGCGCGATCTCCCGGGTATGACAAGTGTCGTGATCCCGTGGGTCGTTACTCACCCGAGTGACAGCGCACCCTTGCCCAACGCAGCATCATGTGTCGGAGATGTGTGCGGGGTGAGGAGTCGATGTGCTGAGACGCAACTCGTTCCGGCTGCCCCGGCATCCGGCGTCCGTCGGTCTCGCCCGGCACCGCGTACGGGACCATCTGGCCGACTGGGGCCACAGCACCGACGACCCGGCCCTCGCGGACGCCGTCCTGCTCGTCTCCGAGCTGGTGACCAACGTGGTGCGCCACGGCCCGCTCCTTGAAAGGGAGTTCGAGGTCGCGGTGACCGCCCTCGCCGACGGCTCCTGCTTCATCGAGGTCTCCGACGAGGGCTTCACCGAACCCCGGCTGCGGACGGTCGCCGAGTGGGAGGAGACGGGCCGCGGGCTTCACATCGTCGAGAGCATCGCCGAGGCGTGGGGGGTGTGGAGCAGGGGCCGGTATGGGAAGACGGTGTGGGTGGTCGTGGCGGCGTCGTCCATGTGATCTGGCAGCAGGGTGCGGGGGCTGCGCCCACGTGACCTGTCGCAGGGCGCGCGGCGGCACTCACGTTATCCGTGGCGGCGCCCACGTGACCTGCCGGCAGGGTGCGTGGCGACGACAGCCACGTGACCTGCCTCATCAAGGCGCCGGCGTGGAACCGTACGCCGTCATGAAGCGGTCGCGGAAGTCGCTCATCTTCCAGACCGGGGCGTTCTTTTCGGGCTGCAGTCCGTCCGTCCAGCCCCAGCTGTCGATCTTGTCGAGCACCTTCGGGTCCTTGGCGACGATCGAGATCGGCACGTCACGGATGGACCTGTCGCCGGTCACCCGGGTGATGGGCTGGTGGTCGCCGAGGAAGACGAGGACGGTGTTGTCGTCGCCGTACTTCGCCAGGTAGTCGATGAGGCTGGTCACCGAGTACTGGATGGACTTGCCGTACTCCTCCTTCGACTTGGGGGAGCTGGTGAGGATGTCCGCGGGGTCCTTGCCCTCCTTCTCGATGGCGTCGAAGACCGAGCCGTCGCCGAGCTGGTCATCGGGGACCGTCTTGGGAAGGGGTGCCCAGGGCTGGTGGCTGGAGGTCAGGACGATCTCCGCCATGAGGGGCTTGTCCTGCTTCTTGCCGTGCTCCAGGCGTTCGAACGCGGCCAGGGTGTACTGGTCGGGCATGGTGGACCAGCTGAACTTCGGGCCCTTGTAACCGAGATCGCCCGAGTCGTAGATGGTGTCGAGGTCGTAGAACTTCCCCTCCGGCCAGGTCTGCTGGATGCCCGGCATGATGCCGACCGTGCGCCAGGCACCCGTCTTCGTGAAGGCGCCGGTGAGGGTCAGGTGGTCGCCCGAGGTGACGGTGCGGTAGCGCTGCTGGTTGTTGATCCACAGGCCCGACATGAAGGTGGAGTGGCCCAGCCAGCTGTTTCCGCCGTACGTCGACGAGGTGAGCCAGCCGCTCTCCGCCGCGAAACCGGCCTTGCGCAGCTTCTCGTTCTCGGCCGTGAGGACCGAGGTCACCCCCGGTGAGATGACCGGGTCCTCGATCGCGCTGCGGCCGTAGCTCTCGATGAAGGTGATCAGCACGTCCTTGCCACGCAGGTCGGTCAGCAGCTGGTCCGGCGGGGTGTTGGCGAAGGCGTCCTTCTTGGCCACCTTGGCGAACTCCGCCTCGTCCTTCAGGGTCACCTCCACAGCTTCCATCCGGGCACGGAGGAGGTTGGCCGAGCGCCCGGAGGCGACCGGCATGTCGGTGGTGAACTGCACGCCGAGTGCCGCGCACGCGACCCAGACGGTGCCGAACACCAGCGTCGTGCGGGTCGCGATGGCGGTGTGCCGGGCCATGATGTTGCCCAGCCGGACGACCGACAGCGCCATGACGACGAGCAGGACGAGGACGAAGACCACGAGCGCGATGACGGCGCCGAGCGCGCCCGTCTCGCCGATCGTGTCCTGGAGGTACGCCTGCGCGTCGGAGAACAGGGCCCAGTCAAGGACCAGGTTGAAGTCCCGCCCGAGGTACTCCAAGAACCCCATGTCGAGGAAGTTCAGGATCATTTGCGCGCCGAGGCCCAGCCCCGCGAGCGCCGCCACGACGATGCGCGGCTTGCGCGGCAGGGCGATCAGTACGGCGGCGCCGAAGATCGCCTCCACGGGGATGCGTACGAACGCGATGGGCTTTATACCGGCGGGGTTGTTCGACATGAGCAGGGTGAACAGCACGAGTGCGGTGGCGAGGGCGGTGGTGGTCCATGACACCGCCTTCGCGGCGCGGGGGTACCTGTCGCGCCAGCCGCGCCAGCGACGAAACCGGCCAGGGGCCGGCGCGGGGGCCGCTTCCGGCGCGGACTCGGCAGTGGCCTCCGGCTCGGTCTCCGGAGTGGGAACGGCTTCGGATGCAGGCGTCGGCTCGGAACCGGCCTCCGGCGTCACGCTGTCCTCCGGAGGCGCCTGCGTCCCGTCCGTCGCCTCGCCCGTTTTCGGCAGCTGTCGAGAGCTCGTGTTGAACGACAACCCGGTGGTCCTTCCGTGCGAAACCCTGTGCTGTGCTGGTGCGGGCGGATCAGCCTGACCAGGCCGGTTCCACCTGTGATTGTGTACGGCACGCCGGCGGCCCCTGTTCAATCATCCAGGTCCGCTTCCGGTCAAGCGGATCACCACATTTGGTCAAGCAAACTCACACGGGCCGAGCGAAGGGCCGAGCCAAGGACCGAGCAAGGGTCGAGCAAGGCGACGAGAAGGACTCACGCCCGCTGCCGCGTCGGCAGTGACACCGTCACCGCCAGCCCCGCACCCGGCGATGTGCGCACCGCCACCTCGCCCCCGTGCGCGGTCACCACACCCTGCACGATCGCCATGCCCAGCCCGCTGCCCGCCCCACCGCCCGCCCGGAAGAACCGGTCGAAGATACGCGCCGCGTCGTCCTCCGCAAGCCCCGGACCCTCGTCCGCGACACACAGTCGTACGACACCGTCCGCGCGCTCCAGACCGAGCCGCACCGGCACCTCCGCGGGCGTATGGGTACGTACGTTGCCCACGAGGTTGCCGAGCACCTGCCGCAGCCCCGACTCGTCGGCGTGCACGAGGAGCGTACCGTCGGCGCCGACGGTCACCGGGCGGTCCGGCTGCTGGGCCCGCAGATCCTCCGCTGCGTCCCGTACCAGCCGGCTCAGGTCGACGTTCTTGAAGCGCAGTTCGGGCCGCTGGTCGAGCCGGGCAAGCGTGAGCAGCTCGTCCACGAGGCGCCCCATGCGGTCGGCCTCCGCGTGCATCCGGTCCCAGGCCCGCCTGCGCTCGGCCGGATCGGGCAGCATGCCCTTCTCGATCAACTGGAGATAGCCGCGTATCGCGGACAGCGGCGTGCGCAGCTCGTGCGAGGCGTCGCCGACGAACCGGCGCAGCTGGGCCGCGCTCTGCTCACGCGTCCGGTGCGCCGACTCGACCTGGTGGAGCATGGAGTTGAGGGCGATCCGCAGCTGCTCGACCTCCTGGGTCGGATGGCGGTTGGAGGGCACCCGCCGGGTCAGATCCCCCTCGGCGATGGCCGACGAGGTCTCCACCATGTCCTCCAGCGGCCGCATCCGGCGGCGCACGCTGAACATCGTCAGGCATCCGAGCAGCGCCAACAGCAGTGTCCCGAAGGCCACATCGAGCTTGAGCGCCTTCGCGATGCCGTTGTGCAGCCCGTCGGTGGAGGTGGCGAGCAGGACGTACGTGCCGTCGGCGAGCCGCGCCCCCGTGGTCCGGTAGGCGGCGCCCTGCACGGTGACGTCGTGCGGTTCGGGGTCAGCGGTGAGTGCGCGCGGGTCGTCCACGGCGGCGGCCAGGGCGAGCTGGGAACCGGTCAGCTTGAAGCCGCCTATGGAGACGGCGGTCCCGCTCCCGTCGACGGCCGTGAAGATCGAGTCCGGCGTCGGCGAGTTGTCCGTCTCCGGTACGAGCCGGTCGCGTATGAAGGTAAGCGCGCTCAGTGAGTCGATCTGCCGCATGGTGAGCTGCGAACTGCCCAGTGAGTCACGCGTCTTGGCCAGATCCGCGTCGATCTGGTCGAGCAGATAGTGCCGCATGCCCATCAGGCTCACGGCGGTCGCCATGATGATGCCCAGGGCCAGCAGCGCCACGTTCGCGAGCGTGAGTCCGCCGCGCAGCGAGTGGACTCCGTGGTGGCTGTGGGCACGGCGGATCCTCAGGGGCGGGATCACCACGCGCCAGACGCTCATGCGAGCCCGTATCCGACGCCCCGCCGGGTCTGGATCACCGGCGGCCCCAGCGGTTCCAGCTTGCGGCGCAGGTAGCTGATGTACGTCTCCACGACGGTCGACTCGGCCGAGTGCTCGTACTGCCATACGTGGCGCAGGAGTTGTTCCTTGGGGACGATCCGACCGCCGTTGCGGACCAGGAAGCGCAGCAGGGCGTACTCGGTGGGGGTGAGCTCCACCGTGCGGTCCCCGCGGTGCACGCGGTACGTCGTCTCGTCCAGCTCCAGATCGCCGTACCGCAGGGGCGGCCGCTCCGGCAGGATGTCCGCCGTGCGCGTGCGGCGCAGTACAGCGGTGATCCGGGCAACGACCTCGTCGATGTTGAACGGCTTGGTGATGTAGTCGTCGCCGAAGCCGAGCGCGCCCACGATCTCGGCCGGCGCGTCCCGAGCGGTGAGGAACACGATCGCCAGGTCGGGCTGGCGCAGGCGCAGCTCGCGGCCCAGCGCCCGGCCGTCGCCGTCCGGCAGCATCACGTCGAGCAGCGCCGCGTCGGGGCGGGTGCGCTCGGCGAGCGTGAGCGCCTGGCGGACGGTGCTCGCCACCATCACCTCGAAGCGGTGGTAGCGCAGGGCGATGGTGAGGACGTCGGCGATGCTCGGCTCGTCCTCGACGACGAGGACGGTGGATCCCTCGTGAGCGGTCATGCCCCCAGTATCCGCGGCGCCACTGACAGCGGGGCGGTTCCGCTCTTTGGAGTTCCTTGAGAGTCATGGGCGGGCGGTGCCACGCGGCGGGAGGTGCGGAGATCCTGAGGGCTCAGGACCCGGGGGACCCGACGAAGGAGCGTTGAGCGTGGCGACATTGGCGCGGTGGTGCTATCGGCACCGGCTGGTGGTCCTGTTGCTGTGGGTGGGGGCGCTGTTCGGACTGGGCTTCGCGGGTTCGGCCGCGGGCACGAACTATGCGGACACCTTCTCTCTTCCCAACACGGACTCCAAGAGCGCGTACGACCTGATGGAGAAGGCCTTCCCGGAGCGGGCGGGCGACACCGACACGGTGGTGTGGAAGGTCGACAGCGGATCGGTGCGGGACGAGTCCGTACGGTCCCGGATCGAGCCCGCGCTCATCGAGATCGGCAAGATGAAGGGCGTCGGCGACGTCACGAACCCGTACGCGGCCGGTGGCGCCGCGCAGATCAGCGAGGACGGGCGGATCGCCTACGCCCAGGTCACCTTCGCCGAGCAGGCGAACGCGGTACCGAAGGAACTCGTCCAGGACGTCGTCGACACCTCGCAGGACGCCGAACGCGCGGGTCTCGACGTGGAGCTGGGCGGCCAGGCGATCCAGCGCGTCCAGGAGCCGCCGACCGGCCTCGCCGAGCTGGTGGGCGTCGCGGCGGCCGCGATCGTCCTGTACCTGGCCTTCGGCTCGTTCCTCGCGATGCTGCTGCCGATCGGCATCGCCATCTTCGGCGTGGGCACCGGCATGTTCTCGACCCAGCTCCTCAGCCATGTCACGAACGTGCCCGAACTCGCCTCGTTGCTGGCCACGTTGATCGGTCTCGGCGTCGGCATCGACTACGCGCTGTTCATCGTGACCCGGCACCGGCGCGGCCTGATGCGCGGCGAGAAGCCGGAGGACGCGGCGGTCACGGCCCTCAACACCTCTGGGCGGGCAGTGCTGTTCGCGGGTGGCACGGTGGTCATCGCGCTCGCCGGAATGCTCGTGATGAACATGCGCTTCCTGGACGGTGTGGTCGTCGGCACCGCGGTCACCGTCGTGCTGAGCGTCCTCGCGGCCATCACCCTGCTGCCCGCGCTGCTCGGCCTGCTCGGCACCCGGGTGCTCAGCCGCCGCCAGCGGCGCAAGCTCGCGGCCGAGGGACCGCAGCCGGACCGTACGAGCGGCCTGGCGGTGCGCTGGTCCGCGAACGTAGAGCGCAACCCGCGCAAGGTCGCCGCGCTGGCCGTGGTCGTCATGGCCGTCCTCGCGCTGCCGCTGCTGTCGCTCCGGCTCGGCACCACCGACCAGGGCAACGACGACGCGTCGTCGACGACCCGGCAGGCGTACGACCTGCTGGCCGAGGGCTTCGGCCCCGGCTTCAACGGCCCCCTCCAGGTGGTCACGGAGAGCCCCGACACCGAAAGCCTGGTCACGGGCATCCGCGCGACCGAGGGAGTCGCCCAGGTGGTCGCCCTGCCGCCCGGCCAGGGCGTCACGGTGATCCAGGTCGTGCCGACCACGTCACCGCAGTCCGTGGAGACGGACGAGCTCATCGACACCCTGCGCGACCAGGTGATCCCGGAAGCGGGCGTCACCGCCCATGTCGGCGGCGTGACAGCGGTCTCCAAGGACTTCTCGTCCGTGACCGCGGACCGGCTGCCGTACTTCGTCCTGGCCATCATCGGCCTGGGCTTCCTGCTCCTGATGGTCGCCTTCCGCTCGATCGTCGTACCGCTGACGGCGGCGGTGATGAACCTGATCGCGGCCGCCGCGTCCTTCGGCGTACTCGTCGCGGTCTTCCAGTACGGCTGGGGCCTGGACCTCCTCGGCCTCGGCAAGGAAGGCCCGATCAACTCCTTCCTGCCCGTCATCATGCTCTCGCTCCTCTTCGGCCTCTCGATGGACTACCAGGTGTTCCTGGTGAGCCGGATGCACGAGGAATGGGTGCACACGAAGGACAACGCACGCGCGGTCCGCGTCGGCCTGGCGGAGACCAGCCGGGTCATCAACTCCGCCGCCCTGATCATGGTCTGCGTCTTCCTGGCCTTCGTACTGAGCGGTGACACGGGCGCCGCGATGGCGGGCGTCGGCCTGGCGGCGGCGGTCGCACTGGACGCCTTCATCCTCCGTACGGCCCTGGTGCCGGCCGCGATGCATCTGCTCGGCAAGTCCAACTGGTGGCTGCCCGCCGGTCTGGAGAAGCGGCTGCCGCATCTGGCCGTGGAGCCGAAGGAGGACGGTTCAGGGCCCGGCCCTGCCGCGGCCTCGTCCGGCGCGACGGTGGTCCACGGCTTCGTCCGCGACGGGGAGGGCGCCCCGGTCGACGGCGCGGTCATCCTGCTGCTCTCGAAGGGCGGCCGCCAGCTCGACCGCGTGACGTCCCTGGCGGACGGCTCGTACATCGTCTCCGTGCCGGTCCCGGGCACCTATCTGGTGGCGGCGACGGCTCCCTCGTACGCGCCCCGCGCACGGCATGTGGTCGTGACCGATGAACCGCTGGTGCACGACGTGGAGTTGGCCGAGGGGGAGGTAGACGCGGTCAACTGAGGGGCTCGGCTGAAATGAGGGGTGTGCTCCGGAGGGCTGTCGTCCGGAGCGCGCCCCTCAACGCTTCTTCGCGGGGTCGGGGAGCGCGTTCGTCATCCCCGGCAGGAAGTCCGTGAACAGCTCGTGCACCTCGTGGACGAGCGGCCGCAGGATACGGAAACGGGCCAGGGAGACGCCGCGTGCGGTGAGGCGGGCGCCCCGCTCGGCGAGCCGGTAGCTGCGCTCGCGCCCCTCGGTCCGGTCGAAGACCCAGTACAGGACGAGCCCCATCTGAGAGAGCCACATCAACTCCGGCAGGGCGTCGCGGAGTTCCTCCGGCACCTTGGTCTTGGCCCCGGCGAGCGCCTCGCGGTGAACGCTGATGGCCTCCTCGCGCGCGTGCTCCGACTCGGGGGAGAAGGGGCTGAGCGGGCTGTCCGGGTCGGCGGCATTCTTGAAGAACTGCACCGCGAACTCGTGGTACGGCGTGGCGATGTCCAGCCACGCCTTCAGCACCCCGCCGAGCCGCGCCTCCAGATCGGTCTCCCGGTCCAGCACCTCCCGGACCGCCGCCTGATGCTCCTTGGCGATCCGGTCGTAGAAGCCCTGGATCAGGTGCTCCTTGCCGGCGAAGTAGTAGTACGCGTTGCCGACGGAGACCCCGGCCTCCTGGGCGATGGCCCGCATGGTCGTCTTGTCGTACCCCCGTTCCTGGAACAGCCGCATCGCTGTCTCCAGGATCAGGGCGCGGGTCTGCTCGCTCTTGCCGGGGCCCTTTTCGGGGCCTTTCTCCGGGGGGAGCGCTTTGTCGGAGCCGGGGCTGTCTGTCGGTACTGGCACGGGGAGGAGCCTAACGAGTGGAACAGGTGCCGCTGTCGCAGCCGGGAGGGTTGTTGGTGCGGTCTGTGGGAGGGGTGGCGGTGCGGCCTGTGGGGCGGTTGGTGGTCCAGTCCGTCGGAGGGTTGTAGGACCAGCCCGTCCGAGGGTCGTAGACCCATCCGTCACCGCTGTAGTAGGCGCTCCCGCCCCAGCCGCTGCCGCTGCTGCCGCCCCAGCCGCCGCTGCCCGCGTTTCGGCTGTCGCGCCACTTGGCGGCGGCGAGCATCGCGCCCTTTGCGAGACGCGCACCGGCCGGCGTGCTCAACCGGTGGGCGAGCGGCCGGTGCTCGCGCAGCGCCCACAGGCATACGACCCAGGCGGCGGACCCCCGGTACACCTGCCCGCCGTCCCCCACGACGGTGATCTCGTCGAGGGTGGCCCGCTGGTCCAGCGCCGGGAACCGCTCCCCGGCCTCGTCGGACCCGGCCGGCACGAACCGGAGCGGCACCAGCTGTGGCTGCTTGCCCAGCCAGTCGCGCAGGAAGGTACAGAGCGAGCACTGGGCGTCGTACAGGACGGTGAGCCCGAGGACCGGGACGCGCGCGGCGTCCCGGTCCCGGGTGGCTGGGATGCCGGCCATCGCCCGTCACGCCCCGGCCGACGGAGCGATCCAGTCGGTCGGCGCGACGGGCGGCAGCTGCTCCCGCTCCATGACACCCCGGCGCCGGATCTTGTTGAGCACGTACACGTTGCCGAGGTGCATGACCCCGAGCACGAGCAGCACCACACCGAGCTTGGTCGACAGGGCCTCGAAGACCTCGCGGGCGTTCGCGATCTCGTCGTCCCCGTTGAGATAGAGAGCGACGAAGCCCAGGTTGACCAGGTAGAAGCCCACCACCAGCAGGTGGTTGACGGCGTCGGCGAGCTTCTCGTTCCCGTTCAGCACGTCGGCCAGAAAGATCCGCCCGTTGTGGCTCAGCGTGCGCGCCACCCAGACGGTCAGCGCGATGCTGACCAGCAGATAGATGACGTACGAGACGACCGTGAGGTCCATGTCCCCACCCCTCCATGCTTTCTTGAACGCGTTCAAAACGCTGTCGAGAAAGAATCTAGACCCGCTTTTGAACATGTTCAAGTCGGAGAGGGTGGTGGGGTGGGGTGAGGGTGGTCACGCCTGCCGGCAGAACTCTGGGCCGAGGGGGGGCTATGCCTGCCGGCGGAACTCTGGCCGGAGGGCGGCTATGCCTGCCGGCTGAGCTCGGGCCGCTTGCTGTAGTCGGTGAGGCCGATGACGTTCCCCCAGGGATCGGCGAACTCGACGGTCCACCCGGTGGCGCCGCGGAATGGCGCGTCGAGGGTCTGGACACCCGCCGCGGCCAGCACCCCGGCCACCGCCCGCGCATCCCGCACCTCCAGCCACACCCGCACCGAGGCCCACACCGGCGCCCGCCGACTCAACTCCTCGTCCAGCCGCAGCAACACCCCCGGCGTCTCCTTCCCCACCTTCAGCAGGGCGATCCCGGCCTCGTCGAGCCGGAACGCGACGGGGAAGCCGGCCCGCTCATAGAAGTCCACGGCCTCGTCGAGGTTCCCGACGGGCAGGAGTGCGTTGTCGAAACCGAGCAGCTCGTACGACTCATCATCTGACATGTCGTCAGATTAGAGCGCTGTCGGCTTCTTCCCGTTCATGGTGGCGGCGTGGCGATCGCCGGAGTCGTGGCCTGCCGCGGCCGCCCTCGGTCCCGAGACTGTCCGCCGCACCCGGCCCATTGCTGGAGAAGGCCTACGCGGGAGGCGGGCGGCTGCGTCAGTGGGTGCCCTGCTGGGTCAGTGGGGTGCCCTGTTCTCCTGGAGTGTCCGGTCTTGGGCACGGACTTCTCTCCAGGCCCCTCGCTCCTGCAATATGACCGACAGTCCTGTTCGGCCATTTGGTCGACAGGCGTGCCCAGCGTTCTTCGCGCGGAGACCAGGAGCGACCACCTTGACCGACCAGCCCCAGCACCCCGAGCAGCCGCAGCCGCCGCAGCAGCCCTCGGACCAGCCGCCCGGCTACGGCTATCCGAACCCCGGCCCCGTCCCGCCCGACGGTGCGAACCCGTACGGGGCGGGCCAGGCGGGCGCGTATCAGCAGCCGGGTCCGGGGGCGTACCAGCAGCCGGGCGCCTACCAGCAGCCCGGCCCGTACGGCTACCCGCAGCAGGGTTACCCGATGGGCGCCGTGCCGCCCGGCATGTACACGGGCGACCCCAACGCCCCGTACGGCTACGACCCTTACGGCCGCCCGTACTCCGACAAGTCGAAGATCGTCGCGGGGATTCTCCAGCTCACCCTCGGCAGCCTCGGCATCGGGCGTTTCTACATAGGCAGCGTCGGCATCGGGATCGCCCAGCTCTTCACCTGCGGTGGTCTGGGCATCTGGGCCCTGATCGACGGGATCCTCCTGCTGACCGGCAACACCGCCACGGATTCCCAGGGGCGGATCCTGCGTGGCTGAGCCCGCGGCCGGGCGAGGTGCCGGGCGGGGGACCGTCCTGCGGCACCCGGCGACGGCACCCCTCGCGGTGCTCGTCGCCGGGGTCGCGGGCGCTGGCTATCTCTACGGCACCGATCCGCATGAGCCGGGGCATCTGCTGCCCCAGTGCCCGTTCCGCTACCTCACCGGGCTGCTCTGCCCGGCCTGTGGCGGGACCCGCATGGTGTACGACCTGATGCATGGCCAGTTCACCGCGGCCTGGCACGACAACAGGGTGCTGCTGCTGGCTTCCCCGTTCGCACTGGTGCTGTTGGGGCGCTGGTTCGTGGAAGGGGTGCGCGGGCGCCGCTGGCGTCCCACCCTGAGTCCCCGGGCCCAGGTGCTGGTGCTGTTGGTGGCCGTGGCGTGGACCGTGGTCCGTAACGCTGTGTGAGGCCTGTGAGGCGGCCAAATTGCCCTGGAGGCAGCCACGTTGGGGCAAAAGCCCCGACCCCCCGGTCGGTCACGGCATCTCCACGGAGAATTTGGCCGGAATTTGATCACGGATATGGAACGATCCACAGCGATCGGGCGTTCTCACTCCCACCGTCCCCCTCAGTTTCTCTATGCTTCCGACGTCTCAGGGGGGATGGCGCGGTAAGTCCTACGCCATCGCAGTACGGGCTATTTGCCATGGGTTCCCTCCTGGATCCCCCGGAGCACTCCGCTCCGGTCTCTCATCGGTCATCCCAGGAGCAACTTCCATGTCTGTCCCCACCCCTGACGCACCGTTCGGCGTCGACCACCAGGGCCGCCCCCTGTCCGACAAGTCCAAGATCACCGCGGGCCTCCTCCAGCTCTTCCTGGGTGGCCTCGGTGCCGGCCGTTTCTACGTCGGTTCCACGGGCGTGGCCATCGCCCAGCTCTTCACCTGCGGTGGTCTGGGCATATGGGCCCTGATCGACGCGATCCTGTTCTTCACGAGCAACGACCGCACGGACAAGCAGGGTCGCGTGCTGCGCGGCTGACGCTGCCGTATGCGACGAGGGTCCCGTACCCGGTACAGCGCCGACGCTGATGACCAATTCGGGGCCTCCGGTGACGTCGGTTCTCAAGACCCGGTTGTGGTCCTGGGAACCGACGTTGTCGTGTGGGGAGCCGCATCGCCAGCCCCCTGATCGCCTGTACAGGCGATCAGGGGGCTCCGGACGACGAAGGCCGCGCCGACGGTAGCCATGCTGTCCCGTCGGGCGTGTACGAAGCCCGCCCTCCTGGGAACCTCGGACTGAAATGCTCAGAGGCTGATGGGGCATAGGGGGAGGCTGAGATTCATGCGACGGGTGCTGGCGGTGCACTTCGCGCCGTGCGCGCTGGTCGTCGCCGGCGTGCTCGCTCTCGTGCGGGCGGGCAGCTTTTCCGGGCGCAGCGACTGGCGTGCCGTGTGGCCGGAGCGCCCGGCGGCGGTGCTGGGAGTGCTGGCGACGGTCTCGGTTTGCGCGTCGCTCCTGGGCCTCCTGCTGCAACCGTTCCAGGTGCGGGCGGTGCGAGTGCTGGAGGGGTACTGGGACCGGTGGCCTGCCACAGCCGGGCTTGCTGGGGTGCTCGTGGAAGTACAGCGGCGGCGGTGGGAGGCGCTACGAGAGCGGGCGGAGGGGACCACGAGGACCGAGGCCGCGCAGCATGTGAGAGCCGACGCACAACGGCGGTTGGCGCTGCATCCGCCCGAGGAGGTGCTATTGCCCACAGCTCTGGGCAACGCGCTGAGGGCCGGGGAACTGAGCGCCGGGGAGCGTTACGGCCTGACGACGCTGTCCTCCTGGCCACGGGTGTACATGCAGGTCTCGGACCGGATGGCCGACGTTCTGCGTTCCGCACGAGACGCACTCGATGCGGCCGTGAACTTGTGCTGGTCGTTCCTGGCTCTGACGGTGACATCGGTGGCGGCGCTGCATGAGGAGCCCTCGCAGTGGTGGCTGTGCGGCAGTGGGCTGTTGTCGGCGGGTGTCGCGTACAAGGGGGCGGTGATCGCGGCACAGACGTACGCGGGGCTGATGCATGTGGTGTACGACTTGCATCGCTTCGATCTGCTGGAAGCGATGCACTACCGGCTGCCGCCGGACCGGGAGGCCGAGGAGGAGGTGTTCGTGCAGGTCTCGGATCTGCTCAACGGACTGCGGCCTCCCGATCTCCGGTATGAGCACAGGGACGCGTGGCGGGCCGGTTCAGACGCCCACGACGCTGACGGCACCGCAGACGCCTAGGACGTGTATGTCGAAGACCTGACCGCTCTCCGCGGGTCGGACTTCTGGGGCAGCGCGTATGCGAGTGAGGACGGCGCCGGTGTGGTGGATCCGGACGAGCGCGTCACGCGGGACGGTCAGGCGGACATGGCCGCCGATGGCGGTGACATGGAGAACCACACTGGCGTGGCCCGTTCCGCTCAGATCGGCACGCAGCTCCCCCACTACGGCGCGCAGGGCGAGAGGACCGCTGGGGGACTTGGGGATGTCGACCCGGCCCGTCGACAGAACGCGGGTCGTGCCTGCGGCCCGGCCCGCTGACAGCAACAGGGCGGCTCCCATCAGGGCGAGCGCGCAAGGCACGACGCGGTCCGCGAGCGTCTCGCGTGCCACTCCGCCTGACGCGGCGAGACCGCCCAGAGCCACGGCGCCGAGCAGCAGAGGACCGATGAGCGAGCCGACGGGTATGGCCGAGCGGAGCAGATTCAGGGCGGCGAGTCCGAGCAGGGCCCACGGCCACCAGTCGGCCGCGATCGCGGCGGCCGTGTGGAGCCGATGGGCAGCGTCCCCGGCGATGTAACTTCCGACGGCGAGCGCCAGTACGCCGCCCCACATCCGCGTTCGCGATGTACGGCCCTCCCGCCCGTCGCCGTGCATCGCTCCCACCCTTTGCCGAACCGGTCAGCCGCAGAGCGGCGCGGCGGCAATCGTAATGGGGGACGGGAACGCTCCTGATCCGAGGGCGGGATCTGCCGGTGGAGGGGCTGTCAGCCTCGTGCTTCCCGTAGCTTCCTGAGTTCCTCCTCGAGTCCTTGGGAGTCGCAGGTCGCGTGCACCTCGGGCGGCAGGTCACGCAATGGGCAGTCGGCCGAGTGCTTGAACTGATTCCGTTTCTCAAGGTATTCGGCGATCGCCTGTGGGCCGGCCTTCACTGCCGCGTGCCAATTTCTTTTGTGCCACGCGCCGAAGTGCACGGTGCCGAAATCCGCCGGGCAGCCGTCTTGGCGGCAGTGCACGGGGTGGCCTGGGTGCCCGGGCAGTGTTGCTGCGTGCAGACTCACTGGCTGTCTCCTTGGCTGGAGGGGGAGGCGTCGTTGGGGGGAAAGTCTCTTCCCGCTCCTTCGAGCGCTGGTCGACGGCAAGCTCCATTCCCACGATCGCGCTGATCTCGATCACGGTGCACGCGATCACGGTCCAGGCAGCCGCAGTGCGCCAATCCGATGGATGGCCGTGCGGTGGCGCCAGGACGGCGGCGACGCTGAGGCCGATGAGGACCAGTCCCAGATCGAAGCACCGGTTCGCCCTGTTGTTGTATCGGAGCCACTTTTGGTAGTCGTCGTTCTGCCATTTGCGCAGATATTTCTCGACCGCCGTTCCCTCTTCCGGCGGAGGCTGGGGGATCCAGTCGTAGACGTCTTGGCGTGAGTACAGGAACTTGCGTGCGTAGTAGCCCAATTGAATGGTGGCTATGAGAAGCATCGCGGTGACGACGAGCAGGAGAAGAGTGAAACCGGGCCACCGGAAGGTGCCCCTGTCCGCGCTGGCCACCACTCCCGACAATGAGAGTGCCGCCGCGGCCAGCAGGGGCGCCGCGATGAAGTGGACCTCTTTGACACCCTGCCCGTACCCCAACGGGTCCGGCTTTTCCCAAGCCAGGTCTATAGAGTCGTCCGACTCGGCCATCCGATCCCCCCGAATCAGTTGAACTCAGGACAGACCCTTCGGAGTGTGACGGTGAAACCCGCCCATGGGAGGGGCTGGATCAAGCCAAAACGGAAGAGGGCCCTGCTCCCGCTGATGCGGAAACAGGGCCCTGTTGCGATGCCGAAAGGCGTCAGAACCGCCGAGTGATCAACGCCCGCTTGACCTCCTGGATCGCCTTAGTGACCTCGATCCCCCGAGGGCAGGCGTCCGTGCAGTTGAACGTGGTGCGGCAGCGCCACACGCCGTCCTTGTCGTTGAGGATCTCCAGGCGCTGCTCGCCCGCCTCGTCGCGCGAGTCGAAGATGAACCGATGCGCGTTGACGATGGCGGCCGGGCCGAAGTACTGGCCGTCGTTCCAGAAGACCGGGCACGAGGACGTGCACGCCGCGCAGAGGATGCACTTCGTGGTGTCGTCGAAGCGCTCGCGGTCCTCCGCCGTCTGGAGACGTTCGCGGGTCGGCTCGTTGGTGTCCTTCGTGATGAGGAAGGGCATCACGTCGCGGTACGCCTGGAAGAACGGCTCCATGTCGACGATCAGGTCCTTGAGGACCGTCAGGCCCTTGATGGGCTCGACCGTGATCGGCTTCTCGGGGTTGAGGTCCTTGATCAGTGTCTTGCAGGCAAGGCGGTTCTTGCCGTTGATCCGCATGGCGTCCGAGCCGCAGATGCCGTGCGCGCAGGAGCGGCGGAAGGTGAGGGTGCCGTCCTGGTCCCACTTGATCTTGTGGAGGGCGTCGAGGACGCGCTCCTTCGGGTCGATCTCCAGCTGGAAGTCTTCCCAGGCCGCCTCCGCCGAGACTTCGGAGTTGAAGCGGCGGATGCGGAACGTGGCGGTGATGTACGGGGAGTCGGCGAAGCCTGCCTCAGGCTTGTCGGCGGGCTCCGCCTTGTCCAGGGTCGGTGTTGCCATCAGTACTTACGCTCCATCGGCTGGTAGCGGGTCTGGACGACCGGCTTGTAGTCGAGACGGATGGACTCGGTGCCGTCGTCGCCGACCTCGCGGTACGCCATGGTGTGGCGCATGAAGTTGACGTCGTCGCGGTTCGGGTAGTCCTCGCGGTAGTGACCGCCGCGGGACTCCTTGCGCGCCAGTGCGGAGGTCGCCATGACCTCGGCCAGGTCGAGCAGGTTGCCCAGCTCGATGGCCTCCAGGAGGTCGGTGTTGAAGCGGCGGCCCTTGTCCTGGATCGAGACGTTCCGGTAGCGCTCGCGCAGCTCCGCGATCTTCTCGACCGCCGTCTTGATCGTCTGCTCGGTGCGGAACACCATCACGTTGGCGTCCATGCACTCCTGGAGCTCCAGGCGCAGGGTCGCGACCCGCTCCGTGCCCGTCGAATTGCGCAGGTGCTCGACCTGCGACACGACCAGCGAGGACGGGTCCTCGGGCAGCTCGACGTATTCGGCCTTCGCCGAGTACTCGGCGGCCGCGATACCCGCGCGCTTCCCGAACACGTTGATGTCGAGGAGGGAGTTCGTGCCCAGGCGGTTCGCGCCGTGCACCGACACGCACGCGACCTCGCCGGCCGCGTACAGACCGGGAACCACGGTCGTGTTGTCGCTCAGCACCTCACCCTGGACGTTCGTCGGGATGCCGCCCATCGCGTAGTGCGCGGTGGGCTGGATCGGGATCGGGTCCGTGTACGGCTCGATGCCCAGGTACGTACGCGCGAACTCCGTGATGTCCGGGAGCTTCGCGTCCAGCTGCTCCGGCGGGAGGTGGGTGAGGTCGAGGTAGACGTGGTCGCCCTCGGGGCCGCAGCCACGGCCTTCCCGGATCTCCGTGTAGATGGAGCGGGACACGACGTCACGGGACGCGAGGTCCTTCATGACCGGCGCGTACTTCTCCATGAAGCGCTCGCCGTCCTTGTTGCGGAGGATGCCGCCCTCACCGCGGGCGCCCTCCGTCAGCAGGATGCCCATGCGCCAGATGCCGGTCGGGTGGAACTGGAAGAACTCCATGTCCTCCAGCGGCAGCCCGCGACGGTAGACCGCGGCCTGACCGTCACCGGTCAGCGTGTGCGCGTTCGACGTCACCTTGAAGAACTTGCCGGTGCCGCCGGACGCGTAGATCACGGCCTTCGCCTGGAAGACGTGGATCTCGCCGGTCGCCAGTTCGTACGCCACGACACCGGCCGACCGCTTGACGCCGTCGACCTCGACGATCAGCTGGTCGAGGACGTAGAACTCGTTGAAGAACTCCACGCCCTCCTTGACGCAGTTCTGGTACAGCGTCTGGAGGATCATGTGGCCGGTGCGGTCGGCCGCGTAGCAGGAGCGGCGCACCGGCGCCTCACCGTGGTTGCGGCTGTGACCGCCGAAGCGGCGCTGGTCGATCGTGCCGTCGGGCGTCCGGTTGAAGGGAAGGCCCATCTTCTCCAGGTCGAGGACCGAGTCGATGGCCTCCTTCGCCAGGATCTCGGCGGCGTCCTGGTCGACCAGGTAGTCACCGCCCTTGACGGTGTCGAAGGTGTGCCACTCCCAGTTGTCCTCTTCCACGTTGGCGAGCGCGGCGGCCATGCCGCCCTGCGCGGCGCCCGTGTGGGAGCGGGTGGGGTAGAGCTTCGTCAGCACGGCGGTGCGGCTGCGCTTCGTCGCCTCGATGGCGGCGCGCATGCCGGCGCCGCCGGCGCCGACGATGACGGTGTCGTACTTGTGGATCTTCATGAGTGGTTGCCTCAGCCCCGTGCCTAGCGGATGTTCGGGTCGAAGGTGAAGATCACCAGCGTGCCCAGCAGAATCGTGAACACCGTGGCGGTGTACAGCAGGCCCTTCAGCCACAGGCGCGTGTTCGCGCGCTCCGCGTAGTCGTTGATGACCGTACGCAGGCCGTTGGCGCCGTGCAGCATCGCGAGCCACAGCATCGCGAGGTCCCAGACCTGCCACCAGGGGGACGCCCAGCGGCCGGCCACGAAGGCGAAGCCGATCTTGGAGACGCCGCCGTCGAGGACGAGCTGGATGAGCAGGTGGCCGAGGACCAGGACGACCAGGACGATGCCGGACAGGCGCATGAAGAGCCAGCCGTACATCTCGAAGTTGCCGCGGGTCGACTTCGGGGTCTTCTTGGTCCGCTTGCGCGGGGCCTCGATGAGCGGCGCCGGGTTGTCGACGTCGTACGTCGAAAGCGCTCCCGCGCCTTCGACGGGGCCGATGCCGGATGCGGCGGTTTCAGTGGTGACTGTGTTGTCCGTCATTGGCTGCGTCAGCTCCCGAAGACTTCGCGGAATGCGTGACCGAGGACGGGGTAAAGGGCCCCCACCATCAGCACGACCCAGATACCGACGACGGACCAGAGCATCTGCTTCTGGTAGCGCGGGCCCTTCGACCAGAAGTCGACGGCGATGACACGCAGGCCGTTGAGCGCGTGGAAGAGGATGGCGGCGACGAGGCCGTACTCCAGCAGCGCGACGAGCGGCGTCTTGTACGTGGCTACGACCTTGTCGTAGTCCTCGGGGGATACACGGACAAGAGCGGTGTCCAGCACGTGTACGAACAGGAAGAAGAAGATGAGGACGCCGGTGACTCGATGAGCCACCCAGGACCACATTCCTTCCCGGCCGCGGTACAGCGTTCCAGCCGGCACGGAAAACCCTCCGGGAGCGGGGATTGGGGCCGCGCCGGCTTCGGTGTCGGACGGGCCCGGCCGGGTACGGTCCACCGGCCCTGGCCATCGTAGCGACGCTTTGTCGGAACGCTTACAGCGGCCCCACCGGTGTGATCAAACAGGCAACCAAACAGGCACGTACGGGCTATCGGGTCGCCCGGAATCCATGTGTTTCGACGATTCCGGGTTCTTCGCCCACGTCGGCCCCACCGCCGTCTCCGCTGCCGTCCCCGCCGCCATCTCTGTCCGTTTCGAACAGGTTTACAAGGCGAGTGAGTCGGCCCCGGGCGAGTCGCCTGAGCTCCTCGGCCGCGAGGACGCGCTCCTCCTCGGGGTCGTTGGCGAGCCGGGAGCGGATCCCGCCGAGCACCTGGTCGAGGGCCTCCTCCGGGGCGAAGTCGTCCAGGCAGATGACGAACACATGCCCGAAGCGGCTCTCGTACGCGGCGTGCGCGGCGCTCAGTGCGGTGTGGGCGGCGGAGTACGCGCCGTCCGGGAGCAGAGTGAGCGACTCGCCGGCCAGCGCCTCGGCGAGGTCGGCGGGCGTCAGGTCGTACGCCGCCTCGTCGGCCGCGGCGAGCAGCGCGTCCAGGTCCGGGTAGGGCCGGTGCTCGACCAGTCGGTGGGCCCAGCGCAGGCTGCGGCAGCAGGTGAGGAGGGCGCGTTCGACCGTGTCGGCGGGTGCGGAGTTGAACCGCTCCGGGCGGGCGGGCGGGGACGGCGCCGCGCTCTTCTGCTCGGGGAGGCGTGGGAGACGGTGCGGGGGCAGCGGGTGTCCTCGGCGGTGGGATTCACGTGACGTCCGGTGGGCGTCACGTGCGGATGTCACGTGTGGTTCGGCAGGGGAAGGAGAGAAAGTTGTGATGCTCACGCTATCGAGGAGTGTCGGGAGCTGTCCGACGGATGCCCGAATTTCACCCGGACGGGAGTGTTTCGGAACGTGTGGTGGACGGTTGGGGTGGGGAAGGGGGCCTAGGTTCACTGAGGGGATGCGAAACCTGGCTCCGTAATGGGGGGTGTAGGACCTGGCTGTACGAGCCAGCTGTGCGATCTCGGTGGCGAAGCGAGCGGCGAAGTGAGCGGCGGCGTGATGCGGAACGTGATGTGGGATGTGGCGGGGATCGGGTGTGCGGGTGCGGGTGGTAGGGGTTTTCGCCCCCTCCGCCCCTACCCGTCCCTTGTTCCTGGGGCTCCGCCCCAGACCCCGCCAAGGGGCTCCGCCCCCTGGACCCCTGCTCCTCAAACGCCGGAGGGGCTATTTCTAGCCCGTCCGGCGTTTGAGGACGAGGCCGTTCAGGCCGAAAGCGGGGGTCTGGGGGCGGCAGCCCCCAGGAACGGGACGGGAAGGGGCGGAGGGGGCGAAAAACTCCCGCCCGTCGCCGCCGTGCGGAGCGTGGCGCTGTGAGCCGCGGGCGTCGGCGTGCGCCGGTGCGGGGGAGGGGGTGGGTCGTGGTAGCCGGCGGCGGAGTCGTCGTGGCCGGGGCAGCGGCGCTCACCGTCGCGTTCTGGCCCGCCGGGGACAGTGGTGAACCGGCGGGAGCCCAGGTGCCGTCGGGCGGTACGTCGGTGAGCGCGTCCAGCGTCGTGCCGCCGGCGGCCACCAGCGCCTCACCGACGCCGACACGGACGTACCCCCTGTCCCAGACCCCCCGCACCATCCCCGCCGTACGCGAACACACCCCCGCCAGGGGCCCCGGCTGGCGCCCCGCCACCGGCGCCCGCGTGGTCGTCGCCGACGCTGACCTCGCCGACGAGGGGAGGCTGCTCGCCGGAGAGCTCAAGATGTCGTACGCGGGGGAGACGGAACCCCGGTCCGGGGACGTCGAGTTGGGCCTCGACGACGGGACCGCGGGTGTGGAGTCGTACACCCTGACCGTCAAGAACGGGCGGGTGACGATCACCGCCCCCGGTGACGCGGGCGTCTTCTACGGCACGCGCACGCTCAAGCAGGAGGTGCACGGCGGCGGCACGGCGCCCGAGGGTGTCGTACGCGACCGGCCCGCGAAGCCGCAGCGCGGGCTGATGCTGGACATCGCGCGCAAGCACTTCACGGCGGACTGGATCGAGGACCGGGTCCGGGAGCTGGGGGACCTGAAGTTCAACCAGCTCGGCCTGCACTTCTCCGACGACCAGGGCTTCCGCATCGAGTCCGACACGCACCCGGAGATCGTGTCGAAGGAGCACCTCACCAAGGCGCAGGTCCGCGAGATCCTCGACCTGGCCGCGAGCCGGCACATCACCGTCGTGCCCGAGATCGACTCGCCCGGTCACCTGGGCGCGGTCCTCGCCGCGTACCCCGACCTGCAGTTGCGCAACGCGCAGGGCGTCGTCTCGCAGGGTTCCCTCGACATCTCCCAGCAGGCGTCCGCGGACCTCGTCGACGAGCTGCTGAACGAGTACGCCGGTCTCTTCCCCGGCGCCTACTGGCACCTCGGCGGCGACGAGTACCGGGCGCTGACGGTCGCGAACCCCGCGGCCTCCTACCCGCAGCTGGCCACCGCGGCCGTGAACACCTACGGCTCGGGCGCCGGAATCGCCGACCTCGCGACCGGCTGGCTCAACGACCGCGCCGAGGTGATGCGCGGGCACGACCGGACGCTGCGCGCCTGGAACGACGGGTTCTTCCCCGGGGGCCAGGTGCAGGCCGACAGCGATCTGCAGGTGGCGTACTGGACGGGCAAGGAGATCGGTGCGCGCAAGCCCGTCGAATACCTCAGCGCGGGGCGCGAGTTGATCAACTACAACGACGAGTACCTCTACTACGTCCTCGGTGAGCCGCAGACCTTCGTCTACCCGACCGGGCAGCGCATCTACGAGCAGTGGACCCCGCTCGTGGTGCGCGGAACGACGCCGGTACCCGCGAAGTACGACGGGCAGATCCTCGGCGGGAGTTTCGCGGTGTGGTGCGATCTCGCGGGCTCGCAGACCCAGGACCAGGTGGCGGCGGGGATCAGGATGCCGTTGCGTGCGACGGTCCAGAAGCTGTGGGATCCCGGTAAACCCGCGCTGTCCTGGGCGGACTTCAAGAAGCTGGCGGACCGGCTGGGCTGAGGCGCGCTGAACGGGCGCGCGGACTCGCCGTATGCCGCGACCGGTGTCGTGCAGGTGCGCGTCCCGATCGCGGCCTCGTCGTCTGCCTCGGCTGGTTCCCGCAGGTGTGGGTCAACGCCGAGGTGTTCAACCGTTCCTGGGCAGTGGGTAGGAGTGGGTCCTGGCTCACCGGCACGCCCCGAACGGTCTTGGGCGCACTGGTCCTCCGCTTTCGCGTCCTGGGCGGCGACGCATATCCCGTATGCGGTCCGTTCCAGGTGGGCGGATTCCCTACGACCTGGCCATGTGGGTGTGGCCAGAGGCGACGGGGAGGCCCCGAACCATCTCGCTGGTGGAGCGGGGGCCCCGACTGCTGACGCCACACCCGGCGTCCCAGATCGCATCGAGCACGTTACGCACCGCCAGCCAGGCATAACCACCGGTCATCGCACCGTTCACCCAATCGTGCCCATGTTCACCAAAACGGCTTGCTTGCCCAGTAGTTGTGATCCTCTTCGGCACAGCAGGGCGCGCCTGGGTGATCTGGGGCTGGTTCGTGCCGATCGTGAACCTGTGGTTCCCCCGCCGGGTCATGCTGGACATCTGGGACGCGAGCATCCCCGTGGGCTCCCGCGGCTCGCACGGGCTGGTCAACGCCTGGTGGACGCTGTGGATCGTCTCGCTGATCGCCGACCGGGCCGGGTCCAGCTCGTATCGCAACGCCGATGCACCCCAGGAGCTCCAGGACGCCACCGGCCAGATCATGTTGGCGGACGTCATGGACATCGCGGCGGCCGTGCTCGCGATCCTCGTCGTGCTGCGGTTGACGCGGATGCAGGACGAGAAGGCGCACCAGGGCCAGGGCTTCGTACCGGCCGGGGTCTGACTCCGGGGCGGATTGCCCGATTCGGTGGCGAACTCCCGTACGCCTGTGGTGTATTCGGGCCGAGCCGAACCGAGACACCGGGGGGACCGGAATGGGCTACTGGGGGTACTACGTCGTGGGCAGGAGCGAGCAACCGCTCGCGGAGCTGGACGCGTTGGCGGGGGCGCCGGGCATGGTTCTGCATGCCATGACGCCCGACGGCTGGCAGGTGTGGGAGTACCCGAGCGGTGACGGGGACGTCGGGAGCATGAACACGCTCGCCCGGGAGACCGGGGCGCCCGCGCTGTTCGGATACGTCATGGACAGCGACTGCGTGGTCGTCGAGGCGGCCGCGCCGGAGAGCGGTGCGTGGACGACGTGCCTGGCGCGGGCCGCGATGGCCGGGTACCTGGGGACGGGTGAGGACGGGCTCACCGTCGACGACTACTTCCTGGAGCCGCCCGACGCCGCCGAACGGGCCGTCGCCTGGGCCGCGGAGGCCGGGCACACGGTGGTCGCCGAGCCGCTGCTCGACGTACTGACCGCGAATCCCGACCCGTTGGCCGAAAACCTGCTATTCAGATTCCTGGACCGGCTAGGCGTCGTCCCTCTGTGAGCTTCTGTGACACTCCTGGTCTGTCGCACGCAGTAAGGGGAAGTGCGGGCTCCGTAAGAAACAGGTGCCCTGTCCTGGTGTTCGCGGAGTTGGAGTAGTTCGAGGGAGGCGCGATGAGCCTGATGGAACTGATCGCTCAGGCCGACGAGCGTGGGCTGGCGGCGAGCGGGCTGGCTTGTTTGGACCGGTGCGTTCCCTTGCTGGGCGGCGATGACGACGATGTTCTGCGGCCCCTGTGGACGAGCCTGGTGGACGGGGAGGAGTGGGGGGAGCGGGTCGCGAAGGCACGGGCGGACCTGGGCGAGCCGGGGGATGCCGACTCCGACGTCGGCTCCCCCTCCGGTGCCTCGCCCGACGACCAAGCCGCCTTCCTCGTCCGCCGCATGCTCGCGACCGTTCCGGTCGAGTCCTCCGTCGACGCCCTGCGCGCATGGGCCGACGCCTGTTCCGCGGCGGCCCTGCGGATACACGAGCTCCTCGACATCGCCGCCGACGGCACGTCCTCGGTGGCGGCCCGCCGCGAGGGCCGTACCGACGGCATGTCACCGCTCGTCGCCGCCGAACTGCGGCGCCAGATCGCCATCCTGGAGCTGCTCGCGGAGCGAGGCGCGGGCGGGCTGCGGCTCGTCCTGGGCCAGTCGACGGAGGGGCGGCGGGTGTTGCGGGCGGTGGTGTCGCGCCGGGCGCGGGGACGGGCGTAGCAGCGCCGGCGCCTCCCTCTTCGTACCGGCCCCCGTACGTCTGTCGCCGACACCCCGCCCGTACGGCGTCCTCCGCGTCGTAAACCCGTTGCCTGCGAGAGTCCTGTGCCCGTCCTGCGGTCGCTGTGGGCGCCGTGAGGCGATCCCGCGCCGGTGTCCGGGAGTCGCTGGATCGGCGTGACGAATTTTCTTCGGAGAGCGCTCTTCCGAGTGTGAACGCAACTCGAACAACCCGGCCCCAAGCTGCGACGAAGCCCATTCGCTGGGCGGCGGACGCGGTCGCGACGATGCGTGAGGGCGCCCGGCTGCGCCTCGACTACTCCGCGCAGAGTCTGTGGCGCGTCGACCGGCTGATCGAGGAGATACGCCGGGAGGGCGCGCCGTACGCCGCCGTCGAGACCGTGCTGCGCGGCTTCGGGGCGTACGGCGGTGAGGTCGTCGCCCGGTGCACGGGGGCGGAGTGGTGGGAGACGGGCGGCGATCACTGGCTCCGTACGCCCGACGGGCGGCTGTGGGACCCGATCGACGAGGCCCGCCGCTGCTACGCGGGCGACGGGTCGCTGCGGCTGTTGTGCCGGGAGGCCACGCGCTGAGCCCGCGGCCCCAGTGACCGTGACCGTCCGCGGCGGCGGGAGCCCGCCGCCGCGGAGGCCGACGTACCTACGGTGCGATCACCTGGCCGAGGCGGGCGCCCGTCGGCGTACCCAGCGGGGTCCTGCTCAGGATCGCCGTCGTGGACAGGCCGAGACCGGTGCTGTTGCTCGGGACGTACATGAGGATGCCGTTGTTCGCGTCCTCGCCCTCGGCGCCGAGCGTGAGGTCGGCGCGGCCGTACCCGGACAGGTCGGTGAGGGAGACGGCCGAGCCCAGCTTGTCGTTGGTCTCCGTGGCGCCGGGGACGCCGGTGGTGTCCTGCGAGACGGCGACCGAGCCGGAGCCGGTGAGGCCGACGCTGGTGCCCTTGACGAGGGTCGCCGTGCCCGCGTTGGCGCGGTTGACGCCGTCGCGGGCGAGGTCCTCGCCGGGGGCGCCGGTGAGGACGTCCGCGTAGCCGTCGGCGTTGTAGTCGCCGACCGAGACCGAGGTGCCGAAGGCGTCGCCGGACTCGTCGCCGCCCGGAACGCCGGTCGTGTCCTGGTGGATGACGGTCATTCCGGTGGTGGTGAAGCCGGTCGCGGTGCCCGGGACCATGGTGACCTGGCCGCCCGCCCTGCCGCCGGACTCGGTGGCGTACGGCTGGCCGATGACGATGTCGTCGTAGCCGTTGCCGTTCACGTCGCCCGCGGCGATCGAGCGGCCGCCCCTGACGCTGATGACGGACACCTTCGTCAGGCCGGACGCGCCGCCCTTGAACCAGGTGACGCGGCCGATGCCGCCCGCGTCACGGTAGTTGAGGGCCACGTCCGCGTAGCCGTCCCGGTTGAAGTCGCCGGTCGCGGCATCGGCGTACGCGATCGCGCTCGTCGAGGTGGTGAGGGTGCCGGTCTGCGTCGCGCCGCCGGTGAGGCGGGCGTTCCAGTTGCCGCCCCTGCCGGTGCCCGCGGCGAACACGTCCGCCTTGCCGTCGGCGTTGAAGTCGGCGACCGTGACGGCCGCGCCGAGCTTGGCGCCGGCCGCTGTCACCGTCGAAGTGGCGTACGAGAAACCGGAGTTGAGGGCGGGGCCGTACATGACGGTGACCGAGCCGCGGTCCGCGTTGCCGCTGGTGTCGTCCTCGCCGGGGGAGCCGATGGCGAGGTCCGCGTAGCCGTCGCCGTTGACGTCGCCCCAGGCGGTGGCAGCGCCGAAGTTGTCACCGGTCTCGGAGCCGCCGGGGACGCCGGCGCTGTTCTGTGTGAGCGTCAGCTTCGAGGCCGTGACCGGGCCGTCGAGGCCGCCGGGGACCACGGTGACGATGCCGCCGCCTGCCGTCGGCGTACCGGCGACGAGGTCGCTGACGCCGTCGCGGTTGTAGTCGGCGGTGGCGAGGGCGTGCGAGACGCCGGGGACCTTGGCCAGGGTGGCGATCTGGGAGAGCTTCTTGTAGAGGTTGGCGCCGGGGCAGGCCGTGGCGTTGGTGTCACGGTGACCGAAGACGCGCGGCAGCGTGACCGACTGCCCCTTCGCGATCTTGTTGCCGTCGACCCCGGCGTCGACGCCGGACGTCAGCGTCACCTTGCCGGTCGGGTCGATGCCGTACATCCCGAACTTCCAGGCGACGATCCGGGCGATGGCGTCGAGCCCTGCCCGGCTCGGCTGGGCGCTCTCGTAGTTGCCGAGGTAGGAGATGCCGACCGTGTTCGTGTTGAAGCCGACGTCGTGCGCCCCGACCACGGGCAGGTCCATGCCGCCGCTGCGGCCCTCGAAGATCTGGCCGCACCTGTCGACGAGGAAGTTGTAGCCGATGTCGTAGTAGCCGCGGGAGAAGTGCTCCTGCTGGATGGTGCGCAGGCGGGCGCGGGACTGCGCGCAGGAGAGTTTGTTGTCGCTGTCCACGCCGGTGTGGTGGATGACGGCTGCCTTGATCTCGGTGCCGTAGGAGGGGGTGCCGTCGTAGGCGGTGGAGGCGCCCCACTGGGACTGGGTGATGATCGGGGGCTTGACGACCGTTGAGGGGCGGGGGGCCGGGACGGTGTCGGTTGGGGTGGGGGTGGGCGTGGGAGACGGCGTGGGGGAGATGGTGTCCGTCGGGGTCGGCGTCACCGTGTCCGTCGGGGTCGGCGGGGTCGTCGAGTCCGTGGGCGCAGCCGTACCCGTACCCGTACCCGTGTCCGTGGGTGTCGCCGAGTCGCTCGCCGCGGGTGTGGTCTCCTCCGCCGGGTAGGCGTACGCGGCGGGCTCGGCCTGCGCCGTGGAGGCGCCCGTCGGACCGGTGCCCGGATCCGTACCCGGGTCGAGGAGCCGCACGTCCATCCCGGCCGGCTGCCCCTTCGCCTCGGTGCCGTCCGCGCCGACCACCCGCACCTCGACGCCGTCCGCGTCGCCGGTCCACAGGGACGCGGTGCCGCCGCGTGTCCCGGCGTCCTCGGCCTCCTTGCCGTCTGCCGAGAACGGGTCGTCCGGCAGCTGCTGCCAGCCCGACCAGGTGCCGCTCTCCCGCTCGCGGTAACGCACCTCGGGCGTGCCCTTCGGCTCCGCTCCCGGGTCGCTCCAGGTGAGCATCACCGCGCTGAACCGGCTGGTGCCCTGCTTGTCCAGACCCTTGCGGCCGGCGCCCTCGTCCTTGAGCTTCACGGCGTGCACGGCGGGCTCGCGGGAACCGGCGGCCTTGTCGTCGTCGGGCGCCGACGGATTCGCCGCGGCGTACGTGACGATTCCCGCCCCTCCCAGTACGACCGCTCCTATCGTCAGCCATGCTCTCCGCTTCAGACTCAGCGGCTTGTACGCATGGGTCGTCCTGCGACTCAACTGCCCCACCCCTAGAAAACGTCAACAACGGTCGACGACCCTGAGCAGGGCCACGACAAGCCCACCCGTCACAGGGGTGGCCCGCTTACCCAGCGCACAGAGATCGCAAAGCGTCACCACAGGACCGCGCCGGGGTGGTGTCGACGGCCAGGTGGTTTCAGTCGTGTCGGTGAGAGCTAGTTCCTCAGGTCGATCATGCGGACCGGCTGCCCTGTCGTCCGGGCGATCGTCTCGAAGTCCCGGTCGTAGTGCAGGAGGGTGAGGCCGGCCTCTTCGGCGACCGCGGCGACCAGGAGGTCGATGGCCCCGGCGCTGCGGTGCTCGCCCTTGGTGGTGAGTTGTTGCTGGACGACGCGGGCTCGCCGGTAGATGCCGTCGGGCATGGGGCACCAGGCGAACTGGTTCAGCCTGTCCCGGATGACCTCACGGTCTTCGGCAGAGCGAGCGGAGTACAGCACCTCAAGTTCACTGATGTCGCACAGCGCGACCAGCCCGCCGCCAACGCGGCGCTCCCATTCCTCGGATGCCTGGCGCAGCAGGATTCGTGCCAACGCCGAGGTGTCGATGAGATAGTCCGGGACGGTCACTCGCTGTTTCCCCCTCGGTAATTGCGCTTGTCGAGGAGGAGTTTGACGTCAAGGGCGCCTTCTGCCGCGAGGTCCTGCAACTCGTGCAAGGCGCGCAGGCGACGGTTGCGAGCGACGATCTCCCGCAACGCGGTGTTGATCGTGTCGCGCTTCGTCGCTGTGCCGAGCTCTATGGCGGCTGCTTCCAGGGCTTCGTCGTCGAGGTCGATGACGGTGCGGCTCATGAGCGCCTCCTTGTGATATACGGCTTCGTATATCAATATACATGATCCGCTGTACATTCGCTGGCCATGTGTGACGTTCGACGCCCGCGTTCCGCTTGGACAGGTGGACCGGTGCGTGACCACGCCCCGGGTGTAGGGGGATGAGGGGGGCGGGGCTCGTGGCGGAGCGGACGTCGGTCGATGTGTGGATGCGGCAGCATGCGGCGCAGTTCGTGCGGCAGGTCACGGCGCGGAACCGTGTGCCGCTGGACTACTCGGTGAACAGTCTGCGGGTCGTCGACTTCATCGTGGACGGGTTGCGGAAGGGGGAGCCCGAGCGCGGCAGGGTCGAGCATGTGCTGTTCGGGCTCGGTGCGTACACGGGCGAGGTGCTGGTGCGGCGGGCCGGGGCGCGATGGGTCGAATTCGACGCCGGGCAGCGGGAGTTGTTCGGGCAGCCCGTCGGGGTGCGGATGTCCGACGGGCGGGTGTGGAACCCGCTCGGCAAGGTCGTGAAGCGGTTCGAGGCTGGGGAGCTGGAATCCGTACGGACCTTGTATCTGCAACTGCACGGGCGGACGTCCCGGCAGATCGCCTGAGGTGCGGGAGGGGTGGAAGAGGCAGATAGCGTGGAAGGGGTGGCTGATGTGCTGTGACATTTATGTGGGGGCCGACGCTGATGACCATGGGGGCGTCGACACGGTCCGACTGTGTCGAACGGCGTGAAATTCGGACGAATTCGGTACGAACGAGGACAGTGTTGGGCCAGCGAGGGGAACCCCGCCGCGCGCAGGCGTACGACGGGGAACTGGGCGTCGCCGTCGCGCGGGCGCAGGACGGTGACGAGGCTGCCTTCGCGGTCGCGTACCGGCTTGTGCAGCCCGGACTGCTCGGGTATCTGCGGGGGATCGTCGGTGACGACGCGGAGGATGTCGCGTCCGACGCCTGGCTGGAGATCGCCCGGGATCTGGGCCGGTTCAAGGGGGACGGCGCCGGCTTCCGCGGCTGGACCGCGACCATCGCCCGGCACCGCGCGCTCGACCATCTGCGACGCCTGAAGGTGCGGCCGCGGGCGACCACGCTCGAACAGGACGTACTGGAGCTGCCGGGTACCCACAGCACCGACGGCCAGGCGCTGGAGGCCCTGTCCACCCAGGACGCCCTGGAACTGGTCGCCCGGTTGCCCCGCGACCAGGCCGAGGCCGTACTGCTGCGGGTGGTCGTCGGCCTGGACGGACCCGCCGCCGCACGCGTCCTCGGCAAGCGCCCGGGCGCCGTACGCACCGCCGCCCACCGCGGCCTGAAGCGCCTCGCGCGCCAACTCGGCGTCGAGGGTGTGACGGATGAGGAACCCCGGACGCTGGGGGAGTCGGGATGAGCGGCAGGGAGCGGGCGGGCAGGTCGAGCCGGCCGAGTGGGTCGGTCAATTCGAGTACGTCGGGCAGCTTCAGGGATGGATCCGGACATGGGTGAGCGAGAGAGCGGTGGCGGTACGCCCGACCGTCGGGTCGCGCGCCCGACAGGCGATGAGCCTGCCTTCGTGGCACCACCTGCGAACGACGACCCTGCACTCCTGAAACCGCTTGCGGGCGACGCCCCCGCCGGCGAGGACCGCACCGCCGAGGAGCTGCTCGCCGCCGCCCTGCGCGGGCGTGTGGTGAGTGACGCCGGCGCGGAGGCGCGGGCCGTCGCCGCGTTCCGCGCCGCGCGCGACGCGGGCGAGCACGCCGTGCGACCCGCGCGCTCCCGGCGGCGCGACGACTGGCGTCCGCGGGAGCAGCGGAAGGTGGGCCGCTCGCTGCGGACCACGCTCGCCGTGCTGTTCGCGAGCCTGACCCTGGGCGGGGTCGCCGTCGCGGGCATCGGTTCGGTGTCGGACGACGGGGATGCGGGCCAGGACGGGACCCGGCCGTCGAGCAGCGCCGCCCCTGAGCGGTCCGAGTCAGGACCCGCGAACCCGACGCCGCCCGGCTCCGGGCAGGCCGCACCGTCCGGCCGCCCGTCCCAGGCGCAGGACACGGAGGCCCACTGTCGCGCGTACGACGCGGTCAAGGGCCGGGGCCAGGCGCTGAGTTCGACGGCCTGGCAGCGGCTGATCGACGCCGCGGGCGGCGAGGACAACGTCGAGTCGTACTGCGCCGGGCAGTTGGACGACGCGGCCACCAGGGCTCCAGGCAAGGCGGACAACACGCCCAAGGCAACGCCGAAACCCAAGAAGTCCAAGAGCAAGGGCTGAGGGATCAGGACCGGGACGAGGGCAAGAAGTAGACCCGGTCCCGACATGTCCAGGGGAAAGCGGCAGGTCCCGCCCTCGCCGATGGCAACGGCCGGGGCCGCCACCCCCCACAGGAGAGGCCCCGGCCGTCGCGCGGCACGGGCCGCGCGGCGGCCCGTACTTCCTACAGCGCCGCGACTGCGCTTTCTGTCACACCTCGCTCCGTCACCACGTAGTTGCACGTTGTACGAACATGGACGCCAAGCGGTTTCACGCCGTAACGTGCAATTCGCGCCGGGGTGCGGAGGGTAGACAGCCGCAACCACGAGGGGCCTTAAGACCGCAACCATCAATTGAGCAACCCCGATGGCGAGCAACCCGGTCCGCGAGAGCGGCGCCGGTTTAGGCGCAAAGGGAGTGCGGTGCTGGGGGACGACGCGGAGCTGACTGCCGCGGTGCTTGCGGCACAGGACGGGGACGAGACCGCGTTCCGGACTGTGTACCGCGCGGTGCACCCACGGCTGCTCGGGTACGTACGGACGCTGGTCGGCGACCCGGACGCGGAGGACGTCACGTCCGAGGCCTGGCTGCAGATCGCCCGTGACCTGGAGCGGTTCAGCGGGGACGCCGACCGCTTCCGCGGCTGGGCCGCCCGCATCGCCCGCAACCGCGCCCTCGACCACATACGGATGCGCGGGCGCCGCCCCGCCATAGGCGGCGACGAGACGGAACTGACCGGCAAGGCCGCCGAGTCCGACACCGCGGGCGAGGCCATCGAGGCCCTGGCCACCAACAGCACCCTCTCGCTCATCTCCCAGCTCCCGCAGGACCAGGCGGAGGCCGTCGTGCTGCGCGTCGTCGTCGGCCTCGACGCCAAGACCGCGGCCGAGACGCTCGGCAAGCGCCCCGGCGCGGTGCGCACAGCGGCGCACCGGGGTCTGAAACGGCTCGCGGAGTTGCTCGGCGACGATCCGGAATCCGCCGGCGCACTCGGCGCCGTACCCCCACAAAGAGAACCGCGTACGCGCGCGGTGACGTCCGCCGGTGTGACGCATACGCGTTCGCGGACGCAGAAGGACATGTGATGGCCGACGAGCGCTGTGTCTTCCCGGGTGACAACCCACGGCCCCCGGGCCGGTGGCTGGACCGCGACGCCGCCGAGCGTCTGCTGCGCGGAGAACCCCTGGAAGCCGTCGACGCCGAGGCCCGGAACCAGGTGGACCAGCTCGCCGGGGCACTCGCCGCGCTGGCCGCCGAACCCGTGCTCAGCAGCGACGAACTCCCCGGTGAGGCCGCCGCGTTGGCCGCGTTCCGCAAGGTGCGCGCGGACCGGCACGGCGAGGTGGAACAGCTCGCCCCGCGTGGTCGTACGCACCCCGTCTCCCGTATCACCTCCCACCCCTCCGACGCCGGTCTCGTACGTCTGGGACGTCCCGACTCCGGTGGTCGCCGGGCCCGTTGGGGCCGCCCCACGCGCCTCGGTCTCGCCGCCGCGCTGGCCGCCGGGATGATCGGCGGGGTCGCCGTCGCGGCCGGAACCGGAATGCTGCCGACTCCGTTCGGTGAGGACAAGCCCGGCCCCGCCGCCTCGGTCACGGCCGCGGCGACGCCGGAGCGCCCGGTCGCCTCGCCGTCGCCGGGCGCCCCGGACGACGGCGACTCCCAGGTCCCGGCGCCCGGCGGCACCACGGAAGGCCCGTCCGTCGACGGCTCCTCGAAGGACGAGGCGGGCGGCGGTGCCACGAGCGGGCAGCAGGGCTCGGACGCGGCGGGGGAGTCCGGCCGTACCGGCGAGTGGTGGAGGCAGACACGCTCGTCCTGCCAAGACGTCCTCGACGGCAAGGACCTGGACGCCGGCCGCAAGAGCGTCCTGGAGGACGCCGCCGGCGGAAACGGCCGGTTGAAGACGTACTGCAACGGAATCCTGGACCGGACGGACACCGGCGACGACGGCCGCGACGACGCCAAGGACTCGGCCGGGAACACGAGCTCGGGCGCGGACACCCGCTCCGACCAGGACTCCGACCCGGAGGACGGGGGTGGTGACGACGACGGAAACCACATATTCCCGCTGCTCCCCGTACTCCCGGGCACGGGCGACAGCGACGACGGCCGTGACGACGACGGGCGCAACGACGATCGCGGCCACGACACTCAAAGCAGCGATGACCTCGGTGGCGGAGACCTTGGCGCCGGCGCCTCTGACAACGATGGCACCGACAAAACCGACCTCGGCAACGACAACGTCGGCAACGACGGAATCCTCACCCCGCCGTCGTCCCCCTCCGCGTCCCAGTCCCCATCGCCCTCGTCGTCCTCCCCCTCCACCCTGGCCCGGCTCCTCCCGACCCCGGCAAACATCACCTGACCTGCGATTTCGTGTTCCCCTGAATTTTCTTCGGCCCCAGGTGTGACATTTTCAGCCGCCGTGGCGCAGTAGTGGGTGAGCCGACTGGTCATCGGCCGTCGCACTGAGCCGGGGTTCCCCCCGTACCCATGGCTCGGTGCACACCGGCGCGGGCGGGACAGGTTCCCCCGGTCCCGCCCGCGCCCCACTCACCGTCCGCGGCACGTGTCACACGCCGCGTTTCACCAGTAGACGACGACCTTGTCACCCGTGCGGACCTGCGCGAACAGCGAAGCGATCTTCCCCTCGTCCCGGACGTTGACGCAGCCGTGCGAGGCGCCGAAGTAGCCGCGGGCCGCGAAGTCGGTGGAGAAGTGCACGGCCTGGCCGCCGCTGAAGAACATGGCGTACGGCATGGACGAGTCGTAGAGCGTCGACACGTGGTAGCGCGACTTGAAGTAGACGCTGAACACACCTTCGCGGGTCGGCGTGTACTGCGAGCCGAACCGCACCTCCATCGTCGACACCGTCCGGCCGTCGACCATCCAGCGCAGTGTGCGGCTCGTCTTGCTGATGCACAGCACGCGCCCCGTCATGCAGCGCGAGTCCGGCTTCGCGGCGGGCTGCCCGCCGTACGCGTACAGCTCCCACTTGCCGGGCTCGTGCGTCATCTTCTGCAGCCGCTGCCAGGTGACGGTGTCCATGGCTCCGGTCCGTGGCAGACCCCGCTTGCCCTGGAAGCCCTTCACGGCGGTGGCGGTCAGGTCGTCGTACGTCCCCGTCGGCCCGTCGAAGAGCCAGGCGACCTGCCGCAGCCGGGCCTGCACTTCGCGTACGTCGGTGCCCTCGTCGCCCCGGGACCAGAGGACCTCGGCGGGGACGGGGGTGGGCTCGGTGCTCGGCTTGGGGTCGTCGGGCGCGTCGGTGGGGGAGGCAGAAGCGCTGGGCTTGGGAGTGGAGCCCGCCGAGCCGTCGATCCGCACCAGCGGCGGCTGCTTGCCGTCCGTGTCCACGGCCTGAGCGGTGCACGCGCCGACCGCGGCGAGTACCACGAGCACGGCCAGCGATCGCTTCACGTGCCTCGTCGGTCTCGTCGACCTCGTCATGGGTGGTGTCGTACGCATCGGACCCCCGTCGTGCCGTCGTGTGTCACTTGAGATGCTCCCCGCGCATGACCGGTTGCGAACTACGCGGCATGGTGGAGAGCGAAGCCCATCAAACAGGGCCGTGGGCCGGTCTGTGAGCAAGGTCCCAGCGTGGGCCACTCCACCGGCCGCACGGCCGCGGCTACAGTCCGTCGCGAAGGCGGTTCCTACTAGTGAGTAGCTTCAGCGGGAGGCACAGCAATGGCGCGCGAATCCGAGTCCGGACTGCCCATCGAGCCGGTCTACGGGCCGGAGGCTCTGGCGGGCTGGGATCCCGCGGAGAAGCTGGGCGCGCCGGGTGAGTTCCCCTTCACGCGTGGTGTGTATCCGTCGATGTACACCGGGCGTCCGTGGACGATGCGCCAGTACGCCGGTTTCGGCACGGCCGTGGAGTCCAACGCGCGCTACAAGCAGCTGATCGCCAACGGCACGATGGGTCTGTCGGTCGCCTTCGACCTGCCCACCCAGATGGGCCACGACTCCGACGCCCCGATCGCGTCCGGCGAGGTGGGCAAGGTCGGGGTCGCCATCGACTCGATCGACGACATGCGGATCCTGTTCGGCGGGATCCCGCTGGACAAGGTCTCCACGTCGATGACGATCAACGCCCCCGCCGCGCTCCTGCTGCTGATGTACCAGCTGGTGGGCGAGGAGCAGGGCGTGCCCGCCTCCCAGCTGACGGGCACGATCCAGAACGACGTCCTGAAGGAGTACATCGCGCGGGGCACGTACATCTTCCCGCCCAAGCCCTCCCTCCGGCTGATCGCCGACATCTTCAAGTACTGCAGGACCGAGATCCCGAAGTGGAACACCATCTCGATCTCCGGCTATCACATGGCGGAGGCGGGTGCCTCGCCCGCGCAGGAGATCGCGTTCACGCTGGCGGACGGCATCGAGTACGTGCGCACCGCGGTGGCGGCCGGGATGGACGTCGACGACTTCGCCCCGCGCCTGTCCTTCTTCTTCGTGGCGCGTACGACGATCCTCGAAGAGGTCGCCAAGTTCCGTGCCGCGCGCCGTATTTGGGCCCGGGTGATGCGCGAGGAGTTCGGTGCGAAGAACCCCAAGTCGCTGATGCTGCGCTTCCACACCCAGACGGCGGGCGTCCAGCTCACCGCGCAGCAGCCGGAAGTGAACCTGGTGCGCGTCGCCGTGCAGGGCCTGGGCGCGGTGCTCGGCGGCACGCAGTCCCTGCACACCAACTCCTTCGACGAGGCGATCGCGCTGCCGACCGACAAGAGCGCGCGGCTCGCCCTCCGTACGCAGCAGGTGCTGGCGTACGAGACCGACGTGACGGCGACGGTCGACCCCTTCGCGGGCTCGTACGTCATCGAGAAAATGACCGACGACGTGGAGGCCGTGGCCGTCGAACTCATGGCCCGGGTCGAGGAGTTGGGCGGCGCGGTGAACGCCATCGAGAACGGTTTCCAGAAGGGTGAGATCGAGCGCTCCGCGTACCGGATCGCCCAGGAGACCGACTCCGGCGAGCGGGTCGTGGTCGGCGTCAACCGCTTCAAGCTGGACGAGGAGGAGCCCTACGAGCCGCTCCGCGTCGACCCGGCCATCGAGGCCCAGCAGGCGGAACGGCTCGCGAAGCTGCGGGCGGAGCGGGACCAGTCGGCGGTGGACGCGGCCCTCGCCGACCTCAAGAAGGCGGCCGAGGGTACGGACAACGTCCTGTACCCGATGAAGGACGCCCTGCGCGCCCGCGCGACGGTGGGCGAGGTGTGCAACGCGCTGCGCGGGGTCTGGGGGACTTACGTGCCTACGGACGCGTTCTGACCGCCCCTCGAAACACGAAGGCGGAGTGTCGTACCCCCGTGCGACACTCCGTCCCATGCTTGGTGTCACTGACCTCCCCACTTACCTCGCAGGCCTCGTCCTGATCGTCCTCCTCCCCGGCCCGAACTCGATCTACGTGCTGTCGGTCGCCGCTCGCAGCGGTATACGCACCGGCTACCGGGCCGCGGCGGGCGTCTGGTGCGGAGACGCCGTCCTGATGACGCTCTCCGCGGCCGGAGTCGCCTCGTTGCTGCAGGGGAACGCGCTGCTCTTCGGGATCGTGAAGTACGCCGGTGCCGGTTATCTGACCTGGCTGGCGATCGGGATGCTGCGGGCCGCGTGGGGGATGTGGCGGACCCGGAAGGCGCGGGCGGAGGCCCCGGCCGTGGTGGCGGACGCGGAGGAGCGGCCCTTCCGGCGGGCGCTGGTCATCAGCCTGTTCAACCCGAAGGCGATCCTGTTCTTCGTCGCCTTCTTCGTGCAGTTCGTGGACCCGGGATATGCCTACCCGGCCCTTTCCTTCGTCGTCCTCGGCGCCTTCGCCCAGCTGGCGAGCTTCCTCTACCTCTCCGCGCTGATCTTCAGCGGTACGAAGCTGGCGGCGGCCTTCCGCAGCCGCAAGCGGCTCTCGGCCGGGGCCACCACCGCCGCCGGCGCCCTCTTCCTCGGCTTCGCGGTGAAGCTGACGCTCGCGAGCGCGTAGGCGGGGCTAGGCGGCGCCCACAACACCCGCGTACTCCGCCAGCCCCTCCGCCGTACCGCCCGCCCACCCGACGTAACCGTCGGGACGGATGAGGAACACCCCGGTCCCGTACGCCTCGTACGCCGGAATCCGGACCGTGCGGGCCCCGTCGAGGTCCGGCAGGTCCACGTCCGTGCCGACCGCGAGCAGTGTCCAGTGCGGACCCCGGAACGCGTCGAAGAGGTGTACGCCGCCTCGGATGCCGTCCGGTGCGCGGTCGCCCGCGTGCAGGGCGTCGGACGGCAGGCCCTCCCGGGTCTCCACCGCGAGCGAGCGGCCCCGGTAGCCGAGGCCGAGCTGCTGTGTGGCCTCGCCGCGCCGGACCTCGCCGCGGTGGACCTGCGTGGACAGTCCGAGCATCTCCGCGGCGTTGGGCAGCCGCTCCTCCTCGTACGAGTCGAGGAGGGACTCGGGAGCGTCGCCGTTCAGCACCGCGCCCAGCTTCCAGCCCAGGTTGTACGCGTCCTGGACGCTGGTGTTGAGACCCTGCCCGCCCGCGGGTGAGTGGACGTGCGCGGCGTCGCCCGCGAGGAAGACGCGGCCCTCGCGGAACCGGTCGGCCATCGCGGCCCTGGGCCGGAAGTCGGAGGCCCAGCGCACCTCGGTCACGTCCTCGGGGGAGAGGTGCGAGCGGGTGGCGACGACCTTGCGGATGGCGTCGAGGGAGAGGTCGATGGCGGTGCCCTCCGGGAACTGGGCCGCCACCTGGAAGTCCTCCGTCCCCGCGAGCGGGCAGATGGCCATGAAGCCCGCCGCTTCGGTCGGCGGGAAGACATGCCAGTTGTCGCGGTCCAGGCCCGTGATGCGGACGTCGGCCACCAGCATCGGGTTCGGGTCCACCGTCTCGCCGGTCATGCTGACGCCGAGCACGCGCCGCACGGTGGACCGGCCTCCGTCGCCTGCGACGGCGTAGCGGGCGCGGACCGGCGTGCCCGCCGCGAAGGAGGCCGTCACCCCGTCCGCGTCCTGCGCGATCCCCACCAGCTCCCGCCCGAACGCGACCTCTCCGCCGAGCTCCGTCAGCCGGTCGAAGAGGATCCGCTGTGTCCGCCACTGCGGCAGCATCCACGGCTCGTGGTACGGCTCGGCCTCCGTCGCCCCGGTCTCGTCGAACATCCGGTGCTCGCCCTTGCGCTCCCCGTCCTGCCAGATCATCCCGACCGGGTAGGGGCCGCCCGCCGCGCGGACCGCGTCGAGCACGCCGAGGTCGTCGAAGACCTCCTGGGTGCGGGGCTGCAGACCCTTGCCGCGCGAACCGGGGAAGAGCCCGTCGGCGCGCTCCACGACGAGCGCGCGGGCCCCGCGCCGTGCGAGGTCCACGGCGAGCGCGAGCCCGGTGGGGCCGGCGCCGATGACGAGTACGTCAGTGTCGTACGTATTCATGGACAGCTCCTTAACGCTGTTAAGTTCCTCGCTTCGGAGCATGCCCTTAACGGCGTTAAACTGTCAAGCGTGGCTAGTCAGAGATCCCCCAAGCTGGACAAGAAGCAGGTCGTCGAGACGGCCCTGAGGCTCCTCAACGAGGTCGGCCTCGACGGGCTCACGCTCCGGACGATCGCCAGGGAGCTGGACGTCCAGGCCCCGGCCCTCTACTGGCACTTCAAGAACAAACAGGCCCTGCTCGACGAGATGGCGACGGAGATGTACCGCCGGATGGTCGCGGACGCGCGGATCCCCGCGGACGCCACCTGGCAGGAACGGATCCTCGTGAGCCAGCGCGGCCTGCGCACGGCGCTGCTCGGCTACCGCGACGGCGCCAAGGTGTTCAGCGGCACCCGCTTCACCGGCATCGAGCACGCCGTCGAGATGGAGGCGAACCTCCGTGCCCTGGTGGACGCGGGCTTCAGCGTTCCCCAGGCCGTCCGCGCCACCTCCACGGCCTTCTACTTCACCCTCGGCTTCGTCACCGAGGAGCAGGGCGTCTGGCCGCTGCCGGGGGAGCGCCGCGAGGGCTATGACGTCGAGGAGCGCGCCGCCCGCATGGCCGACTTCCCCCTCGCGGCGTCCACGGGCGCCGAAGTCTTCCAGAACTACGAGGAGGGCTTCGAGGAAGGGCTGCGCCTGCTGATCGCCGGGGTCGGGGCGCGGTACGGGATCAAGTGAGTGCCGCCGTCGGAGGCTCCGGCGGCGGCACACGGGCGTCTCAGTGGGCCGCCGACCGCCTGGCGGCACGGGCCCGGCGGATCGCACGCGTGAGGACCGGCGGCAGCAGGTCGAGGGCGATGCGGCGGACCTGGCGGACGGGGCCCGGGGCGGGCCTTCGGCGGCCCTGGGACGCCTGGTGGGGCTGCTGGACGGGGGGCGGGTCCGCCTGGGCGGCGGGCTCCGGCTCCGCCGGGGCTTCGGCCGCGACGGGTGTGGAGTTCTCGGCGGCGACGGTCGCGGGTTCCTCGGTGAAGTGCCGGGACGGCGGGAAGGCCGGGGCCCGCATGCCCTTGGCCTTGAGGCGGATGATGCGGTGCCCGGCCGCGTGCTGAACGCTGAGGTGACAGTCCGTCCGCTCCCGGGCCATGGCCAGCAGCTCCTCCTGCACGGGCTCGGGATCGTCCCAAGTCCCGTACAGCTTCTGGGCGCTCAGGCAGATCGGGTGCAGGCCCCTGCTGAGCACGGCCTCCCAGGTGGCCACGGCGACGCCGGGCGTGTGCTCCGAGCGGAAGTCGTCCAGGACGACGATGCCGCCGGGCAGCAGCGCTTCGCGGGCCGCCGCGATGTCCCCGTGGACGTGCTCGTACAGATGTGAGGCGTCGATGTGCACGAACCGGCAGGAGCGGGGGGCGACTTCGGACGGCACCAGGGAGCTGGGGCCCTGCAGGACGCGGGGCAGCTCGTCGTGGAAGGAGAGGTAGTTCTCCTCGAAGGCCCGACGGGTGAGTGCGCTGTACGACTTCGTCGACTCCGCCTGATTGGCGTTGTCGGGGGCCTCTCCCTCGAAGAGGTCGCAGACCGTGTACCGCTCACCCTCCTGTGCGTGGCGGCCCAGGAAGATCGCGCTCTTTCCCATGTACACACCGACTTCGAGCAGATCACCACGCATCCCAGCGGCTTCCTGCCGGTCCAGGCACCAGTCGAAGAGCATCTGGTCGAGGACGGGGAACCAGCCGGGAACGTCGTCGAGCTGATGGGGCGGGCGGATGGCGCCTTGTGTAGCAGTCATGACGATCAGTGTTTCCGCGCCTGCGCGGAGAGAGAAATCCACACGCACGACCAGGTGAACCTGAAGGCAAATGCGTTTTATCGGACTTTGCCGACCGGTGATGCTGTAAGGGCTCAGGGCCGGGGCTTGGCCAGCGCGGAACGCAGTCGCGGCGTCAGCTGCTTCTCCACGTACCGGTTCATCAGCCAGGCCAGCAGCAGCATGGTCGCGACCGTGAGCAGGAACGTGCCGTACGACGGGATGTGCAGGGTCTGGTGGTAGGCCTTTATCGCCACCCAGCCCAGGTGCTCGTGGACCAGGTAGAACGGGTACGTCAGGGCGCCCGCGACCGTCAGCCAGCGCCAGTTCGCCCAGTTCAGCCAGCCCAGCGCGATCGCCGCGACTGCCACGAAGCCGAAGGCGACGACGAGGACGATGCCGAACGTGGTGCGGTGGGCGAAGGCGTTCGGGTCCGCCGCGTTCCACAGCTCGCGCACCGCGTAGTGCTGCCCGATCAGGAAGCTGACGGCCACGATGCCCCAGGCGTAGACGTCACGCCGGTCGCGGTGGACGAGGTAGAGGCCGACGCCGCCGATGAAGAACGGCGCGTACTCGGGCATCAACACGATGTCGAGGAGCGGCATCTGCGCGCCCTGCGCGATCACATACGCCAGCGTCCAGCCCGCACAGAACATGATCACCCGCTGCCTGGTGGCCCCGGGCAGCACCACGCACAGCGCGAACAGCGCGTAGAACCGGATCTCCGCCCACAGCGTCCAGCAGACCCCCAGCACCCGGTTCACACCCAGGGGTTGCTGAAGCATCGTCATATTGACCAGTGCGTCGCTCGGCGACACCGCGTGGTAGGCGACCATCGGCAGCGCGAACACAACCGTCACCAGCACGACCGCCGCCCAATAGGCGGGCAGCAACCGGGAGGCGCGGGACGCGAAGAACGACTTCAGCGGCCGGCCCCAGCCGCTCATGCAGATCACGAACCCGCTGATCACGAAGAAGACCTGGACGCCGAGACAGCCGTACGCGAAATACTCGTGGAGGGTGGGGAACTGCCGTTCGGCGGAGCTTCCCCAGGCCCTGGTGACGTCACCGCCCCGACCGCCGTAGTGGTACGCCGCTACCATCAGGGCAGCGATCAGCCGCAGCCCGTCCAGTGCGCGCAGCCGGGTCTCCCGGGGCCTCGCCCGCTCCGGCCGGGGTACGTCGGTCACCGGGCGGACGGTCATGCTGGTCACGAAAAAATCCCCTCGCGGGTGCTCCTGTGGGCGGGTTGTCCCAGCACGTTAGTCCGAATCACAGACTCGACCTGGTTGACAGGCCAACGATTTTCCCCCCGGTTCCAACGAGTTCACCTGGAAGTCGTTTTAGCTTCCTAATTTTTCTCATCATCGCCCCACCGGCGTCTAAACGTGCGCAAGATCGTGCCATCAGTCAGTCAGCAGCAGTGAATAGCGGCAGCCAGCAGCAGTGAACACAGCATTTGCTTGGCAAAAAATCAGGAGTGCCATGACGAGGGTCCAGAACAGACGGGCACGTGCGCGTGGAGGGGAGCTGGACGACTGCTTGCGCGCTTGCGCGGCGCACAGCGGGAAACTCGTGGGCAGCCTCGACCGCCGCCGTATCGAGCTTGCCGAGCAGCTGAGGAAGCTACTGGTGGCGTGGGGCATGTCCGCCACCAGCAGCCCGGCGCCCGCCCCGACGGGCGGCGGCGCCACCGCCCTGCTCAAGCGCGCCGTCAAGGGCGCGGCGACCCCCTCCTCCGGGATCGACAACGCGCTCCTCGACGCCCTGCTCGCGGTCGCCAACAAGGCGATGGAGTGCGGCTACGACGACGAGCTGAACCTCGCCCTCGTGATCAGCGACACTGTGCTCGCCGAGCGCAAGAACTCCCGCGCCGGCTGGCGGCTGCGCGCCCGGCTCCTCGAGGCCCTCGGTGAGGAGACGGAGGCGCTGGAGGCGTACGAGCGCTACCTCTCGCTCACCACCGACGACGGGTTCGGCGTCGCCGCCCGCATCGGCGGTATGCGTGCCGCTGCGGAGCGGGAGCGGGAACTCCTCGCGCTCCTCAAGCGCCAGGTCCCGCGCGCCCAGGAGTTCGCCGGCGGCCCCGTCACCGAGGTGTGGGCCGAAGGCCTCGCCCGGCACGACGCCGGAGACTGGGCCGGCGCCGAACCGCTGCTGGTCGGCGCGCTGCTCGCGCTGGCCGCCGAGGACGCCCCGGTGAGCGACCGACAGGACCTGCTCAGCCAGTACCTGGACCTGCGCACCGGCATCTCCCACGGCGACCTCGCCGCACTCCCCGCGCTCACCGAAGCGCTCTCGCTCTACGCCGAACAGCGCCGGATCCGGGCGCGCGGCCCGGTCCTCGACCCCACCATCGGCGGCGTGCAGTGGCTCACCCTGGGGGAGTTCCGCAACCAGATCGCCGGCAAGTCCATCTGTCTGATCGCCAACTCCGGCCGGGTCGGCGCCAGTTCGATGGGCGCCGAGATCGACGCGTACGACCTCGTGGTGCGCTTCAACTCGTACAAGATCGACGCGAAGAACACCGGCAGCCGTACCGACATCCACACCACGATCCACAAGCACGGCTTCAACTGGGACAAGCCGGTGACCACCCGGCTCGTCTTCGGCGGCATCTCCGGCGACTGGAAGTACTCGCTGCGCAACCGTCTGGTGCCCGGGGCGCAGCAGTACCTCGGTGACGAGACGCTGCGCTGGCCGCTGCGGAACATCGGCCAGGTCGGCGCGGACCGGTGGTCGGGCATCCCGACCACCGGCTTCAACATGCTGTGGCTGCTCGACTTCCTGGACGTCAGCCCGACCCTCGACCTGATCGGCTTCGACTTCTACGAGAGCGGTGCCTACCGCGTCGCGGAAGCCATGAAGCTGGCCATCACATCCGTGCACGAATACACCAGCGAGAAGGAATGGGTCATGCAGCGGGCTCAGAGCGTGACCGACATGAGGATATCCCTGCGATGACCACGACCTCCCTGACCGGAACCGCCGCGGCGGTCCCGGCCGTCGGCGCTTCGGCGGCCGACCTCACCGGCAAGCGGCGCATCGCGTTCGCGAGCTTCGTCGACGAGAACTACCTGCCGGGCTTCCTCGTCCTGCTGCGCAGCCTCGCCCTGTCGAACCCGAACGTGTGCGAGGACTTCGTCGTCCTCTACGACGACCTGCGCCCCGGCTCGATCGCCAAGATCCGCGCCCTGCACCCGCGCATCGTGCTGCAGCGCGTCAACGCCGAGCACTACGACTCGTACGCCAAGGGCGACCAGGACAACTACCTGGTCCGCAAGGCCTACTTCATCCTCGACATCTTCCGGCTGCGCGCGTACGATACGATCATCACGCTCGACACCGACATGGTCGTCCTCGGCGACCTGGGCGAACTGCTGAAGCTGCGCGAGGGACTTGCGGCCGTACCGCAGTTCTTCTACGGGCAGCACAAGCTCAACTCCGGTCTCCTGGTCATCCAGCGCGAGTACCTGAGCGACGAGTTCTGCGCGAAGATCGACGCCACCGGCCGCAGTGGTGACTACGAGCTCGACAAGCACGACCAGGGCATCCTCAACGCCGTGCTCGACGGTGACTTCGTCCACCTCGACGCCCGGTACAACTACGTCAAGCGGCGGCTGTCCGGCGACCTGCCGGTGCCCGAGGACGTCTCGATCCTGCACTTCACCGGGCGCCACAAGCCCTGGCAGGGCGGCGAGGCCGGGTACGGCCAGGCGGAGGCGCGCTGGCGCGAGTTCGAGCTCACCGACGCCGAGTTCCACGGCGCCTACCTGGAGCGCTCCGGCGGCCTCCACCACGACCTGCTGGTCCACTTCGGCACCCCGCACGTCGCCCGCACCGGGGACCCGGAACTCGCCCGCAAGGTCGCCGCGGCCCACATCGCCGCCGGTGACTACCAGGACGCCGTCGACGTACTCGAAAGCGTGCGGCTCCCGGTCGACGAGTCCTGGGCGCACGAGACGCTCGGCCACGCCCTGATGAGCGTCTCCCGCTACGAGGAGGCCAAGGCCGAACTGCTGCTGGCCACCGCCGCCCCCAACCGGGCCGCCACCGCGTACTCCCGCCTCGCCCAGATGGCCTGGGTGCACGGCGACAACGCCGAGGCCCTGAAGTACGCCACGGCCGGCATCAGCGTCGACCCCACCCACCGCGCCAGCCGCATGTGGGTCACCCGCGCGGCCTCCGTGCCCACCCAGGAACTCGGCACCCCCGAGGACCAACTCGCGCACGTCGCCTTCTACATGGACCGCCAGGGCAACGCGGGCGACAAGCTGCTCCCCGAGAGCGTCCGGCTCGCCTTCGGGCCCGACACCGGCTCCCGCCGCTGGCACCCGGTGCACGCCCACCGGCTGTTCGACGAGGCCGCCCTCAAGCGCGTCAACGAACGCCGCGGCCTGGTCATCGGCGGTGGCGGACTGTTCATCCCGGACACCATGCCCAACGGCAACAGCGCCTGGCAGTGGAACGTCCCGGACGACCTGCTCAACCGCATCGACGTGCCGATCGCGGTCTTCGCCGTGGGCTTCAACGCCTTCGACGGACAGTCCTACCGCGCCGGACGGTTCCGCTCCTCGCTGCAGCAACTCGTGGAGCGCTCCTCCTTCTTCGGACTGCGCAACCACGGCTCCATCGCGAAGGTGCGGGCCATGCTCCCCGCCCATCTGCACGACAAGGTGCGCTTCCAGCCCTGTCCCACCACGGTCACCCGCCAGCTCGTCGCGAACTGGCAGGACCCGGCCAAGCGCGAGGACACCATCCTCATCAACGCGGCCTACGACCGCGCGGGACTGCGCTTCGGCCACGACTACGCCTACTTCCTGGCGCAGATGGCCGACGCGGTACGGGGCCTCGGGAAGCTCGCCGAGGTGCAGTGCGCCGCCCACTCGCTGGACGACGAGAAGATCGCCTTCGACCTGCGCCGCGAGCACGGCATCTCGATGCCCGTCATCCCGATGTACAACTTCGAGAACGACGAGATCCGCGACCTGTACGCCCGCACCAAGCTGGTCATCGGCATGCGCGGGCACGCCGGAATGATCCCGTTCGGCTGCGGCACGCCCATCATCAGCCTGATCTCGCACCCCAAGATGGCGTACTTCCTGAGCGACATCGAGCGGCCCGAGTGGGGCGTGTCCGTGCACGACCGGAACCTCGGCGGCAAGCTCGTGGAGCGCGCCCAGGGTCTGCTGGCCGACCACGCCGCGACCGTCGCCGACGTGCACGGCCGTCAGCAGGAGCTGTGGAAGATCACCGAGGCGAACGCCTCGGACCTGCGCATCATCCTGGGCGGTTGACCGGTGGCGACCGCCCTGGCCGATGACCTCGACGGCGCCACACCAGCAGCACGGCCGCAGCAGCGCGTCCGCCGGTCACCCCTGTGGTGGCCGGTGGTCGCGCTGCCGGCCGCGCTGGCCGTGGCGTACGTCGTGGTCGCCCGGCGACTGACCGGCGACCTGGAGTACGTGCTCGGCGCCCTGCGGACCGGTGAGCAGGCCGGCTACTCACCGTCGGAGATCTTCACCCACCGGCCCTACTTCTACCGGTGGTTCATCGCCGGCCTCGACCAACTCACCTTCGGCACCACGATGGTGCGCGAGGCACTCATGGGCGCGGCCGGCGTACTGCTCGCCGCCGCGGCGGCCTACGCCCTGTACGTGGCGCTCCTGCGCCACCTCACCGGGCGCGAAGCGGCCCTCACAGCGGGCGCCGTCGGCCTCGCCATGACGCTCGCCCCCCGCAACGACTTCCTCCAGCCGGAGTGGGCAGCGGTCGTACTGACGGTGCTGGCCGTCGCCGCGACACTCGGCCCCGCGAAGCCGTGGCCGGCGGCGCTGCTCGCCGCGCTGCCCCTGGCGCTCGCGGTGATGATGAAGTACTCCACCGCCGCCTCGGCAGCCATCGGCGTGCTCTTCGTGTACGCCGTCGACCGGGGCCGGGCCGTACGGCTCGCCCTGGTCGCGGTGCCCGGCGCGGTGGCCCTGTTCGCGCTGAGTGTCCTCGCCGGGTCCCACGAGTGGCAGTGGACCGAGGACATGCCACAGCTCAACCAGGCGTCGATCGGCCGCACCGGCATCCACCCGCGGTTCATCGTCGAACGCTCCGTGGACTTCCTCGCCGACCGCGCCGTGGAGAGCCCGGTGCTGCTGCTCCTGCCCGGAGCGCTGCTGCTTGTGCTGTGCCGGGTGCGCGGGCGGCGCCGCCGGGCCGAACTCATCCTGGTGGCCCTCACCATCGGCTTCGGCGCCCAGGCGGTCGTGGTCGTGCAGGGCAACTGGTTCCTGTACCACGGCGCCCAGATGCCCGTGATCGCCGCCGCCATGTGGGGCCTGGCCGTGGGCGGCGCCCGCCGCTCCCCGCCCTGGTTCTTCGGCGCAGTGTCGCTGCTCTACGGCGCGCTGCCCGTGCTGTACACCGAACTGCCGAGAGGCCTCCAACGGCCGTACGTCCTCTGGGCCGCGGGTCTGGTCGCCCTGCTCGCCGCCGTCCTGGACGCCTGGCTGGAGGCACGTGTGCGGGCGACGGGCGTGCGCGCCCCGCGGCCGAGGATCGCGCGCGGGGTGTGGCCGGCCGCGCTGGCCGCCCTGGCCGGTGTGGTGTGCCTGGCCGGGAGCAGCTGGCCCGACTCACCGCACCTCGTGCAGTACGGCAAGGTCCTGACGACGAACGCCGCGTACCTGAAGTCCCTGGAGGGCTCCGAGCAGGCGGCGGACCGGATCCGGGCCCAACTGCCCGCAGACGCCCCGGTGTTGTACCTGGCCTTCGGCGACGCGGCGTACTTCGTCGACCACCCGGCGCAGTGCCGGTACCCGATCGCCACGTTCCTCCAGCGCACCCGTTTCCTCGCGGACGTCACCGAGCTGAAGTCGTTCCAGGAGAACGCCGACTGCATCGACCACGACCCCGCCCCGTACGCGGTCCTGGACCGGAACTGGTTCCGGCCGGGCAAGGTCGACCCGGCACTCGCACGGCGCATCTCCGCCGAGTACGACTGCCCGACCGCCGACGAGAGCGGCAAGGCCAAGCTGGTCCTGTGCGAGCGCAGGAGCGGCACCTGACAGACCGCTGCCCCGGCCGGTGACACCCGGCCGGGGCAGCGTCGTTCCAGCGTCCGTTCAGCGCAGGCCGAGCGAGGCGGTGACCTTGCGGGCCAGCGCCACCGAGTAGCTCTGCCCCCGGTCCTGCGGGTAGATCTGCGCCATCGTCACCAGCTTGACCCGGCTCATCGGCGTGTCGTGCGGCGGGATCAGCGAGCGGTACTCGGGGGTCACCACCGGCTGGGCGAACCCGGCCTTCGAGAAGTGCCAGTCCTTGATCCAGGACTCGTCGAAGTCCGGGTTGATCCGCCGCAGATACGGCACGAACGCCTTCAGCAGCTCGGCGGGATCGGTCGTGAACCGCCAGTCCTCGCGCTCCACGTAGTTGCCCACGTAGAGGATGTGCCGGCCGCCGTAGACCGACGGGTCGATCATCCGGGTGTGCTCGACCACCGCGAGGAACGGGAAGTCCGGCTCGTTGATGTTGAGCCAGTAGTACGGGATCACGCTGCGGTCCAGCTCCAGGACGAAGCAGGTCGCGCCGAGGTACTGGTTCTTCCACACGGCGTCGTCGGCGGGCAGCCCCGCCGCCTTGGCGAAGGCGGGCTGCGGAGTGGTGACGATCAGCTGCTCGAACTCGTAACTCGAGCCGTCCGCGCACGTCACCACCGCGGGCGCCGCGTCACCATCCTGCCGGATCGACTCGACCGCCTTGCCGAACTCGACCTTGCCGCCCAACTCCTCGACGCCGTCCCGCAGCGCCGCGTACACGCGCTCGAACCCGCCGTCCACATAACCGAGTTCGAAGGTGCGGCAGTGGATTCGGGCCCACAGCCAGGCCATCGACACCTGCTCCGCGCGGTCGCCGAACTTGCCGGTCAGCAGCGGCTCCCAGATCGCCGCGGTCGCTTTGCGGCCCGCCCAGCGGCGCAGCCAGGCCAGCGCGGTCAGGTCGTTGAACCGCTCACCGCTGCGCACTGCCTTCAGCAGCGCGGAGGAACCGGCGAACCGCACCGCGTCCAGCGGGGAGAACTCCGGGAAGCGCAGCATGTCGACCGGGCTGGTGAAGTTGATCAGCTTGTCGCCGCGGAAGATGGCCGTGGTCGGCTTGTGGAAGCGCAGCGCGTCACCGAGCCCCAGCTCCTCGATCAGGCCGATCATGGCCTTGTCGCTGCGGAAGATGTGGTGGTAGTAGCGCTCCAGCGGGACGCCGCCCACCTCCAACGACGCGGCGAGACCGCCGAGTTCGCCGGCCGCTTCCAGGACGGTGACCTGGTGGCCGGCGCGTACGGCGTCCCAGGCGGCGGTCAGGCCGCTGGCACCCGCGCCGATGATGCCGAGGTTCATGCGAAGCTCCACTTTTTGTTGAGCGCGAACTGAAGCGCCAGGACCAGCGGGAGCGAGCCGACCTTGACGAGGTTGGCGTCGATCCCCAGTGCGTCGGTGAAGGCGAGGAAGAGCAGGTTCGTCAGGGCGATGCCGGTCAGCCCGACCGCGTAGAAGCGCAGGAAGCGCACGACGATCCGGTCGCGCCGCTCGAAGGTGAACAGCGCGTTCAGGACGAAGTTGTTGGCGATGCCGAGGGTGGTGCTGATCGCGTTGGCGAACTGCTCGTCCATCCCGGCGAGGTTGTGCAGCAGCAGGAAGACCACGAGGTCGAGCGCGAGGCCGCTGCCGCCGATGAGGGTGTAGCGCAGCAGTTGGCGCAGCGTGCGCGTGCGGCCCTCCGGGGCCTCGTCCAAGGTCACTGCGGGTGCGGCCGTGGAGGTGGTGTCAGACGCCACGGCGACCGTCCCGCTCGTCGGTGCGATCACCGGTTCCGGGTCCGTCCCGCTCGTCCTTGCGCCGTCCGATCACCTCGCGCACCAGGTACAGCGGGCGTCCCTGCGTCTCGCTGTAGATGCGCCCTATGTAGCTGCCCAGCACCCCCAGGGACAGCATCTGGGTGCCGCCCAGGAACAGCACGACGACCATCAGCATCGTCCAGCCGGAGACGGTCACCTCGGGCCGGAAGAACTTCATGGCCAGCGTGTAGAGAATGCCGATCAGCGACAGTACGAGCACCACGAAGCCGAGGCGGGTGATCATCTTCAGCGGTGTGGTGGAGAAGCTGGTCATCCCGTCGACCGCGAGGCGGGCCATCTTGCGCAGCGGGTACTTCGTCTCGCCCGCGAACCGCTCGTCGCGGTCGAAGGCCACCGTGGTCTGCCGGTAGCCCATCGAGGCGACGATGCCGCGCACGAAGCGGCTGCGCTCGCGGTACCGGCGCAGCTCGTCTGCGACCCGCCGGTCGAGCAGCCGGAAGTCTCCGGTGTCCAGCGGGATGTCGACCTCGGTGCTGGAGCGCAGGACGCGGTAGTACAGGTGCGCGGTGGCCCGCTTGAAGGCGGTGTCCTGCCGGCTGCGGCGCTGCGCGTGCACGATCTCGGCGCCCTCGCGCCAGGCGTCGACCAGTTCGAGGCTGACCCGCGGCGGGTCCTGGAGGTCGGTGTCCATGACGATCACCGCGTCGCCCTGGGCGAGGTCGAGGCCCGCGGTGATGGCGACCTGGTGTCCGAAGTTGCGGGCGAAGTCGACCACCTGGACGCGCCCGTCGTTCTTCGACAGGGCCTTGAGGATGGCGAGCGAACGGTCCGAGGAACCGTCGTTGACGTACAGCAGCTCGAAATCGAGCTCCGGGCGGCCTTCGATCGCGGCGATCAGCTCGGTGTGGAAGGCGGCGATGCCGTCCTGTTCGTTGTAGACCGGCAGGACGTAGGAGATCAGTGGCCTCTTCGCCGGCTCCGGGTCCAGGTCCAGGGGCGCGAGGGTGACGCCGGCCGGAGCGGGAGAGGCGGCGGGGGCAGGCGGACGTATGTCCTGCTGGGTCATCTCCACCCACCCGTAAACCCGAACGGGCGTATGGAGAAAGCTATTTGCTGCATTGGAGGAAGCTATGGAGGCTTGGTTAAGGAACGATGAACGCCCCGGGTCCGTGAGTTGTATGCATAGTCTCCCTTCACCCATTTGAGGCGGCCGTTCGATCGCGCCGGGAATACGGGCGGCAACACACGGTGGGTGGGTGGATCACTGGCTGATCCACCCACCCACCGCACCACTCTTCCGGGCCTGCGATCAGCGGCGTACCGCCTTGCGCAGCGCACGCGCCTGCCGCACCACTCGGCGTGCCGTGGAGTTGCGGGGCACGAAAGCCAGCCGCTCCGGGATGCCGCCGGGAAGGCCGAGCGAGGTCAGCCGGCGGCGCTTGAAGTAGCGCTGGGTGCGCGGGCCGAAATGCTGGGACAGATAGCGTTCCGTGGCCGGGCGCAGCGCCGGGTGGATCTGCGGCTGCATGGTGAACCCGAGCGCGACGACCAGACCGTTCAACTCGTCGGTGGGGAGGGCGTCGTTGCCCTTCTTGCCCTCCAGGTCGGGCAGCAGCGCGTCGGCCAGCGCGACGGGCACGCGGTTGCTGTTCTGGTAGGGCGTGAGGCGATCCAGTATCGGCTCGGTACCGATACGGGCGACCGGCAGGTCGTAGAACGCGGAGGCCGTGAACAGCGCGGTCGAGAAGCAGCCGACCACCAGAGCGGGCCGGGTCTTCTCGAACAGCACCTCGGCGAGCACCGGCGTGTTCAGGACGGTGAGTTCGACGCCGAGCTCGGCGGCCTCGGTCTCCAGTGCGCGGCTGTAACTGGCCGGCGCGGTCGGGTGCGGCTTGAACACGATGGTGCGGTGTCCGCGGTCGACGGCCCCGCGCATCATCCGCACGTGCAGGTCCTCCTCCTCCTTCGCGGAGAGGATGTTCAGCGCCGACAGGTACTGGCCGAGCAGGAGTGCCGCGTTGTCGGGCAGCGCTGGCAGCTCCGGTACGGCGCCGCCGAGCCCGCTCAGCACCTTCAGGAACGCGTCCGAAGGCACGACCTCCGCGGGCACGTCGAACTCGGTCAGCAGCAGCGGTGTCAGTCCGGGCACCAGGTCCAGGTGCAGCAGCCGCCGTACCCGCGTGCCGACCAGCGGGTCGAGCTTGTTGCGGGTGGGGCCGTAGCTCATCAGCCCGTCGGCGTAGACGTCGATGGGAGCCCCGGTGAACAGCTGCGCCACCGTGAAGGCGGGGCTGACCTGGATCGACTCCAGGACCAGCTCCACCCGGTCGTCGCCGAGGTCCCACAGCAGCCGCAGATACCGCTCGAACAGCGGGATGTCGTCGGTGCGCGGCGACCACGCCCCGGGGTGGAACGGCCGGATGGCCTCGTTCCAGGACAGCACCCCGTCGAAGTGGTCGCTCAGCGAGGCGAACCCCGGCATCTCGTCGACGGCGGGGGTGGTCTCCGGCGTCATGGAGTTGTTGAACACCAGGAGCAGACGGCGGTCGGCGGGGGTGAACTGGTCGGACTCGATCGCGGCGGCCAGGGTCGCGGCGCCGTACAGCGTCGAGGCGCAGAAGATCTGGGTCGTACGGGACATCAGGCGGCCGCCTTCGCAGTGGTGATCCGGCGCCGCAGCCGCCGCAGTTTCGAGGAACGGCTCAGGTCCATGGTGTCGAGTACGTCCCCGAGCGCGTCCTGCGGCATCCGCTTTATGGCCGCCGCGCTCATCGACCGCAGCTGCTTGGCGACGGCCGGTTCGAATTTGTCGATCTCGGAGAGGTGGTGGGCGATGATCGCGCAGTACGTCCGCACCGCCTTGGGCAGCAGCCGGTCGGCGTCGGGGTCCGCCGCGGTTTCCTCGACGACCTGATCGAAGGCGCGGATGAAATCGAGTTGACGGACATCACCGATTTGAGTGAGTGAGGAAGCGACTCCACGTCGGTAGAAGACGCCCAGCAGGCTCACCACGGCGAACGACTCCGCCTCGCGGTGCAGTTTCCAGATCCACGGCCGGTCCTCGGCCGTGCGCAGCCCGTCGGTGAAGTGCAGCAGCCCCCGGTCGAGCAGCCTGCGGTGATAGGCGCCAGCCCAGGCGTACGCGTAGTCGACCGAGGTCGTCCGGTCGACGGGCAGGATCGCCTCGCGCGGGTTCATCACCTCGTTGCGCCGCCCGTGCGGGGCCCGGTGCACCGTACGGCCGCGGTTGGTGGCCTGTACGTGGTCGGTGCGGATGAAGTCGCAGCCCAACCCCTCGATGGCCGACACGAGTTCACCGAGATAGCCGGGAGCGAGCCAGTCGTCGCCGTCCAGGAAGGTCAGGTACTCGCCCCGGGCCGCGTCGAGGCCGGTGTTGCGCGCGGTGGCGAGCCCCCCGTTCTCCTTGTGGCGGACATAGCGCACCTGGGCGACATCCGAAAGTTCTTCGGCCGCCCGTTCCAGGATCGCCGGAGTTTCATCCTTCGAATGGTCGTCCACCAGCACGAACTCGAAGTCCTGCCGGGCGTTCAGGCGCAGGCTTCTGAGGGTGTCCGGGGCGTACTGCTGGACGTTGTAGAAGGGCACGATGACGGAGAGCTTTGGCACGCCAGGGAGCCTATGAGGCTGCCCGGATCCGGAACTTTCCGGCGCAGGTACGGGGGGTGAACTCGATGTGTCGGAACGGTGCATTCCGTAATCTTCCTGGTCTTCGACGGGCCAGTTGGGCTTGGGGAAGTGTGCTGTTAACTTTTTGTTGAGTTGAGGTTGGGTTATATCTAAGAAATGGTTCCTAGCGTCTTGGGTGTGCCACCAAGTGCAACTAGTACATCGAAATCTCTGCGGATCGCGGTACTCGCGGACTCCGACACCCGTTGGAAATGGGGTGCCCTGACCGCGGACCGGATTGCCCCGGGCCCGTCAATGGAAGCCGGATCGCGCGGCGACGCGCAAGTCGGCCCTGCGCTGAGCGGATTCCTGCTGCGCGGCCGGGCCACTCCCACGGCCCGCCAGCTGGCGGAAGTCGGTGTCCGCGCCGACTCGATCCGTGAGGTGACCGCCGTCGAATTCCTGCGCACCATGGAGCGGGAGTCGTACGACGTCGTGATCCTCGCTTTGGTCGGCGGCGCCGTCCAGGCGATGCTGCACGGCCTGCGACGAATCTGGGAAGGCCGCGCCGAGCGGCCCCTGGTCGTCACCGGCTATGTCGGAGTCGTGTACGAAAAGCTCGCCGACGGCCTCCTGTTGCGGCACGGCGCGGACCTCGTCCTCGCCAACTCCCGTCAGGACGCCGACCGTTTCCGAGCCGTGTACGAGGGGGTGGGCGCCGACGCCTCGGCGGTCACCGAGGTGGCACTGCCCTTCCTCGGGGGCGAGCCCTACAAGAAGGGCAACGACCCGTACACCGTCGTCTTCGCGGCCCAGCCCTCCGTACCGGAGAACCGCAAGGACCGCACCTACCTGCTGAACCGCCTGATCCAGCACGCACGGCTGCACCCGGACCGAGAGGTGCTGCTCAAGCTCCGCTCCAAGCCCGGCGAACACACCACGCACATCGAGGAGTTGCCCTACCAGAAGCTGGTCCAGAAGCTGGACCCGCCGGCCAACTTCCGCCTTGTGTACGGGCACATGGGCGAAGTCCTCGACAACACCGACCTGCTGGTCACCATCAGCTCCACGGCCGCCCTGGAGTCGCTGCACCGCCGTATCCCCACCGTCGTCCTCAGTGACCTCGGGGTGCGTGAGGCGCTCGGCAACCACCACTTCGTGGGCTCGGGCTGCCTGGCCTCCTGGGACCAGCTCGACGACGGACACCAGCCGGTGCCCGACGCGGCCTGGGTGTCCCGGCAGGGCGTCGCCGCCGACGGGTCGTACGAGACGGCCTTCGACGTGGCACGGTTCAGGATCACCGAGCTGCTCGAAGCGGCCGAACTCCCGCCGCTCGCCCCGTACTACACGCCCGTCACCGCACCCGGCTACCTGCCCGGCATCCTCGCCCGCCACCACCTCGGCCCGGACGGCACCCCGCTGCCCGGCGCGCCCGCGGCGGACAAGGAGCCCAGCCCCGTACGCCAGATAGTGCGCCGGGCGGCCCGTGGCGCCTACCGCCACGGTGTCCAGCGCGTGGCCCCGGTGATCCGGCGGATGGGCGAACTGTGAGCGACTCCGACCCACGCGTCCCGGGCCCCTCGGGCCTCCCACGCCTCTCTCGCCTTCCTCGTCAAGGAGAACAGCGAATGTCCAACTCGGAAGCCGGCCAAGCGGGTCAGGCGGCGCGGGTGCGCCGCGTGCTCGCGGTGATCCCCGCGCGTGGCGGCTCCAAGGGGGTCCCCGCGAAGAACCTCCTCCCCGTGGGAGGTGTGCCGCTGGTGGCCCGTGCCGTGCGCGAGTGCCGCGCCGCGCGCCTCGTCACCGACGTCGTCGTCTCCACGGACGACCAGGCGATCGCCGCCGCCGCCCGCCAGGCCGGCGCCGAGGTGGTCCTGCGCCCCGCCGCCATCGCCGGCGACACCGCGACCTCCGAGGCCGCCGTCCTGCACGCCATGGACGCCCACGAGGCCCTGCACGGCTCGCCGGTCGACGTGGTCCTGCTCGTGCAGGCCACCAGCCCGTTCATCGTCCGCGAGGACATCGACGGGGTCTCGGCCGCCGTCGTGCAGAACGGCGCGGACACCGCGGTCACCGTCGCCGCCTTCCACGGCTTCATCTGGCGCGACGCCGACGACGAGGCCACGGCCGTCGACACCACGTCCACCGCGTCCGTGGGCGGATCATCGGTGGCGGTCGCCAACACCACGGCCACGAGCGGCGGTTACGGCGTCAACCACGACAAGTCCTTCCGCCCGCGCCGCCAGGACCGCCCCCAGGACCTCCTGGAGACCGGCGCCGCGTACGCCATGGACGCCACCGGCTTCCGCGAGCACCAGCACCGCTTCTTCGGCCGTACGGAGCTCGTCCGCACCGACCCCGCGCGAGTCCTTGAGATCGACGACCCGCACGACCTCGCCCGCGCAAGGGCGTTGGCGCCGCTGTTCGACGCCAACCGTCCCGGCACGCTCCCGACCGCCGCCGACATCGACGCGGTCGTCCTCGACTTCGACGGTACCCAGACCGACGACAGGGTGCTGATCGACTCCGACGGACGGGAGTTCGTCTCCGTGCACCGCGGCGACGGCCTCGGTATCGCGGCCCTCCGCAAGAGCGGCCTGAAGATGCTGATCCTGTCCTCGGAGCAGAACCCGGTCGTCGCCGCCCGGGCCCGGAAGCTCCAACTCCCGGTCCTCCACGGCATCGACCGGAAAGATCTCGCACTGAAGCAGTGGTGCGAGGAACAGGGCATCGCGCCCGAGCGCGTGCTCTACGTCGGCAACGACGTCAACGACCTCCCGTGCTTCGCCCTCGTGGGCTGGCCCGTGGCGGTCGCGAGCGCCCACGACGTCGTGCGCGGCGCCGCACGCGCGGTCACCACCGTCCCCGGTGGCGACGGCGCGATCCGAGAGATCGCCAGCTGGATCCTCGGCCCCTCTCTCGACTCCCTCGAAAAGTAAGGAACCACACCCCCATGAGCAACTCCCGTCTGCGCACCTTCGGTTCGAAGACCGCCGGCCCCGGCAACCCCGTCTACGTCGTCGGCGAGATCGGCATCAACCACAACGGTGAGCTGGAGAACGCGTTCAAGCTGATCGACGCCGCCGCCGAGGCCGGCTGCGACGCCGTGAAGTTCCAGAAGCGCACCCCGGAGATCTGCACCCCGCGCGACCAGTGGGACATCGAGCGCGACACCCCCTGGGGCCGCATGACCTACATCGACTACCGCCACCGCGTGGAGTTCGGCGAGGACGAGTACCGCCAGATCGACGAGTACTCCAAGTCGAGGGAAATCGACTGGTTCGCGTCCCCGTGGGACACCGAGGCCGTCGCCTTCCTGGAGAAGTTCGACGTACCGGCCCACAAGGTCGCGTCCGCGTCGCTGACCGACGACGAGCTCCTTCGCTCGCTCCGCGCCACCGGCCGTACGGTCATCCTCTCCACCGGCATGTCCACCCCGAAGCAGATCCGCCACGCGGTCGAGGTCCTCGGCTCGGACAACATCCTGCTCTGCCACGCCACTTCGACCTACCCGGCGAAGGCGGAGGAGCTCAACCTCCGCGTCATCAACACCCTCCAGGCGGAGTACCCGAACGTCCCGATCGGCTACTCCGGCCACGAGACGGGCCTGCAGACCACCCTCGCGGCGGTCGCCCTCGGCGCCACCTTCGTCGAGCGCCACATCACCCTGGACCGCGCGATGTGGGGCTCCGACCAGGCCGCCTCGGTCGAGCCGCAGGGCCTCGTGCGCCTCGTGCGTGACATCCGTACCATTGAGGCCTCTCTCGGTGACGGCATCAAGAAGGTCTACGAGTCCGAGCTCGGCCCGATGAAGAAGCTGCGCCGCGTCACGGGCGTCGTCGCGGAGGCGGAGATCGCCGACGCGGCCGGCGAGCCGGTCTCGGTCTGAAACCCTTACGACGGGACGGTCGTACGTCGATGAGCCCCCGCGCCGGTTCCGCCGGCCCCCACACTCTCGCCTTCGTCGAGAGTCCGGTACAGCTCCTGAACGTGCTGGAGTGGGCGTACGCCTATACCCTCCGGCCCGAGCAGGACAGTTCTCCGGCGCCCGTCGGGGCGCCGGCCGGGGGGGCCGCCGGGCCGCCCGGCGCGGGGCTCACGCTCGTCGTCCTCTCTCCCAACGACCCGATGACCCGCGGCCAGTTGCGCCGCATGGCGGACCTGGCCCGTGACGAGGGCTACGAGGTGCGCTGGGAGGAGGCGCGCGGTGGCACCGCGGCCCCTTTCCAGACGATCGGCGGCCTCGCCCCGCTGTTGCGCAAGGCCGACCGCATCGTCATGGGAGACCCGTTCTCCCGTTACGTACAACTGCTGTTGACGATCACGAAGGCCCGCGAACTGGTCGTCGTGGACGACGGCACGGCGACGATGGAGTTCGTCGCCCAACTGGCCGGTGGCGAACGCCTGGTGCGCTGGCACCGGCGCGGTGGCCGCCCCGGCCCGCGCGACCTGCTCTTCGCGCCGGTCTCGGCCTCGGCCCGCCGCCGCCTCACCCCCTCCGAGAGACGCTCGGTGGAGGTCTTCTCCTCGATGCCGATCGACTCGGCCCCGGAAGGCGTCCGCCTCACCCCGAACGACTTCTCCTGGACCCGCGCCCGCTTCGGCCCGCCCCGCATCACCAAGGGCGCGGACCTCGTCGGCACATCGCTGGTCGAAACCGGCGTGGTCGACGCGGACCACTACCTGGAGGCGGTCCGCACCCTCGCCAAGACCCACGGCGCGACCCGCTACTTCGCCCACCGCCGCGAGAGCACGGAGAAACTCCACCGCCTGGCCGTCGAAACGGGCCTGGAAATAGTCCGCCCGGACCTCCCCCTCGAACTGATCGCCCGCCGCGGCCCGATCGGCCGCACCATCCTCAGCTTCCCGTCCACCGTCGTCCACACCCTGCCGCTGGCCCTGGCCGGCACCGAGGTGCGCGTCGCCGTCTGCGACATCGACCCGACCTGGCTCACGGAGCACGCCTCGCCCCGGGCGCAGGGGTTCCTGTCGGGGGTCACGGGGACGGCGAGGGATGTGACCCGGCTGTCGGCGAGTACGGCGGTCTGACCCGCTCCCGCCCGAGCCCTGGGTATTGTTCCGCGGGGTACACGGGCGGGGGAGGGGGACCGTGGTGACACGGAGTGAACGGTCGCGGATGGCGGCAACCGGGGACAGCCACCGGGTGACACCGGCGGAGCTGTTCTTCGACCTGGTGTTCGTGTACGCGATCACCCAGGTCACCGCACTGATGGCGGCCGATCCGACGGCACAGCGACTGCTCGGCGCGGGCGTGGTGCTCGCACTGCTGTGGTGGTGCTGGTGCTGCTTCGCCTGGCTGGGCAATGTCGTACGGGCCGACTCCGGGCCGATGTTCGGGGTGCTCATCGCCGTGATGGCGGTCGTCCTCGTCGTCTCCCTCACGGTGCCCGAGGTCTACGCCGACGCACCGGGCGGCCTGCCCGCACCCCTCGTCTTCGTGCTCTGCTACGGCGCGGTGCGCATCCTGCACCTCGTCACGTACTGGCTCTCCGACCGCGAGGACCAGGCCCTGCACGCCACCCTCCGCCGGACCGCCCTGCTCTCGGTGGCGCCGCCCTTCGCGCTGCTCCTGGTGGGCAGCGCCTTCACCGGGATCACCCAGATCCTGATCTGGCTGGGCGCGGTGCTGATCGACTACCTCGGCATCTACGTCACCGGATCCTCGGGCTGGCGGGTGGCCTCGCCGGGGCACTTCTCCGAACGCCACGGCCTGATCGTCATCATCGCCCTGGGCGAGTCGATCGTCGCCATCGGCGTCGGGGTGTCCGGACTCCCGCTGAACGCCCCGGTACTCCTCGCGGCCCCCGCGGGCCTACTGGTCGTCGCCGGCCTCTGGCGCCTGTACTTCCGCCGCCTCAGCGAGCCCGCCGAGCACCACCTCGCGGCCCTGGAGGGCGACGACCGCACCCGCTTCGCCCGCGACGTCTACACCTTCCTCCACCTGCCTCTGGTGGCCGGCGTGGTCCTCACGGCCCTGGGCATGAAGAAAGCCCTCCAACAGGTCGCCGACACCGACCACTACGACCTGTCGGAACCGCTCCACGGAGTCGTGGCCTGGGCCCTCACCGGAGGCGTCGGCATCTTCGTCCTGGCAGCCGCGGCAATCCTGCTCCGGACCACCGGACGGGCGTCCACCATCCTCGTCGCCGGCGGCCTCGTCCTCCTGTGCGCGGGCCCGGCGGTCGCGGTCGTCCCCGCCCTGCTGGCCCTGACCCTGCTGGCCGCCGCCGTGACGGCCCTACTGCTCCTCGACCGGCGGACGGCCACGCACGAGGCCTGATCCGTCCGGCGCCCGCCCCGACACCCTACGACAACGTCTTCGCGTAGAACTTGTCCTGGTCGGAGTCGTAGACGAGCTTGCCGTCGGCGTCGTAGCCCTTGATGCGAGGGGCCGCGGTGACCTGCTGTTCGAGGATTCCGGTGGCGGCGAACCAGCCGTGGTCCAGGGCGGCCTCGCTCGTGCTGCCGCCGTACGTGACGGTCACCTTTGCCACCGAGGAGTCGACGGTGCCGATGCTGCCCCAGCGGAACGGCAGCTTCCAGCCGTTGCTGGTGATGATCGTCTGCTTGTAGAGCTTGCCGCCGTTCATGTCGGGGACGACGTGGCCGGTGTCCGGGCCGGCGTCCGAGCCGCTGATGTTGATGCCGCTCGCCTTGCCGTCCTTCACGTTGCAGATGACCCGCATCTGCTCGGACTCGGACTTCGGCTTCTCCTTGACCGCCACGACGAAGATGCCGTCGCCGGGGGCGTTGTCGTCCCCGGTGCTGTTCATTGCGAGGAGGATGCGGTAGTCGGCGGCGGTGCCCAGGTCCGTCTGGGAGAAGCCCATGCCGCTGTTGTAGGCGATGCACGCGTCCAGACCGTCCGCGGCCCGGGACAAGGTGATGCCGTCGACGAGCTGGCCGGGTGTGGCCGGGCCGGCGGGACCGGACGGGGATGGGGATGGGGACGTTGCGGTGGGGGGCGCGCTGGGTGTCGGGGACGCCGTACCCACCACCGTGTCCGTGCCGGCCGGTGAGCTGTCCGTCCTTCCGAAGGCGTACGCCCCCGCGGGCACGGCGGCCAGGGTCACCAGCACGACCCCGGTGGCCGCCGCACGCCGCCGGCTGCTCGTGCGGCCCTGCCGCTGGATGGTGGCGCAGGGAGCGGGTGAGGGCGCGATGGCGTACGCGTCCTCGGCCAGCAACTCCCTCAGCTGCGCCTCGAATCGGCCTGGAGCGGAGTCGGCGTCGAGACCCGGACCGGAGGGTGATCCACCGCCCGGCTTCGAGCCCTTCGACCCCCAGGAAGGGTCCCAGCCCTCGTACACGACCTCGTTCTCGTCCCGGCTCACCGGCTGCCTCCCCGTTCGAACGTCATGGGTCCTGGCGCGTCCATGACCCGCGCCAGCCCCGGATACTCACGCAACTTCGCCAGCCCCTTGGACGCCTGGCTCTTGACCGTGCCCTGCGAACAGCCCAGTACCTCGGCGGTCTCCGCCTCGGAGAGGTCCTCCCAGTACCGCATGACGACCACCGCCCGCTGCCTCGGCGGCAGCCCCGCCAGCGCGGCCATCAGCACGCTCCGCTCGTCGGCCCGCGAGACGGCGTCGTCCTGCCCCGCCCGCTCCGGCGGCGCCGCGGTGAGCCGCTCGGTGACCCGCCGCTTGCGGAAGCGGTCGCTGTTGCAGCTGACCAGCACGCGCCGGACGTACGCCTCCGGGCTGTCACTGCGCCGCACCCGCCGCCAGGACCGGTAGGCCTTGGCCAGCGCGGTCTGCGTCAGGTCCTCCGCGTCGTGCGGATCACCCGTCAACAGATAGGCGGTCCGCACCAGATGGGTCCACCGCGCTCTCACGAAGGCCTGAAACTGGGCGTCTTCCTCGACCTGCATTCCGCACCCCCTCGCCCCCCAGACCACCGGTTCGGCGGATTTGGTTGCCCGGGCGCCCGACAGTCACCGTCCGTGTCGACACCTCCGCGTGGCGGTGACGGTTCCGGGATCACGGGGAGGGTTGTGAGACCGTGGAGAGCGAGTACGGGAATGGGCTCGGGCACATGGGACGTTTCCACTCGGGAGTCCGCGGGAGACCCTCGGCGGAACGGTTCAAGATCCAATCGCCCGGAAAGCCGGGTGAGTTTACCCATCCCATTCACTGTGTATGCGCCGTGCGGCCAGATTTTCTTCCCCTAACGGGTTGAAGTTTTGTTGATCGTGGGTCAGTTGGCCGCCCGATCGCCCTACCCTTCAGAGGGTGAACGAAGTCATGTCCCGAGAGTCCGAGGCCGATCTCCCCGGGGAAGCCGTGCTCCCCGGCGCGCTGCCCGAGGCGCTGCGCGCCGAACTCGTCGCGTTCCGCCGCGACTTGCACATGCACCCCGAGCTCGGCAACCAGGAGTTCCGCACCACCGCGGCGCTCAAGGCGCGCCTGGAGCTGGCGGGCCTGGAGCCGCGCGTGCTCGCCATCGGCACCGGGCTCATCTGTGACATCGGCGACTGGGACGGCGTACGCCCCCTGCTCGCCCTGCGTGCCGACATCGACGCGCTGCCCATCCCGGACACGAAGGCCGACTGCGCCTACCGGTCGACCGTGCCCGATCGCGCGCATGCCTGCGGACACGACGTGCACACGTCCGTCGTGCTCGGCGCCGGTCTCGTCCTCGCCGAGCTGCACCGCGAGGGGCGGCTGCCGCGGCCCGTACGGCTGATCTTCCAGCCCGCGGAGGAAGTACTCCCTGGTGGCGCCCCCGACGCGATCGAGTCGGGCGTCCTCGAAGGCGTCGGGCGGATCATCGGCGTGCACTGCGACCCGAAGGTCGACGCGGGGCGCATCGGATTGCGGCACGGCGCGATCACCTCCGCGTGCGACCGGCTGGAAGTCGCACTCGACGGCGCGGGCGGCCACACCGCGCGCCCTCACCTCACCACCGACCTCGTCACCGCCGCCGCCCGTGTCGCCACCGACGTGCCCGGCCTGGTCGCCCGGCGTACCGACGCGCGCAGCGGGCTGGCCGTGACCTGGGGGCGCATCGAATCCGGGCATGCCTGCAATGTGATCCCGAACCACGCCGAGCTCTCCGGGACCGTGCGCTGCCTGGACCTCGCCACCTGGCGGGCCGCGCCCGACCTCGTGCACGCGGCGATCGACGAGATCGCGAACATGTACCGGGCGAAGTCCGAGATCAACTACATCCGGGGCGTTCCGCCGGTCGTCAACGACCCGGCCGTCACCGACCTGCTGCGCGACGCCATGACCGCCCGGCGCGGGGTGCACTCCATCGAGGACACCGAGCAGAGCCTGGGCGGCGAGGACTTCTCCTGGTACCTGGAGCACGTGCCCGGCGCGATGGCCCGGCTCGGCGTCCGCACGCCCGGCGAGCGCGCACCCCGCGATCTGCACCAGGGTGACTTCGACGCCGACGAGTCGGCGATCACGGTGGGCGTGGAGCTGTTCACCGCGGCGGCTCTGCTGGACGGGGTGCCTCGCTCGGACGCCGGGGCCTGAGGGGACGGACGTGACGTTCTCCGGGGGCTGCGGGGGCGGGCGTGAAGCTCTCCGACGCCGGGGCCCGAAGGGCGGGCGCGACCCTCTCCGGCGCCGGGCCTGAAGCGACGGGCGCGACCCTCCGCGGTCGCGCCCCGACGGCTGATTCCGGTCACTCCGGTAGCGCCCTCCACCCCTCCGTCGTAGCGTGGTGGACCAGACACCCATAACCGCTTGCCCAGTCACGCATACTCGCGATCCGCACACGGATCGTCACCACCACAGTGGGCGCTCTGTCCTCAAGTGCACCTTTCGGCCCCATAGTTCACAAGGACGTAACCGGCCATCGGCACGAATGGATAACGGCCAAGCGAAACCCCGTTCCCTGAACGGTCTACGCGCGTTACTGTGCGCCGAACTCAGCACCCACTGCGGGGCTTTGGAGAATGGGGAACCTTCAGATGCGTCGGATATCCAGACTGACCCGCGTCGCGGTGGGGGTCGCGTCGCTTGCACTCGCGGCCACTGCCTGTGGCGGTACCAGTGACGAAGCGGGCGACGACAGCAGCAGTGCGAGCAGCGGGGGCAAGGGCCTCGCCATCGCCTACGACATCGGCGGCAAGGGCGACCAGTCCTTCAACGACGCGGCCTACGCGGGCCTTGAGAAGGCGAAGGCCGAGTTCGGCTACGAGACCGCCGACATCGAGCCCACCGACGGTGAGACCGATGCCGACAAGGAGCAGCGGCTCGCCTCGCTGGCCAAGCAGGGCTACAACCCGGTCATCGGCATCGGGTTCGCCTACGGCCCCGCGCTGACGGCCGTCGCCAGCAAGTACCCGGACACCACCTTCGGCATCGTCGACTCCGTGGTCGAGGGCGCCAACGTGGCGTCGCTGGTCTTCGCCGAGCAGGAGGCCTCGTACCTCGCCGGTGTCGCCGCCGCCAAGGCCACCAAGACCAACACCGTCGGCTTCGTCGGCGGCGTGGACATCCCGCTGATCCACAAGTTCGAGGCGGGCTACAAGCAGGGCGTCACGGACACCAACTCCAAGGTCAAGGTCGTCTCGCAGTACCTGACGCAGACCGCCGAGGAGGGTGGCTTCTCCAGCCCCGACAAGGGCAAGGCGGCCGCCGAGGGCCAGATCGAGAAGAACGCGGACGTGGTCTACCAGGCCGCCGGTCTGTCCGGCCAGGGCGTCATCGAGGCCGCCGCCGCGGCGAAGGTCTGGGCGATCGGTGTCGACTCCGACCAGTACAACCAGGCAGCCCTCGCCTCGTACAAGGACTACATCCTGACCTCCGCGCTCAAGGACGTCGGTGGCGCCGTGTACTCGCTCGCCAAGTCCGTGAAGGACGGCAAGCCGCTGACCGGTGTGCAGACCTTCGACCTGAAGGTGGACGGCGTCGGTCTCGCCGACAGCAACCCGAAGATGGCGGAGATCGCCGGTCTCACCGACGCCGTGGCCAAGGCCAAGGCGGGCATCATCGACGGCACGATCAAGGTCAAGACCGAGTAGTGACCGTGGCGGTGGGCTGACGTCCGCCGCCGAGCCCGAACGGGCGAACAGGATCAAAGTCACACGGAGCGGGCGGGTGCCGAAAGGTACCCGCCCGCTTCCGTGTCCGCGCCGCAGGTCACCCACCGCCACCGCACCTTTGCGGTCGGCAAGGCTCGACCCACCAAATGAGCGCCGTCGGGCACAGCCGCATAACAAGGTGGACAGAAGGGGTTTTCTAGTTGGTCTACGCGCGTTAATCTGCGGCGAAGCCAGCGCCGAGCCGTTCCGTCAGGCGCTTGTACGACAGGAGCACAACTCATGCGCCGGGTTCCCCGCATCGCGCTCGCAGGCGCTGCGACCGCGTCTCTCGCCCTCGTTCTGTCCGCCTGTGGCGGCACCTCGACCTCTTCGAGCTCGTCGGAGTCGAAGGGCGACCTGGGTCTCGCCATCGCGTACGACGTCGGCGGCAAGGGCGACCAGTCCTTCAACGACGCCGCGTACGCGGGTCTGGAGCAGGCGCAGAAGGAGTTCGGCTACAAGACCGCCGATGTGGAGCCCACGGACGGTGAGACGGACGCCGACAAGACGCAGCGCCTGGTCTCGCTGGCCAAGCAGGGCTACAACCCGGTCATCGGCATCGGCTACGCCTACGCGCCGGCCATCAAGGAGGCCTCGGCGAAGTACCCCGACACCACCTTCGGCATCGTCGACGACTCCACGGTCGAGACGGCGAACGTCGCGGACCTGGTCTTCTCCGAGCAGGAGGCCTCCTACCTCGCCGGTGTTGCGGCCGCCAAGGCCACCAAGACCAACACCGTCGGCTTCGTGGGCGGCGTGGACGTGCCGCTGATCCACAAGTTCGGTGCGGGCTTCGAGCAGGGCGTCAAGGACACCAACTCCAAGGTCACCGTCCTGTCGCAGTACCTGACGCAGACCGCCGAGGAGGGCGGCTTCTCCAGCCCCGACAAGGGCAAGACGGCCGCCGAGGGCCAGATCGAGAAGAAGGCCGACGTCGTCTACGCGGCGGCCGGTCTGTCCGGCCAGGGTGTCATCGAGGCCGCCTCCGCTGCCAAGGTGTGGGCGATCGGTGTCGACTCCGACCAGTACAAGCAGGAAGCCCTGAAGGCGTACAAGGGTTCCATCCTGACCTCCGCGACCAAGGACGTCGCCAAGGCGGTCTACAACCTCGCGAAGTCGGTCGAGGACGGCAAGCCGGAGACCGGTATCGTTCGGGGCGACCTGAAGTCCGGTGAGGTCGGCCTGGCCGATTCCAACCCGGAGTTCAAGAACGACACCGCTGTCCAGGATGCCGTCGAGGCCGCCAAGGCAAAGATCATCAGCGGCGAGATCAAGGTCAAGACCAGCTGACGAGCAGGACCTCAGGACCGCTGAGCGGCTCCGGGGAAGTTCAGGAGGGCTCCACGGGGCCCACCCGCTCTTCCCCGGAGCTGCTTAGTAACCGCGGGGTTACGTCCGCTCAACGGGGTACGGGAAGTCTGGCTCTCCGTATCCCGTTCTCGCGGCGCGTCGCCCCTTATGTTGCCGTAGGGGCGCTACGCGCGTAGACGACCCCCTTTCCCTCAGGAGAGTGCGCCATCAACGCGTCCAGCAGCCCTCCGGCCGGCGCGGTCAACGGTCAGGTGACCGCAGTCGAACTCGCCGGGATCACCAAGCGGTTCCCCGGCGTCGTGGCCAACCACGACATCCACCTCAGCGTCCGCAAGGGCACGGTGCACGCCCTCGTCGGCGAGAACGGTGCCGGCAAGTCGACGCTGATGAAGATCCTCTACGGCATGCAGAAGCCGGACGAGGGCACCATCGCCGTCGAAGGCGAGCAGGTGACCTTCTCCTCGCCCGCCGACGCCATCGCGCGCGGCATCGGCATGGTCCACCAGCACTTCATGCTCGCCGACAACCTCACCGTCCTGGAGAACGTCGTCCTGGGCAGCGAGAAGCTGTACGGCATCGGCAGCAAGGCCCGCCGCAAGATCCTGGACCTCTCCAAGCGGTACGGCCTCGGTGTGCGCCCCGACGTCCTCGTCGAGGAACTCGGTGTCGCCGACCGCCAGCGCGTGGAGATCCTCAAGGTCCTCTACCGCGGCGCCCGCATCCTCATCCTCGACGAGCCCACCGCGGTCCTCGTCCCGCAGGAGGTCGAGGGGCTCTTCGCCAACCTGCGCGAGCTCAAGGCCGAGGGCCTGTCGGTCATCTTCATCTCGCACAAGCTGGGCGAGGTGCTCTCCGTCGCCGACGACATCACCGTCATCCGCCGCGGTACGACGGTCGGCACCGCCGTCCCGTCCCAGACCACCTCGCGTCAGCTCGCCGAGCTGATGGTCGGCAGCGAGCTGCCGACCCCGGAGACGGCGGAGTCCACGGTCACCGACCGCCCGGTCCTGACCGTCACCGACCTGCGCCTGGTCGCCCCCGGCGGCAAGGCCCTCCTCGACGACATCACCTTCACCATCCACGCGGGCGAGGTCCTGGGCCTCGCCGGTGTCGAGGGCAACGGCCAGACCGAGCTGATCGACGCGCTCATCGGCCTCAAGGGCGCCGACTCCGGCACCATCACGCTGGCCGAGGAGGAGATCACCTCCTGGGCCACCCGCAGGCGCCGCGAGCAGGGCATCGGCTACATCCCCGAGGACCGGCACCGCCACGGCCTGCTCCTGGAGGCCCCCCTCTGGGAGAACCGCATCCTCGGCCACGTCACCGAGAAGCCCAACGCGAAGGGCGTCTGGCTCGACATCAAGGGCGCCCAGGCCGACACCCGCCGGATCGTCGAGGCGTACGACGTCCGCACCCCCGGCATCGACGTCACGGCGGCCTCCCTCTCCGGCGGCAACCAGCAGAAGCTGATCGTCGGCCGCGAGATGAGCTCCAAGCCGCGCTTCCTGATCGCCGCCCACCCCACCCGCGGTGTGGACGTCGGCGCGCAGGCCCAGATCTGGGACCAGATCCGGGAGGCGCGCCGCGAAGGTCTCGCCGTACTGCTGATCTCCGCCGACCTGGACGAGCTGATCGGCCTGTCCGACACCCTCCGGGTGATCTACAACGGCAAGCTGGTCGCCGACGCCAACCCGGCGACCATCACCCCGGAGGAGCTCGGCACGGCCATGACCGGCGCCGCCACCGGACACCTGGAGAACGAAGAGCTCGCCGAGCAGGTGGAGCTCGAAGAGCAGGCCGAACAGGCCGAGCCCCAGCAAGCCGCTGATCAAGCCGAGACCACGGCAGAGACCCCGGACGCCCCGGAAGACGAGGCCCGCTGATGAAGAAGTTCGACAAGGAGCGCCTGCTCCTCGCGGTGGCCGGACCGGTCATCGCGCTCGTCGTGGCCGTGGCGCTGACCTCGGTCGTGCTGATCGCCTCGGGGAAGAACCCGATCGAGCCGTACACGCTCATGTTCGAGCAGGCCACGTACAGCGACATCCAGGTCCTGATCATCAACCAGGCCTCGATGTACTACATCGCGGCCCTCGCGGTGGCCATCGGCTTCCGGATGAACCTGTTCAACATCGGTGTGGACGGCCAGTACCAGCTCGCCGCCATGATGGCCGCGGTCGTCGGCGCCCATGTCGCGCTGCCGGCCGTCCTCCAGGTCCCGCTGCTCATCCTGACCGCGGTCTGTACGGGCGCGTTCTGGGCCGGCATCGCCGGTGTCCTCAAGGTCACCCGTGGGGTCAGCGAGGTCGTCGCGACGATCATGCTCAACGCGATCGCCACCTCCGTCATCGCCTACCTCTGGCTGCCGAACGTCTTCGGCGTCAAGGTCGGCAACAACAACACCACCGGCGAGATGGACAAGTCCGGCTGGGTGCCCGGCTTCGACATGGGTGACTCGGGCGAGATCTACGGCCTGGTCGTCCTCGCGGCGCTGCTCGGCATCGGCTACTGGATCGTCCTCAACCGGACCCGCTTCGGCTTCGACCTGCGTGCCTCGGGCGCCTCGGAGACGGCCGCCGCGGCCAGCGGTGTGAACCCCAAGCGCATGGTGCTCACCGCCATGCTGGTCTCCGGCGGTCTGGCCGGCCTCGCGGGCCTGCCGATCCTGCTCGGCGACTCGCACACGTACAGCCTGAACTTCCCGACCGGCATCGGCTTCCTGGGCATCGGCATCGCCCTCCTCGGCCGCAACAACCCCACCGGCATCGCCTTCGCGGCCCTGCTGTGGGCCTGGCTGGACAAGGCGTCGCCCGAGCTCGACTACAACGGCTACGACAAGGAGATCGCGGTCATCATGCAGGGCCTGATCGTCCTCTCGGTCGTCGTCAGTTACGAGTGGGTACGCGAGTGGGGTCTGCGCCGCCAGCAGCGTCGCGTCGGCGCGGAGCTGGCCGCGGGCCATGTCCTCGGCGCCTCCAACAACACCGAGAAGGAGGTGGCGGGCCGATGACCACCGCAACCGACGTCAACCAGCCCTCGCTGGAGACCGCGCCCCCCGGCGGCCGCCGGCTGTCGCTCCCCGTCCTCCTGCTGGTCATCGCGGGCGGCCTCGCGCTGACCTCGATCGTCCGCATCATCACCGGCGCCGACGGCATCACCAACGTCAGCCAGATGTCGACCGCCCTCGAACTGGCCGTCCCGATCGGCCTTGCCGGTCTCGGCGGTCTGTGGGCCGAGCGCGCGGGCGTCGTCAACATCGGCCTCGAAGGCATGATGATCCTCGGCACCTGGTTCGGTGCCTGGGCCGGCTACCAGTGGGGCCCGTGGACCGGCATCCTGGTCGGCATCATCGGCGGCTGCATCGGCGGTCTGCTGCACGCGATCGTCACCGTCACCTTCAACGTCAACCACATCGTCTCCGGTGTGGCCATCAACATCCTGGCCCTCGGCGTCACCCGCTACCTCGCCCCGCTCGCCTTCGAGGGCGTCCAGGGCGGCTCGGCCAAGCAGTCCCCGCCGGTCGACTCACTCGGCAGCTTCACGGTGCCGGGGCTGTCCGACTGGCTCACCACCCTCAACTCCAAGGGCTGGTTCTTCGTCTCGGACGTCGCGGGCCTGCTCGGCGGCCTGGTCACCAACGTCTCCTGGCTGACCCTGATCGCCATCGCGCTGATCCCCGCCACCTGGTGGATCCTCTGGCGCACGCCCTTCGGCCTGCGTCTGCGCTCCTGCGGCGAGAACCCGATCGCGGCCGAGTCGCTCGGCGTCAACGTCTACAAGTACAAGTACATCGCCGTGATCATCTCCGGCGGTCTGGCCGGCCTCGGCGGCGTCTTCCTCTCCACCGTCGCCAACCCCTTCTACCTGGAGGGCCAGACCAGCGGACGCGGCTACATCGGTCTCGCCGCGATGATCTTCGGCAACTGGATGCCGGGCGGACTCGCCCTGGGCGCGGGCCTGTTCGGCTACACCGACAGCCTCAACCTGCGCGGCGGCTCCGAGAACGTCCACGCGCTGCTGCTGCTCGGGGCCATCCTGCTGCTCATCGGCGCGATCTGGCTGGCGATCAGGAAGAAGTACGTGCCCGCCGTGATCACCCTGGTCATCGGTGTCCTGATGTTCCTCTGGTACGCCCTCACCGACGAGGTCCCGAACCAGGTCGTCTCCGCCACGCCGTACGTCATCACGCTGCTCGTGCTCGCGCTGTCGGCGCAGCGCCTGCGCATGCCCAAGGCGGACGGTCTGCCGTACCGGAAGGGACAGGGCAAGTGACGGCCTCCGGTGAGGGGCTGGCGGCCGAGGTCGACTGGGACGCCCTGCGGGAGGTGGCCCGCGTGGCCATGTCCCGTGCGTACGCCCCGTACTCGGGCTACCCGGTCGGCGTCGCCGCCCTCGTCGACGACGGCCGGATCATCTCCGGCTGCAACGTCGAGAACGCCTCGTACGGCGTCGGGCTGTGCGCCGAGTGCGGTCTGGTCTCCGAGCTGCACAACACCGGGGGCGGCCGGCTGACGCACTTCACCTGTGTCGACGGGCGGGGCGAGATCCTCGTCCCGTGCGGGCGCTGCCGTCAGCTGCTGCACGAGTTCGGCGGGCCTGACCTGATCCTGGAGACCCCGGCCGGGATCCTGCCCCTCTCCGAGATGCTGCCGCAGGCCTTCGGGCCGGAGCATCTCACCAAGTAACTCCGTGCGGCCCCTCCCGATCGACTGATCGACTGATCGACTGATCGACCGGTCACGTGAGGGGCCGCTCACCTTTCGGAAGGAAAGCCATGGCTGTTTTGTCGATGGATGCCGTCTCCGTCATCCGCACCAAGCGGGACCGCGGTGAGCTCAGCGACGAGCAGATCGACTGGGTCATCGACGCGTACACCCGCGGCGAGGTCGCGGACTACCAGATGGCCGCCCTCAACATGGCGATCCTGCTCAACGGCATGGACCGCCGCGAGATCGCCCGCTGGACCGCCGCGATGATCGCCTCCGGCGAGCGCATGGACTTCTCGTCCCTGTCCCGCCCGACCGCCGACAAGCACTCCACGGGCGGCGTCGGCGACAAGATCACCCTCCCGCTGGCGCCCCTGGTGGCGGCCTGCGGTGCGGCGGTCCCGCAGCTGTCCGGGCGCGGCCTCGGCCACACCGGCGGCACGCTGGACAAGCTGGAGTCGATCCCCGGCTGGCGCGCGCTGCTGTCCAACGAGGAGATGCTCTCCGTACTGGACGGCGTGGGCGCGGTGATCTGCGCGGCGGGCGACGGTCTCGCCCCCGCCGACAAGAAGCTGTACGCGCTTCGCGATGTCACCGGCACGGTCGAGGCGATCCCGCTGATCGCCTCCTCGATCATGTCCAAGAAGATCGCCGAGGGCACGGGCTCGCTGGTCCTGGACGTGAAGGTGGGCACCGGCGCCTTCATGAAGACCATCGAGGACGCGCGTGAACTCGCCTCCACGATGGTCGGGTTGGGCACCGACCACGGGGTGAAGACGGTCGCGCTCCTCACCGACATGTCGACACCGCTGGGTCTGACGGCGGGCAACGCGCTCGAAGTACGGGAATCCGTCGAGGTGTTGGCGGGCGGCGGCCCCTCGGACGTCGTCGACCTCACCATCGCGCTGGCCCGCGAGATGCTCGACGCGGCCGGCATCAAGAACGCCGACCCGGCGAAGGCCCTGGCCGACGGCTCCGCGATGGACGTCTGGCGCCGCATGATCGCCGCGCAGGGCGGTGACCCGGACGCCACGCTGCCCGTCGCACGCGAGCAGCACGTCGTCACGGCGCCCCAGTCGGGCGTGCTCACCCGCCTCGACGCCTACGACATCGGCATCGCCGCCTGGCGCCTGGGCGCCGGGCGCGCCCGCAAGGAGGACCCGGTCCAGGCCGGAGCCGGCGTCGAACTCCATGCCAAGCCGGGCGACACGGTGACGGCGGGCCAGCCCCTCCTCACCCTCCACACGGACACCCCGGACCGCTTCGAGTACGCGCTCCAGTCGGTCGAGGGGTCCTACGACATCGCGGCCGCGGGCACGGACTTCAAGCCGACCCCGATTGTGCTGGACCGGATCTCCTAGGCTCGGCCGTTGCTGCTCACAGGCTGGTGGTCATCCCAGTAGCGCCGCGATGACCACCAGCACCGGTACCGCCAGGATCGTCGACAGCAGGATCGACTCGCGGGCCAGTGTTTCGCCGACCCGGTAGCGCGAGGCGTACGTGAAGAGGTTCTGGGCGGCGGGCAGGGCCGAGGTGACCACGACGTCGAGCAGAGGGGCGCCGTGCAGGCCGAAGACGCCGACGGCCAGTGCCCAGGCGGCCAGCGGCTGGCCCACGGACTTCAGCGCGACGGAGAGCAGCACCAGGTGCCGGTCGGAGCCGCGCCCCGGCAGGCTGCTGCCGCACAGCGAGATGCCGAACGCCAGCAGTACCGCGGGCACCGACATGTTCCCGATCAGCGTGAGCGGGTCCAGGACCGGGCTCGGCACGGTGATGCCGGTCGCCGAGACCAGGACCCCGGCGAGGGAACCGACCGCGATGGGGTTGCGCAGCGGCGTGATCAGCTGGTGCCACAGGGGGCCCTTCTCGCCGTCCCCGGAGAGGTCCAGGATGGTGAGCGCGACAGGAGTCACGGCGACCACCTGGAAGAGCAGCACGGGCGCGACCAGCGAGGCGTCCCCCAGCACATATACGGCGATCGGTATACCGAGGTTGCCCGAGTTGACGTAGCTGGAGCACAGGGCGCCGATCGTCGTCCGTCCCACGCCCCAGCCCCGTACGGCACCCACCGCGACGAAGACGCCTGCCGCCGCGGCCGTGCTCAGCGCCGTGACCAGGAGCCGGCTGGAGAAGATCACCGACAGGTCGGCCCCCGCGAGCGTCGTGAACAGCAGGGCGGGTGATGCCACGTGGAAGGCGAGCTTGGTGAGCACCTCCCGTCCGTTCTCCCCGAGGTGTCCGCGCCGTCCGATCACATAGCCGACCCCGATGACGACGGCGATCACCGCGAACCCCGTCAGAACCCCTTGCACAGCGCCTCCTTGGCGGGGAGGCGGCCGTCGGGTATCGCATCAGGTGTTGGTTCGTGGGGCATACACCCAACCCTCCGGGGAAGGCTCGGCTCAGGTCAATGTGATGTTGTGCGGACCCTCGCGATGAGTTCCGCGCCCCCGGCCGGTCTACTGATTGTGGATGCCACGACACCCGCGGTACTCGTGCTGCCGGGCCTCGTCACCAGGGACGAGGTGCCCCGGCTCTGCGACGACGTGCGCGCGCGACTGGAGACGACCGGGAGCGGGGTGGTGGTCTGCGATGTCGCGGGGCTCGGGCCGCCCGGCCTGGGCGTCGTGGACGTACTGGCTCGGCTGGAGCTGGCCGCGCGGCGGGCCGGGGGCCGGATACGGCTGCGGAATCCGGACCCGGCCCTGCGCGCCCTACTCGACCTGGTCGGTCTCCGCTTCGACGCCTTCGAGGCGTTCGACGCCATCGACGCCTTCGAGCCGGAGGGGCAGGCCGAAGAGCGGGAACCAGCGAGCGGTGTCCAGGAAGCAGTGGAACCCGGTGATCCGCCCCTTTGAGATCTCCAGGACCTGCACGGCCCAGGGGGAGAAGCCGCCCTCCTCCGGATCCGGCTTGTAGTGCGCGAAGCCCGGGAGGCCGTTGACCTCCACCGGCACCAGGCGTGAGTTCGCGCAGCCCGCGCCCAGCGTCGTCATGAAGCCGGTGATGTCCTCCGTGCCGACCAGCCACAGGTCGAACGGCGGCATCGTCATGATCGCGTCCTCGTGGAGCAGCGCCGTCAGCGCCGTCATGTCGTACCCCTCGAACGCGGCGACATAGCGCTCCAGGAGCTTCTGCTGCTCCTCGTCGAGCGGGTCGGAGGTCGCGGCGTCCGCCCCGGCTCCCTCGCTCTCCGCGAGGGTCGCCCGGGCCCGCTGGAGCGCGCTGTTGACCGAGGCGACCGTCGTGCCGAGCAGCTCGGCGACCTCGCTCGCCTTCCACGCGAGGACCTCGCGCAGGATCAGCACCGCCCGCTGCTTGGGCGGCAGTTGCTGCAGGGCGGCCATGAAGGCGAGCCGCACCGACTCCTTCGCCACCGCGGCCTCGGCCGGGTCGGCGATCTCCGGCAGGACGCGGGCGGTGGGCATCGGCTCCAGCCACGTGTGGTCCGGGAGAGGGTTCAGCGCCGCCTGGGCCAGCGGTGAGGGTGCCGACAGGTCCATCGGGCGTGCCCTTTTGTTGCCCGCGTTCAGCATGTCCAGGCATACGTTCGTCGCGATGCGGTACAGCCAGGAGCGCATCGAGGAGCGGCCCTCGAACTTGTCGTAGCTGCGCCAGGCGCGGACCATCGTGTCCTGCACCGCGTCCTCGGCCTCGAAGGAGGAGCCGAGCATCCGGTAGCAGTACCCGGTCAGCTCGACCCGGTGCTTCTCCAGCCGGACGTCCAGGTCTGTGTCTGTCGTCGTCGCCGTGCCGTCGCTCATAGCCAACCCACCCCTGTGGCTGCTTCCGTCGCGTCTTCGCGCCGCACTTCGGAAGCTACCGCAGGCCACTGACAATGGCGCCCGGAGTGGGGAAAGGTGCAGGTCAGGGGGTGGGAGTTTTGTTCGCCCCCTCCGCCCCTACCCGTCCCTTGTTCCTGGGGGCTGCCGCCCCCAGACCCCCGCTTCGGCCTGAACGGCCTCGTCCTCAAACGCCGGACGGGCTGAAAGATCTCCAACTCGGGCGAGATTTTCAGCCCCTCCGGCGTTTGAGGAGCGGGGTCTGGGGCGGAGCCCCAGGAAGCAAGGGACGGGTAGGGGCGGAGGGGGCGAAAAAACCCTGCCCGTCACCCGCACTCAGTGCGCCAGCACCGGCCCCCGCCGGGCCTCCGCCCGCGCCGCGTGCGAACCGAACACCGTGATCGCTACGACCCCGAGCACCGCCAGCAGGCCGAGCGAGACCGTCCCGGCCCAGCCACCCGCGTGGAAAGCGACCGCGCCCAGCGTGCTGCCGGCGCTGGAGCCGATGTAGTACGCGGACTGGTACAGGGCCGAGGCCTGCGCCCGCCCTCGCGTCGCCGTGTGACTCACCGACGACGAGGCGACCGCGTGCCCCGCGAAGAACCCCGCGGTGATCAGCACAAGGCCGAGCAGGATGAGCGGCAGCGAGTCGGCCAGGGAGACCAGCAGCCCCGCGGTCGTCGTGCCGCCCGCCAGGTAGAGGGAGCCCCGGCGTCCCAGCCGGGCGACCAGCTTCCCCGCCGTGGACGCCGACACCGTACCCACCAGGTACACCAGGAAGATCGAGCCGATAATGCCTTGGGGAAGGGAGAACGGCGCCTCGGTGAGGCGGTACCCGATCACCGTGTAGACCCCGCCGAACACCGTCATGAACAGCGCGCCGATCGCGTACAGCCGGCACAGCAGCGGATTCGAGAGGTGATCACGGACCGTCCGGGCCAGCACCCGCGGCCGCAGCGACCCGGCGGCGAAGTGCCGCGGAGCGGGAAGCAGCAGCCGGAACGCGACCGCGCACGCGACCGCGATCAGGCCGATCACGCCGACGGCGACCCGCCAGCCCCACTCCTGCGCGACCCAGCCGGTGATGACCCGCCCGCTCATCCCGCCGACGCTGTTGCCCGCCACGAACAGACCGATCGCGGTGATCAGCGCCTTGGGCCGGACCTCCTCGGCCAGATACGCGGTCGCCGAGGCCGGCAGCCCCGCGAGCGCGGCGCCCTGCACGGCCCGCAGCGCGATCAGCGCGCCGATCGACGGGGCGAAGGGGACGAGGAGGCCGACCGTCACGGCCACCACCAGCGACGCCGTCATCAACGTACGACGCCCGAACCGCTCCGACAGCGCACTCATGGGGAGGACGAAGAGCGCCAGCGCGCCCGTCGCGGCCGACACCGTCCAGCTCGCCTGGCTCGCACTCGCCGTGAAGTCGTGCGAGATGAGGGGGAGGAGCGCCTGCGTGGAGTACAGCAGCGCGAAGGTCGCGACGCCCGCGAGGAAGAGGGCGAAGCTCATCCGGCGGTAACCGGGCCCGCCCGGGGCCATACGGGAGTCGGTCGAGAGAGCAGGAGCAGGAGCGGTGGTCGCGGCGCCCACGGTCGTGGACGCCCCGGTACTGGCAGAAGGCATGCTTCGAAACTAAAGACCCACCGCTCATCCGTCCAATGCACAGAAACGACATAATCGTTCCCGTGATGCATGAGCAGAGGTCAGAAGCGCGCCTGTCACCGTCCAGTGACACAGAAGACAGCGCGGACATGTCGAGGCTGCTCGCCCCGCGCCTCGCGTACTTCGCCGGAGTGGCCCGCACCGAGCACGTCACGCGGGCCGCGCAGGAGATGGGCGTGCCGCAGTCGACCCTGTCGCGGGCCATGGTCCGGCTCGAACAGGACCTGGGCGTCGACCTGTTCGCGAGAAGGGGGCGGACGGTCTCGCTCACCCCGGCGGGGCGTACGTTCCTCGGTTCCGTCGAACGGGCCCTCGCCGAGATCGAGCGCGCCGCCGACGAGGTGCGCGCGGACGCCGACCCGGCCACCGGCAAGGTCGCCTTCGGCTTTCTGCACACCATGGGGTCGGAAACGGTCCCCGGGCTCATCCGCGCCTTCCGCGCCGACCACCCCCGCGTCCGCTTCAGCCTCGTCCAGACCTATGGCGAGGCGATGCTGGAACGGCTGCGCTCCGGCGAGCTGGACCTGTGCCTCACCTCGCCCGTGCCGGACGCGCCCGACCTGGTGGCCCGCCGCCTCGACGAGCAGAAGCTCCGGCTCGTCGTCCCCGCCGACCACCGCCTCGCCGCCCGCAAGCGCATCCGCCTCGCCGAGGCCGCCGACGAGACCTTCGTGACCCTCGAACCCGGCTACGGCCTGCGCCGTATCACCGACGCCGTGTGCAGGGAGGCGGGCTTCAGGCCGAGGGTCGCCTTCGAGGGCGAGGAGGCGGAGACGCTACGAGGACTCGTCGCCGCCGGTCTCGGGGTGGCACTGCTCCCGCCACCGGCCTTCGCCCGCCCGGGAGTTGTCGAACTGACGGTCACCGCCCCGCGCGCGGTGCGCGAGATCGGCGTCGCCTGGCTCGACGGCCACCCGGACACGCCGCCCGTCGCGGCATTCAAGAAGTTCCTGCTGTCACGGCGGGGGCACCTGCTGCCGGAGTGACCCGCTGCCGCAGGGCCCGCGTCAGCAGCCCGTGCCGCGGCGCCAGACACCAGGTGACGATGAAGACACCGGTCAGCACGACGACCACCGAACCACCCGCCGCGAGGTCATAGGCGTACGACACATAGAGCCCGGCCACACTGCCCGCGCAGCCGATCCCGGACGCGAGCATGGTCATCACCCACAACCGGTCCGTCAGCATCCGGGCGGTCGCCGCGGGCGTGATGAGCAGCGCCAGGACGAGTACGTTGCCGACGGCCTCCAGCGACATCACGATCGTCGCGGTGACGACGACGTACAGGGTGAGATCGAGGCGGAAGACCGGCAGCCCCGCCGCGCGGGCGGTCTCCCGGTCCAGGCTCACGGCCACCAGTTCCTTGCGCAGCGCGAGCACGACGGCGACCAGCACCGCCCCGATCCCCGCCACCGTCCACACGTCGGACGCCGACACCGCGAGCACCTGCCCGAACAGGAACGACGACAGGTCGGTCGTCCAGCTGTCCCGCGTCGACACGAGCACGATCCCGAGTCCGAACGCGAAGGCGAAGAACACCCCGATGACGGTGTCCTCCTTCAGCCGCCGGTTCTGCGACACGAACGCGATCAGTACGGCGGTGGTGATCCCGGCGGCCGCCCCGCCGATCAGCAGGTTCCCCTCGAAGGTGTAGGCCAGCGCCACACCCGGGAACGCCGAGTGCGCCACCGCGTCCCCGATGAACGCCATCCCGCGCAGCACGACGTACACCCCGACGACCCCGCAGACCAGCCCGACGACGGCGGCCACGGTGAACGCCCGGTGCATGAAGGGGAGTTCCCAGGGGTCGAGCAGAAACTCGATCACGCGGTCACTCCCTTGCCCGCCATCGCCCGGTCGAGTCCGAACGCACGCAGCATCTGCTCCGGGTCCGTGAGCAGCTCCGGCCCGCCCTCCGCGACGACCGTCCCGTTGATCAGCACCACCCGGTCACAGGTGCGGGCGGCGGCCGCCAGGTCGTGGGTCGTCATCAGCAGCGCCTTGCCCTGTTCGCGGGTGAGTTGCCCGAAGAGGTCGTTTAGAAGGTGCTGCGTCGGCACGTCCACTCCCGTGAACGGCTCGTCCAGCAACAGGAGTTCGGGTTCGGCGGCGAGAGCCCGAGCCACCAGCACACGTTGCCGCTGCCCGCCCGACAGCTCGCCGATGGGCCGGCGGCGGAGCCCGGTGAGCCCGGTCAGCTCCAGGGCCCGTCCGACGGCCGCCCGGTCCGCGGCCCGCGGCGCCCGCAGCCAGCCGATGGAGCGCGTACGTCCCGTCAGCACGGCCCCCGCGATGTCGATGGGGAAGTCCCAGGCGAACTCGTGCCGTTGGGGCACGTACCCGATGGGAGACGACTCGGCGCGGACGGCTCCCGAGGCGAGCGGGACAAGGCCGAGGACCGCCCTCAACAGGGTTGTCTTTCCCGCCCCGTTGGGCCCGATGAGCCCCACCAGCTCGCCGCCGTCGACGCTCAGTGACGCGCCCCGCAGTGCCGGGCGCCCGCCGAGGACGACGGACGCCGAGTCGACCCTGAGCAGGGCGCCGCTCACGCCTCCTCACCCGTACGGCGTCGTCGTACGGCCCAGACGGCACCCGCGCCGGCCACCGCCAGACCGGCGGCCACGGACCCGAGGAGGACGGTGCCGTCCGCGCCGGTGTGAGCCATGGAACCGGAGGCGTCGGTGCTCCCGGTGGCCGCTTCCGCGGACGTCTCCGAACTCCCGGAGTCCGTGGCGGAGTCCGGCGAATCGTCCCCGCCACTCACCTCCGACGGATCGGCGCCGTCCCCGACCACGAACGCCAGCGTCTCCGTGTCGCTCACCTTCGTCCCGTCCGCCAGTCGCCCGGACATGGTGAACGTCAGCCGGTAGGTCCCCTCCTTCCGGAAGGCCCAGCCGCCGTGCGCGTGGGTGTTCTGGGCGATGTCGAAGGAGTCCGGCACGCCGTCCGCGCTGTCGAAGAGCACGTCGGCGCCCGCCAGTCCGTCGTAGGTGTAGAGCGCGAAGTCCCCCGGCCCGTCGGCCTTGTCGAGCGAGAACCTCACCTCGCCCTCGGCCGTCCCCGCCGGGATGTTCTCCGTCGACCAGCCCGGCCACAGCAGCCCGTCCTGCTGCACCTGGTCGAGCAGCCACACCGGGTCGCCCGCCTCGCCGAGGAACGTGAAGTCGTCGCTCTCCGGGATCGTCTTCTCGGCGACCGGCTTGACGTGCAGTACGAGGGACGAGGGTTCGCGCCAGGTGGTCTTTCCGGCCACGGTTCCGTCCTTGACGTGGATCTGCATCCTGCCGCCGACGACCCGGGCGGCGATGTCGATGTGCCCCTCGTCGAGGGTCGCCTTCGTGGAGACCACGGTCACGTCGTCCTCGGCGGTGGACCGGAGTTCGTCGGCGGCGGACTGGGCTTTCTCGGCGGCGAGTTGGGGCACCTGCTGGGCGGCGAACATCGAGACGGCGGGCGTCCCGGTCGCCTCGGCGGAAGGCGCCCCGACGGCCACCGAAGGCGGCGCGTCCGGCTCGGCCCCGGTCTCCGCCTCCTCGATGGCCGCGTCCCCGACGAACACCTGATACCGAGCTTGGGTCGCCTCACCCGTACGGAAGACCAGCTCGTACGTCCCCGCGGCCGCGAACACCCAACGCGCGTCGCGCTCCTGGCCCTCCGAGGTCACCGCTCCCGGTCCCTCGGCCCCGCTCAGCGACCACCCGTCCCGGCCCCAGCCGGTCTCGTCCGCCGTCACCTCCCACACCCGCGAGCCCGCGAAGTCCTCGCCGCCCCCTGACACGACGACCCGATGGGAGTCGTCCACCTCCACCACGGGAACCCCGGCGTCCGCGCTGTCGTCCGCCGCGAAGGCCACACTCCCGCCCACCGTCAGCGAGGCGGCCAGCGCCACCGCCGTACAAACCCTGCCGTACATCAACGTGCCTCTCCCTCAAGGCACTTCGCGAGCTCCGTCGCGTTGTGCCGCATCATCGCCACGTAGTCGTGGACCTTGTCGTCGAACGAGTCGCCGTAGATCGTGCAGACCCGCACGCCCTCGTCCTCGGCGACCCGGCGCAGCACGTCGGCGCGGGCGGCGAGGTTCGGTTCGAGGAAGACCGCCGGGACGCCCTTCTCCCGGATGGTGTCGCCGAGTTCCTCGACCTCGGCGGCGCTCGGCTCCTGGTTCGGCACGGGGACGACGAAGCCCGCGACCTCCATGCCGTACGCCTTCGCGAGATAGCCGAAGGCGTCGTGCGTGGTGATGAGCTTGCGGTTTTCCTCGGGGATCGTGGCGAGCGTGTCCGCGACCTCCTGGTCGAGGGCGCCGAGCGTCTTGAGGTAGGCGGCGGCGTTCTTCTCGTACGCCGTCCTCCCGGCCGGGTCCGCCTTGACCAATTCGGCCTCGATGCGCCGCACATAGGCCTCGGCGTTGGCGACGTCCTCCCACGCGTGCGGGTCCAGGTCGCCGTGCACGTGCTTGCCGATGACGGCCTGCGGCAGCACCCACAGGCCGGCGCCGGGTGCGCCCAGGAAGCGGTACGCGCCCTCCTCGGGCACTTGTTCCTTCGCCCTGTCCGGCACATTGAGCGTGACGTCGTCGGTCGCGTGGTACGTCCGCTTCCCGGTGCCGGGATCGTCGGAGCGTACGGACACCTTGTGCTGCCCGGCGTCGAATGCGACGTCCGCGTGCCCGCCGTCGAGAACCGAACCCCCTTCGGGGGCCGCGCCGCCGACCGAGAAGGTCAGCGTGCCGCTGCCGCCGCCCGAGCCCTCGACGGTCAGCCGGTACGTACCCGGCTTCGTGAAGGCCCAGTTCACGTGGGTGTGCGCCTCGGCGGGCAGCTCGAAGGAGTCGTCCTCGTCGAAGCCGTCGGTGGAGTCGATGTAGCTCTGCGGGTTGCCGAGGGTGTCGGTGAGATAGACGTGCAGGTCGCCCGGACCTTCCAAGTCCGTCGCGCTGATGCGCATTTGGGCACCGGCGCCGCCGAGGTCGCCCTCGACCGCCCAGCCCAGCCACAGCACATCGAGCCCGAGGTCCTCCTCCAGCTCGATGACCGTGCCGCCGTACGCCTCCAGCTCCTCGCTGATCTCGACCTTGGGCGCGTCCGTGCGGGCGTTGCTGTGGACCATCTTGGTGATCCCCGGCTCTTCGAGCAGTAGCCCGTTGCTGAAGACCAGGTCGGCCCGTGCGACCTTCGCCGCGTCGCCGGGGCTCGGCTCGTAGGAGTGCGGGTCGCCGTGGACAGGCACGATCGAGGTGACGTCGACACGGTCACCGCCGACCTGGCGCACCAGGTCGGCGATGATCGCGGTGGTCGTCGATACACTCAACTCGGCGGTGTCCGAGCCTTGTTGGGACGCGGCGCACCCGGCGAGCAGCACGCCCACGAGGGCCGCCGTGACCGCACGACCCCTCACCGCTGAACCCTCCTTCTCCGTACGGCCCACACGGCCCCGCCCCCGACGATCAGCGCGGCGACGGACGCGCCGAGCGGCACGAGGACACCGGAGCCGGTGGAGGCGAGAGCGCCGGTGGCCGTGGCCGGCGTACGGCCACTGGACGGCGCTGCGGACGCGGCGCTCGACGGTGATGCGGACGGCTCCGCACTCGGACTCGCACTCGTACTCGCGGTCCCTGACGGCGATACGGAGCCCGAAACACTGGCCGTCGGCGTCGCCGTGGCCTCACTCCCCGCCCCCGGCGTCACCGTCGACGGATCGACGTCGTCGCCCACCACCCACGCGATGGTCGCCGTGTCGCTGACCTCCGTCCCGTCGGCGAGGGTCGCGCTCACGGTGAACTTCGTGCGGTAGACGCCCTCTTGGGTGAAGGCCCAGTACGAGTGGGAGTGCGCGTCGACACTGTGGTTGAAGCTGTCGGGAAGCCCGTCGCCGCTGTTGATCCAGAGGTCCCAGCCGCTGAGCGATCCGCCCGAGAAGACCGCCAGGGTGCCCGGGCCCTGCAACGAGTCCACCTGGTAGGTGACTTGGCCGTCGAGCGCGGAGGGTTCCCACTCCTCGGTGCTCCAGCCCGGCCAGAGGATGCCCGAGACCTGGGCGAGTGGCAGCCACCAGACGGGGTCGCCCTCGGCGCCGAGGAAGGCAGTGTCGCTGGTGATCTTCTTCTTCGCGGCCGGGACGACATGCAGCACGACCTCGTCGGGCTCGTACCACTCGTAGTCGTACGCCGTGCCCTCCTTGATCTGGAACTGCAATCCGCCGTCGACGGGCCGGGCGGCGAGATCCAGGTGCCCGTCGTCGATGACATGAGGGCCGGAGCCGGTGGGCGTGCTGGTCCCTGTAGGGCTGGGGTCAGCTGTGGGTGTCGATCCGTCGCCCGGCAGTACAGCCGTGGGGTCCGTGTTCCCGACCGCGACCGCGAGGGTCTCGGTGTCGCTGGAGACGGTGCCGTCGGCGAGGGCGGCGCTTGCCCGCAGGGTGAGCCGGTAGACGCCTTCGGCGCCGAACGCCCAGGTGGGGATGGCGTGTTCGGCGTCCTTGCCCAGCGTGTAGGAGGTGTTCGCGGCGGGGTCGGAGGCGAGGTGCACGTCCGGCGGGACGTCGTTGTAGGAGTCGTCCTCCAGCCAGTCGTAGAGGGCGAAGCCGCCCGGGCCCTCGAAGCCGGCGAGCGTCACCTCGGTGTCGGCCCCGGCCTCCGTGCCGTTCCAGCCGGGTTCGAGGGCGAAGATCTGGTCCGCCTCCCAGCCGTTGAGGTACCAGGCGTCCATCAGGCTGCCCAACGGCCCCTGGAGCGGGCCCTCGACGAACGACTTCGCCTCGGGTACGACGTGCCAGACGACCTCGGACGGTTCGCGGACCACCTCGGTGCCGCTCGTCCGGTCGTCGATCTGGAGCTGGAGTTCGCCGTCGACCAGCCGGGGTGTGAGGTCGACCGCTCCCTTGTCGAGCACGACGGCTGCGGAGGCGGCCCGGGCGGGCGGGGTGCCGCCCGCCACGAGCCCCACCGCGCCGGTGACCACCGCCGCCGCGGTGATCACCGCGGCGGCGTAGGTGTGTCTTGTACTCATCGGCCCGGATCAGCCCGACACGACGAAGGTGAGGGTCTCCTGCTCCGAGGTGACCGTGCCGCCGCCGACCGTGCCGCTCACGGTGAAGGTGACCTGATAGGTGCCCGCCTCCTCGAAGGCCCAGTTGGGGTGGTTGTGGGCGGCGACGGTGAACGACTCGGAGCGGTTGGCGGTGCTGCCACTGTCGAAGTAGCGGTTCACCGAGCCCGAGGCGTCGCTGTAGACGCTGAAGTCCTCGGTGCTCGCGCCGTTCCGGGTCGCGCTCACCAGGGTGTAGGTGACGGTGTCGCCGGTGAAGGTGCCGGCGGTGAGGTGCTCGGTGGAGACGCCGGCGAAGAGCACGCCGGCGGCGGTGGCCTCGGCCTCCGTGTCGGGCAGCAGCCACACCTGGCCGCCGGTGCCGAGGAAGCCGTAGCCCGGGTTGGTGACCTTCGCCGCCGCCGGGACGGCCAGGGTCACATCGGCCGGCTCGTACTCGGTGTCGGTCACCTCGTCGTGCACGTGCAGGTGCAGGGCGCTGCCGTCCCACTCCGAGTCGAGTACGTCGACGTGCCCGGACGACAGCGTCGTCGCGGCGAAGGCGGACGTGTTGAGACCGGCCGCGGAGAGAGCGGCGGCGGCGAAACCGGCAACGGTCAGCAGGCGCTTGCGGGTACGCAAAATAGACCCCCCTGAGTCATGTACATGCCCTCCATGGGCACGTAAAGACGATAATCATTTTCAGTAAAGGTTCGCAAGGGGGTCTTGTGGGAGGGGTGACCTTTTGTGTGCGGGGGAGGTGACGACCGTCGCCGGTTGTGCGCGGGGAGTCGGCGGCTACCGCCGCAGCGACTGCCCGAAGCCCGCCGCGAGCGGCATCCGCAGCCCCAGCGGCGGCGGCGCGGCGAACGCGTCCTCGACCGGGCGCGAGAAGCCGCGCCCGAACAGCGCGCCCAGGACGAAGTCCTCGGCGAGAGCCAGGACTTCACTCCGGTGCTGCTGCAGCGCGTGACCGTCGGAGTGGACCTCGAAGCGGCAGATGTCGCGATTGGCCTTCTTCGCGCGCGCCGCCAGCCGGAAGGACAGCTCCGGGTCGGTGCGCTCGTCGTTCGTGCCGTGCACGATCAGCACGCGCCGCCCGGCCAGCTGCTTCACCGGTTCGGGTGGTGCCGCCACGTCCTCCTCGGGCAGCCAAGGGGCAAGCGCGAGCACGGAGTTGACGGCGCTGTGGCCGCCACTGTGCAGCGCCGCGCGGCCTCCCATGTCGATGCCGGCCAGGCACACGGGGACGTCTCCGTAACGGCGTACGACCTCGTCGGCGGCCCAGGACGCGTCGGCCGCCAGCTCCGCCTCGGGGCCGTTCCAGCCCCGGACCCGGTAGTGCACGACATGCGTGACCAGGCCCTCCGTGCGTCCCGCGCGGTTCAGTCGGCGCCCCAGGGTGTGGACGGAGGCGGCCGCCAGCATCGAGGACGGTCTGCGGGCGGAGCTCTCCTCGCCACCCGGGAGCAGCAGGACGACCCCGCTGACCGCCGTCGGCTCCGAGCCGAGCGCCCTCCCCAGCCGGGCTCTGCGAACCGGCGTCGCTTGGTGTGCCATGACAGAACAGTCTCAGAAGCGGCGGTGTACGCCACCCGTCCGCAGGGTCACCGTTACGTATCGACGGATCTGCCCGACAGGAGATCTACGCGCGTAGGGACTAGAGTGCGAAAATGACGAGCCAGATCCGGAACACCCCGAGCTCGGAGCAGATCCGCCGGGCGCCCAAGGTCCTGCTGCACGATCATCTCGACGGGGGCCTGCGCCCCGGGACGATCGTCGAACTAGCCCGTGAAACCGGCTACTCCGGTCTCCCCGAGACCGACCCCGACAAGCTCGGCATCTGGTTCCGCGAAGCCGCCGACTCCGGTTCCCTCGAGCGGTACCTGGAGACCTTCGCCCACACCTGCGCCGTCATGCAGACCCGCGACGCGCTCGTCCGGGTCGCGGCCGAGTGCGCTGAGGATCTCGCCGAGGACGGCGTCGTGTACGCCGAGGTGCGCTACGCGCCCGAGCAGCACCTGGAAGCCGGGCTCAGCCTCGAAGAGGTCGTCGAGGCGGTCAACGAGGGCTTCCGGGAAGGCGAGCGGCGGGCCCGCGAGAACGGCCACCGCATCCGCGTCGGAGCCCTGCTCACCGCCATGCGGCACGCCGCCCGCGCCCTGGAGATCGCCGAACTCGCCAACCGCTACCGGGACCTGGCGGGCGGCGGTGTCGTCGGCTTCGACATCGCGGGCGCCGAGGCCGGGTTCCCGCCCACCCGGCACCTCGACGCGTTCGAGTACCTCAAGCGCGAGAACAACCACTTCACCATCCACGCCGGAGAGGCCTTCGGGCTGCCCTCGATCTGGCAGGCCCTGCAGTGGTGCGGCGCCGACCGGCTCGGGCACGGGGTGCGGATCATCGACGACATCAAGGTCCACGAGGACGGCTCCGTCCAGCTCGGACGGCTCGCCGCCTATGTGCGCGACAAGCGCATCCCCCTGGAGCTGTGCCCCAGCTCCAACCTCCAGACCGGTGCCGCCGACTCCTACGCCGCCCATCCGATCGGGCTGCTCCGGCGGCTGCATTTCCGGGCCACGGTGAATACGGATAATCGGCTGATGTCCGGTACCAGCATGAGCCGGGAATTCGAGCACCTTGTCGAGGCGTTCGGTTATTCGCTCGACGACATGCAATGGTTCTCCGTCAATGCTATGAAGTCAGCATTCATTCCTTTCGATGAACGACTGGCCATGATCAATGACGTGATCAAGCCGGGTTATGCCGAGCTGAAGTCCGCCTGGCTGTTCGAGCAGACCGCTTCCACCAGCGGTTCTGTGGAGGATGAGGGCTGATTGGGCGTGGCGGAAAGCGGTCGGGTCTTCACTTGTTCTCCATGACTCGACCGCTTTTCGATGTTTGCAGAGGGTCGCATTACGTGTTTACGGTCTTGGACCGCTCACATCCCCGTCTCACGGATCCAAGGACGCATTCAAAATGAAGCAGTCTGCTGCCAAGACCCTCGGTGTCGCCGCTCTCGGTGCCGCCTTCGCCGCCGCGGGCGCGGGTGCCGCGAATGCCGCGCCGGCCGTGCCGGACGCCTCCTCGGCGCTGGACACCGTCACCTCGACGCTGCCCGCGGAGAACCTGGCCAAGGCGCTCCCCGGTGCGGGCGAGGCGATCGCCCAGGGGCAGAGCGCGCTGGGCGCGGGCGTGGCCGCCGCGCAGCCCGCCGCCGCGCGCGTCCTCGCCGACGGGCCCACCGCTCCGGTCGCCGGTCTGCTCGGCGGCCTGCCGGTGCAGGGCCTGCCCACGCACGGACTGCCGGTGAACGGTCTGCCGATCGGCTGAGGCCACTTGCACGGACGAACGCCGGTGGGGCGCACCCAACTAGGGTGCGCCCCACCGGCGTTCGTCGTTCGGGCCGTGGTCACCAGGCCGCGGTGCGGGCCTTGTCCTCCGAGGGGAACAGGATCCACAGCGCTATGTACAGCAGGAACTGCGGGCCCGGGAGCAGGCACGAGAGGACGAAGATCACGCGCATCGTGGTCGCGGAGGTGCCGAAGCGCTGTGCCAGCGCTGCGCACACTCCGCCGATCATGCGGCCGTTGGTCGGGCGGGCAATGGCGCTCATTCCGGGCTCCTTCGCGAACCGTGGGTCGGGCGGCTCGTCCGCCCCGGTGACCCTGTCTCTGTGACTTCAAAGCTACGGAGACGAAGCGGACGAAGCGTCGCTCTACGGTGCGATCCCGACCCTGGGAATCGTCGGGGTCCGACCCTGAGCCGCGTCCTCCCGGCGGAGGGCGGCCCGTCGCCGCTTCTCCGCCCGGCGGCGGAACCCGGCCCGGCCGGCGGGCACGACCGCGAGGTGGGCCAGGGCCACGCCGACGGTGTTGAGCAGCAGCGAGTCGATGTCCACCACCTGGCCGGGGACACCGGTCTGCAGGAGCTCGATGCCCAGGGAGAGCAGGGCGCCCGCGGCGATCGTACGGACGAGAGAGCCGAGCGGGGAGGCGGCGAGCCTGCCGCCCGCCATCGGGAGCAGGACGCCCAGCGGGGCCAGCAGGGCCAGGCCCTCGCCGATACGGCGGGCCGCTTCCCGGGGGCCGAGCGCGAGATCCGCCCTGATACCGGCGAAGGGCCGCAGGTTGGCGGCGCTCACCCAGGGGACGTCCAGGGGGCGCAGGGTGATCCAGGCGACGAGGGCGAGGTGTGCGACGAGGAGGACACCTCCTGCCACACGGACGCGGATCGCGGCACTGCCGCCGCCTGAGCCATCACGCTGCACGTTCCCCAAGACGCGGGGCGCGGCGCGATCGGTTCCGGGTTGGTGGGGAGGTTGGGGCTGAGGGGTGAGGCATGCGCCACACCGACGGCTCTCCCCGAGACCGCTTCAGCCCCTCAGGCGCCGTCGACCGCCGTGGCGGCCAGGGACTCCGTGCCCGGGCTTGAGCGGACCTCGGGCGTGCATTCGTAGCGGTTGAGAGGGCCGGTGTCCGGGCCGCCGAGGATGACGGAGCCGTCGTCCTGGGCCGCGGCGGAGTCGGCGAAGGTGCAGACGATCTGGGCGAGGGCGAAGCGCGTGAGGCCGCTCGGCGGAGTGGACAGCCGGAGGGCGTCCTCGGGGTCCTTGGGGTGCGGACCGCTCACCGTCATGCCGCCGCGTACGTCCGTGGCGTAACCGGCCTGCCGCTCGGCCGTGGACGGCGTCTCGGCGAGCTCGTCGAGCAGCCCCTGCGCCACCAGGACGCGCCGCGCGGCCTCCTCCGTGCCGGCCGGGATGGCGACGGACCTGTCGACCGTGACGAGCTGCGCGGAGCAGAGCAGGAAGACCTGGACCGGGACGCCCCCGGAGGTCTGCGTGGAGATGTCGCCGGACAGGGCACAGGGGACCAGGGAGGGCGCGGGGCCGAAGTCCGTGGGCACCTGGGTGGAGCGGATGCCGCAGCCCGTGAGCAGCGCGGTCAGCAGGCCGACGGCCACCCAGGGACGGACGGAGCGGCGTCTTGCGGTCTTCATCCGGCGGTCGCCTCCGTGCCGTTCCCGTTCTCGTGCTCGTCGTCGCCGTTCCGGTCGCGCGGGTCGTCGGCGAGCAGCACCGGCGCGTCCTGCGGGAGGCGGAGCGTGAAGACGGCGCCGCCCTTGGGTGCGTTCGCCGCGGTGATCTCGCCGCCGTGGATGTGCGCGTTCTCCAGCGCGATGGACAGGCCGAGGCCGCTGCCCTCGGAGCGGGGGCGGGACGCGCTCGCCTTGTAGAAGCGGTCGAACACGTGCGGCAGTACGTCCTCGGGGATGCCCGGACCGTGGTCCTGGACCTCGATCAGCAGGGCGTCGGCCTCCTTGCGCACCGAGACCCGTACCGGCGAGCCGCCGTGCTTGAGCGCGTTGCCGATCAGGTTCGCCAGGATCACGTCCAGGCGGCGCGGGTCGAGGCGCACCATGACGCCGCGCTCGGCATCCAGGTCCACCGCGTCCAGCCAGGCGCGCGCGTCGATGCACGCGGTGATCTGGTCGGCGATGTCCACGTCGTCCAGGACGAGGCGGGCGGTACCCGCGTCGAAGCGGGTGACCTCCATGAGGTTCTCGACCAGGTCGTTCAGCCGGCGGGTCTCGCTGACGACGAGCCGTACGGCCGGTTCGATCATCGGGTCGACGCTGCCGGTCTCCGCGTCCAGCTCCTCTTCCAGGATCTCCGTCACGGCGGTGATCGCGGTGAGAGGCGTACGGAGTTCATGGGACATGTCCGCCACGAAGCGGCGGGAGGCCTCGTCGCGGGAGCTCATGTCCGCGACGCGTTTCTCCAGGGCCTCGGCCGTGTGGTTGAACGTGCGGGAGAGGTCGGCGAGTTCGTCCGTGCCGGACACCCGCAGGCGGGTGTCGAGCTTGCCCTCGCCGAGGCGGCGGGCCGCGATGCCGAGGCGGTGGACCGGCTTGAGGACCGTGGTCGCGGCGGCCTGGGCCAGCAGCGCGGACCCGATCAGGGCCAGACCGGTCGCGATACCCAGGGACCAGGCAAGGGAGTTGAGATCCTTCGCCTCGGGTTCCAGGGACTTGAGCATGTAGCCGGTCGTGCTGCCGCCGATCACCTTCGCACCGCCCACGAGGTACGGCTTGTCGTCGTCGGTGACGCGCTGCCAGTACAGGTGGTACGCGGACTTGTTGTTCGAGGTCAGCGGCTGCTTCTTGTTCACCGCCGTCTGGAGGGACTTGGGTACGTCCTCCAGCGTGAAGGTGTCGAGCGCGGAATTGCCGGTGATCTGCTTGCCGTCCGTGGCCTCGGCGACCAGGAGCACGCTGAAGCGCTGGCTGCTCGCCGACATCTGCCCTGCCGTGCGCTGGAGTTCGTCCTGAGCGGGGTGCACCGGCAGCATGCTCGCGCGGTTGTTCATCTCCTGCTGGAAGTCGCGCAGCACCGCGTCCTGCGTACGCGTCAGGACGGCCTCGCGGTTGAGCCAGTACGCGATGCCCGACGCCGACACGGCGGCCGTGAGCGCGACGAGCCCGAACACCACCACCAGGCGCAGCCGCAGACTGGTGAAGCGCAGGCCGGACAGTATCGCCTTGCGCGCCGCCGCCCAGCCGCGGAGCTTGTCGTGCGGTTTGGTCACTGAGGATTGTCCAGCCGGTAGCCGACTCCGCGCACCGTGCGGATGAGAGTGGGGGAGGAGGGTACGTCCTCCACCTTCGCGCGCAGCCGCTGCACACAGGCGTCCACCAGACGCGAGTCGCCGAGGTAGTCGTGCTCCCAGACCAGGCGCAGCAACTGCTGGCGGGACAGCGCCTGTCCGGGCCTGCGGCTCAGCTCCAGGAGCAAGCGCAGCTCGGTGGGCGTCAGTTGCAGATCCTCGCCGTTCTTGGTGACCGTCATGGCGGCGCGGTCGATGACGAGGGAGCCGAAGGACGCCGAGTCGTTCGCCTCGCGCTCACCGCGCCGCAGCACGGCCCGGATCCGGGCGTCGAGCACCCGCCCCTGCACGGGTTTGACCACATAGTCGTCGGCGCCGGACTCCAGGCCCACCACCACGTCGATGTCGTCGCTGCGCGCGGTCAGCAGGATGATCGGCAGCTGGTCGGTGCGCCGGATTCGCCGGCACACCTCGAATCCGTCGATGCCGGGCAGCATCACATCCAGCACGATCAGGTCGGGCCGCTGCTCACGCAGCAGCTTCAGACCGTCCTCGCCGGTGGCAGCTGTGGCCACACGGTGCCCCTGGCGCGTCAGCGACAGCTCCAGGGCCGTACGAATGGCGTCGTCGTCTTCGATCAGCAACAGGGTGGGCACGGACGTCATTCTGGCCCATCGAACGGTGGTGTATCGACCGTTGGAGCGCTCCCACTCATCTCCGGCACACGAGGAGGCCCCGCGCGAGCCCCCAAGTGGTCATTCGTGTAGTCGTACCGCTCTTCTCTGTGATCGCGCTGTGACCCTGCCGTGACGCGCCTGCGGGTGGGCCCTGTGACAGGTCTGTGACAGTCGGCGGACACCGTCATGAAGTGGCCCGGGCAAGCTTCTCGACACAAGCAAGACAGCACGGCGGAACGAACCGAAGAACCGGGACTCCACGACGGGGGGCGCGAGATGAACACGCTGCACAGCACCAGCACTAGCGCAGTTGTCACGCGTCTGCACGACGTCACAGTCTCCCGGAACACGGAGAAGTCCGGTGCCGTGAGCGGGCGGGGGTGCGCTCGCGGCACCGGGCGTCAGCACACCGGGTACATGACGGTGGTTGACGCGGGGGGACAGGCTCACGGGGGAGCCGCGTACGGGGAGGGCACGGGGGAGCGGCGCTCGGTGTCGGAGGCGGAGTTCACCGCCTACGTCCAGGAGCGCCGGGCCTCCCTGTACGCAACCGCCTACCACCTGACCGGTGACCGCTTCGAGGCCGAGGACCTGCTGCAGAGCGCGCTGTTCTCGACGTACAAGGCCTGGGACCGGATCAGCGACAAGGCCGCGGTCGGGGGCTACCTCCGCCGCACGATGACCAATCTGCACATCAGCGCGTGGCGCCGCCGCAAGCTGAACGAGTACCCGACCGAGGAACTGCCGGAGACCGCCGGTGACACGGACGCGATGCGCGGCACCGAGCTGCGCGCCGTGCTGTGGCAGGCGCTGGCCCGGCTGCCCGAACTCCAGCGCACCATGCTGGTCCTTCGTTACTACGAGGGCCGCACGGACCCGGAGATCGCGGAGATCCTCGACATCAGTGTCGGCACGGTGAAGTCGAGCATCTGGCGGTCGCTCCGCCGGATGCGTGAGGACGAGGTTCTCAGCTTCGGACGTGACGAGGAGGAGTCCTTCGGGGAGCTTGTCGCCTGAAGGTCTGGGGGGAAGTAAAGGGAAACAGGTAACACGGGGGAGCGGTTCCGGGGGGAACCGACGGGTCGGGGGACCCTCGGGGTCGGGGGACCCCACAGGGTCGGGGGACCCTGGGGGGAGCACGGGGGAAACGAGAAAGGTCCAGGCGGACTGGGGGGTCCGCCTGGGCCTCTTTTCGCTGTGTGCGTACGTCCGGGTCGCTAGGCCGCCGCCGGGCGCGGGGTCGAGCAGCGGCCGGCCGCCGCCGCGGTCAGGCGGCCGAGGGCCTCGGCCTTGTCGCAGGGATGCGCGCCAAGGGCGGTCTGGCGGGCCACGATGGAGCGCTCGGCGCGCATCAGGCGCCAGCCGCGGCGCAGCAGGAAGGCGACCGACTTGCGGCCCTCCTTGAGATCCCGCAGGAAGCGGCGGCGGAACGTCGTCACCGGGCCGCGCGACAGGCACAGCGCGTCGGCCAGCACGCCCAGTTCCCGGCAGCGCCCGACGATCTCGGCGGCGAAGATGCCCTCCGCGATGAACAGCGGAGTCCGCTCGATGTGCAGCGCCTCCGTGCCCGTACGGGCGCTCAGCGCGATGTCGTACACGGGGATGGTCGTACGGCCCGTGCGGCACAGCTCCTCGATCGCGGTGACCGCGGTGTCCGCGTCCCAGGACAGCGGATGGTCCCAGTCGATGTCCGCGCTGCCCTCGACCTGGGGCAGCGTCGGATCCGTGCCCTCCTTGTAGAAGTCGTCGAGGCGGAGCACGGGGAGGCCGGAGTCGGCCGCGAGAAGGGACTTCCCAGAGCCGGAGGGGCCGCAGAGCAGCACCACGCGGGTGGGTATCGGGGGATGGGAACCCAATTCTCTGTACCTTCTGTGACTCGACCGGGCCTCGCCGCCTGCCGGCAACGTCCAGGACATTATCCCTGCCCCCCGCCGTCGACGTGCACGGTGGACTGGCGCTGATATGCCTGTTGGGCCGCACAGGCGAATCAGCCGCCAGGACCGCCCGGAAGGGGAGCCGAGTCAACTACTCTGCGTGTCAATCAAGTTGCTCTCCGAATGGGAAATGTGATGGCGCGACACGCAGACCAACTGACCACCAGGGCTCGCAGGACCGCGCGGATCGCCACCGCGGCCGGCGTGGTCGTTGCTGCCGGTGCGGCCGTCGCCGCCCCGGCCGTCGCGGACGCGGACCCCGTCGTGGACGTCGTGCGCACCCGTCCCACCTCGCTCGGCAACATCGACCCGCAGGCGGGTCTGGGCGCCCTGACCGGCACGGTCGGGTACGTCACAGGGCCGGTCGCGGGGCTCAAGCCCAACCCGCTGGCGGGCACCGGGGTCGACCCCCTCGACAACGGCGTCGCCACGCAGCTGGCCGACTTCAAGCCGCTGTCCTCGCAGGCCCTGACGGGGCCGCTGGCGCAGGCGCCGTCGGTGGGCAGCATCCCGGTGATCGGGCAGGCGGCGGGACTGCTGCACGGCTGACATCGCGACAAGCGCGGCTGGCGTCGCGACAAGAGAGAGCCGCGCTTCCCCGGGACGGAGGGGAAGTGCGGCTTTTCGGTCTCAAGCGGCTCTTCGTGGCGCTGCGGAAAGGCTCATGCGATCCGACCGAGATGGGTGACGAGGATGCGGATCACGTCTTCCTCGATGACGTAGAGGACTCGGTAGTCGCCGACATGCAGGCGACGCACGTGTTGTGATCCGTAAGGGATGGAGCCGGATGGGCGGGGCTGGGTCGCCAGTGTGTCCACGGCCTCGTAGACCGCGGACAGTCCGGCCGGGTCGTCCTTGAGGAATCGCACGGCCGCGTTCGTGGCGCGCGGTTCCCAGATGATCTCGTAGGTCACTTACCGCAGCCCCAGCATGCGGCCGACCTCTTCGTGCGGAATGCCCGGCTCAATAGCTCCGCGTGCTTTCCTCAGTTCGTACTCGGCGAGCGCCAGGGCGTCTTCGAATTCCTCTATGACCTGGGGAGATACGAGGAGGGCCGCGATGTGCCCGTGGTCGGTGAGGGCGATGGTCTCGCGCCCGTGGGCGGCGCGGCGCACGAGGTCGCCGAGCTGGGAACGGGCGGTGCTGATGGCAATCTCAACCATGCGCACATGGTTTCATAAGGTGCATCTTGTGGTCAATTTGATGGCTGGGGTCGGGGCGTCGACCCTGTTCCGCGAGAACGAACGGAACAGGGTCGGGATCCACGAGGTAGCCTCGCTCGGCATCCGTACGGCATGCGGCGAGCGTCAGTGGTGAAAGAGAGGGATCCGTGCCCTACCCGGTTCAGGCTCGGAGGCTGGCCAAGAAGCTGACCGAGCGGTACCGCCCGCTGAACATCGCGGAGGACGTGGCGGATCATCCCAACGAGGAGCGGATGTTCCTGAGCCGAGCTGTCGCGGCCCTCTCCTTGCAGTACGAGGCCGACATGAGTGCTGGGGATGCGGCGCGGGCGATCACTGACGGTACCGGCGACGAAGGCTTCGATGCCGTCGCCGTCAGTGGCCGGGAGATCTTTGTCGTTCAGGCCAAATGGAACGACAAGGGGACCGCGGGGTTCGGCAACCACGACATCGCCGCCGTCGTGGACGGGTTGCGTTATCTCTTCAACCGCAACTTCGAGCAACTCGGGCCGAAGATGGCCCCGCATGTCGACGAGCTGACCCGCGCTCTGAAAGCGCCACGCCCTCGCGTGACTCTTGTCCTCGCGCTCGTCAACGGTGATGTCGGGAAGGAGCTCCACGTCAACGCCCGGAATCGGCTGGAGAACCAGATACGGGCCCTGCATCCGCGCGACCCCAGCCTAGTCGAGGTCAAGGTCGTCAACCTGCTCGACATGTACCACTTCGCTCTGGACGAGGCCCGGCGGAAGGTGACCCTGGTCTTCGACCTGGACAGCCCGGGCAGGCAGACGAAGCCTTTCACCCTCTACTACGGCACCGTCCCCGCCTCGACGGTGGCCGCGTGGTACGCCGGTGAGAACGGCGCATTCCTCACCGACCGCAACGTTCGCAACGCCCTTGAGGATACCGAGGTGAACTCGGTGATCCGAAACACCCTGATCCAGCACCCGGAACACTTCCTGTACTGGAACGGCGGCATCACTCTGGTCTGCGACAGCCTCGGGGGCAACGGGGTGGACCCGCCTGACAAATGGGCGCCCGTGGGGCTGTGTTTGGAGGGGGCGAGCGTCATCAATGGCGCCCAAACCGGGGACGCGATCTGCGCGGTAATGCAGTCTCACCCCGACCGGGTCGCCCAGGCTCGAGTGCACGTCCGGATCATCTCGCTTGAGGATTGCCCCGAAAATTTCGGGGATGCGATCACGATCGCGGCCAACACGCAGAACCCCATCGAGGCCCGGGACTTCAGGGCGCTGGAGCAGGAACAGGTCGACCTGCGGGAGGACTTCCAACTGTCGCTGGGCCTCACGTACTCCGCCAAGCGGGGCGAGGGCAAGCCTGAGCGGGATCGGGGCTGCACGATGGAAGAGGCCGCGTTCGCCCTCGCCGCCGTGTACCCGGACCCGGTCTGCGCGGCTGAGGCCAGACAGGACCCGGCGTGGCTGTGGGAGAAGAAGAACTACCAGGCGGTCTTCGGCCCGTTGCCCACGGCCTTCCGCGTGTGGCGGTGCGTCGGCCTGCTCCGGGCGGTACGCGACGCGCTTGGTGAACTCGGTGAGCTCGACGGTGTGTCGAGCCGCCGCGTGTCGCAGGTGGCTGAGCATGCCGACCTTCTCCTCGCCCACGTGCTCTTCCACACCATGGAGACCGGCGACCTGGACGCCGAGGACGGGCAGGCGTGGCAGGAGCAACTGGCCGGGGTTCCGGAGAGGGTGCGGCAGGTCGTGCCGCACATGGTCGATGTCATCGATGGCGCATACGGGCGCACGAGCCAGGTTGTTAAGGCCGTCACTTTGCCGGAGCGTGCCAAAGAGGTCGCGGACAGGCTCTCCTGGCTCTTGATGACGGCGCACCTGACTGAGCCCGAGGGGGAAGCTGAGCCCGAGGCGACGCGTGAGCCCGAGGACGGCGTCGAGACTGGGGCCGCAGCGCAGGCCGAGCTGGCTCTCACCGCCGAGGCTGCCAGCACAGTGCGGCAGCCGGCGGCCGGTGGGCGTAGCACGCGCGCGGTCACCACGATCTTCGAGCGGGGCCTCGTTGCGGAGGGCACGAGGTTCGAGTTGGTGCCGGACACCGAGGCGGACCGCAAGAATCTGCCCCGCTGGATCCAGGAGGACCCGCGGCGCGGGCGTGCTATGTGGCGCAGCAGCAAGAGTCAGCCGCTGGTGTGGGAGGTGGACGGTCAGGCGTACTCCCCGTCCAGCCTGGCGCGCCGTATCCGCCGTGAGGCCATGGGCAACGACCAGCAGGTGCAGGGGACGAAGTATTGGGCCGACCCGGACGGGCGTTCTCTGCTTCAGATAGCACAGGGTGGTGCCGCTGCAGTAGAGGGCGCCGAAGAGTGACAGCGCGGTGCCGTGCCGTCGTGGGTGACCGTAGAGCGCGGTGGCGCGGAACGGAGAGGAACCGGTTCCGCGCTGCCCTAGTCTTGGGCGGTGCGCCGGATGTCACCATGTGGCGCGTATCGAGGTAATACGGGACAAGGTGGGCGCGATCGCTATGGCTGAGGAACAGCTGGGCTTTGACATTCCAGAGGGGGGCAAGCGGAAGCCGCTGGCGTCCGGAAAGTCCGGTGAAGCCGACAAGCCCAAGGAGCCGCGCAAGCTGCAGGACGACGAGGTCTTCGACTACATCACCGGCGACAAGGTGGTGAAGCTCACCGAGACCGAGAAGGTGCGGCAGCGGATCGCCCGCGCCCTCGTCCACCAGTACGGCATCGATCCGCGTGACATGCAGGCCGACTTCCCGATTCCCGTGGTGAACGAGGAGACCGGCCGCAAGTCCCGGCGCCGCGCGAGTATCGCGATCTTCGAGCACGAGCAGCCGCACGAGTTGCAGTACCTCCGCCGGATCGTCGTCACCAAGCCCCGCCCCAAGGACAGTCGCACCGTCTCCAAGATCCGCACCTACGCGCACGCCAAGGAGCAGATCGACGAGGTCGCCGAGCTGATGAAGGCGACCGGTTCCGAGTGCAAGTACGGTCTGTGGACGGACGACAAGGACCTGTACTTCATCCTTCGCGACACGGAGTCCTCGCTCTTCCAGGACGATTACCGACCATTGTTGAACTGGCCGCGCGGCGACGCGACCGCCTTCGACGCCCAGGGGAACGCCTCCTCTCTCGGCACCATGCGGCGGGCCGACGAGACGATGCTGCGGTTCGCCTTCCGGCGCTGCCACAACTACATCCATGGCAACGAGGGCCTGCCCAAGGACGCCGCCTTCTGGCAGTTCCTGTACGTCCTGTTCGCCAAGCTCTACGACGAGCGTCTGGTGCGGGAGGGGAAGCCGCCCCGCTTCTTCGTCGACAGCAACGACCTCGCCGCCGCCTTGGAGAGCGAGGAAGGCAGCCCCGAGGTCGCCGACCGGATAAGGGAGCTCTTCGAGGAGGTCAAGGGCTTCTACGCCGAACAGGAGTTGTTCAACGAGTACGACCGGCTCACCTTGACCGACGGAGCCCTCACCTTCATTACACGCCAGTTGGCCACCTACAGCATCCACGACACCTCCCTGGACGCGCTCGGCACCGCCTACCAGGAACTCGTCGGTGACAATCTGCGCGGCGACCGCGGCCAGTACTTCACGCCGCCCGGTGCGGTACGGCTCATGGTCGAGATCCTCGACCCGCAGGAGGGTGAGACCGTCTTCGACCCGTGCTGCGGCACCGGCGGCTTCCTGCGTGAAAGCCTGCTCCATGTGCTGCACAGCAACTGGATGCCCGAGGACGAGCAGTCGCTGTCCGTGCAGGAGCGCGCCAGGCTGGAGACCGCTCGCCGGAAGGACCTGGGCGAGTATGCCCAGGACCGGATCTTCGGCGCCGACTTCGACCCCTTCCTGACCCGGGCCGCCGCGTTCGGCGTCATGATGCTCACCGACATCGCGGGCAACACCTTCCAGATGGACTCCCTCGGATTCCCGCGGATGGGCAAACTGCCCGGTGTGAAGTTCGCCCACGCGCACCGCGAACGCATCTACCCCGGCCAAGTCGACGTCCTGCTCACCAACCCGCCCTTCGGCACGGACATCCCCGTGACCGGCCCGGTTCTGGACCTGTTCCGCAAGGACGAGTACGACAGGGAGAAGCGGAGCATCGCCTACGGCTGGAGCCGCAAGGAGGACGGCACCCTCAAGCAGGGCAAGGAGGCTGTGTCCGTCGCACCGGAGCGGCTGTTCGTGCAGAAGGCCGTCGAGTGGGTGAAGCCGGGCGGCCGCATCGGCATCGTCCTGCCCAACGGCATCCTGTCCAACCCGGGCCCCGACGACGAGGCGGTACGCCAGTACATCCTCGACGAGTGCTGGGTGATGGCCAGCATCGAACTGCCCGTGGAGATCTTCGTCGTGGGTGCGGGCGTCAACATCCTCACCACCCTCCTCTTCCTGCAGAAGAAGACCGAGCGGGAGAAGGACGAGGAGCAACTGCACGACGCCGCCGACTATCCGATGTTCATGGCCGTCGCCGAGAAGGTCGGCCACGACCGGCGCGGTGCCCCGCTGTACGTGCGGGACGCACGGGGTGACTTCGTGGTGCGCGAGCACGATGAGACGGACGAGATCGTCGTCCGCGGTGTCGCGATCCCGCGGCGGATCAAGCGGCGCGTCCTGATCCGCGACGACGACCTGATGTCCCTGCGGGAACGGCCCCCGTACCACGACCGGCCGAGCGTCGTCACCGAGTACCGTGCGTTCGTCGAGAAGTACGCCGACGATCTCCCCTGGAAGAAGGGGGGGAAGGCGTGAAGCTCGCCGAGCCGGGCAACCCGGCCAGGCGCGGGTGGCTCGACAAGCAGGGGTTGAAGCTGGTTGCGAAGCCCTATCTGTCGGGTGTGTTTGCGACGCAGCGGCTGCTGGAGCGGCTGCGGGTGGAGACGGTGCCGTTGGAGGAGGTCACGGCGGGGCATGGTGGGGGCATCTTCAGCGGGCCGCTGTTCCGACGGGTGTACCTCACTGACCCTGAGCACAGTGTGCCGTTCGTCGGCAGCAAGGACATGCAGCTCGCCGACTTCACAACGCTGCCGAGGCTGAGTAAGGCCGACGCAGAGTCGTCCAGCCTGCATTACTTGGAACTTGAGCCCGGCATGACGCTGATTTCGCGGTCGGGGTTCAATGCCGGGAGGCGCGCATACGTACGTCCGGACATGGGCGGCTTCTGGGGATCGGAAGACGTCATCAAGGTTGTGCCCGATCGCGGCAAGATCGAGCCCGGGTACCTGTACGCCTTTCTGATGAGTCGGTTCGGTGAAGTGCTCATCAGGGGCGGGGTGTACGGGTCGGCCGTCAAGCACATCGCGCCCGACCACGTCGGGAAGATCCGCGTGCCGCGCTTCGGGGAGGCGGTGGAGAAAGAGATCCACGAACTCGTGGAGGAGGCGGCCGAGTTGCGTGCCGCGTTCCAGAAGGGGATCACCGCGGCGACGCGGGATCTGTTCCGGGTGGCCGAACTTGAGGATCTGCTCGACCTCAAGTGGCATGAGCAGGGGCGGGACTTGGGGTTCGCACAGTCCGGGCTGAACGCTACGACGTTGCGGGCGCTGAACTTCCAGCCGCGGGCGCAGGAGATACTGCGGCGGCTGCGGGGGGTTGAGCATGTGACGTTGGGGGATGTCTGCGAGGGGGGCATGCTCGGGTCCGGGGTGCGCTTTAAGCGCATCGACGCCGAGCAGGGCCACGGTGCCGTGCGGTTGATTGGCCAGCGGCAGGCGTTCTGGCTACGGCCAGAGGGGCGTTGGATCAGCTCAGAACAGGCGCCGTCGGGAATCTTTGCGACGGATGAGACGGTGATGGTCGCCGCACAAGGGACCCTGGGTGAGAACGAGGTGTTCTGCCGCCCCTTCCTTGTTACGGGTGCCTGGCTCAACCACGCCTATAGTCAGCACTTTCTGCGTGTAGTGCCCGGAGACTCGCGCTTTGCAGGGGCCTATCTGTTCGCGTTGCTCCGGTCGGAGCCGTTGTTCCGTGTGCTCAGATCCATGTCAGTCGGCGGCAAGCAACAGGACATCCACGAAGACCTGCGCAAGTACATTCCCGTGCCGGTCCTCACAGAGGCTGACCGCAACCGCATCGCTGAAACCGTCCGCAAGGCATACCGCCAGCGTGACGAAGCCGACCGTAAGGAAGACCAGGCGCTGGCCAAGCTGGAGGCGGCCGTGGTGCTGCACTCTGGTGTTGCCACCGGCTGAACTGGCAGATCACTTGTTCCGGAAGGGGCCGTGGAACACCTCCACGGCCCGTTCCGCACATCAGCCCTGGCGCGAACTGTTCTTGAGGCCGTCGACGAACAGTCGCCAGGCCCTGTCCTGGACCGTCAGGACAGGGCCAGTGGTGTCCTTGCTGTCCCGTACGGGAACAGCTCCTGGGAACCCGTCGGCGACCTCGACGCAGTTGCCCCCGTCAGGGTTGCTGTAGCTGGACTTGCGCCACTGCGCGGTGCCCAGTCCGTTCGTTGCTCGCATGAGGTGAAGTCCTCCATTGCCGCTTCGATCATCGCTGCGGAATCCTGCGGCGAAAGGGCGCAGGCCCTCAGTAGATCGTGCCCGCTGGTGTTGCTTCACTTCGGTCGATTCCTCAACGAGATGGCCCCCGTAGCGGCTCTCGAAGTAGGCAAACGTCCTGTGGTCCGGAAGGTGCAGGAGTGTGAGTGGGCCAGCGATGAGTGTGTGTTCCCCATACGTGAACGGGAGTACCTGGATCCCGATGCGAGGCGACTCGGCCGCCGTCAAGAGGGCGGCGAGCTGCTCACGCATGGTTGCAGGGCCGCCAATGTGCCGCCGTAACACCGCCTCCTCCAACACCACCCACAAGTAAGGCCCATCCGCTTCCTTCAACCGCCCCTGCCTCTCCAGTCGAAGCCCCACCTTCCGCTCGATCTCCTCCTCCGAGGCCTCCGGATCCCCCACCAGAAGCAGCGCCCGCGCATACGCCTCCGTCTGCAGGAGCCCGGGCACCAGGTGGCCGCCGTACTCGTGGATGTCGATGGCCTGGGCGGCGAGTTCCATGAACCGGCGGTAGCGGTCGGGGAACTGCTCTCGCTGGACGATGCCCCACAGGCCCTCGAAGAGAGAGCCCGTGCCGAACGCGGCGTCGAGCTTGACGGACAGGGGAGGCAGGGGGAGGCGTTCGGCGGTTTCGACGCCGTGCAGTTGGGTCTTGCTGTAGTTGACGATGTCGGACAGGCGGTCGAGCGAGATGTCCGCGCGCTGCCGCTGGCGGCGGAGTTCCGTGCCGTAGAGGTCTCGCGCCGAGTGAGCCGGGTCGAGTTCGCGGGTTCCTGAGATCACGTGCGCCCCCTGACGTGTTGACGTGCTGTTCCTCATCCCGGGAGGGGATGGCATCACTCTGTCCATGGCAGTGGCGCACGGTGACGATGTGGGTGCGAACAGTGAAAGTCCGGGGTTGTGAGGCCGCAACCCCCGTCACAGGAGGCGCAGTTGACTCGACGTAAGGCTGACCGGTCCACTCGTGAGACCACCCGCACCCCCGCCCTCCACGACCCCGAAACCGTCGCCGCCGCGGCGCAGGCCCACACGGATGCCGCCCGCGCCGCGCGCGAGCCGCATAACCTCCCCGTCGGTCAACTCGCCTACGACACAAGGCGGGAGCGCCGTGGAGTAGTCATGGACCACCTCGACGGCTACGTGTGGCTGCGCCCTCCCGGCGGAGGGATGGAGTGGACCGCGCGGCCCGGCGAGGTCGAGCCGGTCGCCGCCGACGCTCCTGAGGGTGACCTGCCGCAAGGGCTTCTGCGGGCCCGGGTCGCTGTCGCCAACGCGCGCAGCCGCCAGGAGTTGCTCTGACCCGCCGGGCGCCGACGGGGGCCGCCGTATTTATGCCGGACGCATTGTCAGTGGTCGGTAATAGAGTGGCTGGTGACTCGGAATCGGCAGATGTGCACGGGGGGTTGCGGCCGGTGGCGCGGATCATTCAGGTGGGGGAGCCGGTCAATGACGCCGAGCGGATGGTGCTGCGGCACCTGCGGGACCACGCTCCGGCCGAGTGGACCGTCGTGTCCAACTTCGAGCTGTCGTACGGGCACGGGCGGCAGGTCTTCGAGGTGGACCTGGCCATCCTCACGGAGCACGCGTGCTATCTCGCCGACACCAAGGGGGCGCACGGCCGGATCGAGGTGCGAGGGGCGCGCTGGTATCCGCACCGGCGGCAGCCGTATCCCAGCCCGGTCCGTAAGTGCCGGGACCACGCGAAGATCCTCGGCCAGCTCCTCAGACGGCGGTCCCGTTCCGGAGCGGGGGTTTCGGTGTGGTGCGAGCCGCTGGTCATCCTGCCGTTCGAGGACGCGGTGCTGCGCGACCCCGGTGGCCTGGACGAGCCGTGCACGGTCCGGCTGCGGGATCTCGTGCCTTACCTCACGCAGCACCGGCCGACTGCCGCCCACTCGGGCCCGCCCATCGCCGGCGTGCACGACGACATCGTGCGGGCACTGCGGGCCGAGGCCCGTCCCGCGTCCGGCTCGCGCCAGTTCGGGAGGTACGAGGTCGTAGAGACCCTGGCGGAGGCCGACCCCTCGGTGACGTCCGAAGACCCGTACGACCCGTACGAGAATGTGTCGGTGTACCGGGTCCGCAAGCGCGGCCAGCCGACGTCCGGGACCTACCTGCTGCAGGTGCACGCCGTCGATCCGCTGCTGCCGGAGGCCGATCTGGCCGCGGCGTACACGCGGATCAGCACGCCGATCCAGGCGCACAGCCGGCTCAAGGCGAGCCAGTACATCGTCGCGTGCGTGGACGACTTCCCGGTGCACGACGAGACCGGATACGCCGTCGTGCTGGAGGACGTACACGCCGACGCACTGCGAGTGAGGCTCACGGACGGGCCTGCGGCGCTCGGGGCGGACGCCAGGCGACGGGTGATGTCCGGGGTTCTCGCCGGGCTCGCGCACGCGCACGCCAAGCGGGTCGTGCACCGAGGCCTGACGCCCGACACGGTGCTGGTCGACCGCGACGGGGAAGCCATGCTGACCGGGTTCGACTTCGCCTACCCGGGTGAGCCGCGCGGCGCGCAGCTCACCGTGCGGCAGACGGCGCTCGAACGGCACGATGCCGCCTATCTCGCACCCGAGGTCAGGGACAATCCGGACGGGTTCTCGCCCGCTTCGGACATGTACGCGGCCGGTGCGCTCTTCCACGAGCTGTACGCGGGGGAACCGCCGTCGGTGGGGGAGGGCGACGGACTTGACGAGGTACCGGGCCTTGAACGCGAGGTCAGGTACCTCATCAGACGGCTGTTGGATGCCGACCCGCGGCGGCGCCCGGAGGCCCGGGAGGCGATCGAACTGGTCGACCGGCGCCGGGCAGGCCAGGGCGCCGGCCGGGGCGGCGCCGAGGAGCGGGAGGACGACGACTCCTTCGACTGGGACAATCCGCATAACTATGCCCACCTGCCAGCAGGGTTCCGGCTTACCGAGAAGTTCCGGGTGCGGGCCAAGCTCGGCCAGGGTCAGTTCGGTGTCGTCTACCGCGTCTTCAACACCCTCGACGACACGGACGAGGTGCTGAAGATCATGACGGGCGGCGGCGTCTCCGTCGAGGAGCGGCTGAGAGGGGAGTACCGCATCCTGCGGCAGCTGCCCCCGCATCCCAACCTGGTGCCGCTCATCGACGCCGAGTGGCTGCCGAAGGGCGGATTCCAGTATCTGCGCATGGAGTTCGCGGAGGGGCAGGACCTGCAGACGGTCATCGGCGGGGACGGCCGCAGGAGCGGCGGCAGGGAACGGCCGCTCGGTCCCGCCGACGTACGGAGACTCCTGGAAGACTGCCTCGCGGGCCTCGCCCATCTGCATGCGAACGGCGTCTACCACTGCGACATCAAGCCCAGCAATCTGCTCTGGACTCCTGACGGCACCAAGCTGCTGGACTTCAACGCCGCGGTCTCCGCCGGGTCCACGCTCACCCCGACGCTCGGCTCGCCCAAGTTCATTGCGCCCGGTGCCATGGGGCGGCGACGGCCCACGGTGGAGGACCTCACCGATCTCGATCTGTACGCACTTGGTGTCTCCGCCTACATGGCGCTCACAGGCGCCTACCCGTGGCGCGGACGGGAGAGCCCGCCCAAGGACGAGGAGGCCCCCGACCCCCGTGACATCGCGGGCTTCGCCGACCTGAGCCCTGCCTTCGCGGCAGTGCTCCGCCGCGCCATCTCCCCGCGCCGTGCCGAACGGTTCGCCGACACTGAGGCCTTCCTCGCCGCGCTGCGCGCAGCCGGTGACGTACGTCTGACACCTCGCTTGACGGACAACGAGGACACGACGGCTGCCGGTGCTTCGGACAGCGGGTCGGCACTTGCGCCCGAAGGGGTGGGGGACAACCCCTTCGTCGCCCGTCTACAGACGCTCTACAGCCAGAACTCCCGGACCAACTCAGGCACACGCGGGCTCGACCCCGCGGGATTCCCGCTCTATGTCGAGACCGCCCTGGACACCGAGCTGACCAAGGCTGTTCTTCGGGGAGACCACCGGTTGGTGATCATCACCGGCAATGCGGGCGACGGCAAGACGGCGTTCCTGCAGAACCTCGCGGAAACCGCGGCCAAAAAAGGCGCCGATGCCGGCCAGGACCGCCCCAACGGCTCCGAATTCACCTACCGGGGACGGCTCTTCCGCACCAACCACGACGGCAGCCAGGACGAGGGCGACACGGACAACGACGCCGTGCTGGACGGGTTCCTCGCCCCTTACCGAGGCGATACGGCCGACGCCTGGCCCGAAGGGGAGACCCGGCTGCTCGCGGTCAACGAGGGGCGGCTGACCGACTTCGTGACCCACCACGAGGACCGGTATCCCTTGCTCGCCCACACCGTGCGGGAAGGGCTGGCCACGGGACAGGAAGCCCACAGTGTGGTGGTGATCAACCTCAACGCCCGGGACGTCTTCGCCGATCCGTACGGCACCGGTTCGATCATGCGGCGCATGGTCGAGGCGATGACCGACGAACGGCACTGGACGGCCTGCGCCTCCTGCACCCTCGCACCCCGCTGCTACGCCCTGCACAACGCGCGGACCTTCACGCACCCCACGGCCGGTCCCCAGATCGTCAATCGGCTCGCCGCGCTGCACCGCATGGCACAGCTCCGCGGCCGTCTCCATGTCACCCTGCGCGACCTGCGCTCCGCCCTCGCCTACACCCTCACCTCGGCACGCGACTGCGCCCAGATCCACACCCTCTACGAGCGGGGTGCGGACAGCGCTCAGGAACGCCTTGACAGCTTCTACTTCACCAGCTGGGCCGGCCTCCACACTGGAGCCGACGCGGAGCACGACCGGTTCCTCACCCAACTCCGCGACCTGGACATGGCCACCGTGCCCGATCCGCAGCTGGACCGCAGGCTCGACTACACCGGGCCCTCCGGCGGCCACAGCCTGATCTCCGTCGACCAGCGGGGCGGCCACGACGAGGAGCTGCTGCAGGAGTTCTTTGCCGCACTGCCGCGGACTCCTGAACCGGGTGGCCGACAACTCGCCGCCCACCGCGCCTACCTGGGCGCGGCCCGCCGGCGGTTCTTCTTCGAAAGCCTCGACGACATCCGCTGGTCCACCATGCTCAGCTACCAGTCCGGTGACCACTTCCTCGGACTGCTGGACGGCGCGCTTCCCGTGGAGGATGAACTCGTCCGCCTCATCGAAGCGATCAGCCGCGGCGAGGGCATGCCGTACACCTCCGACGCGAGCGGCCCGGACCTCGCCCTCCAGGTGAGGACGGTGCGCGGCGGCACGGTGCGCAGCCACCGGCTCTTCCCCGCCGGGCGGTTCACCCTCGACGTCCGTACGCCCGCGGCCTCGGACTATGTGGAGAAGAGCCCCCGGGAACTGGTCATGCGCTACCGGCCCGACGACGATGGGCCGCAGCACGCCCAACTCGTTGTCCGCCTCGACCTGTACGAGTTGCTCGACCGGCTCTACCGCGGCCACCAATCCGGTGTCGAGGACCGCCAGGGCCAGAACCTCGCCCTCGCGGTCTTCAAGAACGCCCTGTCCGCGACGTCCACCCAGGAGGTGCTGCTCAGTGCCCCGGGCAGCCCTCCCTACCGGCTCAGCAGGCAGCCAGGCGGGACGCTGCGGCTCGCCCCCGCGCGAGACGGCCGTACCGGCGATGAAAGGAGGGAGGACTGATGGCGCTGCGACGCCGCGACAGCGAGTTCAAGCACTTGGGTGTGTCGTACCTGGAGTACAAGCGCGTCGAGATGGACCGGGTCCTGACCGGTTTTCTGATGCGGGTCAACCACCGCGGACTGCCGAGCAAGATGGTGCACCGCAAAGACCTCTCGGTCGAAACCTTCGTCAAGGAGTTCACCAGCGACCGCCACACCGGTCAGTTCCCCGGCTTCGCCGAGCACAGCGACATCACCCGCCGCTGGATCGAGACCCAGCTGCTCGACATGGTCAACCGGGGCAAGCCCAGCCAGGCCGTGGCCGGACTGCGCCCCCTGCACGGACTGACGTATAAGTTCCGCAACTACTACCACTCGCGTGCCTACGGCGCGGACGCCCAGTTGTACGAAATGCTGCGCCACGCACGCGGCAACCGGGGCCAAGCGGCCCTTGAGCAGCTGCGACGGTTCTTCTTCACCGGGCTGGATCCCGCCCTCGGCGACGGGCCCGGGGACTCCCGAATCGACGTGGAGACCCAGGCCGTACTGCACCTCAACAACCAGGTGACGCAGGACGCCCCGCAGCAGCTGCGCGGCTGGTACTCCGCGCCCCCGCTGTGCGTCGGCCAGGCCGACCTCCTCGCCGACGATGTGCTGCGCCTGATGTCTCTGAAGGACCTGCTGCCGCGCGTCACCATGGTCGAGTACCTGAAGATCCTCTTCGCCCTGCACCTCGCACTCGGCCAGCTGAAAGCGATGAAACTGCTGCCACAGGCCGTGGCGCGCGGTGGCCTCGACCCCGCTTGCGGCCTCGACCACTGCCCGGCCACGGGTTCGGCGGCTGATCCGCTCGCCGGCTGTCCTTTCCGCGCGGGTCTCTTCGTCGACGCCGCCGGAGTCCCCGGCACCCCCGTGGCAGCCCTGGCCGAACACAGCACCGCCGTATGGCTCCGGCGCATCCCGGACTTCGTCCGGGCCGGGTACGTGGTGCGCAAGCTCGACGACTTCGCCGAGCACCTCGTCGGACGCGGCGAGGCGAGGCGGCCCAAGGAGGGCCACTTCAGCGCCGGAGAGCTGCTGCGCTTCGGCTCGGAGGACTACAAGGAACGGCGTGAGCGGTTCTTCACATCCCGTCTCGACACCATCCTGGAGGAGACACCGCGCGAAGAGCAGCCCGAAGCACTACGCCCCCTGCTGGAAGTCACCATGGGGATAGACCCCTTCGAGCAGTACCTCGAACTGCTGATGGCCTACCGAGGCCGCTACCACCACAAGTACATCATCGAGACCATCGACTCCCTGCTGCTGAAGAACCGACCGGGCGCCCTCATCGCACAGCCCCACCGCGGCAAGCGGCGCTTCGTCCTCGACAGCGCGCTGCTGGAGGTCCTGGTCCAGGTCGCGCTGCTGCGCCCCAACCCGCGCGGCAGCCGCTCCAGGTTCACGCACCACACCGTCTCCCTCCGGTTGGACGAGTTCACCGATCTGCTGCGGACGCGCTACGGCCTGTACATCGACAGGCTTCCGGCCACGGACGGCTTCGCCGCAGCCGGATTCGAGGAGGAGGCGGCACTGCGCGCGAACACCGAGGCGTTCACCACGAAGCTGCGGGAGATCGGTTTCTACGACGACCTGTCCGATGCGTATCTCACCCAGGTGATCGCACCGCGCTTCGTGATCGCAGAGGACGGCACGGTCACAGCGGGCAGCGGAAAGTAGCGGAGAACGGATCGACATGGCACGAGGACTGACCGAGATCACCGAGAGCCAGTGGCGAGAAGCCCTGGAACAGGCGCTGTTGCCGCGCATCGCCGCCGTTCTGCGGCAGCGGGAGGCGGGCCACTGCATGCGCGTCGAGGGGCTGCGGGCCGACCTGACCACGAGCCTGACCCGCAGGCTGCGCACGGCGGTGCCCGATGCCCAGGTGTACGTCCTCGACGGCGGAATGCGCGAGCAGGAAGCCGACGAGACGACCATCACCAGCACCAAACTGGTGGAGCTACGCAACCCCGACGCGACCGGAGCCCTGCGGCCGCCCCTGCTCGTCTTCGTCCCGCCAGGCACCCGCGCCAGTGCCGAGGACTCGTTCTCCACCGCCACGTTCGAGGAACTGCGGCTGGCCGATGTTCATACCGCACTCCGGCAATCCCTGCTGAGCCAGGTGCCGGAGTCGCTGCGGGTTTCGGTCACGGAACTCCTGGGTTCACCGGCGGCAGGTGGACCGGCAGGCGCTGATCCCCAGGCCGCCGTGCGGTATCTGCTCACGTTGCGGGAGAACCACAACCATCCCGAGGCGGCGGGTGCGGCCATCCATCTACTCGGCCTCATCCCCGACTTCCGCCTCTTCGCCGATCCCACATTGGTAAGCCGCAAAGCCGAGCGCAACCGTCGTGTGGTGGATGCGCTCAGCGACAGCGTGGCGACCTCGCGGCAGCGGGTTCTGGCGCTGGGACTGCCCCGGTCCTCCGCCGAACACCAGGCGTTCATGAGGCGGCTGGTGGCCTTCGCGGGGCGCACCTCGTTCGCCGAACCCCGGCAGTGGTGCCGGTCCATCGCCGTCGAGCCCGGCAACTGGCCGCTGGCATTTCAGCACTGGCCCGAGGAGAACGACCACGGTGATCAGCCGGTCACGGTGGACGTGGACGAACTGACCGCGTTGCCGAAGGCGGGCGACAGCGACGAGGACCTGCGCAATCACCCCGTGCTGGAGCGGGTCTTCGGCGCTCGCTACCTGCTGCCCGGCGGTCTGTCCGTACTGCCGGTGTCCTTCACGGTGGATCCCGACCCGCGCAATATCACCGGACTCGCGCGCTTCAAGGTGGAGATCTACGCGGAGTCGGGCGGTGAGGGCGCAGAGGAGGGGGATGACGGCTCCGTGGTAGCCAGTCCTACAGGGCTGACCGTCACCGTCGGCCGCACCACCAAAAAGGCGAACGTGAAGCTCAAGCGGGGCCGCAAAGCCACCGACTGGGAGGAGGGCTGGCATTTCGTTCGAGTCACGCCACTCGACGAGGGCGGCGACCCGATGCCCGTCGCTGGTGCGGGCACCACGCGGCGGACGGACGAGAGCGACCGCTTTTACGTGGTGCCGGAAGGAGAATTCGATGAGCCCCCAGCGCCCCGAGCCCAGCACGCACCCGGCGTCGCCCAGGCTGTCAACCGGCTGCGCTTCACAGCGCAGGCCGACGGACGGGACCCCTCGCGCATCACGTGCCGCGACGTCACCTGGGGGAGTACTGGAGCCAGGACTCGGTCGCTGCGCGCTTCTTTCGGCCCCGGCGCACCCTTCGTCATCGACCTGCCGCATCGGCTGGTCGAGGCCCAGCAGAGGCTGCTGCGCCATCCGCACACCCTGATCGGGCCGGTCGTCGAGATCGACGCGGCGGACGGAGTCCACATCTCCGCGGAGGGCACGCTCGTGGCCGCCCCCTCGTTCACTGCGTATCTCGATGCGCGCGCCGATCTGTTCACGATGCTCACCGGAGAAGGGACCGGGGCGGATGTGCTGGTGGTGGAGAGCGCCGACCCTCGTCATCTGCGCGCCAGGACGGAGACGTATGCGGAGGCTTACCTGAACGCCCTGACGTCCTGCCTCCGGGCGCTCGACGACCCGTATGAGCGGGATGCGGACGCGCGCCGCGCAGAGCTTCAGCTCCTGCTGCGGACTGACACCCTTCCAGTGAGTCTGACCGACATAGATGGCAGTCGGCACGCCGCTGTGCTCGTCGCCCCGACGCATCCCCTGCGGATGCTGTGGTGGAGCGGTCAGGCCGCCCTGGCCGACCACTGGCTCGCCGAAGCGGAGACGGACGGGCGGGCCGCCGTCCTGGAACGGCTGGAGGCGCTGGAGAAGCGGCTCGCACCCCTCGGCTTCCCCCTCGCCGTACCGCTCGCCGGCGGTGAACTCGCCTTTGCCGGCGGGCTACTGACCGACTATTGGCAGGTTTGCCTGCCCAGCGAGACAGAGAATCCCCGTGGCGTGGTCACCCGTATCGCCACCGCACTCGGAGCGGACGGGGCGGTGGCCGGGGGCGGTGACGTGACCGGTGCGGAGCTCGCCGATCGCGTCGAGCGCTACGTACGCCTCCACCCCTACGCCGACTCTCTGGTCATCAACGCGGTGGGTGCCGGGCGCGGCGAGCTGCTCGCCGACACGCTCACCGCTCTCCAGGAGCGGCGTCACCTCGCCCATCTGCGCTATACGGTGCGCCTGTTCACCCCGACCCCCGACGACCCCTGGACCGGTGCGGCCCTCACCGACCTCATCGCGCCCGCCGACGGAGCCCGCACGGCCGCGGCGGAGGCATTCTCCACGCCCGGCGATCCCCTCAGGCCGAAGCTGGCGGTGGTGGTGCGCAAACTGGTCGACCTCACCTCGGCGCAGGCCGAGTTCCCCGCGCACCTCACCTTCCTGTTCGCTCCGTTCGGCGGAGAGCGGTACGACATCGCGCCCGGCGGCTCGGCCGACGGTCGAGCCGCAGTCCACGGTCTCGTACAGGAGATGACCAGCCACTACAGCGAAGACGGCGGATCGGCGGTCTGGAGCCGACAGCCCAGGCACGGTGCGACGGACCCCTTGCCAGGAGCGGAGGTCACCGGAGACCTCCTGGCTGCGCTTCCCACCGCGCTTTCGGCCGGCGCGGTCGCCGCCACGTCGGGTGAACCGCGGCCGGGAACCCTGCCCCAGATCAGCCTCAGCCTCGACGCGGACGACCGCTCCTTGCTGCACGACGTGCACCGCATGAGCGACTGGGTGATCACAGTGGACCGCACCCTGGGCGCCGAGTACTTCGACCACGGACGCAAGAACCGGGCCGAGTACGTCATCGACTACTCAGCATCCTCAACGGCGGGTATGAGCAGTCACGTCGTGGTCTCCTCCCGGTCGGTCGACGAGCTGAGGGCACTGCTGGAGCCCGTACTGGCGGACCGGCGCCTGAGCATCGAGCAGCGCCACGTCCGCACGTTCTTCGATCAGCTGAGGGAACTGTCGGGAAGCCTCGCCTTCAAACTCGCGGCGCTGGGCGAAAGCGGCCGCACCGAGGTGGTGGGTCTCGCCCTCGCACGCCTATACCTGGGAGACCGCAGCGCGCTGCGGCATCAGCTCCTGGTGCCGCTCGACGCACATCCGGAGCTGTACGGGGAGGAACAGAGGCGTTCTGCGGCGGGAGACAGCGGGGTCCGGTTGCACCGAACCGACCTCGCCTTGTTCGACCTGGACGCCGAACGCAAGACCCTCACCTGCCGATTGGTGGAGGTCAAATGCTTTACCGGTTCCGGTGGCTTGGCGTCGTTCCAGTCGACGCGGCAGCGCATCCGCACGCAGCTCGACAACACCCGACGGGTGCTCACCGCGCTGTTTGATCCGTCCGTCCGCCGCAGCGACCGGCCGCTGCAGAACGTCACCCTTCGCACGCTCCTCGGCCACTACCTGGCCCGCGCCGACCGTTACGGGCTCCTCTCCCGGAAGTCCCGGGACGAGGCGCAGTGGCTCCTCGATCATCTCGATCACCGCTTCGGCCTGGAATTCACGGCGACCGGCCTGGTCTTCGACTTGTCCGCGGACGGGGTCGACATCGACTGCGAGGACGGCATCGCCTATCACCGGGTGGGGCGGGACCATGTGCTGCGGATGTTGGACGAGATCGAGACGGAGTACGTGAGGGGGCCCGAAGCAGCCGAGAACGGTGAGGAAAGCGCCGAGCTGCGTTCGAGGGCTGCGGAATCTGCGGGCGCAGACCGAGCGGAGGCTGAGGCGCTCGCAGCGCTCAGGCCCCGTGAGCGTGAGCGTGTGCTGCCGGATGAGCCCGGTCCGCTTCCCCTGGACGTCGACGACGAGCCGGAGGGACCGGAGGTGGCAGAGACGGTCCAAGTGCCAGCAGCGCGGGGTGCTGACCAGATCCAGCCTCGTGCGGAGCAGGGCGCAGACAAGAAGACTCTCGACCAGGAGCCGGATCCGCAACCGGTGGAGGGTTCGGACCCGGGCGGAGACGACGGTGCGGGCAGAACCCCGGCAGACGTGGTGCTTGGTGTCTCTCACCCGTCACCGCAGTTCGGTCTGCTCGGGATCAGCTCAGGCCGGAAGGTCGCGCTGGACCTCAACGAAACGCACACGATCAGCTTGTTCGGCGTACAGGGCGGCGGTAAGAGCTACACGCTCGGGTCGATCCTGGAGATGGCGAGTCTGCCTGTGCCGGGCATCAATGAGCTCAGCAAACCGCTTGCGAGCATTGTCTTCCACTACAGCGAGACGTCCGACTACGCCCCCGAGTTCACCAGCATGATCCGTCCGAACAGCGACGACGGCCAGCGGGCCGCTCTGCGGGTGCGTTACGGGGCGGAACCCGCCGCCCTGACGGACGTCATGCTGCTTGTCCCCGCTGAGAACGTTGCCGAGCGCAGGCGCGACTATCCGGACATCGACGTCCGGCCACTGGCCTTCGCCTCGTCGGAGCTGAAGATGAGCCACTGGCGGTTCCTCATGGGAGCCGTCGGCAACCAGGCCACCTACATCCGCCAGATCGGCCGGATCATCAAGACGAACCGCGAGAATCTCACTCTGGAGACGATCCTCCGTGGCGTCGAGGATTCCGAACTTGCCGAGCACCTCAAGAAGCAGGCCAAGGGGCGGCTGGATCTGGCGGAGAGTTTCATCGACGACACCGCGAGACTGCAGGACCTGGTACGGCCGGGGCGGCTGATCATTGTCGATGTGCGCTCCGACGACATTGAAAAGAACGATGCACTCGGCCTGTTCGTCGTGCTCATGCAGCTGTTCGCCGAAGCACGGCACGGGAGCGAGCAGTTCAACAAGCTGGTCGTCTTCGACGAGGCACACAAATACGCGGACGGCGGTGACCTTGTCGCGGGGCTCGTCTCCAGCGTGCGGGAAATGCGGCACAAGGGAATGTCGGTCGTCGTCGCGAGTCAGGACCCCCCGTCCGTGCCCGCCACTCTGATCGAGTTGTCCAGCACGATCGTGCTGCACAAGTTCACCTCGCCGGCGTGGCTCAAGTACTTGCAGAAGGTGAACACCGCACTCGGCGGACTCACAGCTCAGAAGATGGCGGAACTACGCCCAGGAGAGGCCTATGTCTGGTCCAGTAAGGCCACGGACGAGGCTTTCACGCAGGGAACGGTGAAGGTGCTGTGCCGTCCGAGGGTCACCGAACATGGCGGTGGCACCAGGACTGCGCTCGGTTGATGCGTTGGTGTGGCTCCGAGTGGCCCTGGCTGCTTGGGCAGACCCAGGGCCACTCGGAGTGTTGTCCGGTGCTCGGGCAGGACGGGGCTGCTGCGCTGAACGGGAAGAGAGCCGCGCTTCCCCTGGACGGAGGGGAGGCGCGGCTCTCTCGTGAACGGGACCCCGGGGACACGGATCGGGGTCCCGAGCCGGCGGAGGGCGCCGAGATCCTCGTACGCCCTCGTTCGTTCTAGTAGGACGATCCGGAGGCGCCAAGCGCGCCCGTCGGGTGCCAGACCGTCTTCGTCTCCAGGAAGGCGGTGAGGCGCTCGATGCCGGGCGTCTCGGAGTAATCCACAGCCTGTGGACGGAGAACTCGCTTCAGGTTGTCCGCGGCGGCGATCTCCAGCTCCTTCGCCAGTACGTCGTCCGCGCCCGCGAGGTCGATCGCGTTGACGTCCTGGTGCGCGGCCAGCGGGGCGGCGATCTCCGCCGTCCTGCCGGAGAGGACGTTGACGACACCGCCGGGCAGGTCGGACGTCGCCAGGACCTCGCCGAGGGACAGCGCCGGGAGCGGGGACTTCTCGCTCGCGATCACGATCACCGTGTTGCCGGTCGCGATCACCGGGGCGATCACCGAGACCAGGCCCAGGAACGAGGACTCCTGGGGGGCCAGGACGGTGACCACGCCGGTCGGCTCCGGGGTGGAGAGGTTGAAGTACGGGCCCGCCACCGGGTTGGCGCCGCCGATCACCTGGGCGATCTTGTCGGTCCAGCCCGCGTACCAGACCCAGCGGTCGACGGCCGCGTCGACGACCGCTGCGGCCTTGGACTTCGAGAGCCCCTCCGAGTCCGCGACCTCGCGTACGAACTGGTCCTTGCGGCCCTCCAGCATCTCCGCGACGCGGTAGAGGATCTGGCCGCGGTTGTACGCCGTCGCGCCGGACCAGCCGCCGAACGCCTTGCGGGCGGCGACCACCGCGTCCCTCGCGTCCTTGCGGGAGGAGAGCGGGGCGTTGGCCAGCCACTTGCCCTTCGAGTCCGTCACCTCGTACACCCGGCCGCTCTCGCTGCGGGGGAACTTGCCCCCGACGTACAGCTTGTAGGTCTTGAAGACTGACAGTCGCGCATCAGACATCGAGGTATGCCTCCAGACCGTGGCGGCCGCCCTCGCGGCCGAAGCCCGACTCCTTGTAGCCGCCGAACGGCGACGTCGGGTCGAACTTGTTGAACGTGTTGGACCAGATGACGCCCGCGCGGAGCTTGCCCGCGACCGCGAGGATGCGGGAGCCCTTCTCCGTCCAGATACCGGCGGAGAGGCCGTACTGGGAGTTGTTGGCCTTGGCGACCGCCTCGTCCGGGGTGCGGAAGCTGAGGACGGACAGGACCGGGCCGAAGATCTCGTCGCGGGCGATGGTGTGCGCCTGGGTGACGTTCGTGAAGAGCGTCGGGGCGAACCAGTAGCCGGAGGAGGGGAGTTCGCAGGGCGCGGACCAGCGCTCGGCGCCCTCGTCCTCGCCCTGCTCGACGAGTGTGGTGATGCGGGACAGCTGCTCGGCGGAGTTGATCGCGCCGATGTCCGTGTTCTTGTCGAGGGGGTCGCCGAGGCGGAGGGTCGAGAGGCGGCGCTTGAGGGAGTCGAGGAGTTCGTCCTGGATCGACTCCTGGACCAGGAGTCGGCTGCCCGCGCAGCAGACCTGGCCCTGGTTGAAGAAGATGCCGCTGACGATGCCCTCCACGGCCTGGTCGATGGGGGCGTCGTCGAAGACGATGTTCGCGCCCTTGCCGCCGAGTTCGAGGGTGACCTTCTTGTTCGTGCCCGCGATCTGGCGGGCGATCGCCTTGCCCACGGCGGTGGAGCCCGTGAAGGCCACCTTGTTCACGTCCGGGTGCTCGACGAGGGCCGCGCCCGTGTCTCCGTACCCGGGAAGGATGTTGACGACGCCCTTGGGGAGGCCCGCCTGGCGGCAGATGTCCGCGAAGAAGAGCGCGGAGAGGGGGGTCGTCTCGGCGGGCTTCAGGACGACCGTGTTGCCGGTCGCCAGCGCCGGGGCGATCTTCCACGCCAGCATCAGGAGGGGGAAGTTCCAGGGGATGACCTGGCCCGCGACGCCGAGCGGCCGGGGGTTCGCGCCGAAGCCCGCGTGGTCGAGCTTGTCGGCCCAGCCCGCGTAGTAGAAGAAGTGCGCGGCCACGAGGGGGAGGTCGGCGTCCCTCGTCTCCTTGATCGGCTTGCCGTTGTCCAGGGTTTCGAGGACGGCGAGCTCGCGGGAGCGCTCCTGGATGATCCGGGCGATGCGGAACAGGTACTTGGCGCGCTCGGAGCCGGGCAGGGCCGACCACTTCTCGAACGCCTTGCGGGCCGCCTTCACGGCACGGTCGACGTCCGCCTCGCCCGCCTGGGCGATCTCGGCGAGGACCTCTTCGGTGGACGGGCTGACGGTCTTGAAGACCTTGCCGTCGGCCGCCTCGGTGAACTCTCCGTCGATGAAGAGGCCGTAGGAGGGTGCGATGTCGACCACCGAGCGGGACTCGGGCGCCGGCGCGTATTCAAAAGTAGCCATGATGGATCAGTCCACCGTCACGTAGTCGGGGCCGGAGTAGCGGCCGGTGGCCAGCTTCTGACGCTGCATCAGCAGGTCGTTCAGTAGCGAGGACGCGCCGAAGCGGAACCAGTGGTTGTCCAGCCAGTCCTCGCCCGCGGTCTCGTTGACCAGCACCAGGAACTTGATGGCGTCCTTGGTCGTGCGGATGCCGCCGGCGGGCTTCACGCCGATCTGCACGCCCGTCTGGGCGCGGAAGTCGCGTACCGCCTCCAGCATGAGCAGCGTGTTCGCCGGGGTCGCGTTCACGGCCACCTTGCCGGTGGAGGTCTTGATGAAGTCGGCGCCGGCGAGCATGCCGAGCCAGCTGGCGCGGCGGATGTTGTCGTACGTCGACAGTTCACCGGTCTCGAAGATGACCTTGAGGCGGGCGTTGGTCCCGCAGGTCTCCTTCACGGCGGTGATCTCGTCGTACACCTTCAGGTACTTGCCCGCGAGGAACGCCCCGCGGTCGATGACCATGTCGATCTCGTCGGCGCCCGCGGCGATGGCGTCCCGCACATCGGCCAGCTTGACGTCGAGGGCGGCTCGGCCGGCGGGGAAGGCGGTGGCGACGGAGGCGACCTTCACGCCGGAGCCGGCGACGGCTTCCTTGGCGGTGGCCACCATGTCGGGGTAGACGCAGACAGCCGCGGTGCCGGGTGCCGTACGGTCCGTCGGGTCCGGGTGGACCGCCTTGGCGCCGAGCGCCCGGACCTTGCCCGGGGTGTCCGCGCCTTCCAGCGTCGTCAGGTCGACCATCGAGATGGCGAGGTCGATGGCGTACGCCTTGGCCGTGGTCTTGATGGAACGGGTCCCCAGCGAGGCGGCACGCGCCTCCAGGCCGACCGCGTCCACGCCGGGGAGCCCGTGGAGGAAGCGGCGCAGCGTGCTGTCGGACGCGGTTACGTCGCCGAGTGCGTGTGCAGCGTGTGCATAGGTGGGCATGGTCACCAGACGAGCATATCTACGCGCGTAGCGGCTGTACAGCCCCGAGAGCTTCTCCCGGGCATCCCCGGGCGCTCGTCGAGAGGCGGCACGGGCGGGGGGTCGCGGGGGGCCACCGCGCATGAGCGCCGGTCCGGGCGTCGGGCAGAATCGGGACCATGACGACCCCGGATCACCAGTCACCCACGCCGGACGCCTCGCGCCCCGAGTCGAAGGACCGGATCTACCGGTCGCCCGCCGGCATGGTGGGCGGCGCCCTGCTGCTGGCCCTCGTGGGCTGGCTCGGCATCGACGCGCTGGTCTCCGGCGAGGACCGCACCCCCTGGCTGGCGCTCGCCGCGATGCTCCTCGTCGTGCCGCTGATCGTCGCGTTCACCCTGCGCCCGGCCGTCTACGCCAACGCCGACCGGCTGGCCATCCGCAACCCGCTCCGCCTGATCGTGCTGCCCTGGGGGCAGGTCGCCGGGCTGCGCTCCGGTTACTCCAACGAGGCCGTCGACCCGTCCGGCCGGAAGTTCCAGCTGTGGGCGGTGCCGGTGTCCCTGCGCGGACGCAAGAAGGCGGCCCAGCGCGAGGCTCGGCAGGCCGCCGACGCGTCCGGGAAGCGGCGGGGCGGCGGAGGGCTGGGGGGCTTCGGCGGGTTCGGCGGAGGCACCGGTGGTCCGGCATCCGGATCGGCCGGGCCGGTGCGTGCGGAGGCCGACCGGATCATGGACGAACTGCGCGAGCTGCGGGAGACGCGGGGGAAGGCGGAGAGCGCGCAGGGCGAGGTGACGGTGCGGTGGGCGTACGAGATTGTGGGGCCCGCCGTTGCCGGGGCCGTGTTGTTGGGGGTTTTGCTGGCGGTGGGGTGAGTGGGGGAGGGGCTTGGCCCCTGAGTCCACCGCGTCGGACACCACCACCCCGGCTACCGCAGGGACGGGCACGACCGAGGACACGAGCGCGCCCACGGGCTGAGCCGCTCCACGTGGGTACGTGGGCGAACCGACACGGGGTTCAGTTGCCTCCTCCAGCGTGGGACGAGAGGGGGCGGAGTAGGCAGCCGAGGAGCATGCGAGGGCCCAACTCCCCGTGAATCAGGGAGCGCTGGGCCACACGAGAGCCATGTAGGCGCCGAAGTAAGCCGCTCCTAGCACCGCTGCCGCCAGCGTGAGCACGCGGAAGCGGAGGGAGGCGCGGGACAGGTGCACCGCGAGCGGGAGCAGCAGCGGGAAGGCCGGCAGCAGGAAGCGGGCGCGGGGGAAGTAGACGCCTCCGCTGCCCAGCACGATCACCAGCAGCAGGCCCGTGAACAAGAGCAGCGGCAGCGGCTGCCGGTCCCACACCGCCAGCGCGAACAGCAGCACCGAGGCGACCAGCGTGGCGGTCACCATCAGCAGGAAAAGCTCGGGCGTCGAGTCGTACATCAGGTACTCGCGCATCCGCCGCAGCGTCGCCAGGCCGCCGTCGAACTCGTTGTGCCACAGGCGCTGTACGGCGAAGTAGCCGTCCCAGCGGCCGAGCCGCAGGCCCACCCAGCCGACGTACCCGAGCCACCCGAGCGGAGCGAGGACGGCGGCCGCGAGGACGCGGGCGTCGAAGCGGCGGCGCAGGGAGGCCAGGGCCGTGACGGTCACCGCGGCCGCGACCGCGACACCGGTCGGCCGGGTCAGCCCGGCGAGCGAGGCCAGCGCCCCCGCCCACAGCCAGCGGCCGCTGAGCACCGCGTACAGCGACCAGGCGGCGAACGCCGTGAACAAGGACTCGGTGTAGCCCATCCACTGCACGAGCCCGACCGGCAGCGCGGCCCACAGGACGGTGAGCAGGACGCCGACCCGCCGCCCGTACAACCGGTCGCCGACCGCGAAGACCCCCCAGGCGGCGAAGAGGGAGGCGACGACGGCGATCCCGAGACCGGCGCCCGCCGCGCTGCCGGGCGTGACGGCCGCGACCGCCTTGACGAGGACCGGGTAGAGCGGGAAGAACGCGAGATTGTTCGCGTCGTACGCCGTGCCCAGCTCCCGCGCGTACCCGTGGCCGGCGATCCCGAGATACCAGTCGGCGTCCCACCGCGTTGCCAGGACCGGCCAGACGCCGTGCCCCTGCCGGTGCGCCCAGGCGGCGAGGACCAGCAGTCCCACGGCCCGTACCGCGACGTAGGCGAGGAGAGCGGGCGCGACCCGGCGCAGGGCGGTCGGAGTGGTCGGCGTGGGGGACGGGGGTCGTCGCCGGGTGCTCGGAATGTGTCTGCCGGGGGCGGTGTCGGGGACGGTCGAGGACACGGCGGCGGCTCCAGTACTCGGCGGGCGGTACCGGGTCACCGTTTCCCGGAGAGGGCGGCCGGGTGCGGAGGTGCGTCAGCTGTCCCGCGGAAATCACTCGATGGGGTGGCCGGGGACGGCCGGTCCACCCCGTCGAGTACGAGTACTGGTGCGAGTACGGGTCAGATGCCGGCGGCGGCCGAGAGGTCCCGCTTGATGGCCGCCAGCAGCTCGGCCGCCTTCGTCCGCGCCGCGTCGAGCCCCTCGTGCGAGGCGACGGGCACCACGACCTCCAGATAGCACTTCAGCTTCGGCTCGGTCCCGCTCGGCCGGACGATCACCCGTGCGCCCTCCAGCGTGTAGCGCAGCCCGTCCGTCGGCGGGAGCCTGTCCGTCCCCTTCGTCAGGTCCTCGGCCTTCGTGATCGCCAGGCCCGCGAGCCGGGTGGGCGGCTGCTCACGCAGGCGCCGCATGGCGTTCGCGATCAGGGAGAGGTCCTCGACGCGGACCGAGAGCTGGTCGGTGGCGTGCAGGCCGTACTCGACGGCGATGTCGTCGAGGAGGTCGAGGAGGGTGCGGTTGCGGGACTTGAGCTCCGAGGCGAGTTCCGTGATCAGCAGAGCCGCCGTGATGCCGTCCTTGTCGCGTACGCCGTCGGGGTCGACGCAGTAGCCCAGCGCCTCCTCGTACCCGTACCGCAGCCCCTCGACCCGGGCGATCCACTTGAAGCCGGTGAGGGTCTCCTCGTACGGCAGACCCGCCTTCTCGGCGATCCGCCCGAGCAGCGAGGAGGAGACGATCGACTCGGCGAACGTGCCCCGCGCGCCGCGCTTCACCAGGTGCTGGGCGAGCAGCGCGCCGACCTCGTCGCCGCGCAGCATCCGCCAGCCGTCGCCGTCCGCGACGGCCACCGCGCAGCGGTCCGCGTCCGGGTCGTTCGCGATGATCAGATCCGGCTGGGTCTCGCGGGCCTTCGCGAAGGCGAGGTCCATCGCGCCGGGCTCTTCCGGGTTCGGGAACGCGACCGTCGGGAAGTCGGGGTCCGGCTCCGCCTGCTCGGCGACGAGCACGGGCTCCGGGAAGCCGGCCCGCGCGAACGCCGCGAGGAGGGTGTCCTTGCCGACGCCGTGCATCGCGGTGTAGACGGTGCGGGCCGTGCGCGGGGAGCCGGTGGCGAGTACGGCGTCCGTGCGGGCCAGGTAGGCGTCCAGGACGGTGTCGTCGAGGATCTCCCAGCCGCTGTCCGGGCGGGGCACATCGGCCAGTGCGCGGACCGCGTCGATCTCGGCGGCGATCTCCGCGTCCGCGGGCGGGACGATCTGCGAACCGTCCCCGAGATACACCTTGTAACCGTTGTCCCGGGGCGGGTTGTGGCTGGCGGTGACCTCCACGCCCGCCGCCGCGCCGAGGTGCCTTATGGCGTACGCCAGGACGGGGGTCGGGAGGGGGTACGGGAGTACCGCGGCACGCAGGCCGGCGCCGGTCATGACGGCGGCCGTGTCCCTTGCGAAGTCGGCGGACTTGTGGCGGGCGTCGTAGCCGATCACCACCAGGCCGTCCGTCTCGCCCTTGCCCTTGAGGTACGCGGCGAGGCCCGCGGCCGCGCGGATGACCACGGCGCGGTTCATTCGCATCGGGCCCGCGCCGAGTTCGCCTCGCAGGCCTGCGGTGCCGAACTGGAGGGTGCCGGTGAACCGTGCGGTGAGCTCCGCCGTGTCGCCGGCGTCGATGAGCTTCGCGAGCTCCTCACGGGTCTCCGCGTCGGGGTCCTCGGCCAACCACGCCTTGGCCCGAGCGATGAGTTCGTCCTGCACGTCGGCTGCGCCTCTCTGTTCGGTCGTACGTTGCTGGGTCCACCCTGGTTTTTTCGCCCCCTCCGCCCCTTCCCGTCCCGTTCCTGGGGGCTCCGCCCCCAGACCCCCGTATCGGCCTGGACGGCCTCGTCCTCAAACGCCGGACGGGCTGAAAGGCCAAGATTCAGCCCCTCCGGCGTTTGAGGAGCGGGGGTTTGGGGGCGGAGCCCCCAAGGGACGGGAATGGGTAGGGGCGGCGGGGGCGAAAAAACACCTACAGCCGGTCCAGCACCTGCGTAAGCAGCTCCCCCATGCGGGTGGCCGAGTCGCGGCCCGCCTGGAGGACCTCCTCGTGGTTCAGGGGCTCGCCCGTCATACCCGCGGCGAGGTTGGTGACGAGGGAGATGCCGAGCACCTCCGCGCCGGCCTCGCGGGCGGCGATGGCCTCCAGCGTGGTCGACATGCCCACCAGATCGGCTCCGATGACCCGAGCCATCCGGATCTCCGCGGGCGTCTCGTAGTGCGGCCCGGGGAACTGCGCGTACACGCCCTCCTCCAGGCTCGCGTCGATCTCCTTGCACAGGGCGCGCAGCCGCGGCGAGTACAGATCGGTGAGGTCCACGAAGTTCGCGCCGATGATCGGCGAGGTGGCCGTGAGGTTGATGTGGTCGCTGATCAGGACCGGCTGCCCGGGGCGCATGCCCTCGCGCAGACCGCCGCAGCCGTTGGTGAGCACGATGGTCTTGCAGCCGGCGGCGACGGCGGTACGGACACCGTGCGCGACGGCGGCGACACCGAGGCCTTCGTAGTAGTGGGTGCGGCCCAGGAAGACCAGGGCCCGCTTGTCGCCGATCTTGTACGAGCGGACCTGGCCGCCGTGGCCCTCGACCGACGGCGGGGGGAACCCGGGCAGCTCGGTGACCGGGAACTCGGCCTCGGGTGAGCCGAGCGCGTCCACGGCCGGCGCCCAGCCGGAGCCCATCACAAGGGCGACGTCGTGGGTCTCGGCGCCCGTGAGCTCACGCAGTCGCGTGGCGGCGGCGTCGGCGGCCGCATGGGGGTCGCCCTGGATGTCGTCCGGAAGAAGAGATGCGTTCACGCGCATGAGGGTAGCTGGTCCAGGCCTACGCGCGTAGATGACAGAGCTCACGGTCTTGCGATCGTTGTCTTGTCGTTTCCAACAAGCGCATGAGGAACGTTTCCCACAATGGGGTGGGCAAATGGGCGGAGAAAGGGACGAAAGCCAGGCGTACTGCCTCAGCAGGGCCGCTTACGCAGCTCCATCACATAGTCGTGCGGCGCCCCGGCCGTTTCGGCGGCGTCGGCGAGCTCCCCCAGGTACCGCGCCGACGGGAGTCCCCCCTCGTACCCGTTGAGTACGTACACCCACGCGGCTTCCTCGCCCTCCAGCGTGTGCACCCGCACCCGCATCCGGCGGTAGATGTCGAGCCCGACGCCCTCCCACCGGTCCATGGAGTCCTCGTCCAGGGGCGCGATGTCGTACAGAGTCACGAAGACCTGGGACCGCGGTGCCTCGACGATCGTCGCCAGCGCGCCTTCCCAGCCCATGTGCTCGCCCCCGAACGTCAGCCGCCAGTCGTTCAGCCAGCCGGTGGCGCGCAGCGGCGAGTGCGGTGCGCGGCGCGTCATGAGCCGCGGGTCGAGATTGCCGGCGTACGCGGCGTAGAGCGACATGGGGTCGAGGGTACGGCAGTGAAACGTGCGTCTCTCGCGTAACAGAAGTAGCTCGAATGCCCCCATGGAGCCCCCCAGGGCGGAAGCACCTTGAAGCGTGCGGGACAATGGAGTACGTGACTCGGATCGTGATCATCGGTGGCGGACCCGGCGGATACGAGGCGGCCCTCGTGGCCGCCCAGCTCGGCGCGGAGGTGACCGTCGTCGACTGCGACGGTCTGGGCGGGGCGTCGGTGCTCACCGACTGCGTGCCGTCGAAGACCCTTATCGCGACGGCCGAGGTGATGACCACCTTCGATTCGTCGTACGAGGAACTCGGCATCATCGTCGCCGACGACACTCCACACATCGACGCGCCCGCGCGGGTGGTCGGCGTCGACCTCGGCAAGGTCAACCGCCGTGTGAAGCGCCTCGCGCTCGCCCAGTCGCACGACATCACGGCCTCCGTGACCCGCGCCGGCGCCCGTGTCCTGCGCGGACGCGCCCGGCTCGAGGGCATGCAGTCCCTGGACGGCTCCCGCAAGGTGGTCGTGCGGTCCGCCGACGGCACCGAGGAGACGCTGACCGCCGACGCCGTGCTGATCGCGACCGGCGGCCACCCGCGCGAGCTGCCCGACGCACAGCCCGACGGCGAGCGGATCCTCAACTGGACCCAGGTGTACGACCTCGACGAGCTCCCGGACGAGCTCATCGTGGTCGGTTCCGGTGTCACCGGCGCCGAATTCGCCGGCGCCTACCAGGCGCTCGGCTCCCGCGTCACGCTCGTATCCAGCCGCGACCGGGTGCTGCCCGGCGAGGACCCGGACGCCGCCGCCGTCCTGGAGGACGTCTTCCGCCGCCGCGGCATGAACGTCATGGCGCGCTCCCGCGCCGAGTCCGCCAAGCGGGTCGGCGACCGGGTCGAGGTCACCCTCTCCGACGGCCGGGTCATCAGCGGCTCGCACTGCCTGATGGCCGTCGGCGCCATCCCGAACAGCAGCGGGATGGGCCTGGAGGAGGCCGGCGTCAAGGTCAGGGAGTCCGGGCACATCTGGACCGACAAGGTCTCGCGGACCACGGCTCCCGGTGTGTACGCCGCCGGTGACGTGACCGGCGTCTTCGCCCTCGCGTCCGTCGCCGCCATGCAGGGCCGCATCGCCATGTACCACTTCCTGGGCGACGCGGTGGCCCCGCTGAACCTGAAGACCGTCTCGTCGAACGTCTTCACCGACCCGGAGATCGCCACCGTCGGGTACACCCAGGCCGATGTCGACGGGGGCAAGATCGACGCCCGCGTCGTCAAGCTGCCCCTGCTGCGCAACCCGCGCGCCAAGATGCAGGGCATCCGCGACGGCTTCGTGAAGCTTTTCTGCCGCCCGGGCACCGGGATCGTGGTGGGCGGTGTGGTCGTGTCCCCGCGCGCCTCGGAACTGATCCACCCCATCTCGATCGCGGTCGACAACAATCTGACGGTCGAACAGATCGCGAACGCGTTCACCGTGTATCCGTCCCTGTCGGGCTCGATCGCGGAGGTGGCACGGCAGTTGCACACAAGGAAGACCGAGAGCGGCAACTGAGCCCCACGGGCGACTCTCCGCTGGTCACGGGGAGTTGTCGCCCATTCGCACGGCATAGGCGGCGCGAGTAGGCGCCTATACCACTTCGACCCCCGCCATGCGAACAACTTCTGTTATTCGGCGCAAACTGCTGAAAGCAGACGGTCGTTGGGGTTACTGTCAGTTTCGTGTTCGCTGCAGAACGTCGCCAATTGATCCTCGAAATGGTGCGAGCGAATGGGGCCGTGTCGCTCCGTGAGCTCGCCCGCGTCGTCCAGACCTCCGAAGTGACCGTACGGCGGGACGTGCGCGCACTGGAGGCAGAAGGACTCCTCGACCGCCGGCACGGCGGTGCGGTATTGCCGGGCGGGTTCACGCGAGAATCCGGCTTTCCGCAGAAATCGCATCTCGCGACCGCTGAGAAGACGGCCATCGCCGATCTCGCCGCGGGTCTCGTCGAAGAGGGCGAGGCCATCGTGGTGGGCGCGGGGACCACCACGCAGGAGCTGGCCCGTCGGCTCGCGCGGGTACCCGGGCTGACCGTCGTCACCAACTCCCTCCTGGTGGCACAGGCGTTGGCCCATGCCAACCGGGTGGAAGTCGTGATGACCGGCGGCACCCTGCGCGGTTCCAACTACGCCCTGGTCGGCTCCGGTGCCGAGCAGTCCCTCCAGGGGCTGCGGGTCTCCCGGGCCTTCCTCTCCGGAAGCGGGCTGACCGCCGAGCGCGGCCTGTCCACGTCCAACATGTTGTCGGCCTCGGTCGACCGGGCGCTCGTCCAGGCCGCCGCGGAGGTCGTCGTCCTCGCCGACCACACCAAGCTCGGTACGGACACGATGTTCCAGACGGTCCCGACCGACCTGATCACCCGCCTGGTCACCGACGATCCCCCCGCCCACGACGACCGTGCCCTCACCGAACTGCAGGCCCTGGCCGATCAGGGCGTACAGATCACGGTGGCCGGGTCATCCGCAGGTGGCGGCGCGGGAGGCGATCCCGTCCCGGCGGGGCGTCAGCCACGCCGGGACATGCCGCTCCCGGGCCCGCGCCGCGGCCAAGTCCCCGGCTCGGCACCCCAGTTGCGCTCGGCCACGGTCCTGGGCGAGCAGTCCCCCGGGGAGCGGGCAAGGGTGGCGGACCTGCGCCGCCGCTGACCACCTCCGGCCGCACGACCGGAGGAGAACGCCGAAGCGCCCGGCGGACTGACTGCTCCAGTCCGACAGGCGCTTCGGGATGCCGTACGACCGTCTCGTACGGGTGGGACGCAGGGGCCGTCAGTCCTTGATCTCGCAGATGGCGGCGCCGGAGGTCAGCGAGGCGCCGACCTCGGCGCTGAGGCCCTTGATGGTGCCGGAGCGGTGGGCGTTGAGAGGCTGCTCCATCTTCATGGCCTCCAGGACGACGACCAGGTCGCCTTCCTTGACCTCCTGGCCCTCCTCGACGGCGACCTTGACGATGGTCCCCTGCATCGGCGAGGCGAGGGTGTCGCCCGAGGCCACAGGCCCGGACTTCTTCGCCGCCCGCCGCTTGGGCTTGGCACCCGCCGCCAGACCCGTGCGGGCCAGCGACATGCCCAGCGAGTAGGGCAGCGAGACCTCGAGGCGCTTGCCGCCGACCTCGACGACGATCGTCTCGCGGTCGGCCTCGTCCTCGGCCTCGGTGTCCGCCGGAGCGGCGAAGGCCGGGATCTCGTTGACGAACTCGGTCTCGATCCACCGGGTGTGCACCGTGAACGGGCCGTCGGAACCGGTGAGTTCGGGAGCGAACGCGGGGTCGATGACGACCGCGCGGTGGAAGGGGATGGCGGTGGCCATGCCCTCCACATTGAACTCCGCCAGCGCGCGGGCGGCCCGCTGCAGGGCCTGCTCGCGGGTGGCGCCGGTGACGATCAGCTTGGCGAGGAGCGAGTCCCAGGCCGGGCCGATGACGCTGCCGGACTCCACGCCCGCGTCCAGCCGGACGCCCGGCCCCGACGGCGGGTCGAAGACGGTCACGGTGCCGGGGGCGGGCAGGAAACCGCGCCCCGGGTCCTCGCCGTTGATGCGGAACTCGAAGGAGTGCCCGCGCAGTTCGGGGTCGCCGTAGCCGAGTTCCTCGCCGTCGGCGATGCGGAACATCTCGCGCACCAGGTCGATGCCCGCGACCTCCTCGGTCACCGGGTGCTCCACCTGGAGGCGGGTGTTGACCTCCAGGAAGGAGATCGTGCCGTCGGTGCCGACCAGGAACTCGACCGTGCCCGCACCGACATAGCCGGCCTCGCGCAGGATCGCCTTGGAGGAGGAGTACAGCTCCTCGACCTGGGCGTCGGAGAGGAAGGGCGCGGGCGCCTCCTCGACCAGCTTCTGGTGCCGGCGCTGCAGCGAGCAGTCCCGGGTGGAGACCACGACCACGTTGCCGTGGGAGTCGGCCAGGCACTGCGTTTCCACATGCCGGGGCTTGTCGAGGTAGCGCTCCACAAAGCACTCCCCGCGCCCGAAGGCGGCGACCGCCTCGCGGACTGCCGAGTCGTACAACTCCGGCACTTCTTCGAGCGTGCGGGCGACCTTCAGACCGCGCCCGCCGCCGCCGAAGGCAGCCTTGATCGCGATCGGCAGCCCGTGCTCCTGCGCGAACGCGACGACCTCGTCGGCACCGGACACCGGGTCGGGTGTGCCGGCCACCAGCGGGGCGCCGGCGCGCTGCGCGATGTGCCGGGCGGCGACCTTGTCACCCAGATCGCGGATGGCCTGCGGCGGCGGCCCGATCCACACCAGGCCCGCGTCCAGCACGGCTTGGGCGAAGTCCGCGTTCTCGGAAAGGAAGCCGTAACCGGGGTGGATGGCGTCCGCCCCCGAATCCTTGGCGGCCTGGAGCACCTTGGCGATGTCCAGGTAGCTGGTGGCCGGGGTGTCACCGCCCAACGCGAACGCCTCGTCCGCCGCACGGACATGCAGAGCGTCCCGGTCCGGTTCCGCATAGACGGCAACACTCGCGATACCGGCATCCCGGCACGCCCGGGCCACGCGGACAGCGATTTCGCCACGGTTGGCGATGAGCACCTTGCGCACGATGGCTCCCTCCTTGAAACAAGCCGAGTTTAGGGACTGCCGACACGACCTTTCGACCCGTCCCCAATGGTGAGCTTGCCCACACGGAGTGTGATTCGAGGCGCGCTCGACCCGTGAAATCCCTTGTCGCGCCACGGCACACGGGATCCCTTCCCTGAACCCTAGCCCTCCTGTGTGGCCGAGGTCTCTGTGAGTCAGTGCTGCGCGCCACAGGGTTTCTTTGTCGAGTCCCTACGAATGGCCCAATGATTCTTTGCCCTCGGCAGAACCCTTGTCCCGAGGTTTACCCGTTAGTAGCGTTCAGGATGTACTCGAACGTACTAGGGGTAACAGCACACGGAAGCGGGTGGGGACCGGTGGTGCGCAGACCGGTTGCGTGGGTGGCGGCGATCGTGCTCTTCGTGGAGGCGATCGGCATCGCGCTGCTGAACTGGTTGCTCGGCACTGTCGTCGACAACCAGGACATGTCCCTGGCGGGGCTCGACCCGGACATGATGTCCATCTCGTCGAAGGTCGGAGGCCTGGTCTTCGGCGCCTACTTCGCGCTGTGCGGGGTCACCGCCCTGCTCGCCGCCGTGCGCGACCGGGCGCCGGGCCTCTTCGGCCGCGTCCTCCTCGTCAGCGCCGCGGTGGTGCACGGACTGCTGGGCGCCTTCACGGTGGGCCTGGTGGGCTGGGGCGCGTTCGCCTTCATGATGGTGGGGCTCGCGCTGATCGTGTTCACGCTCCTGGCGTTCGACCGCCCGGCGGGCCCGGTCGACGCCGCGCCCGAGAAGGGCGGGAACGGAGACAACGGAGGGGCACCGGTCGTGGCCCCTCCGGCCCCCTCGGCCTCCTGATCCCGCTCCGGGTCACTTCTCCCGCGGCGTCCACAACTCCGTGATGCCGACGCCCAGTTCGGCCAGCAGGCGGCGCACCAGCGGCAGCGAGATCCCGATCACGTTGCCGTGGTCGCCGTCGATGCCGTCGATGAACGGGGCCGAGCGGCCGTCGAGGGTGAACGCCCCGGCCACGTAGAGGGGTTCGCCCGAGGCGACGTACGCGGCGATCTCGGCGTCGCTCGGGTCGCCGAAGTGGACCACGGTGGACGCGGTCGCCGAGGCGTAGCGCTTGGCCGCCGTGTCGTAGACGCAGTGGCCCGTCTGGAGTGTCCCGGCGCGGCCGCGCATCGACTTCCAGCGGGCGGTGGCCTCCTCGGCGTCGGCGGGCTTGCCGTACGCCTCGCCGTCCAGGTCGAGGACCGAGTCGCAGCCGATCACCAGGGCGCCCTGCACCTCGGGCTTCGCCGCCACCACGGAGGCCTTCGCCTCGGCCAGCGCCAGGGCGAGTTCGGCGGGGGTCGGTGCGTTGACGGCCTCCTCGTCGACCCCGCTCACGATCACCTCGGGGGCGAGTCCGGCCTGCCGCAGCAGGTTGAGACGGGCGGGGGACTGCGAGGCGAGCACGAGACGGCGACGCGGCTGATCAGTCATGCGATCAGGGTATCGCCGCAGCGGTGATCGTCCTCGGCGTCATGTGGAGGGTGCTCACATCACTCCGAGGACGACCATCGCGAGCACCATGGCCAGCGCCACGAGAACGCCAAGGCGCCGCAACATGTCCTGAGTGTCGCGGAGTTCCTTGGGGGGCTCGTTCTCGGGGTCGGACCACAGCATGTCTTCGATCGTGCGACGGCGAAGGGCCGGGCGCCTGAGTACGCGTACTCAACTTGCGCACGTCTCGCGTAAACGGGTCTTGGGTTCCTTTCACGCGTGACCTCCTGTTACCGTCGTGAGCGTTGCTAAAGGAACCCTGGTCCCTTTAATGGAGGCAAGCCGCCGTGTTCACCACCGCCTGGACCGCATCGCCCCAGCTCCCCGCCGAGGGCTTCACCCCCAACTGGTCGCAGGAGGGCTTCTGGCGCCAGTCGCTGCGCCAGGCCGTACGCCTCACCGCGGGCGGCGACCGGATCCGTGTCCGGCTGTCCAACGCGTACGGCACCTCGCCGCTGCGGATCGCGGGCGCCACCGTGGCCCGGGCCGGCGAAGAGGCCGCCGTCGAGCCCGGCTCGGTACGGCGGCTCACCTTCGGCGGGGACGCCTCGGCCGAGATCCCCGCGCGCGGCCTCGCCGTCAGCGACCCGGCCGAACTCGCCCTGGAACCCCTGGAGTCGGTGACCGTCACCCTCCACCTCGACGCCGTCACCGGCCCCGCGACCTTCCATGCACAGGCCTTCGCGACCAGCTACCGGGCTCCGGGCGACCGCCTGGCGGACGTCGGGGGCCAGGCTTTCGACGCTTCGTCCGAGTCCTGGTACTTCCTCTCGGCCGTCGAGGTCGACGCAGGCCGCAGGGACGCCGTCGCGCTCTTCGGGGACTCCATCACGGACGGCTTCGGCTCGACCCCGGGCGCGAACCGCCGCTGGTCGGACGCGCTCGCCGAACGCACCGGACACCCCGTCCTCAACGCGGGCATCGGCGGGAACCTGCTGCTCAACGACTCGGCCTGGTACGGCGAGAAGGGCATCCGCCGACTCGGACGCGACGTCCTCGACCACCAGGGCGTGGGCACACTCGTCGTGCTCCAGGGGCTCAACGACATCGGCTTCAGCGAGACTGGCGAACAGCCCACGTACAAGCCCGCACCGGTCGTGGAGGCCGGTGAACTCGTCGACGGTTACCGGGAGTTGATACGGCAGGCGCGTGCCCGGGGCCTGCGGGTGATCGGCTCCACCCTCCTCCCCTTCGGCGGCTCCGACCACTGGGGCGAGCGCGCGGCGAAGGTGAGCCACGAGGTGAACGAGTGGATCCGCGGCGCCGGTGAGTGGGACGCGGCGCTGGAACTGAACCGCGTACTGGCCGACCCGGCCGACCCGGACCGGCTGCACCCGGCGTACGACTTCGGCGACCACCTGCACCCCAACGACGCGGGGTACGCGGTGATGGCCGAAGCCCTCGCGAAACTGCTCTAGAGCCCGTCTAGCCGGGCCAGTACGTGCGGCCCCACGCCGTCGGCCCCGGCTGGGGCAGCCGGCGCGTGGCGATGCGGGCCGGGTCGGCCCACGAGTCGCTTGCCCCGGGCGCGCCGGGCGGGGCCGAGGCCGCCGCCGCGGCGCGCGCGCGGACCACCGCCAGTGCGGCGGCCAGCTCCTCCGGGGTCGGGTTGCCCCGTACGACCTTGATCGTCATAACCGCTCCCAAGCGTTTCAGGGTCTGGAGGGGGCCTAGAGGGGGATGTTGCCGTGCTTCTTCGGAGGCAGTGACTCCCGCTTCGTACGCAGCGCACGCAGGCCGCGTACGACATGGGCGCGGGTGTCGGACGGCATGATCACGCCGTCGATGTAGCCGCGCTCGGCCGCTGTGTACGGGTTCAGGAGCGTGTCCTCGTACTCCTGGATGAGGCGGGCCCGGGTCGCCTCCTGCTCCTCCGCGGGAGTCGCGGCGATGGTGCGGCGGTGCAGGATGTTGACTGCGCCCTGCGCGCCCATCACCGCGATCTGGGCCGTGGGCCAGGCGAGGTTGAGGTCGGCGCCCAGGTGCTTGGACCCCATGACGTCGTACGCGCCGCCGAAGGCCTTGCGGGTGATGACCGTGATGAGGGGGACGGTCGCCTCGGCGTAGGCGTAGATCAGCTTGGCGCCGCGGCGGATGATGCCGGTGTGCTCCTGGTCGACGCCGGGGAGGAAGCCCGGGACGTCCACGAACGTGATGACCGGGACGTTGAAGGCGTCGCACGTCCGGACGAAGCGCGCGGCCTTCTCGCTCGCGTCGATGTCCAGGCAGCCCGCGAACTGCATCGGCTGGTTGGCGACGATGCCGACCGGGTGGCCCTCGACCCGCCCGAACCCGGTGAGGATGTTCGGCGCGAACAGCGCCTGCGTCTCGAAGAACTCGGCGTCGTCCAGTACGTGTTCGATCACCGTGTGCATGTCGTACGGCTGGTTCGCGCTGTCCGGCACGATCACGTCCAGCTCGCGGTCCTCGTCGGTGACGGTGAGGTCCGCCTCCTCCGGGAAGACCGGGGGCTCACTGAGGTTGTTGGACGGCAGGTACGACAGCAGCTGCTTGACGTACTCGATGGCGTCCTTCTCGTCGCCCGCCATGTGATGGGCCACGCCGGACACCGCGTTGTGCGTGCGGGCGCCGCCGAGCTCCTCGAAGCCGACGTCCTCGCCCGTCACCGTCTTGATGACGTCGGGCCCCGTGATGAACATGTGCGAGGTCTGGTCGACCATGATCGTGAAGTCGGTGATCGCGGGGGAGTAGACCGCGCCGCCAGCGCACGGGCCGACGACCAGCGAGATCTGCGGGATGACCCCGGACGCGTGGGTGTTCCGGCGGAAGATCTCGCCGTACATGCCCAGCGCGCTGACACCTTCCTGGATGCGGGCGCCGCCCGAGTCGTTGATGCCGATGACCGGGCAGCCCGTCTTCAGCGCGAAGTCCATCGCCTTCATGATCTTCTGGCCGAAGACCTCTCCGAGGGCGCCGCCGAAGACGGTGAAGTCCTGTGAGAACACGGCGACGGGGCGGGCGTCGACCGTGCCGTACCCGGTGACCACACCGTCTCCGTACGGACGGTTCTTCTCCAGGCCGAAGTCGCTGGAGCGGTGCTGTGCGAACTCGTCGAACTCGACGAACGACCCCTCGTCGAGGAGCAGCTCGATCCGCTCACGGGCCGTCAACTTGCCCTTGGCGTGCTGCTTTTCGACGGCGCGTGCCGAGCCGGCGTGCGTCGCCTCCTCGATACGGCGCTGCAGGTCCGCGATTTTGCCCGCGGTGGTGTGGATGTCGGGGTGGTGCAGCTCTTCCGGCTCGGACATCGGGATGCGGCTCCCTGCCTGCTCAATGGGGACGTGAGGGTGACGTACTCAAGGGTGCTACTGAGCGCTCTGTGGCGCGTTCTGCTCAACGATGCTGTTAAGGATGCTGCTCAGGAGTTTGCTACTGACTCGTAGGGTAGTGGCGGCGATACGGTTCGGCAGTGCGGCGTTTACCACACCTAGGGTGGGTTGCATGACGCCGCGAGATGCATCAGACGCCAACGACAACCAGTGGTCCGACCTGGACCGTCCGCCGCTCAACGCGGTTGCCCTGCGCAAGGCGCTGGTACGGGACGGGAGCCTCTGGTCCGGCATCGAGGTGGTCGCCCGCACCGGGTCGACCAACTCCGACCTCGTCGCCCTCGCCACCGCGGGAACGGCCGCCGAGGGCGCGGTACTGGTCGCCGAGGAGCAGAACGCCGGGCGCGGACGCCTCGACCGGCAGTGGACGGCACCGGCCCGCTCCGGCCTCTTCTTCTCCGTCCTGCTGAAGCCGGCCCAGGTGCCCGTCGAGCGCTGGGGATGGCTGCCGCTGCTCACCGGGGTCGCGGTGGCGACCGGTCTCTCGCGGGCCGCCGGCGTCGATACGGCACTCAAGTGGCCCAATGACCTGCTGGTGACCGTGGACGGTGCGGAGCGCAAGGCCGGCGGCATTCTCGCCGAGCGGGCCGGGACCGACGCGGTCGTGGTGGGCGTCGGCATCAACGTCACGCTGCGCGAGGACGAACTCCCCGTCCCCGGGGCCGGGTCCCTCGCCCTCGCGGGCGCGGCGACCACGGACCGTGACACCGTCCTGCGAGCCGTCCTTCGCTCACTCGCCCAGTGGTACGAGCGCTGGCGCGACGCGGGCGGTGACCCTGTCGCGTCCGGCCTTCAGGAGACGTACGCCGCCGGGTGCGCGACGCTCGGGCGCGTGGTGCGGGCCGAGCTGCCCGGGGGGCGGTCGATCAGCGGGGAGGCGGTGGCCGTGGACGGGGACGGGCGGTTGGTTCTGGCCACGGAGGAAGGGGTGCAGGAGCCGGTGGGGGCGGGGGACATCGTGCATCTGCGGGCGGTGGGGGGCTGAGGGCGGGTTTTTCGCCCCGGCCGGGGGGAGATCTTTTAGCCCGTCCGGCGTTTGAGGACGAGCGCGTCAGCGCGATGCGGGGGTCTGGGGGCGGCAGCCCCCAGAAACGGGACGGGAAGGGGCGGAGGGGGCGAAAAACCCCAAGGCCGGCCCCGTGCACACACCCGCGTCAGGAGTGAGCCAGCCCACACCTGCCGTAGAGTTGAGCGCGGTCGATACCTGACCGTGGCAGATCGGAAGGGCAGCAGGCGTGACCGTCGACGACACCGGTTCCGGTACGGGTGCAGACCCCGCCCCCGACGCCGAGCCGGGCCGTACCGCCGGGTCGGTCACCCACAGGTCCAACGAAGGCGCCGTACGGGTGGACGCACACGAGGACCAGGACTCCGGCGAGGACCCGCTGGCGCTACGCCTGGAGCAGCTGATCCTCGGCGCCGAGCGCCGGTACACCCCCTTCCAGGCGGCCCGCAGCGCAGGCGTCTCCATGGAGCTGGCCTCCCGCTTCTGGCGGGCCATGGGCTTCGCCGACATCGGCCAGGCCAAGGCGCTCACGGAAGCCGACGTCCTCGCCCTGCGCCGCCTCGCGGGCCTCGTCGAGGCGGGCCTGCTGAGCGAGGCGATGGCGGTCCAGGTGGCCCGTTCCACCGGCCAGACCACCGCCCGCCTCGCCGAATGGCAGATCGACTCCTTCCTGGCGGGCCTCACCGAGCCCCCGGAACCGGGGATGACGCGCACCGAGGTGACGTACCCCCTGATGGAACTGCTCCTGCCCGAGCTGGAGGAGTTCCTCGTCTACGTCTGGCGCCGCCAGCTCGCCGCCGCGACCGGCCGGGTCGTGCAGGCCGGGGACGACGAGGAGATGGTCGACCGCCGGCTCGCCGTCGGCTTCGCGGACCTCGTCGGGTTCACGCGGCTGACGCGCCGCATGGAGGAGGAGGAACTCGGCGAACTGGTCGAGGCCTTCGAGACCACGGCCGCCGACCTGGTGGCCGCGCACGGGGGCCGGCTCATCAAGACACTCGGCGACGAGGTCCTGTACGCCGCCGACGACGCCGGGGTCGCCGCCGAGATCGCGCTGCGCCTCATCGAGACGATGGCGAACGACGAGACCATGCCGGAACTGCGCGTCGGCATCGCCTTCGGCACGGTGACGACCCGGATGGGCGACGTGTTCGGTACGACGGTGAACCTCGCGAGCCGCCTCACCTCGATAGCGCCACGGGACGCCGTCCTGGTGGACGGCGCCTTCGCGGAGGAACTGGTCCGCACCGGCGACGCGCCCGCCTCGGAAGCGGAGGCCGCCGAGGCAGCGGCCGCCGCGGAGAAGGAGGGCGAGGAACCGCCCTCCTACCGTTTCGCCCTCCAGCCGATGTGGCAGCGCCCGGTGCGCGGCCTCGGCGTGGTCGAACCGTGGCTGCTCGCCCGCCGCGACACCGAGGCGTAGGCACCGTCGCAGGCACGGACTCCTAGCGGGGTCCGGCGAGGGATCCGAGCGGCTCGGCCAGACCGTTCACGCAGAGCCCGACGACGGGTACGCACAGGCCCGGGGGCTCGGGCTTCGCGCCCGGAGCGGGGGCGGTCGCGCTCGGGGCAGGTGCGGCGGTGGTCGCTGCCGGTGGCCGCGGCGCCGCGGGAGCCGGCGCCGGGCCCGTGGGATTGCCGGTCGTGTCCGGCGTGCCGCCCACGGGGACGCTGACAGGCGTCGACGGGGCCGTCACGAATCGCGTCGGCGTCGGTGCCGGTGTCGGCGCGAGGCTCACGCCCGGGGCCGGCAGCGCGCTCTCCCCGCCCATCACGGCGGGCGTCGTGGCGGCCACCGGACGCGCCGAGGGCACGGCCTCGACGTTCGCGGCGGCATTGCCCGCCGTGTCGGTGACGGTGCCCGAGGTCGGCTCCGCGTCCGGGGCCCCCATGCCCCCGATCATCGACTCCGGCGCCATCCTCACGAGGCTCAACGCCCCTGCCGCCAGCGCGAGTCCGCCCACGGCAAAGAGCACTCGTCGCGGGCGGGGCCTGCGATGCCGCCCACGTGTCGTCTCCCGGTCCGTCATGGTCATACCTCCCCAAGGTGCCCGCGCTCCCCGATGCGCTGCGGCGGTGCGCAGGTTATGCGGCGGGTGAGGGCGGGGGCCGGGAGTTGGGCGGGGTGTCACCCGAACGGGGAGACGGGGGTGCGGGGGTGTGGGGGTGGGTTCCGGTGGGCGGTGGCTCCTGCGATGATCGAGGAGTCGGCAGTTAACCCGCGTTAACCAGGAGGGCGTCATGGCGGAGCTGGAGCAGGGGGGCGAGCGGCGGTTCGGGGAGTTCGTCGCCGTACGGCGGCACGGGTACGTCGCGGAGCTCGTCCTCGACCGGCCGAAGGCCATGAACGCGGTGTCCACGGACATGGCCCGCGCCATCGCCGGTGCCTGCGAGGCGCTCGCCGCCGACCGGGACGTGCGCGTGGTCGTGCTGACCTCGACCCATGAGCGGGCCTTCTGCGTCGGCGCCGACCTGAAGGAACGGAACTCCCTCACCGACGCCGAGCTGGTGCGCCAGCGGCCCGTCGCGCGGGCCGCGTACACCGGGGTTCTGGAGCTGCCGATGCCGACCGTCGCCGCTGTGCACGGGTTCGCGCTGGGTGGCGGGTTCGAGCTGGCGCTGTCCTGCGATCTGATCGTGGCCGACCGTACGGCGGTGGTCGGGCTGCCAGAGGTGTCGGTCGGGGTGATTCCCGGTGGGGGCGGTACGCAGTTGCTGCCGCGCCGGGTCGGGGCCGCTCGGGCGGCCGAGCTGATCTTCTCGGCGCGGCGGCTGGAGGCGGCTGAGGCGCGGGAGTTGGGGCTTGTCGATGAGCTGGTCGATGCGGGGCGGGATCGCGAGGAGGCGCTTGCCCTCGCCGCCCGGATCGCCGGGAACTCTCCCGTCGGGCTGCGTGCGGCCAAGCGGGCGCTTCGGCTCGGCCACGGTCTCGACCTCCGGGCCGGGCTCGAGGTCGAGGACGCCGCGTGGCGGTCCGTCGCCTTCTCCGGGGACCGGGCGGAGGGTGTGGCGGCCTTCAACGAGAAGCGCACGCCGGAGTGGCCGGGGGCGTAGGCGTTTTTCGCCCCCTCCGCCCCTACCCGTCCCTTGTTCCTGGGGGCTCCGCCCCCAGACCCCCGATCGCCCGAAGGGCTCGTCCTCAAACGCCGGACGGGCTAAAGAATTTCCGGCTCGGGCAAGATTTTCAGCCCCTCCGGCGTTTGAGGAGCGGGGTCTGGGGCGGAGCCCCAGGAACGAGGGACGGGTAGGGGCGGAGGGGGCGAAAAAACCCGACAGAACCCCCGCCCCGGACCCCTGTTCGCCGTATCAATGTCCCGAAATGCCGGGATTTTACCTAGCCTGGAGTGATGGGTGAGGACAGACGGCTGAGGGCCGTGGTGGAGCTTGCGCAGGGGATGGCGGCGGCGCACACCCCGCGCGAGTCCTGGCGGGCCGCGGCACTCGGGGCCTGCCACGCCCTCGACGGCAGCTTCGCCGCGCTCTCCGTATGGGAGCGGGAGCTCGGCCGGCTGCGCGTTCTGGCGAACGTGGGGGAGCGGGCGGAGGGCGAGGAGGAGTTCCCGGAGGGGGAGGCCTACCCGGTGCACCAGTTCCCGGAGATCACCGAGTTCCTGCACGAGCGGTGGGCCGGAGGCGGCGAGCCCGACGCCTGGGTCGAGACCGCGGAGGGCCCGGCGGGCGGCCCCGCCGGGTACTGCCATCAGCGCGTCGCCGCCCTGCGCAGGCGCGGCCGAGGCTGCTGTGTCGTCGCCCCGATCGTGCTGCACGGCCGAGCCTGGGGCGAGCTGTACGTGGCCCGCCCGGCGGGAGCCCCCGTCTTCGAACGGGCCGACGCCGACTTCGCGACCGTCCTGGCCTCGGTCGTGGCGGCAGGGATCGCCCAGACCGAGCGGCTGGAGGAGGCCAGGCGGCTGGCGTTCACGGACGCCCTCACCGGTCTCGCCAACCGCCGCGCCGTCGACGTACGGCTCGACGAGGCGATCGAACGCCACAAGGAGGACGAGAAGGTCGTGGTCAGTCTCGTCGTCTGCGACCTCAACGGGCTCAAGCGGGTCAACGACACCCGGGGGCACGCGGTCGGCGACCGGCTCCTCGAACGCTTCGGGTCCGTGCTGTCCCTGTGCGGCGCGATGCTCCCCGGTACCCTCACGGCCCGGCTCGGCGGCGACGAGTTCTGCCTCCTCGCGGTGGGCCCGGCCGCCGACGAGGTCGTCCGGGTCGCCGACGAACTCTGCCGCAGGGCCGCCGAGTTGGAGCTCGGTGAGGGGGTGGCCTGCGGGGTCGCCTCGACCGAGGATCCGATCGGGCCGGTGCGCTCGGCGAGGCGGCTGTTCCGGCTCGCCGACGCCGCCCAGTACCGCGCGAAGGCCGTTCGGGCCGCGAAGCCCGTCGTCGCCGGGCGCGAGGGCCCCGACGACCCGGTCGTACGCCTCGCCGACGCGCCGTCCAAGGAGGGGGCGGGGGAGCGGCGCCGCTTCCGAGGGCGCCCGGGGCCGCGGAACACGGAGGAGAGGTAAGGGGTCAACCCGGCACCCAGTAGTGACATCATCGAATTCACTGCGTACGCTCCTGAATATGGATATGCACACTGTGGTGGTGGGGACGTCCGGGGTGACCGCGTCCGACGTTCTCGCCGTGGCGCGCGCCGGCGCCCGGATCGAGCTCTCCGGCGAGGCGGTGGCGGCCCTCGCCGCTGCCCGCGAGATCGTGGACGCGCTGGCCGCGAAGCCGGAGCCCGTCTACGGCGTCTCCACCGGGTTCGGCGCCCTCGCGAGCCGGCACATCAGCCCGGAACTCCGCGCCCAGCTGCAGCGCAACATCGTCCGCTCGCACGCCGCCGGGATGGGCCCGCGCGTCGAGCGCGAGGTCGTCCGCGCGCTGATGTTCCTGCGGCTCAAGACCGTCTGCTCGGGGCACACCGGCGTGCGGCCCGAGGTCGCGCAGACCATGGCCGACATCCTGAACGCCGGTATCACCCCGGTCGTCCACGAGTACGGCTCGCTCGGCTGCTCCGGCGACCTGGCCCCGCTGTCCCACTGCGCGCTGACCCTCATGGGCGAGGGCGACGCGGAGGGCCCGGACGGTACCGTGCGGCCCGCGGGCGAGCTGCTCGCCGAGGCCGGCATCACCCCGGTCGAGCTGCGTGAGAAGGAAGGCCTCGCCCTCCTCAACGGCACCGACGGCATGCTCGGCATGCTGGTCATGGCCCTCGCCGACCTGGAGACCCTCTATAAGTCGGCCGATGTGACGGCCGCCCTGTCGCTCGAAGCACTCCTCGGCACCGACAAGGTCCTCGCCCCCGAACTGCACGCCATCCGCCCGCACCCCGGCCAGAGCGCCGCGGCCGCCAACATGCTGGCCGTACTGAAGGGTTCGGAGCTCACCGGGCACCACCAGGACGGCGCCCCGCGCGTCCAGGACGCCTACTCCGTGCGCTGCGCCCCGCAGGTCGCCGGCGCCGGACGCGACACCCTCGCGCACGCCCGCACGGTCGCCGAGCGCGAGCTGGCCTCCGCCGTCGACAACCCCGTCGTGCTCCCCGACGGCCGCGTGGAGTCGAACGGCAACTTCCACGGCGCCCCGGTCGCCTACGTCCTCGACTTCCTCGCCATCGCCGCCGCCGACCTCGGCTCCATCGCCGAGCGGCGCACCGACCGGCTGCTCGACAAGAACCGCTCGCACGGCCTGCCGCCGTTCCTCGCGGACGACGCCGGCGTCGACTCGGGCCTGATGATCGCCCAGTACACGCAGGCGGCACTGGTGAGCGAGATGAAGCGGCTCGCCGTACCGGCGTCCGCCGACTCCATCCCGTCCTCCGCGATGCAGGAGGACCACGTATCGATGGGCTGGTCGGCCGCCCGCAAGCTGCGCACCGCCGTGGACAACCTCACCCGCATCGTCGCGATCGAGCTGTACGCCGCCACGCGCGCGATCGAGCTCCGCGAGGGCCTCACACCGGCCCCGGCGTCGCAGGCGGTCATCGAGGCCGTCCGCGCGGCAGGCGTCCAGGGCCCCGGCCCCGACCGTTTCCTCGCCCCGGACCTGGCGGCGGCGGACGCGTTCGTGCGCGCGGGGCAGGTGGTCGCGGCCGTGGAGCCGGTGACCGGTCCGCTGGCCTAGCAGTCGGAAGTCCTACATGGCGGGGGCCGCCGTCGGCTGTACGGTGGTCCTCGTCACGTCCGGGTCTTTCGGGGCCCGGAGGTGCTCAGAGGTGTGCTACTGTCACATTGATACGTTTTTGGTACCCATTTACTTTGTGCGCCTGATCGGAATCTTCCGCAGGCGCGTTTTGTTTTACCGGCATCTCCGGCTTTTCCCGGTGCATCTCCGGATTGGGGCCCCTACCTATTCAGGAGAAAAACATGGCTACAGGCACCGTGAAGTGGTTCAACGCGGAAAAGGGCTTCGGCTTCATCGAGCAGGACGGCGGCGGCCCCGACGTCTTCGCTCACTACTCCAACATCGCCAGCTCCGGCTTCCGTGAGCTGCTGGAGGGCCAGAAGGTCTCGTTCGACGTCGCGCAGGGCCAGAAGGGCCTGCAGGCGGAGAACATCGTCCCCGCCTAATTCAGGGGAAGCGCTTTTCCAGAGCCGGGGCCCCGCACCTTCGGGTGCGGGCCCCGGCTCGCGCTGTGCGCGTGTGCTGTCCGTGTGGCCCAGGAAGGAAATCCAGATCCAGCATGACTCGATCCGAACGTCCCGTCCGTAAGAGGCCGGCGAACGCACGCGGTACCCAGACCGGCTCCTCCGCCTCCGCGAGGAACACCGGCCGTGGCGCCGGCAACAAGGGCGGGGCCCGCAAGGTCGCGCCGCCGCAGGAGTTCTCGCTGCCCGAGAGCATCACGCCCGCACTGCCCGCCGTCGAGTCCTTCGACGCGCTGGACATGCCGGCCGCGCTGACGAAGACCCTGGCTGCCCAGGGTGTCACCGAGCCCTTCCCGATCCAGGGCGCGACCCTGCCCAACGCCCTTGCCGGGCGCGACGTTCTCGGCCGGGGCCGCACCGGCTCCGGCAAGACGCTCGCCTTCGGCCTCGCCCTGCTGGCCCGCACCGCGGGCCGCCGGGCCGAGAGCAAGGCGCCCCTCGCGCTCGTGCTCGTCCCCACGCGTGAGCTCGCGCAGCAGGTCAACGACGCGCTGACGCCGTACGCGACCGCTGTGAACCTGCGTATCGCAACGGCCGTCGGCGGAATGTCGATCGGCCGTCAGGCCGGGACGCTGCGGCGCGGTGCCGAGGTGCTCGTGGCCACCCCCGGGCGGCTCAAGGACCTCATCGAGCGCGGCGAGTGCACGCTCGGCCAGGTCTCCATCACCGTCCTCGACGAGGCCGACCAGATGGCCGACATGGGCTTCATGCCGCAGGTCACGGCGCTGCTCAAGCAGGTCGAGCCGGGCGGTCAGCGGCTGCTCTTCTCGGCGACGCTCGACAAGAACATCGACCGCCTCGTCAAGATGTTCCTCACCGACCCCGTCGTCCACTCCGTGGACCCGTCGGCGGGTGCGGTGACCACCATGGAGCACCACGTGCTGCATGTCGCCGACGAGACCGACAAGAAGGCCGTGGCGCTGCGGATCGCGGCGCGTGACGGCCGGGTGATCCTCTTCGTCGACACCAAGCGCGGTGCCGACCGGTTCACAAAGCGACTGCTCGCCAACGGAGTCCGCGCTTCCGCGCTGCACGGCGGGCGCAGCCAGCCGCAGCGCAACCGCACGCTCGACCAGTTCAAGACCGGTCAGGTCACCGCGCTGGTCGCCACCAACGTGGCCGCCCGCGGCATCCACATCGACGACCTCGACCTCGTGGTCAACGTCGACCCGCCGACCGACCACAAGGACTACCTGCACCGCGGCGGCCGTACGGCCCGTGCGGGCGAGTCCGGCAGCGTCGTCACCCTCGTACTCCCGGAGCAGAAGCGGGAGATGACCCGTCTGATGTCGGACGCCGGCATCACCCCGCGCACCGCCCGGGTCACCTCCAGCGACGCGGAGCTGACGCGTATCACCGGGGCCAAGGAGCCCTCTGGTGTCCCCGTGGTCATCGAGGTGCCTCAGGTCGCCGAACAGCCCAAGCGGCCCAAGTCCCGCCCCCGGGTGGGCGGCGGAGCCCGTCGTCCGCAGGGAACGGGTGGTACGGGTGGCCGCGGGCAGGGCGCGGGCAACGGTGGCCGCGCCCAGGGAACGGGTAACGGCGGCCGGGCCCAGGGTGCCGGTACGGAGTCGCAGGGCCGTCAGCCCCAGCGCGCCGGTGGTCGTCGCACCGAGGCCGGTGGCGCCGCGGGCGCGAGCCGCGCGGGCGGCCGTGGCCGCGCCCCGCAGCGCCGCACCGAAGGTGGCGGTCAGGGCGGTGGCGGTCGCCGGGCCGCGTAGGTGACAGGCGTACGCGCCGAAGGGGGTGTCGTACGGGCCGGATCGGTCCGTACGACACCCCCTTCGGCTTTGCCGGACGAGCGGCTCAGTCGTTCACCTCGCCGAAGAACCCCGGGTCGACCGAGTCGAGTTTGAGGGCGGAGCTGCGGTGGAGGTCGAGGAGTTCGGCGAGGGGGGCCGCGCGGCGGGTGGTGGCCGTGAGATCGCGGCGGGCCTCGGCGGACCAGAGGTTCGGGAAGACGGAGAGGCCCTGGGTGCCGGTCAGGGCGCCGGACTCGCCGCGCCAGCCGGGCCAGCGCAGGGTGTCGTAGAACTGCTCCATGCCGCCGCTCAGAAGCCAGTTGAGCCAGTCGCCGTGGCCCACTTCGAGGGCCTCCCAGCGCAGCGAGTCCGGCGCGAAGTAGATCATCTCGCCGGGTTGGCCGGGTCTTCCGTCGGCTTCGGGGGTGGGGCCGTTGAGGACGAAGACGCCGCCCAGGACGTCATGGCCGATGACGAGCCCGCCGTCCGGCCGCCACGTGGGATCGAAGCGCTCGGGGAATTCGTTGACCTCGGCGAGGCCGGGCGGGCCCGCCGGTGTGCCGTCGCCCGGACTGCCGTAGATGCGCAGCCATCCGCTGTCCAGCACCACCCCGCCGCAGTTGAGCGCGAACGCGCCCAGCCAGGACCGGGCCGTGATCTGCAGCTGGAGCAGGGTCCCGCGGCCGTGCGCCGGGTCCACCGGGAGCACTTCCAGGGACACGGAGTTCGTCGTGGAGAGCTTCTCCGAGAGGGCCGGCCACGCCGGATCCTCGACATCGGTCAGCTCGGTCAGGTCTCGCATGGGTTCCCCGATGGGTACGGGCGCCGCAGCACCTCGCTCAGTAGGCCACCGTGCGCTCACGGCGCACCGAATACGTCACGAACCCGGCCCCCAGGCCGAGAAAGAGCGTGCCGCCTATGACGTACGGCGTCGTGTCGACGCTTCCGGTGTCGGCCAGCTGGGCCTGGTCACCGCCCGACTCCGAGGAGTCCGTGGAGGTCCCGTCCACGGTGGTCGTCGTCGAGGAACCGGCCGATGGAGTGGGTGATGCGCTGGTGGACGTCGAGACGTGCTGGACGGTCTCGTCCTGGGTCGCGTTGGCGGACGGGACGAACCACAGGGCCCCCAGGAGGGTCCCCGCGGCAGTGGCGGTCAGCAACGATCGACGTGCGGCGGACACGAAATATCGATCCCCTTGTGGCGCTGGCGAATTGGCCGTGTGGACCGATGCTAATGAAAGGCGCGGGTCGTGGGAAAGTCGCGGAACCTGTGGGTCGTACGCTCCCTCCCATGAGTACACCTGAGACAGCACGGTTTGTACGGCTTCGTGTCGAACTGGTGCTTGAAGTCGACGACGCCGATGCCGTCGCCAAGGCCGCGTTGCGGCGGATCGCCGAGGACACCGGCATGCCTGCCGACGAGCGGACGCACGCCGAGAACGCAGTGACGGAAGACACTGCCGAGGCCCTCGCCTATCTCGTCGACCCGTTCGACCTGGTCAGCGAGGTGCCCGGGATCGAACTCGCCCAGGCCTCGTGGAGCAGCGAGCCGATCGAGTACGACCCCGATTCGCCGGATTGGGATCTCGACGAGGATGATGACGCCGAGGACGACGAGGAAGTCGGCGTCGGCTGACGCTTCTTGGGGAAATCGTGACCCCGGGCGGCAACCGCCGTCCGGGGTTTCGTCGTCTCAGAGGAAGCACTGACCACATCCGCACCACTCGCCCCATGGGGATCCGACGTGGTGTGCCCCACACTTCCACGGGATGTGGAACGGGACGAACCGGTCGTAGCGTTGAAAGTTCTTACGGGGCTCTCTTGGGTTTTGGGGATTCGGCAACGATGGAGAAGCGTGTGATGACGGACAGTAAGCGGCGCAGGGGCCTGATGGTCGCGTCCGCGCTGCTCGGCGGGGTGCTGGTGCTCTCTGCGTGCAGCGGGAGCGACGACAAGGCCACGGGCAGTGACGGTGGGAACACCAGCAGCGCCCAGGCCCAGGCTGACGAGGCCGCCGCCAAGAAGACCTCCGAGGCATCGATCACGATCACGCCGAAGGACGGCTCCGACAACGCCTCCATCAACAACGCCGCCAAGGTCACCGTGAGCAAGGGCACGCTCACGGACGTGACCATGGAGACCGCGGACGGCACCGCCGTCGCCGGCGAGATATCCGCCGACAAGCTGAGCTGGGCGCCCACCGGTCAGCTGGAGCGCTCCACCACGTACAAGGTCACGGCCGAGGCCGCCGACTCCGAGGGCCGCGTCGCCCACGAGAACGCGTCGTTCACCACGGTCTCCCCGGCCAACAGCTTCATCGGCAACTTCACGCCGGAGGACGGCTCCACCGTCGGCGTCGGCATGCCGGTCTCGATCAACTTCGACAAGTCGATCACGAACAAGGCCGACGTGCAGAAGGGCATCACGGTCACCTCCAGCAGCGGCCAGCAGGTCGTCGGCCACTGGTTCAGCGCCAACCGCCTGGACTTCCGCCCCGAGGACTACTGGACCGGCGGCTCCACCGTCACCCTCAAGCTGAACCTCGACGGTGTCGAGGGCGCGAGCGGTGTGTACGGCGTGCAGCAGAAGACGGTCACCTTCAAGATCGGCCGCAACCAGGTCTCGATCGTCGACGCCAAGACCAAGACCATGAAGGTCACCCAGAACGGGCAGACCATCAAGACCATCCCGATATCCGCCGGTTCGCCCGAGAACAAGACGTACCAGGGTGTCATGGTGATGTCCGAGATGTTCAAGGAGACGCGCATGAACGGCGCGACCGTGGGCTTCACGGACGACGACGGCAAGGGCGAGTACGACATCAAGGACGTGCCGCACGCCATCCGCCTGTCCGCCTCCGGCACCTTCATCCACGGCAACTACTGGGGCGCCAAGTCCGTCTTCGGCAGCGTCAACACCAGCCACGGCTGCGTGGGCCTGTCGGACACGAAGGGCGCGAACGACCCGAACACGACCGCCGCCTGGTTCTACAACCACTCGATGATCGGTGACGTGGTGGTCGTCCAGAACACCGGCGACAAGACCATCGCCCCGGACAACGGCCTCAACGGCTGGAACCTGGACTGGGCGGCGTGGACCGCCGGTTCGGCAGTCTGACCCCTTCGTTCCACCGTCGGCGGCGGCAGCTCTCACGAGCTGTCGCCGCCGACGCGTTTCCACAGGCTTCTGGGGTTGCCCACAGGTGAACTCCCGGCCCGTCACAGCCTTCTCATCATTCTCTTATCTCGGCCTTATGCCATCATCACGCGCCGTACCTAGCTTGCGGCCATGTTCTTCACCTACCTGAGGCGCGAACTGCGCCGCCGCAGAAAGGCGGCCCTCGTCGTCGCCTCCGGGCTCGCCCTGGGCATCGCCCTGGTCATCGTGGTCAGTTCCGTGTCCTCGGGCATGGAGAAGGCCCAGGGCAAGGTCCTCCAGTCGCTGTACGGACTGGGTACGGACATGACGGTCACGAAGGCTGCCGCGGCTCAGACGGACACCAGCGAGCGCCCGCGCTTCAACTTCGACGCGAACGAGGGTGACGCCGAGCAGAGCAGCGACCGCGTGATGGTCCAGGGCTTCCAGACCCTGGCCTCCAGCACGGTCACCAAGGTCGACTCCCAGGCGGGCGTCGCGGACTCCGTCGGCGGGCTGAGCCTCCAGGTCGTCAAGGTCAACGGCGAGTTCCGGCAGGGCCAGTTCCAGCAGGACGAGGGCGCGACCGCTGCCCCCGGTGGCGGCGGTGGCGGTGGCAACGGTGGCGGCACCGGTGCTCCCCAGGGCCGGGTCGAGGGCGGCGGCGCCGAGTTCGACGTCAACAGCTACACCGTCTACGGCACCGACGTCACCAAGCCGGAGCTCGGCCCGCTGACCTCTTCGAAGATCACCAGCGGCCGTACGTTCACGGCGTCCGAGACGGACGCCAAGGTCGTCGTCGTCGACACCTCGTACGCCAAGGAGAACAAGCTCGTTCTCAACGACACCGTCACGATCAAGAGCGTCAAGTACAAGGTCGTCGGCATCGCGACGCCCGACAGCGGTGACGCGGCGGCCAACCTGTACATCCCGCTCAAGCAGGCGCAGACGCTCAGCGACTCCAAGGACAAGGTCACCACGATCTACGTCAAGGCGTCCGACTCGCAGCAGATCGACAGCGTCAAGAGCACCATCCAGAAGAACATCTCGGGTACGACGGTCACCACCTCCGCCGACCTCGCGAACACCGTCTCCGGTTCCCTCTCGACCGCCTCCGACCTCGCCTCGAACGTGGGCAAGTGGCTGTCGATCGCGGTGCTCATCGCCGCGTTCCTGGTCGCCGGTCTGCTCACCTCCTCGGCCGTCTCCCGGCGCGTCCGCGAGTTCGGCACCCTCAAGGCGCTCGGCTGGAAGTCGAGCCGGGTGACCCGCCAGGTCGTCGGTGAGGCCATCGTCAACGGTCTGGTCGGCGGTGCCCTCGGTATCGCGGTCGGTCTCGCGGGCGCCTTCGTCGTCACCGAGATCAGCCCCACCCTGCAGGCGGAGGTGGGCAGTTCGAGCGCCGCGGCAGCCGGTCCCGGTGGTGGTGGCCCCGGTGGCGGTGGCGGCTTCGGTGCCGCCCGTGAGGCGGCGTCCTCGACCCTCGACGTCGCACTCAGCGCGCCCGTCAGCCTCAACACGATCGCTGTCGCCGTCGGCCTCGCTGTCGCCGGCGGTCTGATCGCCGGTGCCTTCGGCGGCTGGCGCGCCTCCCGGCTGCGTCCCGCGGACGCCCTGCGCCGCGTCGAGTAGTCCGGCCCCGCAGGCTCTCGCGGCCAACCCTCTTACGCATAACCAGGAGTTGTTCCATGTACGAACTCAGAGGCGTCACCAAGCGCTATTCGCGGGGCAAGGACACGATCGACGCGCTGGCCGGTGTCGACCTGACGATCGCCTCGGGCGACCGGCTGGTCATCCAGGGCCCCACCGGCGGCGGAAAGTCCACCCTTCTCCAGATGCTCGGCGGGCTCGACCGGCCCACCGAGGGCAGCGTCGAACTCGACGGCACGGACATGGCGAAACTGTCCGAGGCGAGGCTCACCAAGGTGCGCGCCGAGAACATCGGCTTCGTCTTCCAGAGCTTCAACCTGATTCCCACGCTCACCGCCCAGGAGAACGTGGAGACCGCCCTCGTACCCCTCGGTGTGAAGGCGAAGGACCGGCGGCAGCGGGCCGCCGACGCGCTGGCGTCGGTGGGCCTGGAGGAGCGGCTCGGGCATCTGCCCGCCGAGCTGTCCGGCGGTCAGCAGCAGCGCGTCGCGATCGCCCGCGCCCTGGTCAAGCAGCCGAAGGTGCTGCTCGCCGACGAACCGACCGGCAACCTCGACGAGTCGATGCGCGACGAGATCATGGACGTACTGGAAACCATGTGGAAGGAGCACGGGCTCACTTTCATCATGGTCACGCACGACTCCGCCATCGCGAAGAAGGCCCCGCGGCTTGCGACGATCCGCAAGGGCAGGATCACCGTCAAGGAAAACGCGGGAGCGTAAAGGAGCACAAAAGGGGGAGTGGGGGAGCGTAGCGGAGCAAGTCCGTCAACTCTTCGCCGCTTCCCCTCTATTGAGTAGGCGATCACCCCCCGGGCATAATTGCGTATTCCGGGGGGTGCACGCATGCGCGTGCGGAACTTCCTCCGGCCGGACGAATGGGGATTCGTCCGGATCTCATCTCAGGGGGAGTTTTGCGCAGACAAATGAAAAGGGCGTGCGTTGCCACGGTCGCCACGGCGGCCGCTGTGGCTCTGGCGGCGGGAATGACCAGCCCGGCGTCGGCCGAACACGCGAGTGGCGCTGCCACGGCCCAACTGGCCGCGCAGGCCAAGCAGTCCGGGCTCACGGCCAAGCACACCATCACGCTGATCACCGGTGACCGGGTGGCCGTCGACGCCAAGGGCCGCGTCGTCGGGGTCGAGCGCGCCGAGGGCCGCGAGAACATACCCGTCAAGATCCGCAAGGCCGACGGCCACACCCTCGTGGTGCCGGCCGACGCGCAGCGCCTGATAGCCGGCGGCAAGGTCGACCAGCGGCTCTTCGACGTCACCGAGCTGAACAAGGCGGCGAACCGCAAGTCCCAGAAGCAGGGCCTGAAGGTGATCGTCGGCTACAAGGGCACGGCGACGGCGGCCAAGGACGACGTCCGTGACGCGGGCACCGTCCGCAGGACCCTCAAGTCCCTCAACGCGGACGCGGTTCTGACGCCCAAGCAGGACGCCACCGAGCTGTGGGACGCGGTCACCGACGACGGCAGCGCGGCCTCGGGTGTCGCGCACGTCTGGCTGGACGGCGTACGCGAGGTGAGCCTCGACAAGTCCGTGCCGCAGATCGGTGTTCCCAAGGCGTGGGCCGCCGGTTACGACGGCAAGGGCGTCAAGATCGCCGTACTGGACACCGGGGTCGACGCGACCCACCCGGACCTCAAGGACCAGGTGGCCGAGTCGAAGAACTTCTCCACCTCGCCCGACGCGACCGACAAGTACGGCCACGGCACGCACGTCGCGTCCATCGCGGCGGGCACGGGCGCCAAGTCGAACGGCAAGTACAAGGGTGTCGCGCCCGGCGCGACGATCCTCAACGGCAAGGTCCTCAGCGACACGGGCAGCGGCGAGGACTCCAGCATCCTCGCGGGCATGGAGTGGGCGGCCGAACAGGGCGCCGACATCGTGAACCTCAGCCTCGGCGGCTTCGACACCCCCGAGATCGACCCGCTCGAGGCCGAGGTCAACAAGCTGTCCAAGGAGAAGGGCATCCTCTTCGCGATCGCCGCGGGCAACGACGGCGGCGAGCAGACCATCGGCTCCCCGGGCAGCGCGGCCGACGCGCTCACCGTCGGTGCCGTGGACGGCAGCGACAAGCTGGCGGCCTTCTCCAGCCGGGGCCCCGGCCTCGACGGCGGCATCAAGCCCGACGTCACCGCGCCCGGCGTGGACATCACGGCGGCCTCGGCCGCGGGCAGCCTCATCGCCCAGGAGGTCGGCGAGCAGCCGGCCGGCTACCTGACCATCTCCGGTACGTCGATGGCGACCCCGCATGTCGCGGGCGCGGCGGCGATCCTCAAGCAGCAGCACCCGGACTGGACGTACGCCGAGCTCAAGGGCGCGCTGACCGGCTCCGCGAAGGGCGGCGCGTACACGCCGTTCCAGCAGGGCGCGGGCCGGATCCAGGTCGACAAGGCCATCCAGCAGACCGTGATCGCCAAGACCTCGTCGGTGAGCTTCGGTATCCAGGAGTGGCCGCACACCGACGACACCCCGGTGACCGAGCAGATCACCTACCGCAACCTCGGCACGGCGGACGTCACCCTGAACCTCACGGCGACGGCCACCAACCCCAAGGGCCAGGCGGCTCCCGCGGGCTTCTTCACGCTCGGCGCGACGACGGTCACCGTCCCCGCGAACGGCGAGGCCTCCGTCGACCTGACGGTCAACTCGAAGCTGGGCGGCACCACGGACGGCGCGTACTCCTCGTACGTGACGGCGACCGGCGGCGGCCAGACCGTGCGCACGGCGGCGGCGGTTCAGCGCGAGGTGGAGTCGTACGACGTCACCGTGAACTACATCGCCCGCGCGGGCGAGCAGCCCATCCACCTCACCGACCTGTGGTCCTACTCGGGTCTGGCCGAAGGAAGGGACTTCTACCGGCAGGGCACCGGGGCCACCGACACCATCCGGGTGCCCAAGGGCTCGTACATCCTGGACACCATCCTGCTGAAGGACCTCGTCACGATCGAGGGCGGCGTGGACTGGCTGGTCCAGCCCAAGCTGGACGTCACCAAGGACACCACGGTGACGATCGACCAGCGCACCGCCAAGGGCGCCGACATCACGGTGCCGGACGCGGCGGCGAAGCAGCTCCAGGGGGTCGTCTCCTACTCGTACGACGCCGCGGGTGTCGGACTGGGCCTCGGCCTGGACTCCTTCAAGAACCTGCGGACGGCGCACGTCGGACCGGCGATCGCCTCCGGCCTGTACCAGAGCTGGTCCGGCACCTGGGTCAAGGGCGGCGCCACCGAGTACGACGTGTTCACCGGCGGCCAGGTCACCAAGCTGCAGGGCGCCAAGGTCAAGCACTACAAGGCGAGCGAACTCGCCAAGGTGAAGGCGAACCTGGGGGCCTCGGCCACCGGCAAGACGGGCTCGGTCGCCGCCTACGGCGAGCTGCCCAACGACTTCACCTTCGGCGTCGAGGTCGGGCAGAAGCTGCCGAGCTCGCGGACGATGTACCTGTCCACCGGTGACAAGGTCAAGTGGAGCCTGGACTTCGCGCAGTACGGGGGCGTGGCCGCGGACGGCTCCCCGGTCATGGAGGCCTTCTACACCTCGGGCAACCCGGTCACCTACAAGGCGGGCACCAGCTACACGAAGACCTTCAACAGAGGGGTCTTCGGCCCGAAGCTCAGCAGTGAGTACGGGGTCTTCCGCTCCGGGGACTACCTCTACGGCTATCTGCCGATGTTCGCCGACGGCCCGGGAAACGCCGGTGACTCCCTCTACACCTCGGTCAAGACGACCCTGTACCGCAACGGCACCAAGATCTCCGCGAGTGCCGATCCGCTGGACGGCAGCGGCCAGTTCAAGGTGTCGGCGGCGGACGCGCTGTACCAGCTGAACACGTCCATCACGCGTTCCGCGAAGGTGGCCGCGGCCGCCACGAAGATCAACGCGAGCTGGACGTTCCGCTCGAAGAAGGTCGCCAACGCGAAGCTGCCGATCTCGACGGCCCGCTTCGGCGCGCTCGTCGGCCTGGACAGCCGTGCCACGGCGGGCAAGACGATGACCATGCCGGTCACCGTCCAGGGAGCGGCCGCGGGCAGCAACCTCAAGTCGCTGGCCGTGTACGTCAGTTACGACTACGGCAAGAAGTGGACCAAGCTCACCGTCAAGAGCGGCAAGGTCACCTTCAAGAACCCGGCGAAGGGCAAGGGCATCTCCTTCAGCGCCAGGATCGCCGACAAGAAGGGGAACAAGTCGACGGTCTCGGTCTTCAACGCGTACTTCGGGAAGTGAGCGTGTACGCGAGTCGAGCCCGCTCGTGAAGTGAGCCAATAGCGAACGGCCCGTCGGAGGGAAAGCTTCCGGCGGGCCGTCCGTGTTTGTGTGGGGACATGACCGCCCACACCGTCGAGTACATCCGGTACCGCATCCCCGAGCAGCAGTCGGCGGAGTTCCTCGCCGCCTACACCCGGGCCGCCGTCCAGCTCGCCGCAGCTCCGCAATGCATGGACTACGAACTGGCGCGCTGCGAGGAGGACTTCGAGCACTTCGTCCTGCGGATCACGTGGACGTCGACCGAGGACCATCTCGAAGGCTTCCGCAAGTCGGAGCTCTTCCCCGACTTCCTGGCCGAGATCCGGCCCTACATCTCCAGCATCGAGGAGATGCGCCACTACAAGCCGACGGCGGTACGGGGATCGGGTGCGGCGGTGCCCACGCTGTACGACTGGGCGGGTGGCGCCGAGGCCTTCGCCCGCCTCACCGAGGTCTTCTACGACAAGGTCCTCAAGGACGAGGTCCTCGCCCCGGTGTTCGCGGACATGGCCCCCGAACACGCGGCGCATGTCGCGCTCTGGCTCGGGGAGGTCTTCGGTGGGCCGGCCGCGTACTCCGAGACGCAGGGCGGGCACGGGCACATGGTCGCCAAGCACCTCGGCAAGGGCATCACCGAGGCCCAGCGCCGCCGGTGGGCCGGCCTCCTCCAGGACGCCGCCGACGACGCGGGCCTGCCGACCGACGCCGAGTTCCGCTCGGCGTTCGTCGCGTATGTGGAGTGGGGGACGCGGCTGGCCGTGTACTTCTCCGGCCCGGATGCGGTGGCTCCGGGGGAGCAGCCTGTGCCGCGGTGGGGGTGGGGGGTGGCGCCGCCGTATCGGGGCTAGGGGGATTTTTTTCGCCCCCTCCGCCCCTTCCCGTCCCGTTCCTGGGGGCTCCGCCCCCAGACCCCCGTTCGGCCTGGACGGCCTCGTCCTCAAACGCCGGACGGGCTAAAAGATCTCTAGCGCCGGCCGGGGAAAGATTCAGCCCCTCCGGCGTTTGAGGAGCGAGGGTTTGGGGGCGGAGCCCCCAAGGGACGGGAATGGGTAGGGGCGGAGGGGGCGAAAAACCTTACGGCGGTGAAGCCGCGCCCGCCCGGGTCGCGTCCCGCCCCCAGCTGGACAGCAGGTGGAGCGCCTCCGCAGAGGGCGACCCCGGCTCCGCGTGGTACGTGACCAGCACCTGCTCACCGTCCCCGGCCAGCTGGAAGGACTCGTACTGAAGGGAGAGGTCACCCACCAGGGGATGACGCAACCGCTTCACCCCGTGAGTCTTCTCCTTCACATCGTGCGTGGCCCACAACCGCCGGAAGTCCTCACTCTTCACGGAGAGCTCCCCGACCAGCGCGGACAGCCGAGGATCATCGGGGTGACAGCCCGCGTCCATACGCAGAAGGCAGACGATGTCGATCGCCTTCTGCTCCCACTCCACGAACAGATCGCGGTACTCGGGCCGGAGGAACACCATCCGCGCCCAGTTCCGCTCCTGCACCGGCAGCTCCGCCCAGTCACCGAACACGGCCGCGGCCATCCGGTTCCACACGAGGACGTCGGACCGCCGCCCGGTGATGTACGCCGGCACCCCGTCCAGCGTGTCGAGCAGCTGCCGCAGAGCACCCCGCACCTGCTGCGGCCGAGCCCCCTGCTTCTTCTTGTGCTGCTTGGGCTTCGCGAGGTGGGTGAGATGCGCGTGCTCGGCGTCAGTGAGCCGCAGGGCGCGTGCGATCGCGTCGAGTACCTCCGCGGACACGTTCCGTCCGTTGCCCTGCTCGAGGCGGGTGTAGTACGCCACCGACACCCCGGCCAGCTGCGCCAGCTCCTCGCGGCGCAGCCCCGGCACCCGGCGGTGCCGCCCGAAGTCCGGCATCCCCACGTCCTCGGGCTTCAGCCGGGCCCGGCGCGTGCGCAGGAACTCGCTGAGCTCGGCGCGCCGGTCCAGCGGCGGCCCCGCTTCGCCCGCGGGCTGCTGAGAAGGCTGTGGGTCCATGCCTCCAGTATTCACGGCCCGTCCACGGTCGTACGCGCACGAGGCTGACCCCGCCAGTAGTAGGACCAGCGAACGTACGTAAAGCCGTGACCTGGGTGAATGTCGCGCGGCCCGGCACGCTGGACGACGTACCCGGTCAGAAGGACAGCAAGGTCAGAAGGCAGCCGGGTACACGACCACTCCCTAGGAGACCCCGGCATGACCACTGTTGCTGCGTACGCCGCCCCCGCCGCCAAGGCTCCGCTGGAGCGCACCACCATCGAGCGCCGCGAGGTCGGTGAGTTCGACGTCCTGATCGACATCAAGTTCGCCGGTATCTGCCACTCGGACATCCACCAGGCCCGCGAGGGCTGGGGCGAGGCCATCTTCCCGATGGTCCCGGGCCACGAGATCGCCGGCATCGTCACCGAGGTCGGCTCCGGTGTCACCAAGTTCCGGGTGGGCGACCGCGCGGGCGTCGGCTGCATGGTCGACTCCTGCCGCGAGTGCGAGAACTGCAAGGCGGGCCTGGAGCAGTACTGCGTCAAGGGCAACATCCAGACGTACAACGGCATCGGCGTCGACGGCACGCCCACCTACGGCGGCTACTCCACGCACATCGTCGTCGACGAGAACTACACCCTCCGCATCCCCGAGGGCATCGCCCTCGACGAGGCCGCGCCGCTGCTCTGCGCCGGCATCACCACGTACTCCCCGCTCAAGCACTGGAACGCCGGTCCCGGCAAGAAGGTCGCCGTCCTCGGCATGGGCGGCCTCGGCCACATGGGCGTCAAGATCGCGCACGCGCTGGGCGCCGAGGTGACCGTCCTGTCCCAGTCGCTCCGCAAGCAGGACGACGGCCTGCGGCTGGGCGCCGACCACTACTACGCGACCAGCGACCCGAAGACCTTCGAGGAGCTGGCGGGCACCTTCGACATCATCCTGTCGACGGTCTCGGCCCCGCTGGACTTCGGCGCGTTCCTGTCCCTGCTGAAGTCGGACGGCGCGCTGGTGAACGTCGGCGCCCCGGAGGAGCCGGTCTCGCTCAACCTCTTCTCCCTGATCATGGGCCGCAAGACCCTCGCCGGCTCCGGTATCGGCGGCATCCAGGAGACCCAGGAGATGCTCGACTTCTGCGCCGAGCACGGCCTGGGCGCCGAGATCGAGCTGATCACCGCCTCCGAGATCAACGACGCCTACGAGCGGGTCCTCGCGAGCGACGTCCGCTACCGGTTCGTGATCGACACGGCCACGATCTAGCCAGGTCCGGCGCCTTGCGCCGAACCCGGGCCCGGTTCTCCGGGCCCGGGTTCAGCGCTTGCCCGAACGCCCCAGCAGCCACAGCAGATACGGCCCCCCGACCAGCGACGTCAGCGCCCCCACCGGAATCTCCAGCGGCGGCACCACCGTACGGGCCACCAGATCCGCGGCGACCACGATCACCGCTCCGGTCAACCCCGAGGCGACGAGCGGCAGTTGAGGGGTGCGCGTGATACGGCGGGCCAGCTGCGGCCCGGTGAGGGCGACGAAGCCGATCGGTCCCGCCGCGCCCGTCGCCGTCGCGGCGAGCACCACGCCCAGGAAGGTCAGCCCGAGCTGGGTGCGGTGCACGCGCATGCCGAGCGCGGCCGCCGTCTCGGGATCGAGGCCGAGCGGCCGCAGCGCCCGGTTCGCCCACACCAGGGCGGGCAGCGAGAGGAGCAGGACCCAGCCGAGCGGCCCCGCCTGCTCCCAGCCGCGCCCGTTGAGGCTGCCGGTCAGCCACAGCTTGAGCGCCTCGGCCTCGGCGAGTTCGCTCTCGGTCAGATACAGCTGCACGACCGCCGAGAGCGCGACTCCGATCCCGACTCCCGTCAGCACGAACCGACTTGGCTGCATCCCGTGTCGCCAGGCCAGCACGTACACCAGCGCGGCGGCCACGAGACCGCCGGTGACCGCGACGGCCGGGAGCGCGCCGGGGGAGGCGACCGCGCCGGTGGCGAGCGCGAGGACGGTCGCGGCGGCGGCGCCGTGTCCGACGCCGATGACGTCCGGGCTGGCGAGCGGGTTGCGCGTCACGGTCTGCACAAGCGCCCCGGAAAGCCCGAGCGCGGCGCCGACCATCGCGCCGAGCACGATCCTCGGGACGCGCAGCTCACCGACGATCAGGTCGTACGGGCCGCCCTGGCCGCGCAGGACGCGCCAGACCTCGCCCGGCGGGATGTACGTCTGCCCGACACACGCCGACAGCAGCATCACGCCCGCGAGGAGCAGGACGAGTGCGCAGACGACGGCTGCCGAGCGCCGGTGCAGGAGGAGGGAGAAGCGGCTGCGGCGGAGTACGGAGAGTCCCGCCGAGCGGGGGTAACTGTTGATGGTCATGCGCCCACCGACTTCCGGCGTACGAGCACGATCAGTACGGGTACGCCGACGAGCGCGGTCATCACGCCGGCCGGGACCTCCGCCGGGGCGCGGACCACCCGCCCGGCCACATCCGCGGCGAGCAGCAGGGCGGCGCCGAGGAGGGCGGACAGGGGGAGGGTCCAGCGGTGGCCGCCGGAGACGAGTCGCTGGGCGAGGTGGGGCACGGCGAGCCCGATGAAGGCGATCGGCCCCGCGGCGGCGACGGCGGCCGCGGTGAGCACGGTCGCGCCGAGCGCCGCACACACGCGTACGAGCGCGACCCGGTGGCCCAGCGCCCGCGCCGTGTCGTCGCCGAGTGCGAGCGCGTCCAGGCCGCGGGCGCAGGCAAGGACCAGAAGCGCGCCGGCGATCAGGAACGGCAGCATCCGCCCGACGGTCCCGGCGTCGCGCCCGCTCAGCGCGCCCACCTGCCAGAACCTGAACTGGTCGAGGGTCGCCGAACTCGACGTCAGTACAACGGTGGTGGCCCCGGCCGTCATCGCCGACAGGGCCGTTCCGGCGAGGGCCAGTTTCACCGGCGAGGCGCCACCCCGGCCGCGCGAGGCGATGGCGTACACGACACACGCGGCGACGACGGCACCGGTGAAGGCGTACCAGACGTACCCGGAGAAGCCGTTCGCCCACCCGAGCGCGATCGCGAAGACGACACCGGCCGACGCGCCCTGGCTCAGTCCGAGGATCCCGGGATCGGCGAGCGGATTGCGGGTGACCGCCTGCAAGGCCGCCCCCGCGAGCCCCAGCGCGGCCCCCGCCGTCAGGCCGATCGCGGTCCGCGGCACCCGCAGCGACCGTACGACCAGCGCGTCCGGTGAGTCCCCGCCGTGCACGAGGGCGTCGAGGACGGTGGACAGCGGTACGGGGCGGGTGCCGACGGCGAGGCTGAACGCGACGGCGGTGACCGTGAGCAGGAGCGCGACGACGAGCCAGGCGGTGCGCCTGGCTGCCGTCGCGCGTCGTTTCACCGACCTCGGCGGAACCGCATGTTCCGCCTGAGCTGCCTGACTCACTTGCCGATGGTGTCCGTGAGCTGCTTGATGACGAGCTTGGCGGCGGTCGGACCGGCGTTGAGGTACCAGGGGTCGTCGTCGACCTTGACCGCCTGACCGGCCTTGACCGCCTTCATCGACTTCCACAGCGGCCCGGCGAGCACGCTGCCCGCGTCGGTCTTGGACGCGTCACCCTGCACGGAGTAGAAGATCCAGTCGCCGTCCGCGGTGTCGACGCTCTCCGCGCCGATGTCCTGCGAAATCGCGTTGAACTGCTGCGACTTGGGCCGGCCGAGCCCCATGTCGACGGCGATCGACCCGGTGAACGAGGACACCCCGAACATCCGCGTACGGTCCGGCGTGAAGCGCAGCATCGACACGGCGGGGTCGCCGAGGCTCTCACCGCTCGTGGCGGCGTCGTCCACGATGGAGTCGAGCAGCTTCTGCGCCTGCTCGCCCTTGCCGATCGCGTCGCCGACGAGCAGCAGGTCGCGCTTCCAGTTGATGCCGTTGCCGGCCGTCACGACGGTCGGCGCGATCTTCGACAGCTTCGGGTAGAGGTCGCCGAGCGAGTCGTTGAGCAGGATCAGGTCGGGCTTGGCGGCGGCCAGCGTCTCCAGGTTCGGTGCCTGGCGCGTACCCGCGTCGGTCATCTCCGCGAGCTGCTTCTTGTACGCCGGGAAGGCGTCCGCCAGATAGTCCGGGACGAGCCCGGCGTTGTCGGCACGGGTCGTGACCGTCGGCACGACGCCCAGGGACAGCAGGTCGTCCAGCTGTCCGGTGCTGAGCACGGCGATCTTCTCGGGCTGGGTCTTGATCTCCGTCTTGCCCTGGAAGTGCCCGACGGTCCGGGGGAACTCCCCGTCCTCGGCGCCCCCGGCACCCATGCCGTCCTCGACGGCGCTGGGAGCGACGGAGGGCCCCTCGGAGGCACCGGCCACGAGATTGCGGTCCGAGTCGGAGGCGGCGCTCTCGCTCTTCGAGGAGGAGGCTCCATCGCTGGACGAGCATCCGGCCAACAGCCCGCCGACGACGGCAACGGCCAGTACGGCCTTTGATCCCCAGGTACGCACAACGACTCCGATCGATGAATTAGGTAAGGCTTACCTTAAGCTCTGCCCTGGGGTGGCTTGGACCGGGGGCGGACTGGACGGCGTACCCCGGAGTTGCGACGCTGGCTCTACGAGGAGGCTTCGCGATGACCATCGAGCTGAACCACACCATCGTCGCCGCCCACGACAAGAAGTCCTCGGCACGGTTCCTCGCCGGCATCCTGGGCTTGCGGGTGGGTGAGCAGTACGGCCCGTTCATCCCGGTCCCGATCCCCAACGGCGTCACGCTCGACTACATGGACACCCCCGGACCGATCCCCCCGCAGCACTACGCCTTCCTCGTCTCGGAAGACGACTTCGACGAGATCTTCGCCCGCATCCGCACCGCCGGACTCACGTACTGGGCGGACCCGTTCCACCGCCGCGTCAACGAGATCAACACCAACGACGGCGGCCGCGGCGCCTACTTCGACGACCCGAACGGCCACAACCTGGAAATCCTGACCCGGCCGTACGGAAGCGGCGCCGACGCCTGACGCGCACGTCAGGTCCTGCGGATGCCGTCCAACTCGCCCGCGAGCAGATCACCGTGGTCGATGGCGAAGTCCCCGTTCGGGAGAGCGCCCTCGAAGCGCCGCCCCACCACCGCACCGGGCAGGAACCGCCGCAAAGCGTGCCGCATGCGTTCGTCGTACGCGACGGGGAAGCCCCACCCCTCGGGCGCCTCGTCGGTACCGAACAGCACCCAATGATCCACCGCCACCTCGGAGTCGAGGTCGGGCACGTCCCCCGTGTGACAGTCCACCGCGGGCACGGTGAGCACGTCCGGATCGATCGGCGGATACCACATCAGCAGCGGTTTTGCCTGCGCCGCCTGCGCGTTGTCGAAGCAGCACACGGCAAGGGCGTACCCCGGATACCGCTCTCCGTAGAACCGCAACAGCGCCTCGCTCAGCCGGGGCCGCTTGTGGTCAGGCACCTCGGCGAGGGCGGCGGGCAGTGCGGCCGGGTCGCGGGCCAGCAACACCGTGTAGATGTCGTGCTCGAAGACCTGGACCTCGGGGGCGGTGTCCCACCCCATCCAGGCGATGCCGTCGTCCGCACGGGCGGCCGGTCGCACCGCATCCACCATCCGCTCCAGAACATCCGAACTGCGCCCCACCGAAAGGAAGTTGTCCCGGCTCATCCGGTACGTCGGCAGGTGCAGCAGCATGGCATTGGGGCCGTCGGCCAGATTGACCACGGTGTTCTGGTAGCCCAGGACATGAATCAGACCGTGCGCGGGATGCCGCAGCCGTCCGGCGTAGAGGGTGGTGCCGGAGAAGTCGGCCTGGTCCATCGAGACACACATGGCCGCAAGCTACTACTCCTGCTGGGAACCGCTGTCCGGGGCTCCGGTCTCGGACCAGGGTTGCTCCGACCGGCGGCGGGCCGCTGCGAGCAGGCGTCGTACGCTGCCCGCGTGCCCGCCCGTTCCGATGACGAGCCGTCGGTAGAGGCCGCCGGCCAGGCCGGGGAAGTCGGCCCGGGTCTCGGCGCGCAGCCGTGTCCGGCCCGGGCCTGCGTGGTCGAGGCGGAAGATCAGGGCGTAGGTCGAGAAGCGGTGGCGCCCCTCAAGTACCAGCTCCTGCCCCGGCAGCGCGGCGGACACCCGGAACCCGGGGAACGTCGAGCCCTCGGCGAGAGGCCGCGGCCCGGACGCCGTACGGTCGGGGGATCCGACCAGCCGCGCGTAGCGGGCCGCACCGGGGCGCGAGAAGGACCTCTCCAGCGTTTCACCCAGGCCACGCCAGACGTCGTCGGCCTCCGCCGCGACAACCGTGTCGTGCTCATCGACGTACGGCAACGAAGCGATCTCCACCAGAGCCTCCCGGCATGCTCCCGGCACGGATACCGACCTGACCTGGTCTCAATAGTCGGCCAGTACGAAGATTGAGTGCCCAATTGCCGCGCCATAGGATCCGAAGTGATCCAACGTCGACGTGAACATCACGCAACGAGAGAGCCATGACGCACTGAGCCGTGACAGGAGCGACCGCCCATGAGCACCGACGTGTCCAGTGCCGAGTTGAGCGCGCAGGAGGCGGCCGCCCTGGCCGCGATCGACGAGGAGGCCGTCGCCCGGACCCTCCTCGAGCTGATCGCCATCCCGAGCGTGACGGGGAGCCCGGCGGAATCCGAGGCGCAGCACGACCTGGCCGGACGGCTGGGCGGACTCGGGCTCGACGTCGATCTGTGGTCCATGGACCTGCCCGCGCTGCTGGCACACCCCGGCTTCCCCGGGTCGGAGGCGCCGCGCGACGAGGCCTGGGGTCTTGTCGGGGTCACGGAGGACGGCGGTGACGGGCCGACGCTGATCCTGCAGGGGCACGTGGACGTCGTACCGCCCGGTGACCTGGCGGGCTGGGACGGGGACCCGTTCGTGCCGAGGGTGGCCGGGGACATCGTCCATGGCCGGGGTGCGTGCGACATGAAGGCGGGGCTGGTCGCCCACCTCGCCGCGCTGGCCGCGATCCGGGCAAGCGGGGTGCGGCTGCGCGGCCGGTTGGCCGTGCACTTCGTGGTGGGCGAGGAGGACGGCGGACTCGGCGCCTTCGGCACGCTCCAGCGCGGCCACACGGGCGACGCCTGCATCATCACCGAGCCGACCGGCAGCTCCCTGATCACGGCCAACGCCGGCGCACTGACCTTCCGTATCGCCGTGCCAGGCCTGGCCGCCCACGCCAGTTCCCGTGACGCCGGGGTCAGCGCCATCGACGCGTACCTGCCCGTCCACCGCGCGCTGGCCGCCCTGGAGGCCGAGCGGAACACCGACCCGGATCCGCTGATGGCCGAGTACCGCATTCCGTACGCGCTGTCCGTCGGCACGCTCCGCTCGGGCGACTGGGCGAGCAGCGTGCCCGATCTCCTGGTCGCCGAGGGCCGGTTCGGCGTACGCTTGGACGAGGACCCCGCGGCCGCCCGCGCCGCCCTGGAGACCCGCGTGGCCGAGGCCTGCGCCGCCGACCCGTGGCTGCGCGACCATCCGGCGAAGGTCACCTGGTCCGGGGGCCAATTCGCCAGCGGGCGCTTGCCGTTGGGGCATCCGCTGCGGGACGTCGTACGGGAGGCGGCACACGCCGTCGCAGGCAGTGCCCCCGCCCCGCGCGAACACGGCGCCCCGTACGGCAGCGACCTGCGGCTCTACGCCGCCGCCGGAATCCCGACCCTGCAGTTCGGCCCCGGCGACATCCGCGTCGCGCACAGCTCGCAGGAACAGGTCTCGGTCTCCGAGATCGTGCACGTGACCCGCGCGTTGATCGTCAGCGCACTTCGTACGGTCGGCACCAGGTGACACCGCCGCATGATGATCGCTGCTACGCCGCCGCCGTCGTCATGACGCGCTGTTTGACGAGTTCGTACGACCTCAATCGGTCGGCCAACGCGTAGACGGGTGTCACCAGCATGAGTTCGTCCGCACCGGTCACGTCGACCAGGTCCGCCAGCTGTTTCACCACGGTCTCGGGTGTACCGAGTGCCTGGTGGGCACGGAAGCTCGTCAGCGCCCGCACTTCTTCTGCCGTGAACGGGTGGGTGGTCGCCTCTTCGGGCGTGGGGAAAGTGATGTCGCCCTGTCCCTTGAGGAGCGCGGCCTTGACGACATCCATCGGGCCGGCGAGCCGGGCGGCCTCCTCCTCCGTCTCGGCGCAGACCGTCTCCACGCAGACCAGCACGCGCGGGCGCTCGCACCAGCGGGAGGGGGAGAAACGCTCGCGGTAGTGGCTGAGCGCGGCAAGGGTGTTGTCGGGCCGAATGTGATGGGCGAACGCGATCGGCAGCCCGAGTTCCGCAGCGAGCGCGGCACCGGCCGTGCTGGAGGACAGCAGCCACGGCTCCGGGAGCGGGTCGAGCGCGACCTCGTCCACCAGGAAACGCAGAATCGACGACACGTCGTCGCGGTACTCGTCGTCCGTCGTCGGACCCGCCCCACGGCGCAGCGCCCCCGCGGTGGAGTCGTCGAAAGTGCCCGGGCCACGGCCGATGCCCAGGTCGATCCGGCCCGAGTGCAGTGCGGCCAGCGTGCCGAACTGCTCCGCCAGCATGATCGGGGCGTGGTTCGGAGCGAGTACGCCCCCGGAGCCGAGCCGGATGGACGACGTCAACGCGGCCGCGTGGGCGGTCAGGACGACGGGCGGGAACGCTCCGATGGCCGGAGAGTGGTGGTGCTCGGCGTACCAGAGCCGCCCGTAACCGAGGTCCTCAAGGCGTCGGACGAACTCGGCGGTGTCTCGTAGCGTGTCTTCCGCGCGGGCGCCCGTTTGGACCATGGCCACCTCGAGCGCGCTGAGCGGAACTGTGATCATCCGGTCAGTATAGGAAACGTCCTTCGGTGCCAACTCCCTTTGTGCGCAGGGTCGATGGGCCATCGGCGCGGTCGGCCGGAAAGATCCGGGCGCGTCAACTACCTTGTGTGAGCCGAGTGTTCATGAATATTTTCCCGCTTCGAAGGCTCGGCGGACCATGCTGTTCCGGCACGTGGACAACGTACGGCGTCCGCGCCCCACACCCACGATCTTGTTCAGAGAACGTTTTGGAGACCAACTCGATGAAGTTCGCCAAGCGTCTGATCCTCGCCACCACGGCTCTCGCCACCGTGACCGCCGGCACGCTCCTCGGCGCGACGGTCGGCCAGGCCGCGACCGCGCAGCCCGCCCACACCGGCGTGGACGCCCCCGCCGCGCTGAAGGTCCCCGAAGGCAACAGGCTCACCGGCGTCTTCTCCGCCGCGGGCGTCCAGACCTACACCTGCACCGACGGCGCCTGGAAGCTGCTGGAGCCCGCCGCGACCCTCTGGGCCAAGAACGACCGTGCCCGCCGCCCGGTCGCCCTCCACTCCCGCGGCCCCGTCTGGGTGTCCACGGTCGACGGCAGCGCCGTCAACGCCGCCGCCATAGCCACCTCCCCCAAGACCGGCACCATCCCCGAACTCCTCCTGCAGGCCACCGCCACCCGCGGCACCGGCGTCTTCGCCGCCGTCTCCTACATTCAGCGCCTCGACACCCAGGGCGGCGTCGCCCCCACCACCGCCTGCACCGGCACCGACCAGACCAGCGTCCCGTACACCGCCACCTACGCGTTCTACAAGCCCGCCAAGTGATGCGGTAAGGAGCAACGGCAGGGGCCTCTGGGCGATTTCGAGGGGCCTCTGCCCAGGCGTGGGAGACGGAACGGCCGTTGCCGGAGACCGGCGTCAGGCATCAAGGCGCGTAGTAGGCGGCGTACCAGGCCGAGCGACTCGCGGCGGAGAAGCCCTCGAAGTCGCCGGCCGCTTCGCAGCGGAGCAGCCGTTGGAGTGCCGCTTCGGCTTCGGGCAGGTGGCGGCTCGACAGATACGCCTTGGTCCTGGCGAGCTTCGGTGATCCGACCGCTCAACCGGAGCTGCCTTCTCCGTCCACTTCACCGGCGATCAGTGTGAAGCGCCGCCGAATCCGAACTCGTTGCCGTCCGGGTCGTGGTAGGTGATCTTGCGCATGCCTTCTGGGTAGGTCTCGCGGCTCGTGGGCCTCAGGCCACGGCCGGCGATCTCGGCGACGCGGGTGTCGAGGTCGTCGACGAGGACGGTGTGCATGGCGTTGCCGGCCTGCTCGGGGCGATGCTCGATGTACACGTACCGATGTTCCGCGAGTTCCCAGACGGCTTCCGTGTCGTTCGGCAAGAACGCCGGCGGGGAGCCGAGGAGCCGTTCGTACCAGGCCAGTGCCGCCGCGTAGTCGGTGACCGGGATGCCTGCGAAGAGATCGAGGGGCATGCCGCAATGGTAGGTCCGGCGAGTGTCCGGGGCAGAGGCTCAGCCGTCTGCCTTGGCCACCGATCGGGCAGGAACGCCCGTCCCGGCGAGCCTTGGCGGCCGCGTGACCCGCGGGGCCGCGCCGGGGGTGTCGGCCTGGCTTCGGCGGGTCGGCCGTATCGGAGGGGCGGGGAGGTCAGCTCTGGGCGCTGGGGCGTACGACGATCTCGTTCACGTCCACGGTGTCGGGCTGCTCGATGGCGAACGCGATGGCCTGGGCGATCGCTTCCGGCGGGATCGCGATGTCGTCCCGCATCTTCGTGATGTCGGCGCGGACCTCGCTGTTGGTGGACGCCTCGGCGAAGTCGGTCGCGGTCATCCCGGGCGAGACGGTGGTCACCCGCAGGGAGCCGCCCGATTCCTGGCGCAGTCCTTCGCAGATGGCCCGGACAGCGACCTTCGTACCGGCGTAGACGGCCATGGCCGGCGCGACGCGAAACGCGGCAGTGGAGGCGACGGTGACGAAGTGGCCGGTGCCCTGCGCCCGGAAGACCGGCAGCGCGGCACCGATTCCGTGCAGCACCCCCTTCACGTTGACGTCGACCATCCGATCCCATTCGTCGACGCGCAGGTCGTCGAGGGGCGAGATCGTGCCGAGCCCGGCATTGCTGACGAGTACGTCGAGCCGGCCGAAGTGTTCGTCGGCGACCGCGACCAGGGCGTGCAGGTCCTCCCGTCGGGTCACATCGGTGCGGATCTGCACGGCCTCGCCGCCCGTCTTCTCGATCCGGGCGACCAGTTCCTCCAGCCGCTCGGTCCGGCGTGCGCCGAGGACGAGTCGCGCGCCGCGTTCGGCGAGCAGCAGCGCGGTCGCCTCACCGATGCCGCCGCTGGCCCCCGTGATCGCCACTACCTTGCCGTCGATTCCCGGCATGATGCCTGCCTCCTTGAGTCGTGTTTCTGTACTTGAACCCAGTGTGCGGCGGGTTTAGCCTGGTATCCAGAGCGCATTTATTCTGGAATAAGGGCTGCCACACACCATGCCGAAACAGCCGGACCGCCGTCAGGAACTTGGCGCGTTCCTGCGCAGCCGCAGAGAGCGCGTCACTCCGGACGAGGTCGGCCTGCCGGGGACCGGTCGCCGCCGGACGCCGGGTCTGCGGCGGGAGGAACTCGCCCTGCTCGCCGGGATCAGCGCCACCTGGTACACGTACCTGGAGCAAGGGCGGGAGATCCGCGCCTCGGAGCAGGTATTCGAGTCCCTCGCCTCGGTGCTGCGGCTCAACCGGCACGAGCGCGGGCATCTGCTCCAGCTCGCCGGCCACGCGCCACCGGCGGAAGTCGAGGCATCCGAACCCCTCACACCCGAAGTGGCGGCCGTCCCGCTGTTGTTGCAGCCGCACCCCGCGTACATCATCGACGGCACCTACGACGTCCTCAGCCACAACCAGGCCGCCGACCAGCTGTTCCCGAACCTCATCGCCGAGACCGACGGGGCCGGCCGGCCTCCGAACTTCGTCCGCTGGGTCTTCCTCGAACCCGCGGCCCGGGATGTGCTGGTGGACTGGGAGCCGGAGGCCCGAGGCCTGCTCGCCCGGCTCCGGACACTGGCCGGACGCCATCCCACCGACCCGCGCTACACCCGGCTGATCGAAGAGCTGCACGAGGGCAGCCCGGAAGCACGGGACTGGTGGGCCCAGTACGAGGTGCAGCCCCGGCACAGCGGACGGAAACGGCTACGGCACCCGGGCCGCGAAGCGGTCGACTACGCCTACACCGCCTTCCACCTGGCCGAACAGCCGGAACAGACCCTCGTGATCTATCTCGCCGACGGCACCGAACCGGCCGAACGAACGCGGGCGAGTGCGGCGGCGGCGCCGATGGTGACCGTCCACTCGTCCGAGTAGCGTGGTAAGGCCGCACCGGACAGGACGGGTTGGGGGGACCGGTACGTCATCCAGGCGCCCGTGCCGCGCTCTCCTGGGCTTCAAGAAGCTCGTCACCGTGCTCGACGGCCCAGCGTCCGAGCGCCGTCATCGGTCCCTCGACGAGGCTCTGTCCCAGACTGGTCAGGCCGTACTCGACACGAGGTGGCGCCTCGGCATGTGCGTGACGGTCGACCAGGCCGGCGGCGAGCAAGCGGTGCAGGGTATCGGTCAGGACCTTGTCGCTGATGCCGCCGATGTCGGCGCGCAGCTCGCGGCGTCGGCGCGGTCCCATGCGAAGAGCCGCCAGCACAACGGGATCCCAGGTGTGGGCGAAGAGATCGGTGGCCGCACGCAGACGGCAGTCGGCGACCAGCTCGTAGCAGTGGGCTTCGCGATCAGTCATCTCGCCGCCCATCATCGCGCGTTGGTTACGCACCGATCGGTGCGTAACACCTTCCTTACCGTAACTGCCCTACTGGCTACGGCTCGAGAGAGGCAGCGACGATGCGAATCGGGATCCTGGGAACGGGAACACTGGCGGCGGCCCTGGGCGAGGGCTGGGCACGTGCGGGGCACGAGGTGGCGATCGGTGGACGGTCGCAGCCCAAGGCGGCGAAGCTCGCCGAGCGGCTGGGCCACGGAGTGCTCCCGGTGCCGCCTCGTGAGGTGGTCACCGGGCGCGATGCGGTGCTGCTCGCCGTGTCATGGGACGGCGTCGAGGACATGCTGCGACAGGCGGGCGGGTCCGACGGCGCGCTTGAGGGAACGCCGTTGATCGATCCCACGAACGCCGTCGCACACGGTGTCGGCGTTCTGCTCACCGAACCCGGCGAGTCGATGGCGGGGCGGATCGCCGAACTCGCTCCAGGAGCCCAGGTCGTGAAGGCGTTCCACCTCTTTCCCGCCGACCAGTGGACGAGCCCTCCCGACGACGGCCGGTCTCGCGTGACCGTCGCGATGTGCGGCGACGACCCGGCGGCACTGCACATCGTCGGCCAACTGGTGCGTGACGTCGGCGGGACGCCGGCGATACTCGGGCCACTGGACCGCGTCCACCAGTTGGAACAGGTGGCGGGCTTCGTCATCGGGCTGGCGTTCACAGGCTTCGACCCCAACTCCGCGGTTCCTCGTGTGCCTTCATCGCCCGCGGTGGACTGAGCTGTCCGCGGCGCTGCCGGAGTGACTCTGGTCCGCCCTGCGTGTCCACAGTGAGATGTCGCTGCTCGTCGCGACGGCGATGGTCTGCCCGGAGGGTGAGCAGCCGACCGCTCGTGGCCGTCGTCGGGGTGCGAAGCGAAGCCCATCCCGAGCAGCCCACCGACCGGAACGAAGGCGACGAGCCGCCAGGGTTCGGGCGCGGGCACCACGGGAGCCGCGAGGAGCCGTTCCCGCATTGCCTGTTGATACGCGGGGAGCTCTGGCTCAAGGCCTGGCCACTCTGTCCGGAGTGGTGGTCCGGAGTGGTGATCGATTCACCGTTCGAGCCGGGCATTCAGGTGATTTCGGTGCGAGCATGGATTTTCGGCTACTTAGGATCTTGTTCCGTGACAGACGGGAAGAGCCGGTGGCGACCGGCCGACCACGCGACCGGTGTGGTCGTCCTCGGGGCCGGGCCGGCCGGGCTCGTGCTCGGCAACATCCTGGTGGACCGGGGGATCGACTGCGTCGTCCTGGAGCGGGCCGAGCGCACGCAGGTGCAGACGCGGGCACGTGCCGGGTTCCTGGCTGCGGGCACCGTACGGATCCTGGAACGGCACGGTCTCGCCGACGGGCTGCACCGGCGCGGGCAGATCCACAGCACCTGCGAGTTCCGTACCGAGGACGGCCGGTTCCGGCTGGACTACAGCGGGCTCGGGCAGGGCGAGCGGCACACCGTCTACCCCCAACAGGAGCTGGTGACCGACCTGTTGACGCGGTTCCTGGAACGTGGCGGACATATCCGTTTCGGCACGGAGGCCGTCGCCGTGCGCGGCGCCGACAGTGAGCGGCCCGAGGTGGCCGTGCGTGAGGGCGACGGGCGGCCCGGCCTGTGGCGGGCGCGGTACGTGGCCGGCTGCGACGGGCGGCACGGCGCGGCCCGGCGTTCACTGCCCGCAGGAACGGTCCGTCACCACCGCGATCACGGCGTGACCTGGCTCGGCCTGCTCGCTGAGGCGCCGCCCAGCCTGGACGCCGTCGGCTACGCGGTGCACGAGCACGGGTTCGCCGGGCACATGGCCCGCACCAGCGAGGTCACCCGCTACTACCTCCAGTGCGAGCGCGGCACCCCGGCCGACGCCTGGTCCGAGGAGCGGATCTGGGACGAGCTGGAGCTGCGGATGCGGGCGCGGGAGTACGGCCCGCTGCGCCGCGGGCGCGTCGTGCAGCGCTCCGTCGTCGACCTGGAGTCCGACGTGCTCGAACCGCTGCGCCACGGCGCGCTGTTCCTCGTGGGCGACGCCGCCGGTCTGATCAGCCCGTCCGCCGCGAAGGGCGCCAATCTCGCGGTCCTCGAAGCGGCGGTCCTGGCCCGCGCCCTGATCGACGACCTCACCGTCGGGGACTCCGAAGGCCTCGACGCCTACTCGGCGCGGTGTCTGAACCACATCTGGCGTGCGCAGGAGTTCTCGCACTGGATGATCGGGTTGCTGCACGGCCCGTCCGGCGCGGACGGCGAGTCGCTGTTCCACAACTCCCTGCGCCGCTCCCGCCTCACCTCGCTGCGCACCTCGCGCAGCCAGCAGGACTGGTTCGCCGAGCAATACGTCGGCGTATAGCCCGTCATCCCCCAACTCCGCACCCGCGTACATCCGTACGCCTGCGTCCGTACGCCTACATCCGTCTGCGTACATCCGAACCCCGGAATGAGGATCCCCCCGCAATGATCACGACATTGTCGGGCGATACGTCCCGCCTGCGCGCGACGGTCGACTTCGTCAAGGAGCAGGACACCGCCACGCTGCTCCCGCTCCTGCTCCCGGGGCTCGACGGCCCGGAGCTGCGCGCCCTGGTGGAGCGCTGCGACTTCTCGCACGCGGCGCTGCTCGTCTTCCCGCCCGACCAGGCGGCGCTGGACGCCGTGCTCGCCGACTGCGGGCTCGTCGCGGACGCGCCGCCGCGGCCGAGCGTCGTCGTGCGCGAGCGTCTCGCCGTACGGCACAAGCGGTGTGCGGCGGAGCTCGACGTCGGCATTCTGCGCCCCGCGGTGGAATGCGTGGACGGGGCGCGGCGCTGGGTCGAGGTGTTCGCGCTGACCGTGCCGCCGGGGTCGGACCTAGAGACGGTCGCCGCGCAGGAGCGGGAGCGGCAGCACGAGGCGCATGTTGCCTTCGAGGTCGAGGCACCGGACCCGTTGGTGCTGCGCGGCCTGTGCGCGGTCTTCGGGCGGTACGGCGCCACCCCTGACGGCGGCGGCTACAACCCTCACGAGAACGGCACGGTGTTCTACTTCACCGCGCCCGCCGAGGCCAAGGCCGGGTACCGGCGCGTGGAGCTGTACGTCCCCGGCGACCACCGCGACATCCTCGCCGCCCACCTCGACGAGCACCGCAGGCGGCAGCCCGCCGAGACCCTGCTGCGCCTGCTGACCGGGGCGTGGACGACGCAGGCCCTGGCCGCGTTCGCGCGCCTTGGAGTGGCCGACGCGATGGACGAGGAGCGGGGCGTCGGATTGGACGAACTGGCGCGGGACGTCGATGTGTTGGCGCCGAACCTGGCCACCCTGCTGCGCTACCTCACCATGCTCGGCGTGGTGAGCGAGGACCACCACGGATTCCGGCTCACGGACACCGGCGGGCTGCTGCGCGCGGACACCGAAGGGTCGATGCGGGCCCTGGCGCTGATGTACGGGGGACCGTTCTACGAGTCCTTCGCCGGGCTCGATCACACCGTGCGCACCGGGCAGGTCGCCTTCGAGCAGCGCTTCGGCGAGAACCACTTCGACCACTTCGCCCGCGATCCCGAACTCGCCGAACTCTTCGACCGGTCGATGGCCGCCGGTTCACGGATGTTCGATCCACTGCCCGTCCACCCGGTCCTCACCGCGGCGGCCGAAGGGGCCACCGTGGTCGACATCGCGGGTGGCAGCGGGGAGTTGCTCGGCCGAATCCTTTCCGCGCACCCCCGCCTGCACGGCCTCCTGCTGGAGCGCCCGCACACCGTCGAGACCGCCCGCCGCCTCCTCGGTGCGGCCGGCCACACGGAGCGGTGCACCTTCCAGGCGGGCGACTTCGCGGACGTACCCGCGGGCGGCGACGTCTACGTCCTGTCCCGCGTCCTGCACGACTGGGACGACGACCGCTGCCGCGAGATCCTGCGCCACTGCGCCCGCGCGATGTCCGACACCGCCGATCTGCTCGTCGTCGAACGCGTTCTGCCCGCCGACGGCTCGACCTCGCTGGCCACGGCCTGGGACCTGCACATGATGTGCAACGTCGGTGGCCGCGAACGGCGCGCCGACCACTACGCCCGGCTGTTCGCCGACGCGGGCCTCACCCTGGTGGGCCGGGCACCGCTGCCCCTCGACGGCAGCGTGCTGCACGTCCGCAGGACCGGGCCGGCGAACACATCTCTCTCCTGACCTGCCTTCTCGCCCCAGCTGCAGCGTCCGCCGATGGTCCGTACGCCCTCGCCTGAAAGGATCCGGCCAGTGCCGAACAGGACGGGTTGTGGAATCCATTACGGAAGAGGAGTCGCGCCAGAGGCAGCGGGCGCGCTTCGAAAGACTGGCGCACGTGGTGGTGGAACCGTTGCACCGGTATCTGCTGCGACGGACGAGCGCCGACATGGTCGACGACATCCTGGCCGAGGCGATGCTGGTGCTGTGGCGCCGTATCGACGACGTCCCCGGCCTGGGGCCGGCGCCGGGTTCCCCGCCCGACCCCGATGACGTGCTGCCGTGGTGCTACGGGGTGGCGCGGGGCTGCCTGGCGAACGCCCGCCGTGCCGACGGGCGCCGGCTCCGGCTGGTGGAGCGGTTGATCCGGACGCAGGAGCAGCAGCCGGCCGTGGTCGCCGACCACAGCGATCTGCACGCCGCGCTCGCCGCCCTCGGGGCGCTGGACCGTGAGGTGGTGCGGCTGTGGGCGTGGGAGGGGCTGACGCCCCTGCAGATCGCGGAGGCGACCGGGCTGACGTCCAACGCCGTGAGCATCCGGCTGCACCGGGCGAAAAAGAAACTCGCCGCACAGTTGAGGCGAAAGCATGACGAACCGTCCGGACACAAGAGAGATGAAGGAAGGAGCGGTCAGTGAACGACGACGAGCTGCTGGCCCGGCTGAAGTCCGCGGACCCGGCGCTGACCCCACACGCTCCGCTGCCCGACATCAACCGACTTGTGGAGGACACCTTGACCACCGACACCGCGCTCCAGACCGGCAATCCGGTTCCCGCGAACACCGCTGCGCGACGGAGCCGCCGTCAGCTCCTGGGGCTCGCGGCCGCTGCCGGTCTGCTTCTGCTCGGCGGCGGCATCGCCGGAGGAGTCATGGCGAACAACGACAACGGGCACCCGGCCTCGGCCGGCCCACTGACACTCACCATCCACAGCGACTTCGGCAGCCGGAAGTGTGCGGCACCCAGTCCCGACACCCTGCGTGGGTACCCGACCCTCTTCGTGGGAACGGTCACCTCCATCAAGGGCTCCACTGTCACCTTCCGCGTCGACCACTGGTTGAAGGGCGGCGACACGGAGACGGTCGTGCTCGACAGCGACGCGGGCCGGCCGGAGGCGCTGACGTTCTCGGAAGGTGAGCGCTACATCGTGGCCGCCGAGAACGGCGTCGTCCCGGTGTGCGGTGCGAACGGGGCCCCGGACGAGATCGTTGACGAATTCCGCCAGGCCTTCGGGAAGTAACGGAAACCAGCTGCACGGACGATCCGAGCCCACCGACGGCCGCGGTGGGCTCGGGCCGGTCCGGGAAGGAATCGCCAGGAATCCTCGCGCGTTGAGGGGTGTGGGTATGAGATGCCGGTGGTGGGCGAGCCGAGCAGCCCGAGTGACCTAGCTGACAGATATTGGAGGGCCGCAATGGCTGCGCAGACGCAGAGGGCCGTACTGGCGGGCGGATGCTTCTGGGGCATGGAGGACCTGATCCGCCGGCTCCCGGGCGTTACGGCGACCCGGGTCGGATACACCGGTGGTGACGTGCCGAACGCGACGTACCGCAACCACGGCACGCACGCGGAGGCCATCGAGATCCTTTTCGACCCCGAGAAGACCGACTTCCGCGCGATCCTGGAGTTCTTCTTCCAGATCCACGACCCGAGCACCAAGAACCGCCAGGGCAACGACATCGGCCTCAGCTACCGCTCGGCGATCTACTACGTGGACGACGAGCAGAAGCGGACCGCGGAGGACACGATCGCGGATGTGGACGCCTCCGGACTGTGGCCGGACAAGGTCGTCACCGAGGTCGAGCCGGTCGGCCCCTTCTGGGAGGCCGAGCCCGAGCACCAGGACTACCTGCAGCGTTACCCGGACGGCTACACCTGCCACTTCCCGCGCCCGGGATGGCGGCTGCCGGCCCGCGCGGAGGGCTGACCGAACGAGGAGGCGGCCCGGAGGGCGGAGGCTGGCCCGGCCTCAGTGCGGGAGTGTCGCCGGGCTTCCTCCGTTCGCCTCGTACCCTGCCACCGCCAGCGCCCGGTACACCGCGTAGTCCGCCGCCGGGTCGGACGTGACGGTCCAGGGGAGCGCGCCGACGTGGCCGTCGACGTGCACCAGCTGGTTCATGGCCTCCGCCCAGCGCTCGCTGCGGACCAGGAAGAAGACCAGAAGGTGCCGGACGTGGGCCAGCATCGGGTCGTCGGGGCGGGCGGCGTGGACCGCGAAGAGGGCGCCGTGGACCGCCTTCGTCACGACCTCGCTCTGGTAGAAGCTGCGGACCAGGTTCACCTCGGGGAGGTGCTCGAAGACCGCGAAGAGCGGCATGGCGGCAAGGAGGGAGCCCTGCGGGGCGCGCGCGGCGGCCGCCTCCGCGAACGAGTACGACATCTCCCTTGAGCCGTGCCACTTCTCGCACCAGTAGTGCAGCGCCGCGAGATGCGCTCCCATGTGGGCCGGCGCGCGGTCCAGGATCTTCAGCCAGAGCTTCTCGAACTCCGGCTGGGGGTAGGCGAGTCCGCGGGCCACGGAGAGCTCGATGATGTACGGGATCGGGTCACCGGGGGACAGCAGCGCCGCCTCGCCGCACGCCGACTTCGCCTCCTCCATGATGATCCGGAACTCGTCCGTCCCCGGCGTCGACGTGCGCCACGCCTGCTGCACCAGGAACTCCGCGTGCACCGCCGCGCCGCCCGCGTCCTTGGGCTTCTCGGCACGCCACACCCGCAGCCACTGCCCACCGGGCGTCTCGCTGACCCCGCCGGGGCGCTGCTGCAGCTCAAGGGAGGCGGCGCCCGCGAAGGCCTGCACCCGCTGCCAGCGCCGCTCGCCCTCTGTTTCCGTGCCCACGAGGAGCTGCGACGCGGAGCGGTAGTCCTGCGTGCGCTGCACCAGGTCCAGCACGTCCATCAGGTCCCGGTCGGGGCCGGGCATGCGGATGTCCAGCTCCTCCTGGAGCAGGAACCCGTAGTTCGCCGGGTCCGCGGCGTCCGGGTCGCCCGGCGAGACCAGCTGTATACCGGCACGCCTGCGCCTGAAAACCGGCAGCAGGACCAGGCTGAACATGGCCAGCGCCATCAGGACCCAGAGAATCTCCATGCCTCAAGCGAACCAGACGGGTCGGACAATTGGCGAACCCGGTCGGCTCCGCCGGCAAACCGGCGCGCTGCGACCGGCGGTCGGAGCTGCTCCACCGGCATGCGGCATCGGTGACCGGATCGGCTCCACCGGCACCTGCCCCTCCGTGAACGGACCGCCTCCACGACCGCGCGACCACATCAGCCCCGCGAGCGCACTACGCTCGGTACCCATGAGCGACAGGCACATCAGTCAGCACTTCGAGACTCTCGCGATCCACGCGGGCAACACCGCCGATCCCCTCACCGGCGCGGTCGTCCCGCCGATCTACCAGGTCTCGACCTACAAGCAGGACGGCGTCGGCGGGCTCCGCGGCGGCTACGAGTACAGCCGTAGCGCCAACCCCACCAGGACCGCCCTGGAAGAGAACCTCGCCGCCCTGGAGGGCGGTCGTCGCGGCCTCGCGTTCGCGTCCGGACTGGCGGCCGAGGACTGCCTGTTGCGCACGCTGCTCAGCCCCGGCGACCACGTGGTCATCCCGAACGACGCGTACGGCGGCACGTTCCGCCTGTTCGCGAAGGTCGTCTCCCGGTGGGGGGTGGAATGGTCGGTCGCCGACACCAGCGACCCCGCCTCCGTACGGGCGGCCGTCACCCCCAAGACCAAGGTCATCTGGGTGGAGACCCCCTCCAACCCCCTCCTGGGCATCACCGACATCGCCGTCGTCGCCCAGATCGCGCGCGACGCGGGCGCCAGGCTGGTCGTCGACAACACCTTCGCGACCCCCTACCTCCAGCAGCCGCTCGCGCTCGGCGCGGACGTCGTCGTGCACTCGCTGACCAAGTACATGGGCGGTCACTCGGATGTCGTCGGCGGCGCGCTGATCGTCGGCGACCAGGCGCTGGGCGAGGAGCTGGCGTACCACCAGAACGCGATGGGCGCGGTCGCCGGGCCCTTCGACTCCTGGCTGGTGCTGCGCGGCACCAAGACGCTCCCGGTACGCATGGACCGGCACAGCGAGAACGCCACCAAGGTCGCCGAGATGCTCACCCGGCACGCGCGCGTGACGCGCGTTCTGTACCCGGGTCTCCCGGAGCACCCCGGGCACGAGATCGCGGCCAAGCAGATGAAGGCGTTCGGCGGCATGATCTCCTTCCAGGTCGACGGCGGCGAAGAGGCGGCCGTCGAGGTCTGCAACCGCGCCAAGGTGTTCACGCTCGGCGAGTCCCTGGGCGGTGTGGAATCCCTGATCGAGCACCCCGGGCGCATGACGCACGCGTCCGTGGCCGGCTCCGCCCTCGAAGTACCCGCCGATCTCGTACGCCTCTCCGTAGGCATCGAGAACGTCGACGACCTGCTTCAGGACCTCCAGCAGGCGCTCGGTCAGTAACCGGGTCACCAGCCCGTCAGTGGTGGAGTCGTCTCCGACGGCGGCTCCACCCAGGGCTGTGCCGTCATCGCCCAGACGGCGAAGGCGACGGCCGCGGCGAGCAGCAGCAGCCACATCAGGCGCCGGGCCGCGGTCCTGCGGCGCAGGATGCGGCTGCCGCGGCGTACGACGTCCGCGTGCAGGTCCGGCGGCACGGGAGGCGGCGTCCGCTCCAGCATCCGCCGTACGGCCGCTTCACGCTCGCGCACGCTCATGACGGCACCACCTTCGCCAGGGCGGGTGCCGGTCCGCGCGGCGGGTGCAGCAGGGTCGCCATTGCGCGGGCGCAGATCGCCCGTACCCGTTCCGTGGGGAGCCCGAGCAGGGCCGCCGTCTGTTCCTCGGCGACCCCCTCGTACAGCCTGAGGACCAGGATCAGCCGCTCCTGGGGCGACAGGAGCGCCAGGACGCTGTCCGACGACGGGCGGGCCCGGCCGAGGCTTCCGTGCTGGTGCCAGGCGCCGCGTGCGAAGCGGACGGCCAGGTGCTGGCGGGCGTGGTCGTACGGATCCTCGCCGCGCAGCCGGTCCCAGGAGGCGTACGTCTGGGCGAGGGCCAGCGTCAGCAGGCGTCGCGCGCGCGGGTTGGCGTTCCGGGGCTCAGCCGTGAGCAGCGTGGCGGCATGCAGCAGTCGCCCTGCCGCGCCCGCGACGAACGCCTCGAACTCCCGGGCCCGGCGGGCGTCCTGGGACACCTGCCGTTCGCGCACCGCGCCTCCCGCCTGAGGCCGACCCTGAGGGAAACGGGGCCCCGGCCGCGTACGACAGGCAGCCGCACCGCGTACGACCAGGACCCAGTCTCATCTGAGGCCAGGCGCGGCCTTCCGGTCAAGAGTCCGGACCACACCCACGCGCGCGTGCCCGGCACACATGCACACGCGCGCGTGGGTGTCGGGCAAAGCGGAGTCCCGCGCACGCGCGCGTGGAGCGACCCGAACACCGGATCCGGTGCCCGACACGGCTCAGGAGGCCGGCTCCGACTCGCCCACCGGCAGGCCCTGGGCGGCCTGACGGGCCGAGAGCGCGCTGTTGAAGCGCGTCAGGAGCGTGCAGAACGCCTCGCGCTCCTCCGGTGCCCAGTCGTGGGTGAGCTCGGCCATCAACTGGCGCCTGGAGGAACGTACTTCGTCGAGGCGGGACTGCCCGCGCGGCGACAGCTGGAGCACCACCGCGCGTCCGTCCTCGGGGTGCGAGGTGCGCTTGACGAGCCCGGTGTCGACCAGCGGGGCCACCTGCCGGGTGACCGTCGAGGAGTCGATTCCCATGCTTGCGGCGAGCGCCTTGACGCCCATCGGGCCTTCTTTGTCGAGGCGGTTGAGCAGGAGGTAGGCGGCGCGGTCCATGGAGTTGCGCACCTGCCCCACCCCGCCGAGCCGGGTCTGTTCGGCACGGCGCGCGAAGACCGCGACCTCGTGCTGCAGGGTGTCGAGAAGACCGGTGTCACCGACGGTCGTCATGTCCATCGACATCTCTGGTGTTGTGGGCATGGCCGGGGGCTCAATTCATGCGTGGGGAGCTGGGTTGGGGGACAGGGTACGCGGCCGGGGCGCGGGCCGTACCGACGCTGCGTAAACCAGTCTCGGAGCGTGGTCACACCGGGAGGAGACCCGCGTGAACTGCGAGACTGGTGGTCATGAGCTACAGCACGGCTGACTCCTTGCCCAGTGTGACTCTCGACGACGTACGCGGCGCGCAGAAGATGCTCACGGGTGTGGCGCGGATGACCGCGATGGAGGGCAGCAGGTACCTGTCCCAGCTGGTGGGCGCGCCGGTGCACCTCAAGTGCGAGAACCTCCAGCGCACGGGTTCGTTCAAGCTGCGCGGCGCCTACGTGCGGATCGCGGGGCTCCTTCCCGAGGAGCGCGCCGCGGGTGTCGTGGCCGCGAGCGCCGGCAATCACGCGCAGGGCGTCGCGCTGGCCTCCTCGCTGCTCGGTGTGCGTTCCACGGTCTTCATGCCCACCGGCGCGCCGCTGCCGAAGGTCGCGGCCACGCGCGAGTACGGCGCCGAAGTGAGGCTGCACGGACAGGTGGTGGACGAGACGCTGGCCGCCGCGCAGGAGTACGCGGAGCGGACGGGGGCGGTGTTCATCCACCCCTTCGACCACCCCGACGTCATCGCGGGGCAGGGCACGGTCGGCCTGGAGATCCTGGAGCAGTGCCCGGAGGTGCGCACGATCGTCGTCGGGATCGGCGGCGGAGGCCTCGCCGCGGGCATCGCGATCGCGGTGAAGGCGCTGCGCCCCGACGTGCGGATCGTCGGTGTGCAGGCGGCGGGCTCGGCGGCGTACCCGCCCTCACTGGCGGCCGGGCGCCCCCTGTCGATCGACAACCCGGCGACGATGGCCGACGGCATCAAGGTCGGGCGGCCGGGCGATGTGCCGTTCCGGATCATCGGGGACCTGGTGGACGAGGTCGTCACGGTGTCCGAGAACCATCTGTCCAGCGCGCTGCTGCTCTGCCTGGAGCGGGCCAAGCTGGTCGTCGAACCCGCGGGCGCGAGCCCCGTCGCGGCGCTCCTTGCCGAGCCGGGCGCCTTCGAGGGCCCGGTCGTCGCGCTGCTGTCGGGCGGCAATGTGGACCCGCTGCTGATACAGCGCATCCTGCGCCACGGCATGGCGGCGAGCGGCCGCTACCTCGCCGTCACGCTGCGTCTGACGGACCGCCCCGGCGCCCTGGCCACACTTCTCGGGGTGTTGTCAGTGGCCGACGCTAACGTCCTCGATGTGAGCCACGTACGGACCGATCCACGGCTCGGGCTCACGGAGGTGGAGGTCGAGCTGCACCTGGAGACGAAGGGGCCCGAGCACTGCGCCGAGGTGAACCAGGCGCTGCGCGAGGCGGGTTACACAGTCATCGACTGAGGCCCGCTGAGCTCGTCCGCGGTCGTCTTCGCAGGTCAGGCGCGTTGTCAGTGCGAGGTGGAAAAATCTGTTGAGTGACGCGATACATCGCGTTATGGTGTGTCCCTCGCCACACATCCCACCACAAGTCTGTCCGGGCGGTCGAACGTTTTTTGAACGCCCGGCGGGACAAAACAGCGAAAACTAAGCTCCTTCCTAGGAATTCCCCGACCACTTGGGAGACCCCACATGCCAGGCGCCATCTACGCCGAAGGCCTGGTGAAGACCTTCGGTGACGTAAGGGCTCTGGACGGCGTCGATCTCGATGTCCCAGAGGGAACCGTGCTGGGCCTGCTCGGGCCGAACGGCGCGGGCAAGACGACGGCGGTCCGCTGTCTGACCACGCTGCTGCGCCCCGACAGCGGCAAGGCGATCGTCGCGGGCGTCGACGTCCTCAAGAACCCCGACGCGGTGCGCCGCCGGGTCGGCCTGTCCGGGCAGTTCGCCGCGGTCGACGAGTATCTGACCGGCCGCGAGAACCTCCAGATGGTCGGCCAGCTCTACCAGATGAAGGCGAAGGCGGCGAAGGTCCGGGCGGACGAGCTGCTCGAGCAGTTCAACCTCACGGACGCCGCCGAGCGCACCGCCAAGACCTACTCGGGCGGTATGCGCCGCCGGCTCGACCTGGCGGCCGCGCTCGTCGTCTCGCCGCCGGTGATGTTCATGGACGAGCCGACGACCGGCCTCGACCCGCGCAACCGCCAGCAGCTGTGGGAGGTCATCAAGCAACTCGTCTCCGGCGGTACGACCCTGCTGCTCACCACCCAGTACCTGGAAGAGGCCGACCACCTCGCGCACGACATCTGCGTGGTCGACCACGGCCGCGTCATCGCCCGCGGCACCGCCGACCAGCTCAAGGCGCAGACCGGCGGCGAGCGCGTCGAGGTCGTCGTGCACGAGCGCGAGCACATAGAGACCGCCTCCGAGGTGCTCCGCGGCTTCGGCAAGGGCGAGACCACGGTCGAGGAGCACACCCGCAAGCTCACCGTGCCCGTCACGGGCGGCGCGAAGCTTCTCGCCGAGGTCATCCGCGAGCTGGACACCCGCGGCATCGAGATCGACGACATCGGCCTGCGCAGGCCCACCCTGGACGACGTCTTCATCACCCTCACCGGCCACGCGGCCGAGGAGAAGGAAGAGGGCAACGGAGTGGCCGCCGACAAGGACGGCAAGGACAGCAAGGGCCGCAAGCGCAAGAAGGAGGACGTGAAGTGAGTGCCGTCACCGACGCCGTGCAGGTCGCGGCGCCCACCAACCCCGTCGGCCAGTCCATCCGCGACTCGCTGGTCATCGCCAAACGCAACCTGATCAGAATGTCCCGGATCCCGGAGATGGTGATCTTCGGACTGATCCAGCCGATCATGTTCGTGGTGCTGTTCAGCTACGTGTTCGGCGGCTCCATGCAGATCGGCGGCAGCACCAGCTCCACCGACTACCGCAACTTCCTGATGGCCGGCATCTTCGCGCAGACCGTCACCTTCGCCACCGCGGGCGCCGGAGCGGGCATCGCCGACGACATGCACAAGGGCCTCATCGACCGCTTCCGCTCGCTGCCCATGGCGCGTGGCGCGGTGCTGACCGGGCGTACGCTCGCCGACCTCGTGCAGACCGCGCTGACCCTGCTGGTCCTCGCCCTGGTCGCCCTGCTGGTCGGCTGGCGGGTCGGGTCGGACGGCGACACCAACGCCGGCAAGGTCCTCGGAGCCTTCGGGCTGCTGCTGCTCTCCGGGTACGCGTTCACCTGGATCGGCGCGCTCATCGGCCTCTCCGTGCGCACCCCGGAGGCGGCCACCTCCGGCGGACTGATCTGGCTCTTCCCGGTCACGTTCATCTCGAACGCCTTCGTGGACTCCAGCAACATGACGCCCTGGCTGCGTCACATCGCGGACTGGAACCCCTTCAGCGCCACGGTGCAGGCCTCCCGCGAGCTCTTCGCCAATCCCGGCGTATCGAAGTCGGACGCCTGGCCCATGCAGCACTCGGTCTGGGCCTCGCTGATCTACTCGGTGCTGATCATCCTGATATTCAGGACGCTGGCGGTGCGCAAGTACCGGTCCGCCACCGCATGACCGGGGCATGACGATGCCCCCGGCGCGCGGCCGGGGGCATCGTCGCAGTACTCGGTCCTGGGCGAAGACGGGTCCTGGACGTACCTGGTCCCGGACTCCGGGTGGGTCCTGGGCTCAGCCCTGGTACGGCACGGCGTTGAGGATCTTCACCGAGGCGAGCTTTCCGTTCGGCAGCTCGTACTGGGCGTCCTCGCCGACCTTCTTGCCGCTCACTCCGGAGCCCAGCGGGGACTGCGGCGAGTACGTCTCGATGTCGGCGCTCGCGTACTCCCGCGAGGCCAGCAGGAAGTCCAGGGTGTCGTCCTCGTCGCCGTCGAAGGCGATGGTGACGACCATGCCGGGCGCGACCGCACCGTCCGCCGCGGGAGCCTCGCCGACCTTGGCGTTCTCCAGGAGCTGGGTCAGCTGGCGCACACGGAGCTCCTGCTTGCCCTGCTCCTCCTTGGCCGCGTGGTACCCGCCGTTCTCCCGCAGGTCGCCCTCCTCGCGCGCCGCCGCGATCTTGGTCGCGATCTCCGTGCGCGCGGGACCAGACAAATACTCCAGCTCGGCCTTGAGCTGGTTGTACGCCTCCTGGGTCAGCCAGGTGACGTTCTCGCTGGTCTGGGTCACAGGTGCTCCTCGTAGGTACTGGGAATACAAAGCATCGCCCTACCCAGAAGAATGTTCCTTCACGGGTGGGCGAAACCACGAGCCTAACAATTCCGCGGCTGAAGGGGGAGGACATAAGACACCAGAATTACGTCAACGCAGGTCAGCACGTAAGTGCTGGGGGTGATGTCAGTCGTCGTGGCAGCCGAGCAGCTCTGCGGTGGTGCCCTTGGCCGTCGTGCGCAGGGTGAGGACCTGGTCGATGCGCGAGGAGTCCTGGTCGAAGCGGAAGTCCGCGCGGCCCACCTCGGCGCCTTCCGCGTCCTGCGAGCGCAGCGTGCAGTAGCCCTTGGCGTCGGCGTCCTTGCGTACTTCCAGGTGCACCTTGACCTCGGTGTCCGAGGCGCTGAAGGTGATCACCTCGGCGCTGATCTTCGTCCCGACGACATGGTCGTACCCGTACCAGCCGATCACGACCAGCAGGATCACACCCAGTACGCCGCCGACGACCTTGAGTTTCCGGTCGGCGCGCTCGTCCGCGGAGCGGCCGTACCGGCCCTCGGGCAGCTGCGTGCTCGCCGTACTCATGGTCGTCCTCTCGGCAGGGGCAGCGGCTCGGACCCGGGAAGGGCCAGGAGCCGGGCCCCGGAATTATTCGCCCTCCGGTTCCGTCACTATAGAAGCCGCCCTTCTAGCTGATTCACGCCGGGCGCCGACTTCCCGACTGGCCGACTTACTGAGGATCGAGTCTTGACTGACCAGCTGCGACTGATGGCCGTGCACGCCCACCCCGACGACGAGTCGAGCAAGGGCGCGGCCACCATGGCGAAGTACGTGTCCGAGGGGGTGGACGTGCTGGTCGTGACCTGCACGGGTGGGGAGCGCGGCTCCATCCTCAATCCGAAGCTTCAGGGCGACAAGTACATCGAGGAGCACATCCACGAGGTACGCAAGAAGGAGATGGACGAGGCCCGCGAGATCCTCGGCATCAAGCAGGAGTGGCTCGGCTTCGTCGACTCGGGGCTGCCCGAGGGTGACCCGCTGCCGCCGCTCCCCGAGGGCTGCTTCGCGCTGGAGGACGTCGACAAGGCGGCCGGCGAGCTGGTGAAGCAGATCCGCGCCTTCCGTCCGCAGGTGATCACCACCTACGACGAGAACGGCGGTTACCCGCACCCCGACCACATCATGACCCACAAGATCTCGATGGTGGCGTTCGAGGGCGCGACGGACACCGAGAAGTACCCCGAGTCGGAGTTCGGCCCGGCGTTCCAGCCGCAGAAGCTCTACTACAACCAGGGCTTCAACCGCCCGCGCACCGAGGCGCTGCACGAGGCGCTCCTCGAGCGCGGCATGGAGTCGCCGTACGGGGACTGGCTGAAGCGCTGGACGGAGTTCGTGCGCGCCGAGCGCACGCTGACCACGCACATTCCGTGCGCCGAGTTCTTCGAGATCCGCGACAAGGCGCTGATCGCGCACGCCACGCAGATCGACCCCGACGGCGGCTGGTTCAAGGTCCCGCTGGAGCTCCAGAAGGAGGTCTGGCCGACCGAGGAGTACGAGCTCGCCAAGTCCCTCGTCGATACCTCCCTCCCCGAGGACGACCTCTTTGCGGGCATCCGCGACAATGCCTGACATGAGCGCAAGCCTGGCACTGACGCACCTCGTCCCCCTCGCCAAGGAGGTCGACGAGAACAAGGTCACCCCCGGCGTCCTCGGCTTCATCGTCTTCGCAGCGATGGCCCTGGCGGTGTGGGCACTGATGAAATCCATGAACCGGCACATGGGGAAGATCAAGGACAACTTCGAGCAGGACGCGGCGGAGGCGGCCGCGGCTGCCTCCGCCTCGGCCTCCGGCAGGACGAGCGATTCCGGCGCGGCGTCCGCCCCCGGCGGGAAGGCCTCCCCCGCGAAGTCCTCGCCGGCGAAAGCCGAGTAGGGCAAGGCCCGCGCAAGCCGAGCAGCGCCGGCCCACGAGGGCCGATGCGGGCCGACCCGCGGCACGGTGCCCACAGCACACCGGGAACCGGGGTCGGCAGGCGACCCGTCCCCGTCCCCGGGGCGCGGCCGGTCGCCGTGGCGCGGGTTCGTTCACCCCTGCGCCGCGCCGACCGTCACCCCCATCACGTCCCGGGCATGCCGCTTGGGCACCATCTGCAGCCGCCACGCCTGCCACCCGGTCTCCAGGCTCACACCCCGCTCCAGCAACAGCTGATACGCCTCGATGTAGTCGTCCAGCTTCGTGTCCCGTGACGGATGCCCGGTGCGGGACAGCTGGCTCAGTTCCTCCTGGGCCACCGCGGTGCCGATCTCGGAGCCGCCGGGGGCGGCGTAGGGGAGCAGGGTGCAGCGCAGGAAGCGGGCCCAGTCCTCGCCGCGGCGGTCGCCGTACGAGGTGAAGAGGGCGATCGCCTCGTCGCACAGCTTCAGGGCCTGCTGGGTACGGGCGTTGCCCCCGTCCACCACGGCCAGCTCCAGGCACGTCCACGCCTCCCCGTGGGCGACGCCGATGCGCTGGAAGTCGGCGCGGGCGTCGACCAGGAGCTGACGGGCGAAGCCGGAGTTCCGCAACGAGCCCGTCTGGCCCGCCCGTTGGTCGCGGGTGACGCGCGCCGAGTGGTGGCGCGCGCAGGCCAGCCCGTACACGTCCCGCATACGGGAGAACATCGTGCGGGAGCGCTCCAGCTCACGGACCGCCTGGTCCAGGTTGCCGGTCTCCTCCAGGGCCTGGCCCAGGTAGTACACCGTCCACGCCTCACCGCGCGCGTCCTCGTTGTCGCGGTGCCGGGAGGCCGCCTGGCGCAGGCCGTCGACCGCGGGGGACGCGTCGCCTGCGACGAGCCGGGCGCGGGCCAGCTCGGTCAGGGCCCAGGCCTCGCCGCGGGGGTCACGCGTGCGGCCGTACAGGTCGAGGGCCTCGCGCAGCTCGCGTTCCGCGCGCGGTACGTCGCCCATGCGCAGGCCCAGCTGGCCGAGGTGGAAGTGCGCCCATGCCTCTCCGTGCACCGACTCGCTCTCGCGGTGCAGGACCAGGGAGCGGGTGAGCAGGTCCAGAGCGATGGCGAGGCGGGAGCGGTCGCGCTCCACGCCCGCCAGCGCGTGCATGGTCCAGGCGCGGTCCCCTGCCAGCTCGGGGGATGCCTGGAGGTCGATGGCCTCCTGGAGCTTCGCCGCGGCCTCGGTGAGATTGCCCTGGTGGTGGAGGGTGATGCCGAGGGAGCACAACGCCAGGGCCGCGCCCGCGTCGTGGTGCGCCTCGAAATAGAGGTCGACCACCGAGGAGAGCGTCGTACGGGCCTTGTCCAGTTCGCCCAGCTGGCGGGCCGCGATGCCCGTACGCCACTGCACCGAGCGGACCAGGAGGCCCTGGTCGACCGCGTGCGTCAGCTCGCTGATCTCGCCCAGGCGGTAGAGGTCACCGCGCAGCAGGCAGTAGTCGCAGAGGGCGCCGAGGAGATGGAGGACCGCGGCCTGGTCGACGCCCTCCGCGTGCCGCAGGGCCGCCGTGATGAAGCTCGACTCGTCGTCCAGCCAGCGCAGGGCCGCGTCGAGAGAGGTGAAGCCGTGCGGCCCGAACTGGTCGGCACGCGTGGACGTCTTGCCGTCGACCAGGCGGATCACCGAGTCCGCCAGCTCCGCGTAGTTCACGATCAGGCGTTCCTGCGCCGCCGTACGCTCGGCCGGTTCCTCCTCGTCCAGGAGGCGGGCCTGCGCGAAGGCGCGTACGAGATCGTGCAGGCGGTAGCGGCTGCCGCGGACGTGGTCGACGAGGCCCGCACGCGAGAGCGCGGTCAGGTGGCGGGTGGCCTCCGCCTCGTCCGTGGCGAGGAGCGACGCGGCCGCCACCGCGCCGAGGGAGGCGCGGCCCGCGAGGGCCAGGCGGCGCAGCAGCCGGCGTGCCGAGTCCGTCTGATCCGTGTAGCGCAGCCACAGGACCCGCTCGACCGGCTCGACGGGTCCGTACGCCGCCAGGTCCGAGGCCAGTTGGCGCGGGGTCCGGGGGCCGAGCGAGGAACCCGCGATGCGCAGGGCCAGCGGCAGACCGCCGCACAACTCCCTTACGAGGTCCGAGGATTCGGCGTCGTACGGGCCCGACTTGTCCTGCGCCGCGGCGTTCAGCAGCTCCTCGGCGCCCGCCGCCTCCAGTGCCTCGACCGGGAGCTGGTGCACCCAGGCGGCGAGGTCGGCGGGCAGGTCGAGGGGTTTGCGGGCGGTGACCAGGACCAGGCTGTCCGAGCGCTCGGGGACCAGGATGCGTACCTGCTCGGCGTCGTTCGCGTCGTCGAGGACGATCGTCACCGGCAGGCCCGTCAGGTGCTGGTGGTACAGCTCGCTCAGCCGCCTGACCTGCTGATCCTGCGAGGAACGCTCCCGGAAGAGCAGCTGTTCGCGCGGCGCGCCGAGACGATTCAGCAGATGGAGCAGCGCGTCACGGGTCGTCAGCGGCGGCTCCTCGGCGCTGTCGCCGCGCAGGTCCACCACGCACGCGCCCCGGAACTGGTCCTTCAGCGCGTGCGCCGCCCGGATCGCGAGCGTGCTGCGGCCGGAGCCCGGCGTGCCGTACAGCACCACCACCGTCGGCTTGGTCTCCGTGCTCGCGCGGGCCGCGTGCACCCACTGCGCGACCCGGGACAGCTCGGTGCGCCTGCCCGTGAACGGGCCGTCCAGATCGGGAAGTTGGCCGAAAGACTGCTCCAGCACACTGCGCCGCCGCGCCGCGGCGCTCTTGTCGGTGCGCCGCAACTGGGGCGCACCCTGCTTCGCGCCCGTGGACGCGCTGAGCACGCGCTGCTGATCGAGGAAGGGCCGGATCCCTCGTACCTCCAGGGCCGTCAGCCACTGCAGACGCAGCTGCTCGGCGCCGCCCGGCTGCCCGAGCGCTCCGGCCCGGCGGCTCGCGGCCGGCAGATGCGCGGCGGTCACCTTGATCACCGTGGCCGCCGCGCCCACCACCGCCACCGTCGCCCCCGCACCGAGCGCCGTCCCCGCGCCCGTGCCGAGCGCCAGGTCCGCGACGACGGCCGCGATCGCGGCAACAGCCGCCACCATCAAGGGAGTTCCGCCGCCCTCCTGGGCATACCGCTGCCCGAACGACAGCTGCCCCGCCTCCGCCTCGTCGAGCGCCTGCGTATACGCCCCGTACTCCTCGGCGGCCGTCTCGCCCATCGCGTCCAGCGCACCCCGAGCCCGCGAAAGCAGCACGCCCCGGTCGGTACGTCCACCCGACCGCCGCACCTCTTCCTCCACGGCCCGGGCCAACAGCCGCTCGGCCTCCGCCCGGTGGCTGTCCCGCATGTCACGTCCCCCTCCGGCGGCAACATCTGTCGCCGTCAAGTGTCCTGCGTGCGGGGCGTCCGCGCGAGGGTGCGCGGGGATCATCACGGTGCCTTCGCGGATCTGACGGGTGCGGTGCGCGAGGATGGGAGGTATGCCGAACCGACTGGCCCATGAGACGTCCCCCTACCTCCTCCAGCATGCCGACAACCCCGTCGACTGGTGGCCCTGGTCGGCCGAGGCCTTCGACGAGGCACGCAAGCGGAACGTGCCGGTGCTGCTGAGCGTCGGCTACAGCAGCTGTCACTGGTGCCATGTGATGGCCCACGAGTCCTTCGAGGACGAGGCGACGGCCGCGTATCTGAACGGGCACTTCGTCAACGTCAAGGTCGACCGCGAAGAGCGGCCGGACGTCGACGCCGTCTACATGGAGGCCGTGCAGGCCGCCACCGGCCAGGGCGGCTGGCCCATGACCGTCTTCCTCACCCCCGACGCCGAACCCTTCTACTTCGGGACCTACTTCCCGCCCGCCCCGCGCCACGGCATGCCCGGCTTCGGCCAGGTTCTGGAGGGCGTGCACAGTGCCTGGACCGAGCGGCGCGACGAGGTGGCCGAGGTCGCGGAGAAGATCGTGCGGGACCTCGCAGGGCGGGAACTGAGTTACGGGAACGCCTCGGTTCCGGGCGAGGAGGAGCTCGCCGGGGCGCTGCTCGGGCTCACCCGCGAGTACGACGCTCAGCACGGTGGGTTCGGTGGGGCGCCCAAGTTCCCGCCGTCCATGGTGATCGAGTTCCTGCTGCGGCATCACGCGCGGACCGGATCCGAGGGTGCGCTCCAGATGGCCGCCGACACGGGTGAGCGGATGGCGCGGGGCGGGATCTACGACCAGCTCGGTGGCGGGTTCGCGCGGTACTCGGTCGATCGCGAGTGGGTGGTGCCCCACTTCGAGAAGATGCTGTACGACAACGCCCTGCTGTGCCGTGTGTACGCGCACCTCTGGCGCTCCACCGGCTCCGAGCTCGCCCGTCGCGTCGCCCTTGAGACCGCGGACTTCATGGTGCGTGAACTGCGCACGAACGAAGGGGGGTTCGCGTCCGCGCTCGACGCCGACAGTGTCGACGGGAACGGTAGGCATGTGGAGGGGGCGTACTACGTGTGGACGCCTCAGCAGCTCAGGGAAGTTCTCGGTGAGGACGCCGAACTCGCCGCCCACCACTTCGGGGTGACCGAGGAGGGCACCTTCGAGGAGGGGGCTTCCGTCCTCCAGCTTCCGCAGCACGAGGGCGTGTTCGACGCGGAGAAGATCGCTTCGATTCATCGGCGTCTCCTCGCCGCCCGTGCGGAGCGCCCGGCCCCCGGCCGCGACGACAAGATCGTGGCCGCCTGGAACGGGCTCGCCGTCGCCGCCCTCGCGGAGACCGGCGCCTACTTCGAGCGACCCGACCTCGTGGAGGCCGCGATCGGCGCCGCCGACCTCCTCGTACGGCTGCACATGGACGACCGGGCGCGGCTGTCCCGTACCAGCAAGGACGGTCAAGTCGGGGCGAACGCCGGAGTGTTGGAGGACTACGCGGATGTCGCCGAGGGGTTCCTCGCGCTGGCGGGGGTCACCGGTGAAGGGGTGTGGCTGGAGTTCGCCGGGTTCCTCCTCGACCATGTGATCGTACAGTTCACGGACTCCGAGTCGGGTGCCCTGTACGACACGGCGGCCGATGCCGAGCGGCTCATCCGCCGTCCGCAGGATCCGACCGACAACGCGACGCCCTCCGGGTGGAGCGCGGCGGCCGGTGCGCTGCTCTCGTATGCGGCGCAGAGCGGGGCGGAGCCCCATCGGACCGCCGCGGAACGGGCGTTGGGGGTCGTGAAGGCGCTCGGGCCGCGTGCGCCGCGCTTCATCGGCTGGGGTCTTGCCGTGGCGGAGGCGCTGCTCGACGGGCCGAAGGAGATCGCGGTCGTGGGCCCGATGGACGATCCCGCGACCCGGGAACTGCATCGCGCGGCGCTCCTGGGCACCGCACCGGGCGCTGTCGTCGCCGTCGGCACTGCGGACAGTGACGAACTCCCGTTGCTCGTAGGCCGTCCGCTGGTCGGTGGCCGGCCCTCCGCCTACGTGTGCCGAAATTTCACATGTGACGCTCCGTCCTCCGATGTCCAGCGGCTGCGCGAGGCCGTGGGCGGTGGAAACACCGCCTGACATGGGACTACAGCGACCGTAAACCTCCGACGTAGCCGGATACGTCCGGTTACTCGCCCATACTCGACCGAGGATTCCGAAACATTCTATTTATCTGATGAGCTTCCTGGCTTCACAGTTCCCCCCTAGTCTCTCCACGGTGACGCGACAGGAATGACTCACTGTCGCGACTGGGGGTTTTGGGATCTGGGGGGATCTGTTGCTCACGTCTGTCTTTATCGCTGCCGTTTCGCTGGCCCTGTTCTGGATGGCAGCCTTCACCTTGTGGTGGCAGATGCACGCGTGGCGTACGCCCGAGGTGCTCGCTTCCACCCGTTTCAGCAGTCCGGACGGCGGCGACGGGCTGTCGTTCTCGCTGCTGCTGCCCGCTCGGCACGAGCAGGCCGTACTCGACCACACCATCCAGCGGCTGCTGGAGTCGAGCCATGACGACTTCGAGATCATCGTCATCGTCGGGCACGACGACCCGGAGACCACCGAGGTGGCCCGCAGCGCCGAGGCACGCGACCCGCGCGTCCGGGTCGTCGTCGACCACCACGAGAAGAAGAACAAGCCGAGGGCCATGAACACGGCGCTGCCGCACTGCCGCGGTGACGTCGTCGGAGTCTTCGACGCCGAGGACCAGGTCCATCCGGAGCTGCTCGCCCATGTGGACCACGCGTTCCGTACGACGGGTGCGGACGTCGTCCAGGGCGGCGTACAGCTCATCAACTTCAACTCCAGCTGGTACAGCCTGCGCAACTGCCTGGAGTACTTCTTCTGGTTCCGCTCGCGGCTCCATCTGCACGCGCAGAAAGGGTTCATCCCGCTCGGCGGCAACACCGTCTTCGTGCGCACCGACGTGCTCCGGGAGGCGGACGGCTGGGATCCCAACTGCCTCGCCGAGGACTGCGACTTGGGTGTGCGGTTGTCCAGCGTCGGCAAGAAGGTCGTCGTCGCGTACGACTCCGACATGGTGACGCGGGAGGAGACCCCGGGCAGCCTGATGTCGCTGATGAAGCAGCGAACCCGCTGGAACCAGGGCTTCCTTCAGGTCTACCGGAAGAGGGACTGGAAGCAACTCCCCGGTTTCGGGCAGCGGTTGCTCGCCCGCTACACCCTCATGACGCCGTATCTCCAGGCCGTCTCCGGTGTGGTCATCCCGCTCAACGTGGCCATCGCGCTCTTCCTGGACGTGCCGGTCGGCATCGCGTTCATCACGTTCCTCCCGGCCGTGACCGCGCTGGTCACCTTCGTCTTCGAGGTCGTCGGACTGCACGACTTCGGCAAGCAGTACGGGCTTCGCGTCCGCCTTGTCCACTACCTGAAGCTGATCGTCGGCGGCCCCTTCTACCAGGTGCTGCTGGCAGGCGCCGCCGTTCGCGCAGTGTGGCGCGAGCAACGGGGGCGCAATGACTGGGAGTTGACCAGTCACGTCGGCGCGCACCTCACCGAAGTCGAAGCGGCCCGCTAGTTCGCGAGAACGCGAACAAGCAGCTCGCGAGAACGCGAGTTCGCCAGTCCGGTAGCCCGAGAGTTCGAGAGTCCCGAGAGGACATTTCCGCGTGACCTCCACCCTTCCCGCGGTGGCCACCTCCACGGTCCCCGCGCAACGGCCTTCCGCGCCCAAAAACGTCCCCGACTCCCGTCCGCCGTCGCGTTTTCGCCGCCCGAGCTCCGATCTGCTGCTGTGCGCCGCGCTCCTCGTGGCGATCATGCTCGTCCAGGGCTGGAACATCGCCGACTACCCGACCCTCAGCGACGACGAGGGCACCTACCTCGCCCAGGCCTGGGCCGTGCAGGAGGGCAACGGGCTCGCCCACTACACGTACTGGTACGACCACCCGCCGCTCGGCTGGATACAGATAGCCGCGCTCACCTGGATCCCCGCCCAGTTCAGCCCGGGTCTGATGACGGTCGGCTCGATGCGCTTCGCGATGCTCCTGGTCAGCGCCATCAGCGCGGTCCTCGTCTACGTCCTCGCGCGCCGCCTCTCGCTGCCGCAGTGGGCGGCCGGACTCGCGATGGTGCTCTTCGGGCTCTCGCCGCTGTCGGTGGTGCTCCAGCGGGAGATCTTCCTGGACAACATCGCGGTGATGTGGACGCTGCTCGCGTTCTGCCTCGCCGCATCCCCGAGCCGCCATCTCTGGCACCACTTCGCGGCGGGCATCGCGGCCGCGGCGGCCGTGCTCACCAAGGAGACGATGCTCGTCATCCTGCCCGCGCTCCTTGTCACCATGTGGCGGCACGGCCACCGCGACACCCGGAAGTTCGCGCTCACCGGGGCCATCACCGCGTGCGTGCTGATCGGCATGTCGTACCCGCTCTTCGCCCTGCTCAAGGGCGAGTTGTTCCCGGGCTCCGGCCATGTGTCGCTCTGGGACGGCATCACGTACCAGATGAGCCGCCCCGGTTCGGGCTTCATCCTCGACTCGAGCACCGGCTCGTACGGTGTTCTGCAGTCCTGGCTGTACTACGACCGCGTGCTGCCCCTCGGCGGCCTCGCGGGCGCGCTGCTGCTCCTGCTCACCTGGCGCTGGTCGGTCACCGCTCGCGCGCTCGCCGGACCCGCGCTCACCGTGGCGATCCTCGCCCTGGTGGCCATGCGCCCGAGCGGCTACCTGCCCGCGATGTACGTCATCCAGGCCCTGCCGTTCCTCGCGCTGGTCCTCGCCGGCGGCACCGCGAGCGTCGCCCACGCGGTGCTGCGCAGATGGCGCAGCGCCGAGGAGAAGCGTTACGTCCTGTGGGGACGGCGGGTGACGGCGGCCTTGCTCGTGGCGGGCGCCCTCTTCTACGTCGTACCGCGCTGGTACGACGGTGACCGCACCGCCGTCACCGTCGACGCCAACGCCCCCTACCGTGCGGCCTCTTCGTGGCTCAAGACCGAGGTCGACAACCCGGGACAGACCCGTGTCCTCGTCGACGACGCGCTCTGGCTCGACCTCGTGCACGCCGGCTACGAGCCGGGGCTCGGCGTCATCTGGTTCTACAAGGCGGACCTCGACCCCGCGGTGACCGAGACGATGCCGGGCGGCTGGCGCGACCTCGACTACGTGGTCGCCTCCCCGACGGTACGGCGCGACGCGGTCGACCTGCCCAACGTCAAGGCCGCGATGGAGCATTCGACGCCCGTCGCCACCTTCGGCAAGGGCGAGGACCGGATCGAGATCCGGCGAATCGACGGCAGCACGGACAGTACATCCACCGCGACCGACGGAGGCAGTCGATGAGCAGCTTCGAGAGCACTGTCCCCGACGAGCTGGGCGACCCGGCCGTACGCGCCGTCGAGGTGCCCGAACCAGGGGCCGTCACCATCGTCGTACCGACCTTCAACGAGGCGGCGAACATCGGGGAGTTGCTGTACCAGATCACCGAGTCGGTGCCCGCGCGGCTGCCCTGCGAGGTGGTCTTCGTGGACGACTCCACGGACGACACCCCCGAGGTGATCCGCGAGGCCGCGCAGGACTGCCCGTTCCCCGTCACCGTGCTGCACCGCGCCGAACCCGTGGGCGGGCTCGGCGGCGCGGTCGTCGAGGGACTGAAGGCCGCGACCTCCGACTGGATCGTCGTCATGGACGGGGATCTGCAGCATCCGCCGTCCCTGGTACCGGAGTTGGTCGCCACCGGTGAGCGTTCCTCCGCCGGGCTCGTCGTCGCCTCGCGCTACATCAAGGGCGGCAGCCGCGAAGGGCTCGCGGGCGGCTACCGCATCGCCGTCTCGCGCGGTGCGACCTGGCTGACCAAGTCGCTCTTCCCGCGCAAACTGCGCGGTATCAGCGACCCGATGAGCGGCTTCTTCGCGATCCGCCGCAGCGTGGTCACCGCCGAGATCCTCCAGCCGCTCGGCTACAAGATCCTCCTCGAACTCGCGGTACGCAGCCGCCCCCGCGAGGTCACCGAGGTCCCGTTCGTGTTCCAGGACCGGTTCGCGGGCGAGTCCAAGTCGACCGCGCAGGAGGGCTTCCGGTTCCTGCGCCATCTCGTCGGGCTGCGCACCGCCTCGCCCGTCGCGCGCATGGTGGTCTTCGGCCTGATCGGCGCCACCGGCTTCGTACCGAACCTCCTTGGCCTGTACGCCCTCACCGCCGCCGGAATGCACTACCTGCCGGCGGAGATCCTCGCCAACCAGCTCGGCGTCGCCTGGAACTTCCTGCTCATCGAGCACCTGCTCTTCCGCGAGCGCCGAAAGCACCGCCACTGGGGGGACCGCGTCGGCCGGTTCGCCCTGATCGCCAACGCCGATCTGGTGCTGCGCATCCCGCTGATCGCCCTGTTCGTGGGCCACTTCGGGATGGGCGCACTCTCCGCCACCGCGATGGCCCTGGTGACGACCTTCGTCCTGCGTTTCGTAGGGACCGAAGCGCTGGTCTATCTGCCGCGCCGCAGCAATGAGCCCGCGGGCGGGAGCCGTAGCCGCAGCCGCACAACAAGGAGAGCCGCGTGAAAATCGACGTACGACCACGGCGGACATTCCGCGTCAGACCACGGAGGAGAACCTCACTCCTGGCGATCGTCGGCCTCGCGGCGGGCCTGCTGCTCATCTCGCCGCAGCCCGCCTCCGCCGCCAACCTCGTCATCAACCCGGGCTTCGAGACGGCCGGCACGGACGGCATGCCGTACTGCTGGGAGAAGTCGGGCTGGGGCGACAACGACTTCACCTTCTCCACGGTGGCCGACGCGCACTCGGGCACCAAGGCCATGAAGGTCGAGCTGACCCGCCGGGTCGAGGGCGACCGCAAGGCGCTGATCACCGAGTCCGCCACCTGTGCGCCGGTGGTCACGGTCGGCAAGCAGTACGACCTCGGACTCTGGTACAAGTCGACGACCCCGGACACCTCGCTCACCCTCTTCCGGCACGACACGACGGCGGGCTGGCAGTACTGGACCGACCTCAAGACGCTGGAGATGCAGGGGAGTTGGACGCAGGCGACGGTCCGCACCCCGGAGGTTCCGGCGGGCACCGACCGCATCACCTGGGGCGTCTCCGTCTACGGCACGGGCTCCGCGACCACCGACGACTACACGATGGAGCAGGTCGCCGACACGCTCCCGCCGGCCACCTGCACCGGTACGGCCGAGCAGTGCGCCAACGGCAAGTGGGACGTGCTGCCCACCCAGAACCCGGTCCGCTCCATGCACTCCGTCGTCCTCAACAACGGCAAGGTGCTGCTGATCGCGGGCTCCGGGAACAGCGAGGAGCAGTTCAACGCGGGCACGTTCACCAGCGCGGTGTACGACCCGGTGGCCGGAACGTACAAGACGATCCCCACGCCCAAGGACATGTTCTGCGCGGGACATGTGCAGTTGGACGACGGGCGGGTGCTCGTGATGAGCGGCAACAAGGCGTTCCCTGTCGTGGGCGGGCACGGGTACGAGGGCTACAAGGACTCGTACATCTTCGACCCGGTCACCGAGACGTACAGCAAGACCAACGACATGAACGACGGCCACTGGTATCCGTCGGCGACCGAGCTCGGCAACGGTGACATCATCTCCTTCGGCGGTCTGCGCGAGGACTCCACCGGCTCGGTGACCGCCGAACTCTGGTCGGACGCGCAGCAGCAGTGGCTGCCGCTGTGGCAGGTCAACCAGACCTGGTCGTACTGGGGTCTGTACCCGTCGATGATCCTGATGCAGGACGGCCGCCTCTTCTACTCGGGCAGCCATGTCTTCGGGAACGGAACGCCGGGCACGGGTTCGGCGATCTACGACTACGGCGCGAACACGGTGACGGACGTCCCGGGGCTCCAGAACAAGGATGAACGCGACCAGTCCGCAAGCGTGTTGCTGCCCCCGGCCCAGGACCAGAAGGTCCTGACGATCGGCGGCGGCAACATCGACTCCAACCCGGACGCCAACCGGCTCACCGACATCATCGACCTCAAGACGGCGAACCCGTCGTACACCGTCGGTCCGCCGCTTCCGCAGGGCACGGTGGATCTGGGCGCCGGTGCGGTGGCCCAGACGGGCAACCAGGGCAAGATGTACGTCTCCGCCGTACTGCTGCCCGACGGCAAGGTGTTGGAGACGGGCGGCGCCCTGCACAACCGCGCCAACCCGGTGTACGAGTCGTCGATCTTCGACCCGGCGACCTCGACCTTCGACCCGGTGGCTCCCGATCCGGAGGAGCGCGGCTACCACTCCTCCGCGTTCCTGCTGCCCGACGGCCGCGTGATGACGACCGGCGACAACCCGGGCAACGGCACCTGGAACCACGACGTGTCCATCTACACGCCGCCGTACCTCCTCAAGGGCACCCGCCCGACGATCACTTCGGTGATCGACAACGAGTGGGTGTACGGGGACACGCAGCGCATCACCACCGACCGGCCCATCGCCAAGGCCGAGTTGATCCGCCCGGCCGCGGTGACGCACTCCTCGGACCCGAACCAGCGGTTCGTGGACCTGCCGCTGTCCGTCGACGGCAACAACGTGGACCTGAACGTGACGAGCAACCCCAACCTGGCGCCGCCGGGCTGGTACATGCTCTTCGCGGTCGACGCCAACGGGGTGCCGTCGGTGGCCAAGTGGGTGCATCTCCAGGGCCCGTCGGCGCTGACAGCCGAGTCGAGCGCCGAAGCGCACGTCCACTCCTTCGCCGACTCGCTTGAGGGCACGGTCACCGAGCCCGGCAAGAAGCGGACCTCGCAGCCCGTCAGCCCGACGATCTCCGGCTGCGACCGGCACTACGGCTCGATCAACGTCTGCGTGCCGACCGTCTTCCCCGACGAGGTGAAGAACACGACGGCCGCCCGGTGCGCGTGGCTGAAGACGAACGACTACGGGCGCCTGAAGGTCAACGGCAAGGACGATCCGCTGAAGCTCGATCCGAGCAAGGACGGAGTGGCCTGCGGCGCCAAGGATCTGAAGCGCCGTTAGCCGCCGAATTCGGTGAGGGCGCGCTCCACGATGGCCTCCAGGCTGTCGTGGTGCGCGCCCTTCCAGTACGCGCGCCCGCACTCCTGGCATTGCGCGAAAACGTCATACGACCGCTGAGTCCCGCTTTCCAGTCGCCCCGCGACGTCTTCCTTGCTTGCCTCCTTGAGCAGGCCGTTGCACGCCGTGCAGCGTGTCCATGGCTTCAGCTCGGGCGCGAACCGGCCCAGTACATCCCGGAGTTGGTCGTCCGGCTGGGTGCTGTAGATGAAGGCCCCCGCCCACAGTTCGCGGCGGTGGAGCAGTCCGCGGTCGCGGCTGAGCAGGACGCGCCGCTCGGCGGCGGAACGCGCGGCGAGCGCCGGGTCGCCGATGTCCGTCGACTCGTACGCCGTGTCCACGCCGAGCAGCCGCAGCCGGCGGGCGAGCGTGCCGAGATGGACGTCGAGAAGGAAGCGCAGGGGAGCGCCGGGAACCCGCTGGGGGCGCTCGACCGGCCGCACGCGCACGGACTCACCCGCCGCCGGAACATGGGACACGGGCACCTCGTGGCCGTCCACGACGAGCGTGCCGACCTCGGTCAGCGGGACGCCGAGGGACTCGACGACGTGACCGAGGGTCGAGACACCGTCGGTGACGACCTCCGTGACACCCGCACGCCGTCCGGGCGCGACGAACATCCCCAGCTCGGGGGCGAATTCGACGTGGATCTCCGGTCCGTTCACCGGATCAGGATGCCACGGGGGTGGGCCCCGGCCTCAGTCGTCCTTCGCCGGCAGGCCGTGCTCGAGGACGTCCAGGGCGCGGTCCAGGAGGGTGAGGAGGTCGTCCTGGAAATCGTGTTCGGCCCAGTACTGGGTGATCTCCGCGAGGCCGCCGATGAGGGACATCGTGTAGACGCGCGCCTCCAGGCTGCCCGGGTCCCGGCCGGTGCGCTCGGCGACGGCCTGGGCGAGCATGCGGCCGGTGACCGACATGCTCTCCAGCATCCGGGAGCGCACCGCGGGGACCTGGACCATGAGGTGCGAGCGGAGTCGGGTGGCCTCGGGCTCCCTCTCCATCCCGAAGCCGATGGCCAGCTTCATGACGTACCGCAGCGAGTCCATCCACGGCTCGTCCGCCGGCCGCTTGCGCAGTTCCTCCATCAGGACCGGGTCGTACTCGTCCGTGAGGACGATGTCCTCCTTGGTGGGGAAGTAGCGGAAGACCGTGGACGGCGACACCTCGGCGCGCTCGGCGATCTGCTCGATCGTGGTGGCGTCGTACCCCTGCTCCTGGATCAGCCGGTACGTCGCGTCGCGGATCGCGATGCGGGTCTTCATCTTCTTCCGCTCGCGGAGCCCGAGCGGGGGCTCCGCGGGTGGAGTGGAGCTGTGTGCGGTGGCGGCCATGGTGTTCATTGTCCGGCATCTGCGGAGGCCGGGGCCACCTCCGTCTCCTGCTCGGGGGTGGCCCGGACGGCCGGCCCTGACGGCTTCACGTTCGGCAGCAGCGCCGCGGCCAGCAGCGCGGTGACGAGCGCCGCGATCCCGCTGACCAGCAGGACCAGGTTCATGCCGTGGATGTACGAGGCGTCGGCGGAGGCGGCGAGCGCGCTGTCGCCGAGTTGGGCGGCGACGACATGGGCGCCGACCACCGAGTCGGAGGCGGTGTCCGCGGCGGCGCGTGCGAGGCCCGAGGTGTCGAGCCGGTCGCTGTACGCGCTCGCCAGCAGCGAGCCGAGCAGGGCGATACCGATCGCGCTGCCCACCTGGCGCACCGTCATGAGCAGCCCGGAGCCGCTGCCGGCGCGGTCGCGGGGCAGGGCGCCGAGGGCGGCGGACATCGCGGGTACGACGGCGAAGCCGAAGCCGAGCCCGGCGATGGACAGCCACAGGGCGGTGAAGCCGTACCCGTCGCCGACGGACGTACGGCTGCCCAGGATCGCGGCGAAGGCGAGCGCGACCAGGCCCGCGCTGATCACCGCGCGCGACCCGAACTTCCGGATCAGCGGCTCCGCGCCCCTCGCGGCCACCAGCAGTCCGCCCATCATCGGCAGCAGCCGCACCCCGGTGGCGAAGGCGTCGTACCCGAGCACCGCCTGCAGATACTGCGGCAGCACGAACAGCAGCCCGGACAGGACGAACAGGACGAGGGTGGCGGCGAGCGTGTTGAGGAGGAAGCCGCGCTGGGCGAGCAGGGAGAGGTCCAGCATCGGGCGTACGCTGCGGCGTTCGCGTACGACGAGGAGCGTGACCAGGAGCGCGGAGGCCGCGAACAGGACGAGGATCAGCGGGTCGCCCCAGCCGCGGTGCGGGGCCTCGATGATCGCGTAGATCAGGATGCTGAGGCCGGCCGCGGTGTACGCGGTGGAGACGGCGTCGACCTTGGGCGAGGCCGGGTCGCGGGTCTCGGGGAGCAGGAAGACGCAGGCGGCGATGCCGATCGCGGCCATGGGCACGTTGACCAGGAAGACGGAGCCCCACCAGAAGTGGTCGAGGAGCCAGCCGCCGATGATCGGGCCGAGCGGCATGCCCAGCGCGGAGGCGGCGGACACCGCGCCGACCGCCTTGGTCCGCTCGTCGGGTGCGAACAGTGTGGGCAGTACGGCCATCGCGAGCGGCATCACGAGTGCGCCGCCGATGCCCATGACGGCGCGGGCGACGATCACGAGGTTGACGTCGTCGACGAGGGCGCCGACGAGCGAGCCGGCCAGGAAGATGCCGAGCCCGGTGATGAGCATCCGGCGCCGTCCGAAGCGGTCGCCGAGAAGGCCCGCGGGGAGCATCAGCGAGGCGAAGACGACGATGTACGCGTCCGCCATCCACTGCTGTTCGCCGGTGGACGCGCCCAGGTCCCTGGCCATCGTCGGCAGCGCCACATTGAGGATCGTCATGTCGAAACCGAGCACGAGCATGCTCGCGACCAGGGCCCCGAGGGCCCACCAGCGGCGGGGGTCGCGCCGTACGGCGTCGTCGTTAGTGAGAGTAACCATGAAATGAGAGTAACTCTCAAAAGATGGTTGCTGTCAACGTGTGGATGAGGGTGGGTGGGGAGGGCGAGCGGGGGGAGCTGCCGGGAGGGGCTCATTGTCAGTGCGGCATGTCACTCTGAGATGGGGCTGATTCACGGTCCGTGATGAAGGGAGGGGGCTCGTGAGGAGCACTGCCAATGTGCTGGCGCTTTTGGTCGCCGCGCTGTGCGTGGTCGGATTCCTGGTCGGCGGCTCGACCGCGGTCCTGGGGGTCGTCGTGGTGGGTGTGGCCGCCGTGACATGCAAAGTGGCCGCGGCTTCGAAGCCACGGCCACTGAGGGTGAGTCGGTCGAAAAGATCAGCCGTGCTGATAGGCGACCAGCGAGATCCCGACGTAGTGCACGACGAACGCGCCGACGGTGAGGGAGTGGAACACCTCGTGGAAGCCGAACCAGCTCGGTGACGGGTTGGGGCGCTTGATCCCGTAGATCACGCCGCCCGCGCTGTAGAGCAGCCCGCCGACGATCACCAGGACGAGCACGGCGATGCCGCCCGTCCGCATGAAGTCGGGGAGGAAGAAGACGGCCGCCCAGCCCATCGCGATGTAGCAGGGGGTGTAGAGCCAGCGTGGGGCGCCGACCCAGAACACCCGGAAGATGATGCCCGCCGCGGCCGCGGCCCAGATGCTCCACAGGAGCCACTGCCCCTTGGCGTCCGGCAGCAGCAGCATCGTCAGCGGCGTGTAGGTGCCCGCGATGATCAGGAAGATGTTCGCGTGGTCGAGTCTGCGCAGCACCCCGTCCATCCGCGGGCTCCAGTTGCCCCGGTGGTAGAGCGCGCTCACCCCGAACAGGAGGCAGGCCGTCAGGGCGAAGATCGCGCAGGCGACGCGGGCGCGGGTCGATGTCGCGAGAGCGGTGAGCACCAGGCCCGAGATGAGGACGGCCGGAAACATACCGAGATGCAGCCAGCCGCGGAGCTTGGGCTTGATCTCGTCCGACAGCGACGGGTGCGGCAGCGACAGATGTGAGGAGGACGAGCGCGACGAGGAGTGCGCGACGGAACCGTGGCCGGCGGCCGGCGAGTCCGTGGGCGCGTCGGGGACGGACGCAGTCATGCGCTGAATCGTACCTACGGAACCGTAAGTTACGTATCAGGATGCCCTTATGAAGGGCGAATAGTGGCCATCGTCTCACGCGCGCCCGGAGCGCGATAGGTCGCACCGTTGCGCGCCCCGGGTCGCTCCACCGCTGGCCGTGGGCAGGGGGGCGCCGGGGTGCCGGGGGGTGAACCCGAAATGGCGCGGAGAAAACCCGGAGATGAGTGGCGATGCTCACTCCGCTCAGCTGTGAGGCCCTCTGGACATATGCGCGGTCTAGTCGGATGATCAAATGAGTGCGGTCGGCACCGGATGAGCGCCAGGGGATCCACCATCGTGAAGCATCCGGGTCGCAGCCCCCACGGGGCACAAACAACAAAACCCCTCATTTAGGAGCAATCGTGGCGCGCGACATCGCGGCTCCCACCGTCGTACCCACCAACCACAAAGCACTGATCTCGTGGGTGAACGAGATCGCCGAACTGACCCAGCCGGACAGCGTGGTCTGGTGTGACGGATCCGAAGCCGAGTACGAGCGACTGAGCGAGGAACTCGTCCGCAAGGGCACCTTCAAGAAGCTCGACCCGATCAAGCGCCCCAACTCCTACTACGCCGCCTCCGACCCGACCGATGTCGCGCGGGTCGAGGACCGGACGTTCATCTGCTCCGAGAAGGAAGAGGACGCCGGTCCGACGAACCACTGGAAGGCGCCCGGCGAGATGCGGGAGATCTTCCAGGGCACGGACGGCAAGGGCGGTGTGTTCCGCGGCTCGATGCGCGGGCGCACGATGTACGTCGTCCCCTTCTGTATGGGCCCGCTCGGCTCCGACCTCTCCGCGATCGGTGTCGAGATCACCGACTCCGCGTACGTCGCCGTGTCCATGCGCACCATGACCCGCATGGGTCAGCCGGTCCTGGACGAGCTCGGCTCCGACGGCTTCTTCGTGCGTGCTGTGCACACGCTCGGAGCGCCGCTGGCCGAGGGCGAGGCGGATGTGCCGTGGCCGTGCAACTCCACGAAGTACATCTCGCACTTCCCGGAGTCCCGCGAGATCTGGTCCTACGGCTCGGGCTACGGCGGCAACGCGCTGCTCGGCAAGAAGTGCTACGCGCTGCGCATCGCCTCCGTGATGGCGCGCGACGAGGGCTGGCTGGCCGAGCACATGCTCATCCTCAAGCTGACCCCGCCGCAGGGCGAGTCGAAGTACGTCGCCGCCGCGTTCCCGAGTGCCTGCGGCAAGACGAACCTCGCCATGCTGGAGCCGACGGTCGGCGGCTGGACGGTCGAGACGATCGGTGACGACATCGCGTGGATGCGGTTCGGCGAGGACGGCCGGCTGTACGCGATCAACCCCGAGGCCGGTTTCTTCGGCGTCGCGCCCGGTACCGGTGAGCACACCAACGCCAACGCGATGAAGACGCTGTGGGGCAACTCCGTCTTCACCAACGTGGCGCTGACCGACGACAACGACATCTGGTGGGAGGGCATGACGGAGGAGACTCCGGCCCACCTGACGGACTGGAAGGGCAACGACTGGACCCCCGAGTCCGGCGTCCCGGCCGCCCACCCGAACGCCCGCTTCACCGTCCCCGCAGCGCAGTGCCCGATCATCGCGCCCGAGTGGGAGGACCCCAAGGGCGTGCCGATCTCCGCGATCCTCTTCGGCGGCCGCCGCGCGACCGCCGTACCGCTGGTCACGGAATCCTTCGACTGGAACCACGGTGTCTTCCTCGGTGCGAACGTCGCCTCCGAGAAGACCGCCGCCGCCGAGGGCAAGGTCGGCGAGCTGCGCCGCGACCCGTTCGCCATGCTGCCGTTCTGCGGCTACAACATGGGCGACTACATGGGCCACTGGATCGACGTCGCCAAGGACAAGGACCAGGCGAAACTGCCGAAGATCTACTACGTGAACTGGTTCCGCAAGAACGACGCGGGCAAGTTCGTGTGGCCGGGCTTCGGTGAGAACAGCCGTGTCCTGAAGTGGATCGTCGACCGCCTGGACGGCAAGGCCGAGGGCGTCGAGACCCCGATCGGCATCCTGCCTGCCAAGGGCGCCCTGGACACCAACGGTCTCGAACTGTCCGAGTCCGACCTCGACTTCCTGCTCACCGTCGACAAGGACGTGTGGCGCGAGGAGGCCGCGCTCGTACCGGAGCACCTCAACACGTTCGGCACGCACACTCCCAAGGAACTGTGGGACGAGTACCGCGCGCTGGTGCAGCGCCTGGGCTAGTCCCACGGGAATCTCCGCGGCCGGTCGGACTTGCCCTGACCTGCGACGTCGTCAAGACCGGCCGCGGTGACCGCGACTCGGGGGAGGCCGGGTCCGCGCACAACGGTGTGCGCGGACCCGGCCTTCTTGTGTGCCGGACACCATCGCGCCTGGGTGTCGCACGTCGTCCCGCCTGGGTGCCGCACGTCCTCACGCTTGTGCGTCGAACGTAATCCCGGTCCCCATTTCCGGCATCACCTCTGCCACGGCGGGGATTTCGCGGGACACTCGGGACATCCTGCAACGAACCCCTGGATCGAGGTGAGCGGGGTGCGTACGCCCGTCAGTGACCCGTTGAAGATAGGGCCGTACCGCATCGTCGGACGGCTGGGCTCCGGCGGGATGGGATGGGTGTATCTCGGCCGTTCGCCGGCCGGGCGCGAGGTCGCGGTGAAGGTGGTGCGGGCCGAGCTGGCGGCGGAGCCCGAGTTCCGGGAGCGCTTCGCGCGCGAGGTCGCGGCGGCGCGGGTGGTCAGCGGCGCGTACACCGCGGCCGTCGTGGACGCCGACACCCGGGCCGAACTGCCGTGGCTGGCCACGATGTACGTGCCCGGACCCTCGCTCGCCGAGGCCGTCCGCACCGACGGACCGCTGCCCGAGCCGCAGGTACGGCAACTGGGCGCGGGCCTGGTCGAGGCGCTCCAGGCCATCCACGCCGCCCGCGTCGTACACCGTGACCTGAAACCGGCGAACGTGCTCCTCGCCTCCGACGGTCCCCGCGTCATCGACTTCGGGATCTCCCGCGTCGACGGCGTACCCGGGCTCACCCAGGCGGGCATCGTGGTCGGCACACCGCCGTTCATGTCGCCCGAGCAGATCAAGGGCGCGCAGGTGGGGCCGCCGAGCGATGTCTTCTCCCTCGGCGGGGTGCTGGTGTTCGCCCTGTCGGGCCGCCCGCCGTTCGGGAGCGGGGACGCCGTGCGCTTCCGGGTCGTACAGAGCGAACCCGAACTCGACGCCGTACCCCGGGGAACACGCGAGCTGATCGCGCGCTGTCTGGCCAAGCGGCCCGAGGACCGGCCCCAACTGGACGAACTGCTCGCCGCGTTGCTGGAGGAGACCCCGAAACCGGCGTCCTGGCCACCGCCCACCGTGGCCCACAGCATCAAGGTCCGCACCAGCGATCTGGCCGACCGTCGCAAGGCCGCGGTCGCCGGGCGCGGGGCCGGTACGAGTGTGTCCGTGCCCTCCTGTCTGCTGCTGCACGCCCAGGCGCTGCTGGACGCCGGGCTGACCGACGCGATGGTCGCCGAGGCGGTGGGCCGTGGCGGCGACGCCTGATTCCTCGCCCACGCGTTTTCCCGGCCGGGAGCCCGAGGTACTCGAAATCGGCGCGCACTGGCGGCGGATGGTGCAGACCTGGGTGGCCGGACGGAATTACCACACCGTGACCGACACCGTTTCCGTTTCCATGCAATTCGATCTCAAGGAAACGGGACGGCAGGTCACCGTGAGATTCATGACCACCAAACGGCTCCTGGTCGCCTTCGTGACCGACGGTCATTATCTGCGCCAGGATCAACTGGCCGTCGCCGCCGCGGCATCGAACGCATGGAATACCGAACAACTGAATCCCATGCTCTCCGTATGGGACGTAAGAGGTCCGCGCCCCTGTCTCGCCGGAGTCTGCGATCTGCCGCTGACCTGCCGGATGACGCAAACGGATTTCGATGCTTTGGCCAGTGATTGGGTGGAACGGGCGAGGCAGATGTTCACACGCTGCCATCAGGTATTCAAGTTGTAGAATTGAAACCGGTGGTTTTCCTAAAACCCTTCCGGGCGCACGCCGGTTGCCCCCACTATGGGCGAGTGCCTTTTAGGCCACGGGGGGTTGCCCATGAGGCGTTCACTGTTTTTCGCGGTGTTTTTCGGAATGGTGGTCGCCCTGCTTCCCACGGGGGCGGCGGCCGCAGAGCCCTGCGACAAGGACTTCGGGGCCCGCCTCAAGTGCTGGTCGACCTTGGCCAAGGCGGAGATCGTCCCGGTCACCCTGGACGACGAGGTGCCGTTCGATGCCAAGGACCCCGACCGCGGGGCGGCCGAGAAGACCTTGCGGGACCACCGCGAGAACCTCGTGGTCGAGGTGCCGGCGGGCGCGAGGACCGGCGGGGGCGGAACGGCACTCCTCCTGCTCGCGGGCACCGGCTGGGTGGCGGGCGACGCCACGATCGACGATCTGCCGGACGCTGCCCGGGAGGATCTGGAGAAGCTCTCCCTCTGCGGTGAAACCGCCCCGGACGACCTCGAAAAGCTGTGCAACAAGCTGGCGGCCGGCCCGGTCAAGGGCCAGGACCTGATCGAGGCAGCCGACGGCGCCTATCGCCCCCCGCAGTCGTACCCCGGCTCCACGGACGACGAGTCCTCGTATCCCGATCCGCTCCTCATCATCGTGAGCACCCTCCTCGTAGCACTGCTCACCGCCCTCGTGCTCGTCATCCGCCGCTCCTCCCGAGCGGCGCCCCGCCGCACCCTCGCCACTGCGGGCGGCGGCACGGTTCCCACCGCGAACAGCCGCGCGGCCGACGAGAAGACCACCCATCTCAGGGTGGATCCGGCCCCCCGCCACGGGCGCCGGGTCGGCAACGTACCCGGCCCCGCGAGGTCCGCCCTCGTCCGCACCGAACTGCACCCGCAGGGCTATGTCGAGCTCGACCGCGTGCTGTACCGCGCGGTGTGGGCGGAGCCCGGCCGCCCGCCGCCCGCCCCCGGCGGACTCGTCGACGTCACGGACGCACGCGAGCGCGACTCCGACGTCCTGTACGCCTTCCCGCCCACGACGGGACGGCACGCCAAAGGCACCCGGTCCTGAGGCCCGCAGACCCTGAGTCCCCGGGGACCCCTGAGTCCCCTCAGACCCTGAAACCAGGAGAAGAGAACAGAGATGCACAGCGATCACCCGCCCACCATGCCGGCGGAGTACGCCGACATCGAGTTCGAGAACAACGCGCAACGCCTGCCCCTCGTGCTCTGCCTCGACACCTCCAGTTCCATGGCGGGCCCGCCCATCCAGACCCTCAACAACGCGCTCATGGAGTGGACCCGGGAACTGCACGACGACGTCAGCCTCAGCTACAGCGTCGAGGTCGCCGTCGTCACCTTCGGCGGCCAGGGCGTCGTCGCCTGGCGTGGCCCCCAACTCCTGGACCCGCGTGCCCCGGTGAGCCCCTTCGTGCCCGCCCACATGTTCCGGCCGCCGCAGCTCGCCGCCGCCGGGGTGACCCTGATGACGGAGGCCGTCGAGCTGTCGATGCACATCGTCGCGGCCCGCAAGGCCGAGCTGCGCGCCTCCGGACTGCAGTACTACCGGCCGCAGATCTGCCTGGTCACCGACGGTCTGCCGACCGACGGCACGGGCCATCTCACCGACTCCTGGCACCGGTTGATCCCCGTACTCGCCGACGAGCAGAGCGCCCGCCGCTTCCGCCTGTACGCGATAGGGGTGGGCGGCATCACGGACATGGGCGAGCAGGTGCTCCAGGCTTTCGCCCCGAAGTTCAACGCCCGGCTGCAGGGGTTCCCGTTCCGGGAGCTGCTCCAGATGATGTCGGCGAGCGCGAACGCCGAGCAGAAGGGCGCCGGCGACGAGGTCTTCGAGAAGATCTTCAGCCAGTTCAAGACCCAGCGCCCGGCCTGGGAGTCCTGACCGAACGACCGGATGGGAATCCTGACTCATGGCCGGAGCGGAAAAGCTGGAATCGCCGTGGCGCATCCACGGCATGAGCGTCGAGGGCTACCGCCACCGCCGCCAGGGCCTGCCCTGCCAGGACGCCTGCGCGTACAAGGCGTCGGCGTACGTGGCGGTCCTCGCGGTCGCGGACGGCGCGGGCAGCCGTCCGCGCTCCGAGGAGGGGTCGAGGCTCGCGGTCGAGCTGGCCACCGAGCACTTCGCGCGGCGGGCCGACGCGGCGGCCGACTGCCGGCCCGGCGAGGCCGTCCACGAGCTGCTCGAAGACGCCTTCCACGATGTCAGCAAGGTCTTCCTGGACAGGACAGGCGCCGACGCCGCCGACTTCGCCACCACGCTCACCGTCGTGGTGCTCGCCCCGGGCTGGCTGGGCCAGCTCACGGTCGGCGACGGCTTCGTCGTACTGCGAGCCGGTACGGAGGACGGAGAGCGGCAGTTCCATCTGCTGCCGCAGCCGCGGGCCGCCAGCGAGTACAGCAACGAGACGGTCTTCCTCACCTCGCCGGACGCGGCCCGCTGGGTGCACACCGACTGTGTGTCCGACGAGGGGATCGACGGGGTGCTGCTGTCCACGGACGGGCTCGTGCAGGCCGCGCTCACCCGGGCCGCCTCCGGGGCGCAGTCACCGAACGCGTCCTTCGCCGACGCCGTGTTCCGCTCCCTGGACACGGTCACCGACGACGCCCACGAGGGACTCGCCGCGCTGCTCAGGTCGGACCGTCTCACCGCCCTCAACGCCGACGACAAGACCCTGTTGCGGGCCGTGCGCAAGGCGCGGCCATGAGCGGCCTCACGGTGTTCCTGGATGGGAAGCCCGTCGTCCTGGCGGAACTGCCGCTGAAGGGCGGCGGCCAGGCGGCCGTCTACCCGGTCGTCGGCGACGACGGGATCGTCGTCAAGCTCTACCGCGAGCCGCCGGGTCCCGAACAGGAACGGCGGCTGATGCGGATGCTGACCATGTCCCCGCTCGCCGCCCGCCCCACCAACGCCTCCCAGCCCCCCGAACTGGCCTGGCCCACCGCCCTCGCCCGCGGCACCCGGGGCGAGTTCCTCGGTTACGCCATGCGCCGCTTCGGCGAACCCCAACACGTCCAGCTGATCGGCCTGTTCACCCGCGCCCAGCGCCTCAAGCTCTTCCCCGACCGGGCCGACTGGCGCTTCCTGCTCGGCGTCTCCTGGAACCTCGCCTTCATGACCGCCCGCATGCACTACGACAACCTCGTCATCGGCGACTTCTCCAGCAGCAACGTCGTCGTCGACGGGAACGGCTTCGTCACCTTCCTCGACTGCGACTCCATCGCCTTCACCGACCCGGTGACCGGGGAACCCTTCCCCTGCCTGATGCACACCACCGACTACTCGTCCCCCGAGCGCCAGGCCGGCGGCCCCGCCACCCGCGCCACCGACGACTTCGCCCTCGCCGTCCTCGTCTACCAGCTGCTCACGGCGGGCAACCACCCCTTCGGCGGCGTCCCGCACGACAGCGCCTCCGAGTCGACCGTCAAGGACAACATCGCCGCCAGCTGCTCCTACGTCGTACGCCCCGAACTGGTCGTCATCCCGCGCGGCACCGTCGACCCCTCCGTGCTGCCCCCGGAACTCCTCACGCTGGCCCGAGCCGCCTTCGGCCCCGGCGTACTGGCCCCCGCCGCGCGCCCCCAGGCGGAGGCGTGGCTACGCGCCCTGGACAGGGAACGCGCGCTGGTACGGGTCTGCCGGATGCGCCCGCTGCACGCGTACGGGTCCCATCTGCCGACCTGCCCGTGGTGCACGCGGGCGGCGGTCACGGGGCACGACGTGTTCAACGGGCCGGCGCCGGTTCCGGTGCCTGTCACGCAGCCGGAGGAGGAGCAGCCGTGGCCCGCGGCCCTGAAGGTCGGTCTGCTGATCCTGCTGGTGGTGATCCTCGTGGTCATCGCCGTGAATCTGCCCCAGTGACTACTGGGAGCGCCCCCGGTCCTCCAGATACCGTGTGAGCGACTCCTGCCGCCGCGCCTCCGTCTCCCGCAGCTGTGCCGCCAGCCGTTCCGACTCCTCGTGGAGCACGGCGAGTTGGCGCTCCAGGTGGCGTTCCGGCGGTTCGGTGCCGGGTGTCATCCGGGTCCACCACCGCGTCCGTACGAAGGTGTCGACGGCCTCGGGGATGTCCTGCCGGATGGCTCGGGACAGCGTGTGCACGCCCTCCGGGTCCTGTGCGAGAACCGCGGCGACCCAGCCGGGGTCAAGGAGGGCGGTGAGGATCTCCGTGAGTTCGGTGAGGCGTCCGGCGGCAGCGGGCGGCAGTTCGACGCCGTTCAGGTACTCGCGCAGCTTGCTGAAGTCGCCGCGGAGTTCGTCGAGTTGGGCGGAGGGGTCCGGGAAGTCGGGGAGCGGCGGGTGTTCCGGCGGGGCGATCAGGGCGCCCGCGCCGTAGAGGCCGAGGACGACGGCGGGCCAGTAGGCGCCCGCGAGTCCGGTGAAGGTCAGGGCGAGCCCGGCGATCCCGCCCGCGCTCCCGGCGAGGTTCTTGCGGGACTCCAGATAGCCCATGAACCGGTTGGCCCGATTAGCCCTATCGGTCTTATTGGTAGCCACGGATCTCCTCGAAGGCGCCGTCGAGCGAGCCCTTCTGGGCGTCGAAGAGGCGGCCGCCGGTCAGGTCGGCGATGTGCTGGAGTTCGGCGCGGTCGGAGTCCCCGAAGAGGATCGGGAAGACGGGTATCTCCTGCTCGGCGGCGGGCAGTCGGCCGTAGAAGCCATCGAACTCGTCCGCGCTCGCGCCCGCCGTGTTCTCACCGTCCGTCATCAGCACGATCGACGTGAACGTGTCGTCGTCGGCGCCGAGATGCTCGTACGCCTTCTCCAGCGAGGTGAAGATGGCGGTATCCCCTTCGGCGGTGAGCGCCTTGGTGTCCTTGCGGATGCCGTCGAGTCCGGTCCCCGGGTCCGCGGGCGACACCACGTGCGTGCGGACGCTCTTGACCTCCGAGCCGAACGGCATCAGCGTCACCTCCTCGCGCTCGCGGAAGTCGCTCGTCAGATCGGTGAGCGCCTTCTTGAGCCGGTCGAGGCGGCCGTCCTCGCGCATCGAGCCCGAGGTGTCGAGGACGTATACGGTCCTGGACGGCCGACGGAGCTTGTTCTCGTAGGCGTCGAGGAGGCCGTCGGCGACGGACTGGCTTCCGGGGAAGGGGAGTTCGCGCCTTCGGCTGGTGTCGAGGCCGGTCGCCGGGGCGACGGAGGCGACGACCGGGCGGCGCAGGGTCTCCTTGGTGATCTGCCGCTGGGCGGACGGGGCGCGCAGGGCCTCGGTGAGACGGCGGACGTCCTCGCGGGTGTCCTTGGAGGACGAGGCGAGGGAGGTCAGCGGATAGTCCGCGGTCACCACGCCGTCGCTCGGCCGGATGACGGTGAGGCCCTTCATGCCCTTGAGGACCGACTCGTAGTTGAGCAGGGCGTCCACGGTGCCGCGGCGCTCGTAGGCGGCCGCCAGCCAGCCCGAGGAACCCGAGGTCAGCTTCTGCCCCTGGAAGAACTCCCGCAGCTTCGGCGTCGCCTTGTCCACGTCCGCGTCCGTCAGAGCCGACTGCGCTCCGGACAGGCCCGAGGCCACCGAGATCAGCGTGGAGAAACCGGAGTTGGAGCGGGCCGGATCGGTCATGCCGTACGTCAGCTTCCCGTCCGCGACCGCCGTCTCCACCTGCGACCAGGTGACGTCGTCCGGATTCCAGCCCAGCTCGCTCACGGTCGCCGGCTTGACGCCGATGGCCACCGGGCTGGACATGATCGACGTCTCGGAGACGACCTTCTTCGCCGCGTCGGGACGCAGCCGCAGATAGTCGTTGGAGGACAGCCACAGGGCGTCGTACGAACCGTCCACCTTGCCCTGCGCGAGCAGGTCCACGGCGGCGAGGGTGCCGATGTAGGTGGGCTTCACCGTGATGCCGGTGTCCTGCTGGATCTGCTTCAACACCCCTGTCATGTCGCTGAGTTCGCTGGAGGCGAGGACACGGAGGGTGCCGGGTGTGGGCTCCGCCGCCTTGGGGTCCTCCGTCGTGTTCTCCGCCGTGCAGGCCGACACGGCGAGCAGAGCCGCCGCCGTCAGTACGGCGAACGCGCTTCGTCGTCTCATCCGTTGCCGCCTTCGAGGGCACCCTGCGAGCGGCTGCGCTCCAAGTACGCGCTGGCGTGCTGGAGTTCGGAGGTAAGGGACTCGACGGTCACGGCCATGGCCTCGGTGGCCTGGACCTTGTACGTGTCGATCGCGTCCAGGGTGCGGTAGATCTGCTGGAAGGCGGTGCGCAGGGTCTCCGCCCCGACGGCCGGGTCGGCGGCGATCCGCTGGATCTCCCCGCTCTGTGTGGCGAGCATCTCGGCGTTGCCCCGGATCAGGTCCTCCGTCGTGCCGCGCAGGGCGTTGACCTGGTCGACGACCTTGCGCTGGTTGTCGAGGGCGGAGGCGAGCATCACGGAGATGCGCAGCGCCGAGACGGTCGTGGTCGCGGCCCGGTCGACGCCCTTGATCAGCTCTTCGTTGTTGCGGCGTACGACGTCCATGGCCAGGTATCCCTGGGCGCACACGGCCAGTTGGGTCAGCAGGTCCTGGTGCTTCTGCCGTACGGGGAACAGGACGTCGGAGCGGAGGGTGTCGGCCCCCGCCGGGTCCCTGGCCTCCACGCCCGCGATGTGTCCCTCGACCGCCGTGTCCAGCGCCTGGGTGAGGACGACGTACTCCTGGAGCTTGCCCATCGTCTCCCAGAGCCGGACCCGCTCGGTCTGCAACGCGGCGTTGTCCCGGCGCAGTTCGTCCTGGCCGCCGCGCAGCGAGCCCACGATCTTGTTCAAGGTGCCTTGCGCGGAGGCGTACTTGGCGACGTGGTCGCGCAGCTTGTTGCCGCCGGGCAGCCGGGACAGGAACTTCCGCCCTTTGCTCGCGGGCAGGTCGCGCGGGTCCAAGTCCTCCACCACGCGCCGCAGTTCGACGAGCGAGCCCGCCACGTGCGACTGGGCGTCCTCGCCCTTGCCGGGGAGGCTGCGGATGGTGCGCTCCAGCATGCGGTTGGACTGTGCGGCGGCGTTCCGCATCTCGCCCGAGCCCAGGCCCGCGATCTCGCCGACCTTGCCGGCGAACTCGGGCGAGCGGGCGTCCAGGGTGGCGAGCCCGCCGACGTACTCGGCGGCGCGCCTGGCCATGTCGTCCTGCACAGCGGGGTCGACGGGCACGAGCCCGCCCGCCTTCTCGCGGGGCACGGGTGCGACGGCCTCGGGCGGTGTGAGGGTCAGAGTGTTCGGTTCGGTGCTCATTGCTTGCTTCCCCCTACTTCCGGGCCCGGAGTGCCATCTCGTGCAGCACCTTGGAGGCGGGCACGGGCGCCTGCCGGACGCCGGTCAGCTTCTGGTTGATGTACCTGGTCTGGGCGGCGGTCGCCGCCGTGAACTCCGTGCTCGCGCCCTGCGGCCGGAACCCGTGCCGGACGGCGAGCTTGCGCAACGTCGGGTCGGTGCCGAGGAGTTCACCGAGCGCGCGGCCCTCGGGAGTGAGCGGTACGACGGTGTGGTCGCTGTTCGCCGTGGTGTCCGGGTAGAGGACGGTGAGGTCGCCGACGTCCTGGCCCTGCACGAGCAGCGAGGCGACCTGGGACTCGTAGGCGAGGACGAGCGGGTTGCCGGCCCCGCTGACGAAGTCCCTGAACGTCGCGTCCGTACTGCTCTGTTGAGCGCCCTGGACGCTGATCAGCTTGTGCATCAGGGGTGCGGTGCGGGCCACGGCGGCGTTGTCCGTGGCCACGCGTCCGCCGTCGGCGACGTACGAGGCGGCGGCGAGGTAGAGGGCGCCGGAGTTGGACGTCTCGGGGTCGGTGGTGGCGATGAAGAGCGTGCCGGTCAGCTCGCCGTACTTCTCGGACCCCTTGAGCTCCTGCCAAGTCCGGTCCTGCCCGGCCGCCTTGAGGTAGGCGGACATCTTCAGGGTGCCGGTGGCCTTGTCGAGCGTCGCCAGGCCGTTCTGCTCCAGGACCTCGGCGGCGTTGCGGTGCGCCACGACGACGAAGGGGGAGTAGAAGGGCCGGGGAAGCGGCTTCTGCGCGTGGTACTTGTCGGCCAGCTCATCGGCCGGCGCCTGGCTTGAAGGGAAGGCGAAGTCGTACCCCTTGAGGTCCAGGCCCTCCATGGCCCAGGACCCGGAGGTCTCCGTCTTCACGGTGTAGCCCTTGGCAGCGAGGGCCTTCACCACGTCGGGATCGGCGAAGAACTCCGCCTTCTCCGATCCGATAACTCCTTGCACGGTCTTCGTTGCCGTGTCCTTGTCCTGACCTTCGCGGCCTGCGACGACGGCTGCTACCACTCCGCCGATCAGCAGCACCGCCAGGACGATTCCTACGATGCGTCTCACACCCGAGAGCGTGCTCCCGGACTCCAACATTCCCCCCGGCTCGGGGTGAACACCGGGTGACGACGGGGTCCCGGTACGCAACCGGAACGGGGGGTGCCGCTACGGGGGTCCACTGCACGGGGGTTGTCCGGTTCCCGCCGGTCCGCCCGGGCGTCTCGCTGCGCGAGGGCGACGCAGGCTCGGCACCGCCGAAGGGGGCGGTGGGGGCGGGTCGCCGCTGCGGCGGAGGACCAGCGCCGGTCGGGCCAGTTCCTTCCGCCGCAGCGGCGCTCAGCCACGATGGCGCCTCACGGCGGTGCCGAGTAACCGCAGCCCACCGAAAACACCGGGGTCCCCCCAAAGCCGGGAGCAAGCGAAACCCCGGCCAAAGCGAACGCAGTGCTGTGGCACCCGGTCCGCACGTCGCTGCGGTGCGCGCGGACCGGGGCCGTATGAGGGGAGCCGGAGGCTCAGCGGGCCGCGAGTGCCTGCGGCGCGGTGGCGGACGCGTGGGCGTCCATGCGCTCGGCGGCGAGGATCGCGGCGGCGGTGTCGGCGCGGGACGCCGCGACGACGAGGGCGCGGCCCGCGAGGGCGTGCGCCCGCTGGTGGAGGGAGAGGAGCTGCGGCTCGTGAAGGGCGTCGGCCACCGACGACCGTACCGGCGCCACCCCGTCCCGAAGCCGGGCCACCTGCGCGGTGAGCCGCTCACCCGCCGCGTCCAGATCGCCGGACGGCGCGATCGCACGGATCTCGTCGGTCACGGCGAGCAGCGCCGCGAGGTGGCCGGCCAGCTGGATGTCCAGCTCCTCCTCGCGCGACCGATGGGGAAAGTCGGAGGTGGTGCCGGCCGTCGTGTGGACCGACTTGGTGCGGATCGGTTCGTACATGAACGGCCTCCTGTGCTCTGACAGGACCCCATCCTAGCTTAGATTCCGTCTAAAGTTGAGCGTGATCGCAGAACCGGTCAACGCGCACACACAGCGTGAGTGTCACGGCTGGCCGTAGCCGTCCAGGAAGTTGCCGATCCGCGTCACCGCGTCCGTCAGATCCCCGACCGTCGGCAGGGTGACGACCCGGAAGTGGTCCGGCTCGGGCCAGTTGAAGCCCGTCCCCTGGACCACCATGATCTTCTCGCGGCGCAGCAGATCGAGGACCATCTGCCGGTCGTCCTTGACCTTGAAGACCTTTGGGTCCAGACGAGGGAAGAGATACAGCGCCCCCTTCGGCTTCACACAGCTCACGCCCGGGATCTGCGTCAGCAGCTCGTACGCCACATCCCGCTGCTCCTTCAGCCGCCCGCCGGGCAGGACCAGGTCGTTGATGGTCTGCCGCCCGCTCAGCGCGGCGACCACACCGTGCTGACCCGGCATGTTCGCGCACAGCCGCATGTTCGCGAGGATCGTCAGGCCCTCGATGTAGGAGTCGGCGTGCGCGCGCGGCCCCGAGATGGCCATCCAGCCGACGCGGTAACCCGCCACGCGATACGCCTTCGACATCCCGTTGAAGGTGAGCGTCAGCAGATCGGGGGCGATCTTGGCGGTCGAGGTGTGTGTGACTCCGTCGTAGAGGATCTTGTCGTAGATCTCGTCGGAGCAGACCAGCAGGTTGTGGCGGCGGGCGATGTCGGTCAGCCCGCGCAGCATCGCGTCGTCGTACACCGCACCCGTCGGATTGTTCGGGTTGATGATCACGATGGCCTTGGTGCGGTCGGTGACCTTCCGCTCCACGTCGGCGAGGTCGGGCATCCAGTCCGACTGCTCGTCGCAGCGGTAGTGCACGGCCGTTCCGCCGGACAGCGACACGGCCGCCGTCCACAGCGGATAGTCCGGCGCCGGTACGAGCACCTCGTCGCCGTCGTCGAGCAGCCCCTGCATCGCCATCACGATCAGCTCGGACACGCCGTTGCCGATGAAGACGTGCTCGACGTCCGTCTCGATGCCGAGGGTCTGGTTGTGCATCACGACGGCCCGGCGCGCCGCGAGCAGCCCCTTCGCGTCGCCGTACCCGTGCGCCGAAGACACGTTCCGCAGGATGTCCTCAAGGATCTCGGGCGGGCACTCGAACCCGAACGCCGCCGGATTCCCCGTGTTGAGCTTGAGGATCCGATGCCCCGCCGCTTCCAGCCGCATCGCCTCCTCGAGCACCGGGCCCCGGATCTCGTAACAGACATTGGCGAGCTTGGTCGACTGGATCACCTGCATGTCCGTGAGCTTACGGCCGGGTAACGCCGGGCGGGGCGTGTTTTCCACCACGTGAGACGGGATGATTTGGACGGTTATCGTCGGTAGCTGTCTCGTGGCCCCCTCCGGTCCCTACAATGCGCGGCCATGTCCAGGCACTCCCAGCATGAAGACGGGGCGTACGACGCGAATGCCGCGAACGGCGCGGCCGGCGTGTACGGCGTCCACGGTGCGCACCAGGAGGGCGGCGAGTCCCAGGAGCCGCCGAACGTGTACCACCCGTACCCCGAGACGGAGCCGGTGTACGACGCGCACGCGGATCCCGCGGCCGCCCACGGCTGGCAGAACGCGTACGACGAGACGGCCGAACTGCCTCCCGTGCCGAACGGGCTGCCTCCCGTGCCGAACGGGCAGGGGGAGAACCGCCATTCCGGTCCGGGCCGTCGGCGGGCGCGCGGGAAGCGGGAGGACTGGCGGAATCGTCGTGTGGCGGTCGCCGTCGGCGCGGTGGGGGCCGTGTCCGTCGCGGCCCTGATCGCCGGGTTCGCCTTCTCCGGGTCCTCGGCGGACGGGCCCGAGGGCAATGGGGACCGTGGGGGGTCGGCGGCCGATGTCTCCGGGACGCCCGACCCCTCCGGGACCGCGGCCGGCGTCCCGGGCACCGCCCGCTCGTCGGACACCGGGGGGCCGTCCGGCGACGCCTCCTCGGCTCCGGGGAGTTCGGCGAGCGGTTCCGCGTCGGAGGGTGGAAGCGCCGAACCCTCGGCCGGGAGCTCCACCACGACGGCCGACTCCACTTCCACCCCCGCCGCCGGAGAGTCGGCCCCGGGCAACTCCGACGGCAAGCCGGGGCGCGGTCAGGGCAGCACCAAGAAGCCCGGCTGAGCCTGACGCGCCGCCTTGGCGGGCGCCCCGGTGTCCGGCCGCCGGGGCGTGTCCGAGCACCCGGAGTGCGGCCGGAAACAACTCCTTGTTCCCCAAGCGGGATCCCCTCACAATGCGCATGACAAAACAGAAGGTGACCGGAAAACCTTCGGTCACCTACGTCGCATGAGGGGACCCCACATGAGAAAGCCTCTCGTTGCCGCGCTCTTCGCCCTGGTGATCGCCGGGGCGGGCGCGGTACCAGCGGTCGCGGCACCGGCACCCGCGCCGGAGACCGTGTCCGCGGAAAGCACCACCGCAACCACCGCAACCACCGAAAGCTCCGCCGCACCCGCGATCCAGGCCGTCGACTTCGCCGGCACCGTCGCGCTCAGCAACTGTTCCGGCTCGGTCATCCGCATGCCCGCCTCCGAGGCGGACGACCCGGCCCTCGTGCTGTCCAACGGCCACTGCCTGGAGACAGGCATGCCGACGGCAGGCCAGGTCATCGTCGACCGCGCGTCCACCCGCACCTTCGGGCTGCTCAACTCCGCGGGTACGAGGGTCGCGACGCTGCGCGCCAGCAAGATCGCGTACGGCACGATGACCGACACCGACGTCTCGATCTACCAGCTCACCAGCACGTACGCGCAGATACAGAGCGCGTACGGCATCAGCGCGCTGACGCTGGACGCCGCGCACCCGACGGCCGGTACGGCCATCAAGGTCGTCTCCGGTTACTGGAAGCGGATCTACACCTGCAACGTCGACGGGTTCGTCTACCGCCTGAAGGAGGGCGGCTGGACCTGGAAGGACTCGCTCCGCTACACCTCCACCTGCAACACCATCGGCGGCACCTCGGGTTCGCCCGTCATCGACAACGCCACCGGCAAGGTCGTCGCCGTCAACAACACCGGCAACGAGTCCGGCGCGAGCTGCACCCTCAACAACCCGTGTGAGGTCGACGAGAACGGCACGGTCACCGTCCGCCAGGGCATCAACTACGCCCAGGAGACCTACCAGATCGTTCCGTGCTTCGGGCTCGACAACAAGCTCGACCTGAGCCGCACCGGGTGCACCCTGCCCAAGCCGTAGGCGCGCAAGGGCGGGCGGTCACGCGGGAGTCCCGCGGATCGCCCGTCCCGCCAGTACGTCCGTCCTGCGCCCGTCCTCGATCACGAACCGTCCGTCGACGAGGACGTACGGGATGCCGGTCGGGAGGGTGCGGGGCGAGTCGAAGGTGGAACCCGCCGCGACCGTGGCCGGGTCGAAGAGGACCAGGTCGGCGCGGTAGCCCTCGCGGACCAGACCGCGGTCCGGCAGCCGCAGCCGGGCGGCGGCCCGTCCGGTGAGGTGGGCGACGCACTCCTCCAGCGAGAGGACGCCCAACTCCCTTACGTAGTGGCCCAGATAGCGCGGGAAGGTGCCGTACGCGCGCGGGTGCGGCTTGTCGCCGCGCAGGATGCCGTCGGAGCCGCCGGTGTGCACGGGGTGCCGCATGATCGCGCGGACGTTCTCCTCGTGGCCGACGTGCTGGAGGATCGTCGGGCCGAGGCCGTCCTCGACGAGCAGGCGGCGGGCGGTCGTCCAGGGCGCCTCACCGCGCTGGTCGGCGGAGGCCTGGACCGTTCGGCCGACGTACGGCGCGAGGGCGGGGTCGGTCACGCCCGAGATCTCGATCGTGTCCCACTCGATGGGGACGCCGTGGCAGCCGTCGGCGCCCACGACCTCCATGTGGTGCCGGATGCGTTCCGCCGTGGTGTCGTCCCGCAGGCGGGCGAGGATCGCCTCCGGGCCGCCCTCGCTCGCCCAACTCGGCAGCATCGCCACGAGGGTGGTGCAGCCGGGGGTGTAGGGATACGTGTCGAGGGAGATGTCGGCGCCCTCCGCGAGCGCCTTGTCCAGGAGGGCAAGCAGGTCCGGGGCCCTGCCCTCGTTCACGCCGAAGTTCATCGTGGCGTGCGCGAGGTGGAGCGGGCAGCCGGCCTCGCGGGTGAGGGCCACCATCTCCTCGTACGCCTCCAGGGCGCCCGCTCCGTACGAGCGGTGGTGCGGGCAGTAGTAGCCGCCGTGCCCTGCCACCACCCGGCACAGTTCGGTGAGTTCGGCGTCCTTGGCGTACATGCCGGGGGTGTACGTCAGCCCGGAGGACATGCCGACCGCGCCCTCGCGCATGCCGGTGGCCACCAACTCCCGCATGCGGTCCAGCTCTTGAGGTGTCGCCTCGCGGTCCTCCCAGCCGACGGCGAGCATCCGCACGGTGCCCTGGGGGATGAGGTAGGCGGCGTTCACCGCGATGCCCTCGCCGTCGAAGCCGTGGTCGAGCCGGTCCAGGTACTCGCCCACGGAGCGCCAGGTGAAGTCGATGTCGTCGCCGTGGCCGTTCCAGCCGGTGATCGTCCGGCGGACCTCGGCGAGCGTACGGTCGTCGACCGGGGCGTACGACAGGCCGTCCTGGCCGATGACTTCGAGGGTCACCCCCTGCGCGGCCTTGGCGCTGTGATCCGGGTCCCGGAGCAGCGCGAGGTCGCTGTGCGCGTGCATGTCGATGAAACCGGGGGCCAGCGCGAGGCCTTCGGCGTCCAGGACGCGGCGGGCCACGGGCCGCAGACAGCCGGCCGCCGCGGCCTCCTTGACCACGGTGGTGATCACGCCGTTCTCGATGCCCACGTCGGCGCGGTAGGAGGGTTCTCCGGTGCCGTCGACGACTTCCGCGTCGCGGATGACGAGGTCCATCACAGCTGTCTCCTGTGTTGTCTAGAAGAAGGTGCGGATGTAGTCGACGACCGTGCCGTCCGCCTCGACCACCGGGATCAGCTGCCACTTGTCGAAGGACGTGCACGGGTGGGACAGGCCCATGCCCAGCCAGTCGCCGACCTGGAGGTCCGCCTCCGGGGCCGTGCGGAGCCAGCCGTGCTGGTCGGAGAGGCCGCTGACCGTGACGCCGGTGGCCGGGCGCTCGGTGCCGTCGCGGCGGACCACCTGGGCCTCCGGCAGATCGAGGTCGTACGCCGCGTCCCGCTTGCCCGCGTTGACGAAGGCCTGGTCGGCGGAGGGCTGGGAGACGACCTGGGCCCACAGCCGGAAGGCGGGGTGCAGGGCGCCCTCCTCGGGGACGCGGGCGAAGGGGGTGAGCTTGCGGTAGTGGCCGTCGTCGTGCGAGACGTACGCGCCGGAGCGCAGCAACTTCAGTACCGGGAGGGAGAGTTCGGGGATCTCGGCGAACACGTCCGCCACCGCGTCGAACCAGGCGCTGCCGCCCGCGCTGACGACGATCTCGTCGAGGCCCGTGAACCGGCCCGACTTGTCGAAGTCCGCCGCCAGGGCGGTGAGCCGGCGCAGCCACGCGTGCACACGCTCGGGGTCGGCCTGCGGAACCTCGCCCTCGTAGCCCGCGACGCCGACCAGCCGCAGCGTCTCCGTCGCGGCCACCGCGTCCGCGACCGCCGCGCACTCCTCCTCCGTACGGACGCCGGTACGGGCGCCCTCACCGGCGGCGAGTTCGACGACGACGTCCACGGGGCGGGGGGCTCCGAAGAGCGCGGCGTCCATCAGCTCCACGCCGCGTACGGAGTCGACGTAACAGATGAAGCGGAAGTCCGGGTCCGCCGCCAGCTCGGACGCGATCCAGCGCAGCGCCGGCGCGTCCACGAGTTCGTTCGCGAGGAAGATCCGGTCGATGCCGAACTCCCTTGCCACGCGCACCTGGTGGGGGACCGCGAGGGTGATGCCCCAGGCGCCGTGCTCGATCTGCCGCCAGAACAACTGCGGGGCCATCGAGGTCTTGCCGTGCGGGGCGAAGACGAGGCCGTGCCGGGTGGCGTACGTCTCCATGAGCGCGAGGTTGTGCTCCAGGCGCTCGGCGGAGAGGGCGAGGACGGGGGTGGTGAAGCCGTCCGTGAAGAGGTTGCGGCGCTGGGCGGCCAGCTCGCCGACGGTCAGGCCCTCGGCATCCGGGGGGAGGCCCTTGAAGCGGTGGTCGACGCGGTCCGCGGTGAGAGCGGCCAGCTGTACTGCGGCGGTGTCGGCGCCCATGGTGCCTCCCGGATTCCCTGATGAGGTGCGTTGCAGTATCTGCAACGCTCATTGCGTATGTCGCTTACTGCTGTCTAACATCCCAGCCAACGCAGGGTCAACGGTGCCGGTGCCGTCGCCCGAGAGAGCAAGGGGCCCCAACCATCGTGACCGCCTTCGACGTCGTAGCACTCGGCGAGTCCATGGTCACGTTCCTGCCGTCCGGGCCGGGGCGCCTGGCCGATGTCCCGTCGTTCGAGCGGGGGATCGGGGGCGCGGAGTCGAACGTGGCGTGTGTGCTCGCCGCCGCCGGGCACTCCGTGCAGTGGGTCAGCAGGGTCGGCGCGGACGCCTTCGGCGACCATCTGGTCGAGGCGATCACCGCGTACGGCGTGGACACCTCCGCCGTACGACGGGATCCCGTGCGTCCGACGGGCATCTACTTCCGCACGGCGGGCGACCGGGCGACCGACGCGCACGAGGTCGCCTACTACCGGGCCGGCTCGGCCGCCTCCGCGATGACAGCGGACAACACGGACCTGGACGCCGTCCGCTCCGCCCGGGTGCTGCACCTCTCCGGCATCACGGCCGCGCTCTCCGACGACTGCCTCGGCCTGCTGCGCGAACTCACCGCGCGTCGGCCCGGACGCCCGCTCGTCTCCTTCGACGTCAACCACCGCCCCGGGCTGTGGCACGACACAGCCGGACCGCGCGTCCTGCTCGACCTCGCGCGCGGCGCCGACGTCGTGTTTGTCGGTGAGGACGAGGCGCGGGACGCCTGGGGGCTGCGCGGCGCACAGGCGATCCGTGACGCGCTGCCGGAGCCGGACGTCCTGGTCGTCAAGTACGGCAAGGGCGGAGCCGTCATGTTCGACAGGGACATCGAGGGGACCGAGGACGCGGACGGCACCGCCACGCTCGTCCGCGCCCTGCGCGTCGACGTCGTCGCCGCCGTCGGCGCAGGCGACGCCTTCGCCGCCGGGTTCCTCTCCGCGACCCTGCGCGGGCTCCCCGCCAGGGACCGGCTCCGGCACGGCCACCTCATGGCGGCGGCCGCCCTCACCGTCCCCGGTGACCTGGCCGCGCCGCCCTCCCGCGACCACGCCGACCGGCTGGCCGCTCTGGACGACGAGGCGTGGGGGACACTTCGACTCGGCCCCGGCTGGACCGAAGCCGTCACGCGGGCCGACGAGGAGGTACGTACCCCATGAGCCAGACCGTCGACCGAGCGCTGAGCATCCTGCCGCTGCTCGCCGAGGGCCCCGCCGACCTCGGGCAGGTCGCCGAGCGGCTCGACGTGCACAAGTCCACCGCGCTCCGCCTCCTGCGCACGCTGCACGAGCACGGGCTCGTCTACCGCCAGTCCGACCAGCGCTACCGCCTCGGCGCCCGCCTCTTCGCCCTCGCCCAGGAGGCGGTGGAGAACCTGGACATCCGGGAGATCGCCCACCCCCACCTCGTACGGCTGAACGAGCAGTGCGGGCACACCGTCCACCTCGCGGTCTACGAGGAGAAGGAGGTCCTCTACATCGACAAGGTGGAGAGCCGGTACCCGGTGCGGATGTACTCGCGGATCGGGAAGCCCGTCGCCATCACCGTCGCCGCCGTCGCGAAGCTGCTCCTCGCCGACCTGCCCGAGCCCGAGCGGCGCGCGCTCGCCGACAAGCTCGACTACCCCATGTACACGGCCCGTTCGATCCCCAACGCCCCCGCCTTCCTCAAGGAGCTGGCCACGGTGCGCGAACAGGGCTGGGCCACCGACCTCGGTGGTCACGAGGAGTCCATCAACTGCGTGGGCGCCCCCATCCGCGGCACCGACGGACGGGTCGTCGCCGCGATGTCCGTCTCCGCACCCAACGTCGTCGTCACCCGCGAGGAACTCCTCACCCTGCTCCCGCTGGTGCGCCGTACGGCGGACGCCATCAGCCGCGAGTACTCCGGCAAGCCCACCGTCAGAGAAGCCGCCCCAGCTGCCCCGAAGGAATGAGCACGGCATGACCGACAAGATCGCCCTCACCCCCAAGACCCACACCACCCCGCCCGCCAAGTTCTCGCACGGCGTGCGGAAGGGGAACATCCTCCAGGTCGCCGGGCAGGTCGGCTTCCTCCCGGCCGTCGAAGGCGAGCCGCCCACGACCGCCGGACCGGCGCTGCGCGAGCAGACCCTCCAGACCCTCGCCAACGTCAAGGCGATCCTCGAAGAGGGCGGCGCGAGCTGGGACGACGTGATGATGATCCGCGTCTACCTCACCGACGTCGACCACTTCGCCGAGATGAACGGCATCTACAACACCTACTTCGAGGAGCAGGGCCTCACCGCGCCCCCCGCCGCCCGCACGACGGTCTACGTCGGTCTGCCGGCCGGACTCCTCATCGAGATCGACGCGCTGGCCGTACTCGGCTGACGCTCCTCTCCCCACCTCTCCCGCACCCCGTACGTCTTCACGGTGCGGCGCCCGTCATCCCCTGGGCGCCGTGCCGCGATCCCCCACGCCCGAAAGCTCTATGCACTTAAGAAGAGGTCCCCCTTGCTCTCCTATCCGCTCGCAGCCACAGCCCCCGCTCCGGAGACCCCACCCCACACCGGCGGCCTGCTCCTCCTCATCGACGGCACCGCCGGACTGCTCACGGTCGCCGCCCTCGGAATCGCACTCCTCCTCGTCCTGATCATCAAGCTCAGGCTGCAGCCCTTCGTGGCGCTGCTCGCCGTCTCCATAGCCGTCGGCCTCTCCGCCGGGCTGTCGGTCACGGAACTCTTCGGCACGGTCCAGAGGTCCACGGCCGTCTCGGTCATCGAGTCCGGCATGGGCGGCATCCTCGGCCATGTCGCGATCATCATCGGGCTCGGCACGATGCTCGGCGCGATCCTCGAAGTCAGCGGCGGCGCCGAGGTGTTGGCGTCCCGGCTGCTCGGGTTGTTCGGCGAGAAGCGGGCCCCGCTCGCGATGGGCCTCACCGGCCTGATCTTCGGCATCCCGGTCTTCTTCGACGTCGGCATCTTCGTCCTCGCCCCGATCGTGTACGCGGCGGCGAAGAGAAGCGGCAAGTCGATCCTCCTGTACTGCCTGCCGCTGCTCGCGGGCCTGTCCGTGACGCACGCGTTCCTGCCGCCGCACCCGGGCCCGGTGGCCGCCGCCGGACTCCTGCACGTGGACCTCGGCTGGGTCATCCTCATGGGCGTGGTCTGCGGACTCCCCGCCGTGGCCGCCGCCTGGGTCTACGCCGCCTGGATCGGCAAGCGGATCTTCGTCGCCGTACCGCAGGACATGGTCGAGGCCGCCGCGGAGGCGAAGCTGGCCGTGCGGGAGGAGCAGCGGGCGTCCGGCGTCGAGCCGCGCGAGACCCCGGTCCCCCTCGGCACGGTCATCGGCATCATCGGTACGCCGCTGGTGCTGATCCTCGCGGCGACGTTCTCCTCGATCGCGCTCGACCCCTCCACCCTCCGCTCGGTGATCGAGTTCTTCGGCAGCCCCTTCGTGGCCCTGACCATCGCCCTGCTCCTGGCGTACTACCTGCTGGGCATCCGGCGAGGCTGGTCCCGCAAGTCCCTTGAAACGGTGTCGACTTCATCCCTCAAGCCGGTCGGCAACATCCTGCTCGTGGTCGGCGCGGGCGGCATCTTCGGCGCCGTACTGAAGGCCAGCGGTGTCGCCCAGGCCCTCTCGGACACCTTCAACGACGTCGGCCTGCCGGTCCTCGTCCTCGCCTATCTGATCTCCGTGGTCCTGCGCGTCGCCCAGGGCTCGGCCACCGTCGCCATCGTCACCACGGCCGGCATCGTCGCGCCCCTCCTCGCCGAGGGCGACCACTCGCAGGCCTTCGTGGCCCTCGTCATCATGGCGATCTCGGCGGGTTCGATCTTCGCCTCGCACGTGAACGACGGCGGCTTCTGGATGGTGGCGAAGTACTTCGGCATCAGCGAGCGCGACACCCTGAAGACCTGGACGGTCCTGGAGTCGGTGCTGTCGGTGGCGGGGTTCGCGGTGGCGGCGGTGCTGAGTTTGTTCGTGTAGGCGGTACGGCGGTTGGTCGGGCCGGTGGGGTGGCGGTGGCCCCCTCGCCGGCCCGGTGACTCAGGCGTCGCCTTCGGCGAAGAGTTCTTGTACTTGGTGCTGAGGAAGGACAGGAAGTGGATCAGGTCATGGCGGCGAGTTCGACGAGGTGGCGGGCTGTGCCGGCAGGGTCGACGATCTGATGCAGGTGCGCGCCGGGTAGGTGTGCCACATGCCAGCCGCGTTCGTGTGCCTCGACGGCAAGGTCGTCGTAGGGAGGGCCGAACAGCAGGTAGGAGCAGGGATGGTCGTCCCAGCCGTGGGGGACCGGGATGTGCTGCTCGTAGTAGGACAGCGGCAGGGTGGGCTGCTCTTCGACGACTGTCTGGCGGACCATCGGATCGGAGAACATGGGAGCGATGTCCGCCTCGTCCCACCAGTCGGTCCAGCGCGGCAGCTTGCCGTTCACGGCCATCGGGCGGAGGAACTCCAGCAATTCGGGTGGGGCGACAGGGGTCGGTCCGATCCGGGCCGGCAGTGCGGCATCGACGAAGATCGAGCTGGTCACCGGTTGGTCGAGGCCCGCGCGAATCGCGGGGAGAAACAAGCCCGCGTTGCTGTGCGCCACCAACGTGACGGGGCTGTCGGCCGAGACCTGTCGGAGGTCGTTGCGGACGGCATCGGCGATGCGGGGCCAAAATGGCGGAGCACCGGTGCTTATGTGCAGCAGGGACGGCACCCGTACCCGGTAACCCGCCGCCGTCAGGTGCTCGGCCACAGGGTGCCAGGTCGAGGGGCCCACAGACGGACTGTGCACGAGAACGAAGATGGGCTGCATGTGTCGATCCTGTCGCTCACGCCATCGCAGGTGTGAGCGGCTTGGCTGAGAGCAGAACACCCGCTTCGGTAAAGCTCATGCGCCACCGCAGGAAGGCCGTTCACAGCCACGCGGACGCTCCTGGGACAGCGGGCGCTGTCGACCTGTGCGGTGGCGTGGAAAGGTCCGTGGCCCCACTCGTGCCGTCCGTCCCCCGAGATGCCTTCCGCCCCGGCGCCCCATGGCACAGCTTCGTCCGCCATACTTCCGGCTGTGGAGCAGCGCATAGGTTCGAGCAGCCAGCCCCTGGAAGGCGCCGGGTTCGACCCGGCCTTCATCCCCGGGCTCACCTCACCCGTGTCCGGAGAGCCGGCGGACGCCGAGTCGCCGGACGACTCCGTCGAGGCGGAGGCGAAGCCGGAGGCCGAGGCCGAGGTGTCCGAGGGACCCTCTCTCGAGAAGGCCGATCTCGAAAAGGCAGAGAAGTCCGAGGAGGTCGAGGAGGCAGAGGAGGACGAAGCCCCCGACGGTCCCGTCTTCGAGGCCTCCGACCGCCGAGCGAAGATCGCCGCCGATCACAAGGGCGTACGGCTCGCCCTGGACGACCAGGCGTGCGAGTTCCGCTGGGACGAGATCGGCGCCGTGGAGACGGAGTCCCCGCGCTTCGGCAAGCGGTTCACCATCACCGTCCACACCCCCGACCGCCGCTGGTACCCGATCGAGATCGAGGCGACGTCCCGGGCGCGGTTCGGCGAGTGGGAGGAACAGCTGGACGCGGTCCTGGACGCCTACTTCGAGGACGGCGACGAGGACGCGGAAGACGCGGACACCGAGACCGAGGCCACCAAGGACAGCGAGGAGAGCGCCCCGTAAGGGGCGCGGGGAACTGCGCGACCGGCCACGTACGGCCCGCAGTTCCCCAACGACCTCAGGCAGCTCTCCAGTTCACCGGCGGAGCGCTACGCGCAATACGTCGCTTCCTTACCGATGGACCGGTACATGCAGTCGGAGTTCTCCAGGAGCTGCAGCACCGCGTCCCGGTTGCGGGACGTCTCCCGGGTGATGACCTCGTCGGGCGGGTAGAAGCCGCCGCCGGAGGCGGAGGACGGGTACATCTCGAAGGTGTACGCGAAGATCTTCTGGTTGCCCCACAGCCAGTCGTCGATCGAGCCGTCCGTGATGTAGAGGTCACTGGACTGCTCGGGCGTGTAACCGTTGCTGGCTGCCATCTTCCCGCCGACCGCGGCGAAGGCGTTGCGGTCGTCCAGCGTCATGCCGGGCGCGGTGTTGGCGGTCGTGTAGCCGTAGGGCCACAGCACCAGTTGGCTGTACGTGTGGAAGTCGATGCCCGTCTTGATCTGCTGGGTGCCGCCGACGACCCGGCTGCGTACGAAGTTCGCGACCACCTTGACCTCGGGGGCGGACTCGGGCGCCGTACCGCGGTAGGTCTCCGAGGACGTCGACCCGGAGGAGCCGCCACAGCAGCCCCACTGGTAGTTCCAGTTGCGGTTGAGGTCGGTACCGACGTACGACGAACCGGTGTTGGGCTGGCGGTTCTTGCGCCACGAGCGGTACGCGCCGCTCGCGATGTCGTACTCGCCGCCGTCCGGGTTGAGGTCCGGGATGATCCAGATCTCCCGGGAGTTGACCACGCTGGCGACACGGGAGTCCGTGGAGTACTTGGAGGTCAGCTCCTTCAGCAGATAGAGCGCCATCTCGACGGTGAGGTGCTCGCGGGCGTGCTGGTGGTGGGTGAACAGCACCTCGGGCTCGGCCTCGTCCGTACCGACGTTGTCGCTGATCTTGAGGGCGACGATGTTCCGGCCCTGGTACGAGGTGCCGATGACGCGCTGGCTCACGAGGTTCGGGTAGGCCGCGATGACGGAGCTGATGTCGCTCGTCATCTCCGCGTAGTTGTGGTAGGTCGAGTCGGCCGTGGGGAAGTCGAGGACCCCCACGTCGGCCGCGCTCGAACGGTCCGGTGCCGAGCCGAGCAGCGAGACCTCGTAGCCGAGCGAGCGCAGCTTCTTGATCTGGTCCGCGCGGCCCGAGACGACGACGGTCTCCGTGTCGGCCTCGTCCACGGTCACGCCGGTCTGCTGGATCGCCGTACGGGACGCGGAGTCCGAGTGCGTGTGCACCTCGTACTGGCGGACGGGGTCCGCCTCGGCCGCGGGGGCCTTCGCGTTGCCGGCCGTGGCGTCGGTGGCCGTGGTGAGGAGGGGGGCCGCGAGCGCGAGCGCCAGCAGGGTGGCGAAGGCGGCGGTGCGGCGGCCGCGTCTCGTTCCGGTGGTTCCGGCGCCGCTGCCGCGAATGCGAAGTCGCATGAAATCTCCTTGTTTCTCCGGGCGTTCCGGGATCTCCGGAACGAAGGGAGTGGAGCGGGTGGGGGGTGGATCCTTGCGACGTGCCTGGTGCGGGTGTGGCGCTCATCGTGGAGGTCTGGCATGGTCAGGTCAAGAGTCCCCCATGGGCCGGTAGCGGGAATCGGCCGAAAAATGGGCCGGGGGATGTAGGCGGACCGTACCGCCCGACGCCCTCACCTGGCCCGCAGCCACCCCCTGGCGTGTCATCGCTGCCCGGCGCGTTCCCTGTGCACATCGGGTGATGATCGAAGCGCGCTCCCTTGTGCCCACCTGCTCTTTACGCTCTCTTGGGTCACATGACGGAGACCACTGGGAAATCAGCGTCAGGGGAGTCCATCTCCCAGCCCCGCAAATCCAGTTGGAAGTACATCGGACCCGGCATCGTCGTCGCCGCGACGGGCGTCGGCGCCGGTGACCTCGTCGCGACGCTCGTCGCGGGCAGCAACTTCGGCTACACCCTGCTCTGGGCCGCGGTCATCGGCTGCGTGGTCAAGATCTCCCTCGCCGAGGCGGCCGGCCGCTGGCATCTGTCCACCGGACGGACCCTCTTCGACGGCTGGGCGAGCCTCGGCCGGTGGACGACGTACTTCTTCGTCGTCTACGTGGTCATCTGGGGCTTCGTGTACGGCGCGGCGGCGATGTCGTCGAGCGCGCTGCCGCTGCAGGCGCTGTTCCCCGACGTCTTCCCGGACGACTGGTCGATCAAGCCGTGGGCGGTCATCTGCGGCCTGGTCGGCCTCGTGTTCGTGTGGTTCAACAAGTACGAGGTCTTCGAGAAGGTCATGACCGTGCTGGTGGGCGTGATGTTCGTCGTCACCGTCTACCTGGCGATCCGCGTCACCCCCAACCTCGGCGACGCCTTCGCCGGCCTTCTCCCCGTCCTCCCCGACGAGAAGGACTCGATCCTCAACACGCTCGGCCTGATCGGCGGGGTCGGCGGCACCATCACCCTTGCGGCGTACGGCTATTGGGTCAACGCGAAGGGCTGGACGAACACGGGCTGGATGAAGGTCATGCGCCTCGACAACCGCGTCGCCTACATCACCACCGGCATCTTCGTCATCTCGATGCTCTTCGTCGGCGCGGAACTCCTGCACTCCGCGAACATCGCCATCGCGAGCGGCGACAAGGGCCTCATCCAGCTGAGCGACATCCTGGAGGCGGAGTACGGCACGGCGACCGCCAAGTTCTTCCTGATCGGCTTCTTCGCCACCTCCTTCACCTCGCTCATCGGCGTCTGGCACGGCGTGAGCCTGATGTTCGCGGACTTCGTGGAGCGCTACCGCGGGACCAGGACGACCGGGGAGGAAGTGGCCTCGGGCGCCCGGGAGAAGTCCTGGCCGTTCCGCGCGTATCTGCTCTGGCTGACCTTCCCGCCGATCGTCCTGCTCTTCCAGGGCCAGCCGTTCCGCCTGGTGATCCTCTACGGCGTCCTGGGCGCCGCCTTCCTCCCCTTCCTGGCCCTCACCCTGATCTGGCTCCTCAACTCCTCACGCACACCGAGCGAGTGGCGCAACGGACCGCTCAGCAACGCCATGCTCGCCATCGCCGGACTGCTCTTCCTCGTCCTGTGCGTGAAGCAGATCTGGGACCAGCCGTGGGCGGACTTCTTCTAGCTCCCGGCCGATTGTGTTCAGGCGAGCTCGATCCACTTCGCACTCGTGGCGATGTCCTTGAGCTCCTCGATCGTGAGCGCGGGGGTGTCGCGGGTGGCGGCCTCGTTCTGGCTGCCGGAGTTGAAGGCGCTGATCACCACACGCCTGCCGTCGGTCCTGATGGTGTCGGCGGTCCACATCACGACCCCCGCGCCGGCCTTCTCGCCCGGCTTCTGACGCGTGACGACCTTCGTGCCGTCGGGCAGGGTCTCGGCGTCGGTGCCGAAGAGCTGGCCCTCGACGTCCGACATGTCGGGCTGCACGTTGATCTGGACGAGGCTCTCGCCCTCTCCGTCGTCGACCACGAGGTAGGCGTACTCGGTGTCCTGGCCGCCCTCCGAGACCACCTCGACGTCCTCGGGGAGCAGGGAGGTCAGCGTGGACCGGATCGCCGCGCCGTCGATGCCGGCGGGCGGCTGCTCGACGGTGCCTGTCGGCTTCTTCGGGTCCTCGGGGATCGCGTCGATGGCGGTGCGCCATGCCGTGTCCGTGACCACGGTCTTCAACTGCGCGGTCGACAGGGGCGGTTCGGGCCTGCTGATCGGCGCGTCCTTCTCGGCCGCGGAGTTCCACTCGGTCACGGTGACATGCTGCCCCTGCGGAGTGACGAGGTCCGCGGACCACCGCTTGGTGTCCACGCGGCGGTCCGGATACTCGTACCCCTGGAACAGCATGAGAGCCGAACCGTCGGGCAACTGGCTCGTCACGCAGGAGTCGTACGGTGTCAGGTTCTTGTCCGGGCACGCGACCGCCTGGAGATCCTGCTCGCTGCCCGGCGGGATCCGGCTGAGGCTGACGCTGACGGCCGCCTTGCCCTGGCCGTCGTCGTACACGGTCAGCGCGTACGGCGGCAGCTCCGCGTCCGTGCCCCGCGACTGCTGCCCGCTGAACTCGCCCTCGGGGAGCAGCTCTTGGAGGGTGCGGACCAGTTCGTCGCCGGAGACCGTGCCGGGCTGGGCGGAGGTCGTGCCCGAGGACGCCGGGCTCGCCATCACGGTCCGCCGGCCGTCGTCGCCGTTCCCGGGCAGGAGCAGCGCCCCGCCCAGTCCCACCAGCGCGACCCCGGCGACACCGCCGAGGACGGACGCCTTGCGCCGCACCCGGAGCCTGCGGCCGCGCACCTCCCCGGCGCTGATCAGCGTCTGCCGGTCGGTCTCGTAGCTCCCGCCGGCCTGGCGCAGGGCCGCGCCGAGCCGGTCCTCGAAGTGTTCCTCGGTGTCTTCAACGGGCATGGCGAACCACCCTCTCCGCTAGGTCGGTGCAAATGTCGTTAAGGTGCCGGCGCTGTGGCCGGTTTCAGGACTTCGCGTACTCGCCGAGGGCGTCGCCGAGCAGGACGCGCAGCCTGGCGAGGGCGCGGACGCAGCGGGTGCGCACGGCGGCCGAGCTGACGTTCATCGCGTCGGCGGTCTCCTCGATGCTGCGGTCCTCCCAGTAGCGCAGGACGACCACCGCGCGGTCCTTGGCGGACAGCCGGCCGAGCGCCTCGACCAGGGTCAGCCGCAGGGGCATGTCGGCGTCGGCCGAGTGCGGGTCGGGGACGTCGGGGAGTACGTCCGTGGCGCGTTCCCTGCTGCTGCGGCGCCGCTGGTGCGCCAGGAACGTGCGGGTGAGGACGGTCTGTGCGTACCCCGCGGGGTTCTCGGCCCGCGAGACCCGGCCCCAGCTGACGTACAGCCGGCCGAGCGTCTCCTGCACCAGGTCCTCGGCGAGGTGGGTGTCCCCACCGGTGAGGAGACATGCGGAGCGGTACATGTGCCCCGCACGTGCCGCCGCGAACTCCTGGTACTCCTCGGCCCGGCCCTGTCTCATGAGCTCCCCCCACGTCCCCCGAACTGCCTTCACCTCATTGATGCGGTGGACCCACGGAAATGTTTCACTCCGCCGGCTGCGGACAGGCCTAGGCGCGAAGGCTTGCGCCGAGCGTGGCGATACCGGCCCGCTTGGCCCGTGCCATGCGCTCCTTGTCGCGGGCGATCTCCCGGTACAGGTCCGGGGGTGTCCGGGTGCCGCGCTCCAGTGTCATGAAGTCCGTGGCCCCCGGCACCGCGATCACTCCGCCGAACTCGGGGTCGCCTGCGAACCAGGCGCCGTGCTCCATCTCGCCCGTCCAGCGCTTCCGCTGGAGCGGGTTGACCGCCCGCATGGTCCTGGACCAGTCGCCTTCCGGGTCGGTCCGCACGCGCACGGGAAGCGCCATCGTGTCCTTGACGCCGGGGGAGGGACGGACCGACGCGCGGTACTCCCAGGGGTACACACGAAGCACCCTGCGGATCCTCCGCAGGCGCAGGACAGGACCCAGCGAGTACAGCGCGTAGGCGAAGGTGAACGGGGCCGCGACGACGCACACGAGGCCGACGACGCGCATCCACATCGGCTGCGTCGTGGGCCGGTCCCCGAGCATCCCCATCACCACCAGGGTGGCAAGGAGCAGAATGATGACCGGCGGCAGCACCGCACCCGCGCGCAGCCGTGCGAGCTGCCAGCTCCGCCGGGTCTCGGGGTCGTCGAAGGCGCACTCGTCCGTGGGGATCTGCACGGGGGGTGTCATCTGGCCAGGCTCCTGCTTCGGGGTCCCGAGAGTCTAGGACACCCGCCTTAGGCATGCCTCACCAAGAACTGTGCGGCGCCGCCGGGAAACCGGCGACGCCGCACAGCGAGGTGACGGACAGTTCTACGGCAGTGAAGTGACCGACGCTGCTACGGCAGCGCGTGCACGTGCGGCCCCACCGCGTTCGACCACGCGTTGCCCGCCGAGGCGTCCCAGTTCGTCGACCAGGTCATCGCGCCGCGCAGGTCCGGGTAGGTCCTGGACGGCTTGAAGGTGCCGCAGCTCGTGCCCTTGGTGAGGCAGTCGAGGGCGTTGTTCACGATCGTCGGGGAGACGTAGCCGCTGCCCGCGCCGCTGGTGGAGGCGGGGAGGCCGAGGCCCACCTGGGACGGGGCGAGGCCGCCCTCCAGCTGGATGCAGGCGAGCGCGGTCAGGAAGTTCACCGAGCCCTGCGAGTACACCTGGCCGTCGCAGCCGAGCATCGAACCGCTGTTGTAGTACTGCATGTTGACGACGGTCAGGATGTCCTTGATGTTCAGCGCCGTCTGGAAGTAGGCGTTGGACGTGGACTGCATGTCGATCGTCTGCGGGGCCATCGTGATGATGAGCGAGGAGCCCGCCTTGCTGGACAGGGACCTCAGCGCCTGCGTCATGTACGTCGCGTTGAGACCGTTCTCCAGGTCGATGTCGACGCCGTCGAAGCCGTACGTCGTCATCAGGGAGTAGACGGAGTTGGCGAAGTTCGTCGCGGACGTGGAGTCGTTGATCGTCACCGTGCCGTTCTGGCCGCCGATGGAGATGATGACCTTCTTGCCCGCGGCCTTCTTCGCGGCGACGTCCGCCTTGAACTGGTCGACGGTGTAGCCGCCGAGCCCGGCCGAGTCGAGGTTGAAGGTCACCGCGCCCGGCGTCGTCGTGGCGTCGGCGAACGAGACCGCGATGATGTCGTACTGGGACTGGACGGCGGAGATCCGCTGGACCGTCGCGCCGTTGTTGAAGTTCTGCCAGTAGCCGGTCACGGCGTGCTTCGGCAGCGTGCCGCCCCCGCCGCCCCCGGACGCGGTCGTCGTACCGGTGACCGCCGCCGACTTCGCCGACTCACCGGCCGAGTTCGTCGCGCTGACCTGGAAGGTGTACGAGGTCGAGGCGGCCAGCGAGGACACGGTCGCCGAAGTGCCCGTCACCGACTGGACCTTCGTGGAGCCCTGGTAGACGTTGTAGCCGGTCGCGCCCGAGACCGTGTTCCAGGCGAGGGACACGGAGGACGAGGACGTCGAGGAGACGGCCAGACCGGCCGGGGCCGCGGGGATCGTCGGGGCCGGGTCGCTGCCACCGCCGCCGTCGGGGCCGAACACCGAGAGGTCGTCGGCGTAGTAGGCGGCCTGTCCGTACCAGCCGTGCGTGTACACCGTCACCGAGGTCGTCGCGGAGCCGGTGGTGAAGGTGGTCGTCAGCTGCTTCCAGGCGGTGGAGTCGGGCGTCCAGGTCGACACGTCCGTCGTACCCGTGCCGGTCACGCCGAGGTAGGAGTACCCGCCCTGCACCCAGGCGCTCAGCGTGTACGTCGAGTTGGGCTTGACCGCGACGGCCTGGGTGCACTTGGCGTTGTCCTGCCCGGCCGGCGTGCCCTTCAGCGCGGCCGCGCCGCCGTGCACCGGCGAGGTGACGGTCGCACCGCTGCCCGCGGAACACGTCCAGTTGGTCAGGCCCGACTCGTAGCCGGCGTTCTTCGCGTTGTTGATGTCCGCGGCCTCGGCGTCCGTGGCGAGGCCGGCGACGGTGAGGAAGGAGGCGGTGACGGCGGCGGCGAGGAGTCCCGCCCAAGTGCGTCTGCGTCCGGGCATGCCTGATACGCGGTCCACTGGGACCTCCGGTGAGAGGGAGGGGATGGGGGAGAGGTGCGGGGAAGTGTGGGGGGAGGGGGTACGGAACGGTGGCCACCGTTGTGGGGTACAAGGTGGTCCAGACCAATTGGGTTGTCAAGACCTCTGGCGGCCGCCGGGCGGCACCGCATGCCTCAACGCCCTTACCGGCGTGCCGAGTTGTGGCATATGCGCCTCACTCTCCGTTGATCAAGCCCGCACCTTCAGTGAGTTGATCTCGCGAAGTCGGTGTTGAGCGGGGCATGCCGTGGATATGGTGCTGATGCAGGAGGGCGTCACAGTGGCGATCTGTGGCCATATGTGACGGTCCATGGCGAAACAGGGGCGGTCTGAGGCGGTGGTTGACCACTCCGCCGCAGGCAACGGCCCGCCGCAGCGAACGGGGTGTGTGCAGCGTGCCGACCGCGATAGCCGTCACCAGTCCCGACCTGGTGCTCCCACCGCACGACCGGCAGACCCCGCCCGCAGTCGTCCAGCCCCTCGACACCCTCGAAAGCTCACTCCTGGGGATGCACGCGCTCATCGAGCAGCACGGGTACGTCATCTCGCTCTACCCCGCCTCGGTCTCCGGCGACGTGACACAGCGGCTGCGCACCGTCCGCTCCGTCCTGGAGAGCGACCGCATCGCACTGCTCGGCATTGACCTGCCGCCACTCGGAGTCGCCCTGCTGGCCCAGCAGTTGAGGCAGCTCTCGGTCTGCGACTTCAGTCCGGGCGTACTCGCCTCCGCCGCCCGTCTGCTCGCCCACTACATCTACGCCGGAGCCCTGCTCGGCTCGGTCGCCAAGCTCGACCGGGTGCCGGTGTCCCTGAAGTCCCACGCCAAGTCCTGGGTGCCGGGCGCCCAGTTCGCCGTACTGGCCAATCCGCGACCGCAGCTCGTGCGCGTCGGCCAGGAGGAGCTCGCCGGGCCGGAGTTCGGCACGCGGCTGCTCGCCGCCGCCGGCCAGGCACCGTCCGACTGGGTCACCGAGACGCTCGCGCCCGCCTGGCGGGTGCAGGGCGTCGCGACCGTACCGCTGCCGGCGGAGTCGGCGCGCTGGTGGGGGACCGGGAAGCTGGTCGAGTTCGCCGCCGGGCTGTACGACGTGTCCGTGCTCTACCAGCTCGTGTCGTCCGTCCGGCGGGAACAGTGCCACTGGTGCGGGCTCGAACTCATCGGTGACCGCTGCGGGTTCTGCGCGGCGCCACTGCCACCGCCTTCGCCGCCAACGCCGTCGGCACAGTCACCCTCACCGTCACAGCCACAGCTACGGACAAAGTCACAGGCGCCGTCATCGTCGGCGGAGCTTCCGGCCGCTCCCGCGCGGGCAGCCTCTTCCGTACGCGCCCTGCCCCCGGGCGCCACATAAGCACAACGGAAAACACCAGGCACGACCGCTCGACCCCGCCGTCCCCGCCCCACGATCGAGGTTGTCCGGATCATGAACTCACGCCAGCGCCGCGGCGTCATCCTGCTGGTCCTCTCGGCCCTGTGCGCCATGGGTGCCTTCGCCGGAGTGCTCTCGGTGATCCGCGACGTGAACTCCAAGGTCGGCCCGGAGGTGGCGGCGTACCGCCTGAAGGACGACATCGCGCCCTACAAGGAGCTGTCGGCCGACCAGTTCGAGAAGGTCGAGATGCCCGAGCGGTGGCTGTCGTCCACGGCCGTCACCGACCTCTCCCAGATCCGCGGCAAGATCGCGGTCACCCAGCTGGAGAAGGGCTCTCTGCTGCAGGCCGACATGATCGTGGACCGGCCCGCACTGGAGGCGGGCCAGCAGGAGATCGCGATCCTGATCGACGCTTCGACGGGGGTCGCGGGCAAGATCAACCCGGGCTCGCGGGTCAACATCTACGCCACCTTCGAGGCCGAGGGCGACACGGGCGTCGACCAGTCCAAGGTCATCGTGGTGAACGCCCGGGTCATCGACGTCGGCAAGCTCACCGCGCTCGACCCCGGCCAGTCCACCGCCGAACGCAGCCGGACCGCCACCCAGGCCGTCCCCATCACTTTCGCGCTCGGTACCGCCGACGCCCAACGCGTCGCGTACGCCGAGTCGTTCGCCGAACACGTCCGGCTGGCCCTGGTCGCGGGCGGCGCGGACAGCACCGTCGCTCCCGGCGACCGTACGTACACCCTCGACGAGGACAAGTAGGAGGCCGGGCATGACGACCACTAGGCCGGGCATGACGAGTACGCGGCCCGGCGCGACGGCTCCGCGGCCCGGTATGGCGACTACGCGGCCCGGCGCGACGGCTGCGCGGTCCAGGCCGACGACCACGCGGCCCGGCGCGACGACCCATAGGCGGGTCCGATGACCATCCGTATCCTCCCGGCCGTCGGGGACATCGACTCGGCCCGCGCGCTCACCACGCTGCTGAGCCAGCTCGCGGACGCCGAACCGGCCCCGCCGGTCCCCGACTCGACCGCTCTCCTCGACACCCTCGCGCGTCTCGCGGGGGAGTCCCTGGACGAGCTGCCCGAGGTCGTCCTGGTCCACGAACGAATAGGCCCCGTACCGGCGTTGGACCTGATCCGGGACCTGGTGATGCGCTTCCCGGCGGTCGGCGTCGTCCTCGTCACCGCCGACACCGGCAACGGCGTACTCACCGCCGCCATGGACTCCGGCGCCCGCGGCATCATCGGCCTGCCGCTGGGCTACGACTCCCTCGCGGAACGCGTCCAGGCGGCCGCCGCGTGGTCCCACGGCATGCGCCGCCATCTGGTCAGCGGTACACCGGAGTTGTACGCGGGCCCCGGCGGCACGGTCGTCACGGTGACCGGCGCGAAGGGGGGCGTGGGCGCGACGGTGACGGCCGTCCAACTCGCCCTCGCCGCAAGGGCGTCGGGGCGCGACGTGGCCCTGGTCGACCTGGACCTCCAGTCCGGTGACGTGGCCTCCTACCTCGACGTCCAGTTCCGCAGGTCGATCGCCGACCTCGCCGGGATCAGCGACATCAACCCCCGGGTACTCCAGGACGCCGTCTACACCCACGACACCGGCCTCGGCCTGCTCCTCGCCCCCTCGGAGGGCGAACGCGGCGAGGAGGTCACCGACCGGGTGACCCGCCAGGTCCTGTCCACCCTGCGCTCCCGCAACGACGTCGTGATCGTCGACTGCGGCTCCCAGCTGAACTCCGCGACCGCCGCCGCCGTCGAGATGGCCGACCAGGCCCTCCTTCTCGTCACCCCCGACGTCATCGCCGTCCGCGCCGCCAAACGCATGATCCGCATGTGGGACCGCCTCCAGATCCGCAAGGCCGAGGAGACGACGACCGTCGTCAACCGCTTCGCCCGAGGTACGGAGATCCAGCCGTCCCTGGTCGAGAAGGTCACCGGCACGAAGGTCGCCCGCTCCGCGGTCCCCGCCGCCTTCAAGGAACTCCAGTCGGTGGTCGACGCGGGCCGCCTCCAGGACCTGGACGCCCGCTCCACGGTGAAGCAGGCGCTGTGGGCACTGGCGGGCGAACTGGGACTGGTCCTCGCCCAGGAGGGCGGGGGCGGCGGCAGGCGCCGCAAGTCCTCACCCTCGGACCGCGGAGCGCTGGCCCTCCGCCGCAAGGGCGGCGACCGGGGGGCCGTGACCCTCGAATTCGCCGGAATGTTCCCGCTGTTGCTCGTCGTGATGACCATCCTCTGGCAGTGCGTGCTGTACGGCTACTCGTACTCCCTCGCCGGCAACGCGGCGGACGAGGCGGCCCGGGCGGCGACGGCGGCGTACGCGGTCGAGGGCGATGTGGGCGGGGCGTGCCAGGCGGCGGGGAGCGAGCATCTGCCGGGGGCCTGGGACGGTGCCGCGATCGCCTGCGGCCCGGAGGGCTCGCTGATGACGGCCGACGTCAGCGTCCAAGTGCCCTTGTTCTTCCCGGGGTTCGATGTGAACTGGACCGTGAGCGGGGAAGCGGGGGCGGCGTTGGAGGGTGACGGCGGATGAAGCTCATCCTGAAGCGTCTGGGCCTGAGGCGTCGGCTCCGGGACGACCGAGGCGTCTCCATCCTGGAGTTCACCGGCTTCCTGCCCATCCTGCTCGTCGTCGGGATGGCCGCCATCCAGTTGGGCCTCATCGGGTACGGCATCAACCAGGCCGGCACCGGTGCGCGAGCCGCCGCGCGGGTCGCCTCGCAGGACGGCGACGGCGCGGCGGCGGGACAAGCCGCGGTGAGCGGCTGGCTCAGCCCGAACGTGCCGACGCTCGACGTGGGCCCCGACCTCACCACGGCCACCGTCACCGTCCAAGTCCCCTCCGTCATCCCCCTGTTCAACCCCGTGACGGTCTCACGCAGCGCCACCATGCCCACCGACGACTGACCCGCTCGTACGAGAGGAGCCGAAGCCATGAGCCTGCGTTCCCGTATCGCCGCCCCCGACGAGGGGGGACCCGCCCGTGAGGACGGACACCTCGTCGCCGTCTACCGCTCGAAGCTGCTCGAAGAGATCGACCTCGCCGAGATGTCGAGCCTGGCCGCGGCCGAACGCCGGGTACGCCTGGAGCGAGTCCTCGGCCACATCATCAGCCGCGAGGGTCCGGTCCTCTCCTCCGCGGAACGCTCCCAGCTGATCCGCCGAGTCGTCGACGAGGCCCTCGGACTCGGCGTCCTGGAGCCACTGCTCGCCGACGCGTCGATCACCGAGATCATGGTCAACGGCCCGGACTCGATCTTCGTGGAGCGAGCGGGGCGCGTGGAGCAGCTCCCTCTCCGCTTCGCCTCCAACGAGCAGCTGATGCAGACCATCGAGCGGATCGTCTCCACCGTCAACAGGCGGGTCGACGAGTCGAACCCGATGGTCGACGCCCGCCTCCCCACCGGCGAGCGCGTCAACGTCATCATCCCGCCGCTCGCGCTCACCGGCCCGACCCTCACGATCCGCCGCTTCCCCCGCGCGTACACGCTGCCGGAGCTGATCGGCCTCGGCACCCTCGACGAGCAGATGCTCATGCTCCTCGCGGCCTTCGTACGCGCCCGCTTCAACATCATCGTCAGCGGCGGCACGGGCAGTGGCAAGACGACCCTGCTGAACGCCCTCTCCGGGCTCATCCCGTCCCACGAACGCATCATCACCATCGAGGACTCGGCCGAACTCCAGCTCCAGCAGGAGCACGTCATCCGCCTCGAATCCCGCCCCCCGAACGTCGAGGGCAAGGGCCAGATCACCATCCGCGACCTGGTCCGCAACTCGCTGCGCATGCGCCCCGACCGCATCATCGTCGGTGAGGTCCGCGGCGGCGAGACCCTCGACATGCTCCAGGCCATGTCGACGGGCCACGACGGCTCGCTCGCCACGGTCCACTCGAACTCCGCCGAGGACGCGCTGATGCGCCTGCAGACCCTCGGCTCGATGTCCGAGGTCCAGATCCCCTTCGAGGCCCTGAAGGACCAGATCAACTCGGCCGTCGAGGTCGTCGTCCAGCTCTCCCGGCACGCCGACGGCTCCCGCAAGGTCACCGAGATCGCCCTGCTGGTCTCGCACGGCCGCGAACAGTTCCGCATCGCGCCCGTCACCCGCTTCGTCCCCCGCCCCGTAGGCCCCGACCGGGTCGTCCACGGCCACTTCGAGCACCTCCCGCTCCCGCGCTCGATCGCGGAGAAGCTGTACGTCGCCAACGAACCGCTGCCACCGGCCTTCGGCGTGGCGGAGGCCATCGACGTACTGAACACCAGGCAGGCCATCGGATGACCCCCATACCCGAGAGGTGCGAGCCATGAACAACAACCCAGCCCTGCTCGCCCTCGGTGCGACCATCCTGTGCGGCACACTCGCCGTCGTGGGCGTCCACTCGTACGCCACCGGACGCGCCCAGCGTCAGGCACTGGTCGACCGTCTCGCCGGCACCGGCCCCCTCCGTACGGCGGCAGGCCGGGTACGCCGCTTCGCCGGCATCGACCGCCGGGTGCGCCGCACCCGCATCGGCCGCACGATCCACCTGCGCCTGTCGGCGACCGGACTGGACGTGACGGCGGGGGAGTTCTTCACGTACGTCACCGCCGTGGTCGTGGCGCTGTGGCTGATCGCGGCGGCGACCCTGGCCCCCTTCTTCGGCCCGATCGCCGCCCTCCTGGGTGTCTGGAGCGCGGCCATCTTCCTCAACTGGCAGCGCCAGAAACGCATCGAGGCCTTCATCAGCCAACTCCCGGACGTGGCACGCCTGCTGGCGAACGCGACGGCGGCCGGACTGGCGCTGCGTACGGCCCTGGCGATGGCGGCGGAGGAGCTGGAAGCCCCGGCGGGCGAAGAACTGGCGCACGTGGCCCACCAGTTGACGATGGGCAGGACCGTCGAGGACGCCCTCGCCGAACTCTCCGAGCGTCTCCCGTCCCGCGAACTGATCGTCCTGGTTACGACCTTGGTGCTCGCCAACAAGGCGGGCGGCTCGGTCGTCAGCTCCCTCCGGAACCTCACCCAGACCCTGGAGGACCGCAAGGAGACCCGCCGCGAGGTCCGCACGATGCTCTCCGAGGTCAACGCCACCGCCTTCACGGTCCCGTTCCTGGGCATCGGCTCACTCGTGCTGATCAACTCCTCGAACGAAGGAGCCCTGGCCCGGGTCACCGGCTCCCCACTCGGCCAGGGCCTGGTCCTGCTGTCCCTGGGCCTCTACACCGTCGGCTTCTTCGTCATCCGCCGCCTGGGCAAGATCGAAGTATGAGGGAGGAGGGACTACGTTGCTGACGCTACTGCTCGCTCTTCTCATGGCCGCCTCGGTCGCGGGCGTCCTCCTGGGCATCCGCATGATCCGGGCCGACGCCAAGCTGCCCTCCGACCTCGTGCTCGCACTGGAGGTCGGCGGAACCCGCGTCTCCAAGGCGGACTCGGCCGTCGACCGCCTCGGCATGCGCTTCGCGCCCACGGTCCTGCGCCTGATGGGCCCCCGCCGCGTCGACGCCAAGCGCCGCCGCATCGACATGGCGGGCAACCCCGGCGGCCTGACCCTCAACCGCTACGCCGCCCGCCGAGCGGTGTACGGCATCTTCGGCGTCGTACTCGGCTTCGTCTTCCTCTCCAACGGCCAGCTCCTCCTCGCCGTCCTGACCCTCGCCTTCGGCGTGGTGGCCGCGGACGCCCTCATCTGGCAGGCCGTCCGCGAACGCAAAGAGGTCATCGACCGCACCCTCCCCGACTTCCTCGACGTCCTCGCGGTCGTCGTCTCGGCGGGCCTCGGCTTCCGCCAGGCCCTGGACCGCGTCGCCGAGAAGTACGAGGGCCCCTGGGCGGACGAGCTGCGCATCACGCTCCGCCAGATGGACGTGGGCGTCAGCCGCCGCCAGGCCTTCGACGAACTCCGCAAACGCAACTCCTCCGAGCAGGTCGCCCAGTTCGTCTCGGCCCTCCAACAAGGCGAGGAACTCGGCTCCCCCATCGCCGACACCCTCATCCAACTCGCCACCGACATGCGCCGAACAGACGCCCAGAACGCCCGCCGCCGCGCCGCGAAAACCATCCCCAAGGCCACGATGGTCACCCTCGTCTTCATGCTCCCCGCGACGATGATCCTGATCGCAACAGGCATGTTCCTTGGCTCGGGCACCGACTTCGGCTCGATTCTGGGCCGATGATGACTATGAGGCTGACGCGGCTGTGGGGGTGGGCGTGGCTGGGGGCGGCAGCCCACCCGCAGCGGCACGGCGGTGCCGCGGGCAACCGACTTCGCTGTGGGCATGCGTGCCGCAAGGGGCGGCACGGGTGGGCACAGCGGCACCCTGCAAGCGCCGGTAAGCGCACCCACCCCGACGGCACCCAGGACTCCGGGCTCCCGGAAACAGACGCAGGCACAGGCTGGCCCAAGGCCACAGGCGCCGGCTACCTGGCAGACGACGCCCCGCCCCCCGGCAGCATCCGCCTCCAGCTCAACGCCCTACAGGCCCTCTGCCGCCAGGCCTTCGCCGTACGAGGGGCAGCCATCGCAATCGGCGCCCCCGTAGCGATGGCCAACGCCACAGACGGCCCACCCCGCTACGCCGTACTCGCCGCAGCGGTCCTGGGCATCATGGGCTCGTACGCCATGCTGCGCGACTGGGACCGCTTCGGCCCCCGCCTCCTGTCCCACCCCACGCTCATGGCGGTGGACCTCACGTTCGGCGCGGTCCTCCTCCTGACCGCGTCCCCGGCCTCCCCCCTCGCCTACGCAACGGTCTGCACCCCGCTCCTGGCGGGCCTCCTGTACGGCTGGCGCGGCTCGGGAGTCTTCACAGGCCTGCAGCTGATCGTGCTCCTCACCGTGTACAGAGCCTGGGCACATCACCCGGGAGCAGGCGCCAACACCCTCCTTATCGCAGGCTTCTGCATCGGCGCCGGCATCATCGGCGTCACCCTCCGCAACCTGATGTTCCGCTTCGGCACGGCCAGCCAGGCACTCTCCGAGGCGACCTCCCGCCTCGCCGTCGCGGAGGCCGTGGAGTCCGAACGGGCCCGCCTGGCCCGCGAGATGCACGACTCGGTGGCGAAGACACTCCACGGCCTGGCTCTGGCGGCAGAGGCGCTGGCGGCATCGGCGGACGCCTCGGACCCGAAGGCACTCAAGGCGCTAAAGGGCCAGGCGACAACGGTGGCGGGCGCGGCGCGCAGAGCGGCGGCGGAGTCCCGCGCACTCCTGTCGGACCTGCGCAGCCACACCGACCTCCTCTCCGAACTCACCATCCGCACAGCCGACTTCGAGTCACACACGCAGATCAGCACATCCCTGAACCACAAGGGCGGCACCTGCCCGCCCCTCCCCGACAGCACGGCCCACCACCTCCTGGCGATCGTGTCCGAGGCGCTGGAGAACGCCCACCGCCACGCGGACGCGCAGCGGGTGACGATCGAACTGGAAGCCACCGAGACCGACCTGACGGTCCGCGTCCAGGACGACGGCCGAGGCCTGCCCGGGGCCACCACGCTCCAAGACGCAACGAAAACCGGCCACTTCGGCCTGCTGGGCATGAAGGAGCGGGCCGCCACCCTCAACGCCCGCATCCACCTGGGCCGATCCCCCCAGGGAGGCACAGAGGTAGCCGTAACTCTCCCTCTGGCCCTCCCCGCGACGCCCTGCGCACCCCACCCCCCTCAACAGGAGGCCGCACATGCCTGACCAGGCACTTCCCGGCCCGCCGCCCCTCCGGGTACTCGTGGCCGACGACAACCCGGTCGTCCGGGCCGGCCTCACCGCGCTGCTCGGCGGCCACCCCGACATCGAGGTCGTAGCGGCGGCGGCCGACGGCGACGAAGCCCTCACCTCCGCCGCCCGCCTCACCCCCGACGTCGTACTCCTCGACGTCCGCATGCCCGGCACCGACGGCCTGACCGCCCTGCCCGACCTGGCCCGTATCGCCCCGGTGATGATGCTGACGTACAGCCGTGAACCCGAGGTCGTGGCCGAGGCGTTGCTCCGCGGCGCGGCCGGCTACCTCGTCCACGGCGAGTTCACCGCCGCCGAACTGATCACCGCCGTACGCGACTTGAGGAACGGCACGCCGACTTTCACGAATTCACTCGGTGTTTCCTACGAACCGAACAAAAACTCTTCGCATCTGCAATCATGTGTGCCACAGTCGTCAAAGGCTCGACTCACGCACGCGGCGGCCCTTCACCGCCGCACCCCCAACCAGCCCGACTTCGGCCTGAGTTCAAGGGAGGTGGAGGTAATGGACCTCATCGCATCCGGCATGAGCAACCGCCAAATCGCCGCCACCTGCTTCATCAGCGAGAAGACGGTCAAGAACCACATCAACCGCATCTTCGCAAAGCTGCACAGTTCTTCGCGGAGCGAAGCGATCGCCCACTGGCTGGGGACGGCACGGGAGGGGTGGAGCCGATGACTCCACCGAGGACAAGTTGGGCCCCTGGACCCACCCGGAGTAAGGGTGTTCTCACGTACGGTGCTCGGGTCGGTAGTGGTGGCATCGGGTGGGAGGCCAGTGACGATGAGCAGGTTCGAGGCGTGGACGCGGACCGTTGTCTCCCGGATGCGGGGCGACGGGCGGGACGCGGGGGCCGGGTTCGTGGAGTATGCGGGCCTGATGATCATCATTGCGGGGATCTTCACGTTGATCGACAGCCTGGGGCTGGACAACCTGATATCGACCGCGATCTTCAACGCGGTCTCGGACGTCATCGGAGGCGGCTGACCTCCATAGGCCTGCGAAGTGACAGAGGGCAGACGCTCCCGATCTACATCTGGCTGACGGGGATTCTCCTCTTCGCCGCTTTCGCCTTCTTCGCGTTCGCCCAAGCAGCGTCCGCCCGCAATGGAGCTCAATCCGCGGCGGACGCTGCGGCGTTGGCGGCCGCACAGGACGCGCGCGATGAGATAGTCGACGAACTGGGCGCAGCCATCGGCCAGGAAGACAACTGGCTGGACTGGCTCGACGGCGACCTCGACCCAGCGGGTGCGGGAGCGGCCGCAGCGGCTCAGGAGCTGGCTGCCGAGAACGACTCGACCCTTCAGGCCATGACGTTCGTCACGAATAACGGCTTTCCCGGGTTCCAGGCCGACATCCAGACCAACTACACGGTCGGTAACTCGATCATTCCCGGTACGGAGGGCATGCAGGCCAGCGCCTACGCCATTGCCGTCATCGAGCCGCGGTGCGATTTCGATCTGGACGCGGATCCCGAGAATCCCGTCGAACTGGACTGTGACGGCGAGATCGTGGACATCGATCCCGGAGATTTCGATCCCATCGACCTTCCAGACGCGTCCGTGCTGTTCTCTGTGTATCTGGCCGAGTGAGAGGAAGCCGTACCGATGGACTTTCGGCACACCATGAAGGGCCGCAGGGCGCTGAGCGCGGTGGCGATCGCGACTGGGTTGCTCCTCACGGTGGCCGGCTGCGGCGGGGGAGACGACGGAGAATCCGACAAGGGAGCCTCGACTTCGTCGGCTTCCGCGACGAGCAGCGCCAACGGGAGCCAGTCGGAATCGGAGACCCCGGAGGCCGACACGGTGCTCGCAGAGGTCAAGGGTGAGAACGGCCTGGTGTTGGCGATCACATCCGCCAAACGGGACGAAGGCGGGTTCGTGACCGTCGAGGGGACAGTCACGAACAACACGGACGACGGCTGGATTGCAGGGAACTGGCGTGGTGACGAGAACGAGTTGGCGAAGAACGGCGCCTCCATGGCGGGCGCCAACCTGATCGACCAAAAGGGCAAGAAGAAGTACCTGGTTCTCCGGGACACCTCGGGCCGCTGCCTGTGCACACAGTTCAGCGGCGGCCTCAGCCAGGGCGCGACCGCGCAGTGGTTCGCCCAGTTCCCCGCGCCCCCCGCCGACACCACCGCGGTCGAGTTCCAAGTCGGCGCCATGCCCCCCGCCTCGATCGAACTCACCGAGGGCGAGTGACCATGGCCCGCACCTACCGCCACACGGCGACCACGCTCACGGCCCTCGCCGTGCTGGCCACCCTCACCCTTAGCGACCCACCGGCATACGCCGCCGACGACGACCCGAGCGCCCCACCGGGCAGCGTGACAACATCCCCACCCCCCGAGGTGGACGCGAACAGTCCTGGCCTGAAGCTGGCCGATGGCGCGACCCTCGCCCCCGCCAAGGTCCTGGACATCAAGTCAGTCGTAGAAGACCTCGGCGGCGAAGAGCGCCGAGAGGACACCAACTCGGACGTGACCTTCGCCCTGCAGGCCGAGGTCCTCTTCCCCAAGGACAGTTCGAAACTGAACCCCGAGGCCCGTTCCCGTATCCAGGCGATCGCGGACGAGATCAAGGCCCAGAACACGACGACCGTCCGCGTCTTCGGCTTCACCGACAACCTCGGCTCGTACGCCCACGGCCTGACCCTCTCCAAGAACCGAGCGGAAGTCGTCCACGACCAACTGGCCTCCTACCTCGGCTCGACAGACGTCACTTTCGAGGTCCGCGGCTACAGCGAGGACTACCCGATCGCCGACAACACCTCGGAACAGGGCCGCAGAAAGAACCGCCGCGTCGAGGTGACGTTCCCGAGGGGCGCAGTCGGCGGCGACTCGTCGGGGACCCAAAGCTGAGAGGCATGCTGTCGGCCGGTGCGCGGAGGCAGTGGCTGGGCTGACCTGGATTGCGGAGCGGTGGTGCGGTCAGGAGCGAAGCACACATTTGCAAATGGTGTGACCGGATCGGATTGTCTGCCGTGATCGACAGGAATGCCGTTGGTCACTTGATGTACACGGAAGAGTGCATGGCGTAAGGGGCAATGCTTGCCAATCGGGTTGAGTCCGGCAGTGGATGGCTCGATCCAGACGGATACCCGCCTGGTGTCCTCAGGCGCCACTTGGATAGCGTTGGTTCGCTTGAGTTACCCCCCCACCTCAACGGGAGTCCAGAGTGAACCGCCCCCGGCTTGTGACAGCCGCGCTCACCGCATCTGCGGCCTTGCTGCTGACCTCCTGTGGCTCGGGAGGAGGTGACGACTCGAGCTCCGACAAGATCGCAGGTGCCGACACGAGGGACACCAAGTCGGCATCGCCGTCGGCGTCCGCTTCAGCGGGTGGCCGTCCAGAACCCGGATGTGAAGGATGATCCGGCAGCCGGAGCTTGTGCGCGCGATCCCTTCTGGGTGGTCAACGGCGAGAACCCCGGACGTCCCCCAGGCCATCGATACCGAGACCCTCGCCGGGGCCTCGCCGTCGTCCGGCGCATGCAGCATCAACGAGGGCGGGTCGATCGGCGAGCCGTACACCACGGGCAGGGCGGACGAGAAGCCGCCGTGTGGTGTGACGTACCTCAAGCCCTCCGGAAACGACTCGTACGCACTCAAGGCGACTCTCACGTGGGAGATCTCCTGGACGGGTGCGGGCGGCACGGCCGGGGACCTTCCGAACGGCACCTTCGCCACCACGACCGACGTCCAGGTCCAGGAGACCCAGTCCGTCAACCGCTGAACGGCGAACCATGAGGGGCGAGGAGCGAGCATGTCGAAGGGATCCGATCTTCAGGTCGACTACGACCTACTGTCGACGAGTGCCAAGCAACTCGCCCAGATCCGCCGCGAGTTCAAGGGCCTGGAGGACTGGAAACAGGACATCAAGTCGCTGCTCGGCGACAGCCGTGTCCAGGGCGCCATGGGGGACTTCGTGGACAACTGGGACAAGAACCGGGGGCGGCTCGTCGAGGAGATCGAGGAGGTCGGGAAGCAGGTCAAGACAACCAGCGACGCCTTCAAGGGACTCGACGACCAGCTGGCCACGGCCACCAAGGGGAAGAAGTAGCGCCTTGGGTGCAGACGGACTGATGGCTCTGCGCAAGGGGGGCATCCATGACTCGGCCGGCTGACTGGGCGCCGCTCGCAGAGACCGACCCAGTTCCGGGGGATCCGGACGGGATCCGGCGCGAGGTCACGCACATGAAGAAGATCGCCGAGAAGCTGCGCACGCAGGCCGCCGCCATGCAGGCGATCGCCGAGTGCGACGGTCTGAAGGGCGAGTACGCCGACAAACTTGGCGAGAACGCGCGGGGGCTCGGCCGGAGGCTGGACCTCGCCGAAGACCGCTACCGCAAGGTGAAGGGGCACCTCAACGGCTGGGCAGACGACATGGAGTACGCCCAGAATAGGGCGGGCCATGCCCTCGACGATGCCAAGGACGCCCAGCGAACCATCGACCAGCACAATCCGGACAGTGCCAGTAAGAGCTCGGACAAGGACACCGGCAAGGACAAGCCGGACGAGGACCCCGCCGTGAAGCGGGCCCGGGAAGACCGTGAGGCCGCCCGTACGAAGCTGCAGTCGGCCGTCACCTTCTACGGTGAGCGCGCGGACCTTTACGCCGGCAAGATCCGTTCGTCGATCGACGACGACATGGAGGACAGCTGGTGGAACGACTTCAAGGCGTGGGTGGGCGACGCTGACTGGTTGGGGACACTGGCCGAGGTCCTGAGCAACATCACCACCCTGCTCACCTTCGCCGCGATCTTCTTCCCCGCCCTCGGCGTGCTGGCCGGAATCCTCACCGGAATCGTCTTCGGCATCCACCTCCTCATGGCCCTGACCGGCAACGGCTCCTGGTTCGATGTGATCACCGACATCGCGGCATTCAAAATGGCCAAGAACGGCATTAAGGCGGCCAAGGCGGTCAAGGCGCTGCAGAAGGAAGGGCGAGGCATCTCGAAGGACCTCGCGGAGCAGCAGGCGAAGCGAGTGGCCAGAATGAACCGTGCCGCCGGCGGACGGGGTGGCAGTGGACGCCTGGGCCGACTCCGCAGAACCGCGGACAACCAGCAGGGGCGAGCGGCGGGCGTGAAGGCCCGGGACGAGGCCATGCCGGAGGCGACGCGGAAGGAGACCTACAAGGCCCTTGGGGACAAGCGCATGGCGGAGCAGGTGAAGGACGTCGAGCGCATGAGCGGCAGGTATCCGGACAATCAGCGACTGAGCGAAGTCGCCTCGGAAGCAGCCCGGCAGAAGGGCGTATCCCAAGCCTACTGGGGGACGAGTACAGCACTCGACCTCGGTGGACGGGCCGGAGACGCATGGTCCCCTACCTATGTGAATGCCAAGGGAGACATGACAGCGCCAACAGCAGGGCTCGGATCACAATGGTGAGGCCCAACCCGGAGAAGCGGAGAACCGGCCTGACAGGGAGCGCTCGGATCCGGAAGGCTCGCCATGCTCAAGAGCGCGTCCGTGCCGCAGCGGATCAAGACCTTCACGCCTCTGCACGGCCTCCGCGTCCAGCGGGAGATCCGGCCGGAACCGATGCCGTCCGCTCCGGAACACATGCCTCCGGCCCAGGAGACGAGAGGTTCCTCAAGCGGGCAGCCCAAGTGCGCTACGTGCTGCTCGCCATCGCCCTCGTCATACTGCTGTGGTTCATCGTCGCGATGCAGAACCACAGGACATGGGGACTGGAACTGCCCATGCCCACATGGGCGTTGGACATCGCCGCGCTCAGCCCGCTGCTGGTGCTGATCCGGTTCTGGAGCCCGGAGACCAGGAGGAGGAGCGACACCCTGGAATTCGACTTGCAGGCCATCAGCGGTCTCTACTTCCTCATGGCTCTCCTGGGAGCCGCGCTCGGCGGATACTGGCAGCTGTGGCCTGGGGTCGCGATCAGCGCCGCGGTGCACGCGGGCATCTGGTACACGAACAGGCGGACCCGCAGTCATGGTTGATCCCCTGACCGAACCTGCCTCGCCGCCTACTGGCTACGGATTTCTCCTGCCCCAGGACTGGGCGCAGATCCCACTCCGGCAGGGAAACGCGGAGGACGCCGTACGTTCCCTCGTCGCCTCCGCCTTTGCACGCGTGCCGGCGGACGTGCCGCGCGACAAACTGACGCCTCTACGGCTGGAGTTGGAGCGCAGACTGCGGGCAGCCGTTGCCGCGGCTCGCAGGGCCGAGGCGCTGGAGATGTATCTGCCGGTGAAGCTGGCGGGGGAGGTGAACCTCGGGGCATCGTTCACCATCTCCAACGCGCGTCTTCCGGCACGTTCCGGGCCTGACGGTGCCTCGAGTGAAGTGTCCGACCCTGCGGAGATCGCCGTGCAACTGCTCACCGCTGACGGTACGGCGAGTGCCTCGGAGATGGACCTGAGCAGTGGCGAGGTCGACGGAACCCTTGCGGTTCGCCGAGAGCGCGTCGTGCCTGCGGCCCCGGAGCTCGGTGCCGAACTTGGCAGCCGAAGGGTGGAGTATCTCGTGGCGGTACCCGGTGACCCTGGCCAGTGGCTAGTGGCCGCTTTCTCCACGCTCGGCGCCGGGAACCCCAGAGACGACCTGGCTGATGCGATGGTCGAGTGGTTCGACGCGCTGATGACGACCTTCCGGTGGAGTTGGACATGACTGAGCCCCTGGTCGAGCTGGAGCACGAATTCAGCCTCGACATCGACTACGACCCGAGTCGGTGGCTGGAGATTCCTCCGCGCTGGGACACCGAGGAGTGGCAGGACATCGACGTCTGGGCGCGGTCGTGCGCCGAGCTGTTCTGGCGGGCGTACGGACGGGACCCCGGAGACTCGGGTATCGGCTACCTCACGGGTGTCCTGCGGCGCTTCGCGGAAGCCTTCGCACCGGAGCCCTTCGATACGCGGGTGTTGCTGCGTATGTGGGAACCGACGAGCATGCCTCTCCAGGTCTTCAGCATGGTCAAGCCCGCACAAGGTGGCCGCGAGGAGACGCTGCGCTTCCTCGTCGGAGCGGAGGACCCGGAGGCTGTCGAGCCCCCGGTCGTCGAGTCCTTCCACACGGAACATCTCGGGGAGGGGCTGCGGACATTCCGCTATCTCCGGCAGGACGACAGCCCCGAAGTGATCGCTGCACTCCGCTACGCCTGGCGCGACGAGGAAGTCGGCGCCGACGTGGTGCTGTGGACCGCCACCGACGACACCGCACGGGTCATCCGGGCCGCCCAGGACATCCAAGAGCTGGCGCACAAGGTGAGCGTGGCGGTCTGGGATCTGGAGCCGGAGGAGGGCACCTCGCCGGACGCGCCGACCTAGCCCCACCTCACGTTCGCCATGCCCCTTGCCGAAACCCCGAGCCACGAACTGGGACTCCGTACGACATGACGTTCATCCCTCCGCGAGCGTTGACCGAAGGCGTCTATCGCGGCGTGCTGTTCTTCTACGGCGGCCTGGCTGCCGCAATCGGGACGGGGATCGCGATTACCTCCTCGTGGGACGGCTCGACGTTGCTCGGAGCATGTGTCGCCGCGACAGGGCTGATTGTGCTGAGGCGTTGGTGGCAATTGCGGCCTGAACTGACAGGGCGGGCGGGTCGGCTACAGCTGCGTGGGGCGGTCCTGGCCCTGGTCAGCGCGGGGCTGATCGCGCAGAGCGTGGGGCTGTTCTTCAACACGACGGAGCCCGGCGACCCGCTCGCCGCGTTCGTCCCCATCCTGATCCTCGGCGGGCTTGGCATCGGTTGTTGGGTGGCGAGGATCGCCGTGGGCATTCAGACGCGCCGCGCCACCAGGACGTCAGTCCCGGCACGGCGCAGGCAGGATGCATCTGGGCCGGTTGGCCGTCGGTCTCGTGACCGGATGCGATGAGCCTGACCTACGGCTCCATTCCGCTGGCCCGCGCGATACCTTCGATCTCGCGCCGGTCGTTCTCCAGACGGGTGAGAGCGTCGGGACCGGTCGTCGGCCGCCCGTCGGCGGAGGAAACGCCCCGAGTCGTACCGGCATGGGCGCCTAGGTCGACCAGTGTGCGAATCCCCATCGGACCGAGCAGGCCCAGCAGTCGGCTCAGTGCTTCACCGAACTCGGCGGTGAACAGCTCCTGTTCCCGGTCGGACATGAGGATCTCGAAGTCCGCGTTGCGGTGTACGACCGCTTCGTTCGTGACCTTGAGGATGTGCAGCAACAGCGCGTACGACTCGGGATCAAGGCTGCTCTGGAGCTCGGACAGGTAGAGCGCGAACTGTTCGACGCTCTCCAGGTATCCGCGTTCGTTCATGCGGCCATGGTCGCGGAGTTCGGCGATCAGCGATGCATGTTTGCCCAAGATGGTCCACATTCGCTCTGCTGCTGGTACACCTCGATCTGGGGGTGCAACGGGACCGCGTACCGCTCCGTCATCCGTACCCGCCGGCTCTGATCTCTCCTATGGCTGCGTCGAAGCTTCCGCCGCCGGCCGCCACCCGAAGACCAGGAATGAACACCGACCAGCCGCCCTCTTCGGCCACGACCTGCGCGTTCGACGGGCAGGCCAGTGCCAGGTGCCTACGCAGCCGCTCGACATCGACGATCGCAGCGCGACCGGAGTCCCGGCGCACGGTGGCCACCCGCCCGTCATCGGCCGCGTCGAGGAGATCCCTCAGGTGCGTACGCGCCTCGGTGTAGCCCTCGTAGTGCACTGCGGCCATGGCTGCCTCCTCGGACCCGGTTTCCAGGGTCCTTCCTCACGTCAGATACGTCACGTACCTGACCTCCGGTCGCGCGGGCGGGGCTCAAACGCCTTGCGGGCACGGGCCAGGTAGGTATCCGTCTCCTGAAGCGCCGCGTACTGCTCGGCCGCCACCCGGTAGGCGCGGCCCTTCCTAGAGATGATCTCGATGGCACTCCGATCGTTGTTGATCTACTCGATCAGAGGCAGGAGGCGGCGGGCGTCGTCGTCGGTTGTGATGGCCATGGGGTTGCCCCTCAGGTCTCCTCGGCTCACCCCTGAACCTCGGGTGAGGCGGAGTCGGCCTTCGCTACTTTCGCCTGGAGCGGCTCTTCCAAGCGACCTATGCCCAGGTGGACCACACGCGTGGGTGACGTTCACTGGAAAGCCGAGCCAGCGGCCGACGCGGACACCTACGGTCTCGGCGTGATCAAGCCCTATCTGATCGAGCTGGAACCGGAAGTCAGACTCTGGCTCGAGACCCTGCCTCCTCGGCACTACCGCCAGGCCGAAGAGAAGGCCGAGCTCCTGGCGTCGTCTCCGACCACACTCGGCGAGCCGCACTCCCGTAACCTGGGGGAGGGCGTACGTGAGTTGCGATTCGCCCTGGATGGCAATGCCATAAGGGTGCCGTACTGGCTGGCGCCCGATCGGCGCATCGTCCTGCTGACAGTCTTCAGGAAGACGAAGATGCGGGAGGACGCAGAGGTCAAGCGAGCCAAACAGGCGAAGGCGCTGTGCGAGACAGAGCATGATCCCGCACACAAGGAGTTCACCCGCGATTTCCGGGAGGCGTTGTGAACCACACTCGCTGGAGGCTGGCGCGCGAGCGGGCGGCTGTCGATGGATACACCGAGCCTGCGGAAGTCCTCGCCGAGCGTGAGCAGATCCGGTTGGCGCACGACCTGGGACAGCTGGTCTACGACCGTCGTACGGCCCTTGGGTTCTCGCAGCCCATGCTGGCCGAGCGCCTCGGCATGACCGTCGGCGAGGTGGAAGCGGTGGAACTGGGCGGAATGCTGCCCGTCACCGCCGACCTCTTGGTCAGACTGGCGACGGCGCTCCAGGTCAGCGTAGACCTCCACGTGGTGTCCGATGGGCACAACACGGTGGCGTTCGGCGAACGCGCGGCCTAACCGATGGGGGAGTTGACTGGACCGAGGAGCGGAAAAGGCGGCTCGGGTCCCCCAACGTCCTCGTAGTTCCTATCCGCCGAGGTGCCCACCCGCCCGATCTCACCCACCCGGCGGGCCGGGAGGAGAGGTCGCGAACCTCGCATGGCTCTCGTCCACGAGTTGATGAAAGCGCCGGGCACGCCGGGTTCCGGCCGCATCGCTGCGGGTGTCTCGGGACGCCGCCCAGAAGGCGCAGCCCGGTGCCGCCCTGAAGATGCTGTCGGCTGCCTGCCACAGCCGTCCGTCGGTCAGGGCGCCCAGCTCGTACATCATCTCCCAGCGGGACGGCACCAGATTCAGGCACAGATGCCGGCGCCGGGCCTCCTTCGAGGTGTTCGCGTCGAGCCTGCCCTGCTCGCGGCTGGCCTTGCTCTCCCGGGCCTGGAACACGAGGGCGATCCTGACCGGGGGCGAGGACCAGCGGAAGCGACGCAGGTTCGTGTGTCCGTCGCGCCATGCCCCGGAGGAGTCACCGCTCATCGGCCGACGCCGCTTCCGCCCGGACGGCCAGCAGCGGGCCGGTCACACGGTCGTGGAACGTGAGCAGCTCCTCACCCTCGGCGAGGAGCTGCTCGATGTCCCGGCGGCAGCCTCCGATCAGCTCCAGATCGGCGTGGCGCACCGCGTCGGCGAGGTCTCCGTCATGGGTGTACCGGAACTCGTAGAGAGCAATGGTCCCGAGGACGACGAGTTCCGGAATATGCGCTGGGGGGTGCAGGCCGTCCCGGACGGGCTCGGGGCCAGGCTCGGCGTCGCTGATCACGCGAATCTCCTCGCCGAGTTCGGCGCGGGTACCCCGAGCGCGGGCGTCCTCGTGCTGGCGTGCCAGCATCGGACGTTCGGCTTCGGCGAGCCGCACCGCACGGCCCCATTCACCCTGGTGCGCGGCTTCCCACGGAGCGTATCCGGGCTCCCGGAAGCTCTGCCGGGCCTCCAGTTTGTCGACGAGAGCGGCGCGCGGGTACTCCTCACGAAAACGCGCCAGGTAGTCCGCGCGGGACAGCGGGGTCCGGGCGTCACGCATCTCCGTCACGCGCGCGAGGGCGGACATGCCTGAGCCCTGGTGACGGTGATGGCTACGCTGACGACCAGGTGTGTCAGGCGTCCGGGATGTCCCGCTTCGCCGCGAGGAGGGTACTGCGCGGAACGATCACGACGCGTTCGCTCTGTGCCACGGACACCCCGGCCGACAGCCGCTCTTCGTACGCATCCGTCGCTTCGCGCTCTATGAAGGCGAAGTCACCGTTCTCGAGCTCCCAGATGTCCGGGCAGCTCTCGGTGGCGCCGGTCAGTCCCGGCTCCTGCGGCGACCGCCCCAGCCGCCGGGCGAACCAGGCCTGGAGGTCGGCTTCCCATGGGCGTCCTTCTGTCCCCATCCGTCTCATCTCCATCTCCCCTGAGGGGCACGAGAGTTGATCTTGCGGGCTCGCGCGAGGCCGACAGCGGGCGCCGGGGGCGGAAATGGGGCGTTGCCGGTCCGACACGCCGCGCGCACTCCGCACTTGGACGGACTGACGCCCCGACAGCCTGGTTGACTGGCCGCATACTTGACGACTCCGGTGAGGTCCGCCATGCGAAAGATCGTCGTGATGATGTCGGTGTCCCTGGACGGGTTCTTCGAAGGGCCGAACCGGGAGATCGACTGGGCTGTGGACGATGAGGAGGTGTTCCGGAACGTCAACGGGATGGTCAAGGGGCTGGGCGCCCTGCTGTTCGGGCGGGTGACCTACGAGCTGATGGCCGGGTACTGGCCGAATGCGGACAAGGACCCTGCCAGCAGCCCGACAACGGTCGAGTTCGCGGGGATCTGGCGGAACATTCCCAGGATCGTGTTCTCCCGGACGCTGCAACGGGCGGACGGGCACACCACGATCGTGCGGGACGTCGTGCCCGAGGAGATCAGGGCGCTGAAGGAGCAGCCGGGCGGAGATCTGGGACTCGGGGGCGCCGATCTCGCCGCCGAGTTCATGCGGCACGGTCTCGTGGACGACTTCCGGTTGTACGTCCATCCGGTGCTCATCGGCCGTGGCAGGCGCCTGTTCCCGGAGACGGACTACCTCACCCGTCTCCGGCTCGTCGAGTCGCGGATCTTCGACAGCGGTGTCGTACTCCTGCGGTACGCGCGTGCCGACACCGACACCGACACCGGCGGCGGCGAAGCGTAAAGCAGTTGTCCGCCGAGCCAGTCCTAGGTAGTAAGGCCGCATGACTGGACTCGGTGCTGTGTTCCGGCCTCAGCTGCCCCCCGAGCGTCTGCGTGCCATGGCGCGCGTGGCGGACGAGGCGGGCCTTGAGGAACTCTGGCTGTGGGAGGACTGTTTCCTCGAAGGGGGGATCTCGGCCGCGTCGGCCGCCCTCGCCTGGACCGAACGGGTGCGGGTCGGCGTGGGCCTGCTGCCCGTGCCGTTGCGCAATGTCGCCGTCACCGCGATGGAGGCCGCCACGCTGCACCGGCTGTTCCCGGGGCGCGCGATCCTGGGCGTCGGCCACGGCGTACAGGACTGGATGGGCCAGGTCGGGGCGCGGGCCGAGTCGCCCGTGACCTTGCTGCGCGAGTACCTGGAAGCGCTGCGCGCGCTGCTGGGCGGGGAGCGGGTCAGCACGGACGGGCGGTATGTGAAGCTCGACGGCGTCGCCCTCGACTGGCCGCCGACGCGGGTGCCCGAGGTTCTCACCGGCGCCACCGGCCCCCGTACGCTCCGGCTCTCCGGCGAGGCAGCCGACGGAACCATCCTCACCGCCGCCACCGCACCCGAGGGAGTACGGCGCGCACGCCAACTCATCGACGAGGGACGCGAGTCGGCGGGCCGGACCGGACACCACCGGATCGTCGTCAACCTCCACGCGGCCACCGGTCCCGACGCCGCCGCCCGCCTGCGCGCGGAGATCGAGGCCAATGGCGAGGACCCGGTGCCCGAGCACGGAGTCGCCGGTGACGCGGACGCAGTCGCCAAGGCGGTCCAGCGCCTCGCGGACGCCGGTGCCGACACCGTGATCCTCCAGCCCACCGCCGACGAACCCGATCCCGAGGGGTTCGTGCGGTTCGTGGCAGGGGAAGTGCGGCCGCTCGTCCCCTGACGGGGCCCCGGAATTGTCAGTGCCCGGTGCCACACTCGCTCAGCATGAATGACGACGTACGAATCAGGGACGTACAGGACGCTGACCTGGAGCTGTTCTACGAGCAGCAGCTGGACGCGGAGGCGGTGCGGCGGTCGAGGTTCCCCTCCCGGGAACGGGAGGTCTTCATGAACCACTGGGTCACGAAGATCCTCGGCGACAGCACCGTCTTCGTCCAGACGGTCACCGTCGCGGGCGAACAGGCCGGCAACATCATGGCCTGGTGGCACGACCAATTCGGCGGGCAGCGTCAACAGGACCCACAGCGCTTCATCGGCTACTGGTTCGGCCGCCCGTACTGGGGCCGCGGCATCGCGACCGAGGCCCTCACCCTCTTCCTGCGCCTCGAAAAGACCCGCCCCCTGTACGCCGACCCCTTCACCGGCAACACCGCCTCCGTGCGCCTCCTGGAGAAGCACGGCTTCCAGCACACCGGGACGGTCTGCCACGGCGAGAACGAGCACGCCATGCTCGTACTCCCAGAGCACCCGGAGCTCCCCGAGGAGGGCGGTCAGTCCCGCCGGTGATCCCCCGCCCCGCCGTCGATCAACTCCCGCACGATGTCCATGTGTCCCGCGTGCCGTGCCGTCTCCTCGACCATGTGGACCAGGACCCAGCGCAGGGAGACGGTCGTGCCGTGCGAGGACTTGCCGAGGTCGTCGAGGGAGAGCTCGTCGATGGTGCGGTCGGCGGCGGCGCGGGCGCGACCGTAGAACTCCACGATCTGCGCCGTCGTCTCGCCCTGGCCCGCGCTCATGTCCTCCGCGGCGAACGGGTCGAACCAAAGGGGCTCGACCTCGCGCCCGAAGGTCGTGCAGAACCAGCCGTACTCGACCGACGCGAGGTGCTTCACCAGGCCCAGCAGGTTCGTGCCCGACGGCGTCATCACGCGCCGCACCTGCTCGTCGTCGAGCCCCTCCAGCTTCCACAGCACGGCATCCCTGTGCCGGTTGAGACTTGCGTGCAGGATTTCCTTCTCGCCACCGGTGTACGGCACCCGCTCGGCCCCTGGATTCGTCGTCATGCCCGGAACGTAACAGCGGCCACTGACAACCCGGGGCGACTGCGCGACGCGCTGGAAATCATTCGTGGCACCGCCCGCCCCTTGAGAAGATCCGCCGCATGACCGCGAACCGCACCTTTGAAGCCCTCGTCGCCGAAGCCGAGGCGGCGTCCGTCGAGGGCTGGGACTTCTCCTGGTTCGAGGGCCGGGCCACCGAGGAGCGGCCCTCGTGGGGTTACGCGCGGGCGATGGGGGAGCGGCTCGCGTCCGCGTCCGCCGCGCTCGACATCCAGACCGGCGGGGGTGAAGTCCTCGCCTCCGCACCGAAGTTGCCTCCGCTCACCGCCGCCACCGAAGGCTGGCCGCCGAACGTCGCCGAGGCCACCGCCCTCCTCCACCCGCGCGGCGCCGTCGTGGTCGCCTCCCCGGAGGACGCGCCACTGCCCTTCGCCGCCGACGCCTTCGACCTGGTCGTCAGCCGTCACCCCGTCCGCACCCACTGGGACGAGATCACGCGCGTCCTGCGCCCCGGCGGCACGTACTTCTCCCAGCAGGTCGGCCCGGCCAGCGTCTTCGAGCTCATCGAGTACTTCCTCGGTCCGCAGCCGGCCGAAGCCAGGAACGGCCGTCACCCCGACCGCGCCCGCTCCGCAGCCGAGGCCGCCGGACTCGACCTCGTCGACCTGCGCTCGGAACGCCTCCGCATCGAGTTCCACGACATCGGAGCCGTCGTCCACTTCCTCCGCAAGGTGATCTGGATGGTCCCCGGCTTCACCGTCGACCAGTACCTCCCCCAACTCCACGCCCTGCACGAGCAGATCGAGACCGAGGGCTCCTTCATCGCCCACAGCACCCGCTTCCTCATCGAAGCCCGGAAGCCGGGATAGCGCGCGGCCGGGGCCTGTCCGGCGGATCCCGCCGGAGGCGACCGACGGCAACACCGCAGATGGGCGCTCGCAACTGCACGCACCCCCCGGCCGAAAAGGCCTACGCATGCGCCCCCGCCGTCACCTCCCCGATCACCAACTCCGCCTTCGCCTCCAGCACTTCCCCCACCCGCTCCACCCGCACGGCCAACTCCCGTTCCCGCGCCGCCGTCAGCCGACCCAGCGGCTCCACCGTGACCGTCGTACGCCGACCTTGGCGGCGCTGGTGCCAGACCCCCGCGACCACGCCGTCGACCAGAAGCACCGGGTAGTTGCCGGCCTGGCCGCCGGCGAGGGCGCGCTCGTACGCCGGCCCCGGGAACAAGGTCTCGCGCGGCTGGGCGGCGATGGCGTACGCGTCGAAGTACGGGAGCAGCCGCACCCCGCGCACGGGTGCCGCCGGGAACTCCGTGTCGCCCGCAACCACCCAGGCCGGTCCTCCCTCGAAGCCGACCTCTTCGATCTCACCGGCAGCGGCGGAGGAGGCGAACAGCTCTCCCGCCCAACCCCGCGGCGCCGCCAGCCACTTGGCGAAGTGCGCCGCCGTCGCCGGTCCGTAGGCGCGCAGATAACGCCGTACGAGCGTCGAGAGCGCCGCATTCTCCGCGAGCGGTTCGAAGCGCGGAGGCCGTGTATAGGTCACCTTGCGGCCCCGGTTCGGTCCGAAACACAGTGCGCCCCGCTGCCCCGCCCGGTGCATCACCTGGCGCCAGCGCGGCCACATGGTCTGGAAGGCGGGCATCACCAGGTCCCCGGCCCACGGCCCGGTGCGCGCCACGACCTCCTCGCTCAGCTCGTCGATGGTCAGGTACGTGCCGTCCAGGGCGTCCCCGATCGCCGCGACCACCTCTTCCGCCTGCGCCCCGGTGAGCCGCGCGTTCGGCGCGAACGGGCCCGAACCAGTCGGAATCGCCGCCAACGCGGTTGTCCAGAAGGGGAGTTCGGAGGTGGGCAGCAGATGCACGGTGCCCCGGGGGCCGTGCATCTTCACCAGCGACCGGTGCTCCCACAGTGCCGCGCGTACGTCCGCCCGCGTCACCCCCTCCGCCCGCACCCCCACCGACACCTCTGCCGCCGACAGCACCTGCGCGTGAGCGCCGAGCATCGCGCCGACCACCTCGGCCACGGGGGTGCCGGTCTTCGCGGGCGCGGTGAGGAACTGCCGTTCCAGCCGCCGCGCGCTCGCCTCGTCCCATGTGATCTTCACGGTCATGAGGGCGACGCTAGACCCGAAAGAGGTCAGATTCTGTCCGCTGAGGGGGCGGGAACTGATTGACCGAAAACAGGCTGATGCGGCCCATTCCGCATGAGATGTCCGTCCATATGGTGGACACCCGGCAGTCGGTGGCGACGCGCGGGTGGGTGCGTGTCCGGGGTGTGGCGGACAACTCACAGGGTTTCCACATCGTTATCGAGAGTGGCTCGCCCCGGCTGTTTGCCTCAAGTAAGTTCAGACCAAGGTAATTCGCGTGAGCAAAGTTGCGCGTGTGGCACCGCGCAGTGGAGGGGGCTGCGCGGTGCTGCGTCCTCTTTCCTGACGCGACGTCACCGGTCAGCGGCCCATGTCACCGGCATCGGACGGACGTCACCGGCATCGGACCGAGGTCACCGGCCCTGGATCGCGAGCCGCACCCCGCGCCGCAGACCCCACCGCTCCATCGCCCCGGCTTCCGCCTCCAGGACGTGCCTGGCCCGCAGGCGCGGCAGCCCCACCCGGCCCGGACGCATCGTCCGTACCGCCAGGACCCGGAATTTTCCGTCCAGGTGGGCGACGTCGATCGCGAACCGCATCCCCAGGGTGTGCACCGAGCTCGCCGGACTCAGCAACAGCGCCCCCTCGATCCCCTCCCGCCCGAGCAGCCCGCGTCGCCGGGCACGCGCCGACTCGGCGAGCTCCAGGGGTACCGGCTCGGGACTCTCGGGAGTGGTGAACGTCGCCATGGCTGCGAAGTTAGCGGTGGCGTCAAGCTGCCGTTCCCGACGCGCGTCACCCTCTTGGAGTACGTCCCGGCGCGTCGCCGAGGAAAACACAATCAGCGAGCAAACCCTCCGGATCTTTCCGAATCCTCCGCGGTTCTCGGCGAACCCCTTTGAATCCGCTGTGATTCGGCCAAGATCGCACCCTGAATCCGGGCTTCCGGGCCCATCGCGGCGTTGCCGGGCGATTCCGGAGAGTAGTTGTGGCACGCCGATGCACGCAGCATCACTTACGAAGGGTTATGGTGGAAACCCCCCCTCGGGCCGGTCCGTCTCCCCCCCACGGACCGGCCCGTTTTTTGTGCCCGCACGCCGCCCGCCGGACAGGCGCCCCCGGCCCGGGCCCCGGTCGACCCCGGTGACTCAGCGCCGACCGGCCCGGCAGATGTCCGCCCGGCTCAGCGCCGACCGGCCCAGATGTTCGTCCCCGGCGTCGACACCGCGAACGCGTCGATCTCCTTCAGCTCCTCGTCCGTCAGCTTCGGAGCCGACAGCGCCGCCAGGTTCTCCTCCAGCTGCCGCACGCTGGACGCGCCGATGAGGGCGGAGGTCATCCGCTCGTCGCGCAGCACCCAGGTGAGCGCGAGCTGGGCGAGGGACTGGCCGCGCCGGGCCGCGATGTCGTTCAGCCCGTTCAGCCGGCGTACGACATCGGCGTCGCCCGCCAGGCCCGGGTCCAGCGACTTGCCCTGGGTGGCCCGCGAGCCCTCCGGGATGCCCTTCAGGTACTTGCCCGTGAGCAGGCCCTGCGCGAGCGGCGCGAAGGAGATGCAGCCCATGCCGGCCGCCTCCAGCGCGTCGAGCAGGCCGTCGTCCTCCGTCCAGCGGTTGATCATCGAGTACGAGGGCTGGTGGATGAGCGGACGCACTCCCATCCCGGTCAGGATCGAGGCCGCCTCGGCGGTCTGCTCGGCGCTGTACGAGGACACCCCCGCATACAGCGCCTTGCCCTGCTGGACCGCGGACGCGAGCGCGCCCATCGTCTCCTCCAGCGGGGTGTCCGGATCGAAGCGGTGCGAGTAGAAGATGTCCACGTACTCGACACCCATCCGCTTCAGCGAGGCGTCCAGGGACGACAGCAGGTACTTGCGGGAACCCCACTCGCCGTAAGGGCCGGGGTGCATGAGGTAGCCCGCCTTGGTCGACAGGACCAACTCGTCCCGGTAGGGCGCGAAGTCCTGCTTCAGCAGCTTGCCGAAGTTGAGCTCCGCGGAGCCGGGCGGCGGCCCGTAGTTGTTCGCCAGGTCGAAGTGCGTGACGCCCAGGTCGAAGGCGCGCCGCAGGATCGCGCGCTGGGAGTCGAGGCCGCGGTCGTCGCCGAAGTTGTGCCACAGGCCCAGTGAGACGGCGGGCAGATTGAGTCCGCTGCGTCCCGTACGCCGGTATTCCATCGAGTCGTACCGCTCCGTCGAGGCGCGGTATACAGACGAGTCGTTCATGGTTACGAAGCTACGTCAGCGCACTGACAACTCACAGGAGAGCCCCGTACTCCATCACAGGGGAGCCCTGTACCCCAAGGGAACACTGCCTTCCCACAGGGGTAGGGTGTCGGCCCTGGGGGATCGTCATCTGCACGGAGGGGCTGACAACACGTGAACCTGCGCGACAACCTGCGCCGTCTGCTGGTCAGGTTCTATGCACGCAGGGTGGAAGGCCACCTCGACCACGATCAGGTGCCCAAGCACATCGGCGTCATCATGGACGGCAACCGGCGCTGGGCGAAGGCGGCGGGCTCCACCGCCGCACACGGGCACCGGGCCGGAGCCGAGAAGATCGAGGAGTTCCTCGGCTGGTGCTCCGAGACCGATGTCGAGGTCGTCACCCTGTGGCTGCTTTCGACGGACAACTTCGACCGTCCCGCTGAGGAGCTCGTCCCGCTCCTCGGGATCATCGAGAACGTCGTCCGCACCCTCGCCGCCGACGGCCGCTGGCGCGTCCACCACGTGGGCACCCCCGACCTGCTGCCCGGCCAGATGCAGAACGCCCTCAAGGAGGCCGAGGAGTCCACCGCGCACGTCGACGGAATAGTCGTCAACGTCGCCATCGGCTACGGCGGCCGCCAGGAGATCGCCGACGCCGTGCGCTCGATGCTCCTCGACGCCGCCGACAAGGGCGCCTCGATCGAGGACGTCGCCGAGTCCGTCGACATCGACCTCATCGGCAAGCACCTCTACACGAGCGGCCAGCCGTTCCCCGACCTGGTGATCCGCACGAGCGGCGAACAGCGGCTGTCCGGATTCATGCTCTGGCAGACGGCCCACTCGGAGTACTACTTCTGCGAGGTCTTCTGGCCGGCCTTCCGCAAGGTCGACTTCCTGCGCGCCCTGCGTGACTACGCGGCGCGACACCGGCGTTACGGCGGCTGACCCACGGGTCCACTCGGGACGCCGTACGGGACACGCGTCATCTGGAGTTAACGAACACGTGGTCATATGCCCTGGCATGGCAGTGCGTGTTCGAGGGCATAAGCCATGCAGGTCGATGCCCGAACCACGGGCGTCGGATCTCAGCGGACGGCACGGGGCCGTCCGCCCGGGAGGCCCTTTGCACCAGCCCGACCGTGCGGTCAGTACGGACGAAGCGGAGGGCCGGTTTTCGGCCCGCGCATCGGCGCCGCAGACCGGTCCAGAACTCCTCCGTCGCTCCCCGACCTCATCCGAGGGGGTACGTCCTTCCGTGGTGACCAGCACAAAGCGCCGTATGCCAGACCGGCGCACCTATGTTCTCGACACCAGCGTCCTGCTAGCCGACCCGAACGCCCTGAACCGCTTCGACGAGCACGAAGTAGTGCTGCCGATCGTCGTGGTCACGGAGTTGGAGGCCAAGAGGCACCATCCCGAACTCGGCTACTTCGCCAGGCAGGCCCTGCGTCTGCTCGACGAGTTCCGGGTGCGGTTCGGCCGCCTCGACGCCCCTCTCCCGATCGGGGATCTCGGAGGGACGCTACGAGTCGAGCTCAATCACTCGGACCCCAGCGTGCTGCCCAGCGGGTACCGCCTGGGGGACAACGACTCCCGCATCCTCGCGGTCGCCCGCAATCTGCAGGCCGAGGGGTACGACGTCACGGTCGTGTCGAAAGACCTGCCGCTCAGGATCAAGGCATCCTCCGTCGGACTCCTCGCCGAGGAGTACCGCGCGGAGCTCGCCATCACGGGCAATTCCGGCTGGACCGGAATGTCCGAACTGACCCTTGCGGGCGAGCAGGTGGACATCCTCTTCGACGAGGGCCACGCGTACGTCCCCGAGGCGGCGGACCTGCCGGTCCACACGGGCCTGACGATCCAGTCGGAGCGCGGCAAGGCCCTGGGCCGCGTCACGTCCGAGGGCAACGTCCGGCTCGTACGCGGCGATCGCGAGGCCTTCGGTATCAAGGGGAGGAGTGCGGAGCAGCGCATCGCCCTCGACCTTCTCCTCGACCCGGACATCGGGATCGTGTCGATGGGCGGCCGGGCCGGCACCGGAAAGTCCGCGCTCGCGCTCTGCGCGGGTCTGGAGGCCGTCCTGGAGCGGCGCCAGCACCAGAAGGTGATGGTCTTCCGGCCGCTGTACGCGGTGGGCGGGCAGGAGCTCGGCTATCTGCCCGGCTCCGAGTCGGAGAAGATGAGCCCGTGGGCGCAGGCGGTCTTCGACACCCTGTCGGCCGTCACCTCGCGCGAGGTCATCGAAGAGGTCACCGCACGCGGCATGCTGGAGGTCCTGCCGCTCACCCACATCCGCGGCCGCTCCCTGCACGACGCGTTCGTGATCGTGGACGAGGCGCAGTCGCTGGAACGGAATGTGCTGCTGACCGTGCTCTCGCGAATCGGCGCCAATTCACGGGTCGTTCTGACCCATGACGTGGCACAAAGGGACAATTTGCGAGTCGGTCGGTACGACGGCGTGGTGGCCGTCGTCGAAAAGCTGAAGGGACATCCGCTTTTCGCGCACGTGACCCTGAACCGGTCCGAGAGGTCCCAGATCGCGGCACTAGTGACCGAAATGCTGGAGGACGGGCAAATCTGAGCCATCTGACCTACCCTGACCTATTCCGTCAATCGGTGGCGGATGCACGGTAGTTGGCGCCGTCCGGCAAAGGCGAAGAGCCTAGCCGGGCGGCGTCTTGGTGCGTGCTCGTTTCCGGAAAACTCCCGGGGCAAACGAGGTGTGAGCTTTCACACGCAACTCAGAATTGCCCTGCGGCGTCGGGTTACGGCAGAGTCTCACTCCTGTCAGGCCCCGCATACGACACACCTGTACCCCCAGCGGTACGGCACAACAGGAACCTCAGAACTCCATAGAGCCGTCGTATGCCGCCCGCGCACCACGCGGCGCTCCCCGCAAGGGAGTTGCCCACCGGGCCCGCGCCTCCCGTGACCCCGCAGTTGGGAGGCCAGCGTCAAAGGGGCACGATTGCGTCCGCGAGGGTCACCTAAGCGGGCGATGCTGGAAGGAAACCGTGTGAGCCGGATTTCGGTCCGGGGATTCGCAGTGGCCTCGGCCACCGCGGTCACCGCTGTCGGAAGCGTCGTCGGAGTTGCCTCGGGCAGCACCGCTGTTCCCTCGAACGACGCCGAGGCGACGGCAAGCGACGCGACTCTCCTCGCGGACATACCGGCGGGCCAGCAGGCCCAGGTACAGACCGCATCCCTGACGCAGCAGGCCACCGCTCAGGCCATCCAGGCCGACGCGAGCGCCAAGAAGGACGCGGAGGAGGCTGCCCGCAAGCAGGCCGCCGACGACGCCGTCGCGAAGCAGAAGGCCGCGGAGAAGGCCGAGCAGGAAGCCAAGGAGCGCGAGGAAGCCGAGGAAGCGGCCAGCCGCGACGCGACACGCGACGCCAGCAGCTTCGCCGTCCAGTCCTCCTACACCATCGCGCAGATCCAGGCGATGGCGCAGTCCATGGTCCCGAGTGGTCAGTACCAGTGCTTCAGCAACATCGTGGACCACGAGTCCAGCTGGAACTACCAGGCGGTCAACGCCTCCTCGGGTGCCTACGGTCTCTTCCAGGCCCTGCCCGGCTCCAAGATGTCGTCCGTCGGTTCCGACTGGCAGACCAACCCGGCCACCCAGATCAAGTGGGGCCTCAACTACATGAACGACCGCTACGGCAGCCCCTGTGATGCCTGGTCGTTCTGGCAGGCCAACAACTGGTACTGAGGCAGCGCCCAGCGCACCGACGCTCAACCTTTCGGAGCCCCTCCCCGTCCTACGGTGAGGGGCTTCGGCCATGTACGGTCGGATCCGACGACTCCAGGGGGGAGTGGTGGGGCGCAACGGGGGAAGAGGACGGATCATGTCGCGCGTACCGGATTGGCTCGGCCGGATGGGAGCCGGACTGACCGAGCTGGGCAAGCGGTTGGACGAGCGACGGGCCGAGGTGGAGCGGGAGTCGCAGTCCGGGCCGGACGAACCGCCGGCGCGGGACACTGCTCGGGCAGGTGGCGCGTCCTCGGCGGGCGCCCCGCCCTCGCCGGACGACGCGGCCTCCGGAGCGGCCAAGTCCTCAGGGCGCGCACAGTCGCCGTCGGGCGCGCCCGGTTCCCCCGACGCGGCAGTGGTCTCCGACCTCGCCGGTGCCCCCGCCGACCCCGCCTCGCCTCCCGCCCCTGTCCCCGCCCCCGCGCCTCCCGCGTACGCGACCGCGGTGTCTTCACGCCCCGACCCCGCCGTGGCAGTGCCATGGGGTGTACGGGTCGCGGCCGAGGCCGGCTGGCGGCTGCTCGTACTCGCGGGCACCCTCTGGGTGTTGATGCGGGTCATCAGTTCCGTACAACTCGTGGTGTTCGCCTTCGTGGCCGCGCTGCTCATCACCGCGATCCTGCAGCCCACCGTGGCCCGGCTGACCCGCTACGGGGTGCCGCGCGGGCTGGCCACCGCGCTCACCGCGATCCTCGGCTTCGTCGTCATCGGGCTGATCGGCTGGTTCGTGGTCTGGCAGGTCCAGGAGAACATCGACAACCTCTCCGACCAGATCCAGGACGGCGTCGACGAGTTGCGGAACTGGCTCCTCAACAGCCCGTTCCATGTGACGGACAAGCAGATCAACGAGATCGCCAAGAACCTGCGCGACGCGATCGGCACGAACACGGATCAGATCACGTCGGCGGGCCTCGAAGGCGTGACGGTCATCGTCGAAGCCCTCACCGGCATCCTCCTGACCATGTTCTCCACGCTGTTCCTGCTCTACGACGGCAAGAAGATCTGGCAGTGGTCGCTCAAGCTGGTTCCGGCGGCGGCCCGTCCGGGCGTCGCGGGGGCGGGCCCGCGGGCCTGGCGCACGCTGACCGCGTACGTCCGCGGCACGGTGATAGTGGCGTTGATCGACGCGACCTTCATCGGCCTCGGCATCTACTTCCTCGACGTCCCGATGGCCGTACCGCTCGCCGTCTTCATCTTCCTCGGCGCGTTCATCCCGCTCGTGGGTGCGGTGATCTCGGGAGCGCTCGCGGTGGTGGTCGCCCTCGTGACGCAGGGCCCCTTCACGGCGGTCATGGTGCTGGTCGTGGTCCTCGCCGTGCAGCAGATCGAGGGGCACATCCTGCAGCCGTTCATCCTTGGCCGGGCCGTACGGGTGCATCCGCTGGCGGTCGTCCTGTCGGTCGCCGCGGGCGGGATGGTCGCCGGGATCGGCGGCGCGGTGGTGGCCGTGCCGCTGGTGGCGGTCACCAACACCGTGGTGGGCTACCTGCGTTCGTATGCCGCCGATGAGCCTCGGGGCGCCACGGCGTTGGATCTGGCTCCGGTGCGGGAGCCGTGGGCGTAGGCGGTAACCGCCATACATAGTCGATCATTTGGACGACCGATGAAGCCCCTCGGCAGGCGGGATATTTCAACTTCCGTCAGGTAGTGCGACTCTCGCTGAAATATGCGCCCGGACTGATAAACCTACTCCCTCAGTGTGACTCATCAGGCGTCTGTGCGAGGCGTCCGGAAGTTTCAAGGGGAGTGATGTCGGGCGTTCGGGATTCCCTTGGCCGGGTCGGATACGACCTGTTGTGGCGCGCGCTGAGCGAGTGCCATGACGTGCGGGCGACGGGGAAACTGCGAGTGTCCGGGAAGCCCGGGGGAGTCTTCCACCTGCGTGACGGACTCGTCGTCGCCGTCGAGAGCCCCGGCGCCCCGGGGGCCGAGGCGCGGTTCCTGCGCTCCGGTCGTATCAGCGGTGAGCAGTGGTCCGAGCTGCTCCGGGAGGCCGGGGACGCGCGCTGGCCGGAGGCCGGGCTGATCGCACACGGTTATGCGGGGGCCGCGCAGCTCAGGGTCGTCCGCATGATGGCGATGCAGGACGCGGCCTTCGCCGTCGTCGCCGGAAGCGTCGAAGACTGCACACCGTTCGACGCGACCTCCGAGCCGTACGCGCCGGTCTCCCTCGGGGAGTCGCCCTGGCGGCTGCTGCAGGAGGCGACGCGGAAGCTGGCCGCCGTCGCCGGGCTGCCGTACCCCGTACGCCCCGATCGTGAACGACCCGCGCCCGCCGCCATTCCGGACGATGTCGCCGATCAACTTCCCCAGTTGCAAAGGGAGTTGATAGCGCACGCCGACGGTCGGCGGACGGCCCGCGACATCGCGTTCGTGACCGGCCTCGGTGTCTACACCGTGACGGTCGGGATGGCCCGGATGCTCGGCGAGGGCCTGCTGGAGCCGGCGGGGGAGACCGGGAGCGCCGCCCCGATCGCCGTCCGGGTTCCCGCGGCCGGCGTGCTGAGCCGCAGGTCGCCGGCCGCCGCCCCTCGGATGGATCCCGCGGTGGTCCTGGCGCTGGCTTCCGCGCTGGGTGACGGCGGGGTCTCCCAGGAACCGTCCCAGGAACCGTCCCCGGAGCCCGAGTCGGACACCTCGTCCCTTCCTCGCCGCAAGCCCGGGGCGAGTGGAATCACCGAAGCTCTCGCCCCGGAAAGGACCGGGGGGAGCTGGAAAGGGTTCTTCCGTCTGCGGAACCGGATATGGACCCCGGATTCCGGTACCTGAAATCGATCACATGCGTACGAATATCAGGGAGTTCAGTACATGAATCACGAGGCACTTGCCATGGAAATGAGAGGCCTCCGGGAGCAGGTGACCGGAATCACCGACACCGCGGTGGCGGCCGCCGACGGACTGCTCATCGCCGCGGACACCGCCGACACCATCGACTCGGAGTGCCTCGCCGCGATCGCCGCCGCGGGCCTGGGCATCGCGCGCCGCACGACCGCGGCGGCCGGCCGGGGCACGTTCCGGCAGACGGTGACGTACGGCAGCCAGGGCTGCGCCGCCTTCTACGCCGTCGGCGACACCGCGCTGATGGTCGTACTCGGCGACGAGGGCATCGACCTCGAACGGCTCCACGAGCAGACCCGGCCGGCGCTGGGACGCATCGGATCGATCCTCACCGCACCCGAATCCGTGACCGACAGCCCGCCCGCAACCGCGCCCGAATCCATGACCGAAACCGCGGTCGAAACCGCGACCGAAGGGGCCTGACGACATGGCAACCAAGCGAATGACGGCCGGCTTCTCGGACCAGGTCATGGGCCTCGTCAAAGCGCTCCGCGCCGACGCACCGGACTGCGTCGCCTCGGGCGTGGTCGACATGTCGACCGGAATGCTGCTGTCGTACGAGACCGCGGACAACCACCCGCCCGAGGTACTGGACCTGCTCGCGGGTGCGACCCTCGACCTGTTCCAGGGGCGCACGGTCCAGATGATCGAGGACGTCTTCAAGGAACGCCGGGGCATCCAGACCGACCAGCACTTCTTCCAGGAGATCCTGGTGAACAGCGACAACCTCACCCATCTGTTCGTGCGCATGACCGAGCAGCAGGACGTGGTCGCCGTGGTCGTCTGCCGCAAGTCGGTGAACGTGGGCATGCTCTTCGCCCAAGTCCGGCGCGTGGTACGGGAGTACGGCCTCTGAACGCGAGCCGGTGGCCCTCCCGGGCTGGGAGGGCCACCGGTGCCGAGGGTCCACGAGTACGGCGTACTACTCCGTACGCAGCCCCTCGGGCCGCATCATCCGTACCAGCGGCGGCAGGCTGAGCAGCGTCACCACCAGGACCACCAGCGCGCCCATGCCCGTCATGGACAGCACGCTCATCCAGTCCACGGCGACCGGGGTGTCGGTCATCTTCAGCAGGACCGTGCCGAGGGTCAGGCCCACCGCCGCCGCCAGCACCAGACCGATTCCGACCGGCACCGCGGTCTGCCACAGCACCGACAGGCTCAGCGTGCGGCGCCGGGTGCCGAAGGCGACCAGGGCCGAAAGCAGCCTCCTGCGCTCTCGCAGCTGCTCCAGCTGCGAGACCAGCAGGCTCGCGCCGATCAGCCCCAGGACACAGGTCGCGCCGATGAACAGCCCGGTGCGGATCGATTCGTAACGCTGAGAGTCGGTGCTGGGCATGAACCACTGCGAGTCCCTGGTCAGCGGGCTGATCTCCGCCATGGTGTTGCGTACGTACTCCTCCACGTCCGGGATGGACGTGTCGAGCCGGAGGTAGATCTCACTCCTGAGCGCCGCGGCAGCTTCCTCGGGCAGTGCGCCGGGCGTGGCCAGGATCCCTCCGCGCTCGGAGCCGAACGGGTCGAGGCGGGTCCCGGCCTTCTTGATGCCCTGGGGAATCGTCAGGGCGACCTCCTTGCCCCTGATCGATTCGGGGTAGGAAGGGTCAAGGTAGACCGTGCGGCCGGGCTCGCTCATCTTCGGCGTGTCCGTGTCGTACTCGGCGCCCACCGCGGCGAAGACGTCGCCGTCGCTGCAGGAGGTCACCTTCGCCAGTTCGCGCAGGGTCGCGCAGTCGGCGACCGTGAGACTTGAGTACATCTCGGGTTCCATCCGCCGCTCGCCCAGCTCGACGGTGGCGAACGCCGTCGTGTCGCGCACACCCCGGGTCTTCGCCAACTTCCGGTCCGCGTCGGCGAGCGGGACGCCGTGCGGCAGTTGGACCGTCATCTGGACGTCCGCCGTGTTCGCCCCCGCGGGCGTGGGTTCCGTGTACGCGGCGGAGGTCCCGGCGAAGAGCATCTGCAGGGCGATCGCGCCGGCCACCGCCACCGCGATGCCGTTGACCATGCGGGCCGCCGTGCCGCTGCTCAACTGGAGCCTGCGGACCGCGAGTTGCCAGGAGACGCTGCCCGAGCCGAGCCGGGCGACGACGGCCTCCACGACCCACGGGAGCAGCGCGGTGATGCCGACGAGCAGCAGGATGACACCGCCGCTCACCATGTACTGGTTGAAGTCTCCGTTGTCCCTGCCCTGCCCGATCATCGGGTAGAGCAGCGCGAGCCCGCCGAGCGGCAGCAGCAGCCGCCACCAGAGCCGGCGCCGCGGGGGCCTGGCCGTGCGCACCACGCCGAGCGGCTCGATGACCACCCCGCGCATCGCGAGCAGCGTCACCGCGACCGCCGCGGCCGGAACCGCGACCGCTACCAGCAGGGCCAGCACGAGCGACGGGTCGAGGTAGCTCGGGAACACGCTGACGCCGAGGATCTCGACGGAGCCCGCCACCTGACGCCCGAGCATGAAGAACCCGGCGCCGAACGCCAGCCCCAGCACGGCACCGGCCAGCGCCTCGCCCGCGGCGATCCGGCGGGTCATCCCGCTGTCGGCGCCGACCAGCCGCAGCGCGGCCAGCCTGCGGTCGCGCCGCTCGCCGCCGAAGCGTACGGCCGCGGCGATGAAGACGCCGACCGGCATCAGCAGCACCACGAAGATCACCAGGATCAGCAGGATCAGTACGGGGTCCCAGGGCTCGGCCGGCGGCCTGTCCGAATTCCCGAACCTGTCGATCCGCGCCACCCTGGAGCCGTCGACCAGCGGGGCGAGCCCCTCGGCACCCATGATGAAGGAGAGTTCGTGCGAGCCGATCAGCCCGCTCTCGCCGATGGTGCCGACGGTGCGGTAGGGCAGGCGCTCCCGCAGCATGCTGCCGCTGTCGGACTTCAGCAGGCGGTCGAGCGCGGGCGACACCACCATCTCGCCCGCTTCGGGGAACTTGGTGACCCCGGGCGGCAGCGGCGCCCGGGCACCCTCGGGCTCCATCGCACGCCCCCGCACGTCCTTCTCGTGGTACGTCGTGTCGACGTTCGCGACGAGCAGCGTGTCGTCCGCCTTGGCCGTGTTCACCCCGCTGTAGGTGAGGTCCAGGCGGGCGTCCTCGCGGTCGTCCCGCGAAGCGAGCATGTTCGGGACGGCGGCGGTGAGCAGCAGCAGCGCCACGCCGAGACCGACGCCGACGGCCGTGAGCAGCACCCGCGCCCAGCCCTCGCGGCCGCCGGTGACCGCGAACTTGGCGCCCATGGAGAGGTCCTTGGCCCAGCTCATACGGCCCGCTCCATGTCCCGGGACCTGCCGTCGCGTACGACGATCTCGCGGTCGGAGTACGCGGCCACCCGCGCCTCGTGCGTGACCAGCACGACGGCGGCGTTGGTCGACCGGGCGGCGTCCGTGAGCAGCTCCATCACCCGCTCGCCGTTGAGCGAGTCGAGGGCGCCGGTGGGCTCGTCGGCGAAGAGCACGCGCGGGCCGGTGACGAGTGCGCGGGACACGGCGACGCGCTGCCCCTGGCCGCCGGAGATCTCACCGGGGCGTTTGCCCCCCAGGTCGTCGACCTCCAGGCGCTCCATCCAGGACAGGGCGGTGCGCTCGGCCTCCTTGCGGCCGGTGCCGTTGAGCCGCAGCGGCAGGGCCACGTTCTCGACGCAGGTCAGTTCGGGGACGAGCTGCCCGAACTGGAACACGAACCCGAACTCGCTCCGGCGCAGGGCGCTGCGCTGGGCGTCGTTCATGGTCGCCATCTCGCGGCCGCCGTACAGGATCGAGCCCGAGTCGGGCGGCACGATCCCGGCGAGGCAGTGCAGCAGCGTGGACTTGCCGGAGCCGGAGGGTCCCATCACGGCGACGACCTCGCCGGGGTGGATGGAGAACTCCGCGCCGTCCAGCGCGGTGGTCGGACCGTAGGTCTTGCGCAGCTCCGAGGCGGTCAGCAGGGAACCGGGGGGAGGGGTCATTGTCATCGGGTCACCGTCTCGGCGAGTTTGTCGAGACGCGCGGCGGTGAGTTCGAGCCACCGCAGATCGGCCTCCAGATGGAAGAGTGCGTGGTCGCAGATCAGCTGGTCCGCGAGATCGCCCTTGCGTTTGCGGTCGGTCAGGATGCGCATCATGCGCAGGTGCTCCGAGCGCTGGGTGTCGAGGATGTCGCTCGCGTCGCGGTGGGTCAGCAGGGCGAGGACGATCTTCGTGTAGAGGGTCGACTGCAGATACGGCTCGGGCTTCTCGGGGGTCGCGAGCCACTGCTGTACGTCGGTGATCCCGGCCTCGGTGATCGCGTACCGCTTGCGCTCGGGACCGTCGCCCGCCTCTATCCCGTCGACCTCCACGAGGCCGTGCTTCAGGAGGCGGGACATCGTCGAGTAGACCTGGCCGTAGTGCAGCGGCCGGTCGTGACCGAACTTTTCGTCGAAGGCCCGCTTGAGGTCGTAACCGTGCCGGGGCCCGGACTCGAGGAGTCCTAGGAGGGTGTGACCGATGGACATGAGGAGGACTATACATAGTGCGTATACATGGCGTGTATACGTGGGGCGTGGAAGGTGCGTGGAGGGCGCGGGGAGGGGCGTGGGGCGCAGGTCAGAAGGGATTGTCACGGTTCTGTCGCAAGGGCTTCCATCCCGCCTCCGTCCCGCCTCCGTCCCGCATCCGCCCTGCCCGCTCCCGGGCCGACGGGTGGGGCCGCGGCTCGAAGATCTGGCCCGGGCCGGAAACTCTCAGCCCCTGCCCGGCAACCTTCCACCCCTCTCGATCGTCGGTTCCATTGGGGCTGGAGTGTGTCGCGTGCTGATTCTCACGTCCGTAAAAGACGGGATCGGCGGCCCTTTGTCATATCGCGCGGTGTTAGTTTGCTGAGCTGACCTGAGCGACGAACCTGTGTGCCACACGAGAGTGAAGCGGAGCGGATCGACCCATGGGACGAGCGGACGAGAGACGAGCGCGGCAGGGGCATGGCCGCCGCGCGGCGCCCAAGCGCTCGGCCAAAGGCAAGGCCGGCCGCCGCAGTGGCATACGCCGGTTCGTGAACTGGAAGACGCTCCTCGGTACGTTCCTCGGCTTCTGCCTGCTCGGCATGGGCGCCTTCATCGTGCTCTACATGGTCGTCGACGTGCCCAAGGGCAACGCGGCCGCGCAGCAGCAGAGCAACGTCTACCAGTACAGCGACGGTTCGACCCTCGCCCGCACCGGCGAGGTCAACCGCGAGGTCGTGGACCTGGCCGAGGTGCCCAAGGACGTCCAGAAGACCTTCGTCGCCGCCGAGAACAAGACCTTCTACACGGACTCGGGGATCGACTTCAAGGGCACGGCCCGCGGACTGATCAACACCCTGTCGGGCAAGGGCCTGCAGGGTGGCTCGACGATCACCCAGCAGTACGTCAAGAACTTCTACCTCACGCAGGACCAGACCGTCACGCGCAAGCTGAAGGAAATGGTCATCTCGCTGAAGGTGGACCGCCAGACGTCCAAGGAAGACATCCTCGCCGGCTACATCAACACCGCCTACTACGGCCGTACCGCGTACGGCATCCAGGCCGCGGCGCAGGCGTACTACGGCGTCGACGCGAGCGATCTCAGCGTCGAGCAGGGCGCGTACCTCGCCTCGCTCCTCCAGGCGCCGAGCCAGTACGACTGGGCGACCGCCACGGACACCGGCAAGGCCCTGGTCAAGGACCGCTGGAACTACACCCTGGACAACATGGTCGAGCAGGGCTGGCTGGACTCCACCAAGCGCGAGGGCATGAAGTTCCCGGTGCCCAAGGACCCCCAGGGCGCGCCCGGTATGGAGGGCCAGACCGGCTATCTGGTGAACGAGGCCGACAACACGCTGGCGCGGCAGCTCGTCACCCAGGGCGCGGCCGCCGACCTCGACGAGGCCAAGGCTCTGGTCGACGCGGGCGGCTGGACCATCAAGCTCAACATCGACAAGAAGAAGCAGGCGGCGCTGGAGAAGTCCGTCAAGGACAAGCTGACCAGCAACCTGGACGCCAAGGAGCGGGACGTCGACGCGGACGTCCAGGCCGGTGCCGCGTCCGTCGACCCGAAGACCGGCAAGGTCCTCGCGATGTACGGCGGCACGGACTACTTCAAGCACTACATCAACAACGCGACCCGCGACGACTACCAGCCCGCGTCCACCTTCAAGCCGCTGATCTTCGCGGCGGCCCTGGAGCAGAGCGCCGAGACGCAGGAAAAGAAGCCGATCACGGCGAGCACGGTCTACGACGGTACGAGCGGCCGCAAGGTCGAGGGCAGCGACATCGCCTTCGCGCCGCCGAACGAGGACGACCAGGACTACGGCGATGTCACCGTCCAGACCGCGATGAACAAGTCCATCAACTCCGTCTTCGCGCAGATGGGCGTCGACGTCGGGATGGACAACGTGCTGAAGGTCGCGGGCGACCTCGGCATGGACACCAAGGGCGTGCAGGCGGTGCCCGCGCAGACCCTCGGCACGATGGGCGCGAGCCCGCTGGAGATGGCGGGTGTCTACGCCACCCTCGACAACCACGGCAAGAAGGTCACCCCGGCCGTCGTGGCGTCGGCGGAGCACAAGGACCGCAACGTCGAGTTCCCCGACCCGATCGGCGACCAGGTCATCAGCGAGGAAGCCGCCGACACCGTCACCTCCGTGCTGACGGGTGTGGTCGACGACGGTACGGCCCGGGTCTCGGTGGCCCAGGCCAAGGACCGCAAGGGCCAGCAGGTCGCGGGCAAGACGGGTACGTCCGACGACAACAAGTCGGCCTGGTTCACCGGCTACACGCCGAACCTGGTCACCTCGGTCGGCCTGTTCGGTGAGGGTGCGGTCGGTACCAAGGACGCGGGCAAGCAGGTGACCCTGAAGGGCGCCGCGGGCGGTGGCCGCGTCAACGGCGGTGGCTTCCCGGCGCAGATCTGGGCGGACTTCACGTTCGGCGCGATGGGCAAGGTCACCAAGTTCGATCTGGACACCACGCAGGGCGCGGCGGTGGCGCCCACCGCGACGCCCACCATCACGCAGTCGCCGTCCACGACACCCTCGTCGACGCCGACCACCGAGGAACCGACGACCAAGCCGCCGACGAGCAGCAGCGCGCCGGCGACCCCGTCGGACGAGCCCACGACCAGCGAGCCGCCGACGACCGAGCCGGCGACAACTCCCACGGCGACATCGTCCGACGACGAGGGGATACCGGAGGATCCGGAGGATCCGTTCGCTCAGTGAGCGCAGCGAGGGGGCGCCCGGTGATTCACCGGGCGCCCCCTCGCTCGTACTCAGCCTCCGTCGACCTCGTTGGCGATCCGGTCGCCGATCTCCTTGTCGATGTTGCGCCAGTACTGGAGGGCGCGGTCGAGGACCGGGCGCGACACATCGGCCTTCAGGTGGCCGCTGACGTTGGACACCAGCCGGTCGCGGGCCGCGTCGTCAAGGACCTGGCGGACCATCGTGCCCGCCTGACCCCAGTCGTCGTCCTCGCGGTGCAACTTGGTGGCCTCGCGCACCAATTCACCGGCGGTCTCCCAGCTCGCGGGGTCGCCGAAGCTCCCGTGGTCGGCCGCGGGTCCGCCGTAAGAGTTGGGCGCGTACGGGCGGGCGGCGTTCGACGGCTCGTAGCGCATCGGGCCGTCCTTGGCGTACGAGTTCACCGGGGCGTGCGGCCGGTTGGGCGGCAGCTGGGCGTAGTTGGGGCCGATCCGGTACCGGTGGGTGTCCGGGTACGAGAACAGCCGGCCGAGAAGCATCTTGTCCGGCGAGGGGCCGATACCCGGGACCAGGTTCGAGGGCTCGAAGGCGGCCTGCTCGATGTGGATGAAGTAGTCCTCGGGGTTCTTGTCGAGGGTCATCCGGCCGACGTCGATCAGCGGGTAGTCCCCGTGCGGCCAGACCTTGGTCAGGTCGAAGGGGTTGAAGCGGTAGTCCGCCGCGTCCTCGAACGGCATGATCTGGACCTTCAGGCTCCAGCTCGGCGCGTTGCCGGACTCGATCGACTCGTACAGGTCCCGGCGGTGCAGGTCCCCGTCCTTGCCGGCCAGCTCGTCGGCCTCGGCCTGGGTGAGGAAGTCGATGCCCTGGTCGGTCTTGAAGTGGTACTTCACCCAGAACCGCTCACCGGCGCCGTTGATCCACATATAGGTGTGGGAGCTGTAGCCGTTCATGTGGCGGTACGTCTTCGGGATGCCCCGGTCTCCCATCAGCCAGGTCACCTGGTGTGCCGACTCGGGGGAGAGGGTCCAGAAGTCCCACTGCATGTCGTTGCTGCGCAGCCCGGTGGCCGGGTGGCGTTTCTGCGAGCGGATGAAGTCCTGGAACTTGATCGTGTCACGGACGAAGAAGACCGGGGTGTTGTTGCCCACGAGGTCGTAATTGCCGTGCTCGGTATAGAACTTGAGCGCGAAGCCGCGGGGGTCGCGCCAGGTGTCGGGCGAGCCCTGCTCGCCCGCGACGGTGGAGAACCGGGCCAGCATGTCGGTGCGCCTGCCCGGCTGGAAGAGGTCGGCCTTGGTGAACTGGCTGATGTCGTTGGTCACTTCGAAGAATCCGTACGCGCCACTGCCCTTGGCGTGCACCACCCGCTCGGGAACCCGCTCACGGTTGAACTGGGCCATCTTCTCGATGAGGTAGTGGTCCTGGAGCAGGATCGGGCCGTCGGGACCCACGGTGAGCGAGTGTTCGTCGCTCTCCACCGGAATTCCGACGTTGTTCGTGGTGTACGGAGCCTTCTGGGGTGTCTGCGTCACGAGCGTCCTCCCGTCAAGGAAAGAGGGTCGTCAGGTCGCTTCGTCCACCCCAGCAGTCAACTCCGCCGACGGGATGTCGGCAACATTTGGACGGAGTCCAACCCCGGTCCGGGTCCGACTGGCTGCTCTCGGTTTGTGGCCGGCTGCTGAGGAGGTCCCGCCCGGGTACCCCCTCAGCTCCGGTTCAACTCGAACCAGACGACCTTTCCGGTGCTCAGCCGGGTCGCGCCCCACCGCCTGGCCAGCTTGTTGACCAGGTAGAGCCCGCGTCCGTCCTCGTCCGTGGCGCGCGCCTGCCGCAGCCGCGGCAGCTGCGGGACGTCGTCGCCGACCTCGCAGCGCAGTACGTCCGTACGCAGCAGCCGCAGCGTCACCGGTCGCGTCGCATAGCGCACGGCATTGGTCACGACCTCGCTGACGAGCAGCTCCACGGAGTCGGTCATGTCCTCCAGGCCCCAGCGGGACAGCGCCCGCCGGGCGAGCTTGCGGGCCCGCCCCGGGGCCGCGTCCTCCGGCTCCAGGTACCAGTACGCGACATCGCTCGGCGCGATGCCGTCGAAGCGGGCGGCGAGCAGCGCGATGTCGTCGTCCCGGTCGCCCGGACCGAGCATGTCGAGCACGTCGTCGCAGAGCGCTTCCAGCGGCGGCGGATGGTCGGGCCCGGTCAGCTGCGCGGTCGCGGCGAGCCGCTCCCGCAGCTGCTCTATCCCGGTCCATACGTCCCTCAGGCGCGACTCGACAAGCCCGTCGGTGTAGAGCAGCAGCGTCGCCCCGGCGGGCGCGTCCAGCTCGACCGCCTCGAAGTCCACCCCGCCCACGCCGATGGGGGCGCCCGGCGGCACCCGCAGCACCTCGGCCCGCCCGCCCAGGTGCAGCAGGACCGGCGGGGGATGGCCCGCGTTGGCGATCGTGATCCGGTGCGAGACCGGGTCGTAGACCGCATACAGGCAGGTCGCCATCCGGTCGGTGCCCAGGCGCTGCGCCTGCTCGTCGAGGTGGTGCAGCACCTCCTGCGGCGGCAGATCGAGCCCGGCGAGGGTCTGCGCGGTGGTCCGCAGCTGGCCCATGATGGCGGCCGACGTCATCGAGTGACCCATGACGTCACCGACGACGAGCGCGACGCGGCTGCCCGGCAGTGGGATCGCGTCGTACCAGTCGCCGCCGACCCGCGCGGTCTCGGCGGCCGGCAGATAGCGGGACGCCAGCCGCACACCCGTGGGCCTGGGCAGCGTCTCGGGCAGCATCGTGCGCTGCAGCTCGTCGGCGATGTACGCCTCACGCCCGTACAGCACCGCCTTGTCGATGCCCAGCGCGGTGTGCGTGGCGAGCTGCGCCGCGACCAGCAGGTCGTCGGCCTCGAAGGCGATCCGCTCCGGACGGCGCAGGAACAGCGCCGCGCCGATCACCCGGCGGCGGCCGCGCAGCGGGGCCAGGATCCCGCGCTGCCCGGACGCCACGATCAGCTCGTCGCCGAGCAGCTCGGGCAGCGCGGCCCGCGCCGCGGGCGCGTCCGCGAAGACGGGCCGTACACCGCGCAGCACCTCGGCGAGGGCGCCGCCGGGGCGCACCTCGCACAGCTCGGCGCTGACCGGCTGCAGCAGTTCGACGGGCTCCGGCGGCTGGAGCGCGGGCGAGAAGCCGTTCTCGGTGTCCCGCTCCGGAGGGATCCGGTCGGTGCGCCGCAGCCGCAGCACGAGGGGCCCGGTGGGCCGTTCGTCGCCGACCGGCAGCGGGTCGCGCAGATAGACCAGGATCGCGTCCGAGAAGGTCGGCACGGTCGCCCGGCACAGACCCATCACGATCTCGTCCAGGTCGATGCCGCGGGCGATCCGCCGGGTCGCGGCGCCCACGAAGCGCAGCCGGTCACCGTCCCGCCGCATCGGCATCGGGCCACCCGGCGGCAGACCCTGTCCGGTACGCCGCTCCTTGCCGTCGGACTCACCCGACAGCAGCTCTTTGCCGGAGCCCTGCTGGACCGGGATGCTGTCGGGAGCGGGGCGCGGACGGTGCGGATCGGACTCGGTGGCCGAGGGCTGGGAATGCTCGGGACCCGGGCCGGGGCCGGGAGCGGCCGGCGACGGCGCGTCGGTGCCGGCGGACGCCTGACCGCCGGACGGCCCGGCCTTGGGGCAGGGCGAGGCCGTGCCGGGTCCGCTCGGGGCGTCTCCTGTGCGTGCCTGTACCGGTAACCCGGTGGCTCCCGGGGTCTGCAAGGGCTGCTCCGGGGTACGCAGGAGCGCCCCGCGAGGGTCCGCGGGGGCGGGTGACCGGCCGGCGCCGGGCTTGCGGCGCTCGTGCGAGGTGGGGTGCTCCGTCACGCGTGTCGAATCCATCCGTCCGGGGCTGCACGCCCTGCGCGCAGTTCGTCCCGCAGCCCCGATACCCGGAATGTGTGCCCCAGGAACGGAATCTGCGCTTCGTCAGGACCGGGCCGGTCCGTTACCGGCCGGAGCGCCGTTGCGGCTCCGCCCGTCGACGGCCCGAACGCCGTCGTGCCCCGGTCCGGCCGGTGCGGCCCGTACGGCCGTCTGCGGGCCGTACCGCCGTGGCCCTCGTACCCCTCGCTCACGCCCTGCCGCCCCTCGGTGACGTATGGTCAAGCCCGCCCCATACTGCGGGAGTTGTTGCTGCCGTGCGCCCTTGCGGAAGACGATCCTACGGTTGTACCACGGGGGCGCATCAAGGGTCTCATGAGGACACATGCGCGGGCGTACGGTCCCAGTCATCGGGGAGGGCGGGAACCGGCCATGCCGGATCCGGGCGCCAGTGCGGCCAGCCGTCCCGAAAAGGCGCGCCCCAGGCACGGATCACGTCCACCGCCGCCCATCCCGCCTCCCTTACCTTGGCCGCCAGTTGAGCGTCCATCAGACCGGCCCGCTGAGCCTGCGCGAACTCGTCCTCGTCCAGCCAGCGCCAACTCCGGTCCGGGTGGACGGAGATGTCCAGGAAGTGATCCTCGGAGTCGACTCCGCCCTCCCAACGGGCAAGCGGAGCCTCAAGGTTCACGTACCAGTTCTTGAAACGCCACCCCGGCTCCCAGAAAAGCCAAACCGACCAAGGGTCGCCGGGCCGCGCCAGCTTGAGCACCCCCGTGCCGAACCAGCGGTCCAGCCGCACGGTACGCGGCTTCGTGTAGCGGGACTCGAGCGGTTCTCCGTGCAGGGGCGTGCCGTCGGCGAGCACCGGCCTCACGCACTCCGTACCGGGGGCCATCCACACAGCAAGAAGCTCGTCGTCGTCCTGTACGACGGTCACCGGGCGGCAGATGTGGAAGCGCGCGCCGGCGTTCTCCCGGTACCGCCACAGGACCTGACTCCCGGGGGCCCAGTGCGCCGTCGAACCGCCCGCTTCCACTTCTCTCACCGCTCCACCGTCTGTCATGACCAGATATTAGGTGCCCAGGGCATACGACGCTGCGGCGCGCGTCACGGTTCTCCCCAACCGGCACATGACGTAACGGAGGTGTCATCAGGCGTTTTTCGGAGGGCCTGCGCCGTTACGGACGCGTCATCCGCAGGACATCCAGCGCCTCGTCCAACTGCTCGACCGTCAGATCGCCCCGCTCCACGTACCCCGACTCCAGGACGACCTGGCGAATCGTCTTCCGCTCCGCGAGTGCCTTCTTGGCTACCTTGGCGGCCTCCTCGTACCCGATGTACTTGTTCAGCGGCGTGACGACGGACGGTGACGACTCGGCGTACTCCCGGGCCCGTTCGCGGTGCGCGACGATCCCGTCGACGGTCCGGTCGGCGAGCAGCCGGGAGACGTTGGCGAGCAGCCGGATCGACTCCAGTACGTTCTTGGCGATCACCGGGAGCATGACGTTGAGCTCGAAGTTGCCAGCCGCGCCCGCCGTCGCCACGGTCGCGTCGTTCCCGACGACCTGCGCGGCGACCATCAGCACGGCCTCCGGGATCACCGGGTTGACCTTGCCGGGCATGATCGAGGAGCCGGGCTGGAGGTCGGGGAGGCTGATCTCGGCGAGGCCGGTGCGCGGTCCCGAGGCCATCCAGCGCAGGTCGTTGGCGATCTTCGTGAGGCCCACGGCGATGGTCCGCAGCTGCCCGCTGGTCTCGACGATCCCGTCCCGCGCGCCCTGCGCCTCGAAGTGGTCGCGCGCCTCGGTCAGCGGCAGCCCGGTGGTGCGGGCGACCTCCTCGATGACGGCGGCGGAGAAGCCGGGGGGCGTGTTGATGCCGGTGCCGACGGCCGTACCGCCCAGCGGCAGCTCGGCGAGCCGGGGGAGGGAGGCGTTCAGCCGCTCGACGCCGTACCGCACCTGGGCGGCGTACCCGCCGAACTCCTGGCCCAGGGTGACGGGCGTGGCGTCCATGAGGTGCGTCCGCCCCGACTTCACGACGTCGGCGAACTCCTCGGACTTGCGCTCCAGGGCCGCCGTCAGATGCTCCAGAGCGGGGATCAGGTCGCGGGTGACGGCGGCGGTGGCCGCGATGTGGATGGAGGAGGGGAAGACGTCGTTGGAGGACTGGGAGGCGTTGACGTGGTCGTTGGGGTGCACGTCCCGGCCCAGCCGCTCGGTCGCGAGGGTGGCGATGACCTCGTTGGCGTTCATGTTGGACGAGGTCCCGGACCCGGTCTGGAACACGTCGACGGGGAAGTGCTCGTCCCACCGCCCGTCGGCGACCTCGCCCGCCGCCTCCCCGATCGCCTCGGCGATGTCCTTGTCGAGCACACCGAGACGCGCGTTCACCCTGGCCGCGGCGCCCTTGATCCGGGCGAGCGCCTCGATGTGGGCCCGTTCGATGCGCTGCCCGGAGATCGGGAAGTTCTCCACGGCGCGCTGCGTCTGGGCCCGCCACTTGGCGTCGGCCGGGACGCGTACCTCGCCCATGGAGTCGTGCTCGATGCGGTATTCGCTCATGCCCGTATAGCGATCGGGACGGTGGGGATGTTCCGGGCGCTCGGCCACCCGGGTGCCGCTCTCGTGTGACCCAGGTCTCATGTCGGCCGTGCAGCAGACGGAGGGGTGTTCGCGTCGAGGAGGGGTGACAGGAAGGGGGAAACGTGTGGAGACGGACTTCGACGGCTTCGTCGCCGCCCGGTCGGCCGCGCTGTTCCGGGGCGCACTCGTCCTGACGGGCAACCGCGACGCGGCCGAGGACCTGGTCCAGGAAACCCTGGAGCGGGCCTGCCGCAAGTGGCGCACGGTCTCCGCCAAGGACGCCCCGGACGCCTATGTGCGGCGGATCATGGTGAACCTGGCCAACGACCGCTGGCGCCGCTTCCGGCGAACGGTTCCGCAGCCGGACGGCCCCGACCGGGCCGCCCCGGGCGACGAGTACGGACAGGTCGACAGCAGGGACCAGTTGGTGCGCGCGCTGCAGCAACTGCCCATGCGGATGCGGACGGTCGTGGTGCTGCGGTACTTCCACGACCTCTCCGACACCGAGATCGCGGCCGACCTGGACATCTCGCCGAGCACGGTGCGCTCGCAGCTCGCCCGGGGGATCGAGAAGCTCAGAAGCCAGTTCCCCGCACTCTCCGCCCCAGCACCCCGACAGCACACGGAAGGAATCCGATGACCTCGTACGGCGACGCACGGCCTTCCGGCTGCTCACCGTTCGCATCACCATTCGAAGAGGAACTGATGAACGCCATGAACAGCTACGCGGACTCCGCCGACGCGCCCGACTTCGACGCGCCCCAGATCCTGCGCCGCACCCGGCGCAGGCGGACCGTCGGCATCGCCGCCGTCGCCGCCGCCCTCATCGCGGCGGGCGGCGGGACCGCCCTGGCCACCTCGGTCGCGGGCGGCGACAGCCCGACCCCGGCGGCGAGCACCACGACCGCCGGCAGTGACGCCACCACCATGCTCTACGGCGACGACCCGACCATCCCGATCGACTTCGCCGGCTGGTCCCTGGAGGGGGCCAAGTCGTACCTCGAGAAGACCCAGACGAAGCTCGGCACCGTCAGCAAGAAGGCCGTCAAGGGCTGCAAGCCGGGCTCGGTGATCGGTGTGTCCCCGCACGCCCCGACGATCGTCCACAACGGCGACACGGTCAGCTTCACCATCTGCGCCGGCTGATCAGCCCTGACCTCGTATGAGAGTGCCCGCCCCTGCGTCAATCAGGGGCGGGCACCGTCACAGGATCACACCAGACCCGGCCCCCGCACCGGAATCGACGTGAACGTCGGCGCGGGCGCCGGGTCCTGGAAGAAGTCGTTCCCCTTGTCGTCGACCACGACGAACGCCGGGAAGTCCTCGACCTCGATCTTCCAGACGGCCTCCATGCCGAGCTCCTCGTACTCGACGACCTCGACCTTCTTGATGCAGTCCTGGGCGAGCCGGGCCGCCGGACCGCCGATCGATCCGAGGTAGAAACCGCCGTGCGCGTCACACGCGTTGGTGACCTGCGCGGAGCGGTTGCCCTTGGCGAGCATCACCTTGGAACCGCCCGCCGCCTGGAACTGCTCCACGTAGGAGTCCATGCGCCCGGCCGTCGTCGGGCCGAAGGAACCGGACGCGTAGCCCTCGGGGGTCTTCGCCGGGCCCGCGTAGTACACCGGGTGGTCCTTCAGGTACTGCGGCATCTCCTCGCCCGCGTCCAGCCGCTCCTTGATCTTGGCGTGCGCGATGTCGCGCGCCACGACGAGCGGGCCGGAGAGGGAGAGCCGGGTCTTCACCGGGTACTTCGTCAGCTCGGCGAGGATGTCGTCCATCGGCTGGTTGAGGTCGATCTTGACGACGTCACCGTCGGACTCGAGGTGCTCGTCGGTCGTCTCGGGGAGGAAGCGCGCCGGGTCCGTCTCCAGCTGCTCCAGGAAGACGCCCTCGGCGGTGATCTTCGCGACGGCCTGCCGGTCGGCCGAGCAGGACACGGCGATGGCGACGGGGCAGGACGCGCCGTGCCGGGGGAGGCGGACCACGCGCACGTCGTGGCAGAAGTACTTGCCCCCGAACTGCGCCCCGATCCCGATCCGCTGCGTCAGCTCGAAGACCTTCTCCTCCAGGTCCTTGTCCCGGAAGCCGTGCCCGAGCTCGGAACCCTCGGCCGGAATCTCGTCCAGGTAGTGCGCGGACGCGTACTTCGCGGTCTTCAGGGCGTACTCCGCGCTCGTACCGCCGACCACGATCGCCAGGTGGTACGGCGGGCAGGCGGCCGTACCCAGCGAGCGGATCTTCTCCTCCAGGAACTTCATCATGGAGGCCTCGTTCAGAACGGCCTTCGTCTCCTGGTAGAGGAACGACTTGTTCGCCGAGCCGCCGCCCTTGGCCATGAACAGGAACTTGTACGCGCCGCCGTCCGTCGCGTACAGCTCGATCTGGGCCGGGAGGTTGGAGCCCGTGTTCTTCTCCTCCCACATGGTGAGCGGAGCCATCTGCGAGTAGCGCAGGTTCAGGTTCAGGTACGCGTCGTAGATGCCGCGCGAGAGGGCCGACTCGTCGGAGCCCTCCGTGAGCACGTTCTGCCCGCGCTTGCCCATGACGATCGCCGTGCCGGTGTCCTGGCACATGGGGAGGACACCCGCGGCCGCGATGTTCGCGTTCTTCAGGAGGTCGAGGGCCACGAACTTGTCGTTGGAGGAGGCCTCGGGGTCGTCGATGATCCGCCGCAGCTGCGCCAGGTGAGCGGGCCGCAGATAGTGCTGGATGTCGTGGATGGCCTCTTCGGCGAGCTTGCGCAGCGCCTCCGGCTCGACCTGGAGGAACGTACGGCCGCCGGCCTCGAAGGTAGAGACACCTTCGGAGGTCACCAGGCGGTAGGGCGTGGTGTCCTCTCCCAGGGGGAGCAGATCGGAGTACGCAAACTCTGGCATTTCGGCCATTCCTCACTCGACAGGCGGCGGCGCCGCCTCCATTGGCGGAGCGTCCTCAAGCGTAGAGCGCGCCTCGCGGGCCGAGTCTGTGAGGTAAGGCTCAGTTCCAGGCGGGTGATGTCCACCTCGGCCAAGTGATGCCAGCAAGGCGTGTCGGTGCTGTTACTGCCTGTAGTTCGTCCAGATTGTGCGTACGCGCCCTGCGCTCGCGCATGAGAGGACGATCACATGAGGTTCGGGTTCCACGGCCGGTCCGTAGCGAGACGGGTCGCAACGATGGGTCTGGCAGCAGTGCTGTGCGCGGGGCTCTCCTCGGGGGCATGGCAGGGCGACGCCCACGCGGCCGGACGGGCACCCGAACCCGGCACCGCGGTCGCCTGGGGGAACGACGACTCGGGCCGGCTCGGCCGCGACGTCGGTTCCGGGGTGAGCACCACCCCGGTCACCGTCTGCGGCGGCGCCTCCTGTGCCGGCCCCCTGGACAGTGTGGTCGCCGTCGAGGCCGGATCCGGCCACGGCGTGGCCCTGCGCGACGACGGCACGGTCTGGACCTGGGGATCCAACCAGTACGGTCAGCTGGGCGACGGCACCAGCGACCCGCGGACCACGCCCGTCCAGGTGGGATCCCTCACGGATGTGACCGCCATCGCCGGGGGCGACAACCACACCCTCGCGCTCCGGCGGGACGGCACCGTATGGGCGTGGGGCCGCAACAACGCCGGGCAGCTGGGCGACAACAGCACCACGGACCGACACTCACCCGTTCAGGTGACCTGTCTCGTTGCGCCTGAGGCCGGATGCTTCGACCCCGTCCTGGCCAATGTGACCGCCATCGCCGCGGGCGCCGAGCACAGCCTCGCACTGCACGCGGGGGGTTACGTGGGCGCCTGGGGAAGCAACACCTTCGGGCAGCTGGGCAACGGCACGACCGAGTCGAGCCCCTTCCCCGCGCTCGCGACGGGTGTGCCCAGCTCCGTGAAGGCCATCGCGGCGGGATCCGATCACAGCGTGGCCGTACGCCAGGACGGCGGCGCGGTCTACGGCTGGGGACGCAACGGCAACGGCCAACTGGGCGACGGCACCACCACCGACACCACCTGGCCGGTCCAGGTGTGCGCCGTGGGCACGAGTGCGGGCTGCACCTCCTTCCTCGGCGGGGTGAACAGCGTCGAGGCCGGTGGGGCCCACACCCTGGCGGTCCTGACCGATGGCGGTGTGCGCAGCTGGGGGGACAACGGCTCCGGTCAGCTGGGCGACGGCACCACCACGGACAGGCCCACGCCCGTGCGGGTCTGCGGGTCGGGAACGACCGCGGGATGCACCACGTACCTCGGCGGCGTGAACCAGGTCGCTGCGGGCGCCTTCTTCAGCCTGACCCGGCAGACCGACGGCACCGCCCGCGCCTGGGGCATGAATGTCTCCGGTCAGCTCGGCGACGGCACCACGACGACCAGGACCACCCCGGTCAGGGTCTGCGCGAGCGGGCAGACCGCGCCGTGCGGCCGCCTGCTGGAGGGAGCGGGCGCCGTCGCGGCGGGCTCTGACTTCGGCCTGGCGATCGCTCTGCCGCGCGCCGACGTACGGATCGCGATCAGCGCGGACGAACCCGTGGCGAGCGGTGAGGACCTGACCTACACCATCACGGTCCGCAATGACGGGCCGACCGCCGCGGACAACGTGACGATCACCAGCACACTGCCCGCCCAGAGCGGGTTCGTCAGCGCCACGCCGAGCAGGGGCAGTTGCACAGGCCCGCCCGCCGGGACCTCCGGCACAGTGACCTGTGCGCTCGGCCGGGTCGGCCTCAACGTGCAGGCCACCGCGAGCATCAGGGTCACGGTCACCGCCCCGGCCGGGACCATGATCACCAAAACCGCGGCGGTGAGCAGCAGCACGCCCGACCCCAAACAGGTCAACAACACCGCGACCCTCCGGACGCCGGTGAGCTGATGCACACGAGAGGACGATCAATGGGATGTGCTGTGCGTGGCTGGTCCACCCTGGGGCGGGCCGTCGTCGCGGGACTGACGGTACTTCTGTGGGCGGGGGTGGCCCCTGGGGAGGCCGCGGCGGGCAGTGCGGCCGAGCCCGGAAACGCGATGGCCTGGGGATCCAACGGCGGGGGTCAGCTGGGCACCGGCACCAACTTGACCTACGGCACCACCCCGGGGGCGGTGTGCGGCAGCGCCCCGTGCCCGAAGCCTCTGGGCGACGTGGTCGCCGTCGAGGGCGGGCAGTCCTTCAGCGTGGCCCTCCGCTCGGACGGCACCGTCTGGGCCTGGGGCGAGAACACCTCCGGCCAGCTGGGCGACGGCACCTTCACCTCGCGGAGCGCACCTGTCCGGGTCGCGTCCCTCGCGGATGTGACCGCCATCGCCGCAGGCAGCAACCACACCCTCGCGCTGCGCTCGGACGGCACGGTCTGGTCCTGGGGCTACAACCCCGACGGCGAGCTCGGCAACGGCACCACCACCAGCAGCGGCGTTCCCGTCCAGGTCTGCGCCGAAAACACCGGGGCAGGGTGCACCGGCTTCCTCACCGGTGTGACCGCCATCGCCGCGGGACATACGCACAGCCTCGCACTGGACGCCGGGGGCGGTGTACGCGCCTGGGGAGGCAACGTCCACGGCCAGCTCGGTGACGGCACTACCCAGCGGCGGCTCGTACCGGTCCCCACGGTGCTGACCAGCGGAGTGCGGAGCCTGGGCGCCGGCCTCTTCTGGAGCCTGGCGGCGATGACCGACGGCACCGTCCGTGCCTGGGGCGACAACTTCTACGGCTATCTGGGCGACGGCACCACCACCGAGCGGACCACGCCCGTGCGGGTCTGCGCGGTGGGAACGACCGCGGGCTGCACCACCTACCTCACGGGTGTGGCCTCTGTCGCCGGGGGCGAGGACCACAGCCTGGCGGTGCTGTCCGACGGCGGCGTCCGTGCGTGGGGCCACAACGACTCCGGTCAGCTCGGCGACGGTACGACCACTGACAAGCACACGCCCGTGCGGGTCTGCGCGTCGGGAACGAGTGCGGGATGCACCACGTTCCTCGGCGGAGCGACCGCCGCCGACGTCGGCTTCCGCTTCAGCGTGACCCGGCAGGCCGACGGCACCGCCCGGGCCTGGGGCGCCAACGGCGGCAGGCTCGGAGATGGGACGCAGACGAACCGCAGCACGCCGGTCCGTGTGTGCGCCCCCGGGCAGACCGCGCCGTGCAGCCGCCTGCTGGACGGGGTCGGCGCCGTCGCTGCGGGGTACTTCCACAGCCTGGCCATCGTCCGGCCCCGCGCCGATCTGCGGGTCACGATCACCTCGGACGCACCCGTCGCGAACAACGAGGATCTGACCTACACGATCACGGTCCGCAACGACGGGCCGACAGCCGCTGACAACGTGGTGCTCGACAACAGCCTGCCCGGTGAGGGCCGGTTCGTCAGCGCCACGCCCAGCAGGGGAAGCTGCGGCATGGTTCCTCCCGTCGCATCCTCCGACACCGTGACCTGCGCGCTGGGCAGCATCGGCGTCAACGCCCAGGCGACCGTCACCATCAGGATCACGGTCAAGGCCACGACCGGAACCATGATCAGCAATACGGCGGCAGTCGCGAGCGGTACACCCGACCCGAATCAGGCCAACAACTCCGTCACTCTCACGACGGCGGTGAGCTGAAGACCGGAACGCGGGCTAGTCGCGATCTATCGCGTTTGGCTATGATGCTGCCGTGGACCTTCAGAAGCGCTCCAACGCGACCGCGCCCATGTCGGCGGAGCCGACCGAGCTCCGCGCCTCCGACGCCGACCGTGACCGGATCACCGACATCCTGCGCGATGCCCTCGCCGAGGGGCGCCTCACCGCCGAGGAGCACTCCGAGCGCGTGGAAGGGGTGCTGGCCACCAAGACCGTGGGCGAGCTCGACCAGTTCGTCCGGGACCTGCCCGCCGCCCACGGGCCCCGCGCGACCCCCGCGTACACGATCGCTCCCAACCGTCCCACCGCGGGCGCCATCCCGCTGGAGCCCGATCACCACGTGGTGGCGGTCTTCAGCGCCGCCGTCCGCAAGGGCCGCTGGCGCGCGGGCCGCCGCATCCACGCGTACTCGGTCTTCGGCAGCATCGAGATAGACCTCACCGAGGCGATCTTCGAGTACCAGCAGGTCGTGGTCAGGGCGGTCTCGGTCTTCGGCAACGTGGAGATCCGTGTCCCGGAGAATGTGTCGCTGCGCGGCAGCGGCGCCGGTGTGCTCGGCAACTTCGAGGTGGACACGCTGGATTCGGGTGATCCCGACGCCCCCGTGATCTATGTGGACGGCCTGGCCGTACTGGGCAATGTGGAGGCGAAGCCCAAGCGGGGCAAGCTGATCGCGGACATCCTCGAACGCGTGACGGACCGGGTGTCGGACAAGCTGGACAAGGGTTTGCGCAAGCACCTGGACCGTTGACACATGTGAATTCGACGGCTCCCGCGGCGAATTGGTCCAGCCCCGTGAGCGCGGTTCGAGGTCCCTCGGCGACGAGAATTCCCGGGTTCGGAACACAGTGCATAGGCGCGCGCACAGCGGGTAGGCCTTGCTGCATCGCCTCTTGGAGGGCGCTGTGGACTTCCCGCGGCGCTCAGCACGCCCGCGAAGCCGTCGTCAGGAGTAGACCGTGCTGCAACCGCCGCATCAGTCCCTGCAGGTAGCTGCCGTTCCGGCCCAGCGGGCTCCAGTGCGGGACAGGGATCAGGAAGCCCCGTGGCACACGGAGGCCGTGTGCCGACGGGACGAGGCAGGCCTGTTCTTCGCACCCTCCAAGGAACCCACCGCCGCCCGCCTCTCCCGTGAGGAGGCGGCGAAGCGGGTCTGCGCGCGCTGCCCGGTGATGGTCGAGTGCCGCGAACACGCACTCCTGCAACCCGAGCCGTACGGCGTCTGGGGCGGCCTCACCGCCGCCGAACGCCGAGTGGTCCTCGCCCGCCGCCGCCGCCGCGACCTCGAACTCCAGAAGGCCACACGCCCGACGGGGTCGATAGCGGCGGCCGGCTGACCGGCACACGTCGAAGGGGCGCCCTCCCCGCACGGGGGGCGCCCCTTCAGCGTGCGCGCCCCTTCAGGGGCGCGGGGTTGTTACATCATGCGGCTCCGCCGCGTGGGCGCGACCAGCCACAGCGGACCCGCAGGTACGAACAACCCGCAGTGACCCGGCGTCCACACAGACCCAGGATCCGCAGGGACCAAGTCCCGCAGTGACCCGGCGAAACCAGCGGAGCTACTTCGCTCGGTCGAAGTCGATCGCGCTGTACGCCCGCAGCTTGCTCAGCCGGTGCTCCGACGTGATCTGCCGAACCGTCCCGGACTTGGACCGCATGACGATCGACTCGGTCGTGGCGGTCTCGGCGCGGTAGCGAACCCCGCGCAGCAGCTCGCCGTCGGTGATGCCGGTGGCGACGAAGAAGACGTTCTCGCCGGAGACCAGGTCGTCCGTGTACAGGACACGGTCGAGGTCGTGGCCCGCGTCCAGCGCGCGCTGCTTCTCCTCGTCGTCCTTGGGCCACAACTTGCCCTGGATGGTGCCGCCCAGGCACTTCACGGCGCAGGCCGAGATGATGCCCTCGGGCGTGCCGCCGATGCCGAGGAGCAGGTCGATGCCGGTGCCCTCGCGCAGGGCCAGGATCGAGCCCGCGACATCGCCGTCGGAGATCAGCTTGATCCGGGCGCCGGTCTCGCGGATCTCCTTGATGATCCCGTCATGGCGGGGCCGGTCGAGGATGACGACGGTGACGTCCTCGGGGGAGGACTTCTTGGCCTTGGCGACCCGGCGGATGTTCACCGACACGGGCGCGTTGATGTCGACGAAGTCGGCGGCCTCCGGGCCGGTGACCAGCTTGTCCATGTAGAAGACCGCGGACGGGTCGAACATGGTGCCCCGGTCGGCGGCGGCGAGCACGGCGATCGCGTTGGTCATGCCCTTCGCGGTGAGCGTGGTCCCGTCGATCGGGTCGACGGCGATGTCGACCTCGGCGCCGGTCCCGTCACCGACGCGCTCCCCGTTGAAGAGCATCGGGGCCTCGTCCTTCTCGCCCTCACCGATGACGACGACGCCGTTCATCGAGACGGTGGAGACGAGGGTCCGCATGGCCCGGACGGCGGCGCCGTCGGCGCCGAGCTTGTCGCCGCGGCCGACCCAGCGGCCGGCGGCCATCGCGGCTGCTTCGGTGACCCGGACGAGTTCCAGGGCGAGATTTCGGTCGGGGGCCTCGGCGGGGACCTCGAGTTCGGACGGCAGATGATGCTCGGTCATCGAGACGCACCTTTCTGATACGACGACGGCCGGATGAGGGTATGGCCCCGACTCTATCGTCAGGCCGACAAAATGAGCAGGGGACCCCACGGATGAGCAGGCCAGGGCACCTGCGACGATAGGGACGTGGCAGGTACGAAAGGCAAGCAGTCGGTCCGGGACATGGTTCTCTCCCTGGGCGTCATCGCGCTCGTGGCAGGCGTCATCTACGTCTTCATCCCGCACGACGATTCCGAACCCGAGCTCAAGCGCGTCGACTACCGCGTCGAGCTGCTCACGGCTCGCCGCGCGGCGAGCTATCCCGTGGCGGCGCCCGAGGGGCTGCCCACGGAGTGGAAGGCGACGTCGGTGCGTTACGACGGCGCGGAGTTCGACGCCTGGCACCTGGGCTTCCACGACCCCGACGGCCAGTACGTGGCGGTCGAGCAGTCCACCGAGAAGCCGGCCGCGTTCATCGACACGGCCAGCCAGGGCGCCGAGGAGACGAAGGCCACCCAGCGCATCGGGGACCAGACGTGGCAGCGGTACGAGGGCGAGAAGTACGACGCCCTCGTACTCAAGGGCGAGGGCTCCACGACGGTCGTGACCGGGACGGCGTCGTTCGGACAGCTGACGAAGATGGCGCAGGCCCTGAAGACGACGTAAGCCCCCCCGCGTGTGCGTACGTGAGAGAAGGGCCCCCGGTGACCGCACCGGGGGCCCTTCTCGTTCCTACACCTGCATCAGACGGTCGTGATGACCTGCTCGCTGTCCAGACGCGGGGAGCGCGGGAACCACGCGTCCTCGCCCGGCCGACCGATGTTGACGATCATCAGCGGGGTGTGGTCGTCGTCCAGGAACTCCTTCTGGACACCGGCGGCGTCGAAGCCGCCCATCGGGCCCGCGGCCAGGCCGGCGGCGCGGACACCGATGATGAAGTACGCGGACTGGAGGGCGGCGTTCAGGGTGGCCGACTGCTCACGGGCGTCGCGCGAGCCGTCGAAGAGGCCCTTGGCGCCGGGGAAGTGCGGGAAGAGCTGCGGAAGCTCCTCGTGGAACTCGTTGTCGGCGGAGAGGATCGCGACCAGCGGGGCGGCGGCCGTCTTCGGCTGGTTGCCCTCGGCCATGTGCGAGACGAGGCGCTCGCGGGCCTCGGCGGAGCGGACCAGGGTGATCCGCAGCGGCGACTGGTTCATGGCGGTCGGACCGAACTTGACCAGGTCGTAGATCGCCTGCACCTGCTCCTCGGTCACCGGCTCGTCGGTGAAGGTGTTCGCGGTGCGGGCCTCGCGGAACAGCAGGTCCTGGGCGGCGGAGTCAAGAACGAGAGACATGGTTGAACCTTCTCGAGGGTGTGCGTCGGATCCGGGGGGATCGGCTGGCAATGACGACAGTACGTCGATGAAGTTTAAGGTTCAACCAAAAGCGGGGCATCGTGATCCGCTTCACATCTGCCGGTGTTGTTTTCCAGGGATACGGGCTACAGGGATACGGGCTACCGGGACTCCGCGCCGTCCCCGTCGCCGCCCTCGGCCCCTTCTCCCTCTTCCTCGGCCAGCGCCGCGTCCAGCCGCGCCCGCGCCCCCTCCAGCCAGCGCCGGCACACCTTCGCCAGCTCCTCGCCCCGCTCCCAGAGCGCGAGGGACTCCTCCAAGGTCGTACCGCCCGCCTCCAGCCGGCGTACGACCTCGATCAGCTCGTCCCGCGCCTGCTCGTACCCGAGCGCCTCGTCCACCTTGCTGGTCATGCGCCCACCCTATGCATCGACTCGTACGGAGAATTCACCCTCGGCGACCCGCGCCCGAAGCGGCTCGTCCGCCGTCACCTCGGCCGGATCACGCACCACATGGCCATCGGCCTTCTGCAGCACCGCGTAACCCCGCTGGAGCGTCGCGGCGGGGGAGAGGGCCACCACGCGCGCGCGGGTGTGCGACAGCTCCGAGTCGGCGCGGTCCAGGAGGTGGCCGAGCGTGCGCCGGCCGCGGTCCAGGAGCGCGGCGACATGGTCCGCCCGCTCGTCGACCATCCGGTGCGGATCCTCTATCGAGGGCCGGGCCAGTGCGTGCGCCAGGCCGCGCTCCTCGCGGTCGATGAAGGCATGGACGCTGCGCCGCGCCCGGTCCCGCAGCAGCCGCACCCGCTCGTACTCCTCGCCGACGTCCGGCACGACCTTCTTGGCTGCGTCGGTCGGCGTGGACGCGCGCAGGTCGGCCACGTAGTCGAGCAGCGGGGTGTCGGGTTCGTGTCCGATGGCCGAGACAACGGGCGTACGGCAGGCAGCGACCGCCCGTACCAACTGCTCGTCCGAGAACGGCAGCAGGTCCTCCACGCTGCCGCCGCCGCGCGCCACGATGATCACGTCGATGTCCTCGATCGCGTCCAGGTCCTTCACCGCCTGCACGACCTGCGGCACGGCGTGCACGCCCTGCACGGCGACATTACGGACGTCGAAGCGGACGGCGGGCCAGCGGTGCCGCGCGTTCTCCAGCACGTCACGCTCGGCCGCGGACGCCCGCCCGCAGACCAGCCCGATGAGCTGCGGCAGGAACGGCAGGGCCTTCTTGCGCTCCGGCGCGAACAGCCCCTCGGCGGCGAGGGACTTCTTCAACTGCTCCAGGCGGGCGAGCAGTTCACCCACGCCCACCGGCTTTATCTCGGTGGCCCGCAGCGACAACTGCCCCCGCGGCGCGTACCACTCGGGCTTCGCGAGTACGACGACACGGGCGCCCTCGGTCACCACGTCGGCCACCGCGTCGAACACCTGCCGGTAGCAGGTCACGCTCACGGAGATGTCGTACGACGGGTCGCGCAGCGTCAGGAAGACGACGCCCGCGCCCGGACGCCGCGACAACTGGGTGATCTGCCCCTCGACCCACACCGCGCCGAGCCGGTCGATCCACCCGCCGATGAGCCGCGACACCTCGCCGACGGGCAGCGGAGCCTCTGCGGACGTGTTGAGAGCCATGCCGCGAGAGTAGCCGCAGGCTCGGACAACACGGCTGCACGATCCGGCCTGTCCGGCGTTCGAGGGTGAGGCGATGCCATCCCGATCCTCCACTCACCGGGGGAGATCTTTCAGCCCGTCCGGCGTTTGAGGACGAGGCCGTCCAGGCCGAAAGCGGGGGTCTGGGGGCGGCAGCCCCCAGGAACGGGACGGGTAGGGGCGGAGGGGGCGAAAACCCATACCGCAGGCCCCAACGCCGGCCGACTAACCCGCCCCCTCGCCGCCCCGACCTCGCTGTCCCACCAGCACCGCCAGCCCCACCACCAGCCAGATCGCGCCCACCACCTGGGCCGTCGCCGACGCCTCGACGATGACGGCGATGGTGATCGCGGCGCCGACGACCGGGACCAGAATGTGCCGCCACCACACGACAGGCCCACCCCGACGGCGTACGACGAACCAGCCCACCACACTCGCGTGCAGCAGCGTGAAGGCGGTCAGCGCACCGATGTTGACCACCGACACCAGGTGGTCGAGTCCGTCGTCGCGCCGGGCCGCCCAGACCGCGGCGACCAGCGTGATGACCCCCGCGCACAGCAGCGCGAGCCTCGGCACACCGGAGTCGGTCCTCGACAGGACCCGCGGCAGCCGCCGGTCGCGGGCCATCGCGAACACGAGACGGCCCGCCGCGGCCTGCCCGGCGAGCGCCGCGAACGCCGCTCCGATCGCCTTGCTCACGGCCACCAGGTCGTGCAGCCAGGTCCCGACGGAGGCGTCCACGGCGTCGTAGAAGGCCGATCCCTGCTTCTCGGGGTCGGCGGCGAGCTGCGCGGACGTCGTCGGCTCGAGAAGCGCCACCAGGTAGGTCTGCGCCACGAACAGCACACCCGCGAGCGCCAGGCAGAACAGCACCGCCCGGGCCACCTTCTCCGAACCGCCCGTCACCTCCTCCGCGAAGGAGGCGATCGCGTCGAAGCCCAGATACGACAGGACGGCGACCGACACGGCACCGATGACCGCCGACAGCGCGAACGCTCCCTGCGTACCGTCACCGGACAGCGGCGAAAGCCAGCCTCGCTCGGCCCCGTCGCGCGCGAGGACGACGACCGCCGACACGACGAAGACAAGAAGGACCACGATTTCCATCGCGAGCACCAGGAAACCGACCCGGGCCGCCGCGCGTACCCCCCACAGGTTCAGCAGTGTCGTGACGACCACGGCGAGCGCGGTCCACACCCACCGGGAGACCTCCGGGACCAGTGCGTTCATCGCGATCCCGGAGAAGAGGTACGCCACGGCCGGGATGAGCAGATAGTCCAGCATCGCCATCCACCCGGCGATGAACCCGGCCTCTTTTCCGAGCCCCACGCGCGCGTAGGCGAACACCGAGCCAGCCAGGGGGACCACGCGGACCATCTGGGCGTAACTGAACGCGGTGAACGCCATCGCGACGGTGGCGACGACGTAGACCAGGGCCACGGCCCCGTGCGACTTGGCGTCGAGGGTGCCGAAGATGCCGACGGGGGCCATGGGGGCGATGAACAGCAGCCCGTAGACGACCAGGTCCCGGAAGCCGAGACTCCGCCGCAGCCCGCGTTCCTCACCGGAACCACCAGTACCACCGGCGTCACCGGCCGCTCCGGCCGAGGTCTGCGTGTCGGACATCCATGCCTCCCGAGAGTCGCGACTGGCCCCACCCCTCCCAGCTCCCCAACAGTCTCCCCAAGGAGGCGATCTTTGACCTGCCGAGCGCGGCCTTACGATGGGATGCATGACTGCTTCGCCTGGCCGCCGTGTCCTGCTCGCCGCCCCCCGGGGCTACTGCGCGGGTGTGGACCGCGCCGTGATCGCCGTCGAGAAGGCCCTCGAGCAGTACGGGGCCCCCATCTATGTCCGCCACGAGATCGTCCACAACAAGTACGTCGTGCAGACCCTGGAAAAGAAGGGTGCGATTTTCGTCGAGCGGACGGCGGAGGTCCCCGAGGGGTCCATCGTCATGTTCTCGGCGCACGGCGTCGCCCCGGTCGTCCACGACGAGGCCGCGGCCGGAAAGCTCGCGACCATCGACGCGACCTGCCCGCTGGTCACCAAGGTCCACAAGGAAGCCGTCCGCTTCGCGAAGGAGGACTACGACATCCTCCTGATCGGGCACGAGGGCCATGAGGAGGTCATCGGCACCTCCGGTGAGGCACCCGAGCACATCACGCTGGTAGACGGCCCCTCGGACGTCGCCAAGGTCGAGGTCCGTGACCCGTCCAGGGTCGTCTGGCTCTCCCAGACCACGCTGTCGGTCGACGAGACCATGGAGACGGTCGACGCGCTCAAGAACAAGTTCCCGCAGCTCGTCTCCCCGCCCAGCGACGACATCTGCTACGCCACGCAGAACCGCCAGATCGCGGTGAAGAAGCTCGCCGAGGACGCTCAGCTGGTGATCGTGGTGGGTTCGAAGAACTCCTCGAACTCGATCCGCATGGTCGAGGTCGCCCTGGACGCCGGCGCCTCCGCCGCGCACCTGGTGGACTTCGCCTCCGAGATCGACGAGGCCTGGCTGGAGGGCGTCACCACGGTCGGTCTGACCTCCGGCGCCTCGGTCCCGGACGTGCTGGTCGACGGGGTCCTTGAGTGGCTGGCCGAGCGTGGCTACGGGGACGTGGAGACGGTGAAGACGGCCGACGAGTCCATCACCTTCTCGCTGCCGAAGGAGCTGCGCCGCGATCTGCGTGCGGAGGCGGCGGCCCTGGTGGCGGAGCGCACCGGCGAGAAGTGACCGATCGGGCGGTCGCACCGCTTCCGGACGTGAAGGTTCCGGAGCCGTACGACGCCCGAGAAGTGACCGTCAGTCGCAGGACGTAACGTGGGATCCATGCAGATCTTTGGTGTGGACATCGGTGGTTCCGGGATCAAGGGCGCTCCTGTGGACCTGGACCGCGGCGAATTGGCGGAAGAGCGCTACAAGGTGCTCACCCCGCATCCCGCGACGCCCGACTCGGTGGCCGACGGCGTGAAAGAGGTCGTCGGACACTTCGGCTGGACGGGCCCCGTCGGCATCACCTTCCCCGGTGTCGTCACCGGCGAAGCCACCATCCGTACGGCTGCCAATGTCGACAAGGACTGGATCGACACCGACGCGCGCGCCCTGCTCAGCGGGCGGCTCGGCGGCCTTCCGGTGACGGTGCTGAACGACGCGGACGCGGCGGGCGTCGCGGAGATGCAGTTCGGCGCGGGCCGCGACCGTCAGGGCACGGTCATCCTCCTCACCTTCGGCACGGGCATCGGCAGCGCGCTCTTCATCGACGGCGAGCTGGTGCCGAACACGGAGCTGGGCCACTTGGAGCTGAACGGCCACGACGCGGAGACGCGCGCGTCCACCAAGGCCAAGGAGGACCACGAGCTCACCTGGGAGCACTGGGCGCGCCGGGTCACGAAGTACCTCGCCCACCTCGAGATGCTCTTCTCCCCGGAGCTCCTCATCATCGGCGGAGGCGTCAGCCGCAAGGCCGACAAGTTCCTGCCCCTGATCGAGGGCATCAAGGCGGAGATCGTCCCGGCGCAGCTGCAGAACAACGCGGGGATCGTGGGGGCGGCGATGAGGGCGGCGAAGGCGTCGTAGGGGGCGGGGGGGGCTTTTACGAGCTGGCCCTTGTAGCAGAGCGAGACGGGCGGGTGTGGTGGGAAACCGCCGCGTAGCGGTGAAAAACCACTACGGGCCTCAGGTCGGACGACGACGCACAGGGGTCTGAGCCCTGCGCTGAGCGGCCCGCCGGCTCATGAGCCGAACCTTCCGTACGGTCACGATGAGCCCCGCGACCAGCGTCCCCCCGTACAGCCACCCCGCCTGTACGGCGAGCGTGGTGACCAGCCCCATCAGCCAGCCCCCGACCCCGCCCCCGCTGTCGTCGGCGACGGGCAGCAGCCCGAAGGCGAAGGCGATCGGCACGACGACCGGCGCGCTGACGAGGTCACCCCGCCGCACCCACACCGCGGTCAGCGCGCAGACCGGCAGGAACAGCACCCCGTACACCACGAGCGACGCCCCGAACAGCAGCTGGTCGAGGCAGCCGAGCGCGAACATCAGCGCACCGCAGAACAGCCCGCTGCCCAGCCCGGTGAGCCGGGGATTCGGCATCCGCCGCACCGCCTGGACGACCGGCGGAACGGGCCGCCGGGAGACCCCCGCACCCCGCCGCACAGCGTCGGCGGCACCGCGCCCGGCCTGCGACGGGAAGGGCGTGCCGCGAGACGTTCTCTGCTGCGGTCCGTACTGAGGGGGACGCGTCCTGTGTTGCTCCACTGGACCAACTTAGGTCGGTTTATGTGTGGAATAGGCCTTCAGACACGCCGTAGGGGAGACCTTGGCCAAGCGTTCGATACGTCGCCGGGGCGGGACCTCGCACGCCGTAGACTGGTGGATCGGCCCGCGCTCTCCGGGGGCCCTCGCCCATCCTCACGTACGGGAAGTCGCAACGTGTCGCTCACGATCGGAATCGTCGGTCTGCCCAATGTCGGCAAGTCGACCATGTTCAACGCCCTGACCAAGAACGACGTGCTCGCGGCCAACTACCCGTTCGCCACGATCGAGCCGAACGTCGGCGTGGTCGGCGTCCCCGACGCGCGGCTCGCGAAGCTGGCCGAGATCTTCGGCTCGCAGAAGATCCTTCCCGCCACCGTCGACTTCGTCGACATCGCCGGCATCGTGAAGGGCGCCTCCGAGGGGGAGGGCCTGGGCAACAAGTTCCTCGCGAACATCCGCGAGTCCGACGCGATCTGCCAGGTCATCCGCGCCTTCAAGGACGAGAACGTCGTACACGTCGACGGCAAGGTCTCGCCCAAGGACGACATCGAGACGATCAACACCGAGCTGATCCTCGCGGACCTCCAGACCATCGAGAAGGTCCTGCCGCGCCTCCAGCGGGAGTCGCGCATCAAGAAGGACATCGGCCCGAAGGTCGCGGCGGTCGAGGCGGCCCAGGCCATTCTGGAGAAGGGCGACACGCTCTTCTCGCAGGGCATCGTCCAGGGCTCGGGCAACGAGGAACTCCTCCACGACCTGCACCTCCTCACCACCAAGCCCTTCCTCTACGTCTTCAACGTCGACGAGGACGAGCTGGTCGACGACGACTTCAAGGCCGAGCAGCGTGCCCTGGTGGCCCCCGCCGAGGCGATCTTCCTCAACGCCAAGCTGGAGGCGGACCTCGCCGAGCTCGACGAGGAGGAGGCGATGGAGCTTCTGGAGTCGGTCGGCGTCGAGGAACCCGGCATGGCGACCCTGGCCCGCGTCGGCTTCGACACCCTCGGCCTCCAGACCTACCTGACGGCAGGCCCGAAGGAATCCCGCGCCTGGACCATCAAGAAGGGCGCCACTGCCCCCGAGGCCGCCGGTGTCATCCACACCGACTTCCAGAAGGGCTTCATCAAGGCCGAGGTCATCTCCTTCGCCGACCTCGTCGAGACCGGCTCGGTCGCCGAGGCCCGAGCCAAGGGCAAGGCGCGCATGGAGGGCAAGGACTACGTCATGCAGGACGGGGACGTGGTGGAGTTCCGGTTCAACGTGTAACGGCGTTTCTTCCTGCATGCTGGGTAGTTTCGTCGAGCATGCAGGTCAGGAGGGGTTGGGCTTCGGTGAGCTCGACCCCTTCGTCGTCCCCGCGCTACTCGGCAGGCGTTCGAGCATCGGCTGGAAGTCGGAGTCCTCCTCGTCCGGAACGTGCGGGAGGTATCCGTCGGGGACGGTGCGGGCGGCGGTGGTGAGCAGGCGGTCCAGGACTTCCCGGTCGTCGGCCGGGGGGAGCCGCAGTGCGGCGAGGAGGCGGTCGCGGACGGTGGGGTGGTCCGGGTGGTCGTCGAGGTAGTCGGAGTTGAGAGCAGGGGGACGGAAGCCGGCCAGGGCGTCGTGCCAGGACGGGAGGACGATGGCGAGCGTCAAGGCCTCGGCGAGCGACTCGGCGATGAGGGAGGCCTGGCCCTCGGAGTCGGTGTAGAGCACGGGGCGGGGGCCGTTGGGGACGGCAGGGCTGCAGAAGTAGTGGGTGCCGCCCGCGTTGCAGCCGGCGACGGGCTCCACCTGGAGGCCGTTGGGAAGGGCGATCGACTCGATCGGGTCCGTGCGGGCAAGGTCGAACTCGCCGTCGCAGGCCAGGTAGGAGGCGACCTCTGGATGCGCGGCGATCCTGCGGAGCAGTGCGTCGTCCGAGAGGACGGCCGGGTTGAGGGCTGCGGTGATTGCCGGGGTGAGGGGGTGCTCGGCGAGGACGTGGCGCACGGCGTCGAGAGGGACGGGGCGCTCGTAGTAGTCCTCGAAGTGGGCCTGGACGGCCTCGGGGGATCGGTCGACGAGGAGCGGGAAGAGGAAGCCGGAGCCGTCCGGGTCCTCGCTGTCGGCGGGGAAGGCGATGGACGAGCCGGTGCGCCAGGCCGTGTCGTGAGTCTCCCGCCACAGGCAGGCGGTGACGCGAGGGGCGTCGATACCCTCGTCGCAGAAGGCGGGTTCGTCCAGGAGCGGGCGCAGTGCGGCGGGCACTTCGTCGATGACACCGGGCCAGACCTGCTCGTCGTCCGTCCCGTACGGACTCATCTCCGCCTCGTGGTCGAAACCGCGTATCAGCACGCCGGCCGGGGTGAAAAGGACGGAGAAGTCGTCCCCCGAGCCGTTCTCCATCAGAGCAGCCTCTGTGCCGGGGCCCCAGGCGGCGTCGAAGGTGTAGCAGCAGAACCGCGGATCGTCGCCGATCGTGGCGTCCAGGACGGCCAGTGCGCGCAGATGGGCGCGGAGTTGAACGGGGTCGGGGAGGAGGGCGGCGGTCTCGTGCACAGTACTCATGGCGCTATGCAAGCAGCCGGCACTGACAATCCGGCGTGGCCGCAGTCCTGCTGAAAGGTGGTCGGAAGACGGTCCGGTACTCACTCACTGCGCGCCGGCGTCGTCATGGACCACCTGGAGCGGTCGAGCGGTCGAGCCACTGATCCGCGAGCCGGTGGCCGGCCAGGTGCACTTCGTCGGGTCGGTCAAATGGCTGGAGACCCAGCCCTTCGGCCGTCACGAGTACGGCGCCTTGGTACGCGACATGCTCGCCGTCCCCGGTACCGCCCCGGACACTCCGCTGGTCGCGGTCTCCCGCTGCGGGGGTGGCCGACGATCTGCCGCTGACCGCGCACTGGGGACCGGAGGACCTCGTACATGCGTGGCAGCCCCGATAGCCGCGGAGCCCGAGGAACCGGTCTGTGAACAGCGCGGATACGGTCTCGCAGAAGGTCACTTGGGGGTCTATCGGCCGTCATCCCGGCCCGGCACAATCCCTCGTATGACGATCACCGCGGGCGCGCCGCCCACGCGCAGTACTCCCGTCGCCCTCGCCCGAGGATTGCTGACGGGGGGCGTGGTCGGGACCGCGCCGGCCGCTTTCGTCGTCGGCATCGTCATCGAGAACGTGCCGCTGATCGTCACGGGCCTGGCCCTCCCCGTGGTCTACGGGCTGCTCTACTTCCTCGCCGGTGCACCTCGGCGTGCCCGGGAGGCGGCCGTCGTACACCGCACGGCTCTCGCGATGATCGAGAGCCTGGAGGCCATCGGGGGCGAATCGAGCGACGTACCGGTGCGGTTCGACCTCACCGTCGCACCGGACGACGCGTCGGCGTACCGCGTCGAGATCACGCAGAGCATCAACCTCGTCGAGCTGCCCGACTACCGGCCGCGCGGCGTCGTGGTGGTCCAGTACCCGCCGGACCGGCCGTGGAAGGTGAAGATCGTGAAGCGGCCGACACCCGAGTGGGAGGGCCGGGCGACCGGGGCACACCTCGACTCGGCGCCCGGGTCGGCCAGGGTGAGCGCGCCCCCGGGAGGCTGTGCGGTCGGCTTCGCCGTACTGCTCGGCGTGCTGCTCGGCGCGGCCGCCGTGATCCTGCTGTTCCGCGCCGACCTGTTCGACCAGGAGACCACCGTGCAGCCGCCCTCCTCCTCGAAGCCCTCCGTCTCCTCCACATCGTCGACCACGGTCGTGACGTCGGCGTCCGGCACGGTCTCCCTCGGCCCGGGCCAGTCGTTCCTCGACAAGGGTGAGCTGCGCCGGGCCATGGACTCGCTCACCCAGGGCAAGGACTCGCGCCAGGCGCTCACCGTCGTCGTCCAGGAACGCCTGCTGTCGGTCGTATTCGCCCCCACCGGTACGCAAGTCCCGCAGTTCGACGCCGATTCCCTGCCCTACGAACGCTTCCCCGCCCTGGTCGGGGAAGCCAGAACCACCCTCGGCGTCCACTCCCCGGAGACCTGGCAGCTCACCGCCGACCGCCTCACCGGCACCCTCACCATCAGGGTCGGCGTGACCGGCTCCGAGGGCACGGCCTCACTGGAGGCGGACGGACAGGGCGAGGTCGTACGGCGCACCCCGGCCGGCTGATCACGGGGTGGGGCCGTACGGCAATCGCGAGTGACAGGAGAGGGGCACATGGGCTGGCACGGGTATCTGGCGCTGTGGTGCGGGGTGTTCGGCGCGGTGGCGCTGATCGGGTACGGGCGGTCGTTGGCCGGGGTGACCCGGGCCCAGCGGACGGTCCGGGTCGTGGGACGTATCGAGCAGGTGCGGGAGCCCAGACAAGGCAGCTCCCGGAAAGACGGGATATTCGTGGTCGTCTCCTTCCACGACCCGTCCACCGGGCAGGAGTTCACCGTGACGAGCGACGGTGAGCACGGCGAGACGATCACCACGGCATGGACGGGCCGGGAGATCGGAATCCATTACCCGCCCGGGAGACCCCATGCCCACCGGTTCACCAGCGACCTCTGGGGAGGCCGGTACGGACTCGTCCGGCCGAACTGCGCGGTCTTCCTGATCTACGCCGGGCTGGTGGCCGTCGCCGCGATCGACTGGGGCTGGCCGTGGGCTCTGATCGGCTTCGGCGTGCCCTGGACCGTCTCCGGCGCGTACTACGTGCCCGCGAACGCGCGTGAGACGAGTCGCCGTATCGACATGCTGACCACCGTGGCCCCCGTCCCGGGCCGCGTCATCGCCGTCCTCAAGGACGTCAGTGTCGACGCGGACGACGGCCATGTCACCACCAGCCACACACCGGTCGTCACCTTCACCACCCACGAGGGCACGGCCGTCACCGCGTACTGGCCGTCCGGGCTGACGGTCCCCGCCGGCGCGCACGGCCGGGACGTCACGATCCACTACGCTCCCGACGACCCGGCCGTCTTCACCCCGGCCCTCGCAGACGAACACCACTCCCGGAAAACGGACCTCGTCTTCGGCGTCCTGGCCCTTCTCACCGGAGTAGCGGCGGTCGCCGTGGGAGCGGTCATGCTGTGAACGCCCCACCGACAGGCGGGTGACTGGTACCGCGGTACCACCCACCCGCCGAAGATTCCCCCTGGGACCCGCGGTCCGGGTTCGCCCCGCTCCTAGCGTCGAACACAGACACCGCGGCATGTCCGCGGCCGAGTTCCACGCGGGAAAGGCACCCCCATGATCGAGGCACGTCAGCTGACGAAGCGGTACGGCGACAAGACGGTCGTCGACAATCTGAGCTTCACCGTGAAGCCCGGTGAGGTGACAGGCTTCCTGGGACCCAACGGCGCGGGCAAGTCCACGACCATGCGCATGGTCGTCGGCCTGGACGCGCCCAACGGAGGCTCGGTCACCGTGAACGGCCGCTCCTACGCCGGGCACGCGGCGCCCCTGCACGAGGTCGGCAGCCTGCTGGAGGCCAAGTCCGTCCATCCGGGGCGCACCGCGTTCAACCACCTGATGGCGCTCGCATACACCCACGGCATCGCCCGCAGCCGGGTGGACGAGGTCATCGAACTGGCAGGGCTGACCAGCGTGGCCGGCAAGCGCGTGGGCGCTTTCTCCCTCGGCATGGGCCAGCGGCTCGGCATCGCCGCGGCCCTGCTCGGTGACCCGGCGATCGTCATGCTCGACGAACCGGTCAACGGTCTCGACCCCGAGGGCGTGCTGTGGGTGCGCAACCTCCTGCGCCGGCTGGCCGACGAGGGCCGCGCCGTGATGCTCTCCTCGCATCTGATGAGCGAGACCGCGCAGATCGCCGACCATCTGGTGATCATCGGACGCGGTCGGCTGCTCGCCGACACCACCGTCGACGACTTCATCAGGGACGCCGGCAGCGGAGGCGTGAAGGTCGCCACCGCCGACACCGCCAGGCTGCGCTCACTGCTGGTCGGCCCCGACGTCACGATCACGTCCTCCGCCGGCGACGAGCTCCTGGTCCACGGACGCGAAGCCCGGGAGATCGGCGCCATCGCGGCCATGCACGGGGTGGCGCTCTACGAACTCACCCCGCAGGCCGTCTCCCTGGAACAGGCGTTCATGGACCTCACCCGCGACGCCGTCGAGTACCAGAGCGCTCCGGCCGACACCGCACGAAAGGCGGCATGATGACCGTCACCGACCTGTCCCCGGCCCCGCCCCGCACCATCGTGCGCAAGGTGACCGGCCCACGCGTGCTGCGCTCGGAGTGGGCCAAGTTCTGGACACTGCGCTCCAGTTGGATCACCCTGGGCGTCGCCGTGTTCTTGCTCCTCCTCTTCGGGACCATCGCCGCCCACACCTACAGTCCCCAGGAAGCCGCGGACGGCGGCGGGCCGCTAGGTGCCGACGCGGGCAGCACCAACGCCGTGAGCCTGGCCCTGACCGGCGTGACCTTCGGGTCGCTGGCCATCGGCGTGCTCGGTGTGCTGCTCTCCGCGGGCGAGTACAGCACCGGCATGATCCGCTCCACGCTCACCGCCGTCCCGCGCCGGCTGCCGGTCCTGTGGTCCAAGGTCGCCGTGATCGCGCCCGTCGTCCTGGTCCTCGCCACCCTGGGCGTCCTGGCCGCGTTCCTCCTCGGAGCACCGGGCCTGGACGGCGAGAGCATCGCCCTGTCCCTGGGCGACGACGGTGTGCTGCGCAGCCTGGCGGGCGCCGGCGTCTACCTCGCCCTGGTCGCCGTCTTCGGCGTGGCCCTGGGCATGCTGATCCGCTCCTCCGCCGGGGCCATCGCGACCCTGGTGGGCATCCTGCTGATCCTGCCGGGGCTGGCTGGCCTGCTGCCCGACTCGCTGTACGACACGCTCAGCCCGTACTTCCCGAGCACCGCGGGCCAGGCCGTCTACGCCCTGGAGCAGTCCTCCGGTTCCCTCTCACCGGGGGCGGGGCTCGCCGTCTTCGCCGGCTGGGTGGCATTGGCCCTTGCCGGGGCGGCCTACCGGCTCGTCCGCACCGACGCCTGACCGGGTACGGGACAATGGTCGTCATGAGCCCGCACCACGCGGCAGCCGCCACGGACACCGGCCGGGGAGTGGCGGAGGCGTCGCTCTCCGGGTTCGACGCCGTGTGGGCGCGCCCGCTCCTGGACCGGCTGCTGGGCGACCGAAGCCGCCGGCCGGGTCTGGGCGGCCGGTACCCGTGGCTGCTCGACACCGCGTTGGTGCTGTTCATCGTGGCCATCTCCCTGCCCATCCTGATCCGCAACAGCACAACCCCGACGTCTCCCTTCGGCGACACCGAACCCGGCCCCCAGCTGTCGACCGGCATCCTGTGCCTGCTGGCCGCCGCGCAACTCGTTCCCCTGTGGTGGCGCCGGAAGGCCCCGACGACCACGTTCCTCGTGATCGCGTTCGTGTCCGTCGCGCAGTGGTCGCTGGGTGTGTGGCTCCCCACGGGGATCGCCGGGCTCGTCGCCCTGTACACGCTGGCCCGCTACGGTTCCGTGCGGGTGCTGGGCTGGGCCGTCGCGCTGGCGGCCGTCGAACTGCTCCTTGCCGCCTTCGTGCTGGTCCCCGGCAGGGCCGATCACCCCATGGTCGGCGGCTTCTTCCTGCTGGCGACGGCGACGGCGGCCGTCGCCGTCGGCCTGGCGGTCCGGATCCTGCGGATGTACCTGGTGGCTCTGGAGGACCGTGCCAGACGTGTGGAGATCGAGCAGGAGCAGCGCGTCCGGCTCACCGCCGCCGCCGAGCGCTCCCGGGTCGCCCGGGAGATGCACGACATCGTCGGCCACAACCTCTCGGTCATGGTCAGCGTCGCCGACGGCGCCGCGACCCTCGCCGCCAACCGGAGCGAACGGTCCGCCGAGGCGCTGCGCGTACTCGGCGACACCGGCCGCCAGGCCATGAGCGAACTGCGCCGGGTGCTGGGCGTGCTGCGCGAGGAGCAGGAGGGCGAACGCCTGCTCGCCCCGCAGCCCGGGATCCGTGACCTGGACCCCCTCATCGCACGGGTGCGCGCGGCCGGAATGTCCGTGACGTACCGGACGGTGGGTGATCTCGACGCCCTGGGCAGCGGCGTGCAGCTCACCGTGTACCGCGTCGTCCAGGAATCTCTGACCAACACCCTCAAACACGCGGGGACCGGCACGTCCGCCGAGGTGACCATCGCGGTCGGGGCGGAACAGGTACGGATCAGGATCGCCGACACGGGCGTACCGCCGGGGGCAGCTCCGCGCGCGAGGGCGGGAGGACTCGACGACAATCCCGGCCACGGCCTCGTCGGCATCCGTCAGCGGGCCGCCATGTACGGCGGGACCGTCGTCCTGGGTCCGGGTGACACCGGCCACGGCTGGACGGTGGATGTCGCGCTCGACGTACCGCCAGGAGAACATCTGCCATGACCACCGTGCTCATCGCCGACGACCAGCCCCTCCAGCGCATGGGCGTCCGCATGCTCATCGAGGGGACCCCGGGCCTGGACGCGGTCGGCGAGTCCGAGCACGGCGCCGAGGCCGTCCGCATGGCCGCCGAACTCCGCCCCGACGTCGTCCTCATGGACATCCGCATGCCCGGCATGGACGGCCTTGAGGCCACCCGCCGCATCGTCGCCGCCGGCGGCCGCACCCGCATCCTCATCGTGACCACCTTCGACCTCGACGAGTACGCCTACGAAGGCTTGCGGGCCGGTGCCAGTGGCTTCCTGCTCAAGGACGCCCGCCCCGAGGAGCTCGTCGCCGGCATCCGCGCGGTCGCCACCGGCGACGCCGTCGTGGCCCCCCGCCTGACCCGCCGGCTGCTGGACGCCTACGCCCACCAGGTCCTCGCACCGGCCGACGGGCCCGCCCCGGACGATCCCCGGCTGCGGACCCTCAGCGACCGGGAACGAGAGGTCCTGGTCGCCATCGCCCAGGGCTGGACGAACACGGAGATCGCCGAGGACCTCGTCCTCACCGAGTCCACGGTCAAGAAGCACGTCGGCCGAGTCCTCGCCAAGATCGGCGCCCGGGACCGCATCCAGGCCGTGATCATGGCGTACGACGCCGGGCTGGTCAGGGCCAAGCCGTAGGGCCTGTCAGCCCTCTAGCGCGGGGGGACCGGGCGGTCGTAGACGTTGTCCGGGGTGACGATCTCGGTGATCGCCCGGCCGAGGAGTGAGGACGGTTCGGCGCCCTCGTGGGTGATGTCGGTGTTGATGAGGATCACCAGGGTGGCCTTCTTCGAAGGCAGGTAGACGGTCACGGTCTCGTATCCGGGGATGGAGCCGTTGTGCCCGATCCAGCCGTCGGAGTTGAGGATGCCGAGGCCGTAGGTCGTGCCGGGGAAGCCGGTCGGCAGCGTCTTGAGCCGCTCCTTCTGGGTCTCGGGGCTGAGCAGCGTGCCGGTGGCGACGATCCTGGCCCAGCGGCGCAGGTCGTGCAGGTCCGAGATCATCGCCCCGGCCGCCCAGGCCCAACTGGGGTTCCAGTCCGTGGAGTCCTCGACCTTGCCGCTCAGCGTCTGGTTGGTGTAGCCGCGCGGGTGCGGATCGGGGAACTCGGCGCCCTCGGGGAAGAGCGTGTTGTGCAGGTGGGACGGGTGGAGCACCTCCCTGTCGATGAAGTCGACGAGGCGGTGACCGCTGACCTTCTCGATCACCAGGCCGAGGAGGATGAGGTTGCTGTTGGAGTACTGGAACTGCTTTCCCGGCTTGAAGGTGTTCTTGTGCTTGTAGCCGTACGCGAGCAGCTCCTGCGGGGTGAACGAGCGACTCGGGTCGCTCAACAGGTCCTGCACGAAGCCCGGGTCGGCGCTGTACGGGAACAGTCCGCTGCGCATCTCGGCCAGCTGACGCAGCGTGATCCGGCGGCCGCCCGGCACGCCGTGGATGTACTTGGAGATCGGGTCGTCCAGCCGGATCCGGTGGTCGTCGACCAGCTTGAGCAGCGCGGTGACGGTGAAGGTCTTGGTCTCGCTGCCGATCCGCACGAACGGACCGGTGGTCATCGGCTCGCCGGTGGCGGTGTCGGCGACTCCGGTCGCGCGGACGTAGTTGCCTTTGCCCGGCATCCACAGGCCGACGACGACGCCGGGGATGCCGGCCTCCTGGCGGACGTCCTCGATGGCCTTGTCCAGCCGGGCGGTCAGCTCGGGACCGAGACCGTCCGCCCGGCACTCGTGCTTGTCGCACCGGTCGACGCCCGCGGCGTGGACGGCCGTGGTGGGAATCGCTGCCATCGGGGCCAGCACCGACGCCACGAGCAGCGTTGCGGCGAACAGACGGCGGGAGGGGGTACGTCGCATGTCGGGGCACCTCTTCCAGGTCAAGGGTTCGGACGGCCACGTCACCATCCGGACCCCAGGCGGCGACCTCCGTCGGGTACGCCCTGCCGCGAGTCCACTCGTTCGGAGCCACGCGGGCTTCCGGGGCGGCCGCCCGGCGCCCGGCGCCCGGCGAGGGCGCGGCGGGCCTGCGGGACCACCGGCTGTCAGTGCTGCGTGGAAAGATGCGCGCATCGGGGCGGATGGCACAAGAGGGGCGCGGCATGGCGGGTGTCGAGGGGAGTGGAAGGCCGGGGGCGGGGAGTGACGGTGCGGTTCCGCCGGTCGGGCGCAGGGCCAGGGAGCTGGTCGCGGCTGGCGCGCGGTTGTACGACGCCGCGCGGGCCGTGCTCGCCGACCATCGGCGGGCGCTCGACGCGGTTCGGGCGGCTCTGGCTCCGATACATGCCGAACTTGTCGGCGAGGAGCTCGAGTCCATCCCCGTCGCGCGGCTGAAGGACGTCACCGAGGGGCGGCTGCGGCTCAGCGCGCTCGAAGCGGCCGGGTTCGAGTCGGTGGGGGCGGTGTACGGGACGAGCCGGTATGGGCTGCGGCAGGTTCCGGGGGTGGGCGCGCAGACCGCCGACCGGGCGCTTGCCGCGGCCCGGCAGATCGCGCGGGCGGTGGAGGACACCGTCTCCGTGCGCATCGACGTCGATCACCCGGAGCCCCGGACGACCGCCCTGGTCATCGCGTTGCGCACCCTCGTCGAGGCCGGTCCGGAACTGCGCCGGGCCGTGGACGCGGCCACCCGGCTCGACGAGCGGCTCGGCACGCTGCTGCCGGCGGCCCGGCCCGCCGGAGGGCGGCTGCGGATGGCGTTCGCCGGGAAGGAGCGGCGCGAGCACGCGCTCGCCGCGGTGGCGGAACTCCGTGAGCTGACCGCCGGAGGCGCCGCCAAGGACGTACGACTGCTGCTGGCGCAGGCGTCGGCGGACCTGTTGCGCGAACCCGCCTCCGACATCGAGGCCTGGGTCGACTTCGAGTTGCGGTCCACGGAGTACTACAGCCAGCTCGCCGAGGTCTCGCGGCAGCGTCCGGACGTCGAGGCCTCCGAGGGGTTCCTGCCCTCCGAGGTCGCCGAGCGGGTGCACGCGCAGGAGCTGGACGACACGCACCGGCGGGTCTCCCTGCGCGGCTATCAGGCCTTCGGCGCCCGTTTCGCGCTGGCCCAGCGGCGGGTCGTCCTCGGCGACGAGATGGGGCTCGGCAAGACCGTGCAGGCCATCGCGGCGCTCGCCCATCTCGCGGCGGACGGGCACAGCCACTTCCTGGTCGTCTGCCCGGCCAGCGTGCTCATCAACTGGACGCGCGAGATCGGCGCGCGCAGCACCCTGCGCGCCCTGCCGGTGCACGGCTCGGAACGGCTCGATGCGTACGAGGAGTGGCGCGAGCGCGGGGGCGTCGCGATCACCACGTACGACGTGCTGCACCGACTGCCCGAACCCGGCGGGAGCAAGGGCGCAAAGGGTGCCAAGGGTACCGACAGCGCCAGGCCGGGGATGCTCGTCGTCGACGAGGCGCATTACGTGAAGAACCCCGAGACCCGTCGCTCCAAGGCGGTCGCGGCCTGGACCGGACACTGCGATCGTGTCCTCTTCCTCACCGGTACGCCCATGGAGAACCGCGTCGAGGAGTTCCGCACCCTCGTCCGCTACCTCCAGCCCGGCCTCCTCCCCAGCATCCACAACGGCAGCGCTGCCGCGGGCCCGCACGTCTTCCGCAGGTCCGTCGCCCCCGCGTATCTGCGCCGCAACCAGCAGGACGTCCTCACCGAGCTCCCCGCCCTCTTCCAGGTCGACGAGTGGGAGGAGTTCGGCGCGGCGGACCGGGCGGCGTACCGGAAGGCCGTCGAGGCGGGGAACTTCATGGCGATGCGCCGTGCCGGGTACGCCGGCGCGGAGAAGTCGGCGAAGCTGCAACGGCTGCGGGAGCTGGTGGCCGAGGCGGCCGAGAACGGACTGAAGGTCGTCGTGTTCTCCTACTTCAAGGATGTCCTCGCGACAGTTCAACAGGCCTTGGGGGAGCGGGTGTTCGGCCCGATCTCCGGCGCTGTTCCCGCCGCGCGCAGACAGCGCCTGGTGGACGACTTCACGGCCGCCCCCGGGCACGCGGTGCTGCTCTGCCAGATCGAGGCCGGCGGCGTCGGCCTCAACCTGCAGGCGGCGTCGGTGGTCATCCTCTGCGAGCCGCAGGTCAAGCCGACCATGGAGCACCAGGCCGTGGCCCGCGCCCACCGCATGGGCCAGGTCCGCCCCGTGCAGGTCCACCGCCTCCTCGCCACCGACAGCGTCGACCAGCGCCTCCTGGACATCCTCAAGAACAAGACCCGCCTCTTCGACGCCTACGCCCGCCGCAGCGACACCGCCGAACACACCCCGGACGCCGTCGACGTCTCGGACAGCGGCCTCGCCCGCCGGATCGTGGAGGAGGAGCAGCAGCGCCTGGCCGGCGGGGTTGCCCGTACCTAAGCAGCCAGTCCCGTCTTCACCCCCGCGCCGCACAGCGGCACCACCGCCGACCGCTCCCCGAGGACTCCCTCCCGGACAGCCGCCCAGCACGCCACCCCGGTCGACTCCACATACAGCCCCCGTGACGCCAAGTCGGTCTGAGCGTGCCTGATCTGATCCTCGGTCACCGTCAGGAACGTGCCGCCGGAGTCCCGTACGGCGCGCAGGATCTGGCGGGCCCGCGGCGGACGCGGGATCGCGATGCCCTCGGCGAAGGTGGGGGCCGCAGAGGTTACGCCGACCAGGTCGTCGGCGCCCGCGCGCCATGCCTCGGCGAGCGGGGCGACCGCGGCGGCCTGGACGGCGTAGAGGGCCGGCCGCCGGTCGATGAGGCCGGCCGAGTGGAGCTCGGCGACGGCGAGGGCGGCGCCCAGGAGCAGGGTGCCGTTGCCTACGGGGACGACGATGACGTCGGGGAGGCGTCCGCCGAGGTCCTCCCAGAGTTCGTGGACGTAGGTCTTGGTTCCGGCGAGGAAGTAGGGGTTGAAGACGTGGGAGGCGTAGAACACGCCCTCCTCGTCCGCCGCCTCCCGGGCGGCCGCCGCGGTGGCCTCCCGGTCGCCGTCGATCACCCGCACCCGCGCCCCGTGTGCCCCGATCTGCTCCAGCTTCTTCGGCGAGGTGCCTTCGGGGACGTATACGGTGCACGGCAGCGCGGCCCGTGCGCAGTACGCGGCGATCGCCGTCCCCGCGTTGCCGCTGCTGTCCGCGAGCACCTGCCGGGCCCCCAGCCGCAGGGCCAGCTCGGCCAGGAGTACGGCGCCGCGGTCCTTGAAGGACAGCGTCGGCATCAGGAAGTCGAGCTTGGCGGAGATGCCGTCGCGGAGCGGGACCAGCGGTGTGCGGCCTTCACCCAGGCTGACCGTGGGGGCCGTCAGGGGCAGGCACTCCGTGTAGCGCCAGAGTGAATTGACCCGTCCGGCAAGGGACTTGAGGGGTGCCGGGGTCGGGGCGAAGTCCAGGTCGAGCGGGCCGCGGCAGGCCGGGCAGCACCAGGCGAGCGAACCGGCGGGGACGCGCGTGCCGTCCACCGGGCAGAAACAGTCCGGCAAAGATGTCATGTGCGCAGGTTAGATGCGCCGTTTGATGACGTTGTGTCATGGCCGGCATATGGCGCCTGTGTTACGTCCCTGCAGGACTCTTGTGCAATTCCTGTGGAAGCCTCAATCTTTCGGCTGACGCACAGGGAACGCACAGCAGATTGGCATGACCCTGTCTCTTTCGCGTCTGCACACCCCCACCAGTGCACCACCGGTTTCAGTACCACCCCCCACCAGCGCACCACCGATTGAGGAGGATCCCTCAGATGGCAGTGATGCGTCACACCCGCCGAAGACTGGCCGGCATAGCAAGCGCGGCCCTCGTCCTCGGAGTCGTCTCCGCCCTCCCCGCGAACGCGGCACCGGAGCGAGCAGGACAGATCCAGTACGCGGGCGCGGCCAACGCGGTCGCGGACAGCTACATCGTGACCCTCAAGGCGGACGCCGCGAAGGCCGGTTCCACCGAGGGCAGGGCCCTCGCCAAGGAGTACGGCGCCACGATCGAGCGTACGTACAAGAAGGCGCTCAACGGCTACGCGGTCGAGGCCACCGCGGCCGAGGCGAGGCAGTTCGCCGCCGACCCGGCCGTCGCCTCCGTGGTCCAGAACCGCACCTTCCACATCAACGCGACGCAGCCCAACCCGCCCTCCTGGGGCCTGGACCGCATCGATCAGAAGACCCTCCCGCTCAACAGCAGCTACACCTACCCGGATTCGGCCGGGACCGGCGTGACCGCGTACATCATCGACACCGGCGTACGCATCACCCACAGCACCTTCGGCGGCCGCGCCACCTACGGCTACGACGCCGTCGACAACGACAACACCGCCCAGGACGGCAACGGCCACGGCACCCACGTGGCGGGCACGGTCGCCGGAAGCGCGTACGGCGTCGCGAAGAACGCGAAGATCGTCGGCGTCCGCGTCCTCGACAACGCCGGCTCCGGGACGACCGCGGGCGTGGTCGCGGGCATCGACTGGGTCACCCAGAACGCGGTCAAGCCGGCCGTCGCCAACATGTCGCTCGGCGGCGGTGTGGACACCGCGCTCGACACGGCGGTCCGCAATTCCATCGCCTCCGGCGTCACCTACGCCGTCGCGGCGGGCAACAGCAACGCGAACGCGTCGAATTACTCGCCCGCGCGTGTCACCGAGGCCATCACGGTCGGCGCGACCACGTCGACCGACGCCCGCGCCAGCTACTCCAACTACGGCGCGGTTCTGGACATCTTCGCGCCGGGCTCCTCGATCACCTCGTCCTGGAACACCAGCGACACGGCCACGAGCTCCATCTCCGGTACGTCGATGGCGAGCCCGCACGTGGCGGGCGCGGCGGCGGTCTTCCTGGGCGCCAACCCGACGGCCACGCCCGCGCAGGTGGCGACGGGGCTCATCAACGCCTCGTCCACCGGTGTGGTCACCAACCCCGGCACGGGTTCGCCGAACCGGCTGCTCAACGTCGCGGGCGGGACGGTCACTCCGCCCGGACCGCGCTTCGAGAACACCGGGGACTACGCGATCGCCGACAACACCACCGTCGAGTCGCCGATCACCGTGAGCGGTGTCACCGGAAACGCACCCGCGGCACTGAGCGTGCCTGTGAGCATCGTTCACACGTACATCGGTGATCTGCAGGTGCAACTGATCGCGCCGGACGGTACGGCGTACACGCTGAAGGCGTACAGCACCGGCGGCAGCAGCGACAACATCAACACCACGTACTCCGTGAACGCCTCCTCGGAGGTCGCCAACGGCGTGTGGAAGCTGCGGGTCAGCGACAACGCGGCGCAGGACGTGGGGCGGATCGACTCCTGGGCGCTCCAGTTCTGATCAGCTTCTGATGGGCTTTTGATCAGCGGCAACCGATCACTCGTACTCGTCCTCGCGGTATGGCTTCGGGTCCGTGACCCAGCCCGCCGCGAGGACGAGGCGTGAGGTGCGGTGCAGGGCGAGGAAGCCGAAGGGGCGGTCGAAGACCGCGTCTATCTCGGTCGTCACATAGCGCGGCGCCGGGCGTTCGGCGGGCGCCGCGCCGGCGATCCCCGCGATTGCCGTCACGGCTGCCGCGCGGAAGCCCTTCTCGTTGAAGGCGGTGGTAGCCGCCTGCCTCGCAGAGCCCACCGCCAGTGGCTCGGCGCTGACGCCGGGGAAGTGCCCTCGGGAGTCGTCCGTGGCCGTGCCCAGCCCGAACAGCCGGGGCTGCTCCAGCAGATCGTGCTCGGCGGAGAAGTCGAAGGCGACGGTCGTGACAGTCAGGCTGGGCGGGGTCGGGCGGTGGCGGCGCACCTGCCGGACGTCCAGCCCCGGACCCGCCTCCCCGTACGGCAGTTGGTCACCGGGTATCGCCCGACGACGCCGTTCGAGGATGTCCACGCCCGTCGCGAGCACCTGGCCCGCGCTCATCCGTTCCTCGCCGAGGAGCAGGTGGATGTCGACACCGGTGGTGCCGAGAACCTTCAGCTCGGTGACGGCTCCCTCGGGGGTGTCCGCCACACCGATCCGGTCCAGCAGGCTGGTCGTCCTCCAGAGACCGGCCAGCCGCCGGTCCTTCCAGGGACCCGAAGCGGGCCACAACTGCTCGGGCTCGAAGGGCCGCAACCACTCCGTACGCAACGCCAGCGCACTCGCGAGCACCAGCAGGGTTTCCTCGTCCAGCGGTACGGGCATCCGCTCGATCAGCCCGCCCGTCCGCTTGGAAGCCCACGCGTCGAGCGCCGCCTTGTCCGCCGCGACGTCCCCGCTGAGCACACCGAAGGTGTCTGCGGGCAGCCCCGCCGCCCACTCCTCCCGCACCGGCAGCGTCCGCCCGGTCCACAGCCCCAGCGCCGCGTCCACACCCCGCATACCGCCCAGGGCCCCCAGCAACTCCCGCCCCGCGCCGGCCGCTTCACCGGCCGGCAGGCCCACCGCCTCCGCCAGCTCCGCCCGAGCCGCGCCGCCCGCCCCGTCCGCGAGGAAGGCGAGCAGCGGCCACACCCCGGCCGCCGAGAACACCGTGCCGCCCGAAGCCTGCCCCGCCCATCGCGCGGTCAGCCCGTTGACCGCCCGAATCGTCGCATTGGTGACCCGCATTCCGCCCCCGCCCTTGCCGCGCTTACGATGCGCCCAGCCGTACGACAGTTCGCATGAAGCCCGTACGTCAACTCCCGCACCGCTCGGACTAGGAGCAAGGTACTAGTGGCCATATCCCCGCCGCCCGGCCCCCAGCAGCCCGAGGGCCAGTACCCGCCTCCAGGGACGCCTCAGGGAACGCCGCAAGGGCCCCCACCGGGCCCGTACCCGCCGCCGTACCCCCAAGGCCCGTACGCGCAGGGCCAGTACCCCCAGGGCCCCTACCAGCAGCCGTACCAGCCCTGGGGCTCCGGCTACACCCCGCACAACCGCCCGACCCCCGTCAACGGGCTCGCGATCTCCGCGCTCGTGCTCGGGGTCCTCTGCTTCCTGCCCGCCGTCGGGCTGCTCCTCGGGATCGTCGCGCTGGTGCAGATCAAGAAGCGGGGCGAGCGCGGCAAGGGGATGGCGATCGGGGGCATGGTGCTGTCCTCGCTCGGCATGGTGCTGGCCCTGGTGGCGGTCACCACGGGCGGCGCGGGTGAGTTCTGGGACGGCTTCAAGGACGCGGCACGCGACTCGGGCGGGAGTGCCTTCTCGCTCGTCAAGGGCGATTGCTTCGACGTGCCGGGCGGTTCGCTGGAGGGCATGACGTACGACGTCGACAAGGTGCCGTGCGCCGGGGAACACAATGGCGAGGTGTTCGCGACCTTCGAGATGAGCGAGGGGGATTACCCCGGCGACAGCGAGATCACGGACACCGCCGACGACAAGTGCTACACGCTCCAGGACGCGTACGCGATGGACACCTGGGCGGTCCCGGACGACGTCGACCTGTACTACTTCACACCGACCCGGCAGAGCTGGCGCATGGGCGACCGCGAGATCACCTGCGTGTTCGGGAACGTCGACGCGGAGGGGAGCCTGAGCGGCTCGCTGCGCGAGGACGGCACGACGCTCGACCCGGACCAACTCGCCTATCTGGAGGCCGCGCACGTGCTCAACGCGGCGATGGACTCGGCGCCTCCGGCGGAGTACGTCGAGGACGATCTGCCGGGCCACCAGACGTGGGCGGCCAGGGTGTCGGACGCGCTGACCGAGCAGGCGGGCATGCTCCGTGACCACACGTTCGCCCCGGATGCCGCCGAGCCCGTCGCCACCCTCGTGAAGGACCTGGAGGCGGCGCAGAAGGAGTGGGCGAAGGCGGCGGAGTCGGAGGACGTGGACACGTTCTACGTGCACTACGCGAAGGGGCTGGACCTCACCGACCCCGAGAGGACGGTCACCACGCGCGAGGCTCTGGGCCTCGCCACCACCCCGCCGACGTACGACACGGACGACGGCTCGGTGGACGACGGCGGAGATGGCACCGGCCTGGAGGTGTGACGGGCGCTATAGCGGGGAGAAAGTGCCTGGGTGAAGCCCTTGGGGGGCGCAAGTCATCACATCGAGTGATTCTCTGGCCTTTGCTTGCATGGCACAACCCACGGTTGCCAGGCTGTCGCTGTCTGTACAACCTGATGGGAGCGGCCAGTGACTTTCGGTGAGCAGCCGGCGTACCTGCGCGTCGCGGGTGATCTCCGCAAGAAGATCGTCGACGGCTCGCTGCCACCGCACACCCGCCTCCCCTCGCAGGCCAGGATCCGAGAGGAGTACCGCGTCTCGGACACGGTCGCGCTGGAGGCGCGGAAGGTGCTGATGGCCGAGGGCCTGGTCGAGGGACGTTCCGGGTCGGGCACGTACGTACGGGAGCGTCCGGTGCCGCGCAGTGTCGCCCGTACCGGATACCGCCCGGACAGCGGTGCGACCCCGTTCCGCCAGGAGCAGGCCGACGTCTCCGCGCGCGGCACCTGGGAGTCCCACAGCCGGCAGGTCGAGGCGAGCGTCGCGATCGCCGAGCGGCTCTCCGTCCGGCCGGGCGACCGTGTGATGTGTACGAACTACGTCTTCCGGGACGCGGGCGAGGCGATGATGCTCTCCACGTCCTGGGAGCCCCTCGCCGTCACGGGCCGTACGCCGGTGATGCTCCCCGAGGAGGGCCCGCTCGGCGGTATGGGCGTGGTCGAGCGCATGGCGGCCATCGACGTGATCGTGGACAACGTCACCGAGGAGGTGGGAGCGCGCCCTGGTCTCGCGGAGGAACTCCTCGCGCTGGGCGGCGTTCCCGGGCACGTGGTCGTCGTCATCCAGCGGACGTTCTTCGCGTCGGGACGTCCGGTCGAGACGGCGGACGTCGTCGTACCGGCGGACCGGTACCGGATCGCCTATCACCTGCCGGTGAAGTAGCCGCCTGATGGTGAAGTGGTCACGTTCGTGAAGTAGCCCTCAGTCGCGCCCGGTTGGAATCTGGCCTTTCTCAACAGCCTCGCCCCGCTCTGCCTTTGCCCTGCTGAGGGGCGCGTGGAGAGCGGTCGGCGGCGCGTTCGACGGCGTGCGCCCCCGGGCTCAAGTCCACATCCTGGCTTGTTGCGTACCCCTTTGTGTACCTCTTTGTGAAAAGCCGTATTCGCTGCGTGAAGGTTAGGCGTAGGCTCGGGCATATGCGGATTGCGGTTTCGTTAGAGGGCGGGGCACGGCGGGGGCCCGGGGCGGGAAGCGGAGGGGCTCGATGAACGACGGCACGATCACTCTTCCCTGGCTCGTCATACGGCAGGACGACAACGGCAATCGCTACCGCGTGGGCAGGTATGCGACCAGGGCCGAAGCCCAGAAGATCGCGGACAGCCTCGACGACCGCGGACACAAGCAGTTGTACTGGGTCGAGCGGATCGGGCAGAACGGGCAGAACGGGATCAGGTGACCGGGCAGGGGCGGGCGCCCGGGAGGCGCAGGCCGCTCCCGTAGGCTCCGGCGCATGACCGAACGGATCGTGGTGGTCGGAGCCGCCCTGCTGAGCGGCGGGCGACTGCTCGCCGCCCGCCGGAGCGCGCCCCCGGAGCTGGCCGGACGCTGGGAACTCCCCGGAGGCAAGGTCGAACCGGGAGAGACCCCCGAAGAGGCTCTGGTACGCGAACTGCACGAGGAACTCGGCGTCGCGGCGGAGCCGGCCGGCCGCGTCCCGGGGGAGTGGCCCCTGAAGCCGCCGTACGTCCTCCAGGTGTGGACCGCGCGACTGCTCCCCGGCTCGGACGACCCGAAGCCGCTCCAGGACCACGACGAGCTCCGCTGGCTGGCACCGGATGAGATTTGGGACGTGGCCTGGCTGGACCAGGATGTGCCCGCAGTGAAGGCGGCGCTCCTCGGGTGGGGCGCAGGCGCCTGACCCTCCCCCCGGTCTCCGTGGCGACCAGGTGGTGAGCGGGCGCGTTCGGTGGGCTTTGTTCGGCGGTTCGTACGCCGTTCGCGCCACAGTGCGCCATCGAGTGCGGTAAAGCGTCCAGGATATCGGGTATGTGCCCATTAACCCCACGAAACCGGACATGGGTGTATTCCTGGCCTGGGAAGTGATCGGCGTGATCGACACCGAAGGCGACTGCGCCGAGTGGAGCTTTCCCGCGGAGCCGGGTGCCGTCCGCACCGCTCGCGCCGTCGTCCGGGACCAGCTGCGCGACTGGGAGTTGGAATCCCTTGCCGATATCACCGCGCTGCTGGTCAGCGAGCTGGTGACGAACTCCCTCCGGCATGCCACGGGTCCTATCGGTGTACGGCTCGTGCGGCCCGCCGGGGTGGTGGACGCCCTGCGGGTGGAGGTCTCCGACCCGCTGCCGGACCCGCCCCGCGAACGGTCCGCCGATGCCGACGACGAAAGCGGCCGCGGACTCCAGCTCGTGGCCAGTTCCTCGCGGCGCTGGGGCACCCGTCCCGGGGACACCGGCAAGACGGTCTGGTTCGAGCTTGCGGTGCCCGGGTGATGGGGATCGATGTCTGGGTGAGTGTGATCGGTGCGGGGAGCCGGGTGACCGAATGGTTCAGGCCACTGGAACTGGCCGGAGTCTTTGATTCGACGGGGTGCCACCTGGTTAGAAGACTGGGAGTATGTCGCGGCCGGTCCAAAAACCATCGGGACCGTGCTGTGATCGTGAACACCGTGTTGTGCGGCGCCGTAGTGCTGGATACTGCGGGCAGCCGCCCCCGGTGACCGGTGCCGGACGCGGTGAGCTGGAGGGGACGGTTCGCGTGAGCGAGATACCAGCGAAGGCCACGGAGTCCGAGGACCCGTCGGACGGCGCGAGGGCTGACGCCGTGGGCGATTCCGCCGTGGGTGACTCCGTTGTGCGCCGATCCGCCTTGGACGAGGGGATGGGCGACGGGAGAAGCGACAGAGCGGGCGACGCGATGTGGCAGAGCAGTCCGCCCGGCTCGATCTACGACTACATCAAGGTCGCGTCGTTCTCCATAGGTGCCGACGGGCTGGTCGACCAGTGGAGTCTGCGTGCGGAGCAGCTCTTCGGGATATCCGCGGAGCGCGCCGTCGGCATGGACCCCATCGCCGCCTTCGTCGCGCCCGACCGGCGTGACTTCGGGCACCGCAAGATGGCGGAGATCCTGGACGGCCGCGAGTGGACCGGCGTGGTTCCCTTCCGGATGCCCCCCACCGAGGCGGACCAGGACGGCGCCGAAGGCCTCGCCGAGGTCTATGTGATGCCTACCACTACGGAGGATGGTGAGCGGGCCGCCGTATGCATCGTCGTCGACGTCCGCACCCTCCGCCGGATCGAGACCGACCTCGCCGCCTCGCAGGCGATATTCGGCCAATCTCCGTTCGGTTTCCTCCTGATCGACACGGACCTGCGGGTCCGCCGCGCCAACCAGCGGTTCGCCTCGACCTTCGGCGGCACTCCCGCCGACCACCGCGGGCGCGGCGTCCACGACTATCTGCCGCGCGCTGAGGCCGAGCGGGTGGCTGCCACGCTGCGCCGGGTCCTCGAAACCGGCGACTCCATCACGGACATGCACGTCACGGGCCACGTGCCCGGATCCGACGAACGCCGACACTGGTCCATCAACCTCTACCGCGTGCACAGCGGCAGCGGCCGCCCCATCGGCATCGCCTGGCTCGGAACCGACATCACCGCCCGCCGTGCCGCAGCCCGGGAAGCGGCCTCCGCGCGGCGCAATCTCGCCCTTCTGAACGAGGCCGGCGCCCGCATAGGCAACTCCCTCGACCTGGAGACCACCGCCCGCGAACTCCTCGACGTCGTCGTCCCCGGCTTCTGCGACCTCGCCACCGTCGACCTCTACCAGGGACTCCTGGCCGGCGACGAGACCCCGCCCGGGCTGGCCGACGGCAGCGCCGAACTGCGCCGCGTCGCCTTCGCCAGCGCCGTCTCCGACGCGCCCCTCGCCGGTGGTCCCGCGCCCGTCGCCGTCGGCGCCGTCCACCACTACCCCTTCAACTCGCCCTGCGCGGACGCCCTGCGCACCGCCCGGCCCAACCACATCCCCGCCGAAGAGGGCGGCCTCATCCAGTCCACGCTCGCCGTGCCGATGGTCGCCCACGACACCGTGGTGGGCCTGGTGCAGTTCTCGCGAACGAAGGGCAGCGAGCCGTTCGGGGAACGGGACCGGGCGCTCGCGGTGGAACTCGCCGCGCGCGCCGCGGTCTGTATCGACAACGCGCGCCTGTACCGCCGTGAGCACGAGCGCGCGCTGATCCTGCAGCGGTCCCTGCTGCCCCCGGGTGACCCCGAGGCCTCCGGCCTGGACATCGCGTGCCGGTACCTGCCCGGCAACGCGGCCACCGAGGTCGGCGGCGACTGGTTCGACGTCATCGAACTCCCCGGCCACCGCACCGCGTTGGTCGTCGGCGATGTCATGGGACGCGGTCTGCGCGCGGCCGTCGCGATGGGCGAACTCCGTACCGCCGTACGCACCCTGGCGCTGCTCGACCTCGAACCCGCCGAAGTCCTCTCGGCGTTGGACGAGATCGCCCGCGGCCTGGGCACCCCCGGCGGGGTCCAGCAGGCCACCCGTACGGCCCGCAAGTCCCGCGAAGCCGACCTTTCCGAGGTCTACCTCGCCACCTGCGTGTACGCGGTCTACGACTCCGTCACCCGCCGGTGCACCTTCGCCAACGCGGGTCATCTGCCGCCGGTCCTGGTGGAGCCCGGTGAGGCCGCGCTGATGCTCGACGTGCCGCCCGGGATGCCGCTGGGTGTCGGCGGCGAGCCCTTCGAGGAGGTCGAGGTCGAACTTCCCGAGGGTGCTCTTTTGGCGCTCTACACGGATGGACTGGTCGAATCGCGCGACCATCCCCTCGACGAGGGCCTGCAAGCGTTCGTCGGTGCCCTGACCGACCCCTCCAGTCCCCTTGAGGACGTCTGCGACCACGTCCTCAACACCCTCGACACGCACCACGGCGAGGACGACATCGCCTTGCTCATGGCACGTGTACAGGGGCTGCCGGCGGACTCCGTCGGCGACTGGACCCTGCCGCGCGAGCCGCGCAGCGTGGGGCGCGCCCGCGAGTACGCGCGCACGCAGCTGGTGGCCTGGGACCTCGAGCCGCTCGTCGACACCGCCGAACTGCTCGTCAGCGAACTCGTCACCAACGCCCTCCGCTACGGCGAGGGCGAGATCAGGCTCCGCCTGCTCCTCGACCGGACCCTGGTCTGCGAGGTCTGGGACGCCGGGCTCGTGCAGCCGCGGCGGCGTCGGGCGCGGGACACGGACGAGGGTGGACGCGGCCTGCAGCTCGTCGGCCTGCTGTCCGCCGGCTGGGGCTCGCGGCGGACGCCACGCGGCAAGACGGTGTGGTTCGAACTTCCGCTGCCGGATGGGGGGACGGGGCTGGCGGATCCGGCGGAGGCGTTGCTGAGTCTGTTCTGAGCGCGGGGTGGGTTTTTCGCTCCGTCCGCCCGGTTTCAGCCCGTCCGGCGTTTGAGGACGAGCGCGTCAGCGCGATACGGGGGTCTGGGGGCGGAGCCCCCAGGTACGGGACGGGTAGGGGCGGAGGGGGCGAAAAACCCCACAGCCCAACCCCCGTCTACGGCACAGCCCTCCGCCCTCGCGTCCGGCGCCCACCGAAGCTCGCGGGTCCACCGCCCGGCAACAGGATCCCCCCGAGCACGGCCCCACCCACCCCGGCACCCTCCAGCAACGGATGCCCGTACGCCCGTACATCCCGCTCGGCAATCACCCGCGCCCGCAGGGCGAGAACATCGGCAGCCTCAGCCTCGGAGAGATCACGCGCGAGGCGCCGCTCCGCCTCGGCAAGCCGTGCACGCGCCTCAGAACCCACCGCCCCCCGATGCGTACCGACAAAGTCGGCCGCACCCGCAACCGAACTGCGCGCCGCGAGCACGCCGTGCTCGACGATCCCGTCGGCGAAATCCGCACCGGCCCGGACCACGCGCCGCAGCGCGTCGAGCGGGTCGTACGGATCGCCGGCCGACAGCGGACGCCCTACGCCCGCGACGACCGACTCGGCGCGTGCGACACGACCGGGCAGCTCGGGCGAACCGACGTCAGCGCTCTCCAGGTGGCCGCGCGCCTTGGCGAGTCCGGCCTCCACCGCGGCGAGAGCGGCGGGCAACTGCTGTTCGGCCGCGGCCAGTTCACCGGCCAGCCGGTCGATGCCGTCGACGAGGACGGCCGCCTGTTCGACGGCCCCCTCCGCGCAACGCAGATACGCGGCCGCCCGATCCCCGTCGCCCCGGTCGAGCGACTGCCGCGCCTGGTTGAGGTGCGTCGTCGCGAACAGCAGCCGGTCCTTGGCCTGTTCGACGTGGCCCAGCACGGGGAGGGACGCGGAGGGGGCGTACCGATTGTGGAGTTCGCCGAGCGTCGCCTCGGCGGCCGGCGTGCGTGCGGCGAGCTCGCGGAAGCGGGTCTCGGCGTACGCCAGCGCGGTCGGCGCGTTCCGCTCCAGGGCGCGCAGTTGGTCGAACCCGGCCGCCTCCGCGTCGAGCCGCCGCCCGGCCTCCGTACAGCGCGCGACGACCTCTTCCAGCAGGCGCCGGGCCTCGTCGGATTCCGGTACCGCGTCGACCGTCCGCAGCCGCAGCCGGAAGGCCGCCGCCAGCTCGGACTTCGCGAACGCCAGCGCCTCCGTGTACGGGTTCACCGCCTCGCCGCCGAACTGGGCCGTGACGTAACCGAGTTCCTCGGCGCTGGTGCGGACGCAGTCGTCGATGTCCACCAGCAACTGCTGGGCCTGCCGGTCGAGTTCGGCAAGGGGTACGACCCGTGGAGCCACCCCGCCCGGTGTCGTACGCGTCCTTGCCCGCCGCCTGCGCCGCGTGTACGTGTACGCCGTCAGCACCCCCGCCGCACCCACCGCGACGACCGGCAGTACCAGATCCCCGGTGTCGGTCCCATCGTCACTGGGGGCGGCCTCGCGCGCCGGCGCCACCACACTCCGTGCCGCGGTCACCCGATCGTGATCATCGGCACCCACTCGTGCCAGCGGCAGCACCAGCCACCCCACGGCCACCAGCCCGCCGACCACGCCATATGCCCCTCGCGCGGCTATGTGCGACGCCGCTCGGCGCGACCGGTTCCGACTCTGGGGCGACGTCACATTTGGGAGCGTATGACCGCCCGCCCGCCGCCGCGACCGGGGTGCGCCGAGGTGGGGATGCTTAGGGTACGGAGGATGCGGGGGCGTACAGGAGGGGGCGCGGGGATGGACACGGGGCGGACGGAAACCGAGGCGGGGCGGCCTGGGGCGGCGGCGGAAACGGGGGCGGGGCCTCGGGCGGGACTGCGGCCGGGGGCCGAGCCCGCGGGGCAGGCTGGGGAGAGCGGGGGCGGGCCGGAAGGACCGGGGCCAGCCGCACGGCCGGATGCTGATGACGAGGGGGAGCTTGACCTTGAGTCGGGGCCCGAGTCCGGCTCCGACTCCGTGAGCGGGCCTGCGGCTGCTTCCGAGGCTGGGCCTGTGGCTGCGCTTGAGGACGGGCCTGCGCCTGAGACCGGGCCTGAGGCCCGGTCTGCACGCGAGTCCGAGTCCGGGCCTGCGCCCGAACCCGAGCTTGAGGCAGGGGCAGTGCTTGCGCCGGAGGCCGGGCCTGCACCCGGGTCTGAGGCTGGGCCTGTGCTTGAGACCGGGCCGGCGCCTGGGTCCGAGGCTGGGCCTGCACCCGAGTCTGCGACCGGGCCTGTGCTTGAGACCGAGCCCGAGTCTGAGGCAGGGCCTCCGCCCGAGTCCGAGCCCAAGGCAGGGTCAGCGCCTGTGCCGAAGGCTGGGCCTGCGCCCGGGTCTGAGGCCGGGCCTGCGCCCGAGCCCGAGCTCGAGGCAGGGTCGGTGCTTGCGCCTGAGGCTGGGGCGGCGCCCGGGTCTGAGGCTGTGCCTGCACCCGAGTCCCTGACCGGGCCTGTGCTTGAGACCGAGTCCGAGGCCGGGCCTGCGCCCGAGCCCAAGGCCGGGTCAGCGCCTGCGCCGGAGGCCGGGCCTGCGCTTGAGCCCGAGGCAGGGTCAGTGCCTGCGCCTGAGGTTGGGTCAGTGCTTGCGCCTGCGCCCGAGCCCAAGGCCGGGCCTGCGCCGGAGGCCGGGTCAGCGCCTGCGCCGGAGGTTGGGCCCGAGCCAACACCCGAGCCCGAGCCAACACCCGAGCCCGAGCCAACACCCGAGCCCGGGCCCGAGCCCGAGCCGGAGCCCGAGCCCGAGGCCGGGTCAGCGCCTGCGCCCGAGCCAACACCCGAGCCCGACCCCACCCACCTCACCCCCACCCTCAACGCCCCCCAAGACCCGCCCTCCCCCCACCCAGCCCTACGCGCCTGGCGCCACCCCCACCTCCGCTGGCCCAAGCGCATCGCCCTCGGGCTCGTACTCCTGCTCGTTCTTCCGGCCCTCGGTGCCGGGATCGCGTTGCGGGTCAACTACGCCGGAGACCCGGGCCCCGGTACCCAGACCAGGAACCGTGACGCCCTCTGGCTTGGCCACGCCTGGATCGACGGGCGGAAGGTGGACGCGGATGTCGAGGCGCTGGCCGAGCAGTTGCGGGACAGCGGGATACGGGACCTGTACGTGCACGCGGGGCCGTTGGAGCACGACGGGACCCTGCCCGAGTCGGCGTACCCGCGGGCGGGTTGGCTGATCGAGGCCGTGCATCGGGAGTTGCCCGGCGTACGGGTGCAGGCCTGGCTGGGGGATGTGCTGGCGAGTGAGGGGCCGGTCGGGCTGCGGCTGGAGCGGGAGGAGACGCGGGCCGCCGTGGTCGGGGCCACCGAGCAGATCCTCGAGGCCGGCTTCGACGGCGCCCACTTCGACCTGGAGCCGCTGCACTCGGACGACCAGGACTACCTCTCCCTCCTCGACGACCTGCACGCGGTCACCCAGGACCGCGGGGTCCCCCTCTCCGTCGCCGCCCACCAGATCGACCCGTTCCCGGCGGCCAACTCCATCAGGGGCACCCTCACGGGCCACCCCAAGTGGTGGTCCCAGGCCTACTTCGGCCAAGTCGCCCGCCGTGTCGACCAGATCGCCCTCATGTCGTACGACACGGCACTCCCGTTGGAGAGTCTGTACGGCGGCTACGTCGCCCAGCAGACCTCCCTCGCTCTCGAAGTCACCCCGGAATCCACGGACTTGCTGATGGGCCTCCCGTTCTTCCACGAGGACGACCTGAGCCACCACGGGAACGCCGAGACGGTCGAGGCGGCCGTACGCGGCACCCGTCTGGGCCTCTCCCGCACGGACCGCGACCGGGAACGCTTCGGGGTCGCGCTGTACGTGGACTTCGCCGCGAAGGAGTCGGACTGGGCGGCGTACCGGGAGGGTTGGGTGTCATGATCGGGTGAAGTGGGTGACGTACGCGCGTTCGGGGGGCCTGGATGGACCGGTACTGGTACTGGGCAGCGGCCGCGGTCCTGCTCGCCTCGTTGGGTTCGGGCGTGCTCGGAGCGCTCGCGATCGCGACGGGTCGGATGCCGCCGTGGCTGCGGCGCCGCCGTGCGCTCCGGCCGCGGCTGTGGGGCTACGGCACGGTCTGCTCCAGCGCGGGGCCGGCCCTATGGGCCGTGTCGTTCATGGTGATCAGCTCCGACAACGCCTTCAGCGCCCTCGCCCTTGTCGGACTGGTGCTGATGGTCGGTGGCGGCCTGCTCCAGCTGTTCGCCGAGCGGCCCGGCCCCGCCCAGCCATGACGGGCGAAGGCTCAGCAGGCCCTCCCGCTCCTGGAGACCCACCGCCCCGCGTGTCATCCTCGGGATGAGAACGGGCGTACGAGAGGCGGGGTCATGGACTGGCGTTACTTGTTGGGACTGGCCGAGGGGGTCGTCCTGGGTGTGATGTTCTCCGCCGGGATCGCCGCCGTGCGTGGCGGCTGGGTGCCGACGGTGGCCCGGGGGCGTGTCGTCCGGCGACGTCTGTGGGGCCAGGGGGTCCTGGTGCTCACAGCCTCCCTCGCGCTTCCGCTGATCGCCCTGGCCCTGCTCGGCTCCGGCGCTCTCTACTTCGCCGCCTCCCTCGCGGGCGGCACCGGAATGATCACCGGTGTCGTGCTGATGCACCGCGCGACCCGCGACCGCCGCCGAGGCCCGGCCACGGCTCGCGCTTCCTGACCTCCCGCCGCGGCTCCGCCCCCACTCCGCCACGACTAGCCCCACCCAACGCCCCCACCCCGACCGGATAACCGCCCCGTCGCCCAGACGTCATGCGAGGTTTCCCTGATCGGTCGTTCGTATTTGTTGTGACTCTGCTGTGGGCGCCCTACGTTCCTTCGAACACCGCGCCTCCACCGTGCCTGTGCTTCGCACCCCAGGCGTGCGCATCCCGCCCCCACGCGCAGGCACCGCAGCACCTCTTCCTATTCCTGTGAGGATCACGGATTCATGCGAGCGTTACTGACCAGCAAGGCTGCCCGGCGCACTCTGCGCCCGATCCTCGACCTCATCGACCAGCGCATCGAGCGCCAGGTCCGCCGGGCCGTCGCGGACCGCCCCACCGTCGCGCTGAAGAGCGAGAACGGCGCGCTGCAGCGGGAGTTGCAGACGCTGCGCAACCGCCAGCGCCCACTGGAGCTGTTCTTCGACGGGACCGGACGCGGCGCGTCACGGCTGCCGTCCGCGCCCCATCTCAACCGCACGATCAAAGAACTGGCGGAGGTGGCCGGGGACAAGGGCGACGCGGAGCGCAATGTCGCGCAGGCCTTCCGGCTGCTCATAGCCCTGGAGGCGCTCGGGGTCGGCAGGATCGCCGGCGGCACCATGAACATCGTCGGCAAGCTCGCCGCCGTACCGCTGCTCGACCCGCCGAACGACGAGATGCTGGAGATCGGCACCCTGTACGGAATGTTCGGCGCGGGCCTGATCCGGATGATGGAGCGCGCGGGACGCGACCCGAGCCTCACGATCGTCGACCCGCTCGCGGGCCTCCAGTTGCAGCCCGGCACCACCATGGGCGGCGATGTGACGGGCACGCCGGTACGCGAAGCCGCCGTACGCACCAATCTGGCCCTGGCGGGCGCGGCCGGCGCCGCCACCCGCATCCAGCAGGGCTTCTCCGAGGACCCCGAGGTGCGCGCCCTGGTCTCCGACCGCTCCTACGGAGTGATCATCGTCGACGGCGACCACTCCGCCGCCGGTGTCCTCGCGGACCTGGAGTGGGCCGAGCAGATCGTCGCCCCCGGCGGCATCGTCGTCCTGGACGACTTCGGGCACCCCAAGTGGCCCGGAATCAAAGAGGCCTTCGAGAAGCACATGACCACCGACACCCGGCTGAAGTTCCTCGGCCAGGTGGCGCACTCGGGCTATCTGCGGGCGGCGGAGTGAGGGCGCGCACCTGAGAGGGGCGCGCGCCTCAGGGTGACGTGGGCCTCAGGGTGACTTGGGCCGTCGGGCGATCTTCGACCCCAGCCACACCAGCGGGTCGTACTTGCGGTCGATGGCCCGTTCCTTCAAGGGGATCAGCGCATTGTCCGTGATCTTGATGCCCTCGGGGCAGACCTCGGTACAGCACTTGGTGATGTTGCAGTAGCCGAGGCCGTGTTCGTCCTGGGCGGTGCGTTTGCGGTCCAGGCCGGACTCGGCGGCGGCGTCCAGTGGATGCATGTCGAGTTCGGCCACGCGCATCAGGAAGCGCGGGCCCGCGAACGCCGGCTTGTTCTCCTCGTGGTCCCGGACGACATGGCAGGTGTCCTGGCACAGGAAGCACTCGATGCACTTGCGGAACTCCTGCGAACGGTCCACGTCCGCCTGCTGCATCCGGTACTCGCCGGGCCCCAGGTCGGCGGGCGGCACGAAGGCGGGAACCTCGCGCGCCTTCATGTAGTTGAAGCCGACGTCCGTGACGAGATCCCGTACGACGGGGAAGGCGCGCAGGGGTGTGACGGTGATCGTCTCCTCCGGCGTGAACACCGACATCCGCGTCATGCACAGCAGCCGCGGACGCCCGTTGATCTCGGCGGAGCACGAACCGCACTTGCCCGCCTTGCAGTTCCAGCGCACGGCGAGGTCCGGGGCCTGGGTCGCCTGGAGGCGGTGGATGATGTCGAGCACCACTTCGCCGTCGTTGACCTCGACCTCGAAGTCCTTCAGGCCGCCGCCCTGCACATCCCCGCGCCACACCTTGAAGCGGGCCTTATAGCTGCTCACTCGTAGAGCTCCTCTTCGGCGAGGTACTTGACCAGCTCCTCCTTCTCGAAGAGGGCCAGCAGGTCGGGGCGGATGGCTTCGGTGGTCTCGCGGGACAGATCGATCTGGCCGTGCACGGGGTCGGTCGCCGCCAACCCGCCCGTGGGGTCGGTCAGTTGGCACAGGAGGTTGATACGGCGCCAGGCGCGGTCCATCGCCGGGTGGTCCTCGCGGGTGTGGCCGCCACGGGACTCCGTACGCTCCAGAGCGGCTCGTGCGACGCACTCGCTGACCAGCAGCATGTTGCGGAGGTCGAGGGCGAGGTGCCAGCCCGGGTTGAACTGGCGGTGCCCCTCCACCCCGGCCCGGCGCGCCCGTACCCGCAGATCCGCGAGCTTCTCCAGAGCCGCCTCCATCTCCGCCTCCCGGCGGATGATGCCGACGAGGTCGTTCATCGTCTGCTGGAGTTCCTGGTGGAGGGTGTACGGGTTCTCCGGCGGGCGCCCGTTCTCCTTCCCCGGCTCGGGTCCCTCGGCGGAGAACGGCCGCAGCGCCTCCGCCGCCGCCGTGTCGACCTGGATCTCGTCCACCGGGGGCCGCTCACCCAGGTCGGTCGCGTATTGCGCCGCGTGGAGTCCCGCCCGGCGCCCGAACACCAGCAGGTCCGAGAGCGAGTTGCCGCCGAGGCGGTTGGAGCCGTGCATGCCGCCCGCGACCTCACCGGCTGCGAAGAGCCCAGGCACGCCGCGTGCCGCCGCCGTGTCCGACTCGACCGCGATGCCGCCCATGACGTAGTGGCAGGTGGGGCCGACCTCCATCGCCTCCGCGGTGATGTCGACGTCCGCCAGCTCCTTGAACTGGTGGTACATGGAGGGGAGTCGGCGCCGGATCAGCTCGGCGGGCATCCGGGTGGAGACGTCGAGGAAGACCCCGCCGTGGGGCGTTCCGCGGCCCGCCTTCACCTCGGAGTTGATGGCGCGCGCGACCTCGTCCCGGGGGAGCAGTTCGGGGGGACGCCGGTTGTGGTCCGGGTCCTCGTACCAGCGGTCGCCCTCCTCCTCGGACTGCGCGTACTTCTCCTTGAAGACGTCCGGAATGTAGTCGAACATGAACCGCTTGCCCTCGGAGTTCTTGAGCACCCCGCCGTCGCCGCGCACCGACTCCGTGACGAGGATGCCCTTCACCGACGGCGGCCAGACCATGCCCGTCGGGTGGAACTGCACGAACTCCATGTTGAGGAGCGGGGCGCCCGCCAGCAGGGCCAGCGCGTGCCCGTCGCCCGTGTACTCCCACGAGTTCGAGGTCACCTTGAAGGACTTGCCGATGCCGCCGGTCGCGATCACGACCGAGGGCGCTTCGAGGACGAAGAAGCGGCCGGACTCGCGCTCGTAGCAGAAGGCCCCGGAGACCCGCTCACCGTCCTTCAGGATCCGTGTGACGGTGCACTCCTGATACACCTTCAGGCGGCTCTCGTAGTCACCCGTCTCCTTCATGTCCTCCTGCTGGAGGGACACGATCTTCTGCTGGAGGGTCCGGATCAGTTCGAGGCCCGTGCGGTCGCCGACATGCGCGAGCCGCGGATACTCGTGCCCGCCGAAGTTGCGCTGCGAGATCCGCCCGTCCTTCGTACGGTCGAAGAGAGCGCCCCAGGTCTCCAACTCCCATACGCGGTCCGGGGCTTCCTGCGCGTGCAGTTCGGCCATCCGCCACTGGTTGAGGAACTTCCCGCCCCTCATGGTGTCGCGGAAGTGGACCTGCCAGTTGTCGCCGGAGTTGACGTTGCCCATGGCGGCCGCGATGCCGCCCTCGGCCATCACCGTGTGCGCCTTGCCGAACAGGGACTTGCAGATCACGGCCGTACGGGCGCCACGCTCGCGCGCCTCGATGGCGGCACGCAGTCCGGCGCCCCCGGCACCGACCACGACGACGTCCCACTCCTGCCGATCGACCACGGACATCAGAAGAACCTCGGATCGTCAAAGGCGCCGGACGCGACCAGGTACACGTAGAAGTCGGCGAGCGCCACACTCACCAACGACGCCCAGGCGAGCAACATGTGACGGGCATTCAGTTTCCCGACCCACTGCCACATCCGGTAGCGCACGGGATGCTTGGAGAAGTGCTTGAGCTGCCCGCCGATGATGTGCCGGCAGGAGTGGCAGGACAGGGTGTACGCCCAGATCAGCGTGATGTTGAGCAGGAAGACCAGGGTGCCCAGGCCCATGTGGCCCCAGTTGTAGTGCTCGTCGCGGAAGGCGAGCACCGTGTCGTACGTGAGGATCCCGGCGACGACGATCGCCGCGTAGAAGAAGTACCGGTGGAGGTTCTGGAGCACCAGCGGGAAGCGGGTCTCGCCGGAGTATTTCTTGTGCGGCTCGGCGACCGCGCAGGCCGGCGGGCTCGCCCAGAAGCCGCGGTAGTAGGCCTTGCGGTAGTAGTAGCAGGTCAGCCGGAAGCCGAGCGGGAAGATCAGGATGAGAACGGCGGGGGAGATGCCCCACCAGCTCCCGAACAGGTCCGCGTTCGGTCCGGCGTGCATGGGCTCGCAGCGGTCCGCCAGACAGGGCGAGTAGAACGGCGAGACGTACGGCGCCGCGTAGTAGTCCGCGTCCGCGAACGCCCGCCATGTCGAGTAGACGATGAAGGCCAGCAGGCCTGCCGCGGTGGCGGCGGGCGCCAGCCACCAGCGGTCCGTCCGCAGGTGCGGGGCGGTGATCGCGGCGCGTGTACCGGCGCGTACACCGCCGCTGTTGGGATGGGGTTCCGTACCAGTGGCCAACTCATGACTCCGGTCGGGTTCGCGTGCGGGTTCCGGATCTCGGGTTCCGGTTCAGGGGGCGTGGCGGTCGCGGGCGCCGAGTCCCTCGTCGTCCGAGTCCGTCCACAGGGTGCTGTCGTACGGGGTGTCGGGGATCGTGACGAGGTCGGGGCGCCGGGGGGTGGTCAGGCCGGGGGCGGCCTCCTTCAGCAGCGCGACGCTCTCGCGGAGGTGGTCGGCGTCGGTGCGTACGCGGCGCATCTCCAAGCCGCCGCCTATCTGCTGCTCCAGGCGTCCCACCGACCTCGCGAGGTCGTCTAGGCAGCGCTGGACTGACGTCAGGTCCTCTTGCACGGACATGACTTGCCCTCACTTCCGGGGCGGGTCGGCCCCTTGGCGGCAACGTTCATGCGCCTGCGAGTGTTGCGCGTCACATGAGCCCGTGTGAAGGCGTGTGCATGGATTGATGGATCGCGCGCCTCCGTGCGCCGGGGCCGGGGGTGGGTTTTTCGCCCCCTCCGCCCCTGCCCGTCCCGTTCCTGGGGGCTGCCGCCCCCAGACCCCCGCTTTCGGCCTGGACGGCCTCGTCCTCAAACGCCGGACGGGCTGAAAGATCTCCGGCTCGGGCGAGATTTTCAGCCCCTCCGGCGTTTGAGGAGCGGGGTCTGGGGCGGAGCCCCAGGGGCAAGGGACGGGTAGGGGCGGAGGGGGCGAGAACCCCCAAGCCCGGCCTCGGCGCCGGGTTCGTTGCGCCGCACGGGTGGGCTTCCGCCCTCCCACCGCCGTGTCGCCGCCTCCGCCCCGCCCCCCTCCCCTTCAGTGGGCGCATACATCTGATCAGCTCCATATACCGCCAAACGTGATCAGAAGCCGACAGTAGAGCGTCCCCCGGAGGTTGCAGTGATGTCCCACGACGGCGTCGGACTGCGCGCGGTGATGCGCTCGGTCGCGTTTCTCACCGCGGGCGCGCTCGCGGTACCCCTCCTCTCCGCGTGCAGCGAGGAGGACCAGGCGGGCAAGCCGGTCGCAGGGCAGGACATCGCGCCCGCGACCCGCGACCTGATCGCCGACGGCGGCACCCTCCGCTGGGCCGTGGACGCCGTACCGGAGACGCTGAACACGTTCCAGGCGGACGCGGACGCCGCGACGTCGAGGGTCGCCGGCGCCGTACTGCCCTCGATGTACCGGCTCGACCGGAACGGGCGCCCGCAGGTCAACACCGACTACCTGGAGACCGCGAAGGTCGCCGAGCGCGAGCCCAAGCAGGTCGTGCTGTACAAGCTCAACCAGCAGGCGGTCTGGAGCGACGGCCGCGAGATCGGCGCCGCCGACTTCGCCGCCCAGTGGCGCGCCCTGTCCGGCAAGGACACCGCGTACTGGACGGCCCGCAACGCCGGCTACGACCGCATCGAGAAGATCGAGCGCGGCGCCAGCGACCTGGAGGTCAAGGTCACCTTCAGCCGCCCGTACGCCGACTGGAAGTCGCTGTTCTCACCGCTGTACCCGAAGGACGTCATGGGCACCCCGGACTCCTTCAACGACGGCGCGCGCCGGAAACTGAAGGTCACCGCGGGTCCCTTCGCACTGAAGAAGGTCGACCACGAGGACGACAAGGTCACCCTCACCCGCAACCCGCGCTGGTGGGGCCGTCCCACCAAGCTCTCCGAGATCGTGCTGCGCGCCGTCCCCCGCGACGAGCGGGCCGCCGCGCTCGCCGACGACAAGGTCGACCTGGCCGAGATCGACCCCGCCGAGGCCCAGCGGATCACGCTCGCCGCCCGCGACAAGGGCAGCACGCCCCTCCAGGGCCCCGGCGCCGCGCTCACCCCCGCCAAGTCGCTGCGCTCCTGGGCTCTCGCGCACGGCTCCGACGAGGAGGCCGCGGGCGAGGAGATCAGCGCCCGTGAGAAGCGGCGCGAGGCGATGGCGGAGTACGCCGACCAGCAGTCCGCCCTGCGCGGTTTCGTGGTCCGCAAGTCCCTCGAACCCGCCTACACACAGCTCGCCCTCAACGGCTCCGAGGGCCCCCTCGCCGACGAGCGCGTCCGCCGCGCCGTCGCCCGCGCCCTGGACCGCGAGGAACTCGCCAAGGCGGTCCTGGAACCGCTCGGGCTGCCCGCCGTGCCGGTCGGCAGCCACCTCGCGCTCTCGGGCCAGCAGGCGTACGCCGACAACAGCGGCGCCCTCGGCGGGCAGGACACCAAGGAGGCGCAGGCGCTGCTCGCGGACGCCGGGTGGGTGCCCGGCGGGCCGGTCAAGGAGCAGAAGAAGACGGAGAAGGCGGCCGGGTCCGAGGGCGAGCAGGCGGACGCGGACTCCGAGGAAGGCTCCGAGGAGGGCTCCGGCGACGGGACGTACATCGTCGGCGACGACAACAAGCCCTCCGAGGCCGACCGGGAGAAGAAGAAGGACCCCAGGGACCACTCCAAGAAGCAGGCGGGGCAGTACGCGGACGAGCAGGCCGGCAAGCACCTCGACGGCAAGCAGTACGGGCGCAAGGAAGCGAAGCAGGGCGGCGCGCCCGGCGCGTACGCCCCCAAGGGCACGGCCGCCCCGGCGGGCGCCGCGGCCGCCGCGCTCGCCAAGGACGGCAAGCCGCTGACGCTCCGCTTCGTGGTGCCCTCGGGCCCCGGTTCGGAGTCGCTGCGCACCGTCGCCGACCGCATCTCGCGGATGCTGCAGCGCATCGGCATCCGCACGGAGATGACCAGGGTCCCGGACGAGAGCTACTTCAAGGACCACATCGCGTCCGGCGAGTACGACCTGGCGCTGTACTCCTGGCCCGCCTCCGCCTTCCCGGCCACCGACGCCCGCCCGATCTACTCCAAGCCGGTACCGGCGGCCGACGGCTCCCTCACCGTCGAGCAGAACTACACCCGCGTCGGCACCGACCAGGTCGACCAGCTCTTCGACCAGGCCATCGCGACCCTCGACGAGAACGAGGGACGCTCCCTGGTCCGCAAGGCCGACGCCCGCATCTGGGCAGCCGCCGGATCGATTCCCCTCTACCAGCGCCCCCAACTGACAGCCGCCCGAACCAACCTCGCCAACACCGGCGCCTTCGGCTTCCAGACCCCCGTCTACGAGGACATGGGCTTCCTGAGGAAGGGCGCGCGGCCTGCGGAGAAGTCACCGGAGGCGGAGAAGAAGGACAAGTAAAGTGCCCCCGGGCCGGTGATCACCACCGGCCCGGGGGACATCGGGGGACGGCCATGCGCGAGCGCGCTCTCAGAAACACGGCGGCAGGTCTCGCTGCGGCGGCGCTGCTCGTCGGAGCCGCGGGCTGCACGGGCGGCGGGGCCGGTGAGGACAAGCGGGACAAGACCGCGACGTGCACGCAGGGCACGTACGCCTGGTCCGGCATCGAACGTGAGCAGAAGCTGATCGAGCTCGCCGACCCGATCACGCTGAAGACGAGGACGGACTCCGTCTCGGCGGAGCTGAAGCCCGTGAACGGTGTCCGATACAAACCCCGAATGACCTCTACCGCGGCCGGGATCCGCGCCGCGGACGCCATCAAGGCCCTGGGCCGGCACCTCAAGACGGCTGAACCCCTCGCGGACCCCTCGGAGCCGGCCGTGCCGGATGAAACCGGGAGTCTCATCGAGATGAACACCGGGGACCTCAAGGGGTCCTACTACGCGTGGTCGTACATCGGTCTGGTCGAGGCCGACTTCACGTACACCTGCCGGGGCGGTGGCGACGGTGAGCCGGTCAAGGGTCATGTGCTGACGTGGGACGAGCTCGGGCAGGGGTTCTTGACCTGCGGTGATCCTGTGGAGGATGGAGATTTCGCGGCCTCGGGCGCCGCCGCACGCAGCGCCGCCCGGCAGGCCTGCCCCGCCGATTCGTCCGCCGCGAAGACCGCCTGACCACGGGCCCGGCAGCGAGGCCGCAGGCCCTCCCGCACGGGCCCGCGGAGGCCGTCCCTGTCAGGGCCACGTACCATGGGGTAAGGCCGTGGCGTGTTCAGCCCGGCAGGCCCCGCGCAGCGGAGGCCGTCCACTCACTCCGGGAGAAGCGCCTCAATATGGCCACGCGCCACGACATCCGCAACGTTGCCATCGTCGCCCACGTCGACCACGGCAAGACCACTCTGGTCGATGCCATGCTCAAGCAGGCCGGTGCCTTCGCCGCGCACGCCGCCGAGTCGCTCGACGACCGCATGATGGACTCGAATGACCTGGAGCGTGAGAAGGGCATCACGATCCTGGCCAAGAACACGGCCGTGAAGTACCACCCGAAGGATGGCGGCGACGTCATCACGATCAACATCATCGACACCCCCGGCCACGCCGACTTCGGCGGCGAGGTCGAGCGCGGTCTGTCGATGGTGGACGCGGTCGTGCTCCTCGTCGACGCCTCCGAGGGCCCGCTGCCCCAGACCCGCTTCGTGCTGCGCAAGGCGCTGCAGGCCCGCCTGCCCGTCATCCTGTGCATCAACAAGACGGACCGCCCGGACTCGCGCATCGACGAGGTCGTGAACGAGGCGTACGACCTCTTCCTCGACCTGGACGCCGACGAGGAGCAGATCGAGTTCCCGATCGTCTACGCGTGTGCGCGTGACGGCGTCGCCTCGCTGACCAAGCCGGAGAACGGCACCGTCCCGGCCGACAGTGACAGCCTGGAGCCGTTCTTCTCCACGATCCTGTCGCACGTCCCGGCCCCGGAGTACGACGAGGCGGCCCCGCTCCAGGCGCACGTCACCAACCTGGACGCCGACAACTTCCTCGGCCGTATCGCGCTGCTCCGTGTCGAGCAGGGCGAGCTGCGCAAGGGCCAGACCGTCACGTGGATCAAGCGCGACGGCACGATGTCCAACGTGCGCATCACCGAGCTGCTGATGACCGAGGCGCTCACCCGCAAGCCGGCCGAGAAGGCGGGCCCGGGTGACATCTGCGCGGTCGCCGGTATCCCGGAGATCATGATCGGCGAGACCCTCGCCGACCCCGAGAACCCGATCGCGCTGCCGCTCATCACGGTCGACGAGCCGGCCATCTCCATGACCATCGGCACGAACACCTCGCCGATGGTCGGCCGCGGTGCCACCGGCAAGGGCGCGGACGCCAAGGCCGCGGTCAAGGACCGCAAGGTCACCGCCCGCCAGGTCAAGGACCGCCTCGACCGCGAGCTGATCGGTAACGTCTCGCTGCGCGTCCTGGACACCGAGCGCCCCGACGCCTGGGAGGTCCAGGGCCGTGGTGAGCTCGCGCTCGCCATCCTGGTCGAGCAGATGCGCCGCGAGGGCTTCGAGCTGACCATCGGCAAGCCGCAGGTCGTCACCCAGACGATCGACGGCAAGGTCCACGAGCCGGTCGAGCGCATGACGATCGACGTGCCCGAGGAGCACATGGGCGCCGTCACGCAGCTCATGGGCGTCCGCAAGGGCCGCATGGACAACATGTCGAACCACGGCTCGGGCTGGGTCCGCCTGGAGTTCGTCGTCCCCTCCCGCGGCCTCATCGGCTTCCGTACCGAGTTCCTGACCGGTACGCGCGGCACGGGCATCGCCCACTCCATCCACGAGGGCCACGAGCCGTGGTTCGGCACGCTGACGACCCGTAACAACGGTTCGCTGGTCGCCGACCGCTCGGGCGCCGTCACCGCGTTTGCGATGACGAACCTCCAGGAGCGCGGTGTGCTGTTCACCGACCCCGGCACCGAGGTGTACGAGGGCATGATCGTCGGCGAGAACTCGCGCGCCGACGACATGGACGTGAACATCACCAAGGAGAAGAAGCTCACCAACATGCGGTCGGCCGCCGCCGACTCGTTCGAGGCGATCGTCCCGCCGCGCAAGCTCTCCCTGGAGCAGTCGCTGGAGTTCTGCCGCGACGACGAGTGCGTCGAGGTGACCCCGGAAGCCGTTCGCATCCGCAAGGTCGTCCTCGACCAGAAGGAGCGCGGTCGCAGCGCCAGCCGCGCCAAGCACGGCTGATCCTCCGGCCGGTCCAGTACGTCCGGTACGGGATTTGTCCGTACCGACTGAGCCCGGGTTCCCCCATGATGATGGGGGGCCCGGGCTCTTTGCTGCGCAAGATCTAGCCGTCCCGGATACCGCTCGCAACCGGTTTTCCCGTCGCCCGGTGTCCGAAATGCGGTTCATCCCGCCCGATACGCATGTAACAAGTCCGTTTCGCGGGCTTCTCTCTCAGATCATTTTGTCCAGATTTTGGAAGATGTACGCGTCAGCTGTGATGGAACCGAGACCTAAAGGCAGTGGTCGGTATCTGGCTCATGTCAGATAGTTAGCCGCGTAACGCTCGGGTCAATGGGTCATGCGCTGCACGGGGCAGCGCCGACTCACGAGCACAGTGGGGTGCTTGACCCTCCGTCAGGGGTGTCGGAGGTCAAGCAAGAGCCCCTCCTGTCCGTGCACCGGTTGAGTCATGAGGAGGCACAAGATGCCAACTACGCGTGTTCACCTGCGAGTTGTCGCTTGCCGGGCCCTGGCGCCCAGCGACCACTAGGCATACGTCTCTCCTGATCCGCATGGTCCGAACCGTGGCCACCCACACTTTGTGGCGGCCCGCGGTCTCGGCGTACCCATGAAATGGACGAATCATGACCAGTCCGATCGAGATCGAGGGCGCGGAAGCCTCCACCGAGGTCGATGAGAAGGCCGAGCCGAAACGTTCCGAGCAGCCGGAGAAGCTGGAGGGGCGATCGCCCGGCCAGCTGATGTGGCGCCGGTTCAAGCGCGACCGCACCGGTGTGGTCTCCGCGTACGTCGTGCTCTTCTTCTTCCTGATCGCCGCTGTGGCTCCGCTGATCTCGAAGGTGTACGGCAAGAATCCGTACACGCTCTACGGGCAGGAAGACCCCACGCTCCTGAACGACTTCAACATGCCGGCGGGTCCCAACGGCGGCATCACGTCGGAGTACTGGTTCGGGATCGAGCCCACCCTGGGGCGCGATGTGTTCATGCAGCTCCTGTACGGCATGCGCACCTCGCTGTACACGGCGCTCGCAGCGACCGTCGCCATGGTGGTGATGGGCATTGTGATCGGCCTGGTCGGCGGGTACTTCGGCGGCAAGGTGGACTACTGGCTGGGCCGGTTCACGGACTTCATGCTGGCCTTCCCCAACCAGCTGTTCATGATCGCGGCGATGCCCGTGATCACCGTGGTCTTCGTCGCCCCCGACGAGGAGACGCCCACCTACATCCGCACGCTCGCCATCGTCGGCGTGCTGTGGTTCCTCGGCTGGATGGGGCTCTCCCGGCTGATCCGGGCGGTCACCCTGTCGCTGCGCGAGCGGGAGTTCGTCGAGGCCGCGAAGGTCGCCGGCGCCTCCCCGTGGCGGATCATCCGCAAGGAACTGCTGCCCAACCTCGTGACACCGATTCTGGTGCAGGGCACGTACATGCTGCCCAGCACCATCCTCTCGGTCGCGTTTCTCTCTTTCGTCGGCGTCGGTTACACCGAGCCGACCCCCGACTGGGGCCGGATGTTCGCCATCGGGTCGGACATCTACGAACAGGACCCCGTCTACATGTTCTTCCCGGGTGTCGCCATGGTCATCTTCGTCGTGGCGTTCAACCTCCTCGGGGACTCCGTCCGGGATGCGTTCGATCCCAAGACGGGCCGCTGATTCCAGCGAGGGCCGCTGCCACCCGGGAGCCGGCGACGAACCGGCCGTGCACTGCAAGGCAGCACCAGTGATCACTACTCACAGGCAGGTGGACTCAACTCCATGAGCATCCTCAGTTCCCGCAGAGGGCGGACCGCAGTCGCCGCGGTCGCGGTCGGCGCCCTGGCGCTGGCCGGCTGCAGCAGCAGTGACAGCGGCAGCAACAACGACGACAGCAAGCAAAAGGAAGACGCCGCCGCACAGTCCAACGCGGTGAAGATGGGCACCGCCGCGGACTCCACGGGTCCCGCCGAGGAGGTCGCGGGTGCCAAGTCCGGCGGCACCATACAGGTCTACAACGAGACCGACTTCTCGCACCTCGACCCGGCCCAGATCTACGTCAGCGACGGCGGCCTGCTCTCCAAGCTGATCTACCGCGGTCTGACCACGTACGTGGAAGACGGCAAGGGCGGCCTCACCGTCGTCGGCGACCTCGCCACCGACCCGGGCAAGATGACCGACGGCGGCAAGACCTGGACGTTCACGCTGAAGGACGGCGTCAAGGACGAGACCGGTCATGTGATCGACTCGGCCGACGTCCGGCACACCTTCGAGCGGCTCTACGACCCGTTCATCACGGACGGCCCGTCCTACATCCAGCAGTGGCTGTCGGGCACCGGCACCGCCTACCGCGACGCGTACGAGGGTCCGTTCAAGGGCAAGCACCTGCCGGACACCGTGCTGGCCACGCCCGACGCCAAGACCGTCGTCTTCAAGTTCAAGACCGCGCAGCCCGACCTGGCGCAGGCCCTGGCCATGGCCGGCTACTCCATCGTGCCCGAGAAGACGGACACGAAGGAGAAGTACGACACCGACCCGGTCGCCGTCGGCCCGTACAAGATCTCGGAGTTCAAGCCCGGCAAGAGCGTCACGCTGGTCAAGAACACCAACTGGGACCCCAACACGGACCCGATGCGCCACCAGTACGTCGACGGCTTCGACATCGAGGTCAACCACGACGACGAGGACCAGACCAAGACGCTCCTCGCCGACCGCGGCGACGCCAAGAACGCCATCATGATGACCGGCCAGGTCGCCACCACGCAGGTGCAGAAGGTCGTGTCCGACCCCGCGGCGATGAAGCGCACGGTCCAGGGCTACGCGCCGTACGTCTGGCAGCTGAACTTCAACCTGGACCGCATCAAGGACAAGAAGATCCGCGATGCGATCACCTTGGCCATGCCGGCCACCTCGGTCTTCAGGGCCGACGGCGGCAACTACGGCGGTGAGGTCGCCAACAGCCTGATGTCGCCGACCACTCCGGGTTACGACAAGGCGTACGACCCCTTCAACCGGGCCAAGAAGCCCAACGGTGACGTCGCGGCGGCCAAGAAGCTGATCGAGGAAGCCGGCGCCACGGGCAAGAAGGTCGTCTACGCCTACTCCAACACCCCGGTCCGCCAGCAGCAGGCCCTCCTCATCGAGGACGCCCTCACGAAGATCGGCCTGGACGTCCAGAAGAAGGAGATCGACTCCGCCACCTGGTACGAGCAGGTCGGCAAGGTCGACAACGGTCTCGACCTCTACATGACCGGCTGGGGCCAGGACTGGCCGTCCGCCAGCACGGTCTTCCCGCCGCTGTACGACGGCACGCAGATCCAGGACGGTTCGTCGAACTACGCGCACATCAACGACGACCACGTGAACTCCGAGATCGCCCGCATCCAGAAGATCACGGACGCCGCGGAGGCCTCCAAGGCCTGGAACGCCCTCAACCAGTACATCAGCGAGAAGGTCAACCCGGCCGCGCCGATCTACTACACCAAGGTGTTCCAGATCGCCGGCTCCAACATCGGTGGCCTGCGCTACTCCACCGTGACCAGCTACACCGACCCGACTCGGGTCTTCCTCAAGAGCTGACCACGGTCCCGGGGGCGCACTCAGCGGAGTGCGCCCCCGGGTGCTCCTGTCCCTGGCCGCAGCCGTCCTGAGAGCAGCGTTCCGCCATGCTTCGATTCATCCTTCGCCGGACGTTCGGCGCGATGCTCATCCTTCTGCTGATCAGCGTCGTCACGTTCATCATGTATTACGCCATCCCCCAGGACCCGGCGACGCTTTCGTGCGGCAAGAACTGCACTCCGGACGCCCTGGCGATCATCCACAAGAACCTGGGCATGGACGATCCGCTGCCCGTGCAGTACTGGAAGTTCCTCTCCGGCATCTTCGTCGGCCGGGACTTCGCCGTGGGCCACTGCCCCGCACCCTGCTTCGGCATCTCCTTCCGCGACCAGCAGATGGTCTGGGACACGATCATGGACCGCTTCCCGCTGACGCTGTCCCTCACGATCGGCGGACTGGTCGTCTTCCTCATCGTCGGCCTCGGCACCGGCATGATCGCCGCCCGCTTCCGTGGGACCTGGCTGGACAAGTCCGTCAGCACCTTCTCGCTGGTGCTCAGCTCGTTCCAGATCTACTTCCTCGGACCGATCGTCCTTGGCATCTTCGTCTACAGCACGGGCTGGCTCGACAAGCCCAAGTACGTGCCGCTGACCGAGGATCCGTGGGGGTGGTTCATGGGCCTGCTGATCCCCTGGCTCGTGATGTCCGTGATCTTCACCGCCAACTACACGCGTATGGCGCGCTCGACGATGATCGAACAGCTCCAGGAGGAGCATGTGCGCGCGGCCCGCGCGAAGGGCATGGCGGGCAGATACGTCTTCCTGCGGTACGCCTGGCGCGGCTCGCTCATCCCCATCCTCACCATCCTCGGCATGGACCTCTCCGCACTGCTCGGCGGCGCCATCGTCACCGAGTTCACCTTCGGTCTCGCGGGCCTCGGCCGGCTCGCGGTGGAGTCGGTGGTCGGCAAGGACCTGCCGAAACTGATGGGCGTGATGCTGGTCAGTGCCGCGTTCATTCTTCTGCTCAACGTCATCGTGGATGCCCTGTATGCGATTGTCGACCCGCGCATCCGACTGTCGTAGACCTGTAGTTCCGTAGCCCCGTAGTAGCTCTGCCGTAGTCCTGCTCGTCGTCCTGCTCGTAGTACCGGGAGAAACCGCAGTGACCACTCTCACCAAGCCGGAGGACGCGCCGGCTCCCACCGGATCCGACGCGTTCCTCTCGGTCCGCGACCTGCACGTGCGGTTCTCCACGGAGGACGGCGACGTCAAAGCGGTCGACGGTCTCTCCTTCGATCTGGAGCGCGGTACGACCCTCGGCATCGTCGGCGAGTCCGGGTCCGGGAAGTCCGTCACCAACCTGACCATCCTGGGCCTGCACAGCCCGCTGAACACCACCGTCGACGGCGAGATCGTCCTCGACGGCAAAGAGCTGACCACCGCCACGGAGAGCGAGTTGGAGAAGCTCCGCGGCAACAAGATGGCGATGATCTTCCAGGACGCGCTGACCGCCCTTTCGCCGTACCACACGGTCGGGCGGCAGATCGGCGAGCCGTTCCGCAAGCACACCGGGGCCTCCAAGAGGGAGGCGAAGGCGCGGGCGATCGAGATGCTGACGAAGGTCGGCATCCCGCACGCCAAGGAGCGGGTGGACGACTATCCGCACCAGTTCTCGGGCGGTATGCGCCAGCGCGTGATGATCGCGATGTCCCTGGTCTGCAACCCGGATCTGCTGATCGCCGACGAGCCGACGACGGCCCTCGACGTGACCGTGCAGGCGCAGATCCTGGACCTCCTGAAAGACCTCCAGCAGGAGTTCGGCTCCGCCATCATCATGATCACCCACGATCTCGGGGTGGTCGCGAACATGGCGGACGACCTGCTGGTGATGTACGCGGGCCGGGCGGTGGAGCGCGGCACGGTCCGCGAGGTGCTCAAGTCCCCGCAACACCCGTACACCTGGGGACTGCTGGGGTCCATGCCGCGCCTCACGGCGAACGTCGACGAACCGCTGACCCCCATTCCGGGCGCGCCCCCGTCGCTGCTGAACCCGCCTTCGGGGTGCCCGTTCCATCCGCGGTGCACCTTCACGGGTGAGGTCGAGGGCTCCGACCGGTGTGTGGACATACGGCCCGAACTTCCGGTGGGGCGTGGCTCGGCCTGCCATCTGACGCCGGACCAGAAGAGCCACATCTTCACCGACACGATTCGGCCCAGGCTGGGCTGAGGGGACTTACTGTGAGCGACGAGAAAACCGCGGTCGTGACCGACGCGATCCCCGGGCAGCGGGAAGAGACACGTGAACCGCTGCTGAGTGTCACCGACTTGAAGAAGCACTTCCCGGTGAAGGGAGGCTTCCCGATCAAGCGAACGGTCGGCGCCGTCCAGGCCGTGGACGGGGTCTCCTTCGACGTGTTCCCCGGCGAAAGCCTGGGCCTGGTGGGCGAGTCCGGCTGCGGCAAGTCCACCACCGGACGGCTGCTGACCCGGCTCCTTGAGCCGACCGACGGCACGATCTCCTACCGCGGGAAGGACATCAGCCGCTCCACCCGGCGCCAGCTCCGTCCGATCCGCTCCGAGATCCAGATGATCTTCCAGGACCCGTACGCCTCCCTGAACCCCCGCCAGACGGTCGGCACGATCATCTCCGCCCCGATGGAGATCAACGGCGTCAATCCGCCGGGCGGGCGCGAGGCCCGGGTGCGGGAGCTCCTGGAGACCGTCGGCCTCAACCCCGAGCACTACAACCGCTTCCCGCACGAGTTCTCCGGCGGACAGCGGCAACGTATCGGCGTGGCAAGGGCGTTGGCGCTCGCTCCCAAGCTGATCGTGGCGGACGAGCCGGTGTCCGCGCTGGACGTGTCGATCCAGGCGCAGGTCGTGAACCTGCTCCAGGAGGTCCAGCGGGAGATGGGCATCGCGTTCGTCTTCATCGCCCACGACCTCGCGATCGTGCGGCACTTCTCGCAGCGCGTCGCGGTCATGTACCTCGGCAAGATCGTGGAGATCGCCGACCGTACGTCGCTGTACACCGGCCCGCGCCACCCGTACACCCACGCACTGATGTCGGCCGTCCCCGACGCCGACATCGACGCCGAGAAGAAGGAACGCATCCGCCTCGAGGGCGACGTGCCTTCCCCCATCAACCCGCCGTCCGGCTGCCGCTTCCGCACCCGCTGCTGGAAGGCGCAGGACAAGTGCGCGCAGGAGGAGCCGCCGCTGGTCCGCCTTTCGGGCAATGCCGAGGGGCATTTGACGGCATGTCACTTCCCGGAGGACCCGACGATCGGGGCCCGCGCAGAGGACATCATCCTGGATCCGGCGCTGGCGGCGCTTGAGGACGAGATCGCGAAGGACTGAGGAGACCGTGGCCCGTCGGACGGGCCACGGTGATGATCTCCGGGGCGGTGGGGGTGAGCGGCCCCCGCCCCCAGTCCCCGAACCGTTCGGCCACGGCGAAGCCCGCCTCGGTGAGGAACCCGTCGAGCGCGTCCGGGCCCAGGAACCGCAGAGTGCTGCTGCTGACCCGCGGCTGCTCCCACCCCGGGTGGTCGAAGGTCTCGGTGAACGTGACACGGTCCCCGGCCTCGGGTGTCTCGACCTCGTGCCAGACGCGTACGACATCGCCGTGGGCGTCCGTCACCTCGCGGACGTGCTCCGGAGTCCACCGCTCCCAGGCGCGGGCGGCGGGGTTGCGGGTCTCGAAGACGAACCGGCCGTCGTCGGACAGGGCCTGGCGGATCGCGGCCAGGGCGCCGCGTAACTCCTCATCACCCAGCAGTACTTGAAACGCGTGGCCGGTCATCACGACCAGGTCGAACTCCCGCTCCCAGTGGGTCGCGGCGAGATCGCCGAGCACCCACTCGACGGGCGCACCGCCGGAGTCCTCTGCGTCGGTCCGGGCCCGCCGTCGCGCCTGGACCAGCATGGCCGCGGCGGGATCGAGCCCGCAGAGCCGCCCCTCGTGCCCGGCCTCCAGAGCCCGCCCGAGCAACCGCCCCGTGCCGCACCCGACATCGAGCACGGACCGCGCGGACAGCACAAGGTCCAGGTAGAAGTCGTCACTTCGCCCCCACGGATTGAGGGCGTCGTACAGGGCGGCCAGTGAGAGGTCACTGAACGAACGGTCAGCCATCGCAGCAGTCTCTCAGCCCGTAGGCTCGCTCGAACCACTGATGGGGACACTCGCGGCGGCTCGCGAGGCTGCCGGTAACTACCGGGAGGAGTGCGGGAGTTGGAAGAGAGTGCGGTGGTGGCCGTCCTCTTCGACGTGGACGGTGTACTGATCGACACCGCGGAAGCGCACGGACGGGTCTGGCGCGCCTGGGCGCGGCTGCGGGGGCTGGACCCCGAGGAGGTCTGGGGGGCCACGCAGGGCCGACGCCGGACGGACATCCTCCGGCTGCTGGCCCCGGAGCTGGATCCCGCCGGGGAACACCGGGTCCTGGACCGGCTGATGGCCGTCGAGGAACCCGGGATCCGTGCCTTCGACGGCGCCGCCGCGCTGCTGCGGTCCCTGCCGCCACACCGGTGGGCGGTCGTCACCTCCAGCCGTGCGCAGCCCACCGCGGCCCGCCTCGCCCGTACCGGGCTGCCCGTTCCCGCGGTGCGGATCTGCGCCGAGGACGTCTCCGAGGGCAAGCCCTCGCCGGAGGGTTACCTCGCCGCCGCCGCACGGCTGGCCGTCGATCCGGCCCACTGCGTGGTCGTCGAGGACTCGCCCCCGGGTGTCGAGGCGGGGCTTGCCGCCGGCTGCACGGTGTACGCCGTCGCCTCCACGCACCGGCCCGCGGAACTGGGCCGTGCCCACGCCTGCTTTCCCTCGCTGTCGGAGGCGGGGCGGGCGCTGACCGTCGTACGCCGGTAGGGAGGCGCTGACCGCCGTACGCCGATGGGAAGGTGCTGACCGCCGTACGCCGATGGGAAGGGAGCCGGCCGGACGACGGCCGTTAATGGCTCGACATCGAACGGGCGACCGGGGATGCTTCACCCCGATGACGACGCGAACAGATACGCCTCCCGCCTGGGACGAGCGCACACAGTTGGCCACCTTCCTCGACTACGTCCGTGCCACGGCCCACGCCAAGTGCGAGGACGTCTCCGCGGAGGACGCCCGCAAGGCCCCGCTGCCGGGCTCTCCGCTGATGACCCTGTGCGGACTGATCAACCACCTTCGCTGGGTCGAGTACTACTGGTTCCAGGTGGTGTTCCTCGGCGAGGAGGACGAGGGTCCCTGGACGGACGAGGACCCCGACCGTGAGATGCGCATCGCCGTCGACATCCCGCTGGCGGACCTGCTCGCCCAGTACGAGGAACAGTGCGTGCGCTACCGCCTGTTGGTGGCCGAGCACGACCTCGACGCCACGGCCAAGCGTGTCCGGCGTGAAGGGCGCGCCGTCGACCTCCGCTGGATCATCCTCCACCTGATCGAGGAGACGGCCCGGCACAACGGCCACCTCGACATCCTGCGCGAACTGGCCGACGGCCGGACCGGCGACTAGACCACCAGACCATGGGAGAGACAGGGTTGTTGAACCCCACCATCCGCACCCTCACCTTCGACTGCACCGGAGATCCGTACGATCTCGGCCTCTTCTGGAGCGAGTTGCTCGGCCGCCCACTGGCCGACGACGACAAGCCCGGCGACCCGGAGGCCGTGATCCGGGACCCGTCCGGCGGACCGACCCTCCTCTTCGTACACGTCCCGGAGGGCAAGGCCGCCAAGAACCGCGTCCACCTGGACCTGGAGCCGCACGGCCGGACCCGGGCGGCGGAGGTCACCCGTGCCCTCGCCCTCGGCGCCCGCCGGATAGCCGACCACACCCGCCCGGACGGCGGCGGCTGGGTGGTCCTCGCGGATCCCGAGGGCAACGAATTCTGTGTGGAGCGGGGGGAGTTGGGCTGAGGACGGCGCCACCTAGGGGTGGTTGCCGCCCGCGCCTGCCTTCCCGTAGCGGCGGAAGGCGCCGGTCTCCACCGTCCACGGGCCGAACGGCACGGTGTCGCCGAAGATGTACGGGTCCTTGTGCTGGTATCGGTCCTTGCACGGGGCGGAGTGCACCTCGATGGTGCCCGTACGGGGGTCGACGATCATGTAGTGGGCGATGCCCATGGCTGGGTACTCGGCGAGTTTCTCGCCGTAGTCGGTGTCCGGATTGGATGGCGAGACGATCTCGATGACTGCCAGTACCTGTGTGGCATCGACGGCGAGACCCTCTTCGTCGAGAACGTCCTCGGGGATGACGACGGCGTCCGGGCGCCGCATGCGGCCGATCGCGGGGTGCTCGATTTCAGGGCCGTTCTCGCAGACGTAGCCGGGGTGGGTGGCGGGGAGCTGCTCGTTGAGCTGGTTACGGATGCGACGGACCGTGCCCTCATGGCGCTTCGAGGGGCTCATCATCGCGAGGAACGGTCCGGAGGGCCCGATTTCGACCTCCCAGGATCCCTCGAGGTGCTCGGCGTACGCCGTGAGCTCCTCGGCGATCGCGCGCATCTTCGCGTAGTCCATGACTTCAGAGTAGCGAGGTCTATGCGCCCCGCCCCGGCCAAGACGAAGGCCCGCACCCGGAAGAGGGTGCGGGCCTTCGTTCCCCGGGGACCGGAAGTTCGTCTGCTCGGGTCAATGGGCCGGCGAAGATCGGGTCCCGTGGGTCATGGGCTGACGAATGGGGTGTGTCAGGCCGTGACCTCGGGGTCCTTGGCGAGGCGGGGAGCCGGGACGGTCTCCTTGACCTCGGGGTAGTGGCAGGCCGTCAGGTGGCCCGTGCTGCTGCCGCCGATCTGCACCAGCGTCGGGGCCTCCGTCGCGCACTTGTCCGTCGCCTTCCAGCAGCGGGTGCGGAAGCGGCAGCCGGACGGCGGGTTGATGGGGGAGGGCACGTCGCCGGTGAGGCGGATGCGGTCGCGGGCCGGGGTGTCGTCCGCCCTGGCCTCGGGGACGGCGGAGAGCAGTGCGCGCGTGTACGGGTGGCGCGGGTTGTCGTACAGGTCCTCGCGGTTGGCGATCTCGACGATCTTGCCGAGGTACATGACCGCGACGCGCTGCGAGAAGTGCCGGACGATCGCGAGGTCGTGGGCGATGAAGACGAACGCGATGCCCAGGTCCCGCTGGAGCTCCTGGAGCAGGTTCACGACCTGCGCCTGGATCGACACGTCGAGCGCCGAGACCGGCTCGTCCGCCACGATCAGCTTCGGCTCCAGGGCCAGCGCGCGGGCCACGCCGATGCGCTGGCGCTGTCCGCCGGAGAACTCGTGCGGGAAGCGGTTGTAGTGCTCGGGGTTGAGGCCGACGGTCTCAAGCAGCTCGCGTACGCGCTTCTCTCGGCCGCCCGCCGGGTTGATGCCGTTGACCTCCATCGGACCCGAGATGATCTTGCCGACCGTGTGCCTCGGGTTCAGCGAGGCGTACGGGTCCTGGAAGATCATCTGGATCTCGGAGCGGACCGGCGCGAGCTGCTTGCGGTTCGCGTGCGTGATGTCCTGGCCGCGGTACTTGATCGTGCCGGCCGTCGGCTCCAGGAGCCGCGTGATCAGCCGGCCCGTCGTCGACTTGCCGCAGCCGGACTCACCGACCAGGCCCAGGGCCTCGCCCTCGGCCACCTGGAAGTCCAGCCCGTCCACGGCCTGGACCGCACCCACCGTCCGGCGGATGGGGAAACCACCCTTGATCGGGAAGTGCTTGGTCAGACCGGTGACGTCCAGGAGGGGGTTCGTTTTGCTCATGATCGTGAAATCCCGTCAGGTGTACGTCAGTTGGACCGGCTGCCGGCGAAGTCGGCGAAGAAGTCGCGGCGCTGGTCGGCGGTCAGGTGGCAGGCGGAGCCTCGTCCGTCCGTGATCTCGAGAACGGGGCGCTCGGAGGAGCAGCGCCCGTCCGCGACCTTCTCGGTGAAGCCGCACCGGGGGTGGAACCGGCAGCCGGTCGGCGGGTTCAGCAGCGAGGGCGGCGAGCCCGGGATCGGCGACAGCGGGACGTCGACCGGACCGTCCAGTGTCGGCATCGAGCTGAGCAGACCCCAGGTGTACGGGTGCTGCGGCGCGCGCAGCACCTCCTTCTTGGTCCCGCGCTCCACGCACCGGCCGCCGTACATCACCAGCACCTCGTCCGCGATGTCCGCGATGACACCGAGGTCGTGGGTGATGAAGATGATCGCCGTGCCGAACTCCTTCTGGAGGTCCTTGAGGAGGTCCATGATCTGGGCCTGCACGGTGACGTCGAGGGCGGTGGTGGGCTCGTCCGCGATCAGCAGTTCCGGGTCGCAGACCAGCGCCATCGCGATCATCGCGCGCTGGCGCATACCGCCGGAGAACTGGTGCGGGTAGTCGTCCACGCGTACGTCGGGCTGCGGGATGCCGACGCGGGTCAGCATCTCGATGGCCCGCGCCCTGGCCTCCTTCTTGGAGCAGCCGGTGTGCTTGCGGTACGTCTCACCGATCTGCCTGCCGATGGTGTGGTACGGCGACAGCGAGGTCAGCGCGTCCTGGAAGATCATCGACATCTTGTTGCCGCGCAGCTTCTCCAGGGTCTTCTCCGGAGCGCCGTTCAGCTCCTGGCCGTCGAGGGTGATGGAGCCCTCGACGGTCGTGCTGTCCGGGTTGTGCAGCCCCAGGATGGTCAGGTTGGTGACCGACTTGCCGGAGCCCGACTCGCCCACGATGCCCAGCGTCTTGCCGCGTACGAGGTCGAAGGAGAGACCGTCGACGGCCTTGACGGTGCCGTCCTCGGTCGAGAAGTGCACCTTCAGGTCCTTGACGGACAGGAAGGGCTGCTGGTCGGTGCTCGTCACGGGGACGCTCCTGAGGGGGTGATGCGGGGTAGCTGGTGGGGGCGGCGGATCAGGCGAGCCGGATACGCGGGTCGATCAGGGCGTACAGGGCGTCCACGACGATGTTGGCGATGACCACGAAGGACGCGGTGATCACCATGATGCCGAGCAGCATGGGCAGGTCGCTCGTGGTCACCGACTTCACGGCCAGCATGCCGATGCCCTGGAGGCTGAAGGTCTTCTCGGTGATCATCGCGCCGCCGAACAGCACGCCGAGGTCGATGCCGAAGATGGTCACGATCGGTCCCATCGCGCCGCGCCAGGCGAAGCGGAAGAAGACGTTTCTGCTGGCGAGTCCCTTGGCACGGGCGGTGCGGACGTAGTCCTCGCTGAGTTGCTCGACCATTTGGGAGCGTGTCATGCGGGTGTAGTTCGCGGTGAAGATCAGTGCCAGGACCAGCCAGGGAAGCAGCAGTCCGTTGGCCCACGAGGCCGGGTTCTGGCTGAAGTTCGTGTACGAGGGCTGGTCCAGGATGTGCCACTGGTACACGAAGAAGTACAGGGCCAGCGTGCCCACGAAGTAGATCTGCATCGACGAGGCGATCAGCGAGGCGCTGCTGGCGATCTTGTCGGTGGCCTTGCCCTGCTTCACGGCGGCGATCATGCCCATACCGACACCGAAGAGAAGGAACACCACGGACGAGCCGATGGTGAGCGAGATGGTCGTCGGGAACCGGTCCATGATCGTCGAGAGGACTGGCTCACGGCTGACGAACGAGTAGCCCAGGCACGGCGCGTCGCAGTGGCCGAAGGACGCGAAGTCCCGGCCGAGGAAGATGCCCGTCAGCCAGTGCCAGTACTGCACGGGCAGCGGGTCGGTGATCCCCATGTTGTGGCGGATCAACTCGAGCGTCTCCGGGGTGCAGAGCTTGCCGCAGGCCAGCCGGGCCGGGTCGCGCGGCACCGCGTAGAAGAGCATGAACGTGACGGCACTGATGATCACCAGCGTTATCACGGCGCCGAGGATGCGGCGGACGAGGAAGCGAAGCATGGGGAGTGGCTTTCCTGGGATGGGCCGTCGTGCGGAGCGAATGCGGACCGGGAGTGACGAGAGGCCACGGAAGGCGGGGCCGAGGGTGGGGCGGCCGGGGCCGCCCCACCCGTCAGGTGTGGATCAGAACTACTTGACGTACAGCTTGTAGAGCATGCAGCCGTCGAAGTTCGGGTCCATCTTCACGTTGCCGAGCTTGGAACCGTGAAGGTAGATGCGCTTCATGTACACGTCGGGTATGAACGCGCCGGTCTCCGTGACCTGCTTGTCCAGGGCGGCCCACATCTTGTTGGCCGTGTCCTGGTCCGTCTCGGCCGTGGCGGCCTTGATGGCGGCGTCGACCTTCGGGTCCTTGAGGTGCGCGTAGTTCGAGCCACCGTCGGTGATGGTGCTGCTGTCGAACAGCGGCTGGAAGACCGAGTAACCGGTCGGCCAGTCGGCGGACCAGCCACCCCAGTAGACGTCGTACGGGTTGTCGACCTTGCCGATCGCGTCGTACCAGGTGGTGGAGTCGATGCCCTTGGTGACGACGTCGAAGCCGGCGGCCTTCAGGGCGTTCTCGACGACGACCTTGATCTTCGTCTGGGTGTCGTCGATCTGGTACGCGTAGACGATCTTGTAGTTGGCCTTGCCGGCCTTGTCCAGGATCTTCTTCGCGGCCGCCGGGTCGCCCGCAGGGGTCTTGAGCTTGCCCCACACGTCCTGCGACTCGTAGCCGGCCACGAGCGGGCTCATGATGCCGGTGGCGTAGTCGCCGCGGACGCTGCCGCCCTGCAGCTGGCGGATCTGCGCGGTCGGCCAGGCCTTGATGAGGGCCTCGCGGACGGCCAGGTCCTTGACCCGGGTGGTGTTGACCCAGTAGACGCTGACGCCGCTGCCGAGCTCCTCGAAGACGCGGTCCTTGGCCTCCGTCTGAGCCTTCGTGACGCGCTCCTGGGGGATCGTGCGCCAGCTGACGGCGTACTGGTCCTTGCCGGAGTCCGCCAGCAGGCGGTCGATGGCGGTCAGCTGCTCGATGCCGAAGGCGAAGTCGAACTGGTCCGGGTAGGCGTTGCGGATCGGGTCCGTGGCCGCGTCCCAGTGCTCGTTGCGGACGAAGACCATCGACTTGTCGGTGACGTGGGACTTCACCCGGTAAGGACCGTTGGAGTACGGCTTCTTGTCGTAGTTCTCCTTGGTGTCGTGCTTCACCGGGGTGGGAGCGTACGACTGCATCGCGACGACGTAGTTGAAGTCGGGACGCGCCTCGGAGAGGTGGAAGGTGACCGTCTTGCCGCTGGTCACGACCGACTTGAGGTGCTTGCCGCTGTACGGGCCCGAGTACGACTTGCGGTAGTCCTGCGAGCCGGTCAGCCACGACTGGACGTACATGGCGCCCTCGGTGATGAAGCTGGCGAAGGCGCGCTCGATGCCGTGGCGGACGTCGTCGACGGTGACGTCGGAGCCGTCCTCCCACTTGACCCCGTCCTTCAGGGTGAAGGCCCAGGTCTTGCCGCCGTCAGACATGGTGCCCGTGTCGGTGGCGAGGTCGCCGACCAGCATCTGGGAACCGTCGTCGGCGATCTTGTAGCCGGTGAGGGTGCGGGACAGGACGATCGCGGCGAGCGAGTTCCACGCGTAGTAGATGCGCTGCGGGTCGAGGTGCGAGACGTCGTCGTCGTTCAGCAGGTAGACGGTGCCGCCCTTCTTCGCACCGGAAACCTCGGGGGCCGGGCCCGTGGAGTCGGCCTCGGTGCCGATCTTCACCACGGTGGCTTCGGCCTTGGCGGCGTTCTGCTTACCGGTGGTGCCGCCACTGCCGGAGTTGCCGCTGCTGCACGCGGAGAGCACGGAGCTCGACGCGGCCACAACACCGGTGGCGATCAGGAAGTTTCTGCGCGAAAAAGACATCGCATCCTGCCTTGAAGTGAGTGAGATGAGAGAAAGCCGGCACCCGGCGTCGTTGCCGTGGTCCTGAAGAGGGCCGGAGTCAGCGCTTGGTCTTCGGGTCGAGTGCGTCACGCACCGAGTCGCCGAGGAGGTTGAACGCCAGGACGAAGATCACCATCGTCAGACCCGGGAAGAGCAGGTAGGTGATGTCTTCCTGGTAGACCTGGGCGGCGCGCCCGATCATGACGCCCCAGTCGGGCGTCGGGTCCTGGATACCGACACCGAGGAAGGCGAGACCCGCCTCCGTGGTGACCATCAGCGGCAGGTTGAGCGTTGCCTGGATGAGGATCGGCGTCCACAGGTTGGGGAGCAGTTCCTTGAAGATGATGCGGGCCGGCGAAGCGCCCGTGACCTTGGCGGCCTCGACGAACTCCCGCTCGCGCAGGGCCAGTACCTGGCCGCGCAGAAGTCGGGCGATGGAGGCCCAGCCGAAGGCGGTGAGGATGCCGATGAGAGTGGCCACGGTGAGCCAGACCGGCGTGTTCTCGTCGGCCGACACGAACAGCGCGAGCACCACGGGCGTGAAGGCGACGAAGAACAGCTGGGAGGGGAAGGCGAGCAGGATGTCGATGACCCGGCCGATGAACCAGTCCGACTTGCCGCCCAGATAGCCCGCGGTGACACCCACCGCCACACCGATGATCACGACGAGCACCGTGACCGCGGTGGCGATCAGCAGCGAGTTGCGGATGGCGTAGAGCAGGAAGGTGAAGACGTCCCGGCCGAGCCCCGGCTCGATGCCGAACCAGAAGTCGCTGCTCATACCGCCGTTGGGCAGGACGGGATAGCTGTTGTCGGCGAGCAGGCCGGGGAGGTTTATCCCGTATGTCGTGTACGGGTCCTTGCCGTACAGCTTGGCTATGAGCGGGGCGGCTATCGCGATGACGAAGAAGAAGATCACGATGCACGCCGATATGACGCCCGTGCGATCCCGTTTGAAGCGGAGCCATGCGAGCTGTCCCGGGGACCGGCTCTCGTTGGCCTTGGGAGCGGGAGAAGTGATCGACTTCTCGACGCTCTCGTCGGTCACCTCAAGCGGGGCGGCCGCGGAAGGAGTAGGGGGGGTCATGGTGCTCCGTGCCCGTGGGGTCAAGGGCTCCGCAGGGCGCTCCCTACGGGCTACGCCGGACTTTTTCAACGCAATTCATGCAAGGTCAATAAAATCTGGCTCCCCTTGGGTTTCTCTTTACTTTCTTTGCCTGGACTTGACCTCAACGTAACTACGCGTGTAGCGCTCCGTGGCCGATCCGTGTCCAGAAACGGACCAACTGCCCTAATCGGGCAAGGGGTTCGATATGCGGACGCGCAAGTCTCGGAATGCGTACATCTGGTGCACGAAATCCAACGGTTCGGCATCGAACGACGAAGATCCATTGCGTCGGTCATCCGGAGCGTTTGCGTCCGGTCTGCCGACAACTGGAGTGCTGGATTCCGGGGGTGCGTGCATATGGCTGGCACTTCCACTCGGAAGGGTGGACTGAATGTGCGACATGACCTGTATCGCCGGATATTGAGCGCTAAAGGCACAGCGCACCGGAGCCGAGAGCGTTCGACCGGCGCCGGCGGCACAGCGCACTCTTGAGGAGGCACTCCATGCGTGGAGCCACGCACGCCAAATGGGCCGCATGCGCGGCGGCGGTAGCCCTCGCGGCGACCGCCTGCGGAGGCGGGGACAGTGACAGCGGCGGCGGCGACGGCACCGGGGTCGTGAGTTCCTCCTGGGGAGACCCGCAGAACCCGCTGGAACCGGCCAACACCAACGAGGTCCAGGGCGGCAAGGTCCTGGACATGGTCTTCCGCGGGCTCAAGCGCTACAACGCCGAGACCGGCGCCGCCGAGGACATGCTCGCCGAGAAGGTCGAGAGCACGGACTCGCAGAACTTCACGATCACGATCAAGGACGGCTGGAAGTTCAGCAACGGCGAGGCCGTCACCGCGCAGTCCTTCGTCGACGCGTGGAACTACGGGGCCAGCCTGAAGAACAACCAGAAGAACGCGTATTTCTTCGGGTACATCGACGGCTACGACAAGACCCACCCCGAATCGGGGACGCAGAGCGCCGACACCCTCTCCGGGCTGAAGGTCACCGGCACCAACACCTTCACCGTCAAGCTCAACCAGAAGTTCTCGACCTTCCCCGACACCCTCGGCTACGCGGCCTTCTCGCCGCTGCCCAAGGCGTTCTTCGACGACCACGCGAACTGGGTCAAGAAGCCGATCGGCAACGGGCCCTACACCGTGGACTCGTACACGAAGGGCTCGCAGATGTCCCTGCGGAAGTGGGACGGCTACTCCGGCGAGGACAAGGCGCAGAACGGCGGGGTGGACCTCAAGGTCTACACCGACAACAACACCGCCTACACCGACCTCATGGCCGGCAACCTCGACCTCGTCGATGACGTGCCCGCCTCCCAGCTCAAGAACGTGCAGAGCGACCTCGGTGACCGGTACATCAATACTCCGGCCGGCATCATCCAGACGCTGGCTTTCCCGTTCTATGACAAGAACTGGGACAAAGCAGGGATGGAGAAGGTCCGTCAGGGCCTGTCCATGGCGATCAACCGCGAGCAGATCACCGACACGATCTTCCAGAAGACCCGCACCCCGGCCTCCGACTGGACCTCACCGGTGCTCGGGGAGGACGGCGGCTTCAAGGAGGGGCTGTGCGGTGACGCCTGCGAGTACAACGCGAGCGAGGCCAAGAAGCTGATCGAGGAGGGCGGCGGCCTTCCCGGCGGGCAGATCAAGATCTCGTACAACGCGGACACCGGCTCGCACAAGGAGTGGGTCGACGCCGTCTGCAACTCCATCAACAACGCCCTCGGCAACGACAAGGCCTGCGTCGGCAACCCCGTCGGCACCTTCGCCGACTTCCGCGACCAGATCACCTCGGACAAGATGTCGGGCCCCTTCCGGGCCGGCTGGCAGATGGACTACCCGCTGATCCAGAACTTCCTGCAGCCGCTGTACTACACCAACGCCTCCTCCAACGACGGCAAGTGGACCAACGCGGACTTCGACAAGCTCGTCGACCAGGCGAACGCCGAGACCGACCAGGCCAAGGCCGTGAAGCTCTTCCAGCAGGCCGAGGAGGTCCTGCGGGACGACATGGGCGCCATCCCGCTCTGGTACCAGAACGGCAGCGCCGGCTACTCGGACAAGGTCTCCAACGTGGCGCTCAACCAGTTCAGCGTCCCCGTCTACAACGAGATCACCGTCAACTGAGCCGCGCCGGGCGGCCCCACGGACGGGGCCGCCCTCTCCCACCCCCGGAGCCCTCATGGGACGGTACGTAATCCGGCGCCTGTTGCAGATGATCCCGGTCTTCATCGGTGCCACCCTGCTGATCTTCCTGATGGTCAACGTGATGGGCGACCCCATCGCGGGCCTGTGCGGGGACCGGGCGTGCGACCCCGCCACCGCCGCCCAGCTGGAGAAGGAGTTCGGCCTCGACAAGCCGGTGTGGCAGCAATACCTGACCTACATGGGCAATGTCTTCACCGGCGACTTCGGTACCGCCTTCAACGGGCAGCCGGTCACCGAGCTGATGGCGACCGCCTTCCCGGTCACCATCCGGCTGACCATCGTCGCGATCCTCTTCGAGATCGTCATCGGCATCGCGCTGGGCGTCATCACCGGTCTGCGCCGCGGGAAGCCCGTCGACACCGGCGTCCTGCTGGTCACCCTCGTCGTCATCTCGGTGCCCGTCTTCGTCACCGGCCTGGTGCTCCAACTGCTGCTGGGCGTCGAATGGGGCTGGATCAAGCCGTCGGTCTCCTCCGACGCCACCTTCGGCGAACTGATCGTGCCCGGCCTGGTCCTCGCCTCCGTCTCCCTCGCCTATGTGACCCGGCTGACCCGGACCTCCATCGCGGAGAACAAGCGGTCCGACTACGTCCGTACGGCGATCGCCAAGGGCCTGCCCCGGCGCCGGGTGATCACCAAGCACCTGCTGCGGAACTCACTCATCCCCGTGGTCACCTTCATCGGCACGGACGTCGGCGCGCTCATGGGCGGCGCCATCGTCACCGAGCGGATCTTCAACATCCACGGCGTCGGCTTCCAGCTCTACCAGGGGATCCTCCGGCAGAACACGCAGACCGTCGTCGGTTTCGTGACCGTCCTGGTCCTCGTCTTCCTGGTCGCCAACCTGCTCGTCGACCTGCTGTACGCCGTACTCGACCCGAGGATCCGCTATGCCTGAACCCCGTCCGCCGGAGTCACCGGAGCCCTGGATGTCGGGCGGCGGCCGCGCCCCGGAGGACGGCGCGATCGCCGCCACGGGCATGGGCGGCGCCATGGACCTCGCCATGAGCGAGGCGGAGACCGTCGACAAGACACCGGGAGGACCGGAGGGCACCGGGCCGCAGGAGAAGCCCCGGAGCCTGTGGTCCGACGCCTGGCGCGATCTGCGGCGCAACCCCGTCTTCATCATCGCCGGGCTGGTCATCCTCTTCCTGGTGGTCATCTCGCTCTGGCCCTCGCTGATCGCCTCCCAGAACCCCCTCAACTGCGACCTGGCCAAGGCCCAGGAGGGTTCGCAGCCCGGACATCCCTTCGGGTTCGACGGACAGGGCTGCGACGTCTACACGCGCACGGTGTACGGCACGCGCGTCTCGATCTCCGTCGGTGTCTGCGCCACCCTCGGGGTCGCGATCCTCGGGTCGCTGCTCGGCGGGCTCGCCGGCTTCTTCGGCGGGGTGTGGGACTCGTTCCTGTCCCGGGTCACGGACATCTTCTTCGCGATCCCCGTGGTGCTCGGAGGCCTGGTCCTCCTCTCCGTGGTGACCAGCAATACGGTCTGGCCCGTCATCGGGTTCATGGTGCTGCTCGGCTGGCCGCAGCTCTCCCGCATCGCACGCGGCTCCGTCATCACCACCAAGCACAACGACTACGTCCAGGCCGCCCGCGCCCTCGGCGCCTCCAACTCCCGGCTCCTGCTGCGGCACATCGCGCCGAACGCCGTCGCGCCGGTGATCGTCGTGGCGACCATCGCGCTCGGCACGTACATCTCCCTGGAGGCGACCCTCTCCTACCTCGGTGTCGGCCTGAAGCCCCCCACGGTCTCCTGGGGCATCGACATCTCCTCGGCGTCCGCGTACATCCGCCAGGCCCCGCACATGCTCCTGTGGCCCGCCGGAGCCCTCGCGATCACCGTCCTGGCGTTCATCATGCTCGGCGACGCGGTGCGCGACGCCCTCGACCCGAAGCTGAGGTGACGGCCGTGCTGCTCGAAGTGCGCGATCTGCACGTGGAGTTCAGGACCAGGGACGGGGTCGCCAAGGCCGTAAACGGGGTGAACTACAGCGTGGAGGAGGGCGAGACCCTCGCCGTGCTCGGCGAGTCCGGCTCCGGCAAGTCGGTGACCGCGCAGGCCGTCATGGGCATCCTCGACACGCCCCCCGGGAAGATCACCGGCGGCGAAGTCCTCTTCCAGGGCCGGGACCTGCTCAAGCTCAAGGAGGAGGAACGGCGCAAGGTCCGCGGCGCCGAGATGGCGATGATCTTCCAGGACGCGCTGTCGTCCCTCAACCCTGTGCTCTCCGTGGGTGACCAGCTCGGCGAGATGTTCACCGTGCACCGAGGGATGTCCAGGAAGGACGCCAGGGCCAAGGCCATCGAGCTGATGGACCGGGTACGGATCCCGGCCGCCGCCGAACGTGTACGCGACTATCCGCACCAGTTCTCCGGCGGTATGCGTCAGCGCATCATGATCGCCATGGCGCTTGCCCTCGAACCCGCCCTGATCATCGCCGACGAACCGACCACCGCGCTCGACGTCACCGTCCAGGCCCAAGTCATGGACCTGCTCGCCGAGTTGCAGCGCGAGCTCCACATGGGGCTCATCCTCATCACCCACGACCTCGGCGTGGTCGCGGACGTCGCCGACAAGATCGCCGTGATGTACGCGGGCCGGATCGTCGAGTCGGCGCCGGTCCACGACATCTACAAGGCGCCCGCACACCCGTACACCAAGGGCCTGTTGGAGTCGATCCCGCGCCTGGACCAGAAGGGCCAGGAGCTCTACGCCATCAAGGGCCTGCCGCCGAACCTGATGCACATCCCCCCGGGCTGCGCCTTCAACCCGCGCTGCCCGATGGCCCAGGACATCTGCCGGACCGAGGTGCCCCCGCTCGCGGAGGTGGATGAGGACCGCAGGAGCGCCTGCTTCTTCTGGAGGGAGTGCCTCGATGACACAAGCAGCCACTGAGGCGACGCAGGCATCCACCGAAGCGATTCTGGAGGTCAGCGGGCTGGTCAAGCACTACCCGCTGACCCAGGGCATCGTCTTCAGGAAGCAGGTGGGGGCCGTCAAGGCCGTCGACGGCGTCGACTTCCGGCTCGCCCGGGGCGAGACCCTCGGCATCGTCGGCGAGTCCGGCTGCGGCAAGTCGACGGTCGCCAGGATGCTGGTCAACCTGGAGAAGCCGACGGAAGGGACGATCAAGTACAAGGGCGAGGACATCACCAGGATGTCCGGCAAGGCGCTGAAGGCCGTACGGCGCAACATCCAGATGGTCTTCCAGGACCCGTACACCTCGCTCAACCCGCGCATGACCGTCGGCGACATCATCGGTGAGCCGTACGAGATCCATCCCGAGGTCGCGCCGAAGGGCGACCGGCGGCAGAAGGTCCAGGACCTGCTCGACGTGGTCGGACTGAACCCCGAGTACATCAACCGCTACCCGCACCAGTTCTCCGGCGGACAGCGCCAACGCATCGGGATCGCACGGGGGTTGGCACTGCGCCCCGAGATCATCGTGGCGGACGAACCGGTGTCCGCGCTCGACGTCTCGGTGCAGGCGCAGGTGATCAACCTGCTCGACCGACTCCAGGACGAGTTCGATCTGTCGTACGTCTTCATCGCGCACGACCTCTCCATCGTGCGGCACATCTCCGACCGGGTCGGCGTGATGTACCTCGGGCGGATCGTGGAGACCGGCAGGGACGCCGAGATCTACGACCACCCGACGCATCCCTACACGCAGGCCCTGCTCTCCGCCGTGCCCGTCCCCGACCCCGAGGCACGCGAACACCGCGAGCGGATCATCCTCGCCGGGGATGTGCCGTCCCCGGCGAACATCCCGTCCGGATGCCGCTTCCGCACCCGCTGCTGGAAGGCGCAGGCGCGCTGCGCCCTTGAGGTGCCGCTGCTTGCGGTGCCCGCGGAGTTCCGGCTCGTCGAGGGGCCGGCCGCGCACGACTCGGCCTGCCACTTCGCGGAGGAGAAACAGGTGGTCCCCACCGACGAGACGCCGGACGATCACGCGGAGGGGTCGTCATAGCCGTACAAATGTGCACCAATTGCGTTTACAAGCAGGCAACTTAGCGGAAGCGGTACCGATATACGGACGCGTCAGTCTCTACAACGTACGGCCGTGCGGGTGCCGTAAACGGGCCGGGAGCGCCATGTCTCCCGGCCCGTTGCCGTACCTAGGCCGACCCCAGTGAGCGCTTCAGGAAGTCCACCTGGAGCAGCAGCAGGTTCTCCGCGACCTGCTCCTGCGGGGTCATGTGTGTGACGCCGGACAGGGGCAGTACCTCGTGCGGGCGGCCGGCGGCCAGGAGGGCCGAGGACAGGCGCAGGGTGTGGGCCACCACCACGTTGTCGTCGGCGAGGCCGTGCACGATCATCATCGGGCGCGCGGGCTCCGCGGCTGCCACCAGGCCGTTGTCGTCGATCAGTGAGTTCGCGGCGTACACCTCGGGCCGAGTGTTCGGGTCGCCCAGATAGCGCTCGGTGTAGTGGGTGTCGTACAGCCGCTGGTCGGTGACCGGTGCCCCGACGATGCCCGCGTGGAACACGTCCGGGCGGCGCAGCACCGCGAGCCCCGCCAGATATCCGCCGAACGACCAGCCCCGGATGGCGACCCGGGTCAGATCCAGCGGGAAGGTCTCGGCGAGAGCCTGGAGAGCGTCGATCTGGTCCTGGAGGACGATCGCGGCCACGTCGTCCTTGATCGCCTTCTCCCAGGCGGGGGACCGGCCCGGGGTGCCCCGCCCGTCCGCCACGACCACCGCGAAACCCTGGTCAGCGAACCACTGTGAGGTGAGGTGAGCGTTGTGCGCCGCCAGCACCCGGGGGCCGTGCGGGCCGCCGTAGGGGTCCATGAGGACGGGCAGGGGGCCGTCGCCGTCGTAGTCCGTAGGCATAAGCACGGCGCATGGGATTTTCCGTGCGCCCCCCTGTGTGAGGGTCACGCGCGGGGACAAACCCGGATCTTCGGCGTACGAGGTGATCGTCGCCGCCCGCTTCCCTTCGCGCAGCACCTGCACTCGGGAGCCCGGCTGGTCCAGCACCGCCGAGACGAGTACGGTCACGCCCCCGGCGCGTACCGCGGAGTGCACGCCGGGTTCCTGGGAGACGCGCTCCAGGCCGAGCTCGTTGACCCGGTATACATGTACTTCGCCGGTCTCGGGCGCGGCCGCCGCCTCGCCCGCCGACGCCGAGATCAGTACCTCGTCGTCCGATACGTCGAGCACCGCACGCACATGCAACTGCGGTCCTGTGAGCGGGCGTTCACCGAACGCGAGCACCCGTGCGCCGCCCTCGTCGGCGATCCGCACGAGCTGTCCTCCGGGGCTCCAGCACGGCACGCCGGGGAAAAGATCAAGCCATTGTGGATCTTCGTCCGCGTGCACCATCCGGGTCGCCCCGGTGTCCGGATCCACGGCCAGGAACAGCTGACTCCGCTGGTCCCGGGCCTGCACCAGAATCAGCGGCGCACCAGCCGCTGACCAGTGCACATGCGCCAGATACGGGTACCGCGCCCGGTCCCACACGACCTCGGTGCGCACCCCGTCGAGACCGAACACGAAGAGCCGCACATCCGCGTTGGCGCTTCCCGCCACCGGATACGCGACCTGGTGTGGATCGTGTTCAGGTTGTGCGGGATCCGCGATCCACCAGCGGCGTACGGGCGCGTCGTCGGCCCGCGCGACCAGCAGCCGGTCCCCGTCCGGCGACCACCAGAAGCCGCGCGAACGTCCCATCTCCTCGGCCGCGATGAACTCGGCCAATCCATAGGAAACCGTCTCAGCCTCCGGCTCGGCGAGCGCCCGGTCGTCCGCACCCTCGGCGCCGACGACTCGCAGGGCGCCCCCGGCGACGTACGCGACAAGCCGTCCGTCGGGCGAGGGGCGCGGGTCGATCACCGGTCCGGGGACGCGGAGTTCACGTGCCGTGCCCGCCCGCAGCTCGGCCGTGAAAAGCCGCCCTGACAAGGCGAAAGAGGCCAGCTCCACCGCCGTGTCCGTGGCGTAGCCGACGATCCCGGCACCGCCCTCGCGACTGCGCTCGCGGCGGGCCCGCTCCGCCGCCGACAGGCGCTCCGTGGCGCCCCCGAGCAGCGCCTGCGGATCGGCCGCGACGCGCTCCGCGCCGTCCGCCACATCGAGCACCCAGAGCAGATTCGCCCGGTCCGTCCCGGAGCGGGAACGCAGGAACACGACTCGGGAACCGTCGGGGGCCACGGCGAAGGCGCGCGGCGCGCCGAGCGTGAACCGCTGGGTACGCGCGTGCCGTCGGGGGAAGGAGAGGGGCTCGGTCGTCATGCCCCGACCATATTGGCCATGCGCCCCCTTGTGCGGCCGTGCGCCGATCGATGCGCGCGTACGGATAGTTATGATCACTAGCGCTGCGTGGGTATGAACCCGCTGGCTGCTGTATGGATTTACCGACCCCCCATGTCCGACCCCCATACCGGACCCCGAGTCCCTGGGACCTTTGGAGGTGAGCCGCCGTGGCACTCTCGATTTCGGCGGTGGTGCTGCTGGCGATCATCGTCTTCATCCTGGTGAAGAAGTCAGGACTGAAGGCGCCGCACGCCATCGTGTGTGTCCTGCTCGGTTTCTATCTCGCCTCCTCGACGGTCGCTCCCACCATCAGCGAGCTGACCACCAACATCGCGGGCATGATCGGCAGCATTAAATTCTGACCGCCTTCCCACCTCGTAGGGTGGTTCCATGACGGAACTGCCCGACCGGCGTCTGCTCCTGGTGCACGCGCACCCGGACGACGAGTCGATCAACAATGGCGCGACCATGGCCAGGTACGCGGCCGGTGGGGCCCATGTGACGCTGGTGACCTGCACCCTCGGCGAGGAGGGTGAGGTCATCCCGCCCGAGCTCGCGCACCTGGCGCCCGACCGGGAGGGCGGGCTCGGCCCGCACCGGATCGGTGAGCTGGCCGCCGCCATGAAGGAACTGGGCGTCACGGATCACCGCTTCCTCGGCGGCCCCGGGCGCTATCACGACTCCGGGATGATGGGCGTCGAGCAGAACCACCGCCCGGGCGCCTTCTGGTCCGCCGACGTGGACGAAGCCGCCGGACACCTCGTGGAAGTGATCCGAGAGGTACGCCCCCAGGTGCTCGTCACCTATGACCCCGACGGGGGCTATGGGCACCCGGACCACATCCAGGCCCACCGCGTGGCCATGCGCGCCGCCGAGCTGGCCGCACGGCCGGACTTCCGCACCGGTCTCGGCGAACCCTGGGAGATCGCCAAGATCTACTGGAACCGGGTCCCGCGTTCCGTGGCCGAGGCGCAGTTCGCGCGTCTTCGCGAAGCGCTGCCGGAGCTGCCGTACGCGAAGTCGGCCTCCGTCGAGGACGTACCGGGTGTGGTCGACGACTCGGTGATCACCACCGAGATCGACGGAACGGGCCAGGCCGCAGCCAAGGCCGCCGCGATGCGCGCACACGCCACCCAGGTCGAGGTGGCCGAACCCTGGTTCGTGCTGTCCAATGAGCTCGCTCAGCCGCTGTTCACCACGGAGTACTACGAGTTGGTGCGCGGGGAGCGGCCGAAGACGCCTGAGAAGGCGCGTGAGACGGATCTGTTCGCGGGGATCGCGGGGACCGGCCGGCAAGAGCGAGAGGCGGGCGTGTGATGAGTACGACGGGACAGCGGGGGAGTGCGCTCGCTCAGCCGATGACGTCGCCCTCGGGCGGACGGATCGCCGCCTACCTCGGACTTTTCGTGCTCGGCGCCGTGACAGGAGCCGCCGGGGCGCTCATCCAACCCGCCTGGTTCCCGGGCGGGTTGCTGCTCGCACTGGTGGGCGCGGCCGGGCTCTTCCTGGGCGGGGCACAGGCCGTCGGCACCAGAGGCGGGGCCGTCGCGCCCGCCGCGGGCTGGATGGTCGCCGTCGTGCTGCTCACCGCCAGCCGCCCGGAGGGCGACTTCCTCTTCGGTGCGGGATTCGGCTCCTACCTCTTCCTGCTCGGCGGGATGGCTCTGGCTGTGATGTGCGCCACGCTTGGCCGGGGGCGGCAACCTGGTGGCTCCACCGTCCGACTTGGCAAGTGACGTACCACTTCGCCGTATCCGACTGGTGCGGGTCCCGTGGGGGTTTCCTTCGCGGGCGAGGTTTGCGGGCCGGACATGGCCAGTATGGTGGTGCGCGCCGCCGAGCTGCCCGAGATGAGGTCGAGTAAACGGGCGGCGGAGCCAACCGGGAGAACTTGCCTTGAGTCGTGAAACTGACAGTTCGTCCTCCGGGCCCAACGGGCGCGGTGGAGCCGCGTACCCGTCGGGGACGCCGCCGTACGGGACCCCCCAGGTCACCGAAAGTGGTGCCGACGCGGGCCGTTCCGCCGCCGGCGCCCCTCCGGAGGAGCGCAAGACAGAGACCACGCTGACGACGCGGATCCGGATCAACATCCCCGGATCGCGGCCCATCCCGCCCGTCGTGGTGCGCACACCGGTCGCGGACGCCGACGCGTCCGCCGGGGGTGCCGACAGCACCGGCGGCGGAGCGGGCGGTGGCGCGGAGGCGCCGCGTGCCGTGAGTTCGCCCACCGGCGCGCCCGCGGTCATGGAGGCTCCGGCGGGTGCCGCTCCGGCCCCCGCGGCTGCCGCCGCCGAGGAGAAGACGAGCGACTGGTTCGCGCCGCGCAAGTCCGGTGCGCCCAAGGGCGGGCCGGGGGGCGGATCCACCAACGGGGCGGGCCTGCCTGCCGGTTCGGGGCCCGCGGGTTCCGGTCCGGCGGGGCCGCAGGGTTCGGCGGGACCGCAGGGTTCGGCGGGACCGCAGGGTTCGGGTGGCCCGGGCGCCGGAGGCGGCCGCCATGGGGCTCCCGGCGGTGCGCGTCCCGGTGGCGGGAACGGCGGCGGGAACGGAGCCGGTCCCCAGGGCGGTCCCGGTGGCGCCCGGCCCGGCGGGGCGAACGCTCCCCGTCCCGGCGGTACGAACGGTGCCGGGCTGCCCGGTGCCACCGGCGCCGGACCTGTCGCGCCCGGCCACGGCGGCGGCACCGGCTCCTTCGACGTTTCCGGAGCGCTGAGCAGCACGGGATCCTTCCCGTCGGTCGGATCCGGCAACGGGAACGGCGAACCCCGGCGCGACGAGATTCCGTACTTCGCGGACTTCCCGGACGGAGGCCGACGCGGTCCCGGCACCGGCGCCGGTCCCTCGGGGCCGACCGGTGGTCCGGTCACCGGAGACGGTCCACTGGCTCCGCCGATGGGGCCGGGCGTGGCTCCCGGCAGTCTGGCCGCGGGGCCGGGCGGGCCGGGCGGGCCGGGGCGGGGACCTGGCGGTCCCGGAATGGGCCCGGGCGGGCCTGGAGCGGGCCAGGGTGGACCTGGAATGCGTCCGGGCGGGCCTGGCGGGGCGCCGGGCGGGCCCGGCATGGGCCCGGGGTATCCCGGTGGTGGCCCCGGTGGCCCCGGTGGTCCTGGAGGACCCGCGGGTCCCGGAGGCCCGGGAGGTCCCGGAGCGCCGGCCTACCAGGGCGGCCCCGGCAGCACGGGCAGCAACTTCTCCGGTGGTCTCAGTGACGACACCGCGATCCTCACGCCGCAGAAGCCGGCCCCCGACCCGGGCGCCGGTGGCTACGGCGGCGCCGGGGACAACGTCTCCGGACACACCCTGACCAGCGGCATCCCCGTCGTACCTGGCACCCAGAACTCCCCGTTCGGACCGGGCGCACACCCCGACGGTCCGCTGCCGCACACCCCGCCGAAGCTGCCCGAGCCGGTCCAGGAACCCGCGCCCGCGGCCAAGCGGGCCAAGAAGAAGGGCCGCAGCAAGCTGGTCCTCCTGGGCGTCGGCGTGTTCGTCATCGGCGGCGGTGCCTACGGCGCCGGGCTGCTCATGAACCACTCGGACGTGCCCAAGGGCACCACCGTGCTCGGCGTCGACATCGGCGGCGGCACCCGCGACGACGCGGTCAAGAAGCTCGACGACGCCTTCGGGGACCGTACGAACAAGGCCCTCAAGCTGTCGGTCGACGGCGACACGGTCTCGCTCAAGCCGGACCAGGCCGGGCTCCAGCTCGACACCCAGGCCACGGTCCGCGCCGCCGCGGGCAGCGACTACAACCCCGTCTCGGTGATCGGCTCGCTGTTCGGCCAGGAGCGTGTGGTCGAGCCCGAGATGCCCGTCGACGAGGAGAAGCTCAAGGTTGCTCTGGAGAGCGCCGCGGGCGGCTCCGGTTCGGCGAGCGACGGCACGATCAAGTTCCAGTCCGGCAAGGCCGTCGCCGTGTACGGCAAGGCGGGCAAGGGCATCGACGTCGCGTCCTCCACGCAGGCCGTGCAGGACGCGTACCGCGCTCAGGTGGAGACCGGCACGGGCACGGCGGTGAAGGTGGCCACGGCCACCCAGCAGCCGACCGTCACGAACGCCGAGGTCGACCGCGAGATGAAGGCGTTCGCGGAGCCGGCGATGTCGGCCAACGTGACCGTGCAGACGGACGCGGCGCACTCGATCGAGATGAGTCCGCAGAACTCGCTGTGGAAGTTCCTCAAGGTGACGGCCGTCGACGGCAAGCTCGTCGACAAGCCCGACCTGACCGCTCTGAAGGAGCTCTACGGCCAGACCTTCGACGGTGTCCTCATCACCCGGGCCAACGGCGAGAAGACGGCCGTGACACCGCAGGACGTCTACCTCGCCCTGCGCCAGGCGCTGCTGAGCAAGACCGACCGGGTCGCGGTCATCGACACGAACCCGAGTTAGCCGACCCACTTCCAAGAGGGCGCCTGGCCATGACCCCCATGGCCGGGCGCCCTCTTGTCGTACGCCGACACCCGATGGGATCGCGGGGCCACGGTACGGACGGCCGGACCGCCCGAGCGGATCGCCGCCTATGTGCGGGCCGGCGCGGGGCTGTGGGACCTAGGGCCTGTCCGGCGGATCATGCCGGAGACGCGCGGCGGGGCAGCAGGGCGAGTTGGCGGCCGCCGAGGAGGCCGTACGGTCCGCGGTGAGCCCGCTGAAGGTGCTCGCGCTGTCGGCCGCCGGCGTCGAGCAGGTGCACCTCGCGCGGCCTCGGGCGTGGCCGGAGCTGCGTCATCTCGCCGACCTGGGCGTCGAGTTGACCGACCCCGGGGCGGGAGGCGTGAACTGGTCCACCACCGACTGGGAGCACGCCGCCGCGCTCGCGCCGGACCTGGTCCTCGCCGACAGCCGTGGAAACGCCTTCCCGGCACGGGAGTTGGACTCCGTCCCCGGCCGGCGCGCCCTGACCGCGACCGCCACCGCGGGGCCCTGGAATCCCGAACTGCCGTGCAGCGGCGCGGCCTGCGCGGCCTTCCTGCACTCGGTCGCGGACGCGCTGGAGGTGCTGCGCGCCAAGCGGTGAGCGGCGATCAGTGAGGGGCGTACGGCGGGTACGGGTATGACATCTGTCATCCGCGAATGACGACACGGGGCACTGCCGAGGACGGGGCCCGCGTCGCCACGATGGATCGCATGACAACGACAGCGGCGATCCCAGGGGCGACCACCACCTCGGCGGTCGCGTTCGAATCGGTGACCAAGAGCTACGGCGGCGTCCGGGCCGTGGACGGGCTGACGCTGGAGCTGCACCCGGGCGAGACCGTCGCCCTCCTCGGCCCCAACGGCGCGGGCAAGTCGACCACGCTGGACCTGCTCCTCGGACTCAAGCGCCCCGACAGCGGCGTGGTCCGGGTGTTCGGGGCCGGCCCGCGCGAAGCCATCGTCGACGGCCGGGTCGGGGCCATGCTGCAGAGCGGCGGGCTGATGGACGAGGTCACCGTCGGCGAACTGGTGAGGCTCGCGTGCGATCTGCACCCGAAGCCCTTCCGCGTGACCGACGTGCTGGCCCGCGCGGGCATCTCCCCGATCGCCGACCGCAAGGTCAACAAGCTCTCCGGCGGCCAGGCACAGCGCGTGCGCTTCGCCCTCGCCACCGCCGGTGACAGCGACCTGATCGTGCTCGACGAGCCCACCACCGGCATGGACGTCTCCGCCCGCCAGGCCTTCTGGTCCACCATGCGAGAGCAGGCCGACCAGGGGCGTACGGTCCTGTTCGCCACGCACTACCTCGAAGAGGCCGACGCCATAGCCGACCGGGTACTGGTCCTGCACCGGGGACGCCTGCTGGCCGACGGCACCGCCGCCGAGATCAAGGCGAAGGCGGGCGCACGACGGATCGCCTTCGACCTGGAGGGTCCGATCGACGAGTCCGCCCTGCGCGCCCTTCCCTTCCTGACCTCGGCCGACGTATCGGGCCACACGGTCCGCATCCAGTCCACCGACGCCGACGCGACCGTCCACGCGCTGTACGGGCTCGGCGTCTACCCCCGCAACCTCGAAGTCGCCGGACTCGGTCTCGAGCAGGCCTTCGTCGCCATCACGGCCGCAGAGGAGGCGAAGCAGAAGTGAACAGCCTGATCAAGCTGGAGATCACCCGCGCCCTGCGCAACCGCAAGTTCCTGTTCTTCTCCGTGATCTACCCCTCGGCCCTGTTCCTGCTGATCGCGGGCAGCGCCGACAGCACGACCATGGTGGACGGCACCGGGCTCACCCTGCCGACCTTCTACATGGTCTCCATGGCCTCCTTCGGCGCCCTGACCGCCGTCCTGATGGGCAACAGCGAGCGCATCGCGAAGGAGCGGGAGAGCGGCTGGGTACGGCAGTTGCGGCTCACCCCGCTGCCGGGCCGCGGCTATGTGCTCGCGAAGACGGCGAGCGCGGCCGTCATCAGCCTGCCCTCGATCGTGATCGTCTTCATCGTCGCGGCGGCCGTGAAGGACGTACGCCTCGACGCCTGGCAGTGGGCCGTCCTCACCCTGGCGATCTGGGCCGGCAGCCTGGTCTTCGCCGCGCTCGGCGTCGCCATCGGCTACCTCGCCAGCGGGGACGCGGTCCGCCCGATCACGATGATCGTCTACTTCGGCCTGTCGATGCTCGGCGGTCTGTGGCTGCCGAGCACCACCTTCCCCGACTGGCTGCAGAGCATCGCGAAGTGGCTGCCCACGCACGCGTACGCTGCCCTGGGGCAGTCGATCGAACTGGGCGACGTCCCGCACGCGCAGGACCTAGCCATCCTCGCCGTCTCCTTCGTCCTGTTCGCGGGAGGCGCGGCCTGGCTGTACCGGAAGGACACGCTGAAGGCGTGAGCGGCGTCGGCATCGGGCAGCGCCCGGAGAACCGCAAGCAGAAGCTGGTCAAGTCCCTGTGGACCGGCATCTGGCTCGTCTATCTGAGCGCGCCCGTCAGCGACCTGCTGCACGGCGGTCACAGCACCGGCGTGCAGATCCTCGGCTGGCTCGGCCTGGTCGCCTTCGTCGGCTGGTACATGATCCTGCTCTTCCGCACCGGCCGCGGCGAGACCAACGCCCTGGTGCTCGGCTCTCTCGCGGTCCTCGCCGCCCAGTCCACCATCCTGTCCCTCACTCTCGGCCGGGAATGGCTCGTCCTCTTCGTGTACGTCTCGATCGCGTCCGGCGCGGCGCTCCCGATGCGGTTGGCGCGCTGGACCATCCCGGCCGCCTCCGTGCTGCTGACGGCGGTGGCCCTGGCCGTCCCGGACGGCACGACGTACCTGGCGGGGCTCCTCATCCCGGCGTTCCTCGGCGGATTCGCCATGACCGGCGTACGCGAACTCGTGCGGACGACCATCGCACTGCGCGAGGCCCGCGCCACCGTCGCACAGCTCGCCGCGAACGAGGAGCGGCTGCGGCTGGCACGTGACCTGCACGACCTCCTGGGACATTCCCTGTCACTGATCACGCTCAAGAGCGAGCTCGCCGGGCGCATGCTCCCCGACCACCCCGATAAGGCGGCCCAGCAGGTCGCCGACATCGAGAACGTCAGCCGCCAGGCCCTCGTCGACGTACGGGAGGCGGTCACCGGCTACCGGCGGCCCCGGCTGGCCGGTGAACTCGCGGGCACGCGCGTCGCGTTGACGGCGGCGGACGTCATCGCGGACCTGCCGGACGAGCCGGACCTCACCGGGGTCCCCGAGGAGAGCGAGTCCGCGCTGGCTTGGGCGCTGCGCGAGGCCGTCACCAATGTCGTACGGCACAGCGGGGCCCGACGCTGCGTGGTGGGGCTCGTACGCCGCCAGACGCTGGACGGGCCCGTACTCGAACTGTCCGTGGAGGACAACGGGTCCGGCGGCTCGGGCGGTGGCCCCGGCAACGGTCTGGCCGGGCTGGCCGAACGCCTGGAGAAGGCGGGCGGATCCTTGGAGGCGGGGCGGGCGCGGAACGGATTCCGGCTGGTCGCGCGGGTACCGGTGAGTGATGTGGGCGACGCGGCCGACCGGCCCGCAGGACCCGTAGGATCCGGGGCATGAGCCGCACGATCAAGGTCCTGCTCGCCGAGGACCAGTCGATGGTCCGCGAGGCGCTGGCCGCGCTCCTTGGCCTTGAGCCTGACATCGACGTCGTCGCCCAAGTGGCCCGCGGGGACGAGGTGTTGGCCGCCGCGCGTGAGCACGACGTGGACGTGGCGCTCCTCGACATCGAGATGCCGGGCCGGACGGGCATCGAGGCGGCAGCCGAACTCCACAGGGAGATCCCCGGCCTCAAGCTCGTCATCCTCACGACCTTCGGCCGCCCCGGCTATCTCCGCAGCGCCATGGAGTCCGGCGCCGACGCCTTCCTCGTCAAGGACGCTCCGGCCGCCCAACTCGCCGAAGCCGTACGGAAGGTACTCGCCGGCGAACGGGTCATCGACCCCACCCTGGCCGCCGCCGCCCTCGCCGAGGGCGCCAACCCGCTGACCGACCGCGAACGCGAGGTGCTGCGCGCGGCGGCCGACGGCTCCACCAATGCCGAACTGGCCAAAACCCTCCACCTCTCCCAGGGCACCGTCCGCAACTACCTCTCCACAGCCATCCAAAAACTGACGGCACGAAACAGAGCGGAGGCGGTACGGATCGCGAGGGAGAAGGGCTGGCTGTGAACGCCGGGTTGGGGGAGCGCCCCAAAGGGGCGCGGGGAACTGCGCGACCAGCCACGACGAGTCAGCAGTCGCACGACGGCACAAGCCCCCATGGCGATCGGGCGAACTCAGTTGAGCATGGCCCGCGCGGCATGCGCCTGCCGCCGCACACGCTCCGCGGCCGCCTCATCAACGGCGACCACCACATCCGCATAAGCGTCGAGCTCAATCGCCCCGCCGAGGAAGTCGCCGCGCTGCACGAGCAGCTGAGCGCGCTCGTACCGCAGCCGCGCAGGATGCGAAGGCAGCAGCAGCGCCAGCTCCACGGCCCACAGGGAGACATCGGACCGCTCGGGCCGGGCGGCAGCCCACGCCCGGATGTTGTTCAGGATGCGCATGACGACGTCGAGCGGATCGGCGGGCGAGAGCATCGCCGGGTCGAGCGGCGCCCCCGTCGCCCCCGCGACGAGCAGTTCGGCGTCGGAGCCGGTGAGTACACGGCCCCCGTCGAAGGGATCGGCGAGGACCTGCTGCTCCGGGGGCCCGAAGCCGACCACGAAATGCCCGGGCAGCGCGACCCCGTACACGGGCGCGCCCGCTCTGCGCGCGACCTCCATCCACACCACGGAGAGCAGGATGGGCAGCCCGCGCCGCCGCCGCAGCACCTCGTGCAGCAACGAGGACCGGAGCCGCTGGTAGTCCCCGGGCGAGCCCCGGAACTCGCAGCGCCCGCCGAGGAGTTCACCGATCGCGGCCGCCCAGGACCGAGGCCCGCCGGGCCGGAAGGGCAACAGCCCCGCCAGCCGGTCGAGCTCGATCTGCGCCGCGTCCATCCCGGCCTCGTCGAGGTCGCCGTCCGCCGCCGCCCCCACCAGCAGACACAGCACCGCCAGATCGGGCCGCTCGGCCCGCGCCTCGTCACCGAACCGCCGCCGCACCTCGGCGGCCCGCTCCGGCTCCGGAGGATGAGGGGGACGCATAGCAGCCTCGTGCCCGTTCACGACGATCGATACCGGTCGCTGCCGGGTACTTGTGGCGTTTGCCGGGATTGCTCGCTGCTCGGCGCTGGGGTCGGCTGGGACGAGGTGCTGCTCGGTGCCGGTGTTTGTCGGGACGGGGCGTGGCTCGGTTCTGCTGTCTGCCGGGACGGCGTGCTGCCCGGTGCTGGTGTCTGACGGGACAGGTCGTCGCTGGGCACCGGTGTCTGACGGGACCCGTCGTTGTCGGACGCGTGTGGCGTCCGCGCCCACCGGTAGTGGTGGTACGCGTGATGCGCCCCGAACCCCATCCGCCCGTACAGCGCCCGCGCCCCCGCGTTGTCCGCCTCCACCTGGAGCCAGCCCGCCGAGGCGCCCTCGTCCAGGGCCCGCCGGGCCAGCGCTGCCATCACGGTCGTCGCGAGCCCCTGGCGGCGGTACGCCGGGTCGACCTCGACGGCGGCGAAACCGGCCCACCGCCCGTCCACCACGCACCGCCCGATCGCGGCCGGAGCCTCACCCCCGGCACCGGGCACGGTTGCGAACCACACCGAGGGCCCGCTCCCCAGCACCTTCAGGGCCACCTCGCTCACCCCCTTGCGCTGGTACCGGCCCAGCCACGCTGCATCCGCCTCCCGCGACAGCACGACCCCGGGAGCCTCCCGGTCACCGACCGGCGCGAGTGCCCCGATCCACAGCTCGGCCGTCACCTCACGCGCCCACCCGCGCGCCTCCAGCTCCGCGCACAGCAGCTCCTGCGTGCCCTCGGCCCCGGTGGCGGTCTGGACGTACGCGGGCAGATCACGGGCGGCGTACCAGCCCCGTACGTACGTCAGCGCCTCGTCCAGCGGCAGTCCGGGATCACCGAGCGGCAGCACGGAGTTGGCGCGCCGGGTGAACCCGGAGGCCGCCCGCAGCTCCCAGTCACCGAGCCGCTCGCTCTCCACCGGCCGCCAGGCCCGCGCGGCGACTCGCGCCAGCTCCTCGTACGAGGCCGCCGGGCCCCGCCGCCGAGCCGGAGCGGACGGCACGACCTTGCCCGCGACCAGCGAGGATTCCGAAATCCGGACACGTTCGCCGGTCCGCCGTGTGATCGTCAACACACCGTCGTCCCATGATGTGAGAACACCCACCGTGTCAGTGAATTTCTCCCCGTCGGCGGCATCCTCGTACAAGCGCCGAACGGAGACACGTTTGCCCACGTCAGCAGCGGTGATGCGGACCTCGAGACGGCCAAACGCAGAGATTTCCACAGGTCTGTTCACCCCTCCTGTTCGGATCAGGACCAAGAACGGAGATACTAGGTGCGGGCATCGACGACGCCGCGCTCCCGCGCGCCAGGCGGCGGAGCCTACGGAGGCCCGCCAGCGCCCTATCGAGGAGGAACGACAGCGTGACCTACGTCATCGCGCAGCCTTGTGTCGACGTCAAGGACAAGGCGTGCATCGAGGAGTGCCCGGTCGACTGCATCTACGAGGGCTCCCGGTCCTTGTACATCCACCCGGACGAATGCGTCGACTGTGGAGCCTGTGAGCCGGTGTGCCCGGTCGAGGCGATCTTCTACGAGGACGACACTCCCGAAGAGTGGAAGGACTACTACAAGGCGAACGTCGAGTTCTTCGACGAGCTCGGCTCGCCCGGCGGCGCCAGCAAGCTCGGTCTGATCGAGCGCGACCATCCCTTCGTCGCAGCGCTCCCGCCGCAGAACCAGTAAGCGGCACGGCATACGCGCCGCCTCGGTCCCGTACGGCCTGATCGCCTTGATCGCCGTACGGGACCGAGGCGTTTGCCGTACCGGTGAGCGTGGCGAGTACAGCGAGTACCAGCGATACGTACGGGTCGAAGGCCGCCGTACGTGCGAGAAAGTGAGCCCCATCCCGTGTCCGCAGTCACCGACCGGCTTCCCACCTTCCCCTGGGACAAGCTCGAGCCCTACAAGGCGACGGCCGCCGCCCACCCGGACGGCATCGTCGACCTGTCCGTCGGCACCCCGGTCGACCCGGTGCCGGAGCTGATCCAGAAAGCTCTGGTCGCGGCCGCGGACTCGCCCGGCTACCCCACGGTGTGGGGCACGCCCGAGCTGCGTGACGCGCTCACGGGCTGGGTGGAACGTCGGCTCGGCGCGCGCGACATCACCCACCACCACGTACTCCCGATCGTCGGCTCCAAGGAGCTGGTCGCCTGGCTCCCGACCCAACTGGGCCTCGGCCCCGGGGACAAGGTGGCGTTCCCGCGCCTGGCCTACCCGACGTACGAGGTCGGCGCCCGCCTCGCCCGGGCGGACCACGTGGCGTACGACGACCCGACGGACCTGGACCCCACGGACCTCAAGCTCCTCTGGCTGAACTCCCCGTCGAACCCGACGGGCAAGGTCCTCTCCGCGTCGGAACTGACCCGGATCGTCGCGTGGGCACGCGAGCACGACATCCTGGTCTTCGCCGACGAGTGCTACATCGAGCTCGGCTGGGAGGCCGACCCGGTGTCGGTACTCCACCCGGACGTGTGCGGCGGCTCGTACGAGGGGATCGTCTCGGTCCACTCGCTGTCGAAGCGGTCGAACCTGGCCGGCTACCGCGCCGCGTTCCTCGCCGGCGACCCCGCCGTCCTCGGCGACCTCCTCCAGATCCGCAAGCACGGCGGCATGATGACCTCCGCGCCGACCCAGGCCGCCGTGGTCGCCGCCCTCTCCGACGACACCCACGTCCGCGAACAGCGCGAGCGCTACGCGGCCCGCCGCAGGGCCCTGCGGGACGCCCTGCTCCAGCACGGCTTCCGCATCGAGCACAGCGAGGCCAGCCTCTACCTCTGGGCCACCCGCGACGAGTCCTGCTGGACCACCGTCGCCCACCTCGCCGACCTGGGCATCCTCGTAGCCCCCGGCGACTTCTACGGCCCAGCGGGCGAGAACTTCGTACGAGTGGCACTCACGGCAACGGACGAACGAGTGACAGCAGCGGTAGCCCGCTTGCAGCGGTAGCCGCTACCGCCTACCGCCGACCTCGGCGGCTACCGCTGGGCGGGCCCGCCCGACGCGCTGCCGCTGCCGCCGCCGCTACCGCTGTGGGCAATCGTCCCGCAGGGCGGGACGGGTGGGCACAGCCGACAGCGCCGGGTGCCGTGCAAGCAAAGCCCAGTGCAGCTCCGGTCAGAGGGCGCAGAGCACAGACGAGGGGGTCCAGGGAATGTGCGTTCCCTGGACCCCCTCGCCGCTCAGACCAGGCGTCAGCCGAGCGGCAGCCCACTCAGGGGCAGCTGACCCGTAGGCAGGCCCCCCTTGGTGACCGCGTCGGTCGGCAGCCCACCCTTGGTGACCGCGTCCGTCGGAAGACCACCGCCGGCCGACTTGGCGGTTTCACCGACCAGGCCCCCGGCCTGCCCCGCGGTATCCCCGGCCACCTGCTGCGCAGCCGGCGTCGCCGTCTTGGCGACCTTCCCGCTGGTCTTGCCCGCGGCCGGCACCGCCTTCTTGACCGCGTCGCCGCCGGACTTGCCCGCGAGCCCGGTCACGTTCTGAGCCGCACCGTCGACCGTGTTGCCGACGCTCGCCCCGTCCAGGGCGGTCAGTCCGCCGAGGTTGGGGGTGGCCGGCAGTTCGGGGGCCGCGCTGGCGGAGCCGGCCGCACCGACCCCGGCTGCCGCTCCCGCTGCGACGAGCAGCGCGGCACGGGCGATCCGGCGGGTCAGGGGGAGGGACATGATGCTCCTTAGACGGGAGAGAACGGTGAAATGTCCATCCAGGCCCGGCAGTTGACCGACTGGCTGTCGGCCGACCGTCGACCGACCGAAGGTGATCGTTCCGGACTCGGACGCAGTGACTACCGCTCGAAGCCCTCGAAGGTTGCGGTGGCCCAACGTAAAGAGTTGGTAATGCGTCGCATAATCATCTGCGGACAAACACGACCAAAGAACACCCGGTCGGAAAGTCTGCCGAATCCTTACGGCCCTTTGTTTCCAAGGGATCCGGCGGAAACGAGGGTGACCGCGCGAAAACCTGCGCACAGCGGCGCCACCACCCGCTCCGCGTCCCCCCAACGGGTGAGGACCCGTACTACTGCCCAGTGACGATTCGGACCTCGGCGGTGGACGCCTCGGCGGCCGAGCCCCCGTTCGCGTCGGACGTACCCCACTCGCTGTCTATGCTTTCGGCCGTCCACTCCCGCCCCGCGTACGAGACCCGCTCGATGTGCAGCGCCGAGGAGTTGGCCACGGCCCAGTGCGCCAGCTCCCAGCCACGCTGCCGGGCGGTGGTCCCGGCGGCGGCGTTCGTGGACACGGGTACGGACACGGTCCGGTTCGCGGTCGTCGGCGAGGGGGAGGCCGTGGCGGAGGCCGTCGGCGAGGCGGAGGCGCCCGCGGCGCTCGCATCCGCGCCCGCCTCCTGCAGCACGTCACGCCCGAAGTCCCGCACGAGCGCGGCCCGCACCGAGTCCGTGCCACCGGCCGGAGTCGACTCGGCGGGCCCCTGGCAGGTCAGCGTGGCCGCCGAGCGGCCGGTCAGAGCGGCGGCAAGGAGCGTGGCGTCCGGCTCGTGCTTCGCGTACGCGTCCGGATAGGCGCTGCGCTGCACGCGCTGCGCCGCAACGGTGAGCGGCAGTTGCGCATAGCCCTGCACCTTGGCGAGGTGCTCGTAGAAGATGTCCGCCGCGTAAGTCGGATCCAGGATCTCCTCCGTCGTCCCCCAGCCCTGCGAGGGCCGCTGCTGGAACAGGCCGAGCGAGTCCCGGTCGCCGTGCTGGATGTTGCGCAGCCCCGACTCCTGGAGCGCCGTCGCGAGGGCGATCGTCACGGCGCGCTCGGGCATGCCGCGGTTGGTGCCGACCGCCGAGATCGTCGCCGCGTTCACCGCCTGCTCCGGCGTGAACTCGTACGACTCGCCGCCGCTGCTGCCCGAGACGACCGTGCAGCGGGGCACTCCGGGCCCCCCGGTGAGGTACTGCACCGTGAGATAGCCCGCGAGCGCGAGCAGGACCACGACGGCCCCTCCGAAACGGAGGAGGCGGCCGCGCCGGGCGGGGGTGGGGGACGGCTCTGACACGTCGTACAAGGTACTGGAGGCCGCTGTCGGCGACGGGTGGGGCTGTGGACAACCGTGTGGAACCCGGAGCGCTAGGGTCGACGGCATGGCCGACACCCCCCTTGACCTCACGCTGGACGCTGCCGAGCTGACCGCGCGGCTCGTCGACTTCCCCTCGGAGAGCGGCAACGAGAAGCCGCTCGCGGACGCCGTCGAGACCGCGCTGCGCGCCCTTCCGCATCTGAGGGTCGACCGGTACGGCAACAACGTCGTCGCGCGGACGAACCTGGGCCGCGCCGAGCGGGTCGTCCTCGCCGGCCACATCGACACGGTCCCCATCGCGGACAACGTCCCCTCCCGCCTCGACGAGGACGGCGTGCTCTGGGGCTGCGGCACCTGCGACATGAAGTCGGGGGTGGCGGTCCAGCTGCGCATCGCGGCCACGGTGCCCGCCCCCAACCGCGACCTCACCTTCGTCTTCTACGACAACGAAGAGGTCGCCGCACACTTGAACGGCCTGAAGCATGTGTCCGAAGCCCATCCCGAGTGGCTGGAGGGCGACTTCGCCGTCCTCCTGGAGCCGACGGACGGTCAGGTGGAGGGCGGCTGCCAGGGCACGCTCAGGATGTTCCTGAAGTTCACCGGCGAGCGGGCGCACTCCGCGCGCGCGTGGATGGGCTCCAACGCGATCCACGCGGCGGCCCCGGCCCTGGCCAGGCTCGCCGCGTACGAGCCGCGCACGCCGGTCGTTGACGGCCTCCAGTTCCACGAGGGCCTCAACGCCGTCCGGATCGAGGGCGGCGTCGCCACCAACGTCATCCCCGACGCCTGCACCCTGGTCGTCAACTTCCGTTACGCGCCCGACCGCAGCGAGGCCGAGGCGGAGGCCTTCGTCCACGACTACTTCGCGGACTGCGGCGTGGACGAGTTCGTCGTCGACGACCACACCGGAGGGGCCCGCCCCGGCCTGACCCACCCGGCAGCGGCGGCCTTCATGGCGGCCGTCGGCGGTGAGGCCCGCCCCAAGTTCGGCTGGACCGACGTCGCCCGCTTCAGCGCACTCGGGGTGCCCGCGGTGAACTACGGCCCCGGTACCCCGCTCCTGGCCCACAAGGTGGACGAGCGGGTCAAGGCCTCCATGATCCCGGAGGCCGAGGAGCGGCTGCGAGCCTGGCTGACGTCCTGAGGCGCGGCTGAGACGCGGCTGAGCCGTGCTGGTGCTCGGCGGACATGCTCGCGTCCCCCCTCCGTAACCCGCGTAGATCTACGCTGGGGTGGAACGACCGCAAGCGGAGGGAGCGCACATGGCTACTGGCAACCCCGAGGGCAAGAGGCGGCCACCGGAGGAACAGCGCCTGGGACCGGTGCTGCGCAGGCGGGATCAGGTACAGGCGAGCACGACCGACCAGCGACTCCTGGACGCGGGCGGGCCCTCCGACTGGGTGCACACCGACCCGTGGCGGGTCCTGCGCATCCAGTCCGAATTCATCGAAGGCTTCGGCACACTGGCCGAACTCCCGCCCGCGATCAGCGTGTTCGGGTCCGCCCGTACGAAGGCGGACTCGCCCGAGTACGAGGCGGGTGTGGCGCTCGGCCGCGGTCTCGTCGAGGCCGGGTTCGCCGTGATCACCGGCGGTGGCCCCGGAGCCATGGAAGCCGCCAACAAGGGCGCCTGCGAGGCCAAGGGCATCTCAGTCGGCCTCGGCATCGAGCTGCCCTTCGAGCAGGGCCTCAACCAGTACGTCGACATCGGCCTCAACTTCCGGTACTTCTTCGTCCGCAAGATGATGTTCGTCAAGTACGCGCAGGGCTTCGTGGTCCTCCCCGGCGGACTCGGCACCCTGGACGAACTCTTCGAGGCCCTGACCCTGGTCCAGACCCAGAAGGTCACCCGCTTCCCCATCGTCCTCTTCGGCACCGAGTACTGGGGCGGCCTGGTCGACTGGCTCAAGAACACCCTCATCGCCCAGGGCAAGGCGTCCGAGAAGGACTTGCTCCTGTTCCACCTGACGGACGACGTGGACGAGGCGGTGTCGTTGGTGTCGAAGGAGGCGGGGCGGTAGGCGATTTCAGCCCGTCCGGCGTTTGAGGACGAGCGCGTCAGCGCGAAGGGGGGTCTGGGGGCGCAGCCCCCAGCTACGGGACGGGTAGGGGCGGAGGGGGCGAAAACCGCCTCTACGCCAGTCCCCTCCGGGCCACCGTCGGCGGACGGTGGCCCGCGATCGACGCCACCATGTCCAGCACCTGCCGGGTCTCCGCGACCTCATGGACCCGGTACACCTGCGTCCCCAGCCAAGCCGAAACGGCAGTCGTCGCCAGCGTCCCCACCACCCGCTCCTTCACCGGCTTGTCCAGCGTCTCGCCCACGAAGTCCTTGTTGGAGAGGGAGACAAGAACGGGCCACCCGGTGGACACCATCTCGCCGAGCCGCCGAGTCGCCTCCAGACTGTGCCGCGTGTTCTTCCCGAAGTCGTGCCCGGGGTCGATCATGACGGACTCCCGGGGCACCCCCAGCGACACCGCCCGCTCGGCAAGACCGAGCGTCACCCGGAGAATGTCGGCCATGACATCGTCGTACGCGACCCGATGGGGACGCGTCCGCGGCTCGGACTCCCCGGCATGGGTGCACACCAGTCCCACCCCGTACCGCGCGGCCACCTCGGCCAGCCGCGGATCCACCCCGCCCCACGCGTCGTTGAGCAGATCCGCCCCCACCTCGCAGACCGCCTCGCCGACCTCGTGCCGCCAGGTGTCGACGCTGATGATCACGTCAGGGAAACGCCGCCGCACCTCGGCGACGAAACCGACCGTACGACGCGCCTCCTCGTCGGCGGTCACCTCTTCCCCCGGCCCCGCCTTGACCCCGCCGATGTCGATGATGGCAGCGCCCTCGGACACCGCCTGTTCCACGCGGGCGAGCGCGGGCTCGTCGCGGAACGTGGACCCCTGGTCGTAGAAGGAGTCGGGGGTCCGGTTCACAATGGCCATGATCACCGGCTCATGCGGGTCGAATTCATGCCTGCCGAGCCTGAGCATCCCCTGTGACCTCTCCCAGTAAGTCCCGCTGATGAGCCGCCTGCGACCCTAACTGTCAGACTCGCATGGCACGATCGGACCCGACACTTCAGCTTCAGCACCAAGCGCTTCAGCACTGTCCGCTGCGGCGCCATCCACGCCGACGCGCCCCGCGTCGGCACCAGAGCGTGGGGACCTCAGCGATGTTCATGTTCTTGTTCCTGGTCGTCGCGCTCGCCGTTGTGGTCGCCGCGGTGACACTGGCCGTGGTGGGCGGCGGCGAGAGCGCGCCCCTTCCCGAGGCTGGACCGGAGCGGCTGGTGGACCCGTTTCCGCTGGACCGGCCGGTGAACCGGGAGGACGTCGAGACGCTGCGCTTCCCGCTCGCCGTACGCGGCTACCGGATGGCGGACGTCGATGACGCGCTTGGCCGCCTCGGCGCCGAGATCGCCGAGCGGGACGCCCGCATCGCCGACCTGGAGGCCGCGCTCGACGGCGCCAGGACGGCCTCGGCCGCCTCCACCTCGCTGCACAAGCACGCCGAGGAGGATCACCAGTGACCGACGCACTCGCGGGCACGGACGGCGCGCTGCGATGCCCCTGGGCGCTGTCGACCGAGGACTATGTGGCGTACCACGACGAGGAATGGGGCCGCCCGGTCCACGGCGACGACGCGCTGTACGAGCGGCTGTGCCTGGAGGCCTTCCAGTCGGGCCTGTCCTGGATCACCATCCTGCGCCGCCGCGAGGGGTTCCGGGCCGCCTTCGCCGGCTTCGAGATCGCCAAGGTGGCGACCTTCACGGACGCGGACAAGGAGCGCCTGCTCGCCGACCCGGGCATCATCCGCAACCGCGCCAAGATCGAGGCGACGGTCGCCAACGCGCGCGTGCTGACCGACTGGGCACCGGGCGAGCTGGACGAGCTGATCTGGTCCTTCGCCCCGGCCACCCGCCCGGCCCCGAAGAGGCTGGCCGACATCCCGGCCGTCACCGACGAGTCGACCGCCCTCTCCAAGGCCCTGAAAAAACGAGGCATCCGCTTCGTGGGCCCGACAACGGCATACGCCTTGATGCAGGCATGCGGCCTGGTCAACGACCACTTGGCCGACTGCACACTGAGAAGCGCCCCTTAGCTGGAGCGCCCGTCAGGGGCGCGGGGAACTGCGCGACCAGCCACACCCGGCCCGCAGTTCCCGATCAAACCGTCACCGCCCCAAGTACTTCGGCTTCTCCTTGTTCACGAACGCCTGCACAGCGATCAAGTGGTCCTCGGAGGCCCCCGCCCGGGACTGAAGCTCGTCCTCCTTCTCCAGGGACTCGTCCAGCGAGTGGGAGAGCGCGTAGGCGAGGGACTCCTTGAGGGCGGCATACGCCAGCGTCGGCCCCTCGGCCAGCGCCCGAGCCACCTTCACGCCCTCGGCGGCCAGCTCCGACGAGGGGACGACGCGGTTCGCGATCCCCAACTCGTACGCCTCCTGAGCCGTGATGCTGCGCGGAAAGAGCAGCAGATCGGCGGCCCGGCTCGGGCCGACGACCCTAGGCAGCGTCCAGGAGATCCCCGAGTCGGCGGTCAGCGCGACCCCGGCGAAGGACGTGTTGAAGGCAGCCGTATCGGCCACGATCCGGTAATCCGCCGCGAGCGCGAAGCCGAACCCGGCCCCCGCCGCGACGCCGTTCACCGCGGCGACCACCGGCTTCGCCGCCCCGGTCAGGGCCCGCACGATCGGGTTGTAGTGCTCCCGCACGGTGCTCATGACACCCTCGCCGCCGCCCGACTCGCGCGCCGCGAGCAGCCCGCCGATGTGCTCCTTCAGGTCCTGGCCCACGCAGAACGCCCGGTCACCGGCGGCGGTCAGCAGCACGGCCCGTACGGAGTCGTCGGACGCGGCGGCCTGTGCCGCGTCCCGGAAGGCGACCTTGGTCGCGATGTTCATCGCGTTCATCGCCTCGGGGCGGTTCAGCGTGATCGTCGCGAGTCCGTCGCTCACCTCGTAGAGCACGGTGTCGGCCATGGTGGGTCCCCTCCGGTGTCGCGGCTCCGTCGTACCCGCCTACCCGCCGGTACGTCCTGCTTCCGAGGACAGCATGACGGAGATCACTGACAGTGGAGCCGCTCGGACATGTGACCTGCGTCAAAGAATTCGTGACCTTGGAAGGTCGTGCGGCGGCGCAGTATCGCAGTCACATCGCCGAATTGAGTGGTTTTGCTCAAGCGCGTTGCGCAAGCGATGCCGACTGATGTTGGTCATCGGGTCCTGAGATGCGGGATAATGGCCTGGAAGCAATGTGTTCGATGCCGGTGACGCGTGTCCTATGAGGGGACGGGCGTGCCCTTCTAAGGGGCCGTCGGCGACGATGAGCTGGTTTCAGGAAGGGGAACGAGCATGGCGGCCATGAAGCCGCGGACGGGCGATGGCCCGCTCGAGGTGACCAAGGAGGGGCGGGGCATCGTCATGCGCGTTCCGCTCGAAGGCGGCGGTCGGCTCGTCGTCGAGCTGACCCCTGACGAGGCCGACGCGCTCGGCGACGCCCTCAAGAAGGTCGTCGGCTGACGCGGAACGCGACCATACCCCTACAGCTGCCCTGGCATCGTACGCGGTGCCGGGGCAGCTGTTTTTGAGGGGTCCGGAACTGACGTAATGGCTGGTCAGAGGCGTCGGCGGGTGCCCTGGATCAGCGCTTGACCGCGCACAGCAGACCGTCGCCCACCGGCAGCAGCGAGGGCACCAGATCCTGGCTCTCGCGCACCGCGCGCAGCAGCTCCCGCAGTCGCCCGACCTCCGCCGGCTGCGGTCCCGAGTCCACCGTGCGGCCGTCCGCGAAGACGCCCTCGAAGACGACGAGCCCGCCCGGACGAAGCAGGCGCAACGATTCAGCGAAGTAGTCCAGGCACTCCAGACGGTCGCCGTCGCAGAAGACGAGGTCGTACCCGGAGTCCGCGAGCCGGGGCAGGACATCGAGGGCGCGGCCCGGGATGAAGCGGGCCCGGTTGCTGGCGAAGCCGGCGGCGCGGAAGGCCTGGCGGGCGAACTGCTGGCGCTCCGGCTCCGGATCCACGGTGGTCAGTACCCCGTCCGGCCGCATGCCGTTGAGGAGATGGATTCCGGAGACTCCGGTCCCGGTCCCGATCTCCGCCACCGCTTTCGCGTCCACGGTGGCGGCGAGCAACCGCAGCGCGGCACCGGTGCCGGGCGACACCGAGCGCAGCCCTGCCTCCTGGGCCCGGTCCCGGGCCCAGAGCAGTGCTTCGTCCTCGGCGACAAAGGCGTCGGCGAACGCCGCCCAGCTTGGCTGCCGGTTGCCGGTGATGACCCTCTCCTGTCCCCGTAGTTGCCTGGCCGTGACTGTATCCGTTGGTGCCGGGAACCCGCAGATGGGACCAGGCGTTTAGAGGGGTGGGGAAACGCACTGGGGGGAAGCACATGGATCAGGACACCGAGCAAGTGCTGACGCAGCGATATGAGCGTGTATCAAATTCTCGTAAAACCGCTTATCCGGAGCTAACGGGCGAGGTGGCTATGGTAGGGGCTCCACTGGACACCACCAGAGCCGACAGGGGAGGTGCGGCTGCGCCTGTGGATCGGGGAGGAGTGCTTCGGCGCTTTCTCAGGTCGGCGGGTGAGCCGAAATCCGTGACCAACACCGCTGACCGTTTCCACAGTGCCGACTCCGGGCAGACCGCGACGTTCTCCACCGACGCGGAGTCGCAGGCGTGGACTCCGCCCACCTGGGAGGAGATCGTCAGCACGCACAGCGGCCGGGTCTACCGGCTCGCCTACCGCCTGACGGGCAACCAGCACGACGCCGAGGACCTGACACAAGAGGTCTTCGTCCGTGTCTTCCGCTCCCTGTCGACCTACACGCCCGGCACCTTCGAGGGCTGGCTGCACCGCATCACCACGAATCTCTTCCTGGACATGGTGCGCCGCAAGCAGCGCATCCGCTTCGACGCCCTCGGTGACGACGCGGCCGAGCGTCTGCCCAGCCGTGAGCCGTCCCCGCAGCAGGTCTTCAACGACGCGCACTTCGACGCGGACGTCCAGCAGGCGCTGGACACCCTCGCGCCCGAGTTCCGCGCCGCGGTCGTCCTCTGCGACATCGAGGGACTTTCGTACGAGGAGATCGCCGCGACCCTGGGCGTCAAGCTCGGCACGGTCCGCAGCCGGATCCACCGTGGCCGTTCGCAGCTGCGCAAGGCCCTCGCGCACCGGTCTCCCGAGGCCCGTGCCGAGCGCCGCGGCTTCGCGGTCACCGGTGTGCCCGCGCTGGGAGGAGGGGGCGCGACCGCGTGAGTGGATCACGTCCCACACCCGCTGAGCAGCACCTGGGAGACCGACTGTCCGCCCTTGTGGACGGAGAGCTCGGTCATGAGTCGCGCGAGCGCGTCCTGGCCCACATCGCCACCTGTGCGAAGTGCAAGGCCGAGGCGGCCGCCCAGCGCCGACTGAAGAACGTATTCGCGGAGATGGCCCCGCCGCCGCCCTCCGAGAGTTTCCTGGCCCGTCTCCAGGGGCTCCCCGGCGGCGGCGACTCCGACGGAGGCATGGGCTCGCCGTTGGGCGGGGGTGCCTTCGGCGGAAGAATCCCCGGTGGCTCCGCCGGCACCGGCGTCTTCGGAGTGAGGGGCGAGCCGTTCGGTTACGTCCCCTCCGAACCCCACGCCGACGTGCTGCCCCCCTCGCAGGGGCGCGGCTTCCGTATCCATGACGTCAGCCGTCACGAGGCCGAGCGGTCGGCCTCACGCGGGCTGCGCTTCGCCTTCGCCGCCGCGGGAGCGGTGTCGCTGGCCGCCGTCGCGCTCGGCGGGGTGTCGACCGGGACCACCGGTGACACCACGGCCGCGCGGGGCGAATCCGGTACCGGAAGCAATGTGACGCCGACGCGTACGCAGGGCACGGGGGCCTCGACGGCTCCCGAGTCACAGCGGCGCCGGTCCGTGGGGCCGCTGCTCGCGCAGGGCGAGCGGACGCTCGGCCAGAGCGCGGTGGCGCCCACCGCGGTTTCCGCACCGCTGCTCCCCGGAGTCCCCGCTCCGGCCGACCGTGCCCAGGAGGTCATGCACACGCTGACGGCCCCCATGGTCGCCGGTGCCGCCGTGATGTCCCCGCTCATACGTCCGTTCACCGAGGTCGAGCCGATCGCGCTGACCTCGTGGTCCACAGCCCCGGACGTCACGACTCCGGGCCTGCTCGCCGCCCCCGGCCCCCTCTCGTCCCCCTCTTCCTCCCCGTCCCCCACCTCCCCCTCCTCCGGCACCCTCCGCTGACCCGCCCTCTGCGCGGCGGCCCGTGAACCTGGTTGAATCCGGGGTGGGCCGCGTCCGCGGGAGGGATCCCGGACCCGGAGTCGACAATCTGTGGCAACCGTCGGTGAGTTGTGCCCGGGAGCCAGGTGTGGGGAGAGCATGAACGAGGGGAAGCCCACGAAGGCGAAGTGGTGGAGCCGACCCCGGCCACCGGTCCCCCCGGGGGATGCCGGGGGGACCGGCTCGTCCGAGGACGTACGGACGGCCGAGGGCGATTTCGAGTTGGACCGGCCGCTCGGGGGCGGTGACTTCGCCGGGGCCGGGGCCGGTGTCGACGGGGACTTCGAGTTGGACAAGCCCGCTCCGAGCAGCCAGGAGGGCGCTGCTCTCGGTGGGGCCGGCGTTGACTCGACAGAGCCCCGCGTCAACGCCGAAGGCGACTTCGAGTTGGCCCGCCCCGCTGCTCCGGCCCACCACGACAGCGAGTCGGACGGCATCCGCGCCGTTCCTCCCGCCGACCTCTCCGACACGCCTTCCGCCGGCCTTCCCGCGGCTCCCGCAGACGGCCTTCCTGCCGCTACTCCCACACCCCTTCCTTCCGACGCCGTCCCCGCAGATCAGCCCCCCGCCGACCGTCCCAGGCCTCTGCACGACCCCGACCCCTACAGCACCCCGCCCTACGGCGAACCGGGCCCCTGGGCGCCGGCCCCGCCCGTCCAGCACCCCGTGGCCACGCCCGCGCACGGCACCCACGTCCCGGCGGCGACCCCGACTCAAGACACGCACGTACCCCCCGCACCCGCGGCCTTCACACAGAGCCCGGGCCACCAGCCGCCCGCCACCCCTTCCCCCTGGCAGAGGTACGACCCGTGGGCCGCCCCGGCCCCCCTCCAGCAGAACGGCGCGGCCGTGGCCACCAAGGCCCAGCGGCGCAAGCGGGCCAACAAGGTGCTGGTCCTCGGGGCCGTGGTGATCGCTCTCGTCTCCGGAGGCGTCGGAGGCGGCGTAGGGGCCTATCTGGAGCGGAATGGCGGGGGGAGTGACATCGAACTGCCGCAGGCCGGGAGGGAGGCGCCGGAGCGGGCTCCGGGCAGTGTGGCCGGGATCGCCGCCCAGGCGCTGCCCAGTGTCGTCACCCTGCATGTGAGCGGGTCCGAGGAGGAGGCCACCGGCACCGGCTTCGTGCTCGACGGGCAGGGGCACATCCTCACCAACAACCACGTGGTCGAACCGGCCGTCGGCAGCGGCGAGATATCCGTGACGTTCAGCAGCGGCGACACGGCCAAGGCCAAGGTCGTCGGGCGCGACAGCGGGTACGACCTCGCCGTCGTCCGGGTGACCGGCGTCAGCGGCCTCGACCCGATGCCGCTCGGCAACTCGGACAGCGTCCAGGTCGGCGACCCGGTCGTCGCCATCGGTGCCCCCTTCGACCTCGCCAACACCGTCACCTCCGGCATCATCAGCGCCAAGGAGCGGCCCATCACGGCGGGCGGGGAGAGCGACGGCAGCGACGTCAGTTACGTGGACGCGTTGCAGACCGACGCTCCGATCAACCCCGGCAACTCCGGCGGACCCCTTCTCGACTCCAAGGCCCGCGTCATCGGGATCAACAGCGCCATCCGCTCCGCCGACAGCGGCTCCGGCCTGGAGAGCGGTCAGTCCGGTTCGATCGGGCTCGGTTTCGCCATCCCCATCAACCAGGGCAAGCGCGTCGCCGAGGAGCTGATCAACACGGGCAAGGCGACCCACCCCGTCATCGGCGTCACGCTCGACATGGACTACACGGGCGACGGCGCCAAGGTCGGGACGCAGAGCGGCGACGGCGGCCCGGCGGTCACCGAGGGCGGCCCCGGCGCCAAGGCGGGCATCGAGGAGGGCGACGTCATCACCGAGATCGACGGCCGCCCCGTGCACTCCGGCGAGGAGCTCATCGTGAAGACCCGCGCGCACCGCCCCGGCGACACGCTCCGGCTGACCGTCCTGCGGGGCGGCACGGAGAAGCAGATCACCCTGGTCCTCGGCTCGGCCGACAGCAACTGACAGGAACTTCACAGAAAGTCGGCCCGGGCCCGCTCTGAACGGCAAACATCGCGGAAAACCCGCCGTGTACATGAACCCGGAAGCCCCGGGACAGTTCCGGACGGACGGGATGGCCGGGTACCGTGGACACGGCCCGGACCACGGAAGACCTGCCGGGGGCCGAGGACCGAGGACATCGCAAGGAGCTTCAGGTGTTCAATGACATAGGACCGCTCGAGCTGGTGGCGCTCATCGTCCTCGCCGTGCTCGTCTTCGGTCCGGACAAGCTCCCCAAGCTGATCCAGGATGTCACGCGCACCATCCGCAAGATCCGCGAGTTCTCGGAGAGCGCCAAGGCGGACATCCGCGAGGAACTCGGTCCGGAGTTCAAGGACTTCGAGTTCGAGGACCTCAACCCCAAGACGTTCATCCGCAAGCAGCTGGACAACGACGAGCTGGGGCTCAAGGAAATCCGCAACGGCTTCGACCTGAAGAAGGAAATGGCCGACGTCACGGACGCGGTGCACGGCCGTGAGTCCGAATCGTCCTCCAGCTCTTCCGGCGGCTCCGTCGACATGACGAAGAAGCGCGAGAAGCTCGAGCTCTCCAAGGACGAGCGCCCGCCGTTCGACGCGGACGCCACCTGAGCCGTACACGGCTCGCGCCGCACGCCACCTGAGTCGTAGAAGGCCTGCGCCGCACGTGACCTGAGTCTCACACGGCCTGAAAACGTACCCACGCGCCGGGCGCTTTCCCGGCTGCTCGGAGCGGTGTGGCTATGCTGCCCAGTTGTTGTGCGGACCGAGACGGACGCCCGAGGGGGGTGGGCCCGCCGGTCCGACGAGAGCTAGGAGGCGTCCGGCAGATGGAGACGACAAGTCGGGTAGGCGCGCAGGCGCCGGCCGCGGAGGGCGGACAGCAGGTCCCCTCCGCCCGGCGCACGGTCGACGGCTACCTGCTGGCGCCCTTCCCCTGGTACGGCCTCGACGAGGCCTTCACGGGGCCGCGCTGGCTGATGCAGGTGGGTACCTCGGCGGACGGTGCCGTCGAGCACGGTTCGATCGGGCACGGCGAAGAGCCCACCGTGCGCGGTGAGACGACGGAGGACAAGGAACGCTTCGCGGTGGTGGTCACCGTCGCGGCCAGCCCCGTACGCCGCAGCGCGGACGGCACGGGCCTGCTGGAGGCCACCTCGGTCTCCTCCGCGGCCTGGCTCGCCGGAGTGGGGCTGCTGTCCTTCACCTGGCCCGGCCAGATGGACCACACCCTCCGGGACGACTGGCTGGACCAGCAGACCGAGACGGCGTGGGTCCTGGCCGACGACCTGACCGGCTCCGAGTGGTCCTCCCTGTCCCTCCCCGTGGACGGCGTTCCCACGCCCTTCCACTACCGCGAGTCCGAGTTCGGCTGGGTCCTCGCGGGCTCCACCCAGGAAGGCGTGCATGTGGGCGCGTACGGGCGGGGGATGAGTGCGTACGGGCTGGGCTTCTCGATGATCAAGGACATCGGAGCGTACGCCTAGGCGGCGGGCATACGGGGAGGGGGCGCCGTCACTCAGGACGGCGCCCCCATCTCCGTAAGGTCTGGAGCGTTTGTGCCTGCGGGTGCGCTGTGGTTGCTCGCGCAGTTCCCCGCGCCCCTGAAGGGGCGCCCCTGAAGGGGCGCCCCTGACGGGGCTGCCCTGTCCCTGACGCCCGTTAGAACTTGTTCCTCGGGGTGATGCCGAGGGACATGCCTGACAGGCCTCGGGCTCGGCCGCCCAGTTTGCCTGCGATTGCTCGTAGGGCGGCGCCTGCCGGGGATTCGGGGTCGGTCAGGACCACCGGCTTGCCCTCGTCGCCGCCCTCGCGGAGGCGGACGTCGATCGGGATGCTGCCGAGGACCGGGACGTTGGTGCCCGTGGTGCGGGTCAGGCCCTCGGCGACGGACTGGCCGCCGCCGGTGCCGAAGACGTCGACCATCTCGCCGCAGTGCGGGCAGGGCAGGCCCGACATGTTCTCGACGACGCCGACGATCTTCTGGTGGGTCTGGACGGCGATGGAGCCCGCGCGCTCGGCGACCTCGGCGGCGGCCTGCTGCGGAGTCGTCACGACGAGGATCTCGGCGTTCGGAACCAGCTGCGCGACCGAGATCGCGATGTCGCCGGTGCCCGGCGGGAGGTCGAGGAGGAGGACGTCCAGGTCGCCCCAGAAGACGTCCGCCAGGAACTGCTGGAGGGCGCGGTGGAGCATCGGGCCACGCCAGACGACGGGCGCGTTGCCCGGCGTGAACATGCCGATGGAGATGACCTTCACGCCGTGCGCGGACGGCGGCATGATCATGTTCTCGACCTGGGTGGGCTTGCCGTCTGCGCCCAGCATGCGGGGCACGGAGTGGCCGTAGATGTCGGCGTCGACGACACCGACCTTGAGGCCGTCGGCCGCCATCGCCGCCGCCAGGTTCACCGTCACCGAGGACTTGCCGACGCCGCCCTTGCCGGAGGCGACCGCGTACACGCGGGTGAGTGAGCCCGGCTGGGCGAAGGGGACCTCGCGCTCGGCCGTCCCGCCGCGGAGCGCCGCCGCCAGTTCGCGGCGCTGTTCGTCGCCCATCACGTCCAGGGTCACATCGACGTGCGTGACGCCCTCGACGGCCGAGACCGCCGCCGTCACGCTGTCGGTGATGGTCTGGCGCATCGGGCAGCCGGAGACGGTCAGATAGACAGTGACCGCGACCGCACCGTCCGCACCGATCTCAACAGATTTGACCATCCCCAGTTCGGTGATGGGTCGCTGGATCTCGGGATCGTTCACCGTCGCCAGTGCTTCACGCACCGCGTCTTCCATAGCCGCCATACCGTCGATGGTACGGGGCACCCCATGGGCCCCGGAAAGCCCCGTCACAGGTCGTCTGTGTCACGTCCCCGAGTGGCCTCGGACGGGAATACCCGATGCCCGTCCACGCGCTGCTCCTCCAGCTCCTTGACCAGGTCCTGCAGTTCGGAGCGGATCCAGTCCCGGGTGGCGACCTCGCCGAGGCCGATCCGCAGCGTGGCGATCTCCCTCGTGAGGTATTCGGTGTCCGCGATCGACCGCTCGTTCTGCTTGCGGTCCTGCTCCAGGTTGACGCGGTCGCGGTCGTCCTGCCGGTTCTGCGCGAGCAGGATCAGCGGGGCGGCGTAGGAGGCCTGGAGCGACAGCATCAGCGTCAGGAAGATGAACGGGTAGTTGTCGAAGCGCAGGTCACGCGGCGCGAAGACGTTCCACAGCACCCACACGACGACGACGACGGTCATCCAGACGATGAACCGTCCGGTGCCCAGGAACCGCGCGATCCGCTCCGAGAACCGTCCGAACGCCTCCGGGTCCCACTCCGGCAGCAGTCTGCGGCGCGGCGACTTCGGCTGGTCGAGCCGGGTGCGGGGCCGGGTGGTCGCGGTCGCCCCCGAGGCGGTGCGCTCGCGCGTCTCGCGTTCAGGCGCCATCGGCCACCCCCTCCTCGAGGTGGAACTCCGTCTCGCGCCAGTCCTCGGGCAGCATGTGGTCCAGTACGTCGTCCACGGTCACCGCGCCGAGCAGCGAGCCGCTCTCGTCGACGACGGGCGCCGACACCATGTCGTACGTCGCGAAGAACCCGGCGACGACGGGCAGCGCGGCGTCCGGCGAGAGGGGCTGCAGATCGTCGTCGAGGATCGAGCTGACCAGGGTGTACGGCGGGTCGCGCAGCAGCCGCTGGAAGTGCGCGGTGCCCAGGTACTTGCCGGTGGGTGTCTCGTCCGGCGGGCGGCACACGTACACCTGGGCGGCGAGCGAGGGGGAGAGGTCGGGGTTGCGCACCCGGGCGAGCGCGTCGGCGATCGTCGCGTCGGGCCGCAGCACGATGGGCTCGGTCGTCATCAGACCGCCGGCGGTCCGCTCCTCGTACGCCATCAGCCGTCGTACGTCGGCCGCGTCGCCGGGCCGCATCAGCATCAGCAGCCGCTCCACGTCGTCCTCGGGCAGCTCGGCGAGCAGGTCGGCCGCGTCGTCCGGGGCCATCGCCTCCAGGACGTCGGCCGCGCGCTCCTCCTTGAGCTTGCCGAGGATCTCGATCTGGTCGTCCTCGGGGAGCTGTTCGAGTACGTCGGCGAGGCGGTCGTCGTCGAGTGCGGCGGCCACCTCCCCGCGCCGTTTCGGCGACAGGTGGTGCATGACGTTCGCGAGGTCGGCCGGGCGCAGCTGCTCGAAGGTGGCGAGCAGACTCTCGGCGCCCTGTCCCTCCTCGTCCAGCGAGAACCCGGTGACGGCGGACCACTCGACGGTCAGGGTCTCGCCCTTGGAGCGCCTGAACGCCCCGCTGCGGCCCTTGCGGACGAAGACCCGGTCGATCTCCCAGTCACGCCGCGCCGGAAGCTGCTGGATGGACACGTCGAGCACGGTCACCTCCTCGCCCGTGTCGCCGAGCGTGAGGCGCCGGTCGAGGAGCTCGCCGAACACCAGCCGCTCCGTGGGCCGCTGCTCGAAGCGGCGCACGTTGAGGACGCCGGTGGTGATGACCTGGCCGCTCTCGATGCCGGTCACCCGGGTCATGGGCAGGAAGATGCGCCGGCGCGTGGACAGCTCGACGACAACGCCGAGCAGCCGGGGCGGCCGGTTCCCGACACGCAACATGGCGACCAGGTCCCGCACACGGCCCACCTGGTCGCCGTTCGGGTCGAAGACGGCGACGCCGGCGAGGTGCGAGACGAAGATCCGGGGGGCGCCTGCGGCCATGCGCGCGCCTCCTGTTCCTGCCGTTTTGTCCGCTCGGGTGGGCTTCAGGCTAGCCCGTCCCGGTCGGATACGCCCTGGTGGGCGGTCCGGACGGACCCCTTCCGCCGGGCCGGGGAAGCACCGGTACGCTGCCCTACGCCGCCGACCGGACCCCCGCACGAAAGGCGTCCCACCTGTGACTGCAATTCCCCAGGGCCGTACCCGAAGGGCCGCACTGGTGAGTGCGATGTGCGCACTGGTGGTGACGGGGACAGGACTGACGGGGTGCGGCAGCGAGGACCCGGACGCGGGCACGAACGGGGTGGGCAAACTGACCGCCGCCCAGATCCAGACGAAGACGAAGAAGGCGGCCGAGGCCGCGAAGACGGTACGGCTCGCCGGGACCGTCGTGACCAACGGGACCACGTACACCCTCGACATGCGCCTCAAGGACGACGGCGGCACCGGCTCCGTCACCTCGAAGGAGTCGACCTTCCGGCTGCTGCGGGTCGGCGAGCATCTCTACCTGAAGGCCGACGCGGACTTCTGGACCGACCAGGACGGCAAGGGCGGCGCCTCCTCTTCGGACACTGCCGTCGCCGACAAGCTCGACGGCAAGTACGTGAAGGTCCCGACCGACGATCCCACCTACAAGCGCTTCAGCGGCTTCACCGACAAGAACGTCCTCCTCGACGGCCTGCTCACCCTGCAGGGCACCCTCGCCACCGACGGCTACCACGAGCAGTCCGGCGTCCGCACCTTCCGCATCACCGGCGGCGACGGCTCGGGCGGCTCCCTGGACGTCTCCCTGAAGGGAACCGCGTACCCCCTCCTCCTGGTCCGCGCGGGCAACGCCGGCACCCTCCGCCTCACGGACTGGGGCAAGGACTTCGCCCTGGAGGAGCCTTCCAAGAACGAGACGGTGGACTACGGGCAGCAGCTGCCGTCCTCGTAGCCCTAGCGCCGCTTGCGCTTCTTCTTGAAGAGAAGGCCGGGCAGGGCCCCAGGAGCCGGCTGCCGGGTGGTGGCGGGCGTGGGCAATGGAGGTGCGGAGAGCGAGCCGTCGGGGAGCTCGGAGGTGCCGCCCGTCGGTTCAAGGCGCAGGACCCGGCACTCGCGGGCCCAGCGCCCGGTCATGGCCTCGCCGTCGGGAGCGTTCAGGCGCTTGCCCTTGAGCTCGGCGACCACTTCCTCCCACTCCGGGGATCCGGGCGTCAGCTCCACGACCTTCGCCGACCAGGACACCAGGCGCCCGCCCTTGTCCTTGCTGCGTACGGTGACGACCGCGTCGCCCCCGTCGACCAGACCCGGCAGCGGCTGCTCGCCGGGCCCGTCGCCGATCAGACAGGCCGCGCCGTCGTGCCACACGTGCCACAGCGCGCGCGAGGGTGCCCCCTGGCCCTGGTCGTGGCCCTGGAGCACCGGCACCCCGCTGCCCCGGACCCAGATCAGCCCGGACTTCTTGGTGGCTTCCTCGACGAGGGCCCGGTCGAGCAGCTGTTCCGTCATGGGGGCAACACTATCCAGCCGGGGTCACAGCCAGCCGTTGCGCTTCAGCGTGCGATGGATCCCCAGGCAGATGACGACCGTGACGCCCAGGATCACCGGGTAGCCGTACCGCCAGTGCAGCTCGGGCATGTGCTCGAAGTTCATGCCGTACACACCGCACACCATCGTCGGTACGGCGATGATCGCCGCCCAGGAGGTGATCTTGCGCATGTCCTCGTTCTGCGCGACGGACGCCTGGGCGAGGTTGGCCTGGAGGATCGAGTTGAGCAGCTCGTCGAAGCCGAGGACCTGCTCCTGTACCCGGGCGAGGTGGTCGTGGACGTCGCGGAAGTACTTCTGGATGTCGGGGTCGATCAGCCGCATCGGCCGCTCGCTCAGCAGCTGCATGGGGCGCAGCAGCGGCGACACCGCCCGTTTGAACTCCAGCACCTCACGCTTGAGCTGGTAGATCTGCCCGGCGTCCGTGCCGCGCGGGGTGCCCTTGCGGCCCGGTGAGAAGACCTCGGTCTCGACCTCGTCGATGTCGTCCTGCACGGCGTCCGCGACCGCGATGTACCCGTCGACGACATGGTCGGCGATGGCGTGCAGTACGGCGGAGGGCCCCTTGGCGAGCAGCTCGGGGTCGTCCTGGAGCCGGTGCCGCAGCGCCCGCAGCGAACCCTGCCCGCCGTGCCGGACGGTGATGAAGAAGTCCCGCCCGGTGAAGCACATGACCTCGCCGGTCTCGACGATCTCGCTGGTGGCGGTCAGCTGGTCGTGCTCGACGTAGTGGATGGTCTTGAAGACGGTGAAGAGGGAGTCGTCGTACCGCTCCAGCTTGGGCCGCTGGTGGGCCTGGACGGCGTCCTCGACGGCGAGCGGGTGCAGCCCGAACTCGCTTGCGATACCGGAGAATTCGGCCTCCGTCGGCTCGTGCAGACCGATCCACACGAAGCCGCCGTCACGGTGCACCTGGCGCATCGCCTGGTGGGGCGTCAGGGGCTCGCGGGTCTCGACGCGCGCGCCGTCGCGGTAGATGGCGCAGTCGATCACGGCGGAGGGGGTCCCGGGGTCACGGGTGGTGTCGTACGAGCCACTGTCCTTGCGCAACGAGGGACGGGGGCGGACCGCGGCACGGAGGTCACGGATCATCGACATGGCAGGCTCCTTCGCAACGGAGGCGGCCGGCGACGGTTGGAACTACCCGGAATGGGGACGTCCTGACTGCGGATGTTTGGCACGTCCACAAAGCGGGGAGCACCGCACCGTCGCGGTGGCAGCTTCGCTACTGATTCAGATCAGGCAGATCACGTCTCGATCAGACGGATCACGTTCGGATCGGACGGATCAGGCGGGAACGAAGCGCTCTTCCGTGGTGCACCGGGCAACGCTGACACGTATGCACATGTTCGCAGGAGGCGACAGCCAGCAGGAGTACAGAGCCAGCTAAAGAACTCAGCGACCGGAAGAGCGGGTAGTACTGCACGGATGACTTCGGTCCATTGCAGCCCCACCTCCTCCGGTCGGTCCCCCGTGAGGGACGATCCATCCCCCGTGGGGGGTCCAGCTCCCTCCACAGGGGAGTCGGACAGCTCCCCCGCCGGGGGGAGTCAGTCTCAGTGGGCCGGGACTTGAGAGCGACGCTTCTGCGTGCTGCCCCGGCCAGCGGCCAAGACTATCAGCGCACTGAAGCGTCAACGTGCCGCTTTGCCCGCTCCTGACGAGTTCTATGCTCGGCTCATGGCTGATGTTCTTCCTCTGGTCGAGGCCCGGTTGCGTTCCGCGCTGGGCGAATCCGACGCGCGCGCCGCGGTCACCTTCCTCGGTACCGACCGTGTCGAAGTGCTGCGTTTCACCGAGGGCGACATCGTCCGCTACGCGACGCTCGGCATGTCCGCCCAGCCGATGGCGGACCCCACATCGGTGGTCGCCGACCCCGTGAAAGGTCCGCGCGCCGAGCTGATCCTCTCCGTGCGGGCCGGCGCCGCCGACACCGACAAGGTGCTCCGCCCGCTCGCCGTACTCGCCGCGTCTCCGCAGGTGGAGGGCGTGATCGTGGCTCCCGGCGCCTCGCTCGACGTGGGCGAACCCCTGTGGCCCGGCGCGCCGTTCACCTCCGTACTGGTCGCCGAGTCGGGTGGCCTGGTGGAGGACCTCGACCTGGACGAGCCCGCCGACCCCGTACGGTTCCTGCCCCTGCTCCCCATGACGCCGAACGAGGCCGCGTGGAAGCGCGTGCACGGTGCCGGTGCCCTCCAGGAGCGCTGGCTGAGCGGCGGAACGGACCTGCGCGATCCACTGCGCAAGTCCGTTCCGCTGGACTGAATCTTTTTCTTCTCCGGCTGATCCCGGCTCAGACCCTGGCCGAAATCAGTCAGTTGGCAAAAACAGTGACGCTGTCCTCGGTGGCGTGCCGGGGCTCCAGCTCCTCGGCGTCGTGCGTGAGCGCGTCCCGTCGTACGAAGACCACCGCGGCGCCGATCACCGCCGTGAGGGCCGCGACCACGAACGGGATGTGGATGTCGCTCCACTCCTCGATCTTCGGCGCGAAGTACGGCGCCGCCGCGGCCGCGAACCACCGCACGAAGTTGTACCCGGCGCTGGCCACCGGGCGCGGCGCGTCCGAGACGCCCAGGGCGAGTTCCGTGTAGACCGTGTTGTTCACGCCGATGAAGGCGCCGGACAGGATCGTGCAGACGACGGCGGTGGTGTGGCTGCCGTACCCGAGGACGAGGACGTCGGCGGCGAGCAGGACCAGCGAGCCGCCGAGCACCTTCAGCGAGCCGAAACGGGCCTGCATGCGCGGGGCCACGATCACCGAGAAGAGGGCGAGCAGCAGGCCCCAGCAGAAGAAGACCGCGCCCGACTTGTACGGGGTCATGTTCAGCACGAACGGTGTGAAGGCCAGCACGGTGAAGAACGTGTAGTTGTAGAAGAACGCCGAGACGGCCGCCGAGGCGAGGCCGCCGTGGCCGAGCGCCCTGATCGGGTCGAGCAGCGAGGTCTTCCTCGCGGGCTTCGGCTGCTCCTTCAGGAACGCCGTAATGCACAGGAAGCCGACCGCCATCAGGAACGCGGTGCCGAAGAACGGGTAGCGCCAGCTGGCGTTGCCGAGCAGCGCGCCCAGCAGGGGTCCGCACGCCATGCCGAGGCCGAGGGCCGACTCGTACAGCAGGATCGCCGCGGCGCTGCCTCCCGCCGCGGCGCCGACGATCACGGCGAGGGCCGTGGACACGAAGAGCGCGTTGCCGAGGCCCCAGCCGGCCCGGAACCCGACGAGTTCGCCGACCGACCCGGAGGTGCCGGCGAGGCCCGCGAAGACCACGACGAGCGCGAGGCCGAGCAGCAGGGTCTTCTTGCCGCCGATGCGGCTGGAGACGAAGCCGGTCACCAGCATCGCCACGGCGGTGATCAGGAAGTACGAGGTGAAGAGCAGCGAGACCTGGCTGGTGGTGGCGTCGAGGCCCTTGGCGATGGACGGCAGGATCGGGTCGACCAGCCCGATGCCCATGAAGGCGACGACGGATGCCCCGGCCGTCGCCCAGACTGCCTTCGGCTGGCGCAGGATGCCGCCGGCTCCCGCGTCGAACGGGTCCGCTTCGGCGGCTTCCCCTGCTGTGGTGCGCATGCGTGGTCCTCGCAGTCCTCGACCGGATCGTTGACGTATACACATATTAGTTAGGTCGGCTAAATAATGCAAGCTACATCTAGTTTTGGGAGGTAGCGGTCGAAGCAGTCCCGGGTGATGTGCACACGCCGGACGGGTGATCGTCCTTGACGCGGCGAAGGACGGGGAGGACCGTTGGGCCCTATGAGGGGCGAACCCAGTTGCCCGAAGTGTGGTGGCCGGGTCAGGGCTCCCGGCCTCTTTGCCGACTCCTGGCAGTGCGATGTGCACGGGACCGTGCACCCGCTGCAGCCCGTGATCCCGCCCAGCGTCGAGGCCCTCGGTGTAGTGGTGCACCGCGCCCGGGTGCCGGTGTGGATGCCGTGGCCGCTGCCTGTCGGCTGGCTGTTCACCGGCGCGGCCTTCGCCGGTGACGACCGCAGCGGCGGGCGCGCGACCGCCGTCGCCTGCTCCGGACCCGGGCCGCTCGGCGGCATAGGGGAGCTGATCCTCATCGCCGAGGAACTCGGCGTCGGCCTCGGCGCGCGGTACGCGGGTGTCGACGGGCCCGACCCCGGTCCGTACATGAGCGTCGAGAAACCGCCGCAGGCGAAGGTCCTTGCGGCCGGCCGGCCCACCCCTCTCTGGCATGTGGCCGGCGCTCCCGACGACCGCGCGGTCTTCGCGGGTGAGGCGCTTGGGCTGTGGCTGTGGGCGGTTGTGTGGCCCGAGCAGTCGGGGCTGCTGATGTACGACGAGCTCGTGCTGACGGATCTGCGGGACGCGGGTGCCGAGGTTGATCTGCTGCCGTGTGGGGCTTTGTCGCCGCGGATTCTTGAGCCGTAGTGCTCCGCTGGTGCCGGGTGGTGGGTGGGTCGGGGGCGTGCCGGTACGTCCGCCCGTCGCCGCCGGATCAGACGTTGGGCGAGCAGGGGGGCGTCCGGTGACGCGGGCGTACGCGACGGGCTTTGGACGTACCGGCACGCCCCCTTCCGCCGGTGGGGCGGGTGCGGGTTGTCTTGGGCTGGTCGCGACTGCGCGGCGGAGCCGTATGTGTCACAGCTCCGCGTCCATCGGGGGGTGCTCACCTTGTGGGCGCTCACAGGTTGCTCGTAGGGGGTGCTCAGGTGTTGCGGGTGTGACAGGAGTGGGCCGGAGTCTCGTTATCCTTGGGTGTTCCCTTCTGTCCCGTCACCGCCTGGAGTCCGCGTCGTGCGCATCGATCTGCACTGCCACTCCACCGCCTCCGACGGTACGGACACCCCGGCCGAGCTGGTCCGCAACGCTGCCGCCGCCGGTCTGGACGTCGTCGCGCTGACCGACCACGACACGACCCGCGGGTACGCCGACGCGATCGACGCGCTGCCTGCCGGGCTGACGCTGGTCACCGGGGCCGAGCTCTCCTGCCGCCTGGACGGCGTCAGCATGCACATGCTGGCCTACCTCTTCGACCCCGAGGAGCCCGCGCTGCTCGCCGAGCGCGAACTCGTACGGGACGACCGGACGCCGCGCGCCCAGGGCATGATCGCCAGGCTTCGGGAGCTCGGCGTGCCGATCACCTGGGCGCAGGTGGCGCGCATCGCGGGCGACGGTTCGGTGGGGCGGCCCCATATCGCCTCCGCCCTGGTCGAGCTCGGTGTCGTACCGACCGTGAACGACGCCTTCACCGAGCAGTGGCTGTCCGACGGCGGCCGGGCCTTCGTCGAGAAGCACGAGACCGACCCCTTCGAGGCGATCCGGCTGATCAAGGGCGCGGGCGGCGTCGCCGTCTTCGCGCATCCGGCCGCCGCCAAGCGGGGCCGGACCGTGCCGGAGTCCGCGATCGCGGAACTCGCGGCCGCGGGACTCGACGGCATCGAGGTGGACCACATGGACCACGAGCCGGATACTCGGGCGCGGTTGCGGGGGCTCGCGGCCGAACTGGGGCTTCTGGCTACGGGGTCCAGCGATTACCACGGCAGCCGCAAGACGTGCGTGCTCGGGGAGTTCACCACCGATCCCGAGGTGTACGGAGAGATCACTCGGCGGGCCACCGGGGCGTTTCCGGTGCCCGGAGCGGGTGGGGACCACGGCCTGTAGTTCCGCCCTCCCCTTCCCTCTTCTCCGGTCTCTCCTATACCTGCAAGGCCTCACCCATGTTCGACGTCGCCGTCTTCGGCTCCCTCTTTCTCACCCTCTTCGTGATCATGGATCCCCCCGGGATCACCCCGATCTTCCTCGCGCTCACCGCGGGCCGGCCCGCCAAGGTGCAGAAGCGGATGGCCTTCCAGGCCGTCTGCGTGGCCGGCGGAGTGATCGCCGTGTTCGGGCTGCTCGGGCACCAGATTCTGAACTACCTGCATGTGTCCGTGCCCGCGCTGATGATCGCGGGCGGCCTGCTGCTCCTGCTGATCGCCCTCGACCTGCTGACCGGCAAGACCGACGAGCCGAAGCAGACCAAGGACGTCAACGTCGCCCTCGTACCGCTGGGCATGCCGCTGCTCGCGGGTCCCGGCGCGATCGTGTCGGTGATCCTTGCGGTGCAGAAGGCCGACAGCGTCGCCACGCAGGTGTCCGTGTGGGTCGCGATCCTCGCCATCCATGTCGTGCTGTGGATCGTGATGCGGTACTCGCTGGTGATCATCCGCGTCATCAAGGACGGTGGTGTGGTGCTGGTGACGCGGCTCGCGGGCATGATGCTGTCGGCGATCGCGGTTCAGCAGATCATCAACGGGGTCACGATGGTGGTTCAGGGGAGCTGAGGGGCATGGGGCCGTCTTGGGGATCGGCTTCGGGATCGGTTTGGGGAACGCGCAGAGCCCCGTACGGCATGGGTGCCGTACGGGGCTCTGAAGTCTGTCCGCGTGTTATGAAGCGGATGAGTCGGCCGGGCGGATCCAGAGGCGCTGTCCTATGGCGGCGGCCTGCTGAACGATCCGGTTGACGGAGGCGGCGTCTACGACGGTGCTGTCCACGGGGGTTCCGTCGACATCGTCAAGTCGCATGATTTCGAAGCGCATGGGCTTCTCCCTTCGTCTGGTCATCCTCCTGAGGAGAACTACTTGTGTGGTGCGTGAGGCATCGGTGCCCCTCGCTCCATACGGATTCAACGGGATGCGTGTTACAAACATTCCCTACGCTAAGGAAATTTTTCGAGAAGCTAATTACCTGTGGGTAGCGGGGTGGATTGGCGGCGTGACTGGAGGGTGGCCGGCGGGGCGTTTGGCGGACTGACCGGGACCGGTTGTGTTCGAAGCGTGACCGCCGGGACAATGGAGGCGATGAACGACGACCTCGTGGCGCTCGGCGCCCGCATCGACCGCACCAACGAGCTGCTCCAGCGCATGCTCGCCGAGGTGGCGAAGACGCCTTCCACGCATGCGATCTTCGTCGACGCCGGATATCTGTACGCGGCCGCCGGTCGGCTCGTCGCCGGGACCGAGGACCGTCGCTCCTTCGACCTGGACACCGAAGGTCTCATCGAGGCGCTCATCGACCGGGCCCGCACGATTTTCGCGGACAGCAGGCTGCTCCGGGTCTACTGGTACGACGGCGCGCGGCGCCGTATCCACACGGCGGAACAGCAGTCGATCGCCGAACTGCCGGACGTCAAGGTGCGGTTGGGCAACCTGAACGCCAACAACCAGCAGAAGGGCGTCGATTCACTCATCAGGTCCGACCTGGAGTCCCTCGCCCGGCACCGCGCCATCAGCGACGCCGCGCTGCTCGGCGGTGACGAGGACCTGGTGTCCGCGGTCGAGGCGGCGCAGGGGTACGGGGCGCGGGTCCACCTCTGGGGCATCGAGGCGCCGGAGGGCCGCAACCAGGCCGAGCCGCTGCTCTGGGAGGTCGACAGCCAGCGGACCTTCGACCTCGACTTCTTCAAGCCGTACGTGGCACGGCGGACCGGCGCCACGTACGACGCGACGGCGGCGGCCCGGCCCACGCGCGAGGACGTACGGTTCGTGGGCGCGCAGGTCGCCGCGAAGTGGCTGGCCGCGCGGGGGCGGGAGGCGCTGGTCGACCTGCTGCCCGGTCATCCGTATCTGCCCGGCTCGGTCGACCAGGATCTGCTGGTCGAGGCGGAGGGGTTGTTGCAGTACTCCCTGCGGGGGCAGGCGGATCTGCGGCGGGCGTTGCGGGACGGGTTCTGGGAGCACCTGCGGGCGCAGTACTAGGGCAGGCGTCAGGCCCCCTGGATGTCGTTCCAGAAGTCCGCGAGGGCGCGGGCCGTCTGCTCTGGCCGGTCCGTGTTCGGGGAGTGCTCCGAGCCGTGGATGACCGTGCGGCGGGCGTCGAGGTGTACGGCCATCTCGTCGAGGAGCGGTAGCGGCCAGGTGTTGTCCTCGTCGCCTGACAGGACGTGCTTCGGCAGGGGGACGGCTGCCAGTTCGGCGACACGGTCCGGCTCGGTGCAGAGTTGGCGGCCGGTCGCGATGAGCTGGGCTGGGCTGTTGCCGAGCCAGCGGCGCTGTAGGTCGGCACGGTCGTCGAGGCCCGTGTCGAGGTCGCCGGTGTCGGTGTCCTCGGGCGGTTCCATCGCCTGGATCGCCTCCCACACCTGGGCCATGTCCATCACTGTGAGCGCGTCCCGGAGCAGCTTGACGCGTTGCTGCTGGGAGGCGGAGATCTGGGCGGGGCCCGAGGCGATGAGGGTGAGGGAGACGAAGGGGGCCGGGTTCAGGAGTACGGCTGCGCGGGCGATCTGGCCGCCGAGGGAGTGGCCGACGAGGTGTACGGGGGTGCCTACGGCGTCCGCCTGCGCGAGGACGTCCCTTGCCAACTCGCCCTGCGCGTACGCCGTTTCGTCGTCCTGTGGGCCGGGGGACTCGTACTGGCCGCGGCCGTCCACGGCCACTGTGCGGTAGCCGTCCGCGGCGAGTGGTTCGTGCAGCGAGATGAAGTCCTCCTTGCTTCCGGTGAACCCCGGAAGCAAGAGCACGGTCCCTCGCTGGTGCCCCTGCGCTGCCGCTTCGATCACGGCGAATTCGCCGCGCGCGGTCTGGAGCCGGTGGGCGTGGGTGCCGGCGGGAGGGGTGAAGGTGATGGGCCTGCTCATGGGCTGAGGCTATCCGGCGGGGGGCGTCTGGTGTCCGGTGGGTGGGTGGGTCGGGGGCGTGCCGGTACGTCCGCCCGTCGCCGCCGGATCAGACGTTGGGCGAGTACGGGAGCGTCCGGTGACGCGGGCGTACGCGACGGGCTTTGGACGTACCGGCACGCCCCCTTCCGCCGGTGGTCATCATTCAGCCCGTCCGCCGTCCGCCGTCCGAGGGCGAGGCGATGCCGTCCCGATCCCCCACCCGCCCGTGGGGGCTCCGCTCTTCAGTCCGGGTAGGCACCATCAGCCTGTCCGGCGTTTGAGGACGAGCCCTTCGGGCGAGCGGGGGTCTGGGGGCGGAGCCCCCAGGTACGGGTTGGGTAGGGGCGGAGGGGGCGAAAAACCCTCCCGTACGCCAACCGGGGGCCGGCCCCCGGGAACGCCGATGGCCCGGCCCCACGCGAGGTGGGACCGGGCCATCGGGCAAGGGCAGGAGATCAGCCCTCCGAGGGCTCCGCGGCGGCGGCCTTGCGGGTGCGCCGGCGAGGCTTCGACTCGGCCGTCTGGGCCGGAATCTCGGCGTCGGCCGTGGCGGTGGCCTTGGCGCGGGTGCGGCGCGGCTTGGGCTCTGCCTCCGCCTCGGTGGTGGTCTCGACCACGGGGGCTGCGGCCTTGCGGGTGCGGCGCGGCTTGGTCGCCGGGGCCTCCGTGACGGCCTCCGCCGTGTCGACCGCGGTCTCCGCAACCTTGCGGGTGCGGCGGCGCGGCGCGGCCTCGGGCTCCTCGGCCGTCTGGGCCGGAATCTCGGCATCGACGGTCGCGGTGGTGGCCTTGCGGGTGCGACGGCGCGGCTTGGCCTCGGCGGCTTCGGCGGTGTCCACAGCGGCCTCGGCAGCCGCCTCGGTCGTGGCCTTGGCGCGGGTGCGGCGCGGCTTGGGCTCCGCCTCCGGCTGGGGGGTGGTCTCGACCGCGGCGGCTGCGGCCTTGCGGGTGCGGCGCGGCTTCGTCGCCGGGGTCTCCGTGACGCCTTCCGCGGTGTCGACCGCGGTCTCTGCCGCCTTGCGGGTGCGGCGGCGCGGCGCGGCCGGGGCCTCGGGGACTTCGGAGGCTTCCTGGGTGACGGCGACAGCCTCGGCCACGACGGTCTCGGTCGTGGTCTCCACCGGCTCCGCGGCCTTGCGGGTGCGGCGACGGCGCGGCTTGGCCGGCTCGTCCGTGAGGCCCTCGGCCGTCGCAACGGCGGTCTCCGCCGCCGCGGTCGACGGCTCTGTCACGGCCTCGGTCACGGCGACCGGGTCCGACGCGCCATTGCGCGTACGGCGACGGCGGCGCGGAGTGCGGGGCTCGGTCACGGTCGCTTCGGCGACGGCCTCGGTCGTCACCTCGGGGGACGTGGAGGCCTCGTCCATCGGTGCGCCGTTGCGCGTACGACGGCGGCGGCGCGGTGCGCGCGCCGGGCGCTCACGCTCGACGGCAGGTGCAGCGGCGGCCGGGGCGGCGGAACGGCCACCGCGGCCACGCGGGCCGCCACGTCCGCCGGTCTCGCCGAGGTCCTCGACCTGCTCGGCCGCGAGGCCGGCGCGGGTGCGCTCGGAGCGCGGCAGGACACCCTTGGTGCCGGCCGGGATGTTCAGCTCCTCGTAGAGGTGCGGGGACGTGGAGTACGTCTCCGGCGGGTCCGGGAAGCCGAGGTCCAGCGCCTTGTTGATGAGCTGCCAGCGCGGGATGTCGTCCCAGTCGACGAGGGTGATCGCGATGCCCTTGGCGCCCGCGCGGCCCGTACGGCCGATGCGGTGCAGGTACGTCTTCTCGTCCTCGGGGGACTGGTAGTTGATGACGTGGGTGACACCCTCGACGTCGATGCCGCGGGCGGCGACGTCGGTGCAGACGAGGACGTCGACCTTGCCGTTGCGGAAGGCGCGCAGCGCCTGCTCGCGGGCGCCCTGGCCGAGGTCGCCGTGGACCGCGCCGGAGGCGAAGCCGCGCTGCTGGAGCTGGTCGGCGAGGTCCGCCGCCGTCCGCTTGGTGCGGCAGAAGACCATCGCGAGCCCGCGGCCGTCGGCCTGCAGTATGCGAGCGACGAGCTCGGGCTTGTCCATGTTGTGCGCGCGGTAGATGAACTGCGCGGTGTTCGCGACCGTCGCGCCCTCGCCGTCGGGCGAGGTGGCGCGGATGTGCGTGGGCTGCGACATGTAGCGACGCGCGAGGCCGATGACCGCGCCCGGCATGGTCGCCGAGAACAGCATCGTCTGACGGCGGGCCGGCAGCATGTTCATGATCTTCTCGACGTCGGGCAGGAAGCCCAGGTCGAGCATCTCGTCGGCCTCGTCGAGGACGAGCGCCCGGATGTGCTTGAGGTTGAGCTTCTTCTGGCCCGCGAGGTCCAGCAGACGGCCCGGGGTGCCGACGATGACGTCGACGCCCTTCTTGAGGGCCTCGACCTGCGGCTCGTACGCCCGGCCGCCGTAGATGGCGAGAACGCGTACGTTACGGACCTTGCCCGCGGTCAGCAGGTCGTTCGTGACCTGCTGGCACAGCTCGCGCGTCGGGACGACGACGAGCGCCTGCGGGGCGTCGGTGAGCTGCTCGGGCTGCGCCCGGCCCGCCTCGACGTCCGCGGGGACGGTGACGCGCTCGAGGAGCGGGAGACCGAAGCCCAGCGTCTTGCCGGTGCCGGTCTTGGCCTGGCCGATGACGTCGCTGCCGGAGAGGGCAACGGGGAGCGTCATCTCCTGGATGGGGAAGGGATTGATGATGCCGACGGACTCAAGGGCCTCGGCCGTCTCGGAAAGGATCCCGAGATCGCGAAAAGTCGTAGTCAGGGTGCTGCCTCTTCTGTGTACGCGGTGCGAGGCGAGCGCGGGGGTCGTGACGGGACCGTGCCGGGGACGTCGGCCGCTCTTGACGGGCGGGCCGAGTGGCATGGGACCACTGCCGACGCTCGAGCTCTCGTACCACTGAGGGTTCCCTCCGGGTGTCGTACGCAATGTGCCGTACAGACGTGGAGGGCTGTCAGGTCGGAGCCGATCGGGCCACCGACCGGGCATCCTCATTCATGCGGCCCGTCGAATAGTCGCCGGGCGCATTACCACCATACCCCGGAATCGCGCATATGCGATGGCCGATTTGGTCACGTAGTGGTCGTCACACTGATTGACCAGGGACTTCCGTGCCGCTGTCAGCGGGCTATTGTGCGCTTCATGACGACGCCCGACAACGCCGCTGACACATCCGCCGAGGCCACGGACGACACCGCTCCCGCGGCCACCGGAGTCGCCGCGCAGGCCTGGGACACGGCCTCCGCCGACCCCCAGTACCGCGCCGCGGTCGTGGACCTGCTCGGAGCGCTCGCGTACGGCGAGCTGGCGGCGTTCGAGCGGCTCGCCGAGGACGCCAAGCTGGCGCCCACCCTGAGTGACAAGGCCGAGCTGGCGAAGATGGCGTCGGCCGAGTTCCACCACTTCGAGCAGCTGCGGGACCGGCTCTCGGCGGTCGGCGCGGAGCCGACGCAGGCGATGGAGCCCTTCGTCGCCGCGCTCGACGGCTTCCACCGGCAGACCGCGCCCTCGGACTGGCTGGAGGGGCTCGTCAAGGCGTACGTCGGCGACTCGATCGCCAGTGACTTCTACCGCGAGGTCGCCGCGCGTCTCGACTCGGACACCCGGAGCCTCGTGCTCGGCGTCCTCGACGACACCGGGCACGCGAGCTTCGCCATCGAGAAGGTGCGCGCCGCGATCGACGCGGACCCGCGGGTGGGCGGCCGGCTCGCGCTGTGGGCGCGACGGCTGATGGGCGAGGCGCTGTCACAGTCGCAGCGGGTGGTCGCCGATCGCGACGCCCTGTCGACCATGCTCGTGGGCGGCGTCGCGGACGGGTTCGACCTCGCGGAGGTCGGCCGGATGTTCTCGCGGATCACCGAGGCGCACACGAAGCGGATGGCGGCGCTCGGGCTCGCTGCCTGACCTGACGGCTGGAGCCGGCTGCCTAACGCCGCCTCAGGCGCCCTCTGCGCAGCGGGTTACGCCGTCGCCGAGCGGCGGCGAAATCCTTCCGCCGGGCGCAGCAGCAGGGACAGCGACGCCGTGGAGACGGCCACCGCGCCCAGGAGGATCACCAGCAGGTGGCCGGCGCCCAGCGCGGTGTGCGTCAGGAAGGCGCCGAACAGGGCTCCGGCGACGCCGGTCGGCAGGACCAGCGTGCGGCTCGGGAGGCGGTGCGGCAGGCGGTATGCGGCCGCCCATGCCAGTGCCAGACCGAGCATCGCGGAGCCGAGCGTTTCCAAGAGCATGGTGGGGGTCCCTCCCGCACGGCCGGTGCAATTCGGTCGTAGCCGGTCCTACCCCTGACGTGCGGAATACAACCCTCCTCTGTGGTGGATCTGTGCTCCATCTGTGGTGAAGATCTGAGTTGAGCGCGTTATCCGGCCACGTACGGGAGTGCGCGCGAGACCGCGCGGCGATCACGTACGAAAGGGGGCCCGGTGGCAGTGCCACCGGGCCCCCTTCTCGTCTGCTCGCCCGAACTACAGCGCGCTGAATCCCACCTTGCGCTGGGTGGGCTCGCCGAGCTCCACGTACGCGAGGCGGTCGGCCGGAACCAGGACCTTGCGGCCGTGGTCGTCCACGAGGCTCAGCAGCTGCGACTTGCCGGCCAGCGCTTCGGACACCGCGCGCTCGACCTCTTCCGGGGTCTGACCGCTCTCCAGAACGATCTCGCGGGGCGCGTGCTGCACGCCGATCTTGACCTCCACGACTTTGTCCCTCCGACGGTCAGTGATGTGCGCGTGTGTCCGCGCCGTACGCAGCACACATTAGCCCGGTGAGGGGACGTGCACGCTCCGCCCAAGAACGCCAGGAGCGAACAGTGGGCGGGAACAAATGAACGGCCGGTGGTGACCGGCGCGAACCCTCAGTGGTGATCCGTGCCGTGCAGCGGGAAGCCCGCGATGCCCCGCCAGGCCAGCGAGGCCAGCAGCTGGACCGCGTGTTCGCGCGGGACGCTGCGGTCGCTGTGCAGCCAGGACCGGGCCACCACCTGGGCCAGGCCGCCCAGGCCCGAGGCGAGGAGCATCGACTCGTCACGCGAAAGGCCGGTGTCCTCCGCGATGACCTCGCAGATCGCTTCCGCGCACTGGTGCGTGACCTTGTCCACCCGCTCGCGGACCGCGGGCTCGTTCGTCAGGTCGGACTCGAAGACCAGCCGGAAGGCGCCGCCGTCGTCCTCGACGTACGCGAAGTAGGCGTCCATCGTCGCCCGTACGCGCAGCTTGTTGTCCGTGGTGGACGCGAGTGCCGTCCGTACGGACTGGAGCAGGGACTCGCAGTGCTGGTCCAGCAGGGCGAGGTACAGGTCGAGCTTGCCCGGGAAGTGCTGGTAGAGGACCGGCTTGCTGACGCCCGCGCGCTCGGCGATGTCGTCCATGGCGGCCGAGTGGTATCCCTGCGCAACGAATACTTCCTGGGCGGCGCCGAGGAGCTGGTTGCGTCGGGCACGGCGCGGCAGGCGAGTGCCCCGCGGGCGTGCCGCCTCTGTCTGCTCGATGGCTGTCACGCCGCCTCCCAAAATTGTCCACATGCGGTGAGCGCCGCGCCGCCATCGTACTTTTCGGTAACCGTGGTGTGCGCGGTGCGAACGCACAATTTCACGTACCGGACGCCGGGCGAAAACGGAACAGATCGTGCCGAACGTGGGTGAAGTGGTCGCTTCGGTGGCGGCCGCGTCACCGGTGGGCCGTCACCGGTAGTCGTCCTCGTCGAGTTCTACGACTCTGGCCTGCTCGGCCAGGTCCCCTTCGTCCGCGTTGGCCGGGTCGCCGACCGCCGACGGGTCGTCCTCCTCCTGCGGTTCCAGGCCCTTGCGCTGTTCGGCCGCGTCGGCCTCGGGGGCCTCGGGGTTGAACTCCCCGGGTTCGTCGTCGTTCGCGAAGGTCTCGGGGTCTGCCGGGTCGACTGTCATGGTTCCTCTTCCCGAGTGGTGCGCGTGCGCCCCTTGTACGAGGTGCGCTCCTGGTGAGATTCGCTCCTCTACGAGATACGAGTGCCCTCGTCCGAGCCTAGGAGACACCCGATCCGGGCGCTATGCGATCTGTTCGCCATTCGCTCGCGATCCATGACGGCGAACGGATCTGAGACGCCCATTTGTGACGCCCAAGAGATCTGTGACGGCGAACACACGAACCATTGCGTGATCGTCTCGTAACATTGCCGCATGTCTTCGACCGAGCTGCCGTCCGTGCTGGCCACCACCGTCACACCGAAGGTGGGCGCCGTCAGGGTCGCTGCGGGGGAGCGGCTGCGGTCGGTGGGGCTGCCCGGGATCACGCTGACGGTGCGGTCGCGGCCGCCTGTGCGTGCGGGGCTGCCGCCCGCGTTGTACGTCCATGGCCTGGGCGGTTCCTCGCAGAACTGGTCGGCGCTGATGCCGCTGCTCGACGGGCTCGTGGACAGCGAGGCCCTCGATCTGCCGGGCTTCGGGGACTCGCCGCCACCGGACGACGGGGACTACTCGGTCACCGGGCACGCGCGCGCTGTCATCCGTTATCTCGACGCGTCCGGGCGCGGGCCCGTGCACCTCTTCGGGAACTCGCTCGGCGGAGCCGTCACCACGCGTGTCGCGGCCGTACGGCCCGATCTCGTCCGTACGCTCACGCTGGTCTCGCCCGCGCTGCCCGAACTCCGGGCGCAGCGCACCGCGTGGCCGACCGTGATGATCGCGCTGCCCGGGGTGGCGGGGCTGTTCACCAAACTCACCAAGGACTGGAGTGCCGAGCAGCGTGTACGCGGGGTTCTGGCGCTCTGTTACGGGGATCCCGGCATGGTGACTCCCGAGGGGTTCCACGAGGCGGTCGAGGAGATGGAGCGGCGGCTCGCCCTCCCGTACTTCTGGGACGCCATGGCGCGGTCGGCGCGCGGCGTCGTGAACGCGTACACGCTGGGCGGCCAGCACGGGCTGTGGCGCCAGGCCGAGCGGGTGCTCGCGCCGACGCTCCTCGTCTACGGCGGCCGCGACCAGCTCGTCGCCTACCGCATGGCCCAGCGTGCGGCCCGCACCTTCCGTGACTCCCGGCTGCTGACGCTGCCGGACGCGGGGCATGTCGCGATGATGGAATACCCGGACACTGTGGCCACTGCCTTCCGCGAACTCCTCGCGGACTCGGGCGAGTTGACGCCACCGTCCGCTGCTTCCGCCGGTGCGGGGAGCTGAGGCGGGGCGTGGGACGTCATAGCCGTCGGGGGCGGGCCGACAAGGTCGAGAAGGTCGAGAAAGCCGCCAAGGTCGACACGAATGTCGACAAGAGGGATCCGTCCGAGCTGGCTGCGGTGCCGGTACCCGGGGCGGGAGCGGGTTCGCCGCAGGGCGTGGGCCGGGGGTCCGGTCCGGCTGCCGTGCCGGGCGCGCTGAGGCCGATGCCTCCGAGGGGTGGGATGCCGGGGCGCGGGGGTCCGCGTTTCGCGGATGGGACTCCGGCGCATGGGGTGCCGCGGTTCGCGGACGGGACTCCGGCACACGGTGTGCCTCGATTCGCGGACGGGACGCCCGCGCATGGGGTGCCGCGCTTTCCGGACGGGACTCCTGCGCACGGGGTGCCGCGGTACCCGGACGGGACTCCGGCACACGGTGTCCCCCGTTTTCCCGACGGGACGCCCGCGCACGGCGTACCTCAGGTGCGTGGTGGTCATCCCGAGCAGCGTGAATCCGGTGGTGCCTGGGGGCAGTCGAGGGGTGGTGCTCCGCAAGGTGGTCCCCAGGGCGGTCCCCAAGGTGCGTTGGCAGGCGCTCCGGCCGGGCATCCCGGGCCTCGGATACCGGCGCAGCGCCAGACGTCCGTGCCGGGGCCCCGGCAGACCTACGTCGACGCTTTCGGTGGCGGCCTTGATGAGGAGGATGACGTCTTCGCGCCCCGCACCACCACCCCGCACGGCAGCGACCCCTATGCCTCCGTCACCGACTGGGACACGGACGCCGACGAGAAGCCACTGCCGGACATCGAGGAGCCGGAAAAGGGCAAGGGCGGCAAGGGACGGGCGTTCACCGGGATCGCCGCGGCCGCCGTCACCACCGTGCTCGCCGTCGTCGTGGCCGGGCAGGTGGCCACCGGGCGGGAGGACAACGCGGGCCAGGACACCGGCGTACGCGCGCAGTCCACCGCCGGCGGCGACCGTGGCGCCCTCGGTGCCTCGGGGGCGGCGTCCCCGTCGGTGACACCGAGCGCGAAGACGCTGACGTACGACGAGAAGATGGGCAAGAAGTACGCGCTCGGCGCGACGCTCGAGGGATCGGGGGAGTTCGACGCGGTCCTCGGGCTCGACAAGGCGCCCGGCAAGGGGCAGAAGTTCACCTATCGCGTCGACGTGGAACAGGGGCTCGGTCTCGACGCCGCGCTTTTCGCGCAGGCCGTGCAGAAAACCCTGAACGACGACCGGAGTTGGGCCCACAACGGCGGGCGTACCTTCGAGCGGATCTCCTCCGGGAAGCCCGACTTCGTGATCACTCTGGCGAGCCCGGGCACCACCGCCGAATGGTGCGCCAAGTCCGGCCTCGACACGACCGAGGACAATGTGTCCTGCGACTCGGCGTCGACCGAGCGCGTCATGATCAACGCGTATCGCTGGGCGCAGGGCTCCGAGACCTACGGCGACAAAATGCAGGCGTACCGGCAGATGCTGATCAATCACGAGGTCGGTCACCGGCTCGGCTACAGCCACGTCACCTGCGACAAGGACGGCGAACTCGCCCCCGTCATGCAGCAGCAGACCAAATTCCTCGACCACGACGGGATCCACTGCAAGGCCAACCCCTGGCCGTATCCCGGGAGTTGACCGAGGTTCCGGCGAGGCCCGCGAGGCAACGAAACGTAACTGCTTGATCCCGTAGCGCGATCGAACGCGGTCTGCGCGGGAAAGTTACGACCGTTCACCCCTTTTGGTGGTGCGATGGACAACCGTCCGTCGCACCACCGCCATGTCCGCATACGTTCGTCCCGCTGCGAGCCGCCGGGTCAACGGCGGCTCCCCACAAGGGAGATCGGGGGTGCACTCGTGCGCATCGGACTGCTTACGGAGGGTGGCTATCCGTATGTGAGCGGTGACGCCAGGCTCTGGTGCGACCGGCTCGTACGCGGGCTCGGGCAGCACGAGTTCGACATCTACGCGCTCAGCCGCAGCGAGCGCCAGGAGGACGAGGGCTGGATCCAGCTGCCGCCGCAGGTCAGCCGGGTGCGGACGGCGCCGCTCTGGATGGCTGAGGACGACGGCGTGGTGTACGGGCGGCGGGCGCGGCGGCGGTTCGCGGAGGCGTACGGGGAGTTGGCCGCGGCGGTGTGTGAGGGGCCGGGCTCGGGAGCGGCGGCCGTCGACGCGGGGTCGTCCGGTGACGCGGGGGCTGTTCGCGGCTCGGCGTCTTCCGGCGGCGCGGGCGTTGGTGCTGTGGGCGTTTCCGGCGGAGTCGAGGCGGACCGTTTCGGCAGCGCCCTCTACGAGCTCGCGGAACTCGCTCGCGACGAGGGTGGACTGATCGGGGCGCTTCGCTCCGAGGGCGCCGTGCGCGCGCTGGAGCGTGCGTGTCGTGCGCCCGGCGCACTCCGTACGGCGCGCGCCGCTCGTGTGCCCGATCTGCTGGCGGTCGCCGCCCACTTCGAGCGGGCGCTGCGCCCCCTGTCCCTCGACTGGTACGAGGGCGACGGGCTCGACTCGGTCGACCTGTGCCACGCGACGGCCGGCGGTACGGCGGCCCTTCCCGGCCTCCTCGCACGGCACTTCTCCGGAGTGCCCCTGCTCGTCACCGAGTACGGCGTGCCGCTACGGGCGCACTACCTCGCGTCCGCCTCCGTCGGGGACGCCCCCGCGGCACGGGCGCTGCTCGCCGCGTTCCACGGCAGGCTCACCAGCGAGGTGTACCGCGCGGCCGCTCTCATCACGCCCGGCAACACGCACGCCCGCCGCTGGCAGGAGCGGTGCGGCGCCGACCGCGCCAAACTGCGCACCGTCTACCCCGGCATGGAGGCCTCCCGCTTCGCGGAGGTGGGGGAGGGCGCGGAGGCCTCGGGGTGCGCGGACCCGGACACCCTGGTGTGGGTCGGCCGCATCGAACCCGCCAAGGACCTGATCTCCCTGCTGCACTCCTTCGCGGAGATCCGCAAGGAGGAGCCGAAGACTCGGCTGCGGATCGTCGGAGCACCCGCCGACGGACCGGCCGGTGCGACCTACCTGGCCCACTGCAAGGCCCTGGCCGCGCAGCTCTTCCCCGACGAGGCGGAGGGCGTGCACGCGGTCGGCGACAACCCGGTGTCCTTCGAGGAGATCGGCGGCCCGGAGGTCCCGGGCCTCCCGGAGGCCTACGCCTCCGGGGCCGTGATCGTCCTGTCCAGTGTGGTGGAAGGCTTTCCGATCAGCCTCGTTGAGGCCATGTTCTGCGGTCGCGCCACGGTGTCCACGGACGTGGGCGCGGTCGTCGAGGTCATCGGCGGTACGGGGCTCGTGGTGCCGCCGCGCAATCCGCGGGCTCTCGCCGAGGCGTGCGTGGCGCTGCTGCGCGCCCCCGAGCGCCGTGAGCGCCTCGGAGCGGCCGCCCGCGCACGCGCCCTCGAACTCTTCACCGTCGAACAGAACATCGCAGCATTTCACGGCATTTACCTGGAGATCGTCTCGCACTCCCCGGAACGACGCGTGCTCGTCGACGAGGCGGGTGAGCCGCTCCCCTTCGGCGTCCCCGCGGAGGCGCACGTGCCCGGCCGCTGGACCGAGGCCCGCCTGATGCCCACGGGCCGCCCGCACTGGGCGGCGGGCTCACCGGTGCGCGCGACGGTTCCCGTCCCCGCCGGGGAGGGCGCGTGATGAACGAACTCGGAGAACTGGACCGGCCGGGGCGCCCGAGCAGCCCCGGTGCCTGGGACGCGCGGTCGGAGGAGTGGCTTGTGACGGGGGTTGGCGAAATGGACGTACGGGTTGACGGGGATGAACGGGTCGACGGGGACGAGGGGGAGTCGGCGGCGGAGGCGGAGGCGACCGACGGGTTCGAGTCTGGGACTGGGTCCGGATTCGGGTTCGGGTTCGGTTCCGGTGAGGCATTGCGCGAGGGTGCGGACGGCGCACGCGCGGGTGTAGGGGGAGTGCGCGAGGGTACTGGTGCGGCGAGTGAGCCTGTTGAGGGGGCCCCTGAGGCGCCTGGCGGGGCGCGCGATGGTCTGGGTGGCGCCCCGCGCAGATCCAGCAGCCGACGCGGCGCCGCGGACCCGGTGAAAGCCCTGATGCACCGACACCGTGACCTTTGTGAGAGGGCCGTGGACCCGCTGGAGATCGCGGCGGGCCTTGAGGCGCACGGGGTGACCGACCGGACCGCCGCGCGGTTCCGGCATCGGGACGTGTTCGCGCTCGCCGAGGAGATGTACGCGCGCGTGTCCCGTGACGGGGAGCCCGCGCCGCGTCCCGCGCCCCCTGGACGCCCAGGCGTGCGCCCCGATTGGGCGGCGCTCGCCCTGCTGCCGGGCGCCCTGTGCGCGGCGACCGTGATCGGGCTGCGGCTCACCGAAGGGCAGCCGCGCCTGGCCGTCGCCACGGTCGGCGCCCTCGCCGTGGCGCTCGGCCTGCGCGTCGCCCTCCGCCGCGGCCCCCTGAGCGTCACTCACTACACGACGGGCGCCACGCGCGCGTGGACGTGCTGGCTGATCGCGTACGCCCTCCTCGGCGACGGACTGCTGAGCGCCGGTGTCGATGGCGGCCCGGACGGCCCCTGGCCCCTGGCCACCGCACCGGTCCTCGCCCTCGCCCTGGCCTGCGCCCCGGCGGCCTGGTGCGCCCACCTCTTCGTCGTACGCGCCCGTCGCAGGCTGACCGCCAGCCGCGGTCTTGAGGAGTTCGCCGCCTCCGTACAGCCCCTGCTCCTCGGGATGTTCGGGCTCTACCTGTGCGCCCTCGGCGGGCTGCTCGCGCTGTGCGGGGCGGTGCTCGGAGAGCCCAGCGCGTACGCCGGAGCAGGTGCCCTCGGCGCGCTGCTCCTGCTCGCCCGGATGCTCGCGGCACGCGGCTTCAACCACGCCCCGGCCGTCGTCCTCGCCACCGCGGGGGCGGCCGAGGCGACCTCCCTGGCCACGGTCTTCGCGGGCCGCCTCCCTGGCTGCGCGTTCCTGTCCGCGCCAGTCGAGACCGTCGTCGGCGCCTGGGGACCGGGCGCCGTCCCCGCCTTGGTGTGCGGCGCGGCCACCCTCGTCCTCCTGATCCACTCCACCCGCATGCTGACCCGGGCCTCGGCCCATGCCCTGCCTTGTGGGGCGGCATGAGCCGCCGGCAGGGCGGCGAGCGTCCTGCCGGAGCCCCGGCCCACCGCAATCGATGCCGTGCGCCGCGACCCGAAACCTGGCTCATGGTGTCCGCCACCTCCCTGAGCCGCGCCCGGCGGCCTGGGGTCGTCCCCCGTCCCGGGCACATCGCTCCCGCGGGGCCGACACCGCGGGCCCTCTCCCCGACCCACGGCACCACCTCGAAGGAGAACGCCAGATGATCACCTCCCGAACCGGAGAATCCGCCCCGGGAGCCGCCCGATGAGGGTCCTGCTGATCGGAGCCAACGGATACCTCGGCCGCTTCGTCGCCGACAGGCTGCTCGCCGACCCGGCCGTGCAGCTCACCGCGCTCGGCCGTGGCGACGACGCCGACGTACGGTTCGACCTCGCGTCGGGCAGCCCGGGCGCGCTCACCCGCTTCCTGGACGCCGTGCACCCCGGAGTCGTCGTCAACTGCGCCGGCGCCACCCGGGGCGGCGCCCGCGAACTCACCCGGCACAACACCGTCGCCGTCGCCACCGTCTGCGAGGCCCTCCGTCGCAGCGGCTGTGGGGCACGACTCGTGCAGGTCGGCTGCGGCGCCGAGTACGGCCCCAGCCAGCCCGGCTCCTCCACGGCCGAGGACGCGGTGCCCCGCCCGGGTGGCCCCTACGGCGTGAGCAAGCTCGCCGCCACCGAACTCGTCCTCGGGTCCGGCCTGGACGCCGTCGTGCTCCGGGTGTTCTCACCGGCGGGGCCTGGCACCCCGGCCGGATCCCCGCTCGGCCGCCTCGCCGAGGCCCTGCGCCGCGCGATGCAGTCCGGCGACGGCGAACTCAAGCTCGGCGGACTCGGCGTCCAACGCGACTTCATCGACGTACGCGATGTCGCCCGCGCCGTCCATGCCGCCTCGCTCTCCGCCGCCCAGGGAGTCATCAACATCGGCTCGGGCCGAGCCGTGCGGCTCCGTGACGCCGCCGCCGTCCTCGCCCGCGTCGCCGGCTACGGCGGCGCGCTGCACGAACTCGACGGACCTCTCAGCCCAGTCAGGCCATCCATCGGCCACCCGCGAACCGAACCAGACCACGCGGCCCCGGTCGCGTACCCCTATCCGGACGGCTGCGGCAGCTGGCAGCAGGCCGACGTGCGCACCGCACGCGACCGGCTCGGCTGGCGGCCCCGGATCAACCTCGAGGAATCCCTCGCCGACATCTGGATGGAGGCGGCATGCCGTATCTGACCAGCACCGCAACGGGCACCGCGAGCACGGACTTAGGCCTCGGCTTCGGCATCCCCGGCTATGCACACCCCCTCGTCGCTCCGGTGGAGTGGGGCGAACTCACCCGCCCCGGCACCCCCTTGCACTGGGTCGTCCTGAACGTGGACAACGGTCCCGGCAGCCGTCCCGACCCGCACTGCCTGGAGGCGGCCGGGCGACTGCGCAACTCCGGCGTGCGCGTCCTCGGACACCTGGACGTCACGTACGGCGCACGCACCTTCGGTGAGCTGCTCTCCGACGCGCAGCGGTATCTCGACTGGTACCGGTGTGACGGATTCCTCCTGGACCGCTGCCCCACCGAGCGCGCCGCGCTCCCCGAGGTCCGCCGCACGGTCACCACACTCCGTGCGCTCCTCGACGGCGCGCACATCGTGCTGGGCCACGGCAGCCACCCGTACCCCGGATATGCCGAGAACGCCGACCAGTTGGTGACCTTCTCCGGCCCCTGGAGCGACTACCGATGGTCGCAGGTCGCCGAGTGGACCGCCGACTATCCGACCGAGCGCTTCTGCCACTTCGTGCACGGCGTACCGCGCGGCCATCTCGACGAGGCGCTGCGCATCGCCCGCTGGCAGGGTGCCTCGACGATCTACTTCACCGACCGCACGGACCGTGGCGGCCGCGCCGACCCCTGGGAGACCATGCCCGGCTACTGGGACGAGATCGTCTCGCGGATCGGAACGGGTGTCTCGGAATGAAGAAGGGCGTGGCAGTGTTACGGGGAGAACAACTGTAGTGATTGACCGACCAACGGAGTCCCCGTGTCGCTGCCACCCCTGGTCGAGCCCGCATCTGAGCTCACCGTAGACGAGGTTCGCAGGTACTCCCGCCACCTGATCATCCCCGATGTGGGCATGGACGGGCAGAAGCGGCTGAAGAACGCCAAGGTGCTCTGTGTGGGCGCCGGCGGCCTCGGATCGCCGGCGCTGATGTACCTGGCCGCCGCAGGCGTGGGCACCCTCGGCATCGTGGAGTTCGACGAGGTCGACGAGTCGAACCTGCAGCGTCAGATCATCCACAGCCAGGCGGACATCGGCCGCTCCAAGGCCGAGTCGGCCCGCGACTCCGTCCTCGGCATCAACCCGTACGTGAACGTGATCCTTCACGAAGAGCGGCTCGAAGCCGAGAACGTGATGGACATCTTCCGCGACTACGACCTGATCGTCGACGGCACGGACAACTTCGCGACCCGCTACCTGGTCAACGACGCGGCCGTGCTCCTCAACAAGCCGTACGTGTGGGGTTCGATCTACCGCTTCGACGGCCAGGCCTCTGTCTTCTGGGCCGAGCATGGCCCCTGCTACCGCTGCCTCTACCCGGAGCCCCCGCCGCCCGGCATGGTTCCCTCCTGCGCCGAGGGCGGCGTCCTGGGTGTGCTGTGCGCGTCCATCGGCTCCATCCAGGTCAACGAGGCGATCAAGCTCCTCGCGGGCATCGGTGAGCCGCTGCTCGGCCGCCTGATGATCTACGACGCCCTGGAGATGCAATACCGCCAGGTCAAGGTCCGCAAGGACCCGAACTGCGCGGTCTGCGGTGAGAACCCGACCGTCACCGAGCTCATCGACTACGAGGCCTTCTGCGGCGTCGTGTCCGAGGAGGCACAGGAGGCGGCCGCCGGCTCGACGATCACTCCCAAGCAGCTCAAGGAGTGGATCGACGACGGCGAGAACATCGAGATCATCGACGTCCGCGAGATCAACGAGTACGAGATCGTCTCGATCCCCGGTGCCAAGCTGATCCCGAAGAACGAGTTCCTCATGGGCACCGCCCTGGAGACCCTCCCGCAGGACAAGAAGATCGTCCTGCACTGCAAGACGGGTGTCCGCAGTGCGGAAGTCCTCGCGGTCCTGAAGTCCGCGGGCTTCGCGGACGCGGTGCACGTCGGCGGCGGCGTGATCGGCTGGGTCCACCAGATCGAGCCGGACAAGCCGGTGTACTGACCGATGTACCGGCCGGTGTACTGACCGATGTACCGGCCGACGTACTGGCCGGTGCATCGGCCGATGCACTGAGCAGTTGCTCTTCCGATGGCGGGGGTTCCGGGCACCGAGGGTGCCCGGAACCCCCGCCATCGTCATGAACAGACCTTGCCGTCCTTCGGTACCGTCCCGTTCAGCAGATAGCCGTTCACCGTGGAGTCGACGCAGTCGCTCCCACTCCCGTACGCGCCATGGCCCTCGCCCTTCCAGGTGAGCTCCACTCCGACGCCCTTGCCCAGTTCGTCGGCCATCTTGCGGGCGCCCTCGTACGGCGTCGCCGGGTCCCCGGTGTTGCCGACGACCAGGACGGGGTCGGCTCCTGGCGCGCTGACCTCCGGGTTGTCGTACTGACCGGCCACCGGCCAGTCGTGGCACCAGCCGGCCGTGTCCCAGCCCAGGAAGTCGCCGAAGACGGGCGAGATCTTCTCGAACTCGGTCAGCCGCTTCTTCGTCTCCTCGGGAGTCGGCCGCTGCTTGTCGTCCAAGCACGATATGACCCGTTGCGAATGGGTCGTCGTGCCGTAGTTCCCTGAGGAGTCACGGTCGTTGTAGCCGTCGGCGAGGGCCAGCAGCTCCGAACCGTCCCCGTCCTCGGCCGCGTTCAGAGCGCTGGTCAACGTCGGCCAGCCCTGCTCGCTGTAGAGCGGCAGGACGATCCCGGTGAGCGCCAGCGACTGCGTGAGCTCGCGTCCGGAAGAGGTCGGCAACGGATTCGCGTCGATCCGGTCCAGCAGGTCCGCGATCTTCTGGGAACCCTGCTTGGGGTCCTGGCCCGTGGACGTGAGGTAGTTGTCCAGGGCGCGTTGGAAGCCCAGGGTCTGGTTCTTGGCGTGGCCCACCGTGTCGGCGCTCGGGTCGACGACGGCGTCCAGCACCAGGCGTCCCACGTTCTTCGGGAACAGGTGTGCGTACACACCGCCGAGTTCGGTGCCGTACGAGATGCCGAAGTAGTGCATCTTCTGGTCGCCGAGGACCTGGCGCATCAGGTCCATGTCGCGGGCCGTGTCGGTCGTCGAGACGTGCGACAGCAGCTTGCCCGCGGCCTTCTCGCAGCCCTTCCCGAAGTCGGCGGCGTCCTCGAAGTACGCCGTCTCCTCAGCCGCGTCGTCCGGTGTGGCGTCCACCGACTCGGCCGCCTGGATCTCCTTGTCACTGCGGCACCGCACGCCTTCACTGGCGGCGACCCCGCGCGGGTCCCAGCTCACCAGGTCGTACCGCTCGTGGAGCTGGCCGACGACACTCTCGTACGAAGGCATCGTGGAGACGCCCGACCCGCCGGGGCCACCGAAGTTGAACAGGAGCGAGCCGATGCGGTCGCTCTGGTCCCCGCTCGCCTTCGAGCGGATCAGAGCGAGGCCGATCGTCTCGCCGTCGGGTTTCGCGTAGTCCAGCGGCACCTTGAGCGTCGCGCACTGCCAGTCGCTGTCCGGCGCGGGAGAGTCCGAAGTGGCCTTGCAGCGGCCCCAGTCGAGCTTCTGTGCGGTGAGTGAGGCGGGCAGCCCCGACGGCGTGGCGGAAGAAGGAGCGGCGGCCGACGGGCTGTCGCTGTTCTTTCCCTCGTTCTCGTCGTCGCCGGACGAGCCTCCGCCGCAGCCGGCCACCAGCAACGCGGCGGCGGTCGCGGCCGTCCACCGTGCGAATCGCGTCATGAGCTTCCCCCCTCGCCATGATCCGCCGGAAGTCGCGGATCACATGCAGGCAATATTAGGCGCCCACGGGCCCCGACCGTCGCGGCCTGTGGATAACCGTTTGACCTGCGGCTTTCTAGGAGCAGACGGTTCCGGCCGGTGGGACGGTCCCCTCCAGCAGATAGCCGTTCACCGCGTCCTGCACGCACTTGTTCCCGCTGTCGTACGAGCCGTGCCCCTGGCCCTTGTACGTCAGCTCGACACCGACTCCCTTGCCCAGCGCGTCCACCATCTTCTTCGCTCCCTCGTACGGCGTCGCCGGGTCGCCGGTGTTGCCGACCACGAGGATGGGCGCCGCGCCGGAAGCGCTCACGTCGGGGTGGTCGGCGGCACCCGCCACCGGCCAGTCGGTGCAGCTGACCATGCCCCAGGCCAGATAGTCGCCGAACAAGGGCGAGGCGGTCCGGAACTCCGGAAGCTTCGATTCCACATAGTCGGAGGTGTAACGCGGCTTGTCGTCCGCGCAGTTGATGGAGATGTTCGCCGCGGTGATGTTGCTGTACTGCCCGTTCTGGTTGCGCCCGTTCATCGAGTCCGACAGCAGCATCAGCACCTTGCCGTCGCCTGCGTACGCCTGTTCAAGTCCCTCCGTCAGGTACTCCCAGAAGTCCTTCGAGTACAGGGCCTGCGCGATGCCGTTGGTCGCGGCGGTCTGGGTGAGCTGCCGCGGGAAGACGCCGGGGATCGGCTTGCTGTCGAGGTCGGCGAGCAGCTTCGCGATGCGGTCCTTGACGTCCTGCGCGGTGTCGCCGATGGGGCAGTCCTCGGTCTTCGAGGTGCAGTCGTCGGCGAAGTTGTCGAGCGCGAGCTGGAAGCCCTCGGCCTGCCCGAGAGAGCCCTGTTCCGAGGTCTGCGTCGGGTCGACGACCGCGTCGAAGACGGCACGTCCCACGTTCTTGGGGAACAAGTGTGCGTAGACGCCGCCGAGTTCGGTGCCGTACGAGATGCCGAAGTAGTGCAGCTTGTCGTCGCCGAGGACCTGACGCATCAGGTCCATGTCGCGGGCCGCGTCGGTGGTCCGCAGGTGCGGGAGGGTCTTGCCGGAGTTCTTCTCACAGGCCGCGTTGAACGCCTTGGTGTTGTCCAGCAGTTCCTTCTGCTCGGCGCCGTCGTCCGGGGTGGCGTCCTGCTGGAAGTACTCGTCGAGCTGGTCGTCGCTCTCGCATTCCACGCCGGCGCTGCGGCCGACCCCGCGCGGGTCGAAGCTCACCAGGTCGTAGCGGGTGCGCAGTTTCGCGTAGTCCTCGCCGAAGGCGGGCAACGTGGTGACGCCGGAGCCGCCGGGACCCCCGAAGTTGAAGACGAGCGAGCCGATGCGCTTGCTCTGGTCGCCGCTCGTCGTGGCCCGGATCAGCGCGAGCCCGATCGTGTCGCCCTTGGGATCGGCCCAGTCGAGGGGGGCTTTCAAGGTGGCGCACTGCCACTTCGTACCGCCCGGCAGAGGCGAGGGAGAATCCCCGCCGCCCTCGGACTCGGACGGTGCCGGGCAATCCTTCCAGCTCAGCTTCTGGGCCGTCAGATCCTCGTCCTTGGAGTCATCGCTGCAGCCCGTCATCAAGGAGGACAACAGGACGGCGGCGACGGTCAAGGCAGCGGCGCGCAGCAGGGGAGGGTTCGGCATGTCCCCATCCTGCGGTCGTGCGGGGCGGGACGCTCGGGGCACGAGCCGTGTGGGTGAGGACGCGCTGTGTCGCGTACGAGATGGCCCCTACGGTGCGCCGTGCCGCTGTGCGAGAGGGCCCCGCGTGCCCGGGCTAGAGCGCGCCCTTGCGCGTCAGATGGTTGAAGAACAGCCACCCCGGGAGCACCGGAATCCACAGTGTCAGCAGCCGGTACAGGAGCACGGCGGGCGCCGCGACCTCCTTCGGGAGGCCTACGGCGATCAGGCCGACCGTGAGGGTCGCCTCGACCGCGCCGACGCCGCCGGGGGTCGGCGCCGCCGAGCCGAGCGCGTTGCCGGCGAGGAAGACGACGGCGACGCTGGCGAGGCTGAGGGTGTGGGTCTCCTCATGGCCGAACGCACGGATCGACGCGTCCAGGCACATCACGAAGCAGGCGGTGAGGAGCAGCATGCCGCCGATACCGGTGATCAGCTTCTGCGGCCGCTGGAGCACGTCGAGCATGCGCGGCACGACGCCCGCGAACAGCGACCTCACGCGCGTGGAGACGAATTTGCGCAGGAACGGCACCGACGTCACCACGAGGACCAGTACGGCGACGGTGAGCAGACCCGCGATGACCGTGCGGGACGGCGACAGGGAAGGTGTCTTCTCGGTGCCGGTCAGGTAGCCGAAGGAGAGCAGCATCAGGATGTGGCAGCCGAGGCCGAACAGCTGCGAGGCGCCGACGCTGGCCACCGCGAGCCCCGGCCGCACCCCGGAGCGCTGCAGGAAGCGCGTGTTCAGGGCCACACCGCCGACCGCGGCGGGTGCCACGATCTTCACGAACGAGCCCGCCACCTGCGCCGCCACGGTGCGCAGGAACGGCACCCGCTCGGGCACGAAGCCGAGCAGGCTCATCGCCGCCGCGAAGTAGCTCAGCGCCGAGAACAGCACCGCCGCGGCGACCCAGCCCCACTCTGCGTCGTCGAAGAGGGTGCCGAATTCGATGTGGGTGAGCTGCGTCAGCAGGAAGTACGCGCCGATCGCGCCGGCGATGAAACTGAGCAGCGTGCGCGGCCTGACGCGCTCCAGGCGGACCGGTTCGACCGGTGCCTGTGGCCTGATCAGCAGCACCTGGTGGCGGATCTGGGTGAGCAGATCCTCCTCGCGCGCCTCGTCCAGCGCCTCGTCGATCGCCCGCTTCTCGGCCCGCTGCTCCGCGCGTACGGACTTCTTGGCGGGCTTTTCCAGTACGGGAGTGGTGTCTTCCTTGGCCTCCTCGGCGCGGGCGAGCCGGTCCTGCCGGGAAGCCTCCAGGACCGCCTCGCGCTCGCGCTGTGCGCGCTCCCGGGCGAGCTTTCGCAACGTCGCGCGCGTGGCGCGCGTCAGCGCGATGGGCTGGAGCATCGGCAGACAGTCGGCGACCGTGTCCGGGCCGAGTACCCCGACCGCCGAGGCCACCGCGCGTTCGGCGCCCACGCGAAGCCCCAGCGTGGTGACCAGCTGGGCGATGTCCATGCGCAGCAACAGGTCGCCGGCGGCGATCTCGCCGCCGCGCAGATCGGTGAGGATCACCGTGCCGGAACGATCCACCAGAATCGCGTCACCGGCGAGCCTGCGGTGCGCGATGCGCCGGGACTGCAGGGCCTGCACCTGATGCCAGGTGTCGCGCAGGAGATCGTCGGTGATGAGCTCGTCGGGCAGCGAGTCGAGGGTGTGGCCACCGGTGTGCTCGTAGACGAGCATCACGGCGTCCGGACCCAGTTCCGAGGTCGCGATCAGCTTGGGCGCGTTGGCCCCGGCCGCGATGGCCGCGTACGCGAGCAGCGCTTCCTGCTCAAGGGCCTGGCGCAGTGACTGGAGGCTCCGGCGTGTGGTGATGCCGCGCAGCGTGAGGCGACGCCACGCGCGGTAGAAGAAGCCCTGCGCCTGCTGCTCACGGTCGACCACCGTGACATCCAGCGGTGGGCCGTCCTCCAGGGTGACGAAATAGCGTCTGCCCCGGTCGCCGCTCTCCGTGGCCTCCGGCGCCTCCTCACGGGCCGCCGTCACCGGGTGGAAGCCGACGTGCCGCAGGCCCGCCATCAGGGTCCGCCCGGTGGGGCGCACGTTCGGCGAGCCGACCGCGTACAGCGTCCCGTACGCGACGGTCCAGCCGATCAGCACGGTCAGGATGATCGAGAACGGCGTCGTATAGCCGGTGACCAGCATCGAGAACGCGTCGAGGAGCAGCACCACCCACAGCACCGCGCGCCAGCGCGGTCTGCGGGACATGCCGACGGCCGTCATGTACGCGATGACCGGAGCGAGATAGCCGTGCACCGGGTCGGTGAGCGCGTGGATGTCGCCCGGTGATGGCTGGGTGAGTGCTTCCTGGATCGAGTTCGGGGCGGCCTGCGCGACCCACAGGTCGGTGGCGAGTGTCACTCCGTGTGCGAGGACCGCGGCGAGGACGCCGTCGGCGATGCGCAGCCCGTCCCGTTTGATCAGCCGCTCGATCGCGAAAGCGACCGGCACGAGGAGGATCGCGATACTCGACGCCAGACCCGCGATCTTGATCAGCAGATCGGGTGCCTGGCCTGTGCCCTTGTTGATGTCCTGTTCGAGCCCCGATGTGGTGCCGTGCGCGAACGCGGCGATGGCGAGCAGCACGGCGATCGCGAGGATCCCGACCAGGAGGCGCATCAGGTCGGACGGGCGGTGCACGCGCGCGGGGAGCAGCGGTTCGTCGCCCTCGACCTCGTCGTTGTGGACCTCGTCCGGGCAGTCGGTTCCCCGCTCGACCTGCAGTTTCTCGTTTTCGTACGTCTTAGGGGTGCGCTCGTCGTCCGTCGTGGTCGTGGGCTCTTCACCGGCCGTGGAGGTGGGCTCCGCCGTCTCCTCGCCGGTGTCCTTCTCGTCGGTCCCGACGGTGTCCGGGCGCGACGAGGCCGCGGAGGTGCTCTCCGCGTTTTCGGGGTGCACGCCCTGCTGCCTCATCGACTCTTCTTGATCTCGTATCACCGGTCACCGCCCGCACGATGGTGGCATGCCCCACCGACACACGGGGGCATCAGGGTGCAAATGCGGGGGCGCACAGTCTGCCCCACGCGCCGCCGTGGTGCGAGGGCTACCCGCGGTGGTCACCCCGTCACGTTGTCGGTGGGGTGGGGCAGGATGGGTCGGATGAGCGAGGAGAGCCTTCCGGCGGACGACCTGCCGGAGTACGCGGAGCGGGTCCTTGAGGTCGCCGAGCTGATCCCGCCCGGGCGCGTCATGACGTACGGGGACGTCGCGGAGTGGCTGGAGGAGAGCGGGCCGCGCCAGGTGGGCCGCGTGATGGCCCTCTACGGAGGAGCGGTTCCGTGGTGGCGTGTCATACGCGCGGACGGCGTGCTTCTCCCGGGCCACGAACTCGAGGCACTGGCCCATTACCGCACCGAGGGCACCCCCTTGAAGGAGGCGAGCAGAGCCTCCGGGGGGCATCTGCCGCGCGTCGACATGAGACGGGCGCGATGGGACGGCGGCGAACGCGCGGAGAGTCACACCTGACAGCTTCCGGTATCGGACGGGCGGAGGGGGAACCTGTGGCCCGTACGGGGGAAGCGAGGCACATCCGTGACATGCCGTACGTTCGAGGACCGGGGGACGCACGAGGCCCCCGGGAAGAAGGGGAAGCCCTCCTTCCACCGCGCTCACCGGCGTAGCGTCGACGACGCGCTTCCCTCTCACCCCGCGGCCACCGCACTGAACGCGCGGCAGTCCTCCAACCAGCACGACCACCAGGACCGGCGAACCACGTGAGCTCCTCTTCCTCCACCAGGCGCCTGTCGCACCCCCAGGTGCGACAGGGGACCCGCGGCGCGTACCGACTGGTGCGTACCCCGCCGGTCCGAGTGGATCCCCCTCGTCTGGACGCAGGACAGCGCTCGGTGGTTGACCACAAGGGCGGCCCACTGCTCGTTCTCGCAGGTCCGGGCACCGGCAAGACCACCACGCTGGTCGAGTCCGTGGCCGCCCGGATCGCACGCGGCGGCGATCCGGAGCGCGTCCTGGTGCTCACGTTCAGCAGGAAGGCGGCCGTCGAGCTGCGCGACCGCATGGCGCTGCGCATAGGGGCCGCCCGCGCCCCTCAGGCGACCACCTTCCACTCCTTCTGCTACGCCCTGGTCCGCGCCCACCAGGACAGCGACCTGTTCGTGGAACCCCTGCGGCTGCTGTCGGGTCCCGAACAGGACGTGGCGGTGCGCGAGCTCCTCGCGGGCCAGCCCGACCTGGAGCGCCTCGGTCTGGCGCATGTGCGCTGGCCGGACGAGCTGCGCGCCTGTCTGACCACACGAGGCTTCGCCGACGAGGTCCGCGCGGTTCTCGCCCGCAGCCGAGAGTTGGGTCTGAGTCCCGAGGCCCTGGACGCCTTCGCCTCACGCAGCGGTCGCCCGGACTGGGGCGCGGCGGCGGCCTTCCTCGCCGAGTACCTCGACGTTCTCGACATGCAAGGAGTCCTCGACTACGCCGAACTGGTCCACCGCGCGGTGCTGCTCGCAGGCCGCCCCACTGTCGCCGAACGCCTGGCCGCGCAGTACGACGCCGTCTATGTGGACGAGTACCAGGACACCGACCCGGCGCAGGTACGACTGCTGAGGGCCCTCGCGGGCGGTGGCCGCACCCTCGTCGCCTTCGGTGACCCCGACCAGTCGATCTACACCTTCCGGGGCGCCGATGTGAACGGCATCCTGGACTTCCCCGACGCCTTCCCGCGCGCGGGCGGCCACCCGGCGCCGGTCGAGGTCCTCCGGACGTCCCGCCGCTCGGGCGCCGCCCTGCTGGCCGCCACCCGTCTGCTCACCCAGCGCATGCCGCTGACCCGCCTTCCGGCGGAGAAGGTCCGGGCCCACCGCGAGTTGTCCCCGGTACGCGACGGGGGCCGGACCGAGGTCTACACGTATCCGACGTCCGGCACGGAACTGGACAACATCGCCGACATCCTGCGCCGCGCCCACCTGGAGGACGGCGTCCCCTGGAGCGAGATGGCCGTCCTGGTACGCGCCGGCTCCCGCACGATTCCGACGATCCGCCGTGCGCTCACCGCGGCCGGGGTGCCGCTCGACATCGACGGCGACGATCTGCCGCTGCGGCACGAGCCGGCGGTGGCGCCACTGCTGACCGCGTTGCGGGCGGTGGCGCGGGCGGAGCTGGGTGCGGACGCGGATTCCGGCGTGGACGTATCCGCCGAGGACGCCGCAGGGGACGTACCCGCCCGAGAAGACGCACCTGCGGAAGAGGCGAAAAGCGCCGATTCCCAAGAGCCGGAGGAGCCGGAAGAGCCGGAAGAGCCAGAAGAGCCAGAAGAGCCGGAAGAGCCGGAAGAGCCGGAAGAGCCGGAAGAGCCGGAAGAGCTGGAGGAGCTGGAGGAGCTGGAGGAGCTGGAGGAGCTGGAAGGGCCGGAAGGGCTCGAAGGATCGGCTGAGCCGGAACCGGAGACCCCCTGGCTCGACACCGAGACCGCCCTCACTCTGCTCGCCTCGCCTCTCGCGAGCATGGACGCCGCCGACCTGCGGCGCCTGGGCCGCGCGCTGCGGGAGGAGGAGCGCGCCGCCGGCAACCACGTGCCACCGCCGTCCGACGAGCTGCTCGCCCGCGCGCTGGCCGAGCCGGAACGGCTGGTCGCGCACGACCCGGCGTACGCCCGAGGCGCCCAGCGCCTGGGTGCGCTGCTGCGGAAGGCGCGGGAGCGCCTCGCGGGTGGCGGGGCGGCCGAGGAGGCCCTCTGGGACCTGTGGGAGGGCACACCGTGGCCGCAGCGTCTGGAGCGGGCCGCCAGGCGTGGCGGCGCGGCCGGGCGGAACGCGGATCGCGACCTCGACGCAGTGTGCGCGTTGTTCGCGACCGCGACGCGCGCCGAGGAGCGCACCGGCGGCCGCGGCGCCCTCAACTTCCTGGAGGAGATCGAGGCCCAGGACATCGCCGCCGACACGCTCACCCGCAGGGTCGTACGCCCCGACGCCGTGCGTCTGATGACCGCGCACCGCTCCAAGGGCCTGGAGTGGCGCCTCGTCGTCGTCGCGGGCGTCCAGGAGGGCCTGTGGCCCGACTTGCGCCGCCGCGGCTCCCTGCTGGAGGCCGACCGCATCGGACACGACGGCCTCGCCGAACCCCTCACGCCCGGAGCGCTCCTCTCCGAAGAACGCCGTTTGTTCTACGTGGCCGCCACGCGCGCGCGTGAACGCCTCGTCGTCACCGCCGTGAAGGCCCCCGCCGACGACGGTGATCAGCCCTCCCGTTTCCTCACCGAACTCGGCGTCGAGCCCAAGGACGTCACCGGCCGCCCGCGTCGCCCGCTGTCCGTCGCCGCGCTGGTCGCCGAACTGCGCGCCACGACCGTCGATCTGCGCGTCTCGGACACCCTCAGGGAGGCCGCGGCCCGCCGTCTGGCCAAACTCGCCGCACTCGGCGACGAGGACGGCCGCCCGCTGGTGCCGTCCGCGCACCCCTACCGCTGGTGGGGCCTGTACGAGCCGACCGAGAGCAAGATCCCGCTGCGCAACCGCGATCAGCCCGTCGTGCTCTCCGGGAGCGCCCTCGACCAGCTCGCCAACACCTGCGCCCTGCAGTGGTTCCTGGGGCGCGAGGTGAAGGCCGACGCGCCCGCGACCGCCGCCCAGGGCTTCGGCAACGTGGTGCACGTCCTCGCCGACGAGGTCGCCTCCGGACGCACCCCGGCGGACCTGGCCGTCCTCATGGAGCGCCTCGACTCCGTGTGGAACGCGCTCGCCTTCGACGCGCCCTGGAAGTCCGCGCAGGAGAAGGAGCACGCGCGCGTGGCGCTCGAACGCTTCCTGAAGTGGCATGTGACGGACCGCACCGGGCGTACGCCGGTGGCCAGTGAGCACGACTTCGACGTGACCCTCGAAGCGGGTGACTACGAAGTACGCATCCGCGGCTCCATGGACCGCGTCGAGGCGGACGCCGAAGGCCGCGCCTACGTGGTCGACTTCAAGACAGGCAAGCAGGCGCCGACCGCCGCCGAGGTGGCACACCACCCACAGCTCGCCGTCTACCAGCTCGCCATCAGCGAGGGCGCCGCCGATGACGCCTTCGACGGTGTCCGGCCCGAACCGGGCGGCGCCGAACTCGTCCAGCTGCGCCAGGGCGCCGCCAAGAAGAACGGCGGCGAGACACTCCCCAAGGTGCAGGCGCAGGAGCCGCTGGAGGGCGAGTGGGTCGGCGACCTGCTCGCCACCGCCGCGGGCAAGGTCCTCGACGAGCGGTTCTCGCCGACGACCGGGCAGCACTGCACGCACTGCGCGTTCCGGGCGTCGTGCAGCGCGCGGCCCGAGGGGCGGCACGTGGTCGAGTGACGGGGGCGCGGTCGAGTCACGCGCGTGCGGTCGAGTGGCGCCGGTGCGTCAAGTGGCGTCGGCGCGCTGAGTGACGTCGGCGCGGCGAGTGGTGCGACGTGCGTGACGCATCGCACCACCCGTGCTGACCAGCACATCCTTCGGCCCCAAGGCCGATGTGGCCCCTGGTGTCAGTGCGCGCCGCTAGCCTCTCTGACGTGCCAGCCCGTATCACCGACCCCGAGCAGCTCAAAGAGCTCCTCGGCATCCCGTTCACCCCGGAGCAGACGGCCTGCATCACCGCACCGCCCGCCCCGCAGGTGATCGTGGCCGGAGCCGGTTCCGGCAAGACCACGGTGATGGCGGCACGCGTGGTGTGGCTGGTCGGCACCGGGCAGGTCGCCCCCGAGCAGGTTCTCGGCCTGACCTTCACCAACAAGGCGGCCGGCGAACTGGCCGAGCGCGTCCGCAAGGCGCTCATCAAGGCAGGCGTCACCGACCCGGACGTGATCGACCCCGACAACCCGCCCGGCGAGCCCGTCATCTCCACCTACCACGCCTTCGCGGGCCGCCTGCTGACCGACCACGGCCTGCGCATCGGGCTCGAACCGACATCCCGCCTGCTCGCCGACGCCACCCGCTACCAGCTCGCCGCACGCGTCCTGCGCGAAGCACCGGGCCTGTACCCGGCGCTCACCCGCTCCTTCCCGGACCTCGTCGGCGACCTCCTCACGCTCGACTCCGAGCTCGCCGAACACCTCGTACGCCCCGAGGACCTGCGCGCGTACGACGCCGAACTGCTGCGGTCCCTGGAAGGCGCCAAACTCACCAACGCCGACCTCCGCAAGATCCCCGAAGCGGCAGCGGCCCGGCGTGAACTCGCCGAGCTGGTCGGCCGCTACCGCGCGGCCAAACGCGAGCGCGACCTCCTCGACTTCGGCGACCAGATCGCCCTGTCGGCCACCCTGGCCCGCACCCGCCCCGAGGTCGGAACCATCCTGCGCGACGAGTTCCGCGTGGTCCTGCTGGACGAGTACCAGGACACATCGGTCGCCCAACGCGTCCTGCTCGCCGGTCTCTTCGGCGGCGGCACGGGCCACCCGGTGACCGCGGTCGGCGACCCCTGCCAGGCGATCTACGGCTGGCGCGGCGCCTCCGTCGCCAACCTCGACGACTTCCCCGAACACTTCGCGCACCCCGACGGCCGCCCCGCGACCCGCCAGGCCCTCAGCGAGAACCGCCGCAGCGGTGGCCGCCTCCTGGAACTAGCCAACGGCCTTGCGGAGCCCCTGCGCGCCATGCATGCGGGCGTGGAGGCCCTCCGACCCGCCCCCGGAGCCGAGCGCGACGGCCTGGTCCGCTGCGCGCTGCTGCGCACCCACGCCGAGGAGATCGACTGGCTCGCCGACTCCATCGCCCATCTCGTACGCACCGGAAAGGAACCCGGCGAGATCGCCGTGCTGTGCCGTACGGCGACCGACTTCGCCGAGATCCAGAGCGCGCTCGTCGCCCGCGACATCCCCGTCGAGGTGGTGGGCCTCTCCGGGCTGCTGCACCTCCCCGAGGTAGCCGATCTCGTCGCCGTCTGCGAGGTCCTCCAGGACCCGGGTGCCAACGCCTCGCTCGTCCGCCTGCTCACCGGCCCGCGCTGGCGCATCGGCCCGCGCGACCTGGCCCTCCTGGGGAGGCGCGCCCGTTTTCTCGTGACCCACGCGCGCGTGGGCGCCGACGACGACCCGGACCGTCGGCTCGCCGCGGCCGTCGAGGGGGTCGACCCGGCCGAGGTGATATCGCTCGCGGACGCGCTCGACACGTTCCTGGAGATGCCCATCGAGGCCCAGGGGGACGACGACGGACTGCCCTTCTCCCCTGACGCCAGGGTGCGTTTCGCGCGGCTCGCCGCCGAACTACGCGACCTGCGCCGCTCGCTCGCCGACCCGCTGATGGACGTCCTGCACCGGGTGCTCGCCGTGACCGGCCTGGAGGTCGAACTCTCCGCCTCCCCGCACGCGCTGGCCGCCCGCCGACGCGAGACGCTGTCGAACTTCCTGGACGTCGCCGCCTCCTTCGCCGCGGGCGACGGTGAGGCGACCCTGCTGGCCTTCCTCGGCTTCCTGCGCACCGCCGCGCAGTACGAGAAGGGTCTCGACAACGCCCTGCCGGGCGGTGAGAACACCGTCAAGGTGCTCACCGCGCACAAGTCCAAGGGCCTGGAATGGGACGTCGTCGCGGTCCCCGGCCTCGTCACCGGCACCTTCCCCAGCACCCAGGGCCGCGAGAAATGGACCGCCCAGGGCAAGGTCCTGCCGCACGAACTGCGCGGGGACGCCGACACACTGCCCGACATCGGCGCCTGGGACACCAGGGGCATCAAGGCCTTCCACGAGGCCATGAAGGACCACCAGCACACCGAGGAACTCCGTCTCGGCTACGTCACCTTCACCCGCCCCCGCTCCCTCCTGATCGGCTCCGGCCACTGGTGGGGGCCCTCTCAGAAGAAGCCGCGCGGGCCCTCGGACTTCCTGCACGCCCTGCACGACCACTGTGCGGCCGGACACGGAGAGATCGAGGCATGGGCGGACGAGCCGGCCGAGGACGACGAGAACCCCGCCCTCCGTGAAGCGTCCGCCGACCACGCGTGGCCGCTCCCGCTCGACGACGCGGCCCTCGCCCGCCGCCGCGCGGCCGCCGAGACCGTACTCGCCCACCTGGAGCGGGTCGCGTCCCACGAGGAGGCCCACCCAGGGTCCGCCCACGACTCGTCCTCCTACGAGGACCCCGAGTGGCCGCCCCCGCCGGAGGACGAAGAACCACCGGACCTCCCCGCGGACGACGGCTCCGACTGGGACTCCTGGACCGCGGACCGCCCGACGGTCTCGCACCAGGCACCGGCCCCCGAGGCCCGCCCTCACCCCGAGGACCCGATGCGCCTCACCCCCGAGGAATCCCGCACGCTCGCCTCCTGGGACCGCGACCTGGACGCGCTCACCGGAGAGCTCCTGCGCGCCCGCGCCGGTGTCACGGACGTACCCCTTCCGTCGTCGCTCACCGCGTCGCAGGTGCTGCGCCTGACCGCCGACCCGGACGGCTTCGCACAGGAGCTGGCACGCCCCATGCCACGCCCTCCGCAGCCCGCCGCGCGCCGCGGCACCCGCTTCCACGCATGGGTGGAGTCCCGCTTCGAAGAGCTTCGGCTGCCCATGCTCGATCCGGAGGAGCTGCCCGGCAGCGAGGCCGAGATCGCCGACGAGCGTGACCTGGAGGCCCTCAAGGACTCCTTCGAACGCACGCCGTACGCGCACCGCACTCCCTACCGCGTCGAGGCCCCCTTCCAGCTCGCCATCGCCGGCCGCGTCGTGCGCGGCCGCATCGACGCGGTCTACAGGGAGACCGTCGAGGACGCGGGACACCGGCAGGGCGACGGTACGACGTACGAGATCGTCGACTGGAAGACCAGCCGCAGCCGCACCGCGGACCCGCTCCAGCTCGCGATCTACCGCCTCGCCTGGGCCGAGCAGCAGGGCGTGCCCCTGGAGTCGGTCAAGGCAGCGTTCCTGTACGTCCGTAGCGGCGAGGTCGTCCGACCCGACGACCTTCCGGACCGGGCCGCACTGGAGCGGCTGCTCATGGAGGGCCCACAGGAAGAGGCATTTGGTGAACCGCCGGACGAACACGCCTCTGTGGGCGGATAGGCTCGTGGGCATGAGCAAGCCCGTTGACAACGCCGTCAGCACCGTCCGCGCGTACATCCAGGACCACCGCGCCGCCTTCCTCGACGACCTCGCGGAATGGCTGCGCATCCCCTCGGTGTCGGCCCAGCCCGACCACGCGGCGGACGTACGGCGCAGCGCCGACTGGCTTGCCGCCAAGCTTCAGGAGACCGGCTTCCCGACCACCGAGGTCTGGGCCACGGCAGGCGCACCGGCCGTCTTCGCCGAGTGGCCCTCCGAGGACCCCGAAGCCCCCACAGTCCTCGTCTACGGACACCACGACGTGCAGCCCGCCGCCCGCGAGGACGGCTGGGACACCGAGCCCTTCGAGCCGGTGATCCGCGGAAACCGCCTCCACGCGCGCGGGGCGGCCGACGACAAGGGCCAGGTGTTCTTCCACACACTCGGCGTCCGCGCCCACCTCGCCGCCACCGGGCGCACCGCTCCCGCCGTACACCTCAAGCTCCTCATCGAGGGCGAGGAGGAATCCGGCTCCCCGTACTTCCGTCACCTCGTCGAAGCGCACGCGGACCGGCTCGCCGCCGACGCCGTGATCGTCTCCGACACCGGCATGTGGTCCGAGGACACCCCCACGGTGTGCACCGGAATGCGCGGCCTCGCCGAGTGCGAGATCGAGCTGTACGGGCCGGACCAGGACATCCACTCCGGGGCCTTCGGCGGAGCCGTGCCCAATCCGGCCACCGCGGTCGCCCGGCTCGTCGCGGCCCTGCACGACGATCACGCGCGCGTGGCCGTGCCCGGCTTCTACGAAGGCATCATCGAACTCACCGAACGGGAGCGCGAACTCTTTGCCGAGCTGCCCTTCGACGAGGCCGAGTGGCTGCGCACGGCAAGGTCGACGGCCGCTCACGGAGAGGCCGGACACACCACCCTGGAGCGCGTCTGGGCCCGCCCGACCGCCGAGGTCAACGGCATCGGGGGCGGCTACCAAGGCCCCGGCAGCAAGACGATCATCCCGACCTCGGCCATGGTGAAGCTCTCCTTCAGGCTGGTCGCCGGCCAGGACCCGGACCACGTCGAGAAGGCCGTACGCGCCTGGGTCGTCGAGCAGTTGCCCGCGGGGATCCAGCACGAGATCACGTTCGCCCCGGCCACGCGCCCGTGCCTCACGCCCCTGGACCATCCGGCCCTGCAGTCCGTCGCACGCGCCATGGGCCGCGCTTTCGAGCAGCCCATCCGCTTCACCCGCTCGGGTGGCTCGGGACCCGCGGCCGACCTCCAGGAAGTCCTCGATGCCCCCGTGCTGTTCCTGGGCATCTCCGTTCCGTCCGACGGCTGGCACGCCCCCAACGAGAAGGTCGAACTGGATCTCCTCCTGAAGGGCGTCGAAACCACCGCCTACCTGTGGGGCGATCTGGCCGAGAACTGGCGCGAGGCACACTGAAGAAGGCATCCAGACGGCATCCACGAAGAAGGCGATCAACGCCCTGAACAGCCCCCGCCACACCCGCCCTGCTGAACCGCCCGCCGAAATAACCGTCACACCGGGGGAGTTGGAAGCACCCGTGACCACCTGGACCGACCACACCGCCGACCGTCCCATCTCGCTCACCGCCCCGAGCGGCATCGACCGGGCCGCCCATCACCGGCTCGACGAGGCCTGGCTCGCCGCGGCATGGAGCCACCCCACCACCCGCGCCTTCGTGGTCTCCGGCGGCCAGGTCCTGATCGACGAGACGGCGGACGGCACCACCGAACTGGTGATGACCCCCTCCTTCGAGGCCCCGCTCACCGAGGCACACCGCTACTTCCTGGGCACCGACGACGACGGTGTGAGCTATTTCGCACTCCAGAAGGACGCGCTCCCCGGCCGCATCGACCAGTCGGCCCGTCCGGCGGGCCTGCGCGAGGCGGGACTTCTGCTCTCACCCCGCGACGCGGGCCTCATGGTGCACGCGGTCGCCCTGGAGAACTGGCAGCGGCTGCACCGCTTCTGCTCGCGCTGCGGCGAACGCACCGTCATCGCGGCGGCCGGCCACATCCGCCGCTGCCCCGCCTGCGGCGCCGAGCACTATCCGCGCACCGACCCGGCCGTGATCATGGCCGTCACGGACGACGAGGACCGCATCCTGCTCGGCCGCCAGGTGCACTGGCCCGAGGGCCGCTTCTCCACACTGGCCGGCTTCGTCGAGCCCGGCGAGTCCATCGAGCAGTCGGTGCGCCGCGAGGTCTTCGAGGAGGCCGGCATCACGGTCGGAGCGGTGGAGTACATCGCCAGCCAGCCCTGGCCGTTCCCCTCCAGCCTGATGCTGGGCTTCATGGCCCGCGCCCAGTCGTCCGAGATCAACGTCGACGGTGAAGAGATCGAAGAGGCCCGCTGGTTCTCCCGCGAAGACCTGCGGGCCGCCTTCGAGTCCGGGGAGGTGCTGCCTCCCTACGGGATCTCGATTGCGGCCCGACTGATCGAGCTCTGGTACGGCAAGCCCCTGCCGACGCGAGGGTCGGCCGCCTGACGCCGACCGGACGGCCGACGTTGCGGTCGGCCGGATCCGTCGGCTAGGCGCCGATCTTCTGCTTGACCTGCGCCAGCGAAGGATTCGTCAGCGTCGAACCGTCCGGGAAGAGAACGGTGGGAACCGTCTGGTTTCCGCCGTTCGCCTTCTCCACGAAGGCCGCTGACTGCGGGTCCTGCTCGATGTTGATCTCGTTGTACGTGATGCCCTCGCGGTCCATCTGGCTCTTCAGCCGCCGGCAGTAGCCGCACCACGTGGTGCTGTACATCGTCACAGTGCCCGGCATGTCGATTGCGCTCCTTAACGGCGTCGGGGTGCGTGGTCGCCTCAGTGGAACGTACGTGACCGGGTCGCCATTCCCGCGGGGGGTACCCCGGCGGGACGCCACGCCTGCCGCATTAGTACGACTGCGGGTGCCTCCCTGTGGACAACCGACTCATCCGTCCCCAGCGACCTGGCAGCATGGCGGGGTGACAGCAGCAACGCACTCCACCCTCTTCCCGCAGGTTCCGGACACGGCCGACGCGGTGCTCGACGGGCTCGACCCCGAGCAGCGCGAGGTCGCCACCGCCCTGCACGGACCGGTGTGCGTGCTGGCGGGTGCCGGCACGGGCAAGACTCGGGCGATCACCCACCGCATCGCCTATGGCGTGCGCGCCGGGATACTGCAGCCCTCCACCGTGCTGGCCGTCACGTTCACCAACCGTGCCGCGGGCGAGATGCGCGGTCGCCTCCGCCAGCTCGGCGCCGGCGGTGTCCAGGCCCGCACTTTCCACTCGGCCGCACTGCGCCAGCTCCAGTACTTCTGGCCGAAAGCGGTCGGCGGCAGCCTGCCCCGGCTCGTCGACCGCAAGATCCAGCTCGTCGCCGACGCGGCGGCCGCCTGCCGGATCCGCCTCGACCGCGGCGAACTGCGGGACGTAACCGCCGAGATCGAATGGTCCAAGGTCACTCAGACCATCCCCGCCGACTACGCGGCCGCCGCCGCGAAGGCCGGTCGTGATGCCCCGCGCAACCCAGCCGAAATCGCCCAGCTCTACGGAGCGTACGAAGACCTCAAGCGTGACCGCGCGGTCATCGACTTCGAGGACGTCCTGCTGCTGACGGTCGCCATCCTTCAGGACCGCCACGACATCGCGGAGCAGGTCCGCTCCCAGTACCAGCACTTCGTGGTCGACGAGTACCAGGACGTCAGCCCCCTGCAACAGCGTCTGCTGGACCTGTGGCTCGGCGAGCGCGACAGCCTCTGTGTCGTCGGCGACGCCAGCCAGACGATCTATTCGTTCACCGGTGCAACTCCCGACCACCTGCTCGACTTCCGCACCCGCCATCCCGGGGCCACCGTCGTCAAGCTCGTACGCGACTACCGCTCCTCTCCCCAGGTCGTCCACCTCGCCAACGGCCTGCTCGCCCAGGCCCGCGGCCGGGCCGCCGAGCATCGCCTGGAGCTGATCTCCCAGCGGTCCCCGGGCCCCGAACCCGTCTACGCCGAGTACACGGACGAGCCCGCCGAGGCCGAGGGCGCCGCCCGCCGCATCCGCGACCTCATCGCCTCCGGCGTCCCCGCGGGCGAGATCGCGATCCTCTTCCGTACGAACTCCCAGTCCGAGCTGTACGAACAGGCCCTCGCCGACGCCGGGGTGCCCTACCAGCTGCGCGGCGCCGAGCGGTTCTTCGACCGCCCCGAAGTGCGCAAGGCGGGCGCCGCACTGCGCGCCGCGGCCCGCTTCGGAGGCAACGACTCCCTCCTCGACGACGTCATCGACCTGCCCTCACAGGTCCGCGCCGTGCTGTCGGGCGAAGGGTGGACCAACCAGCCCCCCGCCGGCTCCGGCGCGGTCAGAGAGCGCTGGGAATCGCTGGCCGCCCTCGTCCACCTGGCCCACGACTTCGCCGCGGCCAAGCAGGGCGCCACCCTCGGCGACCTGGTGGCCGAGCTCGACGAGCGCGCGAGCGCCCAGCACGCGCCGACCGTCCAGGGCGTCACCCTCGCCTCCCTGCACTCCGCCAAGGGACTGGAGTGGGACGTCGTCTTCCTGGTCGCCGTCGCCGAGGGCATGATGCCGATCACCTACGCAAAGACGGACGAGCAGATCGAGGAGGAACGCCGCCTCCTCTACGTCGGCGTCACCCGCGCGAGGGAGCACCTCGGTGTCTCCTGGGCGCTGTCCCGCTCACCCGGTGGCAGACCCAACCGCCGGCCCAGCCGCTTCCTGGACGGGCTGCGCCCCGGCTCCGTCATGACCGCGGGCCGGAGCAGCAGCGGTGGCCCCGGAGGCATCGAGCGCGGCATCGGAAGCAGCGGTGGCACCGTCGTACGGCGGTCGGTCCGGACTCCTGCCCGCTGCCGGGTCTGCGGTCGCACCCTGACCGACGCGGGCGAGATGAAACTGATGCGCTGCGAGGACTGTCCCTCCGACATGGACGAGGGCCTCTACGAGCGGTTGCGGGAGTGGCGGGCGGTGCAGGCGCAGCGCAGTGGGCAGCCCGCGTTCTGCGTCTTCACCGACAAGACGCTGATGGCGATCGCCGAGACTGTGCCCGACGACGAGGGCGAGCTGGCCAGGATCCCTGGAGTCGGAGTCCGCAAGCTGAACCGCTTCGGCACCGATGTTCTGGCCATCTGCGCAGGTCAAGATGTTGGAGGAGACGAGGAAGGTGACTGATTCAAACTCGTCGAAAAAATAGTTTGCGCATGCCCCGGCAATCCCCATAGGTTCTTAACACGGAAACGGCGGCCTTCTCCGAGGCCCAGGTTCCGTGCTGTACTTAGTAGCCGTCGGACTGGTTCACCCCGGTCCCCCTAGACGCCGAGAGGAGGCGATTCCAGTGATCAGCATCACCACGAGCTTCATCAGCACCGCCAAAATGACCGATCGCTCGGTCGTCTCCACGTGCCTGCTCGGCGTCTCGAACCTGGGCACCGGTCTGTCTGGCAATCCTGCCGTCCGGCCGGCGTCCTCCGTGTCTCTCTCGGGTCTTCCCATCCGTGAGCGCAATGAGCGACCGACCCAGGCACTGGAAGCAGCAGTAGTGGCAGAGGCGCGTGCCTATGCCTTTGCGGCAGCCGGTGCCGGATCGCTGAAGCAGACGAAGCAGCACCACACGATGTGGGCCTTCCGTGGGCCTGAACCCTGGAGTGATCCAGCCTGATTCGATCAGGCCGGCGCCTTCAGGGCCGCGGAACCCCACCCGGGATCCGCGGCCCTTCTGTTTGTCCCCGACCGGGGACAGCAGAGCGAAGGGGCCTCGGGACAAGAAAAGAACCCGGTACCAGCCGCCAACCGGCCAACCGGCCGGCACGACCAGACGAGGAAGACCAACCGTGCAACTCGAAGCGCACGCCCCGTCCGTACCGCCTTCCGAAACGATCCCCCCGCCCGGCCTCACGGAGGACTCCACCTTGATCCCGCTCACTGCGCTCACCGCGCTCGACGACGCCATCGAGAACCTCGGCGTACCCGTCCCCTGCCGTTCCTACGACCCGGAGGTCTTCTTCGCCGAGTCGCCGGCCGACGTCGAGTACGCCAAGTCCCTCTGCCGTACCTGCCCGCTGGTCGAGGCCTGCCTCGCCGGTGCCAAGGAGCGGCGTGAGCCCTGGGGCGTCTGGGGTGGCGAGCTCTTCGTCCAGGGTGTCGTCGTGGCCCGCAAGCGGCCGCGTGGCCGCCCGCGCAAGAACCCGGTCGCGGCATGAACATCCGAGGAACGATCGACCGCCCCCTGACGAACGACCCCAAGAAACAGGCCCCGATGAAGCCGTCCACCAGCGAGCCCGCAGGCTCCGCGACCCCAGACTTCACCTCCACCGACGCGAACGACTCGCGTCAGAACAGGACCCGAGAGATGCAACTCATTCCAGAAGCCCTGGCTCGTGCGCATATGCACGAGCGACTGCACGAGGCCGAACGGGAACGCCGGGCCGTGCGCCTGGCGACCGCCCGCCGGATGCAGCGTCGTGCCGAGCGCGCTTCGATGCGAGCCCGGCGTGCGCTGGCCATGGCGGTCATGCAGTAGCCGAGGCAGTCGCTAGCAGTAGTCGCAAGCAGTAACTCCTCGCGGGGGTCGGTCCGTCCGGACCGGCCCCCGCGGTGCGTTGTGTCCGGCGAACCGCCGATCACGGCGATATCGTCGCCGGGTGACGAGTCTTCCCGGGGACAGTGACAGCACCGGCTCAGCGCAGCGGCCCGACGCGGCAGAGGCCCAGCACATCGAGTGCGCCCGATGCGGCACCCCGGCGGACGGCGCCCAGCCGACCTGGACCTGTTCCATGGAGAACGGCACCCGCCACTACTTCTGTGACAGCTGCGCTCGCACACATCTGAGAGCGATCGAGGGGCGGCTGGATTCCGCGTGGTGGTGAATTTCCGCCCGGCAGGCTGGTGAACCGCCTTCCGTCAGGCTTCGGCGGCCGTCCCCGTCCCGTCCGCCAGCTCGTCCTCCGGTAGGAATCCGGGCAGCCACTCCTCCAGTTCGTCGCGCAGGCGGACCGTCGCGCCCAGTTGGCACAGGACACCGATGGTGCTCAGCGTCACACGGTGTATCAGGAGATACGACGGGGGCAGGTTGAGCCGCTTGCCCAACTGGTAGGCGGGGGAGCGGGGGTCGCCCACGCGAGCGGCCTGGCTGCGCATCCAGCCTCGGGTGAAGGTGAACTCGTCCACCTGGGCCGGTTCGATGATGGGCAGGAGGTAGTCCAGGACCGCGTCGGGTTCGAGCTCTATGGACTCCTTGACGAAGCCCTCCTCGCAGAGCAGTTCGTAGACCGCTTCGGCCTCGCCGTCGAGGGTCATGCGGAGGGACTCGCCGATCGTTGACGGCAGGCCGCCCGGGAGGCGGTCCACCGTGCCGAAGTCCAGGACGCCCAGACGCCAGCCGTTCTTCTCGTCCGGCAGGAGACGGAAGTTCCCCGGGTGCGGATCGGCGTGCAGCAGTCCGGTGCGGGCCGGGCCCGAGAAAAGAAAACGGGCCAGCAGCTGGCCGGCGCGGTCCCGCTGCTCGTGGGTGCCTTCGGCGATCACCTCCGACATGGGTATGCCGTCGATCCATTCGGTGACCAGAACCTGGTCGCACTGGTGGACCACCGCCGGTACGAGGACATCCGGGTCGCCCGCGAACTCCTCCGCATGAGCCGTCTGGGCCTGTGCCTCAAGTCCGTAGTCGAGCTCCTCGGACACCCGGTCGCGCAGTTCCGCGATGAGCGGCTTGATGTCCATCCCCGGGATCAGCGGGCCGAGAAGCCTGGCGAACCGGCTGAGCTGGGTCAGATCGGAGAGCAGCGCCTCGCCCGCTCCGGGGTACTGCACCTTCACAGCGACCTCTCGGCCGTCGTGCCACACCGCGTGGTGTACCTGGCCGATCGAGGCCGCCGCGGACGGCTTGTCCTCGAACTCGAGGAACAGCTCGGGCCACTCTTCGCCGAGCCGTTCCTCCAGCACGGAGTGCACGGTGCGTGTCGGCATCGGAGGCGCCGCCTCCTGGAGCTTCGTCAGCGCCGCGCGATACGGTCCCGCGACCTCTTCGGGCAGCGCCGACTCGAAGACGGACAGCGCCTGCCCGAACTTCATCGCCCCGCCCTTGAGCTCACCGAGCACCTTGAACAGTTGCTCCGCCGTCCGCTGCTGCAGCTCGCGGCCCACGATCTCCGCCGACTTCCCGCCGATCCGTTTGCCGAGCCCCCAGGTGGCGCGCCCGGCGAAGCCGAGTGGCAGCGCGGCGAGTTTGGCCGTACGGGTGACTGCCTTCCGGGGAAGATCAGACATGCGCCCTCCAAGTACCGGACAGCCGAGCCGCGTACGGCTGTTGCCCCGCCATTGTCTCGTGCGACTCCCCGTCCTCCGAGGCGCGCTCCCCCTTCTTACCTTTCTCCGCTGCTCCGCAGGGGCATTCGGGATGCGACCAGACCGGTCTCGAGTGCCAGTCGAAGCCCGGCACGGACGCCTCCCAGCGCGCTCCGGCACTTGAGGGCAACTCCCCGTCGAGGAAGGCCAGCGCGTGACCCGCGGCCATTCCGGCGACGCCGGCCGCCAGCGCGAGGTCGCACGCGGGTACCTTGCGTTGCTGACCGGAGCGCCACTGCGCGACCAGGCGTGGCCAGGTCGGATCCCGGTCGACGCGCCCCTGGTCCAGACAGCCCGCGCAGCCCGTGTCGCCCGGCAGGACCAGAGGGCCGACGACACCCGTCCCCTCCACGACACCCGCGTACAGATGCGGTGTCCCCGAGGTGATCAGCGGTTCGGTGGCCACCGGGTCGGGTGCGTGGACGGCGAGGCCGTCTCGCGGGGTGAGGATGACCAGCGACAGTCCGAGTTCCTCCCCGTCCTGGGGTGTCCGGGGCGGACGGTCCGGTGCCGCTCGGCGCACCGCGCGCCGGGCGGCTTCCTCCCGGCGCTCGCCGATGGACTCGGCGGGCAGGCCGCCCGGCGCGACGTCCCATGGCTCGACGCAGCCGCTGTCGCGGACATCGACCTCACCTACGCCCGCCCCGGCGAGCAGCGAAGCCAGGGTCACTCCGACCCGGCCGGCGCCTCGCACCTGTACGCGCAGGGAGCGGCGGGCGGCCAGGCGTTTCATACCTTCGCCCGGTTCCGGAGCGACGACGGAGAGGGACGCGAGGTCGGGGCGCAGCCGGTCGAGGACCGCCTTCTTCTTACGCAGAGCATCCGCAGCCGGGCCGCCGCCCGTCGCGTCGTCCAGCAGACCGGACCGGGCCAGCCGCTCCAGCAGTCCGTCGACATGGCCGTCGGGGAACCCCATCCTGCGCCCCTCCTCGCGCAGGAGCGGCAGCCCGCGTGTCCCGTTGAGGAGATCGAGGAAGCTGCCCGTCGCCGTGTCCACCGGGCCAAGGACTATCGCGTGCGCGGGTGCCATTCCGAACTGGACGGTGTTGAGATCCCTCCAGCCGCGCCGCAGCGCGGGCTTCACGATCGGATGCATGACCTACCCCCGTACTCCGTGGAACGTCCCCGTGTGTCGGCGGGTGCGGGTCCCGCTTCGCCGACCGAATGCCAGCATGCCCGTCGCGGCCCGAAGGTGCCGAAAGTTGTCCACAGGCGGCGGTATTCGTCACATAAATCAAGCGCACGGGGTGCGGATCGGCATCGAACCGTCCCGGGGACGGGACTTCCCCCGTGTGCAGCGGGTAACGTCGGGGCGTGCCCGCCGACCCACTGCACCGCGCCGGAAAACCACAGCGCAGCACGACGAGCCCGCCGCCGAGCGGCTCGGGGGCGAGCGCGATCGAGGTCCGCAGGAGCGCGCGACGGCGCAGAACGGTCTCCGCGTACCGCGAGGGCGATCGCACCGTCGTGCTCATCCCCGCCCGGATGTCCGAGGCGGAGGAACAGCGCTGGGTGGTTGTCATGCTCGACAAACTGGCCGCCCAGGAGAAGAAACGGGTGCCCGGCGACGCCGAGCTGACCGAGCGTGCCGCGCGTCTGTCGGGTCAGTACTTCGACGGCCGGGCCCGGCCCACCTCGGTCCGCTGGGTCACCAACCAGAACACGCGCTGGGGCTCGTGCACCCCGTCCGAGGGCAGTATCCGGCTGTCGCATCGGCTGCAGGGCATGCCCGAGTACGTCGTCGACTACGTCCTCGTCCATGAGCTCGCCCACCTGCTCGTGCCCGGTCACGGGCCCCGTTTCTGGCGGCTCCTGGAGGCGTATCCGCGTACGGAGCGTGCGCGCGGCTACCTCGAAGGGGTGGTGGCCGCCGACCGGCTGCCCCATCCGCCCGGCGTGCGCGAGGAGTAGGGGCGGGTCCGCCCGCACCGCAGGCGGTCCGCCTGTACGGAAGGTGCGGTTGTGTACCGGGTCTGTACCGGCTTCCTCCACTGTCGGCGTTTGCCGTTAGCCTGACGCGACGTACTTGCATTCGGGATGGGGGACGGTCGTTACGCATGGCCAGGGAATTCCAACGCGGCCACAAGGCCAAGATCAGTGACCTCACCGCGGGCACCGATCTGTACGTAGGTGTACAGATCGCTGGCCCCGGACTGACCTTCGACATCAGTTGCTTCGGCCTGGACGCCGATGAACGGCTCTCGGACGACCAGTACTTCATCTTCTTCAACCAGCCGAAGTCCCCTGAGGAGTCCATTCAGCTCCTCGGTGCCCAGGCGGGCGACAGGGAGTCCTTCCGTGTCACGCTCGACCGGATCCCGGCGCAGATCCAGAAGCTGTCGTTCACGGCGACACTCGACGGCGCCGGGCAGATGTCCCAGATCGCCCCCGGATACCTCCGCATCGTCGCGGGAGGCGAGGAGGTGGCCCGGTACTCGTTCAGCGGCGCGGAGTTCTCCACGGAGCGTGCCGTGATGCTGGGCGACTTCTACTTGAAGGACGTCTGGCGGTTCGCCGCCGTGGGACAGGGCTTCGACGGCGGGCTCGACGCGCTGCTGAAGAACTTCGGCGGCGAGGTCGCCGAGGAGGAGCCCGCCGCGCAGCAGCCGCAGGCCGCCGCAGCGCCGTCCTTCGCGCCGCCGGCCCAGGCCGCCGCGCCCCCCGCGTTCGGCGCGCCGTCCGCGCCCGCCCCGGCCCCCGCGCCGCAGCCCGCCGCACAGGGCTTCGCGCCGCCACCGGCAACCACACCGCCGCCCGCACCGGCGCCCGCGCCCTCGGTGCACGCCGCGCCGACCATCATCGCGCCCCTGCACACTCCGCCGGGCGGAAGTGTGCCGCCCCCGGGCCCCGCACCGTACGCCCAGCCTCCGGCGCAGCCCGGTCCGCCGCCGGGCTACGGCCAGCAGCCTCCCGGCCAGACGGCTCCCATGCCGCCCGGTTACGGCCAGCAGGCGCCGGCCGCGCCCCCGGGCTACGGCCAGCAGGCTCCCACCGCACCTCCCGGCTACGGTCAGCAGCCGCCGTTCGGCCAGGTCCCGGGCCAGATTCCGGGCCAGGCAGGAGCACCCTCTCCGTACGGCGTTCCCCAGGGTGCGTCGCAAGGTGCTGCCGGTGTGTCCGCCGCGTTGCAGGCCTTCAAGGAGACGCCCACCGGACAGCGCTGGACCCAGCAGAACAAGAAGCTGGTCCGCGTCGACCTCGGCGCGGGTGGTGATCAGGCCGTCCTGGCCCGTCAGGGCAGCATGGTGCTCTACCAGGGCAAGGTCGACTTCAGTTACAAGGGCGCCGGCTTCGCCGGGCGGATCGTGGGCAACGCGACCGGCCAGGAGATGCAGCTGATGCGCTGTTCGGGTCGCGGCCAGGTGTTCCTCGCCGAGAACGGCGCCCATGTGCACCCCATCGAACTCCAGGGCGACGGGATCTGTGTGTCTGCCGAGAGCGTCCTCGCCTTCGACGAGACGCTGCAGTACGAGGTCCGCAGGATCGAGGGGCACGGCATCCCCGGGGGCGCACTCTTCACGATGCAGTTCCAGGGGACCGGCACGATCGTCGTCAAGACGCATGGCGCGCCTGTCGTGCTGCCCGTCACGCCCACGACGTTCGCCGACTGCAACGCGGTCGTCGCTTGGTCCGCCGCCTCCCAGGTGATCGTTTCCAGCCAGGTGCGGATGCGCCGGAACGCCTACCCGGGCGACACCGGCGAGAGCGTGAACCTCCAGTTCCGCGGCGCGCCCGGCAATTTCATCGTCGTCCAGCCGTACGAGGTCTGAGGGAGCCCGTCATGAACCAGCCACTCTCGGGCTTCGCCCCGGCACCCGTCACCGCCCGCATGGAGAACCATGGCAACCACATGCTGAAGGTCGCCATGCAGACCGGAAACGACCTCCTCGCGCGCGTGGGGTCGATGGTCGCTTACGAAGGGTTCGTCCAGTACGAGCCCAACCCGCCCGCCGTACGCCAGATCGCCCGCGACTGGGCCACCGGTGAGGGCGCGCCTTTGATGAAGGCCTCCGGCGACGGACTGCTCTACCTCGCTGACTACGGTGCGAACGTCGTCGTGATCAACCTCAACGGGGACGCGATCTCCGTCAACGCGACCAACCTGCTCGCCTTCGACGCCCATCTGACGTGGGGCGTCGAGCGGGTCAAGGGGCTCGCCAAGTTCGCGGGTCAGGGCCTGTGGAACACCAAGATCTCCGGGCAGGGCTGGGTCGCGCTGACCTCCCGTGGCAAGCCGATCGTCGTGGACTGCGGCGGCGGTGAGGACGAGACGTACGTCGACCCGGACGCGCTCGTCGCCTGGTCCCCGAACCTCAAGGTGAAGGGCAAGCGCAGCTTCAAGGCGCAGTCGCTGATCGGACGCGGCAGCGGCGAGGCCTTCCAGATGGCGTTCTCCGGGCAGGGCATCGTCGTCGTCCAGCCCAGCGAGGACAGCACCGACCGTCTCCGAGTCCGGGGCTGAGGGGGAGCAGGACATCATGCAGAGCCCGCTTTTCGGCTACAACGAACAGCAGACCCAGGAGCGCTACAGCCTGCAGAACTCGCAGATGCTGCGCGTCGTCCTGGAGGGCCACGACGACATCCTCGCGCGCAAGGGCACCATGGTCGCGTACCAGGGGCTCGTCGAGTTCGACGCCGAGTACCAGAACAGCGGCCAGCAGCGGTCGCGTGCGCACACCGGCGAGGGCCTCGACCTGATGCGCTGCCACGGGCAGGGGACCGTCTACCTGGCGAACCTCGCGCAGCACGTGCACGTGGTCGATGTGGACCAGGACGGCCTCACCGTCGACAGCAGCTACGTCCTGGCGATGGACTCCTCGCTGCACCACGAGGTCATCGCCGTGGACAGCCAGTACGGCATCTCCGGCTCCGGCAAGTACCAGCTCAACATCACGGGGCGCGGCAAGGTCGCGCTGATGACCTCCGGGATGCCGCTGCTGATGCAGGTCACGCCGGACAAGTACGTCAACTGCGACGCCGACGCGATCGTGGCGTGGTCCACGAGCCTGCGTGTGCAGATGCAGGCCCAGACCCACTCCACCGGAGTGTTTCGGCGCCGTGGCAACACGGGTGAGGGCTGGGAGCTCAGCTTCCTGGGACAGGGCTACGCGCTCGTCCAGCCGAGTGAGCTGCTGCCGCCGCAGAACGCCGTGATCGGCCAGGGAGTGCGTGCCCAGTACGGCATGGGGCAGCAGGGCGCCCACGCACAGAACCAGGGCAACGCCTGGAGCTGAGCTTCCGGGAAGTCAAGCGTGTAAGGGGCGGCCGCCATTGCGGTCGCCCCTTACCCGTTCACAGTCGTGCGCGGGTTGCTTCCAGGAGTCGTACGACCGACTCGTCGGCCACGCCCGCGACCTCGTCGTACGCGAACCAGCGCAGGTCGAGCGACTCGTCGCTGATCTCCTGCACGGCTCCCGGTGCGGCCACGACCGCGTACTGGACGTCGAAGTGGCAGTGGCACGGTGGCGGGATCGGATGCCGGTCAAGGCGCACCGGACCGCCCGGCAGCAGATTGAGACCGGTGATGCCCGACTCCTCCGTCGCCTCACGCAGAGCCGCGACCTCCAGCGTGGCGTCCGCCGGCTCGCAGTGACCGCCCATCTGGAGCCACATCCTCAGCTTCTTGTGGAGGGTCAGCAGTACGCGGCCGTGTTCGGGGTCCATCACGAGGGCGCTCGCCGTGATGTGCCCCGCCGTGCAGGCCTTCCACATGCCGTCCGGATGTGCGGCCAGATGGTCCAGGTACGCCTGGCGCAGCTCTTCCTGGTCCTCGTAGCTCTTGAGTACGAGGACCGCGTCGTCGTACAGGCTCACTCGGAGTCGTCGCCCTTTTCGTCGTCCTTGCTGTCGTCCTTCTTCAGGTTCGGCTTGTCGCCGGAACCGGAACCGCCCGCAGCCTCGCCGAGCATCTTGTCGATCTCGGAGAAGTCCAGCTGCTCGCGGTGCACGAAGCCGTCCGGGTCGTCCAGGTCGGACGCCGTGGGGAGCATGTCCGGGTGGGCCCACAGGCCGTCACGGCCGTCGACCCCGCGCGCGTCGGTGAGCGAGGCCCACAGGCGCGAGGCGTCCCGCAGCCGGCGCGGGCGCAGCTCCAGGCCGATCAGCGTGGCGAAGGTCTGCTCGGCGGGACCGCCCGAGGCGCGACGGCGGCGCAGCGTCTCACGCAGCGCGTCGGCGGACGTCAGGCGCGGCTTGGCGGCCGCGTGCACGACCGCGTCCACCCAGCCCTCGACGAGCGCGAGAGCCGTCTCCAGGCGGGCCAGCGCGGCCTTCTGCTCCGGAGTGTCCTCCGGCTGGAACATGCCCTGCTGGAGTGCGTTCTGGAGCTCCTCCGGGTTCTGCGGGTCGAACTGGCCGACCACGTCCTCCAGCTTGGCCGTGTCGACCTTGATCCCGCGCGCGTAGCCCTCGACCGCGCCGAACAGGTGCGAGCGCAGCCACGGCACGTGCGCGAAGAGGCGCTGGTGGGCGGCCTCGCGCAGGGCGAGGTAGAGCCGCACCTCCTCCTGGGGGACACCCAGGTCCTTGCCGAACGACTCGATGTTCAGCGGCAGCAGCGCGGCCTTGCCCGCCGGGCCGAGCGGCAGGCCGATGTCACTCGACCCGACGACCTCGCCCGCGAGCACGCCCACGGCCTGCCCGATCTGCGTGCCGAACATGGCGCCGCCCATGGAGCGCATCATGCCGATGAGCGGGCCCGCCATGGCCTGCATCTCCTCGGGCAGGACATCGCCCATGGCCGCGCCGACCCGCTCGGCGACCGGGTCGACGAGCTCCTTCCACACCGGCAGGGTCGCCTCGACCCACTCCGCGCGGCTCCAGGCCACGGCGGAGCCCGCGCCGGACGGCAGGGAGGTCGCGTCGTCCAGCCACAGGTCGGCCAGGCGCACGGCCTCCTGGACCGCGGTGCGATCGGCGGGGCCGATGCTCGCGTCCTTGATGCCGTCAGAGGTGCCCTGGGAGACCGTCTGGCGGGCGATCTGCTTGGCCATGTCCCAGTTCACCGGCCCGCCCTCGTACGAGAGCATCTGGCCCAGCTGCTGGAACGCGGCGCCCAGGTCGTTGGGGTTCATGGAACCGAACATGGCTGCGAGCGGATTGTCGGCGCCGGGGCCGTCGGCTCCGGGGAAACCCCCGAAACCGAACGGGTTGGCCGGTCCCTGACCACCGCCGCTCTCCTGGTCCTTCTTCTTGCCCTCGTCGCCGTTCTCCGGCTCCTCCGGCGGAAGGCCGAATCCGAATGGGGTGTCACTCACGGGATTCCTCGGCTGGTAAGGCCGCCGGTTCTTCCCGACGGCGGCTTGCCCGACAACACACCACCCAGCGTAGACACCCCAGCCCGATCGGGCCTCGGTGCTTCGCCGACTCTCCGCCTGCGGCAGGATGGATGCCACCTGGTACGCACGCGTCACGCGCGTCCGTTACTGAAGACAACCGCTGGAGACGCCCGGTGAGTTCCCCAGATCCGCAGGTTCGCGCAGCGCGAAACCACTCAACCAGCCCGGCCGCGCGCGGGCCCGTCGTCGCGGTCACCGGCGCCGCGTCCGGCGTGGGCGCACTGCTCACCGAGCGGCTTGCCGCCAGCGAGGAGATCAAGCAGGTCATCGCCATCGACGAGCGGCGTGGCGAGTGCGCCGCCGCCCAGTGGCACATTTTGGACGTTCGCGATCCGGTGATCGCCGAGAAACTGCGCGGCGCGGACGTCGTCGTGCACCTCGCGCTCGACCTCGATCTCGAGTCGGACGCGGCGGCGCGGACGGCGTACAACGTCCGGGGGACGCAGACCGTGCTCACGGCTGCCGCCGCGGCCGGGGTGCACCGGGTCGTGCTGTGCACGTCCGCGATGGTCTACGGAGCGCTGCCGGACAACGAACTGCCCCTCTCCGAAGACGCCGAATTGCGGGCGACGGCCGAGGCCACGGGGGTCGGCGACCTCCTGGAGATCGAGCGGCTCGCGCGACGGGCGCCGCGTGCGCATCCGGGGCTCAATGTCACCGTCGTACGGCCCGCTGTGCTGGTCGGCGGCACCGATACGGCTCTGACCAGGTACTTCGAGTCGCCGCGGCTGCTTGTGGTGGCGGGGTCGCGGCCCGCGTGGCAGTTCTGCCACGTCGAGGATCTGTGCAGCGCTCTGGAGTACGCCGTCGTGGAGAAGGTGGAGGGGGAGCTGGCCGTCGGGTGCGACGGGTGGCTGGAGCAGGAGGAGGTCGAGGAGCTGAGCGGGATCCGGCGGATGGAGCTGCCGTCCGCGGTCGCTCTCGGTGCGGCTGCTCGGCTGCACCGGATCGGGCTCACTCCCTCGCCTGCGGGAGATCTGGCGTACACGATGTATCCCTGGGTCGTGAGCGGGAGTCGGCTGCATGACGCCGGGTGGCGGCCTCAGTGGACCAACGAGGAGGTTCTCGCGGAGCTGCTGGAGGAGGTCGCGGGGCGGCACACCGTGGTCGGGCGGCGGCTTGGGCGCAAGGATGCGACTGCCGCGGGGGCCGCGGGGGCGACGGTGGCGTTGTTGGGGGCGGCTGCGGTGGTGCGGCGGGCGCGGAAGGCTCGGCGGCGGATCTGAGGGGCGGCGCGCCGCCCCTCGTAACCGGCGCACGCGCCCGGCACCCGGCGCCCGTGCTGGCGTAGAGGCGTGTTTCGCCCCCTCCGCCCCTACCCGTCCCGTACCTGGGGGCTCCGCCCCCAGACCCCCGATCGCCCGAAGGGCTCGTCCTCAAACGCCGGACGGGCTGGAGATACCTGGTCCGGGCTGAAGGGCGTAGCCCTCACGGGTGGGTGGGGGATCGGGACGGGAGTGCCTCGTCCTCGAACGCCGGACGGGGTGAAAGATCTTCCGCTGGGCCGGGTTGTGGGGGTTGTAGGAGGCTCCAAAGCTGCACGCGCGTGTGCCGGGGGAAAACCGTATTCCGTGGTGTCAGTGGGGTGATGCACGATGGGGTTATGGCACCTACCTTTGACCATCCCGGTGAGCAGGGCGCGCAGGATCCCATTCGGCTGATTGCGGTTCGTGAGGAGCCGTTGTCTCTCGATGAGGTCTTTCGGGCCGTGGGGGACGACGCCGCTGGGGGGACGGCGCTGTTCGTGGGGACTGTGCGGAATCATGACGGGGGTGCCGACGTCGATGAGCTGGGGTATTCGTGTCACCCCAGTGCCGAGGCGGAGATGCGGCGGGTCGCCGAGAAGGTGGTCGCCGAGTACCCGGTGCGTGCGCTGGCCGCCGTTCACCGGATCGGGGATCTGGGTGTCGGGGATCTCGCTGTCGTCGTCGCCGTGTCGTGCCCGCATCGGGGTGAGGCGTTCGAGGCGTGTCGCAAGCTCATCGACGACCTGAAGCACGAGGTGCCGATCTGGAAGCATCAGAAGTTCTCGGACGGTACGGAGGAGTGGGTGGGGGCCTGCTGAGGGCCGACCCGATCGTCCGCCCTCCCTCCGCTTGTCCTCCGGTTGCGTAACCGACCCCCTGGCGTGAGCGTTGACACTGCTGATGGTTAATCTGCTGATCAGTCAGTTGCGGTCGCTCATGGGGTTGGGAGGTCGGCATGGCGGCACTCGCCTGGTTGCTGATTCCGCTTTTGGCTGCGATCGGTGCCGGACTGTGGGGTAGTTGGGCCAGCCGGAACCGCAAGACCGCGGGAGACGGCATCGAGCTCGACGGCTACGCGCGTTTCCGCGCGGCCATGGAGAGGCCCGAGGCCGTGGACGGGTACGAGGACGTGCAGAGGCCCGGCGTCGCGAAGCGATCCGTGGCCCTTGAGAAGTCCGCCTCCGACGCCGTCTGACGCCCCGGGGCTCACAGGCCGAGGACAGGACCACGTACGGACGGCCCCGACGGTGCGTTGACAGCACCGTCCCGTAATGTCGTGGCATGCCACGCCGCACCGCGACGATGCTCGCCTCCACCCTGATCCTGATCGCGCTCCTCTGCGCGGGAGTGTTCATCCAAGTGCCGTACTCGGAGATGTCGCCGGGCCCGACCGTGAACACGCTGGGTGACCACGACGGCGAGCCGGTGCTGCAGATCACCGGGCACAAGACCTATCCGGCGACCGGTCACCTCAATATGACGACCGTCCGGGTCACCAGCGCCGACTACAACATGAACCTCGTGGAAGCGGTCTACGGCTGGCTGGCGCACGACAACAAGGTGGTCCCGCACGACACGCTCTACCCCGACGGAAAGACGGAGGAGCAGTCGACGCAGGAGAACGCCGAGGAGTTCAGCCAGTCCCAGGAGAGCGCCAAGGTCGCGGCGCTCAAGGAGCTGGACATCCCGGTGCAGTCCTGGGTGATCGTCTCCACCGTCCTCAAGGACTCCCCGGCCGAGGGCGCACTGCACGCCGGAGACGTGATCAAGGCCGTCGACGGTACGACGGTGAAGGCGCCCGGCGATGTCGCGGACCTGGTCACCAAGCACAAGCCGGGCGAGAAGGTCGTCTTCACGATCGTGCCCGCGAAGGCTCAGGCCGCCGCCGAGAAGGAGAACAAGACGGCGACCGAGACCGAGGACGTCACGCTCACCACCAAGAAGTCCGACGACGACGGTGAGGACCGTGCCATCGTCGGCATCTCGGCCGGGACCGACCACACCTTCCCGTTCACCGTCGACATCAAGCTCGCCGACGTCGGCGGACCGAGCGCGGGGCTGATGTTCGCCCTCGGCATCGTGGACAAGCTCACCCCGGGCAACCTCACCGGCGGCAAGTTCGTGGCCGGCACCGGCACCATCGACGACGCCGGCAAGGTCGGCCCGATCGGTGGCATCGAGATGAAGACCGTCGGCGCGCGGGAGAAGGGCGCCCAGTACTTCCTGACGCCCGCGGACAACTGCGCGGCCGCCGCGAAGGACACCCCCGAGGGGCTCACGCTCGTCAAGGTCAACACCATGGACGACGCGATGAGCGCCCTCAAGGACATCAGCTCCGGCAAGACTTCCGACCTGCCGAAGTGCACCACCAAGTAGCCGCCGGCTGATCCGGAGTACTACTCCGCGAACGTCGCCGACAGCGCCTCCGCCAGTCCAGGCACCAGACCCGAACCCGTGAGGACCTCCGTGGGGGCGTCCTTCTCGCGCAGGCGCAGCGCGGAGTCGCGGGTGCCGTCGCGCAGCACGCCGACCGTCATGCGTACCTCCTGACGGTCCGGGTGCTCGGCGACCCACTTCGTGAGCTTCTTCTGGCTGAGGCCCTCAGGGACGGAGGCCTCGGCGGACGGCGGCAGCATCAGCCGCTCCACGGTGAGCGCGCAGCCGACCACGGCGTCCGGCCAGGCGATGGTGCCGAGGAACTCGTCCAGCGGCTTGTCGGCAGGGACCTCGTCCTGCTCGATGGGGGTGAGACCGGTGGTCTCCGGCTCGTCCTGCAGGCCGAGCTGGGCCGCGAGGCCGGGTTCCTCGGCCCGCAGCCGTGCGGTGTCTACGAGGGCGAAGAGGCGGGCGGGCTGGTCCCAGCCGAGGCCGGAGGTGTACTCGTCGATCTCGAGTACGGCCCGGGTGAGCGGGCTCGCTGCCATGGGAGTGTTGGACATGGTCACAATCCTGCCTCGTTAGTCCCCGGAAACGGGAACCGAGTAAAGCGTGAGTAAGTTGCATAGATGAGGCTCCACGATCACGGAGCCTGACGAATGGTCCACGATCACGGGGACCTGACGGACCAACAGCGAACTTCGAGGTGCACACCTTGGCTTTCCAGATGCCGGACCGCGGCGGAGGCCCGACGGGGCCACGGATCAGAGTGGGCCGACCGTCCCGGCGTGTCCGGACCCTGCTCATGACACTGGGCGTGCTGGCCGCACTGGCCATGGCCTTCGTCATGTTCGCGGGGTTCTGGACGGACTGGCTCTGGTACCGATCGGTTCACTATTCGTCGGTGTTCACGACCACACTGTGGACCAAGATCGGGCTCTTCTTCGTCTTCGGTCTGCTCATGGCGGCCTCGGTCGGAGTGAACATCTGGCTGGCGCACCGGCTGCGCCCGCCGCTGAGCGCCATGTCGATGGAGCAGCAGAGCCTCGACCGGTACCGGATGGGGATCGCGCCGTACAAGAGGTGGTTGCTGCTCGGCATCACCTCCCTGGTGGGGCTGATCGCCGGCGCGTCCGCCTCGGGCCAGTGGCGTACGTGGCTGATGTGGGTGAACGGGGTTCCCTTCAACCAGAAGGACCCCCAGTTCGGCCTCGACATCTCCTTCTACACCTTCGACCTGCCCTGGTACCGCTTCCTGCTCGGCTTCGGCTTCGCGGCCACCGTGCTCTCGCTGATCGCCGCCGCGCTCACGCACTACCTGTACGGGGGGCTGCGGATCACCAGCCCGGGGGCGCGTGCCACGGCCGCCGCCACCGGTCACCTGTCGGTGCTGCTGGGTCTCTTCGTCGCGCTGAAGGCGGTCGCCTACTGGCTCGACCGGTACGGACTCGCCGTGAAGTCCAGTGACTTCAAGGCGACCGACAACTGGACGGGCCTCAGGTACGTCGACGCCAACGCGTATCTGCCGGCCAAGACGATCCTGTTCTGCATCGCCGTCATCTGCGCGGTGCTGTTCTTCGCCACCCTGTGGCGGCGCACCTGGCAGCTGCCCGTCATCGGCTTCGGCCTGATGGTGCTCTCCGCGATCCTCATCGGCGGCCTGTACCCGGCGATCGTGCAGAAGTTCCAGGTCCAGCCGAACGAGCAGGCCAAGGAAGCGCCGTACGTCGCGAAGAACCTCAAGGCGACCCGGGAGGCCTACGGGATCCAGGACACCGAGGTCACGGACTACGCGGGCACGAGCGAGACCAAGGACACGACCAAGCTGCGCGAGGACGCCGACACCACGGCGAGTATCCGCCTGCTGGACCCGAACATCGTCTCGCCGGCGTTCCAGCAGTTGCAGCAGATGAAGAACTACTACGCGTTCCCGACCAACCTGGACGTCGACCGGTACACCGTGGACGGCACGGACCAGGACACGGTCATCGGGCTGCGCGAGCTGAACCTCGCCGGTATTCCGAAGAACAACTGGATCAACGACCACTTCCGTTACACGCACGGATACGGCGTGGTCGCAGCCAAGGGCACCACGGCGACCTCCGGCGGCCAGCCGCTCTTCACCGAGTCCGACCTGCCGTCCCAGGGCGACCTCGGCACGTACGAGCAGCGGGTCTACTACGGCGAGAAGACCACGCAGTACTCGATCGTCGGCGGTCCCCAGAAGGAGATCGACTACTCGGACGACGACGGCGAGAAGACCACCAGCTACACGGGCAAGAGTGGGGTCAACCTCTCGAACCCGATCAACCGCGCCGCGTACGCGGTGGCGTTCAGCGAGCCGCAGATCCTCTACTCGGGCGCGATCGGCGAGGGTTCGCGGATCCTCTACAACCGCACGCCCAAGGACCGTGTCGAGGCGGTGGCCCCCTGGCTGACCATCGACGGTGACGCCTACCCGGCCGTCGTCGACGGGAAGATCCAGTGGATCGTCGACGCGTACACGACCACCAACGGCTATCCGTACGCCTCCCGCACCACCCTGGGCGACACGACGGCGGACTCGCTGACGGCGACCAACAACCAGCGCGCGGTGGTGGCCCAGCAGAACCAGGTCAACTACATCCGCAACTCGGTGAAGGCGACCGTCGACGCGTACACCGGAGAGGTCAAGCTCTACCAGTGGGACACCGAGGACCCGGTCCTGAAGACCTGGATGAAGGCGTTCCCGAACACGGTGGAGCCGAAGACCGACATCTCGACCGACCTGATGGCCCATCTCCGGTACCCGCAGGACCTGTTCAAGGTCCAGCGCGAGCTGCTGACCCGCTACCACGTGAAGGACGCGAACACCTTCCTCAGCGGCAGTGAGGTGTGGCAGGTGCCGGACGACCCGACCAACAAGTCGGGCGACGCGGTCCCGCCGTACTACCTGAGCATGGAGATGCCCGGAGAGACGGCGCAGGCGTTCTCGCTGACGACGACGCTCACGCCGAACGGCCGGGACAACCTGAGCGCCTTCATGTCGGTCAACGCCGAGGCGGGCACCCCTGACTACGGCAAGATCAGAATTCTGAAACTGCCAACCAGCGAACCGGTCGACGGGCCTAAACAGGTCCAGAGCCAGTTCAACTCCCAACCGACCATCGCCGAGTCCATCAGACTTCTGCAGGGCGGCGACTCGGAAGTCGAGTACGGCAACCTGCTGACAGTGCCACTCGACGGAGGACTGCTCTATGTGGAGCCTGTCTACGTACGCGGTGGTGGACTCAAGTTCCCGCTGCTGCGCAAGGTGTTGGTGAGCTACGGAGGCAAGACCGCCTTCGAGAACACCCTCGACGTGGCGCTCAACAAGGTTCTGGGGGTGGAGGGTTCGACCACCGAGCCACCACCCGCGGACACCACGGAGCCACCACCGACGTCGACCAATCCGACGGTCCAGGAAGCGCTCAACGACGCCCAGAAGGCCTTCGACGAAGGCCAGGAAGCCCTCAAGAAGGGCGACTGGGAGGCGTACGGCACGGCGCAGAAGGATCTTGAGGAAGCGCTGAAGCGGGCCGAGGACGCCCAGGCCAAGGCCGACGAGACCAGTGGTGGCAGCGGCAGCAGCGCGAGCCCGAGCACCAGTCCGAGCCCGACCAGCGGCTAGGTCAGGGCCCACCCCGCGCCGTGGTACGGTTGCAACACAACGGCGCGGGGTGGAGCAGCTCGGTAGCTCGCTGGGCTCATAACCCAGAGGTCGCAGGTTCAAATCCTGTCCCCGCTACTGAAAGTCGAAGGCCCGGATCCTGATCAAGGATCCGGGCCTTCGACGTGTGCGACAACGCGCGAGGCTCCGGCGGTGACCTGGCGACTCCTGTGAAGTGCTGCTCCAAACGGGGGGAGTTGGGAAATCTGTGTTTGACTTGTCTCTCTGTGGGCATGTCGACAAAACGCTGAAGTGACCTCACTGGCTGCGGTATACCAGGTGTACCCAGGTTGCAGGTGGTGCGACGATGGACGTTATGGGGGACAAGGCAACTCTGTTGGATACAGGGCGTTTTGCGCAGCCTCCCGACCGGGACGAAACCGGCGAGGCTGTGGAGGAGGCGCGCCAGCGGCTCGCGGCGGAAGCCGGCGATGTCGAGGCGATGAGCGTCCTCGGAGCGATGCTGCTGCGCCGCGGTGATCTCGACGGAGCCGAGCCGCAGCTGCGTGCTGCCACGGCCGCCGGTGATCGCGCCGCAGCCAACAATCTGGGTGTCCTCCTGCACCAGCGCGGGTACGCCGAGGACGCCGCCGGATGGTGGCGGATCGCCGCCGTCGCGGGCTCCGCGGCCGCCGCGCACGCGCTCGGCCGGCATCACCGCGAGCGCGGCGACGAGCCCGCCGCCGAGTACTGGCTGCGTCAGTCCGCCGAGCAGGGGCACGCCCTGGGCGCGTACGCGCTCGCGGATCTGCTGGAGCACCGCGCCGACGTCGGCGCGGAGCAGTGGATGCGGGCCGCCGCCGAGCGCGGGCACCGCGAGGCCGCGTACCGGCTGGCGCGGGCCCTCGACCGCAAGGTCGTGGACTCGGGTGAGGCCAGGGCCGACAACGGTGTCATCGGTGCGGGCGGCGAAGAGGCCGAGCAGTGGTACCGGCAGGCCGCCGCGCGCGGGCACCGGCGTGCCGCCCTGCATCTCGGGGCGATCCTGGAGAAGCGCGGGCAGCTCAAGGAGGCGGGGCGCTGGTATCTGACGTCCGCCAAGGACGGCGAGGCTCGGGCCGCGTGTGCGCTCGGGTTCCTGCTGCGGGACGCCGGCGACACCGACAGCGCCGCCGTGTGGTGGTTGAGGGCTGCCCAGGACGGCGACGGGAACGCGGCCAACGCCCTGGGTGCGCTGCACGCCGAGCGCGGCGAGACGCAGACCGCCGAGCGGTGGTACCGGGCCGCGATGGACGCCGGTGATGTGAACGGGGCGTACAACCTCGGGCTGCTCTGCGCCGAGCAGGGGCGGACCGCGCAGGCCGAGCAGTGGTACCGGCGTGCCGCGTACGCCGGTCATCGCGAGGCGGCGAACGCGCTCGCCATCCTGCTGCTGCAGGTCGGCGACGCGGCCGGGGCCCAGCCGTGGTTCTCCAAGGCGGCGGAGGCCGGGAGCGTGGACGCCGCGTTCAATCTCGGGATCCTGCACGCCGGGCGGGCCACCGAGGACGACGACGCGGCGGCGCTGCGGTGGTACGAGCGTGCCGCGGCCGCCGGGCACACCGAGGCGGCGCTTCAGGTGGCCATCGCGCGGTTGCGGGACGGGGACGAGCGGGATGCCGAGCGGCATCTGCGGTCCGCGGCGGGGGGCGGCAGCGCCGAGGCGGCGTACCGGCTTGCCGCCGTGCTCGACGCGCGTCGGCCGCCGGCGCCCGCGCATGAGCTGGGGGAGCCCACGCAGGAGAAGAGCGAGTGCGAGGAGTGGTACGAGCGGGCGGCGTCCCAGGGGCACCGGAGGGCGCAGGTGCGGGTCGGGATGCTGGCCGCCGCGCGGGGCGATGTGGTGGAGGCGGCTCGGTGGTACCGCGAGGCGGCGGAGGCCGGGTCGCGGAACGGGGCGTTCAATCTTGGGCTGCTGCTCGCCCGGGAGGGGAGTGAGCCGGAGGCTGCCGTGTGGTGGGCTCGGGCGGCTGATGCGGGGCATGGGCGGGCGGCGCTTCGGCTCGCGCTCGTGTATGCGCGCGGAGGGGAGCTTGCGGAGGGGCAGCGGTGGGCCGACCGTGCCGTCTCTCTTGGGCCCGCTGAGGTTTCCGAGCGGGCGGCTCGGTTGCGGGATGCGTTGCGGGAGGAACTGTCGGCGTGACGTTGCACTGCGCTGAGGCGTTGGCGTACGGCGGCGCGGGCGCCGGGGTATTCGCCCCCTCCGCCCCTGCCCTTCCCGTCTCTGGGGGCTCCGCCCCCAGGCCCCCGATCGCCCGAAGGGCTCGTCCTCAAACGCCGGACGGGCTGATGGTGCCGGACCGGCTAAAACGGATTTGCGCTGGTCCACAGGGGTGACGTACTGTTCAGTTCAACGGCGCGGGGTGGAGCAGCTCGGTAGCTCGCTGGGCTCATAACCCAGAGGTCGCAGGTTCAAATCCTGTCCCCGCTACTGAAGACCGAAGGCCCGGAACCAATAGTTCCGGGCCTTCGGTGTGTTTGCCTTCGGGTGAGGCGCGAGAGGCGGTCAGGCCGCCGCGCAGTTCGGGCAGACGCCCCTGTAGGTCACCTCGACGTCCGAGACCGTGAAGCCGAAGCGCTCCGAGTCGGGGAGGTCGGTGAGCGGGTTGCCGCCCGGGTGGACGTCGCGGATCGTGCCGCACTGGGCGCAGACCAGGTGGTGGTGCGGATGGTGCGCGTTCGGGTCGTACCGCTTGGCGCGCTTGTCGGTTGCGACTTCCAGTACCTCGCCGAGTGAGACCAGCTCGCCCAGGGTGTTGTAGACGGTCGCCCGGGAGATCTCGGGGAGTTTGACGACGGCGCGTGCGTGCACCTCGTCGGCCGTCAGATGGACGTGGTCGCCGTCGAGGACCTCGGCCACTACGCGCCGCTGCGCGGTCATCCGCCATCCGCGTCCGCGCAGTCGTTCCAGCAGGTCGCTCATACGAACCAGCCTAACAGTAAGAGGAACAGATCCCGAACAGGTGTGACTTTGGAGCGCTGCTTGACTTGGACTAAGTCCAATGTAGGATCGGGACCGGCATTGGCCAGGGGACAGAACTTGCAGGAATGACGCAGGAGGCGCACGTGACGCAGGGACCGCTTACGACGGAGGCCGGTGCGCCGGTGGCCGACAATCAGAACAGCGAGACCGCGGGCGTCGGCGGGCCCGTCCTCGTCCAGGACCAGGCGCTGCTCGAGAAGCTCGCGCACTTCAACCGTGAGCGCATCCCGGAGCGCATCGTGCATGCGCGGGGCGCCGGCGCGTACGGCACCTTCACGCTGACCCGTGACGTCTCGCAGTGGACCCGCGCGAAGTTCCTCTCCGAGGTCGGCAAGCAGACCGAGACCTTCCTGCGGTTCTCGACCGTGGCCGGCAACCTCGGTTCCGCGGACGCGGTCCGTGACCCCCGCGGCTTCGCGCTGAAGTTCTACACCGAAGAGGGCAACTACGACCTCGTCGGCAACAACACCCCGGTGTTCTTCATCAAGGACGCCATCAAGTTCCCCGACTTCATCCACACGCAGAAGCGCGACCCGTACACCGGATCGCAGGAAGCCGACAACGTGTGGGACTTCTGGGGGCTTTCGCCCGAGTCCACGCACCAGGTGACCTGGCTCTTCGGTGACCGCGGTATCCCGGCGTCGCTGCGCCACATGAACGGGTACGGCTCCCACACGTACCAGTGGAACAACGAGGCCGGTGAGGTCTTCTGGGTCAAGTACCACTTCAAGACCGACCAGGGCATCAAGAACCTCACCTCGGAAGAGGCCGCGAAGCTCGCAGGTGAGGACCCCGACTCGCACCAGCGCGACCTGCGTGAGTCGATCGAGCGGGGTGAGTTCCCGTCCTGGACCGTGCAGGTGCAGATCATGCCGGCGGCCGAGGCAGCGACGTACCGATTCAATCCGTTCGACCTCACCAAGGTGTGGCCGCACGAGGACTATCCGCCGGTCGAGATCGGCAAGCTCGAGCTCAACCGCAACCCGGAGAACATCTTCGCCGAGGTCGAGCAGAGCATCTTCTCTCCGGCTCACTTCGTGCCGGGTATCGGTCCCTCGCCCGACAAGATGCTTCAGGGGCGGCTGTTCGCCTACGGTGACGCCCACCGCTATCGCGTCGGCATCAATGCCGACCACCTGCCGGTGAACCGTCCGCATGCGACCGAGGCGCGCACCAACTCGCGGGACGGGTTCCTGTACGACGGGCGCCACAAGGGTGCGAAGAACTATGAGCCCAACTCGTTCGGTGGTCCCGTCCAGACCGACCGGCCGCTGTGGGTGTCCACCCCGGTCTCCGGTGGAACCGGCAACCATGGGGCGCCGGTTCACTCCGAGGACGACGACTTCGTGCAGGCGGGGAATCTGTACCGGCTGTTCTCCGAGGAGGAGAAGGTCCGTCTGATCGAGAACCTGGCGGGCTTCATCGCCAAGGTCTCCCGTGACGACATCGCCGAGCGTGCGATCGACAACTTCCGCCACGCGGATGGTGACTTCGGCAAGCGGCTGGCAGTCGCGGTCCAGGCCCTGCGCGGCTGACAACCAGCACTGGAACGCTTGTCGTTGAGGGCGGGCCGGGTCTCCTGAGTCATCAGGGGCCCGGCCCGTTCGTGTGGGCGTGGGGAGGGGTCAGACCTGCGCCGGTGCGCGGCGGTGGGCCGGTGCCCAGCAGCGGATGATGTCGCGGACCGAGACGATGCCTACGGGGCCTGTTCCGTCGAGCACGATCAGGTGGCGGAAGCCGCCGTGCGACATGGCTGTCGCGGCTTCCTCCAAGGTCCAGGCGGGGGCGGCGAAGACGACGTCGGTGGTGGTGTGGCTGCCTGCGGTCTCGGTGTCCGGGTTCTGGCCGAGGGCCACCGAGTTGAGGATGTCGCGCTCAGTGAGGATTCCTAGTCCGCTGGCGTCCTCGTCGAGGACGACGGCCGCGCCGATGCGGCGCGCGGACATCAGGCGGGCCGCCTGGCGGAGGGTGTGTGCCGGGCCGATGGTGAGGACCACCGTGCTCATGGCGTCGCGGACGAGCATGGGCTGGAGCCACCTCCTTGGTGAATCGCTTGACCTGGTGCGATGCCTGGTCCCGGGCGGTGCCGGGGCCTCGGCGAGGCGTCAAGAGAAGTGATTCACAAATTCACAAGTGGGGGGACTCTCAGAGTCGCAGGTAAAAGGAGGGTCAACAAGGGGGCGCGTGCGGCGAGTTCGGGGCGCCTCGGGGTTACTCAGGAGTCTCGCTTCAGTACCGCTGGTTCAGGTATCCCAGCAGTTCGTCGTGGAGGATGCCGTTCGACGCGGCCGCGTTGCCGCTGTGCGGGCCGGGGCGGCCGTCGAGGCCGGTGAACTCGCCGCCCGCCTCGGTCACGATGATCGCGTTCGCCGCCATGTCCCAGAGCGACAGCTCGGGTTCGGCGCAGATGTCGACCGAGCCCTCGGCGACCATCATGTACGGCCAGAAGTCGCCGTAGCCGCGGGTGCGCCAGACGACCTTCGTGAGGTCGAGGAAGCCGTCCAGGCGGCCCTGGTCCTCCCAGCCGGTGAGGGACGAGTACGCGAAGGAGGCGTCCGACATGTGCGAGACCTGGGAGACCCGGAGCGGGGACGCCGAGGTGAGGCTGCGGCCCGTGAACGCGCCGTGGCCCTTCGCGGCCCACCAGCGGCGGCCCAGCGCGGGGGCGGAGACCACGCCGACGACCGGCTGGTAGCCGCCCTCGGCCGCCTCCATCAGGGAGATGAGGGTGGCCCAGACGGGCACGCCGCGTACGTAGTTCTTGGTGCCGTCGATCGGGTCGATGACCCAGCGGCGGGGGCCCGTGCCCTCGATGCCGTACTCCTCGCCGAGGATCGCGTCGCGCGGCCTTGCCCGTTGGAGCTGGCCGCGGATGAGTTCCTCGGCGGCCTTGTCCGCTTCGCTCACCGGGGTCATGTCCGGCTTGGTCTCGACCTTGAGGTCGAGTGCCTTGAACCGGGCCATCGTCGCGGCGTCGGCGGCGTCCGCCAGGACGTGGGCGAGACGCAGGTCATCGTGATAGTCGGGCATGAGCGAACCGTATCTGCCCGTTCCGGGGAGGGCTACACGGCCCGGGAGATCTTCGTGGGGGTCGGCGTGTGGGCTGGGGTGGGCTGTGGTGTTCGCCTTCCGCCGGGGGTGAGTCGGGGCCGTGCCGGAGCATCCGTCCTCGGTCTGGCGCGGAATCGGTTGGTCAGGAAGCGGGCGGTGTTGACGCGCCAGCCGCTGCGGGCGGACGTTCCGGCACGTCCCCTTCGGTGATCTCGCGGGTGCGGGTGCGTAGGGGCTTGTCTTCGGCCTGCCCCCACGCCTTCGTCTTCGGCCTGCCCCCACGCCTTCGTCTTTGGCCGGTCCCCGCGCCTTCGCCTTCGGCGTGCTCCCATGCCTTCGCCTTCGGGGTACTTCCATGCCTTCGCCTTCGGCGTGGCCTCGCGCCTTCGCCTTTGGCGTACACACGTCTTCGTCTTCGCCTTTGGCGTACACACGTCTTCGCCTTCGCCTTTGGCGTGCTGTGCGTGCGGGTGGGTGGCCGTCTGGGTTGTGTGTGGTGGGGGCGTGCGCCCCTTGGTGCCGTCGCGAACCCTTGACAGTGAACCTGTGCGCGTCAAATCTGAGCTGCGGAGCGGATCGGCTCAGGGAGGCGATGATGCCTGCAGCTCGGGAATCCCTTTTGGATGCTGCCTATACGGCGCTCGCGCGTCGTGCTTGGTCGGCGGTGCGGATGGTCGATGTGGCCGCCGTGGCCGGGGTGTCGCGGCAGACGCTCTACAACGAGTTCGGGAGTAAGGACGGGCTCGCGCGTGCCCTCGTACGGCGGGAGGCGGATGCCTATCTCGCGGGGGTCGAGCGGGCGTTGGGCGCTCATGCGGACGCTCGTGAGCGGTTGGTCGCCACTGCCGAGTGGACCGCTTCGGCGGCGCGGAGCAACGTACTTGTGCGGGCGATGCTCACCGGGTGCTGGAGTGAGCGGCTGCCCTCGCCGACGCTCTCGGCGGTGCCCTCGTCGTCGGCTGTGCCCGCGCAGCGGCGGGCGGATGGGCCGCTGCCCTCGCCCGCCGACTTCGTGGCGCTGGTCCGTGACCGGGCCGTCGTCTCGATGTCCACCTCGAAGGCGGAGACCGCCGAGCTCGCCCGTACCTGCGAACTCGTGGTCCGGCTCGCACTGTCGTGCGTGGCCGCGCCGCCGGGGGAGGGTGGGGTCACTGATTTGGTGAAGGCCGCGCTGTTCTCGCCGTATCGCGGCTCAGGAGTTCCTCGGGAAGTGTTCTGAAGGGGGCTGCTCTGTGGGCTAGTGGCTGGAGCCCGACAGTTGCAGGCCGATCACTCCGGCGATCACGAAGCTGATCGAGATGATCTTCAGGGTTGAGACCAGGTCGCCGAGGAAGATCATGCCGTAGATCGCGGTGCCCGCCGCGCCGATGCCGGTCCACACCGCGTAGGCGGGGCCGACGTCGAGCTTCTTGAGGGAGAGGGTCAGCAGGCCGAAGCTGCCCAGGGCGAAGATGCAGAACGCCACCGTGGGCCAGAGTCTGGTGAAGCCGTGTGAGAGCTTCAGGCAGACGGCGAAGCCGGTTTCGAGCAGTCCTGCCACAACGACCAGCAGCCATGCCATGGCGTGTCCTCCCGCGTCCGAACGTCGACTGCTTGGTCTGGTGTGTGGTTCAGGTCAAAGGCTTTCCGGGGTCACTCGGTGCGATTATGCATTTACCGGCGCGGTACGGGCGCAAACAACGCGGAGGTCGTAGGGGGAACAACCGGTGTCAGTCGCCCTCGTGGCGCTCCCTCGTCGACAGCAGCCGGCGCAGCGAGTAGAGGCGGGCGGGGTCCGCGTGGCCGTCGGCCACCCACTGGTCCAGTGCGCAGTCCGGCTCGTCGTGACTGCAGGCGCGTGGGCAGCCCTCGGTGCCGGGTTCGAGGTCGGGGAAGGCCTTGATGACGCGGGACGGGTCCACGTGGTGCAGGCCGAAGGAGCGGAGGCCTGGGGTGTCGATGACCCAGCCTGCGGCTTCGGGCAGTGGGATCGCGCGTGCCGAGGTGGTGGTGTGGCGGCCGCGGCCTGTCACGGCGTTGACATGGCCCGTGGTTCGTCGCCTGTCCCGTGCGACCAGCGCGTTGACCAGGGTCGTCTTGCCTACGCCGGAGTGGCCGATGAAGGCCGTGATTTTGTTGTTGAGTTGCTCGCGAACGCGGTCCACCGCGTGGCCGTCCTCGAACTCCTCGCGGGTCGTGACGACGTATGGGATGTCCAAGTCGCCGTACAGCTCCAGGAGTTTGTCCGGCGGGGCGAGGTCCGACTTCGTCAGGACCAGGAGGGGTTCAAGGCCGCCGTCGTACGCCGCCACCAGGCAGCGGTCGATCAGGCGCGGGCGTGGCTCGGGGTCGGCGAGGGCCGTGACGATGGCGAGCTGGTCGGCGTTGGCGACGACCACGCGCTCGTACGGGTCGTCGTCGTCCGCCGTGCGGCGCAGGACCGAGGTGCGCGGCTCGATGCGGACGATGCGGGCGAGGGTGTCCTTGGCTCCGGACAGGTCGCCGATGATGGCGACGCGGTCGCCGACCACCGCCGCCTTGCGGCCCAGTTCGCGGGCCTTCACGGCCATCACGACACGGTCCTCTACGAGGCAGGTGAGCCTTCCCCGGTCGACGGTGAGGACCATGCCCTCCGCGGCGTCCTCGTGCTTGGGGCGGATGTTCGTACGCGGACGGTTGCCCTTGCGGTTTGGGCGGGTGCGGATGTCGTCCTCGTCGGGGTTCTTGCCGTAACGGCGCATGATCGTGATCCGCCCGTCAGTTCCCGAGCATTCCGGTCCACAGATCGGGGAAGTCCGGGAGGGTTTTCGCCGTCGTCGCCACGTTCTCGATCTGTACGCCCTCCACCGCCAGGCCGATGATCGCGCCGGCCGTCGCCATGCGGTGGTCGTCGTACGTGTGGAAGATGCCGCCGTGCAGCCTGCGCGGGCGGATGTGCAGTCCGTCGGCGGTCTCGGTGACGTCGCCGCCGAGTTCGTTGATCTCCTTGGTGAGCGCGGCCAGCCGGTCCGTCTCGTGCAGGCGGAGGTGGGACACGCCGCGGAGGGTGGAGGGGGAGTCGGCGAGGGCCGCGATCGCCGCGATGCCGGGGGTCAGCTCGCCGACCTCGCTCAGGTCCACGTCGATGCCGTGGACCGAGCCCGAGCCGGTGAACTCCAGGCCCGCCTCGGTCAGTTCGCAGGAACCGCCCATTTCGGTGAAGATCGCACGCAGCTGGTCACCGGGCTGGGTGGTGCGGGACGGCCAGTCCGGGATGACGACCTTGCCGCCGGTCACCAGGGCCGCCGCCAGGAACGGCTGAGCGTTGGACAGGTCCGGCTCGACGGTCAGGTCGCGGCCGAGCAGGGCGCCCGGCGTGACCCGCCAGACGTTGGGCTCGCCGCCCGACTCCGGGGTGTCCACCTGGGCGCCGACCGCGCGCAGCATGTCGACCGTCATACGGATGTGGGGGAGTGAGGGGAGGGAGGAGCCGGTGTGGCGGACCTCCACCCCCTGGTTGAAGCGCGGGCCGGAGAGGAGGAGTGCCGAGACGAACTGGGAGGACGAGGACGCGTCGATCGCCACCGGGCCGCCGTCCAGGGCGCCGCCGCCGTGCACGGTGAGGGGCAGCGCGCCGCGGCCGTCGTCGTCGATGCGGGCGCCGAGCAGGCGCAGCGCGTCGATCACACCGTTCAGCGGGCGCTCGTACGAACGCGGGTCGCCGTCGAAGCGGATGGGGCCGTCGGCGAGTGCGGCGACTGGGGGAAGGAAGCGCATCACCGTGCCCGCGTTGCCTACGTCGACCGTGGCCGGGCCGTGCAGGCCCGAGGGGATGACGCGCCAGGCCTCGCCGGAGGCGTCCGGGCCGGCGGCGACCGTGGAGCTGGACGACACCGTCTCCTCGATGCCCACGCCCATCGCGCGCAGCGCGCCCGCCATCAGCAGCGTGTCGCGGGAGCGGAGCGGGCGGCGCAGCCAGCCCGGCTCCGAGGCGAGGGCCGCGAGGACCAGCGCCCGGTTGGTGACCGACTTGGACCCCGGTACGTGGACCGTCGCGTCGACGGCTCCGCTTGCGTGCGGGGCGGGCCAGAGGGCGGTGTGGGCGGGGTTAACGGTCATGAGCCCCACTTTAGTGGCGGTTCGCCCTGCCGGGTTTGGCCGGGGAACGGCCCCGCGCCGCTGAATGCCGTCCACCGAGTTCCCGGGCGTCACACCTCCAGGAGCCAGCGGCCCCCGCCTATCAAGGAGCACAGGGACACCGCGTGGAACAGGAACAGCCACAGTCCGGCGGGGACGTGGGTCAGGCGGGACAACTGGTCGGCGTCCGAGTCGCCCGCGCCGCCGCGGCTTCGCTTGGCCTGGAGTTCGAAGGCCGGGCGGACCCCGCCGACCAGCAGGAACCACACCACCGCGTAGGCGAACGCCGCCTGGACCTGGGGGCCGGCGAGCCAGGACACCAGCACGAAGGTGCCGCCGGTGAGGAGCACCGTGAGCGCGCCGTACGCGTTGCGGATCATCACCAGCATCGCCACGAGGAGGGCCGTGGCCAGCCACAGCAGCGCGGTGATGTGGCCCGCGGCGAGCAGAGCGGCGCCGCCGAGGCCGAGCAGCGGGGGAGCGGTGTAGCCCGAGGCGGCGGTGAGGATCATGCCGAGGCCGGTCGGTTTGCCGCGGCTCACGGTGAGGCCGCTGGTGTCGGAGTGCAGTCGTATGCCGCTGAGGCTGCGCCCGGTGAGCAGCGCGACCAGGCCGTGGCCGCCCTCGTGCGCGATGGTGATGGCGTTGCGGGAGAGCCGCCAGACGCCGTGCGGGACGGTCACGGCGAGGGCCGCGACGAGGGTGGCGATCACCACCCACAGGTCGGGGTCCGGCTGGCTTCCGAAGACCTCGTCCCAGAGACCTGACAGCGAGGTGGCTGCGGTGCTGTCCATTGTCGGCGGTGGCTCCCTCTGGTGTCGTGGAATCTGGCAGTGTGGCACGTATGTGCGGACGGTATGCAGCGAGTCGTGGACCCGAGGATCTCGCAGGAATCTTTGAAGTCGAGAAGTGGGAGCCCGAGGAGGCTCTGGCCCCCGATTTCAACGTCGCCCCGACCAAAGAGGTCTACGCGGTTCTCGACCGTCCCGTTAAGGACGCCGCCGATCCCCGGCCGGTTCGCCAGCTGCGCACGCTCAAGTGGGGGCTCGTTCCGTCCTGGGCCAAGACGCCCGAGGGCGGCGCTCGGATGATCAACGCTCGTGCCGAGACCGTGCACGAGAAGCCCTCGTACCGGCGGGCCTTCGCCGCGCGGCGGTGCATCATTCCCGCCGACGGCTACTACGAGTGGGTCACCGGGGCCGGTGAGCGGGATCTTGAGGTTGAGGGGAAGAAGAAGCGGGGGCGTAAGCAGCCGTACTTCGTGACGCCTGCCGACGGGTCGGTCTTCGCCATGGCCGGGCTGTACGAGTTCTGGCGGGATCGGACGCTTCCCGATGAGCATCCGCTGGCCTGGTGGGTTACTTGTTCCGTCATTACGACGGAGGCGGAGACCACGCCGCTTGCGGTTGCCCCCGGTGATGGGCCGCATGCTTTGGCCGACATTCATCCCCGGATGCCTTTGATGCTTACGCCGGATCGGTGGGATGCGTGGCTGGATCCTGCTCGGACCGATGTTGAGGACTTGCGGTCTCTGCTTGCTCCGCCTCCGGCGGGGTTGATGCGGGCGTATCCCGTTTCCACTGCTGTGAGCAATGTGCGGAACAACGGGCCCGAGTTGCTCAAGGAGCTGGAGGGGCCGGAGGAAGGGACCCTGTTCTGACCGGTGCCCGGGGTGGGGGCTGGGGTCGGGGTGGGTGCGCAGCCCGGCGCTTGCGGGGTGCCGCTGTGCCCACCCGTGCCGCCCCTAGCGGCACGCATGCCCACAGCGAGGGCGGTTGTAGCGGCACGCATGCCCGCAGCTGGGAGAGTAAGAAGGCAGACTCTTGTGGCGTGATCGAGATTATTGAGACCGATGTCGGTGCGGCCCGTGTCACCTGGTATCACGCCTCTGGCGCGCGGCTTGTTCTTGCCCTCAGTCATGGGGCCGGTGGGGGCATCGAGGCGCGCGATCTTCAGGCCCTGGCGCTGGTGTTGCCCGCGCATGGAGTGAGTGTTGCGCTTGTCGAGCAGCCTTGGCGGGTGGCTGGGAAGAAGGTGGCTCCCGCGCCGAAGACGCTTGATGTGGGGTGGCGGGGGGTGTGGCCCGTGGTCGCCGCGGGCGGGCTTCCGGTGGTTGCCGGCGGGCGTAGTGCCGGGGCTCGTGTGGCCTGTCGTACGGCCGTGGAGCTCGGAGCCGCTGCCGTGCTCGCGCTCAGTTTCCCGCTGCATCCGCCGGGGCGGCCCGAGAAGTCGCGTGCCGACGAGTTGCTCGGGTCCGGGGTGCCCACCCTCGTCGTACAGGGCGGAAATGATCCGTTCGGGAAGCCCGAGGAGTTCCCCGAGGGGTCGTACGAGATCATCGAGGTGCCGTACGGCGATCATGGTTTCGCCGTTCCGAAACGGGCGTCGCTCGGACAGGACGAGGCTCTGAAGATCGTCACTGACGGTGTCGTGAAGTGGACCTCGTCACTCGGGTAACGCCCGGGAATGTTGAGCGGCGGACCTCTGTTGTGCGAGTACAGACAGCACGGAGCGTGTGCTGGACCGTTAGCACGAGAGGAAGTCCGCCGCATGGGTTCGACCATCTGCCCGAGCCGCAGTAGCAGCGCTGACCTGGACTGGACGGTGCTGCACGCGGGTAAGAACGCGCCTATTCGGGCGGCGGCGGGTGTCGATGTTCGTCTATCCTCCGATTCCAGTGGGACCGGTCTCGGTCTCGCTACGTCGCTGGAGGAGGTGGGTCCGGTCACTGGGACCGACGCAGGGACCGAACACGGCCAGGCGGAGCAGCCCGAGGGCCAGGGCACGAGCACGGAGTCGTCCGCCGAGCGCAGCCTGCGCTTCGAGCGGGACGCGCTCGAATTCCTCGACCAGATGTATTCGGCCGCGCTGCGCATGACGCGCAATCCGGCCGACGCCGAGGACCTGGTGCAGGAGACGTACGCGAAGGCGTACGCGTCCTTCCACCAGTTCCGTGAGGGCACCAACCTCAAGGCATGGCTCTACCGCATCCTCACGAACACCTTCATCAACTCGTACCGCAAGAAGCAGCGCGAGCCCCAGCGCAGTGCGGCCGAGGAGATCGAGGACTGGCAGCTGGCGCGCGCCGAGTCGCACATGTCGACCGGTCTGCGCTCCGCCGAGTCGCAGGCGCTTGATCACCTGCCCGACTCGGACGTCAAGTCGGCGCTGCAGGCGATCCCCGAGGAATTCCGGATCGCCGTCTATCTCGCGGACGTAGAGGGCTTTGCGTACAAGGAGATCGCGGACATCATGGGGACACCCATCGGCACGGTGATGTCCCGGCTGCACCGGGGCCGTCGCCAACTGCGCGGCATGCTCGAGGACTACGCGCGTGACCGCGGGCTGGTTCCGGCCGGTGCCGGAGAGTCGAACGAAGCGAAAGGCTCGGGCTCATGAGCTGCGGAGAGCCGCACGAGACGGACTGCAGTGAGGTACTCGACCATCTTTACGAGTTCCTCGACCACGAGATGCCGGACGCGGACTGCACCAAGTTCGAAGTGCACTTCGAGGAGTGCTCGCCGTGCCTGGAGAAGTACGGGCTCGAGCAGGCCGTGAAGAAGCTGGTCAAGCGGTGCTGCGGTCAGGACGATGTGCCGACCGATCTGCGCGCCAAGGTCATGGGGCGCATCGATCTGATCCGTTCCGGTCAGGTCGTGCCCGAGCACGACGTGGCAGCGACTCCGCAGGAGTCCTGAACCCGGTTCTCAACCGGGTCCGGTACTCCCGCAGGATCGTCCGGTTATCACCCGAACGTGCTAATCCGTGGGCTCTGAGCCCACGGATTCGGCCGTTGGTGTCCCCGTACCGTTCCCGCCGTCCTAGGCTCCGGAATCCTGGAGTCGGGGAGGGGAAGCGGAGATGGGGTCGGTGCCGGCGTGGGCCCGTGTCTACGTGGCCTGTGTCGTACTCGGAGCCCTGGGCTGTCTCGCCCCGCTGCCGACCGTCCGGGTCCCGTGGTGGATCGTCGCCCTGCTCGCCGTGCTGTACGCCGGGTGCGAGCGGATCACCCTCCCGCGTGGTCCCAGGGCTGCGGGTGTCCCCGGCCTCGGGGCCCCCAGAGGGATGGGCACCTTCCTCCCCGTGCTCCTTGCCGGGGCTTTTCTGCTGCCGCCCCCGGCCGCCGCGCTCGTCGCGCTGCCGGGGGCGCTGCTCGCCCGGGTCGAGCAGCGGCCGCGGTGGCTGCGGCGGATCTGGCGGGCGGCGCAGCTCGCCCTCGCGGTCTGGGCGGCCTCCCGGGTGCACTGGGCGCTCGGCGGCCGGGACGCCGTGGTCGCGCCCGACTTTCCGTACGCGCTCGTGCCCGCCGGGGCCGCGGTACTGACCTTCTGCCTCGTGCAGAGCGTCCTCGACGGCGGGATTCTCGCGCTGGCCGAACGGGTGCCGGTGCGCGGCGCCTGGCGCGGGCTTTTTCCGCGTTCGCTCGCGCCCGTCGCCGTGCACGGGCTCGCCGGGCTGATGATGGCGGTGCTGTGGCGCAGTCCGTACGGGCCGGTCGCCGCGCTGCTCGTGCTGTTGCCGATGTACGTCTCCTGCTGGGTGTTCGCCCAGTACCACCGCGAGCGGGCCGCCCACCAGGCCACCATCCGCGCGCTCGTCCAGGCCGTCGACATCAAGGACGGCTACACGCGCGGGCACAGTGAGCGCGTCGGGCAGGCGTCGATGATGATCGCGCGTGAACTCGGCATGGACGACGAGCGTGTCGAGGTGCTGCGGTTCGCCGGGATCCTGCACGACGTGGGGAAGTTGGGGGTTCCCACGCGGCTGTTGCGGAAGGACGGGCCGTTGACTCCCGAGGAGCGGCGGGTCATCGAACTGCACCCCGAGTACGGGCACGAGATGGTGCGGGGCATCGGGTTTCTGGGGGAGGCCCGGTCGGCGATCCTGCATCACCATGAGCGGCTGGACGGGAGCGGGTATCCGTACGGGCTGGTGGGGGCGCAGATTCCGGAGTTCGCCCGGGTGGTGGCCGTCGCGGACGCCTTCGACGCGATGACGTCCACGCGGTCCTATCGGCGGGCCCGGCCGGTGCCGGCGGCGCTTGAGGAACTCGAGCGGTGCTCGGGGGCGCAGTTCGATCCGGGGATGGTGGGGGCGTTGGCGCTTGCGCTGGCTCGGTACGGGTGGCATCCCGCCGTCACTGCTGACAGCAACACGCCGCTTCGCGGCGGTGTTCGCCCGCCCGCTCCGCCACCCGTTTCCAGTCGGCTGGAAGGGCACCCGACAAACGCCGGCAGGAGGGGCCCGTGAGTGTCCCTCGCCCCCCACTCGCCCTCACCCTCGTCCGTGCCCTCGCACTCCTCCTCGCCCTCGTCTCCGTTGCCGTCACCCTCTGGACCGGCCTCGAAGACCGCCGTATCGCCCTCGCCTTCGGCCTCCTCATAGCGGTGGGCGAGCTCACCCGCTGGAGCGGGGCCGAGGAGCGGGAGTCCGCTCCGCTCGGGGCCGCGGGGGCACTGTCGTACGCGCTGCTCGGGGAGAACGCGGGGCAGGCGACGCACCACGGGGCGTTTCAGGTGGTCGCGGTGGTTGCGGCGGCCGGGCTGCTGGGGTGTGTGCCGCATGTGGCCAGGGGGCGTGGGCCGACCGTCGATCACCTCACCCGGCGGGTGCTGACGGTCGGGTTCGCCGCCGTGTGTTTCCAACCCCTGTACAACCAGGGGGAGTTCCTGCAGTGGGGCGGTCCCGCGTACGCCCTGTTGCTGGTCGCGCTGCTGGTGCTCACCGCGCTGTGCGATGCCGTGCTCGCGGCGGCGATGGCGCACTCGCGGACGCGGTGGCCGTTCGGGCCGCTGCTGCGGGACGAGCTGCGGGCCACGCTGGGCATCGGGTCGGCCGTGTGTGCGACGGGGGCCGTGATGGCGCTGGCCGTCGCGGTGGTCGGGCTCTGGGCGCTGCCCGTGTTCTCGCTGCCGTTGCTGCTCACGCAGTTGTCCTTCCGGCGGTATGCCGCCGTGCGTGTGACCTATCGGCAGACCATCGCCTCGCTGGCCCGGGCGACCGAGATAGCGGGATACACGCCTGCCGGACATGCCCGGCGCGTGGCCGCGCTCAGCCAGGCCGTCGGTCGGGAGCTGGGCCTTTCGGAGCCCGATCTGACCGTGTTGGAGTACGCGGCGCTGATGCACGACATCGGACAACTCAGCCTTCTCGACCCGGTGCCGGCCGGGGCCACCGCCGTACTCCCGGCGGACGAACAGCGGCGGATAGCCCTCCTCGGGGGCGCCGTCGTACGCCAGACCGGGGTCGACGCGGAGGTGGCGGTGGTGGTGGAGCGGCAGGCGGATCCGTACCGGGAGCAGCCGGTCACCGCACGGATTGTGCGGGCCGTGAACGCGTACGAGGAGATGGCCAGGGAAGCAGGCCCGGGAGGGCCGCTGACGGCATTGGAGAAGCTGCGCCTGGGGACGGCCCGCGACTATCAGCCCGAGGTCGTGGAGTCGCTGGCCAGGGTGCTGTTGCGGGGCGGCCTTAGCCTGCCCCAGGCTGGGTAACCCATGGGTAATGAGCGGCCGTCCGACGGTACGTGGTTGGATGCGAGGAAGAGGGTGTTCGGGGGCATGGGCAGGCCCAGGGCCGCGTTGTCCTCCAAGGACTCTTCAGGGAACTTTTCAAGGGACCGGCAGGCGGGAATCGCAAGGAACTGGCAGGCGGGAATCGTGAGGATCTTCGGCAAGGGACGACACCGGCCCTCCGCCTCATGGCGGCAGGCCACCGACCGTGCGTTCACGCTGATCGGCGACGGACGGTACGAGGACGCGGGCGCGTTGCTGACGCGCGCCGCGGACCTGGAGCCGTGGCTGTCCGAGTCCTGGTTCAACCTGGCGCTGCTGCACAAGTTCCGGCACGACTGGGAGCAGGCGCGGGCGGCCGGGCTCAGGGCCGTGGCCCTCCTCGACCGGGAGACCGGAGCACCTGACTGGTGGAACGTCGGGATCGCCGCCACCGCCCTCCAGGACTGGCCGCTGGCCCGCCGTTCCTGGCAGGCGTACGGGCTGCGGGTCCCCGGCGGCGCCGCCGTCTCCGGGGAACCGGTGGGCATGGACCTCGGCAGTGCGGCCGTACGGCTGTCTCCGGAAGGCGAGGCCGAGGTCGTGTGGGGGCGGCGGCTCGACCCCGCCCGCATCGAGGTGCTGTCCATTCCGCTGCCGTCCTCGGGGCGGCGCTGGGGCGAGGTCGTACTGCACGACGGGGTGCCGCACGGGGAGCGGACCACCGCCGCCGGGCACGCCTACCCCGTGTTCGACGAGATCGAGCTGTGGGCGCCGTCGCCCGTCCCCACCTGGGTGGTCCTGCTCGAAGCGGCCACCGAGGACGACCGGGACGCGCTTGAGCAGCTCGCCGCCGACGCCGGGTTCGCCGCGGAGGACTGGTCGTCGTCCGTACGGCTGCTGTGCCGGATGTGTTCCGAGTCGCGGATGCCTTCGGACGAGGGCGACGGGGAGCATCTTGATCCCCACGATCACAGTGAACCGGGTCACCCGGGGCCGCTGGGTCACCGCACCGACGGGCAGCTGTGGGTGCCCGAGCGCGAATGCGGCCTTGCCGCGCCGGCTTCGCTGGTGAGGGGGTTGCTGGACGGGTGGGTTGCGGACAGCCCCGACTCCAGGGACTGGCGGGATCTCGAAGAGGTTTGCTAGGTGCGTGGGCCGCTGCGGAGCCGTCGTGGCTGGTCGCGCCCACGCGGCGGAGCCGCATGTTAGACACAGCCCCGCGCCCCTAAAGGGCGCGTCCCCGTACCCTGTATTCGCATCACACCCCCCGTTTTTCTAGGAAGGCGTACGTCCGTCATGGCGCAGCAGGACACCGATCAGCAGCACGTGGGCGTGCTCCCCGTGGACGACGAGGGCTTCGTCATCGACATCGAGGACTGCGAGGAGCGCGAGGCCGCCTATCGCGAGCGCGGTACCTCGCGGCCGATCACCGTCGTCGGGAATCCGGTGCTGCACAAGGAGTGCAAGGACGTCACCGACTTCGGCGACGAACTGGCGCAGCTGGTCGCCGACATGTTCGCCAGCCAGCACACCGCCGAGGGCGTGGGCCTGGCCGCCAACCAGATCGGCGTCGACCTGAAGGTCTTCGTGTACGACTGCCCCGACGACGACGGCAAGCGGCACACCGGCGTGGTCTGCAACCCCGTGCTCGTCGAGCTGCCCGCCGAGCAGCGCCGCCTGGACGACAGCAACGAGGGCTGCCTCTCCGTACCGACCGCGTACGCGCCGCTCGCCCGCCCCGACTACGCCGAGGTCACGGGGCAGGACGAGAAGGGCAACCCCATCAAGGTGCGCGGCACCGGCTACTTCTCGCGCTGCCTCCAGCACGAGACGGATCACCTGTACGGCTACCTGTACATCGACCGGCTCTCCAAGCGTGAGCGCAAGGACGCGCTGCGGCAGATGGCCGAGAACGAGCCCCGCTACCCGATCGTGGCGAACGACTGACGACACGTCGTGACCGGTGACCGAGCGGGCACGTTGAACGACTGAGACAGAAAATGACAGGTGTGGCTCGCGATCTCTTGTGAGTCACCTCTCCGAAGCTGCTTGTACGGCGCCTGGTCGGATACCTCCTGACCAGGCGCCGTTCGTATGTGCGTCGCACGTTCGATCCCATGTGCTCATTGAGTGATCCAGATTCGGTCATACAAGGGGAGATTCTCGGCATCATGGGGTAGTGAGTGGAGCAAATCCGTTCCCAGAACGGTCAGTTGTGGTGCTGAATGGGAAGTGCGGGGATACGCAACGGCGCACGCCCGGCACATCGGGAGGGGCGTGACGTCAACAGGCGGCTGAGAGGGGTTTGTTCGTGCATGCTTTCGCACAGAGCACTTCATCGACACCAACCGCGGTCGCGGTTCCACCGGCTCTCTCTCTTCCGGTGATCGAGGCCGAGTTTCCCCGTCAACTCCACCCGTATTGGCCCAGGCTCCAGGAGAACACCCGGGCCTGGCTCCTCGAAAAGCGGCTTATGCCGCCCGGCAAGGTCGAAGAATATGCCGACGGCCTGTGCTACACCGACCTCATGGCGGGCTACTACATTGGCGCCCCCGACGAGGTCATGCAGGCGATAGCGGACTACAGCGCGTGGTTCTTCGTCTGGGACGACCGCCACGACCGCGATGTCATCCACGGCAGGCCGGGTGCCTGGCGGAGGCTCAGGTTCCAATTGCATGCGGCCCTCGACTCGCCGAGGAACCACCTGCACCACGAGGATCCCCTGGTCGCGGCGTTCGCGGACAGCATGGTGCGGTTGTACTCGTTCCTCGGCACGAAGTGGAACGAGCGGTTCGCGCTCCACTTCCACGCGGTGATCGAGGCGTACGACCGGGAGTTCCGGAATCGGACCTCCGGCACCGTCCCGACGGTCGCGGAATATCTCGAACTCCGTCGGCTGACGTTCGCGCACTGGATCTGGACCGACCTTCTGGAACCCAGTGCGGGGTACGAACTCCCCACCTCGGTGCGGAATCACCCCGCATATCGGAAGGCGGCTCTGCTCAGCCAGGAATTCGCCGCCTGGTACAACGATCTGTGCTCGCTCCCCAAGGAAATTGCGGGCGATGATGTCCACAATCTCGGAATCAGTCTAATTCACCATGAGGGGCTGACTCTCGAAGAGGCCGTCACGGAAGTCCGGCGGCGCGTCGAGGAATGCATCAGTGAATTCTCGGTCGCCGAAAGGGACGCATTTCTGCTCGCGGACGCTCTCGCGGACGGGACGGTACAGGGAAAGGAATCGAGCGTCGCCCTGAAGGCGTGCCTGGGCAATATGCGGAACTGGTTCAGTTCCGTCTACTGGTTCCACCACGAGTCCGGCCGATACATGGTCGACAGCTGGGACGACCGCTCCACACCCCCGTACGTCAACAATGAAGCGGCAGGTGAGAAATGACCGTCGAGTCCGTACGAACTGACGTTCCTCAGACGCTGGAGCCGGCCACCCCGCCCCTCGCGGGAGGCGGTGTGCCCGGCCTCGGCCACGGCTGGAAACTGGTCCGCGACCCGCTGGGCTTCCTCGCCCAGCTCCGCGACCACGGCGACGTCGTCCGGCTGAAGATGGGCCCGAAGACGGTGTACGCGGTCACCACTCCCGAGCTCACCGGGGCTGTGGCGCTGAGCCCCGACTACGAGATCGGCGGCCCGCTGTGGGAGTCCCTCGAAGGGCTCCTCGGCAAGAAGGGGGTCGCGACCGCCAACGGGCCGCTGCACCGGCGGCAGCGGCGGACGATCCAGCCCGCGTTCCGGCTCGACATCATCCCCGAGTACGGGCCGATCATGGAGGAGGAGGCGCGTGCCTTCGCGGCGCGCTGGGAGTCCGGAGGGGCGGTCGACTGCACGTCGGAGTCGTTCCGCGTCGCCGTCCGGATCGCGGCCCGCTGTCTGCTGCGCGGCCGGTTCATGGACGAGCGGGCCGAGCGGCTGAGCAACGCGCTCGCCACCGTCTTCCGCGGCATGTACCGGCGCATGGTCATTCCGGCGGGGCCGCTCTATCGGCTGCCGCTTCCGGCCTACCGCAAATTCGATCGTGCATTGGCCGATTTGCACGCACTCGTCGACGAGATCATCGACGAGCGCCGCACATCTGGTCAAAAGCCGGACGATTTGCTGACGGCATTGCTGCAAGCGAAGGACGACAACGGCGGCCCCATCGACGAACAGGAGATCCACGACCAAGTCGTCGCGATACTCACCCCCGGCAGCGAAACCATCGCGTCAACGGTCATGTCGTTGCTGCAAGTGCTCACCGCGTATCCGGACCAGGCGCGGCGCATCAGTGAGGAGGTCGAATCCGTCACGGGCGGCCGGCCCGTCGCATTCGGCGACGTCCGGAAGCTGTCGCACACGAAAAACGTCGTCGTCGAGGCGATGCGTTTGCGCCCCGCCGTATGGATATTGACGCGGCGGGCGGTGACCGAAACCGAGCTGGGTGGCTATCGCATTCCGGCCGGAGCCGACATCGTCTACAGCCCGTACGCGATCCAGCGCGACCCGCGGTCGTACGAGCGCCACCTCGATTTCGACCCCGACCGCTGGCTACCGGAACGGTCCAAGGACCTGCCGAAGTACGCGATGCGCCCGTTCAGCGTCGGTAACCGGAAGTGCCCGAGCGACCACTTCTCGATGGCCCAGCTGACCCTCGTCACGGCCACGGTCGCGTCCAGGTGGAGCTTCGAGCAGGTGTCCGGATCCAATGACGCGACCCGCATCGGCATCACGCTGCATCCGCACCGGCTGCGGTTGAAGGGGGTTCCGCGCTAGGGCCTGTCCGGCGGATCAGGTCGGAGGAAATCGGCGGTGCCTCATGGACGCAGGTGAGCGGGGCTTGGTGCGGCGAGCTGCAAGGCGGAGGAGGGCGAAGCCGAGAGTGGAGGAGTCGGCAACCGACGACAACGCCGCAGATCGGCGCCCGCCGCGGAGCGGCTGATGTCACGGCCGCCCCGCGTCTCCGGCATGATCCGCCGGACAGGCCCTGACCCCGCGTCCGTACCGGTGCGCGTTCAGGCAGCCTGCGGGCCCCTGAACGTGCGCCGGTACGCCTGCGGGGTCGTGCCCAGACTCCGTACGAACTGGTGGCGCAGCGCCGCCGCGTTCCCGAAGCCGGTGCGGCCCGCGATCGCGTCCATCGTCTCGTCCGACGCCTCCAGCAACTCCTGCGCCAGCAGCACCCGTTGGCGCAGGATCCAGCGGTAGGGGGTGGTGCCCGTCTCCTGCTGGAAGCGGCGCGCGAAGGTGCGCGGGGACATGTGGGCGCGGGCCGCTAGCTGCTCGACGGTCACCTCCTCGTCGAGGTTGCGCTCCATCCAGACGAGCACCTCACCGACCGTGTCGCAGGGTGTGTTCGGCAGCGGCCGCTCTACGTACTGGGCCTGGCCGCCGTCGCGGTGCGGCGGCACCACCATGCGCCGTGCGATGGCGTTGGCGACCTCGGGGCCCTGCTCCTTGCGGACGATGTGCAGGCAGGCGTCGATTCCGGAGGCGGTGCCGGCCGAGGTGATGACGGGGTCCTCGTCGACGTACAGCACATCGGGTTCGACGATCGCCCGCGGATGGCGCCGGGCGAGCTCGTCCACCTGCTTCCAGTGCGCCGCGCAGCGGCGCCCGTCCAGCAGCCCCGCCGCGCCGAGCACGAAGACCCCGGAGCAGACGCTGAGCACGCGGGCGCCGCGATCCGTGGCCCGGCGCAGGGCGGCGAGCAGCTCGGGCGGGTAGCTGCGCCCGATGTAGTCGTTCCCGGCCGGTACGACGACCAGGTCGGCCTCTTCGAGGCGGTCCAGGCCGTAGGGGGTGGAGACCGTGAACGCGGGGACATGGGTGGTGAGTGTCGGGCCCTCCGCCGAGACGACCGCGAAGTCGTACACGGGCAGGCCCTCGTCGCTCCGGTCGAGGCCGAACACCTCGCAGACGACGCCGAGTTCGAAAGGGTGCACGCCGTCGAGCAGGGCGACGGCCACGTTCTTCAGCATGCTTACCAGTGTGCCTCAGAAGTGGCAGTAATTCGAGGGTCTACGGCAGTCCTGCCACTGACCCCGGCGGACGATCGGCGCGACAGTAGAGGACATGAACGCAATCACCGACACACTCGTCGTCCTCGGAACTCTCCTGATCCTGGCCCTCCCCGCGCTGGTCGGACACACCCGCGAGCTGCGCGTCGACCGGCAGCTCCGGGCGGCCGGGGACCGGTTCGCCCAGGCCCCGGCCGGCCGGACCCGGCGCGGCCTCACCGCGCACGACGTCGCCCGGGCGGCGTGAGAACCGTCGAGGTGACCGTCCCCGCCCTCATGGCCGGGGACGGTCACCGTGACTAGAAGTCCTCATCCAGGTCGACGGTGCCCTCCACCGCGACCTGGTAGGCGGACGGGCGGCGCTCGAAGAAGTTGGTCAGCTCCTGGACGCCCTGCAGCTCCATGAAGGAGAACGGGTTCTCCGAGCCGTACACCGGAGCGAAGCCCAGGCGCTGGAGGCGCTGGTCGGCCACGCACTCCAGGTACTGGCGCATCGACTCGGTGTTCATGCCCGGCAGACCCTCACCGCACAGATCGCGCCCGAACTGCAGCTCCGCCTCGACAGCCTCCCGCAGCATGTCCGTGACCTCCTGCTGGAGCCGGTCGTCGAAGAGCTCCGGCTCCTCCTTGCGGACGGTGTCGACCACCTCGAACGCGAAGGACATGTGCATCGTCTCGTCGCGGAACACCCAGTTGGTGCCGGTCGCCAGGCCGTGCAGCAGACCCCGGCTGCGGAACCAGTAGACGTACGCGAAGGCGCCGTAGAAGAAGAGCCCCTCGATGCACGCGGCGAAGCAGATGAGGTTGAGCAGGAAGCGGCGGCGGTCGGCCTTGGTCTCCAGGCGGTCCAGCTTCTCGACCTCGTTGATCCACTTGAAGCAGAACTCGGCCTTCTCGCGGATGGAGGGGATGTTCTCCACGGCGTCGAAGGCGGCCGTACGGTCCTCCGGGTCGGGGAGATAGGTGTCCAGCAGCGTCAAGTAGAACTGGACGTGGACCGCTTCCTCGAAGAGCTGGCGGCTCAAGTACAGCCGCGCCTCCGGGGAGTTGATGTGCTTGTACAGCGTCAGCACCAGGTTGTTCGCCACGATCGAGTCGCCCGTCGCGAAGAACGCGACCAGTCGGCCGATCATGTGCTGCTCGCCCGCCGACAGCTTCGCGAGGTCGGCGACGTCCGAGTGGAGGTCGACCTCCTCGACGGTCCAGGTGTTCTTGATGGCGTCCCGGTAGCGCTCGTAGAAGTCGGGGTAGCGCATGGGGCGGAGAGTCAGCTCGAAGCCCGGGTCGAGAAGATTCTTCTGGGGGGTACTCACTGGCAGGCCTCGCAGGACTCGGGGTTCTCAAGGGAGCAGGCGACGGCGTCTTCGTCGGGGGTCGCCTGTACGGGGATGGTCTTTTCCGGCTGCGCCTGCGCCTGTGCCGCGCGGGCGATGCGGGTCGCCGGGCGGGAGCGCAGGTAGTACGTCGTCTTCAGGCCCGACTTCCAGGCGTACGAGTACATCGAGGAGAGCTTGCCGATGGTCGGCGTCTCCAGGAAGAGGTTCAGGGACTGGGCCTGGTCCAGGAACGGGGTCCGGGCGGCGGCCATGTCGATCAGGCCGCGCTGCGGGATCTCCCATGCAGTGCGGTAGAGGTCGCGGACATCCTGCGGGACCCAGGTGAAGCCCTGCACCGAGCCGTTGGACTCGCGCAGCGCCTCCCTCGTCTGCGCGTCCCACACGCCGAGCTTCTTCAGCTCGGCCACCAGGTAGGAGTTGACCTGGAGGAACTCGCCGGAGAGCGTCTCGCGCTTGAACAGGTTCGACACCTGCGGCTCGATGCACTCGTAGACGCCCGCGATCGAGGCGATGGTGGCGGTGGGCGCGATGGCGAGGAGGAGCGAGTTGCGCATTCCGGTCGTGGCGATACGTTCCCGCAGGGCCGCCCAGCGCTCCGGCCAGGTGAATTCGGTGTCGTAGTGGTCCGGGTGCAGTACACCCCGGGCGGTCCTTGTACGGGACCAGGCGGGGAGCGGGCCGTTGCGCTCGGCGAGGTCGGCGGAGGCCTCGTACGCGGCGAGCATGACGCGCTCGGCGATGCGGGTGGAGAGCGCCTTGGCCTCGGGCGAGTCGAAGGGGACGCGCAGTTTGAAGAAGACGTCCTGGAGGCCCATCGCGCCCAGGCCCACCGGGCGCCACTTGGCGTTCGAGCGGCCCGCCTGCTCGGTCGGGTAGAAGTTGATGTCGACCACGCGGTCCAGGAAGGTGACGGCGGTGCGGACGGTCTCGTCGAGGCGTTCCCAGTCGATGTCGCCGGCCGTCGTGTCGACGAACGCGCCGAGGTTCACCGAGCCCAGGTTGCAGACCGCCGTCTCGCCGTCGTCCGTGACCTCCAGGATCTCCGTGCAGAGATTGGAGGAGTGGACGGTGTGGCCCGGCTCCGCCGTCTGGTTGGCGGTGCGGTTGGCGGCGTCCTTGAAGGTCATCCAGCCGTTGCCGGTCTGCGCGAGGGTGCGCATCATGCGGCCGTACAAGTCGCGGGCGGGGATCGTCTTCTTGGCGAGGCCCGCCTCTTCCGCCTTGCGGTAGGCCGCGTCGAACTCGTCGCCCCACAGGTCGACCAGGTCGGGGACGTCGGAGGGGGAGAAGAGGGACCAGAGGGCGTCCTCGTTCACGCGGCGCATGAACTCGTCCGGGATCCAGTGCGCGAGGTTCAGGTTGTGCGTACGGCGGGCGTCCTCACCGGTGTTGTCGCGCAGCTCCAGGAACTCCTCGATGTCGGAGTGCCAGGTCTCCAGGTAGACCGCGGCCGCGCCCTTGCGCCGGCCGCCCTGGTTCACCGCGGCGACCGAGGCGTCGAGGGTCTTCAGGAACGGGACGATGCCGTTGGAGTGCCCGTTCGTGCCGCGGATCAGTGAACCGCGGGAGCGGATACGGGAGTACGACAGGCCGATGCCGCCCGCGTGCTTCGAGAGGCGCGCGACCTGGTGGTACCGGTCGTAGATGGAGTCCAGCTCGTCCAGCGGGGAGTCGAGGAGGTAGCAGGACGACATCTGGGGGTGGCGCGTACCGGAGTTGAAGAGAGTGGGGGAGGAGGGGAGGTAGTCGAGGCGGCTCATGAGCCTGTAGAGCGCCTCGACTTCGGTGAGGGCGCGCGTCGTGTCGTCCTCCGCCAGGCCGGACGCCACTCGGAGCATGAAGTGCTGGGGCGTCTCGATGACCCTGCGGGTGATCGGGTGGCGGAGGAGGTAGCGGCTGTGCAGCGTGCGCAGGCCGAAGTAGCCGAAGCGGTCGTCGTTCCCCTCGGCGGCCGAGGTTGCGATCAGTGCGTCCAGGCGGGGCGTGTGCAGGCGTACGAACTCCGCCGTGCGGTCCGCGATCAGGCCCTCGCGGTGGCCGACGCCGACCGATTCGGAGAAGGACCGCACGCCCTGCGACGCGGCCTCGGCCGCGATGCTGATCGTCAGCAGCCGGGCGGCCAGCTTCGAGTACGCCGGGTCCTCGGAGATCAGGCCCGCCGCGGCCTCGGTCGCCAGTTCGCGCAACTCCGTGTCGTCCGCGCGGGCGGACCTTCCGCGCAGAGCGGCGGCGGCCACCCGGCCGGGGTCGGCGTCGGGGAGGTCGGCGGTGAGGTCGGTCAGGGTTCGCAGCAGCGCGGCACCGGGGGCGGCCGTCGCTGCCGGGTCCTGCTGCGTCAGGGCTGAGGCCGGATCGGCTGGCGCGATGGTCACGTGGGGGCTCTCCCTCGCTCGGCACGGGGCCTGTGGGAACGGGGGAGCGGGCGCACGCTTTTGGCAGCGGTGCGCCGCGTCCACCGGCCCATTCCGCGAGGCCCGGACGTCGTCTGCACCCGGCCGGACGGCCGGGGCGTGCTGTCGGCAGGTCCTCGGACTGGCCACGTGCGCGGTCGTGCGGGGCACGGGTGCGCATGAGTACACCGTTGCGGGACAGTTCCGGATTCGCACCGGATTCCCCTGCGGCGACAGCGAGCATGAGCATACATCTAGTGCCGGGTTGCGGTGGCACCCCCACATGTTGTGTCGTGTCGGCTTCTCAGGGTGTCAGAGGGGCAACTCGTAGGTGAGCAGCATGATGTCGAGGTGGGGGATCGGGTTCCAGTCGCGGTGGGGGGCGCGGGTGAAGCCGAGGCGTTCGTAGATGCGGTGGGCGGCGTGCATGGTTCGCTGGGTGGAGAGCACGATGCGGACGCAGTTGTCGGTGGTGCGGGCGCGGTCCACGCAGGCGCGGACGAGTGTCTCGCCGGCTCCTCGGCCGCGGGCCTCGGGGGCGACGGCGAGCATGCGGATCTCGGCCTCGCCGGGGTGGGCGATGTCGGCCATGGGGCCGCCGGCCGGTACGAAGGTCACGCCGCCGAGTATCCGGTCGCCTTCCACGGCGACCAGGACGTCGGCCTCGGCGGCTCGCTTGGCGACGTCTCGCAGCTCGGTGAGGTATTCGTCGCTCTCGCCGAAGTCGAGCAGGTCGTCGCCGAGGTAGGCCTGTGCGGTGAGCTCGCCGACGGTCTCGTATTCGTGGGGCTGTGCCCGTCTGATGACGATGTCCATGGGGGTAGTGTGCCGCCGGATTCGTCGTGAGTCGGGGCCGTGCCGGAGCATCCGTCCTCGGTCTGGCGCGGAATCGGTTGTTCAGGAAGCGGGCGGTGTTGACGCGCCAGCCGCTGCGGGCGGACGTTCCGGCACGTCCCCTTCGGTGATCTGGCGGCTGCGGGTGCGTGCGTGCATCCGCCTGTGGGGTCTCGGCCCGTCCGTCCGCCGAGGCCGGGGCGCCGTCCCGATCCGCCACCCACCCGTGGGGGCTGTGCTCTTCAGTTCCGGGTCGCTCTTCAGTCCCGGGTCGGGGAAGATCTTTCAGCCCGTCCGGCGTTTGAGGACGAGCCCTTCGGGCGATCGGGGGTCTGGGGGCGGAGCCCCCAGGAGCAAGGGACGGGTAGGGGCGGAGGGGGCGAAAAAACCGCCTCCCCCAGCCCCCACCGGTACCTAGTTAGTCGCCCCCGCCGTCGCCGGCGGGAGTTCTACCTGTACGCCCTTGTCGCCGGCGTCTGCCGTGTAGTCCTCGGGGGACGTCTCGTCGATGCCGTCGGGGGCGTTGAAGGCCCGGAAGGCGAAGGTGAGGATCACGGTTACGACGACGTTCAGGACGAACGCTGTCAGGCCGATGTAGCCGATCTCACCTATGCCGGGGATCTCCTTTGCGCTGCCGCCGAAGTGCTTCTGGGTGGGGGAGGCTACGCCGTACGCGGCGAGGGTGCCGTAGAGCATGCCGACCGCCCAGCCGGTGAGGAGCGCCCAGCGGTGGAACCAGCGGGTGAAGAGGCCGCCGACCAGGGCCGGGAAGGTCTGGAGGATCCAGATGCCGCCCAGGAGCTGGAAGTTGATGGCGACCGTCTTGTCCATGGTGAGGACGAAGGCGAGGGCGCCGACCTTCACCAGGAGGGAGACCAGTTTGGAGATTTTCGTCTCCTGGGCTGGGGTCGCGTCCGGGTTGATGAAGTCCTTGTAGATGTTGCGGGTGAAGAGGTTCGCTGCCGCGATGGACATGATGGCGGCCGGGACCAGGGCGCCGATGCCGATCGCCGCGAAGGCCACGCCCGCGAACCAGTCCGGGAACATGTTCTCGAAGAGCTGAGGGATGGCGAGTTGGCCGTTCTCCACCTTCACTCCGGCCGCGATCGCCATGAAACCGAGCAGGGCCAGGAGGCCCAGCATGAGTGAGTACAGGGGGAGGATCGTGGTGTTGCGGCGGATCACCTCTCGGCTGCGGGAGGAGAGCGTCGCCGTGATCGAGTGCGGGTACATGAACAGGGCCAGGGCGGAGCCCAAGGCGAGGGTGGCGTACGTCCATTGGCCTGTTTCGGCCGGGACGATTCCGCCTGCGCCGGCCGACGTGTACTTGTCGTTAGCCGCCTTGAAGATCTCGTCGAAGCCGCCCAGCTTGATCGGGATGTAGATGATGGCCACCGCGATCACGATGTAGATCAGGGTGTCCTTCACGAACGCGATCAGGGCGGGGGCGCGGAGGCCCGAGGAGTAGGTGTACGCCGCCAGCACGCCGAAGGCGATGAGGAGGGGGAGGTCCTTGATGAACCAGTTGGTGTTCTCGCCGCCGCCCACGCCCATGACGTCCAGGACCGCCTGGATGCCCACCAGTTGGAGCGCGATGTAGGGCATTGTCGCGAGGATGCCGGTGACTGCTACTGCGAGGGAGAGGCCCTTTGAGCCGAAGCGGCCTCGTACGAAGTCCGACGTCGTCACGTAGCCGTGCTTGTGCGAGACCGACCAGAGGCGGGGGAGGAACGTGAAGATCAGGGGGTAGACGAGGATCGTGTACGGCACGGCGAAGAAGCCGGCCGCGCCTGCCGCGTAGATGGCGGCCGGTACGGCTACGAAGGTGTACGCCGTGTAGAGGTCGCCGCCCAGCAGGAACCAGGTGACCCAGGTGCCGAACGAACGGCCGCCCAGGCCCCATTCGTCGAGGCTCTGCTCGTCCGCAGCCCTGCGCCAGCGCGCGGCCAGGAAGCCCATGACCGTGACGGCCAGGAAGAAGAAGATGAAGACGGCGAGTGCGACGCCGTTCACGCCGTCGTTCATGCTCCGGCACCCCCCTTGCGGGCGCGCTGGTCACGCTGCCACAGCTTGTACGCGGTCATCGTGAGGGCGGTCGAGATGAGCACCCACAGCATCTGGTACCAGTAGAAGAACGGGATGCCGATGAAGGTCGGGTCCGTCTTCGCATACGAACCGACCCACAGCATCGTCACGAACGGCGCCAGCAGGCAGAGAGCGATCACTGCCCGGACCGGTGTGACCACCGGTGGCTTCACTTCAGGCACATCTGACATATGGCGGCTCCGTCCCCTCACTGATCACCTGTGTAACGCGCAGGCAATCTAGGCGACGGAGTCACACAAGCGGAACCCCTGTCCGTATATCGGTCTGCAAACGGCCGCCGCATATGGGTATATGCGTCCTCAACGTCCTCAACAGCAGCGGAAGCCCTGCCGGGGGTCCTCCTCCTGTCGGGCCGTTCGCATCCGCTCGAACTCGTGCCGGGTGGGGGTGGATGCGGCGGGGTGGTCTTCGCGGATGTGTGCGACATAGCGGTCGTACGCTGATTCGTCCGTCAACTCCCTTACGTACCAGCGCACTCCGTCAATCGCCTTGCGCAGCGCCGACCGCATCCAGCTCCTCCGCCTTCTCTTCCTTGGTCGGGATCAGCCCGGCGGGGGCGATGATCTTCGACTCCACGTACGGCGTCTCGGTCAGGGTGGAGAGCGCGGGGCGGCGTATGTGACGGATGCAGACCCGGGTTGCGTCCGCGATCACTACGACGACGAGGATGGCGAGCACCGCTGTGAGGACGCCGTCCACCGTGGAGTTGGTGACGACCGTGTGCATGTCGTCCATGCTCTTGGCGGGGGCCAGGACCTCGCCCCTGTCGATGCCGTCCTGGTACACCGAACGCTGCTTGAAGAAGCCCACGCGCGGGTCGCTGGAGAAGACCTTCTGCCAGCTCGCGGTGAGGGTGACGACCGCGTCCCAGATCAGTGGAATCCCGGTGACCCAGGCCCACTTGAGGCGTCCGGATTTCACCAGGAGTGTCGTGCAGACGGCCAGGGCCACCGCGGCCAGCAGCTGGTTGGAGATGCCGAAGATCGGGAACAGCTGGTTGATGCCGCCGAGTGGTTCGTGGACGCCGACCCAGAGGAAGTAGCCCCACAGGGCGCACACGATGGCGCTGGTGATGAGGAGTCCGGGCTTCCAACTCACCGTCTTGAAGGGTCGGTAGACGTTGCCCAGCATGTCCTGGAGCATGAACCGGCCCACGCGCGTGCCGGCGTCCAGGGCGGTCAGGATGAACAGCGCCTCGAACATGATCGCGAAGTGGTACCAGAAGGCGCGCAGGCTCCCGCCCGTGACCTGGGAGAAGATTTCCGAGACTCCCAGGGCGAGGGTGGGTGCGCCGCCGGTGCGGGAGAGGAGGGTTGCTTCTTCTACCTGTTCGGCCGCCTTCGCCAGGTCCGCGGGCGAGATGGTGTAGCCGAAGTTCGCGACTGCTTGGGACGCGGATTCGACTGTGGTGCCGATGACCCCGGACGGCGCGTTCATCGCGAAGTACAGGCCCGGGTCGATGATGCAGGCCGCGACCATCGCCATCACGGCGACCGACGACTCCATGAGCATGGAGCCGTAGCCGATCATCCGGATCTGGGTTTCCTTCTGGATCATCTTCGGCGTCGTGCCGCTGGAGATGAGCGAGTGGAAGCCGGAGAGGGCGCCGCAGGCGATGGTGATGAAGACGAACGGGAAGAGGGAGCCCGCGAAGACCGGGCCGTTGCCCTGGGAGGCGAAGTCCGTGACCGGGTCCATCTTGAGTGTCGGCAGCGCGATGACCACGCCGAGCGCGAGCAGCGCGATCGTGCCGATCTTCATGAAGGTGGAGAGGTAGTCGCGGGGTGCCAGGAGCATCCACACGGGCAGGATCGAGGCTATGAAGCCGTACGCCACCATCCAGATGACCAGGGTGGAGGGGGCGAGGGTGAAGGTGTCGGCCCAGGAGGATTCGGCGACCCAGCGGCCCGCGACCAGCGCGAGCAGCAGCAACCCGACGCCGATCAGCGACACTTCGGAGACTCGCCCTGGGCGCAGCACTCGCAGGTAGAAGCCCATCAGCAGTGCGATCGGGATGGTCATCGCGATGGAGAAGGTGCCCCACGGCGACTGCGCGAGCGCGTTGACGATGACCAGCGCGAGTACGCCGAGCAGGATGATCATGATGGCGAAGGTGGCGACCAGCGCGGCGGCCCCGCCGAACGGGCCGATCTCCTCGCGGGCCATCTGTCCGAGCGAGCGGCCGTCGCGGCGCGTGGAGAAGAACAGGACGACCATGTCCTGGACGGCCCCTGCGAAGATCACGCCGACGATGATCCAGATGGTGCCGGGCAAGTAGCCCATCTGCGCGGCCAGTACGGGTCCGACGAGCGGGCCCGCGCCCGCGATCGCCGCGAAGTGGTGGCCGAGCAGTACGCGCCGGTCGGTCGGATGGAAGTCGATGCCGTCGTTCAGCCGCTCCGCCGGTGTCGCCCGGGTCTTGTCGACCTTGAGCACCTTGTAGGCGATGAACTTCGAGTAGAAGCGATAGGCGATGGCGTACGAGCCGAGCGCGGCGGCGACCATCCAGGCGGCCGACACCTCCTCGCCCCGCGACAACGCGAGTACGGACCAGCCCGCTGCGCTCACGAGCGCGACGAGGGTCCAGATGACGATGGATCGAGTGTTCGCGGTGCGCACCGGGTCGTCCTCCCGTCCATGCGATGACGGGAGGACCGTAGAACAGGAAGAGGAGCAGCGCTACACCTCTTGCACCACGCCAATTGGTTTATTTCCGGGGGTGGTTGATATCGGTTACTCCTGCGGGCGCTTCAGTCGCGCGACGAACTTGTACCGGTCTCCCCGGTACACCGACCGCACCCACTCCACCGGCTCGCCCTGCCTGTCGAGCGAGTGGCGGGAGAGCATCAGCATGGGCAGGCCGACGTCGGTGCCGAGCAGGCCGGCCTCGCGCGGGGTGGCCAGCGAGGTCTCGATGGTCTCCTCGGCCTCGGCGAGGTGGATGTCGTACACCTCGGCGAGCGCGGTGTAGAGCGAGGTGTACTTGACGAGTGACCTGCGCAGGGCGGGGAACCGCTTCGCCGACAGGTGGGTCGTCTCGATCGCCATCGGCTCGCCGCTCGCGAGGCGCAGTCGCTCGATGCGCAGGATCCGGCCGCCGGCGGTGATGTCGAGCAGGCCGGCCAGCGTCTCGTCCGCGGTGATGTAGCCGATGTCCAGGAGCTGCGAGGTGGGTTCGAGGCCCTGGGCCCGCATGTCCTCGGTGTACGAGGTGAGTTGGAGCGCCTGGGAGACCTTCGGCTTGGCGACGAACGTGCCCTTGCCCTGGATGCGTTCGAGGCGGCCCTCGACGACCAGCTCCTGAAGGGCCTGGCGCACGGTCGTGCGGGAGGTGTCGAACTCGGCGGCCAGGGTGCGCTCGGGTGGCACCGGAGTGCCCGGCGGGAGTGTCTCCGTCATTTCGAGCAGGTGTTTCTTCAGGCGGTAGTACTTGGGCACGCGCGCGGTACGGATGGGGGCGCCACCCTCGTTCTCCGCACTGCTGACGTCGGTGCTCATGCTCTGCCTTCCCGGCTCCGGGTGCCGAAGCGACCGATATACCCGATCGGCCACGGCTCACATCGTGGCACGGCTTGCCGTGCGAGTGTCCCCCCGCACGCTCCGTGATCCCCTCTATATACCGTCGCCGTTCCTGGTTGGTCTAGTCCACCGCGCGGGTACCGGCCGCGTGCGTACGTGAACGGGCCTGCCTGTTATGCCGCTTACCTACTTAAAGGTCTCTGCATATGTCGGTCCCATAACGTCCGACTGGGCGGGCTTACACACCCTTGACACCCCTCTAGGTCTAGGCCAAGCTCCCCGTACTGGTCTACACCATTGGTCCAGGTCCCAGCCCCACGGGCAGTACTCGGCGTGTGTCACGCGGTGGGCAGGGGGGATTGTGGCATCCCTGAGGAGGATGGCGTGAAGCGCAAGCTGATAGCCGCGATCGGTATCGCGGGCATGATGGTTTCCATCGTGGCGTGTGGGGGAGACGACGGCGACAGTGGCGACAAGGCCGCTGCCGACGGTTTCAAGGGCGAGACCCTGACTGTCTGGGCGATGGACGGCTCGACGCCTCCCGGCTGGACCAAGGACCTGACGGCGGCCTTCGAGAAGCAGACCGGCGCCACGCTGAAGTTCGAGACGCAGCAGTGGAACGGCATCCAGCAGAAGATCACCACGGCGCTCTCCGAGGAGAACCCGCCGGACGTCATCGAGGTCGGCAACACCCAGACCCCCGCCTACGCGGCCACCGGCGGTCTCGCCGACCTGAGTGACCTCAAGTCGGAGATCGGCACCGACTGGACCGAGGCTCTCAACGCCTCCTCCGTCTTCGACGGCAAGCAGTACGCGGCGCCTTGGTACTTCGCCAACCGCGTCGTCATCTACAACAAGAAGGTCTGGGCCGACGCCGGCATCACGGACACCCCGAAGACCCGCGACGAGTTCTTCAAGGACCTCGAGGCAATCGAGAGCAAGACCGACGCCGAGCCGATCTACCTGCCCGGCCAGAACTGGTACTTCTTCGACGGCCTGACCATCGGTCAGGGTGCCGACCTGGTCAAGAAGGACGGCGACAAGTACGTCTCCAACCTCGCGGACCCGAAGGTCACCGCGGCCATGGAGATCTACAAGGAGTACCAGGCCTTCTCCAAGGCCCCCAAGGACAAGGACGAGGCGACCCCGCAGCAGGCCGAGGTCTTCGCCAAGGGCAACGTCGGTGCCTTCATCGGCATGGGCTGGGAGGCCGGCACGGCCATCGCGGCCAACAAGGACATCGAGAAGGACGTCGGCTACTTCACCATCCCGGGTGAGACGGCCGACAAGCCCGAGGGCGTCTTCCTCGGCGGCTCCAACTTCGCGGTGGCCGCGGGCAGCAAGAAGCAGGAACTCGCCCAGGAGTTCCTGAAGCTGGCCCTGTCCGACAAGTTCGAGGGCGCGCTCGCCAAGGAGAACGGCGTCATCCCGAACAAGGAGTCGCTGCAGTCCAACCTCACGGCCAACCCCGCCGCAGTGGCCGCCGCCCCGGCCGCGGCCTTCGGCGGCACCACGCCGCTGATCCCCGAGTGGGCCGCCGTGGAGAACGCTCCGAACCCGATCAAGACCTACATGACCGCCGTGCTGAACGGTAAGTCGCCCGCCGAGGCGGCCGCACAGGTCGAGGACGAGATCAACAAGCGTCTCTCGCAGACGAGCTGATCGCCCGCGCACCGGGGCGCCCTCCCAGCGGGGGCGCCCCGGCCCGTGGTGCATGACCAGTAGGGCCACAGAGAGATGGCGAGCATGTCAGTGCAGACCGAACGCACGGACGCGGTCCCGGCGGCCGGGACCAGCAAGACCGATGCGTCCCCTCCGAGAGAGGGACGGAACCGGACGGGTAAGCGAGGCGGCGCGTCCGCCCCCTATCTGCTCCTGCTGCCCGCGTTGGCGGCCACGGCGGTGTTCCTCGGCTGGCCGCTGGTGAAGAACGGCATGCTGTCGTTCCAGAACCTCAACCCGCGGCAGTTGATCCTCCACCTCACCGAGTGGAACGGGATCGACAACTACCAAGAGGTCCTGTCCGGCTCCGAATTCTGGAACGTCGTCGTGCGGACGGTCGTCTTCACCGCCGCCAACGTCGTCCTCATCATGGTGTTCGGCACCCTCACAGGCCTGCTCCTGGCCCGGCTCGGCAAACGCATGAGGCTGACGCTGCTGCTCGGTCTGGTCCTTGCCTGGGCGATGCCCATGGTCGCGGCCACCACCGTCTACCAGTGGCTGTTCGCCCAGCGCTTCGGCGTCGTCAACTGGACGCTGGACAAGCTCGGCTGGCACTCCATGGCCGACTACAACTGGCTCGGCACCCAGTTCTCCACCTTCTCCGTGGTCACGCTGCTGATCGTCTGGATGTCCATCCCGTTCGTGGCGATCAACCTCTACGCCGCGACGACCACGATCCCCAAGGAGCTGTACGAGGCCGCCTCGCTGGACGGCGCCGGCGCGTGGAAGTCGTTCACCTCGGTGACCTTCCCCTTCCTGCGACCGTTCCTGTGGGCCACGACCTTCCTTGAGATCATCTGGGTCTTCAAGTCGTTCACCCAGCTCTTCGTGATGAACCAGGGCGGCCCGGACCGGCTCACCGAGACCCTGCCGATCTACGCCTTCATCGAGGGCGTCGGCAACCAGCACTTCGGGATGGGCGCGGCGATCTCGTTCCTCACCATCCTGGTCCTGCTGGTCCTCACCGCGTACTACCTGCGGACCGTCATCAAGCAGGAGGAGGACGAGCTGTGAAGCGCTCCCTTATCGGCCGCCTGTGGCCCAACGCGACGGCGATCTTCCTCTTCGCGATCTGCGTGTTCCCCGTCTACTGGATGTTCGCCACGGCCTTCAAGCCGACCGGCGACATCATCGCCGAGACCCCGGTCTTCTTCCCGACCGACGTGACCCTCGACCACTTCAAGACCGCCATGGCCGCCGACCACTTCTGGACACTGGCCGGCAACTCCCTGATGGTCACGGTGGTTTCGGTGCTGATGTCGCTCGTCATCGCGCTGCTCGCGTCCTTCGCGCTGGCACGCATGCGGTTCAAGGGGCGGCGCGGCTTCATCCTCACCTTCATGATCGCGCAGATGGCCCCCTGGGAGGTCATGGTCATCGCGATCTACATGATCGTGCGTGACGCCGACCTGCTGAACAGCCTGGTCTCGCTGACCTTCTTCTACATGATCATGGTGCTGCCCTTCACCATCCTGACGCTGCGCGGGTACGTCGCCGCCGTGCCGAAGGAACTCGAGGAGTCGGCCATGGTCGACGGCTGCACCCGCACCCAGGCCTTCATCAAGGTGATCTTCCCGCTGCTCGCACCCGGCCTGATGGCCACCTCGCTCTTCGGGTTCATCACCGCGTGGAACGAGTTCCCCCTGGTCCTCATTCTCAACAAGGACATCGAGTCCCAGACCCTCCCGCTGTGGCTGTCCAGTTTCCGGACGGTCTTCGGGGACGACTGGGGGGCCACGATGGCGGCGTCCTCGCTCTTCGCCGTACCGATCCTGATCCTCTTCGTCTTCCTTCAGCGCAAGGCCGTCAGCGGCCTCACCTCAGGCGCTGTGAAGGGATAACGCCGCACGATGACGACAATCGCCAGTGGTACGGACACACTCACGCGCGACGCGCTGACCGTCCTCCAGCCCGGCTTCACAGGGACCACGGCCCCCGACTGGCTGCTCCGCCGCCTGGGGGAGGGCCTGGCCTCGGTCGGCCTGTTCGGCCGCAACATCGCCTCACCCGACCAACTCGCCGCCCTGACCGCCCAGTTGCGTGTCGAACGGGACGACGTGCTCGTCGCCATCGACGAGGAGGGCGGCGACGTCACCCGACTCGAGGTGCGCAGCGGCTCCTCCTTCCCCGGCAATCACGCGCTGGGGGCGGTGGATGATGTCGTGCTGACACGTGACGTCGCCTTCGAGCTGGGCCGCCGCCTCGCCGCGTGCGGGGTGAACCTCAACTGGGCACCGTCGGCGGACGTGAACTCGAACCCGGACAACCCGGTGATCGGCGTACGTTCCTTCGGCGCCGACACCGACCTGGTGGCCCGGCACACGGCCGCCTACGTCACCGGGCTCCAGGCGGCGGGCGTCGCGGCCTGCACCAAGCACTTCCCCGGACACGGCGACACGGCGGTCGACTCGCACCACGCCCTGCCGCGCATCGACGCCGACCTGTCGGTGCTCGACGCCCGCGAACTCGCCCCCTTCCGGGCCGCGATCGCCGCGGGCACACGTGCGGTGATGAGCGCGCACATCCTGGTCCCGGCGCTGGATCCCGACCTCCCGGCCACCCTCTCCCGGCGCATCCTCACCGGTCTGCTCCGCGAGGAACTCGGCTACGACGGGCTCATCGTCACCGACGGCATGGAGATGCAGGCCATCGCCGCGGTCTACGGCATCGAACGCGGCAGCGTCCTCGCCATCGCCGCCGGCGCCGACGCGATCTGCGTCGGCGGGGGCCTGGCGGACGACGACACCGTACGACTCCTGCGCGACGCTCTCGTCTCGGCGGTCCGCACCGGCGAACTCCCCGAGGAACGCCTCGCGGACGCGGCGGCACGGGTGCGGGCGCTTGCCCAATGGACCGCCTCCGCGGCTCGCGCGGCCTCGTCCGGCTCCGCCGCGTCGGGGGCGGCCGGTGACCCGGAGGGACAGCGCGAGGTCGGACTTGTCGCCGCTCGACGCGCGTTGACTGTGACGCACGCCGAGGCGTACGTCCCGATCACCGACGCGCCGTACGTCGCCGCCCTCACCCCCGTCGCGAACATCGCCGTCGGTGACGAAACCCCCTGGGGCGTGGCGGCGGAACTCGCCCGCCTGCTCCCCGGCACGGAGACCGGCAGCTTCGCGGGCGAGGACGCCGGCACGGTGGTCCTCTCCGTCGCCGGCCCCCGCCGCATCGTCGCCGTCGTCCGCGACGAACACCGCCACCCCTGGATGGCGACGGCCCTCGACGCTCTCCTTGCCGCCCGCCCCGACACGATCGTGGTCGAGATGGGCGTGCCTCAGGCCCCGCCGCGAGGCGCCCTCCACATCGCCACGCACGGCGCCGCGAACGTGTGCGGCCGCGCGGCGGCCGAGGTCATCGCGGGGGAGCGGCGGGAGCAGCGGGAACAGCCGGAGTAGGGGGAACAACGGGGGTACGGGGTAGGGGAGTGACCTCCTACCCCGTATGCACGAATAATGCCGGGCCGACCACAGGGGGGCGGCCCGGCATTCTTCGTGCGGCTGCGTCCGTGCAGATGCGTCTGTGCGACCTGTATCCGTGCCGTCTGCGGCCGGACAGGTGCTAAATGCCCTGCCAGTCCGGCTTGTTGGCGAACGTGTGCCGGAAGTAGTCCGCGAGCTTCAGCTTGGACGCGGCCGCCTCGTCCACGACAACGGTCGCGTGCCGGTGGAGCTGGAGCGCCGAGGCCGGGCACACCGCGGCGACCGGCCCCTCCACGGTCGCCGCGACGGCGTCCGCCTTGCCCTCGCCCGTCGCGAGCAGCACCAGGTGCCGCGCCTCGAGGATCGTGCCGATGCCCTGCGTGATGACGTGGTGCGGCACCTGCTCGATGTCGCCCTCGAAGAACCGCGCGTTGTCGACCCGGGTCTGCTCGGTCAGCGTCTTGATGCGGGTCCGCGAGGCGAGCGAGGAGCACGGCTCGTTGAACCCGATGTGCCCGTCGGTCCCGATCCCCAGCAGCTGGAGATCGACCCCGCCGGCCGAGGCCAGCGCCGCGTCGTACGCCTCGCACGCGGCACGCACGTCCTTGGCGGTGCCGTCCGGTCCCAGGAAGGCGTCCAGGCCCAGCCCGAGCGGTTCGAGCACCTCCCGGCGCAGCACCGACCGGTAGGACTCGGGATGCTCGGCGGGCAGTCCCACGTACTCGTCCAGCTGAGCGATCCGCGCCCGCGAGACGTCCACCGCATCGGCGCCCGCCTTGGCCGCCAGCGCTTGGTAGATGGGCAGCGGGGTCGAGCCGGTGGCCACGCCGAGCAGGGCGTCGGGCTTGCGTCGGAGCAGCTCGGCCATGGCCTCGGCGATCAGCTCGCCGCCCGCCTTGGCGTCCGGGACGATGACAACTTCCACGCTGGGCCTGCCGATCTGGAGAGAAGAGAAGGGGACTCAACTGGGACCCGGAGGGGGCACGTATGGTTTAGACCAATCTAACAGAGTTGCCCCCGAGGAGCCCGTGCGGCCGCCCTCTCTCCAGCGTCCCTCAGGTCAGTGAACCCCCGGTCGCGTCCACCCAGCTCCCCGTGATCCACCGCCCCGCGTCCGAGGCCAGGAACGCCACCACGTCCGCCACCGCCTCCGGTGTCCCCACCTCGCCCAGTGCCGATATCGCCGCGGCCTGCGCCCATGCCTCGTCACTGGCGCGCAGGAACCCGGCGTTGCTGTCGGTGTCGATGATGCCCGGCGCCACCGAGTTCACCGTGATGCCCCGGGGGCCGAGGACCTTGGACAGGTCCCGGGTGAAGACGTCCAGCGCGCCCTTCGTCATCGCGTACGCCATCTTGTCCGGCATCACCGCGGTCCGCGCGAGGCCCGAGGAGATGTTGACGACCCGCCCGCCGTCGCGCAGCCGGCCGAGGCCGTGCTTGACGATGAAATGGGGTGCCTTCACGTTCACCGCGAAGACCCTGTCGTACTCCTGCTCGCCGATCTCGTCGAGTGCGCTCGACGTGCCTATCCCGGCGTTGTTCACCAGGATGTCCACCCCGTCCGCGTGCAGGTCGAAGGCCTCCCAGAGGGCCTTGGCGTCGCCGGGCCGCCCGAGCTCCACCCCGATCGCGAACGCCGATCCGCCGGCCGCCTCGATCGCGGCGACGGTCTGCTTCGCGGCCGTCTCATCGCTGCCGTAGTGCACGGCCACCCGCGCGCCGTCACTGCCCAGCCGCTCGGCGATGGCCCGCCCGATGCCCCTACTGCCGCCCGTGACGAGTGCCGTCCTGCCCGTGAGCACGCTCATGCCGACGCCCCCTTCGCATTTCACTAGTGGTCGCTACAGAAAAAACCGTACAACAGCCCGCCGACATTTCTCTAGTACCCGCTATAAAATCCATCCCATGGTGAGCAGGCAGGTGGGCAGGCAGCAGACCGAGCCGGACGGCGGAGCGGATGGCGGCACGGACGCCGGGGCAGCGGCCAACGCAGGGGCAGCGGCCAAGGTGGCGACGAGGCAACGCGGCCGTCCCCGTTCCTTCGACCGCGAGACCGCGCTGGAGAAGGCGATCCTCGCGTTCTGGGAGCACGGGTACGAGGCGACCTCCGTCTCCGACCTCACCCGCGTCATGGGCATCGGAGCCCCGAGCCTGTACGCGGCGTTCGGCGACAAGCGGTCGCTCTTCGACGAGGTCGTCCGCGTGTACGGCGAGAGGTACGGCTCGTTCGGCGAGCGCGCGCTCGCCGAGGAGCCCACGGCGCGCGCCGCGACGGAGCGGACGCTGCGCGAGGCCGCGGCCGAGTACACCGACCCGGCCCACCCGCACGGCTGCCTGGTCGTCCACGCGGCCACCAACTGTACGACGCCCGAGGTCGAGGCCTCCCTGCGCGACCGGCGCAACGCCAACATCGCCGCGATCGAGACTCGGATAAGGGCAGGGATCGCGGCGGGTGAGCTGCCCCCGGACACCGACGCGTCCGCCCTCGCCCGGCACACCGGCGCGATGATCCAGGGGATGTCCCAGCAGGCCCGCGACGGAGCCACCAAGGAGGACCTGGAAGCCCTCGCGGAACTCGCCATGGCGGTGTGGCCCCGGTCATGAGCCTGGATGGCGCCAATCCGGCCCGTTCATGAACCGATGCGGGTTAGTCTGCGTGAGGGGTGATGTTGGATGTTGGACAGAAACACAACAAACAACGTCGACCCATGGACAGACGGCACCTGCACGCAGGAACATGGTCTAGTCCACAGTGCTCGGTCAAAGGTATCGTGGGCAGAGCATCGAACTGAAAAAGCCTCCGTCTTCCCCGCACAGGAAGACGGACCGAGGAACCGGCGCTCTCTGCCCTGACTGCTCCGGCTCCTCTCTTCGGCCGATCGGGACCGCACACCCCGTGGCCGTTGTTGCTCCGGGCTGCGGTGCCGGGAGGGCTGAGGGTCCCTCTCAGGCGCCGCGGCCCGCGGGTGTTTCCGGGCCCGCGCGGGCGCCGTACGGGCTCCCGGTGGTTGCCTGGTGGAGGTGCCGGTCGCCCCCTGCGGGTGGCTGATTTCGAGGGCTGTCGTATACGCCGGGTACGCTCGCACATGTGCCCTCCATGAACGACCTCGTACGCCAGCACACCGCCCTCGGTGACTCCGACCTCGAGTGGCTGCATCTGCTGGTCTCGGAGTGGCAGTTGCTCTCCGACCTCTCCTTCGCCGACCTCGTCCTGTGGGTCCCCACGCGCGACGGCACCCGCTATGTCTCCGTGGCCCAGATGCGCCCCAACACCGGCCCGACCTCGTACCAGGACGACATGGTCGGCCACCTCGTCCCGCGTGGCCGCCGCCCCTTGCTGGACGTCGCGCTCGACGAGGGCCGGATCGTGCGCGAGGGCGACCCGGAGTGGCGCGAGGAGGTTCCCGTCCGGGTCGAGTCCATCCCCGTACGGCGGGAAGGGCGCGTCCTCGGCGTCATCGCGCGCAACACCAATCTCCTCACCGTGCGCACCCCGAGCCGGCTGGAGCTGACGTACCTCCAGAGCGCCTCCGATCTCGCCCAGATGATCGCGGCGGGTTCCTTCCCCTTCCCCGACCAGCAGGTCGACATGGACGCCTCGCCCCGTGTCGGCGACGGGCTGATTCGCCTCGACGCGGACGGGATCGTCCAGTACGCGTCTCCGAACGCGCTGTCGGCGTACCACCGCCTCGGCCTGGCCTCCGACCTGGTGGGGCACAACCTCGGCTCGACCACGGCCGAACTCGCCCCGTCCAGGGGGCCGGTGGACGAGGCACTGGCCAAGGTCGCCAGTGGCTGGGCGCCCCGCGAGTTCGAGATCGAGAGCGCGGACGGGGTGATCCAGCTGCGGGCGATCCCGCTCAAGCCCAAGGGCACGCGCGTCGGTTCCCTGGTGCTTCTGCGTGACGTGACCGAACTGCGGCGCCGCGAGCGCGAGTTGATCACCAAGGACGCGACCATCCGGGAGATCCATCACCGGGTGAAGAACAACCTCCAGACGGTGGCGGCCCTGCTGCGGCTCCAGGCCAGGCGGATCGAGTCGGACCGTGGCCGGGAAGCCCTGGAGGAAGCCGTACGCCGGGTCGGATCGATCGCGATCGTGCACGAGACGCTGTCCCAGAACCTGGACGAGCGGGTGGAGTTCGACGAGATCGCCGACCGGGTGCTCGCCATGGTCGCCGAGATCTCGCCCGGCAAGGTGATCGGCCGGCGCACCGGCCGCTTCGGGATTCTGGACGCCGAGGTCGCGACGCCGCTCTCCATGGTCCTCACCGAAATCCTGCAGAACGCCCTGGAGCACGGCTTCCGCGAGGGCGACCGCGGCACGGTCGAGGTCTCGGCGGTCCGCGGCGGCACCACCAAGGACGCCCGCCTCCTGGTCACCGTCCAGGACGACGGCGTCGGTCTCCCCGAGGGCTTCGACCCGCACCGCTCGGGAAACCTGGGGCTGCAGATCGTACGGACGCTGGTGGAGGGCGAGTTGGGCGGAACCTTCGACATGGTCGCGGCACCGGAACGCGGTACGCAGGTGATCCTGGACATCCCGGTACGGGCGAACAAGTAGCCGACAGCGACACACAACCGACCCACACCTGCACGCAATCCACGCACACGCAAACAGGTGCAACGGCTCAGCGGCGCAAGGGCACATGACAGTGGCCCCGGACCGAAGTCCGGGGCCACTGCTTACGCTGCTATGCGCATTGGGGGTACTGCGCGCTGCGGCTCGGGGGCGGGAGATGCGTACTCGCTGTACGCGCCGCCAAGCTCAGGCTCGTTGCGGGGTGGAACGTCAGGCGGTGGCCTGACGAGCTCGGTTGCGGGCGGCGCGGCGCTTCATCGCGCGACGCTCGTCCTCGCTGAGGCCACCCCAGACGCCGGAGTCCTGGCCGGACTCGAGCGCCCACTGCAGGCACTGCTCCATGACGGGGCAGCGGCGACAGACGGCCTTGGCTTCCTCGATCTGCAGCAGCGCAGGACCGGTGTTGCCGATGGGGAAGAAGAGCTCGGGGTCTTCCTCGCGGCAAACGGCGTTGTGACGCCAGTCCATGGCTGCTACCTCTCCTTGGTATTACATGCACGTTGCTTGTGAATGTGAACGCTTTCACGAATCCCTCAACAAGTGAAGGGCCGACTGTCAGATGACCTGACGTGGTCCTGAGTTTTGAGGAGGGGTTCTGGCTCTCTGTGGGGCCGATGTTGCGGGCCGTCCCGAGCGCCACGTAGAGACTCGCAAACCTCAGCGGCGGATACAACCCCTTCAGGAAAGTTTTTTTTGATTCCTCGGTGTCGACTAGGTCACAGCCGTACTTCCATGGGGTGGACCCTGGTCTAAACGTTCGAGTGAAAGGACTTTGGGCCCTTCCGCTCACACAATCACACGCAGTGCACGGCGTACGCCTGTGAACGTCACGCTCGTACGCAGTCCGAGGTGGTCGCCGTCCATCTGGAGGGGGAGCGGCACCTTCGAATGCAAGGTGAAGTCCGTCAGATCGTGCAGGGACACCGCATGCCTGCCATGGGGTCCGCGCTCGGGGGACGAAGTGAGCAACTGGGTGGCATACCGGGCAACCGCGGCGGTCGACATGCGGCTGAGGCCGAGTACGTCGAGCCCGGTATCGAACGAGGCCTTAGGTGAGGCGTACACCGGACGATTGCCGAGAAACGTCCACGGTGAGGTGTTGCAGATTATGGACAGGATCAGATCGGCGACCGGGTCCTGGCCGGGACGCTCCAGGGTGATCGTGCCGTGCCTGCGGTGAGGATCGTCCAAAAACTGCCGTAGTACTTGGCGCAAATAGAGGGCGTGCGTGGAGCGCTTGCCGCGCTCGCGCTGCTGCTCGACCCTGCCGATCACACCCGCGTCGAACCCGAGCCCCGCGCAGAAGGTGAACCAGCGGGACGGTACGGACTCGTCCTCGGTGCCCGGGGTGCCGGCGGCGAGGCCCAGGCCGATCGTGCGCTCGCGCTCCTCGCGCAGTGCGTCCAGCAGGGCGCCGGTGGCTTCCACGGCGTCGTTGGGCAGGCCGAGGGCGCGGGCGAAGACGTTGGTGGACCCGCCGGGGACCACCGCGAGGCGGGGCAGGCTCTCCGGATCGGGGCCGTTGTGCAGCAGGCCGTTCACGACCTCGTTGACCGTTCCGTCGCCGCCGAGGGCGACGACCAGGTCTATGTCCTCGCTGTCGGCCGCCTGCCGGCCGAGGTCCCTGGCATGCCCGCGGTACTCGGTGGTGACCGCTTCCAGCTTCATCTCACTGGCCAGCGCGTGGATCAAGACGTCACGCGTGCGCGCGCTTGTGGTGGTTGCTGCCGGATTGACCACGAGAAGTGCACGCATGAGTTGCAGCGTACCTACTGGGGGGTACTCGGCCCAGCCCGAGGTAGGGATCAAGTAAGAGTGCAGGCCGTGAGGTCGGCCACGCGGAGCGGGGGCGGGTCCGGGACGGGGGCTGGGGCGCGCGCAGGCCGACGGCTACTCTTCAGGGGTGAGCCGTGAGCAGAATCCGACCCCCGACGCCCCCACCGCAGACCCCCGTCCCGGGCGGCTGACCGCAGCGGCGGCGCTGGCCGCGCTCGAGGGGCTGGCCCTGGCCGCGGGCGGTGTCTATCTGCTCGTACTGGGCCTCACCGGCGAACCGGACGACCGGCAGCAGGCCGTCACCGGCGGCGTGACACTGCTCGTACTCGCTCTGCTTCCCCTGCTGGCCGCGCGCGGACTGCTGCTGCGCCGCAGCTGGAGCCGGGGCCCCGCGGTGGTCACCCAGATCCTGGCGCTGCCCGTCGCCTACAACCTGCTCCAGGCCGACAGCGTCGCGATCCCCGCCGGCATCGCCCTGGCGGTCGTCGCGATCGCGGCACTGGTGCTGCTGGTGAACCCTGCGACGACCCGGGCGCTGGGCATCCAGGGCCCAGGCCGCGTCCAGGAACCGAAGTAGGCCTACTCCTCGACGAGCAGCTTCTCGCGGAGCTGGGCCAGGGTCCGGGCCAGCAGCCGGGAGACGTGCATCTGGGAGATGCCGACCTCCTGGGCGATCTGGGACTGGGTCATGTTTCCGAAGAAGCGCAGCAGCAGGATTCGCTTCTCGCGGGGCGGGAGGTCCTCGAGGAGGGGCTTGAGGGACTCGCGGTACTCGACGCCCTCCAGTGCCTCGTCCTCGGAGCCCAGGGTGTCCGCGACCGCCGGGGACTCGTCGTCGGTGTCGGGGACGTCCAGGGACAGCGTGGAGTAGGCGTTGGCCGACTCCAGGCCCTCCAGGACCTCCTCCTCCGAGATGCCCAGCTTCTCGGCCAGCTCGTGGACCGTGGGGGAGCGGCCGTGCAGCTGTGAGAGCTCCGCGGTCGCCGTGGTCAGCGCGAGCCGCAGCTCCTGGAGCCTGCGCGGGACGCGCACCGCCCAGCCCTTGTCACGGAAGTGCCGCTTGATCTCACCGACCACCGTCGGCGTCGCGTACGTCGAGAACTCGACACCGCGCTCCGGGTCGAAGCGGTCCACCGACTTGATCAGGCCGATGGTGGCGACCTGAGTGAGGTCGTCCAGCGGCTCGCCGCGGTTGCGGAAGCGGCGCGCGAGGTGCTCGACGAGCGGGAGGTGCATGCGGACCAGCTGGTTGCGCAGCTCCGCGTACTCGGCGCTGCCGTCCTTCAGCTTGCGCAGCTCGATGAACATCGTCCGCGCCCCGCTGCGGTCCTGGGGGTCGTGCCGGATCTGCTGGGCGCTCGGCCCGTGCTGCGCGCCCTGCACGCTCTGCGCCTCCGGCTTGTCGTGCCGCTCGTGCTCGCTCATAGTCCCGCCCGTCACCATTCCCCGAGCTCTCGGCTCCGATCGGGCAGGGGAGGCCCCGAGTACGTCCGCGGACGTACTCGGCCCGGCACCCTCCGGATCCCGTTGCCCGTCGCCCTGGCCGGAGAGCTTCTCCCGTTCGTCCTCGTCGGCCGGCGCCGCCTCCGCGGACGCCGTGCCGTCCTCCGGGTGCGGCCGGGCCTGCTCGGGGATGCCGTCGACGGCGTCCGCGGTGCGCCGCGGCCCGCCGACACGCTCGGCGGGAAGCTCCCGTGTGCCGCGCTCTTCGTCCCGCACCGGCCCGTCCCCGTTCCTCACGCCGGCCCGGGTCCCGCGCCGCGCTGTTTGTAGAGGCTGATCGTCACGGTCTTGTCCTCGGCGACCGTGGATTCGACCTTGCCCGCGAGGGCGGAGAGGACGGTCCAGGCGAAGGTGTCCCGCGCCGGGGCGTGACCGTCCGTAGTCGGCGCCGAGACCGTGACCTCCAGAGAGTCGTCGATGAGCCGGAAGACACAACTGAGCACCGAACCGGGGACGGCCTGTTGCAGCAGGATCGCGCAGGCCTCGTCCACCGCGATGCGCAAGTCCTCGATCTCGTCGAGGGTGAAGTCCAAACGGGCCGCGAGTCCGGCCGTGGCCGTACGCAGCACCGACAGGTAGGCGCCCGCGGCGGGCAGCCGGACTTCCACGAAGTCCTTGGTCGCGGGCTCGCCTGCGATCTGGGACACCCTCACCTCCATGGTGGTACAAGCTCTTTCAGGGGGCCGAGGGTCGCCCCCCGGGGTAACGCGCGATGTGGTTCAGCGGTGACGCTACCGCGCTCCCAAGTTTCCTGTCCCGGGGACCCCGCCCCTTGCTGTCACTCATAGTAAGCCTATGAGTACGGACAGTGGCTAGGGGTCTGCGGCCCCAATTAGGAAGAGCGCGCGCCGGGTTGACGTACCCAGGCGTCAGACGGTCGAACCGTCCGGATCGCGGGTCACACGCGCACGTGATCCGCGAGCCCTGTCAGTATGCCGTCGACGCCGCGGTCGAGGGGTCATACGAGTACGTGGTCGACGAAGCACCAACGCCAGCTCTCACCGGGCTCGAAGGTGCGCATTATCGGGTGCCCGGTGTCCTTGTGGTGCTCCGTCGCGTGCCGCAGCGGAGAGGAGTCGCAGCAGCCGAGGTGCCCGCACTCCAGACACAGGCGGAGCTGCACCGGGTCCGTGCCGGCGGCCAGGCACTCCACGCAGGTTTCGCTCAGGGGCTCGGGCTCGGGGTCCGGCAGCGCGTCGGCGTGCGTGCACTGTTTCATGATTGCCAGATTACGTCGGGTGTGCGGGAAGCCGCGCGAAAACGAGAGCGGGCGGAAAGACGATGCACATTTTGCCACTGCTTCTGCTGGTCGCCGGGAGCGCCGCATGCGCCGCGGCCGCCCGCCGCACACCGGTCCCGGCACCGCTGCTGCTCGTCACCGTGGGCCTGGTGATCTCGTACGTCCCCGGGGTGCCCGCGTACGAACTCGACCCCGACATCGTGCTCCCGCTGCTGCTGCCCCCGCTGCTGTATACGGCGGCCACCGACAGCTCGTACCTCGATCTGCGGGCGCAACTCCGACCCGTCGCGCTGCTGTCGGTCGGTTACGTCCTCTTCGCGACCCTGGCCGTCGGCTGGGCCGTGTACCTGATCGTGCCGAGCCTGCCGCTGACCGCGGCGCTGGTCCTTGGAGCGGTGGTGGCGCCGCCGGACGCGGTCGCGGCGACGGCGGTGGCGCGGCGGGTGGGGCTGCCCTCGCGGATCACCACGATCCTGCAGGGCGAGTCCCTGGTGAACGACGCGACCGCGATCACCGCCTTCAAGGTGGCGCTCGCCGCGGCGGTCGGCGAGGGCGCGACCTGGTCGGAGGGCATCGGCGAGTTCCTGCTCGCGGCGGTCGGCGGCGTCGCCGTCGGGCTGCTCCTGATGGTGCCGCTCCACTGGCTGCGCACCCACCTGAAGGAAGCACTCCTCCAGAACACCCTCTCCTTGTTGATCCCCTTCGTCGCCTATGGGGTCGCCGAGCAGGTGCACGCCTCCGGGGTGCTCGCCGTGGTCGTCGTCGCCCTCTACCTCGGACACCGTGCCTGGGAGGTCGATTTCGCCACCCGGCTCCAGGAGGAGGCGGTGTGGAAGATGGTCGCCTTCGTCCTGGAGTCGGCGGTGTTCGCGCTGATCGGCCTGCAACTGCCCGTCGTCCTCAAGGGGCTTGGGGCGTACGAGGGTATCGACGCCGCCTGGTACGCGGTGGCCCTCTTCCTCATCGTCGTCGTGACCCGGTTCGTGTGGGTGTATCCCGCGACCTTCCTGCCACGGATCCTCTCGGCGCGCATCCGCAAGCGCGAGGACAACCCCACCTGGAAGGGGCCGTTCGTGATCGCCTGGGCCGGGATGCGGGGCGTGGTCTCGCTCGCCATCGCCTTCTCGATCCCGCTGACCGTGCACGGCGGCGAAGACTTTCCCGATCGCAACCTGATCCTCTTCCTGACCTTCACGACGGTCATCGGGACCCTCGTCGTGCAGGGGCTGACGCTGCCCCCGCTGATCCGCCTCCTGAAGCTGCCGGGGCGCGACGTGCAGACCGAGACGCTCGCCGAGGCCAACGCCCAGGCGCAGGCTTCCCGGGCCGCCGAGAAACGCCTTGACGAGCTCCTCGAAGACGAACGCAACGCCCTTCCCCCGCCACTCGCCGACCGCCTCCGCACGGTCCTGGAACGCCGCCGCAACGCCGTCTGGGAACGCCTCGGCGCGGTGAACCCGGTGACCGGCGAGACCGCCGACGACACCTACCGCCGGCTGTCCGGCGAGATGATCGACGCCGAGCGCGCTGTCTTCGTACGGCTGCGCGACCTCCGCTACATCGACGACGAGATGCTGCGGACGCTGCTGCGAAGGCTGGACCTGGAGGAGGCGGCGGCGTACCGGGAGACGACCTGAGGGGTCTCACGACCCCCGGATGTCCCGCGCAGGTCATGGGGTCGGGCTGTCCGGTGGCCGGTCGAGGGGGAGCCGGATGGTGAACACCGCACCGTTGCCCGGCTCGCTGTCGGCGGTGATGGTTCCCCCGTGTGCCTCCACGAAGTGGCGGACGATGGACAGGCCGAGGCCGCTGCCGCCGGTGTGTCTGCTGCGGGACTTCTCGGCCCGCCAGAAGCGCTCGAAGACATGGGGGAGTTCCTCGGGTGCGATGCCGTTGCCCGTGTCCTCCACGGTGAGGACGGCCAGGTCGTCGCGCTGCCGGGCGGTGAGCGTGACGGTGCCGCCCGCGGGGGTGTGCCGGAGCGCGTTGGAGATGAGGTTGCCCAGGGCCTGGCGCATCCTCACCGGGTCGGCGTTCAGCCAGAGGCCGGGGTCGGTGTGCGTGCGCAGGCGGATGCCCGAGGTTTCGGCGCGGGTGCCGTGGGCCGACACCGCCTGGGTGAGGAGTTCGTCCGTGGGCATGGGCCGGCGGTGCAGTTTCAGGGTGCCGGCGTCGGCTGCCGCGAGGTCGCTCAGGTCGTCGATGATGTGCTGCAGGAGCAGTGCCTCGTCGTGCAGGGAGGCGATGATCTCAGGGTCCGGGGCGAGCAGCCCGTCGCGGGTGACCTCCAGCCAGCCGCGGATGTTGGTCAGCGGGGTCCGCAACTCGTGGGCGATGTCGCTGACCATGGCCTTGCGCTCGGCTTCCAGCTGTTCGCGGCGCGCGGTGAGGTCGTTGAAGGCGGCGGCCAGATAGCCGGTCTCGTCCTTGGTCGTGACGGCGACGCGCGTGTGCTGATGCGGGGGTTGCTGGGCCGCGGCCGTCAGGGCTCGCAGGGGGCGGACGAGACGGATCGCGACCACGGCGGTCATGGCGACGGTGACGGCCAGGACCAGCCCCGTCACACCGATGATCTTGGTTTTGTTGGCGGGGGAGAGGTCGAAGCCCGCGGGCTGCCCGCCCAGGTTGCCCAGGTAGAGCCTGGCCCTCGGGGCGACGTACGGGTCGAGCTGTGTGCGGCGGGCGTTCTCGACACAGGTCGGCGCCTGCTGTTTGCCGCCGGGACGGCGGACCGGGTCACCCTTGGGCGAGCCGGGAACGAAGTCGATCCATGGTTGGAGAGGCTCGTCCCGCCCCTGGCCGAAGCAGGGCCCGGCAAGAGCGTTGAGTTCACTCAGCGCCTTCTGCTCCGTGGGCGTGGGCGTATCGAGTAGTTCGTCGGGGCAGTCCCGCGTCGGGGATCCGTCGCCGGCGTCGGCGACGACCACCGTACGGCCGCTGGGAAGCTGTCGGAGGCTGCCTTCGAGCTCGTACATCTGCATGCACTTCTCGGCGATCGTTCTCACCTTCGCCCGTTCGAACGGAGGGAGTAGGTACGGTCCCACCACCCGCGGGTCGAGTCCGGCGAGTTGGGCCCCCGGCTCGGTGTACGTGTCGGTGGTCAGCGGGTCGATGGTGGCCGAGGCGCGGGCGGGCAGGGCGGTCTTGGGGGCGGCGGAGTCGGCGATGGTGCGGCCGGTCTCGGTCGTCAGGGCGATACGCCGTCCCGTGGTGCGGGAGAGCGTGCGCACCGAGCTCTGTACGCCCTTCCAGTCGGCGTGAGTCGCGGCGAAGCCGCTGAGTCGGCGGAGGATGTCGGTGTCGTCGGAGAGCACTTGGCCGCGCTCCTCCTGGATGGCCCGTGTGGTGGTCTGTACGGCCAGCCAGGCGGTGGCGCCCACGGAGAGCACGGCGATGGTCATGGACGTGAGGAGGAGCCGTACCAACAGGCTTTTGCGCCAGGGGATGCCGGGACCGGGCGTCATGACGGCTGCCCGGTGAGTTTGTAGCCGACGCCGAAGACGGTCAGCAGCCGGACGGGTGTGCGGGGGTCGGGCTCGATCTTCTTGCGCAGGTTCATGATGTGTACGTCGATGGCGCGTTCGGTGGACGCGCGGTCGTGGCCCCGGGTGTGCTGCAGCAGTTGACGGCGTGAGAAGACCCGGTCGGGTTCCGCGGTCATGGCGTGGATGATGGCGAATTCGCCGGGCGTGCACAGGACGGGGCTGCCGTCGCAGGTCACCTCGTGGCGTGCGGGATCGACGGTGATGCCGCCCGCGCGGAGCACGGGGGAGAGCTCTGCGGGGCGGAGGGTGCGGCGCAGCACGGTGCGGATGCGGGCCATCAGTTCCCGTGGGCTGTACGGCTTGGTCATGTAGTCGTCCGCGCCGAGTCCGAGGCCCAGCAGCACATCGTCCTCGGTGGAGCGGGCGGTGAGCATGAGAACGGGTATCTCGCCGTTCTCCCGCAGCACCCGGCACACGCCGAGACCGTCGATCTTGGGCAGCATCAGGTCCAGGACGACCAGGTCGGGTCTGCGACTGGTGGCCTCGTCGATCGCGGCCCGCCCGTCGTGGACCACGACGGGCGTGTGGCCCTCCTGAAGCAGCAGCCGCCGTATGAGCTCGGCCTGCATTTCGTCGTCTTCCGCGACCAGGATATGTGCGCACACGCGGCCGACTCTAAGCGCGGGCAAGCGGCGTTCAGGCCCCTGTGCGGGCTATCCCACACCCTGACAACTTCCTGATATCCGCGAGTCAGGCTGGGGTGATGCCCTTGGGTGCGTTCGGCACCGGCGGCGTCACGCGAGGTGGCAGCCCGACCTCGTGACTCGGAGCTGACCAGTTCCTCATATGTCCCGCCGAGGCTGAGGATCATGACTTCACCAATGCGTCGCCTGCCCCGACGGCGGCTTCTCCGTGCTCCGTTCGGCGACCGCCGAGCGCCCGGCTCCAGCATCCCGGGACTGAACCGTCTGGGGATGCCGGCCGCCGTCCTGGCCCTTTCCGTCACCGTCACCGTCGCCGGATGCGCGGGGACGGTGACGGGCGGCGGGGCGGCCGCCGACCGTCCCGCGGCCGTCGGAGCGCACGGTGCGTCGGCCACCGCCCCCGGCACGGCACAGGCCGCGCCCGGGCGGACCTCCGCGGACAGCGAAGCGTCCGGCGCGTCCGCCCCCGCGCTGCTGCCGGGCCTCGGTGCGCGGACACGGGCGGAAATCCCCGCGAACGCGCGACAGGTCCTGCTGGTCACCGGGCAGGGCAAGAACTCCTCGGACTCACGGGTGGTGCTGTACCGGCGTACCGGTGCGGGCTGGGAGCCGGGAGCCACCTGGCCCGCCCACAACGCCCTCCGGGGCTGGACGGACGACCACCATGCCGGTGATCTCCGGTCGCCCATCGGCGTGTTCTCCCTCACCGATGCCGGCGGACTGCTCGCCGATCCCGGCACCAGGCTGCCGTACAACCACTCGGGGGGCTTCACCATCGGCGGCAGGGGCTTCGAGGGCGAACCGCTCGCGGGCTCCTTCGACTACGTCGTCGCGATCAACTACAACCGCGAGCCCGGCACCTCACCCCTCGACTGGACCCGCCCTCTCGGCGCGGACAAGGGCGGCGGCATATGGCTGCACGTCGACCACGGCGGGCCCACACACGGCTGCGTGAGCCTGGAGGAGGAGCACATGAAGGAACTCCTGCGCACTCTCGACCCCGACCAGCACCCGGTGATCGTCATGGGGGACGCCGAATCCCTCGAACGCTGAAGGCGGGCTTCCCAGGTGATCAGGCGATCAGGCGAGCGGTGCTCCTGTGATCACGGCCGCCACCGTCGTCCCGCGGGGGAACGCGCCCTCCTCGGCCAGGGTGACAAGTCCGTACAGCATCTTGGCGACATAGAGACGTTCGACGGGCAGCCCGTGGCGGTGCTCGAAGTCCGCTGCGAATGTGTCGAGTTCAGGGGTGGTGCGGGCGTAACCGCCGAAGTGGAAGCGTTCGTCGAGGGACCAGTCGCCTTGACGGGCGCCGAAGGCGGTGACCTGGAGGGCCTGTATGTCGGCGCTCAGGAAGGCGCCCTTCAGGACGGGTATGCCCAGGGCGCGCTGGTCGGGAGCGAGCCCGGCGGCCAGGCCCGCGAGTGTGCCGCCGGTGCCGCAGGCCAGGGCGACGACACCGGCGTGGGCGCGCAGCTCCTCGCCGAGGGCCTGGCAGCCGCGTACGGCAAGGGAGTTGCTGCCGCCCTCGGGCACGACGTACGCGTCCTCGGCGTCCAGCGTGCGCAGGATCGAGGCGAGTGTCTCCGGCTCGGTCTTGTGGCGGTACGTCGATCTGTCGACGAAGTGCAGCCGCATGCCGTCCGCCGCACACCGGGCGAGTGAGGGGTTGAGGGGGCGCCCGGACAGCTCCTGGCCGCGGACCACGCCGAGGGTGGGCAGCCCGAGGAGACGGCCCGCGGCGGCCGTGGCCCGCAGGTGGTTCGAGTACGCCCCGCCGAAGGTGAGCACCGCCCGGCCCGCTGCCGCCGCCAGGTTCGGGGCCAGCTTGCGCCACTTGTTGCCGACCAGCTCGGGGTGGATCAGATCGTCCCGCTTGAGCACCAGCCGGACGCCGTGACGCCCGAAGCGCTCGTCCGCGACGTCCTGCAACGGCGACGGCAGGCGGGGCCGTAGGCCGGCGAGGTCGGGCGCTTCGGGTGCCACGGGTCCTTCGGGGGCGCCGGGGATGCCGGGGCCGTCGTGTTCGGCGGGGCTGATCACTTGGCCATTGTCGGACATACGTCCGGGACTGGGCCTCCGGAGGGGAGGTCTGGAGTGGGTGTCCGGACGGTGGCGTGGCGGTGCGGTGCTGTGGCGGTGCCGTGGTGTGGCGGTGCCGTGGTGTGGCGGTGCGGTGGTGTGGCGGTGCGGTGGTGTGAAGGCGGCCGAGGCCCGGGAGTCGTACCGGGCACCGCGCCTTCGGCTCTGAGCACCCATGTGCCTTCCCCGCAGGGCCACGCCCGTCACTCTGCCCCGCAGGGCCACGCCCGCCCGTCACCCTGCCCCGCAGGGCCCCACGCCCGTCGACCGCCCGGCGCGGGGCTCGGCTCCGACCGTCCCGCACGCGGCTCGGCGGCGACCGCCCCGCACGCGGCCCGGCGGCACCGCGCCCGTGCCGCCCGCTCGGCACTGCCGCGCCCGGCGCGCCCGCCGCGCCATGGCACCGTCACTTCAGTCGGTCGCGGACCCGCTCCCTCATGGAGTCCATCGTGAAGCCGCGTGGGTCGATCTTGCCCGGCTGCCATTCCAGGTGGCCGATCACCGAGCGCTCGGTCCAGCCGTGGTGGCGGCAGATCGCGGCGGCGACCTTTTCGATGGTGCTCAGCTGTGCTTCGGGCCAGGGGTCCGAACCGTTGCCGAGGTTCTCGCATTCGAAGCCGTAGAAGTGGCGGTTGCCGTCGGTGTTCGCCTCGTTGTCCGGGGGGAGTCTCTTCGACGCGATCACGGCGCGCAGTACGTCGTCGTCACCCAGGCCCGCGTGGTTGACGCGGCCGTAGCCGACGAGGTGTACGACGCCGTCCTTGGTGATGACGCCGTGGCACAGCGGCCCGGGCAGCTCCGCATGGCCGTCACGGCAGAGCTCGACGGTGGCCTTGCTGCCCGAGGTCACCGTGTGATGGATCATCACGCCGTACACCGGACCCCATGGGCCCTTGTGGTTGCGGTTGTGACGTTCCCAGTCGCCGACCTCGACGACCGTGACGCCCGCCTCCCTGAGCCGGTCCAGGAAACCGCCCGCGGACATGGGTGGGGCCATGACCGCCTCCTTCGCGCTGCACGCCGGCCACCCGTCGCGGCCGTCTCGTACCGCCGCTACTACCCGGAACCCGGTGGCCGGCCCAGGCGTTCGCACGGTGTGCGAGCCGATTCGGTCAGGGGCTTGCGGCGGTGCGCCGTGGCGCGAGGGGGAGCCCGGGATCAGCTGTGAAGGAAGCTGTCCCCATGCGTCGCGATGTGGTTCTCCAGTGCCTGCAAGGCCTGTTGTGTCGCCTGCGGGGAGCCGCTGCCGCGCCGCTCCGCCAAGTACGCGGCGCCCAGTTTCTTCAACAGGTCACCGCCCGCGCGCTGTGCCTGCACGTCGTCGATCTTCTGCTTGCCCTGTGTGAGCCCCCGCTGCGCCTGTTCTTTGGCGCGGTCCAGAAAGCCTGCCATGACCGTCTCCCGTCCTCGTATGTCGAAGCATCAGCCGAAGCGTCGATCGAAGCATCGGTCAGAGCGTCAAACGGTTGGCCGGATCTTGGAGTTCCCGACCGCAACAACCGCGCGCTGTTCGACGAATCGGCGATTTCGGGCTGTGTGCCCACTCCATGGTGATCCATTCCCCCTCATTCGTGTAATAGCACTGACACGCTCCGTGATGGAAGGCTTGCTCCCGCAGATCAGTGCACGAATGGGAGGGCAATTTTCATGTCGGTAGGCGAAGAGGTCCGCGCGGGTCAGGGCAAGCCGCAGCAGAGTCTCGGCACATCCGCCGCGCGGAACCTGGCCACCACCACCAAGTCCGCGCCCCAGATGCAGGAGATCAGCTCACGCTGGCTGCTGCGGATGCTTCCGTGGGTGAATGTGCAGGGTGGCACGTACCGCGTGAACCGGCGGCTCAGCTACTCCGTGGGCGACGGCCGCGTGACATTCGTGAAGACCGGTGACCGCGTCCAGGTCATCCCGGCGGAGCTCGGCGAACTCTCCGTGCTGCGGTCGTACGAGGATCAGGAGGTGCTCGGCGAGCTCGCCCAGCGCTGCCAGCAGCGGGAGTTCGCACCCGGGGAAGTGCTCGCCTCGTTCGGCAACCCGTCCGAGGAGGTGTTCCTCCTCGCCCACGGCAAGGTGGAGAAGATCGGCACGGGTCCCTACGGGGACGACGCGGTCCTCGGTGTTCTTGCCGACGGCGCGTACTTCGGCGAGCAGGCACTCATCGACCCGGACGCCATCTGGGAGTACACGGCCCGCGCCGTCACCGCGTGCACCGTGCTCACCCTGCCCCGCAACGACCTCGAACAGGTCGCGGAGCGGGCCGAGTCCCTGCGCGACCACCTCCGGGAGCTGCGCGCGATCCCGGAGCAGCGCGCCAACAAGTACGGCGAGAAGGAGATCGACCTCGCGGCCGGCCACACCGGAGAGCCGGACATCCCCGGCACCTTCGTGGACTACGAGGGCGCGCCGCGCGAGTACGAACTGAGCATCGCCCAGACCGTGCTGCGCCTCCACTCGCGCGTGGCCGATCTCTACAACCAGCCCATGAACCAGACCGAGCAGCAACTCCGGCTCACCGTCGAGGCGTTGAAGGAGCGCCAGGAGCACGAGCTCATCAACAACCGGGAGTTCGGACTGCTCAACAACTGCGAGTACGAGCAGCGGCTGCAGCCGCACGACGGCGTGCCCGGACCCGACGACCTCGACGAACTGCTCAGCCGCAGGCGCGGCACCAAGATGCTCCTCGCCCACCCGCGCGCGATCTCCGCGATCGGCCGCGAGCTCAACAAGCGCGGACTCGTCCCGGAGACCATCGAGATGGCCGGCAACCGCATCCCGACCTGGCGCGGGGTGCCGATCTACCCGTGCAACAAGATCCCGGTCAGCGACACCCGCACGACCTCGATCATCGCCCTGCGTACCGGCGAGGCCGAACAGGGCGTCATCGGGCTTCAGCAGGCGGGCATCCCGGACGAGATCGAGCCGAGCCTGTCGGTGCGCTTCATGGGCATCAACGAACAGGCGATCATCTCCTACCTGGTGACGGCGTACTACTCGGCCGCGGTGCTCGTGCCCGACGCCCTCGGCATTCTGGAGAACGTCGAGATCGGCCGCTGGCGGTGACGACCCGTACGCCGGACGTTGTGTCCTCGCCCGACCGGGCGGGTAGACCCGGTAGGCCGGTGGCGCCGCAGAGGCCGGCCGAGAGTCTCGAAAGGCGGAGCCCCGTCGGGAGGGCCATGGATGAGCAGGTTCCGCCCAGCCCGCGGTGGGGGGCTCCCCGTTCGAGCGAGACCGAGAGCGGGGGAGGGCAGGAAGCGGCGGGGATCCTGGAGGGTGCCCGGGCGTCCGTCGACCCCGAGCTGCGCAGGGCCATCGATTCGCTGCCGGGCTCGATACGCCGGATCGCGCTCTACCACTTCGGCTGGGAGCACGCGGACGGCACGCCCGCGGCGGGCAACTCGGGCAAGGCGATCCGGCCCGCGCTCGTGCTCGCAGCGGTCCGCGCGCTCGGCGGGCAGCATGCGAACGCCGTACGGGCGGCCGCCGCCGTGGAGTTGATACACAACTTCACGCTGCTGCACGACGACGTGATGGACCGCGACACCACCCGCAGGCACCGGCCCACCGCGTGGACCGTGTTCGGCGACGCCGACGCGATCCTCGCCGGGGACGCCTTGCAGGCGCTGGCTCAGCGGCTGCTCGCCGAGGATCCGCATCCGGCGTCCTCGGCGGCCGCCGCGCGGCTCGCGTCCTGTGTCGTCGAGCTGTGCGCGGGGCAGCACGCGGACACCGACATGGAGAAGCGCGGCCCCGACGAGGTCACCCTCGACGAGTGCCTTGCCATGGCGGAGGCCAAGACCGGGGCGTTGCTCGGCTGTGCCTGTGCGCTGGGGGCGTTGTATGCGGGGGCGGGGGATGAGGACGTCGAGGCGCTTGACGCGTTCGGTCGGGAGGCCGGGCTCGCGTTTCAGCTGATCGACGATGTGATCGGGATCTGGGGGGATCCGAGTCGTACCGGCAAGGCTGCCGGGGCGGACCTCATCGCTCGTAAGAAGTCGCTGCCCGTGGTGGCCGCGCTCGCTTCCGGTACGCCTGCGGCGGCCGAGTTGGCCATGCTGTACGGAGTTCCTTACGAGGAAGGGGAGTTGGATCGTACGGTGCTTGCCGTCGAGCGGGCGGGGGGTCGTGACTGGGCGCAGGTCCAGGCGGCCGACCGGATGGCACGGGCGATGCACGAGCTGTCTCGGGCGGTGCCTGATCCGGAGGCGGCGGGTGGGCTTCTCGCGCTGGCGGAGTTCGTGACGCGGCGCAGCAACTGACCCCGTCGGTGGGGTGGTTGATGCCCCCGGTGGCCCCGGGGTCCTCGGATCTGTACGGCACCTGACCTCCGTACGGCTTCTGGACTCCGGTCGGGTCCCGCACATCCCCACGGTGTGCGGGGCCTGTTTTTTCGCCCCCTCCGCCCCTACCCGTCCCGTTCCTGGGGGCTGCGCCCCCAGACCCCCGCTTCGGCCTGGACGGCCTCGTCCTCAAACGCCGGACGGGCTGAAAGATCTCCCCCCGTCCGGCAAGATCTCAACCGCCGTACGATCACCGTCGGTTGAGGCTGAGGAGCTGAGGGCATGGGTGTGGGGATCCGGGTGGCCGGTGGCGGTGATCGGGAGTTTGTTGTTCGGCTGTTGGATGAGGCTTTTCAGGGTGATCCGGTGAGTGGGTGGGTCTTTCCGGATGAGGTGCATCGGCGGGCTACGCACCACAAGTTGATGGGTGCGTTTCTTGATGTCGTGCTTGCCGAGGGGCGGGTCGATATCGCCGAGGACGGGGCGGCGTGTGCGCTGTGGCTGTCCGTGCCTGCTGATGAGCATGGCGACGAGGACGGGCCCGGGCAGCTGCGTGAGGCCGTCGATCCGGAGAATGAACGGGTGGAGCTCATAGGGCGGTTGACCGCCGGGATCCATCCGGCGGGTCGCGCGCACGAGTACCTGTGGATGATCGCCGTGGCGCCGGGGCGCCAGGGTGAGGGTCTCGGTACCGCGCTCATCGAGTCGGTCCTCGACCGTTGCGACCGCGAGGGGACCCCCGCGTACCTCGAAGCGAGCAGCGCCCGCAGCCGCAAGCTGTACGAGCGGCTCGGGTTCGAGCTCACCGGCCGGCCTCTCGACCTCCCCGACGGCCCGCAGATGTGGCCCATGTGGCGCGAGCCGCAGTCCTAGTCTTCTTCAGGAGCGCGCTCCGGCACGATCGTCGCGACGATCCGCTCCACCAGCCCGTCCGGGACGGCGACCTCCGGCAGTACGCCGTCCAGGACGCCGGGGAGCGTCAGGTGCTCCAGTAGCAGGCCGAGCATGGCGAGGTAGAGGACCGTCACGGTCTCGTCGCCGCCGGGCAGCCCGGCGGTCCGGTGGAACTCCATGCCGTCCACCAGGTCGCCGCGTACCGACTTGGTGTACGAGGCACGCAGCGCGGGGCGGCGGGTGGCCTCCAGGCGCATTTCGAAGAGGGCGAGATAACCCGTGCGGTCGCGGACGGCGCGGGCCAGTACGTCGCGCATGAACTCCAGGACCAGTGAGCGGTCCTTCGGGCCCTTCAGTAGCTCGGCGATTGCGGACGGGTCGGGTGCGAGGCGCTGGTGGATGCGGGCGTCGACCTGGGCGAGCAGGTCGTCGCGGTCGGTGAAGTAGTTCGACGCGGTGCCCACCGGCACCCCGGCCCCGGCGTCCACCGCGCGGAAGGTCAGTCCGCGCGCGCCCTCCCGTGCCAGCACCTCGACGGCCGCGTCGACGAGAGCCGCCCTGCGCTCCGGGTTCCTTGCCATCCGGGTCTCCTCCAAAAATCTCCTGGCGCCGCCAAAAGCCTTGCAACCACTACAGATGAAGTACTATAACTGTCGTTGTTCGCGGGCGGCCACCGGAGTCGCCACGAACGCCGACCACGAAAAGAGACCCGCTTGCGCAAGCTCACCTACTTCATCGCGTGCTCGATCGACGGCTTCATCGGAGCCCCGGACGGCGACGGGCAGGCTTTCATGCCGTTCGTCGACGAGGAGTTCCTCGAGGACTTCCTGAAGGCGGAGTACCCGGAGACCCTGCCGACGCACGCCCGCCGCCCGCTCGGCATCGACGACCTCGAGAACCGCAACTTCGACACGATCATCCAGGGCCGCGCCAGCTACGACCTTGCTCTGGACCTCGGCGTCACCAGCCCGTACGCGCATCTGCGTGAGTACGTCGCCTCGCGGAGCCTCAAGGAGTCGCCCGACCCCCATGTCGAGATCGTCGCGGACGACGTCGTCGGGAAGATCCGCGAACTCAAGGCGGAGGACGGCGAGTTCGGTATCTACCTGTGCGGCGGCTCGCAGCTCGCGGGCGCGCTGATCGACGAGGTGGACGAACTGGTCATCAAGACGTACCCGGTGGTCCTCGGCTCCGGTATGCCGATGTTCGGCTCTGGCTTCGACGTCTCCGAGTTCGCGCTCGACCAGCTGCGTGTGTTCAAGAACGGCGTACTGGTGAGGACGTACAGCAGGAAGCGCTGAACGCCCTTCCGCAATACCCTGAAGGCATGGGCACCGATGAGTATGTTTGTTCCGCTTGCGGGCAGCCGGTCGCCACGGTCGTGAAGCGACACAAGACCTTGGGCGCATGGGTCCCCGTGTGGGTACCCGGCCCCTGCCGGAACCCGAAGTGCAAGACGTATGCCGAGGAAGCCGAGGAGGAGCCCCGGGCCGCAGTTCAGCCCGAGGAGCCCGTCACGAAAAAAACCTGACCGAGAGCGCGCGGCCGTGTAGAGAAACGCGGGCCGGCTCCGACGTCTCCTGCGAGAGCCGCCCGACACGGGCGGTCCGAACCGAGGAAAACGAAGGAGCGGACTCATGAAGTACCTGGTGATGGTGCAGGGAACGCAGGCCGACTACGAGGGCATGCGGGGCAACCCCTCCCCCGGGTCTCCGGTCTGGAGCGAGCAGGAGATCCAGGCCATGTACGCCTTCATGGGCGCGATCAACAACGACCTCTCCGAGTCCGGGGAACTGCTCGACGCGCAGGGTCTGGCCGAGTACGACCGGACCCGGCTGGTCACGGCCGACGAGGACGGCAAGCCCATCATCACCGACGGGCCGTACGGCGAGACCAAGGAGCAGATGGCCGGCTTCTGGATCCTGGAGTGCGAGAGCCTGGAGCGGGTCACGGAGATCGCCGCGCGCGTCGCCCAGTGCCCCGTTCCCGAGGGATCCACCGAGTACCCGGTGGTCATCCGGCCGATCCCGGACGGCGCCGGGGACTGCTGAGGCGGATGAGCCGTCCGAGTCGTACGAGCGAGGTCGAGGACCTGCTGCGCCTGCACGCGCCCCAGGTCCTCGGCGCGCTCGTACGCCGGTACGGGCACTTCGACACCGCCGAGGACGCCGTACAGGAGGCGCTGCTCGCGGCTGCCGGGCAGTGGCCGGGTACAGGCGTGCCCGACAATCCGCGCGGCTGGCTGATCAAGGTCGCCTCGCGGCGGCTGACCGATGCCCTGCGCAGTGAGGAGTCGCGGCGGCTGCGGGAGGAGAAGGCGGCGGCGCTGACGCCCCGGGACGCGTTCGTGGCCCCGCCGCCGGGCGCGGCCCGGGCGCCGAGCGAGGACGACACGCTCTCCCTGCTCTTCCTCTGCTGTCATCCGGAGCTGACCTCGTCCGGTCAGATCGCGCTCACCCTGCGGGCCGTCGGCGGTCTGACGACGGCGGAGATCGCCCGGGCGTATCTCGTGTCCGAGGCGACGATGGCGCAGCGGATCAGCCGGGCCAAGCAACGGGTGCGGGGCACCGGCTTCGGGCGTCCCGACAACTGGGAGGAACGACTGCCCGCCGTCCTCCACACCCTCTACCTGATCTTCAACGAGGGGTACACGGCGACCTCCGGCGCGGCCCTCCAGCGGTCCGAACTCGCGGGCGAGGCCATCCGGTTGACCCGCACGGTCCGCCGACTCCTCCCCGAGGACCAGGAGGTGGCGGGGCTGCTGGCGCTGATGCTGCTGACCGACGCCCGGCGTCCCGCGCGCACCGGCCCGCACGGCGAACTGGTCCCGCTCGACGAGCAGGACCGCGGCCTGTGGGACAAGGCGGCGGTGGAGGAGGGCGTGGCACTGGTGACGGAGGCCCTGTCGGTGTCGCGGGGGAGCGCGGGGCCGTATCAGCTGCGGGCGGCCATCGCCGCGGTCCACGACGAGGCGCCGTCGGCGGACACCACGGACTGGCGCGAGATCCTCGGCCTGTACGACATCCTGGTCCGCCGGGTCCCCGGGCCCGTCGAGCGTCTCAACCGCACGGTGGCGGTCGCCATGGTGCACGGGCCCCGGGCCGGACTCGCCGAACTCGATCTGCTGGAGGGCGAGTCGGCGCTCGGCCATCGGATCGACGCGGTACGCGGTCATCTGCTGGAGCGCGCCGGCGACGCGGCGCAGGCCCGTGCCGCCTACGAGTCGGCGGCCGACAAGACCCTCAGCCTGCCCGAGCAGCGGTATCTGCAGGCGCGCGCCGCCCGCCTCAGGCCGTAGCGTTCGGGTATGGCCGAACCTCTTCTTCACATCACCGAGCGCTCCCTGTGGGACGCGGCGCGCGCCTCCGGCACCTACGAGATGTCCACCCGCGGCCGGACCCTCCAGGAGGAGGGCTTCATCCACTGCTCCCTGCGCCACCAACTCCCCAAGGTGGCCGCCTTCTTGTACGGCTCGTACGCCGGCCCCGACGAGCTGGTGGTCCTGGTGATCGACGCCGAACGACTGGGCGTTCCACTGCGCTACGAGGCGATGGAGACCGGGGGCGAGGAGTTCCCGCACGTCTACGGTCCGATTCCGGTGGAGGCCGTCGTGGACGTCGAGGTGTGGGAGTCGGACAGGCTCTAGCGCAGGAGGCCGCCCGTCTCGGGGTCGCGGGGCGTCAGGCAGTACGTGCCGCCCGACGGGTCCCGCATCACTGCCCAGCGGGCGCCCCGGCCGAGGATCGTGGCACCGAGGAGTTCGTGGCGGATGCGGACCGCGTCGATGTCGGAGCAGGCGATGTCGAGGTGGGCGGAGGTGGGGCGGGCGGTGCCGAGGCGTTGCAGGAGGATGCGGATCGGAAGCGCGGCCGGCGGCTTGATCACATGGAACTCCTCGAGCGCGCCGGGCTGGGACTCCCATCCGGTGAGGGCGCTCCAGAAGGCGATCTCCGCCTCGTACACGGAGGGCGCCAGGTCGACGCACACCTGGTCGAGACGGCTGGTGACACCGGACGGCCCCTTGATCACCGGAGGCCGCTTCGACTCCCCGTGCCAGGGCACCGCGCAGAACAACTGCCCGCCGGGGGAACGCAGTACGGCCCACCCCGCGTGACCCGCGACGAGCTCGCCCCCCAGCCCCCGCGCCGACTCCACCAGAGCCCGTACGTCCTCGACGGCGAGGTCGAGATGCGCGCCCCCGGAGTGCGCCCCCACGACGCCCTGAACCTTCACACAGGCGTCGGCGCCCCCGTCGGGCAGCAGGGTCACGAACTCGCCCCGTGAGCCGCGTCGTTCGGACAGCTTGGTGCGCGTGACCGCGGTCCAGAAGTCGCAGGCGGGCCCGAACTTCTTCATCGGCCGGTCGACAAAGGCGTAAGTCCACCGGATCGGCCCCGTCGTCGGGTCGCTCATGGGGGCTGTCATGGGGTCTCTTCTCCGATCAGGCCGTGCAGCGAGGTTTTCACGCGCGCGACGAACGCGTCCCGAGCGGTGGGGGAGAGGGCGTCCAAGGACAGATACGGGTTGAGATCCTCCAGCTCGACGAGGAGGAGCTCACCGCCGGGGGCCCGGCATGCGTCGACGCGCTGGATCCCGTACGCGATGTCGTTCCAGTTGACGAAGCGCTGCGCGAACTCCCGGTCCTGCTCGGTCGGTTCGTAGTGTTCCAGGGCCCACCGCTCGTCGGGGCGGGGCGCGTACAGGGCGTACTGGAGGGTGTGGTCGACGAAGTAGAAGGACACCTCGTAGCGGAAGTCGATGCGCGGCTGGACGAGGACGTCGCCGTACGCCGCCGGGTCCAGGAGCCGCTCGCGGGCCACGAACTCCAGGCCTATCGAGTCCGCCCCCAGCTTCGGTTTCACCACGTACGTGTCGACGTCGGGGAGCCTGCCGAGGTCCTCCGCGCGGTCGATGGTGGGGATGACCGGATACCCCGCCGCCGTGAGCTCCAGCAGGTATCCCTTCCCCGCCATGTCGCCCTTGCCCGACAGCTGGTTGTAGACGCGTACGCCGTCCGCGGCCGCCTGCTCGCGGAAGGCGTCGTACCGCGCCTGGTAGTTCAGGACGGGGCCGCTGTTGCGTACGACCACCGCGTCGAAGGAGTGCATCAGCGCGGCCGCGTCCAGCGGGTGGCACACGGCGAGGTCGAACTCCTCGCGCAGCCGGGAGGTGAGGAAGATGTCCTCGTCGCAGTACCGGCGGCCCTTGGCGGGGTAGGCCAGGTCACTGACGTACAGGATGCTGCGGCGCGTGGACGTCATGAGGTCTCCCGGTGATCGTGATCAGCCGATGGTAGGCCCGGTTCGTCCGGAGTGGACCGAAGGGCCGTCCGCGGCGCGGTCAGGCGCGGGGAGACCGTTCGTTGAAGCGGAGGAGGTTGCCCGCCGGGTCGCGGAAGGCGCAGTCGCGGACGCCGTACGGCTGGTCCGTCGGTTCCTGGAGGACTTCGGCGCCGGCCGCCTCGACGCGGGCGAAGAGGGCGTCGCAGTCCGTCGTCGAGAAGATCACGCCGCGGAGCATTCCCTTGGCCAGCAGTTCGGCCATGGCCTGCCGGTCGGCCGGGGACGCGTTCGGGTCCGCCCCCGGCGGTTCCAGGACGATCTCCACATCCGGCTGGAGCGGCGAGCCGACGGTGACCCACCGCATGCCCTCGAAGCCGACGTCATTGCGGACTTCCAGCCCCAGGACGTCACGGTAGAAGGCGAGCGCCTTGTCGTGGTCGTCGACGGCGATGAAGCACTGGGACAGCTTTACGTCATCCATGGGTCCAATCATGGGTCCACGCTAGGGCCTGTCCGGCAGGATCCGCCTGACGGGCGTCAGAGGCGTGTGCCCGGTTCCGCTTCCGGGTTGCGGTGGCGGGACGGGCGGGTGAGGCGCTGGGCCACGCAGGACGGGATGGGGGCGCCGTGGTCGTGCGGACGGGCGCGGTAGGCGCTGGGGGTCTCGCCGACCAGCTCCGTGAAGCGGGAGCTGAAGGAACCGAGCGAGGTGCAGCCCACGGCGAAGCACACCTCCGTGACCGTCAGGTCGCCGCGGCGCAGAAGGGCCTTGGCGCGCTCGATCCTGCGGGTCATGAGATAGGTGTACGGGGTCTCGCCGAAGGCGGCCCGGAAGCTCCGCTGGAAATGGCCGGGTGACATCAGCGCGGTGCGCGCGAGCTCCGCCATCTCCAGCGGCTCGGCGTACTCACGGTCCATCCGGTCGCGGGCCCGGCGCAGCCGGACCAGATCCTCCACAGTCACCCCAACAGGATGGCACGGGGCACTGACAGTGAGGCCTGCGAACAGCTCGCTGACCTACTCGGACGACGGCCGAGCCGACCTTCCTCTCGCGGGTGTCCCGTCGCGGCCGAGAGGTCGCCGGACCCCGGCCCTCGCGCTGTGGGACGGCGGCGCCGACGACCTGGCGGCCGACCCGGTCTCCGCGCTGCGTGCGGCGCGGCGTACACGGCCCTGGTGTGCGCCCGCGCCGGTCGGCCCGAGCAGCGTGAAGACGGTCCCCGCGGGCAGGGCGGCTTCGAGGGGGCTTCAGACGAGTCCGTGCCTGGCTTCCCACCACTCCCTGAGGACCGCCACCTTCCGGTCGAACTGGCCGTCGACGAAGGACATCGGGGCGCGCAGCACCGTCGCTCGGCCGTCCCTGGTGTGCACGACGACCTGACGTACGCCCAGGGTGCGCCGGACCTCCACCTGGACGATGTCGGTCCAGGGGATCCGGCGACGCCGGTTGCCGCGCATGACGAGAGCCTCCTCGGTGAGGCTCACGCCGTGGTGCCTGTTCAGGAGCGCGATGCCGGCGGCGGCCACGACCGCCGCCGACACGCACACCTTCACCTCGCTGAGCGGCATCGGATCGGCGGTGAGCGCAAGGCCGGCGTAGACGAGCGCCGTGCCCCCGAGAATGCCGAGGAAGGCAGGAAGGGCCAGCTGGAGAGGCCCTTGCCTGAATGTGATCACCGCGTCCTCCGCCCTACTTGAGGTACACCAGGCCGTCAGTGGTCACCGTCGGCCGGCCGCTGGTGCCGACGACCACGACCTTGACGGTGTGCTTCGCGCTGGAGGTCCAGGTCTTGGTCCAGATCGCGTCGCGGTACTTGGTGGTGGCGGACTTCAGGTCGACGGTGGTGACCTTCGTGCCGTCGACGTAGATGTTTGCCTGGCCGGAGGTGGTGGCGCGCGAGACCGTCCAGGCGACCGAGCGGCCCGTGAAGGTCCAGGTCAGGGAGGCGTTCTTGGCGGAGCTGGTGTACGACTTGCCGCCGAGGTAGCTGGCGGAGGACTTGGCCGTCCAGGTGCCGGACTTGGTGGCGGACGTCTCCTGGAGGATCACCGGAGTGCCGGTGACCGCGGCCGTGCCGGTGTTGCCCGCCCGGTCGTAGGCGGTCAGCGACCAGGCCGTGGCGGCACCGGACTTGGCGGTGTGGGCGGCACTGGTGACGGTCGGGCCGTAGGTGACGGCGACCGGGGCGGTCAGCCGGACCTCCTTCAGCGCGGTCGTGTCCGTGGCCTTCCACGTCAGCGTCAGCGGGACGGCGGTGGTGTTCACCGTGCCGGTGCGCAGGGCCAGGCCGGGCTTGGTGGAGAAGGTGGGCGCCGTGGTCTCGGCGACGACCGTGGCCGCTGCCGTGGTCGTCGTCCGCCCGGACTGATGGCGGGCCCGCACGGTCACCTTGTGCGTACCCGCGCCCAGGGTGGCCTTCGCCGAGGTCGCCGTACCGGCCGTCGTGGCGGCGACCTTGCCGTCCACCAGCACCTCGTACGCCGAGATCAGCGCGGCAGGCGTCGTGGCCGACCAGTTCACCGTGATGCCGGCCTTGGTGTAGTACGTCGAACCGGAGAGGCCGGCGCCGCCGATGGACTTCAGCGTGAGCCCGGCGACCGGACCGCCCGCCCAACTGCGGATCGTGGCCAGCTGGTTGTAGAGGGCGTCCCCGGGACACTGGGTGTTGTAGCCGTCACGGTGCCCGTGAATGACCGGCAGGCTCAACTGGGCGCCCTGCACCCAGGACTTGCGGAAGTAGTTGGTGCCGTCCGCGCCCGCGGTCAGGGTGGCGGTGCCGGTCGGATCGACGCCGTACTGGCCGAGCTTCCAGGCGGCGATCTTGGCGACCGAGGTCATCGCGGCCGTCGACGGGGCGGTGTCGGTGTAGGTGCCCAGGACGGAGATGCCGGTGGTCTCGGAGTTGAAGCCGTAGGCGTGGGCGCCCATGACCGGCAGGTCCACGCCGCCCTTGCGGCCCTCATAGACGGTGCCGCACTTGTCGACCAGGAAGTTGTAGCCGATGTCTTTCCACTTCAGCTGTTTCACGTGGTAGGCGTAGACGCCGCGTACGACCGCAGGGGCCTGCTCGCAGGTGTAGTCGTTGGACTCGGCGGTGTGGTGGACCACCACCGCCTTGATCTTCTCTCCGGGCAGATAGCCCGGCTCTTCCGGGCTGATCGACTCGTCCGCGCCCCAGCCGGCACGCGAGGTGATCGCGGGCTTGGGCGCCGTGGACGGCGGAGCCGAGGGGACGCTCGTGGTGGGGCTCGGCGAGACCGAGCCGGAGGGCGTCGTCGACTCGCTCGGTGTGGAACTGGAACTCTCGGACGCCGACTCCGAGTCGGAGGGCTCGGACGTCACCGTCTCGGAGGTGGTCGCTTCCGGCGAGGTCGTCGCGGTGGCCGACTCGGTGGCGGACTCCTCCGTGGTGGACTCCGCGGGCGAGGGCGTGCCGGTCTCCTCCACCACGTACGCGGCCGGTTCCAGCCCCGAAACCGTGCCGTTCCCGGGGTCGACCATGTCCACCCGCAGTCCCTCGGGCAGCCGCGCCGAACCCTTGCCGTCCACCCGGACTTCCACCCCGTCGGACTGCCCCACCCAAGCCGGCTCGGTACCGCCGCGCGCCGCGCCCGCCTCGCCCTGGCCGCTGTTCCCGTCCAGCGCCAGCCAGTTCGACCAGGCGCCGGTCTCCGTGCTCCGGGTCCGGATCTCGACCGCCCCCGCCACCGTCGCGGACGGATCCGTCCAGGTGATCCCCAGCATGCTGAACGGTTCGGTGTCGCGCTTGCCCAACTGGGCGGACGCACCGTCGCCGGCCACCGCCAGCGGCGCCGTTCGTGTCCTGCTCTGGACGGGCCGGGACTTCCCGTCGTCCGCCGAGTCGTCACTCGGCCCACCTATGAGCCCCTGTACAGCCAGAGCCCCGGAAACCGTCGCGGCCACCACAGCGGCGGCACCCCACCAACGACGTCTCATGTCGACGCGCACATCCTTCTCCCGCGAACGGGCGGCAAAAATCGAAGAGGAGATCGAAGAGATCGAAGAAGAGCCAGACCCTATGCCCTGTGGGGAGGCTGTGGATCACAGTTCGTCGGCTCGGCAAAAGCGGAAGGGACCCGGCCGGATCTCCGGCCGAGTCCCTTCCACATGTAAAAGCTCGCTGACCTGCGAGGGTGCACCGCTCGCCGGTCGAGGCGAACTGGCAAAACCGGTAATCGGCCCTGGATCAGGCCTTCTTGGTCTCCCAGAAGATCTTGTCGATCTGGGCGATGTAGTCCAGCGCCTTCTGGCCCGTCGCCGGGTCGGTGGACGCCTTGGCGGCCGAGAGGGCCTTCAGGGTGTCGTTGACCAGCTGGTGCAGCTCCGGGTACTTCTCGAAGTGCGGGGGCTTGAAGTAGTCGCTCCAGAGCACCGAGACGTGGTGCTTGGCGAGCTCGGCGCGCTGCTCCTTGATAACGATGCCGCGGGCCTGGAAGTGCGGGTCGTCGTTGGCGGCCAGCTTTTCCTGGACGGCCTTCACCGACTCCGCCTCGATGCGGGCCTGGGCAGGGTCGTACACGCCGCAGGGCAGGTCGCAGTGGGCGCTGACCTTGACCTTGGGGGCAAACAGGCGGGAGAGCATTGAGCTGTCCTTCCTCGTGATCGTCTTCTCAGGTGGGACATTACTCCGTAGGAGACGGGTTTTCGCGAGTGCCCCCATGGGCTTAGGACAAAAGTCCAGGGTGAGACTGGGACTCGTGGAGGATAGAACCGGGGAGGTGCCGGTGATGCCGGAGCTGTCGCAGGAGACCGAGCGCGGGAGGGCCGTCCTGCCGTTTGGGGCGGCGGAGGTGACGGGGCCGTCCATGGTGCCCACGCTCGAGCACGGAGACCGGCTCGTCGTGCAGTACGGGACGCGGTTCAGGCCCGGTGACGTGGTCGTTCTGCGTCATCCGTTCCAGCAGGACCTGCTGGTCGTGAAGCGGGTCGCGGAGCGGCGTGAGGGCGGGTGGTGGGTGCTCGGCGACAACGCGTACGCCGGTGGGGACAGCACCGACTACGGCACCGTGCCCGAGGAACTCGTCCTCGGGAAGGTGCGGTTCCGGTACCGGCCGCTGAAGAGCGGTCAGCGGTCGCCGTTCGCGCTGGTGCGCTGGGTGCTGGGCGCCGCCAGGCCCGTATTGTCCGACCGGTCCGCCTCCAGACGCTTGCGGGCGCGGTAGGCGGCCACGTTGGCGCGGGTCGCGCAGCGGTCCGAGCAGTAGCGCCGGGAGCGGTTGGTCGAGGTGTCCAGGAAGGCGTTGCGGCAGGGGGTCGCCTCGCACTGGCCGAGGCGGTCGACGCCGTACTCCGTCAGGTGGAACGCCAGGCCCATCGCGGCGATCGCCGCGTAGCCCGCCGTCGCGTTCGACGGGTGGTCCGCCAGGTGCATGTGCCACAGCGGGCGCCCGTTGTCGTCCCGGTAGTCGTGGCCGGAGATCTGCGGGCTGACCGGGAACTCCAGCAGGAGTGAGTTCAGCAGGTCCACGGCCAGGGTCTCGTTGCCGCCGTCGGCCGCCTCGAAGACCGCGCGCAGGCGGGCCCGTACGGAGCGGAAGCGGGTGACGTCCGCGTCCGTGGCCCGGCGGGCCGCCGAGGAGTTGCCCCCGAAGAGGTCACGGACGGCGTCCACCGAGGTGAGCGAGTCCTTGCCCCGGAGTGGCTCCTCGCTGTTCACGAGGCGTACCGCGTAATCCGAGTAATAGGCCAGTTCCACTTGTAGTCCTTACGGTGGCGCTCTATCGTCGTGGCTGCGGAGAAGTAACGGATGACTGCGCTTCAAGGGTATTACGCGTGCTGCGGGTACGACGCGGTCGAGCGAAGAAGGGGCTTCGATGACCACCACCACCGGAACCGACTGGGGCGCCTGGCAGGAGAGCTGGGACCGGCAGCAGGAGTGGTACATGCCGGACCGCGAGGAGCGCTTCCGGGTGATGCTCGACATGGTCGAGGCCCTCGTCGGACCCGAGCCGCGCGTCCTCGACCTCGCCTGCGGCACGGGCACCATCACGGCCCGGCTGCTCGACCGCTTCCCGAAGGCCACCAGCACCGGCGTCGACCTCGACCCCGCGCTGCTCACCATCGCCCGGGGCACCTTCGAGGGCGACGACCGGGTCTCCTTCGTCACGGCCGACCTCAAGGACCCCCAGTGGCCCTCGCTGCTGCCGTACGACTCGTACGACGCCGTACTGACCGCCACGGCCCTGCACTGGCTGCACAGCGAACCCCTCGCGGCTCTCTACGGCTCGATCGCGGAACTCGTCCGCGACGGCGGTGTCTTCATGAACGCCGACCACATGATCGACGAGTCGACGCCCCGGATCAACGCGGCGGACCGCGCCCAACGCCACGCCCGCATGGATCAGGCCAAGGCGAGCGGCGTCGTCGACTGGGCCGAATGGTGGCAGCTGGCCGCCCAGGACCCCGTCCTCGCCGCGCCGACCGCCCGCCGGTTCGAGATCTACGGCGAGCACGCGGAGGGTGACACCCCGTCCGCCGACTGGCACGCGCGCGTACTGCGCGAGAAGGGGTTCGGGGAGGCCAGGACGGTGTGGCGTTCGCCGTCCGACGCGCTGGTGCTCGCGGTCAAGTAGCCACTCCGGTGCGGGTGCTCACGCGGAAAGGGGCGGTACGGATTTCCCGTACCGCCCCTTTCCACGCGTACCGCTAGAGCACCTTGGACAGGAACGACTGCGTTCGCTCGTGCTGCGGATTGGTCAGTACGTCACGGGGGCTGCCGGCTTCGACCACCACGCCGTCGTCCATGAAGACCAGCGAGTCGCCGACTTCCCTGGCGAAGCCCATCTCGTGCGTGACGACGATCATCGTCATGCCGTCCGCCGCGAGGTCCCGCATGACGTCGAGGACCTCGCCGACCAACTCGGGGTCGAGGGCCGAGGTCGGCTCGTCGAAGAGCATCAGCTTCGGCTCCATCGCCAGCGCCCGCGCGATGGCCACGCGCTGCTGCTGACCGCCGGAGAGCTGGGCCGGGTAGTGACCCTTGCGGTCGCCGAGGCCCACCCGGTCCAGGAGTCGCTGCGCGCGCTCCCGGGCGACGGCCTTGGTCTCACCCTTGACCTGGACCGGCGCCTCCATCACGTTCTCGAGGGCCGTCATGTGCGGGAAGAGGTTGAAGCGCTGGAACACCATGCCGATGTCCCGGCGCTGCGCGGCCACTTCCCTTTCCTTGAGCTCGTAGAGCTTGTCGCCCTTCTGCCGGTAGCCGACCAACTGGCCGTCGACCGACAGCCGGCCCGCACTGATCTTCTCCAGGTGGTTGATGCACCGCAGGAAGGTCGACTTGCCGGAGCCGGACGGGCCGATCAGGCAGAACACCTCACGGGCGTTCACCTCCAGGTCGATGCCCTTGAGGACGTGCGAGAGCCCGAAGGACTTGTGCACGCCCTCGGCCTTGACCATGGGGTGGCCGCCGCCGGTGCTCGGGGCGATGTCCTTGCTGAGACCGCTCATCGGGTCACCTCCGGGCGGCGGAACGAACCGAACAGACGGAGGTTCTTGCGCAGGCGCTGCAGTGGCGTCGGCGGCAGGCTGCGCGACGAACCGCGGGCGTAGCGGCGTTCCAGGTAGTACTGGAAGACGCTGAAGACGCTGGTCAGGATCAGGTACCAGATCGACGCCACGAAGTACATCTCGACCACCGCGAGCGAGGTGCTGGAGACGTCCTGCGCCCGTTTGATGAGTTCGTTGAACTGGACCGCGTAGGCGAGCGACGAGGTCTTGAGCATGTTGATGAACTCGTTGCCGGTCGGCGGCACGATCACGCGCATGGCCTGCGGGAGGACCACGCGCCGCAGCGTCTTGCCCTGGCTCATGCCCAGTGCGTGCGAGGCCTCCGTCTGTCCTTCGTCGACCGACTGGATACCGGCCCGGACGATCTCGGACATGTACGCGGCCTCGTTCAGACCGAGACCGAGCAGAGCCGCCAGGAACGGCGTCATCACGTCGTTCATCTCGTCCTTGTAGAACCCCAGGTTGAGGACGGGGAACACGAGGGCGATGTTGTACCAGAGGAGCAACTGCACCAGCACCGGAGTGCCGCGGAAGAACCAGATGTAGAACCACGCCACGGTGCTCGTGACCGGGTTCGACGACATCCGCATCACGGCGAGGATCACGCCGAGGACGAGACCCAGCGCCATGGCGAGCACGGAGATGTACAGCGTGTGCCAGACCCCGGACAGGATCGTGCCGTCCGTGAGGTAGTCCGGGATGATGTCGTAGTTGATGTTCGCGTTGGAGAACGCGATCCCGATCAGCACCAGAACGGCGATGACCGCCGCGCCGGCCACCCAGCGGCCGTAGTGGCGCACCGGGATGGCCTTGATCTGCTCCGGCGGCACGGACGGCACCGGAGCCTTGTCGACAGTGTCAGTCACAGTGACTGCCCTTCAGCGTTGCGTCAGGCAGGGTCAGGAGCCGCCGTTGATCTTGGCCTCGGTCACCGCGCCGTCCGTGACGTTCCACTTCTCCAGGATCTTCGCGTACTCACCGTTCTCGATGATCGCGCTCATCGCCGCCTGGAGGGCGTCCCGCAGCTCGGTGTTCTCCTTGCTCACACCGATGCCGTACGGGCCCGCCTCGATCTGGTCGCCGACGACCTCGAAGTCGTTGCCGCCACCCGAGGTCTTCGCGTTGTAGGCCGCGACCGGGAAGTCGTTGAGGTCCGCGACGGAAGCGCCCTGCTTCAGGCGGAGCAGCGCCTCGGGGTCGGTGTCGAAGGTCTGCAGCGTGATGGCCTTCTTGCCGTCGTCCGTGCACTTCGTGCTCTGCGCCTTGGCGATGCCCTCGGACGTGGTGCCCTTCTGCAGGGCCACCACCTTGCCGCACAGGTCGTCCAGGGACTTGATGCCCTCGGGGTTGTCCTTCTGGACGAGGATCGAGGTGCCGGCGGTGAAGTAGTCGACGAAGTCGATGCCGTTGCCGGCCTTCTTGCCGGTGTCCGAGTCGATGCCTTCCTGGCGGTCCTTCGTGTCGTTCATCGCAGACATGATCACGTTGAACCGCTTGGACTGCAGGCCGACGATGAGCTGGTCGAACTTGCCGTTCTGGAACTCGAACTTCACGCCGAGCTGCTTGCCGAGGGCGTCCGCGATGTCCGGGTCGATACCGACGGCCTTGCCGCCGTCCATGTACTCGACCGGCGGGTAGGCGATGTCCGACCCGACCTTCAGGGTGCTCCCCGCCTTGATGTCCGCCGGGAGCTTGTCGGCGAGCGGTGCCGCGGAGGCCGACGCCGTGTCCGAGCTGCTGCTGCTGTCGTCCGTCTGGTCACCGCAGCCGGCGAGCAGCAGGGCACCCGCGACCGCGATCGCGCCGACCGCAGCTGTCCGGGAGCGCGTGACGGTCGTACGACGGGTGGAGCTTGCGGTCATGTTGGGTCCTCCGGCGGATGAAGTGAGGTGCCGATGGGTCGACGAGAACACACACCTTCGGGTGTCGCGACCTTGTGTGATTACGGCATCTTGCCATTCGGACCTCGTCATTCAGACGACCAGCTATGTCAAAATCGGATAACGGGTGACCCCCGGAGCGCTGTGGGCCTGTACAGCAAGGCCGGATCTTGTGCGGGAACTGATCCTTCCGGCCGGAAGATCTTCGGTGTACCTCAGGGTGCGAACGGCCGCAACTCCGCATTTGCGACGCCATGCGGGCAAGTCGTGGACTTGTCCACATATTCCGCTATGAGTCATCTCACCGGCGTGTGACCTTCGCGTTATGGACTCGCCGTCGGCACGGTCCGTCGGGTAGGAAGGTTCTTTACACCCCTCATCCGGGGCTCAGGGCGCGTGTGCGGCGCGCCCGTCGCGTTTGGCCCGTACGCAACCACGGCGGCAGGGCCTACGCGGTGCCCGCCCACCCCTCAACCAGGAGTGGTCACCCTCAAACCATGAAGACTTAAGGGGTAAAACAAAGTGGCAGCGGAGATTGTCAATCCTCGCACCGCGAGCAGTGGTGACAGCAGCGTCGGCAGTACGGATCAGGATCGCCTGGGCGAGCCCCTCGATTCCTTCGATCCCGCGTTCGCGCTGCACCGTGGCGGCAAGATGGCCGTGCAGGCCACCGTGCCCATCCGCGACAAGGACGACCTTTCCCTGGCGTACACGCCCGGTGTCGCGAAGGTGTGCAGCGCGATCGCCGAGCAGCCGGAGCTCGTCCACGACTACACGTGGAAGTCGTCCGTCGTCGCAGTGGTGACGGACGGTACGGCTGTGCTGGGACTCGGGGACATCGGTCCCGAGGCCTCCCTTCCGGTGATGGAGGGGAAGGCGATCCTCTTCAAGCAGTTCGGCGGGGTCGACGCCGTGCCGATCGCGCTCGCCTGCACAGGCGTCGACGAGATCGTCGAGACGGTGGTCCGGCTTGCGCCCTCCTTCGGGGGAGTGAACCTCGAGGACATCTCGGCGCCCCGTTGCTTCGAGATCGAGCGCAAGCTCCAGGAGCGGCTGGACATCCCGGTCTTCCACGACGACCAGCACGGGACCGCGGTCGTCACGCTGGCGGCCCTGCGGAACGCCGCGAAGCTGACCGGGCGGGAGCTGGGTGACCTGCGGGCGGTGATCTCCGGTGCGGGTGCGGCCGGTGTGGCCATCGCCAAGTTCCTGCTCGAGGCCGGGCTCGGCGATGTTGCCGTCACGGACCGCAAGGGTGTCGTCTCGACGGACCGGGACGACCTGACGGACGTCAAGCGTGAGCTGGCCGAGATCACCAACAAGGCGGGTATCTCCGGGTCGCTGGAGTCCGCCCTTGCCGGTGCGGACGTCTTCATCGGTGTTTCCGGCGGTACGGTGCCGGAGCCGGCGGTGGCTTCCATGGCCGAGGGTGCGTTCGTGTTCGCCATGGCCAACCCGAACCCCGAGGTGCACCCGGACATCGCCCACAAGTACGCGGCCGTCGTCGCGACCGGGCGGTCGGACTTCCCGAACCAGATCAACAACGTGCTGGCGTTCCCCGGGATCTTCGCGGGCGCGCTGCAGGTGCGGGCCTCTCGGATCACCGAGGGGATGAAGATCGCGGCGGCCGAAGCGTTGGCGGCGGTGGTCGGGGACGACCTTGCCGCGGACTACGTGATTCCCTCGCCGTTCGACGAGCGGGTGGCTCCGGCGGTTACGGCCGCGGTGGCTGCGGCTGCTCGGGCGGAGGGTGTCGCTCGGCGCTGAGGCGTGGTGTTCGGCCCCGCCGGGATTTTCCGGCGGGGCCGTTTTTTGTGTGGGGGGCGGGCGTCCGGGTGGGTGGTTTTTCGCCCCCTCCGCCCCTTCCCGTCCCTTGCTTCCTGGGGCTCCGCCCCAGACCCCGCTCCTCAAACGCCGGAGGGGCTATCTCCAGCCCGTCCGGCGTTTGAGGACGAGGCCGTTCAGGCCGATGCGGGGGTCTGGGGGCGGCAGCCTCCAGGTACGGGACGGGTAGGGGCGGAGGGGGCGAAAACCCTGTGACGTGAGCCCCGGACGCGGCGGGACGTGTGTCACAGCGGGGTGTGGTTCCGCCGGGCGGCGGCGGAGCCTATCGTCAAGGTCATGTTCGCTGCCTACGCTTCCCGAATCGACCGTGACCAGCCGCTCAACGGCCTGGAGTTGGGGGAGCGCCCGGCCCCCGAGCAGAGGCCGGGATGGACGACCGTGAACGTCCGCGCCGCCTCCCTCAACCACCACGACCTGTGGTCCCTGCGCGGAGTCGGCCTGGCCGAGGACAAGCTCCCGATGATCCTCGGATGCGACGCCGCCGGCATCGACGAGGACGGCAACGAGGTCGTGCTGCACTCCGTCATCGGACAGACCGGCCACGGAGTCGGCCCCAAGGAACCCCGTTCCATCCTCACCGAGCGCTACCAGGGCACCTTCGCGGAACAGGTCTCCGTGCCCGCGTGGAACGTACTGCCGAAGCCCAAGGAACTGTCGTTCGCCGAGGCGGCCTGCCTGCCCACCGCCTGGCTGACGGCGTACCGCATGCTCTTCACCAACGCTGGCGTGCGCCCCGGCGACTCCGTCCTCGTCCAGGGCGCCGGCGGCGGCGTGGCAACGGCCGCGATCGTGCTCGGCAAGGCCGCGGGGCTGCGGATGTTCGCCACCAGCCGCGACGAGGCCAAGCGGAAGAGGGCCGTCGAGCTGGGGGCGGTCGAGGCTCTCGAATCCGGGGCGCGGCTGCCGCAGCGGGTCGACGCCGTCATCGAGACGGTGGGCGCCGCCACCTGGTCGCATTCCGTCAAATCGCTGAAGCCCGGCGGCACTCTGGTCATCTCCGGCGCCACCAGCGGCGACCGGCCCTCGCACGCCGAACTGACCCGCATCTTCTTCCTTGAGCTCAAGGTCGTCGGCTCGACCATGGGCACCAAGGACGAACTGGAGGACCTGCTGTCCTTCTGCGCCGCCACCGGCGTGCGGCCCGTCATCGACGAGGTGCTGCCGCTCGACCGGGCCCGCGAGGGGTTCGAGAGGCTGGACTCGGGCGATCAGTTCGGGAAGATCGTTCTTACGGTGGGCTGACGATGGGCTGACGGGATGAATTGACGGGGCGTGCTGACTTTCTGCGCCCCATGCTGCGGCGGGCTCGAGTTTCCTCGGGTCCGCCGTTTGCGTGTCAACCGTGGTTGACGGTGATGGGTTGTCAATGTAGGTTGACAGTATGACCGAAGCAACGGATCTTGCCGAGCGCGCGGGTGATCGCGATCCGCGCATCGGGCTGCGGGCGGTCTCCGCGCTGCGGAGGCTGCTGGAGCAGTTGGAAGCGGTCCAGGTGCGCAGTGCGCGCAATCAGGGCTGGTCGTGGCAGGAGATCGCCGCGGAACTCGGAGTGACCAGGCAGGCCGTGCACAAGAAGTACGGGAGGCAGTGATGTTCGAGCGGTTTACGAAGGATGCGCGGGCCGTGGTCGAGGGGGCGGTCGGGCACTGCGAACGGGCGGGGGAGGGGCGGGTCGACGAGGCGCACATGCTGCTCGCCCTCCTTGACCGGGAAGGCAGCCGGGGCTCGTTCGCTCTGTCTTCGCTCGGGCTGGCGGGGCGGCGTGACTCGGTCGTACGGGAGCTTGCCGAGGCGCGGCGGCGTGGCGGGCTCTCCCGCGCGGACGCGGACGCTCTCTCCGGGCTCGGGATCGACCTCTCCGAGATCGTTTCCCGGGTTGAGGAGGCGCATGGGGTGGGGGCGTTGGAGTCCGGGCCGCGGGGTGGAGGTCGGTGGTCCCGGCGGCCGGGGTTCGCTGCGGGGGCCAAGGGTGTGCTGACCGAGTCTCTGCGGATCGCTGTCGCTCATCAGGACCGGCACATCGGGGACGAGCACCTGCTGATGGCGATCGCCGCGCGGCCCGGTGTTCCCGCGGAGGTGCTTGCCGATCACGGGGTGACGTATGAGGGGGTTGTTCGGGTGCTGTACGGGGACGGGGGCGGGGTGGCCAAGGCGGGGTGAGGTGGGGGCGGGCGGGGGTGGGTTTTCGCCCCCTCCGCCCCTACCCGTCCCGTTTCTGGGGGCTCCGCCCCCAGACCCCGTATCGCGCTGACGCGCTCGTCCTCAAACGCCGGACGGGCTAAGAGGCAGGCCTGCGCAGCGCCACTCCGATGTGCGCCGCCGCCGTCGACAAGTGGCGGCGGGTCTCCCGGAGTTGGTCCTCCGTCACGCCGTGGTCGCGGGCCGCGTCGCGGATGTCGTCGCGGAAGCGGTCCAGGAGGCGGTCCAGGTCGCGGGCCGGGTTGCCGGTGGAGTCCTCGTGGGCCCAGGAGGATTCGTAGCCGGCGGGGAAGTCGTCCGGGGTGACCGTGTACTCCGGCTCCTTGGCCGTCTGGGATTCCTTGGCCGTCCTGGTCTCGGCGGCCGGTCCGGCTGCCGTTTCCGGGCGACCGAAGCCGAAGTCCTTCCCGAAGTCCTTGCTCAGGTCCTTGCCGAAGTTCTTTCCGAAATCGCCGAACTCCTTGGCCAGTTCGGTCAGGCCCTCGCGGACGCCCGTAGGCCAGTCGCCCCGTGCGAAGTGGTCCTGGACCTGGTCCTGGACATGCTTGGCCATGCGCTGCATCTCCTCCTGGGCCTGGGCGCGGACCCTTTCCTGGGCCTCCTTGGCCTGGCGGCGGGCGCGCTGTGCCTCGTCGCGGGCGCGGCGGCTCTCGTCCTTCGCACGACGGGCCTGCTCCTTCCACTCCTGCTTGACGCGCCGCATCTCCTCCTTCGCGGCCCGCCACGACTCCTTGTCGCCGAAGTCCCCAGAATCCCCGGACTCGCCCTGCGCGCCGTCGTGTTCCTTGGTTCCGGCGCCGCCCGCGCCGCCCCGCCGAGCCTCCGTGGCCGCCGCTCGCATCTCGCGTCGCAGATCGCCTGCCGCGCCCCGTACATCGGCACGGATCTCCGCCGCGAGCTCCGCCACCGACTCGCGGATCTCCAGCTCCAGGTCGGCCAGCTCGCCACTGCGGTCGGCCAGTTCGGCGCGGCCCGCGTCCGTGATCGCGTACACCTTGCGACCGCCCTCGGTCGTGTGGGTGACGAGTCCCTCGGCCTCCAGCTTGGCCAGCCGCGGGTAGACGGTGCCCGCCGAGGGGGCGTACAGGCCTTGGAAGCGCTCCTCCAGGAGCCTGATCACTTCGTACCCGTGGCGCGGCGCCTCGTCCAGCAGCTTCAGGAGGTAGAGCCGGAGACGGCCATGGGCGAATACGGGAGCCATCTCAGAGCACCTTCTTGTCGGTCGGGCCGTCGGCCGGAGTGTCGGAAGGGGATTCTGCCGTGCCCTCGGGCGCCGCGTCCTGCGGGTCCTCGGGCGGCTCGTCCTCCGTCGGTGGCCTGCGCAGCAGGGCGATGGAACCGGAGACGGTGATCGCCTTCAGCTTGCCGTTTCCTGCGCCCAGCCGGCCGGTGATCTTCTTGGCGCCCCACTGTCCGTTGACCCGGAGATCCTCGAAGGCGCTGGAGACGCTGCCGCTCGCGGTGTTCGCCTCCACCACCGCGTCCGCCGGGTGCGGGAGCCGGATGGCGATCTCGCCGGAGACGTTCGACAGCTGGACGTCCGTCGGGGAGCCCGTGGTGTCCAGGTCCACGATCATCGAGCCGCTCACCGATTCGGCACGCACGGAGGAGCCCGAGCCTTCGACGACCGTCAGGTCGCCGGAGACCGAGTTGAAGCGGACGTCGCCGGTGACGGCCTGGGCCTCCAGGTTCCCGGAGACCGTGTCCACGCGTACCGGACCCGCGATGCGGACCAGTGTCGTGTCGCCCGTGACGCCCTTCACCTCCACCCGCCCGTCCGTCCCGGACACCACGGCGTTGGCGCCGACGACGCCCACCTCGACCCGCGTGCTCGCGGGGACGGCCAGGGAGACCACCACGCTGCGGCGCCAGCCCTTGCGGTCGAGCCATTTGAGGAAGCCCTTCCAGGGAAGGTCCTCGTACGCCACCGTGAGTGTGCCGTCCTTCTGGGTCACCAGGAGCGGCGGGCCCTCCAGTGCGGAGACCTCGAGCCGGGCGGAACCTTCGTCGGTGCCCACGACGTTCACAGTTCCGTTGACAACGCGTACGTGCAGGGCCGTCACGGGGGCGTCGAAGGTGAGCTTGCTGGGCTCGGCTACGGACCACTCGGACATGGTGCGACCTCCTCGACGGGATCGGGATGTGACGCGCCATATCGCGTCTTCCAATTAACACGATATATCGCGGATATGGAAAGTCAAGACACCCTTTCAGGTGGTCTCGTCCGGCGACCCCGTAGTGGTCTTCCGGCGGCCTCCGGGTGGATAAAAGGGGCAAGTCGCTCCTAAGTGGGCCTACCGTATGACCATGTCCACGACGTCCGGCGAGCCCTCGGGCCAAGCCCCCGGCGCCCTGCTCCTCTGCCGGGCGCAACCCTCGTCCGTCGGGCCCGCCGCCCAGTTGCTGCGTGAGCGGATGCTGCTCACCGGGGCCGGAGACGAGTGGAGTGTGCTGGTTCCCGAGGGCAAGCCATGGCTGCACGGTGCCGAACCCGTCGACCGGGTGCTCACCGGCTGGGCCACGGCCCTCGGCGTCGGCGCCCCCTGGCCCGTACTCGCCCTCTGGTGGGATGCCGACCACAGCGGCTGCACCCTCGCTTCCGGGTTCCGCCGCACCGTCGGCTACGAGTGGCTGGCGAACGGCACCCCGGTCGGCGAGGACGAGGCGATGCGTACCTTCGCGGCCCGCCTCGGGCTCGATCCCGTGCTCGACATGCAGTCCCTGGAGCAGTTGGCCAAGCCCGACGCGGCCGCGGACGCCCGCGCGCGTATGCGCGGGCTGCTCGCCGTCCTCACGCGCGCGGGGGTGGTACTTCCGGCCGGGCTCACCCCTGGCGAATCCGTCGGGCGGCTCCGTGAAGTGGCCCGTGCCCAGCCCGGTGCCGAGCAGATCGAGTGGACCGGGTGGCGTGCCGCGGTCCGTGCGGAGCTCGACGTCGTGGAGGGCGGCAGCCTGGGACCGTGGCTGCGCGGCCCGAAGGCCCGCGCCCTCGCGGTGGCCCAGCTGGCCGCGGGTGTCCCGCTCGCCGCCTGGGGCGTACGGCGACGCAGCGGCGGCTGGATCGCGGCGGGGGCCCTGCTGGTGATCCACGGTGCCCTTGGGCTCGCGTACGACAGGCTGCGGGCCTTCGACTGACGTCCACAGAAGCGTGCGTCCGGCCCCCGCCCCGCCCCGTCCCCGGCTCCTACTCCTCCTCGTCGTCCTCGTCGTCCAGCCGTGCCAGCCACGTCGCCAGCCGTTCCACCGGGACCTCGAAGTCCGGGTTGAGGTCGACGAACGTACGCAGCTGCTCGGCGAGCCACTCGAAGGTGACTTCTTCCTCGCCGCGCCGCTTCTCCAGTTCCTCGATGCCGCGGTCGGTGAAGTACATGGATGGTGCTCCGTGAGGTAAGTGGTGGGCGGGAGTCTTCCCGTAAGGGAAGGCTGGGAAAAGGATAGGCGGGGGCGGGTGCCGCCCCCGAGGTCCTCTCGCGCGGCCGTCGGCCTGCCACTAGCCTGCGCAACGGCAGGCGGGACCACGGGGGCGTGGGGGGAACGGGGGAACGGGGATGTCATGGCTGATGGAGTGACCCGGATCGCACGGATCGAGATGCCCGACGGGACACCGGTGTGGGCCCGGATCTCGGGGGCCGAGGAGCTGGCGGAGCCGTCCGGTGGGCTGTCGTACACGGACACGGGGTTCGGTGAGCGGGTCGAGGCGCAGGTCGAGAGCCTGCAGTCGGTGATCACCAGCGTCGCGCGCTCGCTGGCCGCACCGCTGCGCGCCGTCCGTCCGGACGAGGTCAGTGTCGAGTTCGGCATCGAGCTAACGGCGAAGGCCGGCAAGGTGATCGGCCTCCTCGCGGACGGCGAGGCGAAGGCCGGCCTCACGGTGACCCTCACATGGAACGGCGGGCCACCGGACCTCGACCCGGTCGACGGGAATGGGAACGGGCCGGTACTCGAACCGGTCGACGGGGGCGGGAGCGGACCGGTCCCCGACCCGGTCGACGGGGGCGGAAGCGGGCCAGCCCTCGACCCGCTCGACGGAGCCGACGACGGGCCGGACCTCGCCCCGACGGACGGGAGCGCCGGTTCGCCGCGCGCCGTCCCAGGGGGCGCGTCCCCCGGCGCCCCGGCGCACGGTGACGGTGGGGACGCGGCCGTTGGGGGCCGGGGATGACGGACGGGCACGCCCCAGGCGCACCGGGTGGGCTCGGGAACGCTCACCGTGCGCTGCGTGATCTCGTCATGGCGGCGACGGTCCGCATCCATCGGGCGGGGGCCGGGTATGACCTGGACGAACCCGGCACGTTCCTCGGGAGTGGGTTTTTCGTCGCTCCCAACTGGGTTCTCACCTGTTCGCACGTGGCACGGAGCGGGGAGGGGGGCGAGGTCACCGTGGTGTACGAGACCGGGCCGGGACGCGGTACGTCCGCTGTCGCCGGTGAGGTGGCGACGTCTCTCCCGGAGCACGTCGAGCGTGCCGTACGGGGCAGTTGGCCGGCCCCGGACCTGGCGCTCGTACGGCTGCGCGAGCCCGTCGACCACGACTGCGCCTATGTCACCGAGCGTCCGGCCGCGTACTACGGGGAGGCGAGAGTCTTCTACTCCGGATGGTCCGTGGTGGGCGGGGAGCTGACCCGCCTGAACGGCACCTGCACGGTGCAGGGCACCCTCGGCGGCTGGTCCGCGGACGAGCAGATACGGCTGGGCGGCGATGTGCTGCCGCCGGGCGTCTCGGGTGGGCCGGTGGTCGATCCCGTGAGCGGTGCGGTCGTCGGCGTACTGAAGTCGCAGGCGGACCGCGGGCTCGGCGGCACCTCCACGGGCGTGGAGCAGTTGCGTTCGCTGGCCGTGCCGGCGGAAGAGGTGCGGGCCGAGCACGACGACCTCTACCAGGGCGTCTTCCACGCCCACGACCGCTACCACCGGGACCGGCAGCGCCACCCCGACAACGACCGGAGCACCTGGGCCGACGTCCAGAACCAGCTGGGCGCACGGCCGGGCCGCGCACTCGACCCGGACGAGCGGACCCAGTTGCTCGGCCGCCTCGCCGACCTGCCGCCGCCGGTCAGCACCCGCGCCCTGCTGGACATCCTCGAATCCCTCCTCGGCGGCCGGGCCGCGATCCCGCACCCGGCGCCGCGTGGCTGGCGCGACGGACTGGGCGCGCTGTACGAGAGCCCTCGCCAGGACGGCGCGCTGGAACTCGTCCTGGACTACGCGATGCGGGTGCTGTCCGCGGAGCGCCCCTTCGTCACGCCCGGCACCCAGAGCGCGGAGCGGTCGCTGTGGGAGTGGGTGCGGCAGACCGCGGAGGGCCGCGCGGGTCCCGAGTACCGCCGCCGCCTCGGCCGGCAGCGGATCGAGCGGCTCCAGGCGCCGCAGCGTGAGCCGTTCCTATCGGAAGCACAGCCGGCGCACGACTCGGCGCACGCGACGGCACACGCCGCCCACGGTGCGCCCCACCCCTTCGCCCTCGTCGAACTGGTGCAGCTGGGCTGGGAACCGGACCGCTGCGACTGGCGGGTCTCGGTGAGCCGTCCGACCGGCGAGGTGGTGCGCTTCGGCGACGGCGAGCGCACCCCGCTGACCGGCCTGCCCGGCGTCCTCGCGGCGCCCCTCGCCGAGGCGTTCCGCGAGTGCGACGAACCCGGACGGCCCGCCGTCCTCCAGGTCGCGCTGCCCCATCCGCTGCTCGGACTGGACGTGGACGCCTGGAAGTTCGGGCCGGACGAGCCACCGCTCGGCGCCCGCCGGCCCGTCGTCGTGCGCTGCGCCGACCGGGACCAGTTGCCCGACGCGGACCAGCTCTCCGACGGGGACGATCGCCCTTTACCCGGCGGGGGGCAGGTCCCCGTGAAGGAGGAGCACGACGAGCACGACGGCCGCGAGGCACGCTGGCACTTCATCCACGCGTACGGCGCGAGGGCCGAAGTCCTGGACTGCGAGGACGGGTTGCGGGTACCCGTGCCACCCGCGGGGTCACTGCGCGACCTGTCGCACAGAACGGTTCCGGTGCTCTGCCGCTACGGCGATCAGCGCTTCGAGGACGATCCGGTGGCGCTCGTACGGATCGTGCACGGAGGTTTCGGCGTGGCGCTGTGGCGGCGTTGGCGGGGTCAGACCGACGCCGTCTGCGGCGAGTTCCACCGGCGGGCGGGTGACACCGTCGCGGGCGCGGGCAGCGCGGAGCGGCTCCCCGAGCTCGTACACGCGTTGCGGGCGGGCCTGCGTGCGGGAAAGCCGGAGACCTTCTGGGCGAAGGGAATTGCCCTGTTCTACGACGATCCACGCCAGCCCCTGCCGGGGACCGGGGACCTGTTGGAGGCGCCATGACCGGAGGATCCGGCCATCCCCCGTACAGAACCTGTACGGGGTGGCTCCACCGTGCTCGTACGGCATGGCCGAGCAGGGCCCGGACCACGTGGCCGAACTCGCCCGTACGGCGCCCAACTGGGCTTCCATGACCTCGCACTTGGCTCTATCGAGGCCCCCCGAGGGTCGATACCGTGATGCACGTTCGACGGCTGCCGTGGTGGACGAGTGACGACGAGGACTGGGCAATGACCGAATCCAGCGAGTGGCTCATCTACCGGGGCGCCGGTGAACCCCACGACGGCATAGACCGCCTCCCGGACCCGCCTCCGTGGCGCGACTTCGCGAGCCGGGCCGCGGCCACGGCCGGGACGAACGGCGACGGCTCCGAGGACCGCAGGCTGGGCGCGCACCGGCACCTGGCCGAACTGCACCGGCCGGGCGCCGAGGAACTCGAGATGATCAACGCGGCGCTCTATCTGCGCCGGCCCCTCCTCGTCACCGGCAGCCCGGGCGCGGGCAAGAGCACGCTCGCGCATTCCGTGGCGTACGAACTGGGTCTGGGCAATGTGCTGCGGTGGCCCATCGTCAGCCGGTCCACGCTCCAGGACGGGCTGTACCACTACGACGCGATCGCCCGGCTCCAGGACGTGCAGATCGCCGCGCCGCAGGGCAACGACCCGGCCACTCCCGGAGCCCCCGGCTCCGTCGAGGGCATCGGCAGCTACATCCGCCTCGGCCCCCTCGGGACCGCGCTGCTGGACTCCGACACCCCGCGTGTGCTGCTCATCGACGAGCTGGACAAGAGCGACATCGACCTGCCCAACGACCTTCTCAACGTGCTGGAGGAGGGCGAGTTCGCGATCCCCGAGCTGGAGCGCGTCGCCGACCGGCTGCCGGACGGCGAGGCCGAGGTGCTCACCGCAGACGGCACCAAGGCGCGGGTGCGGGACGGCCGGGTGCGCTGCCGTGCGTTCCCGTTCGTGGTGCTCACCAGCAACGGCGAGCGCGACTTCCCCGCCCCCCTCATGCGCCGCTGCATCCACCTGGAGCTCGGCCGCCCGGATCACAAACGTCTCGCCACCTTCGTACGCGCCCACCTCGGAGACGAGGCCGCGCGGGCCGGAGACGACCTCATCACCCACTTCCTGGAACGCTCCCGCAGTGAACTCGTCGCCGCCGACCAGCTGTTGAACGCGATCTACCTCACCGACGCGGCCGCCCCGCCCAGCCGCGACCGTCTCGCCGACCTGCTCATCCAGCGACTCGACCGCCCGAGGTGAACCGCTGATGCCTGACGCAGCGGCGCGCCACGGGCCCGTCCCTCCGATACCGACCGGAAGCGGATCGACACCTTCCGGGCCTTCCCAGCCCTCCGGATCGTCTGCGACCGCCGGACCTTCCGGCGGCGACCCGATCGCCGAACTCGTCGTCCGGCTGCGGCGGATCGGGCTCGACCCCGACGCCGAGCAGCTGTGCGACACCCTCTGGCTGGCCCGCTGGACATGTCCGCCGGACGCCGGTGACGTGCAGGATGGAGCCGTCCCTTCGCCCGGCGCGCTGCCCGCCGGTCGCGACCCGATCACCGATCGGCCGGACATCCGGGACACCGTTCCCGTCCCGCCCGGCGACCGGCCGGAGCCGGAGCAGGAGGCGGGCGCGGACCGCCGCGTCGCGCTGTACCCCGTACCGCTGGACGGCGGGTCGCGGACCCGTGGGTACGGCCGGGCCACGGCGTTGCCGATCGGGGTGCCCGCCGCGCCCGCGTTCCCCGCGCCACTCGAACTCCAGCGCGCCTTACGGCCGTTGCAGGGCTACCGGACCGCCGCCCCGCCCCTGCGGACGGTCCTCGACGAGACGGCGACCGCGGAGCTGAGCGCCCGGGCCGGCGGTCTCGTGCTGCCGGTGTTCCGCGGGGTGACCCGGGCCGACGCCGCGCTCCAGCTGGTGATGGACGCCTCCTCGTCGATGCGGGTGTGGGACCGGATGTTCGCCGAACTGGAGCAGGTCTTCAGCCAGTTGGGCGCCTTCTGGGACATCCAGGTCAGCCATCTGCACCCCGGCCCCGACGGCGCGCCGGCCGTCAGCCGCAGCCCGGAGGCCCACGCGGCACCGCTGCACTCCGCCGACCGGCTGAGCGACCCCACGGGCCGCCGGATCACCCTCCTGGTCAGCGACTGCGCGGGCCCGCTGTGGCACAGCGGCCACGCCCACCGGCTGCTCCACCACCTGTCCAGGCAGGGCCCCGCCGCCGTACTCCAGCCGCTGCCGCAGCGCATGTGGAACCGCACCCGACTCCCCGTCTCGTACGGCGAGTTGACGCGCGGCGAGGCGCTCGCGGGCGCGGCCACGCTGAAGGTCCGGCTGCCGGCGGGCGCCCCGCCGGAGGCCCGCGAAGGCGCGCTCCCGGTGCCCGTACTGCCTCCGGAACCCACCGCGCTCGGAGCCTGGGCGCGGCTGCTGTCCGGCGCAGGCGCCGGTCCCGTCGCCGGAGCCGTCGGCTGGGTGCGCGCGAACCACGCGCCCGCCCGGGCGGCCCGCCCCGGACGCACACTCTCCGCGCTCGAACTGGTCAGCCGGTTCCGCTCCAACGCCTCCCAGACCGCCGGACGCCTGGCCGGCTATGTGGCGGCGGCGCCGCTAAGCCTGCCCGTCATGCAGCTGGTGCAGCGGACCATGCTGCCCGACTCCGGCCCCTCCGAACTGGCCGAGGTGCTGCTCAGCGGCCTGGTCTCGCGGGCCAAGGAGGAGGAGTACGGGGCGGACGGCGCCCAGTGGTACGAGTTCGCGCCCGGCGTGCAGGAGGCGCTTCTGTCGCCGCTGGGCCGGGACGAGGCCATGCTCGTCCTCAAGCACTGTTCCGAGTACATCGAGAACCGCTTCGGCAAGGGCGGCCCGAACTTCCCGGCCCTGGCACTCGCGCAACTCGGCGAGGGCGGTTCCGGACGGCCGTACGCGCCCGGCGACGGATACCAGACCGGACACGGAGGCAACGGGGACAATGGGGACAACGGCGGCGGCACCCTCGTGCCGCAGCCCTTCGCCGAGGTCGCCGCACGGGTATTGGAGCGCTTCATGCCATTGCCGGAACAGTTCGCGCTGTACGGCGGCCGGGGGCGGACGGGCCTCGTCGACGACCGCCCGACCCACACCGCGGTGATCCGGGCCCGCTCCCTGGTCGGCCAGTTCGACACCGACGGCATGGTGCAGGACCTCATCGACGCCGTACAGCTGCTGCGCGGCGCCACCGAACACGAACGGCCCGCCGGGGCCGACCCCGAGCTCTGGGCCGAGTACGCCACCAGCCTGCTGCGGCTGTGGGAGGTACAGGGCGGCGCGGAACTGCTGCGGGAGGCGGAGGCGGCGGCCGAGCGGGCCGTCGCGCACCCCCGGGCGCTGCGTGAACGGGCCGCGCTGGCAAGGGTGTTGCACTCCGCCGCCATCGACCGCAGGCGCCGCGGCGACAAGCGCGGCGCGCTCGACCTCCTGCAGCGCGCCGACCGCGAGTACGCGGTGGCCTGCGCGGCGACCGAACTGGAGACCGAGGAAGCACTGGGGCTCACCCTGGAGCGGGTGCGCGCGCTGGAGACACAGTGGCGGCTCGGCCGCGACAGCGCGCTGCTCCAGAGCGCTGTCGGCATGCTGGAGGCGTTCGCCGACGCCTGGCCCGAACGGAGCCAGCGCCCGCCCGAACTCCCGCTGGCCCACGGCCGCGTACTGCTGCACCTGTCGGGCGACACCGCCGACGACGAGCAGGCCCGGCTGTACGCGGAGCAGGGCGCGCACTCCCTGCGCGACGCCCTCGACCCCGGCCCCGGCCACGCGCTCCCCCTCGCGGGCGAACCCTCCCGCGCCCGCGTCCGCATCCTCCTCGACCTCATCGACGCACTCCTGAAGTCCGGTGGCGCACTGGACGACGCCCAGGCACGCGTCGACGAGGCCCTGGCTCTGACCCGTGAACAGGGGCTGCGCGCCTCGCTGTTGGTGCGCGCGGGCCGCATCAGGGTGGCGCGGTACGCCGAGTCGGGCGACCCGGGTGAACTGCGGGCCGCCGCAGAACACTTCGAGCAGGCCGCCCGAGGCGTGCCCCGGGACGCCCCCGCACACGCGGACGTCCTCGCCGAATGGGGCGAAGTACTGCTGCGCCGCGCGGTGTTGGACACCGGACCCGGTGCGCGCGAGTCGCTCTCCCGGGCCATCCGGGTACTGCGCGACTGCCGTACGGAGACCCCCGCGGGCAGCGGCCACCTCGCACACCGCCTGCTGCTGCTCGGCCGTGCCCTGATGCTGCGCCACCGCGACCGGGGCGACCGCGTCGATCTGCGCGAGGCCGAGCACCTCCTCGGCCTCGCGGCCCAGGAAGCCGGCGAACCGCTGATGGCCGCGCGCTGCTGGCTGGAGCTCGGGCAGGCCCATTTCGAGGCGTACCAGAGCCTGGGCCGCCCCGCGCGCCTCGACGAGGCCGTGGACGCCTTCCGCGGCGCGGCGGAGTCGGCGCGCGATGCCGAGGAGGTGGCCGAGACGGACCGGCGGCGCCAGGAGGCCATGGAGCTGGGCGCGCAGGCGCACCACTGGCGGGGTATGTCCTACGAGGCGGCCGCACGCCCGCGTGCCGCACGCGAGGCGTACCGGGCCGCCCGGACCGAGTGGGCGAGGCTGCCCGACGGCGCGGTGGCCACGGGTGAACCGACCGCCCGGCAGACGGCGCAGCGGCTGGCTGAGCTGGAGTGACCGGAGTCGGCGAAGGAGGGGGAAGCATGGGCGTACAGAGTGATCTGCCGGGTTCCGGTTCCGAGGAAGGGCTGCCGGATCTGCTGTCGCTGGATCTGGCGGACCTGCGGACGGTTCAACACCCGGTACTGGCCGAGGTGTTGGCCGAGCTGACGGAGCGGGCCGGGCAACCCAGCGAGATGCTCTGGGGGTTCAACAACGCGTTCTGAAGCGTCTCTCGGCGAGGAACAAACGGGCCCAAATGGCGCCCGCGGGGCGGTAGTTCCGGTCTGCCTTGTGGTTGAACCGGACAAGTTCGACGGCGCGGCGTTTGCGTCCCGCCCCCTCCAGGGAATGCGGCCCCGTACGGGCAGGGGGCCGTGGCGCGGGCCGTACCGTGGGATCACGGGCCGTACATCATGGGGGTGGCCGGAGTGTCTGAAGAGGTGACCTCCGGGGCTTCGGGTTCTACTTCCGTGACTTCGGTGGGTTCTGCGAGTGTGGCGGGAGCCTTCAATTCGGTGGTTTCCGCGATGCCGACGACGGCTCCGCCGGTGATGTCGACGGTTTCGGTGGCGTCGGTGGCGTCAGCGACATCCGTGGCGCCCGTGGCATCCGCGGATTCTGCCCCATCCGTACCGGCGTCCGTATCGGCGCACGAACTCCCGTTCCCCTTCCGGCAGTTCATCGTCAAGATGCACGGCCGCTGCAACCTCGCCTGCACCTACTGCTACCTCTACGAGGGCCCCGACCACACCTGGCGCGCGCGCCCCGCCGCCACCTCGCCGGCCGTCCTGGCCCGCACCGCGTCCCGTATCGGCGAACACGCGCGCGCCCACGGGCTCACGGCGGTCTCCCTCGTCCTGCACGGCGGCGAGCCCCTGCTCGCGGGCGCGGACACGCTCGCCCGCTTCACCGATCTCGTCCGGGGCGAGGTCCCCGCCTCCTGCACGGTCCACGCCACCGTCCAGACCAACGCCACCCTCCTCACCGAGGAGCGGCTCACAGTCCTGGCCCGGCACGGCATCCGCGTCGGCATCAGCCTCGACGGCGGCCTGCCCGCTCACAACACGCGGCGCGCCGACCACGCCGGACGCCCGTCCTGGCCCGCCGCCTCACGTGGCGCGCGCCTGGTCGCCGAGCGATTTCCGGGGACGTACGCCGGAATCCTCACGGTAGCGGACCCCGGGACCGACCCGGTCGAGCTGTACGAGTCCCTGCTCGACCTGCGGCCACCGGCCGTCGACCTGCTGCTGCCGCACGGCAACTGGTCAGCACCGCCGCCGGGTTGGGATTCCTCGGGCGCCCCGTACGGGGACTGGCTGTGCGCCGTCTTCGACCGCTGGTGGGACGCCGGGCGGCGGGAGACCCGCGTGCGGCTCTTCGAGGAATGTGTCGCCCTGCTGCTCGGGCTGCCCGCCGCGACCGAGTCGCTGGGCCTCGCGCCCTTCGACGCGGTGGTGGTGGAGACCGACGGTTCGATCGAACAGGTCGACTCGCTGAAGTCCGCGTACGAGGGCGCGGCGCGGACCGGCCTCGACGTCTACCGCCACCCCTTCGACGAGGCACTGCGCCACCCGGGCGTGGCGGCCCGACAGGCGGGCGCCGCCTCGCTGGCCGCGGGCTGCCGGGCCTGCCCACTGCTCACCGTCTGCGGCGGCGGCCACTACGCGCACCGCTACCGCGCCGGACAGGGCTTCGCCAACCCCTCCGTCTACTGCGCGGACCTCCAGCGCTTCATTCGCCATGTGGCGGGACGGCTGGCCCAGAGCGCCGCCCCGGCACACCCGGTGTCCACCGCCCCGGCACCGTCCGCCTCTTGCGAAGGGGGCACCCCGTGACGCTTTCGCCGGTTCCGGATCGCGCCTTGGCCGAACTCGGCCGCACCGAGGGCGGCCCCGACACTCTCGCGCTCCTGGTGCGCGACCAGGACACCCGACGGCTACTGCTGCTGCGGGCGGTGCTCGACGCGGCGGAGGGCGCCGACGTGCGGGTGTGCTCCGCCGGGGCACGGGCGCGGGTACGGGAGGACTGGGCGCTGCTGGCCGAGGCGGACCGGGTGACGCCTGCGGGGAGCGGCGAGGCAGCGGACCACGGGTCTGCCTTCCCCGGGCACCTGGCAGCCGACCACGGGTCTGCCTACCCTGAGCACCTGGCAGCGGATCCGGCGTCCGCCGCAGCCGGAAACACGGCAACGACCCCGCCGTCCGCCTCAGCCAGAGACACGGCCGCGACAGCCCCGGTCGGCGGCCCGACAGCAGGCCCGGCCGGCGGACCGTACGCGGATCCGGCGGCGGCAGCCCCGGTCGGCGGCCCGACAGCGGACCCGGCTTCCGCCCCAGCCGGATACATCCTCCCGCACGCCACTCTCTCGCCCGCTCGCGCCCGCCTACTCCACCCCCTGGTCGGACCTTGGGCCAGGCGCTGTCTGCACGGACTCGGCCAGGCCGGCCCGCGCACTGCGGATGAGGAACGCGAGCTGGGCCATGACCTGGCCCACCTCAGCGCGCTCGCCGCGGTGGCCGCCGCGCGCGCCGGGATTTCGTACGCCGTGCGGTTGTCGGCCCGGGACGGAGTGCTCACGCTGCCCTCGCTCGGCACGCTGCACACCGCCGCACCCGGCGACGTCCCGGTCGACGTCGTCCACCGGCGGGGGCGCCTGACGCTGCGTCGGACAGGGGCCGCGGACGTCGTCGTACGCCTGGAGAGCGGGGTGGGCGCCTGGTCCCCGTCCCCCGCCTGGACACCCGCATACGCGCTGCCCGGCCTGTTGGCCGGTGCCGGGCCGATGCCGCTGGACGACCTGGATCCGTACCGCACGGCGCGCGGCGGGCCGCGTCACCACGCGCTGAGCGGCCCGACCACGCTCGACGACGCCGGACGCAAACGCTGGCTGCAGTCCTGGTCGGGGACCGCCGCCGCGCTGGGGCTCGGCGGTGAGCAGCGGGTCGGGGAGGCCGTGGCCCTGCTGCGGTGTCTGGTACCGCTGGCCGAGCCGCCCGGCTCGGCTACCGGCGGCCGAGCCGGCGGAAGCTGCAGTGGCACCCGTCGCGAGGCCTTCGGGGCCGTGCTCAGTAGTACGCCGCCCACCCCGGCGACCTTCGCCGCGACGCTCGTGCACGAACTCCAGCACACCAAACTGGCCGCGCTCAGCGACATGGTGACTCTGCATCACGCGGGGCCGCAGGAACGGTACTTCGCCCCCTGGCGCCCGGATCCCCGCCCGTACGACGGCCTGCTGCAGGGCGCGTACTCGCACCTCGCGCTGGCCGACTTCTTCCAGCGCTGCGCGCTCACCGCCACCCGTCCGGCCCACCGGGAGTCGGCGTGGACCCTGCACGCCCGGTACCGGGAGCAGGTCGGGGCGGTACTGCCGACGCTCGTCGGATCGGGTGACCTGACGGTGCGGGGACGGCGGTTCGTCGACCAGATGGTCGCCGTGTATGAACGGCTGGACGAACATCCTCCTCCCCGTGGGCAGGCCGTACGGGCGAGGGCCTACGTCGAAGCGGCGCGCGCTCTGTGGGCGGGCCGTCGAATTCGTCCAACTGGGTGAATTCCGTTGCCGATTCGGGTGAAGATCGTTGCGCAGGCGGGAAGAGATGTGAACCGCGGAGTGCGACTGTGACGGATGCCCGTCCGTGCCTATCGCGGTACCGCGCCCAGGTTCTAACATTATGTGCGGGGAGGCCGCTGCATGTCTGGAGCTCGAAAGCCGGTCGGGTCAGCCGAAAGGGGGGCCGCGCAGCAGACCGTCACGATCAGTTTCGCGGGCTTCAACCGGCCCTGGGCGGCGTGGATGGGGGACCGTCTGCAGCGCCGCGGCCACCATGTCGTGTACGCGCGGTGGGATTCCCCGGCCGAGACTCCACTCGTGGACCTGCTGCGCGACCTCAAGACCGCCAAGGGCCGCATTCTGGTCGTCGTCAGCGAGTGGTACTTCCGGCTGGGCCCGCGCACCCACGAGGAGTGGAACGCCGCCCTGCGTGAGGTCGTGGCCCCCGACGTCTCCCGTTTCGCGGCCGTCTCGGTCACCACGGCCACGGTGCCCACGGCCACCGCGGTGCTCGCCGCCGTCAACCTGACCAACATGGGCGCCGACGAGGCCGAGCGGCGTCTTCTGGAGCGGCTCGACCTGCCCGGTGATCCGCTGCCGCAGTCCGCGGAGGACGCCCGTCGCGGGACGCGCTTCCCGGCGGCCATGCCCGAGGTGTGGGGCGGAGTGCCACGCCGCAACACCCGCTTCACCGGCCGTGAGTCGCTGCTCAACAACGCCTACCACCTGCTGACCGAGGCCGCCCCGGGCGCCGGTGTGGTCACCATGCACGGCATGTCGGGGGTCGGCAAGACCCAGCTCGCCGCGGAGTACGTGTACCGCTTCGGGCCCGAGTACGACGTGGTGTGGTGGGTCAACGCCGAGAGCCGGGTCACGTACCGGCGTCACCTCGCCGAACTCGCCCCGAGGCTGGGCCTGTCCACGGGCCAGGAGTACGGCGAACGGCTGCGCGCGGTGCGGGAGTCGCTGCGCCGCGGTGATCCCTACGCGCGCTGGCTGCTGGTGCTGGACGGTGCGGACGACCCGAACCAGATCTGGGACCTGGTACCGACCGGGCCGGGCCATGTGCTGATCACCTCACGCAACCCCGAGTGGGGGGAGCACAACAGCAGACTGCTTGAGGTGCCGGTGTACGACCGGTACGAGTCGGTGGCGTTCATCCGCCGTCGCGCGCCCCGGCTGACGGAGCCCGAGGCCGACCAGCTGGCGGAGGCACTGGAGGACCTGCCCCTGCTCCTTGACCAGACGGCGGGCTGGCTGAACGACTCCGACCTCTCGGTGCAGGACTACATCGCCCTCCTGGACGGAGGCATCGACGAGGACGTGGTCAAGGTCTCCGGCGACTTCCCGCTGGCCTTCCAGACGGCCTGGTCGATACTGCTGAACAAACTCCGCGAGACCGTCCCGGAGTCCGTCGACCTGCTGCGCCTGTGCACGTTCTTCGCGCCCGGCTTCATCCCCGTACGTCTCCTCAAGGAGATGCCGCACGACGAGCTGCCCGAACAGGTCGCCGGACTGCTCAACGACCCGCTCCTGTGGAACAAGGCGATCAACCAGCTTCGCCAGTACTCCGTGGTCCGCCTGGAGTCCCACGAGGTGCCCTCGGACGACGCGGCGGCCACCGGAGAGGCCCTGTACCTCCACCGCATGGTGCACCAGATCGTGCGCAGCGACATGCCGCTGGAGGACCGGCGGGAGTTCACCGACGTGGTGCGGGGCGCGCTGGCGGCGGCCGATCCCCGCAGGCCCACGGACCCCGAACTGTGGAAGGCGTACGCGGACATCGTGCCGCATCTGGAATACGCGGACACGCTCAACAGCACCGACCCCGCGGTCCAGCGGCTGGTCTTCAACTGCCTGCGCTACATGTACTTCTCCGGCGAGTACGCGTCGGGGATCGCGCTCGGCAAGCGCGCCTTGGATGCGTGGCGCACCCTGCTCGGCGAGACCCACCCCCGGGTGTGGGAGCTGACCCACCACTACGCCAACCTGCTGCGCGCGGTGGGCGACTACGGCAGCACGGAAGAGATCATGCGGGCCGCCTCGGAGCATCTCCGAGAGGAACGCGGACCGCAGGACCTGGAGCACCTGCGAGCCGCCGGTGGTCTCGCCGCGAGCCTGCGCGGCCTCGCCCGCTACGACGAGGCCATGGAACTGTCCGGCTGGATCCTGGCGGCGTACCGCGAACTCCTGGGAGACCAGGACTCCCGCACCCTCAACGCGCAGAACAACCTCGCGGTCTCACTGCGCCTGCTCGGCCGCTACAACGAGTCCCTCGACTGGAATCGCCGGACGATGGAGGAGCGACGGCTGCTGCTGCGGGCACGTCACCCGTGGACGCTCTACTCCGAGTACGCCTACGCGACCGATCTGCGCCTCCTCGGCCGCTACGCGGAGGCCGAATCGGTCCAGGCGAGGAATGTGCGGGAGCAGCAGTTCGTGATGGGCGCCGACAACCCGCAGACGCTGGAATCCGAGCACAATCTCGCGCTGTGCCAGTACCGCGGTGGCGAGCGCGAGAAGGCCGGGGCGCTCCTCTCCAGTGTGCTGGAGCGTTGCGAGCGCGTCCTGGGCGAGACGGATCCGCTCACGCTGAGGTTCGCCGTCACACAGAGCTGCTTCGAACGGGAGCACGGTGACATCGACCGGGCACGGGAGCTCGGCGAGTCCCTCCTCGCCCGCTACGAAGTGATGCTGGACGTGCACCCCTTCGTTTCCGGAGCACGTGCCAACCAGGCCCTGATCCTGCGCAGTGTGGGCGAACGGGAGCACGCCCACGTCATGATCGAACAGGCGCTGGCCGACATGACCGAGGCGGTGGGGGAGAACCACCCCTGGGCGCTGGGGTGCGCCATCAACGCTTCGGCCCTGCGCAACCTCGTCGGAGACACCGAGTCCGCCGCAACGCTGAGCCGGGACACCATCACCCGGGCCATCGAGGCGCTCGGCCGAACCCATCCGCTGACCCTCTCCGCCCGTGTCGCGCACGCCGCCGACCTCCGCGGCCTGAGGGACCGCCGACAGGCGGAGAAGGTCGAGCAGGAGGCCCTGTCGGACCTCGACACGACCCTGGGCAAGCAGCACGTCCACACCATCTCGGCCCGCTCCCGCAACCGCCCCTTCTGGGACTTCGAGCCGCAGATCACCTGATCCCTCAGTGGTCGGCCCCGGTGCGCATAACCCCCAACGCACCGGGGAATGACTCAATACTCTCAACAGCCTTACCCAGCAGGAGAGTTGATTCAGGGGGACCCGTGGTGATCTTAGTGGGGCCCGTCCCGGCGGGAGCGGACGGACCCATCCCCGTCGAGGTCGACACGGACCTCCACCCGGCCGCCACCGACGATCTCGACCTCGTCTACGGCGACGAGGCGACCAGGGCGGGATCCGCCCGGCGCGTGGTCGAGGTCGCCAGGGACGTCTACGGCGAGGGACTGGACCTGGCGCGCCGGTGCGCCGCACAGGCCGTACGGAGATTCGGGGAGCTCGAAGAACATCTGAGGCCCGACGAGATCGAGCTGCAGCTCTCCATCAAGGTCGACGCCGGGGTGGCGGCGCTCGTCAAGAGCGGGGCGGAGGCGCAGCTTCAGATCACCTTCAAGTGGCAGACCTCCACTGCGCCGGACGGTGCGCCCGACAGCCCGGCGCGGAGCCCGGAGGGGGCCGTCTCGTGAGCCGTGAGGCGAGGGATGTGCGCATCCTTCCGTACAGCCGTGTCGTCGCGCAGGACGACCTGAAGCTGGCGCTGGAGCTCAACCATGTGGCGCCCCGGATCGGCGGTGTGCTGATGACGGGGGCGCGCGGCACCGCCAAGTCCACGCTCGTACGGGCCTTCGCTCTCATGGTCCACGCCGAACTGCCCGTCACGCTGCCCATCAACGCGACCGACGACCGGGTCCTCGGCGGCTGGGAACTCGACGCGCTGATGCGCGGCGAGGTCCGCCTGCAACCGGGACTTCTGGAGGAGGCGGACCACAAGGGCCTGCTCTACGTCGATGAGGTGAACCTCCTGGACGACCACCTCGTCAACATCATTCTCGACGTCGTCTCGACGGGCATGCTGTCCGTGCAACGGGAGGGCCTCGCCAACGCAAAGCAGGTCTCGTTCGGCCTCGTGGGCACGATGAACCCCGAAGAGGGAGGGCTGCGGCCACAGTTGCTCGACCGGTTCGGGCTCATGGTCATCGCCGGCCACCTGGACACCGGCGACCGCCACCGGATGATCCGTACGGTGATGGATTTCGAGGACGAGGTCGGCAAGGAGGAGTCCGACTGGCTGAGCGAGGCCGAGCGGGACAACGCCGCGATCCGCGCCCGGCTGGAGAGTGCCCGGGACCGGGTGTCGCGGACCCAGGTCCCCGACGACGTCTTCCGGCTGTGCGCGGAGGCGGCCGCACGGGTGCACGCCATCGGACAACGGGGCGAGATCGTCGCCGTCCTGGCGGCCCGCGCGCTCGCCGCACTCGACGGCGCGGAACAGGTGGAGCCCGGTCATCTGTGGCGCGTGCTGCCACTGGCACTGCGGCACCGCCGGCCGGACTCGGCCCACGGCGGGACCTTCGAATGGGGGCAGGGCGACCAGGCCCGGCTCAAGGATCTCTTCGACGCCGGCTGAGCCGCATGCCCATCGACCCGCTGAGCGGCCCCGACCGACGCGCCGCCAACGCCGCGCCCGAGGAACCGGACGGCCTCGCGCGGCGGCTGGTCCGCGCCCTCGTCTGCGCCGCCGTCGACCGGGCCCTGCCCGGTGTGCTGCTCTTCGACCTGGAACCGGAACTGATCGCCAGGGTGGCACAGGTCTTCACCCAGATCCTGACGGGCCCCGGAAAGCAGGCCGCCGCTCCGGTGGTGCTGGGAGCGGCCAGCCGTGACGAAGACCTGTGGACCCAACCGGAGCTGAGCCAGGCACCCGACGGCATCTCCTTCCGGCTACGGCTCGGACCACTCATCCAGGCGGACGGTCTCACCGGGCCACCGCCCCTGATAGTGGTGCCGGACCTGACCAGGCTGAGCGTCGCCGGAATGCGCGCGGCCGTCCAACTCCTGGGCGCCGACGTCGCCGTGGTCGAGCAGGCCGGGCTGCGCCATCGGGACAGGCCCCGAGCGCGCTGGCTGGCCGCCTGCCCCTCGGCCGACGCGGGCAGGCTCAGCGCCCATCTGCTGGACCGGTTCGCCATCCGGCTGCCCGCCGCCGGCCTGCGCCTGCCACCGGCAGACCGGCTCCTCGACACGGTGCCGCCCGCCTGGCTCACCGCCGCCGCCGTGGCAGCCTCGGGGCGCGGTGCCCCGGCCGCCACGGTCACCGACGAGGCCATCGTCCGCGTACGGGAACTCCTCGGCCCGGACACGAGCGTCCGCCGGGAGCTCGCGCTGGCGCGGCTGGCGCGCACCCTCGCCACGCTGCACGGCGAGCGCAGGGCCACGGCCCGGCACAGCGACGAGGCTGCCTGGCTCATGGGCCTGCAGAACTCGGCCGCAGCGCAGCCCGTCGAGCCCGGCTCCGGCCCGACCGGCTCTCCGCAGCCCACTCCGCGGCCCGGCCCCGGACCGGAGGACAGCCTTATCGCTCCGAGCCGGGCCGGCCAGGACGAGCGGCGACGCCCTGCGCCCGGCCGGCCGCTGCTGGAGACCGAGCCCGCCGAGGGAATCGGCAGCGACTCCGGTGGGGGCCCCGCCGCACTCGCCACCCCCTACCCCGAGGACGAGGCGGAAGGACCGGGCGACTTCGCGCCGCTGCGCAGCCCCTGGCAGCGCACGGCGGGACCGGCCTCGACGCGCGGTGTCGTCGTCGGGACACGACGGGTCAGGGACCTGCACGACCTCGCCTTCGTACGCACCGCGCGCGAGGCCGCCGTACACCAACGCGTCCGTCCCTTCGGGCGGTTCACGATCCTCTCCGACGACCTGCACCGCAACGTCCGTGCCGGAACCGCGGAGCGCCTGCTCGTGCTGGTGCTCGACCACACCTGCCGGGGCGACTGGGACTGGCAGGACGCCCTCACGCCCTTCCTGCAGTGGGCGTACACCGAACGGGCGGCGGCCCACCTGATCGAGGTCGGCAGCGCGGAGGCGGCCGACGAACTGAGGGCCGAGGTCTTCGTCGCCCGGGGCGTCAACCATCGCCGCGTCCTCGCCGCGTTGTACCGGCCCCCGGGCCGTGCCACTCCGCTCGCACACGGCATCGAGCAGGCCGGGCTGGCACTGCGCCAGGCCTTCCAGCAGCACGGGAACGGCCTGGTGGAGGCCTGGATGGTCGTCGTCACCGACGGCCGCGGCAACGTACCGCTGCGAGCCAGCCACACCGGACAGATCGGCGGTCCGGTGGGCGCCGAGGGCATCGAGGACACCTTCAAGGCCGCGGCGCACGTCAGCGCCATGGACAGGACACGGGTGCACGTCGCCGTCGTCGACGCGGCCCGGCAGCCGTACGGAGACCTGCCCTTCGCCCTGGCCGAGACACTCGGCGGCACCGTGATCGAAGGGCGTTCCGCCGAGCGCAGGGGAACCGACGGCGACGGGGGAGGCGGCACCCGTGACCGATGAGTCGCAGCGCGGGGCGCGCTGGCTGACGGGGGCCGGCTCCATGATGCGCCGTGCCGGCCTGCCCGGACTGAAGGTCGCGGCCCGCCGCGAACGCGCCTCCGCGCTCCATCTGAGCCACCCGCACGAGCCGCCTTCCGGTATCGGCGGGGGGACGGCCCGGCCCTACGACCGCCTGGACGACGGATTCGCCGTCCTCCAGGTCCTGCGTGCCGAGGAACCCGGCGTCCAGAACGCCTACAAGCTGGTCGGCCGGTGCGGCAACCTCGCAGTGACGTGCTCGGCCGGACCCACCCGCGTCAACGCGCCCGCCGTCGGCCTCGCGAACGCGCGGCGCAAGGGCGGCGCGTACCCCTCCGAGATCCTGCGCGGGATCCGGCTGTGGTCCGGCAACCAGGAGGAACTGGCCCACTGGATCAACCGGATTCGCGCCCGGCACGGTGACGAGCTGCGCCTCCTGGTGTGGGACGAAACCGGATACGAACTTCCCTGGGAGCTGTTCTGGGTGCCCGAGGCGGCTCAACACGGCCTGGAGAGCGGGCTGTTGGGTGCTCTGATCCGCATGGCCCGCTGGACGACCGTGCACGACACCCGCCAGGACCTGCCGCGCGAGAAAGGCGACTGCCGGGGCCGGGTCCTCGGCTACCTCCACAAGGACATGGCCGACGACGGTGGCGTGTTCGCGCCCTACGCGCACCATCTGCACTTGGAGATGACGCCCTTCCTGGAGGCACTCGACACCCCCGTCAACCGCACCGGTCTCGTCTACATGGGCTGCCACGGCACCTTCGGCGACAGCGTCTCGCATCTCTCGCTCGGCGAGCGGACCTGGGCCGAGTTCAACGCCGAGAGCATGCACGTCCTGCGCGCGGACGGTTCCCTGGTCTGCCTCAACGCATGCCACTCCGGGCGCTTCGTCGACAACAGCGGACAGGGTGAACAGGCGCTGCGCGGCTTCGCCGAACTCTTCCTGCGCAAGGGGGCCGGAGGCTGCATCGTCACCTCGGGCGAGGTCGGTGACGCGGAGGCCCGCATCCTGGTACGACGCCTGGTCCGCGAGATGGCGAGCCACCCGCAGAGCCCGGTATCGGAAACCCTGCGCTCCTTCCGGGCCCGCGCCGTCGAGGAGTTCGGCTCCCTGGCGGCCATCCCGAACACGCGCAACGATGACGGTCAGGTCGACCTGCTCGGCCAGAAACGGGTTCTACGGCTCCTGTACGCCTTCATGTTCCACTACTACGGGCATCCGCTCACCACGCTCCGGCTCACGGCGGGAGACCAGTGGAGCGCCTGGGGAGGGGATGCGTGGTGAACGGCGACGAGCGACCCCTGCTGATCGAGCCCGTCGTCGCCTGGCCGCGGCAGGCCGAGACGGACTGCGACTATCTCGTCACCGTCGACCTGCGTGGCCCGCTCCCCGCCGAAGGCGACACCTCGCCCGCCTGGCCCTATCCGGACGAGGAGTTCACCTTCACCGTCGCGCTCGACGGGGCCCCGCACTTCGTGTGCACGGCCCTCGACGAACCGAGCGTCGTTCTGCACCGCTTCGGCGGTACCTACGGGGCAGCCCGCTTCCGCGTGTCGACCGGCAGACAGACGGGAACCGCCGCGCTGTGGCTGACCGTCAGCAACGAGTGGGGTGTGCCCGTCCGCAAGGCCGAGCTGCGTTCCGAGATCCGCGAGCGCGAGCCGGGGCGGGCGCCTGCGGCGAGACTGGCGGCGGTGGTACGGGAACGGGCCTCCTCGGAGACATGGCTGCCGATTCCACCGACGCCTTCTTCGCGGACACCGGGACGCCCCGAGCGGGCGCCGGTCCCGGAGGAGCCGTACCACGGGAGCCCTCCGGAGCGGGTCGAGGCGCGCCCCCCGGCCCGGACGGGCAGGCAGACCCTCACGATCAGCTTCGCCGGCTTCAACCGAGCCTGGGCGGCCTGGATCGGGGACCGCCTGGAGCGGCGCGGTCATCGCGTCGTGTACCAGCGCTGGGATCTGCCGGACGGTGTCCGGCTGACCGAATCGCTGCGCGATCTCCTCCTGGCGCCCGGACCCGTGCTGCTGGTCATCAGCGACTGGTACATCGACGCACGATGGACCCACACCGAATGGAACGCGGCCCTGAACGAGGTCGTTCCCCCCAACGCCGAGCGTTTCGCGGCCGTGGTGGTGACGTCGTCGGCCCTTCCGTCCGCTGTCGCCACCCTCGCCGCTGCCGATCTGACCGACATCGGCGCCGACGAGGCGGAGCGGCGACTCCTGGACCGCCTGGGTCTGCCCGCCGACCACCTGCCGGAACCCGCTGCCGGTGCTCCCCGGGGTCCGCGCTTCCCACCGGCGAAGCCGGAGGTGTGGGGTGGTGTGCCGCGCCGCAACATCCGCTTCACGGGCCGCGAGCCGCTGCTGAACGACATCTACCACCTGCTGCAGGGCGCCGAGCCGGGCGCGGGCGTGGTGACGCTGCACGGCATGTCGGGTATGGGCAAGACGCAGCTCGCGGCCGAGTACGTGTACCGGTTCGGTTCCGAGTACGACGTGGTGTGGTGGGTGGCCGCCGAGAAGCGGGTCACCTACCGGCGCGGACTTGCCGAGCTGGCCTCGGAGCTGGGGCTGACGACGGGCGTGGAGTACGGCGAGCGGCTGCGTGCCGTACGGGACTCGTTGCGGCGCGGTGATCCGTACTTCCGTTGGCTGCTGGTCCTGGACGGCGCGGACGAGCCGGACCAGATCTGGGACCTCGTCCCGATCGGGCCCGGCCACGTGCTGATCACCTCCCGCAACCAGGAGTGGAGTGAGCACAACAGCAGGCTGCTCGAGGTGTCGTTCTACGAGCGAGCGGAGTCGGTGGCCTTCATCCGCCGCAGGGCGCCCCGCGTCACCGAGGCCGAGGCCGACCTGCTGGCCGAAGCGCTGGAGGACCTGCCCTTGCTGTTGGATCAGACCGCGGGGTGGCTGAACGACTCCGACCTGTCAGTGCGGGACTACATCACCCTTCTCGAAGACGGCATCGACGAGGAAATCGTCAAGGTGTCCGCCGACTTCCCGATCGCCTTCCGGACCGCCTGGTCGATCCTGCTGAACAAACTCCAGGACACCGTCCCGGAGTCCGTCGACCTGTTGCGCCTGTGCACCTTCTTCGCGCCCGGCTCCATCCCCGTACACCTGCTCAGAGAGACGCCGACCGACGGACTGCCGGAGCGTCTGGCCGGGCTGCTCACGGATCCGGCGCAGTGGAACAGGGCGCTGCACCTACTGCGCCAGTACTCCGTGGTGCGCTCGGAGGCCCACCAGGGGGAGGCCGCGGTCGAAATCCTCTACCTGCACCGCATGGTCCACCAGATCGTCCGCAAGGACATGCCCGACGAGGACCGCCGCGTCTTCATCGACGTGGTCCGCCGGGCCCTGGCCGCCGCCGACCCCGGCACACCCGCCGACACCAGGGTGTGGCACCGGTACGCCGAGATCGTCCCGCACCTGAAGTACGCGGACGTGCTGCGGAGCACCGACCCGGCCGTCCGCGCACTGGTTCTCAACTGCCTCCGGTACATGTACCTCTCGGGCGAGTACGGTGCGGGCGTCCGGTTCGCAGAACGAGCAGTGCCCGTCTGGCAGGAACTCCTGGGTACCCACGACGAACTCGTGTGGGATCTCGGCCATCACTACGCCAACCTGCTCCGGGCCTGCGGCGACTACCGGCACAGCGAGGCCGTCAGCCGGGCCGCGCTCGAGCAGCAACGCGACGTGCACGGCCCCGGGCATCCCGGGTATCTGCGCGCCGCGGGCAGCCTCGCCGCCGACCTGCGGGCGCTCGCCCGCCACGAGGAGGCACTGGCTCTCTCCCAGGAGGTCTTGGCCGGCTATACGGAACTCCTCGGCGAGGAGGATCGCCGCACCCTGGCGGCCTGCAACAACATGGCCGTCTCGCTGCGGCTGCTCGGCCGCTACGAGGAAGCCCTCGACATCGACCGGCGAACGCTCGAAGACCGTCGCCGGATCCTGGGCCACCGTGAGGTCTGGACGCTCTACTCGGAGATCTTCTTCGCGACCGACCTGCGCCTGCTGGGCCGCTACGCGGAGGCCGAATCGCTTCAGAAGGCAAGCACCCGGCTGCACGGCCTGGTCCTTGGCCGTGACCATCCGCAGACCCTCCACGCCGAGTACAACCTGGCACAGTGCCGCTACCAGGCCGGCGAATACGAGGCGGCGCACGCGCAGTTCGCAGGGGTCCTCGCACGAGGTGAACGTGTGCTCGGCGAGCACGATCCCCGCACGCTGATGTTCGCGGTCGGCAACGGCTGCTTCGCCCGCGAGCACGGCGACATCGACGAGGCCCGCGAGATCGGTGAGTCCGTCGTCGCCCGCTACGAGCGGCTGCTGGGCGAGGCGCACCCCTACGCGGCCGGCGTCCGGGCCAACCACGCCCTGGTCCTGCGCGACGTCGGAGAGCGGGACCAGGCGCACGCCCTTGCCGACCGGGCCCTCGCCGACATGACCGCGGCAGTGGGCGGGAACCACCCCTGGACTCTGGGCTGTGCCATCAACGCCGCCGCGCTGCGCAACCTCGTCGGCGATCCCGAGTCGGCCGCCGCGCTCGCCCGCGACACGGTTGCCCGCGCCACCGACACACTGGGCCGCACCCATCCGCTGACGCTGTCCGCCCGCGTCGCCCTCGCCGCGGACCTCCGCGCACTGAGAGACCGTCAACAGGCCGCGAAGACCGAGGAGGAGGCGCTGGCCGACCTGGCGGCCACACTGGGCGCCCGGCACGTCCACACCGTCTCGGCCCGGTCTCGCAACCGCCCCCACTGGGACTTCGAACCCCTGACCACGTGATCCACACACGCCGGAGGCCCGGCCCCTCGAAAGGGAACCGGGCCTCCGCCGTAGTACAGAACCGCGCCCGAGACCTACGCCTCGAACACCTCCCGAACCAACTGCTCCTGCTCCGCCTGGTGCCGCTTCGCCGACCCCACGGCGGGCGACGAGCCGGCCGGGCGGGAGATGCGGCGCAGGCGCTCGCCGTGCGGGATGTCGGCGCCGACCGCGAGGTCCAGGTGGTCGATCAGGTTGAGGGCGATGAAGGGCCAGGCGCCCTGGTTCGCCGGTTCTTCCTGGGCCCACAGGTACTTCTCGGCGTTCGGGTACTTGGCGATCTCCGCCTGGAGCTCGGCACCCGGGAGGGGGTACAGGCGCTCGATGCGGATGATGGCCGTGTCCGTGCTGCCGCGCTTCTTACGCTCGGCCTCGAGGTCGTAGTAGAGCTTGCCGGCGCAGAAGACGACCTTGCGGACCGCCGCGGCGTCGACGGTGTCGTCGCCGATGACGGGGCGGAAGCCGCCCGTGGTGAACTCCTCCGCCTTCGACGCGGCGGCCTTGAGGCGCAGCATCGACTTCGGGGTGAAGACCACCAGTGGCTTGTGGTGCGGGTTGTGCACCTGCCACCGCAGGAGGTGGAAGTAGTTCGACGGGAGCGTCGGCTGGGCGACCGTCATGTTGTTCTGGGCGCACAGCTGGAGGAAGCGCTCGATGCGGGCCGAGGAGTGGTCCGGGCCCTGGCCCTCGTAGCCGTGCGGGAGGAGCAGGGTGACGCCGGACGTCTGGCCCCACTTCTGCTCCGCCGCCGAGATGTACTCGTCGACGACCGTCTGCGCGCCGTTGACGAAGTCGCCGAACTGCGCCTCCCACATCACCAGGGACTCGGGACGGGCCAGCGAGTAGCCGTACTCGAAGCCCATGACCGCGTACTCGGAGAGCAGGGAGTCGTAGACGTTGTAGCGCGCCTGGTCGTCCGAGAGGTACTGGAGCGGGGTGAAGTCCTCGCCGGTGACCCGGTCGATCAGCACCGCGTGGCGCTGGCCGAAGGTGCCGCGGCGGGAGTCCTGGCCGGAGAGGCGGACAGGGGTGCCTTCGAGGAGCAGCGAGCCGATGGCGAGCGTCTCGCCCATGCCCCAGTCGATCGTGGCGTCCTCGATCATCGCCGCCCGGCGCTGCAACTGCGGGAGCAGGCGCGGGTGGACGGTGACGTGGTCGGGGATGTTGACCTGGGACTCGGCGATGCGCTTCACGACCTCCTGGGAGATCGCGGTCGTCACGGCCACCGGGAACTCGGGCTGAGCCTCCGGGACATGAGCCTCGGGCGCCTGCGAGATGGCCTCGCGGACCTCGGTGAAGACCTTCTCCAGCTGGCCCTGGAAGTCCTGCAGGGCCTGCTCGGCCTCTTCCAGGGTGATGTCGCCGCGACCGATGAGGGACTCGGTGTACAGCTTGCGCACCGAGCGCTTCTTGTCGATCAGGTCGTACATCAGGGGCTGCGTGAACGCCGGGTTGTCGGACTCGTTGTGGCCCCGACGGCGGTAGCAGATCAGGTCGATGACGACGTCCTTGTTGAACGCCTGGCGGAACTCGAAGGCCAGGCGGGCGACGCGGACGACGGCCTCGGGGTCGTCGCCGTTCACGTGGAAGATCGGCGCCTCGATCATGCGGGCCACGTCCGTGGCGTACATGGAGGAGCGCGACGACTCCGGGGCGGCGGTGAAGCCGACCTGGTTGTTGATGACGATGTGGACCGTGCCGCCCGTGCGGTAGCCGCGCAGCTGCGACATGTTGAGCGTCTCGGCGACCACACCCTGGCCCGCGAAGGCTGCGTCACCGTGCAGGGCGACGGGCAGGACCGTGAAGTCCGTGCCGCCCTTGTTGATGATGTCCTGCTTGGCGCGGGCGATGCCCTCGATGATCGGGTCGACCGTCTCCAGGTGGGACGGGTTCGCGGCAAGGGAGACCTTGATCTGCTCGCCGTCGAGACCGGTGAAGGTGCCGTCGGCGCCCAGGTGGTACTTCACGTCGCCGGAGCCGTGCATCGACTTCGGGTCGAGGTTGCCCTCGAACTCGCGGAAGATCTGCGCGTACGACTTGCCGACGATGTTCGCCAGGACGTTCAGCCGGCCGCGGTGGGCCATGCCGATGACGACCTCGTCGAGGCGCGACTCGGCGGCCGAGTCGATGACCGCGTCGAGCAGCGGGATGACGGACTCGCCGCCCTCAAGGGAGAAGCGCTTCTGGCCGACGTACTTCGTCTGCAGGAAGGTCTCGAAGGCCTCCGCCGCGTTCAGCCGGCGCAGGATCCGCAGCTGCTCCTCACGCTCCGGCTTGGAGTGCGAGCGCTCGATGCGGTCCTGGATCCACTTGCGCTGCTTCGGGTCCTGGATGTGCATGAACTCGACGCCGGTGGTGCGGCAGTACGAGTCGCGCAGCACGCCGAGGATGTCGCGCAGCTTCATCAGGGACTTGCCGGCGAAGCCGCCGACCGCGAACTCGCGCTCCAGGTCCCAGAGGGTGAGCCCGTGCTCGGTGATGTCCAGGTCGGGGTGCTTGCGCTGGCGGTACTCCAGCGGGTCGGTGTCGGCCATGACGTGGCCGCGGACCCGGTAGGAGTGGATCAGCTCGAAGACGCGGGCGGCCTTCGTGACGTCGTCGTCGTGCGAGGCGTCGATGTCCTTGAGCCAGCGGACCGGCTCGTAGGGGATGCGCAGGGCCTCGAAGACCTCGTCGAAGAAGCCGTTCTCGCCGAGGAGGAGGTTGGCGACGATCCGCAGGAACTCGCCGGAGGCGGCGCCCTGGATGACCCGGTGGTCGTAGGTCGACGTGAGCGTCATGACCTTCGAGATGCCGAGCTTGTTCAGGGTGTCCTGGGAGGTGCCCTGGAACTCCGCCGGGTAGTCCATGGAGCCGACGCCCATGATGACCGACTGTCCGGGCATCAGACGCGGGACCGAGTGGACGGTGCCGAGGCCGCCGGGGTTGGTCAGCGAGACCGTGACACCGGTGAAGTCGTCCATCGTCAGCTTGCCGTCGCGGGCGCGGCGGACGATGTCCTCGTAGGCCTGCCAGAACTCGAAGAAGTTCAGCGTCTCGGCCTTCTTGATGCCCGCGACGACCAGCTGGCGGTCGCCGTTGGGCTTCACCAGGTCGATGGCGAGGCCGAAGTTGACGTGCTCCGGCTTGACCAGGGTCGGCTTGCCGTCCTTCTCCGTGAAGGAGTAGTTCATCGACGGCATGGCCTTGATGGCCTGCACCATCGCGTAGCCGATGAGGTGGGTGAAGGAGATCTTCCCGCCCCGGGCGCGCTTCAGGTGGTTGTTGATGACGATGCGGTTGTCGAAGAGCAGCTTCACCGGGACGGCGCGCACGGACGTGGCCGTGGGCACCTCGACCGAGGCGTTCATGTTCTTCGCGACCGCGGCGGCGGGGCCGCGCAGCGTCACGTACTCGGGACCGGCCGGAGCCTGGGTCGCGGGCGCGGCCGTCGCGGCGGCCGGCTTGGCGGCGGCCGGAGCGGCCTTCACCGGGGCCGGAGCAGCGGCGGCGGGCTTCACGGGCGCCGGCGCCGGAGCAGCCGCCGGAGCGGGCGCCGGAACGGCCGGAGCCGGCGGAGCCGCCTGGGCGGGAGCCGCAGGCGCTGCGGGAGCGGCCGGAGCCGCTGCAGTGGTTGCTGCGGCCCCCGCGGCCGCAGTACCCGCCGGAGCCGAGGCGACAGCGGCGCCCGGCTTGTAGTCGGCGAAGAAGTCCCACCAGGCTCGGTCTACCGAATTCGGGTCCTGGAGGTACTGCTGATAGATCTCGTCGACGAGCCACTCATTGGGGCCGAACGCTGCTGCCGGGTTCTTCCCGGCGGCCTGCTCTTCGGTCGAGATGCTCGAGTTACTGGGGGACTGTGGCGACACGGCGGCAACCGCCCTCTTCCGCTTCTCACAAGGTGATGGACAGCGGGAATCAAGGCTACGCCCCCCTGGCCGGGAAGTTCAGGCCGGGCCGGTGCATCGTCGTGTAAGTCACACCGGAAAGTGTGTTTCGGGGGTGGAAATGGCGGGAAACAAGCGTGGTTCCGGTCTGGAATGGGCACGCCCGGACACGCGGATCCTAGGCCGCGGCACGACTCACGCGGACCTCTGCCTGATCACACGCGTCCGTCGGTGACGGACGCCGGTGGATCTTGTGGCTCCGGTTCGAACTTTACGTCAACTTGGCAGATATGGAAGACCCGGAAGGACGACCTGGATCCGGCAGCCCCGCTGGGATTCGGCCACACCGATGCGGCCGCCGTGCAGGTCGACGGCCCAGCGGGCGATGGCCAGGCCGAGACCCGTACCGCCGTCGCTGCCCGGACCGTGCGGTGAGGGGACCCCGCCGCGGTTGAACCGCTCGAAGACGCGGTGCCACTCCGACTTCGGAATGCCGGGCCCCTCGTCCAGGATCTCCAGGGCGAGGGACTCCGGGTGGTCGCCCCGTCTGGCCTTGACGGTCACCCGGCCGTGCGGCGGGCTGTGCTTGACCGCGTTGTCGATGAGGTTGGCGACGACCTGGTGGATCCGCTCGGGGTCCGCGTGCGCGGTCAGCTCGGGCGGGGACACGTCCAGGTGCAGATGGACGTCCGTGCGCGTGTGGCTGCCGGAGCCCGAGGCGATGCCCGCGCGCGCCGAGGAGACCATGTTGGCCTCCTTCAGGACGCCGGACAGGTACGGCCACACCTCGAAGCGGCGCTGGCGCAGTGGTACGACGCCGTTGTCCAGCCTGGACAGGTCGAGCAGCGTCTCCACGAGCCGTCCGAGACGCTCCGTCTGCTTCAGAGCCGTCCGCATGGTCTCGGGGTCGGCGGCGGAGACGCCGTCCACGACGTTCTCCAGGACCGCGCGGAGCCCCGCGATGGGGGTACGGAGCTCGTGGGAGACGTTCGCCACGAGTTCCTTGCGCTGGCGGTCCTGGGCCTCCAGCTCGTCGGCCATCAGGTTGATCGTCAGGGCCAGGTCGCCCAGCTCGTCCCGGCGGTCGTCGCGCACGCGGCGCGTGTAGTCGCCGTGCGAGATGGACCGGGCGACGGCGTTCATCTCGTCGAGCGGGGCCGTGAGCGAATGGGCCACGAACTGCGTAATCAGCAGTGTGGCGATCATCGAGAAGACCGTGATGAAGCGGAGCTCCGTCTTGGTGTGCACCGCGATCATCGACAGACCGGTGGTGATCAGCACCGAGATGACGACCAGCGCACCCAGTTTGGTCTTGATCGAGAAGGGCCGCAGACCACTCCAGGGGCTCGGGTGCTCGCCGAATCCCGGGTTCGCGCTCCGCTGCTCCCCGAACCCGGGTCCCGTGACCTCGCGCTTCCCGAACCCGGGTCTTGCGGCGTCGCGCTCCCCGAACCCCTTCATCACATCAGCCCCCAAAATGAAGATCCCGGCAGAGCCCCGGCTCAGGGAGTCGGGGTCTCCAGGGCATAGCCCACGCCGTGGACCGTACGGATCCGCTCGGCGCCGATCTTCCGGCGCAGTGCCTTGATGTGGCTGTCCACGGTCCGCGTCCCGGACGCGTCCGCCCAGTCCCAGACCTCGGCGAGCAGCTGCTCACGCGAGAGTACGGCCCGCGGGGTGTTCGCGAGGCACACCAGGAGGTCGAACTCGGTGGGCGTGAGATGCACGTCCTCCGAGCGCACCCGAACCCGGCGCTGCGCGTGGTCGATCTCCAGCTCGCCGAGCCTGAGGATCCCGCTGCGGGGCGTCGAGGCGGCCACGACGGCACGCTCCACCCGGCGCAGCAGGACATGCACGCGGGCGGCCAGCTCGCGCATGGAGAACGGTTTCGTCATGTAGTCGTCGGCGCCGACGCCCAGACCGACCAGCATGTCGGTCTCGTCGTCGCGCGCGGTGAGCATCAGCACCGGCACCGGGCGCTGGGCCTGCACGCGGCGGCAGACCTCCAGCCCGTCGAAGCCGGGCAGCATGATGTCGAGGATCAGCAGATCGGGCTGCCAGGCCTCGGCGGTGTCGACGGCGGCAGGGCCGTCGCCCGCGGTTTGCACCAGGAATCCCTCGGCACGCAGACGTGCCGCGATGGCGTCGACGATCGTCGGGTCGTCCTCGACGACCAGGACCCGTCGTTGAGCGCCGGGCGTCGCCGCCGCGCCGTTGTGGGAGGTGTGTGTCTGCTCCATCGCCCGCCCCTGAGGTGTGCTTTCCGGAATCCGTGGGGTGATCCCATGACTGCGCCTGACGCTTGAATGATCCGCGTCAGGTGAGCAGAGTACGGGCAGTCACCATGCCTCGGCTATCCAGGCCCGACAGCGAGATGTACGACGTCCGGAACGCCCCGGGCAACCGGGATCTCTTCGGTACGCACCCGCTTGAACCCGGCATTCCGGAGGGTTCCTTCAAATTCCGGAGAGGGTTGCGCCGACCATACCGCGAGTACCCCGCCGGGCCTCAACACCCTTGCGCAGCTTGCGATTCCGGCCTCCGAGTAGAGGCTTTCGTTGCCCTCAGTGACCGTCCAGGCGGGCCCGTTGTCGATGTCCAGGCACAGCGCGTCGTATGTGTCGCAGATCTCATTGACGTAGGCGAGCAGATCAGCTTGGACGATCTCCGTACGGGGGTCGGCGAGCGCCTCGGCGGACAGCGCGGCCAGTGGTCCGCCCAGGTGCCAGTCGATGACCGCGGGTTCGCGCTCCACGACGGTGATGCGCCCCCAGCGCGGATCCGCGGCCGCGTGTGCCAGCGAGAACCCGACGCCGAGGCCGCCGATCAGCACACTCGGCTCCGCCCGCCCGTCCAGCGCGCCGTACGCGGCGTCGACGAGCAGCCGCTCGGAGCGGCCGTCGGAAGTGTCCATCAGAAAGCACCCGTTGGAGATGATCTGCAACAGCGAACCGTGGCGCCGCAGCACGACCTCGCCGTACGGGCCTTCGCGACGGTCGATGACCACGGGGATGTCGTACGAGGCAGTCATGGCTCCCATCCTGGCAGTTCCGCCAGGACGGGCAGCCGAATTACCCGGGGCCCGGCCCCCCACGGTCCGGGCCCCGGGTGTCGCGGGGCGGAATCAGGCGCCCCGCGGTCCTGGGGGCGAGCGGCCCTAGAGCTCCAGCCCGTGCCCGTACGCGAACACCGGGTCCTCGGTGTCGTTGGGCACGTCGGGGCGGGACGCCTCAACCGCCGCCATCGAGCGGGGGAGTTCGAAGGGGAGCCGGCCCTCGGCACGGGCGCGTCCGAAGGCGACGTCGAGGAGTGCCGTGTCGCTCGCGCCGAAGTCGGCGACCAATGCGGCCGCCTTCTCGGCCATCTCGGGGAGGACGGCGGGCCGTTCGAGGTTGACGCACACCAACGTGGGCGTCGTGTCCAGGAGTCGGAGGATGTCCTTCAGTTCGTCCTGCGGGAAGGCGAGCGAGCCGGAGTGGAAGAAGGACTCGAAGACGCCGGGCCGCTGCTCGTGCGGGGTGCGCAGGCGCAGGATCGCGAGGTCCGCGTCGACGGGGTCGGCGACGACATTGCCGTACGCGGAGGCCACCTGCTCGGAGACGCCCTGCACATACAGGTCGGGGCGGCCGGTCAGCGGCAGCAGGGAGCGGTTGGTCAGGACGGTGAGCGAGCGACGCTGGGCGGCCTCGCCGAGCGCGGAGAACTCACGTGCGCCGACGACTTCCTCGGCCCGGTCGGGGTCGACGTAGGGGTTCTCGAAGAGGCCGAGCACGAACTTCTCGCGCATAAGTCGACGTACCGACTCGTCTATACGTGCCTCGGTGATCCGGCCCGAGCGGACCAGCTCCACGATCACCTCGGGGCACTGCTCGCCGCCGAACTGGTCGGAGCCCGCGTCCAGCGCCTTCGCCGCGCGCTCGGCGACGGTCAGGTGCTCGACGCCCCAGGCGCGGGCCGGGAACATCTCGCCGAGGATCGACGCGTCGCTGAGCAGTCCCCAGTCGGTGCAGATGACGCCCTGGAAGCCGAGACGCTCGCGCAACAGGCCGGTCAGGACGTCGCGGTTGAAGCCGAAGCCGACCTCCTCCCAGTCCGTGCCGACGGGCTGGCCGTAGTACGGCATCATCTGCGAGCACCCGGCCTCGACGGCCGCCTTGAAGGGCGCCAGGTGGTAGTCCCGCAGCCCGCCCGGGTAGACCTGCTCCTTGCCGTGCGCGAAGTGCGGGTCCTCGCCGTCCTTCTGCGGGCCGCCGCCGGGGAAGTGCTTGACCATGGCGGCGACGGACTCGGGACCGAGGACCGGGCCCTGCAGACCGCGTACGTACGCTCGTACGAGCTCGCTCGTGGTGTCGGCGGACGAGCCGAAGGTGCCGGACTGGCGGGACCAGCGCGGCTCGGTGGCCAGGTCGATCTGCGGGTGCAGCGCGACCCGGAAACCCACCGCCAGATACTCGCGGCGTACGGTGTCGCCGAACTTCTCCACCAGCTCCGGGTCGCCGATCGCGGCCAGGCCCAGCGGCTCGGGCCAGGCCGAGAAGGCGCCGGAGTTGAAGGAGGCGCCCGGGTTGTCGGTGAAGGCGTGGCGCGGGTCGGTGGACAGGGTGACCGGGATACCCAGGCGGGTGTTCGCGGCCAGCTCCTGGAGCCGGTTGACCCACTCGGCCGTCTCCCGCACGCCGTGCTGGCCGAGCAGGTTGAAGTGGCTCAGGCGCAGGCCCTCGACCAGGTCGGTGGTGCTGTGGTCGACGAACGGGTTGGCCGTCGTGTCGGTGACGAGGGTCCCGTCCGGGTTCATCGTCAGCATCGCGTGGAAGAGCTGGCCCGCCTTCTCCTCCAGGGTCATGCGGTTCAGGAGGTCCTCGACGCGCTCGTCGACGGGCCGGTTCGGATCGCGGTACGTGGGGGTCGTCATCCTCATCTGCCTTGCGTACGTAGGGATTTCTGGAGGGACTGACTTACTTGACCGAGCGGATGAACTGGACGGCGAAGGCGCCCAGCATGGCGGCGACCGCGCCGAACAGGAACAGCGCGCCGTAGTTGCCGCTGCCGCCGCCGATCGCGAGGAGGCCCGGGGCGACGATGGGGACGAGGGACTGGGGGAGGGCGTTGCCGATGTTGAGGACGCCCATGTCCTTGGCGGACTCGTCGGGATTCGGGAGGATCGCGGCGGCGAGCGCCATGTCGACAGAGAGATAGAGGCCGTTGCCGACACCGAAGACGACCAGGGCGGCGACGTACATCCCGAAGGACTCGGCGGAGGCGATCATCGCCAGACTGACGGCCATGACGAGTGAGGCGCCGAGCACGTACGGCTTGCGGCGGCCGGACCTGTCGGAGAGCTGGCCGCCGAGGAGCGAGCCCACCGCGGTGGCGGCGACCATGACGAGGGTGCCGACGAGGACCTTGCCGGTGACCTGGTCGTCGTCGTAACCGAGGCGGTCCATCAGGAAGTACACCTGGTAGCTGGTGACGCAGGCGGCGCCGGTGTAGACGAGGAAGCGGCCGGCGAAGTTCCACGCGAAGTCAGGGTGCCTGCGCGGGTCGACCCAGAAGCTGCGCAGGAACTCCTTGGCGCTGTAAGGCTCGAAGGCGCCGGCACGGGCCGGGCGGTCCTTCATCACGGCGGCTAGGGTGGCGACGGCGGCGAGGCCGATGACGCCGGGGACCAGGAAGGCGAGGGCCATCGAGCCGCTGAACGCCTGGGCCAGCGCCGAGCCCCCGATCATCGACAGCGATGTCGTGATGCCGCAGATCGCGGAGACCCGGGCCTGCTGGCGCGGCGGGATCAGGTCCGGGACGCAGGAGGTCAGCGCGGCCAGAGCGGCGTTGATGCCGAGCTGCGCGAGCGCCCAGCCGAGCATCAGCGTCAGCACGCTGCCGCCGAGCGCCACCACCAGGAGGCCGGCGATCCCGGCGGCCATGCCGCCGATCAGCCAGGGGCGGCGGCGGCCGAAACGGCTGGTGGTGCGGTCGGAGAGGGCTCCGAAGACCGGGTTGCCGAGCATCGCGAGCAGCGCGCCGACGGACAGCACCTGGCTGAGGGCTGCGCCGCGGTCCGCCTCCGGCACGATCTGGCTGACCCGCAGGGCGAGGGTCACCATCACGGGGGTGAGGACGGCGAGGTAGGCGCCGAACTGGGCGAGGGCGAGGGCGGCGACCAGCTTGGCGGGGGCGTTCGCGGGGGCCTCGGGGGAAGGCGCGTCCTGCGAGGGGAACTCGGGCGAGCGGGCACCGAGCGAGGCGTCGGGAGTGACGGCCATGGCGGCTCTCCATGGGGACGAGGGCGGCTTCTTTGCCGCACCGGCGCCCATAGGGAAACATCAAAACCGAGTGGGTAGTAGGTTTTTCTCGTGTGGCCAGAATCACGCTGCACGTGGCTTGAATTAAGAGGTTGGTGGCACGTGTAACCGGCGGTCAGGGACGGGCGGAGCGGCAGTCTGTGCGGCGGCTATGGTGGCGGGCATGGTGCAGAACCAGAGGCCGAGCCAGGGGTCTGGCCAGGGGGCCAGCAAGAGCCAGGGGTCGAGGCCGGGCCAGGGGTCCAGCCAGGGTCAGGGGTCGAGGTCGAGCCCGAGCCAGAGGTCGAAGGGGCGTGCGGTGCCGGAGGCGAAGGGGTCTGCGGTGCCGGGAGAGAAGGGACCTGCGGTGTCGGAAGGCAAGGCCCCGGCCTCCGCTCGGGGCACGTACGCAGTGGGCGACGAACGCCGGCTGCGCATCCTCGACGCCGCCGTCGAGCACTTCGCGCAATGGGGCTTCCACGCCTCCTCCCTGGCCCGGATCGCGAAGGACGTCGGCATCACCCAGGGCGGGCTGCTGCACCACTTCCGCAGCAAGGAGGACCTGCTCGTCTCGGTACTGCGGCGCAGCGAGGAGCACGACGCCGAGAAGTACTTCGCCGTCGAGGCCCACTCGGCCGCCGAGTTCTTCGCGGCGCTGGTGGAACTCGCCGAGTACAACAGCAGGCGCCCCGGCCGTACCAAGATGTTCAACGTCCTGCTCGCCGAGGCGGGCGATCCGGGGCACCCCGCCCACGCGTTCTTCGTGAAGCGGTACGCCGAGCTCGTCGAGCTCACCTCGGACGCGATCCACCAGGCCGTCGGGACCGGCGAACTGAAGCCCGGCACCGACGGGGTGGCGCTGGCCCAGGAGTTCGCCGCGGTCATGGACGGCATCCAGCTGCAGTGGGCCCTCGACCCCCAGGGCGTCGACATGGGCGCCCGCCTGCGGACGTATCTGGACCGGCTGCTGCGCTCGATCACCTCCTCCGGCGCGGGGCTGCCCGCCGAACCGGCCTGACGCGACGCCGTTCGCGTGGCGCCGGTCATAGGGAGAGGGAGAGGGGCCGAGCGGGCTGGGGTCGTGGCGACCGGGGCCCCTGTCACTGAGGCGCCGGCTGTCGTGGACGGCGTCGATGCGCCGCTGCTGGACGGAGTGTCGCGGCAGCGACGCGGCTCCTTCGCCGAGCGCGAGCGCGTCACCCCGCCGCCGGTTCCCCGCGGGGGGCGATACACCCCTGGCGACTGCTCCCCACCCCCTTCACCTTCGGATACGCGGCGGTCCTCGTCGTCACCTCGCTGCTCGCGGAGTACGCGGACCCCTCACTCGTACACGCGCTGCACCAGGCGTCCAGCACGGACGTCGCACACCTCGTACGGGCCCCGGTGCTGGTGCTCATCGCCAGCGCAGTGTGGATAGCGGGCGGGATGCTCGTCGCCGACCTGGTCGCGATGACGAACTGGGGGCATGTGATGTCCCTGGCCATCGGGGTCGCGGCTTGGCCGTTGGTGCGGCGGAGGGGCGCCGATGCGCGGGGGCGGTCACGGGACGGCGTCCCGCCTGGGAACCACGGCCCCGTAGCCGCCCGCGGCGGTCAGCGCGCCGAGCGACCCCTCGAAGGTGACCCGGCCTCCCGACAGCACGGTGACGTCGTCGCACGCACCCTCCACGTCCTCCATGAGATGGGTCGAGACGACGACGCAAGCGGTACGCCCCAGCCGCCGGACCAGGTCGTGGAAGTCGGCGCGCTGCCGCGGGTCGAGCCCGGCCGTCGGCTCGTCGAGCAGCAGCAGGGACGGCGAGTTGACGATCGCCTGCGCGATGCCGACGCGTTGCTTCATTCCGCCGGAGAGGGTGCGGAGCTTGGCGCCGAGGCGGTCGGTGAGTCCGACCGCCTCGGCGGCCTCCTCCACGGCGGCGGGAATCCGGCGGCCCGGCATCTCGCGCAGCCAGGCGGCGTACGAGAGGAACTCGCGGACCGTGTAGCCGCGGAACACGCCGAACTCCTGCGGCAGGTAGCCGAGTCGGCGGCGGATCTCCAGACGCTGCGCCGGGATACGGGGGTCCCGATCCAGCAGGGTCACGGTGCCCTCGGTCGTGGTGGACGCCGTGGCGAAGACGCGCAACAAGGTGGATTTCCCCGCCCCGTTGGGGCCCAGCAGGCCGTGGACGCCGGGTCCGAGGCGGAGGCCGACGCCATCCAGGATGAGGTTGCGCCGACGCCGTACGGAGAGACCGTCGGCGTGAATCGCCGGGTGCGAGGCGTTCGCGGGGCCCGCGTGGTTCGGGCGGCTCGGGGGGTTCGGAGGGTTCATCGGGTTCCTCGGGTGCCCGGGCGGCTGAAGGCGTGCCGGCGCAGCACCAGCAGTTCGGCGACCACCGTGGCCGTGACCGCCCAGATCGCCTGACGGGAGTCGCCGAGGAGATGGTTCAGCGCTTCGGTGAGCTCCCCGGCGTCGAGATTTTCCACCGCGTGTTTCTCGTTGCTGAGGTGGGCCAGCGTGGCCGCGGCCAGCAGCCAGCCGCCGCTGGTCAGCAGGGCCGCCAGCCGACTGCCGAGGTAGGAGCTGACGAGCAGGGTCGTCAGCGTGAGTGTCAGACAGGGCAACAGCCACCCGGCCGCGCTCACATCGAGCGGCGTGCCGCGTGTCGGCTGCATCCGGGACAGCGTGAAGGTGGCCACCGTGAGCAGGGGCACGCACAGCAGGAGTACCTGGCCGGTCCTGATCAGCAGCAGCCGCAGACCCCCGGCGGGCGTCGTGCGGGTCACCTCCGCGAACGGGTCGGCCCTGCCGCCGTAGCTCGCCGCCACGCACAGCAGCGGCAGCAGCGGCGCCAGCAGCAACAGTCCAGGTAGCGCTTGTGGGGACTGGTCGACGTGGGCCAGCCATGTCCCGGCCCCGCACACGGCGACGACCGCGAGCAGCCAGGGCAGGCGCAGCCCGTGCACCGCGGACAGCCACGGCGGCCGCCAGGACCACCCGCGAGGTGATCGCGCGGGCGGGTCTCCCGGCGGCGGTCCGCCCAGTCTGTCCAGCAGCGAGCCGTGCAGCGCGTCCAGGCGGGCGCCGTAAGGACCCTGCCGCACGGCGGAGTTGACGGCCTCGCCGCAGGGACGGCAGCTGCCGAGGTGGGCTTCGGCGTGCGCGAGGAGATCGACGGCGAGTTCTCCGCGCGCGTAGTCGGCCACCCAGGACGTGGGGAGGTGGCGGTCGTCGGTGCGGGGGGCCGGCCGGAGGCGGGGGAGGTCCCGGATGGGGGGTGAGTGGTCGGTCATCAGGCTGCTGCCTTCGTCGTCGGCGGGAGGTCGGGGATATGGCCGCCGCTTCGGACGGCGGAGAGGTATTCGGTGAGCCAGGCGGCGCGGGTGGGGTGGGGGAGGGCGGTCAGGCGGTCGACGAGCGGGTCCACGCGGGCGGCGGGGTAGCGGTGGTAGCCGTGGTGCTTGTTGAGGTACTTGGGCGGAAGCAGCCAGTCGGTGACCGCGTGGATGAGGTCGGTGTCCCGCGCCCGGTCGTAGAAGCCGCCCGCGCGGCAGCCGGGGTCCGCGATGTGTCGGGCGAGCTCCGTGAAGCTCTCGCCCTCGCCCACCGAGAGATCGACCCCGGCGGTCCAGTCCCCGGCTTCGTCGTCGCGAGTGCATCCGGTCCACGTCTCCGCGGTCGCCAGGAATCGTTTAGGTGCCCCATTGACGCTGGCCAGACGACCCGCGAAGTGGCGTACCACCTTGTCGAGTTGACGCCGGTAGGTCTTTCTGTCGTCGGAGAGACACGCGGCGGGAGCGTCGGCCGAGCAGCGCACGGCGATGGGGGGAGCTGACGGGAGAGTGAAGTCGCTGTCGGGCAGGGCTGTGGAGTTCGACGCGAGGGCGAGGGCGATCAGACCGGAGACGATCCACCGCCGGGCGTGGACGGCGATGGCCAGGACCGCGACGATCAGGAAAAGCGCGACGGCCGCCCAGTGCACCCAGGTGGCTGGGTGATCGGCCAGGTCGGCTGATGGGTCCTTCGGGACGCCGGGGCCGGCGTAGCGCCGTTCGGGATGCCCAAGCCAAAAGGGGGACAAGACCGCGGCCACGCCGCTGGACTCCACTCGCTCGGCCTGCAGGTTCAGCGAGGTCCACCCGAGCACGGCGACTCCGGCACAGACGAGGAGCGGTGCCGCACGCAACGGAATCAGGTCGCCCAAGACATGCGCGACGCAGACCAGGGCAACCAACAGGGCTGCCTCGTAGGCGACTTGGTAGTACGGAGGGCTTCCCCCCGTCGCACTACGCCAGGTCGCTCCCATGATGACGGCGGTCGCGACGCCGAATCCGCCGAGCGTCCACAGCAGAGACGGCGCCATGGAGAGCAGGGTGCGCGAGAGGGGTCCGCGCACGGCACACGTGTGCGTCCACCGCGTCGCCGTCCGCGCCTCCGTACCGCCCTGCCAACTGGAGGTACACAGGGTGACCGGAAGGCCAAGGAGGAAGCTCAGCGAGAGCAGCTCGCTGGTGGAGGTCCAGTCCCCCTGCCATGACTGCACGAACGACATGGCGAAGGCCGGAAAGAGCAGCGCACCCGTGAACACCGCACCGCCGACGGGCCCCACCCCACGCCTCAACCGCGTGCGCAGCACCCGGAGATGCCCCGCACCGCCGGGTGGCCGCGCCCGGCGGCCGCCCGCGTGAGCCGTCCGTCGCCTACGCGCGCGGACAAGGAACCCTTCCATCGGCGTCCCCATCCCCGGCACCTCCCTCCGGCCCCGTGTCCTCCTGCGAGAGCAGCCACTCCCGCAGCCGGGCGCAGCCTCGTGAGGCCCGCGCCTTTACCGTGCCCTCTGCCACGCCGAGCCGTTCGGCGGTCTCGCGGACGGTGAGCCGGTGCAGGTAGCGCAGCTCGATCACCTCCCGCTGCGCTTCGGGCAGCCCGGCGAGTGCGGCCGCGATGGCCGCGTACCGGGGTGAGGAGGCGAGCAGACAGTCCTCCGCCGAGGGTGCGACCGGTTCAGTCCGCTCCACCTGGGCCCGGACGCGGTCGTCCAGGGCGAGCCGTCGCCCCTGGGCGCGTTCGAGATCGATGGCCCGGCGGTGGGCGATTCGCATCAACCAGCCGGTGGCGTTGCCCTCGTGGAACCCGGAAGCGCTCTTCCAGGCGGAGAGGAACGCCTCCTGAACGGCGTCCTCCGCGGTCTGCGCCGGGAACCCGCGGTTGAGCAGATACGCGAAGACGCTCCCCGAGTGCCGGGAGAACAGTTCGGAGAACGCCTCCCTGCTGCCGTCGGCAATGGCATGGACGAGGTGGCTGTCGCAGAGAAGGTCGTCCTCCTCGGGCGACGATGGGGCGAGAGGTGGGCTGAGTGGTGGGCTGAGCGGTGGGTCGGTGCAAGACCGGCACCCGGGAAAGGTGGTCATGCGGCCTCGGTGGTCGTCGGTCGATCGGGCCGCTCGGTCACCGGGCGCGGCCGTCAATGTCATCACGCTCAGTACATCGCCTGTGGCGATGCGTGTGGTTGCATCGGCGCCAACTGCCGTACGGGGAAAGGGAGCGCGGAGGGAGTGCGGAGGGGGCATGGGCGGGTGTGCGCCCCCTACGGAGCACCTGCGCCGGGCCGCGGGCGGCGGGTGTGCGTGTTTCCGGGTGCCAAGTGGGCGTTCCTGTCCGGATGTTGCTTGCGGGAGGGGGACGGCACCTTCTGACTCGGGCGATCCCGCACCGACTTGCGCAACAGGCCGTGGTCGCACGTGAACAGTGCGCGGGTGTTGTCGAACTGCTCCCCGGTGCGCGCGACTTATTGCGACGTTCCGCGTCGCGTCGTAGACGGACGGGCGCCCCGCTCGCTTGGGCACCTGAGTCCCGGCGTACTTCGTCTCAGGGGCGTTCGCTTGCTGCGCGCCGCCCGCGTGGCGACGTACGTGAACCACGGACGGTCGTGGCTCAGCCACTCGTCGAAGTGCGGCGGATCGGTGCGCTGTGCCGGTAGTGGTCCGGCGTCAGGCGCCGCCGGTGAACTTCGCGCTGGTCAGCGTCGCCTCCACGCGCCACCCGAGGGACTCGTACAGTGCCCGCCCGTCCGGCGTTCCGGCCAGTACGCCGGTCACGGCGCCCTGCGTGACCGCCGCGTGTGTCAGCGTGCGCATGACCAGGCGGCCGAGCCCCCGCCTGCGGTGCCGCGGGGCCGTCTCGATCTGGTCGACGACCGCGGTCGCGCCCGTGGGGGCGATCTGGCCGCGCGCCGCCCAGGAGCCGTCGGGTGCGGCGAGCAGAACGCGGGTGACACCGCCGCGCGACCAGGTGCGTAGGCGGTAGCCGTCGGGGACGTGGCCTTCGGGGACGGAGGCGTGGGGGATGTGACCGTCGGAGGCGCGGCCGTCCGGAGTGGCCCGCTCGGTGGCGCCGGTGAGCCGCGCCGACATCAGATAGCCGGGCTCGGGGTCGATCCACCAGCCCTCGCCGAGCCAGGGCCGGACGGTCGACGGCTCGGCGAAGACCTTGAGCCAGACCCCGGCGCCGGTCACTCCGTCGGCGATCTTCCGGACCGTCGCCTCCTCGACCGCCTCGTTCGTCATCCCGAGAACGTGCCGCGAGACGTGCTCCGCCTGCCCCACGTCGACCGTGTATCCCCACGGTTCGACCACCGGCGGAGCCGCCCCGCGCGAGACGACCCAGCCGTCGACCCAGGCCCGTACGATCTTGTCCACCAGGACCCCCTGTAATAGCTCTATGTCACTATGGGGCCTTACTTTAGCGCCGCAGGTGGCGAGCCCGCCGGGGGAGACCACACATACGGCGTGGTCGTGGTCACGGCGTGGAAGCCCAGGCGCCGCAGGATCGGGGCGCTGTCGTCGGAGGCGTCCACGTGGAGGAAGCGGACGCCGCGGGCGGTGGCGAGGGCGGCGCGGGTGGCGACCAGGGCGCGGTAGATGCCCCGGCCCCGCCACTCGGGCAGCGTCGAGCCGCCCCACAGGCTCGCGAACTCGGTGCCCGCGCGGAAGACCAGCCAGGCCGCGGAGACCACTTCGCCGTCGGCCTCGGTGACGTAGACGGCGATCTCGTCGGGAGCGGCGTCGATCCGGCCGATCAGGTCGTCGGCGAGCCAGCTCCAGTCGTCCCCCCACACGGCCGACTCCATCGCGGCGATCCGGTACATGTCCACGTCCGCCGTGACCCGCCGCACGACGACACCCTCCGGCACGGCCGGCTGCCGTACGGCCATCTCCTCCGCGAGTCCGACGACCACCGTCTCCCGCTCCTCGGGCACGAAACCCGCGGCACGCAGTCGTTCGGTGAGGTCGGCGGGGTGATCGTGTCCCCGAGTCTTCCACTCCACGGCCTCACCGCGCCCGGCGAAGTAGTCCCGCTGCCGTGCGATCAGACGGTCGAGTTCCGCTCCGCCCACTCCGAGGTCGCGCGGCCCGCTGACGAGCCCGCGGAACTGCCCGACGATCCGCAGCAGTGGCCCGTCCTGTTCGTACGTGACTCCCGTGGGAGGGGTGGGAGGGGCGCCGCGCATCTGGTCGTCGTAGGCGGCTAGAAGGGTGTCGGTGTTCGTGTCTGTCACCGGGAAGACGCTACGGACCGTGCGGGTTGAGGCAACTGATTATCGGGGTGCGCAGCCGGAGCGCGGGGCTCCCTCAGTCCCGGTCCCCGGCCCCCACGACAGCGATCGCTGACAGCGAACATCCCCGGGGAACACCAGAGCGCTCACAAGCATTGAGTCCATGTAGCTCAACTTGCTTGTCGAGAGGAAGATCATGGCTGCCGATACGACGTCCACACCGCTCACCCTGCCCGTGCTGCCGCTCGACGACGAGGTCGTGCTGCCCGGAATGGTGGTTCCGCTGGATCTGAACGACACCGATGTACGTGCCGCGGTGGAGGCTGCTCAGGCCGCCGCCCGTTCCACGCCGGGAAAGCCGCAGGTGCTGCTGGTGCCGCGGGTCGACGGGACGTACGCGCGCACGGGTGTGCTCGGCACCGTCGAGCAGGTCGGCCGCCTTGCCGACGGCGACCCGGGTGCGCTGATCCGCGGACGTGGGCGCGTGCAGATCGGCGCCGGGACCACGGGTCCGGGAGCCGCTCTCTGGGTGGAGGGGACACGCGTTGCCGAGACCGTGCCCGAGCCGCTGCCCGGCCACGTCAATGAACTTGTCAAGGAGTACAAGGCCCTCGCCACCAGCTGGCTGCGCAAGCGCGGCGCCTGGCAGGTCGTGGACCGCGTCACGGCCATCGACGACGTTTCCGCCCTTGCCGACAACTCCGGTTACTCACCGTTCCTCTCCACCGAACAGAAGGTGGAGCTGCTGGAGACCGCCGACCCGGTCGCCCGCCTCAAGCTCGCCACCGAGCAGCTCCGCGAGCACCTCGCCGAGCAGGATGTCGCCGAGTCCATCGCCAAGGACGTACAGGAAGGCGTCGACAAGCAGCAGCGCGAGTTCCTGCTGCGCCGCCAGCTCGATGCCGTACGCAAGGAACTCCGCGACCTCAACGGGGAGGCCGGGGAGGACGAGAGCGACGACTACCGCTCCCGCGTCGAGGCCGCGGACCTTCCCGAGAACGTCCGCGAGGCCGCCCTCAAGGAGGTCGAGAAGCTGGAGCGCGCGAGCGACCAGTCGCCCGAAGGCTCCTGGATCCGGACCTGGCTCGACACCGTGCTCGAACTGCCGTGGAACGAGCGGACCGAGGACGCGTACGACATCCAGGGCGCCAAGGCGATCCTGGACGCCGAGCACGCTGGTCTGGAGGACGTGAAGGAGCGCATCACCGAGTACCTCGCCGTGCGCAAGCGCCGCTCCGAGCGCGGTCTCGGCGTGGTCGGCGGCCGCCGCGGCGGTGCCGTGCTCGCGCTCGTCGGACCTCCCGGCGTCGGCAAGACCTCGCTCGGCGAGTCCGTCGCGCACGCCATGGGGCGCAAGTTCGTACGGGTCGCCCTGGGCGGCGTACGCGACGAGGCCGAGATCCGCGGACACCGGCGTACGTACGTCGGCGCGCTGCCCGGCCGGGTCGTCCGCGCCATCAAGGAGGCCGGGTCGATGAACCCGGTCGTGCTCCTGGACGAGATCGACAAGGTCGGCTCCGACTACCGCGGTGACCCCGCGGCCGCCCTTCTCGAAGTGCTCGACCCCGCCCAGAACCACACCTTCCGCGACCACTACCTGGAGGTCGAACTCGACCTCAGCGACGTCGTCTTCCTGGCCACCGCCAACGTCCTCGAAGCCATCCCGGAGGCCCTGCTCGACCGCATGGAGCTGGTCCGCCTCGACGGCTACACCGAGGACGAGAAGGTCGTCATCGCACGCGACCACCTGCTGCCGCGTCAGCTGGAGAGGGCCGGCCTGGAGAAGGACGAGGTCACGCTCGACGAGAGCGCGCTGCGCAGGCTCGCCGGGGAGTACACCCGGGAAGCGGGCGTACGAAACCTGGAGCGCGGCATCGCCCGGCTGCTCCGCAAGGTGGCGGCGCAGCACGAACTCGGCGAGCGGAAGCTGCCGTTCACGGTGACCGAGGACGATCTGCGCTCGCTCATCGGGCGTCCGCACCACGTGCCCGAGTCCGCCCAGGACCCGGCCGAGCGGCGCACGGCGGTGCCCGGTGTCGCGACCGGGCTTGCTGTCACGGGCGCGGGCGGTGACGTCCTCTTCGTCGAGGCGTCGCTCGCCGACCCCGAGACGGGCGCGGCCGGTCTGACCCTCACCGGTCAGCTGGGTGACGTGATGAAGGAGTCGGCGCAGATCGCGCTGAGCTTCCTGCGGTCGCACGGAGCCGAACTGGAACTGCCGGTCGGCGACCTGAAGGACCGGGGCGTGCACATCCACTTCCCGGCGGGTGCCGTCCCCAAGGACGGTCCGAGCGCGGGCGTCACAATGACGACCGCCCTCGCCTCGCTGCTCAGCGGCCGGCTGGTCCGCACCGACGTGGCCATGACCGGCGAGGTCTCCCTCACCGGCCGTGTCCTGCCCATCGGCGGCGTCAAGCAGAAGCTGCTCGCCGCACACCGGGCCGGCGTCACGACGGTGATCATCCCGAAGCGCAACGAGCCCGACCTGGACGACGTCCCGGCCGAGGTCCTGGACAAGCTCGACGTCCACGCGGTGACGGACGTCCGCCAGGTGCTGGAGCTGGCGCTCGCGCCGGCGACGAACGGTGCGAGCCCGAAGGTGCCGGTGGCGGCGTGATCCCGGAGGTTCCGGTGGCGGCGTGACGGGCGCCATCGGTTGAGGAAGGCCCGGGCCCTGTGAGGGGCCCGGGCCTTCCCATGTCCGGTGTCAGCTATCCGCTGTCAGCCGTTGGCGAGCGCCACCACCCGGTCCAGCGCCCCGTTGAACTTGTTGTGGTCACCGACCGTCGGCCCCGACGACGTGTACTGCCACATCGTGTAGTAGGTCCAGCCCGCCGGCAGCGTGCCCACGGCGGTGGCGTAGCGGGCGACCCACAGCGGGTTGGCGCTCGCGAAACCGGCGTAATTGCCGGTGCACTCCGTCCACCAGCTGGTCGCCGTGTAGATCACGGCGTCCCGCCCGGTGCGCGCCTTGTACTGGGTGAGGAAGCTGCTGATCCAGCTGACCATGGCGCTCTGCGTCTTGCCGTAGCAGGAGGCCCCGTACGGGTTCCACTCGACGTCGAGCACGCCGGGCAGCGTCCTGCCGTCCTTGGACCAGCCGCCGCCGTGGTCGACGAAGTAGTTGGCCTGGGTGGCGCCGGTCGTCGTGTCGGGGGTCGCGAAGTGGTACGCGCCGCGGATCATGCCGACGTTGTACGAGCCGTTGTACTGCTGGGCGAAGTAGGGGTTCGTGTAGTACGTCCCCTCCGTCGCCTTGGCATAGGCCCACTTGACGCCGCTGCCCCACAGGGTCGCCCAGGCGACGTTGCCCTGATGGCTGCTGACGTCCACGCCTTCCGTCTGCGTGGCGTCACCGGTGGCCGGGGTGCCGCCCTGACCGTCGTGGGCGACGACGCCCATGCCCAGGTGGGCGGTGCCGCGGGCGGGGATGTCGGCGGCGTGGGCCGGGAGGGCGAGGAGGAGGGAGAAGGCGGCGAGCAGGATCCCGAGGGCGGAGAGGCGCTTCGGGGAGTGCGAGCAGCTGGTCGTTCCGGATCTGTGTCTGCGTCTGTGCGCGGGCATGTCGTGCCTCCGAGGGGATCGGTGGTGCACGGTGGTGCTCGGTGGGGGAACGCCTGCGGCATGCGCCCGCTCTGTGTGTGTGGGGGGGCAAGTCTTCAGCGACTTGCCGGTGGCGTGGCCGGCCATGCCGGGAAATTCCTGCTGTGGCATCTTCTGCTGTGGTCATGTCAGAAACTGCCTGCCATTGAAGCTACGCAGGTGGCGGACCACGCGGGAAGAGGGCCCGGACGCTGCCGTTGGTCTACGCCTGCGAAATACTGGCGGAGCTGCGGCGATAGCGCCTCTTGGCAGAAACTTTCAGGATCCGGAAACCGAGTCAGGGGTGCTGACGTGCACGAGGACCCAAACGGCGACGGACATCGTGTCGAACCCACGGCGTCCGGAAGTGGTGTGGACCAGGAATTCCCCGCACTGGAACGCGAGTTGACGGTGTTCCTGCGGCGCGCCCGGGCCTCCTCCGGCGAGATGGCCCGCGAGGTCCATCCCGACCTGGAGTCGTCCGCGTACGGCCTCCTCTTCCGCCTGGAGGAGTGCGGCAGCCAGCGCGCCACCGAACTCGCCGCCTACATCGGCGTCGGCAAGGCCACCATGTCCCGTCAACTCCGCGCCCTGGAAGACCTGGGCCTAGTCGCCCGCGAACCCGACCCCGCCGACGGCCGCGCCTGGCTCGTCCACCTCACGGAGGAGGGCCGGACGCGTTTCAGCACGGTGCGGGAGGCACGTCGGGCGCGCTATGTGCGGCAACTGGGGGGCTGGGACCCGCGGGAGGTCGCGGAACTGGCGCGGTTGCTGCATCAGCTGAACAGCGGGATGGAGAAGTAGCGGACGGACCGGCGACACGGGCCCGCACCGCTCGTCACGCGGACGCGTGGCCGACCGAGCGGTGAGGCGGCCCGGGGCGCGGACGAGTGGCGGGCTGCGCGGAGAGGCGGGACCTCTCGGCCCCTCGCGTGGAGAGGCAGTCGACCACCCGGCGAGGCGGTCCGTCTCGGCCTCTCGCGCGGACAGTAGAGGGCTGCGCGGCGAGGTGGCTCGGCTCTGCACCTCGCGCGGAGAGGCAGCCAACTACCCGGCGGGGGGGCCCGTTTCGGCCTCGCGCGCGGGCAGGTGGAGGACTGTGTGGCGAGGTGGCCCGGCTCGCCCCCTCACGCGGAGAGGCAGCCGACCACCCGCCGAGGCCCCCTCCGTAGCGCGCCACTCGGCGAAGTGCGCCCCTCGTACGACGCGGCGGCGGCAGCGGCTCACCACTCCACGAACACCACCGTCGCGTCGTCATGCGTCTTGCTCCGTCCCAGACGTACCCGCCGCTCGGCGTCCGCCGCCTCCAGGGCCCGTACGCGGTCCACCAGGGCCTGAGCCCCTTCCTTCCGTACGACGGTGAACAGGCCTGCCCAGTCCCCCTCCTGGAACTTCTCCACCCATCGGGTGGCGCCGTCGGTCAGGGCGGCCAGCGCCCGGACGGACGATCGCGGCACCACTCCCGTCACCGCACGCGACGCCACCGAGGGATCCGCGGCGGCCGTGAAGAAGCCGCCCTCCTGGTTGCGGAGGTTCGCGTCGGTGAGGGCGGCGGAGGTGAGGGTCGCGCGGGGGACGTGGGAGAGGCGGTCGTCGAGGAGTGGGGTGACGGAACCGTCGGGGGACTCGAGGAGCAGTGCCGAATCCGACAGGACCAGATGTTCGACCTCGGCGGCTGACCAGCGGGCGAGGACGACGGTTGCCTGAGGTGTACGCGGGTGAGAAAGGTCACAGGTTTCGGCGTGGGCCTCGGCGGTGCGCGAAATCGAGTGGGAAAGGATCTCCCGCAGCGTCAGATCCCGGCGGGAAAGGGACAGTTCGGTCAGTGCTCCGCCGAGGCGGGAGGAGAACCAGGCGACGGAATGCACGCAGCCGTCGCCTCCCTCGGGGGGTGTCACCCCGTCCAGGACGACCAGTGCGCCCCCCTGTCCTGAGGCGGGAAGCCCGACCGATGCGAAGTCCTCATTGGGGCGGGCCGGGTCGCCGGGCTCCGAGACGAGTTCGGTACGCATCCGGCCAGTCTGCACGAGCCCTTCACAAGGTCCACGAGAGGCTGGCATCGATTGCCGAATGGGTGCGGACCAGCAGTTCAGGCGCCGGGTTTGGCATGGAATGATCGACTCCGGTGGAGCGTGGCGGCGAATACTGCCAAAGCCCGTCGCTCACGTCCAACCGGCCCGCCGCGCAGGCGAACCGCACAGGCCAGAGGAACTTGCCCGTCAACTCCGGTCCGATGTTCACTCCTTCGGGTGGCGGGCCGGATGATGCGGGACCACTGCCCACCGGCACTGGGAGGGTCGGGAGCCGTGCCGGGCGAACGCCCCAGTTGACGGAACGTCACCCGGGCCCATGGGTACACGAGTCAGGAATGCGAGCACCGGTGCAGAAGACGCGGCCGAGGCGCACAGGCAAGCAGAAGGCCTCCAGCTCGACCGGGGGCGGCGCCGCCGGCGATGCCCCAGACTCGGCGGGCAGGGGTCGGACCGCCCACGTACGCAACCGGCTGATCGTCGCCGTTGCGGTCGTCGCGGCCGCCATCGCCGGCGCGGGCGCCCCCACGATCCTGACCGCTTCGGGTCAGCTGAACGACTCCCAGAACCTGGTGACGCTCGCGCAGCGCACCCAGCAGGCGCTGACCCTCGCGCACTCGCTGGCCGACGAGCGCGACGAGGTCACCTCGTACATCGCCGCGGGCCGGCCGAAGGCCAAGGCGCCCTCGGAACAGCGCGGCGCCCGGGTCGACCGCCAGGTCGAGGAGTTGCGGGCGGACGAGGACGCCCCCGCGGCCCTCCTCACGGACCTCGACGCGATCGCCTCGCTGCGGAGAGCAGCGCTCACAGGCAAGAGCACCGCTCTCGAAGCGCACCAGTCGTACTCCGGCGCCATCACCGAACTGCACGCCCTCGCCGAGGACCTGGCCGAACAGGTGCCGCCCCGCGCGGGCTCCGGCGCGCACTCCCTCGCCGAGCTGGACACCGCCGTCCAGCAGTCCGCAGCCGCCCGCGGACTGCTCCTCGCGGCCCTCAGCATCCCGCGCACCACCGAGACCACCACCGACCCCTACACGGGCCTGACGACCACCACCAGCGTCTCCTCGGAGGCCGACACCAAGCAGCGCGACGCGCTCAGCGCCGCCGCCCAGCAGGCCCGCCTCCGCTCGGACGCTGCTCTCGCCGGCTTCCGTGAGACGGCGCCCAAGGCCGACAAGACCTCGTACGACTCCACGGTCACGGGGCCCGACGTCACCAACGCCGACAAGTACCTCTCGGGCCTCACCGACCAGCCGACGATCTCCGACGCCGAACTCGACACCAGCACCAAGAAGCTGGACGCGGCGCTCTCCGCCCGCGTCGAGCTGATGCGCGGCGCAGAGGCGTCCCTCAACAGCCGCCGCATCAAGGACCTCGAAGCGCTGCGGGACGACGACGTCACCGCGCTGGAGATCCGCATCGCGCTCATCGGCACGCTGCTGCTCGTCGCGGTCGGTGTCTCGATGGCCATGGCGCGCAGCCTCACCCGTCCGCTGGCCGTGCTGCGGCTCGGCTCGGCCCGCCTCGCCGCCGACCCCGGCGCGCAGGAGCCGGTCAAGTTCACCGGCCGCAACGACGAGTTCGCCCAGGTCGTCCGCTCGGTGAACGCCCTGCACACGCACGCCGCATCGCTCCACGAACGGCTCACCACCCTCGAAGGCGACCGCAAACACCTCATCGGCCAGCGCCAGCTGATGGCCGACGAACGCGACAAGCTCCGCGTCGAACTCGCCGAGGCCGCCGCCCACTTGGAGCAGGCGCGCGGCAGCATCCACGGCACCTTCGTCAACCTCGCACTGCGCACCCTCGGCCTCGTCGAGCGTCAACTCGGCGTCATCGAGGGCCTGGAGGAGCGCGAGCAGGACCCCGACCGCCTCGCCACCCTCTTCAAGCTCGACCACTTCGCGACCGTCATGCGGCGCCACAGCGAGAACCTGCTCATCCTCGCGGGCGCCGAGCACGGCCAGCAGCACGCAGCACCTGTCCCGCTCGTCGACGTCGTACGCGCCGCGGTCAGCGAGATCGAGCGATACGAGCGTGTCCGCATCGCCACGCTGCCGCCGCACGCGCATCTCGCGGGGTTCGCCGCGGACGACATCTCGCACCTCGTGGCCGAACTCCTGGAGAACGCCTCGTCGTTCTCGCCGCCCGACATGGCCGTGGAGGTCTCCGGCTGGCTCCTGGAGAACGGTGAGGTGATGCTCTCCGTGCAGGACGAGGGCATCGGCATGACCACCGAGCGGATGAAGGAGCTCAACTCCCGCCTCGCGGAGTTCGATCCGGCGGACCCGTACGACCAGGAGAGCGGCGAGGGACTCGGGCTCGGCCTGTACGTGGTGGCGAGGCTCGCCCACCGGCACGGCGTACGCGTCCAGCTGCGCGAGCAGAAGCAGGGCGGCATCGCGGCCGTCGCCGTCCTCCCGGGAACCCTCCTGACCCCCGCCCCCTCCACCGCCGTACCTTCCTCCACCCCGGCCGCCGCGGCGACCCCCGCCCCCGCCCCCGCCCTCACCCTCCCCGGCGCGGACGCCGAGGCCAACTCCAACGTCCTGTACGGCCGTTCGACCCTCCCGGCGCAGCCCCCGGCCGGGGACGAGGACCCGTTCATCGCGGCGGCGGAGGAGGCGGTGCGGGGGGCTGCCGCCGGGGACGCGGACGAAGGTGCCCCGGCGCCCAGCGCACCCGAGCCGACGCCCGAGACGACGATGGAGCTCCTGGCCCCGGTACTCCCGGTATTCCCGGTGGACGAGCCGGTCGAGACCCGGGGAGAACCCTGGGCCGGGCAGGCCTCCGCTGCGGGGCCGGCGGGAACGGAGGGCGAAGCCGGACCCGCCGAGACGGCCACGCATCCCGGCTCAGCTGCCGAGGGCGGTACAGCCACAACCGGAACGGCCGTCGTGGCAGGGCCCGTTGGGGCACCCGAGGCAGCACCTGCAGTACCCACCGCATCCGCAGGACTCGTCGAGCCCGCCGCACCCTTGGTGCCCACCGCACTCGAGTTGGCCGCCGAGCCGGCCCCCGAGTCTCCGGAAGCCTCCGGGCCCCGTCCGTTCTCCGAGCCGGGGGACGCCCCCCGAACCACCCCCACCCCCGACCCCTACGCCATCGGCCCCGACGCCCACGAGCGTGTCCCGGACGTGGACGTGGACGAGTCCGAGTCCGAGCGGGTCACCGACAAGGGGCTGCCCAAGCGGACGCCGAAGATCTCCACTCCCGTGCCGGCCCCGAGGCCACGCACGGGCGGTGTGGACGCCGAGGCCCTGCGCCGCAGGCTCGGCGGGTTCCACCGGGGCGCGCAGGAGGGCCGCCGCGAGGTGGAGGCGGAGATCGCCGACCAGACCGCGGAGCTGAACGCACCCGCGCACGACGCGGGGCCGCACGCACAGGACGTAGAACCATCGGGGGGCACAGTCGAGGAGGCAAGCAGTTGACCGCGCCCAGTACCTTCGGCCTGAGCAGTGAAGCCCGTAACCTGCACTGGCTGTTGACGAACCTCGTCGAGGAGGTGCCCGGCATCCTCTCGGTGGCGGTCGTCTCCTCCGACGGTCTGCTGCTGCTCTCCTCCGACCCCGGGAGGAACGCGGAGGCCCGGGAGGCGAGGGGGGAACGCCCCACTGGCCCCAAGGGGTCCGCCGCCGACCTGGCCACGATCGTCTCCGGCATCGGGAGCCTCACCATCGGCGCCGCCAAGCTGATGGACGGCGGCGCCGTCAAGCAGACGATGGTGGCGATGGACGAGGGCAGCCTCTTCGTCATGTCGATCAGCGACGGCTCGCTGCTCGGTGTGCACGGCTCCCCGGACTGCGACATGAGCGTGGTGGCGTACCACATGGCGCTCTTCGTGGGCCGCGCAGGCCACGCCCTGACCCCCGAACTCCGCATCGAACTCCGAAAGTCCCTGGAGAGCGAGACCGCGACCGAGTCGACGGGGAGCGCCCGATGAGCAGCGCACCAAAGCTCCCGGTCCGCGGCGGCGACCGCAAACCCGCGCGCGTACGCCCCTACTCGCTCACCGGAGGCCGTACCCGCTTCGGACACGTGCTGCTCGTGGAGACGTTCGTCGCGGCGCTCGAAGCCCCGGAGGAACGCCGGGAGTTGACCAATGGCTCGCTCGGAACCCGGGTGATGCCGGAGATGCGGGCGATCGTCGAACTCTGCCGCCGGATGCGTACGGTGGCTGAGGTCGCCGCCCTCCTCAGGATGCCGCTCGGCGTGGTCCGCGTGCTCCTGAGCGACCTGGCGGACCAGGGAAAGATCCGTGTGTACGGAACCGGTCACGGCCCGGGACAGCCGGACCGCGCTCTGCTGGAAAGGGTGCTGAGTGGACTCCGTCGTCTCTGAGGGCGCACCAAGAACCGCCTTCCCCAACGCAGTTCCCGCACAACCGCAACCGCAACCGCAACCGTCACCGCCACCGCTCCCCGAGGCCGACGAGAACCTCCAGGCCTGGCAGACGGACCGCACCCGCGCCCCGATCGCGACGAAGATCGTGGTGGCGGGCGGCTTCGGAGCGGGCAAGACCACACTCGTCACCGCGGTCTCCGAGATTACGCCCCTCCAGACGGAGGCGCTGATGACGCAGGCCAGCGCGGAGACGGACGACCTGACCGCGACGCCGGAGAAGCTGACCACGACCGTGGCCATGGACTTCGGCCGCATCACGCTCGACGACGACCTGGTCCTGTACCTCTTCGGCACCCCGGGCCAGCAGAGGTTCTGGTTCATGTGGGACGACCTGGTGCGCGGCGCGATCGGCGCGGTGGTCCTGGCCGACACCCGCCGCCTCAAGGACTGCTTCCCGGCGCTCGACTACTTCGAGAGCTGCGGACTGCCGTACGTCGTCGCGGTCAACCACTTCGACGGCAGCGAGCGGTACGAGCCGGAGGACGTGCGCGAGGCCCTCACGGTGCCTCCGCACATACCTGTCATGATCATGGACGCGCGTCGGCGGATCTTGGTCGTCGAGACCCTCCTCGCCCTGGTCGGCCACGCGCTCGAAGTCAGCCCCGAGTAGGAGACAGCACCCGCATGCGGAAGATACTCGTCGTCGGAGCCGGCCAGTCCGGACTCCAGCTCGCCCTCGGCCTCCAGTCGCAGGGGTACGAGGTCACCCTGATGTCGAACCGGACGGCGGACGAGATCCGCTCCGGCCGTGTCATGTCGACGCAGTGCATGTTCGACACGGCACTCCAGCACGAGCGCGACCTCCAGCTGAACTTCTGGGAGTCCCAGGCCCCGAAGATCGAAGGACTCGGCGTCTCGGTGGCCGTCCCCGGCTCCTTCGACCCGGGCCCCTCGCAGCGTGCGATCGACTGGGTCGGCAAGCTCGACGGGTACGCGCAGTCGGTGGACCAGCGCGTGAAGATGGCCGGCTGGATGGAGACGTTCGCGCAGCGCGGCGGCCAGCTCGTCATCCACGGCGCGGCGGTCTCCGACCTCGACTACTTCGCCCGTACGTACGACCTGGTCCTGGTGTCCGCGGGCAAGGGCGAGCTGGTGTCCATGTTCGGCCGGGACGCCTCCCGTTCCCCGTACGCGGAGCCGCAGCGCGCGCTCGCCGTCTCCTACGTCCACGGACTGGGCCCGCGTCCGGAGCACCCGGACTACGACGCGGTCCGCTGCAACCTGGTCCCCGGCGTCGGCGAACTCTTCGTCATGCCGACCCTCACCACCTCAGGCCGCGCCGACATCCTCTTCTGGGAGGGCATACCCGGCGGCCCGCTGGACGTCTTCAAGGGCGTCAAGGACCCGGCCGAACACCTCTCCCTGACCCTGGAACTCATGGAGCGGTTCACGCCGTGGGAGCACGCGCGGGCCACCAAGGTCGAACTCACCGACGCCCAGGGCACGTTGTCGGGGCGCTACGCGCCCACTGTCCGCAACCCGGTCGGCCGTCTCCCCGGCGGCGGCCTGGTCCTGGGCGTCGCCGACGTGGTCGTCGCGAACGACCCGATCACCGGCCAGGGCTCCAACTCCGCCTCCAAGTGCGCCGCGGCATACCTCGCCTCGATCGTCGAGCACGGTGAGAAGGAGTTCGACGAGACCTGGATGCGGGCGACGTTCGACCGCTACTGGGACACCGCCCAGCACGTCACGAAGTGGACGAACGCGATGCTTGGCGTTCCGCCGGAGCACGTCCTGAACCTGATCGGTGCCGCGGGTCAACTGCCGCCGGTCGCCGATCGCTTCGCGAACGGCTTCGACGACCCCAGCGACTTCGAGAACTTCTTCTATGAGCCCGAGAAGACAGGGGCGTACCTCGCCTCGGTCACCGGAGCCTGAGCGATCTCCCCGGGTGCGGGTGGGCTGTGGCTGGTCGCGCAGTTCCCCGCGCCCCTAAAGGGGCGCCCCTGCCCGCGCCGACTTACAACGTGCTCTTGCTGTAGCCCTCGTCCGCACCCTCCATTGCCCCCTCGGGAAGCTTCGGCGGGGTGTAGTGGCCCTCGGGCAGGGGGGAACCCGGGTCCGGGCGCACCGCCCCCAACACCGGATTGGCGGCAATGGGCGAGACCTTGATCTTCGTCCCGGGCCGGGGGGCCTGCACCACGACCCCGTCCCCCAGATACAGGGCGACGTGGGTGGCTTCGGGGAAGTAGACGACCAGATCCCCCGGGCGCAGGTCGCTCAGTGGGATGCGCGGCAGCTGGGCCCACTGCTCCTGACTGGTCCGGGGGATGGGCCGACCGGCATGCTCCCAGGCCTGTGACGTGAGGCCCGAGCAGTCGTACGTGGCCGGCCCCTCCGCTCCCCACTCGTACGGCTTGCCGACCTGCTCGACGGCGTACCGCAGCGCCTCCTCGCCCTCCTGCGAGGGCCGTCGCTCACCGCTCAGCGCACCCGAGGCCATGAACTTCTTCTGGGCCTCGGCCTCCCCCGACTTCTCGAACTCGGCCAGCTCCGCGAGCTGATCGACGGTCAGCGAGGCAAGCAGCTCCTCGACCTCCTTCAGTCTCCCGCGTACCTCGTCCCGCTCCTTCTTCTGCCGTGCTGCGAGGGTGAGTTGACCGTCCAGGGCCTTCCGCGCGTCCCGTGCCAGCGTGTCCGTCCGCTTCTCGTTGCCGACCAGCCGGTCCACGGTCTTGGCCCGCTCGCGCGACAGCTGCATGACCACATGCCCCTGGTCGAGCGCGTGCTGCGGATCGCGGGCGAGCAGCAGCCGTACGTATGGGGAGATCTCACTCCTGCCCTGGTACTGCTGCCGGGCAAGCCGCCCAGCGGCCCCGCGGCTGTCGTGCAGGGAGAGGCGTGCCTTGGCCAGCCGAGCGTCGGTCACCGCGACCTCGGCCCGCTTCTTCTTCAGCTGCTCCTCGGTCGCGTTGGACGCCTCGGTGGCCTGCTCGGCCTCCCGGTAAAGCCGCTGAAGGTCCGTCAGCAACTCGGCGACGGACCGGGAGCCGGGCTCCGAGGGTGCCGGAACGGCAGCGGCGGGCGGCGAGATCCCCCACACCACCCCCGCAGTCACCACAGTCACGGCCGCCGTACAGCCCAGACGCAGAAGCCTTCCTGACACGTCATCACCTCCGGTACGGGGGTGGCCCGTCCACCTCTCACCGGCAGGATCGGGCGCGCGCATCCCGGGCGCGCGCCGGGTGGTCGGTTCGGCCGAAGAAGGTCACTCGTCGGCGTTGGTCCCCGGCGTGGCGTCCGGCTTGCCACCGCTTTTGGACCAGGGCCACTTGAGCCCGCGCCCCACCGGCCCCTCGGGGTCGTACTCGTACCGCCACCCCTGATGCAGCCCGAGCCGTCTGCTCTGCCCGGCCTGCACCCGCCGGTAGACGAGCACGGTGGGCGGCCCCCCGCCCGAGTCCGGAACGGGAACCCGGTAAATCTTCGGCGGATGCCCGGTGGCCCCGAGCAGCACAGGCAGCACCCGCCCGTCCAGAGGCCCACCGACAAAGGGAGTGTCTTCGCTCTTCACCGCCCCAGTGTCACAAACGCCACCACGACACGAGCGGGTGCACCACTCTCACGGGCGCGCCACTCTCACAGCAGCCGCGCCGCGTCCCCGATCACCGGAAGCACCCGCCGCGCCAGCGATCCCACGACCCCGTCCGCCACCTCCACCACGAGCGCGGCCTTCACCACACCGGCGGTCTGCGGATCCCGCCCGGCGGTGGCCACGACCGCCACCACGAACTGCTCGACGAGCCAGTCCCGCAACTCGTCCAGCGGCGGTTCCTTGCCCTCGTCGAGCCAGATGAGCGAGGCCGCCTCCACGGCGGTGATCCACATCCGTACGGTCATCCGCAGCTTCAGCCCCGGTTCCCGCACGCCCAGATGATCAAGGATGTGCTCGGCGGCCGCCCGCCGCACCCCGTCCACGATGGCCGTGGTCCGAGACGTCGAGACGACACTCCCGCCCTGCAGCAGAGCACTGAACCCGGCGTCGTGCTGATCCACGAACGCCAGATACCGGTCAAGAGCCCGCGCCAGCCGCTGCGTCAACGCCCCCTCCGGAGGCTCAGCGAAACACTGCTCCAACTCCTCCGCAGCAGACCTCAGAGCAGCCTCGTACAACTGCTGCTTCCCACCCGGAAAATACCGGTAAACGAGCGGTCGCGAGACTCCCGCCGCCTCAGCCACATCATCGAGCGAGACCTCCTCGGGCGCCCGCTGAGCAAAGAGCGACAGAGCCGCCTCGAGCAGCTGACTGCGCCGCTCCTCAACACTCAGCCGACGGTAAGCGGGGGTAGGAGCCGCAGAGGTCATGCCCGGCAGCGTAACCGGACCACCACACCGGCCCCCACGCCCCCGCAGCCGCCGTACAACGCAAGGGGCCGTGTCGGTACATCAAATGCCCGCATCCGGACGGATCCCAGACAGACGGCACCCTCCATCCCCACAGTCGATCCGTCCGGATGCGGGCGGATGTACCGGCGCGGACCCGCCCCCCCCACGGCCACCGCGAGCGCCACCGGCCCGCACCGTCGTGGAAGCCCTCAGGCCAGCAGCCCCGACGCCTTCCACAACCGCCGCCCAGCCCCCCGAAGCACCCCGATGTCATCAAGGAACTCGGTCAACCGCTTCGCCCCGGTCTGCATCACATCCCGCCGATGCCCACTGGCCTTCACCTGGGCAAGAGCTTCAAGCTTGTCGAGCCCGACGTTCGTATAGACCGAGGGATTGACGAACGCGACGGAGAAAACACGAGCGAACTCACCCGAGGTCACCCGGGTGAACTCCTGGGACCACCGAGGCGCCGTAACCATCTGCCGCCGCAGCTCCTCCCGGGCGTACCGCACATGCCGCGCCTCCTCCACGACATGGATGCGCGTAACCCCCCTGACAAGCGTCTGCACCCGCTCGTCAGGGAACGTCAGCCGCTGCATCCAGTCCAGGATCTCCTCACCGAGCAGCGTCGCGGTGAAGGACCCCGGCGTCGTCGAAATGGTCTTGAACAGCCGCCCCAGATTCAAATGCGCCCGGCTCACCGGGTAGTACGGCGTCCCGCTCCGCGCAATCAGCCGGGCGAACATCTTCGAGTGCCGGCACTCGTCCTCGATCTCGGTCAGCGCGTACCGCACATGCGCACTGGTCGCGGCCTTGTCGTAAATGTGCCGCACGAGAAGCTGCATCAGAATGATCTCGAACCAGATCCCCAGCGACGCCAGCGCCGCAGCCTCGTGCCGCGACAGAGCGATCCGCTGCTCCTCGCTCATGTTCCGCCACAGCGGGGTGTCGTACAGCGACACCAACTCCGGCGGCCAGAACCACTTGCCGTCCTCGAACGGCGCGTCCCAGTCCAACTCCTTGTCCGGGTCGAAGGAGTGCTTGGCGGAGGATTCGAGCAGCCGCGAGGCCACCTGCTCCCGGTCCTTGAGCAGACCGAGCGCGTCGCGCAGCACATCGGCTTCGATCATGGCTGTCCCCATCCAAATCCAAGTCGTCCCGGATCCCTACGAGTTACCGGCGGCCACGTCTTATGAGACTGCGTGTCAGCAAGCCCGTCAATCCCTCCCACGCGACTTGTCGACGCCGAATAAAACCGACACCGTCCCCACCGTGCCCGGCATCATCACCCCCATGACCAAGCCCTCCAAGCCCTCCAAGCAGCCCTCCACGCCCGCCAACCGCCCCGCAGCCCGCCGCAGCCTGGAGGGCCTGGCCCTCGGCGACGCCTTCGGCGAGCGCTGGTTCCCCCTCTTCCGCGACCGCCTCCAGGCGTACGAGGAGATCCGCGCCCGGCGCACACCCCAGGAACCGGAGTGGCACTGGACCGACGACACGGCGATGGCACTCGGCGTGCTCAGGGTCCTGGACGAGCACGGCGAGATCCGCCAGACGGAGCTGGCCCAGGCCTTCGCCCTCGGCTACGACGCGGACCAGGCCCGAGGCTACGGCTACGGCATGCACGAACTGCTCCCGCGACTCCTCCAAGAACCAGCCCGCTGGCGGGAGTTGGCGAAGGGCCTCTTCGACGGCGAGGGCAGCCTGGGCAACGGCGCGGCGATGCGCGCAGCCCCGCTGGGGGCGTGGTTCCAGGAAAGCCTGCCGCGCGTGGTCGAGCAGGCGAGACTCTCCGCCGAGGTGACGCACGCCCACCCGGAGGGCATAGCGGGCGCGATAGCCGTGGCAGTGGCGGCCGCGCTCTCCGCCAGGGGCGACCTGGACCTGGCCGCCGTCGCGTCCGCGACCCCCCACAGCGCGGTCTGCGACGGCCTGACCAGGGCGGCGGACCTCCCCTTCACCACCGACCCCTGGAAGGCGTCCGACATCCTCGGCAACGGCCGGCGCATCCGAGCCGACGACACCGTCCCCTTCGCGACCTGGTGCGCCGCCCGCCACCCGACCGACCTGACCGCAGCCCTCTGGAGCACGGCCGAGGGCTTCGGCGACGTAGACACGACCTGCGCGATCACGGGCGGAATAGTGGCCGCGCGTACAGGAACAGAGGGCGTCCCGGAGGAGTGGCTGCGACGCCGGGAGAAGGTACCCGGAGCTTCCTAGACGGCCCCGGCGGGGAACGACTTCCGCAAGGTGAACGCGTACGCGCTGGGCCCGTGTTCACGCAGGTGGAGGATCCGTTCCTCGGCCTCAGCCACGGTGGGGCGGTGGCCGGCTGGAACCCACCACAGAGCCACCATCGCCTCCTCCAGCCGCTCGAACCAGTCACGGCGGCGGGCCAGCAGCTCACGGTGCTGCCCCTGGTACATGAAGGCGGTGAGGGCGTTCGCGTCCCGCCAGGTCGACATGTTGATGATCAGCCATTCGTCGTCGAAGACGGCCACGTCCGTGGCGTCGCCGGAGTCGCTCTGCAGCCGCCAGACGAACCCGTCCGCAGCGTCGGCGACGGCGTTCACGGGGTCGAGGGCCTCGACGAAGTCTTTCAACTGAGGGGAATCCAAAGGTGCCTTGAGCCGTCCGATGTTGACCTGGGCGAGTTCGTACGTGAAGGCATTCATGACCCGAACGATAGGTCGGTCGGTGAGTCCACCACACCCCCCTTCTCACGAGCTGAGAACCCCGGCGCTCGGCTCACAGCCCGAGCACCGCCTCCATCACCGCCTTCGCGATGGGCGCCGCATCCCCACCCCCACTGATGTCCCCCCGCTCGGCCGACGCGTCCTCGACGACGACGGCGACGGCCACCGCGGACTCCACGGAGTCGTCGGCCTCGGCCCAGGAGATGAACCAGGCATACGGCGTACCGGAGTTGCCGATGCCGTGCTGGGCGGTGCCGGTCTTGCCGCCGACGGTGGCGCCGGGGATGGCGGCGTTCGAGCCGGTGCCCTCGGTCACCACATCCGTCATCAGCTCACGCAGCCGCAGCGCGGTGGAGGGATTCATCGCCTGATGCAGAGTCCTGGGCCCGGTGGTGGACACGGTGGCACCACTCCGGGTCGTCGTCTTCTCCACCAGATAAGGCGACTTGACGGAGCCGCCCCCCGCCACGGCGGCCGAGATCATCGCCATCTGCAGGGGCGTGGCCCGGGTGTCGAACTGCCCGATGGAGGACAGCGCCAGCTGAGCACTGTCCAGCCGCGTATCGAAGTTGCTGGGCGCCACGGCGAACGGAATCCTCAACTTCCGGTCGTTGAAGCCGAAGTTCGCCGCCGTGCCGGTCATGTCACGCAACCCCACATCGACGCCCAGCTTCGCGAAGACGGTGTTGCAGGACCACTCGAAGGCGTACCGCAGCGAAGCGTTCTCGCACCCCTCGATCTCGTTCGTGAGGTGGGTCGTCGTACCGGGCAGCGTGTACGGATTCGGAGAGTCGGTCGGCATGTCGACATCCCCCACCACGCCCGCGTCCAGCGCCGCCGCAGCCGTCACCACCTTGAACGTCGACCCCGGCGGATACGTCTGCCGGATCGCCCGGTTGAGCATCGGCTTGCTCTCGTCCCCGTTGAGCCGCGCCCACGCCTCCTCCACCGCCGGGCCCGTCCCGGACAGCTCCTCGGGGTCGTACGACGGTGTCGAGACCAGCGCCAGGATCTTCCCGGTGGACGGCTCGATCGCGGCCACCGCGCCCCGCCGCGAGCCGAGCCCCTCGTACGCCGCCAACTGCGCGGCCGGGTCGAGGGTGGTGACGACCTTGCCGCCGGGGTTCTGGGCGCGCGTGAGGTCGTTCCACAGGGGGAGCGGGGTGAGCATCGGGTCGCTGCCGGAGAGGATGCCGTCCTCGGCGTTCTCCAGGAGCGCGGTCCCGTACACCTGCGAGGCGAAGCCGGTGACGGGTGCGTACAACGGCCCGTTCTTGTACGTCCGTTCGTAGCGGAGCTGCTCGCCGCTGTCCTTGGAGCCGGTGACGGCCCTGCCGCCGACGAGGACGTCGCCGCGAGGCTGGCCGTAACGGGCGATCGGCTGGCGGCGGTTGGCGGGATTCTCGTCGTAGGACCGGGCCTGGAAGACCTGGACACGGGTGGCGTTCAGGAGCAGAGCGACAAGAAGCACCGCGCACAGAGCTGCGGCCCGACGGATGTAGCGCGTCACAACGCAACGACCTCCCCAAGACGCACCCGGCGATTCAAGGCGCCGCCGTCCCGTCGTACTGACTCCGCGCCGAGTCGCTGATCCGGATCAGCAGCGCCACGATGATCCAGTTGGTGACGACCGAGGACCCGCCCTGTGCGAGGAACGGCATCGCCATCCCGGTGAGCGGGATCAGCCCGGTCACCCCGCCCGCGATCACGAAGACCTGGAGCGCCACGATCGACGCGAGCCCGATGGCGAGGAGCCGCCCGAAGGGGTCGCGCAGGGTGAGCCCCGCCCGGTAGCCGCGCTCGACGAGGAGGGCGTACAGCAGAAAGATCGCGGACAGGCCGATCAGGCCCAGCTCCTCGCCCGCCGTCGCCAGGATGAAGTCCGACTTGGCGGCGAAGCCGATGAGGATGGAGTGGCCGAGCCCGAGGCCGGTGCCGAGCATCCCGCCGGCGGCGAACGCGAAGAGGGACTGGGCGATCTGGTTGGGCCCGTCGCCCGCGTCGATCGAGGCGAAGGGGTGCAGCCAGTCCTGCACCCGGCTGTGGACGTGCGGTTCGAGCCAGCCGACGGCGACCGCGCCCACACAGGCGAGCAGCAGACCCACCGCGATCCAGCCGGTGCGGCCGGTGGCGACGTACAGCAGGATCACGAACAGGCCGAAGAAGAGGAGCGATGTCCCGAGGTCCCGCTCCAGTACCAGCACGCCCACGCTCAGCAGCCAGATCGCGACGATCGGGCCGAGGACCCGGCCGGTGGGGAGCTGGAGCCGTTTGAACCGCCAGATCTGGCGGCCGGTGTACGCGAGGGCGTTGCGGTTGGCGGCCAGATAGCCGGCGAAGAAGAGCGCGAGCAGCACCTTCGCGAACTCGCCCGGCTGGATGGAGAATCCGGCGATCCGGATCCAGATGCGGGCGCCGTTCACGGCGGGGAAGAAGATCGGCAGCGTCAGCAGGACGAGCGCGGTGACGACGGAGACGTAGGTGTAGCGCTGCAGGACGCGGTGGTCGCGCAGGAAGAGCACGACCACGATGAAGAGCGCGACGCCGAGCGTCGACCAGATGAGCTGGATGGGGGCGGCCTGGTCGCGCGGGGTCTCCAGGTCGAGCCGGTAGATCAGCACCAGGCCCAGGCCGTTGAGGAGCACGGCGATGGGCAGCAGCAGCGGGTCGGCGTACGGCGCCCTCAAGCGCACCGCGACATGGGCAAGCAGTGCGAGCACGCCGAGCCCGGCGCCGTAACCGGCGGCGCCGGGCGGGACGGTGCCGTTCTTCGCGAGACCGACAGCGCAGTAGCCGTACACGCAGAGCAGAACGGCGAGGACGATGAGGGTGAACTCGATGCCACGGCGCCGGGGCAGGCGTACAGCGGGGGTGGGCGGGTCCGCTGCCACGGTCGTTCCGGACATTCCGGCCTTGATCATGTCCGGAACGTAGCAAGCGGAGATCCTGATGTCCCGTTATGTGCTGATAAACGGGCTGTTCCGGTGCACCTTGCGCACCGGGTACGGGCTCAGCACCAGCGGGGAGCCGGGCCGATGTTGTCGATGTAGCGTGCCGCGCCCCAGGCCCAGGTGCCGTCGGTGAGCTGGTACCAGAGGCGGTTGCCGTCGACGGACTGACCCGAGGTCTTGCAGAAGATGTGCACGATCTCGCCGTACCTCGCGACGCGGAGCACCCGGCTGCCACGGTTCGGGGCGGTGCGCAGGGCGAGCCCGCCGCGGGCGCTGATCCGGCCCTTGTAGCGGCGGGGGTTGTTGTCGCGACCGTCACCCCGGCCGTTCTCCCAGTCGCGGTCGTCGTCGTCCCTGCCGTTCTCCCTCCCGTCGTCCCTTCCGTCGTCCCGTCCGTCCTCTTCCCAGTCACGGCCGTCGCCGTCGCCGTCGTCCCTTCCGTTGTCCCACTCGCGGCTGTCGCCGCTCCCGGGGTCCCAGTCGTCGTCGGCGAGGGCGGGGGTTGCGCCGGCGAGTGCGATGAGGCTGCCGGCGGCGAGAGTTATGGCGAGACGTGTGTACGTCGACCGCAGGGGCTTGGGGGACATGGGGGGCTCCTCCAGAAAAGGGGGCGAACCTGACTAATCGCCACATTAGGAGCGGGCCGGGGCGCGCGCAGGTCACACTGCGCCATCGGGGATCCAGGGGAACTCGGAGCCTTCAGGGAGCTGCGGGGCCATCGGAGTGACGGGATCCGGGGGACCCGGAAGGCTGCGCGGACCGAGGGAGCGTCAGGGTCGCCACCGCCCCGCCGTCGGGAGCGTTGGCGAAGGCCAGCCGCGCGCCCAGCACCTCCGCCTGGCCGAGGGCGATCGTCAGCCCGAGCCCGTGCCCCTTGGAGCCGCCCTCCGTGCGGAACCGCTGCGGCCCGTGCTCCAGCAGGTAGTCCGGGTAGCCGTCGCCGTGGTCCCGCACGGTGACGACCGGACCGTCGACCGCAAGCACCACCGGCCCCCGCCCGTGCTTGTGCGCGTTGGCCACCAGATTCCCGAGCACCCGCTCCAGCCGGCGCCGGTCGGTCTCCACGCGCGTGTCCCGTACGACCCGGACCTCGGTCTCGGTCCCCGACGCCCGCACCACCCGCTCGGCCAGCGGAACCAGCGGCTCCGAGTCCAGGTCGAGCCGCTCACTCCGGGCGTCGAGGCGGGAGATCTCCAGCAGGTCCTCGGTGAGCGTGCGGAGCGCGGCGACCCGGTCGCGCACCAGCTCCGTCGGGCGCCCCGGCGGCAGCAGCTCGGCCGCCGCGTGCAACCCGGTCAGCGGGGTCCGCAGCTCGTGCGCCACGTCCGCGGTGAACCGCTGCTCGCTCAGCAGCTTGCCCTGCAACGACGAGGCCATGGTGTCGAGGGCGGCGGCCACGGCGGCCACCTCGTCCTGGCGGTGGGCGGGGGTCCGGGTACGAGGGGCCACGCCGGTACGGCTGCCCGTGTCGGGCTCGACGACGGTGACGGTACGCGGGTCGTTGACGCGCGCGTCCAGATCGCCGGCGCTGATCCGCCGCGCGACCCGTGCCGTCGCGTGCAGCCGCCGGGTCACCCGGGTCACCGCGAACGCCCCCACCAGCAGCGTCGCCCCGATCGCCAGCGCCGACGACCACACGATCGCCCGGTCCAGCGCCTCGATGGCGTGCGCGCCCTGCGAGTAGTCGAACTTGACGGCGAGCGCGCGCCCGCCGTCGGCAGGACCGGCCGCCCACATCGTGGGGTGCCGGTCCTCGTCGTTGCCGACCATCGTTGCGCGCTGCCCGTCCGCCGCCAGCTCGCGCAACTGCTCGGGCAGCCCCGGGAGATCGACGCCCGCCCCCGGCGGAAGCCGGTCTCCCGCCTCGTACGCCGTCGTCACCTCGGTGAGCCGGGCGAGCGCGCGGCTGCGCGCCTCACCGACGGTCTGGTTGGTCACCGAGACGTGCACGAGGATGCCGAGGAGAGCGGCGAGGCCGCAGCACATCACCGTGATGAAGGCGGCGGCCTTCCAGGTGAGGGTGGCGGTCCACTGGGGGAGGCGCTGGAGGGGGAGTCTCATGAGGCGCTCGGGGAGGCGCTCGGCGTGGGGGCCGGGGACCTGGACGGCGTGGGTGCCTCGGTGGCGTCGCCGACCCGCAGGATCTCGTCGCGCGTCGCCAGCATCGCGCGCTGGTGCGTGTCCCAGGACCAGACCGTGCGGTACTCGTAGCCGGGCAGGGTGGACGCGGCCCGCACGACCAGGTCGCGGCCCGCGAACTCGACGCCGATCACGGCGTCCGTGGTGTTCATGACCTGGACCAGCCGGTGCTTCCGGAAGGTGTAGACCCGCACGGTCAACTGGTCCTCGGGCACCGTGAATCCGAGCACCAGGTCGTCCTTGCCGTCGCCGGTGAGATCGCGGTAGTACGCCTGGAGGACCGGGCAGTCCTTGCCCCGCGCGCCTGACGGGCCCCCGCAGTCACCGAGCCGCTCCGCGGTCTCCGGGTACATCGCCGTCCGGCCGGTGTACTCGTCCGGGTGGGCGGCGACCTGAGCCTCGATCACCGAGACCGGGTCCAGCTCGTGGATGTCGTCGTTCGCCACCGCGATGCCCTTGACGACCTCGGTGTCCGCCTCGCCGTAGTCGAGCGCGGGCGTCGTGGCGGGTGCCAGGGTGGGCCACAGCCGTGAAGGGCCCACGGCGGTGGGTGTCTCGCCGGCGCCGCGCAGATCGCCAGGGTCGCCGCAGCCCGCGAGCGCGAGCAGCGGGACTGCGGCGAGCAGGGCGATAGCCCTGGGCACACGGCGGCTGTGGGTCACTGCACTCCAGCGAGGGAAACGGGAGGCGAGCGGCTCGCCCCGCACACCATATTCGTAGGGAAGTCCCTTTTGTTCACCGGCCGGACCCCGGTGCGGCCGGTGAACGGCTGCGCGAGGCTCACGGCTCCGCCAGCTCCTCAAGGAGCCTGGCCGTCGTGAGCCCGGCCCGCAGGTACTCCACGAACAGTTCATTGTGCAGCGCCCACGGCGAGCGCCGGGTCCGTATCAGCCGTATCGCCTCGTCGGCGGTGTGTCCCGCGCGCATCAGCGCGTGCGCGACCACGAGACCGGAGCGGTTGTAGCCGTGAAAGCAGCGGACCAGGACCCGGCGCCCGTCCTCCAGCGCGTCGTCGGCAGCCTGCGCGAGACGGATGACGCCCGCCAGCTGCGTACCGTCGAGGGGCCCGTCCGGGACCGGCCACACATGGTGCTCGACGCCCGGATCCGGCCCGTGCCCCGGCAGCCGCAACAAGGTCAGGACCAGGTCGAACTCATCGTGCACGACGGCGAACTCCGGTTCTCCGGAGCGCCCCGTGAACGCGTGCCCGCCCATCCACAGGCCGGGCACGATCTCACTCCACGGGCTGTCCGGAGCCGGCACGTCCGACGGCCTTCTGCGGGTCCGCAACGGCGCCTCCCACCAACTCCCCCAACTGCTCACAAAGGTAACCGGCTTCTTGCCCCTGGAGCACCCCGCCTGTTCCCATGGTCGTGGGGTGATGGTGCATGAACGGACTGCGCGTCATACCGACCTGGCGGCATGGCCAGGAGCGGTTGTACGTCTGCCTCACGGACGGGAGGAACGTCGCCTGGTACGACCGTGAGTCGGCCCGGGTCAACCTGCTCAGCGAGGAGCGCAGAGAGGACGTACTCGACGCGCTCGGCCCGTTCCTGACCGGCCCGGTGACGGTGGGACCACCTCCCGTCCCCACCCCGGCGGAGCTGGCCCGCCTCACCCTGCACCCGGACGACGACCTGGCGCCGAACCGACCCGGCGAGGCGCTGCTGATCGACCTCGACCGCGACCCGGGCCCGGCCCACCGCCTGCGCCCCGATCCCCGCCGCCGCGCGCTCGCGGCGGAGCAGGCCGCGGGCGACGCCCTCGACCACCTGGAGGGCGCGGGCTGGCACACCCTGCACTCCCTCCCGCTCCCGGGCGGCGACCGCCTCCACCACCTGGTCATCGGCCCCGGCGGCCTCTTCTGCGTACGCGCCCTGTACGCCCGTAAACAGCGCGTCCTCGTGGCCGACCCGATGGTCACCGTCGGCCGCCGCGAACCGCGCCCCCTGCTCCGCCGCGTCCGAGCCGACGCCGACCGCGCCTCGTACGCCCTGACGGCCGAGGTGCACCCCGTCCTTGCCGTGGCGGGCCCCGCCGACCTGGACGTCACGGCGCCGCTGCGCAGGGTCCGGGTCCTGAAGGACACGGACCTCGCAGGCCTGGCGCGGATCGGCGGGGTGCTGAAACCGGCGGACGTGGAGGCGCTGCACGCGATGGCGCGTGACCGGCACACGTGGACGCGGGTGTGAGCGCTCCCTACCGCCGGTGGTGGAGCGGCTGGAAGTAGTGGTCGAGTGCGTAGGTCCCGATGTGCCTGCCCACCCGGTTGCCCACGATGTCGGCGGTCCGGAAGTGGATGCCCTCCCAGACCCGGGCGTTGATCACGTCACGGTTGAAGTCGGCCGAGTCGGTGTACGTACGGGTGGTGCCCGTCACCGCCGATGAGACCCGCAAGTCGATGTCACCGCCGGTCAGACGGTCCAGGACGCTCATGACGGCACCGTCGTTGGCGCAGTGGCCGCCCATGTACTCGGGGTACGGAGGTGTGTTGGTGAGCGGCAGCCAGGACGGGTCGGCCTCGGTGGCGGAGTTGCCGTCGGTGTCGGCCAGCCGGATCGCCGAGATGGGGCGCCAAAGGCCGTAGGTGAACTTGGAGTTCCACGTGGTGATCGTCGCGTCGGCGGAGGCCGTGCCGGCGGCGGCGAACAGCCGGGCCGCCTCGACGATGTCCAGCCCGTGCCGTGCGGTGTGGTCGCGGTAGGCGGCCTGGAGTTGCTGTGGCAGGGGGTCGGTGAAGAAGAGCGCGGTCTCGGTCTGCTCCGCCGTCCGCTCCGTGCTGGTCTTCGCACCCATCGCCTTCACCTCGGCGAGGTCCCTGGCGTAGCGCTTGGAGGTCAGCTCGGGCGGCGGTCCCGGCACGAACTGGTCCGGCGAGTCGAGGAGCATCGGCCGCAGCTTCGCCATCCACGGGTTGGCGAAGGGCGTGTTGTTCGGCGGGGTGGGCCGCCAGACGCCGGGGGCGGGCTGCTTGTCGAACGTCACCGTCGCGCCGCGCCCGTCGTTCTCCCGCAGCTCGACGAGGCGCGCCGCCGCACGCTCCCCGAAGGCGACACCCTCGTCCTCCGGCTTCCCGTCGGGAACTTTCTCCAGCGACGCGGTGTAGGCGGCGTCGATCCTGGCCTGCGACGCCGGGAAGTACGTCAGGAGCACGCGACGGGCAGCAGCCGCGGCGGCCGCCGCGGACGACGCGGTACGCGGGCCGCGCTCATGCCACTTGTACTGGGCGTACCGGCCCTCGATACCCACCACCGCGTTGTACACGGCAGCCGACACAAAGCCGTACCAGACGAACGGCTCAGCCGTCGGCCGCTGCGCGTCCCCGCTGACCACGGCGACAGCTGTCTCGCTCCAGTCCCGGATCACATCGGAACTCGCGGCCCTTGGCGCCGGGGCGGCAGTGGAGACCCAGGGCGAGGGCGAGACACCGAGCGCGAGAGCGGTGAGCCCGACGACGAGTGCGCGGGGGAGGAGACGGGAGGGGGTTGATGTTGCTCGCATGCGGCTCCTTTGGCTTTCAGCCCGTCCGGCGTTTGAGGACGAGCGCGTCAGCGCGACAGGGGGGTCTGGGGGCGCAGCCCCCAGGTACGGGACGGGTAGGGGCGGAGGGGGCGAAAAAACACCTTCCCCTCACGGCGGCGGCAGCCCCCGCGCACACCCCCGATCGAGCAAGGACGCAAGCAGATCCCCGTACTCCGCCAACCGCGAAGCGACGTCCGGCGCCTGAAAGACCAGCTGGGAGGCGGCCCGACACGACGAGACCTCCCCCCAAGCAACCGGCGCCGACACCGTCGGCTCCGCCCGCGCCCGCAGCGTGTAAGGCGTCGCCGTGGTCTTCCGCGCGGCGTTCTGACTCCAGTCGACGAACACCTTCCCCGCCCGCAGACTCCGCGTCATCCGGTGCACGACCAGCCGAGGCATCACCCTCTCCGCCTCCACGGCCAGCGACTTGGCGTACTCCGTCACCCGCCCGGAGGGCGTCGGCTCCAGCCCCGCCAGCAGATGCAACCCCTTCGCCCCGGACGTCTTCGCGCACGCCTCGATCCCGTCCGCCGCCAGCCGCTCCCGCAGCCAAAGCGCGACCTCGCAGCACTCGACGACGGTCGCCGGCGCCCCCGGGTCGAGATCGAAGACCAGCCGGTCCGCGTCCCCCGGCGCCCCGATGAGCCACTGGGGCGTGTGGAACTCGGTGACGAGGTTCGCCGCCCACATCAGACTCGCCAGGTCCTGGACCAGCACCATCCGAGCCGGCCCCTCCGACCGCGGCACCTCGGCGGTGGTGACCCACTCGGGCGTACCCGGCGGCACGTTCTTGGCGAAGAAGACCTGGCCGTCGGGCCCGTCCGGATAGCGCAGGAAGGACAGCGGCCGGTCCCTGAGATGAGGCAGCAGAACCTCGGCGACCGTCGCGTAGTAGTGCAGCACCTCGCCCTTGGTGAAGCCGGTCGCCGGATAGAGGACCTTCTCCAGATTGCTCAGCGCGAGCCTTCGCCCCTCCACCACTGTGATCGGCGTCATACGATGACAATCTCACCAAAAGATAAGAAATTGTCTGAAACCAGCTGCAATCGAGTGGAAGGTGCTGCACGTGCGATCCATATGGAACGGCGCCATCTCCTTCGGCCTGGTCAGCATCCCGATCAAGCTCGTGAACGCCACGGAGAGCCACTCGATCTCCTTCCGCCAGGTCCACCTCGACGACGGCGGCCGCATCCGCTACCGCAAGTTCTGCGAGGCGGAGGACCGCGAGGTCACGACCGGGGAGATCGGCAAGGCGTACGAGGACGCGGACGGCACGCTGATCCCGATCACGGACGAGGATCTGGCCCAGCTGCCCATCCCGACCGCCAGGACGATCGAGATCGTGGCCTTCGTACCGGCCGACCGGATCGACCCGCTCCAGATGGACACGGCGTACTACCTGTCCGCGAACGGCGTCCCGGCCGCCAAGCCGTACACGCTCCTGCGCGAGGCCCTGAAGCGCAGCCAGAAGGTCGCCATCGCGAAGTTCGCCCTGCGCGGCCGGGAACGCCTGGGCATGCTGCGCGTGGTCGACGATGTCATCGCCATGCACGGCCTGCTCTGGCCGGACGAGATCCGCGCCCCCCAGGATGTCGCCCCGGACACCGGTGTCACCGTCCGCGACAAGGAACTGGACCTGGCGGACGCCCTGATGGACACCCTCGGCGAGGTGGACCTCGCCGACCTGCACGACGACTACCGCGAAGCCCTGGAAGAACTCATCGCCGCCAAGGCCTCCGGTGTGGAGGCCCCCGCCGCTCCCACTGGCGAGAAGACCGGCGGCAAGGTACTCGACCTGATGGCCGCCCTGGAGAAGAGCGTGCGCGCGGCCAAGGAATCGCGGGGCGAGGGCGAGGAAACCGGCGAGGCCGCGGAGGTCACCCGTCTCCAGGGGCGTACGACCGCTCGCAAGTCGGCCCGTACGGCTCCCAAGGAAGTCGGCGGAAAGAAGTCGACGGCGAAGAAGTCGGCAGCCAAGAAGACAACGGCGAAGAAGGGGACGACGGCGACGACGGCGAGTTCGGCGACCACGGCGAAGAAGCCGGCCTCCAAGACGACCGCCTCAAAGACGACGGCCCAGTCCGCCACGAAGAAGACCGCGGCGAAGAAGACGGCCGCGGCGAAGAAGACGTCACCAAGGAAGCGCACGTCCGCCTGAGCCGCCCCTCACCCGTGTTGTGGGCGTTCTTCGGTCAAGCGATCCGCCGCAAGGCCAACACCGCGTTGTGCCCGCCGAACCCGAACGAGTTGCTGAGGGCGAGATCGCCGAGGGCGGGCAGCGGCCGCGGACTCTTGGTCACCACGTCCAGCTCGATGGCGTCGTCCTGTTCCTCGCAGCCGATGGTGGGCGGGATCAGGCCGTGGTGGAGCGTGAGCACGGTGGCGACGGCCTCCACTCCGCCCGCGGCGCCCTGCAGATGACCGAGGTGACCCTTGAGCGCGGTCACGGGGACGCTCCCGCCGAGCACGGCCCGCAGCGCACCCGCCTCGGCGAGGTCGCCGTCGGGGGTGGCGGTGGCATGGGCGTTGACGTGCACGACGTCCACGACATGGGCACCGGCGTCCCGCACGGCCCGCCGCAGTGCGAGCGCGACGCCGTTGCCGGACGGGTCGGGCGCGGCCATGTGGTGGGCGTCGGCGGACAGTCCCCACCCGGCGGCCTCGCAGTAGATACGAGCCCCGCGGGCCCGCGCGTGCTCCTCGGCCTCGAGCAGCAGGAAGCCGGCCCCTTCGCCGTTGACGAAGCCGTCGCGGTCCTTGGCGAAGGGCCGGGAGGGGCTGGTGGAGCCGAGACCGTGGGTGGACAGCGCGCGCATCGCGGCGAACGAGGCCATGATCGCCGGGGTGACCACGGCCTCCGCGCCACCGGCCAGGGCGACATCGACATGGCCGTACCGGATGCGGTCGATGGCCTGCCCGATGGCCTCGGTACCGGAGGCGCAGGCGCTGGTCACGGTGCGGGCCTCGCCGGTGATCCGCAGCGCGAGCGACACCTGGGACGCGGCCTGCGAGGGCACGGTCATCGGCGTGGTCAGCGGCGACACGGCACGCGGTCCCTTGTCCCGCAGCTTCCGATCACCGCCGACGAGCACGGAGGCATCACCGAGGATGGCTCCGACGCTGACCCCGACCCGCTCGGGTTCGAGCCCGCTCTCGACCGTCCCGGCCACGTCGAACCCACCGTCCTGCCAGGCCTCGCGCGCCGCGATCACCGCGAACTGCGCGGCCCGGTTCATCCGCCGAGCCTGCGGCCGCGGCAACAGCCCGACGGGATCGACAGGCACACTGCCGGCGATCCGCACGGGCAGCTCGGCGAACTCCTCGCCCTCCAACTCCCGTATCCCGCACCGCCCTTCGACCAGCCCCTCCCAAAGCGGGTCCACCCCCACACCGAGCGGCGTGACGGCCCCGAGCCCGGTGACGACAACCCGCCGAGGTGCGGCTCCGGCGGCGGCCGCCCGACGCGGCCGGGGGAGATGCCGTACGACATGCCCCTCCGCGACCTCACGCGCGGCCCGCTCCCGCAGCCCCGAGTCCGACACGGGCTCCTCGACCCGACTCTCCAGGTCCCGGTACCACTGACCCCACCGGCGGCTGTACGACTCCTCGACGGCCCGGGGGTCGACGGCGCGCAGCGAGGTGACCTGATCCCCGTCCCGGAATTCCACCACGTCAAGATCGGCGGAACCGATCTCCGGAATTCCGGCGACATCCATCCGCCGACACCCCACCGTCACTTGGTGATCCCGCTGAAATACCCGATCGTGATCGCTTCCCCCGAGAGGCGGCCGCAGCGCCAGCCGAATCGTCTGCGGGTTCTCGGGCAAGGTGTGCATCACCACGAACCACCTGTCCGCCGCCACGTCCTCCTCCGACAGAGCGAGAAGATCACCGGGAATCACTTCGGCGACGGTGACGGGGTGGGGCTGCACGGGGACGTCAGCAGAATTGCGCATGTGAGCGGGATCTTTCTGTGCCGATTGGAACGGGAATATCCGTCCCAACTGTCAACGACAAAAAACGACTTGTACAGACGCACCTGCCACTAATGTGCGCAATGTCACCCAAAGCGCAGCTTCGTGGTGAAAGTCACGGCCTCGGTGTCGGCGACCCGTACGGTGCTCAGGTCGCGAAGATCACCTGGTGCGGCACCGCATCCGCGCCAGGACTGGCAATCGCACCCGCGATACCGCCTCCGCCATCGGCGAACTGACCAGCCGGCAGGCATCCCTTGAGAGCCTCGCGGCTATCGCCCGCTCGCAGACGAAATCGTTTTCTATGCAAAGCCTGTGCGTAAACCCGATGCGTGATCGGCGGAGCCCGGAACAGACTCAATGCCGACTTTCCCGCATTTCTCCATCCCGTCAGATCTCGCAAAGTACCCCGAATGCCGTTTTGGGAAAATCCCCTGCTTGGTCTTTTCCCTTGCAACTAAGGGTTCCTCCAGGTATTTTGATGCCGCGTCACACGGATAAGGGGGTTCCTCGTACCGGATTTATTTCCCCCAAAGAGTCTCCGGTTCACCAGGAATTCCTTTGCCGAGCAAGAGGCGTTGATCTCGACGCAAGGAATGCCGGACGCCGGCCCTTGCCTCCCCCCCCCGCAGTGTTGAGGAGTTGGTGTGCGCAGCGCGCTGTCGTCGACGACGAACCCCGAAAGAACCACACCCCGTCCGAAGCGTCCGTCCAGGAGGCTCGGCTGGTCCGCGCTCGCGAGTGCCGTCAGCGCCATGGCGCTGGTCGTGGCGCTCCCGACCAGCGCGAGTGCCAACGTCCTCACGCTGTTACCGCAGAACGCCGGCGGCACGGAGCAGACGTTCTCCCCCGCCTACGACTACGACGGGGACGGTTGCTACGCCACCGCCGCCATCGGCGCCGACGGCACCATCAACCCCGGCCTGGCGCTGGGCGGCGATGTGAACGGCCATTGCCACGACCTGGCCCAGCTGAACAACGCCAACACGTACGCACGCGTGAAGACCAACAACGGCTGGTCCGCGGTCATGTACGCCAGCTACTTCGAGAAGGACCAGGCCACCCTCGGCCCCGCGGCCATCGGACACACGCATGACTGGGAACACGTCATCGTGTGGATCTACGACAACCAGGTCCAGTACGTCTCGGTGTCGCAGCACTCCACCTATCAGACCCTTCCGGCCTCTTCGATCCTCTTCAACGGGACCCACCCGAAGATCGTCTACCACAAGGACGGCGTCTCGACTCACGACTTCCGCTTCGCCAACACCAATGACGACCCGCCGGAGAACGCTACCGGCGGCTGGTTCTTCCCCCGCCTCATCGGCTGGGACGGCTACCCGGCCGGCTACCGCGACAAGCTCATGACCGCCAACTTCGGCGACGCCACAATCAAGATCAACGACAGCAACTTCAGCTGGGCTCTGGCCTCCACCCTGCCCGCCGGAATCGCCTTCGACCCCTGGGCCTGAGACCGGCACCCCGGACCATTCCGGGCTCCTGCCGGTCCGATCCGGCGAGAGGGCGAGGCACTGACACACCACGAGCACGGCGACCGTGGATCATGAAGCTCCCTACGCTTCAGATCCGCGGGGCCGCCGTGCTCGTTGCTGCTCCTTCAACTCCCCCAACTCCGATGTCCTCGCTGCTCGCGGCCGTGGCTGTGGCCCGCTTCGCGGGGACGGGCGTGCCCGAGGGCACGCCGAGGTCCCCAACCCGACGCTCAAGCACCTGACATCCGACCGCCGAGTTCCAACTCCTGCTCACTCGTGCCCTGTTGGCGTGGCCACCGCCGCATCAACCTCTGCCACGGCCCGCCGCCGCTTCACCGCCCAACTCGGTTCCAGCCTTCTGATCTTCGCCCTCGCCGTTCCTTGGCCTTCATCAATACAGAAGCAGCCATGTGGTTCCGAGTGAACCCCGTCATCCCTCGGCCTTCCGCACGATCGGGCATGGCGCGGGCACGCGGTTCTGTGGCTCGTTTACCCCTGCCAGCTCTGTGTGCATACCGCTACTCTGCGTGGCTATGGGGAAAGCGGTACGTCTGTACTGGGGATACATAGCGGTTGCAGCCCTCATCGTTGCCTGGAGCCAGCAATGGTCGCTACCGATTGTTGTTGCTCTGTCGGCTGCGGTGTCGGCCTACTCGTTCTTCCAAGTGCCGGTCTGGTGTGGAGCGGTCAACCGAGACGGGCGGACCTACTGCCGCAACAACGCCTACGGCATTCTGATGGGGTGCCGGAACCGTCAGCATCGGTGGCAGAAGCTCAAGATGATCGTTTTGCGTAGCAAGGTGGGCGATGTGGGGCGTGCCATCTTCCCGACGGCGAGGGAGAAGTTCAATGCCGTCCTGGCTGTGGGCGGCCTGCTCTCGGCTGTCGCAGCGGTGATCGTTCCTGCTGTGACAGGCAGTTGAAGCCCTACCTGGCGACTTGAACAACTGCTCGGCCCCGGATGGGTTTTCTTTCGATGTCCGCCTGTGGAAGGTGTCCAAGGCGCAGAGCAAGACCCGTCCCTACCAACTCCGTTGGAAAGTCAGAGGAAAGGTCATTAGCGCCACCTTCGCCACGGTCGCGCTCGCAGAGAGTCGCAGATCTGAACTGTGGCAGGAAATGCGCCGTGGCGAGGCATTCCACATCACGGATGGTCTGCCTGAATCCGAGGTACGTGCCGAGGCCAGTGCGCAGCAAGCCCGTGAGGAACTCCCCTGGTTCGCGTTCTGTCGCGAGTGCATGGCGATGCGCTGGCCAACTGCCGCGGCCAAGACCCGTGAGGGCATCGCCGACGGGCTCGCCGCGGTGACGCTCGCTCTGGTGGAGCAGGAACAGAAAATACCGTCACCGGAAGAGCTGCGTCTCGCCTTCCGGTGGGCGGTCGTTCCCAAGAACGCCGAACTTGACCCGCCGGAGGAACTTGAAGACGCCTACGGGTGGATCTCTAAGAAATCGCTTCTCGTCTCCTCGCTGGAAGACCCGAAGATTCTTCGCGATGTTCAGTATCGGATTTCCTTCAAGCTGGACGGCACCCCCGCGGCGGGGGAGACCTCCCGGCGTCGTCGGCGCGCGCTCAACACCGCGGTTGAATACGCCATCGGGCGCAAGCTTGTGGCGGAGAACCCGCTCACCCCTATCAAGAGGGTGAAGAGTGCTTCATCCGACCGCGTGGACCCACGCGTTCTCGTGAACAAGACGCAGGCTGCTCAACTCCTCGCCTCGGTCTCGTACGTCGGGACATGGGACCGCAAGAAAGGTCGGCGCCTGGTGGGCTTCTTTGCGGTCATGTACTTCGCGGGGCTCCGCCCGAGTGAGGCTGTGGGGCTCAGGAAGGCTGATTGCTTCCTCCCTGAGAAGGGGTGGGCTGTTCTGACGCTTCACGACACGCACCCCGTGTCGAGCAAGCAGTGGACAGACAGCGGAGAGCGCCACGACAAGCGCGGCCTGAAGTCCAGGGAGGCCAAGGAAAACCGGCCAGTTCCGATCCCCCCGCCACTCGTGGCCATGCTCCGCGCCCACCTGAAGGAGTTCGGCACAGCCAAGGATGGGCGGCTCTTCACGAACGAGCGGGGCGGTCTCGTGGGCAGCAGCACCTATTGGCGCGTGTGGCGGGACGCTCGGGAGCACGCGCTCTCGCCGGACCTTCAGGCGTCCATCCTCGGAGGTCGGCCGTACGACCTACGGCACACCTGCATCACGACGTGGCTGAACGCCGGCGTGCCCGTGGCCGAGGTTGCCCGTCGGGTCGGCAACTCGCCTGAGGTGATCCACCGTGTCTACGAGGGGTGCATCTACGGCCAGGAGGAGGCCATGAACAAGAAGATCGAGGCGGAACTCGATTGGCCAGACGACCTCGTGTGACTCCTCATGGCGGAGCGTGAGCCGCTCGCTGTACCTTGCACTGCGTCGTTCAGGGGAGTCACTGGAAGGGGAGAAGTGCAGGCGGCAGTGGACATGTTGGAGGGCAAGGGGTTCAACCTAGTCACAATCGGGCTTGCGGTCCTCGCCTTGGCTCTGGGCGCAGTCTCCGTCTACTACGCCAGAAGGGCCCTCTTCCCCCCAAAGCGTCAGCTTTCGTACGACCTTGAAAGTGCCTCACCCCTGGTAGATCAGTCTGGCCTTCAGTCCGGGAGCATGACGATCGAGGTCCTCTGCAACGGTGTAGCTCTGACGGACCCGTACGTCGCGGTAGTCCGCTTGAAGAATTCGGGACGTCATGCGATCGCCAGTGAGCAGTTTGATCGGCAACGAGCCCTTGAGATCGATCTGAACGTCTCAATTGTGGAGCTACTGAGTGCTGACGCTGGCCAACACGGGGCGGTCATCAGCGCCTGTGCGGTTTCAGGTACAACCATTTCGTTCGGACCCGAGCTGATTAGGAAGGGGCAAGCGATCACCTTGACCGCACTCGTTGAAGGCGCGCCGACGCTCGACGTTCGCGATCACTTCGTCGACGTGCAGCTCAAGCGTGCGGGCGTAGGCGGGGCTCCTATGGCCGCTTTCGCGGATCGGGTGGCGACGTCGACGGCCACAGCAGGCGCCGCCACTGCGCTGGTCGCTGCAATCACGAGTTTGTTCTCGTAGGGCCGTCTCTATCGCAGGTCTATCGCGACCAGTGCGCAGCAGTGACAAAGGGCGGGACTCAGTGAGACTGAGTCCCGCCCTTTGGCGTCGGCATCCGCCCTGGTCAGCGCTTCATTTCTACTGATCCTCGGCGAGTGCCCCCGGCAGGATTCGAACCTGCGCACACGGCTCCGGAGCCCAGATGAGGCCGTGAGCCTTTTGGGTCCTTGACCTGCAGGGGAGCGGTAGCCATGGGACCTGCTGAGCATGGTCATTACGCCCCTATTACGTGGGCGACCTGTTGAGCGGCGGGGCGGCGCCGTATGGTCGGAGGCATGATCTCGGGCAGTGGCGGGGGCCAGGACGGCGGCACGGAGTTCACGGCGGAAGCCCTTGAGGCTGTTCTGCGCGAGGCGTGTGGGACAGCCGGACTCGACCCGGACGGCGCCGAGTTGCTGCGGCTCGGCTCGAACGCTGTGTACCGGCTATCTACGTCGCCGATCATCGTCCGCATTGCCCGTGACCCCGATGTCCTGGAGGAGATGGAGCGGGCCGTACGCGTTGCCCGCTGGCTGGAGGCGGAAGACCTTCCGGCTACTCGGGTGCCGGCCGGAGTCACACAACCGCTGGTGGTCGGCGGCAGGGTTGTGACCTTCTGGGAGAGCGTGCAGGAGCACGAGGAGTACGCCACGGTGGGCGAGCTGGCCGACCTGCTCCGCCGACTCCACTGGCTTGAGGAGCCCGAGTCCCTGAGGCTCCCGTACTTCGACCCGCTCGCGAAGCTGTCGGGCTCCATGAGGCAGATGACCGGCATCACGGAGGAAGACCGCACGTTCCTGGAGGAGCGAGCCGCAAGGCTGAACAAGGACTACGACCGGCTGGACTTCGTGCTTCCCTTCGGGATGATCCACGGAGACGGGAGCATAGGCAACGTGCTCCGTCACCGGGACGGTCACGCGGTGCTCATCGACCTCGACGGCGTCGCGCTGGCCCCGCGCGAGTGGGACCTGATCCAGACTGCGATGTTCTACGACCGGTACGGCTGGCACACGAAGGCGGAGTACGGGGAGTTCGTCCACCGTTACGGCTTCGACCTGATGAACTGGCCCGGCTATGAGACCTTGGCGGATCTCCGCGAACTGATGATGGTTGCTTGGCTCGGCCACCAGGTCGGTTCCAGTGAGCGTTCTGCGGCGGAGTTCGCGCGGCGCGTGCGGTCGCTCCGAACCGGCGAGGGGCGAGACTCCTGGGGCCCTTTTTGAGGCGGGGTCAGAGGCTGAGCTGCGCCTCCGAAGCAACCCACAATCTTTGTTCCTGAGCCTGCTCCGTGAAGTCCCGGGAGATCGCACTGTCTCCCGTTGCGGCAAGGTTCTGCCGGAACTCGGCGAGATAGCTCACGCAACGGGCGGACTTGAGCTGTTCTCCGAGATCGAGGGCATCCAGCGCGACGCGACAGGCCTCGTCGGCTTCTCCGGCTCGTAGGTGGGCGTCGGCGAGAACCATGGTCGCGAAGAAGTCGCTTCGTACGTGGCTTCCGCTCATGGCGTTCTCTGCGTGGGCCACGGCCCGGCGGGCGCTGTTCACGTCGCGGAAGCAGTGCGCAGCTTCGGCGGCAAGCTCGGCCTCGTCGAAGTAGCTGATCCACTCGGGCTCGTCATCGCTGTTCCGGCTCTCCAGGGCCTTTGTTGCCGCGCTCAACGCGGCTTCGCACGCGCCGACATCACCGGTTCGTGCTAGGGCGCGGGCCTCCATGGCATGGAATTGGGCGCGCAAGGTGGGCGTCGCTACGGGCGAAATGCCCATGAGAGCGGCGCGAGCGAGTGTGGCAGCCTGCGTGTATCGACCGAGGAACGTCGCCTGGTGGCTCATGGCGGAAAGGATGCTGCCAGCCAGTCGGCGGTCATTGGCGTCCTGGGCCAACCGGAGTGCCTGGAGGAAATACCGCTGGGCCAGACCGTGGTGGCATGAGTCGTACGACATCCAACCGGCAAGGAGAGTCGCCTCAGCGACGGTGGAGAAGAGGGCCCGGCCCACCTGCTCGGTATACCGGCCGCGCAGCATCGGAACCACGTCGTTGCTCAGATACTGGATCACTGCGTGCCGCGCGTGATCTCCGCCGAACTGGTCGTCGAGATGGGCGAACATGTCCGCGGTGGTCTTGACGGCTGCCACATCGCCGAGACCTACGCGTGCACCGTCAGTACGGGGCCGGGGAATCGTCGGCTCGGGCGCGACCAACCACCTCAGTGACGCTTCGCTCCACGCCGGCTCGGACGGCTCGGTCTGGAGCAAGGGCTCATACCCGTTGAGATCGGCACGCCACAACTGCCCGACTGTCTGAATCGCCGCATCGGGGCTGGCCGGATAGGCAGCGTCCAAGAGGGCCGAGTCGTGCGCACCGCCGTGGTTCAGCCCGAGTTCCGCCGCGCTCATACCGAAGGCGTCGCACAGGAGCGGTCCGTAGAAGTCGTCCGGGGAACTGTGTCCGTTCTCCCAACTGGCAATGCGGCGCTTGACGCTGGCGTCTGAGGGGAGTTGATGACCGCGCCGAGCAGCCGCCTGGCGTAACTCGCGTACCAACCTCGGCTGACTCCAGCCCCGGCCAGTGCGAGCCTCACGTAAGTGGGCGCTGGTCGACTGCATCGAAGACGTGACCGCTCACTCCCTGCTCGTGCGCCGATACGAGAACGTCCCGCAACTGAATGTACGCGCTGGTCATTACTTCTTGCAGGGAGTAGTCAGAGAACGTCCTTGGACGGCGGGCGACGGGGGATGACGCGCCAGACCTTTGCACGTCATCCCCCGTCACCTCACGTCATCTGCCCTGGCCAGTGCCTCGACCCTGAGTCTGGACGCACGGCGGCATCGCGGCCGCAACGCAGTCCGACTGAGGTGAGATGACGTGCAGAGGATGACCAGGAGGGGTGTCGAGTGGCTCTCCGCCGCTGCCGACGATCCGGTGATGTGCCGGGCGGTCTGGGAGGACGACCCCCGCACCCCGTGCATGCTGCCGACCGGTCGTCTCTTCGACGTGGTGACGATCGAGCAGCGCACAGGACTGGAGACCTTCGACCAACTCGTACGCCGGGGACTGCCGTTCGGCCCGGTCGTGGTGGATCACAAGGCCCGACGGGTGGGCTTCCTGCTCAACTCCCGGAGCCAAGAGAGCTTCGTGCATTTCCTCGAACGGGAGACGCAGAGCCCGCCCTCGTATCGCTACCTGAGCCTCGGCTCCGTCGTCGTTATTCCCGGCCCTCTGCCTCTGCCCGGCGACCGCTACCAGTGGCTCCGCGCACCAGTACGCCGCCCAGAGGCCAATCCGCTGCGCCCGGTCGCTCTGGCAACCATGCTCGTAGCCGCATCCGAACTGCTGGCACGCGCCGACCGGTACGGCGAGAAGTACCCCTCTCCGTCTGCCGTGGACATGGTCACCGCTGAGAGGTCGGCTGCCGATGCGTGATGAACCACGCGATCACCAGGACGCCGCCCAGTGGTCCCCCTTGGACAGCGACGGTTGGTACGCAGCCCGAAACGCGACGACTGCCCTGCGAGACGTTCTGACCGTCGCGGGCATGGAGAAGGATTTTCCCTACCTGCGAGCCGACCTCAACGCCTTCGGACACGGACTGATCGAACTCGGGCGCGTGTCACCGGCAACGGCGGAGCGTCTGGCCGAACTGCTTCGACTCGCGTTGACATGTGGGACGGACAACAGCAGCGAACGGCACGGAACTCCCGAACAACGGACGCGAGAGGACTGACGCTATGACCGACCGGCGAGGAGTTGTTGCCAAGCGCGCTGAGGACTTGATGCCTGGTGTTCCCTACGTCCGCGGCTGGATACAGGCCCGGCACAGCGCCGACATGCTGGCCTCCCAACTCACAGACCTGGGACTGGAGTCCGACTTTCCTGGCCTCGCGGCCGATGTGAACGTCTTTGGTGACGGCCTCGTGCGCCTCGGCACAATATGTCCGGAGGCGGCGCTACTCCTGGCCGAGCTGATTGCGTCGGGCCTCGCTGCGGAGACGGTGGACTCTACGGCTCCGGCCGGCTCAGCCGATCCCCACCGGCACGCCTCTGCCGCTTGGCGAGTCCTGTGAACCCTGGCCCTCTTGGTCCTAGCTTGCTCCCGTGATCGGTCGGGCTCTGCCGTCCGGCCGGGACCGGCGCCCCAGCGCCGCAGCCCGGACGGGCGGCAGAGCCCGACCGGGAGTTTATGGATGAGCTAGGAGCAGGGGGCGTGAACGCACCACTTTTAAGAAGGAGGCGGGGCGGAAACCAGTGACGGAGGCATTCTGTCAAAGATGGCTCTCGGCTTGACTGCCTTCTGCTGGTGGTATCAGTTGCACGAGTAGAGCTTGCTCTGGCAGCGATCAATGGGGGCTTAGATGGCCAGGCAACCGAGTCAAGACGCGCGTCTCGTCATGTATCAGGTGGTGGCAGCCAGGCATCTAGGCATCGATCAGATGGTTTGGCAGGTACCGGGTATAGCGCTCACTGCACAAGCCTTCTTGATGGCGATTGGTCTCGGTCCTGGAGCTGGCCAACTCGCCCGCCTTAGCTCTGGACTCCTCTCTGTAGTGATCGCATTCATGTCTGTTGAACTGCTGATGAGACACCGGCTCAGCGCGATCGCAGACGCTGTTTGGCTTGAGAAGTTCGAGCGAGATCAGGGTTGGGACGTACTCCACAAGCCCCTGAATGACCGCTGCGCTCAGCTTGGTGTCCCCATGCCGCGTTTGGCGCGTGCTCGTGCTTACCCCGTGTGGATCATCGGCCTCTCGGTCTTTGGCCTCGTTGGCTTGGGCATCGCGGTTAACGCGCTCATTGGGTAGCTCAAGTCGCTACCTTGTCTGCCTACCACCCTTCGTCCGTTGCCCCGCAGGATTCGAACCTGCGACACCCGCTTTAGGAGTTCGATCTACACCCGCATCTGGGGCCGCCGACGGCTGGTCCGACGGTCGCCCGATGATGCTGCTGTATGCCCCCGTCCGACCTTGTTGATGTCAGAGTTGGATGTCAGCGAAATAGCTTCGGAACGGGGCAGACCTCCAACGGATCGTTTGGCCGGTCCGCCCACTGCCACCACGCGTGCCGGTCCGCGCACAGCCACAACATCGGGCAGTCCGTCGGCCGTCGTCGTCTCGCCGGGCGAGCATCAGGCGGCCCGATCTCAGGGGGTGGTTGCACTCGGGACAGGGCGGAGCATCGTCGGCCATAGGGAGAACCCTAGATAGGGCTATCGGTTGATAGGGATCGCATAGACGATCTCGCAGTGCGTGGCGCACGACGATGTCCGCCGTCCCCTGCCAGGGCAACCCGTGGCTGGGCGACGTCGACCTCGCCCAGTGTCAGTCAGGGGACCTCGGTAAGAAGGCGTCCGGCCAGGAGGTCGCCAACGAACAGCTCGAGGCTTGCGGCGAGACCAGCAACTTCATGACGGTTAGGGCGCGGCACGTACCCGTGCGTGAGCGCGCTGCGCATCTCGTAACAGCGGGTGAAGAAGGCGGCCGGGGCTTTGCCCGAGTACATGCGAGGCTCCAGGGTCCGGGCCAGTCGCCGCCCGGCTTGCCCGATCGACTCATCCCGCAGCCATTTGAGACTCCCTCGTAGTGACTCTCGCTCGGAGTGGGTGAGGTCAGCGTTGGCTTCGGTGGCCTCGATCATGGCGGTCACGTGCGCCTTGGCGGATTCCGAGCGGGGCTGGAGGTCGAGCAAGGTCTCAATCGCCATAGTCAGCATCAGAAGCCTTGAGTCCGCCGATGGTTGGAAGAAGGAACCGCTGTACAGGTCGAAGGCCAGCCGCTCAGGACCATCCAGCGGGTCATGGAGCTGCGCGGCCTGCGTGAGCACCAGGCGGTTCCGCTCCTCGGACGGACGCTTACACGCCTCGATGCTCGGCGCGGCGACGAAGCGAAGGCCCGGCTGATCTTCGAAGACTGTGACACCGGGCAGGTGTCCCAACACAGGGTGTCCCACTCGCTCGGCGAGCCACGCCTCACCAGCTTTGGTCAGGGCCCCGACGGGCTGTCGATCCCCAAAGTCGGCGGCGAGGTGGACCCGGGCGAAGGCACGACTAATAACGTCCCGCCACCGTTCGCCCTCCCGGGCAGCTTCGTCTTGGGTGGCGTATCCCTCGCCCCGGATCACGAGGTTGGTGGCGTCACACAAGCGTTGGCTGGCGTCCCCGAAGGGCTTCAGCCAAACCCGTCGCTCTCCTTCGCCCCACAGCAAGAACTGGCTTTCGGTCAGTCCGAGCAGCGTCTGGCTCGGCATCGTGAAGGGGAGACGAAAGCAGTACATGGGCACCCCCGGATGACTTAGCCAGTTCCTCGTGAGCCTAGTACTCCATTTGGATCTCGTTGAAGGTGAGTGGGATAAGCCCGTCAGGTGTGAGGTGCTGGGCGGGACCACAACGAGGAAGGCAGGGTGCCGGCGGCAAGCCCCCGGGCTTCCTCAGCTATGCCACGCTGCCAGGTCGTAGTCGGTCTCTCAGCTATGGGGCGGGACGTACAGCCCAGGACTGACAGCGAACGCAAGCCCCGCGCCACTGGCGCGCTCTAAAGCGCTGCGCGCACGCTTTCCAACTGTGGTGGTGGGGTGTTGGGCAGCGTGCAGGGGCGTTCACCTGAGTTCATCGACGTCCCGCCCTTGGGCTGCATACGACTTCTGATCTCGTCTGAACGGTCGTGAACGGGACTGAATGAGACGGAAACTGACACGGAGAGAGATCGAGGCTCGCTAGCCTCCTGGTGCAGCACGTTCGAACTAGTGGTCACGAAGTCTATGAGACGGTCCGGATAACGATCAGCATGTGCTGCACTGTTGCATCAACAGCTCGGATCGGCGCCGGCGCGACTGCACTGGGCGGCGCGATTGCGTGGATCGGTGCCAGGGCGCAGGCTCGGGCGGCTCTGGAAGCAGTCCGGATGCAGGTGCGTGGACAGCGGTTTGACGCTCGCTGGCAGGTGAGCCGTGACGCCTACGCTGCGTTCTTCGGCGCTGTGGAGGAGGTCCGAACGGCTGTCGCTCACGCCCGTGGCGTTCAGGCCGTGACCTTGCATCACCCAAGGGAGACATTCCGAGATACTCCCGCCGAGGCTCGGACGGCCGTAGCCGAGGCCATGAAACGGCTGTGGGTTCAGCAGTCGTTGCTACGCCTGTCTGTGTCGTTGCCTGAGCGTATGGTCGCCGACAGCCTCGTCGAACAGACGTCTGGCCTGGTGCGGTACCTGGATGAGTGGTGGGGGATTGCCCTTCAGAGCGCCCCGTCAGCTGACGAGTTGGACGAGAGGCTGCTGCGGCGGTCTGGCGAGTTGGCTCAGGTAATTGATCACGTTGTGCAGTCAGCTCGGGAGTGGTTGGACGCGACTCCAGACGTCGACCCTCCGCGGCGATCCCTGTGGTCCCGATTGTGTGCCTGGCATCACGATCGGCGCCAGCGCGGCGTCCTCGATTGACGTGCAGATAGCCAGCCCATCGGGGCTTTCAACATCTGCTTGGGAAGCTGCGATCATTAACGGCCGTTTTTGGGCTGACATGGGCAAACGGCCGGGCTGCGGCGTCGTCGGCGGCGCCTGTGTTCACCGTGTTTGCCCGCTGTCGCCCGCGCGAACTGGTGCGCTTGTGGTGCAACCGAAAGCAGGGGCCGGAAGGTGCTGTCACCTGAACGCATAGCCGAAGCGCCTGTAGTCAGGGAGTCTCTACAAGACGGTAGCCGTCTGCTCGCGCCGGTTCGCGTGCGAGGACCGGTCGCGGGGAGCTGGGGCGTCATCGGCCGCTCCTCCTGTGCGTCTCCTGCTGGAAGTGGACGGCGGCGTGAACATTGGCGTAGCGAATAATGCCAACTCGCCCCAGAGTCGCATGGAGGTCAGTACAGTCTTTACTTTCTGACGAGGCGGGGTGGCGGATGTTCTCGGATCCAATGTTGCAGCAAGCTGCTGGCGGGGTGATCGCCAGCGTCATTGGGGCCACGGCGATGCGTCTTGGCGTGACCCTGAAGTCTTTGGGAAGCCGAGCCCTCAAAGAAGACGAGGAGGTCATAAAGTGGTTCAACACCTATAGGATTGCCGAATCGACGCCTCAATTCTCTGATCTACCGGCAGGTATCGAAGAAGGCGAACTCTGTCGAATTCTGGAGAGTTCGGGATTCCACTCCGTAATTCACGAACTATTGGCCGCGCGACTCACGGATGCTCCAGAGGTAGATGTCCAGGATATTCAAAAGGTCTTTGAGCTTACTCTGGGCTACGCTAACCCTGCCGTTGATCTTTCCGGCCTTGCTGAAGCCCTATTTGATTATTACGACACCGAGATCTGCTCGATTGTAGGAAGAATTCAAGGGGCTTCGCCGGAATTTCTTCCAAGGCTCCGAAGTGATGCCTTCGCAGCACGGATGGTCTCCTCACTGAAGGCGCTTGAGAGGAGATTGCATTCGTACGAGGCAGCAGACCCCGAGAGGGATCGAGAATTCCTTCGAGGGTACCGAAATCATGTCTTGGAGGAGTTTGGGAAAATTGAGCCCCCGGACTTCGAGCGGCGTCGCCGCGTCCCCATCGATGATCTCTACGTGACCCCCGAAATCGCTGAGATTGATACGCCCAGTTCGAGCGAGATCGATGTCTGGGAGCTGGGCCGTAGAATCGATAGGACAGTGCTTCTCGGAGATCCTGGAGGAGGAAAGACAACTGCCTCGAATGTCCTCATGCACTGGCACGCAAATTCTGACAGTAGGCCTATCCCCTTTCTGGTCACTCTCCGAGATTTCGCCTCCCAGGACCCTCCCGAGAGGTCTGTCCTAGGGCACATTGAACATACCCTTGAGGTCTTTTACCAATGCCCCCCACCCAAGGGTCTTATTTCTCGACTACTCCTTTCGGGTTCGGCTCTCATAATCTTCGACGGCCTTGATGAATTGATTGATACTGCACGTCGGGCCGAGGTAACGACGATCGTTGAGCGCTTTTGTACGGAGTACCCGATGGTGAAGGTGCTCGTAACTTCACGTCTGGTTGGATACGATCAAGCGCGCCTCGATGATCAGTATTTTGTTCGATACCGAGTGGGAGGGTTCGACGCGGGAAGAGTGGGTGAGTACGTCCGGAAGTGGTTCGCTCAGGAAGAAGGAATTAGTCGTCAAGAGGCCCAAGCGCTTTCTGCGGCTTTCATGGGTGAAAGTGCTAGTGTCTCGGACCTGAGGGCGAATCCGCTTATGCTCGCCTTGATGTGTATCCTCTATCGCGGAGAGGGGTCAATTCCTAGAAATAGGCCAGAAGTTTATGAGCAATGCGCTGGCTTGTTGTTTAGGAAATGGGATGCGAGGCGCCGAATCCACACGGAGCTTCGTGCTCGACCGCATGTTGAGCCTGCGTTGCGCCACTTGGCTCATTGGCTTTTCAGTCGCCAAGAGACAGAGGCGGCGGTAACTCATGGAAGCTTGATCAGGGAGACAGCTAATTTCCTGCATGGGCGGGGTTTTGAATCCATTGATGAAGCGAAAGAGGCGGCAGAAGAGTTCGTAGATTTCTGCAAGGGGCGAGCGTGGGTTTTCAGCGACGCTGGAACGACGGCTCGGGGAGAAGCGCTATACACTTTCACCCATCGCACATTTCTGGAATATTTCACGGCTGCATTCCTCTCGTCGGTCAGCGACACACCTGAGAAGCTGGCCAAGCTACTAGCCCCCCACGTTGCGAAAGAAGAGTGGGAGGTTGTCGCTGAATTGGCAGTGCAGATGAAAGATCGCTCAGTCGACCAGGGCGCAGCCAGGATTTATAGGAGCTTGCTAAACGATCGACGTTACACGGCGGTCGACAGCCGTAACAACCTACTGGCTTTCCTTGCTGCATGCCTGGAGTCGGTCGATCCTCCGCCAGGCGTAGTCCGAGAGCTCTGTCGTAACTGCCTTAGTCACCTTTTTCGTGGCGGAATGAATGAGCAGCAATTCTACGCCCCATTGTTGGTGCTTATCAGGTGCAGCGGTCCATATCGTGAAATTGTTGCGAGCGAAATAACGGCCAAAATTGATGAGCTCATCGAGTCTGGCGACGCAGCCGAGAGGATGGCAGGCCTTAGAATCGCCATCTGGTGTGACCCGCAAAACAGTACTTACTCCCGGGGCCCGCTTGGGGCCATTGGGCCAGAAGTCAAACACTATTGGAGGGATTTCACTGAAGCGAACTGCTTGCGTTTTGAGCCCGATCTTGTTGCGGCAGCGGAGACCGACTCAGGGTTTTTGCGGCTTGCTCTCGACCGGAGACTTGTTGACTTGGAGCAGGTGCTCTCAAATCCGAACGGATTTGAGAAGCTGACTGCTGAAGGCCATCCCACGGGCATCTTTGGAACTATCTGGTCGCCGTACTTGCCGAGCAATGCCATTAAACTAGTCACAGAGCCGGAGGGTGTGGCTGAAGCCACGCTCGAAGATATGGCAGTGGTGGGTAAATACATCTGTGAACAGCCTTCTCCGCCGTGGATACGCCGGGATAACACTCACTGGGCGGGTTTCGTGCATCCTGGAGTCGATCATCCGGTTTTGCAGCCTCTGTCGTCCGATGCCTTCCTGGGGGCATCGGTACTGATGATGATCGTAGTCGAGCTGTCAGGCGATGTTGGTTTCAGAGACGCAGCTCCACAGGATTTGGGTTATCTCTCGGCTCTCTATCCGTATCTGTTGCGGCGAGACAATCCTGAAATGGACCTTAGTCTTCCGCCTCTGCCTATTCCTCAGGGGCTGCAACGGACTATGGAGCGTTGGGCGGTAGGGGAAGTCAATTTCCTGCAGCAGCGCGACGCGTAGGTCGGCGGATCGGGTTTGGCCGGTGGCCTGCCTGGTCTGGGGTCGAGCATGAGCAGGGGGCCGTACGCTGGTTGGCAACTCGGGCAGGCTTTGGGCCTGACCGCAATTGGCACGAGTGGCCCCCTGGTCTTGCTCGACGCGGGACCCTGACCGGGGAGGTGGCTAAAGCCGTGGAGCCGACCGCCCCAGCCGCGATGTAACCCTTTTTGACGGCAAGTGGCTGATTGCTGGGGAGCGCGGCACGGGCGCTGGCCGGGCTGGAGCGGGGCGGAGACAGGAGCGCAGGCCTGGCCGGGGGCCGGGCCGCGCGCGGGGAGCGGAGCGAGCCGCCTTGAAACAGTGGAGAAGGTCTGAGCCAACTGGGCTGTCTGTTACAGCCTGAAGGACAGTTCCAGGTCGTCGCCGGGAAGGTGGAACTCCTCCAGAGCGAGCGGCTTCTCTGCCGCGGTTAGCGTCACGCGAATGATGTGGAGCAGCGGGACGCCTTCAGGTAGCCGGAGAGCCTGGGCTTGGTCCGGGAGTGGCATGCGCGTGCGGATGTACTCCGTGAAGTGGAGTTCGTGGCCCAGTTCGGCGAGTGCTGCGTAGAGTTCCGGGGCCGGCGGGGGCGCTTCCTCTTCGTACTTCGTATCGATCAGCACGGAGAACGGCACGTACGTGCGGTGGAGTTGGCGGAGGCGGCCATTGTCGGCGGTCTGCAACGCGTCGTAGGTGAACATCGGCTCGCCCGGCGGGATGCGCAACAGGTCGGCGAGTGCGAGCGGGGCGTCCGTGCGTGTGGCTACGGGGGGTTCCGCGTTGGCCCATCGGATGCCGTCGGCGTCGGCGTAGCCTCCGTCCGGAGTGCGGCGTACGCCGCGTGGGCGCGTGAGGCTCGGGCGGCTGTGGGGTGAACGGGCGAATGTGCCCCGGCCCATGATGACCTCTACGAGACCTGATGCCCGTAGCTCCGTGAGGCCCTGACGGACCGTGGGGCGCGTCACACCGAACTGCTTGGCCAATGCCTCCTCAGAGGGGAGTGGCTGGCCGGCCGGATAGGTGCCGTCCAGGATGCCTTGGCGCAGGTAGTCGGCGATCTGCCGATACTTCGGCTGCGTGTTCTGCGGCGGCATGCAGGCCCTCCGTGGCCGTGATTCTGGGCAACTTGCCCAACTCCTTGGACAGCGTCCCCCATCGCAAGACGGTTGACAACCCGTAGTACGGGCCTCACTCTGGACTCGCAACCCGTACTACGGGTTGTAAAGCAGTCCGGAGGATCGACCTTCGGGCGCAATGGATGAGGAGTCCAACCAAGTGGCAAGCCTTCCGATCGACACCGCGAAGTTCACGGGGATCATCTGTGCCGTTCCCCCTGCTCCGCGGGTTGCCAACCGTGAGACCGGTCAGCTCCGCGTGGACCGGGACACGGGCAAGACCGTGTACCAGGTCGGCCTGTGCCTGATGGCGGGCACATCGGCCGACGTCGTCACCGTGAACGTGCCGGGCGAGCCGAGCGGCGTGCAGCTCGGTATGCCGGTGGCCGTACGGGACTTGATCGCCACCCCGTGGGAGAACGAGGGCCGGCACGGAATCGCCTTCCGCGCGACGGAGATTCGGCCCCTGAACGCTCCGGCTCCGGCCGGGAAGGGGGCCGCGCAGTGATGATCCTGGCCTCCACCACCTCGGCCGGAACGACCTGGCCGAGCTGGCTCCTGGTGGTGGCCGCAGTGCTGGTGTCGGGCCTGCTTCTCGCAGGCCCGGCCCTGCGCCGCCGCTACCCCGTGGCCTGGTGGCTCTTACTCGGGTTCCCGGTCGCATGCTGCCGCGTCATCCGCACGTGGCGGCCGTTGATGGCCGGGTGCGGCCTGGCCGTGAGTCGTCGGCCTGCCCTGACGGTGGTGTCCGGGCTTGTCGGCAAGGGAGCTCCACCCCCTCAGCCTTTGGTGCCTCGGTTCGGGTTCATACGGCCGACGGCTGGCGGCTTCTGGCTGCTGGTGCGTCTTCTTCCGGGCCAGGTGCCGGAGGACTTCGTCAAGGCTGCGCCTGCCATGGCGGAAGCCTGGGAGGTGCACGCGGTCCGGGTCGTCTCGCGAAAGCCGGGAACCGTCCGCATCACAGCCTCGGTTACCGACCCGCTGGCCTTCCCCCGCATACCGAAGCAGTTCGGGCCCGGTCGCCTTCTGCGCGTTGCTGTAGGCGCGCTGGAGACCGGGGCCGCGTGGGTGATCGACCTGCGGCGTATACCGCACTGGCTGATCGTCGGCGCCACCCGGTCCGGTAAGTCCACGCTGATCAACGCGCTCGTGGCGGGCCTGGCCCCGCAGCCCGTCGCGCTGGTCGGCGTCGACTGCAAAGGCGGCATGGAACTGTCGCTCTACGAGCCGAGGTTGTCGGCGCTCGCGACCAACCGTGAGCAGGCCGTCAAACTCCTGGCCGCGCTGGTTGATCTCACCCTCGACCGCATGACCGTCTGCCGCGCGGCGCGCGTACGCAACATCTGGGGCCTGCCAGAGCAGGCTCGGCCGGTCCCGGTAGTCGTCATCGTCGACGAGATCGCCGAGTTGTTCCTCGTCGCGAGTCGGAACGAGAAGGACGAAGCGCAGGCAGCCGGTACGGCACTGATCCGGCTTGCCCAACTCGGCGCAGCACTCGGTGTGTTCCTCGTCGTCGCCGGCCAACGCGTCGGCTCCGACCTGGGGCCGGGAGTCACGGCGCTACGTGCCCAACTCGGCGGCCGGGTCTGCCACCGCGTCGCCGATCCCGGCACAGCAGAGATGGCCCTCGGCGACCTCAACCCGGACGCGCTCAAGGCAGCGCAAGCCATCACACCGGAACAAGCCGGTACCGCGGTCCTGGCCTCCGGTGACGGCTGGGAACGCGCGCGCTCCCACCTGGTCACCGAAGCGGAGGCGGAAGCCATCGCGGCCGAGTTCGCGCACCTGACCCCGCACCTTCCCGAACTGCTGGACGCGAAGTGAAAGGGGACTGCCGTGATCGTGTCCATGTCGGCGGTGCTGCTGCTCGGCCTGCTGATCTGGTTCTTGCTGCGCATCCGCTACCTGCGCCTGGCCGACCTGCTGCTCTGCGGAGCCTTCGGCTTCCTGCTCGCCCGGACGACTGCCGCGCCCGTTGTGGCGACGGTCCTCGAAGGGGTGGGCACTTTCCTCGGACAACTCCGCTTCTGACCCATCACGTACGGCCCGAGTTCAACAAGGCCCGTATGACGGGCTCCCGACGGGGCGCGAAGTCGCCAAACCCGACCCCGTCAGGAACCCACTCCATCCGCCACGTGAGCAGTGAAAGGAGCACCCTCACTTTGTCCATCGCGCATCGTCCGCGCAAATCCCCTCCGCCCGAATGCGAGCTGAGGACCAGGGAACAGCCGACCTGCGTCGGGCGGGAACAAGTTGTTCTCGTCGGACTCGACGGCTTCGAACGCTGGCTCTGCCCGGCGCACGCTGCCGCCCTCTGGCTCACCGATCCGACACTTCGCTTCAGCGCGAAGACTCGGCCGCAAGCAATCTCCGCGGTCATGTCGCAGGCGTTCGGCGGCGGTGGTCGTCCATGACGTCGCCTCCTGCCACCTTGCCGAAGGCAGTCTCCGCGCTGATCGACCGGGCCGCAGAACCGGAGTTCGCGGCCTGGCGGCGTCAGATCGTCCGCCTTGGCGGCTGCACGAACCCGATTCACCTCGTCGGCACCGCGACGGTCCTCGACGCGTCGACCGGGGAGGCTCTGTTTTCGTACGGCTCGGACGTCTACGGCGGTCGCCTGCTCACCGCATGCGGCAACCGCAGGGCAACGGTCTGCCCGACCTGCGCCCGCGTGTATCAGGCGGACACTTACCAACTGATCCGTGCCGGACTCATCGGCGGCAAGAACGTGGGAGAGAAGGTCGGCGAGCACCCTCGGGTGTTCGCCACCCTCACCGCTCCCGGCTTCGGCCCAGTTCACACCCGCCGCGAGCGCGACGGTCGCGTACGGGCCTGCCGACCCCGAAAGTCGGGGAATGCCTGTCCGCACGGCTCGCCGGCCGGGTGCCACTCACGCCACGCGGACGACGACCCGCGGCTCGGCGAACCGCTCTGCCCTCACTGCTACGACTACGCCGGAGCCGTGCTCTGGCAAGCACACTCAGGCCGACTCTGGCACCGCTTCGCTCTGGAGCTGCGCCGCGAGATCGGCCGGAGAGTCGGGCTCTCGCGAAGCGAGTTCGCCGAGACGGTTCGGTTGTCGTACGCCAAAGTCGCCGAGTACCAGCGGCGCGGACTGGTCCACTTCCACGCCGTCATCCGCCTCGACGGACCGGAGGGGCCGAACTCGACTCCACCAGGTTGGGCGACGACTGCTCTGCTCTCGGATGTTGTACGCGGCGCAGTCGAGAGGGTTCGGCTCTCCGCTCCCGGCCGGGAGGTCATCGGGGCGCGTGCGCTGCGGTTCGGCGAGCAGGTTGACGTACGTCCTATCTCCGCCTTCGGAACGGGAGAACGGCTGACCTCAGCGGCCGTAGCCGGTTACATCGCCAAGTACGCGACGAAGGGAGCCGAGTCCGCCGGCGCGGTGGACGGCCGTATTCACGGGGCGCGGGATCTGGTCATGTTGCCCGTACGTGCCCACGTGCTCCGCATGATCGGTACGTGCTGGTGGCTGGGTGGCCTGGCCGACTTCGAACCGCTCGGCCTGCGGCGTTGGGCGCACATGCTCGGCTACGGCGGCCATTTCTCCACCAAGTCACGCCGCTACTCCACCACCCTGACCGCACTTCGTCAGGCCCGTACGGAGCACCGCGCGGAGGAGCAGCGAACGGCTCTTGGCATCGGCGCGCGGTCAACCGTCGCGGTCGGCCAGTGGCGCTACGCAGGGCGCGGCTACTCGCCGGAGGCGGCGCTCCTGGCTGCCTCCGTGCGGGAGGGCGGTGGTCGTCATGGCACGTGAGAAGGCGGCCGAACTGCTCACGGTGCGGCAGGTTCTCGAAGAGCTGGGCGGGATCTCCCGGCGCACCTTCTACCGCTGGCGGGAACTGCGCCTCGCGCCGGCCTGCATCCGTCTGCCGAATGGTGAGTTACGGGTCCGGCGTGACGTGCTCAACGACTGGTTGGCGGAGCGAGCGGAGGGGGCCGCCTCGTGAAGTCGTACAAGGTCGTCATCTGGAAGCTCAGCATCAACCGCTCCGCGAAGAAACCGACGTACCTCGTCCGATGGTCCGTGGACGGCGAACCCTTCCACGAATCGCACAAGACGAAGGCGTTGGCCGACCGCTTCCGCGCGAAGCTGCTGCGGGCGGCGGACAAGGGCGAGCCGTTCGACACTGTGACGGGTCTGCCGGATTCGCTGCGCGCTGGCAAAGTGGCCCTGTCGTTCCTGGAGTTGGCGCTCAAGTACATCGATGCCCGGTGGGCGGAGGCGTCGGCGAAGCAGCGGGACAGTGTGACCGACTCGCTGGCGACGGTCCTGCCCGCGCTGGTCAAGCCGGGACGCGGGCGCCCCACGCCCGAGATCCTGCGGCGGGCGCTGCGTTCGTACGTGCTGCCTCCGCCTCGGCGGGAGCGGGAGCGGCCCGAGGAGATCGCCTCGGCGGTGCGCTGGATTGAGAAGGTGTCGCTGCCGGTGGCCGAGTTGCATGAGATCGCTCGGGTTCATGAGCTGATCGACGCGCTCGGCCGGAAGCTGGACGGCAAGCCTGCGGCTACGCAGACCTACAGGCGACGGCGGGCTGTCGTCTTCAACTCCCTTGAGTTTGCTGTGGAGTTGGAGGCGCTTCCTTCCAATCCCCTCGGCCGGGTGCGGCGCAAGCGGGGAAAGCGACCCGTCCAAGAGGTTGACCGCCGGGTGGTGGTCAACCCGCGGCAGGCACGGGAGCTGCTGGTGGCTGTGACGTACGTCGGTGGCTATGAGCGGGCGAGCGGTCGGCGGCTGCGGGCGTTCTTCGGATGCCTGTACTACGCGGCCATGCGCCCCGGTGAGGCGCTGGGCCTACGTCGTTCGGACTGCACACTTCCCGCGAAAGGCTGGGGGCGTATCGAGCTGACCGAGACGCGTCCGGCCGCGGGCAAGGCGTGGACCGACTCGGGCGAGGCGCACGACCGGCGGGGCCTGAAGCAACGTGCGGCGGGTGAGGTACGCATCGTGCCGATTCCGCCTCCGCTGGTGCTGCTGCTCCGTGAGCACCTGAAGGAGTTCGGCACGGCGAAGGACGGCCGGCTCTTCGCGAGCGAGCGGGGCAACGTCGTGGCCGCGTCGTCGTACTCGCGCGTGTGGAAGCAGACGCGCGAGTTGGCGCTCGTACCGGGACAGGTCTCCTCAGTGCTGGTCTTCCGGCCGTACGACCTTCGGCATGCGGGCGTCTCGCAGTGGCTCAACTCCGGTGTGCCCGCTCCGGAGGTGGCGGCTCGCGCTGGCCACTCGGTGGATGTCCTGCTGAAGATCTACGCGAAGTGCATCGATGGCCAGGAGCAGGAGATGAACGACCGGATCCTGAAGGGGCTAGGAGGGGAGGGCAACCCCGAAAGCTGAATGCGGCCCACACGCCACTTACACGCACGGAGAAGCCCCGGAGTGATCCGGGGCTTCTGGCCGTGTCGGAGGTGTGTCGGAAAGCTACGCCGAAGGCGTCGAGAAACGGTCGGTGAACCCTGAGTTCTCCCGAGCGCTGGAGGCCGCCATGCTGCCTCAGTTCCCGGCATGGCTCCGGCGCCGCAATGTCTACGTGGGTGGCATCGTGGGGTCGCCGGGCTCGGGCGGCCGAGCCCGGCGGTTGAGGTCCACCATGTCGTCTGTGTGTGCCCATGTCCGATACTGAGCGACAGATTCGACGTTGCTATCCCACCCACGCACAAACTGCTCCGGATCTGCTGCCGGAAAGTCGCGGGGTTCAGCTCGAGCAGCGTCGAAAAGGTCGACAAGCATCCGGCGACTCAAACTGTCGTCAAGATGGTCGGCAGCATTCTCCGACCCCCAGAGGAGCACCGCCTCCGCGGCCCGGGTGAGGCCGTCTGTGCTTGCAGTAGGCATCGCCAGTGCCAGGGAAGCCCTGACGATCTCCAGCGCGTCTTCTCCAGGCATGTCAGCGCCTCCTCTCGCAGACAAGGCACTGACCAGTCAGGGCCGCGAACCGAAGGGCCATCTTCGCTGTGTTCTGGGCCTGTCGCAGACATTCGTGTCTGTCCAGGAGGGCGTACTGCTCCGTTGACATGACGTACTTGACGAAAAGTTCCCAGTGATCTTGCGCCCGGTCCCAGTCGTTGCGATGGGCGATGCGTACCCAGGCGTCAACGAAGCCCTGTTGTGCGTGCGTCCCATGAAAGTATGGCCGGAGATCTTCGATGAGCCTTGGAGGCGACAGTCGCTGGGCCAAGCGCCGTTGTGTAAAGGCGGCGTTGCTGGCCACTGCCTTTGAACGATCGATTCGCTTCGCGATCACATGGCCAGCGATGCCACCAATGATGGCGGGGACGAGGAGCCAGCCAATGACCGATGCGATCCACAGAAGGACATGATGGGGAGGGCTCAATAGGGCGAAGGCGTGGTAGACCTCGCTAGGGCTTTCAGCGCGTGCGGCAAAGACGTATAGGACCCCCACCAGGGTGCCGATAGGGAGTCCGACGTCGAGGACCCATTGGCTGACACCCTTCAGCGCCTTGGTCGAGCGCCAAGTACGCCGTAGTCGTCTGGCTAGTGGCGTGCGCGCGGATGGCAGCTTTAAGTGACCCGGGATCGGGACGGGCCCAACGGGCAAGGCTCCCCCTGTGTGCCAGCGTGCACCCCGTGGTGGCGCGCATTCTCTAGGGTGCAGATTCTGCCGTAGGTTGTGGGCGAGTCGGCAAGCGCAGTCGTCAACTTGGGACGGAACCGTGTCCTCGCTCAGTCATCCCTTGGCAGTGCACTCGCAGACTGTAGGCAGGTGCCGCCCTGGCTTGAGTAGGTTGACCTGCCGGAAGGCTCGCCAAGATCATTACGTCACCATTACGTGATCACTGACAAACGGCTGCTTTCGGCGGCATCCGACTGCACAAACGCCAAGACCCCGTCCTCAGCTAAAGCGCTGATGGCGGGGTCTCTGGGCACCTCATACAGGGTGCCCCCGGCAGGATTCGAACCTGCGCACACGGCTCCGGAGGCCCCTTCGCCTAGTGGGGATCGTGCTGGTCAGCAGCTCTATCGAGTCAAGTTGCCTCTGATCTGTCCACAGATAGTCCAGAAGCCAGCAATCCCTACAGTGCCGCTCACCAGCTTTGACGCGGCGTGGGCAGGCGTCCTCAGCAGTTGAGGTTGATGGCGCAACTTCGGCGTTGTCGAAGGCACGCGCCGGGAGCGCCTGCCGTGCGCCCTTGTGGGGAGCCTAACTGTGCGTCACCGTCAGAGATTGGCAGTTGCCTCTGACGGTGCCGTGAGTACGAGGGGGAACGAGATGGGGGACCTGAGCGCAAGCTCCTTATGGTCGCAGAGCGTCTTCGGCGAGTTGGCTGTGCCACTGTCGAAGCTGATCCCAGAGTGCATCGGTAGGGCCCATGAGCGGGCTCGGGACGGCCACCGGGGCGTAGGTACGCAGACCCTGGAAGCGTACGGACACGGTCTTCACGCTTCGCAGTACGAGGAGCTGGCAGCGGGGCTCGCTGATCTTCCAGGCGTCACAGCGGTGCGTCTGCAAGCGCGCACGGTGATGGTTGTCGCCGGACAGGTGCTCTACCCGATTCGCTACGCCAAACGGGACGTGCCGGTCACCGTGGCTCGACTCCGTCGTGCAGTCGGCCTCCGAGCTGATCTGATTCGGCGTCACGGCCCCGAACCCATGCAGGGGGAGTTGGATCTCGGGCTTGAGGAGCTGCAAGAGCAGGAGTTCCACAAGGACCTGGGACAGCTCGACCCAGATGCCGGTCTGGTACTTCTGGCCTACGCGTGCGCTATGGGTACCGGGGTCATGCGCCTGGAGTGGGGGGACGCAGAGTTGCGCCGCGGTGACCGCCACCTGCTTTGGCATCACCATGAGCCGCTGGACCTTCCGGACGCTCGGCGGTCGGCTTAGCACGTGCCTCTGTGCCCAAGGCTTGGAGCAGGCGCTTGGCTGGTGGTGTGGTCCGAGTACACAGCCATTGACGCTGGCGGGCGTCAACGCGTCACTCTAAGTGGTGACCCCACAGTCCATCGCGACAGAGGGCCGCCTGTCCTCTCGTACGGTTGTCGGCACTGTGGCACTCTCAGGTTGGGGACTACCAAGGGAGACGGCATGACGGACGAGAGCCTCAGCAGCGCGCGCCCGCCTGTCAACGAGGTCGTGCTGTCAGTGGCGATGCAGCCTCAACCGGCCCTGCTGGGCCCGGGCATTCCGGCGATCTTGGGGGATTTTTTCGAAGAACACCGAGAAATTAAGGTCGCGCCACCGTATAGGATTTCACCGGAGCCGCCTGAACATTTTGCTGCGCCTTCTAATTTTACTGCGGAGATTCAATTTAATCCCAGCGTTGAACCTCGTTATTGGTTGCATTCGGGGGATCAGTCAGAGGTAATCCAAGTTCAGCCGGACTATCTTGCACTTAACTGGCGGCGTGGAGAAGGGGAGCGCGAATATGTGCACTACGAGACGCTGCGTGAAAAATTTGTAGCGATTCTCGAAACTGCACGACAGGGCCTTCTCCGGTCTGGTGGTTCACTCCTTCCAGAGCGAGCGGAGTTGACCTACGTCAACATTATTGCTCCAAATGCGGTCTGGGCTAGTCTTGCTGAGGTGCACAAGCTCTTCAACGTCAACGTTGAAAAGTTTGGTGAGTATGAGCAAATGAGTGTTCTGGTTTCAAGTCTAATTATGGGAGTGGACAGGCCGATTGGAAGGATGCACATCTCCTTGAAGCCTGCGCATGACTGGGTCAAAGCGGAGCCTCAGATTCACCTAGCCATCACTCTTCGCAGCTTCACTTTCGATGAATCTACGATTGAGGCGGCTCTCGCCTTTCTTGATCAAGCGCATGAACACGCGAATGCGAAGTTCAGAGACTTGGCCACTCCGGCCGCTCTTGAAGCCTGGGGGATCTAAATGAGTACTGCAATTGAGCTCACGGGGGCGCAGTACATCAGCGAGCCGTCAACCCTCGCTGGTGCGACCAGGCATGTCAGTCGGACCGCTTCGTACAGCAGCACGCTTCTCCATCAGAAGGCAGAAAATGGGTGGGCAAGGCCGCTGATGTCAGAGGTGGTCGATCGGGCCCTAGGAGACCCGAAAATTTCCCCAATCGCGGCACGCAAATGTGTGGCATGGATCAGGAGAATCCCCGTCGGTGTGCCTGTGCCGTTCTTTGCGGTCGGAGAAGATGGAAGTTTGGGGCTGGAGTGGGACAAGAACGGAAGTACCCTTTTTCTTTTGTTCAATCAAGGTGAGGCTGAAGCCTACTTTGAGGGTGCCAACGGGGACGAATGGGAAAGCGACCCCGATGTAGCTATAGATAAGCTCCTTCAGGCTCTGCGTGTGATTTCCGGCATGTAGGCGGCCGTCATGAGCAATTCGCTCGACTGTGATGGCGAAACAATCTGCGACAATTGCATGGTTATCCGAATGGTCCGCCCTGACATGATTAAGTCCGATGGGGAGGGGCTGCGTCCGGGTTCGCAAGCGATGTCCGACAGTTCGGACGGTAGTGGGATGTCTGTCTTTCTTCGGTGTGACGCCGTAAGGAGTGGAAGGGATCCGGGCGAACTGGCAGGGGTGTCACATTTTTCAGATCACGAGCCCTGTTGGTGGACGGCTGGTCAATTGCGTGAACTGGGTCAGGAGATCGAACGAGATCCAGTCGACTACTTTCCTGGGCACTCCCTGGTGCGCGATACTAAAGGCTCCCGGGGAGCCAAAGCTAGGACTCGCCTCGCTAAATCTGCCCAATGGCTAGTACCTGGAGATGATTAGCGCGTGGTCGGTGGATTCTCGATGGGCGAGTCGACCCCGAGCGATCTTTGAAAACCGTCGTGGCGCGAGACGGCCCCTGACCAGGCGAAATCGGCAAGTGGCGGTTGCATGCGTGTCGTCTGTACCTGCTGTACCCCGGGGTTCCCCGCTCGATCGGGCACGGCCTCCTGCTGAGTTGGGGTCGTCAGCAAACCTATTGTGGGCGAGGCGCTGATCGGCTTCGATTGCCGACCATGACCGATGGTGCCGCAGTCGATGTTGCAGACGACCAGATCCTCGCCAAGCAGATCATCCGAGGCCTCAAGGTGCTCCATGAGCACCTCGGCTGTTCGCTCCATGAATCCCTAGACGTATTTGCTGCCCGGTACGAGGTGCTGCGGGTAGAGCGTCCGGACGACTTCGTGTGCAGTCATGACGAGTACTGGGTCGGCTTCTACTCCTGAGGATGCGCTGGCCGCTGAGCGACTTGCAGTGACCACCTCGATGCGAACTACGGGCACGGAGGTCGCTGAGGTCTCCCGACCTGGTCACGGGGGTGATAGCGGCTCGGAATGGTCATCTGCGGTCACCATGGTTGCTGTACTTCTGTGCTGTACACAGGCCAGTGCAGGGCGTCTCGCATCAGAGCCTGAGACCAAGGCTCAACGATTCGCGCATGACGACACGGAGTCGGTGGAACGCGTCGTCATATGGGATATGGATGGCCTGCCAGTCTGGAGATTCGTCAGCTACAACGACGTTGGTCGTGGCTAAGGTCAACCATTCCACTCGGTCAACGTACGAGTTGAACACAGTGACCAACAGGCGCATCCCCAGCGCATTGGTGGCCTGGGCGGCTCTGACGAGGTCGGCGGAGTCTCACTGACCGAGTCCAAGCCTCATCCTTATCAGGTCGATCTTGAGGGGCCGCTGCTGCTGCGAGCCCCGGGCTACGCGGCATCGAGACGGGTCGCTTATGTCCGCCTCGATCCGCGATCATTCGCCGCTGTTGGTGTCAGCCACTGATGTCAGCGGACGCGGTGCCCCTCGACAGATCGACGATGGTCAGCCGCAGCATGTCGATCACGAGTCCGAGTCCGCAGAACCTCCTTCGCTTTGCTGGCTGCGGTTCGCGCGCCAAGTGATTACCGCTCGTCGGATCATGAACAGAACGACGGCCGTCACAGCGGAACCGGCAGTGTTGACCGAGAGGTCGTAGATAAAGCCCTGCATGTGCTCTCCGTAGGCAGCTCAAAGCTACCCACCGGATGAGCGGGCTTCGGCGAACGCCGACCATTCTTCGGTCGACTGGAAGGTAACCCCGTCCTCGCACAGGGGCCACGACGACAGCGCAGCTAGATCATGGTAGCAGGGAGATGTCAAATTCATCGTTTCCTGCCTCCGCTACCGCCTCTAGCAGGAGCCACCATTTGTCGGACTTGATCTGTGGATTGCGTCCGCACCTGGGGCAAATGAACATGTACGACTCGCGTCCAACCGATGATCGTGGTTCCGCATCAGCCGCAGGGGGCGCGAAGTGCTCAAGCGCGTAGTTCATGCCTCGATCGCTTAGGTGCAGCCGAGCCGTCGTCAGCCGGATCCGACGGTGTTGAGCACGGTCCGTGCAGACGATCGCCACGAAGATGCGTTTCTCGTTGTCCTCAGGCACACGTCTACGGTATGTCGTGCCCACGAGGTCGGTGGAGAGAGTTTGAGGTCTGGTGATCTGGGGGGCGAGAGCATGAAAGGGGGCAATTACACTTGATCCAATGGAGAGGGTCATTGATCCTCACCGTGCGAAGCAGGCACTCGGCCCCCTTTCTTGCTCTCGGAGGGGTCCCGCAGGTCGGCAGACCTTAAAGTCTCGGAGCCGACCAACCCAGCCACGGGGCAACAACCACGGGAGCGGGAGAGTCCGCACCGCACCGCCACCACGATCCGGTCTCAATCGGTAACACAAAGCGTCGGTGACCTGCTGTGCGGCAATCCCCCTTGGTCCACCTATCCCAGTGCTGTATTTAGGCTGCTGCTGGTGGCGACGGGCGGACGGCGACACGCAGCCGGTGGCGCAGACATAGAGGCAGCGGGGCGCCGGCCGACCGGCGCCGCCGCGCGTGCGCGGCCCTCGATCAATGATCGACCTGACCTGTCAGGCAGTGCGGGAGCTGGTGAGGCTTCTGGGGTCAGCCTGCACATGCGAGGAAACAGGTACTGAAGTGTTCCCCCTACAGAGGTCGGATCGTGGTGGCGGTGCGGTGCGGACTCTCCCGCGTGCCCGCGGGATGCTGCCCCCTGGTTGAGGTGGCTGGCGCTCGCGGCTGGAAGTCAGCCGCGAGCGGAGCGAGCCTTGATGATGTAGGGAAATTCTGACCGCGCCATGATCCGGAGCGGCTGATCCCGGGCTGTCGGCGAGTCTGCTCGGTCGGCTACCGTGCGGTTCATGGCATCTGCATTGGACACGCCTCAGGGAGCGGCTGAACTGGCCGAGTCACTGTTGCCCCCGCTGGGGAACCGCTGGCTGCACACTCAGGCTGTGGCGGAGCATGCGCGCGAGGCTTCAGCGGCCGTGTCCGAAGAGGACCGGGATCTACTTGTCGCGGCTGCCTGGCTGCATGACATCGGCTACGCCCCGGAGCTGCGGGACACCGGATTTCATCCCCTCGACGGTGCGCGCTACCTGGAGACGCTCGGCGCACCGTCGCGTCTCGTGCGGCTGGTCGCTCACCACTCCGGGGCCGTGTATGAGGCCGAACAACGCGGGCTTACTGCCGAGTTGGCCGTGTACGAGCGGGAGGACTCCCCGGTCTTGGATGCTCTGATCTATGCCGACATGACGACTGGCCCCGCTGGGCAGGCCTTCGAGTTCGACCGCCGCATTGATGAGATCTTGGACCGGTACGAGGTCGGCAGCGAAGTGCACACCGCGATCAGTAAGGCGCGGCCCTACCTTGGGACAGCCATTGAGCGGACGCTTGCCCGCCTCGGTGATCAGCCGATGTAGGGCTCCGGCCGGCTGGCCAAGCCGTGATCGATCCGCATCCGCATGGACGGATGGATGTTCAGCTCGTCCAACCTGCTCGGGTCGACGAACGCCACTTCTTTGCTCTCGCTGCTGGTCCGTAGCTCGCCGCCGACGATGCGCGCCGTGAAGCAGATCGAGAACTGTTGGCGTACCTCGCCGTCGTCGTACGCCAAGACGTGCGCCGGGTTGGTGTAGATGCCGACCAAGCCCGTCACCTCGACGTCGAACCCGGTCTCTTCCTTCGTCTCCCGCACAGCGGCACTGGGAGCCGACTCGCCGAGGTCGACTCCGCCTCCGGGTAGTGCCCACAGGTTGTTGTCAGTCTTGTGGATCAACAGGATTTCCCCGGCCTCGTTCAGCGCAACGGCGGTGACCGAGGGGACGATGCTGTTCGCCTTCGGGGCATTCGGATCATTGAAGTAGTCGACGCGGGCCATGCATCAAGCGTCGCATGTCCGGTCGCTGCTCGACCTGTTGCCTACGTGAGTCGTCCGCGCTCCCACGCGTAGTCGAAGCTGCGCATGTAGTGCCGGAAAGTCCGGGCGCCCGGGATATACCGGAAGTGCAGAACCGGGTTCTGTCCCGCCGGCGCTCCGAGTACGTGCGGGTTCACCAAAACGTCGTCGTCGAACCGGTAGATCGAGTTGTACAAGATCGTGTCGTGCAACCTGATCTCAACGCCGGGTGTTTTCATCGCCGGTTCGAGGTAGCGCCGTGTGATCCGGGCGCGTGCGGCCAAGTCGTCGCCGATACCTTCCTCATCGCCTCGCTGCCGCACCATCTCGGAGGCCGGGTCGCCGATCAGGATGCGTATCTGGGCGCCGGCTTTCGCCTTCTCGGACAACTGGTCAGGAAGATCCGGGTTGCTGTCGAAGAGGAACAGACCCGCGTATACGAGGATGTCGACCTGATCCGTCGCCGTCTCGATCAGCGATGACCACAGCGATGCCGGGACCGCGCCCCGGTGCGGGTAGTACGTGATCAGCTCGGATGTGCTCGCCGTCTCGGCCTGCTTCTCGACGGTGGGCCAGAGGTAGACCTCATCGACGCCAAGGAAGCTTGCTGCCTTCCAGCGGTGGCCCCGGTGCGGAGTGCGGTTGGTCGTGATCCAGCGCTCCACACTCTTCGGGTCGATGCCGACGTGCTGAGCAACGGACTGGATCGTCTCGCCCTTCGCTGAAATCGCCGCGCGCAGACGCTCGTTCGCCATGACGTGCCCTCTCCTGGGACGTATCAGGGACGTTTTGACGATACATCAGACGTCCCCAAACGTCCATACGGACCGTGATGCGTCCAGTACCTCTCGCGGTCTCCTGATCTCACCGCCGAAACGGTGGCTCTCAACTCCCCGCAAGATCAGGAGACAAGACGATGCGTCAGATCCCCGTCGACACGAACGGCGCGACCCTGATGGTCGCCCAGCCCCCGCAGGTCAAAATGCGGGACAAGAAGAACGGCGTGATCGCCACCGACTTGGACACGGGCAACACGCTGGTCACGGTGGACGTGCTGTTCGTGATGAACGGCAACGCCGAGGTCGTGACGATCACGGTCGCCGAGGCGGACGTCTCCGGTGAGCTGGTCATGGGTACCCCGGTCGCGCTGACCGGTCTGGTCGCCCGTCCGTGGGAGAACGAGTTCAACGGCCAGAAGCGGCACGGCATCGCCTTCCGCGCGGTCGCCGTGACCTCGCTCGCCGCCGGCGTCTCGAAGCCCAAGGCGGCCTGATGATGACGTGGTTAACGATCGCCGTTGCGGTCGTGGTCGGGCTGGCGCTGCTGCTGCGGTGGCGCCGCCCGGCCTGGTACTGGCTGACCTTCGGCATTGCCCTCGCGGCCCTGCGGATCCGCTTGCGCTACGCCACGGTCATGGACGCCTGCCACCTCACCGTGCCGGCCTCCCGCCTGCGGCTGACGCTGGCCCGCTGGTTGAAGAAGCCGACTCCGCAGCAGCGCATCCCGCGGCTGCTGTGGCTCAAGCCCACACGGACCGGTGTCCGGCTGCGGATCAAGATGCGCCCGGGTCAGGACGCGTTCGAGTTCTCCGCCGCGGCCGACCGGCTGCGTCACTCCTTTGCCGTCCATCAGGTCACCTCGCGCGAGGTGAAGCCGGGCGTTGTCGAGATCACCCTGACCGGCTACGACGTCCTCAAGCACGTGCAGATGCCCGCCAGGACCGACCGCGGACACCTGAAGATCCCCGTGGCGCTGGTGGAGGACGGCTCGGTCCACTACCGGGACTACCGGGAGGTGCCGCACTCGGTCACGGTCGGCGCCACCCAGTCCGGCAAGTCCGTCTTGCAGCGCACTGTGATCAAAGAACTCGCCTCGCAACCCGTCGCCCTGGTGGGCATCGACTGCAAGAAGATCGAACTCGGCCCGTTCATGCGCCGCTTCTCCGCGCTCGCCGACAACCCTGCCGACGCCGCCGACCTCCTCGAAGCTCTCGTGTCCCGCATGGAAGGCACGTACGACGTGATCCGGCGGGAGCAGCGGATCAGCGCCGCCATCCCGGATGCGGAGATCGCCGCGAACATCTGGGACCTGCCCGAAGCTCTGCGCCCGGTGCCGATCGTGGTCACGATCGACGAGATCGCCGAACTCGCCATGAGCACCAAACGGAACGACCCGCGCCGCGACCGGATCATCACCGCCCTGATTCGCCTCGCTCAACTGGGCCGCGCCGGCGGCATCTTCCTCGACATCTACGGGCAGCGCTTCGGCTCCGAACTCGGCGACGGAATCACCATGCTGCGCGCCCAGTTGACCGGCCGCACCGTGCACCGCGTCAACGACGAAGCCACCGCCAAGATGGCCTTCGGCGACATCTCCCCGCACGCCGTGTTCGCTGCCACCCAGATCCCCAACACGCGCCGCGGGATGGCTGTGGTCGGCTACTCGACCGGCGAGTGGGTCCGCATTCGTACTCCGCATACCTCGATGCGGCAGGCCGTGTCCGCCTGCAACCGGCATGCCCATCTGACCCCGGATCTGCCGGAACTGGCCCGCTTCAAGCCGGTCGACGATGTCGCGTCCCTCGCGGCGGCTGCCGCGGCTGTGGTGGCCAAAGCCGCCTGATCCCTCCCCGCTCCATCGGCCGGCGTGACCGCCTCGCGCCCTGTCCCTACCCGCCCCATGCCCGAAGCCAGGAGGACATCGATGTGCAACGAACAGTGGTCCGAGTTCGACCCCATCGAGCGAGACGACGCCAACCGGCTCGGTTACCTCTTCGAGGGGCTGCAAAATCACCTGCACTTCCACCCGGTGATCGACGACTTCATCGCGGTCCTGGGCAGCGCTCTGGACGCCGAGTTCATTCACCGCGCGTGGGGCACCTACCCGCCCCAGGGCCACGGCTACCCCCGGCTGGAGCCGTGACCGCCGTGGCCGCGCGCAAGACCACCACCCGCCGCACGGCCGCCGTGCCGGAGCCCGCGAAGTGCGAGCCGTGCAAGGGCACCGGAGAGATCCCCCGCACCGTCCGTGCTGGCCGCAAACAGCGCGTCGTCGGTCAGCAGACCGGCATCTGCCTCGCCTGCCTCGGCACTGGCGAAGCCACCGACTGAACCCCGTCCGGGGCTGGGCGGCCGGACATCGTTCCCCGCTCCGCCCCGGCCCAACTCCCTGAAGGAGGTGAAGACATGAAGCGCTCGATCCGCCCGGACGCCGTACTCGTGCAAGCCGTGATCGCTGGTGCTCTTTCCTTCGCCCACCTGCATGACCTGGCAGCCGCGGCCGGACAGGACGGCTGGAAGGCCTGGGCCTACCCTGTCTCGGTCGACCTGCTCCTGGTCGCCGCGTGGCGTCGGCTGCGCAGTGACGGGCCGTCGCGGCTGGCGTGGTCCTGGTTCCTGATCGCCCTGGTCGCCTCGCTCGGCGCCAACGTCGCTACCGCTGGCTTCCTCGACCTCGAGCACCCCCCGGCCTGGCTGCGGTTCGGCGTCGCCGGCTGGCCCGCGCTCGCCTTCCTCGGCGGCACCCTCCTCGCCCACTCGAAGTCGGATGAGGGCGGTGCATCGGCTTCGCCGGCGCCCACAGCCACCGTGCCCATGCCCGACGTCGAGCGTGCGCCCGCCGTCGCCCCTGTCCCCGTCTCCCAGCCGGAAACCGCCGCGCTTCCTGCTGCTGAGGACGTTCCGGCTCTGCCCGCTGCCGAGCCGGCTCCGCAGGTTCCGGCCGCGCTGGTTGCTCACGCCCGCAAGGTCGCCGACGACTACCAGACCCGCACCGGATCCCGGATCGACACCGACACCCTCCGCGCCCGTCTCGGCGTTCCCGCCGCGATGGCGGACGCGATCGCCGCCCAACTCACCTGAACCGAAAGGACAACCGCCCATGAGCCTCTACCAGATCTACCGAGAACTCCGCCGCGTCGGACAGGTCACCGTCGGCACCGCCAACGGACGCCGCGGCGAGATGAAGTACGTCGCCGTCTGCGCCGCTGAGGACTGCGGTTGGTCGGTCGAGTACGACGACGTCACCCCCGCCATGCTCGCCGCCCAGGGCCACCGCTGCCCGGTCCGCTGACCAGGAAGGAAGCCTCGATGTCCGTGCCGCTGTGGTTCTTCATCGCCTGCGTCGGTCTGGTCGGTATCAAGCTCGTCCGCCCGCCGATGTGGCTCGTCCTGGTCCTGCTGATCGGTGGCTACCTCCTCGCCGACAGCTTCCTCGCCCCCGCGATCGACTCCGCCACCAAGTAACTCGCCCTGGAAGGGAGAACCACCGTGATCCGCCCCGACCAACAACTCCGCGCCGGCCACATCCCGGCCGACCTGCTCCCCCCGGGCAGCGACCCGCGCACGGTCGTCATCGTCCACACCACGCCCCGCTCATGGGTGGGTCCGGTGGTCGTGATCCTCGCCGCCACGGTCGGCCTGTGCGGCGTCGTCTACCTCACCACCATCGCCGTGCTCTCGCTGATCGAGGTCGCCGCGACAACGGCCGTAGCGGTCAAGGCCGCGATACCCACCCTGATCGGCGGCGGCGGACTCGTCACCCTCGCCGTGAAGGTGCCCAAGTCCCATAAGTGACCGGCCCCCGGAGCGGCCTCTACCGCCAAGTTTCGTCCGCTCCGGGCGCCGTGCTCCTGCCCGATCCACTGAACCGGAAGGAACCTCCATCATGACCGACCGCGCCCCTGCCCCGGCCCGGATCTGCCCGGACTGCGACGGACACGCTTCCGCCGCCGTCACCCTCGGCGGACGCGACCGGCACGGCCACCTGCGCACCATCACGGTCCACTGCAAGACCTGCGTGGGCACCGGCACCCTGCCCCTGCGCACCCGCCTGCACGCCGCGGTCTGGGGGGTGGCCGCGTGAAAACCATCACCGCCTCGGCCCACCTTGAGCCCGACACCGAGACCGTGATTCGCGTCTTCGATGGTGTCGACCACAACAGCCCTGCACCGTTCATCAGTCTCCGCATCGGCAACGGCGACGTGGACATCGTTCTCCTCGCCGACCCCAACGCCGCCCCTGCCCTGCGCACCCTGGCCATGGCCGCTGAGCAAGCCGCCACCGTGCTAGACGAGCTCGCCGCGCGCACCGCGGAGGGTGCCGCATGACCGACGCCGCGACCCTCGCGGGCCTCGCCCCGGCCACCCTCACGGACATGCTGAGGGTGGTCGGGACTCCGGGCTTCGACCGCTGGCAAGACCAGATCAAGCGCACCGGTGGCTGCTCCGACCCGATCCACCTGACCGGCTGGACCCTCACCAAAGACAAGACGACCGGTGAGACGCTGCACCGCTACAGCACCGAGCATGAGCCGGGCGGCCGGCTGCGGATCGCCTGCGGCAACCGGCGCGCTTCCCGCTGCCCGTCCTGCGCTTGGATGTACGCCGGCGACACCTACCACCTCATCCGCGCCGGCCTGGCAGGCGATGACCGCCACGACATCCCCGCCACCGTCCGCGAACACCCCCGCGTCTTCGCCACCTTCACCGCCCCCTCGTTCGGGGCCGTCCACAACCGGCCCACGCACGGTCGCTGCCGCTGCGGTGCCCGGCACACCGAAGGTGATCAGGCGCTGGGTACGGCGCTCGATCCGGCGTCATACGACTACGCGGCTGCGGTGCTGTTCAACAACCACGCCGGCGACCTGTGGCACCGCTTCGTCAAGCGGCTCCGCCGCGAGATCGCCGCACGCGCCGGCCTGACCCAACGCGAGCTCGCCGATACCTGTCGCCTGTCGTACGGCAAGGTCGCCGAATTCCAAAAGCGCGGCGCCGTCCACTTCCACGCCGTGATCCGCCTCGACGGACCCGACGGCCCTGATGATCCGCCGCCGTCATGGGCCACCGTCGACCTCCTCGACGCAGCGATCCGCGCCGCCGCGGTGCACCGCTACGCCACGGTCTCCGTACCCGCCGCGGGCGACGAGCCGGCGCGCACCTTCCAGTGGGGCACCCAGCTCGACATCCGCCCCGTCAGAGCCTTCGGCGACGGTACGGACATCACAGAGCAGGCGGTCGCCTCCTACGTCGCCAAGTACGCCACCAAAGCCGCTGAAACCACCGGCACTCTCGACCGGCCGATCGGCAACCGCGAGGCCCCCGTGCTCCTCGGCGTCCCTGACCACGCCCGCCGCCTCATCGACGCCTGCTTCGATCTTGAACCCCTCTACCCCGACCGGCGGTTACGCGCCTGGGCTCACATGCTCGGCTTCCGCGGTCACTTCTCCTCGAAGTCCCGCCGCTACTCGACCACGCTCGGCACCCTCCGTCAGACCCGCGCCGACTACCGGGCCGCCCAGGAACGCCAAACCCGCGGCCTCGACGACACCGAGCCGGACACCGTGCTCGTCCTCGCCTCCTGGCAATACGCCGGCCACGGCCACACCCCCGGAGAATCCGCCCTCGCCGCATCCATCGCCCGAGACCTCCAACTGAACCGCGAGACAGCACGCGAGGCCTTGCAGGACAGCCGAGCCTTGGACGGAGCGCCGGCGTGAAAGACGAGCTGATGACCGTTAAGGAAATCCTGGCTGAGCTCAAGGATGTTTCACGGCGGACTTTCTACCGCTGGCGTGAGTTGGGGCAGGCTCCCCGGGCTTTCAAGTTGCCCAATGGTGAACTGAGGGTGTGGCGCAGTGACTTCACGGCGTGGCTGAACAGCCGAGAGAGGGAGGCGGCATGAAGTCACTCGATGTGAAGGTCTGGGGCGTTCGGAAGAGGAACACCAAGAAGTCGTCCTATGACGTCAGATGGGCCGTTGTCGGGAAGGTGTTCTCAGAGTCGTTCCGCACCAAGGGGCTTGCGGACAATTACCGCTCCAAGCTGCTCCGTGCCACGCGTGACGGTGAAGAATTCGACGCCGTGAGCGGGCTGCCTGACTCGATGGCTGAGAAGGCTCCTTCCATGACGTGGTACTCCTTCGCGCTCAAGTACCTCGTGATGAAGTGGCCGCATGTTGCGCCCAACACGCGCGACGGGATCAACGAGTCGTTGACCGCTGTGACGGTGGTCCTTCTCGACGACCGCCCGGGACGGCCATCCGATGAACTACTGAGGAAGTCTCTCCGGAACTGGGCTTTGTGCTTCCTGGACCCGAAAACCGTGAGCTGCCGGTAGAGATTGCGAACACGCTGCACTGGGTGGCCAAGGCGTCGCGTTCCCTCTCGGACCTTGCGGATGCCTCGATCGGCCGTGCCGTTCTCGATTCGCTGAAACTCAAGCTCGACGGCACGGTGGCAGCAGCGGAGACCGTACAGCGTAAGCGGCGGACACTCGTCAACGCGCTGCACTACGCGGTGGATCTCGGAGAGTTTAAAGAGAATCCGATCACTTCAATCCGCTGGAAGAAGCCGAAGGTTGTCAAGGAAGTAGATCCGCGGGTAGTGGCCAACCCGGAACAGGCCCGAGCCATGCTGACCGCGGTCTCTTACATCGGCGGATATGGTCGGGCCCGCGGTCGTCGGCTAGTCGGCCTGTTCGCCTGCATGTACTACGGCGCGTTTCGTCCAGCCGAAGCTGTCGGGCTCACGGAGGCAGACCTGAAGCTGCCCGAAAAGGGCTGGGGGACGGCGCTCCTGAATCGGACTCGCCCAAGTGTGGGAAAGCGCTGGACCGACTCTGGCGAAACGCACGACGATCGCGGGCTCAAGAATCGGCCAGTGGAGGAGGTTCGGCCGGTCCCTATCCCGCCTCAGCTCGTTGCGATCCTGCGGGATCACCTCGACACGTTCGGCACTGCGGAGGACGGGCGCCTGTTTACCAACGAGCGTGGGGGAGTGGTCGGCTCGTCGACGTACTACCGCGTGTGGCAGGAGGCTCGTGTGCTGGCGCTCCCGCCGGCCGCGGTCGCCTCGCCGCTCGCGTCACGCCCGTACGACCTGCGGCACTCGGCGCTGTCTACATGGCTCAACTCTGGTGTTGACGCAACCGAGGTCGCCGAACGCGCGGGCAACAGCGTTGAGGTCCTGCTTAGCCGCTACGCGAAGTGCATCGACGGGCGGCAAGAGGTCGCCAACCGTAAGATCGAAGAGCTGTTGCGCGAGTACGAGTGACGACCGCGTATGAGTAGTGCGTGAGCCGCGTTAGGCTCCAGGCCCCTGGATTCCGTCCGGGGGCCTTCGTCGTTTCTGGGGGCTGACCAGGGACGATGCCCGCAAGATCCTGTCCACGAATAGTCCACGGACTCTGACATAGGGCCGCTCAGGGCTGCATATGGCTGCACAAACGCCAAGACCCCGTCCTCAGCTAAAGCGCTGATGGCGGGGTCTCTGGGCACCTCATACAGGGTGCCCCCGGCAGGATTCGAACCTGCGCACACGGCTCCGGAGGCCGTTGCTCTATCCCCTGAGCTACGGGGGCGTGTCGGGCGCTTTGTGCGGCGACGGGTAGAACCCTACCAGCTCTTTTGGGGGTGACGGGCATGGGTTTCGGTGGGGGTGGGGCGGGGTGTTGTCGGGGGAGTGGTGGGTTCCGGGCGGGGTGGAAGAAGGGGTGTCCGCAGGGGGTGGAAGTGGGGAAAACCCGGACGCGGTGGTGGGTGCGGACCTACTCTCAAGTTGTGCCAGGCGCGTCGGGTCGGGTGCTTGTTGTGGACGACAACAAGGTCATCCGGCAGCTGATCAGGGTCAATCTCGAGCTGGAGGGTCTCGAGGTCGTGACCGCGGCCGATGGTGCCGAATGTCTGGACGTGGTGCATCAGGTGCGGCCCGATGTGGTGACACTCGATGTGGTCATGCCTCGGTTGGACGGGTTGCGTACCGCCGCTCGGCTTCGGGCCGATCCGCGGACCCGGAATCTTCCCCTCGCCATCGTCAGTGCCTGCACTCAGTACGAGGTCGAGAGCGGGCTCGATGTGGGGGTCGACGCCTTCCTCGCCAAACCCTTCGAGCCCGCCGAACTCGTGCGGCTCGTACGACAGTTGATGGAGCGTCGGGGGAGCAGCGCAGGCGGCGGTGCCAGCAGTACCGGTGGTGTCAGTGGTACTGGTGGTGTCAGTGGTGCCGGCGTGGGTGGTGATGGGGGCGACGCCGACGCCGGGTCGTCGTTCCACGGTGCCTTCGGTGCCGAGGAGGCCGAGAGAGCCGAGCGGGCCGGACGTACCGGTCACTGACGGGCTTGCCATTGGCCGGCCTGCCCATCGCCAACGGGCCACGGACCGGCGTCCGTGCACACCAACGATTCGCCGACCGGCCGCCGACGTCCACACACCTCACCGACGAGGCGCCCCCCGCCATCGAATCCGCACCCGCCCCCGAGCGGTCACCGCCACCGAATCCGCCCCCGCCCCCCGAGCGGCCACCGCCACCCACCCACCGCAATCCCCGAACCCGCGCCTCCGCCACCCCGCCCCCCACCCCGTCCACATCCCGGACCCACCCCCAAACCGACTCGCCTACCCACCCCCCTCCTCCCCTAGGCTTGTCCCGTGACCCCCGTCGAGCTCTCCCGTACCGTGCTGCGCGCGGTGCGTCGTGCTGTGGATGAGGGGGAACTGAGCGTGGTGGTGCCAGCACGGGCCGTGGTGACGTCTCCCGGGCCCGGAGGGTGTGGGGACTACGCCACGAACATCGCGTTGCAGCTGGCGCGTCCGGCCGGGCGGGCGCCGCGGCAGGTTGCCGAGATCCTGCGGACGCACCTCAAGGGCGCGGACGGCATCACCGATGTCGCGATCACCGGACCCGGATTTCTGAACATCAGCCTCAGCCAGGAAGTCGCCCGGACGCTCGTCTCCGAGATCCGCCTACAAGCCAACCGGTACGGGCACGCCGACACCCTCACCAGGCAGGTCATCCCCCTCCGCGTCCCCCACGACACCCGTGCCGAAGTCGTCGCCGACACCCTCGTACGGATCATCGCCACCCAGGGCGGCCGTGCTGAGGTCCATCACGCCGAGCCCGTGAACCTCCGCCCTGTTCCGGCGCCGGAGGACCCGGCCCTCCTCGGTCCGGATGCCGCCCGCTGGGCGCTCCTCCACCTCGCACCCCATGACCGGCCCAGGATCACCGCGGACCATCTCGTCCAGCGTGAGAGCAATCCCCTCTTCCGCGTCCGGTACGCCCACGCCTGTACCCGGGCCCTCAGCCGCAACGCCGCCGCTCTCGGCTTCGACAGCGCCCCCGGCGACGTATCCGAAGCGCAGGACCTGCTCACCTCCCTCGCCGAGTACCCCCGCGTCCTCGGCGCCGCGGCGACCCACCGCGCCCCCGACCGGCTCGCCCGGCATCTCGTCACCATCGCCGACGCACTCCTCGACTTCCAGCACACCGTGTTGCCGCTCGGCGACGAGAAACCCTCGGCCGCCCACCGTGCCCGGCTCGCGCTCGCCGAAGCCGCCGGGACGGTGCTCGCCGGTGGCCTGTCCCTGCTCGGCATCAGTGCACCCGAAAACCTCTGACACAGCAGATGACACAACAGCAGATGACACATCTGACACATCTGGCACAACAGATGACACAGCAGAAAGCCCACAGACATGAGCCGTTCCGCACACCCCGCCGGGCCCCGTCACGCCGATGTTCTGACCGAGGGGCACTACACCGCCCCGCCCGCCGACCTCAACGCCCTCGACCCGAAGGTCTGGGCCCACACCGTCAGCCGTAACGAAGACGGGGTCGTCAGCGTCGGTGGCATCGATGTGGCCACGCTCGCCGAGGAGTTCGGCACCCCCGCGTACTTCATGGACGAGGCCGACTTCCGGGCGCGGGCGCGTTCCTGGCGTACCGCCTTCGGGCACGACGCCGATGTCTTCTACGCCGGGAAGGCGTTCCTGTCCCGGGCCGTCGTGCGCTGGCTGCACGAAGAGGGGCTCAATCTGGATGTCTGCTCCGGTGGTGAGCTCGCCACCGCGCTCTCCGCCGGTATGCCCGCCGACCGCATCGCCTTCCACGGCAACAACAAGTCCACCGAAGAGATCACCAAGGCCGTCGAGAGCGGTGTCGGACGTATCGTCCTCGACTCCTTCCAGGAGATCGTCCGGGTCGCCCACATCGCGCAGTCCCTCGGCAAGCGGCAGCGCGTGCAGATCCGGGTGACGGTGGGTGTGGAGGCGCACACCCACGAGTTCATCGCGACCGCGCACGAGGACCAGAAGTTCGGGATCGCGCTCGCCGACGGGCAGGCCGCGGAGGCCGTACGGCGGGCTCTGGCCCTCGACGGGCTCGAAGTCGTCGGGATCCACAGCCACATCGGGTCGCAGATCTTCGACATGGCCGGCTTCGAGGTCGCCGCCCGACGCGTGGTCGCGCTGCTCGCCGCCGTCCGTGACGAGCACGGTGTCGAGCTGCCGGAGATCGACCTCGGCGGCGGCCTCGGTATCGCGTACACCAGCGAGGACGACCCGCGCGAGCCGCACGAGATCGCCAAGGCGCTGAACGAGATCGTCACCCGTGAGTGCGAGGCCGCCAAGCTGCGGACGCCCCGGATCTCCGTGGAGCCCGGGCGCGCCATCGTGGGCCCGACCGCCTTCACTCTCTACGAGGTCGGCACCATCAAGCCGCTCGACGGGCTGCGGACGTACGTCTCCGTGGACGGAGGCATGTCCGACAACATCCGGACCGCTCTCTACGACGCCGAGTACAGCGTCGCCCTCGTTTCTCGTGCGAGTGACGCCGAGCCCATGCTCGTGCGCGTCGTCGGCAAGCACTGCGAGAGCGGCGACATTGTCGTACGCGATGCCTTCCTGCCCGCCGATCTCGCGCCCGGCGACCTCATCGCCGTACCCGCCACGGGCGCCTACTGCCGTTCCATGGCCAGCAATTACAACCACGCACTCCGCCCGCCGGTCGTCGCCGTGAACGACGGCGAGGCCCGGGTGATCGTCCGCCGGGAGACGGAGGAAGACCTGCTTCGCCTCGACATCGGCTGAGTGTCACCGGCGGAAGATCTCCGGTCTTCCACCCCGCTAAAAATGAAATAGCCGTCTCACGATCCGGACGAAGGGCAGAAACTCCCGTCCGGTGAGTGAGACTGGTCCAACCGTGACGGTAAGAGGAAACGAGGTCGGATGATGCGTACGCGTCCGCTGAAGGTGGCGCTGCTGGGCTGTGGGGTTGTCGGCTCAGAGGTGGCGCGCATCATGACGACGCACGCCGACGACCTCGCCGCCAGGATCGGGGCCCCGATCGAGCTGGCCGGCGTCGCCGTCCGCCGCCCCGCCAAGGTTCGCGAGGGCATCGACCCGGACCTCGTCACCACCGACGCCACCGCGCTCGTCAAACGCGGGGACATCGACGTCGTCGTCGAAGTCATCGGCGGTATCGAGCCCGCTCGTACGCTCATCACCACGGCCTTCGAGCACGGCGCCTCCGTCGTCTCCGCCAACAAGGCGCTCCTCGCGCAGGACGGCGCCGCGCTGCACGCCGCCGCACAGGAGCACAAGCGGGACCTCTACTACGAGGCCGCCGTCGCCGGTGCCATCCCGCTCATCCGGCCGCTGCGCGAGTCCCTCGCCGGCGACAAGATCAACCGCGTGATGGGCATCGTCAACGGCACCACCAACTTCATCCTGGACAAGATGGATTCGACGGGAGCTGGGTACCAGGAGGCCTTGGATGAGGCCACCGCACTTGGGTACGCCGAGGCCGACCCCACCGCCGACGTCGAGGGCTTCGACGCAGCCGCCAAGGCCGCGATCCTCGCCGGAATCTCCTTCCACACGCGCGTGCGCCTCGACGACGTGTACCGCGAGGGCATGACCGAGGTCACCGCCTCCGACTTCGCCTCGGCGAAGGCGATGGGCTGCACCATCAAGCTGCTCGCCATTTGCGAGCGGGCCGCGGACGGTGGGTCCGTCACCGCGCGCGTGCATCCCGCGATGATTCCGCTGAGCCATCCGCTCGCCTCCGTGCGCGGCGCGTACAACGCCGTCTTCGTGGAGTCGGACGCCGCCGGGCAGCTCATGTTCTACGGGCCGGGCGCCGGTGGCGCGCCCACCGCGTCCGCCGTGCTCGGCGACCTCGTGGCCGTCTGCCGCAACAAGCTCAGCGGCTCGACCGGGCCCGGCGACTCCGCGTACGCGCAGCTGCCCGTCTCGCCCATGGGCGAGGTCGTCACGCGCTACCACATCAGCCTCGACGTGGCCGACAAACCGGGTGTTCTCGCCCAGGTGGCCACCGTTTTCGCCGAGCACGGGGTGTCCATCGATACCGTGCGTCAGCAAGGCCGACAAGACGGAGGCGGCGATGCCTCCCTCGTCGTCGTCACCCATCGTGCGTCCGACGCGTCCCTCAACGGGACCGTCGAGGCGCTGCGCAGCCTCGACACCGTGCGGGGTGTCGCAAGCATCATGCGGGTTGAAGGAGAGTAACCAGCAATGACCCACCAGTGGCGCGGAATCATCGAGGAGTACCGGGATCGGCTGCCGGTATCCGACAGCACGCCGGTCATTACGCTCCGTGAGGGCGGTACGCCGCTCGTGCCCGCGCAGGTGCTCTCCGAGCGCACCGGGTGCGAGGTCCACCTCAAGGTGGAGGGTGCCAACCCGACCGGATCCTTCAAGGACCGCGGTATGACCATGGCCATCACGAGGGCCAAGGAGGAGGGCGCGAAGGCCGTCATCTGCGCCTCCACCGGCAACACGTCCGCGAGCGCCGCGGCCTATGCCGTACGCGCCGGGATGGTCTGTGCCGTTCTCGTGCCGCAGGGCAAGATCGCGATCGGCAAGATGGGCCAGGCCCTCGTGCACGGCGCGAAGATCCTCCAGGTCGACGGAAACTTCGACGACTGTCTGACGCTGGCGCGCGCGCTGTCCGACAACTACCCGGTGGCGCTGGTCAATTCGGTCAACCCGGTGCGTATCGAGGGCCAGAAGACCGCCGCGTTCGAGATCGTGGACATGCTCGGCGACGCACCCGACATCCACGTCCTGCCGGTGGGCAACGCGGGCAACATCACCGCGTACTGGAAGGGGTACAAGGAGTACGCCGCCGACGGCATCGCCGAGCGGACCCCGCGCATGTGGGGTTTCCAGGCCTCCGGTTCCGCCCCGATCGTGCGCGGCGAGATCGTCAAGGACCCGTCGACCATCGCCACCGCGATCCGTATCGGCAACCCGGCGTCCTGGCAGTTCGCGCTGGCCGCCCGGGACGAGTCGGGCGGTTTCATCGACGAGGTGACGGACCGTGAGATCCTGCGCGCCTACCGGCTGTTGGCCGCGCAGGAGGGCGTTTTCGTCGAGCCCGCGTCCGCCGCGTCCGTCGCCGGTCTGCTGAAGGCGGCCGAGCAGGGCAAGGTCGACCCGGGCCAGAAGATCGTCTGCACGGTCACTGGAAACGGGCTCAAGGATCCCGACTGGGCCGTCGCGGGTGCCCCGCAGCCGGTGACCGTCCCCGTGGACGCCGTCGCCGCCGCGGAGCGCCTCGGCCTGGCGTAGTCCCTGTAGTCGGAGAACATCCGACTGAGGTGCGACCGGCAGGGGCACAAGCAAGGTAGGCAGACCCGACGGGGGGTGCACGGGGGGCTCGCGACACGCATCGTGCGCCTCCTGTGCGCCCTATGTCGCCACAGAACCTGTCTTCGATAGGCTGTACTGAACCCGCCCGCCGCATATGCCGCGGTGCCGCCCTCGTTGCGGCCTTCGGGTAGTGACGTACCCGTCAGGTTCGTATCGCCAGTCGTCCCAGGTCGCAACGCAACTCGTCCCACGTTCGTATCGCACGTCGTATCGCAGGTTTCGAGAATCTCGTACATCACGCAGCTCAAGGAGAGTCATCGAGCGATGGCCGGTCCAGCCTTCCGCGCCGCCGCCGTCCGGGTGCGCGTCCCCGCCACCAGCGCCAATCTCGGGCCGGGCTTCGACGCCTTCGGCCTGTCACTGGGGCTGTACGACGACGTGGTCGTCCGGGTGGCCGACGCCGGGCTGCACATCGACATCGCGGGTGAGGGCAGCGAGACGCTGCCGCGCGACGAGAGTCATCTCCTCGTACGTTCCCTGCGCACCGCCTTCGATCTGCTGGGCGGACAGCCGCGCGGCCTCGAGATCGTCTGCGCCAACCGCATTCCGCACGGGCGGGGTCTCGGTTCCTCGTCGGCCGCCATCTGCGCCGGCATCGTCGCCGCGCGGGCGGTGACCATAGGCGGGGACGCCAAGCTCGACGACACCGCCCTTCTGGAGCTCGCCACCGAGATCGAGGGGCACCCCGACAATGTCGCGGCCTGTCTGCTCGGCGGATTCACGCTCTCCTGGATGGAGACCGGCGCTGCGCGGGCGATCAGGATGGATGCCGCCGATTCCATCGTTCCGGTGGTTTTCGTACCGGGAAAGCCGGTTCTTACCGAGACCGCGCGCGGACTGCTCCCGCGTACCGTGCCTCATGTCGACGCCGCCGCCAACGCGGGCCGCGCCGCACTGCTCGTCGAGGCCCTCACCCGGCGCCCCGAGCTGCTGCTGCCGGCAACCGAGGACCGGCTGCACCAGGATTACCGCGCCCCGGCCATGCCCGAGAGCATCGCGCTGGTGGAGCGGCTGCGGGGCGACGGCATCCCCGCGGTGATCTCCGGCGCGGGGCCCACGGTGCTGGCCCTCGCGGACGGGGCTTCGGCCGACAAAATCGCCGATCTTGCAGGTCAGGGGTGGGCGGCCAATCGACTGGACCTCGATGCCACGGGGGCGAGCGTGTTGCCGCTCGCACCCTCCGGCGTCAATTAGAAGCGTGCGGTTGCCGGATTTCGAGAGGGGGAATGTTTGTTGGATCCGGTAGTGTTAATCTCAAGTCTGCACCCGACCTCACCATGGCGAGGTGCTTCGCGTCCCCGTCCGGGACACCCATTCTTCCGGGAGCCTCCCAAACTGCTTTGTGCCATGCATTGGGTGCTATGTGCTGAGCAGTGTTGAGCACGCTCCGGAACCGGCGTGACCGTGCCGATGACACCGCAATTCAGTGCCACGGCTCCGGAATCGTCATCACCAGTTATTTCTTCCGCCGCGTTGGCGGACCACCGCCCCGGCACGGTCCATACAAAAAGGACCAAATCCGGACAGCAAAACCGGTCGCCGTGCCAGACAGGCCGACGTCCGCTCCAGGGAAGGACCCTTCGTGAGCGACACCACCGATCTGATGGGCGCACGTGTCGAGGAGACCGCTGCCGCGCCCGCCACGGACGCCTCTGCCGCGCCTGCCTCCGGTGCAGGCTCCCGGCGGCGCCGCGGTACCGGCCTTGACGGCATGGTGCTTGCCGAGCTTCAGCAGGTCGCGTCCGGCCTCGGTATCAAGGGCACTGCGCGGATGCGCAAGAGCCAGCTGATCGAGGTCATCAAGGAGGCGCAGGCCGGCGGGGGTGCCCCGGCGAAGGCCGACACCGCCACCGAGACCAAGCCGAAGCGCCGCGCCACCTCGAAGGCTCGTACGGGCGATGAGACCGCCGCGGCCGAGGCCAAGGCTGAGAAGCCCGCCGCCGCCGAGAAGGCCGTGGCCAAGCAGCAGATCGAGATTCCCGGCCAGCCCGCCAGCGACGACGCCCCCGCGGGCGAGCGCCGCCGTCGCCGTGCCGTCGCCGAGGCCGGCAGCCCCGAGACGGTCACCGCCGAGGCGAAGAGCGAGCCGAAGACGGAGACCCTGGTCGAGGCCAAGGCCGACACCGGTGACGCCGACGGCCGTCAGGGCCGCCGTGACCGCCGTGACCGCGACCGTGGTGGCCGTGACCGCGACCGCCGCGGTGGCAAGGCCGACGAGCAGCAGGGCCAGGGCCAGGGCGGCCAGGGTCAGGGCGGCGGTCAGCAGCGCCAGGACCGTCAGCAGCAGGGTCAGGGCGGTGGCCGTCAGGACCGCCAGGACCGTCAGCAGCGCGACAACGGCCCGCAGGACGACGACGAGTTCGGCGATGGCCGTCGCGGCCGTCGCGGTCGTTACCGGGACCGCCGTGGCCGTCGTGGCCGCGAGGACTTCGGCCCGAACGAGCCGCAGGTCGCCGACGACGACGTCCTGATCCCCGTCGCGGGCATCCTGGACATCCTCGACAACTACGCGTTCATCCGTACGTCCGGCTACCTTCCGGGTCCGAACGACGTGTACGTCTCCCTCGCCCAGGTCCGCAAGAACGGTCTGCGCAAGGGTGACCACGTCACGGGCGCGGTCCGTCAGCCCAAGGACGGCGAGCGCCGCGAGAAGTTCAACGCGCTGGTCCGTCTCGACTCCGCGAACGGCATGGCCGCCGAATCCGGCCGCGGCCGCCCGGAGTTCAACAAGCTGACGCCCCTTTACCCGCAGGACCGGCTCCGTCTGGAGACCGACCCGGGTGTGCTGACGACCCGCATCATCGACCTCGTCGCGCCGATCGGTAAGGGCCAGCGCGGTCTGATCGTGGCCCCGCCGAAGACCGGCAAGACCATGATCCTGCAGGCGGTCGCCAACGCGATCACCGTCAACAACCCCGAGTGCCACCTGATGGTCGTCCTGGTCGACGAGCGTCCGGAAGAGGTCACCGACATGCAGCGGTCGGTGAAGGGCGAGGTCATCTCCTCGACCTTCGACCGTCCGGCCGAGGACCACACCACGGTCGCCGAGCTCGCCATCGAGCGCGCCAAGCGTCTGGTGGAGCTGGGTCACGACGTCGTCGTACTGCTCGACTCGATCACGCGTCTGGGCCGTGCGTACAACCTCGCCGCCCCCGCCTCCGGCCGCATCCTGTCCGGTGGTGTCGACTCGACCGCGCTGTACCCGCCGAAGCGCTTCTTCGGTGCCGCGCGCAACATCGAGGACGGCGGTTCGCTGACCATCCTGGCCACCGCGCTCGTCGACACCGGCTCGCGCATGGACGAGGTGATCTTCGAGGAGTTCAAGGGCACCGGCAACATGGAGCTCAAGCTCGACCGGAAGCTCGCCGACAAGCGCATCTTCCCGGCGGTCGACGTCGACCCGTCGGGTACGCGTAAGGAAGAGATCCTCCTCAACGCGGAGGAGCTCGCCATCGTCTGGAAGCTGCGCCGGGTGCTGCACGCGCTCGACTCGCAGCAGGCCATCGAGCTCCTGCTGGACAAGATGAAGCAGACGAAGTCCAACGCCGAGTTCCTGATGCAGATCGCGAAGACGACGCCGGGCAACGGCAACGACTGATCCGGACCCCGCGGAGCCAAAGGGCCGCCCCCGTCACCCAGGTGACGGGGGCGGCCCTTTGCGTGGCACGTTGCATGGCACGGCAAGACGGCCGGGAGAGACCTTTCCCACAATGATCAAGACCGGTGCCGATTCCGGGCAGTGCGGCGGAGTGGGCCGAAATCGCAGGTGAGCGGGGGCTTCCCCGGCATTCCCGGTGACTCGCTGTGCCCGTAGACCCACAGGCCGAGCACAGTGCGTTGTGCAACCCTTTCCCGAGTTTCCCCGTCTGACCGTACGGAGTGACCATGGAGCAGTACGTGGCACTACGACCGGGCCTGAGCCTGAAAGCAGGGGGTAACCGACCCGAACAAGGACTGAGGAGCACATGCCTGCCGAGAGCACGCCGGAACCCGGCATACCCGGGGAGCCCGGCACCAGCGGCCCGCGCCACCGTGCGAAGGGGCGCCGCCGCAAGACCCGCAGCAAGCGCCGCAAGGGCCTGTTGATCACGGCCTGGGTGGCGGCGGGGATCGTCGTGCTGGGCGGCACCGGCGCCGGATACCTGTACTTCAAGCTCAACGGCAACATCAAGAACGTCGACATCAACCAGGCCCTCGGCACCGACCGGCCGACGAAGGTCGACAACGGCTCCGAGAACATCCTGGTCCTGGGCTCCGACACCCGCTCCGGCTCCAACGAGGAGCTGGGCGGCGGCACCGACGACGGCAGCGCCCGCTCGGACACGGCGATGGTCGTGCACGTGTACGAGGGCCACAAGTCGGCCAGCGTGGTCTCCATACCCCGCGACACCCTCGTCGAGCGCCCCTCCTGCACGGACGCCAACGGTGTCACGCACGACGCGGCCTCCGAGGTCATGTTCAACTCCGCGTACTCCACCGGTGGCGCCGCCTGCGCCGTGAAGACCGTCGAGTCCATGAGCGGGATCCGCATGGACCACTACATCGAGGTCGACTTCAGCGGCTTCGAGAAGCTCATCGACGACCTGGGCGGTGTGAAGATCACCACCACCCAGGACATCAACGACCCCGACAGCCACCTGAACCTCACGGCCGGCACCCACACCCTCGACGGCGAGCAGGCGCTCGGCCTGGTCCGCACCCGGCACGGCGTCGGCGACGGCTCCGACCTCGGCCGCATCCAGCTCCAGCAGGCGTTCATCAAGGCCCTGATGAACCAGGTCAAGAGCATCGGCCTGCTGACCAGCCCGACCAAGCTGCTCGAACTCGCCGACACCGCCACCAACGCCATCACCACCGACTCCGACCTGAAGTCCGTCAACGACCTGGTGTCCTTCGCCGGCGGCCTCAAGGGCATCAGCTCCTCGAAGATGACCATGGTGACGATGCCGGTCCAGTACGACAGCGCGAACGCCAACCGGGTGCTCGTCGACGAGGCCAAGGACAAGCTGGTCTGGGACGCCCTGAAGAACGACCAGGTGATCCCGAAGTCGGCCACCGAGGGCACGGCCACGGGCACCGCGAAGGACGTCGTCAGCGCCGGCTGAGCGGCCTGAGGACCCTGCGGGAATAGATCGCCGCGCCCCCCGGTTTTGGGGGATGCGGCCAGTCCTGGCAGACTGGTACGTCGGCTCCGGTTCACGCACCCGCAATCCGCGGCGGCGACCCGGCGCCCTCCCGAAACTAGGAGACACCTTGAAGCGCGACATCCACCCCGAGTACGTCGAGACGCAGGTCAGCTGCACCTGTGGCGCGTCGTTCACCACCCGCAGCACGATCTCCAGCGGCACCGTCCGCGCCGAGGTCTGCTCCGAGTGCCACCCGTTCTACACGGGCAAGCAGAAGATCCTCGACACCGGTGGCCGCGTGGCCCGCTTCGAGGCCCGCTTCGGCAAGGCTGCCGCTGCCAAGAAGTAGCGACCTCACAGCGCCGGTCTTCGGCGCCCCCTGCACGGGGGCGCCGGGACCGGCGCTTTGCGGTGCAGCCCCCATTCGTCTTACCTACGTCCCCGAGCCCATGATGGAGCTGAGGGGACAGCCCATTGGAGCCGGAGATGTTCGAGGCGGTCGAGGAACTCATCGGCGAGCACGCCGATCTGGAGACGAAGCTCGCTGACCCGTCGGTGCACGCCGACCAGGCCAACGCGCGCAAGCTCAACAAGCGCTACGCGGAGCTGACCCCGATCGTCGCGACGTACCGCTCCTGGAAGCAGACCGGGGACGACATCGGGACCGCGAAGGAGTTCGCGGTCGACGACCCCGACTTCGCGGCCGAGGTCAAGGAGCTGGAGAAGCAGCGCGAGGAGCTGACGGAGAAGCTGCGTCTGCTGCTGGTCCCGCGCGACCCCAGCGACGACAAGGACGTCATCCTCGAGATCAAGGCGGGCGCGGGCGGCGACGAGTCGGCACTCTTCGCCGGTGACCTGCTGCGCATGTACCTGCGCTACGCCGAGCGCGTCGGCTGGAAGACCGAGATCATCGACGCCACCGAGTCCGAGCTGGGCGGCTACAAGGACGTCCAGGTCGCCGTGAAGACCAAGGGCGGCAACGGGGCGACCGAGCCCGGCCAGGGCGTCTGGGCGCGACTGAAGTACGAGGGCGGGGTGCACCGCGTACAGCGTGTGCCGTCGACCGAGTCGCAGGGCCGCATTCACACCTCCGCCGCCGGTGTGCTGGTCACGCCCGAGGCCGAGGAGGTCGACGTCGAGATCCACGCCAACGACCTGCGCATCGACGTCTACCGCTCCTCGGGACCCGGCGGCCAGTCCGTCAACACCACCGACTCCGCGGTGCGCATCACGCACATTCCCACCGGAGTCGTCGCTTCCTGCCAGAACGAGAAGAGCCAGCTGCAGAACAAGGAGCAGGCGATGCGTATCCTGCGCTCCAGGCTCCTCGCGGCGGCGCAGGAGGAAGCGGAACGGGAGGCCGCGGACGTCCGCCGCAGCCAGGTCCGCACCGTCGACCGCTCCGAGAAGATCCGTACGTACAACTTCCCGGAGAATCGCATCTCGGACCACCGGGTCGGCTTCAAGGCGTACAACTTGGACCAGGTCCTCGACGGGGACCTGGACGCGATGATCCAGGCCTGCGTCGACGCGGACTCGGCCGCGAAGCTCGCCGCCGCGTAAGTCGAACCAGCTGTGTAGAGCCCCACCGACCTTCACGACAACAGCCCAGCCCGGAGGACCAGCGTGAACCTGCTGCTCGCGGAAGTGGCCCAGGCCACCCAGCGGCTGGCCGACGCCGGCGTGCCCTCGCCGCGCAATGACGCGGAAGAGCTCGCCGCCTTCGTGCACGGCGTGAAGCGGGGCGAGCTGCACACGGTCAAGGACACCGACTTCGACGCCCGCTACTGGGAGGTGACCGCGCGCCGCGAGGCCCGCGAGCCGCTCCAGCACATCACCGGGCGCGCGTACTTCCGGTATCTCGAACTCCAGGTGGGGCCCGGCGTGTTCGTGCCCCGCCCGGAGACCGAGTCCGTCGTCGGCTGGGCCATAGACGCCGTACGCGCCATGGACGTCGTGGAGCCCCTGATCGTCGACCTCTGCACGGGTTCCGGCGCCATCGCGCTCGCCCTCGCGCAGGAGGTCCCGCGCTCCCGTGTGCACGCCGTGGAGCTGTCCGAGGACGCCCTCCAGTGGACGCGCAAGAACGTCGAGGGGTCCAGGGTCGACCTGCGCCAGGGAGACGCCCTGGAGGCCTTCCCGGACCTCGACGGCCATGTCGACCTGGTCGTCTCCAACCCGCCGTACATCCCGCTGACGGAGTGGGAGTACGTCCAGCCGGAGGCGCGGGACTACGATCCCGAACTCGCCCTGTTCTCCGGGGAGGACGGACTCGACCTCATCCGAGGCATCGAGCGCACCGCACACCGTCTGCTGCGCCCCGGTGGCGTCGTCGTCGTCGAGCACGCCGACACCCAGGGCGGGCAGGTGCCGTGGATCTTCACCGAGGAGCGGGGCTGGGCCGACGCGGCCGACCACCCGGACCTCAACAACCGGCCGCGGTTCGCGACCGCCCGCAAGGCGATGCCGTGAGCGCGCGCATCGAGTTCCCCAGGCAGCAGTACGTGTACGAGGAGGCCCGCTAAATGGCACGGCGATACGACACCAACGACGCGACCGACCGCTCCACCGGTCTGCGTGAAGCCGCGTCCGCCGTCCGCCGTGGCGAGCTGGTCGTCCTCCCGACGGACACGGTGTACGGCGTGGGCGCCGACGCGTTCTCCTCGGAGGCGGTCGCCGATCTCCTGGACGCCAAGGGCCGGGGCCGCAACATGCCCACCCCCGTTCTCATCGGCTCCCCGAACACCCTGCACGGCCTGGTCACGGACTTCTCCGAGATGGCCTGGGAACTGGTCGACGCGTTCTGGCCGGGGGCGCTCACCCTCGTCGCCAAGCACCAGCCGTCCCTCCAGTGGGACCTGGGGGACACCCGTGGCACCGTCGCCGTGCGCATGCCGCTGCACCCGGTCGCCATCGAACTGCTCACCGAGGTCGGCCCGATGGCCGTCTCCTCCGCCAACCTCACGGGCCACCCCTCGCCGGAGGACTGTGACGCCGCGCAGGAGATGCTCGGCGACTCCATCTCCGTCTACCTGGACGGCGGCCCGACCCCCGGCATCGTCCCCTCCTCGATCGTCGACGTGACCGGCAAGGTACCCGTGCTGCTGCGCGAGGGGGCACTGTCGGCCGAGGAGCTCCGGAAGGTCGTACCCGACCTCGAGGTGGCGAATTGACAGCCCCTGACGCGGGGCGTGGCATAGGCACGGGGATCACGGGGGCCAACGGTTCTCCCAGGGGGTCCTTCCGCATCCTCCACGTCAGCACCGGCAATGTGTGCCGCTCGCCGATCACCGAGCGGCTGACCCGGCATGCCCTCGCGGACCGGCTCGGCGACCCCCTGTGGGGCGGCCTGATCGTGGAGAGCGCGGGCACCTGGGGGCACGAGGGCGCGCCCATGGAGACCAACGCGGCCACGGTCCTCACCGACTACGGCGCGGACCCCTCCGGCTTCGTGGGCCGCGAACTCCTCGACGACCACGTCATCCGCGCCGACCTGGTCCTCACCGCCACCCGCGACCACCGCGCCCAGGTCATCTCCATGGGCCACTCGGCGGGCCTGCGCACCTTCACCCTGAAGGAGTTCACCCGCCTCGTCCGGGCCATAGACCCGACCACACTCCCGCCCCTGGAGGAGGGAGTGGTCGAGCGCGCACGCGCCCTGGTGCGGGCTGCCGCGGCTCTACGCGGGTGGCTCCTGGCGCCCACCGCGGAGGCGGACGAGGTGTTCGACCCCTACGGGGCGCCGCTGCCGTTCTTCCGGTCGATCGGGGACGAGATCAATGAGGCGCTGGATCCGGTGGTGACGGCGCTGACGGGTGTACCTACACGGACGTAACACCGGGCGACCCACCGGTCCCGGTTCTACATTGGACTTACGCACCCCCACGCCGAGGTCCGGAGTCCATCATGCCGGTCACACAAACGCTGGAAGCGGATGTTCTGCGTCGGCAGGACCCGGAGCTCGCCGAGATCCTGATCGGGGAGCTGGAGCGACAGTCGACGACGTTGCAGTTGATCGCGGCCGAGAACTTCACCTCGCCGGCGGTGCTGGCCGCGCTCGGGTCGCCGCTGGCGAACAAGTACGCCGAGGGATATCCCGGTGCCCGCCATCACGGCGGCTGCGAGATCGTGGACGTCGCCGAGCGGGTCGCGGTGGACCGGGCGAAGGCGCTCTTCGGCGCCGAGCACGCCAACGTGCAGTCCCACTCGGGGAGTTCGGCGGTCCTCGCCGCGTACGCCGCACTCCTGCGACCCGGTGACACCGTGCTCGCGATGGGGCTGCCCTTCGGCGGTCACCTCACGCACGGATCGCCCGCGAACTTCTCGGGGAAGTGGTTCGACTTCGTCGGGTACGGCGTCGAGGCGGAGACCGGGCTCATCGACTACGAGCAGGTGCGCGCGCTGGCCCGTACGCACCGCCCGAAGGCCATCGTCTGCGGCTCCATCTCGTATCCCCGGCACATCGACTACGCGTTGTTCAGGGACATCGCCGACGAGGTCGGCGCCTACCTCATCGCCGACGCCGCCCACCCCATCGGGCTCGTCGCCGGGGGAGCGGCGCCCAATCCGGTGCCGTACGCCGATGTGGTCTGCGCCACCACGCACAAGGTGCTGCGCGGCCCGCGCGGCGGAATGATCCTGTGCGGCGGCGAGCTGGCCGAGCGGGTCGACCGGGCGGTGTTCCCGTTCACCCAGGGCGGCGCTCAGATGCACACGATCGCCGCCAAGGCCGTCGCGTTCGGCGAGGCGGCGACCCCGGCCTTCACGGCGTACGCCCATCGGGTGGTCGCCAACGCACGGGTGCTCGCCGAGGTACTGGACGCGGAAGGGCTCGCGATCACCACCGGCGGTACCGACACCCACCTGCTCACCGCGGACACCGCACCCCTCGGCGTCGACGGCCGCACCGCCCGCGGACGTCTCGCCGCCGCCGGAATGGTCCTCGACACCTGTGCGCTGCCACGCGGCGGAGCCGCTAATGTCACGGCCGGGGACGCACGGGGACTGCGCCTGGGCACGGCGGCGCTGACCACGCAGGGTATGGGCGAGGCGGAGATGGCGCGGGTCGCCGTACTCTTCGCGGGTGTGCTGCGGGACGAGGTGGACGGCAGGAAGGCCCGTGAAGAAGTCAAGGAGCTGACCAGTGGATTTCCGCCGTATCCCGGCTGATGAGGGGTAGGCGGGACTTCGTGCACAGCCACTCGTGCAACCATCGTCGCTACCCGGAAGTCCCCAACCATATGCGTGCATCGCTAAGGTGTGGGGCTCAGATGGCCAGCGAGACCTGTGGGGAAGCCCGTGCGTGAATACCTGCTGACGCTCTGTGTGACGGCCGCGGTGACGTATCTGCTGACAGGGCCGGTGCGGAAGTTCGCGATCGTGGCCGGAGCCATGCCGGAAATCCGTGCGCGCGACGTGCACCGGGAACCCACTCCGCGGCTCGGCGGCATCGCGATGTTCTTCGGGCTGTGCGCGGGCCTGCTGGTCGCCGACCACCTGGAGAACCTCAGCGACGTCTTCGCGAACTCCAACGAGCCGCGGGCCCTGCTCTCCGGGGCCGCCCTGATCTGGCTGATCGGTGTCCTGGACGACAAGTTCGAGATCGACGCCCTGATCAAGCTGGGCGGCCAGATGATCGCGGCCGGCGTGATGGTCATGCAGGGTCTGACGATCCTGTGGCTGCCCATCCCGGGTGTCGGCCTCGTCGCGCTCACCCAGTGGCAGGGCACCCTGCTCACCGTCGCGCTCGTCGTCATCACCATCAACGCGGTCAACTTCGTGGACGGCCTCGACGGTCTCGCCGCCGGTGTGGTGTGCATCGCGTCCGCCGCGTTCTTCCTGTACGCGTACCGCATCTGGTACAGCTACGGCATCGAGGCCGCGGCCCCGGCGACGCTCTTCGCGGCGATCCTGATGGGCATGTGCCTGGGCTTCCTGCCGCACAACATGCACCCCGCGCGGATCTTCATGGGCGACTCCGGCTCGATGCTCATCGGCCTCGTGCTCGCCGGCGGCGCCATCTCCATCACCGGGCAGATCGACCCCGACGTGATGAACCTGTTCTCCGGTTCCGAGCGGAACACCGTGCACCAGACGGTGCCCGTGTTCATCCCGCTGCTGCTGCCGCTGACGATCATCGCGATCCCGGCCGCCGACCTGGTGCTCGCCATCGTGCGGCGCACCTGGCGCGGACAGTCCCCGTTCGCCGCCGACCGCGGGCACCTGCACCACCGCCTCCTGGAGGTCGGGCACTCGCACAGCCGCGCGGTCATGATCATGTACTTCTGGTCGGCGCTGATCTCCTTCGGCGCCCTCGCGTACTCGGTCAACTCGGGTGCCATGTGGAGTGTGCTCGGCATCATGGGGCTCAGCGCGGTCGGTCTCGTCCTGCTCCTGCTGCCGCGCTTCACCCCGCGTGCCCCGCGCTGGGCCGAGAACTTCGTGCCGCCGCGCTACCGCCGCAGGAAGGCCACCGCCGCCCTGTCTGACGCAGCGGCAGCGGAAGCCGCGTCGGCCGTCGTGCATGAAACGGCGGCTCCCGCGGAGGAGGACGGTGCCCGGGAGCACCGCACCCCGGCTGTGGCAGGAGTCTCAGGTGTCTCAGGAGTCAACGGGGCGACGGCAATTGGCGCCCGTTCGCGCTTCCTGGATCGGGGTAAAGCCGGGTCGTCGCGCTGACGGCAAAGTAAGAATCTTGCAAGAGGCATGAGTCCTCGCGCGTCGGCAAACCGTCCCAATACCAGACAACTTGACGCTCAGAATGCACAGACGCGCACCTTCACTCTCATGTGTGACAGCGAGCACACCAACCAGGTAAAGACCTCATCAAATAGTTTGTGATACGGTTCACGAGAACCCGGGACGGAGCCGAAGGACCCTAGAGAGACGGTCCCTTGGCGTGAGGTTCTCTCTCAGCCCGGGATTACGCTCGTCCATGACGACACCCTGCCCCCCTTAGCAAGCGGAGTTGCCGCCATGCCGTCCAATGACGTCCGGATTCTCCTTCAGGCCGCTGTGCCCACAGCTGCCGTCGGCGCGATTGCCGCCGTCGTCAGTGGTGTGGTCGCCGGTGGCAAGGGAGCGATCGGGGCGATCGTCGCGACGCTGGTCGTGATCCTCTTCATGGGCATCGGGCTCTACGTTCTGCAGCGCACTGCCAAATCGCTTCCGCACTTGTTCCAGGCGATGGGTCTGATGCTCTACACGGCACAGATTCTTCTGCTGTTCATCTTTGTCGCCGCGTTCAAGAACACGACGTTGTTCAACCCCAAGGCCTTCGCGATCTCGCTCGTCGCCGCCACCCTCGCGTGGATCGGCGCACAGGCGCGTGCCCAGATGAAGGCCAAGATCCTCTACGTCGAACCCGAGTCTTCGAAGGGCGACAAGCCCGAAAAGACGGGGCACTCGTCGTGAGGGGTAGGGCCGGGATAAGCGAGCGTAGGAACCCCTGCTATCGTCCGGTGCCAACTGCGGCATCGCGGGCGCGGGCATCTGAGCTGACGCCTGCTCAAACGCGAGGCTTGATGCCCCACAGCCGCCCCCACATCCGTAACACCAGTCCAGTGCCGAACCGCGGCTGCGCGCCGCGCCGACACAACGAGGTTGCCGTACCTATGCGCCACGCTGAAGGAGCCCGCGGTGAGTGCTGACCCGACGCAGGTGCTCGCCTTTGAGACCGACTGCCACATCTTCGACGGCTGTGGCTTCCCCGCTCCTGGCCTGCACTCGTTCCTGTTCGAGCCCCTCGTGGGCGACGCGGACAGCAGCGTCTATTTCAACAAGACGATGCTCCTGGCGCTGCTCGGCTCCGTCATCATCATCGGTTTCTTCTGGGCCGCCTTCCGTAAGCCGAAGGTCGTCCCGGGCAAGCTGCAGATGGTTGCCGAGGCCGGATATGACTTCGTCCGCCGCGGTGTCGTCTACGAGACGATCGGCAAGAAGGAAGGCGAGAAGTACGTACCGCTGGTCGTCTCGCTGTTCTTCTTCATCTGGATGATGAACCTCTGGTCGATCATTCCGATCGCCCAGTTCCCCGTCACCGCGATCATCTCGTACCCCGCGGTCCTCGCCGGGATCGTGTACATCCTGTGGGTCTCACTGACCTTCAAGAGGCACGGATTCGTCGGCGCGTTCAAGAACTTCTCCGGCTACGACAAGTCGCTGGGCCCGGTTCTCCCGCTGGCCATGGGTATCGAGCTGCTCTCGAACCTGATCGTCCGGCCGTTCACGCACGCGGTGCGACTCTTCGCGAACATGTTCGCGGGCCACACCCTGCTGCTGCTGTTCACGATCGCCAGCTGGTACCTGCTCAACGGCATCGGGATCGCCTACGCCGGCGTCTCGTTCATCATGGTGATCGTCATGACGGCGTTCGAGCTGTTCATCCAGGCCCTGCAGGCTTACGTCTTCGTGCTTCTGACCTGCACCTTCATCCAGGGCGCGCTCGCCGAGCACCACTGAGCAACCCCCTGTAAAACCCCCTAAGCGTCCGGTGGCCAACCTCCGCCGGTCCGTACAGAGAAGGAAGAATCAGCATGGCTGCCACTGAGACCCTCGCCGCCGTCTCCGGCTCCCTCGGCTCCATCGGCTACGGCCTCGCCGCCATCGGTCCTGGCGTCGGCGTCGGCATCATCTTCGGTAACGGCACCCAGGCCCTCGCCCGTCAGCCCGAGGCTGCCGGCCTGATCCGCGCCAACCAGATCCTCGGCTTCGCCTTCTGTGAGGCGCTCGCGCTCATCGGTCTGGTCATGCCGTTCGTCTATGGCGTGTGATCCGCGGATCCACGACAGCCCACTAGACGAAAGGCACTGATATGAGCCAGATGCTCAATATCGCGGCTGAGGAGCTTGAAAACCCCCTCATTCCGCCGATCCCCGAGCTCGTCATCGGCCTGATCGCCTTCGTCATCGTCTTCGGCTTCCTCGCCAAGAAGCTTCTCCCGAACATCAACAAGGTTCTGGAGCAGCGTCGCGAGGCCATCGAGGGCGGTATCGAAAAGGCCGAGGCCGCTCAGACCGAGGCCCAGAGCGTCCTCGAGCAGTACAAGTCTCAGCTCGACGAGGCCCGTCACGAAGCCGCGCGGCTGCGCCAGGAGGCGCAGGAGCAGGGCGCCACGCTCATCGCCGAGATGCGCGCGGAAGGCCAGCGGCAGCGTGAGGAAATCATCGCCGCCGGTCACACGCAGATCGAGGCGGACCGCAAGGCCGCGGCTCAGGCGCTGCGTCAGGACGTCGGCCAGCTGGCCACCGACCTGGCCGGCAAGCTCGTCGGCGAGTCCCTTGAGGACAACGCCCGGCAGAGCCGCACCATCGACCGCTTCCTCGATGAGCTTGAGGAGAAGGCCGAGGCGGCTCGATGACAGCGCACGGAGCGAGCCGCGAGGCAACCGCAGCCGCACGTGAGCGTCTCGACGCGCTGACGGACAACACGTCCGTCGACGCGGCGCAGCTCGGCGACGAGCTGGCCGCGGTCACCGCGCTGCTCCACCGCGAGGTGTCGCTGCGCCGGGTCCTGACCGACCCGTCGCAGACCGGCGAGGCCAAGGCCGAACTGGCCGAGCGCCTGCTCGGCAGCCAGGTCAGCGGGACGACCGCCGATCTGGTGGCCGGCCTGGTGCGCTCGCGCTGGTCGCAGTCGCGCGACCTCGTGGACGCTCTCGAAGAGCTGGCCTCCATCGCCGACCTCACGGCGGCGCAGCAGGGCGGCAAGCTCGACGACGTCGAGGACGAGCTGTTCCGGTTCGGCCGGATCGTCTCTTCCAGCACCGGGCTGCGCGCCGCGCTGACCGACCGCGCCGCGACGACCGCGGCCAAGAGCGAGCTGCTGCGCAGCCTGCTCGGCGGCCGGGCCGACGCGACGACCGAGCGTCTGGTGACGCGCCTTGTGACCGCGCCGCGTGGACGTAGCCTGGAAGCGGGACTCGAGTCCCTGTCCAAGCTCGCCGCCGAGCGTCGTGACCGCATGGTCGCCGTCGTCACCTCCGCGGTTCCGCTGAGTGACGGACAGAAGCAGCGCCTCGGCGCCGCGCTGGCCAAGCTCTACGGCCGTCAGATGCACCTCAACCTCGACGTGGACCCCGAGGTCCTCGGCGGAGTCCAGGTGCAGGTCGGCGACGAGCTGATCAACGGCTCCATCGCGGACCGTCTCTCGGACGCCAGCCGCCGCATGGCCGGCTGACCCCAACTTCATACGTAGTACGCACCTACGGCCCTCGTTGGGCCGTGCAGAGGATTCACCTCTTTACAGGGGGGAGTCCCCATCCCCCCAAGTGAAACTTCGGGCCCAACAAGGAGAGCAGGGAACCCAGATGGCGGAGCTCACGATCCGGCCGGAGGAGATCCGGGACGCGCTGGAGAACTTTGTCCAGTCGTACCAGCCGGACGCGGCCTCGCGCGAGGAGGTCGGTACGGTCACCGTCGCCGGCGACGGTATTGCCAAGATCGAGGGTCTCCCCTCGGCGATGGCGAACGAACTGCTGAAGTTCGAGGACGGAACCCTCGGTCTCGCGCTGAACCTGGAAGAGCGCGAGATCGGTGCGGTCGTCCTCGGCGAGTTCAGCGGTATCGAGGAGGGCCAGCCGGTGCAGCGCACCGGTGAGGTGCTCTCCGTCGCCGTGGGCGAGGGTTACCTCGGCCGCGTCGTCGACCCGCTCGGCAACCCGATCGACGGCCTCGGCGAGATCGAGACCACCGGACGCCGCGCCCTCGAGCTGCAGGCCCCGGGCGTCATGGTCCGCAAGTCGGTGCACGAGCCGATGGAGACGGGCTACAAGGCCGTCGACGCGATGACCCCGATCGGCCGCGGCCAGCGTCAGCTGGTCATCGGTGACCGTCAGACCGGCAAGACCGCGCTGGCCGTCGACACGATCATCAACCAGCGCGACAACTGGCGCTCGGGCGACACCAAGAAGCAGGTCCGCTGCATCTACGTCGCCATCGGTCAGAAGGGTTCGACCATCGCCTCCGTGCGTGGCGCCCTCGAAGAGGCCGGCGCGCTGGAGTACACGACCATCGTCGCCGCCCCGGCGTCCGACCCGGCCGGCTTCAAGTACCTTGCGCCGTACACCGGTTCGGCCATCGGCCAGCAGTGGATGTACGAGGGCAAGCACGTCCTCATCATCTTCGACGACCTCTCGAAGCAGGCCGACGCCTACCGCGCCGTGTCCCTGCTGCTGCGCCGTCCGCCGGGGCGCGAGGCCTACCCCGGTGACGTCTTCTACCTGCACTCCCGTCTGCTTGAGCGCTGCGCGAAGCTCTCCGACGACATGGGCGCCGGTTCGATGACGGGTCTGCCGATCGTCGAGACCAAGGCGAACGACGTGTCGGCGTTCATCCCGACCAACGTCATCTCCATCACCGACGGCCAGTGCTTCCTGGAGTCCGACCTGTTCAACGCCGGTCAGCGTCCGGCCCTGAACGTCGGTATCTCGGTCTCCCGCGTCGGTGGCTCCGCCCAGCACAAGGCGATGCGCCAGGTGTCCGGCCGACTCCGCCTCGACCTCGCCCAGTACCGCGAGCTGGAGGCGTTCGCCGCCTTCGGTTCCGACCTGGACGCCGCGTCGAAGGCGCAGCTGGAGCGCGGTCAGCGACTGGTCGAGCTGCTCAAGCAGCCTCAGTACCAGCCGATGGCCACCGAGGACCAGGTCGTCTCCGTCTGGGCGGCCACCACCGGCAAGATGGACGAGGTCCCGGTCGCCGACATCCGTCGCTTCGAGACGGAGCTGCTTGAGTACCTGCACCGCAAGGAGCAGGGCCTCATGACCTCCATCAAGGAGGGCGCGAAGATGTCGGACGACACCCTCACGGCCATCGCCGACGCCATCGCGGACTTCAAGAAGCAGTTCGAGACCTCGGACGGCAAGCTTCTCGGCGAAGACGCTCCGGCCGCCGCGGCCAAGTGACGACGGAAGGGACCTGACTCATGGGAGCCCAGCTCCGGGTCTACAAGCGTCGTATCAAGTCCGTCACCGCGACCAAGAAGATCACCAAGGCGATGGAGATGATCGCCGCCTCGCGTGTCGTCAAGGCGCAGCGCAAGGTGGCGGCCTCCGCGCCGTACGCGACCGAGCTCACCCGCGCGGTCACGGCGGTCGGCACCGGCTCGAACACCAAGCACCCGCTGACCACGGAGGTGGAGACGCCGACCCGTTCCGCGGTACTGCTCCTCTCGAGCGACCGCGGACTGGCCGGCGCCTTCAACTCCAACGCCATCAAGGCGGCCGAGAGGCTGACGGCACGCCTTGAGGCGGAGGGCAAGGAGGTCGACACGTACATCGTCGGCCGCCGCGGTCTGGCCCACTACAACTTCCGCGAGCGCAAGGTCGTGGAATCGTGGTCGGGCTTCACCGACGAGCCCACCTACGCGGACGCGAAGAAGGTCGCGGGTCCGCTGATCGAGGCCATCGAGAAGGACACGGCCGAGGGCGGCGTGGACGAACTCCACATCGTCTACACCGAGTTCGTCTCGATGATGACGCAGAACGCGGTGGACGGCCGTCTGCTGCCGCTGCGCCTCGAAGAGGTTGCGGAGGAGGCGCCCAAGGGCGAGATCCTTCCGCTGTACGAGTTCGAGCCGTCGGCGGAGGACGTCCTTGACGCCCTGCTGCCGCGGTACGTCGAGAGCCGTATCTACAACGCGCTGCTCCAGTCGGCTGCTTCCAAGCACGCCGCCACGCGCCGCGCGATGAAGTCGGCGACCGACAACGCGGGAGACCTGATCACCATGCTCTCCCGTCTTGCCAACGCGGCCCGCCAGGCCGAAATCACCCAGGAAATCAGCGAGATCGTCGGTGGCTCCGCAGCCCTGGCCGACGCGACCGCGGGGAGTGACAAGTAATGACGACGACAGTTGAGACGGCCGTTGCCACGGGCCGCGTCGCCCGGGTCATCGGCCCGGTCGTCGACGTGGAGTTCCCCGTCGACGCGATGCCGGAAATTTACAACGCCCTTCACGTCGAGGTGGCCGACCCGGCCAAGGACGGCGAGAAGAAGACGCTGACCCTGGAGGTCGCCCAGCACCTGGGTGACGGCCTGGTCCGCACGATCTCCATGCAGCCCACCGACGGTCTGGTCCGCCAGGCCGCGGTCACCGACACCGGCACGGGCATCTCCGTCCCGGTCGGTGACTTCACCAAGGGCAAGGTGTTCAACACCCTCGGTGAGGTGCTGAACTCCGACGAGAAGTACACGGGCGAGCGCTGGACCATCCACCGCAAGGCCCCGCGCTTCGACGAGCTCGAGTCGAAGACCGAGATGTTCGAGACCGGCGTCAAGGTCATCGACCTTCTCACCCCGTACGTCAAGGGTGGAAAGATCGGCCTGTTCGGCGGTGCCGGCGTCGGCAAGACGGTGCTCATCCAGGAGATGATCTACCGCGTCGCCAACAACCACGACGGTGTCTCCGTGTTCGCCGGTGTCGGCGAGCGTACCCGTGAGGGCAACGACCTCATCGAGGAGATGTCCGAGTCCGGCGTCATCGACAAGACGGCGCTTGTCTTCGGTCAGATGGACGAGCCCCCGGGCACCCGTCTCCGCGTGGCCCTTGCCGGTCTGACCATGGCGGAGTACTTCCGCGATGTGCAGAAGCAGGACGTGCTGTTCTTCATCGACAACATCTTCCGCTTCACGCAGGCCGGTTCCGAGGTCTCGACCCTGCTCGGCCGTATGCCCTCCGCGGTGGGTTACCAGCCGAACCTGGCCGACGAGATGGGTCTCCTCCAGGAGCGCATCACCTCGACCCGTGGTCACTCGATCACCTCGATGCAGGCGATCTACGTCCCCGCGGACGACCTGACCGACCCGGCCCCGGCCACCACCTTCGCCCACCTCGACGCGACGACGGTTCTCTCCCGTCCGATCTCCGAGAAGGGCATCTACCCGGCCGTGGACCCGCTGGACTCCACGTCCCGCATCCTGGACCCCCGCTACATCGCGGCGGACCACTACGCGGCCGCGATGCGCGTCAAGTCGGTTCTTCAGAAGTACAAGGACCTGCAGGACATCATCGCGATCCTCGGTATCGACGAGCTGGGCGAAGAGGACAAGCTCACCGTCCACCGTGCCCGTCGCGTGGAGCGCTTCCTGTCCCAGAACACCCACGTCGCCAAGCAGTTCACCGGCGTCGACGGTTCGGACGTCCCGCTGGACGAGTCGATCGTGGCCTTCAACGCGATCATCGACGGCGAGTACGACCACTTCCCGGAGCAGGCGTTCTTCCTCTGCGGTGGCATTGAGGACCTCAAGAAGAACGCCAAGGAGCTCGGCGTCTCCTGAACGGTCTCCTAACCGAGTACTGCTTCTTGGTGAGGGGGCGGGGTCGCACCTCGCGGGGTGCGTCCCGTCCCCTCCCGTACGCCTACTAGACTTTGACCCAACACCCGGCGGCAACGACCGGGTGGTGACCCGAGGAGCCCACCTTGGCTGCTGAGCTGCATGTCGAGCTCGTCGCCGCGGACCGCAGTGTCTGGTCCGGCGAGGCCACCCTGGTCGTCGCGCGTACCACGTCCGGCGACATCGGCGTCATGCCCGGTCACCAGCCGCTGCTCGGTGTGCTGGAGTCGGGCCCGGTGACCATCCGTACGAGTGATGGTGGAACGGTCGTCGCCGCGGTGCACGGCGGTTTCATCTCGTTCGCGGACAACAAGCTGTCGCTGCTGGCCGAGATCGCCGAGCTGTCGGACGAGATCGACGTCCAGCGTGCGGAGCGGGAGCTCGAGCGCGCGAAGGCGGAGGGCGATGCCTCCGCCGAGCGTCGCGCGGACGTCCGTCTGCGAGCGGTGTCGACGCACTGAAACCAGCGCGCGACAGGAAGTGACTCAGCCGCGGCCAGGACCGGAGCTTGCTCCGGACCGGGTCGCGGCTGAGGCGATGCCGGTGCTTTTTTCCGTTTCATTACCTGCTTTACCTAGGAGACGAGGAGGTCGGTGTCGATGGTCCTCGCTCTGACTGTGTGCGGTTTGGTAGTGGCGCTCGTGGTGCTCGGCCTGTTCGTCTTCGGCCTCCGCCGCCGGCTGATCCAGCGCTCCGGCGGCACCTTCGACTGCAGCCTGCGCTGGGACGTGCCCGAGAAGGCCGACACCAACGGCAAAGGCTGGGGCTACGGCGTCGCCCGCTACAACGGCGACCGCATCGAGTGGTACCGCGTCTTCTCCTACGCCCCCCGCCCGCGCCGCGTCCTGGAACGCTCGGCGATCGAGGTGGCCGGCCGCCGCGCCCCGGAGGGCGAGGAGGAGATGGCACTGCTCTCCGACGCGATGATCCTCGCTTGTCTGCACAGGGGCACGCGTCTCGAACTGGCGATGAGCGAAGACGCGCTGACCGGATTTCTCGCGTGGCTTGAGGCAGCCCCGCCCGGTCAGCGCGTCAATGTGGCTTAGTTCTTAACTTTCTTAGCCGAGACCGTTCTTGATGGCGGTCACGAGTTCACCGTTCGTGGTGTCACCGCTGAACTCCCAGAAGAACGCGCCGCCCAGGCCCTGGGCGTTGGCCCAGGCCATCTTCGTGCCGATGGTGGCCGGGGTGTCGTAGCTCCACCAGTTGTTGCCGCAGTACGCGTACGCCGTGCCTGCGATGGTGCCGGTGGACGGGCAGGACGTCTTGAGGACCTTGTAGTCCTCGATGCCAGCCTCATACGTGCCGGGTGCCGCGCCGGTCGCCGTGCCGCCAGGGGTTGCCTGGGTGACGCCGGTCCAGCCGCGGCCGTAGAAGCCGATGCCGAGCAGCAGCTTGTTGGAGGGCACGCCCTTCGACTTGAGCTTGGCGATCGCGTCGGCCGAGTTGAAGCCGGCCGTCGGGATGCCGGTGTACGAGGTCAGCGGGGAGTGCGGGGCCGTCGGGCCTGCGGGGGTGAAGGCGCCGAAGTAGTCGTACGTCATCACGTTGTACCAGTTGAGGTACTGGGCGGCGCCGCCGTAGTCGGCCGCGTCGATCTTGCCGCCGGAGGAGCCGTCGGCGGTGATGGCCGCGGTCACCAGGTAGTTGCTGCCGAACTCCGTGCGCAGCGCCGAGGTCAGCGTCTTGAAGGAGCTGAAGCCGGAGGTGTCACAGGTCAGGCCGCAGGCGTTGGGGTACTCCCAGTCGATGTCGATGCCGTCGAAGACATCGGCCCAGCGCGGGTCCTCGACCAGGGCCTTGCAGGACTGGGCGAAGGCGGTGGGGTTGGCCGCGGCCTGGGCGAAGCCGCCCGAGTAGGTCCAGCCGCCGAACGACCAGAGCACCTTGATGTTCGGGTACTTGGCCTTCAGCTGGCGCAGCTGGTTGAAGTTGCCGCGCAGCGCCTGGTCCCAGGTGTCGGCCACGCCGCTGACGGCCTGGTCGGCGGTGTATGCCTTGTCGATGGCGGCGTAGGAGTCGTCCATCTTGCACTGCCCGTTCGTGACGTTCCCGAACGAGTAGTTGATGTGCGTGATCTTCGACGCGGAACCGGAGGTGTCCAGGTTCTTGACGTGGTAATTGCGGCCGTAGACGCCCCACTCGGTGAAGTACCCGAGGTTGATCTTGCCGCCGGTCGGCGGGGTCGTGGTGCCGCCGGTGGTGGTCACGGAGACCGCGCCGCTCACCGGACCGGTCTGGTCGGCGGTGTCACGGGCCTTGACCGTGTACGAGTAGGTGGTGCCGGCGGTCAGGCCGGTGTTCGAGTACGAGGTGCCCGTGACCGTCGCGATCGTGGCGCCGTCGCGCAGGACGTCGTAGTTCTTGATGCCCTTGTCGTCGGTGGCCGCGGCCCAGGACAGGTTCACCGAGGTGTTGGTGATGGCGGACGCGGTCGGGGTGCCGGGCGCGGAGGGCAGCGCGTCACCCGGGACCGGTGTGGTGCCGCCGTCACAGGAGCCGCCGTTGAGGAGGCAGTTGGAGGGGGCGCCGGTGCCGGCTCCGTTGAAGCCGAAGGAGACGGAGGCGCCGGCTGCGAGGGTGCCGTTCCAGGACTTGTTCTTGGCGGTCCAGTGGGTGCCGGAGGACGTGACGTCCGCGTCCCAGGCCGAGGTCACGGAGGTACCCGAGGGGAAGTCCCACTCGACCGTCCATGAACTGATGCTCGTGGTCCCGGTGTTCTTGACCGTCCACTTGCCTTCGAAGCCGGTGCCCCAGTCCTGGGTCTTGGCGTACGTGGCGGTGGCGCTGGTGGCTGCCTGCGCGGGGCTCGCGAGCCCGACCATGGCGGCGAACGGGAGCAGCAGGGTGGTGAGTCCTGCCACGGCTCTCTGTCTGGCTCGGTGTCTGAAGCGCATCCGCGGTCCTCCGGGGGATTTGATGAGATGCGCAGGACGATAGAAAGGTCTGGACCATAGGTCAATAGGTCCAGACCACTGAGCGGGTTGCTTGCTGTTACTTGTTACACGCCCAACTCCTGCGCCAGCACCGCCGCTTGCACCCGGCTGCGCAGCTCCAGCTTCGCCAGGAGGCGGCTGACGTGGGTCTTCACGGTCGCCTCCGCCATGTCGAGGCGGGTCGCGATCTCCGCGTTGGACATCCCCTCGCCGAGGCAGGAGAGCACCTCGCGTTCGCGCCGGGTGAGGGCTTCGAGGACCGCCGGGCCGGGCCCTGTATCCCGTACGGGCCGCGCGGCGAACTCGGCGATCAGCCGACGGGTGACCGCGGGCGCGATCAGCCCCTCGCCGCCTGCCACCGTGCGGACGGCTTCCAGGAGTTGGCGCGCCTCGGTGTTCTTCAGCAGGAACCCGGAGGCGCCCGCGCGCAGCGCCCCGAAGACGTACTCGTCGAGGTCGAAGGTGGTGAGGACGAGCACGTCGGCGAGTTGCTCGGCGACGACCTGGCGGGTGGCGGAGACTCCGTCGAGCCGGGGCATCTGGACGTCCATCAGGACCAGATCCGGCCGGAGTTGACGGGCGAGAGCTACCGCCTGTTCGCCGTCCGCGGCCTCGCCGACCACCTCGATGTCCGGCGCGCTGCGCAGGATGAGGACGAGTCCGGCGCGTACGGCGGACTGGTCCTCGGCGACGAGCACGCGGATCATTCGGTTCCTCCGTGGGTTCCCTGGGTTCCAGGGGTTCTGTGGGTTCTGTGGGTGATCGGCAGGGTGGCGCGCACGGTCCAGACCTTGACGAGGCCCGCGCCCTCGGGGCCCGCCTCGAAGGTCCCGTCCAGCAGGGCGACCCGTTCCTCCATCCCGACCAGACCGGCCCCGGAGCCGGGTGCGCGCGGCCCGTCCCGGTCGCCGTACGGGCTGGTCACCCGCACGGTGAGGGAGCCGTCGAGCTGGGCGAGGGTGACGGTGACAAGGCCGGGGGAGGCGTGCTTGAGGGCGTTGGTCAGGGACTCCTGGACGATGCGGTAGGCGGCCAGCTCGACCGGGGCGGGGAGCCGGGCCTCGTGGCCGGCGTCGAGTGTGACGTCGAGCCCGTTGGTACGGGCGCTCACCACCAGGGCCTCCAGGCCGTCGAGGGTGGGTGCCGCGGTGGGCTCCCGGTCGCCGCTCTCGTCACGCAGGATCCCGATCAGCCGGCGCATCTCGGCGAGCCCCTCGACGCTGTTCTCGCGGATGACGGCGAGGGCGTCCTTCGAGGTCTTCGGGTCGTCGAGCGAGAGCGCGGCTGTGGAGTGGATGGCGATCGCGGACAGGTGGTTGGCGACCATGTCGTGCAACTCCCGTGCCATGCGCGCCCGTTCGGCGGTGACCGCCTGGCTGCGGTCGATCTCCGCGAGCAGGGCGGTCTGTTCGGCCCGCAGGCGTTCCGCGGCGGCCGTGTCGCGGTGGTTGCGGACGATCCAGCCGGTGGCCGCGGGCGTCAGCGCCACCAGGCCCACGCCCACCCCGATCAGCAGAGCCTCCGGAACGCGCAGGACCGCGACGGGTACGACCGTGCCGGCCACGGTGATCAGCCCGGTGATCCAGAGGATGCGCCGGGCGGAGGCCGCGTGGCCGTACAGCACCGCCGCGTACATGAGGTCGGTGAACATCAGGACGGTGGCCAGGCTGCCGCGCGTGAAGAGATCGGCGGTCACCGCGGCCGTGCCGATCAGCAGGGCCGTACGCGGCATGGCCCGGCGCAGCAGCTCGCAGCCCGCCGTCACGACGAGCGGCACCAGCAGCGCGCGGCTGTCCGGCCACAGGACGATCGGCTCGTCCGCCGGCCGGACGCCGAGGCCGACGGCGTACAGAAGGAGCCCGCCGAGCAGGCCGCCGAGCGCGATCCGCACGTCGTCTCGATGGGGGCGGGGGAGTCGTACGGCCATGACTCCATCCAACACGGCGTACGTGCTCGGCGCCTGATGCCGGGGGACGGTCCGCTGCTACATCGAAGGATGCAGTGCCACTTCGTCACTGGCGACGACGATCCGGGCCCGCGCGGCCGGGAGCCTGGAAGGGTGACCGAGAGGAGCGAACCGTGATCGTCGCACTGATCATCGCCTGTGAAGTCGGCTTCTGGGTGCTGCTGGCCGCGGGCCTGGCCGTCCGCTACCTGCTGAAACGGCGCCGTACGAGCGTGGTGCTGCTGCTCTGCGAGCCCGTGCTCGAACTGGTCCTCTTCGTCGTGACGGCGATCGACCTGAGGAACGGCGCCGAGCCGAGCTGGGAGCACGGCCTGGCGGCGCTGTACATCGGCTTCACGGTGGCGTACGGCCACTACACGATCCGCTGGCTCGACGGCCACGCCGCCCACCGCCTGGCCGGGGCCCCGCGCCCGCCGAAGCCCCCGCGCTACGGGATGGCGCGGGCCCGGCACGAGGGACGCCTGTGGCTCCGTACGGTCCTGATGGCGGCGGTCGCGTGCACGCTGCTGCAGGCCGCGATCTGGTACGTCGGCGACGGCGACACCTCGTCGCTGCGGTCCTTCCAGTGGATCTCGCTCAGGACCGCCGGCATCCACGGGATCATCGCGCTGACGTATGTCGTCTGGCCGAAGAAGCGGCCGGAGTCAGCGCTCCCCGCCCGGGACCCAGAGCACGTCCCCGATGTCGTTGTTCGCCGTCCGGGCAAGGATGAACAGCAGGTCCGATAGCCGGTTGAGGTAGGTCGCGGTGAGGGGGTTCATCTCCTCGCCGTGCACCTCTAGGGCGGCCCAGGTGGAGCGCTCCGCGCGGCGTACGACGGTGCAGGCCTGGTGGAGCAGCGCCGCCCCCGGGGTTCCGCCCGGCAGGATGAAGGAGCGGAGCTTCTCCAGCCGCTCGTTGAAGCGGTCGCAGTCCGCCTCCAGTTTGTCGATGTAGAACTGCTCGACTCGCAGGGGCGGGAACTTCGGGTCCTCGACCACGGGCGTCGACAGGTCCGCGCCCACGTCGAACAGGTCGTTCTGCACGCGGGTGAGGACCGTGCCGACCTCCTCGTCGAGCCCGCCGAGCGCGAGCGCCGTCCCGATCACCGCGTTCGCCTCGTTGGCGTCCGCGTATGCGGAGATCCGCAGGTCGGTCTTGGCGACCCGGCTCATGTCGCCGAGGGCGGTGGTGCCCTGGTCGCCGGTCCTGGTGTAGATGCGCGTCAGATTGACCATGTGCCCAGCGTAGTTACGCCCCGGCTTTCCGGCGGACACGTGTGCCGACTGTCACGGCGGGCGCAATCCGGACGAAGCGGCACGCGAAGTACTCGGGCTCCCCGACGACATGACGGACCTACCGTGTCGGAAGGTACTCAACTGCGCGCCGGAGGACGCTGGGTGAGCCATCCGGTGTGATGTCCGTCTGTTGAGACGTGACGCGCATTACTAAGCGGTCACACAGGCCCTCACGAGCGCTAGGGTCCGCCGGAGAGGCAACTTGAACAGCGTGTTAAGGGGAGTCGGAGTGGCACGGAAGCTCGCCGTCATCGGAGCCGGACTCATGGGGTCCGGAATCGCCCAGGTCTCCGCGCAGGCGGGCTGGGACGTCGTCCTGCGCGATGTCACCGACGAGGCGCTGAAGCGTGGCATCGACGGCATCAGGACCTCGTACGACAAGTTCGTGAGCAAGGGCAAGCTGGAAGCTGCGGACGCCGACGCGGCGCTGGCACGCATCACGGCCACCACCGATCTGGACGCCGCCGCCGACGCCGACATCGTCGTCGAGGCCGTCTTCGAGAAGCTGGAGGTCAAGCACGAGATCTTCCGGACGCTCGACGGCATCGTCCGCGACGACACCGTGCTCGCCTCCAACACCTCCGCGATCCCGATCACGAAGATCGCGGCGGCCACCGCGCACCCGGAGCGGGTCGTCGGCGTCCACTTCTTCTCGCCGGTGCCGATGATGCAGCTCGTCGAGCTGGTCCGCGGCTACAAGACGAGTGACGAAACCCTCGCCACCGCAAGGGAGTTCGCCGAGTCCGTCGGCAAGACCTGCATCGTCGTCAACCGTGACGTGGCCGGCTTCGTGACGACCCGTCTCATTTCGGCGCTCGTCGTCGAGGCGACGAAGCTCTACGAGTCGGGCGTGGCCAGCGCCGAGGACATCGACCTCGCCTGCAAGCTGGGCTTCGGCCACGCCATGGGACCCCTGGCCACCGCCGACCTCACGGGCGTCGACATCCTGCTGCACGCCACGAGCAACATCTACACCGAGACCCAGGACGAGAAGTTCGCGCCGCCCGAGCTGATGCGCCGGATGGTTGACGCCGGTGACATCGGGCGCAAGAGCGGGCAGGGCTTCTACAAGCACTGAAGATCAAGTACCACCCGTCTGCGTACACCACTGAAACCGCACGTGCCTCTGGGGCATCACCCCTTGAGGTGAATTCGGTATCGGTTCGCTTACAAGCAGCAACCACACTGCCCCTCGGGCAGTCAGACGGGGCACAGACAGACGCGGAGTACGAGAAGCACTCTCGGGGAGCGCATATGTACATCAGGGGCGACCACGCCGAGCTGGTCGTCGGGGGCCGCCTCGACGTACGCAGCGCGGCGGACGCCCGCACGGTCCTGCACTCGGCCGTCGACGACGGAGCCGGCGACCTGGTGCTCGACCTGTCCGAGCTGGACTCCTGGGACGCCACCGGACTCGGTGTCATCATGGGGGCCCACCGACGCGCCGGGCGGTGCGGCCGACGGCTTGTGCTGCGCGGTGTACCGCCTCAGATGCAGCGCCTCCTGGTGGCCACCCGGCTGCACCGGATCCTCGCGATCGAGGGCGGCATCGGCGTGGAGTCACTGCCCCGGGTCTGACCGCGCAAGGGTCTGACCGGGGCGAGTGGCAGGGCAAGGGGGAGGAGCGCGCAACGGCGTACGAAACGCCCCACGCGCACAATCCTCACGAAGCTGTGACGTCTCGGGCGGCGCGGTACCCCGGCTGTTCGTAGATACTGTGCGAAGGTTTAGGGTTCGGCTGCCCGCCGACTGAAACCCTGGAGCGGGCACCGGACCAGAAGCGACAGCGCGGTGTGCGGCAAGGCCGGGAGGGGCTCGGCACACGACGCTTTTGGGGGGCTTGGAACATGGACCCGAACAACCGGGGATCCGAAGAGTACGGCCATGACGACGACGGCCAGGCGCCTCGCTCGCGCCCGCCGCGCGACCCGCTCACGACCGACTTCGGGCAGCACACACCGGCGCTCGCCCGCACGGTCCAGCTCGTCTCGGGCGACTTCCTGCTCACGGTCAACCCCGTCGACGGCAGCGAGATCGAGGCCTGCCCGCCGGGGGAGCGGCCACCACGGCCGACGAAGTACGGCGCGGCGGAACGCACCGAGCTGAGCCGCGCCGCCCAGCCGCCCGTCCCGCCCGGCCCGGCGCAGCCACGGCTGCCGCTCCTGGAGCGCCAGGAGGAGCGCGAGCGGCTCGTACGCCTCCTCGCACGCGGGCGCTCGGTACGGCTCACCGGACCCGCCGGCTCGGGCCGCACCAGCCTGCTCGACGCCGTCGCCGACGACTGCGCGGACCTCGCGCCCGACGGTGTCGTACGCCTCTCCGGGTACCGGCGTACGGCGAACGACCTGCTGCACGAGCTCCTCGCCGCCGTCTACGAAGCGCCCCTTTACCGGCCGGAACGGGACGAACTGCTCCGGCTCGTCAACGAGATCGGCGCGGTCGTCGTCCTCGACGACGTGGAGTTCGGCGGCGCGGCGCTCGACGAGCTGCTCGACGCCACCCCCGAGTGTGCTTTCGTGATCGCCGCGACGCCCGACGTCCCCGCGCCGACCACCGACTCCCTCCTTGAAGAGGTGTTCCTCGGCGGCCTCGACCGCAGCGGCGGCCTCGAACTCCTGGAACGGGCCGTCGGACGCGTCCTGACGGAGGAGGAGTCGAACTGGGCGGGCGACCTCTGGTTCGAGTCCGAAGGCCTCCCGCTGCGCTTCATGCAGGCCGGGGCGCTGCTCCGGCAGCGCGACCAGCTGCGCGCCGACCCGAACGCCTTCGACGAGTTCGGGTACTACGAGGACGCTCCGGTGGACGCGCCCTTCGCGGCCGGCGACGAACACGACGTACCGCTGCCCTCGCTCGCCGAGGGCGCCGCGCCCGCCTCGCTGCTCGCGTCCCGGCTCAGTGGGTCGGCGCGCGCCACCCTGCGGTTCGCGATCGCACTGGGCGGCGAGGTGCCGCACCAGGCGCATCTGCCCGCGCTCGTCGGCGACACCCACGCGGACGCCGCACTCGCCGAACTGGCGGGCTGCGCGCTGGTCTCCCCGGTCGGCTCCCGCTACCGGCTCGCGGCCGGTGTGCAGGCCCAGCTGGAGGCCGCCGGATACGCGGACGGAGCCGAGGAGCGGTCGTTCGCCGCCGCCCGGCACTACACCTGGTGGGCCGGACATCCCTCGGTGACCCCGGAGCGGGTCTGCGCCGAGGCCGACGCCCTGCTCGCCGCGCTCACCGTCCTGGTCCCGCTCACCACGCCACCGCTCGACGAGCAGGAGGAGACCGCCGCCGTACAACTGGCCCGTACGGCCGCGCCCGCGTTCGCGGCAGGGATGCACTGGAGCGCCTGGGAGCGTGCGCTGCGTGCTGGCGCCGAGGCCTCCCGGCTCTCCGGCGAGGTGGGCGAACAGGCCTACTTCCACCACGAGTTGGGCATCCTCGCGCTCTGCGGCGGCCAGCTGGACCGGGCCCGCTCCGAGCTGGAGGCCTCCATCGGGCTGCGTGGCGCCCTCGCCGACAAGCGCGGCTCGACCGCGGGGCGGCGCGCTCTCGCACTGGTCTCCGACCGCTCCGGAACCCTCGTGGCAGGCGCCAGCACGGCGGGCGGCGAGGAGGTGTCCGAATCCCGGTACGAGGAGTCGGCGTCGCCTCCGGGTGGCGTACCGGCCGCCGCCTTCCTGGCCGAACAGTCCGGCGATCCCTCGACGTTGGTCACCCACCGCGCCGAGTCCGGCCCCGGCGCGCATCGCGCCGGCATCGCCAGCCGTCTGGTGAGCGGCACCAAGCGCAACCTGGTGGCCGCGGGCGCGGGCGCGCTCCTCGTCGCCGTGCTCGGCACCGTGGTGACGCTCGGCGCGACCTCGGACGGCAGCAACGACCCGCCGTCCGAGAAGGTCGGCGTCAACCCGTCGGCCAGTCAGGGCACCGACGACGACAGCCTGGGCGCGGACAAGGCGAAGAAGGGCGACGGCGACTCCGGCACCGGAGCGGTGAGTACGCCGACGGATCCGGGTCCTGACGGGACGTACGGGACTTCGGACGATCCGACGCCTACGGAGACGGCGCGGCCTTCGGACGATCCGAGCGGGACGAAGGGCACCAGCGGCCCGTCTACGTCGCCGTCCAAGTCGCCTACGAAGTCGCCGTCGAGCAAGCCGCCGTCCAGTGACGCGCCGTCGAGCGAGGCGCCGTCGAGTGAGCCGCCGTCGAGTGAGCCGCCGACCTCGGCGTCGCCTTCGGTTTCGCCGAGCACTTCGACGGAGCCGAGCACTACGGACTCCGCCAGCGGCACCACCTCCAGCGCCCCGGAGAGCAGCCTCACCAGCGCCCCGGAGGGCAGCAGCGAGGCCGGATCGCCCAGTGGCGCAGTGATCTGAGCCCCAGGGCTACGCAAGCAAAGAGGGCCGGGTCCGTCATCGGACCCGGCCCTCCTACGTTGCCTGCCTCGCGGTCAGAACAGCCGCAGCTTGTCGTCCTCGATGCCGCGCAGCGCGTTGTAGTCCAGGACCGTGCAGCCGATGCCGCGGTCGGTGGCGAGGACGCGGGCCTGCGGCTTGATCTCCTGGGCGGCGAAGATGCCGCGGACCGGCGCGAGGTGCGGGTCGCGGTTCAACAGCTCCAGATAGCGCGTGAGTTGCTCCACGCCGTCGATCTCACCGCGCCGCTTGATCTCGATGGCGACGGTCTGGCCCTCGCCGTCCCGGCACAGGATGTCGACGGGCCCGATGGCCGTCATGTACTCACGGCGGATCAGCGAGTAGCCGTCGCCGAGCGTTTCGATGCGGTCCGCGAGGAGTTCCTGAAGGTGTGCTTCCACGCCGTCCTTGATCAGGCCCGGGTCCACACCGAGTTCGTGCGAGGAATCGTGGAGGATCTCCTCCATCGTGATGATGAGCTTCTCGCCCGCCTTGTTGATGACGGTCCAGACGCCCTCCTCGTCCCCGGAACCCTCCTTCAGGGTGCAGGGCGGCGACATCCAGTTGAGGGGCTTGTAGGCCCGGTCGTCCGCGTGGATCGAGACGCTGCCGTCCGCCTTCACGAGGATGAGGCGAGGGGCGGACGGGAGATGGGCGGTGAGCCGGCCCGCGTAGTCGACGGAGCAACGGGCAATGACGAGACGCATGGTCCGCAACGCTACTCGACGGGCAGTGGTCCACGCGATTCGCCCTGGAAGACGCCTGTTCGGCAGTGGCTGATTGTGTGCCTAGTGGGAGTTCGCTATGTGCCCATTCTCCTGGTGCCGTCACCGTCCGTTGCTTACCGTATAAACAGGAGGTCGCGATGCGTGTACTCAGCGTGTTCGATATCGCGAACTCCCTTCCCTGTCCGGCAACCCCCGAGGTCTGGGGGTGCGAGAGGAGAACTCATGTCGCTCGACGTCTCACCGGCCCTACTCGAACAGGCCGAGCGAGGCGAGGTCGATGAAGCTGAATTCGTCGACTGCGTCCGGACCTCCCTGCCCTACGCATGGGAGATGATCAGTTCGCTGGTGGCCCAGCTGAAGGTGGACGGCGGCAACTTCGCCGACAACCAGACGCCCCCGCCGGACGAGCAGGCACGTGGCCAGCTGCTGCGTGCGCTCGCGAGTGACGCGATACGCGGTGCGCTGCAGCGGCACTTCGGAGTGCGACTGGCCTTCCAGAACTGCCACCGGGTGGCGGTGTTCCCGCTGGACACCTCAGTGGACGACACACTGGCACGCTTCACCTCGGTCCGCAGTCAGCTGCTGAACCAGTCCCCGGAGTTCCGGGACTGCTGAGGCGGTGACGCCGCACTGCTTGCCGCTCCGTACGCGGGAGGTGTTTTGTACTGGGGCGGCAAGCTCCCCGCGGAACCGGCCCGTTGGCACCCGGGCCCGGGCCGGTCACCGGAGCTGGGGGAGCACCTCGGTGCCAAGGCGTCGTACGTTCTCCTCGGTGGCCGCCAGATCCCCCGAGCCCTCCACGAGCAGAGCGAAGCGTGAGATGCCGGTGCGTTCCGAGGTCGCCGCGAGCCGGTCGGCGCACAGCTGCGGAGTCCCCACCGGGTGCAGCCCGCAGAGCAGTTCGGTGTACGCCAGCGGGTCCCGCATCGTGCGGGCGCGGCCGTCGATCGTCACATGGGCGTCAAGTCCCTGCTTCAGCCAGCCCGGCATCGCCTTGAGGAGCGACTCCACGGCGTCGGTGCGGCGGTCCGCGATCTGGCAGACCCCCGCCGACACATGGGCCGCCGCGAAGATCTCGTCCGCGGGGCGCCCCGCCACACGCGCGTACTGCCGCCACAGGGCTACCATTTCGGCCTTCTCTTCGTCCCCCACATGCATCCCGAGGAGCATCGGCAGTCCGCGCTCGGCCGCGAGCCGCACACTCGCCGGTGAGGTACAGGCGACGACCACCTCGGGGCCCGGCGCACAGCTCAGCGCCTCCGACGGCCTGGGCACCACGGCGACTTCACGGAAGCCGAACCGCTCTCCGGTACCGGCGACGGACGGTTCGCGCAGCCAGCGCATCAGCAGATCGAGGGATTCCGGGAACCCCTCCTCGTACGCCCCGAGACCCGAGCCGAAGACCTCCAGGTCGACCCAGGGGCCGCCACGCCCCACGCCCAGCGAGAACCGTCCGCCGGACGTCACGTGCAGCAGCGCCGCCTGTTCGCCGAGCGCCACGGGGTGCACGGTGGGCAGCACGCTCACCGCGGTGCCGACCCGGATCCGTCGCGTACGGCCGAGCAGCAGGGCCGCCAGGGTGACCGCCGACGGGCAGGTGCCGTACGGAACGAAGTGGTGCTCGGCCAGCCAGACCGAGTCGAGTCCGGCTTCCTCGGCGACCTCGGCCGACCGCACCGCACGGTGCAGGGCCTCCCCCTGGCCCTGGCCCGGGAACTGGGCGGCCAGTACAAAACTTCCAACGTGCATTGCACTTCCTGCTTCCTTGGCCCCGTCTCGGAGCTCCCCCACCGGCATAACCGCCCGACACGTGCCGAGGACACGGCCTCTCGGAGGGATTTGCGGATTGTCTGCAAAATGAGCCGATGGGAGGGCGGTCTGTGGGGGTTGGTGGAGTACGCGTACCCCTGTGTGTGCCGCGTAGGCTGGTTACGGCCCCTGCTCCCTGTATAGCTCCGTGAGGTGTCCTGTGTCCCCGCGTCGCAACCGTCCGAAGGACGCCGGCTCGTCCGGCCCGAGCGCGTCCTCGGAGGACGGCGGCCGCTACGGCGGCTTTCAGTCCACGGAGAACTGGCAGGGAGAGGAGTGGAGCGTGCGCCATGTGGCGGGCGCGAGCTCCGAGGGCAAGACCTACCGCTGCCCCGGCTGTGACCAGATGATCCCCTCCGGCGTCCCGCACGTGGTGGCCTGGCCGGAGCACTCGGGTGTCGACGAACGCCGCCACTGGCACAAGTCCTGCTGGAACGCGAAGGACCGCCGCACCTCAAGGGTGCAGCGGTCCCGTAACGCGCCCAGGTTCTAGGCGACTTCACACATCCCGGTCGGTCGTTCCGGTCAGACGTCCCGGCGCTCGAGCAGTACGAACGCGCCGACGATCGCCGCCGCCGTCACCGCGGCGAGCAGGCCGAGCTGTGCGCCGCCCGTGCCGTTCTCGTCGTCCAGGTGGAAGATCTTGGCGAGGGAGTTGGGGGCGTTGTACTCCAGCATCTTGTTGCCGATCGTCTGCAGGCTCTCGGACATCAGCAGGAACGCGGGCATGATCGCGGGCACCAGCACGATGCCGAGCATCGCGGTGATCGCGCCCGCCGAGTGACGCAGCATCGAGCCCACCGCGAGGGCGAGGGTGCCGAGCAGCGAGACGTACAGCGCGCCCATCACCACCGTGCCGCCCCAGGAGACCTCCGAGCCGCCGCTGTGCATCCCCGAGGTGAACAGGCCGACCAGGCCGATCGCGAAGGCCGACACGGCGAACGCCACCGCGAAGAAGATGATCAGCTTCGCGGTGAGCACCCGGTGCCGCTGCGGCGAGGCGGTGAACGTCGTACGGATCATGCCCGTGCCGTACTCGGACGAGACCACGAGCACACCCAGCGTGATCAGGCAGATCTGCCCGAGGATCAGCCCGAAGAAGGCCGGGATCGTGTACGGGACGTCGCCGAAGTCCTCGTCGGTGGTCTGGACGGCGACCAGGAAGCCGATGCCGACGACCAGGACGAGGAAGACACCGAGCGTCCACATCGTCGAGCGCACCGACTTGATCTTCGTCCACTCGGAGGCGAGCGCGTGGCCCAGGTGAGTGCGCGTGACCGGGATCGGCGAGGTGTACGAAGAGCCGGGCGCCGCCTGCCAGTTGGGCGCTGCCTGCTGCTGCATCGGGGGCTGGGGCGTGCTCATCGGGCGTCCTCGGGCTTGGTCAGGTCGGGGGCGGCGGCCGGTGCCGCGGGGGCCTGGGGCGCGGCCTGGGCGTACGGGTTGGCGGCCGGGGCGCCAGGAGCCGCCGGGGTGCCCGGAGCGCCGTACGGGCCCGGTGCACCGTACGGTCCCGGCTGCGGCTGGCCCTGCGGCATCGCGAAGGGCTGCCCGCCGTGCTGGGGCGGCGGCGGTGCGTACCAGCCCGGCTGGCCCTGACCCGGCACCGGCATCTGCATCTGCGGCGGCGGCATCGCTCCCGGCGGCAGCTGCTGCTGGAGCCCCGCCTTCTGGTCGATGGTCGAGCGGTAGTCGACGGCGCCCTGCGTCATCCGCATGTACGCCTCCTCCAGCGAGGCCTGGTGTGGCGACAGCTCCCACAGGCGTACGTCGGCGGAGTGCGCGAGGTCGCTGATCTGCGGCAGCCGCAGGCCCGTCACGCGCAGCGCGCCGTCCTGCTCGGGCAGCACCTGGCCGCCCGCCTCGGTCAGCGCGGACGTCAGCTTCTCGCGCTGCTGCGGCTCCGTGTCCGGGGTGCGGACCCGGGCGAAGTCGGCCGAGTTGTGCGAGATGAAGTCCTTGATGTTCTGATCGGCGAGCAGCTGGCCGCGGCCGATCACGATCAGGTGGTCGGCGGTCAGCGCCATCTCGCTCATCAGGTGCGAGGAGACGAAGACGGTGCGGCCTTCCGCCGCGAGCGACTTCATCAGGTTGCGGACCCAGAGGATGCCCTCGGGGTCGAGGCCGTTGACCGGCTCGTCGAAGAGCAGCACCTGCGGGTCGCCGAGCAGCGCGGCCGCGATGCCGAGCCGCTGGCCCATGCCGAGCGAGAAGCCCTTGGAGCGCTTCCTGGCCACCTCCTGGAGGCCCACCACGCCCAGTACCTCGTCCACGCGGCGGGCCGGGATGCCGGACAGCTGGGCGAGGCAGAGGAGGTGGTTGCGGGCGTGCCGGCCGCCGTGCACGGCCTTGGCGTCGAGGAGCGCGCCGACCTGGCGGGGTGCGTTCGGCAGCTTGCGGTAGGGGAAGCCGCCGATCGTCACCTGCCCGGCGCTGGGGTTGTCGAGGCCGAGGATCATCCGCATCGTCGTCGACTTGCCCGAGCCGTTGGGCCCGAGGAAGCCGGTGACGGCACCCGGCCTCACCTGGAAGGAAAGGTTGTACACGGCTGTCTTGGCGCCATAGCGCTTCGTCAGGCCGACTGCCTCGATCATGCTCCGCACCCATCGAAAGGTTCTGGACGTCTCGGACGTCGGGGCACACGCCCCCGTAAGGGTTAGGAGGATATCGGTGTGCTGACGGTTCCACTCAAAAGAAAGTAAAACACTGCAGGTCAAGCCGCCCCCTTGGCAGGTACGCGTCTTGCCTGGTCAGCGTGGAAACGGAATCGCCGGGGGCCGGAAACCGATTCCTCAGCCGCGATACGGAAGCGAGTCGTCCAGCGGCGGCAGGTCGTCGTACAGCCGCAGCTCGTCCGATTCGTCGGCGTAGGGGAGGAAGTCGGTCTGCGGCAGCACCCAGCCCTCCTTGCCGAAGAGCAGCGTGCCCTGCTCGCGCAGGGAGGGGTCGGCTCCGGCGCGGCGCACCCAGGTCGCCGGGTCGGGTCCGAGCAGCTCGCGCAGTGCGGCGGAGTCGGCGAGCAGCGCGGCGAGCAGCGCGGACTGGTCGCCGCCGCCGGGGCGCGGCTCACCGGTCGCGGGGTCGGCGAGCACGCCGTGCGCGCTGAAGTAGATGTACGCGGCGCCGAGCCGCTCGCCGGAGGGCATCGTCATCCCGAAGGCGTCGCCGGGGAGTATCGCCCGCCGGTAGTCCGGGAACTCGGTGTCGTCGACCGCCTTCAGCTGCGTGGAGTCCAGCCAGGTGACGACGAGCGTCGTCTCCGCGTCCGGGTCGACGTACGGCGTCCCGGCCACGTACCCCGCGGGGCTGATGTGCCCCGAGCAGCCGACGCCGATGCCGCGCACCCGTACCGGCACCATCGGCACGGTCGCCGGGATGCCGAGCCGGGTGAGCTTGTGGGCGACCTGGCCGGGGGAGGCGTTCGAGCCGACGGCGATGACCGGGTGGCGGCGGCCGGTGCCGACCTGGCCGAGGCCGGCGAGGGCCTCGTCGAGGCGTTGCGACTCCTCGCGCTCCTCCACGTACCACTCGCCGAGCCGCAGCGGGCGTACGCCGAGATGGAGCAGCTCACCCCCGGTCAGCAGGGACGGCTCGGTGGTGGGGCGGCCCGGATAGGTGAGCGGCTGCTTGGCGGGCACGTCGTCCAGGCCCAGCGCTCGGAGGCTTCGGTCCTTCGTCGTCAAGGTGACGCCCTTCGGGGGTGGTCGCGCGGTACGGGCACAGCGTTCCACCCGAGGTCTACCCGGGACCGACCCAGGTCTTGCCCACCGGAGTGGGGTTGGCCGGAACGGACACCGGGAATCATGGCGTCCCATTGTACGAGTGGGGACGATGTCGGCTACGGGGGACGTGAGTTGAGCTTACTGAGAAGTGGTGAGCGCCGCTGGGGGCAGCCGCGGCGGGACCGGACGCATCCGCGCTTCCGTACGTCTGTTCGCTGGTGGATCGCCGCACGCACCGTCCACGCCCTGCTCCTGATGACGCTCGGCGCGCTGGCCGTGCTCTCCGTCGTCGTCGCGGCGCTGTGGACGGTCACGGAGCACTCGGGGCGGTCGATGGCGGAGCGCTTCTCCAACAAGGAGCGGCTCTTCGACCTCAGCCTCACGGTGCTGCGCGCCTGCGTCGGGACCGACAACCTCGAACCGGAACCGGACAGCACTGCCCACCAGCTGCTCGCCACACTCTCCTCGGTCACCGGCGCCATGGTGCCCGCGGTGCTCCTCGGGATCGTGCTCATCAAGCTGTTCGCGCTGCGGCCGTTCGTCTGGCGGCAGCGGGCCAGCGTCTCGCACGCCTGGACCGCGGACTTTCCCGGCTACTCGCGGGACCACGCCGACAGCGAGGACGCGATCATCGCCGTCCGCTTCTACAACCGCTTCGACAACCTCTCGGTCGTGGATCTGCGGGCCCGGGTCCATCTGCGCTATCTGGAGCGGTCGCCGCACGACGGCAGCCTGGTCATCTACAAGCAGTGGCTGAAGGTACTGGACGCGAACGGGGAGCTCGCCGAGGAGCGGTCCTGGCTCGCGGTGGAGCGCGGGGCGCCCTTCACCGTGTGGATACCGGTGCAGGCACCGGTGGCCGAGCTGCCGTTCCAGCGCATCCAGGGCAAGGATCTGTCCAGTTCGTACGGCGTGAAGCTGCTCGTGCGGCTGACGGCGCGGACCGTGGGCCTGGGTACCGAGGTCGCCGACGAGCGCTGGTTCGACCTGGCGGGCGGCGACTTCGAGCTCGGCCGCTTCGTGCCGCTCCAGCCGGACCTGGACAAGGACGTGTGGCGCTGGGAGGGGTGGACGGACTTCGACGGGGTGCTGGAGTCACTTCCGGACGCCGAAGACCCCGCGATTCCCGCTCGTCCGGACGCGGCGGACCCTACGCATCCCGCCTCTTGAGCAGCACATACCCCCCGACCACCGCCACCGCCACCCAGGCCACCATGATCGCGAGCCCGCCCCAGGGACCGTACGGAGTGTCGTCGTCGATCGGGGTCACGACCTGCATGATCTTGCTGCCGGCCTGGTCGGGGAGGTAGCGGCCGACCTTCTTGGTCGCGGAGACGGCGCCGAGGATGTTGGAGATCAGGAAGAAGAAGGGCATCAGGATGCCGAGGGAGAGCATCGGGCTGCGGAGCATCGTCGCGACGCCCATCGAGAAGACGGCGATCAGGGTCATGTAGAGGCCGCCGCCGATGACCGCGCGCAGCACGCCGGAGTCGCCGATCGACGCCTTGTGCGAGCCGAGCATCGCCTGTCCGAGGAAGAAGGCGACGAAGCTGGTGATGATGCCGACGACGAAGGCGAGGACCGTCGCCACCGCGATCTTGCTGAAGAGGAAGGTGCCGCGCTGCGGGACCGCGGAGAGCGAGGTGCGGATCATGCCGGTGCTGTACTCGTTCGAGACGACGAGCACCCCGAACACGATCATCGCGAGCTGACCGAGGCTCATGCCCGCGAAGCTGATGAACGTCGGGTCGAAGGAGAGCTGGTCCTTCGCGCTCATGTTGTCGAACTCGTTCTTGGACAGGAGCGAGATCAGGATGCCCAGGGCGATCGTGACGACCGCGGCGAGACTCAGCGTCCAGATGGTGGACGCCACGGAGCGGATCTTGGTCCACTCGGACTTGATGACCTGCGTCGCCGCCATGGTTCAGTCCCTCTTCCAGTCGCCGCCCCATTGCCCCTGCGGTGGCGGCGGGGTCTCCGGACGGGGTGGCTCCATGAGGGCGGCGTCCGTGTGCGCGTGGTACTCCACCGACTCCGCCGTCAGCTGCATGAACGCCTCCTCCAGGGAGGCCTGTTGGGGACTGAGCTCGTGCAGCACGACCTGGTGCCGCGCGGCGAGTTCCCCGAGGTGCTCCGGCGTGGAACCGTCCACCTCCAGCGTGCCGGCGCCCGTCTCGACGACGGTGATCCCGGCGCCGTGCAGCAGATCGAGGAGGCGCTCGCGCTGCGGGGTGCGGATACGGACGTACGACCGGGAGTTCTGCTGGATGAAGTCGGCCATGGAGGTGTCGGCGAGCAGCCTGCCCTGGCCGATGACGACGAGGTGGTCGGCGGTCAGCGCCATCTCGCTCATCAGGTGCGAGGAGACGAAGACCGTACGGCCCTGCGTGGCGAGCGACTTCATGAGGTTGCGGATCCAGTGGATGCCCTCGGGGTCGAGCCCGTTGACCGGCTCGTCGAACATCAGGATCCGCGGGTCGCCGAGCAGCGCGCCCGCGATGCCGAGCCGCTGGCCCATGCCGAGCGAGAACCCCTTCGCCTTCTTCTTCGCGACGGCGGTCAGCCCGACCGTGTCGAGGACCTCGTGCACCCGCGCCTTGGGGATGCCGTTGCTCTGCGCGAGGCAGAGGAGGTGGTTGAAGGCGCTGCGCCCGCCGTGCATGGCCTTGGCGTCGAGGAGGGCACCGATGTACTTCAGCGGATCCTTGAGGTGGTCGTAGTGCTGCCCGTCGATCCGCACGTCACCCGCGGTGGGCCGGTCGAGACCGAGCAGCATCCGCATCGTCGTGGACTTGCCGGCGCCGTTCGGCCCCAGGAACCCCGTCACGATGCCGGGTCTGACGGCGAAGGTCAGATTGTTGACCGCCACCTTCTCGCCGTACCGCTTGGTCAGCCCCTCGAGCTCGATCATGCGGCCACGCTAAAACGGGGGTTGCGGCGGTGCCACTTGGGCGGAAGTGTTTTTGCCCCTTGTTCACCGTGCCCCGGCTGCCGCGCCGTCCTGTCCGGGCGCCCCCGGCGCGTACGCCGACGGCCCGCACCCCCGAGGAGGGAGTGCGGGCCGTCGGCGATGCGAGGAACTACCGGGACTGCTGAGCCGGTACCCCACGCGAGACCGGCTCTTCCTCGGCCGGCGTGGCGGCGGCCACCGCGGCACCCGTGAGCGTCGCGAGCATCTCGCGGACGTTCGTGAGCTGGGCGTTGATCGAGTCGCGACGATTCGTCAGAGCCGCCAGCTCGCGCTCGGATTCCGAGCGGATGCGGTCGGCCTTGGCGTTCGCGTCGGCCACGATGTCCTCGGCCTGGCGCTGAGCCGTCTCCACCGTCTGGCGGGCGCGGCGCTCGGCGTCCGTGCGCAGCTTCTCGGCCTCCAGGCGGAGCTGCTCCGCGCGGTGCTCGATCTCCGCGAGACGCTTCTCCGCCTTGGCCTGACGGGACGCCAGGTCACGCTCGGACTGCTCGCGCCGCTTGGCGAGGTTCGTCTCGAAGTCGGCGGCGGCCTGCGCGGCCTTGGCGCGGGTCTCCTCGAAGAGAGCGTCCGCCTCCTCGCGCTTCTGCTGCGCGTCCTTCTGCGCCTCGCCGCGAAGCTGGGAAGAGTCGGCCTTGGCCTTCTCGACGATCCGGACGCCCTCGTCCTCCGCCTTGGCCTTGCGGTCCGCAGCGAACGATTCTGCGTCGTTGCGGACCTGCTGGGCCGCCGACTCGGCGAGCTCGCGGTGCTGCTCGGACGCGCGACGGGCCTCCTCGCGCAGGTCCTTCGCCTCCTCCTCGGCGAGGCGGAGGATCTTCTCGACGCGCGCGCCGAGTCCCGCGTACGACGGCTCAGCGTCGCTCACTTGGGACTGGGCGTTCTGCGTCTCGAGGTGGAGTTCCTCGATGCGCTTTTCCAGAGCAGTGATACGAGCCAGAGCGCTGTCACGGTCGGAGACGAGCTTCGAAATGCGTTCGTCCACCTGAGCGCGGTCGTACCCACGCCGCACAAGCTCGAAGCCGTAGGGGGAAGTGTCGCTCATGGGGTTCCTGTCGAATGAGACCGGTGAGGTGATAGGGGGAATCCTAGGGGTCAAAGCGGTGTGTCATCGAGCGGATACGTGTTTGATCTGGAGAATGACACTCCTTTTGGGTGGCTACCTGTCGGAGCGCTTGCCAGAGCCTGTGTCAAAGGTCCCTACAAAGCATGGAATCGGTGCTTCTGGCTAGCCCTCTGACGCCTTGCCACCCGAACGAGTCGCACCCGCGGCAGCGCCTGCCTTGACTCCACCGTCCTTGTTTCCGGACGGGGCCTCAAAGGATTCCAACGCCTCCAGGACGTCCTGGACACGGGAGATCTCCGCATTGATGTCCTCACGCCGCCGGACCAGGACTTCGAGCTCGCGCTTGCCCTCTTCGACCATGCGCCGCGCTTCCTGCTCGGCATCGGCCTTGATCTTCTGAGCCTCGGCGACGAGCGAGTTCTTCTTCTGCTCGGCCTCCTTGAGGAGCCCTTCCGCTTTTCTGACGGCGGCGATCCGCACCTTGCTCGCCTCGGAATTGGCCTCCGAGACCAGGTCCTTGGCCTTCGCCTCGGCCTTGACCAGAGACTCCTCGGCCGCCTTGATGAGCGCGTCGCACCGGTCGCCGGCCGCCCTCATCGTCTCGGCGGACTCGCGGCGGGCCCGCGCGTGCAGCTCCTCGATCTCGCTGGTGATCCGGTCGCGCAGCTCCTCCGCGCGCTCCCTTATCGCCGTCGCGTCCCGGCGCGCGCCGACCAGCAGCTCGTCGGCGTCCGTGCGGGACCGCTCCACCAGGGAGTTGCCCTCGACCGTCGCCTCGGACACCAGACGCTCCGCCTCGTTGCGGGCCGCACCCACCATGGTGTCGGCCTGCTCCTCGGCGTCCGCCGTGGTCTTCTGCGCGCTCTGCTGGGACTCCGAGAGCAGCTTGTCGGCCTCGGCGGTCGTCTCCGAGATGAGCGTGTCGACCTGCTCGGCGGCCTCGGAGCGCCGCTTGTTGGCCGCCCGGCGCGCCTCGTCCGTCGTCCGCTCCGCCTCTTCGCGCGCGGCCGACATGAGGCGCTCCGCATCCTCCGCCGCCTCCGCCTTGACCCGCTCCGCCTCGGTGCGGATCCGCTCGGCGTGCTGCTGCGCGGAACCGACCGTCGAGGCGGCCTCGGCACGCAGCCGCTCCGCGTCCCCGGTCGCGTCCGAGATCAGCTGCTCGGCCTTGGCCACGGATTCCGTCCGGACCCGCTCGGCCTCGGAGTTCGTCTCCGCCGTGAGCCGCTCCGCCTCGGACCGCGACTCGGTGATGAGCGTGTCCGCCTGCGTCGCCGCGTCCGAACGGATCCGGTTCGCGTCCTCCCGGGCCTCGCCCCGGGTACGTGAAGCGTCCTGCTCGGCGTTCGCGATGGCGTCCGACGCCTCGGTGCGTACCCGCTGGGCGTGCTCGGCGGCCTCCGAACGCAGCCGCTCGGACTCCGCGATCGCCTCCGAAACCGTGCGCTCCGCAAGGGACTTGGCGGCCTCCGACTCCTCGGACGCCTCCCGCCGGACCCGGCCCGCGTCCTCGCTCGCCCGCTCCCGCTCCGCGTACGCGTCGGCGCGCACCCGGTCGGCCTCCGCCTGCGCCTCGTTCCGCATCCGGTCCACCACATGCTCGGCGGCGGACCTGAGACCGGTGATCTCCTCCTGCGACTGCTCGTACAGCCCGGCCACAGAGTCACGGACCTGCTGCGCGGTCTGCTCGGCGTTCGAGACCATCTCGGTCGCGCGCCGGTCGGCCTCCTCGACCAGCCGTACGGCCTCGGCCTGCGCCTCATCCACCCGGTTGCGCGCGGAAGCCAGCAGCTCCTCGCTCTGCTCCCGGGCCCGCTCACGCTCCTGGTCGGCCTCCTGGCGCGCCGAACCGAGCAGCTCCTCGGCCTCGCGGCGCCGCCGCAGGGCCTCCTCCTGCGCGGCGTCCAGCGCCTCGGCACCCTCGGTCGCAAGCCGCTCGGCCGCGGCCTGCGCCTCCGCCCGTACCCGGTCCGCGCTGTCCTGCGCCTCCGACTTCAGCCGCTCGGCCTCCGCCGCGGCCTCCGAACGCAGCCGTACGGCGATGTTCTCGCCCTCGGCCCGCGACGTGGACGCGTCCGCCGCGGCCTCGTTGCGCAGCCGCTCGGCCTCCGCCTCGGCCTGCGCCCGGAGCGTACGGATCCGCTCGGCGGACTCCGAACGCAGCCGGTCCGTCTCCTCGGCGGCCTCGCGACGGATCCGCTCGGCCTCCGCACGGGCGTCCCCGAGCGCCTGCTCGGCCGAGGCGACCCGCTGCTCGGCCTCGGTGTGCAGCCGGGTCAGCTCCTCGGCGCCCTCCGCCCGACGGGCCGCTATGGCCCGCTCGGTCTCCTCACGCATCGCCTCCGCGGCCCGCTCGGCCTCCGCCTTGACGGCCTCGGACCGCTCCTCGGCCTCGGCACGGTGCCGCTCGGCCTCCGTGCGGGTCCGCTCCAGGGTCTCCTCGGCCTGTCGGCGCAGCGTCGTGGCGCGCTCGATGGCCTCGGTGCGCACCCGCTGGCTGTCGGTCGTGGCGACCGACCGCTGCTCGTCGGCGTCCGCCTTGGCCTTGGCGAGCAGCTCCTCGGCGGTCTTGGCCGCCTCCTCGATCTGCTGGACGGCCTCGCGCCGGGCCTCGCTGCGGATCCGCTCGCCCTCGGCGTTCGCGTCGCCGCGCAGCTGCTCGGCCTCGCCGCGCAGCCGGCGCGCCTCCTCCTGCAGCTCGACCGTCTTGGCGCGGTACTCCTTGGTGTCGTCCTTCGCCGTGCCCTTGAGCTGCTCGGCGATGTCGTGCGCCTCAGCACGCAGCCGGTCCGCCTCGGACTCGGCCTCGGCGCGGATCCGCTCGGCCTCCTCGACCGCCGCCTTGGTGGTCGACTTGGCTTCCTCGGACGCCTTGTTGAGTACGTCCTCAGCCGTACGCGCGGCCTTGGCGAGCTGGGACGCGGTCTCCTCGGCGGTGAGGCTCCGCGCGCTCTCCTCGGCCTCCGCGACGATCTTCTCGGCCTTGGCCTTGGCCTCCGCGACGACCTGCTCGGCGTCCGCCTTGGTGGTCTCGGCCGCCTCGTTGGCCTCGTTGACCAGCCGGGCGACCTGCTCCTTCGCCGTACGCGTGCGCTGCTCGTTCGTCGACTCGGCGGTGGCCAGGGCCTTGGCCGCGGCCTCCTTCGCCTCGGCGAGGGTCTTCTCCGCCTCGGCCCGCGCCTCGCGCAGCGCCGCATCGGCCTCGGCCGCGCGCTGCTCGGCGGTCCGGCTCAGCTCGGTGGCCTGACGGCGGGCGGAGTCCGACTCGGTCGCCGTGGAGCTGCGCAGCTGCTCGGCGTGGTCGGTGGCCTCCTGGGCCTGGTTGGAAGCCGCGTTCAGCAGCCGCTCGGCGTCCGTGCGGGCCCGGCGCAGCAGCGCCTCGGCCTCCGAGCGCGCCGACTCGGCGTCGGCGTTCAGCCGCTGGCGGGCCTCGGCGGCGACCCGCTCGGCCTCCGCGCGGGCGGCGGCAAGGGACTGGTCGGCCTCGGTGCGCGACTCCTCCAGGAGCCGCCGGGCCTGCTGCTCGGTGCGGGCGCGCAACTGCTCCGCCCACGCCACGTTCTCGTTGACATGCGACTCGACGGTCTGCCGGCGCTCGCCCAGCTCCTGGTCGAGCTGCTGGCGGCGGGTGACCGCCTCCTGGTGCAGCTCCGCCTGAAGGCGGGCGGCCTGCTCGGCGTGCTCCTGGAGGATGCGCTGCGTCTGCGCGCGGGCCTGGCTCATCTCGCGCTCGGCGTCGGCGCGCAACTGGTCGGCCTGGATCTGCGCATTACGAAGGAGCTGCTCGGCCTGGTAGCCCAGGTCCCCGCCCTCGTAGGCAGGCCGGGTCGCCAGACTGCGGCGCGCCTCGTGCAGCTTGGCGCGCAGCACCTCGACTTGATAGCCGAGGTCCTCGGCGTGCTGGACGGCCTTCTCCCGCTCGGTCTTCAGCCGCTCCATCTCGGCCTCGAACCGAGAGAGGTGGTCGACGTCAGCCGCCGGCTCTCGCTCCTGGCGTTCGTAGCCCCGCACTGCGCGGTCCCATCCGTCCCCTGGTCGCAAGTCTCTCCAAACGAGCACCGTCCATCCGCCGAACGGGGCCCCCGGGGAATGGTGTCAGATCACCGGCGGAGCACGGGCCGATGCCCCGACGCTCGTCCCGCCCGTCCCCCGAAAACCTGGACCCCGGCCCTCGAATCCCAATGAAAGGAACCCGGGCCGCCCCGAAGAGGCGGCGGCCGTGCCCAACCCTACCGGCCCATATGTACGAGGGTCAGTGCTCAGGTGACTCAACAGGCGCCGAAGTGACCAGTTCTGTCAGGACGCCATGGCAATCCTTTGGATGCAGGAACGTGATCCGGGAGCCCATCGACCCGATCCGGGGCTCGTCGTACAGCACTCGTACGCCCTTGTCCTTGATGTCCGCGGCATCGGCGTCCACGTCCGCGGTGCCGAAAGCGATGTGATGGACGCCCTCGCCGTTCTTGGCCAGCCACTTCGCGACGGTGGAGTCCTCGCGGGTGGGTTCGAGCAGCTGGAGGTAGGAGGCGCCGCCGTCGGACGTCTCGTTGATCTTGAGCATGGCCTCGCGTACGCCCTGCTCCTCATTGACCTCGGAGTGGTAGACCTCGAAGCCGTACGTGGCCCGGTAGAACTCGACGGTCTTGTCGAGGTCGAAACAGGCGATCCCAATGTGGTCGATTCGCGTCAGCATGGAGTCAGTGCAGCGCTCCTGAGTTGGTTACGCAACGTGCGCGCGATCACACTCCGGGCCGGATGACGGGTGGCCTACCGCTCAGTACATTCAAGTAAACCCTCGTTCACACTCCTCAGCTGTGCAGCTGAAAGGGGATCGCACCTCATGTCTGGAACGAACAGCACGACCTCGGTGATCGTCGCGGGCGCCCGTACGCCCATGGGACGGTTGCTGGGCTCGCTGAAGTCCTTCTCCGGAGCCGACCTCGGCGGCTTCGCGATCAAGGCCGCCCTCGACCGTGCGGGCATCGGCGGCGACCAGGTGCAGTACGTGATCATGGGCCAGGTGCTCCAGGCCGGGGCAGGGCAGATCCCGGCACGCCAGGCCGCGGTCAAGGCGGGCATCCCGATGAGCGTCCCCGCCCTCACCATCAACAAGGTCTGCCTCTCGGGCCTCGACGCCATCGCGCTCGCCGACCAGCTCATCCGTGCCGGTGAGTTCGAGATCGTCGTCGCCGGCGGCCAGGAGTCCATGACCAACGCGCCCCACCTCCTCCCGAAGTCCCGCGAGGGCTTCAAGTACGGCGCGATCGAGATGCTCGACGCCATGGCGTACGACGGCCTGACCGACGCCTTCGAGAACATCGCCATGGGCGAGTCGACGGAGAAGCACAACACCCGCCTGGGCATCGCCCGCCCCGAGCAGGACGAGATTGCGGCCCTCTCGCATCAGCGCGCGGCCGCCGCCCAGAAGAACGGCATCTTCGAGGCGGAGATCACCCCCATCGAGATCCCGCAGCGCAAGGGCGAGGCCGTCGTCTTCAGCAAGGACGAGGGCATCCGCGCCGAGACGACGGTCGAGTCGCTGGGCAAGCTGCGTCCCGCCTTCACCAAGGACGGCACGATCACGGCCGGCACGTCCTCCCAGATCTCGGACGGCGCCGCCGCCGTCGTGGTCATGAGCAAGGCGAAGGCGCTGGAGCTGGGCCTCGACTGGATCGCCGAGATCGGCGCCCACGGGAACGTGGCCGGGCCGGACAACTCGCTCCAGTCGCAGCCCTCCAACGCGATCCTGCACGCCCTCAAGAAGGAGGGCCTGGATGTCTCGGCCCTCGACCTGATCGAGATCAACGAGGCCTTCGCGGCGGTCGCCGTGCAGTCAATGAAGGACCTCGGGGTGTCCACCGACAAGGTGAACGTCAACGGCGGAGCCATCGCCCTGGGTCACCCGATCGGGATGTCCGGCGCGCGGCTGGTACTGCACCTCGCCCTCGAACTGAAGCGGCGGGGCGGTGGCGTGGGCGCCGCCGCGCTGTGCGGTGGCGGCGGACAGGGTGACGCGCTGATCGTGCGGGTACCCAAGGGCTGACGCAGGCTTCTCGCCCACCTCTACTGAACGGAGCTGTGATGCAGGACGTCGCCTCGCTGGTGGCCCAGGCCAGGGAAGGCAGGCCGCGGGCCGTGGCCCGGCTGATCTCCCTGGTGGAGGGGGCGTCCGAGCAACTCCGCGAGGTCATGGCCGCGCTGGCCCCGCTCGCCGGGAACGCGTACGTCGTCGGACTCACCGGCTCGCCCGGCGTGGGCAAGTCGACGTCCACGTCGGCGCTGGTGACCGCGTACCGGCGGCAGGGCAAGCGGGTCGGCGTCCTCGCCGTCGACCCGTCCTCGCCGTTCTCCGGAGGCGCGCTGCTCGGCGACCGCGTGCGGATGTCCGAGCACGCCTCCGACCCCGGCGTCTACATCCGCTCCATGGCGACCCGGGGCCACCTCGGCGGGCTCGCCTGGGCGGCCCCCCAGGCGATCCGCGTCCTGGACGCGGCGGGCTGCGACGTGGTGCTCGTCGAAACCGTCGGCGTCGGGCAGTCCGAGGTCGAGATCGCCTCGCAGGCCGATACGTCCGTGGTGCTCCTCGCCCCCGGCATGGGCGACGGGATCCAGGCGGCCAAGGCCGGCATCCTCGAGATCGGCGACGTGTACGTCGTCAACAAGGCCGACCGGGACGGGGCCGACGCCACGGCCCGCGAGCTCAACCACATGCTCGGCCTCGGCGAGTCCCGCGGTCCCGGCGACTGGCGTCCGCCGATCGTCAAGACCGTCGCCGCGCGGGGTGAGGGTATCGACGAGGTCGTTGAAGCGCTGGAGAAGCACCGGGCGTGGATGGAGGAGCACGGGGTGCTCACCGAGCGTCGCCTCTCCCGGGCATCCCGGGAGATCGAGACGATCGCCGTCACCGCGCTGCGGCAACGGATCGGCGACCTGCACGGGGACCGGCGCCTCGGCGCGCTCGCGGAGCGGATCGTGGCGGGGGAGCTGGATCCCTACCGGGCGGCGGATTCGCTGGTGGAGGGGTTGAGGGAGGGCTGAGGGTCAGGTTTTTTCGCCCCCTCCGCCCCTACCCGTCCCGCACTTCCGGGCTACGCCCGGTTTCAGCCCGTCCGGCGTTTGAGGACGAGGCCGTCCAGGCCGAACGGGGGTCTGGGGGCGGAGCCCCCAGGAACGGGACGGGAAGGGGCGGAGGGGGCGAAAAAAGCCCTCCCCACCCCCCCACCCCCGCTGTTAAGTTGATCCCCATGTTCCTCCTCATGGCATAGGGCCCGCCCGAGCCGCGGCCACCGCGGCACTCAGGCGCCCCCTTCCGCCCTCTCGCCGAGGAACACACCCATGCCCGCGTCACCCCCGCGGCGGCCCACGTACGCCGCCGTCCTCCGCATCCCCCACGCCCGCCGCACCTTCACCACCGCCCTCGTAGGCAGACTGTCGTACGGCATGGTCTCCCTGGCCATGATGCTGACCGTGACCCGCACGACCGGGTCGTACGCCGTGGCCGGCACGGTCATGGCGCTGTTCGGCGCGATGAGCGTGTTCCTGTCGCCCGCGAGGGCGGCCCTGATCGACCGGTACGGCCCACGCCGTGCCCTCATCCCCATGGCCTCGCTCTACGCCACCCTGCTGGGAGCCTTCGCCGCGACCGCCTGGCGCCCAGGAGCACCGGCGGTGGTACTCGGCGCACTGGCCGTGGCAGCGGGCGCCTGCACGCCCCCGCTCGGCCCCACACTGCGCGCCGTCTGGAGCGAAGTCGTCGAGGACAGGCTGCTGTTGCAGCGGGCGTACAGCCTGGACGGTGTGGCGGAGGAGCTCCTCTTCGTCTCCGGGCCACTGCTGGTGGGCGGGGTCGTGCAGTTCGCGCCCCCGGCCGCCGGAGTAGCGCTCAGCGCCGTGCTGGTGTGGACGGGGACCCTGGGTTTCGTCCTGTCGCCGGCGGTGGCGGGCGTACGGCCCGCCGCACCGAAGGCGGGCCGCCCGCGAGCGCGGCTGCGCGGCGGCCGCGCCCTCGCGCAACCCGTCGTCGTCGCGGCGGGCGTCGGACTGGCGCTGGGCGCCCTCGACCTGCTGGTCATGGCCTTCGCCGAGCAGCGCCATCACGGGGACGACGTGGTGGCCTGGGTACTCGCCGCACTGTCCGCGGGCAGCGCGCTGGGCGGGCTGCTGAACGGCGCCGTCGACTGGCGTACGTCCGCCCGGGTACGGCTGCCGCTGATGGCCGGGGGAGTGGGGCTCGCCCTGCTGGCCGCCGGGCTCGCGCCAGGACTCGGTACACTGACCGTCGCCGTGGCCTGCGCCGGCTTCTTCGTGGCCCCGGCGCTGACCACGTCCTACCTGATCGCGGACGAGGCGGCACCACCCGGTTTCCGCACCCAGGCGGGCGCCTGGGTCAACACCGCGGTGAACGCCGGGAGTTCGGCCGGTGCGGCAGGGGTGGGCCTGCTGGTCGGCCAGTTGTCGATCGGCCTGTGCTTCGCGGTCTCGGGCGGAGTGGCACTCGCGACGGCCCTGGTCTCCGCGAGCGGCGCACGTCGCAGGTCCGCCCCGCAGGGCGCCGCCGCGGAGGCGGCGCCGAGCCGCGTCTGACCGCCCGCGAGGTGGCGGTCTCAGTCGTCGTCCGACGAGCGGTCCGGGGTGACCTGGGCCGTCCGGAGGTCGACCAGCCAGTCGTGCTCCGTGCCGCCGCTCTGCGTCCGGGTCTCCGCCTCCCAGGCGGGGGAGCCGGCGTCCTCGTCCAGGTCGATCGAGGTGACCGTGCCGTGGGCCGCCGCGGCCTTCGCCGCCTCCGTCGCGGTGATGGAGCCGCCCTGCAGGGCGGCCCGGACCCGGGCGGCGTCGTCGGCGTCGTCGGAGTCGTCCTCGCGCTCGGTGTGGGAGGAGAGGACCTTGCCCGTGGCGGGGTCGACGTGGACGCTGTGCCACTTGGATGCACTGTCGAGGATGTCGATGTCCCAGGTCACGGCGTCGTCCTCGTCGTCCAGTTCCGCCGAGACCGCGGTGCCCGGAGTGTGACGCAGGGCGCCTGCCAGCGCGTCGGCCGCCGTCACCTTCGTGGACTTCACCACGGTGGCGTCGTCGTCCCGACCGTCCTCGTCATGGCGTACGTCGTCGTCCTGGACGTCGGACGCCACCCGCACCTCCGACGGCCGCGTCCGCGCCCCGTCGTCGTCCGTGACCGCGAGGGCCGTCGCCGTGCCGCCCCCGACCAGTGCCGCGGCCGCGATCGTGGCGATGACGATGTTGCGCTTCATGAGAGTTCCTCCCGAGTTGTACCCGTACGACGCGGTACGGCGCCGTTCGACGGGGACCAATCTGCGCGACGGACGCTGAAGGCAGCCTGAAGCCGCCTGAAGCCTTCTTCAGGTTCGGTTTGCGACGCTTGGCGCATGCGCCTGTTGATCGTGGAGGACGAGAAGCGGCTGGCCCTGTCGCTCGCCAAGGGCCTGACGGCCGAGGGCTACGCCGTGGACGTCGTCCACGACGGGCTCGAAGGGCTGCACCGGGCCACCGAAGGGACGTACGACCTCGTCATCCTCGACATCATGCTGCCCGGCATGAACGGCTACCGCGTCTGCGCCACCCTCCGTGCCGCAGGCCACGACGTGCCGATCCTGATGCTCACCGCGAAGGACGGCGAGTACGACGAGGCAGAAGGGCTCGACACCGGCGCCGACGACTACCTGACCAAGCCGTTCTCGTACGTGGTGCTGGTGGCGCGCGTGAAGGCGCTGCTGCGGCGGCGCGGACAGGCCGGGGCCTCGCCGGTGCGGGTCGTCGGTGAACTGAAGGTCGACACCGCCGCCCGGCGGGTCTTCCGCGGTGAGGACGAAGTCACCCTCACCGCCAAGGAGTTCGCGGTCCTCGAACAGCTCGTGGTGCGTGCCGGGGAGGTGGTCTCCAAGGCCGACATCCTCGAGCACGTCTGGGACTTCGCGTACGACGGGGATCCGAACATCGTCGAGGTGTACGTCAGCACGCTGCGCCGGAAGCTGGGCGCCGCCCTCATCCGGACGGTACGCGGCGCCGGTTACCGCCTGGAGTCACGATGAGACGCCTCTTCGGGTCCGTGCGGTCGCGGGCCACCCTGGGCGCGACCCTGGTCGTCGCCGTCGCGCTGATCGCCGCCGGGGCCGCCGTGACACTGTCCCTGCGGTCCAACCTGAGCGGGCAGGCCAGTACGCAGGCCGAGCGGGCCGCCCGGTCGGTCGCCGCCGATCTCGCGGGCGGGCAGGCCTACGACCAGCTGTCACTGGACGACGACGACCGCCCTGTCCAGGTCGTCGACGAGACAGGGACGCTGGTCGCCGCGAGCGAGGAACTGGAGCGGATCAGCGGGACGGGCGTCGACGCCGTACGGCCGGGGGCACCTACGGCCGGCGTCGGCGACGATGACGATGACGACGAGGCGGACGACGAGTCCCTCGAACCCGGTGAGATCGGCGAGGCGACGACCTTCAGCGACGGCTCCGCCACCATCGACGGAGACTCGGAGGACTACCGGTTCGCCGCGGTGACGGTGGAGGTGCCGGACAAGGGCACGCTCACCGTGTACGCGGGTGAGCCACTGGCCGCCGAACAGAGCGCCGTACGCACCGCGTCGACCGTCATGCTGATCGGGTTCCCGCTGCTCCTCGCCGTGGTGGCCGCGGTGACCTGGCGGGTGACCCGGCGGGCGCTGCGGCCCGTCGAGGGCATCCGGAGCGAGATGGCCGCCATCACCGCCTCCGAGGATCTGACGCGGCGGGTCCCCGTGCCGGACACGCACGACGAGGTCGCCGGTCTGGCGCGCACGACCAACGAGACACTGGCCGCGCTCGAACTGTCCGTCGAACGGCAGCGACGGTTCGTCGCCGACGCCTCGCACGAACTGCGCAGCCCCATCGCCTCGCTCCGCACCCAGCTCGAAGTGGGCGCCGCGCACCCGGAACTGCTCGATGTGGCGGGGGCCGTCGAGGACACCGTACGACTGCAGCGGCTCGCCGCCGATCTGCTGCTGCTCGCACGACTCGACGCGGGGGAGAGGCCCGCGGACACGCGCTTGGACCTGGGGGCGGTCGTACGGGAGGAGGCGGCCGGCCGGGCGGGGGTGACCGTCGACGCCCCGACCGTCGAAGTGACCGGGTCCCGGGGCCAGCTGGCGCGAGTGCTCGCCAACCTGCTGGACAACGCCCAGCGGCACGCACGGGAGAGAGTCACCGTGACACTGCGTACAGACGGTGCCTGGGCCGTGGTGGAGGTCGCCGACGACGGGCCCGGCGTACCCGCCGACCAGCGCGAGCGCATCTTCGAGCGCTTCGTACGACTCGACGACGCCCGCACCCGCGACGACGGCGGGGCCGGCCTGGGCCTCGCCATCGCGCGGGATGTGGCGGTACGACACGGTGGAACACTCACGGCCCGAGAGGCACCCGGAGGAGGCGCCCTCTTCGAACTCCGGCTCCCTGGAGCCCCGTAAGGGGCGCGGGGAACTGCGCGACCAGCCACAGCGGCCCCGCAGACAAAGCCGACCCGCAGCTAGAGTCGGCCTACCCAGCGGAGCGCTACGGCTTGCCCCGCTGCCCCCGCAAATGCTCCGCGATCGGCGTCAGAGTCTTGTGAAGCTCCTCAAGCGCCTCCGGCGAAAGCAGGTCCATGAAATGCCGCCGCACAGAGGCCACATGGTGCGGAGCAACCTTCCGCATCGTCTCCATGCCGTGCTCGGTGAGGACCGCGTACAGCCCCCGCCGGTCGGACTCGCAGTTCTCGCGGCGCACCAGGTCCGCGTTCTCCATGCGCGTGATCTGGTGCGAGAGGCGGCTCTTGGACTGGAGGGTGGCGGCTGCCAGGTCGCTCATCCGCAGCCGTACGCCCTCCGCCTCGGAGAGGTTCACGAGGATCTCGTAGTCGTTCATGGTCAGGCCGAACGGTTGCAGGTCCCTTTCGAGCTGGTAGGTCAACAGCCTGTTGACCTCCAGTTGGGTGCGCCAGGCACACTGCTCCGCATTGGTCAGCCAGCGCGTGGCCGTCTCGGTCTCCATAAGTGAAGTCTACCTAAAATGTTGAAAGGCGAACTAGTGAGGGTTGTGTGACTACGCGCACGCGTTCGACGTCACACTCCGCAGACTACCGCTCACAGCCCGAAGCGACGCTGGAGGTCCCCCAGCTGTCCGGGAAGGCGCGGTGCGCCGGCTTGCTGTCCGTGCTGACCCGGCACCCCGCCCCCGCCCGGCACTCCGGCCTGCTGCGGGACCGCGCCCGTGGCCTGCTCGGCCATGAGGGTCTCGGTGGACTGGAGCAGCACCGTGCCCGCCCCTACGAACTCGAACTGGTGCTCTTCACCGGAGGCCCCGCCGATGCCCGTCATCGCACGTAGGCCGCCCATGACACCTGTCATGTACCCGTGGTCGTAGTGGTGGCACGGGGAGGGGCAGTCCGCCCAGCCGACCAGGGCCTGTGGGTCCACTCGGATCGGGGGTTCCATGAACACCACGGGGCCGTTCGAGGCGGCCACAAACTTGCCCGTTCCGATAAGGGTCAGAAAACCCGGCACGATCGACTGCTTCAGCGCGAGACTTGGCTGAAAAGCGAGCAGGTTGCCCGAGCGAATGGTCAGGTTGCCGTTCTCCAGGTCGTACGAATTGACGTCGAAGGCCCGGTCGGCGAGGAGCATCTTGCCCGAGCCCTCCGCCACCACCCAGTCGCTCGCGTGCAGAGGCGAATGAAAGGACGTACGGACAAGTCGGTCGAGTCGGCCGTGTCCGACGCCGTTGAAGGAGATCGATCCGTAGTAGGCGATCATCTTGCCCTTCTGCAGGAACCACTGGCTCCCCTTGAGCTCCACGCAGAAGGTGTAGTTGTTCACGTTGTCGTCGACGGGCAGCGTCATCGGGTCGTGGACGACCGGCCCGGAAGCCCCGTATCCGCTCACAGCTTCTCCTCCGAGGCCTGGACGTACACCGCACCGTTGCCGCTCAGCTCCAGCTGGAACGCCTCGCCCGAGCCGCGGCCCACCATGTCGCGCCAGCCGAGCGCCGTGGACAGCTTGTTGCGCACGTCGCCGTGGTGCGCGACATACGCCTGCGGGTCGACATGGACCGGACGCTGCGGGGTGATCGGGATCTCGAAGACACCCCCGTGCGCCATGACGGCGACCGCGCCGTGCCCCTTCAGAGTCGTCGTGAAGAGCCCCTGGCCGCTCACCTGGCCGCGCACCATGCCCATCACCCCGCCCTGCGAGCCCATGAACATCGTGCCCTGCTGGAGGGTGCCGTCGAAGGCGAGCAGCCGGTCCGCCTCCACGTACAAGGTGTCGCCGGTGAGGCCGATCACCTGGATGTGATGGCCGCCGTGCCCGAAGAGCACCGTGCCGGAACCCTCGACCGTCATCAGCGGCGTCGCCTCGTTCGCCAGGCGGCGGCCGAGCATCGACATCACCCCGCCCTGACCACCCTGGATGTTGGGCGTGAAGGACACCTCACCCTTGTACGCGAGCATCGCCCCGCGCTGACTGAACATCCGCTGCCCCGGCATCACCGTGGCCTCGACCATCTTCGAGTTCACTTCGCGGAAAGGCATGTCACACATCCCCCGCGATCGTGTTCCGCTCACTGGGCTGCACATAGACAAGGCCGTCGCCCTCGAAGCGGATCTGGAAGGCCTCGCCGCCACCCTCACCCATGAACGTGCGGAAGGTCACACCGGACTGGAAGGACTGCCGCACATTGCCCTGGTGCGCGATGTACGCGCCCGGATCGACCGTCAGCGGGTACTGCGAACTCACCCGCAGCACCACCGCCGGGCCGTCGGACACGATCGCCGCCTGCCCGTGCCCCTCGACGGTCGTCGTGAACAGCCCGTTGCCCTGGGTGGCACCGCGCATGCCGGTGAACGACGTGCCCGTACGCAGCCCGGCATCCGTCACCAGCAGATTGCTCGACTCGACGTACAGCTTGTCCCCCTGGAGATTCACGAGGTTGATCTCGGAGGCCCGGTCCGCGAACCAGCACGTCCCATGCCCCTTCACCTCCATCACCGTCATCTGCTCACCGGTGAGACGCCGGGTCACCATCCCCCGTACGCCCTCACCACCGCCGCTCATCTTCTTGAAGGCCATCTGACCGTCGTACGCCACCATCGAGCCGTTCTTCGCCTTCACGGCGTCCCCGGTCATGTCGACGGCCAGCACCTTGCTGCCTTGAAGTCGGAACATCGCCACGTTGCGAAGGTAGCGGCCGAGTACGGGCCGCCAAAAGGGCCCCAGGGTGGATATCGACCCTGATCGCACCCCTAGGGGCGCCGGAGCGGACCCCGTGGCCCTGTACCGTCCAGCCGTTTGCCACAATGGACGCACGTTTGTGCTTGTGTTCACAAACTGTCGGCCGACGTCTCCCACCGAAGGTGACCCGTGGATCTCAAGACAGCTTCCGCCCTCCGCCGCCTCCGCCTGGTCTCCGTGCCGGAGGGCATCTCCTGGATCCTGCTCGCCGCGTGCACGGTCATCAAGTACACGGTCGCCGAGGGCTTCGACGTCGCCCCGGTGCTCGGGCCGATCCACGGCGTGCTGTTCATCCTGTACGTGATCTTCTGCCTGGACGCCTGGAACCGCACCAAGTGGAACGCCGGGACCGGCGCGCTCTACCTCGCGTACTCGATCATCCCCGGCGGCGGCTTCATGGCCGAGCGCAAGCTGCGCCGCGAGGCCGAGAACGCGGTCATCGCCTCCCGCGCCCGGCGCGAGGGAGTCGTGGAGACGTCATGATCGTCGCCTTCTCCGTGACACCCCTGGGTGTCGGCGAGGACGTGGGAGAGTACGTCGCCGACGCCGTCCGGGTCGTACGCGAATCGGGGCTCCCCAACCGCACCGACGCCATGTTCACCTCGATCGAAGGTGAGTGGGACGAGGTGATGGCCGTGGTCAAGCGCGCCGTCGCCGTCGTCGAGGAGCGCGCCCCGCGCGTCTCCGTCGTCCTGAAGGCGGACATCCGCCCCGGTGTGACGGACGGTCTGACGTCCAAGGTCGAGACGGTGGAACGCCACTTGTCCGCGTAGACCTCGCGCAGGCAGACCCCGGTCCTTCTGGGCCGGGGTTTTGTTGTGTCCGGTCCACCGCCGCCGATTACCCCTTCGGACGCGCCCAGTTCGACACGCCGCCAAATGTCCACTTGTGTATGGGTATCGGTTCGTTCGATCACCGGACAAGTTCAATCACTGGAGGGCGCTGTGCGGCCCGAGGGCTACGACTACGACACCTACAGCCGACTCGCCGGACCGCTCACGCAGCCGTCCGGCCCGGCGTACCAGGTGCAGTACACCAAGCTCCTCTCGCGAGAGCCGCACCGAATACGCGCCATCCTGCTGATGACCTTCGCGCCGATCCTCACCGGCGTGCTCCTCGTCTACCTCGTGTGGCCGAGCCACTGGGTGGAGCGCGAAGGCGGCGCACGCTGGCTGATCGGCCTCGACATCACGATGCTCATAGCCATCGGGCTGATCGAGCTGTTCATGGTCGTCAACGTGGTCAGCATCGCCCACGCCACGATGGTGGCCCGGGACCCGATCCCCGTCGCGGCCCAGGAAGGGACACGGGTCGCCTTCCTCACCACGTACGTCCCCGGCAAGGAACCCCTCTCCATGGTCCGCGCCACCCTCGAAGGCGCCGTCCGGGTCACCCACACCGGACCCGTGGACGTCTGGCTCCTCGACGAGGGCAACGACGAACAGGCCAAGGACCTCTGCGCGGAACTCGGCGTCCGCCACTTCACCCGGTTCGGCGTCCCGGCGTGGAACCGCGACAAGGGCGCCCACAAGGCCCGTACCAAACACGGCAACTACAACGCGTGGATCGCGATGCACGGCGCCGAGTACGAGTTCTTCGCCTCCGTCGACACCGACCACGTCCCGCTCCCCAACTTCCTTGAACGGATGATGGGTTACTTCCGGGACCCCAACGTGGCCTTCGTCGTCGGGCCGCAGGTCTACGGCAACTACCAGACCCCCGTCACCAAGGCGGCCGAGTCCCAGCAGTTCCTCTTCCACGCGCTGATCCAGCGCGCCGGCAACTGCTACCGCGCCCCCATGTTCGTCGGCACCAACAACGTCGTACGCATCGCGGCCGTCCGCCAGATCGGCGGCCTGTACGACTCCATCACCGAGGACATGGCCACCGGCTTCGAACTCCACCGCCACAAGAACCCGAAGACCGGCAGGCACTGGCAGTCCGTCTACACCCCGGACGTGCTCGCCGTCGGCGAGGGGCCCGCCTCCTGGACGGACTTCTTCACCCAGCAGATGCGCTGGTCGCGAGGGACGTACGAGACGCTGTTCAAGCAGTACTGGAAGGCGCCGTTCACGATGCCTCCCGGCCGCCTCTTCTCCTACACCATGATGCTCGTCTACTACCCGATGACAGCCGTCAACTGGCTGCTGGGCATCATGAGTTGCTTCCTCTTCCTGTGGTTCGGAGCATCCGGCACCCAGGTCACCGCGTCCGTCTGGCTGATGCTCTACAGCGACGCGGCCGCCCTCCAGATCGGCCTCTACCTCTGGAACCGGCGGCACAACGTCTCCCCGCACGAACCCGAAGGCTCCGGCGGACTCGCCGGGATGGCCATGTCGGCCCTCTCCGCACCCATCTACCTGAAGTCGCTCGGCGAAGCCCTGATCCGCCGCCCCAGCCGCTTCGTGGTCACCCCCAAGGGCGGCGAGGCCAACCCCGACCGGCTGCTGACCTTCCGTATCCACCTCACCTGGGCGGCGCTCCTCGGCGTCTCACTCGCCGCGTCGGTCGCCCTCGACCACACCCACGCGGCCATGCGCACCTGGGCGCTCCTTGCCATGGGCATCTCGCTCGCCCCGGTCGGAGTGTGGATCTCCACCTTGCTCAAGGAACGCAGGGCCCGGCAGCTGCCCCACACGCCGACCGCACGGATCACCGAGGCCGCCGAGCCCGCCCTCGCGGCCAGCGGCAGCTCCGCCACGGTCACCGGCTCCACGACAGGAGGTAACTAGGCCATGGCCTACCAGCCCTCGCAGAAGACGAAGAAGACCGTGCTGGGCATCGGCGGCATAGTCGTACTCGCCGGACTCAACGCCCCCGCCGCCGTCGGCTTCGCCAGCGAGAAGTACTACGAGTACAAGATCGCGCAGCCCGGCTACAAGGCGCAGTACGGCTCCTGGAGCCACCTCGACATCCCCGACGACTACCGCACCAACGCCATCCACGCCGCCCTCCTGCACACCGGCAAGGTGCTGATCGTCGCGGGCTCGGGCAACGAGAAGCGGAAGTTCGACAAGGGGTCCTTCGACACCGTCCTCTGGGACCCGACGACGGACACCTTCAAGAAGATCCCCACCCCCGACGACTTCTTCTGCTCCGGGCACGCCCAACTCCCCAGCGGCAGAATGCTGGTGGCCGGCGGCACCGCCCGCTACGAGCTGCTCGAGGACGAGGTCGAACGGGCCGGCGGCGGTATGCGGGTGAAGAACGAGAACCCCGACAAGGCGGTCCTCCTGAAGAAGGGCACCCGCTTCCGCTCACCCGCCGGCGTCGAGTACGTCAGCAAGGTCGACGTCACGGTCCCCAAGGCGAAGCGCACCCAGAAGATCACGTACAACCGTGCGGGCGTCATGCAGCCCTGGAAGACCAAGGTCGTCGCGAGTGAGGCCCGCGTCTTCGTGGAGGCCACCGAGGACGGCCCGACCTCGGCCACCGACAAGCAGGCCCAGTACGAGATCGTCGGCCTGAAGGGCAAGGAGGCGGACAACACGTACGGCCTCTCCGAGAAGATCACCCTGGAGAAGCAGGACTTCCAGGGGATCAGAGCCGCCTACGAGTTCGACCCGAAGGCCGAGAAGTACATCCCCGTCGACCCGATGCAGAAGGCCCGCTGGTACCCGACGCTGGTCGGACTCCAGGACGGGCGGGTCCTCGCGGTCTCCGGCCTCGACGACGTCGGCATGATCGACCCCGGCGACAACGAGATCTACGACCCGAAGACCAAGAAGTGGACGCCGGGCCCCAAGCGGTACTTCCCGACGTACCCCGCGCTCTTCCTCACCAAGGGAGGCAAGCTCTTCTACCCGGCGTCCAATGCCGGTTACGGGCCCGCCGAGAAGGGCCGCGAGCCCGGCATCTGGGACCTGAAGACCAACAAGTTCGAGAAGGTCCCCGGCCTGCGGGACCCGGAGGAGACGGAGACCTCCGCCTCCCTCCTGCTGCCGCCCGCGCAGGACCAGAAGGTGATGATCCTCGGCGGCGGAGGGGTCGGCGAGTCCAAGAAGTCGACCCCGCGCACCGCCGTCGTCGACCTCAAGAAGGGCAGCCCCTCCTTCGAGGACGGCCCCAACCTCCCCCAGGGCACCCGGTACCTGAACAGCGTGATCATGCCGGACGACTCCGTCTTCACCACCAACGGCTCCGAGGACTACCGCGGCCGCAGCGCCAGCAACATCCTCAAGGCGCAGTTCTACGACCCCAAGGCCAACTCCTTCTACGAGGCCGCCTCTCCGAAGGTCGGGCGCAACTACCACTCCGAGGCACTGCTGCTGCCCGACGGCCGCGTCGCCACCTTCGGCTCCGACCCGCTCTTCGACGACCAGCAGAACACCAAGCTCGGCCACTTCGAGCAGCGCATGGAGATCTTCACCCCGCCCGCCCTGCACAAGAACGGCAAGAACCGCCCGGTGCTGGGAGACGGCCCGGAGGTGCTGGACAGCAAGCGGCGCGCGACCTACCCCACCGAGAATCCGGAGCGTGTGGTCAAGGCCCGGCTGATGCGCCCGAGCGCGGTCACGCACACGACGGACGTCGAGCAGCGGTCCATCGAACTCGGGCTCACCAAGACCAGGAACTCGGTCACCGTGGACGTACCGAACGACCGGGCGTTGGTGCCGCCGGGGTGGTACATGCTGTTCGTGACGGACGGGGAGGGGACGCCGTCGGAGGCGAAGTGGATCCAGGTGCGGTGAACCGGCCTGCCGTGCCTACGACTTGGAGTTACGCGCCAGACTCAGCGCGTACTCCGGCCACCACTGACCGGCGTCCGGCCCGCCCTCGCAGGTGCCGTCCGATTCCCCGGGCCGTTTGATCCACAGATAGGCGTCCAGGGCGGGCTCGCCCGTGTCGGTGGTCGGGCGGGTGCCCAGCGCCCGGCCCGACGGGTTGCACCAGACGCCGGGCAGCGGCCCGTTGCCGTTGCGGCTGGAGTCGATGACGAAGTGCTTGCCTCCGAGGTCCTGGGAGAGACGGAGGCCGTACGTCTTCGTCACCGCGTCCGTCTGGAAGTTGGAGACGTTGAGCGCGAAGCCGTCCGCGTTCTCGATGCCGGCCCGCTTCAACGGGTCCACCAGCTTCCACGGCTCCTGGATCCAGGACGGGTTGCCCGCGTCCAGGTACACCTGCGTGTTCGGCTGCTGCTTCAGGCGGAGGATCGCCTCGCCGAGCAACTGCTCGCGCTCGGCGTGGTACTCGCCGGGAGTGCAGCCGTCCACGATGTGCGCGACCGCGTCGGGCTCCAGCACCACCAGGGCCTTGCTGCCGCCGAGCGCGTCCGCGAACTTCCCGATCCACGCCCGGTAGGCGTCCGCGTCCGGCGCCCCTCCCGCCGAGTGCTGGCCGCAGTCCCGGTGCGGGATGTTGTACGCGACGAACAGCGCCGTCCGCCCCTCCTGCGACGCCGACGTGGTCGCGGACGCGACCGCGGGGGCCGGGTCGATCTCACCGGCAGGCCACAGAGCGACGGGCTGCCCGGCGATCCGCTCCAGCTGTTCGGCGTCCGCGGTGCGGCCCTGCCGCTCCCACAGCTCGATCTGCTCGGCGGCGGAACTGGCCGGATCGACCCAGAAGGGCGAGGCCGGCGCGGGGCTCGCCTTCTTGGTGGCGGCGCCGGCGACGGAGGCCTCGTCGACGCCTGTCATGGACGAGCAGCCCGCCGCGAGCCCGAGCACCGCGAGTGCCGCGAAGGTACGGATCAGCCGGGACATCCTGCCCCCTTGAACGAAAGTGACTATCAGTGACGATTCATGAGCAATCGTTACATAGAGCGCTTAATCGACATGGATACGACACTGGGGCGGCGGGGTTCGGAGGGCGTTCTGCCAGGCGTTCCGCGGCCGGGTACCGAAACGCGAGACGGGGCTGACCACGATGTGACCGGCCGGTAAGGTCTTTGGCGTGTCGAAGCCGCTCAGCCTTGCCTTTGATCCCATCGCCCGTGCCGACGAGCACTGGAAGCAGCGGTGGGGATCGGTGCCGTCCATGGCGGCGATCACCTCGATCATGCGCGCGCACCAGATCCTGCTCGCCGAGGTGGACGCGGTGGTGAAGCCGTACGGGCTGACGTTCGCGCGGTACGAGGCGCTGGTGCTGCTCACGTTCTCCAAGGCGGGCGAGCTGCCGATGTCCAAGATCGGTGAGCGGCTCATGGTGCATCCGACGTCCGTGACGAACACGGTGGACCGGCTGGCGAAGTCCGGGCTCGTCGACAAGCGCCCCAATCCCAACGACGGGCGCGGCACGCTCGCCTCCATCACCGAGAAGGGCCGCGAGGTCTGCGACGCGGCCACCCAGGACCTGATGTCGATGGACTTCGGGCTCGGGGCGTACGACGCCGAGGAGTGCGGGGAGATCTTCGCGATGCTGCGGCCGCTGCGGGTCGCAGCGCGGGACTTCGACGAGGAATAGCCTCCTCCGGTACGAGCCGGGGGCGCCCGAAGATCGCCCGGAGTGCCTGGTTACGCTCGTTGGCATGAAGAAGAGCGTGCTGACCCGCTACCGGGTGATGGCCTACGTCACCGCCGTGATGCTGCTGGTGCTGTGCACCTGCATGATCTTCAAGTACGGCTTCGACAAGGGAGAGGACATCACGCTCGTGGTCTCGCAGATCCACGGCGTGCTCTACATCGTCTACCTCGTCTTCGCCTTCGATCTGGGCTCCAAGGCGAAGTGGCCGCTCGGCAAGCTGGCATGGGTGCTGCTCTCGGGGACGATCCCGACCGCGGCCTTCTTCGTCGAGCGCAAGATCTCCCATGAGCTCGAGGGCAAGGTCGTGGACGGCTCTCCCGTGGTCGCCAAGGCGTAATCGCATAACCCCTGCCGCCGTATGGGCAACGTACGGCGGTCAGCCATCGACATTTACTAGGACGTCCTAGTAAATTCGAAGGTATGGACGCTGACGCCATCGAAGAGGGCCGCCGACGCTGGCAGGCCCGGTACGACGCCGCACGCAAGCGCGACGCGGATTTCACCACGCTCTCCGGCGATCCCGTGGAGCCGGTGTACGGGCCGCGGCCCGGGGACACGTACGAGGGCTTCGAGCGGATCGGCTGGCCGGGGGAGTACCCCTTCACCCGCGGCCTCTACCCGACCGGCTACCGAGGGCGCACGTGGACCATCCGGCAGTTCGCCGGGTTCGGGAACGCCGAGCAGACCAACGAGCGCTACAAGATGATCCTCGCCAACGGCGGCGGGGGCCTGTCCGTGGCCTTCGACATGCCGACGCTGATGGGGCGGGACTCCGACGACCGGCGATCGCTCGGCGAGGTCGGGCACTGCGGCGTCGCGATCGACTCGGCGGCCGACATGGAGGTCCTGTTCCAGGACATCCCGCTCGGCGACGTCACGACGTCGATGACGATCAGCGGGCCTGCCGTGCCCGTCTTCTGCATGTACCTGGTGGCCGCCGAGCGGCAGGGCGTGGACCCCGCCGTCCTCAACGGCACGCTCCAGACCGACATCTTCAAGGAGTACATCGCGCAGAAGGAGTGGCTCTTCCAGCCCGAGCCGCACCTGCGCCTCATCGGCGACCTGATGGAGCACTGCGCCGAGCGGATCCCGGCCTACAAGCCGCTCTCCGTCTCCGGCTACCACATCCGCGAGGCCGGCTCGACGGCCGCTCAGGAGCTGGCGTACACCCTCGCCGACGGGTTCGGGTACGTCGAGCTGGGCCTGTCCCGCGGCCTCGACGTGGACGTCTTCGCACCGGGCCTGAGCTTCTTCTTCGACGCGCACCTCGACTTCTTCGAGGAGATCGCCAAGTTCCGGGCGGCACGGCGGATCTGGGCCCGCTGGATGCGGGACGTGTACGGGGCCACCTCCGACAAGGCGCAGTGGCTGCGCTTCCACACGCAGACGGCGGGCGTCTCGCTGACCGCTCAGCAGCCGTACAACAACGTGGTGCGTACGGCGGTGGAGGCGCTGGCGGCGGTCCTCGGCGGCACGAACTCGCTGCACACGAACGCCCTGGACGAGACGCTCGCACTGCCTTCCCAGCAGGCCGCGGAGATCGCCCTCCGTACCCAGCAGGTGCTGATGGAGGAGACGGGCGTGGCCAACGTGGCCGACCCGCTGGGCGGTTCCTGGTTCGTCGAACAGCTGACGGACCGGATCGAGGCGGACGCCGAGAAGATCTTCGAGCAGATCAGGGAACGGGGGCTGCGCGCGCACCCGGACGGACAGCATCCGATCGGTCCGATCACCTCCGGGATCCTGCGGGGCATCGAGGACGGGTGGTTCACCGGGGAGATCGCCGAGTCCGCGTTCCAGTACCAGCGGTCGTTGGAGAAGGGCGACAAGCGGGTGGTGGGCGTGAACGTCCACCACGGCTCCGTGACCGGCGACCTGGAGATCCTCCGGGTCAGCCATGAGGTGGAACGGGAGCAGGTGCGGGCGCTCGGCGGCCGCAAGGCCGCTCGGGACGGCGCGGCGGTCCGGTCCGCACTGGACGCCATGCTGGCCGCCGCCCGCGACGGCTCCAACATGATCGGCCCGATGCTGGACGCGGTACGGGCGGAGGCCACGCTCGGGGAGATCTGCGACGTCCTCCGGGACGAGTGGGGGACGTACACGGAGCCGCCGGGCTTCTGACGGGCGCCGCGCGATCAGCGACACCTCACGGCCGCTCTCGGCGCCGGTCACCGGCGCGGGGAGCGGCCGTAGGCAGTTGTACTCATGACCGGCTGCCGCCGGGGCGGGACGATGGGCCGTGATGGTGGACCCGGGCGGGGCAACTGGGGGACGGTATGGGGAAGTTCCTGACAGGCGTGTGCGCTGTGTTCGCGACGGTCGGAGCGCTCGTGCTCGCGTACGCGGTGGGGGCGCCGCTCTCCGTGGTGCTGGGGGCCGCGGCCGGGGTGGTGAGCCTGCTCTGGCTGCTCGTTCTGCTGACGGTGCCGTGGAATCTCTACTTCCGGGCCCACTCGGTGCTCGCCGAGATCGCGGTGAGCCGGGAGAAGGGGCTCGTGGTCTCCGCGGAACGGGACGCCGAGGCCGCGAGGATCGCCCGCGTGATGCTCCGGGTCGCCATCGCCGGTCACCTGGTGACGGCGGGCCTCGTCGTCGCGGTCACCGCCGCCACGGGCAACGCCACCGGCTACTGGTTCGCGGGCTTCTTCCTGCTGAGCACGGTCTTCCGCCCCGCGGGCGCCTACTTTGCGCAACTGCGCCGACGCCTCGGCACGCTGCTCAAGGACGTGACGTACCCGCGCGACGACGTGGTCGAGCTGCGGGGCAATGTCACGCGGCTGGTGACGGGCGTGCGGGTCCTGGAGGAGAAGACCGAGGAGCAGTACCGCTCCCTCGCCGAACTCCGGCGCACGGTCGACGCGTTGGGTGTCTCGGTGTACGAACGTGCCGATGACGCCGACCGGAAGATCGTCGCGCTGGGACGGGAGTTCGAGGCCACGGTGAACCGGCTCACCAACAACGAGGAGATCATCTCGGGGTTGAAGGCGTTTTTGCGGTTGCTGCGGGCGGGGGACGGCGCGCAGGGCGCCCTGAGGCCCGGCCCTTGAGGGGGATGCCTTTACGCCGATTCCGCCGCGCCTGCCAGGCCGAGCAGCAGGACTCGGGTGAAGCTGTGCACCCAGTTCTCGTCCGCGGGCTCCGCGCTCACCAGGGTGCGGTGGACCACCGCGCCCGCTACCACGTCGAAGATGAGGTCGGCTGTGCGGGCCGCCGTGACGGGGTCCGGCTCCGGTGGGAGTTCGCCGCGGAGCTGGGCTCGGGTGCGGCCCTCCAGGACCAGGCACTTCTGGCGGTCGACGATGGAGGTGCGGATGCGTTCGCGCAGGGGCTCGTCGCGGGTTGATTCCGCCACCACCGCCATCAGGGCGGTCTTCGCCTCCGGGCGGGACAGGATTGCCGCGAACTGGAGGACCACGCCCTCGATGTCGGCGGCAAGGCTGCCGCGGTCGGGGAGTTCGAGTTCGTCGAAGAGTTCGGCGACCGCGTCGACCACGAGCTCGTTCTTGCCCGCCCAGCGGCGGTAGAGGGTTGTTTTGGCCACGCCGGCGCGGGTCGCGACGTCTCCCAACGTCAGCTTGGACCAGCCCAGTTCGACCAGTGCGGCCCGCGTCGCCTCCAGGATCGCGGCGTCCGCGGCGGCGCTGCGTGGGCGCCCCGTCGTATGGGGGGCGGAAGTGCGACTCTGCATGTCAGTGACCATATCCGGCCGCCCTGTGTCGCGGATCCGGCCGTGCGGGGCCGTGTCCTGCGGCCGTATCCGGTTTTCCTGTGAAGCCGTGAGCCAGATCACCGGGGGAGGGCGGACATCGAGGCCCCCCGACAGTTACGCTACGACCCGTAGCGAAAGCTCGAACGCGGACGACAACCGCACTGGCGCCAGGTGGGGACCCGGCGCCCGGCAGTACTCAATGGGGACGTAATCGGCCTGGCTTTCACAAGGCTTTTCACACGCGCGCACAGGAGGGGGAAGATGTACTCATGCAGCCACGGAACATGTCCATGAGCGGAGTCGTCGACCTCGCCGCGGTGAAGGCGGCCCAGGAGGCCAAGGCGAAGGCGGAGCAGGCGCGCGCCGAAGCGGCCAGGCAGGGTGGCGGGGGTGAGAGCGGGGGTGTTTCTCCCGCCAGCCTTGTCATCGATGTCGACGAGGCCGGGTTCGAGCGCGACGTCCTGCAGCGCTCCACCGAGGTCCCGGTCGTCATCGACTTCTGGGCCGAGTGGTGCGAGCCGTGCAAGCAGCTCAGCCCGGTGCTCGAGCGGCTGGCCGCCGAATACAACGGACGCTTCGTTCTTGCCAAGATCGACGTCGATGCCAATCAGATGCTGATGCAGCAGTTCGGGATCCAGGGGATCCCGGCCGTCTTCGCGGTGGTCGCCGGGCAGGCGCTGCCGCTCTTCCAGGGTGCGGCGGGCGAGGCCCAGATCCGCGGCACCCTTGACCAGCTCGTGCAGGTCGCCGAGGAGCGCTTCGGGCTGACCGGCCTGGTCGTCGACCCGGACGCCGAGCCCGGGAGCGCCCCGGTCGAGGCTGCCGAGGCGCCGGCCGGACCGTACGACGCGCTCCTCGAAGCCGCCGTGCAGGCCCTGGACGCGGGTGACTTCGGCGGTGCCGTACAGGCGTACAAGAACGTGCTGAGCGACGACCCGGGCAACACGGAGGCCAAGCTGGGCCTCGCCCAGGCCGAGTTGCTCCAGCGGGTGGCGGGCGCCGATCCGCAGCAGGTGCGCAAGGACGCCGCCGAGAAGCCGGGGGACGCGCAGGCGCAGATCGCCGCCGCCGACCTGGATCTCGTGGGCGGGCATGTCGAAGACGCGTTCGGGCGGCTCATCGACACGGTGCAGCGCACGGCGGGCGGCGACCGGGATGCCGTACGACTGCGGCTGCTGGAGCTCTTCGAGGTGGTCGGCGCCGATGACCCGCGGGTGATCGCGGCGCGCAGGGCGCTGGCGCGGGCGCTCTTCTGACGGGGACTCCGACGGGTTCTCTGACCTGTTGCTAAACGCCGGGGCGTGTGATGCCCGGGTGAAAGATGTGCCGACGGAGCGAGAAGTGGCCGCGCTTTACCAAATCTTGGTAAACGCGGCCGCTGTTACTTGGAGTAAGTCGGGGGCGTTGATCTGTCGGATTCTGTCCGAGGATCAACCAGTGTGTCACCCACCTTGATGCCACCCTGCGTTGTCGACCGATACCGACGGGTCGTTGTTCGGTTATCCGCCCGTTACTAGCCAGTAACGAACCCCCTTGCGGGGGCGGCGAGAATGCACCACGATCGGCGACGCTCGGTCCATTACCCCCTACCCCGACAGCCAATCGGGTCAAGGGGTTTTCTGGGTCCCCACCGAGTAGGGACGGCGACAGTGGTGCCGTCTCTTGGGCAGGGGGGTCTTTGCCGTTCGGCAGAGCCTGTCCAGCAGGTTGTGCGTGATGTGCGTCAGGCGCGACCAGTGGTTGTCGCTCGGGGGTGATCGCCAGTGATTCGGGCTCGGTTTGCGCCTGAAAGTACGGGCGCTCTCCTTCCCGAGGACGTAGCACTTCTCCCATCCCTGCCCGGCTGGGCCGCTACAACGGGGCAGTCAGGGCCAGGAGATGTACGTCCGAGAAGGAGGAAATATGGAGTCCCAGGTGCGTGGCGGGACAAGATGGAAGCGTTTCGCTGTGGTCATGGTGCCCAGCGTCGCTGCGGCCGCCGCGATCGGCGTCGGGCTTGCGCAGGGTGCGCTCGCCGCGTCCTTCAGCGTTTCCGGCCAGGAGTTCAAGGTCAGTGCCGGGCATCTTGAGGGCCAGGGCTTTGCCCAGTACGGCGGCATCGACAGCGGCTACACGTCGACCGACGGCAAGACCAAGACGGTTCGCCCCGTCGCGATCTCGTCGTTCAAGACCGCTCAGATCACGAACATGTGCCAGTCGGTCAAGACGGAGATTCCCCTCATAGGGAAGACGATCTACCTCCGTCTCGACGCCGGTCCGGACGCGAACCACAAGGTCGAAGCCGAGAACCTCTACATCGACGTCGCTCAGCTCGACGCCGACGCGACGTTCAAGAACATCGACATCGGTGTTGCGGTCAAGGACATCGACAAGACCCGGAACGCTCCCGTGAAGCAGGACGGGTCCTCCCTGCCGGGCGGCTTCGCCCAGCAGGCGGAGTCGGCCGACCTCACGAAGGTCGAGCAGACGGCGTGGGCGACCACGGCCGGCACCTTCAAGCTCAGCGGCCTGAAGATGCGCCTCGGCACGAGCGCCTCGATGGAGTGCTTCTGACGGTTTCCGTCGCAGAGGTGTACTCGGGCAGCTGAGCTGTCCGAGGGGGCGGAGGAGCCTTCGCTTCTCCGCCCCGCACACCCACCCGATGCCCCGCACCGGGTTCTTTCAGCCCATACTTTCCGGCTTCTCCACCCCAAGGCCGAGCCGGTACGTACTTCCACCGGACCCAGGGAGCTTTTTCCATGAGTGCCGAGACTCCGGTCCAGAGCGCCGGGTACTTCACCCGCGCGCGTCTGCGATTCCGTGACTGGCGGGGCAACCGGCCGTTCTGGGCCGGTCTGTTCACCCTGCTCGGCGGGGTGCCGATTGCCTACTTCCCGTACGCCACCTTCAAGCTCGGCAACATGTCGCTCGCCATGGCGACCACCGCGGGCGCCGGATCGCTGATCATCGGTGTACTGCTGGTCACGCTGGGCCTGACCATGTGGTTCCAGCAGGCCACGCGCGTCTTCGCCGGTGTCGCCGCGATCGTCCTCGGCCTGGTGTCGCTGGTGGTCTCCAACATCGGCGGCTTCATCGTCGGCTTCCTGCTCTCCCTGATCGGCGGCGCGCTGTCCGTCTCCTGGATGCCCAGCGACGCGTCGGACGATGGCGCGAAGGGCAAGCGGTCCCGTAAGCACGCTGGGGACGCGAAGGAAGCGCCCGCTCCCGCCGAGGGCGATGCCGGCGGTACGACCGACGCGGGCGCGCCGGAGTCGGACCAGCACCTGACCGAGAGCGCCACTGCCGACAACGGCAACGGGGGGTACCGTGCCGACTGACGAGGTGCCCCAGGGCGACTCCGAGGCTCAGCCCCGTGTGAGAACCGGGCCGCGCCACGCAGCCCCCAAGAAGCCGCTGTCCACCAGGTTCCACATGCCCGCAGGCAAGGCGATAGCCTTCGCGGCCATGCCGACCGCGGTCCTCATGGGGATAGGGCTCACGCCGACGCTCGCCAACGCCGACGACCAGCCGACCACCTCGAAGAGTCTGACGGCCGAGGAGTACCAGGCCTGCGTCGAGCTCCTGGACGGGGCCGAGGACGGCACTGACGCGTCCGCCACCGCGACGCCCTCCGCCTCGGCGAGCGCTTCCGAGTCCGCGGACGAGGACGAGCCCAGTCCTTCGGCCACGGCGACCTCGGGTGAGGACGACACCTCTTCGTCGGATTCAGGTTCCGACGACGAGGCCGAGCCCACACCGTCGGCGTCCGCGACCAAGACGTCCGAGAGCAGCGACAGCAGCGCCGACACGGCCACGGCGACCCCCTCGGCGTCCGAGACCAGCAGCAACCCGCTTGACCCGCTGGGCATCGGCGACGCCATCAAGGACATCCTCACGCCCGACGAGACGGCGAGCGCCACCCCCACGCCGTCCGCCAGCGCCTCGGCGAGCGCGAGCGAGGACACGTCGGGCAGCGACAGCTCCGACACCGTCAAGGACACGGCCGACAAGGTCACCGAGACGGTCGAGGACACCGTGAAGGACACCACCGACACGGCGTCCAAGGCGGCCGAGGACAGCGCGGAGGCGGCCAAGGAGACGGCGGACGAGGCCACTTCGTCGGCCAGCCCCAGCCCGTCCGCGAGCGCCACCACGGACGCCGCGGAGTGCCCGATCTCCACGGACGAAGAGGGCAACGTCGACAACCCGGTGATCCTGCCCGACGACCCCTGGATCCTCAACGCCAGTTCGCTGCTGCTCAAGGGCGCCGACTACCAGGGTGTCGTGAAGGTGAAGACCGCCAACGGCACGGTCAAGAAGGTCCTGAAGTACGTGGTCTCCGACGGCACCGACATCGGCGATCTGCACCAGACGGTGATCGACAAGCGGGCGGGCCAGACGTACCACGTCCAGGCGGGCGAGGGCACGACGTCCACCATCACTGACGGCAAGACGGTCATGTACACGGAGAGCATCTCCGGCAAGCTGTTCGGCCTGATCCCGATCACCTTCGACCCGGACAACCCGCCGCCGCTGAACATCCCGCTGATCTACTTCACCGACGTGAAGGTCGTCCAGGCCGGCCAGTTCGGCGGCACGCTGACCATCCCCGGGATGAGCACGTACCAGACCGAGGACTGAGCACCGCCCAGAGCCCATCCGGGAGCCGCACACAGGGCTGTGGCCCGGTTTTTCCGCCCAGGCGGAGGAACCGGGCCACAGTCTTGAGTGGAGCCAAGACGAGGGAGTACACAGGCGATGCCTGAGTTCGTACGCGAGGGACGGCTGTTCCGCGTGGTGAGTTTCGCCGCGTCACATCGTCAGCTCATTCTGCGCAGCGACGCAACCCAGATCGACCAGACGGAAACCCGGGTCGAGGTGTACTTCGGGCATGTGGAGCTGATGTTCCTCAAGCCCATCTACCGAAAGGGACTGCGTATCCGGCGGGCCTCCGAAGAGGAGTTCGCCACGCTGCGGGAACGTCATGACATCCCGGCGGACGACGCGTCCTGGACGTGGATGATCGATCCGGACGGCGGCAGCTTCGTCGTCTCGAGCGCTCCCGCGTGGCGGGAAGCGGCCTGCACGTTCGAGGATCCGTCCTTGTTCGACTTCTCCAGGCCGCGGCCCCCAGACTTCCCGGTGGACTGGGGCACTGTCGGCTGAGGCCCGACCGGCGCACGACTGAGGGCGCCCCCTGTCACAGGGAGCGCCCTCAGTGTCGTACAAGCACCACAGGTCAGGCCGTGCGGGCGCTCTCGCCCAAGTGGTGCACCCGGACCATGTTCGTGGTGCCCGGGACCCCGGGAGGCGAGCCCGCTGTCATCACGACGACGTCGCCGTCGTTGAAGACGTTGAGCTGCTGGAGTTGCTGGTCCACGAGGTCGACCATTTCGTCGGTGCTGTGGACGAAGGGGACGACGTGGGACTCGACGCCCCAGCTCAGGGTGAGCTGGTTGCGGGTGCCTTCGTCGGTGGTGAAGGCCAGGATCGGCTGGGAGGCGCGGTAGCGGGAGAGGCGGCGGGCGGTGTCGCCGGACTTGGTGAAGGCGACCAGGCCCTTGCCGCCGAGGAAGTCGGCGATCTCGCAGGCGGCGCGGGCGACCGAACCGCCCTGCGTGCGCGGCTTCTTGCCGGGGACCAGGGGCTGCAGGCCCTTGGAGAGGAGCTCCTCCTCGGCCGCCACGACGATCTTCGACATCGTCTTGACCGTCTCGATCGGGTACGCGCCCACGGAGGACTCGGCGGACAGCATGACCGCGTCGGCGCCGTCGAGGATCGCGTTGGCGACGTCGGACGCCTCGGCGCGCGTCGGGCGGGAGTTGGTGATCATCGACTCCATCATCTGGGTCGCGACGATCACCGGCTTGGCGTTGCGGCGGCACAGCTCCACGAGGCGCTTCTGCACCATCGGGACCTTCTCGAGCGGGTACTCGACGGCCAGGTCGCCACGGGCCACCATGACGGCGTCGAAGGCCGCGACGACGCCCTCCATGTTGTCGACCGCCTGCGGCTTCTCCACCTTGGCGATGACGGGGACCCGGCGGCCCTCCTCGTCCATCACCTTGTGGACGTCGTTCACGTCGTGGGCGTCGCGCACGAAGGACAGGGCGACCATGTCGCAGCCCATCTGCAGGGCGAAGCGCAGGTCCTCGACGTCCTTCTCGGACAGCGCGGGGACGTTCACAGCCGTGCCGGGAAGGTTGATGCCCTTGTGGTCGGAGATCACGCCGCCCTCGACGACGATCGACTTGACCCGGGGGCCCTCGACCTCGACGACCCGCAGCTCGACGTTGCCGTCGTTGATGAGGATCTGGTCGCCCTTGGAGACGTCGCCGGGCAGGCCCTTGTAGGTCGTGCCGCAGATCGACTTGTCGCCCGGAACGTCGTCGGTGGTGATGGTGAACTCGTCACCGCGCACCAGCTCGACGGGACCCTCGGCGAAGGTCTCCAGGCGGATCTTCGGGCCCTGCAGGTCGGCGAGCACACCGATGGCCTTGCCGGTCTCGGCCGAGGCGGCCCGGACACGGTCGTACCGGCCCTGGTGCTCGGCGTGAGTGCCGTGGCTGAAGTTGAAGCGGGCCACGTTCATGCCGGCCTCGATCAGCGCGACGAGCTGCTCGTGGGAGTCGACCGCGGGGCCGAGAGTACAGACGATTTTCGAACGGCGCATAGGGCGATCCTATCGGTTTGTTTCGCTACGGAATATTCCGTCTGGTGGAAGATACAAATGGGCGGGTACGTGCTCAGGCGTGGACCTCGGCGGCCCTTCCGGCGTCCGCGCCGCCCACCAGTGCGTACGTCTGTGTCGCGATCTCCAGTTCCTCGTCCGTCGGCACCACGGCGACCGCCACGCGCGCGTACTGCGGCGAGATGAGCCTGGGCCCATCCGCTCGTGCGGCGTTCAGGTCGCCGTCGACCGCCAGGCCCAGCTCCTCCAGCCCTGCGATCGCGGCCTCGCGCACCGGGGCGGCGTTCTCCCCGACTCCGGCGGTGAAGGCGATGGCGTCCACCCGGCCGAGGACCGCGTAGTAGGCGCCGATGTACTTCTTCAAGCGGTGGATGTAGATGTCGAAGGCGAGCCGGGCCTGCTCGTCACCCTCGTCGACACGACGGCGGATCTCGCGCATGTCGTTGTCGCCGCACAGGCCGATCAGGCCGCTCTTCTTGTTCAGCAAAGTGTCGATCTCGTCGGTGGACAACCCCCCAACGCGCATCAAATGGAAGATGACCGCCGGATCCATGTCCCCGGACCGGGTGCCCATCACGAGCCCCTCCAAGGGCGTGAGCCCCATCGAGGTGTCCACGCACCGCCCGCCCCGTACGGCGGAGGCCGACGCCCCGTTGCCGAGGTGCAGCACGATGACGTTCACCTCCTCCGGGGCCTTGCCCAGGAGCTCGGCGGTCGCCCGGGACACGTACGCGTGCGAGGTGCCGTGGAACCCGTACCGGCGGATGCGGTACTCGTCGGCGGTCTTCACGTCGATCGCGTAGCGCGCCGCGGACTCCGGCATCGTCGTGTGGAACGCGGTGTCGAAGACGGCGACCTGGGGGAGGTCGGGGCGCAGTGCCATGGCGGTGCGGATGCCGGTGAGGTTCGCCGGGTTGTGCAGCGGGGCCACCGGGATCAGCCGCTCGATCTCGGCGAGTACGGCCTCGTCGACGACCGTCGGATCGGTGAAGGTCTTGCCGCCGTGTACGACCCGGTGGCCGATCGCGGCCAGCTCGGGGGAGTCGAGGCCGAGCCCGTCCTTGGCGAGTTCCGCGGCGACGGCCTTGAGGGCGACCTCGTGGTCGGCGATGGGGGCGGTCCGCTCGCGGGTCTCCCCGCCGAGCAGCGGGGTGTGCTTGAGCCGGGAGGTCTCCTCGCCGATGCGCTCGACCAGGCCCACGGCCAGCCGGCTGCTGTCGCGCATGTCGAGCAGCTGGTACTTGACCGACGAGGAGCCGGAGTTGAGGACGAGGACGCGGGTGGCGCTCACTGGGCGGTTGCCTTCTCGCTGGGGGTCTGGGCCTGGATCGCCGTGATGGCGACGGTGTTCACGATGTCCTGGACGAGCGCGCCGCGGGACAGGTCGTTGACGGGCTTGCGCAGGCCCTGGAGGACCGGGCCGACGGCGATCGCGCCGGCCGAGCGCTGTACGGCCTTGTAGGTGTTGTTGCCGGTGTTGAGGTCCGGGAAGATCAGCACCGACGCCTGCCCGGCGACGTCCGAGTCCGGCATCTTGGTGGCCGCGACGGACGGCTCGACGGCCGCGTCGTACTGGATCGGCCCCTCGATCCGCAGATCGCCCCGGCGCAGTCGCACCAGCTCGGTCGCCTCGCGCACCTTGTCGACGTCGGCGCCCGAACCGGACGTACCCGTCGAGTACGACAGCATCGCGATCCGCGGCTCGACGCCGAACTGCTGGGCGGTGGCGGCCGACTGGATGGCGATGTCGCAGAGCTGCTCGGCGTTCGGGTCCGGGTTGACCGCGCAGTCGCCGTAGACGAGGACCTTGTCGGCGAGGCACATGAAGAAGACGGACGAGACGATCTTCGTGTCCGGCTTTGTCTTGATGATCTCGAAGGCGGGCCGGATGGTGGCGGCGGTGGAGTGCACGGAGCCCGAGACCATGCCGTCGGCGAGGCCCTCCTGCACCATCAGCGTGCCGAAGTAGTTCACGTCGGCGACGACGTCGTACGCCAGCTCGATGCTCACGCCGCGGTGGGCGCGCAGCTCGGCGTACTTCTCGGCGAACCGGTCGCGCAGTTCGGAGGTCGCGGGGTCGATGAGCTGGGTGGCGCCCAAGTCGATGCCGAGGTCGGCGGCCTTCTTGCGGATCTGGTCGACGGGGCCGAGCAGTGTCAGGTCGCAGACGCCCCGGCGCAGCAGCACCTCGGCGGCGTGCAGCACGCGTTCCTCGGTGCCTTCGGGCAGCACGACGCGGCGCTTGTCGGAGCGGGCCTGCTCCAGGAGCTTGTGCTCGAACATCATCGGCGTGAGGCGGTCGCTGCTCGGCGCGGAGACGCGCTTGAGGAGGTCCGTGGTGTCCACGTACCGCTCGAAGAGACCGAGCGCCGTCTCCGCCTTCCTCGGGGTGGCGGCGTTCAACTTCCCTTCCAGGCCGAAGAGTTCGGTGGCGGTGGGGAAGGAGTTCCCGGCCACCGAGACGACCGGGGTGCCGGGGGCGAGGCGGGCCGCGAGGGTGAGGATCTCGTTGGTGGGCCGCTCGTTCAGGGTGAGCAGTACGCCGGCGATGGGCGGGGTGCCCGCGCTGTGCGCGGCGAGCGAGCCGACGACCAGGTCGGCGCGGTCGCCGGGGGTGACGACCAGGCAGCCGGGGGTCAGGGCGTTGAGGAAGTTCGGCAGCATCGCACCGCCGAAGACGAAGTCGAGCGCGTCACGGGCGAGGCCCGATTCGTCGCCGAGGAGCACGGTGCCGCCGAGGGCCTGGGTGATCTGCGCGACGGTCGGCGCGGAGAGCGCGGGCTCGTCCGGGAGCACGTAACAGGGCACCGGGAGACGGCTGTCGAGCCGCTCGTGTATCCCGGCGCGGTCGGCCGGCGCGACCCGGTTCACGATCATCGCGAGGACGTCGCAGCCGAGTCCGTCGTACGCGCGGTAGGCGTTGCGGGTCTCGGCGCGCACGGACTCGGAGGTCTGGCCGCGGCCGCCGATGACCGGGATGACGGACGCGCCGAACTCGTTCGCCAGCCGGGCGTTGAGCGCCAGCTCGTCGGGGAACTGCGTGTCGGCGAAGTCGGTGCCGAGGACGAGGACGACGTCGTAGTCACGGGCGACGAGATGAAAACGGTCGACCAGGGTGGACACCAGCTCGTCCGCCCCCTGCTCGGCCTGGAGCGCGGACGCCTCGTGGTAGTCCATGCCGTAGACCGTCGCGGGGTCCTGGGCGAGGCGGTAGCGGGCGCGCAGCAGCTCGAAGAGCCGGTCGGGACCGTCGTGCACGAGTGGACGGAACACCCCCACCCGGTCGACCTGGCGGGTCAGGAGCTCCATGACCCCCAGCTCGACGACCTGACGGCCGTCGCCGCGGTCGATCCCGGTCACGTACACGCTGCGCGTCACGCGCGTTCTCCATCCGTTTTTTGGGGGGGCGAGTTTTTGGGGGTCAGCCGTTTTCGGGGCTCAAGAAAATGGCCCGCCAACGTGAGCAGAACCCTCTTGACAATACCTCTGCGGGTAGCTAGGGCGCCCGCCAGGGAGAACGTCCTGCCCGGGGGTGCGGAAGCGACGATGCCCTCCGTGCCGTGAAACAATCGGACCGGCTCACACGTACCGGCAGCGAGCAGGAGAAACAGCACGATGCGCATCGGAATTCTCACCGCAGGCGGCGACTGTCCTGGCCTGAACGCAGTGATCCGGTCGGTCGTGCACCGAGCGGTCACCAATTTCGGGGACGAGGTCGTCGGCTTCGAGGACGGCTACGCCGGCCTGCTCGAAGGCCACTACCGCAACCTCGACCTCGACGCGGTCAGCGGCATCCTGGCCCGCGGCGGCACCATCCTCGGCTCCTCCCGCCTGCAGCGAGACCGGCTCCGCGAGGCCTGTGAGAACGCTCAGGACATGGCGCGCGAGTTCGGCATCGACGCGCTCATCCCCATCGGCGGCGAGGGCACGCTGACGGCCGCCCGGATGCTGTCGGACGCGGGTCTCCCGGTCGTAGGCGTCCCGAAGACGATCGACAACGACATCTCGGCCACGGACCGGACCTTCGGCTTCGACACGGCGGTGGGTGTCGCCACCGAGGCCATGGACCGGCTCAAGACCACCGCCGAGTCCCACCAGCGCGTGATGGTCGTCGAGGTCATGGGCCGCCACGCCGGGTGGATCGCCCTGGAGTCCGGCATGGCCGCCGGCGCCCACGGCATCTGCCTGCCCGAGCGGCCCTTCGACCCGTCCCACCTGGTGTCGATGGTGGAGGAGCGCTTCGCGCGCGGCAAGAAGTTCGCCGTCATCTGCGTCGCCGAGGGCGCCCACCCCGTCGAGGGCACCATGGACTACGGCCACGGCGCGATCGACCAGTTCGGCCACGAGCGCTTCCAGGGCATCGGCACGGCCCTCGCGTACGAGCTGGAGCGGCGCCTCGGCAAGGAGGCCAAGCCGGTCATCCTCGGCCACATTCAGCGCGGCGGCACACCGACCGCGTACGACCGGGTGCTCGCCACCCGCTTCGGCTGGCACGCCGTCGAGGCCGCCCACCGCGGCGACTTCGGCCGGATGACGGCGCTGCGCGGCACGGACATCGAGATGGTGCCGCTGGCGGACGCGACCACCGAGCTGAAGACGGTGCCGAAGGACCGGATGGACGAGGCGGAGTCGGTGTTCTAACCGGCGTCCGGTTCGCCGCTCAGGACGTACTCCTCTGGACCATCGACCAGAAGTTGCCGACGATCTGGTCCAGGAAGTCCCGGCCCGATTCGCCGGCGTCGGTGGCGGCCGACCCGCCGGCCCAGCTCAGTGAAGCGACCATCTGCCCCTGGTACTCGGTGTGCATCTCCTCCAGGACGCCCTCCAGGAGACGCCGGTCCAGGGGCACCATCTTGCCGACCGGGCGCACATACGCCTGCCAGCGCGTCGTCATCGCGCTGCGCAGCAGCTCCGCGAGCTTGTCGTCGCGCCCCGTCACGGTGATGAAGTCGGGCAGCGAGAGTTCGAGTACCTCGGCGAGCGTGGCCGACTGCCGCTCGTTGCCGCGCCACTCGCCGGACTCCTCCATCCGCTGGTACGCGAGGAGTTCGAGCCCGACGGCACGCGCGAGGTCCTCGGTGGCGAGGCCGCGTGCGACACGGTGTTCGCGCAAGGTCCGTGGCGCGCCGATGAGTTCACCCTGCGAGCACCACAACACGCCCGCGAGCGCGGTGAGTTCGGGCGCGCTCGGCTCGGCAACCCCGCGCTCCCAGGCCGCGACCAGGTCCGGAGTGACGTAGGGAAGTCCGTACGAGGCTCTCATCCCGTACGCGACATGCTCGGGCCCCATTCCGAGCGCTGCCCGCAGTCTGCGGGCAGCCGGGGCGTTGAAGGGCGGGGTGGGCTGGTGGGCCTGCGGTCGGTGCACGCGGCCAAGCTATGGGCGCGGGGCTGCGGTGACTACGGTCTGTTCAGCCACAATCACAGATTGTAGGAACATACGGTTTCGGACGTCGGGCCGTGGTGGCCGAAGATCACCTGGTGACACGTGGCCGGGGGCGGTCAGTATGGCGCCGGGCGGCTCGTGCGGGCGGTCCGGAAAGGCGGCGAAAACGTGAATGGCAAGGTAGACGGGCATATGCGTGAGCGGTTGCTCGCCCCCAACTTCTGGCATCTGGCGACGGTGGGACCCGACGGTGCGCCTCAGGTGTCGCCCATGTGGGCCGACATGGAAGGCGACTACGTCATGGTCAACACCTCCATGGGGCGCGTGAAGGAGGAAAACCTCCGGCGCAATCCGAACGTGTCCCTGTCCCACCACGACCCCGACAACCCGTACGACCGCGCCGAGATCCGGGGGCGCGTCGTCCGCTTCGTGGAGGGCGAGGAGGCGGAACGGTCCATGGACCGGCTGGCGAAGAAGTACATCGGCGAGGACCGCTACCCGTGGCTCATGCCCGGGGAGCGGCGGGTGATGCTGCTGATCGAGGTGGTGCGGGTGCGGCAGCTGGTGGGGGTGGAGCCGTTCAGGGCGGGGGTGCTGCCGGAGGCGTCTTCCTAGGTGTCAGTGCCCGCCAGTAGCCTGCCTGCCATGAGTGAGAGCAACGAGACGATTCTTTGGGAGCCTCCCGTCGCGGGCGACGAGGTCGACACGCTGCTGGGCTCCATGGAGCGCCAGCGCAGGACTTTCGCGTGGAAGTGCGGCGGGCTGGACGCGGCAGGTCTGAGTGCGACGGTCGGCGCCTCGACGATGACCCTGGGCGGGCTGCTCAAGCACCTCGCCTTGGTGGAGGACGACTACTTCTCCGGGCGGCTGTTCGGACGGAAGCCGGGGTCCCCCTGGGACACGGCGGACTGGGACGCCACCCCCGACTGGGAGTGGCGCTCCGCCGCCGAGGACACCCCCGAGCAGCTCTACGCGCTCTGGGAGGACACCGTGGCCCGCTCCCGCGCCCTGACCGCGGAAGCGCTGGCCGACGGTGGCCTGGACCGGCTCGCCCTGCGTACCTCGCGCGACGGCAGCGCCCCCAGCCTGCGGCGCATCCTGATCGACATGATCGAGGAGTACGCGCGGCACACCGGCCACGCCGACATGATCCGGGAGTCGGTGGACGGGCTGGTGGGGGAGGATGCGCCGCGCCCGTAGGTCCTACGGGGGGTCAGCCGCTCAACCGGTGTAGCCCGCCAGGGTTTTGGTGAAGGCGTACGTGGTCTGGTCGATGCCGCTGCATGTGTCCGACGCCGTCGCCTCGGCGCCGTCGGCGCAGGCGCGGTCGCGGTTCACGGACCAGACGGAGACGCGTGCGAGGTGGCGCGTCTTCGCGTACGTCACCATCGCCTTGAAGTCGGAGAGGGTGACCGTCTCGCCGTCGGAGTCGGTCACGCCGTTCATGGTGGAGAAGCCGACGCGTCGGTAGGCGGCGGCCGAGGAGATCCCGTACGCGTCGGCGACCACGTCCTTGAGGCCCTTCACGGCGGACTTCGTGGCCGTGACCATGTCCGAGGTGCCGTCGTCGAAGTCGAAGGGCATGACGGCCCAGCCGTCGATGTTCAGCTTCTGGGCGGCGGCGTGCTCGACCATGGCGACACCGGCCGCGCCCGGCCCGGCGGGACCGGTGCCGAAGGTGACGTACACCTTGAGGCCGGGGTACTTCTTCTTGACGGTCTTGAGGGCGGCGACGACCCGCTTGCGCGCGGTTGCGCTCTCGTACTCCGTCGACTCGATGTCGATGTCGATCGAGTTCAGGTCGTACGCGTCGACGACCTTCTGATAGGCGGCCGCGAGCTTCGCGACGGTCGTGCACTTCTCGCCGAGCTTGGCGCCGCTCCAGCCGCCGAACGAGACGGTGACGTCGCCGCCGGCCTTGCGGATGGACTTGATCGCGGCGGCGTCGGTCCCCCCGGTGAGTGCGCGTTCCCCGTCCCACTTCGGGTTGCAGGTGCCGTCGGAGAGCATGAAGGCGAGGGTGAACTGGGTGGTGCCGGTGGCCGACATGACCTTGGCGGGGGAGGGCGGGTTGCCCCAACCGAGGTAGAGGTAGGGGGCGTTGAGGCCGCTGGGGATCGCTGTGGCGGTGGTCGCGGTCGTGGTCGCCGCTTCGCCGTCGGGGGTTGCGGTGTACCAGAGGGTGGCTGCGGTGAGGGTGGTGGCGGTCATGGCGACGAGGGGTCTGTGGCTCATGCGTGTAAGCGTCAGTTAAGCGGCATGGTCACACCAAGGTGTGGATCATGAGTTCCTTCTCAGGTGGGTGAGAAGTGGGTGAGGGGTTCGGGGGCGTCCGCTATGCGTGGACCGGGATGTCGGCGGTGAAGAAGTCGACCATCTCGCGGTGCCCCGGGTGCGGGGCGTCGGTGTCGGAGAACCAGTCGCCGGGGCCGCGGCTCTCCTCCCAGGAGAGGTGGTGTGCCGCGATCGCGTTGACGAAGTCGCGGGCCAGCTGGCCGGCCTCGAAGAGGTCCTGGTCGGGGGACTGGGAACTGGCTCCCACGATCACGCCGCGTACCTCGGCGGAGTGCCCGTAGCGGAACCCTCCACTGCCGCACAGGTGGGGATCGACGAGGACGGCCTCGCCGTAGTTCCTGCCGAGCCTTCGGTGGCCTGCCGCTTTGGCGGCGGCGTTGGGCAGGAACCGGTGGCCGTCCGGGCCGATGGTGACGGCGGCCAGCACCGCGTGGTCGGCCGGTACCCAGGGACCGGTGGACGATGTCCACGGAACTGATCGAAACCGAACTCGGCCCCCGGGGATCCGCCCCGCTCCGGGAGAGCATGCGGGCGCTCGCCCAGTGGTACGCCTGCGACATCCACGGCGACTACAGCGTCGGGTAGCCGCTTCACGGAAGCGGTCCGCGACCGCGACCGCGTACTCCGGTTCCACCGTTTCACCTGTGGAAACGGCTTCTCATCCGTACGCTCGTGATGCCCGGCCCCGGCCGATCGCGCAGCTGTACGTGGCCCCTGGTCCTCTCCAACGTCTTCTGGAGTACGTCATGTCCGGTATAGCTGGCTGGGTCGATTTCTCGCGCGATGTGGCGAGGGAGAGGGACGTCGTACAGGCCATGACGGCCACGCTCGTCCGGCGAGGTCCCGACGGTGCGGGACTGTGGTGCGCGGAGCACGCGGGTCTCGGGCACCGGAGATCGGGCGACGGCGAGCGGCTGCCCCGGGCCTTCGACGACGGCTCGGGCCCGCGCGTGGTGACGTACGGCGGGCATCTCCACAACGTCGAGGAGCTGCGCGGACTGCTCCGGTCGGCCGGCCACGACCTCGGCGAGGGCACCGAGGCCGACGTGGTCCTCCACGCCTACCTGGAGTGGGGGCCGGACTTCGTCGCCCGGCTCCAGGGGACGTACGCGATAGCTCTCTGGGACGCGCGCAGGCAGGAACTCCTCCTGGTCCGCGACCGGATGGGCGTCAAGCCGCTGTTCTACGCGCCGACCCCGGCCGGCGTGCTGTTCGGCTCCGAGCCGAAGGCGGTCCTCGCGCATCCCGGCTTCCGTGCCGCGGTGGACGCCGACGGGCTGCGCGACATCCTGTCGGTCGCCAGGGTGCCGGGTCACGCCGTCTTCCGCGGCCTGCGGGAAGTCCTTCCGGGCGGCCTGGTGCGCGTCACCCGGTCAGGCCTGACCGAGACCCGCTACTGGCAGCTGCGCGTCGCGGAACACTCCGACGACCTTGAGCAGACCATTGCCACCGTACGGGAGTTGCTGGAAGCCTCCGTCGTTCAGCACCTCGGGAGCGAGGAGCTGCCGTGCTCGCTCCTGTCCGGCGGTCTCGACTCCAGCTCCCTCACCGCGCTCGCCGCGTCGGCCGCCCGTGACCAGGGACGCGAACCCCTGCGCTCACTCGCGGTGAACGACCACGACCCGACCGCGGCCGCCGGCGCGCAGGGCAACGAGGACCACGTCTACGCAAGGCTGATGGCCGACCACGCGGGCACCCGGCACAGCGAGGTGTCCCTGCTCGGCCTGGACCTGCTCGATCCGGAGCTGCGGGCGTCGGTGCTCGCCGCCTACGACGTGCCCCTCAACAAGGGCGACCAGTACGCCTCTCTGCGCCTGCTGTTCGGCGCCGCGCGGGAACACGCGGCCGTGGCCCTCTCCGGCGAGGTCGGGGACGACGTCTTCGGCGGCTACAACTGGAACCGGCTCCCTCAGTGGGTGTCCTCCGACACCTTCCCCTGGGTCGACGAGGGCCGGCCCCGCTTCCGCGGCAACGACGCCGTCTTCGACCCCGAACTGCTCGGCGAACTCGACCTGGCTTCGTACGAGCGGGACTGCCACAGTTCGGCCGTCGCGGAGATCTCGGCCGGCGACCATATCGACGACCCGGACGAGGCGCGGTACCGGGAGGTCGCCCACCTGGCGCACACCCGTCACACGCGGGTGCTGTTCGACCGCCTCGACCGGCTGGGCATGGCCGCGGGCCTCGACATCAGGGTTCCGTTCGCCGACCCGCGGCTTGTCGAGTACGCCTTCAACATCCCCTGGGCGATGAAGAGTTTCGACGGCAGGGAGAAGAGCCTGCTGCGCGCCGCCATGAAGGGCCTGCTGCCCGAGGCCGTCTCGATGCGGGTCAAGACGCCGTACCCCAATCTCCGTTCCGGCGCCTACGACCAGGTGCTCCGGGAGCGGCTCGCGGCCGTCGTCCGCGACCCCCTCAGCCCGGCCGCGCCCCTGCTCTCCTCCGCGCTCAGGAAGGCGGTGGCCGAGCGAGGAGCGGCCGGCCTGGACGTCGGGGTGAGCAGGGCGGTGCTGGAGACAGCTCTTCAGCTGGACAGCTGGCTGCGTACCTACGGTGTGCGGCTGGACCTCTGAGCCGTACGCAGGCCCCCGGAAAGCCGACTTCACCAAGGAGATCCCGCATGGCCGTGTCCGTCGACGCGCCCTCCCGTCTCTGGACCCGCAACTTCGGCCTCTACTTCACCGCCCGCACCATGGCGGTACTGGCCGACACGATGATGCCCGTCGCGATGGCGGTCGCGATGTACGCGCTCGGGTTCTCGGTGAGCGAGGTCGGGGTCACCCTCGGTGCCTGGATGGGGGCGTTCGCCCTCTTCGTCGTGTTCGGCGGGGTGTTCGCCGACCGGTTCCATCCCCGGCCGCAGATGATCGGGGCGGACGCCCTGCGCTGCGTGATCCAGGCCTCGCTCGCCCTCTCCCTGTGGATCGGGCATCCGCCGCTGTGGTTCATCATCGGCGGATCGCTGCTCGGCGGGCTGGCGACGGCCATGTTCCAGCCGGGCCTCACCAGCCTGGTGCCGCAGGTCTCCGAGGATCCGCAGAAGGCCAACGGGGTCGTGCGGGTCAGCCAGGGGCTCGCGACGATGGCCGGCCCCGCGATCGCCGGCACGCTCGTCGCCACGGTCTCCGCGGCGTCGGTGTTCGTGGTGATCGCGATGACCTTCGCGGTCAGCGGTGTCTGTCTCGCGGCGCTGCGGCTGCCGCCGTTCAAGGCCGACCGCACCGAGTCCACGCTGGAGAACCTGCGCACGGGATGGGACGAGTTCCGGTCCCGGTCCTGGCTCTGGTCGGTGATCCTCATCTGGTGGGTGCTCGGCGTGTTCGTCTGGGGGCCCATCACACCGGTCGGCGCCGCTTCCATCATCGAGGCGCACGGCAAGGCGGCGTTCGGCTACGCGGAGAGCGCATTCGGCGCGGGGTGCGTGGTCGGCGGGCTGCTCGCCATCCGGGTGCGTCCGGCGCGTCCGCTGTTCGCCGGCGGGATCGCCATGTGCCTGTTCCCGCTGATGCCGCTGGCGGCGGCTCTGGTGCCGTCCGTGCCGGTGCTCATGCTCGGATACGCGGTGAGTGGGATCGGCTGGGCGTTCTGGGGTGTCCAGTGGGCGACCTCGGTGCAGACCCAGATCCCGCAGGACAAGCTCAACCGGGTGGCCGCCTACGAGATCGCCGGTTCCATCCTCGCCGTGCCGTTCGGCCAGGCGTTCGCCGGGCCGGCGAGCTCCCTCGTCGGCGTGCGTGAACTGCTGCTGGCCGGCGCCGTCGTCAGCCTCGGCTGCGCCTTCGCACTGCTCGTCGTCCGCCCCGTACGCAGCCTGCCTCGCACCCGGCTCTGAGGTACCCGTCCCACCTGAACGACCTCCACCAAGACGGCCTCCACACACCACAGGAGTGCGCCCATGCGGTACCGCATGACCGTGATCGGCAGCGGCTATCTCGGCATCACCCACGCCGCCTGCATGGCCGAGATCGGCCACCAGGTCATCGGCCTGGACATCGACGAGGACCGGGTCCGTCGGCTCAACAGCGGCGAACTGCCCATCCACGAGCAGGGGTTGGAGGAACTCCTCCGCCGGGGACTGGCCTCCGGGAACCTGCGCTTCACCACCTCCTACCAGGAGGCGGCCGAGTTCGGCGACATCCACTTCCTGTGCCTGGGAACCCCGCAGCGGAAGGGCGGATACGCGGCCGACGTCTCGCAACTCGACGCGGCCGTCGACTCCTTGGCGCCGGGGCTGAACAGGCCGTGCCTCGTCGTCGGCAAGTCCACCGTGCCGGTCGGTACGGCGGAGCGGCTGGCCGCCCGCCTGAGGGCGCTCGCCCCCGCGGGCGTGGACGTCGATTTGGCGTGGAACCCGGAGTTCCTGCGCGAGGGGTTCGCCGTCAAGGACACCCTCCACCCGGACCGCGTCGTCCTCGGCGTCGCCACTGAGCGGGCCGAGACGGTGCTCCGCGAGGTGTACGAGCCACTCGGCGCGGTGCCCGTCCTGGTGACCGACTTTCCCACCGCGGAGCTGGTGAAGTCCGCCGCGAACTCGTTCCTGGCCACGAAGATCTCGTACATCAACGCCATGGCCGAGGTGTGCGAGGCCGCCGGCGCCGATGTCGTGCGGCTGGCCGAGGCGCTGTCCTACGACGACCGCATCGGCGGGCGCTTCCTCAACGCGGGGCTCGGGTTCGGCGGCGGCTGCCTGCCCAAGGACATCCGCGCCTTCATGGCCCGGGCCGACGAACTCGGTGCGGGCCAAGCCCTGACGTTCCTGCGCGAGGTCGACGCCATCAACACGCGGCGCCGCGCCCGGACGGTGGATCTCGCCCGCGAGCTCGTGGGCGGTTCGCTCACCGGCCGCACCGTGACGGTACTCGGCGCCGCGTTCAAGCCGGACTCCGACGACATCAGGGACTCGCCCGCCCTGGACGTGGCCGTGGCCGTCGAACAGGAAGGCGCCCGGGTCTCCGTCTACGACCCGGCGGCCCTGGACAACGCCCGCAAAGCCCGCCCCTCACTCGGCTACGCCACCTCGGCCGCCGAAGCGGCGCGTGGAGCGGACGTCGTACTACTGCTCACCGAGTGGCAGGAGTTCGTCGACCTCTCACCGGAGGAGCTGGGGGAGGCGGTGGCGGTGCGCAATGTCGTCGACGGCCGCAATGTGCTCGACCCCGCCGCTTGGCGGGCGGCGGGGTGGCGGTACCGGGCGTTGGGGCGCCGCTGAGGACGGGGGCTCCCGGCACCGGAGGGGCCAGGTCGTTGGCGGTATCCATGACTCCAGGGCTACGGTCCGTTCGGGTCCGGGCTCGCCTCTATCGCGTACAGGTATCCGTCCCCGCTGCCGACGTAGAGCACGCCGTCGGCCACGACCGGGGACTTCACCGGCCCGCCCGTCTTCACCTTCCACCGCACACGGCCGTTCTCCGCGCTGATGGCCCACAGGTGGCCGTCGTCGCTGCCGAAGTACACGGTGCCGTCCGCCACCACGGGGGAGGAGTCGACGGGGCCGTCCGTGGTGACGTGCCACCGGATGGCGCCGGTGGTGGCGTTCAGCGCCCACAGCCGATGGTCCTGGCAGCCGACGTACAGGGTGTTGCCGGAGATCGCGGGCGTGGTCCGGACGCTGCCGACGGATTGGAGCAACGTGCGCCAGCGGAATGCGCCGGTGGCGGCGTCCAGCGCCCGCACGTGCGGGCCCAGCCCGTCCCCCACGTACAGGGTGCCGTCGTGCAGCAGCGGCGTGGCAGGGGACTGGCTGTAGACGGTCTCTTTCCAGCGGACCTTGCCCGTGGCCGCGTCGAACGCCCAGACGGTTCCGTCCTTGGCGGCCGCGTACAGGATGCCGTCGGCGAGCGCGGGCGCCGATACGGTCCCCCAGCCTTTGCCCTGGTACTTCGCCCTCCAGCGGCGGCGCCCGGTCGCCGCGTCCATGGTCCGCAGGTACCGGCCGCCGTCGACGTAGTGGAGCAGCCCGTTCGCGACGAGGGGTTGGGTGAAGGAGTACTGCCCCATCCGCCTGCGCCAGCGGGGTCGGCCGTCGGCGGCGTCGAGGGCGAGCAACGTGCCCCAGTACGGGGCATAACCTGCGGCATAGACGGTGTCACCGGCCGCGGTGGGAGAACCTGTGAGTCCGGCGTCGGCGTTGGTCCACCGGACGGATCCGTCGGCTCCGTCCACGGCCCACACGCCCCGGCCGGTGACGTAGACGGTCCCGTCGGTGACGTACGGCGCCGAGTGCACCTTGCCTCCTACGTGCACTCGCCATCGCACGGTTCCGGGTTCCACGGTTTGGGCCGGTGGGTTCGGAGTGCGGAGCTGGATGCCCTCAAGTGGGCGCCGGCTTGTCCGTCTCCGTCGGCTCGGGTTTCGCTTTGGCATGTCGCCCCCGTGTCGCGTGCTTTCGGTTCGTCAGAGGTCTTCCGGTTCAACGGAGTCAGATGTCGCAGGCGTCCTGCCAGTCGCACGCGCCGCAGATGACCAGGTACAGGGCCCGGTCGCTGATGTGCTCGACGGTCGTGTACGAGCCCAGCCGGTCACTGCTCACGCCGCACCCCGGACACGCCGCGAAAAGGCCCAGGTCGCCGAAGTCGCTGATGGCGAAGACGTGTTCGGAGATGTCGCCCCGAACGGCGGGCGCGGGCACGGTGGTTGAACCGAGGTGCACGATCATGGCCGCCGTCGCGTCCGTCATACGGTACGTGCCTCCCGCGAGCCGTACGTGACGCAGGCTGCCCAGGGAGGGCGGCAGCGGCGTGTCGTCGAGCCGGACGGGCACGAGGCGGGCCTCGCCGGTGCCGGTGAGGCCGCTCGGCAGGCCGGATTCCTCCAGGGCCTTGCCCCACGCGGTTCCGGCGGCGGCCGACCACAGGAGGACGACGGCGTCCTCCGTATCGGCGGAGGGGTCCGCCTTGCCGCGGGACGCAGGGGAGTTGTCCGGGCCCGGGCCCGGGCCCGTCGTCCACGCGTCGAGTACGAGGTCGGCCCCGACACGCCTCAGCGCGGCCGCCAGGGAGGAGGCCGGTCGCTCGTCCTGCTGCTGGTACGAAAGCCGGGTGCGCATGAGGTCATGGTGCGCCACGGGGGTGCGCCGTGGCGTGCGCTTTTCGAACACCGGACCAGTTCGCCGACGGCCGTCAGGGAGTTGCGACCCGGCGGGGGGCTAGAGGAGGTGGTCGGCCTTTCCGGCCTTGATGTCCTGGATGAGGGTGCGGAGGGCTTCTCGGGTGTCGGTGAGGTAGGTGTCTTCCTGGCCGGCGATGGCGATGTAGGCGTTGCCGGTGGGGTCGGTGCCTATGCGGAAGCAGTTGGCGCCTTCACCGCAGTAGGGGTCTTCCCAGGTGATGTCGGGCATGAGGTCTCCTAGAGGTCGTCGGCGAGGGTGCGGATGAAGTCCCGGGAGGACTTCGGGGGGAGTGCCACGGAGGCGGCGGCGTCGAGTTGGGCCCGGTACTTGCCGAGCTGCGCCTCGGTGTCGATGAACTCCGGGCCGTGCGTGCTGTCGAGCTCCACGGTGTCGAGGCGGGGAACGTCCGACTCGGCATAGACGACGGACTGCCCGGCGCCGGGGAAGCCGCCCGCCTTGAACGGGATGACGCGTACGGTCACGGTCTCGCGCTCGGACACGTGCAGCAGGTGCTCCAACTGCCGCCGCGCGACCGCCGGTCCACCGAACTCCATGCGGAGGGCGGCCTCGTGGAGGATCACGTCGAGGTCCGGGGGCTCGGGCCGGTCGAGCACCTGCTGCCGGTCGACGCGATGGTCGACACGCACGTCGACGTCGGAGACGGGCAGGGGCGGGATCACCGCTTCGAAGACGGCGCGGGCGTGTTCCTCGGTCTGGATCAGCCCCGGCAGATGCACGGTGACCGCGATCCGCAGCCGCCTGGCGTGCCACTCCAACTCGGCGATGTCCAGGAAGCCGTCGGGCAGTTGACCCCGGTACGCCTCCCACCAGCCCTTGTCGCGCCCGGCGGCCATGGCGGCCAGAGCCTCGACGAACTCCCCGTCCACGCAACCGTAGTTGCTCGCGAGCGTGCGTACGCGGTCGACGCTGATGCCGGAGCGGCCCGACTCCATGTTGGGCACGTTCGTACGGGGCACGCCCAGCAGGCCGGCGGCGTACTCGGTCTTCATCCCGGCCGCGACGCGCATCCTGCGCAACTCCGCGCCCAGCCGCCGCTGTCGCTCTGTCGGTGCACTCCTCGGCGGCATGCGCCCCCTCCCGTCCGGTTTTGTGGCGGGGCCAGTCTGCCGTTGGGGCGTGTGATCGGTCCACCGGGAAGTTCCCAGGAGAGTAGTACATGTACTCCTCTAATGCCCTACAGTCGGTGACGAGTCGCTTACGGCCCGACGTCGTTCGGAAGCGCATCGCGTGAGCCTGCCCGCGTTCTCCCTCCCTGGGAGGGGCGGGCCCGCGCCAGGGAGACAGGCCACTGGTCGAGCCGTACGCGCAGGTCAAGTCCACCGCAGCTAGAGGGAGTTCGCCATGTCCGCATCGCTGGCCGCTTCGGCCTGTCCCATCTCAGCCGACCTACGGGAGACAGCGCCACCGTCTCCGGACACGCTCGCGTACAGCTTCACGTTGCCCGCCGGGGCGGCGAGTTCGCGGGTCGCGCGGGCGGCGACTCGGGTTGTTCTGCAGTCGCATGGGCTGGAGGACATGACGGAGGCGGCGGTTCAGGTGGTGGCTGAACTGGCGGCTTGCGCTTGTCGGTTCACGCCGGATGCCGAGGTGTATGTGTCGCTGCGTTATCGGGAGGGGGCGTTGAGGGTGGTTCTGTTTGATGGGCATCCTCGGCACAGTCATCCGCGGCTGGTGGCGGCTTGTGATGCGCGGAGGCGGGGGGCGTTGCGGGTGTTGGGGTGTGTGGTGCGGGTGTGTGGTGGGGAGTGGGGGTTTGGGGAGGCTCGGGAGACTGGGGGCGGGCCGGGTGGCGGAGGCGGTGGAGGCCCTCACTCGTGCCCGCGACCTGTCTCAGGCTGGCCGGGACCGCCGCCGCGAGGCCGTCGCGTGGGGCAACCTCGGCATTGCCTTGCGGGGGGCGGGCCGGGTGGCGGAGGCGGTGGAGGCCCTCACTCGTGCCCGCGACCTGTCTCAGGCTGTCGGGGACCGCCACCGCGAGGCCGTCGCGTGGGGCAACCTCGGCGCCTCCCTGCACGAGGCGGGCCGGGTGGCGGAGGCGATCGAGGCCCACACCCGGGCCCGCGACCTGTACCAGGCCGCCGGGGACCGCCACGGCGAGGCCACCGCGTGGCACGGCCTCGGCGACGCCCTGGACGAGGAGGGCCGGGTGGCGGAGGCGGTCGAGGGGTACGGCAAAGCGCTGGAGGTCTACCGGGAGTTCGAGGACTGGTACCGGACGGGCGAGGTTCTGCACAACCTCGCCCTTGTCCACGAGTCCGCCAGCCGTCCTGCCGAGGCCCGTGCCTCTTGGCTCCAGGCGGCCGACGCCTTCACCCGGGTCGGTGCCACCGCCCAAGCCGACCAGGCCCGCACCCGGGCCGAGGAACAGCAGTAACACCCACCCCACCCCTCACCCCTTAACCGCCCCACCCAAAGCAAACCCCCCACCCAACCGCCGCGCCACCAACACATACAACAAAATCACCGGCGTCGAATAAATAATGGAAAACGCCGCCAACTGCCCATAAACCACAGTCCCCCGATTCCCGAAGAACTCATTGATGCTCACCGACGCAGGCATCTGATCCGGCGTAAGCAACAACATGAACGGCACAAAGAAGTTCCCCCACATCATCACGAACGAGAACACCGTCACGACAGCCACACCCGGCCCCATCAGCGGCAGCACAATCCGCACGAGCGACTGAAGCGAAGAAGCCCCGTCAGTCCAGGCGGCCTCCTCCAGCTCCTTCGGAACCCCATCCATGAAGTTCTTCATCAGCCAAATGGCGAACGGCAGTTGGGACGCAGCGAAGAAGAAGATCGTGCCCTGCATGGTGTCGATCAGATTCACCTGCACGAAGAGCGCGTACACCGGCACCATGATCGCCGTGATCGGCAGACTCGTCGCGAACAGAATGGTCAGCAGGAACGGCCGGTTCAGCCGCGACCGGAACCGCGACAGCGGATAGGCGGCCAGGGTCGAGCACACGACCGTCAGCAGCGTTCCGCCCCCGCACAGGATCAGGCTGTTGAGCAACGGCGTGAACGTGATGTCCGGCTTCAGGACCGCGTCGAAGTTGTCCAGAGTGAGGCCGTCCGGAACCTGCACCTTCAGGCCCGCGTCCGGGTCCAGCGCGGACAGGACCACCCAGGCCAGCGGCAGCGCGAACGCGGCGGCCAGGAAGAGGAGCCCCGCGTCAGCGGCCAGACGCCGGTTGGTGCGGCGGGACTTGAGGGACGTACGAGTGGTGGCACGAGCGGTCGTACGAGCCGTGGACAGCGCCATCTCAGACCTCCGTCCGCAGCAGCCGCATATACACGACCGAGAACAACGAGCCGACGATCAGGAGCAACAACGCCACCGCCGTCCCGTACCCGATCATGCTCTTCTGGAATGCCTGCTCGTACATGAAGAGCGGAAGGGTCTGGCTCTTTCCGCTCGGCCCACCCCGGGTCATCACCCAGATCAGCCCGAAGACAGAGAGCGTCTGCAGCGTGTTGAGCATGAGATTCGTACCGATCGACCGGCGGATCATCGGCAGCGTGATGTGCCACATCCGCCGCCAGCCCCCCGCCCCGTCCACCTCCGCCGCCTCCGTGATCTCCTTGGGGATCTCGTTCAGCGCGGCCGAATAGACCAGCATCGAGAAAGCCGTCCCCCGCCACACATTCGCGAACGACACCGCCAGGATGGGCAGCGTGAACAGCCAGTTCTGGGACGGGAGATGGAGCCAGTCAAGGATCGCGTTCAGCGTCCCCTCCCGCCGGAAGAAGGCGTACAGCAGAAACCCTGCGACCACCTCCGGCAGCACCCACGCCGTGACGACGATCCCGCCCACCACCGTCCGCACCGGCTTCGACGCCCGCTGCATGAGTGCGGCGAGGGCCAGCCCCAGCGTGTTCTGCCCGACCAGCGACGACAGCACCGTGAACACCAGCGTCAGCCAGACCGCGTTCAGGAACGCCTCGTCCTGGAACGCCGCCCGGAAGTTGTCGAAGCCGACGAACGACGACTGTGCCTGGCCCGTCAACTGCAGGTCGGTGAAGGCGATGTAGGCGCAGTAGCCGATCGGGCCCGCGAGGAAGAGGAGCAGGAGGATGACGGCGGGGGAGACCGGGAGTGCGCGGACGAGGGAGCGGCGGAGGCCTCCCCGGCGAGGGGAGGCGACCTTCGTGCCCGAGTCCGGGGGGCGGACCTGAGGCACCGCCGGCGTGCCGACGCTCACTTCGTGATCACTTGGTCGTCGGTCGCCGTCTTCAACTCCTCGTCGTACCCGCTCGCTGCATCCGCGACCGAACTGTCCCCGGTCGTCACGCCCTCCATGGCCTCCTGGATGGCGGTCGAGACCTTCGGGTACGCCGGGTACGCGGGCCGGTAGTGCGTGCTCGCGACCAGGTCCGTGAAGAACTTGATGCCGGGCTGCGCCTCCACGTACGCGGGGTCGGCGGCGACGTCCTTCCGTACCGCGATACCGGAGTTGGCGATGTACCACTTCTGGGCGTTCGCCTTGGTCTGCATCGTCTCGATGAACTTGAAGGCGAGGTCGGGGTTGGCCGCCTTGGAGGGGATCGCCCAGGTCCAGCCGCCGGACATGCTCACCTTGCCGGGGGCCTGGCCGTTCTGCGTGGGCATGTACGCGAGGCCGAGCTTGTCGGACCACTCGGGCCATTCGTGGCCCGAGCCCTCCAGCCAGTCCTGCGGGAGCCAGCTGCCGTCGAGGTTGATGCCGAGCTTGCCCTCGGGCAGCAGTTCGCCGCGGACCCTCGTCGCGATGTTGGGGTCGAGGGCGTCGGAGACGTCGAGGCCGAGCTTCTCCTTGTAGACCGTCTCGACGAATCCGAGAGAATCCTTGAAGGCCTGGCTGCCGGCGATCCACTTCTTGGAGGCGGTGTCGTACAGGGGGTCCGTGGAGCCGTCCCCCGTGCCGTACAGCAGCATTTCGAAGCCCTGCATGGTGGCGGCCTCACCGGCCGGCTTGCCCGTGTAGATGTTCAGGGGCGTGACGCCGGGGACCTTCTCCTTGATGGTGCGGGCCGCGTCGAGGACCTCGTCCCACGTCTTCGGCTGCCAGTCGCTCGGCAGGCCCGCCTTCTCGAAGATGCCCTTGTCGAACCAGAGCCCCCGGGTGTCCGTCCCGTCCGGCACGCCGTACGTCTTCCCGTCCTCCGCCTTGGCCGCCGTCTTGGCCGTGTCGATGAACTGGTCCCAGTCCGCCCACTTGTCGAGGTAGGTGTCCAGGGGCTTCAAGTACCCGCTGGTGATGTCCGAGTTGATGAGGAAGGTGTCCTCGTAGACCAGGTCGGGGGCCGTCTTCGGTGACCGCAGCATCTGCTGGAGCTTCGTGTAGTACTCGGAGTCCGCGGCCTTGATCGGGACCAGTTCTATCTTCTTGCCGGGGTTCGCCTTCTCGAACTGCTTCTTCATCTCGCCCAGATAGGTGTCCATCACCTTGATGGAGTTGTCCGTGGACTGTTTGAACGAGACCTTCACGGTGTCCGGATCACTGCCGGATCCCGATCCGCAGGCGGTGAGCGTGGTGGCGGTGAGCAGCGTGACGAGGAGAAGTGGGGCGGCGGTGGGGCGCACGGGCAGGACCTCCTGCTGGCCGACGTCGATGGTGGCCGGGATTCTCTGCTCGGTGAACCTAAGGTGGGTGTTGGAGCACGGTCAATGCCTGTGCAACGGTGCATGTCATCAACGTGACAACGTTGTTATTCGCTCGCGGTCGGCCGGTACCGGACAACCTCCCGCATACTCCTGCGTGAGGGCGGCGACGATCCGGGCGCCGGGGGGCGCGTCGGGCACATTTCCGCGTACTGCCAAGTCGCCTGTCCAGAAGGTGTGTTGGGAGCAGATCGAAGGGGGCACGGGTGCCGGAGCAAGGGGTCACCGTCGGGCAGTTGCTGCTCGCCGAGTATCAGGTCGTCAAGGATGAGCAGAAGGTGCGGATCGGGTTTCGGGACAACCTGCTGTACGTGACCCTCGCCGTCGTGGCCGCTGTCGTCGCCGCGGCCGCGCAGGCCGAGCAGACGTCGATGCTGCTGGCCCTTCCGCCCGTGTGCGTCGTCCTCGGGTGGACCTACCTCGTCAACGACGAGAAGATCTCCGCGATCGGGGCCTATGTGCGCGAGGAGTTGGGGCCGAGGCTGGCCGGACTCGCCTACGCCGAGGGTGCCTTCGGGTGGGAGAGCGCCCATCGCGGCGACAGGCGGAGGGTGTCCCGCAAGGTCATCCAGTGCGGGGTCGACCTGCTCGCCTTCTGTGTCGTACCGCTCGCCGGGCTCGTCGTGTACTGGAGCAGCGGTCAAGTCGCGGACGGACTGCTGGTGTTGTCCGTCGTCGAGGCGCTGGCCGCGGTGGGTCTCGGGGTGCAGGTCGTGTTGTACGCGCAACCCTCGGGCGCTGCCGTGAGTCCACCTCGTACGAGGTGAGCGGGCGGCCGGGTGGCCATCACGACGGGGGGCGGCATGACGTCGTACGACGGGGACAGGGCTCGCGGGTTCGTTGAGAGTGTGCGCCGGTTCTTCTGGCTTCCGCCGGGGGAGCGGCGGGATGTCGCCCCGGTCCTGCCGCTGGCGCGGGTCTGGTTCTTCGGTGCCGCAGCGGGGGCCGTCGCCGTCGGGTGGTTCGACGTTGCGGTCCTGGTGGTGGTCGGCACGGTGTACGCGCTGCTCGACGACGTGATCAAGGGAGTACGGCATCGATGGCCGGCCTTCGTCGTCGGTCTCGGGGTCGGCTGGTCCGTCGGCACGCTGGTGGATGCCGGGGTGCCCGCATCCGTCGATCCCGACTGGGCCTCCTGTCCCGGCCTCGTGTGCGGGAGTCTGGCCGCCTTCGTGGCCTTCGCGGCGATCACTCGGCTGCCTGAGGTGCCGCGAAGTCGCTGACGTCCCACGGGTGGCACGGGGCTCACCCCTTCACCCACCGGTACTGCAACTCCGGCCGCCCCACCTGCCCGTACTGCGGAGCGCGCGCCGCCCGGCCCGACTCCACCAGGTGCTCCAGGTACCGCCGGGCCGTGATCCGGGAGATGCCGACCGACTCGGCGACCCCGGCCGCGGTCAGGCCCTCGGCGCAGTCCCGGAGGGCCACGGTGACGCGTTCGAGGGTGGGGGCGCTCAGGCCCTTGGGGAGCGCGGCCGGGCCCGGTGCGCGCAGGGTGGCCAGGGCGCGGTCCACCTCGTCCTGACCGCTCGCCTCGCCCGCCGCCGCGTGGAACTCCGCGTACCGGATCAGGCGGTCCCGCAGGGTGGCGAAGGTGAAGGGCTTCAGGACGTACTGGACGACCCCGAGCGACACACCCTCCCGTACGACCGCCAGATCCCTCGCCGACGTCACCGCTATCACGTCCGCGTGATAGCCGGCGGCACGCAGGGAACGCGCGAGCTGCAGCCCGTGCACGTCCGGCAGGTGCAGGTCGAGCAGCAGCAGATCCACCGGCGTACGGTCCAGCGCACGCCGCGCCTCCGCACCCGTGTGCGCCTTCCCGACCGCCGTGAAGCCGGGCACGCGGCCGACGTACATGACGTGCGCGTCGGCGGCGACCGGGTCGTCCTCGACGACGAGTACGCGGATGGGGTCGGTCGTCGTACGTCCGGGGTCGGGCGTCATACGTCGCCTCCAGGCAAGGCGGGCTGGGCGGATTCGGGCCGGTCGTCCTGCTGTCGGGTCGGCGCGGCGGATGCCTCGGCATCGGGCGCCGCGGCCCTCGCCGCCGAGGACACCGTAGGCAATGGCAGGCGGGCCTCGAACTCCGCCCCGCCCCCGGCGGCCTCCGTCACCGTCAGGGTGCCGTCGTGCCTGCTCACGGCCTGTCGTACGAGAGCCAGTCCGAGCCCCCGCCCGCCGGGCCCCGACGGCTTGGTCGACCAGCCGCGCTGGAAGACCGCTTCCGCATGGGCGGGAGCGACCCCCGCACCGGTGTCGGCGACCCGCAGCACCAGCCCGTCGGCGTCCGTGAACGCCGTCACCGTGACGCGTGCCCCCGTCGTACCCTGCGCCGCGTCGACCGCGTTGTCGATGAGGTTCCCCAGGACCGTGACCAGGTCGCGGGCGGACAGCGAGTCCGGCAGGAGCCCGTCGTCGATGGCGCTGTCCTGGGACACCACCAGTTCCACGCCCCGCTCGTTGGCCTGCGCCGCCTTGCCGAGGAGGAGCGCGGCGAGGACCGGCTCGCTGACCGCCGCGACCACCTGGTCGGTGAGCGTCTGCGCCAGTTCCAGTTCCGCCGTGGCGAAGTCGACGGCCTCCTCCGCACGGTCCAGCTCGATGAGCGACACCACCGTGTGGAGACGGTTCGCGGCCTCGTGCGCCTGCGAGCGCAGCGCCAGGGTGAAGCCGCGCTCCGAGTCCAACTCGCCCATCAGGGACTGGAGTTCGGTCACGTCGCGCAAGGTCACGACGGTGCCGCGGCGTTCGCCGCCGGAGACCGGGGAGGTGTTCACGACCAGGACGCGCTCCGCGGTCAGGTGCACCTCGTCCACCCGTGACTCCGCCGAAAGCAGCGCGCCCGTCAGCGGTGCGGGCAGCCCGAGTTCGGCCACGGAACGGCCGACCACATCGCCGCTCACGCCGAGCAGCTCCCGCCCGCCGTCGTTGATCAGCGCCACCTTGAACTGCCCGTCCAGCATCAGCAGACCCTCGCGTACGGCGTGCAGCGCGGCCTGGTGGTAGTCGTGCATGTGGCTCAGCTCGGCCGCGTTCATCCCGTGGGTGGAGCGGCGCAGCCGGGCGTTGATGACGTACGTGCCGAGACCGCCCAGGGCCAGGGCGCCCGCCGCGACCCCGAGGAGCGCCGTCACCTGCTCCTGCACGCGCGCGGTGATCGCCTCGACCTTGATGCCCGCGCTGACAAGACCGACGATCTTGCCGTCGTCCCAGATGGGCGTGACCGCACGGACGGAAGGGCCGAGGGTGCCGGTGTACGTCTCCGTGAAGGACTCGCCCTCCAGGGCGGGGCCGATGTGCCCGAGGAAGTGCTTGCCTATCAGCGTCTCGTCGGGGTGCGTCCAGCGGATGCCCTGCGGGTTCATGATCGTTACGAAGTCCACCCCCGTGTCCTTCTGGACCTGGAGGGCGTACGGCTGGAGGGTCGTCGTCGGCTTGGGGGTGCGGATCGCCTCGCGCACCGAAGGGGAGTCCGCGACCGCGCCGGCGACGGCCATGGCCTGGCGGCCCGCCGCGTCCTCGGCCTGGCCGCGGTCGGTGACGTAGCTGAACAGCGCGTACCCGGCGACGAGCACCGCGATGAGCACGGCCTGCATGCCGAAGAGCTGACCGGCGAGGCTGCGGGGTTTCGGGACGCGGGGGAAGCGCATGACCAACAGTCTCCCTCTACGTATAAGTGTGAACTAAATGAACGGAAGGGTGACCGCCCTCACAAGGCGGGAGATAGTCACCGCATCCCCTGGGAGTGCGCCTCCCGGACACGCCGGGAGCCCGTCTCCCGGTCCCGCCGGGAATCCGCCTCCCGGATCCCGGGAGGCGCGACTTCCAGAATCCCCCGGACGTGAGCCGTACTCCGGGTTTCCGCCGGTCGTGAGCCGCACGCCGGATGATGCCGACGACGTCGTCAAGGAGGGCAGCCGTGGCCAGCACCCCGCAAACCGCACCTGCCGCACCCGCCGTAAAGCGGGACCGCACCCACTATCTCTACATCGCCGTGATCGGCGCCGTGATCCTCGGTATCGCCGTGGGCCTGATCGCTCCCGACTTCGCGGTCGAGCTCAAGCCCATCGGCACCGGCTTCGTGAACCTCATCAAGATGATGATCTCCCCCATCATCTTCTGCACGATCGTGCTGGGCATCGGCTCCGTACGCAAGGCCGCCAAGGTCGGCGCCGTCGGCGGTATCGCACTCGGATACTTCCTGGTCATGTCGCTGGTGGCGCTCACCATCGGCCTGGTCGTCGGCAACATCCTGGACCCGGGCACGGGCCTCCAGGTGACCGACGCGGTCAAGGAAGCCGGTCAGGGGCAGGTGTCGGCCGAGGCGCTGCCGCCGGTCGAGTTCGTGCTGTCGATCATCCCGACCACCATGATCTCCGCGTTCACCGAGGGCCAGGTCCTGCAGACCCTCCTGGTGGCGCTGCTCGCCGGGTTCGCGCTCCAGGCCATGGGATCGGCCGGAACGCCCATCCTCCGCGGAGTCGAGCACATCCAGCGGCTCGTCTTCCGCATCCTCGCCATGGTGATGTGGGCGGCCCCGCTCGGTGCCTTCGGCGCCATCGCGGCCGTCACCGGTTCCGCCGGTCTGGACGCGCTCAAGAGCCTCGCCGTCCTGATGCTCGGCTTCTACGCCACCTGCTTCCTCTTCGTCTTCGTCGTGCTCGGCACGCTGCTGCGCGTCGTCGCGGGCCTGAACATCCTCACGCTCTTCAAGTACCTGGGCCGCGAGTTCCTGCTGATCCTCTCCACCTCCTCCTCCGAGTCCGCCCTCCCGCGGCTCATCGCGAAGATGGAGCACGTCGGTGTCAGCAAGCCGGTGGTCGGTATCACCATCCCGACCGGCTACTCCTTCAACCTCGACGGCACCATGATCTACATGACCATGGCCTCGCTCTACATCGCCGACGCCCTGGGCACCCCGATGTCGCTCGGCGAGCAGATCCCGCTCCTGCTCTTCCTCCTCGTCGCCTCGAAGGGCGCGGCGGGCGTCAGCGGCGCGGGCCTCGCGACCCTGGCCGGCGGTCTGCAGTCGCACAAGCCCGCCCTCGTGGACGGCATCGGCCTCATCGTCGGCATCGACCGCTTCATGAGCGAGGCGCGCGCCCTGACGAACTTCGCGGGCAACGCGGTCGCCACCGTCCTGATCGGCACGTGGACGAAGGAGATCGACAGGGACCGGGTGAACCGCGTCCTCGCCGGTGAGTTCCCGTTCGACGAGAAGACCCTGCTGGACGATGACGACGACGCCGGGGTTCCGGCCGACGCGGAGATCCCGGAGCAGGGCGGCGAGAAGGAACTGACCAAGGCGTAATCGTCGCGGGTGCCCTCCTGAACGGGGCGCCCGCGAACCGGGGACCGGGACATCCCCTCCCCAGAACGCCGAGCGGCCAGGCCTCCCCCCGTAGCCTGGCCGCTCGGTGCGTCTCCTGAAGTCGCAGCCTCAGTCGCTCAGCTTCGCCACCAGCTCGGTGGCGCGTGAGGCGGGTACGCCCGCCGCGGTCAACATCGTGACCACGGCGGAGCGGCCCGCCTCTTCCGCTGCCAGCAGACCGTCGTTCACCGCCTCCATGAGGGCGAACAGCATCTGCTCGTGTACGTGGGCGAGGGCCGTCGCGGACAGCGGGGACTCGAATACGCCCTGTTCCAGTCCGCGCCGGAGCACGTCCACACTGGCCTCGCGCACGGGTGCGAGACGTTCGCGGATGCCCTGGGGCGTGACGTCGCGCTGGGCGAGCGCGACCAGCAGCCGGTAGCGGTCGGCGATCTCCCAGACGGCGAGCGTCGAGCGGACGAGCGACTCCGCCGGATCCCCGACGCCGTCGCGCCCCGCCGCGTGCGCCAGCTCCACCGCCTCCACCGCGCCGTCGAACAGCGTGCAGACCAAGGCCTCACGACCCGGGAAATGCCCGTACACCGTGCGCCGTACGACGCCCGCGGCCCGCGCGATCTGGTCCATCGACGCGTCGGGGTCGCGCAGCAGCTCGACGAGCGCGACGTCGAGGATGCGGCGGCGGTTCACGTCTGCGCGGCTGGGGATTCCCCTGCGACTGGGGGCTGCCGCGCGACTGGGGACCGCCGCGCGGCCGGGGATTTCCGTGGTCATGGCGGCCATTGTGCACGGCCGGGGGGAAAGCCCTTGCTCCCTCCACAAGGGCTCCACCAATTGGTCTGGCGAGGGCTGCGTGTGGTTCCTGTGAGGCGAGTGAGGTGGGTAGGGCGGGTGCGGCGGAGAGGTCGGCGGCTTGGAAACGGCTCGCACGCCTCGCACGCCTCGTGCGGCTCACGTGGCTCGTGCGGCTCACGCGTAGGGGTCGGTGATCTCCCGCAGCATCGACAGCGCCTGCCGCAGCTGGGACATACGGCGCTTGCCGAGGTGGGCCTCCCACTCCTTCTCGACCTCGGCGACCGTCCCCTCGGCGACGGGGATCGCCGCGAGGCCGCGCTCGGCGACGCACACCAGCCGGGCCCGCCTGTCGGTCGGGTCCGGCACCCGCTTCACGTACCCCGCCCGCTCCAGCTGATCGACCAGGAAACCCGCCGTCTGCTTGGTGACCTGGGCCTGCTCGGCGAGCTCGGTCAGCCGCGTGCCGTTCGGGCCGATGCGCTGCATGACCCGGGCCTGGGCGGGCGTGAAGTCGTCGAAGCCCGCCTCGGCGAGCGCGGCGAAGACACGGTTCTCCAGAGCCCGGTACGGGATGAACAGGAGCAGCCCCGTGTTGAGCTCGCTCTCGGCCACCATGATCGCCACTCCCGGGTTCCTTGACAATGGTCAGAGTCTCTGACTAATTTGGTCAGAGAAGCTTACCACTTTGAGTAGGTGGTGATCCCCATGGGTGCAGTCCTAGGGACCGTCCTCGGCACCGAAGAGCGCTGGCAGGCGATCGACCGCGAGCGAGCCGGCCTGGCCGACCTCCTGGAGAGTCTGAGCCCCGAAGAGTGGGAGCTGCCGACTCAGTGCGACGGCTGGCGCGTACGGGACGTCGCCGCGCATCTCGCGCTCGCCCCGCGCATCTCGTACGGGACGGCCCTACGGGAGTTCGCCCGCGCCCGCGGCAACGCCGACCGGATGATCCACGACACCGCGGTCCGCGCCGCCGACCGGCCCCCCGCGGACATCCTGGCCGACCTCCGCTCGACCGTCGGTTCCCGCCGCCTCGCCCCCGGCACCACCCGCCGCGAACCGCTCCTCGACATCCTCGTCCACGGCCAGGACATCGCCCTCGCCGTAGGCCGCGAACGAACCATGCCCCTCGACGCCGCCCGCGACGCGGCCGACCGCGTATGGACGATGCGCTTCCCACCCCGCCCCTGGCCCCTCCCGCACGCCCGGCTCGTCGCCACGGACATCGAGTGGACCCGGGGCGAGGGCGCGGAGATCAGCGGCCCGGTCTCCGCGCTGCTGCTTCTGCTGACGGGGCGTACGGAGGCGGCGTTGCCTTGGGTCGACGGGGCGGTTCCGGCCGGCAGTTGAACATGCCCGCGTTCGCGGGCCGACCGGCGTCCGGGGGAGGCGCCGCGGGGGAGCGGAGTGGCGGGTCCGGTCACCGGGCCCGCCACTCCGGGCACGCGGAGCACGGGAACCCTCCGCGACGCCCGGATCGTCTCCAGGGCGCCGAGGCCCGCGCACCCGGAATCGCCCGTACATCTCTTCGGGGACATCCCGCCCAAATCCTTTGACTGGCCCATGTGTTCGGGCCCACGCTGGGGGCCTCAGTGGCCCGGATCGCGTGGAGGCGGCATGGGTGAGACCGAGATCATCAGCGGTTCGGAGTACAAGGCCCGGGTTGCTGCGGAGGGGGCGGGGCAGGCGCTGCCGCTCGATCGGGTGGCCGAGCTGTTTCAGGAGTTTCTCGAGGCGGTCGCGCGGCCGAAGCGGCGGGCCGATGAGGGTCGCAACCTCGCCGAGCGGATGCGGGCGCATCTGGGGTCGGCGCCCGGGGACCAGCCGGTGGTCAAGGCGGCGTACGCCCCGTACGACCTGCCCAACGTGCATCTGGCGCTGGAGCGCTGGTTCGCGGCGGACGGGCGTTCCTACGAGCTGATCGGCATGCGCGGTTCCTCCCATCACGGGGACCTGACGCTGGGCGAGATCCTCGAATCGGCCGACCGCTACAACCGGTTCGTGATCGGCGCGGTCGACTACGCGCATCTGCCGGTCTCCCCCGACGAGGAACTCCCCTGTGTCTCCTTCGGGTTCTACCTCGGTGTGGAGGGCGACGAGCGGTTCGCGGTGCTGCTGCGCGGCCCGGCCGACCAGTACGGGCGCAACAAGGTCGAGATCGAAGTCCTCGCCCAGGAGAAGGAGTTCGCGGACCGCCTGCTCGCCGAGATCGAGGCACTCGTACGTGAGCACAACATCTTCCGCGGGCAGGTCCTCTCCTTCGAGGGCTCCGACTTCGGCCACGGTCTCGGGCCGTTCCGCTTCCACCGCCGCCCCGGGCTCAGCCGCGAGGAGATCGTGCTGCCGGCCGGGCTGCTGGAGCGCGTCGAGCGGCAGGTGGTGGGGGTGGCTCGGCGTCGCGAACGGCTCCTCGCCGCAGGGCAGCACCTGCGTCGCGGCCTTCTCCTGTACGGTCCGCCCGGCACCGGCAAGACCCACACGATCCGCTATCTCCTCTCCCACCTTCCGGAGTTCACGGTTGTCGTCCTCGCCGGCACGAGCATCAACGCCATCGGCCCGGCGTGCGCGCTCGCCCGTATGCTCCAGCCCGCGCTCGTCGTCCTGGAGGACTGCGACCTGATCGCCGAGGCCCGCGACCACGGGGGCGGTGAACAGCCCCTCCTCTTCCAGGTGTTGAACGAGATGGACGGCCTCGGCGACGACGCGGACGTCGCCTTCCTGCTCACCACCAACCGGGCCGATCTGCTGGAACCGGCGCTCGTCCAGCGCCCCGGCCGCGTCGACCTCGCCGTCGAGATCCCCGTCCCGGACGCCGAGGGCCGCGCCCGCCTCCTCACCCTGTACGGCTCCTCCCTCGGCCTCGGCAAGGACCTCACCGACGAGATCGTCGCCCGCACGGACGGCACGACGGCCTCCTTCACCAAGGAGCTCGTACGACGGGCCGTACTGATCGCCGCGGAGCGGGAGTCGGAGCACACCGAGCCCGACGATCTGCGCGCGGCCGTCGACGAACTGCTCTCCGACCGGGACCGGCTGACGCGGAGGTTGCTGGGGGTACGGGACTCCGGAGCCGACGGAGCCGAGGAGTTCCTGTCGGCACAGGAAGACAGGTAGCCGGACCGGGGGACAGCAACGGCCGGAGCCCGCAAGAGGGCTCCGGCCGGTCGGCTGCTTCTCGTTATCCGAACTGGCCGGGCTGGTAGTCGCCGGCGGGCTGCTGGACGATGACGTTCATCCGGTTGAAGGCGTTGATGAGGGCGATGCTGCACATCAGGGCGGCGAGCTGGTCCTCGTCGTAGTGCTTGGCGGCGTTCGCCCATGCCTCGTCCGTGACACCGCCGGCCGCGTCGGCGATGCGGGTGCCCTGCTCCGCGAGCTCCAGGGCGGCACGCTCGGCATCGGTGAACACCGTGGCCTCGCGCCAGGCCGCGACCAGGTTGAGGCGCGTCGATGTCTCCCCGGCGTGCGCGGCGTCCTTGGTGTGCATGTCGGTGCAGAAGCCGCACCCATTGATCTGACTGGCGCGGAGCCTCACCAGCTCCTGCGTCGAGACCGGCACAGTCGAGTCCGCGAGCACCCTGCCCGCAGCGACGATGTGCTTCCCGAACTTGGCTGCGACCGGGTTGGTGAAGAGGTTCAACCGAGCTTCCATGGTGCACTCCCTGCCGTTGTCTGCGCTTACACCTCTGTGACGGGTCAGCTCGGCAGGTTGTGACATGGGCGAATGTGACGTGCGTCTCCGCCTCCCCGACGGGGATGAACTCCGGCCTCGCGCGAGGCAAGCCGGAGCTTCTGGGGATCAGCCGAGGGCCAGCCTGGTGGCCCAGGTGGTGCTCGCGCTGATGACCTGGGTGGCCGTTCCGATCGCGGCGCTGCCGCCTGGGTACACGTCGACGGTGCCGTCGCTGTCGAGGGCCCAGATGTCGGGGATGCCGTCGCCCGTGACATCCGGGGTGCCGTAGAAACGCGGCATCGGCTTCGCGTCCTCCGTCCAGCCGGTGGCATACGTCGTGTCTATGCCGGTGAGGGAACCCGCGGCGCTTGAGAGCGACGCGATGGTGGATCCGCCGCCGCTGTCCGCGATGCCGTAGCGAACGTACAGGTTTCCGGACGAGCCGGAGCGCCAGAGCAGGTCTGGTTCGCCGTCACTGTTGTGATCGCCGATGCTCACCAGGTCACGTACGGCCCAGGAGCTTGCGGCGATCTGGGTGGCGGTCGAGAACGAGGCCCCCGTGTATCCGCTGAACGCCCACAGGCCGCCGCCGTCGGTGGTGGCGAACAGGTCGGGGCGACTGTCCAGGTTGTAATCACCGAGGATCACCTGGGTGAAGGTGCCGGGGTCGGGAGATCCGGAGGGCAGGCGGATCGACATGCGCTGCGAGACGTCCACGCTTCCGTAGCCGTCGCCCCGGTAGGCGTACAGGTTGCCGTCCGGCATGCGGGCGATCAGGTCGGTGACGCCGTCGCCGGGGAGCAGGTCGCCGCCGTGGGCTATCAGGGCGGGGGAGTTGTCGGTGGACGACTTCCAGTAACCGCTCTCGCCGTTGCCGGTCAGCGCGGTGCCGTCACGGTGCGCGGCTTCCAGACCGACGTGAAGGTCGCCGGTGGAACTGGACGGGTACAGGCGTAGGTCGCCGCTCTCGTCGATCACGAGCAGGTCGGGCACGCCGTCTCCGGTGGTGTCACCGACGGCGTCGGCGGTGTCCCGGGGGGTGACGTAGAAGAGGTGCTTGGTGCCCTCCGAGACGTTTCCGGCGGAGTCGACGGCACGCACGTACAGGACGTTCGGGCCGGCCACAGGGGGCTTGAGCACGACGGTCGCGGAGGCGCCGGCGGTGACGGTCTTGCTGCCCGAGTAAGCGGTGGAGTTGAAGGAGTACTCGAACTTGGTGACGTCGGTGTCGGTGTCAGGCGCGAAGGTGAAGGAGCCGGAGGTGCCGAACTTCACCTTCGACCAGACGCTGCCGCTGTCGTTCGCCGCGGGGAAGTCGGTGGAGGAGACTTCTGGGGAGTTCGGGGCGGCACTGTCGTAGACGAAGCGGCAGGCCTGAGGGTCGGCGGTGGGCGCGTAGGACGATGCGGCGCCCTCGCCTTGGTCGTCGAGGGCGCGTACTCGCCAGGAGTAGATGTAGCCGTTGGTGAACTTGGAGGAGGCGACGGTGGTGGAGGCGTGGCCGGCGGCGTCGGTGCTGACGTTCTTGTCGAGGATCTTGTCGTCGAAGTCGCCAATGTGCCACAACTCGAAGTCGAGGGAGGCCAGGTTGCCGTCCTTGTCGGAGGAGGTGGCGGCGAAGACCAGGTCGGACTTGCCGACGTGGGCGTAGGGGGAGGTGCGGTCGCAGTCCGGGCCCGGGGTCATGGTGAGCGAACTGGGGGTGGTCGGCCTCCGGTTGTAGTACGCCTTGAGGTACGGCGAGTGGTCACCGGTGGCCTTGAACTTCTTCCAGGCGCCCGCGTCGTCCTCGCCGTCGGCGGCCGCCTTCAGACCGATGGTGATCTTCTCCCAGCCGCCGTCGGCCGCGTCCTGGGCAAGGGACTTGGCGTCGAACTTCAGGTACTCGTCGGGGCAGGAGCTGCTGTAGCCGTGGGCCACGTCCTTGGAGTCGATCTGGGTCTTCCAGTCCGGCTGGTTGTTCCAGGTCGTCTTGGAGGAGATGCCGCCGGTATGCCACAGCTGGACGGTTCGTCCGGTGCAGGACCAGGAGTACGTCTCCAGGGCGGTGATGGAGGCGGAAGTGATGTGCGCGCCCTTCAGGGCCGGGCTCCAGTCGAGGCGGAAGAACGAGCGCGACTTGCCGTACGTCGTCGACTCGTAGCCGACGCGCGCCTCGCTGGTGCCGTCGTTGAAGTTGGTGCCGTTCCAGAAACTCGACCCGGGGTAGCGGGTGTACGCCGTGGTCCAGGCCTCTTTGTGGCCGACGAAGGGAGGGTCGATGAAGAGGGGCAGCTCGGTGTCCTCGGAGGCGAGAAAGTCGGAGTCCGGGGTGACGGTGAGGGTGGCCTCGTGGTCACTGCCGCTGCCGTCGCTATCGCCGTTGCCGCTCAGGGAGGCGTCGGCGACCGCGGTCGTGCCGCCGATGCCGGGTCCCGCGAGGCCGTCGAGGGCGAAGATCTCGTCGGCGGTGAGGGCTGCCGACTCGGCGTCGGTCGCGGTGCGGTAGGCGGCCTGGAGGGCTGTGGTGCCGGTGCCCGTGCCCGTGCCCGTGCCGGTGATGTAGGCGGCCGCGTCGGCGGTGGTGTCTGGGTCCGGGGTGTCGGCGTCCGGGGTCTCGGTGTCGTCCGTCGTGCCGGCGGAGGACGGTTCCTCGGAGGATGTGGTCGGATCGGAGCTCGGGGCGACGGTCGGCGCGCTGGTGTCGTCGCTGTCGGAGGGGGCGTCGGTCTCCTCGCTCACCTCCGCTTCCTCTTCCTCCGAGTACGAGGGAGACGGGATCTCGTCGACGGGGGCCGAGGGTTCGGGATCCTCGCCCGTCGTGGCGTCGGGCTCGCCGGCCGAGTCCCACATGTACGGGGTGGGGGAGACCGCGATCTCCGTGCCGTCGGCGTCCTTTGCGGTCACCGCGTCGGTCGTCGGGTCGATGGTGAAGGTCAGGTCGGGTGAGGTCAGGCCGTACGTCAGTTCCTTCAGGGCCGTACTCGCGGCAGCCGCCCGGGTCTTGACGATCAGGACGTGGGAGAAGCCGGTGTCGCGCGCGGTGAGGAGGAGGTCCACGCCGTCGAGGATGTCGCGGTACAAGGCGCGGTCGTCCTGGACCACCGGCTCGGGGATGCTGCCGGGCCAGGTGAGGGTCAGGGTATGGCCCTCGCTGGTGAAGGACACCAGCTCACTGCCGGTCACGGCGGACTCGTCGGCTTCGGCGTCGGTCGCGGTGGCGTCCCCGGTGTAACTGGTGAGCATCGCCCGGTGGGTGTCCCGTGCCGCGCGGGTCCCTGTGTCGGCGCCGCCGCCCGAGAACACCGCCGGGCTGTTGGTGGCCTTCGGTACCCAGTCGCCGTCGCGGGTCCGAGTCAGGGTGGTGTCGATGTCCTGCCACTCGCCGTCCGCCTTCGCGCGGATCGCGGCCGTGTGCGCCTGGTACTCGAACTGGCCGTCAGGCAGGGCGTATGTGGTGGTCGTGGCGGTGCGCAGGGCGGTGACCTCCACGCGCTTCTTGGTGCTCCGGGCCTTGTCCTGGGCGGTGTCCTCGTCGAGCGGTGCGGTGGTCGACGCGTCCGTCTTGTTGGCTTCGGGGGTGGTGGAGCCGGTGTCTAGGAAGGGCAGCGCGCCCAGTCCCACCGCTGCCGCCAGGGCGGCAGCGGCGAGGGCGACGGCGTTTCTGCCGCGTGGTATCCGCTGTCGAATGCCCATAGGGCGCTCTCCCCTCCCGTTGGATTTCCCGGGGACGGGAAATCCAGAAAATGAACGCGCGCCGAACAGCGCTATGAGAATCCTGTGAAATACCAGTGAGTTGACGGTGCGCCGATGGCGAGGGAAATCTCGACCGCGACTCCGCTCCTCGCGGCAGATGTGAAGGCGATGTGCGGGCAGATCATGACTCATTGTTGGTCTGCGCGCCACCTGCGCGTCTGCCAGGAGGTGCAGTGGCGGGTTCTCCCGGTGGCGGCTGGGTGGATGCTTCGGGCACTCGAAGTCGAGGTTGATTGGCCAGGTCACAGGCGCGATCACCTCAACTCCCCCTGGAAATAACGGATTTGATATTCCCTCGGAACCTGCCGTCCTTAATGTCTCGTTCCAGTTGAATAAAGTCTTCTTGGGGAAGGTCGTGACGGATTGCCGATCGCTGGTGCGAGATTCTCCGACTCGCACTGTGATCAACCGCACTTGTGGAGAACTTGAGTTGACATCCAGTCGACTCCCACTCAAAGTTCCGCTCACGATCAACGAGCTTATTTGCGGGCCGAACTCTTCTGTGGTCCGTCTTATCGGGGGGATGTTCCGTGCGTCGTGCTGCCTTTTTCCGGAGGCTCCAGGAAAGACTTCGGGAGCCCCGGAGTCTCTCCTGGAACGGGAGAGGGCGCCTCGACCGTACCGAGGCCCACCGCAGGCGACTGGCCCGCACCCGTACGCGCATCGGGTATGCCGTCGCGATCGGACTGCTCGTGGCGCTCCTTCCGGCCCAGGCCGTCGCAGTGCCCCCGGGGGACGACCGCACCGACGTCGAACTCATAGACCTGCAGACCGAGTCGAGCGCTGAGGACGCCGAGACCGGTGTCCTGGCGGAGTTGACCGGCGAAGGAACCGTCGAGCCGAAAGAGTACGAACCGGCCAACACCGAGGCGCCGGTCGGGGGTGGGGCCGCCGCCGACCTCGCCTCGCCCACCGCGGGCACCTTCGTCCAGGCCGGTGACCTGCCGGTCCTGGTCGGCGCCCCCGAGGACGCGACCACCGCCGAGGCCGCCGCGCTCGCCGGCGACTGGGGCGTCGAGCTCGCCTCCGCCGCCGAGACGGACACCGCTGAGATCAAGGGCGTGCTGCTCACCGTCACCCCGCCCGCCGGTGCCACCGGCGAGGTCGACATCGCCCTGGACTACAGCGAGTTCGAACAGCTCTACAGCGCGGACTGGGCCGACCGGATGCGGCTCGTCCAACTGCCGGAGTGCTTCCTCACCACCCCCGGCACCGACGGTTGCTCGGACGCCACCTACCTGACCACCGAGAACGACGACAGCACCGGCCGGGCGACCGCCACCCTCGACGTCACCGGCCTGTCCGCCACCGCGACGGCGTCCACGGCGTCCTCCACGGGCGACGGAACGGTGAGCGACGCTCTCTATCGCGAGAGAGCCTCCGACGGCGGCGCCCTGAAGACCCTGCTCCCCGAGGCGTCCTCGTCCTCCGGCTCAGCCGTCGTCGCGTCCATCGACTCCGGGTCCGGTGCCAAGGGCGACTTCACCGCCACTCCGCTCGCCAGCGCCGGAAGCTGGTCGGCCGGCGGTTCCTCGGGCGCCTTCACGTACACCTACTCGGTGACCTCGCCGACCGTCCCGGCCGGTCCGACCCCGACGGTCGCCTTCCAGTACAACTCGCAGGTCGTGGACGGACGTACGGCCGTCTCCAACAACCAGGCCTCCTGGGTCGGCGACGGCTGGGACTACAACCCCGGTTCCATCGAGACCACTTACCGCTCCTGCGCCGACGACACCGAAGGCGCCGCCAACAACGACGGCATCGACACCGGCGACCTGTGCTGGGGTTCCGACAACGCGGTGCTGAGCCTCGGGGGGAGTACCACCGAGCTGGTCAAGGACAAGGACACCGGGCTGTGGACGACCGCCAACGGTGACGGCTCCGACGTCGACCTGCTCACCAACACCGGCCTCGGCAACGGGGACAACGAGGGCGAGTACTGGCGTATCACCGCTCGTGACGGAACGAAGTACTACTTCGGCCGGAACAAGACGGACGACTGGGTCTCGGGCAACGAGACCACCGACTCCGTCCTCACCGTCCCGGTCGCCGGCAACCACGACGGCGAGCCCTGCTACCAGGCGGCCTTCAAGGACTCGTTCTGCAAGCAGGCCTGGCGCTGGAACCTCGACCTCGTCGTCGACGCCCAGAACAACACCATGTCCCTGTGGTGGGACCGCCAGGGCAACTACTACGCGAAGAACAGCGACTTCACCGAGCCCACCTACTACCACCGTGGCAGCACCCTCGACCGGATCGAGTACGGCCAGCGCATCTCCACGTTCTACACCGCCGAGCCGGTCGCCGAGATCGACTTCACCACCCGGCAGCGCTGCTTCTCCGGCGACGGAGTCGTCTGCACCGACACGGCCCTGGAGTCCGGAGACCCCGGCCTCAACCAGTACTGGTACGACACCCCCTCGGACCTGTACTGCCCCACCGCGGACGAGAGTTGCTACGTCGGCTCGCCGACCTTCTTCTCCAACCTGCGGCTCTACTCCGTCACCACGAAGGCCCAGCGGGCTCAGGGCGACACCTCCCTGTACAAGGTCGACGCCTACACCCTGGCGCAGTCCTTCCCCAAGACCCTTACCGAAACGTCGCCCCCGCTGTGGCTGGAGTCGGTAACCCGTACCGGCTTCGGCCCCGACGCGGACGGACCGGACGGCGCCGCCGAGCCCATGGCGTCCGTGGAGTTCTCGCACAACAACGACCCCATGCCCAACCGGGTGGTGGAGGGCACGGACGACGACCGCCCCGCCTTCGACCGCCTGCGTATCCGACGCGTCGTCACCGAGTACGGCGGCGAAATAGACGTCAAGTACTCGACGCCGACGGGCGCGTGCTCGACCGGGTCCGGTTTCCCCGAGCCCGAGGACAACACCGGGCTGTGCTACCCGGTCTACTGGTCCCCGGACCCGGCCGAGGAGACCATCGACTGGTTCAACAAGTTCGTCGTCACCTCCATCACCGAGAAGCCCCGGGTGGACGGTGTTCCCGACGTCGTCACCGGTTACACGTACGACGGGGGCGCGGCCTGGGCCCTGAACCAGACCGAGTTCTCCAGGAAGAAGACGCGGACGTACGACCAGTGGCGCGGCTACGGACTGGTGTACACGACGCACGGTGAGACGGACTCGGCCGAGGGCACCGTCCAGTCCAAGACCGCTACCCGGTACTTCCGGGGCATGGACGGAGATCCACTGCCGGGGAGCGAGGGCGTGCGGAACGTCTCGGTCAACGACCGGTACGGGGTGAAGATCGCTGATGACCATCCCGCCTTCCAGGGGGCGGTCGCCGAGACCATCACCTTCAACAGCTCCGCCGATCCGTACATGGGTCCCACCCGGACGGTGACCGTCCCGACCGCGGTCGAGCTGGCGGACCGGCTCCGCGGCAACGGCATCCCAGACCTGATGGCGTACCGAGTGCAGACCGCTCGCACCGACACCTACAACCGGATCTCGGCCACGGGTGACGACACCCGGACCTCCGCTCTGGTCAGCGTCGCCACCACGTACGACACCTACGGCCTCCCCACCCAGGTCGACTCCCAGGGCGACACCGGTGTCACCGGAGACGAGACCTGCACGGTCACCGAGTACCTGCACAACACCAGCAAGCACCTCATCGGCCTGGTCAAGCAGGTCAAGACCACTGCGGGGCGCTGCTCGGCAGCCGCCACAGCCACCGCCGCCGACGTGGTCTCCGGAACCCGCACCGCCTACGACGGCGCCGAGTACGGCACCGCACCCACCTACGGCCTCGCGACGAAGTCGTGGACGATCAACGGCGCCGGCGACGGCTGGACCCGCACCGCCACCACGACGTACGACTCCTACGGCCGGATCGCCACGGTGACGGACGCCGGGGACAACGAGGCGACCACGACGTACTCACCGTCCACCGGACAGGTCTACTCCACCACCGCGACCAACGCCCTCGACTACACCTCCACCACGACCGTCGACCCGGGCCGCGGCACCGCCCTGACCGCCACCGACGCCAACGGCAACACCACCACCTACGCCTACGACGCGCTCGGCCGGGCGACCGCCATGTGGACGGCCTCCCAGGACCCGGACACCGACGCCCCGTCGGTGAAGTACGCCTACGACGTCACGGCCGGCAGGCCCACCGCCGTCACCGGCTACACGCTGCGCGACAACGGCACGTACGAGGACTCCGTCACCCTCTACGACGGCCTCGGCCGTGTCCGCCAGACCCAGTCCGAGGCAGCCGGCGGCGGCCGTCTGATCACCGACACCCACTACAACTCGAGCGGCACGGTCCGCCGCGTCGACGGCGCCTACCTCGCCGGGGGCGAACCATCCGGCCGACTCTTCGAACCGGTCAGCGACTTCGTCTTCCGGTCCTCGACGGTCACAACCTACGACGGCATGGACCGCCCCCTGACCGTCACCCCGTACGAGGCGGGCAGCGCCAAGACCGCCAAGCGGACGACGTACTCGTACGGCTACGACTACACCAAGGTGACCGCCCCCACCGGCGCAGCCTCCACCCGCACCTACACCGACCAACTCGGCCGCGCCATCCGCGTCGACCACTACACGGATTCCCTGAAGACGGTCTACACCTCCACCCACTACACCTACGACACCCGCGGCAACCAGGTCTCCGCGACGGACGCCGACGGCAACACCTGGGAGTGGGGGTACGACGCGCGCGGCCGTCAGGTCAAGGCGGTCGACCCCGACACCGGGACGACGATCACCACGTACGACGACCTGGACCGGCCGCTGACTTCGAAGGACGCGGGCGGCACCACGGTGTGGACCGGGTACGACGCGCTCGGCCGCACCACCGGGCAGCGGCTGGACAGTTCAGCCGGCAAGGTCCTGACGGCCTTCACGTACGACACCCTCGCCGGCGGCCTCGGCCAGCCGGCCACGTCGACCCGCTTCACCGACGACGAGGAGTACACGACAGCCGTCACCGGCTACGACGAGGAATACCGGCCGACCGGGAAGTCGGTGGTGATTCCGGAAGCGGACGCCACCAAGGGCCTGGCCGGCACCTACACCTACGGCTACACGTACACCGCGACCGGCAAGCTCGCCTCCACGAGTGTCCCGAAGGCGGGCGGGCTCGCGGCGGAGGAGGTCGTCACTCGTTACGACGGTGACGGGCTCACCGCCTCCACCTCGGGTGAGGACTGGTACACCGCTGAGGTCGACTACTCGCCTTACGGCGAGGTGCTGCGCGCGGTAACCGGCGAACAGCCCTACCGGGTGTGGACGACCAACGTCTACAACGAGAGCACCGGACAGCTCGCCCGGACGGTCACCGACCGGGAGACCGCCGACGCGCACCGAGTCAACGACCGCACGTACACCTACGACGCGGCCGGCAACATCACCATCCTGACCGACACCGTGCCGACGACGGCCGACGACGACGCCACGACGGTGAAGACGGACCGGCAGTGCTTCACGTACGACGTGCTCGGGCAGCTGACGCAGGCCTGGACGTCGAACTCGACGACCTGCGCGGTGACTTCGGCCGGTACGCCGAACGGTGTCACGGCCACCGTGGACGGCGACGGTTACTGGCAGACGTACTCCTATGACGCGATCGGCAACCGCAAGACCCTCGTCGACCACTCCGTGGAACTCGTCGGCGGCTCGACGGTCGCCGACTCCACCCTCGACGTCAGCACGGAGTACGAGTACGGCATCGACCCGTCCGGCTCGGGTGTCCTCAAGCAGCCGCACACCCTGACCACGATCACGTCCGACTCCTCGACGGTGGACTCGGTCGCCACGCTCGGCTACGACGCCTCGGGCAACGCGAAGACCCGCATGTACGGGGGCGACACCCAGTCGCTGACCTGGACCTGGGACGGCAAGGTCGAGACGGTCTCCGGCTTCGGCGCGGAGGGCGAGGGGCAGGCGGTCAACTCGTCGGGCAAGTGCCTGGACCTGTCGTCCGGCTCCACCACCGCCGGCACCGCCCTGCAGCTGTACACCTGCAACGGCACCAAGCCGCAGCGCCTGCGCATCGACGCGACCGACTCCGCCACCGACCCGTCGACCGGCGCGCTCAAGGTCCTCGGCCACTGCGTGATGCCCTTGGGCGGTGCCACCGCCAACAACACTGCGATCGTCATCGCCGACTGTTCCGGCGCGGCCAACCAGCAGTGGACGGCGACCAGCACCAACACCCTCAAGCACGTCGCCTCCGGCAAGTGTCTCGACGTCCCCAGCGGCGACTACACCACCGGCAAGGACCTCCAGCTCTACACCTGCAACGCCACCAACCCCCAGGTCTGGACCCTCGGCGACGACGCCGCCTACCTCTACGACGCCGCCGGCAACCGCCTGATCACCACAACGGCCGGCAGCCACACCCTCTACCTGGATGGCCAGGAACTGTCCACGGACGCGAACGGCGCCGTCGCCTACTCCCAGCGGTCCTACTCCCAGGCCGGTGCGCCGACAGTCCTGCGGCACTCCTCCCGCGGCTCCGCCACCACCACGCTCCTGGCGCTGATCCCCGACCACCAGGGCACCACCCTGTTCACCATCGCCCTGGCCTCCGGACAGCAGGTCAAGCGGACCAAGACCGATCCGTTCGGTGTGGAGCGCTCCACGGACAACGCCTGGGCCCTGCACCGCGCCTACATCGGCGGCACCGACGAGAACACCACCGGCCTCATCCACCTCGGCGCCCGCGAGTACGACCCGGAGACCGGGCGCTTCATCTCAGCCGACCCCCTCCTGGACATCGCCGACCCGCTGTCGATGAACGGGTACGCGTACAGCAACAACAGTCCTGTTTCGCATTCGGACCCGAGTGGTCTGATGGCGGTGCCTGCGCAAGGTGGGGGCGGTACCTGTTACTACGTTCTCAAGGACCCCTGCGGGACCGGCGGGAGCGTTGGTGACGGAGAGGACTCGGGATCCGATTCCAGCTCCGTCTCCCAGACCGTCACTGTCACGGTCACCAAGACCGTCACGGTCACCAAGCCCGCCCCCGAGTGCAACCTGTGGTGCACGGCCACCAACTGGCTGTCCGACCACACCACCGAGATCATCACGTTCACGGTCGAGGTCGCGGTCGGCGCCGCTTGCTATGGCGCGGCCGGTGCCGCAGGCGCTGCAACCGGCGGAGCCGGCCTCGCCCTGGCCGCAGGCTGCGGAGCCGTCGCCGGCTTCGCGGGAGGCCTGGTCGGCAACGCCCTGGACGAGAACGGCGACCACAGCGTTGGCGGCTATCTCATGGCAGGCGGCACAGGTGCCGCCATCGGCGCGGTCGGAGGAGGCCTCGGAGCCGCCGGGGGCGCGGGCATCAAGGCCCTCGCCAAGACGGGCCTCGGCCAGAAAGCGGTCGCGACCGCCAAGAAGGTCTTCGGCAACAAGCCCGCGAACTGCTTCCTCGCCGGCACCTTGGTTCTCCTTGCCGACGGCACCACCAAGCCGATCGAGGACGTCGAACTTGGTGACGAGGTCCTGTCCACCGACCCGGAGACCGGCGAATCCACCTCCGAGGAAGTCACCTCCCTCATCACCACCGAGGGTGACAAGGAGCTCAACGAGCTCACCATCACCACCCCCGACGGCACCGAGAAGATCACCGCCACCGCGGAACACCCCTTCTGGGTCGAGTCGGAAAACGCCTGGCTCGGAGCCGCCGACCTCACCCCCGGTATGACCCTGGCCACCGCCAACGGTGACAAGGCCACCGTCTCTGACAACCGCGCGTACACCGACCACGTTCGTACGTACAACCTGACGGTCGCGGATCTCCACACCTACTATGTGAAGGCGCCTGGAACAGAGACCGCGCTACTTGTACACAACACATGTAAAGCGGTCGCAGAAAACCAGGGAGGGCGGTTCGGTGATCTGGACCCCGGACCGCCGGGTGACGATCTCACAGCCCATCACATGCCTCAGAATGCGCTCGGTCATCTGCCGAGAAATGATGGCGGTGCGGTCGTGATGAAAGAGGCAGATCACAAGCTCACCCGCACGTTCGGTGGTCGAGGTGGAGGGACTAAGCGACGTGATGCAGCCCTACCCTTCCGGACCGTACTTGCAATGGATATTTGGGATATGCGACGAATAGGTCAGCAGCAGTACAATGATCCCAGTTACTACAACAAGGGGATTCTGGAAATGATGTCCTACTATCGAGGTATCGGGAAGATTTAGGGGGTCGGGTGTCAATTCGTGATGAAGTTAATGATCTGCTCGTAGCCGGTCCTTTCCCGTCGGAGGAGGCGACCGAGGATGAAATCGTGGAGACTGAGCGATTGCTTGAACGGGTGACTCGCCCTGTCTCGGATGAGGAAGCTCAGGCGCTGGTTACAGTCTTCGGCCCCGATGATTGTTTCGGCCTCTCTTGGTCATTGCTGCATCTGATTGAAACGGCGCCTGGCGCCCAGGAGGCGCACTATCCCGTAATTGAGGGGAATATGTGGGCGGAGCTGTTGAACTCTCGTGTCGAGTTTGGTCGGAAACTGGCGGCAGAGAAAAATCGTTCGAATGGTGCGTGATTGGTGATCATGTCACTTCAGGGGTGAGCGTGTGCCGCAACGGCCGACCTCGCACCTAACGTGATCACCGCGATGGCGAATTGCTCGCAGCTCTCTTCTGAGGGCGACCGCATCAATTCATTAGGGGGTCGCGAGATCGTGCTCGCGTCGTGATTTTGGGGTATCGGGCTGGTTCGTGGCCGGTAATTCTCTGTGTGCCGTTCTTGGTTATCGATTCGCGACCTTTTGCCGGTTGTGCGACTCATGATCGAACTGTTTTCATTCAATTTTTCTGACGTGCATTTGATCGATTGGATGGAATTCTGTGACGCCGAAGGTAATGGCCAGGGTTAGTGAACGTTCGCAGGGTTTCTTGGAGCCCGGTGAGCGTGTCGAGCGGGTTTTGCTGGCGCAGGGTGGGATCAATCCGTGGGCGCAGGTCGGGTTTTTCCTGGCGGGGCTGGTCGGGGTCCGGGTTGTGGTTGTCGCGGCCGGGGCGGAGAGCGGGCTTGGGGCGCTCGGGGGTGCTGTCGGCGCGCTGGTCGGGGTGGCGGTTGCCATGGCGCTGACGACGCGGCGGGTGGTGCTTGGGACCGACCAGGGGGTTGTGGTGCTGGAGTACGGGCGGTTCGGGGGTGTGCAGCCGACTCGGGTGCTTGCGCGGCTGCCTCTTGGGACGGGGATCGGGGCCCTGTCGGGTACATGGGCGCAGACCGAGTTGGCCGGGGAGCGGCTGTGGGTGCACAAGAAGTGGCACGGGGATGCGGCCGCGTTTGCGGGGCGGCTCGGCTAGGGGCCGGCAAGCAGGCGAGGTCGAGTGGGCCGGGCGTCCGTTGGAGGGCACCTGGTGGCGTGTGCAGGCATGAGAGCAAGAAGAAGGGGTGGGGCGCGTGGTCCGGAATGTGTGGGGGCGTGCGGCGGTGGCATCGGTGATGCTGGCGCTCATGGCGGGGTGCGGTTCGAGTGAGGGAGCCGCGGAGTTGGGGGCCGGCGCGGAGGGGTCTGCGGTGGCGGAGTCGGCTTCTCCTTCGGCTGCGGTCTCGGCGGTGGCGGGCGCGGGCAGCGAGCCGTTGACCGAAGCGCAACTCACCAAGGCTCAGTTGGAGCAAGGTGACCTGGAGGGCTACAACATCACGGCGGTTGCGAGCACGGACACCGAGGCACCTCCCATCGACGCTGACGACGACGTGTGTGCGGCCGTGTCGATGATGATGTTCTTCTCGCTGAGCGTCGATCCCGAGGCCCGTGTCGGCCGGTCCATGTCTGGCACGTCCGGCGACACGGCGGGTACGGGTACGAGCGTGCTGCTCGCCTCCTACCAGGAAGCCGAAGCAAAGCAGGGCATCGCCGACCTCGCATCCTCCGTCGAGGGGTGCCCGGACGGCTTCGAGGTGACCGAGGACCTGAAGGCGTCCGCGGTGAAGTCCCTGGACACCCCGGATGTCGGGGACGAAGCGGTGGCCTTCCGGCTGAGCGGCGGGATGCTCGGTGCGGACACCCCGACCGCGTACACCGTCGTACGGTCCGGATCGACCCTCGCGGTGTTCTTCACGGTCGACATGACGGACCCGAAGACGGTCACGGTCCCGGACGAGGTCGTCACGGCGCAGATCGCCAAGCTGGAGAAGACAACCACGAGCTGAAGCCCGCGCTGCGCGGATTGGCAGATCTGTCCCACCAACGCCCCTGGAAACGCCTGCTCATGGCTGTCTGGGCTGGGACGGATCTGCCAATTGCTCATGTCCTGGGGGTGGGGTCAGGTTGTCGGGGTGCGGATGTGGGTGAGGAACGTCGTCCAGGCTGGGGGGACTCCTCGTTGTGGTCCAACTCGCCGAGCGGGTCGGCTGGTTCCTCCGTACGGACGTGGGGAAGACGGTGCGCGCCCGGCTCGCGAGGTGAGAGAACGGTTAGCGTCCCGCCGACGCGTCGAGCCTCGCTACGTCGGCCGGTGTCAGGGTCAGGTCCGCCGCCGCGGCGGAGTCCCGGATCGTCTCCGGGCGGCTGGCGCCGGGGATCGGGATCACGGTGGGTGAGGTGGCCAGCAGCCAGGCGAGGCAGACTTGTTGGGGGCTGGTCCCGTGAGTACGGGCCAGATCGTGGAAGGCGCTGAAGCGGTTGTCGGGACGTGCCTTCGATGGGCCGTCCAGGGAGCTGCGGGAGATGCCGCCCAGGGGGCTCCAGGGGAGGAAGGCGATGCCGAGGTCGGTGCAGAGGCGGAGTTCGGGGGTGCTGTCTCGGACGGCGGGGGAGTACTGGTTCTGGACCGAGGCCAGGCGGTCGCCGAGGATGGCGTGGGCCTGGTGGATCTGGGGGACGGTCGTGTTGGAGATTCCGGCGAGGCGGATCTTGCCCTCGTCGAGGAGGTCGCGCAGGGCGCCGAGCGAGTCCTCGAAGGGGATGGCCGGGTCGGGCTTGTGGAGTTGGTAGAGGCCGATCGCCTCCACGCCGAGCCGCTTCAGCGATGCTTCCGCGGCCGACTTCAGGTGGCGCGGAGAACCCGTCACCGTCCAGCTGCCGTCGGCCGGTCTGCCGCGTCCGCCCTTCGTGGTCACCAGGACGTCGGCCGTGTCGCCGCCGTACGTCGCCAGGGCGCGGGCGACGAGCCGTTCGTTGTGGCCGGGCTCCTCGCCGGGCAGGTGGTAGGAGTCCGCCGTGTCCAGCAGCGTGACGCCCGCGTCGAGGGCGGCGTGCACGGTGGCGACGGCGCGCGCCTCGTCCGGGCGGCCTTCGATGGACAGTGGCATCGCGCCGAGGCCGATCGCGCCGACGCGGAGGTCGCCGAGGGAGCGGTGACGCATGTCAGTTGTCCTTTCGGAGGGCCTGGTTGCCGGTGTCCTTCCGGAGGGTCTCCGCAACGGCCCCCGGCAGCCAATTCCTTGCCTCGCCGAACGCGAAACCGAGCTTCGTCGCACGGGAGTTGTCCATCCCGTACGAGCGGGTGAACGAGAACGGTGAGACATCCCCGGCCTCGACACTCCGGAAGACCGTCCTGCCCTCCGGTAGGTGGACGGCCACCGCCGCGCACAACTCCTCGGTGGTGAGCACCCCGTGGGAAGCGGCGTTCACCGGCCCTGTGAATTCGGCGCCCGCCGTCCAGGCGAGAAAGTCCGCGATCTCCTCTACGTGAATGTAGGTGGCGGGATGGTTCGCGGCGGGTACGGCGATCGGTTCGCCGGTGCGGATGCGGTCGGCGTAGTGGTCGAGGCGGCCCGTGAAGTCGTCGTCTCCGCCCAGGACATGGGCGACGCGCACGGCCACGTACGGAAACCCGGGGCCGCCGGCCGCGAAGACCGCCTCGGCCTGCCGCTTGCCCTCGCCATAGTGCGAGTCGAGGAACTCCGGGTCGTCCCAGTGGAGTTCGAGGTCGACGGCGATCGTACGAGGGTCCACGGCATCCTCGGGTACGAGGGCCGCCGAGTCTTCGTACTCGTACACCTCGACGGTGGACGTCATGACGTACCGCCGCGTGCGGCCCGCGAACACGCGTCGTGCGATCTCGGCCTGCCCGGGCGTGTAGCAGACCTGGTCGATGACGACATCGAATGCCCGTGAACCCAGTGCGCTTTCCAGGGACTTCTCGTCATTGCGGTCGGCGACGAGGTGAATTGCCCCTGGGGGCGGCGGTGACGAACCGCGGTTGATGACGGTGACCCGGTCTCCGGCGGCAATCAGCCGGGCAATCACACGCTTTCCGAAATACCGACTTCCGCCGATGACGCATACCTCGCGCACGCCCGTGCCTCCCCGCAAAACAATCCCTGAGCTCCTGTGGTCATAATTCTCCCGAGGTGACGGTGAGGTCTGAAGGGGGAGTCATGGGAGTTCCGGCCGCGGCACCGAAGGAACCACGGCAGCTGCGCGCCGCCGCCAACGAAACGTCGGCGGCCTTCGACGCGCTGGACCGGCAGATCCTGGAGCTGCTGCAGAGCGACGGCCGGATCAAGCTCAGTGAGCTGGGCCGCCGCGTCCGGCTGAGCCCGGCGGCCGTCGCCGAACGCGTCCGGCGCCTGGAGTCGACGGGCGCCGTCACCGGCTACGGCGCCCATGTCTCGCCGCCCCGCCTCGGGTACGGCATCCAGGCCTTCATCCGCGTCAACCCGCACGGCGGGTACAACCTGAAGCACCCCAGGACGCTCGAACTCCTCGCCCGCCCGGAGGTCGTCGAGGTCCACCACGTCGTCGGCGAGGACTGCTGGATCCTCAAGGTCGTGGTCGAGGACACCATCCACCTGGAGGACGTCCTGGAGCAGACCTCTGCGCTGGGGCGCACGACGACGTCGATCGTCCTGTCGTCCCCGGTGGAACGGAAGCCGTTGCTGCCGCCTATTGGACGCTGATGCGATGGGGGTGGGCGGGGTCGGAGGGGCACACGAAGAGATAGCCGGTGCCCCAGCGGCCTACGGCAACCTCCGTCGGCGTCTTGATGCCATCCGTACCGACGAGGTGGAGATCCTCCAGCGGTGTCCAGCTGGATTCGCGCCCGTCCCACTCGTAACTGGCGATGGCGAGCAGCATCTCCATCGGCTGCCGGCACTCGCCGCAGTCCATCCGAGCCGGATCGGTGACGTGCCACGAGGCGTATCCGCCGACCTTCCACCCAGGGGCGATCGACAGATCGGTCTGGTAGACGAAGTCCTCCGTGTCCCACTCGTCGATCGCGTCCCGCAGCGGCTCCGGGAGCAGATCGGAGTACTGGTGCTCCACCACCTGTTCCGGATGCAGGACACATGGCGCGGGTACATAGACGTCCGACCCGACGACTTCCGGCTCGGGCTGTGGGTCCAACACGTGTGTGACGGTGCTGGAATCACGCCAGCGGACCTCCAGCGACATGCCGTGACCAGTGGGGCCGTGCCGGTCGAAGGGGCACCAGAACACCTGGAAGAGGTCGCGGTCGGCGGGTCCCGCGGTGAGGTCGGGTACGTCGCGGCGGTACAGCTGGGTCAGGCCGATCATCGGGATCGGGTCGGTGTCCGCCAGCCACGGCGCGTGGCGGCCGCGGCGGAGCGAGCCGAGGATCTCGCGCTCCTCGTCGGTCGGCCCGGGGGGCGAGGTACGTGCCCATGCCTCCGCCAGGATGTGTCGCCGACGTCTGATGTCCGCGGGCCGCTCCCCGCTGCTCCGCCGGTGCGGCTCCGTGCACACCGGCCAGGGTTCGTCGGTGGGCCACAGCAGCGGCCCACCGACCGAGCTGTCCGCGACGGAGGGCTTCCCGGGGCGCGGGTGCAGACGTGTGGTCGTACGCCGGTGGGCGTCCAGGCCGGGAAAGAGTGCCTCCGCGTCGAGGGGGCGCGGCGGGGTCGTACGCCTCATCGGGGCAGTCACAGGGTCGGGTCCTCACTGTTTGCATTGACGTCGGCGTCAAGGATTACCGTCAACGCATGCGAATCGGCGAGCTGGCGGCGCGGGCCGGGACCTCCACGCGGACTCTGCGGTACTACGAGTCGCGGGGGCTGCTGCCCGCGCGGCGGGGTGAGAACGGGTACCGGACGTACGAGGAGGACGATCTGCGGCTGCTGCGCCAGATCAGGACCTTGCAGGACTTCGGGTTCGACCTGGAGGAGACGCGGCCCTTCGTGGAGTGTCTGCGGGCCGGGCACCCGCAGGGCGACTCGTGCCCCGCGTCGCTCGAGGTCTACCGCCGCAAGCTCGGTGAACTCGACGCGGTGATCGACGAGTTGGTGGCGGTGCGCGCGACGGTCGGCGAGCAGTTGGCGCGGGCGGAGCGGGCGCGTGACGAGCTGGCGGCCGACGCCGGGGTTCCGGGTGGCCCGGAACCCGTATGCGAACTGGGAGGGCGGACGCGGTGATCAAGGCAGCGGGTGTGGCCGAGGTGACGGACGCGGACTTCGAGGCGGAGGTGATCGGGGCGGAGCTGCCCGTGCTGGTGGAGTTCACGGCCGACTGGTGCCCGCCGTGCCGGCAGATGGCGCCGGTGCTGAGCGCCCTCGCCGCCGAGGAGGGCGACCGGCTCAAGGTCGTACAACTGGACGTGGACACGAACCCGGGGACCACGCTCGCGTACGGGGTGCTGTCGATGCCCACGTTCATGGTGTTCCGGGGTGGTGAGCCGGTGAAGTCGATGGTGGGGTCCAGGCCGAAGCGGCGGCTCCTGGAGGAGTTGTCCGAGGTGATGTGAGCCCGCACCGGTGACGGGTCAAAAAGAAATCCCCCGAGCAATTGCGCTCGGGGGATTTTCTTGCGTATATTTAATGGTTCGCGACTTCAAGGGGATTGAATCGCGAAGAAGTTCATTGAGCAGAGTATATCGGGCCGGGAGTGGAATTGTCAAACAGGGGCTCAAACACAGACTCCACCACAGGATTCACCGACGACGAATTGCGGATCGAGCAGGAATTCATCGACGGGGTGTACACACGCGTGGACGCGCTGCGCGGTGTCACCGAGGCCGCCGTCGTGGACGCGCTCGGGCAGGGCAACACGCCCATGCAGGCGCGACTTGAGCGGGACGTGCTCGTCGCCGAACGCTCGGGACTGCTGGCCGCGCTGAACGCGGTGGACGGTTCGCTCTGCTTCGGCCGTATCGACCTCACCTCCGGCGTCAGCCACCACATCGGCCGTATCGGCATCCGTGCCGACGACACCGAGCACACCCCGATCCTCATCGACTGGCGGGCCCCGGTCGCCCGCCCCTTCTACCTGGCCACCGGACACACCCCGATGGGCCTGCGGCGGCGCCGGCACATCACCACCGACGGGCGGCAGGTCACCGACCTGCACGACGAGATCCTCGACCTCGGCGACCACGAGCGCACCGGGCACGAGGACCCGAGCGGCGACGCGGTGCTCCTCGCCGCGCTGAACTCCGCGCGCACCGGGCGCATGAGCGACATCGTGCAGACCATCCAGGCCGAGCAGGACCAGATCATCCGCGCGCCGTACCAGGGTGTGCTGGTGGTCGAGGGCGGGCCCGGCACCGGCAAGACGGCGGTCGCGCTGCACCGGGCGGCCTATCTGCTATACGAGTACCGGGAGTTGCTCGCCAAGCGTGCCGTCCTGATCGTCGGGCCGAACCCCGCCTTCCTCGGCTACATCGGCGAGGTGCTGCCCTCGCTCGGCGAGACGGGTGTGCTCCTCGCGACGATCGGGGAACTGTTCCCGGGCGTGAAGGCGACGGCCTCCGACACCTCCGAAGCGGCGGCCGTGAAGGGGCGCGCCGACATGGCCGACGTGCTCGCCGCCGTCGTACGGGACCGGCAGGCGCTTCCCGACCCCGTCATCGCCATCGAGCACGACCGGGACATCCTCATGCTCGACGCCGGGCTCGTACGGGTGGCCCGCGAGCGCACCCGCGAGGCCCGACTTCCGCACAACGTCGCACGTGAGCACTTCGAGGGCCACATCCTCAACACCCTCACCGACATGCTGGCTGAACGCATCGGCACAGATCCCTTCGACGGCTCGAACCTCCTCGACGCGAGCGACATCACGCAGATCCGCGACGAGCTGGCCGAGAACCCCGAAGTCTGGGACGCGATCGAGCAGTTGTGGCCGCGGCTGACCCCGCAGCGGGTGGTCGCCGACTTCCTCGCCGAGCCCGAGGGGTATCTGCCGGACGGGGACGCGGACGCCGTACGACGGGAGGTCACCCGGGAGTGGACCACCGCCGACGTGCCGCTGCTCGACGAGGCCGCTGAACTCCTCGGCCAGGACGACCGGGTGGCCCGGGCCCTCGCCGACCAGGAGCGGCGCAACCAAGTGGCCTACGCGCAGGGCGTGTTGGACGTGTCCTACGCCTCCCGTACGTACGAGTTCGAGGACAAGGACGAGGAGGACTCCGAGGTCCTCTCCGCGCACAACATCATCGACGCCGAGCGGATGGCCGAGCGGCACGAGGAGGACGACCACCGCAGCGCCGCCGAGCGGGCGGCCGGTGACCGGACCTGGGCGTTCGGGCACATCATCGTGGACGAGGCCCAGGAACTGTCGCCCATGGCCTGGCGGCTGCTGATGCGGCGGAGTCCCACGCGGTCGATGACGCTGGTCGGTGACCCCGCGCAGACCTCCGAGGCCGGTGGGGTCGGATCCTGGGACGGGATCCTCTCTCCCTATGTCGGGTCCCGGTGGGAGCACGTGCGGCTCGCGGTCAACTACCGGACTCCGTCCGAGATCATGGACCTTGCGGCGGGGGTGTTGCGGGCGGAGCAGCCTGGGTTCGAGCCGCCTCGGTCCGTGCGGAGTACTGGCGTACGGCCGTGGGTGCGCGGCGTTTCCGATGACCTCCCGGGTGCTGTCGCCAAGGCCGTTGCCGAGTTGGCGCCTGCCGAGGGGCGGCTTGCGGTGATTGCGCCGCGGGGGCTGCACGGGGCCCTTGCCGGGGGACTGGAAGGGGTGACGGTGGGGGAGTCGCCCGATCTCACTCGTGCGGTCGTGCTTCTCGATCCTCGGCAGGCCAAGGGGCTCGAGTTCGACTCGGTGTTGGTGGTCGAACCCGGGAGGTTCGGGACGAGTGATCTGTATGTGGCGCTGACTCGGGCTACGCAGGCGTTGGGGGTGCTTTACAGCGGGGAGCTGCCTGGGGTGTTGAAGGGGGCGGGGGCGGTGTAGGCGTTTTTTCGCCCCCTCCGCCCCTACCCGTCCCTTGTTCCTGGGGGCTGCCGCCCCCAGACCCCCGCTGTCGGCCTGGACGGCCTCGTCCTCAAACGCCGGACGGGCTGAAGGATCTCTCCCCCGGCCGGAACTGAAAGATCTCCCCTGGCCCGGCTGAAGGATGTCTCCCCCGGCCGGAGCTGAAAGATCGCCCCCGGCCCGGGCTGAAAGATCGCCCCCGGCCCGGGCTGAAATCTTTCACCCGGCCCGGGCTGAAATCTTTCACCCGGGCCGGGCTGAAAGATTTCACCCGGGCCGGAGCTGAAAGATTTCAGCGTCGGACGGGCTGAAAGATCTGCCGCTCGGGGCGGAAGATTTCAGCACTGGCCGGGGAAAATTTCAGCCCCTCCGGCGTTTGAGGAGCGGGGGTTTGGGGGCGGAGCCCCCAAGGGACGGGAATGGGTAGGGGCGGAGGGGGCGAAGAAGGCTTCTATGCGGGGCGTAGCCAGATGGTTGCCAGTGGGGGCAGCGTGAGTTGGATGCTGGCGGGGCGGCCGTGGGCGCCGTGGGGTTCCGGCTTTACCGGGTCGGGGTTGGTGATGTCGCTGCCGCCGTAGCGGGCCGTGTCGGTGTTGAGGATCTCGTGCCAGGCGGGGATGTCGTCGGGGATGCCGAGGCGGTAGCCGTGGCGGACGGCGGGGGAGAAGTGGGAGACGGCCAGCAGGGGGGTGCCGTTGGTGTCGTGGCGGAGGAAGGCGAAGACGTTGTCGTCGGCGGCGTCGCCGGTGATCCAGGTGAAGCCGGTGGGGTCGGTGTCGCGTTGCCAGAGGGCGGGTTGGTGTTGGTAGGTGGTGTTGAGGTCGCGGACGAGGTCGCGGATGCCGCGGTGGTCGGGTTCGGCGGGGTAGGCGGGGTCGAGGAGCCACCAGTCGGGTCCGTGGGCTTCGGACCATTCGGCTCCTTGGGCGAATTCCTGGCCCATGAAGAGGAGTTGTTTGCCGGGGTGGGCCCACATGAAGGCGAGGTAGGCGCGGAGGGTGGCGCGTTGTTGCCACCAGTCGCCGGGCATTTTGGAGACGAGTGAGCGTTTGCCGTGGACGACTTCGTCGTGGGAGATGGGCAGGACGTAGTTCTCGCTGTAGGCGTACACCATCGAGAAGGTCATCTCGTTGTGGTGGTACTTGCGGTGGATGGGCTCGTGGGAGACGTAGTCGAGCGAGTCGTGCATCCAGCCCATGTTCCATTTGAGGCCGAAGCCCAGGCCGCCGAATCCGCCGGGGCCGATGTGATGGGTGGCCCGGGTGACGCCGTCCCAGGCGGTGGATTCCTCGGCGATGGTGACGATGCCGGGGTTGCGGCGGTAGACGGTGGCGTTCATTTCCTGGAGGAAGGCGACGGCGTCGAGGTTTTCGCGGCCGCCGTGTTCGTTGGGGGTCCACTGGCCGGGTTCGCGGGAGTAGTCGAGGTAGAGCATGGAGGCGACGGCGTCGACGCGCAGTCCGTCGATGTGGAACTCCTCGCACCAGTAGACGGCGTTGGCGACGAGGAAGTTGCGGACCTCGCGGCGTCCGTAGTCGAACTCGAGGGTGCCCCAGTCGGGGTGGGCGGCGCGCAGGGGGTCTTCGTGTTCGTAGAGGGGGCGTCCGTCGAATTCGGCGAGTGCCCAGTCGTCGCGGGGGAAGTGGGCGGGTACCCAGTCCATGAGGACGCCGATGCCGGCCTGGTGGAGTGCGTCGACCAGGTACCGGAAGTCGTCCGGGGTGCCCAGGCGGGCGGTGGGGGCGTAGAAGCCGGTGACCTGGTAGCCCCATGACCCGCCGAAAGGATGCTCCGCGACCGGCATCAGCTCCACATGCGTGAAGCCCAGGTCGGAGACGTACGCGGGGAGTTGCTCGGCGAGTTGGCGGTAGGTCAGGCCAGGACGCCAGGACGCCAGATGGACTTCGTACACGGAGAAGGGTGCTTCGTGCGGCGCCCTGAGACCCCGCTCGGCCATCCACGCCTCGTCAGTCCACTCATGGTGGGACGCGGTGACGATCGACGACGTGTTCGGCGGCACCTCGGTGCGCCGGGCCATCGGATCCGCCCGCAGGGTCCGGGAACCGTCGGAGCGTGTGATGTCGAACTTGTAGAGCTCGCCCTCGCCGATCGTGGGCACGAACAGCTCCCATACCCCGGAGGAGCCGAGCGACCGCATCGGATACCCGGTGTCGTCCCAGAAGTTGAAGGTGCCGGCCACACGGACGCCGCGCGCGTTCGGCGCCCACACCGTGAAGCGGGTGCCGGTCACGCCCTGGTGCACCATCGGCTCCGCGCCGAGCGCCCGCCACAGCTGCTCGTGGCGGCCCTCGCCGAGTAGATGCAGATCGAACTCGCCGATCGCGGGCAGGAAACGGTACGGGTCCTCGGTCTCCTGGACCGTCCCCTCGTACGCCACGAGCAGGCGGTACGCGGACGGTACGGCGCGCAGTGGCAGCAGGCCCGAGAAGAAGCCGTCCCCGTCGTCGTGCAGTTCGGCCCGCAGCTCGTCCGTCACGACGGTCACCGCCAGCGCGTACGGGCGGAAGGCCCGGAAGGCGACACCGCCCGGCACGGGATGGGCCCCGAGCACCCCGTGCGGATCGTGGTGCGTGCCGCCGAGCAGCCGCTCCCGGTCGCCGGGGTGCACACCGGCGAACACGGGAGCGCCCGCCTCGCCCGACTCCGGAGCACTCACCTCAACCGACTCCGTGGCGCTCACCTCGACCGACCCGGGACCGTCCACCTCAACCGACTCCGGAACCGACTCCGGCGCCTTCTTCGATACCTTCACGGTCGCCTTGCCCCCAGCCTTCTTGTCGCCGGCCGCCTTCGTCTTCTTGGCCGTGGGCTTCCCCGCGGCGGGGGCCTCCTTCGCAGGAGCCGCCGTCTTCTTGAGGGCATCCGACTTCTTCGCGCCGGTCTTCTCCGCACCGGGCTTCTTCGCGCTGGTCTTCTTCGGACTGTCGTCGGACGGGGGGCGGGGCGTCACGGGCAGGGCCTCCTCGAGAGGTTGAAGGGCGGGGGCGGTCAGGGGGCGGTGGCGTCCGCCGCGAGTCGGCGCACCGCCGCCAGCGGGACCGGGAGCCAGTCGGGACGGTGCCGGGCCTCGTACAGGACTTCGTACACCGCCTTGTCCGTCTCGTAGGCGCGCAGGAGTACGGGGTCGGTGCGCGGGTCGAGCCCGGCGACCTCGGCGTAGCCGGTGCAGTACGCGGCCCGGCAGGTGTCGGCCCAGCCGGGGGACAGGGGGCGGTGCGAGTGGGCCGCGTAGTCGAAGGAGCGGAGCATCCCGGCGATGTCCCGCGCCGGTGGCTGCGGCATCCGGCGTTCGGCGAGCGGCTTCGACGGTTCGCCCTCGAAGTCGATCAGCGACCACTCGCCGGACGGGGCGCGCAGGCACTGCCCGAGATGCAGATCGCCGTGGATGCGCTGGGCGGTCCAGGTGCCGCCCTCGGCGGCCAGGCCGGCCAGCGCCTCGAAGGCGGTGCGCAGTCCGGGAGCGTACGGACGCAGTGCGGGTACCGCCTGTACGGCCGCGTCCAGGCGCTGGGTCATGCCGTCGACGAGCGGTTTCATCTGCGCGTGGCCCAGGGTGACCGTGGGCAGCGCGCGGGCGAGCGCGGTGTGCACCTCGGCGGTGGCGCGGCCCAGCGCCCGCGCCTCGGCACCGAAGTCCTCACCCTTGGCCAGCTCGCGAAGGGCCAGCTCCCAGCCGTCCGTCGCCCCCTGGACGAAGGGTTGCAGCACGCCCAGGGTGTACGTCTCCTCGCCCAGCTCGGCCAGCATCCACGCCACCGGTTCCGGCACCCGGGCGCAGCCCTGCCGGGACAGCACCAGCGGAAGTTCCAGGTCCGGGTTGATCCCCGGCACGATCCGCCGCAACAGCTTCAGGATGAACGTATCTCCGTAGACGATCGAGGAGTTGGACTGCTCCGACGTCACCAGACGCGGCACCAGATCGTCCCGGAGTTCCTGGCCAGGGTCGCGCTCGAAGCGCAGCTCGCCGATACGGGCCTGAGCGCGCAGGGCTTCCAGGAGTACGTTGGCGGGGCGGGGGTCGTACAGCGCCTCGTACACCGTACGGCCCGCCAGCGGCCCTTCCTCCAGATGCCCGATCAGCGCGGGCGCGAGCCTCGGTGGCAACGCTTCGCGTACGCCGATCAGCAGCTGGTAGCAGTCGCTCGGGTGCGGGAGCGCGCCCTGTGTCGGCGTGAGCGGCTGATGGGCGCGCACGAGCAGATGGAGCAGGCCCAACGGGCCGGTCGGCGGTAGCAGTTCGGTGGCCGCCACCAGCGAGAACCCGGTCACCGGGCGACCCTTGCCCGCGAACCAGCGCTGCCGTGGCAGCCATTCCCGCAGCAGCGGATCGAGGGACGCGAGCAGCTCGGAATGTGCGACCGGGGCCGTGGCGGAGTGGGTTATGGCTTCCGACATGACGTCGCGTCCTTTCCCCAGGTACTCAGGGCCCGGAGGCCGGGGGAGTCGGGGTGTTACTCATGCGTGCCCCGGGCGGGGCGGTGGAAACCGCCCCGCCCCGGGTTCTAGGCGGCGTCCTTGCGGAGCCGGAACCAGTAGAAGCCGTGACCCGCCAGGGTCAGCAAGTACGGCAGGTCACCGATGGCGGGAAAGCGGACCCCGCCGATCAGTTCGACCGGATGCCTCCCATTGAACGCGCTCAGGTCGAGTTCGGTGGGTTGGGCGAAGCGGGAGAAGTTGTGGACGCAGAGGACGAGGTCGTCCTTGTATTCGCGGAGGAAGGCGATGACGGCGGGGTTGGAGGACTGGAGTTCGGTGTAGGAGCCGAGGCCGAAGGCCATGTTCTGTTTGCGGATCTCGATCATGCGGCGGGTCCAGTGCAGCAGTGACGAGGGGGAGGACATGGAGGCTTCGACGTTGGTGACCTGGTAGCCGTAGACCGGGTCCATGATGGTGGGGAGGAAGAGGCGGCCGGGGTCGCAGGAGGAAAAACCTGCGTTGCGGTCCGGTGTCCACTGCATGGGGGTGCGGACGGCGTCGCGGTCGCCGAGCCAGATGTTGTCGCCCATGCCGATCTCGTCGCCGTAGTAGAGGATCGGGCTGCCGGGCAGGGACAGCAGCAGGGCGGTGAAGAGTTCGATCTGGTTGCGGTCGTTGTCCAGCAACGTCGCCAGCCGTCGCCTGATGCCGATGTTGGCGCGCATGCGCGGGTCTTTGGCGTATTCCGCGTACATGTAGTCGCGTTCTTCGTCGGTGACCATTTCGAGGGTGAGCTCGTCGTGGTTGCGCAGGAAGATGCCCCACTGGCAGCCGGAGGGGATCGCCGGGGTCTTCGCCAGGATTTCCGAGACGGGGTAGCGCGACTCGCGGCGCACGGCCATGAAGATGCGCGGCATGACCGGGAAGTGGAACGCCATGTGGCATTCGTCGCCGCCCGCGGAGTAGTCGCCGAAGTAGTCGACGACGTCCTCCGGCCACTGGTTCGCCTCCGCCAACAGCACCGTGTCCGGGTAGTGCGTGTCGATCTCCTTGCGGACCCGCTTGAGAAACTCGTGCGTTGCCGGAAGGTTTTCGCAGTTGGTTCCCTCCACCTGGTAGAGGTACGGCACCGCGTCGAGGCGGAAGCCGTCGATGCCCAGGTCCAGCCAGAAGCGGAGTGCGCTGGTGATCTCCTCCTGCACGGCCGGGTTCTCGTAGTTCAAGTCCGGTTGGTGGGAGAAGAAGCGGTGCCAGTAGTACTGCTTGCGGACGGGGTCGAAGGTCCAGTTGGAGGCTTCGGTGTCGACGAAGATGATGCGGGCGTCCTGGTACTGCTTGTCGTCGTCGGCCCAGACGTAGTAGTCGCCGTAGGGGCCGTCGGGGTTGGCGCGTGATTCCTGGAACCAGGGGTGCTGGTCGCTGGTGTGGTTCATGACGAAGTCGATGATCACGCGCATGCCGCGCTGGTGGGCGGCGTCGACGAATTCCACGAAGTCGGCGAGGTCACCGAATTCGGGGAGGACGGCGGTGTAGTCGGAGACGTCGTAGCCCCCGTCGCGCAGCGGGGATTTGAAGAAGGGCGGTAGCCAGAGGCAGTCCACGCCCAGCCATTGGAGGTAGTCCAGCTTCGCGGTCAGGCCCTTGAGGTCGCCGATGCCGTCGCCGTTGCTGTCCTGGAAGGAGCGGACCAGGACCTCGTAGAAGACGGCGCGTTTGAACCACTCGGGATCGCGGTCCTTGGCCGGGGTGTCCTCGAACGTGTCCGGGACGGGCTCGTTGACGATCATGTGGTGGGTGACCCTCCGATCTGCGGTGAGGACGGTCGCAGGACGGTGAGGATGTGCGCGGGACTGTGCCCTGGCTCAAGACGCACATAATTCGCCCTGCCCCAGTAGTAGGTTTCGCCGGTGAGCTCGTCGCGCACCGGCACGGACTCGTGCCAGTCCAGGCCGAGTTGCGGCATGTCCAACGAGACCGTCGCCTCCTGGGTGTGGTGGGGGTCGAGGTTGACCACCACCACAACCGTGTTCGAACCGCGTCCGTCCGTGGTGCTCCCGTCGTCCCCGGCGTCCGCGACGGACTTCGAGTACGCGATCACCGACTCCTGGTCCGTGTGGTGGAAGTGGAGGTCGCGCAACTGGCGAAGGGCCGGACTACGGCGCCTGATCGCGTTGAGCCTGCCCAGCAGGGGCGCGATGCTACGACCCTCACGTTCCGCCGACTCCCAGTCGCGCGGCCGGAGTTGGTACTTCTCGGAGTCCAGATACTCCTCGCTGCCGGCCCGCAACGGGGTGCTTTCGCAGAGTTCGAAGCCGCTGTACACGCCCCACGTCGGCGACAGCGTCGCGGCGAGCACCGCCCGCAGCTCGAAGGCCGGGCGCCCGCCGTGCTGGAGGAACTCGTGCAGGATGTCAGGGGTGTTGACGAAGAAGTTGGGCCGCATGTAGGCGGCCGCCTCGCCCGACAGCTCGGTCAGGTACTCGGTCAGCTCCTCCTTGGTGTTGCGCCAGGTGAAGTAGGTGTACGACTGCTGGAAGCCGGTCTTGGCGAGGGTGTGCATCATCGCCGGCCGGGTGAACGCCTCCGCCAGGAAGATCACGTCCGGGTCGGTGCGGTTGATGTCCGCGATCACCCGCTCCCAGAACAGCACCGGTTTCGTATGCGGGTTGTCGACGCGGAAGATCCGTACGCCATGGCTCATCCAGTACCGCAGCACCCGCAGCGTCTCCTGGACCAGACCCGGCATGTCCTTGTCGAAGGCGATCGGGTAGATGTCCTGGTACTTCTTCGGCGGGTTCTCGGCGTACGCGATCGTGCCGTCAGGGCGGTGGTGGAACCAGTCCGGATGCTTCTGCACCCACGGGTGGTCGGGGGAGCACTGGAGCGCGAAGTCGAGGGCGATCTCCATCCCTTCGCGCTCGGCCCGGCGTACGAACGCGTCGAAGTCGTCGATCGTGCCGAGATCCGGGTGGATCGCGTCGTGCCCGCCCTCCGGGGAGCCGATCGCCCAGGGCACGCCGACATCCTCCGGGCCCGCGGACAGCGTGTTGTTGGGGCCCTTGCGGAAGGTGCCGCCGATGGGGTGGATCGGCGGGAGGTAGACGACGTCGAAGCCCATCCTCGCGATGCCGGGCAGGCGCTCGGCGGCGGTACGGAACGTGCCGTGCGGCCGCTCGGGCGTGCCCTCGGAACGCGGGAAGAACTCGTACCAGGCGCCGTACAACGCCCTTTCACGCTCCACCCGCAGAGGCAACGGCTCGGAGGACGTGACGAGTTCGCGCAGCGGATGGCGGGCGAGGATGCGGTCCACTTCGGGGGTGAGGGCGGCGGCGAGACGGGCCGAGGCGGGGCGTTCCACGTCGCGCAGCGCGTCGGCGGCCGTGAGGAGCGTCTCCCGGCGTCCCTTGCTCTTCGGCACTCCGGTGGCCGCCCGCTCGTACAGCCGCGCGCCCTCCTCCAGGACCAGTTCGGTGTCGATGCCGGCCGGGATCTTGATCCCCGCGTGCCGGCGCCAGGTGGAGACGGGATCGCCCCACGCCTCCACCGTGTACGTCCAGTGGCCCTGTTTCCCGGCGGACACCGTGGCGCCCCAGCGGTCGGTGCCGGGGGCCAGTTCACGCATGGGGGTCCAGGGTCCGGTGCGGCCCTCCGGGTCGCGCAGGACGACGTTCGCGGCGACCGCGTCATGGCCCTCGCGGAAGACCGTGGCCGACACCTCGAAGGCCTCGCCGACCACCGCCTTCGCGGGCCATCGGCCGTGGTCGACGATCGGGTGCACGTCGAGGAGGGGGATGCGGCCGATGGTTGCGGCGGGCGCGACGGGTGGGACGGGCGCGATCGCCTCCCTGGCCTTCGTGGTCTCCGTGGTCTTGATCGGTGCCACGGGTGCCACGGGTGCGACAGGCGCCACGGATGTGACAGGCGCCGTGATCTCTTCGGTCTCCGGAGTCGCGGCGGTGCTGCTGCCGGTGCCGGCGGAGGGTTTCTCCGGCTTGCGGCGACCGGCGTCGGCCGTGCGTATGGGGGATGTCTCGGGGCTGGTCGTCGGGGGTGGCGACGTGTGGTGCGTGGCGGGCATGACCGCTCCTGTCCGCGTCAACGTGGGTGGGCGGATGAGGGTGTGGGGAGGTGAGGTCTGCGGGGCGTACCGGGGGAGCCTTCCCACCCTATTCGGGTGGGCAACCGGCACTTTGTTAACTACTCGCGCGTATGTCTACACACAGGACCGGCCTCGTCCTGTGAGGGCGAGGCCGGTGCCTGTTCCCGCAGCCTGCTAGGGGGTGCCGACCTGGAGCAACCTGTTCGGCGAACCCAGGCCCGCGCCCGAGATTTTGCCTGGAACCGCCTGCTTGACCAGTGCTTTGCCCACCTGTGCCGGGGTGGCCCTGGTGTGGTCGGCCAGATAGAGCGCGGCCGCGCCCGCCACGTGCGGGCTCGCCATCGACGTACCCGAGTAGGTCGCCTTCCCCGTGTCACTGGCGTACGACGCCGAGGTGATCGCCACGCCCGGCGCGAACAGGTCGAGGACGGAGCCGGTGTTCGAGAAGCTCGCCCGCGCGTCGGTCCTGTCGCTCGCGCCGACGGTGAGGGCCTGTTTGACCCGGGCGGGGGAGTAGAGGCCGGCCGGCAGTCCGTCGTTGCCCGCCGCCACCGCGTACGTCACGCCGGAGGCGATGGAGTTGCGTACGGCGGCGTCGAGCTGGGCGTTGGCGTACCCGCCGAGGCTGATATTGGCGACCGCCGGCTTCTTCGCGTGCTTCGTCACCCAGTCGATGCCCGCGATGACCTGTGCGGTCGTGCCGGAGCCGTTGTTGTCGAGGACGCGGACGGCGACGACCTTGGCCTTCTTGGCGACGCCGTACTTGGTGCCCGCGATGGTGCCGGCGACATGCGTGCCGTGGCCGTTGCCGTCCTTGGCGGTCTTGTCGTTTCCGACGAAGTCCCAGCCGTAGCTCGCCCGGCCGCCGAAGTCCTTGTGGGTGATCCGGATTCCGGTGTCGATGACGTACGCCGTCACGCCCTTGCCCGCCGAGTCGGGCCATGTGTAGCTCTTGTTCAGCGGCAGGCCCCGCTGGTCGATGCGGTCGAGGCCCCAGGAGGGCGGGTTCTTCTGGCTGTGGTCGAACGTCACCCGGGTGTCCTGTACGACCGAGGCCACGCGGGAGTCGGCCGCGAGCCGCCGGGCCTGCTTCTCGTCGACCGTCACCGCGTAGCCGTTGAGGGCCGTGCCGTAGGTGTGGCTGATTCTCGCCCCGTACTTCTCCGCGATGCTTTTGCCGGTTGGGGACGGAGCGTCTGTTCCCCCCTTGAGGGTCACGATGTAACTGCCGCTGACGGAGCCGGGGGCACCGGCGCCGAGTATCTGCCCCTCCGGGGCGGCGTGCGCGGGCAGGGTGATGGCCGAAAGCACCGCGGCCGTCGCAACCGCGGTGAGACCTCCCGCCCAGCGCAGACGCCTCTTTTCCGTCTGTGCCATGACTTGAGTTCCCCTCCTCAATTCGGCGTACGCGGCCGGGGACGGCCCGGCGCGGGCCGAGCTCGGGCGGTACGCCGTTGGCAGCCTCTCGTGCGGTGCGAAGTGCCACAAGGCCGCCCATGCGGGCGGAATCAGCCATATCCGTCTTGGGGTACACGTGAACGTTGCGACGAATTTCCGCAGAAGTAACCGGGGGAGTGATTGCCGACGCCCGACCTCCGAGACCCTCGATGCGCCGTGGTTACGGAGGCCTTTGACCGCTACCGTCGAGGGCGGTGGCTTCCTTCGGGACCACTCGGCGCAACCATCAATTGAGGTACCCCGACGGCGAGCAACCAGGCCCGCGAGAGCGGCGCCGGTTTAGGCGCAAAGAGGTGCACAATCGTGAAGGCAATCCGCAGGTTCACCGTCCGCCCCGTACTCCCCGAAGCCCTTCACCCGCTCAGTGACCTGGCGCGCAATCTGCGCTGGTCCTGGCATGCCGAGACCCGCGATCTCTTCCAGTCCGTCGACCCCGAGCGCTGGGCCGCCTCCGACGGCGACCCCGTGCGCCTGCTCGGCTCCGTGTCGCCCGGCCGTCTCGCGGAGCTCACGGAGGACCGGCGTTTCCTGCGCCGGCTTGCCGCGGCAGCCGACGAGCTGCGCGACTACGTGAGTGGCGACCGCTGGTACCAGACCCAGAGCCGGACTCCCGAACTGCCCGCCGCCATCGCCTACTTCTCGCCCGAGTTCGGCATCACGGCCGCGCTGCCGCAGTACTCCGGGGGCCTCGGCATCCTCGCGGGCGATCACCTGAAAGCCGCCAGTGACCTGGGCGTTCCGCTGATCGGCGTGGGGCTGCTCTACCGGCACGGCTACTTCCGGCAGTCACTGTCGCGGGACGGCTGGCAGCAGGAGCACTATCCGGTCCTGGACCCGAACGAGCTCCCGGTGGTGCCGCTGCGCGAGAGCGACGGCTCACCGGCCCAGGTCTCGCTGGCCCTTCCCGGCGGGCGGGCGCTGCGGGCCCGCGTCTGGCTGGCGCAGGTCGGCCGGGTGCCGCTGCTGATGCTCGACTCCGACGTCGAGGAGAACGACCTCGGCGAACGCGGGGTGACCGACCGGCTGTACGGCGGCGGCAGCGAGCACCGGCTGCTGCAGGAGATGCTGCTCGGCATAGGAGGGGTGCGCGCGGTACGGACGTACTGCAGGCTCACCGGCCATGCGCAGCCCGAGGTGTTCCATACGAACGAGGGGCACGCGGGGTTCCTCGGCCTGGAGCGGATCGCCGAACTGGCCGACGGGGGGCTGGACTTCGAGGCCTCCTTGGAGTCGGTGAGGGCCGGCACGGTCTTCACGACCCACACGCCCGTGCCCGCCGGAATCGACCGCTTCGACCGGGAGCTGGTGGCCCGCCACTTCGGTCCGGACGCCGAACTCCCGCGCATCGACGTGGAACGGGTCCTGGCCCTGGGCATGGAGACGTATCCCGGTGGTGAGCCGAACCTCTTCAACATGGCCGTGATGGGGCTGCGGCTCGGCCAACGGGCCAATGGCGTCTCGCTGTTGCACGGTCACGTCAGCCGGGAGATGTTCTCGGGCCTGTGGCCGGGCTTCGACCCGGACGAGGTCCCGATCACCTCGGTGACCAACGGCGTGCACGCGCCGACCTGGGTGGCGCCGGAGGTCTTCCGGCTCGGTGCCCGGCAGATCGGCGCCCAGCGCGCCGAGGACGCGATGACGGTCGGCGGCTCGGAGCGCTGGGACGCCGTGGCCGACATCGCGGACCAGGAGATCTTCGATCTGCGGCGCGTTCTGCGCGAGCAGCTGGTGGTCGAGGTACGGGAGCGGCTGCACGCGTCCTGGCGCCAGCGCGGCGCGGGTACGGCCGAACTGGGCTGGATCGACGGGGTGTTGGACCCCGACGTCCTCACCATCGGCTTCGCGCGCCGCGTCCCCTCGTACAAACGCCTGACCCTGATGCTGCGGGACCGCGACCGGCTGATGGATCTGCTCCTGCACCCCGAGCGGCCGATCCAGATCGTCATCGCGGGCAAGGCCCACCCTGCCGACGACGGTGGCAAACGCCTGATCCAGGAGCTCGTCCGGTTCGCGGACGATCCGCGCGTACGCCACCGGATCGTGTTCCTGCCGGACTACGGCATGGCGATGGCGCAGAAGCTGTACCCGGGCTGCGACATCTGGCTGAACAATCCGCTGCGCCCGCTGGAGGCGTGCGGCACGTCCGGCATGAAGGCCGCGCTGAACGGCTGCCTCAACCTGTCCGTCCTGGACGGCTGGTGGGACGAGTGGTTCCAGCCCGACTTCGGCTGGGCGATCCCGACCGCCGACGGCACGGCGACGGACGACGACCGCCGTGACGAACTGGAGGCGGCGGCGCTCTACGACCTGCTGGAGCAGCGGGTGACCCCGCGCTTCTACGAGCGCGGCCAGGGCGGCCTGCCCGACCGCTGGATCGAGATGGTCCGCCAGACGCTCACCCACCTCGGTCCGAAGGTCCTCGCGGGCCGGATGGTGCGTGAATACGTGGAGCGCCTGTACGCCCCGGCCGCCCACGCCCACCGCTCCCTCACCGCGGACACGGCCCGCGAGCTGGCCACCTGGAAGTCCCGCGTCCGCGCGGCCTGGCCGCACGTCACCGTCGACCACGTCGAGGCAGCCTCCGCCACGACCACCGCCGAACTCGGCACCACCCTGTCCGTCCGGGTCCGCGTCGGCCTCGGCGACCTCGGCCCCGACGACGTCGAGGTCCAGGCGGTGGCGGGCCGCGTCGACTCCGACGACCGCATCGCGGACGCGGTGGCGGTGCCGCTGAAGCCCGCGGGCGGCCCCGACTTGGAGGGATGCTGGGTGTACGAGGGTCCGCTCTCCCTGGACAGGACCGGGCCCTTCGGATATACCGTCCGGATCCTGCCCGCGCACCGACTGCTGGCGTCCAGCGCGGAGTTGGGGCTTGTGGCGGTGCCGTCGGAGGAACTGGTGGAGGCGGCCGGGGTGTTGATGAGGTGAGCGAGTGATCCTCGACAAGAGGGGCGCCACGCTGGTGCTGCTCATCGGGTGCGGGGCCTGGCTGTTCGGCGGGTTGGGCGCGGCAGTGGTGGCGACGTCGTACGCCCCGCTGCCGGACGTGCCCGCCGCTGCTGCCGGGCTCGTCCTGGGCACGGCCGCGGCGGCGTTCTTCACCGGCAGACCGGACATCGCCCGCTGGGCCACACTGCGCGGACGCGCCGGCCGCTGGGTGCCCCGATTCCAGTGGGACCTCGTCCAACTGGCCTTCGGCGTCGTGGCGGCGTGGGGCGCGGCCGGCGTGACGGTGGCCGTGGCCCGGCTGCTGTAACCGTCAGGGTCCGGTGCCGGTCAGATCTGCTCGAACGGTGCGCACAGCCGCCGCAGCACCTTCCCGCACCGCTGGGCGTACGCGTGCTGCAGACCCCGCGTCGCCGGGCCGCCTGCGCGGGCGTACCACTTGGCGCCGCGGCTGAAGGCGGTGATGGTGAGCCAGACGGTGCCGTCGCCGGTTCGGGTGATCTCGAAGGCTTCCTCGCCGCATTCCGGGTGGCCGGTCAGCGTGCCGTACGCCCAGGCGGTGCGGCGGTACTCCTCGACCGTCCAGACGACGCGGCAGGGGGCCTTGAGCGGGCCGAGGCCGACCGTGACGTCGACGCCGGGGGCCGCCTTGTCGGCGTCGCAGGTGATGCTGACGCCGCTCATCTCCCGGTGCATCTCCCAGGTCATGAGGGCCTCGGAGGCGCGGCGGAAGACGGCTTCGCCCTCGCCGATCCTGGTGCGGACATGCATTCGGTGGAAACCCGGCGGGCAGCGGTCCTCGCGGGTCGCGCCCACGTCCTCGTACGTGTAGGGCATGGGGCACAGCGTAGGGCGGTACCCGGAGTCGCCTTCCCGCCGGGTACCGCCCAGTCAGCCGGTGCCGGAGCGTCAGGCCACGTTGACCGCGGTCCAGGTGGCCGCCACGGTCGCGTACTCCGTGCTGGTGGAGCCGTACAGCGCCGCCGTCGCGCTCAGGGTCGCCGTGCGGGCGCCCGCGTACGTGGTCGTCGACGTCATGTACTCGGTGAGCGCCTTGTACCAGATCTGGCTGGCCTTGGCCCGGCCGATGCCGGTGATCGTGGCGCCGTTGGACGTCGGGGAGTTGTAGCTCACCCCGTTGATGGTCTTCGCGCCGCTGCCCTCGCTCAGCAGGTAGAAGAAGTGGTTCGCCGGGCCGGACGAGTAGTGGACGTCCAGGTTCTTCAGCGTCGAGGACCAGTAGTTGGCCGACGCGCCGTCCTTGCTCGGCTGGTCCATGTAGCGCAGCGGCGTGCCGTTGCCGTTGATGTTGATCTTCTCGCCGATGAGGTAGTCGCCGACGTCGGAGGAGTTGGCCGCGTAGAACTCGACCGCCGTGCCGAAGATGTCGGAGGTGGCCTCGTTCAGACCGCCGGACTCACCGCTGTAGTTGAGGCCCGCGGTGTTGGAGGTGACGCCGTGGGTCATCTCGTGGCCCGCCACGTCCAGCGAGGTGAGCGGCTTGACGTTGCCGGACCCGTCGCCGTACGTCATGCAGAAGCAGCTGTCGTCCCAGAAGGCGTTGACGTACGCGTTGCCGTAGTGGACGCGGGAGTACGCGGCGACGCCGTTGTTCTTGATGCCGCTGCGGTTGAAGGTGTTCTTGTAGAAGTCCCAGGTCGTCTGCGCGCCGTACGCGGCGTCGACGGCCGCGGTCTGGTCGGTGGTCGAGCTGGAGGCCGCCCCGGTGCCCCAGGTGTCGTCCGCGTCGGTGAACAGGGTGCCCGCGGACGAGGAGGTGGTGTGCGACTTGTTGTACGTCTTGTGGCTGCCGCGCGAGGTGTCGGTCAGCTGGTAGGTCGAGCCCGACAGCGTGGTGCCGAGGGTGACCGTGCCGGAGTACAGGCTCTTGCCGGTGCCGGTCTCGATGCCCTGGTACTCGTACAGCTTCGCGCCCGTGGCCGCGTCGGTGATGACGTGCAGCTCGTTCGGGGTGCCGTCGTCCTGGAGGCCGCCGACGACCGTCTCATAGGCGAGCACGGGGGTGCCGTCCGCCGCCCAGATCACCTTGCGGGGCGCCGCGTCGGCCGCGGTCTTCTCCGAGCCGGCGGCCTTGGCGGCGGTCAGCGCCTGCTTCTCGGCCTTCGCGGAGGTGACGGTGGGCGTGAGGGTGGCCACCTTGATGGTCGCCTTCGTCGCCTTGGTGACGCTCTCGGTCTTGCCGGCCGCGGTCTCGTGGACGACCAGGTCGCCGCCGAGGACGGGGAGTCCGTCGTAGGTGCGCTCGTAGCGCGTGTGGAGCGTGCCGTCCGCGTCCTGGATGACGTCTCTGACGACGAGCTTCTCCTTGGCGCCGAGGCCTATCTCCTTGGCGGTCTGGGGAGTTGCGGCGTCGGCTTCCTGGATCAGGGAGGTGCGTGCGGCCGCGGACAGCTGGATCTGGGCGCCGGGGAGCGTCGGCTTGGCGGTGGGAGCCGCGGCGACCTCGGCGGAAGCACCGGTGGTCATACCGGTGGCGAGCAGGGCTCCGGCCGCGACAGCGGTGGCGATGGCCAGAGTGGTGCGCTTGTGACGCGCGTAGAGGGGGGTCACAACGAACTCCTTAGTGGGGGCTACCGAACGGCATGGGGTGGCCGAACGGAAGGTGAAGTTGCGGTGCGGGTGAGCCGTGCGGTGGAAGAGTGACACCCGGGGCGCGTACATGTCAGGAGGCCGAATGAATGTTGGCCGAAAAGCGTCCGTTGGCTGATGATCGAGGTACGCAATGCGGACTCGATCTTCGTAAAGGAGACGTCAAAGCAAACCCCCTGCCGGGCAAAAGAGGGCGCCGCCCCGGGGAGTTGAACCTCCGGGACGGCGCCCTGTCTGGTGGGGATCCCCTACGGGAACGTGAGCTTCCAGCTGTTGATGTAGCCGGTGTCCACGGCCGCGTTGTCCTGGACCCTCAACTGCCAGGTTCCGTTGGCGACTTCGGAGGAGGCGTTCACCGTGTAGGTGGTGTTGAGGTTGTCCGTGCTGCCGCCGGTGCTGTACCCCTTCAGCGTGTACGCCGTGCCGTCGGGGGCCACCAACTGCACCTGAAGGTCACCGATGTAGGTGTGCACGATGTCCACGGCGACCGCGAGGTTCGTCGGTGCGTTACCGGTACGCCCGGTGACGGCGATCGAGGAGGTGACCGCCGCTCCGTTGTCCGGAATCGATACGTCGGTCGTGCTCTCGAACGACGTACCGCCGCCACCGCCACCGCCGGCCCGGGCGCCGACCGCGACGCCCGCCCAGGCGTTCTGCACCGCCGCGTACTCGGCGCTCGTGGTGCCGTACAGCTCACCCGCCACCGCGAGCGTGCCGGTGCGGGCCGCCGCGTAGTTGGTGGTCGAGGTGAACTTCGTGGTGAGCGCCTTGAACCAGATCTGCTCCGCCTTCGCACGGCCGATCCCGGTGACCGGGAGCCCGTCGGCGGTCGGCGAGTTGTAGGTGACACCGTTGATGGTCTTGGTGCCGCTGCCCTCGCTCAGCAGGTAGAAGAAGTGGTTCGCGGGACCCGAGGAGTAGTGGACGTCGATCGAGCCGATCCCCGAGTACCAACTGTCCTTGGACGCGCCGTCCTTGCTCGGCTGGTCCATGTAACGCAGCGGCGTGCCATTGCCGTTGATGTTGATCTCTTCGCCGATGAGGTAGTCGCCGACGTCGGAGGAGTTGGCCGCGTAGAACTCGACCGTGGAGCCGAAGATGTCGGAGGTCGCCTCGTTCAGACCGCCGGACTCGCCGCTGTAGACGAGCCCCGCGGTGGCGGAGGTGAGACCGTGCGTCATCTCGTGGGCGGCGACGTCGATCGAGGTGAGCGGGTTGGCGTTGCCCGACCCGTCGCCGTACGTCATGCAGAAGCAGCTGTCGGACCAGAAGGCGTTGACGTAGTTGTTGCCGTAGTGGACCCGCGAGTACGCGCCCACGCCGTCGCCCCTGATGCCGCTGCGGCCGTGCACGTTCTTGTAGTAGTCCCAGGTCAGTGCCGCGCCGTAGTGGGCGTCGGCGCCGGCCGACTCCAGGTTGGACGCCAGCCCGTTGCCCCACACGTCGTCGGAGCCCGAGAACAGCGTGCCGGTTCCGGAGGTGCCGCGGTTCAGGTTGTACGTCTTGTGGGCGCCGCGCGCGCCGTCCGTGAGGTTGTACGTCGTTCCGGACTGCGTGGTGCCGAGCGTGACCGTGCCGCTGTACACCGTGTTGCCGGTGCCGGTCTCGATGGCCTCCCACTCGTACAGCTTCGCACCGGTGGTGGCGTCCGTGACGACGTGCAGCTCCTGCGGGGTGCCGTCGTGCTGGAAGCCGCCGACGACCGTCTCCCACGCCACGGTCGGAGTGCCGCTCGCGGCCCAGACGACCTTGCGGGGCGCCCGGTTGACGTCCGGGCTCTTGGCCTTCTCCGCTTTCGCGGCGGCCAGGGCCTGCGTCTCGGCCCTGGCGGCGGGCAGCGCGGCGGTGGTCGTCGCCGGCTTGATGGCGGACCTGGTCGCCTTGACGACGCCCTCGGTCGCGCCCGACTTGGCGGTGTCGACCACCAGGTCGCCGCCGAGGACCGGGAGTCCGTCGTACGTGCGCTCATAGCGTGTGTGGACCGTGCCGTCCGCGTCCTTGGCGACGTCCCGGACGACGAGCTTCTCCTTGGCGCCGAGGCTCAGGTCCGCGGCGGTGTCCGCCTTGGCCGCCTCGGCGTCGGCTATCAGCGCGGCGCGCTGGGCGGGGGAGAGCTTCACGGGTACGGCGCCCGGATTGACCTTGCCCGCGGCCGACGGTGCCTTCTCCGGGGCTGCGGTCGCGGCGCCCGACTGGACGGCCGCGGAGATCAGGGCGGCGACGCCGACGAGGGCGACGGCTGCGGCACGACGCCGCGAGGTGTGGGGGGTGCGTCTGTGAGGGGAGCTGCTTCTCAACACTGACTCCTTCTGCGTGGCCGCGGGTCGCACGGCCAGGGGAGACCGGACGAAGGGTGACCGTCCGGGCAGAACAGGGCGGTACGCGGAACCATGTGCGGGTGCAGGTGCGGAGGTGTTGCGGCACGCCACAGCGGTGTTGCCGGTGGGGCTGTGGGGTTGCTGTGAAGTAACCGTGGGAAGAGTGGCAGTGGAATGCGCTGTCTGTCAGGAGCGCATCAAGAAATTGGCCGGAAATCGTTCGTTGTCCGGGTGGCCATGTTCGGTATGCGGAGGGATGGTTGAGCCCCGCAGGCACACGCTCCTCCTCGCTCGGAAGCGGGGCCCGGGACCTCGGCAGGCGGCCCTCAGTCGGCAGGCCGCCCCTCGCCGTGCCACGAGTGCCACAGCGCCGCGTACGCGCCGTCGGCCGCCACCAGGTCGTCGTGCGTGCCGAGTTCGGTCAGCCGGCCGTCCTCCATGACGGCCACCCGGTCCGCGTCGTGCGCCGTGTGCAGCCGGTGCGCGATCGCGATGACGGTGCGACCTTCGAGTACGGCGGCCAGCGCGCGCTCGGTGTGGCGGGCGGTCGTCGGGTCGAGGAGCGCCGTGGCCTCGTCGAGGATGAGTGTGTGCGGGTCCGCCAGGACGACGCGGGCCAGGGCGAGTTGCTGAGCACGCGAGCCGTCCGTGGGGTGCCCGCCCGAGCCCAGCTCGGTGTCCAGGCCGTCCGGCAGTTCCCCGGCCCAGTCGTCGGCGCCGACCGCCGCGAGCGCCGCCCACAACTCGGCGTCGGTGGCGGCCGGTTCGGCGATCAGCAGATTGTCGCGGACCGTGCCAAGGAACACGTGGTGCTCCTGGGTGACGAGGACGACCTGCCGCCGCAGCTGCTCCGGATCGAGGCCGACGATCGGCACCCGGCCCACTGTCACCGAGCCCGAGCTCGGCGCGTCGACACCCGCGAGCAGCCTGCTCAGCGTGGTCTTCCCGGCGCCGGACGGGCCGACCACGGCCAGCCGCTCCCCGGGCCGCACGGTCAGGTCGACCCCGCGCAGCACCTCGCCCCCGCGGTCGTACGAATAGCGCACGTCCGTCACGTCGATCCGGTCGTCCACCGGGGCGGGCGAGCCGGTCGCGGAGGTGCCGGATGCAGGGGTGCCGGACGCGGAGGTGGCCCGCGGAGCCTGGGCGAGCCCCTCGACGCGGGCGAAGGACGCGCTGCTGCTCTGCAGCTGCTCGACCCGGTTCAGGATCGTGTCCAGCGGGTCGACGAGCTGCATCAGATACAGCGCCGCCGCGACCACCGCACCCAGGCTCATCGCACCCCGCGCGTGCAGCGCGCCGCCCACCAGCAGCACGGTGACCACGGGGACGGCGTACGAGATCTCCACCAGCGGGAAGAACACGTTGCGCAGGAACAGCGTCCGCATCCGGGTGCGGCGCAGTGTCTCGATCGCGTCCCGGCTCGCGACGGTCCGGCGACGCTGCAGCCCGAAGGCCTCGACCGTGCGGGCGCCCGAGGCGGTGGCCCCGAGGATCTCGGCCACCTCCGAGGTGGCGGCGCCCTCGGCGAGATAGGCGGTGCGCGCCCGGCGCAGATACCAGCGCGTGGCGAACCAGATGCCGACCAGGCCGAGGACCCCGCAGCCGCCGAGCAGCGGGTCCAGGGCGAAGACCGCGCCGAGGATGAACAGCGACTGCACAGAGCAGATGAGCAGTTCGGGCAGGGCGTCGCGCAAGGTGGTGCCCACCATGGCGACGTCCGCAGTGCCGCGCGCCGTCAGATCGCCCGTGCCGGCCCGCTCCACCACCGAGGCGGGCAGCGCGAGCGCCCGCTCGACGAACTCCTCGCGCACCCGAGCCAGCGTCCGCTCCCCGAATCGGTGTCCCACATACCGGGCGGCCCGCGCCACCAGCACCTGCGTCAGCGCGCACACCAGGATGACGAGCGCCAGCCGGTCCACGACGCCCACCCCGGCCCCGCCCCGCACCTCGTCGATGATCCGCCCCAGCAGCCACGGCCCGACCAGACCGGCCCCGGCGGCCAGCGCGTTGAGGGCGAGCACGAAGGCGAAAGCCCGCCCGTCCACCCTGATCAGCCGGACCGAGGCCCGGCGCACGTCGGCCTCCTCGGCGACCGGCAGCTGCCCGCTCATCGCACGGCCTCCTCGTCCTCTACGTCCTCTGCGTCCGCGTCCCGGGCCACCAGCGCGCGGTACTCCGGCTCCCCGTCGAGGAGTTCGCGGTGACTGCCACTGGCCGCGACCTTGCCGTCCACCAGGTAGGACACGGTGTCCACCTGGTCGAGCAGGAGCGGTGACGTGCTGGTCACCACCGTCGTACGGCCGTGGCGCGCGGCCCGCAGGCGGGCGGCGACGGTCGCCTCGGTGTGGGCGTCGAGCGCCGAGGTCGGCTCGACCGCGAGCAGCACCTCGGGATCGGCGAGGAGCGCCCGCACCAGGCGTACGCGCTGCCGTTGGCCTCCGGACAGACTTCGGCCCTGCGCGTCGACGGCCGAGTCGAGTCCGTCCGGCAGCCCGAGGACGATGTCGTCCGCGACGGCCGCGTGCACGGCCCGCGAGACGGCCTGCTCGTCGTGGTCGCGCCGGCCGGAGACCAGGTCGCGCAGGGTGCCCGCGAACAGATCGGCCTCGTTGTCCGCGACCAGGATCCGCCGCCGCAGCTGGGACAGGTCGATCTCGTCCAGGCGTACGCCGCCCCAGGTCGCCGCCGACTCCGCGTACCGCCCGAGCCGGTCGACCACCGCGGCGGAGTCCGCGGGGCGGGCGCCGACCAGCGCGGTCAGCCTGCCCGGCGCCACCCGCACACCGGACTCCGGGTCGAGGAGCGTCGACGGCTCCGCGGGGGCGTCCTGTGCGGCGCCGTCGGTGGCCAGCGGCTCAAGGGCCAGGAACCGTACGACGCGCCGGGCGGCCACCAGCCCCCGGCTGACCTGGTAGCCGCACTCGATGAGGAACGCCACCGGCATCACCAGGACCGCGACATAGCCGTACACGGACACCAACTCGCCGATGGTGATGGACCCTTGAGCGGCGAGCCGGGCCGCCAGCCAGGTCACGACGGCGAGGAACACCGTCGGCAGCCCGAGCCCGAGCGACTGGATCCAGCTGGTCACCGCCCCGACCCGGTACCCCTGCGCCCGCAGCTCCTGCGAGTCGCGGCGGAAGGAGTCGGCGAACAGCCCTTTGCCGCCAAGACCGTTGAGGACACGCAGCCCGCTCGCGAGGTCGCCGATCCGGGCGGTCAGCACACCCTGCCGTTCGCGGTATTCGGTCTCCGCGCCCTGCAGCCGCCCCATCATCGGCCCGAGGAGCACGGTGATCACCGGCACACCGAGCAGGATCACCACGGAAAGCTGGACCGAGACCGACAGCAGCAGCGCGGCCACGACACCGTAGGTGAGGACCCCGGCCACACCGGGACCGACCACGGTCAGGGAGGTGGCGATGGTCTGGACGTCGCCGACGCCGATCGTGACGACCTCACCGGCCCCCACCTGGCGCGACAGCGCGGCACCCAGCCGGGTCGCCTGCCCCACCACGACCTTGACCGTACGGAAGTGGGCGTCCATCCGGAGCTTGGTCATCGTGCGGTGCCGCAACATGCCCAGCAGGGCGTTGAACACCCCCGCGCCCAGCATGGCCGCGGCCCAGCCCACCAGCGCCGCCTCGTCGCCCGGCTCCAGACCGTCGTCGATCGCGCGCGACAGCAGGTACGGCGTCAGCGCGAGCAGCCCCATCCAGACGGTCGCCAGCGCCGCCCCGGCCACCGAGCGGCCCGCCTGTCTGGTGCACAGCCACCACAGATACCGGCCGCCGCCACGGCAGTCGGGCGTGCCCGGGTCTTCGTACGCGTCGATCATCCGCCCCACCCTCTGCGCGCCCCTGTGTGCTGCCCGGCCGCTATACGAGGCTCACGTATTTCCTTAGGTATCCGTAGCGATTGGTCATCCGCTGGCGTCATGCCGTGTGCTCGGTGTTGGTGTCGTATGTGAGTACCCGGATCGAATGCGTGACCTTCCGTGGGGAGTGTCGTTGATCGGATGACAGCATCGCGGGCGGGAAGGGGGCATGGGTGAGCCGGAAACTGCCGCTTGCCGAGGGTGAGACCGCCCGCACCGCCTGCGCTCGTGGTCTCCTGCGTACCGGCGTGGAGGAGAAGACGGGTGAACCCCTGTCCGCCTCGGTGCTGGCGGAGCGGGTGGGATGGGCTGCTGATCTGGTGTCGGGCATGGTCTCCGCGCTGCTGGCCGACCACTGGAACGCCACCGACGTTGACGCACTGGCCTGCGGTGAGGACGCCGAGGGCCGCAGGCTGCCGTCGAACGCCTGGATGGCCCTGCGCCGCTTGGGCTGGACCGTCGGCCCGTGCGAGGGCATCCGCGTCAACGACCGGATCGTGCGGATGGCCCAGGAGTGGGCCGGGCGCACCCTGCGCGCGGCGAAGTGGCGTGCCGATCTGACCGCCGGAGTGCTTGCGGCCTGGCCCGCCGACCCTGCCAGGCGCTCCCCGCAGGAGTGGGATGCGGCGCGGGAGGCGGTGCCCGGCGGGCAGTCCCTGCCATCCAGCGTGATCAAGTCCCGCACCCGGCAGATCACCTCGTTCGCCGCCCGGCACGCCCGGATGCCGGTCGATGTGTTCGAGCTGGAGGCGGCGCCGCGGATCGCACACATGCTGTTGCTGTCCGCGTGCGACGGGCAGCAGGTCACCATCGAACGCGCCGACGATCCGGGCCGGGCGCTGCTGCGCGTGCAGTTGCCGACCCGCCCTGATCCGCGGTCCTACGCGGACTGGACGTGGGTGGCCTGTCCGATCAAGCTGCCGCCGACGGTCCCGGCCGGTGCGATGCTGCACCTGCCGACCCTGCGTATCCGCCAGGGCCGGGTGCGGGCCGATCTCGCCTACACCCACGCCGTCCCCAGAACCCGGCGGACCGGGCATGTGGTCGCGTTGGGCGTGGACTGGGGTCTGAACACCCTGCTGTCCGCCGGAGCTGCCCGGCTTCACGATGACGGAACCATCGCCGCCCTCGGCGGCGGCGGCATGTTCCGCGCGGCAGGTGTCCTGGCGAAACAGCACCGGCTGCGCCGCCTGTCCGAACACCTGCACACCAAGGCCGACCAGTATCAGCTGCTCATCAGCGGGGCCGAACACCACCACCTGACTGGCCGGCACACGGTCCTGGCCGACGAGATCCGTCATGTGTCCGACCGGCGGTCGAACCTCAACGACGCCCTGGCCTGGGCTGCCGCCCGTTGGGCCGTGGATCAGGCCGTCGCCGCCGGGGCGAGCGTCATCTACGTCGAAGACCTCCGCTCGATGGAAGCCCGCGGGATGGGCCGCGCGGTCAACACCCGCGTGTCCCAGCAGGTGCGCGGCCGGATCGTGGACCGGATGCGGCACCTCGCCGCCGAGGCCGGCATCGCCGTGGTCACCGTTCCGGCGCGGGGCACGTCCAGGCACTGCCCGCAGTGCCTGGACGTGCTGCGGCACCGCAAGGCCCCCGATCGGCCCACCACGGCGGGCTGGAAGTGGGCCGTCTGCGGCTCCTGCGGCTGGCAGGGCGACCGCGACCAGGGGGCGTGGCGGCGCATCGCCGCCCGCGGCCTCACCCACCAGGCCAAGACCGTCACTGACCGCACCAGCGGGGCCATGGCCATCCGCACCGTGGTGGACAGACTCGAAGCGGGCGCGGTCATCACACCGCCCGTGCCGAAGACCAGCCGGACGGACCGGTCCAAGACCGGGCCCACCCGGCACCGCGCCACATGTCCGACGCCCAGGCGACGCCGGACACCCTCCCCCACCAGACCCCCGGGTCCGGCGGGTAAGCGTCCGGAGGGACACGCCCACACGGACCGGACCCGGCTGCCCCGCGCAGCCCACCGGCACCAGCGCGTGACGACGATCAGCACACCCACCACCAGCCGACACAGGCCACGAGGAGCAGCACTGGGCGCGGGGTTCCACCTGCACGCTCACGCCACTCCTCCACGGTGGGCAGAACCCGCGCCAGGCGCTACTTCTTGCCTGGGATCGCTGAACTGATCAGAGACGCTGTCCTGCCACGCCCGATGCAGATCCGCGAACTTGCCGCGGTCCGCGACGAGTTCGGCCGGAGTGCCGTCCTCGACGAGGTGGCCGTGCTCCATCACAAGGACCCGGTCGGCGATCTCCACCGTCGACAGCCGGTGCGCGATGACCACCGCCGTACGGCCGCGCAGGACCGTCGACATGGCGCGCTGGACCGCCCGTTCGCCCGGGACGTCCAGGGAGCTGGTCGCCTCGTCGAGGATGAGGACCGCCGGGTCGGCGAGCAACGCCCGGGCGAAGGCGACCAGTTGGCGCTGGCCCGCCGAGATGCGGCCGCCCCGTTTGCGTACGTCCGTGTCGTAGCCCTCGGGCAGGGAGCTGATGAAGTCGTGGGCGCCGATCGCCTTCGCGGCGCGCTCGATGTCCTCACGGGTCGCGTCGGGGCGGCCGATGGCGATGTTCTCGGCGACCGTGCCGGAGAACAGGAACGCCTCCTGGGTCACCATCACCACCCCGCGCCGCAGCTCAGGCACGGGCAGCTCGCGCAGGTCGACACCGTCGAGGAGGACCCGGCCGTCGGAGGGGTCGTAGAAGCGGGCCAATAGCTTGGCGAGCGTCGACTTGCCCGCGCCCGTCGAGCCGACGACGGCCACCGTCTGCCCGGCCGGGAGGGTGAGGTCGAAGGTGGACAGGACCTCGCCGCCGGTGCGGTAGGCGAAGCGGACCCCGTCGAAGACGACCTCGCGGCCGGGGTGTCGGGACGCGAGAGCGGGCAGTTGCTTCGGCGCGGCCGGCTCAGGAACGGAGGGGTCCTGGGCCAGCAGGCCCGCGATCTTCTCCAGCGAAGCCGCCGCGGACTGGTAGGAGTTGAGGAACATGCCCAGGCGGTCGATCGGGTCGTACAGACGGCGGAGATACAACACGGCGGCGGCCAGCACGCCCAGCGCCAGCGAGTCCGTGACCACCCGATGGGCGCCCCACAGCACGATCCCCGCGACGGCCGTGTTGGCGACCAGACGGGAGCCGATGACATAGCGGGCCATCTCCAGGATGGCGTCGCCGTTCGTCCGCTCGTGGTGCCGGTTGAGCGTCCCGAACTCCGCGTCGTTGGTGGCCTCGCGGCGGAACGCCCGCACCGGGCGGATGCCGTTCATCGTCTCCGCGAACTTCACGATGACGGCGGCGATCGCGGTCGAGCGCATCGCGAAGATACGGCCCGCGCGGCGCTGGTAGAGCCGGATGAGCAGATACAGCGGCACGAAGGACGCGACCGCCACCGCGCCAAGACCCAGGTCGAGCCAGAGCAGCATCGCCGAGATGTAGACGAAGGACAGGATGACCGTGACGAGCTCCTGCAGGCCCTCGCTGAGGAGTTCACGCAGTGACTCGACGTCCGTCGTGGACCGGGAGATCAGCCGGCCCGAGGTGTACCGCTCGTGGAAGTCGATGCTGAGCGCCTGCGCATGCCGGAAGATACGGCCGCGCAGGTCGAGCAGCACGTCCTGGTTGACGCGGGCGGACGCGAGGATGAAGGCGTATTGGAGCGCGCCGGAGGCCACCGAGCAGAGCAGGTACGCGACCGCCACCGCGATCAGCGGGCCGTTGTCGTCGCTCCGGAACGCCGGTACGGCGCGGTCGATGGCGTACGCGACGAGCAGCGGGCCCGCCTGGACCGCGGCCTGCTGAAGCAGGAGCAGGACGGAGGTCAGGACCACGCGGGACCTGAGCGGGGCGAGCAGCGAACGCAGCAGCGCGGCGGTCGCGCCCGGGGGCGTGGGGAGGGCGTCGCGGTCGAAGGGGTCCGTGTGCTGCGGGGGTTGTGGTGCGGGGTTGCCCTTGCCTTTGCCTCTGCTTTTGTCCCTGCCCTTGTCCTTGCCCGGCGCGGTCGTCGTGGGCGCCGTCATCGGTCGTCCTCCTCTGTGCCCGACATCAGATGGGCGTACTCGGCGTTCGTGCGCAGCAGTTCGTGGTGGGTGCCCACCGCGGTGATGCGGCCGCCGGAGAGCAGGGCCACTCGGTCCGCGAGCAGGACCGTGGACGGGCGGTGCGCCACGATCAGGGCGGTCGTGTCCGCCAGTACGCGGCGCAGTGCCGCCTCGACCGCGGCCTCCGTGTGCACGTCCAGGGCCGACAAGGGGTCGTCGAGGACCAGGAAGCGGGGGCTGCCGACCACCGCTCTCGCCAGGGCGAGGCGTTGGCGCTGGCCGCCGGAGAGGCTCAGGCCCTGTTCGCCGACCTGGGTGTCCGTGCCCTGTGGCAGGGCGTGGGCGAACTCCGCCTGCGCGACGGTGAGTGCGCGGTCCAACTCCGGTTGGCCCGCGTCGTCCTCGGCGCCCATGAGGACGTTCTCGCCGACGCTTGCCGAGAAGAGGGTGGGTTCCTCGAAGGCGACGGCTACGCGTGTGCGGAGTTCCTCGCGGGGCATCTCCGTGATGTCCTCGCCGTCCAGGGTGATGCGGCCGGATGTCACCTCGTGGAGGCGGGGGACGAGGGCGGTGAGGGTGGTCTTGCCGGTGCCGGTTGCGCCTACCAGGGCCATGCTCTCGCCGGGGCGGATGTGCAGGTCTATGCGGTCGAGGATGGGTGGGGTGTCCTCGGGGGCGTCGGGGTAGCGGAACCGGACGTTGTGGAACTGGAGGCCGCCGGTTGAACCTGCACCCGGGGTGGGGGCTGGGGTCGGGGTGGGTGCGCAACTCGGCGCCTGCGAGGTGCCGCTGTGCCCACCCGTGCCGCCCCTAGCGGCACGCATGCCCACAGCGGGGGCGGTTGCGGCGGTGCGCGTGCCAGCAGCGGGGGCGGATGCCGCGGCGCGCGTGCCGCCAGCGGGGGCGGTCTGCGTCTCCGGCTTCTCGTCCATCACCTCGAAATACCGTTCCGTTGCCGTCGCTGCCTCCTGGCTCATCGCGAGGAGGAAGCCGATCGAGTCGACCGGCCAGCGGAGGGCGAGGGCGGTGGAGAGGAAGGCGACCAGGGTGCCGGCGGAGAGGTGGCCGTCGGCGACCTGGACGGTGCCGAGGACGAGGGCGGCGCCGATGGCGAGTTCGGGGAGGGTGACGATGACGGCCCAGATGGAGGCGAGGAGACGGGCCTTGGCGAGTTCCGTGCCGCGCAGGGTCCGCGACAGCTCGCGGAACGCGCGGGCCTGGCTGCGATGGCGCCCGAAGCCCTTGATGATGCGGATGCCGAGCACGCTCTCCTCGACGACCGTCGTCAGGTCGCCCACCTGGTCCTGCGCCCGCCGCGCCACCTTCGAGTACCGCCGCTCGAAGAGCCAGCAGACGAACATCACGGGGAGGGCCGGAGCGAGCAGCACCAGCCCGAGCGTCCACTCCTGGGCCAGCATGATGGCCATGCCCGCGAGGATCGTCACGGAGTTGACCAGCAGGAAGGTCAACGGGAACGCCAGGAACATCCGCAGCAGCATCAGGTCCGTGGTGCCCCGGGACAGCAGCTGCCCGGAGGCCCAGCGGTCGTGGAAGGCGACAGGCAGCCGCTGGAGATGCCGGTACAGATCCGCCCGCATCGCCGCCTCGACACCCGCCAGGGGCCGTGCCACCAGCCACCGCCGCAGCCCGAACAGCAAGGCCTCCGCCAGCCCGAACAGCAGCAGATACAGCGCCCCGAGCCACACCCCCGCGGAGTCCCGGTCGGCGACCGGCCCGTCCACCATCCACTTCAGCACGAGTGGAATCACCAGCCCCGAACAGGAGGCGAGCACCGCGACCAACGCGGCGGTGAACAGCCGCCCGCGCACCGGCCGGACGTACGGCCACAGCCGCAGCAGCGTGCGAACGGCCGACCGGCCACCGGTCTTCTCGGGGTCCTTGGTGGTTACAGGTGTTGTCGCCATCAGCAGGGAGCCTACGGATCGGCACTGACAACGCCCACCGAGTTTTGGCCGTACCAGGATCGGCCGCTGGTCCTACGACCTGCGTGTGAGAGGGGTCGTACCGCGAAGACCGAGGGGGTTGTAGGACGGCATCAACCGATCGGCTGATGCCGCTTCGAGCGGGACGGCCGATGGTGCGGGTCCCGCTCCGCAGGGAGCCTCGAAGCATGTCATCCACACCTGTCATCGAAGTGACCGACCTGCGGAAGTCCTACGGCGGCCGCCCCGTCGTGGACGGCGTCTCCCTCGCCGTGGAGGAGGGTGAGATCTTCGGCATCCTCGGCCCGAACGGTGCGGGGAAGACCACCACCGTCGAGTGCGTCGAGGGCCTGCGGATCCCCGACGCGGGCCGGGTCCGGGTCACCGGCCTCGACCCCGTCGCCGAGCACGCGCGCGTGGCGCGTGTGCTCGGCGCGCAGCTCCAGGAGAGCGAGCTGCAGGCCAAGCTCACCGTCCGCGAGGCCCTTGAGCTGTACGCCGCGTTCCACGAGAGGCCCGCCGACTGGCGGCCCCTGGCCGAGCGCCTCGGCCTCACCGGCAAGCTGAGCTCCCGGTTCGGCAAGCTCTCCGGCGGCCAGAAGCAGCGCCTGTTCATCGCGCTCGCCCTGATCGGCAACCCGCGGATCGTCGTCCTGGACGAGCTCACCACCGGCCTCGACCCGCGCGCCCGCCGGGACACCTGGGAGCTCATCGAGGACATCCGCGCGAACGGCGTGACCGTCCTCCTGGTCACCCACTTCATGGAGGAGGCCCAGCGCCTGTGCGACCGGATCGCCGTGATCGACAAGGGCCGGGTCGCCGCTCTGGACACCCCGGCCGGCCTCATCCGCCGCTCGGCCGGTGCCACCGTCATCAGTTTCACCCCGTCGGCGCCGCTCGACGACCGTGACCTGAACGGGCTGCCCGCCCTCGCGTCGGTCGAGCACAAGGACGGCCGGATCACGCTCGCCGGCACCGACGACACCGTCAACGCGGTCATCACCATGCTGGCCCGCAACCGGGTCACCGCCTACCAACTCCGCGTCACCGACGCCACGTTGGACGACGCGTTCCTCGACCTCACGAAGGAGGCAGCGGCATGAGCGCGACCGTCGTCGACACCGCCGTACTGAAGACCGAGATCCGCCTCTTCCGCCGCGAGCCGGGCAGCCTCTTCTGGATCCTGCTGTTCCCGACCCTGCTGCTGGTGATCCTGGGCTCCATCCCGTCCTTCCGCGAACCCGAGTCGGGTCTGGACGGCCTGCGGACCGTCGACGCCTACGTCCCGGTGGCCGTACTGCTCGGCCTGATCGTCGGCGGACTCCAGGCGATGCCCCAGACCCTCACCGGCTACCGCGAGCGCGGCATCCTGCGCCGGATGTCCACGACACCGGTCCGGCCCGTCGCCCTGCTCTCCGCACAGATGCTGGTCTACGGCGGTGCCGCGCTGGCGTCCGCGCTGCTCGCCCTCGCGGTCGGCCGGCTCGCCTTCGACGTAACGCTGCCGGAGCAGGCCTTCGGATACGCCGTCGCCCTCGTCCTCACCGTCCTGGTCGCCCTCGCGCTGGGCGCGGTGATCTCCGCGCTGTCCCGGACGACGAAGATCGCGGGCGCCATCGGGTCCGCCGTCTTCTTCCCGGCGATGTTCTGCGCGGGCCTGTGGATGCCGGTGCAGACCATGCCCGACGTACTGGCCCGCATCGTCGGCTACACCCCGTTCGGCGCGGCGGCCCAGGCCCTGAACCAGGCGGCGGCGGGCCACTGGCCGGGCTGGGACCACCTCGGCGTGCTCGTGGCCTGGACCGTCCTGCTCACGGCCGGCGCCGCGCGCTGGTTCCGGTGGGAATAGCGGGGCCGTGCAGACTGGGTGCATGACCGTGGCGGACGCGCAGATCGAGCGGCGCTGGCAGCAGGTGCACACCTGGGGGCCGTACGCGCTGCTCGGTGTCGGGGTCCTCCTCTCGGCCGTCTCCAGCGAACTGATGGCCGCCCCCGGCGAGTGGTACGCGGCCGGGGGCCTGGTCCTCGCCGCGATCGTGCTCCAGCTCTGGTGGAACGGCACCCGCTCCCGCAGGACCGGCCGCGGCCGGACCCCGTCCCGTGCCGGGACGGCGTACTACGTCGTCCGCTGGGCGATCGCCTTCGCGCTCACCTGGATCAACCCGTTCTTCGCGTTCTACGCGGCCACCGGCTACATGGACGCCGACGAGCTCATCGCCGGCATGTGGCGGCGGCTCGGGCTGTTCGCCAGCGCGGTCACCGTGGCCGGCGCGCAGTCCGGGGGACTGCCGCCGAAGAGCGTGCCCCAGTGGATCGGGTTCGCCGGGCTCCTGGTCGCCAACTCCGCCCTGCAGACGGTGATCGCCCATCTCACCGAGCAGGAGGAGCAGCGCTCCCGCGACCGGGCCGCCACCATCACCGAACTCGAACGCACCAACACGGCGCTGCAGCAGGCCCTCGACGAGAACGCCGCCCTGCACGCCCAACTCCTCGTCCAGGCAAGGGAAGCCGGAGTCGCCGACGAACGCCGCCGCCTCGCCGCCGAGATCCACGACACCATCGCCCAGGGCCTCACCGGCATCATCGCCCAGCTCCAGGTCGTCGCGAACGCCCCCGACCTCGACATCGCCCGCACCCACCTCGACCGCGCCTCCGCCCTCGCCCGGCACAGCCTCGGCGAGGCCCGCCGCTCCGTGCAGAACCTCGCCCCCGTGGCGCTGGCCGACGACGGACTGCCCGAAGCCCTGAAGAACACGGTCGCCGAATGGGGCGAACGGACGGGCGTACGCGCCGGGTTCACCGTCACCGGCGCCGCCGAACAACTCCACGACGAGGTCTCGGCGACCCTGCTGCGCATCGCACAGGAGGCCCTGTCCAACGCCTCCCGGCACGCTCGGGCCGCCCGCGTCGGCGTCACCCTCACCTTCCTCGGCGACGAGGTGATCCTCGACATCCGCGACGACGGACGGGGCTTCGACCCCCTCGCCGTCCCCGAACGCACCCGCACCGGCGGCTTCGGTCTCGACGGCATGCGCGCCCGCGCCGAACGCATCGCGGGCTCCCTGACGGTGGAGTCGGAGCCAGGTCACGGCACGGCCTTGTCGGCTCGCGTACCGTTGGTCCGCCATGACCGATGACGCCGCGATCTCCCTCCTCATCGTCGACGACCATCCCGTCGTACGGGACGGCCTGCGCGGCATGTTCGAGTCGGCGCCCGGCTTCCGGGTCCTGGGGGAGGCGTCGAACGGGACCGAGGCCGTCGAGCTCGCCGCCGAGCTCGACCCCGACGTGATCCTGATGGACCTGCGCATGCCGGGCGGCGGCGGTGTCGAGGCGATCGCCCACCTCACCCGCACCGGCGCCCGCGCCCGGATCCTGGTCCTCACCACGTACGACACCGACTCCGACACCCTCCCCGCGATCGAGGCGGGCGCGACGGGCTACCTCCTCAAGGACGCCCCGCGCGACGAACTCTTCACCGCCGTCCGCGCCGCCGCGGAAGGCCGCAGCGTCCTCTCCCCGGCCGTCGCCTCCCGCCTGGTCACCGCGGTCCGGACGCCCAGGGCCCCCGGCAACGAGCCGCTCTCCGCGCGAGAACGCGAGGTGCTGGCCCTGGTCGCCAGGGGCACGTCCAACCGTGAGATCGCCCGCGAACTGTTCATCAGCGAGGCGACCGTGAAGACCCATCTCACCCACCTGTACGGCAAGTTGGGCGTCAAGGACCGGGCGGCGGCGGTGGCGACGGCGTACGACCGCGGGATCCTGGGCTGATCAGGAGGCGGGGTACGGCAGCAGGCCGCCCGCCGTCCTCTCCCAGGCGGCCTTGAGCTCCGCGAGCAACTCCGGCCGGTCCGCCGCGAGGTCGGCCTGCTCGCGGGAGTCCGCGGTCAGGTCGTAGAGGTGGTCGACGCCGTCGGCGGCCTGGTGGTACTTCCAGTCCCCGCGCCGCAGCGCCCGGTTGCCCCGGACCCGCCAGAAGAGGTCGCGCTCGCCCACCTCCTCGCCGCGCAGCAGGTACCCGGCCAGGCTGGTGCCGTCCAGTGGGTACGCCGGGTCCGGCCGCGCACCGCCCAGCTCCAGCAGCGTCGCCGTCCAGTCCGGTGAGAACGCCGGCTCGTGGCTGACCTGGTTGCCGTCGAGGCGGGCGGGCCACCGCACGATGGTCGGCACCCGGATACCGCCTTCGAGCAGCGAGGCCTTCTCCCCGCTGAGCGGCCAGTTGTACGAGAAGCGTTCGCCGCCGTTGTCGCTGGCGAACAGCACCACCGTGTTCTCCTCCTGACCGGCCCGGCGCAGCGCGGTGAGCACCTCCCCGACGGCGGCGTCGAGGCTCTCCACCATCTGCGTGTACTTCTCGACCGAGCCGCCGTCGTTGTGCAGGAGCGCGGCGGTCACCTGCGCCTGGCTGCTCGCGGCCCGGATCTTCGCCGCGATCTCGGCGCCGGTCCCCGCGTCGTCCTCCGCGAGCCAGGGCCAGTGCGGGGTGGTGAAGTTGAGGTTGAGCAGCCACGGCTCGTCGTGCTCGCGGCTCACGTACTCCACGGCCCGCTCGGTCAGCACCTCCGTGTAGTAACGCAGGTCCTTGTACTCCGCGTCGCCCTCGTACAGGTCGTAGTCACCGAGCTGTCCGAGCTTGGAGAAGTACTCCAGTACGCCCCCGAAGTTGCCGAAGAACTCGTCCCACCCCGACTTGGTGGGCCCGTAGTCCGGCAGGAAGCCGCAGTGCCACTTGCCGATGAGCGCGGTGGAGTAGCCCGCCTTCTTCAGCAGGGAGGCGAGCGTGGGGTGGCTGGGGTCGAGCCCCTGGGTCCTGTTGGCGATGGGCTCGGCGAGACCGCCCTTCGTACGTCCCGGATAGCGCCCGGTGTACAGACTGAACCGGGTCGGCGAGCAGGTGGCCGACCCGGAGTACGCGTCGGTGAACCGCACCCCTTGCCGGGCCAGCCGGTCCAGGTTCGGCGTCCTGATGTGCGGTGCGCCGTACGAGGAGAGGTCGGCCCAGCCGAGGTCGTCGCCCAGGATGACGAGGATGTTGGGGCGCCGGCCGGATCCGGAGGCGGTGGTACGGGCCCGGAACGGCCGCTCGGCGGCGGCTGCTTCGGTGGCAGTGGCGGTTCCGGCAACGGCGGTCACGGCACCGCCACCGAGCAGACCACCGAAGACCCGACGGGATATTTCGGACATGCGGGTTCCTCAGAACAGACGTGTCCCGCGACGGGACACGCAGGAAGGAAAGGAAGGGGGGAGAGGGAGGGCAGCGGAGACCGCGGGGTCAGCGACAGATGGCGCTGGACTGCCGGCACAGGTCGACGTGGCGCCGCTCCACGAGCGCGACGACCGCGCACGGGTGATCAGCGGAGATCCTCATGACCACGGACGTTGCCAGCGGTGAGGTTGAGCGTCAAGAAGTCGTCCAAGCGTTGGACAAGTCAGCCCGACCGGCGTTTGAGGACGAGCCCTTCGGGCGAACGGGGGTCTGGGGGCGGAGCCCCCAGGTACGGGACGGGTAGGGGCGGAGGGGGCGAACAAACTCACCCCACCACCCGCAGCAACAACACCGCCCGAGCCGGCACAGTGACCGCGGCCCCCGCCCGATGCACCACCCCGGGAGCCTCCGCCTGCGACTCCCGCGAGGTGTCCACCACCACCTCGTACCGCGAGGCCCACGGCGGCCCGGGCAGTACGAAACTCACCGGCCGGTCCCCGGCATGCAGCACGGCGAGAAAACTGTCGTCCACGACAGGCACCCCCCGTGCGTCCCGCCCGGGAATGTCCCGCCCGGACAGATACATGCCCAGCGTCGCGGCCGGCGCGTACCAGTCCCGCTCGGTCATCTCCGTCCCCCGCGCGGTGAACCACGCCAGGTCCCGCAACCCGTCCACGGAATGCGCCCGCCCGGAGAAGAACGCCCGCCGCCGCAGCACAGGATGCTCGTGCCGCAGCGCGATCAGCCGCGAGGTCAGCTCGAACAGCGCCCGCCACCCGGGATCGTCGAGCTGCGACCAGTCGACCCAGCTGATCTCGTTGTCCTGGCAGTACGCGTTGTTGCTGCCGCGCTGGGTCCGCCCGAACTCGTCCCCGGCGACCAGCATCGGCACCCCGGTCGACAGCAGCAGACTCGTCAGCAGGTTCCTCAACTGCCGCCGCCGCAGGGCCCGTACGCGCTCGTCGTCCGTCTCTCCCTCGGCCCCGCAGTTCCACGACCGGTTGTCGTCCGAACCGTCCCGGTTCCCTTCACCGTTCGCCTCGTTGTGCTTGCGCTCGTAGGAGACGAGGTCCCGGAGCGTGAACCCGTCGTGGGCGGTGACGAAATTCACCGAGGCGTAGGGACGCCGCCCGCCCCAGGCGTAAAGATCACTCGACCCCGAAAGCCGGTATCCCAGATCCCGTACGTCGGGCAGCGCCCCCCGCCAGAAGTCCCGCACGGCGTTGCGATAGCGGTCGTTCCACTCCGTCCACAGCGGTGGGAAGGCCCCCACCTGATATCCCCCGGACCCCACGTCCCAGGGCTCCGCGATCAGCTTCACCCGCCGCAGCACCGGGTCCTGGGCGATGACGGCCAGGAACGGCGACAGCATGTCGACGTCGTGCATCGACCGGGCCAGCGCGGCGGCCAGGTCGAACCGGAAGCCGTCCACCCCCATCTCCTGCACCCAGTACCGCAGCGAGTCCGTGATCAGCCGCAGCACATGAGGCTGCACCACGTGCAGCGTGTTCCCGCACCCCGTGTAGTCCGCGTACCGCCGGGCGTCGGTCTGCAGCCGGTAGTACCCGCGGTTGTCGATACCGCGCAGGGACAGCATGGGCCCCAACTCGCCCGCCTCGGCGGTGTGGTTGTAGACCACGTCGAGGATCACCTCGATCCCGGCGGCGTGCAGCGCCCGTACCATCCGCTTGAACTCGCCGACCTGCTGACCGGTGGTCCCGGAGGCGGCGTATCCGGCGTGCGGCGCGAAGTACCCGATCGAGTTGTAGCCCCAGTAGTTCTTGAGGCCCTTCCGCAGCAGATGGTCCTCGTGCGCGAACTGGTGCACCGGCAGCAGCTCCACGGCCGTGACCCCCAGCCGCACCAGGTGGTCGATGGCGGCGGGGTGCGCCAACCCGGCGTACGTGCCCCGGAGTTCCTCCGGGATCCCGGGGTGCAGACGGGTGAATCCGCGCACATGCAGTTCGTAGATCACCGAGTCGGCCCACGGGGTCTTCGGGCGGTGGTCGTCCGACCAGTCCTCGTCGTCGTGGACCACGACACCCTTGGGGACGTACGGCGCAGAGTCCCGGTCGTCGCGCACGGTGTCCGCGACCTGCTGCTGGGGCCAGTCGCGGACGTGCCCGTACACCTCGGGCGGCAGGCTGAAGTCGCCGTCCACGGCACGGGCGTACGGGTCCAGGAGCAGTTTCGCCGGGTTCCAGCGGGCGCCGGTCCAGGGGTCCCAGCGGCCGTGCACCCGGAAGCCGTAGCGGCGGCCGGGGAGCACGCCGGGCACGAAGCCGTGCCAGATCTCGTGGGTCAGCTCGGTCAGCGGGACCCGGATCTCGGCGCCCTCCTCGTCGAAGAGGCACAGCTCGACGGACTCCGCGCCACCCGCCCACAGAGCGAAGTTGGTGCCCGTGACGCCGTCGGGGCCGACGCGGAAGCGCGCGCCCAGCGGGGTCGGGGCGCCGGGCCACACGGACACGGCGGGCGCCGCACGCGACGCGCCGTTCATCAGAGGGGCGGGCTGCGCGGGCAGCACGCCGCCCGCCGTACGCCCCTCCTGTACTGCCTCCTGCTCGGGTGCGCTCGACACCGGTCAGCCTCCTGCGGCTCGATGGAACGACGCGAAAAGGGCCGTTGGCGTCCCGGCCACCGCTCTCCGTCGAGTCGTTCTCCCCACTGTTCTGCCCAGCGCTTGGCTCGCACTCACGTTTCCCCAGAGAGGCGCAGTCGTTGGGCCCCTCGTGAAGCACGTACAGACACGCGCGCGGCGCGCAGGGGCCGCGCTGGCCGCCGTACTGACCTGGGCCGGCCTGCTGGCCGGAGCCTCCGGCTGCACCTCGAACGGGATGGACGAGGTACTGGGCAAACCTCCGTCGCCCGAGGAAGTCATCCGCGTCTCGCCGGACGACCAGAGCAAGGCCGTCGGCCCGGACAAGTCGATCCGGGTACGGGTGTCCAGCGGGCGCCTGGAGTCCGTGCAGGTGGTCAAGGAGCAGGACGCACAGGAGTCCCCGGTGCCCGGAAGCATCTCCGAGGACGGGATGCGCTGGCGGCCCGACGACGAACGGCTCGCCCTCGCCGCCAGGTACACCGTCGACGTGGTGGCCCTCGACGGGTACGGGCGGCGCTCGGCGCGGCACACGACGTTCACGACGTTCGTCCCCGACGAGCGGTTCATCGGATACGTCACCCCGGAGAACCGCTCCACCGTCGGCACCGGGATGATCGTCTCCCTCGAGTTCAACCGGGAGATCGAGAACCGGGCCGCCGTCGAGCGCGCGGTCCAGGTGGTCGCGGAGCCGGCGGTCGAGGTCCGCCCGCACTGGTTCGGCAAGGACCGCCTGGACTTCCGGCCCGAGAGGTACTGGAAGCCGGGGACGAAGGTCACGGTCACGCTGGGGCTGCGGGACGTCGAGGCGGCCCCCGGCGTGTACGGGCTGCAGTACAAGACCTTCTCGTTCACGGTCGGCCGCAGCCAGGTCAGTCTCGTCGACGCCGCCGACCACACCATGGAGGTGCGCCGCGACGGGGAGCTTCTCGCGACCGTGCCGATCACCGCGGGCGCCCCCAAGAGCACGACGTACAACGGGAAGATGGTGGTCACCGAGATGCTCGAGGTGACCCGGATGAACGGCGCCACGGTCGGCTTCAAGAAGGCCAACGGCAAGGGCGAGTACGACATCCCGGACGTCCCACACGCGATGCGCCTCACCAACTCCGGGACCTTCCTGCACGGCAACTACTGGGCGGAGGGCGTCTTCGGCAACACCAATGTCAGCCACGGCTGCGTGGGCCTGAAGGACGTGAAGGGCGGCGGCTCGGACACCCCGGCGGGCTGGTTCTTCGACCGCAGCCTCATCGGTGACGTCGTCGAGGTCGTCAACAGCAGAGACAAAAAGGTCGCTCCCGACAACGGGCTCGGCGGGTGGAACATGAACTGGAAGCAGTGGAAAGCGGGCGGCGCCGTGAAGTAGGGCGACAAAGGGGGACGCGCACGACGGGTTCCGGCTCGCCCCCACACGGCTGAAGTTGGGACTGAACAGTGACAATCCCGGGGAGCCATCCCTTCTGGCCGTGTGATTAATTAGCGCGATGTGCGCGTGGGACGCGTTGGGGTGCGGGCCTGGACCAGGCCGTGCGAGGGGAGAACGAACTTGAACGGGCGACCGATATCGGGGCCGTCGGTTGGCGCGCGGGCACGGGGAAGCAAGGGGGTCCTGGCGCTGCTGCTGGGGGTGCTGTTGCTCGTCGTGACCGCGTGTGGCGGGGGAGGGGACTCGGATTCCGGGTCCGGGGACGGGAAGGGCAAGAGCACCGGGAGTTCGGAGACGGCGGACACCAAGGTCTCGGAGGCCGTCGTGTCCATCGTCCCGAAGAACGGCGCCGGCGGAGTGGCCACCAGCGGCGCCCTCAAGGTGACCGCGGCCAAGGGCAAGCTGACCGAGGTCACCGTCGAGGACGCCAAGGGCAACGATGTCGAGGGCGAGATAACCGGCGGGGGCGCCACCTGGACGCCCTCGACGCACCTTGCCTCATCCACCAAGTACAAGGTCCACGCGGTGGCCAAGGACTCCGGTGGCCGTGAGGCCGCCGAGGAGTCCGCGTTCACCACGCTGACCCCGAAGAACACCTTCGTCGGCATCTTCACGCCGGAGGACGGTTCCAAGGTCGGCGTCGGAATGCCCTTCTCGGTCAACTTCACCCGGGGCATCACGCACCCCGAGGACGTCGAGAAGGCGATCACCATCAAGACCGAGCCCGCGGTGGACGTGGAAGGCCACTGGTTCGGCAACGACCGCCTCGACTTCCGTCCCGAGGAGTACTGGAAGGCCGGTACGAAGGTGACGGTGGAGCTCAACCTCGACGGTGTCGAGGGACGGCCCGGCGTCTACGGCAACCAGGCCAAGACCGTGTCCTTCACGATCGGCCGCAGCCAGGTCTCCACCGTCGACGTCAAGACCAAGACGATGACCGTCAAGCGCGACGGCAAGACCATCAAGACCATCCCGGTGACCACCGGCAAGCCCGGCTACGACACCTGGAACGGCCAGATGGTCATCACCGACCGCCTCGAAGTGACCCGGATGAACGGCGAGACGGTCGGCTACGCCGGCGAGTACGACATCAAGGACGTGCCGCACGCCCAGCGCCTGACCACCTCCGGCACCTTCATCCACGGCAACTACTGGGGCGGCAGCGCCTTCGGCAACTACAACGCCAGTCACGGCTGCATCGGCCTCAAGGACGTCCGCGGCGGCTACGACGGCAAGGTGGCCGCGGCCTGGTTCTTCAACCAGTCGATGACCGGCGACGTGGTGGTCGTGAAGAACTCCAACGACAGGATCGTCGACCCGGACAACGGCCTCAACGGCTGGAACATGTCCTGGGAGAAGTGGAAGGCGTAAGTCCCTTCCGGCGTACGGGCCCGGTGTGCTGTGACCTAGCACACCGGGCCCATTGTCGTTAACGGCCGCTAACCTGCTGCCATGACTGTGCATCTCGAAGTGGCCGATGGCGTCGGCACCATCCGACTCGACCGTCCGCCGATGAACGCGCTGGACGTCGCCACGCAGGACCGGCTCAAGGAGCTCGCCGAGGAGGCCACGCGCCGCGACGACGTGCGCGCGGTGGTGCTGTACGGCGGGGAGAAGGTGTTCGCGGCGGGCGCGGACATCAAGGAGATGCAGGCCATGGACCACGCGGCGATGGTCGTACGGTCCCGGGCGCTGCAGGACTCCTTCACCGCCGTCGCCCGTATCCCCAAGCCGGTCGTCGCGGCGGTCACCGGCTACGCGCTGGGCGGGGGCTGCGAGTTGGCGCTGTGCGCGGACTACCGCATCGCCGGCGAGAACGCGAAGCTCGGGCAGCCGGAGGTCCTGCTCGGCCTGATCCCCGGCGCCGGCGGCACCCAGCGGCTGTCCCGGCTGATCGGCCCCTCGCGGGCGAAGGACCTCATCTTCACCGGGCGCATGGTGAAGGCCGACGAGGCGCTGACGCTCGGCCTGGTGGACCGGGTCGTACCCGCCGAGGAGGTGTACGCCCAGGCGCACGCGTGGGCCGCGAAGCTGGCGCAGGGACCCGCGATCGCGCTGCGTGCCGCGAAGGAGTCCGTCGACGCGGGTCTGGAGACCGACATCGAGACCGGGCTCGCGATCGAACGGAACTGGTTCGCCGGGCTGTTCGCGACGGAGGACCGGGAGCGGGGGATGCGGAGCTTCGTGGAGGAGGGGCCGGGGAAGGCGAAGTTCCGCTGAATCCCGCAGCGTGAGTTGGTTGAATCTCACGCGACAAGTTCCGCTGATCCACTTGCAGTTGACGCGATGTCTTACCCGGCGTCCCCCGAAGGGCTGGTTTATGCGAGCCTTAAGGCAACCTTAAGGCTGCCTTGTCGGGGGAGGTCGGAGATTGCTCCCCGGCGGACGGTTCGGGCAGGTCAGATGGGCCCTGGTGGGCGCTGAACTGCCTGTGGCATATGCCGATCGGATGCTGCGGAATAGGGGGTTCCGGGGGGCGTATTCCTTCGGAACGGCCCCGAAGGGCGCTTTGGGCGGCCATGATGGGGTCATGGCGGGGCTGGAGGGTATCGAACCGCCGCGGCGGCACGGGGGTGCGACCGCGGCGCGCTGGACGCCTGCGGTCGAGGACGAACAGGCGCTCAAGGCGCTGGAGTTGTTCGGCAATCCGACCGAGGCGGAGGTGCCGCTGCCGTCCCGTCCGGAGTCCGCGGCCACCGCGCGGCGGCTCACCCAGGTCGTGGTCCTGCGGCACTGGGGCCTCTCGCCGAAAATGACCGAAGACGCCGTGTTATTGGTCTCCGAACTCGTCGGCAACGCCGTACGGCACACCGGCGCCCGCGTCTTCGGGCTCCGGATGCGCCGCCGCCGGGGGTGGATCCGCATCGAGGTCCGCGACCCCTCGCGCGGCCTTCCCTGTCTGATGCCGGTCCAGGAAATGGACCTGAGCGGCCGCGGCCTCTTCCTCGTCGACAAGCTCTCCGACCGCTGGGGCGTCGACCTCCTCCCCCGCGGCAAGACCACCTGGTTCGAAATGCGCGTCGCCGACCGCTGAATCCACGAAAGCCCCGGCCGATGGACGGCCGGGGCTTCCGGAGGCGCCGCAGAACTATTTGGGGTGTGAACCACGGCACCGGCGACAACCAACGCCCGGGTCAATGGGTGGAGGTCGCACCGCCGACTATCTCAGACGCGGCTGAGTGATCCAAAAGACGGTGGGGTCCGGCACGCGGGCGGGTTACGGCACGCGGTGCTGCCGCTTGCGAGGCGGTGACGTGGAGTTTCTGTGCGGTGGCGGGCCGCGCGACGCGCGGTCGCCTCATGCGCTCGGCGCGTGCGTAGCGGGCGCTCGCCTTCGCGGCGGCTCCGCCTTCTGCGCCCCTGCGGCGGGCGCTCCGTCCTCGTGGTGGCTCCGCGTTCTGTGCGTCGCACGGTTGTCTCATGTGCTCGGCGCCTGCGTTGCGGCGCTCCGCCCTTGTGTCGGCTGCGCGTTCTGCGCCTCTGCGGCGGGCGTTCCGCCCTCGTGGCGCCCCCGCGCTCTGCGCGACGCGCGGTTGTCTCATGCGCTCGACGCGTGCGTAGCGGGCGCTCCGCCCTCGCGGCGCCCCCGCGTTCCGCGCCCCGCGACCCGCCCCCCAATAGGTGCAATCGCCGATTTTCACCGCAACTCACCTTAAATGGTGCGGGTGACCACGCCCGATCACCCCCCTCAGCCGCCCCCCGAAGGAATCGCCGCGCGTACCGCGCCCGATCGGCGGGCGGTGTTGCGTTCGGGTGGCGCGTTCGCGGCCGGGGCCTTCGTCACCGGGTGTTCCGCGAACGGGGCCGCAGCGCCGCACCCGGTCGCCCGCGCCCGCAGCGCACCCCCCGCCGCCCCCGCCGCACCCGCGCCGCGCCGGTTCCCGGACCAGCCCGTGGAGATCGCCCACGGACCCCGCACCCGGCCCCAAGTCGCCCTCACCTTCCACGGGCAGGGCGATCCCGCCATCGCCAGGGCGGTCCTCGGTGAGGCAGAGAAGGGCGGGGCCCACGTCACCGTGCTCGCCGTGGGGAGCTGGCTCGACGAACACCCCGATCTGGCGCGCCGCATCCTCGACGGGGGCCACGACCTCGGCAATCACACCCTCAGGCACCTCGACATCAACGCGATGCCGGAGACGGAGGCGGACGCGGAGATCCGGGGCTGCGCGCAGCGGTTGCGCCGGCTGACCGGGGCCATCGGCACCTGGTTCAGACCGTCCCGTACCGCCCGCGCCTCCCCGCTCGTCGAACGCCTCGCCCGCGCCGCGGGCTATCCGCACGTCCTCTCCTACGACGTCGACTCGCTCGACTTCACCTCGCCGGGCGCCCCCGCCGTCACTCGCAAGATCACCGGCGAGATCCGCAACGGATCCGTCGTGAGCCTGCACTTCGGGTACGCGGACACCGTCGCCGCGCTGCCCGCCGTCCTGGAAGAACTGAACCGCCGCGGCCTGCGCGCCGTCACCACCACGGAGTTGCTGAGCTGATGCACCCGAACCTCACGAAGCGCGCCCTGGTCGCGGGCGCGGTCCTCGCCGCCCTGGCCGCCTGCGGCACCGAGCACAAGGACCACGCGAACGAAGCGCTCGGCACCAAGGGCGTGGAAAGGCCGGTCCAGCCCACGAAGCCGCCGGCCGTCCGGGGCCTGCCCGGCATGCCTCCCGTGCTCGACCCGACGGACGTCTACGCCGCCGACCGCTCGGGCAAACTCTCCCCGGTGGTCAAGGACTTCCCGTCCCGCGTCTACGTCCCCAACACCGGGTCCGACACCGTCTCGGTCATCGACCCCAAGACGTACAAGGTCATCGACACCCTCCATGTCGGCCGCCAGCCCCAACACGTTGTCCCCTCCTGGGACATGAAGACGCTCTGGGTCAACAACAACCGCGGTCACACGCTCACCCCCATCGACCCGAAGACGGGGAAGGCGGGCAAGGAGGTCGAGGTGCACGACCCGTACAACCTCTACTTCACGCCCAACGGCAAGTACTCCATCGTCATGGCCTCCCTCGACCGCGAGCTGGTCTTCCGCGACGCACACACCATGAAGCGCGTGAAGACCGAACCGGTCAGCTGCTACGGCGTCAACCACGCCGACTTCTCGCCCGACGGCCGCTACTTCATCGTCTCCTGCGAGTTCAGCGGCGAACTGCTCAAGGTCGACACCGAGAAGATGAAGGTGATCGGTCAGCAGAAGCTCCCGTTCAAGGGCGCGATGCCGCAGGACGTGAAGATCTCGCCGGACGGCAAGAAGTTCTACATCGCCGACATGATGGCCGACGGCATGTGGGTCCTGGACGGCGACAAGTTCACCAAGCCCACGCTCCTCCGCACGGGCAAGGGCTGCCACGGCCTGTACGTCAGCCGCGACTCGCGCGAGATGTACATCTCCAACCGCGGCGAGGGCTCCATCTCCATCTTCGACTTCACCCAGAACAAGCTGACCAAGAAGTGGCACCTGCCCGACGGCGGCAGCCCCGACATGGGCGGCGTCTCGGCCGACGGCAAGGTCCTGTGGCTGTCCGGGCGTTACGACGCGGAGGTGTACGCCATCGACACCCGCACCGGCATCCAGCTCGCCCGCATCCCGGTCGGCAGCGGCCCGCACGGCCTCGCCGTGTACCCGCAGCCCGGCCGCTACTCGCTCGGCCACACCGGCATCTTCCGCTGACCACACGCCAGTTGGGACACGCCGTCGTACGAGTGACGGTCCCCGGCCCGCCGTCGCGGAACCGAGATGGTGATCACCATGATCACAACTCGCCTGCGGCGGCGGGCCGCTGCCGTCGTCCTGTCCCTGGCCGCCGTCTTCGCGACCTCCGCCGCCACCGTCCCCGCGTCCACCCCGGCCAAGGCCGCCGCCCCCGCCTGCCCCCAGTTCGCCGACCCGGTCAAGGCCGCCGCCGACCACCGCGTGGACGTCGACCGCATCACCCCGGAGCCCGTCTGGCGCAAGACCTGCGAAACGCTCTACCGCAGCGACGGCCGAGGCCCCGCGGCCGTCTTCGAGCAGGGCTTCTACCCGAAGGACGTCCTCACCGGCCAGTACGACATCGAGCAGTACGTGCTGGTCAACCAGCCCTCCCCGTACGTCTCCACGAGCTACGACCACGACCTCTACAAGACGTGGTGGAAGAGCGGCTACAACTACTACATCGACGCTCCCGGCGGCGTCGACGTCAACAAGACCATCGGCGACACCCACAAGTGGGCCGACCAGGTCGAGGTCGCCTTCCCCGGCGGCATCGCGCGCCAGTACATCATCGGCGTCTGCCCGGTCGACAAGAAGACCAAGACCGAGATCATGAGCGACTGCGAGAGCAACCCGTACTACGAGCCCTGGCACTGATCCGCCGGTCAGGCCAGCCCTATCGGGCGATGAGCAGCGCCTCCGAGCCCACGATCCGGTAGCCGGCCGCCTGGAACGTCCGCATACTGCGGGCGTTCCCCGGGGCGACCTGCGCCCACAGCGGCTCCGTGACGAGATGCCGGGCGGCGGTCACCAGCAGCCGCCCCAGCCCCCGGTGCCGTACCTCCTCGTCCACCTCGACGGACACCTCGAGGCGTCCGGCGATGCCGCGCCCCATCACCAGCACGCCGCCTTCCGCGGTCCACGCGCGAACGTTGTCGCGTCGCCGCCGGGCATAGACGATCCGAGGATGTCCGCCGTCCGTGATCTCCTTCAGCGGGAGCGGCGGCTCGCCGGGCAGGGGCGAGCCCACCAGCATCGCGTCGATCGTCTCGGACCTACGCCCCGTCCGCTCCAGCAGGGCCGCCAGGAACCGCGCGTTCATCGGCGCCGCGAGGGCGTCGCACTCCACGGCGGCCAGCGTGTCGTACACCCACCGCGGATCCTCGTCCGTGAAGACCACCGCGTGCGCGGTGAAGGCGAGCACACCCGCGTCCCGGTGGGACGCCTGCGCCACGACGGTCGTACGTCCGTCCGCGGGCGGGAGGACACCGCGCCCCGCAGCTTCGAGAATGGCCCGAAGAGTCTCCACCACCGCGCTCCCGTGCTCCTTGAGTCTCCACCCACTGGAAGGCCCAGACTCGCAGACATGATCGACGACGGCACCGGACTTTTCACCATCGGAGAGCTGGCCAGGGCCACCGGACTGACCGTGCGGACCATCCGCTACTGGTCGGACGAGGAGGTCCTCACCCCGGTGACCCGCTCGGCCGGCGGCTACCGCCTCTACGACGCCGAGTCCGTCGCCCGCCTGGAACTGATCCACACCCTGCGCGAGCTGGGCCTCGGCCTGGACGACGTACGCAAGGTGCTGGCGGGCGAGACGACGGTCGCGGAGGTCGCGGCGGCGCACGTGGCGGCGCTGGACGCGCAGATCCGCTCGCTGAAGGTGACCCGTGCGGTGCTGTCGACCGTGGCGCGACGCGGTTCGACCGCAGAGGAGATGACACTCATGAACAAGCTGGCGCGGCTGTCGGCAGCCGAACGGAAGCGGATCATGGAGGAGTTCGTGGACGAGCTGTTCCACGGGATCGAGTACGTGGACCCGGGCATCGAGGAGCGGATGCGCTCCATCTCGGTGGGCCTGCCGGACGATCCGACCCCCGAGCAGGTGGACGCCTGGGTGGAGCTGGCCGAGATGGTCCAGGACCCGGAGTTCCGGGCCCAGATGCGGCAGGTTTTCGACTTCAACTCGGCGGACTACAGCCGCGGTGCCGCCGCCGGGCGGGCGATGTGGTTCCCCCAGCGCCTGCTCCAGCTGGGGGCGGACGCCCGCGAGCGGGGAATCGCCCCCGAGTCGCCGGAGGCGGAGGCGATCGTGCGGGAGGTACTGGGGGGCGGCGACCTGGCCGTCGTACTCGAACGCATGGAGGCGGCGTCGAACGACCGGCTCGCCCGGTACCGGGAGTTGCTGTCCACGCTGAAGGGCGGGAGCCCCGCGGCCGCGCACCGAGAGGAGTTCGCCTGGGTGGTCGCCGCACTGCGTGCTCGGGTCGCCGGTTAATCTGACCTCCGTATACATGGCAGGAATGCACTACGAAGGGGCGGACCCGGTGGCGGACATCGAGGAAGCACGCAAGGCGTTCGAGCGGATCGACACGGACGGGGACGGGTTCGTCACGGCCGCCGAGTTCAAGACCGCTCTCGCCCAGGGCGGGGACTGGAATGTAACCGAGTCGGTCGCGGAGGCCCTGATCGCCAGCCGCGACCTCAACGGTGACAAGCTCCTGTCGTTCGACGAGTTCTGGGCCCAGCTCAACAAGTGAGCCGTGCGGAGAGGGGCGCCACCGTGCCGCGGTGGCGCCCCTTCGTCATGCCCGCCTCCTGATCCGCACGCTCCACCGCCCGTCCCGCCGCTCCAGGGTCAGCGGCAGGTCGAAGCACTTGCCGACCCGGTCGTCGGTCAGTACGTCGTCGACCGGACCCTGGGCCAGCTCGCGGCCGTCGCGCAGGAGGAGGGCGTGGGTGGTGCCCGCGGGCAGTTCCTCCAGGTGGTGGGTGACCAGGACCGTCGCCAGGGCGGGGTGTTCGCGGCGCAGGGTGTCCAGCGCGTCGAGCAGGTGTTCGCGGCCCGGCAGGTCGAGGCCCGTCGCCGGTTCGTCGAGCAGGAGGAGCCGGGGCTCGGGCATCAGCGCCCGCGCGATCAGGGCGCGTCCGCGTTCACCCTGCGAGAGGGTCGGCCAGCGGGCGTCCCGGCGGTCCGCGAGACCCAGGGTCGCGATCAGCTCGTCCGCCCGCCGCTCCTGGTCCGGCGTGGGGGTCCAGTGGGGCGGCCGCTCGACCGAGTTCGTCGGACCGGTCAGGACGACATCGCGGACGCGCAGGGGAGAGCGGAGCGGATGGCGGGGATTGACGTGACCCACGTACGACCGCAGCTCGCGCAGATCGACGGTGCCCAGGCGGCGGCCGAGGACCTCCACCGTGCCGTGCGTGGGATGCACCAGGGCCCCGAGCAGGCTCAGCAGGGTGGTCTTTCCCGCCCCGTTGGCGCCGAGCAGGGCCCAGTGCTCGCCCGCGCGGACCGTCAGGGACACGTCCTGGAGGATGCGGTTGCCGTCACGGACGATGTGGACGTCGTGGGCCTGCAGAACCTGCGTCACGAGGTCGCCACCGCCCGGTTGACCGCCGAAAGGACCGCCTGCAGCGACGCCGTCAGGACCGAGGTGTCCCGGCCCGCGCCCCAGGACGTGACCCCGTTGACGCGGCACTCCGCGTACGCGACCGCGTCGCGGTCCGGGCCCGCTGCGTAGTCCGGGCCCGCGGTCGTCGCGTGTTCGTGGAAGTCGAGGATGTCGACTTCCAGGCCGGCTCCGGCGAGGGCGTCGGCGAAGGCTGACAGGGGGCCGTTGCCGGTGCCCTCGTGGTCGCCGACGCGGTCACCGCTCTGGAGGGTGCAGACGAAACGGTGCGCGCCGGAGACCGGGTCGCGGTCGGTGGACCAGGTGTGGAGGAGCACCTCACCCTCGGTGAAGAGATACGCCGCCCGGAACAGCTCGTACAGCTCCTTCGGTGTCGCCTCGCGCCCGCTCTCGTCCGTCACCTCCTGGACCAGCCGCGAGAACTCGGGCCGCATACGCAGGGGCAGGTCCACGCCGTGGTGGGTGCTCAGGAGGTACGCCACCCCGCCCTTGCCCGACTGGGAGTTGACGCGGATGACGGCCTCGTACGAACGGCCCACGTCGGCGGGGTCGATGGGCAGGTAGGGGACGGACCAGGGTGCCTGGTCGGCGGGGACGCCCAACTCGGCGGCCGTGCGGGTGTGTTGGGCCAGCCCCTTGCTGATCGCGTCCTGGTGCGTGCCAGAGAAGGCCGTGTGGACGAGTTCGCCGCCGTACGGGTGGCGCGGGTGCACCGGCAGCCGGTTGCAGTGCTCCACCGTCTCGCGTACGGCGTCGATGTCGCTGAAGTCGACCATGGGATCGACCCCTTGGGCGTACAGATTGAGGGCGAGGGTCACCAGATCGACGTTTCCGGTCCGCTCACCGTTGCCGAAGAGACAGCCCTCCACGCGCTGCGCCCCGGCCATTACGGCGAGTTCGGCGCAGGCCACCCCGGTGCCGCGGTCGTTGTGCGGGTGCACGGAGAGGACGACCGAGTCGCGGCGGGCCAAGTGGCGGTGCATGTACTCGATCTGGTCCGCGTAGACGTTCGGGGTCGCGATCTCCACCGTCGCCGGGAGGTTGTGCGTGACCGGGCGGTCCGGGCTCGCGTCCCACAACTCGGTGAGCCCGTCGCAGAGTTCCAGGACGTAGTCGGGTTCGGTGAGGTTGAAGGTCTCCGGCGCGAACTGGAAACGGATGTACGAGGAAGGGGTGGCGTCGGCGCGCCGGGCCATGTGGGCGGCCGCGTCCCGCAGGGTCTCCCACACCTGGGCCCGGTCCCGCCCGAGCACGACCTCGCGCCACACCGGCGAGGTCGGGATGTACAGGTGCACCACCGCGCGCGGCAGGCCCTCGATCGAGTCGAAGGTGCGGTCGATGAGGTCGCGGCGGGCCGGAGTGAACACCACCGGCGTGACGTCGTCCGGGACCGCCCCGGTCGTCACGAGGTGGCGTACGAAGTCGAAGTCGGTCCGGCTCGCGGACGGGTAGCCGACCTCGATCTCCTTGAATCCCAGGCCGGTCAGCAGGTCGAAGAAGCGGCGCTTGCGGCCGGTGTCCATCGGTTCGGCGAGCGCCTGGTTGCCGTCGCGCAGGTCGACCGGGACCCAGAGGGGGGCCTGCTCGATGCGTGCGGAGGGCCAACCGCGGTCCTGGACGGGCACGTTGACGCGCTCGTGATAGGAGCGGTAGCGGTGGTGCGGCATGGGGCCGGGGCGCTGCGGATTCCAGTGGGGAGTGGCGGCCGTGGTGCGGGTTGACTCAGCGGGTCGTACGGAATCCGTGGTGCGTGCGGATGTGGTCACGGGGGTTCTCGGTCCTCGCTCGGTCGGGGGACCGGCAGCACGGCATCCCGCGGCGGGGTGCCGGTCGTGTCAGGCCCCGCCGCGGCAGCCGAGAAGAAGGAGACCGCGAAGCGTCATGCCGGTAGACTAGCCACAACTCAGCTCCTCAGACAAGTACTCCTCAGACAAGTTCAGGTTCCTGTGCGTGGAAGGTGAACCCCGGATGCCGCTCGGTGCCGTCCGTCCCAGCCCCCTGGTCGAACAGGCCGCGGAGCGGCTGCGTGCGCAGATCACCGGCGGGCACTGGCCCGTCGGTACGAAGCTGCCCGGCGAGACCACGCTCGCCGCCGAACTCGGCGTGGGCCGCTCCACCGTCCGAGAGGCGCTGCGCGCGCTCGCCGGGGCGGGGCTCGTGCGGCCCCGGCAGGGTGCCGGCGTCTTCGTCATCGCGACCGAGGCCGTCGAGGACTGGCCCACCCGGCTGCGCCGGGCCGCGGTGTCCGACGTCTACGAGGTGCGGATCCTGGTGGAGGTGCAGGCCGCCCGCCTCGCCGCCCGGCGCCGCACCCCCGAGGACGTGACCGCGCTGAGCGCCGCCCTCGACGCCCGCCGGGCCGCCTCCGCCGGGGACGACGCGGCCTTCGTCGACGCCGACATCGCGCTGCACGCGGCCGTGGTCGCCGCCGCCCACAACCCCGTACTCACCGACCTCTTCGGCGAGTTCGCGCCCGCGCTGCGTGAGGGGCTGATCGAGCTCCTTGACCTCGTCGGGATGCGGGCGCACGACCCCAACACGGGCGACGACACGCACACGGCGCTGGTGCGCGCGGTGACGGACGGGGACGCGGAGGTGGCGGGGGCCGTGCTTCAGGAGGAGTTGGAGGACACGCTGGCGCTTCTGCTGCGGCGGTCCTGAGCGACCCGCTTGCGATACTGCCCCGGCGCCACCCCGTACTCCCTCTTGAAGGCCTTGGCGAAGGCGAACTCCGAGGTGTAGCCGGTGCGTTCGGCTATCAGGCGGAGCGGCATGTCGTCTGCTCGAAGGAGGCGGCCCGCGGTGGTCATGCGCCACCAGGTGAGGTAGGTGAGCGGGGGCTCGCCCACCAGGGTGGCGAAGCGGCGCGCGAAGGCGGCGCGGGAGAGGCCGCCGCGGATGCCCAGCTCCTCGACCGTCCAGGGGTGGGACGGGTCGCCGTGGATGGCGCGCAGGGCCGCCGCGACCCCGGGGTCGGCGAGGGCCGCGGACCAGCCAGTCGGATGGGCCTGCCCATGGCGCTCGCGCTGCCACCAGGCGCGCAGGATGTACAGGAGCAGCGTGTCGAGGAGCGAGGTGACGATCGTGTCGGAGCCCGGCTGCGGCTCCTCCAGCTCCACGCCGAGGAGCTCGACCGCCGCCCGGAGCGAGCGGTGCGCGCCGACCCGGGCGGGAAGGTGGACCACCTCCGGCAGCTGCGTGAGCAGGGGATGGGCGCGGGTCCGGTCCAGCCAGTACGCACCGCACAGCAGCGTCGTGGGAGTTCCCTTCGACGGCCCCTGCACGGGCGGGAGTTCGGGCCAGGTGGTGCCTGGATCCAGTCGTACTTCCTCCAGCGGTACGTCGACGGCGCTGGCCAGCGCGTGCCCGCGGCCGTGGACGAGGAACACCACGTCACCCGGGCCCAGCGCCACCGGATCACCGTCCGAGGGGATCAGCCACGCCGAGCCCTGGAGCACCACGTGGAATCCCGCCCCGGCCGAGGCCCCGAAACGTATGCCCCAGGGCGCGTGCTTGTCCTGACGCGCGGAGTGCGGGCGCCCGCTGCGCATCGCCGCGAGGGCGTCGCTGAGTACGTCCATGCCCGTACGGTAGCGCGCGGTCTTCCGGGCGAGACGCTCGGACATGAAAGGGAGACCGGCAGGCATGGATCGTCGACCGGCCGCCTCATAGCGTCGCCCGTATGACATCAACCACCGCACGTACGGTGCTCTTTCACGAACTCGGCGGCCCGGACGTCCTGAAGACCGAGGACTTGGAGATTTCCGCACCGGGCCCCGGTCAAGTCCGCGTCCACGCCGAGGCGTTGGGCCTCAATCGTGCCGAGGCCCTGTTCCGCGCGGGGACCTACTACTACCAGCCGACCCTTCCCGCCTCCCGAAACGGCTACGAGGCGGCGGGCACGGTCGAGTCGGTCGGCGAAGGGGTGACCGCCTTCGCCCCCGGCGACCTCGTGATGGCGGCGGGCAACTTCGAACTGAGCGCCCACGGGGTCTACGGCGAACTGGTGCTGCTGGACGAGAGTGCCGTCGTACCCCGCCCCGCCGGAGTGGACGCGGTCACCGCGGCGGCCTCCTGGGTCACGTACTCCACCTCGTACGGCGCCCTGGTCAGGACGGCGGGCATGGCGCCCGGCGACCAGGTGCTGATCACGGGCGCGTCCAGCGGAGTCGGAACCGCGGCCCTCCAGGTGGCCCGCCGCTCCGGCGCGGTCCCGATCGCCACCACCCGCAGCGAGGCCAAGCGGCAGCGCCTCCTCGACCTGGGCGCCGAGCACGTCATCGTCACCGACCACGAGGACGTGGTGAAGGAGGCCAAGCGGCTGACCGGCGGACGGGGCGTCGACATCGTCTTCGACGCGATCGGCGGCCCCGGCTTCCGCGCCCTGGGCGACGCCGCCGTGCCGGGCGGCACGCTGGTCCTCTACGGCTTTCTCGACCGGCGCCCCGCCGAGCTGTCCTGGAACTGGCCCCTGACCGTCCATGGCTACGCCAACCCGGACGTCACCAGGAGCGCCGAGGGCCGCCGCCGCGCCTCGCACTACCTCAACTCGGGCCTGACCGACGGCACCCTGCGTCCGGTCGTCGCCGAGGTCTTCGACGGCCTCGACCGCATCCGGGACGCCCACCGCCTGATGGAGGGCAACACGCACACCGGCAAGATCGTGGTGAAGCCCTGACGCGGGCCACCCGTTCGCCGTACACAAACGGAATAGCGCTTCCGGGTCCGGGGTTGATGATCCATGTCAGGAGCATCAACCCCAGAAGGGTCCGTCTCATGAAGATCGGCATCATTGGCGCGGGCAACATCGGTGGCAACCTCACCCGGCGTCTCACCGCCCTCGGCCACGACGTCTCCGTCGCGAACTCCCGCGGCCCCGAGACCCTCGCCGCCCTGGTCGAGGAGACCGGGGCGACACCCGTCAAGGTCGAGGACGCGGCGCACGGCGCGGAGATCGTCGTGATCACGATCCCCCTGAAGGCGGTGCCGAACCTGCCGTCCGGGCTGCTCGACGAGGCCGCGGACGGGGTCGTCGTCATCGACACCGGCAACTACTACCCCCAGCAGCGCGACGGCAGGATCGCCGCCATCGAGGACGACGGCCTCACCGAGAGCCGCTGGACGGCCCAGCAGATCGGCCACACCGTCATCAAGGCCTTCAACGGCATCTACGCCCAGAACCTCCTGGACCGCCCCCGCCCGGTCGGCGCCCCCGACCGCATCGCCCTCCCGGTCGCCGGCGACGACGAGGCCGCCAAGCGCGTCGTCCGCGCCCTCATCGACGAACTCGGCTTCGACACCGTGGACGCGGGCAGCCTCGACGACTCCTGGCGCCAGCAGCCCGGCACCCCCGTGTACGGCCTCGCGGACGGCACCGCCGCGGTGACGAAGGCCCTCGCCGAGGCGTCTCCGGAGCGGCCGGCGGGCCATCGGGCCTGATTCCCGACGCCGCCTGAGCGCTCGGCCGGACATGCGGTTCGTTCGCCGCGGGCCGGTGGGGGCTGATCGCGCCCACGCGGCGGAGCCGCATATGTCACAGCCCCGCGACCCTTGCGGGGCGCGGTCGCGGACCCGGCTTCGCCAGGTCCGCCTAGACGATCCGCAGCGGCTGATGCGGCCCGTCCGGCAACTCGACCTCCACCGAGTCCCCGGGCCGCACCACACCGCCTTCCCGTACGACACTCATGACACCGGACTTGTAGACGACCGCGCCGTCCCCGCCCCGCCCGACGACCTGCTTGAGCAGGCCCTTCTGGTAGGTGTCGATCTGCGCGCACGGATTCCGCAGCCCGGTGATCTCGACGACGGCCTCGTCCCCGAGCCGCAGCAGTGCGCCGGTCGGGAGCCCCAACAGGTCGATCCCCCCGGTGGTGACGTTCTCCCCGAGTTCCCCGGGCGCGACGGTGAATCCCGCCTCGCGGAGTTCGTCGAACAACTCCTCGTGTATCAGGTGGACTTGTCGCAGATTCACCTGCGAGGGATCCTTCTCCATCCGGAACCGGTGCTTCACGGTCACCCCCGCGTGCACATCCCCTTCCACCCCGAGCCCGGCGAGCAGCCTGACGCTCTCCCGGTTCGGCTTGGTGAACGAATACGTCCCGTTGCTGCTGACCGCGGTGACTGTTCCGCCCATGCCGTTGGCCCCTCTTCCTGTGCGGCTGCCGAGTCGCAGGTCAGAGCCTAGTTGGCGGTCACCGCCGGGACGAGAGGGCCCAGGAGGTCAGCCGCTCTCGGCCCACGCGCGCAGCGCCGCCTTGCTGGCGAAGTCGGCGACGTTCTTGTCGAGCGGGTCGTCCGTGTACTGGTGGAAGCGCCAGTTCGCCTTGATGCGGGGCTTGCCCGCCGTGACGTAGTCGGCGATCCAGAGGCCGTCACCCGCGTACGAGGTGGTGTCGACGTTCAACCAGTAGTTGCGGTTGGCGTAGAGCACGACCCGGTGGTCCGGCTGGAGTTCCTTCACCTTGCGGATGAAGCGGTCCTTCTCGGCGTTGCTCGCGTGGGTGCCGTCGCCGGTCGTCTCCCAGTCGACGGCGAGCAAGTCGCCTGATTTTTCAGGGGCCTTGCCGACGAAGTACTCGGCCTGGGCCGTGATGTTGGCGGGCCACAGGAAGTGGTAGAAGCCGACGACGCAGCCGGCGTCGCGGGCCGTCTTCACCTGGGCAGTGAGCTTGGGGTTGACGTACGAACGGCCCTCCGTCGCCTTGATGAAGACGAAGGAGACGCCGTCCGTGTCGTAGGCGGACGACTGGTAGGCGCTGACGTCGATGCCTCGCAGCATGAGGGGGGCCTCCGGGCTGTGGGGGACTGGAGGGGCTGATCTTCAGCCTTCCCCATGGGCGGTGCCTCACCCCTGTTCGCGCCGGTTTGCGGAAGGTCCGGTTCCGCGACGGAACCCGGCGTCGGGTTCGGGCTCCCCGCGCGGGACGCATGTGGCCGAAGAACTCCCGTGCAACGACCATGCGCCATAGGGTTGTAGGCAGAAGATGGAGGTCGTACGTGGTGGAGCGGAAGCCCGACGGAGGGTTCGCATGCGAACTTGTCCTCAATGGGAATGCGCGAGCGGAGGCACCCACCGCTCTGGGCCGGAAGCTGTTGGAGGAGGGGGCGGCCAAGAAGGTCGTACCGATCTACGTCGGAGAGCCCGCGCTCGGACGGCGCTCGGGCGATCTCGTCGAGGTGGCCACCCTCGCGGTGACCTCGGCCGGCACCCTGGTCGCGATCATCGACACGATCCGGGGTTGGCTGACAGGGGAGCGTAACTCCCCCTCGGGAAGCGCCTCTTCAGGGAGCGCCTCCTCAGGGAACGGCACAGGCGCGGCGGACGGGACCGGTGGCGTCACCTCGATCACTGTGGTCATGGGGGACGACCGGGTGGAGATCATCGAGCCCTCAACGGCCGCCGAGGAGCGGCTGGTCGAGGCGTTCGTCCGCCGGCACAGCCAGTCATGAGCGAGCCGTCATGAGTGAACCGGCCACGCTGAACGTCCGGGTCACCGCACAGGGCATCACCGCTCGCTACGAATACGATCTGCGGGTCGGCAGCACCGTCGGCGACAGTCCTCCGCTCGAAATGGAGTACACGGTCGAGGTCGACCCGGGGCTGGTGAGGGGCTTCCGCGACCGGATCGACGCGGCCCTGACGAAGGCAGCCGACGCGGAATCACCCCCGCAACCCGGTCTGGCCAAGGAGTTGGCCAAATGGGGCAAGCTGCTCTACGACCATCTGTTCCCGCGTGTACAGGGCAACGCGGCCGAGCTGGTGACCCGGCTGCACGCGTCGACCGGCCCGGTCCTGGTGCGTACGAACGAGCAGGAGGTCCCGTGGGAACTGCTGCACGACGGCACGGACTTCCTCGGCCTCAGACATGACCTCGGGCGTCGGCTGGTGGGCAAGCGCCCCGTCGTCGGCGGGCGCAGCATCAGCAGGGTCGGCCGCGCACTCATCGTGGGCGACACCATCGACAATCTTCCCTCCGCCCGCGAGGAGGTCGCGAAGGTCGCCGCATGGCTGGGCGGCCGTGGCATCGACTGCAAAGTCCTGCTGGGGCAGGAGGCCACCCTGCTCGACGTCGTCACGGAACTGGCCTCGGAGGAGACGCCGTACGACCTCTTCCACTTCTGCGGTCATGTGGCGACGGGATCGGGCACGACCGGACTGGTGATGCACGACCGTCAACTGCTCGGCGAGGTCGTCCTGCAGACCCTCTCGTCGGTCGGCGCGCCACCGGTGGCCTTCATCAACGGCTGCGCCTCCGCCGGTGGGGGTGAGGTGGCCAGCATGTGCATGTCCTTCATGGCCCTGGGCGCGAAGACCGTCGTCGGCACCCGCACCGAGGTGGCCGACGAGGGCGCCTGGCAGTTCGCCGCCGAGTTCTACGGACGGTTGCTCGCGGGCGAGCCGGCCGGTGCCGGGGTCAGGGCGGCCCGCGCCGCGCTCCGTGAACGGCCGGACGCCGCCTGGGCGTCCTTCATCCTGTACGGCGACCCGGCCGCGGGCATCACCAAGGACGAGACGACGGAGAGCCCCCAACTACCCGAACCGCACGACGACGAACTGATGATCGCCCTCGCCCCCGACGCGCGGCAGCTGATGCGGCGGGTGCACGAGTCCGCCGCCGACCGGGGCGGGGTCGCCTCCGTCGATCTGCTGCAAGGGCTGCTCGGCGAGGCGGACATCCGGCGGCGGATCGAGGGCAGCATCGGGGCGGATGCGATGGAAGCCCTCGACCAGGTGATCCACCAGGTCCTGAGCCGCCCCGCCCGCGCGGACGACGACTCCGGTACGGATGGCGACTCCGGTACGGACGACGATGGCTCCGGCACCGGTACGGGACTCGGCGGTGTCCTCTCCGACACCGTCAACCGCGTGTTCACGGAGGCGGCCACCCGCGTCGCCGCCGACGGCAGGAGCACCATCACCACGGCCGACATCACCGCGGCCTTCGTCGCCGTGGGCGGCGGCGTCTCCGCCCGGCTGCTGGAACTGTGCGGGGTCCCGCTCGCCCGGCTGCTGCCGGACGAGAGCACCCCCGACCCGATCATCCCCGACCCGATCACCTCCGGTCAGGACACCCTGGCGGACGACCCCCCGGCCCCGCCCCGTGACCCGGCGCCGCCGAACGGCGACGAGCGGCTGCCGACGGACGACTTGAGCCGCAGCGCCCTGGGCATCGTGCGGCTCGCGAACCTGCTGGCCGACAGACGCGGCGAGGTGATCAGCACCTACACACTCCTGCTCGCCTTCGGCGCGATGGGCAGCGAAGTGCTGCGCCGCGGTATGCACGAGCAGGGGACGGCCGGAGAGCGGGCCTTCCGGAAGCTCTCCGGAATGCTCACCCCCCGGCGCCGTGATCTGTCCCCCCGTGTCCACGACGCACTGGACCAGGCCCGCCGGCGCAGCGCCGCCGGGCGCACGTCCTCCGGTCGCGTCGGCGAGGCCGCCATCCTCCTCGCCCTCCTGGAGGACGAGGAGTCGTCGGGGCGTGAGCTGATGCGGAAGCTCGGGGTCGACCCCGAACAGCTCATCCAGGCACTGAGCCGGACTCACTGACTTCGCCGGGCCCGCTGATCCCACCACTCGGTTCGGCGGGCTCCGCGGGCTCTGTGGGCTCGGGTGGTTCTGCGGGCTCCGCGGATTCTGGAGGTTCCGCGAGCTGCGCCAGCCCCCAAGTCGCCTTCGGATCGCCCGGTCTGCGGCCCAGTACCTCCGTCCACTGACGGTGTGCCTCGGAGCGGTCGCCGAGCCGCAGGCCGGCCAGGGCCAGCGCGTTGCGCGCCTCGGTGTCGCCGGGGCACCAGTGCACCACCGCGGCGAAACAGTCCCGTGCGGCCGCGAGCCGGCCCTCGCGTGCCGCGGCGAGCCCCTGGTTGAACAGGTACGCGGGATAGGTGTGCAGCCGCGCGTAGCCGGACAGCGGCGTACGGCAGCCCGCGCAGACCTCCGTCCCGTACGCGTTCTCCTCGCGGCACAGGACCACCGGGCAGCGGACGCTCATCGCCGCTGCCCTCGATTGATGGCCTCGGGAATGCCGGGGTTGCCCGTGTCCTCGTACGAACCCGAGACGATGCTCTTCAGCTGGATCAGGCGCTGGCGTTCCTGTGCGGCCTCCTGCTGGACCCGGTTCGGATCCTGGGCGATGAGGGCCTGCAGGCCGGCGAGCCGCTGCCCGATGTCCTCCACGTCCTGCCGGTGCTGGGCCGTGGCGGTGCGGGAGACCTGGACCAGCCTGCGTACCTCGCCGAGCATCTCAAGGGCGCTCTGCAGCCGGGACGCGGCCACCTCGGCCGGGGCGACCGGCTCGTTCTCCTGCTGGTGCCGGTACGCCACCGTACGGAGGTGGTCGAAGATGTGCTGCAGCTGGGTGATGACCTCCGAGTACGACCGCTGGTCACCGGCGCTCAAGGCCCGCTCGCCCTGCTCCCGCTGGACCTCGATGGCCGCGGCGATCTCCCGCTCGTCGTGCGGGGCTTCGGTCTTGGCGCTGATCGTGGCCACGTACCGGTTGAGCTGGCCGCAGTCCTTGACGAGTTCCTCGAAGTCCGCCTTGGGCGGCTGCAGGGCCCCGTCGTCGGGCTTGCCGACGGAGTCGGCGATCGCCTGCATCTGCTCGAACTCGTGGCCCGCGACCGCCTTTTCGCCGCGTGCGAGGGCTTCGGTGAAGGCCGTCTGCGCCATCTCCATCTTGGCCTTCTTCACGCTCCCTTCGCCCGCGGGCAGGAACTCGACGCCCTGCTCGAAGGCGCGCGTCAGCGCGGCGACCTGCTCCTCGGTGGGCAGTTCGGCCTCCGGCGGCACCTCGACGAGTGCCTCGAAGGGGTGGTCGCCGATGGAGCCGCGCACGGTGATGAGCGAGTGCACGTCCATCTCCACGTCGACGTCGATGACCGTGCCCCTGGGGGTGGAGGACGGCACCGGCACGGTGATGACCTGGATCTGGCGGGCCTGCTGGTACAGCCGGAATTCCACCGTGTCGGTGTCACCGGGGTGGCTGAAGTCGTAGCGCTCCTTGAACGGCAGCGACCGCAGTGCGGGGATCAGCTCCTCGCGCTCCGTGCGCCCCTCGCGGGACACCTCCAGCAGGATCGGCTTGGCGTTGATGGCCGCGCGGACCGGGTTGCCCACCGGCTTGGCCCCGGCGTCACGGTCGTGGACGACCGCGCGTCCGACGGTCGCCAGCAACTCCCCGTCGGCGTCGAGCACTTCGATGGTGAGCAGGCTCTGCGCGTCCGGCTGTACGGGAATGCGGGTGAACGCGAAACTGCCGCCAGGCTTGAGCTGTGCCTCGTCCTCGTACTCCTCGGTGCTGAGCCGCACCGAGCCGCCGGTGAGATCGAGATCGGGGTCGAGCGCCTCGACCGTCCCACCGACCACCGTACGGTCCGCGGCCGTGACCACGGTGCCGCGGAAGCCGACCCGGACCGTCCGCTCCTCGTTCAGGATGTCCAGGCCGCCCACCGCCGAGGCGCGCACGGCGGCGCCCAGTGCGACGACCGTGTCCACCTGCTCGTACACCGGCTCGGTGCACTTGGCCCGCGGTGAGTCGGCGGCGGGGGACCCGGGGGCGGGCGAGCAGAGCCGGCTCCGCACCATCTCCCGGACCAGCGGCAGGTGGGTGGACCCGCCGGCCAGGATGATCTGGTCCACGTCGGCCAGGGTGACCCCGGCCTCCCTGGTCGCCTGGTCGAGCGCCTCGTCGCAGTACTGGAAGGTGCGCTCGAGGAGCGGCCGGGCGATCTTCTCCAGCTGGGCGCGCTCCATCACGGTGTCGATGACGACCCGCTGGCCCTCCTTGTCGGTCAGCCCACCGGAGTCGCGGAGCATGAACTCCTCACTGTTCGACAAGCCCTTCTTCACGGACTCCGCGAGGGACTTCAGCCGCCGGAAGCGCAGCCGGTCCTCCGCGTCGTTCTCCAGGTCCAGGTCCATCGCCCAGTCGTCGCCCTGGATCAGCTGCTGGAGGTGGCGGGCCAGCGCGGTGTCGATGTCGTCCCCGCCGAGCATCGTGTTGCCGCTGATGCCGAGCACCCTGAAGTCGGCCGCCTTGCAGCGCACCACGCTCACGTCGAAGGTGCCGCCGCCGAGGTCGTAGACCAGGAAGGTGCCGTCCCGGGTGCCGGTCCGCCAGCAGTAGTAGCTCGCGGCGGCCGTCGGCTCGTGCAGCAGGTCCACCACTCGCAGCCCGGCCGCCTCCGCCGCCTTGCGGGTGGCGTCGATCTGCGGCTGGTCGAAGTACGCGGGCACGGTGACGACGGCGCGGTCGACCACCCACTTCACGTCCGGGGTGTCGAACTCCGCCACGTCCTCCTCGATCTGGCGCTTCATCTCCCGCAGGATCTCGGCCGAGATCTCGACGGGGGTGCGCTCCTCGCCCGCCAGCGTCACCGTCCTGCGGGATCCCATCAGGCGTTTGACGGAGGTGATCGGCTCCGGCTCGCTGCCCACCCTCGCGAACGCCTTGCGCCCGACGACCAGTTCGCCGTTGCCCGGGTTGCGCCACACGCAGCTCGGCGTCGTGCGGGCGTTCATGCCGCCCTTGTGGATCACGATGTCGGTGTCGGTCGGATTCATCACCGCCACCGCGCTGTTGGTGGTCCCGAGGTCGATCCCGACGGCCTTGCTCACGTACTGCGTCATGCGTCGTTCTCCGTTCCGGCGCTCAGCGGGGCGCCCATGATCACTTGTCCCAGCCGTACGACCGTGCCGCGGTCGAGCACGATCGGCTCCACGGTCTCCGCCACCACCTCGGCGGTGAACTCGGGTCCGTAGCGCCAGCCGGCGATGTCGACGACGTCCGCGACCGATTCGTAGGGCTTGCCGGTGGGGTCCTGCGTGGTGATGTCCATCGCGTGCAGCGGTTCGAGCACCTGTTTTCTGGCCACGTGCAGACGGCGGCCCAGTGTCTTGGCACCCGCCGCCTCCAGCGGGTCGGCCGCCTCCCGCAGCAGGCCGTCCAACCGGGCGACGTGGACGGCCAGTTCGGTGAGGATCTTGCGCGCCGCCGCCGACTCCTTCTGCACCCTGTTGCTCTCGCTCTGCAGGTCGGCCCAGTACCGCTGGAGCAGCGCGGCCATCTCACGGCCCGGGCTGACGGGGTCCGGCTGCTCAGGCCCGCCCAGCCCGGCCGGCAACGGGCGCTCCTCGAAACCGTCCCAGTCGGACACGGTCGCTGCCTGGACGGGCGTCGGCACGGCCCCGGCCTCAGCGGCAGCCGGGCCGACCGAGGTCGAGTCGGCGGAAGGTTCGTCAGCGGCAGCCGAACCGGCCGAAGTCGAGCCGGCGGGAGTGGAATCAGCCGAAGAGGACATCACGTACCTCCAGCGGCGGCCGCTCCAGGCGCAGCGGCACCGGCGCGTTGTCCAGGGCGGGGCGGATGTCGACGGCGGGCGGGGTCAGCATCCCGTCCAGCAGCCGCCTGGCCACGGCGGCGAGGTCGAAGTCCGTCGCCTGCGGCGCCTCCGCCCGACCGGCCGCCGCGTCGAAAGCGGCGGGAGGGCGCCCGTACTGCCTGGCGAAGTCCTCCCACCGCTCGCCGCGGTAGTCGGCACCCGGCGCCTCAAGGAGTACGTGCAGCTCCCGGGTCTCAGGGAGGCCCATCAACTCGTCCTTGGCCCACTCGGCGAGCGCACCCGCGTCCTGTTCCCCGGTCACGGCGAGTTCCCGGAAGCGCTCCGCCACCTCCTCGTCGTTCGCCGACACGGGAAGTCCGAGGACATGGAAGGGATTGGGCTTCATAGGTCTCCTTTCACGGTCAAGTGCGGTAGCGGTCGTAGAGCGTGCGGGCCGCGTCGGAGGAAGGGTCGAGGCTCATGGCCCGGGTGGCACACGCGAGGGCTTCGGGCCGGTTTCCGGAACCGAAGTGACTCAGGCCCTGGTAGACCAGCGCCACCGAGCGGTTCTGGTCGTTGTCGGCCACTTGGTACGCCTGCTTCGCGGCGGCCAGCGCGGCTGGATAGCGCGCCGCGTCGATGAGCGTTCTGACCGACGCCAGGGCGTCCTCGAACTTCGTGCGGGCGAGCAGTTGGGGGGCACTTGCGTTGCCGGGATCCCACTTCAGCGCCGTCTCGTACGCCACGACGGCGGTGCGGTTGTTCTGCGCGATGTACAGTCCGCGGTCCACGAAATGCGCGCCGAGCGCACTGTTGGCCGGGAGGTGCCCCTTGCCCGGGGTGCAGAGCGGGGCGAGCGCGTCGGCGAACTTGCGCGCTCTTCCGACCACCTTGCGCATTTCCTCGGTCTCCCGCATTTGGTAGAGGCAGGTCTGCAGCCCGTTGAACCAGTCGAGTCCGGTCTGCAGCAGGCGGGGCAGTGGAACTCCGAGTCCGATCAGCGGTTCCAGCTTGCGGATGCCGGACTCGTAGTCCTTGTCGATCCCCTCGGACAGCCGCGCGATGGCGGCCGGGTCCTTGACCGCCTTCTCGGCGGTCTGGATGACCTCGGCACACCAGTCGTCGGTGACCGAACCGGCGAGCGCGGAGATCTCGGCCCAGCGCCCCGCGTCGACCGCCACGGTCCACGGGATGCCGTGGCTCCGCAGGAGTTCGCGGACGGCGGACTCGCCCTGACGGGCGGCGTCCAGCACCTTCAGATGCAGCCGGGCGGTGTCCCGCTCTCCTGCCTGGAGGGCCTCGGCACCGAGCTTGCGGTGCATGCCGAACAGCTCCCGGCACACGATGCCGCGCAACCGGGTTTCCGCCTCGGGCTCGGCGGGCGTCTCGCCGTGCTGCTCCCAGAATCCCTCCGAGGCCAGCAGCAGGGTCCACAGCACGGTCGCGCGGGCGAGGTAGCGGCCCGCTCGGGCGGTGGGTGCGGGCGCGCCGAGTGCCATCCCCCGGTACAGCAGGGCCAGGGTGTGATGGAACCGGACGTCGTACTCCAGGGTGTGCAGGCAGTCCGCCCAGCTTCGCTCGACCCCTTTGCGCCCGCCCGACTTCAGGGCGCCGGACAGCTTGGTGTCGGCCTCGACGGCTGCCTCCAGGGCCGCGTAACGGCCGGGCCGCTCCCAGGGGACCTGCTCCTGCTCGGCTTCGGGGAAGAGGTGGCCCAGCAGGCGGCCGATGTGGACGTCGAGTTCCAGGCCGCGCGCGAGCGATTCGGCTCCGCCGCGCGACGGGACGCGTTTCAGCGCGGGTCCCGCCGCCGGTTGCAGGTCGGCGGCCTGGCGCAGCAGCTTCGCGCTCCGCAGCGGATCCTCCGCGTTGCGGGCGGTCACGGCCTTGTAGCAGAGCAGCCGGGCGTACTGCGCCGGGATGGGGCCCAAGTCGCGCTCCGCCGCGTCGGCCTCGTAGTACGCGAGCATCCACTGCTCTTCCGCCAGTTCGTACTCCCCGATGGCGGTCGCGCAGCCCGCCAGGGTCGCCGGGTCGAATCCGGACCCGCCGTTGCTGATGAGCCGTTTGACGAGGACGGCCAGCGGGTGGCCCCGGCCGGAACGGGGTTTGGCGCCACCGGACTTGCCCGACTTGCCGCTGCCGCCGGGCTTGCCGCCGGTGCCCGAAAGCAGCGCGGGCAGCAGCTTGTTGATGTCGGTGACGGCGGCCAGGTCGCAGTCGGCCGCGGCTGCGGAGAGCAGGCCCAGGCACCGGCTCGGATCGCTCTCGACGAGCCCCGCCGCATGGATGACCCGGAGCAGGGCGGCCCGCTCTCCGGACCCGTCGGGCGGGGGTGTCGCGGGCGGGCGGCCCTCCAGGACGTCGGCGAGCAGGGCGCACACGGCGCTGTCCGGTGGTGCGGCCCTCAACTGCCGTACGGCGGCGGCAATGTCGCCCCGCGAGAGGTCACCCGCGGCGGAGGCCAGCGCCAGCACCGGCGGCACGGCGCCGGACGGTCGCGCCGCCTGCACCGGTGGCCGTCCGGCGGCCGGCAAAGCCATCGCGGCGGCCGTGATCCCACCGGCCAGCGCGTGCACTTCGGGCGAGGGGGGCCGGTCCGCCAGATCCCGCACCAGCAGGGCGAGGGCGTTCCGGCGGCCGGGATCCTGGCTGAGCATGCCCGCACGGGTGAGCGCCGCGGCCAGCGCGGTCACGGTCGGCGGGTGCGGCTCGTCGGCCTCCTCGACCAGGGCGATCAGCCGCCCGCACAGCCCAAAGCCGGCGGCTTCCGGGTGCTCGGCCAGCAGCGCTAGGCCAAGCACCCATTCCGCCCAGGGGTGTTGCCGTACGGAGGGCGACGGCCCGTCGCCCGGTGCGGGGCCGGTCCCGTAGGCGACCGTCCGGGCGGCCAACAGCAGTTCGGCCGCGTCCGGGGGCAGGGCGTCCGGCCCGGCGGCGACGGCTCTGCCGAGATCCCTGGCCGCCTGCCGCGCGTGGTACGGGGCGTCCTCGGGGTCCAGGGTCGAGCCCTCCCCGGCCAGTTGGTGCAGCCAGACCGCGCCCAGCACATACGGCACCTGCGGCAGCTGACGGACCCTCAACTGCTCCAGCCGGTCCGCGATCGCCTCGTCCGCCCCGCCCCCGGCCGCCTCGGCCCACGCCCTCAGCAACTCCGCCTTCGCGCCGGTCCGCCCGGCGAGCAGCCGGTGCGCCCTGGCCGGACGGCGCTCCCCCAGGTGGTGTGCCGCCAGCACCAGCGCCGCCCGCTCGTGCCCGAGCGCCAGGGCCGCCCCGAGTAGCCGCCGCCCCTCCTCCGGCTCCTCGCGCAGCGCCAGCAGCCCCGACCACAACAGCCGGTCGGCCCGCGGCAGCCGCCGGTACAGCGGTTCCCTCAGCAGCTCCGCCATGTCCGCCGCCCCCGCCGCCCGGCCGTACGCCTCGCCCAGGGCCGTACGTAACGCCTCCAGCCGCTCCGGCAGGCCACCGCCCTCCTCGGGCATCCCGAGCGCGGGCCGGTCCGGGGTGTCGGGCGGCCGACCGCCCCCGGCCAGCTCGCCACGGACCTCGGCGATCCGCTCGTAGCCGGGCGGGACGGCCGCTGCCGCGTGCGCCGCGTTGGTGCTGGGCACCGCGTCCGGCTCGGCGTCCAGCAGCAGGCAGGCGAGCGCCCAGTCGTCGGCGCCCTGGGTCATCGCGCCGGTGAGGCCCCAGAGCCCGGCGCGGTCACCGGACAGCAGCTGCGCCCAGGCGGCGTGGTAACGCCACTGCGGGAGGGAGGAGTCGTCCGAGGCGAGGGGCAGAAGGAGATCGCGGGCCCGCGCGGCGTCACCGTCCAGCAGATGCAGGCGGCCGAGGGCGTAGGCGAGCCAGGGGCCCGCCTCGCGGGTCAGGTCGAGTGCGACAAGGCGGCCGGCGGACGGGGGAGGTGCGTCGGTGTCGGAGTCGAACCAGGCCAGCACGAGGCCGAGTTCGGCCGTCGCGGCGACGTTCGGCGCGGATTTGTGGGCGGTGGTGAACGCCCACTCCGGGATGCTCGCGGCCCGACCGTCGCGTACGTACGCGATCAGAAGTCCGAGGAGGGCGGTCTCGTCGCGGGGGTCCGCCGCGCAGGCGGCGAGGAAGCAGTCCCGGGCCGTGTCGAGTTCCGCGGTGACGAGCAACCGGTAGAGCCCGGCCGCGCGGTCCGCCCCCGGCAGCCCCGCCGCCGCCAGCGCGAACGCCTGGCGCAGCTGTGCCGGGTCCGAGGAGAAGTCCACCCGCAGCACAGCGGTGGCGAGTTCGACGACCGCAGGGGGCCGCGGACCGGACCGGCCCAGCAGGTCCGCGTAGACCTTGAGGCGGGCGTCGTCCCGCTCGCCGGACCGGGCCAGGTCGTCCGCAAGTGAGGCCCTGGCCTGGTCCTGGACCGACTCCGACCAGTACAGCCGGGTCAGCAGTTCGTTGGCCTGGGGCCCCTCGCCGCGCCCCAAGCGCGCCGTGGCCAGCGGCCGGACCGCCTGGTCGAGGGGGATGGCACCGGCCTCCGCGACGAGCCCGCCGATCCTCTCCAGCGCCTCGAAGTCGGGCTCGGTCAGCAACTGCCGGAACGGCTGTCCGACCATGGACCGTAAGAACTCGGTCCACATCTCGGTGGCCGTCTCGGGGCGCTTCTCCATCCGCTCCTGGACTTCGCGCAGCCGCACCAGGCCGCTGTGCGGGTCGGGGTCGTCGAGGGCCGCCTTCCACTGCCTGCGCAGCCGCCCCGAAGGACTGAGGAGGTCGCCGAAGGATGATGGCGGACTCATGCCGCTGTACTCACCCCCTGTCCCTCTCGCGCCGCAGGAGATCCTCGAAGTGCGTTGCCTGATAGACGTTCCCGGCCCGCCGGTAGGCGTCCGCCGCACGCGACAGCAGGGCGCAGCGTTCCTTCCGGGTCCGCAGCAGGGCGCTGTTGCGCACCAGCTGCCAGGCTTCGGCGAGCCGCCGCGCGGAGTCGGCGGGATCGCCCTGTGCGTCGAGCAGGCGGGCGAGTTCGTTCAGCAGGGCCAGCCTGACGGCGGGCGGGAGGTCCCCGGAGGGGGAGTCCAGGCACGTGCGCAGGGTGCGGCACGCGGCGGCCGGATCGCCGTCGGCGGCCTGCTTGCGGGCCTGCTCCAGCGCGTTTTCACCGGGCGGCGGGCGATGGGCACCGGCCTCGGCGACGGCCAGCGCGTCCAGAAGCTCCGCCGCGCTGCGGAAGCGCCTCGCGGGGTCGAACTCCAGGCAGCGCAGGACCACGGCGTCGGTCTCACGCGTCACGGTGTTGTTCAGCCGTGACGGCGGGGCCACCGAGCGGCCCACCTTCTTCTGCTGGTACAGCCAGTCGCCGTGCAGCGAGTCGGGCATGCCGGGGGGCGGTATGAGGTGTTCGTAGGGGAGCCGGCCGGTCAGCCCCTCGTACATCAGCACCCCGAGCGAGTACAGGTCGGAGGCGGGCACGCTCTGGCCCTGGGAGGTCTCGGGAGCCATGTAGGTGAGGGTGCCGGCGACTCCGGGGACGGTTCCGGACTCCAGCAGCCTGGCGGCGAGGCCGAAGTCGATCAGCCGTACGGTCAGGTCCGAGCCCAGCAGGACGTTGTCCGGCTTGAGGTCCCGGTGCAGCAACGGCTGGTCCAGGGCGTGCAGTCCGCGCAGCGCCACACAGATCTGCCGCGCCCAGTTGAACAGCAGCTTGGCGGGGACCGTCTTCAGGGTCGCGAACTGGGCGGCGAGCGTGGTGCCCTGGACGAACTCCATCACCAGGAAAGCCCGGCCGCCTGCGTCGTGGGCCAGCCCCCCGTCGTACACATGGACGAGGTGGCGACGTGCCTCGGAATCGGTCAGCCCGTCCATCGCCTCGGCCAGCCGCAGGATGTCGGCGAACTTCTCCTGGGCGTCCTCCTCGGTCATCCCCGCGTCCCGGGAGATCTTGCAGGCGACCCGACGGACGGGGCGGCCGAGGATGCGCTGCTCGCTGAGGAAGACCGCGCCGAAGGCACCGCCGCCGATCCACTTGGTGAGCAGATAGCGGTCGTTGATCACCCGGCCCTCGAACGACCGCAGGTCGGTCCCGGCTCCGTCACTCATGGCCTGGTCCTGCCTCCGCCGCCGGGGTGAAGCGGACGTCCGTCCGTGCTCCGCCGCCGGGTCCGACCGGACGGAAGTCGAGTTCGATGCGGGCGCACTGCCGGAACTCCTCCTCGCGGCGCTCCTGTTCGAGAAGGATGGGATTCTCGATCAGGTCCGAAAGGATCTTCGCGATGATGCGGCCGCCCTCCTTGCCGCCCGACTTCTCGTTCATCAGATGTCCGCGATCTGCGGTGTAGAGGATCAGCGATTCGGGGACGATCAGTTCCTTCTCCCGTTTGTCCAGCCAGAATTCGCGCTGTCGGTCGACGAGTTTGCGGCAGATGCCGGTCATCGCGTCCAGGTCCAGCGGGCGGAACACGATGATCCGGCGGATACGCGCCACGAACTCGGGAGTGAAGACAGGGCCGCCCCGCACGTGGTTCCCGATCTGCGGCAATGCTTCTTTCACGCCGGCGACGATCTCCTCGTCGGACCGGCCCTCCCGTGTCATCCGGGAAATGATCTCCTGGCCCGCGTTGCTGGTCAGGATGAATATCGCCCGGTCCCCATGGGCCTTGACGCCACGCTGGTCGACGATCCAGCCCTCGTCGAAGAGGTTGAGGAAAGGCCGCCACACCTCGGGGTGCGCCTTCTCCGCCTCGTCGAGCAGGAAGACGCAGTACGGGTCCGCGTTCAGCTCGTTGATGAGACGGCCGCCGCGCTCGAAGCCGATGTATCCCGGCGGGGAGCCGATGATGCCCGACACGCTGTGCGGCTCGGAGAAATTCTCCATGGGGTAGGTCTGCAGGCGCTTGGAGGAGGAGTAGAAACTCGCGACCGTCTTCGCCAGCTCGGTCTTGCCCGTGCCGGTCAGCCCGGCGAAGAGCATCACCGAGGCGGGGCCGCTGCTCGCCCCGGCCAGGCCCGACTTGATGCGGCGCAGCTCGCTCGCGACCACCTCGACCGCTTCCTGCTGGCCGAAGACCGAGCCGCCCAACGCCTGTTCGTAGTCGGTCCGTTCACCGCCCGTGCCGGCGATCTGCCCGGCGGGCACGCCCGACACCTCCGCGATGACCCGCACCACGTCCTCGGTGTCCACCACGGCCCGGGTGTCACCGAGCTGCGTACGGCGGTAGTCCAGGTCCTCGCAGGCCCGGCGGAGCACCTTGACGGCGGCGAGCGGCAGCCGCTGGTTGAGGATGTAGTCCCCGGACATCACGACCGCCCGGTCGACGGCGCGGTCGTCGACCTCGGTCCTGAACTCCGCCTCCAGCGCATCCGCCGCCTGACGGACCATGTCCCGCGCGGAGGCTCGGTCCGGCTCGGTCATCTCGATACGGGTGGTGAGTTCGCGCAGGGCGTGGTCGGCGGCCAGCAGGTCGTCGTACTCCTGGTCGGACAGCACCCCGACGAGGTGGATCCGGCGCTCCTTCAGCGCGCTGCGCAGGGCCGGTACGTGGTCGGTGCCGCCGGGGCCGCGGAGCATCGCCCCGAGCCCGTCCAGGCACACGATGAGATCGGTACGCCCGGCCACATGGGAGATGATCCTGGCGAGTTTGGCGCCGCTCTCGATGTCCGGTACGTCACGGCAGTCGACGTGCAGCAGGCGCTTGCGCCGCAGGAAGGGCAGCTCTCCGGCCGCCGCGCGCCTGGCCAGTTCGCGCACCAGGCTGGTGGTGCCGACCCCGGTGGGCCCGGTGATCAGCACATGGTTGTCGGTCGTACGGTGCAGGGCCCGGCCCAGTGCGTCGAAGTAGCGCTCCAGATGCCGGGCGGGCGGGATCCCCTGGGTCCGCGCCAGCCAGGTGAGGTCCTCGGCGGGGGGTAATTCCGGCGGCAGGCGGAAGGAGACCTCGCGGGGTCCCGTGGCGCGGGCCTCCCTGACTGCCTGGGCAAGCAGCTCACGCATGCGGGCGAGGTCCACCCGGAGCGGCTCGGCCTCGAACACCGACGCCAGCCTCGGCGGTGGATCCTCAAGTAAGGCGTCGAGCAGATGCGGTGTGTCGACCAGCTCGGCGCCCCAGACCACGGCTGACCGCTGGGCCCGCCGGAGCAGGGCGAGCAGCGGTTCGCCCAGGCCGTCGCGGTGCAGCGGCGGCGCGTCCTTGCCGTGCTGTGACAGCCGGAAGGCGCCGCTGAGCATCTCCGCGACCTTCGCCAGGCCCAGCTGCGGCGGGATCTGGAGCCGGACGAGCCGCTCGGTCAGCCCCTCCGTCTCGCCGAGCAGGGCGAGGAAACAGTGCGGTGGCAGCAGGCGGTCGTACCCCAGCTCACCCGCGCGCTCCGCCGCCTGCTCCAGAACCGCCCAGGCGTCCGCCGAGAACTCCTCGGAGCGCAGCCGCCCGGTGTCGTCAAGGAGGGCGGGGGGCGGCTCGGTGCTGACGCGGACCTGGTCGCGCAGGGTCCGCGCGGCGGCCGCCGTGTCGAGGATCCGCAGGAACTGCCGGTCATCGGGGTCGGGATGGTCCAGCACAGAGGCGATGAGCAGTTCGAGGCAGACCGGGCGCAGCCGGTCCTCGTCCCGGGCGAACTCCGTGGCGAAGCCGTCGAGGGCGGTCAGCGTCTCCGGTGTGAACCGCTCACGCCGTCCGTCGAAGTCGAAGTACTGCCCGTCCAGGCTCCCCGGGTTGTACACCGCGATGGTTTCAAGGAGATGCCGCGGCTGAGCACCCTCAGCGAGCGTGAGCGCGAGGACCGACAGAACTCCCTGGTCGCCGGAGTCGATCGCGGCGTAGAGGATGTCACTGGGCCGAACTGTCCCCGAGCAGCGCTGAGTTGCCGCTGAGAGAATGTCGATCGCTCGTTCGTCCAGAAGTGTGTGCGGAGTGAAGATCCCCTCCGAAAACAGCGACAAAACGACGGCACCCCCGTACCCGTTCCCGGCACACCATGGTCGCGGACAATACCGGAGCCGATGGCGCTTTCCCCATTGCCCACATAATTTCACACGGGTCCGACAACGCCTGCCGTCAATGGCCACATCGGCGGGATCCACAGGTTCCCAACTGGCCTGCCCTCAGCACTCGATGATGTTCACCGCAAGCCCGCCCCGAGCCGTCTCCTTGTACTTGACGCTCATGTCCGCGCCCGTCTCCTTCATGGTCTTGATGACCTTGTCGAGGGAGACCTTGTGGGAGCCGTCGCCGCGCATGGCCATCTTCGCGGCCGTGACGGCCTTCACGGCGGCCATGCCGTTGCGCTCGATGCAGGGGATCTGGACGAGGCCGCCGACCGGGTCGCAGGTGAGGCCGAGGTTGTGTTCCATGCCGATCTCGGCGGCGTTCTCCACCTGTTCGGGGCTGCCGCCGAGGACCTCGGCGAAGGCGCCGGCGGCCATCGAGCAGGCCGAGCCGACCTCGCCCTGGCAGCCGACCTCGGCGCCGGAGATGGACGCGTTCTCCTTGAAGAGCATGCCGATGGCTCCGGCCGCGAGCAGGAATCGTACGACCCCGTCCTCGTCGGCGCCCGGCACGAAGTTGATGTAGTAGTGCAGGACCGCCGGGATGATGCCGGCGGCGCCGTTCGTCGGGGCGGTGACCACGCGGCCGCCCGCCGCGTTCTCCTCGTTCACCGCCATCGCGTACAGGGTGATCCACTCCATCGCGTGGGCCAACGGGTCGCCCTCGGCGCGGAGTTGCCGCGCGGACATGGCCGCGCGGCGGCGGACCTTGAGGCCGCCGGGCAGGATGCCCTCGCGGGCCATGCCGCGCGACACGCACGCCTGCATCACCCGCCAGATGCCGAGGAGCCCCTCGCGGATCTCCTCCTCGGTGCGCCAGGCGCGCTCGTTCTCCAGCATCAGCGCGGAGATCGACAGGCCCGTCTCGCGGGTCAGCCGGAGCAACTCGTCGCCGGTGCGGAAGGGGTACTTCAGGACCGTGTCGTCCAGCTTGATGCGGTCCTCGCCCACCGCGTCGTCGTCGACCACGAAGCCGCCGCCGACCGAGTAGTACGTCTTCTCGAGCACCAGCTCGCCGGAGGCGTCGTACGCGAAGACCGTCATGCCGTTCGCGTGGTACGGCAGCGTCTTGCGGCGGTGCAGGATCAGGTCGTCGTCGAAGGAGAAGTCGATCTCGTGCTCGCCCAGCAGCCTGATGCGGCCCGCCGACCTGATCTCCTCGACCCGGCCGTCGGCCCCCTCCACGTCCACCGTGCGCGGCGAGGCGCCCTCAAGGCCGAGCAGCACCGCCTTGGGGGTCCCGTGCCCGTGCCCGGTCGCGCCCAGCGAGCCGTACAGCTCGGCGCGTACCGACGCCACCGACTCCAGCAGCTCCTCATTGCGCAGCCGCCGGGCGAACATGCGGGCCGCGCGCATCGGGCCGACCGTGTGGGAGCTGGACGGGCCGATGCCGATCGAGAACAGGTCGAAGACCGAGATGGCCACGGGGACTCCTCAAAACAGGGGTGGAACAGGGGGTGGGGTGTCCCGCACGCGTTCACTGACGAACGCTCTCCTACGAGTGTGCGGGACACCCCACAAAAAGGAACTACTTGTTCAGACCGGGGTACAGCGGGTGCTTGTCGGCGAGGGCGGTGACCCGGGCCTTCAGGCTTTCCACGTCGTACGACGGCTTGAGGGTCTCCGCGATGATGTCCGCGACCTCGGTGAAGTCCTCGGTCGTGAAGCCGCGGGTCGCCAGCGCCGGCGTACCGATGCGGAGGCCCGAGGTCACCATCGGGGGGCGCGGGTCGTTCGGGACGGCGTTGCGGTTGACCGTGATGCCGACCTCGTGGAGGCGGTCCTCGGCCTGCTGCCCGTCCAGCTCGGAGTGGCGCAGGTCGACCAGGACGAGGTGCACGTCCGTGCCGCCGGAGAGCACCGAGACACCGACCGAGGTCACGTCGTCCTGGACGAGCCGCGCCGCCAGGATCCGCGCACCGTCGAGGGTCCGCTGCTGGCGCTCCTTGAAGTCGTCGGAGGCGGCGACCTTGAAGGAGACGGCCTTGGCGGCGATCACATGCTCCAGCGGACCGCCCTGCTGACCCGGGAAGACCGCCGAGTTGATCTTCTTGGCGAGCTCGGCCGTGGACAGGATCACGCCACCGCGCGGACCGCCCAGCGTCTTGTGGGTGGTGGTCGTGACGACATGGGCGTGCGGTACGGGGTTCGGGTGCAGGCCCGCCGCCACCAGACCGGCGAAGTGCGCCATGTCGACCATCAGGTACGCGCCGACCTCGTCCGCGATCCGGCGGAACTCGGCGAAGTCCAGCTGACGCGGGTACGCCGACCAGCCGGCCACGATCAGCTTCGGCTGCGACTCCTTGGCGAGCTTCTCGACCTCGGCCATGTCGACCTGGCCGGTGGCGTCGTCCACGTGGTACGCGACCACGTTGTAGAGCTTGCCGGAGAAGTTGATCTTCATGCCGTGGGTCAGGTGCCCGCCGTGGGCGAGGTTCAGACCCATGATCGTGTCGCCGGGCTTGATCAGCGCGAACATCGCGGCCGCGTTGGCCTGGGCGCCCGAGTGGGGCTGCACGTTGGCGTGCTCCGCACCGAAGAGCGCCTTCACGCGGTCGATGGCGATCTGCTCGACGACGTCGACGTGCTCACAGCCGCCGTAGTAGCGGCGGCCGGGGTAGCCCTCGGCGTACTTGTTGGTCAGGACCGAGCCCTGGGCCTCCATGACGGCGACCGGAGCGAAGTTCTCCGAGGCGATCATCTCGAGGGTGGACTGCTGGCGGTGCAGTTCGGCGTCGACGGCGGCGGCGACGTCCGGGTCGAGCTCGTGCAGGGGTGTGTTCAGAAGCGACTTGGATTCAGACATGGGGACTACGACTCCTCAGCCGGCGGTGAAAGCGGTGTACTCGTCGGCGGAGAGCAGGTCTTCCGGCTCGTCCGCGATGCGCACCTTGAACAGCCAGCCGCCCTCGAAGGGGGCCGAGTTCACCAGGGCCGGGTCGTCCACCACGTCCTGGTTGAACTCCACGATCTCGCCGGTGACCGGGGCGTACAGGTCGCTCACCGACTTGGTCGACTCCAGCTCACCGCAGGACTCACCCGCGGTGACCGTGGCACCGACCTCCGGAAGCTGGGCGTAGACGACATCGCCGAGCGCGTTGGCCGCGAACTCGGTGATGCCGACCGTCGAGACGCCGTCCTCGGCGACCGACAGCCACTCGTGCTCCTTGCTGTAGCGCAGCTGCTGGGGGTTGCTCATGGCCTGAATTCTCCTGTACGCGGGGGAGTGCTGATGACGGGGGAGGGGTGATGACCAGGGCGGATGGTGCCCGGTGTCACTTCTGGCACGCGCGGCCGGGCCGGTGGCCCGGCACGTGCCCCAGTGTCACTTCTGGCGCTTGTAGAACGGCAGTGCCACGACCTCGTAGGGCTCGTGACTGCCGCGGATGTCCACACCGACTCCGGCGGTGCCCGGAGCGGAGTGCGTGGCGTCGACGTACGCCATCGCGATCGGCTTGCCCAGCGTCGGGGACGGGGCGCCCGACGTGACCTCGCCGACGACCTTGCCGTCGGCGACGACGGAGTAGCCCGCGCGCGGGACGCGACGGCCCTCGGCGATCAGGCCGACGAGCACCCGCGGGGGGTTCTCGAGAGCACGCGCGGCGGCCTCGGAGAGCGCCTCGCGCCCCACGAAGTCGCCCTCCTTCTCGAACTTCACGACCCGGCCGAGACCAGCGTCGAAGGGGGTGAGCGAGGTGCTCAGCTCATGCCCGTACAGCGGCATGCCCGCCTCCAGGCGCAGGGTGTCCCGGCAGGACAGACCACAGGGGACGAGCCCGGCCGGGTCGCCCGCCTCGGTGAGGGCCTGCCACACCTTCTCGGCGTCGCCGGGGGAGACGAACAGCTCGAAGCCGTCCTCTCCGGTGTAGCCGGTGCGGGCGATGAGCGCCGGGACGCCGGCGACCGTGCCGGGCAGACCGGCGTAGTACTTCAGGCCGTCGAGGTCGGCGTCCGTGAGGGACTTGAGGATGCCGGGGGACTCCGGGCCCTGGACGGCGATCAGCGCGTACGCGTCACGGTCGTCACGCACGACGGCGTCGAAGCCGGACGCCCGCTCCACGAGTGCGTCCAGCACCACCTGGGCGTTCGAGGCGTTGGCGACGACCATGTATTCGGTCTCGGCCAGCCGGTACACGATGAGGTCGTCGAGGATGCCGCCGTCCGCCCGGCAGATCATGGTGTAGCGGGCGCGGCCGACGCCCACCGAGCCGATGTTGCCGACCAGCGCGTAGTTGAGGAGCGCGGCCGCCTGGGGCCCGGTGACCGTGATCTCGCCCATGTGGGAGAGGTCGAAGAGGCCGGCCTTCGTGCGGACGGCGAGATGCTCGTCGCGTTCGGAGCCGTAGCGCAGGGGCATGTCCCAGCCCGCGAAGTCGGTCATCGTCGCGCCGAGCGAGCGATGCAGGGCATCGAGCGCGGTGTGACGGGGTGCGTTGCTGCTCATCGGTGGGGCTCCCAAGGCATGACGGCGAGGTCGTTCCTCCCCATCTGTCATCGGAACCTGAGAGGTTCATCACGACCCCGCGAAACGGTGGTCATGATTTGCACCTTGGGTGGAGCCACTGGTCAGCAGCCCGCTTTTCAGATGTGCCTCGCCCGCGCGGTACGGGGCCTGAGAGATTCAAGGGAGGGACTTGCTCCTTCGGCGCCCAGGACGGTGTGACAAGACCTGGGACTCTCCCGCGCGGATTCAAGCGGCCGGTATGCAGTTGGCGGGCACATCATTGCACGCGCCGTCCGATACTGGCAGTCCGCATCTGTAACCGCCCTGTGGCAGATCGATTACGGAAACAGGAAGCACCGCGCATTACCTTCTCTTTACACTCGGCGGGGATGGGACTCCAGACCCATGGGGAGGACGATCACGGTGAACAGGACCACTGCGTACGCGACGACCGCGGGCCTCGCGCTGCCCAAGCAGCCCGGCGCCCCGGCCCGGGAGGCGTGCGACCCGTTCCCGACGGCTGTCGTCCGCGACCTCAGGGACCGCGCGGGCCACAGCCCGCACGGTCTGCACTTCGGCACATCCGACGTCGTCGTGGTCACCGGGCTCCCCGGCAGCGGCAAGTCGACCCTGATGCGCCGCGCCGTCTCGGGCCCGCGCATCGACTCGCAGGACACCCGCGACCGTTGGGACGGACACGTGTCCCGCTGGCTTCCGTACGCGGTCTACCGCCCCCTCGTCCGCCTCGCGCACTACACCGGCCTGCACCGCGCGCTGCGCTCCGGCGCCGGAGTGGTCGTACACGACTGCGGCACACAGGCCTGGGTGCGCCGCTGGCTCGCCCGCGAGGCCCGCCGCCGGGGCGGCACCCTGCACCTGCTGCTGCTCGACGTCACGCCGGGCACGGCCCTCGACGGCCAGCGCGAACGAGGCCGAGGCGTCTCGCGGTACGCGTTCTCGCGCCACCGCGGCGCGGTCGCCCGGCTGCTGCGCTCCGTGGAGAAGGGGGACCTGCCGGAGGGCTGCGGCTCGGCGGTGCTCATCGACCGGGACGCGGCCGACGTGCTGCGCCGGATCGACTTCGGCGGCTGAGCGGCCGGGAGCGGCTGAGATGCCGTACGAGCCCACTAACCTTGCCAGCCGGAACACCGGAACAGTGGTTCACAGCAGGCGGTAGACAGATGGACTTCCCAGCCTTCCCCGACTTCCCTGGCCTCCCGGCGCAGGCGCACCCCCATCCACACGGCGGATGGCCGGGCAACGAACTGGAGGAAGTGCTCGCCGCGTCCCTCGGCGTGCCCGCGGGGCCCTCCTCGGGCGCCCGCATCGTCGAGGTCCTCGGCCGCAGCTTCGTCTGGGTCCCGCTGCCGAACGGCGGCGGTCCGAACAGCGGCCCGCTCGACCTGCCGACGCTGGAGATCGCCGGTCAGGCGTACGTCCCTGTCTTCAGCTCCGAGGAGCAGTTCCGCCAGGTCACCGGCGGGCACATGTCGTACACGATCGCGCCCGCCGTCGAGTTCGCCCGCGGGCTGCCCCCGCAGATCGGCATCGCGGTGAACCCGGACGGTGTGGTCGGCGTACCGCTGCCGCCCCCCGCGGTCGCCGAGCTGTGCCGCGCCGGGCGTACGCCCCTGGACGGATCCGCGAGCGGCGGCCGGGTGCGGCTCTTCGAGCCGGACTGGCAGGACGACCCGGTGGACTTCCTGGCCGCGGCCTCCGCCGAGTTCGCCGGCACCGGCGTCGTGCTGACCGCCCGCCGCTGCCTGGCCAGCATCGAGGGCGGCACGCCCGTGATGTTCATCGGCGTCGAACTCTCCCTCTGGGAGGGCGAGGCCCGCACACTTCCCCTGGACGCACTGGGCCGAGCGCTCGGCCGGGTCGCGGTGCCGTGGCCGGTGAACCTGGTCCTCCTGGACGTGGCCCAGGACCCGGTCTGCGACTGGCTGCGCCAGCGGGTGCGGCCCTTCTACCAGCACGGTCACTGAAGGCGCCCCGTCAGGGGCGCGGGGCTGTGACATATGCGGCTCCGCCGCGTGGGCGCGAGCAACCACGACGGGCCCGCGGCAGCAGAACGGCAGCAAGTCCCGAGCTCCAACACGGCTTTCGGAGCGGAGCGACGACGCTGTCAGGGTCGCCGCTTAAGCTGGTTTCATAACGTCGGTCGAGGTGTTGTACACGAAGGGGCTGTAAAGGTGAGCGCTGGCACAGCCGCGGCTGGGCAGGTCGAGCACATGCTGCGCCAGGTGACGCCCGGGCGTTACGACGCCTACGAGGCGCTGCTGCGCGCGCTCGCGGCCCCGTCGGCCGGCCAGGTCTGGATGCTGCTCTGGCACGGCCAGGCCGGCTCCCCGGACGCGCAGTACGGGAACATGGAGGTGGACGGCTTCGGGTACGCGCCCTGTGTCACCTCCGCCCAGGAGCTCTCGGCCAGCGGCTGGAACCGCAGTTACGAAGTCGTCGACGGCCTCGACGTGGCCCGCACCCTGTACCCCGACCAGTTCGGCCTCTGGCTGAACCCGCACGCCCCCGGCGGCGGCGTCGGCATCCCCTGGCTCGACCTGCGCCGAATCGCCACGGGCCTGGAGCGCCAGCCCGCCGGCCCGCTCAGGCTCTCCGAGCCGGGCATCGAGATCCCGCAGTTCTACGCCCTGCTCACGCAGAACGCGCACCGCACGTCAGCCGTGCGCTCGCTGCGCCGCGCCTGGGTGCAGCCCGCGCTCGGCGCGCCCTACCTGGCCATCGGCCTCGATGTGTACGACACCTCGCCGCCCGCCGTCGACTCGGTGCGGGCGATGATGCAGCAGTCCATCGGCGCCGTGCCGGACGGGCTGCCCGTCTCGACCGTCGCGATGTCCGACGAGTACGACCCGGTGGCGATGTGGCTGCGGTCGAACGCGCGGCCCTTCTACGACCGTGAGGCGCACGCGGCCCCGGCGCAGGCGCAGGCCCCGGTGGCGGGTGGCTACGGCTACCCGCAGTCCCGGTCATACTGATCTCCACACCATCATCACGACCTGGTCTCCGCCCCGCCGCGCCCTGATTCTGTCCGTCGCAACGTCGCGTCTGACCTGCGTATCAGGAGATGTAAGGGCTGCATGTCCCCTTTGAGGCTGACACTGGCCGAAAGGGCCCTGCATGGCCGCTTCCACCCCAACTGCCCCCTGTCCGCCGGGCGTTACCCGCTGTTCGGATAACGGAATCCCCTTAACCGCATCACGGTTGCGCATACTTTCTCCATCAGACCTGGCACGTGATCGTGGCGGCCATGAAGACTCCCGTGTCAGACATGGGGTCATCGATCCTGTGAGCGAGTGCAAGTCGTCGGATCAGCCCGGGATTCCAGGCCGCATCATCTGCGGCCGCTCCCGGCATGCAAGTGAACCAAGCCGCAGACAGCGGCAGGCGTAGGCCGGTCACCACCGGTCAGAGGGGTCGGGTCATTGTGACCGCACCGATCGAGACCACCGGGTCGGAAACGGAAGCACAGCCGGAAGCTGTGCTGGCCGGAGTCGACAAGGGGCAGATCGAGGGCCGTTCCCTGGGGCAGATCGCCTGGACGCGCTTCAAGCGCGACAAGGTGGCGGTCGCCGGCGGTGTCATCGTGGTGCTGCTCATCCTGCTGGCGGCGCTCTCGCGCCCTATCCAGGCGGTGCTCGGCCTCGACCCGAACGCCTTCAACCAGGATCTGATCGATCCCAACACCTCGCTGCCCCTGGGCGACTTCGGCGGGATGAGCTGGGCGCACCCGCTCGGTGTGGAGCCGAAGTTCGGGCGCGACATCGCGACCCGCATCCTCGAAGGCTCCTGGGTCTCGCTGGTCGTCGCGTTCGGGGCGACGATCCTCTCGAACGTGATCGGTACGGTCCTGGGTGTGGTCGCCGGGTACTACGGCGGGCGGGTCGACACGATCATCAGCCGGCTGATGGACACCTTCCTCGCCTTCCCCCTCCTGCTCTTCGCGATCGCCATCTCCGCCACGCTGCAGGGCGGCGCGTTCGGCCTGGAAGGGCTGCCGCTCCACATCAGCGTGCTGATCTTCATCATCGGCTTCTTCAACTGGCCCTACCTGGGACGCATCGTCCGAGGCCAGACCCTGGCCCTGCGGGAGCGCGAGTTCGTCGACGCCTCCCGGGGGATGGGCGCGAAGGGGCCGTACATCCTCTTCCGGGAGCTGCTCCCCAACCTGGTCGGCCCGATCATCGTCTACTCGACGCTGCTCATCCCGACCAACATCCTGTTCGAGGCCAGCCTGAGCTTCCTGGGCGTCGGTATCCAGCCCCCGCAGGCGTCCTGGGGCGGGATGATCAGTGAGGCGGTCACCTACTACCAGGTCGATCCGCAGTTCCTGATCGTGCCCGGCCTCGCGATCTTCGTCACCGTGCTGGCGTTCAACCTGCTCGGCGACGGTCTCCGCGACGCTCTCGACCCGCGCAGCCGCTGACATGGGCCGCGCCGAGAGTCCATCAAGTTTCCAACAATGGAGGAAGCAGACCATCATGCGAAGGTCAGCGCTGGCCGCGGTTGCGGCCATCGGCTCTGTGAGCCTGCTACTTGCGGGTTGCAGCAAAGCCGATGACAACGAGAACAATGACGGAACGAAGTCGGCCGGCGCCAACGCGGCGACCAAGGACGTCGTCAACGCCTCCACCCAGAAGGGCGGGACGGTCACTTACGAGTACTCCGACGTCCCGGACTCCTTCGACCCTGGCAACACGTACTACGCGTACATGTACAACTTCAGCCGGCTGTACGCCCGCCCGCTGATGACCTTCAAGCCCGCTGCGGGCGACAAGGGCAACGAGCTGGTCCCGGACCTCGCCGCGAGCGCGGGTGTACCGAGCGACGGCGGCAAGACCTGGACGTACAAGCTGCGTTCGGGCCTGAAGTACCAGGACGGCACGGCGATCACGTCCAAGGACGTGAAGTACGCCGTGGAGCGCTCCAACTTCGCGCGTGACGTGCTCTCCCTCGGCCCGAACTACTTCCAGCAGTTCCTCGAGGGCGGCGACAAGTACAAGGGTCCCTACAAGGACAAGAGCGCCGAGGGTCTGTCGTCGATCGAGACGCCGGACGACACCACGGTCGTCTTCAAGCTCAACCGCGCCTTCCAGGAGTTCGACTACCTGGTCGCCACGCCGCAGACGGCTCCGGTCCCGCAGGCCAAGGACACCGGCGTCGACTACGTCAAGAACATCGTGTCCTCGGGCTCGTACAAGTTCGAGAGCTACGAGGATGGCAAGCAGGCCGTCCTCGTCCGCAACGAGAACTGGGACGCGTCGACCGACCCGCTGCGCAAGCAGTACCCGGACAAGATCGTCGTCAAGCTGAAGGTCAACGCCGAGACGATCGACCAGGACGTCCTGGCCGGTAACGCCATAGACCTGGGCGGTACGGGTGTCCAGGCCGCGACGCAGGCGAAGGTCGTCAACTCCGCCGACCTGAAGGCCAACACCGACAACACCTACGGTGGCCGTCTCGTCTACATGGCGATCAACACCAAGCTCGCGCCGTTCGACAACGTCGCCTGCCGCAAGGCCGTCGAGTACGCGATCGACAAGGTCTCGGTGCAGACCGCCGAGGGCGGCCCGATCCGCGGTGACATCGCCACCACCGTCCTCCCGCCGGACATCCCGGGCTACGAGAAGTCGGACATCTACGCCTCCGCCGGCAACAAGGGCGACGTGGCCAAGGCCAAGGAGCAGCTGACGGCCTGCGGCAAGACGTCGATCACCACGAACATCTCCGCGCGCAGCGACCGCCCGGCGGAGATCGACGCGGCCACCGCGATCATCAACTCGCTGAAGGCCGCCGGGATCAACGCCAGCCTGAAGCAGTACCCGTCGGGCAAGTACTTCACCGACAACGCGGGTGTCCCCGAGTTCGACAAGAAGAACAACATCGGTCTGATGATGATGCAGTGGGGTTCCGACTGGCCGTCCGGCTACGGCTTCCTGCAGCAGATCCTGCACGGTGACGCGATCGGCGCTTCCGGTAACACCAACCTGTCGCAGTTCGACAACGCCGACGTCAACACGACGCTGGAGAAGGCGATCGGCACGGAGGACAAGGCGACGCGTGACGCCATGTACACCGAGGTCGACAAGAAGACCATGGAAGAGGCGGCCCTCGTTCCGCTGACCTACTTCAAGGTCCTGCTGTACCGCCCGGCCGGCTTCACCAACTTGGTGTCCACGGCGGCCTTCAGCGGTCAGTACGACTACCTCAACATCGGTACGACCAAGAAGTAGCCCCGGAAGGCAGGTGAAGGCATTGGTGCCCGCGGGCTTCGCGGCCCGCGGGCACCAGCGCCGATCCCCGTGATCTCGTACATCCTCCGCCGGATGGCCGCGGCAGTGATCCTGCTGCTGGTCGTCACCGCGGTCACCTTCGCCATCTTCTTCGTACTGCCGCGGTTCGCCGGTCAGACCGCCGACTCGCTGGCCCAGCAGTACATCGGGAAGAGCCCGACGGCGGCCGACATCGCCGCGGTCAAGCAAAACCTCGGACTGGACCAGCCCCTCTATGTCCAGTTCTGGCACTTCATCAAGGGGATCGTGGTCGGATCCACCTATGACCTCGGCCCCACCACGGCGCACTGCGACGCGCCCTGCTTCGGCTACTCCTTCAAGACCCACCAGGCGGTCTGGCCGGAGCTGACCTCCCGCATTCCGGTGACGGCCTCGCTGGCCGCCGGTGCCGCCGTGCTCTGGCTGGTGTCCGGTGTCACGGCCGGTGTGGTCTCCGCGCTCAAGCCGCGCTCGTTCCTCGACCGCACCTTCATGGGCATCGCCCTCGCCGGTGTCTCGCTGCCCATGTTCTTCACGGGCAACCTGGCGCTGCTGCTCTTCACCTTCCAGTGGCCGATCTTCGGCCAGACGTACGTCCCGTTCACCGAGAATCCCGCGGAGTGGGCCAACACCCTCTTCCCCGCGTGGTGCTCGCTCGCACTCCTCTACTCCGCCATCTACGCGCGGCTCACCCGCTCGGGCATGCTGGAGACGATGAACGAGGACTACATCCGTACGGCCCGCGCCAAGGGCCTGCGTGAGAGCAAAGTCGTGGTGCGGCACGGGCTGCGGGCCGCGCTGACGCCGATCATCACCATCTTCGGCATGGACCTCGGTCTGCTGCTCGGCGGAGCCGTGATCACCGAGTACGTGTTCTCGCTGCCCGGCATCGGCCAGTACGCGGTACAGGGCATCACCGACAACGACCTGCCCAAGATCCTCGGTGTCACCCTGGTCGCCGCCCTCTTCGTCGTGATCGCAAATCTTCTGGTGGACCTGCTCTACGCGGCCGCCGACCCTCGGGTGAGGCTCTCGTGACCGAACTGTCCAAGACCGGCGCCGCGGTAGGCGAACCCGTCACCGCACGCTCGGACGCACCGAGCGCCTTCCTCGAAGTACGCGACCTCAAGGTGCACTTCCCGACCGACGACGGCGTGGTCAAGTCCGTCGACGGGCTCAGCTTCTCGCTGGAGAAGGGCAAGACCCTCTCCATCGTGGGCGAGTCGGGATCCGGGAAGTCCGTCACCTCGCTGGCGATCATGGGCCTGCACCGGCTGGGCGCGGGCGGCAAGCACGTCCGGATGTCCGGCGAGATCTGGCTCGACGGCCAGGAACTGGTGAGCGCCGACCCGGACGAGGTGCGCAAGCTCCGCGGCCGCGAGATGGCGATGATCTTCCAGGACCCGCTCTCGGCGATGCACCCGTACTACACGATCGGCAACCAGATCGTGGAGGCGTACCGCGTCCACCACAAGGTCGACAAGAAGACCGCACGCAGGCGGGCCATCGAGATGCTCGACCGGGTCGGCATCCCCGAGCCCGGCAAGCGCGTCGACAGCTACCCGCACGAGTTCTCCGGCGGTATGCGCCAGCGCGCGATGATCGCCATGGCGCTCGTCAACAACCCCGAACTGCTCATCGCGGACGAGCCGACGACCGCCCTGGACGTGACCGTCCAGGCGCAGATCCTCGACCTCATCCGCGATCTGCAGAAGGAGTTCGGCTCCGCCGTCGTCCTCATCACCCACGACCTGGGTGTGGTCGCCGAGATCGCCGACGACGTCCTGGTGATGTACGGCGGCCGGTGCGCGGAGCGCGGTCCGGTCGACACGATCTTCGAGCGGCCGCAGCACCCCTACACCTGGGGCCTGCTGGGCTCGATGCCGCGCATCGACCGGGAGACGTCCGAGCGGCTCATCCCCGTCAAGGGCCAGCCGCCGAGCCTCATCAACGTCCCCTCGGGCTGCGCCTTCCACCCGCGCTGCCCGTACGCGGATCTCCCCAAGGGCGATGTCACCCGTACCGTGCGCCCCGAACTGCAACTGGTCGGCAGCGGGCACTACTCCGCCTGCCACCTCTCGCAGGAGGACCGCACGCGGATCTGGACCGAAGAGATTGCGCCGAAGCTGTGAGTGAGACGAAGAAGAGCGACGCCACCGAAGCGGCGGTGATCCCGCAGCAGGCAACGGCCCCCGACGACCGCGAGGTGCTGCTCAGGGTCCAGGGGCTGAAGAAGCACTTCCCCATCCGGAAGGGCGTCCTCCAGCGCCAGGTCGCGGCCGTCAAGGCGGTCGACGGCATCGACTTCGAGGTGCGCAAGGGCGAGACGCTGGGCGTGGTCGGCGAGTCCGGCTGCGGCAAGTCGACCATGGGCCGGGTCATCACCCGCCTCCAGGACCCGACCGGCGGCACCATCGAGTTCGAGGGCCAGGACATCACCCGGCTCGGCGCGGGCAAGATGCGCCCGCTGCGCCGGGACATCCAGATGATCTTCCAGGACCCGTACGGTTCGCTGAACCCGCGGCACACCATCGGCTCGATCGTCTCGGCGCCCTTCCGGCTCCAGGGCGTCGAGCCCGAGGGCGGTGTGAAGAAGGAGGTCCAGCGCCTTCTCGAGCTGGTGGGCCTGAGCCCCGAGCACTTCAACCGCTACCCGCACGAGTTCTCCGGCGGCCAGCGCCAGCGCATCGGCATCGCCCGCGCGCTCGCCCTGAAGCCGAAGCTGGTCGTGGCGGACGAGCCGGTCTCCGCGCTCGACGTGTCGATCCAGGCGCAGGTCGTGAACCTGATGGACGACCTGCAGTCCGAACTGGGCCTGACGTACGTGATCATCGCGCACGACCTCTCCGTCGTACGCCATGTCTCGGACCGCATCGCGGTGATGTACCTCGGCAAGATCGTCGAACTCGCCGACCGCACCTCGCTGTACGAGGCGCCGATGCACCCGTACACCAAGGCCCTGATGTCCGCGGTGCCGGTCCCGGACCCCAAGCGCCGGGGCGCCAAGAGCGACCGCATCCTGCTCAAGGGCGACGTGCCCTCGCCGATCTCGCCGCCCAGCGGCTGCCGCTTCCACACCCGCTGCTGGAAGGCCACGGCGATCTGCACGACGGCCGAGCCGCCGCTCCTGGAGCTGAAGCCCGGCCAGCAGGTGGCCTGCCACCACCCGGAGAACGCGGACGATCAGGCGCCGCAGGACACGGTGCTGCTGTCGGCGGCGAAGGTGGCCCTGGAGACGGTCGACCTGGTGCCCGCGGTGGATGCCGCCGAGGTTTCGGGGGAGGCTCCGGCCGAGGTGTCGGCGGAGACGCCGGCTGAGGCCGAGGCTCCGGCCGAGACCGCTCCCGAGGACGTCCCGTCCAAGGACTGAGCGGCTCCGGCAGCGCCCCGTAGGCGCGGGGCCGGGCCGAACGACCAGCGACGGGAGAGCGCATGCGCGCTCTCCCGTCGGCGTAGGTAAAAATGTCGGGTGCTCCAGGAACTGTTCACCCCCTCCGTCCAGCATGTCCTCGACCTCGTGGGGATCTTCGTCTTCGCGATCTCCGGCGCCCTGCTGGCCGTCCGCAAGAACTTCGACGTCTTCGGCATCGCCGTACTCGCCGAGGTCACCGCGCTGGGCGGAGGGCTGTTCCGGGACGTGGTCATCGGGGCCGTCCCGCCGGCCGCGTTCACCGACCTCGGCTACTTCAGCACCCCGCTGCTCGCCGCCCTGCTCGTCTTCTTCCTCCACCCCGAGGTGGAGCGGACCCAGGTCGCCGTCAACGTCTTCGACGCGGCCGGGCTCGGCCTCTTCTGCGTCGCCGGCACGATGAAGGCGTACGAGTACGGGCTCGGCCTGACCCAGTCGGCGGCCCTCGGCCTCGCCACCGCGGTCGGCGGCGGCGTGCTGCGCGACGTCCTCGCCAACGAGGTGCCCTCACTGCTTCGTTGGGACCGCGACCTGTACGCGGTACCGGCGATGGTCGGCGCCGCGATGGTCGTCGTGTGCATCCGCTACGACATGCTCACCACGTTCACCAGCGGGCTCGCGGTCGTCACGGCCTTCGTGCTGCGGCTGCTCGCGATGCGGTTCCACTGGCGGGCGCCGCGCGCCTGGCACCGCCGCTCGACGGCGACCGAACCGGAGACGCCGTGAACGCGCCGATGGACTTCACGGGCCCGAAACAGTAAAAGCTACCGCTTAGTAATTACCTGTTGTACCGTTCAGGCATGTCAGAAGCAGCTTCGGCAGGAGCCCTGCGGGCCACGATCGGCGACAGCGAGTTCGACCGCGACACGGCGGTCACCCTGCGCGAACCCGGCGTCTACGACATCGACCTGTCCGCCGGGTGGACGATCATCAGCGCGGTCAACGGCGGTTACCTCCTTGCCGTCCTGGGCCGCGCCCTCGCGGACGCCCTGCCGCACACCGACCCGTTCACGATCTCCGCGCACTACCTGACCGCCTCCCGGCCGGGACCCGCGGTCGTCCGCACGGACGTCGTACGCACCGGCCGGACCCTCTCCACCGGCCAGGCGTCCCTCTTCCAGTACGACGACGAGGGCCGCGAGGTCGAACGGATCCGTGTCCTCGCCTCGTACGGCGATCTCGACACGCTCCCCGAGGACGTCCGTACGACGGCGAAACCGCCCGCGATCCCGCCCATGGACCAGTGCTTCGGCCCTCAGGACGCACCCGCGCCGGTACCCGGCAGCTCGGCGATCGCCGACCGGCTGATGCTCAAGCTCGACCCGTCGACCCTGGGCTGGGCGCTCGGATCGCCCTCCGGGAAGGGCGAGATGAGGGCCTGGTTCGGTCTCGCCGACGGACGCGACGCGGACCCCCTCTCGCTGCTCCTCGCGGTCGACGCGCTGCCGCCGACCGCCTTCGAACTCGGCCTGTCCGGCTGGGTGCCGACCGTCGAACTGACGGTGCACGTCCGCGCCCGCCCAGCGCCCGGCCCGCTCCGGGTGTCGATCACCACCCGCAACCTCGCCGGCGGCTTCCTGGAGGAGGACGCCGAGGTGTGGGACAGCGCGGACCGGCTGGTCGCGCAGTCCCGGCAGCTCGCGCGGGCGCGGATCGGCTGAACTCCCGGTCACCTGGACAGGGCTCGCGGTCGCCGATCCCCTCGTACGCGATCCTTGGGCGTGTGAAGTCCGACCGGCTGCTCTCGATCCTGCTGCTGCTCCAGACCCGCGGCCGCGTTCCCGCGCCCGAACTCGCCGACCGGCTCGAGGTGTCGGTGCGCACCATCTACCGGGACGTGGAGGCGCTGTCCGCCTCCGGCGTCCCGGTGTACGCCGAGCGCGGTCGGCACGGCGGCATCGAACTGCTCGCCGGATTCCGTACGGACGTCACGGGGCTGACCGCGGACGAGTCCCGCGCGCTCTTCATCCTGGCCGCCCAGGGCGCGCACGCCGCGCTCGGTCTGGACGCGGCGCTCGGCTCCGCGCTGCGCAAGGTGATGGCCGCGCTGCCCGCCCCGCACCGGCCGGCCGCCGAGGCCGCCGGCCGCCGCGTCCTGGTCGACGCCACGCGCTGGAAGGGCGGGCCCCGACCGGCCGTCGATCTGGACGTGTTGCAGGACGCCGTCTTCGCCGACCGCCGGCTGCGGCTGCGCTACCGCCACAGCGGGGCCGCCGAGCCGAGCACGTACACCGTCGACCCGTACGGGCTCGTCTCCAAGGCGGGCGTCTGGTACCTGGTCGCCGACCGGCGCGGCACGCCGCGGCTGTTCCGGGTCGACCGGGTGCGTTCGGCCACGCTCCTGCCCGATCCGGTGCGGCGGCGGCCGGGCGTCGAACTCGTCGACGTCTGGGAGGTGTTGCGGCGCCGGGTGGAGGAGCGGCCCGGCGGTCTCGATGTCACAGTTCGGGTACAGCGCTCCCGCCTCGACCTGTTCCTCCGCCTCAACGCCGCCTCGCTCAGGGCCCGGCCGGAGGACGACGGTGAGAGCGCGTGGGTGACCGCCCAACTGTCGTACGGCTTCGTCCGCGAAGCGCGCACGCTACTGGCCTTCGGGGACGCGGTGGAGGTGCTCACGCCGCCGGAGGTACGGGAGGAACTGGCCGGGACGGCGGCCGCCATCAGCGCGTTGTACGAGGGTGAACGCGTCCCCCGCCGGAGGCGGTGATCCACAGCTAGCCACAGCTTCGGCACAGCGCGGCCCTACCTGCGTCTGGTGCTCTTGCCCCCACTCATCCCGTACTCATCCGGCATTCATAAACCGGGCCCGGGACTTGACTGGGAGTAAGACTCATGAACCGTCGCGTACGACTCGTCCCCGCCGTCGCACTGCTCGCACTCGCGCCGCTGCTCGCGGCCTGTGGCTCTGGCGACTCGTCGTCCTCCGACAGCGGCAGCACCGACCAGACCGAATGCGCCAGGCCGTCGGGCATGCCCAGCGGAGGCCCGTCCGGGCGGCCCAGCGGTGCCGCGGGGTCCGCCAGGCCTTCCGGTGCGCCCTCCGGGATGCCCTCGGGCGCGGCCCGCTCGGGCAGGCCGTCCGGAATGCCGAGCGGTGGGGCCGGCGGCGGTGGCTGTGGCGGCTTCGGTGGCGGTCAGGGCGGTCAGGCGCAGCAGGCGGGCTGACTGTTCCCGCCGCTTTCGCTCGAAGGCCGGCGGTCAACGGCTTTGTGGGGTGACGTGCTCGGTGAACGGGGGCGTCACCCCAGCCAGTTGCGGCGGCCGATACTGATCAGCCGCATCTGGCGGCTCGCGACGCGGGCCACCCGGTCCTGCTCCTCCTCGGAGGCCTCCAGCGCTTCCAGGAAGAGCGACGCCGTCATCAGCATCTGGTCGACGTACAGGCCCGCGAGCATCAGCAGGTCGTCGTCGCTCCACCCTTGCGACTCGGGCTGCTTGGCCAGCTCGGTCTTCACCTCCTCGGCGAACTGGGCCAGTTGCTCGCGGATCTCCTCCCGCACCGGCTGGACGCCGCTGTGCCGCTCACGCGCGATGAAGCGGACGTGCGCGGGGTGGGTCGCCACGTGGTGGGCGATCAGATCGACGGCACGCGTGATGCGTTCGTCGCTGTCGCCGGCCGCGGACACGGTGTCCCCGATCATCGGGTGCAGGCTGCCCAGCGCCTCCTCGACCAGCGCCACACCGAGATCCGCCGTCGAGCGGAAGTGCCGGTAGAAGGCGGTCGGAGCGACACCGACGGCACGGGTGACCTCGCGCAGACCCAGGCTGCTCAGGCTCTGCTCCTCCAGCAGTCCCAACGCCGCGTCCAGGATGGCCTGTCGGGTCTTCTGCTTCTGGGCCTGTCGGATGCCGAGGGTGTGACTCATGCCATGCAGTTAACAACTGTTCTCTGTAATTGGAAAGCCGGGCAGCGCGCTAGACTCTGGAGTCAGTGAACAAGTGTTACTACAACCGTTCACTGACTTCGAGACTTCCACGAGAGGCATCTCATGCTCTTCCTCGTAGCCGCCCTCCTGCTGATGGGTGTCGTCATGGGCTCCGTGGCCCACGCGCCGCTGCCCGTCAGCCTCGTCGCCGCCGTCGTCATCGGCATCTGGCTGGCCGTCTTCGCGGTACGCGAGCGGAACGCCCGCCGACGCCTCACCTCCACCAACTGACCGCGCCACACCTCCACCAACTCAACTGTTGGGAGCGGACTCACACCATGGAACTCACCGAACTCACCGCACGTACTGAGGGCGCCGAGCGCACGCCCGCGCCGACCCGCAGGACCGCCGGACGGGACGCCGACGGCATGGCCGTCGCCTCCTTCATCCTCGGCCTCCTCGGCCTCCTGGTCCTCAACCTCCTTCTGGGCCCCACGGCCATCGTCCTCGCCTGCGCCGCCCTCTACCGCGGCACGGCCCGCAAGGGCCGCGCGTTCCTGGGCCTCGGCCTGGGCGTCGCCGACCTGGTCGTGCTGGTGACGCTCATGCAGTTCGACAGCACGGTGTCCTGGAGCTTCTAGGACACGCCACGCCCCCCGGGTGACGGCCGGAGCAAGGCCCACCCCCGGGTGGGGGCCGAGGCAGTTGAGAAGAGGCCCGTAGAATCGGGCCCACCATGGCTTACCTCGACCACGCCGCGACCACCCCGATGCTCCCTGAGGCGGTAGAGGCTCTGACCGCCCAGCTGAGCGTCACGGGCAACGCCTCCTCCCTCCACGCCGCCGGCCGCCGAGCCAGGCGTACCGTCGAGGAAGCCCGTGAAACCCTGGCGGACGCCCTCGCCGCACGCCCCAGCGAGGTGGTCTTCACCTCCGGCGGCACCGAGGCCGACAACCTCGCGGTGAAGGGCCTGTACTGGGCCCGCCGCGACGCCGACCCCGCCCGCACCCGCATCCTCGCGAGCCCCGTCGAACACCACGCCGTCCTCGACGCCGTCCACTGGCTCGGCGAACACGAGGGCGCCACCGTCGAGTACCTCCCGGTGGACCCGTACGGCCGTGTCCACCCGGACGCCCTGCGCGAGGCCATCGCCCGCAACCCCGACGACGTCGCCCTCGCCACGGTGATGTGGGCCAACAACGAGATCGGGACCGTGATGCCGGTCCATGAACTGGCCGACGCCGCCGCCGAGTTCGGCATCCCGCTGCACGCCGACGCCGTGCAGGCCTTCGGCCAGGTCCCCGTCGACTTCGGCGCCTCGGGCCTCGCCGCGATGACCGTCTCCGGCCACAAGATCGGCGGCCCGTACGGCATCGGCGCGCTGCTCCTCGGCCGGGAGTACAGCCCCGTACCCGTCCTGCACGGCGGCGGCCAGGAACGCCACGTCCGCTCCGGCACGCTCGACGTGCCCGCGATCGCGTCGTTCGCCGTCGCCGGGCGGCTCGCCGCCGAGCAGCGCGAGTGGTTCGCGCGGGAGATCGGCGGCCTGCGCGACGAGCTCGTCGAGGCCGTGCGCAAGGCCGTGCCCGACGCGATCCTCGGCGGCGACCCTGCCGACGGGGGGCGGCTGCCGGCCAACGCGCACTTCACGTTCCCCGGCTGCGAAGGCGACTCCCTGCTCCTCCTCCTGGACGCGCAGGGCATCGAGTGCTCCACCGGCTCCGCGTGCACGGCGGGGGTGGCCCAGCCCAGCCATGTCCTTCTGGCCACCGGAACCGACCCCGACCTGGCCCGCGGCACCCTCCGCTTCTCGCTCGGCCACACCTCCACGGAGACGGACGTCGAGGCGGTGGCCCGCGCGATCGGTCCTGCGGTGGAACGGGCGCGTACGGCGGGACTCAGCTAGCGGGCCCCGGCCGACCGGACTCGGGCGACGGGACTCAGGCGGCAGGACTCAGCCGGTGGGCGTCCCGGCCGCCTGCGTCTGCTCCTGGGCGGACAGCGCCTGCCGTACGAGCGGTATGTACCGGTCCCAGTCCCAGTGCGGCCCTGGATCCGTGTGATCGGTTCCCGGCACCTCGACATGCCCGATGATGTGCTCCCGGTCGACGGGGATGTCGTACCGCCCGCATATCCGGGCCGTCAGCCGCGCCGAAGCCTCGTACATGGCGTCCGTGAAATCCTGCGGACGGTCCACGAAGCCCTCGTGCTCGATGCCGACGCTCCGTTCGTTGTACTCCCGGTTTCCCGCGTGGTACGCCACGTCCAGCTCGCGGATCATCTGTGTGATGCGGCCGTCCTGGCCGACGATGTAGTGCGCGGCCGCGCCGTGACCCGGGTCCTGGAAGACCTTCACCGCGCTGTCGAAGCTGCCCTGGGTGACGTGGATGATCACCCGGTCTATCCCGTAGTCGTCGGGCCGGTCCGCCAGCCGCCAGTTCGCCGACGACGCGGCCACCCACTGGGCGCCCGTGAAGTCGACCTCGCCCTCCTTGCGCGGCTTCTCCACGCTAGGCAGCCGCCACCACAGGCGCGCGAGCTCGTCCCGCGCCAGCACGGCACTGCCCACGGCGGCCGCCGCCCCGCCCATGATCAGCGCCCGGCGCCCGACCCGCCGGTCGTCGTCCTTGGCCCTGCGGCCCTTCGTCCGGGCCTCGGTGTCCGTCTTTTTCTCCCCCATGCGATCTTCAACGGATACTCGCGGGCTTCGGTTCCCGGGGCCCCGTACCCTGGAGGGGTTATGACTGAGACCTCGCAGCGCCCCCGTCCCCTTCGCGTACTCGCCGCCATGTCGGGTGGCGTGGACTCCGCCGTAGCCGCCGCCCGAGCGGCGGAAGCCGGCCACGACGTGACGGGCGTGCACCTCGCGCTCTCCGCCAACCCGCAATCGTTCCGCACGGGCGCGCGCGGCTGTTGCACCATCGAGGACTCGCGCGACGCCCGCCGCGCGGCCGACGTCATCGGCATCCCCTTCTACGTGTGGGACCTCGCCGAGCGCTTCCGCGAGGACGTGGTCGAGGACTTCGTCGCCGAGTACGAGGCGGGGCGCACCCCGAACCCGTGCCTGCGCTGCAACGAGAAGATCAAGTTCGCCGCGCTGCTCGACAAGGCGCTCGCGCTCGGCTTCGACGCGGTCTGCACGGGCCACTACGCACAGGTGATCGTCCGTGCGGACGGCACACGCGAGCTGCACCGCGCCTCCGACATGGCCAAGGACCAGTCGTACGTCCTCGGTGTCCTCGACGACCGCCAGCTCGCGCACGCCCTGTTCCCGCTCGGCGACACGGTCACCACGAAGGACGAGATCCGCGCGGAGGCCGAGCGCCGGGGCCTCGCCGTCGCCAAGAAGCCGGACTCCCACGACATCTGCTTCATCGCCGACGGCGACACCCAGGGCTTCCTGGCGAACCGTCTCGGCAAGGCCGAGGGCGACATCGTCGACGAGTCCGGCACCAAGCTGGGCACCCACGAGGGCGCGTACGGCTACACGATCGGCCAGCGCAAGGGGCTTCGCATCGGCACCCCGGCCGACGACGGCAAGCCGCGCTACGTCCTGGACATCTCACCGGTCGACAACACGGTCACGGTCGGCCCGGCGGCCGCCCTGGACGTCAACGGCCTGACCGCGATCAAGCCCCGCTGGTGCGGCTCGGCCCCCTCCGGCCCCGGCACCTACACCGCCCAACTCCGCGCCCACGGCGGCGAGACGACGGTCACGGCGGAGCTCGTCGACGGCACCCTGGAGGTCGCCTTCACCGAGCCGGTCCGCGGGGTCGCCCCGGGCCAGGCGGTCGTCTTGTACGACGGCACGCGCGTGGTGGGCTCCGCGACGATCGCGACGACCACGCGCGCGACGGCGTCCGTCTAACGGTGGTCCCTGGTCACACCACTTCCACTTCGTAGAAGCACAGGTGGTCCTTGATCTGGGTGACTTCGGTCTTGGGGTCGGGGTACGCCCAGACCAGGTCGGCCGCGTCGGGGAGTGACCAGTACGACGCGGTGCCCTTGAACGGGCAGTACGTGTGGGTCTCGGAAGCCGCCAGCAGGTCGAGGCGGACATCCTCCGGGGGCAGGTAGTAGCGCACGGGACAGCCGGTCTCGCGCAGCAACAGGGGGCGGTCGCTCTCCGCCAGGATCTGGTCGCCGTGCACGACGCGTACGCGTTGCGTGCCCTGCTCGATGGTGATCGTGTGTCCTTCAGCCATACCTGGGAAGCACCGGCGGGCCCGGAGTTCTTCCCCCGTACCGTGGACGCATGAATATCTGCGTCTTCCTCTCCGCCGCCGACCTCGACGACCGCTACACGCGCCCCGCGCGGGAGTTCGCGGAACTGCTCGGCAAGGGCGGTCACACCCTGGTGTGGGGCGGTTCCGACGTCGGTCTCATGAAGGTGGTCGCCGACGGTGTGCAGGAGACGGGCGGACGCCTCCTTGGCGTCTCCGTGGACTTCCTGGCGGCCAAGGTCCGTCCGAACGCCGACGAGATGGTCATCGCGGGTGACCTCGCCGAGCGCAAGGCGCTGCTCCTGGAGAAGGCCGACGCGGTGGTGATCATGGTCGGGGGAACGGGGACGCTCGACGAGGCGACCGAGATCCTGGAACTGAAGAAGCACGGGAAGACCCAGAAGCCGGTGGTGCTGCTCAACACGGCGGGCTTCTACGACGGCCTCAAGGAGCAGTTCCGGCGCATGGAGGACGAGGGATTCCTGCCGCTGCCTCTCACTGAGCTGGTGTTCTTCGCGGAGGAGCCGGTGGGGGCCCTGGCCTACCTCGAAGAGAGCCAGGGCCAGCAGTGATGCGAGCATGGCGGGCATGGCTACACATGTGATCACCGGGGCGGGCTCCGGCATCGGCGCGGCGGTCGCCCGCCGCCTCCACGCGCGCGGGGACGACATCGTGCTGCACGCGCGCGACGCGGGCCGCGCGAAGGAGCTCGCCGCGGCGTACCCGGGAGCGATGACGCTCGTCGGCGACCTTGCGGACCCGGACAAGCTCTCCTGGGCGTTCTCGCACCAGACGCTGCCCGACCGGATCGACTCACTCCTGCACATCGCGGGCGTGGTCGACCTCGGCCCGGTCGGCGAGCTGACCCCCAAGTCCTGGCGCCACCAGCTCAACGTCAACCTGATCGCCCCCGCCGAGCTGACCCGCCACTTCCTGCCCCAACTCCGCGTCGCCCAGGGCCACGTGCTGTTCGTCAACTCCGGCGCCGGCCTCAACGCCCACGCCGACTGGTCCGCGTACGCGGCCTCCAAGCACGGCCTCAAAGCCCTCGCGGACTCCCTGCGCCACGAGGAGCACGGCAACGGCGTCCGCGTCACCTCCGTCTACCCCGGCCGCACCGCCAGCCCCATGCAGGCCAAGGTCCACCAGCAGGAGGGCAAGGAGTACGACGCGTCGAAGTGGATCGACCCCGAGTCCGTCGCGACGACGATCCTCATGGCCCTCGACCTGCCGCACGACGCGGAGGTCAACGACCTGACGGTGCGACCGGGACGCTGACCTCCCGAGAAGCATTCCGTACGCTTCCGGAGTGAGCGAAAACAGCAAGTTCAGGTTCGGGCCCGCGACCGGGGTCGGGTCAATGCCGGGCGGGGATGCCCGCGAGGCGGCCAAGACGGTGGTCGGGTCCTTCGAGGACTTCCCGTTTCTGCCCGAGCTGCCCGCGCGGGGACCCGGCGCGGACATGATCGGGCGGACCGCCGGGATGCTCGTCGAGCTGTTCGCGCGCGTGGAGCCCAGCGGATGGCGGCTCGGGGACAGGCCGGGGAGGGACACCAAGAGGGCGAGGTCGTGGCTGGGGGAGGACCTCGACGCGATCGAGGAGTTCACCCAGGGGTACGAGGGGCCGCTGAAGGTGCAGGCGGTGGGGCCCTGGACGCTGGCCGCCGCACTGGAGTTGAGGAACGGCGAGGTGGCGCTGTCCGACCTCGGGGCCTGCCGGGACCTCGCCGGTTCGCTCGCCGAAGGGCTGCGCGTCCACCTCGAAGAGGTGCAGCGGCGCATTCCGGGAGCACAGCTCGTCCTCCAGCTCGACGAGCCGTCCCTCATCGCCGTACTGCGCGGGCACGTGAAGAGCGCGAGCGGCTACCGGACCCACCGTGCCGTCGACCGGCAGCTGATCGAGGCCACCCTGCGGGACGTCATCGGGGTTCACAGCAGCGGGCCGGTCGTGGTGCACTCGTGCGCGCCCGACGTGCCGTTCGCGCTCCTGCGCAGAACGGGCGTCGCGGCGATCTCCTTCGACTTCTCGCTCCTCACCGAGCGTGACGACGATGTGATCGGGGAAGCAGTGGAGGGCGGGACGCAGCTCTTCGCCGGTGTCGTCCCCAGCGTGGACGGCGCAATGTCAGACCCTGCCGGTAGCGTCATGGGTGTCAGGACGCTGTGGCGCAGGCTGGGGCTGCATCCGGGGCTTCTCGCGGAGGCGGTCACGGTCACTCCGTCGTGCGGGCTGGCGGGGGCTTCCCCCGACCATGCGCGCAAGGCACTCGCCCATTGCGCCCGGGCGGCGAGATCACTCGCGGACAACCCTGAGTAACGGGAGGACAACACGGTGGCCGGCGAAAAGCACGCAGAGCCCACATCGGTACCCGCCGAGGCGCGGGAGAAGCACGCGCTGCTCGCCGAGCAGATCGAGGAGCACCGCTTCCGGTACTACGTGAAGGACCAACCGGTCGTCAGCGACGCGGAGTTCGACAAGCTCCTGCGCTCACTGGAGGCGGTGGAGGAGGAGTACCCCGAGCTGCGCACCCCCGACTCCCCGACCCAGAAGGTCGCGGGCGCGTACGAGACCGAGTTCACCTCGGTCCAGCACCGCGAACGCATGCTCTCGCTCGACAACGCCTTCGACGACCTGGAGCTCGCGGCCTGGGCGGAGCGCGTCGCGAGAGACGTGGGCACCTCCGACTACCACCTCCTGTGCGAGCTGAAGGTCGACGGCCTCGCGGTCAACCTCACGTACGAGCACGGCCGCCTCACGCGCGCGGCGACCCGCGGCGACGGCCGCACGGGCGAGGACATCACGCCCAACGTCCGCACGATCGCGGAGATCCCGGACCGTCTCAAGGGCGACCGCGTCCCGGACCTCGTGGAGATCCGCGGCGAGGTCTACTTCCCGATGGAGAAGTTCGAGGAGCTCAACGCCCGCCTGGTGGAGGGCGGCGACAAGCCCTTCGCCAACCCCCGCAACGCGGCGGCGGGTTCGCTGAGGCAGAAGGACCCCCGCGTCACCGCGACCCGCCCGCTGCACATGGTCGTGCACGGCATCGGCGCCCGCGAGGGCTTCGACATCGATCGCCTCTCCCAGGCGTACGACCTGCTGCGCGAGTGGGGCCTGCCGACCACCCAGTACGCCAAGGTGGTCGACGACCTCGACGGCGTACGGGAGTTCATCGCGTTCTACGGGGAGAACCGCCACTCCGTGGAGCACGAGATCGACGGAGTGGTCGTCAAGCTCGACGAGATCCCGCTCCAGGGCCGCCTCGGCTCCACCTCGCGGGCGCCGCGCTGGGCGATCGCCTGGAAGTACGCGCCCGAGGAGGTCAACACCAAGCTGATCAACATCCGGGTGGGTGTGGGCCGCACGGGCCGCGTCACGCCGTACGCGCAGGTCGAGCCGGTCACGGTGGCCGGCTCCGAGGTCGAGTTCGCGACCCTGCACAACCAGGAGGTCGTGAAGGCCAAGGGCGTCCTCATCGGGGACACGGTGGTGCTGCGCAAGGCCGGTGACGTCATCCCCGAGATCCTCGGTCCTGTGGCCGATCTGCGCGACGGCAGCGAGCGGGAGTTCGTGATGCCCGCTCAGTGCCCCGAGTGCGGTACGGCCCTGCGGCCCATGAAGGAGGGCGACATCGACCTCCGGTGCCCGAACGCCCGTACCTGCCCGGCCCAGTTGAGGGAGCGGCTCTTCTATCTGGCGGGCCGCAAGGCGCTGGACATCGAGCACTTCGGGTACGTCGCCGCTGCGGCCCTCACCAAGCCGCTGGAGCCGGCCGAGCCACCGCTCGTGGACGAGGGCGACCTCTTCGACCTGACCATCGAGCGACTGCTGCCCATCAAGGCGTACGTCCTCGACCAGGACAGCGGACTGCCCAAGCGCGACCCGAAGACGGGCGAGGAGAAGATCGCCACGGTCTTCGCCAACCAGCAGGGCGAGCCGAAGAAGAACGCGATCGCCATGCTGGACACCATCGCGGCGGCCAAGGAGCGCCCGCTCGCCCGCGTCCTCACCGGTCTGTCGATCCGTCATGTCGGGCCGGTCGCGGCCGAGGCACTGGCCCGCGAGTTCCGCTCGATCGACCGGATCGAGGAGGCCACCGAGGAGGAGCTCGCCGCCACCGAGGGCGTCGGCGCGATCATCGCCGCCTCCCTCAAGCAGTGGTTCGCGGAGGACTGGCACCGCGAGATCATCCGCAAGTGGAAGGCCGCCGGCGTCCGCCTGGAGGAGGAGGGTTCCGGCGAGGACGAAGGGCCTCGTCCGCTCGACGGGCTCACCGTTGTCGTCACCGGAACGCTCGAACACCACACGCGGGATGGCGCGAAAGAGGCCCTGCAGAGCCGGGGAGCGAAAGTGACCGGTTCTGTTTCGAAGAAGACAGCTTTCGTCGTAGTGGGAGACAATCCCGGTTCCAAGTACGACAAGGCCATGCAGCTGAAGGTTCCGGTTCTGAACGAGGACGGCTTCGCTGTCCTGCTCGAACAGGGGCCGGAGGCGGCAGCGGAAGCCGCGCTTCCGATCGAGCTTCCGACCGAGGAGTAGCGGTTGAAGGCCACCCGTTCGGCGCATATCAGATGCATACGGGTGGCCGGGTCGCATTCGGGCAACCGTGGACGACCGCTGCCCGTGGAAGCCTTCTGCGGCCTACTGTTGAGGTGTGCGCCTGCCGTGCCCAGCTGCGGTTGGGGCATCCCCTGCTCCTCGGGAGTGCGGGGAATGGTTTTGAGACGCGGCGTCCGTGGCCAGTTGTCTTCGGGCTCGGGTCGCGTGGCGTGGGCACCGCCGGCTGTGAGAGGGACGGGAATGGAACCGACCGAGAGCGCCGCCCCTGACTCACGGCTGCGCCTGCGCCGGATGGCCGGCGCATGGCTTGGCGCAGCCCGCGGGACGGCGCGGACCTCGGAGCACCCCGGTGCCGCGCCCCGCACGGCCGCCCGCGGTGTGGGTGTCGGCGGTCTCGCCCCCGGCCCCGGCATGGCGGGCCACGAGCCCGAACGGCCCATATCCTGGCCCGCGCTGCCGACGGCGGTCGTCGCGGTGGCCGGGTTCGTCCTCGGTGCCGGTTTCTACCGGGCGTTCAGCGGGGACCACGCGCTCTTCCCCTCCGGCGCCGTCGGCTGGTCGCTCGCGCTGCTGACCGGCGTCATCGTCGGCCACCTGGTCGCCCTCGGCCGTTCTCGCTGGTGGGGCGGCACGGGCTCCGGCGCCGCCCTCACCCTCGCGGTCCTGCTGCTGTACGGCTGGGTGCCCGCCGGAATGGTCAGCCTGACCGTCGTCCTCCTGGTCGGTATCGCGCGCCGCAACCGCTGGCGCCAGGGCATACTGCACGGCGCGGTCGACATCCTCGGCATCGGCGCCGGGGCGCTGGTCCTGGCCGCGTGGGGACGGTTCCCGTCCGTCGAGACGCCCTGGAATCCGGAGACCTGGACCGTCTCCGCCGTACCCGAAGTGGTCCTGGTCGCCGCCGCGTATCTCGCGGCCACCCGCACTCTGCTCTGGTACGTCCACGCGCCGCGCACCGGCGGTCTGCCGACCGTCGCCCGCACGGCCCTGGTCAGACAGGGGCTCGTCGCCGTCGCGCTGCTCGGCATCACGCCGCTGATCTGTGTGGTCGCGACCGCGCAGCCGATGCTGCTGCCGCTGTTCTCGATCCCGCTGATCGCTCTCGACTCCACGCTGTGGATAGCCCGCGCGCGGGCCGAGGAGCAACTGCGCGACCCGCTGACCGGGCTGCCCAACCGGCAGTGGCTGCTTGAACGTACGTGGACGGCTCTGGACGATGCCGAACGCATCGGTGCGCGGTCTGCCCTGATGCTGATCGACCTGGACCGTTTCCGTTCGGTGAATGACACGTTGGGGCATCTCGCCGGGGACCGGCTGCTCCTTCAGATAGCCGATCGGCTGCGGCTCAACCTGCCGCGCGGGGCGGAGGCCGCGCGGCTGGGCGGCGACGAGTTCGCCGTGTTACTGCCGATCGCCGACTCCACGACGTCGGCCACCCGGGTCGCCCGCAATCTCGTCGCGGCGCTCGGTTCCTCGCTCGACCTCGACGGGCTCTCGCTCGTCCTGGAGGCCAGCGCCGGGCTCGCCGTCTTCCCCGACCACGCGCTCGACGCCGAGGGCCTGCTCCGGCGGGCGGACGTCGCGATGTACCAGGCGAAGCGGGACCGGACGGGTGTGGAGGTGTACGAGTCCAAGCGGGACTCGAACACCCCGGACCGGCTGGGGCTGCTCGGGGATCTGCGCAGGGCCCTGGACGCCGGTGATGTCGAGCTGCACTACCAGCCCAAGGTCCGGTTCGACGGGCAGGTGGCGGGACTTGAGGCACTCGTACGGTGGGTGCACCCCGAGCGGGGGAGGGTGGCGCCGGACGAGTTCATAGCCATCGCCGAGTCCTCCGGGCTGATGCCGCACCTCACCGAGTACGTCCTGGAGACCGCGCTCGCGCAGGTCGCGCGGTGGCGGGCGCAGGGCCTGCACGTGCCGGTCGCGGTGAACGTCTCACCGCGCGACGTCCACACTCCCGGGTTCGCCGGGTCGGTCGCCGCGCGGCTCGCCCGGCACGGGGTTCCCGCCGGGTCGCTCCAGCTGGAGATAACGGAGCATGTGCTCCTCGAGGATCCGCAGCGGGCCGCGGACACCCTGGCCGGGCTGACCGGACACGGCGTGAAGATGTCGCTGGACGACTTCGGTACGGGGTACTCCTCGCTCGTCCATCTGCGCCGGCTGCCGGTCAGCGAGCTGAAGATCGACCGTTCCTTCGTCGCGAAGCTCGCCGTGGACAACGAGGACGCGGAGATCGTGCGCTGCACCATCGACCTCGCGCACTCCCTCGGACTGCTCGTCGTCGCCGAGGGCGTGGAGGACGACGAGACGTGGGAGCGGTTGCGGGACCTGGGGTGTGACGCGGTGCAGGGGTGGCTGGTCGCCGCCGCGATGCCGCCGGAGGACACCACGGCGTGGCTGCTCGCGCGGGGGTCGCGGGGGTGGCAGCGGCCTCGGGCCGCCCTGCCGGCCGCGGAGTAGCCTGCGGGCCGGTGGGGGTTGCCGCTTGGTTCTCCCGCCCGCGCACCGCCCGGGACGGTTCGTCGACAAGTGAACCCCTGCCGTGGGGGCTGAGCGCTGTCGGCGCCCGCCCGTAGAGGAGCGGGACCGTCAGGGGCGCGGGGAACTGCGCGCCCAGCCCCATGCGGCCCGCAGCTCATGAACGATGGCGCGCCCCCCGTACAGACGGCCGCCGACGGCGCGGAACCCCCACAGGAGAGCCCCACTTGTCAGGTGAGGGTCACGGGCGGGCGTGGGTGGGCAAAGCCCCCGGAAGAAACCCGGGCGCAGGCACCACCCCCGGCCCCATAGGATTGGGCCAAACCACACACACTCCACCCCAGAGGAACGCCGCATGCCTGGCATCACGCGCGAGGAGGTCGCCCACCTCGCACGGCTGGCGCGTCTGGAGCTGAAGGGCGAAGAGCTCGACCACTTCGCCGGCCAGCTCGACGACATCATCGGCGCGGTCGCCCGCGTCAGCGAGGTCGCCGACCAAGACGTACCGCCGACCTCTCACCCGCTGCCGCTGACGAACGTCATGCGCGCGGACGAGGTCCGTCCGTCGCTCACCCCCGAGCAGGCGCTCTCCGGCGCCCCGGCCCAGGAGCAGCAGCGTTTCAAGGTGCCGCAGATCCTGGGGGAGGACTAATCACCATGACGGACACCAACATCAACATCATCAGGCTGACCGCCGCCGAGATCGCCCAGAAGATCACCGAAGGCGAACTCACCGCCGTAGAGGTCACCGAGGCGCACCTCGCCCGTATCGAGGCCGTCGACGAGAAGGTGCACGCCTTCCTCCACGTGGACCGGGAAGGCGCTCTCGCGCAGGCCCGAGCCGTGGACCGGAAGCGGGCCGACGGCGAGAAGCTCGGCCCGCTGGCCGGCGTCCCGCTCGCGCTCAAGGACATCTTCACCACCGAGGGGATCCCGACCACCGTCGGTTCGAAGATCCTCGAAGGCTGGATCCCGCCGTACGACGCGACCGTCACCAAGAAGCTGAAGGCCGCCGACGTCGTCATCCTCGGCAAGACCAACATGGACGAGTTCGCCATGGGGTCCAGCACCGAGAACAGCGCGTACGGGCCGACCGGCAACCCCTGGGACCTGTCCAGGATCCCCGGCGGCTCGGGCGGCGGTTCGAGCGCCGCGCTCGCCTCCTTCCAGGCCCCCCTCGCCATCGGCACCGACACCGGCGGCTCCATCCGCCAGCCCGCGGCCGTCACCGGCACGGTCGGCGTGAAGCCGACGTACGGCGGCGTCTCCCGCTACGGCATGGTGGCGTTCTCGTCCTCCCTCGACCAGGGCGGGCCCTGCGCCCGTACGGTCCTGGACGCGGCCCTGCTCCACGAGGTCATCGCCGGGCACGACCCGCTCGACTCGACCTCCATCGACGCCCCGGTCCCGCCGGTCGTCGAGGCCGCGCGCAACGGCTCGGTCGCCGGGATGCGCGTCGGCGTCGTCAAGCAGTTCGCGGGCGAGGGCTACCAGGCCGGAGTCGTCCAGCGCTTCAACGAGTCCGTCGCCCTCCTCAAGGAGCTGGGCGCCGAGATCGTCGAGCTGGACTGCCCGTCCTTCGACCTGGCGCTCTCCGCGTACTACCTGATCGCGCCGTCCGAGTGTTCGTCGAACCTCGCCCGCTTCGACGCCATGCGCTACGGCCTGCGCGTCGGCGACGACGGCGCGCACTCCGCCGAGGAGGTCACCGCCCTCACCCGCGAAGCGGGCTTCGGCGACGAGGTCAAGCGCCGCATCATGCTCGGCACGTACGCCCTGTCCAGCGGCTACTACGACGCGTACTACGGCAGCGCCCAGAAGGTCCGTACGCTCATCACGCGCGACTTCGAGAACGCCTTCGAGCAGGTCGACGTGATCGTGTCGCCCACGACGCCGACCACCGCCTTCCCGATCGGCGAGCGTGCCGACGACCCGATGGCGATGTACCTCGCGGACCTCTGCACCATCCCGACCAACCTGGCGGGCAACTCCGCCATGTCGCTGCCCTGCGGTCTCGCGCAGGAGGACGGTCTCCCGGTCGGCCTGCAGATCATCGCCCCCGCGATGAAGGACGAGCGGCTGTACAAGGTCGGCGCCGCCGTCGAGGCCGCCTTCGTGGAAAGGTGGGGCCACCCGCTGATCGAGGAGGCACCGTCGCTGTGAGCAACGCACTGTCGAAGGCCAAGGGCTTCAAGAAGTCCAAGTCCGGTACGTACCTGTCCATCGCGACCACCGCGTTCGGGGCCGTCAGCGTCGCCAAGCAGGCCAAGAAGGCCCGCTCCGAGAACGACACGCTGCGGCTGATCGACGCGGCCGTGTCCGCCGCCGCCATCGTCACCGGCCTCGCCATCCTCTACCGGGAGCTCAAGCGCCTGGGCGACGACGACGTCCTGCTGGGCTGAGAGGGAAGTTTTCACCGTGACCACCACGACCGACGAACTGGTGTCGTACGAGGACGCCCTGGCGACGTACGACCCCGTCATGGGCCTCGAAGTCCATGTCGAACTCGGCACCAAGACCAAGATGTTCTGCGGGTGTTCCACCGAGCTGGGCGCCGAGCCCAACTCGCAGACCTGCCCGACCTGCCTCGGCATGCCCGGCGCGCTCCCCGTCGTCAACGCGATCGGCATCGAGTCCGCCATCAAGATCGGCCTCGCGCTGCACTGCGAGATCGCCGAGTGGTGCCGCTTCGCCCGGAAGAACTACTTCTATCCGGACATGCCGAAGAACTTCCAGACCTCCCAGTACGACGAGCCGATCGCCTTCAACGGCTATCTGGACGTCCAGCTGGAGGACGGCGAGGTCTTCCGCGTGGAGATCGAGCGCGCCCACATGGAGGAGGACACCGGCAAGTCGCTGCACGTCGGCGGCGCCACCGGCCGTATCCACGGCGCCTCGCACTCCCTCCTCGACTACAACCGCGCGGGCATCCCGCTCATCGAGATCGTCACCAAGCCGATCGAGGGTGCGGGCGAGCGCGCTCCCGAGGTCGCCAAGGCGTACGTCGCCGAGCTGCGCGAGCTCATCAAGGCGCTCGACGTCTCCGAGGCCCGCATGGAGCAGGGCCAGATGCGCTGCGACGTGAACCTGTCGCTGCGCCCGCACGGCCGCGAGAAGTTCGGCACGCGGAGCGAGACGAAGAACGTCAACTCCCTGCGCTCCGTGGAGCGTGCGGCCCGCTTCGAGATCCAGCGGCACGCAGCCGTGCTCAACAGCGGCGGCACGATCATCCAGGAGACCCGCCACTTCCACGAGGACACCGGGTCCACGACCTCGGGCCGCGTGAAGGAGGAGGCCGAGGACTACCGGTACTTCCCGGAGCCCGACCTCGTCCCCATCGCCCCGTCCCGTGAATGGGTCGAGGAGCTGCGCGCCGGTCTGCCCGAGCAGCCGCTGGCCCGCCGCAACCGCCTGCGCGAGGAGTGGGGCGTCGGCGCCCACGACATGCAGTCGATCCTCAACGCCGGTGCCATCGACCTGATCGTCGCCACCATCGAGGAGGGCGCCGACGCGGCGTCCGCCCGCAAGTGGTGGATGGGCGAACTGGCCCGCAGCGCCAACGAGTCGGGCAAGGCCCTTGAGGACCTGCCCTTCACTCCGGCGCAGGTCGCCCGCGTCACCGCGCTGGTGGCCGAGGGCTCCCTCAACGACAAGCTGGCCCGCCAGGTCATCGAAGGCGTCCTCGCGGGAGAAGGCACCCCGGACGAGGTCGTCGACAAGCGCGGTCTGAAGGTCGTCTCCGACGAGGGCGCGCTGACCGCCGCCGTCGACGAGGCCATCGCAGGCAACCCGGGCATCGCCGACAAGATCCGCGGCGGCAAGGTCCAGGCCGCCGGCGCCCTGGTCGGCGCGGTCATGAAGGCCACCCGCGGCCAGGCCGACGCGGCCCGCGTCAAGGAACTGATCCTGGAGAAGCTGGGCGTCGGCGAGGGCTGAGCCCAACCTCTGCACAGGCGCCCTGGGGGGATGCATCGAAACCGATGCATCCCCCCAGGCATGTAGTCAGCCGCACAGGCGCGCGCGTTACCCTCCCGCGCATGACTGGAGGCAGTGATTCCGAGACGAGTGACCTCGATGAGCCGGCGCAGGCGGCCCGGCGAGCCCGCTGGACGGCGTCCGGGACCGGAGCGCTGCTGACCCTCGCCGGCCTCGCGGCGTCCGCGCTGCGAGCCGTGGGCTCCACGACGGCCCTTGTGCCCGCCGCCTACGCCTCGGGCGCCACGGTGTGCGCCGTCGCATCCCTGCTCGGCGCCCGCGGACGTACCAGGCGGGCTCTGTGGCTGCTGGTCGCCGGGCTGATGGTGATGGCGGTCGGCGACCAGTTCGACTGAACCCGGCGGGGTGACAGAGTCCCGGGGAATGTCCTGTGAGTTGGGTCGCACTCTTGTGAGTAAGCCCACGAATGCGATAAACGATCACTTTCGGCTGTAAGAGTGACTGGGTATTGCTCATGTGTTCTTTGCGGGCTGTTCACTTCTATAGAGGCTGTCAACGTCCTATAGCGGCTGTTCCCGGTCAAAGATCCTCGTATCGCCCCCAGGGAGCACGTCTGTGGCAGCCCTCGCGCGCTGGTGTGTCCAACGCCGCCTCGTCGTCGTTCTCCTGTGGCTCCTCGCGCTCGGCGGTGTCACCGCCGCCGCGGCCGTCATGGGCACCGCCTACTCGAACGACTACGAAGCACCCGGCACCGAGTCGGGCCGCGCCACCCAGCTCCTGCGCGACGGCTTCCCCGGCCTCGGCGGCGACAGCGACACCGTCGTCTGGCACACCACTGCCACCACCGTGCGCTCCGCCGACGTCCAGCAGACGATGACCCGCGCCCTGGACAGGATCGCGGGCCTGCCCGGGGTGGCCTCCGTCGTCAGCCCGTACGAGGGGCAGGACTCGGGCCGGATCAGCGCCGACGGACGTACGGCCTACGCCACGGTCACCTTCGACGACCAGGCCGGGAACATCGACAAGGGCGAGGCGGGGGCCGTCGTGAGCGCGGCCAAGGCCGCCGAGGCCAAGGGGCTCCAGGTGGAGCTGGGCGGCGGCGCCATCGGGCTCACGGGGTCCTCGGGCGGGCATGTCGCCGAGATCGTCGGCGTGGTCGTCGCCGCCGTGGTCCTCTTCCTCGCCTTCGGCTCGCTCGCCGCCTCCCTGCTGCCCATCGCCACGGCCCTGGTCGGCGTGGGGACCGCGTACGCCTCGATCGTGCTCCTGGGGCACGTCATGACCGTCGCCGACTTCGCGCCCATGCTCGGCATACTCATCGGGCTCGGGGTCGGGATCGACTACGCGCTGTTCATCGTGACCCGGCACCGGCGCGGCCTGAAACGCGGGCTCCCGGTGGCCGAGGCCGCGCGGAACGCCGTCGCCACTACAGGCCGCGCGGTCGTCTTCGCCGGAGCCACCGTCTGCATCGCCCTGCTCGGCATGCTCATCCTGCGGCTCGGCTTCCTCAACGGCGTCGCGATCGCCGCCTCCCTGACCGTGATCCTCACCGTCGCGGCCTCCGTGACCCTGCTCCCGGCGCTGCTCTCCTACATCGGTCCACGCGCGTTGAGCCGCCGTGAGCGGCGCCGGCTGTACGAGCACGGACCCCAGCCGGAGATACCCACCGGGCTCGCCGCGCGCTGGTCGGCCTTCGTGGAGCGGCACCCCAAACTGCTCGGCTCCGTCGCCCTGGTGGTGATGGCGCTGCTCGCCCTGCCCACGCTCTCGCTCCACCTGGGCACCTCGGACCAGGGCAACGATCCGAAGCAGGCGACCACGCGGCAGGCGTACGACCTGGTGGCCGAAGGCTTCGGGCCCGGTGTGAACGGGCCCCTGACCCTCGTCACGAAGGTCGACGGCGCCGAGGACATGCTCGCGCTCGACAACCTGGACGCCACGCTCCGGGAGACCGAGGGCGTCGCATCGGTGACCCCGGTGACGTACAACACCGGTGGCGACACCGCGTACCTCACGCTCGTCCCGGAATCCGCGCCGCAGTCGGAGCGGACCAGCGCCCTCGTCGACCGGCTGCGCACCGAGGTACTGCCGCGCGCCGAGGCGGACAACTCACTCGACGTCCAGGTCGGCGGCGTCACGGCGAGCTACGACGACTTCGCGGATGTCATCGTCGGCAAACTGCCCCTCTTCGTAGGCGTCGTCATAGGCCTCGGCTGCGCACTGCTGCTGCTCGCCTTCCGTTCGATCGGCATCCCCCTGAAGGCCGCCGTGATGAACATCGCCGCCGTGGCCGCCGCCTTCGGCGTCGTCGTCGCGATCTTCCAGTGGGGCTGGGGGAGCGAACTGCTCGGCCTCGGCCGAGCGGGCCCGATCGAACCCTTCCTGCCCGTGATCATGGTGTCGGTGCTCTTCGGGCTCTCCATGGACTACCAGGTCTTCCTGGTCAGCCGGATGTACGAGGAGTGGCTGGAAACCGGCGACAACCGGCGCGCCGTCCGGGTCGGCCTCGCCGAGACCAGCCGGGTGATCAACTCCGCCGCCGTCATCATGATCTCCGTCTTCCTGGCCTTCGTGCTCAGCGGCGACCGGGTCATCGCGATGTTCGGCATCGCGCTGGCCGCGGCCGTCGCCCTGGACGCCTTCGTCCTGCGGACGCTCCTGGTGCCCGCCCTCATGCACCTCCTCGGGGGCGCCAACTGGTGGCTGCCCCGCTGGCTCGACCGGTGCCTGCCGCGCATCAGCATCGAGCCTCCCGAGTGCCGCGCCGCCCATGAGAGGCTGGCGGCGGCGACGGACGCCGAGGTGGCGGACGTACTGGAGAAGGAGCGGCGGCAGGATGTACGCGATATCCCTGGGTGACGACGGAGCGGAACTGCGGCCCCTGGAGCCCTGGCACGCCGAGGAGTTCCTGGCTCACATGGAGCGGGGTCGCGAGTTCATCGGCCGGCATGTCTCACTGCCCGACGCGGTGACGGACCTCACCTCGACGAGGGCCTTCCTCCAGGCGTACGCCGACAAGCGCGCCGCCGACAGCGGCTTCCTGTACGGGATCTGGCTGGAGGGGAAGCTCGTAGGCGGGCTGCTCTTCCGGATCTTCGACACCGCGCAGGGGAACTGCGAGGCCGGGTGCTGGCTGGAGCCCGCGGCGGCCGGGCGCGGACTCGTCACCCGCGGGGCGCGGATCATCATCGACTGGGCGGTCGAGGAGCGCGGTATGCACCGTGTGGAGTGGATCGCCCCGTCCGCGAACGAACCGAGCCTGAACGTGGCGCGGCGCCTCGGCATGACGCGGGACGGCGTACTGCGCGAAAGCTACCTGTACCGGGGCGTACGGAGCGACATGGAGGTCTGGTCGGTGCTCGCGCCCGAGTGGCGGGCCACGCGCGCGCGTGGTGGACGATAACGATCCACTTCCATTCCCGCGAACATTAAGAGACCTCTCAGACAGGATCCGTACGGTGCGAGATATGGGAACCAAGACTGTTGACGAGGCCGGGGTCGAGACCGGCACAGAGGCTAAGAGCGACGAGGAGGCCGTGGACCTCACCAAGGACGACGGCGCCAAGGCCGACGAGGCCGTGGGCACCGACGGGGAAGCCGCGGCCGGCACCCCGGACGAGGACGAGTACGACGAGGACGAGCTTTCCGAGGCGGTCGCTGCCAAGGCCCCCTCAGGGGTCGGCCTGGGTGCCGCCGCGGTGGTCTCCGCCGCACTGGGTCTCGTCTCGCTGACCGGCGGCTGGCTCGGCACCGTCGCGCAGGCGCGCGACTCGCTGTACGGCCAGCTGGAGACCGCGTCGACCGCGACCGTCTCCACGCAGATCGAGCAGGTCTACGGCAACTCGTGGAACGCCAACGCGCTGGTCGCGGGCATCTTCGCGCTGGTCGCCCTGCTCGTCGGCGTCTTCGTGCTGGTCCGGCCGGCGTTCGGCAACCCCGACCGGGTCGTGCAGGCCACGTGGGTCAAGTCCGTCGCCTGGGCGGGTGTCTCGCTCGCGATCATCGGCCTGCTGCTCGCCGTGCTCAAGTACACGGACATCCTGCTGTCCATGCCGACCGTGAGCAGCTGAGCGCTCGCTTCCTGAGTTACCCGGGCTTTCCCGAGCTTTTCTGAGGGGCCTTAGGCCCGCCCTACGTCACGTACGGCGGACCTAAGGCCCTTCGCGCGCTCAAGATGCGGAACTCTCCCGATGTGGCGCACCCCCCTTGGAGACGAAGGTTGAGGCATCGCAACAAGCGAAGCCCGAAACCGACTCTTCACGAGGGGTACGAGATGTTCGAGTACGAGCTCCAGCAGATCCGGTCCGCAGAGCTGATCCGCGAGGCCCAGAACCACCGACTGGTACGGGAGGCCCTCCGCAGTCGCCGTGCCGCCCGCCGTGCCGCCGTGCGTGAGTCCGCACAGAACGACACGGAGGGGCAGGGACATAGCCGCCGCCACCGCCGGCACCGGTTCGCCCGCGCCGCGTGAACGCCGCGGGGCCTCGGGAGGGCGGCCGCACGGGGGTCGGCCGTCCTCCCGGGTCGGCGGCGGCCATCCCGACAACAACGTCGGCGGCGGCCGTCCCGACAACCGGGTCGACGGTCGCGGTCCCGACATCCGTGTCGAAGGTCGCCGTCCCGATAACCAGTGCCGCACTGTCGGACCCCTGTGCGATGCTCGGGCCCGTGGAAGCCAGGTCCGTCAGCCCGGTGTTCGTCGGACGCGCCGACGAACTGGGCGTGCTGCACGACGCGCTCGCCCGCGCCACCGCGGGCGAGCCGCAGGCATTGCTGCTCGGCGGCGAGGCGGGGGTCGGAAAGACCCGCCTGATCGAGGAGTTCGCCACCGCGGCCGGCCGCGAGGGCGCGGTCGTCGTGTGCGGCGGCTGCGTCGAGATCGGCGCCGACGGACTGCCCTTCGCCCCCTTCTCCACGGCCCTGCGCGGCATGCGCCGGCTGCTCCCGGACGAACTCGCCGCCGCTGCCGCCGGACAGGAGGAGGAACTGGCCCGGCTGCTGCCCGAGTTGGGCGAGGCCGGACAGGGGCGGCGGTACGAAGAGGAGGGCATGGCCCGCCTGTTCGAGCTCACCGCCCGCCTCCTGGAGCGCGTCGCCGCGGACCGCACGGTCGTCGTCGCCCTCGAAGACCTGCACTGGGCCGACGCCTCCACCCGCCACCTTCTCGCCTACCTCTTCCGCACACTGCGCAGCGGCCGCCTCGTCGTCGTCGCCACCTACCGCGCCGACGACATCCACCGCCGCCACCCGCTGCGGCCCCTGCTGGCCGAGCTGGACCGGCTGCGCACGGTCCGCCGTATCGAACTCGGCCGCTTCAGCCGCGCGGAAGTCGGCCGCCAGATCGCCGGAATCCTCGCTCACGAACCCGACCCGGCCCAGGTCGACGACATCTTCGAACGCTCCGACGGCAACGCCTTCTTCGTCGAGGAACTCGCCGTCGCCTCCCACCAGGGCTGCCGCACCGGGCTCACGGACTCCCTCCGCGACCTGCTCCTGGTACGCGTCGAAGGGCTGCCCGAGACCGCCCAGCGCGTCGCCCGGATCGTCGCCGAGGGCGGCTCCACCGTCGAGTACCCGCTGCTCGCCGCCGTGGCCCGGCTCGCCGAGGACGACCTCATCGAGGCGCTGCGGGCCGCCGTCGGCGCCAACATCCTGCTCGCCTCACCCGGCGGCGACGGCTACCGCTTCCGCCACTCCCTGGTCCGCGAAGCCGTCAGCGACGACCTGCTGCCCGGCGAGCGCTCCCGCTTCAACCGCCGCTACGCCGAAGCCCTGGAGGCCGACCCGTCGCTCGTACCGGCCGACCAGCGCCTCACCCGGCTGGCCAGCTACTGGTACCACGCCCATGACGCCGCCAAGGCCCTCCCCGCCGTCCTGGACGCCTCCGTCGAGGCCCGCTGCCGGCACGCCCACTCCGAGCAACTGCGGCTCCTGGAACGGGCGATGGAACTGTGGGACGTCGCCCCCGACGCCGTACGGGACGAACTGCGCCCCGTCGACTACGTGGAGGTCTATCCCCCCTGCGGCTGCGACCCGGCGACCAAGCCCCTGCGCTACCTCGACCTGATGGCCGAGGCTGCCGTCGCGGGCCGGCTGTGCGGGGAGCGCGAGCGGGCCCTGAAGATCACCAAGCGGGCGCTGCACCTCCTGGAGGACGAGGGCGATCCGCTGCGCGCCGCCTGGTTCTGGGTCCAGCGCTCCCGCCTGGTGCAGTCGCAGGCTCGCGGTGACGGCTGGAAGGAACTCGCCACCGCCCAGGACCTGGTGCGCGGCCTCCCGCCGTCGGAGGTGCACGCCGAGGTGCTGGCCGCCGTCGCCGCCTGGTGCATGCTGCACGAACCGGGGCCCAGCGCCCTCTCCGCCGCCGAACGCGCCGTGGAGTACGCGCGCATGGTCGGCGCCCGGGACATCGAGCTGAACGCCCGGCTCGTATTCGGCGGCCTCATGGTCGACGCGGGTGACGTCGAGGCGGGGCTCGCGGAGATGTACGAGGTCAAGGAGCGGGTGAACCGGCGGGGCTCCTCCCTCGTCCTGGGGCGCGTGCACATCAACCTGCCCTCACATCTGGAGTCGCTCGGCCGCTCCCGCGAGGCGGTCTCGGTGCTGCGGGAAGGCGTCGAACTGGCCCGGACGAAAGGCCTGTTGGACACCGAGGCCTACGTCTGGGTCAACTTCTCGGAGTCGCTCGACTCGCTCGGTCGGTGGGACGAGGCCGTCGACGCCGCGGGCAACGCGCTGCGCATCGGGCTCAGCGGCAAGGCCTCCGGCGTGGGCGCCATCCGTCTGTCGTATCTCGCGCTCGCCCGCGGCGACCTCGCCGAGGCCGGACGCCAACTGGCCGCCGCCCGCGCCCACTTCGGCACCCACGACCCCATGCCGCAGCACTCTCTGCCGCTGCTGGGCAGCGCGATCGGCATCGCCGCCTCGGAGGGCCGCCTCCTCGACGCCCGCACCGCGCTGGAGGAGGCCCTCGGCGCGGGCTTCCCGCCCGGCACCCAGCGCTACGGCTGGCCGCTGCTGCTCGCCGCCGCCACCGCGGAGGCCGACGCCCACAGCCTGCCCCTCGCCGCACCGGGCCGCCCCGAGACGGTGGAACACATCCGCTCCGCCGCCAAGTCCCTGGCCACCGGCGCGCCCCTCTGGCTCGCGTACGAGGAGTGGGTGCGCGCCGAACTCCGCCGGGCCGAGGGCGTGACCGACCCGCACGACTGGTCCGAGGTGGTCACCGCCTTCGAACCCGTGGAGCGCCCCTACGACCTCGCCCGCGTCCGCCATCGCCTCGCCGAGGCCCTGCTGTCCTCGGGCACGGACGACGACGCCCGCGCCCGCGCCACGGAACTCCTCCGGCTGGCCCGAGCCGCCGCCGACCACCTGGGCGCCCGCCCCCTCGCCGACGCCGTCGCACTGCTCGCCCAGCGGGCCCGCCTCGCCCTGGGCCGCGCCCCCGAGCCGTCCGCCCTGGCCTCCGTCGACCCGGCGGTCGCTCTCGGCCTCACCAGCCGCGAACGCGACGTCCTCCGCCTCGTCGCCGCCGGCCGCAGCAACCGCCAGATCGCCGAGGAACTCTTCATCTCCCCGAAGACGGCCAGCGTCCATGTGTCGAACATCCTCGCCAAGCTGGGTGTCTCCGGCAGAGGCGAGGCCGCGGCCATGGCCCACCGCCTGCGGTTGTTCCCGCCGGAGACCCCCACAGCCCAGGCCGTGGGCTGAGGTTTACGCTGTAAGGGATCCGGGCCGAGGGAGGCGCCGTGTTCAACATGTTCGAGGAGCTGTTCGCACCAGGCCGCAAGCACACCAACGACGAACGCAAGCGACTGGAACTGTCCCGGGTGGACCTGAACGACGGCGACCCAGGCCGCGGCCCCATAGACCTGTCCTCGGGCAAGGTGGTCGTACGACCACCGGGGCCCGGACGGACGACTCCTCCGAGCCCGGCCGCGGAGCCGGAGACAGAGGTGGAGCCCCAGGCCGAGGAGCCCGCCGGCGACTGAGAAGTGCGGACTGGGACTACGCGGCGCACTAGGACCCCGTCAGTTCCAGGATCACGTCACCTCCAGCTCCAGAATCCTGTCGTCCCCCGCTCCGGGGCTGCCCCGCCCGTCCGTCTCGCTCGTCACCAGCCACAGCTTGTCGCCGCCCGCCGACACCACCGTGCGCAGGCGGCCGTAGTCACCCTCCAGGAACGCCTGGGGTTCGGCGGAGGCCTTCGTGCCGTCCAGGGGGATGCGCCACAGGCGTTCGCCCTTGAGGCCCGCCATCCAGATGGAGCCCTCCGCGTAGGCGATGCCGCTTGGGGAGGCGTCGTCCGTGTGCCACTGGGCGATCGGGTTCAGGTACTCGGAGTTGTCGCTCTCGCCCTCGACCACCGGCCAGCCGTAGTTCCCGCCCGGCTTGATCTGGTTCAGCTCGTCCCAGGTGTCCTGGCCGAACTCGGCCGCCCACAGGCGCTGCTTGTCGTCCCAGGCGAGGCCCTGGACATTGCGATGCCCGTACGAGTAGACGACCGAGTCGCCGAACGGATTGCCCGGCGCCGGCTCGCCCTCCGGCGTCATCCGCAGGATCTTGCCGCCGAGCGACTTCGTGTCCTGGGCCAGACCCGTCTGACCCGTCTCACCCGCGCCCGCGTACAGCATCTTGTCCGGGCCGAACGCGATCCGGCCGCCGTTGTGGATGTACCCCTTGGGGATGCCCTTGAAGATCGTGTCCGGCGAGCCCAGCTGCTCCCCGGACGGCTTGCTCTCGTCGTACAGCATGCGCACGATGCGGTTGTCCGACACCGTGGTGAAGTACGCGTAGACGAAGTGGTCCGAGGCGTAGTCGGGGGAGAGCGCGATCCCGAGGAGGCCGCCCTCGCCCTCGGGGGCTACCCCGGGCACCTCGCCCAGCTCCGTCTTCTTGCCGGTCTCCTTGTCGACCCGCGTGATCGTCCCCTCGTCGCGGGAAGACACCAGCAGGTCGTCCTCGGACAGTGGTGCCAGGCCCCAGGGGGAATCGAGGTCCTCGGTGACGGTGCGCACGACCTTCACCGTGCCCTTGGCGGGCGGTGGCTCCTCGGCGGCCTTCTCGGAGGACGACGCCCCCGGCTCCGTACCGCCGTCACCTGTGCTGCTCGGCGGCGTGCTTCCGCCGCCGGAGGCCGTCCCTCCGTCGTCGGAGGAACAGCCGGCCGTCACCAGAAGCGCGGCCGCGGCCAACACGGCCGTCACCACTCGTCGTTGCACGATCATGGGGTCCCTTCGACGCGGCGGTCCTACTGTTCATACACCGCTCGCGTCCCACGAGTTCCCGATCACGGAGACGTAAATCCAGCCACGTGCTCCCGGGCACCTACGCACGGCACGTACTCCGCGAACGCGCCCTACTCCCAGGATCCCTGCGCCCCCGGCAGCCCCGCCACCTCCGCCAGATCCTCCGCCGTCAGCCTCAGCCCGGCCGCACCCGCGTTCTCCGCGACCCACCGCTCCCGCTTGGCCCCCGGCACCGGCACCACGTGCCGCCCCTGCGCCAGCACCCACGCCAGCGCCACCTGCGCGGGCGTGACCGCGTTCTCGTCGGACCCGTGCCGCCGGGCGACGCGGCGCAGGCCGACGACGATCGGCTGGTTCGAGGCCATCATCTCGGCGGTGAAGCGGGGGTGCCGAGCGCGTACGTCGTCGGGCTCGAAGCCCTCGCCCGGGGTCAGCGTGCCGGTCAGGAAGCCGTTGCCGAGGGGCATCGCCGCCAGGAAGCCCACCCCGCGCGCCGCGCACCAGGGCAGCAGCGCGTCCAGCGCCTCCGTGGACCACACCGACAGCTCGGCCTCCACGGCGCTCACGGGGAAGACCTGCTGCACCCGCTCCAACTGGCGGATCGTTCCGTCGTGCAGCCGCGCCCCCGAGCGGCGGGCGGAGCGCGCGCCCACCGCGCACAGCCCGAGCGACCGCACCTTGCCGGCCGTCACCAGCTCCGCCATCGCACCCCAGGTCTCCTCGACGGGAACCTCCGGGTCCGCGCGGTGCAACTGGTAGAGGTCGATCACGTCCGTCTGCAGCCGGCGCAGCGAGGCGTCGCACGCCCGCTTCACATAGCCGGGGCGGCCGTTGGCCACGATGTGCTGCTCGCCCACCAGCAGGCCGACCTTGGTCGACACGAAGGCCTCGCCGCGGCGCTCCTTCAGTACCCGCCCCACCAGCAGCTCGTTGGTGAAGGGGCCGTACATGTCGGCCGTGTCGAGCAGCGTCGAACCCCGGTCGAGTGCCGTGTGCACGGCGCGGAGCGACTCCTCACCGCGCTGCCGCGAACCGGTGTACGCCCAGTTCATCGGCATGCACCCGAGCCCGACCGCCCCCACTTCGAGCGCCGCCGCCCCGATCGTCCTGCGCTCCACCTGGCCGCAACCCTCCCTCTCCGGCTCCCCAACCTAACCTCTGCGCGTCCAAGCGCCTGACATAGCCTCGTGAGCATGACCTCCGACGTATGGCTTCCCTTTCGCGCCGACGACATCGACGGGCTTCCCGAAGGCCTGAACTACCGCTACTGGAATGGTGACCTGGAGTTTCCCGCAGATCCGGCCGACTGCGAGTTCTATGTCGTGCCCTATATGCAGCCGCCCGCCGTCTCACAGCGTCCGATGCCCGAAATGACCTCGGTGCGGGTCGTGCAGACACTCTCCGCCGGTGTCGACCACGTCCTGCCGAGCATGGAAGTCCTGAGCCCCGGTGTGCAGTTGTGCAACGCGCGCGGTGTGCACGAGGCGAGCACCGGCGAGCTCGCCCTCGCGCTGATCCTCGCCTCGCTCAGGGGCATCCCCGCATTCGTGCGGGCGCAGGACAAGGGGGAGTGGAGTTCGGGGTTCCACCCGGCGCTGGCCGACAAGTCCGTACTCATCGTGGGGTACGGGTCGATCGGGTCCGCCATCGAGGACCGGCTCACTCCCTTCGAGCTCGCGCGGGTGGCGCGCGTCGCGCGCTCCCCGCGCACCACGGAGCGCGGTCCCGTGCACCCGCTCACCGAACTGCCCGCCCTGCTGCCCGAGGCCGACATCGTCGTCCTCTCCACGCCCCTCAACGACACCACCCGCGGCCTGGTGAACGCCGACTTCCTCTCCCACATGAAGGACGGCGCCCTCCTGGTGAACGTCGCCCGCGGCCCCGTCGTCGACACCAAGGCGCTGCTCGCCGAGCTGGAGAGCGGCCGCATCACCGCGGCCCTCGATGTCACCGACCCCGAACCGTTGCCCCAGGGGCACCCGTTGTGGCAGGCGCCGGGCGTGCTCATCAGCCCTCATGTCGGCGGACCCACGTCCGCGTTCCTGCCGCGCGCCAAGCGGCTCCTGGTAGCGCAGTTGAACCTCTTCGTGAACCGGGAGCCGCTGCGGAACGTGGTCCTTACGACGGGCGCGTAGGTCACCTCACGACGGGCGCGCAGGTCGGTTCACGACGGGCGCGCGGGCCACCTCCCGTTCGCTCCCCGTCCGCTTTTGACACCCTCCGCAGTTCTTCGAATGCGGGCAGTGCCGACAAACTCCCTGGTCGTCACGGAGCGTAGAGGAACTATGTCCCTGAGTGACGAGACTGGTGTATCGTCCCGACAGGGGCTGCGCCGCGCACCGTTCGGCGCCGGGGATGGATTTTCAGACTGCGAGGGGGGCGACGGGCGATGCACGGCCTATGGACCAACGATCCGACGCGGCGGGGCCGCCGACGACGACCCTGGCGCGCGGCCACGCGGAGACGCGGGCAGTGCGGCCACAGTGGCCACGGCGGTCATCACCACCGCAGGCGCAACGGCCGCCGGAGGCACGGGCACCCGGCGCACGCGGACCAGTGGGACCCCGGCGTGCGGACCGGGTGGGCCCGGTGAGCTCCCCCGGAGCGCTGCTGACCCGTCGGCCGGCGCTCGGTGGCGGGACGGGCCTGTTCTCGCAACTCGTACTGGCCCTGGTGTGCGCGGGATACGCCGTCGGTTCCGCGCTCGGCTGGGGTTCCGTGACCCTCGGGCTCGTCATGGGCGACTTCGGGCTGAGCGCCGCCGCGGGCGTCGCGGCGGTCTCCTGTTTCCGCTACGCCCAGAGCCGTCGCAGCCGTTTTCGACCCGCCTGGCTGCTCTTCGGGCTCTCCTCCGCCATGGCCTGCCTGGGCAACGCCGTCTGGGGGTGGTACGAGGTCGTCCTCGACCGTCCCGTCCCCAGCCCCAGCTTCGCCGACCTGTTCTTCCTGTGTTTCGCGCCGCCCGCCATCGTGGGTCTGCTCGTGCTCGCCAAGAGGCCCGTGACCAAGGCGGGTTGGGTCTGCCTCGCGCTCGACTCCTGGTTAATCGGTGGCTCCCTGCTCACGCTGTCCTGGAGCCTCGCGCTCGCTCAGGCGGCGAAGTTCGACGGGCCGAGCGTCGCGCACACCGCACTGTCACTGGCGTATCCGCTGCTGGACATCGCGCTGGTCAGCATGGTGCTGGCGCTGCACTTCCGGCGCTCGTCGGTGAACCGCTCCGCGGTGAACACCGCGATCGGCGCGCTCGCCCTGACCGTGATGTGCGACGCCCTGTTCACCTCGCCCCTGCTGCACAACGACTACCGCTCCGGGCAGCTCCTCGACGCCGGCTGGTTCGCCGGCTCACTGCTCCTCGCGTACGCCCCCTGGGTCGGCCCCCGGCACGGTCAGCCGGACACCGGCCGGTACGACACGGACGGGCAAGCGCGCGTGGTGCACGAGCACATCCCGGGGCAGCGGCAGGAGGTACGGCCGGGGCACCCGGGAGGACAGGTGCACGTACCCCTCCACGGCGGAGGCCACAGTCGGTATCAGGCCACCCGCCCCATCGCCGGATCGCTGGCCGCGCTCACGCCCTATCTGGCGGCCGCCGTCTGCACACTGGGGATCCTCTACAACGTTCTGAACGGCCGCAATGTCGACCGCGTGGTGCTCATCACCGCCGGTCTGGTCGTGCTCGCCCTCGTCGTCCGCCAGGGCATCATGCTCCTCGACAACATCACCCTCACCCAGGAACTGGCCCAGAAGGAGAACCACTTCCGCTCCCTGGTGCAGGGTTCCAGCGACGTCATCATGATCGCAGCCCCGAACGGCATTCTGAGATACGTCAGTCCGGCCGCCGCCGGGGTCTACGGACGGGACGCCGAGGACCTCGTCGGCTCCGAACTCGCCTCGCTCATCCACCCGGAGGACCTCGGCTGCGTGGTCCACGAAGTGCGCCGCTTCCTGGCCGCCAGTCACATCGAGGAGCCCACGACCCGCATCGAGTGCCGCTTCAGGTCCGGCGACGGCGGCTGGCTGAACGTGGAGTCCACCGTCAACCGGCACCACGGCGGCCTCATCTTCAACAGCCGTGACGTGACCGAACGGGTGCGTCTGCAGGCGCAGTTACAGCACAACGCCGAGCATGACCCGCTGACAGACCTGCCCAACCGCGCGCTGTTCACCCGGCGCGTCCAGCAGGCGCTCTCCGGCCGCCGCTCCTCGGACCGCGGCACCGCCGTCCTCTTCATCGACCTCGACGGCTTCAAGGCCGTGAACGACACGATCGGGCACCAGGCCGGCGACGAACTGCTCGTCCAGGCGGCCCGCAGACTCCAGGAATCCGTGCGGCAGAGCGACACCGCGGCCCGGCTCGGCGGTGACGAGTTCGCGGCGCTCATCGTCGGCGACGGCACCCGCGACCGCACCGCCCGCGAACACCAGATCCTCGAACTCGCCGACCGCCTGAGGATCACGCTCTCGCAGCCGTACGCCATCGACGGCAACGATGTCCGGGTCGCCGCGTCCATCGGCGTCGGCTTCGCCGAACCGGGCCTGGGCGCCGGTGAGTTGCTGCGCAATGCCGACCTCGCCATGTACCGGGCCAAGGCGACGGGCAAGGGCCGCGTCGAGCTGTACGCGCCCCAGATGCAGCAGGACGTCGTCCGCAAGGCGGAGCTGGCGACGAGGCTGCGCTCCGCGTTGCAGGACGGCGAGTTCACGCTGCTGCACCAGCCCGTGGTCTCGCTGGACAACGGCCGGATCGCGACGGTCACCGCCCAGGCCCGCTGGCGCTCCTCCCAGGGCGTGCTCTTCACACCCGCCGAGTTCCTGCGCGTCGCCGAGGACAGCGACCGCACCGCCGAGCTGAGCCGCTGGATGCTCGAAGAGGCCATCGAGCAGGCAGCCGCGCGCGCCGCCACCGGAATCACGGCACCCGTCGCGGTCCGGATGAACGCCCGGCGCCTGCTGGACCGCTCCGGGCCCCTCGGCTCGGTGGAGGCCCTGCTGACCCGGCACGGGCTCCCCTCCGGCGCCCTGATCATCGAGCTGTCCGAAACCGACCCCCGGGTCTCCCTGGACGAACTGGAGCGCCGGCTGAACGCGCTGCGGCGGCTCGGCGTCCGGATCGCCCTGGACGGCTTCGGCAGCGGCCATGCCGCCATCACGGCACTCAGAAGGCTCCCGATAGACGTGCTGAAACTCGACAGGGACCTCGTCGAGGGTGTCGTCGAGTCCGCGCGGCTGCACAAGATCACCAGTGGGCTGCTGCGGATCGCCACCGACCTCGGGCTGCAGTCCGTGGCCGAGGGTGTGGACCTCCCGGAGCAGGTCATCGCCCTGCGCGCCATGGGCTGCACCCATGGACAGGGCATGGCGTTCTCCGCGCCGCTCGACGAATACCGGCTGCGCAGAGCGCTGTCCATGGGGCACTACCCCGTGCCGCACGGGCCCGTCGAGCCCGCGTTCGCGGGCGGCGGCGCGGGGGTGTACACCGGTGGTGTGCCCGCTGTCTATGGAGGCGGTACGGTGCTCCGCTCACATAATGAGACTCCCGTCCCACCCACTTGACAGTCGGTGCGTGCCGGGGGGAGGGTCAATGCCATGCGCACCCGAATTCTCGTACTTGGAAAGCGCGTCGGCTGAGCTGGGACCCACCGGATCGACAGAACCGGAATCCCCAGTGAACGCACCGGCGCGCTCCCCTCGCTTGCCTCACGGCACGAGGGGTTTTTTGTTGCACAGGCACCAGTCGTACACCGCACAAACTTCGCAAAAACCCTCAGCATCGAGAAGAGAATGCCGATGACCGAGCAGGCCACCGGGGCCCACCATCCGCAGCCGCGGCCCCGATCCGGAGGACAGCAGTCCGCGCCCGAGCAGGTGACGGGTGCGAAGTCCCTCATCCGTTCTCTTGAGGAAGTCGGGGCCGACACGGTATTCGGCATTCCCGGCGGCGCGATCCTTCCGGCCTACGACCCGCTGATGGACTCCCAGCGCGTGCGGCACGTGCTCGTCCGTCACGAGCAGGGCGCGGGTCACGCGGCCACCGGTTACGCGCAGGCCACCGGCAAGGTCGGCGTCTGCATGGCGACCAGCGGCCCCGGCGCCACCAACCTGGTGACCCCGATCGCCGACGCGCACATGGACTCGGTGCCGCTCGTGGCGATCACCGGGCAGGTCGCGTCCAAGGCGATCGGCACGGACGCCTTCCAGGAGGCGGACATCGTCGGCATCACCATGCCGATCACCAAGCACAACTTCCTGGTGACCAAGGCAGAGGACATCCCGCGGACGATCGCGGAGGCCTTCCACATCGCCTCCACCGGCCGCCCCGGACCCGTCCTCGTCGACATCGCCAAGGACGCACTCCAGGCGCAGACCACCTTCCAGTGGCCGCCCACCCAGGACCTGCCCGGCTACCGCCCGGTGACCAAGCCGCACGCCAAGCAGATCCGCGAGGCCGCCAAGCTGATCACCGCCGCGAAGCGGCCCGTCCTCTACGTCGGCGGCGGCGTCCTCAAGGCCAATGCCACCGCCGAGCTGAAGGTCCTCGCAGAACTCACCGGAGCGCCCGTCACCACCACACTGATGGCGCTCGGCGCATTCCCCGACAGTCACGAGCTGCACGTGGGAATGCCGGGCATGCACGGTGCGGTCACCGCCGTCACCGCGCTGCAGAAGGCCGACCTGATCGTCGCCCTCGGAGCCCGCTTCGACGACCGCGTCACCGGCAAGCTGGACAGCTTCGCCCCGTACGCCAAGATCGTCCACGCCGACATCGACCCGGCGGAGATCGGCAAGAACCGCGCCGCCGACGTGCCGATCGTCGGTGACGCCCGCGAGGTCATCGCCGACCTGGTCCAGGCGGTGCAGAAGGAGCACGGCGAGGGCCACCGGGGCGACTACACCGCCTGGTGGAGGGACCTCAACCGCTGGCGCGAGACCTACCCGCTGGGTTACGAGCAGCCCGACAACGGCTCGCTCGCCCCCCAGCAGGTCATCGAGCGCATCGGCCAACTCGCCCCGGAGGGCACGATCTTCGCGGCGGGCGTCGGCCAGCACCAGATGTGGGCCGCGCACTACGTCCAGTACGAGAAGCCCGCGACCTGGCTGAACTCCGGTGGCGCCGGAACCATGGGCTACGCGGTCCCGGCCGCGATGGGCGCCAAGGCCGGCCGGCCGGACCGTACGGTCTGGGCGATCGACGGCGACGGCTGCTTCCAGATGACCAATCAGGAGCTCACCACCTGCGCCCTGAACAACATCCCGATCAAGGTCGCCATCATCAACAACGGCGCCCTCGGGATGGTCCGCCAGTGGCAGACCCTCTTCTACAACCAGCGGTACTCCAACACCGTGCTCCACTCCGGCCCCGACGCCAGCGGCAAGGAGCCGAGCGCCGGCACCCGCGTCCCCGACTTCGTGAAGCTGTCGGAGGCCATGGGCTGCTACGCGATCCGCTGCGAGTCCCCGGACGACCTCGACAAGGTCATCGAAGAGGCGAACTCGATCAACGACCGCCCGGTCGTGGTCGACTTCATCGTCCACGAGGACGCCATGGTGTGGCCGATGGTCGCGGCCGGCACCTCCAACGACGAGGTCATGTTCGCCCGGGACGTCCGCCCCGACTTCGGCGACAACGAAGACGACTGAGAGAGAGCCGAGTCAGACCCATGAGCAAGCACACCCTCTCCGTCCTCGTCGAGAACAAGCCAGGTGTCCTCGCCCGGATCACCGCCCTGTTCTCCCGGCGCGGCTTCAACATCGACTCGCTCGCCGTCGGCGTCACCGAGCACCCCGAGATCTCGCGCATCACCATCGTGGTGAACGTGATCGAGGCGCTGCCGCTCGAGCAGGTCACCAAGCAGCTCAACAAGCTCGTCAACGTCCTGAAGATCGTCGAGCTGGAGCCCGCCTCCGCCGTGCAGCGCGAACTCGTTCTGGTGAAGGTGCGCGCCGACAACGAGACGCGCTCCCAGATCGTCGAGATCGTCCAGCTGTTCCGCGCCAAGACCGTCGACGTCTCCCCGGAGGCCGTCACCATCGAGGCCACCGGCGGCAGCGACAAGCTGGAGGCCATGCTCAAGATGCTGGAGCCGTTCGGCATCAAGGAGCTCGTCCAGTCCGGCACGATCGCGATCGGCCGCGGCGCGCGCTCGATCACCGACCGGTCGCTGCGCGCACTCGACCGATCTGCCTGAGGCTTGAAACGGGCGGTCGGCGATCGCCGACCGCCCGTATATCGAGACCCGAAAACTTCCCTTCCCCCGCCCGCCGTACGGTGGGACGCAACACCGCACACCAAGGAGAACCCCAGTGGCCGAGCTGTTCTACGACGACGACGCCGACCTGTCCATCATCCAGGGCCGCAAGGTCGCGGTCATCGGCTACGGAAGCCAGGGCCACGCCCACGCGCTGTCGCTGCGCGACTCGGGTGTCGACGTCCGCGTCGGTCTGCACGAGGGCTCCAAGTCCAAGGCCAAGGCCGAGGAGCAGGGCCTGCGCGTGGTGACGCCGGCCGAGGCCGCCGCCGAGGCCGACGTCATCATGATCCTGGTGCCGGACCCGATCCAGGCGCAGGTCTACGAGGAGTCCATCAAGGACAACCTCAAGGAGGGCGACGCGCTGTTCTTCGGCCACGGCCTGAACATCCGCTTCGACTTCATCAAGCCGCCGGCCGGTATCGACGTCTGCATGGTCGCCCCGAAGGGCCCGGGCCACCTGGTCCGCCGCCAGTACGAGGAGGGCCGCGGCGTTCCGTGTATCGCGGCCGTCGAGCAGGACGCCACCGGCAAGGCCTTCCCGCTGACGCTGTCGTACGCGAAGGGCATCGGCGGCACCCGCGCCGGCGTCATCAAGACCACCTTCACCGAGGAGACCGAGACCGACCTGTTCGGTGAGCAGGCCGTCCTCTGCGGTGGCACCGCGGCGCTGGTCAAGGCGGGCTTCGAGACGCTGACCGAGGCCGGCTACCAGCCGGAGATCGCGTACTTCGAGTGCCTCCACGAGCTGAAGCTCATCGTCGACCTCATGTACGAGGGCGGCCTGGAGAAGATGCGCTGGTCCGTCTCGGAGACCGCGGAGTGGGGCGACTACGTCACCGGCCCGCGCATCATCACGGACGCCACCAAGGCCGAGATGAAGAAGGTCCTCGCCGAGATCCAGGACGGCACCTTCGCCCGTGAGTGGATGGCCGAGTACCACGGCGGTCTGAAGAAGTACAACGAGTACAAGACCCAGGACGAGCAGTCCCTCCTGGAGACCACCGGCAAGGAGCTCCGCAAGCTCATGTCGTGGGTCAACGACGACGAGGCGTAAGCCGTACGTCCAAGGGGTCGGAGCAGTCTGCTCCGGCCCCTTCGGCGAACCACCGGTAACGCTTGGAAACACGGCGTTGTCCATCCCGTCCAGCCACGGACGGGTGATCCTTCCGCAGAGGCGTAAGGCGGCCCGTTCGGCGCCACTACACTGCTGCACATCATTAACGCGTCAGGCCCACAGCGTCGTGCGTCTTCCACGCGGCTAGCTAAGCGACACCGGGGAAATGCAGGTGCGTTCCCCAGGCCGTTTACCACCCTCCACCGCATGCGGCCGTCGGGACGGCCGTCCGCATTGGACCTGTGAGGACTCACGTGAGCACTGCGTCATCCAAGCCCGTCGTACTCATCGCTGAAGAGCTGTCGCCCGCGACCGTCGACGCCCTGGGCCCCGACTTCGAGATCCGGCACTGCAACGGCGCGGACCGCGCCGAGCTGCTGCCCGCGATCGCCGAGGTCGACGCGATCCTGATCCGCTCGGCCACCAAGGTCGACGCCGAGGCCGTCGCGGCCGCGAAGAAACTGAAGGTCGTCGCACGAGCCGGCGTCGGCCTGGACAACGTGGACGTCTCCGCCGCCACCAAGGCCGGCGTGATGGTCGTCAACGCCCCCACCTCGAACATCGTGACCGCCGCCGAGCTCGCCTGCGGTCTGCTCCTCGCCACCGCTCGCCACATTCCGCAGGCCAACACGGCGCTGAAGAACGGCGAGTGGAAGCGCAGCAAGTACACCGGCGTCGAGCTCGCCGAGAAGACCCTCGGTGTCGTCGGCCTCGGCCGTATCGGCGCGCTGGTCGCGCAGCGCATGTCGGCGTTCGGGATGAAGGTCGTCGCCTACGACCCCTACATCCAGCCCGCGCGGGCCGCGCAGATGGGCGTGAAGGTCCTTACCCTCGACGAGCTGCTCGAGGTCTCGGACTTCATCACCGTGCACCTGCCCAAGACGCCCGAGACCCTCGGTCTCATCGGCGACGAGGCGCTCCACAAGGTCAAGCCGTCGGTCCGGATCGTCAACGCCGCGCGTGGCGGCATCGTCGACGAGGAGGCGCTGTACTCGGCGCTCAAGGAAGGCCGCGTCGCCGGCGCCGGCCTCGACGTGTACTCGAAGGAGCCCTGCACGGACTCCCCGCTCTTCGAGCTCGACGAGGTCGTCTGCACCCCGCACCTCGGCGCCTCCACGGACGAGGCCCAGGAGAAGGCCGGTGTCTCCGTCGCCCGCTCGGTGCGCCTCGCGCTCGCCGGTGAGCTGGTCCCGGACGCGGTGAACGTCCAGGGCGGCGTCATCGCCGAGGACGTCAAGCCGGGCCTGCCGCTCGCCGAGAACCTCGGCCGCATCTTCACCGCGCTCGCGGGCGAGGTCGCGGTCCGCCTCGACGTCGAGGTGTACGGCGAGATCACCCAGCACGACGTCAAGGTGCTCGAACTCAGCGCCCTGAAGGGCGTGTTCGAGGACGTCGTCGACGAGACCGTCTCGTACGTCAACGCCCCGCTGTTCGCGCAGGAGCGCGGCGTCGAGGTGCGGCTGACCACGAGCTCGGAGTCCCCGGACCACCGCAATGTCGTCACCGTGCGCGGCACGCTCAGCGACGGCCAGGAGGTCTCGGTCTCCGGCACCCTCGCGGGCCCCAAGCACCTGCAGAAGATCGTCGCCGTCGGTGAGTACGACGTGGACCTCGCGCTCGCCGACCACATGGTCGTGCTGGGCTACGAGGACCGTCCCGGTGTCGTCGGCACCGTCGGCCGGATCTTCGGCGAGGCGGGCATCAACATCGCCGGTATGCAGGTCGCTCGCGCGGCCGCCGGCGGCGAGGCCCTCGCGGTCCTCACCGTCGACGACACGGTCCCGCAGAATGTCCTCACCGAGGTGGCCGACGAGATCGGTGCGACGTCGGCGCGGTCGGTCAACCTCGTCTGAGGCTGCCCGTCCCCCTGGGGGCTCCGGCCCCAGACCCCCGTATCGCGCTGACGCGCTCGTCCTCAAACGCCGGACAGGCTGAAAACTCAGCCTGTCCGGCGTTTCGCGTAAGCGCTCCGCTGGAATTCCGGTGCGTCGTCTGCGGGGCCATCGTGGCTGGTCGCGCAGTTCCCCGCGCCCCTTTGGGGCGCTTCCGCCAGAGCGGCTCAGGCGGTCGGCTCGGACACGATCAGGCCCTCCCGGTAAGCGATCGCCACCGCCTCCGTGCGGCCGGCCGCGCCCAGTTTGGCGAGGATGTTCGAGACATGGACGCTCGCCGTCTTGCCGCTGATGAAGAGCTCCTCGCCGATCTGGCGGTTGGTGCGGCCCAGGGCGAGGAGGCGCAGGACGTCGCTCTCGCGGGCGGTCAGTGCGGCGATGCGGTCGGTGGCGGACGGTGATTCTGCGAGGCGGCCGCGCCGGATGAGGGTGTCGAGGTCTTCGCGCAGCGGTACGGCACCGAGCCGGACGGCCGCGTCGCGGGCCGCGCGCGCGTGCTCGGCGGCCTCCTCGCGACGGTCCGCCGACAGCAGCGCCTCGGCGAGGCGCCGTTCGCAGCGGGCCAGTTCGTACGGGTCGCCGTAACCGAACGCCGCGACGGCCTTCTCCCACGCGGTGACGTCGGGACCGGAGTGCGCGCGCAGCCACTCCGCCTCGGCGCGGGCCAGCCAGGCCAGCCCCTCGGGCCCCTGCTCGGTGCCGTCCTCACCCTTGGCGGCCGTCGTCCTGGCCACCTCCACCAGCTCGGTGGCGGTGTCGGTCCAGCGGCAGGCCCCCGCCTCGTCGCCGGTGAGGCGCCGCTCGACGGCCGCGTCCGCGACGGCGGAGAGGGCCAGCGCGGCGAGCCGCACACCGATGTCGGGCCGCTCGGAACCCGAGCCGTCGGCGAGCCTGACCAGATTGCCGCGCACGGACTCGACGGCACCCTCGGCGTCACCCCGCAGGGCCGCGTCGTCGGTCAGCACGATGCTCGCGACGAGCGTCGCCATCCAGTCGAACGGGCCGTCGAGCAGGGCGCGGGCACGCTCGGCGGCGCGCTCCTCGCCGCGGGCCACGGCCACGTACAGCGCGGGACCGACAGCGAACCCGCCCGCCGCGGGCAGCCGTTCGGAGTCGGCGGCGGCCGCGCGGGCGCACTCGTCCCAGCGGCCCAGGGTGTAGAGGACCAGCGACTGGAGGTAGCGCAGCTCCAGGGCGTACGGCGCGGAGACGAGCCCGGAGCGGTTCGCGCGCTCCAGTCCCTCGGAGAGCCAGGTGAGGCACTCGTCCAGGTCCCCGGACTCGTAGCAGCCGATGGCGAGGTTGAAGTGCGCGCGCATCTCGATCGTGACGTGCCCCGCGCTCCGGGCGAGGTCCCGCGCCAGGCGAAGCCGGTCGCGGCCCTCGGCGGTGCGCCGGTTGTGTCCTTCCAGGCCGACCATGGAGATGATCAAGTCGGCCTGCGCGTCGGCCAGTTGCAGCTCCTCGGCGATGCGCAGCGCCTGGCGGCCGACGCGCTCGGCGTCCTCGTCCTGCCCCATGTACCGCGCCGCCATGACATGGGTGGCAGCGGCCCACACCCAGGTGCGCGACGGCGGCTCGGCGGGGATGATGGCGAGCGCTTCGCTGCTGTAGGTGAACGCGGCCTTCAGGCTGTCGACACGCATCAGGTTGCCCGCGAGGGTGTAGCGGACACGGGCGGCGAGTTCGGAATCCGCGTCCGAGCCCGCTCTGGCCAGCGCGGCGCGGGTGAGGGAGACCGCCCGGTGCGTCTCGCCGGCGTGCGCCGCGGCCGCGGAGGCGCGCAGGGTGAGGGTCACCGGGTCGGCACCGCCCTCGGGGCGGGCGGCGGAGTCCACCGCGGGCCACAGTTCGAGCGCGGTCTCCAGATGGCGCAGCTCCTCGGCGGGCGCACCGACCCGCTGGGCGTGGTCGGCGGCCTCCAGCGAGGCCGTGAGCGCGTCGGCGAGGTCGTGACTCTCCCGCGAGTGATGGGCGCGTTCCGCCGCACTCTTGGCCGAATGGCCTTGCCCGGCAAGGAGTTTGGCGAACGTACGGTGCAGCCGGACCCGCTCCCCGGGCAGCAGATCGGCGTACACCGCCTCGCGGGTCAGGGCGTGCCGGAAGGAGTACGTGGCGTCGTCACCGGGGACGAGCAGCTGCCGGCCGACGGCCTCGCGCAGCGCCGACTCCAGCTCGTCCTCCGGCAGTTGTACGGCGTCACGCAGCAGGTCGTGCTCGACGCGGCGCCCGGCGACGGCCGCCGTGCGCAGCACCTGCTGTGCGGTGTCGGACAGTTGCTCGATGCGGATGAGGAGTACGTCGGCCAGCCCGCTCGGCATGGCGCCGGACGCCGGGCCGGTGTCGCCGGGGAGTGTGTCGGCGGTGGCGGCGAGCAGTTCCTCCGCGTAGAAGGCGTTGCCCTCGGCGCGGTCGACGATTCGGCGGACGGTCGTGTCGGACACGGCGCCCGTGCGCAGTGACCGTACGAGCCGGGCCACTTCCGCGTCGGCCATCGGCCGCAGTTCCAGCCGGTCGACGGCGGGCAGCCGGACCAGCTCGGCGAGCAGGGGGCGCAGGGGGTGGCGGCGGTGCAGGTCGTCCGCGCGGTACGAGGCGAAGATCGCCAAGGGGTGCGGCGGGGTGCCGGAGGCCGGGCTCTGGAGGAGGCCGCGGCTGAGCAGGAAGCGCAGCAGGTCGCGGGAGGACTGGTCCGCCCAGTGGAGGTCTTCGAGGACCAGCAGGAGCGGGGTGATGTCGGCGACGTCGGAGAGCAGGGAGGCCATGCCCTCGAAGAGGCGGAGCCTGTTTCCGCTGTCCGGGGTGCCGTCGCCGGTGCCCAGCAGGGGGTTGACCGCGGGGTGTGCCGCGAGGGCGGCGGTGAAGCGCTCGTCCGTGGCCAGTACGCCGAGGATCTCCGTGAACGGGAGGTACGGCAGGCCCACGTCGCCCAGGTCCACGCAGTGGCCGGTGAGGACGGTCATTCCGGTGTCTGCGGCGTGGGTGGCGGCTTCCGTCAGCGTGCGGGTTTTGCCGACGCCGGCGTCGCCCGCTATCAGTACCGCGTGGGGGTCGCCCTCCTTGGCGCGGGTCAGCACGCCGGTGAGCCGGGCGAGTTCGTCTGCCCGGCCGATGAACGGCGTACCGAATGTCTGTGCCACGGGAGCCATCCTGGCACGGGCCACTGACATGGGGCGTTGGCTTTCTTCGCCCCCTCCGCCCCTTCCCGTCCCGTTCCTGGGGGCTGCCGCCCCCAGACCCCCGCTATCGGCCTGAACGGCCTCGTCCTCAAACGCCGGACGGGCTGAAGACTCTCCCCCGGCCGGAGCTGAAAGATTCAGCGCCGGCCGGGGAGAGATTCAGCCCCTCCGGCGTTTGAGGAGCGGGGTCTGGGGCGGAGCCCCAGGAGCAAGGGACGGGTAGGGGCGGAGGGGGCGAAAAACCCAACCCCCACCCCCGACCGCGCCGTCAGGCGAGCGACTTCTCGCACTCGGCGGACTGGTCCGCGGCCTCCCGCACCTGCACCGTGCGCAGCGTCACTGCAGCCAGCACCGCCGCCCCCAGCAACAGCACCACCCCCGCGACCGCCGCCGCCTGCATGCCGCTGGTGAACGCCTCCCGGGCGGCTGCCGTCAGGGCCTGCCCGGTGTCGCCCGGGAGTTGCTGGGCGACCGCCAGTGCGCCGCCGAGGGTCTCGTGGGCCGCGGCCGGTGCGTCCGAGGGCACCTCGTTGCGGTAGACCGCGGTGCCGATGGAGCCCAGGACGGCCATGCCCAGTGCGCCGCCGAACTCCGTGCCGGTCTCCAGGAGGGAGGAGGCGGCGCCCGCGTTGCCGACGGGGACGGTGCCCAGGGCGAGGTCCATCATCTGGGACATCACGGTGACGATTCCGGAGGCGAGGACGCCGGCGCCGGCGAGGACCAGCCACATCGAGTCGGTATCGGCGAGGGCCAGCAGACCGTAGCCGCACGCGGCGACGACGAAGCCCGCGGTGACGACGTACGCACGATTGACGCCCTTCTGCACGAGCTGGGTGGTGACAGGTGCCGCGATGCCGATGAGTACCGAGGGAAGCAGCGCCCAGAGCGCGGCCTCCAGCGCGCTCTTGCCGAGCACCGACTGGATGTACTGGGTGGTGAAGTACGCCGAACCCAGCATCCCGAACGCCGAGACGAGGTTGAGGACGACCGCGGGTGTGAAGCCGTGGCCGCGGAACAGGGCGGGCGAGATCAGCGGGGACTTCGCGGTGCGCTGGCGCTGCACGAAGAGGTAGGCGAAGAACAGGCCGACGGTGACCGAGAGGACGTACTCGGTGTGCCAGCCCTCGGCCGTGAGCTCCTTCAGGCCGTAGATCACGGGCAGTACGGCGGCCATCGAGAGCGGGACGCTGAGGAGGTCGAAGCGGCCCGGCTCCGGGTTCCTGGCCTCGGGCAGCAGGAGCGGGCCGAGGACAAGGAGCAGCGCCATCGCGGGCAGGTTGACCAGGAAGACCGAGCCCCACCAGAAGTACTCGACGAGGACGCCGCTCATCACCGAGCCCAGCGCGATGCCGCCGGTCATGACACCGGACCACAGGCCGACCGCCTTCGCACGCTGGCCGGCGTCCGTGAACATCGTGCGGACCAGCGCCATCGTCGACGGCATCAGCGTCGCGCCGCCGATGCCGAGGACCGCGCGGGCGGCGATCAGGGTCTCGGCGCTGTTGGCGTAGGCGGCCACCAGCGAGGCCGCGCCGAAGGCGGCGGCGCCGAAGAGGAGGAGCTTGCGGCTGCCGATGCGGTCGCCGAGCGAGCCCATCGTCATCAGGAGGCCCGCGAGTACGAACGCGTAGATGTCGAAGATCCAGAGTTGCTGGGTGCCGCTCGGCTCCAGGTCCGCGCTGATCGAGGGGATCGCGAAGTAGAGGACTGAGACGTCCATGGAGACCAGGAGCAGCGGAAGCATCAGGACGCCGAGGGCGGTCCATTCGCGGCGGCCCGCACGGGCGGGGGGTGCGTTCGTCGAGCTCGTCGGGTTCGACCGGGCAGGCTGGTTCGGCTGGTTCGTCATGACAGGGACTGTACGAGCGTCTTAAACGCTTGTCTAGTACGAATGTGTAAGACGTGGGTATGGGACGGTTGTCTGGATCGGGGGTACGCTGGCGCCCATGGGACACCGTGACGATCTGCTCGAAGGCGCCAAGCGCTGCCTGCTGGAGAAGGGGTTCGTGCGCACGACGGCGCGCGACATCGTGAAGGAGTCGGGGACGAATCTCGCCTCGATCGGCTACCACTACGGGTCGAAGGACAAGCTCCTCGCGGACGCGTACGTCTCCCTGGTGGAAGACCTGTCCGGTTCCTTCGACCCCGGCGCGGGCGTCAGCAAGGGTGCCGCGCCGGGCTCGCTGGAGCGGTTTCAGGAGGTCTGGTCGAACATCATCCAGACCATGCGGGAGCCCGGCTCGCTGTGGCACCTCAGCATGGAGATCGTGGTCATGGGCGACAAACTCCCCGAGGTGCGCGACCACTTGGCGCGGGCGCAGCGCGAGGCCGGCCGCGGGATCATCCCGCTGCTCATGGGCGGCCGGGAGGAGGACGTCACCGACGAGGACATCGACTCGGTCGGAATGTTCTACAACACCCTGATGACCGGGCTCATCGCCCAGTGGACCTTCGACCCCGCGACGGCGCCGGACGCCGACCAGCTCACCGCGGGGCTGCGCCGCGTCATCGACGCGGCGGCCAAGTCCTCGGGCTGACCCGCTGTCCCGGGTTCACCCGGCGACGGCATCGAGGTCCCGCCACGCGGCCTCGGACAGGTCCCTGGCGACCCAGTCCGCGGCGGACGTGACCTCGGCGGGGGAGCGGAAGCCCGCCACCACACCGGCCACGACGGGGTCACGGAGAGGGAAGCGGACGGCCGCGTGGGGGAGGGCCGTGCCGTGCCGGGTGCAGACCTCCGCGAGGCGCCGGGCACGGAGCAGCATCGCCTCGGGGGCGGGGCCGTAGTCGAAGAAGGCGTCGTCGGGCGGGCGGGGCCTGCTGAGCAGACCGGAGTTGAACGGCGCCGCCGCGACCACCGAGACGCCCCGCTCGGCACAGGTGTCCAGCAGCGGGCGGGCGGTGCGGTCGACCAGCGTCCAACGGCCCGCCACCATCACGGCGTCCACATCCGATTCGGCGACGACCCGCAGCAGGGGTGCGACGGCGTTCATGCCGACGCCGATCGCGCCGACGACGCCTTGGTCGCGCAGGGCCGCCAGAGCGGGGAGCGCCTCGGTGACGGCGGCGTCCAAGTGATCGTCGGGGTCATGGACGTACACGATGTCCACCCGGTCGAGGCCCAGTCGGGTCAGGCTGCCCTCCAGGCTCCGGAGTACGCCGTCGCGCGAGTAGTCGGGGCGCCGGACCAGGGTGTCCGGTACGGCGAAGCCCCCCGCGGCCAGGTCGGATCCGGTGGGCGCGGGGTGGGGTTCCAGCAGGCGGCCGACCTTGGTGGAGACGGTGAACTCCGCGCGCGGCCGGTGGGCGAGGGCCGCGCCGAGCCTGCGTTCGGACAGGCCCAGGCCGTAGTGCGGGGCGGTGTCGAAGTAGCGCACACCTGCGTCCCAGGCGGCATCGACCGCGGCCAGCGCCTGGCTCTCGTCGAGCGGGGTGTAGAGGTTGCCGATGGGGGCGGCGCCGAAGCCCAGCGGGCTGACGCGGACCTTCGTACGGCCGAGTCGGCGGTCGGTCATGCGGGGATGTCCGTCTCGTAGCTCTCGTAGCTCTCGGTGCTCTCCGTGCTCTCGGTCGAGCAGTGCTCTCAGTCGAGGTGGAAGATCTCCTCGGCGGGGGCCCACAACTGCCCCTCGTCCGCGCTGTCCAGGGGCTGCTGGCACGGGTCGGTCAGCGTCCACCACTCGCGGGTGACCGGGTCGGCGGCGATGAGCGCGGTGTCGCCGGCGTAGTCGGTCCCCGTGTACTCCAGGTAGCTGAACAGCAGGCCGTCCCGGACGAAGATCGAGTAGTTGGCGATGTTGGCCCGCTTGAGGGTCGCGAGCACGCCCGGCCAGGCGGCGGCGTGCAGTGCCCGGTACTCCGACTCTTTCTCGGGCCTCAGTCGGACCACGGCGGCGAAGCGCTGCATTTTGCTCCAGAAGTCAGAGGATGTACGGGTCAAGGATCTGCTTCATCCGGCATGCAGGACCTTAAGGATCTGATCCCTTGTACGCAATAGTTCCGACGGGATGCACCAATTGTCCTGTTAAGTAAGGGTTCTAGAGGCGAATTGAGCAATCTTCTGTCCCACTCTTCTCAACGCGTAACGCCGGTGTCATAGTTGCCCCCACCGATGAACCTGATTAATCCGAGCGTGAACGAGGGGGACAACGCAGTGGGAGCTCCAACACAGGTGCCCGGCGAGGGCAATGACGACGCGTCAGGCCGCTACCGGCCCGGTTACGAACTGGTCGCCGAGCAACTGCTCAACTACATCGCCGAGCAGAACCTGCGGTCCGGGGACCGGCTGCCCACCGAACAGGGCCTGGCCGAGATCCTGGGCGCGACCCGCAACGTCACCCGCGAGGCGGTGAAGGTCCTGGCCGCCATCGGCCGGCTCAGCGTGCGGCGCGGCGCGGGAATCTTCGTCGCCGACTCGGCCGGCGGGCTGGTGGACGACCAGCTCTCGCACTTCCGGCCGACGAGCATGGAAGACGTCCTGATGCTCCTGGACTACCGGACGGTGATCGAGTCGGAGACGGCGCGCCGTGCCGCCTCCCTCGCCACACCGATCGAGGTCCGGACCATCCGGGAGTGCGCCGAGAAGTCGATGGTGGCGGCGAGGGCGGCCGACGGCTACGGCTTCGCCGAGGCCGACACCGCGTTCCACGACGCGGTGGGTGCCGCCTCGCACAACGTGTTCCTGAGGTCGAGCGTCGCCGGCGTACGGCGCCTGGCGTCACAGTCCGATGTCCTGCTGTTCCACGGTGACGCGCCCGGGTCCCTGGTGGTCGCGGCGGAACAGCACATCGCCATTGCCGAGGCGGTCGCCGCGGGGGAGGCCGATCTCGCAGCGGAGCTGATGGTGGCGCACATCGCCACCACTCAGAGCCAGTTCGAACGAAAGATCCGCGACAGGCTGTTCAACCTGGACAGCCGCGGCGCCTCCGGCACACAGGCGCAGCCGCCGAGGAGTACCGGAGCCACGGATGAGCCGCGGTCCCCGAAGTCCTCCGCGTCGTAAACCTGCGTCACGCCGTCACGGCCCGTGAACCAGGCGCACGCCCTCACAGGCACCCCGCCCTCGCGAGCCACCCAACGCCGGAGGAACCCGGAGGACGACCGGGTCTCCCCAGATGTCACTTCATTCAGGCGATTGGATTTCCGTGTCTGCACCGTCTGCACCGAGTTCACCATCGGCACCGAGCTCACCAGCCGTAACGAGCTCACCAGCTGCTCGTGATCGAATATTCGTGCCGCTCCGAAGGGCGCTGGTAGCCGCAGTGTCCCTGGCCGTGGCCACGGCGCCGCTGGCTGCCGCGCCGGCCCAGGCCGCCTCGCCGAAGGGCCTGAACGTCTATGTCTCGCCGACCGGGAAGAACTCCGGATCCGGCACCTCCGCGCATCCGTTCAAGACGCTGGAGTACGCGCGGGACTACGTCCGTGAGGCCAAGAAGAAGGTCTCCGGCGACGTCCATGTGCTGCTGAAGTCCGGCACCTACCAGCTGAGCCGCACCTTCAGCCTCACCGCCCAGGACTCGGGCAAGGGCGGGTCCCGGATCATCTACGAGGCCGCCCCCGGCGCGACCCCCGTGATCAGCGGAGGCAAGCAGATCACCGGCTGGACCCCGGCCGACTCGACGGGCAAGGTCTACAAGGCCAAGGTGGGCGACCTCGACACCCGCCAGCTGTACGTGAACGGCGAGTTGGCGACCCGGGCCCGCAGCACGAAGGACCCGGCCGGCTTCAGCAAGACGTCCACCGGCTACACCTTCACTGACGCCGGCATCAGCGCGTACAAGCAGCCCAAGGACCTTGAGGTCGTGAGCAGTTGGGGCTGGAAGCTCCAGCGCTGCGGTGTGGAGTCGATCTCCGGCAACACGATGACGATGGAGCAGCCCTGCTGGCACAACGCCCACTTGCAGCAGGGTCAGGAGATCCAGAACCCCACCTGGCTGGAGAACGCCCGCGAGCTGCTCGACACCCCGGGTGAGTGGTACCTCGACCAGAGCACGGACGAGGTCTACTACATGCCCAAGGACGGCCAGAACCTGTCCACCGCGACCGTCACGGTTCCGGTCGTGCAGGACCTGGTCGACCTTAACGGCACCAGGGCAAAGCCCGTCACCGATGTGTCCTTCGAGGGCATCACCTTCTCCTACTCCACCTGGCTCGCCCCCAGTTCGTCCGACGGCCTCATCGAGGGCCAGGCGGGCTTCCGGATGGTCGGCGAGGACAACCCCGACTTCGACTCCACCCGCCTGAACTGGCAGAAGACGCCTGGCGCGGTCAACGTGAACCACGGCCACGACGTCAGCTTCGAGGGCAACACCTTCACCCACCTCGGCGCGGTCGGACTCAACCTCAACACCGGCACGCAGGGCACGGACATCACGGGCAACGTCTTCAGGCAGGTCGCCGCCACCGGCATCCAGATCGGCGGCGTCGAGGCCGGGGACGCCCACCCCGACGACCCGCGGGACATCACCAAGGACACCATGGTCGACAACAACGTTGTCACCAAGGTCGCCGACCAGTACAACGGCTCGGTCGGCATCCTGGCCGGCTACACCGACAACACGGTGATCACCCACAACAAGGTCTACGACCTGCCCTACACCGGCATCTCGGTGGGCTGGGGCTGGGGCCTGACCGACGCGGGCGGCAACTCCGCCTACCCGAACAACGCCGGGATTCCGGTCTGGGACACCCCGACCACCAGCCAGGACACCCTCGTCACCGACAACGAGATCAGCGACATCATGAAGTCGCAGGCCGATGGCGGAGCCGTCTACACCCTCAGCTCCAACCCCGGCGGCACGGTCTCCGGCAACTACATCCACGACGTCCCGGCACCGGCGTACGGAGCCGTCTATCACGACGAGGGCAGCCGCCACTGGGAGAACACCGGCAACGCCATGTGCGACATCTCCTTCCAGTGGCTGCTGATGAACCACGCGGAGGAGAACACCGCCACCGCCAACTACACCAGCAACCCCGCCTACAGCGTCCAGTACCTGAGCAAGAACAACGACGTCAGCGGCAACGTCACCGTCGACTCCTGCGACCAGCTCCCGGCCTCCATCGTGAACAACGCCGGTCTCCAGCCGGCCTACCGTCACCTCGACCCGGGCCCGGCGGTCACCGACACCCAGGCGCCCACCGCCCCCGGCACCCCGGCCGCGACCACCGACTTCCCGACGGTGGCGGACCTCGACTGGACGGCGTCCAGCGACAACACGGGTGTCACCGGCTACTCCGTACTCCGTGACGGCAAGCTCGTCAGCGCCACCGGCAAGACCTCGGTGCGGCTCTCCGGCCTGACCGCCGGCCAGACCTACACCTTCACGATCACCGCCCGTGACGCGGCCGGCAACGAGTCGGGTCCGAGCGCCGAAGCGAAGGTCACCATGCCCTCCGGCAGCGACCTGGCGCTGAAGCAGCCGGTCACCGCCTCCTCCGACTCGGAGGAGAACTTCCCCGAGAAGGCGGTGGACGGTGACCTGTCCACTCGCTGGGCGCAGGGCCTGGGCCTGCCCGACCCGTCCTGGATCCAGGTGGACCTCGGCGCCCAGTACGACGTGAGCGGCGCGATCACCACCTTCGAGAAGGCAAGCGGCTACAAGTACCGCATCGAGGTCTCGCCGGACGAGGTCAACTGGAAGACGCTGGAGGACCACACCTCCGCGAACACCACGGCGTCGACCAACTACTCCCACACCGACGAGCCGGTCACCGGCCGCTTCGTACGGCTGACGGTCACCGGGACCAGCGGCAACGGCGGCAGCGTCTACGACTTCCAGGTGTACGGCGTGGCCGCCGCGCCCAGTTCGGACCAGACGCCCCCCGCCACCCCCGGACAGCCCGACGTCACACCGCTGCTCCCCAGCCTGGTGGACCTCAGCTGGCCGGCCGCGACCGATGACACGGGTGTGACCAGCTATGTCGTCTACCAGGACGGCAAGCGGATCGCCGTCACCGGTGGCACCACCCTGCGGGTCTCCGGCCTGACCCCGGAGAAGGAGTACTCCTTCACCGTCGTGGCTCGTGACGCCGTACTCAACACCTCGGAGCCGAGTGAGGCGGCCGTCTTCACCACTCCGGCCGACAACGACCTGGCACTGAACAAGCCGGTCACCGCGTCGTCGCAATCGGAGCAGAACTTCCCCGAGAAGGCCGTGGACGGTGACCTGACCACCCGCTGGGCGCAGGGACTCGGCCTGCCCGACCCGTCCTGGATCCAGGTGGACCTGGGCAAGGACACCAGCGTCTCCGGCGTGGTCACCACCTTCGAGCTGCCCCGCGGCTACAAGTACCGCCTGGAGTACTCGACCGACTCCACGACCTGGTCGACGCTCGACGACCACACCGCCGAGTACACCGTCTCGTCGGCCAACCACTCGCTCCCCGACGAGCCCGTCACCGCCCGCTACCTGCGGCTGACGATCACCGGATCCAGCTACAACGGCGGCTCCGTCTACGAGATCCAGGTGTACGGCGAGTTCTGACCGCACGTCTCACCCGGGCCGGCACGTCCACACAGGAAACGAAAGCCACGATGAAGATCACCCATGTCGAAGTACACCGGATCGATGTTCCGGCGGCCGCCCCGCCCTTCAAATGGCGGGACGGACTGAGCGGAAGCGCTCCGGTGGGCGACGGCGCGGTCCTGCACCTCGGCACCGACGACGGAGCCGAGGGGGTGGCCCTGTTCGCCCGGCCGGGAGCCTTCACCACCCTGCGGGACCTGGTTGATCTGGTCCTGCGCGACGAACTCGTCGGAGCCGACCCGTTCCAGCGGGAATGGCTGTGGCACCGGGTGTGGGAGCTGGACCGTATCCACGAACTCCCGCTCCCCACCCTGGGTCTCGTCGACACCGCGCTGTGGGACCTGGCAGGCCGCTACCACGGCGAGCCGGTCTGGCGGCTGCTCGGCGGTTTCCGCGAGGCGATACCGGCGTACGCCTCCACCTCGACGTTCTCCAGCATCGCGGAGTTCCTCGACGTGGCGGACCAGTGCCTGGAACTGGGCTACGCCGGCATCAAGCTGCACGCCTGGGGCGACGCCCGCCGTGACGCCGAACTCTGCCTGGCGCTGCGCGACCACGTCGGTCCGTCGGTCCCCCTCATGTACGACGGGTCGGCAGGCTTCGACCTGCCCGACGCGATCCGCCTGGGGCGGGCGCTCTCGGAAGCCGACTACCTCTGGTACGAGGAGCCGATGCGCGAGTTCAGCATCTCCGCGTACCAGGCGCTGGCGACGGCCGTGGACATCCCGCTCCTTGTGGCCGAGACCTCCGACGGAGCGCATATGAACTCCGCGGACTTCATCAAGTCCGGCGCCGCCACCTTCGGCGTACGGGCAGGCACCACCCTCCGGGGCGGTATCACCGGCGCCATGCGCACCGCACACCTCGCCGACGCCTACCGGCTGCGGGCCGAGGTGCACGGTTCGGACATCCCGAACCACCACCTGTGCATGGCCATCTCCAACACCACCTACTACGAGTCCCTGGTGACCGCGACGAAGGTCGTCCGCGAACGCCATGTGGACGCACAGGGCCTGGTGCACGCCCCCACGGGGCCCGGCATAGCCCTCCCGCTCGACTTCGGCTACGGCCCCGAACTGCAGCCGTTCGTCGAGCAGCCGCGCTGACCGGACGGCGGCGGTCCCTCCTCCCCCCCATGGGGACCGTCACCGCAGCCGGCGCCCCCCAACAGGCGCGTTACCCGTCCCACGCAAGAAACCAGAAAGGCAAGACAATGTGGTCTTCCGGATCTCCGAGAGCAGGTCGCCGCCGGACCGCGGCCGCCGCGCTGGCACTGGCCACCGCGGCCGTCCTGACCGGCTGTGCCAGCGCCGACACCACCACCGGCTCCTCGCCTTCGGCCTCGGCGTTCAAGCCGGTCACGCAGAAGGAGGGTTCGCAGATCACGGTGTGGGCCGACTCGACCCGGCTGCCGTCGGTGGAGGCGTACCAGAAGGCGAACCCGGACGTGAAGATGGACATCGTCACGTACGACGGCGGCGCCGACGGCTCCACGTACCTCCAGTCCAAGGTGCAGCTCTTCGACCGGACCGGCAGCGGCTGGCCCGACGTGGTCTTCGGCTCACCCACCGACGTGACCTGGGCCTCCGAGCCCACGACGGCCGACGCGCAGCCGTTCGCCGCGCCCCTGGACAGCGACCTCGTACCGCAGAGCACGCTGGACGGCTTCGCCAAGGGCTCGCTCACGCCCTGCCAGTTCGACGACCACACCTACTGCCTGCGCAACGACATCGCGCAGGTCGTCCTCTGGTACAACCAGGACCTCATGGACAAGTGGGGATACGACGTCCCCACCACCTGGGAGCAGTACGAGGCCCTCGGCAAGCAGGTCGCCAAGGACCACCCCGGCTACCTCGTCGGCTCGGTCGGTGACACCAACTCCCATGAGTCGTACTTCTGGTCGGGCCAGTGCCCGGCGTTCGAGCTGACGAAGCCGGACACCCTGCGGACCGACCTCCAGGACCCCAACTGCACGAAGATGGCGGGTCTCCTCGACGGGCTGATCGACGCCAAGGCCGTGACCACCAAGGGCTTCTTCAGCCAGGGCTTCGCCAAGGACAGCGGCAGCAAGGTCCTGATGGCGTACGGCCCCTCCTGGTACGGCCAGTACCTGTTCAAGACCGCCTTCGAGACCCCGGCCAAGCAGATCGCCGCGGCGCCCCCGCTGAAGTGGGAGGGCGAGAGCACGACCGCGACCGGCAACGTCGGCGGCGGCGTGTGGATGGTGTCCTCGCACAGCGCCAACCTCAAGGCGTCCACGGACCTGGTCACGTGGCTGACCACCTCCGACGAGAACCAGGCGGCCGCGCCCACCTACCCGGCCTACACCAAGGCCGCCGAAGCGTGGCTGGCCAACCCGGTCAACAGCGACTACTTCGCCAACGACGTGAGCGGGCCCTTCAAGGAGGCCGCGGGCGAGGTGTGGACGGGCTGGTCGAACACCAAGTTCTCGGACGCCACCGCCTGGTCGAGCGTCGTCCTGCCGGCCCTGACCGCGGGCAAGAGCCTCACCTCCACCCTGGATGCCTGGCAGAAGGAGATCAGCAACGAGGCGAAGGCCGAGGGATACCAGGTGGTCAACCAATGACCTTGCTGGAGACCGAGCGCGCAGCCGTCTCCGCCCTCCGCCGCGGCACCGAGCCGCGGCGGAGGGGCCCCGGCCCTGCGGGCTACCTCTTCGTCGCCGGCTACGCGATCCTGCTGCTCGCCTTCGGGGTCTTTCCGACCGGCTACTCGTTCTACCTGGCGCTCACCAACGACCAGGGCCAGTTCACCGGGCTCAACCAGTTCGTGAAGGTGGCCCAGGACTACCGCTTCGTCCCGGCCTTCACCCACATGCTGGTCTACCTGGTGATGTGGCTGGTCGTCCTCGTCGTCCTGGTGGTGCTCGTCGCGGTGGTGCTGCGCAGCAGGGTGCGGCCGGGTACGTCGGCGCTCTTCCGCTTCCTGTACTACATCCCGGGCGCCCTGGCCGGAGTCGCCAGTGTCCTGGTGTGGCTGTTCATGCTGGACCCGGACGTCAGCCCGGTGTCCTGGCTGCTCAACAGCATGGGTATGCACAGCTTCGCGGCGGTGCTCACGCCGGGCAACCTGCCGCTGATCCTCATGCTGATCGCCTTCTGGACCGGTGCCGGCGGCTGGATGGTCGTGATGTACGGGGCGCTCAACAACATCCCCGACGAGGTACTGGAAGCCGCCCGGATGGACGGCGCGGGGCCCTGGCGCACCGCCTGGCACGTCCAGATCCCGATGATCAGGCAGTGGATCGTCTACATGACGATCATGGCGTTCGCGACCGGCACCCAGCTCTTCGTCGAGCCCCAGCTGCTCCAGACCGCCAGCCTCGGCCGGGTGAGCCCGACCTGGTCACCCAACCAGCTGGCCTACGTCTACGCCTTCCAGCAGGGCGACTTCAACGGCGCCGCCGCCATCTCCGTCTTCCTGCTGGCGCTCGGACTCGTGGCCGCCGGACTGCTGGTCGCCCGCTCGAACCTGTTCAAGTTGGATGAGAAATGACGCAATCCACGCTCTCCTCACCGACGCAGGTGGGTCGGAGCCTCCGGCCCTCCCGGGTCGTCTCCTTCCTGATCGTCGGCCTCCTGCTGGCCCTGCTGCTGGTGTTCTTCGTGCTGCCGGTGATCTGGCTGCTGCTCGCACCGTCGAAGACCGCGGGCCAGGTGGTCCAGGACAACCCGCTCTCCTTCGGGTCGTTCCAGCAGATCGGCGATGCCTGGCAGCACCTGTTCGCCTTCCAGGACGGCGCGATGGTCACCTGGCTGCGCAACTCGGCGGTCTACTCGGGGGGTTCGCTGATCCTGACGCTGGCCGTCAGCATCCCGGCCGGTTACGCGCTGGCCCTGACGAACTTCCGGGGACGCAAGACTCTCCTGACCGTCACCCTGGTCACGATGATCATGCCGCAGGCCACCCTGGTGCTGCCGATCTTCCTGGAGCTCAACAAGTTCCAGCTGATCGGCACCGTCTGGTCGGTGATCCTGCCCTTCTCCTTCTATCCGTTCGGCGTGTACCTGGTCTACATCTACTTCGGCAGCAGCCTGCCCAGGGACCTGCTGTCGGCCGCGCGCATCGACGGCTGCAACGAGTGGCAGCTCTTCACCCGCATCGCGCTGCCGCTGGCCAAGCCGGTGGTCGGCCTGGTCGCGTTCTTCAGCTTCGTGGGCAACTGGAACAACTTCTTCCTGCCGTACCTCGTCCTGCCGAAGAGCGAGCAGTTCCCCATCCAGGTGGGCCTGAACCAACTGCTCACCTCCACCCCGTCGTTCAACCCGGTGGCGGGCGCCGGTCTCAACATCACCATCCCGGAACTGGCCCTGGCGATCGTCGTCGCCATCCTGCCCGTCCTGGTCCTCTTCCTCTTCTCGCAGCGCACGCTGGTCTCCGGGATGCTCGCCGGCGCGACCAAGGAGTGAGCACCACCTCCAACGCCCCTAGAGCCGCGCCCCCTTGAGCGCCATGTGCAGCAGCAGTCGGTCCTCCCCGTCGTCCAGATCGAGCCCTGTGAGCTGCTCGACGCGGGACAGGCGGTAGTAGAGCGTCTGCCGGTGGATGCCCAACTCCGCAGCCGTGCGCCCGGCTTGGCCCGCGCAGTCGAGGAACACCTCCGCCGTGCGGGCGAGTTCGCGGTGGGCGGGGGACAGCAGGGTGCGTACGACGGGATCGTGGGCCGCGTCCGGGGGAAGGGACGTCAGGAGCCGGAACGGCCCGATCGACGACCACTCGGCGACCGGGCCGAGGCGGGGCTCGGCCAGCACGGCACGCGCGGCGGCGGACGCCTCCTGCCAGGCGGCCCCCAGCTCGGCGAGACCCGTGCGGGCCCCGGCGACACCGGCCGCCGCCTTCGCCTCCGCCTCCCGCACGAACCGCGCGGCCGCCGTCAGCGCCGGGGTCAGCACCTCCGGCGACCGGAGGCGTACGAGGAGGGCGAGACTCTGCCCGGTCGGCCCCCACGGCACCGTGCACAGCGCGGTCGCGCCCGGCACCGTACGGACGGAAGGGGCGTCGTCCGGGTCGGCCGAGGGCCAGGGGGCCACGCACACCACCGTGTGCAGGCCGTCGCCGCGCGGGCCAAGGGCCGTACGCAGCTCGGCGACGGCCATGTCGCGCTGCCAGCCGCGTTCGGCGGTGAGGACGGCGCGCAGCTCACGGGTGAGGTCGGCGCCGGCCTGCGCCTCGTCGGCGAGCAGGGCGCCGATGCGGGCGGCGACCTCCATGGCGGAGGCCAGCTGCGCGTCGGAGGGGCCGGGATCGTCGTCGAGCAGCCAGACGTAGCCGCGGACGACGCCCCGATGGCGTACGGGGAGACAGATCCGTCCCCGGTACACCCCCGCCTCCGGGGTGCGCGGAATGCGGACCGGGGCGGTGGCCCGGGTGATGCCGAAGCCCTCGAACCAGGTGCGGACCGTCGTGGTGGAGCGGCGCGTGAGGATCGAGCGGGTGCGCACGGGGTCGAGGGCGGAGGGGTCGAGCTCGCCCTCGCTGTCGTACGCGGCGAAGGCGATCAGCTCGAAGTCCCGGTTCTCCAGGGTCGCGGGCATGCCCAGGAGCGCCGAGATCTCGTCGACGAGCTCTTGGTAGTCACTCACGTTTTTGAAAGGCGCATCCGACGTCACTCGGGCATTCTCCCGCATTTCCGCGGGGCTCTCATACATTTGTCTGAGATCCAGGGCACGGATGCGTGACAGCTGTCGATGGCACAGGATCGGAGAGATCCTTAGGTTTCACGGTGGTTCTCCGTGCCGTACCCGAATCGTCGGGATTCGGCCTCCTACTCGCCTTGTTGTGGAGGTGCCCCGTGCTGGGTCCCGTGATTCTCGCCGCGTCGCGCAGCGACAGGATGCGCCGCTTCGTGTCGGCGGCGCCCGGCACCAAGCAGGTGGTCGCCCGCTTCATCGCAGGCGAGTCCGTCGACCAGGTCGTCCCGGTCGTCCAGGACGCCGTCGCCAAGGGTCTCGAAGTCACTCTCGACGTCGTCGGCGAGGACATCACCACCCGCGAGCAGGCGTACGCCGCCCGGGACGCGTACCTGGAGCTCATCGAGCACCTCAAGGCGCTGGACCTCGGCACCAGGGCCGAGATGTCCATCAAGCTGTCGATGTTCGGGCAGGCACTGGAGGACGGGCACGAGCTGGCCCTCGCCAACGTCCGCCCGGTCGTCGAGGCCGCCGCCGCCATCGGCACCACCGTCACGCTGGACGCCGAGGACCACACCACCCTCGACTCGATGTTCGCCATCCACGAGGAGCTCCGGAAGGACTTCCCGCAGACCGGCTGCGTCATCCAGGCCTACCTGTTCCGCACCGAGGCCGACGCCCGCCGCCTCGCCGCGAGCGGCAGCCGCGTACGCCTGGTGAAGGGCGCGTACAAGGAGCCCGCCGAGGTCGCCTACCAGCAGAAGGCCGAGGTCGACAAGGCGTACGTCCGCGTCCTGCGCATCCTCATGGAGGGCGACGGGTACCCGATGATCGGGTCCCACGACCCGCGCCTCATCTCCATCGCCCAGGAGCTGGCCCGCAAGGCCGGGCGCAAGCTCGACGAGTACGAGTTCCAGATGCTGTACGGCATCCGCGGCGAGGAGCACCTGCGGCTCGCCGCCGAGGGCCACCGCATGCGCGTGTACACCGCGTACGGCACCGACTGGTACGGATACTTCATGCGCCGCCTCGCGGAGAAGCCGGCCAACCTGCTCTTCTTCGCACGCTCGATCCTCACCAAGGGCTGACCCACCGCTCAGTTAAGGAGTCACGGAATCATGGACGCTGTAACCCAGGTCCCCACCCCCGTCAACGAGCCGGTGCACGGCTACGCCCCCGGTTCGCCCGAGCGCGCCCGTCTCGAGGTCAAGCTCAAGGAGCTGGCCGAGAACCCGGTCGACCTTCCGATGACCATCGGCGGCGAGAAGCGCCTCGGTGGCGGCGAGGCCTTCCAGGTCGTGCAGCCGCACAACCACAAGGCCGTGCTCGGCACCGGGCGCAACGCCACGCAGGCCGACGCCCAGGACGCGATCGACGCGGCGCTCGCCGCCGCCCCGGCCTGGCGCGCGATGTCCTTCGACGACCGCGCCGCGATCATCCTGCGCGCCGCCGAGCTGCTGTCGGGCCCCTGGCGCGAGACCCTCGCCGCCTCCACCATGCTCGGCCAGTCCAAGACCGCCCAGCAGGCCGAGATCGACTGTCCCTGCGAGCTGGTCGACTTCTGGCGCTTCAACGTCAAGTACGCCCGTGACCTGCTCGCCGAGCAGCCCCCGGCGAACTCCCCGGGCGTCTGGAACCGTCTCGACCACCGCCCGCTCGAAGGCTTCGTCTACGCGATCACGCCGTTCAACTTCTCGGCGATCGCGGGCAACCTGCCCACCGCGCCCGCGCTGATGGGCAATGTCGTGGTCTGGAAGCCGTCGCCGACCCAGACGCACTCCGCCGTGCTGCTGATGCAGCTCCTGGAGGAGGCCGGACTCCCCAAGGGCGTCATCAACCTCGTCACCGGAGACGGCATCGCCGTCTCCGAGGTCGCTCTCACCCACCGCGACCTCGCGGGCATCCACTTCACCGGTTCGACGAAGACCTTCCAGCACCTGTGGAAGACGGTCGGCGAGAACATCGCGAACTACCGCACCTACCCGCGCCTGGTCGGCGAGACGGGCGGCAAGGACTTCCTCGTCGCGCACCCGTCGGCGGACCGCGCGGTGCTCAAGACCGCGCTGACCCGCGGCGCCTTCGAGTACCAGGGCCAGAAGTGCTCCGCGACCTCCCGCGCCTACATCCCGGCCTCCATCTGGAACTCCGGCTTCAAGGAGGAGTTCGCGGCCGAGGTCGACTACCTGACCATGGGTGACGTCACCGACCTGGCGAACTTCGTCGGCGCGGTCATCGACGAGCGCGCCTTCGCCAAGAACAAGGCGGCCATCGACCGCGCCAAGTCGGACCCGGCCTGCACGATCGTCGCGGGCGGCTCGTACGACGACTCGGTCGGCTACTTCGTGCGCCCGACCGTCGTCGAGTGCTCGGACCCGGAGAACGAGGTCTTCAAGACCGAGTACTTCGGCCCGTTCCTGGGCGTGTACGTCTATGAGGACGACAAGTACGACGAGATGCTGACCCAGATGGAGTCGGCCTCCGACTACGCCCTCACCGGCGCGGTCGTCTCCAACGACCGTGCGGCCGCCGCGTACACGATGGACAAGCTCCGCTACGCGGCCGGCAACTTCTACATCAACGACAAGTCGACCGGCGCCGTCGTCGGCCAGCAGCCCTTCGGCGGCGGCCGCGCCTCCGGCACCAACGACAAGGCCGGCGCCCCGCAGAACCTCCAGCGCTGGACGCTGACCCGCGCCATCAAGGAGACCCTGGTCCCGCCGACCGACTACACGTACCCGCACATGGGCTGACCCTCCGAGTCCCGAGGTTCCGGGCCGGGTGGCCGCCGATGAGGCGGCGGCCCGGCCCGCGTGTGTGAAGGGTGGGAATACTGAGCCCATGACCACCCGACTGCGCACCGCCCACACGGCGGACCTCACGCCCGCCGAACTCGGTGCCGTACGCGCGCTCCTGGACGAGGCCTTCGAAGGGAACTTCAGCGACGAGGACTGGGATCACGGCCTCGGCGGCATCCACGCGCTCGTGCGCGACGAGCGGGGTCTCGCCGCGCACGGCTCGGTGATCCAGCGCCGGGTGCTGCACAGGGGGCGCTCGCTGCGGGTCGGGTACGTGGAGGCCGTGGGGGTTCGGGCCGATGTCCGCCGTACGGGTCTTGGCGGCCGGGTGATGGCGGAGCTGGAGCGGGTCGTCGACGGGGCGTACGGGCTCGGTGCGCTGTCCGCTAGCGACGAAGGGGTGGCTCTGTACGCCACTCGCGGCTGGCAGCGCTGGCCCGGTCGCGTCTGTGCCCTCGGGGTGGGCGGTGTCGTCCGTCTGCCCGACGAGGAGGGCTCGATCTTCGTACGGCCCGTCGGCGCTTCCCTCGATCCCGGGCACGAGCTGGTCTTCGACTGGCGGGACGGAGAAGTGCTCTGACGGTTCGTCAGGCGGCGTGCACGATCATCTTCCCGGTGTTGCCGCCCCGCAGCATCGACAGGAACGCGTCCACGATCCGCTCGAAGCCCTCGACGACGGTCTCGTCGAGTCCGAGCCGGCCGCTGCGCAGATGCGGTACGGCGAACTCGTACAACTCCTCCTGTACGTCGGCATAGTCGCGCACCAGGAAGCCCTCGATGCGCAGGCTCTTCTCGACGACGTCGGCGTGGTTGAAGGGGACGGGCGGCGCGACCGGGGTGTTGTACTGGCTGATCGTGCCGACCCGGACCGCCCGGCCGCGTTCGCGCAGCGCGCCGATCGCGGCGCCGAGGTGGTCGCCGCCGACGTTGTCGACGAACACGTCGATGCCGTCCGGGGCGGACTTGGCCAGGAGGTCGGCCACGGGACCCGAGTGGTAGTCGAACGCCTCGTCGTAGCCGACGTGTTCCTTCAGGTACGCCGCCTTCGCAGCCGATCCCGCGCTGCCCACGAGCCGTCCGGCACCCAGCAGCCGTGCGAACCGTCCGGTGGCCGTGCCGACCCCGCCCGCGGCTCCGGAGACGAACAGGTCGTCGCCTTCGCGGAGTTGGGCAATGCGGGTGAGGCCGACGTACGCGGTCAGGCCCGTGCCGCCGAGGACGCTCAGGTGCGCGGAGAGCGGTACCCCGTCGAGGTGCGGGAGGCGCCTGGTCTCGTCGGGGCGGACCACGGAGTGGGTGCGCCAGCCGCGCCGGTGGAGGACGATCTCGCCCTCGGGGAGCGCCGGGTCCCGGGAGGCGATCACGCGGCCCAGGGTGCGGCCCTCCAGCGGGGAGTCGAGCTCGAAGTCGCCGTCCATCATTTCGCGGTGGTAGGGGTCGACGGACCAGTAGAGGTTCTCGATGAGGGCTGTGCCGGGCGCGGGCTCGGGGACGGGCGACTCGGCGAAACGGAAGTGCTCCGGGGTGGGGAAACCGGTCGGGCGGGAGGTCTGCTGGACGGTGAGCGCGATGTCGTTCATGAAGGGGACCGTAGGAAGGAATGCGGCCACCGGGCAGAGGGTTGCGCTCATGGAACGGCCACATCCATGAGCCGTTCTCATAGCGGCAGGTGGGACCCCTGATGAGCAGCGAAGACCTTGCACCGCAGGAACTGCGGACCCTCGTGGCCATCGCCCACGAGGGCGGCTTCTCGGCGGCCGCCGGCACGCTCGGCATGACGCAGTCCGCGGTCTCGCACGCGGTGCGCGGCATCGAACGCAAGGTGGGCGTCGTGCTCTTCGAACGCGGGCGGCACGGGGCGCGCCCCACCGCCGCGGGGGAGCGAGCGGTGGCCCACGCGCGGCGGGTGCTGCGGATGCTGGACACGCTGGCCGCGGAGGCGCGGGGCGCGGGCGCCGGGCCCGGCGGAGCCGACACCGTCGCCGGGCCGTTGCGCATCGCCGCCTTCCGCAGCGCGGCACTGCACCTGCTGCCGACCGCCCTTGAGCGGCTGACGGCCCGGCATCCCGGGATCGAGCCGACCGTGCGGGTGGTACGGGAGGTCGGGCCGGGCACGGCGGGGGAGGTGGCCGCGGGCCGGGCGGACGTCGGGATCGCCACGCTGGGCACGGGGACCCCCGTACCGCCGGAGCTGATCGGCGACGTACTCCTCGAAGAGCCGTACGCCCTGGTGCACCCGGCCGGTCATCCGGACCCGCGCTCGCTCCCGCTGGTCGACTGGACCGAGAACTGCTCGTCCTACACCCGGACCTGGTGGGCCGCGCAGGACTGGATCCCTTGCGCGACGGTCCACGCCGAGGACGACGGAGCAGTGCTCTCGATGGTGAGCAGTGGTCTCGGAATGGCCATCATGCCCGCGCTCTCGCTCACGAGTGCACCGCTCACAACCGAGATCACCGATCTCGGTCCGGAGCGCCCGACGCGTTCGGTCGGGTACGTCACCACGCCGGAACTCGCCACGACGGTCGCCGTCCGCGCGCTGATCAGGGAGCTGCGGGGGTCGCACCCTCGGGGGCGTGACCGCGGCCGGACTGTTTTCCCAGGTCAGAGCGGTCCGACCCAATTCGCCGTCTCAGATAGTAGGAAGTCCGAGTAATTGTGGAGACAGATGCCCGGTCCTCGCCTAGCTTTGTAGGAGCCGAACGTCTCGCTCGACCAAGCGAATGGCGGTCGTGAGCCGGAGCCCTTGGCAGGCAACCCCTGCGGCACCGCTCCCCGCCTCTTCCGGCGTCTCGAAACCCCACACCGCACTTCCGGCTGCTCGCATCCGGAGGCAAGGAGTCGATTCATCATGGCCGAGACGACCGTCCGCCGAGTCCGTCGCGTTTCCCGTACGAGCGCGTCCCGTACGAGCGAGTCCGACCGCAAGAACGCCGCCGCAGCCCTCCAGCGTGCCCTCGACCGCAGGGACAACGGCGGCGCCACGGGCCACTGAGGCCCGCCACTCATACCGGGAGCCGCGCCCGAACGGGGTGCGGTGCGGGGCCCAGGTCCCGTGCCGTACCCCGGAGTGCTCAGACCCCGCGCCGCACCTCGAAGTAGTCGATGCGCCTGCCGCTCTGCGCCAGCGCCGACACCTTGAGCCGCGGCGTCGCACCCGACTCCGCCTCCACCGAGAGGAAGGAGTAGCCGGTGTACCGCACGCGCGACCACTCCACGGTCTCGGACTTCTGTTCCTTCGACTTCGTCCAGTGGAAGGTGTCCACGGACTCGCGGTCGACGACCTTCCCCTCGTAGCTGTCCTCGACCCCGACGGGGAAGCTGTAGAGGCTCTTGCCCGCCCCGCCCGCCGTGACGTACACGGTCCCGTCCCGCGTCGGATCGGTCGACGCGCCGACCGGCACCTGCCTGCCCACCCTGCCGCCCTTGATGGCGTCGGTCCGCTCGTACACGTGGTTGTGCCCGTTGATCACCAGGTCCACCTGGTGCTTGGTGAACAGCGGCAGCCAGGCGTCCCGCACGCCCCCGTCCGAGGCGTGTGACGACGTCGAGTACGTGCAGTGGTGGAAGAAGACCACGACGAAGTCGACGCTCCTGCGCAGTTCACCGAGCCGCTTGTCGAGCCAGGCCGTCTGCCTGCCGTCGGTGTAGCCCTTGTTGGCGGGGATCTCGTACGAGACGTCGTTCGCGTCCAGCGCGACGATCCCGACATTGCCGTACGTGAAGGAGTAGGCGCCCGGCGCGTTCCGCGGGTCGAAGCCGTTGCCGGGGAGCGTCCAGCGCGCCGACTGGCCGCCGTATCCGTTCGGCGAGTACCAGGCCTCCATGTCGTGGTTGCCGGTCGTCACCATCCACGGCACCGACTTCGCCACCGACTCGGTCTGCTTGAGGAACAGGTCCCAGGCGCCGGGGTCGTAGGAGTCCGACTTCTGGCCCTGGCCGTTGACGTCCGCGTAGCAGATGTCGCCCGCGTGCAGATGGAAGGCCGGGCGGCGGCCGAGGATCAGCTTGTCGTTGGCGAGCGCGTCGGGGGTGACGCCCTGGTCGCCGAAGGCCGTGAACACGAACTTCGCGGGGCTGGTGGCGGGCGCCGTGCGGAAGGAGCCGACCGTGCCGCGCCGCTCCCTGGCCGCGGGGTCGAATCCCTCATGGCCGACTCCGTAGAAGTACGTCGTGCCGGGGCGCAGGCCGTCGAGCGCCGCGTGCAGGTAGTACTGGTCGAGCGCGAGCCGCACCCCGGTCAGCCCCGGTGTGTGCAGGTCGCGGAGCTCGGCGTCGATCTTCCGGCTCAGGTCCCATGGGGTCGGTCCCACGCGGATGTACGGCTTCTTGACCGCGAGCGGCACCTGCCAGGAGATCCGCATCTGGGTCTTCGGGTCCGCGCCGAAGGCGAGGTGGCGGCCGAAGGGCGTGATGGCGGAACCGTGCACAAGACCGGTGGCGGTGGCCGAGGGGCTCTTGGCGTCCGACGCGCTGTCCGACGCGCAGCCGGCCAGCAGCCCGCCGCCCGCCAGCGCGCCCGCCGTCACCAGCGCGCGGCGCCGCGTGAGCTTCGTCCGCAGGTACTCGTGCTGCTCCGCCATGCTCATACGGCGCGCGAGCTGCGGCGGAATGCCGAAGTCGGGAAGGTCCGGGCCGCGGTCCATGCTGGGGTCCATGCTGGTGAACTTCCCAGCAAGCCCCAACAGCCGCCATACGTACGGGTGAACGGCGGCCGAAGGGTCGGTGCGCCAGGGAGGGGCGACGTCCGTATGGCGGACACCCGGTGTCATCCCATGGGACGAGGAGTACGGTGCCGCTATGTCTCGCAGCATCAATCTCGCAGTGATTCCCGGTGACGGCATCGGCCAGGAGGTCGTGGCCCAGGGACTCAAGGTCCTCTCCGCCGTCCTTCCTCAGGATGTGAAGCTGGAGACGAAGGAGTTCGACTTCGGCGCCAAGCGCTACCACGCGACCGGTGAGACCCTCACCGACGCCGACGCCGAGGCGCTCAAGAAGCACGACGCGATCCTGCTCGGTGCGATCGGCGACCCGTCGGTCCCCTCCGGCGTCCTGGAGCGCGGCTTCCTGCTGAAGCTCCGCTTCCTCTTCGACCACCACGTCAACCTGCGGCCGAGCAAGCTGCTGCCGGGTGTCGAGACTCCCCTCAAGGGTGAGCCCGCGATCGACTTCGTCGTGGTCCGTGAAGGCACCGAGGGCCCGTACACCGGCAACGGCGGCACCATCCGCAAGGGCACCCCGCACGAGGTCGCCACCGAGGTCTCCGTGAACACGGCCTTCGGTGTGGAGCGCGTCGTCCGTGACGCCTTCGCCCGCGCCCAGGCCCGCCCGCGCAAGAAGCTGACGCTGGTCCACAAGAACAACGTGCTGACCTTCGCGGGCCACCTCTGGACCAACATCTTCAACAAGGTGGCCGAGGAGTTCCCCGAGGTCACCACCGACTACATCCACGTGGACGCGGCGACGATCTACCTCGTCACCGACCCCGCCCGCTTCGACGTGATCGTCACCGACAACCTCTTCGGCGACATCATCACCGACCTCGCCGCGGCCGTCTCCGGCGGCATCGGCGTCGCCGCCTCGGGCAACATCAACCCGAGCGGCGAGTTCCCCTCGATGTTCGAGCCCGTGCACGGCTCGGCGCCCGACATCGCGGGCCAGGGCAAGGCCGACCCCAGTGCCACTGTCCTCTCCGTCGCCCTCCTGCTGCGCCACCTCGGCTACGAGGCCGAGGCCGCCCGCATCGAGGACGCCGTCGCCACCGACCTCGCCGAGCGCGTGGGCAAGCCCGCCCGCTCCACCGAGGAAATCGGCGACGCGCTCGCCGTACGAGTAGCCGGCTGACCCGCCGCGCCACTTACGTTTCGTAGAAGCCGCCGGGTCGCATCCGCACCCGGCGGCTTTCCCTATGCCCTCGCCGGGTGCCACCATCTACCCCTGGGCAATCCCATGGGCCGCATTCACACCATTTCGTCCACGGCTCCGGACACGCGATAATCGAACGCGGAGCCGCGGAATGAGGGAATGCTCGGACGTCCTAGCACTGGCCACTGGCAGTACTGGCGTGAGCGCGGCCCGTCACACACAACCGGTGAAGGACAACCACTCATGACGACGCCCACGATCGAGCTCAAGCCCTCTTCGCAGCCCCGCTCGGGTGCGGAGCGCGAGGCGATCCTCGCCAACCCCGGGTTCGGCCGCTACTTCACCGACCACATGGTGACCATCAAGTGGACCGAGGGCCGCGGCTGGCACGACGGCCAGCTCGTGCCGTACGGACCGCTCTCCCTCGACCCGGCGAACATGACCCTGCACTACGCGCAGGAGATCTTCGAGGGCCTCAAGGCGTACCGGCAGGCGGACGGATCCGTCGCCACCTTCCGCCCCGACATGAACGCCAAGCGCTTCCAGTCCTCGGCCCGCCGTCTCGGCATGCCGGAGCTGCCGGTCGAGACGTTCATCGAGGCGTGCGACGTCCTGGTCCAGCAGGACAGGGCGTGGGTCCCGGCGCACGGCGGTGAGGAGTCCCTCTACCTCCGCCCGTTCATGATCGCGACCGAGGTCGGCCTGGGCGTGAAGCCGGCCAACGAGTACCTCTTCCTCGTCATCGCGTCTCCCGCGAGCGCGTACTTCCCGGGCGGCGTGAAGCCCGTGTCCATCTGGCTCTCCGAGGACCACGTCCGCGCCGTCCCCGGCGGCATGGGCGACGCCAAGACCGGCGGCAACTACGCCGCGTCCCTGCTGCCCCAGGCCGAGGCCGCCGCCAAGGGCTGCGCCCAGGTCGCCTACCTCGACGCCGTCGAGCACAAGTGGGTCGAGGAACTCGGCGGCATGAACCTGTACTTCGTGTACGGCAACAAGATCGTCACGCCCGCGCTCACCGGCTCCCTTCTCGCCGGTGTCACCCGCGACTCGCTCCTCACCGTCGCCCGCGACCTCGGCTACGAGTCCGAAGAGGGCCGCATCTCCATCGACCAGTGGCAGCGCGACTCCGAGAACGGCACCCTCACCGAGGTCTTCGCCTGCGGAACCGCCGCCGTCATCACCCCCGTCGGCACGGTCAAGCGCACCAGCGGCGAGTGGCAGCAGTCGGCCGGCGAACCCGGCGAGGTCACCCTGCGCCTGCGCGAGGCACTCCTCGACATCCAGCGCGGCGTCACAGAGGACAAGCACGGCTGGATGCACCCGCTGGGCTGACCCGTGCCCTGAACCCCGCCCCCTTCAACGGGGGCGGGGAGGGCAGCGCCCCAAAGGGGCGCGGGGAACTGCGCGACCAGCCACAACGGACCCGCAGACAAAACACCGCAACCCCAGCGGGAGCTCAGCTCCCGCTCTCGGCGCGAGCCAGTTCCTGCCCGGCCTCCACCCGCTGTGGCCCCGGCTTCGGTGACAACACCAGGTACACAAGCCCCCCGACACCCCCCGACAGCAGGAAACTGCAGTCCACCCCACCGGTCAGCGAAAGCAGCGGCCCCTCATAAGAGGGAAGCGACACCGCAAGCAGCCCGACGAACGCGCCCAGCGCCCACGCGACGACGGCCGGCACATTCCAGCCGCCCCGATACCAGTAGATCCCGCCCCGCGAACGCCGGTTGAAGACCTGAAGCGCGTCCGGGTCGTACACACCTCGACAGCGGGCGAAGCCGATGAGCGTGACGACGGCCCACGGCGTGCCGACAGCGGTCAGCAGCAGCACGAAGGAGGTCATAGCGTCCTGAGCACTGGACGCGTAATGACCGACGAAGACACACACCGTGGCGACGACGGCAACCGAGAGGGTGGCCTGCGCGCGAGAGGCGCGCGGCACAATCGCATCGAGGTCGAGCCCCATCGAGTACAGCATCAGCCCCGCGTTGCCGACCGAGCCCGCGGTGGCGGCGAGCAGCAGCGGCACCAGGCACCAGGTGGGGGAGGCGGAGACCAGCGGCCCCGCGTAGTCGAGGGCCGCGCGAGCCGCGTACGCCGTGAAGGTGCCGAAGAGCTGAGGGACCAGCAGACCGACCGTCAGCCCCAGCCAGGTCGCGTGCAGGACCTTGCGGGAGGAATGGCGGGCCGGGGAGATGTAGCGCGTGTAGTCGCCGAGGAGGGTGATGAACGCGATCGGCCCGGACAGGCCCGCCGCCACCGCCGCGAGCAGCCAGGTCGGCCAGAAGGAGCCGAGCAGGTAGCCGCCGGCCTCCGGGAGCGGGGCGGTGGTGAAGTGCGGGGCGTACGCGATCACCCCCAGGACCAGCAGCGCCGTCATGCCGATCGCCAGGATGCGGGACATGGCGAGCAGCACGCGGTACCCGTACACCGCCCCTGCCACCGTCGCCGTGGCGAGCAGCCCGTAGATCACGCCGTACGAGATGCCGTTGACCGGCAGTCCGAACAGCCGGTTCAGTACGCCCACCATCACATCGCCGCCGATCCAGACGGTCAGCGCGGTGTAGCCGAGGGCGAGCAGCAGGCCGACGACCGAGCCGACCAGCCGTCCGCGCACGCCGAACTGGGCGCCGGAGGAGGTGGAGAGGTTCGTCCCCGTGCGCAGGGACACCAGGGCGAGCGGAGCCGTGATCGCCGTGCCGACCACCGTGCCCGCCACGATCGAGGTGACCGAGGCCCACCAGCCGAGCCCGAAGGACGCAGGCAGCCACCCGAAGATGATCACGCCGAGACAGAGATTTGAGCCGAGCAGGATCGACACGAGGTCGCGGGGGCCGCTGGTGCGTTCCTCGTCGGGGATGGTGTCGACGCCGCGCTGTTCTATCGGCATGGTGGGTTCCCATTCTTAGAGTGACGCTCAATGTGAGCCTGAAATGGATGATGCGTCAAGCCTTCTAGGAATGGGTTTTACTGTTTAGAGTGATGTTCTAAAGGAAGGATGTGGGATGAGGCTGACCCCGACGGAACGCGACCGGCTGCTGCTCTTCGGCGCCGCCGAGCTGGCCCGGTCCCGCAGGGCGCGCGGCGTCCGGCTCAACGTGCCGGAGGCGACCGCGCTCATCGCGGACACCGTGTGCGAGGCGGCCCGGGACGGGCGGCGGCTGGCCGAGGCCATCGAGCGCGCCCGGTCGGTGCTCGGCCCCGACGACGTCCTGCCGGGTGTCGCGGACATCGTCACCGAGGTGCATGTCGAGGCCGTCTTCGACGACGGCTCACGGCTCGCCGTGGTCTCCGACCCCATCGGCGGGGGGAGCCTCGCGGATCAGGGCCCGGGCGCGCTGCTCCCGGGGCCCGCGCACGCCGAGCCCGAGGCTGTCGTCCGGCTCACGGTCACCAACACCGCGACCGTGCCGGTCTCCGTGACCTCCCACTTCCACTTCTTCGAGGCCAACCCGCGGCTCGACTTCCCGCGCGCGGACGCCTACGGCATGCGGCTCGCCGTACCCGCCGGATCGTCCGTCCGCTTCGGGCCGGGCGAGAGTGCTCAGGTCGGCCTGCTGCCGATCGGCGGCGAGCGGATCGCGATCGGTTTCGCGGGGCTCGTCGACGGACCGCTGGACGCGCCTGGCGCGCGGGAAGAGGCGCTGCGCAGGGCCGCAGCCTGCGGATACCTGGGATCCGGAGCCCGGACTGCAGGAGGCGACCGATGAACCCGTACGAGTACGCAGCCACCCACGGCCCGCGTGCGGGCGACCGTGTCCGCCTCGGCGACTCGGGGCTCACCGTACGGGTCGAGTCCGACGCCCAGAAGTACGGCGACGAGTTCCTCGCCGGCTTCGGCAAGACCGCCCGCGACGGGCTGCACCTCAAGGCCGCCGCCGTCCGTGAGACCTGCGACGTCGTCATCAGCAATGTGGTCGTGATCGACGCGGCGCAGGGGATCCGGAAGGTCTCCATCGGCATCCGCGAGGGACGGATCTGTTCCATCGGGCGGGCCGGGAACCCCGACACCCTCGACGGGGTCGACGTCGTGGTCGGCACGGGTACGTCCATCGTGTCCGGCGAGGGGCTCATCGCCACCGCCGGTGCCGTGGACACCCACGTCCATCTGCTGAGCCCGCGCATCATGGAGGCCTCGCTCGCCTCCGGGGTGACGACGATCATCGGCCAGGAGTTCGGCCCGGTGTGGGGCGTCGGCGTCAACTCGCCCTGGGCGCTGCGGCACGCCTTCAACGCCTTCGACGCATGGCCGGTCAACATCGGCTTCCTGGGCCGGGGTTCGTCGTCCTCCGACGCACCCCTCATCGAGGCGCTCGCCGAGGGCGGCGCGAGCGGTTTCAAGGTGCACGAGGACATGGGCGCCCACACCCGCGCGCTGGACACCGCATTGCGCGTCGCCGAGGAGTACGACGTCCAAGTCGCCCTGCACAGCGACGGGCTGAACGAATGCCTCTCGGTCGAGGACACCCTCCGGGTGCTCGAAGGCCGCACCATCCACGCCTTCCACATCGAGGGGTGCGGCGGCGGGCACGTGCCAAATGTCCTGAAAATGGCGGGAGTTCCGAACGTCATCGGCTCCTCCACCAACCCGACCCTGCCGTTCGGCCGGGACGCGGTAGCCGAGCACTACGGGATGATCGTCTCCGTCCACGACCTGAAGACCGACCTGCCCGGCGACGCCGCCATGGCCCGCGACCGGATCCGGGCCGGCACCATGGGCGCCGAGGACGTGCTGCACGACTTGGGCGCGATCGGCATCACCTCCTCGGACGCACAGGGCATGGGCCGCGCGGGCGAGACCGTACGCCGGACCTTCGCGATGGCCGGGAAGATGAAGGCCGAGTTCGGCGCCCCGGAGGATCACGACAACGAACGCGTCCTCCGGTACATCGCCAAGCTGACCATCAACCCCGCCATCGCCCACGGCCTCGCGCACGAGGTCGGCTCCATCGAGGTCGGCAAGCTCGCCGACATCGTGCTGTGGCGGCCCGAGTACTTCGGCGCCAAACCGCAGCTGGTCCTGAAGTCCGGCTTCCCGGCGTACGGCGTGGTCGGCGACCCCAACGCCGCCACCGACACCTGCGAACCCCTCGTCCTGGGGCCGCAGTTCGGCGCACACGGCTCGACACCGGCCGACATCTCGGTGGCCTTCGTCGCGCAGGCGGCGCTCGACCAGGGCAACGACCTGATGCCCACCCGGCGTCGGCGGGTCGCCGTCCGCGGCACCCGCGGCATCGGACCTGCCGACCTGCGCCTCAACTCCCGTACCGGAGCGGTCGATGTCGATCAGCGCACCGGCCTGGTCACCCTCGACGGTGCCCCGATCCGCTCCGAGCCCGCCGACTCGGTCTCCCTCAACCGCCTGTACTTCCTCTAAGGACCCGCGATGAAGACCCCTGCCGCTGACGTGAACACCCCTGCCGCCGACTTGAACACGCCTGCCGCCGACGGCTTCCGGATGCCCGCCGAGTGGACCCCGCACGAGCGCACCTGGATGGCGTGGCCGGGACCCAACCACACCTTCGACAACCCGGACGACCTCGCCGAGTCGCGCGCGGCCTGGGCGGCGGTGGCCCGTGCGGTCCGCCGCTTCGAGCCGGTGACCGTGGTGTGCGGTCCGGGGCAGTCGTCGGCGGCCCGGGAGCTCCTCGGCCCGGAGGTCGACACCGTGGAACGCGAGCTCGACGACGCCTGGATGCGCGACATCGGCCCCACGTTCCTCACCGACGGGAAGGGTCAACTGGGCGCCGTGGACTGGACGTTCAACGGCTGGGGCGCCCAGCACTGGGCCCGCTGGGAGCACGACGCGAAGATCGGCGGTCACGTCTCGGACCTCGCGGGGGCACGGACGTACGCCTCGAAGCTCGTCAACGAGGGCGGCGCGATCCACGTCGACGGCGAGGGGACCGTCCTGCTCACCGAGACCGTGCAGCTCGGCCCCGAGCGCAACCCGGACCGGACGCGCGAGCAGGTCGAGGCGGAGATCCACGCCCACCTCGGCACCCGCAAGGCGATCTGGCTGCCGCGCGGGCTGACCGGCGACTATCCGCCGCACGGTTTCGGCACGCTCGGCCATGTCGACATCGTCGCCGCGTTCGCGCGCCCGGGTGTCGTCGTCGCGCACTCCCAGCAGGACCCGGCGCACCCCGATCACGAGGTCAGCAAGGAGATTATCGGCCTTCTCAAGGCGCAGACCGACGCGCGGGGCCGGGGTCTCGAGGTCGTCGAGGTCCCCGCTCCGACCGTCCTGGAGGCCGACGGACACTGGGCCGACTACTCCTACATCAACCACTACCTCTGCAACGGCGGCGTGGTCCTCTGCGGATTCGACGACCCGCGCGACGAGACCGCGGCCGGCATCTTCCGCCGTCTCTTCCCCGAGCGGACCGTCACACTGGTGGACGCACGTACGATCTTTGCCGGTGGCGGAGGCATCCACTGCATCACCCAGCAACAGCCGAAGGTCTGAGGAGTACGGGATGGCCGGTGCGCGCAGGAACGCGCCCCCGCGCGAGGACGTGCTCGCCGCCGCCATGGACATGATCGCCGAACGCGGTCTGGAGAAGCTCACCATGGCCGCGCTCGGCCGCGAGGTCGGGATGAGCAGCGGCCATCTGCTGTACTACTTCCACTCCAAGGACGAGCTGCTGCTGCGGACCCTGGAGTGGAGCGAGGGCAGGCTGGGTGTCGAGCGGGGGCGGCTGCTCACCCGTTCCGCTTCCGCCCGCGAGCGCCTCGACGCGTACGTCGACCTGTACGTCCCCGACGGCCACCGCGACCCGCACTGGACCCTCTGGCTGGAGGTCTGGAACCGCTCGCAGAACGCCGACGACGACGCCCGCGAGCGGCAGGTCGCCATCGAGGGCGCCTGGCACCGGGACCTGGTGGCCCTGCTCGCCGAGGGCATCTCGCACGCCGAGTTCCGCTCCGTCGACCCGGACCGCTTCGCCGCCCGGCTGCGGGCCCTCCTCGACGGCTTCTCCATCCATGTGGCGATCGGTCTTCGCGGCACGGACCGGGGGCAGATTCTCAGCCACGTACGGGAGTTCCTGGACGACGGGCTTCTCCCGGACGCCTGATCATCGGTCCGGGTTGTACGCAATCCGGCGGATTGACCCTGTGGCGCGTGGTGCGTTTGCCTCGAAGAGACCACGACCGATCAATGGTCATGAGCAACCAATGACCAGGACCAACCACGGGGGAACGACCATGCACAGGAACAAGCGGCTTGCCGCACTCACGGCCGTCGCCGTCGCCGTCACGGTGGCGCTGACGGGAACGCAGGCGGGCGCCGCACCCAGGGCCTCGCACACCGAACCGATCAGCGTCACCCCGGAGGGCAAGGCGGGCAGCGGCACCACGCCCATCGCCGTCATCAGCCGCAACGGCCGCCACATCGCGCTCAGTTCGAACGCCGAGGACCTGGACCCCAACGTGCCGCACAGCGGCATGTACGTACGCGACCCGCAGACGGGGAAGCTCCGTTTCGCGGGCTTCGGCGGCCTGCTGGCGGTCCTCAACGACGGCCGCTATGTCTACGTCCAGTACGCCCCGGCCGCCGAGGACACGGACGTGTGGATCCACGAGATCGGCACGGGGAAGCGGGTGGGCTTCGGCATCGAGATCCCCGAGGGTTTCACCGGGCAGCCCGCCGGGGTCTCCGTGAGCCCCAACGGCCGGTACGCCGTCTACACGCTCCAGGAGGCCGACGGGGGCGCGAGCGTGGTCTTCCTGCGCGACCGCGTCGCCGGCACCACCGAGCGGATCAGCCACCCCAAGCCGACCTGGGAGCCGCGCAACGCCTTCCAGCCGACGGTCAGCGACGACGGGCGCCGCGTGGTCTACCAGTACAACTACGCGAACGGACCGCGCGGCGACGACTGGGGCGACGTGTGGATGTACGACCGCACCACGGGCGAGCACACCCAGATCGACCGCTCCTACGACGGCTCGGGGACCGAGAAGGAGTCCCTGAACCCGTCCATCAGCGGCAACGGCCGCACCGTCGTCTTCGAGTCCCGGGACACCCACCTCGTCCCCGATGACAACGACGTCAGCTGGAACGTGTTCGTGCACGACATCGCCACCGGCACCAACCAGCGCATCCACGGCACCCAGGGCGGCCCCGGCGAGGCCTACACCCGCGATGCCGCGATCAGCGCCGACGGCCGGTACCTCACCTTCATGTCGGAGGTGACCGAAGCCGGCAGCCAGTGGGGCAAGGAGTACCCCGTCTACCTGCGGGACCTGAAGAAGGGCACCACCAGCCTGGTCACGCCCGACACCACCGGCGGCACCGCCACGGCCGACGTCCTGCCGGGCCGGATCGCCGACGGCGCCCGCAGCATCCTCTTCCTGTCGTCCGACCCGACGCTGATCCCGGCCGGCGACACCAACGAGGGCACCGACGCTTTCGTACGGCACCAGCGGTGACCAGCGGCGTGCTCGCATCCTGAGACGGGCCTGAGCGCGGGGGCGGATTTGTGCCAGACTGCCCCCGTGCTCTCGTTCGCCACGATTATTGGCAGCAGGCGCGCCGGTCCGCAGTGACCGCCACGTACCACCACGTACGGGCGGGCACCGTCGTCTTCGACCCGCGCGCAGACCTCTCGCACCCGCGAGGGGTTTTTCGTTTTCCTGGCCCACCTCAAGCCGGGAAGGGAGCGCGAGGGATCATTGGAGGACGGTGGAGCCGGTCATTCCGGTACAGACCGAGATCCAAACCTCAGGAGCCAGACACCATGACGGACACCAGCGAACTCGACGATTCGTTCCACGTCTTCGACACGACGCTGCGCGACGGCGCGCAGCGCGAGGGCATCAACCTCACCGTGGCGGACAAGCTGGCCATCACACGGCACCTGGACGACTTCGGGGTGGGCTTCATCGAGGGCGGCTGGCCCGGCGCCAACCCGCGCGACACCGAGTTCTTCGCCCGCGCCCAGCAGGAGATCGAGTTCAAGCACGCCCAGCTGGTGGCCTTCGGCGCGACGAGGCGCGCGGGCGCCAAAGCCTCTGAAGACCCGCAGGTCAAGGCGCTCCTCGACTCAGGCGCCCAGGTGATCACCCTGGTCGCGAAGTCCCACGACCGCCATGTCGAACTCGCGCTCCGCACGACCCTCGACGAGAACCTGGCGATGGTCCGCGACACGGTCTCGTACCTGTGCGCGCAGGGCCGCCGGGTCTTCGTCGACTGCGAGCACTTCTTCGACGGCTACCGCGCCAACCCGGAGTACGCGAAGGCCGTCGTCCGCGCCGCCCATGAGGCGGGCGCCGACGTGGTCATCCTCTGCGACACCAACGGCGGCATGCTCCCGGCCCAGGTCCAGGCGGTCGTCGCCACGGTCCTCGCCGACACCGGCGCCCGGCTCGGCATGCACGCCCAGGACGACACGGGCTGCGCGGTCGCCAACACGCTGGCCGCCGTCGACGCGGGCGCCACGCACGTCCAGTGCACGGCGAACGGCTACGGCGAGCGGGTCGGCAACTCCAACCTCTTCCCGGTCGTGGCCGCCCTGGAGCTGAAGTACGGCAAGAAGGTGCTCCCCGAAGGCGCCCTGCGCGAGATGACGCGCATCTCCCACGCCATCGCCGAGGTGGTGAACCTGACCCCCTCCACACACCAGCCGTACGTCGGTGTCTCCGCTTTCGCCCACAAGGCGGGCCTGCACGCCTCCGCGATCAAGGTCGACCCCGATCTGTACCAGCACATCGACCCCGAGATGGTCGGCAACACCATGCGGATGCTGGTCTCCGACATGGCCGGCCGCGCCTCCATCGAGCTCAAGGGCAAGGAGCTCGGCGTCGACATCAGCGACGACCGCGAGCTGGTCGGCAGGGTCGTCGCCCGCGTCAAGGAGCGCGAGCTCCAGGGCTACACGTACGAGGCGGCCGACGCGTCGTTCGAGCTGCTGCTCCGCGAGGAGGCGGAGGGCCGCGCCCGCAAGTACTTCCGGGTCGAGTCCTGGCGCGCCATCGTCGAGGACCGCCCCGACGGCAGCCACGCCAACGAAGCCACGGTCAAGCTCTTCGCCAAGGGCGAGCGCATCGTCGCCACCGCCGAGGGCAACGGCCCGGTCAACGCCCTCGACCGAGCCCTCCGAGTGGCCCTCGAAAAGCTCTACCCCCAGCTCGCCAAGCTGGAACTCGTCGACTACAAGGTCCGCATCCTGGAGGGCAAGCACGGCACCCAGTCCACGACCCGGGTACTCATCTCCACGTCGGACGGCGCGGGCGAGTGGTCGACGGTAGGCGTCGCCGAGAACGTGATCGCCGCGTCCTGGCAGGCCCTGGAGGACGCGTACACGTACGGCTTGCTCAGGGCTGGGGTGGAGCCGGCGGAGTAGAAGTCTTTCAGCCCGTCCGGCGTTTGAGGACGAGGCCGTCCAGGCCGATACGGGGGTCTGGGGGCGGAGCCCCCAGAAGCGGGACGGGTAGGGGCGGAGGGGGGCGAAAAAATCCACCCCCCGCCCCCACCCGCCCCGCACCCCCCTACTGCAGATGCCACTTCTGGTTGGCAGCCCCCGTACAGGTCCAGATCTGCGCCCGAGCCCCGTTGGCCGACGAATTCCCGGTCACATCAAGGCACTTGTTGGCCGCGGTATTGACGACATCCCCGGTGGTGGAGTTGTACGACCACCGCTGAGCCCCCGTACCGTTGCAGTCGTAGAGCTGAAGCTGTGCCCCATCGGCAGTGGACGCCGAGGTGACGTCCAGGCACTTCCCCAGCGACTGAACCGACCCGTCGGCCTTGACCGTCCAGCTCTGCGCAGTCGACCCGTTGCAGTCGTAGAGCTGCACAGCGGTCCCGTTGGCCGACGAACCACCGGCCACATCGAGGCACTTGCCCGCAAGCCCCACGAACGCCCCGGTCTGGTCCCCGCCCCCGGCCTGCGTCCCCGACCAGGTGAAGGTCGCGGAGGTCTTACCCGGCAGCGAGTAAGTCGCGTGCTGCGACCCCCAGTTGATCGTCACCGTCTTCGCGGTGGACGCGTCGTTGTACGCGATCAGCGCCTTCGACCCGTCAGGGTTGCGCCACGCGACGTTCGGCACGGACGTGCTCGCCGTGGACGCGATCCGCTGCGCCCCCGGCTTCACGAACTTCGTGAGGTGCCCCATCGTGTAGTACTCGACGGTGTAGTCGACCTGCCCGCTCTGCGCGTCACCGTTGTGCACGGTGACGAGCCCGGTGCATGTGCCGCAACCGCCGTTGTGCGGCCCCATGTTCTGGTCCACGGCCAGCGACCACTTCGTCACCGACTTCGCCCAGTTCCGGGTGTAGTCGACGATGTTGAGCATGTCCTCGCGCTGCTGGTTGGCGATCCAGGTGCCACCGGAGTGCTCGGTTCCGAAGGCGTCCAGCGTCGGGTACTGGTTGTGGACGGTGGTCTGCTTGGTGACGTCGCCGCCGTAGCCGTGCCACGCGACCCCGCCGAAGTTCGGGTGCGTGCGGACCGCCGCGTCGTCGACCGTCGAGGCGGCGTACGAGTCGTACACGTCCCAGTTCCAGTCATGGGCGAGGACCTTGGTCGACAGCCCCGCCGCCTGGAGCTTCGGCAGCAGCTCGCTCTTGGTGAAGTACGCGAGCCCGGAAGCGTTCCAGCTCATCGACGGGTACCCGGAACAACACGTCGGCTCGTTCTGCACGGTGACGTACTGGACCGGCACTCCCTGAGCCTGGTACGCCTGCAGGTACTTCACGAAGTACGAGGCGTAGGCCCCGTAGCTCTCCGACTTCAGCCAGCCGCCGTTGAGCGACCCGCTGTCCTTCATCCAGGCCGGCGCCGTCCACGGCGAGGCCATCACGGTCAGCGCCGGATTGAGCTGGCGCGCCTGCTTGGTCAGCGGCACGACGTCCGCCAGGTCGTGTGCGATGGAGAACTGGGCGAGAGTCGGGTCCGTCTGCCCCGCGGGCACGTCGTCGTAGGAGTACCCGTACCGAGCCAGGTCCGACGCACCCATCGGATTGCGTACGAACGACAGCCCGATCCCGTCCGTCGGCGAGAACAGCTTCGTCATCGCGGCGTCGCGCTGGGCCTGCGTCAGCGCCCCGCTGCTGTTCATCAGCCAGGCGGCGGTGTCGGTGAAGGAGGCGCCGCCACCGGTGAACGTCTGGTACCGGGTGTTCTCGTCCACGGTGATGTTGTCGCCGGTGCCGCCACTGCCGGCCTGGAAGGCGAAAGGTGTTTGCGGCTGCAATCCACGTACGACGTGGCGGCCACCGGTGTCGTCGGTCGTCGTCAGGTAGGCGGTGACCTGTTCACCCGCCGCGTGGGCGGGAGCGGTACCGACGACGCCGAGCCCGGCCGTCGTCAGCAGCCCGGCGACGAGCAGCCGGGCGGCCCGGCCCGTTCTCTTCATGGATCTGGCTGTGCTCGTGGTGCTCATGGTGCGCAGCCCTTCTGGTGGTGGGGGATGGGGGCGTGCGAGGCGTGAGTAAATGACGGCTGCGGGCGCGCGTCAAGGGGTTGCGCGTTCAGAGTCTGAAGGAACAACAAGCCTGATCCGGCCGCCAATTGCCCGTGTACCGGTTCTGACGTGAAGTCTTGACTGCTTGCCGGGACGCCAGTTAACTCACGGCGTGATCTAAGTCGTAAGAGTACTGAAGAGCGTTGAGGGGTTCTTCAGGACACCGAAGAGGATGCGCCAAGAGGAACCAAGAGGAATCAAAAAGAACCAAGAGGATCAACGAGAGTCGAGGGAAGGTCCATGCGAAGAACCGCCCTGCTCGTTTCCGCCGCCTTGCTCACCGGGCTGCTGCCCCTGGCCTCCGCTTCGGCCGCCGCCGGAGCCGACGACCTGCCTCCCGTACCCGTCGACGCCTTCGAGGGCGAGGTTCCGTTCGCGAATCCGCCCGCCGAAGGCCTCTTCGCGTGGGGCGGCGACGCCGACGATCTGCCTCAACTGGCCCTGACCGCCCGGGCCGACGCCCCCGAGGGCGCCAAGGTCCTCACCGGCACCTACGACATCAGCGGCTACGGCGGCTTCACCCACGACTTCGCCTTCGCCCAGCCGGCCCACGACTGGTCCGCGCACAAGGGCATCCGCTTCTGGTGGGACGGCCAGAACAACGGCAAGACGATCCCCTTCGAGCTCAAGGACGGCGGCGCCAACGGCGAGGCCTCCGAGCTGTGGAGGACATCCTTCACGGACGACTTCACCGGCTGGAAACAGATCGAGATCCCCTTCACCGACTTCACCTATCGCACGGACTACCAGCCCGTCGGCGGCATCGACCAGATCCTCGGCCTCACCGAGATGTGGGGCTACGCGATCCAGCTCCCGGTCGGCATCAAGGGTCAGTTCGCCATCGACGACGTCGAGTTGTACGGCACCGCCGACCAGTCACTGCGTGCGAGGGTCATCACCGACTCCGCCGTCTATCCGGTCGCCGAGGGCCGCAAGGCCGCCGTCAAGGTCTCCGTCACCACGACCGGCGCCGTCCCGATCGACGAACCGGTGACCATCGTGTACCAGAGCGACGGCGGCACCGCCCAGCCCGGCAAGGACTTCGTACAGGTCCAGGGCTCGATCACCTTCCCGGCGGGCACCGCGTCCGGCACCTCGCGCACCATCTCGGTCGCCACCCTCAAGGACAAGTCCGGCGAATCCGCCGAGACGATCCCCCTCAAGCTCACCGTCACCGGCGCCAAGGCCCCCGCCGAGACTCCGCAGGTCGTCATCGACGCCCACGGACTCCCGTACCTGGACCCGAAGTTGTCCGTGAAGAAGCGCGTCGCCGACCTCGTCTCCCGGCTGTCCCTCGAGGAGAAGGCCGGTCAGATGACGCAGGCCGAGCGGGGCGCGCTCACCGCGCAGGGCGACATCGCGACCTACGACCTCGGCTCACTGCTCTCCGGCGGTGGCTCGACTCCGACGCCCAACACCCCCGAGGCGTGGGCGAAGATGATCGACTCCTTCCAACTCCGCGCGCAGGCAACGCGGTTCCAGATCCCGCTGATCTACGGCGTGGACGCGGTACACGGCCACAACAACCTCGTCGGCGCGACGGTCATGCCGCACAACATCGGCATCGGCGCCAGCCGTGACCCCCAAATCGCCCAGCAGACCGGCGCGGTGACCGCCGCCGAGGTCCGCGCCACCGGCATCCCGTGGGACTTCGCTCCCTGCCTGTGCGTCACCCGCGACGAACGCTGGGGCCGCAGTTACGAGTCCTTCGGCGAGGACCCGGCGCTCGTCGAGTCCATGGAGACGATCATCCAGGGCCTCCAAGGCCGCGCCGACGGCAAGGACTTGAGCGACAACGACAAGGTCCTCGCCACCGCCAAGCACTTCGTCGGCGACGGCGGCACCGAGTACGGCTCGTCCACCTCGGGCTCGTACACCATCGACCAGGGCATCACCAAGGTCACCCGGCAGGAGCTGGAGGCGGTGCACCTCGCGCCCTACCAGGACGCCGTGGACCGCGGCGTCGGCTCGGTCATGCCGTCCTACTCGTCGCTCGACATCCTCGGCGACGACGCTGGCCCCGTGAAGATGCACGCCAACGCGGCCCTGATCAACGGGGTGTTGAAGGACCGGATGGACTTCGACGGCTTCGTCATCAGCGACTGGGCGGGCATCGACCAGATCCCCGGCGACTACGCCTCCGACGTCCGTACGTCCATCAACGCGGGCCTCGACATGATCATGGTCCCGTACGCGTACAAGGACTTCCGTACGACACTGATCGCCGAGGTCCGCGCCGGCCGCATCAGCGAGCAGCGCGTGGACGACGCCGTATCGCGCATCCTCACGCAGAAGTTCAGGCTCGGGCTCTTCGAGCAGCCGTACGCCGACACGAGCGGCGCCTCCGACATCGGCTCGCCCGAACACCGTGCCGTGGCCCGCAAGGCGGCGGCCGAGTCGCAGGTCCTGCTGAAGAACGCGGGCGGCGTACTGCCCCTCAAGAAGTCCCAGAAGGTGTACGTCGCCGGGTCCAACGCCGATGACATCGGCAACCAGACCGGCGGCTGGACCATCACCTGGCAGGGCTCCTCCGGCGCCATCACGGAGGGCACGACGATCCTGGAGGGGATGCGGAATGCCTCACCCGGCGCGACGATCAGCTACTCCAAGGACGCGTCCGCTCCGACCACCGGCTACGACGTCGGCGTGGTCGTCGTGGGCGAGACCCCGTACGCCGAGGGCGTCGGCGACGTCGGCAACGGCAACGACCTCGAACTGACCGCCGCCGACAAGGCCGCCGTCGACAAGGTCTGCGGCGCCATGAAATGCGTGGTCCTGACCGTCTCCGGGCGCCCCCAGCTCATCGGCGACCGGCTCGGCGACATCGACGCCCTCGTCGCGTCCTGGCTGCCCGGCACGGAGGGCGACGGCGTCGCCGACGTCCTCTACGGCAAGCGCCCCTTCACCGGCCAACTCCCTGTCACCTGGCCGAAGTCCGAGTCCCAGCTGCCGATCAACGTCGGCGACACCTCGTACGACCCGCAGTTCCCGTACGGCTGGGGCCTCACGACGCTCACCAAGGCGCCCTCGGGCGGCACCGCGACATTGGCGGCCCTCTCCCTGGCCGCCAAGATCGCCGAAAAGACGGGCTCCACCACAGCGGGCCGTACCGCCGTGACCAAGGCCCGCCTCCTGGTCCAACAGAAAATCGGCACCACCATCACGGCAGCAGTCGCGAAACCCTTCGCAGACGCCGATCACCTGCTCCTGACCGGCAAGTACGCGGACGCGGTGGCAAAACTGAAGGAGGCGTACCAGGCGGCGTAAACCCTGCCGCTTTCCGGGGCTCCGCTTCTCGAACGCCGGACGGGCATCTCAGGCCCGTCCGGCGTCCGAGGACGAGGCGGCACCGTCCCGATCCCCCACCCACCCGTGGGGGCCTGCACTCTTCAGCCCCGGCCGGGGAGATCTTTCAGCCCGTCCGGCGTTTGAGGACGAGCCCTTCGGGCGACCGGGGGTCTGGGGGCGGAGCCCCCAGGGACAAGGGACGGGTAGGGGCGGAGGGGGCGAAAACCCACAAGCTCCACCCCCACACCCGTCCACTTCCAGCCACCGTCAGGTACCGTCGAAGACATGAGGGCCGCACTCCCACGAGCGCTCCCCGGACTGCTGAGCGCATTGACGCTCGCCGCCCTGGCGCTCCTCACGGCCCAGGCCCCCACCGCCCACGCGGCCACCGACGTCGGCACGGTAGCCGCAGCCCTCCGCGAGACCCCGGTCTACGTGGACCCCGCCGCCTCCGCCCAGCTGTCCACGACAGAAGCCGACGCCCTCACAAAGAAGATCAAAGACGCGGACAAGCCCGTCTTCCTGGCCGTACTCCCCGCGGACTTCCCCACCGAGAACCTCTTCCAGAACCTGCGCACCTCCACCGGCATCACCGGCCTGTACGCGATCAGACTCGGCGACCGGTTCGATGCCAAGGCCGACTCCGCGGTGATGTCCGGCACCGCCGTGAAGAACCTCGTCACCAGCGTCCAGAACGAGGACACCAACACCCAGCTGAACGACTTCACGGACCGCGCGCTCACCAACATCGGCGGCGCGGCCCCCGCGAGCTGGGACTCCGGCAGCACCGAAGGCGGCGGTGTCTCCACGACAGCCCTGATCACGGTCGGCGCGCTGGCCGTCGCCGGCGGCGCAGGCGCGTACACCCTCGTACGACGCAACAAGCGCCGCAAGGCGGAGGAGCAGCGGGCAGCCCTCGACAAGCTCCGCGTGGTGGTGGACGAGGACATCACGGCCTTCGGCGAGGAACTGGACCGCCTCGACTTCCACCCCGCGGAAGCGGGCGCGGACGACGCGATGCGCGCGGACTACGAACGCGCGCTCGACGCCTACGAGCAGGCGAAGTCGTCCATGGCCGCCGCCCAGCACCCCGAGGACGTACGCGCCGTCACCCAGGCCCTGGAGGACGGCCGCTTCTCGCTCGCCGAACTCGCCGCCCGCCGCGAGGGCAGCCCCGTACCCGAGCGCCGCGCCCCCTGCTTCTTCGACCCGCGGCACGGCCCGTCGGTGGCCGACGCGACCTGGACACCGTCCGGCGGCGCGACCCGCGAGGTCCCGGTCTGCGCGGCGGACCGGGCCCGCCTCGCCGACGGCGCCGACCCGGCGATCCGCGAGGTGGACACCGAATACGGCCGCCGCCCCTACTGGGACGCGGGCCCGGCCTACGGCCCCTGGGCGGGCGGCTACTTCGGCGGCGGCCTGCTCCCCGGCCTCCTCGTCGGCACGATGCTCGGCAGCATGATGGCCAGCCCCTCGTACGCGGCCGACTACGGCTCCGGATACGGCGACTTCGGCTCCGGCGGATACGACGGCGGCGACGTCTCGGGCGCCGACTTCGACTCCGGCGACTTCAGCGGCGGTTTCGGCGGCGGCGGCGACTTCGGCGGCGGGGGAGGGGGAGGGGACTTCGGAGGGGGCTTCTGACACCGAGGCCGCCCCGCACGGGACCTCACCTTTGGAACTTGTCCGTCCGAGCCACCCGGTCCGAGCCAGGCGTCCGAGCCACCCGGTCCGAATCACCCCGTGCGAGCCACGGCGTCAGAGTCACCCCGCCCCCGAACAGCCCGCTCCGGTCACTTGAACGCAGCGACGTTGCGCTCCGCCCACTGCGCGAACGTACGCCCCGGACGCCCGAGAATCCGTTCCACATCGGGACTCACCTGCTGCTCCTTGACCGTGGGCGTGCCCAGCACCCCCAGCGTGGCGTCCGCGACCGGCTCCGGCATGTACCCCAGCATCTGAGCCCGAGCCTCCTCACGCGTCTGCTCGACGAACCGCACCGGCTCGACCAGCGCCTCCCCGATCGCCGCGACCTGCTGCCGGGGCGAAACGGGCGCCGGCCCGGTCAGTACGTATGTGCCGCCACCGTGGCCGGATGTCCGCAGCGTCACGGCGGCGACCTCGGCGATGTCCTCCGGGTCGATGGTCGGCAGCGTGACATCGCCGAAGGGCGCCGCGGCCACCCGTCGCGCGCGGACCGTCTCGGCCCACGCGAAGGCGTTGGAGTCGAATCCCCCCGGCTGGAGCACGGTCCATTCCAACCCCGACCGCTTGACCGTCTCCTCCAGCTCGGGTGGATGCCGTCGCGTCCCGACCCCTTGCGAGGACAGCAGGACGACACGTCGTACGCCCCCGGCCCGAGCCGCGTCGAGCACACCGCTCAGGTAGCCGATTCCGCGGGAGAGCAACTCACCGGAAGTCAGCAGGAACAGCGCCTCGGCCCCTTCGAGCGCGGGCTCAAGGCTTTTCGGGTCACCCAGATCGGCGCGGACGTGCCGCACCTCTGTCGGCGCGTCCGGCGCCGAAGCCCCGCGCGAGACAGCCGTCACCTTCTCGCCCGCCGCGGCCAGCGCCCGCACCAGCGGCCGCCCTACATTGCCCGTCGCTCCCGTTACCACGATCATGTTCGCTCCCCTGTCAGGTCTTGGCCGGGCCCGTGTGGGCCTGAAAGGAAGCTACTGGCGGTGGCATAGTAGGTACCTAGAGGAAAGTAATGGGGAGAGGGGCCGATTGTGACCGACGCCACATTGCAGGCGACCGATATGGAGATCGACCCGGAAGTGGCTTGCCCCATCGCCCCCGTGGTCGACATCGTCTTCAGCCGCTGGACCACGCCGATCCTGTGGTCGCTCAACGAATACGGGCGTCAGCGCTTCGTGGAGCTGGAGCGCCGCATCACCAAGATCACGCCCAAGGTCCTGACCCAGCGCCTGCGCCAACTGGAACGTGACGGCCTCGTCATCCGTACCTACCACCCCGAGGTCCCGCCCCGCGTCGAGTACGAGATCAGCGAACTGGGCCGCAGCCTGGCCCCACTCTTCGCCACCCTCGCCGACTGGGCCGCCGTCAACCTGGACAAGGTCGCGGACGCCCGCCAGGACTACGACGCCCGCTGAACCGTCAGGCCACCGCCGGAACTCACGACGGAACCCGCGCCGCACCCGCACCTACGAACCTCACCCCCGCCGCCTAGGACGGCCCCAATGGGTCGCTCGTACGCGGCACGACCAGCCCCGACTCGTACGCCGTCACGACCGCCTGCGTACGGTCACGCAGGCCGAGCTTGGACAGGACGCGGCTCACATGCGTCTTCACGGTCTCCTCGCCGACGTGCAGTCGTAGGGCGATCTCGGGGTTGGACAGACCCTCCGCGATCAGCCGCAGCACTTCCGTCTCACGCGGCGTCAACGCGCCGAGCGTCTTCTGCGCGGGCACCCGGGGCTTCAGCCGCGCGAACTCGGCGATCAGGCGGCGTGTGATGACGGGCGCGAGCAACGCCTCCCCGCCCGCGACCACTCGTACGGCCTCGAAGAGCCGCTCCGCGGTGACGTCCTTGAGGAGGAAGCCGCTCGCCCCGGCGGCGAGCGCGTCGTACACATGCTCGTCGAGGTCGAAGGTGGTGAGGATGAGCACGCGCGGAGCGGTCTGAACAGCGGCCCCGTCCAGGCCCGCCAGTGACGTCATCAGCTCGGCGGTCGCCTGGATCCCGTCCATCACCGGCATCCGTACGTCCATGAGAACCACGTCGGGTTGCTGCTCCCGGCAGATCCGCACCGCCTCGGCGCCGTCGCGCGCGGTGCCGACGACCGTGAAGTCCGGCTGGGTGGCGAGGAGCCCGGCGTATCCGGCACGCACGACCTCATGGTCGTCGGCGACGACGATGCGGACCGGGGCGATGGCTTCGGTGTGGGTGTGGGGCTGGGCCTGGGTCTGGGGTTGGGTCTCGGTCTCGGTCATACGAGGGCCTCCGCCCGTACTGGAAGCCTGGCCTCGACGAGGAAACCGCCGCCGGGCGCCGGGCCGGTGCGGAGAGTGCCGCCGACCGTGGCGGCGCGTTCGCGCATACCGAGGAGACCGTGGCCGGCGTCTGTGGCATGCGGGATTTGCGGGATATGCGATACGTGTGGGACCTGCGAGATGTCTGAGGTGCGAGAGTTGCCTGAGGCATGCGAGGCGTCTGTGACGTCCGAGCCGCGCGCAGTGCCGGGAGGTCCCGGCCCGTTGTCGCGGACCCGGATCGCCAAATCCTCCTCCGTGTAGCGGAGTTCGACATCGACGGCGGCCCCCGGCGCATGCCGTCGGGCGTTGGTGAGGGCCTCCTGGACGATACGGAACGCGGTGACTTCGATGCCCGGGTCCAGTGTGGCGACCGGACCGCTGACGATCAGCCGGGTGCAGGAGCCGGAGGCGTCCCGGGACTCGTCGATCAGCTCCATGAGCTGGCGCAGCCCGGGCTGCGGACGCCGGGTGACACCCACGTCGGCGTCCTCCCTCAGCACCCCCAACAGCCGCCGCATCTCCGTCAGCGCGGCACGCGCGGTGTCCCCGATGGCGAGCAGCCGGGTGGCGCCGTCGCTGGGCAGCCCTGCCGTGGTCAGCCGGGCGGTCTCGGCCTGGACGGCGATCATCGAGATGTGATGGGCGACGACGTCGTGCAACTCCCTTGCGATCCGCGCCCGTTCACCGCGCGCGGCATGCGCGAGCAGCGTGTCCGCGAAGGCCCGCTCCGTGGCGCTGTGGACGAGCGCCGCGCTGCGGACGTGATGCGTGATGCCGGTCGCGGCGGAGGCGGAGGCGAGGGTGGCCACGAGGACCGCCATCACCCGGGTGGCGACGTCGTCCTGGCTGACGAGGGCCAGGACGACGTACGGCAGGACGAGCGCGCCGCTGAGCCGGGTGGCGCCGGCTCTCCCGAGCCAGTACACGGCGGCCAGCTGAGCCACCACGCCCGCCAGGGTGAGCGCCCGGAACGGCGTCAGCGCCAGCACCCCCGCCGAGGTCACCGCCACCGCGGCCCCGGCCCGCACCGCCACGGCACGGTCGGCCCCGAGCACGAAGGTGAGCGGAAGGGTGGTGCAGACCCCGAGCAGCAGGGCGAGCGCCAGAATCTCGCGCAGGCTCCCGGCCCTCAGGAGAACCTCGGCGCAGGCGAGGAGAGCGAGGGCAACCGGGTATGTCACGGGGGCCGGGAAGCGTCGTACCCGCTCCCACACCCCCGCGACCCCATCGCCGCGTCGCGCAGTGTCCTCGCTCATGCACGCCATTCTGCCGTCGGCGGCGCCGCAGCGCGTCACCCTGGGGTTTGTCCCCCGCATGGGGGACCCGGCAGGCGATCCGTCCCTCGCGTCAGGGGTGCCGAAGACGGCTCCCTGGCGGGACGACTCGAGGCCCGCCGATCCCTAATCTCGCTGAGCATGAGTGACGCAACGATCGAAGTCCAAGACCTGCGCAAGCGGTTCGGCAGGACCGTCGCGGTCGACGGACTGTCCTTCACCGTCGAGCCGGGACAGGTCACCGGTTTCGTGGGCCCGAACGGGGCGGGCAAGTCCACCACGATGAGGGCCGTGCTCGGCCTGGACACCCCCGACGAGGGGCGCGCGCTCATCGGCGGCCGCCCGTACCACTCCCTGCGCTCCCCCCTGTTGGAGGTGGGCGCCCTGCTCGACGCCGCCGCGCTGCACCCCAGCCGCCGCGGCCGCGACCACCTGCGCTGGCTTGCGCACTCGCACGGCCTGTCCCTGCGCCGGGTGGACGCGGTCCTCGAACAGGTCGGCATGGCCCAGGCGGCCCGACGCCGAGCGGGGGGCTACTCACTCGGCATGCGCCAACGCCTGGGCATAGCGGCCGCGTTGCTCGGCGACCCCCCGGTCCTCCTCCTCGACGAACCGGTCAACGGCCTCGATCCCGAGGGCATCCAATGGATCCGCGGATTCCTGCGCCGCCTGGCCGGCGAGGGCCGAGCGGTCCTGGTCTCCAGCCACCTCATGAGCGAGCTGGAGGACACGGCCGACCACCTGGTCGTCATCGGCCGCGGCCGTCTCATCGCCGACACCGCCGTCGCGACGCTGCTCGCCGCCGCCTCCGGCGACCGTGTCGCCCTGCGCACGGCCGCGCGTACGGAGGCGATGGAACTGCTCGCCCGCGAGGGCGGCACGGTCGCCGTCACCGGCGCCGACACGCTCACGGTCACCGGCCTGCCCGCGGAGCGGATCGTGGCGCTGCTCGGCGCCGCCAGGATCCCCTTCGCCGAAGTGGGCGCCCACCGGGCGACCTTGGAAGAGGCGTACATGGAGCTCACCCGGCACGCGACCGAGTTCACCTCCGCCCCGGAGACCGAGGTGACCCGATGACCACTCCCGCGCCGCCGACCTCGACCGTGACCCCCTACCGCTCACAACTCCCGCCCACCCGCGAGGGCTTCGGACGGCTGCTGCGCGCGGAGTGGTCCAAGTTCTGGACGGTGCGCGTCTGGGTGCTGGTGCTCGTCGTCGCGGCGGCGGTCACGGTCCTGATCTCGCAGCTCGCCGCGAGCGGCTCCTCCAGTTCCGGCGGGGGCCCGGTCACCGTAGCCCCGGACGGTGCTCTCGTCACCGACACGTTCCGCTTCGTCCACCAGCCCTTGGCCGGCGACGGCAGCGTCACGGTTCGGGTGTCCGACCTGACAGGGCTCGGCGGTCGCGACCCGGAACCCTGGGCGAAGGCCGGGGTCATCATCAAGGCGAGCACGGAGGTCGGCAGCCAGTACGCGGCCCTGATGGTCACCCCCGACCACGGCGTCCGTCTGCAGTGGAACTTCACGCAGGACAAGGCGGGCAGCGGCGCGTCCGCCGACCCGCGCTGGCTCCGTCTGACGAAGACGGGCTCGCAGCTGACGGGCTATGAGTCGGCGGACGGCTCCCACTGGACGAAGGTGGGTTCGGTCACGCTGCCGAAGCTGGCGAAGACGACCCAGGCCGGTCTGTTCGTCGCCACCCCTCTCGGCAACAACCTGCAACGCGCGTTCGGGGGCACCTCGGAGACGGCCGTCGGCACGAACCTCACGGCGAGCTTCGACCATGTCGCCCTGAGCGGCGGCACCAAGGGAGCGACCTGGACCAGTACGGACGTGCGCGCCATCGACCCGAACGCCCCCGACGGCCCGCAGTCCGGCCCGGCGGTCTTCGAACCCGGCACCACCCGGGTATCGGCCTCCGGCGTCTACACCGTCACCGGCCGGGGGGACATCGCCCCGGACCAGACCGGCCCCGACATCATCCAGATGAGCTTCCAGGGCGTCTTCGTGGCCGTGGTGTTCATGGTGGCGCTGGGAGCCCTCTTCATCACGACCGAGTACAAGCGCGGCATGATCCGTACGACGTTCACGGCGACCCCGCGCCGCGCCCGCGTCCTGGCGGCCAAGGCCCTGGTGATCGGCGGCGTCACGTTCGCCGTCAGCCTGGTGGCAACGGCGATCACTTTCCCCCTGGCCCAGAGCACCATGCGCTCCAACGGGTTCAAACCCCCCGCGTACCCGGACCTGTCCCTCCTGGACACCCCGGTCCTGCGAGCGGTCGTCGGCAGCGCGGCGCTCCTGTCCCTGGTGGCGGTTCTCGCCCTCGCGGCAGGGGCGATACTCCGCAACAGCGCGGGCGCGATCACGGTGGTCGTGGTCCTGGTGATACTCCCGCAGATCCTGGCCGTCGCCCTCCCGCTCCAAGTCGCGCAATGGATGCTCCGGCTGACCCCGGCGGGGGCGTTCGCCATCCAGCAGGGGGTTTCGTACTACCCCCAGATGGACCACAACTGCATACCGGAGAGCGGCTGTTACCCCCTCGCACCCTGGAACGGCCTCGCGGTCCTGTGCGCGTACGTGGCCGTGGCCCTTGCCCTGGCCGCCTGGCGCCTGCGCAGGAGGGACGTATGAGGTCGTCCTTCCACGCCGAGTGGACGAAACTCCGTACGCTGCCGAGCAGTTGGCTGCTCCTGGCCGCGACCGTGGTCCTCACGGTCGCGGTGGGTGCGGCCTCGGTGTCGGCGGTCACCACCCGGGACTGCCTGACGGCGGCCGCCTGCCACGAGGACACGGTGAAACTGAGCCTCACGGGAATCTGGCTCGGCCAGGCGACGATCCTCATCCTCGGAGCCCTGTCGATTGGAGCGGAGTACGGCACGGGCACGATCCGCACGACGCTGACGGCGATCCCAGGCCGTTCGAGAGTCCTCGCGTCGAAGGCGGCCGTACTGGCCACTGCCACGGCGGCAGCCGGCGCTCTGGCGATCACCGCTTCCCTCTACGCGGCCCGCCTGATCCTCCCGGACAACGGCTTCACCCCCGCCGAGGGCTACCCGCTCCTCACCCTCACCGACCCCACGACCCTCCGCGCGGCCCTCGGCTCGGTCCTCTGCCTGATCCTCATAGCCTTCCTGGGCCTGAGCCTGGCAGTCCTCCTACGGGACACCGCGGGCGCCATCACGCTGGGCCTCGGCCTCCTCTACGTCGTCCCACTCATGGCCGACCTGCTCGGCTCGGCAACCTGGAAGGACCGCATCGAAAGCTGGGCCCCCATGCCGGCCGGCATGGCCATCCAGGCAACCCGAGACCTCGCCCGACTCCCGATAGGCCCGTGGCCCGGGCTGGGCGTACTGGCGGCGTACGCGCTCGGGCTGCTGCTGATCGGCGGCGCGATGTTCAGACGACGCGACGCTTAGGGCCTGTCCGGTAGGGCCAGTCCGGCGGATCACGCCGGAGACGCCCTGGGCAACGCCCTTGCGATCAACCGGCGTCCGGCAGAGCCAGCCACTCCTGCCACGACAGATCCCGGCCGATGAACCGCGGCCGCTCAAAGGGCCAGTCCTCCCCGATCCACCGGGGCACGAGCGCGTCCAGGTCCCGCTCCAGATCACTCCCGACCTTGGAGTCCACGACCCACCACGAGACCTCGGCGTCGGCACCGGACTTCTCCGGAGGATCGATGTAGACGCACCCGAACTCCTCGGTGCCCGCGTCATTGAACAACACGTAGTTGAAGGACTCATGGGCGGCGATCTCGGCCTCGTGCCGCTCCAGGTCCTTCTTGTTCGCCTCGTACGAGATCGTCTCGGCGGGCCACCCCCACGCCTCACCGAAGATGGACCACAGCCGCTCGCGCGAGCCCATCACGGTCGGGTAGTCGATGTCCGCGTCCGCCCCGGTGATCGGACGCAGGTGATACCCGCCCGGCAACTCGACGCGAACGGGATGTACGAAGCCAGCGGGCAACCAGGTCATGGGCGGAGGCTATCCGCCGGGTGTGTGCTCCGCACCGGGTTATCCCCTGCCGCCGGGGGAGCGCAGCGACGCCGGGCCCGGGTGCGCGGGCTCGGCGTCGCGAGGGCCGGCATCCGGTGCGGACGCCGCTCAGGGGGCGCTACTTCGAGGAAGCGGCGCGCTTCTTGTGGCCCGTCACCTTGGCGATCCAGGTGATGAAGTCGGCAGGGTCGATGTTCGAGCCGTGGCCTTCGTCCCAGTAGTAGAGGTGGTTGACGTCGTCGCCCAGGTTGTCGAGGCTCGCGGCGAGGTTGGCGGAGACGGTCAGCGAGGTGTCGGAGTCCTTGGTGCCGAGGCGGATCCACCAGTGCTTCGAGCGGCCGGGGTTCTGCTGCTTGATGAAGTACATCGGGTTCATCAGGTCGAGCTTCTCGGGGATGTCGCTCGCGACCCGCTTGGTGGTCAGACCGGTGGTGTCGTTCTTTGCGCCGTACGCCGTGAAGTGGCGGGCCAGGGTCGTGTCCGCACCGAACTCGTTGTTCTCGCCGGCGGACAGGTCGAAGGCGTCGAAGGAGGGCGCGTCCTTCTTCCTCGCTCCTACGTGGGTGAGGAAGTCGGCCCAGGTGAAGGAGGCCTTGCCGCCGGACCAGGTGATGAAGGTGTTGGCGGCGAGGTAGGTCTCACGGTCGGAGTCCGACAGCGCGGCCAGATACGTGGTCGCCGACGGCTCCAGGTACTGCTCGACCAGGTACTCGTCGTAGTTGCGGGCGGTCAGCGTCCCGAAGCCGTTCAGTCCGCGCAGCTTCAAGGAGGCCTGGTACTCGGCGAACTGCGACTGCAGCTCCTTGGAGACGGTCTGGTCGACCTGCTTGCCGGTGCTCAGGTCGTTGGTGCCCCAGTTCCACTCGTAGGAGCCGTCGGCGTGCTCCAGGTCGGTGATCGGGCACCAGGCGCCGGTCGCGAAGATCGCGTCGGAGGCGTCGGCCGCGCCGAGCTCCTTGAGGTACTTGTCGTAGATCTTGCTGTCGCCGGACGCGCCGAGCAGGGAGGACAGGGCACCGCCGGCGCTGGTGCCCGCGGAGACGATCCGCTCGACGTTGCCGGGGATGCGGCCCTTGTTGGACCTGATGTACCGGACCGCCGCCTTGAGGTCGACGATCGCGGCCGGGGCGGTGCCGTAGTACTCGCCGTCGGAGTTCTTGAGGGTACGGCCGCGGGCGCCGGGCTCGATGACGACGTACCCGGCGGCCAGGGCCAGCAGCTGGTTGCTGGACGTGGCGCCACCGGTGGCGTTGGTGTTGCCGTTCGCGTTGGAGGTGGAGGCCGAGGCGCTGGGCGCGGCCGAGCCGGTGGGTGCGCCGCTGGGCGCGGCGCCGCCCATGGCCGAACCGCCGCCGCCGACCTCGGTGGCGTCCGCCACGGAGGCGGGCATGTAACCGCCGACAGAGTTGGCGAGCAGGATCGGTGCGTTGCTCGCGTCGACCGCCGTGCCGTCGATCTCGACGGGGGAGCTGACGATGAGCGACTGGTAGGTGGCGTCCACCGGGCTGGCGACGTACGTGATCGCCTTCCAGAAGTGGTACACCACCGAGTGGTCGTTGCCCTCGGTGTCCGTGACGGTCTTCGTCAGCTTCGTGTAGGCGTCCGGGTCGAAGACCAGGGCGTCCGAAGAAGCCGAGGACGTCGACGTACCCGACGCGTTCGCGCTCAATGCGAAGCCGCCGGCCGCGGCGACTCCCGCGGTCGCGCCTATGCCCATGACGACGGTCCTGCGCTTCACTGCCCTGTGCTTCACTGAGGTCTCTCCCATTCACGGCAGACGAGTGCTGCCGTCGAGTCGACTCCATCGCGACGGGCGCACACGCGGTGGCCCTGTAGGCCGGTGCGGGCGGCATTGCCCACCCGTATCGCCCACCCGATCTTGTGCTTGCGAACGTAAATCGCGGCCCGAACGATTGTCAACAATTCTGTTTCATTCATCGTTGACGCCCAAGTTCTCATGGCCGGATCACAGGTAGGCGTCCGCATTTGGGCAGGCGGCGGCCTTGCGACAAGCAAAATGCATCCGCACATGGCAAAGCGCCCGTCCTCTGAAACGGGGAATCAGAGGCCGGACGCCTTCGGGGTGCCAGGGGTTGTCGCCGACTCAGGCGGCGTTCTTGATCGCCGAGATGTCGAAGACCAGCTTGATCTTGTCGGAGACGAGGACGCCACCGGTCTCCAGGGCCGCGTTCCAGGTGAGGCCCCACTCCGAGCGAATGATCTCCGACTTGCCCTCGAAGCCGACGCGCTGGTTGCCGAACGGGTCCGTGGCGGCACCGTTGAACTCCAGGTCGATGCTGAGCGGCTTGGTGATGCCGAGGATCGACAGCTCGCCGGTGATCCGGTAGTCGTCGCCGCCCAGGGCCACGGCCTCCGTCGAGCGGAAGGTCATCGTCGGGAACTCGTCCGTCTTGAAGAAGTCGGCGCTCTTCAGGTGACCGTCGCGGTCGGCGGAGCCGGTCTCGACGCTCTCCATCTTGACGTCGAGAGAGGCGGTGGATTTGGACGGGTCGGTGCCGTCCAGGTGCAGGGTGCCCTCGAAGTCCTTGAAGCCGCCCTTGACGTTCGTCACCATCGCGTGGCGGGCGACGAAGCCGATGGTCGAGTGCGACGGGTCGAGCGTGTAATCGCCGGTGAGGGCCGCCAGTTCGGGGCTCACCTCGCCGGGGGTCGTGGCGGCGCCGGTCTCGGTGGTGTCGGTCTTGCGGCCGAAGATGCCCATGACGTTCTCCTTGGGGGGACGGTTCGCGGATTCGTCCGGAAGCCGCGACGCGAGGTTGTCGAATCGGATGTGATCGAGTCTGTTTAAGATTCAACGATGCCAACAAGAGGGAATGTAGACCTATTCCATTCAAGTTTCAACATCATCCGCTACGTGTTCATGACGTTACGTTGCGTTCCGGCGAGATGCCTCCTCGAGAGCCGGTTCACCCCAGGGATGGCATGTGCCACTCATGAATGTGAGGTGGCTCTCAGGTGTCGGGTTTGTTCGACCCCTACAAGCGGGGGACCCCCTGAGCAGTCAGATCGCCTGCCTGTGGTCAAGGTTCTGTTGAGGGGTACCAGGAAAACGGCCCGGAGACTGTACGGAGTCGACGGCCCGCTTTCCTTGGTGGACTTCGTATGGTCGCTACATGACCGTTTTGGATGAGGCCGAATCCTCAGGCGAACCCACGGACGCACGCGGGCGCGTGGCCGAGCTGCACGCGATCCGTGCGGAGGCGCTGCGGGGCCCCAGCGAGAAGGCGACCGCCGCGCAGCACGCCAAGGGCAAGCTGACCGCGCGCGAGCGTATCGAGCTCCTGCTGGACGCGGGCTCGTTCCAGGAGGTCGAGCAGCTGCGCCGGCACCGGGCGACCGGGTTCGGCCTGGAGGCGAAGAAGCCGTACACCGACGGTGTCATCACCGGCTGGGGCACGGTCGAGGGCCGCACGGTCTTCGTGTACGCCCACGACTTCCGTATCTTCGGCGGCGCGCTGGGTGAGGCGCACGCCACGAAGATCCACAAGATCATGGACATGGCCATCGCGGCCGGAGCGCCGCTGGTCTCCCTCAACGACGGCGCGGGAGCCCGTATCCAGGAGGGCGTTTCCGCGCTTGCCGGCTACGGCGGCATCTTCCAGCGCAACACGCGCGCCTCCGGCGTCATCCCGCAGATCAGCGTGATGCTCGGCCCCTGCGCGGGCGGCGCGGCCTACAGCCCCGCTCTCACCGACTTCGTGTTCATGGTCCGCGAGACCTCGCAGATGTTCATCACGGGCCCGGACGTCGTCAAGGCCGTCACCGGCGAGGAGATCACCCAGAACGGCCTGGGCGGTGCCGATGTGCACGCGGAGACCTCCGGCGTCGCGCACTTCGCGTACGACGACGAGGAGACGTGCATCGCCGAGGTGCGCTACCTCCTGTCGATGCTCCCGCAGAACAACCGCGAGAACCCGCCGCGCGTCGCTTCCGAGGACCCCGCCGACCGCCGCTCCGACGTCCTGCTGGACCTGGTTCCGGCCGACGGCAACCGTCCGTACGACATGACGAAGGTGATCGAGGAGCTCGTCGACGACGGCGACTACCTTGAGGTGCACGAGCGTTGGGCCCGCAACATCATCTGCGCGCTGGCCCGTCTCGACGGCCAGGTGGTCGGCATCGTCGCCAACCAACCGCAGTCGCTCGCGGGTGTGCTGGACATCGAGGCCTCCGAAAAAGCTGCGCGCTTTGTCCAGATGTGTGACGCTTTTAACATCCCGATCGTCACTCTTCTGGATGTCCCCGGGTTCCTTCCCGGTGTCGACCAGGAGCACGGCGGAATCATTCGGCACGGCGCGAAGCTGCTGTACGCGTACTGCAACGCGACGGTGCCGAGGATCTCGCTGATCCTGCGCAAGGCGTACGGAGGTGCGTACATCGTCATGGACAGCCAGTCCATCGGCGCGGACCTCACGTTCGCCTGGCCGACGAACGAGATCGCCGTGATGGGAGCGGAAGGCGCGGCCAACGTCATCTTCCGCCGCCAGATCGCGGAGGCGGAAGACCCCGAGGCGATGCGCGTACGCATGGTCAAGGAGTACAAGGCCGAGCTGATGCACCCCTACTACGCGGCCGAGCGGGGCCTTGTCGACGACGTCATCGACCCCGCCGAGACCCGCGAGGTGCTCGTCAAGTCCCTCGCGATGCTGCACTCCAAGCACGCGGACCTGCCCTCCCGCAAGCACGGCAACCCCCCGCAGTAACCCTGCGGTTCCTCCGCGGCAGCGCCGCGGAAACCTCTCTCACGGAGACTGACATCTATGGACACCCCTGACATCCGCGTCGAGAAGGGCCACGCCGAGCCCGAGGAAGTCGCCGCCATCACGGCCATCCTGCTGGCTCGCGCGGCGGCTGCGCCCGCTTCCGCCACGTCCCACAACTCCGCCCGCCCCAAGGCCGGCTGGCGCCGTCTGGAGCGCGAGCCAGGCTTCCGCGCACCGCACAGCTGGCACGGCTGACCTCCGGCGTTCGGCGTACGTGAAAGGGCCCCCTCCGTTGAGGGGGCCCTTTCACGTACGGCGGGTGCGCCCCGTGAGGGGCGCGGGGAACTGCGTGACCAGCCACCGCGAAAGCGCGGTCGGCGACTGGCCCGCAGTCCGACGGCGCGTTACCGCAGGCGTGCCATCAAGGCGTGCTCCACGAGCGTGATCAGCCCCGACTTGGCGTCCGCGCGGTGGCGGGCGTCCGTCGTGATGATCGGGGTGTCCGGGCCGATCTGCAGGGCCTCGCGGACCTCGTCCGGGTTGTAGGGCTGGTTGCCGTCGAAGCCGTTGAGGGCGATGACGAACGGGAGACCCGAGTTCTCGAAGTAGTCGACCGCCGGGAAGCAGTCGGCGAGACGGCGGGTGTCCACCAGGACGATGGCGCCGATGGCGCCGCGGACCAGGTCGTCCCACATGAACCAGAAGCGGTCCTGGCCGGGGGTGCCGAACAGGTACAGGATCAGGTCCTGGTCCAGGGTGATGCGGCCGAAGTCCATGGCGACGGTGGTCGTCGTCTTGTCTCCGGTGTGCGTGAGGTCGTCGATGCCCGCGGACGCGGACGTCATGACGGCCTCTGTGCGCAGCGGGTTGATCTCCGAGACGGCCCCGACGAACGTGGTCTTGCCCACGCCGAAGCCGCCCGCCACCACGATCTTCGCGGACGTGGTGGAGCGGGAAGGCCCTCCGCTAGAGCTTGCGAAGTCCACTGAGCACCCTTTCGAGCAAAGTCACGTCTGGCTGGCCGCCGGCGTTCTCGTCACCGCCGGGCTGATGGATGGCGACCAGGCCCGCCTCCGCCAAGTCGGCGACGAGAATCCTGGCCACACCGAGAGGGATCGTCAGGAGGGCCGAGATTTCGGCCACCGACTTGATCTCCCGGCAGAGGTTGCAGATCCGCTGATGCTCGGGCAACTGCCCCTGCATCTGGTGCGGCTGTGCGGTCGTGTGTACCAGCGCCTCGATGGCGAGCTGGTAGCGGGGCCTGGTACGGCCGCCCGTCATGGCGTACGGACGTACCAGAGGGTTGTGCGACGTCCCACCGGGCGACGGCTCAGGGTTGCGTCGCTGCGGCTGTACGGGCTGGATGCGCGGTGCCGCCGGCTGGTCGTACGGCGACGGACCGGGACCCTGGGGCGCGTACGGCTGACGCCGCGGGGTCGGCGCGGAGGGGAAGTTGTACCGGTTCGGGTTCTGTGAACCGTCACCCTGGCCGCCCTGCCCCTGGCCGGGGCCGTACGACCAGTTGCCCGAAGACGAACCGCCTGGGGGTGTTGCCACTTTCTCCTCCTCCGACTGTGCCGGGCACCCATCAGTGTGGGACCGCGTCCCGAAACCTTATGGCCTCGGGACACCAAGACGCACCGTCTGTCTGTTAGTTGAGAAGGCTCCCCTGGAGCTCTGCTCGAAGGTCCGGGGTCAGGACCGTACCTGCACGGTCCACCAGAAGTGCCATCTCGTACCCAACGAGGCCAATGTCCGCCTCCGGGTGTGCGAGTACGGCGAGAGACGAACCATCGGAAACGGACATGATGAAGAGGAATCCCCGCTCCATCTCCACAACCGTCTGGTTCACGTGGCCGCCCTCGAAGATGCGGGAGGCTCCCGCGGTCAACGAGGTCAGACCGGATGCGACGGCTGCCAACTGGTCGGCGCGGTCACGGGGAAAGCCTTCGGACATCGCCAGAAGGAGTCCGTCGGCGGAGACCACCACCGTGTGGGACACCCCAGGGGTGTTGTCCACGAAGTTGGTGATCAACCAGTTCAGGTTCTGCGCCGCCTGGCTCATCGGGCTCACACTAACGCTCCTGGTTGTAGGTGCTGTCAGGACCGAGGCCCTGGCCGTTCGTGTCACTACCTGCATTGCGACCCTGCTGTACACCGCGGCGCAGGTTGCTCAACCTGCCACGGATGTCCTCAGGGGCGCGGGAGACCTGGGGGCCGCCCTGCGGGGTCGATTCCGCGGTTCCCTCGACCAGGTTGGCCTTGGGCACCCGCCGCGGCAGACCGGACGAGGTGACCCCGCCCGCCTTGGGCTTCTTGAGCTGCTCGGCGCGCTGCCAACGGTCGTCGTTGGACGACCGCCAGTCGTCGGGGCCCTGCGTGGTCGCCGGCGCCGCCGACGGCGTCTGGTCCCTCTGCTCCACGGGCCGCTGGCCGTTACCGCTGCCGTTCGCGGTGGCACCGCGGCGGGGCAGACCGGCGTTGGTCAGTGTGTGGGGGGCGGAAGGTGCCGGTCCCGGACGGCTGAAGCCTACGCGGTCCTGCTCACCCGCGTCAGCGATCTTCGCGGATTCCGCTTCCGGAGCGTACTCGGACCGGTACGCGCTCTGCTGCGCCTCCTGCTGCGGCCAGTCGTCCTGCTGATAGGACGGCTCCGCGAAGGCCGAGAACGTCCCCGAGGCGGCGTTGCGGTTCCCCGAGTGCTCTTCCTGGACCGGCTCCGCGTACGCGGGCTCCGGGTAGCCACCGTTCGACGGGAAGTACGTCTCGTCGTACGAACCCTGCTGCGGCTCCTCGTACGCCGTCTGCTGGTCGTACGTCGCCTGCTGCTCCTCGTACGGGGCCTGACCGTTGTCGTAAGCAGCCTGCCCGTTGTCGTACGCGGGAACGTTGTCGTAGGACGGCTGTCCGTTGTCGTACGCGGGCTGCGGGGCCTCGAAGCCCTCCTGGTAGCTCTGAGCCTCCAGAGCCTCCGGCTGGCCCCCTGTCTGGGCCTCCAGGGCCGCACGGCGCTCCTCGCGCATCAGCGAGCGGCCCACGGGGTCCAACTCGCGTATGTCGTCCGGGACTTCGTAGCGGCTGTCGTCGAAGCCGAGCTCCGCGGCCGTACGCAGCGGCTGCTGGCCCTGGAAAGGCTCGCCCTGGAAGGACGGCTGCTCCGGCATGATCTGCGAGACGGTGAACTCGTCGCGCTGGAGCGTCTCGCCGCCGCCACCACCGTGGGTGATCGCGTCGGGGAGCATGACCAGGGAGGTCGTACCGGCCTGCTCGCCCGAGGGGCGGAGCTGGACGCGGATGCCGTGCCGGTCGGACAGGCGGCCGACCACGAACAGGCCCATGCGCTGCGAGATCGCGGCGTCCACGGTCGGCGGGTTGGCCAGCTTGTGGTTGATGTCCGCGAAGTCCTCGGCGGTGAGGCCGATGCCCTTGTCGTGGATCTCGACCATGATGCGGCCGTCCGGGAGACGGGTCGCGGTGACGCGGACCTTGGTCTGCGGGGAGGAGAACGTGGTGGCGTTCTCCAGGAGCTCGGCGAGCAGGTGCACGAGGTCGGTCACGGCGCGGCCGTGGATCTCGGCCTCCGGGACGCCCGAGAGCTCGATGCGCTCGTACTGCTCCACCTCGGAGGAGGCGGCGCGCAGCACGTCGACCAGCGGGACCGGCTGGTCCCAGCGGCGGCCGGGCTCCTCGCCGGCGAGGACCAGGAGGTTCTCGCCGTTGCGGCGCATACGGGTCGCGAGGTGGTCCAGGCGGAAGAGGTTCTCCAGCTGGTCCGGGTCGGCCTCGTTGTTCTCCAGGTCGGTGATCAGGGTCAGCTGGCCCTCGATCAGGGACTGGTTGCGGCGCGACAGGTTGGTGAAGATCGCGTTGATGTTGCCTCGCAGGAGGGCCTGCTCGGCGGCCAGTCGTACGGCCTCGCGGTGGACCTGGTCGAAGGCGCGGGCGACTTCGCCGATCTCGTCCGTCGTGGTGATCGGGATGGCCTGTACGCGGGTGTCGACGCGGCCCGGGTCCGTGCGGGAGAGCTGGTCGACCAGCATCGGCAGGCGCTGCTCGGCGACGTTGAAGGCCGCGTTGCGCAGCTGGCGCATCGCCCGGCTCATCTGGCGGGCGACCATGCCGGCCAGGATGAACGCGGCGAGCAGCGCGATCACGACGGCGGCACCGGTGATGATGGCGTCGCGCTTGGCGCTGTCGGAGATGTCGGAGGCCTCGGCCACGGCCTTGTCGGTCAGATCCGACTCGAGCGTGCGGTAGGCGGTGTACTTGCCGGTGTTGACCGCCCAGAAGTTGTCCGGGGTGGTGCCCTTCGCGGCGAGGGCGTCGCGGGCGCTCTGGTCCGTGGACGAGAGCGTCGCGAGGGCCGAGACCATCGCGGTGTCCCCGGACGGCGGGGGCACATAGGTCTGGCCCGCGGCGGCGGCGGCCTCCGCGGCGGCCTTGGCCTGGGCCGCGCCGTCGGTCTTGAGCTTGGCCTTCGCGGCATCGAGCCTGGCCGCGTCGGCCTCGGTGCCACCACCGATGTACTCCTCGACGGCGATGCCCTCGAGGTAGGCGTACGAGGAGAGGGCGACGCGCTGCTTGCCGAGGTCCGCGGCGGTGGGGCCGGGCTTGAGCAGCAGGTGCATGCCGATGGACCGCTGCAGCGAGGCCGAGGCCTTGGCGAGCGAGACCGCGTAGACGGTACGGCCGTAGCTGGTGATGTTTCCGGTGCCCAGGCCGAGTTCGTTGGAGAACTCCATCAGCGGGTGCTGGATCTGGGTGTAGCCCTCTTCGGTCTGCACGCCGGTGAGGGCGGAGGTGTACGCGGCCTTGCGCAGGGCGGCGAGGCCGGGCTCGACCTTGCGGAAGACCTCCAGGCGGCGCTGCAGGCCGGCCGTCTGCGGCATGTTCTGGGCGGCCTCGTCGAAGGCGTCGGCGGCCGCGTCCGTGGCCGCACGGGCCTTGACCACGGTCGGGTCCTTCTCACCCTCACCGCTCAGCAGCGGCACGGCGGAGACATCGCGCTCGACGTACAGCCTGTCGCCGTAGGTCAGCGCGGCCTGCACCAGACGTGCCGTCTTCTCGGCGTTCTCAGCCTCTTGCCAGGTGTCGATCGAGCTCTTCACCTGGAAGCCGCCCATGACAAGGCCGACCACCACCGGGATGAGCAGGATCGCGTTCAGCCTGGTCGGCACGCGCCAGTTGCGCGGGGAGAAACGACTGCCACTCGGCGCGGGCGCCGGCATGGGCTCCGAGGAGCCGGGCATCTGTGCGGGCGCCGCGACACGCGGCGGCGGGGTGAAGTTGCCCCGTGCCGACGGCTCGGGACCGTTCTTGCTTCGCCTCACTCGACCAAAACCTCTCGGCGTCGGCACCTACGTTGTGCCGCGGTGTCTCCGGCGCCCCTTTGACTACTGGGCAGGTCAGCGCATTCCAGCACGTCGGGTGGCGCCCTTCCAAACACTCGGAACCGATGATTCCGAGTCAGGTAAGCCCCAGATAAAACGGTCATAAAGAACGAGCCCCGCCAAAAGACGGGGCTTTTGTGAGCACAGCGGTACCGGGTGAACGCGATGCGTGTCGGTGCCCGTGAAATTCTCTGTCGAAACGTTATGAACACTGTGGCCGACCGTGTCAAACGACACAGCCGGCTCCAGTACGTCTACGACAACTGCCTTATGGAACTGTCGACTTGTGGACCGGGGCAGGCGCGCCATCCGCTTGCCCCAGGCCTGCCGTCCGCTACCGCAGACGGGCCATGAGCGCATGTTCGACGAGCGTGATCAGCGCGCTCTTCGCGTCCGCGCGGTGCCGGGCGTCCGTCGTGATGATCGGGGCGTCCGGACCGATCTGGAGGGCCTCGCGGACCTCTTCGGGGTTGTACGGCTGGTGTCCGTCGAAGCCGTTGAGGGCGATGACGAACGGGAGACCCGAGTTCTCGAAGTAGTCGACCGCCGGGAAGCAGTCGGCGAGACGACGGGTGTCCACCAGGACCACCGCGCCGATGGCGCCGCGGACCAGGTCGTCCCACATGAACCAGAAACGGTCCTGACCCGGCGTACCGAAGAGGTACAGGATCAGGTCCTGGTCCAGGGTGATGCGGCCGAAGTCCATGGCCACCGTGGTGGTGGTCTTGTCCCCGGTGTGGGTGAGGTCGTCGATGCCCGCGGACGCGGACGTCATGACGGCCTCCGTGCGCAGCGGGTTGATCTCCGAGACGGCGCCCACGAACGTGGTCTTGCCGACACCGAAGCCACCCGCCACCACGATCTTCGCGGAGGTGGTCGCCCGGCCTCCGTCAGAGCTTGCGAAGTCCACTGAGCACCCTTTCGAGCAAAGTCACGTCCGGCGCGCCGCCGTTGTTCTCGTCGCCGCCCGGCTGATGGATGGCGACGAGTCCGGCCTCGGCGAGGTCCGCGACAAGGATCCGTGCCACACCCAGCGGCATGGACAGGAGCGCCGACACCTCGGCGACGGACTTCACCTCGCGGCACAGGTGGCATATCCGCTGGTGCTCGGGAAGGAGCCCCATCAGCTGCGCCGGGTCGGCCGTGGTGCTGATCAGTGCCTCGATGGCGAGCTGGTAGCGCGGCCGCGTCCGGCCGCCGGTCATCGCGTACGGACGTACCAGCGGCTGGTCGCCCTCTTCCTCGTACGTATGCGCGTACGGATCATGAGAGGCGTTGGGCGGGGTCATGAATCCTCCGGGCGGGACAGCAAGTGGGTCAGTCGTGCCGTCTGTTGGGGCCGGTGGGGGGAGATTGTGTCGGCCGGACGGTGATTTTGTGCTGTGGGTAGATCCCAGGGCCGTTAGTGGAGCAGACTTCCCTGTAGTTCGGCGCGCAGGTCCGGCGTGAGCACTGCGCCCGCGCGGTCGACGAGCAGCGCCATCTCGTAGCCGACAAGGCCGATGTCGCACTCGGGGTGGGAGAGGACCGCCAAAGACGATCCGTCGGAGACGGACATCAGGAAAAGAAAGCCGCGCTCCATCTCCACGACTGTCTGGGCCACCGTGCCGCCCTCGAAGATCCGGGATGCCCCGGCCGTCAGCGAGGTGAGCCCGGACGCGACGGCCGCGAGCTGGTCGGCGCGGTCGCGCGGGAAGCCTTCGGACATTGCCAGAAGGAGACCGTCGGAGGACACGACGACGGTGTGGGACACCCCAGGGGTGTTGTCCACGAAGTTGGTGATCAACCAGTTCAGGTTCTGTGCGGCCTGGCTCATCTGACTCAACTAGTGCTCCTGCTGGTGAGTGGGGCTGGGGAAGCTGCCGGTCTGGCCGGTACCGGCCTGGCGACCCTGCTGAATGCCCCTACGAAGATTGGTCAGCCGGCCGCGTACGTCATCGGGCGCACGCGAGACCTGCGGACCGGTTTGGTGCGTTTGCTGCTGTGCCGTGCCCGCGACGAGGTTGGCTCGCGGGACTCGGCGCGGCAGGCCTGAGGTGGTGACCCCGCCCGCCGACGGCTGACGGACGCGTTCTGCCTGCCGGACGAGGTCGTCGTTCGGCGAGCTGCGCCAGGACGCCTGAGCGGCGGGCGCGGGTGCGGCGGCGGGCCGCGGGGGAACCGCGGGCGTCTGCTGCTGGGGGGTCTGTGAGGCCTGCGGGGCTTGGGGGGAAGCCTGCGAGCCGTTGTTGTTCTGCGCCGCCGCGGCGGCCGCGGCCGCCTGCTGACCGTGGAACCAGTTGGTCTCCAGCGTGTCGTACAGCGGCGTACGTCCGTCGCCGGGACCGGCCGGCGGCAGAGCCTCGGGCTCCGGCGGACGTACGGGCCGCTGCGGCGGTGCCTGCGGGGGAGTGGCGGGCCGCTGCGGAGGTGCCTGCGGCCGCTCGAACTGACCGGTGGACGACGGACCCTGGCCGTTGCCGTACCCGGGCATCGGGAACTGGCCGGTGGACGACGGGTCCTGGGAGGCGCCGTAGCCCGGGGCGGCGAACTGGCCCGTGGTGGACGAGTTCTGGCCCGCGGGAGCAGTGCCCGAAGTACCGAAGACATCAGGGCGGACGAACTGACCGGTGTTCTGGCCGGGGTTCTGACCCGAGTACTGCCCCGGGTTCTGGCCGGGGTACTGCCCGTTGTTCTGACCGGAGTTCTGCGACGGGACCGCACCGGGGCGCGGAGCGTCGAAGTCGGGGCGGGCGAACTCGGAGGTGGCGGCGGGACCTTGACGGTCGTCGACGCGCGGCATGCGCGAGGTGGCGTCGGGCTCCTCGTGGCCACGCGGGGTGTCGAGGGACGCGCGCGGCACGGGCGGCTGCGCGTTGTCGTCGCTCCAGCTCGGCCGCGACTGACCGTTGCCACCGGGGAGTTCGGCACGTGCGCCACCGCGGCCCGGAAGCTGCGGCCTGCGACGGCTGCCCTTGCCGGCCGGCGGCTGCTGCGGAGGTGCGGCCGCGGGGCCGCTCTGCCGCGCACCCGGTCCGCCCTGACGGGCACCGGGTCCGTCACCGAAGCCCTGCGCACCGGTCCCGGCGGCCTGGAGGCCCTGCGGGGCGCCCGGCGCGCTCTGCCCGAAGGCATTGACACCGGCACCGGCACCGGCCGGAGCCGGCCTGCCCTGCGGGGGATTGCCCGGACCCTGCGGGCGCGATCCGCCCGGCGCACCCGGGCGACCGCCCTGGTTGCCTCCGGGCAGCGCGGGACCGCCCTGGCTGCCGGGCAGTGCGGCGCGCGGACCCTGGCCCGCGCCGACCTGGCCACGCTGCGGCGGGGCACCGACACGTCCGGGGTTGCCACCGCCACCGAGGGCCGGACCACCCTGGCCGTTGCCGCGGCGGGCCGCGGCGACACCGGCGGAGGCCTGCGAGGCGGCCGGACCACCGGCGCCCTGACCCGGCTTGTTCGGAGCCTTCTTGCCGCCCTGGGCGACATCGACGGGGAGCATGACCAGCGCGGTCGTACCACCGGAGTCGGACGGGCGCAGCTGGATGCGGATGCCGTGGCGCTGCGACAGACGACCGACCACGAACAGACCCATGCGGCGCGACACCGAGACGTCCACGGTGGGCGGCGAGGCGAGCCGCTCGTTGATCGCCGCGAGGTCCTCGGGGGAGAGGCCGATACCGGTGTCGTGGATCTCGATCAGCACGCGGCCGTCGGGCAGCGCGTGACCGGTGACCTTGACCTTGGTCTGCGGGGAGGAGAACGACGTGGCGTTCTCGAGCAGCTCGGCGAGCAGGTGCACGAGGTCGTTGACGACCCGGCCGGCGACCTCGGTGGTCGGGACCGAGGAGAGCTCGATGCGCTCGTACTGCTCCACCTCGGAGGCGGCGGCGCGGAGCACGTCGACCAGCGGGACCGGGCGGGTCCAGCGGCGGCCGGGCTCTTCACCGGCGAGAACGAGGAGGTTCTCACCGTTACGGCGCATGCGGGTCGCGAGGTGGTCGAGCTTGAAGAGGGAGGACAGCTGGTCCGGGTCGGCCTCGCGGGACTCCAGTTCGGAGATGAGCGAGAGCTGACGCTGGATGAGGCCCTGGGAGCGGCGCGAGAGGTTGGTGAACATCGCGTTGACGTTGCCTCGCAGGAGGGCCTGTTCGGCGGCCAGTCGTACGGCCTCGCGGTGCACGTCGTCGAAGGCCGCGGCCACCGAGCCGATCTCGTCCCGGGAGTGCACACCGACCGACTCGACGGAGGTGTCGACGTCCTGCGGGTCGGACTCGGAGAGCTGCTTGACCAGCTCGGGCAGCCGTTCCTGGGCGACCTTGGTCGCGGTGTCCTGGAGCCGGCGCAGCGAGCGGATCATCGACCGGGCCACGACGAAGGCGCCGACGAGCGAGACGCCGAGGACGAGAAGGATCAGCGCACCCGAGATGATCGCTTCGCTCTCGGCCTCGTTGCGCAGCTCACGGGCCTTCTGCTCCATCTCGCCGAGCAGCGTGGTCTCGATGTTCGCCATCTGGCCGATCTTGGTCGAGTCGTCGTCGACCCAGTCCAGATACGAGCGCTTGTCGCGGGTGCCCAGGCCGTCCTTGCTGGCCAGCACGCGCTTGGCGTAGTCGTCGGCCGCCTCGATGGTCGGGTTGCCGCTCTCGATGGGCTTGAGGAGCTCCGCGGAGCCCTCCCCGTAGATGCTCTCGAAGCTGCTGAGGTCGGACTCCTGGCTCTGCTGCGCCGAGAGCGCGTACTGCCGGTCGTTCTCGGACAGATTGCCGAAGGTCGTGTTGCTCTCGGGCAGCGCTGCGGCGATGATCGCGCGCTGGACGGAGGCGTACTCCTTGGCGGAGGAGAAGGCCGACAGCGCACGCGTGCGCTGGATCATCTCCGGGTTGCTGGTGGCCTCGGCCATGTCCTGAGAGAGCTCGAGGAGCTGGGTGATGACCCGGTGGTACGACTCGACGGTCTGGGTGGCGTTCTCGGGCTCGTCGTAGGCGTCGCTGCGGATGCTGTTGAGCTTCTGCAGCTCGCGCGTGAGGCCGACGAGGCTGTCCCGTACGCCGGTGAGCTGCCCGTCCGTGCTGGAGTCGTCGATCTCCTGGACGCCCTGGAGGAAGTTCTTCTTCGAGACGTCCGTCGCGTCGCGGACCGTCTTCACCGCGGTGGTCGTGGCCGTGGCGCCGTGCACCAGAGGACCGGCCGTCGTGTCGCGCTCCTTCTGGAGCGCGGCGGCGAGCTCGGTCGCCTGCTTGGTGATGTCGGTCAGCAGCTTCATGTTGTCGAGCTGCTGGATGTCGTCCATCGACTGGTTGATGCGCAGCGCACCGAGCGAGGTCGCGGCGACCACGGGGAGCGCGAGCAGCGAGACCAGACGCGTGGAGATGCGCCAGTTGCGCAGGGCTATTCGCGAGCCGGGGCCGCTGGGGCCCTTCGGCTTCGCAGCCGGCTTGGGGGGAGCGGTCGCGCCGGGGCGTGCGGAACGCTCACCGCTGCCGCCGACCTCTGCCGGTCCCGGGTTCTGGGCGTGCTGGGGCGAGGAGCTGCCTTTGGTGGGGCCAGTCCCGCCGTGCGGCTCCGGCTCCGCCGAAGCGCTGCCATCCCTCTTGAATCGTCCCTGCACTAGCGTCGCAACCTCTGGACCAGGCGCCCCTCCGCAAAAACGGCGAGGCGGTGTCGGCGTCGTTCAGGGGCGCAGATGCGCCCCCTGGTGGTCATGAGTGACCGGCGCTGGATCCCCTTTCCCGCCGCCACTCGGCGCTGCGTTGCGCCCCCTGCGCGCCGGTTGGAACCCGCGGCGGTCCGTGGAATTCCAGCACAGTGCCGGATCTCCAACAAGGCCCGAGTGCCAGGCTGTGACCTCCGTGACAGCTTGTGAGTGCTGCGTTACGAGACGTAGAAAGTGATCTCGTACATAACGGGCGTATGCCTACGAGGTGTTGGGGTGTGGGGGGTGTCCCAGTCGCCATGATCAGGAGCGGAATGTCGGCGTCCATGGAGCAATGTCGCCTTTGTCGCATCGGACCGTCGGCCTGAATTGACCGGTTTGCCTGCTAGTAAGTGAGGAAACTCACACCACGATCATGGCGTCTTCACGGCTTCGCCCGGGAATTGCATGTTTAGCCTGACGCTTTACAGGGATGGCAAATCCGACAACCCGCGCCGACTCGGGGGCCTTTGAGGCCGCCCGGCGCCCACGACGACAAGGTCGAGTACAACGGTGAAGACGACGATGATGTTCCGCAACATAGCCAACCCGCGACGCACCACGCTGGCCCACCTCGAGGACGCCGACGAGCTGCAGACGCCGGAGCAGCCGGAGCACGCGCTCGAACTCCCCGCCCAGACCGCCAACCCCCGCCGCACCATCCTCATGGAAGCCCCGGAGGCCACCCCCGCCGCGGCCTAGGACGCCCGCCGCCGGCCGGTTCCCCGAGCCGCCGGCGTACGGATGCCGGGGCGCCCGCCGATATGCGCGAGGCGCCCAGCCCTTCCCGCGCTAGCCTGGAGCGTCAGACTCCAGCCAGCTCAGTGAGGGGCGCAACGATCCCGTGCGCATCGCCAGGTTCTCCATCGACGGCAACGTCGCTTTCGGCGCGGTCGAGGGCGACAAGCCGGACGAACTCGTCCTCGACATCATCAAGGGCATCCCGTTCGCGGACTTCGAGCTCTCCGGCACGAAGGTTCCCCTGAACAAGGTGCGGCTGTTGCCCCCCGTGCTCCCCAACAAGGTCGTGGCCTTCGGCCGCAACTACGCCGAGCACGCGCGGGAACTCGGCAACGAGGTGCCCGACGCCCCGTTCGCCTTCTTCAAGCCCTCGACCTCCGTGATCGGCCCCGGGGACGAGATCCAGTACCCGTCCTTCTCGAACGAGCTGCACCACGAGGCGGAGCTGGCCGTGGTCATCGGTCGCATGTGCCGCGAGGTCCCGCGCGAGCGCGTCAAGGACGTCATCCTCGGCTACACCTGCGCCAACGACATCACCGCGCGCGACGTCCAGAAGCGCGAGAAGCAGTGGGCCCGCGCGAAGGGCTTCGACGGCGCCTGCCCGCTCGGCCCCTGGGTGGAGACGGACGTGGACCCCTCCGACCTCACCATCCAGTGCACGGTCAACGGCCAGCAGCGCCAGCTCGGCCGCACCAGCGAGATGATCCACTCCATCGAGGATCTGATCGTGAACATCACCGAGGCCATGACGCTGCTCCCCGGCGACGTGATCCTCACCGGCACCCCGACTGGGGTCGGCCCCCTGAACGTCGGCGACGAGGTCGCCGTCACCATCGAAGGCATCGGCACTCTCACCAACAAGGTGATCAAGCGTGGCTAACGCGAACGTCCGCGTACGTTTCTGTCCCTCCCCGACCGGCAACCCCCACGTGGGCCTGGTCCGCACCGCCCTGTTCAACTGGGCGTTCGCCCGGCACAACGAAGGCACCCTGGTCTTCCGCATCGAGGACACCGACGCGGCCCGCGACTCCGAGGAGTCCTACGACCAGCTGCTCGACTCGATGCGCTGGCTGGGCTTCGACTGGGACGAGGGCCCCGAGATCGGCGGCCCGCACGCGCCGTACCGCCAGTCGCAGCGGATGGACCTCTACAAGGACGTCGCCCAGAAGCTCCTGGACGCGGGCCACGCGTACTACTGCTACTGCTCGACCGAGGAGCTGGACGCCCGCCGCGACGCCGCCCGCGCCGCCGGCAAGCCCTCCGGCTACGACGGCCACTGCCGCGCGCTGACCGCCGAGCAGACCGAGGCCTACAAGGCGGAGGGCCGCACGCCCATCGTCCGCTTCCGTATGCCCGACGAGACGATCACCTTCACGGACCTGGTCCGCGGCGAGATCACGTATCTCCCGGAGAACGTCCCGGACTTCGGGATCGTACGAGCCAACGGCGCGCCCCTGTACACGCTCGTCAACCCGGTCGACGACGCCCTCATGGAGATCACCCACGTCCTGCGCGGCGAGGACCTGCTCTCCTCCACCCCGCGCCAGATCGCCCTCTACAAGGCGCTGACCGAGCTGGGCATCGCCAAGGAGACCCCGGCCTTCGGCCACCTCCCGTACGTCATGGGCGAGGGCAACAAGAAGCTCTCCAAGCGCGACCCGGAGTCGTCGCTGAACCTCTACAGGGAGCGCGGTTTCCTCCCCGAGGGTCTGCTCAACTACCTGTCCCTGCTCGGCTGGTCGCTGTCGGCGGACCGCGACATCTTCTCCATCGAGGAGATGGTCGCCGCCTTCGACATCGCGGACGTGAACCCCAACCCGGCCCGCTTCGACCTCAAGAAGTGCGAAGCCATCAACGGCGACCACATCCGCCTGCTCGACGTGAAGGACTTCACGGAGCGCTGCGCCCCCTGGCTGAAGGCCCCCTTCGCCCCGTGGGCGCCGGAGGACTTCGACGAGGCGAAGTGGCAGGCGATCGCCCCGCACGCGCAGACCCGCCTCAAGGTTCTCTCCGAGATCACCGACAACGTCGACTTCCTGTTCCTCCCGGAGCCGGCCTTCGACGAGGCGTCCTGGACGAAGGCCATGAAGGAGGGCAGCGACGCCCTGCTGCGTACGGCGCGGGAGAAGCTCTCCGACGCCGACTGGACGGACGCGGAGGCGCTGAAGAACGCCGTCCTGGCCGCCGGCGAGGAGCACGGCCTCAAGCTCGGCAAGGCGCAGGCCCCGGTCCGCGTCGCCGTCACCGGCCGCACCATCGGCCTGCCGCTCTTCGAGTCCCTGGAAATCCTGGGCAAGGAGACGACGCTGGCCCGCATCGACGCGGCGCTGGCGAAGCTGTAGCCGCGGTCACGTGAACGGGGGCGGCGTCCGGTCCGGGCGCCGCCCCTCGCGTTTGCCTGCCCGCAGATCAGACGCCGTCGTACGTGACACGTGCGTCATCGGGCATGGGCGGAGCCGTGGTTCCGACGACCTGCCTCGTTGGCCGAACTCCCCGTGATCCTCGGCGCGGATACCCGTTTTGGAGCGCCGTCCACCTTCGGGTAATGTTCTTCCTGCGCCGCCGGAGAGCGAACCGAAAGGTCCGAAAACCGGAGGCGCTAGCTAAAACAAGATCCCCGTAGGGGATTGCGTTTCAGTGGCCTATGGTGTAATTGGCAGCACGACGGTTTCTGGTTCCGTTAGTCTAGGTTCGAGTCCTGGTAGGCCAGCTCGCAGAGCTCATCTGCAACCGCAGAGACCAACTCTGCAAGGCCCCCGTTGTGTAGCGGCCTAGCACGCCGCCCTCTCAAGGCGGTAGCGCCGGTTCGAATCCGGTCGGGGGTACAGATCCTTCTCAGGGGGACAGTCCGGGTCGCACCCGCTGGCTCTCATGCAGGATCGCTAGGGCCCCCGTTGTGTAGCGGCCTAGCACGCTGCCCTCTCACGGCAGTAGCGCCGGTTCGAATCCGGTCGGGGGTACTTGGATGGTCTGGTCTAGACCACCATTGGGCTATGGTGTAATTGGCAACACGACGGTTTCTGGTTCCGTTGTTCTAGGTTCGAGTCCTGGTAGCCCAGCTGGATCACTTGTGATCCTTGCCCCCGTTGTGTAGCGGCCTAGCACGCTGCCCTCTCACGGCAGTAGCGCCGGTTCGAATCCGGTCGGGGGTACACGAATCGACGGCCCTCCACTTCGGTGGGGGGCCGTCGGCGTTTTCTGTGCCAACTCCGCGTACGGCGCCGTGAGTTCGGCATCCGTCGTCTGTCGCCCGGGGGAGGGGCCTGCCGCGGCGTTGAGGCCGGCCCCACCCCGGTGAGGGTCAGCTGGTGCGGCGCAGGGCTTCGGAGAGACGGCCGGCGGCGTCGATGACGGCCTGGGCGTGCATACGGCCCGGGTGGCGGGTCAGGCGCTCGATCGGCCCGGAGACCGAGACGGCGGCGACCACGCGGTTCGAGGGGCCGCGTACCGGCGCGGAGACGGACGCGACGCCCGGCTCGCGCTCGCCGATCGACTGGGCCCAGCCCCGGCGCCGTACGCCGGAAAGAGCCGTCGCGGTGAAGCGGGCGCCCTGCAGGCCCCGGTGCAGGCGCTCCGGCTCCTCCCAGGCCATCAGGATCTGGGCCGAGGAGCCCGCCTTCATGGTGAGGGTGGAGCCGACCGGGACGGTGTCCCTGAGGCCCGAGAGGCGCTCGGCCGCGGCGACGCAGATGCGCATGTCGCCCTGGCGGCGGTAGAGCTGCGCGCTCTCGCCCGTGATGTCCCGCAGGTGCGTGAGCACCGGGCCCGCCGTCGCGAGGAGGCGGTCCTCGCCGGCGGCCGCGGCCAGCTCGGCGAGGCGGGGGCCCAGAATGAAACGGCCCTGCATGTCGCGCGCCACCATGCGGTGGTGTTCAAGTGCCACGGCGAGGCGATGTGCCGTGGGTCGTGCCAGTCCGGTCGCCGCGACCAGTCCCGCAAGGGTGGCCGGACCGGACTCCAGAGCGCTCAGGACAAGGGCTGCCTTGTCCAGAACGCCGACGCCGCTACTGTTGTCCATGAAACGATACTCGCGTCTCACTCTGTGAAACGCAAGTTCATTTTCTCGTGGAACGCGCCACCCTTGTAGACACAGTGGCCCGCGGACCAACGGGCCCGGCGGCAGACGCCCGATACAAGGGGTACGAGCGTCGCCGCCCCGGAAATCTCTAGTTGGGCCGGCGCCACACGAGCCGGCCGGAGGGAAAGCGATGGGTAGGACACTCGCGGAGAAGGTCTGGGACGACCATGTCGTCCGGCGCGTCGAGGGCGAGCCCGACCTCCTCTTCATCGATCTGCACCTGCTGCACGAGGTGACCAGCCCGCAGGCCTTCGACGGCCTCCGCCAGGCCGGGCGACCCGTGCGCCGCCTCGACCTCACCATCGCCACCGAGGATCACAACACCCCGACCCTCGACATCGACAAGCCCATCGCGGACCCGGTCTCCCGGGTCCAGCTGGAGACGCTGCGCAAGAACGCCGCCGAGTTCGGGGTGCGGCTGCACTCCCTCGGTGACGTCGAGCAGGGCGTCGTCCACGTCGTGGGACCGCAGCTGGGCCTGACCCAGCCGGGCACCACGGTGGTCTGCGGCGACTCGCACACCTCCACGCACGGCGCCTTCGGCGCGCTGGCCTTCGGCATCGGCACCTCGCAGGTCGAGCATGTGCTGGCCACCCAGACCCTGCCGCTGGCCCGCCCGAAGACCATGGCCATCACGGTCGACGGTGAACTGCCCGAGGACGTCACGGCCAAGGACCTGATCCTGGCGATCATCACCAAGATCGGTACGGGTGGCGGCCAGGGCTACATCCTGGAATACCGCGGCTCCGCCATCGAGAAGCTCTCGATGGAAGCCCGCATGACCATCTGCAACATGTCGATCGAGGCCGGCGCCCGCGCGGGCATGATCGCCCCCGACGAGACCACCTTCGCCTACCTCAAGGGCCGCGCCCACGCGCCCGAGGGCGAGGAGTGGGACGCCGCCGTCGCGTACTGGCAGACGCTGAAGACCGACGAGGACGCGGAATTCGACGAGGAGGTCGTCATCGACGCCGCCTCCCTCGCGCCGTTCGTCACCTGGGGCACCAACCCCGGCCAGGGCGCGCCGCTTTCGGCGTCCGTCCCCGATCCGGCTTCGTACGAAGACGCTTCGGAGCGCCTGGCCGCCGAAAAGGCCCTGGAATACATGGGGTTGACCGCCGGCGAGCCGCTGCGCGAAATCAAGGTCGACACCGTCTTCGTAGGTTCGTGCACCAACGGCCGTATCGAGGACCTGCGTGCGGCCGCCTCGATCGTCGAGGGCCGCAAAGTCGCCGACGGCGTACGGATGCTGGTGGTCCCCGGCTCCGCGCGGGTCGGTCTGCAGGCCGTTTCCGAGGGCCTGGACGTGGTCTTCAAGGAGGCCGGCGCCGAATGGCGGCACGCGGGCTGCTCGATGTGTCTGGGCATGAACCCCGACCAGCTGGCCCCCGGTGAGCGCTCCGCGTCCACCTCCAACCGCAACTTCGAGGGCAGGCAGGGCAAGGGCGGCCGTACGCACCTGGTCTCGCCGCAGGTCGCCGCCGCCACCGCCGTGCTGGGCCACCTGGCCTCCCCGGCCGACCTGTCCGACGCCCGTACGCCCGCTGGAGTCTGAGAAGCCATGGAAGCATTCACCACGCACACCGGCCGGGCCGTCCCGCTGCGCCGCAGCAACGTCGACACGGACCAGATCATCCCTGCTCACTGGCTCAAGAAGGTGACCAGGGACGGTTTTGAGGACGGGCTCTTCGAGGCCTGGCGCAAGGACTCGTCCTTCATCCTCAACCAGCCCGAGCGGTCGGGCGCCACGGTTCTGATCGCCGGTCCCGACTTCGGTACGGGATCCTCGCGCGAGCACGCCGTCTGGGCGCTGCAGAACTACGGCTTCAAGGCCGTCATCTCCTCCCGTTTCGCCGACATCTTCCGCGGCAACTCGCTCAAGAACGGCCTGCTCACAGTGGTTCTGGAGCAGAAGATCGTGAACGCGCTGCAGGAGCTCACGGAGAACGACCCCGAGGCCGAGGTCACGGTCGACCTGGAGGCCCGCGAGGTGCGCGCCGAGGGCATCACCGCCTCCTTCGAGCTCGACGAGAACGCCCGCTGGCGGCTGCTGAACGGCCTGGACGACATCTCCATCACCCTCCAGAACGAGGGCGACATCTCCGCGTACGAGGCCAAGCGGCCCTCGCACAAGCCGAAGACGCTCCAGGTCTGATTTCAGCCACCGCAACACCCCTCTGTACCCCCAATCGTGGACGGTTGGGGGTACAGCTGTGTCTGCCTCCACAGGGCCTTCGGAAGCGTTGGCGAATGGCCCCAACTCCCCTAGTTACAAAGGCGGTTGCCGGGGTAGCCGACCTATGGTGCCGGGTGTCGCCGAGGCGCTCAGGAACCCCTCTGGGGACGGCAGTTACACCCTGCGCAGGCGACAACTCGCCCCAGATGGCACAATCTGTGCATGGAACACGACGGCCAACTCGAGCTCTACATGGCAGTCGCGGCCCAACTCAAGGAAGCGCACACAAGAGTGCGTGCACTGCAAGTCCCGGAGGGCGTACGGATGGCGCTGACCCGGAAGCTGCTGGTCATTACGGCCGTGGCCAAGCACGATCTCGCCGATGCGACAAGGCGTCTGGAGCGGTTCACCACTGACCTCGACGAGGGTCGATTCCTCGAAGAGGAACGCTGAGGAACTTCGCGACAGCCCGAGTTCGTTGCGGCACAAGGGTGATTAGCCCGTTTCGTGTTTGATTTGCGGTATATATCTGCCTAACGTGCGAAAAAGCTTGAACGCATTCGTTCTGGCAATGTCTCCGAAGGGGAAGACGTGAACAAGGCGCAGCTCGTAGAAGCGATTGCCGACAAGGTCGGCGGGCGTCAGCAGGCCGCCGACGCGGTCGACGCCGTACTGGACGCCATCGTCCGCGCGGTTGTCGGCGGGGACCGGGTCTCGGTCACCGGCTTCGGTTCCTTCGAGAAGGTTGACCGTCCGGCCCGTTACGCCCGCAACCCGCAGACCGGGGAGCGCGTCCGGGTCAAGAAGACCTCCGTGCCGCGCTTCCGCGCGGGCCAGGGCTTCAAGGACCTGGTGAGCGGCTCGAAGAAGCTCCCGAAGAACGACGTCGCGGTCAAGAAGGCCCCGAAGGGCAGCCTCTCCGGCGGCGCTTCGGCCACGGTGAAGAAGGCCGCGGCCAAGAAGGCCACCGCCAAGAGGGCGACGGCCAAGAAGACCACCGCCACCGCGAAGAAGACGGTCGCCAAGAAGACCACGGCCACCGCGAAGAAGACGGTCGCCAAGAAGGCCACCGCCAAGAAGACCACGGCGACCGCCAAGAAGGTCGCGGCCAAGAAGACCACCGCCAAGAAGGCGACGGCCAAGAAGGCCCCGGCGAAGAAGGCGACGGCCAAGAAGGCCCCCGCCAAGAAGTCGACGGCGCGCAAGACCACCGCCAAGAAGGCCACCGCCCGCTCGTAGCGAGGGCGCAGAGGCACAACTCACGCGCCGGGCCGGGCTCCCTCCGGGAGCCCGGCCCGCGGCGTTTCCGGGGCCCGCTCGGGCCTGTCCGGGGCGCCTAGAACGTCTGCAGGGTGATCAGCGTGATGCGGCGCGCCTCGCCGTCGCCCTCGGTCTCGATGCGCACACGCTGTCCGGGGCGCAGCAGTCGCAGCCCGCCGGCGTCGAACGCCGGGCCGTCGAAGGGCACAGGGGTGCCGTCGTCCAGCAGCACCTGGCCGCTACGGGTTTCGGGGTCGTACGTGTACGCGGTCGCCTGCATGGCGGAAGCCTATCGATTCCCGGCCGCCGCTCCCCGGTAAGGGTCGGTTGTCCCGCCGGGGTCGCTGATCGGCAGGGAGGGCGTGCCTCGCGGGCGAGCCGGGTCGATCCGGGGCGGAACGGCGGTCGTGTCGGGGCGCGTCGAGTGCGGAGCGGCGCGGAGCCGACGGCAGGGCGGGATGGCCAAGCGCAGAGTCGACGGCAGGGCGGGACGGACACGCGCGGCGGCGCGAACAGAGCGAGGTCGGAAAGGCCCGGCCCCGCCGTCAGCCGCCCGGCTGCCCCGGGATCAGCAGATGTGCGGCCAGTGCTGCCGTGCGGGGGCCCACGCCGAGTGCCAGTGCCGCTCTCAGGTCATCGCCCGTGTCCACATCCTGACGTACGGAATCCACCCCGGCGAGGCGGAGTTCCATGGCGCCCGAGGAGCTGTGACGGGCGCGGGAATCGGTCCCGAAAGCGGGGAGCAATTCCCGGCCCGGGGTCGCGGCCAGCAGAGTGGTGCCGATTGCGGCGGCGTCGGGGAGAAATGCGCGGGGAAATTCGGCGGCCGCTTCGAGTACCCGGGCCAATTCCGGCGGGCGCAGCGCGGGCAGATCGGCGTTCAGGGCCGCCACTGCGCTTTCGGGAGTTCGGGCGCGTACGGCGGAGCTGCCGTGCGCCAGGGCGGCGTTCAGGCCGCCCGGCGGCTCGTCCGTGACGATGCGGGCGCCCAGCGCGGCCAGCTCCCGTCCGGCCAGGGCGTCGTCCGTGACTACCGCCACATCACGGACCGCGGTGCAGGCCAGCGCGGCCGCCACGGTGTCCTGCGCGAAGGCGAGGGCGAGCCCGGGGCGCAGCCCGTCGTCGGCCGTGTCCGCCAGCCTGCTCTTGGCACGCGCCAGAGGTTTGAGCGGTATCACCAAGGTCCATCGCACGAGCGCCCCGTCTCTCCCTTGTCGCGCCCATTGTGACCCGGCCGCCCCGGCGGTCCGTACACCGGGGCGTACGGTGTTCTCGACAGACAGACGGCCTGGGGCGACACTTGTGCGGCCCCCCAGGCCCTGGAGGAAGGTGTTCGCGTGCCCCGCCGCAGAATCGGCTTCTGGTACCGCTTCGCAGCGGTCCTCTGCAAACCGCCGCTGGTGGTTCTGATCAAGCGGGACTGGCGCGGGATCGAGAACATTCCGGCCCAGGGCGGATTTATCACCGCGGTGAACCACAATTCCCATGTGGATCCGTTCATGTACGGCCACTATCAGTACAACACCGGGCGTGTTCCGCGATTCCTGGCGAAGAGCAGCCTTTTCAGGAAGGGGTTCGTGGGTGCCGCGATGCGCGGTACCGGACAGATCCCGGTGTACCGCGAGACCACGGACGCGCTGAGTGCTTTCCGGGCCGCCATCGACGCGGTCGAGCGCGGCGAGTGCGTCGCGTTCTATCCCGAGGGCACCATCACCCGTGATCCCGGCCAGTGGCCGATGACGGGCAAGACGGGTGCCGCCCGTGTCGCGCTGCAGACCAAGTGCCCGGTGATTCCGGTCGCCCAGTGGGGCGCCAACGAACTCCTGCCGCCGTACGCCAAGAAGCTCAACGTCCTTCCGCGCAAGACCCACCACGTCCTCGCGGGCCCCCCGGTGGACCTCTCGCGCTTCTACGACAAGGAGATGTCCCCGGACGTCCTCAAGGAGGCGACCGAGGTCATCATGGCGGCCATCACCGCGCAGCTGGAGCAGATCCGCGGCGAGAAGGCCCCTGCGACGCCCTACGACCCGCGCCAGGAGCGGATCGAGCAGCGCAGGCGGACCGCGTCCCAGGAGAAGGCGGCCCGGCAGATCGCCGCTCAGGAAATGGACGCCCAGGAGAACGCGCAGGCGCAGATCACGGCGCAAGCGCTGCAAAAAGCACAGCAGGAAGAGGGGCAGGGCACGTGAGCAAGCCGGTCAAGGCGGCTGTCTTCGGGACCGGATCGTGGGGTACGGCCTTCGGCATGGTGCTCGCCGACGCGGGCTGCGACGTCACCCTGTGGTCGCGCCGCGCGGAACTCGCCGAAGCGGTCAACTCCACGCGTACGAACCCGGACTACCTGCCGGGCGTCGAACTCCCCGCGAACCTGCGGGCCACCGCGGACGCCGCCGAAGCCGCGCACGAGGCCGACTTCACGGTCCTCGCCATTCCCTCGCAGACGCTGCGCGGGAACCTCGCGAAGTGGGTGCCGGTGCTCGCGCCCGACACCGTCCTCGTCTCCCTCATGAAGGGCGTCGAACTCGGCTCCACCATGCGGATGAGCGAGGTGATCGAGGACATCGCCAAGGTCGGCGCGGACCGCATCGCCGTGGTCACCGGACCCAACCTCGCACGGGAGATCGCCGCGCGCATGCCGGCCGCCGCCGTGGTCGCCTGCCGGTCCGAGGCCGTCGCCCGGCGACTCCAGTCTGCCTGCCACACGCCGTACTTCCGCCCGTACACCGAAACCGACGTGGTGGGCTGCGAACTCGGCGGCGCCGTCAAGAACGTGATCGGTCTCGCCGTCGGCATCGCGGACGGCATGGGGCTCGGCGACAACGCGAAGGGCTCGCTCATCACGCGTGGGCTCGCGGAGACCTCGCGCCTCGGCCTCGCGATGGGCGCCGACCCGATGACGTTCGCCGGACTCGCGGGCCTGGGCGACCTGGTGGCCACCTGCTCCTCGCCGCTGTCGCGCAACCACACCTTCGGCATCAACCTGGGCAAGGGCATGACGCTCCAGGAGACCATCGCGGTCACCAAGCAGACCGCCGAGGGCGTCAAGTCCTGTGAATCCGTGCTGGATCTGGCCCGTAGGCACGGTGTCGACATGCCGATCACGGAAACGGTCGTCGGCATCGTCCACGAAGGCAAGCCGCCCGTCGTCGCCCTCAAGGAGATGATGTCGCGCAGCGCCAAGCCCGAGCGACGCTGAGCGACAGGGCCCAACGGGCGCTGACTGAGGCGGGTACCAGCGGGTACGCTCAACGCGATATGAGCACCGAGAACCTCCCCCAGAGCCCTGAGCAGGCGCCTCGTAAGCCGCGCGTGGCCGTCGTCTTCGGCGGCCGCAGCTCCGAACACGGGATCTCCGTGGTCACGGCCGGCGCGGTCCTGCGTGCCATCGACCGGACGAAGTACGACGTCCTGCCGATCGGTATCACCCAGGACGGCCGTTGGGCGCTCACCGCCGACGAGCCGGAGCGCATGGCCATCGTCGACCGGCGGCAGCCGAGTGTCGACCTCCTCGCCGACTCGACCGAGGGCGGCGTGATCCTCTCCGTCGACCCGGCCAACCGCGAAGTCGTCTACAGCGAACCCGGATCGGTCCCCAAGGCGCTCGGAGAGGTCGACGTCGTCTTCCCCGTGCTGCACGGTCCGTACGGCGAGGACGGCACCCTGCAGGGACTCCTCGAACTCTCCGGAGTCCCGTACGTCGGTGCGGGCGTGCTCGCCTCGGCCGTCGGCCAGGACAAGGAGTACATGAAGCGGGTGTTCACCTCCTTCGGGCTGCCCGTCGGCCCGTATCTGGTGATCCGCCCGCGCGAGTGGACCGGCGACGAGCAGGGGGCCCGCAAGCGGATCGCCGGCTTCGCCGGTGAGCACGGCTGGCCGCTGTTCATCAAGCCCGCGCGCGCGGGGTCCTCGATCGGCATCACCAAGGTCGACTCCTTCGAGGGCCTCGACGAGGCGATCGCGGAGGCGCAGCGCCACGACCCGAAGATCATCGTGGAGGCGCTGCTGCGCGGCCGCGAGATCGAGTGCGGGGTCCTGGAGTTCGAGGACGGACCGCGCGCCAGCTTGCCGGCCGAGATTCCGCCCGTGCAGTCGCACGCCTACTACGACTTCGAGGCGAAGTACATCGACTCGACGCCCGGCCTCGTACCGGCCCCGCTGACGCCCGAGCAGACCGCGGACGTCCAGCGGCTCGCGGTCGAGGCGTTCGAGGCCGCCTCCTGCGAGGGCCTGGTGCGCGCGGACTTCTTCCTCACCGAGGACGGGGAGTTCGTGATCAACGAGATCAACACCATGCCGGGCTTCACGCCCATCTCGATGTACCCGAAGATGTGGGAGGCGAGCGGTGTGAGCTACCCGGAGCTGGTGGACCGCCTGGTGCAGGCGGCGCTGAACCGTTCCACCGGGCTGCGCTGAGCCGTTCGCCACCGGGCCGCACGAGGCCCCTGATGGCACCCCTGTACGTCAGTCGGCGATTCCTTCGGGGATCGCCTTCTTGACGGGCCCGGCGAAGTCCGTGAGCGGCCCCGCGCCCTGGTCGGCCCGCTCCTTCGGCAGCCTCACCTCGACGTATGCCTTGCGCAGGCTCGTGGTGAAGACGTACGAGCCGTCGTCCTGCTCCTCGACCAGCCAGCCGACCCCGTCCACGTCGGCCCCATAGGCGTTCGGGTCGCTCATCTCGGCGGGCCTCTCGACACCGCAGCGCAGTATGATCGCCGGGCTTCCCCAGCCCGCGGTCAGCGCGGACCGGGGCTCGGGATCGTTCCGGTCGAGGTCGTCCACTTTCTCCGGCAGCACCTTGTCCAGGTTCTGGCACAGCTTCGCGACCTTCGCGTCCGGACCGGGAACCGCGGCCGAGGGTTCGTCGTCTGCCGAGGAGCAGCCTGTGGCGGCGATCAGCAGAGCGAGAACGGGCAGCCCGAAGGCAGCGGTGTGCCGGTGACGGAAGAAGTTCACCGGCCAAGGGTAGACGGGGGCTACAGGTGCACGACCGGGCAGGTCAGGGTGCGGGTGATGCCGTCCACTTGCTGGACTCTGGCGACCACCATGCGGCCGAGGTCGTCGACCGTGTCGGCCTGGGCACGCACGATCACGTCGTACGGTCCTGTCACGTCCTCGGCCTGGATCACCCCCGGGATCTTGCTGATCGTCTCGGCGACGGTCGACGCTTTGCCGACCTCCGTCTGGATCAGGATGTACGCCTGTACCACGGAACCTCCAGGGCGGCCACGAGGATCATGTGGGGAAAAGGAACGCCACGGTATCGCGTCGCCGCTCGCCGCGGGGAGACCCCCGGTGACTGGGGCTTGCGCGCCGGGGTGCACAGACTGCACAAGTTGACGGTCAACTCGACCGTACCGAGTACGGAGACGGCACGCGACCGCACCGAGGACGGTTCGCGTAGCGCGGCACATGCGGTACGCCACGCGGTTCGGACGCGACGTACCGTGGCGCAGACAGGAAGAGAAGGGGCAGTACGACTATGAAGGGCACCGTGGGCGAGTTGGGGGAGTTCGGGCTCATCAAGGAGCTCACCTCGCGTCTCACCACCACCCCGGCGGTCCGGGTCGGCCCCGGCGACGACGCCGCGGTGGTGGCCGCACCCGACCGCAGGGTCGTGGCGAGCACCGACATCCTCCTGGAGGGGCGGCACTTCCGCCGCGACTGGTCCACCGCGTACGACGTCGGGCGCAAGGCGGCCGCGCAGAACCTCGCGGACATCGCCGCGATGGGCGCCGTACCGACCGCACTGCTGCTCGGCCTGGTCGTTCCGGCCGAACTCCCGGCGACCTGGCCGTCCGAGATGATGGACGGGCTGCGCGACGAGTGCCAGGTCGCGGGCGCCTCCGTGGTCGGCGGCGATGTCGTACGCGGCGACACCATCATGGTGTCGATCACCGCGCTCGGCGATCTGCGCAACCACGAGCCGGTGACCAGGGGCGGTGCCCAGCCCGGTGACGTGGTCGCCGTGACGGGCTGGCTGGGCTGGTCGGCGGCCGGCTTCGCGGTGCTCTCCCGGGGCTTCCGTTCGCCGCGCGCCTTCGTGGAGGCGCACCGGCGCCCGGAGCCGCCGTACCACGCGGGCCCCGCGGCGGCCGGGCTCGGCGCGACCTCGATGACGGACGTCAGCGACGGGCTGATCGCCGACCTCGGGCACATCGCCGAGGCGAGCAAGGTGCGCATCGACGTGCGTTCCGGCGACATCGACATCCCGACCCAGATGAACGACATCGGGCAGGCCGTCGGCGTCGACCCCATCCAGTGGGTGCTCACCGGCGGCGAGGACCACGCGATCGTCGCCACCTTCCCGCCGGACGTGAAACTGCCCGCCCGCTGGAAGATCATCGGCGAGGTGCTCAACCCGTCGGCGCTGCCTCAGGTGACGGTGGACGGGGCGCCGTGGACGAGCAAGGGCGGCTGGGACCACTTCGGGGACATCGAGTCGTGAGTGCGCCGCCGAGGGTTCTGACGGTCGCGGGCTCGGACTCCGGTGGCGGGGCCGGGATCCAGGCCGACCTGAAGACGATGCTGGCGCTCGGCGTGCACGGCATGAGCGTGATCACGGCCGTCACCGCGCAGAACTCCCTCGGCGTGCAAGGCGCTTGGGAGCTGCCGGTGGAGGCCGTGCGGGCCCAGTACCGCAGCGTCGTCGACGACATCGGTGTCCAGGCGGTCAAGACCGGCATGCTCGCCTCCGCCGAACTCGTCGAAGCGGTGGCCGAGTTGATCGGTGACACCGCCGCGCCGGCCGTCGTCGACCCGGTCGGCATCTCCAAGCACGGCGACTCGCTGCTGGCCGCTTCCGCGCTGGATTCCGTACGTACGAAGCTGCTGCCGGTCGCGACCGTGGCGACGCCGAACCTCGACGAGGTGGCTCAGCTCACGGGCGTACGGGTCGAGTCGGAGGAGCAACTGCGCGGGGCCGCGGCGGCTGTGCTGGCGTACGGCCCGAAGTGGGTGCTGATCAAGGGCGGTCATCTGTCCGGGGACGCCGTCGATCTGCTTACGGACGGGTCCGAGGAGCACTGGCTGCGCGCGCCCCGCCACGACAACCGGCACACGCACGGCACGGGCTGCACGCTGGCCTCGGCCATCGCGTGCGGGTTGGCGAAGGGGCAGTCGGTGCCGGAGGCCGTCGCGGTGGCCAAGGAGTACGTCACCGGGGCGATCGCGGCCGGGTTCGCGCTGGGGGGCGGGATCGGGCCGGTGGATCATGGGTGGCGGTTCAGGGCGGGCGCGTAAAGCCTGGGCTGCAAAGCAAAAAACCGGCCCACCGTGAGGTGGACCGGTTCAGTGCAAGCGAACCAGCAGTGGCCGCGCGCTAGCGGTTGTCAGCGCGTGACCTTGCCGGCCTTGATGCACGAGGTGCAAGCGTTCACGCGCTTCGGCGTCCCGCCCACCACGGTACGAACGCGCTGGATGTTGGGGTTCCAGCGACGGGGCGTACGGCGGTGCGAGTGCGAGATGTTGTTGCCGAAGCCCGGCCCCTTGCCGCAGACGTCGCAGTTGGCAGCCACGGGTCACTCCAAAGACTTCAGATGCTCTTACGGTGGATCCCGGCATGCCGGGATCCAGATCTAGGATCTGAGTGGCGGTGCCAGGAGGAAGGCCCGATGAGATCGGGCAACCGGAGCAGCATACAACGACTGCGTCCAGAGAACGAAACTACCATGGCTGCTCAGGGCCACGCCCCGGCCCTCCGCAGGCCCCCTACCGACAGTAACCCCTTCTGGGTCTACGCTGCGTCCACGTCCAGCTGCTCAAGGAGGCGCAGGTGCCGCAGGTGCCGCAGACGTTCGATGCTCTCGCGGTGCGCACCTGGTGCGGTCTCGCGCTGGAGGCGCTGGGACGGGCGCGCGAGGAGATCGACGCGATCAACGTCTACCCGGTGGCCGACGGGGACACCGGCACCAACCTGTATCTGACGCTGGAGTCGGCGACCGCGGCGGTCGAGGCGGTCTTCGCGGGGCACGAGGTCGGTGCGGGGCGCGAGGCCGCCAGTGGTGACGAGGCCGGTGGGGGCCGCGAGACCGGTGGGGGCAGGCCGACGCTCGCCGACGCCGTACGGGCGATGGCGCACGGGGCGCTGATAGGGGCCCGGGGCAACTCCGGCACGATCCTCGCGCAGCTGCTGCGCGGCATGGCGCAGGTGCTCGCCGCCGACAGTGAGACCGCTCACACCGACGGACCGGGCCTGCGGCTCGCCCTGCGGCAGGCCGCCGATTCCGCCCGCCAGGCCGTCGCCCACCCCGTCGAGGGCACGGTCCTCACGGTCGCCTCGGCCGCCGCCGACGCGGCCACCGGCGCCGAGGGGGACTGCGGCTCGGTCGCACGCGCGGCGTACGAGGGGGCGCGGGCGGCTCTCGCCGCGACGCCACGGCAACTGGCCGTCCTGGAGCGCGCCGGTGTGGTCGACGCGGGCGGACGGGGGCTGGTCGCGGTGCTGGGGGCGCTGGTGGAGACGTTCACGGGGGAGGCGCCGAGGGTGCTCGTGGGGCGGGCCGAGGTCCACGCGCGCGTGGCGGCGGCCGTGACCGATGTCGACATCGTCGGTGCCGGTATCGGCGGAGTGCACCCCGACGTGTGCGGGGACGGAGCGCCGGAGGAAGGCGGGCCCGCTTTCGAGGTGATCTATCTCCTGGAGGCGGAGGACACGGCCGTGGACCGGTTGCGGGGCCGGCTGGACGGTCTGGGCGACTCGCTCGTCGTCGTCGGCGGGGACGGGCTGTGGAACGTCCATGTGCACGTGGACGACGCGGGTGCCGCCGTGGAGGCGGGCGTCGAGGCCGGGCGGCCGTACCGGATCAGGATCACGCACTTCGGGCTGGGGGACGTCCACACCGGGGGCCCGGGGCGGCCGCCCCGGGAGCGGGCACAGCGGGCCGTCGTGGCGGTCGTGCCCGGAGAAGGGCTGGCCGGGCTGTACGCGGAGGCCGGGGCGACCACCGTGCTCGCACGGCCCGGGGAGCCGCCCGCGAGCGGCGAGCTCGTCGAGGCCGTACGGCGTGCCCACGCGCGCGAGGTGGTGCTCCTGCCCAATGACGCCGAACTGCGTCACACCGCGGCCGCCGCCGCCGAGCAGGCCCGCGCGGACGGTGTCCGGGTCGCGCTGATCCCGACCCGCTCCGCGGTCCAGGGCATCGCCGCGCTCGCCGTGCACGAGCCGGAACGCCGCTTCGACGAGGACGTCGTTGCCATGACCTCCGCGGCGGGCGCCACCCGCTACGCCGAGGTCGCCGTCGCCGAGCGCCAGTCCTGGACCATGGCCGGCATCTGCCAGGCCGGCGACGTCCTCGGCCTCATCGACGGCGACGTCGCCGTCATCGGCTCCGACATCACCACCACCGCCGAATCCGTCCTGGACCGGATGCTCTCCGCGGGCGGCGAGATGGTCACCCTCGTACTGGGCGACGAGGCACCCGACGCCATCGCGGAGCGTCTTGAATCCCGGGTACGGGAAGGGTATTTGGCGGTGGACACGGTGGTGTACCGGGGTGGGCGGCAGGGGGCGTTGTTGTTGATCGGGGTGGAGTAGTTGGTGGGGTGGGTGGTTTTTTCGCCCCCTCCGCCCCTACCCGTCCCGTTCCTGGGGGCTCCGCCCCCAGACCCCCGTATCGGCCTGGACGGCCTCGTCCTCAATCGCCGGACGGGCTGGAGATAGCCCCTCCGGCGTTTGAGGAGCGGGGGTTTGGGGGCGGAGCCCCCAAGTGACGGGAATGGGTAGGGGCGGAGGGGGCGAAAAAACCCACCCACCCCCACCAGTCACCGCTCCGCCTGCGCCCCCGTCAGCTTCAGCATGTTCTCCGCCTCCGCGCGCCGCGCCTCGGCGGTCTCCCCCTCCACCCCCGCGTACGCGGAAAGCACCGCACGCGCGCGTGCCGAAGCCGCGGCGGGCCGGCGAAGGTCCGCCTCCAGCCAGCCGGCGGCGAGTTCGGCACCGGTACGGACTTCGAGGACCTCGTCCCCGAGGGAAGCGAACACGGAGATGGCTTGCGTGACGTGAGCCAGGGCCTCCTCGAAAGCGGCCGAGGTCGAAGCCTCCTCCGCGTCGTCCGGCACGGAACGAGCCACCAGGTCGCCGAACTGACGGTAGGTGTGCCCGAGTTCGGCGACGAGGCGAAGTTGCACGCCCTCGTCCTCGGGGGAGTCGGAGGAGACAGGCACGTCCTGGATCGCGACCTCGCACTCCCGCACCGCTGCTGTCATCAACTCCCGTGCCCCGTCGAGTCCCGCCTCCGTACGGGCGGCTGCCCAGGCACGGGCCCGCAGCGAGCGCACCAGCCCGTGGACGTTGCCGAGCTCGCGCCAGAGGTCGCCGGCCCGGGCGTACGCCTGGTCCGCCTGGGCGGGCAGCCCGGCGTGGCCGAGGGCCTCGGCCGCGAGATGGGCGAGCATCGCGTGGTCGCGCTGTTCGGGCCAGTGGCGGGCGATGTCGGCGGCCTGCAGCCAGCGTTCGGCGGCCTCGCGGTGATCGCCGAGTTCGGTGAGACAGTCGCCGAGCCACCACTGGGTCTGCACGATCGCACCGTCGCCGTGCATGTCGGTGGTCAGATCGGGCAGCGCGGACTCCAGTATCTCGGCGGCCTCGGCCCACCGCCCCAGACGGACCAGGAAACCGCCGAGCTGGTGCCGGGCCCAGGCGCCGAGCGTGGCACTCTGGCCCGCTTCGTCGGCCCAGTGCGCGGCCTCCAGGGCGTGTTGGGCGGCGGGCCCGAACTGCCCGGTGCCGCCGAGGATTTCAGCGAGCTGGAGGTGCAGCTGCGCATGACCCGGCGCCTCCATGTGCAGCGCGCCGTGCTCCAGCGCCGCGCGCGCCGCCCGCTCCGCCGCCTCGGCGTCGCCCAGGTGCAGGGAGATGCCGGCGAGCCGCGCCTCATGCTCCACGGCGAACCATGGCAGCCCGGCCGACACGTAGGTCTCGACAGCCCGCCAAAGCAGCTCCGCGGCCTGCTCGACGTCCCCGGAACGCGCCGCGAGCTCCCCGAGCATCGCCTGCGCCTCCGCGGCCCGCGAGGCCAGCCGCACGTCCCCGACATGCGGCTCGGCAAGAGCCAACAACTCCCGCGCCGCGGCTTCGGCAGCACCGACGACGCCTCCTCGCGGTGCACTTGTGCTGCCGGCTGCACCTGCATCTTCGGTGGTTGCTGCGCCCGCACTTTGGGGGGTGGCTGTGCTGTCGTGGTTGGCCGCGTCCTGGGCTGCGCCTGAACTCGCACTGGTTGGCGTGCCAGTGCCCTGGACTGAGCCTGCACCTTCGCGTGCGGCTGCGCTTCGGGCTTCGTCCGTATCTTCGGGCGTGGCAGTGCTGTCGTGCCCCGCGCCCTGGGCCCCACCCGCACCGTCGGCCGCCCCAGCGCCCCCGGCTGCCCCCGGCCCCGTACCGTCGTCCGCGCCCTTGGTCCCGGCCTCCGCCGAGACTCCGGTCTCGGTCTCGGTACGATCCAGGACCCCGGCCTCACCCTCGGGCTCAGCCTCCGTTCCACCCCCCAACTCATCCACCCGATGCATCAGAACCCGCGCTCGCCCCACCAGCACGGACGCCGTCTGAGACACCCCGGTCCTGCCCTCCGCGAAGAGCGTGAGCGCCCGCTCGTACAGCTCCGAGACGGCCGTCAGGGCCTCCTCGGACTCGCCCGTCAGCGCGAGTACGTATGCGGCGCGGGCGTGGGCTGCGAGGGCCTCGCCGGGGTCGTCCGCCTCGGCGTACAGCTCGGCCGCGTGATGGAAGAGGTCGATGCCGTCCGGGCCGAGCCCCATCGCCGCGTGGTCGGCGATCTCCGCGCGGTCGCGGGCTTCCAGTTCGTGGCCGTCGGCGGCACGCGAGACCGCCGCCCAGGCCTCGACGGCGTCCGGGCTCCGGGAGTCCGAGAGGCGGCGGGCCTCGGTGAGCAGCGCGGGCAGGTCGGGCTCGGCGGCGGGTTCCGTGACGGCGGGCGGCCGGGGCGCGTGCGCCGTGGGCGCGGGGCGCGGTGAGCGCACGCCCAGCGGCAGGCGGTCCACGAGCGTCGGCTGGTTCATCCGCGAGCGGGCGCGCTCGCTGACGTACGACGTGCCGTTGCGCGCGTCGAAGCGCGCCGCCAGCGAAAGCGCCTCCCCGCGCGCGTGGGCGGCGAGGTCGTGCGCGGTCCAGGCGCGGCCGGCCGGACCGGGGACCGCCTGGTCGCCGAGCCCGAGGGAGGTCAAGCGGTCCATCAGGAGGGCCACCACGGCCATGAAGTCCAGCTTGCTGCGCGGGTCCCCGGAGTCCGTGAAGTATGCGGGGCGCTCGGCGAGCAGTTCCAGCGCGCGCGCCTCGTTGCCGGAGAGCGCGCAGAACTCCACGTGGTCCGCGTACGCGCCGCGCATGCTCTCCATGGCGCGGACGAGCCGGAAGCCCCGCAGATGGTGGGCGCGCGCCTCGTCCACACGCCCCAGGCGCAACAGGGGCACCAGGGAGGACGCGAGGACGGTGTGCGGCTCATGGGCGCAGGAGTACTCGCCCTCCAGGACAGGGCCCCACAGCTCCAGCGCCTCCGCGTCGGAGCCGCGCTGCGCCCGCCACCACCCCTGCCCGTGCAGCTCGCACGCGTGGCAGTCGGCCATGGTGTCCCGGTCGGCGGCCAGCCAGGCGGCGTACGCCCGCTCGGCGCGGTCCAGGTCCCCGAGGTGGGCGGCCACGCTGAACTCGGCGCTGCGTACGGCCCGTTCGGAGTGTCCGGCGAGCCGGTAGCGGTGCTCCATCTCGCCGAGCCACTTCTGGATGGAGGCGAGCGGAATGTGCGGCTGGTCCAGCATTCCGGCCGACATCCACTTGAAGACCCAGTGCAGGGAGTGGATCTCGTACTCGTCGAAGTCCTCGGGGCGTTCGTCCCACATGCGCAGCAGGCGCGCGAAGGGGACGAACATCTTGTCCTTCTCGGAGCTGTAGTTGTAGACCTTCAGCTGATGCCCGAGCGCCTCGATCACCGCGAGGGGGATGCCGAGTTTCTCGGCCGCGGTGAGCAGTTGCTCCGCGCGCGCGTTGCGGGCCGGTCCCTCCGGCTGTTCGTAGTTGTCCGCCATCGCCTCGCGGAGGGCCTCGAAGTCCGTGATTCCGTCGATCCCGCTCATCGCTGGCCGTCCTCCCCGGAGTTGGTGTGCGTGGCCCATTCGAGGAGGCCGATGAACGCGCGGTTGAGGAGCGCGGAGTCCGCGGGCCGCAGCGGGCGCTGGGCCATCAGCAGGGCCTGTCCGTAGAGGGACTCCGTGGCGGTGCCGATCAGCTCCGGGTCGTCCAGTGAACTGATCCTCCGGATCAGCGGGTTGAGGTGGTTGAGCACCAGACGCGCGCGTGGAGCGCTGCCGCGCAGCGAGCCGAGGATGCCGGCCCACAGGTCGTCGGCCTGGTCCTCGGCCTCCGCACGGGCCTGCTCGTGGCGGCCCGCCCGGTCGTCCAGATGCAGGGCCGGGACCGAGAGCGGGTGGAAGGCCCGCAGGACCACATCGCAGCCCAGGGGGTCGAGTTTCGCCCGGGCGGCCCCCAGGAAGGCCGACAGCGCCAGCTCCTCGGCCGGGTCGACCGCGTCAAGGTGCGCAGTCACGGTGTCGGCGTCCAGCTCCGAGACGACCGTCCCGGGACGCACCGACGGCAGCGCCTCCACCAGTTCGCTGTCGTACGTGTAGCCGCCGTTGACGACCCCGACGCCCTGCGCGGAGGCGATCGGCGCGACCTGCCGGTACTCCTCCACGGTCCGCGTGAAGTGCACGACCGGGTGCCGCTGGGCGAACTCCTCCAGGGAGAGCCGCCCGTCGGTCGTCTCGAACGGCAGCCACGGCAGCATCGTGCGCAGCATCTCGGTGTCGTGCCGGGCAAGGGACTTCACGCCCAGGTGGTGCACGGAGAGGAAGGCCTCCAGCCGCTCCGGGTCGCCGGCCGCGAGCCCGGTCAGCCAGGACCGGATCCGCTCGCCCAGCGCCTCGCGTACGGCGGCCAGGGTCTCGTCCTCGTACAGCGACTCGCGCGATGCCGTGGGCCGCAGACTGTCCGTGTCCAGGACGCAGCGCACGAAGAACGCCCAGTCGGGCAGCAGCTGTTCGGCCCGCTCGGTGAGCAGCATGCCCTTCAGGTGCACGCGATGGCTCGCGCGCTGGGCCGGGCTGACCGAGGACGGCAGGACGTACGCCACCCCCCGGATCCCGGCGAGCGGCACGTCCAGGTCGATCGAGTCCAGCGGCGTGAACCCGAACAGGTCGTGGCAGTGCCGCGCCAGGGCCACCCTTCGGGTGGCGGGGCTCGGGTACGCGCGGTCCCAGGGCGCCGGAAGGTCCGTGATCGCTTCGTCGCCGACGCGGACGTCGTACGGCAGCAGCGCGCCGAAGTCCCGGGCCAGCGACCGGACCTTCTCCTCCGTGAGCCACTCGCCGGCCCCGGCCCGCGCCACCAGGTGCACGGTGGTGCCCGGTTCGGTGCGCGCCTCGTGCGGCAGCGTGCGCACGGTGTACGAGCCGTCGTCGGCCGCCGTCCACTCCACGGGCGGCGCCTCGGGCGTACGCGCGCTGCGGCTGACGACCCGGATCCGCTCGGCCACCACGAAGCACGCGAGCAACCCGATGCCGAACTGGCCCAGGAAGTCCGAACGCGCCGACTCCAGACCGTCGTTCCGCTTGGAGCTGCGGCCGATGGTCGCGAGGAGGCTGTGCACGTCGGACTCGGTGAGCCCGATCCCGGAGTCCTCGACGCGCAGGGTGCCGTCCTGGGCGTACAGGCGCACGGTGGCAGGAGCGTCCGGCTGTTCCGCGCGCCGGGCGGTGATCGCGTCCACGGCGTTCTGCAGCAGCTCGCGCAGATAGACCTTGGGACTCGAGTAGAGGTGATGGGAGAGCAGGTCCACCAAACCGCGCAGGTCGACCTGGAACGTATGAGGTGACTGGGATGCCTGGGATGACTGTGAGGTCTGAGAATCCATCGTCGCAGCGCCGGTGGGGGGACGGGCGACGGCGCGGGGTCGGGCGGTCCCGGGGGACGGTGACCGCGAAGAGGGCCGGAGCGCGTCATCCTAGGCCCGGAACGACCCGCCTGACCAGCGGATTTCCAGGACGTATACGGCATTGTCAGTGCGGTGGTGTGCAATGGATCTCGTGTCCGCGCTCGAAGAACCACTGAAAAATGCGCTCGGTCCCGCCACCGCGAAGGTGATGGCCGAGCACCTCGGCCTGCACACCGTCGGTGATCTGCTGCACCACTATCCCCGCAGATACGAGGAGCGCGGCCAGCTCACCCACCTCGCCGACCTGCCCATGGACGAGCATGTGACGGTGGTCGCCCAGGTCGCCGACGCGCGCCTGCACAGCTTCGCCTCGTCCAAGGCCCCCCGCGGCAAGGGCCAGCGCCTCGAAGTGACCATCACGGACGGCAGCGGCCGCCTCCAGCTGGTCTTCTTCGGCCACGGCGTGCACAAGCCCCACAAGGACCTGCTGCCCGGCACGCGCGCGATGTTCTCCGGCAAGGTCTCCGTCTTCAACCACCGCCTCCAGCTGGCCCATCCGGCGTACGAGCTGCTGCGCGGCGACGACGACGAGGCGACCGAGACCGTCGGCTCCTGGGCCGGCGCCCTCATCCCGCTCTACCCGGCCACCGCCAAGCTGGAGTCCTGGAAGATCGCCAAGTCCGTGCAGACGGTCCTGCCGAACGCCCAGGAGGCCGTCGACCCGCTCCCGGACTCACTGCGGGACGGCCGTGGTCTCGTCGCTCTACCCGAGGCACTTCTGAAGATCCACCGTCCGCAGACCAAGGCGGACGTCCTGGACGCCCGCGCCCGGCTCAAGTGGGACGAGGCCTTCGTCCTCCAGGTAGCCCTGGCCCGCCGCCGGTACGCCGACGCCCAACTCCCCGCCGTGGCCCGCGAACCCAAGCCGTCCGGCCTCCTCACCGCCTTCGACGCCAAACTTCCCTTCACCCTCACCGAGGGCCAGCAGAAGGTCTCCAAGGAGATCTTCGACGACCTCGCGACCGAGCATCCGATGCACCGGCTGCTCCAGGGAGAGGTCGGTTCCGGGAAGACGATGGTGGCCCTGCGCGCCATGCTCGCCGTCGTCGACTCGGGCGGGCAGGCCGCCATGCTCGCGCCCACCGAAGTGCTCGCCCAGCAGCACCACCGTTCGATCACGGAGATGATGGGCGAGCTGGCCGAGGGCGGGATGCTCGGAGGCGTCGAGCACTCCACGAAGATCGTGCTGCTCACTGGGTCCATGGGGGCCGCCGCCCGACGGAAGGCGCTCCTCGACCTCGTCACGGGTGAGGCCGGGATCGTCATCGGCACCCATGCGCTGATCGAGGACAAGGTGCAGTTCCACGACCTGGGCCTGGTCGTCGTCGACGAGCAGCACCGCTTCGGTGTCGAGCAGCGCGACGCCCTGCGCGGCAAGGGCAAGCAGCCCCCGCACCTGCTCGTCATGACCGCCACACCCATCCCGCGCACCGTCGCGATGACCGTCTTCGGCGACCTGGAGACCTCGGTCCTCGACCAGCTCCCCGCCGGGCGCTCGCCGATCGCCACCCATGTCGTCCCCGCCGCCGACAAACCGCACTTCCTGTCGCGTGCGTGGGAGCGCGTGCGCGAGGAAGTGGAGAACGGCCATCAGGCGTACGTCGTCTGCCCCCGCATCGGCGACGAGGAGGACGACCCGAGCAAGGCCAAGAGCAAGAAGAAGTCGCCGGAGGACGAAGCCGAGAAGCGCCCGCCGCTCGCCGTCCTCGACATCGCGGACCACCTGGCCAACGGCCCGCTCCAGGGCCTCAAGGTCGAAGTCCTGCACGGCAGGATGCAGCCCGACGACAAGGACGCCGTCATGCGCCGCTTCGCCGCGGGCGAGACCGACGTCCTGGTCGCGACGACCGTCATCGAGGTCGGCGTGAACGTGCCGAACGCCACGGCGATGGTGATCATGGACGCCGACCGGTTCGGCGTATCGCAGCTCCACCAGCTCCGCGGCCGTGTCGGCCGTGGCTCGGCCCCCGGCCTGTGCCTGCTGGTCACCGAGATGCCGGAGGCGAGCCCGGCACGCCAGCGGCTGAACGCGGTGGCGTCCACGCTCGACGGCTTCGAACTCTCCCGCATCGACCTCGAACAGCGCCGCGAGGGCGATGTCCTCGGCCAGGCCCAGTCCGGCGTCCGCTCCTCGCTGCGCATGCTGGCCGTCATCGAGGACGAGGACATCATCGCCGAGGCCCGCGAGGAGGCCACCACGGTCGTCGCCGCCGACCCTGAGCTCGAAGGGTTCCCCGGCCTGCGCACGGCTCTCCAGGCCCTGCTGGACGAGGAGAGGGAGCAGTTCTTGGACAAGGGGTGATGGCAGCGCCCTTTTAGGGGCGCGGGGCCGTGCCGATATGCGGCTCCGCCGCGTGGGCGCGAGCAACCAGAACGAACCCGCGGCGGCCCCGACGCAAAGCACCCCCTACCCCCGCCTGCCAAACTGGATCCGTAACCATCCCGTCGAACAAGGACCCGAGATGACCCGCGTGATCGCCGGCGCAGCCGGCGGACGCCGCCTAGCCGTCCCGCCGGGAACCCGCACCCGGCCCACCTCCGACCGGGCGCGCGAGGGCCTCTTCTCCACCTGGCAGTCGCTGCTCGGCGGCCCCCTGGAGGGCGAGCGCGTCCTCGACCTGTACGCCGGGTCGGGTGCCGTGGGCCTGGAGGCGCTCAGCCGGGGTGCCGGGCACACCCTGCTCGTGGAGGCCGACGCCCGCGCGGCCCGCGTCATCCGCGAGAACGTGAAGTCACTGGGCCTGCCCGGCGCCGAGGTCAGACCGGGCAAAGCGGAACAGATCGTCCAGGCGCCCGCGCCGGCGGACCCGTACGACCTGGTCTTCCTCGACCCTCCGTACGCCGTCTCCGACGACGATCTTCGCGAGATTCTGCTCACACTCCGGACGGGGGGCTGGCTCGCGGCCGATGCCCTCGTCACCGTGGAGCGCAGCACCAGAGGCGGCGAATTCGGGTGGCCGGACGGTTTCGCGGCGATCAGGGCCCGTCGTTACGGCGAGGGGACGTTTTGGTACGGTCGCGCCGCCTCTACGTGCGAAGACGCACGATGACCGGACTGGAGAGCGAGGGACCTCAGTTGCGCCGCGCCGTCTGTCCCGGGTCGTTCGACCCGATCACCAATGGACATCTCGACATCATCGCCAGAGCCTCCAAGCTGTACGACGTCGTACACGTCGCGGTGATGATCAACCAGTCCAAGAAGGGTCTCTTCGAGATCGACGAGCGGATCGAGCTGATCCGCGAGGTCACCGCCGAGTTCGGCAACGTCGAGGTGGAGGCGTTCCACGGCCTCCTCGTCGACTTCTGCAAGCAGCGCGACATCCCCGCGATCGTCAAGGGCCTGCGCGCCGTGAGCGACTTCGACTACGAGCTGCAGATGGCCCAGATGAACATCGGGCTGTCGGGCGTGGAGACCCTCTTCGTCCCCACCAACCCGACCTACAGTTTCCTGTCCTCCTCGCTCGTCAAGGAGGTCGCGACCTGGGGCGGCGACGTCTCCCACCTGGTGCCTCCGCTGGTCCTGGAGGCGCTCAAGGAGCGTCTCAGCCATGACTGAGTCCGCCCCGGGGACCTGACAGTCCGTCACCCGGTGTCGGGCGGGGCGGGAGTGGTCGTACAGTCGACCCGTCCGTCTCCATCACAGCTGTAGAGAGTGGCGAGCACACGGTGGACGTGCAGAAGAAGCTCGATGAGATCGTCGCGTCGGTCGGCAGCGCCCGTTCCATGCCCATGTCGGCCTCGTGCGTGGTCAACCGCGCCGAGCTGCTCGCCATGCTCGAAGAGGTGCGTCAGGCGCTGCCCGGCTCCCTCGCGCAGGCCGAGGAGCTGATCGGCGGCCGCGAGCAGCTGGTCGAGCACGCCCGCCAGGAGGCCGAGCGGATCATCGAGACCGCGCACGCCGAGCGAGGCTCACTGATCTCCGACACGGAGGTCGCCCGGCGCTCCCAGGCCGAAGGCGACCGCATCCTCGCCGAGGCCCGCCAGGAGGCCGAGGAGGTCCGCGCGGAGGCCGACGACTACGTCGACTCCAAGCTCGCCAACTTCGAGGTCGTCCTCACCAAGACCCTCGGCTCCGTCGGCCGCGGCCGCGAGAAGCTACTCGGTACCGGCCCCGGGGTCGACGACCAGGGCTACGAGGACGAGGACGCCCCCGAGCGCAGCCACGACCCGGAGACCCTGCGCCGGAGCGCCGACGAGTACGTCGACGTCAAGCTCGGCGCCTTCGAGGCCGTCCTCGCCAAGACCCTGGACGCCGTCGGCCGCGGCCGCCAGAAGCTGCACGGCCGGATCGCCAGCGACGACCTCGGCCTCCTCACGGAGGACGGGACACCCGTGCACCACACGAACGACAACGACTACCTGGCGGGCCTCGCGGGCACGGAGGCCCCCGAGCAGCCCGCGGAGCCCCAGGCCCCGGAGATCCCGGCCCAGCAGCAGGGCTACGTCCAGCAGGACGCGTACGCCTACCAGCAGCAGGCCCCGGATCCGTACGGCTACCAGCAGCAGTATGCCCAGCAGGACGCGTACGGCTACCAGCAGCAGACCGCCGACCCGTACGCCGCCTACCCGCAGCAGCAGGGCTACGACCAGCAGCCGGCGTACGACCAGAGCCAGCAGCAGGCCTACGCGCAGCCGCAGGGGCACGCCCAGGACCCGCACGCGCAGGCGCTCGACGAGACCAGCCTCTTCGACACGAGCATGATCAGTGCGGAGCAGCTGCGGGCGTACGAACAGGGGCGCTGACACCGGATTGGGCCGAGAGCGAAAGGTCCAGTATCCTGGCTCTTCGGTCGCGTGTACGTCCGCGATCACCGCTGCCCGGAACATCATGGGCAGCACCCCCTTGAGCTTCGAAGATCGAAAGCAGGAATGGCTCTGAACGCCCGCCTCGACCACCGCAACCCGCTCGTGTTCGACACACATGAGCTGGGGCGGCGTCCTGGCGCGCTGCAGCGCCTTTCCCGCACGATCGACGCTCCCAAGGACCTCGGGATCCAGGGAGTCATCGGAGTGCCGGAAGGCGCCCCGGTGGAGCTCGAACTCCGGCTTGAGTCGGTCATGGAAGGTGTGCTTGTCACAGGCACCGCCCGTGCACTGGCCAAGGGGGAGTGCGTAAGGTGTCTGGAGCCGCTCGAGCTGGAGCTCGAAGCGGAATTCCAGGAGATGTTCTCGTACCCTGACGCCGACGACCGGGGCCGCCCCAAAGCGGAGCCGGCCGACGACGCCGAGGACGACGAGGACACGCTCTTCCTCGAGGACGGCCTGTTCGACCTCGAAGTCGTGCTGCGTGATGCGGTGGTGCTCGCACTGCCGATGCAGCCGGTGTGCCAGGACGACTGCCCCGGCCTGTGCTCCGAATGCGGAGCCCGGCTCGCGGACGCCCCGGACCACCAACACGACGCCGTCGACATCCGTTGGGCGGCACTGCAGGGACTCGCCGGTTCACTCGAAGATGGCGAGAAGGACGAGTTGGGCGGCGGCGCGCTTTCATCTGCGCACGCCGACGAGAAGCAGGAGAAGTAGCCGTGGCTGTTCCGAAGCGGAAGATGTCGCGCAGCAACACGCGCCACCGCCGGTCGCAGTGGAAGGCTGCGGTCCCCACCCTGGTTGCGTGTGAGCGCTGCCACGAGCCCAAGCTGCAGCACATCGCGTGCCCCGCTTGCGGCACCTATAACAAGCGCCAGGTCCTCGAGGTCTGAGCGGCTGGTGAGAGGTCTGATGTCTGACGCCCAGGCGGATTCAAACGCCAAGAAAAAGGCGGACAACACAGCCTCGTCCCACACGCTTCTGGAAGGGCGGCTCGGCTACAAGCTCGAGTCCGCCCTTCTGGTGCGTGCGCTGACCCACCGTTCGTACGCGTACGAGAACGGCGGTCTGCCGACCAACGAACGCCTGGAGTTCCTCGGGGACTCCGTGCTCGGCCTCGTGGTCACGGACACGCTGTACACGACCCACCCCGACCTCCCAGAAGGCCAACTGGCCAAGCTGCGGGCCGCGGTGGTCAATTCTCGTGCGCTGGCGGAGGTGGGCCGCGGGCTCGAACTCGGCTCCTTCATCCGGCTCGGCCGGGGCGAGGAAGGCACGGGAGGCCGGGACAAGGCATCCATCCTCGCCGACACCCTTGAAGCGGTGATCGGCGCGGTCTATCTCGACCAGGGTCTGGAAGCGGCGGGCGAGCTCGTCCACCGGCTCTTCGACCCGCTGATCGAGAAGTCCTCGAATCTCGGTGCCGGCCTGGACTGGAAGACCAGTCTCCAGGAGCTCACCGCGACCGAAGGGCTCGGGGTTCCCGAGTACCTGGTCTCGGAGACAGGACCGGACCACGAGAAGACCTTTACTGCTGCCGCCCGCGTCGGAGGCGTCTCGTACGGCACCGGCACCGGCCGCAGCAAGAAGGAAGCGGAACAGCAGGCCGCGGAGTCCGCGTGGCGTGCGATCCGTTCCGACGCGGACGAACGCGCGAAGTCGGCCAGGGCCGCCGCAGAAGAAGCGGCAGCCCAGGTCACCGAGGGGAACGCCGACACCCCCTCGGCTCCGACGAGCGATTCGGCCACGGCCTGATTCCTTCACAACCGCAGCACCCGCAGTAACTGAGGTACCCGCAGTATCCGAACCCCGTCGCAGCGCTCGCGCAGCGGCGGGGTTCGTATCGCATCCCCCGGAGGAGCACCGTGCCTGAGTTGCCCGAGGTCGAAGTCGTGCGGCGCGGCCTGGAGCGCTGGGTCAGCGGCCGGGTCGTGAAGACCGTGGAGGTACGGCATCCGCGGGCCGTGCGACGGCACTTGGCCGGGCCCGACGGTTTCGCGAAGGCCCTCGCAGGCCATCGCGTGGGCGAGGCCAGGCGCCGGGGCAAGTACCTGTGGCTGCCCCTCGCCGACTCCCCGTACTCCGTGCTCGCGCACCTCGGCATGAGCGGCCAGCTCCTGGTCCAGCCCGAGGACGCCCCGGACGAGAAGCACCTGCGCGTCCGCATCCGCTTCGAGGACGGCCGGGGCACCGAGCTCCGCTTCGTCGACCAGCGCACCTTCGGTGGACTCTCCCTGCACGAGAACACCTCGGACGGCCTTCCGGACGTCATCGCGCACATCGCACGCGACCCGCTCGACCCCCTCTTCGACGACGACGCTTTCCACACGGCGCTGCGTGCCCGACGTACGACGATCAAACGCGCGCTGCTCGACCAGTCGCTGATCAGCGGGGTCGGCAACATCTACGCGGACGAGGCGCTCTGGCGCTCCAAGCTGCACTACGAACGCCCCACGGGAACCTTCACCCGGCCGCGCACCGCCGAGCTGCTCGGCCACATCCGCGACGTCATGAACGACGCCCTCGCCGCCGGCGGCACCAGCTTCGACAGCCTCTACGTCAACGTCAACGGGGAATCGGGCTACTTCGACCGCTCGCTCGACGCGTACGGCCGTGAGGGCGAGCCCTGCGGGCGGTGCGGGACACCGATACGGCGGCGCGCCTGGATGAACCGGTCCAGCTACTTCTGCCCGCGATGCCAGCGGCCGCCGCGCGCGAGCGCATAGAGCCCGTCCAAGGCTTAGGCCTGGCGCGTCTCGTCGTAGCGCGTGCGGGACTCGAGCACGTCGTCCATGCGGCCCTCCATGAAGTGGATGAGGGTCAGCAGACGCTCGGCGACCTCCCGGCCCAGCGGTGTGAGCGTGTAGTCGACGCGTGGTGGATTGGTCGGCTGCGCGTCGCGGTGCACCAGGCCGTCGCGCTCCAGCGCCTGGAGCGTCTGGGAGAGCATCTTCTCGCTGACGCCGTCGACACGGCGGCGCAGCTCGTTGAAACGGAGCGTGCCCTCGTGCAGTGCCCCGAGGGTGAGTGCGCCCCAGCGGCCGGTGACGTGCTCCAGCGTGCCCCGGGACGGGCAGTTCCGGGCGAACACGTTGTACGCGAAGTCCTGGGACTCACCGCACTCGGTGTTCCGCACAGCTGATTCCATGCACGCACGATACTCCGGCACAGCGCTAACCGACAGGTTGCACTAACTGCGGGTTAGTGACTGGCCTCAGTAGCCGAAGTCCTGCGTCCACCAGGGGCCGCCGGAGGCGATGTGCACGCCCACGCCCAGGGTCTTGAAGTCGCAGTTCAGGATGTTGGCGCGGTGGCCGGGGCTGTTCATCCAGGCTTCCATCACGGCCTCGGCGGTGGACTGACCGCGGGCTATGTTCTCGCCGCCCAGGTTGGTGATCCCGGCGGTCGCCGCACGGTCCCAGGGGGTGGCGCCGTCCGGGTCGGTGTGGTCGAAGAAGCCGCGCGCGGCCATGTCCTCGCTGAAGACCGAGGCCAGCTCGGAGAGGGCGCTGTTCGCCGCCACCGGGCTGCAACCCACCTTGGCCCGCTCCGTGTTGACCAGCTCGAGCACCGCGGCCTCGGCTGCGGTCTCGGCGGACACCGTCACGGGGGCGGTGGTCTTCGGAGCCTTCGTTTCCTTCTCGGCAGGCTTCGAAGGAGTCTTCGTCTTGGTGGGCTTGGTCGTGGGCTTCTTCGCCGGCTCGGTCGTCGGAGCGGCCGACGGCGTGGAGGGGGCGGCCGAGGGCGAGGCGGAGCGCTCGGCGTCACGGCTCGTCCCCGTGTCGTCGCGCTCGTCCTCCGCGCTGCCCGAGGTGCCGCCCTGCTGGGTCTCCACGCTGGACGGGGAGCCCGCGGCCTGCACGTTGTCGGCGTTGCCGCCACCGCCGAGCGAGTAGTTCTCGCTGCCGGGCAGCACACCGGCCGCGACGGCGACGGTGCCCAGGGCCACGGCGGCGGACACGCCGAGCAGCCCCGTACGTACGGGGGTCGCACCCTTCCTCTTGCGGTGCGAGCGGGCGCGGGCGCCGCTCGGGAAGTCGGCGACAGCCGCGTAGCCGTACAGGTTCTCCGGCCCGTAGGGACCGTCGATGACCGTGCGGTCCGTGCGGGTGTCCGTGCCCCCGGTGGCGCGACCTGTGGCGGCGCGGCCGGCGGCTGAGCGTCGGTGGCGTCCCATCTCCTGGCCTTCCTCGATCTTGCAGTCAGTGAACCTCACTCGAAAGAGTGAGTTTCATATGAGACTCATTGGGTCGGGACGGTACCCCATGGCGCAAGGGGAGGAAGTGCTCCGAGAGACATTGTCCGGTTAGCGTGCACCCATGAACGAGGTTGTACGGGTCGTCGTCTGGGTACGCGGGCGGGTCCAGGGCGTGGGTTTCCGCTGGTTCACGCGGGCCAAGGCGCTGGAGATCGGGGGGCTGAGTGGTTTTGCTCTCAATTTGGACGACGGACGGGTCCAAGTGGTCGCGGAGGGCCCTCGGGCCGGCTGCCAGAGTCTGCTCGACTGGCTCCAGGGCGACGACACACCCGGGCGCGTGGACGGAGTCACTGAGATCTGGGACACGCCCCGCGGGATCTACGACGGCTTCCTCATCCGCTGACGGGGACGGTGCGACGGGCCGGGCCGGAGCGACCGGACATACCAATGGCACCTGCCAGAAGCGGAAAGGCCCAGGTGGTTGCCAAGGACGGCTCGTAGTGGCAGGCTCCGCGAGTACGGATGATCTCCATGCCCCCAGGGCCCGCAGGAGTCGCAGCGCCGCCCTTCCAGGGCCGCGCACCCCCGGGTTGTCCGCCAGTACGGGGCGTGATCGTGTTGACCGTCAAACTTTTTGGTGAGACGCTGAAAGCCCCGCGCACCTTAGCTGTTTGGCATGTGGAACAGCAGCAAGAACTTAAAAGTGTCAAGCATCGCGGGTGCGATTCCCTCACGACCCATCGACCCACACCGTTTCGGTCGGTCACTCAGTGTGGAGGACCATCCATCATGGCAAAGGCGCTTCTCGGTTACGTCGGCGGTTCCGACCCGCGACTCATTGCCGAGATGCGACGGCTCCAGCAGCGCGTACAGGACCTGGAATCCGAACTCGTACGGATCCAGGCCGAGAACGACGCGCTCGCGGCTGCCGCTTCTCACGACTCGCTTCTTGATCTCGACGTACCCCAGGCGGAGCCTGCGCTCACCTGATCACTGCATCGCACCACGACAGCAGTGGTTGGGCAGCCCACATCAACCGCTAAGTTGTCAGAATTGCAAGGGACGCCTCTTCGGCGTCCCTTCTTCTTTCCCCCGTGCACTCTTTCACTCTCTTTAACGTCTGGTGTGCCCTGCACGTTCATGGGTGAAACCGCGCGTTCATGGAGTGACACCGGTCCGAAAGGTAGAGTCCAGCGGCGTGCACCTCAAGGCCCTTACCCTGCGCGGGTTCAAATCGTTCGCCTCGGCGACCACGCTGCGGTTCGAGCCGGGCATCACCTGTGTCGTGGGCCCCAATGGTTCGGGCAAGTCCAATGTCGTGGACGCGCTGAGCTGGGTCATGGGCGAGCAGGGCGCCAAGTCGCTGCGCGGCGGCAAGATGGAGGACGTCATCTTTGCCGGCACCACCGGGCGTCCGCCGCTCGGCCGGGCCGAGGTGTCCCTCACCATCGACAACTCCGACGGCGCGCTGCCCATCGAGTACGCCGAAGTCACCATCACGCGGATCATGTTCCGCAACGGCGGCAGCGAGTACCAGCTCAACGGCGACACGTGTCGGCTGCTCGACATCCAGGAACTGCTGAGTGACTCCGGCATCGGCCGCGAGATGCACGTCATCGTCGGACAGGGCCAGCTCGACTCCGTACTCCACGCCGACCCGATGGGCCGCCGCGCCTTCATCGAGGAGGCCGCGGGCGTTCTCAAGCACCGCAAGCGCAAGGAGAAGGCGCTGCGGAAGCTGGACGCCATGCAGGCGAACCTGGCGCGGGTCCAGGACCTGACCGACGAACTGCGGCGGCAGTTGAAGCCGCTGGGCCGGCAGGCCGCGGTCGCGCGCCGCGCCGCCGTCATCCAGGCCGACCTGCGCGACGCCCGGCTCCGTCTCCTCGCCGACGATCTCGTACGGCTGCGGCAGGCACTCCAGACCGAGGTCGCCGACGAGGCCGCGCTCAAGGAACGCAAGGAAGCCGCCGAGGCCGAACTGAAGAAGGCGCAGCAGCGCGAAGCGCTCCTGGAGGACGAGGTCCGCCAGCTCGCTCCTCGTCTGCAGCGCGCCCAGCAGACCTGGTACGAGCTGTCGCAGCTCGCCGAGCGGGTGCGCGGCACGATCTCGCTGGCCGACGCGCGTGTGAAGAGCGCGACTTCGACACCTCCCGAGGAGCGGCGCGGGCGCGACCCCGAGGACATGGAGCGCGAGGCCGCGCGGATCCGGGAGCAGGAGGCCGAGCTCGAAGCTGCCCTGGAGGCCGCCGAGCACGCCCTTGAGGACACCGTCGCGCACCGGGCCGAGCTGGAGCGCGAGCTCGCCGTCGAGGAACGCCGGCTCAAGGACGTCGCCCGCGCGATCGCCGACCGCCGCGAGGGCCTCGCCCGCCTCAACGGCCAGGTCAACGCCGCCCGTTCCCGGGCCGCCTCCGCCCAGGCCGAGATCGACCGCCTTGCCGCCTCGCGCGACGAGGCCCAGGAGCGCGCGTTCGCCGCCCAGGAGGAGTACGAGCAGCTGAAGGCGGAGGTCGACGGCCTCGACGCGGACGACGCCGAGCTGACGGAGCAGCACGAGGCGGCCAAACGGGCGCTGGCCGACGCGGAAACAGCGCTCACAGCAGCGCGCGAGGCGGCCACGGCAGCGGAACGCAAGCGCGCCGCGACCCAGGCCCGCCGAGAGGCCCTCGCCCTCGGACTGCGCCGCAAGGACGGCACAGGAGCGCTGCTCGGCGCGAAGGACCGCCTCACCGGACTTCTCGGCCCGGCGGCCGAACTCCTCTCGGTCACCCCCGGCTTCGAGGTCCCGCTGGCCGCCGCCTTCGGCGCCGCGGCCGACGCCATCGCCGTCACCACCCCCGCCTCGGCGGCGGACGCCATCCGTATGCTCCGCAAGCAGGACGCGGGGCGGGCGGCGTTGCTGCTGGCGGGGGCACCGGAGGAACGGGGTGCCAACGCGGCGGAGGGCGGCGTACCCCGTCAGGAGCGCGGCGAGGGACCTGCGTACGCCGCCGATCTCGTCCGTGGTCCCGCCGAGCTCATGCCCGCCGTACGGCGGCTGCTGCGCGGGATCGTGGTGGTGGGCACCCTTGAGGACGCCGAGGAACTGGTCTACGGGCGGCCGGAGCTGACCGCGGTCACCGCTGAAGGGGACCTGCTGGGGGCGCACTTCGCGCACGGCGGGTCGGCCGGGGCGCCGAGTCTGCTGGAGGTGCAGGCGTCCGTCGACGAGGCGGCGGCGGAGCTCGAAGAGCTGGCTGTGCGGTGCGAGTCGCTCGGCGAGGCGCAGCACGAGGCCACCGGGCGGCGGAAGGAATGTGCAGCGCTCGTCGAGGAGTTGGGGGAGCGGCGGCGGGCCGCCGAGCGGGAGAAGTCGTCCGTGGCGCAGCAGCTGGGGCGGCTGGCCGGGCAGGCGCGGGGCGCCGCGGGGGAGGCCGAGCGGAGTACCGCCGCCGCCGCGCGGGCGCAGGACGCGCTCGACCGGGCCGTGGAGGAGGCGGAGGAGCTGGCCGAGCGGCTCACCGTCGCCGAGGAGATGCCGGTGGAGGAGGAGCCCGACACCGGCGTACGGGACCGGCTGGCCGCCGACGGCGCCAACGCGCGGCAGACCGAGATGGAGGCCCGGCTCCAGGTGCGTACGCACGAGGAGCGGGTCAAGGGGCTCGCCGGGCGGGCCGACGGACTCGACAAGGCCGCGCGTGCCGAACGCGAGGCACGCGCGCGTGCCGAGCAGCGGCGGGCCAGGCTGCGGCACGAAGCAGCGGTCGCCGAGGCGGTCGCCTCCGGCGCGCGGCAGCTGCTCGCGCACGTCGAGGTCTCGCTGACCAGGGCCCAGGAGGAACGGGCCGCCGCCGAGAACGCCAAGGCCCACAGGGAACAGGCGCTCGGCCTCGCCCGCAACGAAGGACGCGACCTCAAGGGCGAGCTCGACAAACTCACGGATTCGGTTCACCGCGGCGAGGTACTCGGCGCCGAGAAGCGGATGCGCATCGAGCAGCTGGAGTCGAAGGCGCTGGAGGAGATGGGCGTCGAACCGGCGGGTCTTGTGGCCGACTACGGCCCGCAGCAGCCGGTACCGCCCTCGCTCCCCGCCGAGGGTGAGGAACTGCCCGAGGACCCGGAGCATCCGCGCAACCAGCCCCGGCCCTTCCACCGTGCCGAGCAGGAGCGGCGGCTCAAGTCAGCCGAACGGGCGTACCAGCAGCTCGGGAAGGTCAACCCGCTCGCCCTTGAGGAGTTCGCCGCGCTGGAGGAGCGCCACAAGTTCCTCAGCGAGCAGTTGGAGGACCTCAAGAAGACGCGTACGGACCTGCTTCAAGTGGTGAAGGAGGTCGACGAGCGCGTCGAGCAGGTCTTCACCGAGGCGTACCGGGACACCGCCCTGCAGTTCGAGGGGGTCTTCAGCCGGTTGTTCCCGGGAGGGGAGGGACGGCTGATCCTGACCGATCCCGACAACATGCTCACCACGGGTGTCGATGTGGAGGCCCGCCCTCCGGGCAAGAAGGTCAAGCGGCTGAGCCTGCTCTCCGGTGGCGAACGGTCCCTGACCGCCGTGGCGCTGCTCGTGTCGATCTTCAAGGCGCGGCCCAGTCCGTTCTATGTGATGGACGAGGTCGAGGCGGCGCTCGACGACACCAACCTCCAGCGGCTGATCCGGATCATGCAGGAGCTGCAGGAGGCCTCGCAGTTGATCGTGATCACGCACCAGAAGCGCACGATGGAGGTCGCCGACGCGTTGTACGGCGTCTCGATGCAGGGCGACGGTGTGTCAAAGGTCATCAGCCAGCGACTCCGCTAGTGGATGCGTGTAGCCCACACGGGTCGTGACCTGGGCTTCCGCTTGAGTTCAAGTATTGAACGAGTCATGGTCATCCCTGCGCCTAAAATTCACAGCAAGCGGACTGTTGACTTCGAAACTTGAAGGCATAGTCTCTGCAACGTTGCTTTTACCTTCAGCTGGTGGGCGGCGTGATGTTGTGCGCCACTTGTATGACCACTGAAGGGCTCGCCCCACACCCCCGGCAGTGAGGCCGGTGGCCCGAGGAGTTACACGTGACCAGCACAGCGCCCCCCAAGTCAGGAGCCCGAGAGGCTCATCCCGAGCATCTCGGGCACGTCATCTTCATCGCGGCGGCGGCCGCGATGGGCGGGTTCCTCTTCGGCTACGACAGTGCCGTGATCAACGGCGCCGTCGAGGCCATCCGAAGCCGGTACGACATCGGCTCGGCGGCGCTGGCCCAGGTCATCGCCATCGCACTGATCGGCTGTGCCATCGGCGCGGCGACCGCGGGCCGCATAGCCGACCGCATCGGCCGCATCCGCTGTATGCAGATCTCGGCCGTCATGTTCACGGTCAGCGCCGTCGGGTCCGCGCTGCCCTTCTCCCTGTACGACCTGGCCTTCTGGCGCGTCATCGGCGGTTTCGCCATCGGTATGGCCTCCGTCATCGGCCCCGCCTACATCGCCGAGGTCGCCCCGGCCGCGTACCGCGGACGCCTCGGCTCCTTCCAGCAGGCCGCCATCGTCATCGGCATCGCCATCTCGCAGCTGGTCAACTGGGGCATCCTGAACGCCGCCGACGGTGACCAGCGCGGCCAGATCATGGGCCTCGAAGCCTGGCAGGTCATGCTCGGCGTCATGGTCGTCCCGGCCGTCCTCTACGGTCTGCTCTCCTTCGCGATCCCCGAGTCGCCGCGCTTCCTGATCTCCGTGGGCCGGGACGAGCGAGCCCGTGAGGTGCTCAAGGAGGTCGAGGGCGACAAGATCGACCTGGACGTCCGCGTCGCCGAGATCGAGCACGCCATGAAGAGCGAGCACAAGTCGGTCTTCAAGGACCTGCTCGGCGGCAGCTTCTTCTTCAAGCCGATCGTCTGGGTCGGTATCGGTCTCTCGGTCTTCCAGCAGTTCGTCGGCATCAACGTCGCGTTCTACTACTCCTCGACGCTGTGGCAGTCGGTCGGCGTCGACCCGTCCGAGTCGTTCTTCTACTCGTTCACGACCTCGATCATCAACATCATCGGCACCGTGATCGCCATGATCTTCGTCGACCGGATCGGCCGTAAGCCGCTCGCGCTCATCGGCTCCGTGGGCATGGTCATCGGGCTCGGCCTGGAGGCCTGGGCCTTCTCCTTCGACCTCGTGGACGGCAAGCTGCCGGCCACCCAGGGCTGGGTCGCCCTGATCGCCGCCCACGTCTTCGTCCTCTTCTTCGCCCTCTCCTGGGGTGTCGTGGTCTGGGTCTTCCTCGGCGAGATGTTCCCGAACAAGATCCGCGCCGCCGCGCTCGGCGTCGCCGCCTCCGCGCAGTGGATCGCCAACTGGGCCATCACCGCGAGCTTCCCGTCGCTGGCCGACTGGAACCTCTCCGCGACCTACGTGATCTATACGTTCTTCGCCGCGCTCTCCATCCCCTTCGTGCTCAAGTACGTGAAGGAGACCAAGGGCAAGGCGCTGGAAGAGATGGGCTAGGCCTCTCGCAGGAACGGCCCCCGGAACTCGGGGAGACGGGCCAAACCCCCGCTGCCCTTCTCCCCGTACTCGTAAGAGGACGCACTGCCCCGGCTCGGCCTTCGAGGCCCTGAACCGGGGCAGTGCGTCTTCTCGGTTCCTCCGGTCCCTTGAGCCCTTTCAGTCCTTGAGGCGGGGCAGGACGCTCTCACAGAACAGGTGCAGGCTGCGCCAGCCCTCGTCGACGGGCATCCCGCCGGACAGCGGGTGCAGGACGTAGTTGTCGAGGCCGTGTGCCACGCACGCGTCGGGCGTGAGGATCCGGTAGACACCCTCGGCGCGCAGCTCGTCGACCGTCGTGGCCGCCGACTTCACCGCCGAGCGGATGTCGCCGGACTGCCAGGAGGCGTACGTCCGTGCCTCGTGCAGGAAGTGCGTGCCGTACTCGGCCCAGGCCCGGTCGGGGTCCTCGGCGATGTGCAGGAGCGGGGTCTCGGCCGAGGGCATCATGGTCCAGCCCTCGGTGCCGTACTCGATGAGCCGCTCCTTGTAGTACGCCTCCAGCTCGGGCAGGTGGGCGCTGGGGAAGAAGGGAAGGCCCAGGCGGGCCGCCCGCCGCGCCGCCGCCTTCGACGAGCCGCCGACCAGCAGCAGGGGGTGCGGATCCGAGAACGGCCGCGGAGTGACCCGTACGGTCCGGCCCCGGTACTCGAACTCCTCGCCGGTCCACGCCTTCAGCACCGTTTCCAGCAGCTCGTCCTGGAGCTTGCCGCGCCGCTTCCAGTCGACGTCGAAGAGGGCGTACTCCTCGGGCCGGTAGCCGATTCCCGCGACGGTGATGAGACGTCCGCCGCTGAGTAGATCGAGCACGGCGATGTCCTCGGCGAGCCGGAGCGGGTCGTGCAGCGGGCCGATGACCGCCGACACGGTGACCGCGATGTGGCGGGTCGCGCCGAAGACCGCGCCCGCGAAGGCGAACGGCGAGGGCAGCCAGTTGTTGGCGACGCCGTGGTGCTCCTCGGTCTGCACGGTGGTGATGCCGCGGTCGTCGGCGTACGCGGCCATCTCGATCGCCGCCTTGTAGCGGGCACTCAGCGACGCGGGGGTGGCGTGGGGGTCGACGAGGTTGAAGCGTACGACCGTTACGGGCATGGGGAGCCCCCCTTCGTGTGTGGAGGGGGACGGTAGCTGACGGTTCGTCAGACGGCCATAGAGGCGGCGGGCGGGTTACGTCAGTGTCGTACAGCAGTTCTATTTTGAAACGTGGAGCGCGGCTTCTCAGGGAGGGAAGGCTGCCTCCCTGGGAGGGATGGATACTGGGTGGGTTATGGAAATCATCCTTGCTGTAGTCATCGCCGTGATCGTGCTCGGCGCGCTCGGCGGGCTTGTCGTCGGCAGCCGCCGGAAGAAGCAGCTGCCCCCGCCGCCGCCCTCGACGCCCGACATCACCGCCCCTCCGGCCGAGCCGCACGTCGGCGACGAGGCCGAGACGCCGCGGGAGGAACCGCGCCGCACGATAGAAGAGGTGGACCTCCCGGAGGCCGCCTCGGCTCCCGTCGCGGTCGAGGAGCCCCCGGCCCTTCCCGAGATCGAGGTCCCGGAGCCGTCCGCGGGGCGCCTGGTGCGTCTGCGCGCCCGGCTCTCCCGCTCGCAGAACGCGCTCGGCAAGGGGCTGCTCACGCTGCTCTCGCGCGAGCACCTCGACGAGGACACCTGGGAGGAGATCGAGGACACGCTGCTCACCGCCGATGTCGGCGTACAGCCCACCACGGAGCTGGTCGACCGGCTGCGTGAGCGCGTGAAGGTGCTCGGCACCCGTACGCCGGACGAGCTGCGTGCCCTGCTGCGCGAGGAGCTGCTCCAGCTGCTCGTGCCCGAGTTCGACCGCACGGTGAAGACCGACTCCAACCTCGACACCCCGGGCATCGTGATGGTCGTCGGGGTCAACGGAACCGGCAAGACGACCACCACGGGCAAGCTCGCCCGCGTGCTCGTCGCCGACGGCAAGCACGTCCTCCTGGGCGCCGCCGACACCTTCCGTGCCGCCGCCGCCGACCAGCTGCAGACCTGGGGCGAGCGGGTGGGCGCCCGTACCGTGCGCGGTCCCGAGGGCGGCGACCCGGCCTCGATCGCCTTCGACGCGGTCAAGGAGGGCATCGAGGAGGGCGCCGACGTCGTCCTCATCGACACCGCGGGCCGGCTGCACACGAAGACCGGGCTCATGGACGAGCTCGGCAAGGTCAAGCGCGTCGTCGAGAAGCACGCGCCGCTGGACGAGATCCTGCTCGTCCTCGACGCCACCACCGGGCAGAACGGTCTCGTCCAGGCCCGCGTCTTCGCCGAGGTCGTCGACATCACCGGCATCGTGCTGACCAAGCTCGACGGGACGGCCAAGGGCGGCATCGTGATCGCGGTGCAGCGCGAGCTGGGTGTGCCGGTCAAGCTGGTGGGGCTGGGGGAGGGGGCGGACGATCTGGCGCCGTTCGAGCCGGAGGCGTTCGTTGACGCCCTTATCGGGGAGTAGGTGTCACCTACCAAAATTGGTATGTGAAGCGGAATCAGCCGGTGCTCGAAGAAGCGCCCGCCCCCAAGGTGCAGTTGGAGGCGGGCGCTTCGTCATGTGAGCCCATGGTGGTGACGGCTACGCGCGCGACCGGTGTGCCACATACGCCAGCGTCCCCAGCAGCAGCCGCGCCTGTGGTGGCTTCGTCGCCGAGTCCAGTGCGGGGGAGCGGAGCCAGCGGACCGGGCCGAGGCCCGAGCGGTCGGAGGGCGGGGCGGTGATGTGCGTACCCGGGCCCAGGCCGTGCAGGTCGAGGGAGGCGTCGTCCCAGCCCATGCGGTAGAGCAGCTCGGGGAGTTCGGGCGCGGAGCCGGGGGCGACGAAGAAGTGGGCGCGGCCGTCCGGGGTCGCCGCCACGGGGCCGAGGGGGAGCCCCATGCGTTCGAGACGGACGAGCGCGCGGCGCCCGGCGGGCTCGGCGACCTCGATCACGTCGAAGGCGCGGCCGACCGGCAGCATCATGGCGGCCCCGGGGAACTCGGCCCAGGCCTCGGTCACTTCGTCGAGCGTGGCGCCGGCCGGGATCGGCGGAGCGAAGTCCAGCGGATGCGCACCCGGCGCGGGGCAGTCGGCCCTGCCGCACGAGCACGCCCCCGCGGCGGCTCGTGCACCGGGGACCACGTCCCATCCCCACAGCCCGGTGAACTCCGCCACCGCGGTGCATTCCGACGAACGGCCGCGGCGCCGTGAGCCGGGCCGGAGTTCGCGCGTCCCCCGACTACTGCCGATCGTGAAGCCCATGCCCCCTCCAACGGGTCCGACGTGGCGGTGGTTACGTGACGGAATCGGAACGTGACCCTGTGTTCCCGACTTCCCCTGTGCCGCCCGGTTCAGACGGCGCCCAGTAGTGCCCCGGGTAGTGCGCTCTGCATCGTGCGCCCCAGCGCACACCGCTCCGCCCACTCCCGGCCATCCAGTGTCAAGTCAATCGCGCGTAGGCGATGCGGAGTTCATTCGAAGGGGTGGCGAATGGTGGCGTTTCCGGGATCGCCATGGCTGGACGGGTGATCGTAGGATTACTTTGAGTGCACGAGTCCTGGGGACGTGTGCACTCGTGGGTATGCCAAGGGCAAGTCGGCTTCCCGTTCGAAGGGTGAGAACTACCGGACGTGCGGCCGTATTTACCGGCATTCTGATAGGGCTTGGCGCACGCAGCGTACAAGTGGTCTCAGGGATGGGGGCGTTCCAGTGGGCGGCAACGGCGGAGGCGGGATGACCGCGACCGGCACGGACAAGCGCCCCAACGAGCTGCTCGGCTCGTGGTTCGTGCGCAGCGGCTGGTCCAAGGGCGAGCTCGCACGGCAAGTGAACCGCAGGGCCCGCCAGTTGGGGGCCAACCACATCTCCACGGACACCTCGCGGGTGCGTCGCTGGCTGGACGGGGAGAACCCGCGCGAGCCGATCCCGCGGATCCTGTCCGAGCTGTTCTCCGAGCGCTTCGGCTGTGTCGTCGCCGTCGAGGATCTCGGCCTGCGGGCCGCCCACCAGTCACCGTCGGTGTCCGGCGTCGACCTGCCCTGGACGGGCCCGGGGACCGTGGCGCTGATCAGCGAGTATTCGCGCAGCGACCTGATGCTGGCGCGGCGCGGCTTCCTCGGCAGCTCGCTCGCCCTCGCCGCGGGCCCGGCCCTCATCGAACCCATGCAGCGCTGGCTCGTCCCCTCGCCCATGGCTGCACCGGAGGAGCCCGAGCCCCCCGCCTCGGCGCGCCGCGGCCGGCTCTCCAAACCGGAGCTGGACCTCCTTGAGTCCACCACCGTGATGTTCCGGCAGTGGGACGCCCAGTGCGGTGGCGGCCTGCGCCGCAAAGCGGTCGTCGGACAGCTGCACGAGGTGACGGACCTGCTCCAGGAACCCCAGCCCGCCGCGACGAACAGGCGCCTGTTCAAGGTCGCCGCCGAGCTGGCCGAGCTGGCCGGCTGGATGAGCTACGACGTGGGGCTCCAGCCCACCGCGCAGAAGTACTTCGTCCTCGCCCTGCACGCCGCCAAGGAAGCGGGCGACAAGCCGCTCGGCTCGTACGTCCTGTCCAGCATGAGCCGCCAGATGATCCACCTGGGCCGGCCCGAGGACGCGCTGGAACTCATCCACCTCGCGCAGTACGGAAGCCGCGACTGCGCGAGCCCCCGCACCCAGTCCATGCTGTATGCGATGGAGGCCCGCGCGTACGCCAACATGGGCCAGCCCGGAAAGTGCAAGCGCGCCGTCCGGATGGCCGAGGACACCTTCGCCGACGTGCATGAATGGGACGACCCGGACCCCGACTGGATCCGCTTCTTCTCCAAGGCCGAGCTGTACGGCGAGAACTCGCACTCCTACCGCGACCTCGCCTATGTCGCGGGCCGCAGCCCCACCTACGCCTCCATGGCGGAGCCCCTGATGCAGCAGGCCGTCGACCTCTTCGCCAAGGACCCCGAACACCAGCGTTCGTACGCACTGAACCTCATCGGCATGGCCACCGTGCACCTCCTCCAGCGGGAGCCCGCGCAGAGTGCGGTCCGAGCCAAGGAAGCCATGTCGTACGCGAAGAAAGTGCGCTCGGAGCGCGTCAACACTCGTATCCGAAAGACGGTCGACACGGCGGCCCGCGACTTCGGGGACCTCGCCGAGGTCGTCGACCTCACCGACCAGCTCGCCGTCGACCTGCCCGAGACCGCCGAGGCGGTCTGACCCGGGCCGCGTGAGCGGCCACACCCCAGTACCCCGGCCGTGGCCGGCCGTCCCGAACTGCCCGACTCGGCTCCCCCATGCCAGGTCATCGGACGGCCGACCGCGGCCGGCCTTTCTCCCTTCGGAGAAGGTTGCGCCACGATAACGATCGCTCGGCCCGGTCTCAGGCAGTTCATCGACGCGTAACACACAAGGCGCCTTCGTCACTGCGGCGAAACATCGAGGGGTGCCGACCGAAACCGCGCTGCGCCAATCTCATGGCGCATAACCGGCCCACCCCTCACGCCCACTTCAGGCTTCGCCCGCACGGGGCCGTACCAATCGACGAGGAGACGCCGATGGCACCAGCCATCACCCTTGCCGCAGATGCACCCACGCTGTCTGCTGCCAACACAGGGTTCATGCTCATCTGTTCCGCCCTGGTGCTGATCATGACGCCCGGCCTGGCCTTCTTCTACGGAGGCATGGTCCGCGTCAAGAGCACCTTGAACATGCTGATGATGAGCTTCATCAGCATGGGCATAGTCACCATCCTGTGGGTGGTGTACGGCTTCTCCCTCGCCTTCGGCACCGACAAGGGCTCGCTCATCGGCTGGACCTCCGACTACGTCGGATTCGGCGGCGTCGGCATCACGGACCTGTGGGACGGCTACACCATCCCGATCACGGTGTTCGCCGCCTTCCAGCTGATGTTCGCCATCATCACGCCCGCCCTGATCAGCGGCGCGCTCGCGGACCGCGTGAAGTTCACCGCCTGGTCCCTCTTCATCGCCCTGTGGGTCACGGTCGTGTACTTCCCGGTCGCGCACTGGGTATGGGGCACCGGCGGCTGGGCGTTCGAACTCGGCGTGATCGACTTCGCCGGTGGTACGGCGGTCCACATCAACGCGGGTGCCGCGGCGCTCGGCGTGATCCTCGTCATCGGCAAGCGCGTGGGCTTCAAGAAGGACCCGATGCGCCCGCACAGCCTCCCGCTGGTCATGCTCGGCGCCGGTCTCCTCTGGTTCGGCTGGTTCGGATTCAACGCAGGCTCGTGGCTCGGCAACGACGACGGTGTCGGCGCGCTGATGTTCCTCAACACGCAGATCGCCACCGCCGCTGCGATGCTCGCCTGGCTCGCCTACGAGAAGATCCGCCACGGCGCGTTCACCACCCTCGGTGCCGCCTCCGGCGCGGTCGCCGGTCTGGTCGCGATCACCCCGTCCGGCGGTGCGGTCTCCCCGCTCGGCGCGATCGCCGTCGGCGTCATCGCCGGTGTGCTGTGCGCCATGGCCGTGGGCCTCAAGTACAAGTTCGGCTACGACGACTCGCTCGACGTCGTCGGTGTCCACCTCGTCGGCGGTGTCGTCGGCTCCCTGCTCATCGGCTTCTTCGCCTCCGGCAAGGGCCAGTCCGACGTCGAGGGCCTCTTCTACGGCGGCGGCCTCGACCAGTTCTGGAAGCAGTGCGCCGGCGTCTTCGCCGTCCTCGGCTACTCCCTCGTCGCCTCCGCGATCCTCGCCTTCCTGATCGACAAGACGATCGGGATGCGGGTCAGCGAGGACGAGGAGGTCGCGGGCATCGACCAGGCCGAGCACGCCGAGACCGCATACGACTTCAGCGGCACCGGCGGTGGCGCCGGCTTCACTTCCTCGCCGACCCCCGCTGAGGGCACAGCCAAGAAGGTGGACGCATGAAGCTCATCACCGCCGTCGTGAAGCCTCACCGGCTCGACGAGATCAAGGAGGCCCTGCAGGCCTTCGGGGTACACGGACTGACGGTCACCGAGGCCAGCGGCTACGGTCGGCAGCGTGGCCACACCGAGGTCTACCGTGGTGCCGAGTACACGGTCGACCTGGTGCCCAAGATCCGCATCGAGGTGCTGGCCGAGGACGACGACGCCGAAGGCCTGATCGACGTCATCGTCAAGGCGGCCCGCACCGGCAAGATCGGTGACGGCAAGGTCTGGTCGATCCCGGTCGAGACCGCCGTCCGGGTCCGGACCGGCGAGCGCGGCCCGGACGCGCTCTAAAAGAAAAAGAAAGACAGGAGTCGCTGGGTGACGAGTACGGACATGCGTTCCGAAGCAGAGGACTCCGGACCCAGCGGCTATGCGGCGGCCCGGCTGCGCCTTCTCCAAAGAGAGGCGCAGTCCGGGCCGCCGCGCCGTACCGCCCTCGCCGAACTCACCGACGACTGGCTCACCGGCCTCTTCGACGCCGGCTCCGAGGCGCTGCGCGGCGTCTCCCTCGTCGCCGTCGGCGGCTACGGACGCGGCGAACTCTCCCCACGCAGCGACCTCGACCTGCTCCTCCTGCACGACGGCAGCGACTCCGGCGCCGTCGCCGCCCTGGCCGACCGCATCTGGTACCCCGTCTGGGACCTCGGCCTCGCCCTCGACCACTCCGTCCGTACGCCGGCCGAGGCCCGCAAGACCGCGAGCGAGGACCTCAAGGTCCAGCTCGGTCTGCTGGACGCCCGGCACATCGCCGGAGACCTCGGCCTCACCGCCGGACTGCGTACGACCGTCCTCGCCGACTGGCGCAACCAGGCGCCGAAACGTCTCCCCGAACTCCAGGAGCTGTGCGCCGAACGGGCCGAGCGCCAGGGCGAGCTCCAATACCTCCTCGAACCGGACCTGAAGGAGGCGCGCGGCGGGTTGCGCGACGCCACCGCCCTGCGCGCCGTAGCCGCCTCCTGGCTCGCGGACGCGCCCCGCGAGGGCCTCACCGACGCGCGAAGGCGCCTCCTGGACGTCCGCGACGCACTCCACCTCACCACCGGGCGCGCCACCGACCGCCTCGCCCTGCAGGAACAGGACCAGGTCGCCGCGGAACTCGGACTCCTGGACGCCGACACACTGCTGCGCCAGGTGTACGAGGCGGCGCGCGTCGTTTCGTACGCGAGTGACGTGACATGGCGCGAGGTGGGGCGCGTACTGCGGTCGCGCGCCGTACGCCCGCGCCTGCGCGCCATGCTCGGCGGCGGCGCCAAGCCCGCCGCGGAGCGCTCACCGCTCGCCGAGGGCGTCGTCGAGCAGGACGGCGAGGTGGTGCTCGCCCGCGCCGCGCGCCCCGAACGCGACCCCGTACTCCCGTTGCGCGCGGCGGCCGCGGCGGCACAGTCGGGACTTCCGCTCTCCCTGCACGCCGTACGGCGCATGGCAGCCGCCGCGCGCCCCCTCCCCACGCCCTGGCCCGCCGAGGCACGCGAACAGCTCGTCACGCTCCTTGGCTCCGGCCGCCCCACCATCGAGGTCTGGGAGGCGCTCGAAGCGGAGGGCCTGATCACCAGGCTGCTGCCCGACTGGGAGCGCGTACGCTGCCGGCCGCAGCGCAACGCCGTACACATCTGGACCGTCGACCGCCACCTCATCGAGACGGCCGTCCGCGCCTCCGAACTGGCCCGCCGCGTGGGCCGCCCCGACCTGCTCCTCGTCGCCTCCCTGCTGCACGACATCGGCAAGGGCTGGCCGGGCGACCACTCCGTCGCGGGCGAGATCATCGCGCGGGACGTCGCCGCCCGGATCGGCTTCGACCGCGCGGACGTGGCGGTGCTCGCCACCCTCGTACGCCACCATCTGCTGCTCATCGACACCGCGACCCGGCGCGACCTGGAGGACCCGGCCACCGTCCGCTCCGTCGCCGAGGCGGTCGGCTCGCAGGGCACCCTCGAACTGCTGCACGCGCTCACCGAGGCGGACGCGCTGGCCACCGGGCCCGCCGCCTGGTCCTCGTGGCGCGGCTCCCTCGTCACCGACCTGGTCAAACGGGTCTCGGCCGTGCTCGCAGGGGACGCCCCCGAGGAGCCCGAGGCCGCGGCACCCACGGCCGAACAGGAACGGCTCGCGATCGAGTCGTTCCGGACCGGCGGCCCCGTCCTCTCGCTGCGCGCGCAGACCGAACCGGTCGACTCCGAGACCGCCTCCGCCTCAGTGCCGGAGGACCCGGAGCCGCTGGGCGTGGAGCTCCTCATCGCCGTACCCGACCAGCCCGGCGTCCTCCCCGCCGTCGCGGGCGTCCTCGCCATGCACCGGCTGACCGTCCGCACGGCCGGGCTGCGCGCCCTCGACCTGCCCGACGGCGTCGAGGGCTCGGTGCTGCTGCTCGACTGGCGGGTCGCCGCCGAGTACGGCTCCCTGCCGCAGGCCGCCCGCCTCCGTGCCGACCTCGTCCGCGCCCTGGACGGCTCCCTCGACATCGCGGGCCGTCTCGCCGAGCGGGACGCCGCCTACCCCCGGCGCCGGGGCACGATCGCGCCGCCTGCCCGTGTGACGGTCGCCCCTGCGGCATCACGTCACGCCACGGTCATCGAGGTCCGCGCCCATGACGCCCCCGGCCTGCTGCACCGCATCGGGCGGGCCTTCGAGGAGGCGAACGTACGGGTGCGGAGCATGCATGTGTCGACGCTGGGGTCCAATGCGGTGGACGCCTTTTACGTCACGTCTCCGAAAGGCCAGCCCTTGCCGGGCCCGGAGGCGGCTGGGCTGGCACGTGCGCTCGAGGAATGCCTGCGTTGAGTGCGTGACTCCATGGCCGGGTCAGCCGTTGGGGCTTTTGTTCCCCGTTTGTGCGGGGATGGTCCAGCGGTCGACGCGTTCTACCTGACTGGCGCTAACTGCTCCCCACGCACGTGGGGGTTCCGGCCTCTGTCCGACAGTTCTTGGCGGGCAGGGGCCGACTTGTTGCAACGGCCGGATACCCTGGAGGGCAACCTAGACTGCCCCCAACCTTGAGGACCGACGAGCGCCGTGTTCGATACCCTCTCCGACCGCCTCAGCGCGACTTTCAAAAACCTCCGCGGGAAAGGCCGGCTCTCCGAGGCGGACATCGACGCCACGGCCCGCGAGATCCGTATCGCGCTCCTCGAAGCCGACGTCGCCCTGCCGGTCGTGCGGACCTTCATCAAGAACGTCAAGGAGCGCGCGCTTGGTGCCGAGGTCTCCAAGGCGCTGAACCCGGCCCAGCAGGTTCTGAAGATCGTGAACGAGGAACTCGTCACGATCCTCGGCGGCGAGACCCGTCGCCTCCGGTTCGCCAAGAACCCGCCCACCGTGATCATGCTGGCGGGTCTGCAGGGTGCCGGTAAGACCACGCTCGCCGGAAAGCTCGGCAAGTGGCTGAAGGACCAGGGTCACTCCCCGCTCCTCGTCGCCGCCGACCTCCAGCGCCCGAACGCCGTGACCCAGCTCAGCGTCGTCGCCGAGCGCGCCGGCGTCGCCGTCTACGCGCCCGAGCCGGGCAACGGCGTCGGTGACCCGGTCAAGGTCGCCAAGGACTCCATCGAGTTCGCCAAGACGAAGGTCCACGACATCGTGATCGTGGACACCGCCGGCCGCCTGGGTATCGACCAGGAGCTGATGCAGCAGGCCGCGGACATCAGGGATGCCGTCAGCCCGGACGAGATCCTGTTCGTCGTCGACGCGATGATCGGCCAGGACGCGGTCAACACCGCGGAGTCCTTCCGTGACGGCGTCGGCTTCGACGGTGTCGTGCTCTCGAAGCTGGACGGCGACGCCCGAGGCGGCGCGGCCCTCTCCATCGCCTCGGTCACCGGCAAGCCGATCATGTTCGCGTCGAACGGCGAGAAGCTCGACGACTTCGACGCCTTCCACCCGGACCGGATGGCCTCCCGCATCCTCGACATGGGTGACCTGCTCACCCTGATCGAGCAGGCGGAGAAGACGTTCAGCCAAGAAGAGGCCGAGCAGATGGCCTCCAAGCTGGCGTCCAAGAAGGGCCAGGACTTCACGCTCGACGACTTCCTGGCCCAGATGGAACAGGTCCGGAAGATGGGCAGCATCAGCAAGCTGCTCGGAATGCTCCCGGGCATGGGCCAGATCAAGGACCAGATCGCCAACCTCGATGAGCGCGACGTCGACCGCACGGCCGCGATCATCAAGTCGATGACCCCGGGCGAGCGCCACGAGCCGACGATCATCAACGGCTCGCGCCGTGCCCGTATCGCCAAGGGCTCCGGCGTCGATGTCAGCGCGGTCAAGGGCCTGGTCGAGCGCTTCTTCGAGGCCCGCAAGATGATGTCCCGCATGGCCCAGGGCGGCGGCATGCCGGGGATGCCCGGGATGCCGGGCATGGGTGGCGGCCCCGGCCGCACCAAGAAGAAGCAGAAGCAGGCCAAGGGCAAGCAGCGCTCCGGCAACCCGATGAAGCGCAAGCAGGAGGAGGCCGAGGCCCAGGCGCGCCGCGAGGCCGGCCCCCAGCCGGGCGGCGCCTTCGGACTGCCCCAGCAGGGCGCCAAGGACTTCGAGCTGCCGGACGAGTTCAAGAAGTTCATGGGCTGACGGTTCGTCGCGTACGGGGCTGTCTCCTCGTACGGTGCTTCACGTACGGGCTCTGATCTCGTACGACGCTGGGGGCGCCCCTCGTGTTCGAGGGGCGCCCCCAACGCGTTCCCTGCGGGTGCTGGCGCCGTTTTCCTGTCGTAACGTCCGGATATGAGCAACCCTGTGCCGCCACGCAAGGCCCCTGACCAGCCGTGGCGTACCGAGGGCACTCCGCCCGAGCCGACGCCGCCGCCTTCCGGGAAGAGGAAGATGCCGGGCGGCTGGGGTGGTCTGATCCTCACCGCCCTGGTGGTGTACCTGATCGCCAACCTGGTGCTGTCCTTCTTCAATGAGGGCGACGAGCCGACGATCTCGTACACGGAGTTCAGCAAGCAGGTCGACGGCGGCAACGTCACGAAGATCTACTCCAAGGGCGACGCGATCCAGGGCCAGCTCAAGAACGCCCAGGACAACCCGGAGGGCGACGGGAAGTACACCAAGTTCAAGACCCAGCGGCCGTCCTTCGCGGACGACCAGCTCTGGGAGAACCTGGACAAGCACAACGTCACGGTGACCGCCGAGCCGGTCGTCCAGCAGCGCAGTTTCCTCTCCAATCTGTTGATCTCGCTCGCGCCGATGCTGCTGCTCGTCGTCCTGTGGATCTTCATCGCGCGGCGGATGAGCGCGGGCATGGGCGGCGCGGGCGGCATGCTGGGCCGCAAGGCGCCGCCGAAACCCGTCGAACTGCAGCCCGGAGCCACGCGCACGACGTTCGCGGACGTGGCCGGGATCGACGAGGTCGAGGGCGAGCTGAACGACGTCGTGGACTTCCTCAAGAACCCCGACGAGTACCGGAAGATGGGCGCCAAGATGCCCCGCGGTGTGCTCCTTGCGGGTCCGCCCGGTACCGGCAAGACGTTGCTTGCGCGGGCGGTCGCGGGGGAGGCGGGGGTGCCGTTCTTCTCGGCCTCGGCGTCGGAGTTCATCGAGATGATCGTGGGCGTGGGCGCGTCCCGGGTCCGCGAACTGTTCGCGGAGGCCCGCAAAGTGGCCCCCTCCATCATCTTCATCGACGAGATCGACACGATCGGGCGGGCGCGGGCCGGCGGCTCCGGCATGGGTGGCCACGACGAGCGCGAGCAGACCCTGAACCAGATCCTCACCGAGATGGACGGCTTCTCCGGCTCCGAGGGCGTGATCGTCATCGCGGCGACGAACCGCGCGGACATCCTGGACCCGGCGCTCACCCGCCCGGGCCGCTTCGACCGCGTCGTCACTGTCTCGCCGCCCGACCGTGGCGGCCGCGCGGCGATCCTGGAGATCCACACCCGGGGGATTCCGCTGGCCCCGGACGTGGATCTGACCCAGGTGGCCCGTACGACTCCGGGTATGACCGGTGCCGATCTGGCCAACCTCGCCAACGAGGCCGCTCTTCTCGCGGTCAAGCGCAAGCAGGACCAGGTCACACAGACGGACCTCTCCGAAGCGCTCGAAAAGGTGCAACTGGGTGCCGAACGCCCGCTGGTGATGCCCGCCGAGGAACGCCGCCGCACCGCCTACCACGAGAGCGGCCACGCCCTGCTCGGCATGCTCCAGCCCGGCGCCGACCCGGTTCGCAAGATCACCATCGTCCCGCGCGGGCGCGCTCTCGGCGTCACGCTGTCCACCCCGGACGCGGACCGGTACGCGTACACGGAGGAGTACCTGCGCGGTCGCATCATCGGCGCCCTGGGAGGCATGGCTGCCGAACACGTCGTCTACGGAGTCGTCACGACGGGTTCGGAGAACGACCTGGAACAGGTCACGAACCTCGCGCGCGGCATGGTCGCCCGCTGGGGCATGAGCGAACGCGTCGGCCGCCTCTCCGCCCTCCCGAACGACGCCCAGCAGGCCTACGGCCTCTCGGCCGCCCCTGCGACCCTCGACTCGATCGACCACGAGATGCGCCGCATCGTCGACGAGTGCTACGAGGAGGCATGCCAGAAACTCCGCGATCACCGGGGCCAGTTGAACGCCCTCGCGGAGGCGCTGCTGGCGAGCGAGACACTGGAGGAGGCGGACGCGTACCGGATCGCGGGGGTCACGCGCTTGAGGAAGGAGGGCTGAGGCGTTTCAGCCCGTCCGGCGTTTGAGGACGAGCGCGTCAGCGCGATACGGGGGTCTGGGGGCAGAGCCCCCAGGTACGGGACGGGCAGGGGCGGAGGGGGCGAACAAACGCCTGCGACCTCACCCCGTACGAGCGATCAGATACCGGAACACATTCGCCATCCACACGGTCCCGTCCCGCCGCTGATGAGGATGGAGCGCCTCCCGGAGCTCCTTGTCGACCTGGACCTCGTCCGTGGCACCGACCGCCGCGTCGAACAGCCCCGTCGACAACAACCCCCGAACCGCACTGTCCACACCGGGATACCCGAACGGACAGGCCACCCGCCCCGACCCGTCCGGCTTGAGCCCGGCCCGCTGCGCGACCTCCTCGAGGTCGTCACGACGGGCGGCCCGCCAACTGGCCGCCTTCCGCAGGGGGTCGGCCAACTTGGTGGCGACCCGGAGCACGGACGACGTGGCGCAGCGCTCCGGCGGTCCCCACCCGGCGAGCACCACGGGAGCCCCCCGCTCGGCGAGCGGTGTCGCCGAGTCCAGCAGCTCCGCGAGCCCTTCGGAGTCCCCGGCCACACACCCGATGGGCTCGAACGCGGTGACCAGGTTGAAGGCGGGCGCTCCCGCGTCGGCCACGTCTTCGGGGGTGCCGTCGACGAGCCGGGTGTCGGCACGCGCGCGCGTGCCCCACGTCTGCGGCAGCAACCGCTCCCGTGCGAGAGCCACTCGTTCGGGCGACCTGGAGTCGACACCGGTGACGGCGGCGCCGCGGGAGGCCGCCATCAGGAGGGCGAGCCCGGAACCGCAGCCGAGGCCGAGCAGCCGCGTGCCGGTGCCCACTTCGAGTCGCTCGTAGACGGCCTCGTGGAGCGGCACCAACATCCGCTCCTGGATCTCGGCCCAGTCACGCGCGCGTGCACACGGGTCCACCCGGGGCGTCGGCCCCGCGTGAGGTAGGTGCTGCCGCACGAGCGTAGGTGTCATCGAAAGCGCCCCAATCCGCCGAGAGTTGCCGCTGTTCCCCGTTTCCCCTGGCCCCCGTAGCAGTGCGCCCCGCACTCCCCCCCGTATGCCAGGAAACTCCGCGCTCGACGTGTCGTCCAGGGGTTTCGGCGCCCGGTTTGTGCGTCGGTTGTGCGCTCGGTAAGAATTCACATCCCGGCAACGTGTGCCCGTACCATCGCGCCATGGCTAAGGCACCTGTTCTCACGCCCCAGGCGGACGATTTCCCGCGCTGGTACCAGGACCTGATCAACAAGGCCGAGCTGGCCGACAACGGTCCGGTGCGCGGCACCATGGTCATCCGGCCGTACGGGTACGGGCTGTGGGAGCGGATGCAGCAGGAGATGGACGCCCGCATCAAGGAAGCGGGTGCCCAGAATGCGTACTTCCCGCTCTTCATCCCGCAGTCGTACCTGACGAGGGAGGCCGAGCACGTCGAGGGTTTCGCCCCGGAGCTCGCGGTCGTCACGCACGGCGGCGGCAAGGAGCTGGAGGAGCCGATCGTCGTCCGTCCCACCTCGGAGACGATCATCAACGACTACTTCTCCAAGTGGGTGCAGAGCTACCGCGACCTGCCGCTGCTGATCAACCAGTGGGCGAACGTGGTCCGTTGGGAGATGCGTCCGCGCGTGTTCCTCCGTACGACCGAGTTCCTGTGGCAGGAAGGGCACACGGCTCACGCCACGTACGAGGAGGCCCGGGAGTACGCGGCGTACATCCACGAGAAGGTGTACGCCGACTTCATGGTCAACGTCCTCGGGATCGATGTCGTACTCGGCCGCAAGACGGCGAGTGAGCGGTTCGCGGGGGCCATCAACACCCTGACGCTCGAATCCATGATGGGCGACGGCAAGGCCCTTCAGATGGGCACGAGTCACGAGCTCGGGCAGAACTTCGCGAAGGCCTTCCACACCCAGTACCTGTCCAAGGAGGGCAAGCAGGAGCTCGTCTGGCAGACCTCCTGGGGGTCCTCGACTCGCATGGTGGGTGGCCTGATCATGTCGCACGGTGATGACAGCGGGTTGCGGGTGCCGCCGCGCCTTGCGGCTGTTCAGGCCGTTGTACTGGCCATCAAGGGCGACGATGCGGTTCTGGCCAAGGTCCGCGAGATCGGTGCGCAGTTGAAGGCGGCGGGTGTGCGGGTGCACGTGGACGACCGCACGGACACGCCTTTCGGGCGCCGTGCCGTCGACTGGGAGCTCAAGGGCGTGCCCGTACGCATCGAGGTCGGGCCCCGTGACCTGGAGAACGGCACCGCGATGCTGGTCCGCCGTATCCGCGGCGGCAAGGAGCCGGTGGCGATCGAGGGCCTCGTCGCCCTGCTGCCGACCGTCCTCGAAGAGGATCAGGCGCTGCTTCTCCAGCAGTCGCGGGCGCGGCGTGAGTCCCGGACGGCTGAGGTGTCGACGATCGAGGAGGCCGTCGAGGCCGCCGTCGCCGGCGGTTGGGCGCGTATCCCGTGGGCCGACCTCGGTGAAGAAGGCGAGGCCAGACTGGCCGAGCACTCGGTGACCGTACGGTGTCTGATCGCCGAGGACGGGTCGGTGCCCGAGGCCGACGATTCACCCGGTAACGTCGCTGTCGTGGCGCGCGCGTACTAGGTTTGCCCCAAGGGCGGCCGAAACGCCTCTTGCGCATCTGATGACCACAGGTGCCCCGGCGTGCGGACCTCGTCTAGCGGCGGGGCGTACGGGTCTCTACGTACCGGCTAGGTATGAACTGTGAGGCTTCTCCGCAGATCAGCGCACCCGCCCTCGTCCGGACGCATCAGCGGCAACTGACGGGTACGTGCAAATTATTTGGGATGCCCCGGAATAGGAACACAGAGGCACCCCGGCTCGTTGTCATTACGTGAGCACGACACCACCTGTTCTCGCCGCAGAGCTGGCAGGGGCGTGGGCCGATATTCAGCGGCACCACCCCGAACTGCCCGATCTTGCCGCGCCAGAGTCCCTGATCGGAGAGTCGTCGTCCGCCTGCGGACACGAGCTCTCTTTCGAGCGACTGCTTCATGAGGCAGTCCACGGCATCGCCGCCGCCCGCGGAGTCCGCGACACCTCGCGCGCCGGCCGATACCACAACCGCAGATTCCTCGCGATCGCCGAGGAGTTGGGCCTGGACCACCCCGAGGAGCCGCATCCCAGCAGCGGCTTCTCCTTGGTCACGCTCAACCCCGAGGCGAAGCGCCGCTACCGCCCGACCATGGAGCGGTTGCAGCGCGCCCTCAAGGCACACACCGTCGCGACCGCCGCGGACACGACCCGCAGCTTCCGGGGGCCGGCCGCTCGGCACGGCTCCTCCGGAGGAGGCGTGCGCGTGAAGGCGGTGTGCGACTGCGGCCGCAACGTACGGGTCGTCCCGTCGGTGCTGGCGCAGGCGCCGATCGTGTGCGGGGGGTGCGGCAAACCCTTCCGGATCCCTGAGGTGGTGGGCGCGGCAGCGGGCTGAGGCGGTATCCCGTAGGCGTCGGGTTGCGTGGTTGGCCCGGTCGGCTTCGGCGGTGAGCGGCGGCACCTCGTGGGTGCCGGAACGCACGGCCGCACAGTCGATGCAGGGCTCGTCCCGGCGCCGGGAGCCGTTGTGCCCAGGTAAGGGGCGCGACCGGGGTCCGGTCTCCCGTCAGGGTGTGGCAGAATGGCTAGCTGTACTCGACAGTCGCATAGGACCCCTCTCTCCTCCGGCTGACGCGTCCATCGGGCACTCGGGTACCGCAACCCCACGCGGCAATCTCGCCGTGCCCAACCACGTCAAGACCAGGAGACACCACTTCCGTGGCAGTCAAGATCAAGCTGAAGCGTCTGGGCAAGATCCGTTCGCCTCACTACCGCATCGTCGTCGCCGACTCCCGTACCCGCCGTGATGGTCGGGCCATCGAGGAGATCGGCCTGTACCACCCGGTGCAGAACCCCTCGCGCATCGAGGTCGACACCGAGCGTGCGCAGTACTGGCTGGGTGTCGGCGCGCAGCCGACCGAGCCGGTTCTCGCCATCCTTAAGCTGACCGGCGACTGGCAGAAGTTCAAGGGTCTGCCCGCCCCGGCTCCGCTGCTCGTGGCCGAGCCGAAGGCCGCGCGCCCGCTGTTCGAAGCCCTCGGTGGCGACGACACGGGCAAGGGTGAGGCCATCACCCAGAAGAAGAAGGCTGAGAAGAAGGACGAGGCCGCCGCCGAGTCCGCGTCGACCGAGGCCTGAGCATGCTCGAGGAGGCTCTCGAGCACCTCGTGAAGGGCATTGTCGACAACCCCGACGATGTGCAGGTGGCTTCGCGCGACCTGCGCCGCGGGCGCGTTCTCGAGGTCCGGGTTCATCCCGACGACCTCGGTAAGGTGATCGGCCGCAATGGCCGCACCGCGCGCGCTCTGCGCACCGTCGTGGGTGCTATCGGCGGTCGCGGTGTCCGCGTCGACCTTGTCGACGTGGATCACGTCCGCTGACGTACACGCAGCACCGGCTCGGGCCGGGGAGGGCCTATCGGGCCGTCCCCGGCCCGTAGTCGTACCGACAGGAGATCAAGCACAGTGCAGCTGGTAGTCGCTCGCGTCGGCCGCGCCCATGGCATCAAGGGCGAGGTCACCGTGGAGGTACGTACGGACGAGCCGGAACTCAGGCTCGGGCCCGGCGCCGTCCTGCTCACCGACCCGGCCTCCGCCGGACCGCTGACCATCGAGACGGGCCGCGTCCACAGCGGCCGTCTCCTGCTGCGCTTCGAAGGAGTCCGCGACCGGACCGGCGCCGAGGCGCTGCGCAACACCCTGCTCATCGCCGAGATCGACCCGGACGACAAGCCCGAGGACCCGGACGAGTACTACGACCACCAGCTGATGGACCTGGACGTCGTCACGGTCGACGGCACCGAGGTCGGGCGGATCACCGAGATCTCCCACCTGCCGTCGCAGGACCTCTTCGTGGTCGAGCGGCCGGACGGGACCGAGGTGCTGATCCCCTTCGTCGAGGAGATCGTCACCGAGATCGACCTGGAGGAGCAGCGGGCGGTCATCGACCCGCCGCCGGGGCTCATCGACGACCAGGCCGAGATCGCCGCCTCGTCGGAGGGCGAGAGCGAATGAGGCTCGACGTCGTCACGATCTTCCCCGAGTACCTGGAACCCCTGAACGTCTCCCTGGTCGGCAAGGCACGCGCGCGTGGACAGCTGAATGTGCACGTGCATGATCTGCGGGACTGGGCGTACGACCGCCACAACACCGTCGACGACACCCCGTACGGCGGCGGCCCCGGCATGGTCATGAAGACCGATCCGTGGGGCGACGCCCTCGACTCCGTGCTGACGGACGGCTACGAGACGGGCTCGCACGGGCCCGTCCTTGTCGTCCCCACCCCCAGTGGACGCCCCTTCACCCAGGAACTCGCCGTCGAGCTCTCTGAGCGACCCTGGCTGGTCTTCACGCCCGCCCGCTACGAGGGCATCGACCGCCGCGTCATCGACGAGTACGCGACCCGGATGCCCGTCTACGAGGTGTCCATCGGCGACTACGTACTGGCCGGCGGTGAGGCGGCCGTACTCGTCATCACGGAGGCCGTGGCGCGGCTGCTGCCGGGAGTCCTCGGCAACGCGGAGTCGCACCGGGACGACTCCTTCGCGCCCGGGGCCATGGCCAACCTCCTGGAGGGGCCGATCTACACCAAGCCCCCTCAGTGGCGTGGCCGTGACATCCCCGAGGTGCTGGTCAGCGGCCATCACGGGAAGATCGCCCGTTGGCGCCGGGACGAGGCGCTGCGGCGTACGACGGTGAACCGGCCCGACCTCATCGAGCGCTGCGACCCCTCGGCCTTCGACAAGAAGGACCGCGAAATGCTCTCGATCCTGGGCTGGGCGCCGGGGCCCGACGGCCGATTTGGGCGCAGCCCGGAGGCCGTGGAACAATAGGGGGCTGTTGTGCGTCGTCCGGCGTGCGCCCCTGCCACAGGGGGACACGACGCCCGCCCCGACGAAGACAGCACCTCTTTTGGAAACGACTTCCGTTGATGACCTGTGGCATCAGCGAAGAAAGCAGACGAAATGACTCACCTGCTCGACTCCGTCGACAGCGCGTCGCTGCGCACCGACGTCCCGGCCTTCCGCCCGGGTGACACCGTCAACGTCCACGTCCGCGTCATCGAGGGCAACCGCTCCCGTGTGCAGCAGTTCAAGGGCGTAGTCATCCGCCGTCAGGGCTCGGGTGTCCGCGAGACCTTCACGGTCCGCAAGGTCTCCTTCTCCGTGGGCGTCGAGCGCACCTTCCCGGTGCACACTCCGATCGTCGAGAAGATCGAGCTCGTCACCCGCGGTGACGTGCGTCGCGCCAAGCTTTACTACCTCCGTGACCTGCGCGGCAAGGCCGCGAAGATCAAGGAGAAGCGCGACAACTGAGCTCGCGGAGGTGCTCATATCGGAGCCGGATAACATCTGGCTCCGATGAACACCGAAGCACAGCACACGGAGCGCGACCGCTCCTCCCGCCCTTGTGAGTCCGAGGAGATCTCGGACACAGAGGGACGGGAGGGTCGGTCGCGTTTCGCGTTGGTGGCCCGCGCCGCCGACTGGCTCCCCGGCGGGCGGATCACCCTCACCGCGCTGGTCTGCCTGCTCTTTCTGCTCCTTTTCAGCAGTTTCGTGATGCAGCCGTTCCAGATTCCCAGCGGTTCCATGGAGCAGGGATTGAGGATCGGGGACCGCGTTCTCGTAAATAAGTTGGCGTACCGTTTCGGTGCTGAGCCGCAGCGGGGCGACGTCGTTGTCTTCGACGGCACTGGGTATTTCGGAAACGCCGACTACATCAAGCGCGTTGTCGGTGTGGGGGGAGACCACGTGGTCTGTTGCGACAAGGAGGGGAGGCTCGACGTGAACGGCCGGTCGGTCGACGAGTCGGCGTTTCTGTACCCGGGGGACAGCCCGTCCGACGTGCCCTTCGACGTCGTCGTGCCCGACGGCACCCTCTTCCTGCTCGGGGACCACCGCAGCGACTCCAGCGATTCCCGCGACCACCTGGGCTCCCCCGGAGGCGGCATGATCCCCGTCGGCGAAGTCATCGGCAGAGCCGACTGGATCGCCTGGCCCTCGGACCACTGGACCCGGCTGACGCGCCCCGGCGCCTACGCGCGCGTGCCCGCCGCGGACGGTGCCCATGGGTAACCGCGGCAGGCCGCGCGGAGTTTCCAGCCACCCCGCCGACAACCTGCTGCCCACCGGAACCCGGCGCGCCTCCGGCAGTGCGGGCCGCCCGAGCCGTGTGGAGCGGCGCAAGCTCGCCCGCAAGATCAAGCGGCGCAGGCGGCGTTCGACGGTCAAGGAGATACCCCTCCTCGTAGGCGTCGCGGTGCTCATAGCCCTGGTCCTGAAGACCTTCCTCGTCCAGGCCTTCGTGATCCCGTCGGGCTCCATGGAGAACACGATCCAGATCGGCGACCGTGTCCTGGTCGACAAGTTCACTCCGTGGTTCGGCTCCAAGCCGCAGCGAGGCGATGTCGTCGTCTTCCAGGACCCGGGCGGCTGGCTCACGGCGGAGGAGACCAAGAAGGCGGACGATCCCATTGTCGTCAAGCAGGTCAAGCAAGGGCTCACCTTCATCGGCCTGTTGCCTTCGGACAACGAGAAGGACCTCATCAAGCGGGTCGTCGGCGTCGGCGGCGACACGGTCAAGTGCTGTGACGCGCAAGGCCGGGTGACCGTCAACGGAACGCCGCTGAGTGAGCCGTACATCCTCGCCGGCGACAAGCCCTCCGACTTCGCGTTCGAGGTGAAGGTGCCCGAGGGGCGGCTGTGGGTCATGGGCGACCACCGGTCCAACTCCGCGGACTCCCGTTATCACCGCTCCGACAAGTACAAAGGCACCGTTTCCGAGGACTCCATCGTCGGCCGGGCCATGATCATCGCCTGGCCCATCGGGAACTGGACGCGCCTGAAGGAGCCGGGGACCTACGCGTCCGTCGCCGACGCGCCAAGTGGGTCGACATCCGCTCTCCTTGCGTCGCATAGGGTGGCCCCTGCGGATCCAGACGGATTGATCCCGCTCCCGAGCCCTGCGGAACTCCCGCTCGTTATGGGAGTGGTGGGCCTGCGACGAATCCGACGCGGGCTGCGGCACGGAGTGAGGAGTGGATGTGGGGGATGTGGCGGTCGGCGCACGGTCCGGACACGAGGGTCCCGAAGGGCGGCCGGAGCGGCCCGACGACTCGGCTGCCTCAGCTGTAGACGCCGAAAACTCCGAGAGTGGGTCCGCGGACGACAGCGCTGAGCAGGAGCGCGCCGAGCAGGACGCCAAGTCGGCCAAGCAGCGCTCCTTCTGGAAGGAACTGCCGATCCTGATCGGCATCGCCCTGGTGCTCGCGCTGCTCATCAAGACCTTCCTGGTCCAGGCGTTCTCGATCCCCTCGGACTCGATGCAGAACACCCTCCAGCAGGGTGACCGCGTCCTGGTGGACAAGCTGACCCCGTGGTTCGGCTCCGAGCCGGAGCGTGGCGAGGTCGTCGTCTTCCACGACCCCGACAACTGGCTGGCGGGCGAGCCTGTGGCCGACCCGAACGCCTTGCAGACGGTCCTCAGCTGGATCGGCCTCATGCCGTCCGCGGAGGAGAAGGACCTCATCAAGCGGGTCGTCGGGGTCGGCGGCGACACCATCGAGTGCAAGGGCACCGGACCGCTGACGGTCAACGGCAAGGCGCTGAACGAGCCGTACGTGTACCCCGGGAACACCCCGTGCACGGTCGACGAGGACGGCGGTCAGTTCAAGGTCACCGTTCCCGAGGGCAAAATCTGGGTCATGGGTGACCACCGCCAGAACTCGCGGGACTCGCGCTACAACCAGACGGACAAGAACCACGGCATGGTCCCGGTCGACGAGGTCGTCGGGCGCGCCATCGTGAAGGCGTGGCCCATCAACCGCTGGGGCACCCTCCCGGTTCCGGACACCTTCGACCAGTCGGGCCTCAACAGCAAGGCGGCAGCCGCCATCACCTCGCCGGGTGCCGCGGCGCTCGTGGGGGCTGTGCCGTTGGTCCTGGTGCGGCGTCGGCGGAAGGCGTCCAAGTAACGCTCTGAAGCGTCCTCTTGGGGCCGGTGTGTTCGGATTCGTCCGGACGCACCGGCCTTTTCGGCTGTACGGGCGTTCTGCGGGGCGGTGAGGAGTCGGTAAGGCCCGTGTGCGTGATCCGAACCATGGGCTGACCTCGGCCCGTACCCCCGGGTAGGGTGCGGATCCATGGGTGGCGAGAGCTCGACAGATACGGCCGCGCGCGGCGGCACACGCAGTACCCCGGCGGGCGGCCGGACCGGAGAAGTGCTGTCCGGTGTCGCCGTCGCGCTGGGCCTTGTGCTGTTCCTCGGCGGGTTCGTCTGGGGGGCGGTGGTCTACCGGCCGTACACCGTGCCCACCGGATCGATGACGCCGACGATCAACGCGGGAGACCGTGTGCTGGCGCAGCGTATCGACGGCGGTGAGATCCGGCGCGGCGATGTCGTCGTCTTCAAGCAGGCCAGCTGGGGCGACGTACCGATGGTCAAGCGCGTGGTCGCCGTCGGCGGCGACGAGGTCTCCTGCTGCACGGACGGGAAGCTGACCGTCAACGGGAAGCAAATCGAAGAACCGTATCTCCCCAAGGGCTCGGCGGCCGAGATCACGAGCATCCCGACCGTCACGGTTCCGGACGGCAACCTGTTCCTGCTCGGTGACGAGCGCAGCGGCTCCCTGGACTCCACCGCCCACCTGACGGACGCCGCCAGTGGGACCGTCCCCAGCAGCGCCGTCGAGGGGCGGGTCGACGCCGTCGTCTGGCCCATGAACGGCATGCTCAAGAAGCCGACCGGCTTCGAGACGCTCGGCGGCCTCTCCGAGCCGGGGCCGCTGCGCCTGATCGTCGGCGCGGTGGTTGCGGGCGCGGTGTTCGTCATGGGCGGTGCGGCGTACGGTCCGATCGCCAAGCGGGTCGGTCGGCGCGGCCGGGCCCGGACGGAGCTCGCCGGTGCCGGCTGAGGTGTCGTACGACGGGAGTCCCCACGAGTCCGGGACCGGGGCCCCGGACGAGTACCAGGGCGGGCTGCGGAAGGTCGCCCGGGTGGTGCTGCTCGACCCCGACGAACGGATTCTGCTGCTGCACGGGCATGAACCGGACGACCCCTCGGACGACTGGTGGTTCACGCCCGGCGGCGGTCTGGAGGGCGAGGAGACGCGCGAGGAGGCCGCACTGCGGGAACTCGCGGAGGAGACCGGTATCACCGAGGTCGAGCTGGGCCCGGTGCTGTGGCGGCGGAGGTGTTCCTTCCCGTTCGCGGGGCGTCGCTGGGACCAGGACGAGTGGTACTACCTGGCCCGTACGGCCAGTACGGCCCAGCCGACGCCGGTCGCCGCCGGGCTGACCGAGCTGGAGCGGCGCAGTGTCGCCGGAGCGCGTTGGTGGACGTGCCAGGAACTTAACCAGGCACATGAGACGGTGTATCCGACCAGACTCGCCGAGCTGCTGCGCAGGGTGCTCGACGAAGGTCCCCCGGCCACACCCGAGATCCTCGACACCGAAATCGTCTAGGGGCTCGCGGGGCTGGCGCACAATAGGGGGACGCACGGCTGAAGGGGAACATGCCATGAGCGCCGAGGACCTCGAGAAGTACGAGACCGAGATGGAGCTGAAGCTCTATCGGGAGTACCGCGATGTCGTCGGTCTGTTCAAATATGTGATCGAGACCGAACGGCGCTTCTACCTCACCAATGACTACGAGATGCAGGTGCACTCGGTCCAGGGTGAGGTGTTTTTCGAGGTATCCATGGCGGATGCCTGGGTGTGGGACATGTACCGGCCCGCTCGCTTTGTGAAGCAGGTAAGGGTGCTCACGTTCAAGGACGTGAATATCGAGGAGCTGAACAAGAGCGATCTGGAGCTGCCGGGCGGCTGATGACGCGGGGTGACTGTTCGTCGGGCGTCCGCTCGTGAGGCGGGCGCCCGCTCGTGTGAGTGACGGACTTGTCCACAGTCGGGCGCTCGTCAACCAAGATCCAATAGCGGGCTGAAATGGCCGCAATGTTGGCGCCGGAGGTGGTGCCGACATGAATACACGCAACGCACAACGCAGTGCACTCGGCAGGTACGGCGAGGATCTGGCCGCGCGGCGGCTGACCGAGACCGGGATGACGATCCTGGCGCGCAACTGGCGCTCCGGCAGGGCCGGCGAGATCGACATCGTGGCCCGCGACGGCGACGCGCTGGTCGTCTGCGAGGTCAAGACCCGCAAGGCGGGAGCCTTCGAACACCCGATGGCGGCAGTCACGCCGACCAAGGCACAACGCCTGCGCGGCCTGGCCGAACGCTGGCTCCAGGAACACGGTGGAGCACCACCGGGCGGCGTCCGCATCGACCTGATCGGCGTCGTACTCCCCGACCGCGGCGCGCCCGTGGTCGAGCATGCGCGGGGGGTGGCCTGATGGGATTCGCCCGTACGTGCTCAGTGGCCCTGGTCGGCGTCGAGGGCGTCGTCGTGGAGGTCCAGGCGGACCTGGAACCCGGTGTCGCGGCGTTCACCCTGGTGGGACTGCCGGACAAGAGCCTGACGGAGAGCAAGGACCGGGTCCGGGCTGCCGTGGTGAATTCCGGGGCGTCGTGGCCGCAGAAGAAGCTGACGGTCGGGCTGAGCCCGGCCTCCGTCCCGAAGGGCGGGTCCGGGTTCGACCTCGCGGTCGCCTGCGCCGTGCTGGGTGCGTCCGAGCGGATCGATCCGCGGGTGCTCGCCGACATCGTGATGATCGGCGAGCTGGGGCTCGACGGACGGGTCCGGCCGGTGCGCGGTGTCCTGCCGGCGGTCCTTGCCGCTGCCGACGCGGGCTATGAGCAGGTGGTGGTGCCGGAGTGCGCTGCCGCCGAGGCCTCTCTCGTGCCGGGGATCTCGGTGCTCGGGGTCCGCAGCCTGCGCCAGCTGATCGCCGTGCTCACGGACGAACCGGTGCCCGAGGAGGATCCGGACGAGCATGGGCGGCCGGATCCGCTGCTGGCGGGACTCTGTATGCCGGGCACGGGAGAGGCGACCGGCCTGTGCGGTATGGCTGTGCCGGAACACGACCAGGGGCACGACCTCGCCGACGTGGTCGGCCAGATGTCGGCGCGCACCGCCATGGAAGTCGCGGCCGCCGGAGGACACCACGTCTTTCTTCAAGGGCCGCCCGGTGCGGGCAAGACCATGCTCGCCGAGCGGATGCCTTCGCTGCTGCCTCGCCTCACCAGGCAGGAATCCCTGGAGGTGACGGCGATCCACTCCGTGGCAGGTCTGCTGCCACCGGGCAAACCGATGGTCGACATCCCGCCGTACTGCGCGCCCCATCATTCGGCGACGATGCAGTCGCTCGTCGGAGGCGGCAAGGGGCTTGCCCGGCCCGGCGCAGTGTCTCTTTCGCATCGAGGTGTGCTCTTTCTGGACGAGGCGCCGGAGTTCAGCAGCTTCGTGCTCGATGCCCTGCGGCAGCCTTTGGAGGCGGGGCATGTCGTGATCGCACGCAGCGCCGGTGTCGTGCGTTTTCCGGCGAAGTTCCTGATGGTCGGCGATTATGCGGGTGCGGACATGTTCAACCCGGGGTGAAGGAGTTGTCCGCTTGGCTGAGGGATACGGGCTCGATCCGCTACAGGAGGGCTTGCAGCCTGGCCCTCGGTAACGTTCTGTGATGTGCGGATACCGGCGCGGGGGTACGCCGCGGCGAAGAATTTCCGTCGGAGCGATGGCCGATCTGCGGGCGCCGTCCGATCATGCGGAGGGGCCAGCGGGCAAGGCGTACCCGCTGGGCACGGATAAGTGAGTATCGGAAGGCGTGCGCGGTCGGACGGCCGGTGGGGCACGGGCTGTCCAACCAGCTGTGTCCCGGGGCGCTGGCCGACTACCAGGATCGGGCGGAGGCCTTGGCAGCGATCGGCCCGGAATGGAACCCCGCAGTGGCGGCTGGACTGGCAGCGCCACTACGCCGGGGTGAGCCGGGCGGGGTGCAGTTATCGGACCTGGTGCCTGGCGTCACAGTGCGCGGGCATTGGCTGCATCGGTAACGAACGCACGTCGTGTGGCAGGGCTGATGCCCGAAGCGTGAGCGTCTCGCTCAGCTCGGCGTATAGCCCTTCCCTGCCCAGGGAGGGAAGGCGCCGCAGAACGCCGCTGGAGACGTCTCTGGGAGGCCTTCGAGTGGGGCCTTGCGGTAAGTCTGTGACTGCTCCTGGTTGGACAGGGAGAATCGGCACGGTCACGTTGGCCCGTGAAACTGAGCCCGGGAGCTGGCACCGCCTCGGCGGTGCCGGCTCTTCGTGGTCTGCTGAATTAGGCGGCGCAGCGGGAACACCAGTGGGTGATCCGCCAAGTCGGCGGCTCATCGGTAGACGCTGCCGAAGCCTCACTTCGCTGAGGTTGCACGGTAGATGACTGCCTGGAGTGGGTGACATGCTTCGTGTATGCGGATTCCTGTGGAAGTGCGCCCCGACTTCATCGAGAAGGTTGCCCGTCGCACGGACCCTCTGGGAGCCGTAGAGGAGCTGGTCTGGAACAGTCTGGACGCTGACGCCACCGACGTTTATGTCGAGTTGGAACTCGATGACTTCGGCGGTGTCCAAGCGGTTGTCGTCAAGGACAACGGCCACGGCATTCCGTCAGCGACCGTGGAATCGGCCTTCAAGGGAATGGGCGGATCATGGAAGCGGACCGCGCCGGGCACCGAGAGCGGTCGGCAGTTGCACGGCCGCCACGGCTACGGACGCTTCCGGGTTCTCGCGCTCGGCTCAAATGCCACCTGGACGTCTGTGTCGGAGAGTCCCAGTGACATGACCGAGGTCGTCATTCGCTTCCAGGACGGGGACAGTGACTTCGACGTCGACGAACGCACGCCGACGTCGCCGCAAAAGCCCGGCACCATCGTGCGCGTCACCGGCGAAGCTCAGCGTAAGCAACGTCTTACTGCCGAGAGAGCCCGCGAAGAGCTGACCAGCCGACTGGCGATGTACCTAAGCAAGTACCCTGCCGCAACCGTGTGGTGGTGCGGCACTGCTCTGGATCCCAGCGAAGCGATCGAGGGACAGCCTTTCGAGGAAGTGCTGGACATCGGGATCGACACCGGAGGCCCGGGACCACTTCTGCGCATCGTCGAGTGGAAGACAAAACCCCCGCGACGGGAGCTGCTCATCTGCGATGACGTCGGCGTGCACCGTGTGACGTTACTGGCGCAGATCCAGGCACCCGACTACGACTTCACCGCCTACGTGCTGTGGGACAAGTTCGCCAATCTGACCGACCATGACCTACTAGAAGGAGAGTTCGAGCACTCGGACTCCCTGCTCGGCAGCACAGTGAAAGCCGCGCGGAATCGGCTGCGCACCCACTTCCGCGAACAGGAGCGGGAGCGAACGCGGAAGCTGGTGCAACAGTGGATCGAGGAAGGCGTGTACCCCTACAGCGGACAGCCAAGCGGCCCGGTGGAGGTAGCTGAGCGGGACACTTTCAACGAGGTGGCCAGCCTCGTCAGCCGCCAGCTGAAGGGACCGAAGTCGGCGCGCCGTACGCAGATGGTGCTGCTACGCGAAGCGCTGCGGCGTCAGCCCACCGCGATGCCGAAGGTCCTCGATGAGCTCTTCGCGTTGTCGGGGCCGCAGAAGGAGCGGCTGGAGGACCTCGTTGATCGCACCCCGATGGCGAACCTGATCGCCGCGAACGCTGAGACGATCGACCGGATCGACGCCCTCAGTGCGTTGCGCACACTGCTGTTCGAGTTCGAGTCCCGGTACACCATGCGGGAGAAGGACCAGCTGCACCGCATGCTGGAAAAAGAGCTGTGGATCTTCGGAGACGAGTATGGCCACGCCGTTTCCGAGATCGGGCTGACGAAGGCGCTCAACCGGCACCTTCCACGCCTGGATGGCAGGACCGTGCCCCAGCAAAGAGTCCAGCTTCACAACGGAACGAGCGGACGACTCGATCTCTTGCTCTCCTGCGTTTCCGGTGCTGGCCGTACGAAGCAACACTTGGTCGTCGAACTCAAGCGCCCCCGCACTGTGCTGTCCGAGACGGAAGTCGCTCAGATCAACAGCTATGCCTACGCCGTCACCACAGACGAGCGTTACCGACACGATGATCAAACTCATTGGGAGTTCTGGCTGGTCGGCAACTCCATTGATGGCGTGGTGCAGTGGCAGCACCCCGACGGCTACGTGAAGAACGACGACCGGGTGACCATCCGCATCATCACCTGGGGCGCAATCATTGACGCCTGCGAGGAGCGGCTGCGCAAGCAGCGGGAACGGCTGGACTACGCCTCCGACCAGACACACACAATCGAGTACGCCCAACGCGTTCACTCGGACGCCGATGTCGTTCCTCTTCTTGCACCCCGGGAAGACGACAGCGCCTGACTCTCTGGGTTACTACACCTCGATTGTGCCGGGCGCGCGGGGCCGCCGGCATCAGCGTTTGATCCGGCCGCGTGCCGCCAGTGCGGCCAGCCCAAGGAGGACTGGTTCGCTGAATCGGCTGAACATCTCGATCCAAGTGCCAGCGGTGGTGAGGTCCTGGTCGCTGGAGCGGAAGATGACGGAGTTGAGCACGACGTGCCCGGCGTCCTTCGCGCGGTCGGCGGTCCACCGCTGGCCGAGGGGTCCGGACAGGTTGGGGTCGTCCTTGTCGATCACCAGGTGGAGTCGGCTGCCAGGGGTGGGCATGGTTCCGGTCGCTGTCTGCTTCGGAGTCGGATTGGGCAGGCCCCACAGCATCATCAGCACCACGGTCAGGGCCATCGCCACCCCGAGGGCGGCCAGGGCCCGGGAGGCGCGCAGGCCGTAGCCGGAGATCAGCCAGTAGGCGTGCAGCAGGATGCGTTCGCCGAAGGGGGTGTCGTGGTCCAGGCGGCGCATCTCCATCTCGCCGTTATAGAAGTCCGCCGCGCCGGGCTCGTTCTTGCCGTCCTCCAGGGCCTTGCGCAGCTGCCGGTAAGTGGCGGCCAACTCCTTGGGCCCGGGGGTCACGGCCGGGTCGGGGTGGGCTGGTCCGGGCTGCCAGCCCCGGGTCTGTGCGGTACGGCGGCCGGGCAGGGGCAGGGCGCGCCAGTGGTGCTCTTCGGCGATGGTCCGGCGGCGGGTCCAAGGGGCCGGCGGTTCGTCGAAGGGGACGTGTCCTTCGAAGCGAAGCTGGTCGAGGTGATGGGCGCCGGTGAACAGGCAGGCCGACAAGTCCACTCCGGACAGCGCCAGGAAGGCGGCGTCCACGCCCGCCAGCATGACGATCAGTGGCCGTGGGTCTTGCCCGGTCAGCGGGTCTTCGGGGAGCGGGTCGTCGTTGAAGGAGAACGGCCGGGGGTGGAAATTGATGGCGACGGGCTGGGAGAGCACGGCGTCCTGCAGATTGACGTCGGCGTAGCGGACGTCGAGGGTGAGCGCCGTGTTGATCTGCGCCGCCTGAAGGAGAACTTGCGCGGCGGCGATCCGGATGCGGATCGGGCAGGTCAGGACGGCCTGGCTCAGATCCAGCACGCCGCCGCAGACGATGGGGCCCACCAAGGGCCCGGTGAACGTCGTGTCGGGGAAGTCGACATCGCCTTTGAAGCGGGCCCCGGCGAAGACGGCGTCACGGCCGAACGTCACCTCGTTGAACCGTGCCCTCTCTTCGACCTGTACCGAGACGAAGACGATCCCGTCGGTGAACGTCACGGCGAGGAAGGAAGCCTCGCCGAACATCTGGGCGCGGGAGAACAGGGCCCCGCCGGAGAACCTGGCGTGCTCGAAGTCGGCGTCCGAGCCGAAGAGGGTGTCCTGGAACCACGCAGAGCCTTGGAAGTCCGCGTGTTCGAAAGCGCCTCCCATCTCGAAGACGGCTTCCTCGAAGACAGCGTCGCGGTTGAAGGTGACCTCGTAGAACAGGGCGTCATCGGCGAAGTGGGCGAGCCAGAAGAAGGCCTCGCCGGTGAACGTGACACCCGTGAAGTCGGCCAGCTCGGGAAAGCGGGCGCGGCCGAAGTCTGCCTCACCGAAGGTGTTGCCGACCGCTGCTTTGAGCTCTTCCAGCAGTTCGCGGGTGAAGGGCACGCCTCGGCAGTCCACCGCAGCGCCGGGCGATAACGCCCCGAGCGCCTGCCTGCGTTCCTCCGGTTCCAAATGGGCCAGGCACCGGTCGTACGGCTCCCACGGCACGCCGAAGCAGTTGCCGCGGTCGCCCGGGAAACCGCAGGCATGCCAGCGAAGCCGGGGATCGTCACTCAGGAAGGCCAGAATGGGACCGCCCGCGTGTATGAGGTTCACCGGGTCTGCAAGGCGCCGCTGTCGATGAGGCCCTGGATGTAGGGCGGCCAGTCCCGGGTGAGGCTCTGGGCGACGCCGTCGTGGACGTCCTGGCGCATCTGCGGGGTGACGTGTTCGACGTCGCCGCCTGGGTAGTGCAGGCGCAGGCCTTCGCGGCTGGCGTCACAGAGGATGGCGTGGGCCTTCTGCGTGAGCGTGAGGTAGAGCTGAGGGACCTGCGCGCTCAGGAGTTCGTCGATGACGGCGTCGTAGTCGATGCCGAGGTCTGGCCAGGTCTTGCCCTGCTTGTCGAGCCACAGGGTGACGTCGGAGAAGAACACGGCCTTGCCCGGGCCGTCGTTCGGGTCGCGGGCCAGGCCGGTGGCGAGGTCGAGCGCGATGCCGGCGCCCTGGCTGACGAGAGAGCGGGGGATCATCGGCGGCGCGATGGCGACCGCGCACTCTCCCCAGCCGTCGCGGGTCTCCGCTGGCCAGGGCAGCCCCAGCACGAGCCAGCCCGCCGGTGACAGCAGTGAGGTGCTCACCGAACTCTTCCCCCTTGATGGTGTGATCACTGGCTTCTGATCTTTTCGCCTCAAGTGCCCGGCGAACAAGGCGGTCCTCGGCCACCGTCAGCAGTTCTCGCGGATCTCGATAGCGCGGAGGCGCCGCCCAACCGTTGGGCGGCGCCTCCGCGCTATTCGTCTTGGCTCGGTTTCAGGGCCGACGGCTGCGGTGGGCCACGAGGTCGGTCACGTGCGCAGACTGCTGGACCCGGCTGCGTACTTCCTCGTAGTCGAGGGTGAGCTGGCGCAGTGCCTCGGCGTAGATGGCGAGGATGCGGCGGAGTTGAGCGTTCTCGCGGCGCAGGTCGGCCATGGCGTCTTCCGGGGCCTTCTTGCGCTTAGTGTCCTGTTCCGGCTTGGGGAGGTTGCGGTGGGCGTCGGCCTGTTCCTGGAACCAGGTGATGAGGTGGGGGAAGTTCCGGTAAAAGGTGGCGTGCTTGACGTCCAGCCGCCGCTCTACGGCTGTGATGGTGGCGCGTCGGCCGGTCTCTTGGGCCTCGCGGAGCACCAGGTTCATGGCGAGCTGTACTTCGTCGTCGGTGAGGGTCGGCCCGGTCACCGTACGGTCTCCTTGGTCGTGCTCGTCGGGATGTTGTTGGCGTCGAGGAACTCGCTGAGTTCGGCGCGGCGCTGTTCCATGCGGTCCCGCACGTACGGCGCGAGGATGACGCCGTTGGCAAGCGCGCGTTCGAGCCGCTGGAGCCAGGCGAGGAAGGCGTCGGCGTTCTCGGCGGTCAGTGCGACGTTGCGGCACTTGAACGGCTGGCAGTCCGCGAGGGACGGCCCGTCGGAGTCGCCCCGTCGGCACAGGGCGCGGTCGGGGTTGTAGACGCAGGTGACGAACTTGCCGGGATAGATGTGCGGGTCATGTCGATTCATGTGGCGGGCCAGCCGCTTGTCGTCGGTGATGACCTTGCCGAGGAACTGGACCTCGCTCTCCAGGGCCGCGAGGCGGGCCTCGGCTTCCTCGGCGGCCGGACCGGCGAGCCGCTGCGGGGATGGGCTAAGGATGATGTCGCCGAGCTTTTCGCCGCGGGCGATGGCCTCCTCGGCCTCGACCTCGGGGCGGAAGCCAGAGGTGGAGGTGCCGGCATATCCCTCGAACATTTGGATCGAGTGGTGGCGGTACTGGATGGCGCCGGCGATCGTGCCGCCGGGCTGGCGTGCGATGCACCAGGCCAGCGTGCGGCGGAATTGCCGGGTCAGGAGGTTCCAAGGGCGTTCGTTGACGTCCGGGATGCCGTCGGGGCGGCCGAGGCGGGCGCAGTAGGAGTTGGTCCACTCGATGAAGTAGGCGAGATTCCTCCGGGTAGTCCCGCTCGTCTGGGCGGGGTTGGCCTTGGTTTTCGGGTGGGCGCGGGACGAGGGCGGCACGGCGAACAGGAACGCCTGTTCGGCGGGCTGGAGGGCTTCGAGGATCTTGATGGCCTTGGCCACGGAGGCGTTGACGATCCAGGTGGCCTCGACGCCCTCGGGGGTGCCTTCGCCCTTGAAGGCATGGCTGGTGATCCGGTACCGGACGGGGCGGTCCTCTTCGTCGCGCCAGATGCTCAGGCAGCCGCGCTTCATGTGCTTGACCTCGCTGTCGCGCATCCCGGACAGGTAGGCGATCACGATGTAGCAGGCGGCCTGCAGGAGCCGGGCGTAGTTCTCGGTGGAGTCCCAGCGCATCGCGGGCAGCCAGGGCTGCCCGCCGAGCGTGCCGCGGACGGGGGTCCGCAGGTAGGTCGTGTCGTCCAGGCCGAGTTCGTTCACGGTGGCGTCGATGAGCTGCCGGTGCTCGGGCTGCTTGTTGAGGGTGCTGACATGCACGCGGGCCTCGCGGGCGAGCTGCTTGAGGTTCACGGTCACCGGCACTTTGACGGCCGTGGGGCCGTAGGTGGTGCGGGGGAGCGGCCGACCCTCGCGGCGGTAGCGGGCCAGGACGGTGAGCAGCCGTTCGTGCGGTGTCTCGCCGTTGACCGTGCCCTTGAACAGGGGCGCGGAGCGGGCCTCCTGCCAGTCCTTGAGACCGCGCAGGATGTCTTCGGCGAAGTCTTCCACCCAGCGCAGGGCCCAGGTGAGCAGCGGGCCGAGGACCTCCTCGGGGATGCGGTCGGTGGCGTTCTCCCCGGAGCCGCGGCGGGTGCGTCCGCGGTTTCCGTACGTGGTGGGGTCGTCCCACACGATGTACGGGTCGACGGTGAGGGTGTCGCCGGTCAGCTTCGTCCGGTACACCCACAGCTGGCGTACCGTGCCGCGCTTGTTGGACTTGTTGAGCAGCGAGCGCCGGGTGGCGTCGATGAAGGCGCGGTAGGCCTCGAAGTCCTCCAGGGTGAGGGCACTGAGCGCCGTCACGCCCCGCTGGTCGGCCCAGCGGAAGAACTCCTTGAGCTGGCTGAAGCGTCCGCGGATGGTGATGATGCTCAGCTCGGGCTGGCCGTCGGGGTGGTTGTGGCGCAGGAGCGCGAAGAAGAACTCCTTGGCGGTGTGCCGGAACTGGGCGGGCAGGGTGAGGAAGTTCAGGCTGAGGGCCTGCTGGTGCTGCTGGTGTACGGCCGGGGTCAGGTCCCACTTGTCGTCGCCGAACCGTGCGGTGTCGGCGAGCCGGACGCCGGCGGTCAGCGGGCGCTTGGCCAGGACGAGGGCGTCGTCGGCGATGCCCCGGATGAGGGCGCGGGCGGTTGCGGTGGTCATCAGTTTTCCTTGGGTACGTCGAGCAGGTCAAGGCCGAGGTCCTGCGGATCGGCCTTGGCGGTCTGCTCGCGTTCGGCGTCGGTGAACTGCGGCAGGATCAGGCGGGTCAGCGCGAGCCAGGTCCGGCCGTGCTCGTTCACCCATGTGTCGATGTCCATGGACTGCCGGGCTGCGTCGAGGGTGTCGACGAGGGTCAGGAGCGCGGGAAGGTGGTCGTGGGTGATCAGCGCGTTGGGGCAGCGCAGGCAGGTCAGGAACGACACGTCGCAGCGGCCGTCGCTGAACGGGCTGTGCTCGATGTCCAGGCAGGAGCTGGCGACGGTGTCGAGCTGCCCGCCCAGGGCCTGGCGCAGGGTCTGCGGTGTGGTGCCGAGGGCTGCGGCGGACTGCTCGGGGTCGTGGGCGAGGGCCTGTGTCTGGACGGCGTTCAGGACGTGGGGCCGGAAGCCGCGGGCGTTGTCCTCGGCCTCGTTGATGGCGGTGGTGAGGATCTCGTCGGCCCATTCCCTTACCGTGGGGTCGCCCTTGAGGTAGTTGGCGAAGGAGACGTCCAGGGTGTTGGTGCGGGATGCGGACGGCAGGTGCCCGCCCATTGCCTTGGTGGTGCGTACCTCAACGGTGGTCTTCAGCCGGTTCATGTCGATCGGCAGCGGGTTGCCGGAGTCGTCGAGCAGGCCGTGGCGCTGGCCCCACTGCTTGAGTCGCATGACGCGGCCGAGCCGGTTGGCGTAGGGGTCGATGTGGCCGAACGCGGCGGCTTTGGTCTCCCAGTCGACGCCCTTGGTGCCACTGGCCCCGGTCCAGATGCTCCAGATCCGCTGGCCGTCGGAGTAGCGCCGCCCGCGGGCGGTGAGCTGGTGCAGCAGCAGGTAGTAGCCGCCGGGGGTATGGAGCTGGCGGCTGTTGTTGCCGCCGGTCTCCCAGTGCACGGTCTCCCGGGTGATGGCCTTGGAGCGGCGCCGCTTGATCAGGTTCACGGCGACCGCCCGGTCGTCCAGCATGCGGTGGGCGTGCGGAAGCTCCTTGATCGTCTCAGTGTTGCGGCCGGTCAGGCCTACGGCGAGCAGGGTCAGCGGCGCCAGGTCGGCATCGGTGAGAAACAACCGCCGGGCCAGGTCCATGCGCCCTTCGATGATGTGCTGCCGCAGATGGGTGCGGACCGCTGGCACCTTCCCGGTGCGGTCCATGGTGTCCAGGTGCTCGGCCAGGAGGCGCTCCTCCGGGCTGAGCGCCTCCGGTGTGGTCCGGAAGGACTCCAGCAGCCGCTCGGCCTTGCGGATGCGGTCCCTGATGGCCACGACGTCACTTCGGGCGGCGGCCATCAGGTCGCGGAACTCACGGTCGGAGTAGCCGGGCACACTCTTACCGGCCTTGCGGCGCGTGTGGCCTGGGCGCCGGATGTAGTCGCGCATTTCCGGAGACAGGAGGCTCGACGGTGTCACCTCCTGCAGAAGCCGGCGCAGGCTGGACAGCTCGGACATCACCGCGTTTTCCTTGGTGGACTCCAACCGGTGGAGGCGGTAACGCTCCAGGTGCCGCACCGTCAGGTCGCCCAGGGACTTCGGGGGCCGCGGGAGGGCGTCCAGGAAGGCAAGGAAGCGCCTGATCGCGCCGAAGTCGTTGTCCGCGCTGCTCTTGGTGCGCAAAGTGCCGGTCGGGCCGACGCGGACCGCAAACGCGGAGGCGAAGTCGGCGTGGAAGGCAGGGAAGGGCAGTTCGGCGAACGAGGACTCCCAGCGGCGGCCGTCCTCGCCGGTGAACGCCACGGTCAGCGTCACGGGGATGCTGGCCCGGGCCACTTCCGGCTCGTAAGCTCCGTCGGGCATTGCGGAGGCGCGGCCCTTGCCCGGCCTCGCGGGGGCGGAGCCCGCCGCCGGCGCTACCCCAGTGGGGGTAGCGGGGATGCCTTCGAGGAAGGCCCTCAGCACAGCGGAGAGCTGCTCATACGGGGTGACGTGCTGCAGCAGCTGGCGGACCAGCGCGACGTGACGGTCCGCCCACTTGCGGGCGTGCGCCAGCCGCAGACTGGAGCGGAACTCATCGAGGTGGGCGGGAACCAGCTCGGTCACCGAGCGCGGCGGCCGGTCCTGCTTGGCCAGGTGCGTCAGGAAGTACTGCACGGCTGCGAACAGCGTGGAGCCGACGGTGAGCGATACCCCCTTGCCCGCGGGCCCGAGTTCGGCGCGGAAGGCTGCCGCCAGGTCCAGGTGCAGTCCGGGCAGTGGCAACGGCGTGAAGTCGAACGCGCGCCGGGCGCCGTCCGAGGCGATGAACGGCACGATCAATGGGTTGTCCGGGTCTTCCTCGTGCCGCCGGTACGCGTACTTGCTCCGGCGGTCCTCCGGCAGGCCCGGCCATGCCTCGCCCGCGCCGAAGTCGGACGCGTCCCGGGACAGAGTCAGGTAGCCGCGCAGTTCGGAGGTGAGTCGCTCGCTCGGGTGGATGTGCCGCAGTAGGCGGCAGACGTCCCACAGGACGGTGCGGGCCGTGGTGAGGGTCGTGCTCTCGATGCGGAAGTACAGGAGCTCTCTCATGTGCTCGGGCGTCAGATCGCCGACGGACGTCGGGGGCTGGTCGAGCTCGGAGAGGAAGGCCAGGAACCGTACGGCCGACCGGAACAGGCTGTCGGCCGACTTGACCGAGTTCAGCACCGTGCACCGGGCCCGGAAGGCGGCGGCCAGGTCGGTACGGAGGCCGGGCAGTGGCAGTGAGGCGAACGAGAAGACTTCCTGGGCGCCGTCGGGGGCGGTGAACGGCACGTCGAGCGGACCGAGCGCGCTCACGGTCTGAGCGGCATCATGGGTGCGAATCAGGGGCGCGGTCATGCGGGGATCGCCTCCACAACGGGCTTCTTGGTTTCGGACGAGTCGACGGCGGCGGGCTCCCAGGCGCTGGGGATCAGGGCCAGGCGGGTCTCCATCTCCAGCTCCTCCAGGGTGTGGAGGTAGCGCATGGTGGTGACCACGCTTTGGTGACCCAGCCGGATACGGACCCAGTTCAGCGGGTCGCCGAAGACCATCTGATGGGTCATCCGCTGACCGCGATTCATCGCGGCCATGTCCTCGATGTGGCCGCGCCAGAGCTGTTCCAGGGTGATCACGGCAAAGCTGTGGCGCAGAGCATGGGGGTGAGCCCTCAGCTGCTGCCGGTGGCGCTCGCAGCGCCGGTTGGCGGCCTTGAAGACCTCCTGCCAGCAGGAACGGCCGCTGGGCAGCCCGCGCTCGTTGATCCACAGCGCGGCCGGTTCCAGCCCGTCCGGGGTGTCGATCAGCAGCCGTCGCCGCTCGGCGTGACCGAGCTGGTCGACGGTCAGATCCTCACCGTCGACGATGACCCTCGGGTCGGCCCGGTTGGTGATGATCAGCGGGTTGCGGATGCGCTCGTACACCCCCGCGTCGCGGGCGTCTTCGACGGCCTCGGCCCGCTCCTCCTCGATGTAGTCCCACACGGCTTTCAGTGAGGAGGCAGGGAAGTACACCCAGCGGGCGGAGCCGTACTTGGCGAGCCTCCAGGGCAGCCAGCTGCGGACGTTGGCCTTGCCCGGCACCTGGTGCGGGACCTCGAACAGCGACAGTGAGGTCTGCTCGCACAGCCGCAGTCCGGTGCGGATCATCAGATCGGAATAGGTGGCGTTGCGAGCGCCGAAGCGGCCCCGAAACGAGCGGTCGCGCAACCCGTCGGGGGTGTAGCCGCGCAGCCCGATATCCCGCCAGGCCCGGTACATCTCCGGGGTCAGCCACACGATCTGGTTGCGGGGCCCGGTGTGGGAGGCCTCGGCCGGCGTGGTGCCGCCGCGGCGGCGGCCGTGGGTGTCACGGGCCCGGCTCTCGCGCTGCAGGATCGGGTTCTCCGCCGCGTACTTCCTGCGGGGGTGGATCGCCCAGGTGTAGAAGGAATTGACGGTTGCGACCTCACGGTCCCAGGTGGACCAGTCGACGTGCGGCCCGCGCGGGTCCGCCGTACGCCACTGCTTGTAGGCGGCCCGGTCCTCCGGGGTGGCGTGGCGCCAGTCCTTGCGGTGCCGGCTCTTCCACAGGAAGGACAGCCACATCTTCAGGTCCGAGGCGTGCGCGCGCTGCGTGCCCTCGGGGGCGGCGGCCAGCTGCGTGAAGTACGAGTTCAGTTCCACGTCGTACCGGCCGTCGGGACCGATCAGGTACGGCGTGCCGTCGAGGATGCCGTGCTCATCCAGCCACTCGTCCAGGTCCCACAGCGTGGAGATCAGCGGGTCCGGGGCCTGCGGCCGGGGCAGGTCGTGGCGGGTGTAGAACACCCGCCAGGCAGATTCGGTCATGGTTCCTGTCATCTGGTGCGGCGGCCGGACGGCGCGGGGCCGTCCGGCGGGCGAACGGGGAGGCCGGGAAGCGGCGTGGTCAGCCCTGGCGGCGGCGCACGGTGGCGCGGATAGCGTTCAGACGTACGGCCAGCGGCTCGCCGCTGTCGCTGGTCAGCCCGTGCCTGCGGGCCCAGACCGTCAGCAGGGCGGACGTCGAAGAGAAGGACGGGGCGGCAGGCTTGCCACCGCGCCACACGCTCCAGATCACGGGCGAGCCGGTGAACTCCCTTCCCCGGGCGGTGAGCTGGTGGAGCATCAGGTAGAAGTCGCCGGGGTGGTGCAGATGGCTGTCCTGGCCGCCGTGCAACGGCCAGCGGACCGCGTGAGTCCTGCGGGCGCGGGCGTCATCGACGGCGATGGTGACGGCCTGGCCGTCCACCGCATGCCGGGCGGGCAGTGAGGTGATCTCGCTGGATCGCAGTCCGGTCAGAGCGCCGGCCAGGACCAGGAGCGGGGCCAGATCGCTGCCGCCGAGGAACAGCCCCTGCGCGAGGGTGGCGAGCGCGGTGCCGTGCAGAGACCGCGGGATCTTCCCTGTCCGGGCGGCCGCATCCAGCACGGCGCCCTGGGCGATGGCGGTGTGCTCCTCCAGGTCGGCGGACGACTCGACCCCGGCAGGCGGGGACGGCGGGGCGGCCCGGAAGACGGTCAACTGCTGTTCGCACGCGGCGATCCGCCGCTGGATGGCGGCCACGTCCTTGCGGGCGGCCTCCAGCAGAGCGGCGAACTCCGTGACCGAGTAGACGGGCGTGGTGCTCAGTGCAGAGCGGCGCGGAGCCAGCCGGGCGGGGCGCTTGACGAACTCGCCGACGGAAGGGTCGAGGACCCCGTAGGGGGTCTCGCCCAGTACCCGGCACAGCCGCTGCAGGTCGAGGCCGACGCTCTCGGCGCTGCGGGCACCGCGCTGGTTGGCCGTGTACTCATGCAGGTGCGTGCGCTTCAGCTCAGCCAGGGACGCGGGAGCCGCGTTGAAGGAGTCCAGGAACCCCAGGAACCGCCGCATCGTCGCCCAGTACGCATCGGTGGTGGGGACGGTCAGCACCCGGCCACCCCGGATCACGCCGCGGAACCCCTCGGCGAAGTAGCGGTGGAGCTCGGGGCAGGGCAGATCGGCGAAGTCGTAGATGCGGGAGCGGCCGTCCTGGGACACGGTGAAGATCAGGGTCTCGTCGCGGCTGATGCCCGAGGAGTCGTTGCTGGACATGTCGATGCCTTCCTGTACGGCCGCTGGGGCCGCAGGGGTAGGGGCTGCCGCCCGGCCGCACAGGCCGCCGACGAGGCGGGGGCCGGGGCCAGGGACGGGGGTAGCGAGGAAGAAGGAGAAGATGGGAACTGGTGCTGGCGGTGCGCTAGTTGGCGTGCCAGTCCTGGATGGTGACCTCGGCGCCGCCCCAGGAGGCGGTCAGCCGGATCTGCCAGCGTGTGCCGTGCTCGTCGACGGCGATCAGCTCGGCCGGGGTGTCCTCGGCCGCCGCAGTCAGCACCATCGGTACCGCCGCGGGAGCGTCGAGGTGGCCGCCGGTGGCGGCGAACAGCGGCGGGGTGAGGAGCAGGCCGGCGCCGATGCCCACGGTGGGGGCCTGGGCGGTCACGGTGCGGGCGATGCCCGCGACGGTGATGGCCACTGTGCGCGTGGCGTGCGTGGTGTCGGCGGCGACGGCCGCAGCCTCGCACGGGCAGCCCTTGTGCTGCGGCGAGGCCCGTTGCCACAGCTTGTCCTGGCAGACCCGGGCGGTGTGACAGGGGCAGCCGGGGCAGTCGGCGGGCTGCGGAGCGACCCACTCGGGCCCGTCGAGGTGGGGCGTATACCAGTCGTCGTCGTAGCTCACGCGACCGAGTCCGCAGGCTCAGACCAGGCCAGGCGGCAGGTGCGGGCGCCGAGCTTCTTCAGCGCGGCCTCCAGAGCCGACGCGGCCCGGGCCGCCTCGGCGGTGACCTGGGCCGACGCGTCCATGTGCTCGTCCAGCGGCACCGCGTCGCCCATGACGTCCAGGCGGACGTTCCCGGCCCGGTGCATGCGGGCCAGGGCGCCGCCGGTCTGCTCGATGGCCTGCGGCAGCCGGACGGCGAGCAGGACCAGGGCCTGGACGGCGTCGTCGACATCGCCCGGGTAGGGGTAGGCGGCGGCGTCTTGGGTGCCGTGGTTGAACGAGCGGATCCGGTCGGCTGCCTCGGTGGCAAGCCGTGCCGGACTCCTCCGATGCTCGGGCATGATGGAGCTCTCCCTGTCTCGTGAAGCGGGATGCGGGGCCCGGGACGGCCGTCTCGTCGCCAAACTCGTCGGCCGTCTCGGGCACTACGTCACTCTGACCGGCCCGGATGAGGGCATGCCAGTCAACGTCACCCGAGGTGTAAATCCCCCCGGGGAATCGGTGCTTCCCCAGTAAAGAGGGTTCCCCCGTGTGGGTCAAGTGATCCCCTCGGGGAATCGTCTAGACGACTTGCTGAGGGCTCGCCAGGCCGCGTTGCCGCAGGTCCAGTTGGGTGTGGCTGTGCCTACGAAGCGGTGGCGTTAGCTGTGCGGACAACGGACAACCCTGGATCGGCCATTTCGGATGCGGCTCCGGCGGCGGGCCGACCGGCAAAGTCGGACCTCCCGGACTTCGCTGTGGGGTCTTGCGTTCCGCGTCATGTGCCAGGGGCTGTGCCCCGGGTTTTCGTGTGCTGCCTCATGGCCTGACCGCCCCCGCAGTCTCGCGGCCGTGTCACTTCTTCGGCGCGGGCCTCAACGCGCTCCTGCGCTGTAGGGCTGCAGTCCTGCGGTGTCGACAGGCTCGACTTCTTGCTAACGGCCGGGGACTGTCAGACCCCGCCGATATCCTTCGAACCGTCAGGTCCGTTACTCCATACGGAAGGTAGGGGTACGTGGTCGAGCGCGATCCGCAGAGACTCTTCAGCCAGTCCCAGCGCAACATCCTGTTCGACCTCGCCGAGGGGCGGTGCCAGCGGTGCAGCGCTGCCCTGGGCGACGGATGGCAAGCCGATCACATGGTCCCCTGGGCGGATGGCGGCCGGACCGAGATCGAAAACGGGCAGGCTCTGTGCGAGCTGTGCAACAGGAGAAAAGGACGTCAGGTGCATTACACCGACGAGTTCGACCCGCGGCCGTTCCAGCGGGAAGTGAGCGACCAGGTCTTCGATCGCATCCACGCCAACGAGAAGCTGACGGTCGTCCTCGCTTCCCCGGGATCGGGAAAGACCCTCGCCTACCAGGGAACGGGCACTCGTCTGTTCCGTGCGGACCTGATCGACCACGTGGCCATCTTCGTCCCCCGTGTCTCCCTCGCCGAGCAGTGCGAAACGGGCTGGATGTACCAGCGCACCGGCAGCATGCACGGCCTGTGCACACTGTTCGATGCCACCAAGCGCCTCGGCAAGATCCGCCACAAGGTCAAAGAGAAGCCGCTGACGCCACTGAGCGAGCCGGGAAGCGGCTTCGTCTCGACGTACAGCGCCCTGGTCACCAACGCATCGGTATTCCTGGAATGGGCACGCCGGCACGAGGGGCGCTTTCTCCTCGTGGCCGATGAAGCGCAATTCTGCGGCGACTCGAAGGACGAAGAGGGCGGCGGCACGAAGGCCGGAGAACTCATCAAACAGATGCATGAGTTCTCGCGCCACGCACTGCTGCTGACGGGCACACCCAACCGGGCGGACAACCAGCCCCTCATCCTGGCCGACTACGAGCCGCACCTGACCAACCCCCGGCGCCGGGTGCTCATCCACCATGCAGAGGCCAGCTACGCCAACGGCATCGCGGAAGGCTACCTCCGGAAGTTCGAGATGCAGCGCACCAATGCGCGGGTGGCCAAGCGCACCCTCGGAGCCCCGGACACGGGTGCCGGTGACACCCTCCTCGAATACAACCTGTCAGACGACGGCAGCGAACTGATTCCTGTCCTACGGGACGAGAAGGTTTGGAAGCCCCTTGTCGACGACGTGGTGAGGGCCGTCCGGGACAAGCAGAAGTTCAATACTGCGTACCGCGGACTGATCTCATGCATGCAGCAGGCCGACGCCAAGAAGGTCCAGAAGTACCTTCAGCAGCGCTACCCGGACCTCCGCGTAGCCCTCGCAGTGTCCTCGGACGCCAACGCCCCGCAAGAGCTGGCCGACTTCAAGGTCAAGCAGATGGACCTTCTCGTGACCGTCAGGATGGCGTTCATCGGGTATGACTGCCCACAAATCACCGTGGTCGGCATCCTCACGAACTATCGTGACGGCGGCCACCTGAGCCAGCTCGTCGGCCGAGGCCTGCGTGTCTGGAAGGACATGCCGCCGCGTGAGCAATCGTGCGTGATCGTTGCGCCGGACGACCCGAAGATGCAGGGCTTCCTGGATCTGCTGCGCGAACAGAACGACGAAGGCGTGAAGATCTTCGAGGAGCGCGAGGAACAGGAGAAGTCCGAAGGAAGCGAGCCGGTTCAGGAAGAACTCTCGTTCATCGAATCCGCCGTCGCCACGGACACCAGGGCAGCCAGCAACGAAGTGGACATGGACGCGGACGAGACGCTGATGGTCGAGCACATCAAGCGCGCCGTCGACTCGGCCGAAACCGTGACCACGCTGAAGCGGGCCATCGAGCTGGCCGGCGTCATGCTCAAGCAGAACCCCCCTGTCCCGGCACCGCGCCCTCAATCCGACGCGGAAGCCGTCGCCGGAGCCCCGAAGACGGAGCGCCAGGAGATCGCCGACTTCAACGCCAAGACTTCCGAGGCGATCAACCAGTACCTGTACCGCAGCGGAGTGAAGCCGGGGTCCTCCGGCTACCAGGACGCGGTGATGAAGGCGACGGCGCGCGTGAACGAAGTGTCTTGTGCCGCCGGAGAAGCCAATACCGTGGAGAAGGCCAGCAGGCGGTTCCGCGCTGCTCTTGCCCTTCAGTAGGAGAGGACCATGACCGTCCGCATCGATTCGAACAACTACCTCACCGACGAGCAGCAGCAGGTCTACCAGCTCCGGGAGTCTTTGGAGCGCAATGGTGGCACGCCGGTTGGGTTCCTGGAACTGCTTGCCGCGGTGGTGACGGACGGGACGTGGCAGAAGGTCCCCTCCGGCGTCAACAAGGACGAACCATTCACGGAATTCGCCGAGTTCATCGAGGCCAAACCACCCTTTGGTCTGGGAGCCAAAACCGAGAACGTGCGCATCCTGCTCCAGATCCGCCATCCTCATGAGGGCGTTGCGCGCATCCGGGAGCAGATGGACACGATGCGCGCGGAGGTGGGGCGGCTTCTTGGTGCGGACCCCGAGGAGGGCCCGGTTGCCCGCGACGCCCGGCACTTCGGTGCCTATGCCCGATCAGGTGGCTGGACCTTCGGCTTGATGGTCGCGCGCAGCGTCAGGCCGGGTGCCAGTACTGGCGGGTACCGGGACAAGCAAGATCATTCTGATCGCAACGAGCGCACCGGTCAGGATGATCAAGGGAAGGTGTCGGCCAACAGGTTCGCTGTCCTGGCTGGTACCAGCGCGCCACGAGTCATGCGCTTCTACCGGGCATGGGAACGTGCAGCGACGGCCGGAGTGGTCCCTGCATTTGATCAGCTTGTCCCGGGCCTCGATGTCGAACTCCCCGCTGCCGAACTCTGGGGGGAGTACTTCACGAGGTTCGAGCAAACCACTGGCAGGCGCGAGAGCATCGCACAGCAGGCGGAGGCGGCAGGCACCAGCTACACCGAGGCCGTGAAGGTGGCACACAATCCCGCTGCGCTGCGGACCGCCATCCTTGGCGATGCCAAGACAGCTGATGCTGCCCGCAAGGCGCTGGTGGATCGTATGGAGGACGATGTGGACCTGCGAGCGAACCTGGCTCGCACGGTTGCCTCGGATCCCGAGCTGAAGAAGGTCGTGGCGAACGAGAGCCGCCGTGCTGAGCGAACCGAGTACGTACGCCATGTCGCCGAGGGCGGGAAGGCTAAGACTGCCGCCGGCCGGGTCGTTGAACTTCCCGAAGAGGTTAAGGCCAAGGCCGTCGAACATCTCGCCGTGGCCCAGGACCCCCAAGCCACACCCGAAGCAGTCGCTGAAGCGTATGAGGGAGTCCAGCGGCTCATCGAGGCGACCATCGAGGCTGACCCGAAGTCCCAGGCAGATGAGCAGCGAGCGCGTGTGCGGAAGGTGCTGATGAGCACCTTCAAGAGCATCGCTTCGGTGAGTGAGGTCCCCCTAGCGGACATCGCTGATGAGGAAATGATTCGGGAAGTCTCTGAACTCCAGGATTCGGTAAACGCGTTGGCCGACCTGGTCGCCCCGAAGATGGGCAGTCATCTCCGGGCGGTCGGTGGCAAGGCTGTGTGACCACGAGGCAGAGCGGTACGGACGGCCGGTTGGCGGTTGCTACCGTTGGAGCGGAAGCGTGGGGCGCGGGCAGGTTCTTCCTGGCTGGGCATGGCGCTCTCCCGGCGAGGCAAGCCCATCGCGGCGCGGGACGGCGGGTAGCAGCCTGCCGTCCCGCAACAGGTTCGCGATGGTGTTGCAGCGCCGTTATTTCACGAGAAGCGGGCCCGAATCTGTCGAGGATGGGGGCCCGCTTCTTTGGTGTTCAGTTGGTGTGCACGTTTCTTTGTCTGTGCACCCGCCCCCTGCGATTCCCCGGTAGCAGCCGAGGAGCCGCGGGCGTAGTGGCGTGGGCCACTCGCTCAGGCGACGGGAACAGAGAAACGCAGGGTCCAATTCGGGCCCAGGACGTGCTTGGTGACCTCCACCGCGCGGCCCTCGGCCGTACGCCCGACGTGTGTGATCTGCAGCAGCAGCGTGCCCGCGTCGACCCCGAGGGCGGCTGCCTGGTCGGCGTCGGCCGCGATCTGGGTGACGTCCTCGGTGACCTCGGCCTGGGCGAAGCCCGCCTCGGCCATGCGGCTGATGATTCCGCCGACGCCGGTGTCCAGCTGCTCGATGCCTGCGGCCTCGGCCACGTCGGTGGGGACGAAGGTGTCGGCCAGCTGCACGAGCTCGTCGTCCTTGAACATCTTGCGGGCCCGCACGGCCACCGTGGTGCCGGGCTCGATGCCCAGAACGGCGGCGACGTCGGCCGGAGCGGCGTCCCGGCGGACGTCGACCTCGGAGCGGGGGGCGCCACCGGCCCGCTTGGTCTCGGCGTCGTACGCACCGTGGGCGCCGGCTTCTTCCCGGCTGGCCCTTCGGTAGCGGTCGGTGGCGTCGCGCAGGATCGCGCCGCCGCTGGTAGTGGTGCTCGGCATGTGCCGTTCTCCTTGAGACTCGGTGGTTCTCGACTCGGTACTCACCATTCACCGCGCCGAAGCGTGGTGGCTCAAATGGTGTCGGGCCGCAGTTGCCTCCCCGGCGCTGGTCGCGCTCCTCTTGCTGAAGCGCGGCACCGGGCGGGGCCCGGCCTGCCTCCGGCTGGCCGGAGGCGATCCGGTCAGCTGTCGATGTCCCAGCTGTAGCTGAGTTCCCACAGGCTGGCCGGAAGGATGTGGAGCGTCACCTCTACTGCCCGGCCCGCAGCGGTCCAGGCGATGTGGGTGAGCTGGTAGACACGGTTGTCCAGGTCGAGCGTCAGGAACTCCGCCTCCTCCGGGGTCGGGGTGCGGGTCCTGATCCGCTCGCTGATCCTGGTCTGTTCGTGGCCCATCTCGGCGAGTCGGCTGATCATGCCGCCGGCGCCGGTGTCGTGGTCCTCCAGGACCGTCCCCCCGGCGATGTCCAGCGGAATGTACGTGGTCGCGATCTGTACCGGAGTGCCGAGGTCGTTGTGTGCCGCCTCGGCCGGGGCGGCGTACATCCGCCGGTCCCGGACCACGACGCTCACCTCGTCCGCCGAGACGCCCAGGATCTCGGCGACCTCCGCCGGCGGGACTTCGCGCCGCACGCTGGGCACGTTGCGAGGCACCAGGCCCATCCGCCGCAGCTCGGCCTCGAACGCGCCGCGGGCCGGGGCGCCGTCGGGCCCGCTGGCCTCCTCGCGCTTGGCCTTCTGGTAGCGGGCGGTGCCGTCGCGGGTGATCGTCTGGATGATCCGGGACACGTACGCGCCCGACCCCTGCCGCGTGGTCAGCAGGCCCTCAGCGGCCACCACCCGCACCGCGCGTTCCACGGCGCTGCGGTTGCTGTCCAGCTCCTGAGCCAGGGCCGGGGCCGCAGGCAGACGCTGCCCCGGCTGGTAGGTGCCATCGCGGATGCGGCCGCGGATGGCCTGCGCCACACGCCGGAACTCGGCGTTGGCGAGGGGATCGGGCTTCTTCATGAGGGAGACATTAGGCCCCCTCGTCACCCCAAGCAATCCCCCGAGGGGATCTATTGACCCCACGAGGGGGATGGGGCTTTACTGAGGGAGCGCCAATCCCCCGAGGGAATTTCTGAGGGGGTGGTGCCCGTGATGCCCGAACAACGGCAGCGGCCCCCGACCACAGCGATGCAACCGCCGGTCGAGGGCCTGACCCGTTCCTCATGCAACGAGGAGACGAGCTGTGTCCCAGCCTATTTCGACTCCCGGCCGCGAGCTGACCGAACGCCAGACAACCGTCAGCCGTCTGCCGCAACCCGACCTCCCCTCCCTGGACGAGTACCTGCGGCTGGCCTGGAACGGCCTGTCCGCCACCACCCCGGCCGCCCGCCGCGTCGAGGCCGTCGAATCCGGCCGCGATCTGCTGGCCTGGCTGATCGGCCTTCCGCTCGACGAGATGGACACCGACGGCCTGGTGCACGCTCTGCTGTACCTGCGGGCCGGGCTGGCCCGGATGGTGGTCGCCACCATCCCCACCGCCGTACCGCCCGTCCCGGATTCCGGCCCCGCGCTGGACGACGCCGACCTGGTCGCCCACCTGATGGACCTGATCAGCGACGCCGCCCCCCTGCAGGCCGACGTCGCCGTGCACGTTGCCCAGCCCCTGCCCGCCGACCTCATCACCTCTCTGGCCCGGGCCATCAACGCCCCCGGGCTGCGGCCGACCGGCGCCTACCTGGAGGCCACCGGCTTCTGCGGCAGCGCCACCATCCACCTCACCGCGCTGACCGCCGGAGGTGCGTGATGGCGCTGTCGTTCTCATGGCTGAGCGGCGGCAACGACCGCCAGCTGGCCGCCGACAAGTACAGCGGCAAGGAGAGCGCGTCGGACAAGGCCGTCCGCCGCGAGGCCGTCCGCTCCGCCCGCCGCCGTGAGCGGCACCACCGCGGCGGCGCCGAGCGCGCCGACCGCGCCGGCTGGAAGTGGGCCGACGCCGAGCGCCGCCGCCAGGACGGGCGCGGCTGATGACCCCTCGCCCCGCCCGCGCCTGGCAGCACCACGTCGCCGAGGCCGAAACCGCCCGCCACGGCGCCACCGCCGCCCAGCAGACCGCCGCCCGCATCACCGAAGCCCTCGACCCGGCCGCCGCCGAAGAAGCCGCCGGCCGACTCGCCGGCACCTGGACCACCGCAGGAGACACGACCCGGTGAACACCACCACCCACGCACCCAGTTCCCCCGCGTCCGTCCCGGCGGCTTCGGCCGCCGGGCGGGCCGCCCTGTCCGAACTGACCGGCGCCCGCCGCAAGGCCGCCCTCGCCGTCGGCGCGGTCATCGGCCTCGGCACTCTCGCCGTGGCCGGGATCGGCTTCGTCGGCTCATACGCCGCCGTCCGCAACCTCGCCGAGGCCAAAGGTTTCGGCGAGATCGCCACCGTTTTTCCGGTCGGCATCGACGCCGGGATCGTCGTCCTGCTCGCCCTGGACCTGCTGTTCACCTGGTTGCGGATGCCGTTCCCGCTGCTGCGGCACGGCGCCTGGCTGCTGACCGGCGCCACCATCGCCTTCAACGCGGCCACCGCGTGGCCGGACCCGGTCGGCACCGGGATGCACGCCACCATCCCGGTCCTCTTCGTGGTGATCATCGAGGCCGCCCGGCACGCTGTCGGCCGGATCGCCGACCTCACCGCCAACCGGCACATGGAGTCCGTACGCCTGGCCCGCTGGCTGCTGGCTCCCATCGCCACCTTCTCCGTGTGGCGGCGGATGAAGCTCTGGGAGATCGGCGACTACCGCCAGGCCCTCAGCCTGGAGGCCGACCGCCTGATCTACCGGGCACGGCTCCGGGCCGACTACGGCCGCGGCTGGCGCCGCAAGGCCCCCATGGACAAGCTCCTCCCGCTCCGCCTCACCAAGTTCGGCGTCCCCCTCGCCCCGGCCTCCGCACCGGCCGACTCGACCCCGGCCCCCGTGGTCGAGCTGGAGCGCGAGGAGACGTTCGACGACTACGCCGCCGACGCCCTCAGCATCGCCACCCCCGACCCCGTCCCCGCACTCCCCGCCGGTACCGAGCACAGCGCCGGGACCGGTGCCGCACCGGCGCCGCAGCAGGCGCCGGTACCCGCACCCCACAACCTCCACGGCCACCCCGACGACGACGCCGTACCCGCAACGCCGCAGACGCCGGTGAACACCCCGGTACCCGCACGCGGCGAGGCGACCGCCGCAGCGGGCCAGCAGGCGGAGCCGGAGGCCGAAGCGGCGCCCGGACCGGTCGCCGTGCCCGGCCGGCCCGCCGGATACGAACGCGCTGCCCGCCCCACCGGTAAGAGCCCCGGGACCGCACCCGAACCCGCGCCGGTACCCGCGCCCGCACCGGCCCCCGACCACCAGAGTGACGGCGCCCGTTCCGACGCCGTACCCGCACCGCAGCAGACGCCCGTAAGCGCCGCCGCACCTGCACCCGCCGGACCGCCCGCCGCCGCCGGTAAGGAGCCGGAGCCGGAGGCCGAACCGGCACCGCCGGGAGCCCCCGAGCCAGCAGCCGAGCATGCGCGTAAGCCCGCCCGGACGGCGGCGGCCACCAAGCGCAGGACGAGCGCGAAGGCGGCGGTGGCGAAGGCCGGCCGCACCCGGCGCCCGACGCTGACGGACGACGAACTCCTTGAGCGCGTACGGGCCTTGGACCCGGACGAGCCCCTGCTCTCCGCCCGCTACACCGCCCGCCAGGTCGGCTGCGACGACAAGCGCGCCAAGGCCGCCCTGGAAGCCCTCGGACGGCTCAGGCCGCCGACCCCGTGAACCGAAACGGCTGGTAAAACATCACCCCACCCACCAGAATCGAACGTGAGCACGAATAGGCCGGTGAGTACTCCCGCCCGTGCTCTCCCCCTCCAGCGCGCGGGGCCGCTCCACCTCCTACAGCGACCGGCCCCGCGCCCCTCTCGGAAGAGGAATCCCCATGCTCTCGCGCATCCTCCGGTGGTGGCGCCTTCGCCGCACCCACCGCGACGACATCCACCTCGACCTGGTGGTGATCCTCCTGCCCCGGACGGCCAGGACCGCCGACGACGGCTCCGGCGACGCCGACAGTGACGCGTGCGACCAGCGCAGCGCCGACGAACTGGACGTCCGTGCCGCGCTGCTGGCCGCCCTCGGTGAGACACCCGGAGGTGACCGGTGATGCCCGGTCCGCACAAGACGACCAGCCCGGACGGGACTGACCAGAGCGAGCCGTGGTGGCTGCGCAAGGAACCGCAGGACCCGCTGGCGGGAGGCACCGGCGGATGCTGCTCGGGCTGCCCGGTCCGCACCGGGTGCGGGGTGGCCAACGACGCGGCCGACAAGTGCGCGGTGACCGGTCATCAGCCGCCTCCTCCTCCTCCGCCGACCGACCCGGCCCCGATCGGGTGGGACGTCACCGAGGTCGCCAGCCGCGGGGTGGAGAGCGCCATCTCCGGGCTGTTCGGCTTCGGCTGGGCCGACATGGCCGCCTTGGTCATCGAGCGCACCAACCGCTTCGACGCCGACGGCAACCCCGTGGACTGGGGGCGCCTGCAGATCAAGCGGAACCTGCTGTGCATCGGCCTGGCCACGCTGGTGCCCATTGACGGCACCACCCCCGCCCGCTGGGTCGCGAATGCCCTGAGCGCCGGCGGCGTCGCCTATGCCGTCTTCGCCCCGGCCGGGGTGGTGCTGTGCGTGGCCGGATCCCTCTGGCTCGGAAGCTGTGCCGGGGGCTTGCTCGGCGACCTGTGCCGCCTGTGCCTGTCCGTGGCGACCGCCGTCAGCCGGGCTTTGTGGAAGTTCGCCCGCTCCGGCCTCGGCTGGATCCTCACCCGCCCTGCGATCTGGGCCGCTGTCTGCGGCGTCCTGATCGTCTCCTGGGACGCCATCGTCCACACCCTCACCGGAGCCTGACCGTGAACATTTTCGACAACACCACCGCCAACGCCTCCTTCGGCGCCCTGCTGTTCGGCGCGATGGCCACCGTCGCGGTGGTCGCCGGGTTCAAGTACAAGATCCTCAAGAACAAGAAGACGTTCGCGCTGGTCTTCTTCTTCATGCTGCTGGTCACCGTCAACTCCACCGGCATCCTCGGCGAGATCGCCGGGGCCCTGCGGCACGGCATGAATGTCGCCGGTGAGCGGGCCGCAGAAGGCGTCGCCGGCGCCAAGGCCACCCCGAACCCGCCGCGTTCGACCGTCACCCCGGTCTCCGCTGGAGGCGCCGGCATCGGCCTGTGCGGCCTGACCTGGTACGTCATCAAGCTCTTCGCCGCCCGTGGCAAGCCGAAGGACTGGAAGGAAATGGCCGGCGGCTCGCTGGTCGCCGTCTGCTACGGCACCACCCTCGGCTTCATGGGCGTCGTCGTCGGCGCCGCCACCCTGACCGGCAACAACGTCGGCCTGTGGATCTTCGGCGGGTAACTCCCGCCCCGCGCCCGCGGCCGGCCCTCGGCCGCGGGCGCCCCCGCCCCCCTGCCTGCCGCAACCTCTCTGGAGCACGACCATGACCGACCACCACGACGAGAGCGAGCTGCTGCCCGACGTCATCGTGTACGAGGGCGAGTTCGTCGACGACGAACCCGGCTCCCACGCAGACGGAGAGCGGGCCGACGCTCCCGGGGCCGAGGGCGGCGACACCCGGGCCTGTGGCCGGGGACGCCGCCAGGCCGCCCACCGGATCGCCCACGCCGCCGCCACCGCCGCCCGCGTCATCGCAGGCCACACCCTGCCCGGCGTCCGGCACGTGTGGGCCCTGACCGTCCACTGGGCCGCCGTGCGCTACATGAGCCGCGACGAGATCCGCCGCCGCATCGTCAAGAAGCAGTACGACCACTACACCGAGCGCCGCGACGAAGCCCGCGACGCCCGGGACCACACCCTGAAACGGATGAACAAGCTGGTGAACAAGGCCGTGGACGACGGGCTGAGCAGCCCGGAGAAGTCGCGGCTGCGGGACCTGGGAGCCGAGGCCGACCGCCGCCGCAACGGCCTGGTCGTCCTGCACGCGATGCCGTTCCGCCCGGACCAGCCCACGCCTGAGCAGATCGACCGGTGGCGAGGCACCCAGGGCGCCGTGCGGTTCACGTTCGTGGTGGTGCCCGCCCTCGGCGTGCTGGCCACCGTCACCGTCATGGCACCGGTCACCGCCGTGGTCACCGGCCCCGCCCTGCTGGGCGCCGGATGGTGGCTCACCCGCCATCCCGTCCCGCTCACCGCCCGCACCGTCCCCGCCGACCTGCAGATCCCGGAACTCGACCCGCCCGCCGACTACCACCTCGAAGAACCATCCCCCCGTCAGGGCCACACGGAGCCGACCATGGCGGACGACGAGGAGAGCACCGACGACGGCCTGGACGACGACGAGACGCCGGTGCGGTCGCTGCGCGAGGCCCGTTCCGAGCGGATGGCCGCCGCCGTCCTCGCGGCGGCCATCCGCGACGAGGGCGGGGACCTGGCCGAGGTCGTCAAGACCGCCGAGGAACCCTGGGGCTGGTCGTTCTACATCCAGTTCGACACCGGCAGCCCGGACGAGCTCAACCGCGACGACACCTACAAGGGACTCATCACCCGGCTGCGGTTGCGGCGCAACGGCCTGCTGGTCGAAGGCGACCCGGAGGCCGGGGACAGCGCGTTCGTCCGCGCGATCCTGCGTAACCCGTTCTCGCCGGAGGTGGTCGGCCCGCTGCCGTACCGGCCGCCGCTGTCGAAGTCCGTCGTGGACACCGCCGACCTCGGGGTGGCCATGGACGGCACCCCGCTCGTCTTCAGCCTCGCCGGGCTCATGCTGCTGATGGTCGCCGACTCCGGCGGCGGCAAGTCCGGCGTCATGCTCGCCCTGGCCGAGGTCGTCACCGCCTGCCGCGACGCCGTCGCATTCAACCTGGACCCGGCCGGGACCGGCGTCGGAGCCCTGGGGCCGGCCATCACGCTCAGCGCCTGCATGGACGACAAGCAGATCAACGCCGTCCTGCAGTTCCTCCTGAAGTGGTGCTCGGCCCGCGCCCGCCAGCGCGCCCGCTACGGCTGGGGCAACAAGTGGCGCGTCTCGCCGGAGCACCCGGCGATCTGCGTGTTCGTCGACGAGTGGCCCCAGCTCAGCGACGAGAACAAGGCCCTGCTCATCCGCGGGCTCCTGCTCGGCCGCAAGGAGGCCATCTGGTTCTACGCCGGAAGCCAGTTCGGCACCAAGGACTACCTCAGCCAGGCCATCGGCCCCAAGCTGTCCGCCAAACTGCTCGGCGCCTGCCGCCGCGTCGATGTGACCGAACTGCTCGGTGGCGGCGCCGTCGCCGAGGGCTACCGTGCCGACCTCATCCAGGCCGCCACCCACACCGAGGTCAACGACGCCGGACAGATCTACGCACAGGGCCTGCCGGGCATGCCCAACCGGCCCATCCGCTACCAGGTCCGCGAGGTCACCGACGCATACGCGAACACGGTCGGTGCCGAACGCGCCGCCGCCGGACTGCCCGACCTCACCCACACCCTCACCGAGGCCGGACTGATCAACCAGTACCGGGACCTGGTGGACCTGTGCACCACCGACACCAGCCCCGAGCCCGTACCCGGCATCCTGCTCACCGTCCGGGAAGCGTTCCGCGCCGAAGGCAACCCCGAGGCCCTGACGGTGGCCCAGCTCGCCGACCACCTGAACGCCGACGACCCCGCCCGGTGGGGGAAATGGGACGCCCGCGACGACCGGCTGGCCATGATCGGCCGCAACCTGCGCAAGGCCCTCACGGAGGCCGGCGTCGACCTGTCGTCGACCCGGCTGCGCAACCTGCCCGGCGAGCCGACCGGCTACCGCCTGGCCGACGTGAACCGGGCTCTGGACGCCTTTTCCTGACCTGCCCCGCGGCCTGCCGGACTGGTACGTTCCCGGCAGGCCGCCGACAGGCCGCCGTACAGGTTCTGACCTGCGGCGACAGGCCACGCAGGCCGATCATCTCCCCCCCCGTTCCGGCCGATTCCGCCGCCTCAGGACTGCTGATGGGGCTTGCGGCTTCTCGCTTCGCCGCAGGTCGGGAACCGGCCGGATCTGGCGTACGGGCGTAGCGGTCGTCCGAGCGTGGACATGATGTTCCCCGAGCCTTCACTCGGTGCGAGGGCGTGAGCGTGGGAGGGGAACGGTGGCCGACCAGATCAGCCCAACCGGTTACAAGGCGACGTACAAGGGGGAGAACGGTCGCCTGGTGGACCGGCTGGTGCAGTCGTGGAGTCCCGAGGGCGAGCCGCAAGTCGTGCACAACAAACGGCTGCGGGACGCGTGCTCCGTCGAGGGCTTCGTCAGCCTCCGGAGCTGCGCCCAGCAGGTCGGAGTCGTGCCGGGCCAGGGGTGGGTACAGGAGTGGTGCCTGGCTCAGGAGAAAGAGGCCCCGCAAGCCGTGTGGCCCATCCCCGTCATCGCGTGGATCGTGGACACCGACGGCGAGGCGCAGCCCGTGATCCCGCAAGAGCTCTGGCCGGAGAAGGACCACAAAGGCCAGGAGATCGACTGGGACACCGGGATGAGCAGTGTGCGGACTGTCCTGATGTCCACCGTGCCGAAGATGGGCTGGCGGCGCTACAACGGCTCCGACGCCGAATCGGAGCCCTTGGCCACCCACTAGCTGCGGTGGCCGTTGAACTGACCGGATGCATCAGTGCGCACAATTCCCGCGGTGCCACGGTTCTGTGGCCTCGTGCCGTACGCGCTCCAGCGTCAGGAAGGACCAAAGTCGAACATCGAGGAGTAATTCGGTGCGTTCCGAGGCCCCTTGCCTTGTTGGGCAAGGGGCCCGGCATGCCTGGAGCTACCGCGCGAGTGTGACTTCCACCGGCACGTCTGGGCAGTGGCTCAATGTTTCGGAGAGTGCGGCTTCCTCGGTGCGATCGATGGAGAGGCGCCACCTGGTCTTGTCCGCCACCCAGTCCGTGGCGTACTGGCAGCGGTAGCCTTCTGCGGGCGGCTGCCAGGTCGAAGGGTCTTGATCGGCTTTGCTGCGGTTGCTGGTCGCGGAGACCGCGATCAACGCTCTGCTGTCGTCCAAGTCGTTGGCGTACTCCTGCCGCTCGGCCGCGCTCCAGGCGGAAGCTCCCGAGTCCCAGGCTTCGGCAAGCGGAACGAGGTGGTCGATGTCGAGTGCGCGGGCGTCGGTGAAGTACTTGTCGTCGTATGGGGAGTACCAAGACCCCCCGGTCAGCGCACAGTTCACACCGTGTTCCGGGGCAGTGACTGCTTCTTCGAGAAGCACTTCCTGCCGCGTGTTGCATGAGTCGCGATCGGCATCGACCCAGTGGCGGAACTTGCTGCGCTGGTAGCCAGTGCGGTCCTCGCTCCTGATCGGCAGGGCCTTGAGGGCGTCGCGTACAGGCATGGCCACGGTGTCCCCAGGCTCGGCTGCGGAGGCGTAGGCGGTGGGGGCGATCAGCGAACCGAGTGCGGCGAGGGCGACGGCGGCGGTCAGAGCGGTGGGGGTGAGGCGCAAGGCGCTTCCCTTCGAAGATCACGAACTGTCAGTGATCTTCGTAGCCGCATTGCGTATTGACGGTCCGGCGCTCCGCCGTCGGCTCACTCGCACGTGCGGTAAGTCAGATGGTCGGCCCCGGTGTTGCTCGCTCGGGTGACGTGGAGCCGCGGGGCCGAGTGCGGGGGAGCGTGGTCTCGGCGCGTCGGGCGGGCCCTCCTTCTGGCCGTACTTGGGCTTTCGCCTGGTGCGGCGAGAGGTTCTCACGTGGCAGTGCCGCCAAGCGACAACACCGACAAGCTGCCTAGGCTGGCCGCCGACACCGTTCGATGGCCTTCCCTGGTGGGCTTTGCTGAGGCTGGGGATCAGCCGGACGGGTCGCGCGTTTCCGGCGGTTGGTCAAGTTGTTGTTCTCGGCGTCTTTGTTCCACCCGGAGGGTTTCGACCTTGGCAGTGAGGAGTGCAAGGTTGGCCGCAGGGTCGGCGCTGTCGTAGGGCGGCAGAGCGAGGTGGAAAGCGTTGGCGTGTTCTTCGATCGAGTCCGCCGTCTGTTGCAGGTTGAAGCTGCGTTCGCGGAACTTGTAGTACCCGGTGATGCCCGCGCAGACGGCGACCAGCATGGTCAGGCCGATGATGATCGATTTGAGTGGCTCGGTGGTGTCACTGAAGGACTGCGCCCCAGCGTTAGCGATCGAACCGATGATGATCAGGAGCTGGAAGAAGTTGTGCCGCCGACGGTAACGGTGGCTCTCTTTGCGGAGTTGATCCAGTTCCTCGGGTATGGACTCGCTGTAGGCGAACTGCCTGTTGCGGATGGGGATGTCTAGCGGGGTCGCGTCGATGAGCCGGTTCTCGATTGCGATCTCGAGACTCAGCTCCAGCTCCTCGCGAGTCAGCCGACCCCCAGAGGTCCCAGGCCGTGGGCCTTCGTGTCTGACTGTTTCTATCCATGAGGACGCAAAGAACCCAACAACAAATACAACGCCCAGGAGAATGAGCACCGTGTTGAAGGGTGCCATGTCGAAGCGCCGCCACGTCAGCGCTGTAGGGACGGCGACGCCGAGCACACAGAGCACGACACCAGCACCGAAGCCGTGCATCAGGCGCTGCCGGAGGTTCACCTCCCGGATGTGCTGACGCAGCTTCAGGACCCGTTCGTTATGTTCCCGCAGGCGTGCGACAGGCCCGAGCGACGGCGGGGCGGACACCCATTCCCCCTTCTGCTCTGCTCATCCCGGTCTCGCCTCGGGTTTCATCTTCAGCTCGGCGAGACCGCGGCAGATCGTCTTCATCCACGTACCCGCACGATAGGGCCACGGCCTTGTGCAACGGGCGGAGTCGCGTCAGTTGGCGTGATCACGAGCTCCGGACCGCGTCGTTCTGCCCTACGGCGAACTCGACGGCCGACCCGCCAGCTTCGAACTCTGAACCCCAGAGCAACCTCAACAAGACACCCCAGTCCGTATGACGGATGCGGGCAGCAGCGGCCGGACGAACTCCCACTCAGCATCGGACAGTTCATGGAGAGCTATCACAACCTGACCATGATCCACCACTAAAGATCATTTGGAGACGCGTCCTAGCAGCGATCAAGGATTCTTCTCGCCGCGCCCGGGGCGTCCGTAACCGGCTGGCCAGCCCACGCCTGGGCGGCCGGAATCCCATCCATGACGAAGTCTGATGGGGCACCCTGGGTATCTGACGATCACGAACGAGGGGAAGCCGGTGGGCACTTACGATCCGACGCACCTGCTCAAGGACGCCGCCAAGTCCTTACGTACGGTGGCGGAGGACCTGGCCGAGGGCAGGGCGGAATGGGACCGGCCGCGCGATCTGACGAAGTCCCTCGCCTGGCTGCAGGAACTGGTTGACGACGCGTCGAAGATCCTCATCCAGCAGGCCGGAGCGCTGCCCCGGATGACCCGCGACTCCGACGCTCCCACCGCCGGGCAGAGCATCGCAGAGGCGGCGGCCACCGCGACCCAGCTCAGCAACCAGCTCCGCAAAGCCCACGACGCGGCCGACTACGTCCGCTGATACACGGCGCCAAAGGTGGTGGGCGAACATGCGGCGGGCCCCAGCAGGAATCCGCTGGGGCCCGTCACATGCTGTCGTGCGTCGGGGCTACAGGTGGTCGGCGAGTTTGGCGAGGAAGTCGGCGTTGGCCGCGGTGTCGTGGCCCAGGACCACTTGGTGGTGCGGCAGCTGGGCGAGACGGTCGGCGACGGTGGCGCGGGCCAGCTTGTTGCCGCCGCCGTCGATGCCCTGGGCCAGGCCGAAGATGTCCGGGTAGCGGTCCTCGGTGGCGCCGCTCATGAAGTCGCCCTCGCCCAGGGCCCGGTCCCCGTCGACCAGCGCCGGTACGGCGGCGGGGTCGATGCGCGGGAACAGCAGACCGGCAGCCCGGCCTCCGGTGGCGAGGGTCATCCCGAACCAGGTGGTGAACTGGTCGGGGAAGACCTGGACCTTCTTCTCCCGCTTGCCGCCGGGCTCCCACAGCGGCTCGCGCCGTCCGTCGAGAAGGGCGTCGGTGACGTCCTGGTGCTGGGTGGGGTGCAGGTGCTCTCCGGCCTTGAGCCGGTCACGGACGACGTCGTACAGGCCGAGGGCGTCCAGCAGGCCCAGCCCGATGGCAGCCGCCGACGGCCACGGCAGCACCTGCAGTTCGCCGCCGCCGTCGGGGCGGACGAACACCCGGTCGTTGGCCAGCAACTCGAAGCCGTGAGAGGCCAGCAGCAGCGCGGTCGTGGTCTTCCCGGCCCCCTTGGAACCGAACGTCAGCAGCGTTTTGCCGTCGCGGACGACGGCGGAGGAGTGCAGCAGCGTCCACCCCTCCCGCAGCAGCGTCGCCCGGATCATCTCGCGGGCGATCCGCGCGGCGGCCAGCGCCACGGGCTCGGCAGCCCGTCCGGCGATGGCCAGACGGCCGGACTCAGGCTCGGAGCGGTAGGCCAGCCCCTCCTCGGGCGAGATCGCGGTGATGGTGCCGGCCCCGTCGCGGGCCAGGAGCGTCTTGGCCCTGGCGTAGGTGACCTCCTCATGCGGGCAGGCGTCCACCAGCGTGGCCAGGTCGACGTAGGCGGAGCTGTCGACGTCGGCGACGACCAGGGGGCCGGTGCAGATGCTCTCGGCGGGCACCTCGAACGCGTTCCACCACGGGCCGAAGTAGCGGCGGGACCAGTCGGAGACGGACGCGGTGTTGCTCAGGACGGTCACGCTCGCGTCAGCGGCGTGCAGCCGGGTGGCGGTTGGGGTACTCACAAGGTCTTCTCCATGTTGAGTGGGTGGGTCAGGACAGCCGTAACGCCTGGTAGGCGGTACGGAGCTTGATACCGGCAGCGCTCAGCTGACGGTCCTCGCCGGAATCGAGAGCAGGCAGGCACGCTATGGGCTCCCCGGCGGTGAACCGCAACGGAATTCCCAGCCAGTCGCCGCGGTGAGGCGCGGTCAGCTCCTCGATGCCGTCGGCCAGGCCGAGGGATTTGCGCAGGGTGGACAGCACCGCCCCGGCGGGTCCGGAGCGGGTCCGGCCGACGCCGGCGCTGATCCGGCCGGGCCGGGTACGCAGTTCTGCACGTACCTCCGCAAGGGGGACGGCGACGGGCTGGCCGTTGACGGTGGTCGATGACGCGCACACCACGGCGCCCTCACCGTGCTCGCCGATCACGTGCCCGTCCACGGCTTCGGCCTCGACCTGCAGGAGCCGGGCCAGGGTCAGCCGGTAGCGGGCGGAGTCCAGGTTCGAGCCGATCCCGAACACGCGCGGACAGTGGGAGGTCTCGGCGAACAGCCGGGTCATCAGGTCGACGGGGTTGGTCACCACCAGCACAGTGCCTTCGTAGCCCCACAGAACCTCGCCCAGGGCCCGGATCGCCGGGGCGTTGGCCGCAGCGCCGCCCATCCGCACGTCGGTGGTGCGGGTGTTGGTGAAGGCGGTACGGACCGCGATGACGATCGCGTGGCAGCTCACCAGGTCCGCCGCCTCGTGGGCCGAGGGCTGCACCGGCGAGCCGCTGCTTTGGCGCATGTCCTCCAGGTCGGCGGCCATGGCGGCGGCCTGGTCGCGGGTGCGGGAGGCGACCAGCAGACGGCGGGAGAAGCTGGAAGCCACGAGCGCGGCGGCCACGGCCTGACCGACCGCCCCCGCCCCGACGACGCCCACCGACCCCACCCGGTCCGGGGTCATGACATCACCGCCTGTGCCTCGGCCAGCGCCTGCTCCCACACCTTGCGCGCGTCGCTGCGGTCGGCCAGCTCGGTGCTGATCCGGTCGGCCATCCGGCACAGTTCCACCGCACGCCCGATCAGTGCGGTGCCCTGGCCGGGCAGCGGCAGCGCGGCCGGGGCCGACAGGTAGGTGGTCAGGATGTTGACGCTGTCCATCAGCCACAGCGCCAGCAGTTCCCGCAGCCAGCCCCGGCGGGACTTGGTGGACAGCCCACGCATCCTGCTCTCGGCGAAGCCGTGGATGCCGTCGGCCGCCTCACTGCCGACCTGCGGGCCGGGCCGGGCGGCGGCCAGCAGCAGCACGGTGCGGCTGATCAGCTTCGCCGCGTCCACCGAGGTTCCGGCGAGCAACAGGCCGGGGTCGATGAACACCGGCCTCCCGGCGGTGCCGTCGGGGAAGGCCACATGCTCCGGCTTGAGGTCTCCGTACGCCAGCACCTGGCGGGCCTGGGGCAGCACTGTGGCCCGCAGCCGGTGCAGCCGGGCCACCACCTGCCGCAGCACCCCGGCCACCTCCTCGCGCTGGCCGGGCTCGCACCGCTCGGCACCGAGCCGGTCCAGATAGGTCCGGCCGCTGATGCCGTTGAACTTGCGCTGGAAGGTCCCCGCGATGCTGCGTTCACCGATCACCCCGGACGGGCCAAGACTCTGGGCAGTGAGCGGCTGGTGCAGCCGACGGAGCTCGGCGAACGTACGGCCCAGCAGGTCGGCCGCCTCCTGCGACCGGTCCAGCAGCAGGCCGGCCAGGGTGGGGCCGCTCACCGGCTCGGTGAACAGCACCCCGCGCCTGACCCCGGCGACCGCGCACACCCGCGGCCGACCCACCTCGGCCAGCAGCCGCAGCTGCGCGGCCTCCCGCTCCATCAGCGAACCCGGCTGGGACACATACACCTGCTGGGCCGCGCGGACTTCTACCCAGTCGCCGCACGCTCCCCGCAGCAGCGAGACCAGCGACACCCCCAGGAAGGAGTGCTTGGCGAACAGGGGACGGTCGTCCACGCGGACGCGCCTCACGTAGCCGGTGACGCTCGGCACGTGCTCGTCGAGGTCCACCACGGCGTGCGGCCACAGCTCGGCGGCTGCATGCCGGATTTCCTGTTGTGCGAAGCCGAAGACCTCACCGATGCCCGGGACGGCACCGGATGGTGTGCTCACTGCGGCAGTGCTCACGAACCCCTCCTTGGTCGGCTTGCTCTGGGACGTGCACGGCCAACAGGCCGCAGATTTGGAAGCCACCCCGGCGGGAGGGAGCGGGGAACGGAACACTCCGCCTCCCGCCGGGGCGGCCGTCTATGGCCCGTCGGCGGCGACGGTCACCTCGGGCCAGTACTCGACCCGGGCCCGGAACGCGTAGCGCACGCCATCGCTGACCAGGTCCAGGTCGTACCCGGCGCCGGCCTTGAGAACATCGACCGCGTGGTCCTGTTCCACGCGGTCGGCCAGCCACCGCTCGGCCAAGGCCGGGGCGGGCGTGTCCAGTTGCTCGGCGGCCTCGCGCACGCGGCGGCGCATCCACTCCAACGCCCCCTCCGCCGTGGCGGCGGTGTGCCCGCCCAGGCCGAAGCCGCGGCCGTCGCCCCAGCGAGCGGTGCACCGCACCCCGTAGCCGGTCGGCAGCAATATCGAGCGGCGGCCGGGGCACTCAACGGCCGCCATCACGACGCCCCTTCGGAACCGGGCCGGGGCCGCGTGAAGGGCGGGAACATCTCGGCGCACGGCGGCAGCGATCCGGCCGAGCGGTCCGCCAGCGGCAGGAACCGCACCGGACGCGCCGTCCACGCCACCGTGGTCTCGGCGTACTCGATCGTGCACTCGTAGCCGTGGCCGCCGGTGAGCGCGCCGGCGGCGTCCCGTTCGATGACCGCCAGCCAGCCGTCCAGGTCAGCGGGGTTGCGCGGTCCGAGCGCGGACAGATAGGCGTACGCGGAGACCCGGATCCACCCCTCGGCCGCCCGGTGACCGGAGGCGTCGAAGGACCCCACCAGCCAGGACCGGCCACCCTCGGCGGCAGTCAGCTCGCACCAGAAACCCGGCCGCACGCGCACCGGCACGGCCAGCCTCGCCCACACGACCTTGCCCCCGCCCGGCCTCGGCCGACTGCCCCACGCCTCGGCGAGCGCATCGACGAGGAACACCCCACGGCCGTTCTCGTCGACGGCACTCGCCGCGCGCACGGCGGGCTCCTGGTCGGCGGCGTCGGTGACCTCCAGCAGCACGAAGCCGCCCTGCACCTTCAAAAGGACACCGACACCGGACGAAGCCGCGTACCGCAGGGCGTTGCCCACCAGTTCACTGGCCATCAGCGCCATGTCGTCCGCGAGCTCGGCCAGGCCCCAGGCCCGCAGCGCGGCCCGCACGTCGTGCCGGATACGGATCACCAGGGCCGGATCAGCGGCGATGTCTATGGCCATCGCCCGAACGGGTGACACCGGCCTGGGCGGCGCGTCCCCCAGCACGGTCCGGGCGGCCACCGGGATGGACACGCTTGCCGGAACGACAGAGAGGGGACGACCACAGTTCATGACGACGGCTCAACTCCCAGATGGCACGAGGGGGAGGAAGCCGCCCCCCTGGCGCTACGGACCGCCAGGACCGTCACCAGGGGGACGACAACAAGGGCCGGCGCGGCCCGCCAGGCGCCACGGGGGAACGACGCCCGTGGGCCACGCCGGTTGAGTCCATGCGGGAAAGGGAAGACCCCCCGAGGGGATCGCCTTACTCCCGCAGGACACCCGTTGAGTGAACCGATCAGCGGGGCCCGCAGTAACCCCACGGTGGGACCCCCACCGTGGGTACCGTTTGAGCCGACAGGCCGTCACATCAGGAGAGTCGGGGGACACCGTGGCCTATCCGCCGTCGCCGGCCGAACTGCCCCGCCACCTGCTGACCGATGCGGTGTTCCGGCGTGCGCTGAGCGAGCGCAACTTCGCGGTGGTCTTCACCATGGCCAACGAAGCCAAGATCAGCTTCAACCGGTTAGCCGAGGCGTGCGGCATGAAAGCCGAGAGGGTCAGCAAGGTCGCCCGCGCTGACGCTACGGTGGCCGCGTTCGAAACCATCGAGCGGATTGCCGACGGTCTTCGGATTCCCGGTGTCCTCTTGGGCCTTGCTGCGCGACCCTGGGAGGACACCGCCAGGACCACCAGCACGGAGCCCGATGATGGAGACGACCCTATGAAGCGCCGCCAGCTCCTGCGCGGCGCCCTCGCTGCCGGTCTCACCGGATCGGCGATCGCCGCCCTGTCCGACACCCGCCAGTCCTTCGACCAGGCACTCACCGGCTTCACCCCGGCTGACATATCCGATCTGGAGGCTGCCGCCGAGAGCTACGGCTACGGCTACCAGGGCCAGGCCCCGACCCGCGTCCTCGCCGACCTGGTCGCGGACTTCGCCGAAATCCGCCCGCTCCTTGACATGCCCCAGCCCGTGGCCACCCGTACCCGGCTGTGCCGGACGGCCGGTCAGATGGCGGGCATGGCCGCCATCGTGCTCCATGACCTCGGAGGCCGCAGAGAAGCCCGCAGCTGGTTCCACACCGCTGCCCGCGCGGCCACCGAATCCGGCGACCAGCAGCTGCACGCCTGGGTGCTGGCCCGGGAAGCGATGGTGCCGCTCAACTACGGTGCCCCCAAAGCCGCAGCCGACCTCGCAGAACGCGCCCGCCAGACCGCCGGCACCGCACCCACCGCCGCGGCGACCCTTGCCGCCGCCGTCGCCGCCCGCGCCTACGCCCTGTCCGGGCAGACCGACCAGGCGCGCGGCGCCCTCGCCGACGCCGACCGCCTCATGGACCGCCTCGACGGCGGCCAGCTCGCAGACACCTGGTTCGGGCACTGCGAACAGAAGCACCACGTCCACCTCAGCCACGCATGGACCGCCCTGGGCGACACCGGGCGGGCCCGGGAGAGCCAGGACCGGGCGCTCGTACTGTCCGCCCCGACCAGCAGCATGACCCGCACCCTGCTCAAGATCGACGCAGCAGCGTGCGCCCAACGCGACGGCGACACCGACCAGGCATGCCGCCGGGCCACCGCCGCCCTGGCCGCCCTGCCCCCCGACTACCGCACCGGCCTGACCCACAGCCGGGCCATGGACCTGTACCGCTCCATCCCGGCCCAGCACCACCGCGAGCCCGCCGTCCGCCAACTGCAGGAAGTACTCGCAGCCTGACCGCATCCACCCGGCACACATCGCACACCCGTGGCCTTCGGCAAACGCCGAAGGCCACACCGCTGCCAGGAAATTACGTCCGGGGAACCCTCGGAGAACCTTTAACCTTGCTGAGTGCTGTTGACCTACGTCGATGAGAGCCATTCGCGCGGCCTGTACTTCCTCGCCGCACTGCTGTGCCCCGACGCCGAAGCGAATTCCCTGGCGGAAGCCCTCGACGAGGTTGTCCTCACAGCCGGAGACGATTTCGGCGGGATCCGGGCCGAGACCGAACTCCACGGCTACGACATATTCCAGGGCAAGAATGCATGGGAACGCCTCGCCTCCAAACCCCGGGCGCGCATCGGCATCTACAACAACGCACTGCAGGCCATCGCCGATCACGACGTGAAGATCATCGTCTCTGGAGTTGACCTCGCGCGCCTGAAGCGACGTTATGGCAGCGGCCACGACCACCCGCACTCGATCGTCCTCACCCATCTTCTGGAACGCGTGGACGAGTACGCCGTTAGGCATGACGAACGCGCACTGATCATCGCGGACGAGTGCGACGGGCAGGAGCAGTACCGCCGCGAACTCCGCCACTACCGGACCTTCGGCACCTGGGGCTACAAGGCCCGGAAGATCACCACAGTGGTCGACACCATGCACTTCGCGTCCTCGGAGGCAAGCCGGCTCCTGCAGGCCGCGGACCTCGTCGCCTTCCTCTACCACCGCATTCAGAGCGGAGCGGATACAGACGCACGGGCGAAGCGGGCTAACGAACGCCTGTGGGCCCGCGTCGAACACAAGGTCGTGCACCAAAGAACGTGGTGGCCCTAAACGCACGAAGGCCCCGCGCGCGGCGGGGCCTAAGGCTGGGCGGGCGAACAGAGATTCCTCCCTGACCACCTGCATGAAGTACATTACCAGGTTTCACCCGGACCGGTTAAACTAATGTGCCCACCGACACGTGCCTGACCTGCGGTTTTAAGGTTTCGACGCTCCTTCGTGCATGGCATCGTCATGGGACTTGAACGCCTGGTACAGCGCGGTACGGCCGACCGGCTTGCCCTTGTTCTTGCCCTCCGTCTGGAGCAGCGTCCGCGCGATCTCGGTGACGCTCTCGGATTTCACGTCTCGGCGGTGCAGGGCGATGACCAGCATGTCCCCGGTGACCACTGACGGCCGGCCCCCGAACTTCCCCTTGCGTACGGCCGTGTCCAGCCCTTCGAGGGTCTTCTCCCGGATGCCTTCGCGTACGGACTCCGAGATGCCCGCGAACAGCAGGAACAGCATCTTGCCGGGCCCGCTCGGGTCGTAGACGCCCTTCAGTGGGCCGTCGAGGAATTCCAGCATCAGGCCGCTGTGCTCGATCCGGTCCGCCGAGGCGATCAGCTCGGCAGCGTCGCGGCCGAGCCGGTCCAGCTCGGTCACCGCGAAGATGACCGTCTGACCGGTGGTCTGGTGCAGGTCGGCCGCGTAGGCCATGGCGGTCTCCTGCTCCGGCAGGGTCTTCTGCCGGGTGCTGACCTTCTCCGAGAACACCTTGTTGCAGACCGGATTAAGCGCGTCCAGCTGCGAACCGAGCTCCTGGCCGCGAGTGCTGCACCTCGCGTACCCGATTCGCAGCGCGTCGCCGCGCTCGCGGACCGGGGCGAGTACCGGCGCATCCACCTCGGGGCCGGGCATCCACGGCTTGCCGGGGCGGCGGTCCCTCGGAGTCTTCACCCCCAGGCCCTTGCGGAGCGACGGCACGAGTACATGCCGGGCTGTGTGATAGGTCGGGGCAACCGTGTCGTTGTTCGTACGGCAGGGAGACCCGGCCGAGACACCGCACCGGGGGCACGCGTGCCGCTGAACCGCCTCGGCGTCCTCGTACGTGGCAGTAGCGCTGTTCGTCACCTGCTGATCTTCCGCCAATCGTGTCCGGGAACCGCGGAGAGTCGGCACCTTTCCCGGACGGGTTTCCGGACGAACGTGCTGGGGCGAAACGGACACCCGTGGCCCCTCGTCCGGGAAGTCCGGCAATCGATCGATTGCCGGACGGCTCACCGGACGTCGGAGGCGCCGCTGGGTCCGTAGCCCGATGTGACTGAGTACTTCAGTTGGCCAGTGAGCTGTTGAGTTGGCCGGTTGAGCGTTCGGTTTTGCTCCCAGCCCTCGCGTGCCCGCCGCCGCAGTCAAGCACCCGTCGTGGCTGCGGTGTTGAAGAGGCGCACGGACACCAAGTTTCGATTTGCCGTCGACTGACTGCCCTGATCGGTCGGTACGTTTCGCCGGTGGCTGAGGGATACAGGACTACGATCACTGTGTCGAGCAGTACGTGTGCGTCGGCCATCCGGCGTTGAGGGGGTCAGCGTGGACGACAGCAAGCAGCCGGTCCGGTTCCGGCAGCGGACGAAGCAGGTGACGGCGCCGCCGACGCCGGAGGCACTGTTCGGAGTGCTCCCGCGAACGACCACCAGCCACGGCGCTCTGTGGTCGCACCAGGCCGACATGCTGCGCGCCTACGCCTCGCCCTCACTCTTGAACAAGTCCGACGTCGCCCTGGAGCTCCCGACCGGCTCCGGGAAGACCTTGGTTGGCCTGCTGATCGCTGACTGGAGGCGGCGCTACTACAAGCATCGCTCGGTCTACGCCTGCCCGACCAAGCAGCTCGCCCACCAGGTCTGGGCTGCCGCCCGGGCCCAAGGCATCCCCGCCGCCCTGTTTATCGGCTCGCGCTCCGACTTTGACGATCGGGACCTGGCGCGCTACGCGGGCGCCGAGGTTGTGGCCGTGACCGTCTACAGCCACGTGTTCAACACCAACCCGGCTTTTCCGGACGCGCAGAGCCTGCTGTTCGACGACGCGCACGCTGCCGAAGGCTTCGTAGCGGATGCCTGGGCAGTGGACATCCCGGCCACCGCCAGCCAGTTCACCTCGCTGTTGGATGTGTTCGGCGACGACCTCGACCCCCACCTCGTGTCCCGGCTGACCGACCCGTACGGCGGCACGGAAGTACGGCTTGTGCCGGTGCCGACCGTCGCCAAGCACGCCGTCGAGCTGGACAGGGTCCTGTCGACCCTGGTCGGCAACTCCTGGTACCGGTTCAAGATGGTCCGCTCGCAGCTGCGTGCCTGCCTGTTCTACGTCAGCCCGCAGGGCTGGTACATCCGGCCGATGATCCCGCCGACCTTCGCCCACACCCCGTTCATGGGCCCGCAGCAGCGGATCTACCTCTCGGCGACCCTCGGTGAAGGCGGCGAGCTGGAGCGGGCCTTCGGCCGCCCGACGATCACCCGGATCGCGGCGCCCCCGGAGTGGGAGAGCATCGGCAGCGGCCGACGCTTCTTCGTCTTCCCCGACCTGGCGGAGTCGACCAACGACCCCTTCGGCCCCGGCGGTCTGCACTCGGCCGACACCCACCAGCCCGCCGCGCAATCCGGTCCTGGCGAGGCGCCGGCCAATCCAGCGGACAAGGGTGGCCTGGTCGGCCGGTTGATCGGCCTGCGCGGTAAATGCGTGGTGCTAACACCCGACGGAAAGTCGGCCACGATGATCGCCGACACCCTGGGGGTGCCACAGGCGGAACGATTCCGACCCGGCGACACCCTGGACGGCCTCCAACCGTTCAAGACCGCCGACCGGGGCATGCTGCTCGCCCCGAGCCGGTTCGACGGCATGGACCTCCCCGACGAGTCGTGCAACATCATCCTGATGCACGACCTCCCCGATGCCCTTCACCTCCAGGACAAGTTCCTTCAGTCCCGACTGCGCGCCGGCCGCGTGGCCCTGGAGCGGGTCCGCACCCGCGTCATCCAGGGCGCCGGCCGCTGCACCCGCGGACCCCGCGACTTCGCACTTGTCATCGTCACTGGACGCGAACTCCAGCGCTTTCTCTCCCGCCTCGACGTCCGCGAGGGACTGCCGCCCGAGCTCCAGGCCGAGATCGCCTTCGGCCGCGACAACAGTGAAGTACCCCCGTCTGATCTCATCGCCCTAGCACGCAGCGCCCTCGATCGTGACCAGATGTGGCAGCAGGACGCCGAGCCGGACATCGTCGAGCGCCGCTCCGAGTGCGCCAAACAAGCCCCTGCCTACGTGGGCATGTTGGCCGCAAGCGCCGAACATGAGGTCAACGCCTGGCAGGCCGCCTGGCAAGAGGACTGGGACACTGCCTCCCGCAGCGCGGTGCAGGTCCTCGATCTCCTGACCAGCAGAGAGCTGCGCCCCTACCAGGCGATGTGGGCCTACCTCGGATCAGTCTGGGCCCGGCTGGCAGCAGACGCCCCGGGCGCGACAGCGCGGGCCGAGCAACTGCTGGAGCGGGCACGCAAGGCCGCCTTCGGCACCACGTGGCTGCGGGAGATCGAGGGGCACGCGGTCGCCGCGCCAGAACTCGGCGCCCTGGACACCGAGGCCGTAGCAGCCGTAGCCGAGGCCTACCGGTCGTCCTCGAAGCTAAAGACGGCCGCCAAGTTCGACTTGTTCGCCAACGAGATGCTGGCCAACCTACGCGAGCAGTACTCCGTGAAGTACGAGGCGGGGCTGGTCTCCCTCGGGGAACTGCTGGGGGCCCGCTCGTTTAAGCCGACAGGTCAGGGACGTACGGACGCGGCGTGGCTGTGGCCATCTTGGTGGCTCACGGTCGAGGCTAAGAGCGAGCAGAAGTCCGAAGGAGGCGTCAGCCTGAAGTACATCAGGCAGTCGAACAGCCAGCTCCGTCAGCTGGCCAGCGACAAGCAGGTCGACGAGGCGCCGAGCGACAGTATCAGCCTCGTCGTCTCCCCTCGCGGGATGGTGAGCGACCTGGCCGTTCCCGCGGCGGAGTCCCATCTCTACCTTGTCTCCCCGGACACGGTCCTCGCGCTCGCAGTGCGGGCGACGCAGGCATGGACCCGGATCCGCAACGCCGCCCCGGCCGGCGTCGAGGGTGAAGACCTGCACGCTGTGGTCGCGGAGGCCCTGCGCACCAGCCTGGTGCTGCCCTCCTACGTCAAGGAAGCCGTGACCGCAGACCCCATCCGCCCGTAAGGGCCCAGACTCGCAGCTCTTGACTGAGCGCTTCAGCGCGAGTTGGGCGTGTGGTGTCGATCGTGGCGCGAGTCGGTTGGCGTGGGGGGTCGAGCAGGGGCGTCAGCTCCTTGTAGTAGGCGCTCAACTGGCCAACTGAAGCGCTCGGTCACACCCGAACAGCGCATTCCTCATGTGTGCTCCCCACGGCCGGGCGCCTGCGGGCGGTCATCCCGCTCGGGATGAAGCGGGCAGTTCCTCGCTCGTGATCGTGGCCGGCGACTGCTGGCGGACGGTCCCAGGGGCAACGACCAGGCCTTTCGGATGCTGTCGATCAGCGGGCGGGCGCTGTAGGGGGATATCCCGAGTTCCTGACGTGCTTCGGCCAGCCGTTCCGGGTCTCCGTCCGGCCCCTGCTCCGCGGCCTGGTGAGTGCGGCGTCTGAGCCCCTCGGTGCTGAAGATGTCGAGCAAGGTGAGAGAGAAATGGGCGTACGCGGAGGCCTCATCGATGAGTTGGCGTGCACCATCGCCCAGTTCATGATGGGCGATGGGACCCGGCCTGTCCCCGGCGGCATAGAAGGCGAACTGCTCCAGGGCCAGTTGGAGGTCGAACTCCGTGCAGGGACACGGTTCGCGCAGGTAACCCCCCAGTGTACGGAAGGCGCCAAGTACGCCGCTCGTATCCCGGGTCCACTGTTGTTTGCTCAGCAGAGTTCGGAAACCCGCGAGGGTTTCAGACAGTTCATCCAGGATGACGTGCCGCGAGATTTCGGTCAGTTCAAAAGACTGTGTCTTTTCTTGCATTTCTCGGATCTGGAGCCCGTATCGAAGGAGATCACGCAATACGCCACCGGACAGAGAATGAGCCAGGATCACGTAAGGGGTAGTCAGCGTGTCGCACCGCTTGGCGAGAATGGCACGTGAATCTTTAAGCAGGCTTGGCTGCACGTGGATGATGTCGTCAAGAGAGCTATCCGTTACGTCCCGGTGAGGCAAGCCCCGGCGGACGAAGGAAGCCCCGACATCCTCAGCCACCGATATCAGATAGTAAACGTGAGGCACGCCCAGAATTGCCTTGATCTCACCGAGGAAGGCCAGCGCCTGCGCGGAAGAACCCAGACGGTCCAGCTCGTCAATGGCAATCACCACGACTCTATTCTGTGCAGCCTTGTGTTTCGCGATGCGGTTAAGTACATCGCGGAATTCCTCGACGAGTTCCGGAAAGTTTGGCGGGACCGTGGAGACGGACGTGGTGTGCGAGGTACCCAGGCTCAGTACCTGCGAGGTCCCGGTGGACAGCCCATTCGAAGACGTCTGGATCGTCTGTAGACGGTAGAGGTGGTTACGGCATCGGGTCACCAGTTCGGGTTCCGTCGGCCGAGGGCGCCAGCCGCCCGCTCTCGCTAGGAGCACGCCAGCTATCGCGCCTGCGAGCCGCAAGGGATTCTCAGTGTCCGCCAGGATTGGGTACGTTTGCGGGTTGCGAACGAGGTACAGCAGGAGGGCGATTCCGCTGGCGAAGGCCAGAGGACCGAAAATTGTTTCCAGGTAGACGCGCCATCTGCCCGATTGAAACGCCTTGCCTGAATCGCGGAACCTCAGGAAATAAATCCACGCCACCATCAACAGTCCGGCGCTGACCATGGTCCCCGGCTGTATGTAGCGCACCTGCTGCTGGACCTGCTTATCTAGGAGGATGCTTCCGATGGACCCGAGCGCCAAGAGCATTCCGACAGGGGTACCGGCGAGCGTCCATAGACCCCCTAATAGGCTTGGTAGCCACGAACTATGCCGCGACTTCCACCATGCAAGCCCCGCGAGGATGGCCAGCACACTTGCGATAGCACCATGCCCCTGCCAGGTCTGAACAGAATACGAACGGAGCGGGTCGACGTGCGTCCGAACGAAGTCTGCTACCGAGTTGGCGTACTGCGAGTACAGGGAACGGGCGGAGGTCGACAGCCCCAACACCACCAGCGCGGTGGAGGGGAGGGCGAAGGCTCCCCACCGTCCCAACCGCCTCACCCGCGAGATGACCCGGCGCAGCAGCCGACGCGCGTTCGACAGCCGCGTGAACTCGGGGACTTCGTAGCCTTCGCTACGTATGTAAGTCGCACACAGGCGAACTGACAGCGAGAGCAGGAAGTCATGCGGGGTGTACGTGGCGGGCGCCTGGGCGAGTACACCGAAGTCGGCCTCGTCGACGCACCGTTCCAGCAGCGTTGTCTTGCCTGCGCCCCGAGGGCCGCAGATGGCGATGGTGCCGTACTCGATGTGCGCGACCTTGCGCTGCAGCTGCTGGAGGGCCTCGTTGTCGACGAAGTATCCGGGGGCCCGGAGCGCCCGCAGGCCCTCGTAGCTGCCCGGAATGAAGAGCGAGTCTGGGTCGTCACCGAGCATTTGGCGGACCACCTGGGCAACCACCGGCCGGGTCCCCTGCGCCTCCAGCACTTCACCCCAGCCCGCGGCGTTGACCCCGAGTTCCACCCTCTGTGCCAGCCAGACCGCGCCCCAGGCCGCCGCGACCAGCGACTGCCGCAGGTTGAACCACACCGTCGAACCCCGCCAGAACAAGGTGAACAGCACGGCCGCCGCTACCGCAACCGCCACGGCCAGCGCCAACAGCCCCCCGATGGCAAGCATCACGATGCTGGGGCAAATCACCAGCAGACAGGCCGCCCACCAACTCCATTCCGTCTCGGATGCTGCGGCGCGATGCTTGTCCCTGATGTCCGCCAAGTCGGTGAGTGCCTTGTCGAACTCAGTCTGGGCCTCGCCGATGCACCGGCTGGTGGTGAAGGTGACGTACGCGTCTGTGTACATCCGCTCTGTGACGGCATCCCGCGTGACGCCTTCGCGCTTGCCCAGCATCCGGGCCGTCTCCGGATCTTCAAGCGAGATCAGCACGCACCGCTGGTAGATCAGTGTCTTGTCGGGTTCGAGGAAGTCGATAATCCTCGCCCACCAGGCATCAAGCCACGTATGTGTCCATAACGGAAGCATTCATCACCCTTCCCCCGAGTGTCAGAACCTGCGGATGCTAACGCCCCGCGATGACACAGCGGGAGAGGGCCTGAGCTGGCACTGACCGTGGCAGGCCTGTTCCGGACGTCCATCGGACCCACCTGATATTGATCACAGTAAGTGACAGGAGTGAGGACGGAGCACCTCGCACTGGCTCTTGATGGGGCTTGCCTGGTGGGGGTACGTCTGGGTGGGGGCACCATTCAAGATGGACAACGGACAGAGATGAAGGACCCCCATAACCTCGCGGCCAACCCCTGCCCCTGCGGGCGCTTCAGCGTGGCGAACGACATGTGCGAGTGCCCGCCCTCTTCCGTCCGCCGGTATCAGGCCAGGCTCTCCGGGCCGCTGATCGACAGGATCGACCTGCGGGTCGAGGTCGAGCCGGTCACCCGCGCCGAACTGACGGCGGTCGGCGCCGTGGGCGAGTCGACGCGGACCGTGGCCGACCGGGTGAGCGCCGCCCGCGAGCGTTCCGCCGCGCGATTGGCCGGGACTCCGTGGCACACGAACAGCGAGGTGCCGGGACGCGAGCTGCGCAGTCGCTGGCAGGCACTGCCGGGAGCGATGGACGAAGCCGAGCGCGGCCTGGAGCGAGGGATGCTGACCGCGCGCGGCCTGGACCGAGTGCTCCGTGTCGCCTGGACCGTCGCCGACCTCTCGGGACACGACCGGCCTGACGCCGGGGACGTGGCCCTGGCCCTGCAACTGCGCACCGGGATCCCCCGAGGGGTGCCAATGATGATCGGTTCACCGGCATGACCTACGACGACCGTATGGCCCGCGTCGCCCTCGCGCGGGTCATCGAACCCGGTGACGAGCTCGGAGGCCGGTGGCTGCGGGAGTTCGGAGCCGTAGAGGTGGCGCGGCGGCTCGTGGCGGAACGGGAGCCGCTGCCCGGGGCGAGTGTCAGGCGGTGGGAGGGGCTGCGGGGGCGGGCCGCGGGGATGCGGCCCGAGCGGGATCTGGCCCAGGCGCAGGACGCCGGGGTGAGATTCATCTGCCCTGGTGAACCGCAGTGGCCGGTGCAGCTCGACGATCTGGGCGATGCCCGGCCCACCGGGCTCTGGGTGCGAGGGCTGCCCAGTCTGCGGATATGGGCACTGCGGTCCGTCGCCGTCGTCGGAGCGCGCGCCTGCACCGAGTACGGCGCGCACATGGCGGCCATGCTGGGCGCGGGGCTCGCGGAGCGGGGCTGGGTGGTGGTGTCGGGCGGCGCCTACGGCGTGGACGGCGCCGCCCATCGGGGGGCCCTCGGAGCGGGCGGCGCCACCGTCGCCGTGCTGGCCTGCGGTGTCGACCGGCCCTACCCGCGCGGGCACACCCAGTTGATCACCAGAATCGCCGAACAGGGGCTGGTGGTGGGGGAGTTGCCGCCTGGTGATCACCCCACTCCGAGCAGGTTCATCCTCAGGAACAGGGTCATCGCCGCGCTCACCCGGGGGACCGTGGTCGTCGAGGCCGCGTACCGCAGCGGCGCGCTGGTCACGGCACGTGCGGCGCAGCGGCTCGGACGGTTCACGATGGGGGTGCCTGGCCCCGTCACCAGCGGGCTGTCGGCAGGGGTGCACGAACTGTTGCGTGGGGAGGCGGTCCTGGTTTCCGACGCTGCGGAAGTCGCCGAGCTGGTGGGCGACATAGGAGAGCTGGCACCGGACCGGCGAGGGCCCGTGCTGCCGCGCGACCTGCTCGACCCGGGCGCGGGGCGGGTGCTGGCCGCGCTGCCGGCTCGCGGCCTGGTGGGAGCGCAGGAGGTCGCCCGGGGCGCGGGGATCACGACGGACGAGGCGGTCGGGAGACTGTACGAACTCCGAGCACTTGGATTCGTCGAACGAACCGGCGACGGCTGGAAGTTGACACGCCAGGCAATGATCTCCGTCCGCGGTGATCGGAGCGGGTGCTGACCGAGCGTGTTCGGCCGTCCGGGCGAACGCCGACAGCCTTGGCAATTCCCGCAGTTGGCGTTTCCCGATGGTTACGCAGGGCGATCATCGGGACACCGGGTGGCGCCCAGCGGAACGTATCTGCGCAGGGGTGATCCCCCGCCCTTCGCGCACTGCGACGCTCCAGTCACGCTACGCTCACGGGGTTTCCGGCGCAGACAGGCAACTCGACATCAGACCGACAGCTCACCCAGGCATCCCCAGTTCACGGCAGAACGGCACAAGGCGACGAATGCCCCAGCACACCTCCGGGTCCGACCGGGCGGCGATCCCCCCAGCCGCCCGTGAAGGCCGCAGCGTGCGCCCGCCCGCTCCCTCGACGCTCGACGAGCTGTGGCGGTCGTACAAGTCGACGGGCGACGAGCGGCTGCGGGAGCAGTTGATCCTGCACTACTCGCCGTTGGTGAAGTACGTCGCGGGGCGGGTGAGTGTCGGTCTGCCGGCCAATGTGGAGCAGGCGGACTTCGTGTCCTCGGGGGTGTTCGGGCTGATCGACGCGATCGAGAAGTTCGACATCGAGCGGGAGATCAAGTTCGAGACGTACGCGATCACGCGGATCCGGGGCGCGATGATCGACGAACTGCGGGCGCTGGACTGGATTCCGCGGTCGGTGCGGCAGAAGGCGCGCAATGTGGAGCGGGCCTACGCGACGTTGGAGGCGCGGTTGCGGCGCACCCCGTCGGAGGGTGAGGTGGCCTCCGAAATGGGGATCGGGGTGGAGGAACTCCACGCGGTCTTCAGCCAGTTGTCGCTGGCGAACGTGGTGGCTCTGGAGGAGTTGCTGCACGTCGGTGGCGAGGGTGGCGACCGGCTGAGTCTGATGGACACCCTTGAGGACACCGCGGCGGACAATCCGGTGGAGGTCGCGGAGGACCGGGAACTGCGGAGGTTTCTGGCGCGGGCGATCAACACGCTGCCCGACCGGGAGAAGACCGTGGTCACGCTCTACTACTACGAGGGACTCACGCTCGCGGAGATCGGCAATGTGCTGGGTGTGACCGAGAGCCGGGTGAGTCAGATTCACACGAAGTCGGTGCTTCAGCTGCGGGCGAAGCTGGCCAGTTTCGGGCGCTGACGTCGACGGGGGAGGGCGCTGAATCGTCTCTGCCTTGCCCTTGCCCTTGCCCTTGCCGTCGCCCTCGCTGTCGCCCTTACTTCGCCTTTGTCGCGTCTTTGGGGTGGCCAGTTTCCGCCCTCGTCCGGCTCCCTTCCTGTCCCTTTTCGGCTGCGGCTTCGCGTTGTCTTGTCCCTCTTTCGTCGTCGCTTCGGATCGTCGGGTCATCGGAGTGGCTGCCGTCCGGGGCGGTCCGTCCGTAAAGTGGTGGTCGTGCCAAGGATTCGAGCGGCCTCCGTGGCCGAGCACCGGTCGATGCAGCGAGCCGCCCTGCTGGACGCGGCGCGGTCCCTGCTGTCCGAGGGTGGGACGGAGGCGCTGACCTTCCCCGCTCTCGCCGAGCGCACGGGGCTTGCGCGGTCTTCCGTGTATGAGTACTTCCGGTCGCGGGCCGCCGTTGTCGAAGAGCTGTGCGAGGTCGACTTTCCGGTCTGGGCGGCGGAGGTGTCTGACGCGATGCAGCGGGCGGAGACCTCGGAGGCCAAGGTCGAGGCCTATGTCCGGCAGCAGCTGGCCCTTGTCGGGGACCGGCGGCACCGGGCCGTGGTGGCCATCTCCGCGAGCGAGCTCGATGCCGGGGCCCGGGAGAAGATCCGGGCTGCGCATGGTGGGCTTGTCGCGATGATCGTCGAGGCGCTCGGAGAGCTGGGGCATGCGGAGCCTCGGCTGGCGGCGATGCTTCTCCAGGGTGTGGTGGATGCCGCTGTGCGGCGGATTGAGCTGGGGGCGGCGGAGGATCCGGGCTCCATTACTGACGCGGCGGTTGCCATGGCTCTGCGGGGCGTTCGGGGCTGAGTCGCTGTTTCTGCGCACCCGGGGTGGGGGCTGGGGTCGGGGTGGGTCGCGCAGCCCGGCGCTTGCGGGGTGCCGCTCCCTTGGGATGGGCGCCGCCCCTAGCGGCACGCATGCCCACAGCGGGGACGGTTGATGGGCACGCATGCCCACAGCTAGAGCGGTTACAGCTTCACCCCAGCCACCGGCAGCAAGCGCGACGGGCCCCTGCTCAATAGCCAAGGTGGGAGCAGTGACAGTGGATCCAGGTACGTCTTTCCTCTGAGCAAGCCCCAGTGCAGGCACGATGTCGGGCAGTGGGGGCTGCCTGGCTCCACGGTGCCCAGTACCTCGCCCGCCGCGACTTCGGTGCCCTTCTCCACCGTTGCCCGGACCGGACCGTATGTCGTGCGCAGCGGCGGTGTGCCCGTGGCCGTCAGTTCCACCGAGACCACTCCGTGTCCCGCGACCCTGCCCGCGAACGACACCCGGCCCGGTGCGACGGCCCGTACCGGTGTGCCGGGAGCCGCCGCGAGGTCCACGCCCCGGTGACCGCGGCCGTATGCCGTCGCCGGCGGTTCCCAGCCCCGTACGACCGAGGGACGTATGCCCACGGGCCAGGCGCGGGCCACGGCCGGGACCGCCGGATCGGCTGCCGGAGGGACTGAAGGTTCCCGTGGTCCGGTGGGGCCCGGTGGTGCGGGTCCGGTCGTACGTGCCAGGGCGGACGGGGTCAGGGATCCCAGGACGGTCACCGTCAAACCCAGCAGCAGGCCCAGCCACGTACGCAGACATCGTTTCGCTCGCATGCGAGAACCGTCCCGCATCGGGCGGATCATGGCCGGGATCTGTGGAGCACCGGCCGGTTGTGGACAGCGGCGTCACCCGGTGCCTCTCAGGTCCCGTACACTTCTGGTGGCGATCCGGGTGACCGGGTCGACTTCGCACGCCCCGACACGCAGGCCATCAAACAGCCGGTGTCAGCGCCTCTCGGTCCCTAGTGGCAAGGCGCAAGCGGGCGTCAGGCGCGAGTGCCGTCCGGCACGCGCGGCACAACCGAGAACACCAAGGAGAACGGCCATGGCCGTCGTCACGATGCGGGAGCTGCTGGAAAGCGGCGTCCACTTCGGTCACCAGACCCGTCGTTGGAACCCGAAGATGAAGCGCTTCATCTTCACGGAGCGCAACGGCATCTACATCATCGACCTGCTCCAGTCGCTGTCGTACATCGACCGCGCCTACGAGTTCGTCAAGGAGACCGTCGCCCACGGCGGCACGGTCATGTTCGTCGGCACGAAGAAGCAGGCGCAGGAGGCCATCGCCGAGCAGGCCACCCGCGTCGGCATGCCCTACGTCAACCAGCGCTGGCTGGGCGGCATGCTCACCAACTTCTCGACCGTCTACAAGCGTCTGCAGCGCCTCAAGGAGCTCGAGCAGATCGACTTCGAGGACGTCGCCGCGTCGGGTCTCACCAAGAAGGAGCTTCTCGTGCTCTCGCGCGAGAAGGCCAAGCTGGAGAAGACCCTCGGTGGTATCCGCGAGATGCAGAAGGTGCCCAGCGCCGTCTGGATCGTGGACACCAAGAAGGAGCACATCGCGGTCGGTGAGGCCCGGAAGCTCAACATCCCGGTCGTCGCCATCCTCGACACCAACTGCGACCCCGACGAGGTCGACTACAAGATCCCGGGCAACGACGACGCGATCCGCTCCGTCACCCTGCTCACCCGCGTGATCGCCGACGCCGTCGCCGAGGGCCTCATCTCCCGTTCCGGTGCCGGCAAGGCCGCCGAGGGTGACAAGGCCGCGGGCGAGCCGCTCGCCGCGTGGGAGCGCGACCTGCTCGAGGGCGAGAAGAAGGCGGACGACGCCGAGGCTCCGGCCGCTGAGGCCGCCGCTGCCGAGGCCCCCGCCGCTGAGGCCGAGGCCGAGAAGCCGGCCGAGGCCGCTGCCGAGGCTCCGGTCGCCGAGGCGCCCGCCGCCGACGCCCCGGTCGCCGACGAGGCCCCCGCCGCGGACGCCGAGCAGGCCTGACCCCTCACCCCTTCGGGTTCTGAACGGCGGGGGCACACCAAGCCCCCGCCGTTCGGCCCGTAGATCTTCAGACTTCGAGAGAGATTCCAGGAATCATGGCGAACTACACCGCCGCCGACGTCAAGAAGCTCCGTGAGCTCACCGGCGCAGGCATGATGGACTGCAAGAAGGCGCTGGACGAGGCCGACGGCAACGTCGACAAGGCCGTCGAGGCGCTGCGCATCAAGGGCCAGAAGGGCGTCGCCAAGCGCGAGGGCCGCTCCGCCGAGAATGGCGCTGTGGTCTCCATCATCGCCGACGACAACTCCTCCGGTGTCCTGGTCGAGCTGAAGTGCGAGACGGACTTCGTCGCCAAGGGCGAGAGGTTCCAGGCCGTCGCGAACCAGATCGCCGAGCACGTCGTCAAGACCTCCCCGGCCGACATCGAGGCGCTGCTCGCCTCCGAGATCGAGGCCGGCAAGACGGTCCAGGCGTTCGTCGACGAGGCCAACGCCAACCTGGGCGAGAAGATCGTCCTGGACCGCTTCGCCCAGTTCGCCGGCGCGTACGTCACCTCGTACATGCACCGCACCATGCCCGACCTGCCCCCGCAGATCGGTGTCCTGGTCGAGCTGGACAAGGCCAACGCCGAGCTCGCCAGGGGTGTCGCGCAGCACATCGCCGCCTTCGCGCCGAAGTACCTCTCCAAGGAGGACGTTCCGGCCGAGGTCGTCGAGACCGAGCGCCGCGTCGCCGAGGAGACCACCCGCGCCGAGGGCAAGCCCGAGGCCGCCCTGCCGAAGATCGTCGAGGGTCGCGTCAACGGTTTCTTCAAGGACGCCACCCTTCTCGGTCAGCCGTACGCGCTGGACCCGAAGAAGTCCGTCCAGAAGGTTCTGGACGAGGCCGGTGTCACCCTGAAGCGCTTCGTGCGCATCAAGGTCGGCATCTGAGTCCGTACCGCGATCGACGCCCGACCCCGCTGCTAGGGTCGACAGCAGTCGTCCGCGGACGTGGGCACGCGCGCGCGTGTGTCGGACGACAGCAGATCTGACGAGGAGGCCATTGCCGAGCATGGGATGCGAACAACACCCCACCGGCAATGGCCTTCTTTGTATGTGTGACACGTAAAGAGGCGAGAGATCCATGACCACCACGCAGGCCGACAAGGGCGAGAAGACCGACGACGGCAAAGGCACGGGACGCTTCATGCTGAAGCTTTCCGGCGAGGCGTTCGCCGGGGGCGGAGGACTGGGCGTCGACCCCGACGTGGTGCACAAGATCGCTCGCGAGATCGCGGCCGTCGTGCGCGACGGCGCCCAGATCGCGGTCGTCATCGGCGGCGGCAACTTCTTCCGCGGCGCCGAACTCCAGCAGCGCGGCATGGACCGGGCGCGCTCCGACTACATGGGCATGCTCGGCACGGTCATGAACTGCCTGGCCCTCCAGGACTTCCTGGAGAAGGAAGGCATCGACAGCCGTGTGCAGACCGCCATCACCATGGGGCAGGTCGCCGAGCCGTACATCCCGCTGCGCGCCGTACGGCACCTGGAGAAGGGCCGTGTGGTCATCTTCGGCGCCGGTATGGGCATGCCGTACTTCTCCACCGACACCACCGCCGCGCAGCGCGCCCTGGAGATCGACGCCGAGGCCCTGCTGATGGGCAAGAACGGTGTCGACGGGGTCTACGACTCCGACCCGAAGACCAACCCCGAAGCGGTCAAGTTCGACTCGCTCAGCTACGGCGAGGTCATCACCCGCGACCTCAAGGTCGCCGACATGACCGCCATCACGCTGTGCCGGGACAACAAGCTGCCCATCCTGGTCTTCGAGCTTCTGGCGGAGGGCAATATCGCACGGGCCGTCAAGGGTGAGAAGATCGGCACACTCGTGGGTGAACACAGCAGCCGGGCCTGACCGGGGACGAGCCCTGACCGGGGGATGGACAATGTCCTGCCGGTCCGGAACCGTGCAGGAATAAGACGCGACGCAGCCGGCTGCCACCCCTACGAGGAACAGCTGCCGGGCCTACTCAAGACACGCAGGAGCAAGTGGTGATCGAAGAGACCCTCCTCGAGGCCGAGGAGAAGATGGAGAAGGCCGTCGTGGTCGCCAAGGAGGACTTCGCCGCGATCCGCACCGGCCGTGCGCACCCGGCGATGTTCAACAAGATCGTGGCCGACTACTACGGCGCGCTGACGCCGATCAACCAGCTGGCCTCGTTCTCGGTGCCCGAGCCGCGTATGGCGGTGGTGACCCCGTTCGACAAGAGCGCGATGCGCAACATCGAGCAGGCGATCCGCGATTCCGACCTGGGTGTCAACCCGAGCAACGACGGCAACATCATCCGGGTGGTGTTCCCGGAGCTGACCCAGGAGCGCCGCAAGGAGTACATCAAGGTCGCCAAGACCAAGGGTGAGGACGCCAAGATCTCGATCCGCTCCGTGCGCCGCAAGGCGAAGGAGACCATCGACAAGCTGGTCAAGGACGGCGAGGTCGGCGAGGACGAGGGCCGCCGTGCGGAGAAGGAACTCGACGACACCACGGCGAAGTACGCCGCCCAGGTGGACGAGCTCCTCAAGCACAAGGAAGCGGAGCTGCTCGAGGTCTGATGAACGACTCTTCCTGGGGGGCGCCGCCACAAGCCGGGTACTGGGGGCCGTCCGACCAGGGGCCTGTCCAGGGGGCTGCCCCGGCGGGTCCCACGTACGATGCGTATGACGCGCAGCACACTCGCCCCATGCCCATCGTGCCCGACGTACCCGCACACGGCGGAGACCAGGATGACGACCGGGGGGCCGCTCGGCTGAGCGGTCCCCTGTTCCGCGACGACACACCGGCGACGGCGCCCCACGGGGACTCGTCGCAGAAGCCGCAGGAGCCCATGCCCAGCGCCCCACAGCCCGCCCCCGCACCGCAGAAGAAGAGCGCGGGACGCGACTTGGGCGCGGCCATAGGCGTAGGCGTCGGGCTCGGTGCGGTGATCGTCGCATCGTTGTTCATCGTCAAGGCCGTGTTCATCGGCGTGATAGCGGTCGCCGTGGTGGTGGGGCTGTGGGAGCTCACGTCACGGCTCGAGGAGCGCAAGGGCATCAAGGCGCCTCTCGTGCCGCTGGCGCTCGGCGGTGCCGCGATGGTCGTCTCCGGCTACGTCCGGGGTGCCGAGGGCGCATGGGTGGCGATGGCGCTCACCGCGCTCGCGGTCCTGGTCTGGCGTATGACGGAGCCCCCCGAGGGCTACCTGAAGGACGTCACCGCCGGGGTCTTCGCGGCCTTCTACATCCCGTTCCTGGCCACGTTCGTCGCGTTGATGCTCACGGCCGACGACGGTTCGCGGCGGGTGCTCACGTTCCTGCTCCTCGCCGTGGTCAGCGACACGGGCGCGTACGCGATCGGCTGGCGCTTCGGCAAGCACAAGCTGGCGCCGCGCATCAGCCCCGGCAAGACCCGCGAGGGCCTGCTCGGAGCGGTCACCTTCGCGATGGCGGCGGGTGCGCTGTGCATGGAGTTCCTGATCGACGACGGCACCTGGTGGCAGGGCCTGCTCCTCGGCCTCGCGGTCGCGGCCAGCGCCACGCTGGGTGACCTCGGCGAGTCCATGATCAAGCGCGACCTGGGCATCAAGGACATGGGCACGCTGCTGCCGGGCCACGGCGGCATCATGGACCGGCTGGACTCGCTCCTGCCCACGGCTCCGGTGGTGTGGCTGTTGTTGGTGATCTTCGTCGGGTCCGGCTGACCTGCGGTTTTATCGGTTGGGGGCTCGTCGTCCACAGGGCGGCGAGTCCCTCTCCGTATGTCTGCGACACTGGTACAGCCATGCCTAAGCCCGGAGAACTCACATTCGTCGCCCCGCGCGGAGCCAAGAAGCCGCCGCGGCATCTCGCCGATCTCACGCCTGCCGAGCGTAAAGAGGCGGTTGCCGCGATCGGTGAGAAGCCGTTTCGTGCCAAGCAGCTGTCGCAGCACTACTTCGCGCGGTTCGCGCACGACCCCGAGGAGTGGACGGACATCCCGGCCGCCTCGCGCGGGAAGCTTCAGGAGGCGTTGCTTCCTGAGCTGATGACGGTCGTGCGTCATCTGTCGACCGACCAGGAGACCACGCGCAAGACGCTGTGGCGGCTCTTCGACGGCACGCTCGTCGAGTCCGTGCTGATGCGGTACCCGGACCGGGTGACCATGTGCATCAGCTCGCAGGCCGGGTGCGGGATGAACTGCCCGTTCTGTGCGACCGGGCAGGCCGGGCTCGACCGGAATCTCTCCACCGGTGAGATCGTGCACCAGATCGTGGACGGTATGCGGGCGCTCAGGGACGGCGAGATCCCGGGTGGTCCGTCGCGGCTCAGCAACATCGTCTTCATGGGCATGGGTGAGCCGCTCGCCAACTACAAGAGGGTGGTCGGCGCGATCCGCGCGCTGACCGACCCCGAGCCCGACGGGCTCGGCCTCTCGCAGCGTGGCATCACCGTGTCGACCGTCGGGCTTGTCCCGGCGATCAACCGTTTCTCCGACGAGGGCTTCAAGTGCCGCCTCGCCATCTCCCTGCACGCGCCCGACGACGAGCTGCGCGACACCCTCGTACCCGTGAACACACGGTGGCAGGTGCGGGAGGTGCTGGACGCCGGCTGGGAGTACGCGGCGAAGTCGGGGCGCCGGCTGTCCATCGAGTACGCGCTGATCAGGGACATCAACGACCAGGCCTGGCGTGGTGACCGGCTCGGGCGGATGCTCAAGGGCAAGCCCGTGCATGTCAATCTCATCCCGCTGAACCCGACGCCGGGCTCGAAGTGGACCGCCTCGCGGCCCGAGGACGAGAAGGCGTTCGTCGAGGCGATCGCTGCCCACGGGGTGCCGGTCACCGTCCGGGACACCCGCGGTCAGGAGATCGACGGGGCGTGCGGTCAGCTCGCGGCCACCGAGCGGTAACCTGGCTGGGAACAACCGCAGAATCCACATCTTCATATTCCGACAGGGGAGCGCCACAGCGCTGAGAGTGCGGTAGCCGGGTAACCGGTGGGCCGCAGACCCTCAGAACCTTGCCCAGGTCATTCTGGGTAGGAAGTTCGGTCAATACTCAAGCTGTTGCGCCCTGCCCGGGAACTCTCAGGGGTTCCCGGGCAGGGCCGCGTCTCTTCCTGGTCATCCCAGGAGGAATTTCAGTGAGCAAGAAGAAGACGATCACGGCCGTCGTGGTCGGTCTGGGGCTCGTCACGCTCTCCGCGTGCGGCTCGACCGAGTCCGGTTCCGGTAGCGGCGGTGACTCCAAGACCGTGACCGTCGTCAGCCATGACTCCTTCACCTACTCCAAGGACGTGCTGAGCGCCTTCGAGAAGGAGTCCGGGTACACGGTCAAGGTCCTCAAGGACGGCGACGCCGGGCAGGCCGTCAACAAGGCGATCCTCACCAAGGACAATCCGCAGGGCGACGTCTTCTTCGGCGTCGACAACACCCTGCTGTCCCGCGCGCTCGACAACGGGCTGTTCCAGTCGTACGAGGCCAAGGGCTCGGACCTGATCCTCCCGGAGTACCGGGTCGACGAGGACGAGCACCGGGTCACGCCCATCGACACCGGCGACATCTGCGTCAACTACGACAAGGCCTATTTCAGCGAGCACAAGCTGACGCCGCCGCAGTCCTTCGACGATCTCGTCAAGCCCGAGTACAAGAACCTCCTCGTCACCGAGAACGCCTCCACGTCCTCGCCCGGCCTCGGCTTCCTGCTCGGGACCGCTGCCAAGTACGGGGACGACGGCTGGGAGGACTACTGGACGAAGCTCAAGGCCAACGGCGTCAAGGTCGTCGACGGCTGGGAGCAGGCGTACAACGAGGAGTTCTCCGGCTCGGCCGGGGGCAAGAAGGCCAAGGCGGACCGGCCGCTCGTCGTCTCGTACGCCTCCTCGCCGCCCGCCGAGGTCATCTACGCCGACCCGAAGCCGACGACCGCGCCGACCGGCGTCGCGACCGGCACCTGCTTCCGGCAGGTCGAGTACGCGGGGCTGCTGAGCAACGCGAAGAACACCAAGGGCGGCGAGGCGCTCATCGACTTCCTGATCACCAAGAAGTTTCAGGAGGACATGCCGCTGAACATGTTCGTGTACCCGGTGGTCGAGGGGGCCACGGTGCCGGCCGAATTCACCGAGTTCGGTCCGCAGGCCAAGGACCCCGAGACCATGGACCCCGCCAAGATCGCCGCCAACCGTGACCAGTGGGTCAAGTCGTGGACCTCGCTCGTACTGAAGTAGCGCCCCGCGCGCGTAGGAAGTCCCGTCGCGGAGACGCGGCGCGGTTCGGGCTCATGGCCCTGCCCGTCGCGTTCTTCGGCGTCTTCTTCGCCTACCCCGTCGCGGCGATCGTGGCCCGCGGTCTCAAGGTGGACGGGGTCTGGCAGCTCGGCCGGATCTGGGACGTGCTTGCGCAGTCCGACATCCGGCACGTCCTGTGGTTCACCACCTGGCAGGCGCTCGCGTCGACGGCTCTCACGCTGCTGATCGCGCTCCCCGGCGCGTACGTCTTCGCGCGCTTCGATTTCAGGGGCAAGCAGGTCCTGCGCGCGGTGGTGACCGTCCCGTTCGTGCTGCCGACGGTCGTCGTCGGTACGGCGTTCCTGGCGCTGGTCGGCCGGGGCGGGCTCCTGGACGAGCTGTGGGGCGTACGACTGGACACCACCGTCTGGGCGATCCTGCTCGCGCACGTCTTCTTCAACTACGCGGTCGTCGTCCGCACCGTCGGCGGGCTCTGGTCGCAGCTCGACCCGCGTCAGGAGGAGGCCGCGCGGATGCTCGGCGCCTCCCGGTTCGCGGCCTGGCGGAAGGTGACGCTGCCGGCGCTGAGCCCGGCCGTGGCCGCCGCCGCGCTGATGGTCTTCCTCTTCACCTTCACCTCCTTCGGTGTGGTGCAGATCCTCGGCGGCCCCACCTTCTCGACGCTCGAAGTCGAGATCTACCGGCAGACCTCGGAGATCTTCGACCTCTCCACGGCGGCGGTGCTGACGATCATCCAGTTCGTGGCGGTGGGCGCGATCCTCGCCATGCACGCCAGGACCGTACGGCGCCGGGAGACCGCCCTGCGCCTGGTGGCCCCGGAGACGACCGCCCGCCGGCCGCGCGGGGCCGGGCAGTGGGCACTGCTCGCCGGGGTGCTCGCGAGCATCGCCGTGCTGCTCGTGCTGCCGCTCGGCGTGCTGGTCCAACGGTCCCTGGACGCACCCGACTTCGGGTACTACCGAGCGCTCACCTCCGACGACAGCGGCATCTTCCTGGTCGCGCCGATCGAGGCGATCGGCAACTCGCTGCAGTACGCGCTCGCCGCCACCGCCATCGCCGTATTCATCGGCGGTCTGGCGGCCGCCGCGCTCACCCGGCGTGCGGGCCGGCTCGTGCGCGGCTTCGACGCGCTGCTGATGCTGCCGCTGGGGGTGTCGGCGGTGACCGTCGGGTTCGGGTTCCTGATCGCGCTCGACGAACCGCCGCTCGACCTCAGAAGCAGCTGGATCCTGGTGCCGCTGGCGCAGGCCCTTGTCGGTGTCCCCTTCGTCGTACGGACCATGCTGCCCGTGCTGCGGGCGGTGGACGGGCGGCTGCGGGAGGCGGCGGCGGTGCTCGGGGCGTCGCCGTGGCGGGTGTGGCGCGAGGTCGATCTGCCGATGGTGCGGCGGGCACTGCTGGTCGCGGCCGGGTTCGCCTTCGCGGTGTCCCTTGGCGAGTTCGGGGCGACCGTCTTCATCGCGCGGCCCGACAACCCGACGCTGCCGGTCGCCGTGGCCCGGCTGCTCGGGCGGGCGGGTGACCTCAACTACGGCCAGGCGATGGCCCTTTCGACGATCTTGATGGTGGTGTGCGCGGTGTCGCTGCTGCTGTTGGAGCGGGTACGGACCGACCGGACCGGGGAGTTCTAGATGCTGCTGAGCCTTGAGACCGCGACCGTGCGCTTCGGCGGGCGGGCGGTGCTCGACGCCGTCGATCTCGGGGTCGCCGAGCACGAGATCGTGTGTGTGCTGGGGCCGAGCGGCAGCGGCAAGTCGACGCTGCTGCGGGCGGTGGCCGGGCTCCAGGCGCTCGACGCCGGCCGGGTGCTCCTCGACGGCCGCGACCAGGCGGGGGTGCCCGCACACAAGCGGGGCGTCGGTCTGATGTTCCAGGACCACCAGCTCTTCCCGCAGCGGGACGTGGGCGGCAATGTCGGGTTCGGGCTCCGGATGCATGGCGCGAGCAAGGCCGAACAGGCCGTACGCGTACGGGAGTTGCTGGAGCTCGTCGGGTTGCCGGGCGCCGGACACCGGGCCGTCGCCGCGCTCTCCGGTGGTGAGCAGCAGCGGGTCGCGCTCGCGCGTGCCCTCGCGCCGCGTCCCCGGCTGCTGATGCTCGACGAACCGCTCGGCCAGCTCGACCGCTCGCTGCGTGAACGTCTCGTCGTCGAACTGCGGGAGCTGTTCGGCGAGTTGGGTACGACCGTGCTCGCCGTCACGCACGACCAGGGCGAGGCCTTCGCGCTCGCCGACCGGGTCGTGGTGATGCGCGACGGACGAATCGCCCAGTCCGGTACGCCACTTGAGGTCTGGCAGCACCCCGCGGACGAGTTCGTGGCGCGCTTCCTCGGCTTCGACAACGTGGTGGACGCACGGGTGAGCGGGGAGGTGGCGGACACTCCGTGGGGGAAGGTCCCGGTGCCGGAGGACACCCCGCAGGGGCCGGGCACGCTGCTCGTACGGCCCGCGGGAGTACGGCTGGTGGACGCGGCGGAGGGGCTGCGCTGCACCGTCGCCGCACGCACCTTCCGGGGCACCCATGTCGCCGTACAGCTGCAGCCGGAGGGCGCGCCCCGGCTCGAAGCGGCGTGCACGCTCAGGGACGCGCCGGAGCCCGGTGACCGGGTCGGGGTCGAGTTCGACGCGGCTGAGATCGTCGTCCTGGGCTGACCGCCCGGCGCCGCCGAAATTGCCGTACTCGAGGAGTCACCCGCCGCATAAGGTGCGGCTCATGACGCTACTCGGACCACTCGGGCATGACCGCTACTGCGATGCGATCGAGCTACAGGTGCGGCAGTTGAGGGACGTGGTGACCTCGGACGGTGTCGAGCTGTCCGCGACCGTGCCGACCTGCCCCGACTGGTCGTTGGAGCAGCTCCTGCGGCATACGGGCGGGGCGCTGCGCTGGGTCGAACTCCTCGTCCGTACAAGGGCGCAGGAGAACGTCCCCGAGGGGGGCGTGCCTTTGGCCGGGGGCCCGGAGGCCGAGGGTGATCCCGCCGCTCTGGACGCCTGGCTCGCGGAGACCGGCGAGATGCTCGTCCGCACGTTGCGGGAGGCGGGGTCCGACACGCGTGTGTGGGCGTGGGCCGGGGTGCACGACTCCGGCTTCTGGGCGCGCCGGATGACGCACGAGCTGGCGATCCACCGCGCCGACGCCACGCTGGCCGCCGGGCTGCCGTACGAGGTCGAACCGGATGTGGCCGCCGACGCGATCGACGAATGGCTGGGGATCGTGGAGTACGTGCAGCGGACTCAGCCGCACGACGCGGCGGCGGAGCTGCGCGGCCCCGGTCGCAGCATTCACCTCCACGCCACCGACACGAACCCCGAGCTGAATGCCGAGTGGGTCGTCGAGCTCACCGAGAAGGGGGTCGTCTGGCGGCGGGGTCACGAGAAGGCGACTGTCGCGCTGCGGGGGCCGCTGACCGACGTACTGCTGGGCTTCTACCGCCGACTGCCGCTGGAGGGCGGGCGGTTGGAGGTGCTGGGGGAGCGGGAGCTGCTGGAGTTCTGGCTGGAGCGGGCGACGTTCGGGTAGCGCCCGCACGACGACAGGCGTGTGGCCCGCCTCCTCGGAGAGGGGACGGGCCACACGTTCGTGCGATGTGAGGATCAGGCCTTCGTCGCGCCACGGCGGCGCATACCGAAGAACACTGCTCCGCCACCGATCAGGACGAACGCACCGGCGACACCGGCGATCACCGGGGTGTTGGAGTTCGCACCGGTCTCGGCGAGGTTGGACTCACCGGCCGCGGGGGACGGGGCGTTGCTGCCCGTCGTCGCGGGGGTGGTGCTCTCGGCGGGCGACGGGGTCGCCGAGTCCGAGGGCTCGTCGGACGGGGAAGGTGTGTCCGACGGCTCCGGGGTCTCCGACGCCGGAGGAGTCTCCGTGGTCGTGCAGGCCTCGGCCGGCGCGACCAGGTTCGGCTCGATGTCCTCGTCGACAGAGTTGTTCTCGGCCTTGATGTGGACGCGGTACTCGGCCTTGGGCAGCCAGTCCTCCGAGAACGAGACGGTGGCGCCCTCGCGGGTGCCGACCACAGTCTCCTCGCCGACGAGCTTCGCGTCGGCGCCGTTCGACTCGAGGTAGACCGACACGGTGGCCTTGACGCCCGAGGGGTCCACGTCGGTGACGGTGATGATGCCCTTCCCGTTGTCGTCGCACTCGGCGACGGCGGAGAAGTCCTTAATGTTGCAGGCCATTGCGTTGCCGGCGACACCGAGCGCGAGCGCGGCCGTCGCTGAAGCAACACCGAGGATTCGCACAGAACGTGCGGTACGGCGAGATATGGACACGATTGCCCTTCACGGGATGCGCAACTGCGGGGGGTTAGAGGGGCGTTCTGTTGTTTTGCTGCGACAACTTCGCCCCCAGTAGCCTCACTGGTTTATAAGCGCCAGCTAAGTGCTGTCAATGCATATGCCCTGCCAAGGCGTTGCCTTTACCTTGTCGTTAACCACCGAGACGTTTGAGGGCGTCCGGAGCCTCCTCGATACGGTCAACAAGGGCGATTCGGGACTCCATCGCGCGCTCCCGTGCCAGCGACTGGAGGAGCGGCCAGGTGGGGTGTTTCTCGGTCCAGTGGGCGCGGTTCACGAGCACCATGGGTGTCGGCTCGCCACGGGACTCGTAGTAGTTCGGGGTCGCGTTGTCGAAGATCTCCTGTACGGTCCCGGCGGCGCCCGGCAGGAAGACGACGCCCGCGTTCGAGCGGGCCAGCAGGCCGTCCTCGCGGGTCGCGTTGGCGAAGTACTTGGCGATGTGCGCGGCGAAGGCGTTCGGTGGCTCGTGGCCGTAGAACCAGGTGGGGATGCCCACCGAGGGGCCACCGGAGGGCCAGCGTTCGCGTACGGCGAAGGCCGCGCGCGCCCAGTCGGTGATCGAGGGGGTGAACGACGGCGCCCGCGCGAGGAGTTCGAGGGCCTCGGAGAGCATCCGGTCGTCGAAGGGGGCCGCGTACGCGCCCAGGTTCGCCGCCTCCATCGCGCCGGGGCCGCCGCCGGTGGCGACCGTGAAACCGGCGCGCGCCAGCTCACGGCCGAGGCGCGCCGCCCCCTCGTACGCCTCCGTGCCGCGCGCCATCGCGTGGCCGCCCATCACCCCCACCACCCGTGCGCCGACGAGGAGTTCGTCGAGCGCGTCCGAGACCGAGTCGTCGTGGATCGAGCGCAGCATCGACGCGAATATGTCGCCGTCGGCCTTGGTCTGCTGGAACCAGGCGTACGCGCGGGCGTCCGGTGTCTCCTCGTAGCCCGCGTCGAGCCTCTCGAAGAGCTCGTCGGGGGAGTGGAGCAGGCCCCGGTACGGGTCGAAGGGCAGCCCGGGGACGGGCGGGAAGACCAGCGCGCCCGCGGCGCGCACCTTCGCCGCCGCGTCGGGGTCCATCGGGCAGCCGAGGAAGACGGCGCCCGCGGCGTCCAGGGACAGCAGTTCCGTCGTACGGTCCGTCAGATCGACTGCCTGGACACGGAATTGGGCGAGTGAACCGTGGATCGAGACGACCTCGTCGAACTCGGCGAGGGACTCGATCTCACGGTCGTGGGAAGCATGGAAGGGGGTCGGCTGCACGCCGCCATGTTAGGCATCGCCCCGTCACCGGGCACGCAGACCCCCGTGCTGCGTGCCGGACCTGGTGCGACGTGACGAGGTTCAGCCCTGGACCGCCGCCGGGTCCATCCACATGACCTCCCAGGTGTGGCCGTCCGGGTCGTCGAAGGCGCGGCCGTACATGAATCCGTGGTCCTGCGTCTCGCCCGAGGCCGAGCCGCCCGCCGCGATCGCGCCGTCGACGAGCTCGTCGACCTTCTCGCGGCTCTCGGCGCTCAGACACAGCAGGACCTCGCTGGTCTTGGTGGAGTCCGCGATCTGCTTCTTCGTGAAGTCGGCGTAGCGCTGCTTGCTCAGCATCATCGCGACGATCGTGTCGCTGATCACCACGCAGGCGCAGTCGTCGGTGGAGAACTGCGGGTTGATCGTGTAGCCGATCTCCGTGAAGAACTTCTTCGAGGTGTCGACGTCGTTCACGGCGAGGTTCACGAAGATCATCTGCTGGTACATGTCCAGGTCTCCCATCGGTGCGGTACGGCGCTGCGGTGTCGTTCGCAGGGATAGACCGGGGGTCCGCGCGGAACTCATCGCTCGGCGCGAACTTTTTCTCCCGCGGACGGCCGGTGGGCCGGCTCGCGGACGGTCAGTGGACCAGGGGGAGCGCGGCGAGTTCGGTGACCGCCCAGGTCAACGGGCCGAACGCGGCGAGCAGCGCGCCGACGCGCAGGGCCGCGGCGCTCCGGAGCATGGTGACGGGCGCCCCCATCCGCAGCAGCGCCGCCGTGGTGTCCGCGCGCGCCTGCCTCGCCTCTACGGCGGCCGTCGCCAGGGTCAGGACGGTGCATCCCGCGACCACCAGCACGCCGAGGGTGGTCAGCGGCCCGAAGTCGGGGCGCGCGCCCGTGTACAGCGTCGCCATGGCGTAGCCGCCCGACGCCACCGCGCACACCACGCCGAGCGGCTGCCCGATGCGCCGCGCCTCCGCCTGCAGCACCCGCCCGGCGAGCAGCCGCAGCGCGCCCGGCCGTACGGCCTGGAGCAGCCGCCCGCACGCGTACGTGATCGCCGGCCCGGCCAGCGCCAGGCCGACCGCGGTCATCGCCCAGCCGACCAGCACTCCGACGGGGCCGCCCGCGAAAGCGCCGGGCAGGGCGAGACCGGGGGCGGGACCCGAACGGCTCGCGTACGTCTCCACGGCGAGGCCCGCCGCGAGCGTGGCGGCGCCCCAGGGGAGGCCGCCGGGGGCGGTCTGGGGAACGGGAGGGAGCTGGGGGAGGGACAGGTCGTGGGTCGGGGTGCCCTGGTGACCCAGGCGGGCGGGCCGGCCGGAACCGTGCGGCGCCTCGTGTGAGTCCGGGCCGTCTCCGTCGTACGGGCTCAGGTCGCCGTGGGTGGCGGAGTGTTCGAAGGCGGCTGCGACGGTCCCGGGGGTGCTGGAACCGTCGTACCCGCCCCCGTTCTGGTCGTATGCCTCCGCGCCTTCCTCAGCGCTGGAGCCGTCGTGCGCGCCGGGCGTGCGGAGCGTCGCGCGGGCGCCACCCGCGTGCCGGGGCGTGCGTCTGGCGCCGCGTGCCGGAGCGCTGCCCACCACGCCGGCGCGTGCGGTGAGCCACGCGATTCCGCGGCCCGCCGTCGCGCCCTGCGGACGCAGTACCACCGCGCTCGCCACCGAAGCGGCCAGCGGCACCAGCGCGAGGAGGGTCAGCGCGCCAGGCAGCGGGAGGGGCCGGTCCGCGGCGAGGAACTCCGCCGCCGCGCCGTCGAAGGGCATCCCCGTCAGGTCGCCGCGCAGGTGCAGGAAGAACAGCAGGGCGAGCATGGAGCCGAGGGTGGTGGACAGGGCCGTGGTGACCGCCGAGATGGCCATCAGGCGGCCCGGGCCGAGGCCGATCGCCGAGAGGCCCGGGCGCGGCCGGGTGCCGGGGTCGGTGCGGGCGACCGCGACCGCGAAGTAGACCGTGGCGGCCAGCGGAGCGACGCACCAGATCAGGCGGAGCACCGAGGCGGCCGAGGCGTCCGGATGCGCCATCGCGTACCCCAGCGTGCACAGCAGCAGGAAGCCGGTGCCCGCCGACGCGGCGGTGACCAGGAGCCGGCGCAGCTGGACCAGGGGGTGGGCCCCGCGGGCTAGACGGAGAGCGAGCACGCGGCCCGGCCTTCCGTCTCGGTGACCGGGGGCAGATGGACGGTGTTCACGCGCCGTCCGTCGAGCAGCGAGACCGTGCGGTCGGCGAGCGCCGCGGTGTCCGCGTCGTGCGTGGCCAGGACCACGGTGATGCCGTGCGAGCGGGCCGCCGTCGTGAGCGTACGCAGCACATGGGCGCGGTCGGCGCGGTGCAGTGGGGCGGTCGGCTCGTCGGCGAAGAGCACGGTGGGCGAGGGGACGAGCGCGCGGGCGACGGCGACGCGCTGGCGCTCGGCCTGGAGCAGGTCGTGGGGGCGCTTGCGGGCGCAGCCGCCGATGTCGAGGCGTTCCAGCCACTCCAGGGCGGCGGTCTTGGCGGCCCGGCGTCCGCAGCCGCGGAGCATCAGGGGCAGCGCGGCGTTCTCCCAGGCGTTCAGCTCGGGGACGAGGACCGGCGCCGGGTCGATCCAGCCGAAGCGGTCGCGGCGCAGCCGTTCGCGGGTGAGCGGGCCCATGGTGTGCACGGGCGTGCTGTTGAACCAGACCTCGCCCTGCTCCGGCAGCAGTTGGCCCGACAGGCACTGCAGCAACGTCGTCTTGCCGCTGCCGCGCGGGCCGCCGACGGCGAGGATCTCGCCCTCCCGGACGCCGAGCGAGACACCGCTGAGCGCGGGCGAGCCGTTGTGCTTGACGTGCAGGGCGCGTGCCCAGAGCACGTCGTTGTCCGGCGGGGCCACCATCGCGTACACCTCGGTTCAGATCTGAATACCGTGCCAAGTCCCCCGGACGGGGGAACGAAGGCAGGGCCGATCGGTCACTGGGCACGCTAGGTATTCGGCGGCGGGAGGCCGGACAGCACACGGCCCCGGGCCGCCGTTTCTCACTCGAACGGACGGCACCGGGGCCGATGTTGATCAGCTGATCAGTTGTGCGGCGTTTACAGCTTCGTCCACGCCTCCGTCAGCACCTGACGGATGATCCCCTCGATCTCGTCGAAGGTCGACTGGTCGGAGATCAGCGGCGGCGACAGCTGGATGACCGGGTCACCGCGGTCGTCGGCGCGGCAGTAGAGGCCGTACTCGAAGAGCTTCTTGGAGACGAAGCCGTAGAGCACGCGCTCCGACTCCTCGTCCGTGAAGGTCTCCTTGGTGGCCTTGTCCTTCACGAGCTCGATGCCGTAGAAGAAGCCGTTGCCGCGGACGTCGCCGACGATCGGCAGGTCGTGCAGCTTCTGCAGGGTCTGCAGGAAGTTCGCCTCGTTGTCCAGCACGTGCTGGTTGAGGCCCTCGCGCTCGAAGATGTCGAGGTTGGTGAGTGCCACGGCCGCGGAGACCGGGTGGCCGCCGAAGGTGTAGCCGTGCAGGAAGGTGTTGTCGCCCTTGTAGAACGGCTCGGCGATGCGGTCCGAGACGATGGTGGCGCCGATCGGGGAGTAGCCCGAGGTCATGCCCTTGGCGCAGGTGATGATGTCCGGGATGTAGTCGAACTTGTCGCAGGCGAACATCGTGCCGAGGCGGCCGAAGGCGCAGATGACCTCGTCGGAGACGAGCAGCACGTCGTACTTGTCGCAGATCTCGCGCACGCGCTGGAAGTAGCCGGGGGGCGGCGGGAAGCAGCCGCCCGCGTTCTGCACCGGCTCCAGGAAGACCGCGGCGACGGTCTCCGGGCCCTCGAAGAGGATCTCCTGCTCGATCTGGTCGGCGGCCCAGCGGCCGAACGCCACCGGGTCGTCGCCGTGGATCGAGGCGCGGTAGATGTTGGTGTTCGGGACCTTGTGCGCGCCGGGGACCAGCGGCTCGAAGGGGGCCTTGAGGGCCGGCAGGCCGGTGATGGACAGGGCGCCCTGCGGGGTGCCGTGGTAGGCGACCGCGCGCGAGATGACCTTGTACTTCGTGTGGTTGCCGGTGAGCTTGTGGTACTGCTTCGCCAGCTTCCAGGCGGTCTCGACGGCCTCGCCGCCGCCCGTGGAGAAGAAGACCTTGTTCAGGTCGCCGGGCGCGTAGTGCGCGAGACGCTCGGCGAGCTCGACGGCCTTGGGGTGGGCGTAGGACCAGATCGGGAAGAAGGCCAGTTCCTGCGCCTGCTTGAACGCCGTCTCCGCGAGTTCCGTGCGGCCGTGGCCCGCCTGGACCACGAACAGACCCGCGAGACCGTCGAGGTAGCGCTTTCCCTTGTCGTCGTAGATGTAGGTGCCCTCACCACGCACGATGGTGGGAACGGGCGCGTTCTCGTACGAGGACATGCGGGTGAAGTGCATCCACAGGTGGTCGTACGCGGTCTTGCTGAGGTCCTTGGTGCTCACGGCTATCGGGTTCCCCACATGTAGGTCTGTTTCTTGAGCTTCAGATAGACGAAGCTCTCGGTGGAGCGCACGCCGGGGAGGGCCCGGATGCGTTTGTTGATGACGTCCAGCAGGTGGTCGTCGTCCTCGCAGACGACTTCTACGAGGAGGTCGAACGAGCCCGCGGTCATCACCACGTACTCGACTTCCGGCATCTCGGCCAGGGCGTCGGCCACAGGCTCCAGATCACCTTCCACGTTGATGCCGACCATCGCCTGCCGCCGGAAACCCACGGTGAGCGGGTCCGTGACGGCGACGATCTGCATCACGCCCTGGTCGAGCAGCTTCTGGACGCGCTGGCGCACGGCCGCCTCGGAGAGGCCGACGGCCTTGCCGATCGCGGCGTACGGGCGGCGTCCGTCCTGCTGGAGCTGCTCGATGATGGCGAGGGAGACGGTGTCCAACGAGGGACTGCCGTTCCTGGACTCGCGGGAGTCCCTGGGGTCTGCGCTTCGACTGGCCACGGCTTCACTGTGCACGACGTCTCGACAGTTCCGCAAGGCCGCTGCGATGAAATTCGTTGTTTACGGGTACGTGTCTTGCGGATTTCGCAGTTCTGGCGGCGTCAGGGGTGTTGAAAACGTGGGTGCACGGATTAGGGTGGGTGTCTCAGCGAATGGACACCTGAAGCCGAAGCCGATGGACATCTGAACTTGGAGGGCCGGCAGTGAGCACCGAGCTGCGTCGTCTGCGCAACTACATCGATGGTGAGTTCCGGGACGCCGCCGACGGGCGGACCACCGAGGTCGTCAACCCCGTGACCGGCGAGGCGTACGCGACGGCGCCGCTGTCCGGTCAGCCGGACGTGGACGCCGCGATGGCAGCCGCCGCCGCGGCCTTCCCGGCCTGGCGCGACCAGACCCCCTCCGAGCGTCAGCGGGCGCTCCTCAAGATCGCGGACGCGTTCGAGGAGCGGGCCGAGGAGCTGATCGCGGCCGAGGTGGAGAACACCGGCAAGCCGATCGGGCTGACCCGGTCCGAGGAAATCCCGCCGATGGTGGACCAGATCCGCTTCTTCGCGGGCGCCGCCCGCATGCTGGAGGGGCGCAGCGCCGGCGAGTACATGGAGGGTCTGACCTCCATCGTGCGCCGCGAGCCCATCGGTGTCTGCGCGCAGGTCGCGCCGTGGAACTACCCGATGATGATGGCGGTGTGGAAGTTCGCCCCCGCGCTCGCGGCAGGCAACACCGTCGTCCTGAAGCCGTCGGACACGACCCCTGCCTCCACCGTCCTGATCGCCGAGATCATCGGCTCCATCGTCCCCAAGGGCGTCTTCAACGTCATCTGCGGCGACCGCGACACCGGCCGCGCGATGGTCGAGCACCCGACGCCGGCGATGGCCTCCATCACCGGTTCCGTGCGCGCGGGCATCTCGGTCGCCGAGTCGGCGTCCAAGGACGTCAAGCGGGTCCACCTGGAGCTCGGCGGCAAGGCCCCCGTCGTCGTCTTCGAGGACACCGACATCGCCAAGGCCGTCGAGGACATCTCGGTGGCGGGCTTCTTCAACGCGGGCCAGGACTGTACGGCCGCCACCCGCGTGCTGGTCCAGGAGGGCATCCACGACGAGTTCGTGGCCGCGCTCGCCAAGGCCGCCGCCGACACGAAGACCGGGCAGCCGGACGACGAGGACGTGCTGTACGGCCCGCTGAACAACCCGAACCAGCTCAAGCAGGTCTCCGGGTTCATCGAGCGCCTCCCCGCCCACGCCAAGGTCGAGGCGGGCGGCCACCGGGTCGGCGAGGTCGGCTACTTCTACGCGCCGACCGTCGTGTCGGGCCTGAAGCAGGACGACGAGATCATCCAGAACGAGGTCTTCGGCCCGGTCATCACCGTCCAGTCCTTCACGGACGAGGCGCAGGCCATCGAGTGGGCCAACGGCGTGGACTACGCCCTCGCCTCCTCGGTGTGGACCAAGGACCACTCGCGCGCGATGCGCCTGTCCAAGTCCCTCGACTTCGGCTGCGTGTGGATCAACACCCACATCCCGCTGGTCGCCGAGATGCCGCACGGCGGGTTCAAGAAGTCCGGCTACGGCAAGGACCTTTCGGCGTACGGGTTCGACGACTACACGCGCATCAAGCACGTGATGACGTCGCTGGACGCGTAGTCCTTCGCGGCGCTTGTACGTCAATTGAGGCGCTTGTACGTCAATGGTGTGGCCCCGGACGGGAGTTGATCCGTCCGGGGCCACACCCCTTTCCCCCTCAGTGATGGTCAGGCGTTCTCGACCGAGCCGGTGAGTGACGGGAGGTCTCCGGGAGTACCGGGCTCGACGTGCTTGCGTTCGCCTTTCTCGGGGGCGCCCGGGCGCTCGGGCAGGTCGGGGACACCGGGCAGGCCGGGCGAGGCCGGGAAGGTGATGCCCGCTTCCTTCAGGAGCGGTGCGCACTTCTTGATCGCGGCGCGGTACTCCTTCGCGGCCGCGGGGAACTCGCCGTGCTCCATCTTGACTTGGAGGCCGATCGAGCCGTCCTTGGCCTTGAACGCGTGGAAGTCGGGGAACTGCTTCTGACCCTCGTCGCGCATGCAGTCGGCGAACGCGAGGTTGGCCTCGTCGACGTCGCCCGGGGCGTTGTCGGTCGGGGTGTACGCGACCCCGACGCTCCCGGCTCCGGCGGGGGGCCGTTCGGTGCCGGGCGAGGCGCTGGGCGGGGTGGACGGTTCGGTCGCCGTGGCCGCCGACGCGCTGACCGTGCCGAGTGTGACGGCCGTGATCAGGGCGCAGGCCAGGGCGAGACGCCGGGGCGGGGTCGCCAGTGCGGGCATGGGGTTTCTCCTGTCGTGGTCCGGGTGCTTTGCCTGGTCCACACAACCCCGCGGGCGGTTACGGCACGGGAACGGCCGGGCTTATGCCTGTGTAACCGCCGCGCGTGCACACTGACCGGCATGCGTGTGCTGGTGGTCGAGGACCACGAAGAGCTCGCCGAGACCGTCGCCGGGGGGCTGCGCCGTGAGGGGATGGCGGTCGACCTCGCGTTCGACGGTCCTACGGCGCTGGAGCGCGCCCAGGTCAACGGCTACGACGTCGTCGTACTCGACCGCGACCTGCCCGGGGTCCACGGCGACCAGGTGTGCCGGACGCTGGCCGCCGGGGGCAGCAGGGCGCGGGTACTGATGCTGACGGCGGCCGGGACGGTCGCCGACCGGGTCGCGGGCCTTGGCCTCGGGGCGGACGACTACCTTCCCAAGCCGTTCGCGTTCACCGAACTCGTGGCGCGCATACGGGCGTTGGCGCGCCGCTCGCAGCCCGCGCTGCCGCCGGTCCTGGTCCGCGGCGAGCTGCGGCTCGACCCTGCGCGACGGCAGGCGACCCGCGGCGGCACCGGACTCGCGCTCAGTCCCAAGGAGTTCGCCGTGCTGGAGATGCTGCTGGGTGCCGGGGGCGCCGTCGTCTCGACGGAGGAACTGCTGGAGCGGGCCTGGGACGAGGCGGCCGATCCGTTCAGCCAGACCGTGAAGGTCACGGTGAGCCGGCTGCGGCGGAAGCTGGGGGAGCCCGCGGTCATCGAGACGGTCGAGAGGGCGGGGTACCGGATCCGATGAAGGCGACTGCCGGCGGGATTCCCGACCGAGTGCGCGCGGCTGACGGCGGGGTTTCCGACCGAGTGCGAGCGACTGCCGGCGGGATTCCCGACCGATTGCGCTCCGTGTTCTCCGGTGGCCTGCGTGGGCCGCACAGCATCCGGTGGCGGCTCACCCTGCTCTACAGCGCGCTGTTCGCCGTGGCCGGCGCGGCCCTGCTGGCCTTCACCTACGTACTCGTGGCCACCACCGAGCCGTCGCTCGCGGGGAGCGCGTACGGGCAGCCGTCGCTGGGCGGGGTCGATGAGCCCGCAGGCCCCGCCCCGCCGAAGGTCGCCGCGTACGTCGCGGAGCGTCTTTCGCTGCTGCGCGCCGAGCAACTGCACCAGTTCCTCGTCGAGTCGGGGGTAGCGCTCGGGGTGATGACCGTGGTCTCGGTGGCCCTTGGCTGGCTGATGGCCGGACGGGTGCTCGCGCCGCTCCGCACGATGACGGCCGCCGCCCGCCGTATCTCGGCCGACAACCTGCACGAGCGGCTCGCCGTGCCCGGCCCCGACGACGAGCTGAAAGCCATGGCCGACACCTTCGACGCCGTACTGGGCCGGGTCGAGGGCGCGTTCGAGGCGCAGAAGCAGTTCGTCGCCAACGCCTCGCACGAGCTGCGCACTCCGCTCACCCTCCAGCAGGCGATCGTGGATGTCGCGCTCGCCGATCCGGACGCCTCCCTGGAGAGCCTGCGTGCCGCATGTCTGCGGGTGCGTGCCGCGGGGCAGGAGCAGGAGCGGCTGATCGACGCGCTGCTGACGCTGGCGCGCAGTCAACGGGGGCTCCAGCGGCGGGAGTTGGTGGATCTGGCGGCGATCGTTCGGGCGCGGGTGCCGGAGGGTGGGCCGCGAGTGGTGGCCGAGCTCGCGCCCGCGCCCGTGCTCGGGGACCCGCAGCTGATCGAGCGCCTTGTGGTCAACCTCGCCGACAACGCCGTACGGCACAACCACCCGGAGGGCGAGGAGAGTTGGATCCGCCTGTGGACCGGGATGGACGGCGGGCGGCCCGTCCTGCGGATCGCCAACAGCGGTCCGGTGATCCCGCCGGACCAGGTGGCCTGGCTCTTCCAGCCGTTCCGCCGCCTCGGAGCCGAACGCGTACGCAAGTGCGACGGCCTCGGCCTCGGCCTTTCCATCGTCGAGGCGGTCGCCACCGCGCACGGCGGCACGGTCGAGGTGTGGCCGCGACCCGAGGGCGGGCTGAGCGTGAAGGTCGGGTTTCCGCCCGCTGTGTCCGCTTGGCCACCGCCCGCCCCCGTCGGGCCCCCGGGCCTCGTCGCGACGGCCACGGAACGCCGTACGGGCTGAGGGGCCGGCCGAGGCGGCTGCACCACGCGGACCGGCCGAGCCGGCCATGGAACGGGGCACGGACCGAGTGACACAGCCGCGTCGGCCGCGTAACGCCGTACGAAGTGATCGACAGGGTGTCGGGTCGGTGCGCGAGCGCTCGACGCAGCGTCCATTGTCCGGGCCGGCCGGCGGCGGCATGCTGCTCGCGTGCCAGTGATTCGGAAGACCTCGCCCTTGTCCCGCCGGTCCCTGCTGCGCGCCGTGGGCGGTGGGGCGGCGCTCGGCGCCCTGGCGGGGTGCGGGGTGCCCGCTGCGTACGTGTCACCGGGTGACCGGGCCGGTGCCGACGTCTCCGCCAGCGACAAGCGGCTGACCTGGGCGAACTGGCCGCTCTACATCGACACCGACGACGAGGACACCACGAAGCGGCCGACACTGGACGCCTTCGAGAAGAGCACCGGGATCTCGGTCGACTACATCGAGGAGATCAACGACAACGACGAGTTCTTCGGCAAGATCAGCCCGTCGTTGATGAACCACCAGCAGACCGGCCGCGACCTGATCGTCATCAGTGACTGGATGTGCGCGCGGTTCGTCCGACTCGGCTGGGTCCAGGAGATGGACCGGGTCAAGCAGCCGAACGTCACCAAGTACCTTGACCCGCTGCTGCGTTCGCCCGCCTTCGACCCCGGGCGCAAGTCCAGCGTGCCGTGGCAGTCGGGGATCACCGGCATCGCGTACAACCGCCGCAAGGTCGGCCGCGAGATCAAACACGTCTCCGACCTGTGGGCGGACGACCTCAAGGGCCGGGTCACCCTTCTCTCCGGCCTGGACGAGGCGTTCGCGCTGTTGATGCAGGGCAACGGCGTCGACATCACCAAGTGGACGGCGGACGACTTCCACGAGGTCTGCGACCAGGTCGAGAAGTACGTGAAGAGCGGCCAGATCCGGCGCTTCACCGGCAACGACTACATCAAGGACCTCTCCAGCGGCGACGTCCTGGCCTGTCAGGCGTACTCCGGCGACGTGATCCAGCTCCAGGCCGACGACCCCGACATCCGCTTCGTCGTCCCCGAGGAGGGCGCCGAGCTGTGGGCCGAGTCCCTGATGATCCCCAACCTGGCCCGCCACAAGGCCAACGCGGAGAAGCTCGTCGACTACTACTACCAGCCGGAGGTGGCCGCCGAACTGGCCGCCTGGGTCAACTACGTCTGCCCCGTCCCCGCCGCCCAGGACATCCTCGCCTCCTCCAAGGACGAGGACACCGCCGCCCTCGCCGAGGACCCGCTCATCTTCCCGGACACCGCGATGCGCAAGCGGCTCGCGATCGCGCGCGACATCAAGTCCACGGAACGTACTGAGTTCGCGAAGCGGTGGAACGCGATCGCGGGGCTGTAGCGGGGGCGGGCGCGCTGTTGTGACGAGGATTGGGTTCTGTCGGTCGTAGGTCCGGGACAGTGCGGCAGCGCAGCGTTTTAGCAACTCCCTTGCCCGGATTCGGAGTTGCGGCGCGACGTGCGTGGGAGTCGTGGCGAGTTCTCGCATGGTTCCGGGGACTCGCTCATGGGAACGGAGAGGTCCGGGGGGCTCACTCGGCGCTCGCCAACAGGTCGGGCGCCGCTCCATGCGATGGGAGACCGATCAACGATGTTCACTCCGGTGCGGAGCAGAATACGGACGGCCGCGCTCGCGCTCTCGGCCATTACGGCCCTCGCCTTAGGCACGACCGCCACGACCGGCGCGGCAGCGGTCCCCGCTCCCGCTCTCGCGAAACAAGGACCGACCTCGGTGGCATACGTCGAGGTGAACAACAACAGCATGCTGAACGTCGGCAAGTACACCCTCGCCAACGGCGGCAGCAACGTCTTCGACGTCGCCGTGATCTTCGCCGCGAACATCAACTACAACACGAGCACGAAAGCGGCGACCCTGTACTTCAACGAGAACGTACAACGCGTCCTCGACAACGCCGCCACGCAGATACGGCCGTTGCAGCAGAAGGGCATCAAGGTCGTCCTCTCGGTGCTCGGCAACCACCAGGGCGCGGGCTTCGCCAACTTCCCGTCCCAGCAGGCGGCTTCGACGTTCGCGAAACAACTGTCGGACACCGTGGCCAAGTACGGCCTCGACGGCATCGACTTCGACGACGAGTACGCCGACTACGGCAACAACGGCACCGGCCAGCCCAACGCCAGCTCGTTCGTGTACCTGGTGTCGGCACTGCGCGCCAACATGCCCGACAAGATCATCAGCCTCTACAACATCGGCCCGGCCGCGTCGCGCCTGTCCTACGGCGGCGTCGACGTCTCGTCCAAGTTCGACTACGCCTGGAACCCGTACTACGGCACCTGGCAGGTCCCCGGCATCGCACTGCCCAAGTCGAAGCTGTCACCGGCGGCCGTCCAGATCGGCGGAACCTCGCAAAGCACGGCCGCCAGCCTCGCCCGCCGCACGGTCAGCGAGGGGTACGGCGTCTATCTGACGTACAACCTGGACGGCGCCGATCGCAGCGCCGATGTCTCCGCGTTCACCAGGGAGTTGTACGGCAGTGACGCCCACTACACGCCGTAGGCCGACCACACTCCCCGGAGTCCGGTGCCCCCTCGGGGCTTGCTCCATCCCGTAGGGCCGCGCCGCGTGCAGGCCGCGCCTTCGACAACGATGTCGGAGGCGCGGTCGCCCTAGGTGCCGTGATCTGCGCTGTACCAAAGTGCCAACTATCTCTCCGATTCTGTGCTCCCGGCCGCTGAAGCCTGTGACGAGGATTTTTGGCTGGAACAGAAGAGGGATGGTCGGTACCAAGATCGCGGGCTGAAGCCTTCGTCAGCTTCAGGCCTTGGCTGTGTCTCTGCCCTTCGCGTCGAGCGCCCGCTGCGCCTCGGCCGCGCGGGCCGAACGGACGAAGGCGGTGACGGCCGGACGGGACGCCCCCTCGGGCCACGCCAGGGCAAGACGTGTGGGCGGCAGGTCCGACACCGGCACCGCGGCCACCTCGGAGGAGACCCGTTCGGCAGCCCCCGAACCCACAACGGTGACCAGCCGCCCGAGCACGATCCGGTCGACGATCTCGTCGAGCCCGACCGACGGGCACTCGGGCGTGAAGTTCGCGTCCTGGCCGAGCTCGGCGACCGTCACCACAGTGCGCCGGGCCAGTGGATGGCCACGCGGGACCAGCGCGAAGGGCGCCTCCTCGGTCAGGTCGGCGGTGCGCAGCCCGGTGAGGTCGTCGGTGCCGACGCACAGCAGCGCGATGTCGGCCCTGCCGTCTCTGAGGGCGGCCGGGCGGTCATGCGTGAAGACGACGTCGTGGCCGCCGACCTCGGAGGAGCGGAGCAGGTCGGCGATCAGCCCGGACGCGGTGCCGGGACGTACCGCCATCACCAGCCGACCGGGCTGCTGCACGCGCTGGGCCCGCCGCACGGCCGCGTCGAGCGAGTCGAGCAGCCGTCGGCTTTCGTCCAGGAACACGGCACCTGCGTCGGTGAGCGCGACACGGCGGCTGGTGCGCTCCAGCAGTCGCACGCCCATTCGGCGCTCCAGACGGCTGATCGCGCGCGACAGTGGGGGCTGGGCCATGCCCAGGCGCTCCGCGGCCTTTCCGAAGTGCAGCTCCTCGGCGACCGCGACGAAATAGTCGAGTTCGCGGGTCTCCAGACGATCCATACCTTCAGGGTATCGACCACTGCCAAAACCCTCATAGCTCTCGCCCGTTCCCGCTGGTCCACTCGAAACAGGCACACGACCCGCATCAGGAACACGAAAGGAACGTGCGAAGCATGAGCGACGAGCGCAAGGTCCAGGAGGTCCTGGCACGCTATGTCCGCGCCGCCGACCGACGCGACGGCAAGAGCCAGGGCGCCCTCTTCACCGACGACGCGATCGTGGACGTCTTCGTCAAGACCGGCCCCGACGCCTACGAGCAGGCCGGCGAGCCGATCATCGGTGGTTCGGGTGTGGCGTACGCGGTCGACAACTTCATGGCGCCGCACCCCGAGGGCGGCTCCAGCCACCACGTCACGGCGGACCACCTCATCGAGGTCGACGGCGACCGGGCGCACATGAACGCCCACTTCGTGGTCTTCGAGGTCCGCGCCCTGACCCGCCCGGCGGGCGGCTGGCCCGAGGACGCCTTCGGCGCCCAGGGCACCATCCGGCCCATCGAGTCCGGCTACTACGACTCCGATCTGCGCCGCATCGACGGCGAGTGGAAGATCGTCCGGCACCGCGTCCTGCACGACATGCCGTACGCGGTCCTGGAGGCCTGAGCTGAGCGTTGAAGGCCGTCGTGTGCCCGGCGCTTCGGCGGACCGGAAGTCCTTGAGCTCACCGAGCGCGCCCGGAGCCGCGTCGCCAAACGGATGCCGCCGGGCTGCAGGGTCGACACCGCGGCGACGGCAGGTGACGACGATCCCCGACACGTGGGCCGTCGCCCGGCCCGGCCTCGTCGTCCGCGACTTCGCTCCCGACTCGGGGGCCTCGACACTCGCTGGTGCCGTGGCATCACCTATGTCCCGATCGACGAGGGCCGGCTCTGTCCGGCCACCGTCATCGACATCGCCTCGCGCCGCGTGGTCGGCTGGGCAACAGCCGACCGTCTGCGGACCGAACGGTCGCCGACGGCCTCATCCTTGACGCCGTCGACCGGCAAAGGGGCCTCAGGTGCGACCGGCCGGCCCCTGTCCCTGCCCCGGCGCAGGGACAGGGCCTCGCCGCCGTCGAGCGCGCTGACCGGGCACGTTCGGCTGTCGTCACCAGGCCACGTTCGGACGTTGCTCGTCACGGCACGGCAAGCAACCTCGGCATGCTCGTCAGCCGGACAGATCCTCCGCACGTACGCGCAGGGCGGCGCCGTATCGGGAGTACTCCTGCGTGAGCCCGCCGAGTGCCGGGATGAGTTCGACGGCGGCGGGGCCGAAGAACTCCTCGGTGTCGGTGAGTTCGGTGGTGCCGTCCGGCTGGGGGGTGAGCACGAACGAGTGCCTGCCGAGGAGCGTGTCGAGCGATCCGCCTTCCCAGGCCAGCCGGTGGGGGGCTTGCACGTCGACGATCCTCAAAGTGACGTCCTGCCGACCGGTGTCGCCGCCCGAGCGGTGGCCCGGAATGTCGGCCCCGACCACGACCTGTTCGGGCTTCGCGTCGAGGGACAGAACCGGGTGCCACTGCGCGTACTGGTCGAACGCCACGAGTACGCGCCAGACGTCCTCCACCGGGGCGGAGATCCTGGTCACCGCCGTGGCAGTGGGGGCCTTCTTCACGATCGGCTCCTTCCGGTGCCGTCGGTGTCGGTCACGGCACCAGCACGATCCGGCCGCGCCGGCTGCCCCTGGCGAGCTGGGCGTGGGCTTCGGCGGCCTGTGACAGGGGGTAGGTCTGCGCTACGCGCGGTGTCAGCACGCCCACCTCGGCGAGTGCGGAGAGGTACGAGAAGCGGGTCGCTTCGGGGCCGGCGGTCGTGTGTCGTACCACCACGCCCCGCTGCGCGGCCGGCAGCACATCGCCCCTCACGCTCACGAAGATGCCGCCGTCGCGGACAGCCGCCAGCGCAGGGGTGCCCAGCGCCGCCGCGTCGAGCACGCCGTCCACGCCTCCGGGCACGAACCGCCGCACCGCGTCACTCAGTTCCTCGTCGCGCGATACGAACCAGGTGGCGCCACGGCCGCGGAGAAACTCCTCGTCCTCGGGCCGGCCCTGCGCGAGGACCCGCACGCCCCGGGTCCTGGCCAACTCGACGGCGTAGCCGCCAACGGCCCCGGCGGCGCCGGTGACCAGCAGCGTGTCGCGGGGGCGCAGCGGGAAGTGGTCCAGGGCCAGTGAGGCGGTCATCGCGTTGAGGGGGATCGTCGCGGCGAGCGTCAGGTCCATGCCCTGCGGGGCGGGTGCGATGGAACCCAGGTCGGTCACGAGGTACTCGGCCTGGGCCTTCGTCGGGCGCAGCGCCGGGGCATCGAACGCGATCACCGGGGTTCCGACGGGCAGCAGGACGCCTGGACCGACCGCGTCGATCGTCCCGGCGGCGTCCAGCCCCAGACCGGCGTACTCCATGCCCTCCGGCTGCGCGAAGACCCCGGCCCACACAGCGGCGTCGGCGGGATTGAGTGCGGCGGCCGCGACCTTGATACGGACCTCCAGGGGCCCTGGTTCCGGGAGGGGGACCTCCAAGACCTCGACAGCCTCGGGTCCGCCGACCTTCTTCACGACTGCTGCGCGCATGATCTTCGCTCTTCCCTTTGCATATTCGAACGTCAGGAACGCTACGAACACTAGGCAGGTTGCGATCGATTCGTAAGTAGGTACTTTTAAGTGCGTTACTCCCCTGTGGGGCCGGTCATCCCGTTCGGGTGCAGGCGCACAGCGCGCGGGGAGGCTTGTGTCGTCGTCACTGGTCGGTCTGCCGGGTGTCGTAGCGGGCCCGCGCCGCGTCGACCGCGTCGGTTTTGTCGGCGGCCCAGTCGCGAACCTGGGACAGCAGCTCGTACAGACCCTGCCCGAGCGGGGTCAACTCGTAGTCGACGCGCACCGGCACGGTCGGTGTCACCGTCCGCTTCACCATGCCGTCGCGCTCAAGCATGCGCAGGGTCTGGGTGAGCATCTTCTGGCTGACGCCCGGGATCTCGCGGCTGACGTGGCTGTAACGCATCGGATCGCCGAAGGACCCGAGCGTGCACATCGTCAGGCTGACCCACCGGTTGCTGATCGTCGAGAGCAACGCCACTGCGGGACAGTCGTGCATGTACGCCGCGTACGTGCCGGGCTCGATTCGGCGTGCCGGTTTCGCCTTGGTGGTCATCCGTCTCTCCTGCCAGGAGCGTAACGCACTAAAAAGTACCTACTTCCGAATCGATCGTAACCTAACTAGCGTTCGTAGCGTTCGAATTCGCAAACGGAAGAGCGAAGATCATGCGAGCAGTTGTCTACAGGTCCGTCGGCGCACCGGACGTCATCGAAGTGGCGGACGTCGACCTGCCTGAGCCGGGGATGTTCGAGATACGGATCAAGGTGGATGCCGCCGCGCTCAACCCGGCCGATGTGGCGGCCTGGAGCGGTCTGTTTCCGGCTCCGGCTCCGGGGAGTCACTTCGGGCTGGGCTGGGACGTGGCAGGCACAGTCGACGCCGTGGGCCCCGGTGCGGTGTGGGAGGTCGGTACGCCCGTGATCGCGATCGTGCAGGGCGCGACCGGTGTCGTGCGGGCCCAGGCCGAGTACACGATTGTGCCCAGCAGCGCCCTGGCCCACGCGCCGACCGGGATCGACGCCGTACACGCGTCCACCATCCCGTTGAACGGCCTGACCGCCGCGCAGTCGGTGGAGCTTCTCGGCCTCGGTGAAGGGCGGAGTGTCTTCATCACCGGCGCGGCCGGTGCGGTCGGCGGATACGCCGTGCAACTGGCCAAGCGACGCAAGCTGACGGTGATCGCCAGCGATTTCGCCGACGACGAGAGCTTCGTCACCGGCGTCCTGGGCGCCGACGCCTTCGTGCCCGCGAGTGAGGACCCCGCCGCAGCGGTGCGCCGGCTCTACCCGCACGGAGTCGACGCGGTGCTGGACACCACCACGCTCGGCGTCATCGCAGCGGTCAGGGACGGCGGAACGTTCGTCACCACGCGGATGGACGCCCTGCCCCAGGCGGAGCGCGACATCCGGGTGAGGCTGACCCAGGTCTCCCCCGACGCGGCGATGCTCACCACCCTCTCCGACCTCGCCACCTCAGGCGCGCTCACCCTTCGGGTCGCCCGGACATACCCACTGGAAGAGGCGGCGCAGGCCCACGGACGCCTCGCGGAGGGCGGCCTGCGGGGCCGGCTCGTCCTCACGCCCTGAACGCTCGGAACAAGCGCAGATCCGGCCGACGGGCTCGGACCTGGCCGCCTGCTTCGACCAAAGCCGACCGGAGCGGGCGGCCATCCCGGGCCCGCCCGGGCGAGTCACTGCAGTGCACCCACGAGTGCACCCATGAAGGGACGATGCCCGGCGCGTGCGCCCGCGGGCCGGTCAGCCCGTCGGTGTCGCGCGTACCGGCGCGGGCGGGGTCATGAGCTGGTGGATGCCCAGGTCGAGGGCCGCTTCGAGGTGTGCGAGGGAGCCGGTGGACATCATGATCAGGACGCCGCCCTGGATACCGGCCAGCAGGGCGGCCGCGGCGCGGTCGGCGTCGAGGCCGAGCGGGATCTCGCGCTGGTCCTGCATGGCCCGGATACCGGCCGTGATCTGGGCCTGCCACGAGGAGATCAGTTGTCCGGTGACGGCCTGCGTGCCGGGTGTGGCGGGGGTCAGCTGCGACATGAGCGCGCTGAGCGGGCACTGCTGCCCCTGTTGGCGGTAACGGTCGACGACGGCGTCCCGCCAGTCGCGCCAGGCCTGCCAAGAGGTGAGCTCACCCAGGTGGGGTTGCTGGTCGGACAGGACGCGGCCGGCCTCGTGCCGGGCCACGGCGAGCAGGAGCTCCTCCCTGCCGCTGGGGAAGTAGTGGAAGAGCTGGCTCTTGCTGGTGGCCGTGCGGGCGCGGATGTCGTCCAGGGTCGTCTCGGTCACGCCGCGCTCGCGGATCTCCTCCGCGGCTCCTTCGATGATGCGTTGCCTGGTGGCCGCACCTTTGGGGGTCAGTCGTGGTGCCATGCCGCCATCCTGCCACTTTCTGGACTTGAAGGTCCATTTTTTGGGTGGCAGATTTGCCGCTCCCAGCCGGTTCGGTACAGACCGGTTCAGTACAGGAAGGCAGGGCACCATGACCCAGCGACTCACCGGGCGGACGGCCTTGGTCACCGGCTCCACCACGGGCATCGGCGCCGCCATCGCGGCAGCCCTGGCTGCCGAAGGCGCGTTCGTCGTCGTCAGCGGACGTGACGAGCGTCGCGGCGCAGAGGTGGTGGCGCGCATCGAGAAGGACAACGGTGCGGCGGCCTTCGTCAAGGCGGATCTGTCCGCAGGTGCCGATGTGATCGGCCGCCTCGCCACCGACGCGGTCGCCGCGGCCGACGGGCGGATCGACGTGCTCGTCAACAACGCGGCGCTCCTGCTCGCGCCGACCCCTACCGCCGAGGTGGCGCAGGAGACCATCGACGAGGCGCTGGCCGTGAGCGTGCGGTCGATGTTCCTCCTCACCGGCCTGCTGGTACCGCCCATGGCCGAGCGCGGCCACGGCGCCGTGGTCAACCTGGGGTCCATCAACGGCATGCGGGGCATGGCACATTCGGCGCTCTACGGCATGACCAAGGCAGCCGTGCACTCGCTCACCGAGTCGTGGGCTGCGGAGTACGGGCCGCACGGCGTCCGCGTCAACACCGTCGCTCCCGGCCCCACGCTGACGGAGAAGGTGGCGGCGATGGAGGAGCACCTGGCCCCGATCATCGCGGGCATGCCCTCCCGCCGCGCCGGTTCCCCGGCGGAGGTGGCTGCCGCCGTCGTGTTCCTCGCGAGCGACGAGGCGTCCCAGGTGCACGGTGCCACGCTCACCGTCGACGGAGGATTCACCGCGGTGTAGTGGCGTGGTGGTGCGGCGAGATTCCCGGCTGCGCCGAATGCGTCGTCCTGGCACGGCCGGGCACCTTCACCGTGGTGATGCCTGACAGTCATGTCATAGGCGGCGGCTAGCCTGTTGTGGTTGCCGACTTCGTCGGCACGGGGTACCACCTGTTCGGTCACACGGCGGTGGGTCCCTCTGCGGGACTCCTCTCGTGAGACAGAAGGACGACTGTGGCCGATGAGCTGATCGATGTGGTGATCGCCGACGACCAGGAGCTGGTCCGGGCCGGCTTTGAGATGATCCTCGACGCCCAGACCGGCATCCGGGTCGTGGGTGTCGCCCGCGACGGTGTCGAGTGCGTCGAGTTGGCCCGCAGGCTGCGCCCCGCGGTGGCGCTGGTCGACATTCGTATGCCGCGGATGGACGGTTTGGAGGTCACCCGCATCCTGGCGGGCGAGCGGTCGGGCGAACCCGCGACGAACGTCGTCGTGATCACGACGTTCGACCAGGACGACTACGTGCGCGACGCACTGCGCAACGGGGCCTGTGGCTTCCTGCTCAAAGACGCTCCGCCCGCGCTGCTGGTGGAGGCGGTAAGGGCGGCTTCGCGTGGCGACGCGCTGGTCTCGCCGGCGGTCACCGTGCGGCTGCTGCGCGGACTGACGCACGGACTCGGCGGCGAGGAGCAGCGGGAGGCTGCCGGGCTGAGCGGACGGGAGACGGAGATCGCCCGCCTGGTGGCGGTGGGCCGCACCAACCAGGAGATCGCGGAGGAGCTGTTCTTGTCGTTGTCGTCGGTGAAGACGTATCTGGCCCGGATCCAGGCCAAGGTCGAGGCCCGCAACCGTGTCGAGATCGCGGCCTGGGCGTGGGAGAACAGCGTGGTCACCTCGCGCGATCAGCGTCCGTGACGGGGCGCGGCACGATGGCCCGTACCTCCCACTGACCGGAGTCCGTCGCACCGGCCCGGAACGTGCCGTCGAGTGCCTCGACGCGTTCGCGCAGACCGATCAGGCCGAAGCCGCCGCGGCCGCCCGCCGGACGGTCCGCCGGGCGCGGCCTCGCGCTGTTGGTCACCGTCAGCCGCAGCCACTCCGTGGCGGCGTCCAGCCGCACGGTCACCTGCTCGCCCGGCGCATGTCGCAGGACATTGGTGAGGGCCTCCCGGACCACCCGCAGCACGGTCGCCTCGACCTCCGGGCTGAACCGGCTCGTGCGGACCGCGGCGCTCGCCTCGAGCCGGGCCGCCGGGGCGCCCGGGCGATGTCGGGAGAACTCGCCGACGAGATCCCCGAGTTCGGCGAGCAGATCGCCCGGCCGCAGGGGCTGATGGTTGTCCTCGCGCAGCACCCGTACCAGCCGGCGCATCGACTCCAAGGTCTCCGTACCGGACCGGGCGATCGCCTCCAGGGCCGGCTCGACCTTCTCGGGTGCGGTCGCGTGGACGGCCCTGGCCGCGTTGGCCTGCACGATGATGCCCGTCATGTGGTGGGCGATCAGGTCGTGCAGATCCCGGGCCAGAGCCAGCCGTTCAGCCTGCCGCACGTCCTGTTCGGCGCGCTGTCGGCGGGCCTCGGTCGCGCGGAGGACGCACCCCATGGCGATGCCGAGCGAGAGCATGATCGTCACCGCGTAACTGCCCGCGATGAAGCCGTCCAGCGTCCGGGTGCGCAGTGTCTGCGCCACCATGCTGACGGCCAGGGCGGCGACGGTCCACGCCATGGTGCGGGTGGGGTGGACCTGGGCGAGTGTCCGGATGATCAGGCACAGCAGCGCGAACGCCTCCAGGTAGCCGATGTCAGTTCCGCTCACCGGCACCACCAGGCACACGCAGGTGAGCGTGAGGGACAGGGCGGCCGCCCCCGCTGCCCGGACCGGGAACGCCGGTGAGTAGCGGGTACCGGGCAGTGCGAGCGCGGCCGCGGGGCCGGTGACGAACACAGGCATCCAGGTGGTGGGGGAGATCGGCGGCTCGGTCACGAGCAGCAGCACCAGGATGTCGCCCGCCCACAGCAGGGCCAGGGACACCATCGCGGCGGCGGAGATGACGCGTCGGATACCAGGGGAAAACGGAAGCTTCCAGTCCACGTCACCAGCCTAGGAAGCGGAACCGCTCCCGTGGTGTCGGCCGGATGACCGACACGGCGCGCCGCAGTCCGTACCCAGGGCTGACGCCGCGCCGCCGCGGGCTGCCGCAGCATGGATCAAGGGCGCGGGCGGTCCCCCGGCACCAGTGCCCCACCCCCGGGCCGTCGACGACGGCGGGCCGGGGGTGAACCCTTCGGCGCTCCGGGCGCACGCGTGGTCCCGGAGTCTGTGCCGCGGACGCGTGACCTGCCCCGGGCACCACCCTCTCCCCTTCCTCGTCTCGCTCTTGACGTACGGAGTCTGTGTTTCTCATGGCTACATTTCTGCACCGGATCGGGCGCGGCACATTCAAGCGCCGCTGGCTGACCCTGCTGGTCTGGGCGGTCGTACTCGGCATCGCGGGCGCCGCGGCGGCGGGCAGCAGCGGCAGCAGCAACTCGAACATCACCCTGCCCGGCATCGAGGCGCAGAAGGCGTACGACGTGCTCGGCGAGAAGTTCCCCGCGGCCAACGCCGACGGGGCGAGCGCCCGCGTCGTCGTCCGGGCGCCCGGCGGGGAGAAGCTGGCCGACAGCGGTCCGCGGGCCGAAGTCTCCTCGCTGCTCAAGGACTTGAAGGCCTCATCGCCACGGGTCGCCTCGGTCGCCGACCCGTTCGCGGCCAAGACCATCAGCGCCGACGGCACCACCGGCTATGCCCAGGTCACGTACAAGGCCAAGGCCGCAGACCTGACCGACGCGGACCACACTCGCCTCGACGGCGCCCTCGACGCCGCACGCGACCAGGGCCTGATCGTCGAGGCGTCCGGCAGCGCACTGGCACCCGCCGAGTCGGGCAGTTCCTCCGAGGCGCTCGGGTTCGTGCTCGCCGCGCTGATCCTGGTCATCACCTTCGGCTCGTTCATCGCGGCCGGCATGCCGCTGCTGACCGCCCTGATCGGTGTCGGCGTCACCATGAGTGCCATCACGGCGCTCACCGCCGCCCTGGACCTCAGCAGCAGCACCTCGGCGCTGGCGGCCATGCTGGGCATCGCGGTGGGCATCGACTACGCCCTGTTCATCGTCTCCCGCTACCGCTCCGAACGTGCCGCAGGGCATGACGCCCGCGAGGCGGCCGGCCGGGCGAACGGGACCGCCGGTTCCGCGGTGGTCTTCGCCGGTCTGACCGTCGTCATCGCCCTGGTCGGCCTGGCCGTGGTGAACCTGCCCATCCTCACGGCCATGGGAATGGCCGGCGCCGGCGCCGTCATCATCGCCGTCCTGGTCGCCATCACCCTGGTCCCGGCCCTGTTGGCCTTCGCCCCCGACCGGGCCCTGGGGCGTAGTTCAAGCCGGAAGCCCGCCCGTACGAAGACCACCGTGAGCACCGCCCTGAAGCCGCCGGCGGCGGAACGCTGGGCGGCCTTCGTCCTGCGCCGCCCGTGGAAGGTCCTGATCTTCTCGGTTCTTGGTCTCGGTGTGATCGCGCTGCCCGCGACCAAGCTCGAACTGGGCCTGCCCGACGACAGTTCCAAGCCCACCGCCACCACCGAGCGCAAGGCCTACGACATGCTGACCGAGTCGTTCGGCCCCGGCTTCAACGGCCCGTTGACCCTCGTCGTCAGCGACAGCGATCCCGTAGCCACGAAGACCGCGGTCGGTCAACTCACCGACCACGTTGCGGACTTGAAGGACGTCGCCGCCGTCACACCAGCTACGTACAACCCGGCCGGCGACACCGCGATGGTCACCGTTGTCCCCAAGAGTTCGCCCGCGAGCGAACAGACCAACGACCTCGTCCACACCATCCGCGACCAGGCTCAGGAGGTCCAGACCGCGACCGGCGCGCAGGCCCTGGTCAGCGGTACCACCGCGATGAACATCGATGTCGCCGCGAAGTTCTCCGCCGCGATGTTCCCCTACCTGGCGCTCATCGTCGGCCTGGCCTTCCTGGTCCTGATCCTCGTCTTCCGCTCGATTCTGGTGCCGCTCAAGGCGGCGCTCGGCTTCCTGCTGTCCGTACTGGCCTCTCTCGGCGCAGTGGTCGCGGTCTTCCAGTGGGGCTGGTTCAAGGACCTGTTCGGCCTGCAGGCCACCGGTCCGATCATGAGCCTCATGCCGATCCTCCTGGTCGGCATCGTCTTCGGCCTCGCCATGGACTACCAGGTCTTCCTGGTCACCCGGATCCGTGAGGCGTACGTCCACGGCGCCGAGCCGCGAGCCGCGATCACCGAGGGCTTCCGGCACAGCGGGAAGGTCGTCATCGCCGCCGCCCTCATCATGACGGGTGTCTTCGGCGGCTTCGTCGGCGGCGACGACGCCATGATCAAATCGCTCGGTTTCGGTCTGGCCGCCGCGGTGATCTTCGACGCGTTCGTGGTCCGCATGACCATCGTGCCCGCCGTCCTGGCCCTGCTCGGCCAACGGGCCTGGTCGCTGCCCGGCTGGCTCGACCGGCGCCTGCCGCACGTCGACATCGAAGGCGAGAAGCTCGGCAGCGCCGTCCCCGCGACCCACGAACCCGCCCCCAGGGACGCCGCCTTCACCCCGACCCGCTGAGCCCCCGATGCGCCCGCACATCCCGTGTGCGGGCGTATGACCCCTGGAGTGAGTCATGCGTAAAGGCACCGCGGTCCTCACCGTCGCGATCGTCGTCGCTCTGGTGGCACTGTCCCAACAGGCCCAAAAACGCACGGCCGAGCTTCCGGACCTGCGCGGGATGACCCTCCGCGAGGCTCAGACGGCTGCCCGGAAGGCAGGATTCAACCGGCTCGCCAGCGAAGACGCCCACTACAGGAACCGCCTTCCGCTGCGCGGAAGCAACTGGAAAGTCTGCTCGCAGCAGCCGCCGCCTGCGCGCTTGTCCCTCACCACATCCGTCACCCTGTACGTCGTGAAGAAGGGCGAGACCTGCTCCAGTACATCTCAGTCCAAGCCACTTGTTCCGTAATGGGCACGGATCTCCAGCGACGACGTTCAGGGCTTGCGTTTCAACGGGTGCCCGAGGCCTGGATGTCTGCAATCAACGTCTGGATCGTGAGAGCGTGCGCGAAGTCCGGTACTTGGCAGGTGTCCTTGGCCAGATCTTCGGCGAACGCCGCGTAGAGCGCGGCGACGTTACGGGCAGGTCCGACCGGGACGGCGGCGAGTTCCGGGTCGGCAGGCTGCGGCAAATCCAGGTGGCTCAGCGTTGTTTCCGGGGTGCTCCCGCCTGCCAAGGTCAACTCGGTGGCCTGGATGTTCCCGTTCGCCACCGGGCTGGTCAACAACAGGTCGCCCGATGTGCCGTTGATCTCCCATCGCAGATCACCGGCGCGGGACAAGCCTCCGCGGTAGAAGATCGACGCGGTGGCTCCCGACCGTAGACCGGCGGTCACGGCGATTTGATCCGGTGCTGTCACCGGCACGTCCGCGCCCTCGTCTGCGATCCGGACTACTCCGCGGCCGATTCCGAGAGTTGCGGTGACGCTGGTGATATCGCCGAGTACGTAGGTGAGCGCGTCGAGGGCGTGGCCCGTCGGCACAGTGAGAGTGGTCGCGCCGTTGGCGGCGTCGAACATGTAGGCGTGAGCTCGGTCTGTCGTCGCTCCCCAGGCCACGCCGGACCCGATCAGCGTGGTTGCCAATGTCCGGCCGAGATAGCCCTCGTCGACAAGGTCATGCATGCGGCGCACTGCGGGCGCAAACCTCGATTGGAGTCCGATGACTGTTCGCACACCATTGGCCTCGGCGAGCTCGGCCAGTGTTCTTGCTTCCGCCAACGTCGCACCCAGTGGCCATTCGCTGTAGACCATTTTGCCCGCCGCGAGCGCCTGCTTGACGAGGTCGTAGTGCTGGGTGACCTTGACGGCGACAACCACAAGATCGACGCCAGGGTGGTCGATCAACTTGCGTGCATCGTCGAAGCCCTCGACGCCGTAGGCCTGTGCGGCTGCATCGGCGGACGCCCTTCGGCTCGTCGCGACCGCGCGCAACTCGAAGCCGCGCAATGCACGCAGGGCAGGGATGTGCGAGTTCGCCGCCCAACTGTTTGGCCCCGGACTGGCGCCGATTACGCCGACGCCTATGGGCTTTGGCATATCTCTCTCTTCTCGGGAAGTGCTGGGTGCGCTCAGAATTCGAGGACGAGGCGTCCCCGAACTCCGCCTGCCTCAAGCCGACGATGCGTTTCGGCGGCCTCGCTCGCGGGATAGACCGCAGCCACTCGCATCGAGAGCTTGCCGTCTTCCACCAGAAGGCGGAGTTGCTCCAACTTGTCCGTGGCGAACCGGTATTCGGGCACCCAGACGTCGCGGACGTGCACTCCGGGTCGGCCCGACAGCGGGCCCGCACCCCGTTCCGTCGGCCCCCGCAGAATCGCGAGCTGACCGCCCGGTCGGAGCGCCGGCTCTACCTGAGCGCCCAGGAGGGCAGCGTCGATCACCGCGTCGACACCCTCTGGTCGCACCTCCAGGATCCGGTCCGCGATGCCGTCGCCTCGTGCGACGACCTCATCGGCACCCAGACCGCGCACCAGATCGACGTCGGCTGCGGCAGCGTCGGCGATCACCCGAAGGCCGTCGGCCTTCGCGAGTTCCACCGCGTAGCCCCCCACGGCGCCGGCCGCTCCGGTGATCGCGATCCAAGCACCGGGCGGGAGTGACAGCACGTCGATGGCAAGACGCGCGGTGAGCCCGTTCATCGGCACTGTCGCGGCCTCTACGTGCCGCGCTCCCTCGGGGGAGCGGCTCACCTGCCGTGAGTCGAGCACCACGAACTCGGCGTAGGCGCCGCCCGAGGCGTCGATGGGGACGACCATGGCCATCACGCGGTCACCGAGTTCGAGGTCGGTGTCGGTCTCCTCGCCGATCTCGTCGATGACTCCGGCCAGATCCATGCCGGGCCGGTAGGGCTGAGGCACCACCTCGGACAGTGCTCCGTCCGTGTCGCCGATCCGCAGGAGGGTGTCGGCAGGGTTCACCGCGGCCGCGTGCACCCGGATCCGGACCTGTCCCGGTCCCGCATGCGGCTCGGGCAGGTCGACCAGTCGCAGCACCTCTGGCCCGCCGTACTCGGTCACTGCTACGGCTCTCACGGATCATCCTCCAGTACCCCATGCGCAGGTCAGTGTCGGTCGACCACTGACTCGACGATCGTCGGACCGATCCGATGGGTCGACAAGAAGGCAGTTTGAAGTGCCCTGGTATCACCGAGGGAACCGCTCCGGGGGGTGTCTGCGGACAACCACGCGGCGAGCAGGTGCAACGACGGAGACCACCTGGAACTCGGGCAAGGATCTCGCCGACATTGTCCGGGATCTGGTCCATGGACCCACTGGAGAACTGGACTCCGGACGCCTCACACCGAGGCTGTCAGGCCTGTTCGGCGTCGAAAGCCGTTCTTGAGTCCAGGATGCCGCCGGAGTTGTCCTCTGCCCAACGCGCGAGTGACTGGACTATGCCCAGCAAGCTGAGCCCGCGCGCGGTGAGGGCGTAGTCGACGCGCGGGGGCTTGGTGTGGTGGACGGTCCGCGAGACGAGACCGTCACGCTCAAGCCTTCGCAGGGTGGCGCTGAGCATCCGCTGGGTAATGGGGTTGGGGCCGCTGAGGCGGCGCAGTTCGTTGAACCCGCGGGTGGTGTCGGCGAGCTTGCAGATCACCACGACCGACCACTTGTCGCCGATGCGTTCCAGCACGCTGCGGATGAGGTCATGGCCCTGCTCGCACAGTTCGGTGCCTGTCTCCCGCGGTTCCGTGATCGCCTGCGTCATACCAGGAAGTATACAAGCGTAACCAGGTACGGAGACGGCCCCAGGCTGCAGATCATAGGACCAGCCCCATCCCCAGGGTCGGTTCCCTCGGTGATACCTGAGCACTTCAAAATGCCCTCTTGCCGCGTTGATTCCTGTTCCGGAGACTCGATCCAGGTACGGATACGTACCAGGTATGGGAAACGTACCGGGTACACATCAGGTACCCCTCTGAGAATGGCGGCGGTCGAGCCGTTCGCCTCTACGCATTCGCCGAGCCGGACGTGGGCGGGCGCAGCCGCGCTGAATCACCGGCCGAACCGACTCCGGGACCTCCCCGAGGCGGACGTCCTCATCGCCGGGTCCCAGGCGTCCATTGGCCCTATCGAGCACACACAGGAGTACGCAGCAATGTCAGCACGTTTCACCGACAAGGTCGTTCTGGTCACCGGCGCCACCTCCGGCATGGGCCGTGCCGCAGCCGAACGGATCGCCGCCGAAGGCGCGAAGGTCGTCCTGGCGGCCCGCGGCAAGGAAGCCGGCGACGCGCTGGCTGCCGAACTTCGCGCCGGCGGAGCGGACGCCGTCTTCGTGGCCGCAGATGTGACCGTGGAGGCCCAAGTCGCGGACCTGGTCCAGCAGGTGGTCGACCGGCACGGGCGCCTCGACGCGGCCTTCAACAACGTTGGCGCGGCCACCGCGGTGGGCCCGGTCGCCGGTATCGACGCCAAGGCCTGGGACGCCGACCTGGCGCTCAACCTCACCAGCGTCTTCTACAGCCTGAAGTACCAGATTCCCTTGCTGCAGGCGTCCGGTGGCGGCGCGATCCTGAACAACACCTCCAACCTCGCAGTCACCGGCGCCGCCGCCATGGCCTCCTACAGCGCCGCCAAGCACGGCGTGGTCGGGCTCACCCGGTCGGCCGCCCTCGACACGGCCGCCGCCGGCATCCGGATCAACGCCCTCGTCACCGGTGGCGTGGACACCCCCTTGCTCCGCGGCAACATGGGCATGCCGCCGGAAGAGGCCGTCCGCGTGGCCGGAGCGCTGCACCCGATCGGGCGGATCGCCCAGCCCGAGGAGATCGCGGCGTTCGCGGCCTTCCTCCTCAGCGACGAAGCAAGTTTCATCACCGGAGCAGCGCTCGCCATCGACGGCGGCATGACCGCAGCCTGACGGGGCGTTGGCAAGGCTTGGTCAGCCGAACACCACAAACGCTAAGGGTTGTCCCGCAATGATCGCGGAACCGAGCACAATGCTGTCTGGAGGACTGGCGACGTGCTCAGTCGTTGGCTCGTGGAGTGTCGAGGGATCGAGCGAAGTCGGCGAGCGTGCGGAAGTCGTCCTCGCGCAGACCGATTCGCGGGTTGACGTGGTGCAGAAGCCCAGGCCCGCGGTGGTGGGCAGTCACGTATGCGTGGTCCAGATCGCTCTGTTCGTCGTCCACCCAGGTGAAGGGACGGCCGTTGGCGTAGTCCACCAGGGGGCCGGTCTTCCAGTGGACCCCGTCGGGGCGGTCTTGTAGCAGGGCGTCGCCGAAGTCGACGAAGGGGAGTTCGGGAAGGCCGAGCACCGGGGCGATCCACTGGTTGGCGTCGTCCATCCATGTGGTGGCCCAGCACAGCTCGTAGCCGAGTCGGAGCAGGGATCGCCCGTGCTCTGGGTTGAGCCAGACCCGCAGGGGTCGCCGCCGGGCCGAGAGTCCTCTGCGTTCGTCTGGAGTTCCGCTGTCCTGGGGCACTCTGAGCGTGGTGTAGCCGTCGGGGCGCTTCTCCGGCTTGGCCGCGTAGGGGTTGAGCGGGCCGTCCACGTCGAGGAACAGCAGCGGTCTGTTCACGATCTCCCCGGTCTTGCTCAACATCGGCTGTGCCGCGGAAGCGTAGCTGCAGCGATCGTCTCGGCGTCGGGCTGGTCTGATGTGTTGATCCGGGCGTGGTGGGTGTGATCACAGACGCCGGGCGCAGTAGGTCGGACCCTCCAGCCCGGCAATGCTCAGGAATGAGTCCTCTGTCAGCTGGATGTCGTCCTCGCGTGGGCAGTTGCCGTACAGGTCCAGGTCGCCGACGATCTTGAGGTCGGGCAACGTCTCGCCTTCGCAGGGGACTTCCCGGTACTGGTCGTCCGGGCCCTCGGTCCACAGGCAGTCACCGACGCGGATCTCCATGCCGCCTCCGCCCGGGTCGCCGGGGTGCGGGGCCTTGAGGTTGCGAACGCAGGCGTAACCGATGCCGTTCACGTACTGGGTGTAGTCACGTGAGCCCGCGAGTTCCGGGCCGCCGGTGTCGCTGATGCCCAGCACGTCGTCCGTGGAGTCGGGGCAGTCGATGTAGGTGTCCTGGGTCGTCTTCTCCTTGGCGCGCTTGAGGACCTTGCCGATGGCGTCGGGGGCGTCGCAGGCCATCTCCTCGACACGACCCGGCGCGTTGTCCGGCACGGATCCGTAGCAGTCGCCCTTGGCCATCAGCACGGTGTCGCTGTCGCTGTACGGCGACTGGGGCGGACTGCTCGACGGGGTCGCGGTCCCGGTCGCGGCAGGGGCCGGGGTCGACACTGCGGGTGGCGTCGACGATCCACGTGCTCCGTCATCGCCGTCCGAGCAGCCGCCGGCCGACACCAGTACACCCAATAAGACGGCAGCTCGAATACCGCGCCCGTACCGCATATCAAGGCCCCCCTGCCTCGGTGCTGCGGCCAGCATGGGACGTCCGCACCGGTCACGCAAGCCCCCGATGCCCACCCGGGACCCACTCAACTCCCTTTGTGGGTAGGCGCATTGAGGTCGGCTGAGGAGTTCGTGAGCGAGTTGCCGCACGTGGCTCCGGATCAGCAATTCCTCGTACCGCCGCAACTCGCGACGCAGTGGGAAGAGCGGCCCGGCGAGTCGCAGGCCGGCAAGGTCGACAAGAAGCGGTTGCGGGAGCCGGTCCGGCGCACGGATGATCCCTTTGGGGCCGGTCAGTCGTACGTGATGCCCGAGACCGCCCGGTGAGAAGGGAACTCTCCATGGTCGAGCAGGACGAGCGCTTCGATGTCGTGGTCCTCGGTGCCGGTCCCGGCGGCTACGTCGCTGCCATCCGGGCCGCTCAGCTGGGCAAGCGTGTCGCCGTGGTCGAGGAGAAGTACTGGGGCGGTGTCTGTCTGAACGTGGGCTGCATCCCCACCAAGGCCCTGCTGCGCAATGCCGAGCTGGCGCACATCTTCACCCGTGAGGCGAAGACCTTCGGCATCAAGGTCGAGGGGACGGTCTCCTTCGACTACGGCGAGGCGTTCCGCCGTAGCCGCCGGGTCGCGGACGGCCGGGTCAAGGGCGTCCACTACCTGATGAAGAAGAACAAGATCACGGAGATCGACGGCCGCGGCACGTTCCTCGACCCGCACACGCTCCAGGTGGCCGGTTACGACGGCGAGACGCGCACGATCGGTTTCGAGCACTGCATCATCGCCACCGGTGCCACCCCGAAACTGCTGCCCGGCACCCGGCGCACTTCGCGCGTGGTGACGTACGAGGAGCAGATCCTCGCCGAGGACCTGCCGCAGTCGATCGTCATCGCGGGCGCCGGCGCGATCGGTATCGAGTTCGCGTACGTGCTGCACAACTACGGCGTGAAGGTCACGGTCGTGGAGTTCCTGGACCGTATCGCCCCGCTGGAGGACGCCGAGGTCTCCGCCGAACTGGCCAAGCAGTACCGCAAGTTGGGCATCGACGTGCTCACCTCCACCCGCGTCGAGTCGATCGACGAGTCCGGCCCGCAGGTCCGCGTCACGGTCACCGGCAAGGACGGCGCCCAGCAGGTCCTGGAGGCCGACAAGGTGCTCCAGGCGATCGGCTTCGCGCCGAACGTCACCGGCTACGGCCTGGAGAACACCGGCGTGACCGTCACCGAGCGCGGCGCGATCGACGTCGACGGCCGCTGCCGTACCTCCGTCCCGCACATCTACGCCATCGGCGACGTCACCGCCAAGCTGATGCTCGCGCACGCCGCCGAGGCGATGGGAGTGATCGCCGCCGAGACCCTCTCCGACGCGGAGACCATGGAGCTGGACTACGCGATGATCCCGCGCGCCACGTACTGCCAGCCGCAGATCGCCAGCTTCGGCTACACCGAGGCCCAGGCCCGAGAGCGGGGCTACGACGTCAAGGTGGCGAAGTTCCCGTTCACCGCCAACGGCAAATCGCACGGGCTGGGGGACACCACCGGCTTCGTGAAGCTGATCAGCGACGCGAAGTACGGCGAGCTGATCGGCGGCCACCTCATCGGCCCCGACGTCACCGAACTGCTGCCCGAGCTGACCCTGGCCCAGCAGTGGGACCTGACCGTTCACGAGGTCGCCCGCAACGTGCACGCCCACCCCACTCTGGGCGAGGCGGTGAAGGAGGCGGTGCACGGGCTGGCCGGACACATGATCAACATGTGAGGCGCCGCATCGCGGCCGGGAACACGCGGGGGGCATGGACCACCAGGTCCATGCCCCCCGCGCAGGGCGGCCTACGACCCGTCCACCACCGTGCCTGTCACCACAGGGTGGCCGGGCAGCGGCTCGGCCTCGTAGTCGGTCAGCGCGAGGCGTACCGACTCGGCCGGCTCGGTCAGCTGGTCCTTCACCGTCGGCACGATGAAGTCGACGCCGGTGGCCCCGGCCGGGATGTTCATCCACGCCCACAGGTCCGCCTCGGAAAGCGAGCGCTCGGGGTCGGGGAGGTCACCGCCGTAGTCCATCAGCCACTGCGGGTCCACGTCCTTGGTGGACAGCTCGGCGCCCTCCGTGACCGGAAGGACCAGGACCGGCTGCCAGATGTCCGCGTCGGCGGGCTCGGAGAGGGAGATCCGCCAGGTCAGGGTGTCTCCCTCGACTCCCTGGTCCTTGACCGGAGTGAGGGTGATCGCGGGCTCGGGGTCGTCGTTCAGCGCGGTGACCCCGCCCCGGTAGGAGCCGATGACGGCGCCGCGCACGGCCTTCGCGAGGACGTCGTACTGCTCGTCGTAGCCGAAGCGCGTGTCGCCCTTCACCTCCACGGGCACGTCGATGGGGGTGCTGCCGGGCCGTACCGTGACCAGCTTGTCCGTGGCCCCTCCGGTGTCCGGGTCGATGACGGAGAAGCGGACCTTGCCGCTGCCGTGCCCGGAGACCTGGACCGGGACGTGGTAGGTGAGGCTGCCCGAGTCGCCCTCCTCGACGGTGAGCCGGCCGATGTCGACGCGCGGCAGTGCCGGGGCCTTGACCGCGGGCGTACCGGGGGCCCAGCCCCAGGCGTCCATCAGCCAGGCCTGTCCGGACGATGAACGCGGAGTCAGCTCAAGGGACTTGACGTGCTTGAGGTCGAGTCCGGCGCGGGTGGCCGCGGCCAGCGGGACACGCACCTCGCGCGCCCAGTAGGAGGCGGTGCGCGCGGTGCCGGGCAGCCCGTCGACATTGACCTGACCGAGCTTGACCCGGCGGCCGGAGGCGTCGGTGACGGTCACGTCCAGCTTGGTGCCGGTCGTGTTCGGCGGCACGAAGACCCGCAGCGCCAGGCTCTTGGCGCCGGAGAGGGAGACCGGAGCGGGAGGGGTGACCTTGGTCGCCGCGCCCGGCGCCGACCACTTCAGCGCGACCGCGCTGCGGCCGGCCTCCTTCTCCTTCCACCACCACGCGAAGTGCGGCGAGGAACCCTCGGTCTCCGGGTCCAGGCAGGCCACGGCCGGGTCGGGGTCGATCGCCGAGCACAGCCTGCCGCCGGTCACCTCGACCGGGGCGTCGGGCAGGAAGCCGCCGGTGCGGCGGGCGCCGACCGCGTGGGTCAGCACGCGGGCCGGGTCGGCGGAGGGGGCGCGCTTGCCCGAGCCGTCGAGCAGCGGGCGCACCCGGTCGTCGCCGGCGATGTACAGCCGGGCGGCGGCGGCGATGTAGGTGGCGCCGGCCTGGTGCTGCTGGTCCGCGGTCAGGCGGGTGGGGGCGCCCTGGGAGCACACCGGGTCGGGCGGCCCCTCCGGGTCCTCCCAGAAGTCGTCGAAGGAGGGTGCCTCGGACTGGCCGGGCGTCCACTCGGTGTTGAAGAAGTTGTGGTTGGCGCCGATCACGTAGACGGCGCTGTGCAGGGCGGTGCCCTTGCTGACTCCGCGCGTCCCGTCGACGTACACCTCGCCCTGGAGGTCGGAGACGTCACCGTCGCAGCCGGGCAGGATCGTCGTGGACGGCACGTCGGCGACCGGGTTCTGGCCGAAGATCGTCGGTCCGATGAGGACGGTCCCGCGGATCTTCCAGCGCACCGGGCCCCGGTAGCCGTCCTGCGCCGCGGGCGGCGGGTACAGGCTGTCCATGGCGGCCCGGTTGACGCCCTCGCCGCCCCGCGAGTGGCCGACGAGCAGGACACGGGACAGGTCGGCCCTGGCCGCGTCGGGCACGGAGGTCGGCGCCGTACTCGGGTGGGCGGCCCAGCCCGCCCACTTGGCGAGGTGCTGCCGTACCAGCGAGGAGCGCGCCTGCGCACCGGCGTCCTCGACGTCCGCGTCCTGGCCGTTGATGCCGTTCGCCGAGATCGACACCGTCACATAGCCCTGGGAGGCCAGCAGCTTCTGGTCCTTCAGGTAGCCCTTGGGGCTCGGGATCGGCTGGGTGCCGGCCGAGCAGGGCCATTCGAGGGTCCAGTCGTCCTCGGTACCGCCCGGCTTGAAGCAGGTGGGGTGGCGGCCGTGCAGGAACAGCGCGAGCGGCCGCTTGCCGGTGGCGCCCTTGGGTGCGACGACCACGGCCTGCATCTCGACCGGCTGGGGGAAGCCGGGCAGCTTCACCGGGTCGAGGTCGTACTCACCGGTGACGGTGCCGTACGAGCCCGGCTTGCCGGGGTCCACGGAGTTCGCCGGGAGCTGGGCCGGGGGCTGTACGGCCGCCAGGGAGTTCTTCGGCTTCTTGCTCGCGGTGTCGGCGGACGCGTCCAACCGGCGCCCGGCGGCCAGGACTTGGAGGTCCTTGAGCGGGGTGGACTGGTCGAGGGCGAGCCGGAACGTGCGGCCGTCCTTCGCCTGCTTCGGTACGCCGAGCAGCTTGCCGTCCGAGTGGAACTCGACCCGGGCGTCGCCCACGGGCACGGTCCTGTCCGACCGCCAGACCAGCTCACGCGCGCCGCCCTCCCCGGCGACGCTCCAGCCCGGCGGCAGCGCGCCGTCGGCGTTCGCCGTCAACGGCTTTGCCTGGGACGGCTGTTGGGCCTGGGCCAGTCCCGGTAAGCCCGCCATGGCCGCGAGCACGGCCACGGCGGTGACACCTATTCGCCGGGTACGGTTCAAGAGGTCCCCTCCTCACACTTCGAGCACGGGCGTCCCATCGGTACCGGGAGCCCCTCACGCCTCGAAGGAAGCGAAACGGGGCCTGTGGGTTGCCTGTGCCGGGGAAGTGTGGCCGCGCAGGGCGGGAATCGGTCACCGGGGACCGCCCGCGCGGGCCCCCGTCAGAAGCCACCGCCTCCGAATCCGCCGCCGTGCCCGTGTTCCTCGGATTCGGTGGGCGCGGTGGTCGGTGCGGTGGAGCCGTCGGCCGCTGTGAAACCGGCCTTGTCGAGGGCGGATTGGAGGGAGGCGGCGTAGCTCTGACTGGTGATGGTCGCGCCGCTGACCGAGTCGATCGCGGCGCTCTGCTTGGTCAGGGCGCTCTCCCGCAGAGTCGGCACGGCGCCGTTGCTGATCTGCACCGACTGCGGTTCGTTGCTGGGGATCTGGAGCGGCTTGACGTCCGTGATCTTCCCGGCCTCGATGGTGACCTGAACCTGGGTGGTGCCGAACTGGGTGCTGATGGCGGCGCCGGTTGCGGTGGTGGTGGAGCCGCTCTTCGAGACGGTCGCGTCCTGACTCGCCGTCGACGAAGAGGATGACGCGACGGTCGGGGTGACCTCGCGGGGCTCGAACATCAGCACGCCGGTGGTGCCGATGACGGTCGCGACCAGAACGATCGGGGCACGTCGCATGGGATTCTCCAGGGGTGGTCGAGGGGCTGTGGCCTGTCACCGGGGTCAGAACGCGAAGTCCTCGTGGTGGATGTGGCGGGCGGGCACCCCGGCGTCACGGGCGGCGGCGATGACCGCGCGGGTGAACTCCTCGGGGCCGCAGACGAATACGTCCCGGCCCGCGATGTCGGGGACGAGGGTGTGCAGGGACGGTGCGTCCAGACGGACGGCCTCCCGCGGTCCGGTCAACGCGTGCAGCCGGCCTTGGCGTTTGCCGACCAGACGCTCGAACTCGTCCAGGTGGGCGATGTCTTCGGAGCGCCTGCCACGCAGCAGGACGACGACGTGGGTGTCCCGGGGCAGGTCGTCGAGGAGGGCGCGGATCGGGGTCGTACCCACTCCGGCGCCGACGAGCAGGACGTTTCGGGAATGCCTCGCGTCAGCGGTGAAAACGCCGTAGGGGCCCTCGAACGCCACCCTGGTGCCCGGGGCGAGCCGGGACAGGGCCGTACTGTGGTCGCCCAACTCCTTGACGGTGATCCGGAGATGACCCGCTTCGGGGGCAGCCGACAGCGAGTAGGGGTGGGCCTGCCACCACAGCTCACGGCGTAGGAAGCGCCACATCATGACCTGTCCGCCGGCCGTGGGCAGCCGCTCCAGATGCCGCCCGCTGAGCACGATGGACCAGGTGTTCGGCCCCGCGGAGGACACCTTGGCGACGCGCAGGTCGTGCCTGACGGATCGCCACAGCGGCAGCCCCACCCGGAAGACGAGCACGACGATCAGGGCACCCACCCACAACGAGGTCCACCAGGCCGTGGCCAGGGAGTGCCCGACGAACGGCGCACCGGTGTCGACCTGGTGGACGAACGAGAGGCCGAGACCCAGGTAGGTGTAGAGGTGGACGGCCCACCAGGTCTCGTACTTCATCCGGCGACGTGCCCGCCGGTAGGAGGTGACCCCGGCGGCCACCAGCAGGGCGCTGCCGACGGTCGCCGACAGGATGCCCGAGTAGGTCCACAGCAGTTGGCCGATCTCCGCCAGGATCCCCGTCTTCGCCGCGCGCGCGTATCCGACGGTGATCAGCACGGCGTGGGCCAGGAGCAGGTAGAGACCCCAGGGAGCGATGCGCCGGTGCCAGACGATCAACCGGTCCTGGCCCAGGGCGCGTTCCAGCGGAGGGATGCGTGCCGAGAGCAGCACCGTGACGACCATCGCGTATCCGCTGAGCATTCCGGTGACGCGGCCGAGCGCGGTGGCGACTCCGCCCGGAGCGTGCAGCGCGCTGACGGTCTGGGCGCCGATGCCCAGCGCCAGTGAGATGCCGAGGCCGAGACCGGTGGCCGCGGCCAGCGCGTCGACGACGAGCGGGCGGCGGCGGGCGGGCAGCCTGCGGCGCACCCGCCCGGTGCGCCGTGACGAGGGAGGAACGGAGGGCGGGGGCCAGTCGCGCGGGCGGACGGGAGGCTTGGGAGGAGGCTGGGAGACGCGGGGCGTGGTCATTTCGACTCCTCGGCGCCGTCGGCCAGCGGGAAGCCCGGCGTGAGAAGCACGCGTTCGTCGTCCAGCACGGTCATGGCCTCGTATCCGTCGAGGTCCAGCGTCCAGTCGGCGGCCTTGCGCCCCATCGCGAAGGCCGCGGTCGCGTACGCGTCGGCGGTGCCCAGATCGGGACCGCAGACGGTGACGGACAACAGCCCGGTGGGGTGGGTGCGGGTGTGCGGGTCCACGATGTGTTGCCCGCGCTCGTACGTTCCCGAAGTCGCCACCGCGAGGCTCCGCGCGTGCACCACCCCGGCCAGGGCACGGCGGTCGCCGGGGTGCTGGATCCCGATCCGCCAGGGCAGACCGCCCTGGCGGCTGCCGCGGCTCACGACGTCGCCGCCGGCCGTCAGACAGAAGTCGGTGAGGCCCCGGGCCGCCAACGCGTCCGCGGCCCGCTGCACCGACCAGCCCTTGACCAGGGCGGACGGGTCCAGGGATCCCGTCGCCCATGCGTCGAAGTACCCGCCTGTCTCGCGCCGGAGTTCCTCGCACCTCTCGAGCACCCACGCCACCTCGGCGCTCGCATGGCCGGGCGTCAACTCGCCGCGGACGATACGGGAGACGGCACTGTCCGGCCGGTAGGTGCTGAAGAGGGCGTCGACCTCATGCAGCCAGCGCACCACACTGCGGGTACCCGATACGGCCTCCTTCCTGGCGCAGTTGCGCAGGTCGATGGAGACCACGGTGCCCATGACGTGCTCTACGTGGACATGCCGAGCAGACGCGTCGGTCGAGGACTGGTTCGCCCGCGGCGATGAGTCTGCATGGCCTTGAACGCTGCTCATGGGGCTCCTTTGACGGTGGTCTGCGCTCACCTTCCCGAGCGGACCTCTCAGTTCCCTCTCAGGTCAGGGCGGATACCGGTTACCCGGCCGGTTTTAAAGGGGAATCTCAGGCAGCAGCACGCTGAACACCGTCGAACCCGGTTTGCTCTCGAAGGTCAGAGTGCCCTCGTGGGCCGCCACGACCGCCGCCGCGATGGACAGGCCGAGGCCGGCTCCGGCACTGCCGGTCCCGGTGCCGGGGTGACGGCGGTCTGCGCGGGTGAAGCGCTCGAAGAGCGTCTGCCGGAGCTCGGGTGGAATTCCGGGGCCGTTGTCCGTGACGGACAGGAGGCACTGGCCCGGCTCGCGTTGCTCCAGGCGGACCGTCACCAGGGTGCCGGCGGGGGTGTGCAGGCGGGCGTTGGCCAGGAGGTTGGTCAGTACCTGCGCCAGGCGGTGGGAGTCGCCGGTGACGGTGACCGGCGTCTCGGGCAGGTCCAGGGCCCAGCTGTGGCCGGGGCTCGCCGCTCGGGCGTCGTCCGTGCAGTCGATGACCAGGCGGGTCACGTCGACGGGTTCACGCTGCAGGGGGCGACCGGCGTCGAGGCGGGCGAGCAGCAGCAGGTCGTCGACCATGGCACTCATACGTGCGGCCTCGGCGGCCACGCGGTCCAGGGCCCGTTCGACCTTGTCGGGGACCGGGCCGGGGTGGCGCAGGGCGAGTTCGGCGTGCCCGCGGATCGACGCGACCGGGGTGCGCAGTTCATGGCTGGCGTCGGCGGCGAAGCTGCGCAGCCGCTCCTCACTGGTGTGGCGCTTGGCCAGGGCCTCCTGGACGTGGCCGAGCATGCGGTCCAGGGCGGCGGCCACCTGGCCGGCCTCGCTGTGCGGGTCGCCTGCCGACGTCGGGCCCGGCAGGGTGACCGCGCCGCTGTCCAGGTTCAGGGTGGCGACGGCGGCCGCGGTGTCCGTCACCCGGCGCAGGGGGCGCAGCGAGCGGCGTACCCACAGGGCACCGGTGACTCCGGTGATCACCAACGCTCCGCCGAAGACCACGGAGGAGACGATGGTCAGGCGATGGACCGTCTCCTGGAGCGACGCCAGCGGCAGACCGCTGACCAGGACGTCGTCGTCCTTTCCCACGCAGGCGTAGACGCGGTAGTCGCCGAGGGCCGAAAAGGTGACGGTGTGGGCGCTTCCGTCGGTCGGGACGGCGTTGAGGGTCGCTTCGTCGGCCGCGTCGAGGGTGACGGCGGTGCGCCGGTCGGGTTGGACGACGGCGGCCTCACTGATCTTCGCGTCGGTCAGCCGTGCGCCGAAGGTGCCGATCGCCTGCCCACGGGTGTCGGCTTCCGTGTCCGCGTGGTCGTCGTCCGCGACCGACTCCTGCTCGGTGTCCGCGGGTTGCTGCAGCGAGGAGGGGAACAGGCAGCCGGAGTCGGCGAGTTGATGATCGATCTGCCTGGTGAGGTAACTGCGCAGGGCGAACACGCTCGTCAGGCCGACGGTCGCGCAGCTCAGCGCGAGCAGGGCGACCAGGCCCCAGGTGAGCTTGGCGCGCAGGGTGCGGGGGCGCAGCCGGTCCAGCCCGGAGCGCGGCGCCGGGTTCATGAGGCGGTGGGTTTGAGGACGTAGCCGACGCCGCGCACGGTATGGATCATGGGCGGCCGGCCGGCGTCCACCTTCTTGCGCAGATACGAGATGTACAGCTCGACGACGTGTGCGTGGTGGCCGTAGTCGTAGGACCAGATCCGTTCGAGGATCAGCGTCTTGCTGAGCACCTGGCGCGGATGGTGCATCAGCAGCCGCAGCAGCGCGTACTCGGTGGGGGACAGGGCGATGACCTCACCGTCCCGGGTGACTTCGTGGGCGTCCTCGTCGAGTACCAGGTCGCCGACGGTCAGCGCGGTCTCTCCCGCGCTCCGGCGAGCCATGCCCGCCCGCCGGAGCAGGCCGTGCAGCCTGGCGGTGACCTCGTCCAGGCTGAACGGCTTGGTGACGTAGTCGTCGCCGCCCGCCCGGATCCCGGCGACCCGGTCCTCGACCGCGTCCCGCGCGGTGAGGAACAGCACGCAGACCAGGGGGAGTTCGGCGCGGATCTCGCGCAGCACCGTGAAACCGTCGGCGTCCGGGAGCATCACGTCGAGGATCACGGCGTCCGGCCGGAACTCGGCCGTGGCCCGCACCGCCGTGGCCCGGTCCGCGGCGGGGCGTGCGTCGTAGCCCTCGTAGGCCAGCGCGCCGCAGAGCACCTCGGTGAGGTCCGGTTCGTCGTCGACCACGAGCACCCGGACACGGGTGCCGTCGGGGCGGACCAGCTCGGGCGCCGTGGAGGCGGGGTCGGCAGGGCTTGGAGTCACCCCGACATCACACCGCTCGATTGTGAGATTCACCTGAGATGTGGATGCCCGGAGCGTGAGGCGCGGAGCGGCCGGAGACGCGCTCTCCCTACTGGTCAGCCGCACCCCACGGCCTGGGAAGGGCGTGCGGGGACAACTCGCCCCGGTCCGAGCGCTGAGAGCGGGCTGAGAGGTCCCCCGTGCAGGGTGACAGCGGTCTTCCAGAAGCCTCGGCCACAGCTCTTGCGCGATCATCCACAAGGAGAGACATGACCACGCTCAACCCCTCTGTCCTTGAGGGACCAGTGCCACCTCAGACGGCCGGGGAGGCCGACCGCGCGGCCGGTCCCGCATGGGAACGCCCCGCCTTCTGGGCACTGTTGACCGTCACGGCGGTGGCCTTCTTCTGGAACCTGGGCGCATCGGGCTTCGCGAACGAGTTCTACGCGGCGGCCGCTCAGGCGGGCGGCGAGAACTGGAAGGCCGCCTTCTTCGGGGCGTCGGACGCGGGGAACTCCATCACCGTCGACAAGCCACCGGTCGCACTGTGGCCCATGGACGTCTCCGTGCGCCTCTTCGGACTCGGGTCCTGGCAGATCCTCGCCCCCGAGGCGCTGATGGGCGTCGCCACCGTCGGTGTGCTGTACGCGGCCGTGCGCCGACTGTACGGACCGGCCGCCGGGCTGTTGGCGGGCGCGCTGCTGGCCCTGACTCCGGTCGCGGCTCTGATGTTCCGCTTCAACAATCCGGACGCGCTGCTGACCCTGCTCATGGTGTGCGCGCTCTACTGCTTCCAGCGCGCTCTGGAGGGGCACCGGGCCGTCCGCTGGATGGTGCTCACCGGGGTCTGCTTCGGTCTCGGCTTCCTGGTCAAGACCCTGCAGGCGTGGCTGATCCTGCCGGCTCTGACGCTGGTCTACCTGGTCTGCGCGGCACTTCCGCTGACCAAACGGATCGGCCATGTCCTGCTGGCCGGAGCCGCGATCGTGGTCAGCAGCGGATGGTGGGTGGCCCTCGTCGAACTGTGGCCCGCCGACTCCCGCCCGTACGTGGGCGGCTCCACCAACAACAGCTTCCTCGACCTGACCCTCGGCTACAACGGGCTGGGGCGCATCACCGGCGACGAAGGGAACAAAGGTGGTGGAGGTGCCTCCTCGTCGGGCAGCATCTCCGGCACCGCGTCGAGCAGCATCCCCGGCACCGCGTCGAGCAGCATCCCCGGCGGGAGCGGAGGGGGAGGCGTCGGCCAGGGAGGCGAGGCCGGCGGTATCACCCGCATGTTCGACAGCGCGCTGGGCAGCCAGATCTCCTGGCTGCTGCCCGCGGCACTGATCCTTCTGGTGGCCGCGCTGGTGATCACCCGCAAGGCCGCCCGAACAGACCTGCATCGTGCGGGGTTTCTGGCCTGGGGCGGCGCCCTGGTATGCACCGCGGTGATCTTCAGCTTCATGTCCGGGACCTTCCACGAGTACTACACCATCGCGCTGGCCCCCTACATCGCCGCGCTCGTCGCCATGGGGGCGGTGCTCCTCCGGCGCCTGCGAGGCCGCGCCGCGGCGGCGGCGTTGGCGGTGACGGTCGCGGCGACGGCGGTGTGGGCATTCGTCCTGCTCGGACGGGCGGAAGGCTGGTCCTCCCAACTCCGCTGGCCCGTGCTCGTCGTAGGAGTGCTGGCGGCAGCCGGGATGCTGCTCGCGCGACTCCTTCCGCTTCCGCGGCGCCTGGCCCTCGGCGCGACGGGGCTCGCACTGGCAGCCGTACTGGCCGGCCCCGCCTCCTACACATGGGCCACGGTCACCACGGCACACACCGGGCAGACCCCACTCGCCGGCCCCGCCGCGGTGTCCGACGCGCAGGGCCACGGCGGGCCCACCGGAGGAACCGGGGGAACCCAGAACGGCCAACAGGGCGGGACCGGCGCCGCGTCCACTCCGTCCGGACAGGGCGCACAGGCCGGCACCACGAAGGGCGGCAACAGCAAGCTGGGGAGCATCGACGCGGTCGCACCCCAACTGCGAGCCATGCTGGTCAAGGACGCCGAGGCCTACACCTGGGTGGCCGCGACCGTCGCCTCCGACAACCAGACCTGGCTGCAACTCGCCACCGGCGAACCGGTCATGCCCATCGGCGGCTTCGGCGGAAGCGACCCGGCGCCGACCCTGGCCCAGTTCAAGCGGTACGTCGCCGACGGGAAGATCCACTACTTCGTGACCCAGGGCGACCAGGAGGGCGGCTTCGCGCGCGACGGCGCCGACACCACCGGATCACAGATCTCCTCCTGGGTGACGACGACCTTCACCGCGCAGACCGTTGGCTCGACGACGGTGTACGACCTCACCGCAGCCACGAGCTGATCGCCTTTCACCCGCTGGACCGCAGGCCCCACGGCGGACAGTCCGAGAGGCCGCGCCCGGCTTTGCCATCTCTTTACAACGCGACCCGCCGCTGCCTCGTCTCTCCTCTCGATCCGTAACCCAGCCCGCCGGGCAAGAGCGCGGGCGGACCGACGAAAGAGAGCGATTCATGCGCCGAACTGTCCTCAGCGCCTTGGCACTCGGGTGCACCGCCGTGCTGGCGAGCACGGTGCCCGCGTTCGCCGACGATGCGACCCCGAGCCCGGTCCCCACCCGCGTGTCCGAGAGCGCGTCACAGGCTCCGAGCGCCGAACCGACCAGGGCGCCCAGTGCCGAACCGACCACGGCGCCCGCCCCGGGCGAGGTCTCCCGGGTACCGGAGGGAGCGCCCGACACCGGTGTGGCGCCGGCGCAGTCCGGAACCGACGGTGCGCTGATCGGCGGGGGTGCGGCCGCGGTGTTCGCCGCGGGCGGCGCGGCGGTCTATCTCGTACGGCGCCGGCGGGCGACCGGGGCATGACCTCGCCCTCCAGGCGCGCCTTCACCACCGCGGCCGTGGCCTCACTGCTCGTGAGCTGTGGTGGTGGCCGGCAGGCCGGGGGACAGCCCTCGACCGCGAGCCCCGGCACGAGCACGCCGTCGTCCTCGCGGCCCTCCGCGAAGACGACGCACGCCCTCGCACGCTCGGTCCCGGTCAGGCTGCAGATCCCGGCCATCGAGGTCGACACCCCGGTCATGCGGCTGGGCCTGGCTTCGGACGGTACCGTGCAGGTCCCCCCGATCACGGCACACGACCAGGCGGGCTGGTACCGGCACTCGCCGACGCCGGGTCAGACCGGGCCGTCGGTGATCCTCGGCCATGTCACGGTCGGCGCTTACGGCGACGGGGTCTTCCGTCACCTCGGGGGGCTGCACCGGGGCGACAGGATCGTGGCGCGCCTGGAGAACGGCACGTCGGCGGTGTTCGGCGTGACCTCCGTACGGACGGTCGCCAAGGCGGAGTTCCCGACGGACGACGTCTACGGGGACGTGGGCCGCCCGGAGCTGCGGCTCATCACCTGCGGAGGGACGCTCACCGATGACGGCTACCCCGACAACGTGATCGTCTTCGCCGCGCTGGGCAAGGCCAGTCCCTGACCCGCCACTCGTAACCCCCAACCCGACACCGGGATCCTGGGCCGATGGAACGTACGCCGACGGCCTGGGATCCTTCCCCACGGTGCCGTACGGGTGCCATCACGACCATGGAGAACGTTGAAACGGTCCAGCGAGAGGGCAGCGTCCGAGCTGTTCGCCGCCCTCTACCCGCGCCTCGCCGGCTGGTGCCGTCGCCTGGTCGACGACGACGAGACGGCCCACGAGATCGCCTCGGAGGCGTTCACCCGGCTCTGGGCCCGATGGACGTCGGTGGAGGAGCCCCGCGGTTTCCTCTACGTGACCGCGGCCAACCTCGTCCGGGACCACTGGCGCAAGATCGAGCGCGAACGGAAGGCTGTGCACCGTGCGACGGCCGAAGCCGCCGTCCGTCCGGAGACCGAACAGGCCGATCCGTCGGTACGCCTGCTCGTGCAGTCCCTGCCCGAACGGCTGCGCGTCCCGATCCTGCTGCACTACTACGCTGACATGCCGATCCGGGAGGTTTCCGTGCTGACCGGGCGCAAGGAAGGAACCATCAAGGCCGACCTCCACGCGGCCCGAGAACTGCTTCGTGCCCATCTGAGGAGAAGCCTTGATCACACACTCTGACCAGGGTCCGGACTTCGACCCCGACGACCCCCTCGCCGTCATCCTGCGGCCCGCCTCCGAGTACCTGGGCCCGCCCCCCGGCCGGTACGAGGCGATCCGTCGCGGTGCCGCCCGCCGCCGGCTGCTCCGCGCCGCGGCCGGGGTCGGCCTGTCGTGCGCCGTCGCCGCAATCGTCACGCTGCCCATCGTCCTGGCGACACCCGAGACACCCGTGTCCCCGACGGTGCCGCTCGCTCCGCCGCCCGCGAGCAGCACTCCGGCCCCGACCGCTCCTCCGTCCACGAACGCCCCTTCGACCGCGCCCACCCCGTCGGCGACGCCCGGGCCCGTCGACTCCCGCCCCACCGAGACTTCCCGGACAGACGGCTCCCGCTCCCCGAGCAGCACCCAAGCCCCCCGCGCGTCGTCGGCGACACCCTCCTCGCCGGCCGCCGAGGTGTCGACGGTTCCGAGCACGGACGTCCCCACACGGGCGGCCTCGCAGGGCTGACTACGCTCGCGCCGTCGCACGCGGTGGCGCGTCGAGAGCCCGGCCGATGGCGGCCGCTGCCTCGCGTACGGCCGGGGCGAGCCGGAGCCGCGGGGTGCCGGTTCGGGTGGTCACGGTGACGGCGGCAACCATGAGGCCGGCGCGTGACACCGGGGCGGCCAGGGAGAGTTCACCGAGCCGGTACTCCTGGTGGCCTTCGGCCAGGCCGGTCTCACGGATTCGGGTCAGTTGGGCGCCGAGGGTGCCGGGTGCGGTCAGGGTGTACGGGGTGTGGCGTACGGCGTACAGGGTGTGGCGTACGGCGGTGGCGGGCGGACCATGCCCGTGTGCCAGCAGGATCTTTCCGGCTGCCGTCGCGTGCAGCGGCAGCCGTTCGCCGGTCACCAGGCACAGGGCGGTGCCGTCCGCCGGGACCGCGACGTCCGCGTGGCCGCCCGTACGGGCCGTCAGCGCACGCAGCGCCGGGAGTGCCGCGTCGAGGAGCCCGCGCGGACAAGGGGCCGCGGCGCCGAGCGCCCGGATACGCGTACCGAGCCGGTACGAGCCGTCGGTGGCGCGCTCCAGGCCGCCCCAGGCGACCAGTTCGCGGACCATGCGCAGCGCGGTCGGCAGCGGCAGCCCGGTGCGGCGCGCGATGTCGGTCAGCCGCAGGGTGTCCGGCGCGCCCTCGAACGCGTCCAGCACCGAGAAGACCCGCCCCGCGACGCTCTCACCCATGACGTTCACTCATGGCCGCGTACCGCCTTTCGTCTCGACTCGTCTCGGTCGTCACGTCTCGTTCGCAACGCGTGTCGACCGTCACGCTTTTACTCAGTGAAAGCCGTGCGTTGCCGGTCCACCTCGCCGCCCGCGATGGTCAACACATGACTCTCGACCTCTCTTCCGACGAGCTGCTCTCCACCACCCGCGCGGTACGCCACCGCCTCGACCTCACCCGCCCGGTTCCTCGTCAACTCCTCGAAGAATGCGTGGACTTGGCCGTCCAGGCGCCCACCGGACGCAACCGTCAGCGCTGGCATTTCGTGATCGTCACGGACGCGGAGCGGCGGGCCGCGCTCACCGAGGTGTGGCGCGCGGGTGTGGCCACGCCCGGCATCTCCGACCCTGTCCCGACCCGCGACGTACGGCGGGCCAATGTCGCCCCGGGGGTCATGGACCGCGTCTTCTCCGGCGCGACGCATCTCTACGAGCACCTCCACGAGGTCCCGGCACTCGTGGTCCCCTGCGTCGAGGGCCGCACGGACGACGCGCCGGTCATCCGCCAGGCCGGCACCTGGGGCTCGATACTCCCGGCCGTCTGGAGCTTCATGCTGGCGGCCCGCGCCCGTGGCCTCGGCACCTGCTGGACGACCGGCAACCTCGTCCACGAGAAGGAGGCGGCCCGCGTCCTCGGCATCCCCTACGGCGAGGTCATGCAGGCCGCCCTCATCCCCGTCGCGTACACCCTCGGCACCGGCTTCCGCCCCGCCCGCCGAGTGCCCCGCGAGGAGGTGCTGCACTGGGACGCGTGGTGAGCCATGACCCGAGGGGGCAGTTTTGAACGCGTTCAACTCAGGGCGTACGCTGCTGCCATGAGCGACAGAGCCGCCCTTCTGAAGGGCATCCGCGCGTGGTTGGTCTTCTTCGTCGTCTGCTTGGTGCTCAGCGGCGCCACGGCCTTTCCCCTGGTGCACGAACTGCGCTGGACCGAGGACGCGCTGAGGGCGCTGTCCGTGCCCGAGCACCTGCCCGCCCTGATGGACTGGATCGAGCGGGTGCGCCAGGGGCTCGACGCCACCGACGCGGAGTATCCCTTCGTGCTGTACGGCACGGACTGGCTGGCGTTCGCGCACCTGGTCATCGCGGTCGCCTTCTACGGGCCCTACCGCGATCCCGTGCGCAACATCTGGGTCATCGAGTTCGGCATGATCGCCTGCGCCGGGATCGTCCCGCTCGCGCTGATCTGCGGGCCCATCCGGGGAATTCCCTTCTGGTGGACGGTCATCGACATGTCGTTCGGGATCCTCGGGGTGATCCCGCTGTACGTCGTGCGCAAGCGGATCAAGCGCTTGGAGGCGCTCACCCCGGCGCCCTCGGCCGCGACGGCCGTCACAGCGTGAACGCCGCCCGCACGATGCGCTCGGCGACCGGATTCATGCCCTGGCCCTTCGCATCGGTCGAGTTGACGGAGTAGACGAGGGTCCGGGACAGGTCGCGGGTGGCGCCGATGAACGTGTTGTACCCCCAGCGGCCGCCCGTCTTCAGCCACAACTCCGTGCCGTCCCCGGCGACATAACGCTCGAGACCCGCGCTCATCGTGGCCCCGGGGATACCGGCCGGAACCGTGAACATCTCCTTCAACTGCCGCTGCGGCACCACCTGTCCACGGAAGAGGGCCTTCAGGAACCGCTCCAGATCCGCCGTCGTGGAGATCATGGCCCCCGCCGCCCCGGTGTCCGTGGTACCCCACACCGTGACATCGCGCATCTCCGTCGTCCCGTCCGCACGCGGCACGGCCTGGTAGCCGCGATTGTGCGGCCCCCTGATCTCCGGGTCGGTGCCCGGGAGGTACGTGTTCTCCATCCCCAGCGGGTCGAAGATCCGGCGGGCCGCCTCCCGCTCGTACGAGTGCCCGGTGACCCGCTCGATCAGCACCTCCAGGACGGTGTAGCCGATGTTGAGGTAGTGCTGCCCGGTGCCCGGCGTGAACTCGGGCTTCTTCGCGGTGGCCGAGGCGACCATCTCGCGGGCCGTGTGAATGTCGAAGCGGTGCGCGTAAGCCTCCTCGAAGGTGTTGCCCGGGAAGTCCGGGGCCGGAATTCCGCTGGTGTGGTTGAGGAGTTGGCGCACGGTCACGCGCTTGTACGCGGACGGGATCAGGTCCGGCAGATAGTGCCGGGCGGGCCGGCCGAGGTCCACGTCGCCCTCCGCCGCGAGCTGGAGCACCATCGCCGCCGTGACCACCTTGGTCGTCGAACCGGCCCGGAACAGCCCGTTCGGGTCCGCCGCCCGCCCGCTTTCGAGGTCGTGCACTCCGGCACTCCCGCGCCAGCTCCCGTCGGTGCCGCCGACCCGTACGAGGGCGGCCGTCGCGTCGGAATCGGGCAGCCCGGCGATCGCGGCGGCCAGGGCGTCCGCGTCGGGGTCGGCGGTGGACGGGGCGGCTAAGGACGAGGACGCGAAGGCGGGGACGGCCAGCGGACCCGCCGTCAGGCCCAGGACGAGGGCGGCGGCGACGGCGGTGACGATGCGTGTGCGGCGCATGGGCTGCTCCTGGTGGTCGCGGGTGTTTGCGATCATCCTGCGGCCGTACGCGCCTACACGGATCCTCACCAGGAAGGGCCCCGCCCCTGGCATCGACCCCGAGTAACTCCCTTGCAGCGTAAGGGTGTTGTCAGGGATTGCCCCTAAGTAGTGGCCGTGGTGGCCGTGGCGAAAGTTTCGTACGAGAAAAACTGTTATCGCGGAGGGCGTCGCTCCGTCTCCTGTGTGTCAGACCACCCCTTTGCCCGGGAGCACCGCATGCCTGCGCACAAGCGCCAGAACACGAACGAGCCGAAGCACGAGAACAAGCACCGCCTGACCCGCCGAGGCGTGCTGCGCATCGGCGGCGGTCTCGCGGCCACCGCGGCCGTCGGCGGCGGCGCGGCCATCGTGATGTCCGGCGGCGACAACGCCGACGCGGCGCCGACTCCCACGGCGACTCCTACGGCGACGGCGACGGCGGCGTTCGCCCACCCGGGCATGTTGCACGCCTACGGCGAGCTCAACCGCGCGAAGGTCAGGGTGGCGGCGAAGTCCCAGCCCTGGCTAGCCGGTTGGGAGAGGCTCACCGCCAACTCCCACTCCCAGAGCACCTGGCGGCCCAACCCGCGAGCCACCATCGTCCGCGGCGGCACAGGGCAGAACTACGCGACCCTCTACAACGACATCCACGCCGCCTACCAGAACGCCCTGCGCTGGAAGATCGCCGGCACCAAGGCCAACGGCGACACGGCCCGCGACATCCTCAACGCCTGGTCGGCCACGCTGACCACGGTGACCGGGAACGCCGACCGCTTCCTGGCCGCCGGGATCTACGGCTACCAGTTCGCCAACGCCGCCGAACTCATGCGCGGCTACGACGGGTTCGACCTCGCCCGCTTCCAGAAGATGCTGATCGACGTCTTCTACCCGCTCAACAACCAGTTCCTGACCGGCCACAACGACGCCTGCATCACCAACTACTGGGCCAACTGGGACCTGTGCAACATGAACTCGATCCTGGCCATCGGCATCCTGTGCGACGACCGCGCCAAGTACGACCAGGCGGTGGACTACTTCAAAAACGGCGCGGGGAACGGGTCGATCAAGAACGCCGTCCCGTTCGTGTACGAGTCACAGGGCCTCGCCCAGTGGCAGGAGTCGGGCCGCGACCAGGGCCACACCATGATGGGCATCGGGCAGCTCGGCGCCTTCTGCGAGATGGCCTGGTCGCAGGGCGACGACCTCTACGGCTATGACGACAGCCGGTTCATGAAGGCCGCCCAGTACGTCGCCAAGTACAACCTCGGCCAGGAGGTGACCTTCACGAAGTACAGCTGGCGCAGCGGCCAGGGCGCCGGAAAGTACAACGAGCAGACGGTGATCGCCGCCCAGGACCGTGACCAGCTCCGCCCGGTCTGGGACGTTCTGCACTACCACTACGCCCGGCGCCGCCGGCTCTCCGTCCCCTTCATCACCACCATGGCTGAGAAGGTACGAGCGGAAGGCGGCGGTGGTCAGTACGGGCCCAACAGCGGTGGCTACGACCAGCTCGGCTTCGGGACGCTGCTCTACGCCAAGTGACGACTCGCGGGGAAGGCTCGTACGTGGACGGGCGGCAGTGGCGCTCCACCATCGCGGCCGCGCAGGCCGGTGACCGGCGTGCGCTCGACGAACTGGTCGCGGGCTGGCTGCCCCTCGTCTACAACATCGTCGGACGCGCCCTGAACGGCCACGCGGACGTCGACGACGTCGTGCAGGAGACCATGCTGCGCGCCGTCGACAACCTCGGCTCGCTGCGCGACCCGGACAGCTTCCGGTCCTGGCTGGTCGCCATCGCGATGCGGCAGATACGCGACCGGGCTCGCCGCCGCACCTCCGCGCCGTCGGCCGACGGCGCGGGCGTACAGGCAGCAGACTTCGCCGAACTCACCGTGCTGCGGCTCCAGTTGGAGGGGCAGCGGCGCGAGGTCGCGGAGGCGGTGCGCTGGCTCGACGACGAGGATCGCCAGCTGCTCTCGCTGTGGTGGCTGGAGGTCGCGGGCGAACTCACCCGGCGGGAGCTGGCGTCGGCGGTCGGCATCAGCCGGCAGCACGCCGCCGTCCGCGTCCAGCGGATGAAGGAACGCCTGGAGGCGGCACGCGGCATCGTCCGCGCACTCGACTCGGCCTGCCCGGATCTCGGCTCGGTGACCGCCCGTTGGGACGGCCGGCCCGACTCGGTGTGGCGCAAGCGTCTCGCCCGGCACGTCCGGGGCTGCGACTACTGCTCCGGCCGCCGCCCGAGCGAGGCGGTCGTCCCCGCGGAGCGGCTGCTCGTCGGGATCGCGCTCGTCCCGGTGCCGGTCGCTTTCGTGATCTCCCTGGCCCTGGTGGGCGGTGGCAAGGCGACGGCCGCCGCCACGACCGTCGGGTGGTCCGCCAAGATCCTGAGCGCGCTCACCAAGCCCGCCGTCGCGGTCACGGCGGGCGCGACCATCGCGGCGGGTGGGGCGTACGTCGTGACGCAGACGCCGGACCAGCGGCCCCCGGAATCCGTCGCCTCTCCTACGGCGGCGAGCACGGCCCGTCCGCCGTCGCGGGCCCCGAGCCCCTCGCCGTCCCCGACCCGGGTCCAGCTGTACGGCACGGTCGTCGATGCCGTGGACGGCGCGCCCTCCGCTGCGGCCCAACCGGGAGCGCTGCCTCGCCGCGCCGAGCAGGGCATCACCGCGACGGGTGCCCCCGCCGCTGGGCTGACCCACAACGGCGAGACCGTCACCTTCAGCGGCGTGGGCTACTTTCGGGTCCGCTGGCAGATCCGGCCCGGGGAACGTCCGGGCGACCTGGTGATGCCGACATGGACCGGGCTCGACGGCAAGCTCTTCCACGTCGCCTCGGGCGGGGGCCACCGTATGGACGACGTCCAGTCCGGGTCGACGGACGGCACGACCTGGATGGGCGGCCCGTCCGCCGGCCCCGTCGTACTTCCCTCCGGCGCCCAACAGATGTGGCAGAACGAGTACTTCTGGATCGACGGCACCGTCACCCTCCACCAGAACGAGGGCTCCGCCGACTACAACCTCTTCGTCCAGCCATCGACCTGGGACAAGGTGACGGAGGACATCCGCACCGGCCCCGCCCAGGGCGCAATCCGCTACGGCCTGCTCCGCGACACCGGCAAGGACACGACTCCGGTACCGCAGTACGTAACCCGATCGATCCCGGCCGACCAGGCGACGGTCGCCCAGAGATCACAAGTCTCGCCCTGAGGGATGGTTTTTTCGCCCCCTCCGCCCCTACCCGTCCCTTGTTCCTGGGGGCTGCCGCCCCCAGACCCCCGCATCGCGCTGCCGCGCTCGTCCTCAAACGCCGGACGGGCTGAAAGACCTTCCCCTGGCCGGGGCTGAAAAATTTCAGCTCCGGCCAGGGGAAAAACTCAGCCCCTCCGGCGTTTGAGGAGCGGGGTCTGGGGCGGAGCCCCAGGAGCAAGGGACGGGTAGGGGCGGAGGGGGCGAAAAAACCGACCGTCCCCTACACCTTGCGCAGGGCGCACAACGTATCGACGCGGTTCGTCGTGATCGAGTCGACGCCGATGTCGAGCAGCCGACGCATGGAGCGGCGGGTGTCCGGGGTCCAGACGGACAGCAGGTATCCGTCACGGTGGACGCGGGCCGCGAGGTCGCGGTCGATCAGGGTGAAGCGGTAGTTGAGCCAGCGGGGCCGCACCGCGCCGAGGAGACCCGGCCGGGGCGGCGCCAGCGACGTCCAGGTCATCGCGATCTCCGCAGCGGAGTCGGCCGCCCGCACGGCGAGCATGGCCGAGGCCCCCGCGCAGTAGTACACCCGCTCCTCCGCCCCGCAGTCGCGGATGACACCGACGATCCGGCGTACCACCCCGGCATCGGGCGCCCCCGGCAGATCGACCATGAACCGCCCGTCCCCGCTCGCGGACAGCGCGTCCACGAGCGTCGGCACCCCACCACCCGTGAGCCCGCACACCTCGTCCGAGGAGAGCGAGCCGAGCGGCCGGTCCTGCTCCCACAGCCGCTTCAGCGTCTCGTCGTGCAGCAGGACGGGCACGCCGTCGCGGGTGAGCCGAACGTCGATCTCGACCGCGTCCGCGCCCAGTTGGAACGCGGAACGCAGCGAGTCGATCGTGTTCTCGCGGACACGGTAGGGGTCGCCGCGATGGCCCACGGCAGTCACTGTGCGCATGGTCCCATTGTGGCGTTCGGTCAGGGCGCGAGCCAGGTCGAGGCGTAGGTGTCGATCTCCTCGGCGAGCTTGGTCCGGCCGGCCGGGTCGAGGAACGACGCCTCGACGGCGTTCTTGGCGAGCGCGGCGAGACCGAGTTCGTCGAGGTCGAGGAGGCGGGCGGCGACCGCGTACTCGTTGTTGAGGTCGGTGCCGAACATCGGCGGGTCGTCGGAGTTGATGGTCACCAGGACCCCGGCCCGGGTGAACTCCTTGATGGGGTGCTCGTCGAGGGTGCGGACCGCGCGGGTCGCGATGTTGGAGGTCGGGCAGACCTCCAGGGCGATACGGTGCTCGGCGAGGTGCGCGAGCAGCTTCGGGTCCTGGACGGAGCTGGTGCCGTGTCCGATGCGCTCGGCGCGCAGGTCGTGCAGCGCGTCCCAGACCGTCTCCGGGCCCGTCGTCTCGCCCGCGTGCGGCACCGAGTGCAGGCCGGCCGCGATCGCGCGGTCGAAGTACGGCTTGAACTGCGGGCGCGGTACGCCGATCTCGGGCCCGCCGAGCCCGAAGGAGACCAGCCCCTCGGGACGCAGCCGGTCATCGGTCGCGAGCCGTACCGTCTCCTCGGCGGCGTCGAGCCCCGCCTCTCCGGGAATGTCGAAGCACCAGCGCAGTACGACGCCGAGCTCGGCCTCCGCAGCCTTGCGGGCGTCCTCGATCGCGTCCATGAAGGCGCGCTCGTCGATGCCCCGGCGGGTGGAGGAGAACGGGGTGATGGTCAGCTCGGCGTAACGGACCTGCTGCCGGGCCATGTCCCGCGCCACCTCGTACGTCAGCAGCCGTACGTCCTCCGGGGTGCGGATGAGGTCGACGACGGACAGATACACCTCGATGAAGTGGGCGAAGTCCGTGAAGGTGAAGTAGTCCGCGAGGGCCTCGGGATCGGTCGGCACCTTGGAGTCGGGGTGGCGGGCGGCCAGCGTGGAGACGATACGGGGGGAGGCTGAGCCGACGTGGTGCACGTGCAGTTCGGCCTTGGGAAGTCCCGCGATGAAGGCGTGCAGATCGCGGGCGTCATCGCGTGGGGTGTGGTGGTCGGTCAAGGGTTCCTCCCCGGAACGGCGCCCCTGCAACGCGGTCGGCGGGACGCGGGTGATCGGCTGATCGGTGACTCAGGGATCATCGTAGGCGGGCGGCCCACGCCACCCAGGCTCGGGCCGTAGCATGACGGAACGTACGACGGAGGGGGACCTTACGCATGTCCGAGGACGCGCAGACGCCGGGAACACCGCAGGACGCGGACGCGCGGGCCGCACAGGGGAAGGAAACTCCGCCGTCGCGGTCGGATGCGGTTTCCCCGGGGGATCACGCACCGGACTCGACACCTGAGGACGCCGCTCCCGCCCCGGCTGTCCCGTCGGGCAGGCCGACGGAGCCGACACCGCTGCGCGCCGACTCGATACCGCCGTCGGACCACGCACCGGATTCCGGGCCCGAGGACGCCGCTCCCGCCCCGAAGGTCCCGTTGGACAAGCCCGCGGCCGACGCGCGGCCCGGCCCGCGACCCCAGCCGGACCCCTGGTCCTCGCCCGAGGAAAAGGCATCCTCCCGGGCAAGCGGCGCCACGCACGGTCCCGCGCACGACCAGTCGACGCCCGCGCCGACCCCCGGTGCGGGCACACCGGCCACGCCCGCCGCCGGCGCCCCCAACCCCCCGTCCTGGGACAACCCCTTCGCACCCCCCGCCGGCCACACCCCCTATCCCCAGCCCGCCCCCGGACAGCCCGTCCCCCCGCCGCCCATTGCCCCCGGAGGCCCGGGCCAGCCCCCGTACGGGTACGCCTACCCGGCGTACCCGCACCAGCAGGTCCCATACCCGGGCGCGCCCGGGTATGGCGGCTGGCCCGCGCTGCCGCTCCCGCCCAGCAACGGCTTGGGCACCGCCGGACTGATTCTCGGTATCGCCTCGGCGGCCCTGTTCTGCATGTGGCCGCTGACCATCGTGATGGGGATCCTCGGGGTGGTCTTCGGCGCGATCGGCCGCCGCAAGGCAGGCCGGGGCGAGGCGACGAACGGGGGCCAGGCGCTGGCCGGGATCATCTGCGGAGCGGTCGGCATCGTGCTGTCCATCGCACTGGTCGTCTTCTTCGTGGTCGTCGTGGACGACACCAGTTCCGAAACCGACTCGGGCACCGACGGCGACGGTTTCTCCACGTCACTCGTCGTGGAGCACCCGGACAACCTCCGCTAACGGACCAGGGGCTTCGCAGGCACCTCGTGGACGCCCTCGGGTGCCTGCTGGAGTCGCTCCCGCGCCTCCATCAACGCGAACCCCAGCAGATTCGCCCCCCGCCACCGCTCCGGATCCCCCGCACGCTCGTCGTCCGCCGCGAGTCCGATCCCCCACACCCGGTCCATCGGGCTGGCCTCGACCAGCACCCGCTTGCCCGTGCCCAGCAGAAACGCCTCCAGTTCCGGATGCGCGGCGAACTTGTGGACGCTGCCCTCGACCACGATCCCGAACCGCTCGCGGTCCCATATGGCCTCGTCGAAGCCGCGCACGAGCCGTCCCACCTTCTTGGCGAGCGCCGGGCTGCGCGCCTCGACAGCGCGCCGCTCCGCCTCCGGGTCCCCGAAGAGCCGCGCTTTCCGCGCCATCATCCAGTGCTCGGCCGTCGCATAGGCCACGCCGTCCACCGTGAACGGCGACGGCCACCACTGGCTGAGACAGCTCGCGCCCACCCGACCGTCGGGCCGCGGCCGGTGCCCCCAGAAGTGCAGGTACTTCACCCTCGCCCCGGAGCGAGCGGCGCTGACCAGCGCGTCCCGTGAATCGATCTTCCCCATGCACGCGAGTCTGGCATCCACCACTGACAATCCGTCCTGCCTTTTCCAAAAGGACTCGACACCTGGTCGACAGATTCCGTCGCGTAACCAAAAGGCAACAACGGAATCACTTGTTGGAGTCCCTTTGCTCTGTCAGGATCGGCACTCAAATCGAGCTGGAGCTACGCCGACCCCCGCCAGACGGGGAGGGCGGCGGAGGAGAGCGACATGCACAATCCGGGCCATCGCTTCCAGGCGCAGGACCGCTTCGCGGACGGCGCGCAGTACATCGCGGGCCGACTGACCAAGGGCACCTCCGGCCGCACGTACGCGGTCGTCGACCCGTCCACGGGCGAGGAGGTCTACACGTACGAGCTCGCGGGCACCGCCGATGTGGACGCCGCTGTCGCGGCCGCCCGCGCGGCGTTCCCCGGCTGGTCCGGCGCCACCCCCGGCGAGCGCTCCGACGCGCTGCACCGCTTCGCCGCCGTGCTCGCGGAGCGCGCCGAGGAGCTCGCCGCCGCCGAGTCCCTGCAGTGCGGCAAGCCGCTCAAGCTCACCCGGGAGTTCGACGTCCCGGGGACCATCGACAACACCGCGTTCTTCGCGGGCGCGGCCCGCCACCTGCAGGGCCAGTCCGCGGGCGAGTACTCCGGCGACCACACCTCCTACGTACGGCGCGAGGCCATCGGTGTCGTCGGTTCCATCGCGCCCTGGAACTACCCCCTCCAGATGGCCGCCTGGAAGATCCTCCCGGCGATCGCGGCCGGCAACACGATCGTCCTGAAGCCCGCCGAGCTCACCCCGCTCACCTCCCTCCTCTTCGCCGAGGCGGCCACGGCGGCAGGCATCCCCGACGGTGTCATCAACATCGTCACGGGGGCCGGCAAGGACGCCGGCGAGCACCTCCTCGGCCACCCCGACGTGGCCATGACCTCCTTCACGGGGTCCACCGCCGTCGGCAAGCGGGTCGCGGAGATCGCCACCTCGACCGTCAAGCGGCTCCACCTGGAGCTGGGCGGCAAGGCGCCCTTCGTGGTCTTCGACGACGCGGATCTCGACGCCGCGGTCAACGGCGCGGTCGCCGGTTCGCTCATCAACACCGGGCAGGACTGCACGGCCGCCACGCGCGCGTACGTACAAAGGCCTCTCTACGAAGCGTTCGTATCCAAAACGGCCGACCTCATGGCGAGTGTCCGCGTAGGCGACCCCTTCGCGCCGGACACCGACCTCGGACCGCTGATCTCGCACGCCCAGCGCGACCGCGTCGCCGGATTCGTCGACCGGGCCCGCTCCTACGCACGCGTGGTCACCGGCGGAACCGCCCCGCAGGGGGACCTCAAGAGCGGCGCGTACTACACGCCCACCCTCGTGGCCGACGCCGCTCAGGACAGCGAGATCGTGCAGTCCGAGATCTTCGGGCCGGTTCTCGTAGTGCTGCCTTTCGACACCGACGACGAGGGCATCGCGCTGGCCAACGACACACCGTACGGACTGGCCGCCTCCGCCTGGAGCCGTGACGTCTACCGCGCGAACCGCGCGACCCGCGAGATCAAGGCGGGCTGCGTCTGGATCAACGACCACATTCCGATCATCAGCGAAATGCCGCACGGAGGCTACAAGGCCTCCGGATTCGGCAAGGACATGTCCGCGTACTCGTTCGAGGAGTACACACAGATCAAGCACGTCATGTTCGACAACACTGGGGTTGCCGAGAAGGACTGGCACCGCACGATCTTCGGGGACCGGAGCTAGCCGAGTCTTTTTTGGCGGCACCGAGGCAGACCAGGCCGCGACCACGGCCGAGATCCTTCCGAAAGGGCACCAGGAGCATGGAGCAGTACGAGCCCGAACGCCTCTCCCCGGTCCAACTGGCCGCCATGCGGCGCAGCCTCAGGAACGGCAGGGCCTCCCTCGGCCGCCGTTCGCTGCTGCGCGCCTCGGCGGGCGGTGCGCTGGCCATCGGTGGACTCGGGGCGCTCAGCGCCTGCGGGATCCCCGCGGCCGGCAAGACCCAGGGCGGCGTCTCGGCCGACGACCTCTCGGCCAAGGAGAAGACGATCAACTTCTCCAACTGGACCGAGTACATGGACGTCGACGAGAGCGAGAAGCACCACCCCACGCTGGACGCCTTCACCGAGCGCACCGGCATCACGGTCAAGTACACCGAGGACATCAACGACAACGCGGAGTTCTTCGGCAAGATCAAGCCGCAGCTCGCCGCGGGCCAGGACACCGGCCGCGACATCATCGTCCTCACCGACTGGCTGGCCGGCCGACTGATCAACCTCGGGTGGGTCCAGAAACTGGACCCGGCCAACCTGCCGCACGCCTACACCAACCTGGCGCAGCAGTTCCGCAACCCCGACTGGGACCCCGGCCGCGCCTACTCCTACCCCTGGCAGGGCATCTCGACCGTCATCGCCTACAACAAGAAGGCGCTCGACGGCATCGAGGTGAAGTCGGTCTCCGACATGCTCGACAACCCCAAGCTCAAGGGGCGCATCGGCTTCTTGACGGAGATGCGCGACAGCATCGGCATGACGCTGCTCGACATGGGCAAGGACCCGGCCAAATTCACGGACGACGACTACGACGCGGCGATCGCCCGTCTCCAGAAGGCCGTCGACAAGGGCCAGATCCGCCGCTTCACCGGCAACGACTACACGTCCGACATCACCAGCGGCAACTTCGCGGCCTGTATCGCCTGGGCCGGCGACGTCGTCCAGCTCAAGGCGGACAGCCCGGACGTCGACTTCATCATCCCGGACAGCGGCTACATCACCTCGACCGACAACATGCTGATCCCCAACAAGGCGCGCCACAAGACGAACGCCGAGCGGCTCATGGACTACTACTACGAGCCCGAGCCGGCCGCCGAACTCGCCGCCTACATCAACTACGTCTGTCCGGTCGACGGGGTGAAGCCGTACCTGGAGAAGATCGACAAGGACGCGGCGAACAACCCGCTGATCATTCCCGACCAGGCCATGGCCGCCAAGTCTCACGCCTTCCGCTTGCTCAGCAGCAAGGAAGAGACGGCCTACGAAGAGAAGTTCGCGAAGCTCACAGGGGCGTGACCATGATGACGACAGACAACAGCGGCGACGTCCGCCTCTCCGGGATCAGCAAGACGTACGGCGCCTTCACGGCCGTACACCCGCTCGACCTGATCGTGCCGCAGGGATCGTTCTTCGCCCTCCTCGGGGCATCGGGCTGCGGCAAGACCACCACGCTGCGCATGATCGCCGGCCTGGAGGAGCCCACTTCGGGAACCGTGCACCTGGGGGACCAGGACGTGACGAACCTGCCGCCCTACAAGCGGCCGGTGAACACCGTCTTCCAGTCCTACGCGCTCTTCCCGCACCTCGACATCTTCGAGAACGTCGCCTTCGGCCTGCGCCGGCGCGGCATCAAGTCGGTGAAGAAGCAGGTCGAGGACATGCTGGAGCTCGTACAGCTCGGTGAGCAGGCCCGCAAGAAGCCGCACCAGCTCTCCGGCGGCCAGCAGCAGCGTGTCGCGGTGGCCCGCGCGCTGATCAACACCCCCAAGGTGCTGCTCCTCGACGAGCCCCTCGGCGCCCTCGACCTCAAGCTGCGCCGCCAGATGCAGCTGGAGCTCAAGCGCATCCAGACCGAGGTCGGCATCACGTTCGTGCACGTCACGCACGACCAGGAGGAGGCCATGACCATGGCCGACACCGTCGCCGTGATGAACGCGGGCCGCGTCGAACAGCTCGGCTCGCCCGCCGACCTCTACGAGAACCCGAACACCACGTTCGTCGCCAACTTCCTCGGCACCTCGAACCTCATCGAGGCCGAGGTCGACTCCAAGAGCGGCGACGAGATCGTCCTCAAGGCGGGCGGCGGCAAGCTCCTGCTGCCGGCGGCGCGATGTTCCGCGCCCACGACGACCGGCGGCAAGGTGCTGGTCGGCGTCCGCCCGGAGAAGATCTCGCTCACGCACGCCGACGACGCAGGCGAGATCCCGGCGGGCCGCAACCGGATCACCGGCAAGATCGCCGACTCCAGCTTCATCGGCGTCTCCACGCAGTACGTCATCGACAGCGCCGTCTGCCCCGAGTTCGAGGTCTACGCCCAGAACATCGACCGCGACTCCCGGCTCAGGCCCGGCACCGACGTCGTCCTGCACTGGAGCCCGGCGCACACCTTCGGCCTGGACGCCGCCCAGGACATCGACGCGGGCGTCGAGACGGTAGACCCAGAAGCGGGGGTGGCCGCCTGATGGCCACCGTCACCGAGGCGCCACCCCTGGCGCCGCAACCGGCCGACAAGCCGCCTCGCAATCGCAAGCGCGGCCGACTCACGCCGTACTGGCTGCTGCTGCCCGGCATACTCTGGCTGGTCGTCTTCTTCGCGCTGCCGATGGTCTACCAGGCCTCCACGTCCGTGCAGACGGGCTCCCTGGAGGAGGGCTACAAGGTCACCTGGCACTTCGCGACCTACTGGGACGCGCTGACCGACTACTGGCCGCAGTTCCTGCGCTCGGTGCTCTACGCGGGCTCCGCGACGATCCTGTGCCTGATCCTCGGCTACCCGCTCGCCTATCTGATCGCTTTCCGCGCGGGCCGCTGGCGCAACGTCGTCCTCATCCTGGTCATCGCGCCGTTCTTCACCAGCTTCCTGATCCGCACGCTGGCCTGGAAGACGATCCTGGCGGACAGCGGCCCGGTCGTCAGCACCCTCAACTCGCTGCACCTCCTGGACGTCACCAGCTGGCTCGGCATGACCTCCGGCGACCGCGTCCTGGCCACACCCCTCGCGGTGGTCTGCGGTCTCACGTACAACTTCCTGCCGTTCATGATCCTGCCGCTCTACACCTCACTGGAACGCATCGACGGACGCCTCCACGAGGCGGCGGGCGACCTGTACGCGAAGCCGTTCACGACCTTCAGGAAGGTCACCTTCCCGCTGTCGATGCCCGGTGTCGTCTCCGGCACGCTGCTGACCTTCATCCCGGCCAGCGGTGACTACGTGAACGCCGACCTGCTCGGCTCCACGGACACCCGGATGGTCGGAAACGTCATCCAGACCCAGTTCCTGAGGATTCTCGACTATCCGACGGCAGCGGCACTCTCCTTCATTCTCATGGCCGCGATCCTCGTCATGGTCACGCTCTACATTCGCAAGTCCGGGACGGAGGATCTGGTTTAAATGGCCTTCGTACGCTGGCTCAAGCACCATCTTGTCGTCATCGCGGGACTGGTGACACTCGGATATCTGCTTCTTCCGAACGTCGTCGTCACGGTGTTCTCCTTCAACAAGCCGAAGGGGCGCTTCAATTACGAGTGGCAGAGCTTTTCCACGGACGCCTGGACCGACCCGTGCGGCGTCGCCGACATGTGCGGCTCGCTCTCGCTCAGTCTCCAGATCGCCGTGTGGGCGACACTGGGCGCCACCGTCCTCGGCACCATGATCGCCTTCGCCCTGGTCCGCTACCGCTTCCGCGCACGCGGCGCCATCAACTCGCTGATCTTCCTGCCGATGGCGATGCCCGAGGTCGTGATGGCCGCCTCACTGCTCACCCTCTTCCTCAACATGGGTGCACAGTTGGGTTTCTGGACGATCCTGATCGCCCACATCATGTTCTGCCTCAGCTTCGTCGTGACGGCCGTCAAGGCACGCGTCATGTCGATGGACCCGCGCCTGGAACAGGCGGCACAGGATCTGTACGCCGGCCCCCTGCAGACGTTCATCCGGGTCACCCTGCCCATCGCGGCCCCCGGAATCGCCGCGGGCGCGCTGCTCGCCTTCGCGCTCTCCTTCGACGATTTCATCATCACCAATTTCAACGCCGGCTCGACCGTCACCTTCCCCATGTTCGTCTGGGGCTCGGCACAGCGCGGAACACCCGTTCAGATCAATGTCATCGGTACGGCCATGTTCATCGTCGCCGTACTGTTCGTCCTGGCCGGAATGGTCGTCAGCAACCGCCGCAACAAGCAAAAGGCATAACCGCAAGATTCCTGTAGGGAGTTGAAATCATGGCCCCAAGCGCCATGACCCGCTGGACCAAGTCTCTTTCCGACGCACAGCCGGTGTCCTACTGGCTGGACGACCCGGGCAAACCCCACCCCGAACCCGCCCTCACCACCACCGAGACCTGCGACCTGCTCGTCGTCGGCGGCGGCTACAGCGGACTGTGGACCGCGCTCCTCGCCAAGGAGCGCGACCCGCGGCGCGAGGTGGTCCTGCTGGAAGGCCGCGAGGTGGGCTGGGCCGCCTCGGGCCGCAACGGCGGCTTCTGCGCCGCGTCCCTCACCCACGGTCTGGCCAACGGTCTCACCCGCTGGCCGGACGAGATCAGGAAGCTGGAGGAGCTGGGCGCCCGCAACCTCGACGAGATCGAGGCGGCCGTCGCCCGCTACTCCATCGACTGCGACTTCGAGCGCAGCGGCGAGATCGACGTCGCGACCGAACCGCACCAGGCGGCCGAACTGCGCGAGTGGCACGAGGAGTTGCAGCGCGAGGGCCTCGCGGACGGCACCGAGTTCCTGGACGCCGAAGCGGTACGGGAACAAGTCGACTCACCGACATTCCTGGCCGGCCTCCACGACCGCCGTGGCGTAGCCATGCTCCACCCCGCCAAGCTCGCCTGGGGCCTCAAGCGGGCCTGCGTGGAACTCGGGGTCCGCGTGTACGAGCACACCCCCGCGCTCGCCCTGAAGCCGTACGGCGACGGAATGGCCGTACGCACCCCGTACGGCTCGATCCGCGCCCGTCGCGTGGCCCTCGGCACGAACATCTTCCCGAACCTGGTCAAGCGGGTGCGCGCGTACACGGTCCCCGTCTACGACTACGCGATGATGACCGAGCCGCTGACCACCGACCAGTTGGCCTCCATCGGCTGGAAGAACCGCCAGGGCCTCGGCGATTCGGCGAACCAGTTCCACTACTTCCGGCTCTCCGCGGACAACCGGATCCTGTGGGGCGGCTACGACGCGATCTACCCGTACGGCGGCCGGGTGCGCGCCGAGTACGACGACCGCCCGGAGACGTACGCGAAGCTCGCAGGTCACTTCTTCACCTGCTTCCCGCAGTTGGAGGGCCTCCGCTTCACGCACACCTGGGGCGGCGCCATCGACACCTGCTCGCGCTTCTCGGCCTTCTTCGGCACGGCCCACCAGGGCAAGGTCGCCTACGCGGCGGGCTACACCGGGCTCGGCGTGGGCGCCACCCGGTTCGGCGCGGACGTGATGCTCGACCTGCTCGCGGGGGAGCGTACGGAACGCACCGAACTGGAAATGGTCCGCAGGAAGCCGCTGCCGTTCCCGCCCGAGCCCTTCGCCTGGACGGGCATCGCGCTCACCAAGTGGTCGCTGGCGCGCGCGGATTCGCACGGCGGGCGGCGCAACCTGTGGCTGAAGACCATGGACAGACTGGGGCTCGGCTTCGACAGCTGAGGGGCGCTCAGCACCCCGCGGATCCACGGCGTACGCCCAGCTCAGCCACTGTGATCCGGCTCACTATCAACAATTATTCAGAACCCGCGTAATGCCCGGCCCGAACCCCCCTCTCTCCTGTGACGCGACCAGCGTCGACGAGAAAGGGAGGTTCCGCCATGACAGGGGCTAAGACGGCGGTCGACTGGCTGGCATCCGTAGCTCCGGATCCCGAAGCCTGCCGCTGGGAATGGGAACGCAATCCACTGGGGATCGCGCTGCTGCCCGCGGGCAAGGCCTGGGACGTACTCATCCTGCCGGGCGAACTCGGCTACCCCACGCTCGACGTGCTGACCCGGGTGATCGACCAACTGGGGCCCGTGCTCGTCGATTTCGGGGACGCCCGGATGGGTTTCTTCGTGCCCGCGGGCACCGCGGCCCGCTGGCTCGGCACGGGGGTGCGCACAGCGGGCCGCGGCACGTGGATCGTGGTGCCGTATCCGGGAAGGACGACCGGCGGGGTCCGCTGGCTGATCCCCCCGGACGGTTCCGGCACGCTCACCGACCCGGCACTGCTCGAACTGGCCATGCACGAGGCGGCGGCAGGCCGTGCCGGGAACGAGGGCCGATAGCGGTGACGGGGCCGGACCCCGGCAACTGTCGCAGGACTCGACACGTCGCAGGACTCGACAAGAGGTCTTGAGGTTCCAGAGGTTCCCGAGGTCTTGACAACAGGATTGGTCTGGACCAAATTGGGCGCGCTCCACCCTCCAATTCCCCCATGCCCGGAGGCAGTCGTGGATCGCACCCGACGCAACGGATCAGTCATGCGTCACAGACTTCTCGCCGTGTGCACGGCCGTCCTTCTGGCCGTTCCCGGCATGACCGCGCTCTCGTCGGCCGCCCGTGCGGCCGACGCGGACCTCGCCAAGAACGGCGGTTTCGAGTCGGGCCTGGACAACTGGACCTGCACGGCGGGCACCACCGTCAACTCACCCGTACGGAGCGGCAGTTCCGCGCTGCAGGCGACCCCGGCCGGCAGCGACTACGCGCAGTGCTCCCAGGCGGTGACGGTTCAGCCCAACTCCCAGTACACGCTCGCCGGTTACGTCCGCGGCAGCTACGTCTACCTCGGCGCGAGCGGCACCGGCACCACCGACGTCTCCACCTGGACCCAGTCCGCGCCCGCCTGGCAGCAGCTCACCACCACCTTCCGCACCGGCCCGTCCACCACCAGGGTCACCCTCTACACCCACGGCTGGTACGGCACCGGCGCCTACTACGCCGACGACATCTCCCTCGTCGGCCCCGCCGTCGACCCGGGCCAGCCCCCGGCCGCGCCCACCGGCCTGACCGCCGGCACGGTCACGTCATCGAGCGTCGCCCTGTCCTGGTCCGCGGTGACGGGCGCGACCGGATACGCCGTCTACCGAAACGGAGTGAAGGTCCAGACGGCGACCGGGACTTCGGCCACGGTCAGCGGACTCACGGCCTCTACGGCGTACTCCTTCCAGGTCGCGGCGGTGAACGACGCGGGCGAGTCGGCGAAGTCAGCGACGGTCACCGCTACGACGACCGCCGGCAGCGGAGGCTCTACCGGACACGCCCTCGTCGGCTACCTCCACGCGAGCTTCGCGAACGGCGCCGGCTACACCCGCATGGCCGACGTCCCCGACAGCTGGGACATCATCGACCTGGCCTTCGGCGAACCCACCTCCACCACCTCCGGCGACATCCGCTTCACCCGCTGCCCGGTCGCCGAGTGCCCGACCGTCGAGAGCGACGCCGACTTCAAGGCGGCCATCAAGGCCAAGCAGGCGGCGGGCAAGAAGGTCCTGATCTCCATCGGCGGCCAGAACGGCCAGGTGCAACTGACCACGACAGCGGCACGCGACACCTTCGTCACCTCGGTGTCGAACATCATCGACACCTACGGCCTGGACGGTCTGGACATCGACTTCGAGGGCCACTCGCTCTCGCTGGACGCGAGCGACACCAACTTCAAGAGCCCGACCACCCCCGTGATCGTGAACCTCATCTCGGCCCTGAAGACCCTCAAGGCCAAGTACGGCGCCGGCTTCGTGCTGACGATGGCCCCGGAGACCTTCTTCGTCCAGCTCGGCTACCAGTACTACGGCACCGGCCCGTGGGGCGGCCAGGACCCGCGCGCCGGCGCCTACCTGCCCGTGATCTACGCGATGCGCGACGACCTGACACTGCTCCACGTCCAGGACTACAACTCCGGCTCGATCATGGGCCTCGACAACCAGTACCACTCCATGGGCGGCGCCGACTTCCACATCGCCATGACCGACATGCTCCTCACGGGCTTCCCGGTCGCCGGAAACGCGAGCAACGTCTTCCCGCCCCTGCGCCCCGACCAGATAGCCATCGGCATGCCGGCGTCGACGAACGCGGGCAACGGCTACGTCTCACCGACGGAGGTCAACAAGGCACTCGACTGCCTGACCAAGAAGACCAACTGCGGCACGTACACCACCCACGGCACCTGGCCGGACCTCCGCGGCCTGATGACGTGGTCGATCAACTGGGACCGGTACTCGAGCTGGGAGTTCCAGAAGAACTTCGACGGCTACTTCGGCTGAGCGGCGGCCGCAGAGCCGCTCCGGCTGAGCAGCACCCACAGGGCGAGCAGCAGCACCGCACACAGACACCAGCTCGCCACCACGTCCAGCGGCCAGTGGAAGCCGCGCCTGATCAGGCCGAAGGCCACCGCGAGATTGAGGACGGTGCAGACGGTGATGAGCGCGCGGCGTGCGCCGCTGCTGCGCAGCCACGGCAGCAGGACCAGGGTCGCGGCGCCGTACGCGACGGCGGCGGTCGCCGTGTGACCCGAGGGATAGAAGCCCGTGCCCGGGCCCATGACCGGTGGGCCCGGCCGGGCGATCAGCTCTTTCATCGGCACGACCAGCGCGGGCACGGCTGCCATCAGGACCGCGGCTGCGACGGACGGCAGCCACCAGCGGTCCCTGCCGGCCCGGCGGGCGCGCCGGGCGACGTACACGAGGACTACGGCGAGGACGGGAACGGCGACCGCGATGCCGCCGAGGTCGGCGAGGAGTTCGTAGATCCGGGCGGGGTGTACGAGATGGCCGCTGAGGCGTTCGTCCGCGCGGGCGAGGGGGCCGTGGGCCGCGACCTGCCAGGTGATCAGCGCGAGAAGGAGGGCCGGAAGGCCGAAGAGGAGGGAGAAGGTCGGCCACCCCGGAACAGGGGGGGCAGTTCCGAGGTGGCCGTCCAGATCGGATCGTCGCACGCCCCGGGGGGTTTGGGGCGGGCGACTGTCCGATCGGTGAGGAGATCCGGAGCCGGAAGCTCCGGGTGTGTGCGCGAGGGCACGACCAGGGCGAAGCTGGGGAGGCCTCGACCCGGTGTCACCCACAGTCCCCTGTGGGCGGGGTGTATCTCTCATCTGGGTAGAACCTACGACAGGGGATGCGGGTCCGACAGCCGGAATCGCGTCCCGTCATGCACCTCGCACACGTTCTTCACACGGCCCGACGCCCGCCGCCGCACCACTCGAACGAAGCGGAATCCGGTGCGAGGAGCAGCCGGATTCCGCTGGTGGGGCTCGTGGTGCGTCAGATACGGGCGAAGGCCTGCTCGATGATGTCGAGGCCCTCGCTCAGGAGGTCCTCGCCGATGACCAGCGGGGGCAGGAAGCGGAGGACGTTTCCGTACGTGCCACAGGTCAGGACCAGCAGGCCCTCCTGGTGGCAGGCCTTGGCGAGCGCGCCGGCCGCCTCGGCGTTCGGCTCCTTGGTGTCGCGGTCCTTGACCAGCTCGATGGCGATCATGGCGCCGCGGCCCCGGATGTCGCCGATGATGTCGAACTTCTCGGCCATCGCGGTCAGGCGGGCCTTCATGACCGCCTCGATGTTCTTCGCCTTGGCGTTGAGGTCGAGCTCCTTCATCGTCTCGATCGCGCCGAGGGCGCCGGCGCAGGCCACCGGGTTGCCGCCGTAGGTGCCGCCCAGGCCGCCCGCGTGCGCGGCGTCCATGATCTCGGCGCGGCCGGTGACGGCGGCGAGCGGGAGACCGCCCGCGATGCCCTTGGCGGTGGTGATCAGGTCCGGGACGATGCCCTCGTCCTCGCAGGCGAACCACTGGCCGGTGCGGCAGAAGCCGGACTGGATCTCGTCCGCGACGAAGACGATGCCGTTGTCCTTGGCGAACTGGCTGACAGCCGGAAGGAAGCCCTTCGCGGGCTCGATGAAGCCGCCCTCGCCGAGCAGCGGCTCGATGATGATCGCGGCGACGTTCTCGGCGCCGATCTGCTTGTTGATCATGTCGATGGCCTGGGCGGACGCTTCGGCGCCGGCGTTCTCCGGGCCGGTCAGCCAGCGGTAGCCGTAGGCCACGGGTACGCGGTAGACCTCGGGGGCGAACGGGCCGAAGCCGTGCTTGTACGGCATGTTCTTCGCGGTCAGCGCCATCGTGAGGTTCGTACGGCCGTGGTAGCCGTGGTCGAAGACGACGACGGCCTGCCGCTTGGTGTACGCACGGGCGATCTTGACGGCGTTCTCGACGGCCTCGGCGCCCGAGTTGAACAGGGCCGACTTCTTGGCGTGGTCGCCCGGGGTCAGCTCCGCGAGCGCCTCGGCGACGGCGACGTACCCCTCGTACGGCGTGACCATGAAACAGGTGTGGGTGAAGTCCTGGAGCTGGGCGGAGGCCCGGCGTACGACGGCCTCGGCGCTGGCGCCGACGCTGGTCACGGCGATGCCGGAGCCGAAGTCGATCAGGCGGTTCCCGTCGACGTCCTCGATGATGCCGCCGCCGGCACGCGTGGTGAACACAGGGAGCACCGAGCCCACACCGGCCGCGACCGCGGCGAGGCGTCGGGCCTGCAGCTCCTGCGACTTCGGGCCGGGGATGGCGGTGACGACGCGGCGCTCCTGCGGAAGTGCGGTCATGAGGGGCTCCCTGATGATCTTGCGAACCGGACGGTCCCCGGCGAACGGGGGGTGCGCCGGGCGGGGTGTTTTCGGACGCTTGACTGCTTTCTTCGCAGGCTAGGGCCGGGGGAGGGGGGTGGGCATGCTCCACGAGGGAGATGTTCAGGGTGTCGGTTGTCCGTGGTGGACATAGTGGGCCGGGAGTCGAGCGAGGGTGCCTCCCCGCAGATCCGGCCGTGTAAGCGGTGAACTCCCTCTGTGGGGGCACTAGATTGGCTCGCGGACGACGTACGGAGCGGCTGGTCAGGGGGCAAAGGCGATGGACAGCGACGGGACGCGGGACGCGCGGGGTACGCACGCCGATCCTGTGCCGCGTCCGGCGGGGCCGCCGGACGTGCCGGCTACGCCACCGAGGCCCGCGCGGGCGCCGGGGATGCCGCCGGGGCCCGACGGGTCCGGCTTCCTGACGTGGGTCCGGACCTCCAGGCCGGAGGCGGCGCCCGGGGTGTGGCGGTTCGGGCACCGGCCGCGGCCGGACGAGGAGCCGGAGCAGATTCCGGCTCGGCAGCTGCTGGGCGGCGCGGTGATCGCGTTTCTGGTGGGGTGGCTGATCTGGTCGCTGCTCTGGAACGGCTATCTGGGCGGCTGGTGGGTCATCCCGCTCGACCTGTTCACGCCTGATTCCTGGCGCCAGAGCGACGACCGGGTCGGGAACGCGTTCCTCTGGTACGGCTACTACACGCTGATCGCCCTCGCCATCATGTTCGGCGTTGGCCGGCTGGGCCGCTGGGGCGAGGTCTGGCGGCGTTACGGGCTGCCCGCCTGGCGCCGCGCCGCTCCCGTGAGCGAACGGCCGCCCGCGCCCGAGGAAGACCCCGCCCAGTGGAACCAGCTCCGCGCAGCCGGTGCGGCCGACGCCGCCGACCGGCTCGCCGCCGAGGCCCGCTCCGGGCTGATGCGCGATGTCGACCACGCCCGGATCGTCCGGGCCTGGCAGGGCGTACGCAGCGGGCGGCACAGTCTCGCCACCTTCACCGGAGCGGTCCTGAAGGACGGGTCCGCCGCCTGTCTGCATCCCTCCGGTGACCGCGACCTGCCGGGACGGCACGCGCTCCACGACCTCGTGACCGGACAGGTGCGGCTGGGCACGACCGCCGACGACGCGCGCAATCCGTACGCCTATCGCGGCACCGGCCTCGGCCTCGGCCCCGACCTCCTGGGCACCTCGCTGCTCGCCGTCGGTCCCCCCGGGTCCGGCAAGACCGGCGGCATCGTGTGGCCGCTCGCCGAGTCGCTGTGCCTGCACGCGCTCGCCGGGCGGGCCGCCGTCGTCGTGGTCGGCGCCGCGGGTGCCGGGCTCGGGGCCGCCGACGCGTACGACGTCGTCGTACGGATCGGGAATCCCGAGTCCGTGTACGACCTCGACCTGTACGGCGGGACCACCGACCCCGACGAGGCCGCCGCCGTACTGGCGGAGGCGCTCGTCGGGGACCTGGCCGATCCGCACCCCGGGGGCGACAGCCGCCGGTCGACCACCGTCCTCGCCCAGCTCCTCGGACCGTTCCGGGCCGTCCACGACCGGTTCCCGTCCGTGCCCGAGCTGCGGCAGCTCCTCGACGGTGCGCCCGGTCCGCTCGGGGCGCTGCGCAAGGCCCTTGAGGATGCAGGGAAGGAGTCGCTGCTGCGTGAACTCGACGCGCGGGAGCGGCAGTTGGGACACCCGGGCGATGTAGGGGCGGTGCTCGCGGACCGTGTCGCGCTGCTCGACCGTCCCGCCTTCGCGGGGTTCTTCGACACGTCGGGGCAGTCGCGGCCCTTCTCGCTGCGGGCACTCGACCATCCCGTACGGGTGCGGATCGATCTGCCCGCGCGCGGGCACGCCGACGCCTCGCGGATCCTGGCGCGGCTGGTGCTCGCGCAGTTCTCGGCGAGTGTCGCGGTACGGGAGGACCGGTCGTTGTTCGCCTGCCTGGTCCTCGACGACGCGACCGGCGTCGTCACGCCCGAGGCCGTACGGGGGATTCAGCGGCTGCGGTCCGGCAACGCGGGGGCCGTGCTGACGCTCCGGACGCTCGACGACGTGCCACGGGCGCTCAGGACCCCGCTCCTCGGCGCCATCGGGTGCCGGATGGCGCTCTCCGGGCTCACGCCCTGGGACGGGCAGGACTTCGCCGAGGTCTGGGGCAAGGAGTGGATCGAGGCGCGCGACGTCACCGACCGGCAGATCATCGCGGAGACCCCGGCGGGGAAGGCGCTGCACATGGTGCGGCGGGTGATCACCGGGCATGCGCCGACCGCCCGGGCCGTCACCGTCCGGCAGGTCGAGCGGGAGCGGTGGTCGGCGTCCGAGCTGGCGCACGGGGTGCCGCCGGGGCACGCGGTGCTGTCGCTCACGAGTGTGCGGGGCGAGCACGCGCCGCCGCTGCTCGTGGATCTACGCCGCTGATGCTCATGGATCTGCACGGTTGATGCGCGTGGGTGTGCGCGGCTGACCTGTACGTCTGGACATAAGGTCACGGACGTACCGTACGGTGAGGCAGAATCGACATAGGTCGTTCATACGTCGCGGCCAAAAGATCACATCGCCAGTGACCGTCGAAGATCCTGTGAAGACCTGAAGGCCCCATGCCCCCTACGCTCGCCTCGCTCGTCCACCACTCCGCGCTCAAGCTCACCGTGCGCGCGGGCGAGGAGCGGCTGGACGTGCCCGTCCGCTGGGCGCATGCCAGCGAGCTCGCCGACCCCGTGCCGTACATGGAGGGCGGGGAACTGCTCCTGATCACCGCGCTCAAGCTGGACGCGGAGGATCCCGAGGCCATGCGGCGCTATGTGAAGCGGCTGGTGGGAGCAGGGGTGGTCGGTCTCGGCTTCGCCGTCGGGGTCCACTACGAGGAGCTTCCGAAGGCGCTCGTCGACGCTGCGGAGGAAGAGGGGCTGCCGCTCCTCGAAGTACCCCGGCGTACACCGTTCCTCGCCATCAGCAAGGCCGTCTCCGCCGCCATCGCCGCTGATCAGTACCGGGCCGTGACCGCGGGGTTCGCCGCGCAGCGCGAGCTGACCAAGCAGGCGCTGAACGACGGCCCCGAGGGGCTGCTGTCCTCGCTCGCCGGGCAGGTCGACGGGTGGGCGGCGCTGTACGACGCGTCCGGTGCCGTCGTCGCCACGGCGCCGGAGTGGGCCGGGCGACGGGCCGCGCGGCTCACGCCCGACGTGGAGCGGCTGCGGGACCGGCCCGCGCCCGCGAGCTCGGTGGTCGGCGGCGAGGACCGGGTGGAGCTGCACTCGCTGGGTACCGGGCGCCGGCCCCGCGCCGCGCTCGCCGTCGGGACGGCCGCCGCCCTCGGGACCGCCGAGCGGTACGCCGTGCACTCGGCGATCGCCCTGCTGACGCTCACCACCGAGCGCTCGCGCTCGTTGCAGGCGGCGGAGCAGCGGATCGGGGCCGCGGTGCTGCGCATGCTTCTCGCCGGGGAGCCCGATCACGCCCGGGCCGTCGCCGGGGACCTGCTCGGCGCGCTCCTCGACGCGCCCTTCCGGCTGATCCTCGCCGAGTCGGCGTCCGCGTCGGCCGCGCGGGTGCATGCCGGGGGCCACGCGCGCGTGGCCGACGCCCCGGTCTCCTCCTCCGCTGCCGCGGTGCCCGATACCGGGGGCGATCCGCTCGGTGCGCTCGCCGAGGTCGTGGAGTCCGCCGCCGCCCGTTCCGGCGAAGCCGTGCTCGTCGTGCCCGACGGGGAGCGGCTCGTCGTGCTCGCGGTGGACGGGGGTGCGGCCGTCGCCGCCTGTGGGGAGCACGCGGTGGCGCTGGAGGCCGCGCGGGCGTCCGTGCGGGAGCAGTCCGGCGGTGACGACACCGAGCTGGTGGTCGGGCTGTCGGCGCCCGTCGGGCCGATCGCCGTCGGTGCCGCCTACAAGCAGGCCGAGCAGGCGCTGTCCGTGGCCCGGCGGCGGGGGCGGTTCCTCGTCGAGCACGAGGAGCTGGCCGCGGGGTCGGTGCTGCCGCTGCTCGCGGATGACGCGGTGCGGGCGTTCGCGGACGGGTTGCTGCGGGCGCTGCGCGAGCATGACGCGACCGGGCGGGGGGATCTGGTCGCCTCGCTTCGGGCGTGGCTGTCGCGGCACGGGCAGTGGGATGCGGCGGCCGCCGATCTGGGGGTGCATCGGCATACGCTCCGGTACCGGATGCGGAGGGTCGAGGAGATCCTTGGGCGGTCGCTGGATGATCCGGATGTGCGGATGGAGCTTTGGCTGGCGTTGAAGGCTACGGCTGCGGCGGGGGAGTAGGGGTGTTTTTCGCCCCCTCCGCCCCTTCCCGTCCCGTTTCTGGGGGCTCCGCCCCCAGACCCCCGTTCGGCCTGGACGGCCTCGTCCTCAATCGCCGGACGGGCTAGAGGGGGTTAGCCCCTCCGGCGTTTGAGGAGCGGGGTCTGGGGCGGAGCCCCAGGAGCAAGGGACGGGTAGGGGCGGAGGGGGCGAAAAACCCCACCCCCGCCCCCCACCACCGTGCCAAACCGGCGCACCCCCCACCCCGACCACTACGACTCGGACAAACGACCTCCGGTCCCCCCACCCCTACCGTTGATGATGAAAGCCACGTCACCCACGTCACCCACCAACCTCGGAAGGGCCGGGACTCACATGACTTCCACCCACGCCTTCTGGCTCGCCGGCCGCCAGGCCACCGGTGAGACCACGTTCGACGTCACCTCGCCGTGGGACGGCCGGCTCGTCGGCCAGGTCAGCGTGCCGACCGAGGCGCAGGTCGAGGAGGCCGTGGCCGCCGCGTACGCCGTACGGGACGAGTTCGCCGCGACCCCCGCGCACGTCAGGGCCGCCGCCCTCGACCACGTGTCGAAGCGCCTCGTCGAGCGGACCGAGGAGATCGCACGGCTGATCTCCGCCGAGAACGGCAAGCCGATCAAGTGGGCCCGCGGCGAGGTGGGCCGCGCGGTCTCGGTGTTCCGGTTCGCGGCCGAGGAGGCCCGCCGGTTCAACGGAGGCGAGGCGCAGCGGCTCGACACGGACCTCGGCGGTCAGGGCCGGCTCGCGCTGACCCGGCGGTTCCCGAAGGGCGTCGTACTGGGCATCGCGCCGTTCAACTTCCCGCTCAACCTGTGCGCCCACAAGATCGCCCCGGCCATCGCCGCCGGCGCGCCGATCATCCTGAAGCCGGCGCCCGCGACCCCGCTGTCGGGCCTGATCATCGGTGACCTGCTGGCCGAGACCGAGCTGCCCGCCGGTTCGTGGAGCATCCTGCCGGTGTCCAACGAGCGGATGCCCGCGCTGGTGCAGGACGAGCGGCTGCCGGTCATCTCCTTCACCGGCTCCGAGAAGGTCGGTTACGCGATCATGGACAGCGTGCCGCGCAAGCACTGCACGCTGGAGCTGGGCGGCAACGGCGCGGTTGTCGTCCTCGCCGACTGGGCCAGTGACGAGGACCTGGACTGGGCCGCCACCCGCATCGCCACCTTCTCCAACTACCAGGGCGGCCAGTCCTGCATCTCCGTGCAGCGGGTGATCGCGGACGCCTCCGTGTACGACCGGCTGCTGCCGCGCATCGTCGCCGCCGTCGAGGCGCAGGTCACCGGCGACCCGTCGGACGACAAGACCGATGTGGGCCCGCTGGTCAGCGAGGACGCCGCCAAGCGCGTCGAGGCGTGGGTGGACGAGGCCGCCAGGGCCGGTGCCCGCGTGCTCACCGGCGGCAAGCGCGACGGTGCCGCGTACGCGCCGACCGTGCTCGCCGACGTCCCCGCGGACACCACCGTCGCCCGCGAGGAGGTCTTCGGGCCGGTCCTCACCGTGCGGAAGGTGGAGGGGGAGGCGGCCGCCTTCGCCGCCGTCAACGACTCCAAGTACGGGCTGCAGGCCGGTGTCTTCACGCACGACCTCCAGGCCGCGTTCCGCGCCCACCGCGCGCTGGAGGTGGGCGGCGTCGTGATCGGCGACGTGCCGTCCTACCGTGCCGACCAGATGCCGTACGGCGGTGTGAAGCAGTCCGGTGTGGGCCGCGAGGGCGTGAAGTTCGCGATGGACGACTACACCTACGAGCGGGTGCTGGTGCTGACGGGTCTCGCCCTCTGACCTGCGCGCCCGCGAGGCGATGGCCGGAGCCCACTGTGCGGGGGCTCCGGCCATCGCCGTCCCAGCACTGGTCCGGCTCACCGGAACCACTAGCTCATGGGAACCATTTTCATATACAGTCCCGATGAAGGGCCCGGCGCCGATGCCTTCCGGTGCCGGGCCCTGTGTGTCGGCCTGTCCGGACCCTCAGCCGGAGAAGCCGACATGCGCGAGCCGCAAGGGGCCGCGCAGTCTGAGGTGTACGTCGTGCACATCGGCGGCGGCGAAATCGGCGCCGAGCGTGGTGTAGTCGTACGGGCCCTTCGTCGCGCTCAGGGTCACCACCGCGATCAACGGGCCGCCGTTCAGGGAGAGTTCCACGACTCCCTCACCCGCCACCTCGACGGTGACCTCCCGGACACCGTCCCCGAAGTCGCAGTCGCGGAAGACGAGTTCGCACGTCACGCCGTCCACCGGCGTCACCGCGTCGCCCGTCACCTTCGTCACGTCGACGATCGCGGCGTCGCGCTGCTCGTCGAAGTCGGCCGCGCCGAGGCCCAGTTCGCGCACCGGGCGGGGTGTGGCCGGCTCGCCGTCGAGTTCGACCGTCGTGCGGAGCCGGATGTCCTCGCTGGAGGCGCCGACGAGCAGGTCGTACGCGCCGGGCTCCAGACGCGGGCGGCCGTGTGCCACGTCCCAGAACTCCAGGGCGGAGAGCGGGAGTCCGAAGGTCAACGTCGTCGTGGCACCGGGGGTGAGGTGGACGCGGCGGTGCGCGGCCAGCTCGCGGCGGGGGCGCGGGACGGATGCCTGAACGGCGCGGGTGTAGAGCTGGGCGACCTCGTCGGCGGCCACCGAGCTGGTGTTGGTGACAGTGAAGGCGACCTGCAACTTGCCTGCCAGCGGGGTGACTTCGAGGTCGGTGTACGCGAACCGTCCGTATGACAGCCCATGCCCGAACGGGAACAGCGGCGTGCCCTCGAAGTACAGATACGTCTGGCGGCCGCCGATCACGTCGTAGTCGAGGAGGTCGGGCAGGTCCTCGTCACAGGCGTACCAGGTCTGCGGAAGGCGGCCCGCGGGGGAGACGTCTCCGGCGAGGACGCGGGACAGGGCGGTGCCCGCCGCCTGGCCGCCGTGGGCGGTCCACAGGACGGCAGGGAGGTCCGCGTGGTCCACCGCGTACGGGTACGCGGAGACCAGGACAAGGGCCGTGTCCGGGTTCGCCGCGCGGGCAGCGCGGAGCAGGCGTTCCTGGTGGGCGGGGAGGCGCAGGGTCGTGCGGTCCTCCGTCTCGCGGCCGTTGATGTGCGGGTCGTTGCCCGCGACCACCAGGACGACATCGGCGGCGGCCGCCGCCCGCGCCACCGCGTCCTCGCCGCGCTCGGTGAACTCCGTCTCGAAGATTTCCGCATCGGATGCGTCTTCCGCGGCAACCTTCACGCCGTCGGCGACGACAGAGACGTACCTACCCGTCCCGACGTGCTTCAGGAGGTGGCCGTTCGCATGTTTTTCAGAGATTTCGAGGCGGAATGTCTCCTGGACCACCCAGCCGCCGGGCTGGTCCGCGGACGCCCGTACGAAACCGTCCTCGGCGACCGAGAGATAGCGGCCGTCGGGGGCGCGCAGCGTCAGGACTCCCTCGCCCCAGTCGATCAGCGCGAGTTCGGTTCCGGCGGCGTCGGTGGTGAGCGGGGGCAGATCCGTGCGGCCCGCGAGGAGCGCCGGGTCCAGGGCGCCCTCGGCGCCGCGTACTTCTTCGGCCGCGTCCGTCGTCAGGGGCACCGACAGGTACGTACCCGCCGAGGTCCGCAGGCGTACGCGGTCCACGCCCTCCGCGAAGTCGACGCGCTCGGCGCCGAAACGCTCGTACAGGCCCTCCAGCGGTGTCGAGCGGTGGATGAGGGTGCCGCTGTACCAGTCGAGCTTGCACTCGTCGGCGAGGAGACCGACGACAGCGATCCGGACGCCGGGCGACAGCGGCAGGAGGCCGTCGTTCTTGAGGAGCACGATCGCCTGCTCCGCCGCCTCCTGGGCGAGGGCACGGTGGGCCGGGGTGTCGAAGGCCGAGGTGCCCGCGTACGGGTCGAGGCGGGGGTCGAACTCGCCGAGCCGGAACCGGACCGAGAGCTGGCGGCGGACCGCCGTGTCGATGTCGTCCTCGCTCAACAGGCCCTGGGCGAGGGCACCCTGAATACGCGCGACGATCTTCGAGCTGTCCGTGCCGTGGTCCGTGAAGCTGTCCACCCCGGCGATGACCGCGGCCGCGGTCGACTCCTCGTGGGTGTCGAAGTAGTGCTCGGAATCGACCAGGTTGGAGGGCGCGCCCGCGTCCGAGCAGACCAGCAGGTCCTGGTCCGTCCAGGTGCGCAGGTGCTCGCGCAGATACGGCGAGACGTGGTTGGGGCGGCCGTTGACCAGGTTGTACGCGGGCATCACGCCGGCCACCGCACCCGCCTCGACCGTCTCGCGGAAGGCGCGCAGGTCGTACTCGTGCAGGACGCGCGGGCGGACCGAGGAGGACGAAGTGTCCCTGTCCGTCTCGTTGTTGTGGGCCAGCCAGTGCTTGAGGACCGGTGCCGTACGCCAGTACGCCGGGTGGTCGCCGCGCAGACCGCGCGTGTACGCCGTCGCGATCGCCGAGGTCAGCTTCGGGTCCTCCGAGTAGCCCTCCTCGTTGCGGCCCCACAGGGGGTGGCGGAGCAGGTTGACCGTGGGGGACCAGACGTTGAGGCCGACGCGGTCGTCGCGGGCGCGCATGGCGCGGGTCTCGGTCGAGACGGCCTCGCCGACCCGGCGTACGAGCTCGTCGTTCCAGGTCGCGCCGAGCCCCACGGCCTGCGGGAACACCGTCGCCGGGCCCATCCAGGCCACGCCGTGCAGCGCCTCCTGCCCGGTGCGGAAGGCTCCGACGCCGAGCCGTTCAACAGCCGGTGCGAACTGGTGCAGGAACGCGATCCGTTCGTCGAGCGTGAGCCGAGCCAGCAGGTCGTCGATGCGCTTCGCGAACGGCAGTTGCGGATCACGGAAAGGGGGCGTAGGCGGCGTTTGTGCGGTCACGTGGTGATCCCTTTGCGATGGAGCGACGGCGAGCTTTCGAAGCGCTTCGATGCTCATTCGACCGAGGGGTGGGTGTCAAGACACTCAGACGCAACAACTCCGTTTCCTCGTCGGCACATCAAGCGCCATAAGGGACCGGTCCAGTACTCCATATCGGGCGCATACCTCCGAGGAATCTTGGAATCGACTCTTGTGCACCCCCACGGGTTCACTTAACCTCACAGCAACATCGAAGCGCTTCGACTGATGGGACCGCCGCCTGGGGTGCGCAGTCCTCCGAGGACCGCTTCAGCTCAGCCAGTTCCACTCAAGACACCGCAGCCGACGGCCGTACCGCCGGGTGTCCTGGTGCGCCATGAAGGGTTGACGCAATGACGCCGAACTCCGCCACCTCCGCTCCGAGCCGGAGAAGCTTCCTCGCCTCCACGGCGGTCGCCGCCGCCGCGGTGGCGGGCGGGATGCCGCTGCTGACCGCCTGCGGCGGCTCCGACGGCGGCTCCAAGGAGGGCACCACCTCGGGCAAGGACGCGCAGAAGATCCTTCCCACCTTCGTGGCGCAGAACGTGGTGACGCCGGACATTCCGTCGAAGAACGGCTCCTCACTCGGCTTCACCAGCAAGCTCGTCCTCGACGATCTGAAGACCTCGGTGCCCGAGAAGCTCGGCAAGGGCAGCACCGTCAAGATCATGTCGCCGTTCTGGGGCTCGCCGCCGAAGAGCGACAACGCCTACTACACGACCATGAACGAGAAGATCGGCGTCGACGTCGTCTGGCAGAACCAGGACGGCAACACCTACGACGAGAAGCTGGGCGCGGTCCTCGCCTCCAGCGACATGCCGGACGTCGTGGTCATCCCCGGCTGGAACATGGGCGGCAAGATACCCAGCGCCATCATCAACAAGATGGCGGACCTCGGCCCGTACCTCTCCGGCGACAAGGTCAAGGAGTACCCGAACCTCGCGGCGATCCCGACCGACGCCTGGCAGCGCTCCATCTTCGGCGGCAAGCTGCGCGGACTGCCGATGCCCAGCTCGTACGACCCCAACATCGTGCCGTTCTACCGCAAGGACATCTTCGACGAGAAGGGGTACGAACTCCCCACCTCGGCCGACGAGTTCCTGGCCCTGGCCAAGGAGATCACCAACGCCAAGGCCAAGGTGTGGGCCTGCGACGACATGAAGTGGACCGCCTTCAACAGCTTCGGTGTGCTGTCCGGCAGCGAGAAGCCGCTCGGCTGGAACCTCGTCGACGGCAAGCTGATCTACCGCGTCGAGACCGACGAGTACCTCGAAGCGCTGGAGTGGACGCGGAAGTTGTACGCGGCGGGAGTCGTCCACCCGGACGCCAAAGCGCAGAACCAGGGCGACTCGGGCCTGCGCTTCACCTCGGGCGAGACCCTGATCTTCAACAACGACATCTCGACCTGGTGGGGCAAGACCGCCGAACAGGCCACCCAGAACCCGGACTTCCGTATCGGCGGCATGGACATCTTCGGCCACGACGGGGGCGACCCCACGCTGTGGGCCGGATCGCCCGCCGGCATCTTCGCCTTCGTCAACAAGAAGGCGTCGAAGGCCGTGATCCACGACATCCTGGCCGCCGCGAACGTCACCGCAGCCCCGTACGGCACCAAGGAGTACATGCTCACCCAGTACGGGGTGGAGGGCACGCACTACACCGTCAAGGACGGCACGCCCACCAAGAACGACAAGGGCAACCAGGAGGTCGCGAACGCCTTCGTGATGCTCGCCAGCCCCGCCTCGACCATCGCGCACCCCGACTTCCCGGACGTCGCGAAGGCGCAGGTCGAGTGGCAGCAGCGGATGGGTGCCTTCACCAAGAAGTCCTCCTTCTACGGCCTCCAGATCATCGAGCCGGCGCGCTACACGAACCTCTCCAACGACTTCGAGCAGCTGGAGGACGACGTCGTCCGAGGCCGCAAGAAGATCAGCGACATGCAGCAGGCGGTCTCGGACTGGAAGAGCCAGGGCGGCGACGGACTGCGGGACTGGTACAAGAAGCTGCTGGACGACAGCGGATCCGCGCAGGGGTGACGAAGTGGCACACAGCACCACTCCGGGCGCCGCCGCGGGCGCAGTGCCTTCTTCGGTGACGGATACGACGGATACGGATGACGGCCCCGCGCCGTCGTCCGTCGCGCGAAGCATGGCCAAGGGCGCCGAGTCTGCAGTCGTCGCCACGGCCTCGAAGGCGTCCAACGTCTCCAAGGCTTCGAAGGCATCCAAGGCCTCGAAAAAGGGCGGCACTTTCAGGACCCGCTTCAAACGGGACCGCACGCTGATCCTGATGACCCTGCCGGCGATCCTGCTGGTCCTGCTCTTCAACTACATACCGGTCCTGGGCAACATCGTCGCCTTCCAGGAGTACGACCCGTACATCAGCGACAACGGCTTCATCGCCATCTTCGAGAGCCCCTGGGTCGGCTTCGAGCAGTTCACCCGGCTCTTCGAGGACTCGGCGTTCTGGGACGCCGTGCAGAACACACTCGTGCTGTTCTCCCTCCAGCTGCTGCTGTTCTTCCCCATCCCGATCCTGCTCGCGCTGCTCATCAACAGCGTGATCAGGCCCCGGGTGCGGGCGGTGTCGCAGGCGATCCTCTACCTGCCGCACTTCTTCTCCTGGGTGCTGGTCATCACCGTCTTCCAGCAGATCTTCGGTGGCGCCGGCATCATTGCGCAGACCCTGCGGCAGCACGGGTACGAGGGCTTCGACCTGATGACCGACCCGGGGATCTTCAAGTTCCTGGTGACGTCCGAGGGCGTCTGGAAGGACGCGGGCTGGGGCATCATCGTCTTCCTCGCCGCGCTGGCCTCCGTGAGCCCCGACCTCTACGAGGCCGCGGCGATGGACGGGGCCGGGCGCTGGCGCCGGATGTGGCACGTCACGCTGCCCGCACTGCGCCCGGTGATCGCCCTGCTCCTCGTACTGCGCGTCGGCGACGCGCTCACGGTCGGCTTCGAACAGATCCTGCTGCAACGGGACGCGGTCGGGCCGGGCGCGGCGGAGGTCCTCGACACCTATGTGTGGTGGAACGGCGTCCGCAACCAGGACTTCAGTTACGCCGCCGCGGCGGGCCTGATCAAGGGCGTGGTCGGTCTCGGCCTGGTCCTCGCGGCGAACAAGGTGGCCCATCTCATGGGCGAGCAGGGGGTGTACAAGAAGTGAGCACCGTGACCGCGGAGTCCTCCGCGACCTCCGTCTCCGACCAAGGGCCGCCGAAGGCGCCCGGCCGCTGGGCGGCCCCGCCCAGGCCCGTCTGGGAAGAGGAGCCGAGCAAGGCCGGGCTCGCGGGCAAGGGCATCGTCCTCGCCGGCGCCTGCCTCGGCGTCCTGTTCCCGCTGTGGATCGTCGTCGTCACCAGCCTGTCCTCGAAGAAGGTGATCACCGATGCCGGCGGCCTGGTGGTGATCCCCAAGGGCATCACCTTCATCGCCTACCAGGAACTGCTGAGCGGCGGTCAGGTCACCCGCGCCACCCTTGTCAGCCTGGGTGTCACCCTCGTCGGCACGCTGTTCTCGATGACGGTGTCCATTCTCGCGGCGTACGGGCTCTCCCGCATCGGCACGGTCGGACACCGCTGGTTCCTGATGACCCTGCTGGCGACGATGTTCTTCGGCGCAGGCCTCATCCCCACGTATCTGCTGGTGCAGGCGCTGGGGCTGACGGACTCCTACCTCGCGCTGATCCTGCCGAGCGCGGTCAGCGTCTTCAACATCCTGGTGCTGCGCGGGTTCTTCATGGGAATCTCGCAGGAGCTCACCGACAGCGCGCGGATCGACGGTGCGGGGGACTGGCGGATCCTCTGGACGATCGTGATGCCGCTCTCCCGCGCGGTCATCGCGGTGATCACGCTCTTCTACGCCGTCGGGTACTGGAGCGCCTGGTTCAACGCGTCGATCTACCTGAGCGACCAGGACATGATGCCGCTGCAGAACGTCATGATCCAGCTCGTGCAGAAGCAGGAACCCCCGGTCGGCATGGGCCAGGCCATCAAGACGGGCCAACTGTCGGCGCTCGCCGTGCAGATGGCGGTCATGGTGCTGGCGCTGCTGCCCGTCGCCTTTCTCTCGCCCTTCGTCCAGCGCCACTTCAAGAAGGGCATGCTCACCGGGGCCGTGAAGGGCTGACTTGCGTCAGCCGTCTGTCCCCGGTCCACTTTCCGCCGCTGCGGTCGACCTGCCCCTGATCGGCGGTCGGCCGTGGCGGCACCCAACGGGTTCGCTCCGCGGGGTTCGCCGTAACGCTGCGGGTCGATTGCCAACTGCGGCTCGGTTGTGGCTGGTCGCGCAGTTCCCCGCGCCCCTGAAGGGGCGCTCCCGTCCCGCGTCTCGACAATTCCACCCTTCTCTCCTGAACGAGGTATGTCATGCGCACGCCCCGCCTGAGCAGACGCGCCGTTCTTGCCGGAACCGCTGTCGCGGCCGCGCTCACCGCCGTTCCCGCGCTCGGGAGCCGGGCCGATGCCGCCGAGGGCAGCACGTACCGCTGGCGCAACGTCGTCATCGGCGGGACCGGTTTCATCACCGGCGTCCTCTTCCATCCCGCCGTACGCGGACTCGCCTACGCCCGCACCGACATCGGCGGCGCCTACCGCTGGGACGACGGTGCCGGGCGCTGGACCCCGCTCACCGACCACCTCGGCTGGGACGACTGGAACCTTCTCGGTGTGGAGGCGCTCGCGGTCGACCCGGCGCACCCCGACCGGCTCTACGCCGCGCTCGGCACGTACGCCCAGTCGTGGGCGGGCAACGGTGCGGTGCTGCGCTCCGAGGACCGTGGTGCCACCTGGACCCGGACCGACCTGGGCGTGAAGCTCGGCGCCAACGAGGACGGCCGCGGCGCCGGGGAACGCCTCCTCGTGGACCCGCGCGACAGCGACGTCCTCTGGCTGGGGACGAGGCACGACGGGTTGCTGAAGTCGACCGACCGGGGCGCCACTTGGGCCCCCGCCACCGGCTTCCCGGCGACCGCGAGTGCGTCCGGGCAGGGCGTCGTCTTCCTCGTCGCGGCCGGACGCGCGGTGTACGCCGGCTGGGGCGATGGCGACGGCACCTCGGGCACGGCGAACCTGTACCGGACGACCGACGGCACGGCCTGGCAGGCCGTACCCGGGCAGCCCTCCGGCACCTCCGCCAAGGTCCCGGTCCGCGCGGCGTACGACGCGCACACCCGCGAGCTGTACGTGTCCTACGCCAACGCACCCGGCCCCAACGGCCAGTCCGACGGCAGCGTGTACAAGCTGCGCACCACGACCGGCAAGTGGGCGGACGTGACGCCCGTGAGGCCGGGCGGCACCACGTCCGACGGGTCGGCGGACACCTTCGGCTACGGCGGGGTCGCCGTCGACGCCTGCCGTGCCGGCACCGTCGTCGTCTCGACCAACAACCGCTGGGCGGACGTCGACACCCTGTTCCGGACCACCGACGGCGGCCGTACCTGGACGTCCCTCAAGGACGCTGCCGTGTTCGACGTATCGGAGACTCCCTTCCTCAACTGGGGCGGTGACAAGCCGAAGTTCGGCTGGTGGATCCAGGCGCTCGCCGTCGACCCGTACGACTCGAAGCACATCGTGTACGGGACCGGCGCGACCCTCTACGGCACCCGCGACCTCAAGCGCTGGGCTCCGCAGATCCGCGGCCTGGAGGAGACGGCCGTGCGCCAGCTGATCTCGCCCCCGGTCGGGGAGGCGCACCTGATCAGCGGACTCGGGGACATCGGCGTGATGCACCACGAGCGGCTCACGGCGTCTCCGTCGCGCGGCATGGCGACGAACCCCGTGTTCGGGTCGGCGACGGGACTCGCGCAGGCCGCGGCCAGGCCCACGTACGTCGTCCGGACGGGCTGGGGCGACAACGGCAACGGTGCGTACTCGAACGACGGCGGGCAGACCTGGGCGCCCTTCGCGGCCCAGCCCGACATCGCCAAGAGCGCACCGGGGCCGATCGCCACCAACGCCGACGGCAGCGCACTGCTGTGGTCCTTCGTGCACTGGGACGGCACGAAGTACGCAGCTCACCGCTCGGCGGACAACGGCACGACCTGGTCCGAGGTCTCCTCCTTCCCGAAGGGCGCCACGCCGGTCGCCGACCCGGCCGACCCGACGCTCTTCTACGCATACGACACCGACACAGGAACGCTATACGTCAGCACTGACAGTGGCCTTTCGTTCACTGCCCGTGCGACCGGACTGCCCTCCGGGGACAGTCAGTTCAAGGTGGTCGCGGCGCCCGGACGCTCCGGTGACCTGTGGGTTTCGACCAAGTGGAACGGCCTCTACCGGTCCACCGACGGTGGCGACACCTTCGCCAAGGTCACCAGCTGCTGGGCCTCGTACACCCTCGGCTTCGGCAAGGCGGCCGACGGCGCCGACTACCCGGCGATCTATCAGGTCGGCTCGACCGAGACCATCACCGCCGTCTACCGCTCCGACGACGAGGCGAAGACCTGGGTGCGGATCAACGATGACGCCCACCAGTGGGGGTGGATCGGCGAGGTCGTCGTCGGCGACCCGCGCGTCCATGGGCGCGTGTACCTCGCCACGAACGGGCGCGGAATCCAGTACGGGGAGCCCGTCTGATGCCGAACCTCGACGACGTGACCCGCGGTCGCATCCTCTTCGGCGGCGACTACAACCCCGAGCAGTGGCCCGAGGAGACCTGGCACGAGGACGTACGCCTCATGAAGGAGGCCGGCGTCAACTCCGTCACCCTCGGCGTCTTCTCCTGGGCGAAGCTCGAACCCCGGCCCGGAGCAAGGGAGTTCGGCTGGCTCGACCGGCTGATGGACCTGATGCACGGACACGGCATCGGCGTCGTCCTCGCCACCCCCACCTCCTCGCCCCCGCCGTGGATGGGCCGCCTGCACCCCGAAACCCTGCCCCGCGACGAGGACGGGCGCACCGAATGGTGGGGCGGCCGCCAGCACTTCTCGCACTCCAGCGCCACCTACCGCCGCTACGCCGCCGCCATCACCGAGGACCTGGCCGCCCGCTACGGGGGCCACCCCGCCCTCACCATGTGGCACATCAACAACGAGTACTGCACCTTCGACTACGGCGACGAGGCGGCGGCCACCTTCCGCCGCTGGCTCCAGGACAAGTACGGCACCGTCGAGGCCCTCAACACGGCCTGGGGAACGGCCTTCTGGAGCCAGGGCTACGACGCCTGGCACGAGGTCCTCCCTCCCCGCCACGCCCACTACATGAAGAACCCGACGCACGTTCTCGACTTCAAGCGCTACACCTCCGACATGCTCCTGGAGTGCTACGCCGCCGAGCGGGACATCGTCCGCCGCCACACCCCGCACATCCCTGTGACCAGCAACTTCATGCCGATGTGGGTGGGCCAGGATGCGTGGAAGTGGGCCGCCGAGGAAGACATCGTCTCCGTCGACATCTATCCCGACCCGCGCGACCCCCTCGGCGCCCAGAGCGCCGCGCTGGTCCAGGACATGACGCGTTCCCAGGCCGCGGGCGGCCCCTGGGTGCTCATGGAGCAGGCTGCAGGGCCGGTCAACTGGCGCGGGGTGAACCACCCCAAGCCGCGCGGCCTCAACCGCCTCTGGTCCCTCCAGGCCGTGGCGCGCGGAGCCGACGCCGTCTGCTACTTCCAGTGGCGGCAGTCCCGGCAGGGTGCGGAGAAGTTCCACTCGGGGATGGTCAGCCACGCGGGGGAGCACGGCCGCACCTTCCAGGAGGTCAAGCGACTCGGCGTCGAACTTGCCCTCATCGGCGGCGAGGTGACGGGCAGTCACCTCCAGGCGGACATCGCGATCCTGCACGACTGGAACTCCTGGTGGGCCGGCGCCCAGGACGGCCGTCTCTCCACCGAGGTCGACTACCCCCAGGTCGTAGGGGCCTGGCACCGCGCCCTCTGGGAGGCCCACCGCACCACCGCCTTCGCTCACCCCGAGCACGACCTGTCCGCGTACAAGCTCGTCGTCGTACCGCAGCTGTATCTGCTCACGGACGCGGCGATCGACAACCTCCTCGCGTACGTACGAGGAGGGGGCACCCTCGTCTGCGGCTTCCTCACCGGAGTCGCCGACGAGGACGACCGGGTGCGCCCGGGCGGCATGGACGAGCGGCTGCGCGAGCTGTTCGGCATCCGCACCCTGCACGAGTGGTGGCCGCTCGACGCGGGGGAGACCGTCGAGTGCGACGGTTTTCGGGGGACGCTGTGGTCCGAGGAGATCGAGGCCGAGGACGGCGTGGCCGAGGCCGTGTACAAGGGCGGCGAGCTGGACGGGCTGCCTGCCGTACTCCGCAAGGGCGGCGCACGGTACCTCTCCACGCTTCCCGAACCGGCCGCGCTGCGGGACCTGTTGGCGGACGCGGCGGACAGCGTGGGAGTCCGCCCGGCGCTTGAGGGGATCCCCGCAGGCGTGGAGGCCGTGCGCCGCGGCGAGCTGCTCTTCCTGCTCAACCACGGGCGCGACGAGGTGACGGTCGAGGTGCCCGGCACCCACCGCGATCTGCTCACCGGTGGCTCCGTGACCGGCTCCGTACGCCTGGAACGCCACGGAGCGGCGGTGCTCGCGCCATGACCGCGCCCGTAGCGGACGCCGGCCCGGGGCCCGGGCCGGTTCACGGCACCTGGGAACCCGCGCCCGCCGCCCGCTGGGAGGACGCCTTCCTGAGCGGCAACGGCACACACGGCGCCATGGTGTTCGGTGATCCGAACGACGACCGGGTCATCGTCAACCATCACGCCCTGGTCCGCCCGAACGGCAGCGCGGACGCCCGCCCACCCGCTCTCGCCGGCCAACTCTCCGACGTGCAGGACCGGTTGCTGGCCGGGGACGTCACCGCCGGGGAGGACTTCACCGACGGGCGACCCCTACTGTGGGTGCAGCCCTTCCACCCCGCCTTCCAGGTCCGGCTGCGCCGCCCGGCGGTCCAGCGGCGCGCGTACCGACGCGAGGCCGACTTCACCACCGGCGTCGTCAGCGCCGACTGCGACGGCCGGCGCAGCGAGGTCTTCGTGTCCCGTGCCGACGACGTCGTCGTCCAGTACGTGACCGCCTTCGACCTCGCCGCAGAGGTGGCCCTCGACCACCGACTGCCCGGTGCGCCGAGTGACTTGACGGTGGGTCACAGTTCGGTTCTCACTCCCGAAGGCGCGCTCCTCACGCTGCGCGCCCGCTACCCGGGCAGCGACCTGGCGTACACGGGGGTCACGCTCGTCGTCGTCACCGGCGGCCGGACCCGGACCGCCCTCCCCGGCGTACGCGTCGAGGGCGCGCGCTCGGTGCTCCTGCTCACGCGCGTACGACGGCACACCGGGGAGCTGGACGCGCTCGCCGAGGCGCGAGAGCTGCGCGCCCTGCTGCCCGACTCCGGCGGCGACGAGGACGCGTACCCCCACCTCCTCGCCCGCCACACCGCCCTCCACCGCCCCGCCTACCTCCGCACCACCCTCGACCTCGCCGCCGAGGCCACCGAACGCGCGCTCCCCGGCTCGGAGTTGCTCCGCCGCCCCAAGAGCCCCGCTCTCCTGGAACGCCTCTTCGCGGCCGGCCGCCACCACCTCCTCTCCGCCGCCGGGATGCTCCCGCCACGCCTGACCGGCCTGTGGACCGGCGACTGGGACACCGCCTGGTCCGGGGCGTTCACCACCGACGCCAACCTCAACCTGCAGACTGCCTCGGCCGCGGCGGCCGCGCTGCCGGAGGTCACCGAGGCCCACGCCGCCCTGGTGCACGGTCAGTTGCCCGACTGGCGCGACAACGCGCGCACGATCTTCGGCACCCGCGGTGTCGTCGCCCCCGCGCACACCGACGGCGAGTCCGGGCACATCTACCACCTCAGCCGCGAATACCCCCTGCACGTGTGGACCGCCGGAGCCGACTGGCTCCTGAAACCCCTCGTGGACCACGACGAGACCCGCGGCGCCCGCGACCCGCGCCTTGCCGGCGCGCTGGCCGAAGTCGCCTACTTCTACGAGGACTTCCTCACCAGGACCGACGAGCACGGCCACCTCGTGATCGTCCCCTCGTACTCCCCGGAGAACCACCCCGCCAACGCGAGCTGGGTCACCCTCAACGCCGCCATGGACCTCTCCGCGGCCCGCCACGCCCTGCGAACGGCCGCCGACTACCACCCAGGACCCGACGCCGAACGCTGGCGCGCGCTCGCCGACCGGCTGCCGCCCCACCGCGTCAACTCCGAGGGCGCGCTGGCCGAATGGGCCTGGCCGGGTCTCGACGACACCTACGACCACCGGCACCTCAGCCACCTCTACGGCGTCTGGCCGCTCGACGAGATCAACCCGTACGACACCCCCGAGCTGGCCACGGCGGCCCATCGCGCCCTCGAACTGCGCGGCGCCGAGAACGACTCAGCGCACGGCCACCTCCACCACGCCCTGGTGGCGGCCCGGCTGCGCGACGCCGACCGGGTGGCGGGAGCCCTCGACAACGTCCTGGCAGGGGACTACTTCCACGTCTCCCTGATGAGCGGCCACTACCCGAACCGCCACGTCTACAACGCAGACGCGGCCCACACACTCCCCGCCGTCCTCATCGAGATGCTGATCCAGTCCACGCCCGAGCGGCTGGTCCTCTTCCCGGCGCTCCCCGCGGCCTGCCCGACCGGTCAACTGCGCGGTGTCCGCACCCGGTTCGGCGCCGAGGTCGACCTGACGTGGGGCCCCCGGGAACGCACGGCCGTCATCCGCCCCGCCCGCACCGTGCGCATCGATCTCAGGACTTCCTCCGGAACGCGACCGCTCTCCCTGCGCGCCGGAGAAGACTGCGTCCTCAGCCTGGGGCCGCAGTAACACCCGCACGTCGGGTAGCAGCCGCAATTCCCCCCACCCATGGAAGGGACGACCATGGCACGTCGCACACTGAACAGGATCGCCAAGGCCCTCACGGCCCCCGCACTCGCGCTCGGCGTCACCGTAGGCGTCGCCGCCGCCCCCGCCCAGGCTGCCGTCTGGAGCTCCTGCGACCAGTGGGGCAACACCTCACTGAACGGCTACACGCTCTACAACAACATCTGGGGCTCCGGAGCCGGCTCCCAATGCGTCTGGGCCAACTCCGGCACCAACTGGGGAGTCTGGGCCAATCACCCCAACACCGGCGGCATCAAGTCGTACCCCAACTCCAAGAAGGTGATCAACAAGACGATCACCTCGCTGGGTTCGCTCTCCAGCAGCTACAACGTCACGGTCCCGTCCTCCGGCGCGTACAACACCTCGTACGACATCTGGGACACCGACTACGACTACGAGATCATGCTCTGGGTCAACTACAACGGAGCCGTCGGCCCGCTGGGCACCTCGCAGGGCAACGTGACGCTGGGCGGCCACACCTGGACCGTCTACAAGGGCAACAACGGCGCGAACGAGGTCTTCTCGTTCCTGCGCACCTCGGACTCGTCCTCCGGCACCGTGCAGATCCTGCCGATCCTCAAGTGGATCAAGGACACCAAGGGCTGGTTCGGCAACGAGACCATCGGGGACGTCCAGTTCGGATACGAGGTCACGTCCTCGTCCGGCGGTCTGGACTTCACCACCAACAACCTGACCGTCAGCAGCAGTTGATCCGAGCGTGAGTGTGCGGCCGGCCCCGGGAGGGACCGGCCGCACACTCATGTCCTACTCCGCCACGGGCAGCCGCGCACCGTCCCGCAGGAACAGCGGGATGCGGTCCAGCGGCGCGTCGACGGTGACGGCCGTGCCCCCGTCGTACGTCTCACCGGTCCACGCGTCCGTCCAGCGCGCGCCCGCCGGGAGGTACGCCGTACGGGCCGTCGCGCCCGCCGTGAGCACCGGCGCGACCAGCAGATCCGGGCCGAAGAGGTAAGCGTCGTCCACCGACCAGGCGGCCTGGTCGTCCGGGAACTCCAGGAACAGCGGACGCATCACCGGCAGGCCCTCCTCATGGGCCTCCCACATGACCTCCAGGACGTACGGCTTCAGGCGCTCGCGCAGGCGCAGGTACTTCTCCAGGATGGCGCCGGCCTCCTCGCCGTACGACCAGACCTCGTTGGGGCCGCCGGTCATGTCGGGGCCCAGCTCCATGCCCGGGTCGCGGAAGCCGTGCAGGCGCATCAGCGGGGACAGTGCGCCGAACTGGAACCAGCGGACCATGACCTCGCGGAACGCCGGGTCGTCCGGGTCGCCGCCGTGGAAGCCGCCGATGTCGGTGTTCCACCAAGGGATGCCGGACAGGGCCGTGTTGAGGCCGGCCGCGATCTGGCGGCGCAGGGTCGCGAAGTCCGTGCCGATGTCGCCCGACCACAGGGCGGCGCCGTAGCGCTGACTGCCCGCCCACGCCGAGCGGTTGAGGGAGACGATCTCGGTCTCACCGGCGGCGAGCAGGCCCTCGTAGAAGGTGCGGGCGTTCTCCCGGGGGTAGAGGTTGCCCACCTCCAGGCCCGGGCCCGCGTAGTAGCGCAGGTTCTCCGAGAAGCCCGGCTTCAGCTCCGGCTCGCAGGCGTCCAGCCAGAAGGCCGTGATGCCGTACGGGTCGAGGTAGTTGTCCTTTATGCGTGACCACAGGAAGTCCCGCGCCTCCGGGTTCGTCGCGTCGTAGAAGGCGACCTGGACCGTGGAGGCGACCTCCTTGTCGGGCCAGTCGGCGTGCGCCATCGGGCCGTACTGCGTGCCGATGAAGTAGCCGCGCTGCTCCATGAGTTGGTGGTTCTCGGAGAGCGGTGACACCGACGGCCAGACGGACACGACCAGCTTGACGCCCAGCTCGTCGAGCTCCTCCCGCATCGCCGCCGGGTCGGGCCACTCGGAGAGGTCGAACTTCCAGTCACCGAGGTGGGTCCAGTGGAAGAAGTCGCAGACGATGACCGAGAGGGGCAGGCCCCGGCGCTTGTACTCCCTTGCCACGCCCAGGAGTTCGTCCTGTGTGCGGTAGCGCAGCTTGCACTGCCAGAATCCCGCCGCCCACTCGGGCAGCATCGGCGTACGGCCGGTCGCCGCGCTGTAGCGGCGCTGGGCGTCGGCCGGATCGCCCGCCGTGATCCAGTAGTCGAGCTGGCGTGCCGAGTCGGCGACCCAGCGGGTGCCGTTGCCCGCCAGCTCGACGCGGCCGATGGCGGGAGAGTTCCACAGCAGGGTGTAGCCGCGGCTGGAGGTGAGCACCGGGATGGTCACCTCGGCGTTGCGCTGCACCAGGTCCAGGACCGCGCCCTTCTGGTCGAACAGCCCGTGCTGGTGCTGCCCGAGCCCGTACAGCTTCTCGCCCTCGTACGCGGCGAACCGCTGCTCCAGGCGATGGTGACCGTTGCCGGTCGGCGTGTAGAGGCGCGAACCCGGCCACCAGAAGTGGGCGCGCTCCTCGGCCAGCAGTTCCGTGCCGTCGTCGGTGCGGACGAAGCGGATGAGCCCCTCGGCGGACATGAGTACGGTCAGCGCGCCGACCGTCAACTGCCCTTCTCCGGCCTCGATCTTGACCGTGCTCTCGGTGGCGGGCGGCTCGTCGAGCAGCGCGCCCGGCAGGCCCTCGATAACCGGACCGCCGAGCCGCGCGCGGACCCGGACCGCGTCCGGACCCCAGGGCTCGACGCGTACGGTCTCCGTGCGGCCGCTCCACTCCAGCGCGCCGTCCCTCTCGCGGAACGTGCCGACGGTCGGGGAGGACTGGGCGAGGCTGACCGCCCCCTGCAGGGGCTGGTTCTCGGCAGGCTGATTCACGTGGGGTGCTCCTGAAGGAAGGAGTGGCGACAGGACCCGGGCGCGGCTCTGGCGGACCGGGACAGACAGAGGTACCCCAACACCCTCAAGGTCTAAGGAAGTTGGGTGAGTTGGTCGGTTCAGGAAGTGGTCGGCGCCGGGCCCGTGCTCGCCCGGACCGTCAACTCCGGTGCGATCAGCACGACTTCGTCCTTGCCGTGCCCGTCGAGCTTGGCGACCAGGTGCTCCACGGCGTACCGGCCCATCTCCTGGGCGGGGATGGCGACCGAGGTCAGCCGTACCGAGGCCTGGGTGGCGACCTGGTCCGGGCAGATCGCGATCACCGACACGTCCTCGGGGACGGCGCGGCCTTGCTGGCGCAGCAGCGCGAGCAGCGGCTCGACCGCCGACTCGTTCTGCACGACGAAGCCCGTGGTGCCGGGACGCTCGTCGAAGACCCGGGCGAGTGTCAGGGCCATCGCGTCGTACCCGCCCTCGCAGGGGCGGTGCAGCACGCGCAGGCCCAACTCCCGTGACCGGGAACGGAGTCCGTCGAGCGTGCGCTCGGCGAAACCCGTGTGCCGTTCGTAGACCCCGGGCGCCTCGCCGATGACAGCGATGTCACGGTGGCCGAGGAGCGCGAGGTGCTCGGCGCACAGCGCGCCCGTCGCGCCGAAGTCGAGGTCGACGCAGGTCAGTCCGGAGGTGTCGGCCGGCAGTCCGATGAGTACGGACGGCTGGTCCGTCTCGCGGAGCAACGGCATCCGCTCGTCGTCGAGTTCGACGTCCATCAGGATCATCGCGTCGGCGAGCCCGCTGCCGGTGACCCTGCGTACCGCGTCCGGACCCTCCTCGCCGGTGAGCAGCAGCACGTCGTACCCGTGCGTGCGGGCGTTGGTCGCCACCGCGATGGCGATCTCCATCATCACCGGCACGTACATGTCCGTACGGAGCGGGATCATCAGCGCGATGATGTTGGACCGGTTGCTCGCCAGGGCGCGGGCTCCCGCGTTCGGGTGGTAGCCCAGCTCCTGGATGCTCTGCTCGACCCGTTGCCGGGTGCCCATGGAGATGGACCGCTTGCCGCTGAGGACATAGCTCACCGTGCTCGCCGAGACTCCGGCGTGCTGGGCGACCTCGGCGAGGGTGACCATCCAGCTCTCCAAGCATTGTGTGAAGCGCTTCGACAGTGCGCGTTACGGATAAGGGCGAGTGAGGGTGGCTCGACAGTAGCCCGATGGATGTTGGGTGTCCATAGGTTGTCGAAGCGCTTCGACAATGTTTCCCGCACCTGTTCGGCAACCTTCCGGCCGGGCGGCGGCCACTGAGTGGGCGTACACAGACCGTCCCCCGGAAGGACCCCCGATGCAACACCGCAGACCACGCCTGTCCAAGAAGGCGAAGACGCTGCTCGCGAGCTCGGTGGCGATCGCCGTCGCCGCCGGCGTCACTGTCGCCCAGGCGGGCGAGGACAGCAAGAAATGCGGCGCCTTCGACACCGTCACGATGGGCAAGTACTACGTCAACAACAACCTCTGGGGTCAGGACGACGGCACCGGCACCCAGTGCGTCTGGGACACCTCTCAGTCCGGCGACACCATCGGCTGGGGCACGGAGTACACCTGGGCCAGCAAGGCCGGCAAGGAGAACAACGTCAAGTCGTACTCCAGTACCGTGCTCGGCTGGCACTGGGGCTGGAAGGCCGACAAGGCGGCCACCGAGCTGCCCCTCCGGGTCGGCGACCGCAAGCCTGTCAGGACGAGCTGGGAGTTCGCGGTCAGCTCGAACCCGGGCACCATGAACGTCGCCTACGACCTGTGGCTGCACTCCAAGAGCACCGCGGACTGGCAGGACCAGCCGACCGACGAAGTCATGATCTGGCTCAACCGGCAGGGCGGCGCGGGCCCCCTCGGCGCCAAGTACGGCAGCGTCAGCCTCGGCGGCGCGATGTGGGACATCTACCAGGGCGACATCGGCTGGAAGGTGTACTCCTTCGTCCGCCGCACCAACACCACCAAGGCCACCCTCGACCTGGACGACTTCACCCAGGCCCTGGTCCGCCGCAAGCTGCTCAGCAACGACAAATATGTCTCCGGAATCGAGTCGGGCACCGAGGTCTTCCGCGGCTCCGGACGGCTGGACACGAAGGCCTACTCGGTCGACATCGGCTGACCACCGAGGGGGCGTGCGTTGGGCCGAACGCTGCGCTAGGACTGGTGGGGTCACCCGGAATCGGGTACATACGATCGAGTAGCACCGATCAGTAACGTACGCCCCAAGATCAGCGGAATGATCGGCGAAAGGGACGTACGGGATCGGCTTACGAGTACGACCACGAGTACGACCACGAGTACGAGTCCGTACAAGATCGGCGCACGAACCCCAGTTCCCGATTCTGTTCCCGATTCGCGGCGAGGTGACCCTCATGTCCGCAACACCCCACCAGCCCACCGTCACCGAACGTGAGGCCCGACAGGTCGCCGAGGCCGCGCGCGAACAGGACTGGCGCAGGCCCAGCTTCGCCAAGGAGCTGTTCCTCGGCCGCTTCCGGCTCGACCTGATCCACCCGCACCCCCTGCCGGCCGACGAGGACGCGCAGCGCGGCGAGGAGTTCCTCGCCAAGCTGCGCGACTTCTGCGAGACGAAGATCGACGCCGCGCTCATCGAGCGCGAGGCGCTGATCCCCGACGAGGTCATCAACGGCCTCAAGGAGCTCGGCGCCTTCGGCATGAAGATCGACACGAAGTACGGCGGTCTGGGCCTCACCCAGGTCTACTACAACAAGTCGCTCGCCCTGGTCGGCTCCGCGAACCCGGCGCTCGGCGCCCTGCTCTCCGCGCACCAGTCGATCGGCGTACCGCAGCCGCTGAAGCTCTTCGGCACCCAGGAGCAGAAGGAGGCCTTCCTGCCGCGCTGCGCCCGCACCGACATCTCGGCGTTCCTGCTGACCGAACCGGACGTCGGCTCCGACCCGGCGCGCCTCGCGACCAGCGCCGTACCGGATGGCGACGACTACATCCTCGACGGAGTGAAGCTCTGGACGACCAACGGCGTCGTCGCGGACCTCCTCGTCGTCATGGCGCGGGTGCCGAAGTCCGAGGGCCACAAGGGCGGCATCACCGCGTTCGTGGTCGAGGCGGCCTCGGACGGCGTCACCGTGGAGAACCGGAACGCCTTCATGGGCCTGCGCGGCCTGGAGAACGGCGTGACGCGCTTCCACCAGGTCCGGGTGCCCGCCGCGAACCGCATCGGCCCGGAGGGCTCGGGCCTGAAGATCGCGCTGACCACCCTGAACACCGGCCGCCTCTCCCTCCCCGCGATGTGCGTGGGCGCCGGGAAGTGGTGTCTGAAGATCGCCCGTGAGTGGTCGGCGGCGCGCGAGCAGTGGGGCAAGCCGGTGGCCTTCCACGAGGCGGTCGGCGCGAAGATCTCCTTCATCGCGGCGACGACGTTCGCACTGGAGGCCGTCCTCGACCTGTCCTCCCAGATGGCCGACGAGGACCGCAACGACATCCGCATCGAGGCCGCCCTCGCCAAGCTGTACGGCTCCGAGATGGCCTGCCTGATGGCCGACGAGCTGGTCCAGATCCGCGGCGGCCGCGGCTTCGAGACGGCCGATTCGCTGGCGGCGCGAGGGGAGCGGGCGGTACCGGCCGAGCAGGTCCTGCGCGACCTCCGTATCAACCGCATCTTCGAGGGCTCCACGGAGATCATGCACCTGCTGATCGCCCGCGAGGCGGTGGACGCCCACCTCTCGGTCGCGGGTGACCTCATCGACCCCGACAAGTCCCTCTCCGACAAGGCAAAGGCGGGCGCGAACGCCGGTGTCTTCTACGCCAAGTGGCTGCCGAAGCTGGTCGCGGGACAGGGCCAACTCCCGCGCGCGTACGCCGAGTTCAACCACGGCGTCGACCTCTCCCCGCACCTGCGCTTCGTCGAACGCAGCGCCCGCAAGCTCGCCCGCTCCACCTTCTACGCCATGTCCCGCTGGCAGGGCCGCATGGAGACCAAGCAGGGCTTCCTGGGTCGGATCGTCGACATCGGCGCCGAGCTCTTCGCGATGAGCGCGGCCTGCGTACGCGCCGAACTCCTGCGCACCACCGGCGAGCACGGCCGCGAGGCCTACCAACTCGCCGACGCCTTCTGCCGCCAGTCCCGCATCCGCGTCGACGAACTCTTCGGCCGGCTGTGGACCAACACCGACGACCTCGACCGCAAGGTGGTCAAGGGCGTCCTGTCGGGCACGTACGAGTGGCTGGAGCAGGGCATCATCGACCCGTCTGGCGAGGGCCCCTGGATCGCCGACGCGACACCCGGGGAGAGCAAGAAGAAAAACCTCCACCGACCCATTCGCTGACCTTTTCCCCAGAAATGCACAGCAGCCCCGTCCGTCATTCCGCCGCTTGCCGCACCGAACCTGTGCGCCAACAATGAGTGGAATGGCGAACGGGGACAGCACATGCGCCAAGGAGTCGGGGAAGAATGCAGTCACGGAATTTCCGTACAGCTGACGCGCGCCCGCGGGGAGGCGCGGCGTCAGCTCAATGAAATGGATCTCGTACGGGCCCTGCGGACCGTGCGCAATGAAGTGCAGCCACTCGCGCAGAAACTGCGCGAGACCGCTCCGGACACCTTCGAGGCGCACCGGGACGCCGTCGCGGTCCTCCTCAACGACTGCGCTCTCGCCGTGGTAGACGCCGAACCGCGGCCTCCGGTGGCCTCCTTCGACCTGCCGCGCATCCGGAGAATCGATCTCCGCGAAATCGACGCACTGCTCGACGCGGGACGACCCGGAGAACGGCCCGTCATTCAGCAGCTTTTCCGTGCCGCGCTCGATGTGGTCAAGGATCCCGTCCTGCGCGAGGTGATCAAAGCGAATCAGCAGAGTGTCCACATTCTCCAGCGGGCAAACCACTGGATAGGGATGCTCATGGACGCCGTTCAGTAGTGGGGGAATTCCCATGCCAGGTAAGGGTCTGGACGCCATCACCGGCAGGATCATGCGGGCCGGCGAGGGCAGGATGCTGCGCCGTCTGGAGCGCATCGCCCAACAGGTCAGTTCCTTGGAAGAGGACTTCAAGGAACTGACCGACGAGGAACTCCAGGCGCTCACACCGGAGTTCAAGGAGCGGCACGCCGAAGGCGAGAGCCTCGACGACCTGTTGCCGGAAGCGTTCGCGGCCATGCGCGAGGCCGCCCGGCGCACCCTCGGCATGCGGCACTTCGACGTCCAGATCATGGGCGGCGCGGCGCTCCACCTCGGCAACATCGCCGAGATGCAGACCGGCGAGGGAAAGACCCTGGTCGGCACGCTCCCCGTGTACCTGAACGCCTTGACCGGCAAGGGAGTTCACCTCGTCACGGTCAACGACTACCTGGCCGAGCGCGACGCCGAGTGGATGGGCCGCGCCTACCGCTTCCTCGGCCTGACCGTCGGTGTCATCAAGTCGCAGTCGACACCGGCCGAGCGCCGGGCCCAGTACGCCTGCGACATCACGTACGGCACCAACACCGAGTTCGGCTTCGACTACCTGCGCGACAACATGGCCTGGTCGAGGGACGAACTCGTCCAGCGCGGCCACCACTTCGCGATCGTGGACGAGGCCGACTCGATCCTCATCGACGAGGCCCGCACCCCGCTGATCATCTCGGGACCGGCCGACCAGCCCACCCACTGGTACGACTCCTTCGCCAAGTTCGCCGTGCGGATGAAGGGCGTCCTGGTGCAGGAGGAGCAGTTCACCACGCCGTCCGACAAGGACCGCCTGGCCGAGCTGCGGACCCAGTACGACTACGAGTACGACCCGAAGAAGCGCACCGTCTCGATCCTGGACCGCGGAGTGGAGTACCTCCAGGACCAGTTGGGCATCGACAGCCTCTACGAGTCCGACCACACCCCGCTCATCGGGCACCTCAGCAACGCCCTCAAGGCCAAGGAGCACTTCAAGAAGGACAAGGACTACGTCCTGGTGGACGGCGAGGTGCTGATCGTCGACGAGCACACCGGGCGCATCCTCGCGGGCCGCCGCTACAACGAGGGGCTGCACCAGGCCATCGAGGCCAAGGAAGGCGTGACGATCAAGGACGAGAACCAGACGCTCGCCACGATCACCCTCCAGAACTTCTTCCGCCTCTACGAGAAGCTCGCCGGCATGACCGGCACCGCCATGACCGAGGCGGCCGAGTTCCACCAGATCTACAAACTGCACGTCGTCCCGATCCCCACCAACCGGCCGATGGTCCGCGTCGACGACCCCGACCAGATCTACCGCACCGAGGAGGCGAAGTACGCCGCGATCCTCGCCGACATCGCCGACAAGCACGAGGCGGGCCAGCCCGTCCTGGTGGGCACCACCTCGGTCGAGAAGTCCGAGGAGCTCTCCGCGCGGCTGCGCAGGGAGGGCATCCGGCACGAGGTCCTCAACGCCAAGAACCACCAGCGTGAGGCGCAGATAGTCGCGCAGGCCGGACGCAAGGGCGCGGTCACCGTGGCCACCAACATGGCGGGCCGCGGCACCGACATCATGCTCGGCGGCAACCCGGAGGCGATGGCGCTCGCCGAGGCCGCCGAGGACGCGGGCCCCGAGGACCACCAGAGGGTCCTGGACCGCATCACCTCCTCGGCCGCCGTCGAACACGAGGAGGTCAAGGAGCTGGGCGGCCTGTACGTCCTGGGCACCGAACGCCACGAGTCACGGCGCATCGACAACCAGCTGCGCGGCCGCTCGGGCCGTCAGGGCGACCCGGGAGCCTCCCGCTTCTACCTCTCGCTCCAGGACGACCTGATGCGGCTGTTCCGCGCCAACGTGGTCGACCGCGTGATGTCCATGGCGAACGTCCCCGACGACGTACCCATCGAGAACAAGATGGTCACCCGCGCCATCGCCTCCGCCCAGGCCCAGCTGGAGCAGCAGCACTTCGAGTCCCGCAAGGACGTCCTGAAGTTCGACGAGGTCCTCAACAGGCAGCGCACCCTCATCTACGCCGAACGGCGCCGCGTCCTCGCGGGGGAGGACCTGCGCGAACAGATCCTGCACTTCATGGACGACACCGTCCGCGCGTACGTCGGGCAGGAGACGAGCGAGGGCTTCGCCGAGGAATGGGACCTGGAGCGGCTGTGGAGCGCCTTCCGGCAGCTCTACCCCGTGCGGATCACCATCGAGGACCTGGAGGACGCGGCGGGCGACCGCGCGAGCCTCACCGCCGACGAACTGCTCGACTCCGTCACGGAGGACATCCACGCCCGCTACGAGGAGCGCGAGGCCGAGCTGGGCGCCGAGCCCCTGCGCGACCTGGAACGCCTGGTCGTCCTCTCCGTCCTCGACCGCAAATGGCGCGAGCACCTCTACGAGATGGACTACCTCCGCGACGGCATCGGCCTGCGCTGGACCCTGGGCCGGGAGCCCATCGTCGAGTACGAGCGCGAGGGCTTCGACATGTACGGCGCGATGACCGAGGCCATCAAGGAGGAGTCCGTCGGCTACGTCTTCAACCTCGACGCGGCCGCTCCGGCCGCCGAGACCCGCCGCGGGTCGACCGACGGACTCCACTTCACCGCGCCCACGCTGGACACGGCGGAGGGTGTCGTCGAGGGTGCCTTCGCCCCGGCCGACACCGCTCCCGAGCCCGCACCCGCACCCGCGCACGAGGCGCCGACACGGAGCGGCGCCCGGCCCGCGAAGTCGAAGGCCAGGCGCCGCCGCAGGCGGTGAGCGCGGGTCAGCAGTACTTGCTGCTGGGATCCCGAGTCGTCCACGAGCACGAGTCGACCTTGCTGCCGTTCGCCTTGGTGAGCGTGGCGGTGTCGCTCGTGTTGTTCCAGACGTACCAGCTGCGGTTCTGGTACCTGTGCGCCGAGGTGGCCGTGCCCTTGCCGGTGTGCACGATGACGGTCTTGCCCGCCCCGATCTTGACGTTGGGGAAGGTGAACTTGTGGTTCGCGACGTCCTTCAGGATCCAGCCCTTGACCGAGATCGCCGCGGAGCTGGTGTTCTTGAGCTGCACCCACTCGCCGTTGAGGCTGGCGTTCGAGCCCGTGTCCGAGCCGGGACTGTCGAAATAGGCGCGGTGGATGGTGATGCCGCCGGCTGCTTGGGCCGGAGTGCTGAGAAACGTTCCTGTCAGTGCCACGGCGCCCGCGAGCGCGGGCAGGGCAGCGCGTATCCGCATGAGATCCCCCCTGGGATTGGTCCACCGGTCGGTCGTCCACCGACCGGTGGTGCAGTGCTATCACAGGATCTTCACGCCGGTTTCACAAAGGGTGATTTCCGTTCCTCGGGGACGCAGGGGTGCTAAAGGGACCGGAAGAGGGGCGCACTGTCCTGCGCGGGACGCATTGCGGCCACAATGGGGGGATGAGCGACAGTCCAGCGCCCCTCGCTGATCCGCATCTTGTCTTCGACCCCGTGGACGGAGTCCGGGATGTCGTGATCCTCGGATCCACCGGCTCGATCGGCACCCAGGCCATCGACCTCGTGCTGCGCAATCCCGACCGGTTCCGGGTGACCGCACTCTCCGCCGCCGGCGGACGGGTCGGACTGCTCGCCGAGCAGGCCCACCGGCTGCGCGTCGAGGCGGTCGGCGTCGCGCGCGAGGACGTCGTGCCGGCGCTGAAGGAGGCGCTCGCGGCGCGCTACGCCCCTGGTGAGGCCCTTCCCGAGATCCTCGCCGGGCCGACCGCGGCCACTCGCCTTGCCGCCTCCGCCTGCCACACCGTGCTGAACGGAATCACCGGCTCCATCGGACTCGCGCCCACCCTCGCCGCCCTGGAGGCGGGCCGCACCCTCGCGCTCGCCAACAAGGAGTCGCTCATCGTCGGCGGCCCGCTGGTGAAGGCGCTGGCCAAGCCGGGGCAGATCATCCCCGTCGACTCCGAGCACGCCGCCCTGTTCCAGGCCCTCGCCGCGGGCACCCGGGCCGACGTACGCAAACTCGTCGTGACCGCTTCCGGAGGCCCCTTCCGGGGACGTACGAAATCCGAACTGGCCGACGTCACCCCCGAAGCCGCCCTCGCCCACCCCACCTGGGCCATGGGGCCGGTCATCACCATCAACTCTGCGACCCTGGTCAACAAGGGGCTGGAAGTCATCGAGGCGCACCTCCTCTACGACATTCCCTTCGAGCGGATTGAGGTGGTCGTGCACCCGCAGTCGTATGTCCACTCGATGGTTGAGTTCACGGACGGATCGACGATCGCCCAGGCGACGCCCCCCGACATGCGCGGGCCCATCGCCATCGGGCTCGGCTGGCCCGAGCGCGTGCCCGACGCGGCGCCCGCCTTCGACTGGACCAAGGCGTCGAGCTGGGAGTTCTACCCGCTCGACACCGACGCGTTCCCGTCGGTGGCCCTCGCCCGGCACGTCGGGCAGCTCGCGGGTACGGCCCCGGCGGTGTTCAATGCCGCCAACGAGGAGTGCGTGGACGCGTTCCTGAACGGCGGGCTGGCGTTCAACGGGATCATGGAGACTGTCACACGTGTGGTCGAGGAACACGGCACACCGGATACGGGAACTTCCCTGACGGTCGCGGACGTCCTCGAAGCGGAGACCTGGGCGCGCGCCCGGGCCCGTGAACTGACGGCACAGACGAAACAGACGCCACAGGCGACAACCGCGGAGGCTCGTGCATGACGACCTTGATGATGATCCTCGGCATAGTCGTCTTCGTGGTCGGCCTGCTCATCTCGATCGCGTGGCACGAGCTGGGACATCTGTCGACGGCCAAGCTCTTCGGTATCCGCGTGCCGCAGTACATGGTCGGCTTCGGCCCGACCATCTGGTCGCGCAGGAAGGGCGACACCGAGTACGGCATCAAGGCGGTCCCGCTCGGCGGCTACATCCGCATGATCGGCATGTTCCCGCCCGGCCCGGACGGCAGGATCGAGGCCCGCTCGACCTCCCCGTTCCGCGGCATGATCGAGGACGCCAGATCGGCCGCCTTCGAGGAGCTCAAGCCCGGCGACGAGTCCCGCCTCTTCTACACGCGCAAGCCGTGGAAGCGCGTGATCGTGATGTTCGCGGGCCCCTTCATGAACCTCATCCTGGCCGTCGCGATCTTCCTCGGCGTGATGATGACGTTCGGCATACAGACCCAGACCACCACGGTCGGCAAGGTCTCCGACTGCGTCATCCAGGGCAGCGAGAACCGGACGAAGTGCGAGAGCGGTGACCAGGCCGCGCCCGCCAAGGCCGCGGGGCTCGAGGGCGGCGACAAGATCGTCGCGTTCAACGGCGTGGCCGTCGAGGACTGGTCGACCCTCCAGACCGACATCCGCGACAACCCCGGCAAGACCGTCACCCTCACCGTCGAGCGCAAGGGCGAGCAGCTCGACCTCACCGCCCACCTGATCGAGAACCAGGTCAGCAAGACCGACGGCAACGGCGGCTATGTCGAGGGTCAGTACGTGTCCGCCGGATTCCTCGGCTTCACGCCCGCCTCCGGCATCGTCGAGCAGTCCTTCGGACAGTCCGTGGACCGCATGGGCGACATGATGCAGAACGGCGTCGAGTCGCTGATCGCCCTGCCCAGCAAGGTCCCCGCCCTGTGGGACGCGGCCTTCGGCGACGGCCCGCGCGAGGACGACTCCCCGATGGGCGTGGTCGGCGCGGCCCGCATCGGCGGCGACGTCTTCACCCTCGACATCCCGGCCTCCCAGCAGGTCGCGATGATGCTGTTCCTGGTGGCGGGCTTCAACCTCTCGCTGTTCCTCTTCAACATGCTCCCGCTGCTCCCGCTCGACGGCGGGCACATCGCGGGCGCGCTGTGGGAGTCGCTGCGCCGGAACCTGGCGAAGGTGCTGAGGCGGCCCGACCCGGGCCCGTTCGACGTGGCCAAGCTGATGCCAGTCGCCTATGTCGTGGCCAGCATCTTCATCTGCTTCACGATTCTGGTGCTGATCGCCGACGTGGTTAACCCGGTGAGAATCTCCTAGTAAGCCGGTGTTCGCGGCGGCCGGGCAGACTGACTGCCCGGCCGCCCACTGATGAGTGCGTTTACGAGCGGGATGTGCTCGGGCCTGCGCCCGTGCCGTAATCTCGAAGCCTGGAGCCCACGATTCCGGGACCTTGATCCACAACTTGGGGTTGCACAGCAGATGACTGCGATTTCTCTCGGCATGCCGTCCGTTCCGACCAAGCTGGCCGAGCGCCGCAAGACGCGGCAGATCCAGGTCGGAAGCGTGGCCGTGGGCGGAGACGCACCCGTCTCGGTGCAGTCGATGACGACGACGCGTACGTCGGACATCGGCGCCACGCTTCAGCAGATCGCCGAGCTCACCGCGTCCGGCTGCCAGATCGTCCGCGTCGCCTGCCCGACCCAGGACGACGCCGACGCCCTCGCGGTCATCGCCAAGAAGTCCCAGATCCCGGTCATCGCGGACATCCACTTCCAGCCGAAGTACGTCTTCGCGGCGATCAACGCCGGCTGCGCGGCCGTGCGTGTGAACCCCGGCAACATCAAGCAGTTCGACGACCAGGTCAAGGAGATCGCGCGGGCCGCCAAGGACACCGGCACCCCGATCCGGATCGGCGTCAACGCGGGCTCGCTGGACAGGCGGCTCCTCCAGAAGTACGGCAAGGCGACGCCCGAGGCGCTCGTCGAGTCCGCCCTGTGGGAGGCGTCCCTCTTCGAGGAGCACGACTTCCGGGACATCAAGATCTCGGTCAAGCACAACGACCCGGTGGTCATGGTCAACGCCTACCGGCAGCTCTCGGCGGCCTGCGACTACCCCCTGCACCTCGGTGTCACGGAGGCCGGTCCCGCCTTCCAGGGCACGATCAAGTCGGCGGTCGCCTTCGGCGCGCTGCTGAGCGAGGGCATCGGCGACACGATCCGGGTGTCGTTGAGTGCGCCCCCGGCCGAAGAGGTCAAGGTCGGCATGCAGATCCTGGAGTCGCTGAACCTCAAGCAGCGCCGTCTGGAGATCGTCTCCTGCCCCTCCTGCGGGCGCGCCCAGGTCGACGTCTACAAGCTCGCCGAGGAAGTCACCGCCGGCCTCGACGGCATGGAGGTCCCGCTGCGCGTCGCCGTCATGGGCTGCGTCGTCAACGGTCCGGGCGAGGCCCGCGAGGCCGACCTCGGCGTCGCCTCCGGCAACGGCAAGGGGCAGATCTTCGTCAAGGGCGAGGTCATCAAGACCGTCCCCGAGTCGAAGATCGTGGAGACCCTCATCGAGGAGGCGCTCAAGCTCGCCGAGCAGATGGAGGCGGACGGGGTCGCTTCTGGCGAGCCGTCGGTGTCGGTGGCGGGCTGAGTTTTCTCGCCCCCTCCGCCCCTGCCCGTCCCTTGCTCCTGGGGCTCCGCCCCAGACCCCGCTCCTCAAACGCCGGAGGGGCTGAAACTTTCCCCCCGGCGCTGCAATCTTTCGCCCCGGCCGGGGGAGATCTTTCAGCCCGTCCGGCGTTTGAGGACGAGGCCGTTCAGGCCGAAGCGGGGGTCTGGGGGCGGCAGCCCCCAGGTACGGGACGGGAAGGGGCGGAGTGGGCGAAAACCCTCCCCACCCGAACGGGGCGGCGCCGCTCAATCTCGCCAGGTACAGTGCGGAGATCAGCAGACCGCGTATGGTGAGGCCCCCGCACGTGTTGACCCAGACCACCACCAGGGTCCTCGAACCGAGTGACCTGGACGCCGCGCTCGCCGTCCTCGACCGCGAGCCGGTCACGAACGCATTCGTCGCCTCCCGCGTCCAGGTGGCCGGCCTCGACCCCTGGCGCCTCGGCGGCGAGATGTGGGGCTGGTACGAGGACGGAATGCTGCGCTCCCTCTGCTACGCGGGCGCCAACCTGGTCCCGATCTGCGCGACCCCCCGAGCCGTGCGCGGCTTCGCGGACCGCGCCCGCAGAGCAGGCCGCCGCTGCTCCTCGATCGTCGGCCCCGCCGAGGCCACCGCCCAGCTGTGGCGGCTCCTCCAGCCGAACTGGGGCCCCGCCCGCGAGGTCCGCACACACCAGCCCCTGATGGTCACCGACCGGCTCCCCGCCGACATAGCCCCGGATCCGTACGTCCGCCGCATCCGCAAGGACGAGATGGAGACGATCATGCCGGCGTGCATCGCGATGTTCACCGAGGAGGTCGGCGTCTCGCCGCTCGCCGGTGACGGCGGGCTGCTCTACCAGGCACGCGTGGCCGAACTCGTCGGCTCCGGACGCTCGTTCGCCCGCCTCGACCAGAACGGCAAGGTCGTCTTCAAGGCCGAGATCGGCGCCGCCACCACGCAGGCCTGCCAGATCCAGGGCGTCTGGATCGCCCCCGAATACCGGGGACAGGGCCTCGCGGCCCCCGGCATGGCGGCGGTCCTGCGCTACGCCCTCGCGGACGTGGCACCCGTCGCCAGTCTCTACGTCAACGACTTCAACACGGCCGCCCGGGCGACGTACCGCAGAGTCGGCTTCCAAGAGGTCGGCGCTTTCATGAGCGTCCTTTTCTAGCCGTGCCCCACAGGGGTGCGGAGCCGTCCCCCGCACCATCCGGCGAAGCGCCCCGGTAGTCTCCCCGGCATGCTGCGCTTCCCCGGTCAGGGCCCCCGCACCCCCGACGACGTGGTCATCGGCCCGCTGGATCTCGCCGCGCGCGTCGACGAGGCGCTCGCCGTGCAGGCACTCGCCTTCGGGCTCGGCGCCGACGAGATCGCCGTACGCCGCCAGATCGTGCTGCGGCACCTGAGCTACCCGGGAGCCCGCGCGCTCGGCGCCACCACCGCCGACGGACGGCTCGTCGGCTTCGTCTACGGCATGCCGAACGACCGTACGCACTGGTGGTCCACCGTCGTCGAGCCGTATCTCCGCGCCCGCGGCCACGACGGCTGGCTCGACGAATCCTTCGTGATCACCGAACTGCACGTCCACCCGCGCTACCAGAACCGGGGCGTCGGCCGCGCCCTGATCACCGCCATCACGGATGACGCGGCCGAACCCCGTTCGATCCTCTCCGCCATCGACACGGACAGTCCGGCCCGCGGCCTGTACCACTCGCTGGGCTACGAGGACCTGGCCAGGCAGGTTCTGTTCCCGAGTGCGCCGAAGCCGTACGCGGTGATGGGCGCCCCGCTGCCCCTCAGGCACCGCTGACGGAGAAACGGATTTCCGGGGACGGCGGGCCCCCGGCTAACCTCCTTGCCATCACCCTTGAGCAGCAGGAGTCAAGAATCATGGCCCAGGTCCAGCGCATGTCCCGTTTGATGGTCAAGACACTGCGTGACGACCCGGCGGACGCGGAGACGCTCAGTCACAAGCTGCTGGTCCGCGCCGGCTATGTGCGCCGTACCGCCGCGGGCATCTGGTCCTGGCTGCCGCTGGGCAAGAAGGTCCTCGACAACGTCTCCCGGGTCGTCCGCGAGGAGATGGACGCCATCGGCGCGCAGGAGGTCCTCCTCCCCGCCCTGCTGCCCAAGGAGCCGTACGAGGCCTCCGGCCGCTGGGAGGAGTACGGCGACCTGCTCTTCCGTCTCAAGGACCGCAAGGGCGCCGAGTACCTGCTCGGTCCGACCCACGAGGAGATCTTCACGCTCCTGGTGAAGGACCAGGCCTCGTCGTACAAGGACCTGCCGGTCATGCTCTACCAGATCCAGACGAAGTACCGGGACGAGGCCCGCCCGCGCTCCGGCGTGCTGCGCGGCCGCGAGTTCCAGATGAAGGACTCGTACTCCTTCGACACCACGGACGAGGGCCTCGCCGAGTCGTACGCCCTCCACCGCGCCGCGTACCAGAAGATCTTCGCGCGCCTCGGCCTCGACTACCGCATCGTCTCCGCCGTCTCGGGCGCGATGGGAGGCTCGGCGTCGGAGGAGTTCCTGGCCCCGGCGGCCGCGGGCGAGGACACCTTCGTGGACTGCCCCGCCTGCGACTACGCGGCGAACACGGAGGCCGTCACCTTCAAGCTGACGCCCGTCACCGAAGAGCACGGCCCGGTCGAGGAGCTGGACACCCCCGACACCCCGACCATCGAGTCCCTCGCCGAGCACCTCGGCGTCCAGGCCTCCGCGACGCTCAAGAACCTCCTGGTCAAGGTCGACGGCGAGATCGTCGCCGTCGGCGTCCCCGGCGACCGCGAGGTCGACCTCGGCAAGCTGGGCGAGCACCTCGCGCCGGCCGTCGTGGAACTGGTGACGGCCGAGGACTTCGAAGGCCGCGACGATCTCGTACGCGGTTACGTGGGCCCGCAGGGCCTGGAGAAGGTCCGCTACATCGCCGACCCGCGCGTCGCGCCCGGCACGGCCTGGATCACCGGCGCGAACAAGGCCGACACCCACGCGAAGAACGTCGTCGCAGGCCGCGACTTCGAGGTCGACGACTACCTCGACGTCGTCGTGGTCCAGGAGGGCGACCCCTGCCCGTCCTGCGGCACCGGCCTCAAGCTGGACCGCGCGATCGAGATCGGCCACATCTTCCAGCTCGGCCGCAAGTACGCCGACACCTTCCAGCTCGACGTCCTCGGCCAGCAGGGCAAGCCCGTGCGCGTGACGATGGGTTCGTACGGCATCGGCGTCTCCCGCGCGGTCGCGGCACTCGCCGAGCAGTCGGCGGACGGACAGGGCCTGTGCTGGCCCAAGGAGGTCGCCCCGGCCGACGTGCATGTCGTCGCGGCGGGCAAGGCGCTCCAGACCGAACTGGCTCTCGAAGTCTCCGAGAAGCTCGGCGCCGCGGGTGTACGCGTCCTGGTCGACGACCGGCCCGGTGTCTCGCCGGGTGTGAAGTTCACGGACGCCGAACTCATCGGCGTACCGCAGATCCTGGTCGCCGGACGGCGCTCGGCCGAGGGCGTCGTGGAGCTCAAGGACCGCCGTACCGGCGAGCGCGAGGAGCTGACGGTGGATGAGGCGATCGCCCGCCTGACGGCGTAATTGGCGCAGCAGCGGTACTTGAAGTCTGAAATTAAATGCGTCTCTCAGAGACTTCTTCTCGGGCGTATGGGTTCCTCACAGACTTCTCTCAGGCTGCTCCCCGACCGTAGGACGTGACAGAGCGTCATTCGGAGGGGAGCAGCCATGACAGGCAGCGAGCGGGGGGCCGCCGCGGCGGTCCGTAGAGGGACACGACGTACGGCGGCCGCGGCAGCGGCGGTGACACTGGCCGCGGCGGCCGGGATGTTCGCCCTGATCGGCACGATGCAGGTGGCCGCGAACACGGACACGGCGGCGAGCGGCACCACGGATTCCTCGTCGAGTTCGGCGAATTCGCCCTCGGACTCGTCTTCGTCTTCTTCTTCCTCCTCCTCGGACTCGACCCTCCAGTCGCCGTCCGACAACCCCACGTCCGCCGGCAGCGGTGGCTCGGCCGACTCCACCTCGGGTGCGTCATGACCGCCGCCGCCGACTGGCGCGCCCTCGGCACGAGCGTTCGCCTTGTCACCACCGACCCGGCTCTCCTCGACTCGTGCAACCTGCTGCTCGCCCGGCACCTCGCCGAGGTCGACGCCACCTGCAGCCGTTTCCGCCAGGACTCGGAGCTGGCGGCGCTCGACGGCGCCGACGGCCGTCCGGTCAAGGTCAGTCCGCTGCTCGCGGAGGCACTGGCCGTCGCACTGCGCGCAGCCGAGGCGACGGACGGGGCCGTCGACCCGACGGTCGGCTCGGCGATGAACGCCCTCGGCTACGACCGCGACTTCCGACTGATCCAGGAGGACGGCCGCCCCGTCCGGCTCACCGTGCGCCCGGTCCCGGGCTGGCGCCTGGTGACGCTGGACCGTACGACCGGCACGGTCACCGTCCCGTCCGGCGTCCGCCTCGACCTGGGCGCCACCGCCAAGGCCTGGGCCGCCGACAGGGCGGCGACGATGCTCGCCGAGGCCGCGGGCTGCGGAGTCCTGGTGAGCCTGGGCGGCGACACGGCCGTCGCGGGCCGTGCTCCGCGCGGCGGCTGGCGCATCCGCGTACAGGACGCCACAGGTCCGGTCGACGAGATCCCCGCCCAGGGCTCGTCCGCCACGGTCTGCATCCGAGGCGGCGGCATCGCGACCTCCGGCACCACCGCCCGCCGCTGGCGCCGAGGAGCCCAGGAACTCCACCACATCATCGACCCGTACACCGGCCTGCCCGCCCAGACCCCCTGGCGCACGGTCTCGGTAGCGGCGGCGACCTGCGCGGACGCCAACGCGGCCAGCACGGCGGCACTGGTGAAGGGCGCGGGCGCGGAACGCTGGCTGACCCGGCTGGGCCTACCGGCGAGACTGGTGGCGAACGACGGCACGGTACTCACGACTCCGGGCTGGCCGAGGCCGACTTCTGAGCCGGGCCCGACTCTTTCAGCCCGTCCGGCGTTTGAGGACGAGGCCGTCAGGCCGATACGGGGGTCTGGGGGCGGAGCCCCCAGGTACGGGACGGGAAGGGGCGGAGGGGGCGAAACACCCTCCACCGCAACCCCCACCGAGGCCGCAGCATGACCGACTCCGCAATCCTCTGGTACGCCAACAGAGCCACAGGCGCGGTGACCCTCGTCCTGTTCACGGTCGTAGTCCTGCTGGGCATAACCGTACGACTGAGAGGCAGACTCCCCGGACTCCCAAGGTTCGGCACGGTCTCCCTCCACCGCACCCTCTCCCTCTCCGCGGTCGCCTTCCTCGCCCTGCACATCACGGCCGCGGTAGTGGACGGCTACGTCAACATCACCGTCCTGGACGTCCTCGTCCCCTTCGTCTCCGACTATCAGCCCCTCTGGCTGGGCCTGGGCACGGTAGCCCTGGACCTGACGCTGGCGGTCCTGGTGACCAGCCTGCTGCGGGCAAGGATCGGCCTCCGCACCTGGCGCACCGTCCACTGGCTGGCGTACGCCTCCTGGCCGGTCGCCCTGATCCACGGCATCGGCATCGGCACGGACACAGGCGCCACCTGGATGCTGTGGCTGACCGTCTCCTGCGTGGCCGCCGTACTCACGGCTTTCGGCATCCGCGTGGCCCACGCGGCCCGCGCGTCGAGGCGCACCCCGGCCGCCGTCCTCCACACAGCCGAACACGCGGCCCAACACGCAGCCGAACCTCTTCGCAAGACGGCGGGAACCCGCTCATGACCATGACGTTCACGGACATCTACATGCCACCCCGTCTGCTCGCCCCCGGCGGCGCCCCGGCCGGCCACACCACACACCAGCAGCGCTACGGCCCCGTGTCGTACGGCAACCCGGCCCACCTGCTGCGCACGCTCGCCGAGTCCGGCCTCACGGGTCGTGGCGGCGCCGCCTTCCCCACGTACCGGAAACTGGTCGCCGTCGCCGAGGCGGGCCGCCGCACGGGCCGCGCCCCGGTCGTCGTGGGGAACGGCGCCGAGGGCGAGCCCGCCAGCCACAAGGACAGGACACTGCTGCGGCTCTCGCCCCATCTCGTCCTGGACGGGCTCCAGTTGGCGGCCGAGGCGGTCGGCGCGGGGGAGGCGTACCTCGCCGTCGAGGACGGCGCGACACCTCTGGAAACGGCACTCACCGAGCGCCACGACCCGCTGCCCGTGCGCATCGTACGAGTCCCGAAGCGCTTCCTCTCCGGCCAGTCCTCGGCCCTCGCCCAGTACATCTCCGGGCAGGCCGCACTGCCCCGCGACCAGCACCCCCCGGTCCGCGAAGAGGGCGTGCGCCAGGCCCCGACCCTCGTCCAGAACGTCGAGACCCTCGCGCACCTCGCACTGATCGCCCGCTACGGCGCCGACTGGTTCCGTTCGCAGGGCACGCCGGCCGAACCGGGCAGCGCCCTGTGCACGGTGTACGCGCCGGGCCGGGAGGTACGGGTCGTGGAGGCGCCGTTCGGGATGCCGCTGCACCGGCTGCTGCCGCTGGACGGCGTCGGCGCGGTGCTGACCGGCGGCTACCACGGCACCTGGCTCACGGCCGCCGAGGCCGCGACCCGCACCCTGACCGCCGCCGACCTGGGAGCGGGCGTCCTCATTGCACTGCCCGCCGACCGCTGCGGCCTCGCCGACACGGCCGACGTGCTGCGCTACCTCGCCCTCGAATCGGCAGGACAGTGCGGCCCCTGCCTCAACGGCCTGCCCCGGATCGCCGCCGCGTTCCGCACGCTGGCCGCACCCGGCCCGCAGGGCACCAGCCGCGGGGACGTCGCCCGCTGGGCCGGACTCGTCGAGGGCCGCGGCGCCTGCCACCACCCCGACGGCACGGTCCGCCTGGTCCGCAGCGCGTTCACCACCTTCGCCGCCGAACTCGACGCCCACGCCGCGGGCCACTGCACGGCGGCCGACCGCCGGCCGCTGCTGCCCGTACCCGAGAACCGGAGCTGAAATGGAAGCCGACCTGGAACTCGCCGTCGACTGGACCGCCTGCCAGGCCCACGGCCTGTGCGCGGAACTGCTCCCCGAGCACGTCACCCTCGACGAGTGGGGCTACCCCCTGTTCCGTCAGGGCCCACTCCCTCGGAGAACCCTGAAACGCGCCAGAAGAGCCGCGGCCGACTGCCCGGTCCTGGCCCTCAAACTCACTGCGGGACAGGCGAGTTAGAGCCAGCCCGCGAACTCGAGGAGCAGTTCCGCGTCCTGCGGACGTCCGACCCGCCGGGCCCGTACGCCCGACTCGACCGCCCGGAACAGGGTCCAGCCCCGCAGCCGCTCCTGGTCCACGTCCAGCGACTCGGCGAGCCGCTTCACCCGCCGACGGGTGGTCGACGAACCCGAAGGCGACGCGATCAGATCCTCCACCCGGTCGCGGACCAGCCGGGCCAGATCGAAGGCGCACTCGCCGACCACCGGGTCGGGGCCCACGGCAAGCCAGGGCATGCGCTCACCGGCGAGCACCTTGCTCTGCCGGAAGGTGCCGTGCAGCAGCCGCTCCTCGGGCGGGCCGGCCAGGAGCTCCTCGCGGGCCCCGAGCGCCGCGTCCACCAGGGCGGCGACCTCCGCGTCGGCACCCGCCGACGTCCGCATCGCCTCGGCCTGCCGCCCGGTCCGCTCGGCGACCGTCTCGAAGGTATGCGCGGCGGGTGGCTCGACCCACAGCCGCCGCAGCGTCCCGGCCGCCTCCAGCAGGGCCTTCGCCTCGGGCAGCGAGCGCACGGAGAGGTCGGGATGCAGGCGCTCGAGCAGCAGTACGCCCTGCGCATCATCCGGGTCGAGGAGCTGGACCGCGCCCCGGCCGTCCCAGTGGGCGAGTGCGGCCCGCTCGCTCTCCGGACGGGCCCGCCCGGGCGCCAGCTTCAGCACGGCGGGCGTCCCGTCGGCCTGCCTGACCAGCACCACCAGACTGCTGCGCCCGCCGGGCGCCTGCACCCGCTCCACCGTCAACTCGCGTAGATCAACGGCCTGTTGCGCCAGCACCGGCAGCTTGTCCAGCCAGTCGCCGGTCCCACCGGTCCCCTCGGCACCGTCGGCCCCGTTGTGCTGCGTCTCGCCGAGCGCCCGCACGAGGCGTTGCGGCGGTTCGAAAGCCATGCGCGAGTGGTTCCTTCCAGCTGGCGTTACGCCGGTGATGGCGCCGACGCGGACGGGGTGGCGGCCCGCTCGGCGAGCCCAGGGAAGGCTACGCTCTCGCCGCCCCACCGCACCGCCCGTACCGCCGCCTCGCGCAGCGCCTCGGCGGCCGTACGCCGCTGGTCGCCGGTGGAAGCCCGTACGAGATCGGAGTACACCCCGGCCACCCGTTCCTCCAGTTCGGCCGCGAACCGCACGGCAGCGGCCGAGTCCTTCACCTGGAACGGCAGGGCGTACGCCGCCGCCGAGGCCTCGGGCTTCCCGCCCAGGTCCCGTACGGCCCGCGCCAGCTCGTCCCGCCGCGCCCGGTGGGCGTCGTAGGCCGCCCGGGCCTCGGTCCTGCGCGCGTCGTCGATCTTGCCGCCGACGACGCCGTACCCGTAGACGACGGCGTGCTCGGCGCCCAGTGCGGCCTGCAGGGCTTTCAGCTCCGCTTCCTTCGCCCTCTTGGCGTCCTCGGTGTCGTCGCCGCTCCTGGATTCCCTGGTGCCGGTCACTTCTTCCCCTCCGTCAACAAGTAGGCGTGTGCCGCCCCGGCCGCCGCCACCGACGCCAGCAGCCTGGCCAGCTCTCCCGGCACGTCCAGCAGGGCCTTCGCGCGCTGGTCGGCCAGGCTGTGCTCGGCCGATGCGAGGTCCTTGAGAGCGTCCTTCTCCGTGGCCGGAACGGTGGCCGACGGGGCGGGGGAGGCGCCGGCGGCCACCGCCGATTCCGATGCCGAGGCGGACGGCGACGGTGATCCCGATGCCGGGGTTCCGCTCTTGAAGGCCGCCGCGTGCCGTACGACCTCCGCCCGCAGCGGGCGCAGGCGCTCCGCCAGTGAGGGGTACGCGGTGATCACGGCCGCGTACCGCTCCGCGAGCGCCTGGCTGTCGCCGGCGGCACGCGCGCGTGCCCGGTCGGCGGCCGAGGGGCTACCGCCGGAGGTGTCGGTGGTGGACGGCTCGGGGGTGGAGCAGCCCGCGAGCGCGAAGGCGCCCGCGGCCGACGCGAGCAAGGTCCTTCGGCGCGGGCCCGAGGGGGTACGCGACGGCAGGGTGAACGGCACGGGAGACGTCCTCGGAAGGCTCGTACGAAAGGGAGGGCTGCACGCCCGTGATCACGGTACCCGCGCCCCGGCCGATCGGTGGCCAGCGGCTCTCGCACAGTGCTCGCCCGGCCGGTCGTTCCGCCCCCTCCGCCCCCGCTCCGAGCCGTCCGGCCGCGTCACGATGGACGGCAACACCCCCGGCGACCGGATACCCTTTGACCTGACACGCGAGACATACCCACAACAGCACACGCGGCCGAGGAGTCACCCGGATGAGCACCACCCAGAGCGAGAGGCTGCGAGAACTGCTGGAATCTCTCGTCAGCTCTCAGGGACTCGATCTCGAAGAGGTCGAGGTGGACTCGGTGGGACGCAAGCGTGTGCTGCGTGTCGTCGTCGACTCGGACACGGGTGCCGACCTGGACCAGATCGCCGATGTGAGCCGCGCGCTCTCGGCGAAGCTCGACGAGACGGACGCGATGGGCGCGGGCGAGTACACCCTCGAGGTCGGAACCCCCGGTGCCGAGCGCGAGCTCAAGGAGCACCGTCACTACGTACGCGCCACGGACCGCCTGGTGAAGTTCCAGCTGGCCGACGGCGCGGAGCTGACCGCCCGGATCCTCACCGTGGACGACTCCGGACTCGACGTCGAAGTGCCCGGCGTGAAGGGGCGCAAGCCCACCGCCAAGAGGCTCGCCTTCGAGGACATCACCAAGGCGCGCGTCCAGGTCGAGTTCAACCGCAAGAACCAGCCTGATGAGCAAAACGTGCAGGACGAGCAAGAAGCGCTCGAAGAGAACGAAGAGAACGCAGAGGAGGCGTAGCCGTGGACATCGACATGAGTGCCCTGCGGGGTTTGGTACGGGAGAAGGAGATCTCCTTCGACCTGCTGGTCGAGGCGATCGAGTCGGCCCTCCTCATCGCCTACCACCGCACCGAGGGAAGCCGCCGGCACGCGCGCGTGAAGCTCGACCGGGAAACCGGCCATGTGACCGTGTGGGCGAAGGAGGACCCCGAGGACCTGGAGGAGGGGCAGGAGGCGCGCGAGTTCGACGACACCCCGTCGGGGTTCGGCCGCATCGCCGCGACCACCGCCAAGCAGGTCATCCTGCAGCGCCTGCGGGACGCCGAGGACGACGCGACGCTCGGCGAGTACGCGGGCCGCGAGGGCGACATCGTCACCGGTGTCGTGCAGCAGGGTCGCGACCCCAAGAACGTCCTGGTCGACATCGGCAAGCTGGAGGCCATCCTGCCGGTGCAGGAGCAGGTCCCCGGTGAGACCTATACGCACGGCCTGCGCCTGCGCTCGTACGTCGTACGGGTCGCGAAGGGCGTCCGCGGTCCGTCCGTGACGCTCTCCCGCACGCACCCCAACCTGGTGAAGAAGCTGTTCGCGCTTGAGGTGCCGGAGATCGCCGACGGGTCCGTCGAGATCGCCGCCATCGCGCGCGAGGCGGGCCACCGTACGAAGATCGCCGTCCGGTCCACCCGGTCCGGATTGAACCCCAAGGGCGCCTGCATCGGCCCCATGGGCAGCCGGGTGCGCAACGTGATGGCCGAGCTGAACGGCGAGAAGATCGACATCGTCGACTGGGCGGACGACCCGGCCGAGATGGTGGCGAACGCGCTGTCCCCGGCCCGCGTCTCCAAGGTCGAGGTCGTGGACCTCGCGGCCCGCTCCGCGCGCGTGACCGTCCCCGACTACCAGCTGTCGCTGGCGATCGGCAAGGAGGGCCAGAATGCCCGTCTTGCGGCCCGCCTCACCGGCTGGCGGATCGACATCCGTCCGGACACCGAACAGACCGGCGACCAGGGCGGGGAATAGGCCCGGGAATAGATCCAAGCCGCAGGTGGCTTAGATCACGACAACAACCGTTCGATTCTTGCCCCAAAGGGGTGAGGTCGGTACGGGGAGGTAGACTTAACAGTGTCTGGCCGGACGCGAGCCCGCGCATGCCCTGAACGCACCTGTGTGGGGTGTCGGGAGCGAGCGGCCAAGAAGGATCTGCTGCGCATCGTGGCGGTCGAGGGTGAATGTGTCCCCGATCATCGCGGTACGCTGCCCGGCCGGGGCTCGTACGTACACCCCGTCCTGGCCTGTCTCGACCTGGCGGTCCGCCGCCGGGCGTTCCCACGGGCGCTGCGTGCCCCGGGATCGCTCGACATGAAGGCGTTGCGCCACTACGTCGAGCAGGTAACACCGTAAGACGTGTCGTACGGAACCCCCGTGCGGCCCTGGTACCCCGCGAGTTGGAAGTAGGTCGAGATTGCGATGAGCACTCGATGAGCACGCGATGAGTACGCCCATGAAGTAGCGACGGTCCGGACGCAACCCGGACCTAAAAGGAGCGAAGTGGCTAAGGTCCGGGTATACGAACTCGCTAAGGAGTTCGGGGTTGAGAGCAAGGTCGTCATGGCCAAGCTCCAGGAACTCGGTGAGTTCGTCCGTTCAGCGTCCTCGACGATCGAGGCGCCCGTAGTACGCAAACTGACAGATGCCCTGCAGCAGGGCAACGGCGGCGGCAAGCCGGCGCCGCGCAAGGCCGCGCCTGCCAAGCCGGGTGCGCCTTCTCCCGCGCAGGCCGCCCGTCCGGCCGCCCCGCGTCCGCCGGCTCCCAAGCCGGCCGTGGCCGAGAAGCCCGCGGAGGCCGCACCGGTCACCCCGGTTGTTCCGTCCACTCCGGCCTCGGGCCCGCGTCCGGGTCCCAAGCCCGCGCCGAAGCCCGCTCCGGCGGCTCCGGCTCCGGTCGCCGCCGAGTTCACGGCGCCCCCGTCGGCTCCCGCGGCTCCGGCCGCCGGTGCTCGTCCGGGTGCTGCCCGTCCCGGCGCTCCGAAGCCCGCCGGTGCCCGTCCGGCCGGTCCCGGCCAGGGTGGTCAGGGTCGTGGCGACCGTCCCGAGCGTACGGACCGTCCCGAGCGTGGCGACCGCCCCGACCGTCAGGGCGCTCCGCGTCCGGGTGGCCAGGGTGCGCGTCCCGGTGCTCGTCCGGCCGGTCCCCGTCCGGGCAACAACCCGTTCACCTCTGGTGGCTCCACCGGTATGGCGCGCCCCCAGGCGCCCCGTCCGGGCGGTGCCCCGCGTCCGGGTGGCGCAGGCGCCCCCGGCGGTCCGCGTCCGCAGGGCGCGGGTCAGGACCGCGGTGACCGTGGTCCCCGTCCCCAGGGCGGTCCCGGCGGCGCTCCGCGTCCGCAGGGCGGTCCGGGCGGTGCCCGTCCGAGCCCGGGCGGCATGCCCCGTCCGCAGGGTGGCGCTCCGCGTCCCGGCGGCGGCCCCGGTGGTAACCGTCCGAACCCCGGCATGATGCCGCAGCGTCCCGCTGCGGGCAGCCCGCGTCCGGGCGGCGGTGGCCCCGGTGGCGGCCGTGGTCCCGGTGGCGGTGGCGGTCGTCCCGGCGGTGCCGGTGGCGGTCGTCCCGGTGGCGGCGGCGGCTTCGCCGGTCGTCCGGCCGGTCCCGGTGGCGGTGGCGGCGGTTTCGCCGGTCGTCCCGGTGGTCCGGGTGGCGGTGGTGGCGGTTTCGCCGGTCGTCCCGGTGGTCCCGGTGGCGGTGGCGGCGGTCGTCCCGGCTTCGGTGGTCGTCCCGGTGGTCCCGGTGGCCGTGGTGGCACACAGGGCGCCTTCGGTCGTCCCGGTGGTCCCGCGCGTCGTGGTCGCAAGTCGAAGCGGCAGAGGCGCCAGGAGTACGAGGCCATGCAGGCCCCGTCGGTCGGCGGCGTCATGCTGCCTCGCGGCAACGGACAGTCCGTCCGCCTGTCGCGCGGTGCCTCGCTCACCGACTTCGCCGAGAAGATCGGCGCCAACCCGGCGTCGCTCGTCGGCGTGATGATGAACCTCGGCGAGATGGTCACTGCCACGCAGTCCGTCTCCGACGAGACGCTGAAGCTCCTCGCGGACGAGATGAACTTCGTCCTCGAGATCGTCAGCCCCGAGGAGGAGGACCGCGAGCTGCTCGAGTCCTTCGACATCGAGTTCGGCGAGGACGAGGGTGGCGAGGAGTTCCTCGTCGCGCGTCCGCCGGTCGTGACCGTCATGGGTCACGTCGACCACGGTAAGACCCGACTGCTCGACACCATCCGCAAGACGAACGTCGTCGCGGGCGAGGCCGGCGGTATCACGCAGCACATCGGTGCGTACCAGGTCGCGACCGAGGTCAACGGCGAAGAGCGTCGGATCACCTTCATCGACACCCCGGGTCACGAGGCGTTCACCGCCATGCGTGCCCGTGGTGCCAAGTCGACCGACATCGCGATCCTCGTGGTGGCGGCCAACGACGGTGTGATGCCCCAGACGATCGAGGCGCTGAACCACGCCAAGGCGGCCGACGTGCCGATCGTGGTCGCGGTCAACAAGATCGACGTCGAGGGCGCCGACCCGACCAAGGTGCGCGGTCAGCTCACCGAGTTCGGTCTGGTGGCCGAGGAGTACGGCGGCGACACGATGTTCGTCGACATCTCCGCCAAGCAGGGCCTCAACATCGAGAGCCTGCTGGAGGCCGTGGTCCTCACCGCGGACGCCTCGCTCGACCTGCGGGCCAACCCGGAGCAGGACGCGCAGGGTATTGCGATCGAGTCCCACCTCGACCGTGGCCGCGGTGCCGTCTCGACGGTCCTGGTCCAGCGCGGCACGCTGCGCATCGGCGACACGATGGTGGTCGGCGACGCGTACGGCCGAGTCCGGGCGATGCTCGACGACAACGGCAACAACGTCGAGGAAGCGGGTCCGTCGACCCCCGTCCTGGTCCTGGGTCTCACCAACGTCCCGGGCGCCGGCGACAACTTCCTGGTCGTCGACGAGGACCGCACGGCGCGTCAGATCGCCGAGAAGCGCGCGGCGCGTGAGCGCAACGCCAACTTCGCCCGCCGGGGTGTCCGGTTCTCCCTGGAGAACCTGGACGAGGCCCTCAAGGCCGGTCTGGTGCAGGAACTCAACCTCATCATCAAGGGCGACGCGTCCGGTTCGGTGGAGGCTCTCGAGTCCTCGCTGCTCCAGCTCGACGTCGGTGAAGAGGTCGACATCCGCGTCCTGCACCGCGGTGTGGGTGCGGTCACCGAGTCGGACATCAACCTGGCGACCGGCTCCGACGCGATCGTCATCGGCTTCAACGTCCGCGCTGCGGGCCGCGCGGCCCAGATGGCGGAGCGCGAGGGCGTCGACGTCCGGTACTACTCGGTGATCTACCAGGCCATCGAGGAGATCGAGGCGGCCCTCAAGGGCATGCTCAAGCCGGAGTACGAGGAGGTCGAGCTCGGCACGGCGGAGATCCGCGAGGTCTTCAAGTCGTCCAAGCTGGGCAACATCGCCGGTGTCCTGGTCCGCTCGGGCGAGGTCAAGCGCAACACCAAGGCGCGCCTCATCCGCGACGGCAAGGTCATCGCGGAGAGCCTCAACATCTCCGGGCTGCGTCGCTTCAAGGACGACGTCACCGAGATCCGCGAAGGCTTCGAGGGCGGTATCAACCTCGGAAACTTCAACGACATCAAGGTCGACGACGTCATCGCGACGTACGAGATGCGCGAGAAGCCGCGCTCGTAAAGTGATGGTGTGAGCTGGCCGGGGTGACAAAGTCACCCCGGCCAGCTCACCGTCTTTTAGGGGCGCGGGGAACTGCGCGACAAGCCCCCACCGGCCGACAGCCGAAGAACAGCCGAGGGGGTCTGGGGCGCAGCCCCAGGAGAATGGACGGGTAGGGGCGGCGGGGGCGAAAATATCCGTCGAGCACCCCCACCCGTTCGTTGTACGGTTCTGATGTCCCTGCCAAGCGTTTGGCAGGCCATCTATCCCGTACCGGCGGGACATCCGGTTACACATGTATGTGGGGACACTGTCCTTCGATCTGCTCCTCGGCGACGTTCGCTCGCTCAAGGAGAAACGCTCCCTCGTCCGGCCGATCGTCGCCGAACTCCAGCGGAAGTACCCGGTGAGCGTGGCGGAGACGGGAAACCAGGACCTGCACCGCAGGGTCGAGATCGGCCTCGCGGTGGTCTCCGGAGACACCGAACACCTCACCGACGTACTGGACCGGTGTGAACGGCTCGTCGCGGCACGACCGGAGGTGGAACTGCTGTCGGTACGGCGCAGACTCCACACAGACGACGACTGACAACGACGGACGACGTCTGACGAAGACCGACGAAACAAGCAAGGCGAAGAAGGAGACGGACCAGTGGCCGACAACGCGCGGGCTAAGAGGCTGGCGGACCTCATCCGAGAGGTGGTGGCCAAGAAGCTGCAGCGCGGGATCAAGGATCCGCGGCTCGGCACCCACGTCACCATCACGGACACCCGGGTCACGGGTGATCTGCGGGAGGCGACCGTCTTCTACACGGTGTACGGGGACGACCAGGCGCGGGCGGAGGCCGCCGCGGGCCTGGAGAGCGCCAAGGGCGTGCTCCGCTCCGCGGTCGGTGCGGCGGCGGGCGTGAAGTTCACGCCGACGCTGACCTTCGTCGCGGACGCCCTCCCGGACACCGCCAAGACCATCGAGGACCTGCTCGACAAGGCGCGTGCCTCGGACGAGAAGGTGCGCGAGGTCTCCTCCGGAGCGAAGTACGCCGGTGACGCGGACCCGTACAAGAAGCCCGACTCCGACGACGAGTCGGACGACGACGAGACGGACGACGCCACCGGATGACCGAGAAGCACCAGACGCCCGACGGGCTTGTCATCGTCGACAAGCCGTCGGGCTTCACTTCGCACGACGTGGTCGCCAAGATGCGCGGGATCGCCAGGACCCGCCGCGTCGGACACGCCGGCACCCTCGACCCCATGGCGACGGGCGTGCTGGTCCTCGGCGTCGAGAAGGCCACCAAACTCCTCGGGCACCTCGCGCTCACCGAGAAGGAGTACCTGGGGACCATCAGGCTCGGGCAGAACACGCTGACGGACGACGCCGAGGGTGACATCACCTCGTCCACGGACGCGTCCGGCATCAAGCGGGACGCCGTCGACGCCGGCATCGCCAAGCTGACCGGCGACATCATGCAGGTGCCGTCCAAGGTCAGCGCCATCAAGATCAACGGCGTGCGCTCGTACAAGCGGGCGCGCGACGGCGAGGACTTCGAGATCCCGGCCCGTCCGGTGCGGATCTCGTCGTTCGCGGTGTACGACGTCCGTGACGCCGTCGCCGAGGACGGCACACCGGTCCTGGACCTGGTGGTCTCGGTGGTCTGCTCGTCCGGCACGTACATCCGGGCGCTGGCCCGTGACCTGGGCGCGGACCTGGGTGTCGGCGGCCATCTCACCGCGCTGCGCCGCACCCGCGTGGGCCCGTACAAGCTCGACTCCGCGCGCACCCTCGACCAGCTCCAGGAGGAGCTGACCGTGATGCCGATCGCGGAGGCCGCGGCCGCGGCGTTCCCGCGCTGGGACGTGGACGACAGGCGGGCGGGGCTGCTTCTCAACGGCGTACGCCTGGAGATTCCCGAGGAGTACGCCGGGCGCGGCGCCGTGGGCGTCTTCGACCCGGCCGGGCGGTTCCTGGCGCTGGTGGAGGAGCAGAAGGGGAAGGCGAAGAGCCTGGCGGTGTTCGGCTGACGCCGACGGTCCGACCGCGTCGGGTCCACGGGACCCGGCCTACCGGACCAGCTTGCCGAACCCGTCCGTGGAGCGGCGATCACGGGGTCTCGTGCCCGCCGCTCCACGGTCCCCCCTCGGTTCCCCCACCCAAGGGTGTATCCATCCGTCCTTGCTTATTCACCCCTTCGGGCAGGCGCTCGGAGTGAACCGGGGGAGCGGAAAGGGGCGCGTTCGACACGCGATCTGTCCCGCTGATCACCCTGCGCCTACCGTCGGAAGCAGAAGCGCGGCGGGGAGGTTCGAGCATGGCGGGACGGGGCCCGCGGACCGGGGGCCGACATGCACCGGTCGACAGCCGACACGTACAGGTCGAGAGCCGGCCGGTACCGGACAACAGCCGGGAGACGCCGGAAGAGGCCCGGGAAGCGTACGACGATGCCCTGGTGCGGGTCTGCGACCTGGCGGGGCGTCCGCGCGGCACGGGGTTCGTCGCCGACCACCACGGCACGGTGATCACCAGCCACGAGGCGGTCGACGGCCTGGCCCGTCTCGTCCTCCATGCCCCCGGCGGCCGCACCTGCGTGGTCACCGCCGACGCCGTCACACCCCTCCCGGACGCCGATCTGGCTCTCGTACGCAGCGAAGGTCTCGGCGTGGACCCGCTCCCCGTCACCGTGCGGAACCATGTCGAGACCGGCACGTACGTCCGGATCGCCGCGGGCGGCTGGCGCGAGGCACGGGTGCTCGGCGCCTCCGCCGTCACGTACACCGCGACCGACCGCTTCCATCTCCTGGGCGACGCCCTGGAGTTGGCGATCGGTACGGCCGGCACCGACGCGCTGCGGCTGGGCGGCGGAGCCGCCGGAGGCCCGGTGCTCGACGCCTCGACCGGGGCGGTGGTGGCGGTCCTGGGCACCGCGCTGCACGCCGGGCACAGGGTGGCGGGCTTCGCCGTCCCACTGCGGACTCCGGACGCCGAAGGACCGCTCGCCGCGCTGCTGGTCCGCAACGCGGCGACGGTGCCCGCGTACGGGGCCGATCTGAATCCGGCGGGGGTGCTGGAGCTGACGGCGACGTCCGTGGGCTCGGACGGGCCCGGCGGACCGGACGGCGGGAACTCCGAGCCTGTCGAACGAGCCGATGCCGTAAGGGAGTTCGGTGTGTTCGAGGGCGGTGGCCAGGCCGCCGTGCTCGGGCTTGTCGGACCGCCCGGCAGCGGTCGTACGACGGAACTCGCGGCCCTCGCCGCACGCCGCACCCGGGGTGCGGAACCGGCGCCCACCCTGTGGCTGCGGGGCGCCGACCTCCTGGCCACGGACCTCTCGGTGGCGGACGCGGCGGCGCGGGCGCTGGAGCGGGCCGGGCGGATCGTGTCGGCCTCGCGGGAGGGCCCGCACTCCGGGAGCTCGGCGGATCCGGGTGTGCTGCCTCCCGAGGGGTACGACGGTGAGCTGGGCGACATCGGGCCGGAGCGGTTGGCCCGGGTGGCACGGGACGCGGGGCGGCCGTTGCTGCTGCTCCTCGACGGTCCCGAGGAGATGCCGCCCGCCCTCGCCCACCGGATGCCCGAGTGGACGGCGGGGACGGCGGACTGGCTGCGGGAGACCGGGGCGCGGCTCGTGGTCGCGTGCCGGGCCGAGTACTGGGAGCAGGCGGGGGCCGAGTTTCCGGCGGAGCTGCTGCACCGGGCCGATCCCTCCGTGTCCGGGGCCGGGCCGTTTCCCGCCTGTGTGCGGCTGGGGGATCTGACCGAGGCGGAGGCGCTGCGGGCCCGGGCCCGCGCGGGGATCCCCGAGGGCGCGCTCGCGCCGGCCGACGCACGGCATCCGCTGGCGCTGCGGCTGCTGTCCGAGGTGCGGGCGGCGCTGCCGGAGGCCCCGGACGCTCGGGGCGCGCTGCCGGACTCCCCGGCCCGACCGCTCGACCGGGACGAGGTGTTCGCCGCCTACCTGGACCTCATGTGCCTGCGTGTCGCCGTCCGGCTCGCCGCGGTGAACGGGCTGCGCGGTTCGGCCGTACGGCGGCTCGCCGCCCATGTCTCCGGCCAGGTGCACGAGGCCGCGCGGCGCTGTCTGGGGCCCGGGCAGGGGGAGTTGGACCGCGCGTCCTTCGAAGCCGTCTTCCCGTGGGGCCCCACAACCGTTCGCCGCCTCGGCGCCACCACCGGCTGGGCATCCGCCGTCCTCACCGAGGGCCTCCTCGTCCCCGCTGGCAACGGCTACCGCTTCGCCCACGAGGAACTCGCCGACTGGATCCAGGGCACCCACCTCGACCTGGACCCCGCCCTGCACGCCCTGGTGCACCGGGGTCGCGCCGCGGGGGGCACGGGGACGGACCAGGCGGCTTCGACTGCCGGTAGGGCCGCCGGGCGGGTCCCGTCCTGGGCCGCCGGAGACGGTGTGCAGGCGGCTGCGGCGACACAGCTGTCGGAGCCTGCGCAGGCAGCCGGAAGGGCCCGGGGCTCTGGCGCGGCCGCGTCCCGGCGGCGTGCACAGGGCCCCCGATTCGGGGCCGCGCACGCCCCGCCTCGCGCACTCCCCGTCCCCCGCCACCGCATCGGCCCGGTGGTCCAGGCCCTGCTCCTCCTGGCCCGTCAGCAGGGCCCCGCCGAGCTGGCCCGCCGGCTGGAAGACCTGGTCGACGCCGTGGACGACCTCCTGCCCGAGGGGCCGGCCCCGCTCGGCGACCCCGGCTGGTGGGCCACGCACCTCTGCACCGATGTCCTGCTGCGGGTTCCCGACGCGAGCCCCTACGCCCGGGTGCTGCGGTTGCTCGCGGAGCGGATCGTGAGGTGGCGGGAGCAAGGGCGAGGCGTACCGGGGGAGTTCGGGCCGGCGTTTTGGGAGGCGCTGGCGCTGCCGGAGGCGGAACGGTTCGAGCTGCTGAGGTGCCTGGTGATGGCGGACGAGGCGCCGCGCGCCGGGAGCCAAGAAGGCGAACCCCGCTATCTGGACGCCGTGGCCCGCCTCCTCACCGCCGACCCCACCGCCGTACAACCGCACCTCACCCACTGGTTCGACGACGACCGCCCCCTCCCCGCGACCCCGCACGCGACCGTGGCGACGGCCGCACAGGCGCTGCTGTACGCCTACCGGCGCCGGGCCCTGGACGATCTCGCGGAGGCGCTGGTCGGAGTCGCGCACCGGCGCGGCGACGAGCTGCTGGCCGTACTCGCCGAGGAGGAACCGTCGGCCGTGTGCCGGGCGGTGGACCGGTGGGCGCACGACGAGCGCCCGGCACGGCGGGTGGCGGCGGTGGCGTACGGATTGCGGGCCGCACCGCAGGTGCGGACCGAGGCCGACCGCGCGCTGCTGCGCTACGCGGCGCTCGCCCTGCTGGCCCGCCCCGCCGACTCCACCCTGCACGGCGGAGCGCTCGGCCTCCTCGTAAGGGATCCGTGGACCCGGGCACGGTACCTGCCGCAGGCCTTGGAGCGGTTCAAGGCGGGCGACCCGCAGCTGCCCGCGAGCGCGCTGGTCGCCGCCCTCACGACCCACCCCGACCCGGTGCTCGCCGCCTTCCGGGCCAGGCTGTGGCAACCGGGCGCGGGCCCGGACACGGGCGAGCTGCTGCGCAACCTCGCCGACGTCACCACGCCCTCCCTCGCCCGCCGCGTCGCCGTCCTGGTACGCGAGGTGGTGGAGCTCCGCCCGGCAGCAGCCGCGCACGTGGCCGCGTACGTCGACCGGCGGCTCGAACACGGACTGGAGGCCCACACGGTGCTCTTTCCGCTGGTCACAGGGTTGCTCGACGGCTGCCCCGCACCGGTGCGGGCGGCGCTCGCGACCGTACTCGCCGCGCCCGGCAGCCCGGCCTCCCGTCCCCTGCGGCGCGAACTCCTCGACCTCTTCCTCGCCCACGAACGGGACCCGGCAGTCCTCGACACCCTGCTGCGGGCGGCGGCGGCCGACGCGGCCCGCAGGGGAGAGGAACCCACCCGTGAACTGGTGCACCGTACGGGCCTCCTCCTCGTCCGCACGCCGGCCGGAGCCACCGGCTTCGACCGCGGCCTCGTCGACCTCGCCCGCACCGTCCCCGGCTTCGCCGGCCTCGTGGCCCGGTGGCTGACCGGCGCCCCGGAGGAGTGGGCCGGCGTGGTCGGCCCGAGCACCCGCCGCATGATCGAGAACCTGGCCGGGGTGCGGGTTCCCGCCTGACCTACGCCGCCGAGATGCGGGATGTGTCACAGCCTGATGCCGATGCAGGCGGAGAGCACCCGGCATGGCACTCTTAGAGCTGCGAATGAGGCAATCACGGACACAGGTTCGACGAGTTTGCGACAAGGAGCAGTCACAGTGCAGCGCTGGCGTGGCTTGGAGGACATCCCCGAGGACTGGGGGCGCAGCGTCGTCACCATCGGTTCCTACGACGGGGTGCACCGCGGACACCAGCTGATCATCCGGCATGCCGTGGACCGCGCCCGCGAGCTGGGCGTTCCCTCCGTCGTCGTCACCTTCGACCCGCACCCCAGCGAGGTCGTGCGCCCCGGCAGCCACCCCCCGCTGCTCGCCCCGCACCACCGCCGCGCCGAACTGATGGCCGAGCTGGGCGTGGACGCCCTGCTCATCCTTCCGTTCACGAAGGAGTTCTCGAAGCTGTCGCCCGCCGACTTCGTCGCGAAGGTCCTGGTCGACAAGCTGCACGCGAAGGCGGTCGTCGAGGGCCCCAACTTCCGCTTCGGCCACAAGGCCACCGGCAATGTCGATTTCCTGCGGGAGCAGGGCCAGACGTACGACTTCGAGGTCGAGGTCGTCGACCTGTACGTGACCGGTGACGCGGGCGGCGGCGAGCCCTTCTCCTCGACCCTCACCCGGCGGCTCGTCGCCGAGGGCGACGTCGAGGGCGCGCGCGAGATCCTCGGGCGTCCGCACCGTGTCGAGGGCATCGTCGTACGAGGCGCCCAGCGCGGCCGCGAGCTGGGCTTCCCGACGGCGAACGTCGAGACCCTCCCGCACACCGCCATTCCCGCCGACGGCGTCTACGCCGGCTGGCTGCACGTCGCGGACGAGGCGATGCCGGCCGCGATCTCCGTCGGCACGAATCCCCAGTTCGACGGCACCGAGCGGACCGTCGAGGCGTACGCCATCGACCGCGTCGGCCTCGACCTGTACGGCCTGCACGTCGCCGTCGACTTCCTCGCCTTCGTACGCGGACAGGCCAGGTTCGACTCCATCGACGCGCTCCTTGTGGCCATCGGGGACGACGTGAAGCGGTCACGGGAACTGATCGAGGCGTACGAGGCCGAGGCCGACTCCGAGTAGCTTTTCCGCGCACGTCGGTACGTCGTTGGGGGTGGCCGGTGCCCTTCACGGGCGTCGGCCGTTATGTGGCGACGCCCGCCCGCGCCCAGTGGCACGCCACCTGCGTCTCGGCACCCCCGCCCAGCACCTCCAGATCCTGCCCACGGCACGCGTCCGCCACCCCCGCCCGCTCCGCCTCCCCGCTCGCCAGGATCTGACAGCGCGCGTGGAAACGGCAGCCGGAGGGGATGCGCGACGGGTCCGGGGGCTCGCCGGTCAGCACCACCGGGTCGCCCGGGGCTTCCGGCAGGACGGACAACAGGGCCTGGGTGTACGGGTGCTGAGGTGCCGTCAGAACCTGTTCGACCTCGCCCGTCTCCACGATGCGGCCCAGGTACATCACCGCGACCCGGTCGGCGATGTTCCACGCCAGACCCAGGTCATGGGTCACCACCAGGGCGGACAGGCCGAGTTCGGCGCGCAGCCGCAGGAGCAGGGCCAGGATCTCGCCGCGTACCGAGGCGTCCAGGGAGGCCACCGGCTCGTCGGCGACGATGAGTTCGGGCTCCAGGACGAGCGCGCCCGCGATGACGACACGCTGGCGCTGGCCGCCGGACAGCTCGTGCGGGTAGCGCAGGAAGAAGCGTTCCGGAGGGCGAAGTCCCGCCCGGGAGAGGGCTTCCGCGACCGCAGCCCGCTCGTCGCCGCCGTACCGGTGGATGCGCAGGCCCTCGGCGACCGCGTCGTACACCGTGTGCCGGGGGTTGAGGGAGCCGCTCGGGTCCTGGAGGACCAGCTGGACGCGTTTGCGGTACGCCTTCAGCGAGCGCGAGGAGTAGTCGAGGGGCTTGCCGTCGAACGTGACGCGGCCCCCGGTCGGCGGGACGAGACCGAGCAGGGAGCGCGCCAGCGTCGTCTTGCCGCAGCCCGACTCGCCGACCAGCGCGACGATCTCGCCGCGCCGGATGTCGAGGTCGACTCCGTCGACGGCACGGGCACGGTCGGCACCGTGGCGTCCGGGGAAGGCGATGTGCAGGCCCTCGGCGCTGAGCAACGGTGATGTCGTCGCGGGAGGTGTCGTCATGGAGTGCTCCTGGCTGGTTCCGCTTCCACGCCCGCGTCCATGTGCACGCAGGCCGCCCACCGTCCCGCACCCGCGTCCCGCAGTACCTGGTCCTCCGTCACACAGGAGTCGAGCGCCACCGCGCACCGGGAGTGGAACGTACAGCCGGACGGCAGCGCCGACGGATCCGGCGGGTCGCCCGGCAGGCCGCGCGGCGCGAACCGCGAAGCCGTGTCGCCGATGCGCGGGAAGGCGGCCGACAGCGCTTGGCCGTAGGGGTGTCGGGCATCCTCGTAGACCTGCTGCGCGGGCCCTTCCTCGACCACCCGCCCCGCGTACATCACCGCGAGCCGGTCGCAGGTGTCGGACAGCACCGCGAGGTCGTGGCTGATCATGATGAGGCCCAACTCCTGCTCGGTGACGAGCTGTTGGATGAGGCGGAGGATCTGCGCCTGGATCATCACGTCGAGCGCGGTGGTCGGTTCGTCGGCGATGACGAGCCGGGGATCGCAGGCCAACGCCATGGCGATCATGACGCGTTGGCGCTGGCCGCCGGAGAGCTCGTGCGGGTAGGCGTCAGCGCGGGCGGTGGGAAGGCCCACGTGTTCGAGCAGCTCGGCGGTCTTCCGCTTCGCGCCCGCCGGAGTCGCCTTCTTGTGCAGCAGGATCGGCTCGGCGATCTGGTCGCCGATGCGGTGCACGGCGTTCAGCGAGTGCATCGCGCCCTGGAAGACGATCGAGGCGCCCGCCCAGCGGACCGCCCGCACCCGGCCCCACTTCATCGTCAGTACGTCCTCGCCGTCGAGCAGGATCTCGCCGGTCGTGCGTGTGCCGGCTGGCAGCAGCCGGAGCAGCGCGAGCGCCAGTGTGGACTTGCCGCAGCCGGACTCGCCCGCGATGCCGAGCTTCTGGCCCGCGTCGAGCGCGAGGTCCACACCTCGTACGGCGGCCGCTCCGCCCGCGTAGGTCACTTCGAGGTTCCGGACCTCCAGGAGACGGTGACCGGTCGTATTCGGTTCGGTCGGAGTGCTCAACGTGCCACCCCCAGCTTGGGGTTGAGGACCGATTCGACCGCGCGCCCGCACAGCGTGAACGCCAGCGCGACCCCCGCGATCGCGATACCCGGTGGCACCAGATACCACCACTTCCCGGCGCTGACCGCGCCCGCCTCCCGCGCGTCCTGGAGCAGCCCGCCCCACGACACGACCGTCGGATCGCCGAGACCGAGGAACGCGAGCGTCGCCTCGGCGAGGATCGCGGAGGAGATGATCAGAGTCGTCTGGGCCAGCACCAGCGGCATCACATTCGGCAGCACATGGCGGGACATGATGTGCCAGTGCCCGCCGCCGAGCGCCTTGGCCCGCTCGATGTACGGCCGCGACTCCACCGCCAGGGTCTGCGCGCGCACCAGCCGGGCCGTCGTCGGCCAGGTCGTGACACCGATCGCCAGGATGATCGTGCCGAGCGACCGGGACATCACGGTCGCCAGCGCGATCGCCAGGACGAGGGTCGGCATGACCAGGAACCAGTCCGTGATCCGCATCATCACGGTCGCGAACCAGCCCCTGAAGTGTCCCGCGGTGATCCCGATGAGCGCGCCGATCGCCACCGAGAGCACGGCGGCGAGCAGCCCGACGAGCAGGGACACCCGGGCGCCCCACACCACGAGCCCGAGCAGATTGCGCCCGAACTGGTCCGTCCCCAGCGGGAATTCGGCGCTCGGGCTCTCCATCGGACCGCCCGGCGCGTTCGTCACGCTCTGCACGTCGGAGCCGACGGTCAGCGGTGCGGTCAGCGCGATGAGCGCGAAGAGGCCGAGGGCGGCGAGGCCGAAGACGCCTGCCCGGTGGGTGCGGTACTGCTTCCAGAAGCGGGCGGCGGAGGCGCGGCGGCGTTGCCGGGCGAGAGCCCGGGGACTCTTCGCGGACACCGGTGCGGCCTGCTCGGCCGCGGTGGATTCGGTTGTCATCGGCCCACCCGTGGATCCAGCAGCGGATAGATCAGATCGGCCAGCGTGTTCATCACGATCACCGCCGCCGCGAAGACGAAGAACAGCCCCTGCACCAGGGGCAGATCGGGCACGCTGAGCGCCTGGTAGAAGAGCCCGCCCAGGCCCGGCCAGGAGAAGACGGTCTCGACGAGGATGACGCCCGCGACCGTCCGGCCGAGGTTGATGAAGATCAGCGTCACGGTCGGCAGCAGGGCGTTGGGCACGGCATGGCGGCGCCGTACGAGGTCGTCCCGCAGACCCTTGGCCCGGGCCGTCGTCAGATAGTCGCTGCCCATCTCGTCTAGCAGTGCCGAACGCGTGACGAGCAGTGTCTGCCCGTACTCGACGGCGACCAGTGTCACCACCGGCAGCACGAGATGGTGGGCGACATCGACGACGTACGCGAAACCGGTCTCGCCCCCCGACTCCATGCCGCCGGTCGGGAAGAGACCGGGGATCGGGCCGATGCCCACCGAGAAGACGATGATCAGCAGGAGCCCGAGCCAGAAGGACGGGATGGAGTAAAGGGTCAGCGCCAGACCGGTGTTGAGGCGGTCACCGACCCCGCCGTTGCGCCACGCGGAGCGGGTGCCGATGAAGATGCCGAGCGCCGTGTACAGGATGAACGAGGTGCCGGTGAGGAGGAGGGTGTTCGGGAGCGCCTCGGTGATCTTGTCGATGACGGGGGCGCGGAACTGGTACGACGTGCCGAGGTCACCCGTGAGCGCCTTGGCGCAGTAGTCCGTGAACTGTTCCCACATCGGCAGGTCGAGCCCGAACTCCTTGCGGTAGTTGGCGAGTTGTTCCGCCGACACCTGACGGCCGCCCGTCATGTACTTGACGGGGTCGCCGGGGATGAGCCGGAAGAGGAAGAAACTGGTGACGAGGACGGCGAGCAGCGAGACGGCCGCGCCGCCCAACTTGCCCGCCACATACCGCGGATACGCGGTCCTGGTGCCCGCCCGCGGCCTGCGGACCGACGGCCCGGCCTCAGCCGGACCGCCGGTCGCCTCGACCAGCGAGGGTGTTGCTTCAGCGGTCATGGACTCTCACTCGGTGGAGGCAGCTCGCTGCTCGTGGCTCCGTAGTGGCGGTGTGCGTGGCTCGGTAGTGGTGGTGTGTCAGTGGTGGCGTGCGTGGGGCTACTCGCGGTCTTCGGCGGTCGAGCGGCGCCGCATCGCGAAGAACGCCCCGGCGCCCACGAGGACGACGACGCCCGCGACGATGCCGATGATGACCCCCGTCGAGCTCGAACCGTCGGAGGACTCACCGGAGGAGGCCGCCGGAACCGCCGACCACCAGCTCCAGTAACCGTCCTGGCCGTAGATGTTGCCCGCGGCCTTCGGCATCGTCTCGATCGACTCGATCTGGTCGGTGCGGTAGGCCTCGACCGCGTTCGGGTACGCCATGACGTTCATGTACCCGGTGTCGTACAGCCGCGATTGCATCTGCTTGACGAGGTCCGCCCGTTTGGCGGTGTCGTACTCGGCGAGCTGCCGGCCGTACAGGTCGTCGAACTGCTTGTCGCAGATGAAGTTGTCGGTTGCTCCGGTGTCCTTGGGGGTCGCCGGGAGCGCGCCGCAGGTCTGGATCGACAGGAGGAAGTCGGGGTCGGGGTTGGCCGACCATCCGTCGAAGGCGAGGTCGTACGTGCCGGCGAGCCAGGGATCGGTCACGTTGTCCAGGCAGTTGAGGGTGACGCCGATGCCGAGCTCGCCCCACCACTCCTTCAGGTACTGTCCGACCGCCTTGTCGTTCGGGTCGGTGGCGTGGCACAGGACGCGGTAGTCGATCGGCTTGCCGTTCTTGCCGACGCGCTTGCCGTCACCGTTCTTCTTGTAGCCCGCCTCGTCGAGGAGCCGGGCCGCCTCGGCCGGGTCGTACGACAGTTCCTGGCTCGCGGACGGCTTCCAGGAGTACTCCGCGAAGCGTGGCGGGATGTAGCCGGCGCCTTCGACGGCGTGACCCTGGAAAACCTTGTCGAGGAGGGCTTTGCGGTCGACGGCCATGAACAGCGCCTGCCGCACCTTCTCGTTGAGCAGTGATTCGTGCCCGTCACCGAACTTCTGCCCGTTCTTGGCCTGGGCGCCCGGGTTGACGGCGAGCGCGTAGAAACGGCGGCCCGGCGCGTCGTTGACCTTGATGTTCTTCTGGGTCTCGAGGGTGGCCGCCTGGGCGGGCGTCAGACCGAAGGTGAAGGACACCTCGCCCTTCTGCAGGGCGGCGACGGCGGCGTCGTTGTCCTTGTAGTACTTGAAGACCAGCTCGTCGAACTTGGGCGAGCCGCGCCAGAAGCTCTTGTTGGCCTTGAGCCGTACGTAGCTGTCGGCCTTGTAGTCGGTGAGGACGAACGGTCCGTTGCCGACGATCGGGAAGCTCTTGTCGTTGTTGAACTTCGAGAAGTCCCCGACCTTCTCCCAGACATGCTTGGGCACGATCGGCACGTCGAGCGCGGCCATGGTGGCCTGCGGCTTCTTCAGCTCGATGACGAGTTCGGTGGGGCTGGGGGCCGTGACCTTCCTGAAGTTGGCTACGAAGCTGCCGTTGGCCGTGGCCGCGCCGTCGTCGGACATGATCTTGTTGAAGGTCCAGGCCGCGTCCTCGGCGGTGGCCTGCTCGCCGTCCGACCACTTGGAGTCGGAACGGATCGTGTAGGTCCACGTGAGCTTGTCCGCCGAGGGTTCCCACTTGGTGGCGAGGCCTGGGATCGCGTGGTTGTCCGCGGGGTCGTAGTTGGTCAGGTACTCGTACATGAGCCGGTGAATGCTCGTACTGACCAGGCGGCTCGCCAGGAACGGGCTCAGCGAGTCGACACTCTGCGCGACCGCGACGGTGAGGACGTTCTTGTCCGCCTTGGCCTGCGCCTGCTGGGGTGCCGGGTTGAGTGGGGTCGCGAGCCCGGCGGTGAGAGTGAGCGCCGCGGCTCCCGCGGCGGCGATGAGCCGCAGGAGCCTTCTGCCGTGCTGATGCTGTCTGTTCATGGGTCGGTGACCTCGCGTCATCGCTCGCACAGGGATGGCTTGTTGAACTGCTGGACCACGTTGATCAGGGGGACGCCGGCGGGGTTGGTGTGTGTGTCTACCAGCGGCGGTCTCCGCGAGTCAACGGCGCATGAACCCCATGTGGCCTGCGGAAATAACGAGTTGACGCCCATTTTTCACTCATTGGTTCAGACCGCTGAAGCCCTCCAGGTGAGGGCCTGACGGCGGGAAACGCCCATGGATACGCGCAGGGCCCGCACCGTACGAAGACGGTGCGGGCCCAGGCGGAATCGGTCCCCGAAAGGGGCCGATCGGGTTACTGCTGAGGGGGTGCCGGCGGCTGGAAGGGTTGGCCGGGCTGGGGGTACGGCTGTCCCTGCGGCGGCGGATAGGCCTGTCCCGGCTGCTGCGGGTAGCCCTGTCCGGGCTGTTGGGGGTAGCCCTGTCCGGGGTGCGGCGGGTAGGGCTGACCGGGCTGCGGCGGATACGGCTGTCCGGGCTGGGGCTGCTGCGGAGGCTGGGGGGCGGGCGGGGCCTGACCCGGGGCCGGCTGGCCAGGGGCCTGCTGATACTGCTGCCCCGGCGCCTGCTGGTACTGCTGCCCCGGCAGCGGCGGCGCGGCCACCGGCGGCGGGTTGCCGTCCGACGTCCAGAGCCCGTGGGACTGCTGGTGCCGCGCGATGTCCTCGGCCACCAAGGCGGAGAGGTTGAAGTACGCCTCCCGCACCTTGGGCCGCATCATGTCGAGGTCGACCTCGGCGCCCGCGGCCAGGTGCTCGTCGAAGGGCACGGTGACGACGCCCCGGCACCGCGTCTCGAAGTGGGAGACGATGTCCTCCACCTTGATCATCTTGCCGGTCTCCCGCACACCGGAGATGACGGTGATGGACCGGGAGACGAGATCCGCGTACCCGTGCGCCGACAGCCAGTCCAGCGTCGTACTGGCGCTGCTCGCACCGTCGACGGACGGCGTCGAGATGATGATGAGCTGGTCGGCGAGGTCGAGCACACCGCGCATGGCGCTGTACAGCAGACCCGTGCCGGAGTCGGTCAGGATGATCGGGTACTGCTTGCCCAGTACGTCGATCGCGCGCCGGTAGTCCTCGTCGTTGAACGTGGTCGACACGGCCGGGTCGACGTCATTGGCGATGATCTCCAGGCCGGAGGCGGCCTGGGACGTGAACCGCCTGATGTCCATGTACGAGTTGAGGTACGGGATCGCCTGGACGAGGTCACGGATGGTGGCCCCGGTCTCGCGGCGCACGCGGCGCCCGAGCGTGCCCGCGTCCGGGTTGGCGTCGATCGCGAGGATCTTGTCCTGCCGCTCGGTGGCGAGCGTCGAACCGAGCGCGGTGGTCGTGGTCGTCTTGCCCACGCCGCCCTTGAGGCTGATGACGGCGATCCGGTAGCACGACAGCACCGGCGTCCGGATCAGGTCCAGTTTCCGCTGCCGCTCGGCCTCCTCCTTCTTCCCTCCGAGCTTGAACCGCGAAGAGGCGGCAGCCGGACGACCGCTCTTCGCCTTCTGCTTCTTGTTGTTGAGCAGCCGGTCGGAGGAGAGCTCCACCGCCGCGGTGTACCCGAGAGGGGCGGCACCGGGGTTGGTGGGCTGGCGCTGGTCGTGCTGCACGGGCTGCGGCCAGGCCGTCCCGGCGCGGGGGTCGACGGGCGCGTGCGCCTGCGGGGGCTGTGCCTCGTACTGCTGCTGTACGGGCGGTTGGCCGGGCTGCGGTTGCGGCTGCCCCTGCTGCGGGTACGGCGGGGCCGCTTGCGTCGGCGGGACCGGGGGACGCGGGTCGGCGGGGGGTACGGACTGCGCGGGCTGGTGCGGGAAGCCGTAACCGGCTTGTGGTGCCGACGAGTTGGGCGCCTGCGGGACGGGCGGCTGATTCGGGAAGCCGTAACCGGCCTGCGGCGCGGGGGAGTTGGGTACCTCCGGCGCGGGCTGCTGCGGGGGGAAGCCGTATCCCGGCTGCGGGGCCGGGGGCTGCGGAACCGCGGGTGCTACCTGCTGCGGGAAGCCGTAAGCGGGTGCCGGGGCAGGCGGGTTGGGCGCCGCCGGAGCCGGACCGGGGCCAGATGCGGGGGCGCCGGGCTGCGGGAATCCGTAGCTGCCCTGCGGGGTGGGGCTCGGGGCCGGGACGCTGGGCTGCGGGAACCCGTAACTCCCCTGCGGTGCCTGAGCCGGAGCCTGCGGTGGCGCCGGAACCGGGTTCTCGACGGCGGGCGGGTACACCGGTGCTGGCGCCTGCGCCGGTCCGGTGGCAACGGGCGCGCTGGGGGAGGGCCACGCCGGTGCCGTGGGCTGGGGGGCGGGCGGCTGGAATGGCTGGCCCGGCTGGGGAGCGGGGGGCTGGGCTTGGAACGGCCGGCCGGGTGCGGGGGCCGGTGCGGGCGGCTGGAACGGCTGGCCCGGTGCGGGTGCGGCCGCATGCGTCTGGGGCGGCACAGGTGCCTGACCGGCCTCGGTCACGGCGGGCTCGGTGGACGCGGGCCACTGCGCGGCGGGAGCGGGCGCCGCAGGCTGGTAGGCGGGCGGCAACGGAGGCAGCCCACCCTGGGGCAACGGCGGCGGAGCCCATGCGGGGGGAGCGTCCTGAACGGCCTCGGCTGCGTTGGACACGGCTTCGGGCTCTACGTCCTGGGGCTCTACGTCCTCGGGCTCTACGTCGTGGGGCACGGCGTCGTGAGGCTCCGCGTCATGGAGCTTCGTGTCCTGAGGCGGAACGTCCTGAGGCGGAACGTCCTGAGGCTGAATGTCCTGAGGCTGAATGTCCTGAGGTTCCGCATCCTGCGGTTCGGTCACCGTCGCGTCGGGCCGCTGCGGCACGTCGTCATCGGTTGCCGCGTCGACCGCATCGCCGTCGGCCGCGGCGTGCAGTTCCACTACGTCGGCGATGTCCGCGGCCTCCGGGACAACCGCCTCGTCGGACGCATCACCCGCGTCGGAGGCGGCCACCTCGGCGTCGACCTCGACCTCGACCTCGGCTTCTTCGTCCGGGTGTACGTCGTTGCTGTCGCCGTCCTCGGCATCCACCGAGGAGGTCTCCACGGACTCGGACTCTGCTTCGGGCTCGGGCTCCGCTTCGGGCTCGACCGAGGGGGCGACCACGACCTCAGGCTCGACCACAACCTCAGCGGAGCCCTCCGCCGTTTCCTCTTCCGAGACCGGATCCGGCGCCGGAGACGCACCCGCCCGCTCCGCGAATTCACGCTTCAGAGCGACAGGGGAGATCCGCATCGTGGCGCCACTCTCAAGATCCCCGTTCTCGGAGTCGGCGTCTGTCCCGCCCGCACCCTCGCCGGAAGAAGCGACGACCGGCGGACCCGGAACGGCGGCAGGCGGCGGCGACCACTGGGGCGGAAACCCACCCGCGGAGAAGTTCGGCAGAGCCGTCGGCCCACCGGCACCGGGCCCAGGCACCGCGGCCGGGGGAGTCGGCTCCACCGTCTCGGGCTCGGGTTCGGGCTCCGGCGCCGAGGACTCCTCGTCCGGGTCCGAACCCTCCGAAGCCCCTGACCCCCCCGACGCGTTCTGCGTGTACCAGGCCGGCGGCGCGTAGTCGATAGTGAACTCGCCCGTCGTCTCGACGGCGGACTCCGCGTCGGAGTGGTCATCGCCGGGTGTGGCCCAGCCCCCGCGGTTCCCGTCCCGATCGCTGTTCACAGTTCCTCCTGGTGTGGTCGAGCACCCTCATGCCGTGCCGGGGCGACCGTCTCTTGTCGTGCGAAGTCGTCCGAAGCTGTCCGAGGTCGACCGATCCACCCGGCTATCCCCCTGGACGCGGGCGGCCGTGCACGGGTCTGGCGTCGCGCCCGGTCCCAGCCTAATCACCACGACTGTCAGTACGGCAGGCCCGTCCACCCCACCGCTGCTGCCCACTACGACACATCCTGCCCAGAGGAGGCGTAAACGTTCTCCCCAACGATGAATAAAACGGGTGATAGTGGTGAACAAGTCGAACAGAAGAAGGTGTGAAACGACCTCAAACCCCCTATTTCTGGCGGAGGTTGTGCCGGATCGGTCCATCCTGCGTGGCGTACCCAACAATCCGGTCTCGGCGGCGGTGCGGCGTGAGTACCGACTTCCGTAGGAGAACTCCGGAGCCCTCAAGGCGGCCGTTATCGAGGCGGCCGAGGCACAGCTGGGGACGCGTTCAACATGACGACGGTGGAAGGGGACCCGCCACGCTCGCGCCAACCACCAAGCGCCGCCCGACCTACCGCGGACGCGACGCCGCCCCCGACACCAACCCCGACCCGGCTACTCGGCCGGCACGCCACCGTTGTGCGGCGCGGGCTCCAGATCGAACTCCCCGTCCCGCGCCCCGAGCACGAACGCCCGCCACTCCGCCTCCGTGTACCGAAGCACGGTGTCGGGGTCGAGCGACGACCGCATGGCCACGGCGCCCTCCGGCAGATACGCGATCTCGACGCGCTCCTCGTGCTCCTCGGTACCCGGAGCGCTCTGCCACTCGACGCCGGAGATGTCGAGGGCGTAGAGCTCGTTCTTCTCCCGCTCCTTGCGCGCCTCGACGTCCTCGGCCTGCGTCTCGACGCCGTTGTCCTGTCCCTCGGCCATGGTGCGACGGCCCCTTCCTGACACACGAACGAACTGTGCGTTCACCCTACTTGGCAGAGCGTGTTCCGTACGGGGGAATGGGCAGGTCACGACCCTGGCCGGCGCGGGACGAACGGGTCTCTCCAGGCTGGTACCCTGTGTAACGGCCGCTTGTGTACGCACCCCCAGAGCTCACCGCTCCGGAGGCCGCGCCCGGCGGATCCCGCCTCCCGAGTAACGGAAGCTCCCCTGAGATGTGGACCAGGGGCACTCGGTGGCACACCACAGACTACGAGGAGTACGCGTGTCGCTCGACGCCGCAACGAAGAAGCAGCTCATCAGCGAGTTCGGTCAGAAGGAGGGCGACACCGGCTCCCCCGAGGTCCAGGTCGCCATGCTTTCGCGCCGGATCTCGGACCTGACCGAGCACCTCAAGACCCACAAGCACGACCACCACTCCCGCCGTGGTCTGCTGATCCTGGTCGGTCAGCGTCGCCGCCTGCTGCAGTACCTGGCCAAGAAGGACATCCAGCGCTTCCGTGCGCTGGTCGACCGCCTTGGCATCCGCCGCGGTGCGGCGGGCGCCAAGTAAGACGCCGTGAAGGGAGCGGTTCCCACTTCTAGGGAGCCGCTCCTTTTGCTGTTTGCGCCCCGCGTACGGACCGCTCCACGTGGTCCACGGGCGGATCGCGGTACACGCTCTACGTGCGGAGTGTCACTGACGCTTTGTACTGTGGTAGCACAACGCAATACGCATGACACAGGACGTACGGCACGAGCCCGTACGACACAGCGTGATGGCGCCCCACCCGCCGGGTAGGGCAGCGTCACGAAACTGAACGAGGAGAAGCGCACCTCGCCGCCGCCGGTCCTCGGTAGTGGCCCCCGGGAAATGCGAACCCGGGTGCTTCGATCGAAGACCGGCCAGCACCAGAAGGAGCGCTTCTCCGCCACTGCCCCCCTGCCACACGGGCAGGACGGGGCGAAAGACGAAAAGTATCGGAGAAAACGCTAGTGGAGAACGAGACCCACTACGCCGAGGCCGTTATCGACAACGGTTCCTTCGGCACCCGCACCATCCGCTTCGAGACGGGCAGGCTGGCCAGGCAGGCCGCCGGCTCCGCCGTCGCGTACCTGGACGACGACACCATGGTGCTGTCGGCCACCACCGCCTCCAAGAAGCCCAAGGAAAATCTCGACTTCTTCCCCCTCACGGTGGACGTCGAGGAGCGGATGTACGCCGCCGGCAAGATCCCCGGCAGCTTCTTCCGCCGCGAGGGCCGTCCTTCCGAGGACGCCATCCTCACCTGTCGCCTGATCGACCGCCCGCTGCGCCCGTCCTTCAAGAAGGGCCTGCGCAACGAGATCCAGGTCGTCGCGACGATCATGGCGCTCAACCCCGACCACCTGTACGACGTCGTGGCGATCAACGCCGCCTCCGCGTCCACGCAGCTGGCCGGTCTGCCCTTCTCCGGCCCGATCGGCGGCGTCCGCGTCGCGCTGATCAACGGCCAGTGGGTCGCGTTCCCGACGCACACCGAGCTCGAGGACGCCGTCTTCGACATGGTCGTCGCGGGCCGCGCCCTGGAGGACGGCGACGTCGCGATCATGATGGTCGAGGCCGAGGCCACCGAGAAGACCATCCAGCTGGTCGCGGGCGGCGCCGAGGCGCCGACCGAGGAGGTCGTCGCCGCCGGTCTGGACGCCGCGAAGCCCTTCATCAAGGTGCTCTGCAAGGCCCAGGCCGACCTCGCCGCGAAGGCCGCCAAGCCGACCGGCGAGTTCCCGGTCTTCCTCGACTACCAGGACGACGTCCTGGAGGCCCTGACCGCCGCGGTCAAGAGTGAGCTCTCCCAGGCGCTCACCATCGCCGGCAAGCAGGACCGCGAGGCCGAGCTGGACCGCATCAAGGAGATCGCCGCCGAGAAGCTGCTCCCGCAGTTCGAGGGTCGCGAGAAGGAGATCTCCGCCGCGTACCGCTCGCTGACCAAGTCCCTGGTGCGCGAGCGCGTCATCAAGGACAAGGTCCGCATCGACGGCCGTGGCGTCACGGACATCCGTACGCTCGCCGCCGAGGTCGAGGCCATCCCGCGCGTGCACGGCTCGGCGCTGTTCGAGCGTGGCGAGACCCAGATCCTGGGCGTCACCACCCTCAACATGCTCCGCATGGAGCAGCAGCTGGACACCCTCTCCCCGGTGACCCGCAAGCGCTACATGCACAACTACAACTTCCCGCCGTACTCCGTCGGTGAGACGGGCCGCGTCGGCTCCCCCAAGCGCCGCGAGATCGGCCACGGCGCGCTCGCCGAGCGCGCGATCGTGCCGGTCCTGCCCACGCGCGAGGAGTTCCCCTACGCGATCCGTCAGGTGTCCGAGGCCCTCGGCTCCAACGGCTCGACGTCCATGGGCTCGGTCTGCGCCTCCACCATGTCGCTGCTCAACGCCGGTGTGCCCCTCAAGGCCCCCGTCGCCGGTATCGCCATGGGTCTGATCTCCCAGGAGATCGACGGCCAGACGCACTACGTCGCCCTCACCGACATCCTCGGTGCGGAGGACGCCTTCGGTGACATGGACTTCAAGGTCGCCGGCACCAAGGAGTTCGTCACCGCCCTCCAGCTCGACACCAAGCTGGACGGCATCCCCGCCTCCGTCCTGGCAGCGGCCCTCAAGCAGGCCCGCGACGCCCGCCTCCACATCCTCGACGTGATGATGGAAGCGATCGACACGCCGGACGAGATGTCCCCGAACGCCCCGCGGATCATCACGGTCAAGATCCCCGTGGACAAGATCGGTGAGGTCATCGGCCCCAAGGGCAAGATGATCAACCAGATCCAGGAGGACACCGGCGCCGACATCACGATCGAGGATGACGGCACCATCTACATCGGTGCCCAGCAGGGTTCGCAGGCCGAGGCCGCGCGCGCCACGATCAACTCGATCGCCAACCCGACCATGCCGGAGGTCGGCGAGCGCTACCTGGGTACGGTCGTCAAGACCACCACCTTCGGTGCGTTCGTGTCGCTGCTCCCGGGCAAGGACGGACTGCTGCACATCTCGCAGATCCGCAAGCTCGCCGGCGGCAAGCGCGTGGAGAACGTCGAGGACGTGCTCGCCGTGGGCTCCAAGGTCCAGGTCGAGATCGCCGAGATCGACTCCCGCGGCAAGCTCTCCCTGATCCCCGTGGTCGAGGGCGAAGAGGGCGACGACAAGAAGGACGACACCGACAAGTGACGTCGAGCAGCTCCACGGCGACGGCCCGCACCTCTTCTGAGGCGCGGGCCGTCGCCCGTACCCAAACCCTCATCAAGGGCGAGAACGGCATCGGTACGGTCCGCAAGACCACCCTCCCCGGCGGCCTGCGCATCGTCACCGAAACCCTCCCCTCCGTACGCTCCGCCACCTTCGGCATCTGGGCGCACGTCGGCTCCCGCGACGAGACGCCGACCCTGAACGGCGCCACGCACTACCTGGAGCACCTGCTCTTCAAGGGCACCCAGAAGCGCAGCGCCCTGGACATCTCCTCCGCCATCGACGCGGTCGGCGGCGAGATGAACGCGTTCACGGCGAAGGAGTACACGTGCTACTACGCGCGCGTGCTCGACACCGACCTCCCGCTCGCCATCGACGTCGTGTGCGACATGCTCACCGGCTCGCTGATCGAGCAGGCGGACGTCGACGCCGAGCGCGGTGTGATCCTCGAAGAGATCGCGATGACCGAGGACGACCCGGGTGACTGCGTGCACGACCTGTTCGCGCACACCATGCTCGGCGACACCCCCCTCGGCCGCCCGGTCCTCGGCACAGTCGACACGGTCAACGCCCTCACCGCCGACCGCATCCGCCGCTTCTACAAGAAGCACTACGACCCGACGCACCTGGTCGTGGCCTGCGCGGGCAACGTCGATCACAACAAGGTCGTACGACAGGTCCGCGCCGCCTTCGAGAAGGCGGGAGCCCTCAAGGGCCCCGACGCCGTCCCGTTCGCGCCGCGGGACGGCCGCCGCGCCATCCGCACCGCTGGCCGCGTCGAACTGCTCGGCCGCAAGACCGAGCAGGCCCATGTCGTCCTCGGCATGCCGGGCCTGGCCCGTACCGACGAGCGCCGCTGGGCCCTGGGCGTCCTGAACACCGCCCTCGGCGGCGGGATGTCCTCCCGCCTCTTCCAGGAGGTCCGGGAGAAGCGCGGCCTGGCCTACAGCGTGTACTCGTACACCTCGGGCTTCGCCGACTGCGGCCTCTTCGGCGTGTACGCGGGCTGTCGCCCGAGCCAGGTCCACGACGTGCTCAAGATCTGCCGCGACGAGCTCGACCACGTCGCCGAGCACGGCCTCTCGGACGACGAGATCGGCCGCGCCATCGGCCAGCTCCAGGGCTCCACCGTCCTGGGCCTGGAGGACACCGGCGCGCTGATGAACCGTATCGGCAAGAGCGAACTGTGCTGGGGCGAGCAGATGTCCGTCGACGACATGCTGGTCCGGATCGCTTCGGTCACCCCGGACGAGGTCCGCTCGGTCGCCCACGACATCCTGGGACAGCGGCCCTCGCTGTCGGTCATCGGCCCGCTCAAGGACAAGCAGGCGTCCCGTCTGCACGACGCGGTCGCATAAGCCCTCGACCGTCCTCGACTAAGGAAGCAAGAAGATGAGCAAGCTGCGCGTGGCGGTCCTCGGTGCGAAGGGCCGTATCGGAGCCGAGGCGGTACGAGCCGTCGAGGCCGCCGAGGACCTGGAGCTGGTGGCCGCGCTCGGCCGGGGCGACAAGCTGGAGACGCTGACCGAGACCGGCGCCCAGGTCGCCGTCGAACTGACGACGCCGGCCTCGGTGATGGACAACCTCGACTTCTGCGTGCGGCACGGCATCCACGCCGTGGTCGGCACGACGGGCTGGACCGACGAGCGCCTCGCGCAGCTGCGGACCTGGCTGTCCGGCTCCCCGGAGACGGGTGTGCTCATCGCGCCCAACTTCTCCATCGGCGCCGTACTGACCATGAAGTTCGCCGAGGTGGCCGCGCCGTACTTCGAGTCCGTCGAGGTCGTCGAGCTGCACCACCCGAACAAGGTGGACGCCCCCAGTGGCACCGCCACGCGCACCGCCCAGCTCATCGCCGCGGCCCGGGAGCGCGCGGGCAGCGCCCCGCAGCCCGACGCCACGGCCACCGCCCTGGACGGCGCCCGCGGCGCGAACGTCGACGGGGTGCCCGTGCACGCCGTACGCCTCCGTGGCCTCCTCGCCCACCAGGAGGTCCTGCTCGGCGGCGAGGGCGAGACCCTCACCATCCGCCACGACTCCCTCCACCACAGCAGCTTCATGCCGGGCATCCTGCTCGGCGCTCGCCGCGTGGTCACCACTCCGGGCCTCACCTTCGGCCTGGAACACTTCCTGGACCTGAACTAGAAGCCATGCGCGCGAAGATCACTTACGCCATCACGGCGGCCGTCCTGGTCGCCTACTTCGTGCTGGTCGGCTGGCGTGGCGTCCTGCTCATCCAGGCCGGCACGCTCCTCACCGTCACCTTCGGTGTCGCGGTGCTGATCCTGCCGGTCATCGGCGTCTGGTTCCTCTGGAAGAACACCGAGTTCGTCCGGAAGGCCAACCGCCTTGCCGCCGAACTCGATGCCGAAGGCGGCCTGCCCGTCGACGAGTTGAAGCGCACGGCGGGCGGCCGCATCGACCGCGACTCGGCCGACGAGGTCTTCGCCAAACGCAAGGCCGAGACCGAGGACGCCCCGGACGACTGGCGCAGCTGGTTCCGCCTCGCGGTCGCCTACCACGACGCCCGCGACACCCCGCGCGCCCGCAAGGCGATGCAGCGAGCGATCACACTGCACGAGGGCAGGCCTCCGGTGGAGGCCTGAGAGACCTGAGAGATACGACGAAGGGGCCGGCCCGCGATGTGCGGACCGGCCCCTTCGCAATTCCCGTCGGCGCTGAGCCTCAGGCCCGCCGGTACTCGTCCGCCCACACCTCGATGGCGTCCGCTGCCCGGTCGAAGGCCTCCACGCGCGCCAGGAAGTCGGCGTTGTGCGAGGTCAGCAGCGGCGGCAGGTCCTCGGGCGCACGATCCCCGCGTACGAGGACCAGAGCCTGCCCCTGCACGGTGCGCGGCAGCCCGAGCCAGCGCACCGGCTGCTGCACGGTCCGTGCCGCGACGACCCGCTCCCAGGGCGTCGTGGTCGTACGGAAGAAGCCCACTCGGCGCAGTCCCTGCGAGCTCACCCAGACGCCCACCCGCAGCAGCCGCAGCGCGCAGAGTATGGCGAGCGCGGCCCCGCCGAGGAAGACCGCGGCGGAGGTCGGGGTTCCGGTGACCGCGATGATCACCGCGGCGAACAGGACGTACGAGGCCAGCAGCAGGACGAGCGCGGCCGCGCCCACTCGCCACGGCCCGGGCCGGTAGGGACGCCGCCAGTGGTCGCGGTCGTCGAACGGCAGCGCGAGGCCATCGGCCACCTCGTCAAAAGCGCGGTCCGCCGTCAGGAAGGGCAGGGGCACGATTGATCCTCACTCAATCCACACTTGGGCTGTGCCCGGTGAGGTTATCGAGCCGGGTGCCTGCTCACCACCCTTGGGGGTCCGGATGAGTCAGTGGCCGTCGGACGCTTCGGACTGGTGCGTAGTCGCGGATGTCTGGTCCGCGGACGACTTGTCCAGTGACAATGCGGGCATTCCGATGATCAGGGCGCCCACGAGCCCCGCGACCACGGTGAGTCCTATCAGCCAGCGGCCGACCAGCTGACTGGCGGACTGACGCTCACGGGGCGGGGGAGTGACATTGCTGCGGAACTGGTCGGCTTCGGCGATGAAGGCGAAGGGAATGGGCTCGCGCCGACGGAGCATGGGGACTGCTTCTCCTCTGGGGACTCGAACGAATCGTTGTCACCAATACAGACGAGCGAACGCCCCAAAGGGTGCCCAGTTTCACCGAATTCGCAGAAGTTCGCCGACTAATGTCGCGGCACGGCACCGAACGCCCGTTGTCGGTACCGGGCCGTAGAGTGGTCGCCGCCCGAGCCTGTGATGGGAAGGACCCTCTCCACCGTGACCGACACCCCCGCCGACGACCTCAAGCCCAGCTTCCGCAGCGATGTCACCGTCGAGCTGGTCAAGCACACCGCGTCCGACTCGGACGTGCTGTTCGCCGCCCGCGTCTCGACCCTCGGTGAGCAGTCGCTGGACGAGCTGAAGAAGGACCCGGAGCGCTCAAAGGGCCTGCTCAACTACCTGATGCGGGACCGGCACGGCAGCCCCTTCGAGCACAACTCGATGACGTTCCTCATCAGCGCCCCGATCTTCGTGTTCCGCGAGTTCATGCGGCACCGCGTGGGCTGGTCGTACAACGAGGAGTCGGGCCGGTACAGGGAGCTCCAGCCGGTCTTCTACGTCCCGGGCGAGTCCCGCAAGCTGATCCAGGAGGGCCGCCCCGGCAAGTACGTCTTCGTTGAGGGCACCCCTGCGCAGCAGGAGCTGACGGGCCGCGTCATGGAGGACTCATACCGTCAGGCGTACGAGGCGTACCAGGAAATGCTCGCCGCCGGAGTAGCCCGCGAGGTCGCCCGCGCGGTCCTCCCCGTCGGCCTCTTCTCGTCGATGTACGCCACCTGCAACGCCCGTTCGCTGATGCACTTCCTCGGCCTGCGCACCCAGCACGAGCTGGCCAAGGTCCCGTCCTTCCCGCAGCGCGAGATCGAGATGGTCGGGGAGAAGATGGAAGCGGAGTGGGCGAAACTGATGCCGCTCACGTACGCGGCCTTCAACGCCAACGGGCGCGTGGCGCCGTAGCGCGCTTCCGCACGCCTTCCGGCACTGATGTACGGGTGGACCGAGCGAAGTGTCCGTATTGCGGCATTTCGAGAAGTTCATCTAGCCTGATCAAACGGACCCGGCACTGCTTGAACCCCCGAGCAGGCAGTGCCGGGCTCCACCTTTGTCACGACTTGTCGCCTGCCCCGAGGGCAGACCCCGCGTTGAGCAGCGAGTAGCGTATTACCCATGGCTCCGACCTCCACTCCGCAGACCCCCTTCGGGCGGGTCCTCACCGCCATGGTCACGCCCTTCACGGCGGACGGCGCGCTCGACCTCGACGGCGCGCAGCGGCTCGCAACCCACCTGGTGGACGCAGGCAACGACGGCCTGGTCGTCAACGGCACCACCGGTGAGTCCCCGACCACCAGCGACGCGGAGAAAGCGGATCTTCTACGAGCGGTACTGGAGGCGGTCGGCGACCGCGCCCACATCGTGGCAGGCGTCGGCACGAACGACACCCACCACAGCATCGAGCTCGCCCGAGCCGCCGAGAAGACCGGCGCGCACGCCCTGCTGACCGTGACGCCGTACTACAACAAGCCCCCGCAGGAGGGCCTGTACCGGCACTTCACGGCCATCGCCGACGCCACCGAGCTGCCGGTGATGCTCTACGACATTCCCGGCCGCAGCGGCGTACCGATCAGCACCGAAACCATCGTGCGCCTCGCCGAGCACCCGCGTATCGTCGCCAACAAGGACGCCAAGGGTGACCTCGGCCGGGCCAGCTGGGCCATCGCCCGCTCCGGCCTCGCCTGGTACTCCGGCGACGACATGCTGAACCTGCCGCTGCTCTCCGTGGGCGCGGTCGGCTTCGTCTCGGTCGTCGGCCACGTCGTCACCCCGGAGCTGCGCGCCCTGGTGGACGCCTTCACGAGCGGCGACGTCCAGAAGGCCACCGAGATCCACCAGAAGCTGCTCCCCGTCTTCACCGGCATGTTCCGCACCCAGGGCGTCATGACGACCAAGGCGGCGCTCACCCTGCAGGGCCTGCCCGCCGGACCGCTGCGCGCCCCGATGGTCGAGCTGTCGCCCGAGGAGACGGCGCAGCTCAAGATCGATCTTGCCGCCGGCGGGGTACAGCTCTAACTACAGACTTCACAACTGAATATGTACGACCACGCAGGCCACAGGGCCTGCAACCCACATGACAACTGCTACTGCACGAACGTCACGCGCGCCACGTGCCTTGCCAGGTACGTGGCGCGCGTGGTGAGGAGAGTCTTTTGAGTCATCCGCATCCTGAACTCGGCGCCCCGCCGAAGCTCCCGAAGGGCGGCCTTCGGGTCACCCCGCTCGGCGGTCTCGGTGAAATCGGCCGGAACATGACGGTCTTCGAGTACGACGGCCGCCTACTGATCGTCGACTGCGGAGTGCTCTTCCCCGAGGAGGAGCAGCCCGGAATCGACCTGATCCTGCCGGACTTCACGTCCATCAGGGACCGCCTCGACGACATCGAGGGCATCGTCCTCACACATGGTCACGAGGACCACATCGGCGGCGTCCCGTTTCTCCTCCGCGAGAAGCCGGACATCCCGCTCATCGGCTCCAAGCTGACCCTCGCTCTCATCGAGGCGAAGCTCCAGGAGCACCGCATCCGCCCCTACACGCTCGAAGTCGCGGAGGGCCACCGAGAGCGCATCGGCCCCTTCGACTGCGAGTTCGTCGCGGTCAACCACTCCATCCCGGACGCCCTCGCGGTCGCCATCCGCACCCCCGCGGGCATGGTGGTCCACACCGGCGACTTCAAGATGGACCAGCTCCCGCTGGACGGCCGCCTCACGGACCTGCACGCTTTCGCGCGTCTGAGCGAGGAAGGCATCGACCTTCTCCTCTCGGACTCGACGAACGCCGAGGTCCCGGGCTTCGTCCCGCCCGAGCGCGACATCTCGAACGTGCTGCGCCAGGTCTTCGCCGGCGCCAGCAAGCGCATCATCGTGGCGAGCTTCGCCAGCCACGTGCACCGCATCCAGCAGATCCTGGACGCGGCCCACGAATACGGCCGCAGGGTCGCCTTCGTCGGCCGCTCGATGGTCCGCAACATGGGCATCGCGAGGGACCTGGGCTACCTGAAGGTCCCGCCGGGCCTCGTCGTCGACGTCAAGACGCTCGACGACCTGCCCGACAGCGAGATCGTTCTGGTCTGCACGGGATCCCAGGGCGAGCCGATGGCCGCACTGTCCCGGATGGCCAACCGCGATCACCAGATCCGCATTGTCCAGGGCGACACGGTGATCCTCGCGTCGTCGCTCATCCCGGGCAACGAGAACGCGGTCTACCGCGTCATCAACGGCCTGACCCGCTGGGGCGCCCACGTCGTCCACAAGGGCAACGCCAAGGTGCACGTCTCCGGGCACGCGTCCGCCGGCGAGCTCCTGTACTTCTACAACATCTGCAAGCCGAAGAACCTGATGCCGGTTCACGGCGAATGGCGCCACCTACGGGCCAACGCCGAGCTGGGCGCCCTCACCGGTGTCCCGCACGACCGCATCGTGATCGCCGAGGACGGCGTCGTCGTCGACCTCATCGGGGGCAAGGCCAAGATCTCCGGCAAGGTCCAGGCGGGATACGTGTACGTCGACGGCCTCTCGGTCGGCGATGTGGGCGAGCCCGCGCTCAAGGACCGGCGCATCCTCGGCGACGAGGGCATCATCTCGGTCTTCGTGGTGATGGACGCCAGCACCGGCAAGATCACCGGCGGCCCGCATGTCCAGGCCCGCGGATCGGGTATCGACGACTCGGCCTTCAGCGACGTCATCCCGAAGGTCAGGGAGGTCCTGGAGAAGTCGGCCCAGGACGGCGTCGTCGAGCCCCACCAGATGCAGCAACTCATCCGCCGCACGCTGGGCAAGTGGGTCTCGGACAACTACCGCCGACGCCCGATGATCCTCCCGGTCGTCGTCGAGGTCTGACCCTCGCACGCGCCAACCCGGAGCGGGGCGCCTCGATTTGCATCGAGGCGCCCCGCTCCAGTACGTTTACGGCTCCGCCTGAACGGGAACCCGGATCGCTTCGTGCGCCGGAACCAGTCCCCGAACGGGGCGGGAATTCCGACTCAGAACTTCTGATAAAGTCGGAACCGCCGGAAAGGGAATCGCGAAAGCGGAAACCTGGAAAGCGCCGAGGAAATCGGATCGGGAAACTGTCTGATAGAGTCGGAAACGCAAGACCGAAGGGAAACTGCCCGGAGGAAAGCCTGAGAGAGTCTCTCGGGTGAGTACAAAGGAAGCGTCCGTTCCTTGAGAACTCAACAGCGTGCCAAAAATCAACGCCAAGTTTGTTGATACCCCGTCTCCGGCCGATCGGCCGGGGCGAGGTTCCTTTGAAGAAAAACATCAGCGAGGACGCTGTGGACCGTGGGGATTATTCCTCCCTTCGGTTCCGCTCTCGTGGTGTCGCACCGGATTACCGGTACACATTCACGGAGAGTTTGATCCTGGCTCAGGACGAACGCTGGCGGCGTGCTTAACACATGCAAGTCGAACGATGAAGCCTTTCGGGGTGGATTAGTGGCGAACGGGTGAGTAACACGTGGGCAATCTGCCCTTCACTCTGGGACAAGCCCTGGAAACGGGGTCTAATACCGGATAACACTCCTCTGGGCATCCAGGGGGGTTGAAAGCTCCGGCGGTGAAGGATGAGCCCGCGGCCTATCAGCTTGTTGGTGAGGTAGTGGCTCACCAAGGCGACGACGGGTAGCCGGCCTGAGAGGGCGACCGGCCACACTGGGACTGAGACACGGCCCAGACTCCTACGGGAGGCAGCAGTGGGGAATATTGCACAATGGGCGAAAGCCTGATGCAGCGACGCCGCGTGAGGGATGACGGCCTTCGGGTTGTAAACCTCTTTCAGCAGGGAAGAAGCGAAAGTGACGGTACCTGCAGAAGAAGCGCCGGCTAACTACGTGCCAGCAGCCGCGGTAATACGTAGGGCGCAAGCGTTGTCCGGAATTATTGGGCGTAAAGAGCTCGTAGGCGGCTTGTCGCGTCGGTTGTGAAAGCCCGGGGCTTAACCCCGGGTCTGCAGTCGATACGGGCAGGCTAGAGTGTGGTAGGGGAGATCGGAATTCCTGGTGTAGCGGTGAAATGCGCAGATATCAGGAGGAACACCGGTGGCGAAGGCGGATCTCTGGGCCATTACTGACGCTGAGGAGCGAAAGCGTGGGGAGCGAACAGGATTAGATACCCTGGTAGTCCACGCCGTAAACGGTGGGAACTAGGTGTTGGCGACATTCCACGTCGTCGGTGCCGCAGCTAACGCATTAAGTTCCCCGCCTGGGGAGTACGGCCGCAAGGCTAAAACTCAAAGGAATTGACGGGGGCCCGCACAAGCAGCGGAGCATGTGGCTTAATTCGACGCAACGCGAAGAACCTTACCAAGGCTTGACATACGCCGGAAAGCATCAGAGATGGTGCCCCCCTTGTGGTCGGTGTACAGGTGGTGCATGGCTGTCGTCAGCTCGTGTCGTGAGATGTTGGGTTAAGTCCCGCAACGAGCGCAACCCTTGTTCTGTGTTGCCAGCATGCCCTTCGGGGTGATGGGGACTCACAGGAGACTGCCGGGGTCAACTCGGAGGAAGGTGGGGACGACGTCAAGTCATCATGCCCCTTATGTCTTGGGCTGCACACGTGCTACAATGGCAGGTACAATGAGCTGCGATGCCGCGAGGCGGAGCGAATCTCAAAAAGCCTGTCTCAGTTCGGATTGGGGTCTGCAACTCGACCCCATGAAGTCGGAGTTGCTAGTAATCGCAGATCAGCATTGCTGCGGTGAATACGTTCCCGGGCCTTGTACACACCGCCCGTCACGTCACGAAAGTCGGTAACACCCGAAGCCGGTGGCCCAACCCCCTTGTGGGGAGGGAGCTGTCGAAGGTGGGACTGGCGATTGGGACGAAGTCGTAACAAGGTAGCCGTACCGGAAGGTGCGGCTGGATCACCTCCTTTCTAAGGAGCATCTAGGCCGCCAAGCTTGCTTGGTGGTCCAGGGCCATTACGCCGGCACACGTCCGGCGGTGGTTGCTCATGGGTGGAACGTTGATTATTCGGCACCTCGGTCCATCTCGGGCTGCAAGTACTGGCCTTCGGGGCGTGGAAAGCTGATCACGAGTGGCGAGGGGTGTCGGGCACGCTGTTGGGTGTCTGAGGGTACGGACTTTGAGTCTGGATCTTCAGTGCCGGCCCCGGTGAAAATCTGCTTCGGCGGGTTGTGACGGGTGGTTGGTCGTTGTTTGAGAACTGCACAGTGGACGCGAGCATCTGTGGCCAAGTTTTTAAGGGCGCACGGTGGATGCCTTGGCACCAGGAACCGATGAAGGACGTGGGAGGCCACGATAGTCCCCGGGGAGCCGTCAACCAGGCTTTGATCCGGGGGTTTCCGAATGGGGAAACCCGGCAGTCGTCATGGGCTGTCACCCATACCTGAACACATAGGGTATGCGGAGGGAACGCGGGGAAGTGAAACATCTCAGTACCCGCAGGAAGAGAAAACAACCGTGATTCCGGGAGTAGTGGCGAGCGAAACTGGATGAGGCTAAACCATATGCGTGTGAGACCCGGCAGGGGTTGCGTATGTGGGGTTGTGGGATTTCTCTTTCACGGTCTGCCGATCGTGAGACGAGTCAGAAACCGTTGATGTAGGCGAAGGACATGCGAAAGGTCCGGCGTAGAGGGTAAGACCCCCGTAGTCGAAACGTCAACGGCTCGTTTGAGAAACACCCAAGTAGCACGGGGCCCGAGAAATCCCGTGTGAATCTGGCGGGACCACCCGCTAAGCCTAAATATTCCCTGGTGACCGATAGCGGATAGTACCGTGAGGGAATGGTGAAAAGTACCGCGGGAGCGGAGTGAAATAGTACCTGAAACCGTGTGCCTACAAGCCGTGGGAGCGTCGGAACAAGAGCTTGCTCTTGTTCTCGTGACTGCGTGCCTTTTGAAGAATGAGCCTGCGAGTTTGCGGTGTGTTGCGAGGTTAACCCGTGTGGGGAAGCCGTAGCGAAAGCGAGTCCGAATAGGGCGTTTTAGTAGCGCGCTCAAGACCCGAAGCGGAGTGATCTAGCCATGGGCAGGTTGAAGCGGCTGTAAGAGGTCGTGGAGGACCGAACCCACCAGGGTTGAAAACCTGGGGGATGACCTGTGGTTAGGGGTGAAAGGCCAATCAAACTCCGTGATAGCTGGTTCTCCCCGAAATGCATTTAGGTGCAGCGTCGTGTGTTTCTTGCCGGAGGTAGAGCACTGGATAGGCGATGGGCCCTACCGGGTTACTGACCTTAGCCAAACTCCGAATGCCGGTAAGTGAGAGCGCGGCAGTGAGACTGTGGGGGATAAGCTCCATGGTCGAGAGGGAAACAGCCCAGAGCATCGACTAAGGCCCCTAAGCGTACGCTAAGTGGGAAAGGATGTGGAGTCGCACAGACAACCAGGAGGTTGGCTTAGAAGCAGCCACCCTTGAAAGAGTGCGTAATAGCTCACTGGTCTAGTGATTCCGCGCCGACAATGTAGCGGGGCTCAAGCGTACCGCCGAAGTCGTGTCATTCCAGCACATACCCCCAACGGGGGCTGGGATGGGTAGGGGAGCGTCGTGTGCCGGGTGAAGCCGCAGCGGAAGCTAGTGGTGGACGGTTCACGAGTGAGAATGCAGGCATGAGTAGCGATACACACGTGAGAAACGTGTGCGCCGATTGACTAAGGGTTCCTGGGTCAAGCTGATCTGCCCAGGGTAAGTCGGGACCTAAGGCGAGGCCGACAGGCGTAGTCGATGGATAACCGGTTGATATTCCGGTACCCGCTGTGAAGCGTCAAACATTGAACCAGGCGATGCTAAGTCCGTGAAGCCGTCCCGGACCCTTCGGGGAAAGGGAAGTGGTGGAGCCGACGGACCAGACCTGCAGTAGGTGAGTGATGGGGTGACGCAGGAAGGTAGTCCATCCCGGGCGGTGGTTGTCCCGGGGTAAGGGTGTAGCCCGTCATCTAGGCAAATCCGGATGACACGAGGGTGAGACCTGATGCCGAGCCGATTGTGGTGAAGTGGATGATCCTATGCTGTCGAGAAAAGCCTCTAGCGAGTTTCATGGCGGCCCGTACCCTAAACCGACTCAGGTGGTCAGGTAGAGAATACCGAGGCGTTCGGGTGAACTATGGTTAAGGAACTCGGCAAAATGCCCCCGTAACTTCGGGAGAAGGGGGGCCATCACCGGTGATCGGATTTACTCCGTGAGCTGGGGGTGGCCGCAGAGACCAGCGAGAAGCGACTGTTTACTAAAAACACAGGTCCGTGCGAAGCCGTAAGGCGATGTATACGGACTGACGCCTGCCCGGTGCTGGAACGTTAAGGGGACCGGTTAGTCACTCTTCGGGGTGGCGAAGCTGAGAACTTAAGCGCCAGTAAACGGCGGTGGTAACTATAACCATCCTAAGGTAGCGAAATTCCTTGTCGGGTAAGTTCCGACCTGCACGAATGGCGTAACGACTTCTCGACTGTCTCAACCATAGGCCCGGTGAAATTGCACTACGAGTAAAGATGCTCGTTTCGCGCAGCAGGACGGAAAGACCCCGGGACCTTTACTACAGTTTGATATTGGTGTTCGGTTCGGCTTGTGTAGGATAGCTGGGAGACTGTGAAGCTCGAGCGCCAGCTCGGGTGGAGTCGTCGTTGAAATACCAGTCTGGTCGTGCTGGATGTCTAACCTGGGTCCGTGATCCGGATCAGGGACAGTGTCTGATGGGTAGTTTAACTGGGGCGGTTGCCTCCTAAAGAGTAACGGAGGCGCCCAAAGGTTCCCTCAGCCTGGTTGGTAATCAGGTGTTGAGTGTAAGTGCACAAGGGAGCTTGACTGTGAGACCGACGGGTCGAGCAGGGACGAAAGTCGGGACTAGTGATCCGGCGGTGGCTTGTGGAAGCGCCGTCGCTCAACGGATAAAAGGTACCCCGGGGATAACAGGCTGATCTTCCCCAAGAGTCCATATCGACGGGATGGTTTGGCACCTCGATGTCGGCTCGTCGCATCCTGGGGCTGGAGTCGGTCCCAAGGGTTGGGCTGTTCGCCCATTAAAGCGGTACGCGAGCTGGGTTTAGAACGTCGTGAGACAGTTCGGTCCCTATCCGCTGCGCGCGCAGGAATATTGAGAAGGGCTGTCCCTAGTACGAGAGGACCGGGACGGACGAACCTCTGGTGTGCCAGTTGTCCTGCCAAGGGCATGGCTGGTTGGCTACGTTCGGGAGGGATAACCGCTGAAAGCATCTAAGCGGGAAGCCTGCTTCGAGATGAGTATTCCCACCCCCTTTGAGGGGTTAAGGCTCCCAGTAGACGACTGGGTTGATAGGCCAGATGTGGAAGCCCAGTAATGGGCGAAGCTGACTGGTACTAATAGGCCGAGGGCTTGTCCTCAGTTGCTCGCGTCCACTGTGTTGGTTCTGAAACCACGAACAACCGTTGTAGCCATGCCACGGCTCCGGTTTGAGAAGTTTCACCGTGTTTCGGTGGTCATAGCGTGAGGGAAACGCCCGGTTACATTCCGAACCCGGAAGCTAAGCCTCACAGCGCCGATGGTACTGCAGGGGGGACCCTGTGGGAGAGTAGGACGCCGCCGAACTAAATTTAGAGAGCTGGTCCCTGAACTTCGGTTCAGGGACCAGCTCTTTTTTGTTTTGCGTTACTTGAAATTCACGTTGCGCGACCAACATCCGCTACATGGGTACTGCCGCAATGCTCAGGGCCGCAGGCGTCGGAGCCGGTGACGAGGTCATCGTGCCGGCCTTCGGGAATGTCGAGGTCGCCGAGGCCGCCGCCAAGGCCGGTGCGACGGTCGCGTTCGCCGACATCGACCCCATGACGTACTGCCTGGACGCCGACGCGGTCGAAGCCGTCGTGACTCCGCGGACGGCGGCCATCGTCGTCGTACACCGCTTCGGGCGGTCGGCGGACATGGTGCGGCTGCGGGAACTCGGGCAGCGGCACGGGCTTCTGGTGCTGGAGCAGGGTGAGTCCGAGGCGCCGTACGACGAGATCGCGCAGCGTAGGGCGCGGGCCGCGTATCTCGACGCGCGGCTGCGCGGGGTGCGGACGCCGGACGGTGGCGACGGGCACACGTACCAGCAGTACGTCGTGCGGGTGCCGGGCAATGGGCGGCCGGACCGCGACGCCTTCGCACGGGCCGTGCGGGCCAGGGGAGTTGAGGGCCGGGTGCCGGTGAAGACGCCTGTGCACCGCATGGCCGGGTTCCGTCGGGACGTGTGCCTTCCGGAGACCGAGCGGGCCGCGGACGAGACACTCGTGCTGCCCGTGGACGCGTCGTTGACGAAGCGGGAGATGCAGCGGATCGTCTCCGCATGCAATGCGCTCGGCGGACTGGTGCAGCCCGCGGTCTGACCCAACGGGACGGGCGTACGGGACAGGTTGGGAACACGCTTCCGTTCGGGGTATGATCTATCTCGTTGCCGCGAGGGAAACCTCGAAAAGGTGACAGGCCCCCCTAGCTCAGTCGGCAGAGCGTCTCCATGGTAAGGAGAAGGTCAACGGTTCGATTCCGTTGGGGGGCTCAAGAGAGAAAAGGCCTCCGCCCTTACGGGCGGGGGCCTTTGTCGTTCGCGGAAGCCGTGCCTCAGTCCTTGTGGAGGCCCGGAACGCGCATCGCCAGAATCGCCATGTCGTCGGACGGGGCGTCGGAGGCGAAGCGTTCGACCGCCCGCATGATGCGGGCGGCCACCGCGCCTGCTGTAAGGCCTGTGCAGGTGGTGAGGACGTCGATGAGGCCGTCGTCGCCGAGCATGCGGGTGCCCTCGCGGCGTTCCGTGACGCCGTCCGTGACACAGAGGAGCACGTCGCCCGGGTCGAGCGTGATGGTCTGCTCGTAGAGCTCCAGGTCGTCCATGACGCCCAGCAGCGGTTGTGGTTCGGCGGCCGGTTCGACCGTGCCGTCCTGGCGCAGGCGGAGCGGGAGGGGGTGGCCGGCGCAGACCACCTTCAGGAGCGCCGAGCCGTCCTCCTGGGGCCACAACTCGCCGTACAGGAGCGTGAGGAAGCGGCTGCGGGCTCCCTCGTCGAGGATCGCGGAGTTCAGGCGCTCCAGGACGGCCGGGCCGGTGAAGCCCTCGCGGGCCAGCAGCCTGAGCGCGTGCCGGGCCAGGCCTGTGACCGCCGCCGCCTCCGGACCCGTACCGCAGACGTCGCCGATGGCGAAGCCGTACGCGCCGTCGCGGATCGGGAAGAGGTCGTAGAAGTCGCCGCCGACCTCGTTGCCCTCGCCGGCCGCTCGGTAGATGACCTCGACCTCGACGCCCTCGATGTGGGGGAGTTCCGGGGGCAGGAGGCTGCGCTGGAGGGACTGGCTGATGGCCGTGCGCTCCGAGTACAGGCGGGCGTTGTCGAGTGCCAGGGCGGCCCTGCGGCTCAAGTCCTCGGCGAGTTCCAGGATTTCCTGGCGGAAGTGCTCGTCGGAGGGCTTGCCGAGCGTCAGCATCCCGATGACGCGGTTGCGGGCCACCAGGGGGAGCACGACCGTTTCGCCGCCGACTGCCGCGGCTGTAGCGAGAGTTGTGCCGATGCCCGAGCTGAGCGTCGCGCGTTCGCCGAGGCTGCGCATGGAGGTGCGCAGCGCTGCCTCGTGGGCCGCCTCGGCGGGGGCCGACCAGACGCGGGCGCCCGGGGTGGGGACCGGGTCCGGCGGGGCGATCTTCGACAGCAAGGCCTTGAGGCCGTCGATGCGTTCCTCGTCCTCGTGCAGGACGTATGAGAGATACGGGTCGGAGGCCTGGTCGGCAATGGTGTAGACGGCGCACCAGGTGGCCAGCGTCGGGACCGTCATCTGGGCCATGAGGGCCAGCGTCTGGTCGCGGTCCAGGGTGCCGGCGAGCAGGTCGGAGGCCTCCACGAGGAAGGAGAGCGAGCCGCGTCGTAGGCGTTCCAGCTCGCCCAGGCGGGCGGATTCCACCGCGAGCGCGATGCGGTCGGCGGCGAACTGGAGGCGCAGGGCCTCCTCGTTCGAGTACCTGCCCTGTCCCTCGGCGGCGACTCCGAGCGAGCCGGTGAGGCGGCCCTCGACCTTCAGCGGAACGGTCACGACCGAGCGCATGCCGGTGCCGCTCAAGAGGGGCACGGCGCCGGGGACGACCGTCAAGTCCTCGTGTACGGCGGGCATACGGGCCGAGCCGTACCGCCCGGGGCCCGCTTCGACGGGGACGCGGGCGAAGCGCTGGCGGGCGGAGGGGAGGCCGGTGGAGGCTCGTACCTCCAACTCCGTTTCGTCGTCGGTGGCCAGGAGGAGGAAGGCGGAGTCGCCGTCGAGCATGTCGCGGGCGCGCTCCACCGTGCGCTGAAGGAGGCCGTCCAGGTCGTCGGGGGCCGGGGAGCCGATGAAGACCTCGAAGGGGTCGGAGGCCTGGCCCTCGGAGCTGGTGGTGGTGTCGGTGGCCGAGACGCGCAACGGGGTCTGGAGGACGGCGCGTTCGTGGTCCCGTACGAGGAGGCAGACCGTGGAGGGCTCGCCGCCCGTGTCACGGACCCGGAGGTGTGAGGCGTAGACGGGAGTCACCCGGCCGTTGGCGCCGCGGATGCCGTATGTGCCTTCCCAGCGCGAGAGTTGGAGGGCCTCGACGATGCCGGTGCTGGTGCCCGGGGTGTGCGGCCAGGCGGCGAGGTCGGTGAGCGGTTTGCCGATGACCAGTTCGGCCGTGTAGCCGAAGAGGTCCTCCGCGTCCTCGTTCCACGCGTTGATCGCGCCGGTCCGGTCGATCTGGACGACCGCGACGCGTACCCGGCCGTCGGCGAGCGGGAGGAGGTCGGCCGGGAGGGCCGGGCCCGCGGTGCGCGTGCCCACCGCGCGCTCGGGGAGTTCGAGCTGGAACCAGACCTGCTTCTGCGTGGGCGTGTACTCGACGCCCCAGCGGCCTGCCAGGGCCGCGCAGAGCTGGAGGCCGCGGCCGCCCTCGTTGTCCGGGCTGCCCATGTTGACAGCCGTTCCCTGGAGTGGAATTTCACGTTCCGGGTAGCGGTCCGCCACCTCGATGCGCACGCCGTCGTCGCTGCGCAGACACAAGACGTCCGCGGAGGTGCCCGCATGTACTACGGCATTGGTGACCAGCTCACTGGTGAGGACCACGGCGTCGTCGACGATGTCGGCGAAGCCCCAGCCCTGGAGGGTGTCACGTACGAAGGAGCGGGCGGTCGCGACCGATCGCCCCACGGGATCGAAACTGGCGGCCGCACGCGCGGTGATCACAGAACTCCTTGTCCGGTTTTCGGCATGCGAGGCTCCGTGGCCGACCCGCTCCTGCCGGGGCAGAGCGTGGTTCCCCTTCGGCCGGGGATCCTGGGGCGATCCCCCAGGATGCAGTCCGGTGGTCATGGTGCGGCGCCCCTCCGATGCCTGCCCGCTCGTGCTCGTGCCACCGCCCAGGCCGGACGGGACCGGCGCCGCTGGACAGCCGCATGCAAGGTTACTTACCTTCGCCGTCCATGCGGATGCCGGTCGCACTGTTTCCGCCCTGAGGGTGTGCGGACGGTGTGCGAAGCTGCCGAACTGTTATGGCCTGGTTCAGGCATGGTGAAACACTGGGCAAGCTTCAGGAGAAGGTCCGGGCAGGGTGAGTGCCTTCCAGAACGCCGAGCAGTAGTACCCGAGTACGCCAAGCAGTAATGGTCGACCCTTGTGGGAGGGACACAGTGGAGTCTGGCGCAGCGACGCGGGGCACTGAGACGCGCGCGAAAGGCGGACGGTCCCTGAACAACCAGCGCCCACCGCGCAACGGCACCACCGAGGTGGATACCGCTGCCCTGAACCGCCTGATGGCGGCCCTGGTGTCGATGCGGGACGGAAACTTCCGCAAGCGGCTCACGGTCTCCGGCGACGGCGTGATGTCCGAGATCGCGGCGGTTTTCAACGAGGTGGCCGACCGGAATCTGCATCTGACGGGTGAGTTGTCGCGGGTGCGGCGCATGGTCGGGCGTGAGGGAAAGCTCACGGAACGGCTGGAATCGGGGGCCTCCGAGGGGTCCTGGGCGGCCGCGATCGACGCCTCGAACGCGCTCGTCGACGATCTCGTACGACCTGTCTCCGAGGTCGGCCGGGTGCTTTCGGCGGTGGCGGAGGGCGATCTGTCGCCGCGGATGGACCTGCGGGCGCAGGCGGCGGACGGGAACGGGCACCCGCTGCGCGGTGAGTTCCTGAAGGTCGGGCGCACGGTCAACAACCTGGTCGACCAGCTGTCGACGTTCACGGACGAGGTCACGCGAGTGGCCAGCGAGGTGGGCACCGAGGGCAAGCTGGGCGGGCAGGCCCGGGTGCGCGGTATGTCCGGTTCATGGAAAGATCTCACGGATTCCGTCAACACCATGGCGTACCGGCTGACGGCTCAGGTGCGTGACATCGCTCTCGTGACCACGGCGGTCGCCAAGGGTGACTTGTCCCGGAAGGTCACGGTTCATGTGGCCGGCGAGATGCTGGAGCTGAAGGAAACCGTCAACACGATGGTGGATCAGCTCTCTTCGTTCTCCTCCGAGGTGACGCGAGTCGCACGCGAGGTGGGTACGGAGGGTGAGCTCGGCGGCCAGGCGAAGGTGCCCGGTGTGGCGGGTGTGTGGAAAGACCTCACTGATTCGGTGAATCTTATGGCCGGGAATCTGACGGCCCAGGTGCGCGGGATCGCGCAGGTCACGACGGCGGTCGCCAGCGGTGATCTGTCACAGAAGGTGACGGTTTCCGCGCGCGGTGAGGTCGCGCAGCTCGCCGAGACCATCAACCAGATGACCGAGACGCTGCGGACGTTCGCCGACGAGGTCACGCGCGTGGCGAACGAGGTCGGTGGCGAGGGGCGGCTCGGCGGGCAGGCGATCGTGCCGGGTGCGGCGGGGACGTGGAAGGACCTCACCGATTCGGTGAACACGGTCTTCCGTAACCTGACCACTCAGGTGCGGGACATCGCCGCGGTGACGACGGCCGTGGCCAACGGTGATCTGTCGCAGAAGGTCAGCGTCGAGGTCGCCGGCGAGATGCTGGAGCTGAAGAACACCGTCAACACGATGGTCGACCAGCTCTCTTCGTTCGGTGTCGAGGTCACGCGCGTGGCGCGTGAGGTGGGTGTCGAGGGTGAACTGGGCGGCCAGGCGCAGGTCCCGGGTGTGGCCGGTACTTGGAAGGACCTCACTGACTCCGTCAACACGGCGTTCCAGAACCTGACCGGTCAGGTGCGCAACATCGCGCAGGTGACGACGGCGGTCGCCAACGGTGATCTGTCGCAGAAGGTCACCGTCGATGTATCCGGCGAGATGCTTCAGCTGAAGAACACCGTGAACACCATGGTGGACCAGCTGTCCTCGTTCGCGGACCAGGTCACGCGGATGGCCCGGGACGTGGGCACCGAGGGCCGCCTCGGCGGTCAGGCCCGGGTGGACGGCGTATCCGGTACGTGGAAGGAACTCACCGACTCCGTCAACTTCATGGGTGGGAACCTCACTTCGCAGGTACGGCAGATCGCCCAGGTCACCACGGCGGTGGCCCGCGGCGATCTCTCGCAGAAGATCGACGTGGACGCGCGCGGTGAGATCCTGGAGCTGAAGAACACCATCAACACGATGGTCGACCAGCTTTCCGCCTTCGCGGACCAGGTGACCCGGGTCGCGCGCGAGGTGGGCACGGAGGGGCGGCTCGGCGGGCAGGCACAGGTGCCCGGTGTCGCCGGTGTGTGGCGCGATCTGACCGACTCCGTGAACAGCATGGCGGGCAACCTCACCGCGCAGGTGCGGAACGTCGCCCAGGTCTCCACGGCGGTGGCCCGGGGTGACCTGTCGCAGAAGATCGACGTGGACGCGCGCGGTGAGATCCTGGAGCTGAAGAACACCATCAACACGATGGTGGACCAGCTGTCGAGCTTCGCGGACCAGGTGACGCGGGTGGCCCGCGAGGTGGGCACGGAGGGCATCCTGGGCGGCCAGGCCGAGGTGCAGGGCGTCTCCGGGACCTGGAAAGACCTCACGCAGTCCGTGAACTTCATGGCGAACAACCTGACCATCCAGGTGCGGAACATCTCCGAGGTCACCACCGCGGTCGCCAAGGGGGACCTGTCCAAGAAGATCACCGTTGACGCGAAGGGCGAGATCCTCGAACTCGTCACCACCGTCAACACGATGGTCGACCAGCTCTCGAACTTCGCCGAGCAGGTGAACCGGGTGGCCCGCGAGGTGGGCACGGACGGCAACCTGGGCGGTCAGGCGCGGGTGCCCGGCGTCACGGGCATCTGGAAGGACCTCACCGACAACGTCAACCTGATGGCCAACAACCTGACCGGCCAGGTGCGGAACATCTCCCAGGTCGCGACCGCGGTGGCCAACGGTGACCTCACCAAGAAGGTCACCGTCGAGGCGAGCGGCGAGGTCGCTCAGCTCGCCGACACCGTCAACACGATGGTGAAGACGCTGAGTTCGTTCGCCGACCAGGTCACCAAGGTGGCCCGCGAGGTGGGCACGGACGGCATCCTCGGCGGGCAGGCGCACGTACCGGGGGTCGCCGGCACGTGGAAGGACCTCACCGAGTCCGTGAACGGCATGGCGTCGAACCTCACCGGTCAGGTGCGCAACATCGCGATGGTCACCACGGCCATCGCGAAGGGTGATCTGACCAAGAAGATCGACATCGACGCGCGCGGCGAGATGCTGGAGCTCAAGACCACCATCAACACGATGGTGGACCAGCTGTCCTCCTTCGCCGAGGAGGTCACCCGAGTCGCCCGCGAGGTGGGCACGGAAGGCCAGCTGGGCGGCCAGGCGCGGGTGCGGGACGTCGACGGCACCTGGCGCGACCTCACGGAGTCCGTGAACGAGATGGCCGGGAACCTCACCCGGCAGGTGCGCGCGATGGCGCGCGTGGCGACCGCGGTGACCCGCGGCGACCTGAACCTGAAGATCGATGTGGACGCCTCCGGCGAGATGCAGGAGCTGCAGGACTACATCAACAAGATGATCGCCAACCTGCGCGACACCACCATCGCCAACAAGGAGCAGGACTGGCTCAAGGGCAACCTCGCCCGCATCTCCGCCCTGATGCAGGGCCGCCGCGACCTCGACGACGTGGCCTCGCTGATCATGAGCGAGCTGACTCCAGTCGTCGCCGCGCAGCACGGCGCGTTCTTCCTCTCCATGCCGCTGGTCGACGGCAAGGACGCGACGGCGGAGGACGAGGACGCGTACGAGCTGCGGATGCTCGGGTCGTACGGCTACTCGATGGGCTCCATGCCGACGTCGTTCCGGCCCGGTGAGGCGCTGATCGGGACGGCCGCCAAGGAGAAGCGCACGATCCTCGTGGAGAACGCTCCGAGCGGTTACCTGAAGATCTCCTCCGGGCTCGGCGAGGCGCCGCCGGCGCAGGTGATCGTCCTCCCGGTGCTCTTCGAAGCGACCGTGCTCGGCGTGATCGAGCTGGCGTCCTTCACGCCGTTCACGCAGATCCAGAAGGACTTCCTCAACCAGATCGCCGAGATGATCGCGACGAGCGTCAACACCATCTCCGTCAACACCAAGACGGAGGTGCTGCTGAAGCAGTCGCAGGAGCTGACCGAGCAGCTCCAGGAGCGGTCGGCCGAGCTGGAGAGCCGGCAGAAGGCACTCCAGGACTCCAACGCCCAGCTGGAGGAGAAGGCCGAGCAGCTCGCCCAGCAGAACCGCGACATCGAGGTCAAGAACACCGAGATCGAGGAGGCCCGGCAGGTCCTGGAGGAGCGCGCCGAGCAACTCGCCGTCTCGATGCGCTACAAGAGCGAGTTCCTGGCGAACATGTCGCACGAGCTGCGTACGCCGCTCAACTCGCTGCTGATCCTGGCCAAGCTGCTCGCCGACAACGCGGACTCGAACCTCACCCCGAAGCAGGTCGAGTTCGCCGAGACGATCCATGGCGCGGGCTCGGACCTGCTCCAGCTGATCAACGACATCCTCGACCTGTCGAAGGTCGAGGCGGGCAAGATGGACGTGTCGCCGACCCGCATCGCGCTGGTCCAACTCGTCGACTACGTAGAGGCCACTTTCCGTCCGCTGACGGCAGAGAAGGGCCTCGATTTCTCCGTACGCGTATCGCCGGAACTGCCCGCCACGCTGCACACCGACGAACAGCGCCTCCTCCAGGTGCTGCGCAACCTGCTGTCCAACGCGGTGAAGTTCACCGACTCCGGAGCGGTCGAGCTGGTGATCAGGCCGGCCGGCGCGGAGGTTCCGGTGGCCATCCGGGAACAGCTCCTGGAGGCGGGTTCGCTGCGGGACGCGGACGCCGATCTGATCGCGTTCTCCGTGACGGACACCGGCATCGGGATCGCGGCCAGCAAGATGAGGGTGATTTTCGAGGCCTTCAAGCAGGCGGACGGCACGACGAGCCGCAAGTACGGCGGTACGGGCCTGGGGCTCTCCATCTCGCGGGAGATCGCGCGGCTGTTGGGCGGCGAGATCCACGCGCAGAGCGAGCCCGGACGTGGCTCCACGTTCACGCTGTATTTGCCCCTGCACCCCAGCGAACTGCCGCCCCAGGGCTATGGGCAGCTCGCGCCGGCGCTGGAGGCCGGGGAGTTGCTGGCCTCGGAGGCGGAGCTGGCCGGGGCCGGCATCGAGACGCCGGCCGAGGTGAAGTCGTACCAGGAGACCCAGAACGGGCCCGCCGCGCTCTTCCGGCGGCGCCGCAGGACGGTGTCCACGGCTGAGCAGCCGAGCGCGCTGACGGGGCAGCCGGACGGCTCCTCGGGCGCGGCTCCGGATCAGTGGATGCCCGGGGGCCGACAGGACACGGCGCCGGAGCCGCGCCGCGGGATCCGGTTCGAGGGCGAGAAGGTGCTGATCGTCGACGACGACATCCGCAACGTGTTCGCGCTGACCAGCGTGCTGGAGCAGCACGGCCTCTCGGTGCTGTACGCGGAGAACGGGCGTGAGGGCATCGAAGTCCTGGAGCAGCACGACGATGTGACGGTCGTGCTGATGGACATCATGATGCCGGAGATGGACGGTTACGCGACGACGACGGCGATTCGCCGGATGCCGCAGTTCGCGGGGCTGCCGATCATCGCGCTCACGGCGAAGGCGATGAAGGGCGACCGGGAGAAGGCCATCGAGTCGGGCGCTTCCGACTACGTGACCAAGCCGGTCGACCCCGATCATCTGCTCTCGGTGATGGATCAGTGGATGCGTGAACAGTGACATTCTCTTGTCGGGTCTCGCGTCGGCTCTCTTGTCCGGCCGCTCGTTCTCGCATAACTGACTGTGGCCGACGCCGTGTAGAAGTACGGGATTCGGGGAACCTTCTGGTCTCCCGCTACGTTTCTGCTTCGTGCACAGTGACATCGCGGTGACAGGGTGTGGCGACAGGCGGGGTGCGGCTACCATGACCGGCACAAGGACGGGCGGCGCAACGGAGTCGTCCCCTGGGGCGGCGCCCGGTGCACTGCCGGGGCGAGGAGGGCGGGCCATGGTGCAGAAGGCCAAGATCCTTCTGGTCGATGACCGGCCGGAGAATCTGCTGGCGTTGGAGGCGATCCTCTCCGCGCTCGATCAGACACTGGTACGGGCATCGTCCGGGGAGGAAGCGCTCAAAGCGCTACTCACGGACGACTTCGCGGTCATTTTGCTGGACGTCCAGATGCCGGGCATGGACGGTTTCGAAACCGCCGCGCACATCAAGCGGCGAGAACGGACCCGGGACATCCCGATCATCTTCCTCACCGCCATCAACCACGGCCCGCATCACACCTTCCGGGGGTATGCGGCAGGTGCGGTGGACTACATCTCCAAGCCGTTCGACCCATGGGTGCTGCGCGCGAAGGTCTCCGTCTTCGTCGAGCTCTACATGAAGAACTGCCAACTCCGGGAGCAGGCGGCGCTGCTGCGGCTCCAGTTGGAGGGTGGCGGCAAGGCGACGCTGGGCGAGGCCAAGGAGCCCGCCGGGCTGCTCGCCGAACTCTCCGCGCGGCTCGCGGCCGTTGAGGAGCAGGCCGAGGCGCTGTCCAAGCAGCTCGACGACGACTCGGCCGACGCGGCGGCGGTGGCGACCGCAGCCCATCTCGAACGCAAACTCACGGGATTGCGCAGGGCGCTGGACGCGCTGGAACCGGGTACGGGGAGTGGCGCGGCTTCGGTGCCGTCGCAGAACTGAGCGGGCTGGTCGGAGGGTGGGCGTACCCCTGGCCCGGGGTGTCGCCACCAGGGCGGCCTCGTGTGCCAAGCAGCGCAAGGCCGGTGAACCGGCGTCAGTTTCGGGCTCGGGTCCGGGCGACACGAACGGGTGAAGCAGTAGGCACACGTGTCCGCTGTCGTCTCCACCGGTAACCTCACACACATGGCCTCACGTCAGTCCGCAGCCAAGAAGCCGCCCGCGAAGAAGGCGGCCGCTCCGACGAAGGCCCCCGCGAAAAAGGCCGCCGCGAAGAAGGCGCCTGCCAAGAAGGCCGCGGCGAAGAAGCCCGCACCCGTCCCGGCACCCAATCCGACCGCGGGTGTGTACAAACTCGTCCGCGCCCTCTGGCTGGGGGTCGCGCACGCCGTCGGGGCGATGTTCCGCGGGATAGGGCGGGGAGCGAAGGGGCTCGACCCGGCGCACCGCAAGGACGGTGTCGCGTTGTTGCTCCTCGGCCTCGCGCTGATCACCGCGGCGGGAACCTGGTCCAACCTGCAGGGCCCCGTCGGCGATCTCGTCGAGATGCTGGTCACCGGTGCCTTCGGCCGCCTCGACCTGCTGGTCCCGATACTGCTCGGCGTCATCGCGGCCCGGCTCATCCGGCATCCCGAGAAGCCCGAGGCGAACGGCCGCATCGTGATCGGCCTTTCCGCCCTCGTCATCGGCGTGCTGGGCCAGGTCCACATCGCGTGCGGGGCGCCCGCGCGCAGCGACGGCATGCAGGCGATAAGGGACGCCGGAGGGCTCATCGGCTGGGGCGCGTCCACCCCGCTGACGTACACGATGGGCGACGTCCTTGCGGTGCCGCTGCTGGTGCTGCTCACGATCTTCGGCCTGCTCGTCGTCACGGCGACGCCGGTCAACGCGATTCCGCAGCGGCTGCGGCTGCTGGGCCAGAAGCTGGGCATCGTCCAGGCCGACGAGGACGAGGACGGCCTCGGGGAGGACGACGAGCGCTACGACGAGCAGTGGCGCGAAGCGCTCCCTGCGGGCTCCCGGAGGCGCTCTCGCGCCCCTGAGGCGTACGACCCCGACAGCGCCGAGCAGGAGGCGCTCAGCAAGCGCCGTGGGCGCCGCAGGCGGCCCGCCATGCAGCAGCCCGACATGAACCGGCCGATGGACGCGGTGGACGTCGCAGCGGCCGCCGCTGCCGCGCTCGACGGGGCCGTGCTGCACGGGATGCCGCCCTCGCCGCTGGTGGCCGATCTGACGCAGGGCGTCAGCGTGGAGCGGGACGGGTACGAGGAGACGACGCCGGTGCCGGCCGCGCGTGCCAAGGCCGTTCCCGGGGCCAAGCGGCCCAAGCAGGAGATGCTCAAGGTCGAGCCCGTCGTGCCCGACCTCACCAAGGCGGCGCCCGACGCGCCCCGTGAGCTGCCCCCGCGCGCGGAGCAGCTCCAGCTCTCCGGCGACATCTCGTACTCCCTGCCGTCGCTCGACCTCCTGGAGCGCGGCGGCCCCGGCAAGACGCGCAGCGCCGCCAACGACGCGGTCGTCGCCTCTCTCTCGAACGTCTTCATGGAGTTCAAGGTCGACGCCGCCGTCACCGGCTTCACGCGCGGTCCGACGGTCACCCGGTACGAGGTCGAACTCGGCCCCGCCGTGAAGGTCGAGCGGATCACGGCGCTGGCCAAGAACATCGCGTACGCCGTCGCCAGCCCCGACGTCCGGATCATCAGCCCGATCCCCGGCAAGTCGGCGGTCGGCATCGAGATCCCGAACACCGACCGCGAGATGGTCAACCTGGGTGATGTGCTGCGGCTGGCCGACGCCGCCGAGGACGACCACCCGATGCTGGTCGCGCTCGGCAAGGACGTCGAGGGCGGCTATGTGATGGCCAACCTCGCGAAGATGCCGCACGTCCTGGTGGCCGGAGCGACGGGTTCCGGTAAATCGTCCTGCATCAACTGCCTGATCACGTCCGTCATGGTGCGCGCGACCCCGGAGGACGTGCGCATGGTCCTCGTCGATCCCAAGCGCGTCGAGCTGACGGCGTACGAGGGCATCCCGCACCTGATCACGCCGATCATCACCAACCCGAAGCGGGCCGCCGAGGCGCTGCAGTGGGTCGTACGGGAGATGGATCTGCGCTACGACGACCTCGCGGCGTTCGGGTTCCGGCACATCGACGACTTCAACGAGGCCATCAGGAACGGCAAGGTGAAGCTGCCCGAGGGCAGTGAGCGCGAGCTGAGCCCGTACCCGTATCTGCTGGTGATCGTCGACGAGCTCGCGGACCTGATGATGGTCGCGCCGCGGGACGTCGAGGACTCCATCGTGCGCATCACGCAGCTCGCGCGTGCGGCCGGTATCCACCTGGTGCTGGCCACGCAGCGGCCGTCCGTCGATGTCGTCACCGGTCTGATCAAGGCGAACGTGCCGTCCCGGCTCGCCTTCGCCACCTCCTCGCTCGCCGACAGCCGCGTCATCCTCGACCAGCCGGGCGCCGAGAAACTGATCGGCAAGGGCGACGGGCTGTTCCTGCCGATGGGGGCCAACAAGCCGACCCGTATGCAGGGCGCCTTCGTGACCGAGGGCGAGGTCGCGTTGATCGTGCAGCACTGCAAGGACCAGATGGCGCCGGTCTTCCGGGACGACGTCACGGTGGGCACCAAGCAGAAGAAGGAGATCGACGAGGACATCGGCGACGACCTCGACCTGCTGTGCCAGGCCGCCGAGCTGGTCGTCTCCACCCAGTTCGGGTCCACCTCGATGCTCCAGCGCAAGCTGCGCGTCGGCTTCGCCAAGGCCGGCCGCCTGATGGACCTCATGGAGTCCCGCGGCATCGTCGGTCCGAGCGAGGGCTCCAAGGCGCGTGACGTTCTTGTGAAGGCCGATGAGCTGGATGGAGTGCTCGCCGTGATTCGTGGGGAAGCTGAAGCGTAGGGAAACGGGACAGGTCGGTCGCCGTACGAGTGGGTTCGCCATGGATGGGTATCCGAACGTGACTCACCCGTAAGGGAACGGTGGGCAACCGTTTCCCTTCGCCGTACGTCAAGTTGAGGGAGGGGACACGTACATGTCCCAACATCAGGATGACCGGCCATTCTGATGGCGTAAGAAGTCCCACCGCCCGGTTGCCCCATCCTTTCGTACCCCCCCTAAACTGAACCTCCAGCACAGGTGGCTACACGCTCGAAAGGCGCCCCCGTGTCCATCGGCAATTCCCCCGACGGCAACCCCCCCGAAGACGAGCGTCCGTTCGAAGACGACCGCGCGGCAGAGCAGCCTTCGATCGGCCGTGCCCTGCGGCAGGCCCGTGTCGAAGCCGGGCTGACGGTCGATGACGTCAGCAATGCCACCCGGGTCCGTATCGCCATCGTGCACTCGATCGAGCAGGACGACTTCGCCCCCTGCGGTGGCGATGTCTACGCGCGCGGTCACATCCGGACCCTGGCACGCGCCGTCCATATTGATCCGGCCCCGCTGCTCGCGCGCTACGACGCCGAGCACGGCGGTCGCCCCGCGCCCACGCCGGCCGCTCCGCTCTTCGAGGCGGAACGTATCCGTCCCGAGCGGCGCGGGCCGAACTGGACCGCCGCCATGGTCGCCGCGATCGTCGCGGTGATCGGCTTCGTCGGTTTCACCGTGGTCAAGGGCGGCGACAGCGGGAGCGACGCGAAGACGCAGGTCGCGGAAGGGTCCACGCCGACCACCAGCAAGCCCGCGCCCAAGCCGACCGTCACCAAGCCCGCCGACCCGAAGCCGTCCGACAGCGCCATCGCGGCCGCCCCGCAGGACAAGGTGACCGTCCAGGTGAGCGCCCCCGACGGGCGCAGCTGGATCTCCGCCAAGGACCACAACGGGCGGCTGCTCTTCGACGGTCTCCTGGAGCAGGGCCAGTCCAAGACCTTCCAGGACCAGGAGAAGATCGATCTCGTGCTGGGCGACGCGGGCGCCATCCAGCTGCACGTGAACGGCAAGGAGATCAAGGACGAGTTCCAGCCCGGCCAGGTCGAACGCCTGACGTACACGAAGGGCGACCCCGAGGTCGGATAAGCGGCTCAAGGGACATGCGGGCACGGGGTTGGCCAAGATCGGCCAACCCCGTCGACGTGGGCTGTCAGCGGGACGAAGTAGTCTTGAGCCCATGCCTGAACGCCGTACCGTCGCACTCGTCACCCTTGGCTGCGCCCGTAACGAGGTGGACTCGGAGGAGCTCGCAGGCCGCTTGGAGGCGGACGGCTGGCAACTCGTGGAGGACGCCGAGGACGCGGACGTAGCCGTCGTCAACACCTGTGGCTTCGTCGAAGCCGCCAAGAAGGACTCCGTCGACGCCCTCCTTGAGGCCAATGACCTCAAGGGCCACGGCAGAACCCAGGCCGTCGTGGCCGTGGGCTGCATGGCCGAGCGGTACGGCAAGGAGCTCGCCGAGGCGCTGCCCGAGGCCGACGGCGTACTCGGCTTCGACGACTACGCCGACATCTCCGACCGCCTCCAGACCATCCTGAACGGTGGCATCCACGCCGCGCACACCCCGCGCGACCGTCGCAAGCTGCTGCCCATCAGCCCCGCCGAGCGGCAGAGCGCGGGCGAAGAGGTGGCTCTTCCCGGCCACGGTGCTCCTTCGGACCTCCCCGAGGGCGTCGCTCCTGAGTCCGGCCCCCGCGCGCCCCTGCGCCGCCGCCTCGACGGCTCGCCCGTCGCCTCGGTGAAGCTCGCCTCGGGCTGCGACCGGCGCTGCTCCTTCTGCGCCATCCCGTCCTTCCGCGGTTCGTTCATCTCGCGCCGCCCGAGCGACGTGCTCAACGAGACCCGCTGGCTCGCCGAGCAGGGCGTCAAGGAGGTCATGCTGGTCTCCGAGAACAACACCTCGTACGGCAAGGACCTCGGCGACATCCGCCTCCTGGAGACGATGCTGCCCGAGCTGGCGGAGATCGACGGCATCGAGCGCGTGCGGGTCAGCTACCTGCAGCCGGCCGAGATGCGCCCCGGACTCATCGACGTCCTCACCTCGACGCCGAACATCGCGCCCTACTTCGACCTCTCCTTCCAGCACTCCGCGCCCGACGTGCTGCGCGCGATGCGGCGCTTCGGTGACACCGACCGCTTCCTGGAGCTGCTCGACACGATCCGTTCCAAGGCCCCGCAGGCCGGTGTGCGGTCCAACTTCATCGTGGGCTTCCCGGGCGAGACCGAGGCCGACCTCGCGGAGCTGGAGCGCTTCCTCACCGGTGCGCGGCTCGACGCGATCGGTGTCTTCGGGTACTCGGACGAGGACGGCACCGAGGCGGCGACGTACGAGCACAAGCTCGACGAGGACGTCGTCGCCGAGCGGCTCGCGCGCGTCTCCCGGCTGGCCGAGGAGCTCGTCTCGCAGCGGGCCGAGGAGCGCGTCGGGGAGACCGTGTACGTCCTTGTGGAGTCGGTCGACTCGGCGGAAGGCGCCTTCGGGCGTGCCGAGCACCAGGCGCCCGAGACCGACGGCCAGGTGCTGTTCACGAGCGGCGAAGGTTTGACGGTCGGCCGTATCGTCGAGGCCAAGGTGGTCGGTACGGAAGGTGTCGACCTGGTGGCCGAGCCGCTCCTGGGCTCGCTCCCGTGTACTGAGGAGGCGGGCAGATGACCGGAGTCCCGGCATCCGCGGCGGGCGGCTCCCCCAGCACGAAAGGTGCGGCGGGCGCTCCCGGCGCTCCGGGGGGCGCGAAGCCGGTGCGGGCCGGGAAGCTGGGCGCTGCGGCCGTCAACCAGGCCAGCCTCTGGAACATCGCCAACATCCTGACCATGATCCGGCTCGTCCTCGTGCCCGGCTTCGTGGCCCTGATGCTGGCCGACGGCGGGTACGACCCCGCCATGCGCGCGTGGGCCTGGGCGGCCTTCGCCGTCGCCATGATCACCGACATCTTCGACGGTCATCTGGCGCGCACGTACAACCTCGTCACGGACTTCGGGAAGATCGCCGACCCCATCGCCGACAAGGCGATCATGGGTGCGGCGCTGATCTGTCTGTCCTATCTCGGCGATCTGCCGTGGTGGGTGACGGGGGTGATCCTCGGGCGTGAGCTCGGGATCACCCTGCTGCGTTTCGTGGTGATCCGTTACGGGGTCATCCCGGCGAGCCGCGGCGGCAAGCTGAAGACGCTGGTTCAGGGCACGGCGGTCGGGATGTACGTCCTGGCGCTGACGGGGCCGCTGGCCACCCTGCGGTGGTGGGTGATGGCCGTGGCGGTCGTCCTGACCGTGGTCACCGGGCTCGACTATGTGAGACAGGCCATTGTGCTCCGCAGGAGCGGAATCGCCGAGCGCCTGGCGGCCGCCCAGGAGGCGGAGCGGTGAATTCCCTGGCCACCGAAGTGCTTCGACTACTCACGGTGAGGGGCGAGACGCTCGCCGTGGCCGAGTCGCTGACTGGTGGCCTGGTGGCGACGGAGATCACAGCGGTGCCTGGGGCGTCCCGGGCGTTCCGGGGCTCCGTGACCGCGTACGCCACCGAGCTCAAGCATGAACTGCTCGGTGTCGACGCCACTCTGCTGGCCGAGCGCGGTGCGGTGGATCCGCAGGTCGCGGCCCAGATGGCGGCCGGAGTGCGGCAGGCCCTCGGCGCGGACTGGGGGATCGCCACGACCGGTGTCGCAGGGCCCGAACCCCAGGACGGACAGCCCGTCGGGACGGTTTTCGTGGCCGTCGTCGGACCGCCGGACGCGGTATTCGATGCAACTGGTGGCGGGAAAGTCGTACCGCTGCGGTTGAACGGCGGCCGTGCGGAAATCCGTATGGAGAGTGCACGGAGCGTACTCGCACTGCTCCTGAAGGGGCTTGCGGGCGAACAGACCGGGAATGAGCGGGCACAGGATACGGAACAGAACGGGGGGTTTTGATGTTTGCAGCCCTGAGTGAACACGACATCGCTCCCCGCACGGCCGCGGCGCAAGGCGGTACGGTGGGGCGTGAAGGATGCGGCTACGCGGTCCGAGGAGGGAGCCACCGATGATTCTGCTCCGTCGCCTGCTTGGTGACGTGCTGCGTCGGCAGCGCCAGCGCCAGGGCCGTACTCTGCGCGAAGTCTCCTCGTCCGCCCGAGTCTCACTCGGCTATCTCTCCGAGGTGGAGCGGGGGCAGAAGGAGGCATCCTCCGAGCTGCTCTCCGCGATCTGCGACGCGTTGGACGTACGGATGTCCGAGCTCATGCGGGAAGTGAGCGACGAGCTCGCCCTCGCCGAGCTGGCACAGTCGGCTGCGGCCACCGAACCGGTGCCCGCACCGGTGCGTCGCCCGATGCTCAATTCCGTCTCGGTGACCGGTGTGCCACCGGAACGGGTCACGATCAAGGCGCCTGCGGAGGCTGTCGACGTCGTCGCCGCCTGACGCTCATGAACTGAGAACGCGTGTGTAAAGCCCCGGTCGGGGCCTTCAGGGAGACCTGGAGGTAGCGGCCGGGGCTTTCGCTTTCCTCCGAGTGACCCAAATTGGCCATATATGTAATGGTTGGTGAGGTCGTAAGCAATCGGAGGATTCTGATGTACGTCGTCAAGAGCTCGTTGTCCGACGCGGACCTGAAGACCGTGTCCGAGGCATTGCAGGGCGCACTGGTCGACTTGGTCGACCTCTCCCTCGTGGCGAAGCAGATCCACTGGAACGTGGTCGGACCGCGTTTCCGCTCCGTCCATCTCCAGCTCGACGAGGTCGTGGACACCGCCCGCCTGCACTCCGACACCGTGGCGGAGCGTGCCTCGACGCTGGGCGTCTCGCCCGACGGGCGGGCCGCGACCGTGGCCTCCAGCAGTGGCATCGGCTGGACGCCCGAGGGCTGGGTCAAGGACACCGACGCCGTGGGGGCGCTGGTGGACGCGCTCGGAGCGGTGATCACGCGGATGCGGGAACGGGTGGCGGCGACCGCCGACCCGGATCCGGTGAGCCAGGACATCTTCATCGGGATCACGGCGGACCTGGAGAAGCACCATTGGATGTTCCAGGCGGAGAACGTCCAGGCGGAGAACCGGTGACCCGTCCGTCGCGGTGGCTCGGGGTGCGCCTGTGTGCTGCTGATGCGCCCTGTCGGGCGTGAGGGTGGTGTTCTAGCGTCCGGCTGGAGGTGTTGGACATGGCGGGGCGGATAGTGCGCTGGGGGGCGGTTCTGGGGCTTGGCGGGCTGTGGTGGTGGAGCGTGCTCCGGCTCGCGCTGGTGCCTGATGCTGGGGTTCTGGAGGGGGCGGTCGCGGCCGGCGGATGGGGGCTGAGCCTGCTGCCGGTGCACTGTGTGGCGAAGGCGCGGGCTGCGGGGGCCGTTGGGTCCGATCGGTGGCGGGAGACGTGGCGGGGGCGCAGGGCTCGTCGGGAGCGCGGGGCGCGCGAGATGCGTGCGCCGGGTGTGCGGTGAGGTGTCTTGCCAGTTTTCTGTGTGCGGGCTACCAAGGCATCGCCACGCCGCCGTTGGGGCGGAGGATCTGGCCTGTGGTGAACGCCGAGGCGTCGGAGGCGAGGTGCAGCACGGCGTGGGCGATGTCCTCCGGTTCGCCGACGCGGCCGAGGGGGGACAGTCGGGCCATGAACGCCTCGGTGTGTGCCTGCTCCTCCCCGTCGTGCCGGTCGGTCATCGGTGTGCGGATCCAGCCGGGCGCCACCGCGTTGACGCGGATGCCGTGCGGGCCGATCTCCGTCGCCAGCGTCTTCGTCAACTGGACGACCGCCGCCTTCGCCGCGCCGTAGCAGAGCAGGCCCGGGCCGCCCGTGTCGACGGCGCCCGAGGCCATCGTGATGATGCTGCCGCGAGTACCGGCCTCGATCATCGCGCGGGCCGCTTCCTGGCAGGCGTACAGCACGCCCTTGAAGTTGACGCTCAGTACGCGGTCGAGGTCCTCGTCCCTGGTCTCCAGGACCGGGCTGCTGTGCATGATCCCGGCGACCGCCGCCATGACGTCGACGCGTTCGCAGGATCTGACCGCCTGCCTGAGCTGGTCCCGGTCGGTGACGTCGAGCGGGTGGGTGTGGGCGGCGCCGCCCTGACCCTTGATCAGGGTCGCTGTCTCATGCAGGCCCTGCGCGTCGCGGTCCGCGCAGTGGACGGTGGCACCCGCCTCCGCGAGCAGTACGGCACAAGCGCGGCCGATGCCGCTGGCGGCGCCGGTGACGAATGCGGTGCGTCCGGTGAGGTCGTACGCCTTGAGGGGCATGAAGGGACGGTACGAGGGTTTCTGACGGGTCGTCAATTGGCTGTACGTCGAGGACTCGTGCGGGGTTTGGCGGTGCCCGATGGCGGGGTGGGGCCCGCTTGGCACGTCGGGCACCAGTAGGTGGGGCGCTCGCGGGAGCCGTCACCCTGGTCGGCCGCGCGGATCGGGGTGTGGCAGCGCAGGCAGGGGCGGGGTGCGCGGCCGTACACGAAGAGGTTCTGGTCGCGCCCCGTGGCGCTGTGTCCCCGGGCGCCGAGGCCCGTGGTGTTGCGGGCAGGGCGGTCGCGGTTGGATTCGAGGAGCTTCTTGGCGAGGGCGGGCAGGTGGGCGGCGCGGTCGGCGGGGAGAGCGCCGATGGGGAGCCAGGGGGTGACGCCGAGGAGGAAGCACAGCTCACTCTTGTAGACGTTGCCGATGCCGGCGAGATTGCGCTGGTCGAGCAGGGCTTCGCCGAGGGAGCGGGCCGGGTCGCGCAGCAGGTTTTCCAGAGCCCTGTCAGGGTCCCAGTCCGGGCCCAGGAGGTCGGGGCCGAGATGGCCCACGGCTCGGTCCTCGTCGGTGGTGCGGAGCAACTCCAGTACGGGGAGCCGGTAGCCGACGGCCGTGCGGTCCGCGGTGCCGAGGACGGCCCGGATCTGGTGGGCCGGGCCGCCGCTCCAGCGTTGCCCGTTCGCGTACACCTTCCATGAGCCGTCCATCCGCAGATGGGAGTGCAGGGTCAGCCCGCCCTCGATCCTGGTGAGGAGGTGCTTGCCGCGCGAGGTCACATCCAGGACGGTGCGGCCGGTGAGGTCGGCGGTCGCGTACCTCGGCACCCGTAGGTCTGAGCGGATCAGCACTTTGCCGGCGAGGGCGAGGTGCAGTCGCCTCGCGGCTTGCCAGACGGTGTCTCCTTCGGGCATGGGTCCAGGGTGGCATGTCGGGGGTGGGGGACTTGGCGGTGCCTCGCAGATGCCTCGGTGATGCACTGGGGTGGCCGGGTGTCCCGGGGCTCTGAGGGTGTCGGATCGCTCGGTGCCGGCCCAGGTTTCTGGGGAGTGGCCGTGCCTCTTGGAGGGCGTTTACGCGCGCAGGCGCAGTCCGCGGGGGGTCGCGATGAAGCCCGCTCCTTCCAGGAGTGTGCCGAAGGGGGAGGTCAGGGCGGAGGCGCCGTTGACGCGTTCCACCGTGACCGTGCCCAGCGAGCCGGCGCGGGCCGCCTCGGCGAGGGTCTCAGCGGCGGTCCGCAGACGGGCGTCCTGCGTGATGGTGCCTTCCGGGTCGGAGGGCCAGGCCAGCAGGGTCTTGCCGCCACGCTCCATGTAGAGCGTCAGCTCGCCTTCTACGAGCACGACCAGGGAGCCGGCTTTCCGGCCGGGCTTGTGTCCCGCGCCGGTCGGGGGCTCGGGCCAGGGGAGGGCCGCGCCGTATGCGTTGGCGGGGTCGGCGGCGGCCAGGACGACGGCTTGGGTGGTCGCGCGGCCGCGGATGCGGTTGCCCGAATGGCCGGTGGTACTCGGGAATCCGGAGCCGTACGGGGAGGTGGAGCGGGTTGGGAAGGCGGAGTCGGCCGAGTCGGCGGAGAAGCCGTGGTGGTCGTCGGCGAGACCGGAGGCGTCCGGGAAGGCGGGGGAGCTTGCCGTGTCGAAGTCTCCTGGGCCGCCGAGGTCGCCCGGATCGCCGGGACTGCTGGCGAAGCTGAGCGGGTCGCTGGGGTCGAGGCCGTGGGGGAAGCCGGAGTCGTGGTCGGCGTCGTCCGGGAAGCCGGGGGTGCGCGGGGAACCGGGATCGTCCGGGAAGTCCGGGATGCCCGCGGAGGTGCGGCGGCCGGGGAGGTCCGAGGCGTCGGCGGTGCCATGCGCCCTTAGGAAACCCGGGCTACTCGAGGAGTCGCCGTCGACCGGGAGGCTCGATGAACTCGCGGTTCCGCGGTCGCCCGGGAAGCCGTACTGGACGGGGAAACCGTTCGAGAGGTCCGGTTCGGACAGGGCTTCGCCCCGGTCGCGGGCGTTCGCCGCCGCGCGCAGGCGGTCCACCGCGCCGTCCATCGCGAACTGGGCCGCGCCGAGTCCTTCGACCACATAGCCGCGGCGTGCCTGGCCGCTGTCCTCGAAGGCGGACAGGATGCGGTAGATCGCGGAGAAGCCGCCCTCGATGCCCTCCGCGGCGACCGCGCCCCGGGTCACCACGCCGTGCCGGTCGAGCAGGGTACGGGCCAGGGCGTGGGCGCGCACGGTGGGGTCGGGCTCGCGGTCGGGGAGCAGGGACCAGCGGCCTGCCACGGTCGGCGGGCCGGTACGGGACTGGGGTCGGGCGGCGCCGGTCAGGGAGCCGTAGCGGCCGCGCGGGATCGAGCGCTTGGCGCGGTGGGCGGTGGACCCGGCGGTGCGGCCCGAGCCGAGCAGGGAGCGCATGGGCGCGAGCGTGTCGTTCGTGAGCCGTCCGGACCAGGCCAGGTCCCAGACCGCGTCGGCGAGTTGAGGGTCGGTGACGTCGGGATGCGTGGTCGCGCGGACCTGGTCGGCGATCTGGCGGAAGAAGAGGCCGTATCCCCCGGAGAGGGTGTCCAGGATGGATTGGTGGAGCGCGGTCGTCTCCAGGGGGTGCGGGGAGGGCAGGAGCAGCGGAGCCGCGTCCGCCAGGTACAGCGAGACCCAGCCGTCCTTGCCCGGCAGTGACCCGGCCCCGGCCCAGACCACCTCTCCGGCGGCGGTGAGTTCGTCGAGCAGCGCGGGGGCGTAACCGGTGACCCGGGACGGCAGGACGAGCTTCTCCAACGCGGACGCGGGAACGGACGCGCCCTGCAACTGCTCGATGGCGCGCACCAGTCCGTCGATGCCGCGCAGCCCGTGCCCGCTGCCGATGTGCTGCCACTGGGGCAGGAACTGCGCCAGCGCGGCGGGCGGCACCGGCTCCAGTTCATGGCGCAGCGCCGCGAGCGAACGGCGCCGCAGTCTGCGCAGTACCGCCGCGTCACACCACTCCTGACCGATGCCCGCCGGGTGGAACTCCCCTTGTACGACGCGTCCGGCCGCGGCGAGCCGATGCAGGGCGCCGTCGGTGACGGCCGTGCCGAGCCCGAAGCGGGCGGCGGCCGTCGTCGACGTGAACGGGCCGTGGGTGCGCGCGTACCGCGCGAGGAGGTCGCCGAGCGGGTCCTTGACCGGCTCGGTGAAGGCCTCCGGGACACCGACGGGCAGGGCTGTCCCGAGTGCGTCACGCAGCCGGCCCGCGTCCTCGATCGCGGCCCAGTGGTCCGCCCCGGCGATCCGGACCCGGATGGCGCGGCGCGAGGCGGCCAACTCCTGGGCCCACTGCGGCCCGGCGCCGCGCTCGGCCAGCTCGGCGTCCGTGAGTGGGCCGAGCAGGCGCAGCAGGTCGGCGACGCCTTCGGCGTCCTTGACCCGGCGGTCCTCGGTGAGCCATTGGACTTCCCGCTCAAGTTCGGCCAGGACATCGGCGTCGAGCAGCTCGCGCAGCTCGGCCTGCCCGAGGAGTTCGGCGAGGAGCCGTGAGTCCAGGGACAGCGCGGCGGCGCGCCGCTCGGCGAGGGGGGAGTCGCCTTCGTACAGGAACTGGGCGACGTATCCGAAGAGCAGGGAGCGGGCGAAAGGCGAGGGTTCCGGGGTGGTGACCTCGACCAGGCGCACCTTGCGGGACTCGATGTCGCCCATCAGCTCTGTGAGGCCAGGGACGTCGAAGACGTCCTGGAGGCATTCGCGAACGGCCTCCAGGACGATCGGGAACGAGCCGTACTCGCTCGCCACTTCGAGCAGTTGGGCGGCGCGCTGCCGCTGCTGCCACAGCGGGGTGCGCTTTCCGGGGCTGCGGCGCGGCAGCAGCAGTGCCCGGGCCGCGCACTCGCGGAAACGGGACGCGAACAGTGCCGAGCCGCCCACCTGGTCGGTGACGATCTGGTTGACGTCGCCCTTGTCGAAGGCGACGTCCGCGGCGCCGACGGGCGCCTGCTCGGCGTCGTACTCGGTGCCCGCCTTGCTGGGCGCCTGGTCGAGCAGGTCGAGGCCCATCAGGTCGGCGTCGGGCAGCCGCAGCACGATGCCGTCGTCCGCGTGCATGACCTGGGCGTCCATGCCGTAACGCTCGGAGAGCTTGGCGCCGAGTGCGAGGGCCCAGGGGGCGTGGACCTGGGCACCGAAGGGGGAGTGCACGACGACCCGCCAGTCGCCCAGCTCGTCGCGGAAACGCTCGACGACGATGGTGCGGTCGTCCGGGATGTGACCGCACGCCTCGCGCTGTTCGGCGAGGTACGAGAGCACGTTGTCCGCTGCCCAGGTGTCCAGTCCCGCGGTGAGCAGCCGGAGCCGGGCGTCCTCCTTGGGGAGGGAGCCCACCTCGCGGAGGAACGCGCCGACCGCGCGGCCCAGTTCGAGTGGGCGGCCGAGCTGGTCGCCCTTCCAGAAGGGGAGCCTGCCGGGAACGCCGGGTGCGGGGGAGACCAGGACGCGGTCGCGCGTGATGTCCTCGATGCGCCAGGAGCTGGTGCCCAGCGTGAAGACATCGCCCACACGGGACTCGTAGACCATCTCCTCGTCGAGTTCGCCGACCCTGCCGCCCCCCTTCTTGGGGTCGGCTCCCGCGAGGAAGACCCCGAAAAGCCCGCGGTCGGGAATCGTGCCCCCGGAGGTGACGGCGAGGCGCTGCGCGCCGGGGCGCCCGGTGACCGTACCGGTGATGCGGTCCCACACGACCCGGGGCCGCAACTCCGCGAAGGCGTCGGACGGATAGCGGCCCGCGAGCATGTCGAGCACGGCCGTGAACGCCGACTCCGGGAGCGATGCGAACGGGGCCGCCCGGCGGACCGTGGCGAGCAGGTCGTCGACCTGCCAGGTGTCGAGGGCGGTCATCGCGACGATCTGCTGGGCCAGCACGTCCAGGGGGTTGGCCGGGACCCGGAGGGATTCGATGGAGCCGGTGCGCATCCGCTCGGTGACCACGGCGGCCTGCACGAGGTCGCCCCGGTACTTGGGGAAGACGACGCCGGTGGAGATCGCCCCCACCTGGTGGCCGGCGCGGCCCACGCGCTGGAGTCCGGAGGCCACGGACGGCGGTGACTCGACCTGGATGACGAGGTCCACCGCGCCCATGTCGATGCCGAGTTCGAGGCTGGAGGTGGCGACCACGGCGGGCAGACGGCCCGCCTTGAGGTCCTCTTCGACGAGGGCCCGCTGCTCCTTGGAGACCGAGCCGTGGTGGGCGCGGGCGATCACCGGCGGGGCGCCCTGGGCGGCGCCCGAGCCGCCCATCAGCTGGGCCGGGGAGTGGGCCTCCTCCAGGGGCCGGCCGGTCGCCCTCTCGTACGCGATCTCGTTGAGCCGGTTGCAGAGTCGCTCCGCCAGGCGGCGGGAGTTGGCGAACACGATCGTCGAGCGGTGGGCCTGGACGAGGTCGGTGATCCGCTCCTCGACGTGCGGCCAGATGGAGGGCTTCTCGGCTCCCTCATTGCCGTCGGCGACCGGGGAGCCGCCCAGTTCGCCCAGGTCCTCGACCGGGACGACCACCGAGAGGTCGAACTCCTTGCCGGAGGGCGGCTGGACGATCTCCACCTTGCGCTGGGGCGAGAGATAGCGCGCGACCTCGTCCACCGGGCGCACGGTGGCGGAGAGACCGATGCGGCGTGCCGGCTTGGGCAGCAGCTCGTCGAGGCGCTCCAGGGTGAGTGCGAGGTGAGCGCCGCGCTTGGTGCCCGCGACGGCGTGCACCTCGTCCAGGATCACCGTCTCGATGCCCGTGAGTGCGTCGCGCGTGGCCGATGTGAGCATCAGGAACAGCGACTCGGGAGTGGTGATCAGGATGTCCGGGGGGCGGGTGGCCAGAGCACGGCGCTCGGCGGGCGGGGTGTCGCCGGAGCGGATGCCCACCTTCACCTCGGGCTCGGGCAGCCCGAGCCGAACCGACTCCTGCCGGATGCCGGTCAGCGGGCTGCGCAGGTTCCGCTCCACGTCCACCGCGAGGGCCTTGAGCGGTGACACGTACAGCACCCGGCAGCGCTTCTTGGGGTCGGCCGGCGGCGGGGCCGAGGCCAGCTGGTCGAGCGCGGCGAGGAACGCGGCCAGGGTCTTGCCGGAACCGGTCGGGGCGACGACAAGGACGTCCGAGCCCGCACCGATGGCCGCCCACGCCCCGGCCTGGGCCGCGGTGGGCGCGGAGAAGGCCCCCGTGAACCAGCCGCGGGTCGCGGGGGAGAAGCCGTCGAGGGCTCGGTGCGTGGAGCTGACCATGCGTCCATCCTGCACCCAGCCACTGACAAGCGCTCTGACCTGCTGAAATGTGTTCGCGAGGTGCTCGTGGCGGTCCTTTCCGTGGGGCGCCGCTGGACCCGACGCACCCGTGCGACCCGCTGACGCAGAATGGGGGCATGGCGGCTTCGGCGGAGCGGGCGCGGCACTGGCAGTACGCGGAACTGCCCGGTGTCGATCTGCTGCGTGCCCGATACGTCGAGAAGATCTTCGTGCGGCACACCCACGAGAACTTCGTCATCGCCGCCATCGCCGACGGCGTCGAGGTCTTCCACCACGGCGGCGCCGACCAGTACGCGGGCCCGGGCACCCTGGCGCTGGTCAACCCCGACACCCCGCACACCGGCCGCGCCGGCGTCCCCGAGGGCTGGCGGTACGGGGCGGTGTACCCGTCGCCGGAACTGGTGGCCGAGATCGCCGCCGAGACCACCACGATCCGCGGTACTCCCGGATTCAGCAGTCCCGTGCTCGACGACCCGTACGCCGCAGGTCTCGTCCACCAGGTGCTCAGGGCCGCGGAGGAGGGCAACGCGCTCGCGGCCGACACCCTGCTGCGGGTGGCAGTGACCCGGCTGCTGCGCCTGAACGGAGGCCCGCTGCCGCAGCGGGCCGTGCGCACCGCCGGTACTCATGTCGCGGCACGCGCGCGTGCCGTGCTGGACGAGCGGATGGCCGAGCCCCCGACTCTGGAGCTGCTCGCCACCGAACTCGGCACCAGCCCGTTCGCGCTGCTGCGAGCGTTCCGCGATGCCTACGGGATGCCGCCCCACACCTGGCTGACCGACGCCCGCGTACGCCGGGCCCGCCACCTCCTGGACACCGGTTCCGCGCCCGCCGAGGCGGCCGTCGCCGTCGGTTTCACCGACCAGCCACACCTCAACCGTCACTTCACCCGGATCGTGGGCGTCCCCCCGGGCGCCTACCAGCGTGAGCGCAAGAACGTACAAGACGGCGAAGGGCGACTGCTCCTACCGTCCAAGGCGTGGCAGAACAGACAGCTCTCGCAGACATACGTAAAGAAGACGGTGGAAAACCCGACGCAGCCGTCGTCCGGGACGCCCTGGGAGTCGGGGTCGCCGTCGGCCTGTCCGGCTTCGCCTTCGGGGTGACCTCGGCGGGCAGCGGGCTCACGCTGCTGCAGACCTGCGCGCTCAGCCTGCTGGTGTTCACCGGCGCCTCACAGTTCGCGCTCGTGGGCGCCCTCGCGGCCGGGGGCAACCCGCTCACGGCTGCCGCGGGCGCCTTCTTCCTCGGAGTGCGCAACGCGTTCTACGGACTGCGGCTGTCGCAACTGCTGGCCCTCCCGCGCGCGGTGCGCCCGTTCGCCGCGCAGTGGGTCATCGACGAGACCACAGCCGTCGCCCTCGCCCAGCCCACCCGCCGCAGCGTCCGCATCGGGTTCACGGTCACCGGACTCACCCTCTACGTGCTGTGGAACCTCACCACGCTGCTCGGCGCCGTCGGGGCCGAGGCCATCGGCGACACCGATGCGTGGGGACTGGACGCCGCAGGGCCCGCCGTCTTCCTCGCGCTCCTCGCGCCGATGCTGAAGACCACTACGGAGCGTGCGGTCGCGGGTGTCGCGGTCCTCCTGGGCCTCGGTCTGCTGCCCGTGCTGCCCGCCGGAGTCCCCGTCCTGGTGGCCGCGCTCGCCGCTCCGGCGGCCCTCTACGTAGAGGGCCGCCGCAGTGCGAGGACCGCCGACGAGGCACCAAGGGGGGACCGATGAGCATCTGGATCGCGATCGGCGCGACCGCCGTCGGCTGCTATGTCGTCAAGCTCATCGGCCTGCTGATCCCCGCCGGGGTACTGGAGCGGCCACTCGTCCAGCGCCTCGCCGCCCTGCTGCCCGTTGCCCTCCTAGCCGCCCTCACGGCCCAACAGACCTTCGCCGACGGGCACGTCCTGGTGGTGGACGCGAAAGCCGCGGGGCTCGCCGCGGCCGCCGTCGCACTGATCCTGCGGGCCCCCTTCCTGCTCGTGGTCGCCGCGGCCGTGGTGGTGACGGCGGGGGTGCGGGCGATCACGGGCTGACGTGCGGCGCTGTTCCTCAGGGGTGCCCAGGACACGTGGGCCCGCGGCCGGGCCGTACGCCCGTCGTCCGTCACGGCACCCGCAGGGTCAGCCGATGGGCCGTCCGTACGCCCTCAGCGTGCGCAGCGCCTCGATCGTCACGATGGGGCGGCACTCCAGGGCGGTGCCCGGCGCCCACTGGCGCCAGCGGATCGGCCAGCCGCCGTCCTCCTCCTGCTCGTTCGCCAAGTGGTCGAGCGAGCGCGTCATTTCCTCGTCGGTGAACCACGCGCGCGCGAGTGAGCCCGGGGTCTTCGCGTAGTCGTGCGGGAAATGCCGCTCACCGGGCGCGTAGCCGGGCGCTACGGGGAACGCGTCGAGGCGCTCCGGGTCCAGCGCCGCGAGCCGGTGTTCGCGTACCAGGCGGCCCAGCCGGTCGGCGGCCGCCTCCGCGCGCGGGCGGTCGGGTGCGGAGTCCAGGAAGGTCACGGCGGCCTCGATCTCGTACGGGTGGGACTTCTCCAGGGACTCGATCGCCTGCCAGCAGAAGTCGGTCGCCCGGAACAGCCAGGCGTGCCACACCTCGTTGCGGTGCAGCAGGCCCACCACCGGCCCGGTGGCGAGGAGTTCGCTCGGTGGGTTGTCGACGACCGGCACGAAGGGAGCCGTCGGATAGCCGCGCTGGCTGGGATGGATCGCCGGCAGCGCGCCGTCCGGCGTCGAGACGGAGGTCAGATAGCGGCACACACGCTCCACGCGCTGTCCGCCGCAGCGCCCGATCGAGTCGAGCACGCGCAGCGCGTGCCCGGTGTGCAGCGGCTGGCTGACCGGGCCGCGCAGATCGGGTTCCAACGCGTGACCGTAGCCGTCGTCTTCATTGCGGTAGGCGGCCAGCGCGGTCTCCACCGCGTCGGCGCCGCCGACGTCGCTGTTCAGGAAGTGGTACTCGAAGCGGCGCTGCTCCAGCACGCGCGCAGTGAGCCAGATGAAGTGCTCGGCGCGCGAGAGCGGGGAGTGCGCCGGGGGCGTCGGGGGGAGTGGGGATGCTCCGGATTCGGCCATGGGTCAGACCGTAGGACGGAAAGCGGTCTCCACAAGCGGTCCCGGCAAGGGCCCACCCTCAGGAGCGGGATACTGGAGTCATGCGGTTGACGGTCTTCTGGCAGCGGATGGCGGATCACTTCGGTACGGAGTACGCCGACACCTTCGCGCGCGATCACGTGATGACGGAGCTGGGCGGGCGGACCGTGCACGAGGCGCTCAACGCCGGCTGGGAGGCCAAGGACGTGTGGCGCGTGGTGTGCGCGGCCGTGGACGTTCCGTACGAAAACCGCTGACGGAGCACGAAGATCCGGGGCGGGGGCCCGATTGTCGGTGGCGTGGGCGAGACTTGCTCCGTGGCCCCGACAGACGAGACCGATCAGGTCGCCCAGCAGGCATCACCGTTCGGCACGACGCCGCCCGCCGGCCCCCCGGCCGGGGACGCCGCCGCGCAGGGCGGGCGCATGCCGCGCTGGCTGCCGCGCGCCATGGTGCTCGCACTCGCGCTCATCGCCGTGTTCCAGCTGGGCAGTTGGGCGTTCCACGAGCTCACCGGCTTGCTGATCAACATCCTCATCGCGTTCTTCCTCGCGCTCGCCATCGAGCCCGCGGTGAGCCGGATGGCTTCGTACGGCATGCGTAGAGGCCTGGCCACCTTCCTGGTCTTCCTCGGCCTGTTGATCTTCGCCGCCGGATTCGTCACGCTGCTCGGCTCCATGCTCGCGGGCCAGATCATCAAGATCGTCGAGGACTTCCCGAACTACCTCGACTCCGTCATCAACTGGGTCAACGCGCATTTCAACACCGACCTGAAGCGGGTCGACGTCCAGGAGGGACTGCTCCGCTCCGACTGGCTGCGCAACTACGTCCAGAACAGTGCCACCGGTGTCCTGGACGTCTCCACCCAGGTGCTCGGAGGCCTCTTCCAGCTGCTGACGATCACGCTGTTCTCCTTCTACTTCGCCGCGGACGGGCCGAGGCTGCGCCGCGCGCTGTGCTCCGTACTGCCGCCCGCCCGGCAGGCGGAGGTCCTGCGCGCGTGGGAGATCGCCGTGGACAAGACCGGCGGTTATCTGTACTCACGCGGACTGATGGCGCTCATCTCAGGGGTCGCGCACTACATCCTGCTGGAATCCCTGGGCGTGCCCTACGCGCCCGTGCTCGCCGTCTGGGTGGGCCTGGTCTCGCAGTTCATCCCCACGATCGGCACCTATCTCGCGGGCGCCCTGCCGATGCTGATCGCCTTCACGGTCGATCCCTGGTACGCGCTGTGGGTGCTGATCTTCGTCGTGATCTACCAGCAGTTCGAGAACTATGTGCTGCAGCCCAAGCTGACCGCGAAGACCGTCGACATCCACCCCGCGGTCGCCTTCGGGTCGGTCGTCGCGGGCACCGCGCTCCTCGGTGCGGTGGGCGCGCTGATCGCCATCCCCGCGGTCGCCACACTGCAGGCCTTCCTGGGCGCCTATGTGAAGCGGTACGACGTCACGGACGACCCTCGGGTGCACGGTCACCGGGAGCGGGGCTCGAGCCCCCTCTTCGCGCGCATACGGCGGCTGTTCACCAGGTGAACACGGCCGGAATCCGGCTCCCGTGACGGCCGTCGTGCAACGGCGGGCGCTGTGCAAGCCGGATGCTCGGGTGAGGTGCGAGGCCCGGGATCCAGCCGGTGTCGGAGCGCGAACGAACTCTCGGTGATGCCGCGTGGTGCGCTTGACACTGAAATCGAACATCCATTCTCATGGAGTCTCCGGCCGAGTTCTCGACGGGGATTTCGGCAGGGTTTTCATGGAGATGTGCCCGAGTTATCCACAGGCTGGACGGGCGTCGGGGCGCATTGTCAGTGGCAGGCGTTAGCGTCTTTGACGTGAAGCGATCGACTCAAGCAAATCGGGTGGAACCCATGGCAGGAACCGACCGCGAGAAGGCGTTGGACGCCGCACTCGCACAGATTGAACGGCAATTCGGCAAGGGCGCGGTGATGCGCCTGGGCGAGCGGCCGAATGAGCCCATCGAGGTCATCCCCACCGGGTCGACCGCCCTCGACGTCGCCCTCGGCGTCGGCGGACTGCCGCGCGGCCGAGTGGTGGAGGTGTACGGACCGGAGTCCTCCGGTAAGACAACGCTGACTCTGCACGCGGTGGCGAACGCGCAGAAGGCGGGCGGCCAGGTGGCCTTCGTGGACGCCGAGCACGCCCTCGACCCCGAGTACGCGAAGAAGCTCGGCGTCGACATCGACAACCTCATCCTGTCGCAGCCGGACAACGGCGAGCAGGCTCTGGAGATCGTGGACATGCTGGTCCGCTCCGGTGCACTCGACCTGATCGTCATCGACTCCGTCGCAGCCCTGGTGCCGCGCGCGGAGATCGAGGGCGAGATGGGTGACTCGCACGTGGGTCTGCAGGCCCGCCTGATGAGCCAGGCGCTCCGCAAGATCACAGGCGCGCTCCACCAGTCCGGGACCACCGCGATCTTCATCAACCAGCTCCGCGAGAAGATCGGCGTGATGTTCGGCTCCCCGGAGACCACGACCGGTGGCCGCGCACTGAAGTTCTACGCCTCGGTGCGACTCGACATCCGGCGCATCGAGACGCTGAAGGACGGCACCGACGCGGTCGGCAACCGCACCCGCGTCAAGGTCGTCAAGAACAAGGTCGCGCCGCCCTTCAAGCAGGCCGAGTTCGACATCCTCTACGGGCATGGCATCAGCCGTGAAGGCGGCCTGATCGACATGGGCGTGGAGAACGGCTTCGTCCGCAAGGCCGGCGCCTGGTACACGTACGAGGGCGACCAGCTCGGCCAGGGCAAGGAGAACGCGCGCAACTTCCTCAAGGACAACCCCGATCTCGCCAACGAGATCGAGAAGAAGATCCTGGAGAAGCTGGGCGTCGGCGTGAAGCCGGAGAAGCCCACCGCCGAGCCCGGCGCGGACGCGGCGGTCACGGTCGCTTCGGACGAGGCGGCGAAGACGGTGCCCGCTCCGGCGACCAAGGCCACCAAGCCCAAGGCCGCGGCGGCCAAGAGCTAGCCCATGACGCGACGAACCGACTGGGCCGAGTACGCCTACCCTGGCGCCCCGGAGGGGCAGGGGCAGGGGTACGACGGGGGCATGGGCGGCTCGGCCGGAGACGGCGACAGAGCGTACGGCGGTGACGGGGCGTACGGCGGCGCTGGGGTGTCTGGCGCCGGCGGGTTCTACGGCGGTGACCCGGACGGCGGCGGGTCGTCGCCGGAGAGCGGCTCGCGGGGCGGTGAAGGCCTGCCTTGGAGCGACGGTTCGCCTGGCGGTGGCTCGCGCCGGGGCGGCGGTCGGCGCGGTGACGGCGGGCCGCGCGGTGGACGAGGGCGTCGGAGGCGTGCCGGTTTCGGCGAATCGTCCGGCGACCCACAGGACGGAGGCGCCCCTTCCTCGTCGAGGGCCGAGAAGGGGGAGCCCCCAGGGGACCCGGCTGAGCGGGCGCGGGCGATCTGCCTGCGCCTGCTCACCGGGACCCCGCGCACGCGGAAACAGCTCGCGGACGCGCTGCGCAAGCGCGAGATCCCCGACGACGTGGCGAACGAGGTGCTGTCACGGTACGAGGAGGTCGGCCTGATCAACGACGGCGCCTTCGCGGACGCCTGGGTGGAGTCCCGGCATCACGGCCGGGGCCTGGCCAGACGGGCGCTCGTGCAGGAGCTGCGGACCAAGGGCGTGGACCCGACGCTGATCGACGAGGCCGTCGGGCAGCTCGACTCCGAGCAGGAGGAGGCGACCGCGCGCGAGCTGGTCGCCCGCAAGCTGCGTGCCACACGCGGCCTCGACCGGGACAAGCGGCTGCGGCGCCTCGCGGGCATGCTCGCCCGCAAGGGCTATCCCGAGGGCATGGCCCTGCGAGTGGTCCGCCGGGCGCTGGAGGAAGAGGGCGAGGACACGGAAGGTCTTGGGGACGAGGGGTTCTGATCCGGCGGGGCGGTCGGGGCAAGCCCTCCGCCCACATCCACGTACGACGTGAAGAACCGCACGTGGCGCGTGAAGAACTCCACGTGCGACGTGCGGAACTCCCACCACAGCAGGGGAGAACTCCTCGTAGGCAAGAACTCCTCGTACGGACGACGGACTAGCCCGTCACGGGGAGCCCGGCCGTCCTCCACGCCTGGAAGCCTCCGACCAGGTCGGTCGCCCGGTGCAGTCCCAACTGCCGCAGGGACAGGGCCGCGAGGCTCGATGCGTACCCCTCGTTGCACACCACCACGACCCGCAGGTCGTGGCTCGTGGCCTCCGGGGCGCGGTGGCTGCCCTGGGGGTCGAGCCGCCACTCAAGTTCGTTGCGCTCGACGACGAGGGCGCCGGGGATCAGGCCGTCGCGCTCGCGCAGGGCGGCGTACCGGATGTCGACCAGGAGGGCCTCGCCGGCCTGCCCGGCGGTGTACGCCTCCTTGGCCTCCACGCGGTCGAGCCCCTCGCGGACCCGATCCAGCAACTCGTCGACTCCCAACGGGCGTTGAGCGGTCACTGCCAGTCCTCCGGGCGCTCGACCTGCTCCAGGCGCAGCACCTGGCCCGTGCGGCTGTAGCGGCGGATCCGCGGCAGGGGCGGGTAGTAGGCGTGGACCGAGATGGCGTGCTCCTCGGTGGACTCGTTGAGTACCTCGTGCACGTGGTGGCGGCCGAAGGAGCGGCCCTTGCCGGCCGTCAACTGCCGCTCGCGGTCGACCCCTTCGGTGAGTTCGAGGGTCTTCCAACCGTCGGTGGGCAGCCGGGCGGCGAGCGAGTACTCCTTGAGTTCGCCCGACGCGGTGAGGAAGGCGCCGACCGAGTCGGCGTGGTCGTGCCAGCCGGTTCCGGTACCGGGCGGCCAGCCGATCAGCCAGGCCTCGCTGCCCCCGGGGCCTTCGAGACGTACCCAGGTGCGGCCTTCGGGATCGAGCGGGAGCGAGGCGATCAGTTCGGCGTCGGCGGCGCTACGGCGCACGAAGTCGAGCAGCTCGGCCTGGGTGGGAGTTTGTGGGGGCGCGGAAAGCGCGGAAACAGAGGGTGACACAGACACACGTACCGTCCTGAGGGTTTCGCTTGGAGCCCGCGGCCATGCAGAGGCGGCTCGCGCGGGAGAAGGATGCGAATCAGCAGGACGGGTGACAGATGCAGCCCGCGTAGCGGACGAGGTCCATATGGACCCTCCGCCACAGGTGCACACAGGTATCGGTCACGATCCGGAGTACACCATGGAGGTGGAGGAGGGTCAACTGACAGTCACTATGTGGACCCCTGGTCCACGGCAGCTCAAGCCGGGCTCGAGCGGCCGCCGGATCAGCCGGTACTCGCCGTCGCCTCGGCCTTCGCCGGTCCGCCCAGCGTCGCCTCGGCCGCCGCGTACAGATCGGCCGGGCGCACCCCGCTCAGCGCGGTGACCAGGTGCCCGTCGGGGCGGATGAGCAGCACGGTGTGCGCCGCCGCGCCCGGGTAGTTCTCCGCGACCAGCAGCTCGGCCGGGTGCGGGAGTGCGGTCACGGCGGCCGCGAGCCGGGGCATGATTCCGGCCGTCACCCAGTGCTTGCGCTCCCACACGCCGGTACCGGGCGCGATCAGCACCACGAGCAGCGCCCCGCGCCCGAGTCGCTCCCGCAGCGGTACGAACGAACCGTCCTCCGCCGTCACTCGTACGTCGACCACGGGTGCACCGGGCGCAGTGTCCACCGGAGTCTCCGACTCGGCGTACGGAGGCGCGAGCGGCGAATCGGCGTACGCTCCCGGCGCACCCAGCGGGCCGCGCCCCAGGTGACCGTCCGTGAGCAGCGTGTCGTGTCCCCGGGCCGACCCGGGGACGTACGAACGCAGCCCTCCGCCGCCGCGCAGCAGTGGCAGCGACTGGTCGGCGGAGCGCAGCCGGGCGGCGACGACCGCGCGCCGCTCGGCCTGGTAGCTGTCGAGCAGCGGCTCGTGCGGTCCGTGGTGCCAGGCAAGGGCCAGTTTCCAGGCGAGGTTGTCGGCGTCCCGCAGCCCCTCGTCCAGGCCCTGGGTGCCGAGTGCGCCGAGCAGGTGCGCGGCGTCACCGGCGAGGAAGACGCGGCCGGACCGCCACCGGCGGGCGAGGCGGTGGTGGACGGTGTGGACTCCGGTGTCCAGCAGCTCGTACGGAGGTGTGGAGCCGCCGCTCCAGCCGCCGAGGGTCTCCCTGATGCGCGCCACCAGCAGATCGGGCGTGACCAGGTCCTTGCCCGGGGGCAGCAGCCAGTCCAGTCGCCACACGTCGTCGGCGAGGGGGCGGGCGGTCACTTCGCCCGCCGAAGGGCCCGACGTCCGCCACGGCGGCATCCGGTGCAACAACGCCTCGCCGGGCCACGGAAGTTCCGTCCGCAGCGCCGCCACGGCGTGTCGTTCGACGGCCGTACGGCCCGGGAAGCGGATGTCCTGGAGTTTGCGCACCGTCGAGCGTGGCCCGTCGCAACCGACGAGGTAACTGCCGCGCCACCATGTGGCCTTGGGGCCGCGTGTGTGCGCGGTGACGCCCGAGGTCTCCTGCTCGACGGAGTCGAGGCGGCTGCTCGTGGCGATCTTGACCAGCCGCTCGCCCGCGAGAGCCCCGCGCAGGGCAGTGGTCAGGACGTGCTGGGCGAGGTGCAAGGGGGCGGTGAAGGTTTCGGCGTCACCAGGGGCGTCCGAACCGGCGGGGCCCGCCGCGCGGCCCCGACCCTCCGAGCCGTCCACGTCCTCGGAGCCCTCTGGACCGAACCTGATCTCGCGCATCACCTGCTTGCGCCGCATCGACCGCCATCCGGCCCAACGGAAACCGGCCTCGGAGAGGGGAAAACCGGTCAAGCGCTCGACCAGCGCGGCTGTGTCCTCGCGCAGGACCACCGTCCGCGCGGGCCGCTGTTCGTCCTTGCCCGGCCCTTCGTCGAGGACCACGGAGGGGACCTCCTGGCGGGCGAGCGCAAGGGCGAGCGTGAGCCCCACGGGCCCCGCTCCGACGATGATCACCGGGTCCACGGCGTGGTGCCCCCTGCCCGGAGCGGTGCCCTGAGGGACGTACTGGAACAGGCAGTTGGAGCGGGGTACACGATCACAGAACGTATGCAACCCATTGTCCGGTGCTTGCGTCAAGTGACGGAGGCAGCGGCGATCACGCCACTGCCTCCCTGTCGCTCAAGCCACTTGACTGTGCATCAGATCATCGGGGTGGTTTGTCGGTGAAGGTGAAGCCGCTCGGGCCGCCACCCTCGCCACCCGTCCCGAAGCCGCCCCCCACCGCGGCGGGGTTGATCTCCACCGCGTCCTCGCCGAGGACCACGCCCGTGCCCTTCTTGCTGCGCCGCAGCCTGCCCTCCAGCCAGCTGGCGAAGCTGGTGAGGATGAAGTTCACGATGATGAAGATGACCGCGACCACGATGAAGCTGGGGATGACGTTGGCGTAGTTGGCCGCCAGCGTGCTGCGCGAGTTGAGCAGCTCGGTGAACCCGAGCATCACGCCGCCCAGCGCGGTGTCCTTCACGATCACGACGAGTTGGCTGACGATGGCCGGCAGCATCGCGGTGACCGCCTGCGGCAGCAGGATGTAGCTCATCGTCTGGCCCTTGCGCAGACCGACCGCCATGGCGGCCTCCGACTGCCCCTTGGGCAGCGAGAGGATGCCCGCTCGTACGATCTCGGCGAGGACCGAGGCGTTGTAGAGCACCAGGCCGGTGACGACCGCGTAGAGGGGTCGCTGCTCGCTGCTGATGTCCGTGGAGCGGACGTAGAACTCGTTGGCGAACAGCATCAGCAGCAGCACCGGGATCGACCGGAAGAACTCGACGACCGCTCCGGCCGTGCCCCTCACCCATCGGTGGTCGGAGAGGCGTGCGATGCCGAAGACCGCGCCCAGCGGAAGGGCGATCACCATGGAGATCGCCGCGGCTTTCAGCGTGTCGCCCAGGCCCGGCAGCAGGTAGGTCGTCCAGGCCTGCGACGTGGTGAACGGCTCCCACAGGTCCCACTTCAGCTGGCCCTTGTCGTCCATGGTTCGCCAGATCCACCACAGGAAGAGGGCGAGCAGGACGAAGAAGACCACAGAGAAGATCACATTGCGCCGCTTGGCGCGGGGACCGGGAGTGTCGTAGAGCACCGAGGTCATCGCTTCACCGCCAGTCGCTTGCTCAGCCAGCCGAGGAGGAGGCCGGTCGGCAGGGTCAGTACCACGAACCCGAAGGCGAAGACCGCACCGATGGCGAGCGTCTGGGCCTCGTTCTCGATCATTTCCTTCATCAGGTAGGCCGCCTCGGCGACGCCGATCGCGGCCGCCACCGTGGTGTTCTTGGTCAGCGCGATCAGTACGTTGGCCAGTGGGCCGATGACCGAACGGAAGGCCTGCGGAAGGACGATGAGCCCCAGGACCTGACTGAAGCTCAGCCCGATGGCGCGTGCCGCCTCGGCCTGTCCGGGGGGCACGGTGTTGATGCCGGAGCGCAGCGCCTCGCAGACGAATGCGGCGTGGTAGCCGACCAGACCGAGCACGGCGAGGCGGAAGCCCTGGACCTTGAAATCGTCGGGGGCTCCCATCGTCACGCCGAAGATGTCGGCGAGGCCGAGCGAGGCGAAGACGATGATGACGGTCAGGGGGATGTTCCGGACGATGTTCACGTAGGCGGTGCCGAACCCGCGCATGAGCGGGACCGGGCTGACCCGCATGGCGGCCAGCAGGGTGCCCAGGACCAGGGAGCCGAGGGCGGAGAGGGCGGTGAGCTTCACCGTCATCCAGAACGCCTCGAGGACGTCGTAACCTTCAAGAAAGTCGAACACGATCTCCCGCGCTTCCGGGTGTCTGGCTTACGTGGAGGGCATGGCGCGCCGCCGCCCTGATCGCGGTGGGCAGCGGCGCGTCATGGAACCCTGCGTTGCTTGGCCGGGGCCTTGCGTTACGAGACGATGACGCCGATCTTCGGCGCGGGCTCGTTCTTGTAGTTGGCCGGACCGAAGTTTGCGTCGACGGCCTTCTGCCACGAACCGTCACTGACCATCTTCGTGAGGGCGGCGTTGATCTTGTCCGTGGTCGCGGTGTCGCCCTTCTTCACGCCGATGCCGTAGTTCTCGTTGCTCAGCTTGAGGCCGGTGAGCTTGAACTGGCCCTTGTACTTCTCCTGCGCGGCGAAGCCAGCGAGGATCGAGTCGTCGGTGGTCACCGCGTCCACCGCGCCGCTCTGCAGAGCGGCGATGCACTCCGAGTAGCCGCCGAGTTCCTTCAGCTGGGCATCCGGGGCGATGTCGGCCTTGACGTTCTGCGCCGAGGTGGAGCCGGTCACGGAACACAGCTTCTTGCCGTTGAGGTCCGTGCCCTTGGCGATGTCGGAGTCGGTCTTGACGAGCAGGTCCTGGTGGGCCAGCAGGTAGGGGCCGGCGAAGTTGACCTTCTCCTTGCGCTCGTCGTTGATCGAGTACGTGGCCGCGATGAACTTCACGTCGCCGCGGGCGATTGCGTTCTCGCGGTCGGCGCTCTTGGTCTCGACGAACTCGATCTTGTCGGCGTCGTAGCCGAGTTCCTTGGCCACGTACGTCGCCACGTCCACGTCGAAGCCGGAGAAGGAACCGTCGGGCTCCTTGAGGCCGAGACCGGGCTGGTCGTACTTGATGCCGACCTTGATCGTGCCGCCGCCGCTGGAGCCCGAGTCGGCGTCGTCGCTGTCGTCGCTACCGCACGCGGTGGCGGACAGGGCGAGGGCGAGCACGGCGGCCGAGGCGGCGGTGACCTTGCGGAGCTTCATGGTGAACATCCTTTGGAATGAAGACGGATGCGGGCCGTCGGTGACGGAGAGGTACAACAGACGATCAGTGGTGCAGGATCTTCGACAGGAAGTCCTTGGCACGGTCGCTGCGGGGATTGCTGAAGAACTGGTCCGGCACAGCTTCTTCGACGATGCGTCCGTCGGCCATGAACACCACTCGGTTCGCAGCCGAACGAGCGAAGCCCATCTCATGGGTGACGACGATCATGGTCATGCCGTCGCGCGCGAGCTGTTGCATGACTTCCAGGACCTCGTTGATCATCTCGGGGTCGAGCGCCGAGGTGGGCTCGTCGAAGAGCATGACCTTGGGGTCCATCGCCAGCGCCCGCGCGATGGCGACACGCTGCTGCTGGCCGCCCGACAACTGTGCGGGGTACTTGTCCGCCTGGGTTGAGACCCCGACGCGGTCGAGCAGGCCGCGGGCCTTCTCCTCCGCCACCTTCTTGTCGGCCCCGCGAACCTTGATCTGGCCCAGCATCACGTTCTCGAGCACCGTCTTGTGCGCGAACAGGTTGAAGGACTGGAAGACCATGCCCACGTCGGCCCGCAGCCGGGCGAGCGCCCTGCCCTCGTCGGGCAGCGGCTTGCCGTCGATCGAGATGTCGCCCGAGTCGATCGTCTCCAGACGGTTGATGGTGCGGCACAGGGTGGACTTGCCGGACCCGGAGGGCCCGATGACCACGACGACCTCGCCACGGGCGATCGTCAGGTCGATGTCCTGGAGCACGTGCAACGCGCCGAAGTGCTTGTTGACGCTCTTCAGGACGACCAGTTCCTCGGTCGCGGCCACGGCGTCCTTGGCCACCGATACTTCGGTCATCGCTCTTTGGCTCCGTCCTCGTGGTTTGGGAGGACAGTAGTGACCCCGTACGACCAGCGTCATTACATCTGAGGGGAAATTGAGCATAACGATCCGATAGCGGGCGGACACGCCACGTAACGATCATCCTCGGGACGCGTACCGGCTGGGTAACGGAAGCCGCACGCAACCCGAAGGCCCTTGACGCCGTCCTTACCCATCGGCGTGACTGCGAGGGGCACGCGCGCGCGTGCCCGTACTTTTACAATCCGAGACCGTACGACCGATGAACCGGAGGGGGACGGGATGAGACTGCTCCTCGTCGAGGACGACAACCATGTCGCCGCCGCCCTGTCCGCGGTCCTTGCGCGGCACGGTTTCCACGTCACGCACGCCCGTAGCGGCGAGGAGGCGCTCCAGGCGCTGGTGCCGGAGAGCGACGGTTTCGGGGTCGTCCTGCTCGACCTGGGCCTGCCCGACCAGGACGGCTACGAGGTCTGCGGCAAGATCCGCAAGCGGACCAGTACCCCGGTGATCATGGTCACCGCGCGTGCCGACGTACGTTCCCGGATCCACGGCCTCAACCTCGGAGCCGACGACTACGTAGTGAAGCCGTACGACACGGGAGAGCTGCTCGCGCGTATCCATGCCGTCAGCCGGCGCAGCGTCCACGACGACGCCTCGGCCTCCGCCGAGAGCGGGCTGCGACTCGGTCCCGTGCACATCGAACTTCCCACCCGCCAGGTCAGTGTGGACGGTTCGATCGTCCAACTGACCCGCAAGGAGTTCGACCTTCTCGCGCTCCTGGCCCAGCGGCCCGGAGTGGTGTTCCGCAGGGAGCAGATCATCAGCGAGGTGTGGCGGACCAGTTGGGAGGGGACCGGGCGCACCCTGGAGGTGCATGTCGCGTCCCTGCGCTCCAAACTGCGCATGCCGGCACTGATCGAGACCGTGCGCGGCGTCGGGTACCGGCTCGTCGCCCCTGCGGCGTAGCGGGGACGGGTGCGCACACGTCTTTTCCCGCTGCTCATCGTCCTGATGGCCGCCGTGCTGCTCGCGCTCGGCATCCCGCTCGCCGTGAGCCTCGCGGCCGCGCAGCAGCAGAAGGTGGTCGTCGACCGCATCGACGACACGGCGCGCTTCGCGTCACTCGCGCAGTACGTCGCCGACCCGTCGACCGGTACCGGGACGGGCGGCACCACGGACGAACGCCGCGAGACCCTGAGCAAGGAACTCGCCCGCTACTACAGCCTGTACGGCATCCGGGCCGGCGTCTTCTACCGCGATGACGATCCCATGGCCAACGCCCCCGACACCTGGTTGCTGCCCAAGACGGGCGAGGGACGCGAAGCCTTCGAGGAGGCGCTGGGGAGCCGCCGCAGCCACGACCCCGAGCAGGTCTGGCCCTGGCAACGGCACCGGCTCATCGTCGCGTCCCCGGTCGTCAAGGACGGTGATGTCGTCGCCGTCGTCGTCACCGACTCGCCCACCGGGCACATGCGTTCGAAGACCCTGCACGGCTGGCTGATCATCGGCGCGGGCGAGATCGCCGCGATGCTCCTCGCCCTCGGTGCAGCGCTGCGTCTCACCGGCTGGGTGCTCAGGCCCGTACGAGTCCTCGACGCCACCACCCACGACATCGCGACCGGACGCCTGAAGTCCCGCGTCGCGGCCGCCGGCGGGCCGCCGGAACTCCGGCGCCTGGCCCGGTCGTTCAACGAGATGGCGGACAACGTCGAGGACGTCCTGGAGCAGCAGCGCGCCTTCGTCGCCGACGCCTCGCACCAGCTGCGCAACCCGCTCTCGGCGCTGCTGCTGCGTATCGAACTCCTTGCCCTCGAACTCCCCGAGGGCAATGAGGAGATCGCCTCGGTCCAAACCGAGGGCAAGCGCCTCGCCCAGGTCCTCGACGACCTCCTCGACCTGGCGCTCGCCGAGCATGCCGAGGCGGACCTGCGGCTCACCGACATCGGCGAGCTCGCGTCCGAGCGGGTGGCCGCGTGGGGACCGGTCGCCGAGAGCAAGGGCGTGCGGCTCGTCGGCACCTGCCCGGCCACGACCGCCTGGACCGATCCGGTCACGCTGTCCAGTGCCCTGGACGCTGTGATCGACAACGCGCTGAAGTTCACGCCCGAGGGGGAGAGCGTCGAGGTGGAGGTCGCCTCGAACGGCGAGTCCTCGACCGTCGTGGTCACCGACGGCGGCCCTGGCCTCAGCGACGAGGACCTGACCCGCATCGGCGACCGCTTCTGGCGCAGCGCCGGACACCAGAACATCAAGGGCTCCGGACTGGGCCTGTCCATCTCCCGCGCACTGCTCGCGGCGGCCGGCGGCTCCATCGCGTACGACCATCACGAGCCGCACGGCCTGCGGGTGACGGTGCGGGTGCCGAGGTCGCGGTCCAGCTCCTGAGGGGGCTGTGGCGGCGTTGGAGGGGGCTGTGGCGGCCTCGGAGGGGGCGATTGCGGTTCTGGATGGAGCCGCTGCGGTTTGGGCGGAGCCGGACGGGATGGCGGCGGAGCCGGACGGGGTGGCCAGGGATTGGCTAGGGCTTGACCGACAGGTAGTAGCGTCGCGCGCCCTCGTGCAGCGGGAGCGGGTCGGTGTAGATGGCCGTACGTAGGTCCACCAGCTGCGCCGCGTGCACCTTGAGGCCGATGCGGTCGCGGCTGTCGATCACCGTGCGGGTGAGCTCCTCGGTGAGCTTCGCGTTCGCGTCCTCGCGCGTGACCAGCAGGTTCGCCACCGCCACCGTCTGCACCGATGAGCCCAGCTGCGCCTTCGGGTAGGCATCGGCGGGCATGACCGCGGCCCGGTAGTAGCGGGAGGCGCCGCCCTGTTCGTGCAGCTTCTTGATCAAGTCGCTCCCTATCGGGACCAGCCTGATGTCGGAGGTCTTGGAGAGCTCCAGCACGGCACTCGTCGGCAGGCCGCCCGACCAGAAGAAGGCGTCGATCTTTTTCTCTTTGAGCAGGTCCGGCATGGTGCTGATGCCGTCGGCCAACGGCTCTATGTCCTTCGTCGGGTCGAGCCCTGCCGCTTCGAGCACATGGTTCGCGATCAGCCGGACCCCGGAGCCGGTCGGTCCCACGGCGACCTTCTTGCCCCGCAGGTCCGCCACGGACCGTACGGACGACGTGCGCGGGACCACCAGGTGCACATAGTCGTCGTAGAGCCGGGCGCAGCTGCGCAGCTGGTCCGCTCCCGGCTTGTCCTGCAGCATGTACGTCTCCACCGCGTCGGCCGCCGCGACGGTGAAGTCGGCCTGTCCCGTGGCCACCCGGAGGACGTTCTCCTGCGAGCCGTCGCTGTTCAGGAGCTGTACGTCCAGGCGCGGCATGTCCTTGGCGAGGGCGCCCTGAAGGAGCTCGCCGTACTTCTGGTAGACGCCGGTCGGCGTACCCGTGCTGAACGTGATCTTCCCGCCAGGAGACTCCTCGCCCAGCGGCAGCAGCCACCACAGCAGCAGCCCGAAGACCACGAAACCGGCAGCCGAACCAAGCAGCGCGCGGCGCCTGCCGATGTGGGGAAGTGCCTGGAACATGCGCGCGATCCTGCCAGTCCGGGCGCGGTTCTGACCAGGGCGGGGCTCGCGGGGGTGCGGATCGGGACGCCCCTGTTGACGGGACCCCGTCAGCAGGCGAGCCGGTATTCCGTCGGCAGGTTCTCCGGATTCCCCTCGATAGGGTCACCTGATGCAGTCCCCCATGGAGCCCTCGATGCAGCCCTCTCCCGCTTCCCTGGTCCGTGAATTCCACGTCGCTTTCGGCCTCGCCGCCCGCACCGTCCCGACGGAGGTCTCCCCGGAGCTCGCCGCCCACCGCGGTGAACTTCTCGCCGAGGAGGCCGCCGAGGTCGCCGAGGTCTCGGTCACGGGCCCCCTGGACCGGCTGGCGCACGAGCTCGCCGACGTCGTGTACGTGGCGTACGGCACGGCGCTCGTCCACGGGATCGACCTCGACGCGGTGATCGCCGAGATCCACCGGTCCAACATGACGAAGCTGGGCCCCGACGGCAGCGTCGCCCGCCGGGCCGACGGCAAGGTCCTCAAGGGGGACCACTACAGGGCGCCGGACGTGTCCGAGATCCTGCGGAGCCAGGGGTGGACGCCTACCGACGCCTAGGGGGACAAGAGGTACTCCGGGTACCGCCTACCCTTGTCACATGAGCAGCAGCGACCGGAGCCAGGCAGTGGACGTTCAGGAATCCAAGACATACGAAGTGCGCACTTACGGGTGCCAGATGAACGTCCATGACTCCGAACGCCTCTCGGGCCTCTTGGAGGATGCCGGTTACGTACGCGCGCCCAAGGACGCGGACGGCGACGCGGATGTCGTCGTCTTCAACACCTGTGCGGTACGGGAGAACGCCGACAACCGGCTGTACGGCAACCTCGGCCGGCTCGCCCCGATGAAGACGAAACGCCCCGGCATGCAGATCGCCGTCGGCGGCTGTCTCGCCCAGAAGGACCGCGACACCATCGTGAAGCGTGCTCCCTGGGTGGACGTCGTCTTCGGGACGCACAACATCGGCAAGCTGCCGGTCCTCCTGGAGCGCGCCCGCGTACAGGAAGAGGCGCAGGTCGAGATCGCCGAGTCGCTGGAGGCGTTCCCCTCGACGCTGCCGACCCGCCGCGAGAGTGCGTACGCCGCCTGGGTCTCCATCTCCGTCGGCTGCAACAACACCTGCACCTTCTGCATCGTCCCGGCGCTGCGCGGCAAGGAGAAGGACCGCAGGACCGGCGACATCCTGGCCGAGATCGAGGCACTGGTCGGCGAGGGCGTCTCCGAGATCACGCTGCTCGGGCAGAACGTAAACGCTTACGGCAGTGACATCGGCGACCGTGAGGCGTTCAGCAAGCTCCTGCGGGCCTGCGGGAAGATCGAGGGCCTGGAGCGGGTGCGCTTCACCTCGCCGCACCCGCGTGACTTCACGGACGACGTGATCGCCGCGATGGCCGAGACGCCGAACGTCATGCCGCAGCTGCACATGCCGATGCAGTCCGGCTCGGACACGGTCCTGAAGGCGATGCGCCGCTCGTACCGCCAGGAGCGCTACTTGGGGATCATCGAAAAGGTGCGGGCCGGCATCCCGCACGCGGCGATCACCACCGACATCATCGTGGGCTTCCCCGGCGAGACCGAGGAGGACTTCGAGCAGACCCTGCACGCGGTCCGCGAGGCCCGCTTCGCACAGGCGTTCACGTTCCAGTACTCCAAGCGCCCCGGAACGCCGGCGGCCACCATGGAGGGGCAGATCCCCAAGGAGGTCGTCCAGGCGCGTTACGAGCGTCTCGTCGCCCTCCAGGAGGAGATCTCCTGGGACGAGAACAAGAAGCAGGTCGGCCGCACCCTGGAGCTGATGGTCGCCGAGGGCGAGGGCCGCAAGGACGGCGCCACACACCGCCTCTCCGGCCGCGCCCCCGACAACCGCCTGGTCCACTTCACCAAGCCCGACGAGGACGTGCGCTCCGGCGACGTCGTCACCGTCGAGATCACGTACGCCGCCCCGCACCACCTCCTCGCGGAGGGCGCCGTCCTGAACGTGCGCCGCACGCGGGCGGGGGACGCGTGGGAGAAGCGCAACGCCGCCGCGGCCGCGAAGCCGGCGGGCGTCATGCTCGGCCTGCCGAAGATCGGCGCGCCCGAGCCGCTGCCGGTCGCGGCGAGCAGCGGGTGCGGCTGCGACTGACTCCGCCGCGCGCCGGGAAGCGGTCCAGCGTGCCGACGTACTGATGGGGCCGGCGTGCCGACGTGCTGATCGAGGAGTGACGTTCCGCCGCCGAGCGGGGCTACGCTGCCGATCATGCTTGTAGCCGCCGCAGTCTGCCCCTGTCCGCCGCTGCTCGTCCCGGACGTCGCCGCCGGAGCGGCGCCCGAGCTGGATGCCGCGCGCGCCGCCTGCACGGACGCGCTGGGCGTGCTCGCCGCCTCCCGCCCCGATCTGCTGGTCGTCGTGGGCCCCGCCGACCACAACGGGCGCGGACCGCACCCTGAGGGGGCCGGGGGCTCCTTCCGCGGGTTCGGCGTGGATCTCGACGTACGCCTGGGAAACGTACGCCTGGGAAGTGGTGCGTCGGACCCGGGCGCTTCGGAGCGTGAGCTTCCGACCTCGCTCGCCGTCGCGGCGTGGCTTCTCGGGCGCACGGGGTGGTCCGATGCCCCGGTCGAGGGTCTCGGTGTGGGGGAACCTCTCGAGGCCGAGCGGTGTATCCAAGTCGGGGAGAACATCGGCGCGCAGGCCGGGCGGGTGGCACTGCTGGTGATGGGCGACGCCAGCGCGTGCCGGACGCTCAAGGCGCCCGGCTATCTCGACGAGCGCGCGGCGGGCTTCGACGCGGGGGTCGCGCGTGCGCTGGAGGCGGCGGACGTGCCGACCCTCAAGGCACTCGACGCGGAACTGGCGCAGGAGCTGAAGGTCTCCGGGCGCGCCCCCTGGCAGGTCCTCGCGGGCGCGGCGGACGGAGCGGGGCTCGGCGGCGCACTGCTGTACGAGGACGCGCCTTACGGGGTGGGGTATCTGGTGGCGGCCTGGTCTTGAGGGCCTCCTGGGACGGTTTCGGCGGCTTGGGGCGGTGATTCAAGGGTGCCCCTGAGAGCGGTGGTGCTTGAGGGCCGTCCGGGTGGCTGGTACCGGTTCTAGCCTGGCGGCGTTGCCGACCTCTCCGTCGTGGTCGGTCCCGGTGGCGTGGGCCCCCGTGTCATGGCGGGCCTTGCCTGGAGGTCTCTGAAGGCGGCGGACGGCCGGGAGCGCTGAGTGCTCCTCGGCCGTCCGGCGATGTGTGCTGTGTTCAGGAAGCCGCGGGCGGGGGCGGCGCGTCCGGTGGAGGTGTGGCGCCGCCACTGTCCTTGTGCGCGAGGCGGTCCATGGCACCCTTCGCCTTGCCCGTGCCCGTCTGGATCTTGTCGCTGTACTTGTGCTTGGTCTTTTCGTCGACGACCTTCGCGGCCTTGTCGAGACCATGACTGACCTTGTCGCCGTGCTGCTGCGCGAGGTCCGAGACCTTGTCCTTGGCAGGCGCCAGCTTGGCTTTGAGATTGTCCAGGAGACCCATGGTCCGCCTTCCCTCGCGGGGCAGTTACTTGCGGGCGCCCTCGCCGGCCTCGTTGTCGGCAGCCTTCTCGGCGGTCTGCTGCTTGGGGATCTCGACGTCCTCCGTGGTGGCGGCCCCGGCGGTCTCCGCCGTCGCCTCGTCCTCGGTCTCGGACGAACCCTTCGCCTCTTCCGCCACCTCCGCCTCGGTCTCGGCCGTCAGTGTGTCGGCCTGCACCTCAGCGGTTGACGCCTCCTCCGTAGCCTTCGACCTCCGGAGAAGCCGTGCAAAAACGCCCATATCCACTCCATACGTTACTCGTGAGGGCGAAATCCCGCGTTGCCCGGTGCGTCCCATTGCGTCGCCCGGGTCACCGGTCCTCGAAAACCGGCGGCTGGAACCTCGCAACAGGCAACGACCCCGGACTCGCGCCGTCACTTAACTCGTTCGAGGAGAGGCCTTGAGGTTTGCGAGACTGGGACGGTGAGAAGCACACCCCCCGCCCCCCGGGTCATCGCCGTCGTCGGACCGACCGCGGCAGGAAAGTCCGATCTGGGCGTTTTCCTCGCCCAGCGTCTCGGAGGCGAGGTCGTCAACGCCGACTCCATGCAGTTGTACCGAGGGATGGACATCGGCACCGCCAAGCTGACGCCCGAGGAACGCGGTGGGATCCCGCACCACCTCCTGGACATCTGGGACGTGACCGTCACGGCCAGCGTCGCCGAGTACCAGCGGCTCGCCCGTGCCCGGATCGACGCGCTGCTCGCCGAGGGCAGCTGGCCGATCCTGGTGGGCGGCTCCGGGCTGTACGTCCGCGGGGCCGTCGACAATCTCGAGTTCCCCGGCACCGACCCCGAGGTGCGGGCCCGCCTTGAGGAGGAGCTCACGCTGCGCGGCTCCGGGGCGCTGCACGCGCGACTGGCCATGGCCGACCCCGAGGCCGCCCACGCGATCCTGCCAAGCAACGGCCGTCGTATCGTCCGCGCCCTCGAAGTCATCGAGATCACCGGCAAGCCCTTCACCGCCAACCTGCCGGGCCACGACTCGGTGTACGACACCCTGCAGATCGGCGTCGACGTCGCGCGCCCCGAGCTGGACGAGCGCATCGCGCGCCGGGTGGACCGCATGTGGGAGGCGGGGCTCGTCGACGAGGTGCGCGCGCTGGAGACGCAGGGCTTGCGCGAGGGGCGCACGGCGGCGCGCGCACTCGGGTACCAGCAGGTGCTCGCGGCGCTTGCGGGGGAGTGTGATGAACAAGAGGCGCGCGCCGAGACCGTACGCGCGACCAAGCGCTTCGCGCGCCGTCAGGATTCATGGTTCCGACGCGACCCGCGGGTGCATTGGCTCAGTGGGGCTGCGGCGGATCTCACAGAACTCCCGCAGCTCGCGCTGGCGTTGGTCGAACGACCGGTCACAGCCTGATCACGTCATGGCATCGGGACGCTCCGGCCGTCATCCCGGCCTCCGGCGCCGTGCCATCATCGAGCTTCGATCGACCAGTGAATGCCGAGTTGGGAGGGCGCGTGGCGATGGAGGCCGGCCCTCGTGACACTGCACGAGACACTGAGCACGGTATCGATCCGGACGGAGATCGTCTGGAGATCGATCCGGATGGAGAACCTCTGAGTTCCGACGGACCCGAGGACACCCCGGACGGTGTGATCGCCGACGGGCCCGGACCCGGCGAGATGTCCCCGGAGCCCGAGGTCGAGGTCGAGCTGCGTCCCCAGCGCCGGCTGCGCATCTGGCAGCTCGCGCCCATCGTGGCCCTGGCCGCGATCGGCTCCCTGATGTTCGCCTTCCCGCTGGCCTTCGAGTTCGGCGACGGCGGTGCCGTGGTCGCCATGCTCGGACTGCTGATCTGCTCGTGTGCGGCGGGCTGGGGCATGATGGCCGCCCGCCGGGTCGGCTACACCTGGCCCGGATTCCCGCAGCGCGGTTCGGGCCGCCGCCCGGACTGGCGCGTGGTGATCGCGTACGTCGTGGTCGTCGCGGCGGTGGCAGTGCTCGCCGTGTGGCGCGTGGCCCGGCTGCGCTGACGTACTGAGCTGACGTACCCGGGGCGTGCGCGGCCCGGCCTCACCTCTGTGGTGTGTCGCCTTGGCTGAGCCGAGGCCCCGTGCGCGCCGGAGTGTCGGACCGAACACGTACGATCGAGGAATGAGCACGCGGATCGCCTTCCTCAAGGGGCACGGGACCGAGAACGACTTTGTGATCATCCCGGACCCGGAGAACGCCATCGACCTGCCCGCGACCGCCGTCGCCGCCCTGTGCGACCGCCGCGCGGGCATCGGCGGAGACGGTCTGCTGCATGTCGTACGGTCGGCTGCGCACCCCGAGGCCGAGGCGATGGCGGCCGAGGCGGAGTGGTTCATGGACTACCGCAACGGCGACGGTTCGATCGCCGAGATGTGCGGCAACGGAGTGCGTGTGTTCGCGCGCTATCTGCAGCGAGCGGGACATGTGGCCGAAGGCGACTTCGCGATCGCAACGCGCGGGGGCGTGAAGGCGGTGCACCTCGCCAAGGACGGAGACGTGACCGTCGGCATGGGCAAGGCGCTCCTCCCCGAAGGGGACGTCACCGTGAGCGTCGGCGGGCGGAGCTGGCCCGCGCGCAACGTGAACATGGGCAACCCGCACGCGGTCGCCTTCGTGGACGACCTCGCGCACGCCGGCGATCTGTACGCGCCGCCGCCGTTCAGCCCGGAGTCGGCGTACCCGGACGGGGTCAACGTCGAGTTCGTGGTCGACCGGGGCCCGCAGCACGTCGCCGTGCGTGTCCACGAGCGCGGCGCAGGCGAGACCCGCTCGTGCGGCACGGGCGCGTGTGCCGTGGCCGTCGCCGCGGCCCGCCGGGACGGCGCGGACCCTGCCGTGACCCGCGCTCCTGCGACGTACACCGTCGATGTGCCCGGCGGACGCCTGGTGATCACCGAGCGTCCGGACGGCGAGATCGAGATGACGGGCCCCGCGGTGATCGTGGCCGAAGGTGAGCTTCTCGCCGAATGGTTCGAAACCGTAAACCCCTGAACCTTCGCTCGAATGGGTGATCCGTTTCACGCTCGGCGAGAGGCGGTCAGCCGCACGTGGTGGGCTCGGTAGCATCAAGCACCGGCCCGGACGGGGGATCGACACCATCCCCTGAGCCGTGTACGCCATGGGGCACCCGTCCGCCGGTCTACGCAGCCGGAGGTGCCCATGAGTGCGGAGGCGACGAATCCCGCGACGCCAGGCCCTGTAATGCCTTCCCCCAAGCTCTCGGTTTCTTCCCCGCTCTCGACTTCGCTCGAGCGGGACGACCCCCATGAGCAGGGGGGATCGCCGGTGCACCGCAGGAAGGGCCTTCCGCGGATCGATCTGCGGCGCCTGGGCCGGGCAGCGCTGCTCGGCCCCGCCGCCCGCGACCGGCTGCCCGACGCGATCGGCCACGTGGCCGAGGCGCACCGCGCCCACCACCCCAGCGCCGACCTGGAGCCGCTGCGGCGGGCGTACGTGCTCGCCGAGTCCTCGCACCGCGGCCAGATGCGCAAGAGCGGCGAGCCGTACATCACGCACCCGCTCGCCGTGACCCTGATCCTCGCCGAACTCGGCGCGGAGACCACGACGTTGACCGCCTCCCTGCTCCACGACACCGTCGAGGACACGGAAGTGACCCTCGATCAGGTGCGCGAGGAGTTCGGCGACGAGGTCTGCTACCTGGTCGACGGTGTCACCAAGCTGGAGAAGGTCGACTACGGGGCCGCGGCGGAGCCCGAGACGTTCCGCAAGATGCTCGTCGCCACCGGCAACGACGTCCGGGTGATGTCGATCAAACTCGCCGACCGGCTGCACAACATGCGGACCCTCGGTGTCATGCGCCCCGAGAAGCAGGCGCGAATCGCCAAGGTGACCAGGGACGTTCTGATTCCGCTGGCCGAACGGCTCGGCGTCCAGGCGCTGAAGACCGAGCTGGAGGACCTCGTCTTCGCGATCCTGCACCCCGAGGAGTACCAGCACACCAGGGAGTTGATCGTCGAGAACACCGCGCGCGTCGGAGATCCGCTCGCGGAGATCGCCGAAGACGTGCGCGCGGTGCTGCGCGAGGCGGGCCTGCAGGCCGAAGTCCTCATCCGGCCACGGCACTTCGTCTCCGTGCACCGCGTGTCGCGCAAACGCGGCCCCATGCGCGGCGCCGACTTCGGACGGCTCCTGGTCCTGGTGAACGAGGACGCCGACTGCTACGGAGTCCTCGGCGAACTGCACACCTGTCTCACGCCGGTGGTCTCGGAGTTCAAGGACTTCATCGCCGTACCCAAGTTCAACCTCTACCAGTCGCTGCACACGGCCGTCGCGCGCGGGGACGGCGAGATCGCCGAAGTCCTCATCCGCACCCACCAGATGCACAAGGTCGCCGAGGCCGGCGTCATCGCGCTCGGCAATCCGTACGCTCCTCCCTCGGAGGAGCAGTCCTCGCGGGAGCAGGCGGAGCGTTCTGTGGACGGCGAGCGTGCCGACCCGACGCGCCCCGGCTGGCTCTCCCGGCTCCTCGACTGGCAGGAGGGCGCCGCGGACCCCGACACCTTCTGGTCCACGTTGCGCGAAGACCTCGCCCAGGACCGCGAGATCACCGTGTTCCGCGCCGACGGCGGCTCGTTGGGCCTTCCCGAGGGCGCCAGTTGCGTGGACGCCGCGTACGCGCAGTACGGCGACGACGCGCACGCCTGCATGGGTGCGCGCGTCAACGGCCGCCTGGCGACGCTGAGTACGGTCCTACGGGACGGAGACACCGTTCAACTGCTCATGGGGCAGGATCCGGCCTCCGAGCCCTCCAGGGAGTGGCTGGAGCACGCGCACACGCCCGCCGCGCGGATCGCCATCCAGCGCTGGCTGGCCGCGCACCCTTCGCCCAGTGACTCCGAGGAGCCCGAGGCTCCCGCCGCGGCTCCCCGGCCGACCGCCGAAGGGCCTGCCGCCCGCCCCGGCGCCGCGAACGCCGTCGTCGACCAGTCCGGCGCGTCCGTACGGCTCGCGGGCTGCTGTACGCCGGTGCCGCCCGACGAAGTGACCGCTTTCTCCGTGCGCGGGGGAGTGGTCACCGTCCACCGGGTCGAATGCGCGGCGGTCGAGAGCATGAAGGGCGTGGGGCGCGCGGAGGTCGGTGTGAGCTGGGGTGACACCACCGAGTGCCGGGTCACGCTGGTGGCCGAGTCGTTCGGGCGTCCGCATCTGCTCGCCGATCTCACCGAAGCGATCGCCCTGGAGGGTGTCGCCATCGTCTCGGCGACCGTCGAACCGCCCAGCCAGCAGCGCGTGCGGCACACGTACACGCTCCAACTCCCGGACGCGGCACACCTTCCCGGGCTGATGCGGGCGATGCGGAACGTGCCGGGGGTGTACGACGTGAGCAGGGCGCGGCACCAGGCGGCGGCCGCGCAGTAGGAGGACCCTTTCGGGTGGACCCGGCGCGCGTCGTCACCGTACGGCGGGTGCGCGCTGGTAGCCGTGGTCCATGCCGCTCACCCCCCGCCCCAGGTTTCCCGTCCCCAGGACAGCCCTCCCCAGGACCCGCCGTGTCAAGGCGGCCCTGCTCGCCTCGGCCGTCTCCGGCTGCCTCATCGCCGCGAGCGCGCCCTCGCCGGCCACGCCGCTCGGCGTCGGCGACCGGCTCTTCCCGCACCTGGGCAACCCCGGGTACGACGTCACGTCGTACGACCTCGCCTTCACCTACCCCGGCACGAACAGCAAGCCGCTCGCGGCCGTCACCACGATCGACGCTCTGACGTCCGCCCGGCTCGGTCAGGTCAATCTTGACTTCGCGCACGGAACCGTGGGGTCGGTCGACGTCAACGGGGCGCCCGCGTCCTTCAAGAGCGCCGGGGAAGACCTGGTGGTGACGCCCGCGGAGCCGGTGCCCGAGGGCGGCTGGATGCGGATCACCGTGCGCCACACCAGCGACCCGGTGCCCGCCGCGAACCAGGACGGCGGCTGGGTGCAGACCAAGGACGGGCTCGCGATGGCCAACCAGGCCGACGCCGCGCACCTGGTCTTCCCGTGCAACGACCACCCCTCCGACAAGGCGATGTTCACCATCCACGTCACCGCGCCCGACGGGTACACGGCCGTGGCGAACGGTCTGCCCGCCGGAACGGACCGTGCGGGGAAGTCGTCCACCTGGACGTACCGCACCGAGCACCCCATGGCGACCGAGCTGGCCCAGGTGTCCATCGGCCGTTCCACCGTGCTGCACCGCACCGGGCCGCACGAGCTGCCGGTGCGCGACGTCGTGCCCACCAAGGACCGCGAACTGCTGGAACCGTGGCTCAAGAAGACCCCCGACCAGATCGCCTGGATGGAGGGGAAGATCGGCAGGTACCCCTTCGAGACGTACGGGCTGCTGATGGCCGACGCGCGGACCGGCTTCGAACTGGAGACACAGACACTCTCCCTCTTCGAGAAGGAGCTCTTCACCGAGCCCGCGTACCCGAAGTGGTACGTCGAGTCGATCATGGTGCACGAGCTGTCGCACCAGTGGTTCGGCGACAGTGTCAGCCCCCGCACCTGGTCCGACCTGTGGCTCAACGAGGGGCACGCCACCTGGTACGAGGCGCTGTACGCCGAGGAGAAGGCCGACAGGCCCATGGCGACGCGCATGAAGGCCGCCTACGGGGCGTCCGACTCCTGGCGGGCCGCCGGGGGACCGCCCGCGGCACCGAAGGGGCCCCAGCCGGGGCAGAAGATCAGCATCTTCCGGCCGAACGTCTACGACGGGGCCGCGCTGGTGCTGTACGCGCTGCGCGAAGAGATCGGCCGTCCGGCCTTCGAGCAGCTGGAACGGCTCTGGGTGAGCGTCCACCACGACGGGGTCGCGTCGACGGCGGACTTCGAGGACCTGGCTTCCCGCATCGCGGGCCGTGACCTGAGCGGGTTCTTCAAGGCGTGGCTGTACGCCGAGAAGACCCCGCCGATGCCGGGGCACCCGGACTGGAAGAGCGACGCACCTCAGGCCTCGCAGAGCGCCCGATAACTCGCGTGACGAGACGGGACGTGCCGTGCGACCATCTTTCAGGTCGGCGGCACGGCCACTCCGATGGGTCCTTCCAGGGGCCCGTCCGGGTCAGTGGCACGGCCCCATCGGGGCCGGTGACACGGTCCCCGCGGGGTTGACCCGGCGGAATCCGGGAATCTCCTGGTGGCCTGGGACGTTCTTCCCTGTGACGGACGGTGTCCGTCGTCGTATCGGTGTCCCCATAGACGTAAGGATCCAATGACCTCCTCTTCTTCCCCTTCCCAGGACGCGCAGAGCCTCGCGCAGAACCACCCCGAAGGTCTTCGGGCCGATGCCCTGATGGAAGAGGACGTCGCCTGGAGCCACGAGATCGACGGAGAGCGGGACGGCGACCAGTTCGAACGCTCCGAGCGCGCGGCCCTGCGCCGCGTCGCGGGCCTCTCCACCGAGCTCGAGGACGTCACCGAGGTCGAATACCGACAGCTCCGCCTGGAGCGGGTCGTCCTCGTCGGCGTCTGGACCTCGGGGACCGTGCAGGACGCGGACAACTCCCTCGCCGAGCTGGCAGCCCTCGCGGAGACCGCGGGTGCGCTGGTGCTCGACGGCGTGACCCAGCGCCGCGACAAGCCCGACGCGGCCACGTACATCGGATCCGGCAAGGCCAATGAGCTGCGGGACATCGTCCTGGAGACCGGCGCCGACACCGTGATCTGCGACGGTGAGCTGAGCCCCGGCCAGCTGATCCACCTCGAAGACGTCGTCAAGGTCAAGGTCATCGACCGTACGGCCCTGATCCTCGACATCTTCGCCCAGCACGCCAAGTCCCGAGAGGGCAAGGCGCAGGTCGCACTCGCGCAGATGCAGTACATGCTGCCGAGGCTGCGAGGCTGGGGTCAGTCGCTGTCCCGTCAGATGGGCGGCGGCTCGGGCGGCGGCCTCGCCACCCGTGGTCCCGGTGAGACCAAGATCGAGACGGACCGGCGCCGTATCCGCGAGAAGATGGCGAAGATGCGCCGGGAGATCGCGGACATGAAGACGGGCCGCGACATCAAGCGCCAGGAGCGCCGACGCAACAAGGTGCCCTCGGTGGCCATCGCCGGTTACACCAACGCCGGCAAGTCCTCGCTGCTCAACCGCCTCACGGGCGCGGGCGTGCTCGTCGAGAACGCGCTGTTCGCGACCCTCGACCCGACCGTGCGCCGGGCCGAGACCCCGAGCGGGCGGCTGTACACGCTGGTCGACACGGTCGGTTTTGTACGGCACCTGCCGCACCACCTGGTCGAGGCGTTCCGCTCCACCATGGAGGAGGTCGGCGACGCCGACCTGATCCTGCACGTGGTGGACGGTTCGCACCCGGCGCCGGAGGAGCAGCTGGCCGCCGTGCGCGAGGTCATCCGTGACGTGGGCGCCACCAAGGTGCCCGAGATCGTGGTGATCAACAAGGCGGACGCGGCCGACCCGCTGGTGCTCCAGCGGCTGATGCGGATCGAGAAGCGCTCCATCGCGGTCTCGGCCCGTACGGGTCTCAACATGGACGAGCTGCTCGCGCTCATCGACAACGAGCTGCCGCGCCCCTCGGTCGAGATCGAGGCGCTCGTGCCGTACACCCACGGCAAGCTGGTCGCCCGCGCGCACAACGAGGGCGAGGTGATCTCCGAGGAGCACACCCCGGAGGGCACGCTGCTCAAGGTGCGGGTGCACGAGGAACTGGCGGCGGATCTGGCGCCGTACGTTCCGGCGCCGGCGCTCTCGTAGAGACGGACGTACGAAGGCCCGCCCCCTCTCACAGGGGGCGGGCCTTCGTCATGTGTCCAGACGCCGCTACGTCCGTCGTGTCACTGTCCGGCGAACTTCTCGCTCACCTCGTCGTACACGCCCTTGGCCACTGTGCCGAGGTGCGGACCCGCCAGCCAGCCCGAACTGACCGGGCCGATCGAGGTGTTGGACACCAGCGCGGGCTTGCCGTCGGCCCCCGTGGCCACCCAGCCGCCGCCGGACGAACCGCCCGTCATGGTGCACCCGATGCGGTACATCGTCGGATCGGATTGCACGATCGACAGCCGCCCCGGCTTGTCCGTGCACTGGTGCATGGTCTCGCCGTCGAACGGCGCCGCCGCCGGATAGCCCGTCGCCGTGATGCTCGCGACCTTCGGCACGGCCGGAGCGGTGAAGTTCACCGGAAGCGCCGAACCGATCGTCTCCTCAAGGGACTTGCCGTCGCCGCCCTCTTCCGGCGTCACATGCAGTACGGCGAAGTCGTACGGGGCTCCCTGGCCGCCCGTGGCACCGCCCTGCTCGATCCACTGGTCCGAGGTCTGTGCCCAGTCGCTCCACCAGACGCCGTACGGCGCGAGCTCAGCCTTCGTGGCGGTGGCCAACTCGGCGGCTGTGGCACCGTCGTTGTTGTACGAGGGAACGAAGGCGATGTTGCGGTACCAGCCGCCCGTCTTGCCGGAGTGGACGCAGTGGCCCGCGGTCCACACCAGGTTGGACTTGCCGGGGTTGGCCGGGTCCTCGACCACCGTCGCCGAGCAGACCATCGTGCCCTCGGGGGAGTCGAAGAGCACTTTCCCCGCCTCGGGGGCGTTGTCGTGGTACGCCGTCGGCACGGCCTTCGCGGTCACCGGAGCCGGGGTCGGGTCGGTGACGCCCTGGTCGCCGGAGAGGTCGTTCTCGTCGACGCCCTTGTCCTTGTCCGGATCCTCGGCATCCCGCATCCGGTCCGGGTCCCACAGGCCCTCGATGATCGGGTTGATGTAGTCCTCGGCCTCACGCAGCCAGTCGTCCTTGTCCCAGTTCTTCCAGGCGCCGTCCTTCCACTTGTCGACATCGATCCCGTGCTCTTTGAGCTTGTCCTTGATGTCGTCCGGAATCGTGATCTTGTCGTCGCCGTTCTGGGCCGCGGACGAAGTGGCCGCGCTTCCGGCCGTGTTGTCGCTCGAACCGCAGGCGGTGGCGGTCAGCGCCAGTGCCGCGGTGAGACAGACGGCGGCCAGCGCGGGGGAGGATCCGCGGCGCGCGCCCCTCCCTCGACGAGCGGCGAAGGGCGGGCGTATGGATCGCATGGTGTAACTCCCCCTGGACGTATGAGACCTCGGGCGCCAATCGGCGTCGGCCGTTCGGTGTCACCCGAACGGCATCACAGACTATGCGGTCGCTGTGGGGGACATCCGATGGAACGGCAACGGTTCCGCAACAGGCTGCCTGAGCTGGCAATCATCCGGGCCGGCCATCGACGGCGACGTCAACGACCCACGTCAGCGGCCTGCGTTGAACGCGGGTACCTCAACTACCGGCGGGGCGGGGCACAAGGTCGGTGACCTGTTGGCGGACCGCTTCCCAAGCCGTGGGGTGAAGCGAGCCGATGACCGTGCGGCGCAGGGCGTCGAGTATCTCCTCCGGGCCGGTGTCGCCCTTGGTGCTCTCGGTGAGCACCTCGTATCCGTCGCGGACGGCGACACGAAGACGGGTCCCTCCACCGTCGGCGGCGTGCAGAGCTGCGGCGACGACGAGAGGCGGCGGCCCACCCGCTTCACCGGCCAGCTTGTGATAGCTGCTGGCTATCGGCTCACGCCAGCGGAGGCTGAGCAGCAGGTGGCTCTTGGCCAGGACCTCGGCCAGGTCGGTCTCGTAGACGCTGTCCGCCTCCAGGACCACCGCACGGGCGTCCAGTACGAGTGCCGCGGGCAGCAGGCAGCGCAGCGTGCTGCCGACGAGGTTGCCGCCGACCGTGGCCGTCCGGCGCACGGCTCCGGTCCCCACCGAGGAGGCCGCCCGGTGCAGCACCTCCGGCACACGGCCGTCGATCCGGTTCAGCACCACGGCCGCGCCCAGCGCCCCGCGCCCGATCACGTTGGCCTCCGGAAGCTCGCGCAGCGACATGGCCTGCTCGGGGAAGCCGTCCTGTTGCCAGGTGGCCCACACCAGCGTCGCCCCTCCTATCGGCACCGCTCCCTCGGCCATGCACTCCTGGGCTTCGGACACGGACGTGGGCAGACGCAACAGCACGGCAGCCGACCTGCTTTCCTGGACGAGTTGGCGGTGGGGTACGAGATCTCAGCCACAGTTGACCGCTGACATGGCGCATTTTCTCCCACGTACGCGGGGGCGCGTACAGGGCTCATTCCTTCCACCTGTGCGCCCCTAACATTCGGGCGCGCAATGTCGAGCCTCCCGGCGCGACGCGCAACCCGCCTTGCGGACGGCCGAGTTCGGCCGGGAGGCCGGGCGGAGCCGCCTGCGACGCCGTCCCGGGAGACGAAGATCACGGCGGGATGTGCGGTCTTGGCCATGAACCCGACACGCGGTACGGTCTGTGGGATATCGACGACGGTTTGGCGGAAGCCGGTGGAAATCCGGCACGGTCGCGCCACTGTGAACGAAACGGACCGCCTGTACCGGCGGAGTGTCTCGCAAGTCAGACCCGCACCTGTCGTCCATCGCACCACCGATATGGGACGCGAACTCCCGAGGAGGTCCTGCCATGGCGCAGACCGTCGCACCGCCGACAGCCACCCCTGCCCTTCCCGTCAAGCTGCCGATCGGCGCGATCGTCCCCTGGGCGGTCTTCTTCGGCGTCCTGATGCTTGTGCTGCTGTACTTCGTCGGCGCCGAGCAGGGCGCCACCTCCGTCGTCTCCGGTGAGGCCGTCCACGAGTGGGTGCACGACGGCCGCCACCTGCTCGGGTTCCCCTGCCACTGACGAGGGACACCGCGCACCAATGAACTCCGCAACCGTCAGGAACCTCCTCGTGCGGGGCATGCTCGCCGGCCTGGGCGCCGGCGTGCTCGCCCTTCTCGTGGCCTACTTCCTGGGCGAGCCCAGCGTCGACGACGCCATCGGCTTCGAAGAAGCCCACGCCTCGGCGCACGAGCACGAGGTCGAGATCGTCAGCCGCAGCCTCCAGTCCACCGGCGGCCTCGCCACCGGCGTCCTGATCTACGGCGTCGCCTTCGGCGGCATCGCCGCCCTCGCCTACTGCTTCGCCCTCGGCCGCGTCGGCCGCTTCACCCCGCGCGCCACGGCACTGCTGCTCTCGGGTGCCGCCCTGCTCGCCGTGTACGTCGTACCGTTCCTGAAGTACCCGGCCAACCCGCCGTCCGTCGGCGACCCCGACACCATCGGGAAGCGCACGACCCTCTACTTCCTGATGATGCTGCTCAGCGTGCTCCTCGCGGTCGCCGCCGTGATCCTCGGCAAGCGGCTCGCACCCAGGTGGGGCACGTGGTATGCCACCGTCGCCGCGGTCGCCTTCTTCGTCCTGGTGATCGGTCTCGCGTACGCGTTCCTGCCGGCCGTCAACGAGGTCCCGCAGGATTTCCCGGCCACCCTGTTGTGGCGGTTCCGCACCTCGGCCCTCGCCATCCAGCTCACTCTGTGGACCGGATTCGGCCTGATCTTCGGCGAGTTGGCGCAGCGGCTGCTGACTCCGCGAGCTGTTGAGGCCGCACCCGCGAAGGCAGCGCCCGTTCCGCATTGACGTACCGCATGAAGAGGAACTCGTACGGGACCTTGAGAAGGGGCCGGCCGAGAGGGAGCCGGGGCTTGCCCTCTCGGCCGGCCGGTCGGATCAGGATCCCGCGAGCTCCGTGCGGACCGTCCGGGCCGCCGCGACCAGGTTCTCCAGGGACGCGCGGGTCTCGGGCCAGCCGCGGGTCTTCAGGCCGCAGTCGGGGTTGACCCACAGCCGTTCGGCGGGGATGGCCTCAAGTCCCTTGCGCAGCAGGGCGGCCGCCTCGTCGGTGCTCGGCACGCGGGGGGGAGTGGATGTCGTACACGCCGGGCCCCGCCTCGCGCGGATAGCCGTGCCCGGCCAGCTCGCGGGCGACCTGCATGTGGGAGCGGGCGGCCTCCAGGCTGATGACGTCGGCGTCGAGGTCGTCGATGGCCTGGACGATGTCGCCGAACTCGGCGTAGCACATGTGGGTGTGGATCTGGGTGTCCGGGCGTACGCCGCCGACGGTGAGCCGGAACGCCTCGGTGGCCCAGGCCAGGTACGCGGGACGGTCCACGGCCCGCATTGGCAGCGTCTCGCGCAGGGCGGGCTCGTCGACCTGGATGACCGAAGTCCCCGCCGCTTCCAGCTCCTCGACCTCGTCGCGCAGGGCGAGGGCGACCTGGCGGGCGGTGTCGCCGAGCGGCTGGTCGTCGCGGACGAAGGACCAGGCGAGCATGGTGACCGGTCCGGTGAGCATGCCCTTGACCGGGCGGTCGGTGAGGGACTGGGCGTACGTCGTCCAGCGCACCGTCATCGGCTCGGGGCGGGAGATGTCGCCGGCCAGGATCGGCGGGCGGACGTAACGGGTGCCGTACGACTGGACCCAGCCGTGCTGGGTGGCGAGGTACCCCGTCAGCTGTTCGGCGAAGTACTGGACCATGTCGTTGCGTTCGGGCTCACCGTGCACCAGGACGTCAAGACCGGTCTTCTCCTGGAAGGAGATCACCTCGCCGATCTCGGCCCTGATGCGCTCCTCGTACCCGGCGCCGTCGATCCGCCCCGCGCGCAGGTCGGCCCGCGCGACGCGCAGTTCGGCGGTCTGCGGGAAGGAGCCGATGGTGGTGGTCGGCAGCAGCGGCAGACCGAGGTGGGCGCGCTGGGCGGCGGCCCGCTCGGCGTACGGCTGGGAGCGGCGGGCGTCGGCGTCCGTGACGGCGGCGGTGCGGGCCCGTACCGCGGGGTCGCGGGTCAGCGCCGAGCCGGCGCGGGAGGCCAGGTCGGCCCGGTTGGCGGCCAGTTCGGCCGCGATGGTCTCGGTCCCACGGGCGAGGCCCTTGGCGAGGGTGACGATCTCGGCGGTCTTCTGGCGGGCGAAGGCGAGCCAGCGCAGGATCTGCGGCTCGATGTCGCGTTCGACGGCGGCGTCGAGCGGGACGTGGAGCAGCGAGCAGGAGGCGGCCACGTCGACCTGACCGGCCAGCCCGAGCAGGGTGCCGAGCGTGGCGAGGGAGGCCGACAGGTCGTTCACCCAGATGTTGCGGCCGTTGACCACACCCGCGACCAGGCGCTTGCCGGGCAGTCCGCCCACCGCGGCCAGGGCGTCCAGGTTGGCGGCGGCGTCGTCGGTGAAGTCCAGGGCGAGACCGTTGACAGGAGCCTTGGCCAGCACCGGCAGCGCGTCGCCGAGCCGGCCGAAGTACGAGGCGACCAGCAGCTTCGGACGGTCGGTGAGCCCGCCCAGCTCACGATAGGCGCGCGCGGCGGCGTTCAGCTCGGCGGGCGTGCGGTCCTGGACGAGGGCCGGTTCGTCGAGCTGCACCCACTCGGCGCCCGCGGCTCGCAGGTCCCCGAGGACCTCGGCGTACACGGGCAGCAGCCGGTCGAGGAGGGTCAGCGGGTCGAAGTCCGGGGCCACGCCGGGCGCGGGCTTGGCGAGCAGGAGGTAGGTGACGGGGCCGACGAGGACCGGGCGGGCGGTGAGGCCGAGTGCGAGAGCTTCGCCGAACTCGGTGACCTGCTTGGTGGAGTCGGTGGCGAAGACGGTGTTCGGGCCCAACTCCGGTACGAGGTAGTGGTAGTTGGTGTCGAACCACTTCGTCATCTCCAGGGGCGCCACATCCTGTGTGCCGCGCGCCATCGCGAAGTAGCCGTCCAGCACGTCGGACTCGACGGCGGCCCGGTGGCGTTCGGGGATCGCGCCGACCATGACGGTGGTGTCCAGGACGTGGTCGTAGTACGAGAAGTCGCCGGTCGGCACCTCGTGGATGCCGGCCCCGGCCAGCTGGCGCCAGTTGGCCCGGCGCAGTTCGGCGGCGGTGGCCCGGAGGGCGTCGGCGTCGACGCGGCCCTTCCAGTAGCCCTCGATCGCCTTCTTGAGCTCCCGGCCCTGGCCCTGACGGGGGTAGCCGTGCACGGTGGCCCGTACTGCCGCGGCTGCGGACTTCGTTGTCACGGAAATCTCCTTCGCGAGATGTCTCCCTGAGATCCCGGGACGGGACGAGAGCGCGAAGGGGTGACGAACCGGACGGAACGACTCTCGAGCGGCGAGGCGCGGTCGTCTGCCTGGTATGTACGCCGACCCGCCCACGAGGTCACCGGGATGTCCGCGCACGATCGGTCGCGCGCGGGCAGCGGGCAGGTCTTCGGACTCGCGGGCGCGTACTCCGTACGTTCTCCGTACGGCGGACACCTACTGACCGTCGCTTCCCAGAACCTCTCGGCTCCAGTGCGTATGACGGCGGTCGTTCCCACTCACCGCTGCGGGGCAGTCCCGGATTCCCACCGGGTTCCCTCTTGCGACGCATCCCGCCTGGCGGACGGGGCGAACCAGCTGCACCGGTCAGCCTAGCTCAGCCCGTCTCGCCCCCGAAGGCCCCCAGGATGCGTTCGGCGGCGAGTGTGGCCGTCAACTCCCCGGCGCGGACCCGCTGTTCGAGGGCGGGCGCGAGGGCGCGTACGGCCGGATCGCCGTTCAGCCGGCGAAGCAGCTCGTCGCGCACCATCGTCCAGGTCCAGTCGACCTGCTGGTCGCGGCGCTTGGCGGCGAGCCGGCCGGTCGAGTCGAGGAGCGTGCGGTGCTGGTCGAGGCGCTCCCAGACGGTGTCCAGGCCCGTCGACTCGCGGGCGCTGCACGTCAGTACGGGCGGGGTCCATGCCGCTTCGGCGGAGTGCATGAGCCGCAGGGCTCCGGCCAGTTCGCGAGCCGCGGCGCGCGCGTCACGCTCGTGCGGGCCGTCCGCCTTGTTCACGGCGATCACGTCGGCCAGTTCCAGGACGCCCTTCTTGATGCCCTGCAACTGGTCTCCGGTGCGGGCGAGGGTCAGCAGCAGGAAGGAGTCGACCATGTTGGCGACCGCTGTCTCGGACTGGCCGACGCCGACCGTCTCCACCAGCACGACGTCGTAGCCCGCCGCCTCCATCACCACGATCGACTCGCGCGTGGCCTTGGCGACGCCGCCCAGGGTGCCGGCGGTGGGGGAGGGCCGCACGAAGGCCGCGGGATCCACGGCGAGGCGCTCCATCCGGGTCTTGTCGCCCAGGATCGAACCGCCCGTACGGCTCGACGAGGGGTCGACGGCCAGCACCGCGACCCGGTGGCCGAGCCCGGTGAGCAGGGTGCCGAGCGCGTCGATGAACGTCGACTTGCCCACGCCGGGCACCCCGCTGATGCCGATCCGCCGCGCCTTCCCGCTGTGCGGCAGCAGCTCGGTCAGCAACTCCTGCGCCATGGCCCGGTGTTGGGGATTCGTCGACTCGACGAGCGTGATGGCGCGTGCCACCAGCGCCCGCTTCCCGTCGAGCACGCCCTTCACATAGGTGTCGACATCGATCACGGGGTGTGCCCGAGGTCGGTGGCCAGCCGCTGAACCAGGTCGTACGCCGCGTCCGGGATCACCGTCCCGGGCGGGAAGACGGCAGCCGCACCCATCTCCAGGAGCGTGGGCACGTCCTGCGGCGGAATCACCCCGCCGACCACGATCATGATGTCCTCACGGCCCTCCTCGGCGAGCGACTCCCGCAACGCCGGTACGAGCGTGAGGTGCCCGGCGGCCAGCGAGGACACCCCGACGATGTGCACGTCCGCCTCGACGGCCTGCCGGGCGACCTCCGCCGGGGTCTGGAACAGCGGGCCGACATCGACGTCGAAGCCGAGGTCCGCGAAGGCCGTGGCGATCACCTTCTGGCCGCGGTCGTGGCCGTCCTGGCCCATCTTGGCGACCAGGATGCGGGGGCGACGGCCCTCGGCCTCCTCGAAGGAGCCCACGAGCGACCGGGTGCGCTCGACGTTCGGGGAATCGCCGGCTTCGTTGCGGTACACACCGGAGATCGTACGGATCTGGCTCGAGTGCCGTCCGTACACCTTCTCCAGGGCGTCGGAGATCTCGCCGACGGTGGCCTTCGCACGGGCCGCGTTCACGGCCAGCTCCAGCAGGTTTCCGGTGCCCCCGGCGGCGCGGGTCAGGGCGTCCAACGAGTCCTGGCACGCCCGCTCGTCGCGCTCCGCGCGCAGCCGCCGCAGCTTCTCGATCTGCTGCGTGCGTACGGAGGAGTTGTCGACCGTGAGGACGTCGATCTGCTCGTCGGTCTCGACCCGGTACTTGTTCACGCCGATGACCGGCTGGCGTCCGGAGTCGATACGCGCCTGGGTGCGGGCCGCCGCCTCCTCGATGCGCAGCTTGGGGATGCCTGCGTCGATGGCCTTGGCCATACCGCCCGCCGCCTCGACCTCCTCGATGTGCTGCCAGGCCCGGCGTGCGAGGTCGTACGTCAGCTTCTCTACGTACGCGCTGCCACCCCACGGGTCGATCACCCGGGTCGTCCCCGACTCCTGCTGGATCAGCAGCTGCGTGTTGCGGGCGATGCGTGCCGAGAAGTCGGTGGGCAGGGCGAGCGCCTCGTCGAGGGCGTTGGTGTGCAGTGACTGGGTGTGGCCCTGCGTCGCCGCCATCGCCTCCACACACGTACGCGTCACGTTGTTGAACACGTCCTGCGCGGTCAGCGACCAGCCCGAGGTCTGCGAATGGGTGCGCAGGGAAAGCGACTTGGCGTTCTGCGGGTCGAACTGCTTGACCAGCTTGGCCCACAGCAGCCGCGCCGCCCGCATCTTGGCGATCTCCATGAAGAAGTTCATGCCGATCGCCCAGAAGAAGGACAGCCGGGGCGCGAACGCGTCCACGTCCATCCCCGCGCCCCGCCCCGCCCGGATGTACTCCACCCCGTCGGCCAGCGTGTACGCCAGCTCCAAGTCGGCCGTCGCGCCCGCCTCTTGGATGTGGTAGCCCGAGATGGAGATGGAGTTGTAGCGCGGCATCCGCTGCGAGGTGTAGGCGAAGATGTCGGAGATGATCCGCATCGACGGCTTCGGCGGATAGATGTACGTGTTGCGGACCATGAACTCTTTGAGGATGTCGTTCTGGATGGTCCCGGCCAACTTCTCGGGCGGTACGCCCTGTTCCTCCGCGGCCACGATGTACAGCGCCAGCACCGGCAGCACGGCGCCGTTCATCGTCATCGACACGGTCATCTTGTCGAGCGGGATGCCGTCGAAGAGCTGGCGCATGTCGTAGATCGAGTCGATGGCCACGCCCGCCATGCCGACGTCACCGGTCACGCGCGGGTGGTCGCTGTCGTAGCCGCGGTGGGTGGGCAGGTCGAAGGCGACGGACAGGCCCTTCTGACCGGCCGCGAGGTTGCGCCGGTAGAAGGCGTTGGACTCCTCGGCGGTGGAGAAGCCCGCGTACTGGCGGATGGTCCAGGGCTGGTTGACGTACATCGTCGGGTACGGGCCGCGCAGATACGGGGCGATGCCCGGGTAGGTGCCCAGGAAGTCCAGGCCCTCGACGTCCTGCCCGGTGTAGAGCGGCTTGACCGCGATGCCCTCGGGGGTTTCCCAGAGGAGGTCGTCCCCGCCCGTCGCCTTCTTCACGGCTGTACGCCACTCGTCGGGGCCGCCGTCGGCGGTGGGCGTCCCCAGTTCGATCCCGGAGAAGTCGGGGATTCCCATCAGGACACTCCCATACGGTCGAGTGCGGTGGAGAGCACGGTGACGGTGTCACAGCCCGCGAAGACATAGCCGTCGATACCGGGGTACTGCCCGGGCCGGCCGGCGAGGAACACATGCCCGGCACCCGCCGCCGTGAGGGCCCGGGCGGTATCCGCGGCCTGCTCCTCGTACAGCGCGTCGCTGGAGCACAGGCAGACCTCGGTGGCACCGCTGTCCTCGAAGGTGCCCTCCGTGACCGGCTCGATGCCACCGGCCTGGAACAGGTTCGAGGCAAAGGTGAGGCGCGCGGTGTGGGCGGCGGCGGGACCCATGGCGGCCAGGAAGATCCGCGGCCGGGACCCGGTCGCCGCCAGGTGGGCGTCCGAGCGGGCGCGCAGCGCCTCGTACGCCTCGTCGCGCCGCACCCGGGGGAGTCCGCCGGCGGGAGGAGCGGGCGCGGGAACGCGCTCCACGGGCCGCTCGGCGAGGTTCGGGAACTCGCTGACCCCGGTCACGGGCTCACGCCGCTGGGCGAGCTTCGCGCTCCGCGCCTCCCATGTCTTCGCCAGTTCCTGACCGAGCCGGCCCGAGCGAAGGGCCTCCGCCTGGCCGCCCTCCCGTTCGATCCACTGGAAGAACTCCCAGCCCGCGTGCGCGAGTTCGTCGGTGAGCCGCTCCACGTACCAGGAGCCGCCCGCCGGATCGATCACCCTCGACAGGTGCGACTCCTCGACCAGGATCGTCGAGGTGTTGCGGGCGATCCGCCGCGCGAACGCGTCCGGCAGACCGAGGGCGTGGTCGAAGGGCAGCACGGTCACGGCATCGGCGCCGCCGACCCCGGCGGCCAGCGTGGCGACCGTCGTACGCAGCATGTTCACCCACGGATCACGGCGTGCCATCATCACCGGCGAGGTCACGGCGTGCTGGAGCTGCCCGACCGGGGCACCGCAGACTTCGGTCACGCGCGCCCACAGCCTGCGGGCCGCCCGGAGCTTGGCGATCGTCAGAAACTGGTCGGCGGTGGCCGCGTACCGGAACTCCAGCTGCGCGCAGGCCTGTTCGACCGAAAGACCCGCCTCGTCCAGCTCCCGCAGATAGGCGACACCGGTCGCCAGCGAGCAGCCCAACTCCTGAGCGGCGGAGCCACCGGCCTCGTGGTACGGCAAGGCGTCCACGGTCAGTGCCCGCAGCCCCGGGTATCCCTCGGCGCACAGCCGCGCGAGGCCGGCGACCGGCGCGAAGCCGAACGGCTCGTCCCCCGTACGGGCCTGGTGGCCCAGCGGATCGGCACCCAGGTTGCCGCGCGCCGCCTCCTTGGCGACACCCCGCTCCTCGTACAGCCGCAGCAACTCCCGTGCGGCGGACTCCACATCACGTCCCGCGTCCAGGACCACGGGCGCCAGGTCGAGGTACACGCCGTCGAGGACCCGGCCGAGCGAAGGCACCGGGATCCCGCCCGCACCGGCGACCAGCCAGAGCGAGGTGACGCCGTTCTCCAGGTCCGCGAGCACCGCGCCGCCGTCGACGGCCGTGTGCTGCTGGCGTACGTCCCAGCCGCCGACGGTGTTCCCCTCGGCACGGCCACCGCGTAGGAAGGGGGCGAAACCGGGTAGGCCGGCATCGGGCGCGGCGTCGTGCGCGGAGTACAGGGGCCGGATGCCGAGCCCGTCCTCCAGCGCGGTGGACAGAGCATCTTCGGCTGCCGTTTCCGGGACTTCCCTGCCCGACTTGCGCAGTACGCCCGCCACGAGGCGCTGCCACTGCTCATGAGTGGCGTCAGGGAATTCGGAGGCCAGCGAAAGCCCGTCGTCAGGCAGGACCGTCATGCTCGGATGTTAGGCCAGCCGGACAAAGGAGCAGCAGAGGGCAGGGCTGTGACCTTGCCCTCTTCCTGCCGGTCTTGCTCTCCGGGTGTGATCCGGCCGTGGGTACACGGGCTGGCGCAGCCCCGACTGCGGCAGCGGAAGAAGGTCGGCGCCGCGGTGTTCTGGTGATCGGCCACCGCTGAGGCCCGGTCGTAAGCGGCGGGCGGCGCGGCTGTCGAGCCTGCTGCCCCGCCCCGGGTCGGACCCGCAGCGGTTCCGTCACGGCAGGGATTTTCGAGTCACCCGCTTCCCCGCGCGGGTGGCGTCGTTGGTACGTACGGGGGACCTGCCGCATGCGTTCGGGACCCCTCCGCCAACTCGCCTCTGGACAGCGGGAGGACCTGAAGTCGTGGCCGTGACCGAGTCTGCGGTGGTGCCGGTGGGGCGTGAGCCCGAGGAGACGCGGGAGGGGGCGCCCGGCGTTGTCGGTGGGGCTGAAGGGGCGCGTGAAGGTGTGTCCCGCGCCTCTGAGGGGGCGCGCGCGGCGCACGAAGGGATCTTGCGGCGCCAGTCCGCGCGCGAGTCCGCGGCGCGCACCTACGCACGCGCCCTGCCCATCGTCCCCGTGCGTGCACGCGGCCTGACGATCGAGGGCGCCGACGGCCGCCGCTACCTCGACTGCCTGTCCGGGGCGGGCACCCTGGCCCTGGGGCACAACCACCCGGTGGTCCTGGAGGCGATCAGGAAGGTCCTCGACTCCGGAGCCCCGCTGCACGTCCTCGACCTCGCCACACCCGTCAAGGACGCCTTCACCACGGAGCTGTTCCGCACGCTGCCGCCCGAGTTCGCCGCCCGCGCCCGGGTGCAGTTCTGCGGACCTGCCGGGACGGACGCGGTCGAGGCCGCCTTCAAACTGGTGCGCGCGGCGACCGGACGCACCGGGATGCTCGCGTTCACCGGCGCCTACCACGGGATGACCGCGGGGGCGCTCGACGCATCCGGGGGCGCGACCGACGTACGTGTCGCGCGCCTCCCCTATCCGCAGGACTACCGCTGCCCGTTCGGCATCGGCGGTGACCGCGGCTCCGAACTGGCGGCGCGCTGGACCGAGTCCATGCTCGACGACCCCAAGTCGGGCGTGCCGCAGCCCGCCGGGATGATCCTCGAACCCGTCCAGGGCGAGGGCGGGGTGATTCCGGCGCCCGACGCGTGGATGCGCCGGATGCGTGATATCACCGCGTCACGGTCCATCCCCCTGATCGCGGACGAGGTCCAGACCGGGGTCGGCAGGACCGGGACCTTCTGGGCGGTGGAACACAGCGGGATCACACCGGACGTCATGGTCCTGTCCAAGGCCATCGGCGGAAGCCTGCCGCTGGCCGTCGTCGTCTACCGCGACGACCTCGACGTCTGGCAACCCGGCGCCCACGCGGGCACGTTCCGCGGCAACCAACTCGCCATGGCCGCCGGCACGGCGACCCTCGCATACGTCCGCGAAAACCACCTCGCCGAACGCGCGGGCACTCTCGGCGCTCGCATGCTCGCCCAACTCCGCGCACTGGCCGACGAGTTCTCCTGCATCGGAGACGTACGCGGCCGCGGACTGATGATCGGCGTGGAACTGGTGGACCCCGAGGCGGCCCCGAACCCCGCTGCCGGCGGTTCCCGACCCGCCGCCCCCGAACTCGCCGCCGCCGTCCAACGCGAGTGCCTCCGCCGAGGCCTGATCGTGGAACTGGGCGGCCGCCACGCCAGCGTCGTGCGACTCCTCCCCCCGCTGACCATCAGCGACGAACAGGCAACCGCAGTACTCGACCGACTCGCGGACGCGGTGGGGGCGGTGGCGCGAGGGCACCAGGGGCGCGGAGAGAGCCGGAGGCGTGGTGGCGGTGGGCCCGGTGGTGGAGGTGGGCTTGAGGGTGAGGACACGCCTTGCGGTCAGGCTCGGGATCCCGGCGATGTCCGGGACGAACACGCCGGATAGGGCAGAAGTGGCCGGGCTCTCGGGGGGTTCCGTGGTCGCGCCCGTCCGGGCGCCGGGCCGCCCGGATCACTGGGGCGGCGAAGGGGCGGTGCAGTGACCGAGGACACCGGAGGACACCGGGGGACCGCACAGTGCTGCTCGCGGCGTTGGAGTGCGAGGCGTGCGTCGCCGGAGCGCGACGTCGTACGGCGCTTGGATCCGCCCTACGAAGCGGGGGCCCTGGGGCTCGTACGGGCGCCGTACTCCTGCCCATCCCGGCCCCCACCCGTCGTGAGCCACGCTTCGGAGCAGCACCGCCCACCCCGACACCCCGTGGAAGCCGGTCCTTCATACCGACCCCGCACCACCCGGACCGATCCGCCATCCCAATTCCACATTCCACCCACTTCACTTCCACCCGCCGCCCCCACCCGAATCCACCAGGAACGCCAAAGGCCCGACGCACCCCGTACCGCCCCGGTTCGTCGTCGCACGAACCCGAACGACTCCACAAGGAACTCTCTTGAACGCCACCCCCGCATCCGACGGTCGTCCCCACACCCACGAGCGTGCGGCCCATGGCACGCAGACCCCGCTCGTGCCCGGGGGCGAATCGGTCCCCCGCCAGAAGGAAGGGGCCCGGGAGTCCGAGCGGCTGCGCGGCGTCACCGCGGACCTGTTGGAGCACCCCGACCCGCATACCGCGGCCCAGGCGGCGGCTGTCGAGAACCTGCTGCGCTGCTGGGTACGGGAGAACAACCTGCCCGCCCCTGAGGACGGCACCCTCCGCATCGCACTCCCGGCCAGCGGCACGACCCTGCTCACCCCCGTCCACTACTGGTCCCCCACCGGCTGGCACCGCTTCGGCCTCCCCTACCTCGCCGACACCCCCGATGAGGCACCGCCCGCAGACGCGGTCACGGTCGCGGCACTGTTCGCGCGACAAGCGGCCACCGGCACGCGGGCAGCCAACACGGACCCTGCAACCGCCAGGGCCGCGACGCCGGCCACGGCAGCTACGCCGGCCACGGCAGCTACGCACGGCACGGCAGCCACGCCCCCCGGACCACCTCGCGAAGCGCGAGCGCCCCACCCCGAAGCGGGCGTTTCGCACAGCCCCGCCGGTGACGGTGCCGATCTTGTCGGCCGTGTTGCCGACTCAGTTCGGCGTACCGCCGTGTTCATCGGTGACCGCAGGGAACACCCCGCCGACGAGCCCGACCTCTTCCTCACCGCCGAGCAGGCGCTCCTGCTCGGACACCCGCTGCACCCCACCCCGAAGAGCCGGGAGGGCCTTTCCGAGGCCGAAGCCAGGCTGTACTCACCGGAGTTGCGCGGCTCCTTCCCGCTGCACTGGATGGCCGTGGCACCCACTGTGCTGGCTGCCGACTCGGCGTGGACGGAACGCGGCCGCCCCGTCACCGCGGAACAGCTCACGGCACGGCTGGCCGGAGCCGGGCTGTCGCTCCCCGACGGGTACGCCGCCCTGCCACTGCATCCCTGGCAGATGAGCGAGATCCGGCACCGTCCCGAGGCCGCGGCTCTGCTGGACGCGGGACTGCTCCAAGACCTCGGCCCGCATGGCTCCGCCTGGCACCCCACCTCCTCGGTCCGCACTCTCTACCGCTCCGGCGCCCCCGCGATGCTGAAGCTGTCGCTGGGCGTGCGCATCACCAACTCCCGTCGTGAGAACCTCCGCAAGGAACTCCACCGTGGCGTGGAGGTCCACCGTCTGCTGCGCAGCGGCCTGTTCAAGCAGTGGCAGGCCGTCCACCCGGGCTTCGACATCGTCCGCGACCCGGCCTGGCTGGCCGTGGACGACCCGGACGGCAACCCCATGCCAGGGCTCGACGTGATGATCCGCCACAACCCGTTCGGCCCGGCGGACGACGCCGGCTGCATCGCGGGACTGGTCTCACCCAGGCCCCACGCCCAATCCGGCACGCGGGACCAGACACAGGGCAGGCCCCTGATGCGGTCCCGGCTCGCCGAGATCGTCACCCGCCTCGCCGGCCGCACCGGCCGTCCCCGCGGCGCCGTCGCCACCGAGTGGTTCCTGCGCTACCTGGAGCAGGTCGTACGCCCCGTGCTATGGCTGGACGGCGAGGCGGGGATCGCTCTGGAAGCGCACCAGCAGAACACGCTGCTTCTGCTGGATCCCGAGGGGTGGCCCACGGGCGGCCGCTACCGCGACAACCAGGGCTACTACTTCCGCGAGTCACGGCGCGCGGAACTCGACGCCCGGCTGCCCGGCATCGGCGAACACAGCGACACGTTCGTCTCCGACGAGGTCACCGACGAACGCTTCGCCTACTACCTCGCGATCAACAACGTGCTCGGCCTCGTCGGCGCATTCGGCTCCCAACACCTGGCCGACGAAGAGCTGTTGCTCGCAGCCTTCCGCCGCTTCCTCACCGACGTGGCCACCGGGCCTGCTCGGCTGCGTACGTCCCTGCCCGCCCACCTGCTCGACTCACGCGTCCTGCGCTGCAAGGCCAACCTGCTCACCCGACTGCACGGCCTCGACGAACTCGTCGGTCCCGTCGACACCCAGTCCGTCTACGTCACCATCACCAACCCCCTTCATTCCTGAGGAACATGACCCACCCCGTCTCCTGAGAGGAGCGTCGCCGTGCCTCCCGATGCGAGCACCGACGCCGGTACCGCCTCCGTCACCGAACTCGGCACCAACACGGGGCCTGGTTCGAGCCCTGGTGCCGGCGCGGACTGCGAGGACACCCTGGATCTGCGTCTGCCCGACGAGTTCATCGCGCTCCTCGCCGCGGAAGCCAGGGCTCACGGCGATGCCGGCGGAGAGCGGAAGAGCACGGAGAAGGCCGACGTCTCCCCGGCGGGTGACGACCTGCTCGACCGCGTAGCCGACTGGGGGCCGACCGACACTCCCGCGGGCGCCCTCCACCTCGTCCCCGTATGCGTCGAGCGTGATCTCCCGCTCGTCACCCGCTGGATGAACGACCCTGCCGTCGCCGCGTTCTGGGAGCTGGCGGGGCCCGAGTCCGTGGCCGAAGAGCACCTGCGTCGTCAGCTGGACGGGGACGGACGCAGTATCCCCTGCCTCGGTGTGCTGGAGGGCACGCCGATGAGCTACTGGGAGATCTACCGCGCGGACCTGGACCTCCTGGCGCGCCACTACCCCGCCCGACCGCACGACACCGGAATCCACCTCCTCATCGGTGGTGTCGCCAACCGTGGGCGAGGCCTCGGCTCCACCCTGCTCAGAGCTGTCGCGGACCTCGTACTGGACAAGCGCCCCTCGTGCGCTCGCGTCGTCGCGGAACCCGACCTTCGCAACACCCCCTCCGTCTCCGCTTTCCTGAGCGCGGGCTTTCGGTTCTCCGCCGAGGTCGACCTGCCCGACAAGCGGGCAGCCCTGATGGTCCGAGACCGGGCCCTGCGCGATCTGTTGTAGCGCCGTCACATGTAGTACACCGCTCGTCCCGATCCGGTTCCCTGTCGAGGAGTGCTCGTGCCGAATTCATCCGCCACCCCTGCCTCCAGCGACCCTTCCGCTCTGTATGACCCTCCTGAGCTGCGCAAAGACCGGTGGGAGCAGGCCGGCCGCCGGCTGCTCGCCAAGATGATCGGAGAGTTCGCGCACGAGGGGATCATCCAGCCGGAGCCGGAGCCGGAGCCGGAGCCGGAGCCGGAGCCGGAGCCGGAGCCGGAGCCGGAGCCATTGCTGGACTCGACCGCGTCCCCGGATCTTGAGCGGAAACCAACCCTGGTCCCCTTTCCATCCTCAGATCGTGAGTCGGGGCTTGCCGCAGCCGCAGCCGCAGCCGCAGCCGCACCCCCAGCCTCGGACCAGACTTCCGGTCAGTCGCGGAAGCTGATCCCAACCGCGCCCCCGGACCCGTCCCTGGATCCTTCCCCAGACCCATCGCCGAACCTGTCCTCGTACCCCGAGGCATCCCCGGCCCCGGTTTTGGACCGGACTGCCGTGGATTCCGCACCCACCGGCGACGCTGCCCCGTCCGTGTCCGGCAATCCACCTGCCCCGCACTCCCGACACGCCCCCTACTCCCTCCGCCTCGACGCCGGCGGCAGCCTCCGCTTCCGCGCCCGCCGAACCGCGTACGACAGTTGGCGCGTCGACCCCGCCTCGCTGGCTCTCAAGGAAACGGAAGGAGAGGAGGAGCCGCGGCCCTTCACCGACCCGCTCGGTTTCCTCACCCGGGCGCGCGGCACGCTGGGGCTGGACGGTGCGACGCTCGGCCATGTCATTCGCGAGCTGAGCACCACGCTCGCCGCAGACACGCGCCTCGACCACAACGCCCTGACGGCGGCCGAATTGGCCGACCTGGGATACGCGGAACTGGAGGGCCACCAGACCGGCCACCCCTGGATCGTGCTCAACAAGGGTCGCCTCGGTTTCTCCGCGAGGGACGCCGCGGACTGGGCGCCGGAGGCTCGCCGAGCGACGGCTCTTCCGTGGATCGCGGTGCGGACCACGCTCGCCAGCTTCCGAGGTGTCCCGGGCCTCGACACCGCCGAACAGCTCTACGCGCGCGAGCTCGCCCCCGCCACCAGGGAATCCTTCGACGGGGTACTCCGCGCGCGTGGGCTCGCGCCGGAGTCGTACCTCTATCTGCCTGTGCACCCCTGGCAGTGGGACGACATCGTGCTGCCGCTCTTCGCGTCCGCCGTCGCCGCGGGCGAGATCGTGCCGCTGCACTCGGACGGCGATCTGCGCCTGGCCCAGCAGTCGATCCGGACGTTCCTCAACGTCTCGCGCCCCGACCGGCACACCGTGAAGCTTTCGCTTTCCGTGCTCAACACCCTGGTGTGGCGCGGGCTTCCGACGGAGCGGACGCTCGCGGCCCCCGCCGTCACCGCCTGGATGCACGCCCTGCGCGACGCCGACCCGTTCCTGCGTGACACCTGCCGGGTGATCCTGCTGGGCGAGGTCGCATCGGTGACCGTCGGGCACCCTGAGTACGACGCCCTCCCCGAAGTTCCTTACCAGTACAAGGAATTACTCGGCGCGATCTGGCGCGAGCCGGTCCCCCGTCAGCTGGCCCCCGGAGAACGCGCCCGCACACTGGCGGCGCTTCTGTACACCGATCCGGAGGGCCGTTCCTTCACGGCGCAGCTCGTCGCCCGATCGGGTCTGGCCCCCAAGGTCTGGCTGCGTCGGCTCTTCGCCGCCCTGCTGCCTCCGCTGCTGCATTTTCTCTATCGGTACGGCACTGTCTTCAGCCCACATGGAGAGAACGCGATCGTTGTCTTCGACGACCATGACGTTCCCGTCAGGCTCGCGGTGAAGGACTTCGTGGACGACGTCAACGTGAGCGCGGACCCCCTGCCCGAGCACGCATCCATGCCCGACGACGTACGGCGTGTGCTGCTCACAGAGCCACCCGCGTTCCTGACGCAGTTCATCCATTCCGGGCTCTTTGTGGGGGTGTTCCGCTATCTCGCACCGCTCTGCGAGGAGCAACTGGGTGTCCCGGAGGACGAGTTCTGGTCCCTCGTTCGAGCGGAGATCATCCGCCACCAGACGCGATTCCCAGAGCTCAAGGAGCGCTACGAGACCTTCGACCTGCTCACTCCTCGTATCGCGCGCCTGTGTCTGAACCGGAACCGCCTGCATCTCGATGGCTACCGTGACCGCCCGGAGCGCCCGCACGCCGCCGTACACGGCACCGTCCCGAACCCCCTCCACCAGCCTTGATCACGCGACCGGTGCTCGTCCTGATCACGACCGTCGCCACCACCTTGATCGCCCGGTTGTCAGTGGTGCCCCGTAGGGTGGCAGAGCTATGACAGAGCCCTCACTCCCCGAACTCCTGCATGCTGCCGTCACTGCCGTAGGCGGTACGGAGCGCCCTGGCCAGGTGACCATGGCCGAAAGCGTCGCGGGCGCCATCGACGACAGCTCCCACCTGCTGGTCCAGGCAGGTACCGGCACCGGAAAGTCGCTCGGCTACCTGGTACCCGCGCTCGCGCACGGGGAGCGGGTGGTCGTGGCGACCGCCACCCTGGCGCTCCAGCGGCAGCTTGTGGAGCGGGACCTTCCGCGGACCGTGGACGCGCTGCATCCGCTGCTGCGCCGGCGCCCCGAGTTCGCGATGCTGAAGGGCCGGTCGAACTATCTGTGTCTGCACCGCCTGCGCGAGGGTGTGCCCCAGGAAGAGGACGGGGGCCTCTTCGATCAGTTCGAGGCGGCCGCTCCCACCAGCAAGCTCGGCCAGGACCTGGTGCGACTGCGGGACTGGTCGGACGAGACCGAAACCGGGGACCGGGACGACCTCACGCCAGGCGTCTCCGACCGCGCCTGGGCCCAGGTGTCCGTGTCGTCCCGGGAGTGCCTGGGCGCCAGTAAATGCACCTACGGAGCCGAGTGCTTCGCCGAGATGGCCCGCGAGCGCGCCAAACTCGCCGAGGTCGTCGTCACCAACCACGCGCTGCTTGCGATCGACGCCATCGAGGGCGCGCCGGTCCTCCCGCAGCACGAGGTGCTGATCGTGGACGAGGCCCACGAGCTGGTCTCGAGGGTCACCGGCGTCGCGACCGGCGAGCTCACGCCCGGCCAGGTCAACCGTGCCGTCCGTCGCGCCGCGAAACTCGTCAACGAGAAGGCCGCCGACCAGCTCCAGACCGCTGCCGAGGGCTTCGAGCGGCTGATGGAGCTGGCCCTGCCCGGGCGCCTGGAGGAGATCCCGGAGGATCTCGGGTACGCACTGATGGCGCTACGCGATGCCACCCGTACGGTGATCTCGGCGCTCGGCTCCACGCGCGACAAGTCCGTCCAGGACGAGGACGCGGTACGTAAGCAGGCGCTCGCCTCGCTGGAGACCGTGCACGATGTGTCCGAGCGGATCACCAACGGCTCGGAATGGGACGTCGTCTGGTACGAGCGCCACGACCGCTTCGGTGCGTCCCTGCGCGTCGCTCCCATGAACGTGTCCGGGCTCCTCAGGGAGAAGCTCTTCACGGACCGCTCCGTCGTCCTGACCTCCGCGACGCTGAAGCTCGGCGGTGACTTCAACGGAGTGGGAGCCTCCCTTGGGCTCGCCCCGGAGGGCATCGAGGGCGAAGACCTTCCGCAGTGGAAGGGCATCGACGTCGGCTCGCCCTTCGACTACCCCAGGCAAGGCATTCTCTACGTTGCCAAGCACCTGTCGCGCCCCGCGCGCGACGGCGACCGCGGGGACATGTTGGACGAGCTCACCGAGCTGATCCAGGCCGCCGGAGGCCGCACGCTCGGACTGTTCTCCTCGATGCGGGCCGCCCAGCTCGCGGCCGAGGAACTGCGCTCGCGCATCCCCGAGTACCCCATCCTGCTCCAGGGCGAGGAGACGCTCGGCGAGCTGATCAAGAACTTCGCTGCCGACCCGAAGACCTGCCTCTTCGGCACGCTCTCGCTCTGGCAGGGCGTGGACGTCCCGGGTCCCAGCTGCCAGCTGGTCGTCATGGACAAGATCCCCTTCCCTCGCCCGGACGACCCGTTGATGAGCGCCCGCCAAAAGGCCGTCGAGGACAAGGGGGGCAACGGCTTCATGGCCGTCGCCGCCACCCACGCGGCCCTGCTCATGGCGCAGGGCGCCGGTCGCCTAGTACGAGCGTCGGGGGACCGCGGCGTTGTCGCCGTACTGGACCAGCGCCTGGCCACGGCTCGCTACGGCAGCTATCTGAAGGCGTCACTGCCCGAGTTCTGGTACACGACGGACCGTAACCAGGTGCGGAGGTCCCTGGCCGCGATTGACGAGGCCGCGCGGAAGACGGAGGACGCGTAGCGCCTACGCGGCGGGCGGGCGTGACGCGCCGGGGTGGCGTGCGCGGCCGCCCCCAGGGCGTTGCTGCCCTCAGGCAGTCCCCCGCGAGCCTTGGCCGAGCTCCCTGCAGAGGTATGCAGAGGCAGGAGTTCGGACAACACCGGCCTGCCCCGTGGCGTCACCGATCACCGGTCGCAGCGCCCCCACGGACCTGGCCAGAAATGGCCCACAGCCCGAGCCCCGGCCAGAACAAGCACAGCCCGAGGCCCCCGGCCAGAAAACGCACAGGGCCCCGGAACCGGCGCAGTTGGTCCCGGGGCCCGGTCAAGGGCGGGGCGGAGTATCGCGCCCGTCAGGGCGTGCTAGATGCGCCGCAGCACTGCCACGACCTTGCCGAGGATGGTCGCCTCGTCGCCGGGAATCGGCTGGTACGCGGAGTTGTGCGGCAGGAGCCACACATGCCCGTCCTCGCGCTTGAAGCGCTTCACCGTGGCCTCGCCTTCGAGCATGGCGGCCACGATGTCGCCGTTCTCCGCGACCGGCTGGCGGCGGACCGTGACCCAGTCCCCGTCGCAGATGGCGGCCTCGATCATCGAGTCACCGACGACCTTCAGGACGAACAACTCGCCGTCGCCGACCAGCTGGCGGGGGAGGGGGAACACGTCCTCCACCGACTCCTCGGCCAGGATCGGCCCACCTGCGGCGATACGGCCCACGAGCGGGACGTACGACGCGGCCGGCTTGCCCGCGGTGTCCGTGGGCTGTGCCGAGGACTGGTCCGAGCCCCTGACCTCGTACGCGCGCGGGCGGTGCGGGTCGCGCCGCAGGAAGCCCTTGCGCTCAAGTGCCATCAGTTGATGCGCGACCGAGGAGGTGCTGGAAAGGCCGACAGCCTGTCCGATCTCCCGCATCGACGGCGGGTAGCCGCGCCGCTGCACGGAGTCCCTGATGACCTCGATCACCCGGCGTTGGCGGTCGGTGAGGCCCGAGCTGTCCGCCCGGATGCCTGGAGGTCGGCCCGGCAGGGAACGCTTGGGCCCCTCATGATTCGCAGCTTCGTTCATCGCATGCACCGGCTCGAGTCGGCCCTGGGAGCGGTCCTGGGCAGTGATGGTGGCGCTGTCTGCGGTGGTGGTCACGTCGGCCCCTCTCGATGGTCTCCCTGCTGGACAACGGTAGTTGCTTTCGAAAGGTTGCGCCAAACACACGTTCGAGTGAAAAAGTGTGGATTGCCTGTCGCGATCATGTGTCTGGGTGTATGGCTAACGCTGCACCTGGCGGACAAAAGGTCTCATTGCTGTACTCTCCACCGCCGGGGCGGCGACTGCGCCGGTCGACCTGGGCCGCTGCCCAGTCTGCCATCCGGTGCCCCGTCGACCGGGAACCGCCCCCCATTCCGTGCGGCGACCACGCTATCCCTGTGTGTCTGGAATCGGTATGGCCTTGCGGCACATGCCAATACGTGTGCGACACGCGCGTCATCAGTGAATTTACGGGTCAAGCCCCACATGTAGTGGTTGGATTGCAACAGCAGCCCAGAAGTTGTGGTCCCCCGGGTCTCCGGCCCCTCGGTCATCGCCTATGCTTGGGGCTGCTTCGAGGGACCCAAGGGGTCTCCCGAGCTCTATGAGTCGTGCTGTGAAGGAGGGTTGGAGCCATGCACTGCCCCTTCTGCAGGCACCCCGACAGCCGTGTCGTCGACAGTCGTACGACCGATGACGGCACGTCGATCCGCAGGCGCCGCCAGTGTCCCGACTGCTCCCGTCGTTTCACGACCGTGGAGACGTGCTCGCTGATGGTGGTCAAGCGCTCCGGCGTGACCGAGCCCTTCAGTCGTACCAAGGTCATCAATGGCGTCCGCAAGGCGTGCCAGGGGCGGCCTGTCACCGAGGACGCACTCGCCCAGCTCGGCCAGCGGGTCGAGGAGGCGGTGCGGGCCACCGGAAGTGCCGAACTGACCACCCATGACGTGGGACTGGCCATACTCGGCCCGTTGCAGGAACTCGACCTCGTCGCCTATCTGCGATTCGCGTCCGTCTACCGGGCGTTCGACTCGCTCGAGGACTTCGAGGCGGCCATCGTGGAACTCAGGGAAGAGACGAGGCAGCGCCCCGCTGCGGACGAGGCGGACGACGAAGACGCCTCCGCGGAGCGCCCGGAAAGCGACCGCGGGTCCGGAGAGGCCGTCCAGGTCCCCGTGCCCGCCAACGCCGCCGACTGACGGAAAGGCCGACTCGGGTCGGCTCGCCGGCGGCGACCACAGACCTGTTGCGGGCGGCCGTATGCGGCGCGCGCAGCATCAGACACACACCGTGCCACGGGAAGAACGAGGCACTTCTGGGCGTTTTAGCCCGATACAGGGAGGCGGCATGACAGAGACGGCGAGCGGTCCGGCACGAGGTTCCCGCGCCAAGGGAACCAAGGCCAGCAAGGGACTGCGCATCGAGCGCATTCACACCACTCCTGGCGTGCACCCGTACGACGAGGTGGAATGGGCGCGCCGTGACGTCGTCATGACCAACTGGCGCGACGGCTCGGTCAACTTCGAGCAGCGTGGCGTCGAGTTCCCCGACTCCTGGTCGGTGAACGCGGTCAACATCGTCACCAGCAAATACTTCCGCGGTGCCGTCGGCACCCCGCAGCGCGAGGTGAGCCTCAAGCAGCTCATCGACCGCATCGTGAAGACGTACCGGAAGGCCGGCGAGGACTACAAGTACTTCGCCTCGCCCGCCGACGCCGAGATCTTCGAGCACGAGCTTGCGTACGCGCTCCTGCACCAGATCTTCAGCTTCAACTCCCCGGTGTGGTTCAACGTGGGCACGCCGCAGCCCCAGCAGGTCTCCGCCTGCTTCATCCTGTCCGTCGACGACTCCATGGAGTCGATCCTCGACTGGTACAAGGAAGAGGGCATGATCTTCAAGGGCGGCTCCGGCGCCGGCCTGAACCTCTCCCGCATCCGCTCCTCCAAGGAGCTGCTCTCCTCGGGCGGCAACGCCTCGGGTCCCGTCTCCTTCATGCGCGGTGCCGACGCCTCCGCAGGAACGATCAAGTCGGGTGGCGCCACGCGCCGCGCGGCCAAGATGGTCATCCTCGACGTCGACCACCCCGACATCGAGGGCTTCATCGAGACCAAGGTGAAGGAAGAGGAGAAGATCCGCGCCCTGCGTGACGCGGGCTTCGACATGGACCTGGGCGGCGACGACATCACGTCCGTCCAATACCAGAACGCCAACAACTCGGTCCGTGTGAACGACACGTTCATGAAGGCGGTCGAGGCGGGCGGCAAGTTCGGCCTGACGTCCCGTATGACCGGCGAGGTCATCGAGGAGGTCGACGCCAAGTCGCTCTTCCGCAAGATGGCCGAGGCGGCCTGGGCCTGCGCCGATCCCGGCATCCAGTACGACGACACCATCAACGCCTGGCACACCTGCCCGGAGTCCGGCCGGATCAACGGCTCGAACCCGTGCAGCGAGTACATGCACCTGGACAACACGTCCTGCAACCTCGCCTCGCTGAACCTGATGAAGTTCCTGAAGGACGACGGCAAGGGCCACCAGTCCTTCGACGTCGACCGCTTCTCGAAGGTCGTCGAGCTGGTCATCACCGCGATGGACATCTCCATCTGCTTCGCGGACTTCCCGACCCAGAAGATCGGCGAGAACACCCGCGCCTTCCGTCAGCTGGGCATCGGTTACGCCAACCTCGGCGCCCTCCTGATGGCGACCGGCCACGCGTACGACTCCGACGGCGGTCGCTCCCTCGCCGGCGCGATCACCTCGCTGATGACCGGTACCTCGTACAAGCGTTCCGCCGAACTCGCCGCGGTCGTCGGCCCGTACGACGGCTACGCCCGCAACGCGCAGCCGCACCAGCGCGTCATGAAGCAGCACTCCGACGCCAACGCCGTGGCCCCTCGCGTGGACGACCTGGACAGTCCGATCTGGGCCGCCGCCACGGAGGCCTGGCAGGACGTTCTCCACCTCGGTGAGAAGAACGGCTTCCGCAACGCGCAGGCCTCGGTCATCGCCCCGACCGGCACCATCGGTCTCGCGATGTCCTGTGACACGACCGGTCTTGAGCCCGACCTCGCGCTGGTCAAGTTCAAGAAGCTGGTCGGCGGCGGCTCGATGCAGATCGTCAACGGCACCGTGCCGCAGGCCCTGCGCCGCCTGGGCTACCAGGAGGAGCAGATCGAGGCGATCGTCGCCCACATCGCCGACAACGGCAATGTGATCGACGCCCCGAGCCTCAAGCACGAGCACTACGAGGTCTTCGACTGCGCCATGGGCGAGCGCTCCATCTCCGCGATGGGCCACGTCCGCATGATGGCCGCGATCCAGCCCTGGATCTCCGGCGCGCTGTCCAAGACGGTCAACCTGCCGGAGACGGCGACCGTCGAGGACGTCGAAGAGGTCTACTTCGAGGCGTGGAAGATGGGCGTCAAGGCGCTCGCGATCTACCGCGACAACTGCAAGGTCGGCCAGCCCCTCTCCGCGAAGACCAAGGACAAGGAGAAGGCCGAGGTCACCGCCAAGGCCGAGGAGACCATCCGTACCGCGGTCGAGAAGGTCGTCGAGTACCGCCCGGTCCGCAAGCGTCTCCCCAAGGGCCGTCCCGGCATCACCACCTCCTTCACGGTGGGCGGCGCCGAGGGCTACATGACCGCCAACTCCTACCCGGACGACGGTCTCGGCGAGGTCTTCCTGAAGATGTCGAAGCAGGGCTCCACCCTCGCCGGCATGATGGACGCCTTCTCCATCGCCGTCTCGGTGGGTCTGCAGTACGGCGTGCCCCTGGAGACGTACGTCTCCAAGTTCACGAACATGCGCTTCGAGCCGGCCGGCATGACGGACGACCCGGACGTGCGGATGGCGCAGTCGATCGTCGACTACATCTTCCGCCGCCTGGCGCTGGACTTCCTGCCCTTCGAGACGCGCTCCGCGCTCGGTATCCACTCCATCGACGAGCGTCAGCGTCACCTGGAGACCGGGTCCTACGAGCCGTCCGACGACGACGTGGATGTCGAGGGCCTTGCTCAGTCCGCGCCCCGCGCGCAGGAACTGAAGGCCGTCGCCGCCCCCAAGGCGGAGGTTGTGGTCGAGGCGGCCAAGCCCGCCCCGCTGGAGGCCCACACCAGTGCCGAACTGGTGGAGATGCAGCTGGGCATCCAGGCGGACGCCCCCCTGTGCTTCTCCTGCGGTACGAAGATGCAGCGGGCCGGCTCCTGCTACATCTGCGAGGGCTGCGGCTCGACCAGCGGTTGCAGCTGATCTGAAGAGCTGAAGGGCGGCACGGCCACTGGCCGTGCCGCCCTTCAGCGTTTTCCGCGCTTTGCTGATGCCCTACCGGAGCCTTAATGCCCTCCTACGGAGGGGTCTCTTTCGAAAACGCCTCTCCAAGGAGAGCGTTTCAGGAGTCCTCGCCGCTCCCCATGACCCTGGCGAAGGTCGCCGGGTCCGTGTCGTATCCACGGATGCCGGGGTGGAAAGTCCACTCTCCGGAACCGTCGCGCAGAAACTCCCCGACGGTGGCCGCCGTGGATCCGAGGACGTCGCCGAATTCGTCCTCCGCCAGGACGGTGTAGCCCTCGCGCATGCGCAGAGCGGGGTTGGCCACGCCGACGAACGTCTTGTGGCCGGAGCGCTGTTGGATGAGTACGCCGACGACCACGCGCGCGTAGCGGCTGTCGAGGCGGTTCAGCTCCAGCGTCATGACCTCGTCCCAGCCGAAGCCCTTGCCGTCCTTGCTGTCCCGGTTCAGATAGATGGTGCCGTCCGGGGAGCGGCTGTCGAAGTGCACTACGTAGGCGGGCTTTCCTTGCAGGTCGGCCGCCAGATATGTCGCCGCGATGATGTCGAGATCGGTCGAGGGCTCACCTACGGGACTCGGGTCCCACTTCACCGCGAGCTCGACCTTGCGGATGCCCTTGTTGAGACCGTTCACCAGATCTCCCCTCCCCGTTTCCCATCTGCTTCCCGACCCAACTGCTGTGAAATCAGGGTTGGTTGCCCATCGTGCCACGCGCGCGGGGGCGCTCGTGCGGATGCAGTGCGCCGGAGCGTGACCGGCGCCACGTTCCATGGCCGTACGATGGCGCGGTGCTGGTCAAGTGGATTCGCTGCACCGTGGTGGACCGCCGCGGTTTCGAGCGGGGGCAGCGAAAGTGGGCGGGGCTTCTGGGGGAGCCGGGATTCCGGGGACAGGGCGGGGGATGGAGCCGGGGGCGGTCCGGCGTCGCGCACATTTTCGCGTTCTGGGAGAGCCGTGCCTTCTACGACTCCTTCATGGCCCGTTCTCACGACCGGCTCGCCGCGACGCAATCGGGCACCTTCAAGGATTCCCAGGTCAAATTGTTCGACCACCGTTTCGACGTGAAGACCGGCTTCGAGCCGCGCTTCACGGACACCGATCTGCTGCGGGTGGCCCACTGCCGTATCCACGAGGAACGGGCCGAGCACTTCGCGCTGATGCAGGAGAAGGTCTGGAACCCGGCGATGGCTGGTTCACCCGGCATGGTGCGGGGCCTCTTCGGCGAGGCGCCAGGACATGAGTTCCTGATCCTCTCCATGTGGCAGTCGGCCGCCGAGCATGGCAAGTACCGCTCCGAGCGCGTGGAACGGCTCGCGCTGCGCGCTCAGACCGAGGCCGACGTGGCCGCCCTCGCGGGCGACATCGTGGAGCTGGAGCCCGCCTGGACGGTCTGACGAGGCCGCCTGCCCGCGCCCCGTGTGTGCCGATGTTGTGTGATCTACGCCGTATGGAGCCCGTACGAGTGCTCGATCCGGGGTCACTCGTCTTAGGGTCTTGGCATGGCACGACCACGGCGCATCGTCCTTGTCCGGCACGGCGAGTCAACGGGCAACGCCGATGACACCGTGTATGAACGCGAGCCCGACCATGCCCTGGCGCTCACCGAACTCGGCTGGCGGCAGGCGGAGGAGACCGGAAAGCGGCTGCGGGAGGTGTTCGGGCGCGAGAGCGTAAGCGTTTACGTCTCCCCGTACCGCCGTACGCACGAGACGTTCCGCGCCTTTCACCTCGACCCGGAGCTCGTACGAGTGCGCGAGGAGCCTCGGCTGCGCGAGCAGGACTGGGGCAACTGGCAGGACTGCGACGACGTGCGCCTTCAGAAGGCCTACCGGGACGCGTACGGGCACTTTTTCTACCGCTTCGCGCAGGGCGAGTCCGGAGCCGACGTGTACGACCGGGTCGGCGGCTTCCTGGAGAGCCTTTACCGGAGCTTCGAGGCGCCCGACCACCCGCCGAACGTGCTCCTGGTGACTCACGGCCTGGCCATGCGGCTGTTCTGCATGCGCTGGTTCCACTGGACGGTCGCGGACTTCGAATCGCTGTCGAATCCGGGGAACGGGGAGTCGCGGATGCTCGTTCTCGGCGAGGACGGCAGGTACACCCTCGACCGGCCTTTCGAACGCTGGCGTGATCCGGAACCGTACGGAATCACCGGATAGAGTGGCAGGGCGATGACCGCTGACTCCTCTCCCCCCGGACGCCTGGACCGCGCCATGGCCAGCCTGCGTGGACTCGCGGTGGGGGACGCGCTGGGCTCGCAGTTCTTCGTGCCCGCGAACTACCCGCTGCTCAAGCGCCGTGAGCTGCCGCCCCGACCGTGGCAATGGACCGACGACACCGAAATGGCCTGCTCCGTAGTGGCCGTTTTGGCCGCACACGACCGCATCGACCAGGACGAGCTGGCCCGCTCCTTCGCCGAGCACCACGACTTCGACCGGGGTTACGGCCCCGCGGTCAACCGGCTGCTGAGACTGATCAGGGAGGGTGGCGACTGGCGAGAGCTGTCGGCCGCCCTCTTCAACGGACAGGGTTCGTGGGGCAACGGCGCCGCGATGCGGATCGCCCCTCTGGGGGCTTGGTACGCGGACGATCCGGAGCAGGCCACGCACCAGGCCGAGATCTCCGCGTACCCCACACACCAGCACCGCGAGGCCGTGGTCGGCGCCATGGCCGTCGCCGCTGCCGCCGCGCTGGCCGCCGACCCCGCCGGTCCGCCGAGCGCCGAGGCTCTGCTCGACGGCGTCATCGCGCTCGTCCCGCGCAGCGCCGTCGGCGCCGGGCTGCGGCGCGCCCGGGACATGCTCGACTACGCCGATACCGCCACTGTCGCCGCCGTCCTCGGCTGTGGGCGGCGTACTACGGCCCACGACACCGTTCCGTTCGCGCTCTGGTCGGCTGCCAGAGGCCTGGGCGACTACGAGAAGGCCTTCTGGGCGACCGCCCAGGTGGGCGGCGACATGGACACGACCTGCGCCATCGTGGGCGGCGTCGTCGCCTCCGGGAGGGCCGGGGCGCCGCCTGGGACGTGGCTGGAGCGGACGGAAGGGCTGCCGGACTGGATGCCGGGGGCGGCGTACGGGCGTATGGCGAGCGGGGCGTAGAGCCGCTCCGGCGGATCGTGCCGGTGACGCGGTGACGCGGTGACGCGGTGACGCGGTGACGCGGTGACGCGGTGACGCGGTGACGCGGTGACGCGGTGACGCGGTGACGCGGTGACGCGGTGACGCGGTGACGCAGGGACCCGGGGCCGCAGGGACTCAGGGCCGCGGTGGGCGTCGCCGGTGGGTCGCAGTGCGAGTTCGGGGGAGTGCCGTGCTGCTTCCCGTCTGTGCTTATGCGGCTTGTTTCGTGAGCTTCGTGGGAGGCGATCCGCCTCGGAGAGCTCCGGGACGCTGACGGTCCCGTCAGGGGGTGCGTCGCACCGCACCGACGTCCGTGCCGGTAGCGGCTGCCTCTGTCACAGGCTTGCTACAGCGCCACCGCCACGCCCTGACGCAGGTTGCCTGTGGATACCCTTTCCGCCACGCCGCCTGTTGATCATGCCGGGCGTGCGCCGACAAGACACCGGTCACCAGCCCTTCCGCCGTAGCGGCGTGTTGTGGGCTGCGTCAGGACCGGCAGGGAGGGGGTTCCGTGTCCGACATACCGTCCACGTCCGAGCCGAGAGATCAGGGGACCGCGCGACCGGGAGATGCCGAGCCCGATGCGCCGGAGAGCGTCGGTTCGAGCGCAATTCGTGATCCTGAAGACGCCGTCCCCGGATCCGCCTCCAAGGGTGACGTGACCGAGCTCGACAAGGACGAGGACACGGACTGGGCCAATCTGTCGCCGGTCCCCGTTCCCTGGCTTGCCGAGCTTCAGGTGGAGGCCCCCGCCCCGGTGCGTACGGCCACACTGTGGGCCGCGCTGGCCACCGGACTGCTCAGCATGCTGCTCCTGGGTGACGGTCTGGCGCTCAACCTCGTGATGGTCGCGATTCCGGCCGCGCTCGCCGCGTACTTCGCCGCCCAGGCCGCGGGACGACGCCCGCGCGCGTGGACGCTCGTCTGGGGCATCGGCGGAATCGCCCTGCTGTCCGTGCCCGCCCTGCGCGACGCGGACTGGCCTTCGTTCCTGGCCGTGGTCGCGGCGGTCGCGCTGGGCTCGATGGCGGTGCACGGCGGCCGCACCTGGCCGGCCGTCCTGCTGGGCCCCATCGGCATACTCAATGCTCTGGTCACCGGCCCCGCGTGGGGCTGGCGCGGACTGCGCGAACGGTCCGGGAGCACCCGTGGCAACGTCGGAGCGGGGCTTCGCGCGCTCGCCGTGACGGCGGTTCTGCTGCTGGTCTTCGGGGCGCTGTTCGCGGGCGCCGACGCTGCCTTCGCGGATCTGCTCGGTGGTCTGGTGCCGGACGCTTCCGTCTCCGGTGGACCCTGGCGCTTCCTGCTCCTGCTGCTCGGCCTGGTCGGCGCGCTCGCGGTGGCGCACACGGCAGCCGCGCCCGTCCAGTGGGACCGGGTCGAAGTGCCTGCGGGACGCCCCCGCGGCCGACTCGAGTGGGCGCTGCCGCTGATCGTGCTCACCGGGCTCTTCGCGGCCTTCAACGCCGTCCAACTCGCCGTCCTCTTCGGAGGATACGAATCCGTGCTGAAGAAGACCGGCCAGACGTACGCCGAATACGCGCGCCAGGGCTTCTGGCAGTTGCTCCTCGTCACGCTCCTGACCCTGCTCGTCATCGTCTTCGCCCTGCGCTGGGCGCCGCGTGACGGCGGGCGCGACCGGAAGCTGGTGCGCGGTGTGCTGGGAACTCTCTGCGTGCTGGCGCTCGTTGTCGTGGCATCGGCGGTGCGGCGTATGGACATGTATGTGGAGGCTTATGGGCTGACGCGGCTGAGGGTCTCCGTGGTGGCCGTGGAGCTCTGGCTGGGCCTGGTCATCGTGCTGATCATGGCGGCAGGAGTGTGGGGCGCTCGCTGGTTGCCGCGAGTGGTCGCGGCGAGTGCGGCCGCGGGTGTGCTCGCGTTCGGGCTGATGTCGCCGGACGGCCTGATCGCCGAGCGCAACGTCCAGCGGTACGAGGACACCGGCAAGTTCGACCTCGACTACGCGCGCGGCCTGTCCGCCGACGCGGTACCCGCCCTTGACCAGCTGAAGGAACCGATGCGTTCGTGTGCGCTGCGATCCATCGCGGCTGACCTGGAGGAGGGCGGCGAACCCTGGTACGCCACCAGTTGGGGGGAGGCGCGTGCCCGGGACATTCTCGCCGACCAGCCGGTGTCGAAGGATGCGGACTGGAGCGCGTGCAACGGGCTGAGCGACGAGCTCATGTACCGGTGAGACTGGCCCGGGGTCACTGGGCGACAGCTGTCGCTGAGGTGACCCGGGCCGCTGAGACGCGGTCTTCCTGCGGATGGCCGGACCGGCGTCCTCGCCGTCGGTCCCCGGACCCCGGGTCCGGCCCTCCGCAGCCCGCGTCAGCCTCCGGCCGGCCCTGCTGTGCTTGCCGTGCCGGCGAGGGCGTCCAGGTCGCTCTTGCGGACCCGGATCACGAACGTCGCGGTGGCCAGAGCCAGTAGGGCCATGGCGACGGCCGGGATGAAGGCGGTCGAAATGCCGTTGGCGAGCACCTCGTGACCCCAAGGGGCGGGCAGCTGCTGTGTCTTGGCGAACTCGGCCTTCTGCTCGACCGAGGCGTTCGCCATGAAGTCCGGGATCTGTTTCTCCGCCTCGTCGCGGCTGGCCGAGCCGAAGACCGTGGTCAGGATGGAGAGACCGAGCGAGCCGCCCACCTGCTGCGTGGCGTTGAGCAGGCCCGAGGCCGCACCCGCCTCGTGGACGGCGACACCGGAGACCGCGGTGAGGGTCAGGGTGACGAAGTTCAACCCCATGCCGAAGGCGAACAGCAGCATCGGGCCGAGCACCCCACCGACGTACGAACTGTCGGGGTTGATGAAGGTCTGCCAGCCGAGCCCGAGCGCCACGAGCGCCGAACCGACGAGCATGAACGGCTTAGGCCCGAGGACAGGCAGGAACCGCTGGGAGAGACCTGCGCCGATCGCGATCGCGACCGTCACCGGCAGGAAGGCCAGGCCTGCTTCGATGGGTGTGTAGTCCAGTACGTTCTGCACGAAGAGGACGATGAAGAAGAACATGCCGAACATGGCCGCGGCCAGGCTGAGCATGATCACGTACGTGCCCGAGCGGTTGCGGTCGGCGAACATCTTCAGCGGGGTGATCGGTTCCTTGGCCCGCATCTCGATGAACACGAAGGCCGCCAGCAGCACTATCGCGGCGCCGAAGGACCCGATGGTGAGGCTGTCACGCCAGCCCTCCTCCGCGGCGCGGATGAACCCGTACACCAGGGCGGCCATTCCGGCTGTCGAGGTGAGCGCGCCGGAGATGTCGAAGCGTCCGGGATGACGTTCGGACTCGCTGATGTACAGCGGTGTGAGCACGGCGATCAGCACACCGATGGGCACGTTGACGAAGAGCACCCAGCGCCAGTCGAGCCACTCGGTCAGCATGCCGCCCGCGAGGAGCCCGACGGCGCCGCCGCCGGCCGAGACCGCGGCGAAGACTCCGAAGGCCCGGTTCCGCTCCGGGCCTTCGGGGAACGTGGTGGTGATGAGGGCCAGCGAGGTGGGCGACGCGATCGCGCCACCGACTCCCTGGAGGGCTCGCGCGGCCAGCAACTGCCAGGGTTCCTGGGCGAATCCGCCCAGCAGTGAGGCGAAGGTGAAGAGCAGGATGCCGGTCATGAAGACCCGGCGCCGACCGAGGATGTCGCCAGCGCGCCCGCCGAGTAGCAACAGGCCACCGAAGGTGAGGGTGTAGGCGCTGACCACCCAGGTGAGATCGGTCGTACTGAACTTGAGCGCGTCTTGAATGTGCGGTAGGGCGATATTCACAATCGTCGCGTCGAGTACCACCATGAGTTGGCAGGCAGCGATGACGGTGAGTGCGATGCCGGGATGTCCCTCCCGACGGGCCGCTCCTGGTTTTGGGCCGTCCTGAATCAACTGAGAGGTTGTCACTATGGGTCCCCCACAAGTGCGTTAGTGAACGCTCGCGTTCACTGTTGCGTCAACGGTAGTGAGTCCCCGACAGTGAACGCAAGCGTTCACTGAAGTCTCTGCCGCGTGACGTCACGCGACCGCTCGCCGAGCCCTGGAAACCCCGCTCCCTCATGCTCAACGGAGACACTCAGATGGTTACTTCGCGTTGGACGGCCGCCCCCGCTCAGACGGCCTCCCCGCGTCGACGCGGTGCCGTACTCGAACGGGCGATCCTCGAGGCCGCGCTGGAGCAGCTCAGTACGGTCGGCTGGAACGGCCTCACGATGGAGGGTGTCGCGGCGCGCGCCCAGACCGGCAAGGCCGCGGTCTACCGCCGCTGGCCGTCCAAGGAGGACCTTGTCGCGGACGCGCTCCAGGCCGGACTGCCGAGCCTGACGGAGGCGCCCGACTTCGGGAGTGTCCGTCAGGACCTGCTCGAACTGTGCCGGCGGGTGCGCGAGGCGATGTTCTCGCAACCCGGTTTCGCGCTTCGCTCAGTTCTTTACGAATGCGATGCGGCCCAGGCCGAACGCTTCCATGCCGTGATCCTCGGCGGGGTCGTCGAGCCGACCCTGCACCTTCTTCGCGAGGTCATCAATCGCGGAATGGAGCGGGGAGAGGTGCGACCCGACGCCGCGAACGCATACGTCTTCGATGCCATTCCGGCGATGATGATGTACCGCTCAAAGGTGTGCGCGAGCGAATGGAGCGACCGGGATCTGGAGGAGATGATCGACCAGCTGATGGTCCCGCTGCTGCGGCGGGAGGCTGTCTGAGCGGCATTTGAGTTCGGTGCCTGATCCACCTGGCTCGAGGTGCCTGATCGGTCTTGGTCGACGAGTCCGATCGATGTCGCTCAGGGTGTCTGGTCGGGCCTCGCCGGGGAGTCCGTGGTCGCTCGGGGAAACCAGGGTGTCGCGAGGGGCTCCGGGCGGCGTAGTCTGATGACGCCATGCCGTACGAACCACCCACCCACACCGTCGAGCGCTCCCTCCGCGCAACGACCGGAGCGAAGATCATTGCCGGTGTCGACGAGGTGGGGCGCGGCGCTTGGGCCGGCCCGGTCACCGTCTGCGCCGCCGTCACGGGACTGCGTCGTCCCCCGGAAGGGCTCACCGACTCCAAACTCCTGACCGTCAAGCGGCGTACCGCGCTCGCAGCCGAGTTGGAGAAATGGGTGACTTCGTACGCCCTTGGTCATGCGTCTCCGGAGGAGATCGACAACCTGGGGATGACGGCCGCCCAACGGCTGGCGGCCGTACGCGCGCTGGAGGCCTTGCCCGAGCGTCCGGACGCGGTCATTCTCGACGGGAAGCACGACTATGTCGGCTCTCCCTGGCGGGTCCGTACGGTGATCAAGGGCGACCAGTCCTGCGTCTCCGTCGCGGCGGCCTCGGTGATCGCCAAGGTTCAGCGCGACAAAATGATGGCCGAACTGGGTATCGACCATGCAGACTTCGGTTTTGCGGCCAACGCCGGGTATCCGTCGCCCGTGCACAAGGCCGCACTGGAGGAGCGGGGCCCCACCCCGTACCACCGGCTGTCATGGGCGTATCTTGATGCGCTGCCCCAGTGGCGGCACCTCAAGAAGGTCCGCAGCTGGGCGGATGGAAGCGTTCCGGAGATCGAGGGCCAGCTCGGCTTCGACTTCTGACGGTTCCGCTCGCACTCATGTGCCACCCGCCGACGCGAGTCGCACCGGCGTTTGATAAATATCAGCTCATGCCTCTCATTCCCGAGGAGCCTCAGATTCACGAGAGTGCCCAGGGTCCCCGCGCCACTCCGGCCAGTGGCCGCACCGCGCCGACCCCCCGTCCCGTACCTGGTCCCCGTCCCGCGGCTCCGCCGCGTCCCGGCCGCCCGGGTCCTGTCCGGCCGATGCCGGCCCAACGCACCCCGCGCGAGCCGGTCGTGGCCGCTCCGGGGCCGTCCGCCCCGGCGGCTGCAGCCGCCACTCCGCAGATCCAGCTCATCCCGGCCTCGGTCGAGGGCGCGCTGGACGCCGCCGAAGAAGCCGTCGACCTGCTGTTGGAGTCGGGCCGCGCCCCCGGTGAGGTGCTGGTGATCACCACCGGCGAACCGCACCCGTGGGCCGCGCACGAACTCTCCTTCGGCGAAGCCGCCTACTGGGCGCAGCACGACGCGGGCGACGACGTCTTCTACGCCGACGCCTCAGCCGTGGGCCGGGCCGTGTCCCGTCCCGTGGTCGTGGTCGCCGTCAACGGCGGTTCCGACCCTGTCGCCGCCACCGCCCTGCCACTGGCCCTTGGCCGGGCCGGTGCCCTGTTGATCGTCTGCGGTGACCCGCAGCAGATCAACTCGGTGCTGGGCGCGGGGGTCTGAGCGCGCTCCGGACCTCGTCCGGGGCTCGCTCGGGGGACGCTGAGGGTGCCGCCACGGCGGCACCTGTCCGGCGGTCATCCTGACGTGCGCGGATGACTGCGCGCCGGTGCGGGGTGTTCCATCGGCGGTGCCCCCAGCCGGTGTTCCTTGCGAGCTTGCCGCATGCGGGGCCTGTCGGCGGCACTGGCGTACGGACGGGTGCTGCCGGGATCGTGCGTGCCGGTACAGGGCGTACGACAGTTGCGGCCTCGGAGGCGGGGGTTCGAGACGCGTTTCGCCAGGTGCTGCCATCTCGGCCGGCCTGCGCGGGTGCTTCCTCGTGACGCTTGGCCGTACGTCCTCTCAGTAGCCGTACGCCCTGTCGGCGCGCCGGGGAGGTTGGTCGCCCCGCTTTTGGCTGACGGAGGCAGCGGCCTTGGGCTGCGAATGACTCGGGCTCAGCGGGCGGCTGCCCGGCGCAGTACCTCCGAGGCGGCGCCGCCGGTGCGTGGCAGCAGCGGTGGTGCCTCCGTCGCCGTGAAGGACTCCGGGGGTGAATCCGTGTTCGGACGGCGTCCGCCGCGGCCCTCGCCGAGGACCTGCCAGCCGTCACGCGTCAGTGTGATGTACGCCCCACAGCGCAGCCCGTGGAGCGTGCAGGCGTCCCGCAGCCCCCACATCCACGCCCCGTCCTCCTCCGTCCAACGCGCGTCGCCGTCACGGCAGTAGAGCAGCACAGCCGTCCGCACCGGAGTGCGGCGCCGCAGGTCGTGCGGGATGACCCGGCGCAGCTGCGCCAGCAGCGCGTTGCGGAACATCCAGCCGTCCGCCGGATCGGGACGCCGGGTGAACGAGGCGCTCGCGCTCAGCCGCTCGTCCGGATCAAGGACGGCCACGACCGCGGTCGCGGGCCTTGGCCGGTGCCGCGCGTGCAGTCCGCTGACGACCTCACGGGGATTGCGCAGCAGCGGAATCCCGGCGGAGGCCCACTCGGCGGGTTCGAGCATCCGGGCCAGCGGGTCGGTGGAAGCGGCGGACAGATCGGCAGACGTCGACAAGGATGCCGCCGAGGACGGAGCGAATCCGAAGGTCACGTTCCTCCCTTCGGCTACGCGCCCACACTGCGGGCGGGGGTCGGACTTGGGGGAGCGCGCCGCGGCACAGCCCTACCGGACCACCGATGAGGCGTGCGGGGAGCGATCCCAATTCTTCCTGTCGAACTGGGATGCGGCAACGAGCAATTGGGGCCACCGACCGGTTTCCGGCTATACGTCGCCTATATCCCTGCCCACTGTTCTTGGTGGCGACACGAGAGTCACGCTTGCACGGCGAGGACCAGCGGCAACACCCCCTGCGCACCGGCTCGTCGAAGCATGCGCGCGGCCACCGCGAGAGTCCAGCCGGTCTCCGTCGCGTCATCCACGAGCAGCACGGGACCGTCCGCTGTTTTCAGAGCGGCAGCCAGCTCGGGTGACACGGTGAGTGCTCCGTCGAGCGCCTTGAGCCGCTGGGCGCTGTTGCTCCGGGAGATCTGGGCGGCCGCACCGACGTACTCCACGGAACCCAGCAGCGGCAGCCGGCCGATCTCCGCGATCCGCGCGCCCAGCGACTGGATGAGCTGCGGACGCGCCCGCGAGGCCACGGTGACGACACCGGCCGGGCGAGGCTGTGCGTCGGGCTGCCCCGAGGCCCAGCCGCCGGGTCCCTTCGCCCAGTCGGTCAGCACACCGACCACGGCTTTGGCGACATCGTCCGGCACGGGTCCGTCCGGTGCCTGGGGCGCGAGGATCGGCCGCAGCCGGTTGCCCCAGCCGATGTCCGAGAGTCGCCCCAAAGCGCGCCCCGGCGCGGCCTGTTCGCCGACCGGGATACGTCCCTTCAGGTCGACGCCGACCGCCGGCAGGCCCGTCGGCCACATCTTCCGGGGCTCGACCTCGACGCCCGCGCGCCCGAGCTCGCCATTGGCCGTGTCCAGCGCCCCGGGGGACACGGACGCCTCGAACCGGGCTCCCGCGCAGGTGTCGCAGCGCCCGCACGGTGCCGCTCCCTCGTCGTCCAGCTGCCGCCGAAGGAACTCCATACGGCAGCCGGTCGTCGTGATGTAGTCGCGCATCGCCTGCTGCTCGGTCGCCCGCTGCTTGGCCACCCAGGCGTAGCGCTCGGTGTCGTACGTCCACGGTGTGCCCGTGGAGATCCAGCCGCCCTGTACGCGCCGCACCGCCCCGTCCACGTCGAGCACCTTGAGCATCGTTTCCAGGCGGGACCGGCGCAGCTCCACCAGTGGTTCCAGGGCGGGGAGCGACAACGGCCTGCCTGCCTGGGCCAGTACATCCAGCGTGCGGCGCACCTGCTCCTCCGGAGGAAAGGCGATCGATGCGAAGTACTGCCAGATCGCCTGGTCCTCCTTGCCCGGCAGGAGCAGCACTTCCGCGTGTTCCACTCCGCGGCCCGCGCGTCCCACCTGCTGGTAGTACGCGATGGGGGAGGAGGGCGAACCCAGGTGAACCACGAATCCGAGATCGGGCTTGTCGAAGCCCATGCCCAGCGCTGAGGTGGCGACCAAAGCCTTGACGCGGTTGGCGAGCAGGTCCTCCTCGGCCTGCTGACGGTCCGCGTTCTCCGTCTTTCCGGTGTACGACGCCACCGTGTGCCCGCACTGGCGCAGGAAGGCGGTGACTTCCTCGGCGGCGGCCACGGTGAGCGTGTAGATGATGCCCGAGCCCGGCAGGTCACCGAGGTGCTCGGCGAGCCATGCCATCCGGTGGGCGGCGTCCGGGAGCCTCAGCACGCCGAGGCTCAGGCTTTCCCGGTCGAGCGGCCCGCGCAGGACGAGGGCGTCCGTGCTGACTCCGGTACCCAACTGCTCGGCTACATCGGCCGTCACGCGCGCGTTGGCCGTCGCGGTGGTGGCCAGGACGGGAACGCCGGGCGGGAGATCGGCGAGCATGGTGCGCAGCCGACGGTAGTCCGGCCGGAAATCGTGGCCCCAGTCGGAGATGCAGTGCGCCTCGTCGACCACGAGCAGGCCCGTCGCTGCGGCCAGCTTGGGCAGCACCTGGTCCCGGAAGTCGGGATTGTTGAGCCGCTCCGGGCTCACCAGGAGAACGTCGACCTCGCTCGCCGCGACCTCGGCCTGGATCGTCTCCCACTCCTCCGTGTTGGACGAGTTGATGGTCCTCGCGCGGATTCCCGCGCGTGCCGCCGCCTCCACCTGGTTGCGCATGAGCGCGAGGAGCGGCGAGACGATGACGGTGGGCCCGGCGCCGCGCTCGCGCAGCAGGGCGGTCGCGACGAAGTACACCGCGGACTTGCCCCAGCCGGTGCGCTGCACGACCAGGGCTCTGCGCTTGTCGGCCACCAGGGCCTCAATGGCACGCCACTGATCCTCGCGCAGCCGGGCCTCGCCGGGCCGGGCGCCGACGAGGCGGGCCAGCACGGCATCGGCCGCAATACGCAGTTCTTCACTGGCCGTGGGTCGCGGGTCTTCGTTGGTCATGGCCCCATGCAACCCGATGGGTCGGACATCGCGCGAACGAGGCCGGTGAGCTGTGGACAAATCCTGTCGTGTTCATGGTCATGGTTATCCACAGGGCAAAGCGGAATTTTGAGATTCGCGGGATGGTCACGGCATGACGAATCACGACGAAGCGGCCGGCTGGTCCGGCGACATGTACGGCAAGACGTCCGACGAAAGGTCTGACGAAAGGTCTGACGAAAGGTCCGACGACACGTCCGACAACGGATTCGGTGGCGGGCGAGTCGAGCCCACGGAGCCGGCCGGGCGTATTGGCGGCGCCGGTCGCGCGGGCCATGGCGGGACCGGGCAGTACACGGGGCACGGCACCCCCGAGCCGGATCCAGCGGCCGATACCCGCGGGCAGCGCGCGGGACACGGCGCCCCCGGCGGCCCGTGTGGCGAGCATCAGGTGACCCTGCGCACACCGGCGGAACTGGCCGACGCCCTGCCGTATTTGCTGGGGTACCGGCCCGAGGACAGCATCGTGCTGGTCGCCCTGCACGACGGAGAGCGGCGCGGTCGCTTCGGCGGGCGTGCTCGACTCGGCATCCCCGCCAACGCCGACGACTGGCCGTCCGTGGCCGAGCAGCTGGCGCAGGGGCTGGTGAAGGGAAGTGAGCGCCGAGGTGTCCGTCCCGAGAGCATGGTCGCCTACCTCTGCCAGGAACCGGCACGCGGTGAGACGGGACGGGAGGTCATGGAACGGCTGCGCTCGCTGGCGCAGTTGCTGCGTACGGCTTGCGGCCGCCTCGACGTTCCGGTGATCGAGGCCCTCTGCATCTCCGACGGTCGCTTCTGGTCGTACTGCTGCCCGGGCCAGGGGTGTTGTTCGCCCGAGGGTGAGTCGATGGGCCTGCCCGGCACCTCGGTTCTCGCCGCGGCCGCGACTTATGCCGGACTCCAGGTGCGGGGCACCCTGCGGGAACTGACGGCCAGGCTCGTTCCGTGGGAGACGGCGGTCGCGCTGGAGCAGGAAGTCGCGCTCGACACGGCGAGCATGGCCCTCGTTCCCAGGATTCTGGACGGCGAGAACCGTGCCGCTGTCGCCAAGGAGACCCTCGAACTCGCTCAGCGGGTCATGGTTCGGTTCGCCGACGCTCCACCGGTGTCCGGGACACGTCCGGCGGACCTGCGTGACGACGGCCTCGTGGAGTATGAGGAGGCGGCCACCTTGATCCTCGGTCTTCAGGACCGCACGACCCGCGACCGTGCCGCCGAGTGGATGGAGGGCAAGGAGGCCGGACCCGCCCTGCGGCTGTGGCGAGCCTTGGCGCGCCGCTGCGTCGGCCCCTACCGCGAACACGCCGCGGCACCCCTCACGCTTGCCGGGTGGGTCGCCTGGTCGACCGGTGACGAGCTTGAAGCGCGCGAGGCTCTGGCCATGGCTCTCGGTGCCGATCCCGATTACCTCTTCGCCCGCCTCCTCCACCAGGCGTGCAACGAGGGCCTGGACCCGGAATCGGTCCGCCGCTGCCTGCGCGCGGAACGCACCGACCGTGTCGTAGCGGGGACCGAGCAGCCCAAGGGTCTCGCGGCACCGCTCGAGGCAGCTGAACCGGCGCAGGGTTCCCGGTCGGCCGGACCAGTGGTTGGACCTGTGGCCCTGTCACAGTCACTCGACGTCGTGGCGTCCTCGACCGACGTTGGTCCGGGCGAAGGAGCGTCTCAGCCGCCAGGTACCGCGGCCCGGCGCCGTCGCCGGGCGCGTCCGGCAGGGAGCGGCGAAGCGCGTCCGAGTCGACGGACTCCTGGGGGAGGCAGTGCCCGGCGGCGTCGGCCCACGGATGGGGTCTCGCCCGCCGGGGACGGACCAGGACGTGCTGCCGAGGGCGCGAGCAATCGGTCACGGGCCCGCCGTGAGGGCGGTAGGCATGGTGCGGAGGAAGACACGTGAGCACCGGCTCCCATCGAGCCGACGACGGCGTACGGCACCTCCGGCGCGCAGGGGACAACGGCTGCGCAGCCCCGGGCCTGAGCGTCGGCGACGCCGAGCATGCCGACAGTGCACTTCGGCGGCGCGTCACGCCCCGCCCGCCGCCCCACCGCCATTCGGTCGGCTTGCCCGGCCGAGAGCGTGACCCCGGGCGGGGCCGCTCCGTTCACCTGAGTGGCGGAACCGTGGCCCGGGCCGCGCCGCCGCAACGTCCCCGACCCTCCGGAGCCCCCACCCGGCGCCGAGTGCGCCCAAGGCGCGCCGAGCGCGGAGGAAACCGCCCCATGTCCTTGCCCACCCCGTCCTCGGCCCCCGACGGCGACCGTCCGCCCCTACGCAAGACCCCGCAGCCCTTCACGAGTCGCAGCGGCCCATTGAACCCGCGCGCTGCAAGGGACAGCGCCCGGCCCAACTTCACGGCGGCAGGCGGCTCCCTGGCTCCCCAAGCGTCGCTGCCCACGCCGCCCCGGACTGTGGACCTGCCCCCCGTCCACACTGCCCTGATCTGTGTTGCCCTGCCGGGACTGGCGATCTCCACGGATCAGGGGCAACTGACCGGCCAGGGGCTGGAGGGCTTCTACCGCGCGGGACGGCGGATGCTCTCCCGGTGCCAGGTCCGGGTCGCCGGACGCGAACCGCTCGCGATTCAGGCCCGGATGCTCGCGGCCGACCGTGCTCGCTTCGTGGGGACGCTGCGCGCCTCCGCCGACGGAGGCCCGGATCCCGACGTCGTCGTCGAACGGACACGGCACGCGGACGGCACCGAGCGGATCACCCTGCGGAGCGCGGCCACCCGTACGCTTCGGCTGCCCGTCGAAGTCGCCCTGGGTACCGATTTCGCGGAACTGAGCTCGGTGGCCGCGGGCAGAGCCGGGCCCGAACTGCCCGCCAGCGTCCACGACTCCGGCCTGCGCTGGTCCTGTGCCGCAGGACACTCGGCAGTCACCGCCGATCCGCCGCCCACCGACGCACTGGCCTCCGCTGGACTGCTCCGCTGGGAGTTCGAACTGCCGCCCGGCGGCACCCGGAGCGTGGAGCTGCGCGTCCGGCCGGACGGCGCCGGGGTCGGCAGAGCGGTGGGACGCGGCTCGACAAGCCCGTTCGCCGAGGCCCGGGCAGCGGGCGACGACCCAAGGGTCCAGGCACTCCTGCACTCCTGCGTCGAGGATCTCCGGGCTCTGTTGGTGCGGGACCCCGGGCACCCTTCCGACACACACCTCGCGGCCGGGGCTCCCTGGCGGTGCGGCCTGGCCCCGGCCGAAGCGCTGGCCGCGGCGCGTATGACCTTGCCGCTCGGAACCCGGCTCGCAGCGGGCACCCTGCGGAGTCTCGCGCGTACCCAACTCGCGGGCCCGCGGTCCGGACTGATTCCCGGACCGCGCAGGGACGCGGGCCCGCACCTGCCGCCGGGGTGCACGGCAACCGAGGCGACCCTGTTGTTCCCCGTGCTCCTCGCGGAGGCCCGGCGCTGGGGGCTCGCGGCGCAAGAGGTCGAGGAGCTTCTGCCCACGGCCGAGCGGTGCCTCGAGTGGCTGCGGACTGCTGTCGGCGACAGCACCTACCTCCCCGACTCGTACCCCGGCGGGCCGCTCCGCTGCGAGACACAGGCGCACGCCCACCGGGCGGCGCTGCTGGGCGCCGACCTGCTCGACGCTCACGGCCGGCCGGGTAGCGCGGGGCTGCGGCAGTGGGCCCAGGCGCTGCGGACCGCGTTCCGCGAGGACTTCTGGGTGGAAGACCGGGGAGGAGGCAGACCGGCGGCCGCCCGCTCCCCGGACGGACGCCTCGTGCCGCATCTCGGCGCAGCCACTGCCCACCTCCTCGACACCGGTCTGCTCGGCTCCGGCGCGACTGCCCCCGGCCTGCTCGACAAGGTGCAGACCGAGCAGCTCGCGCGGCTGCTCGGTGGCCCCGACATGGACTCGGGGTGGGGGCTGCGCAGCCTCGGGGTGAAGGAGGCCGCGTACAACCCGTTCGGCCATCGCGCCGGCGCCGTACGCGTTCAGGAGAGCGCGGTCGCCGTCGCGGGGCTGGCCGCCGCGGGCTATGAGAAGGAGGCGAGCTCGCTGCTGCGCGGAGTGCTCGCGGCGGCCGAGGCCTTCGGCCACCGGCTGCCCGAGATGTACGCGGGGGAGCAGCGCGCGCAGGGCAGCGCGCCGCTGGCCCATCCCGCGGCCTGCCGACCCGCGGCCACGGCGGCCGCTGCGGGCGTACTGCTCCTCACCGCCCTCGCGGGGATCCGCCCGGACGCCCCGGCCGGGACGGTGACTCTGCGCCCGGTCCGCAGCGCTCCGCTGGGCGAGATCGGGCTGACGGGGCTGCGGATCGCGGGCGCCCCCTTCTCCGTACGCGTCAGCAGGCTCGGCCTGGCCATGGTCGAGGAAGCGGCAGAAGGGCTGCAGTTGGGAGTGTGACCTTGCGTGAAGCGTCTGCGGACGGCGACCGGCCGCGGTCGGGGAGACCTGTACCGGACGGAAGTGGATCAGCCGTGGAAGCGGTCGGCGAAGGGCGTGTTTATCGTCAGGCAGACGACTATGATCGCGGCATGCCCTACGACCCGTCAGCCTTTCCGCCCTTCGCCGTGACCGTGGACCTGGTTGTGCTGACAGTGCGCCGCCACGCCCTGTGTGCGCTGGCGGTACGCAGGGGCGAGCAGCCGTTCCAGGGTCGGTGGGCGCTGCCGGGCGGCTTCGTACGGACCGACGAGGATCTGGCGCAGGCGGCGGCGCGTGAGCTGGTCGAGGAGACCGGGCTGTGCGCCCACGACCCGTCCGCTCCAGCCCAGGACAACGGTGCACACCTGGAGCAGCTCGCGACGTACGGCGACCCCAAGCGCGACCCGCGGATGCGGGTGGTCAGCGTCGCCCATCTCGCCCTTGCCCCCGATCTGCCCGCGCCCAGGGCGGGCGGCGACGCCAACAGCGCGCGCTGGGCGCCCGTCGAGGAGCTGCTGCAGCAGGGCGGCTACGGCCGTGACGGCGAGCAGGCGGCACCCCTCGCCTTCGACCACGCGCAGATCCTCTCGGACGGCGTGGAGCGCGCCCGGTCCAAGATCGAGTACTCGTCGCTGGCCACCGCCTTCTGTCCGACGGAATTCACCGTCGGGGAGCTGCGAAGGGTGTACGAGGCCGTCTGGGGTGTGGTGCTCGACCCGCGCAACTTCCATCGCAAGGTGACGGGCACTCCGGGCTTCCTGGTGCCCACGGGCGGTACGACCACCCGCCAGGGCGGCCGGCCGGCCCAGCTTTTCCGCGCGGGCGGTGCCACGCTGCTCAATCCACCGATGCTGCGCCCCGAGGTCTGACGAAGAGCGGAGAACGCAGGTCCGGGCGTTGAGGGCCGGAGTGTCCCCGTGAGCGCCCCGAGTCCCGTCCGAGACGAGCCTCAAGATGCCCGCAAAATCAGACATTTCGCGCTATCTTGCTTCGGGTGATCCAGGCCATCGGACTGACCAGCAACCCACGCAAGGAGCTTCCGCCCGCCGTCGACGACGTGTCCTTCGAGGCGCGCGGGGGCCGGGTCACAGCGATCGTCGGAGCCCCGGGTGCGGGCAAGACGACGGTGCTGAAGCTCCTGCTCGAACTCCAACAGGGCCGCGGAATCACCTACTTCAGAGGCCGCCCGCTGCACCGGATCGCTCACCCGTCGCGCGAAGTCGGCGTACTCCTGGGCGAGGTGCCGGGCCATCCGGCGCGGACCGTCCGTGGCCAGCTCCGCATGCTGTGCGCCGCCGCCGGTGTGCCCGTGCGGCGTGCCGACGAAGTCCTCGAAGTGGTGGGGCTCGTCAGCCTGCGCGACGAGCGCCTGGGCACGCTGTCACGGGGCATGGACCGACGCCTCGGTCTGGCGTGCGCACTGCTGTCCGACCCGCACACCCTCGTCCTCGACGACCCGGCCGATGGGCTCTCCGCCCGCGAAGGCCGTTGGCTGCATGGGATTCTGCGCGCGCATGCGGCCCAGGGCGGCACGGTGCTGTTCACCACGGACGACCCCAAGGAGGCCGCGCACACCGCAGACCGGGTCGTCACGCTGGAAGCGGGCCGACTCGTCGCCGACCAGGAGGTCGCGGACTTCGCCCGCACCCGGCTGCGGCCCCGAGTCGCCGTCCGCAGCCCGCACGCCGCCCGGCTCGGTGCCCTGCTGACAAAGGAGGCCCGCACCGCGCGGCGTTCCGTCGAGATCGTGCGCGAGGACGGCAACCGGCTCTCGGTGTACGGCAGCACGTGTGCCGACGTCGGGGAGACCGCCTTCCGGCACGGCGTCCTCGTACACCAACTCGCCGACGAAATCGGCGACATGGGGCCCCTCGCCGCGCCGCCGGCCGAGGGCGACGCGCACCCTGGCGACGAGTCGCGCCCAGCCGCGACGCCGACCGTGGACGGCCTGTCGCCCCTCCCGCCGCCCATCGCCGTGCGCCAGGCGCCCAGCCCCCTGCGCCCCCTGCGCTACGAACTGCGCCGCGCCGCCGGAGTCGGCACCGGATACCTCACCACGGTCGCAGTCCTCGCCGTCTCAGCCCTCATGTCCGTGCTGCTGGCCAGAATCGGTCACACGCCCCAGCCGCGCCTGCTGGCCGCCTGGCCGCAAGAGCTCCCGCTGCCGCCGGCCGCCCTCGGTGCGGGACTGCTCGGCGCGATCGCCTTCGGCGACGAGTTCCGCCACCCCGCCCTGGCCGCGGACCGCGGCACCGTCCCCCGCCGCCTGGGACTGCTCACCGCCAAACTCCTCGTCGCCTCGGTCACCGCGCTGATGCTGGCTCTTCTCACCATCGGATGCGACCTCGAAGCGCTCTATCTCGTCTACGGACGGGAGCTCACCGGAGTTCCCGCCGACTGGCTGTCCCTGAGCGCGAGTTGGACCGGCCTCGTGGTGGGCTGCGCCTGGGCGGGCGTGCTGGCCGCGGGCATCTTCCGGTCCACGACCGCCGGGCTCGCGGCGGTGCTCGCCGTGCCGATCCTCGTCGTACCGCTCGTACAAAAGGTCTTGGAGGGGCCGTCTGTGCGGACCGCGGCCGGGTTCTCCGGAAGGCTGCGAGAGCTGATGCTGATGCAGTGGCCGTTCGGAGGAGAGCGCTATCTGGCGGCCGGCGTGCGGATGGTCGCCCAACCTGTGGGCGGTGCGCTGATGTTGTCGCTGACCGCTCTGCTCTGCGCATATCTGCTCACGACACTGCGGAGCAGGGTCCGATGACGACCGTCGGCGCCTCTCCGGTTCCGTGGTGCGCACAACTCCCCGGAGAACGTCCATTTCTTTCCGATAAGGCGTCAATTGCGACGGGGTGAGCGATCACCCTTTCGTGTGCTTTTCACCAAAGACCTCAAGGGAGTTGGGGACAGCGCCGACAAAGGATCCGTGAGTACCCTTGCGCAGACCATGATGACCGCCGCCCGCTCCGCAGACTCCGGCCTGGCCGGCCCGGGCGAACTCGACCGCTATCCCTATGCCGAGGCCCCTGGTGCCGGCCGCGTGGGTCCCCCCGCGTGGGAGAGCGCGGACCCTGAGCTGGGCCGCGTGGGCCGGCGTGCCGCGGGCAGCCGCGGACGCGGGCTGCACGGTCAACTCGTCCAGCAGCTCGGCCAGATGATCGTCTCCGGCGACCTGGGCGCGGACCGCCCGCTCGTTCCCGAGGAGATCGGTCAGCGGTTCGAGGTCTCCCGTACCGTCGTTCGTGAATCGCTCCGCGTCCTGGAGGCGAAGGGGCTGGTCAGCGCCCGCCCCAACGTCGGTACGCGGGTGCGCCCGGTCAGCGACTGGAATCTCCTGGACCCGGACATCATCGAATGGCGGGCCTTCGGACCGCAGCGCGACGATCAGCGACGTGAGCTGAGCGAGCTGCGCTGGACGATCGAGCCGCTCGCCGCCCGTCTTGCCGCGGGTCACGGGCGTGAGGAGGTCCAGCAGCGGCTCGGCGACATGGTCGAGATCATGGGCCATTCCATGGCGCAGGGTGACTCCCTCACCTTCTCGCGGGCCGACGCGGAGTTCCACGCGCTGCTCATCCAGCTCGCGGGCAACCGGATGCTGGAGCACCTCTCCGGGATCGTGTCGGCCGCGCTCCAGGTCTCCGGCAACCCCGTCACCGGCTGTGACCGGCCGAACGACGCCTCCCTGGGGCACCACGCCCGGATCGTCGAGGCCCTCGCCGCGGCCGACGGCGCGGCGGCCGAGGCGGCCATGCGGCAACTGCTCACCGTCCATCCTGAGGTGGAGCGCGTGGTGCCCGCGCCGCGCGAGCACTGACCGCGCACCGAGGGCGGCACGGTCGGGGGCGTGTGCCCTCTCGTGGCATCGCCCGGCCGGCGAACCATCTCCCGCGGGACCCCGTCGGATCCTCCATGGACCTGGCGGGGTCCGGCGGTGTGAGGGGCGGCGGACCGATCGGCTGACCTTCTCTGACCGTATCTGGCCGCTTTTGCGCGCTTACGGGGTGTGACTCGGGCCACGCAGATTGGGCGTAACGCTTGCCGAGGCAGCGCGATGACCTAAGAGGTGGCAGCCGAGGAGGGAATACAGACGCCGTTCATGGCGCTGTGCATCTTCCCGGCCCCCGCCCGCGCCGTCGGCCCATCCCCAAGTCGGCGGTCGTCGGTTCCTGTCCGTTGTGGACGGGGCCGGAAGCCGTTTTCCAACGTTCCGAGAGGTTGTTCGTGTCGGCCAGCACATCCCGTACGCTCCCGCCGGAGATCGCCGAGTCCGTCTCTGTCATGGCGCTCATCGAGCGGGGAAAGGCTGAGGGGCAGATCGCCGGCGATGACGTGCGTCGGGCCTTCGAAGCTGACCAGATTCCGGCCACTCAGTGGAAGAACGTACTGCGCAGCCTCAACCAGATCCTCGAGGAAGAGGGTGTGACGCTGATGGTCAGTGCCGCGGAGCCAAAGCGCCCCCGAAAGAGCGTCGCAGCGAAGAGTCCGGCCAAGCGCACCGCCACCAAGACGGTCGCGGCGAAGACGGTGACCACCAAGAAGGCCACCGCCACCGCCGCCCCGGCCGTGCCCGCCGCCGACGACCCGGCTGAGGACGCGACCGCCGAGAAGTCCGCTGCCAAGAAGACGACCGCCAAGAAGGCGGTCGCGAAGAAGACGGTCGCCAAGAAGGCCGCCGTCGCGAAGAAGACCACCGCCAAGAAGGACGATGCGGAACTGGTCGACGACGATGCGGCCGAGGAGACCCCCGGCGGCAAGCCCGGCGAAGAGGAAGAGGAGGGGGCCGAGAACAAGGGCTTCGTCCTCTCCGACGACGACGAGGACGACGCGCCGGCCCAGCAGGTCGCCGTGGCCGGTGCCACCGCCGACCCGGTCAAGGACTACCTCAAGCAGATCGGCAAGGTCCCCCTCCTCAACGCCGAGCAGGAGGTCGAGCTCGCCAAGCGCATCGAGGCCGGTCTGTTCGCCGAGGACAAGCTGGCCAACGCCGACAAGCTGGCCCCCAAGCTCAAGCGCGAGCTGGAGATCATCGCTGAGGACGGGCGCCGCGCCAAGAACCACCTCCTGGAGGCCAACCTCCGTCTGGTGGTCTCCCTGGCCAAGCGCTACACCGGCCGCGGCATGCTCTTCCTGGACCTCATCCAGGAGGGCAACCTCGGTCTGATCCGCGCGGTCGAGAAGTTCGACTACACCAAGGGCTACAAGTTCTCCACGTACGCCACCTGGTGGATCCGTCAGGCGATCACCCGCGCCATGGCCGACCAGGCCCGCACCATCCGTATCCCGGTGCACATGGTCGAGGTCATCAACAAGCTCGCGCGCGTGCAGCGCCAGATGCTCCAGGACCTGGGCCGCGAGCCCACCCCGGAGGAGCTGGCCAAGGAGCTCGACATGACCCCTGAAAAGGTCATCGAGGTCCAGAAGTACGGCCGTGAGCCGATCTCCCTCCACACCCCCCTGGGTGAGGACGGCGACAGCGAGTTCGGTGACCTCATCGAGGACTCCGAGGCAGTCGTCCCGGCCGACGCGGTCAGCTTCACGCTCCTCCAGGAGCAGCTGCACTCCGTACTCGACACCCTGTCCGAGCGCGAGGCGGGCGTCGTCTCGATGCGCTTCGGTCTCACCGACGGTCAGCCGAAGACCCTCGACGAGATCGGCAAGGTGTACGGCGTGACGCGCGAGCGGATCCGCCAGATCGAGTCCAAGACGATGTCGAAACTGCGTCACCCGTCGCGCTCGCAGGTGCTGCGCGACTACCTCGACTAGGTCTCGGCCGTACGTCACTGAGGGCCCGGCTCCCACGGGGGAGCCGGGCCCTCAGTCTGTGCGCGGAGTGCGAGCCCCCGCTCACTGGATCACTCTGGGTTTTCCATGACCATCCCAGAGTGAGGAGCGCGCATGCGCCGTCCCTTTGCCTCGGCACTGGCCCTCGCGGCCGCTGCGGTCGCGATACCGCTGGCTTCCCCCGCCCCGGCTGCGGCCGACAGCATCATCATCGGCGGCTTTCCGGTCGAGATCTCCGAGACTCCGTGGACAGTGGCGCTGTCCAGCCGTGACCGGTTCGGAGGTACGCGCGCGGGACAGTTCTGCGGCGGCGTGGTGATCAGCCCTTCCACGGTCCTGACCGCGGCCCACTGCCTGGGGACGGACGTGCTGGGGGCGCCGCCGCAACAGGTCCGCGACCTGAAGGTCGTCGCCGGCCGGGGAGACCTGCTGTCGGGCGACGGCAAGGAGATCGCGGTGAGCGGCATCTGGGTCAACCCCGAGTACGACAGCTATACGAACGCCGGGGACTTCGGCGTGCTCACCCTCGCCTCGCCGCTTCCCGACAGCTCGGTCGTCCGTATGGCGCCCGCTGGAGACGCTGCGTACGCGCCGGGTACGGCCGCCGTGGTCTACGGCTGGGGCGATACGACGGGCGGCGGCGACTATGCGCGCAGTCTGCGGGCCGCGCGTGTGAGCGTGCTCCCCGATGACGCCTGTGAGCGCGCTTATCCGGGCAGCTCCGTCGGCACCTACCAGGCGGCGTCCATGCTGTGCGCCGGGGAGCTCACGGGCGGGCGGGACGCCTGCCAGGGGGACAGCGGCGGGCCGCTGGTGGCCCAGGGGCGGCTCATCGGCCTGGTGTCGTGGGGGAGCGGCTGTGGGCGGGCAGGGAGCCCCGGTGTCTACACACGGGTCTCCGATGTCGTCCGGAGGCTCGGCGGGAGCCGCTGAGCGCTTCCCGTGGCGCGGTACGAGTACGGGCGGCCACTCCCTGTGTCCAGGGAGTGGCCGCCCGTACACCGGCCTGATGCCGGCACCCGCTCGTCGTTGATGCGAAGTGTCAGCGTTCTTCGTCGTTGACGCTTTCCGGAACGGACGTCAGTCGCTCCGTCTCGTCCTGTATCTCAGCGGCGATCTTCTTGAGTTCCGGCTCGAACTTGCGACCGTGGTGGGCGCAGAAGAGCAGTTCTCCGCCGCTCAGGAGGACGACGCGCAGATATGCCTGGGCGCCGCAACGGTCGCAGCGGTCAGCGGCCGTCAGCGGGCTCGCGGGGGTCAGAACAGTAGTCACGTCGCCTCTTCTCTAGCTCGACGAGCTGTCGTACCAGGGTCAACATCCAACCAGGCCGAAAACGTTCCCGCTCGTGGCTTTTCCTCGAAAATTTCTCTCCGGGGCGGCTGTCTGCTGCCAGGTGGCGGCGAATGGGCCGTATTGCGTGTCTTCGTGTCTTACGGGTTCGCGCTGTCTGTCAGGGGGTCGGTCCTCCCGGCTGGCTTGCCGGTTGTTCATGAGGACGTGCCCGGAGCCTAAATGGTTCATGCCCCGAAGGGAACGTGATATGTACTTCACTCCATCGAGGGATCGAACACCCATACGACCCTGGACTAGTCTGAGTTCGTGCGAGGGTGGCGTTACAACGGCTCTACCAGGCCTCGGTACCCTCTCAGCGGGGACCGAAGCCCGGCCCTTACCCAAAAGGGCCCCATTTGAAATTCAGCGAGGAGCGAACCGCGTGACCGCCGAGACGTCCGTGCCGTCCACTGCGTTGCTGACCGGAGCAGACCGGGACGGTTCCAACTACACCGCGCGGCACCTGCTCGTCCTCGAGGGGCTCGAGGCCGTGCGCAAGCGCCCGGGCATGTACATCGGGTCGACCGACAGCCGCGGCCTGATGCACTGCCTCTGGGAGATCATCGACAACTCCGTGGACGAGGCCCTGGGGGGCTACTGCGACCACATCGAGGTGATCCTGCACGACGACGCCTCGGTGGAGGTGCGGGACAACGGCCGTGGCATCCCGGTGGACGTGGAGCCCAAGACCGGCCTCTCCGGTGTCGAGGTCGTGATGACCAAGCTGCACGCCGGCGGAAAGTTCGGCGGCGGCTCGTACGCGGCCTCCGGCGGTCTGCACGGCGTCGGCGCCTCCGTGGTGAACGCGCTCTCCGCCCGCCTGGACATCGAGGTGGACCGCAGCGGCAACACCCACGCGGTGAGCTTCCGGCGCGGCACCCCGGGCGAGTTCAAGGCGGACGGTCCCGACGCGGCCTTCGACGCCGCGGGCGGGCTGCGCAAGCTCAAGCGGATCCCCAAGACCCGCACCGGCACGCGCGTGCGCTACTGGGCCGACCGTCAGATCTTCCTCAAGGACGCCAAGCTCTCCTTGGAGGGCCTGCACCAGCGAGCCCGTCAGACCGCCTTCCTGGTGCCGGGCCTGACCATCGTCGTGCGCGACGAGTACGGGCTCGGGGAGGGCGGCAGCAAGGGCGAGGAGTCCTTCCGCTTCGACGGCGGCATCAGCGAGTTCTGTGAGTACCTGGCCACCGACAAGCCGGTCTGCGACGTCCTCCGTTTCTCCGGACAGGGCAGCTTCAAGGAGACCGTCCCGGTCCTCGACGACCACGGGCAGATGACGCCGACCGAGGTCACCCGCGAGCTGGGTGTCGATGTCGCGATGCGCTGGGGCACCGGGTACGACACGACTCTCCGGTCGTTCGTGAACATCATCGCCACGCCCAAGGGCGGCACCCACGTCGCAGGCTTCGAGCAGGCGGTCGCCAAGACGATGAACGAGGTGCTGCGGGCCAAGAAGCTGCTGCGCGTCGCCGAGGACGACATCGTCAAGGACGACGCGCTGGAGGGCCTGACCGTAGTCGTCACCGTCCGCCTCGCCGAGCCGCAGTTCGAGGGCCAGACCAAGGAGATCCTGGGCACCTCGGCGGCGCGCCGCATCGTGACGAACGTCGTGTCAAAGGAGCTCAAGGACTTCCTGACCTCCACGAAGCGGGACGCTGCCGCGCAGGCCCGGGTCGTGATGGAGAAGGCCGTCGCCGCCGCCCGTACGCGGATCGCGGCCCGTCAGCACAAGGACGCGCAGCGTCGGAAGACGGCCCTGGAGTCCTCCTCGCTGCCCGCCAAGCTGGCCGACTGCCGCAGTGACGACGTCGGACGCAGCGAGCTGTTCATCGTCGAGGGTGACTCCGCGCTGGGTACGGCCAAGCTCGCCCGGAACTCCGAGTTCCAGGCGTTGCTGCCGATCCGGGGCAAGATCCTGAACGTCCAGAAGGCGTCCGTCACGGACATGCTCAAGAACGCCGAGTGCGGCGCGATCATCCAGGTCATAGGGGCCGGGTCCGGTCGGACCTTCGACATCGACGCGGCCCGCTACGGCAAGATCATCATGATGACCGATGCCGATGTGGACGGGTCCCACATCCGCACGCTGCTGCTGACGCTGTTCCAGCGCTACATGCGGCCGATGGTCGAGGCCGGGCGGGTGTTCGCGGCGGTTCCGCCGCTGCACCGGATTGAGCTCAGCCAGCCCAAGAAGGGGCAGGACAAGTACATCTACACGTACTCGGACCGTGAGCTGCGGGAGACGGTGCTCGAGCTGCAGCGCAAGAACGTGCGGTACAAGGACTCGATCCAGCGGTACAAGGGTCTCGGTGAGATGGATGCCGACCAGCTGGCCGAGACCACGATGGATCCGCGCCATCGGACTCTGCGGCGGATCAACATTTCTGACCTGGAGGCGTCCGAGCAGGTGTTTGACCTGCTGATGGGGAATGACGTGGCTCCGCGTAAGGAGTTCATTTCGAGTTCGGCGGCTACGTTGGATCGGTCTCGTATCGATGCGTAGGCGCGGCTGCTGGGCTGTGGCTGGCGCCTGCCGGTCGGTGGGGGGTCGGGGCCGGGGGCCGGTACATCCGCCCGTCGCCGATGGACACTTTGGTTTGTTGGATGGCTTGGCTTCGGTGTGACCACGTATGCGACGGGCATTTGATGTACCGGCCCCCGGCCCCTTCCGTGCGTGGGCGGCTGCGGGTGCGTTTCCGGCGGGGGGACCTCTCCAGCCGGTTCGGCTTGTGAGGATCCGGTTCGGCTTCTGAGGGTGAGGCCGCGTCATGTCGATCTCCCGCCCACTGGTGTCTCTGCACTGTTCCGGCCGGGGTGGGTGTGTCCACCCGTCTGCCGTCTGCCGTCTGCCGCCCGAGGGTGGGGTGGTGCCGTCCCGATCCCCACCCACCTGTGGGGGCTGCATTTTTCAGCCCGGGCCAGGTATCTCCAGCCCGTCCGGCGTTTGAGGACGAGCCCTTCGGGCGAGCGGGGGTCTGGGGGCGGAGCCCCCAGGTTCGGGTTGGGTAGGGGCGGAGGGGGCGAAAAACGTCCTGGGCCGGCAGGTGTGTTGTGTGGGGCTCCACCCGTGGGTGGAGGTCTGGTCTGGGCGGAGATCCACCCGTGGTCCACCCTGGCTCCGATCTGCTGACCAGCCATTTTCCGTAGCGTCGAAGGCGTCGACAGCTCCCGCTGTCGGTACTCGCTCTTTGTCCACGGAGGCCGTGATGTCTGGGCTGGTCGATGCCTTGGCGATCTTCGCCGTTGTCGTGCTGATGATCGTGCGGCAGTTCCGCGCGCAAAGGATCAGTTCGGACAGGCGCTGGTGGATCCTGCCTGCCGTTCTGGGTTTCATAGCTCTGCGAGAGCCGGGGGTGATCGACCCTCACCACCAGGCGGAGGCGATTCTCCTGCTTGGTGTGGAGTTGCTCATCGGTCTGGCCACCGGAGCCGGTTGGGCGTGGACGACGCGGATATGGACGGCGCCGGACGGCTCGGTGTGGGGCCAGGGCACCAAGGCGAGCGCGGTCGTATGGATCGTGGGGATAGGCCTGCGCGTGGGCCTGTTCGGCATCGGCGCCCTCCTTGGTGTGCACCAGGACGCCACTGCCATGGTGCTGGTGGCTCTCGCTGCCACGTTGTTGGTCCGCTCCGGAATTCTGGCCTGGCGGTCACAATCCCTGCACCCGGCGAGCCGGCGGGGCGCGGCGTACGGTGACGGCGTGGCCCGGGCCCCGTGGAAGGAGCGTGTGTGACGGCGAACGTCTGGACGCGCTGGCCCTCTCGCGAGGCACTGTCCCGAGCGGAATTGACCCGTCCCCGGCGCATGCTCGCATGGGCCACGCGCATTGGCGCCCTCGGCATCCTTTTGGGGACAACCTTCACCGACAGCGACCTGCACGGCTGGGGTATCGCGGCAGGTGTTCTGGGAGTCGTGGCGTGCGGGGCCGCTGCGTGGGGCTTCTGGCGGACCACGCTTGAACACCGCCTGCTGCCTTCGCTGGGGCTGCTCGCGCTGCTGCTCGGGATCGCGACGGTGGGGGAGAGCGTCGGATTCCGGGTTCCAGCCCTCGTGCTGTGGTGCGGGTGCGCCATCGGTGCCATCGAGCGGTTGCCTCTTGCGGCGGCGCTTCCCGCGACTTCCGTGGCGCTGGGGGCGTACGCGGTGGTCAACGACGATGTCTGGCTGACGACCCTGGCCACGACGGTGGGGCTCGCCCTGGCCGGGTATGTGCTGCGCCTGGACGCGGAAGCGCGGGGGAGTGCGCAACGACTGCTGGCTCAGGAGCGAGCGGCGCGGGTGGCGGAGGCGGAGTCGGCGGCGCTCGCGGAGCGGGCCAGGATCGCGCGGGAGATCCACGACGTGCTGGCGCACAGCCTCTCGGCACAGCTCGTGCACCTGGAGGCGGCCCGTCTGCTCATCGAGCGCGGTGCAGACCGGGAGACGATCCTCGAACGGGTCGTGGCGGCACGGGGGATGGCACGGGAGGGGCTCGCCGAGACCCGGCAGGCGCTGTCCGCCTTGCGCGGCGAGATGTCCCCGCTGGAGGACTTCCTGAGTGAGCTCGTCGCCACGACCGACGGTGCCGATGTCACCGTGACGGGTGAAAGGCAGCCGCTGCGTGCGGAGGCTTCGCAGGCGGTGCGCAGGGTCGCGCAGGAAGCTCTGACGAACGTCCGCAAGCACGCTCAGGGCGCCAAGGTCCAGATCTGGCTGGACTACGGCGAGCGCGAAGTGACCCTGGGCGTACGGGACTCGGGAGGGATGCCGGGCGAGCTCAGCGGCTCCGGCGCCGGGTACGGTCTGCTCGGCATGCGTGAGCGGGCCGAGTTGCTGGGCGGCTCGCTGGAGGCCGGGCCGGACGAGGAGGGGTTCGTGGTGACGCTGAAGGTGCCCGTATGACGGATGAGGAGGGGAGGAAGCCGGCGCGGGTCGTGGTGACGGACGACCAGACCGTGGTGCGCGAGGGCATTGTGATGCTGCTGGGGTTGTTGCCCGGGATCGAGGTCGTCGGCGCGGCCGGGGACGGTGACGAGGCCGTGGCCCTTGTCGCCGAACTCGCCCCGGACGTCGTGCTGATGGATCTGCGGATGCCTCGTTGCGACGGTGTCGAGGCGACCCGGCGCATCCGCGCCGAGTACCCGGGTACGCAGGTCGTCGTGCTCACCACGTACGAGGACGACGAGTCGCTGTTTCCCGCACTCAGAGCGGGGGCGCGGGGCTATCTGACCAAGGACGCCGGAGGCGACGAGATCGTCAGGGCGGTGCGGAGCGTGCTCTCCGGGGAGGCGGGACTCTCGCCGAGTGTCCAACGACGGCTGCTGGAGCGGCTGTCGGAGCCGGAGCCGGTCACGCCTCCGGAACCGCCGGACGGGCTCACCGCGCGCGAGACGGAAGTGCTGCTCCTGATCGCCGAAGGCCTCACCAACCAGGAGATCGCCCGCGCGCTGCATGTCTCCACGGCGACGGTGAAGACCCACATCAACAACCTCTTCGCCAAGACCGGGATCAAGGACCGTGCTCAGGCAGTCCGTTACGCCTATGGGAAGGGTCTCGTACGGCCACCGGCAGGCTGAGTCACCTGATGGAGTGAAGAGCGCGGGGAGAAGAGTCCGGGATCTTCCCGATCTGCACATCCTTGGGCACGCGGCGGAAACGGGCCGCGGACAAGGAGAGTTCGGTGGAGAAGCACGACGGTCGTGAAACCGGGAAGGTCCGGTTCGACGACCCCTGGTACGACGCGCTTGCCTCCGGCTGGGGTGAGTTGGACGGCACGGGTGCGCCCGCTCCCGCCGTGCCGCCCGCGCACCCGGAGCATGAACGTCGGGCGGGCGGGACGGCAGACGTCTATCTGGAGGTGCAGCGCAGTGCCGCCTTCCAGGAGGTGCGCAGCCGGTACCGGAGGTTCGTGGTCCCCGGTGTCGCCGTCTTCTTCACCTGGTACGTCGGCTATGTGGTGACGGCGACGACGGCACCCGGCTTCATGGCCAGGCCCGTTGCCGGCGCGGTGAACGTGGCGATGGTCGCGGGGCTCGGACAGTTCGTCACCACCTTCCTGTTCACCTGGGCGTACGCGCGGCATGCGCGGCTGCGCAGGGACCGGGCCGCGCTCGATCTGCGCTGGGACACCCAGGAGCTGACCCGGAGTGTCAGAGGTGGTGAGCGGTGAGCGGCAACCATCAGACGCTGGCGCTGCTGCTGTTCAGCGCGTTCGTCGCGGTGACGCTGGCGATCACGACGTGGGTGAGCCGCAACCGGCATGGTTCGGCGGAGGAGTTCTATGCCGGCGGGCGGCTGTTCTCGCCGATGGAGAATGGTTTTGCCATCTCCGGCGACTACATGTCGGCGGCGTCCTTCCTGGGCGTCACGGGACTGATCGCGCTCTTCGGCTACGACGGGCTCCTGTACGTGGTGGGCTTTCTGGTGGCCTGGCTCGTGGTCCTGTTCCTGGTCGCCGAACTCGTGCGCAACTGCGGGCGGTTCACGCTCGCCGACGTAGTCGCCGCCCGGATGAGCGAGCGGCCGGTACGGATCGCCGTGGGAACTTCTTCGGTGACGGTGTCCGTTCTGTATCTGGTGGCGCAGATGGTGGGAGCGGGCAGCCTGGTCGCGCTGCTGCTCGGGGGCACGAGCGAGGCGGCGCGCAACTGGACGGTCATCGGCGTCGGTGCGCTCATGGTGATCTATGTGTCGATGGGAGGGATGCGGGCCACCACGTGGATCCAGATCGTCAAGGCGGTCCTGTTGATGGGCGGGGCCATTGCGCTGACCGTGCTTGTCCTCGTCCGGTTCCACGGGGACTTCAACCAGCTGCTGCGTTCGGCCGCGGAGCGCAGCGGACACGGTGACGCGTTCCTCGCGCCCGGGCTGAAGTACGGCGGGGACTGGACGGCCCGCTTCGACTTCATCAGCCTGGGCCTCGCGCTGGTGCTGGGCACGGCCGGGCTGCCGCACATCCTGTCGCGGTTCTACACCGTGCCGACGGCGCGGGCCGCGCGGCGTTCGGTGGTCTGGGCGATCGGCCTCATCGGGAGCTTCTACCTGATGACGTTCGTGCTGGGTTTCGGTGCGGCAGCGATCGTCGGTCCGGAAGCCGTGCGTGGGTCGAACGCGGCTGGGAACACGGCGGTTCCGCTGCTGGCGCTCGATCTGGGCGGTGGCGCCGACTCAACGGGAGGAACGGTTCTGTTCGCGATCGTCGCCGCCATCGCGTTCGCGACGATCCTCGCGGTCGTCGCCGGAATCACCCTGGCGTCCTCGGCGTCCGTGGCCCACGATCTGTACGCGTCGCTGCGACGACGGCGTGCCAAGCCGCGCAGCGAGGTCGCCGTGGCGCGCACCGCGGCGGTCGGCATCGGCGTGGTCGCGATCGCGCTCGGCCTCCTGGCCCGCGACCTGAACGTGGCCTTCCTGGTGGGCCTCGCCTTCGCGGTCGCCGCCTCCGCGAACCTGCCGGTCCTGCTGTACTCGCTGTTCTGGCGGGGTTTCACGACGCGCGGCGCGGTGTGGGCCGTATACGGGGGCCTGGTGCCCGCGCTGTTGCTCGTGCTGCTGTCGCCGGTGGTGTCGGGGAGCCCCGAATCGCTGTTCCCGGGAGTGAACTTCCAGTACTTCCCGCTGCAGAACCCGGGCCTAGTGTCCATCCCGCTGGGCTTCCTCGCGGGCTGGCTGGGCACGGTCACCTCGGCGGAGCCGCCGGACCAGGCCAAGCACGCGGAGACCGAGGTGCGGTCGTTGACCGGGGCCGGGGCCGTCTGAGGGCTTCGCCACATGCCCTCAGACGTGGGTCGCCCAGACGTAGCGATGCTCCGGGCGGCCGGCGTCGCCGTACTTCAGGGTCAGCCGGGCCCGTCCCGTGCGCTCCAGGAGCTTCAGATAGCGCTGGGCGGTCTGTCTGCTCAGTCCGGTCTCCTCCGCCACCTCCTGGGCCGACAGGGGGCCCTCGGAGTTCACCAGGGCGCGGCGTACGAGCTCCGCGGTCGTGGCGGAGTGGCCCTTGGGCAGGTCCGTCTCCGTGTTCGCCGACAAGGCGCCGAATATCCGGTCCACCTCGGCCTGTTCGGCCTCTCCGCCGCCGTCGAGGGTGCGCCGCAGATCCGCGTACGCCTCCAGTTTGGCGCGCAGGCCCGCGAAGGCGAACGGCTTGACCAGGTACTGGAGCGCGCCCTGCCGCATCGCCGCCTGGACCGTCGAGATGTCACGGGCGGCGGTCACCATGATGACGTCGGTCTGGTGGCCGCGCCGGCGCATCTCCTGGACGACCGCCAAGCCCGTGTCGTCCGGCAGATAGTGGTCCATGAGGACCAGGTCCAGGTGGGGCAGCGCCTCCATCCGGCTCAGAGCCTCGGCCGCGCTGTGGGCCTCACCCGCGACATGGAAGCCCGGCACCTTCGCCACGTATGCGGCGTTGACCCGCGCGACCCGGATGTCGTCGTCCACGACCAGGACCTCGATCATCGCGACCCCTCCTTGGCATCCATGGCTGTGGTGGTGACGGCAGGGGACTCCGGAGACGGTTCGGGCAGGAGCTTGGGGCCCGTCCCTGGCGCGAGCCCCGCCGCCGGCTCGAGCACCGGTTCCCTGAGTGCCTCCGGCAGTACGACGGTGAACTCCGCGCCTCCGCCGTCCGCCTCGGCCACCTGCGCGCTGCCACCCTGCCGTTCGGCGAGCCGACGCACCATGGGCAGACCTATGCCGCGCTTTCCGTGCGCGGGCGGTTTCTTGGTGGACCAGCCGTCCGTGAAGATCAGTTCCCACCGGTCCTCCGGGATTCCGGGACCGGTGTCCCGTACCCGCAGCACGGCGGTACGCCCCGCGGCCCGCAATTCGACCTCCACGCGCGCGTGAGGCGTGCCCGCGACGGCGTCGAGAGCGTTGTCGACCAGATTGCCGACGACTGTCACCAGCCCCCCTGGGTCAACCAGGCGATCCGGCAAGAACGTCGTGTCCGAGATCCACAGGGCCACGCCGCGCTCGGCCGCCACGGCGGACTTGCCGACCAACAGGGCGGCCAGCAGCGGATCGTGGACCTTCTCGGTGACCTGTTCGGCGGTGACCCTGTGGTCACCGACCACCTCGCCGACGAACTCCTTGGCGTCGTCGTACATCTCCAGCTCGAGCAGCCCCAGGAGTGTGTGCATCCGGTTGGCGTGCTCGTGGTCCTGGGCGCGCAGGGCGTCGATCAGGCCGCGTGTGGAGTCGAGTTCGCGGCCGAGCTGCTCCACCTCGGTGCGGTCGCGCAGGGTGGCCACGGCGCCGCCGTCGTCCGTGGGCATGCGGTTGGCGACCAGGACCCTCTGGCCGCGAACGGTGAGCAGGTCGGTGCCGGTGACGCGTCCGGCCAGCACATCGGTCGTACGGCCCGGTCCGAGCGTGTCGTCGAGCGGCTGTCCGATGGCCTCCGCGTCGAGCCCCAGCAGGCGTTGCGCCTCGTCGTTGAGGAGGCGTACGCGGCCGTCGCCGTCCAGCGCGACCACGCCCTCACGGATGCCGTGCAGCATCGCCTCACGCTCCGCGAGCAGCGCTGAAATATCAGAAAAGGCCAGGTCACGGGTCTGCCGCTGAACCCGGCGGGAGATCAGATACGCGGCCAGCGCACCGACCGCCAGAGCTCCGCCCGCGTACGCCAGCAGCCCGGGGATCGCGTGGATCAGCCGGGCCCGCACGCTGTCGTACTCGATGCCGACCGAGATCGCGCCGACGATGTCCCCGTCGGCGTCGCGCAGCGGCACCTTGCCGCGGGCGGAGCGCCCCAGGGTGCCGTCGTCGATCTCCATGACGTCCTTGCCGGCCAGGGCCTGGCTGGGGTCGGTCGAGACGACCTTGCCGATCTGCGTGGTGTCGGTGTGCGACCAGCGCACGCCTTGCATGTTCATCACCACGACGTACTCGGCCCCGCTGGCCTTCCGTATCCGCTCCGCCTCGGCCTGCACGGGCCCGTCCACGGACGGCCGTGTCGTCTGCAGGTCCTCGGCGATCTGCGGCTGGACCGCCGTGGTCTGCGCGATCGCGAGCGCGCGTCGCATCGCCTGGTCGTCCAGCTGCGCGCTGAGCGGGGCGAGGAACAGCCCGGTCGCGAGCACGGCGACACCCGCGGCGATCGCCACCTGCATCAGCAGTACCTGCGAGAACGCCCGCCGCGGCAGACCGAGGCGCAGTCGTCGTACGGGGGGAGTGGGGCTCATGCCTATGACGGTACGGCGGTGAGCGGGTCCTGCCGTAGGGGTGTGGCATGGATCTCTTGGGCGCCGGGTTTGAGGGCGGGGAGTGGATGGTCAGGACAGGGTGTGGGTACTGGGCCCGGTTGGGCTCGGGTGGCGTCGAGCGGCGGAGATGTGGCCGTCGGTGGGTCGGCGGCGTGTCTAGTGCACCGCCCGGTCCCGCGCCAGACCCGTGAACTGGCCCCTCCGGTGTCTCGCCGCGGCACGCCTCTGTCGGGCCGAGAGCCGATCAGCAGGGGAGAGGAAGCGCGGCCGGGGACAATTCCCGTACCGCCACTACGTCCATACGAGCCGGTGACCCCAGGGCCGAGCCGCAGCTCTCCGAGCGGGGCGGGAGCGAGGTGCCCTGCGCGACGACGACGCGCCACACGCGGCCGTCGGTGTGGGCGACGGTCACTTCCCAGCGCGGGGCCTCGCCGTCCGTGCGGACGACGCTCAGGGCGTCCACGGCGTGCTCTCGGGCGGCGGTACGCACGGCCAGCTCGGCCGCCTGTCCGGGACGTTCCCAGGCGGAGCCCCCGCGACAGCCCTCGGTGACCACACGCCCCTCCTGGACGCCCTGGAGGATCTCCTTGACGGCATGGGCCTCGGCCCGCCCGTACGCGTATCCGTACGGCAGGACGAGCAGGGTGGGCGAGAAGCGGTGACCGCCGAGGTGGGTGACCTCCCAGGCGCCCTCCACTCCGGAGGCGGCGAGCTCGGCTGCGAGGGGGCGGCCGAGCAGGGCGCAGCAGCGGTCGCGCTTGCCGTTGGTGCAGACGAGGGCGAGTGGGTCGCCGGTGTGGGCCTGGCCCTCAAGAACGGCCTCGAAGGTGTGATGGTCACCCATACCGAGCGCCGTGAAGTCGAGGTTGAGCAACTGCTCAGGGTCGGACGTTGTGGCGCTGTGCAGCCAAACGTTTCCCGGAGCTGTGTGGGCTGCATACACCTGGCGCTCGGCGGGCTGACCGAAGTCGGCGTGCCGTCCCGGGCGCCGGATGAGTGCGATCCGTACGCCGGTGTCCGCCGCGGCTGCTTCGAGGGCGCGGCCGAGCACGGGGTCCAGGTGGCTCGAAGTGAGCGCCTTGGCACCCCAGGGACCGGGCTGCTCGAGCAGCAGCCATGTCTTCGCGGTGGCCGCGGTCCCCGCGAGGGGCTCATCGAGGTCCCGGGACGCGGTCGTGCACGTACTCACAGAGGTGAGCCTAACCTGACTTCGGCCAGGGCGACTTCCGGTCGCGTGGAGGGGGCGCACTTTCGGCGCGTTCAGCGCGCGTCGGCGTGAGGGAGCGCTCACCCGGGGAGCGGCTGTGGTGGGCGCGCGCCCACGTACCGACCGCTGGGACGCATGCGCAACGGGCGCTCTTCGTACTCCTCCAGGATGTGGGCGATCCAGCCCGCCGTACGGGCGACGGCGAAGACCGTCTCGCCTGCGGAGGCGGGCATGCCGGAGGCGACCGTGAGGACGGCGAGCGCCATGTCGACGTTGGCGTGCAGCGGCCTGTGGCGGGCGGTGGTGGCCACGATGTCCTGGGCCGCCGCCAGGGCGGGCGCCGCGCCGGGAACCTCCTCCAGGAGGGCGAAGAGGGCACGCGCGCGTGGGTCCTCGCCGGGGTAGAGACGGTGGCCGAGCCCCGGGACACGGCGACCGGCGCGCAGCTCGTCCGCGACGACGGGGGCCGCGGTGCCCTGCTCCAGGACGTCGAGGAGTAGCCGGTGCGCGAGTCCGCTGGCCGCGCCGTGCAGAGGGCCTTCGAGGACGCCCAGACCGGCTGACACGGCAGCGTAGGCGTGTGCCCGGGCCGACGCGGCGACCCTGACCGCGAGCGTCGAGGCGGCCAGATCGTGGTCGACGAGCAGTCCGAGTGCCGCGTCCAGCGCGCGCAGTGACGCCTCGTCGGGCGTACGGCCGCTGAGCCGTGTCCACAGGCGGTGGGCCAGTGGGCCGTCGTCCCGGGGGGCGTGCCGCGTCCGTGGGAGGGCGGCGACCAGGGTGGGGATGAGGGTGCGTGCGGTGCCGAGGACGGCGTTCTCGGAGAGGTCGAAGCGCAGCGGGTCGTTGGCCGAGGCGGCGATCGCGGCGACGCGCAGCCGGTCCGTCGGGCCGCTGTGTTCGGGCAGCGCGTCGACGGCGCGGCGGGCGGCGGTCACGGATGCCTTCGGGGCGCTGAACAGCACGCCGGGGCGCAGCTCTCCCGTCCACAGCCACTCGGCGATCTCCTCGTAGGAGTGCCGGGCCGCCAGTTCGGTCGCGTCGACGCCGCGGTAGTAGTACCGGTCGTCGTCGATCAGGGTGATGCCGGTACGGACGGACAGCTCCCCGCCGGTGCTTGAACTCCCGCCGGTCTCCCGTCTGTTGCGCCGTGCGAGCGCCTCCACCTCCCCGGCGTCGAACGTGCTCCCACGGCCGCCGGGTTCGCGTCGGCTGCCGAGCTGGCCGCGGCTCACGTACGCGTACACGGTCTCGGGTTTCACCCCGAGGAGCTCGGCGGTCTCCTTGGTGCTGAGCCGCCGGCCCTCGTCGTCTCGGGTTGCCGCTTGTTGATCCCTCATGTGCGCCACCGTATCCATGGATCGATGTATTGATTCAATCAATATTGACAGAGATTGAGTCAACCATGGACAGTCGAATCAAGTCCAGGGAGGAAACATGTCGATCAGCAGGGCCGCGACCACCTCTGTCGACGTACCGCGAGGACTCGCGGGCGTCGTCGTCACCGACACTGAATTGGGTGACGTCAGGGGGTTGGAGGGCTTCTACCACTACCGCCAGTACTCGGCCGTCGAACTCGCGCAGGCCTGCGGGTTCGAGGACGTCTGGCATCTCCTGGTTCACGGTGAACTGCCGGACGCGGGACAGCGCGCCGAGTTCGCCGGGCGGACCGCTGAGCTGCGCAGACTGCCGGACGAGGTGCGCGCCGCGCTGCCCGCGATCGCTGCGGCGACCGGTCACTCCGGGCCGCTCGCCGGGCTGCGCACCGCGCTGTCCCTGCTCGGAGCCTCGCTGGGGTTCCGGCCGGTGTACGACATCGACGCCGGCCGGCGTCGCACGGACACCCTCGCGGCGTGTGCGGCCGTGCCCACGTTGCTCACCGCGCTGTACCGGCTCGGGCAGGGGCTGGAACCGGTGGAGCCGCACGAGGATCTCGGGTACGCCGCCAACTACCTCTACATGTTGACTGGTTCGGAGCCGGACGATGCGCGTACCCGGGCGATCGAGCAATACCTCATCTCAACCATTGACCACGGATTCAACGCATCAACATTCACGGCGCGGGTGATCGCGTCCACCGGGGCGGACGTGGCGGCCTGCCTGGTCGGCGCCGTAGGAGCCCTTTCGGGTCCCCTCCATGGCGGTGCCCCGAGCCGCGCCCTGGACACCCTCGACGCGATCGGCACCCCCGACCGCATCGACCCGTGGATCCGTGAACGCGTCCTCGCCGGCGAACGCATCATGGGTTTCGGCCACCCCGTCTACCGGACGGAAGACCCCCGCTCGCGCATGCTCCGCGGCATCGCGCGCGGGTTCGGCGGCCCGTTGGTCGACTTCGCTGTCGAGGTCGAACGCCAGGTGGAAGCGATCCTGGCCGAGCTCAAGCCCGGCCGTGAACTCCACACCAACGTGGAGTTCTACGCGGGCGTGGTCATGGAACTTTGCGGCCTGCCGCGGGAGATGTTCACGCCGACCTTCGCCGCGGCACGGGTGGTCGGGTGGAGCGCGAACATCCTGGAGCAGGCGGAGGACTCGAAGATCATTCGGCCGGCGGCTCGGTATGTGGGGCCGGGGGCGCCGGTGGCGGTGCCGCACCTGGCCTGACCTGATGCCCTTGACGGACCGAGTCTCGAGAGAAGAAATGTAGAGGGCTCGGCACCTCCAGTTTGGTGCCGAGCCAGGAAATTCACATCAGCGCGTGTCCGCGCGGTGCCGTCAGAGGTCCGGGATGTCGGCCTTGGCGCGCACCAGCGTTTCGCGGCTGATGACGACGATGCGTTCGTAGTCCGCACGAGCGGCGTCGGCCGGCAACTCTTGGTCGAGTGCTTCTGTGGCCTCCGTGCCGATGACGGCGAAGCTTCCGTCGCTCAGTTCGAAGATGTCAGGACAGGTTTGCCCGGTGAGGCTGCCTCGCTTCTGAGGCGGCACGCCGAGGCGTCGTTCAATTTTCACCTGTTGTCGACCTTCCCTGTATGCGGTTTCTGGCGCAGGCCTGGTTTCGGCCACCCCTGACGGGGCTGCGCCGGGTAGCAAGCGGGGCGCGTCAAGGCCTGGTGTGACCAAGGGAATGTCTGCCTTGGCGTAAATCAGGGTCTCGCGGGTGAGCAGCACGATGCGCCCGTCCTCGCCGCGGGTCGCGTCGGCGGGGAGTAGAGCCTCCAGCGTTTCCGTGGCATCGGTGCCGATTACCGCGAAGTTCCCGTCGGTCAATTCGAAGATATCTGGGCAATTCTGCCCGGATACACTCCCTCGAAGGCTCGGAGGAGTACCCAGCCGACGGTTGATCTGACTCACTGTTCAAGTTCCCCTTGGTCTCAAGGCTTGGACGCCTGCGCGCTGTGGCTGCGCGGCGCGATGCAGCCCTGTGGGGCTGCTACCTCGACGACCGGCGGCATGGAGCGACTGTTCGGTGGGGGTGACCCTTTCGCGATCGCGTGCAGTCAACCCTTTGGCAACAGCAGCAACGGCTCAATTTACGAGTTCGTTATCGCCCGACGGTGTGATCCCTCGCAACAGTGGTGTGATTCCCCGGCGTGCGGGAGAGACGGGCGGCGCACCGAGGGCGGCACTACTCGGCCGGAGGCTCCCCCACCACCCACCACTCGTCGATGTCCGTCTCTTCGAGTTGGCGCAGGAGGTCGTCAACCATGCGTCCCAGTTCGGCCTCCTCGGAGGCGTCGATCAGGGTCGCCCGGTGCGGCCTTGTGGCGTACCAGTACTCACGGAAGATACGGTTCTGCAGGATGCCACGGACGAAGCCGAAGAACTCCTCCCGGCTTATGTTGCCGATTTGGTAGTAGCAGAGTGCGTTGGTGTAAAGGGCGTTGGCGAAGAGAAACTGGCGCTGCTTGTTTGCCGAGACGGCCTCGTCGTAGGTGTCCAGCACCTCGGCCAGCTCGGGGTCGTCCATGGCCTTGCTCAACAGCTCCCAGTGCAGGCGCTGTTGAAGGGCGCGATTGGTGTCGCGCTGTGTCTGCGCCTGCCGCTCCAGGTACTCGATGCGGACACGCAGCGAGTCGAGTGATTGCCGCTGTGCGGCCAGCGTGGCGAGGGCTCCAGTCACCAGGCCCATCCCTGCCGTGGCGACGGCACGCAACCCCCGCGTGCCGGACTTCTGTGTGGCCATGTCAACCCCCGAATCAGGCGACCGTTCCGCCGGTCGTCGGTTGTGGGGCGACAGGGAGGACCGGCGAGCGGTGGGCGGCGCGCTTGCCGTCTCCCAGTTTTGCCGAGCGGCTCTGATCGGCAGGGAGGCGGAGAGGAGGCGCACGGAGGGAAGTGCGGGTCGCGTTTCTCGGCGCCTTGCCCAACGTGTGCCCCGCGAGCGCCGCTAACAATCGTTCACTTCGCGGCGTTTCCTCCCACTCGTATCCTGGGTCGGCATTCATTCCTCGTACGAGTGCCGGTGCGTGAGCCGCCCGCGTACGGGAGCTGGTCCCGAGCCGGTGTACGCACCGGTGTGAAAGAGGTCGCCCGTTGAGCCAGCCCAGTCCGCAGCCGATCCCGGGCAAGCAGCCCTCCGCAGGGGAGCCCGCGGTGCGGCAGAAGTCGATCCCGAGCAGGCAGCCCTCGGCGGGGGAACCCGCGGTGCGGCAGATCCCCGTCATCGTCCTCGCCGGCTTCCTCGGCTCCGGTAAGACCACCCTGCTCAACCACCTCCTGCACCGCAGCGGAGGCAGCCGGATCGGGGCCGTCGTCAATGACTTCGGTGCGATCGAGATCGACGCGATGGCGGTGGCCGGGGCGCTCGGGGATTCCACCGTCTCCCTGGGGAACGGGTGCCTGTGCTGTGCCGTCGACGGGAGTGAGCTCGACGTCTATCTGGAACGGCTCGCTCAGCCCTCGGCCGGTATCGACGTCATCGTGATCGAGGCGAGCGGGCTCGCCGAGCCTCAGGAGCTGGTGCGGATGGTGCTGGCCAGTGAGCATCCGCGGATCGTGTACGGGGGGCTGGTCGAGGTCGTCGACGCCGCCGAGTTCGACTCCACGCGTGAGAAGCATCCCGAGATCGACCGGCATCTCGCCCTCGCGGATCTCGTCGTCGTCAACAAGGTCGACCGCGCGGCGGACGGCGAGCGGGTGCTCCGCGTCGTCCGGGAACTCGCCGATCGTGCCGCCGTCGTGTCCGCCACCTACGGCCGGATCGATCCGGAGTTCCTCTTCGACTGCAGGCCGACCGAGGAGCGCATCGGGCAGCTGTCCTTCGACGATCTCCATGAGGACGATCTCCATGAGCAGGACGAGGATGAAGGGCACGACCACGCCGGCCACCTCCACTCCGCCTACGAATCCGTCTCCCTCACCTCCGAAGTCCCGCTCAGCCCCCGGCGGTTGATGGACTTCCTCGACAGCAGGCCCGAAGGGCTCTACCGCATCAAGGGGTACGTCGATTTCGGCGCCCACGACCGCGGCAACCGCTACGCCGTGCACGCCGTCGGACGGTTCCTGCGTTTCTACCCGGAACCCTGGGCCCGTGGCGCCGCCGAGCGCCTCACCCAGCTCGTTCTCATCGGCTCGGGCATCGACACCGCTGCCCTGGCCAAGGAACTGGAGGCGTGCAAAGAGGACGCCCCACACGCCGACGAGCACAGCATGTGGGGCGTCCTCCGCTACGTACAGGACAAGGATTCGGCGTAACCGGATCCGTCTACGACGGGCCTGCCACCACTCCCACCGTCTTCGCCAGGGACACACCCGAGCCGTCGCGGCGCGGGTCCATCTCCGGCAGTTCGGCCGGTGTGCCGTTCTTCTGCGCGGCCCGTGCCGGGGCCGGGCCCGCCCAGGCGAGCGAGAGGCAGTCCTCGCCCTTCAGGAACCGCTGGCAGCGCACGCCACCCGTGGCGCGGCCCTTGCGCGGGTACTGGTCGAACGGGGTCAGCTTGGCCGTCGTCTGGACGGAGTCGTCCAGCGTGCCGCGTGAGCCGGCGACCGTGAAGACCACCGCGTCCACCGCCGGGTCGACCGCTGTGAAGGAGATCACCTTCGCGCCCTCGGTGAGCTTGATGCCCGCCATGCCGCCCGCCGCCCGGCCCTGCGGGCGGACCTGCGAGGCCTGATAGCGCAGCAACTGGGCGTCGTCCGCGATGAAGACCAGGTCCTCCTCGCCGGTGCGCAGCTCGACCGCGCCGACGATCCGGTCGCCGTCCTTGAGCGTGATGACCTCCAACTCCTCCTTGTTCGAGGGATAGTCGGGGACCACGCGCTTGACGACGCCCTGCTCCGTGCCGATCGCCAGGCCCGGCGACGACTCGTCGAGCGTCGTCAGGCAGATCACCGTCTCGTCCGCCTCCAGGGAGGACAGGAACTCCGAAATCGGCGCGCCTCCGGAGAGGTTGGGCGCCGATGCCGTCTCCGGAAGTTGCGGGAGGTCGATCACGTTCAGCCGCAGCAGGCGACCGGAGGAGATCACCGCGCCGATCTCGCCGCGAGCCGTGGCGGGCACCGCGGAGACGATCAGGTCGTGCTTGGTGCGCTTGGCCTCCTCGGCTTCTCCGAAGGGGTCGCCATTGGCCGTACGGGCGAGCAGGCCCGTCGAGGACAGCAGGACCCGGCACGGGTCGTCCGCGACCTGGAGCGGGACCGTCGCGGCGGTGGCGCCCGCGGACTCCAGGAGCACCGTGCGCCGGTCGGTGCCGAACTTCTTGGCCACCGCGGCCAGTTCGGTGGAGACCAGCTTGCGCAGCTCCGTGTCCGAATCCAGGATGCCGGTCAGCTCGTCGATCTCGCCGTTGAGCCGGTCGCGCTCCGTCTCCAGTTCGATGCGGTCGAACCTGGTCAGCCGGCGCAGCGGCGTGTCCAGGATGTACTGGGTCTGGACGTCGCTGAGCGAGAAGTGCTCGATCAGACGTTCCTTCGCCTGCGCCGAGTTGTCGCTGGAGCGGATGAGGCGGATGACCTCGTCGATGTCGATCAGGGCGACGAGGAGGCCCTCGACCAGGTGCAGCCGGTCGCGCTTCTTGGTGCGGCGGAACTCGCTGCGGCGGCGTACGACCTCGAAGCGGTGGTCGAGGTAGACCTCGAGGAGCTCCTTGAGGCCGAGGGTGAGGGGCTGACCGTCCACCAGCGCCACGTTGTTGATGCCGAAGGACTCCTCCATCGGCGTCAGTTTGTAGAGCTGTTCCAGGACCGCCTCGGGCACGAAGCCGTTCTTGATCTCGATGACCAGGCGCAGGCCGTGCGTGCGGTCCGTGAGGTCCTTCACGTCGGCGATGCCCTGCAGCTTCTTGGCGCCGACCAGGTCCTTGATCTTGGCGATCACCTTCTCCGGGCCGACGGTGAAGGGCAGTTCGGTGACGACGAGGCCCTTGCGCCTGGCCGTCACGTCCTCCACCGACACCGTGGCGCGGATCTTGAAGGTGCCGCGGCCGCTCTCGTACGCGTCCCTGATCCCGGAGAGGCCGATGATCCGGCCGCCGGTGGGCAGGTCGGGGCCCGGGACGTGCTTCATCAGCGTGTCCAGGTCGGCGCCCGGGTAGCGGATCAGGTGGCGGGCGGCCGCGATGACCTCGCCGAGGTTGTGCGGCGGCATGTTCGTGGCCATGCCGACGGCGATGCCCGACGCGCCGTTGACCAGCAGGTTCGGGTACGCCGCCGGGAGGACGCCCGGTTCCTGCTCCTGGCCGTCGTAGTTCGGCGCGAAGTCGACCGTGTCCTCTTCGATGGACTCGGTCATGAGCGACGTGGCGTCGGCCATCCGGCACTCGGTGTAACGCATGGCGGCCGGCGGGTCGTCGTTGCCGAGCGAGCCGAAGTTGCCGTGGCCGTCGACCAGCGGCAGGCGCATCGAGAAGGGCTGGGCCAGGCGCACCAGCGCGTCGTAGATCGACGAGTCGCCGTGCGGGTGGAGCTTACCCATGACCTCGCCGATGACGCGGGCGCACTTCACATAGCCGCGGTCGGGGCGCAGGCCCATCTCGTTCATCTGGTAGACGATGCGGCGGTGCACCGGCTTGAGGCCGTCGCGGGCGTCCGGCAGGGCTCGGGAGTAGATGACCGAGTACGCGTACTCGAGGAAGGAGCCCTGCATCTCGTCGACGACGTCGATGTCGAGGATGCGCTCCTCGAAGTCGTCTGGCGGCGGGGTCTTCGTGCTGCGGCGGGCCATCGCTGCTGCGACTCCTTCACAGTCTCTGCCGGGGCATGAACGGGTTCTGACGCGCACCATTGTGGACCGCCCCACTGACAACGCGGACCACGACCCGTCCGTTGAGGGCTTTCGAGGGTCCGTCGAAGGGGCGTTCGCCGTTCGCGATTCTCGCTCTGGGCGTAGGAGGCGCGGGAACTTCGCCAGCTGTCCGCGCGCTTGCATACAGTGGCAGGACCGACAGGAAATCCGTAGTTTTCCGCGATCGAAGGGACGTACATGCCCATGGGTCACACGGCCACAGCTGAGGCAGGCTCCGGCGGGCTGACAGCGACCGAGCACCGCCTGGCCAACGGCCTGCGCGTGGTGCTCTCCGAGGACCACCTGACCCCGGTCGCCGCGGTGTGCCTCTGGTACGACGTCGGCTCGCGCCACGAGGTCAAGGGGCGTACAGGACTCGCCCACCTCTTCGAGCACCTGATGTTCCAGGGCTCGGGACAGGTGAAGGGCAACGGCCACTTCGAGCTGGTGCAGGGAGCCGGTGGTTCGCTGAACGGCACCACCAGCTTCGAGCGCACCAACTACTTCGAGACCATGCCCACCCACCAGCTGGAGCTCGCCCTCTGGCTGGAGGCGGACCGCATGGGCTCGCTGCTCGCCGCGCTCGACGACGAGTCCATGGAGAACCAGCGGGACGTCGTCAAGAACGAGCGGCGCCAGCGCTACGACAACGTGCCCTACGGGACCGCGTTCGAGAAGCTGACCGCGCTCGCGTACCCCGAGGGCCACCCGTACCACCACACCCCGATCGGGTCGATGGCCGACCTGGACGCGGCCACCCTGGAGGACGCCCGCGCGTTCTTCCGCACCTACTACGCGCCCAACAACGCGGTGCTCTCGGTCGTCGGGGACATCGACCCCGAGCAGACGCTCGCCTGGATCGAGAAGTACTTCGGTTCCATCGCCGGGCACGACGGCAAGCCCGCCCCGCGCGACGGCGCCCTGCCCGACACCATGGGCGAGGAGCTGCGCGAGGTCGTCGAGGAAGAGGTTCCCTCGCGCGCGCTGATGGCCGCCTACCGGCTCCCGGAGGACGGTACGCGCGCAGGTGACGCTGCCGACCTGGCGCTGACCGTCCTCGGTGGCGGCGAGTCCTCCCGGCTCTACAACCGGCTCGTACGCCGCGACCGCACCGCCGTCGCTGCCGGGTTCGGCCTGCTGCGGCTCGCCGGAGCGCCCTCCCTGGGGTGGCTCGACGTGAAGACGTCCGGCGATGTCGAGGTCCCCGTCATCGAGGCCGCCGTCGACGAGGAGCTCGCCCGGTTCGCCGAGGAGGGTCCCACGGCCGAGGAAATGGAGCGCGCCCAGGCCCAGTTGGAGCGCGAGTGGCTGGACCGGCTCGGCACGGTCGCGGGCCGCGCCGACGAACTGTGCCGGTACGCCGTCCTGTTCGGCGACCCGCAGCTCGCCCTGACCGCCGTGCAGCGCGTCCTCGACATCACCGCCGAGGAGGTCCAGGAGGTCGCCAAGTCCCGCCTGCGCCCCGACAACCGCGCGGTACTCGTCTACGAACCGATCGCCGCTGAAGACGCTGAAGACACCGACGAGGAGGCGGCGAAGTGACCGAGCTCGCCACCATGGAGTTCCACCCCCAGCCGCAGGCCGGCGAGGCCAGGCCGTGGGCCTTTCCCGCACCCGAGCGAGGCACCCTGGGCAACGGCCTGACCGTGCTGCGCTGCCACCGCCCCGGCCAGCAGGTCGTCGCCGTGGAGGTGCTGCTCGCCGCGCCGCTGGAGGCCGAGCCCGCGGGCCTCGACGGCATCGCCACGATCATGGCGCGGGCCTTCTCCGAGGGCACCGACAAGCTCTCCGCCGAGGAGTTCGCGGCCGAGCTGGAGCGCTGCGGCGCCACGCTCGACGCGTACGCCGACCACCCCGGCGTACGCCTGTCGCTCGAAGTCCCCGTCTCACGCCTCCCGAAGGCCCTCGATCTGCTCGCCGACGCCCTGAGGGCACCGGCGTTCGCGGACAGCGAGGTCGAGCGGCTGGTGCGCAACCGGCTGGACGAGATCCCGCACGAGACCGCCAACCCGGCCCGCCGCGCCGCGAAGGAGCTCTCCAAGGAGCTGTTCCCGGCCACGTCGCGCATGTCGCGCCCGCGCCAGGGCACCGAGGAGACGGTCGAGGCGATCGACTCGGGGGCCGTACGCGCCTTCTACGAGAAGCACGTACGCCCCGCCACGGCCACCACCGTGATCGTCGGCGACCTCACCGGAGTCGACGTCGACGCGCTGCTCGCCGACACGCTCGGCTCCTGGACCGGTTCGTCCGCCGAGCCGCGCCCGGTGCCGCCGGTGACCGCCGACGACACCGGCCGGGTCGTCATCGTGGACCGTCCCGGCGCCGTCCAGACGCAGCTGCTCATCGGCCGTGTCGGCGCCGACCGGCACGACCGCGTCTGGCCCGCCCAGGTGCTCGGCACGTACTGCCTCGGTGGCACCCTCACCTCGCGCCTGGACCGCGTCCTGCGCGAGGAGAAGGGCTACACCTACGGTGTGCGGGCGTTCGGCCAGGTCCTGCGCTCCGCCCCGGACGGCTCGGGCATCGCGATGCTCGCCATCAGCGGCTCCGTGGACACCCCGAACACGGGCCCGGCGCTCGACGACCTCTGGAAGGTGCTGCGCACCCTCGCCGCGGAGGGCCTGACGGACGCCGAGCGCGACATCGCCGTACAGAACCTGGTGGGTGTGGCGCCCCTCAAGTTCGAGACGGCGGCGGCCGTCGCGGGCACGCTGGCCGACCAGGTCGAGCAGCATCTGCCCGACGACTACCAGGCGACGCTGTATCAGCAGCTCGCCGCCACGGGCACCGTGGAGGCCACCGCGGCCGCCGTGAGCGCCTTCCCGGTGGACCGCCTGGTGACCGTCCTGGTGGGCGACGCCGCGACGATCGAGGAGCCCGTCAAGGCCCTCGGAATCGGTGAAGTGAGCGTCGTTCCGGCGGAGTAGGACAGCAGTGCCCTTGGGGGCCCAGGAGACCACGGAGTCTCCTGGGCCCCCATTTGTCCGTATTGATAGAGAGGTTGCCTGTCTGCCCTGTGGCATGCGCTACAAAAGCCGTGATCCGTTTGTCGATTGAAAGATGTCCCGTTTAGCGTCGGTCCGGCTGTTCGTCAGGCAGTGCGCCGCACCCGCGGCACCGGACAGCCATCGCTTAGTCCCCGTACGGCGCGAGCCAGGGGAGCCGGGGACCCACACGCAGTCCCTGGGGTGAATCGGACGCCCTCCCCGGAGGTGGTCCGTAGGAGACCTTCCTGCTCCGAACCCGTCAGCTAACCCGGTAGGCGAGAAGGAAGGAAAGGATCAGCCCCTCCATGGCGTTCACCTGTGGCACAGGGAAGCACCGTCGCCCGAGCCGCGTGCAGCGCACGACCACGAACGCCATCGGCGTCGCGGCGCTCACCACCACCGGTGTCCTCGGCTCCCTGGCCGCCCCGGCGCTCGCCGCGGACAACTCCGTCGAGCAGACCGGCCTGACCCAGGCCGTCGAGATCGGTGACACGATCGCCGACCAGATCGACGCGCAGGCCGCGGCCCAGCAGCACGCCGCCGACGAGGCAGCCGCACAGAAGAAGGCCGACGAGGCCGCGAGGAAGAAGGCCGCGGAGAAGGCCAAGGAGGAGCGCGAGGCCAAGGAGCGCGCCGCCCGCGAGGCCGAGCGCAAGCGCCTCAACACCTTCGTCCCGCCGGTCACCGGCTCGTACATCTCCACCGGCTACAAGACCGGCGGCAGCCTCTGGTCCTCCGGCAGCCACACCGGCATCGACTTCCACGCCGCGTCCGGCACCTCGGTCCACGCGGTCGGCTCCGGCACCGTCGTCGAGGCCGGCTGGGGCGGCGCCTACGGCAACAACATCGTCATCAAGATGAACGACGGCACGTACACGCAGTACGGCCACCTGTCGTCCATCGGCGTCTCCGTGGGCCAGACGGTCACCCCGGGCCGGCAGATAGGCCTCTCCGGGTCCACCGGCAACACCACAGGGCCGCACCTCCACTTCGAGGCCCGGACGACCGCCGAGTACGGCTCGGACATCGACCCCGTCGCGTACCTCCGCTCGCACGACGTGAACATCTGACGCCGCTCCGGCGTGAACGTCTGATCACTCGCGTACGTACTTCACAAGGCCCCGGCTCGCACGAGCCGGGGCCTTGTCGTTTCGAACCGCTTCCTGTCCAAAAAATATCCATGGATTCCGGCCCGCCATCGGAAATTCCGAGTCTCTGCAATAGAGTCACTGAACAAGCGTCAATCGACGGCGTTTCACGGGGATTAAAGCGGAGGTCCGGTATGCGTGTTCCTGCGCACTCGGTATGCACAGCGATCCGCGACGACATCGTCGCGGGTGTCTACGAGCGCGGCAGCCGGCTCACCGAGGAACTGCTCGCGCGCCGCTACGGAGTCTCGCGCGTCCCTGTGCGCGAGGCCCTGCGCACGCTGGAGGCAGAGGGCTTCGTCGTCACCCGGCGGCACGCGGGCGCGTGCGTCGCGGAGCCGACCGAGCAGGAGGCCGGGGACCTGCTCGAGATGCGCATGCTCCTTGAGCCGCTGGGCGCCGCCCGGGCCGCGCAGCGCCGCACCGAGGCCCACCTCAAGGTGCTCCGAGGCCTGGTCAGACTGGGTCAGGAGCGGGCCAGGAGGGGCAACAGCGAGGATCTGCGCTCGCTGGGCGGCTGGTTCCACGAGACCCTCGCGCAGGCCTCCGGAAGCACCGCGCTGACCTCGACACTCGCCCAGCTGCGGCACAAGATCGCCTGGATGTACGCGGTCGAGGCGCCGGCCAACCCCGCGGAATCCTGGGCGGAGCACGGCGGGATCGTGGACGCCGTGGCGCGCGGCGACAGTGAGCGGGCGCGGGCGATCACGGCCCTGCACACCGAACGGGCGACGGCCGCGCACCGGCTCCGCTTTCCCGGCGCGGGGGATCGCCCGGACCGTGTGAGGACTTCGCAACATCCCGTAAACATGACGGGCCTGCGGCATTAACAAGAGCGCCGTATACAAAGAGGAGTAATTCGCGGGAGATTATTTATGCTGCCCGCACAATGGAATTGCGAAGGGCCCACCCGATAATTCGGGTGGGCCCTTGCCGGTGTTTTGGAGCGATGAAAACCGCCACTGCACCTCAGACGGTCTCGGGAAGCTCCTCGAGCCCCTCGGCGACCAGCTTCGCCAGACGGTCCAGGGCGACGTCCGCGCCCTCGGCGTCGGACGCGAGGACGATCTCCTCGCCGCCCGTGGCCCCCAGGCCGAGGACCGCGAGCATGGAGGCCGCGTTGACGGGGTTGCCGTCAGCCTTGGCGATCGTCACGGGGACGCCGGAGGCCGTGGCCGCCCGGACGAAGATGGAGGCGGGGCGGGCGTGGAGGCCCTCGGCCCAGCCGACGTTGACGCGGCGCTCAGCCATGTGATGCTGCCCTTCAGGTGGCTCAAGTTGTCTAGACCAGTGTCCCATATCGTGAAGCGCGTCCGGAGCGGGTGCATTCGGTGACAAACCGTCTGTTGCCGTCTGCCGCCGTCCCGGACCCCGTTGTCGGATCCCGGCCTGGATCCGACTTCGGTCCCCCAAGACTGCCTCGCGCCGTTGTCGTACGCGAGCCGTACTGTGGGCGCATGGACAACTCGTCGGACCGGCACGAGTACCCCTCCCACTGGGAGGCGGACGTGGTGCTGCGCGACGGCGGTACGGCACGCATCAGGCCCATCACCGTCGACGACGCCGAGCGCCTGGTCAGCTTCTACCAGCAGGTCTCCGACGAGTCGAAGTACTACCGCTTCTTCGCGCCGTATCCGCGCCTGTCCGCGAAGGACGTTCACCGCTTCACGCACCACGACTTTGTGGACCGGGTGGGACTCGCGGCCACGGTGGGCGGCGAGTTCATCGCCACCGTACGCTACGACCGCATCAACGCCGACGGCCTGCCCGCCTCCGCGCCCGCCGACGAGGCCGAGGTCGCCTTCCTCGTCCAGGACGCCCACCAGGGGCGCGGCGTCGCCTCCGCCCTCCTCGAACACATCGCGGCCGTGGCTCGCGAGCGGGACATCCGCCGGTTCGCCGCCGAGGTACTGCCGGCCAACAACAAGATGATCAAGGTGTTCACGGACGCCGGGTACCAGCAGAAGCGGCACTTCGAGGACGGCGTCGTACGCCTGGAGTTCGACCTCGAACCCACCGACAGGTCGCTCGCCGTGCAGCGTGCACGGGAGCAGCGCGCCGAGGCCCGGTCCGTGCACCGGCTGCTCGCACCCGGCTCGGTCGCCGTCATCGGCGCCGGCCGCACGCCCGGCGGCGTGGGCCGCAGTGTCCTCACGAACCTCCGCGAGGCCGGCTTCACGGGGCGGCTGTACGCCGTGAACAGCGCGGTCCAGGAGAGCGAGATCGACGGAGTGCCCGCCTACCGATCCATCGGTGACATCGGCGAGCCCGTCGACCTCGCGGTCGTCGCCGTGGCGGCGCCGTACGTCCCCGAGGTCGTCGCGGAGTGCGGTGACCACGGCGTGCAGGGGCTCGTGGTCGTGTCGGCGGGGTACGCCGAGAGCGGCGCCGAAGGGCGGGAACGCCAGCGCGAACTCGTCCGCCAGGCCCGCACGTACGGCATGCGCATCATCGGCCCCAATGCCTTCGGGGTCATCAACACCTCTCCCGACGTGCGGCTCAACGCCTCGCTCGCGCCGGAGATGCCCCGGCCCGGACGGATAGGCCTGTTCGCCCAGTCGGGCGCGATCGGGATCGCCCTGCTCTCCCGCCTGCACCGGCGGGGCGGCGGCGTCACCGGCACCACCGGCGTGTCGACCTTCGTCTCCTCCGGGAACCGGGCGGACGTGTCCGGCAACGACGTACTCCAGTACTGGTACGACGATCCGGACACCGACGTCGCCCTGATGTACCTCGAATCCATCGGCAACCCGCGCAAGTTCACCCGGCTCGCCCGGCGGACGGCCGCGGTGAAGCCGCTGGTCGTGGTGCAGGGAACCCGGCACGCCGCCGCTCCGCAGGGGCATGCCGTACGGGCCACGCGGTTGCCGCACGCCACCGTGTCCGCGTTGCTGCGGCAGGCCGGGGTGATCCGGGTGGACACGATCACCGAGCTCGTCGATGCGGGGCTTCTGCTGGCACGCCAGCCGCTTCCTCCCGGGCCCCGGGTGGGGATCCTCGGGAACTCGGAGTCGCTGGGGCTGCTCACTTACGACGCGTGTCTCGCCGAAGGGCTTCGGCCGTTGCCGCCGCTGGATCTGACGACGGGGGCGTCGGCGGAGGACTTCCGGGGTGCGCTGTCGCAGGCCCTTGCCGATGACGGCTGCGACGCCGTTGTGGTCACCGCCATCCCGGCGGTGGGGGAGACCGGCGCTCAGGACGCGGCCCTGGCCGAAGCGCTACTCGCTGCCTCCGCCTCGGCTCCGGCCAAGCCGGTGCTCGTCGTGCACGTCGAGCTCGGTGGGCTCGCCGAAGCGCTGTCGGCGGCTGCCAGCACCGCACCACCTGCCGCTGCCACGGCACCCGGAGCTGTGGGCGGTGCCTACCGTCCCCCACTCTCGGCTTCGCACGAGCGGGGGGACCCCGATCGCTCTCCGGAACGCCTGCCCACCGCCGAAGCTGACGGCTCGCAGGCTGCGGGAGCGGAGCGCCAGCGCGCCGCGGGAGCGGACCGCCCGTCTGCGGTGGGAGCCGCCCGCCCACACGCGGCGGAAGTGGAGCGCCTGCCAGCGGGGCGCGAGCCTGTCGCCGGAGCGGAGCGGCTGCCTGCCGTAGGAGCCGACCCCTCGCAGGCGGCGGGAGCGCAACATCCGCAGGCAGGGCGCGCCCCTGCTGCGGGAGCGGACCGCCCGCCTGCCGGGGGAGCCGACCGCCCGTATGCTGCGGAAGCGCAGCGCCCGCAGGCGGAGCGCGAGCCCGTCGCGGGAGCCGAGCGCTCGCTCACCACCGGAGCGAGCCGCTCGCACGCAGCGGAAGCGCAGCGCCCGCAGTCCGCGCACGTGCCTGTCGCGGGAGCCGACCGCCCGCAGACCGCGCACGCGCCCGTCGCGGGAGCCGACCACCCGCAGACCACACACCCACCCGCCGCAGGAGCCGACCGCCCGCTCGCCCCGGAAGCCGCGCAGCCACCCGCTGCCCGAGCGGACCGCCCGGCAGACGCAGAAGCCGCGCAGTCGACCACCACCGAACCGCCCCCACCCGACTCCCGCCTCATCCCCGCCTACCCCGCCGCCGAACGTGCTGTCCGGGCCCTCGCCGAAGCTGTGAAGTACGGCCAGTGGCGGCGGGATGCCGCTGAGCCCGGTCGGGTGCCGGAGTATGAGGACATCGACGAGAAGGGTGCCGCCGGGCAGATCGACGCTCTCCTTGCGCAGGAAGAGGGCGGGGAGGGGCTGACCCTCGGCACGGAGGAGACCCGTGAGCTGCTCGGGCGGTACGGCATCGACGTACGGCCTGCCCTGCCCGCTCCGACACCGGACGACGCGGCGCGGGCCGCACGCGAGCTCGGCTACCCGGTGGCCCTCAAGACCACCGCCCCGCACCTGCGGCACCGCGCCGACCTGGGCGGCGTACGGCTCGATCTGGCGGACGAGCAGCAACTGCGGCGGGCGTACGCGGAGTTGACCGAGCTGTTCGGGAAGCCGGCCGAGCTGCGGCCGGTCGTGCAGGCCATGGCGCCGCGCGGGGTCGACACCGTCGTACGGGCCGTCATCGACCCGGCGGCCGGAGCGGTGCTGTCGTTCGGGCTGGCCGGGGCCGCCTCGGAGCTGCTCGGGGACACCGCGCACCGGCTGATTCCGGTCACCGACCGGGACGCGGCCTCGCTGGTCCGGTCGATCCGGACGGCGCCACTCCTCTTCGGCTGGCGCGGCTCCGACCCGGTCGACACGGCGGCCCTCGAAGAGCTGATGCTGCGCCTCTCGCGGCTGGTCGACGATCACCCGGAGGTCGTCGCGGTCGCTCTGGAGCCCGTGGTCGTCGCCACGCACGGCCTGAGCGCGCTCGGCGCCACCGTGCGGCTGGACCGCGCTCCCGTCCGCGACGACCTAGGCCCGCGGACGCTCCCCGTCTACTGATCTCCTTCGGACGGGAAACCGATCTCCGTCAGGCGGACCTTCCGAGCGGTGCCTCGCAGTCAGTGGGCGCCCGTAAGATGGACATCATGGCCAAGACCAGTACGACGACCCAGGGGCTGCGAGCGGCGATCGAGCGCAGCGGCTACTACCCGGCCCTCGTGGCCGAGGCGGTGGAGGCCGCGATCGGCGGCGACACCATCCGGTCGTACCTGGTTCATCAGGAGACGACGTTCGACGCCAACGAGGTGCGTCGGCACGTCACGGTGCTCGTCCTCACGGGCAACCGTTTCATCGTGAGCCACACCGACGAGCAGGCCGAGGACACCACCTCCCCGACGCCGTACGCCACCACGTCGACGGAGTCCGTGAAGCTCGGCCGGATCTCTTCGGTCGTCGTCAGCCGGGTCGTCGCCAATCCCGAGTCGTACGCGCCGGGCACGCTGCCCCGCGAGGTCGTCCTCACCATCGGCTGGGGCGCGGTCTCGCGCATCGACCTGGAGCCCGCCGCCTGCGGCGACCCCAACTGCGAGGCGGACCACGGCTACACGGGCAACTCGACGGCGGACGACCTGAGCCTGCGCGTCAGCGAGGCCGGGGACGGCCCGGAGACGGTGCGCCAGGCCCTCGCCTTCGCGCAGGCCCTCTCCGAGGCGACCGCGGACATCGCGCGCTGATGGTCCTGCCCGCCTGGGACCACCCGGAACCCCTCGCCCTCGACACCGCCCCCGTCCCCGAGTACGGCGCCGGTTCGCTCGCCGATCTGCTCCCCACGCTCGCCGCGGGCATGGCCGTGCCCGGCATGACCGCCGCCATACCCGAGCTGACCGAGGCCGACCGGAACTGCGTCTTCCTGATCGACGGCCTCGGCTGGGAGCAGCTGAAGGCGCACCCCGACGAGGCCCCCTTCATGACGTCGCTCCTGGCGTCCTCGCGAGGAGGCACCGGCCGCCCGATCACCGCGGGCTACCCGGCCACCACCGCGACCTCGCTCGCCTCCGTCGGCACCGGCCTGCCGCCCGGCGCGCACGGCCTGCCCGGCTACACCGCGCGCAACCCGAAGACCGGCGAGCTGATGAACCAGCTGCGCTGGAACCCGTGGACGGACCCGCGTGCCTGGCAGCCGTACCCCACGGTCTTCCAGCTTGCCGAAGCGGCGGGCGTGCACACCGCCCAGGTCTCCTCGCCCGCCTTCCAGAACACCCCGCTGACGAAGATCGCGCTCAGTGGCGGAACGTTCCACGGCCGGCTGACCGGCGAGGAGCGCATGGACGTCGCCGCCGCACAACTCGCCGCGGGCGACCGCTCCTTGGTCTACACGTACTACGCCGAGGTGGACGGCAAGGGCCACCGCTTCGGCGTCGACTCCGACCCCTGGCGCGGCCAGCTGATGTACGTCGACCGCCTGGTCCAGCGTCTCGCGGAGCAACTGCCGCCGCGTACGGCCCTGTACGTCACCGCCGACCACGGCATGATCGACATCCCCTTCGACGAGCAGCACCGCATCGACTTCGACGAGGACTGGGAGCTGCGCGCCGGAGTCGCCCTCCTCGGCGGCGAGGGCCGCGCCCGGCACGTCTACGCCGTACCCGGCGCCGAGTCGGACGTCCTGACCTGCTGGCGCGAGGTGCTCGGCGAGCAGTTCTGGGTGGCCTCGCGGGACGAGGCGATCGCGGCGGGCTGGTTCGGCCCGCAGATCGACGAGCGGGTGTACGCCCGTATCGGCGACGTGGTCGCGGCGGCTCGCGACGACGTCCTGATCACCGCGTCCGAGCGGGAGCCGAAGGAGTCGGCGATGGTCGGCAACCACGGCTCGATGACATCGGTGGAGCAGCACGTCCCGCTCCTGCAAGTACGTTCCTGACACCTCCCCCTCTCCCCGTTGCCGAAAGGTGCCCAACTTCCCATGCCTGAGCTGGTGTTCTTCTCCGGAACCATGGATTGTGGGAAGAGCACTCTGGCACTGCAGATCGGGCACAACCGCTCGGCCCGCGGGCTTCAGGGTGTGATCTTCACGCGGGACGACCGCGCGGGCGAGGGAAAGCTGTCCTCGCGCCTCGGCCTGGTCACGGAGGCGGTCGAGGCCACCGAGAGCATGGACCTGTATGGGTATCTGGTCGATCAGCTGTCCAAGGGCGGCAGGGTCGACTATGTGATCGTCGACGAGGCGCAGTTCCTCGCGCCGGACCAGATCGATCAGCTGGCACGGGTCGTCGACGACCTGGGGCTCGATGTCTTCGCCTTCGGTATCACCACCGACTTCCGCACCAAGCTGTTCCCCGGCTCGCAGCGGCTGATCGAGCTGGCCGACCGGATAGAGGCCCTCCAGGTGGAGGCCCTGTGCTGGTGCGGCGCCCGGGCCACGCACAATGCCCGCACGGTCGGCGGGGAGATGGTGGTCGAGGGCGCCCAGGTGGTCGTCGGAGACGTCAACCGCCCGGTGGGGGAGATCGGTTACGAGGTCTTGTGCCGCCGTCACCACCGTCGCCGGATGACCAGCGCTTCGGCCCACGCGAGCGTGCTGTCTCCCGACGTCCTGCCGGTCACATCTGCTTGACGGTGCCGTGGAAGACGTAGGCCCTCTTGTCGTCATGAGGGCGGCGGGGACGCAGCGGGTGTGTCGGCGTCGAGAGCCGCGGTGCGGAGGGCGGCTGCCACGCGGGTGACCGGATCGGTCGGCGGGTGGGGGAGGCTGGCCAGGAGAAGGCGCCGCTGTTCCTGGGGCCCGCCGCGGACGGGGAGGACGCGGACACCCGGTGGCGCGGCGGACGCCAGGACGGCGGGCACGGTGGTCAGTCCGCAGCCGGCGGCGACGAGTTGGAGCTTGGCGAGCCAGTCGCGGGCGGTGTGGGCGATCTCGGGCCGCTCGTCCAGGCCAGGCCACACACCCATCAGCCGGTCCTCTCCCGAGGAGGAGCCCGCGATCCAGCGCTGCCCGCGCAGGTCGGCCACGTCGACGAAGTCGCCGCGGGCGAGGGGATGGGTGGCCGGCACCGCCAGGCACAGCGCACGTTCGGTGAGCGTGTGCAGCGTGAGCGGGGGCGACTCGGCGTCCGGCGGCCGGAACGGCGGCGACGACGCGAGCAGCGCCAGGTCGAGGCTGCCGGCCCGCAGTGCTCGCACCAGTGCCGGGGTGCTGCCCTCCCGGCCAACCACCTGAAGGCCGGGATCCGTGTGGCGCAGTGCGGCCAACGCTCGGGGCAGCAGGACGGCGCCGGCGCTGGGGAACCAACCCAGGCGGACCGTACCGGCCTGGCCGGGCAGCCCTGACAGCTCCCTGGCGGTCGCGTCGATCTCGTCGAGCACGACCGTCGCGCGGCGCATGACGACGTGGCCTGCCGCGGTGAGCCGTACTCCGTCGCGCCGCCGCTCCACCAGCTCCGCGCCCGCGGCCCGTTCGATCGCGGCGATCTGCCGGGACACCGCCGACTGGGTGTAGCCCAGCGAAGCGGCGGCCGCGGTGAAGGTTCCCTGTTCGGCGACGGCGCGGAAGACGCGCAGCGCGGTCAGTGACACATCGGTGAAGTCCATGACGTTCACGCATACTAGCCGTGCCGAACTCTCGTTGGACTCATGGACGTGGCGTTCCTAACGTGGAGTGCATGAACGCTTCACGCATCGCCCTCGTGACGGGCGCCAACCAAGGACTCGGCCGGGCCCTCGTCGAAGGACTGGCGGCCCGTATGAACCCGGACGACCTGGTTCTGCTGACCGGCCGCAGCCACCGGCGCGTGACGGACGCCGCCCGCGAGGTCACCCAACTCCCCGGTACCCGCGCCCGCATCGAGGGCCGCGTCCTGGACGTCACCGAAGCCGAAGCCATCGCCCGCCTCGCCGAGGACCTCCGGGCCCGCCACGGAGGGGTCGACGTCGTCATCTCCAACGCGATCGCGCGCGTGCTGCCCGAGGAGTCGCAGGCCGAGCGGGCCGACGAGTTCATCGACGTCTCCAACACCGCCACGCACGCGATCCTGCGCTCCTTCGGTCCTGCCCTGCGCCCGGGCGGACGGCTGCTCGTCGTGGCCAGCAGCCTGGGCACGCTCGGTCATCTCGACCCGCGGCTGCACCACTTGTTCGACGGCGCGAGCCTCGACCAGGTCGAGTACGCCGTCGAGTCGTGGCGCAGCGCCGTCCACAACAGGACGGCCGCGGAGGCGGGCTGGCCGATCTGGCTGAACGTGCCCTCGAAGGTCGCCCAGGTCGCCGCCGTCCGCGCGCTCGCCGCCGAACGCCGCGAACACGACCTCGCCACCGGCACCCTGATCGCGGCCGTGTGCCCCGGCATGGTCGACACCGCCACCTCGCGCCCCTGGTTCAGCGACTACAGCCATGCCCAGTCGCCGGCCCGGGCCGCCGGAGCCGTACTCGACCTGATCTTCGCCGAGCACGTCGATCCCGCCCTCTACGGCGAGCTGGTCCGCTTCGGCAAGGCCCTGCCCTGGCACGACGGCACACCCCCGGTGGAGCAGGACCGGATGCTCAAGCCCTGAACGCATCCCGCACGCTTCAGCACACAGCAGGGAGTTGATGAATGAACGCCATCACCACCCCCTTCGGCTTCTCCAGCACGGCCGCCGAGGTCGCGGAAGAGATCGACCTCACCGGCCGCCGCGCCGTGGTCACCGGCGCCTCCTCCGGCCTCGGGGCGGAGACGGCCCGCGCGTTGTCCGCCACCGGTGCGGAAGTCACCCTCGCCGTCCGGGACATGGCGGCGGGCGAACGCGTCGCCAAGGACATCACCGCCTCGACCGGCAACCAGGAGGTGCATGTCGCGCACCTCGACCTGGCCGATCCCGCGTCCATCGCCGCCTTCACCGCCGCCTGGCGGGGCCCGCTGCACGTACTGGTGAACAACGCGGGCGTCATGGCCTGCCCCGAGCAGTACACCGACCAGGGCCGGGAGTGGCAGTTCGCCACCAACCACCTGGGCCACTTCGCCCTCGCCACCGGCCTGCACGACGCGCTGGCCGCCGACGGCAACGCCCGCGTCGTCGTGGTGAGTTCCACGGGCCACCAGCAGTCACCGGTCGTGTGGGACGACATCGACTTCGCCTTCCGCCCCTACGATCCGTGGCTCGCCTACGGTCAGTCCAAGACCGCCAACGTCCTCTTCGCGGTGGAGGCGACCCGGCGCTGGGCCGACGACAACATCACGGCCAACGCCCTGATGCCCGGCGCCATTTACACGAACCTGCAACGCCACACCGGCGGGCGGGGCAGCGGCAGGGTCCCCGCGGACCTGATCAAGACCGTCGAGCAGGGCGCGGCAACCTCCGTCCTCCTCGCGACCTCACCCCCCCTCGACGGCGTGGCGACGCTGTCGCAGGACCTTGTCACCGGACGGTGTTGATCACGGAGAACATCGCGCCCTCCGGATCCGCCACCGTCGCCACCCGCCCGTAGGGCGAGTCGTGGGCGGGTTTGAGGAGATGCCCGCCGAGGTCCGTGACCCGGGCCACCATGTCGTCCACGTCCGCGGCCTCGAAGTACGTCATCCAGTGCGGGCCCCGGTCGCGGGGCAGGCCGTGGCCGACGCCGTGGATGCCGGCCACCGGACTGCCTTCGAGGTGCAGGGTCACGTAGTCGAAGTCGGCCGAGACGACCGGCTCCAGCTCGTAGCCGAAGACCCCCTGGTAGAACTTGACGACGCTCTCGGTGTCGCGGGTCACGAGCTCGTTCCACGCGGGCGTACCCGGCACGCCGGTGATCCCGATGCCCAGGTGGGCGGCCGCCTGCCAGATCCCGAAAACGGCGCCCGTCGGGTCCGAGGCGATCGCCATGCGGCCCGCCTCGCCCGCGTCCAGGGGGCCGACACCCACGGTGCCGCCGCTGAGCCGCACCGTCTCGGCGGTCAGATCGACGTCGTCCGAGGCGAGATACGGCGTCCAGGCGATGGGCAGATGCCGGTCGGGCGGCAGCTGCCCGATCCCCGCCACCTCTTGATCGTCGAGCAGGGCCCGTACGTAGGGCCCGAGCTGGTGCGGGCCCGGCTGGAACTCCCAGCCGAACAGCGCTCCGTAGAAGTCCTGGGTCGTGGCCATCCCGTGCACCATCAGGCTCACCCAGCAGGGTGTGCCGGGTGCGTGCCGAGCGTGCGTTGTGCCGTTCAGGCCGGCCGACCCCCGTGCCTCGGTCATCGTCACTCTCTTCTCGGCCCCTCGCGGTGGCCGGGTCACCTTCCGCCTACCGCACGCGTACCGCGTTCGCGTGCCCATAAGCCCCGTGCCGATGTTCGCACCACCGGTCGCACCGTGCGTCCCGGCCGCGCCGTCGTTCAGCGGCCTACGGCCGGAGGATGCCCGATGAGCCGTTTCCCGTCCGTTTCCGCACGATTGCCGCGTGGTGTCCATCGGCTGTACAGCATGTGCCCGATCCCATACGCCTGGTGATCGGACCCGCCCGGCGGAGCACAGTAGCCCGACATGGACGACGCGGCCACCCCGTGCGCAAGGATGGTGGCCATGAACGCCATCATCTCCGCACCCGAGCTGGCGAGCGACCTGGCCGGACCGAACCCTCCAGTCGTCCTCGACGTCCGCTGGCAGCTGGGCGGCCCGAGTCTGCGCTCCGAGTACGAGAAGGCGCACATTCCCGGCGCCGTTTTTGTCGATTTGGATTCTGAACTTGCAGGTCCGGCGGGGGACAGGGGCCGTCATCCGCTGCCCGATCCCGAAGTCTTCGGCGCGGCGATGCGTGCCGCCGGTGTCTCGGCGGACCGCGATGTCGTTGTGTACGACGGCGGGCTCGGCTGGGGCGCCGCGCGCGCGTGGTGGCTGCTGGGCTATTCGGGTCATCCGTCCGTGCGCGTGCTTGACGGCGGGTTTACGGCCTGGAGCGGTCCGGTGTCCTCGGAGCTGCCCGCCCCCGCTGCCGGGACCTTCGTACCCGTGCCCGGTGCGCGACCGTTGCTCGACGCGGACGGGGCGGCGGCGCTGGCCCGTACCGGACTGCTGCTCGACGCCCGGGCGGGCGAGCGGTACCGCGGTGAGGTCGAACCGATCGACCCCGTGGGCGGGCACATCCCCGGTGCGGTCTCCGCGCCGACCACGCAGAACGTCACGGACGACGGACGGTTCATGCCCGCCGCCGAACTCGCCGACCGCTTCAAGTCGCTTGGCGCGACCGGCACGTCCGAGGTCGGCGTCTACTGCGGTTCGGGCGTCTCCGGCGCGCACGAGGTGCTGGCGCTCGCCGTCGCGGGTATCCCGGCCGCGCTGTACGCGGGTTCCTGGTCGGAGTGGTCCAGGGACGGGAGCCGCCCGGTCGCGGTCGGTCCGGACCCTCAGTAGCGGCGGCCGGTCCCGACCCTCAGTAACGGCGGTGGGGCCCGCGCCGAACTCGCGCGGGCCCCACCGTCGTACGACTGATCAGTCCTGCTTCTTCCGCCGTGTACCGAACACGATCTCGTCCCAGCTCGGGACCGCCGCGCGGCGGCCCGGGCGGACGCCGTCGGCCTCGGCCTGGCGGTCGGTCGCGCCGACGAGACGGTCGCGGTGGGCGCCGACCGAGCGGGGCATGAGCACGTCCGCATAGGCGGATCCGGCACCGGCCGATGCCGCGGGAGCCGGGGGCTCCTCGGGCTCGGGCTCGGGGGCGGGCTCCTCCGTGTCGGGCCGCTCCGTGGTGGAGGGGCGCTCGGGCACCACCATGTCGCCGCGGAAGCTCGGCACCGCCTCCAGGAGGCTGGTGAGCGAGTCGCGCTCGGACTCCTCGACCGGCTCCGCGGACGGCGCGGGCAGGCTCGGCCGCTCCATCTGCCGGTCCAGGGCGCGGTCCAGCGGGCGGTCCCGGGGCAGCCGGGCGATCCGCGGCACGAACGGGAAGCTCGGTTCGGCGGCCGCCGAGAGGTCGTCGGACTCGCCGATCAGCGAGCGCGCCTCGTCGTCGACGGCCTGGACGAGCCGCCGTGGCGGGTCGTACGTCCAGCTCGCCGAGTGCGGCTCACCCGCGACCCGGTAGACCAGCAGCACTTCCCACGTGCCGTCGTCACGACGCCACGAGTCCCACTGGGCGGTCTCCTTCTCGGCGCCGCGCAGCGTCAGCCGCTCCTGCACGGCCTCACCGAGCTGGGGTCCCGCGTTCTCGCCGGGGCGGCGGACAGGGGTCTTCCTTGCGCGCTCGGCCATGAAGGCACGCTCGGCGAGGACAGGCCCCTCGAAGCGCCGCACCCGGTCGACGGGGATTCCGGCGAGCGAGGCGACCTCCTCCGCGGAGGCGCCGGCACGTATACGTGCCTGGATGTCTCGGGGGCGGAGATGGCTCTCCACCTCGATTTCGATCTGGCCGAGGCGGGGACGGTCGCCGCGTACAGCGGCGCGCAGACGCTCATCAATCGGAAGCGTGTACTCCGTGCTGTCCGCAGCCTTCAGCACCAGCCGTGTGCCGTCGTTAGAGACGGCCACGACACGCAGTTCCGGCATGGGGACCTCCCGGGTGGTGCCTGCCGACGTCACGTGCGTCGCTGCTTCCGCTAGTCGAGTGTGGCCTGCCCGGGTGCAGCCTGCCACAACCTTGCCGAGTTGCCCGGCGTGTCGGGCACAGGCCCGGGATCGCCGTTATGGCACGGTTACCTATTCGCAACGCTAAGTGACGAACTCCATCACCCTGTGCAACGAGCCCCCTCCCGGCGGTCCTGACAGGCCCCGGACACCCTGGCGGGAGTCCGGTCCCAGGGCTCGCAAGAGTACTCCATTCGGGCCACTTGCGTGGATCGGCACGCCGCCCAACTTCGAGCAGGGGGTGGTAGTTGGCCGGCGGATGCGCCGTTTTTGTGACCATCGAAAGTGGCGCACTTCACGTAATCGTCGCAATCGGAACTAATCGTTTCGCCCGTACGTCCCTTTCTCGTGCAGTCGGTCGATCAAGTGAGGCAAGTCGATCAAGTACGGGAAAGGCAGGAAAGGTCCGGGAATGCGTGAAAAGCCGGATGTGGGTGCGGAGTCGGTGATCGGTGAGGAGGCCGGGAAGAAACGATTGGATCTGAGCGTCCCGCAAGTGGCGGGCAGCGCGGTGGCCGCGGTGGTGGCCGCGAAACTCGCCTCCTACTTCGGGGTCTACGGCACGATGCTGGGCGCCGGCCTGGTCAGCGTGGTCGCCACCTGCGGCGGCACGGTCTTCCAGCACTTCTTCAAGCGCACCGGCGAGCAGATCCGCGACGTGACGGTGCAGGCCAGGCCGAGGGCCCAGCAGGCTCCGGCCGCGGGGGAGTTCACCGAGGGGACCGTCTACCGCGCGCGGGCCAGGAGCTGGCGGCGACCGGTGGTCGCGGCGGCGCTCGTCTTCGGCGTCACCATGGCGGGCATCACGTCGTACGAACTCGTGTCGGGCCACAGCTTCAGCGGTGACGGCCGGAGCACGACCGTCGGCGACGCCCTGAAGGGGAGCGGCTCCAACTCCACGTCGGAGCCCGGCACATCGAGTACATCCAGCACGTCCGGTACGACGCCTTCGGCCGGGTCCTCCTCCGCGCAGCCGTCCGGCGGGAGCGGCGCCGGTGCCACCCAGGACGACGGCGGCGCCAACACACCCACGCCGACGCCGAGTTCCAGCGCCACCCCACAGGCCGGGGACGACACCCCGACCCCCACGCCCAGCGCGACGGCTACGAGCCCAGCACCCGGCGCAAGTAGTCGTTCCCAAAGCGCCGATCCGGGTCAAGCCGATCCCTCAGCGCGGTGAACTCACCGAAGCGCGGGTAGACCCCGGCGAAGTACTCCGCGTCGCGCGTGTGGACCTTGCCCCAGTGCGGCCGCCCCTCGTGCGCGGTGAAGATCCGCTCGGCGGCGGTGAAGTACGCCTGATAGGGGGTGCCCTTGAACATATGGACGGCGATGTACGCGCTCTCCCGCCCCGACGCCGTGGAGAGCGTGATGTCGTCCGCGGGGGCCGTGCGGACCTCGACGGGGTAACTGATCCGCAGGGACGACCGGTCGATCATCGTCTTCAGCTCGCGCAGCGTCTCGACGAGGGCCTCGCGCGGAATGGCGTACTCCATCTCCACGAAGCGCACCCGGCGCGGAGAAGTGAAGACCTTGTAGGGAATGTCGGTGTAGGTCCGCGAGGACATCCCGTGGCTGGAGACCTTCGCCATCGGCGGGATGGTGGCGGGCACGGCACGGCCGAGCAGATTGGCCACCTGCCAGACGCCGTTGCCGACGAATTCGTCCTCGATCCAGCCGCTGATCTTCGACACCGGCTTCTCGGGCCCCGCGCTGCGGTTGTTGCGCTTGGCGCTGCAGTTGTCGGTGTGCGGGAACCAGTAGAAATCGAAGTGCTCGTTCTCGGCGACCAGGTCGTCGAAGTCGGCGGTGACCTTGTCGAAGCTCATCAGCTCCTCGCGGGCCGTGAGCAGGAAAATGGGCTCTACGGAGAAGGTGATCGCGGTGATGATCCCCAGGGCGCCGATTCCGATCCGCGCCGCCGCGAAGATCTCGGGGTTCTCCTTCTCGGAGCAGACGAGGACCGAGCCGTCGGCCGTGACCAGCTCAAGAGCCTTGATCTGAGCGGCGATCGAGGCGGTGTCCCGCCCGGTGCCGTGCGTCCCGGTGCTGATCGCGCCGGAAACCGTCTGCTCCATGATGTCGCCCATGTTCGTGAGCGACAGCCCCTCGCGGGCGAGAGCCAGGTTGAGACGCTTGAGCGGGGTGCCCGCCTCGACGGTGACGGTGCCCGCCTCGCGATCGATCTTGCGGATCCCCGTCAACAGTTGAGGGCGGATCAATACACCGTCGGTCGCGGCGACGGCCGTGAAGGAGTGCCCGGTGCCGACGGCCTTCACCTTCAGACCGTCCTCGGCGGCCCTGCGCACGGCCGCGGAGAGCTCCTCCACGGAAGCGGGAGTGACCTCCCGTGCCGGCCGGGCGGTGACCGTGCCCGCCCAGTTACGCCACGTTCCGCTCTTCCCGTTCGCTGTGCTGCTCATGGGTCCCTCCCCGATGCGGAACCGGCCTGCTCAGCCGGCGATACCCGAGGAAACCCACCGCGACCGCGACGGCTCCGGACACCGCCGGAACCCCGTACCCGGCCTTCGCACCGGCGGCGTCGATCACCCAGCCGGCCACGGAGGAACCGAGCGCGACCCCGACCGCGAGCCCGGTGCTGATCCAGGTCATGCCCTCGGTCAGTTTCGCGCGTGGTACGTGCTGTTCGATGAGGGACATCGTGGTGATCATCGTGGGAGCGATGGACAGGCCCGCAACGAACAGCGCCACAGCCAGAAACGGCAAGTTTCCGACCAGTAGGAGGGGGATCATACTCACGGCCATCGCGCATATGCCCAGCAGCCACCGAGGTTCGGGCGCCCCCTTGAAGTGCAGCAGCCCGAACACGGCTCCCGCCACACAGGAGCCCGCCGCGTACAGCGCCAGGACGATGCTCGCCGCGCCCTTGTGGCCCTGCTCCTCGGCGAAGGCCACCGTGACCACGTCGACGGCACCGAAGATCGCTCCGGTCGCCACGAACGTGGCCACCAGGACCTGGAGTCCGGCCGATGCCATCGCCGAACCGCCCTTGTGGTGCTCGCGCGGATGGGGCACAGGTTCGGTGGCGCGCTGGGCCGTCAGCCAGAAGACGCCGACGGCGAGGAAGCAGGCGGCGAGCAGCGGCCCGGCCTCCGGGAACCACACCGTGGACAGACCGATGGAGATGATCGGTCCGAAGATGAAGCAGATCTCGTCCATCACGGACTCGAAGGAGTACGCGGTGTGCAGCTGCGGGGTGTCCCGGTAGAGGGCCGCCCAGCGCGCCCTGATCATCGCGCCGATGCTCGGTACGCAGCCGATACCGGCCGAGCAGACGAACAGCACCCAGTCCGGCCACCCGAACTTCGCCGCGAGCAGCAGCCCGGCGGCCGCGGCCAGGGCGAACAGCGTCACGGGGCGCAGTATTCGACGCTGCCCGTGCCGGTCCACCAGCCGGGAGACCTGCGGGCCCATCACCGCGGCGGCCAGCGCCATCGTCGCCGACAGGGCGCCCGCGAGGCCGTACCGCCCGGTGAGCTGGGAGATCATCGTGACCACGCCGATGCCCATCATCGACAACGGCATCCGGCCGAGGAAGCCCGCGGCGGAGAATCCCTTGGTGCCGGGGGCGGCGAACAGGGCGCGGTACGGGCTGGGCACGGGGAACTCCGGTCGGCTCGGCTCGGCCCCCGGTCACTACGGGCGGCCTGAACACCGGTAAGGCGTGAATCTGGCCGATACAGCTTACGGGTGAGGTGACCCTAACGCACTCCCTGGCGCCGCTCGTCATGTGGCCGTTGTCCGGCTGTCAGCGACGGATGGCAGGATCGAAGGCATGCCAGATGTGCTCGATGCCACCCCCTACGACGCCCTGCTCCTGCTCTCGTTCGGCGGCCCGGAAGGCCCGGACGACGTGGTCCCGTTCCTGGAGAACGTGACGCGGGGGCGAGGCATCCCCAAGGAACGGCTCAAGGAGGTGGGGCAGCACTACTTCCTGTTCGGCGGGGTCAGCCCCATCAACGACCAGAACCGCGCCCTGCTCGACGCCCTCCGCAAGGACTTCGCCGACCACGGCCTGGACCTGCCCGTCCACTGGGGCAACCGCAACTGGGCGCCGTACCTGACCGACACCCTGCGCGAGATGGTCACCGACGGCCGCCGCCGCATCCTGGTCCTCGCCACCAGCGCGTACGCCTCGTACTCGGGCTGCCGCCAGTACCGCGAGAACCTCGCCGAGGCCCTGGCCACCCTCGAGGCCGAGGGACTGGACCTGCCGAAGGTCGACAAGCTGCGGCACTACTTCAACCACCCCGGCTTCGTCCGCCCCATGGCCGACGGCGTCCTGAAGTCCCTGGCCGAACTGCCCCAGGACGTACGGGAGGGCGCGCACCTCGCCTTCACGACGCACTCCATCCCGGACGCGGCCGCCGACACGTCCGGGCCCGTGGAGGACCACGGTGACGGGGGCGCGTACGTCGAGCAGCACCTGGACGTCGCGCGCCTGATCGTCGACATCGTGCGCGAGGAGACCGGGATCGAGCACCCCTGGCGGCTCGTCTACCAGTCGCGCTCGGGAGCGCCCCACATCCCGTGGCTGGAGCCCGACATCTGCGACCACCTGGAAGAGCTGCACGGCGCCGGTGTCCCGGCCGTCGTGATGGCCCCCATCGGGTTCGTCTCCGACCACATGGAGGTCCTGTACGACCTCGACACGGAGGCCACGGCCAAGGCGGCGGAGCTGGGACTGCCGGTGCGGCGTTCGGCCACCGTGGGCGCCGATCCGCGGTTCGCCGCGGCGATCCGTGAACTCGTTCTGGAGCGCGCCGCCTCCGAGAGCGGGCGCCAGGTGACACCCTGCGCCCTGGGTGCGCTCGGCGCGAGTCACGACCTGTGCCCCGTGGGCTGCTGCCCCGCCCGCGCCCCGAAGCCCGCCGCCGCGGGCGCCGACAGTCCGTACGCCTGAGGAGCCCCGTGATCGAGCCCCTGCACACCGAACTGCTCCAGCTCGCCCACCAGGCCGCCCGCAGCGCCGGTGAGCTGCTGAGGGACGGACGCCCGGCGGACCTCACGGTCGCCGCGACCAAGTCGAGCCCGATCGACGTCGTCACCGAGATGGACATCGCCGCCGAGAAGCTGATCACCGACCTGATCTCCCAGCACCGCCCCGCCGACGGCTTCCTCGGCGAGGAGGGCGCCGCCACGGAGGGCACCAGCGGCATCCGCTGGGTCGTCGACCCGCTCGACGGCACGGTCAACTACCTGTACGGGCTGCCGACCTGGGCGGTGTCCATCGCCGCCGAACAGAACGGCGAGACCGTCGTCGGAGTCGTCGCGGCGCCGATGCGCGGCGAGACCTACCACGCGGTACGCGGCCGTGGCGCCCGGGCCACCGGAGCCTGGGTCGGCGAACGCCGGCTGACCTGCCGCCCGTCGCCGCCCCTGGACCAGGCACTGGTCTCCACCGGCTTCAACTACGTGACCGAGGTCAAGACCCACCAGGCCGACGTCGCCCAGCGGCTGATCCCGCTGCTCCGTGACATCAGGCGCTCCGGCTCGGCGGCGGTCGACCTGTGCGACGTCGCGGCCGGCCGCCTCGACGGCTACTACGAGCGTGGGCTCCACCCCTGGGACCTCGCGGCGGGCGACCTGATCGCCCGTGAGGCGGGCGCCCTGACCGGTGGGCGCCCCGGTGAGCGTCCCGGAGGCGATCTGGCGGTGGCGGCCTCCCCGGGCGTCTTCGAGCCCCTCCAGCGGCTCCTGGAGGAGTTCGGCGCCTGGCACGACTGACGGCGCGTACAACAGCGCGGCCGCCGCGCTTAGGAACAGGCGGCAAAAAGAGCGGGGCCCCGGCACTGGATCGATGCCGGGGCCCGCTCTCGTACGGATGAAGATTCGGAGAAGAGAAGTATCGGAGAAGAACTGATCAGACGCGCGTCGCGCCGACCTCCACGCCGTGCTCGGCGGCGAGGCGGTGCAGGTCGTCGAGCTCGGCCTGTTCGACCTCCGCGAGGAAGTCGTCGCCTGTTTCGCGAGCCCGCGTCAGGTCGGACTCGGTAGCCCTTATGCGCTGCAGAAGTCCTGCGGTGAAAGCGTCCATGCTGCGCCCCCTCGTCCTGGGTCGTGGGTCGATGGCACGGGGGTGTGCCGTTCGGAAGGGGCGATCACGTCTCCAAGGGGTGCCCAGCGCTGCCCGGCTGGGCGGCGACGGTGCCGGACACCCACGCCCACTCTGCGGAAAGCGGATTGACGTACCACAAGGTGGCTTGCCACAAGCAGAGCGTGATCGCGGGGTGTAAAGCCGTCCTCCCCCCGCTCCCTTCCGTGGAAACCTCAACCGCACGAGAAAATCTGGCATTCCCACGCGCTCTCACCCGTCTTACAGCCGACTTATGGCCGAAAAGGGCAGGATGGAGGTCTTACCCACGACAGACCCTGCCCGCGCGCGCCGAAACGGCGCTACGCGGGTGGACAGAGGAAGGACAGCGACGTGCGTGTACTCGTCGTCGAGGACGAGCAGCTGCTCGCCGATGCGGTGGCCACCGGACTGCGCCGGGAGGCCATGGCCGTCGACGTCGTGTACGACGGCGCGGCCGCCCTGGAGCGCATCGGAGTCAACGACTACGACGTGGTCGTCCTCGACCGCGACCTCCCGCTCGTGCACGGCGACGACGTCTGCCGCAAGGTCGTCGAGCTCGGCATGCCCACGCGCGTGCTGATGCTCACCGCGTCCGGCGACGTCAGCGACCGCGTCGAGGGCCTGGAGATCGGCGCCGACGACTACCTCCCCAAGCCCTTCGCGTTCAGCGAGCTGACGGCACGCGTGCGTGCCCTCGGCCGCCGTACGAGCCTGCCCCTGCCGCCCGTCCTGGAGCGCGCCGGGATCAAACTCGACCCCAACCGCCGCGAGGTCTTCCGCGACGGCAAGGAAGTCCAGCTCGCGCCCAAGGAGTTCGCCGTCCTGGAGGTGCTGCTGCGCAGCGAGGGCGCCGTCGTCTCCGCGGAGCAGCTCCTGGAGAAGGCCTGGGACGAGAACACGGACCCCTTCACCAACGTCGTACGGGTCACGGTCATGACCCTGCGCCGCAAGCTCGGCGAGCCCCCCGTGATCGTCACCGTGCCCGGCTCCGGCTACCGGATCTGATCCACCGTGGCCACGACCCCCGCGCCTCCCACGGCGCCTCCGAAGCCCACGTGGGACCCCAGAAGGGTGGAGCCCCCGTTCCCCTGGCTGAGGCCGACCATCCGGATACGGCTGACGCTGCTGTACGGCGGCATGTTCCTGATCGCCGGCATCATGCTGCTGTCGATCATCTATCTGCTCGCCGCGCAGGCCCTGAACGTGGGCAGTGATCTGCCCTTCAGGATCGTCTCCGGCGGAGTGAGCAGCCAGTCCTGCAACTTCCCGGCCCAGCCCTCGGCGACCGAGCTCAACAACGCGATGAACGCCTGCGTCAACGAGCAGCGCCAGCATGCCCTGGACGATCTGCTCAGCCGTTCGCTGCTCGCCCTGCTCGGCCTGGCCATCATCGCCTTCGCCTTCGGTTACGCGATGGCGGGACGGGTGCTCTCGCCGCTCGGCCGGATCACCCGCACCGCGCGCGCGGTGGCGGGCTCGGACCTCTCCCGGCGGATCGAACTGGACGGCCCGGACGACGAGTTGAAGGAGCTGGCGGACACCTTCGACGACATGCTGGAGCGGCTGCAGCGGGCCTTCACCGCCCAGCAGCGCTTCGTCGGGAACGCCTCGCACGAACTGCGCACCCCGCTCGCGATCAACCGCACGCTTCTCGAGGTGCACCTCTCCGATCCCGGGGCGCCGATGGAGCTGCAGCAGCTCGGCAAGACCCTGCTGGCCACCAACGAGCGCAGCGAGCAGCTCGTCGAGGGCCTGCTGCTGCTCGCCCGCAGCGACAACCAGATCGTCGAGCGCAAGCCCGTGGACCTCGCCGAGGTCGCCTCGCAGGCCGTCGACCAGGTGCACGCCGAGGCGGACGCCAAGGGCGTGGAGATGCGCGGGGAGCGCGCCCCGGCGGTCGTCCAGGGCAACGGCGTCCTCCTTGAGCGGATCGCGCTGAACCTCGTCCAGAACGCCGTCCGGTACAACGTGCCGGAGGACGGCTGGGTCGAGGTCACGACGGAGGTCCAGCACGGTCAGGCGGTCCTGGTGGTGTCGAACACGGGGCCGGTGGTTCCCGCGTACGAGATCGACAATCTTTTCGAGCCCTTCCGGCGGCTGCGTACGGAGCGCACGGGCAGCGACAAGGGCGTGGGCCTCGGCCTGTCGATCGCCCGGTCGGTGGCCCGGGCGCACGGGGGTCACATCGTCGCTCAGCCGCGCGAAGGAGGTGGCCTCGTGATGCGAGTCACCCTGCCGATCTGAGACCATGTCGCCGACACGCGAGGATGTTCGCTTTGCGCGGAATTTCCTGGGCATACGTCCGGGAGCCTCGTGTGTGATCGATCACAAGGGCGATTTTCCGGCCATCTACTCTCCGTGATCAAGAAGCCTGCCGGAAAGCCGGGAAAATCCGGGTTTTCGGGGGTCTAGATCACGGGAAGTACAGGGTGGGACGCCTTTGAAGTGCGGCCTTAGGACCGTGTACGGTCCGCATCGCCATCCAAGCCGATCACTCTTGAGGAGTCCGGTTGGGTGTCGATTGAGTAACAGACCTTGATGTGAGGCAAAATCTCCGCCTCGGGTCGGGCACAAGTCCGGCCTCTCACGCGTTACGTGCGCTGAGACACCGCAGACACCCAGAGGGGGAGAGCGACATGGCAACGGATTACGACACCCCACGCAAGACCGACGACGACGTCGATTCGGACAGCCTTGAGGAACTGAAGGCTCGCCGGAACGACAAGTCGACGTCGTCTGTCGACGTGGATGAGTTCGAGGCAGCAGAAGGCCTGGAGCTGCCCGGCGCGGACCTCTCGAACGAAGAGCTGGCCGTCCGGGTCCTTCCCAAGCAGCAGGACGAGTTCACTTGCATGAGCTGCTTCCTGGTGCACCACCGCAGCCAGCTGGCCCGAGAGAAGAACGGCCAGCCGATCTGCCGCGACTGCGACTGAGGCAGGGTCGGCCGTGACTGGCTCGACCCCTCCTTGGAAGCGCCGCTCCTCCGGACGGGGAGCGGACGAAGGGCCGTCAGACGGCTCTGAAGGCGTGCGTGACGACGAGCGGGGCTCTTCCGGACCAGGATCAGCCTCGCTCGAGCGGGCGCCCGCGACAACGTCGTCAGGGGCTTCCGCGCCCGCGGACGACCTGGTGCCCGTGGGCACCCCGGCGCCCACGGCGAAGCGCCGTGCGGCCGTCGTCCGTGACGGAGTCAGGGAAGGCGTCCGCAAGGGCGGCAGCAGGGCCAGGGCAGGACTGTCCTACCTCGCCGACCGCATCATCGACATCGCTCCGCGTATCCCCGTACGGGACCTCGCGGCCCTCCGTCGGCAGTTCCCCGGGCTGACCGCCGAGGAGCTCGCGGACAAACTCGTCGCGGGCGCGGCCAACGCGACGTCCGCGGTGGGCGCCGGCATCGGCGCGGCCGCGATGCTTCCGGTGCCGCCCGCGATGCCGACGGAGATCGCCGCCGAGATCACCGGCGTCGCCGCGATCGAGCTCAAGCTGATCGCCGAACTGCACGAGGTGTACGGCGTACGGCCGCCGGGGAATCTGGCGCAGCGCAGTACCGGGTATCTGAACTCCTGGTCCACCGAGCGCGGGATCGACGTGACGAAGGCGGCGACTCTCAACGCGGCCCTGGGCGGCCCGATGAAGCGCCAGCTGCGCCAGCAGATCATGAAGCGCGTGGTCCGGGACCTGCCCAACCTGATGCCGTTCATGATCGGCGCGGCGGTCGGAGCGGTCATGAACCGCCGCGACACCAAACGCATCGCGGAGCACATCCGCAAGGACCTGCGTAAGTCCCAGGTGCCGTGGGACGCGCTTCCGGAGCTGCCGCCACTGGAGCTGCCCGCCGACCCCCTGCGGATGGGGGAGATCCCCAAGGAGCTCGGGAACTGAGCTCGTCCCGCCCGTCTTGAGGGTGCCCGCCCCTACCGTTCTGAGGGCGCCCGTCCCTACGCCTTCGCCCGTGCGGCCTCAAGCGCCGCTGCCAGCCGCTCCGGCTCCCGGGTCGACAGATACAGGTAGGGCGTCGGGTCCGACGGATCGGTCACCTCGACGCGGAGTGCGGTGGGGATGTAGGCGCGCAGAAGCATGAAAGCGCGACCGTCGGCCTTGAACGTGCGCCAGGCGCGCGCCTCCTCCGGGTCCAGGATCTCGGCATCGCCGAGGGCCGCGACCGGGATCTTCGCGTCGCCCGCGATCAGGGAGTCGCCCACGACCCGGATGCGGATCGAGCCGTACGAACTCGTCACGACCGCCGCGACCGCGGTGCCCCCGACCAGGCCGCCGAGCAGCGGCAGCGCACCGAACGGCAGGAAGATCAGGGCCATCGAGACGCCCACCAGGAAGCAGACCAGCCACCAGGTGCGGGGCGCGTTGAGACGTTCTTCGTACGGCGAGGCGGAGAGCTGCATAAGCCCAAGCTTGGCACGGTGCGTACCCATCCCCGACGCGCGGGTAAGGTCAGCGGCTGTGAGTGGTACATCCTCAGTTCTGAAGCCTCCCGCCGACGCCGTCGCGCCGGTCCGGCATCCCGACGCACCCCCGCCCGGGGAACTCCTCGGCGCGCACTACGGACAGTGTTTCGGGTGCGGCGAGGGACAGGCCCACGGGCTGCACCTCGAAGCCCGCGCGGGGGACGGGGTCCGGATCACGGCCGAGTTCACCGTGCGGGCCGCCCACCAGGGTGCGCCCGGTCTCGCGCACGGCGGCGTGCTCGCCACCGCGCTCGACGAGACGCTCGGCTCGCTGAACTGGCTGCTGCGGACCATCGCGGTGACAGGACGGCTGGAGACGGACTTCGTACGGCCCGTGCCCGTGGACACCGTGCTGTATCTGGAGGCCGAGGTCACGGCCGTGGCGGGACGCAAGATCTACTCGACCGCCACCGGGCGGATCGGCGGCCCCGAGGGGCCCGTCGCCGTCCGGGCCGAGGCCCTCTTCATCGAGGTGAAGGTCGACCACTTCATCGACAACGGCCGCCAGGAGGAGATCCGGGCGGCCATGAACGACCCGGACCAGATCCGGCGCGCCCGCGCCTTCGAGGTGAACCCGTGACCCGTAATCCTGTGGATGTGCTGATCAGGCGCGTCGACCCGGAAGTTCCGCTGCCCGAGTACGCGCACCCCGGTGACGCGGGAGCGGATCTGCGCACCACCGAGAGCTGTGAACTGAAGCCGGGTGAACGGGCCGTTCTGCCCACAGGGGTGTCTGTCGCGCTGCCCGAGGGGTACGCGGCCTTCGTACACCCCCGTTCCGGGCTGGCCGCCCGCTGCGGTGTCGCCCTCGTGAATGCCCCGGGGACGGTGGATGCCGGGTACCGTGGGGAGATCAAGGTGATCGTGGTGAATCTCGACCCGCGCGAGTGCGTGCGGTTCGAGCGCTTCGACCGGATTGCCCAACTGGTCGTCCAGCAGGTCGAGAAGGTCCGCTTCCAGGAGGTCGCGGAGCTTCCCGACTCGGTGCGGGCCGCAGGGGGCTTCGGGTCTACCGGCGGTCATGCCGCCGTGGGCGGCGGGGCGGGTGGGAATCGATACGCTTCGGTCGTATCCGACCGGGAAGGACAGTGACGTGTTCGGACGTCGCAAGAAGGGCAGTGCCGCCGAGGACGCGGCGGGCGAGGCCGAGCAGGTCGTCGACGATGTCGACACTGAGGCGGACGGGACGGAACGGGAGCGGGTGAGGCTCGAGCCGGAGCCGCGGCCCGACGGTCCCTGGGACGACTCGGAGGTGCGCGACCCCGCCGAGGGCCGTGTGGACCTGGGCGGCATTCTGGTGCCCGGAGTCGACGGCATGGAGCTGCGGGTCGAGGTCGCGGGTGACGCGATCGTCGCCGCCACCGTCGTCCTGAAGGACAGCGCCATCCAGCTGCAGGTCTTCGCCGCTCCCAAGCGCGAGGGCATCTGGGGCGAGGTGCGTGAGGAGATCGCCTCCGGCATCACCCAGCAGGGCGGTGTCATCGACGAGGTCGAGGGCCCGCTGGGCTGGGAGCTGCGCGCGCAGGTTCCGGTGCAGCTGCCGGACGGCACGGGCGGTTTCCAGGTCGTACGGTTCGTCGGTGTGGACGGCCCCCGCTGGTTCCTGCGCGGAGTGATCTCCGGGCAGGGTGCGGTGCAGCCGCAGGCCGCGGGCCTGCTTGAGCAGATCTTCCGGGACACGGTCGTTGTCCGCGGTGAGGGCCCGATGGCTCCCCGCGACCCGATCGTCCTGAAGCTGCCGGACGACGCGCAGATGGTCGCCGAGGGTGTCCAGCAGGAGGAGCAGGCCGGTTCCCGCTTCTCCGGCGGCATGGGGCAGTTGCAGCGCGGACCGGAGATCACCGAGGTTCGCTGAGGGTTCTCGGCACGAGAGTCGGGCCGTACCCCCTTCACGGGGGGTGCGGCCCTTTCGTATGCCCAAGCCGCCCTGTCGTGTGCCCAAACTCTGCTCCACGAAGGGCAGTTGAGGTGCGGGTCTTTCTTCAGGCCTTGACGGAAGTTTGGTCTGGACCTATGGTCCCGGCCAACGCGTGTGTTCAGTCCCCAGTGTGTCGTTCACATACGAGAACGGATCCCGTCACATGCCCGAAACCCCCACAGCCCGCCACCGCAGACGGCGCCCGGCCTTCCTCGTCGCCGTTGCCACGACCGCGGCCCTGGTCGCCGCGTTCCTCTCCCTGCCCGGCGCCCAGCAGAAGGCCGAGGCCGCGCCCGCCACCTTCGTGCACCCCGGAGTCGGTGTCTCCAGGGGGCAGTTGGACTTCACCCGCACCCAGGTCCTGGCCGGCGCCCAGCCCTGGAAGGGTGCGTACGACCAGATGCTGGCGAGCAAGTACGCCTCGCTGACACGCACCCCCGCCCCTCGCTCGGTCGTCGAGTGCGGCTCGTACTCGAACCCCAACTACGGCTGCACGGACGAGCGTGAGGACGCGATAGCCGCGTACACGACGGCCCTCGCCTGGTACATCACCCGCGATGCCCGCTACGCGCAGAAGTCCATCCAGCTGATGGACGCCTGGTCGGCCACGATCACCGACCACACCAACAGCAACGCGCCCCTGCAGACCGGCTGGGCCGGCTCCTCGTGGCCGAAGGCCGCCGAGATCATCAAGTACACGTACACCGGCACCTGGGCCAACTCCGCGCGCTTCGGGACCATGCTGCGGAACGTCTACCTGCCCGAGATCATCAACGGCTCCAACTCCAACGGGAACTGGGAGCTGTCGATGATGGAGGCCGCCATCGGCATCTCCGTCTTCCTGGAGGACAAGGGGGTGTGGGACTCCGCGATGGCGAAGTTCCGCACGCGTACGGCCGCGTACGTCTACCTCTCCTCCGACGGCGCCGTGCCGAAGACCGTGCCGAGCCAGAACCTCAACACCACGGCCAAGATCGTCGCGTACTGGCAGGGGCAGTCCACCTTCACCACCGGCCTCACCCAGGAGACCTGCCGCGACTTCGTGCACACCGGGTACGGCATCTCCGCCATCTCGCACGTCGCAGAGACCAGCCGGATCCAGGGCATCGACCTGTACACCACCGACGTGGGCGAGCGGCTGCGCCAGGCGCTCGGCTTCCAGTCCAGGTACCAGATGGGCGAGGCGGTGCCCAGCTCGCTGTGCGGCGGGTCCCTCACCCTCGGGCTCGGGCCGATCACCGAGGTCGGCTACAACGCCATGCACAACCGCCTCGGCTACGGCATGACCAACACCCAGAACCTGACCATGCAGAACCGTCCGTCCGGCACCAACAACCTCTTCGTCGCCTGGGAGACGCTGACCCACGGGGACAACCTCAGCTGACGCACTCCGCGGCCGGGTGTCTGGTGACGTCACCAGACACCCGGCCGATGTCTTCCAGGCCCGCATCAGGGTTGCGTCAAAGTCACTCCCCGGCAGACCCCCCGCCCCTTTTGCCGGGATTGTTGGCCGTAGGGTCGACGCTGCGTACACAGCGGTGACAGGAAGACAATAGGGGCCATGGGACGCGGCAAGCTTCGGATCTACCTCGGCGCGGCACCGGGCGTCGGCAAGACCTACGCCATGCTCTCCGAGGCGCACCGGCGCGTGGAGCGGGGCACCGACTGCGTCGTCGCGTTCGTCGAGCACCACAACCGTGCGCGCACCGAGGTGATGCTGCACGGCCTGGAGCAGCTCCCGCGCAGGGAGCTGGCGTACCGGGGCTCCCTCTTCACCGAGATGGACGTGGACGCCGTACTGGAGCGAGCCCCGGCCGTCGCCCTGGTGGACGAACTCGCGCACACCAATGTCCCCGGTTCGCGGAACGCCAAGCGCTGGCAGGACGTCGAGGAGCTGCTGGCCGCGGGGATCGATGTCGTCTCGACCGTCAACATCCAGCACCTGGAGTCGCTGGGTGACGTGGTGGAGTCGATCACGGGCGTACGGCAGCGGGAGACCGTTCCGGACGAGGTGGTCCGGCGGGCCGACCAGATCGAGCTGGTCGACATGTCGCCACAGGCGCTGCGGCGGCGGATGGCGCACGGCAACATCTACAAGTCCGACAAGGTCGACGCGGCGCTGTCGAACTACTTCCGGCCCGGCAACCTGACCGCGCTGCGCGAACTGGCGCTGCTGTGGGTGGCGGACCGGGTGGACGAGTACCTGACCGAGTACCGCACCGATCACCGGGTCTCGAAGATCTGGGGTTCGCGCGAGCGGATCGTGGTGGGGCTGACCGGCGGTCCGGAGGGCCGGACGCTGATCCGCCGCGCCGCTCGGCTCGCGGAGAAGGGCGCGGGCGGCGAGGTGATGGCCGTCTACATCGCCCGCAGCGACGGGCTGACCTCCGCCTCGCCCAAGGAACTGGCCGTCCAGCGCACCCTGGTCGAGGACCTGGGAGGCACCTTCCACCACGTGGTCGGGGACGACATACCGGCTTCGCTGCTGGACTTCGCGCGGGGTGTCAACGCCACACAGATCGTGCTCGGCTCCTCGCGCCGCAAGACCTGGCAGTACGTCTTCGGGCCGGGCGTGGGCGCCACGGTCGCCCGGGAATCGGGCTCCGACCTGGACGTGCACATCGTCACCCACGACGAGGTGGCCAAGGGCCGGGGGCTGCCGGTCGCGCGGGGTGCGCGGCTGGGCCGGTCCCGGATCATCTGGGGCTGGATCGTCGGCGTGGGGGGCCCGGTGGTCCTGGCGCTGCTCCTGAACACGGTGGATCTCGGGCTCGCCAACGACATGCTGCTGTTCCTGACGGTGACGGTGGCGGCGGCCCTGCTCGGCGGCCTGTACCCGGCGCTCGCCTCGGCGGCCTTCGGCTCCCTGCTCCTGAACTACTACTACACACCGCCGCTGCACCGGCTCACGATCGCCGATCCGAAGAACATCGTCGCCATCGCGATCTTCGTGGGCGTCGCCGTCTCCGTGGCCTCCGTGGTGGACCTCGCGGCCCGCCGCACCCACCAGGCGGCGAGGCTGCGCGCCGAGTCCGAGATCCTCTCCTTCCTCGCCGGCAGTGTGCTGCGCGGCGAGACCAGCCTGGAGGCGCTGCTGGAGCGGGTCCGGGAGACCTTCGGGATGGAGTCGGTGGCGCTCCTTGAGCGGGAGAGCGACGTGGCGCCGTGGACGTGCGCGGGGAGTGTGGGCCCTCGTCCGCTGGTCGAGCGTCCCGAGGACGCGGACGTGGACATGCCGGTCGGTGATCACATGGCGCTCGCGCTGTCCGGGCGCGTCCTGCCGGCCTCCGACCGCCGGGTGCTTGCCGCGTTCGCCGCGCAGGCCGCGGTCGTCCTGGACCGGCAGCGACTCCAGCACGAGGCCGACCAGGCCAAGGAACTGGCCGAGGGCAACCGGATCCGTACGGCGTTGCTGGCCGCCGTCAGTCACGACCTGCGCACTCCGCTGGCCGGGATCAAGGCGGCGGTCTCGTCCTTGCGTTCGGACGACGTGGCCTGGTCCGAGGAGGACCAGGCGGAGCTCCTCGAAGGCATCGAGGACGGCGCCGACCGGCTGGACCATCTGGTGGGCAACCTGCTGGACATGTCCCGCCTCCAGACCGGCACCGTCACTCCGCTGATCCGGGAGATCGACCTCGACGAGGTGGTCCCGATGGCGCTCGGCGGCGTACCCGAGGACAGCGTCGAGCTGGAGATCCCGGAGAGCCTGCCGATGGTCGCGGTCGACGCGGGGCTGCTGGAGCGGGCGGTCGCCAATCTGGTGGAGAACGCCGTCAAGTACAGCCCCGCCGACGAACTCGTCCTGGTGGCGGCCAGCGCCATGGCCGACCGGGTGGAGATGCGGGTGGTGGACCGCGGTCCCGGTGTCCCGGACGAGGCCAAGGACCGGATCTTCGCGCCCTTCCAGCGTTACGGTGACGCTCCGCGCGGCACCGGCGTGGGCCTCGGCCTGGCGGTCGCCCGCGGGTTCGCCGAAGCCATGGGAGGCACACTGAACGCCGAGGACACCCCCGGCGGCGGACTCACCATGGTGCTCACGCTCCAGGCGGTCCACAGCCGCCCCGACCTGAACACCGCGGTACCAGCACCAGCAGCAGAAAGGCAGGCCTCATGACCCGGGTCCTCGTGGTCGATGACGAACCCCAGATCACCCGAGCCCTCGTCATCAACCTGAAGGCACGCAAGTACGAGGTCGACGCGGCCCCCGACGGCGCCACCGCACTCCAGCTCGCCGCCGCCCGCCACCCCGACGTCGTCGTGCTCGACCTCGGCCTGCCGGACATGGACGGCGTCGAGGTGATCAGGGGGCTGCGCGGCTGGACCCGGGTGCCCATCCTGGTGCTCTCCGCCCGGCACTCCTCCGACGAGAAGGTCGAGGCCCTCGACGCCGGCGCCGACGACTACGTCACCAAGCCCTTCGGCATGGACGAGCTGCTGGCCCGGCTGCGCGCCGCCGTCCGCCGCGCGGAGCCCACCGGGGGCGGCGACGACGACGTGATCGTCGAGACCGACGACTTCACCGTCGACCTGGCCGCCAAGAAGGTCAACCGCGACGGACGCGATGTGCGCCTGACCCCCACGGAGTGGCACCTCCTGGAGGTCCTGGTGCGCAACACGGGCCGCCTGGTCAGCCAGAAGCAGCTGCTCCAGGAGGTGTGGGGGCCGTCGTACGGCACGGAGACGAACTACCTGCGGGTCTACATGGCGCAGCTGCGCCGCAAGCTGGAGGTGGACCCCTCACATCCGCGGCACTTCATCACGGAGCCGGGGATGGGATACCGGTTCGAACGCTGACCCTCGGGGATATGTTCGAACGCGGACCCTCGCGGGTACGACGCTGTGAGCGGCCCCCGGTACGCTTTCGGTATGAGTGCTGTTCCTCGTTCCGAAAAGCCGGCGGGCCGGTTCCGGCGCATGCTGGACAGGCTCTCCTCGTCCCAGGAGGACCTGGAGTCCGAGGAGCTGCGCGAGGACGCCGAGACCGCGGGCTGTACGCGCATCGGCGACTGCCACGACCGACAGATCGTGACGGTTACTGGTACCTTGCGCACGGTCACTCTGCGGCCGCGCGCGGGAGTCCCGGCCCTGGAGGCCGAGCTGTTCGACGGCTCGGCGGCCCTGGACGTGGTGTGGCTCGGCCGGCGCTCCATCGTGGGGATCGAGCCGGGGCGCAAGCTCATCGCATCGGGCCGCGTCTCCATGAGCCGGGGCCGTAGGGTGCTGTTCAACCCGAAGTACGAACTCAGACCGCTCGGACGGGAGTAGCCGGTGACGTCGCTCGACAAGCCGACCGAAGACGCCCAGCAGGATTCGAGGGCGGTGACGGAGGCCGCGCTCTTCGAGGCGTTCGGCGGTGTGCGGGGCATGGTCGAGACGGTCGTGCCCGGCCTCCTCTTCGTCACCATCTTCACGATCAACAAGGACCTGCATTCGGCGGCCATCGCCGCCCTTGCCATGTCCGTGCTGCTCGTCGTGGTCCGCCTGATCATGAAGGACACCGTCAAGCACGCCTTCAGCGGTGTCTTCGGCGTCGCCTTCGGTGTGGTCTTCGCGATGATGACGGGCAACGCGAAGGACTTCTACCTGCCGGGCATGCTCTACACGCTCGGCCTGGCCCTCGCCTACATCATCACCACCCTCGCGGGCGCCCCCCTGATCGGCCTGATGCTCGGCCCGGTCTTCAAGGAGAACCTCTCCTGGCGCACCCGCAACCCCGGCCGCAAGAAGGCGTACACGAAGGCCAGTTGGGCCTGGGGCCTGATCCTGTTGGCCAAGTGCGCCATCCTCTTCCCGCTCTACTGGTGGGGCGACACCACCCAGTTCGGCTGGGTCCTGATCGCCCTGAAGATCCCGCCCTTCCTGCTCGCCGTCTGGCTCACCTGGGTCTTCCTCGCGAAGGCTCCGCCGCCGATCGACGTGTTCGCCGAGATGGAGGCCGAGGAGAAGGCGGAGAAGGAGCGCAAGGCAGCGCTGGCCCAGGAGCGCGGCGACACCGCGCCGACCAGCCACCGCCGAGAGGCGTAACAGCCGCTTCCGATACGAGGATGGGGGCGCCCGGAGAATCTCCGGGCGCCCCCATCCTCGTATCTCGGCCGACTAGCTCGTCGCGTCCTCGCGGCGCACCGACAGCAGGTCCTCCAGCTGCTCCTCGCGGGCCTGAGCGGCCACGAAGAGGAGCTCGTCGCCGGCCTCCAGGGAGTCCTCCCGGGTGGGGGTCAGGACGCGGGTGCCGCGGATGATGGTGACCAGGGACGTGTCCTCGGGCCACTCGACGTCGCCGACCTGGGTGCCGGCCAGGGCGGACTCCGGCGGCAGGGTCAGCTCGACGAGGTTGGCGTCGCCGTGGCTGAAGCGGAGCAGGCGGACCAGGTCGCCGACGCTGACGGCCTCCTCGACCAGGGCCGACATCAGGCGCGGGGTGGAGACGGCGACGTCGACGCCCCAGGACTCGTTGAACAGCCACTCGTTCTTGGGGTTGTTGACGCGGGCGACGACCCGCGGGACCCCGTACTCGGTCTTCGCGAGCAGGGAGACGACGAGGTTGACCTTGTCGTCGCCGGTGGCCGCGATGACCACGTTGCAGCGCTGCAGCGCCGCCTCGTCGAGGGAGGTGATCTCGCAGGCGTCGGCGAGCAGCCACTCCGCCTGCGGGACGCGCTCGACCGAGATGGCGGTCGGCGCCTTGTCGATCAGCAGGATCTCGTGACCGTTCTCCAGGAGCTCGCCCGCGATCGAGCGGCCGACGGCACCGGCACCGGCAATGGCGACTCTCATCAGTGACCGGTCTCCTCTTCAGGGCCCTTGGCGAAGGACGCCTCGACCTTGTCCACGTCGGACGTGCGCATCATCACGTGCACCAGGTCGCCTTCTTGCAGCACGGTCTGCGAGGTGGGCAGGACCGCCTCGCCCAGCCGGGTGAGGAACGCCACGCGCACGCCGGTCTCGTCCTGGAGCCGGCTGATCTTGTGACCGACCCAGGCGGTGGAGGTGTGCACCTCGGCGAGCTGTACCCCGCCGGTGGGGTCGCGCCACAGCGGCTCGGCGCCCGAGGGCAGCAGCCGGCGGAGCATCTGGTCGGCCGTCCAGCGGACGGTGGCGACGGTCGGGATGCCGAGGCGCTGGTAGACCTCGGCGCGGCGCGGGTCGTAGATGCGCGCCGCGACGTTCTCGATGCCGAACATCTCGCGGGCCACCCGGGCGGCGATGATGTTCGAGTTGTCACCGCTGGAGACCGCGGCGAACGCCCCGGCCTCCTCGATGCCCGCCTCGCGCAGGGTGTCCTGGTCGAAGCCGACTCCGGTGACGCGACGGCCGCCGAACCCGGAGCCCAGTCGTCGGAAGGCGGTGGGGTCCTGGTCGATCACGGCGACCGTGTGCCCCTGGTGCTCCAGGGTCTGGGCAAGAGCGGAACCCACTCTTCCGCAGCCCATGATGACGATGTGCACGACCGTCCTTCCGAATGTGAATGGTTACGGCTCAGGCTAAACAGGGTCTCAGACCGCCGCCCAAGCTACACACGCGCGGTCAGTCGAGGGCACCCCCGTGCACGTTCGCCTGCGGGATTTCCGCGATCAGTGGCAATCGGCCACGATCAGCGGCGGTTGATGCTGCGGACGCTCACAAGAGTGAGGATTCCGAGGCCGATGAGTCCGGCGGCCGCGCCGATGAGCTCCGCGGTGGCGTGCATGGAACCTCCATAAGCGGGCAAATGTGGATGTTTTTCATATAGGCACGCGGATCTCGGCGGCTACGGAATCCGCAGCGCGGCATGTGCCCGTTTTCACTCGGACGCCAGATGTCGGACGGCAGGTGGGCGGCCCCCCGTTCGAACGCTTACGATCCTCTGCGTGTCCAAACTGACCGACGTGCCCAAACGGATCCTGATCGGGCGCGCACTGCGCAGTGACCGGCTCGGAGAAACACTCCTGCCGAAGCGCATCGCACTCCCCGTCTTCGCATCCGACCCGCTCTCCTCCGTGGCGTACGCACCCGGAGAAGTGCTCCTGGTCCTCTCCATCGCGGGCGTGTCGGCCTACCACTTCAGCCCCTGGATCGCGCTCGCGGTCGTCGTGCTGATGTTCACCGTCGTCGCCTCCTACCGGCAGAACGTGCACGCGTACCCGAGCGGCGGTGGCGACTACGAGGTGGCCAACACCAACCTCGGCCCCCGGGCGGGCCTCACGGTCGCCAGCGCGCTGCTCGTCGACTACGTCCTCACCGTCGCCGTCTCGATCTCCTCCGGCATCGAGAACCTCGGCTCCGCGGTCCCCTTCGTCGTCGAGAACAAGGTGCTCTGCGCGGTCGCCGTGATCGTGCTGCTCACGCTGATGAACCTGCGCGGAGTGAAGGAGTCCGGAAAGCTCTTCGCGATTCCGACGTACGTCTTCGTCGCGGGCGTCTTCATCATGATCGCGTGGGGTGCGTTCCGCGGGCTCGTCCTCGACGACACCATGAAGGCACCGACCGCCGACTTCCACATCGAGGCCGAGCACCAGGGACTCGCCGGCTTCGCCCTCGTCTTCCTGCTGCTGCGCGCCTTCTCCTCCGGCTGCGCCGCGCTCACCGGCGTCGAGGCGATCTCCAACGGTGTCCCGGCCTTCCGCAAGCCCAAGTCCAAGAACGCCGCGACCACACTCGCGGCGATGGGCCTGCTCGCCGTCACCATGTTCTGCGGCATCATCGCCCTGGCCATGGTCACCAAGGTCCGGATGGCCGAGAACCCGGCCGTCGACCTGCTCCAGAACGGGGTGGCGGTCGGCTCCGACTACGTCCAGAACCCGGTGATCTCGCAGGTCGCCGAGGCCGTCTTCGGCAAGGGCAGCTTCCTGTTCATCGTGCTGGCCGCCGCCACCGCGCTGGTCCTCTTCCTCGCCGCCAACACCGCCTACAACGGCTTCCCGCTGCTCGGCTCGATCCTCGCGCAGGACCGTTACCTCCCGCGCCAGCTGCACACCCGGGGCGACCGCCTCGCCTTCTCCAACGGCATCGTGCTGCTCTCGGGCGCGGCCATGCTCCTGGTCGTCGTCTACGGAGCCGACTCGACCCGCCTGATCCAGCTCTACATCGTCGGTGTGTTCGTGTCCTTCACGCTGAGCCAGACCGGCATGGTCCGGCACTGGAACCGCCACCTGCGCACGGAGAAGGACCAGGCCAAGCGCCGCCACATGATCCGCTCCCGGGCGATCAACACCTTCGGCGCCTTCTTCACCGGGCTCGTGCTGGTCGTCGTACTCGTCACCAAGTTCACGCACGGCGCCTGGGTCGCGCTGCTCGGCATGGTGATCTTCTACGCGACGATGAGCGCGATCCGTAAGCACTACGACCGGGTCGCCGAGGAACTGGCCGCGCCCGAGGGGCCGTCCGACGACAGCGTCCGCCCCTCCCGCGTCCACTCCGTCGTCCTGATCTCCAAGATCCACCGCCCGACGCTGCGCGCTCTCGCCTACGCCAAGCTGATGCGCTCCAACACCCTGGAGGCGCTCAGCGTCAACGTCGACCCGGCCGAGACGAAGGCGCTGCGCGAGGAGTGGGAGCGGCGCGGCATCGACGTACCTCTGAAGGTCCTCGACTCGCCCTACCGCGAGATCACGCGTCCCGTCATCGAGTACGTGAAGGGGCTGCGCCGGGAGTCGCCGCGCGACGCGGTCTCCGTGATCATCCCCGAGTACGTGGTCGGCCACTGGTACGAGCATCTGCTGCACAACCAGAGCGCCCTCCGGCTGAAGGGCCGGCTGCTGTTCACGCCGGGTGTGATGGTGACGTCGGTGCCCTACCAGCTGGAGTCCTCCGAGGTCGCGCGGAAGCGGGCCCGCAAGCGGCAGGAGTGGAACGCGCCGGGAGCGGTGCGGCGCGGGCCTGCCCAGGAGCGTCCGAAGGAGCCGACGGGGTCGTCGGGGTCGTCGGGGTCGCCGAAGGGCTGAGGCTCCGTGGCTTCGTGGTGAGCGGCCGGGCGGTGTCCACGTAGACTGGTGGGCTGTTGTCCGGCCGTTCCCCCATTCCGCACCGTTTCCGCACCCTTTCGCATCTGGAGTCACCCCGCCATGCAGGCAGAACCGAAGAAATCGCTGGTGGGGGAGGAGTACGAGGTCGAGATCGGCCCTGTCGCCCACGGCGGGCACTGCATCGCCCGTACGGCCGAGGGCCAGGTCCTCTTCGTCCGGCACGCCCTGCCCGGCGAGCGGGTCCTCGCGCGTGTGACGGAGGGTGAGGAGGGTGCGCGGTTCCTGCGCGCCGACGCCGTCACGGTGCTCGAACCGTCCAAGGACCGCGTCGAGGCCCCCTGCCCGTACGCCGGTCCCGGCCGCTGCGGCGGCTGCGACTGGCAGCACGCCAAGCCGGGCGCCCAGCGACGGCTGAAGGGCGAGGTCGTCGCCGAGCAGCTGCAGCGGCTCGCGGGCCTCACGCCGGAGGAGGCGGGCTGGGACGGCACGGTGATGCCCGCGGAGGGCGACAAGCTGCCGGCCGGCCAGGTCCCGGCATGGCGCACGCGCGTGCAGTACGCCGTCGACGCGGACGGCAACGCCGGGCTGCGCCGCCACCGCTCGCACGAGGTCGAGCCGATCGAGCACTGCATGATCGCGGCGCCCGGCGTCAGCGAGCTGGGCATCGAGGAGCGCGACTGGTCCGGCATGGCGTCCGTCGAGGCGATCGCCGCCACGGGATCCCAGGACCGCATGGTGATCCTGGAGCCCAGGCCCGGCGCCCGCCTGCCCCTCGTCGAGCTCGACAAGCCCGTCTCCGTCATGCGAGTCGAGGAGCACGACGGCGGTATCCACCGCGTCCACGGCCGCGCCTTCGTCCGCGAGCGCGCCGACGGCCGCACCTACCGCGTCGGCAGCGGCGGCTTCTGGCAGGTCCACCCGCAGGCCGCGGACACCCTGATGAAGGCCGTCATGCAGGGCCTGATGCCGCGCAAGGGCGAGATGGCGCTCGACCTGTACTGCGGCGTCGGCCTCTTCGCCGGTGCCCTCGCCGACCGCCTCGGCGACAAGGGCGCGGTCCTCGGCATCGAGTCCGGCAAGCGTGCGGTCGAGGACGCCCGCCACAACCTCGCCGCCTTCGACCGCGTCCGCATCGAGCAGGGCAAGGTCGAATCCGTCCTCCCGCGCACCGGCATCACCGAGGTCGACCTCATCGTCCTCGACCCGCCCCGCGCCGGCGCCGGCAAGAAGACCGTCGAGCACCTGTCCTCACTCGGCGCCCGCCGTATCGCGTACGTCGCCTGCGACCCGGCGGCGCTCGCCCGCGACCTGGGGTACTTCCGCGACGGTGGGTACAAGGTGCGGACGCTGCGGGCGTTCGATCTGTTTCCGATGACTCATCATGTGGAGTGCGTGGCGATTCTGGAGCCTGCGGCGAAGGGCTCCTGAACAGGGCTGTTTCCAGGCTGTTGGCGGTGTGAGAAGAGGCCTGCCATCGGTTGGGGGCAAGGCCCGGTGGGAGGCCCGCTCACGGAGGGTAGGTTCGTGGTATGACCACGAAGACTCCACGAGGCCCGTACGCGAAAGGCATCGCCCGGCGAGCCGAGATTCTCAAGATCGCGCTTGAGGTCTACCAGTCGTCGGGTCGGCAGGGGCCGACTTTGCGGTCGATCGCGGCAGCGGTCGGAGTCACAGAGGCCGCGGTGCTGCACTACTTCGACAGCAAGGACGACCTGCTCGTCGCCATTCTGGAGGAGCGGGACCGCACGTACGGCGAGACCTATGATCTCGCAACGCCGGACGGGGTGTTGGCGCTGATGGAACACACCATCGGGACCCCTGGGCTGGTCAAGCTGTTCGTCGACATGAGCGCCGCTGCCGCCGATCCGCAGCACCCCGCACATCGCTTCATGCGGCGCCGCTCGGAGGAACTGGCCGACTTGGGGGCGCAGATGCTGGGACCGGGTCACGAGTGGCAGACCCGGGTCCTGGTCGCCGCGATGGACGGCCTTCAGCTCCAGTGGCTGCGTGACCCGACCGTCGATGTCGTGGGCGACCTCAAGCGCCTGTACAGAGCGCTCACGGCCGACGACGTGAGGGAGACCTGACGGCCTCGTCACGGTTGGCCGTGGGACGAAGGTCCTCAGCGGGTACGGAGGTCGAGGTGGTGGCCGACGGCTGCGACGACGTCGTCCTGCCAGCGCTGCGCGACGGGCAGCAGCGCCGTCATGTGATGAGCTCCGTGCAACAGCCCCGGATACTCGGTGTGGGTGCACGGCACTTGGGCCTGGCGCAGGCGCTCGGCGTAGCGCAGTGCGTCGTCGGCCAGAGGGTCGTATTCGGCGGCGGTGATCACCGCCGGGGGAAGTCCGGTCAGGTCGTGCGCCAGCAGCGGTGACACCAGCGGATCCTTGACATCATGGTCTGCGGCGTACTGCTCGACGCACCAGGTGAGCTCGTCCCGGTTCCGGGCGTATTCCGCTCCGTGGGTCTGCCTGGAGGGCGACGAGAGGGTGAGGTCGAGCGCGGGGATTTCCAGCAGTTGCATGCGCAGGCCGGGGCCGTTCAGGTCGCGGGTGAGCAGGGCGAGGGCGGCTGCGATGTTGGCTCCGGCGCTTTCGCCGCCCACCCCGATCCGGGCGGGGTCGATTCCGAGCCGTGCGGCGTGGGCGACCATCCACCGCAGGGCCCCGAGGGCGTCGTGGACCGCTGTGGGCCAGGGGTGTTCGGGTGCCAGGCGGTAGGCCAGGGACACGACGACGATGCCGGCTCCGTCGGCCAGGTGGCGGCAGCGGTCGTCGACGTCCTCAAGAGTGCCGGACCACCATCCGCCGCCGTGCATGTGCAGAAGGGCTCCCGCAGTGTTCTGTTCGGCCTGTTCGGGACGGTAGACGCGCACCGTGATCTCATCGGCGGGCCGGGCGACGGAGAGGTGCTCTTCCCACACGCGCGCGACGGCGGGAGGTGGGGCGATCAGCGCGGCGAATTGCTCGGCCACGGGTGTGTGCGCGAGGGCGTTGCGTCGCTCTTCGGCCGTGGTCCGGGTCGGCTGCGGCTGTGCGTTGAACTGTTCGAGCAACGGGACGAGTCGTGGGTCGAGCGGCATTACGTGCACCTTTCGCGGAGAGACGGGCGGATGTCCCGCGGGCCCTGGGTGAAAGCGGGCAGCCGGACGCGGGGCTTGGTCTGCGCTGGTTCAGCGGTCGGCTGCGTGTGGTGCTTGCCCTGTCGTCCGCCAGCTCTGCCCGGCGGGGTCATGGACCGCGACGGCGAGGGTGGTGTCGCTCTGTCCGTAGTAGGCCAGCCAGCGGCCCTGGAAGTGGACGAGTCCCTCGACGAAGGTGACGTTGGGGACGAGTCCGTGGGTGTCCTCGTGGGTGTGTGGCCGCAGCCAGGGCCGGGTCATCTTGGCCAGGACGGTGCCGGGGTCCCGCCGGGCGATGGCGATCTGTCCGCACTGGTAATGCACCTGTGAAGGGGACGTCGCCGTCGCGTTGTTGATGAGGAAGACCAGCAGCCCGTCCTCGGTCTCGACCGGTGGCGCCCCGATCTCCACGAGGGTGCCGTCCCAGGCGCCGGGAGTGGGTGCGTACAAAGGGTGCTGGTCGTCGGTGACGGGGGTCCAGTGCAGCAGGTCGGTGGAGGTGGCGGCATAGAGGGAGCCTTCGCCGAACCACATCCAGTAGTGGCCCTCGATCGGCTCGGGGTGGATGACGCCCGCCTTGCTCCACGGCTGGTCGGAGCCGTAGGGAAGGGTTCTCCAGGTGTTGAAGCCGGGGAAGAGCGGCCCGTGGCGTGTCCAGGTGCGCAGGTCCGTGGAAGTGGCCAGACAGAGTTGGGCGGTCGTGCCGTCGAACCCCGTGTAGGTGAGGTAGTAGGTGTCGTCGACGCGGGTGATGCGGGGGTCTTCGCAGCCTGCCTGCTCGTAGGGCTGCTCGGGTTCGAGTACGGGGGTGCCGAGGCGTTCGAAGTGGATCCCGTCGCGGCTGCGGGCCATGCCGATGCGGGAGATCTTGTCGGCTGCGTGGGCCCGGTACAGCAGGACGACTTCGTCGCCCTCGACGATGGCGGCCGGGTTGTAGAGGTTGGCGGACTCCCAGCCGTCGCTGTGCGGTTGAAGGATCGGGTTGGCCGGGCTGGGGGTGAACGGGCCGAGGGGAAAACGGGCTGCGGTCATGGTGCGTCTGTCCTTGGAATGTCAGTCGAGGATGGCGTCGGCCATGAGGTGCTGGGTGATCCTCTGCAGGGGTGGCGCGGAGTAGGACAGCAGCTGGATCATCCCGATGTGGATGAGGTCGTGCTCGGGGTCGGCCCAGAACCAGGTGCCTGCGGCGCCGTCCCACATGTAGGTGCCGCGCCCGACGGGGAGGCCGGCCTGTTCGGGGTCGTGTACGACCGCGCCGTTCCAGCCGTATCCGAATCCGGGCCGGATGCGGTAGTGGCCCGCCTGGTACTCGTGGGTCAGCAGGGCGTCGGGCAGGTGATTGGTCATCTGTGTCTCGACACTTGCCGCGCTGACGATCCGCTGTCCGGCGAACTCGCCGCGGTTCAGCAGGAGTTGGGCGAAGCGGGCGTAGTCGGCGGCGGTGGACACCAGGCCCATGCCGCCCAAGGCGAACGCGGGCGGGTGCGTGTGGTCCTTGACGAACAGGTTCGGTCCCCGCTGCAGGTGGAACGGGCCCAGGGTGTAGTAGAGCCGGGCGCGGCGGTGGAGCTTGTCGGGCGGCGTATGGAAGGCGGTGTCCCGCATGCCGAGGGGCCGGAAAATGCGCTCCTGGAAGAAGTCCGGCAGGCTCTGGCCGCTGAGGCGTTCGATGAGCACGCCTTGGATGTCCATGGCCACGCTGTAGCGCCACTGCGTACCGGGCTGGAAGACCAGGGGGAGTGCGGCGATACGTGCCAGGAAGTCGTCCGTGCCGGTGGCCCGCAGGACCTTCTTGCGGACAGCGGCCCGCTCGACCCGGTCGCCGCGCCTCTTGCCGTAACAGAATCCCGCCGTGTGGGTGAGCAGTTCACCCACGGTGGGCGGGTGCGCGGGTTCCTCAAGGAGCGGCCGTCCCTGGCGATCGGTTCCGGTGTACACCTTCAGGTCGGCCAGCTCCGGCAGGTGTTTCGCGATCGGATCCTGCGGCGCCCACAGCCCGCGATCGGCCAGGATCCCCATCGCCACGCCGGTGACGGGCTTGGTCATGGAGAAGATCCTGAAGATGGTGTCTTCGGCCAGGCGTCGGTCACCGGCCCGTGCGGGTCGGCCCAGCACGCTCGTGCGCACGATGCGGCCGTGCCGGGCCGTCAGGGTGACCGCTCCGGCGATCACCCTTTCGTCGACCTTGAGTTGGACGGCCGCGTCGACGCGCTGCAGACCGGCCGTGGAGAGGCCGACCTCCTCGGGCGTTGCCCGGCCAAGACCGGCGGTTTCTGGAGTACTCACTTCGTCTCCCGTGGGTGCGGCATGCCCGGGCATGCTCCAGGACGGCTCAGGACTTGGCGGGGGCGAGTGCGCCCAGCCAGGACAGCGAGGGCTTGGGGGTGCGAGCGAACGTCGTCCGGTCCACGGCGACCAGCCCGAAGGTCGGACCCCATTGACCCCACTCCCAGTTGTCCAGCAGGCTCCAGTGGAAGTAGCCGCGCACATCGGCCCCGTCGTCCATGGCGGCGCGCAGCGACCGCAGGGCACCGGTGGTGTAGCGGACGCGGTCGGCGTCGTCGGCCGTCGCCACACCGTTCTCCGTCACGATGAGGGGCGTGTCCCCCACGACGCGCGCTGCGCGCCGAACGGCGCCGCCCAGGGCGTGCGGGTAGAACTCCCAGCCCGTCATGGTGTGTTGGGCAGCCGGGTCGGGGGCGACCGCGCGGCCGGCCGGGTCGATCCTGCCGCGCGTGTAGGTCTGCACCCCGACGAAGTCGTCGCCCTTGGCCGCGCGCAGGAAGACCTGGTCGCGCGGCTCGGCGTAGGCGTCGGTGGCGGCCTCGGCACCGGGCTCGGCCTGGTAGTCCTGCACCGACACGCCCCAGCCGACCTCCAGGTGCGGATGCCGGGCGCGCAGTCGCTCCACCGTCGCCCGGTGGACGGCGATCATGATCTGCGTCAGCTTCTCGTCCGGCACGGGCAGTCCTGCGGAGAGATCTCCTCCGTTCTGCTCCAGCTGAGGGAGGCACGCCACGATGTTCGGTTCGTTGATGGTCTCCACCCGGTTCACCCCCGCCTCAAGGACGGGTGCCAGTGCGTCGACGTAGCGGAGGAAGCGCTCTTCGGCATCGGCGCGCTGCCAGCCGCCCTCCGCGGCGAACCACAGAGGAAGCGTGAAGTGATGGAGTGTCACCATCGGGCGCAGGCCGCGCGCCACGGCTCCTTCGACGATGCGCCGGTAGTGCGCGAGCGCGGCCCGGGAGACCTGGCCGTCGGCGGGTTCGATTCGGGACCATTCGATGCCGAACCGGTAGTCGGTGAACCCGGCCCCCGCCGCAAGGTCGAGGTCTTCGGGCCAGCGGTGGTAGCTGTCGATCGCGTCACCGCACCGCTCCGCGATCCTGGAGTCGGGTTGCGTCTCGCGGTACCACCAGTCGCTGGCGTGGTTGTTTCCCTCGGACTGGTGCGAGCCGATGGCGGTTCCCCACAGGAAGCCGGGCGGGAACGTGGAGGGGGAAAGCGGCTGGTTCATCGTGTGCTCCTGATTCCGGTGATGACGGCCGCGGCCACGACGGCCAGGGCCAGTGATGCGATGAAGACACTCAGGTAGCCGGTCGCAGCCACCAGTACGCCGCCCACGACAGGTGCGACCACGCCGGGCAGGGTGGATCCGATGCTGAGCAGTCCCAGGTCCCGTGCGGCGGTCTCGGCATCGGGCAGTACCGCGACCATCAGTGCCTGGTCGACGGAGAGATAGGTGCCGAGCGTCAGCCCGACCACACCGAAGAAGACGAAGACGGTGGTGACACTCGGCGCGGCCAGCAAGGGCACGACGCCCGCCGCGAGGAGCAGCGCCGCGCCGCCCACGAAGGGTTTCCTGCGGCCCAGGCGGTCACTGAGCACCCCCGCCACGACCGTCGTCACCGCGGACAGGACCCCCACGAGTGCGGTGGCGCCTGCGATCACACCGCCCGCGTCGGAGCGGCTCATGCCCAGATAGTCGGTCAGCAGGTAGAGCAGGAATTGCGTGACCATCACGATCGACATGGTGAACAGGAACCGGCCGGTGAACGCCAGCCAGAAGTCCCGCGAGGCCGGCGGCAGAAGCGCGCGCCGCTTCCCGGGGCGACGCGCCGGGCGGGGTGTGTCACGGTTGTCCGCCGTCGGCACGAAGGCGGCTATCAGCACCGCGGTGATCACCATGAGCCACGGCACCGCAATGAGGCCGTGTCCAGGACTGGTCACGAAGATCCCTGCCATCACGCCGCCTGCGGTCTGGCCGAGCAGAAATCCCAGCCCGGCGAAGGCCGAGGCACGCCCCACCGCTTTGGCGGCCACATGGTCCGGTATCAGTGCGGACAGCGCGGCCGTCCAGATACCGATGCCCAGCTGGAAGACGGCGTACAGCGCGCCGATGGCCACCAGTGACGTCGTCAGGCCGCACGCGACCAACGAGACCGTGGCCAGCAGCGACGAACCCAGCAGCCAGGGCGAGCGGCGGCCGATCCTGCTGCGTGTGCGGTCCGACAGGAACCCGCCGGCCACTGTGCCAACGGCACTGGCGACAGCGCCGGAGGCCGCGATCAGCGTGACCACCCGCACCTTGTTCGCCGGATCGATGTCTGCTGCCAGCGACTGCAGCAACGTCGCGCCGGCCGCACCGGGCAGAGCCCAGGCCAGCTGCCCCAGAAGGAGGAACGGGCCGATGCGGCCGAGCCGGATCATGCGGTGTGTGTCTTGGAGGGCGGAGGCTGGGGCGGTTGTGTCGACCATCGGTACCTCCGTGACGTGAAATCACCGTAACACTAAAACTAAGTATCATTAAGTTTTGGATTTGGGAACACCTGCGACCGCCGAACGGGTCTCGTGGATGCGGTCGCCGTCATGCCGAACGGCTGCCGGCCTACGGCGCCGGTACGCCCTGCGGCGTGGACGTGAGACTGGTGATCGATCTGTGGACATCGCCCGCGCTGCGCAGGGGCCGACTGCCTGCACGCATGCCTCGTATGGGAGGAGCTCCCTGCGGCGCCGAGCGCTGGATGCGAACCTGTCAGGGGCCTCGAAAGGAAGTCGACGGTATGACCACCGCGACGTCACAACTTCCGTACAGCGAGCGGTAGTACGAGCGTTTACCCGGGTCCGCACTTCACGAATTTCAGGTGTTTGATCATACTGTCCAAGGGCTGTGTCCTTCGGGGCCGGCAGGTCATGGATCGGACGGGGGCGTCGCCACTTCTCGGCCGTTCGCAAGGGACAAGGAGCAGGGCCCTCATGCCACAACAGAACACGGCGTCGCCGGACGCGGGTGCCGAACGGCTGGTCGCCGGTCGCTACCGCTTGCTGTCCGTTCTCGGCGAGGGCGGTATGGGCACTGTGTGGCGCGCCCGCGACGAGGTGCTGCACCGCGAGGTCGCCGTCAAGGAGGTACGCGCTCCTGTCGGACTGGCCGTGGCGCAGGTCGAGCGGATGTACACCCGCCTGGAGCGGGAGGCCTGGGCGGCGGCGCGCATCAGTGCTCGCGGTGTGGTGACCGTCCACGACGTCGCCACCGACGACGGCCGACCCTGGATCGTCATGGAGTTCGTGCGTGGTGGGTCGCTGGCCGACGTGATCGGCTCCCAGGGTGCCCTTCCGCCGCGGGAGGCCGCCCGCATAGGTGCCGAGGTGCTGGCTGCGCTGCGCGCTGCGCACGGCGTCGGGGTGCTGCACCGTGACGTGAAACCCGCCAACGTCCTGCTCGCGGACGACGGCAGGGTGGTGCTCACCGACTTCGGCATCGCCACCGTGGAGGGGGATTCCGCGCTGACGATGACCGGTGAGCTCGTCGGCTCTCCGGAGTACCTGGCGCCGGAGCGGGCACTGGGCCGGAACCCCGGCCCCGCGTCGGACCTGTGGTCCCTCGGAGCGTTGCTCTACACGGCCGTTCAGGGCCGTTCGCCCTTCCGCCGGACCACCCCGCTGAGCACTCTGCGTGCCATCGTCGACGACGAGTTGCCCCCGCCGCATCGGGCCGGACCCCTCGCGACCGTCATCGAGGGCCTGATGCGCAAGGACCCCGACGCTCGGATGTCGGCCGAACAGGCCGAGCAGGAGTTGCGCCTGGCTGGTGCTGATGGCGCCTCCGGCGCCGGCACGGCCACGGCGCCGTCCGCCCCGCTGCCCGCAGTGGCCACCGAGGAGTTGCCCACCGCCGAGTCCCCGCTCGGGGAGACCGCTCCCGCGGCCATGCCCACGGCCGGGGCACCGACCGTCTCGGCGTTGTCGCCTGTCCCGGACAGTGCCACGGACGCCGGGGACATGACGGTGACAGTCGACGCTTCCACAGCAAAGGAACCTGCGGCTTCCGAGGCGTCGGCGAACACAGCCGCCGGACCCGCCGCACCGGAAGAGGGGGCGACGGCCACGGTCGACGTACCACCGGCCGACACACCCACCGCCGCGGCCGCCGTACCCCCGGCCGCCGCAGACCCCCGCACCCCCTACGCCCAAGCGCAGCCCTCGCTTCCCGGCGCCGTACCTGCGGCCACCGCCGAGACGGCCACCCCGGCGCCCCGCTCGTCCGCCGACGCCGCCTCCCCGCCCACCGTGGACAGCCCCACCGGCCCCGCCGCCCCCGGAGTCCCCGCTTCTCCCGCCCCGCCCCTTCCCGCGCCGGAGGCCGCCTCGGCTTCTGGCACGGCCGAGTCGCCCTCCGTATCAGGGCCCGTACCCGCGGCCGCTTCCGCAGCGCTCGCCTCGCCGGTGGTGCTTGATCCCGGGGACGCCGAAGTGTCCGGTCACGGCCCCACGAAAGGGACACGGCGTATCGGCTACGCGGCGGGAGCCGTCGTGCTCGCGCTGCTCGTGGGCGGCCTGGGCTATGTGCTCGGCGGCGACGATGATGAGGGCAGCAAGGGCAGCAGCTCGCCCACGGGGCAGGCGCAGGCCTCTTCCTCCGGGGCGGCGAGCAGCGGGTCGGACGATTCTGCCGAGCAGCCCGTCTCGGTCACCGCGACCGGGGGCGCGACCACGTACGTCGGGGACTGCCCCCCGGCGGACTCGCAGGCTCCCTGGTTCACCGCGACCTTCACGGTGTCCGAGCTGCCCTTCCAGTTCTCGTACCGGTGGGTCTCGACGAACGGGTCCGTGATCGACCGGCAGTGGCGGACGCTGTCGTTCCCGGACGGCGGCCCCCGCACCCACAAGGAGACGGTGCGGCTGTCGACGTATGCGCAGTCCGGAACCCTCCGCAGTGAGATGGCCGTGGAGATCCGCTCACCGTTCGAGGCGGTGTCCAACTCGGTGCCGTTCTCGGTGACTTGCACCTCTACGAGTGGCGGCTAGCCAACCGGGCGTCAGGGCCGACGCGGAGCAGCCGAGTCATCCCCGCGCATCGGCCATACTTCAACAAGCACGAGTCGGACCGATGCCGGGCCGACTCGGACATCACCGGTCAAGTGAGCCCCACTGGACCGGAGTTCGGGGGAGGGGCGCACGACTCCCGCCCTCGTAGCGGATCACCCGCAGGGTGCGGTTCCTCTGTCCGTGCCCGAGACGTTCGCAAGGAGTTTCTGTGTCGTCGGTCATCGTGGGACGCACGGGTCCCTTCGCCGGTCAGAGCGTGGTTCTGGGGAGCGCTCCGCTGCGATTCGGGCGCAAGGGCGACAACGACGTGGTCATCGTCAGTGTCAGCGCCTCCCGTCTGCACACCGAGATCGTGACGGAGGACGGCGCGTTCGTCCTCTACGACCGCAGCAAGAACGGCACCTTTGTAAACGACCAGCCCGTCACCCGGCACGTGCTCGTGCCCGGCGACTCCATACGTATCGGCGACGAGACCTTCCTGTTCGAGACGCAGGAGGCCGTGGAGACGGTCATCGACCTCTCCCAGCTCGACCTGCCCCGCGCCAACGCCTCGGCGAACCCGGGTGAGTTGCGGGTCACGGTGTCCGGAGGAGGCCCGGTCGGCCTGGCCTTCGCCCTGCTCCTTGAGAACGCCCTGCCGGGGAAGGCGTCCATCACCGTCTACGACGGCCGGTGGATCAGGAACGGCTCCACCGTGGTCTGGAAGGACGAGACCCACGGCAACAACCGGCGCATGCAGGTCGTCACCGCCCAGAGCCGTCAGTACCTCGCGCTCACCGAGGAGATGCAGTCGGCGCTGTTCGACGCGGGCGGATTCTCCGAGATGTGGCCCCTGGGACCGGATTCCGTGGAGGGCCGCCCGCCCCGCAACATCCGGATCGCCTACATCGAGGACAAGCTGCTGGAACTGGCCAACGCCAAGTCCGCGATCCGCCTCGTGCCGAAGCGATTCGATGCGTCGGAGCAGCAGCACCGGCTCTCCCAGGAACACGTCCTGGTGATCGCCGAGGGCGGCGGGTCGCGCACCCGGGAGCACTTCGCGGACCGTTTCGGCGCGGCCGACTCCTCGATCTACTCCCTCGACGGGGAGCACCTTCAGGACCTGGTCCTTGGACTGCGGGTCAAGTCCCGGCTCTCGGACCCCATGAGCGTTCTGCTGACCGTGGCGCAGAACCGGTTCCTGCTCAACTCGCTGCGTGGCGAGGGGTTCCTCAACATGAGGCTGACCCGCGAGGAGGCCGGCGCCGTGATCGGCATCGACCCGGTCCGGCAGGTCTTCGAGGAGTGCGTGGCGGCTCGGCCCTGTCTGATGAGCCGTCAGGAGGACAACGAGTTCGTCTGCCCGACGCACGGGACTCTGTTCCTGCCCGCTCTGCTGCGCAGCTCGCCGCTGTGGAAGCGGATCCAGGAGGGCCTGAGGATGTTCGGCGTCCCCGAGGACGATCTCACCGCCATCACCTCGTTCCGCCTGGACATGGTGCAGCGCCCCCGGTTCACGGCCCAGCTCAGCCGCCCTACCGCCAAGAGCCCCGGAACGTACGGCTTCCTGCTGGGCGACGCGGCCAACGCCATCCACTTCTGGCCCGGGCGCGGCCTCAACAGCGGCCTCGCCTCGGCCGTTTCGCTCTCCCGCTCCCTCAGCCGGGTCTGGCAGGGCCGTCCGCTGCGCGACGCCGACTTCATCCGGCACGAGGCGGCGATGTCCATGCTCCAGTACCGGCACAAGAGCCGGGCCTGGAACGCCATGGTCACCACCGACGAACGGGGTGTGACCCGTGCCATCAAGGACATCATCGCCGACAGCATGGAAGGGGAACGGGTCGCCGCCCAGCCTGACGGCGAGCGGTCCGATCTCGACCTCCTGCTGGAGAGGATGCGCGCGATCCGCGAACGCCTCGCCCCCCGCCTCCCCGGACTGCCCAGCGACGAGGAACTGCGCGACCACCTGTCCACCCTCGCTCCGTCGACCCTGCGGTCCCTCCAGGAGAGCGGCGCCTGGGACACGCTGATCGTCGGCGGCGAGGAGGCCGACATCGACATCTTCTACCAGTCGGACGCCCCGGTTTTCGTCGGCCGCCCCATCGATCCGCGCACCATGGGACAGACGGCAGGACCGCGGCAGCCGGGGGCGCTCGACCCGGCGTGATCGGGGGACTCTCCCGGGGCCTGCGCTCCTGAGGCCGACGCTCCTGAGGCCGACGCTCTTGAGGTCGAAGGTCCACATCCCGTCCCGCTGTCAGAAGAAGAAGGGGGCCCGGCACAGCCGGGCCCCCTTCGGCGGTCGGAGAGGACTGTTCGGCCGCCCGGACCACTCGCCCGTTGCCGACGAGCATCGCGTCCCCGCGAAAGGACTGCGCGCCGACGCGAAAGACGGCTCGCCACGGGCCTGGAAAGGTCGACTTCGAGTGAAGCAAGCGAGCCGATCGCTCGCGGTGTCATCGAAGTGGGGAACATCAATGAGTAGGCAACCGGTGAACAACGTTGTGCTCGTCCACGGGGGATTCGTGGACGGCTCCGGGTGGCAAGGGGTGCACCGCCTGCTGACGGAGGACGGCTTCCGGGTCAGCGTTGTGCAGAACCCGACGTACTCCCTTGAGGGAGACGTCGCGGCGACCGGGCAGATCCTGGACGAGCAGGACGGGCCGGCGATTCTGGTGGGGCATTCGTACGGCGGGGCCGTCATCACCGAGGCCGGCAACCATGACGGCGTGGCGGCGCTGGTGTACATCGCGGCGTTCGCGCCCGACAAGGGTGAGTCCGTCGGCACGCTGATCGCCGATCCCGAACCGGGGGCGCCGGTGCCGCCGATCCTCCCGCCGGTCAACGGTTTCCTGTTCCTCGACCGGGAGAGGTTCCACGCCTCCTTCGCGGCCGATCTGCCCCCGGCCGAGGCGGGGTTCATGGCCGACGCCCAGGTGCCCTGGGGCCTCGACGCGCTCGGCGGCACCGTCACCGAACCGGCCTGGCGGCACAAGCCGAGCTGGTACCTGGTGGCGACCGACGACCAGATGATCCCGCCTGCCGCGCAACGGGCCATGGCGCAGCGGGCGGGCAGCACGGTCACCGGAACCGACGGCAGCCACGCGGTCTACGTCTCCCAGCCGGGGGCCGTGGCCGACCTGATCAAGCAGGCCGCTGCCGGTGTCGCCGAATGACCGCGACCCCGCAGGTGCAGACTGTCCGCGGTCCCGTGGCGGTGAGTGACCTCGGCGCCGTACTGATGCACGAACACGTCTTCGTGCTCAGCGAGGAACTCCGGCAGAGCCTTCCGGAGACCTGGGACGAGCAGGAGCGCGTCAGCGACGCCGTGACCCGGCTCAAAGCCCTGGCCGCGACCGGCGTCACGACCATCGTCGACCCCACCGTCATCGGGCTCGGTCGCAATGTCGCGCGAGTCGCCGTGGTCAACGAACAGGTCGACCTCAACATCGTCGCGGCGACCGGCCTTTACACGCTGGCCGACATCCCCGACTTCTTCCGCTACCACGGGCCGGGAACCATGCTCGGCGGCCCCGAGGGCATGACCGAGTTGTTCGTCCGCGAACTCACCGAGGGCATCGCGGACACCGGCATCAGGGCCGCGTTCCTGAAGTGCGCGATCGAGGGCGAACTCACCCCGGGTGTGGAGCGGGTGATGCGAGCGGTGGCCCAGGCGCACCTGCGGACGGGCGCTCCGATCACCGTGCACACCAGCGCGAGCGCCCGTACGGGGCTCATCGCGCAGGACGTCCTGCGCAGCGAAGGCGTGGACCTCGGCGCGGTCGTCATCGGCCACAGCGGCGACACCGCCGACCTGGACTATCTGCACCGGCTCATCGACAACGGCAGTTACGTCGGAATGGACCGCTTCGGCCTCGACATCCTCCTGCCCGCCGACGAGCGGGTGGCGACCGTCGCGACTCTCGCGCGTGAAGGGTTCGCCGAACGGATGGTGCTGTCGCACGACGCGTCCTGTCACATCGACTGGTTCCCGCCCGGCGTACGAGAGCAGATCGCGCCGAACTGGCACCACACCCACCTGCACGACGAGGTACTCCCGGCGCTACGCCGTGTCGGCGTCACCGAGGAGCAGCTCACCACCATGCTGGTCGACAATCCACGCCGGTACTTCAGCCCGGCAAACGGCTAGCCGCCGCGCGTGCTGCGTCTGGCTTCGCGAGGCGTCAGGCCGAACTCCTCCCGGAACGTGGTGGCGAACGAGGCGTGACTGCCGAAGCCGCAGGAATGGGCGATCTCCGCGATCGAGTACGTGGACCAGCTCGCGCCGGCCAGGCGGGTGCGGGCGACGTTCAGCCGTTCGCGGCGGATGAGCTCGCGTGAGGTGGTGTTGGCCGCCTGCAACACCTGCTGGACGTAGCGGGCGGACCAGCCGAGTGCCCGTGCGATGCCGACGACGTCGAGGTCTCTGTCGCAGGCGTGCCGGCGTATGTAGTGCCGGATCGAGGCCTCGACCGTCGCCCGTTGCCCCGTGGGCGCCGAGTCGTTGCCGCCCTCCGCGGCCAGACACACCAGGTCGAGCAGCCGGTCGCAGGCGATGTCGAAGGTCGTCTCGGAGAGTTGCTCGCGCTCCTCGTGCAGTGTGGTGGTCAACTGCCGTACGACTCTGCCCAGTCCGCCGGCACCGCTGAGTATGTGCGGCCCCCCGGCCGCGATCGGGCTGCGCCCTGCGACGTTCTGGCCGGCCATGAAGAAGGAGATCCCCCGGAGTTCGGCACCGTGCGCGAACGTCAGCGGGCGGTCGATGTCGCACAACACCATGGTGCCCGGCCCGATCTCGCCGGACGACGACCCCTGCTCCACCCAGGCCGTCCCGGCGAGCGGTACGAGCAGTTCGTACGTGCCCCGGGGATCGGACCGGATGTGCCGGGCGTCCCTGTGCACCACTTCCTCGCCGCCCGAGCACAGGGCGAGACCGTAGGCCTTCGACCGCTGCCACTCCAGGCGTCCGCTCCAAGGAGCGTGGCGATCCGGGACTTTGATGCGGCTCGCGCCGTGCAGGTCGGTGAAGACCTCGTCCCAGGCGCTCGCCGAGGACAGGGTCAGGGCTTGGCTCCAGGAGGACACGCCTCATCGTATGGGGCCGGCCCGAGAGCCCCTCCGGCGCTGTGACCCAGCTCACGTTTCCCGAAGCGAACTAGTAGGCCGGTCCTCCGTCTTGTCTGCGCGCAGCCGAACGGCCTCGTATCAGGATCCCCCTCAATGAAAGGAATGACATGTTTGACCGCGTTGCGGAATTGACGGTCCGGCGGCCCGGAATCGTGCTCGTCGTGGCCTCCGTGCTCGTCGCTGCGATGAGTGTTGTGGGCGTGGGAGCTTTCGGGAAACTCGTGGGAGGCGGCTTCGACGACCCGGACTCGCAGTCGACACGGGCGAGTCGGGTCATCGACGAGAAATTCGGCGGGGAAGCGAACCTGGTGTTGCTGGTCAGTAGTGGCGCACAGCGCGTCACCGACCCGGAAGTGGAGCAGGACGGCGCACAGTTGGTGGCCGAGCTGCGCAAGGAGACCGAGCTCAGCAACGTCGTCTCCTATTGGGACACGCACAGCGACTCACTGCTGGCCCGTGACGGCCTCTCGGCCATGGTCCTCGCGCATGTGAAGGGCGATGAATCGACCCGGGAGGAGCACGCGCAGGACATCATCGACGCGTACGCGGGCCGGCACGAGGGACTCACCGTCCAGGCCGGCGGCGGTACCGCGGTGGGCGCCGAACTGTCGGAGCAGGTACTCCAGGACCTTCTTCTCGCGGAGGTCATCGCGGTCCCCGTGACGCTCCTGCTGCTTCTCATCGTGTTCGGGGGAGTGGTCGCGGCTCTGCTGCCGCTCGCCATCGGCACGGTGGCGGTCGCCGGGACCTTCGCGGAACTCGCTCTCCTGGGCAGCGTCACCGACGTGTCGGTCTTCTCGATCAACCTGACCACCGCACTCGGGCTCGGACTCGGCATCGACTACGCGCTGTTGATGATCAGCCGATTCCGGGAGCAGCTCGCCCTCGGGACGAGCGTCGCCGACGCGGTCCGAACGACGGTGCACACCGCCGGACGTACGGTCGTGTTCTCGGCGGGCACGGTCGCGGTCGCGCTCACCGCACTCCTCGTCTTCCCGCAGTACTTCCTCCGCTCGTTCGCCTATGCCGGCGTGGGTGTGGTCGTCATCGCCGCCGTCGGCACCCTCTTCGTGATGCCCGCTCTGCTCATGCTCCTTGGACATCGCATCAACAACGGCAGGCTCCCCTGGCCCAAGGCCGACCGTCATCGCAGGCGGGCACCGTTCTGGGGCCGGCTGGCCGGAACCGTGATGCGCCGGCCCGTGCTGATCAGCGTGCCGGTCCTCGCGGTACTGCTGCTCGCCGCGGCCCCACTCTTGGGCGTCACGTTCGGTACCCCCGACGAACGGGTCCTTCCCGAGGACGCCGCGAGCCGGCAGGTGTCCACGGCACTGCAAGCGGACTTCGAGGGCGACGACGAGGCGGCCATCCACGTGGTCGTCAACGGGTCCGTGGGTGACGAGGCCCTGGACACCTACGCGGAGAAGCTGTCGCTCATCAAGGGGGTCGTGCGAGTCGAGGCGGCCACAGGCACCTACGAACAGGGAAGCTCGGGCGCCCCCGGCCCGACGAGTGAAGCCCTGAACCGCCCCGACGCACAGCGAGTCACCGTCATCGGCACCGCTCCGCCCAAGTCGGACAGCGCCCAGTCCCTCGTCCGTGTGGTCCGAGACGTCGACGCGCCCGCCGGCTCCGAGGAGGTCCTGGTGGGAGGCGGCGACGCGGAGCTGCTCGACACCAAGGAATCGATCGCGAGCCGACTGCCCCTTGCCGCCGGCCTGGTCGCCGTCACCACCTTCATCCTCCTTTTCCTTTTCACCGGAAGCATCGTCCAGCCGCTCCGCGCGCTGGCCTTGAACATGATCAGCCTGGCGGCGGCGATCGGCGCCATGACATGGATATTCCAGGACGGCCATCTCAGCTCCGTACTGGGATTCACCGCCCAGCCGATGGACACCTCCATGACGGTATTGCTCTTCTGCATCGCCTTCGGTCTGTCCATGGACTACGAGGTGTTCGTCACCAGCAGGATCAAGGAACTCCACGACGCCGGTGAGAGCACCGAGGCCGCCGTCGTCCACGGCCTCGGACACACCGGAAGAATCGTCAGCGCCGCGGCCTGTCTCCTCGCGGTCGGATTCTTCGCGTTCGCCACGGCGAAGGTCAGCTTCATGCAGATGTTCGGCCTCGGAAGCGGTCTGGCGATCCTCATCGACGCCATCGCCGTACGCGGAGTACTGCTGCCTGCCGCGATGCGACTGCTCGGCCGCACGGCCTGGTACGCACCGGGACCTCTCCGCAGGTTCCACCGACGGTTCGGAATCAGCGAAAGCGCCCCACAGGCGGCCACGCCAACGCGTGAGTCGGAATTCGCGACGCGAATCAACTGAGATCGCGAATTACCTGAGTTCAGGCGCGAATTGCCTGAACTCGACTGACCGGCCGTCCTCGAGACGGCCGGTCAGGCCGTCTCAGCGTTCGTCGGGGATGAGCCGCCAGCGCCAGTTGCGGCGTTCGTAGGCCACTTGGAAGCCGAGGCGGAGCATGTTGTGCAGGGACGTGTTGTGGGTCCCCGGGGTCTCGGCGCCCGTCTCGGCGATGAGCAGACGGCACCCCAGCTTCTGTGCCACTCGGGCCCGGGCTGCCAGCAGAGCGGTCTGGCCACCGCGTCCCCGCGCGTGGGGCAGCACGGCGCCGGCGAACAGCTGCGCCGTATCACCGCGGACGAACAGGGTTCCGGTTCCGACGAGTTCCCCGTCCAGCCAGGCGGCGAAGGGATGCCAGCCGGGCCGGGTCGCGGACGCGGCGCTCATCTCCGCGTACTGCTCGACCGGCATGCCGAATGCCCGCATCATGACCGTTCCCCACTCGGGGGCCTGCTCCGCCTCCACCGGGGCGACGCGGATTCTGTCCGGGGTGATGTCCAGGGCGTCGGCGCGGGCGACAGCCTCGTCGGTCGGGCAGACGAGCTTCACCCAGGAGGAATCCGGGACGATGCCTTCCCGTTCACATGTCTCCTGCCACTCCTCGGGCAGGAAGGCGGGTGCGATCTGGAAGACGGCCTGCGGAGTCCGCGCAGCCCGGTAGAAGCCGCAGACTTCGCCGATCAACTCGGCGGTGACCGGTGCGGTGACACCGAAGCCGAGGGCCTTGCTCCAGAAGTGGGTGCTGTCGTTGCGCATCGAGAGCACCACTCCGCCGCCGATCCGCGCGGCGCTCATTCCCAGTGCCTTGCGGACGGGCTCGGGCGCCCCCGTCTGGAATCGGAAGAGTGCTTCGGCCTCGGACTGCTCCGTGACGGACGGTTGAACGTCGGTAGTCATGAATCTGTTTCTCTTTCCGCTCTCTTTTCAGATCTCTTTCAGCAGTCGACGGTCACCGAGTGCCGTGTGCCGTGGCCGTCACGAAACGCGTCACAGCCTGGGAGAACGCGGCCGGTTCCTCGATGTGGCCGAAGTGCCCGCTGTTCTCCAGGATCAGCAGTTCCGATCCGGGGATCAGCCCGTGCAGTTCCTCGGCCCACCGCACCCCGCAGATGACGTCGTGGCGGCCGACGACGACGAGGGCCGGCACGGTGAGTGAGCCGAGGGCCGCACGGTCGTCGATGACGTTGGGGGAGAGGTTCTCGTCCAGGCCGGAGATGTGCGTGGCCGTCACGGAGGCACGCATGGGCGCGAACTCCTCCTCCCGGCCCCAGTAGTCGGCGAAGTACGAGGGGATGATCCCCCTGGCGACGGCCGTCATCTGCGTGTCGTCGGAGATGGTGGGGATGGCCTGGAATGCCGCCAGGACCTCGGGGAGTTCGGGGTGGTCGAAGTGGAGCTCGGCGAACGACTGCACCAGGCGCATGGCCTCGGCGCCGTGTTCGGGACCGGTCACCGGCGCGCTCTCGTAGAGGATCACCCCGGAGACGCGCTCGGGGAAGTGCAGGGCGTGGTATTGGACGACGAAGCCGCCGTGCGAATGGCCCAGCAGGTGCACCTCGGGGACGCCGAGGTGCTCGATCAGCGCATCGAGGAACCGGCTGTAGCGGGGCCGGGTGTAGCCGTTCGGGTGGGAGGGCAGGCGGTCGGAGGCTCCGGTGCCGATCGGCTCGGGGTAGACGACCGTCAGATGCCGCTCCAGCGCGGGCATCCGCAGGTACTCCCAAAAAATGCCGGGCCCGCCGGAATGCGCGACGCACACCGGGCCCGTGCCGTGGACGTGATAGCGCTGCACGAGTCCGTCGACTTCGACGGTGTGCGTTCCGACGGCCAGCGGATCGGTCGGATCGGTCGGATCGGCCGGATCAGTCAGATCGGTGGGGTCGGTCGGGTCGGTCAAGGAGGTCGTCATGTGGGTGTCTCCGTATCCGGCAAGTGTCAACGACACCGACAGGACGCCGGAGGCAGAACGAAGTTCGATCCGAATCGTGTGATGGCCGTCACACTGGAAGGAGCGGGTTGGTGGCCCGCGACGGCCTGGCGTGGAACAGGCGCAGACGGTGTACGCGGCCGGTGTCGTCCAGGGTCATGAGCCAGGCCACCTCGGGCGGGCAGTGCTCGGGGTTGTCGGCGGGATTGAGGATGTCCATCTCCCAGATGACGAGCGACCGGCCGGCCACGGCATGGGAGAGGCGCTGCCGTACGCCGGCTTCGAGGTCGCACTCCATTCCGTGCACCAGCCGATTCCTGTCGCCCACCGGGTCGTTCCCCCTGAGCAGGGCGACCTCTGGGGACCAGCGTTCGGTGAGCAGCGCGCCGAAGTGTCCGTTCTCGGCGGCGGCCAGCGTCTCGTGCGCTTCGATGCGGCTGGCGCGGGTGCGCCGCGCGGTGTCGCCGTGCGGGGCGTCGGCCGTGGCGGCGAGGGCGGTCGCCAGCTTGGACCGTCCCTGGCTGAGCCGGCTGCGGACCGTGCCGACCGGGACCCCGCAGACGTCCGCTATCTGCTCGTAGGAAGTGACGTGGGTGCTGAAGTGACGCAGTACCAGGGGCAGTCGCAGTGCGGGGGAAAGCTCTTCGATGGACTCCCAGATCCAGTCCCGCATCGTGTGGTGCTCCAGCCACCGCTCCGGACCGGCGTCCGTGGAGGGCACATGCAGTTCGTCGAGTGGCTGCAAGGCGACGGAGCCTCGCAGCAGGGAACGGCCGGCGTTGCGCACGATCATCCGCAGCCAGGGGCCCACGGCCGCCGGGTCGCGGACGTCGCCCACACGCCGGAGCGCGGTCATGGCCGCGTCCTGGACCACGTCGTCGACGTCGGGCCCCGGTCCCAGAATGCTCACGGCGACCGCGCGCATACCTGCCCGGTGCCGTTCGAGGAGCAGACCCAGTGCGGCCACATCACCCGCCTGCGCGGCACGCGTGAGCACCGCGTCCTCAAGGCGTCCGGTCTCGCCCGCGTTCGTGCTCATGGAGTTCCTCTTCCGCTCTCCCGTCGTGCGTGCGACCGTACTGCGCGCGGCCCGGCGGCGTCACGGCGGCCCGACGGACCGGGGGATCAGTACACGTCGCGGACGTACCGCTTGTCGGCGGCGAGCTGCTTGACGTACGCGGCGGCCCCGTCCTCGTCCAGACCGCCGTGGACGGTGGCGATGTTGCGCAGGGCCCGGTCGACGTCCTTGGCCATGCGGGAGGCGTCGCCGCACACGTAGAAGTGGGCGCCGTCCTGGAGCCATGACCACAACTGGGGGCCGTGTTCGCGCATGCGGTCCTGGACGTAGACCTTGGCGCGCTGGTCGCGGGAGAAGGCGGTGTCCAGCCGGCTCAGGGTGCCGTCGGCGAGGAAGGCGGTCAGCTCGTCCTCGTAGTAGAAGTCGGTGGCCCGGTGCTGTTCGCCGAAGAACAGCCAGTTGGGCGCGCGGTGACCGAGGGCGCGGCGCTCGTGGAGGAAGCCGATGAACGGCGCGATCCCGGTGCCGGGACCCACCATCACCATGGGGGTGGCGGGGTTGGCAGGCGGCCGGAATTTCGGGGAGGGCTGGACGAAGACCGGCACGGGGGTGCCGGGGGCGGCATCGGCGAGGAAGGGAGAGCAGACGCCCTGGCGCGGTCGCCCGTCCGGGTTCTCGTACCGGACGACGGAGACCGTCAGCGAGACGAGGTGGGGGTCGGTGAGGGGGCTGGAGGAGATGGAGTACAGGCGGGGCTGGAGCGGCTTCAGCACCTCGGCCCACTCCTGCGCCGAGGCCCGGACGGGGTGTTCGGCGATGACGTCGACGGCCTGGCGGCCCCAGGACCACTTGGCCAGTTCGTCCTTGTTGTCGGGGCGCAGCAGCTTCTTCAGTACGCGGTCGTGGGTGCGTTCGGCGACGAAGCGAAGCAGGTCGGGGGTGATGCGCGTGATGTCGAGGTGCCGGAGCAGGGCCTCGTGGAGAGGGAACTCCCCGATGCCGTTCAGATCCACTGCGGCCGCCGGGTCGATGCCGGTGCCGGCCAGCCATTCGGTGACGATGTCCGGGGAGTTGACGGGGCGTACGCCGAGGGCGTCCCCGGCCTCGTAGCGGAGCGGAGTCTCGCTGTCGCGGGTGTCGAAGGTGAAGCGGCGGACCTCCTTGCCCGCGCCGGGCCGGCTGAGGAGCCGGTTGCCGGTGAGGCCGGCGGTGACGGGGGCCGGCTTCTTCGGCCTGGAAACGCGTACGGGCGCGGCGGGCGAGTTCGTTTCCGGGGCACCGTTCAAGGCGGTGAGGACTTCGTCGAGCCAGGCCGTGGCCGTCAGCTCGTAATCGGGTTCGCAGTCCGTCCGTGGGGCGAGACGCACCGCGCCCAGCTCGTCGAGGCGCTGGTCGACGCGGCGGCCGTGGCCGCAGAAGTCGTCGTACGAGGAGTCGCCGAAGGCGAGGACCGCGTACCGCACACCGTCCAGGCGGGGTGAGTCGGGCGCGGCCAGGGCGTCCCAGAATCCGGAGCCGTTGTCGGGGGCGTCGCCGTCACCGAAGGTGCTGGTGATCAGCAGGACGTCGGCACCGGAGGGCAGGTTCCCCGGGTGGGCGTCGTCCATGTCGAGGAGGGTGGCCTTGTGCCCGGTGGTGGTGAGCCGGTCGGCGGCGGCCACCGCGAACTCCTCGGCGTTGCCGGTCTGCGAGGCCCAGAGGACGACGACCTCCCGGACGGGGGCGGTGGGTGCCGCGGGTGCGGCGGGCATTCCGGGGACGGCCCGGGAGTACATGCCGGCCAGCACGCCGTTGACCCACAGCGCGTGCTCGGGGCTGAACGGCGCGCCCGGCGGCAGCACCGGCACGCCGGGAGCGCCCGAGTCGATCCCGGCGAGGAAGCCGACCAGGTACTGGCGCTCGTGCTCGGCCAGCACGGGCGGCGGGGCGGGCTCGATCCCGAAGACGCCGGCGGAACCGGCGGTGGGACCGGCGGTGGGAGGAGCGGCCGGTCGCGGAACCACCAGAGGCGCCGCAGCGGCCACGGACACCGGAGCCGCCACCTTCGTCAGCGACACCGCGCAGAACTTGAACTCCGGCTGGAAGGAGAGCGGATCGACGGCGTCACTGGTGACGGCGTTGACGCCCAGGTACTCGCCGAACAGGTCGTTCCAGTGGAAGGGCGCGAAGCAGCAGCCCGGCCGAACCCGGTCCGTCACCACGGCCGGCAGCACCGCTCGTCCGCGCCGCGAGGCGACCTCCACCGAGTCGCCGTCGGCGATGCCGAGCGCGGCGGCGTCGCCCGGATGCAGTTCCACGAAGGGCCCGGGGTTGAGTTTGTTGAGTTTGGCGACCTTGCCCGTCTTGGTGAGGGTGTGCCACTGGTGTTGCAACCGCCCGGTGTTCAGGACGTACGGGTAGTCGTCGTCGGGCATCTCGGCGGGCGGGACGTGCGGGCGGGCGTAGAACACCGCCCGGCCGCTCGCCGTCGGGAAGACCGGACCGGCGGCGGCGTCCGCGTCCACGTAGCGGATCGGATTGCGGTCGGGCCCGTCGGTGCTCGCCGCCGGCCACTGCACCGGGGTGGACCGCAGCCGTTCGTAGGTCACGCCCCGCAGGTCGTATCCGGTCTTCGGATTCCAGGCGCGCTTGATCTCCTCGAAGACCTCTTCCGCGCTCTCGTACGAGAAGCCCTTCTCGTATCCCATCGCGCGGGCGACGGCGGCGATGATCCGCCAGTCGGCCATCGCCTCCCCGGGCGGCTCCACGGCGGGCTGCGCGAGCGTGAGGTTGCGCTCGCTGTTGATGAGGACGCCCTCGGTCTCGGTCCACAGCGCTCCGGGCAGTACGACATCGGCGTACGCGTTCGTCTCCGTCTCGGCGAAGACGTCCTGGGCGACGACGAACTCGGCCCTTTCCAGGGCCTCGATCACGGTTTTGCGGTTGGCCACGGAGGCGACGGGGTTGGTGCAGATGATCCAGCAGGCCTTGATGTCCCCGTCCGCCATTTTCTGGAACATCTCGATGGTGCCCTGGCCGACCCCGTCCTTGCGGACCGTGCCAGGGGGCAGCTCCCACAGCTCCTCGACGAAGGCGCGCTCCTCGTCCACCAGCACCGACCGCTGGCCGGGCAGGCCGGGACCCATGTAGCCCATCTCCCGGCCGCCCATGGCGTTGGGCTGGCCGGTCAGCGAGAACGGACCGGAGCCGGGGCGGCAGATCGCGCCCGTCGCCAGATGCAGGTTGATCAGGGCGTTGGTGTTCCAGGTGCCGTGTGTGGACTGGTTGAGGCCCATGGTCCAGAGGCTCATCCACTCACCGGCCGAGCCAATGAGCCGGGCCGCCTCCCGGATGTCGGCCTCGGCGAGGCCCGTGAGCTCGGCGACCGTGGCGGGCGGGCAGTCGACGAGGAACTCCGGTATCGCTTCCCAGCCCTCGGTGTGGGCGGCGATGAAGTCGGGGTCGGTGTGGCCGTTCTCGTTCAGGAGGTGCAACAGGCCGTTCAGCAGCGCGAGGTCCGTGCCCGGTTTGATCTGCAGGAACAGATCGGCCTTCGCGGCGGTGGCGGTGCGGCGCGGGTCCACGACGATCAGCTTCGCGCCCGCCTTGACCCGCTCCATCATGCGCAGGAACAGGATCGGGTGGCAGTCGGCCATGTTGGAGCCGATGACGAGGAAGACGTCCGCGCGGTCGAAGTCCTGGTAGGAGCCGGGCGGGCCGTCCGCGCCGAGCGACAGCTTGTAGCCGGTGCCCGCGCTCGCCATGCACAGCCGCGAGTTCGACTCGATCTGGTTGGTGCGGACGAAGCCCTTGGCCAGCTTGTTCGCCAGGTACTGGGCCTCCAGGCTCATCTGCCCGGAGACGTAGAAGGCGAAGGCGTCGGGCCCGTGCTCGTCGATCACCGCCCGCAGCCGACGCGCCGTCTCGGCGATCGCGGCCTCCACGGGGGCGGGCTCGGCCTGCGCCCCGCGTTCGGTGCGCGTCAGCGCGGTGGTCAGCCGGCCCGGGGCGGCGAGCATGTCGGCCGTGGTCGCGCCCTTGGTGCACAGACGGCCGAAGTTGGCGGGGTGCGCCTTGTCGCCGGACGCCTTGAGGACCGTACGCCGCCCGTCGGGGCCCATCCCGATGTCGAGCACCATCCCGCAGCCCACGCCGCAGTACGAGCAGACCGTCCGCACCTGCGTGGGGGTCGTGGTCACCGGCGGCCCTTCGAGGTGATCGGATGCTTCCTCCGCCGACGGTACGAAGTGCCCGTTACGCGGCTGTCACGCCGTTCGATCATCGGGGGTTACACCCTCCACACAGCTGTGACCGAGGGCGTGTGAGGAGGACGGGATCCTCATGTGCGACGAGCCGCGGAGTGTCCGTCGGGCCCTCGAACGCGTGGCCTGGGCTTTTCCCGGTGATGGCCGATTCCTGCCTGGAGTTTTACTGCACATTGATTGCAGGTGCTGGGCGGCCGCATAAGGGTGGAGGGCGTGACGCGCAAGGAATGGATGAACCTCGGTGGAATGGCGGCGTTCATCCTGGCGCTGCACGTCATCGGCTGGTTCACGCTCGTGGCCGTGGTCGCCCCCGAGCACTACAGCCTGGGGACCAAAACCTTCGGCATCGGCATCGGGATCACCGCCTACACCCTGGGCATGCGGCACGCCTTCGACGCCGACCACATCGCGGCCATCGACAACACGACACGGAAGCTGATGAACGAGGGGCAGCGCCCGCTGTCCGTCGGCTTCTGGTTCTCGCTCGGCCACTCCAGCATCGTCTTCGGCCTCGCCCTCCTGCTCTCCCTCGGCGTCAAGGCGCTGGCCGGGCCGGTGGCGAACGACGACTCCGAGCTGCACGGCGTCACCGGCTGGATCGGCACCACCGTCTCCGGGGTTTTCCTCTACGTCATCGCGATCATCAACTTCCTGATCCTGGCCGGGATCTGGAAGGTCTTCCGCGGGATGCGCTCCGGCCACTTCGACGAGGCCGCGCTGGAGGAGCAGCTCAACAACCGGGGCTTCATGAACCGGCTCCTCGGCCGCCTGATGAAGTCGATCACCAAGCCGTGGCAGATGTATCCGCTGGGCCTGCTCTTCGGCCTCGGCTTCGACACGGCCACCGAGATCGCCCTGCTGGTGCTCGCCGGCTCGGGCGCGGCCTCCGGGCTGCCCTGGTACGCCATCCTGTGCCTGCCGGTGCTGTTCGCGGCCGGTATGTCGCTGCTCGACACGATCGACGGCTCGTTCATGAACTTCGCGTACGGGTGGGCCTTCTCCAAGCCGGTGCGCAAGGTCTACTACAACCTCACCATCACCGGCCTCTCGGCCGCCGTCGCCCTCATCATCGGCACCGTCGAACTGCTCGGCCTGATCGCCGAGAAGGCCGGTCTGCACGGCGTTTTCTGGGACTGGGTCTCCGCCCTGGACCTCAACGTCATCGGCTACGTCATCGTCGGCCTGTTCTTCGCCACCTGGGCGGTCGCCCTGCTGGTGTGGAAGTTCGGCCGCATCGAGGAGAAGTGGACGGCGGGACTGGCTCAACCGGCCGAACAGGGAGCCGAGTAGGGCTGCGACCGTCGCGCCCTGCCGCAGGTCGGGTCGGCGCCGGTGTCGGCGCCGACCCGGACCGCGCTACTTGCTCACGGCGAAGCGCATCAGGGCCTTCTCGTCGCCCTGCTTGATCTTCCCGGTCTCGTTGATCACCTGGAGCTTCCAGGTCGCGCCGTCCCGCATGGCCTTGGCCACGGCGCAGCCGTTGTCGGAGCTGAGCAGGCTCGGCCAGATGTCGGCGACCTGCTGGGAGCTGCCGCCCGTGGCGTCGTACACCTTGAAGCTGATGTTCCGCGCCTTCTGGAAGTTGCTGCCCTTCTTGTACGCGGCGGCGACGAACACGATGGACGTGATGTTGCCCGGCACCTTGGCGAAGTTGACGGTCACCGTCTCGTCGTCGCCGTCCCCCTGTCCGGTCTGGTTGTCCCCGCTGTGCAGCAGCGAGCCGTTGCCCAGCGGGTCCAGGGAGTCGAGGCCGGCCAGCCGCACCGGCTCCGCACCCTGCATCGCGATGGCGATCAGGTCGAGGTCCGTACCGACCTTCTGGCGGATCTTCCCTATGATGCCGCCGCTGCTTCCAACGGTCGGGTCCCAGGACGCTCCGATGGTCAGATGGGTCACCCCATCCAGATCCGCCGGGCCGTCTTCTTTCGTGAGCGTGATCATTCGTGAACCCCTTGGTGAGGCGACTGCGACAGACGAATTGTCCCTGGAGTCTCTGTGCTTCGGCGCACCAGGTCCAGTAATGCCGGGACCGATTACGGAAGGGGCGCGTGAGCAGAGGGGCACGGGGAGGGATTCGGCCAAGGGAAGTCGCTCCGTGTGACGGAGTCCCGACTGCATGTGCTCGTCCCGGTGGCGGGTCGAGCGCTTGCGGTGCGCCTACGATGTGGTCGCGTGACGTCGTGCGAGTGGCCGGGCTGGAGACAAGGGCGCGTTCTGGCGCTGTTTTCCCTGCTGCTCGCTCTCCTGCTGGTCTTTCATTCCGTTCTGCCCAATACGCTGGGGCGCCTGGGCAGCCTTCTCGAGACGTTTCTTCCCTGGCTCGGACTGGCCGTCCCGGGACTGCTGGCCGCGGCATTGCTGCGCCGCTCGTTTGTCGGGTTGATCGCGTTGCTGTTGCCCGTCGCGGCCTGGATGAGCCTTTTCGGCGATCTGCTTCTTCCCGGCGATGACCCGGCGGACCCGGCAGGCCGGATCACCGCGCTCCAGCACAATGTCAGCGACGTGAATCCGGACCCGGCGGGCACCGCGAGGGCCTTGGCCGAGACTCGGGCCGACCTCATCGCCCTGGAGGAGCTGACGCCTTCCGCACTGCCGGCCTTCGCGGCGGTCCTGGCGGCGGACCATCCCCACCACGCGACCGAGGGCACGGTCGGGCTCTGGTCGAAGTACCCGCTCTCCGACGTGCGGTTGGTGGACATCAAGCCGGAGGGGATCGGGGAGGGCTGGAACCGCGGGCTGCGGGCGACCGCCAGGACGGCACAGGGGGATGTCGCCGTCTATGTGGCTCATCTGCCGTCCGTGCGCCTCGGCCCGACGAGCGGATTCAGTTCCGCGCTGCGGGACGAGAGCGCCGTACTCCTCGGCGAAGCGATCGCGGCCGAGCCGCTGGACAAGGTGATTCTGCTCGGGGACCTCAACAGCACTGTGGACGACCGCGGTCTGGCACCGGTCAGTTCGCGGCTGAACGCGGCGGCCTCGGGATTCGCATTCAGCTGGCCGGCGTCTCTGCCCATGGCGCGCATCGACCAGATAATGGCCCGCTCGGCGAAAGTCACCGAAGTCTGGTCGCTGCCCGGGACGGGGAGCGACCACTTGCCGATAGCCGCTCACATCAGACTGAATTGAATCGAGGGAACCGGAAAGGGATCAGAGCGGCACGATCTCGACCCGGTTGTCATGGAAGACCGCGCCCCCGCCGAGGTCGGTGTCCCGTTCGGCGACGGTCGCGTTCACGCCCGTCCCGGTGTCCTCCTGGAGTTTGGGCCAGTGGCCCTTCTCGGTGAGGGCGACTCCCGGGGGGACCCGGTCCTCGACGGCGATGAGGGCGGTGAAGGAACCGCGGTCGTTGATGACTCGGGCACGGTCGCCGGCCTTCAGGCCGCGTGGGGCGGCGTCGTCGGGGTGGAGGACGACCGTGGGCGGGCCCGCGCGGCGGCGCAGCTCCGGCTTGTTGCCGAAGACGGTGTTGATGGTGAAGTGCTGGGCGGCCGAGATGAGCACCAGGGGGTGGCGGGCGGAGGCCGGTTCCGCCGCGGGCACGTGGCCGGACAGCGCGTCGTGGCCGTCGGCCGCGGCCGTCTCCGAGACGAACTCGAGCTTGCCGCTCGGCGTGGGGAAGCCGTCGGAGAACGGCAGCCGGTCGGTGATCAGGCGGGCCCAGCCGCGTTCCCGGAGACTCTCCACCGTGATGCCCTCCAGGGAGGGGTGGTCCGAGTCGAGGAACTGGCGGGCCAGGTCCTCGTCCGAGTCGTACAGGGCGGGTTCGGTCAGCCCGAGCGCGCGGGACAGACGGCGGAACGTCTCGGTGGTGGAGGCGCATTCGCCGGGCGGCGGGACGGCGGGTTCGTTCCAGGCCAGGTAGTGGTGGCCGTAGGCGTCGTGGATGTCGAGGTGTTCGGTCTGCATGGTGGCGGGGAGCACGATGTCCGCCCAGTCGGCCGTGTCGGTGCGGAAGTGGTCGAGGACGACCGTGAACAGGTCCTCGCGGGCCAGGCCCTGGCGGATGCGGGTCTGGTCCGGCGAACTGACGGCCGGGTTGGCGCCGTAGACGAACAGGACCTTCACGGGCGGGTCGTCGGTCTTCAGCAGGCCCTCGGCGAGGCGGGTCATGGACAGGCCGCGTACGGGGTGGGGGAGCAGGTCGTCACGGGTGAGGGCGGCGAGGTCGCCGCCGTGGGCGCCGTCGGTGGCGTAGTGCAGGCCGCCGCCCGGGTGCTGCCAGTCGCCGGTCACCCCCGGTATGCACGCGAGGGTGCGCAGCGCGGTGCCGCCGCCCGCGTGCCGTTGCATGCCCATGGAGGTGCGGATCGCGGTGGGCCGGGTGTGGGCGAGCCGCCGCCCCAGGGCGGTGATCCGCTCGGCGGTAAGTCCGGTGTCGAGGGCGGCCCGCTCCGGCGTGAACTCCTCGATGCGGGACCGGAATTGCTCCCAGCCGTGGGTGTGCCCGGCCAGGTAGGCGCGGTCCTCCGCGCCCTCGGACAGGACCACGTTCAGGAGCGCGAGGGCGAGCGCGGCGTCGCCGCCGGGGCGGATCGGCAGGTGCTCGTCGGCCTGTTCCGCGGTGCGGGTACGGACCGGGTCGATGGCGACGACGTACGCACCCTTCGTACGCGCCTCCTGGATCAGCCGCCACAAGTGGTGGCCGGTCGTCAGGGTGTTGGTGCCCCAGAGGAGGATCAGGCGGGAGTGGCGCAGGTCTTCGGGGTCCATGCCCTGGCTGGTGCCCTGGGTGTACCGCAGTCCCGCGGACCCGGCGCTCGCGCAGATGGTCATCCGGTGGCGGGAGGCGCCCAGGACGTTCCAGAGGCGGCTGCCCGCCCGGCCCTGGAGGCCCTGCAGAAAACCGAGGGTGCCGGTGCCCTGGTAGGGCCAGATCGCCTCGCCGCCGTGGGTGTCGATCGTCTCGCGCAGACGGGCGGCGATCTCCGCCAGTGCCTCGTCCCAGCCGATCCGCTCGAACCTGTCCTCGCCCTTCGCACCCACCCGCCGCAGCGGGAACATCAGGCGGCCCGGGGCGCGGGTGTGCTCCAGGTACTGGTTGACCTTCACGCACAACGCGCCCCGCGTGTAGGGGTGTTCGCGGTTCCCGCGCAGCCCGGTCGCCCGCCCGTCCCGAACGGTCACGGTCCAGGCGCAGCCGTCCGGACAGTCCAGCGGGCAGGCACCGGGGACCTGTCGCTCGCCGCCGCTCACGGCCCGACCTCGTCGCCGCGGTCGAGTTCTTCGGGATCGGCGCATGGCATTGGTCCAGTACAGCAGAGACGCCGCCTTGCGATCAGCCCTGCGGCGGCGTGGGGCGTACCAGGCCCGACTGGTAGGCGATCACGACCAGTTGGGCCCGGTCGCGCGCGTTGAGCTTCGTCATCGCACGGTGGACATGGGTCCGTACGGTCAGCGGACTGACGAACAGCCGCTCGGCGATCTCGGTGTTGGAGTGGCCCTCAGCGGCCAGCGCCATCACCTCTCGTTCACGGGCGGTGAGGGCGTCGAGGGCACCGGGGAGCGCCAGCGGGGTGCCGGGTGCCGGGGTGGTGAGGAAGCGCGTGATGAGGGCGCGGGTGGCCAGCGGGGACAGGAGGGTGTCTCCGGCGGCCACGGTGCGGATGGCGTCCAGGAGTTCGTCGGCGCGGACGTCCTTCCCGAGGAAGCCGCTGGCCCCCGCGCGCAGCGCCTGGGCGACGTACTCGTCGATCTCGAACGTGGTGAGGATCAGGACGCGGGTGGCCGACAGGTCCACGTCGGCACAGATCGCCGCGGTGGCCGCGAGACCGTCCGTGCCGGGCATCCGGATGTCCATGAGCACGATGTCGGGATGGTGCACACGGGCAAGCTCGACCGCTTCCTTCCCATCAGTCGCCTCCGCGACCACCTCCAGATCCTCACAGGAGTCGATCAGGATCCGAAAGGTGGCCCGCAGGAGGGCTTGGTCGTCGGCGAGAAGAACGCGGATGGTCATTTTCTACTTCCGGATCTGTACGGTGACTTGAATACGAGGGACCAGGCAGACGCCGGGTAGGGGCGCGGGGAACGGCGCGACCAGCCACAACGAACCCGCAGCCGAAACACCGCCCCCCAGCGGAGCGCCTACGCACGGATGGGCAATTCCGTAGTCACAGTGAACCCGCCGCCCGGCCGATGCCCCGCCTGCAGATGCCCCCCGACGGACTGAGCGCGTTCCCGCATACCGATGAGACCGAACCCCCCGCTCGGTCCCGGAACGGCGGGGGCCGAAGCGTCCCCGTCGTCGCTGACAGTGACGGTCAGCCGATCGCGCGAGTACGCGAGGCGAACACGCGCCGTCTTCGCGGCGGCGTGCTTCGCCACGTTCGTCAGTGCCTCCTGCACGATCCGGTACGCCGTCAGGTCCACGCCCGGTGAGAGAGGCTGTTCCTCACCTTCGGTGACGACGGAGACCTTGAGCCCGGCGGCAGCGAACGCGGTGGTCAGGTCGGAGAGCTGCCCGAGTCCGGGGGCCGGTTCGAGGGGCGCGTCGGGCTCGTTCACCTGGCGCAACAGGCCGACGGTGGACTTGAGTTCACGCAGCGCCGAGGAGGTGGTGCCGGCCAGGTCGTCGAGCATCCGCGGGACCTGGTCGGGATGGGTGCGCGCGAGATGTGCGGCGGTGCCCGCCAGGGCGTTGGCCAGGGCCATGTGATGGGCGACGACGTCGTGCAGTTCGCGGGCGATGCGTACCCGCTCCTCGGCGACCCGGTGCCGCGCCTCTTCCTCGCGGGTGCGCTCGGCGTGTTCGGCGCGGGCCTGCACGGCCTCCAGATAGGCGTGACGCAGCCGGGTCGCGGTGCCCCAGGCGAGCGGCGACAGCACCCAGAAGACGGGGCCGATGGTCTCGAGTGGCCACGGGTGGTCGTAGTGGTCGCCGAACACGGCCGTGCCGACGAGAAGGACGACGACGGCGAGGAGGGCGGTGCGGCCCGTCCTGCGGTCGGTGTACATGGCCAGCGCGTACAGCGCGACCATCAGCGGTGCGAGGAGCAGCGGCGTCAGCAGGTAGCCCACCGCGCTGCCCGTGTTGACGGTGACCGCGGTCACCGCCACGACGGTGCGGGGGTGGCTGCGGCGCCACCAGAGGGCCACGGAACCGATGACTCCCAGGAGTACGCCGGGCCACCAGGGGACCGCGACGCCCGACGGTTCCCGCAGGCTCGTCGCGCTGCCGAGGACGGCGAGGAGCAGCACCTGCACGATGACCATCAAGTCGACGAAGCGGGGATGGTCCTTCGCGTACCGCTGCAAGTTGGTGATCATCGGTTCTCCGGTCGGGATGGGCTGGGTCCATCGTGAGCGTCACCGCGGTCGAACCGCCGCCGAAGGCCGCCCGTGTCGCAAGCACGGACGGCCCTAGGCGGCGGTGTCCTCAGACCCGGGCCTTCTCCAGGTCGGCCGCGTCGGCCTGGACGGGGGCGGCGGTGACGGACCGCCGGCCGAGCGCCTCGCCCTCCACGTCGACCTTCGGCAGCAGCCGGTTCAGCCAGCGCGGCATCCACCACGCCGCCCTGCCGAGCAGCGCGAGGACCGCGGGTACGAACGCCATGCGGACGACGAACGCGTCGAAGAGGACGGCGATGGCGAGACCGAAGCCGATCATCTTGATCATGGATTCGCCGGCGCCGATGAACCCGGAGAACACCGCGATCATGATCAGCGCGGCCGCCACCACGACCCGGGCGCTGTACCGGAACCCGGTGACCACCGCCTGACCGGGCCCGTCCCCATGGACGTACGCCTCCCGCATACGGGCGACGAGGAACACCTCGTAGTCCATCGCGAGACCGAAGACGATGCCCACCAGGAAGATCGGCATCATGCTCATGATCGGGCCGGTCGACTCGACGCCGAGGAGGTCCGCGCCCCAGCCCCACTGGAAGACCGCGACGACGGAACCGAGGGCGGCGAGGACCGACAGGAGGAAGCCGAAGGCCGCCTTGATCGGTACGAGGATCGAGCGGAAGACCACCATCAGGAGCACGATGGCCAGGCCGACCACGACGATCAGGTACGGGATCAGCGCGTCCTGCATCTTCTGCGCGACGTCGATGTTCAGCGCGGTGGTGCCGGTGACCTCGAACTCGGCGCCGGTCGAGGACTCGGTCGCGGGACGGTCGTCGCGGATGGTCTGGACGAGGTCCTTGGTCTTCTCGCTGGTGGGCGCGTCGGCCGGGACCGCGGAGAAGACGGCCGTGTCACCGGCAGGGTTGAACCGCGCGGCCGACACGGAGACGACTCCCTCCGTGTCACCGATCTTCTCCTCGATCACCTGGACCGCGGCCTTCGGATCGGCGGCGCCCTTGGCGTCCACGACGATGGTCAGCGGGCCGTTGAAGCCGGAGCCGAAGCCCTGGGCGAGGTCGTCGTAGGCGCGGCGCTCGGTGGTGGAGGTGGGCTTGGCCTCGTCCCCGCTGGTGCCCAGCTGGAGGTCGAGGACCGGGATGGCGAGGGCGCCGAGGCCGACGACCGAGAGGAGGAGCACGGGCAGCGGACGGCGCAGCACGAACCGTGCCCAGCGGGTGCCCCCGTTGTTCTCGCCGGCCTCCTTGGCCCGGCCGCGCTTGCGGGCGGAACGGGACAGCACGGCGTTCGGCCAGAAACCGAGCAGGGCCGGGACCAGCGTCAGCGCTATGAGGACGCCGACGGCGACCGCTCCCGCGGCGGCCAGGCCCATCTTGGTGAGCATCGGCACGCCGACGACCGCGAGGCCGGCCAGCGCGATGACGACGGTGAGCCCGGCGAAGACGACCGCGGACCCGGCGGTGCCGGTGGCAAGACCCGCCGCCTCCTCGGGCGTACGGCCCTTGGCGCGCTCCTCGCGATAGCGGGAGACGATGAACACGGCGTAGTCGATTCCGCACGCGAGGCCCAGCATCGAGGCCAGCGTGCCGGTCGTCGAGGACAGGCCGAACGCACTGGCCAGGGCCATGATCGCGGCCATGCTGACGCCGACCCCGATGATCGCGGTCAGCAGCGGAAGCCCGGCGGCGGTCAGCGAACCGAACGTGATCAGCAGGACGACGGCCGCGATGGAGATACCGATCACCTCGGCCATACCGCCCGCCGAAGGCTGGGTCGCGAGCGCGGTTCCGCCCACCTCGACGGTCAGATCCGAACCCTGGGCCTCCTCGACTGCTGCCTTGAGGGTGTTCTTGGCGGCGTCGGAGAGGTCGTCGGCCGTCACCTTGTAGGTGACGGTGGAGTACGCGGTCGAGGCGTCCTCACTCACCGCCTTCGCCTGGAAGGGGCTCACCGCACTGGCGACCTGCGAACCGTCGGACGCCTCGGCCACGAACTTCTCGATGACCGCACGGTTCTCGGACGAGGTGACCTTCTGCCCGTCGGGCGCGACGAACACGATCCGGGCGTTCGCCCCGTCGGCCGTGGAGCCGGGGAAGCGCTGCTCCATCAGGTCGAACGCCTTCTGGGACTCGATGCCCGGCATCGAGTTGCTCGCTTCGGGGGCGGCGGGCGCCGTGGCCGCGCCGAAGCCGACGCCGCCGAGCACCGCCACCCATAGGAGGGCGGCGAACCAGCGCCGTCGGAAGGCCAGCCGGCCCAGTCGATAGAGAAAAGTAGCCACGGGCAGAGGTCTCCACATCTGATCTCGGATACATCCCCAGACTCGCGGGGAGAGGGATGTCCCGTCGTCGTGCGCCTGCCGACAATCCGGACTACTGAGAACGCAGTACGCCAGGCCCGGCGTGTGGTCCCCGAGCACGACAGCCCGGGGACCACGCCATGCACGGTGTCCAGGCCTGGTGTCTAGGTCTCGTCGCCGAAGGTGACGACGACCTTCTCGGCCGCGCCCGGCGTCATCGTCAGCTCGAAAGCGTGCTCGACCTCGGAGAACGGAACGCGGTGGCTGATGAGCTTCGCGAAGCGCTCATGGTGCTCGGCGATCTCCGCGGTCACCTCGAAGATCTCCGTCGGGTAGCCCTGGGAGGCGATGAGCGTCAGTTCGCTGCGCAGCATGCCGCCGAGGTCGATGGCGTCGGACTTCTTCTGTACGGCGACCATGACCAGCTTCGCGCCCCACTTGGCGGAGGCGATGGTGGCGTTGAAGACGGCGGGAGCCCCGGCGGCGTCGATGTAGATGTCGGTGCCGGCGCGGGGCTGGCCGAGGGCGTTGGCCGCCTGCCCGTGCAGTTCGGTCAGGCGGGCGGTGACGTCCTCGGTGGCCGAGTTGATGACCGCGTCCGCGCCGATGGCGAGCGCGGTCTCCAGGCGCTCGGGGATGACGTCGGCGACGACCACGTGCTCAACGCCGCGCAGCTTGAGCCAGATGGTGGCGCCGAGCCCGATGGGTCCGGCGCCGAAGACGACCACCTTGTCGGCGGGCTCGGCCTCGGAGCGGTTGACGCAGTGCCGGGCGACGGCCATGGGCTCGTTCAGCGCGGCGACGTCGAAGGGCACGTGGTCGGGGAAGACGGACACACTCCTGCCCACGACGGCGTCCTCGATGAGCAGGTACTCGTTCATGCCGCCGAGCTTTCCGCCGCAGCCGATGATCCCGGAGGGCGCGCCCTGCGGGTTGACGACCACCCGGTCGCCCGCCTTCAGACCGGTGACCTCGGCCCCGACCTCGACGATCTCACCGGCCGGCTCGTGCCCCAGCGGCACCGAGATCATCGAACCGCCCGGCCCGAACGGCATCCCGCCCATATGCAGGAAGGTCACATCGGTGCCGCAGATGCCGCAGGCGCGGATCCGCAGCAGCGCGTCCTTGGGGCCGGGCGTCGGACGTTCGACGTCGACGACCTCGACCTTGCCGACCGCGCCGGTCCGTACGGACTTCATGGTGGTCATGGAATTGCTCGCATTCTCTTGGCGATGGGGCGATGGGGTGATGCGCGATGGCTGAGGGCTGATTGCCGGACTTGCCCGGCTGCTCCGCTGCGACCGGTCGTCAGACCGCGGCCCAACCGAAGTCGACCGGCAGGATCACGCCGTTGACGTTGCTTGCCGCGTCGGAGGCGAGGAAGACGATGGCGGCGGCCTGTTCCCTGGGGTCGGCCACCTTGCCGGAGAGGCCGATGTAGGGGCCGATGACACCGGGGCCGTGGGCCGTCCGCTCGGCATCGACCTGGATGCTGGTCGCGGTGGGTCCGGGGGCGATGGCGTTGGTGCGGATTCCCTGGCCCCGGTACATCACGGCGAGGGACTTCGTCAGGCCGACGATGCCGTGCTTGGAGGCGGTGTACGCGGCACCGGCCGCGCTGCCCCGCAGGCTCGCCTCGGACGCGGTGAACACGATCGAGCCGCGGCCCGCCGCCAGCATGTGCGGCAGCACGGCCCGGCTGAGCAGGAACGGCGCCGTCAGGTTGACCCGGATGACCCGCTCCCACTCGGCGTCGGTGGTGTCGGCGAGGGCCGACATGTTGTCCATGACGCCGGCGTTGTTCACCAGCACGTCCACGCCGCCGAAGGCGTCCACGGCCGTCGCGACGACCTCGTCCACCACCAGCGGGTCGCTGAGATCGCCGACGACCGCGCGGGCGACGCCGCCCGCCTCCTCGATCTCCTTGACGACCTGTTCGGCGGAGTCCTTGTTCAGATCGGCGACCAGGACCTTCGCACCCTGCCCGGCGAACTCCAGGGCGGCGGCCCGCCCGATCCCGGACCCCGCTCCGGTGACGAGCACGCTGCGTCCCTCAAAACCGGTGCTGCTCATGTCGTACTCCTCTTTCTCGATCCACTGGTTGGAAGGGCCGTACGCGCGTACGGCCGGCCGGTGTTCGCGGTGCGCGCCGGGCTCATCGCGAAGCCTTGAGCGTGCGCAGGACGGCGTCGGCCATGCCGCGCTCCCCGCGCTCGTTGGGGTGCACGGGGGCGGCGGGGTTCGCCGGGATGAGGGGCTCGACCCAGCGGGTCTCCCGCGCCGAACAGGCGTCACGGCCGACGGAGGGGGTGTACGTGTCGACGTATCCGGCCCCGGCGGACGCCGCCCGCTCCCGCAGCACGCTGTTGAGCTGGCGCTCCTTGTCGTCGAGGAACGTCGCGTCGTCGGGCGCGAGGGTCATGTCGTCGTCGCAACCGGCGCCCTGGGCCGGCAGGATCGCCGGGTATCCGACGACGTACACCTGGGCCCCCGGAGCACGGCGCCCGACCTCGCGCAGCGTGTCGGCCAGGCGTTCCCCCGCCGCCTGGATCCTCTGCCGCACCTTGTCGGTGCCGCCGGAGTCGGAGACGTACCGGCCGCGGCAGGGCGCGTCGTCGCCGGTGTACTTGCCTCGGCCGGTCGCGACGTAGACGGCGCCCTGTTTCACGCACTGCTCGACCAGCGAGCCGAAGCCGATGTCGTTCCCGCCGATGCCGATGGTGACCAGCCGGGTGGAGGCCGACAACGCCGACAACTGGGCGGGGTTGACCCCGTCGCCGGTGGTCTGCGGTGCGGACAGGTCGGCGAGGGTGGCGCCACTGCAGCTCACGTCCCGGAAGTCGGCCGCCTTGATCTTCAGCTCCTGGGCGACCAGCGCCGGGTAGTTGCGGTCGGAGCGGTCGCATCCCGCGGGCGTGCCTGTCTGGGCCGGGATCCGCGGGCCGGAGGTGTAGGAGTCGCCGAGGGCGACGTACGGGCCCTTCGGCGGCGCGGTGACCGCGTTCCCCGGCTGTGTGGAGACGGCCGGGTCGTCGTCGCCGTTGTGCCCGACGCTGAGCGCGAGGAGCAGCAGGCCGCAGGTGACACCTGCGCCGGCCAGCCCCACTCGTGTGTACGTTCCCATCTCGGTGTCCTGTCTTCCGTCTCAGGTGGTCCCTGCGCGGTGTTCGCCTGATACGCGCAGTGCTCGACTTCGCAGGCTCGCCGGGAGAGGGGTGTCCCGTCGTCGTGCGCCTGCCGACAATCCGGACTACTGAGAACGCAGTACTTGAGTCAGGCAAGCATGTGTGAGTTACTTGAGTCAAGCAAGCTACTCGTTAATTTACTTGAGTCAGGCAAGTAGATGGTAAAGTGTGTCCATGCCCACCACACCGCCAGCAGGCGACTCGGTCTCGACCGACATCGCGGCGATCGAGAGCGCCCTCAACCGCATCTCCTACCTGACCGGCCGGGTCCGGCAGCACGACCGCCTGATGGCCCTGGCCGGAGTGACGCTGGACCGCGCGGCCGTGGCGCTCCTGCGGCAGGTCGCCGATTCGGAGCCGCTGCGTCTCGGCGAGCTGGCGGGCCGGCTTGCGGTGGAGGCGTCCCATGTCACCCGTCAGGTGCAGCAGTTGGAGCGGACGGGCTATGTGACCCGCGTTCCGGACCCGGACGACCGGCGCGCCCAGCGGATCCAGATCACCCCGCTCGGCCAGGAGGCCATCGACCGCATCCGCGAGGCGAGCTGCCGGGGCATGGAGGTCGCCCTGAAGGACTGGTCCCCGGAGGAACTGCGGCAGCTGGCCGGCCTGTTCCACCGGATGGTCGACGACTTCCACTCGGCGGAGGACGTGGACGTCTCGTACGCGGGCACCCACGCCTCACGAGCCTGACGGCGCGGACGTCCGCTTCCCGTCGTACCGCCCGGCCGGCCCACCGCCGATCCGGCGCACCGCTCCACGGATGTAGTGCTTTCCGGAGTCCGCGCAGGCGTGCTCCGTCCGGAGATCCACGGAGGAATCCGTGCCGACCCGGTCTGAAGCTGGATCCCTACGCGAATGGGTTCTGTGATGTCGATGCTGAATGGTCTTTCCGTGGACGGGAGCGTCGGCGAGAAGCCGTCGCCGATCCGTGGGAACGGGCAGCACGTACTGGTCGCGGTGGACGACCCCGCCGCCGTCGAACTGCTTTCGACCACACTTGAGCTGGCGGGCTATCAGATCGACACGGCCGGCTGCGGAACCGAGGCGCACGCACGCCTCATGGAGCACCGGTTCGACCTGCTGGTCCTCGACGTGACGCTGCCGGACATGGATGGCCTGTCCCGCGGACACCGGCTCACGCCCGCCGCCGACCGTCCGCCGGTCCTCTTCCTGGTCGCCTGCGAGTACCTGAGCCGGCTGATCCCCGGGCTCGGGCCGGGCGCGAGCGACTACGTCACCCAGCCGTTCCGGATAGCCGAAGTGCTGGCCAGGGCACAGGTGTTGCTGCGTGGCAGGGCACCCGCGTGGCGGGGCAGTACGCCGTACTACGGCGATCTCGTCCTGGACGACAGCACCTGCCAGGCATGGCGCGGGCGCCGGGCTCTCGACCTCACGCCCGCCGAGTACCGGCTGCTGCGTTATCTGCTGGTCAACTCGGAACAGGTGATCTCGAAGGGGCAGATCGGCCGGCACGTCTGGGGGGAGGTCCGTGCCGACAACGCGATCGAGCAGCTCCTGTCCCGCCTCCGGCGCAAGGTGAACCAGGAGCAGCCGGCGTTGATCCACACGCGTCGGGGGTTCGGATACTGGCTGGGCCGGTCCACGCGATTATGAACAGCCGGCCCGAGGCAAGGCGGTCCCCGGGACCGCTCAGACGCTGTACCCGCCGTCCACCCCCAGCGCCTGCCCGGTGATGAAACCGGCGCGGTCGGACGCCAGGAACGCGACCGCCTCGGCGATGTCCGTCGCGGTGCCGAACCGGCGCAGTGGGATGTTGCGGCGGGTGATCTCAAGGGCCGTGTCGTCGAGTTCGCCGGAACTGATCAGACGTGCGGCGTTGCCGTCCGTCAGCATGCCGGGGCCGACGCAGTTCACGCGTACGCCGTACCGACCCTCCTCGGCGGCCAGTGCCCGGGCGACCGCCTCGACCGCGCCCTTCGTGCCCGACGAGAGCCCGTCCCGGACCGGGAACCGGCGCGTGGCCACGGTGGTGACGGCGACGACGCTGCCCCGGCTCTCCCGCAGTCTCGGCAGCGCGGCATGAACCAGGTTGAAGAACGCCCCCGCGTCCGCGTCGAGTTGGGCGCGGTACCGACTCGGCGACACTCTGCTCAGATGCACCATCGGAACGGGCGGGCCCGCCGCGTACACGACGGTGTGGATGCCGCCGTACGCCGATGTGGCCTCCATCACCGCCTCCGCCGTGGCCGACTCATCGCTCAAATCGAGCCGCAGCGCCAGCACTTGGCGCCCGTACGCCTTCACCTCACCGGCGAGACCGTCGGCCGCCGCCTGGTTCGCGCGATAGGTGAACGCCACGTCGCTGCCCCGCTCGGCCAGCGTCCGCACGACCGCCGCGCCGATGCCGCCCGTGCCGCCCGCGACGAACGCGGCACCCGTCCTGTTCGCGAAGTCCGACATCACAGTCCCCAGGGAATCGGCGTAGCGCCCGGCGATCGGTCACCCCTGCATCTACCGGTAATCGCCGAAGAGTTGAAGACGACGGGACGGCCGGTCGATCGAGCCTCCTCTCCGCGTACGTGACCTCCGTCACGTCAGCCCGCTGTCAGGTATCTGATCGGAAGCTGTCAGTCCGTTCCGCTTCCATGTGATCACCGAGGCTCCCCAACCAGCCTCGCGACCCCGAATTCCCCGCTCTCCGTTCTCCGTTCGCTGTTCCGACGGAGCCCCCACCGAGGAGTGACATGGCCGAGACAGTGACAGGCCCCGAAGACGACGCCGCCCGGATCGCGGAGTACCCGATGCCCAGGGCGAGCGGCTGCCCCTTCGCGCCGCCGCCCGCCCTCGAAGCGCTGCGCGACGAGACGCCGGTCACCCAGGTGAAGATCTGGGACGGCAGCGAGCCCTGGCTCATCACCGGCCACGCCCAGCAGCGGACCCTGCTCGCCGATCCCCGCGTCAGCAACGACGACCACTTCGGCAGCTTTCCGCACGTGAGCGAATACCGGGCCCAGATCGCTCCGTTCACCCCGAGGATGATCGTCAACACCGACGCCCCCGAACACACCCGGCTGCGCCGCATGGTCACAGGACCGTTCCTCATCAAGCGGATCGAGAAGCTGCGGGAGCCGATCCAGAAGATCGTCGACGATCTCATCGACGACATGCTCGCGGGCCCCAACCCGGCGGACCTGCTCACGGCCCTTGCCCTCCCCGTGCCGTCCCTGGTGATCTCCGAACTCCTCGGAGTGCCCTACGCCGACCACGAGTTCTTCCAGCGCAACAGCAGCCTCGCCCTCGACCGGGCCGCGCCGCCGGCCGAGTCCCAGGCGGCGAGTCGGGCCATGGGCGACTACCTGGACAAGCTGCTCGGCGAGAAGCTCACCGACCCGGGCGACGACACGCTGTCCGAACTCGCGGGCCGGGTCAACGCCGGCGAGATGACGCGCAGCGAGGCCGTCCACATGGGCGTCGCGATGCTCATCGCCGGGCACGAGACCACCGCCACGATGATCAGCCTCGGCACCCTCGCCCTCCTTGAGAACCCCGAGCAGCTCGCCGCGCTGCGCGACACCGAGGACCCGAAGGTCGTCGCGAACGCGGTCGAGGAACTCCTGCGCTACCTGACCATCGTCCACTCCGGGCTGCGGCGGGTCGCCAAGGAGGACATCGAGATCGACGGCCGGACCATCCGCGCCGGGGACGGCATCCTCGTCGAGATCACCGCCGCCAACTGGGACAGGGAAGTCTTCCCCGACGCCGACCGGCTGGACCTCTCCCGGCCCGCGCGCCACCACAACGCGTTCGGCTACGGCCCCCACCAGTGCCTCGGCCAGTCCCTCGCCCGCCTGGAACTCCAGGTCGTCTACAGCACGCTCTACCGCCGCATCCCCACGCTCCGCCTGGCGGCCCCGATCGAGCAGCTGGAGTTCGACAACAGCGGGACCACGTACGGCGTCCGCTGCCTGCCCGTCACCTGGTGACCCCCCCCCACACACACAGAACAGCCGAGGAAGAAACCCATGCGTGTAGAACTGGACGAGCCGAAGTGCGTGGCATCGGGGCAGTGTGTCGTCGCGTCCCCGGAGGTCTTCGACCAGCGGGACGACGACGGCGTCGCGATCCTGCTGGAGGAGGAGCCCGGCGCCGAACTCCTCGACGGGGTACGGGAAGCCGTGGCGATCTGCCCGGCGGCGGCGATCCGGCTGGTCGAGAAGTGAGCGGAGACCTCAGGCGGATCCTCGTCGTCGGTGCCTCGGCCGCCGGACTCGCGGCGGCCGAGACGCTGCGCCGCGAGGGGTACGACGGCACGATCACCCTCGTCGGCGACGAACCGCACGCCCCGTACGACCGGCCGCCGCTGTCCAAGCAGATCCTGGCCGCTCAGTGGGAGCCCGAACGGCTGGGCCTGCGCACGGCCGGCGACCTGGGCGCCCTGGACCTGGACCTGCGCCTCGGCGCCACCGCGACCGGCCTCGACCTCGCCGCACGCACGGTGCTGCTGGCCGACGGCCCGCCGGTGCCGTACGACGGTCTGATCGTGGCAACGGGGGTACGGCCACGCCGCCTCCCGGGCGAGGGCGCGCACGTACTGCGCACCCTGGACGACGCCCTGGCCCTGCGGGAACGACTGGGCCCCGGACTGCGGCTGGTCGTCGTCGGAGCCGGATTCCTCGGGGCGGAAGCGGCCGCCGTGGCCCGGGGTCTGGGTGCCGAGGTCACCCTCCTCGAACCGGCCCCGGTGCCGCTGGCCCACGCGGTCGGCGAAGAGGTCGGTCGGGTGCTGTCGGGAGCCCACCTGGTGAGCGGCGTGGACCTGCGCACCGGGGTCACGGTGAGCGAGGTGACCGACGACGGGGTGCGGCTCGGGGACGGTGAACTGATCGACGCCGACGAGGTGTTGGTGGCCGTCGGCTCGCTGCCGAACACCGAGTGGCTGGAGGGCAGCGGGCTGACCCTGGGCGACGGTCTGGTGTGCGACGAGTACTGCGAGGCCGCGCGGAACGTGTACGCGGCCGGTGACGTCGCCCGCTGGTACAACCCGCTGTTCGGCACCTCGATGCGCATCGAGCACCGTACCAACGCCGCCGAGCAGGGCATGGCCGCCGCACGGAACCTGCTCAACCCCGAGGCCCGCAAGCCGTTCGCGCCCGTGCCGTACTTCTGGTCCGACCAGTACGACATGAAGATCCAGGCCTTCGGCTACCTGCGCGGCCATGACGAAGTCGCCGTGGTGGAAGGGGACTTGGACGAGCGCCGGTTCGTGGTCGCCTATCGCACCGGCGACCGGCTGACCGGAGCCCTCGCGGTCGGCATGCCGCCCAAGGCGATCCGCCCCTGGCGCCAGGCGATCGCGGCGCGCGCCCCGTGGAGCGAGGCCGTGCGGTCCTCAACAGGAGCCGAGAACAAGGAGGTTGACCGTGGATGACCGATCGCAGGAGTCCCGCCGTGACGTGGTCGTGGTCACGGGAGCGGGCGGCATGGGTGCCGCGATCGCGCGCCGTCTCGGCAGCGGGCGGACGCTGATCGTCGCCGACGCCTCGCGCGCGCAACTCGACCGGGCCGTGAGGGCGTTGCGTGATGAGGGATACGAGGCGCGGGGTGTGCTCACCGACGTGTCCGACCGGGGCTCGGTCGAATGGCTGGCCGAAACGGCGTACGGCGAGGGCCGGTTGACCGCCGTCGTGCACACCGCGGGCGTCTCGCCCGCCACCGGGACGGCGAAGAAGATTCTCGACGTCGACCTGGTCGGCACGGCGCATGTGATCGACGTCTTCGAGAAGGTGGCCTCCCACGGCATGTCACTGGTGTGCGTCTCCAGCATGGCCGGTCACTACGCGTCCTTGAGCAGTGCGGAGGAGGCCGCCCTCGCGACGACTCCCACCGAGGAACTCCTGGGGCTCGACGTCGTCACCGCCATCGGAGACGACGCGCAGTCCGCGTACATCGTGTCCAAGCGCGCCAACCACCTGCGGGTACAGGCCGCCGCACTCGCCTGGAACCTCCGCGGCGCCCGCGTGAACACCGTCAGCCCGGGTGTCATCTCCACCGCGATGGCGAAGGCCGAGGCCGAGTCGCCGTCCGGCGAGCACATGCTGAAGATGCTCGACGCGTGCGGCGCGGGCCGGACCGGAACGCCCGGAGAGATCGCCGAGGTGGTGGCCTTCCTCGTCGGTCCCGGGGCGCCGTACATCACGGGCACCGACCTCCTCGTCGACGGCGGCCAGGCCGCCTGGATCCGCTGGCACCGGCCGCGGTGAAGAGACGCGTCAGCTCTTCTCGACGGCCGGCAGGTGCACGTCCGCGCTCGACAGGGTCGTCGGCGAGGCCGAGAAGGCCCGTATGCGGATGCGCACTCCGGCGCGGGGGAGGGCGAACCTGCCGCTGGGCGGCAGGAGTTCGTACCGCGCGGAGCTGTGGGCGGGGATTGTGGTCGGGCCGGAGGCGATGAACCAGTAACGGCCCATGCCCTGGCCCGTGGTGAGGGTGAAGTGGGGGCGCAGCGCCGAGTCGCCGAGGTTGGTTGCGCGGACGGTGAGTTCGGCGAGGGCGCCGGTGTTCCGGCGGGCGCCGAGGACCTGCATACGCAGGGGTGGTGAGCCCGTCGCCGCCAGTGTCACCGCAGCCAGGGACGGGGTCAGCAGGAGCAGGGCAGTTGCCGCGCGGGCCCCGCGCCGGTGCGGACCGCGCAGGAAGGCCGGGCGGGGCTGCCACGCGGTGGTGAAGGACTGCGGGGGCGCGGTGACGGCCGCCGCCAGCCACAACGGGGTCATCAGCAGGTAGTACCCGTCCTGCGAGCGGGTCGCCAGGAAGAAGGCGCACCAGGGCAGGACCGTCGCCGCGGGACCCAGCCGCCGTACGAAGAGGACGAAGAGGGCCAGCAGGGCGGCGGCCAGGAGCAGGCTCGCGTGGGAGTACCAGGCCAGGCGGCCGCTGCCGTTGGTGAGGTAGAGGGAGATGCCGACCAGGCCCTGGCCGTGCAGGTCCGCGTTCTGGGTCAGGGGCAGCGCGATGCCCGAGAGCCAGGCGCGCGGCTCGCTGACGATGAAGTACGCGTTGATCAGCAGCCAGGTCGTGGCGGCCACGCCCGCGATCCGGCCCACGGCGCCTGCGGCGGCGCGCGGTCCCAGCTCGCCGCGGCGCAGTGTGTAGATCCCGGCCAGCAGGAACGGCGCCAGGAACCAAGGCAGTTGCTGCGCGGCGCAGGCCGCGCCCAGGCAGGCCGCCCGCACCCAGTCGCCCCGGCCGCCGCCGCCCATCCGGGGCCAGCCGACCACCACCGGCACCAGCAGGGCGAGCGCGACGATCGCCGGATAGCCGAGCCTGCCGTACACCGGCAGCAGACCGAGGCCCAGGCAGACCAGCGTGGCCGCGGAACGCCACGGCACCGGCAGCAGCCGCCACATCACGATCGCGCCCGCGATCAGCGCCAGGGTGCTGACCAGCGTCGCCGCGGCGGCGCCGTGACCGATCCACAGCAGCGGCGCGGTGAGCATCAGGGGCAGCGGGGGATAGCCGTACGTGTAGTCGTAGCCGCCCGTCATCGTCGGGGTGAGCGCGACGCCGTGACCGAACAGCCAGGGCCAGGGCCGCCCGTAGACCTGATGACCGGCGAGGAACTCATGGGCCGCCTGCGTGGTCAGCACCGCCTCGTCGCTGCCGCCGTGGTTCATGGCGTACGCGCACAGTGCGAGCGTCACCGCGGTCACGAGGACGCACAGGTCGAGACGGGCGAGCGTGCGGCCCCGCCGTACGACCAGGGCCAGTACGCCGGTCGCGAGGATCGAGGCGTAGCAGAGCGAGACGACCGCGGCCACCACCAGATGGTGACTCGCGGCCTGCGTCCACACCGCACGCGTACCGATGAAGAGGCTGATGTCGGCGAGCAGCGTCAGGACCCGATGCCACTGCGCGGGTGCCTCGTCCGGCGCTGCCCTTGTGAGGTCCTGTCCGCTGGTCCGCGACGGTCTCGTATCTGCCCAATACACGGCTCCGGACGCTAATTCGCGCAGGTGAGCGGCGTACGGGCGGACGTGAAGAGTCCGGTGTGAGGCGGGTAAGAGGGGTGGCCGCCCGTCAGGCGTTGGAGAGCGACACCTCGGTGGCCTTGATGAGCGCGACGACCGGGGAGCCGGTGGCCAGGCCGAGTTCGGTGACCGCGTCCTTGGTGATCGCGGAGGTCAGCTCGGCGCCCGCGACGTCGACCTTGACGCGGGCCATGGCGCCGCCGGTGGCGACGTCGGTGACCGTGCCGGGGAGCTGGTTGCGGATGCTGACCCCGTTCACCGGGCCGGTGGCCAGGGACACCTCCGTCGACTTGATCAGCGCGCGGACCGCGGAACCCGTGGTCAGGCCCAGGTCCTCGACGGCCTCCAGGGTGACGGCCGCGGTGAGGTCCTGACCGCCGTCGAGACGGATCTTCACCGTCGCCATCACCTCACCCGGGGTGACGGAGGCGACGGTGCCGGGGAGTTGGTTGCGGATGCTCAGACTCATTGGGGAGGGCCTCGATTGCTGAGGGGTGCTGGTTTTGGCCAATTATGTCCGCATCGTCTCCGCGCCGTCGCGCGCGAACGGGTCGCGGACCGTGTCGCTGTTGGGCCGAACGGGTGACCATGCGTAAGAATTGCCCGGTGCAGACAACCAGTGCGAGCCAGGACGGGGTGGAGCGGTGAACAGTCACGACGCCACCGACGAACAGTGGGAGGGGCTCGCCCAGGTCGTTCCGTTGCGGGGCCGGGACGCCTGGCCCTCGGCGGTCGACCACCGGTCGATACCCGAGGCTCCCACGGAGGCGCGCCGGCGCTTCGTGGTGCTGCGGGTCAACGTGTTCGGGGACGCCCGCGAGGTCGCCGAGACGCTGATGGCGGGAATACCCGTCCTCCTCGACCTGACCAGCGCCGAGACCGACGTCGCCAAGCGGGTCCTCGACTTCAGTACGGGCGTGGTCTTCGGGCGGGCGAGCGGTATGCACCGCGTGGACCGGAACGTGTTCCTGCTGACACCGCCGGGGACCGAGGTGAGCGGGCTGATGGAGGGGGCGGGGGCGCCTGGAGGATGAAGCGCGGGGCGGCTGCCGGCTTCCGATGCTGCCCGTCCGTCCCTCGATCGTAGGAAGGTCACCGAGGCGGAACGGTTCGCCTGATGGCGGAGGCCTAACGTCCGGATATGACCATGTCATCCCTGGAGGCCCCCGCGGCGGCGGAGGTGCGCCCCGACCGCCCGGGCGTCACCGAGCTGCGGCTCGCCGCCTTCGCCACGCACCGGCGCGTCCGGTTCCCGCTGGGACCGCTCACCCTCATCGCGGGGCCGAGCGGCAGCGGCAAGACCAGTGCCCTGCGGGCGTACGAGGCGCTGGCACGGCTGGGTAGCGGCGCCGAGCTGGAAGAGGTGTTCCCGGACCCGGTCACCTGTGTGCCCGAGCGGGCCCGGCCCGACGCCCAACGGCGCCGCGGCTTCCGCATCGGCTGCACGGTCGACGGCCCCGAAGGCCCCGTACGCCTGGACATCGCCGTGCAGGCAGAGCCCGAACTGCGCATCGTGGGCGAGCGGTTGACGGCGGGCGGCGTGACCCTGCTGGAGACGGCGCTACGGGACCCGGAGCGCCCCTTCGTCCAGGCCGCCTGGCATACCGGAGGCACGTCCGCGGTGACCCGCGGCCCCCTCCCCGACGACCGCCTCGGCACCGCGCTCCTGCCGCTGCGCGTCGCGGGCAGGACCGCCGGGGAGCGCCAAGTCCTCGCCGCCGCCGAGCAGATGGTGCTCGCCCTGCGGTCCGTCTACACCTGCGACCCGAGCCCCCGGCAGATGCGTGCCCCGGTCCCGGTCGGCTCCGGCCTGCTGCTGCGGGGCTGCGACAACATCGCCGAAGTGCTGTGGCGTACGCGGGCGGAGTGCGCCCGGCGGCATGCGCTGCTGGTCGGCGCGGTCGGGGCCGGATGCGCGGGCCCCGTCACGGACGTCCTGGGCGAGACCCTGCGCGACGGCATGATCCGCGGGTTCCTCGACCGCGGCGACGGCGTTCGTACGGAGCTGGGGCTGCTCGGGGACGGCGAGTTGAGGTATCTGGCGCTGGCCCTGGTGCTGCTCACCGGACCGGGCGTGCTGGCGGTCGACCAGGCGGGAGAGGTGCCCGCCGCGCTCCAGACACTGACCGTTCTGACCGACGGTCTCGACCGCTGTCTGGACGCCCGGCAGACGGGGGAGCTGGTGCGGCTGGCGGCGCGGATGTGCGAACGCGGGCACATCCGGCTGGTCGGCGCGGTGAGCGACGCTTCCTGGGCCTGCGAGGTGCCGGGTGCGACGGTGGTGGATCTTTAGCCGTGAGGGAAGCCGTGGCGGAAGCGGTGAATGAAGCCGTGGCGGAGACTGAAGGCGTAAGCCGTGGCGGAGGTCGGCCGTGAGCGGTGAGCCGTGGGCCGTGGCAGGGACTGGACGTAAGTCGTGACGGAAGTTGGACGTGAGTCGTGACCGAACTGGACGTAGCGAAGCTGCAGCGCCGCCTGGCCGAGTTCGCGGCCGCGCGGAACTGGGGGCCCTACCACACCCCCAAGAACCTTGTCGCCGCGCTGAGCGTGGAGGCGTCCGAACTGGTCGAGATCTTCCAGTGGTTGACGCCGGAGGAGTCGGCCCGCGTGATGGACGACGCGGACACCGCCCACCGTGTCACCGACGAGGTCGCGGACGTCCTGGCCTATCTGCTCCAGCTCTGCGAGGTGCTCGGCATCGACCCGCTCGCCGCGCTCGACGCGAAGATCGACCGCAATGAGCGGAGGTTTCCGGCGCCGGAGGAGTCGTGACGGTCGGCGGATTCAGCAGCCTGTCACTCTCCGGAGTTGGCGAGTTGTCCACACTCAACTCCGTGTCCACAGATTTCAGGCTTCCTCTGGCTTTTCGCCCTGGACTCCCTCACTCTGGGTAGTGGACGGCGGAGTTCGGGCGGACGTGTGGTGAGCGCGTCGGGACAGACGGGGGCAGCGCATGGATGCGGTGCGTCTCATTGTGGCGAGCAGGCGTGCGCTGGCGGAGACCGGGGAGTCCCCGGAGGTGATGGAGGAGGCGTGGCAGGCGCACTCCCTGGCTCAGGCGATCGGCAGCCGTTTCGCCGTCTCCGGACCCCCTGAACTCCGGGGCGAGGCCCTCGGCCTGACCGAGCTCGCGGGCCGGGGCTGCGGTGTCCTAGGCGCTCCCGCCCTCGACGTCGGCGCGTTACGGGCCGCCCAGCTCACCGAGTTGGGCGACGCCCGCGAGGCGCTCCTCTGCCTCGGCGGCCTCCTCGGCGAGGTCGGCATAGCCCTCGTCGGCATCGCCTGCGCGGCGGACGACCACGGCACCTACTGGCAGTGCATGGAGGCCATCGACGCGGCGGACGAGTCCCGCGACCGGGTCCTGGAGATGCTGAGACGGCTGGCGGTGCGGGACCGGCAGGTCGTGGAACGTGAGCGGGATTCAGCGGCGGGGTGACGAGTCTGGGGAATGGTCAGACAGGACGTGGCCCCGCCGCCGCGGGCGGTAACAGGCTTCAGGCGTCGGGCTCGTCCGTGAGGGCGGGCCGGGTGCCCGAGAGGTCCGCGTCCAACTGGGACAGGTCCGCGTTGAGCGACGCCATGAGCTCTTCCATCTGCTGAAGCAGCCCCTTCGGCTGTGTAGATACCACCTGCTGCGGAACTGCGTCTTGGGACATGACGGCCTCCTCGGCCCTTGGCCCCTGAGCGGGACCGATGCGGGTGACGCCCCCGGCGACCGCCGGCGACGGGCGCCGGGCGGTCCGGCTCCGCCCGAGCCAACGATCACCGCCGAGCGGGGTCACTGGCGCGAACCCGCAGCACACGCGGGGTTGACGGATTTTCACCCGACCGGGGACGGGAGTGACCGGCGGGACCGGTGGGGTTGACCGGCACACCACCGTGCAGGATGGAGGCATGGATCTTCGAATCTTCACCGAGCCCCAGCAGGGCGCCACCTACGACACCCTTCTCGCTGTCGCCAAGGCCACCGAAGACCTCGGCTTCGACGCCTTCTTCCGCTCCGACCACTACCTCAGCATGGGCTCGGCCGACGGCCTCCCGGGCCCGACCGATGCCTGGATCACCCTCGCCGGGCTCGCCCGCGAGACCAAGCGCATCCGGCTCGGCACGCTGATGACCGCCGGCACCTTCCGCTTGCCCGGCGTCCTCGCGATCCAGGTCGCGCAGGTCGACCAGATGTCCGGCGGCCGCGTCGAACTGGGCCTCGGCGCGGGCTGGTTCGAGGAGGAGCACAAGGCGTACGGCATCCCGTTCCCGAAGGAGAAGTTCGCGCGCCTCGAAGAGCAGCTGGCGATCGTCACCGGGCTGTGGGCGACGGAGGTCGGCAAGACCTTCAGCCACCACGGCACCTACTACGACCTCACCGACTCGCCCGCTCTGCCCAAGCCCGCCCAGGCGAAGGTGCCCGTCCTCATCGGCGGCCACGGCGCGACCCGCACCCCCCGGCTCGCCGCCCAGTACGCCGACGAGTTCAACATCCCGTTCGCCTCGATCGAGGACAGCGAGCGCCAGTTCGGCCGGGTGCGCGCCGCGGCCGAGCAGGCCGGACGCAAGGCCGAGGACATCACGTACTCCAACGCGCTCGTGGCCTGTGTCGGCAAGGACGACGCCGAGGTCGCCCGCCGCGCCGCCGCGATCGGCCGCGACGTCGACGACCTGAAGGCCAACGGCCTGGCCGGCTCCCCGGACGAGGTCGTCGAGAAGATCGGCCGGTACGCCGCGATCGGCTCCCAGCGGATCTACCTCCAGATCCTCGACCTCCACGACCTGGACCACCTCGACCTGATCGCGGCGCAGGTTCAGTCGCAGCTCGCGTAACCGGACGCGCAAGAGCCGAGACACCCGGTGGGGGTATCGTCGTGCCCGCACCGAAAGACGTGCACGACCGAGTGAGGGAGCGCGAGGCAGAGTGGACCGCAGGCTGGCGTGTGGACCGGGAGTGTCCCGGCTGCTCGCGCTGTGTGCTGTCCTCTTCGGGCTGTTCCTCATGCACGGGGCGCCGGTGAACGCCGTCGGAGGCTGTCACGGCGAGGGCGTCATGCCGGCGCCCGTGAGCATGCCCGCGCATTCGGGCCACACGGCCGCGCAGGGCGAGCAGGCCGGCGTCCCCGCCGTCTCCCTCACGACCGCCATGGCCGCGATGAGCGGCGAGCTGTGCGTGTCCACTCCCGCCCGGGACCGTTTGCCGCTGCCCGCGACCGGGCTGCTCGCAGGTCTGGGCCTGGTGGGCCTGGTCGTGTGGGGGCTCGCGGGGTGTCCGTCGGCGATGTGGGGGCCGGCTCGGCGGGGACCGCCATCGGGCGGCAGAGCTTTCCTCCTTCAGGTGTGCGTCGCGCGGACGTGACAGGTATCCACCGGATCCGGCCCTGAGCCGGACCGGCCAGGAGAACCTGCCCTTTCGCGCGCCACCGGTGTGGCGCGTCCACCCGGAAAGAAACCTGTGATGTCCGTTTCCTCGTCTTCCGCTGCCCGCCGCCGCACTCTCGCGGCCGCCGGCACCGTCGCCGTTCTCGCCCTGGCCCTTGCGGCCTGTGGCTCGGACGGTTCCACGTCCCACGACTCGTCCATGCCCGGGATGAACCACGGCACCGGCAGCGCTTCGGCGTCGGCCACCCCGGACAGCGCCTTCAACGACGCGGACGTGATGTTCGCGCAGCAGATGATCCCGCACCACCAGCAGGCCGTCGAGATGGCCGAGCTCGCCGACGGCCGCGCCGACGACCAGGAGATCAAGGACCTGGCCGCCGCGATCGAGAAGGCCCAGGACCCCGAGATCAACACGATGGAGGGCTGGCTGAAGTCCTGGGGCAAGCCACTGCCGTCGGCTTCGGCCTCGTCGTCGACGGGTGACATGGCCGGCATGGATCACGGTTCGGGCGAATCCTCCGCGATGCCCGGGATGATGTCCGACCAGGACATGACCGCCCTCAAGGACGCCAAGGGCAAGGACTTCGACAAGAAGTTCGCCCAGCTCATGATCGGCCACCACCAGGGTGCGATCACCATGGCCGAGGACGAGCAGAAGAACGGCAGCAACGCCGACGCGAAGAAGCTCGCCACCGCCATCGTCACCGCCCAGACCGCCGAGATCGAGAAGATGAACAAGATCCTCGACCGGCTCTGACCCACAGGGGGGTGGGCCTTCGTCCCGGCGAAGGCTCACCCCTGCTCCCCGTTGGCGCCGCGGCTACTCGGCGCCGACCACCTTGAAGTCCTGGTCCACGAACACGTGGTGCGGCCAGTTGACGCCGATGTTGTGGACCTCGTACTCGCCGTCGCTCAGCTTCACCACACGGTCGACGACGCCTCCCGGGTAGGCGGCCAGCGCGGCTTCCGTGGCCTTGTCGGCCTCCGTTCCGCCGACGACCGTCCCCGACCCCTCGCTGTAGTTCGCCGGGATCTGGCCGACCTGTTTCGACTCGGACGACGCGCCTTGCTGGAAGGGGACCACTCCGGCCGCCGAGGCGGTCGCGGATCCGCCGTCGCCGTTCGGCTGCACGGTGACCTGGGCGGCCGTGATGGTCGTCGAGTCGGTCGTCCCCAGTACGAGGACGCTCGCGCCCGCTGTGACGGCACTTGCCGAGGCCGAGGTCGTCCCGTTGAGGTAGGTCGTGGAGGACGCCTCGTCGACGGTCACCTTCTGACCCGTCGCCGTCGTCATGGTGAAGCCCGACGCGGACACCGTGTCGACCGTGCCGGTCGCTCCTCCCTCGGCCGGTCCGGACCGGGCGTTGGAGTCGCCGCCACCGGTCTCGGGACTGCCGGTGGAGCCGCTGCCCGTCGCCGCGGGCGACGAGGCCGTCGCTGAAGGGGATGCGGTGGTCGCCGAGGTGGAGGAGCAGCCGGCGGAGAGTCCGATCACCGCGCACAGCAGCGCCGCGGCCGCGATCCGTCCCCTTCTCGAGTTCGGCGGCAATCGCCGTACCCCTGGCCGGCGGCTCGACTCCAGCGGCTCGCGGGAGCTTGTCGGGTCGTGATCGCTCATGGCGCACACCTTTCCCACTCAGGCAGCTGTGCCGAGAGTGCCATCCGTCCGTGTGAGGTCCATGTACGCGGCCTGTGATCCTGCTGTGGTGCCCCGACGGGCGTCAGGACCGCCGGGCCGGTCGGTGCGGCCGGCGGAAAATGCCTGAGTACGCCCGAGGTGTTCGCTGTACGTTGTGCAGGCGCGCCGAAGAAGGGGCGTTGCGCACGCGGGGCTGACCGCGGCGCGGCGTACGCATCGCTACGAGGTCGAGGAAGGGCCGGGAGCCGTGATCACCGAGGCGCGCTCACCCATCACCGCGGTTCATCCAGGCCGACATGTGTGCGCGCAATGTCCGCCGTAATGCCCACCGTGATGTCCGCCTGAAAAGTTTCCGCAGCTCAGAAGACGTTTAGAGGCAACCCACCGTGTTCCTGACGATCAGTGCCACCGGCACCCCAGAGCGCCCCGCGACCGACCTCGGTTTCCTGCTGCACAAGCATCCCGACAACGCGCAGACGTTCTCGACCTCCTACGGCACGGCGCATGTCCTCTACCCCGAGGCGTCCGTCGAGCGGTGCACGGCCGCGCTGCTCCTCGAGGTCGACGCGGTCGCGCTGGTCCGGCGCGGCAAGGGAAAGGGCCGTGGCGGAGCACCCGACGCCGCGCTCGCGCAGTACGTCAACGACCGCCCGTACGCGGCCTCCTCGCTCCTCGCCGTGGCGCTGAGCGCGGTGTTCACCAGCGCCATGAAGGGCCAGTGCAACGCCCGGCCCGAGCTGCCCGCGCGGCCTCTCCCGCTCCGCGTCGAGGTGCCCGCACTGCCCGCCCGGGGCGGCGCGGACCTCGTACGTGCCCTGTTCGAGCCGCTGGGATGGACGGTGACGGTCGAGGCCGTGGCGCTGGACGCGGAGTTCCCCGAGTGGGGCGACTCGCGGTACGTGCGCCTCGTACTGGAGTCGGAGCGGCTGACCCTGTCCGAAGCCCTGCGTCACCTCTACGTCCTCCTCCCGGTGCTCGACGACGCCAAGCACTACTGGGTCTCGTCCGACGAGGTCGACAAACTGCTGCGGGCGGGCGACGGCTGGCTGCCGGACCACCCGGAGCAGAAGCTGATCACCAGCCGGTATCTGTCCCGCCGTTGGTCGCTGACGCGTGAGGCGATGGAGCGGCTGGAGCTCGTACGGCTCGCCGAGGCCGACGACAGCGCGGTCGAGGAGATCGACAACGCGGTGGGCGAGGAGACGGAGGCCGACTCGGAAGCCGCTGCGGAACCGGAGGAGAAGTCCGTGTCCCTCGCCGTGCAGCGGCGGGACGCGATCCTTGCCGCACTGCACGCCTCCGGCGCGGCGCGGGTGCTCGATCTCGGCTGCGGACAGGGCCAGTTGGTGCAGGCGCTGCTCAAGGACACGCGGTTCACCGAGATCGTCGGTGTCGACGTGTCGATGCGCGCGCTCACCGTCGCCTCGCGGCGGCTCAAGCTGGACCGCATGGGAGAGCGGCAGGCCGAACGCGTCAAGCTCTTCCAGGGCTCGCTCGCGTACACCGACAACAGGCTCAAGGGGTACGACGCCGCCGTGCTCAGCGAGGTCGTCGAGCACCTCGACCTGCCCCGGCTGCCCGCCCTGGAGTACGCGGTGTTCGGCTCCGCACGCCCCAGGACCGTGCTCGTGACCACGCCGAACGTCGAGTACAACGTCCGCTGGGAGACCCTCCCGGCCGGACACTCCAGGCACGGCGACCACCGCTTCGAGTGGACGCGGGAGGAGTTCCAGGCGTGGGCGGAGCGAGTCGCCGGGCGGCATGGATACGACGTGGAGTTCGTGCCCGTCGGACCCGATGACCCCGAGGTGGGGCCACCCACACAGATGGCTGTGTTCACCATGACCACGAAGGAGGAGAAGGCAGCATGACCGACACCGAGGGGCGCACCCTGCCCGTGACCGACCTCTCCCTCGTGGTGCTGATCGGCGCGTCCGGCTCGGGCAAGTCCACCTTCGCCCGAAGGCACTTCAAGCCGACCGAGATCATCTCCAGCGACTTCTGCCGCGGCCTGGTCGCCGACGACGAGAACGACCAGAGCGCCAGCGGCGACGCCTTCGACGTGCTCCACTACATCGCGGGCAAGCGGCTCGCGGCGGGACGCCGCACGGTCGTCGACGCGACGAACGTGCAGCAGGAGAGCCGCAAGCAGCTCATCGAACTCGCCAGGCAGTACGACGTGCTGCCCATCGCCATCGTGCTCGACGTGCCCGAGGAGGTCTGCGCCGAGCGCAACGCCGCACGCGTCGACCGCGCCGACATGCCGCGCCGCGTCATCCAGCGCCACACCCGCGAACTCCGCCGTTCCCTGCGGCACTTGGAGCGCGAGGGGTTCAGGAAGGTGCACGTCCTGCGGGGTGTCGAGGAGGCCGAGAGCGCCGAGATCCGCACCGAGAAGCGGTACAACGACCTCACCCACCTCACCGGCCCCTTCGACATCATCGGCGACATCCACGGCTGCGCCTCGGAGTTGGAGACGCTGCTCGGCAAGCTCGGCTACGTCGACGGAGTGCACGCGGAGGGCCGTACGGCCGTCTTCGTCGGCGACCTCGTCGACCGCGGCCCGGACACCCCCGGCGTACTGCGCCGAGTGATGTCCATGGTCGGATCCGGCAACGCCCTGTGCGTGCCCGGAAACCACGAGAACAAGCTCGGCCGCCACCTCAAGGGCCGCAAGGTCCAGCACACGCACGGACTCACCGAGACCATCGAGCAGTTGGAGGGGGAGAGCGGCGAATTCATCGCGGGTGTACGGGAGTTCGTCGACGGACTCGTCAGCCACTACGTCCTGGACGGCGGGCGCCTCGTCGTCTGCCACGCGGGTCTGCCCGAGAAGTACCACGGCCGTACGTCGGGCCGGGTGCGCTCGCATGCGCTGTACGGGGACACCACCGGCGAGACCGACGAGTTCGGGCTGCCGGTGCGGTACCCGTGGGCGGAGGACTACCGGGGGAGGGCGGCCGTGGTGTACGGCCACACCCCTGTCCCCACCGCCACCTGGCTGAACAACACCATCTGCCTCGACACCGGTGCCGTCTTCGGCGGCAAGCTCACCGCGCTGCGCTGGCCGGAGCGCGAGCTCGTCGACGTACCGGCCGAGCGGGTCTGGTACGAGCCGGCGAAGCCGCTCGCCTCGGAGGCGCCCGGCGGACACGAGGGGCGGCCGCTCGCCCTCACGGACGTGCACGGCCGGCGGGTCGTCGAGACACGGCACGCGGGCCGGGTGTCCGTCCGCGAGGAGAACGCGGCCGCGGCCCTGGAGGTCATGAGCCGCTTCGCCGTGGACCCGCGGCTGCTGCCGTACCTGCCGCCGACGATGGCTCCGACGGCGACCTCGCACATCGAGGGCTACTTGGAGCACCCGGCCGAGGCCTTCGCCCAGTACAAGGACGACGGGGTCGCGCGGGTCGTGTGCGAGGAGAAGCACATGGGCTCGCGGGCGGTGGCGCTGGTGTGCCGGGACGCGGAGGCCGCGCGCGAGCGGTTCGGAGTGGAGGGGCCCACGGGTGCGTTGTACACGCGTACCGGTCGCCCCTTCTTCGACTCCGCCGAGGTGACGGAGGAGATCCTCGGGCGGGTACGGGCCGCCGTGAGTGCCGCGGGCCTGTGGGCGGAGCTCGGGACCGACTGGGTGCTGCTCGACGCCGAGTTGATGCCGTGGTCGCTGAAGGCGTCGGGGCTGCTGCGGACGCAGTACGCCGCGGTGGGCGCCGCCGCCGGGGCCGTGTTCCCGGGTGTGCTCGCCGCGCTCGAAGGTGCCGTGGGGCGCGGTGTCGACCTGCGGGACCTGCTGGCCAAGCAGCGCGAACGGGCCGCCGACGCGGCGGCGTTCACCGATGCCTACCGGCGGTACTGCTGGACCACGGACGGACTGGAGGGCGTGCGGCTCGCTCCCTTCCAGATCCTCGCCGTCCAGGGGCGCAGCCTGGCCGCCCTCCCGCACGACGAGCAGCTCGGTCTCATCGACCGGCTCGTCGAGCACGACGGGACCGGCCTGCTGCAGACGACCCGGCGGTTGTTCGTGGACACCGGGGACCCGGAGTCCGTACAGGCCGGTGTCGACTGGTGGCTGGAGATGACCGGGCGCGGCGGCGAGGGCATGGTCGTCAAGCCGGTCGGTGCGGTGGTGCGTTCCGCGTCCGGGCGGTTGGTGCAGCCCGGCATCAAGTGCCGGGGGCGGGAGTACCTGCGGATCATCTACGGGCCCGAGTACACCCGTCCGGAGAACCTCGCCCGCCTGCGCGGCCGCTTCCTGAACCACAAGCGGTCGCTCGCGATCCGCGAGTACGCGCTGGGGCTGGAGGCCCTGGACCGGCTCGCGGAGGGCGAGCCGCTGTGGCGGGTGCACGAGGCGGTGTTCGGGGTGCTGGCGCTGGAGTCGGAGCCGGTGGACCCGAGGCTGTAGGTTTTTCGCCCCCTCCGCCCCTACCCGTCCCGTACCTGGGGGCTGCGCCCCCAGACCCCCGCTGTCGGCCTGGACGGCCTCGTCCTCAAACGCCGGACGGGCTGAAGGTGTTCAGCCCCTCCGGCGTTTGAGGAGCGGGGGTTTGGGGGCGGAGCCCCCAAGTGACGGGAATGGGTAGGGGCGGAGGGGGCGAAAAACCTCACCCCACCAACCGCAACCGCACCCCCGCCACCCCCACCCGCACCGTCTGCCCCCACACCAACTCCACCGCATCCCCCTCCATCCCGTCCCCGAAGGCGATGAGCCGATCCGACTCCACGGTGAGCCGGAGCCCCGCCCCCACGGCGAGTTGCCCCGCCACCAGCGAGGTCCCGGTGGCGGGCGACGGCCACGCCTCCCGTACGAACCACAGCAGCTGCGGCTCAGTGGGGCCGGGCAGCACCATCCCCCCACCCCGCTCCTGCCACACGGACCGCAGCCACCCACTGGCCCCGGTCCCCGTCCCCACAAGCACGCCGGAGGAGGCTTGGGGCTCGACGACACCCCTGTCGTCGTCGAGCCCCAGCCGGTACCGGACGGTCTGGTGCCCCGCAGCCCCGAGGTAGATCTCGTTGAGCGCCAGCAACCGCTGCGTGTCGTCCGCGACGGCCTCGACCATGGTGAGTTCGTCGGCCACCCCGCCCCGGGCCACCGCCGAGGCGATCAACGCACCCGCGTCGTCGGCCCGGTGCCGCACGAGCACCCCGGGATTGCGCCCGGGATCGGTGTCGATCCCCACAACGGGCTGCCCCGCCAGGTACTTGGCGACGTTGGCGACGAGACCGTCCTGCCCGACGACGACCACGACGTCCTCGGGGGCGAAGAGGAACCGGTCCAAGTCGGCCCGCTCGACCCGGGCTTGACGCCATGTCAGGGGAATGGCGGAGGCGACGTCGGCCAACGCCCGCCGCGTCCGGCGGAACCGCTCCGCCACCTCCTCGATGTCCCGCCCCCGGGAGGAGAGGAAGAAGGCGGCCTGCCCGTGCGTGCCGTGCCGGGCCACCAACTCCTCGTACTCCGTGGTGCGATGGACCAGCACGACCCGCGGTGCGAGACTCACGCCGGTTCCCCGGAGGCCCCGTTGCTCAGCTTGGCGAGCAGCCCCGTCAGGACGTCCGGCGACACCGTGACGCTGTCGATGCGGGGCAGGTTCTCCGCGAGCCGGGTGCCCGTCAGGGCGTGCAGGGTCGCCACGTCCACGTCTCCGTGGACCTGCAGCCAGGCGGCCTGGGCCGCGGCCCGCGCCTCGCCGACCTCGCGCGCGGCCTCCGCCTCGGCCTTGGCGAGCCGCACCACACGGGTGCCCTCCGCCTCCGCGAGGCGGACCGTGCGCGCCGCCTCCGCCGTGGCGCGCACCGCGTCCGCCGCCGCGTGCTCCTCCGCCTCGCGCCGCGCATTCGTACCGCGCTGATCGACCAACTGCTCCTCGCGCCGGGCGAGTTCGATCTGGCTCGCGAGTTCGTTCTCGGCGATGGCGCGCTCCCGCTCGACCGCGACGGCACGGCGTTCGTACGTCGCCTTGTCCGCGTCCTGCTGGATCTGCTCACGGGCGGGAGTGCGCAGCGCCCGCTCCACCTCGGGCTCGGGGCGCAGCGCGACGACCCGTACGGCCACGATCTCGATCCCCGTCGCGGGCAGCCGGGGTTCCGCGGCGAGCCCGCCCGCGATCCGTTCCCGTACCGCCGCGACACCGTCCATCAAGGCGGCGGCCAGCGACGTACGGGCCAGGACGTCCAGCGCGTGCTGCTGCGCGGTCTCCGTCAGCAGCGACCCCAGCTGTTCGAGAGGAGCACCGCGCCAGGCGCCCGTGTCGGGGTCGATGGAGAAGTCCAGGCGGGCGGCCGCGATCGCCGGGTCGCTGACGCGGTAGGTGACGGTCGCCTGCACCGCGACGTCCTGGAAGTCGGACGTACGGGCGTGGAAGGTCATCGCCAACTCCCGGTCGTCGACCGGCACTTCGGAGAGCGCGGCGGTCAGGGAGCGGTACCAGAAGCTGAGCCCGGGACCGTCGTGCACCAGAGCGCCCGACCGGTGGTGCCGGACATGGGCGGTCGGCGCTCCCCGCAGATGGCGCCAGCCGAGACGCCGGGTGATGTCGGCCATGGGTACCCCCTCGTCGCTGAGCGGCCCGATAGCACCTCAGCGACCCTCGTCCGTCATTTTCGTCAACACGACGATAATGGAGAGGGCCGCTTATCGTCAAGAGGACGAGATCAAACGGAGCGGGTCGGCCCGATCGGTGGGTGAACAGGCGTCCGGATGGTCAGGATGGAGGCATGGGATTCCACGTCGACTCCGAGGCCGGGCGGCTGCGCCGCGTCATCCTGCACCGGCCTGATCTAGAGCTCAAAAGGCTCACCCCCAGCAACAAGGACGCTCTGCTCTTCGACGACGTGCTGTGGGTGCGCCGGGCCCGCGCGGAGCACGACGGGTTCGCGGACGTCCTGCGCGACCGCGGCGTCACCGTCCACCTCTTCGGTGATCTGCTCACGGAGGCCCTGGAGATCCCGGCGGCCAGATCGCTCGTCCTGGACCGGGTCTTCGACGAGAAGGAGTACGGGCCGCTCGCCACCGACCACCTGAGGGCCTCCTTCGAAACCCTGCCCGCCCCCGAGCTGGCGGCCGCACTGGTCGGCGGTATGACCAAGCGCGAGTACCTGGACGCCCACATGGAACCGACCTCGGTGCGCTTCCATGTCATGGACCTCGACGACTTCCTGCTCGGCCCGCTGCCCAACCACCTCTTCACCCGGGACACCTCCGCCTGGATCTACGACGGGGTCTCCATCAACGCCATGCGCTGGCCGGCCCGGCAGCGCGAGACCGTGCACTTCGAGGCGATCTACCGGCACCATCCGCTCTTCCGTGACGAGAGCTTCAATCTCTGGTCGCGGGGGCAGGCGGACTACCCCTCCACGATCGAGGGCGGCGACGTGCTCGTCATCGGCAACGGCGCCGTGCTCATCGGCATGAGCGAGCGGACGACCCCGCAGGCCGTCGAGATGCTCGCGCACAAGCTCTTCGCCGCCGGGTCCGCGCGCACCATCGTGGCGCTCGACATGCCCAAGCGGCGGGCCTTCATGCACCTCGACACCGTGATGACCATGGTCGACGGCGACATCTTCACGCAGTACGCCGGGCTCGGCATGCTCCGCTCGTACACCATCGAACCGGGCGTGGGGGACAAGGAGCTGAAGGTCACCGACCACCCCCCGGAGCACATGCACCGCGCGATCGCCGCGGCCCTCGGCCTGAACGAGATCCGTGTGCTGACCGCCACGCAGGATGTGCACGCGGCCGAGCGTGAGCAGTGGGACGACGGCTGCAACGTCCTCGCGGTCGAACCGGGCGTGGTGGTCGCGTACGAGCGGAACGCGACCACCAACACCCATCTGCGCAAACAGGGCATCGAAGTGATCGAGATCCCGGGGAGCGAGCTGGGGCGGGGGAGGGGCGGGCCGCGCTGCATGAGCTGTCCGGTCGAACGCACGGCCGTATAGACATGCTGAGCGTCGTATAGAATTCCAAAGGTCCGTGTCCCGTAACCGTTGGAGCGCCCCCATGGCGACAGTCCCGACCGCCCTCGCCGGCCGCCACTTCCTCAAGGAGCTGGACTTCACCGGGGACGAGTTCCGCGGTCTGATCGAGCTGGCCGCCGAGCTGAAGGCGGCCAAGAAGGCAGGGGCCGAGCCCCAGCACCTGCGGGGCAGGAACATCGCGCTGATCTTCGAGAAGACCTCGACGCGTACGCGCTGCGCGTTCGAGGTCGCGGCGGCGGACCAGGGTGCCTCGACGACGTATCTCGACCCGTCCGGTTCGCAGATAGGTCACAAGGAGTCGGTGAAGGACACCGCACGGGTGCTCGGCCGGATGTTCGACGCGATCGAGTACCGGGGGGACAGCCAGGCGGCGGTCGAGGAGCTGGCCGCGTACGCCGGTGTGCCCGTCTACAACGGTCTGACCGACGACTGGCACCCCACTCAGATGCTCGCCGACGTGCTCACGATGACGGAGCACAGCGACAAGCCGCTCGGTGAGATCGCCTTCGCCTATCTCGGCGACGCCCGCTTCAACATGGGCAACTCGTATCTGATCACCGGCGCGCTGCTCGGCATGGACGTCCGTATCGTCGCCCCGCAGGCGTACTGGCCCACCGACGAGATCGTCGCCCGGGCCCGCAAGCTGGCCGAGGGCAGCGGCGGCCGCGTCACGCTCACCGAGAGTGTTTCCGAGGGCGTCCAGGGCGCCGACTTCGTCGCCACCGACGTCTGGGTCTCCATGGGGGAGCCGAAGGACGTGTGGGACGAGCGGATCGGCGCGCTCTCCCCGTACGCCGTGACGATGGACGTCCTGCGCGCCACCGGCAACCCGGACGTGAAGTTCCTGCACTGCCTCCCCGCCTTCCACGACCTGGGCACCAAGGTCGGCAGGGAGATCTACGAGACCCATGGCCTGGATTCGCTGGAGGTCACCGACGAGGTCTTCGAGTCGGCGCACTCGGTCGTCTTCGACGAGGCGGAGAACCGGCTGCACACGATCAAGGCGATCCTGGTCGCGACGCTGGCCTGACCGGCGAGGGTCGGCCGCCGGGGGTTACACCGGTCGTCGCTGCTGCGGTACTACCGGCAGTCTGAACCAGACCGCCTTGCCGGAGCCCGTGGGGCGGTGGCCGCAGGACGAGCTGAGGGTGCGGATCAGGAGGAGGCCGCGGCCGTGCTCCTGCCAGGGGTCGGGCTCGCAGGCCGGGTCGGGGACCGTGAGATCGCCCGGCGGTGCCGGGTCCGGATCGTGCACCTCGACCTGGCAGCCGGTCGGCAGCAGCTCGACGACCAGCTCTATGGGGCCGTCCCCAGCGGTGTGCTCCACGGCGTTGGCGACCAGCTCCGCGGTGAGCAGCTCAGCGGTGTCGCTGTCCGCCGCGTGCTCCAGCTCGGCCAGCGCCGTACGGACCAGCGCGCGGGCGACGGGCACGGCTGCGGCGGTGTGCGGCAGCGCGATGCGCCAGGAGGCAGGGGCGGGGGTGTCGGGCAAGGAGGGTCCGTTCATGTAGCAGGCTGTCCTGCTTTCAACTATAGAAATGGTACGACTCGACCGGACAGAGGCGCTCGGCGGGCGTATTCCGGGACTTTTGGCCCGGCATCAGGCTGTGTACCCAGGTGAACGGTCCGCCTCCCGCGCGTGCTCCCACCGTTACGGGGCTATAGACGATCCGTGACTCAGTGACGGGCCCCCGGGCTCTGTACGGGGGCGAACGCACGAAAGCCCCCGAGCCCCCCTCGTATCCGAGGGCTGGGGGCTCGGGGGCGTCCGACCGGGTGCTACGCGGAGAGGTCGGCCATTCCCGCCGTCAGGGTCGAGCCGTCCGCCGGGTCGATCAGGAGGAACGCGCCGGTGCGGCGGACGTCGGCGTAGTCGTCGAGCGCGAGCGGCTCGGCGGTGCGCAGGGTGATCCGGCCGAGGTCGTTCGCGGTCAGCTCGGCCGCGTCGCCCAGATCCTTGACGATCGCCTTCACGGTCCGCGTCGTGTGCCTGACGAGGACGCGGTCACCGACGCGCAGCGCCCGGTCGGCCAGATGGCAGACGGCCGCCCGGACGTCCTGGGTGAGCGTGGGCACGTCCGCTCCCGCCGTGATCATGTCGCCACGCGAGATGTCGCGCTGGTCGGCCAGGCGCAGGGTCAGTGACTGGGGCGCGTACGCGACGTCCGCGTCCCTGCCGAGCACGTCGATGCCGACGATCTCGGAGCTCTCGCCGGACGGGTGGACCGTCACGCGGTCACCGACCCGCAGGGTGCCGGACACCAGCTGGCCCGCGTAGTGGCGGACTTCGTCGTGCCTGATCACGTACTGCACCGGGAAGCGCGCCGGAGCGGACGGGAGGTCGGAGCCGACCGGCACCGTCTCCAGGAACTCCAGGAGCGCCGGACCCTCGTACCAGTCCATGTGCGCCGAACGCTCCACCACGTTGTCGCCGCAGAGCGCGGAGACCGGGATCGGCGTGAACCCGGGGAGGCCCAGCTCGGCGGCGTGGCCCGCGAAGTCCTCGACGATGCGGTCGAAGTCCTTCTCCTCGTATCCGACGAGGTCCATCTTGTTGACGGCGAGGACGACGTGCGGGACGCGCAGGAGTGCTGCGACGGCGGCGTGCCGGCGGGTCTGCTCGACCACGCCGTGGCGCGCGTCGATGAGGATGATCGCCAGCTCGGCGGTGGAGGCGCCGGTGACCATGTTCCGCGTGTACTGCACGTGCCCGGGGGTGTCGGCCAGGATGAACCGGCGGCGGGGTGTGGCGAAGTAGCGGTAGGCGACGTCGATGGTGATGCCCTGCTCGCGTTCGGCGCGCAGGCCGTCGGTGAGGAGGGCGAGGTCGGGGGCGTCCTGGCCGCGGCTCTGGGAGACGCGTTCGACGGCCTCCAGCTGGTCGGTCAGGACCGACTTGGAGTCGTGCAGCAGGCGTCCGACGAGGGTGGACTTGCCGTCGTCGACGGAACCGGCTGTCGCGAAGCGCAGCGTGTCGATGGTGGTGGGTGCGCCAACCATGGCGGTGGTGGTGCTGGTCATGGTTAGAAGTACCCCTCGCGCTTGCGGTCTTCCATCGCGGCCTCGGACATTTTGTCGTCGGCGCGGGTGGCGCCGCGTTCGGTGAGGCGGGAGGCGGCGATCTCGGTGATGACGGCTTCGAGTGTGGTGGCGTCGGAGTCGACGGCGCCGGTGCAGGACATGTCGCCGACGGTGCGGTAGCGGACCTGTCGCTTCTCGACGGTCTCGCCGTCCTTGGGGCCGCCCCACTCTCCCGCGGTGAGCCACATGTTGGACCGCTTGAAGACCTCACGCTCGTGGGCGAAGTAGATCTCGGGCAGCTCGATCCCTTCGCGGGCGATGTACTGCCAGACGTCGAGTTCGGTCCAGTTGGAGAGAGGGAAGACGCGGACGTGTTCCCCGGGTGCGTGGCGGCCGTTGTAGAGCTGCCAGAGTTCGGGGCGCTGGCGGCGGGGGTCCCACTGGGAGAACTCGTCGCGGAGGGAGAAGACGCGTTCCTTGGCACGGGCTTTTTCCTCGTCGCGGCGTCCGCCGCCGAAGACGGCGTCGAAGCGTTCGGACTGGATCTTCTCCGTCAAGGGGACGGTCTGGAGGGGGTTGCGGGTGCCGTCGGGGCGTTCGCGGAGCAGGCCGCGGTCGATGTAGTCCTGGACGGAGGCGACGTGGAGGCGAAGGCCGTGTTCGGCGACGACGCGGTCGCGGTATTCCAGGACTTCGGGGAAGTTGTGTCCGGTGTCGACGTGCAGGAGCGTGAAGGGGATCGCGGCGGGTGCGAAGGCCTTGAGGGCGAGGTGCAGCATGACGATGGAGTCCTTGCCGCCGGAGAAGAGGATCACCGGCCGCTCGAACTCACCCGCCACCTCGCGGAAGATGTGCACCGCCTCGGACTCCAGAGCGTCCAGATGCGAGAGCGTGAAGGACCGCTCAGCCGTTGCCGAGGTCACAGGATCCCCCTCGCCGCGAGCACCGCGTGCACCGAGGCCGCGGACTCCTCCGGGGTCTGCAGGTGCGTCTCCAGCGTGAGCGCCGGGTCTATCGGCGGCTCGTAGGGATCGTCGATGCCGGTCAGGCCGGTGAGCCGGCCCGCGGCCTGCTGGGCGTACAGCCCCTTCACATCGCGCTCGCTGCACACCTCGACCGGGGTGGCGACATGCACCTCGACGTACGGCGTCCCGCTCGCCTCGTGCCGCTTGCGGACGGCCTCGCGGCTGTCGGCGTACGGCGCGATGACGGGGACCACGGCGAGCACGCCGTTGCGCGCGAGCACCTCGGCGACCAGGCCGATGCGCTGGACGTTCGTGTTGCGGTCCTCGCGGGAGAAGCCGAGGCCTGCGGAGAGGAAACGGCGCACCTCGTCACCGTCGAGAACCTCCACGCGGTGCCCCTCGGCCTTCAGGCGGTTGCCCAGAATGCCGGCGATGGTGGTCTTGCCGGCACTCGGCAGGCCCGTGAGCCAGACGGTGGCTCCCTGAGCCCTTGCCGTGTTGGTCATACGTGCAGTCCTCTTCCTGTCCTGGCGTCGTGCGGCTCACGACGCTAGGTAAGGAACATGAGAAGAGGTAAGGAAGAGGCTGAGGGTTGTCTTAGTGACTGATGTTGTAACTGAGATCACATGCCACAGGCGTCCCTGCGTACCGAAGTTGACGCTTATGCCGCTTTCCGGCATGCGGGAGCCGGCGCCTAGACCCGCCCGGGTACGTCGGCGAAAACCGCCCCCGCGTCCCGCAACCGCTCGTGCAGCGCCCGGAAGACGGCGGCCGAGCGCGCGCCGGGCCAGTCCTGCGGAAGCAGGGCGGTAGGCAGCCCAGGGTCCGTGTACGGGAGGTGGCGCCAGGAGTCCAGGGCGAGCAGATAGTCGCGGTACGCCGCCTCCGGCGGGGTGTCCGCGCGCCGCTCCCAGTCGTGCAGCACGTGCGCGTGCTCGTCGAGGAACTCCTCGTGCTGCTTGGCGATCGAGGTGAGGTCCCACCAGCGCGCCACCGCGTCCGCCGTCGCGGCGAAGCCCAGATGCTCCCCGCGGAAGAGCTCCACGTACGGGTCGAGCCGCAGCCGCTCCAGCGTGTGCCGCGCCTCTTCGTGGAGCCGGGCCGGGGCGAGCCACACCCCGGGGGCCGCCGTTCCGAAACCCAGACCTGCGAGCCGCGAGCGCAGCACATGTCGTTTCTGCCGTTCGGACTCCGGAACGGAGAAGACGGCGAGTACCCAGCCGTCGTCCTTGGGAGGCTCCGTCGCGTACACCCGCCGGTCGCCGTCGTCGAGCAGTTGCCGCGCGTCGGGCGACAGCGCGTACCCGGCCGCGCCCGCCGCCGTACGCACCGGTTCCAGCAGGCCGCGACGTTTGAGCCGCGAGACGGACGACCGTACGGAGGGCGCGTCCACGCCGACCGCGGCGAGGAGCCGGATCAACTCGGACACCGGCACCGGGCCGGGCATGAAGCGGCCGTACGCGCCGTAGAACGTGACGATGAGGGACCGTGGTGCGTGCTGCTCTGACACGTTGATCACTCTAGTCCGCGAAGATCACTTGGGATCGCCGCAGGTGGATCCGGTCGAGCTCGACGGGCTCACCGTGCAGGCGCCGGACCCGGCCGGCGGAGAACGGGATCAGGCCGCGACGGCCAGCTGCTCGACGAACACCCGGCGGGGAGCGACCACGCTGCCGTCGGGGTGCAGTTCGCCGGTGTCGTCGAAGACGATCGCGCCGTTGCACAGGAGGTTCCAGCCCTGCTCGGGGTGGGCCGCCACGATGTGCGGGGCGTTGCTGTCCGCGGAAGCGGAAGGGGACGAAGACTGGTGTGAACACATGGCGCACCTCCACGTCGTATGCGATGAGTGCCGACGGCGTCGTCGCCGTCCTCGCATACATAGACCATGCGCGCGCGGCGAACTCATCGGAACAGCGGGCCGTGAAGCGTGACAACACGCGGACAACACTTGGACGTCCCCAAGACGGACGGTGCGGATCCGCCACCAAAGGAGTGATGATCAGGGCCCTCGGGGTGCCGGACGCCGGCTTCCGGGGCGTGGACCGGTACCTGTGGAGCGCCCTTTTCCAGGCCCCTTTTTCAGGCCCCGTTCCAGGAGGTATCCCCATGTCCGTGCGCCAGGTCCTCGGCGCGGCAACCGCCGCCGCGCTGCTCCTGCTCGCCGCCCCGTCCGCCGTTGCGCAGTCCGGACCGTACGACCAGCTGACCGTCGACCCCACCGGTCGGGTCGCGGCCGACGGAACCATCACCCTCTCCGGCACCTACCGCTGCCTGAGCAGTTCCGGCCCCGTGTTCGTGTCCTCCTCGGTCTCGCAGGGCGACCCCCGGGTGCGCCAGGGCATCGGCGGCACCTCGGCGGTCTGCGACGGCGCGGTGCACAACTGGACCAACTCGGAGAAGCGCACGCCCGGCACCCTCACTCCGGGCGCCGCCCACGTCGAGGCCACCCTGATGGAACTGAGCCCCGGCCCGGGCGGCCTGCCGCTGCCGAACTTCCACGCGAGGCAGGAGCAGGACATCACGCTCACCGAGAGCTGAGCAGGGTCCAGCTGCCGCGACCGGCGAGCAGTGCGGCGAGGTCGCCCCTGCCGTGCTGCTCGATGGCCGTCCACGCCGCCGAAGTGACGCGAATTCAGATGCCCAGGCGCGCGGCGATCCCGTCGAGGACCGAATCGAGGCCGGTCTCGAACTGCCACTCCAGGTCGTCCTTGCGGGTCGCCTCCCGGAGATAGCGCTCGTACGTCGGGTAGCGGCCGGTGCCCATCAGCCACGTCATGCGCGGTGCCAGACCGGTGCGCGCCTCGTTCGTGCTGGACCAGCCCTGCTCCCGCAGCAGTTCGCTGAGGCCGATCTCGAAGCCCACGGCGCCCTGCACATAGGAGTCGACCGTGCGGCAGACCGCCATCATCGTGTCGGCGTCCAGGCCGAGCCCGTCGAGCGCGGACAGGGCCCGTTCGGGTACGGCCAGTTGGTTCGGGGTCAGCGTGACCACCGCCGTGCGGGTCACCCAGGGATGCCCGAGGAGCATGGTCCTGGTGCGCAGGGCGAGCCCCCGCATGACCTCCCGCCAGTCCTTGGCCTCCTCGGGCAGCGCCAGCTCGCCGTAGACGTGGTCGACCATCAGCTCGAGCAGCTCGTCCTTGCCGGACACATAGCGGTACGCCGCCATCGGTGCGACCCCCAGATCGGCCGCGAGGCGCCGCATGGTGACGGCGTCGAGGCCTTCCGTGTCTGCGATCGCCACAGCGGCCGCGGCGATGCGCTGCGGGGTGAGCGTGGAGCGAGGCGCGGGCGCCGGGCGGTCGAGGCGCTCCCACAGGGAGGCGCTCTCCCTGGGTCCGGACGGCTCCGGCGTCACCTGCTTCTCCTCTTTCCTCCGAGCGGGCATGGGCGGGGCTCCTTCCGGTGCCGGGTTTGTGTACAACGTACCAGCAGTGGACAACGTACACACTGCTGTGTACGTTGTATCTCCAATGATACGCCGTACACTTCCAGGAGTTCCGCATGAGTGACCTGAACGACAGCCCTCTGCAGGTGGCGGCCCTCGTCGGCAGCACCAGGAACGGACGCTTCGGGCCGGTGGTGGCCGACTGGCTGCAGGACCGGATCGCCCAGCGCAAGGACATGGAAGTCGATCTCGTTGACCTGGTCGAGACGCCCCTGCCGACCGTCATGCCGTCCTTCGGGCAGCAACTGCCGGACGAGGACCTGTCGTTGCTCGGTGCGGTCGCCCCGCGCCTGGAGGCCGCCGACGCCTTCGTCATCATCACCCCGGAGTACAACCACAGTTATCCGGCGGCCCTGAAGAACGCGATCGACTGGCACAACACGCAGTGGCACGCCAAGCCCGTCGCCTTCGTCTCCTACGGCGGCATCTCGGGAGGCCTGCGCGCGGTCGAGCAACTACGGCTCGTCCTCGCCGAGTTGCACGCCACGACGATCCGCAACACGGTCAGCTTCCACAACTACGGAGACAAGTTCGGCCCGGACGGCAAGCCCCTCGACCCGGAGTGCGACGGCGCGGCCAAGGTCCTGCTCGACCAACTGGCCTGGTGGGGAAAGGCACTTCGGGACGCCCGCGCCGCCCGCCCGTACGCCGGCTGAAGCGAGCACAGCCATGACCGGCGACACGGCGCTCACGCAGCCCCCTTCGAAGCTGCCTCACCTCGGCCTCTTCGGGCTCATGCTCGGCATCTTCCTGGGCACCCTCGACGGACAGATCGTCGGCATCGCCCTGCCGACCATCGTCGGCGACCTCGGCGGCCTGGACCACTACACCTGGTCCGTCACGTCGTACATGCTCACCATGGCCGCCGCCACCCCGATCTGGGGCAAACTCGGCGACCTCAAGGGCCGCAAGGGCGCCTACATGTGGTCCGTGCTGCTCTTCCTGGTCGGCACCGTCCTGTGCGGACTCGCCCAGGACATGGCACAGCTCATCGCCTTCCGCGCCGTCCAGGGCCTGGGCGCCGGCGGACTCATGGTCGGCGCGCTGTCGGTCATCGGCGTACTGGTCCCCGCGCACGAGCGCGGCCGCGTCCAGTCGATGGTCGGCGTGATGCTGCCGGTCGCCTTCGTCGGCGGACCGCTGCTCGGCGGCTTCATCACCGAAGTCCTCGACTGGCGCTGGGTGTTCTACGTCAACGTGCCCTTCGGCATGGTCGCGCTGTTCGCGGTCGCCAAGGGCGTACGGCTGCCGAAGGAGCGCACCGGCGGACGGATCGATTATCCCGGCACGGCGCTGCTGACCACCGCGATCCTGGCGCTCACCCTGCTGGCCGGCTGGGCAGGCGCCCGCTACGGCTGGGGATCGGCGCAGACCGTGCTGCTCGCCTTGGTCGCCGCCGCGGCCCTCGCCGGATTCGTCCGGGTGGAACAGCGTGCGGCGGAACCCGTCATCCCGCCGCGGCTGTTCCGCAGCCGTGACTTCGCCCTGGCCCAGGCACTCAGCTTCCTGGCCGGTGCCGTACTGATCTCGGTGATCAACTACCTTCCCCAGTACATGCAGTTCGTGCAGGGCTCCACCGCCACCGTCAGCGGCATGCAGATCCTGCCCCTGATGACGGGCATGCTGGCGGCGCAGCTGACCACCGGGCGGCTGATGGACCGGGGCGGCCTGGACCGGGTCGTCCCGATCACCGGCGGGGCCGTCACGGTCACCGGCGCGCTGCTGCTGCTCCTGCTCGACACGGACACCCCGGTGTTCGCGGCCTCGGCCCTCACCCTGGTCCTCGGCATCGGCGTCGGCATGCTGATGCAGAGCACGCTGCTCACCACGATGAACACGGCACCCCCGCGCGACATGGGCGCCGCCACCGGGACGGTCACGCTGCTGCGCATCATCGGCGGCTCGCTCGGTGTCGCCGCGCTCGGCGCCGTGCACCTCGGGCGGATGACGGGCGAACTCACCGACCGGCTCGGCGAGCGCACCGCCGAACAACTCACCTCCGGCGGCGAGTTGACCCCGTCCTCGGTCGACGGGATGCCCGCGCGACTGCGCGGTGCCTTCCAGGAGGCCTTCACCAGCGGTCTGCACGGCGTCCTCATCGGCACCGCCCTGCTCTCCGCCGCCGCCTTCGCCCTCGCCTGGTTCGTCCGAGGGACTCCTGCCGCCAAGTCGCCAGGACTGGCGGGGAGTTCAGAGCATGTCCAGATCCCCGCGACGTCCGCGGACTGACTCCTCATCGTCCTGATCCCGTAAGACACCGGCGCCCCGCGCCCCGACCGAAAGCAGACCCTTCTGATGCCGACCACCCCCGCCGAGCGCGCCAGGGAAGTCCTGCTGCGCCCCTTCTCCCTGGGCGGCCTCACCCTCCCCAACCGGATCGTGATGGCGCCGATGACCCGGGAGTTCTCACCCGGCGGCGTGCCGGGCGACGACGTGGCGGCGTACTACGCGCGGCGCGCGTCGGGCGGCGCCGGTCTGGTCATCACCGAGGGGACGTACGTCGGCCATGACTCGGCGGGCTCAAGCGACCGCGTCCCCCGTATGCACGGCGAACAGGCCCTGGCCGGCTGGGCCGGGGTGACGGAGGCGGTGCACGGCGCGGGCGGGAGGATCCTGTCGCAGCTGTGGCACCTGGGCCTGGACCGGAAGGCCGGATCCCCTCCGGTGCCCGAGGCCCCGAGCATCGGCCCCTCCGGCATCGGGGTCGACGGCACGCCGACGGGCCGGGCCATGACGCGGGCAGACATCGACGAAGTCGTCACCGCCTACGCCGAATCCGCCGCGGCCGCCGAGCGGACCGGCTTCGACGGCATCGAGGTGCACGCGGCCCACGGCTATCTGATCGACCAGTTCCTCTGGGAGCGGACCAACCGCCGTACCGACGCGTACGGCGGTGACCTCGGCGCCCGTGCCCGCTTCGCCGCCGAGATCGTCGCCGCCTGCCGTGCGGCGGTCGCCCCGGACTTTCCCATCACCTTCCGGTTCTCGCAGTGGAAGGTGGGCGCCTACCAGGCCAGGCTCGCCCGGTCGCCGCAGGAACTCGAAACCCTGCTCGCCCCGCTGTCGGACGCGGGGGTGGACGCCTTCCACTGCTCGACCCGGCGTTTTCACCTGCCCGAGTTCGAGGGATCCGAGCTCAACCTCGCGGGCTGGACGAAGAAGGTCTCGGGCAGGCCCACGATCAGCGTCGGATCGGTGGGCCTCGACAACGAGTTCATCGACGTGTTCCAGGGGAAGCCGGGTTCGGTCACCGGCATCGACGCGCTGCTCGACCGGATGGAGCGCGACGAGTTCGACCTGGTGGCCATCGGACGCGCCCTGCTGGGCGACCCCGAGTGGATCACGAAGATCCTGGACGGCCGGACCGAGGAGCTCCAGCCCTTCCACGTGGGACTCCTCGGCACCCTCCACTGAACCCGCCCAGGACGGCCACCCTGCTCAGATGTCCCGGAACGTCTCGATCTGCGCCCCGATCGAGTTGAGCCGCTCGGCCAGGTCCTCGTAGCCGCGGTTGATGACGTACACGTTCCGCAGGACGGAGGTGCCGTCGGCCGCCATCATGGCGAGGAGGACGACCACGGCGGGGCGCAGCGCGGGCGGGCACATCATCTCGGCGGCGCGCCAGCGGGTCGGGCCCTCGACCAGGACCCGGTGCGGGTCGAGGAGTTGGAGCCGGCCGCCGAGGCGGTTCAGGTCCGTGAGGTAGATCGCGCGGTTGTCGTAGACCCAGTCGTGGATCAGCGTCTTGCCCTGCGCGGAGGCCGCGATGGCCGCGAAGAACGGGACGTTGTCGATGTTCAGGCCGGGGAACGGCATCGGGTGGATCTTGTCGATCGGCGCCTCCAGCTTGGAGGGCCGGACGGTGAGGTCGATCAGGCGCGTACGGCCGTTGTCCGCGAAGTACTCGGCCGTACGGTCGTGATCGAGGCCCATCTCCTCCAGGACCGCGAGCTCGATCTCCAGGAACTCGATCGGCACCCGGCACACCGTCAGCTCGGACTCGGTGACGACCGCGGCGGCGAGCAGGCTCATCGCCTCGACCGGGTCCTCGGAGGGCGAGTAGTCCACGTCGACGTCGATGTTCGGCACGCCGTGCACGGTGAGCGTCGTGGTGCCGATGCCCTCGACCCGTACGCCCAGGGCCTCCAGGAAGAAGCACAGGTCCTGGACCATGTAGTTGGAGGAGGCGTTGCGGATGACGGTCACGCCGTCGTGGCGGGCGGCGGCGAGCAGCGCGTTCTCGGTCACCGTGTCGCCGCGCTCGGTCAGCACGATCGGGCGGCCGGGGGAGACCGAGCGGTCCACCTGCGCGTGGTAGATCCCCTCGGTCGCCGCGATGTCGAGCCCGAAGCGGCGCAGCGCGATCATGTGCGGCTCGATCGTCCGCGTCCCCAGGTCGCAACCGCCCGCGTACGGCAGCTTGAAGCGGTCCATGCGGTGCAGCAGCGGCCCGAGGAACATGATGATGGACCGCGTACGGACGGCGGCCTCGGCGTCGATCGACTCCATGTCCAGCTCGGACGGGGGCACGATCTCCAGGTCGACGCCGTCGTTGATCCAGCGGGTGCGGACGCCGATCGAACCGAGTACCTCCAGAAGGCGGTACACCTCTTCGATGCGGGCGACCCGGCGCAGCACCGTGCGCCCCTTGTTGAGCAGCGTCGCGCACAGCAGCGCAACACACGCGTTCTTACTGGTCTTGACGTCGATCGAACCGGACAGACGACGTCCGCCGACCACGCGCAGATGCATCGGACCCGCATAGCCCAGAGAGACGATCTCACTGTCCAGGGCTTCACCGATTCGGGCGATCATCTCAAGGCTGATGTTTTGGTTGCCGCGTTCGATGCGATTGACGGCACTCTGACTGGTGCCGAGCGCCTCGGCAAGTTGCGACTGTGTCCAGCCCCGGTGCTGCCGGGCGTCACGGATGAGCTTGCCGATGCGTACGAGGTAGTCGTCTGCCATGGCGCGACCGTATATCTCCTGTGAGATAAAGAGAAACGGAGCGCGCCCATCCGGGTGTCGGCCTCATCGCGGGCCGGGGGCGGGGGAGTTCGGCCCCCGCCCGGCTCGCAGTCAGTGGTCCCGCCGGCTCTGCCTGGTGCGCCGCCACCCGAAGGGGCCCGGCAGATTCTGCGACGTGGTCCGGCGCCCGGTGGTGCTGCGCGTGTGTCGCGGACCGCGGCCCTCGCCGGTGGTGATGGACAGTGAGCGGCGGTTGATGTTCAGCCGTACCCCGGGAAGGATGCGGAAACTCTTGCGGAACGTGAGTGGCATGGGTGCCCCCTCTTGTGGCGATTACGCCGGGTGGTTCCCGGTCCACACCGGGTACCCCGAAGGAGGCCGGGCATGACCAGCCCGCGCCCATGTACTAGAGTTATCTCGACATCGAGATATCTGCCGAGGCGCACCGAAAGCCGCCACCCCAGTAAGGCATACCTAACTTAGCCTTACCTTAGCGGATCGTCGAGACGCCGTGGCGGCAGGATGCGGTAGCAAGCGCACATATATGCATGAAGGAGACTGTCGTGTCGGCGAACAGCTTCGACGCCCGCAGCACGCTGCGGGTGGGCGACGAGTCGTACGAGATCTTCCGGCTGGACAAGGTGGAAGGCTCGGCTCGCCTTCCGTACAGCCTGAAGGTGCTGCTGGAGAACCTCCTCCGCACCGAGGACGGCGCGAACATCACCGCCGACCACATCCGGTCCATCGGCAACTGGGACTCCCAGGCGCAGCCCAGCCAGGAGATCCAGTTCACGCCCGCCCGCGTGATCATGCAGGACTTCACCGGCGTGCCCTGTGTCGTGGACCTCGCGACCATGCGTGAGGCCGTCAAGGAGCTCGGCGGTGACCCGGCGAAGATCAACCCGCTGGCGCCGGCCGAGCTGGTCATCGACCACTCCGTGATCGCCGACAAGTTCGGCACGAACGACGCCTTCGCGCAGAACGTCGAGCTGGAGTACGGCCGCAACAAGGAGCGCTACCAGTTCCTGCGCTGGGGCCAGACCGCCTTCGACGAGTTCAAGGTCGTCCCGCCGGGCACCGGCATCGTCCACCAGGTCAACATCGAGCACCTGGCGCGCACGGTCATGGTCCGCAAGGGCCAGGCGTACCCCGACACGCTCGTCGGCACCGACTCGCACACCACGATGGTCAACGGCCTGGGCGTCCTGGGTTGGGGCGTCGGCGGTATCGAGGCCGAGGCCGCGATGCTCGGTCAGCCCGTCTCGATGCTCATCCCGCGCGTCGTCGGCTTCAAGCTCACCGGTGAGCTGCCGGCCGGCACGACCGCCACCGACCTGGTGCTCACGATCACCGAGATGCTGCGCAAGCACGGCGTGGTCGGCAAGTTCGTCGAGTTCTACGGCGAGGGCGTCGCCGCCACCTCCCTCGCGAACCGCGCCACCATCGGCAACATGTCGCCGGAGTTCGGCTCCACCGCCGCGATCTTCCCGATCGACGACGAGACCCTGAAGTACCTGCGCCTGACCGGCCGCGACGCCCAGCAGGTCGCGCTCGTCGAGGCGTACGCCAAGGAGCAGGGCCTCTGGCTCGACCCGGCCGCCGAGCCCGACTTCTCCGAGAAGCTGGAGCTCGACCTCTCCACGGTCGTGCCGTCGATCGCGGGACCGAAGCGCCCGCAGGACCGGATCATCCTCGCCAACGCCTCGCAGCAGTTCGCGCAGGACGTCCGCAACTACGTCGAGGACGACGACGAGGCGGGCAAGGAGTCCTTCCCGGCCTCCGACGCCCCGGCCAGCGCCAACGGCGTACCGACCCGCCCGACCACGGTCACGGCCCCCGACGGTTCGACCTACGAGATCGACCACGGCGCCGTCACCGTCGCCGCGATCACCTCCTGCACCAACACCTCGAACCCGTACGTCATGGTCGCCGCCGCGCTCGTCGCGAAGAAGGCCGTGGAGAAGGGCCTGACCCGCAAGCCGTGGGTCAAGACCACGCTCGCCCCGGGTTCCAAGGTCGTCACCGACTACTTCGACAAGGCGGGGCTCACCCCCTACCTCGACAAGGTCGGCTTCAACCTCGTCGGCTACGGCTGCACCACCTGCATCGGCAACTCGGGCCCGCTGCCCGAGGAGGTCTCCAAGGCGGTCAACGAGCACGACCTGGCCGTCACCTCGGTGCTCTCCGGCAACCGCAACTTCGAGGGCCGGATCAACCCCGACGTCAAGATGAACTACCTGGCCTCCCCGCCGCTGGTCGTCGCCTACGCGCTCGCGGGCTCCATGAAGGTGGACATCACCAAGGACGCGCTCGGCACCGACCAGGACGGCAAGCCGGTCTACCTCGAAGACATCTGGCCCACCGAGGCCGAGGTCAACGACGTCGTGGCGAACGCCATCGGCGAGGACATGTTCAACAAGTCCTACGCCGACGTCTTCGCGGGCGACGCCCAGTGGCAGGCGCTGCCGATCCCGACCGGCAACACCTTCGAGTGGGACCCGCAGTCCACCTACGTCCGCAAGCCCCCGTACTTCGAGGGCATGGCCCACGAGCCGTCCCCGGTCACCGACATCACCGGTGCCCGCGTGCTCGCCAAGCTGGGCGATTCGGTCACCACCGACCACATCTCCCCGGCCGGCGCCATCAAGGCCGACACCCCGGCGGGCAAGTACCTCACCGAGCACGGCATCGAGCGGCGTGACTTCAACTCCTACGGCTCGCGCCGAGGCAACCACGAGGTCATGATCCGCGGCACCTTCGCCAACATCCGCCTGCGCAACCAGGTCGCACCGGGCACCGAGGGCGGCTACACCCGCGACTTCACCGTCGAGGGTGCTCCGGTCTCCTTCATCTACGACGCCTCGCGCAACTACATCGCGCAGGGCACCCCGCTGGTCATCCTGGCCGGCAAGGAGTACGGCTCCGGCTCGTCCCGCGACTGGGCCGCCAAGGGCACCGCGCTGCTCGGCGTCAAGGCCGTCATCGCCGAGTCCTACGAGCGCATCCACCGCTCGAACCTCATCGGCATGGGCGTCATCCCGCTGCAGTACCCGGCGGGCCAGTCCGCCGAGTCCCTCGGCCTGACCGGCGAGGAGGCCTTCTCCTTCGCCGGCATCACCGAGCTGAACGACGGCACCACCCCCCGTACGGTCAAGGTCACCACCGACACCGGTGTGGAGTTCGACGCGGTCGTCCGCATCGACACCCCCGGTGAGGCCGACTACTACCGCAACGGCGGCATCCTGCAGTACGTGCTGCGCAGCCTGATCCGCAAGTAAGCGGACAAGTAAGCGGCCAGGTAAGGCAGTTGAGGGCCGCATCCCCGGGAACGGGGGTGCGGCCCTCGGCCATTTCCCCCGTACCTCGCCTTCGGGACATGGGCACATCTCAGGCGGAACACAGGATTCCCCCAGCAGACCGGGACAGGATCGTCACATGTCTGGCACCCGAAGCGACCGTGTGCGCGTGCTGATCGTCGATGACGAACCCGGCCTCACGGAACTGCTCTCCGTGGCCGTCACGGAGGCGGGCTGGCGGCCCTATCCGGCGGCCGACGGGGAGAGCGCGCTGCGCGTCGCGCGCGGCTGCGCCCCGCATGCCGTCGTCCTCGACGGAATGCTGCCCGACCTGGACGGAATCCAGGTCCTGCGGCGGCTGCGGCACGAGAGGCCCAAGCTGCCCGTTCTCATGCTGACCGCCCGGGACTCGCTGGAGTACCGCCTCGACGGCCTCGAGGCGGGCGCCGACGACTATGTGACGAAGCCCTTCTCGCTGGAGGAGGTCGTCCTGCGGCTGCGTGGACTGCTGCGGCGCTCCGGCGCGGAGGAGGACCGGTCCGAGGGGTCCGCACGTGTCCTCGGCGACCTGGTGCTGAGCGAGGACACCCGCGAGGTGCACCGCGACGGTACGCCGGTCCAGCTCACCGCCAAGGAGTTCGACCTGCTCAGCCTGTTGCTGAGCCACCCGCGCCAGGTGCTCAGCAAGGCCCAGATCCTCGACCACGTGTGGAGCAGCTCCTTCGACGGCGGCGGAAACCTGATCGAGGTGTACATATCGAGCCTGCGCCGGAAGCTCGACAAGGGCCGCGCACCCATGATCCACACCGTGCGCGGGGTCGGGTACGCCATCAGGCCGCCGGAGGACAGGAGATGAGCTCCCGTTCGCGGCGCCGCTCGCTCTGGGCCCGGCTGCGGGGGAAGTCCCTGCGCACCCGGCTGCTGGTGTTCATCGGCGCCACGCTCGTCGCCGTGTACGTGGCCATGGCGCTCACCACGGTCTTCGCCCAGCGCGCCAGTCTGCTCGACCACCTCGACCAGCGGGTCAGCGACACCGCCGAGCGCAGCCAGGGCGGAGTCCAGGTCGGACCGGACGTCGGCACGGGCCTCGCGTTCCTCGGGGAACAGGGGCAGGCCGTCGGTACCGTCGGTGCCCGGCTCGACAGCGCCGGGAACGTCGTCGCCGCCGAGGTGGTGACCAGCGACGGCACCCAGCAGACCCTCACCGACGCCCAGCGCGACGCCCTCGACGGCATCACGGCCGACGGCTCGCTGCACACCCGCACCGTCCCCGGCCTCGGCACCTACCGGGTCACCGCCCTCCAGGCCGACGGGAATCCCGTGCTCACCGGCCTCCCGATGGCCGACGTACAGGACATGATCAGCGGTCTGGTGCTGGTCGAGGCCGTCGTGGCCGCCGCGGGTCTCGCCGTCGCCGGCTGCGTCTGCGCCGTTGTCATCCGGCGCCAGCTGCGCCCGCTGGGGCGGGTCGCGGCCACCGCGGTCGAGGTCTCCCGCTCACCGCTCGGACACGGCGAGGTCATCGGCCTGATCCGGGTGCCCGAACGCGACACCGACCCCGGCAGCGAGGCCGGCCAGGTCGGCGCCGCCCTCAACCGCATGATCGACCACGTCGAGTCCTCGCTCACCGAACGCCAGCGCAGCGAGGAACGCATGCGCCGCTTCCTGGCCGACGCCAGCCATGAACTCCGTACACCGCTCGCGTCGATCGCCGGATACGCGGAACTGATGAACCGCGGCACCGAGCGGATCGAACCCACCCTGGCCTGGCGGCGGGTCTCCGCCGAGTCGGCGCGGATGACCGGACTCGTCGAGGACCTGCTGCTGCTCGCCCGGCTCGACGAGGGGCGGCCCCTGGAGTCCGCCGAAGTGGACCTCGCCGCTCTCGTCGCGGAGGCGGTCTGGGACGCGCGCGCGGCCGGGGACAGCCACCACTGGCAGCTGGCGCTGCTCCTGGACTCCCCGGCCCTCGTCATCGGGGACGAGGCGCGCCTGCATCAGGTGTTGGCCAACCTGTTGGCCAACGCCCGTGTGCACACGCCTGTTGGCACCACCGTCACAGCCTCGGTGGAGGCCACGGAGGCGTACTGCACCATCCGCGTACGCGACGACGGCCCCGGTATCCCGCCGCACCTGCTCCCCACCGTCTTCGAGCGCTTCACCCGGGGTGATGTCTCCCGCGCCCGCAGCGGACCGGCGGACGGCGGCTCCGGACTCGGGCTCGCCATCGTCGAGGCCATCACGGCGGCACACGGAGGCCTGATCGAGGTCCAGAGCGAGCCGGGGCACACGGAGTTCGCGATCGTGCTGCCGCCCGCGGGTCGCCCGGCGCTGGTCCCGGCCGAGTCGGGTCCGGTCGCCCAACTCCCGTCCGCGGGGCCCGACCGTGTCGCTGCGTTCTCTTCGGATGCCGCTCAGGTGACTGCTCGGGAGTCGTCGGCGCGCGGCCGCCCGTAGCGGAGGTGCAGTGACGGCCGCGCCCGCCTGTGTGCGGGTGCGGCCGTTGTGCGCGAGGCGTTTACAGAGGTTCCCGTGCGCGCTAACTTCCGAATGGGGTGGGAGCGCTCCCATCATGGTGGACCGGAACCCGCCGCGGAGTCGCTCCCACCCCATCCGGACCCCACACGACACTGAGCAAAGGGGCTCTTGTCATGCTCATGCCTGCACGTGCGACGCGATTACCGCTGTCCACCCGCCGCAGAGCGGTCCTCCTGGTCCTGCTCGCCCTCCTCGCCACCGTCCCGGCGCTCGGCCTGGTCGTCACCGCGGGCGGCGAGGCCGAAGCCCACGGCACCCCCATGAAGCCGGCCAGTCGCACCTTCCTGTGCTGGCAGGACGGGCTGACCGACACCGGCGAGATCAAGCCCGTGAACCCGGCCTGCAAGGCTGCGCAGCAGGTGAGCGGCACCACGCCGTTCTACAACTGGTTCTCGGTGCTCCGCTCGGACGGCGCAGGGCGCACCCGCGGCTTCGTCCCGGACGGCGAGCTGTGCAGCGGCGGCAACACCAACTTCACGGGCTTCAACCAGCCGCGCGACGACTGGCCGCTCACGCACCTGACCTCCGGCGCGACGGTCGACTTCTCCTACAACGCCTGGGCCGCGCACCCCGGTTGGTTCTACGTCTACATCACCAAGGACGGCTTCGATCCCACACAGACGCTGACGTGGGACGACATGGAGGACTCGCCCTTCCTCACGGTCGACCACCCGCCGCTGAACGGCAGTCCGGGCACGGTAGAGGCCAACTACTCCTGGTCCGGGACGCTTCCGGCGGGCAAGTCGGGCCGCCACATCGTCTACGTGGTCTGGCAGCGCTCGGACAGCGCGGAGACCTTCTACTCCTGCTCCGACGTCGTCTTCGACGGCGGCAACGGCGAGGTGACGGGCATCCACGACCCGGGCGACCCGACCGAGCCCCCGCCCGGTGCGTGCGCGGCGACCCGTCGTACGACGAACAGCTGGTCCGGCGGCTACCAGGCCGAGGTGACCGTCACCAACACCGGCGATGTGCCGATGCTCGGCTGGATGGTCGACTGGACCCTCCCGGGCGGGCAGTCGGTCGCCAGCCTCTGGAACGGCAACGCGACGTACGAGGGCCAGGAGGTGATGGTGCACAACGCCGACTGGAACGGGGAGCTCGATCCGGGCGAGAGCGCGACGTTCGGGTACGTCGTCCAGGGCGCAGGTGACGATCCGTCAACCGCCCTTCCCTGTCGGGTCGGTTGATCGGCTCAGGGCGGACCGGGTGGGTGGTACGAACTCACCCGGTCCGCGAGCCCGGGCCGGTCGGGGGAAATCCGGCCCGGGTTGGTGCGTGGCTTGTGGCGACCATGGTGGGCGACAACGTTGTCGAATGGTCTGTGCATGACTCTATCGCCTCAACGGACAACGATGTCAAGCCAGTTGGTCCGCGGTCGCCCGCACGCTGAGCCATCGGGGTGCCCACCGGGCGAGCCTGCGGCCCCGTACGCGGTCTTCCGTGGTACCCGTGGCGCACGTTACTGTCCCTGCGGCTTGTGCGACCTGTGGTGCGCGACCCGTCCGAAGGAGGAGGGGCCGCGTCATGCGTTTCCGTCCGTCCTACATCCTGCTGGCCGTCGCTCTGACGGTCGGCGGCGCCACCCCGGCGCTCGCCGCGACCGCCGCACCACCGGACCTCGTCCGGGACCCCACCGCGTACGTCGACCCGCTCATCGGCACCAAGAACGGCGGCAATGTCTTCCCCGGCGCCGTCGCACCCTTCGGCATGCTCTCCTGGAGCCCCGAGAACACCCGGGGAAGCGCCACCAGTACGGCCGCGCCAGGCGGCTACCAGTACGACGCCACCCGCATCCGCGGCTTCAGCCTCACCCACATGTCCGGCACGGGCTGCGCGGGCGGCAGCGGCGACATTCCCTTCTTCCCGTACGCGGGCGAGGTCACCTCCTCCCCGGCGAGCGACACCAAGGACGCGGTGTACGCCGCCGACTTCGCGCACGCCGACGAGAGCGCGGAGCCCGGCCACTACAAGGTGGGCCTCGCCTCCGGCGTCACCGCCGACCTCACGGCGACCACCCGCACGGGCTCGGGCCGCTTCACCTACCCCGCCGACAAGCCCGCCTCCCTACTGATCCGCACCGCCAACTCCGAGGTGGGGTCGACGGCTTCGGACGTCCACATCGACCCGGCGACCCGCACGGTCTCCGGCTCCGTGACCTCCGGGAACTTCTGCGGATACCTCGACCCGGAGGGTCAACGCGCCTACTACACCCTCTACTTCACCGCCACCTTCGACCGCGACTTCAAGGCGACCGGCACCTGGCAGGACGACAAGCTGAGCCCGGGGACCACGGCGGCGAGCGGCGGAACCGGCGGATTCACCACCGGCGGCCGTCCGGTCGCGGGCAAGGGCGCGGGCGGCTATGTGGAGTTCGAGCCCGGCGTCGGCCCCGTGAACGTCAAGGTCGGTATCTCCTACGTCAGTCAGGCGGGCGCGAAGGCCAACCTCGCCGCGGAGAACCCACCGACCCGGACATTCGCGGACGTCCAGGACGCCGCCCACCGGGCCTGGCGCGACGAGCTCGACGCCATCAAGGTCGGCGGCGGCACCGACGCCGACCGCACCACCTTCTACACCGCGCTCTACCACGCCCTCCTGCACCCGAACGTCATCAGTGACGCCGACCGCAGATACAGAGGCAGCGACGAGAAGGTCCATGTCGTGAGCAAGGGTCACAAGGCCCAGTACGGCACCTTCTCCGGCTGGGACGTCTACCGCTCCCAGGTCCAGCTGCTGACCCTCCTCAGCCCGGACACCGGCTCCGACATCGCGCAGTCGCTGCTCGAACTCGCCCGGCAGAACGGCGGGATCTGGGACCGCTGGCTGCACGGAGCGAGCGGCACGCACGTCATGAACGGCGACCCCTCACCGGCCGCGCTCGCCGGCATCAGGGCCTTCGGCGGCACGGACTTCGACCTGCGCGGCGCCCTCGACTCGCTGGTCAAGGCGGCGACGGTGCCGACCGAGCAGGACCTCTCCTCGGCGGGCAAGCCGGTCCTCTCGGTGGGCCAGCGACCCTCCCTCGACAAGTACCTGGAACAGCACTACATGCCGTCCGTGTCCAACGCCTGGGGCGGCGCCGCCGAGACCCTGGAGATGTCCGGCGCCGACTTCGCCCTCTCCCAACTGGCCACGGCGGCAGGGGAGAAGGAGACGGCCGCCGACTTCGCCACCCGCTCCCAGTGGTGGCAGAACAACTTCAACATCGCCGCCGACCCGACGGGCGGCTACATCGCCAACCGCAAGGCGGACGGCAGCTGGGTCACCGGCTTCACCCCGGCGACCGGCAACGGCTTCGTCGAGGGTACGGCCGCCCAGTACACCTGGATGGTGCAGCACAACCCCGCCGGGCTCTTCGCGGCCATGGGCGGCAAGGACAAGGCCCTGGACCGCCTGGACACCTTCTTCCACAACGCCGACGGCAGCTGGGCCTTCACGGGCAGCGGCGGCGACAAGTCCGAGCTGGACAACGAGCCCTCGACCAACGTGCCATACCTCTACGCGTACGCGGGCGCGCCCTACAAGACGCAGGAGACCGTCCGCGCGGCCATGAACCAGCTCTGGTCGACACAGCCGGGCGGCATCCCCGGCAACGACGACCTCGGAGCCATGTCCTCCTGGTACGTCTTCTCCGCGCTCGGCATGTACCCCCAGGTGCCGTCCCGCGCCGAACTCACCCTGTCCTCACCGCTGTTCCCGCGTGTCGAGATCGACCGCCCGGGCGGCGCCGACATCAAGATCCGTGCCACGGGCGCGGCCGCCGACACCCCGTACGTGCAGTCGCTGAAGGTCAACGGCCGTTCCAGCGACCGCGCCTGGCTCCCGGCGTCCTTCGTCCGCAACGGCGGCACGCTCGACTACACGCTGGGTGCCACTGCCAACAAGCAGTGGGGCAGCAGTGAGGCCGCCGCTCCGCCCTCCTTCCGCGAGGGCGAGCAGCCGTACCAGATCGGCGTGGGCCCGACCACCGCGACGCTCGCACCCGGCGGCAGCACGAAGCTCGACATCCGCGCCCTCGCCCTCAGCGGCGGCGCGGGCCCCGAGGTCCGCTTCCGGGTGGACGTGCCGGAGGGTGTGACGGCAACACCCGCCGAGGGAACGGTGGTCGACGGCGCACAGGCGATCACCCTGTCCGCCGCCTCGGACGCCAGACAGGGCTTCTACGACGTCAAGGTCACCGTGACGTCGGCCGACACCTCGTACGGGCAGCCGGTGGCCCTCACCGTCGCCGCCCCCGGCTCCCTCCTCGCCGCGTACAACAACACCGGCGTCTCGGACGACGCCGGCGACCACGACGAGGCCGACTACGACGGCGGCGGCTGGAGCTACTCCCGCCAGGCGCTGGCCGCAGCGGGTCTGACACCCGGCCAACAGGGCACGCTGTCCGGCGGCCTCACCTACACCTGGCCCGACTCGCCGCCCGCCCGTCCCGACAACGCCTCGGCGACCGGCCAGACCATCGAACTCACCCGAGCCGCAAGCCAGTTGTCGTTCATCGGCAGCGCGGTCAACGGCAACCAGCAGACCAAGGCGACCGTCACCTACACCGACGGCACCACCGACCCCGTCGACCTCTCCTTCACCGACTGGACCGTCGGCGGCGGAGGCGGCACCGTCCAGTACGACAACGAGACCGTCGCCAGGGCCGCGTACCGCAACGTCGCGGGCGCGGACAAGGATCCGGTGGCCACGTACGTCTTCGCCACCAAGCCCTTCCAGGCCCCGTCCGGCAAGACCATCCAGAGCGTGAAACTGCCCGACAACACCGATCTCCACGTCTTCACCCTCGCGGTGAACTGACCCACGCCAATGGCTGAGGGGCGGCCGCGGAGTCAGGACTCCGCGACCGCCCCTCTCCCGTGGGGGGTATCCGTCAGGCCAGCAGTTCCACCTCCGCCAGCGTCGCCGCACCGTCGAGGACGAGGCGGTAGTGGGTGTACGAGCCCGGTTTCGCGACCGAGAACGCCCGGGTCTGCTTGTCCCAGGTGAAGGACTCGCCGGAGCGCTTGTCCAGGTCGGTCCACTTCGCGCCGTCGGACGAGCCCTGGAGGACCCAGCCCGTCGGGGCCTTGGCGTGGTCCGAGGACGTCAGCGTGTACTGAACTCCCTTGCTGGACGCGGTGACCGGCAACTCCACCGACTCGACGCTCGCGTCCGTCGCCGACGTGTTGTCGAACAGTGCGCCCGCGCCCTTCAAGACGTCAGCGCGCGGCGCGGGCACCTTGTCGTCCTTCGTGATCGACACGGGCGCCGCGTTCTTCCCGGTGCCCCACGAGGACGGCTTCGGGCCCATGTCGAACTCCAGCACCGCGCCCTTGGAGATGAGCGAGTGGGGGAGCGAAGTCGACGTCCACTTCTTGCCGTTGACCTTCAGACCCTGCACGTACACGTTCTTCGCGCTGTTCTTCGGCGCCTTGACGACGAGGTCCTTGCCGTTCTCCAGATGGACCGTCGCCTTGGTGAACAGCGGGGAGCCGACGGCGTATTCGCCGCTGCCCATCACCAGCGGATAGAAGCCGAGCGAGGAGAAGAGGTACCAGGCCGACTGCTCGCCGTTGTCCTCGTCGCCGTGATAGCCCTGCCCGATGTCGCTGCCGGTGTAGAGGCGGGAGAGGACCTCGCGGACGTTCTCCTGCGTCTTCCAGGGCTGGCCCGCCGCGTCGTACATGTAATTCACGTGGTGGGCCACCTGGTTGGAATGCCCGTACATGCCCATCCGTACGTCACGGGCCTCCGTCATCTCATGGATGACCCCGCCGTACGAGCCCACGAAGTCCGGCGAGGCCGTCTCCGGTGTGGCGAAGTACGTGTCGAGCTTCTCGGCCAAGCCGCTCCGGCCGCCGTACAGATTCGCGAGACCCTTCGAATCCTGCGGCGCGGTGAAGGCGTACCCCCACCCGTTGGTCTCGGTGTAGTCGTAACCCCACACGCGCGGGTCGTACTTGGACGACTCGACCCGCCAGTCGCCCGTCGCGTCCTTGCCCTGGAAGAAGCCGGCCTGAGAGTCGAAGAGGTTGACGTAGTCCTGCGCCCGGTTGAGGAAGTACGCGGCTTCCTCCTTGTAGCGCTTCTCGCCGGTCTTCTTGTAGAGCGCCTCGCCCATCTTCGCGATGCCGTAGTCGTTGAGATAGCCCTCCAGCGCCCAGGACAGACCCTCGTGGGTGTCCGTGCTCGTGTAGCCGAGGAAGGGCGAGGTGGCCATGCCCTTGCGGCCCACACCGGACGAGGGCGGGACGACGGTCGCGTTCTTGACCGCCGCGTCGTACGCCGACTCCGCGTCGAAGTCGACACCCTTCACGTACGCGTCCGCGAACGCCACGTCCGAGGACGTGCCGGTCATCAGGTCCGCGTACCCGGGCGAGGACCAGCGCGAGGTCCAGCCGCCGTCCTTGTACTGCTGCACGAACCCGTCGACCATCTCACCCGCCTGACCGGGTGTCAGCAGCGAATAGGCCGGCCAGGTCGTCCGATAGGTGTCCCAGAAGCCGTTGTTGACGTACACCTTCCCGTCGACGATCTTCGCGCCGGTGTGGGTGGGGGTGTCCGGACCCGGCATCGGCGAGAACGGCGAGGCGTACTGGTACTTCGAACCGACCTTCTCGAAGCCGGAGTTGGGGTACAGGTACAGCCGGTACATGCTCGAGTACAGCGTCGTCAGCTGGTCCGGCGTCGCGCCCTCGACCTCGACCGTGCCGAGGATGTCGTCCCACTGCTGCTGCGCCCGCGACTTGACCTTGTCGAAGGACGTGCCGTCGGGGATCTCCTGGCGGAGGTTGTCCTTGGCCTGGTCGACGCTGATGAGCGAGGTGGCGAGGCGCAGGGTGACGGTCCGGTCGTCGCCGGCGTCGAACTTCAGATAGCCCTTGACCCCGGCCGAGGTTCCTTCCGTCACCGGCGCGTCGAACACCCCGTACACGAAGAGCCGCGTCGCCCCCGTAGACAGCCCGGACTTCACGTCCGAGTAGCCGGTGACGATCCCGTTCTCCTTGTCGAGCGTCAGCCCGGCCTGGTCGGTGACGTTGTCGAAGACGACGCTCGCGTCGTCGCCGGGATAGGTGAACCGCAGGGCGGCCGCGTGGTCCGTGGGCGCCATCTCGGCCTTGAGACCGTTCTCGAAGGTGACGCCGTAGTAGTACGGGCGCGCGATCTCGTTCTCGTGGCTGAAGGCGAGCTCGCGTGCGTCACGGCCGGTGTCCGGGGTGCCGGACGCGGCCGAAGGCATCACCTGGAAGGTCTGCCGGTCACCCATCCAGGGGCTCGGCTCATGGCTCGCGCTGAACGCCTGGATGGTCGGGAGGTTGTCCGCGTTGTTGGAGCGCGCGTAGTCGTAGAGCCAGCTGAGCGAGCCCGCGTTGGTCACCGGCGTCCAGAAGTTGAAGCCGTGCGGGACGGCCGTCGCGGGGAAGTTGTTGCCGCGCGAGAAGCCGCCGCTGGAGTTGGTGCCGCGGATCGTCGACGCGTAGTCGGACAGATGCGCCTTCGGCTTCTCGGGCGCCACGGTCTTCAGCGACACGTCGTCCAGCCAGCCGCGGAACTTCGCCGGGCCCTTGGGGGAGTCGTACGCCACCAGGATCCGGTCCACCGTCTTCCCGGCCGCGACCGAACCGATCCGCGAGGCGACGCTGTTCCACTGGTTGACGTAGAGGACGCTGGACGCGCCCTGCCCCTGCGGTGTCAGCGCGAACCCGTGCTGGTCCAGGGCCTTGAGGTCACTCAGATAGGTGCCGTCCGTGAACACCAGGTCCACGGCCACGTTCGTGGCGTCGTAGTCCAGGTCGCCGTCCGCCATCGACGGGAAGACCTTGTACGACAGCTCGGTGTTGCGGCCGACGGCCACATCGACGTCGAAGACCTTGTTGTACGAGTACGCCCGGCCGTCCGCCTTGTGCGTACCGGCGTACCGCAGGGCCCGCTTGCCGGTGAAGCCCGCGCCCGCCTTGGCCGTCGGGGAGCCGCTCGGGCCGCGGTCCACCAGCGAGAGCATGTCCTTGGGCGTCGGGTCCTCGGTGGCGCCCGTGGAGAACTGGACGTCGGCGAGCTGAAGGATGTCGCCGCCGTTGTTCTTGGTGATGTCGAGCCGGAAGTGCTGGTACTCGACGGGACTCGCGATGTCGTACGACTTCGTCTGGAACCGCTCGCCGAAGGACTCGCCGGAGCGCGTGTCGAGGGTCTTCCAGTCCTTGCCGTCCGTGGAGCCCTGCAGGGTCCAGTCCTGGGGGTCGCGCTCGTCGTGGTCGTTGGCCGAGGTCAGCGCGTACGTGACCACCTTGACCGGAGCGCTCAGGTCGAACTCCGCCCAGCCGGTGGGCTCGAAGACCAGCCACTTGGTGCTCGGCTCGAGGTCGGCGAGGTTCTCCTTCACCTCGCCCCCACCGGTGTTCTCGCCACTGGCCCGGACATCGGTGACCTGGTCGGTCACGTTTCCGGGGATGCCGGTGCTGTAGCCGCCGTCGACACCCGACGTCCGTTTCACTCCTTCGGGTGTCATATCGACCGTGTTCAGCCAGTTCGGCGCGGGATCACCCGTTTCGAACGAGGACGCGAACTCCTGGTCGGGGGCGGCGGCTTGGACGGGCAGGGCCACTGCCGCGCCCTGTGAGGCGGCCAGTAGCGAGAAGGCGGCCAGCCCCACAGCCGTAGACCAACCCCATCTGTGGTTAGCCGAAGAACTCCGTCTGTACCGAGCTCTGTGCTGCATGCGCGAGCACCCTCCCTGCACCTGGACAACGTTGTCAGATTCGCTGCGCAAGGACCAGTAGGGAGTCAAGTTGTCAGTGATGTCAAGGGTGTTGAATGTGGCGTCCGGGGTGAATGCCGCGCGACAAGCCGCGCATTACTCCCATCGTGGGAGGTTGGCACCCTGTCGATCTTCTTCGGGGTAACGCACGGGCACTCCACATTTCCTGGAGGTCTCAACTCGGAAAAGACCGACAACCAAACCTGCATTCGATCTTGCTCCGTTGGCGGAAAGTGGACTATACCTGTCGGCGTCTGCCCAGCTGTTCGACGGCTGTGTACAGGCGCGACCCGGGGGGAAATCTGGAGGCGGCGGACCGTGTCACATACACCGACCACCGCGTCGTTCCACTGAATCCCTCACGTACGACCCCAGCTTGACCTAACCGCGGTGCCGGGGAGGATCCGGTTCACCGCCTGAGTCCTGAAGAAGGCGAGGACTTGAGCATGGGATCCAATTCCGCCGAGAACAGCAACCCCGAGGGTGTCGGACGCCGCGACCTGATCAAGCGGTCCGTGGCACTCGGCCTGATCGCCGTACCCACGATGAGCTTCCTGTCCGCGTGTGCCACCGGCGGCGGTGGCGGCGACGACGAGGAGTCGGAGTCCCCCGGTGGCGCGAAGTCCGCCACGAACCCGCTGGGCGTCGAGAAGGGCGCCGCGATGGAGGCGTTCATCTTCAAGGGCGGCCTGGGCGACCAGTACGCCAAGGACGCCGAGGCCGACTACAACACGACGTACGGCGTCACGGTCAAGCACACCGGCACCCAGCAGGTCGGCCCCAAGCTGACCCCGCGCTTCGCGGGCGGCAACCCGCCGGACGTCATCGACAACTCCGGCGCCGACCACCTCGACATGAACAAGCTGTCCAGTCAGGGGCAGTTGCAGAACCTCCAGGCCCTCCTCGACGCCGCCTCCATGGACGACGCGAGCAAGAAGATCTCGGACGTCATCCACCCCAGCACCATCGAGAAGGGCATGCACGGCGACGTCTTCGACGTGCTCTACTACGCCTTCACGATCTACGGCACCTGGTTCTCGCAGAAGGCCCTGGACGACAACGGCTGGACCTACCCCAAGACCCTCGACGAGATGGTCACCCTCTGCGGCGAGATCAAGAAGAAGGGCATCGCGCCCTGGACGTACGCGGGCAAATACCCGTACTACGTCCACTTCAACCTGTTCGCCCAGATCGCCAAGATCGGCGGCATGGACGGCTGGATCGCGATCGACAACCTGGAGCCGAACGCCTGGACCAGCAACGACGCGGTGAAGCAGGTCGCCGAGCACTACGAGGAACTGGCCGCCAAGGGATACTTCCTGGAGGGCAGTCAGGGCCTGACCCACATCCAGTCGCAGACCTCCTGGAACAAGGGCAAGGCCATCTTCATCCCGAACGGCTCCTGGGTGGAGAACGAGGCCGCGCCGACCACCCCGAAGGACTTCGCGATGGCCGTCGGCGCCCTCTTCGACGGCGGCGCCGGCGACAAGATGCCGCACGGCACCCTGCGCGGCGAGCCGAGTGAGCCGTACATCGTGGCGAGCAAGGGCAAGAACCCGGCCGGCGGCATGGAGTTGCTGCGCATCATGCTCTCCAAGAAGCACGCGCAGAACTTCGCGACCAAGGTCAAGTCGCTGACCTGTGTCGTCGACGCGACCGAGGGCATGACTCTCTCACCGGGTCTCGCCTCCGCCAGCAGTGTCTTCAAGGCGGCCGGTGACAACCTCATCAGCCTCCAGCTCCAGGAGTGGTACCCGGCGCTCACCGACGAGAAGATCGGCGGACTCACCGGCCAGCTCCTCACCGGCGACCTGAAGGCCGCCGACTGGATCAAGAAGACACAGGCGTACGCCGACGCGGTCGCCAAGGACGACTCCGTTCAGAAGTTCAAGCGGGAGAAGTAGCCCGCCGGTCCGGCAGCACGGAACCCGAGGCAGTCCGGCAACGCGGAACTCAAAAAAGGGGAAGGGCCGGGAAGCGCAATGCAACACGGCAAATACCGATTCATCGTGGGCTTCCTGGCCCTACCCGTGATCATTTACGCGGTCTTCGTGATCTCGCCTTTCGTCCAGGCGTTCCAGATCTCGCTGACCGACTGGTCGGGCCTCGTCGGAACGGCGAAGTTCGTCGGCCTCGACAATTTCGAGAAACTCTGGAACAGCGAGGACTTCTGGAACGCGCTGCGCCACAACGTCTACATGCTGATCGCCGTCCCGATCGTCACTCTGGGACTCGGCCTCTTCTTCGCCTTCATGCTCAATGTCGGCGGAAAGAGCCGGAAGAACGAAGTGATCACCGGTGTCGCCGGTTCGAGCTTCTACCGCTTCGTCTTCTTCTTCCCGCAGGTCATCTCGATCACGATCATCGCCGTCATCTGGTTCAACATCTACAACCCGGACCCGTCCGACGGAATGCTCAACTCCCTGCTCGGAACGGTGGGGTTGGACAGCTGGCAGAACGCCTGGCTGGGCGAGAAGAACCTCGCCCTGCTCTGCATCATGGCCGTGATGATCTGGTCGCACGTCGGCTTCTTCGTGGTGCTGTTCTCGGCGGCCATGGCGTCCATCCCGCGCGACATCTACGAGGCGGCACTCCTGGACGGCGCCAACCGCTTCCACACCTTCTTCCGCATCACCCTGCCGCTCCTGTGGGACACGGTCCAGACCGGCTGGGTCTACATGGGCATCATCGCCCTCGACGGCTTCGCCCTGGTCCAGATCATGTCGGTGAACATGGGCGGTCCCGACGGCGCCACGGACGTCATGCCGCTGCGCCTCTACCTCACGGCGTTCCGCGACAGCCAGTTCGGCTACGCGTCCGCGATGGGCATCGCCATGCTCATCGTCACCATGACGTTCGCAGTCCTCACCATGCGCTTCGCGCGGCGTGAGCGGATCGAATACTAGGGATACGGCGGATGACGACCGATACCGAAACGGTGAGCAAGTCCGACGAACCCCGTCCGGCTGTCACCAAGCAACTCGGACCGACCGACGGCCGTAGCTCCGAGGGCGGTGTGCTGCACGTCTTCTCGCACGGCATGCTCGTCGTGTGGGCGCTGATGGTGGGCGTACCGCTGCTGTGGGTGCTGTGGAGCTCCTTCAAGACCAGCAACGGCATCCTCACCGACCCCTGGGGCCTGCCCACCACGTTCCACTTCGAGAACTGGGCCAACGCCTGGAACAAGGCGAACATGGGCCAGTACTTCCTCAACACCATCATCGTGGTGGGCGGTTCGGTGATCGGGACGATGGTCCTCGGTTCCATGGCCGCGTATGTGCTGGCCCGCTTCACCTTCCCGGGCAACCGCCTCATCTACTACGCGTTCGTGGCCGGTATGTCGTTCCCGGTCTTCATGCTCGTGATCCCGCTCTTCTTCGTGCTCCGCGACTTCCCGGGATCCTCGCTCCTGGCGACGTACCAGGGTCTGATCCTCGTCTACATCGCGTATTCGCTGCCGTTCACGATCTTCTTCATGACGGCGTTCTTCCGGACGCTGCCGACCTCGGTCGCCGAGGCGGCGATGATCGACGGGGCCTCGCACACCCGGACCTTCTTCCAGGTGATGGTGCCGATGGCCAAGCCGGGCCTGATCAGCATCGGGATCTTCAACTTCCTCGGGCAGTGGAACCAGTACCTGCTGCCCATGGTGCTCAACCAGCAGGAGGACAAGTACGTTCTCACCCAGGGCCTCGCCATGATCGCTCTGCAGCAGGGTTACGAGAACGACTGGGGCGCCCTGATGGCAGGCATGATGATCGCGATGCTGCCGGTTTTGATCGTCTACTTCATTTTCCAGCGGCAGGTGCAGTCGGGGCTCACGGCCGGCGCTCTCAAGTAACCCTCCTCTCCCACGCGTCGGCGACGGATGAAGCCGGTCCACACATGGGGACCGCGCTCGCACACGTGTGCTCATCCGTGCCGGATGCAGCTCAACCTCTTGACGGGAGGTAACCCAAACGGCTCAGCTTAGAGTTCACTAGTTGGACATAGACGGGGCCTCATCGTGGCGGCCTCGTTACGCGGGAGGTCGTCGTGGAGACTCCGGGATCGCAGTCGTCGCTGCACCGAGCCAATCTGGAGCGCGTCGTACGTGCGGTGCGCCTCGCCGGTTCGCTCACGCAGGCGGAGATCGCGAGGACGACGGGCCTGTCCGCAGCGACCGTCTCCAATATCGTCCGGGAGCTCAAGGACGGGGGAACGGTCGAGGTCACGCCCACTTCGGCGGGCGGCCGAAGGGCCCGCAGCGTCAGTCTGAGCGGCGACGCGGGCATCGTCATCGGCGTCGACTTCGGGCATACGCATCTGCGCGTCGCGATCGGGAATCTCGCCCATCAGGTGCTCGCCGAGGAGTCCGAGCCGCTGGATGTGGACGCCTCCGCCGCGCAGGGCTTCGACCGGGCGGAAGAGCTGGTCAGCCGCCTGATCGCGGCAACCGGCGTCGACCGGACGAAGATCGCCGGCGTGGGTCTCGGCGTGCCCGGGCCGATCGACGTCGAGTCGGGAACCCTCGGCTCCACCGCCATCCTGCCGGGCTGGACCGGCACGAAGCCCGCCGAGGAGCTCGGGGGACGGCTCGGGGTGCCGGTGCACGTGGACAACGACGCCAACCTGGGCGCCCTCGGAGAACTGGTCTGGGGGAGCGGGCGCGGGGTCAAGGACCTGGCGTACATCAAGGTCGCGAGCGGTGTGGGCGCAGGCCTGGTGATCAACGGCAAGATCTACCGCGGCCCAGGTGGCACAGCGGGAGAAATAGGGCATATTACCCTTGATGAATCCGGCCCCGTCTGCCGCTGCGGTAACCGGGGCTGCCTGGAGACCTTCGCGGCCGCCCGCTATGTGCTGCCGCTCCTCCAGTCCAGCCACGGCACGGATCTGAGCATGGAAGGCGTCGTGAGGCTGGCGCGGGACGGTGATCCGGGCTGCCGTCGGGTGATCGCCGACGTCGGCCGCCACATCGGCAGTGGAGTGGCGAACCTCTGCAATTTGCTGAACCCGAGCCGGGTGGTCCTCGGCGGCGATCTCGCCGAGGCCGGGGAGCTGGTTCTCGGGCCCATCAGGGAGTCGGTCGCCCGCTACGCGATCCCCAGCGCGGCTCGTCAACTCTCGGTGCTTCCAGGGGCCCTTGGAGGCCGTGCGGAGGTCCTCGGAGCGCTCGCTCTCGCACTCAGCGAGATGGGCGATTCGACCCTTTTGGACGGGTCTCTGCATGTCGTGAGCCCCGCCTTCACTTAGAGAACGCACGAGGCCGTTGCCATCTCGTTAAGTATTTACTTCTTGACGTCGCACGTACGGCCGAGTTGACTTCGAGCCACCTCGGCCGCAACGACGCGGCCTCGTCAGGGAGGTTTTACAAAATGAACACGTTCGCGCGTCGTGCCGCAGTGGCTCTCACCGCCACCGCGATGGCAGCGTCGCTCGCCGCTTGTGGCGAGGCCGGGGATGACAACAGTGGCTCCTCCGGCGACAACAAGACCATCGGCCTGCTGCTCCCCGAGAGCAAGACCACCCGGTACGAGTCGTTCGACTACCCGCTGATCAAGGCGAAGATCACGGAGCTCTGCTCCGACTGCAAGGTCGACTACAAGAACGCCAGCGAGAACGTCTCCACCCAGAAGCAGCAGTTCGACGACCTCATCGCCTCCGGCGTGAAGGTCATCATCCTTGACACGGTGGACTCCCCGTCCGCCAAGGCGTGGGTGACGGAAGCCGCCAGCAAGGACGTGAAGGTCGTCGCCTACGACCGCCTCGCCGAGGGCCCGGTCTCCGCGTACGTCTCCTTCGACAACGAGAAGGTCGGCAAGCTCCAGGGCCAGGCCCTGGTCGACGCGCTGGGCTCCAAGGCCGCCACGGCCAACGTCGTGATGATCAACGGCAAGGAGAGCGACCCGAACGCCGCGCTGTTCAAGGCGGGCGCGCACTCGGTCCTCGACTCCGGTGTCGGCAAGATCGTCTACGAGCAGTCCGGTGAGTGGGACCCGGCGATCGCGGGCCAGAAGGTCGGCGCCGCCATCACCTCGCTCGGCAAGGACGGCTTCGACGCGGTCTACTCCGCCAACGACGGCATGGCCGGTGGCGTGATCGCCGCCCTCGAGTCGGCCGGCATCAAGAACATCCCGGTCGGTGGCCAGGACGCCGAGCTCGCCGCCCTCCAGCGGATCCTCGCCGGCACCCAGTCCTTCACGATCTACAAGCCGTACAAGCCTGAGGCCGAGAAGACCGCCGAGATCGCGGTCAACCTGCTGAACGGCAAGGCGATCGACTCGCTGGCCGACACGACGATCGACAGCCCCAGCAACAAGGCCATCCCGTCGTCGCTGCTCGAGCCCACCGTCGTGACCAAGGAAAACATCAAGGACACGATCATCGCGGACAACTTCTACAAGGTGTCCGAGATCTGCACCGCCGACTACGCCGCCGCCTGCAAGGCCGCCGGAATCGAGTAGTCAGCAGACCGGTACGGCGCTCCGCCCCTCCGCATGCCCCGCGATCGGGGCGGGGCGCCTTACCCACTGCCGGACCCCCAAGACCGGCCGCAGCGGCAGGCAATTGTGCCGCGCGGTCGGCACCCTTTCACCCCCCTCTCGGGCCGTATCCCCCCACGGCCCTTGCACAACTCAGATTTTCGCGCGTTGATGCGGACGTAGCCCGGTCCCTGGTGCTGACCCCAGCCCCCGTTGCCCCGGCGCGGCACCCCTCGTCAGTGTGGTAAATCCCCGCCGGTCAGGCGGCGAAGGAGATGGTTCACGTGTCCGCTACGCCCGTGTTGGCGTTGCGCGGAGTGTCCAAGCGGTTCGGTGCGGTTCAGGCACTCACCGATGTCGATCTGGATGTTTCCGCAGGCCAAGTAGTCGCCCTGGTGGGCGACAACGGCGCAGGTAAGTCGACGCTCGTCAAGACGATCGCGGGTGTCCACCCGATCGACGAGGGCGTCATCGAGTGGGAGGGCAAGCCGGTCTCGATCGGCCGGCCGCACGACGCCCAGAACCTTGGCGTCGCCACCGTCTACCAGGACCTCGCCCTGTGCGACAACCTGGACGTCGTGGCCAACCTCTTCCTCGGCCGCGAGCTCGGCAAGGCCGCGATTCTCGACGAGGTCGCCATGGAGAAGCGGGCCAAGGAACTCCTGGACACCCTCTCCATCCGCATCCCCAGCGTGCGCATCCCGATCGCCTCGCTCTCCGGCGGTCAGCGCCAGGTCGTGGCGATCGCCCGCGCCCTGGTCGGCGACCCCAAGGTCGTGATCCTCGACGAGCCCACCGCGGCTCTCGGCGTCGAGCAGACCGCTCAGGTCCTCGACCTGGTCGAGCGACTGCGCGAGCGTGGCCTCGCCGTCATCCTCATCACCCACAACATGGCTGATGCGAAGGCTGTCGCCGACGAGGTGGCGGTTCTGCGGCTCGGCCGCAACAACGGCGTCTTCGAGGTGAAGTCCACCTCGCAGGAAGAAATCATCTCCGCCATCACGGGCGCCACGGACAACGCCGTGACCCGTCGTGCGGCCCGTAGCAACGGGGAGGTTCAGAAGTGAGCACCGACAAGACCTCCACGCCCGAGGCGACGCCCGTCGACGAGCACATCGTCGAGAACCCGGAGGCCGCCGCCGGGGCCAACCCCGCGGTGGACCCCCGGCTGCTCATCCGTGAGGAGGGCTTCTCCGGCTACCTCACCGAGTTCAAGCGGAAGATCCGCGGTGGCGAGCTCGGCGCCGTCCCGGTCGTCTGCGGCCTGATCATCATCTGGGCCATCTTCCAGACCACCACCGGCCGCTTCCTGGAGCCGGACAACCTCAGCAACATCGCGCAGTACATCGTCGGCCCCGGCCTCATCGCCACCGGCATCGTCTTCGTGCTGCTGCTCGGCGAGATCGACCTGTCGGCCGGCTCCGTCGCCGGTCTGACCGCGGCGCTCGCCGCCGTGATGGCCGTCAAGAACGGCATGAACGAGACGCAAGCCGTGATCCTCGCGCTGCTCGCCGCAGCCGCCATCGGCGCAATGCAGGGGTTCTTCTTCGCCAAGATCGGCGTCCCGGCGTTCGTGGTCACCCTGGCCGGCTTCCTGGGCTGGAGCGGCCTCCAGCTGCAGGTCCTGGGCAACACGCTCTCGCTCAACAACATCGCCGACGGTGTCATCTACTCGCTGAACAACACCTACTTCTCCAACGTCGCCTGGGCCAACACCGCGGCCATCGTCGCGGTCGCCGTCCACGCGCTGTCCCAGCTCAGCGACCGGCGCCGGCGCAAGGCCGTCGACCTGCCGTTCCGCCCGCTGAGCGAGATCGCGCTGCGCTCCGGTGTCGTCGCGGCGCTCGCCTTCGGTATCGCGGCCGTCTTCAACCAGGCCCGCGGTTTGCCGCTCGGCATCACGATCTTCCTGCTCATCGTGGTGGTCTCCAGCTTCGTGCTGCGCCGCACCCGCTACGGCCGGCAGATCTTCGCCGTCGGTGGTGGCATCGAGGCCGCCCGCCGTGCCGGTATCAACGTCGCCTGGATCCGCATCTCGGTGTTCACCATCTCCGGGTTCCTCGCGGGCCTCGGCGGTCTGTTCATCGCCTCGCAGTCCGGCGTCGCGGACAGCACCCTCGGCGGCGGCAACGTCCTGATGATGTCCATCGCGGCGGCCGTCATCGGTGGCACCAGCCTCTTCGGCGGCCGGGGCACCCCCTGGTCGGCGGTACTCGGCATCCTGGTCATCCAGTCGATCATCACGGGCCTGTACATGGGAGGCAGCTCCACCCAGGCCGTGCAGTTCATGATCACCGGTGTGGTGCTGCTGGCCGCCGTCGTCCTGGACTCGGTCTCGCGCCGTACCCAGAAGTCGGCCGGCCGCGCATAGCGGCAGCCCTCTGAGCGAAGTGCCCGGTACCAATGGCGGTACCGGGCACTTCTATGTCCGCACCCCTGTGCGTACTTCCATGTCGCGCCGCAGGAACACCCGTACGACGATTTGCAGCCGTTCGCGTGACGTACAACGCACAGCCCGGACGCCGACATGAAAGGCGGAACATTAGACTCGACAGACCCGGCAAAGCTCGAACAGCTCTATCGCAAGGAGGCACGGGTGCCGCTGCTGACCCGCATCAGGGGACCGCGCGATCTGGACCGGCTCAGCCTGGAGCAGCTGGACCAGCTGGCAGGCGAGATCCGGACCTTCCTCGTCGAAGAGGTCTCCAAGACCGGCGGCCACCTCGGCCCGAACCTCGGTGTCGTGGAGCTCACCCTCGCTCTGCACCGCGTCTTCGAGTCGCCCAAGGACAGGGTGCTGTGGGACACGGGCCACCAGTCCTACGTCCACAAGCTGCTCACCGGCCGTCAGGACTTCTCGAAGCTGAAGATGAAGGGCGGCCTCTCCGGGTACCCCTCGCAGGCGGAGTCCGAGCACGACGTCATCGAGAACTCGCACGCCTCCACGGTCCTCGGCTGGGCCGACGGCCTCGCGAAGGCCAACCAGGTCCTGGAGCGCGACGACCACGTGGTCGCGGTCATCGGCGACGGAGCCCTCACCGGCGGCATGGCCTGGGAGGCGCTCAACAACATCGCCGACGCCAAGGACCGCCCCCTGGTGATCGTCGTCAACGACAACGAGCGCTCGTACGCACCGACCATCGGCGGCCTCGCGAACCATCTGGCGACCCTGCGCACCACGGACGGCTACGAGCGCTTCCTGGCCCGCGGCAAGGACCTCCTGGAGCGCACCCCGGTCGTCGGCAAGCCCCTCTACGAGACCCTGCACGGCGCCAAGAAGGGCCTCAAGGACTTCATCGCCCCGCAGGGCATGTTCGAGGACCTCGGCCTCAAGTACGTCGGCCCGATCGACGGCCACGACATCGAGGCCCTGGAGTCGGCCCTCGCCCGCGCCAAGCGCTTCGGCGGCCCGGTCATCGTGCACTGCCTCACCGAGAAGGGCCGCGGCTACCAGCCCGCCCTCCAGGACGAGGCGGACCGCTTCCACGCCGTCGGCAAGATCCACCCGGACACGGGCCTGCCGATCGCCTCCTCCGGCGCCGACTGGACCTCCGTCTTCGGCGAGGAGATGGTCAAGCTCGGCAAGGAGCGCAAGGACATCGTCGCCATCACGGCCGCGATGCTCCAGCCGGTCGGCCTCGACAAGTTCGCCAAGGCCTTCCCCAAACGGGTGTACGACGTCGGAATCGCCGAGCAGCACGCCGCCGTCTCCGCGGCCGGCCTCGCCACCGGCGGACTGCACCCCGTCTTCGCCGTCTACGCGACCTTCCTCAACCGCGCCTTCGACCAGGTCCTGATGGACGTGGCCCTGCACAAGTGCGGCGTCACCTTCGTCCTCGACCGCGCGGGCGTCACCGGCACCGACGGCGCCTCGCACAACGGCATGTGGGACATGTCGATCCTCCAGGTCGTCCCCGGTCTGAGGCTGGCCGCTCCGCGCGACGCCGACCAGGTCCGCGCCCAGCTGCGCGAGGCCGTCGAGGTCACCGACGCGCCCACCGTGGTCCGCTTCTCCAAGGGCGCGGTCGGCCCGGCCGTACCCGCCCTCGGCCGGATCGGCGGCATGGACGTGCTGCGCGAGCCGGGCACCGACGCCCCGGACGTCCTCCTCGTCTCGGTCGGCGCCCTCGCCCCGATGTGCCTGGAGATCGCCGCTCTCCTCGACAAGCAGGGCATCTCCACGACCGTCGTGGACCCGCGCTGGGTCAAGCCCGTCGACGAGGCCATGGCCCCGCTCGCCGAGCAGCACCGCGTGGTCGTCACCGTCGAGGACAACTCCCGTGTCGGCGGCGTCGGTTCCACGATCGCGCAGGCCCTGCGCGACGCGGGCGTCGACGTCCCGCTGCGCGACTTCGGCATCCCGCCGCGCTTCCTCGACCACGCCTCCCGCAAGGAGGTCATGACGGAGATCGGCCTCACCGCGCCGGACATCGCCCGTCAGGTCACCGGCCTCGTCGCCAAGCTCGACGGCCTCCCCCACTCTCGGCTTCGCTCGAGCGGGGGGACCCCCATCGAGCGCACCACCGCCGAGGTGGTGGACGCCGCCGAGCCGGCGCGCGACTGACGTACTCCGCAGGTCCGATGGGCCGGTTTCACCACCCTGAAGGGGTGGTGAAACCGGCCCATTCGCGTGAACCTGTCCGCGCCGGGGCATGCGCAGCACACGCCCCCTCGATCATGTCGAGGACGTCAAGCGTGGAGGTACACCCGTGAGCAGCACCCTCTTCAGAACGAAGAAGGTCGAACAGTCGATCTTGGACACTGAGGAGCCGGAGCACGCACTCAAGAAGTCGCTGTCCGCTCTGGATCTCACCGTGTTCGGCGTCGGTGTCATCATCGGCACCGGGATCTTCGTCCTCACCGGCACGGTCGCCAAGAACAACGCCGGCCCCGCCGTCGCCCTGGCCTTCGTGGTGTCCGGGGTCGTCTGCGCGCTTGCCGCGATCTGCTACGCCGAGTTCGCGTCCACGGTCCCGGTGGCCGGCTCGGCGTACACCTTCGCGTACGCCTCGCTCGGCGAGCTGCCCGCCTGGATCATCGGCTGGGACCTCGTCCTCGAGTTCGCGCTCGGTACGGCGGTGGTCGCCGTCGGCTGGTCCGGCTACATCGCCTCGCTCCTTGACAACGCGGGCTGGCACCTGCCGGAGGCGCTCAGCGGGAGAGAGGGAGCCGACGGCTTCGGCTTCGACATCCTCGCCGCCGCACTCGTGCTGGTCCTCACCGGCATCCTCGTGATCGGCATGAAGCTCTCCGCCCGGATCACCGCGGTCGTCGTCGCCATCAAGGTCACCGTCGTCATGGTCGTGATCATCGCCGGTGCCTTCTTCATCGTGGGCGACAACTACGACCCCTTCATCCCGAAGGCGCAGACCGTGGACGCGGGCGGCGATCTCCAATCCCCGCTCATCCAGCTGATGTTCGGCTGGGCACCCTCCAACTTCGGCGTGATGGGCATCTTCACCGCCGCCTCCGTCGTCTTCTTCGCCTTCATCGGCTTCGACGTCGTGGCCACGGCCGCCGAAGAGACCAAGAACCCGCAGCGGGACATGCCGCGCGGCATCCTCGGCTCGCTGATCATCTGCACCACCCTGTACGTCGCGGTGGCGATCGTCGTGACCGGCATGCAGCACTACACCGAGCTGTCCGTGGACGCGCCGCTCGCCGACGCGTTCAAGGCCACCGGACACCCCTGGTTCGCGGGCTTCATCAGCTTCGGCGCCGCCGTCGGCCTGACCACGGTGTGCATGATCCTGCTCCTCGGCCAGACCCGGGTCTTCTTCGCGATGAGCCGCGACGGACTGCTGCCGCGCTTCTTCTCCCGCGTCCACCCGCGCTTCAAGACCCCGCACCGGCCGACCATCCTGCTCGGTGTGATCATCGCGATCCTCGCGGGGTTCACCAGCCTGAGTGAACTCGCCGAGCTGGTGAACATCGGCACGCTCTTCGCCTTCATCGTGGTCGCGATCGGCGTGATCATCCTGCGTCGCACCCGCCCCGAGCTGCACCGCTCCTTCCGCACCCCCCTGGTGCCCTTCCTCCCCATCGTCTCCGTCCTCGCCTCCCTCTGGCTGATGCTGAACCTGCCCGCCGAGACCTGGCTGCGGTTCGGGATCTGGATGGTGATCGGCTTCGTCATCTACTTCCTGTACGGGCGCTCGCACAGCCGTCTCGGCCTGCATGAGGAGACGACGGTGGGCCAGGTGCTGAAGCCGCCGGGCCGCGGCACCGAGTAGTCGGCCTGCAATCCCCCCAGTTGATGCTCCGGCCCCGTATGTCCCGCTTCGGTGGAGACTGCGGGGCCGGATAGCGTGCACCGTATGCTCGCCGAGCTCCTGGAATCACCACGGTCCGCAGTCGAGTCGCGAGTACCGGACCGCGGCTTCTGGAGACGGGCACTGCCCCTGCTGACGCTGCTCGCCTGCGTCACCCGGGCCCCCTCCTTCGTGCAGCCGCTGTGGAACCCCGACGAGGGCTATCTCGCCGTCCAGGCCCGGATACTGGCGGACGGCGGCGAGCTCTACGAGACGGTCGTGGACCGCAAGCCGCCGTTCGTGCCGTGGCTGTACGAGGCGGCCTTCGCGGTGTTCGGCTCCGGGTCGCTGACCTCCGTACGGGTCCTCGCGGTGGTGGCCCAACTGTCCACCGCCGTGCTGCTCGCGTCGCTGGCCAGGCGCCGCTGGGGCGACCGGGCGGGGTGCACGGCGGGAGTGCTGTATCTGCTGGCCTCCATCGGGCTCAACCCCGAGGACGCGCAGGCCGCGACCTTCGAGGTGTTCATGCTGCCCTGCACGGCCGCCGCGATGTGGTGCGCGGACCGGCGCCGCTGGGGTGCGGCCGGAGCCGCCGTCGCCTGCGCGTTCCTGGCGAAGCAGACGGGCGGGGCGGTGCTCGTCCCGGTGGTGTGGCTGCTGTACCGGCACGGCGTACCGCGAACCGACCTGGTACGCCTGGGAGTTGGAGCAGTCCTCCCCGTCCTCTCCGTGGCGCTGCTCACCGACCCGGCGGGGTTCCTGTTCTGGACGGTCACCGGATCGGGTGCGTACGCCTCCTTCACCGGATCCGAACTCCACGTCCTGGGACGGGGATTGACCAACACCGCGATCCTGGCGGTGGCCTGCGCGGGCCTGATCCCACCGGTGGTACGGGTGCTGCGCATCGCCCGCACCGGCTCGGCGGAGCTCTGGCTGTGGGGGGCCTCGTCAGCGGCGGCGGTCCTCCTGGGCTTCCACTTCTTCGGCCACTACTACCTTCAACTCGTCCCGCCCATCGCCCTGTTGGCGACGGCCGCGCTGCAGATCCTGCCCCGCGACCGGCTGGTGAAGGCCGTACTCACCTCCGCCTGCTGCTGCACCCTGTTCCTCGCCTGGGGCCTCCTCGCACCCCGCCCCGACCTCACCCACGCCCAACGCCTCGCCGCCGCGGTCGCCCACCGCACGGACCCCGGCGACCGCGTCCTGGTATGGGGCATACACCCGGAGATCTACTGGCTGGCCGACCGCACCCCCGCCAGCCGCTACCTCACCGCCGGCCTCCTCACCAACTACAGCGGCGGCCGCAACGGCCCCCAGGTAGGCGAGAAGTACGCCGTCGAGGGAGCCTGGCCAGTCTTCCGCGAGGAGATGGCGGCCCACCCGCCGGCCTTGGTAGTCGACGACTCCCACGACAAGCCGTACGCGCCGGACCGGGTGCCGTCGCTGCGACGGCTGCTGGCCGGGGGGTACGAGGAGGTGGGGGTGGTGGACGGGGCGGTGCTGTACGCACGGGAGAGAGGCTGAACTTCCCAGCCCGGCCGGGGCCCGGGGCTGGAGGTTTTCAACCCGTCCGGCGTTCGAGGACGAGGTGGCGCCATCCCGATCCCCCACCCACCCGTGGGAGCTGCGCTTTTCAGCTCCGGGGAGAGTCTTCAGCCCGTCCGGCGTTTGAGGACGAGCGCGTCAGCGCGATACGGGGGTCTGGGGGCGGAGCCCCCAGGAACAAGGGACGGGTAGGGGCGGAGGGGGCGAAAACCACCCCTCACGAGCCCCCACGTACCGCCCGAGGCCCCACCACCTCCGCCCCGAACTCACCCACCCGACGCCGCAGTTCACGATCCGCCGTGACAACCAGGCAGGACCGGCCACGCGCCTCGGCGGCCAGCTCGGCAATCCGGTCGTCCCCGCTCCCGGCCGCAGACTCCACCCGTACACCCGGCACGGACTCCACACCCCGTGCGGCACCTTCGACCACGAGGACGATTTCCACGGGCCCCTCGTGCCCGGGGACCCCGTCCACCGCGAGCCGGTCCCGCAACCGCTCCGCGGCCCCCCGCCGATCACGCCACCAGCCGTCGGGCACGGAGCCGACGACATTGGCGGCGTCGATGATCACGAGTGTCGTCACGGCGGTTCCTCCGGGCTCTGGGGTCCTGGTGCGACTGAAGCACGAAGAGGGCCCCCACCGCAGCGGGGGCCCTCACACGCACACAGGATGGGTTACGCGGGAACCGAAGCCACCCCGGCCTCCAGGAACCGCTTCCCGTTCACCCGCTCGGAAACACCCTCACGGTCCAGGTACGGCGTGATGCCACCCAGGTGGAAGGGCCACCCCGCACCGGTGATCAGGCAGAGGTCGATGTCCTGCGCCTCGGCGACGACACCCTCGTCGAGCATGAGCCCGATCTCCTGGGCGACGGTGTCGAGGACCCGGTCACGGACCTGCTCCTCGGTCAGGACGACATCGCCCTGCTTCAGCAGCGCGGCGACCTCGGGGTCGAGCTCGGGCTTCCCGCTGTCGTACACGTAGAAGCCGCGCTTGCCCGCCTTGACGACGGCCGCGAGGTTCGGGGAGACCGTGAAGCGGTCAGGGAAGGCCCGGTTGAGGGTCTCCGAGACGTGCAGACCGATGGCCGGTCCGACCAGCTCGAGGAGCACCAGCGGCGACATCGGCAGACCCAGCGGCTCGACCGCCTTCTCCGCGACCTCGACCGGCGTGCCCTCGTCGATGACGTTCTGGATCTCGCCCATGAAGCGGGTGAGGATGCGGTTGACGACGAACGCCGGGGCGTCCTTCACCAGAACCGCGGTCTTCTTGAGCTTCTTGGCGACACCGAAGGCCGTGGCCAGGGCCGCGTCGTCGGTCTGCTCACCGCGGACGATCTCCAGGAGCGGGAGGATCGCGACGGGGTTGAAGAAGTGGAAGCCGACGACCCGCTCGGGGTTCTTCAGCTTCGACGCCATCTCCGTCACCGACAGCGAGGAGGTGTTGGTGGCGAGGATCGCGTGCGCCGGAGCGACGGCCTCGACCTCCGCGAACACCTGCTGCTTGACGCCGATCTCCTCGAAGACGGCCTCGATGATGAAGTCGGCGTCGGAGAAGCCCTCAGCCTTGTCCAGCACACCGGTGACCAGGGCCTTCAGGCGGTTGGCCTTGTCCTGGTTGATACGGGACTTCAGCAGCAGCTTGTCGATCTCGGCGTGGACGTAGCCCACACCCTTGTCGACGCGCGCCTGGTCGATGTCCGTCAGGACGACCGGCACCTCAAGGCGGCGAAGGAAGAGCAGGGCGAGCTGCGAGGCCATCAGACCCGCGCCCACGACGCCCACCTTGGTGACCGGACGGGCCAGCGACTTGTCCGGGGCACCGGCCGGGCGCTTGCCGCGCTTCTGGACCAGGTTGAACGCGTAGATGCCGGAGCGCAGTTCGCCGCCCATGATCAGGTCGGCGAGCGCCACGTCCTCGGCGTCGTAACCCTTCTGCAGGTCACCGTCCTTGGCCGCGGCGATGATCTCCAGCGCGCGGTACGCGGCCGGAGCCGCCCCGTGCACCTTGCCGTCGGCGATGAAACGGCCCTTGGCGACGGCCTGGTCCCAGGCCTCGCCGCGGTCGATCTCCGGACGCTCGACCGTGACGTCGCCCTTGAGGACGGACGCGGTCCAGATCAGCGACTGCTCCAGGAAGTCGGCGCCCTCGAAGATGGCGTCCGCGATCCCGAGGTCGAAGACCTGCTGGCCCTTGAGCTGCTTGTTCTGGTTGAGCGAGTTCTCGATGATGACGCTCACCGCACGCTCGGCGCCGATCAGGTTCGGGAGGAGGGTGCAGCCGCCCCAGCCCGGGACCAGACCGAGGAAGACCTCGGGCAGCGAGAACGCCGGGAGCGACTTGGAGACGGTCCGGTACTCGCAGTGCAGACCGACCTCGACGCCACCGCCCATCGCCGCGCCGTTGTAGTACGCGAAGGTCGGGACGGCGAGGGCCGCGAGCCGCTTGAAGACCTCGTGGCCGCCCTTGCCGATGGCGAGCGCGTCGTCGTGGTCCTTCAGGAGCTCCACGCCCTTGAGGTCCGCGCCGACGGCGAAGATGAACGGCTTGCCGGTGACGCCGACACCGACGATGTCGCCGGCCGCGGCCTCCGCCTCGACCTGGTCGATGGCGGCGTCCAGCTTCGCCAGCGAGGCCGGGCCGAAGGTGGTCGGCTTGGTGTGGTCGAAGCCGTTGTCGAGCGTGATGAGCGCGAAGCGCCCGGCGCCGTAGGGCAGGTCGAGGTGGCGTACGTTCGCCGACGTCACGACCTCGTCGGGGAACAGCTCGGCCGCACCCTTCAGGAGTTCAGCAGTGCTCACTTGTCGCCTCCGGCGTCCTTGTGGTGCGGGTTCTCCCAGATCACCGTGGCGCCCATGCCGAAGCCGACGCACATGGTGGTGAGGCCGTAACGGACCTCCGGCTGCTCCTCGAACTGGCGGGCCAGCTGAGTCATCAGACGCACACCCGAGGAGGCCAGCGGGTGACCGTAGGCGATGGCGCCGCCGTACTGGTTGACCCGCGCGTCGTCGTCGGCGATGCCGTAATGGTCGAGGAACGCGAGGACCTGGATGGCGAAGGCCTCGTTGATCTCGAAGAGGTTGATGTCCTCGATCGACAGGCCGGCCTTGGCGAGGGCCTTCTCGGTCGCCGGGATCGGGCCGTAACCCATCACCTCGGGCTCGACGCCCACGAAGGCGTACGAGACCAGGCGCATCTTGACCGGCAGGTTGTTCTCGCGCGCGAAGTCCTCGGACGCGATGATCGACGCGGTGGCGCCGTCGTTCAGACCGGCGGCGTTACCGGCGGTGACCCGGCCGTGGACGCGGAACGGCGTCTTGAGCCCGGCGAGGTTCTCCAGGGTGGTCCCCGGGCGCATCGGCTCGTCGGCGGTGACCAGGCCCCAGCCGGTCTCACCGACCTCCGGGTTGGTGTTGCGCACCGAGATCGGCACCAGGTCCTGCTGGATCTTGCCGTTGGCGTACGCCTTGGCGGCCTTCTCCTGCGAGCGCACGGCGTACTCGTCGGCGCGCTGCTTGGTGATGTGCGGGTAGCGGTCGTGCAGGTTCTCGGCGGTCATGCCCATGAACAGGGCGGACTCGTCGACCAGCTTGTCGCTGACGAAGCGCGGGTTCGGGTCCACGCCCTCGCCCATCGGGTGGCGGCCCATGTGCTCGACACCACCGGCGATGACGGCGTCGTACGCACCGAACGCGATCGAACCGGCCGTGGCCGTGACGGCGGTCAGCGCGCCGGCGCACATGCGGTCGATGGAGTAGCCGGGGACCGACTGGGGGAGACCGGCGAGGATGCCGGCCGTGCGGCCGAGAGTCAGACCCTGGTCACCGATCTGCGTGGTCGCGGCGATGGCGACCTCGTCGATCTTCTTGGGGTCAAGACCGGGGTTGCGGCGCAGCAGCTCCCGGATGGCCTTCACGACGAGATCGTCGGCGCGGGTCTCGTGGTAGATGCCCTTCGGGCCCGCCTTGCCGAACGGGGTGCGGACGCCGTCGACGAAGACGACGTCCCTGACGGTACGAGGCACGATGGCTCTCCTCCAGATGCGGGATGGCACTGCTGCGCGACACACACGCCCTGAGCGCGCGCTCACCCACATGCTACTTGCGGGTAACCATGCTGCCCAGTCCCGGAGGCGGGAGCGGCGAAGGTCACATGGAAACCCGCTGCGCGGTGAGCGCCCGAAAGGAACCGTGCGACCAGCCGCATCCCCTTGCGCCGCCCGAAGATCATGGCGCGATCCCGACGTCACCGCGCCCCGCGAGGGGCGCGGGACCGTGACATCGTGCGCCAAGCGGCCAAGCGGCCAAGCGGCCAAGCGGCCAAGCGGCCAAGCGGCCAAGCGGCCAAGCGGCCAAGCGGCCAAGCGGCCAAGCGGCCAGACGCTCAGGCCTTGGGTGCCGTCTCCGAAAGCGCCGCCGCCAGCACGGGCGCGACCTGCTCGACCTGCCACGGGCGCGCCCCGTACCCGGCGAGCGCGGTGGCCACGGACTCCGAGTCCGGCGCCGACGGCGGCTCCCAGCACACGCGCCGCACGGTGTCCGGGGTGATGAGGTTCTCCTGGGGCATGTTCAGCCGCTCGGCGAGGGCGGACACCGCGGCGCGCGCGGCGGAGAGCCGGGCCGCGGCGGCCGGGTCCTTGTCGGCCCAGGCGCGCGGCGGCGGGGGACCGGTCACCGGCTGGCCGGGCTGCGGCAGCTCGGAGTCCGGCAGCTCCTTCGCCCGGTCGACGGCGGCCTGCCACTGTTCCAGCTGACGGCGTCCCATGCGGTGTCCGAAGCCGTTCAGCGCGGCCAGGGCGTGCACATTGGCCGGCACGGCCAGCGCCGCCTCGACGATCGCCGCGTCCCCGAGCACCTTGCCGGGCGAGATGTCCCGCCGCTGCGCGACCCGGTCCCGGGCCTCCCACAGCTCCCGTACGACGGCCATCTGGCGGCGGCGGCGCACCTTGTGCATCCCGGACGTACGGCGCCAGGGGTCCTTGCGCGGCGGCGCCGGATCGGCCTGCGCGATCGCGTCGAACTCCTGCCGGGCCCACTCCAGCTTGCCCTGCCGGTCCAGCTCCTTCTCCAGCGCGTCCCGCAGGTCGACCAGGAGCTCCACGTCCAGCGCGGCGTACCGCAGCCACGGATCCGGCAGCGGACGTGTCGACCAGTCGACCGCGGAATGCCCCTTCTCCAGTACGAAGCCCAGGACGCTCTCGACCATCGCGCCGAGGCCGACCCGGGGGAACCCGGCGAGGCGTCCGGCCAGCTCGGTGTCGAAGAGGCGGGACGGGATCATGCCTATCTCGCGGAGGCACGGCAGGTCCTGGGTGGCGGCGTGCAGCACCCACTCCACGCCGGAGATCGCCTCGCCGAACCCCGAAAGATCGGGACAGGCCACGGGGTCGATCAGCGCGGTGCCCGCGCCCTCGCGGCGCAGCTGCACCAGGTAGGCGCGCTGGCCGTACCGGTAGCCCGACGCGCGTTCGGCGTCGACGGCGACGGGGCCGGATCCGGCGGCGAAGGCGGCGATCACCTCGGCGAGCGAGGCATCGTCGGCGACGACGGGTGGAATGCCGTCTCGGGGCTCAAGCAAAGGGATCGGCGCCGATTCGACGTCGTCCGGAGGGCCGCCTCCGGTGGTTCGCAGTGAGCTGTCTGCTGCGGTCTCTTGGGCGTCGGTCACCTGTCAAGGGTATCGGGATGTTCGAGCGCCTGACCTGCATCTTCAAGTCATTGGTCGGTTCACCTGCGAAAACGCTGTTCAAGTGGATCTCAGGGGCGGCATGTGGTTCTTGTCCCGAGTGTCCCGGGTGCTCCGATTGTGCCTCCGCGAGGCCTTCCCGGGCCCGGAACCCGGTCCGGCCGAGCGCCCGCTATCACCGGGGAAGCCCGGATTTCGGCGGAGGGCGAGCGAGCAGTACTCGCTCAGGAAAGCGCCCGCCGGCGGAATGTTCCGCCAGCGGGCGCTCGGGGTCGTAAATCAGCCAGGTCGGTGAAGGACCCGGTTCACGGGTGGGTGGCGTGGGTCAGTGGATGATCCCCGTGCGCAGGGCCACCGCGACCATCCCGGCGCGGTCGCCCGTGCCGAGCTTGCGGGCGATACGGGCGAGGTGGCTCTTGACGGTCAGCGCGGACAGGCCCATCGAGACGCCGATGGCCTTGTTCGACTGGCCCTCCGCGACCAGCCGAAGCACCTCGACCTCTCGTCCGGAGAGCTCGCGGTAGCCGCCCGGGTGGCTCGGGGACCCCGGGGGGCGGCGGTGCATACGGGCGGCGGCCGAACCGATCGGCGCCACGCCGGGCCGGGTGGGGAGTCCGACGTTGTTACGGGTGCCGGTGACGACGTAGCCCTTGACGCCGCCCGCGAGGGCATTGCGTACGGCGCCGATGTCGTCGGCCGCGGAGAGGGCGAGGCCGTTGGGCCAGCCCGCGGCACGGGTCTCGGACAGCAGGGTGAGCCCGCTGCCGTCGGGCAGATGGACGTCGGCGACGCAGATGTCGCGTGGATTGCCGATTCTGGGACGGGCCTCCGCGACGGACGACGCCTCGATGACGTCGCGCACTCCGAGCGCCCACAGATGGCGGGTGACGGTGGAGCGGACCCGGGGGTCGGCCACGACCACCATGGCAGTCGGCTTGTTCGGGCGGTAGGCGACCAGGCTTGCGGGCTGCTCGAGGAGAACGGACACCAGGCCTCCTGGGGTGCGGGACGGTACCGGCTCTGGGGATTGAGCCGGGACGAACCGTGCTTTCAAGGTCACAGACGTCTTCGGCACCAAACCCGTCCGCCTTTAGAGAATGATCACGATTTAGTGAGTAACAATCCGTGCAATTCGGACACGCGATCGATCATCCGAAGATCGAACCGAGTCGCTCGACGTCAATCCGCGTCATTCCGTGTCATCACACGGCCGAAAGTGGGCGTATCGACAAAGGCGCAGTGCGAACCATGCGCTCAACGGCCCTGCGGGTTACGGCGGGTTCAAAGAGAGCGTGCGGTCAACGTGACCGCACGCTCAGCCGGACTGTCGAGTCAACGGGACTGCGGCCCCCGGCGCTGCGGCAGCGTGACCACCGACGCGTCGCCCGGCGTCAACGGCGGGAGCCCGGCGACCTGGCAGAGCAGATCGCACCAGGCGGCGAGGTGCGTGGCCGTGTCCGGTACGCCGCCCATGCCCTCCCGAGGCGTCCACGAGGCCCGGATCTCGATCTGGGAGGCGGCCGGGCGCTCCGCGATGCCGCCGAAATAATGCGAACTCGCGCGCGTGACGGTGCCGCTGGGCTCGCCGTACGACAGACCGCGGGCCTGGAGCGCGCCGGTCAGCCACGACCAGCAGACGTCGGGCAGCAGCGGGTCGGCGGCCATCTCCGGTTCGAGCTCCGCGCGGACCAGGGTCACCAGACGGAAGGTGCCCTGCCAGGCGTCGTGCCCCGCCGGGTCGTGCAGCAGCACAAGGCGGCCGTCGGCCAGATCCTCGTCGTCGGAGACGACCGCCGCCTCCAACGCGTACGCGTACGGGGCCAGGCGCTTCGGCGCAGGCGTCGGGTCGATCTCGATGTCCGGCCGCAGCCGCGCGCCCTTCAGTGCGTCGACGGCGGCCCGGAAGGGCGGCGGAGCCGTCTCCATCGCATCTCGGTTCCCCTCCTTCGAGTCGTCCATTCCGCCAGCGCCGTCCGACAGTCGTCCCTGAGCCGCAGCCATGCGGGGAAGGTTAAGGGGAACGGAGCCTTCGCGCAGGGAGAGACACCCGTGCGTGGGACCACTGTCCGGATCGCGCCGTATGAACGCGCCTTCGCGAGTGCAGGTGCCCGGGGCCCGACCGGGTGCTGAGGGCTTGTCCGGTACCGGGCGCCGGGGTCGGCCGGGCAGTGGGTGCCCCGGACTTGGTTGTCGGCGGGCCGTGCGAGACTTTCCGTCGTGAGTGCCAACGAGCGCCCGGACGGGCAGCAGCCGAAAGCCACGTACGAATCCGCCTTCCTCAAGGCGTGCAGGCGCGAACCCGTGCCGCACACGCCGGTGTGGTTCATGCGCCAGGCCGGCCGCTCGCTGCCCGAGTACCTCAAGGTGCGCGAGGGCATCCCCATGCTGGAGTCCTGCACGCGGCCCGAGCTGGTCGCCGAGATCACGCTCCAGCCGGTGCGTCGGCACAACGTGGACGCGGCGATCTACTACAGCGACATCGTCGTACCGCTGAAGGCCATCGGCGTCGACCTCGACATCAAGCCGGGCGTCGGCCCCGTCGTCCAGAATCCGATCCGCACCCGCGCCGACCTGGCCCAGCTGCGCGATCTGACCCCCGATGACGTGTCGTACGTCACCGAGGCGATCGGCCTGCTCACGGCCGAGCTCGGCTCGACCCCCCTCATCGGCTTCGCCGGAGCGCCTTTCACCCTCGCGAGCTACCTCGTGGAGGGCGGCCCGTCCAAGAACCACGAGCGCACCAAGGCGCTCATGTACAGCGACCCGCAGCTGTGGGCCGACCTGCTCGACCGTCTCGCCGAGATCACCTCCGCCTTCCTGAAGGTGCAGATCGAGGCGGGCGCGAGCGCCGTCCAGCTCTTCGACTCCTGGGTCGGCGCCCTGGCACCCGCCGACTACCGGCGCTCGGTGATGCCGGCGTCCGCGAAGGTCTTCGAGGCGGTGGCTTCGTACGGCGTTCCGCGCATCCACTTCGGTGTCGGCACCGGTGAGCTGCTTGGCCTCATGGGCGAGGCGGGCGCGGACGTCGTCGGTGTCGACTGGCGCGTCCCGCTCGACGTGGCCGCCACACGCGTCGGCCCCGGCAAGGCCCTTCAGGGCAATCTCGACCCGGCCGTCCTGTTCGCCTCGACCGAGGCCGTGGAGACGAAGACCCGCGAGGTGCTCGACGCGGCCGCGGATCTCGAAGGCCACATCTTCAACCTCGGCCACGGCGTCCTGCCGACCATGGACCCGGACGCGCTGACCCGGCTCGTGGAGTACGTGCACACGCACACCGCGCGCTGAGGTCCTAGAGGCCCTAGCTGTGCCGCGCCCGTCTGCCCCACAGCAGGCGGCGCGGTTCCGGTGGGGGCGGGGTGCCCGGGCGCAGGGGCCAGGCCAGCAGCATTCCGGCGAGGAAGCCGACCACATGGGCCGCGTAGGCGACGGTCCCGGCCTCGGAGACTCCCTCGCCGGACGAGTACACCGCCTGGAGAACGAACCAGAAGCCCAGCACCATCCATGCGGGCAGACGCAGCGGCAGGAAGATCAGGAACGGGACCAGGACCCACACCCTGGCCTTCGGGTAGAGCACCAGATACGCGCCCAGCACCCCGGCGATCGCTCCGGAGGCGCCGATCAGAGGGTCGCCGGAGTCGTCGTTCAGGTACGCGAAGCCGTACGCGGCCGCGTAGCCGCAGGCCACGTAGAACAGCGTGAACCGCACATGTCCGAGGCGGTCCTCGATGTTGTTGCCGAAGATCAGCAGGAACAGCATGTTGCCCAGCAGGTGCAGCCAACTGCCGTGCAGGAACATCGCCGTCAGCACCGACAGTGCCGGCGACTTGTCGTAGTCCGGCGGGGCCACCACACAGCCGGTTCCCTGCGAGCCGACGCCGACCTCTCCCGTGGGCACCAGCCTCGGCATCTGGTGGTGGATCAGCTCCTGCGGCACCGCGGCGTAGTGGTCCAGGAACGCCTGCAGATGACAGAGCTGCGACAGGCCGCTGTCACCCGCCACGGAACCGGCCAGGCCGGGCGTGTAGAGGAAGACGAGCACGTTGGCGGCGATCAGCGCGTACGTCACATAGGGCGTGCGCCGTACCGGGTTGACGTCATGGACGGGTATGACCACAAGGAAGTAGTGCCCTCGATGCGCCTCGGGAATCCGTGTGTTGGCAGGGCGCGAGCGTGAACGCGCACGCCGTCGCTCCGGTGCCGGCGCCCTTCGCCAGAACGGCTCCCGCGCCCAGCGCTTCCGCGCGGCGCCGGGGCGCCCACCGCTCCGGCCACGCCCTCCCCGCACACCCCGCGCCCCACCTATGCCCCCTCACGCCCCAAAGCGCGCCCTGAGCCGCTGAACACCCCCGCACCCCCATGCGTATGTCTCCTCAACCGCCCGCGCCGCGACGAAGACGTGACGCGAGGAAGACGTGAGGACACAGGCGATGAACGACCGAGTTACTCCTCCGATGCAAGCTCTGCCCGACGGTGAGGCGGAGATCGCCCTGGTGCTGCACCTGCCCTGGGAAGATGTCGCCGCGCTCGGCCAGGAGGCCGGCCGGCTCGCGGCGCGGATGCAGCGTCCGGTGACCCTCGACGAGGCCGTCAGCCACCGGCTGCGCTCCGCCCGGGCCGCCGCGCACGCGAAACCCCCCACGGCGCAGCCCGCGGCCGTCACCTCCTCCGCCTCCGTCTCCTCGCTGCCCGGGCGGCCGCCCGCCGAGCAGGCCCGGCAGGCCATAGACCGCATCAACGGGACGACGGTGTCCGGACACGAGACGGCGTAAGGCGACCACCTGGGGAGAGCTTCGGGGTCACGCGCCACGCGCGCGTACCGCCGCGACCGCCTTGCGCGCCGCCACCAGGATCGGGTCCCAGACCGGTGAGAACGGCGGTGCGTAGCCCAGGTCCAGGGCTGTCATCTGCTCCACCGTCATGCACGCGGTCAGTGCGACCGCTGCGATGTCGACGCGTTTCGCGGCGCCCTCACGCCCGACGATCTGCACGCCGAGCAGCCGCCCGGTGCGGCGCTCGGCGAGCATCTTCACGGTCATGAGGTCGGCGCCGGGGTAGTAGCCCGCGCGGCTCGTCGACTCGATGGTGACGGTCTCGAACTGCAGGCCCGCCCTGCGTGCGTCCTTCTCGCGCAGCCCGGTGCGGGCGATCTCCAGTTCGCAGACCTTGCTCACCGCTGTGCCGACGACGCCGGGGAAGGTGCCGTAACCGCCGCCCACGTTGGCGCCGATGATCTGCCCGTGCTTGTTGGCGTGGGTGCCGAGCGCGATGTGCCGTTCGCGCCCGGAGACCAGGTCGAGCACCTCGACGCAGTCGCCGCCCGCCCAGATGTTCTCGTGCCCGCGCACCCGCATCGCGAGGTCGGTCAGCAGCCCGCCGTGGTCCCCGAGGGGCAGCCCGGCGGCCCTGGCGAGCGCCGTCTCGGGGCGCACGCCGATGCCGAGCACGACCACGTCCGCCGGGTACTCCGCGTCCTCCGTGACGACCGCCCGCACCCGCCCGTCCTCGCCGGTGAGCAGCTTGGTGACCTCGGCGTCGTTCACCATCGTGATGCCCAGGCCCTCCATGGCCGTGTGCACCAGGCGGCCCATGTCCGGGTCCAGCGTGGACATCGGCTCCTTGCCGCGGTTGACGACCGTCACCTCGTACCCGCGGTTGATGAGCGCCTCGGCCATCTCGACACCGATGTACCCCGCGCCGACGACCACCGCGCGGCGGCCCTCCGTCGCGGCCAGCGTGTCGAGGAGGGCCTGCCCGTCGTCCAGGGTCTGCACGCCGTGCACGCCCGGCGCGTCGACGCCCGGCAGGTCGGGCCGGATCGGGCGCGCGCCGGTCGCGATCACCAGCTTGTCGTACGGCGTCCACCCCTCGGCCCCGGATTCGAGATCGAGGGGTGGACCCGGGCGCCCGCGACGTCGATCTCCGTGACCTCCGTACGCATCCGCAGGTCGATGCCGCGCTCCCGGTGCTCCTCGGGAGTCCGCGCGATCAGCTCGTCCCGCTCGGCGACGTCACCGCCCACCCAGTACGGGATGCCGCACGCCGAGTACGAGGTGAAGTGCCCCCGTTCGAACGCCACGATCTCCAGCTCGTCCGGCCCTCGCATCCGGCGCGCCTGTGACGCGGCGGACATGCCCGCCGCGTCACCGCCGATCACGACCAGTCGCTCCGTCACCCCGCCGGTGGTACCGCTCGTACGGTTCATGCTCATACGAACACGCTACGGGGGCGCGGCATTTCAGTCCTGTTCGCGGCCCTCCTCCTGCTCCCGGACAGGCGGGGCGACGGGCAGCGTGCCGGCCGGGGAAGCCGCGGCCGGGCGGCGCGGGAACCGGGCGCGGAGGAGACGCACCCACAGCGCCCACAGCACCAGGAGCAGCGCCGCACCCGCCGCGAACGGGAGGATCGCGCCGAACGCCACGGCGATCCAGCGCAGCATCGTGACGAACGCGTCCCAGCCGCCCGCGAGCGCGTCCACGAAGCCGGGATCGTCGTCCTTCTCCACCTGCTTCACGGGGGTCTCGGACAGGGTCAGGGTGATGGTGGCCAGGCTGGTGCGGTCCTTCAGGGAGGCCTGTTGGGCGAGCAGGGACTCCAGGTCGGCCTGACGGGAGCTCAACTCGCCCTCTAGGGTGACCACATCGCTGAGCTTGGTGGCCTGGTCCATCAGCTCACGGATCCGCGCCACGCTGGCGCGCTGCGTCTGGATGCGGCTCTCCACGTCGACGACCTGGTCCGTGACGTCCTGCGCCTTGGCCGTACGTTCGAGGAGCTTGCCGGTGCCTTCCATGTCGGCGAGCACCTCGTCGTACCGCTCGGTGGGCACACGCAGGACGACGCGGGTGCGCTCGTTGCCCTTCTCGTCCCGGGTGGTGGTCTCGTCGCCGACGAAGCCGCCCGCGTTCGCGGTGGTGGTGCGGGCCTCGTCCAGGGCGTCGGGCACGTTCTTGACCTGCACGGTCAGGGAGGCGGTACGGATGATCCGGTTCGCGGAGAGGTCCGGGGCCTTGGTGGGGGCCTGGGCCCCGCTCTTGCTGTCCTCGGCACCCGCGGCGCCCTCCTGGACCGCGGCCTTGTCCCCGGCGCCGGCGGCGGAATCGCTGGACGAGCCGTCGTCACCGGCGGCTGAGCAGCCGGCGAGTGCGAGGGCGGCGGCAAGAAGAATCCCGGCCAGGACCTGAGTGGGGCGTACGGGTCGTACGGAGCTTCGTGTGCGCATGTGGGCATCCCCCCGGGGTTGTGACGACTGACGTTCCTTCGACGCCGGAGCGGGGTGGGACGTTGGGCGGATCCGGTCCCGATGCGGTCACGGTCAGGACTCGCGGAGGACACCGGGGGCCTGGTGGGAGTGTCAGTTGGGTCTGCGACAGTGGAGACATGCGCGCACAGGGCACTCGTACGGGTACGGGACACGTCGTTGTCGTCGGGGGCGGGATCGCGGGTCTGGCCGCCGCCCACCGATTGCTGGACAGCGGTGTGCGCGTGACCGTCCTGGAGGCGTCGGACCGCGTGGGCGGCAAGCTGCTGCCCGGCGAGATCGCGGGCGCACGCGTAGACCTGGGCGCCGAGTCGATGCTCGCGCGCCGCCCCGAGGCGATCGCCCTGGCCCGCGAGGTGGGCCTCGCCGACCGCCTCCAGCCTCCCGCCACCGCGACGGCCTCGCTCTGGACCCGCGGCGCCCTGCGCCCCATGCCCAAGGGACACGTCATGGGCGTCCCCGGCACCGCGTCCGCCCTCTCCGGCGTCCTCTCCGACGAGGGCCTGCGCCGTATCGAGCGGGACGCCGAGCTGCCCCGCACGGAGATCGGCGAGGACGTGGCGGTGGGGGAGTTCGTGGCGGCCCGCCTCGGCCGCGAAGTGGTCGACCGCCTGGTCGAGCCCCTCCTCGGCGGTGTCTACGCGGGCGACGCCTACCGCCTCTCGCTGCGCTCCGCGGTTCCCCAGCTCTTCGAAGCCGCCCGGACCCACGACTCCCTGACGGAGGCGGTCCGCGAGATCCAGGCCAAGGCCGCCCGGAACCAGCAGACGGGACCGGTCTTCATGGGCATCGAGGGCGGCGTCGGTCAACTGCCGCTCGCGGTCGCGGAGTCGGTGCGAGCGCGGGGCGCCGAGATCGTCACCGGGGCGCCGGTGACGGAGCTGCGCCGGGTGACTGGCGCGGAGGCGCACACCGGCTGGCGAGTCGTCGCCGGGGACGGCGTCCTCCATGCCGACGCCGTCGTCCTCGCCCTGCCCGCCCCCGCTGCCGCCGACCTGCTGCGCGCCGAGGCGCCCGCCGCCGCCGCCGAGCTGGCCACCGTGGAGTACGCCTCCATGGCGCTCGTCACCCTCGCCTACCGGCGCAGCGAAATCACCCTCCCCGAAGGGAGCGGTTTTCTCGTGCCGCCTGTTGACGGGCACACCATCAAGGCCTCCACCTTCGCCTCCCGGAAGTGGGGCTGGATCGCGGAGGAGAACCCCGGCCTGCTCGTCCTGCGGACCTCGGTCGGGCGGTACGGCGAGACGGAGGTGCTCGGGCGGGAGGACGACGACCTGGTGGAGGTGTCCCGGCACGACCTGCGCGAGGCCACCGGCCTGGACGCCCTGCCCGTCGCGACCCGTGTGACGCGCTGGGACGACGGGCTGCCGCAGTATCCCGTCGGGCACCACGCGCGCGTGGCCCGCATCCGCGACCATGTCGGCAAGCTGCCGGGGCTGGCCGTCTGCGGCTCGGCGTACGACGGGGTCGGCATCCCCGCGTGCATCGCGAGCGCGTACGCCGCCGTGGACCGGCTCGGCGGCGACCGCGGCGGACTGGACGCCCTGATGGCGAACCCGGTGCAGAGTCTGCACGGCGGCGCGGGAGAATAGGCCCATGAGTGACGACGCCCCCGCCAAGATCCCGAACGCAGGCAAGAAGGCCAAGGACCTCAACGAGGTCATCCGCTACACCCTGTGGTCCGTCTTCAAGCTGAAGGACGTGCTGCCCGAGGACCGCGCCGGTTACGCCGACGAGGTCCAGGAGCTCTTCGACCAGCTCGCCGCGAAGGATGTCACCGTCCGCGGCACGTACGACGTGTCGGGGCTGCGCGCCGACGCCGACCTCATGATCTGGTGGCACGCCGAGACCGCCGACCAGCTCCAGGACGCGTACAACCTCTTCCGCCGCACCAAGCTGGGCCGCGCCCTCGATCCGGTCTGGTCGAACATGGCGCTGCACCGCCCCGCCGAGTTCAACCGCTCGCACATCCCGGCGTTCCTCGCCGACGAGACGCCGCGCAACTACATCAGCGTCTACCCGTTCGTGCGCTCCTACGACTGGTACCTGCTGCCCGACGAGGACCGTCGCCGCATGCTCGCCGACCACGGCAAGATGGCCCGCGGCTTCCCGGACGTGCGCGCCAACACGGTCGCCTCGTTCTCCCTCGGCGACTACGAATGGCTCCTCGCCTTCGAGGCCGACGAGCTGTACCGCATCGTCGACCTCATGCGTCACCTGCGCGCCTCCGAGGCCCGGATGCACGTCCGCGAAGAGGTCCCGTTCTACACGGGCCGCCGCAAGGACATCTCCGAACTGGTCGCGGGCCTCGCCTGAGCGGACCGGAAGCGCCGGGCGGTCCTAGGAAGCCTTCTTCATGGCCTTCGAACGATCGTCCGGTGTCACCGGCTTCGGCTCCGCGTGCGGTGCGCATGCCGCGCGCCGTACCGGGAGCCTGCCCTCCAGGAGATAGGCGTCCAGGTAGCCGTTGACGCACTGGTTGGGCCCGCCCCCGATCCCGTGCGTCCCGGCGCCGTTCTCGGTCACCAGGACCGAGCCGGACAGCCGCCGGTGCAGCGCCACCGCACCCTCGTACGGAGTCGCGGCGTCCCGTTCGGCCGCCAGGATCAGGGTCGGCGGCAGCGCTCCCGGCAGCGTCCGCACGTCCAGGGGCTTCTGCCGCGGCACGGGCCAGTAGGCGCAGGGCAGGTTCATCCACACGTTGTCCCAGGTTTCGAACGGCGCCTTGCGCGCGAGTCGCGTGTTGTCGCGGTCCCAGGTGCGCCAGTCGGTCGGCCAGGGCGCGTCGTTGCACTCGACGGCCGTGTAGACCGCGTTTCCGTTCTCCTGCTCGGCGGCCGCCTCCGGATACGGTCCGGCCTGCTCGATCAGTGGCTTGGGGTCGCCCTTCAGATACGCGGACAGCGCCTGGGCGCGGTGCGGCCAGTAGTCGTCGTAGTACCCGGCCTGGAGGAACGCGCCCTGCAACTGTCCGGGCCCCACCTTGCCGCCCGCGGGCGAGGCAGCGAGCCGGGCCTTCGCCTTCTCGTAGCTGCGCAGCACCTCTTCGGGCGTGGCGCCGAGCCCGTACACCTCGTCGTGCCGGGCGATCCAGGCGCGGAAGTCCGCCCAGCGGATCTCGAACGCGGCGGACTGGTCGAGGTTGTTCTGGTACCAGATCTGGTCGGGGTCGGGGTTCACCGCCGAGTCGAAGACCATCCGGCGTACGTGCGAGGGGAAGAGCGTCGCGTAGAGGGCGCCGAAGTACGTGCCGTACGAGGCGCCCATGAAGGTCAGCCTCCGCTCGCCGAGCGCGGCGCGCAGTACGTCGAGGTCGCGGGCGTTGTTGAGCGAGGTGTAGTGCTGGACGGCCTTGCCGGAGCGCTTGAGGCAGCCGCGCGCGAACGCCTTCGCCTCCGCGATCCGCTCCTTCTTGTACGACTCCGAAGGGAACGTCGGCGACTGCGTGGGCCCCTTCACCAGCCGCTTCGGGTCCTGGCAGGACAGCGGGGCGCTGCGGCCAACCCCGCGCGGGGCGTAGCCGACGAGGTCGTACGCCGCCCCGAGGCGCTTCCACTCCGGGAGGAAGCCGATCAGCGGGAAGTACATGCTGGAGGCGCCGGGGCCACCGGGGTTGTAGACCAGGGCGCCCTGGCGCGGGACCTTCCGCTTCGAATTCTTCGCGTCCTTGCCGGTGGCCTTCACGCGGCTGACGGTCAGCTTGATCTGCTTGCCGTCGGGGTGGGCGTAGTCGAGGGGCACCTTGACCGTGCCGCACCGGACATGGTCGGGGAGGTCCTCCTCCTTGGAGCAGGTGCCGAAGCGGACACCGGCGGCCGCCGCGCGCTCGGCGGCGACGGCGGTGCCGCGTGTGTCGGCCCCGGGCCCGAGGAGATCGCCCGGCCGGCGTGGTTCGCCCCCCGCGGGGACGGTGACGAGGGCGGACAGGAGCAAGGATCCTGCGGTTCCGTAGAGGACGGCAGCTCTCATCGCGTTTCCCTTCGGCGCACGGCAGCGACAAAGGGGATGTTTCGTTCGGCGGTTGGTGAAGTAAAGGACCGGGCGGCAGTGTCGGCTCCAATGACCCCGATGCGCCCCCTGGCGCGCCTGTCAGCCCCTTCGTCCCGGGGTTCCGTCGCGGTGGGTGAAGGCCGCCCGCAGGTCCGGTTCGCCGATCGCACGGATGCCGCGTACGGCGACGGAGGTGAGGTACGTACGGTCGTCGCCCGTGCCGTCGGGGTGCCGGGCGAGAGTGCCGAGCAGGCGCTGTCCGGCCGGCGACGCCCAGCGCGAGTAGGGGTGCACCTCGATGCGGGCGATCGCGAGACAGCTCAGTGTGAGGGTGAGCGGGAGCGCGAACCAGACGGCGACCGGCACCTCGTACTCGCTCGTCTGCGCCTGAGAGGGCAACAGCAGCGCCACGGCACCCAGGACGAGCACCGCCGCCGCGGCGGCCTGGACCTGGCGGACGGCCCCGGCCACGGTGCCGCGCTCGCCGTCGGGCACGGCCAGGCCCGCGGCGACCAGGCGGTCCGCGAGACGGCGTACCGAATCCGCGGCGGCCGCGCTCGCCCGCACGGGCGCTATCCGGGACTGGCCCTCCGGGCCGATCGCCCCGATGACCGAACGCTCCATCTCGTCGTGACCACGCGGGTCCACGACGGTCGCCCAGCCCGTGTGCGCGAGCAGCAGACGGTGCTGGCGGGCCATCGACACCAGGGTCAGCTCGGCGACCCGGGCCGGGCCGCCGGACAGGAACGCCGCCTCGTACAGCGTGAGGCCGTGGTCGCGGGCAGCCTTCGCGTCGACGGCCGCCGTGCGGACGGCGGCGAGGCACAGCCGGGTGCAGGAGGTGCCGGCCGCGGCCCAGGCCAGGAGCAGGAGAAGTACCCAGAACATGGCGTTTTTCTATGCGATGGGCCGGGCGAGCGCCATGCCTTATTCACATGATGGACGGAGCGTTGGCGGTATGTGATGTTCCGCTCCCCGTTCATGCGACTAAGGAGTTGGGGACGAGTTGGCGCGTGAGGCGGCCGGGGGAAGGGTGAAGCCCGGGGACGGGGTCACCGGAATCGGCGACTCCGGGGACCCGGTGGGCGCGGGCAGGGCCGGGGAGTTGGTGATCGGGGGCGGGGCGGCGGTGGCCGCGTCCTCGGCGAGGGCGTCGAAGTCGACGTATCCGGTGGCTTCCAGGACCTTGATGTGGTCGAGCACGGTGGTGTTCGCGTCGTCGGCGAGGTCGCGTACGAGGGAGTTGCGGGTGTTCGCGCGGACCTGGGCGACGAGGGAGAAAACCTTGCCGTGGGCCTTGCGGAGGATGTTCGCGAACTCGCGGTCGTAGTCCACGCCCTGCGCCCCGTCGAGCGTGGTCAGCCACGCGCGCTGCTGCTCGCTGGGCTGGTTGGGCAGCTCCAGGCCGAGTCGCGCGGCGACATTGCGGACCCGGGCGTCCAGGAACGTGTGGCCCTCGATGAGATGCGCGCCCGCGGTCCGTACCGCCACCGTGGTGCCGCGTTCCTGGGCCTGCTGGCCCGCGGGCAGTTCCCAGAGCCCGGCCAGCCGGACCTTGGTGATGAACTCCCGGTCCAGTGCCGAGAGCGGGCCGAACTGCGTCGACACGGTCTCGGCGTTCAAGGTGTCCAGGCCGGTTCCGGAGCGGTCCTCGTACGACCAGATCGGGATGGCCAGGGCGACCAGGGTGGCCGTGAGGCCCGTGACGATGAGCCCTGTTCCACTGACCAATCCGGTGCGGTTGATGGATCGCATGGTGCCTCCTGTTGCGGCACCGCACATGAGTGCGTTCCGCGTGCGGATTGGCATGCTACTGCGGGTGCTGTGCCAACTGCCGTACGGGAAAACAGGGTTGAGGGGTGGGTGGAACGCGCTGGATGTGGTGGTTCGGGCATGCGTCAGACCGTCCCGAAGGCGTGCAAACAGGGCGTGCACATCACCTTCACAGAAGGCCGTGTTAACCCGCGCACACTCCGCGGCGGTGCGGGGCTGCCGCGCGCGTGCTCAGCGGCGCAGCAGCACCCGGCGAGTGGCGCGGGCGAGGCGGGCGGCGGGGTGGCCCGACAGCGGGGCCGGACCCGAGCGCTCCAGCCACCAGTCGCGCAGCCGCCTGCGCGTCTCCGCGTCCTCGGGGCGGCCCGCGAGGAGCAGGTGCTCGGCGAAGTCCAGGGCGTCGCGCCGGTATCCGCCGGTCATCGGATGTCCCTGCGCGTACGCGAGGAACGCCGGCCGGTACCCCTCCGCCAGGATCTGCGGCAGCTCCTCCGCCACCTTCGCCACGACGTCCGCCCGCTTGGCGGCCAGCGCCCGCGCCTGCACCCCGAGCCGTACCCGGTCGAACCCCTCGGGCACGGGGGTTCCCCCGACGAGGGCGGAGAGCAGCGCGGTCTGTGCGAGGGCCAGACGCTGGCGGGCGGGATCGGTGTTGATGTCGGCGCCGGTGTCGGCGGCGGTTTCGCGAGGGGCGACCGGCTCCGGGAGTGAGCTCTTGGGGGCCTGGGCCCCCGCCCGCTCCAGCGTTCCCCGAATCGCCACCAACTCCCGCTCCAGCTCCCCGGGCTCCGGGAAGTTCTCGTCCCGTTCCAGGAGGACACCCGGCGGCGTCACCCGGGAAGCGAGGTCGGAGAGGATGTCGAGGACCGGCTGCGGGACGGGGTGGGCGTGGCTGTCGTGCCAGACGCCGTCCCGTTCGAAGCCGCCGGCGACATGGACGTAGGCGATGGCTTCGACGGGGAGTTCGTCGAGTGCCTTGGCCGGGTCCTCGCCCCGGTTGACGTGGTTCGTGTGGAGGTTGGCGACGTCTATGAGGAGGCGTACGCCGGTGCGGTCGACCAGGTCGTAGAGGAACTGGCCCTCCGACATCTCCTCGCCGGGCCAGGAGATCAGCGCGGCGATGTTCTCCACCGCGAGGGGAACGGGCAGCGCGTCCTGCGCGATACGGATGTTCTCGCACAGGACGTCCAGCGCGTCCCGGGTGCGCGGGACCGGCAGCAGGTGCCCGGCTTCAAGGAGCGGCGAGGCGGTCAACGGCCCGCCGGCCCGTACGAACGCGATGTGCTCCGTGACGAGCGGCGAGCCCAGCGCCTCGGCCCGCTCAGCCAGGGCCGTGAGGCGTGCCGCGTCGGGACGGTCCGCGCCGCCCAGGCCGAGGGAGACGCCGTGCGGGATCACCGTGACCCCGCGTTCACGCAGGCGCAGCAGTGACTCCGGGAGATGGCCGGGGCAGAGGTTCTCGGCCACGGCCTCGACCCAGTCGATGCCCGGCATGCGCTCCACGGCGTTCGCGATCTCCGGCCGCCATCCGATGCCCGTCCCCAGTCGCTCCATCGTCCCCTCCTCCACTCCGCCTGCACGGCTTCACCTGGATCGGCTGTGTCGTCTCCTTTGACGGACCGACGTTCCGGCGTGACGGAGGTATGGCCCCGGCGTCCGGGTCCGAACCTCGCACTCATCACCTTCAGAGCAACATTTGAGGTTCGGATCCGGGGCGCGGGGCCCTACGTGAGCGGCTATCCCAGCACGCCGTCCGAGTCCACCGGATCCGGCCGGGCGGTGTTCACGGTGCCCGGCGGGGCGGGCGAGGGCGAGGACGTGGTCGAGACGTCGCCGGTCGCCTGAGCGGCCGGTGCCGAGGGTGCCACCTGGCCGGGCACCGGTGCCGCGGGGCCGGTCGGGCTGGCGGTGGAGGTGGCCACCGCTGCGTTCGCGATGGCGTCGAAGTCGACCTTCCCGGTCTTCTCCAGCATCGTGATGTGGTCGAGCACGGTCTGGTTGGCGTCCGAGGCCAGCTGGCGTACCAGGGTGTTCCGCGTGGTGTTCCGGACGGCGCCGATGGCCGGGAAGATGCTTCCGTGCGCGGCCCGCAACAGGTTCACGAACTTGTACTCGTAGTCCGCGCCGGTCGCCGCGGTCATCTCCTTGAGCCAGCCGGTCTGCAGGTCGTTCGGCTGGTTCGGCAGTGCGACGCCGAGCTGGGCCGCGACGATCCGCACCCGCTTGTCGAGGTCGGTGTGGCCGACGATGAGGTGGTCGGCGACCTCCTTTATCGCCTCGGAGGGCGCGCGTTCGAGCGCCTGCTGTCCCGCCGGCAGCTCCCACAGACCGGCCAGCCGCACGCGGACGATCAGATCGCGGTCCTGGGCGGTCAGCGGACCCCAGCGGGTGTTCACGGTGCCTGCCGCCACATTCGCCTGTCCGGTGCCTGAGCGGTCGGCGTACGACCACACGGGGAACGCGAGCGCGCCGACTGTGGCGACGAGTGCCGCCATGACGAGGGCGGTACCGTTGATACGCCGCACAATGAGCCTCCCGGGAAACCAACTGGTCGTTGGGTATCTGTACTTGGCCAGCGTCAGGAGGTACGTGCGGGGCGGATGTGTTGTTCAGCCTCCACTCAAACCTCTTTGCGATCGGATGTTCGGCTCGACCCTCGTCCGCCCGGCAGCGGCCACTTCTCCGGGGCGCGTCCCAGCAGGCGCAGCGCCTCTTCCAGGGGGCCCGCCCCGACCGGTACGTCGAGCACCGGCGCGAAGGCGAATCCCGGACCCCGGCCCGCCGGATCCGTCGGGACCAGCCGCGCGACGGCCACCGCCGCATCCAGGACGTGCCCCGGGAGGTCGAGTCCGACGCCGAGCGTGGCGGCCACGTCCCACGCGTGCACCACGTAGTCGATGAAGTGAAAGCCGACGGCCATCCGCCCGGGAAACGCGCCCCCGAGCTCCGGCAGCACGAACTCCCGCCCGGCGGCCCCCGGTTCGGCGAACGCGGCGAGCACCGCCGTCGCCGCTCCCCGGTACGTCCGCCCCGGCTCGCTCATGTCCTCCGGCTCCCGCCAGTACGCCGCCACGCTCCCCGCTCCTCGCGCGGCCGCCGCGAACCCGTGGTGCTGCGCGGCCATGTGCGCCACCAGCTGCCGCAGGGTCCACCCCGCACAGGGCGTGTCCCGTTCCCAGTCCGCCTCCTGTGCCAGCTCCACGACCCTGAGCGACTCGTGTACGGCGATCCGGTCGAGGGCGACGATGTCCAGTGCTGCCGATGTCATGCGGTGGGCCCTCCGGAGATCAGGTGGTGCGCGTGCGCCCACGTCTCCGCCGCGTCGAACCGGGCGGTCTCCCAGTCCGCCGACCGCAGCACTCCATGGCCGCGGTACGCGCGCACGATCCGTATGTGGTCGGGCCGGCCGACGAACTCCTTGAGCCGTGCCTCGTCGGCCCAGACGGCCACGGAGCCCGAGCGCCGCTGCAATGGATCGGCCCACAGCCACATGCCGATCGCGCCCGGGGTCCTGGGCCAGGTCCGGCGGAGCCGGAGCCCGTCGAGGGCGACGGACCACGATCGCCGGAAAGTGTCGGAGGTGAAGTCGGTGAAGCTCACCACCGCGGGTCCGCGATGGGCGTCCGCGTCGGGGCCGGGCTGCCAGGGCGAGCGAAGGATCGTTTGGCGTCGCATGGCCCGAGCATAAAACTAAGCGAACGGTCGTGCTACTTGTTTCGCGCACTCGCATGAAGGGCAATTGCCCGCCGGATCAAGGGACTTCGGCCAGACCCTCAGGGAACTTCGGGAACCCGGGACGGATCCGTCGCCGCGATACGCAGCCGGGAGGCGATGGCGACGCGGGCCCTTCGGTAGGCGGTCGTCTCGTCGTGCAGGACGGAGACGACGTTGGCCGTCTCCATCAACGCGACGAGTTCGAAGGCGAGTTGGGGGGCGTCCGTGCCGGGGTGGAGGTCGCCGAGTTCGCATGCCTCCGCGATGGTGCGCTCCACGTGGTCCGTCCAGTCCCGCTGGGCGCGTACGACCGCGTCGTGCACCGGGCCGGGCCGGGCGTCGAACTCGGCGACGACCTCGTAGAAGAAGCAGCCGCCCGGGAAGACGCGGCCCTGGGAGTAGTCGAGCCAGAGCGTGCACAGCCGCCAGAGGCGGGCGATCCCTGCCGGGGTCTCGGCCGCGGGCCGGACGATCCGCTCGACGTAGACGCGTGCGGCCTCCCGTACGGTCGCGAGCTGGAGCTCCTGCTTGGAACCGAAGAGCGCGAAGACCCCGCTCTTGCTGAGTTCGAGCTCGGTGGCCAGCCGGCCGACGGACAGCGCTTCGAGTCCCTCGACCGAGGCGATGTCCACGGTGCGGCGGAGCACCAACTGCCGCGTACGGTTGCCGCGTTCGACCCTGCCGTCCAGCCGGGTCCCGGCCATGGTGACCTCCGCATACGTCGTGAACGTGCCGCAAGCGTAGCCGCGGCGCGCGGGCTGTCGCCGTGGCGGTTGCTCGGGGCGGTCACTCGTGGCGCAGCGCCGGATGGTCCGCGACCACCGTGTACGACCCCGGCGCGATCTCCGTGAAGCCCGCGTCGCGGACCAACGGGAGCCCGGAGACGGTGAGTTCACGCCAGCGGGCCGGGTCCGCGGTACGGACGGTGAGCGGGAAGCCGGCGTCGCGCCAGGCCGCGCGCTCCTCGTCCGACAGTTCCCACCAGGCGAGTTGGGCGCCGTGGCCCGCCTGCGCCATCGTCTTGCCCGCCGACATGTCGAGGTCCGGGTTGAGCCACAGCACCGGCGCCGTCAGGTCGGCGTCCATCGGCGGCTCGGGGTCTTCGAGGTCGGTGCCGGAGACCTGGAGCTTGGCGAGTTCCTTGGGCCAGCCGTCCAGCGGGACCGGCGGGAAGACGCGCACCTCGGCGGACTTCCCGGTCACCGTGATCCCCGGCAGCGCCTCGGCCCGCCGCCACTCGGCGCCGCGCGCCCGCCGGACGACCTTGCGGATCCTGGCGTCCTGCCAGTCATGGATCGCCTGCGCCCACTCGCCGGCGCTCTCGCCGTCCCCGAGCGACCGCTCGTCGCTGAGGATGGTCAGCACGGCGCGGGCCGCGGTCTCCAGCGCGTCGGTACGGGCCGGGGGAGCCGCCTTCTCGATGCGCACGACCAGAGGCAGCACGTACTGCGGTGCCTCGTCGCGCGCGGTGCGCTCGGAACGGAAGGGGCTGTTGCCGTTGGGGGTCGGCTCGACTGCGGTGGGGTCGCTGCTCACGCCCTCCAGTCTGCCAGGCCGAAGATCGGTTCTTCTGCGAGCGCCCGTACGGCGACGCGAGGATGCCCCCATGAACGGTGATCTGCAGCTGACACGCGTCGGTTGACGTCACGGGCTCCGCGGCCGCTGGGTGCTGCGCGGCGTCGACCTCGATGTGACCCCCGGCACCCTGGTCCGCGTGGATGGCATGGCCGCTGCTGCGCTCGCCGGGCCGCGCGGTCCCCGCGATGCTGCTCGCGGCGCCAATCGTGCTGGTGACCTCGGGCTCACCGGCCCAGGCGGTGCTCACCGACCTGATCACCGGCTCGCGGGCGGGCAGGGTCCCCGTGCCGCTACTGCCGCCGCTGGCCGCCGCCGGGCTACTCACGGCGGGTGCGCTCGCCGGGGCCTGCGCGCTCACCACCCGCCGGTCAGCCTGAACACGCGGTGCGCTGCGCCTCCTGCCACTCGCAGACGGGGCACAGCGTGATCCCCTTGTGCGACTCCGGATACTCCGTAGGCTTCCGGCACAGCACGCACTCGGCGAACGGCGGCCCGTCGGTCGAGGCGGCGGTGGGTGGCAAGGGCGCCGGGTCCGCCTCGGCGCCGCAGTAGTCGCTCATGGTTCCAGCGTAAGGCGGACCACGGGACCGCCTACCGGTGGCGGCCCGCCGCCCCGATCAGCTCCGACACCTTCACGAAGCGGTACCCCTTCTTCCGCAGCTCGGGAACGATCGTCCGCACCGCCTCCTCGGTCGCCGGAGCCGCACTCCGCGTGCAGTGCATGACGACGACGGACCCGGGCCGCACCCCCTCCAGCACCTGCTGGGCCACGGCGTCGGCATCCGTTGCGAACGCGTCCCCGCTGACGACGTCCCACTGCACCGCGGTCACCCCGGCCGCGCTCAGCGTCCGCAGCGCCCGCTGGTCGTAACACCCGCCCGGGAAACGGAAGTACGGCATCGCACGGGGAACCCCCGCCTTCTTGAAGGCGGCGAACGCCCGCTCCACATCCGACCGCATCCGGTCCTCGGGAACGGTCGGCAGCCCGTAGCAGTCGTCCGTGAAGGCGTAGTGGCTGTACGAGTGATTGGCGACCTCGAAGAGCGGGTCCCGCCCGATGGCCCTGGCCTCCTGCGGGTACTCGTCCGCCCAGCGCCCCGTCATGAACACGGTGGCCGGCACCTTGTGCGCGCGCAGCGTCGAGATCAGCCGCGGATTGTCGAAGTGCTCCCCGGCCGCCGCCCGCGCCCCCTGATCGGCGGTCATGTCCGCGTCGAAGGTCAGCGCGACGGTCTTGTCCCGCGTCCGCGGGCCGTTCTTGAAGACGGGGGTCAGCCCGGCGGGGCCCGGGGCGAGTGTCGGGGGTTTCGAGGGCACGGCGCCGGTCGGCGCGGGGTGCGCTTGGCGGGCGGCGTGCGGGGTGTTCGGGGCCCCGCAGGCGGCGAGCGCTGCGCCCAGGGCGCAGGCTGCGGCGATTCGTCGTACAGGAATGGTCACCGCGTGAAGATAAGCGGGTAAATGCGACTAATGGTCCATCGCGCGCTGACGTCCGGCGAATACGGCGGCGAAGTCACCCGCCCAGGCGAGCGACGGACGAGGTCTCCACCTCGTGGAGACTCAGCCGTCCTTCAGCAGCCGCCTCCGGCTCTCCTCCACATCGAAGTCCGCCTTCGGGTACTGCGGGTCAAGGGCCTCAAGGTGCTCCAGGAGGAGCTTGCTGACCGCCCAGTTCCGGTACCACTTGCGGTCGGCGGGCGTCCTTCTTGGCGTCCTTCCTCGGCACCGCGTGCCCCTTCCGGCCGTGTCTCTCGATGGTGCGGCGGAGGGCGGTGGGCCGCTACTCGCCTCGAAGTACGGGATTCTGGTCGATCAGGTCGGTGCTGTGGGCGTCGATCAGCATGCCGATGCGGCGCAGGATCTCGGCGGCGGGCTGGGCGTCGAGGCGGCGGCCGTCGCGCAGGCGCAGGGCGACCTGGTCGTCGGCCGCCTCCCTGGGGCCGATCACCGCCTGGTACGGGACGAGGCGGGCGGCGCGGACGCGGGCGCCCAGGGTGCCCTGCTCGGGGCCGGCCAGGTGGGCCCGGAGTCCCCGGTCGAGGCAGCGTCGTACCAGGTGAGCGGCCTGGTCGACCTCGGCGTCGGAGACGGGGAGGGCCACCAGCTGGGTGGGTGCGAGCCAGGCAGGGAAGGCGCCGCCGTGCACCTCGACGAGGTGGGCGACGGCCCGTTCCAGGCTGCCGATGACGCTGCGGTGGACCATGACCGGCCGGTGTCCCGCCCCGTCGGGGCCGATGTAGCGCAGGTTGAAACGCTCGGGCTGGTGGAAGTCGACCTGGACGGTGGAGAGGGTGGACTCCCGGCCCGCCGGGTCGGCGATCTGGACGTCGATCTTGGGGCCGTAGAACGCGGCCTCGCCCTCGACGGCCTCGTACTCCACACCGGAACGGTCGAGAACCTCGCGGAGCAGCACGGCCGACCGCCGCCACACCTCGGCGTCGGCGACGTACTTCCCGCCCGGGCCCGGCAGGGAGAGCCGGTAGCGCGCCGCGCGGATGCCGAGCGCGGCGTACGCCCTGCGGATCAGCTCCAGTGCCGCGTGGGCCTCTTCGGCGACCTGGTCCGGGGTGCAGAAGATGTGCGCGTCGTTGAGCTGGATGGCGCGTACGCGGGTGAGTCCGCCGAGCACGCCGGACAGCTCGGCGCGGTACATGCCGCCCAACTCGGCCATGCGGAGCGGAAGTTCGCGGTAGCTGTGCGAGCGGGAGCGGTAGATCAGGGCGTGGTGGGGACACAGGCTCGGCCGCAGGACCACCTGCTCGCCGCCGAGTTCCATGGGCGGGAACATGTCCTCGCCGTAGTGGGACCAGTGCCCCGAGATCTCGTACAACTCCCGTTTGCCCAACACCGGTGAGTACACGTGCTGATAGCCCGCCCGCCGCTCGGCGTCCCGCACGTACTCCTCCAGCGCATGACGTACGGTCGCGCCGTCGGGCAGCCAGTACGGCAGGCCCGCGCCCATCAACGGGTCGGTGTCGAACAGGTCCAGTTCACGGCCGAGTCGGCGGTGGTCGTGCATGGCGGTCTCCTCGATCGAGGGTGGGCGAGTGACCACACGGCGAAGCCCCGGGGCAACTCGCCCCGGGGCTTCGGACTCAGTCAGCAGTCAGCGCGCCGGGACACTCTCCGGCGTCGTCGTGTTCTTGGCGGCACGCTTCATGAGGGCGACGCTAGCAGCGGGTCGCCGGGGCCCGCGAGGCAATTTGCCCGCGGGCATCAGCACATCCAGCGGGGCGCTCAGTTGCGCCAAGGCCCCGTCACCGCGAACGTCGTCCCGGGCGTATAGCAGTTCACGTACATCGTCTCGCCGTCCGGCGAGAACGTGACGCCCGCGAACTCGCCCCACTCGGGAGCCTGAGGGGTGCCGATGTTCTGGGCGCCGCGGGCCATGGCGTACACCTCGCCCTTGCGGGTCACGCCGTACACATGCTGCGCACCGTTGCCGTCCTCGCACACCATGAGGCCGCCGCTCGGTGCGAGGCAGATGTTGTCCGGGGACTCGCCGGGGAGCTGCACGTCGGTGTCCGGACCGAAGACGATCACGAGCGTGAGGCGGCGGGCCGAGGGGTCGTAGCGCCAGATCTGGCCGAAGTGGTCCGCGGCCGAACCCTCCGCGCTGTGCGCGAAGGACGAGACGAAGTACACGGACTTTCCGCCCCAGTAGCAGCCCTCCAGTTTCTGGGCGTGCGTGATGCCCTTCGGCCCGAAGTCCTGGAGCCGGATGGGGGTTTGGGCCGCGAGCGGGTCAGGCACGTCCACCCACTCGATGCCGTCGAAGCTCGCTCCGGTCTCCTGGATGGAGGAGAGGTCCGGTACGCCGGGGACGCGCATCGCCTGGAGTCTGCCTCCCGCACGCAGTGAACCGATGTCGCCCTCAGGCTTGTTGGGGAGGAAGCGGTAGAAGAGGCCGAAGGGTGTGAGGAACGCGTCCTCGGTCTCGTAGACGATGCCCCGCCACGGGTCGACGGCGATCGCCTCGTGCTGGAAGCGGCCCATCGCCGTGAGCGGGACGGCCCCCGTGCGACGGGGATTCACCGGGTCGACCTCGAAGATGAATCCGTGGTCCTTGGTGTAGCCGTTGGTGCCCGCCTTGTCCTCGGTCTCCTCGCAGGTCAGCCAGGTGCCCCAAGGGGTGGGCCCGCCCGCGCAGTTGACCGCGGTTCCGGCGATGGCGACCCGTTCGGAGAGGACACGGTTGCGGCCGTCCAGGGTCAGCGCCGTACAGCCGCCCTTGCCCATCGGGTCGTAGGTCAGGCCTTCGATCGTCGGGACCGGGATCCTGCCGGTGTTGCGGTTCTCGTGGTTGCGGACCAGGTGGACGCGGCCGTGTCTGCCCGCGAAGGCCGACATGCCGTCGTGGTTGCTGGGCACCAGGCCTTCCCCGGAGCGGAGCTGGTCGCCCTCGCGGGACAGCACCCGGTAGCGGAAACCTTCCGGCAGGTCGAGCAGTCCGTTCGGGTCGGGGACCAGGGGGCCGTACCCGCTGTGGCCGAGGCCCTGCGCGGCGGCGGTGCCCGCGAAGAGCTCGCCGAGATTTCCGGCGAAGGCGATCGACGCGCCCAACACCCCTGTGCGGGCCAGTATCTGACGTCGTGTCGCGGAGCGAACGTTTTCAGGCATGGGGCAACCTTCCTGTTGGCGGACAGGACTGTGACCCGCCTGTGTGTATCACGGGGGCGAGGCGGCCGGAACCACGCGCGTAGCACGTCTCACAAGTCGGCTTCGGGGATCCCTGACTCGATCTCGGGCTTGTCAGCCTCGATCTCAGCCTTGACGTCAGCCTCGACCGCGACCTCTGGCTTCTCGGACCTCGGGTGTGCCGCCTGCTCAACCGCCGGCGGCCCCTGTTGCGCCCGTTCCAGGAACCGGAGCAGCTCCACCGGGAAGGGCAGTACGAGCGTGGAGTTCTTCTCGGCCGCGACCGCCACCACCGTCTGCAGCAGCCGCAGTTGGAGCGCGGCGGGCTGCTCGGACATCACCCCGGCGGCCTCCGCCAGCTTCTTCGACGCCTGCAACTCCGCGTCGGCGTTGATGATCCGGGCGCGGCGCTCACGGTCGGCCTCGGCCTGCCGGGCCATCGACCGTTTCATCGTCTCCGGCAGGGACACGTCCTTGATCTCGACGCGGTCGATCTGCACACCCCAGCCCATCGCCGGGCTGTCGATCATCAACTCCAGGCCCTGGTTGAGCTTTTCGCGGTTGGAGAGGAGATCGTCGAGATCGCTCTTGCCGATGATCGAGCGCAGTGACGTCTGTGCCATCTGCGAGACCGCGAAGCGGTAGTCCTCGACCTGGATGACGGCGTCGGCGGCGTCGATCACCTTGAAGTAGATGACGGCGTCCACCCGGACCGTGACGTTGTCCCTGGTGATGCCGTCCTGCGCCGGCACCGGCATCGTCACGATCTGCATATTGACCTTGTGCAGCTTGTCGACGCCCGGGACGATCATGGTGAACCCCGGCGCGCGCACGGCTCCCGCGAGCCGCCCGAGCCGGAGGACCACGCCTCGCTCGTACTGCTTGATGACCCGGGCCGCCGCCGCGACGTACACCACCCCGGCGGAAGCGACTGCCGCGCCTGCGACCAGCAGCTCCTCGAGCATTGCGACCCCCTTTCGAGCCGCCCAGTATGACCAATATGTCCACTGTACGTCGCAGGGCTGGGCCCGCGAGGAAGCGGGCCCAGCCCCATGGGAACAGCGCACCGGTCCGGGTCAGGACCCCGAGGTGACCTTCACCGGGTCGGTTCCCGCCGCGCTGTGCCGGGCCGACCAGCTCTCCAGTGCGGTGCGGCAGGCGTGGTCCAGGTGGTGCAGGCCGGAGAGATCCAGCTCGATGGGCCGGTCCTGCGGCAGTGCCTCCAGGCTGTCGAGGATCTTCGGGAGCCGCAGGAAGGTCGCATTGCCCGACAGGTGCGCCTGGACGGGCCCGGCTCCCTTGTCTATGACGTCGAGGCGCACGTGCGAGGCCTCCCACGCCGTCTTCGCGACGGCCAGCGCGAGCCCGATCAGAACCCCCTCGAACATGCTCACGGCGACGATCGACACCGCGGTGACGACGAGGATCAGCGCCTCTCCCCGGTGCTCACGCCACAGTGACGCGATCTCGCGCAGCGGGATCAGCTTCCAGCCCGCGTGCACCAGGATGCCCGCGAGGGCGGGCAGCGGAATGACGCCGAGCGCGGCGGGCAGCAGTGCCGCGAACAGCAGCAGCCAGACGCCGTGCAGCACTCGGGACGCCTTCGTCCGGGCGCCCGCCTGGACGTTCGCCGCACTGCGTACGATCACCGCGGTCATCGGCAGCGCGCCGAGCAGCCCGCAGACGGTGTTGCCCGCGCCCTGCGCCATCAGCTCCTTGTCGTACTCGGTCCGCGGCCCGTCGTGCAGGCGGTCCACGGCCGCCGCGCTGAACAGCGACTCGGCGGAGGCGATCAGGGTGAAGGCGAGGACCGTGCCGAGCACCCCGACGTGTCCGAGTTCCCCGAGGGCGTCGGCGGTCGGCAGGTGTACGGAGCCCAGCAGCCCCTGTACCTCGACCTTCGCCACAGGCAGTCCGAACCCCCACGAGGCGAGGGTGGCCAGCGCGACCGCGCCGAGCGCCCCGGGGACCGTACGCACCCGCCGGGGCAGCAGTTTCCACAGCACGAGGACGAGGACGGTTCCGGCGCCGAGCGCGACCGAGGCCAGCGCCTCGGGGCTGCGCGCGGCGTCGACGAGCGCTGCCGGCAGCCCGGCGAGCTTGCCGAGACCGGAGGCCGGTGCCTTCAGGCCCGCCATCGAGTAGAGCTGGCCCGCGATCAGGACGAGCCCGATCCCGGCCAGCATGCCTTCCACGACGGCCACCGAGATGGCCCGGAAGTAGCGCCCCAACTTCAGGGCACCCATGAGCAGTTGGAGTACACCCGTGGCGAGCACGACGACTCCGAGGACGGCGAGGCCGTACTCCCGCACGGCCTCGAAGACCAGCACGGTCAGCCCCGCGGCCGGCCCGGAGACCTGAAGGCTGCTGCCGCGCATCAGCCCGGTGACCAGACCGCCCACGATGCCGGTGACCAGGCCGAGTTCGGCCGGGACTCCGGAGGCGACTGCGACGCCCACACACAGCGGAAGTGCGACGAGGAACACGACGACGGACGCGGCGAAGTCCTGCCGCAGGTGGGGGAGTTTCATCGCGCGGCTCACAGCGCCTCGAAGGTGCCGGTGTCCGCACGGTGGGCCTGTACGGCACCGGTGTGGACCTCGTAGTACCAGCCGTGCAGGCGCAGTTGACCTGCCGTCAGGGCGCGTTCCACGCACGGGTACGCGCGGAGCCTGAGCAGTTGTGCGCGGACGTGGTTCTGCACCGCGTCGGCGACGGCCGGGTCGTCGTGCGTCGCGCCGGACGGCGGTTCGGCCTGGGCGAGCCAGTCGCGTACGGCGGGTACGGCGGTCAGGTCGTCGCCGCGCACCAGTGCGCCGACGGCACCGCAGTGCGAGTGGCCGCAGACCACGATCTCGGAGACACCGAGCACGTCCACCGCGTACTCGACGGTGGCGGCCTCGGCGGTCGGCCGCCCGGGGACGTACGGCGGGACGATGTTGCCCGCGGTGCGCAGCTCGAAGAGCTCGCCGGGGCGGGCGCCGGTGATCAGTGCGGGGACGACTCGGGAGTCGGAGCAGGTGATGAACAGGACCTGGGGGGACTGGCCTTGGGCCAGCTGGGCGAACCGCTCGGGGCGCTGTCCGTGCGCGCGGGCGTGATCGATGAGGGGCTGCATGTGTCAGTTCCTCCTGGCGCGCCTCGATGGCGCGTCGGCTTACAAGAACGGAGCGTGGGGGGATGCGCTCCGCTCAGCAGCGGAAGACCTGAAGTGCCGCGGGGGAATGGCCGGTTGACGATCTGGACGTGCGAACGGCGGTCCCGCGGGGCGGGGGGAGGGGATGACCGGCCGCCGGATCGCCGGCCAGCAGGGCGCGGGCGGGCCCTTCGGGAACCAGGTCCTCGTCACGGCTCCGGTCGCGGGACCGGAGCGCCGGCGCCACCTTCTGCTTCTGCTGGTGCTCGGACTCGCCGCAGGAGGCGACCTCGCTCTTCTGCGCAGAAGCGAACACCTGTGTGGGAGCGAAGAACTGAAGGCTCATCAGAACCGTGGCGAGTACCACGAACAGGGTCCGGGCCGTCGTACCTCGGAACATGGGCCCCCTCCCGGCTGCTCACACACGTCAACAGTCAGCGTCAAGATCTACGTTAACGCGGCCAGTTGTTTGCAGGGTTAACTTTACGTTTCGCCCTGAAGAGAGCCCGAAACGGGAGGGTGCGTGGCGTGAATCAGCCCTTCACGAGACCTAGTCCTTTACGAGCCCCTTGGCATCCCGCGCCAGTGCGGTGAGCCGGGAGATCGCGCGGAAGTACTTCTTGCGGTAGCCGCCGTTCAGCATCTCCTCGCTGAACAGCTTGTCGAAAGGCATTCCCGCGGCGAGTACCGGCACCTCGCGGTCGTACAGCCGGTCCGCGAGCACCACGAGGCGCAGCGCCGTCGACTGGTCCGGTATCGGCTGGACGTCGGTGAGGCAGACGGCCCTGAGACCGTCGGTCAGAGCGCCGTAGCGGCTCGGGTGGACGCGTGCGAGGTGGTCCAGCAGGTGCGGGAAGTCGTCGAGGGACGCGCCTTCGGTGGCGTACGCAGCCTTGGTGACCTGCTCGTCGGAGAACGGCGCCGGGGCCTCGGGCAGCCCGCGGTGGCGGTAGTCCTCGCCGTCGATGCGCAGCGGACGGAAGTGCGCGGACAGGCCCTGGATCTCCCGCAGGAAGTCCGCGGACGCGAACCGGCCCTCGCCGAGCTTGCCCGGCAGGGTGTTCGAGGTGGCCGCGAGCGCCACGCCCGCGTCGACCAGCTTGCCGAGCAGCGTGGAGACGAGGACGGTGTCGCCGGGGTCGTCGAGTTCGAACTCGTCTATGCACAGCAGCCGGTGGCCGCTCAGCGTCTGCACGGTCTTCTGGAAGCCGAGCGCGCCGACCAGGTTCGTCAGCTCCACGAAGGTGCCGAAGGCCTTGAGCTCGCGCTCGGCGGGGGTCGCGTGCCACAGGGAGGCCAGCAGATGGGTCTTGCCGACGCCGTAGCCGCCGTCCAGATAGACGCCGCGCGGGCCTGTGGGGGCCTGCTTGGCGGCCTTCCCGAAGCCGAACAGTCTGCGCTTGCCCGAGCTTGCCGCGTGTGCCCCGCCCAGACCGGCCGCGAAGCCGCTGAGGACGCGTACGGCCTCGGGCTGGCTCGGCTGGTTCGGGTCCGGGATGTACGTCGCGAAGCGGACCGAGTCGAAGCGCGGCGGCGGCACCATCTCGGCGACGAGCCGGTCCGCGGGGACATGCGGCTCGCGGGCGCACAGGGACAGCGGGGTCGCTTCGGCTATCGGACCGAACCCGGCGGAGGTGGTGGAGGTCGACACGGTTCCCCACTCTAAGGGTCGTGCCACACTGCAGGTCATGCGACGCCTGTTCCCTGTGACCTACGAAACAGCAGCCCAGGCCTCCGGCGGGGCACCTGATGCGGATGTGACGGACCGGGAGTGGGAGCTCGACGAGCTGGCGGAGGCGTACGCCTACCCCGAGGTCCGTGAGCCCTGGCTGCGCGCCAACATGGTGTCGACGCTGGACGGCGCCGCCCAGCACGACGGGCGGTCCCAGGCCATCTCCGGCGCCACCGACATGCGGATCTTCGGAGTGCTGCGCGCGCTCGCGGACGTCGTCCTGGTGGGTGCGGAAACGGTACGCCAGGAGGGTTACCGTCCGGCACGCGCGCGTGAGGCCTTCGCGGCGCGCAGGGAGACGGCCGGACAGGGCCCGGCGCCCGCGATCGCGATCGTGACCGCCAGCCTCGACCTGGACTTCTCGCTTCCGCTTTTCGCCTCGCCCGAGGTGCCCACACTGGTCCTGACCGGCGCCGGGGCGGCCCCGGACCGGGTCGCGACCGCCGAGAAGGCGGGCGCGCGGGTGGTGATCGCGGGGGACGGCATGGGTGTGGACCCCGCCCGAGCCGTACGCGCGCTCGGCGACCTCGGCATGACCCGGCTGCTGACCGAGGGCGGCCCGCGCCTGCTGGGCCAGCTGATCGCGGCCGGGGTGCTCGACGAGCTCTGCCTCACCGTCTCCCCGACGCTCACCGCGGGAGACGCCCAGCGCATCGCAGGAGGCCCGTCGATCGCCGTTCCCAAACGGTTCGAACTGGCGTCCTTGCTGGAAGAGGCCGGGTTCCTCTACTCCCGATACCGTCGGTCCTGACAAGTCGGCGGAATACCCCGTTCCGTTTTTCTTCGGCGGGGCACACTGAATTTCGCAGACCCCGTGCGGTTACGGGGCAGGATGGTTTCCGCAGGGGCCTGGGAACGGCCCATGGAGGAGAAGGGCACCTGTCGTGTTCACAAGCGTATTGATGATCGAGAAGGCCCTGACGTCCGCCGACGTGGAGTTCGTCACCACCTTGCACGGTGACGAGTCCGTCGCCTTCCAGGTGCTGCTCCAGCCCCGGGGCGACCAGGCGGACCGGCTGCTGCGGGCCATCGACGACGTGGCCCTCGGCGAGCTGGACGAGGCGGCTCACGAGGACGAGACCCCCGAGGGCGAGGCGGCGGCAGGCCAGGGGCAGCAGGCCCTCGAGGTGTCGCTGGTGGCGCTGCGGGCGACCGGGAACCAGGCCGAGGGGCGGCTCATCGAGGACCATCCGCTGGACGCGCTGAAGGCGCTGGTCGAGGAGATCGACGCGGATGAGGTCCTCGTGCTGACCGACCCCCACTACGTGGAGGAGTTCTTCCACCGGGACTGGGCCTCTCGGGCTCGGCACAAGGTGGGGGTGCCGGTTTTGAAGCTGTTCTCGCACAGCAAGGTGTAGTCGCCTGTCGCTGGGCGCCGTGGGGGTGAGGTGCTTTTCGGGGTGCGGGTGCTCTGTGGCTGGTCGCGCCCACGCGGCGGAGCCGCACAATGTCACAGCCCCGCGCCCCTTACCGGCACCGTCGTCGGCGCCCCTTGCGAGGCGCCGCACGCTGTACGGAATAGGCTGGGGGCTCAGTCTCGTACCGGATCTTGGGAGAAACACGCATGGCACCCGGCCTTCCTACCGCCATGGACCGACCGCACTTCATTGGTATCGGCGGGGCCGGGATGTCGGGCATCGCGAAGATCCTCGCGCAGCGGGGGGCCGAGGTGGCGGGGAGTGACGCCAAGGAGTCCGCGACCGCCGAGGCGCTGCGCGCGCTGGGTGCGACGGTGCACATCGGGCACGCCGCCGGCCATCTCGCCGCCGATGCCACCTGCGTCGTCGTCTCCTCCGCGATCCGCGCGGACAACCCGGAGCTGGCCCGTGCCGCGGAGCTCGGCATCCCGGTGGTCCACCGTTCGGACGCTCTCGCCCGTCTGATGGACGGCCTGCGCCCGATCGCGGTCGCGGGAACCCACGGCAAGACGACGACGACCTCGATGCTGGCCGTGTCGCTCTCGACGCTGGGGCTGAAGCCGTCGTACGCGATCGGCGGCGACCTCGACGCTCCCGGATCCAACGCCCTGCACGGCGAGGGCGAGATCTTCGTCGCCGAGGCCGACGAATCGGACCGCAGCTTCCACAAGTACGCGCCCGAGGTGGCGATCATCCTCAACGCGGAGCTGGACCACCACGCCAACTACGCGTCCCTGGACGAGATCTACGAGTCCTTCGAGACGTTCGTGGACCGTGTCACCGAGGGCGGCACGCTGGTGATCTCGGCGGACAACGAGGGGACGCGCGAGCTGACGCGGCGGCTGCCGGGCCGCGTACGTGTGGTGACGTACGGCGAGTCGGCGGACGCGGACGTGCGTGTGCTGTCCGTCGTCCCCCACGGCCTCAAGAGCGAGGTCACCGTCGAGCTGGACGGCGCACGGCTCACCTTCACGGTCTCCGTGCCCGGCCGCCACTACGCGCACAACGCGGTCGCGGCGCTGGCCGCGGGCGTGGCGCTCGGTGTCCCGGCCGCCGAGCTGGCTCCCGCGCTCGCCTCCTACACAGGCGTGAAGCGCCGCCTCCAGCTCAAGGGCGAGGAGGCCGGCGTCCAGGTCGTCGACTCGTACGCGCATCACCCGACCGAGATGACGGCGGACCTGGAGGCGATGCGCGCGGGTGCATCCGGCCGCATCCTGGTCGTCTTCCAGCCGCACCTGTTCTCCCGGACCCAGGAACTGGGCAAGGAGATGGGCGAGGCCCTGTCCCTGGCGGACGCCTCGGTCGTCCTGGACATCTACCCGGCCCGCGAGGACCCGATCCCGGGCGTCACCAGCGAGCTGATCATCGAGGCGGCACGGGCCGCCGGCGCGGATGTGACGCCGGTCCACGACAAGGCGGACGCGCCGTCGGCGATCGCGGGAATGGCGAAGCCCGGTGATCTCGTTCTCACCATGGGCGCGGGCGACGTCACGGACCTCGGTCCGGAGATCCTGACCCGCCTGTCGAAGTAGCCGTACCGTCTGTGAGGGGTTGAGCAACATGTCGTACGACATCGAGAAGCCGGACGAGCAGTGGCGCGCCGAGCTGACCCCGGCCGAGTACAAGGTCCTGCGCAAGGCGGGCACGGAGCCGGCGTTCACCGGCGAGTACACCGACACCAAGACGACGGGCGTCTACTCCTGCCGGGCCTGCGGTGCCGAACTCTTCACCTCCGGTGAGAAGTTCGAGTCGCACTGCGGCTGGCCGTCCTTCTTCGACCCCAAGGACACCGACGCCGTCGAGCTGATCCAGGACCGGTCGCTCGGGATGGTGCGCACGGAGGTGCGGTGTGCTCGGTGCGGGTCGCATCTTGGGCATGTGTTCGAGGGGGAGGGGTATGCGACGCCGACCGATCAGCGGTACTGCATCAACAGCATTTCGCTGCGGTTGGAGCCTGAGGCCTGAGGCTTGACGCCTGAGGCCCGACGTCTGAGGCCCGACGTCTGAGGCCCGACCGTAATTCCGTGGTCGCTTCGGCCGCATTCTGATCATGCTCTCCGGGACCGGCGCGAACGTTCGCGCCGGTCCTTTTGAGGTGGCTGTGACAAGAAGTTAATTGCGAATCGGCCGGAACGACTTGCTCCACGCGGTCATGGCACGTACACATGTCCCCCACAACGGCCGTATTCCGGGGGGATGTTGGCATATGCAGGGCACAGTCGACGGATTCAGTTACGGCATGGTCACACCGGTGACCGCCTATGTCATGGCGTGTCTGGGGGCGGCGCTCGGACTGCGCTGCATCACCAGGTCCCTGCGCAACGAGCAGTCGTGGAAGCCCGGTTGGCTCGCGCTCGGAGCCACGTCGATCGGGTGCGGCATCTGGACGATGCACTTCATCGCCATGATCGGCTTCCAGGTCGAGGAATCACGCCTCCGCTACGACGTCGGCCTGACGATCCTCAGTCTCGGCGTCGCGATACTCGTGGTCGGCCTCGGCGTCTTCGCGGTCGGCCACTACGGCGCGAGCACGACGGCCCTGCTCATCGCGGGGACGTTCACCGGTCTCGGTGTCGCGGTCATGCACTACGTCGGTATGGCGGCCATACGCGTGAACGGCAGCCTGCGGTACGACGCGGTCACCGTCGGGCTGTCCGTGGCGATCGCCATCGTCGCCGCGACCGCCGCGCTCTGGGCGGCGGTCACGATCCGCGGCTTCATGGCGAGCCTGGGCGCCAGCCTCGTCATGGGCATCGCCGTGACCGGCATGCACTACACGGGCATGGCGGCCGTCAGTGTGCACCTCCACAGCAAGGGCGGCTCATGGGCGGGCGGTTCCGCCTACTCGCTCCTGCTCCCCATGCTGATCGGCCCCGTCATCTTCCTGGTGCTCGCGGGAGTGGTGGTGATGTTCGACCCGCTGCTGGTCCTGGGCGACGGGGACTGGAGCGGTTCCGCCGCGCGCCGGCGCCCGGCAGGCGCACCGTACGGTGGCCCGTCCCGTACCCCGGTCGGCGCACCGCCCCGCGCTCCGGCCGGCTGGTCCGGACAGCCCGGCTCATTCTCCGAGACGCCGGCCGACGCCGGTCGGCGTGCGCAGAACCGGGGCTCTTCGCCGCCGCGACGCCGGTAGCCGCCCGGTTTCGGGTATGGCTGTGAGCTTGTCGCCGTTACTGACCTTGTCGGCGTGATGTTCTCCGGGCCGAAGGGTGCGCCGGTCACCAGCGTGAAGGGGACGGTGAATCGTCCGCCTGGCAGGCCTTGTCGTGTGTGCGTCGCTTATCGAGGCGTGCGGAGTCCGTCGAGGATGAGCGCGAGCATGTGGGGTGCCCGGTCCTCGGGGCTGGACGCGGCGCGCCACAAGGCGCCGGTGAGTTGGAGGAAGTCGCCCGGGTCGGCGTCCGGGCGGATGCTTCCGTCCCTTTTGCCGGCGTCGAGGAGTTCTGTGATCGCGGCGATGACCGGCCCGTAGCTCTGCTCGCTGATCGCCTGGTGCGCGCCCGGGCCGAGGGCGTCGCCGAGGCCGTGCTTTCTGCGCATGGCCTCGACGAGGTCGGTCGTCCAGTGGCGGAGCGCTTCCAGTGCCGGCAGCCGGGCCAGCAGCTCGGGCACGGTGCCGGTGATGCGTGCCACCTCGTCCTGGTAGACGGCCAGGACCAGCGACTCGCGGGTGGGGAAGTTGCGGTACAGGGTGCCCGCGCCGACTCCCGCGCGCTGGGAGATCTGGTTCATCGACGTGCTGCCGTCCGCAGCGAGCGCTTCGCGTGCGGCGGCGAGGATGCGTGCCCTGTTCTCGCGGGCGTCTGAACGGACCACAGGACCTCACCTTGCTAAGTGGAGAGCTCTCCATTACGGTATGCGGAGAGCTCTCCACATAGTCTAAGGAGCGTCATGCATTACATCAAGCTCGGCACCACCGGCCTCGACGTGTCCCCGATCGCGATCGGCGCAATGACCTACGGCGAGCCCGACCGCGGGCACCCCGTCTGGTCGAAGGGCGAACAGGACGCGCGTCCGCTCATCAAGCACGCGCTGGAGGCGGGGATCAACTTCTTCGACACCGCGAACATGTACTCCAACGGTTCCAGCGAGGAGATCCTCGGCCGGGCGCTCAAGGACTTCGCCGACCGTGACGCCGTGGTGATCGCCACGAAGCTGCGCCACCCGATGCGGCTTGGACCCAACGGACGGGGACTGTCGCGCAAGGCGATCATGACCGAGGTCGACCACTCGCTGCGCCGCCTGGGCACCGACTACATCGACCTCTACCAGATCCACCGCAACGACCACTCCACCCCTTGGGAGGAGACCCTCGAAGCGCTCAGCGACCTCGTGAAGGCCGGCAAGGTCCGCTACCTCGGCGCCTCGTCCATGCATGCATGGGAGTTCGCGAAGGCGCTGCACCTGCAGAAGGAGAACGGCTGGGCCCGGTTCGTGTCCATGCAGGACCACTACAACCTCCTCGCCCGAGAGGAGGAGCGGGAGATGATCCCGCTGTGCCTGGACGAGGGCGTCGGCACGATCATCTGGTCGCCGCTGGCCCGCGGCCGCCTCACCCGCGCGTGGGACGACGCCCGCTCGACGGTGCGCTCCGAGACCGACGGCGACTACGCGGACCTGCTCTACTCGCCGGCCGAGGAGGCATCCAACCGCGCGGTCATCGACGCGGTCGGACAGGTCGCGGACGCCCGTGGCGTCAGCCGCGCACAGGTCGCGCTCGCCTGGCTGCGGCGCCAGCCGGTCGTGACCGCACCCTTGGTCGGGGCCGGCTCGATCCAGCAGATCGACGAGGCCGTGGCCTCTCTGGATGTCGAGCTCACCGACGTGGACGTGCACGCCCTGGAGGCCCCGTACACCCCCCGCTACGACTGGCAGGGCGTCTCGGACGAAGCCGAGATGGAGGCAATCCGCAGGCGCGTCCCCGGAATGGCTCTCGCATGACCCCCATCGTCCGTTCCGGTCCCGCTGCCCGCACCGGAGCCCTCCTCATCCTCCTCGGCCCGCTCGTGTCCTGGATCGCCGAGTTCATCACCGCCGCCGCATGGCAGGACCCGCCGTACTCGCCCCTGTACAACTGGGTCAGCCACCTCGGCTTGACCGGCCCGCCGCAGACCGCGTTCGGACAGGTCGCCAACTCCCCCCTCGGTGCCGTCATGGACACCGGCTGGGTGATCTACGGAACCCTCCTGATCGTCGGCGCGTTCCTCCTGTTCGACCCGCGCAAGGGCGCACGCCCGGTCATCATCGTCGGCCTCGCCGTCCTCGCCGGCGGCGGAGTCTCGCTCGTCGGCATCTTCCAGGGCTCCGACACCAACGTCGACAACGGCCTGATCGCGTTCCACACCGTCGGCGCGCAGGGCGTCATGCTCGCCGGCAACATCATGGCGATCGCCGTCGGAACCGGCGGCGCCCGCATCGGTCTCAGCCGGGGCCGGTCGATCGCGAGCACCGCGCTCGGCACCGCCGGGCTGATCGCGTTCCCCCTCTTCATGACCGACGTGTTCACCGGCTGGATGTGGAACATCGGCCTGTTCGAGCGCGCCGTCATCTACCCGATCATGATCGGCCACGCTCTCCTCGGAAGCAGTGTGGCCGCTGTCCAGCGCCACCGTGCGCCGCATCCGCCGGCACGCCTTGCCGCACGAATCGAGAGTTGAGGAGAGACAGATGGCCCAGGTACTGGTCACCGGGGGAACCGGCTTCATCGGGAGCTGGTGCATCCAGGCCCTGCTGGATGCCGGGCACACCGTCCGCACCACCGTCCGCGACCTGCGGCGCGAACCGGCGCTGCGCTCCTGGCTGCACGCGGCCACGCCGTTCGGCGACGACCGTCTCACGGTCGTACGCGCCGACCTCGAACAGTCCGACGGTTGGGACGCCGCCGTCGCCGGCTGCGACTTCGTCCTCCACGTCGCCTCGCCGACCCTGCGCCACACGCCGGCCAACGACGACGACCTGGTGGTCCCGGCACGCGAGGGCGTCCTGCGGGTGCTGCGCGCCGCCCGCGACGCAGGCGTGCGCCGGGCCGTCCTGACCAGCGCCTTCGGTGCCATCGGGATCGGGCATCCTCCGCGCTCGACCCCGTTCACCGAACAGGACTGGACAGACGTCGACAGCGACATCCCGCCCTACCAGCGCTCCAAGACACTCGCCGAACGCGCCGCCTGGCAGTTCATCCAGGACGAGGGCGGCGGTCTGGAACTGGCGGCGGTTCATCCCGTGGGGGTCCTTGGACCCCTGCTCGGCCTGGACGACCCGCCGTCCCTGCGTCTGGTGCGCAGAATGCTTGAGGGACAGGTTCCTGCGTGCCCTCCCTTCGGGATGGGCTTCGTCGACGTGCGCGACGTCGCGGATCTGCACCTGCGCGCGATGACCGATCCGGCAGCCGCCGGCGAACGCTTCCTGGCGATCGCCGGGCACAGCCTGCGCGTCATCGACATCGCACGCATCCTGCATGACCGCCTCGGTGAACGGGCCGCGAAGGCCCCGACCCGTGAACTGCCCGTGTGGGTTGCGCGCGCACTGGGCATGGTGAACCCGGAACTGCGACTGCTCAGGCACCAGCTCGGCCGGGATCTCGACGCCACAAGCGGCAAAGCGGAGAAGCTTCTCGGGTGGCGAGCGCGTCCCATCGAGGACACCATCGAGGACACCGCCGAGAGCCTTCTCGCCCACGGCATCGGGACGAAGACCGGCTCGTAGTCGACCGGCCCCGGCAAGGTGCTGGCCGGAATGAACTCCAACTACGGTGACACGGCCACGATTTCGGGTGTGACCAACTCCACCCGCGCTGGGCCAGTGGTGCTCAGTAGTCGTTCGACGGGCAGTACATCGGGGCCAGTTCCGTGTTGTCCTCGGTGATGAGGCGGATGGGCAGCTCGGTGATCTTGTCGACCTCTTTGTACTCGCGGAGCAGGTCCACGGTGTTCTCCATCGCCAGTTCACCGATGCGCATCGCCGAGTTGGTGACCGTGGCGGCGAAGCGTCCGTCCTTGAGCGCGGCCAAGCCCTCGTCGGTGCCGTTGACCGTCACGATCCTGACGTCCTCGGCGTCGGCCGCGTCGAAGGCCTTGCGGACTCCGAAGGCCATCTCCTCGTTGGCGACGAACGCGTACCGCAGGTCGGGATGTGCCTGGATCATGTTCGCGGCGACGGCCTGTGCCTTGGCGGCGTCGAACATGCCTGGCGCGGTCGCCACCACCTCGGCGTTGGCGGGCAGACGTTCGGTGAAGCCGGACGTGAGCAGGTCGGAGGCGGCGCCGGGCGCTCCGGCGATGACGCCGACCTCCACCTGCTGTCCGGCGGCGTCCCTGGCGACCCAGTCGGCGTCCAGTTCCCCGACCTTCCTGAGGTCGACGACGACCGCCCCGAGGAGGTCCGCCGTGTCCTCGGGGACGAAGGTGGTCAGGAAGATGGGTATGCCCGCCTTCTTGGCCTTGGCGATGTCGTCCTCGAGCGCGCTGACGTTCACGGTCTGCACGATGACCGCGTCGACGTCGCGGGAGATCATGTCCTGGATGTTGGACAGCTCGGTGCCGGGGTCCTGGCGGGAGTTGGCCGTGTAGAGCGTGACGCGCTGGGCGGTGGCCTCCTCTTCGACGGCTTTCCGCAGGCACGTGTGGAAGGCGGTGTCGGAACCGTTCACGAACCCGATGGTGAGCGGGCCGGAGACGGTGCGGGTCTGGGACTGTGCTCCGCAGCCGCTCAGCACCAGGGTGGTGCCGACGACCGATGCGGCCAGCGCTCTTCGGGGCCGGGTGGACAGAGACATGGGAGGACCGTCTTTCGTGGCGTGCGGAAGCGGCTCGATTCGCGACTGCCCGGATGCCTGCCGTCCGGTCACGCGAGGCGGAAGCTGTGTGACGGCGGCTGACGGTACCGCCGCGTGGACGAGGCTCACCCTTCGCGGAACGCAAGGTGAACTTGCGTATCCGGAGCGCATCCGAAGCCGCATCCCGAGTGCATCCCGACTGCAATCGGAGCGCCTCCAGAACGCACGAAGGCGCGGTGCCTGGTGATGTCACCAGTCACCGCGCCTCGCCCTCCTGCGCGTCCGGGCGTACGGGCGTACGGGCGTACGGGGCTAGTACGTCCGACCCAGGATCTCCCGCACCTCCGACTCGCTCGGCAGCAGCGGCGAGTTCTTGGTCACCGCGTCGGCGACCGTGCCCGCGGCGATGGACGGCAACATCCCGGGGTCGGCGCCCAGTTCGCGCAGCGGCCGCTTGATGTCCAGCGCCTCGGAGATGGCGCGCACGGCGTCCACGGCGGCTCGTCCCCAGTCTCCGTCCGCGGGCGGCGGAAGACGCATCGCACGACCCACCTGCTCGTACGCGTGCCGCGCGGCCGGAGCGCTGAACTTCATGACCTCCTCCAGGACGGCGGCGAGCGCGACGCCGTGCGGGGTGCCGGTGTGCGCGGTGAGGGCGTGGCCGATGCCGTGGACGAGGCCCAGGCCGGAGAGGGTCAGGGCCTGGCCGGCCAGGTGGGCGCCCATCATCAGTTCGGCGCGGGCGTCCAGGTCCGAGCCGTCCCGGTACGCGGCGGGCAGCGCGCGGCCCACCATGGTCACCGCCTGCGTGGCGTACGCGACGGAGAACGGGTTCGCGCCGCGTGAGGCGAGCGACTCGATGCCGTGGACGAGCGCGTCGATGCCGGTCGCGGCTGTGGCGGGTGCGGGCAGGCCGAGCGTCAACTCGGGGTCGAGGAGGGCGATATGGGGCTTCACCGAGGGATGGCCGAGGTAGACCTTGCGGCGCGCCCCGGCGTCCTCGATGACACCGAAGCCGTTCGTCTCCGCTCCGGTGCCCGACGTGGTGGGGATCGCGATGATCGGCAGTCCGGCCGCCGCCTCCCACAGCTGGTCGGCGTCGGCGGCCACGGCGTCCGGGTTGCCGACGAGCAGGGAGATGCCCTTCGCCGCGTCCAGCACCGAGCCGCCGCCGAGTGCGACCACCACGGCCGGGCCGAAGGCGCGGGCCCGGGCGGCGCCCGCGTCGACGTTGCCGGTGGACGGGTTGGGTGCCACCTCGTCGTAGACGTCGTACTCGATGCCGTCGGATTCGAGGGTCTTGAGGACGCGGTCGACGACGCCCGCCGCGCGCAGGCCCTGGTCGGTGACGAGGAAGGCGCGGTGGTGCCCGGTCGTCGCGATCAGTTCGGGCAGCCGGTCGATGCGGCCGGGGCCGAACTCGACGCGGCAGATGGGGTCGATGCTCAGGGGCGCGAGCGGGTCGCGCTGACTGGATGTCATGAGGTGCGGCTCCTGACAGGGTGTGCGATGGGGGTTCGGTCCGGCGGGGTCAGACCGCGTACGCCGCGTCGTCGAACGCGGCGGTCGGGTTCGGCAGCCGGAACTCCCGTCCCGCAAGGGCCTCGTACAGGCGGACCGGGCTCATCTCGCCCGCCAGGTCGCCGTGCTGGGCCTTGGAACGGCGGTAGATCTGCTCGACCAGGGCCGACAGTTCGGTGGAGACGCCCAGGTCGCGGCCGAGGTCGACGGCCAGGCCCAGGTCCTTGCAGGCGAGGACCATGGCGAACGAGTCGTCGTAGTCGCCGTCGGCGAGCACGCACAGGACGTCGTTCTCCAGGAAGTTGGACGCGGCCGGGCTGGCGAGCAGCGAGCTGCGCAGCACTCCCAGGTCGACGCCCGCCTTGACGCCCATGGCGAGCACCTCGGAGGTGGCGACCAGATGGCTGAACCAGAGCAGATTGATCATGAGCTTCACGGTGTAGCCCGCGCCGAGCGGGCCGACGTGCAGGATCTTGTCCGGGTCGCCCATCGCTTCGAGGGCGGGCAGCGCGATACGGAAGTCGTCGTCCGCGCCGCCGACGAAGATCTGCAGCTTCCCGGCCTCGGCACCCCGGGCCATCCCGCTGACGGGCGCGTCGAGGCGGCGTACGCCCCGCGCGTCCAGGATCTCGGCCGCCACGCGTTCGGCCGACGCGGGCGTGGACGTCGACATGTCGATCCACAGGGCCCCCGGCGGCAGCGCCTCGGCCGCGCCGCCCCGCAGCAGCACGTCCTCGACGATGCGCGGGTTGGGCAGCATGGTGATCAGGAACTCGGCGTTCCTGGCGCAGTCGGCGGGGGATTCGGCCCACCGGGCGCCGAGCGCGAGATGCTCGGCGGCGGCCTCGGGCCGGGTGTCGTACACGGTGACCAGGTGTCCCGCGTGGATCAGATGGCGGGCCATGTGACGTCCCATGTTGCCCAGGCCGATGAAACCGATCCTCATCGTTGTCCTCGCTGCGGTGAGAAGAGAAGGAGAGAAGAGCCGAACTGTGGGGCTGGTGTCTGACCTCGAACCGGCCGAGGGTCAGGCGAGGTTGATCCAGGTGGTCTTGAGCGCGATGTACGCGTCCAGTGCGTGCAGCGACTTGTCGCGGCCCGCGCCGGTGGCCTTGAAGCCGCCGAACGGGGTGATGACGTCGCTGGCGTCGAAGGTGTTGATCCAGACCGTGCCGGCCCGCAGCCGCTTCGCGGTGCGGTGCGCGACGGTGATGTCCCGGGTCCACACCGAGGCGACGAGCCCGAAGTCGCTCTCGTTCGCGAGCCGTACGCCCTCGTCGACGTCGCCGTCGTAGGACACGACGGCGAGGACGGGGCCGAAGATCTCCTCCTGGCCGACGGCTGAGGTGTTCACCACGCCGTCAAGGACGGTCGGTTCGACGAATGTGCCGCCCGACTCGGTATGGATGCGTTCCCCGCCGAAGAGTACGGTCGCCCCTTCCTGGGTGCCGCGCTCGATATACCCGAGGATCTTGGCGAGTTGGGACTCGTCGACGATCGGGCCCATCACCGTGGCCGGGTCGAGCGGGTCGCCGACGTGGAAGGTGTCGGCCGTGATCCGGCGTACGGCGTCGAGGAGTCGGTCCTTCACCGAGGTGTGGACGACGACACGTGAACCGGCGTTGCAGGTCTGCCCGGCGTTGTAGAAGATCCCCCAGGCCACGGCGGACGCGGCGGCCTCGATGTCGGCGTCGGCCAGCACGAGCTGGGGCGACTTGCCGCCCGCCTCGACGGCCACCTGCTTGCCGTTGGACTCGCCCGCGTACACCTGGAAGAGCCGGGCGACCTCCGCCGAGCCCGTGAACGCGATCTTGTCGACCTCGGGATGGCGGCCGAGCGCCTGCCCGGCGACTTCACCGCGTCCCGGGACGACGTTGAGGACACCGTCGGGCAGCCCCGCCTCGGTGGCGAGCGCGGCCAGGCGCAGCGCCGCCAGTGAAGTCTGCTCGGCGGGCTTGAGTACGACGCTGTTGCCGGTGGCGAGGGCCGGCGCCAGTTTCCAACTGGCGATCAGCAGCGCGTAGTTCCACGGGACGACCGCGCCGACGACACCCAGCGGCTCCCGGGTGATCAGCGCGATGGCGTCGCCGGGGGTGGGCGCGATCTCGTCGTACGTCTTGTCGATGGTCTCCGCGTACCAGGCGATGGTCTCCGCCGCCTTGGCCACGTCGACGCGCACCGACTCGGTGATGGGCTTGCCCATCTCCAGGGTGTCGAGCAGGGCCAGTTCCTCGGCGTTCGCGAGGATCAGCTCGGCCCAGCGCAGCAGGACGCCCTTGCGCTCCTTGGGCGGGAGGTCGCGCCAGCGCCCGTCCTCGAAGGCGGCACGTGCGGAACGTACGGCCTTGTCGATGTCCTCGACCCCGGCGGCCTGCACCTGGGCGAGCAGCGAACCGTCGCGCGGCGAGACGCTCGGGAAGGTGTCCCCGGAGATGGCGTCCGTGAAGGAGCCGTCGATGAACGGCCGGGTCTCGAAGGTGAGTTTGTCCGCCGCGGCCCGCCACTCCTCGTAGGAGCGGTTCAGCAACTCGTCGATCGTGTACGTCACTTGATCCTCCAGCGGTCGATCGCGTCCTCGTCGAGCTCGATGCCGAGACCGGGGGCCGTGGGTACTTCGAGGTCGCCGTCCGCGTTGACGCGCACCGGTTCGGCGAGCATGAAGTCGCGGCGTTCGGGGGTCCAGCCGGGCGGGTCGTAGGGGAACTCGAAGAAGGGGCCGCCGCCGACGCCCGCCGAGACGTGCAGGTTGGCGAGCACGCCGATGCCGTTGGTCCAGCTGTGCGGGGTGAATTGACGGTGTTTCAGCTGAGCGAGTTCGGCCAGCGTGCGGGCGCGGTGCATGCCGATCGCGAGGACCACGTCCATCTGGTAGACGTCGAGGGCGTCCTCTTCGAGGTAGCGCAGCAGCTCGGTGGGGGAGTGGTGCATCTCGCCGGCGGCGATGCGCACGCCGGGGTTCTCGGCGCGCAGCCGCTTGAACCCGTCCAGGTCGGCGTACGGCAGCGGCTCCTCGACCCAGAACACGTCGAGTTCGGCGAGACGCGCGATGATCTTGCGGGTCTTGGCGAGGTCGGAGGCGTTCGCGGTGTCGCCCGCCATCCGCCAGGACTGGTTGAGGTCGACCATGATCTCGAAGCCGTCGCCCAGCTCCTCGCGCACGGCCCGCACCGCCGCGACGCCCTCGTCGACACGGTTGCGGTCGATGCGGATCTTCATCGCCCGGAAGCCGGCCTCGCGCACCTTGAGTGCCGTCGCGACGCGCTCCTCGGGGGACTTGAGCTCACCCGAGGAGGCGTAGGCGGGCAGCTTCTTCGCCGCGTTGCCGAACAGCTCCGCGACCGGGCGGCCGTGCACCTTGCCGATGATGTCCCAGAGGGCGGCTTCGAGGGGCCAATAGTGGGCGCCGTGGAAGTTCGCCGTCTCGATGGCCCTGACGTGCCGGGTGATGTCGAGCGGGTCCTCACCCACGAACAGGTGCTTGTAGGTGTCGAAGCCGTCCATGAGGTCGCCGGAGCCGATGCCGGTGATCCCCTCGTCGGTGTGCACCCGGACGATCGTGGCGTCGAAGGTGCGGCGCGGTTCGGGGTCCCAGGCGGCGCGGAAGGGCGGGTCCAGCTCCAGGCGCAGCCGGTCGAGGGTGATGTCGGTGATCTTCATCGGGCGAGCACCTCGGGGGTGGGTGTGTAGAACGGGTTCGTGGGGCCTTCCTCGGCGCCCGCCTGGACATCCGCGAGGGAGGGTGTTCCCGTCACGGCGGCCCGTACCGCCCCGTACGCCGCCGCGCGCTGGTTGCGGAAGGAGGCGTCGAGGTCGTCCACGGCCGGGTTGATCCACATCGCGGCGATGATCAGCAGGTCGTCGGCGTCCCCGGCCGGGATCAGGCCCTCCGTGACGGCGTCCGTGACGCCCTGCGCGAGACCCGCCTGTGCGGAGCCCCAGGTCGCGCGCTGGTGCAGCTCGCCTTCGGCGGCGGCCTTGTTCACGAACAGGGTGAGCGGTTTGACCGGCACCGACGGGCGCAGGACCGTCATGAACGGCACATGCCCGGCGCTCGGTGTGGCCAGCGCGGTCGCCCACGCCGTCTCGACCGGGCCGCCCTTGCGGCCGATCACGACGTTCGTGTGGGCGGCGTTGGCGCCGTCACCGACGAAGGACTCGCCGATCAGCGTGGTGGCGGCGAAGGGGGAGGGCATCGGAACTCCTGGACCATGGGGTGCGGGATTCATGAACGCGTTCATCAGGTGAACCTGATTCATCGGGCGAACAGGGATGAACCCCGCATTCGGTGCAGTTCATCCGGCCCGATGCGGCGAATCTAGGTCCGCCGCCGGCCCCTCGCAAGGCGGTCACGGGAATCGAAATGCCGGTTGCTCTCCTGGCAACTTCGGGGTTGACCTGGGGGTTCCTTCCTGGCGGCCGCACCTAGGATGGCGCGCGTGAAGGACACCCCCTCGGCCTCGCGCGGACACGGCCTGCGCCGCGACATCGACCTCCTCGAAGCCCTCGCCTCCGACGAGGCGCAGAACGCCGGCGGCCTCGGTGTCGTACGCCTCGCCCAGCTGGTGGGCCGCGAGAAGACCCAGGTGTCCCGGGCCCTGAAGGTGCTCGCCGCCGAGGGAATCGTCGAGCGCGACCCCGACACGCTGGAGTACCGCCTCGGCTGGCGCCTGTTCTCGCTGGTGGCACGCACGTCGGAGAGCCGTCTGGTGCGGGTGGCCGAGCCGGTCATGCACGCACTGTCGGCAGAGCTGGAGGAGACCAGCCACCTGTGTGTGCTCAGCGACCGCGAGGTGCTTACGTTGCTGTCGCTGTCCGGACACTCGTTCCGTGTGCACGGCTGGGAGGGGCGCGGGGTGCCCGCCTGGCAGACCTCGGCAGGCCGCGTACTGCTCGCCGACGCCACACCCGACGAGCTGTACGTCCGCTTCGGCACCGCCGCCGAGATGCCCGTACAGGAACTGTGGGCGCTCATCCAGGAGGCCAGGCGCAGGGGGTACGCGCGCGTCAGTGAGGAGTTCGAGAGCGGACTCGTCGGTGTCTCGGCGCCGGTGCGGGACTTCCGGGGGCGGGTGGTGGCCGCGCTCAACATCTCGGCCCCGAAGTCCCGGCTCGGCGAACGGCTCGACACGGCGGGCCGGACGACGGCCGCCGCCGCGGGCCGGGTCTCGGCGCTCCTGGGCTGGGAGCCGCGTCGGACACCTCCGACGGCGGCCCGGCTGACCTGAACCCCTTACTTCCGCCCATGATCGGTGAGTTGCCCTCAGAGCAACCCCCATTGCGATCCGGCGGAGTGGCCTTGTCGTGGGTATGACGCGCTCGTAAATTCACCGCGCATCGGGCGAACCCCGTCCGGAACGGAGAGAAGAGCAGCTCATGAACCTCGTCGGCATCGACACTCTGGCCAAGGCACCGCTCGCCGACGGCGATCTCCTCGTCGGCGGGCGCTGGCTCCCGGCCGCCGACGGACGGACCTACCCCGTATACGACCCGGCCACCGGCGACCTGGTCCGCGAGGTGTCCGCGGCCGGTGCCGACGACGCCCGCGCCGCTGTCGAGGCGGCCGTCGCGGCGGCGGACGGCTGGCGTGCGACGCCGAGCAGGCGCCGCTCCGAGATCCTGCACGACACGTTCCGGCTGATGCGCGAGCACACCGACACGCTCGCCCGGCTGATCGTCCTGGAGAACGGCAAGGCGTACCGGGACGCGGCGGCCGAGGTCGGTTACGCGGCCGAGTTCTTCCGCTGGTTCGCGGAGGAGGCCGTACGAGTCGGCTCCTCCTTCGGCGACGCTCCCGGCGGCGGCTACCGTCATGTCGTACGCAAGCACCCCGTCGGTGTCACCGCGTTCGTCACCCCGTGGAACTTCCCCGCCGCGATGGCCACCCGGAAGATCGCCCCGGCGCTCGCGGCAGGCTGCCCGGTGCTGCTCAAGCCCGCGCCGGAGACCCCGCTCACCGCCCTCGCGGTGGCCGCGCTGCTCGCCGAGGCCGGACTGCCGGACGGCCTGCTGAACGTCCTGCCCACCGACCGCGCCCCCGAGGTCGTCTCGGCCTGGCTCGCCGACGAGCGGGTCCGCAAGTTCTCCTTCACCGGCTCCACCGCCACCGGCAAACTGCTCCTGGAACAGGCCGCGGCGAACGTCGTCAACGTGACCATGGAGCTGGGCGGCAACGCCCCCTTCGTCGTCTGCGCGGACGCCGACGTCGACGCCGCCGTACGCGGTGCGATGGACGCCAAGATGCGCGGCGGCGGCGAGGTCTGCATCGCCGCCAACCGCTTCTACATACACGCCTCCGTAGCCGCAGAGTTCACCGAGAAGCTCGGCGCGGCCATGTCCGCCGTACGCACCGGCCCGGGTCTGGAGGACGGTGTCACCCTCGGCCCCATGATCAACCAGGCCGCCGTGGACAAGATCCGCTCCCTGGTCGACGACGCCGTCGCACGCGGCGCGCAGGTCGCGGCCCGCGGCATGGTCCCCGCCGGACCCGGCTTCTACCACCCGGCGACCGTCCTCACCGACGTCCCCGACGACGCCCGGATCCTCCACGAAGAGGTCTTCGGCCCGGTCGCTCCTCTCACCACCTTCACAGACGAGGCTGAGATGCTGACCCGCGCCAACTCGACCGTCCACGGCCTGGCTTCGTACGTCTACTCCCGCGACGTGGCCCGCGCACTGCGCATCGCCGAGCGGCTGGAGGCCGGCATGGTCGGCGTCAACCGGGGCCTGCTGTCCGACCCGGCCGCCCCGTTCGGCGGCGTCAAGCAGTCGGGCATCGGACGGGAAGGCGGCCGCGAGGGCATCGAGGCCTTCCTGGAGACGCAGTACATCGCCCTCGACTGGCCCGCAGTCACCTGATCCTCCCCAAGTCCCCTACGTCCCCACTTCCTTGAGCTCTTCCCCGCTCTGCTCCGGGCAGGCCGTGGCGCCGCCCCGGCCTGCCCGGACACCGAAAAGACAAGGACCGCACATGGCAACGACGCCTGTGACCGAGCAGCAGCCCAGTTCTCCACCGACCCCCGCCACCACACGTGAACGCCGCCGTCTGCACACCAAGTTGAAGCTCGCCACCCAGATAGGGCAGGGCATCGACGGCTACATCATCGGTGGCATCGGCATGGCGATGGCCGCGCTCACCACCGACCTCCACCTCTCCACCCTGATGGAGGGACTGGTCGGCGCCTCGCCGCTCATCGGCATCTTCGTCGGCGGCCCGCTCTTCGGACGGCTCGCCGACCGGTTCGGGCGCCGGCCGGTGTTCCTGGTCGACATGGTGATCTTCCTGGTCGGCTCGGTGCTCCAGTTCTTCGTCACGGACGGACTGCAACTCTTCCTCATCCGGCTGCTGATGGGTGTGGCGATCGGCGGCGAGTACGCGATCGGCGCGCCGCTGCTCTCCGAGTACGCGCCGCGCCAGGGCCGCGGCAGGCTGCTGGCCAGCCTGGAGATCAGCTGGTACGTCGGCTACGCGCTGGCCACCGTCGTCGGCGCCCTGTTCGCCAATGTGGACGGCGGCTGGCGCTGGTCCCTCGCCAGCAGCTCCGTCATCGCCGTGGTGTGCGTGTCGCTGCGCGGCGGCATCCCGGAGTCGGCGCGCTGGCTGCTCAGCAAGGGGCGCCGGGCGGAGGCCGAGGCGCTGATCGAGAAGTACGGCATCGAAGTCGACGTCGACGCCGAGCTGGACGAGCGCGCGCAGGGTCAACGGGAAGGTTTCCGCGCCCTGTTCAGCCGCCGCCACCTGCGTGCCACGGTCTTCGCGAGCGTCTTCTGGGCGTGTCTCGTGCTGCCGTACTTCGCCATCGGCACCTTCTGGACCCAGGTCTTCGAGGCCCTGAACATGGGCGACAACGCGGTCGCGGCGCTGCTCGTCTACTCCTTCACCGCTGTGGCCGGTGTGACGGTGGGCTGCCTGGTCGTGGACCGCATCGGCCGCCGCAGACTGCTGATCCCGCCGTTCTGGATCACGGCGGGCTGCCTGGCACTGGTCGCACTGTGGCCGACCTCCACCCCGGTCATCGTGGGCGGCTTCCTCTTCTTCATCTTCCTCAACGCGGCCTCCAGCGCGCTGACCGCCGTCTACCCGCTGGAGGTCTTCCCCACCTCCCTGCGCACCACGGGCGTCGGCTTCGCGACCGCGATGAGCAGGATCGGCGCGGCGATCGGCACCTTCCTGCTGCCGATGGGCCTCGACCGCTACGGCCCGGAGTTCGTTCTGCTCATCGGCGCGGGTGTACTCGCCCTCGGCGGGCTGGTGTCGCAGTTCCTGGCTCCGGAGACGACGGACATGGACCTGGCGAAGGCGGCGCGGGCGACCCGGGAGGGCGCGGCCTGAGTCGCTGCTCCGCCGTGGGCCTCACAGCACCTTCCGGCGCACCAGGGCCGAGAGCACGATCGCGCCCGGCAGCAGGGGCAGCCAGACGGTCAGCACGCGATAGCCGATGACGCTCGCCGTGGCGAGCGTCATCGGCGCGCCGAACACCACGAGGGCGATCACCAGCGCCGCGTCCACCGGTCCGATGCCGCCCGGTGCGGGCACGGCTCCGGCCACCGCGCTGGCCGCGAGATACGCGAAGACCACGTGCGGCCAGGGCAGCGGCAGACCGAGCGAGGCCCCGACCGAGGCGAGCACGCCCGCCTGGAACAGGGGGAAGGCGGCCGCCCCGCCCCACAGGGCGAGTACCCGGCTGGGCCGGGTGTGCAGGATCCGCGCGTCGGTGAGGGCGGTGCGGACGAACTCGAACAGCGGGCGCCGCAACCGGCGTACGACCGTCACGAGCACGGCCGTCGCGGCGAGACCGACGAGCACGCCCGCGGCGACCAGCAGCAACGTCCTCCCGTCCGGGACGAGTTGGCCGATCCGCAGGGTGCCGGGGAAGGCGAGAAGGAACGCGAGGATCAGCACCATCTTCGCGATCGGCTTGACCAGCGAGTACAGGGCGAGCGAGGCGGTCGCCCGGGCGAGGGATATGCCGCGGCCCTGGAGGAAGCGCAGGGTGACCGCATGAGCGCCGATCCCGGCCGGAAGGACGTGGTTCGCCGCGCCGGCGGCGAACTGCGAGGCGAGCAACTGCCCCGGCGGAAGCCTCTCCGGGATGGCTCCCTGCCGGGTCACGGCGGCGCCCACCCAGCACAGGCAGGTGAACACCACCCCGGCCAGCAGCCACCAGGGATCGGCGGAGGCCAGCCGCGCGGTGCCGTCGTGCATCGCACGCCAGTCGACGGCGGCCCACGCACCGATCAGCAGCAGCGGGACCAGGCTGAGTGCCAGCCGGACATGGCGTGAGGGGGAGAAGGACGGAGAGGGGGAAGAGGGCGGGGGGCTGGGGGAGGGTGAGCGGGTCAGGGTGAGCGGCCCTGGCAACTCGTCGATCCGGATCTGGGACACGGCGCACGTCGTCCTTCCGCGTCGCGTCCCGCGGGGTCACGGGTCGGACGGATACAAGGCGAGGCAAGAGGGGACGCGGGGAGCGTTCCCCGCCCGCGTGACCACAGGGTGTCCGGGAGCCGAAGCGGCGTCGGAGGCTGGGCGACTTGGCCGGGGGCGCGCCGAGCACCGTTGCCCGGTGTCCGCGTTCGGCGCGTCGTGAAGTCCCCGGCGAATGTGGGGAGTTCCCCGATGCGCCGGTCCACGCCACGCAGTTCCATCGAATGGGCCCGCGGATCACGGACCGCACCGGGGGAGGGGCTCTCATGACTGAGGACACCGTCAGGACGGACGACCAGCTCAAGGCCGTCTACCAGGAGATCTGCGTCAGTTATCGCGCCATCGACGACTTCCGGGCGAAACTGCTGGGCTTTCTGCCCGTGGTCACCGGGGCCGGTGTGGGCCTGCTGTTGGGCCGGGACCCCGGCGACCCGCAGCCGATCTGGCTGCCGGTGGGGCTGTTCGGCGCGGTGGTGACGCTGGGGCTGTTCGCGTACGAGGTGCACGGCATCAAGAAGTGCGCGTACCTCATCGACGCGGGGGGCCGGCTGGAGCGGTACCTCGACGTCTACGGGCAGTTCGCGGGCCGCCCGCATGCCGTAGGGGGAGTCATCAACGAGCCGTTCGCGGCGGGGGTCGTCTATTCGGCGGTTCACGCGGGCTGGGTCTTCCTGGCGCTCGCCTACTTCACCCCGCCCTGGGCTGCGGGTCTGACGGCCGGCCTTCTCTTCCTGCTGGGGGTGGCGCTCTTCCTGTGGACGATCGCGGCCATGGAGCGCGATCTGTGGGACGAGAGTCAGTACAAGCGGGAGTGGTGTCTGCGGCCCGGGCTGCGCGCTCGCTGCCTGGAGAGCCAGCGTCCGCACCCCGCGCCGGTGTCCCCGGCCACCCGGCCGAGCGTTTACGACCCCACCTCGCCGGAGAGCACGCCGTGAGCACCGCGCAGGTCCCGGCACCGCGGCTGCGTCTGCTCGGCCGCTTCACCCTCGAATACGGCGCCGCCGAGGCCGACGTCTGCACCGGCGCGCAACGGCTCCTCGCCTACCTCGGCCTGCGCGGTCACGGCACCCGCACCGTCGTGGCCGGCACGCTGTGGCCCGACGTCACGGAGGACCGGGCGCACGGCAGTCTCCGTACGGCGCTGTGGCGCCTGCACCGCGGCCGCGAGCCGCTCGTACGCAGCGACGGTGACGCACTCTCGCTGGCCACGGCGGTCACGGTCGACGCCCGCGCCCTCGCGGACTCGGCGCTCCGCGTCGTCGAGGCCCCCGCCCCGGGCGCCGACCTCTGGCCAGAGCCCTCCGCCGACCTCACCCAGCACCTGCTCTTCGCCGGAGACCTGCTCCCCGGCTGGGACGACGACTGGATCCTCTTCGAGCGTGAACGCCTGCGCCAACTGCGCCTGCACGCCCTGGACGCGCTCGCCCACCACCTCATCACCCACGGCCGGCACGCGCTCGCCCTCGACGCCGCCCTCGAAAGCGTCCGCCTGGAGCCACTGCGCGAAAGCGCTCACCGCGCGGTCGTCGCCGTCCACTTGGCCGAGAACAACGTCCTGGAGGCGATCCGCCACTACCGCACCTTCCGCGCCCTCCTCCACGAGGAACTCGGCCTCGCGCCTTCCCCGGACTTCGCCGCGATGCTGCCGGCCTGCGTTTTGACCCGCGACTGACGACCGCGTGATGCCCGACCGTCATCCTGAAAGCCGCCCCGCCTGCCCCGACTTCCCCGACGAGCGGACCGGTATGGATGGCATTCCGGAGACCCCGAGCGCCGTGCTCCTCGTCACGGTCTGGTTCGAGCCCGGCGCGCAGGCCCTGCGCGCCCGGGTGATCCGGACCGCGGACATGCGCGTGACCGGGGAGTCCGTCCTGCTGGTCGGCCGGGACGCGGTCGTCGCCGACGTACGGGACTGGCTGGACGCCTTTCAGACGGCACACGACCGTCCCAGGTGACCGGGGCCATCTGGCGCCCAAGGATCGCGCCGACATCCCTCAGGGCGCGGGGACCGGGCGCCCTCCTTCGAACCGTTCGGGCGCACCGCGCAGGCGTTGCCGCTCGACCCGCTCCTCCTCAAGGAGCCGACGGTACTCATCGGCGGTGAGGGTCGCGCCGTCCCGGGTGATCACCTCGATCGTCGAGGCGTCAACGCCATGGTCGGCGCCGTGTCCTTGACGGATTCGGTGCAGGATCCGGTCGCGCCGGCTGTTCCGGAACACCCGCAGGACCGTAGGAGTAGCCCTGGGGGAATCCTCCAGTAACTGAATCGTCGGATCGCCGAAGAAGTCACGCAGCAGCTCAGCTTCCGCCTTGATGCCGATGTCGTGCTTGCGGTCGAACTCGGCGCCCAAGAGTGTGCCGCCGCCGATCCGGGCGGCGTAGTTGCGGGTCGCCGACCGTTCGGTGAGAAAGTGCAACAGCTGCGATTGAAGCGCGAGGTCGCTGCTCGCGAGCAGATCATCGACGTCCACGTATCCGGACTGCCACTCGTCGACTTCGACCCGGTCGTGGAATCCAAGCGCCTTGTCACCGAGCAGGCCATGCCGGTTCGTCAGCCGCAACGGGAGCACCGTTTCCCCGTCGATGAACGCTTGCATCCGGGTCTCGAAGAAGGTCGGCGTCCTCCCCTCCGTGGCCTGGTACTCCAACTCGACCGTTTGGCTCCCCCGCACCAGCGTGCCCTCGTCGGCCCGGACCCGGTACGCCGTGATCCCTCCCAGGGGGGCCGAGAACGTTCCGCCCTCCGCCATGGAGTTCAGCCGGTCGACCAGTTCCTGCAGCCGGTCGAATCCCGACTGCTGTCCCGGACCGACGTCGCGCATCTCGACCTTGCGCTGGATCGTCGGTGACACGGTGGGCATCGCACTGGGCACTTTCTCGCCGTGCGCCACCGCGTCCGCGGCCCGGTCGGCCGCCGCCTCCTGCGCCGTCCCCGCGTCGCCGATGCCGAGCCGCATGGCCGGATGCGCGGGCCGCGCCCGCTGCTGCACCACGTGGGCCAGTTCGTGCGCGATCACCGATCGTCCCGCACGGTCGTGCGGCTGGTACTGGTTGGCGCCGAACACGATGTCCTGGCCGACGGTGTACGCGAGCGCGCCGAGCGACCGTGCGGATTCGGCGGCCCGTTCGTCGGTGTGCACCCTGACCTGGCTGAAATCCTGGCCGAACAGCGGCTCGGTGAACGCCCGGTTCACCGGATCGAGCGGTCGGCCCCGGCTGGTGTCGGCGAGGGAGCGCGGTCCTGCCGACGCAGGGTCGGCCGACCTCGTGCGGCCTGCGAGCCGTGCATGGATCATGACGCCACCTCACACCTGCCGGTCCAACGGGACTTTGAACGACGTCCGCAGCGCAGCGATCGCCTTCGCGTCCGTAACCACCGCCAACGGCGCATAGTGATACGCCACCCCATGCGGCGAACTCCCCTCCGGATAGGGCCAGATGACGTCCGCGAGGGTGCGGCGGGCCGGGAAGGTCCAGTAGTCGCCGTTGCGGTATTCGTGGGCGGGGTCGTCGGGGGCGGGGGTGAAGCGGACCTCGATGCCGTGTTCCAGGGGGAGCCAGGGGCCCTCGGTGACGGGGATGGTGCCGTCCTTGGAATGGAGGTCGTCGGGAGGGGTGTGGTCCCAGCGGCGGAGGTAGGGGTGGCGGGAGGGGGCGGTGCCTGTGCCAGGAGGGGCGGGGGTGGCGTTGAGGATGACGGTCTGGGTGTCGATGTCGAGGTCGACGATCTTGCGGAGGGGGGCGGCAGGTTCGGGGAGGCCGAGTTCGCGGCGGGTGGAGACGGCGTCGTCGACGACCTCGACCCACTGGCCGGGTTCGAGCGTGGTGTGCCGGTCACGGCCGAGGCCGGCGACCTGGACCTTGGTGTCGTCGCAGTGGCGGACGGGCTGGATGACCGAGCCGTTGTCGCGGGACCAGACGAAGCCGGCTCCTTCGCCCGCCCGGCCGCCGCCGCGGATCTCGACACGGTAGAGCTGGTTCTCGCCGGTGTATCCGGCGTCGGGGGCGGCGATGCACGGATCGTCCATGGCGGAGTCGTCGGCGACGGCCCGGACCTGGAGGACGCCGACGCGCCGCGGAGCGCGCTGCGCGGTGAGCCAGGCCTCCGGGTCGTCGTTCGGGTCGAGGGTCTTCGCCCGGACCTGCCACACCACCTGCGCCCGGCTCGCCGAGTCGGGATGGTGCAGGCCCAGCGCGGGCTCGTGCAGTGCGGGGGCCTCGACCTCGGTGATGTGCCGCTCCCAGACCTTGAGGTAGAGCAGATAGCGGGAGTCGGACAGCTTGTCGGCGCCACTGGCGTCACGGACGTCGATGAAGGCGTGCGGCTGGGCGGTGTACGCGACGTCGGCGGGGTTGTCGACGAGGATGCCGTCCACGTAGTAGCGGCCCGCCCCGATGGTGAAGTCGTTGTCCGTCAAGTCCTTGATCCCGAAGCCCAGATGGTCGCCTTCGGGCCCGGCGTACGGGCCGACGAGGTCGGCCATGGTGGTGCGCAGCTGGTGGAGCAGGATCGCGGTCTGTTCGTTGCGGTTGGCGTCCAGGCCGACCCGGCCCTGGAGGTCGAAGACGGTCGAGTAGTTGTGGCCGGGCGAGAAGGTGATGTTCGAGAAGTCGCCGTGCACGACAGGTCCCCCTAGGTGGCGGTGATGACGGCCGCCTCGACACCGAGAGGCACGTACTCGGCGAGGTGGTCGACGAGGTTGCTCAGGCGCTGGGGCTGGTAGAGGTCGTGGAAGGCGCCCATCTCGGCACCGTCCTGGGCTCCGGCGGCGATGAGCGGATCGCAGGTGGAGTGGAGTTGGCAGTAGCCGGGGTGGCCGTACCGGGTGCTGGTGAAGCGGGGCCGCGGCGCGTGGGACGCCGGGTCGGGCAGACAGCGGTAGCGGGGCGGCCCGGGATGGCTGACGGGGGCGTAGGAGTAGCGAAGGCAGCCGGTGTCGCGGCGCCGGGTGTGCAGGCAGCCGGTGATGACGCAGCCCTCGCCGAGGGTGAGGACATGGGCCCGTACGTCGCCGATGACGGTGCAGCGCAGCAGGGTGAGCGCCGCGTGGGCGAAGCGGTCCTGGGGGCCGGTCAGGGCGGGCAGTTCGCGGTCCGTGGCGTCGACGACCGAGTCGAGGATCTCGATGTCGAGCGGGTTGCCCGCCACCTCGTCCTGGTCGACAACGATCGTGCCGATGACGGACCGCTCGACCCTCAACCGGGCGGTGGTGCGGCGGAGTTCGACGGACGGCTCGGCGCCCCACCGGGGGCGGCAGTCGGAGTCCAGCTCCCAGCCGGGCACCAGGGTGCAGTGGCGGACGACGACCTCGCCGATCTGCCCCACGACATCCACGCTGCGGCCGGTGACGACGAGCCCGTCGAGGACCAGGCGCGGCCGCTGGGCGGCCGGCGGCGGACAGTCGCGGACCGTTCCGGGCGGTGGCTTCTTCGCGGTGGCGCGGACCGTGAGCGCGTCGAAGCGGTTGGCCTTCTGGTTGAGCAGCCGGATGACGGGCCGCTGCCGGGGTGCGGCACGCAGTTCGAGACGGTCGTCGGGGTCGAGGTCGATGCGCAGGGCCTCGGTGTAGTCGGCGGAGTCGCGGATCTCGATCAGCGCGTCGTGCAGGGAGGGGTCCGCGGCCTTGTCAGTACGCCACTGCCGCAGCGCCGCCGTGAGGGAACCGAGCCCGTCCGCGCCACCGACCGGGTACAGCCTCCGCTCGCCCACCGGTGTCACCGGGCGCGGATAGGCACCGCCGCCGGTTGCGTCACTGAAGCCGTAGTGCCAGCTCACCCAGACGCCGTCCTCGGGCGCCTCGTCGGGCGGGAAGGCGATCCGGCCGAGGACGGGGTCGACGACGACCTGGCCCGGCTGCGGCCGGTAGCGCCAGTCGGTGAGGTCGGCGACGACGACCTGGTCCGCCGGTACGGGGTTGTCGGGAGCGTCCCGCCAGATCCGTAGACTCTTGCCGGGCCCGTAGTACTCCGTGACGGCATCGGCGAACTCCTCCCGCCCCAGCGGATGCGGTACGTCGCCGGGACCGGCCGGCCGGGCGATCGCGGCGCCCTCGGGCGCGGGGGCGAACAACTGGGTGTCGATACCGAGGACGTTGACGAGATAGCGGCTGTAGCGCTGGTCGATGCAGAACGCCGGCGCCCGTGTCACCGGGAAGGCGCGCAGCCGCCACACGAACAGCGCCAGGTTCGGGATGCCGTGCAGTCCGCGGGTCGCCGTGCTGTCCGGGCGCCGTACGTCGACGAGGTGCGGGGTGTCGTCGAAGGGGCCGCCGAGCCGGGCGCAGGCGAGGGTGTCACGGACGTCGAGCGTGGCGGGACGGTCCGGGCGCGGGTGCCGGGTGTGCTGGTCCCGTACGAGGTGCCGGTACAGCTCGACCGCCCGGGCCGGCCAGCCGGAGCTGTCCAGGGCGACGGCTTCGAGCGCGGCGGTGGTGCCCTTGCGCCGCCGGTTGGCGAGTGCGTCCGCGACATCGCGGCGCGGGGAGATCGCGGCGCTCGCCCCGGCGGAACTGCCGGGCGGCGGACGGCGGGTGCCGACGAGGGCGCCGATGTACGGCACCACCCAGTCCTCGCAGGTCTCGATGAACCAGTTCGCGTACCAGGTGTCGAGGTCGTCCTCGATCACCCGGACCTGGTCCTCGACCACCCGCAGCAGGGCCCGCAGCGGATGGCCGCTCTCCTCGTCGCGGACACGATGGATGGCGGGGAGCAGACCGTAGAGGCGGTCGGCGGGCGGTGAAGGGCTCATCGGGCCACCTCCAGGTTCAGCACGGTGAAGCGGGCGAGACCGGGCGCGGCGACGACGAGGTCCGCGGGGTGGATCAGGGTGTCCTCGGCGCGGGCGGAGCGGGCCAGGACGCGCGGCGCGGTGCCGGTGACGGTGTCCGCGGCGGCGACCGTGTCCCCCTGGGTCGCGCCGAAGCGCCGTACGTCGACGAACACGACCCCGGGCACGCCCTGGAGCGCGGCGACGGCCTCGGCGAGGTGGGCGCTCTGCCCCAAAGCCCGCGCCTCGAAGCCGAAGGCCCGCTCGAAAGCGGCCCGCACCCGCGGCTCGAGGAGCGCGGCGGACCGGTCCGGATCGATGCCGACGCGGGCCTCGATGACGAGGTTCCAGCGGGCCCGGGGCCCCGCGACGGCCGGCACACCCGGGTCCCCGAACCGGCGGAACGCCTTGACCAGGGAGCGAAGGACGTCCGAGTCGGGGTCGACCGGGGCGTCGTCGACCCCGGCCACGGTGACATGGACCAGCTCACGGCCGCCCGCGGCCAGCCGGTCGGCGGTCGCCTTGCCGATTCCGGCGCGCGCGAGGGTGAAGTCGGCGTAGTCGCGCAGGCCGACCAGGCGGTCCATGGCCAGGGTGGGCAGTGGGGCCCGCCCGCGCAGGGCGGCGTCGGTGTCGGCGTCCGTGCCACCGGAGGTGCGCAGCGGGTTGGTGACGGAGCTGATGCCGACGGGCTTGGTCCCCAACTGGCTGAGCTGCCCGGCCCGCAGATTGCCCGCGCGGCCGAGGCCGACCCGGTAGCGCGCGGCGACGTTCGCGGTACCGGTGGGCAGCCGAGCGCCGCGCCTGCCGTCCCCGAAGGCGACGGTGGCGGTTCCGGTGTCGTCCGGGCGGAGCTCGTGGACCTGCGCGGTGGGACCGGCCCGGGCGATCTCGTCGGTCTCGTGCCAGGCCAACTCGCCGACGCGGACAGTGAGTTCGGCCTGCGCGCCGTCCGTGTCGGGAGCGGCGGTGTACGTCAGCGGGTGCTGGCCGAGAGTGAAGCGCTGGTTCGGGAGGGAGGCGTCGCCGCTGCCGAGGGCCGCCTCCTCCTTCGTCTCGCCGTGGGTGGCGCGTACGGCGTTGCCCCACACGGTGACGGTGTCGCGGCGGAAGGGCGGGAGGAGCGGGGCGGCCAGGTCGAGCACGGTGTACGGGGCCGCGCCCGGGCGGTTGATGTCGGTGACCGTACGGGCGGCGAGGACGTGGACGACCTTGCCGGAGGGTTCGGTGGCGCCGACGGGGACGCCCGCGACGACGACGGCACGGGACGGGGGCAGCCCCTCCACCACACGGTCGAGGTCGAGGGATGTGCCCTGGACGGGGTCGGTGACGGGCTCGTCGGCGAGAGTGAGCGGTTCGGGCTGGGTGTGGACGGTGTAGCCGCGATGCAGTCCCAGGCCGACCCCGTTGTCCGCATGTGCCCATTCGAACCAGGCGCTTTCCAGGGTGAGTTGGGTGGCCTTGGCGGAGATCCCGTAGTGGGCGAGGCCACGGGTCCCGACACCCGCGACGAGGAACGGTGTGCTTTCCCCGGAGGGCGAGTCGACGACGATCCAACTGCCGGGCAGGATCCGCGGGTTGTCGCCGTCGAGCGGCAGTAGCCTGGCCCGCTTGCCGTCGGCCTCTGCCAGGTCGTACAGCTCGGCCACCAGGGGCCATTCCTCGAACTCCGGTACCGAGCCGGCCGCGCCCGCCTTCCGCTTGAGGGGCGAGGTGGCGCCGAAGGGCGCGGCCCTGCCCCGCAGCACGTCGAGCCGTACGAAGGCCTTGGCCTTCAGGTTCGTGGCGCTGCGCTCGCACTTCACGCGCAGCTTGGGCGACACCTGGCGCAGGCTGACGGCGGTGGTCTGCAGCACGGGGTCGGCGTGCACGGACTCCACGACCCTGACCTCGGGCGCCGCGGGCTCGTCGAAGTGGAACAACAGGCGGTCGCCCGCGGCGAGTCCGGTGCTCACCCCGTCGAGATGGATGACCGGCAGGTACGCCGCGCACGGCCGGGTCAGCAGCATCGGCCGACGGGTACGCGGCCGCAGCTCGCCCCACGAAGGCCGGGCCGTCAGCTCCTCGGCCGTCTCGAACACCACCGGCTGCTCTCCCGGGCCGGGCACGCTCTGCACCTTCGAGCCGGCCGGGACGGTCACCGCGACGTCCGCCGGGTCCGGGTCCAGGGTGTAGGCGAGCCAGGCGTTCGCCGCCAGACCCGGTCGCGGCCGGTAGCCGACGAGGCGGCCCAGCTCGGCCAGGGAGCGCCGCTCGGTGGCGGTGCCGAGATAGCCCTCGTCGGCGATGCGCTCCTGGTAGAAGGTCAGTACGTCGCCGACGCAGGCCCACGCGTCAAGGAGCGCGAGCGCCGGGTCGTCCGGGGCGCGGGTGGTGAGCTTCGCGAGCTCCGGGTGCGCGGAGTCCGCGAGGGCCCCCGTCATCGCCGCGAGGAAGGCGGCGTGGGTGCCTACGCGGACGTGCAGGGCCGCCGCGCCGGGCGCGTTTGCCGTCGGCAGCGGGGTCTCCGCCTGCGTGGCACAACAGCAAGTGCCGTCACCAGTACCGCACATGGGCGTTCACCGTCCTCCCACCAGCTCGATCCGCAGCACTCCGGCCCCCGGCCGCGAAGGGTCCGCGCCGCCCGACGGGATCTCCAGCGGGCCGAACGCCAGCACCCCGTCGGGCGGTACGCCGGGGGTGACCGCCTCGGCGCGGCCCAGGCGGACCACGGTGGCCGAGACGACGCCCGGCACGGCCATCGCCTCGGCGACCAGGCGCCCGGTGTACAGGTCGCTGCCGAAGGTGAGCCGGTCGGGGTGGAACAGCCCCGCCCGGCCGTTGCCGAGCCGGGCGCGCAGCTCCCGCCCGGCCGCGGCGCGGCGCGCGTCCGCCGTGAGGCACACCCGCAGTCCGACGTCGACCGGGACCGGCCGGGGCGGGTCCACGCGCAGGTCGTGGCCGATGCGCCGGACGTGCTCGAGGCGGTTGCGTACGGCTTCGAGCAGCGCGGGTGGCGGATCCGGCCGGCCGAGCGGATCGACCGCGACCTCGGCCTCGTACCAACTGCCGTTCCAGGCAAGGTCGGTGGCCGCACGTTGGACGCCGGGCAGCTCACCGGCGAGGGAGCTGTAGTCGTCGGCGGTGACGGCCCGCTCCAGGCGGTGCAGATACTGCGTCGGGCCGAACAGCCGGGCGTCCGCGACGGGTTCGGGTGCGGTGCCGCCCACCGCGGGGAGCGGATTGCGTACGAGGGTGACGCGGGCGTCGATGGGTTCGGTGACGATCACGTGGACCACCGTGTCGGCCCCGACGTTCCCCGCGGGCCCGTTGCCGACTCGCGGCTCAGCCACGAACTCCTGCCCGGCCGTCACGGCCCGGCCGAGCCGCCCTTCGCCGAACCGAAGCCGGGTACCGCCGTCGTCGTCGGCCTCGGCGACGACATGCGGATCGTCGGGGCCGCTGTCGAGCAGGTCGGCCCGTACGGTCCAGGGCTCACCCTCGGAGGTGAGTGCCAACTGGGGGAGGGCGGCCCGGGGGTCCTGGACCAGCGCGGCCGACGCGGGCCCGGCGGTGCGCGGGTCGGCCGGACCGAGACCGGCGGTCAGACCGCTGCCCCAGCCCGCGGCGATCTCCGCGGCCGTCCCGGCGTCGAGCGGGGTGCCGCCCCGGGCGCGGGCGGCGAGGCGGGCCAGACGTGCGGTGCGGCGGGCCAGCAGGGCGGCCGAGCGGGAGCGCAGCAGGACCAGCGCGGCCCGCCGTTCCCCGGCGTCGTGGGCCTCCGCAAGACCGGACTCGGCCACGGCCCGGTCCCCCCACAGGGTGCGGGCCAGTGCGAGATCGTCGTCGGTGAGCGGCTGCCCCGACACGACCCGGTGCCACACCTCCTCGACGGCCTCGGCCGCACGCGGGGGAATCGCATCGAGCAACCTCGCCTGGGCGGCGGCCACTTGGGCGGGATCGGGGTAGGGCGCCCGCCGGGTGAGTGGGCCTGCGTCCAGGAGTGGCGACCAGCGCACGGGCCCCTCGTCCCGGCGCGGGCGGCCGAGTCCGTCGCAGCGTACGGGCGTCGCGGCGGGGGAGGGCGCGGTGAGCCGGACCGGTGCGGTCGCACCGCGGCCGTGGTCGGCCAACGCGATGTTGCCGCGGGCGACGCTGATGTCCCCGATCAGGCAGCACTGCTCGCCGCCGACGGTCGCCAGACACAGCGGGAAGCCGAGCGCGTCCTCCTCGGCCCAGGTGACCCGCACCAGCGGCTGCTCGTGGACGGGGTCCTCGGTCTCCTCGACGGCGGTGATCCGCACCGCCTGCCGGTGCCGCGGGTCGGCGTCGCCGGGCACTCCGGTGGCAGGTCCCCGCACCTCCTCCAGGACGAGCACGTCTCCGGGCCCGAGGTCCAGCAGACGCCCCACGTGGCCCTGCGCGTCGGGTGCGGTCACGGCGTCGACGAGGGTCGCGGTCGTCGCCCCGGCGGGCAGGCGGCACTCCTGGCCGTCCCAGGTCCACAGCCCGATCCCGTTGTGCGCGGGGTGCAGGGCCAAGTCGGCGGTGATCAGGGGCTCGTACGTCTCGAAGCCGCCGTCGGGCCGCCCGCGCAGGTCCGCCGCGGCGAGCAGCGGGCGGTCGGTGAACCCGGGGACGGCGGTGGCGAACCGGTAGGTACCGGCCCGCAGTACCGCGGGCTCCTGGACCTGGAGGTGCACCCAGGTACGGGCGTTGCACCCGTCGTGCATGCGGTAGTCGACCAGCCGCAGATGACGGCGGACCGAGGTACGCAGCCGGGCGGTGTTCAGATAGGCCTCGGTGGCGACCGTGTCCTGCCGGTAGGAGAGCAGGTCGCCGACGTGGGCGAGGAGTTCGACGAGGGTGACCCCGAGGTCCGGGACCTGCCGGTCGGTCCAGTCCGGTGCGGTCAGCGCGAGCCGGTCGAGGATCAGCCGGCGGAAGCTCGCGTAGTCCTTGGCCAGGTAGTCGAGGGCGGGCGCGGCCCCGGCGGGTGCCGTGCGGCCGTCGGAGGGGGCGCGGTCGAACTTGTCCCCGCGGTCGAACTCCTCCCCGCAGCCGGTCTCTTCGCCGCAGTCGATCTCCTCCCCGCAGTCGGCGGTGAAGGTGAAGGCGGCGCTGCTGTGCCGGGGGTCGAAGCCGGCGAGCGGGGCTCCCGGCCGGTCCGGGTCGACGAGCGCGAGCGTGTACGGCGAGCGGTCGCCGAGGCGGTCGAGGGTCACGAGGAGCGCGTCGCGCCGGGTGGCGGAGGACGAGCCTTCCACCCGTACGGCCAGCGCCCGCACGGCGCGGCCGGGCCCCTCGATCCGTACCGCGGCGGGACCGGGCACGGGGTGCGGCGCCTTGCCGAGCAGCAGGACACGCAGGGTCCGGGTGGTCCGGTCGGCGTTCACGGCGACGACGGCGCCGAGTCCGCGGTCCCGGGTCCGGTCCGCGCGCTCGCCGGGAAGGAGGTCGGCTGGGTCGGTCACGGCCGGGTCCTCCGTTCCGATTCGGCGGTGGCGGGTTCGTCGGTGGGCAGCAGGACGTGCAGGGTCCGGTCCGCACGTGTCCCGGCCAGGAGGTCGAGCGGGTCGGTCATGGCCCGGTCCCCCGTTCCAGCACCGCCGTGCCGGGCTCGCCCGTGGGGAGCAGGGCGTAGTCGACGGTGATCCTGAGCGTCGCCTCCTCCGCCAGGACCTCGACCCTCTCGACCTGGATCACGTCGGACAGCCAGCGTTGAAGGGCGGCCTGCAGGGAGTACTCGACGGCTCCGGCCAGTTCCTGGCTGCCCGGGGCGAACGCCAGTTGCAGGACGCCGGAGCCGAAGTCCGGCCGGTTCACCCGCTCGCCGGGGACGGTGAACAGCAACTGCTCGATCATGTCGCGGACGTGGTCCGCGTCGGTCGTGGTGGCCGACCGGCCCCGCGCGTCGACGTGGAACGGGAAGCCGAGATGGGTGCTCATGTGCCCACCACCCGCTGCTGGATCGCGGACACGACGGGAGTGCCCTGCGGTGCCTGCGCGGCGGACAGGCAGGTGCCCGTGCCCGGTCCGGCGGGCTGGAGGACGACCGGACGGCCGTGGACGAGGATCCGCGTCGAGGCGGCCGGGGAGAAGTCGAGCTTCACGCACGGGGTCGGCGGCGAGGACCCCGACAGCGCGCAGGAGGGCGCGACGGCATTGACGTCGGACGTCGTCACGAGGGGCGCACCACCGGCCAGCACTTGCTGCTGACCGGGCGTCAGGACGGCCTGGCCCTGGTGCGTGCAGGCCACGGTCGCGGCCGTGGTGAGGACGAATCCCGGCATGGCAGGCCTCCTCACGCCGTCTTGACGACGAGCGCGCCGTTGTTGATGTCGACGAGGCCGACGAGCTTGATGTTCGCCGCCGTGATCGTCACGCCCGCGCTGTCCACGGTGATCGACGCGGACGGCGACTGCACCAGCACCCCGCCGCCCTTCATCGGGGCGACAGGCGTGTCACTGACGGCGACCTTGCTCTTGCCGGCGCTCTCGACAAGGAAGACCGGGGAGCCGGGCGTGAGGGTGTTCACCGTCGACGGGGTCTCGGCGCGGCTGCCCCAGAAGAAGCCGGTCCAGATCGGATGGTCCGGGTCACCGCCCTCGAACTCCACCCACACACCCGCCTGTTGGGACGGCACCACGAACATGCCCGCCTGCAGCCCGGCGAGCGGCACGCACGGCATCGCCCAGCTGGTCGGGAACACCCCGAGCACATCCGGCACGCTCACCAGCAGCCGGCCCATGCCCAGCGGGTCCACGTTCTGGACGACGGAGCCCCGGTACTTGCCGTAGAAGCGCCGCACGCCGGGCGGTTCCGCGTCCTCGCGCTGCGCCGGGCTGAAGAAGCCCGGCGACTCCACGTAGCCGATGTCGTCCATGCTGGTCATGACTGCTCCGTAAGTTGCTGGGTGGCCGGGCTCACAGCGGCAGGAAGGCGTTGCGGGTCAGGGCGAACTGCTGGGTGTAGGCGCCGCGTTGGATGGAGTGGGTGACGCTCTTGACGTAGTAGGTGCCGTCGTGCGCCTCGCCCGCGCCGTGCACCGGTACGGGGCGCCGGGAGCGCAGCGGCTGCCCGTAGCGCAGCACGTCGAGGCTGCCCTGACCGGAGATCACCTCGAAGCTGTCCGCGGCACGGGCCAGCGCCACGCCCGCCGCCTGCGCCGGACTGAGCTTCGCCAGGCCGTGGATCGGGGAGATCTTGAGCGGGAGCGGCTTGCGGCGGCCCATGGGCGGGCTGAGCGGGGTGACGTCCGGGACCGGTACGGGGACGGGGAACTTGGTGTCGGGGTCCTGGACCAGCACGACGTACTGCGTGGCGGAGAAGCCGTCGAAGGAGAAGGACAGACTCTCGACATTGGTGGCCGCATCGCAGTTCACCAGCAGCGGATCCTGCGGGAGGCCCAGCTTGTTCGGCGGTTCCCAATGGGCGATGTTGACGCCCGGGAGGGGGCCGGGAGCCACGAAGAACTGGTAACCGGCCTGCGCGGCAAGCTGCTTGACGTAGGCGAGGTCGGTGCCTTGGTGGCTCGGCACCTCCTTCAGCGGATTGGGCGGCACCATGAACACGCTGGGCACGATCGCCGGAACCAGCCCGTACATCGGGTACTTGGAGCAGATCACCGCGACGCGCCCCTCGGGCGGCAGACACGGGTACTTGACGCCGCTGAAGTCGACGATGTCCATCATCCGCGAGACGTCCTCACCGGTGAGGGTGAGCCTGGCCTGTCCGGGCTCGGCGGACGGGGCGATCTCGTGGCGGGTGACCACACCGTCCATCAGCACGGTCGTACGGCCGCGGACGGTGAGCACGATCTGGGTTCGGGCGGGCGGGTCCAGCGCACCCCGGGGGAGCAGCTCCCGGAACAGCAAGGACCGCTTTCCGGTGGCGAACGACAACTGGAATCCGCCGGGCCTGCCGACGCCCTCGGTGACCTGGACGGACAGCAGCGCGTCCGCCACCTCGCGAGGCACCGGCTCCGCTAGCACCGCCCCGAGCCGCAGCGACAGCAGGAGTTCAGAAGCCATGGCTGCTCCCGGCGGCGGCGGACAGCGCGATCACCAGGCGGCGGCCGGGCCGCGCCGTCAGCTCGGCCGGGTCCAGCACGGGGTTCGCGTCGGCGATCCGCCAGAAGAGCTCCGGGTCGCCGAGCGCCGCGGCCGCGACGCGGTCCAGGCGGTCGTCCTCGCCCACGACGTGGACCGCGACCGGCGTCAGGGAGGCGGGATCAGGGAGCAGTCTGCGGCGTACGTACGGGACCGGGGCGCCGCCGTCCGGTGGTTCGTACCGGGCGGTCCCGACGTCCTCGTAGCGGCTCGCGGCGGTGAACATCAGCTGCCTCCCGGTGGCGTGCCGAGGCCGGCCGACCCGAGGCGGGCCGAGCGGTGCAGGGCCGCGAGCTGCTCGCGGCGCCGCATGTGCCCGAGGAACAGGGCGCCGCCGCGGTGGCCGAAGCCCAGGTCGTCGACGGTGAGGATGCGCAGGCCGAGGGAGACCTTGGCCCGGATCGGATGGAGGTTGGAGTCGAACGCCTCCTCGGTGACCGTGAACTCGGTGAGCCGGACGGGCACCACCCGGTCCCGGCTCCACACGAACACGGTCAGCGGCGACTCCATCGGCGCGATCTCGAACGCCCCCGACCGGGCGGCGGCGTCCTGGTCGAGGAGGGCCCGCGCGGTCGGGTTCACCAGCAGGTCGAGGGCGGCGAGCACCGGCAGCAGGCCGTGCTCGGCCACGGCGGCGCTGTCCGGACCGAGCGGGTCCTCCAGCGCATTGGTGGCGTCCAGCTCGATCTCCAGCTTGACGGTCTCGTGCGCGGGCCCGCGCAGCCGCAACGCCTCACTCCGCTCCCCGGCCTCGGCCCCGACCCCCTGCGGCTGAAGCGTCCGGGTGACCGTGTCGGGGTTGTACTGCAAGGCGATGACGCGCAGCACGGCGCCGGTGCCGGGATCGAGTAGTACCAGCGCGCCGCGCGGGACGACGGGGGTGCCCGGGGGAAAGGCGGAGGTCACCGTGGTCCACCGCCGTTCGCGCTCGGCGAAGCCCGGTGGGGAGCGGGACCGGAGCCCATGTCGCCCGACAGTGCACGGCCGACCGCCGCGGCGGCGGCGCGGGCGATGCCGTCGAGGCCCGCGCCGTCCGCGGTCACGGACAGACGGCCGGCGGCGGCACGGCCGGGTTCCGTCCCGAACGCGGCCGTGCCGCCGTCGGCAAGGCGGTCCCTCAGGGCCTGCGTCAGCAGCTCCGCGATCCGCGCGGGCGAACGGCCCGCCGCGGTGGCCGAGTCGAGGACCAGCCGGTCGACGACCACCTGGTCGATGCGCAGCACAACACGCGTCACCGCCATGTGCCCTCCCTGCTGATCGCGGGCATCGGCAGGTCCAGCTTGCGGAACTCCGCACGTGCCGCGGTGAGCACCGTCCCGGTGTCGACCGGGCGTCCGGCGGCGGCAGCACGGAACGCGGCGCCCAGGGCGATGGCCTGGATGGCGGCGCCGGTCGCCGGCAGGTCGGCGAAGAGCCCGAAGTCGACGTCCTCCAACGGCACTTGGGAGGGGAAGGCCGCCGCCCACAGGCGCCGCCGCTCGTCCTCACCCGGCACCGGGAACTCCACCACGAACCGCAGCCGGCGCAGGAACGCCGGGTCGAGGGCGGTGCGCAGATTGGTGGCGAGGACGGCCACGCCGCGGTACGCCTCCATGCGCTGCAGCAGATAGCTCACCTCGATGTTGGCGTACCGGTCGTGGCTGTCGCGCACCTCGCTGCGCCGGCCGAACAGCGCGTCGGCCTCGTCGAAGAGCAGCAGGGAGCCACCGCTCTCGGCCGCGTCGAAGACCCGGTGCAGGTTCTTCTCCGTCTCGCCGATGTACTTGCTGACCACGGCGGACAGGTCGATCCGGTAGAGGTCCAGGCCGAGTTCGCCCGCGAGCACCTCGGAGGCGAAGGTCTTGCCGGTGCCACTGGGGCCGGAGAACAGGGCGGTCACACCGTGCCCCCGGTTCATCCGCTCCTCGAAGCCCCAGTCGTCGAAGACGGTGGCGCTGTGCCGTACGTGCTCGGCCATCTCCCGCAGTACGTCCATCTGCGGCCCGGGCAGCACCAGGTCCTCCCACCGGGCACGCGGTACGGAGCGCTGCGCCAGCGACTGGAGGCGGGGCCGGGCGGCGGCACGGCAGGCCGCCCACAGCAGGGCACCGGCGTCCGCGCCGGACAGACCATCCGTGTCCTGGCGGTGGGCGGTGGCGACGCGGTCCAGGGCGGGCAGGCTCAGCCGGAACTGCCCCGCCAGGGCGGCGGGTACGCCGTCCGGGTCGAGTCCGGTGGACGTGGCCCACAGGTCGCGCTGTTCCCTGGGTGACGGCACGGCCACGTCGACCACGGCGGCGGACCGTTCGGTCACCGGCCACACCTCGCCGGCGGCCAGCACGACGGGCCCGCCGGTCCGGGACAGGAAGCGGTGCACCGCGGCGGCGAGAGCCGCGTCGTCCGGTTCGGCGTCGGTGGCGTCCAGCAGGAGCGCGACCGGCAGCAGCAGGCTCTCGCGGTGCCACAGCAGGGCCACCGTGTCCGGGTCCGGTGTGCCGCGCAGCAGCGTCCCGGCCCGCAGCCGGTACACCTCACGGTCGAGCCGGGCGAAGGCCCGGGCGGTCACGAGCGCGCGGCTCTCGGCGTCGGCCCCGGTGAGCTGGACGACGGGGAACCGGCCGTCGGGGGTGTCGGCGAGCACGGCGGCCACCAACGCGTCCTCGGTGCGTCGGACCGAGGCGGGTGAGTCGACCTCGGCGGCGGAGTCGGGCAGCGGTTCGAGGACCCCGGTGAGCCGCTCGTCGAGGTGGTTCAGACCGCGGACGAGGTTCGCGATCCGGTCGTCCGCCCGCAGCGGCGCGGTGATCAGCGGCTGCGGGGACCCGGGCACCGCCTCGGCCAACTTCCAGCGGCGCAGCGCCCGTCCGGGGGAGAGCACGTCCCAGCGGGCGTCGTCGAACAGCCGCAGCGCGAGTGCGAACGTCGGTGCGGTCGCTGCGGGGTCGCCCTGTGCGGCGGCGATTCCTTCGGTGATACCGGGGTCCACGGCCGGGGCGCTCACCAGCAGCAGCACATCGCGTTCGAAGTCGGTCAGACCGAACCGGGACGCCAGCTGGACCAGCGCGGGCGGCGCGGTGTCCGGCGGCTCGGCCGCGTCCCTCCGGTCGGCGGCGAGCCGGTCGATGCCGGGCTCGCCCGCGGCGCTTCCTGTGGCGTTGCCCTGAGCGGGCCGCGACTCGGCGGGCCGGCTCCGGCGCAGCTGACGCCGGCCGTCGGTGGACGGCGCGGGAGCCGCCCCCGGCGCCGAGGCCCCCGTACGGACGCGCCTGGTGGCGGCCAGCGCGTCCAGACGGGCCCGCAGCCAGGCCGAAGACGCCGTCAGATAGCGGTTGTTGGCCTCCTCCCAGTGGAGGTCGGGCGGGGCGCCGAGGCTCACGGGATGGTCACCTCCACGGTCGGTCCGGTCAGGAAGGCGCCCGCGGCGCGGTCGGTGATCTCGCTGTCGACGCCGTCCACCCGCAGGCGTACCCGGGTCTGCCCGGACGGCAGTTCGGCGATGACCGACAAGATCGCGGTGTCCGCGGCGAGTGGATCCAGGGCCAGTTGCCGGGCCCCCACCAGGACGGCGGCCCGCTGCCCGGTGAGCACCGGCTGCGAGGCGGTCACGGTCACCGTCGTCCGGCCCGGGGCGCCGCCTGCGGGCGCGGCCGCGAGTGCGGTGACCGACGGGCTGACACCGAGGGCGAGTTCGTTGGTGCGGGAGGAGCCGTCCGCGGTGGCGGCGAGGTCCACCGCCCACGGCCCGGCGGGCAACGGGAGCGCGGGCAGCGCGAGTTCGACTTCGTTGGCCCCGGCGGCGGGCGCCGGCAGCGGCACGTCGACCGTGCGCGGCACCCGCAGATGCCGCAGCCGCGCGGTCAGCGCGACGGCCGGAAGATTCTCCACCAGCAGCGTGACGGAGTCGCCGGGCAGGGCGCTGACCTGGCCGGGCGCCGCGTAGCGGACCCCGAGCAGGGCGGGTGCGAGCGAGGCCGTGTCGGGGCGGGCCACCGGCGAGCGGTCGTCGGCACCCCGGCGCAGCACGGGCAGCGGAGAGGTACCGGGCCGGGCGCTGTCGATGAGGACGACCGTCACCTGGTACGCCGAGGACATCCGGAACGGCGTCCCGAAGGCGGTCCACATCTTGGCGATGTCGTCCTGACTCAGCGTCTCCTGGGTGATCTTCACGCGCTCGGCCTGGAGGTGCAGATCGCTGGACGGCAGCGAAACGGCCGTGGCCGCGCGGATCTCCTCGCCCGACAGCACCGCACCGTCGTGCAGGGCGAGCATCGCCGCCCCGAACAGCTCGTGGGCCTTGCCCTCGTCGTCGCTGTACGCGGCGAGCAGATAGTGCAGGACCAGCGGCAGCACCGGGCGTGGGGACTCGCCGGGAGGCCAACCGGGCGGATCGGCGTTGCGGAAGGCCGGGTTGAGGTCCGCCCGGTACAGGAAGAGGTTCACATGGTCGCCGCCCACCGCGTCGGGCGCCCGGTTGGGCGGGGCGACGGTGACCTGCGGACCGCCGAGGCGGGCGAAGATCCGGGTGCGCAGGGTGGCCGTCACGGCGGCGATGGCCAGGGAGTTGCTCATCCCAGCTCCCCCTCGGCACGACGGCGCAGATAGCTCTCCAGCGCCTTGGCGTGGTTCGCCCGTACGGCGGCGGGGCGCGGGGCGGAGACCTGCGGCTGGGCGGGCACCTGCGGAGTGCGTACGTCGAGACGGCCGATGGAGACCTCGACCACGACAGCCGGTTCCCCCTCCCGGGCGAGGGAGCGCGGCGCGCCGGTCAGGGCGGGAGGCGGGGTCGAATCCACGCGTAGGAGAGGGCGGTTCGGGGGGACGGAGAGCCGGGCGGCGGGAGCGGTGTCCGGAAAGTGGTGTGGTTCTTCCGGGGCGTACGGGATCTCCGGCGCCGGGGGAGCCGAGCGCGGCCCGGTCTCCGCCGCCGCGGTCACACGGTGCGCCGATTGCTGATGATCCGTCATGTCGCCATGCACCAAAGGCAGGTGAGATGCCGGGGACGGCTTGAGGGACGGGTTCCGCGGCGGACTGGCGGTGTTCGCGGGCGGCTCTTCCGCCAGAGGCGCCAGAGGCTCCAGAGGAGTCGCAGGCGTCGGATGCTCAGGACGCGCACCCGGCATCCGAGGCGCACGCAAGGTCTCGGCCTCCTCGGCGGCGGCTTTGCCATCGGCCGGCTCACCAACAGCCTCGACCACGCCGACGTCCACGGCGCCCCCGACGTCGGGAGCGTGCGGGCCCACCGCCACCATCCCTGGCGACCGGCGCTCGTACAGCGACACCGGGCGCGGCCGCAGTCCGCCGAGCGGTGCCCGGCTGCGGCCGAGGAGGCGTCCCAGGGAACCGTTCACGTGCCCACCAGCCCGAGGTAGCACTGCCGGCGCCACGGGCTCAACGCCAGGGCGTCCGCCTCCGACCAGCCGTACGCGCGAGCCAGCTCGTGCACCTCGATGAGGGTCCGCCGGCCCCAGGCGTCCAGCTCCGCCCAGAGGAATCCGACGACGTCGAAGGGCTCCTCCCAGGCCAGACCGCAGTCGGGGCAGGCCAGGCCGATTCGCAGGTCGATCAGCGGGTCGGCCGCCGCCCAGGCATCGGCGACCGCGTCGGCGGTGGGACCCGGTTGCCCGGCGGCCACGCAGCGGCGTACGAGCGCCTCCTGCGGGGCCGGGGTGCCGGAGTCGAGGACGGCGGCGAGGTCCGCGCTCGTGGGCATGCGCACCCGGAAGTCCCGGCCGTCCTCCCGCACGGTCACCGTCTCACCGGCCGCGCGTCCGGCCTCGTCGATCGCAAGCAACTCCTGCTGGTCGAAGGCGACTTCGACCTCCGTCCCGCAGCCGGGACAGCGGGACACCGCGTCCACCGAGGTGCCGAACAACGCCGCCCGGAGGGCGAACAGCACGCGGTCGCGGCGTCCCACCGGCACGCCCGCGGCGGTCGCCGCCGTGGTCCGCAGCGCGACCGCGTGCAGCGCAAGGCCGCGCCGCAGCGGATCGCTGTCCCAGCCCGCCTCCCAGGCGTCCAGCAGCTCCGGCGCGCTCACCACGCCTACCGCTACCGCAGTCATCCCGGCCCCCGTCCCGATCCCCGGTCGCCCGTCAGAAGTCCGTCTCGGTGGGCTCGGTGACGCTCAAGTCCCGTGCCCAGCCCTCGTTCTGCAGCTTCAGGTGCTGGATGGCGACCGCGTTCGCGTTGGCGTCGAGATCCGGCAGCGACTGGTACTCCGACACCCAGCACCGGAACACCTGATAGGCCAGCACCTTCTGGCCCGCCTCGTTGAACACCTCGATCACCAGGTCCTTGCGGAAGCCCGCGAGCGCGACCTCACGGTCCCGCTGGTCCGGCGCGGCCTGCGCGTTGGCGTAGTTCCACACCTTGTTCGCCCACAGCTCGAACTCCGGGTCGTGGGTGACCCCGCGTTCCAGGGTGATCGGCTCGTACTTGGTGCGCCCGGGCGACTGGCGCGCGCTGGAATGGTCGCCGCCGTCACGGTGCTCCACCACTTCGGTGGTGCGCTTGAGGGCGCTCACCTTGCTGATTCCCGCGACGTACCTGTTGTCCCACTTCACCCGGAACTTGAAGTTCTTGTACGGGTCCAGACGGGCGGTGTTGACCGAGAACTGGGCCATCTCAGCTCCCCTGGGCCGTGGTGTCGGGGCGTTTCTGCTGGATGCGGATCAGGACGAACTCCGCGGGTTTCAGCGGCTGGAAGCCGACGTCGATGTTGACGATGCCGAGGTCGATGTCGCTCTGCGGATTGTTCGTCGCGTCGCAGCGAACGAAGTACGCCTCCTTGGCCGTACGTCCCTGGAAGGCCCCCTGCCTGAAGAGCCGGTCCATGAACGTGCCGACGTTGAGCCGTATCGAAGCCCACAGGGGTTCGTCGTTGGGCTCGAACACCACCCATTTCGTGCCGACGAACAGCGACTCCTCGATGTGGAGCGCCACACGCCGGACCGGGATGTACTTCCAGGGGTCGCCGATGGCGTCGGCGCCGCGGCAGGTGCGCGAGCCCCACAGCACCCGGCCGTGGACCGGGAAGGTCCGCAGGCAGTTCACCCCCAGCTTGTTGAGGTCGCCGTTCTGCGCGTCGGTCAGCCCGAAGGCGAGCGACCGCACGCCCACCAGAGGGCCGTCGTCGATCCCGGCCGGCGCCTTCCAGATGCCGCGCCGACGGTCGGTGCGGGCGATCACTCCGGCGACGGTGCCGGCCGGGCCGACGAGGCGGACCTTGTCCGCCAGCGGGTCCGAGATGTTGATCTGCGGGAAGAACACGGCCGCGTTGCGCCCGGCCACGCCACCCACGGGCAGGCCGGCACGGGCCCCCGACACCGCCAGGGCCGTCGTCGTCCAGGCGAACGGCGGGTCGAGGAGCAGCATCGCCCGTCGCTGCTCGCACAGCAGGGCGGCGGCGTCGATCACGGGCGCCCACTTGTCGTCGCGGTCGTCGCGGTCGTCCGGTGGGTTCGCGGTCTTCGGCAACTGGGCCGGAATGACGAGGAGATTGAAGATGTCGACGTCGCGCAGGGCCTGTATGCCGGTGGGCGGGACGGCCAAGGCGTTGCCCAGCACGTCCCCGGTCGTGAGAACCACATCTGTGCCGCCGGTGAATGCTTCGCCCGCGACGGCGTCCGGCCGCGCGTCGAACACCTTCGTGTCCGGTTCGACGAGCTGCGAGGTGGCGAGCACCGCGTCCAGACGCCGGCCCGGCAGCGCCGGGTCGATGGACACGACGTACGTCTCGACCCTCTCCCCGTCGGTGATCTCCAGCGTGTAGCGCTTCGCGGCGTTCTCATCGTTCGCGGCGTTCGGGTCGTGCGTCACGGTCGCCGTGAGTTCTTCCCCGGCCTTGCCGGGCACCTTCGCCTTCAACTTCACGCCGTCGCCCAGATCGGCCCCCGCGAAGGTGACCTCACCGCCGACGCGGACGACGACCGCCTCGGTGCCGCCGTTGAGGAAGAACTGGAAGACCGCGTAGCTCATGTCGCTCCCGGCCCACAGCCCGCCGAACAGTTCCTCGAAGTCGGCCCAGCTCTCCACCGCCGTGGGCGTCTTCGGCCCCGTCAGGGCCAGCCCCACGAACGCCGTCACCGACGTCTCGACGCCGGTGATCGGCCGGACCGAACTCTCGATCTCCTCGATATAGACACCGGGATAGGAGAATTGCGTCGCCATCGCGTCCTCGGCCTCCCTCACCCGGCGACGTCCGGCCGCCGGAAGCTGCCCCCGCATCGTGCAGCGGCGCAGTCACCCCTCCGTCACTCGCCCGTCACCGCCCTGGCGGACGAGTTCGGTGACGAAGGCGGCCTCGTCCAGGCCCCGGCCGCGCCCTCGGCCACCCGGAAGGTCCGGCGAGTCGCTGATCGGGCCCTCCGGTCCCACCCCACATCCTGACGTGACGCACTCGTGCCGCCCCAGAACCCAGGGAGAACCATGGCTGCCGACGACAGCGATCACCGCGAGGCTCCGGCACCGGCTTCCGCACCGGACTCCGCACCGGCTCCCCCGCAGGCGCGCGCCGCCGGGCTGCTGCGCCGCCCCAAGCTGTGGCTGATGCCCACCGTTCTGACCGGGCTCCTCGCACTGCTGCTGTCCCTGCTCTACATGGGCGGAATCGTCAACCCGAACGGCGCGCTGCACGACCTGCCCATCGGCGTCGTCAACGCGGACCGGGGCGAGCCGCTGCCCGGGCAGCAGGAGAACCTGGGGACGCAGATCACCCGGTCCATCACCTCGGACGCCTCCGGCAACTCCGACACGGTCGACTGGCGCACGCTCACCACCGCCCAGGCACAGGACCAGCTGGCCTCCGGGAAGATCTACGGCGCTCTGGTCGTCCCCGCCGACTTCACCACCTCCGTCGCCGCGCTCACCACCGCGAACGCCGAGGCGCGGCCGGCGATCACCGTACTGACCAACCCCGGTATGGGCAGCTTCGGTTCCTCGCTGGCGAGCAGGATCACCCAACAGGCCGCCCAGCAGGCCTCCTTGGCCATCGGCAAGGAGCTGACGGCGGCCCCCGCCACCGCGAAGGCCGGCTCCACCGAGCGTCTGCTGCTCGCCGACCCGGTCACTGTCACCACCAAGGTGGGCCACCCCATCGGCGAGCACAGCGGCCTCGGCCTGACCGCGTTCTACTACACCCTGCTGCTCGTGCTGGCCGGCTTCATGGGCTCCAACATCATCGGCACCGGCGTCGACAGCGCCCTCGGCTACGCGGACACCGAGATCGGCCCCTGGCACACCCGCCGCCCGACCGTGCCCCTCAGCCGTACCCAGTCGCTGCTGCTGAAGATGGGCATGACCGCCGGGATCACCGTTCTCACCACCACCCTGATCATGGTGGCCACCGTCGCGATCCTCGGCATGGACGCCTCCCACCTGCCACTGCTGTGGATCTACTCCTACTGCGCCAGTCTCGCGGTCGGGCTCGGTGTGCAGGCCATCAACGCCGCGTTCGGCGGGATCGGCCAGCTCGTGTCCATGTTCGTGTTCATCGTCCTGGGCCTGCCGTCCTCCGGAGCCACCATCCCTCTGCAGGCCGTCCCCGGCTTCTACCGCTTCCTCTCCGTCTTCGAGCCCATGCGTCAGCTCAGCGACGGCGTCCGCGCCATCCTCTTCTTCGACGCGCGCGCGGACGCCGGCCTCGGCCGCGCCTGGCTGTGGATCGCGATCGGCACCGCCCTCGCGCTGCTCTTCGGCTTCGCGATGACCCGCTACTACGACCGCAGGGGGCTGCACCGGCTGACCCCGCAGCCCGCCTGAATCGGCGGTCGGCTCCTACGGTTTGCGGGCCACCGCCCCGTACATGGCGATGTCCTCGTCCCGTATCGGCTCGGCGGTGGCCGCACCGGCATCGTCCGGATGCCACTTGTGGACCTGCGCGATGCCGGGCTCGACCAGTTCGAGGCCCTCGAAGAACTCCCCGGCCTCCGCGTGCGTACGCAGCCGCATGGGCATGCCGCGGGCCGCGTACTCGTGCGCGACCCGCCCCACCTCCTCGGGCGCGAACTCGGCGGTGGCGATGGACATCGCCAGATAGCTGCCCGAGGGGAGAGGGTCCAGGAGGCGGCGGACGATGCCGACCGCGTCGTCCTCGTCCAGCACGAAGTGGACGATCGCGATGACCGTCAGGGCGACCGGCCGGCCGAGGTCGAGCGTTTCGCGCAGTTCCGGGGCGTTCAGGATGCTCGCCGGGTCGCGCATGTCCGCTTCGAGGTACGACGTCCTGCCCTCGGGCGCGCCGGCCAGCAGGCCCTGGGAGAGGGTGAGGACGAGGGGGTCGCTGTCGACGTAGACGACCCGGGACTCCGGGGCCACCGACTGGGCGATCTCGTGGAGGTTGGGCGAGGTGGGGATGCCGGTCCCGATGTCGAGGAACTGGCGTATCCCCGCCTCCTGGGCGAGATGGCGCACCGCGCGGTTCATGAAGTCGCGGTTGGCCCGCATGTGGACCGGCAGGGCGGGCCACTCCCGCGCCATCGCGTCGCCCGCCTCCTTGTCGGCGGGGTAGTAGTCCTTCCCTCCGATGATGTAGTCGTAGATCCGTGCGGAGTGCGCGGTCTCGGTGTCGATGCGGCCGGCCGGTCCTGGGTTGTCGGACAACGCCGTTCCTTCCGTCGAGTGGTGACCTACGTCGTCAACTAAGCGCCCGCGTCGCGGAGTTGGAGTCCACGCATCAGGCGTCGCACCTGTCTCCCAGGACACTAGGGCCTGTCCGGCGGATCATGCCGGAGACGCGGGGCGGCCGTGACATCAGCCGCTCCGCGGCGGGCGCCGATCTGCGGCGTTGTCGTCGGTTGCCGACTCCCCCACTCTCGGCTTCGCTCGAGCGGGGGGACCCCCATCGCGTCGTCGCCCTCCTCCGCCTTGCAGCTCGACGCACCAAGCCCCGCTCACCTGCGTCGATGAGGCACCGCCTCTTTCCTCCGACCTGATCCGCCGGACAGGCCCTAGTCATCTCGCGGGCGAGGGAAACCACGGGATGGCGCCCCGCCGCATGGCGGGGGATTCCAGCCGAACGGCGCGTACCCGGGTGGTTCGCCCTCGGGGCACCATGAACGCACTGGTCACACCGCAGTGACCGGAACGCGAGGAGCCGTCATGACTGCCGAGCCGACGACCGCCATTTCACCGGCACACACCGGTCCTGTCCCTCCGCCGCCGCCCTTCGACCCGGAGCTGGCCGCCGCGCTCGAACTGGTCAGGGAGCAGATTCCGATCACCTTCACGCTGGAGCAGATCCCTCTGCTGCGGGAGGGCGCGGGCGCGAACCCCATGCGGCCCTCGGATGAGGACCTGCGGCGCGGCGGCGCCTTCCAGGTCGAGGAGCGGTCGGTGCCGGGGTTCGAGGGGGCGCCGGACGTCTCGCTGCTCATCTGCCGGCCGAGCGGGGTGAGCACACCGCTGCCGGCCGTGTACTACACCCACGGCGGCGGCATGGTCGTCGGCGACAACCGGCTGGGAGTGTCCGAGGCGCTTGACTGGGCCGAGGAGCTGGGGCTCGTGGTGGTGTCGGTGGAGTACCGGCTCGCGCCCGAGAACCCGCACCCGGCGCCGGTCGAGGACTGCTACGCGGGCCTGGTGTGGACGGCGAAGAACGCGGGCGAACTCGGGATCGACGCGGACCGCATCGTCGTCGCCGGAGGCAGCGCCGGAGGCGGGCTCGCCGCTGCCCTCGCCCTGCTGGCCAGGGACCGCGGAGGGCCGGAGCTGATCGGCCAGCTGCTGATGTGCCCGATGCTGGACGACCGCAACGACTCGCTGTCCGGCCACCAGATGGTGGGGCTCGGCGTCTGGGACCGCACCGCCAACGAGATGGGCTGGCGCGCGCTGCTCGGGGAGGCGAGCGGCGGACCCGACGTCTCGCCGTACGCGGCACCGGCCCGGGCCACCGACCTGTCCGGGCTGCCCCCGGCCTTCATCGACGTCGGCTCGGCGGAGACCTTCCGCGACGAGGACGTCGCGTACGCCACCCGCCTGTGGCAGGCGGGCGGTCGCGCCGAGCTCCATGTGTGGCCCGGCGGCTTCCACGGCTTCGAGGGGCTGGCTCCGCAGGTGCCGCTGTCCCAGGAGAGCCGGGCGACCAGGCTCCGCTGGCTGCGCCGGCTCCTCGGCGCCTGACCGGCCGGTTCGCCCGCGATGCCCCGGCCCCCGACGGTTGGCAGGGCGGGCCCACGGTCGCAGGATGGTGTCTGTGAGAGAGCTGGCAGGACGCCTCGCGGAACTCGACCCCGACGCGGGCGCCGCCCTACAGGTCATCGCCTACTTCGACCGCCTGATGGAGGGCCGCGTAGGCATCGAGGCCCTGGTACGCGGCGCCGCCGTCCTCTCCGGCTGCCCCGCCCGCCTGGTCGACGAGCGACGCGGCGTCCGAATCCGCGTCGCCCCGGACGGCCACCGCGAGGACTCCACGGAACCGGTGGACCCGACGTGGCCGTGGGCGCCGCTCGACACCCTCGGAGTGGCGGGACCGGGCGCACGGTCGGCCGTCCCGGCTGCCGGTGCGGCCGTGGTGTCGCCCGGTTCCCGGGGGGCTGGTCCGGCCGTGGTGTCGCCGGGTTCCCGGGGTGCCGGTCCGGTCTCGGCGCCGCCGGGTTCCCTCGACGCTGCCTCGGCCTCGGGGCGGCTGGGCATGGTCGATGCCGGTCCGGTCCCGGTGTCGCCGGGGGTCTCGGGTGGAGGCCCGGTCTCGGTGTCGCCGGGGTCCTCGGACGAGGGCCCGGACTCAGTTCCGCCGGGCATCGCGGATGCTGTTGGGCCGTGGGCACAGCTGGGCACCCGCGATGCCGCCCTGCCGTCGGCGTCGCCGGGTACCGAGGAATCCGCTTCGGCCTCGGCGCGGTCAGGCAGTCTTGATGCCGGCCTGGTCTCGAAGTCGCAGGGGAACCCGGATGCCGGCCCGACCCCGGCGTCGCAGGGGAGCCCGGGTGCCGCCTCGGCTTCGTCGTCACAGGGCATCCCGGATTCCGTTCGGCCGAGGGCGAAGCTCGGCGCCCTCGACGCCGTCACGCCATCGGAGTCCCCGGGCTCTCTCGACGCAGCCCCGGCCCCGGTGTCGCCGGGCACCCCCTATGCCGCCCTGCCGAAGGTATCGCTCGACACCCCTGACGCCGCCCCGCCGCAGCCGTCCCCCGACGCCGCCCCGCCGCCGACCCCGCTGGACCCCACCGCCTCCCCCGCGACCGACACCTGCCCGGATACGTCAGCCTCGGAGCCCCCGGCCGCGCTCTGGCTGGAGACCCCCGGCCCGCCCGACGGGGTCCGCGCGATGATCCTGGAGCGGGCCGCCGGTGCCGTACGGGCCGTTCTGGACCGGACTCGTGGCTGGGCGCCCGCTGCCGCATCCGCCCCCGATCCCGCGCTCGTCGAGGTGGTTCTCGATGCGTCCGCGCCGAAGGCCGCACGGGCGCATGCCGCAGTCCAACTAGGGCTGAGGAAAGGGGAGTTGGTGTGTGCCGTGGCACTGTACGGGGGCGGTGCGGAGATCGTGCCCGTCGGACGGGCCGGGAGTGAGGCGCGGCGGGCCGGGGTCGGGCCGGCCGTGGAACTGGACGGGCTCCCGCGGTCGTGGGCCGGCGCCCGGACCGCGCTCCGGCTGACCGCCGAGGGGACGGCGCACGATCCCGGGCCCCGCACGGTGTACGCCGACGAACTCGGCGGTCTGGCGCTGCTCGCGGACGCGGTGGGCCCGGACACCCCGCCGGTGCCCGACGAACTCGCCGTGGAACGGGCTGTCGCCGAGGCCCCCTGGGCGGCCGCGACACTCCACGCGGTGTCCTCCTCGCCGAGCCTGCGCGCGGCCGCCGCCGAACTGACGGTGCATCACTCGACGCTCCAGGAACGCCTCGTACAGACTGAGCACGTCCTCGGCTGGGACGTGCACTCCCCGCAGGGGCGGCTGCGGCTGCAACTCGCTCTTGCCGTGCGGAAGTTGCGGCGGTCGGCAACCGCTGGTCAGGCCACCGAGGGTGCCCGGCGTTCCGACGTCCAGTAGAGGAGTGCCAGGACGGGGAGGGCCGTACCGAGGGCGGTCACCGCGGTCCAGCCGGCCAAGTGGTAGGCGACGGAGGCGAGTTCGGAGCCGAGGGCGCCGCCGATGAAGAAGGTCGCGATGAAGGCGCTGTTGAGGCGGGCCCGGGCGTCGGGGTCGAGTTGGTAGATGGTGTGCTGGCCGAGGATGAGGCTGGTCTGGACGCCCATGTCGAGCAGTACGGCGGCCAGCGCGAGGAGCACGATGTGGTGGCCGCCGAACCCCGCGAGGGCGAACGCCACGGCCGCCGCGGCGAGGGCGACGCCGGTCATCGGGCGGGTCAGACCTCGGTCGGCCCAGTGCCCCGCGAAGGGTGCCACGGCCGCGCCGGCCGCTCCCACCAGGGCGAACAGGCCGACTCCGATGGGGGAGTAGTCGAAGTGCGGGCCCGTGAGGACGTACGAGATCGTCGTCCAGAAGGCGCTGAACGCACCGAACATCGCCGCCTGGTAGAGGCCCCGGCGCACGAGCACCGGGTGCGTGCGCACCAAGCGGACGGTGGAGCGCAGGACGTGGGTGTACGGGATGGTCGTGGTCGGCGCGTTGTGCGGCAGGGCCACGCGCAGCGCGACCGCGAGCAGCGCCATCAGGACGGCGGAACCGAGGTAGACCACGCGCCAGCCGGCCGCGTCGGAGACCAGGCTGCTCAGCGTGCGGGAGAGCAGGATGCCGGTCAGCAGGCCGCTCATCACCCGGCCGACGACGCGGCCGCGGGCGTGGTCGGGGGCGAGGCTCGCGGCGAAAGGCACCAGGATCTGGGCGACGACCGAGGTGGCTCCGCTGACCAGCGACGCCACAAGCAGCATCGGGAAACTGGTGGCGAGGCCCGCCGCGACGAGGGCGAGCGTGGTGACCGCCAGCAGGACGGTGACCAGACCGCGCTTCTCCAGGCGGTCGCCGAGCGGGACCAGGAGCAGCATGCCGATGACGTAGCCGACCTGGGTGAGGGTGATCAGTCCGCCCGCGGCCGCCGTGCTGATGTGGAAGACGTCGCGCAGGTCGGACAACAGGGGCTGGGCGTAGTAGAGGTTGGCGACCGTCATGCCGCAGGCGACGGCGAGCAGCGCCACCAGCCAGCCCGGTATGCCGTTCGCGGCCTCGGCGGTGACCGTGGGCCCGCCTGGTGTGTGGAGCTCGGAGGGCTTCCTTGTCGCACTCATGCCTGCGTCAGCGTCCGACGGGCCCGGCTGCTTCCCCGCACGCGGCGATGGTTCGAGATGTTGGTTATCGCATATGGAGATGGGCCCCTCAGGCCATGTGCCGCAGCAGCGCGGCCACCGCCGGCGGTGCCTCCCCGCGCGGGCGTACCACCATCACCTTCCAGGCCGGCGCGTGCCGCTCGAAGCGGTGGGTGCTCAGGTCCGGGAACCGGCCGGCGATCGAGGCGGGCATGACGCAGACGCCGAGATCGTTGCGGACGAGTTCGGACGCGGCGACGATGTCGTTGACCTCGAAGGTCGTCTCGCGCTCCACCGAGGCGGCACGGAACGCCCGGTCCACGGCGAGACGGATCGCCCAACCGGGCGTGAAGTCCACCAGCGGCAGCCGGGCGGCCTCGGCGAGCGTGACCGTACCCTCCGGACCGGTCCCCGCGAGGGCCCGCGCCGGCGCGGACACCAGCACCATCTCCTCCCGGGACAGCAGCCGGGTCACCAGGCCGCGCTGCTGCTGCCGGTCGAGCGCGACCACCGCCAGGTCCACCGTGCCCTCGCGCAGCGCCTGCCGGATGTCGGTCACCGCGGCCTGCCGCAGCCGGACCACCACACCGGGGTGCTCCGCGCGCAGTGCGGCCAGCGGGCGGTGGAGGTCGGCCCAGACGCCCTGCATCGTGCCGACCGTGATCCGCCCCCGCAGCTGCCCCTGGACGGCGTCGACCGCCGCCCGCACCTGTTCCGCGGCCCGCAGTGCTGCCCGCGCCGCCGGTACGAAGGCCTCACCTGCCGGGGTCAGCGACACCCGGTGCGTGGTGCGGTCGAACAACGGGGTGCCCAGCTCCCGCTCCAGCGCCCGTACCGTGCTCGACACGGCGGACTGGACCACGTTCAGCCGCTGCGCCGCCGCGGTGAACCCGCCCGCCTCGGCCACCGCGACGGCGACCTCCATCTGCCGCAGATCCATGCGCGCTCCCGAAGCCGTACCCATCTCTGCCGGAGATTACCGTCTCGGGTGATTGTCCCAGCTGGTGATCGCCCACGGCACGTTCAGCGGGCGGCTCAGGGACGCCGCCCGCCGTGCCGCATCTCCCGCGGACTCACCCCGTAGCGCTGCCGGAACGCCGTGCTCAGCGCACTGGCCGAGGAGAAGCCCGAGGCGTACGCGAGATCGGTGATCGTCAGGTGTTCGCAGTCACCGCACCGGAGGCGATCGCGGACCAGGCGCAGGCGTTCCTCGCGGATCAGTTCGCGGGGGGTGGTGCCCACGCGCTGCAGGGCCAGCTGGATCTGGCGGAGGGACCAGCCCAGGGTGTGGGCCATGGACGTACCGGTGAGGGCCGGGTCGGCGGCGTGCTCGCGTACGTAGCGGCGGACCATCGTCTCCACGTCGGTGAGATGCCCGGCCGCGTCCGGGCGGTCGTCGGCGGTGGCGAGCATGCACAGCAGCTCGACGACGCGGTCGGAGACGGCGTTGAACTGGGGGTCGGTGAGCTGGTCGCGCTCCGCGTGCAGGTCGTTGACCATGGAGTTGACCACGCGTCCGAGGCCTCTGCTCAGATCGATGCTGGTGGCCAGCGGCGACCTGCGGTTCAGTGGGCCGTCCACTTCGTGGGCCGGGATGGTGAGGACGAACGCCTGCGCGGACGCGTCCTGGTGGCACTCGAAGGGCGCCCCGAAGGAGACGAGCGTGCCCGTTCCCGGGGTCAGCCGTGCCTCCCGCTCGTTCTGCCGTACGACGATCTCGCCGGTGAGCGGAAGCAGTAACCGGTAGTCCTCGTCCGGGTCCTCCCGGACCTGCCGCGCCGACCTGCTGTACGCGACCTCGTCCGACCGGACCCTGACGAGCTGGTAGGCCTCGGTGCGCTGGCGGACCGTCTCACCGCGGAAGTTGTCGGTGCGGGGGTACCGGAAGCCCATCCGGGGCTCGTAGGACCCGATGTGCTCGCTCCAGAAGTCGGTCCGCTCACGCGGATCCACCTCCCCGGTCGTCCGCGTCTCCACCAGGTAGCTTTCCGCGGACAGCGACGACACCATCAACTCCCGTACGAATGGCCCCAGTTACTCGCGGTCAGCCTAGGGCCTATCCGGCGGATCCTGCCGCAGACGTGGGGTCTGGCACGCACATCTGCCGCGTTGTCGTCGGTCGCCAACGCTCCGCGTTGACTCCCTCCTCCGCCTTGCAGCTGCACGCACCAGACCCCGCTCACCGGCGTTGATGGGGCGCCGTCGGGTTCCTGCGACCTGATCCGCCGGACAGGCCCGTCCACACAGTCAGTGCGTATGAGAGCAACTTCCTTGCGCGCGGGCGCAAGTGCCGGAGCCGCCGCGCGGCTAGCGTCGTGCGCCGCGTCACTTGCGCCCCGATCGACTCACGTACGCCTTCAGAGGACTTGAACCCCTTGAACCTCTTGACCGAACCGATACCGGAGGTGGCGTTCTGGTGCCTGGCCGTCTGGCTGCTCGCCGTCACCGTGCTGCTGGTGCGCCAGCGCGGGATCACCGCGCGGCAGCGCGTGCGGACCGCCGAACTGGCGGACGAACTGCAGGCCCGGGACGAGGAGTTGCGCCATGTGGTCGCGGTCCGCCTGCCGGCCCTCGCCGATTCCCCGCAGCAACCGGGCCCCGCGGCCGGCCTGCTCGACGTCCGGCTGGCCGACACCGACTTCGCCAAGTGCCTCGACAGCGTCCTGGAACGCTTCTCCGGTTCCGTGGAGCACGCGCAGTCCCGTGCCGACCAGTCCGCGAAGGCCGCCCTGAAGGCGTCGATGCGCTCGATCCAGGCCCTGGCCAACGAGCAGCAGGTGTCCATCTCGGAGATGCAGGACCGCCACGACCACCCCGACGTGCTGCGCGACCTCCTCGAAATCGACCACACCAACGCCCAGTTCGGCCGCCGCGCCCAGGCCATCGCCGTGCTGTGCGGCTCCTGGCCCGGACGGCAGCGGTCCACCTCCGCGCTGATCGAGGTCGTGCGCGGCGCGACCTCCCGCATCCGCGACTACCGGCGGATCCGGATCATCGGGCAGGTCGACATCGCCGTCGAGAGCCGGGCGGTGGAGCCGGTGGTCCTCGCCATCGCCGAACTCCTGGACAACGCGGCTCGCCACTCGCAGCCCAACACGACCGTCGAGGTCAACGTCCAGTCCGTGCACAACGGCGCCTGCGTGGTCATCGACGACGCCGGGGTCGGCATGGACGGCCAGGCGACCGAGGACGCCGCCGAACTGCTCTCCGGGCGCCACGCGGTGGACGTGACCCGGCTCGACGATCCGCCCCAGTTCGGCTTCGCGGTCATCGGCGTGCTCGCCGCGCGGTACGGGTTCAGCGTCTCCGTGGACACACGCTCGCCGTACGGGGGTGTCCGCGCCGTGGTGTTCGTACCGTCCGCACTGCTCACGCACGTGGACACGGCCGCGGTCACGGTCCAGGAGCCCGCGCCCACGGCCGAACCGGCGCGTACCACCGAGTCGGCGCCCGAGCCTCGTACCGCCGAACCCGCGTCCGCCGCGGCGACCACCGTCGGAGGCCTGCCGAAGCGGCGGCGCCGCGCGCCACGGGAGGCGAAGAACGCCGAACCGGCCACCGCCGCGCCGGCCGAGGAGTCCGGGGACCGGTCGGCCGAGGAGCAGGCCCGGCGGATGGGCGCGTTCGCCCGCGGCACCCGCTTCGGGCGGGCCGCGCAGGACACCCCCGACGCAGCCGATGAAACCCCCCACAGTACCGAAGGGAACACACAGGGATGATCGCGCCCATGACCAACGAGCTGGGGTGGATGCTCGACGAGGTCCTGAAGGTGCCGGAGGCGCGGCACGCGATCCTGCTGTCCTCCGACGGCATGCTCCGGGCCCACTCCGCGGACATCGGCCGGGACGACGCCGAGCGGATGGCCGCGGGCCTGTCCGGGGTGCAGTCGATCAGCCGCAGCACGGCCGAGTTCTGCGGCAGCCCGGACACCCCCTGGCGGCAGACGCTGATCGAGTTCGCGCACGGGTACGTCTTCCTCGTCGCCGCCGGTGAGGGTGCCCACCTCGCGGTGTCGACCACCGAGAACGTGGACATGGAGGCGGTCACCTACCGCATGCACAAACTGGTCGACCGGCTCGGCAAGGAGCTGACCAGCCCGGCCCGGCGGGACACCGGCAGCCCGGTATGACTCCCAGGGGCCGCCCGGGCGAGCGGCTGGTGCGGTCGTACGTCGTCACGGACGGCCGCTCCCAGCCGTCCCGCAACACCCTGGACCTCGTCACCCTGCTGATCGCCGCCGAGGATCTGCCGCTGACCGGCCTGAGCCCGGAGAAGCGCCGGCTGATGGAGCTGTGCCGGCCCGGAGCGCTGTCGGTCGCCGAGGTGGCCGGGCATCTGGCGCTGCCGGTCAGCGTCACGAAGGTGCTGATCGCCGACCTGATGGACAGCGGCCACATCGTCACCCGCGCGCCGATCCCCTCCGCCCAGCCGTCCGACACCAGCATCCTCCAGGAGGTGCTCAATGGGCTCCGCGCCCGCCTCTGACGACGTCTATCTCCTGCCCAGCGTGCAGACGGCCGTCAAGCTGCTGATCGTGGGCCACTTCGCGGTCGGCAAGACCACCTTCGTCGGCGCGCTGTCCGAGATACGGCCGCTGCGCACCGAGGAGACCATGACCGAAGCCGGCGCCCTCGTGGACGACTTGGCGGGTACGACGGACAAGACGACCACCACGGTGGCCCTCGACTTCGGCCGCCTCACCCTCAACGACTCGCTGGTCCTCTACCTGTTCGGCACCCCGGGGCAGCAGCGCTTCACCGAGCTGTGGCAGGACATGACCCACGGAGCCCTCGGCGCGCTCGTCCTCGCCGACACCCGGCGCCTTGGCCAGTCCTTCGAAGTCATGGGCGTACTGGAGGAGTTGGGGCTGCCGTACGCCGTCGCCCTGAACGACTTCGACGACGCCTGCGCACACGGTCTGGCCGAGGTGCGCGAGGCCCTCGACCTGCTGCCGTCGACCCCGCTCGTGCGCTGCGACGCGCGCGACCCGGTCTCGTCCACCGAGGCGCTGATCACCCTCGTCGAGTATCTGCTGACCCGCACCGGCGACTTGGAGCAAGCGTGACCGCCGTACCTCCGCCCGTTCCCCCACGGGGCTGCCCGTTCCACGAGCCGCTGCACGGACCGGAGTTCGCGGCCGATCCTGCCGCCGTCTACCGGCGGCTGCGCAAGGCCGGGCCGACCGCGCCCGTCGAACTGGCCCCCGGCGTCCAGGCCACGCTCGTCACCGGGTACGACGCCGCCCTGCACGTCCTGCGCAGTCCCGAGACCTTCTCCAAGGACCCCCGCCGCTGGACGGACCTCGCCGACGGCACCGTACCGATGGACAGCCCGGTCGTGCCGATGATGGCGTACCGGCCGAACGCGCTGTTCACCGACGGGGAGGAACACCGCCGGCTGCGCGGGGCGATCGCCGACAGCCTGGCCCGGGTGGAGCCGAGCATGCTGCGCGGGTACGTGGAGCGCAGCGCCGACACGCTCGTCGACCGGTTCGCGCCGCTCGGGACGGCCGACCTGCTCGGTGAGTACGCGCAGGTCCTGCCGCTGTTGGTCTTCAACCACCTCTTCGGCTGCCCGGCGGAGTACGGTGTCCGGCTGGTCGAGGGCATGTCCGGGATCTTCGACGGGGTGGACGCCGAGAAGGCGAACGAACTGCTCACCGCCACCCTGCTGGACCTGGTCACGCTGAAGCGGGCCAGGCCCGGCCAGGACATGACGTCCTGGCTGATGGCGCACCCCGCCCGGCTCACCGACGAGGAGATGATCCACACCCTTGTCCTGCTGATGGGCGCGGGTACCGAACCCCAGCAGAACCTGATCGCCAACAGCCTGCGCCTGCTGCTGTCCGACGACCGGTTCGCGGGGGACCTGTCCGGCGGCAGTCTGCCGGTGGAGGACGCCCTCGACGAGGTGCTGTGGGCCGACCCGCCGATGGCCAACTACGCCGTGCACTTCCCGATGCACGACGTCGTGTACGAGGGCGTACTGCTGCGCGCGGGCGCCCCGCTCGTCGTCAGTCTCGCCGCCGCGAACACCGACCCCGCTCTGGCAGCCGATCAACGGGCGGGCAACCGCGCCCACTTGGCGTGGAGCGCGGGCCCGCACAACTGCCCGGCGCAGAACCCGGCCCGGCTGATCGCGGCGGTCGCGGTGGAGAAGCTCCTCGACCGGCTCCCTGATGTCGAACTGGCAGTTCCCGTCGAGGAGTTGGTCTGGCGGCCCGGCCCGTTCCACCGAGCACTCGTCGCGCTGCCCGTGCGTTTCCCGCCCGCCACAACGGTCGTACGGACGGAGGGCGCGCGGCCGTCGTACGCGAGCGCCGCGCCGGTGGCGGCAGGGGAGCGGCCCGCGGCGGAGCCCGACCGTCCGAAGAGCGGCTGGGCCCGACTGCTGGCCTGGTGGCGCGGGGAGTGACCGTGCCCTAGGAGACCCGGACGGGAAGGGAGCGGTGGCCGTTGGAGATGAAGGAGTCCACCGGCCGCAACTCGTCCTCGGGGACGGCGAGTCGGAGTCCGGGGAACCGGTCGAAGAGGGCCGGTAGTGCGATGCGGGCCTCCATGCGGCCCAGCGGGGCGCCGAGGCAGTGGTGCACGCCGTGGCCGAAGGCCAGGTGCTCCTTGTCGGTGCGGGTGACGTCGAAGCGGTCGGCGTCCTTTCCGTGCCGCTCGGGGTCGCGTCCGGCGGCGGCGTAGGAGGCCAGGATCGCCTCGCCCTTGGCGATCACGGTCCCGCCGGGGACGCCGAGTCCGGCGAGGTCGAGGTCTTCCACGGCGTACCGCAGCGGCAGGCTGGCGACCGGCGCGTCCACCCGCAGCGTCTCCTCGACCACGTCGTCCCACGAGGCTCCGCCCGCCCGCACGGTGGCGAGCTGTTCCGGGTGCGTGAGCAGGGCGTGGACGGCGTTGTCGATGAGGTTGACCGTGGTCTCGTGCCCGGCGCTGACCATCAGCCCCAGGGTGTCGAGGAGTTCCTGCTCGCTGAGCTGCGTACCGCCCTCCTCGTCGCGGGCCGCGATGAGCCCCGTGGTCAGGTCGTCGCCGGGCGACTCCCGCTTGGCGGCGACGAGTTCGCGCAGCACGACGTCCAACCGCTCCCAGGCGGCGGACATCTCGCCCGGGTCGGCGGAGGTGTCGAACATGCGGTCCACCAGCCGGCGCAGCTCCGGGCCCCGCTCCTTGGGCAGGCCGAACAGCTCGCTGATCACCTGGATCGGCAGCGGGTAGCAGAACTCCTCCCGCAGATCGACGACTTGGGACTCACGGGCGACCTTCTCGATCCGGTCGAGGAGCTCACCGGCGATCTCCTCGATCCGCGGCTGGAGCGCGGCCGTCCGACGCGCGGTGAACGCCTTGGAGACCAGGATGCGGAGGCGTTTGTGGTCGCCGCCGTACGCGGTGAACATGTTCTGCACGGCGACCCAGGTGAACAGCGGCCACTCCGGGGTGATCTCCCCGTTCGCCAACCGGGGCCAGTGCTGCCGGGCGTCCTTGGACACCCGGGGATCGGTGAGCAGTTTCTTGAGCAACTCGGGGCTGCTGACCGCCCATGCCTCCACACCGCCGGGGAGTTCGACGCGGGCCACCGGCCCCGCCGCGCGGATGCGGACGCCCTCGCCGTGAATGTCGCGGCCGGTCGGATCGATCACTAAGGGGCTGGGGTTTCCCATCAGGAGCCTCCACGGCATCAGGCACTCGCCGGTTGTTCGGCACATCACCCTAAGCTGCCGTCCGGTTGCCCAGCGAGATCGCCGGGCGCCCGTTGCGTACGAGGGCAACTTCCCTGCGCGTACAGGCAAGTTGATCGTTCTGGTGGCTACGCGTGGCCTCGACGCAGGAAACGGCGGCGGCGCGGTTCCTGGTCCGGGAGCCAGCCGAACGCGAGGCAGCTGCCGACGGCTCCGAGGAGAAGGCCGACGAGGAAGCCGCCGAGGTTGGAGGTGAGCCAGGTGCCGAGGGTGAGGAGGATGCCGAGGATCGAGTAGAAGAGGCGCTGGGCCGGGTTGAAGAGGATCAGCAGGCCGCAGAGCACCATCAAGGTCGGCAGCAGATAGCCGGCCAGGCCCTGCGCGCCCATGTGCATGACGACCTTCATGGACGCCTTCTCGGTGAGCAGGATCTCCGCCCCCGCCAGGGCGAGCAGCAGCCCGCCCCAGAAGGGCCGGTGCGCGCGCCACTGCCGGAAATCGGACCTCGGGTTCCCTGGCTTCCGGATGCCGTTCATCAGCAACCCCGGGAGCTGAAGCTGAGGTTGAGACCGGGAAGCTTGAACACCGCCGCCGTGGTCGCGTAGTTGGTCTGCCGCAGGTTCGCGATGTGGACGGTGTCGGCCTGCTGGCTGAACACGCCGATGGGCCCCTGGACCCCGGCCTTGTCGAGCGTGCTGGCGTCGTTGCCGATCTCGATGTTCTCGAAGGACGCGTCGCCCGACAGCTCCGTGGAGTCGGTGGTGAGGTGGCTCGCCTGGACCTTCTCCTCGCCGCCGCCCGCCTTGATGAGCAGGTTCGTACCGCCGAGGTCGACGCTCTGGCACAGCTTGGTGAGCGTCGCGCTCTTGATCGCGGAGGTGATGACCAGGACCTGGCCGCCGGTGTCGCCGGTGTTCGGGCTGCCCTCGGCCATCGAGTCGAGGCCGCCGAACTGCTCGAAGCCGGTTCCGTCGAGCTCGGTGGCGGTGACCGTGAACGGCATGCCGGAGATGGCGAACTGGACGCCGAGAGCGCCCTCCGCGGTGAGGACCATCAGCCCCGCGGCGATCACGGTGGCCGGCACCGCCATCACCGCGGCTCTGCGCAGGCGGACCCGCCCGCGTCTGACCGGTCCGTCGGTGGCGGAACCGCTTTCCGTGCTCTCCGGGTCGGACGGGGTGGGTGAGGTGGACGCCGTGGCGTCCGAGGACGAGGCCATGTCTGCTCCCTGGGCATGGGCGATGCGGGGTAGGAGATTCAGCGGCGTGTTGTCCTGGCGCGGACAGCGGCTGCGACGAACGCGCCCTCATCACCCCTGGCGAATGGAAGGGCTTTCTTGTTACGCCTCAGTAGCCGTCGAGGAAGTTACCGGGGGTTACAACTGTGGGTCAAGGGACCTGTGGGAAAAGGGTGTTGCTTGTGCCGTACCTGTGAAGGGGGCGGCCGCTCCGATCTCCAACTTCCGTTCCCTGCCTTGACGTTGACCGTCCGGCGGGTCTAGAACTCTCCCTTGTTTCCACGGATCCGTGGCGCCGGATCCGCAGCGCGGCACCTGTCACCCTCCTGGCCCCCGCTCTGTCGCGGGGCGGCGTGACACACCCGAAGCGCATGCCATGCGCGTCTGAAGCGCATTCGAATGCGCGCTGCGCAATCCCCCATTCAGCCCCCCACGGCACCGGCACGGTCGCCTTCCCCCCTTGGGTCGTGCCCGGTAGCCCCGTTGTCGCTGCCGGCCCGTCGCGTACGGAGAAGACGCCACGGGCCGGCAGCGGCCCCCTGCCCACGCACCCCCTCCGGGGCATGCATCCGCACCCCCTTTTGGGACACGCACCCGCACCCCCTTCGGAAAGAGGCACCCCCATGCGTACTCGATCCCTCCTCGCCCTCATCGGCGTCGCCACCGCGCTCGCGGTGTCCGCCACCGTCCCGGCCGCCGCCGCCGACACCCCGGTACTCACCACCGGCAGCCTCGGCGGGACCCCCGTCGCCGTCGGTGACGTCCTCAACGCCTCGCTGGCGAGCGGCACCGCTGCCACGCTCTACTCCAGCAGCACCGGCACGAGCGGCATCTCCTGCACCTCGTCTGCCTTCACCGCCACCGTCACCGACAACCCGGCGGCTCCGGGCACGGCCACCGAGTCGCTCACCGGACACACCTTCGCCACCAGCGGTTGCACCAGCAATGTCATCGGGGTGCTCGGCGTCACGGGCATCACCGTCGACAACCTCCCGTACACCACCACGGTGGCCTCCGACGGCACGGTCACCGTCACTCCGGCCGCCGGCTCGACGATCCAGACCACCGTCGTCCTGCGCACCCTGCTGGGCAGCATCACCTGCGTCTACCGGGCGCCGAGCCTCTCCGGCACGGCGAGCAACGCCGACAACAGCATCGCCTTCACCGGTCAGCAGTTCACGAAGTTCTCCGGCTCGTCCCTGTGCTTCAGCAACGGCTACTTCACTGCCAAGTACGCGCCCGTCACGGACACCAGCCAGGAGGGCAGCCCGGTGGTGTACGTCAACTGATCCACACCGGGACCCTGTTCAGCGGCGTCGCCAAGCAGTGAGGGCGACCCCCGCGGCAAGGAGGAACGCCGCCGCTCCGCCTGCCACCAGGGGGAGCGCGGTGTTGCCGCCGGAATCGCTGTCGGCGACGGGGGTGAGGTTGTCGGGAGCGGTCTCCTGGGCCGGTGAAGCGGACGCCTGCGTGGGTGTGGGCGTCTGCACGGCCGGAGAGGTCGTCCGCGGCGGCTCCGGCGACTTCGTCGTGGGTGAAGGCGTCTGCTGCGCCGGTGAGGACGTCGCCGGTGCGGCGGCCCCGCCCCCGCCCTTGTCCGTTTCGGCGAAGACCACGTCCGAGCACGAGTAATAGGTGTCCGACGTGCTGGAGTTCTGCCAGATCGTGTAGAGCAGCTGGCGGCCGGTCCGGTCGGAAGGCAGCGTGGCTTTGACGCTGTAGGCGCCGTTGACGAGCGCCGGGTCGGTGGCGGTGGCGAACGGCTGAGAGGCCAGGTCGGACCACTTCAGGGGCTGCGTCGGGTCGTAACCCGGCTTGGTCAGATACAGCTTGAAGGTCCCGGTGTGCGGGATGGTCGAGCTGTACTTGAGGGTCATGGCCGCACCGGGAGTCAGGCGGGTCGAAGGCCAGTCGGCGCGCGCGAGATCGAGGCCCTTATAAGCGGACAGGCCCCCGCTGCAGAGCTGTCCGTCGGGGATCACCTCGCGGTCGCGGCCGTTGACACCGGCGACCCGGAGGTTGTCCCAGGCCGTGAAGGGCGCGCCGTTCGTGGCGATCGCCGCCGCGCAGGCCGCCGTGCGTGTGTTGCTTCCGCCTATGGGCGAGCACGCCACCACGCGGCTGACCGGATCCGTCGGCGCGCCATGTGCCTGGGCGGGACCCGCGGCGAGCGTGGTGAGCAGCAGGGGTACCCCCACGGCGACGACGGCCGCTGCGGCGGTGCGGTGTGCGGTCACGGTCATCGGGACGGGTCTCCTCGGCGGGGCGGTGGGGCAGCGGGGCACTTCGAAGCGGCAAGACGGGCACGGCAGGGAAAGCGGCAAGGCGGGCACGGCAGGGAAAGCGGCAAGGCGGGAAACGCGGCAAGCCAGGCACAGCAGGGAAGCCGGTGCGGCCGCACCGCATCACTTGAGCGGCCGCACCGCACCGTGAAGTACGGGAAACCGGCGCCCCGCGTTCAGATCCGCAACGGTGGCGAACCAGGGTGTTCCCGGCCAACCGCCCACAGCCGAGGGTTGGTTACCAGCCAAATCGAGGGTTTCCCCTGTATCCCTCTTACCTGCGCTTTGCCTATCGTTCGACCACAGCCACCCCACAGGAAACCCCTCACCGGGTCGCTACGCGCATGGTCGGCCACCGCGCCGCTTTCTGGTTTTGCACCCCCCGCCGCTTCGACGACGAAGCGAATCGACCGCTGCTCCGCCCCGCACCGCGCTGCCCGGAGCCGGCCACGAAAGGCAAGCCCTTGCGTCCTTCCCCCACCCGCGACGCCAGACGGAAGCTGATATCCGTCGCCGCGATATCCGCCGCGCTGCTGGCCGGTACGACCACCTCGGTCGCCGTCGCCCAGACTCCCGACGCCGCTCCGGCCGAGACCACCGTCGCCGCGACCGCGACCGCGGCCGCCGCTCCGGCCGAGCGCCTGATCGTCGGCTACAAGTCCGGCGCCACCGAGGCCAAGTCGAACACGGCCGCCGACGCCGACGCCCGTGCCAAGGGCGCGAAGGCGGGCGAGGACCTCGACTTCCAGCGCCGCCTCGGCACCGGCGCGGCCCTGGTCGACCTGGGCGCCGAGCTCAAGAAGGCGGACGTCGCCGACGTCATCGCGCAGTACCAGGCCGACCCGCAGGTCGCCTACGTCGTACCGGACCGCGTCAACAAGCCGCTGGCCGACCCGAACGACACCGAGTACTCCAAGCAGTGGGACCTCTTCGAGGCCACGGCCGGCATGAACGTCCCGGGTGCCTGGGCCACCTCCACCGGCAGCGGTGTGACGGTCGCCGTCATCGACACCGGTTACGTCACGCACTCCGACGTGGCCGGAAACATCGTCGCGGGCTACGACTTCATCTCCGACACCGCGGTCTCGGTCGACGGCGACGGGCGCGACAGCAACCCGGCCGACCCGGGCGACTGGTACGCGACCGACGAGTGCGGCACCGGCACCGGTTCCAGCAACTCGTCCTGGCACGGCACGCACGTCGCGGGCACCATCGCCGCCGTCACCAACAACAGCAAGGGCGTCGCGGGCATCGCGTACAACGCGAAGGTCTCCCCGCTGCGCGTCCTCGGCAAGTGCGGCGGCTACGACTCCGACATCATCGACGCCATCACCTGGGCGTCCGGCGGCACGGTCTCCGGCGTTCCCGCCAACGCCAACGTCGCCAAGGTCATCAACATGAGCCTCGGCGGCTCGGGTGCCTGCACCTCCGCCACACAGACCGCCATCACCGCCGCCGTGAACCGCGGTACGACGGTCGTCGTGGCCGCGGGCAACTCGAACGCCAACACCTCGGGCTTCTCCCCGTCGAGCTGCAGCAACGTCGTCAACGTCGCCGCGACGAGCCGCACCGGCGCCCGCGCCTCGTACTCCAACTACGGCACCCTCGTGGACATCGCGGCCCCCGGCGGCCAGACCAGCACCGGCACCGCGAACGGCATCCTCTCCACGCTGAACTCCGGTACGAAGACGCCGTCCACGGAGTCGTACGCGTACTACCAGGGCACCAGCATGGCCACCCCGCACATCGCGGGTCTGGTCGCGCTGATGAAGTCGGCGAACTCCTCGCTGACCCCGGCCCAGATCGAGTCGGCGATCAAGACCAACGCCCGTGCCCTGCCCGGTGCCTGCACCGGTGGCTGCGGTGCCGGTCTGGCGGATGCGACCAAGACGGTGCAGGCGGTGAGCGGGTCCGGCGGCTCCACGAGGGGCACCACCTTCACCAGCGCTTCGGCCGTCGCCGTCCCGGATGCGGGCTCCGCCGTGGAGTCGCCGATCACCGTCAGCGGCCGCACCGGCAACGCGCCCGCCGCCCTCCAGGTCGGCGTCGACATCACCCACACCTACCGCGGTGACCTGGTGATCGACCTGGTCGCCCCGGACGGTTCGACGTACCGCCTGAAGTCCGCCAGCTCCTCGGACTCCGCGGACAACGTCAGCACCACGTACACGGTGGATGCCTCCAGCGAGACCGCGAACGGCACCTGGAAGCTCCGCGTCCAGGACACGGCCGCGCAGGACACGGGCACGGTCAACAGCTGGAAGCTGACCTTCTGACCACCGGCTTCTGTCGTAGGTCGTACGTTGCCTCGCGGCGTCCCGGGTCCGGGGCGCCGCGAGGCCGTTGTGCGCGCCGGATACTGTGACGGGCATGGTGAACGAGTCGGCCCAAGGGGCAGCTGACGTGATGTGTCCGGGCTGCGGCGGAACCACGGTGCGTACGGTCGAGCAGACCAGCGGCGAGCGGACAGCCGGCGGGAAGGCCGACTGGCGGACCGATGGGAAGCCCGAACGCGGCAGCCTGGCCGACCGGCTGGCCGTGTCACCCGGCGCGACGGACTCCTTCGACTCGGTCATGCACTTCCTCGAAGGCATGGTGCTCACCGCCCTCGGCGTCGGCCTCGCGTACACCGGTGTGCAGCAGGACAAGCCGCTGTACATGATCGGCGGAGTGCTCCTCGCGGTTCTTCTGTTCGTCGGGACCATCGTGGTGATCCGCGGCGAGGCGCGCGAGAGGGCCGATGTGCCCAGGGGTGAATCGCGCGCCGAGCGGCTGTGGCGGGCGGGGTACTACTGCTCCGGCTGCGAGTCGGTGTTCTGCCCGGACGGCTCCCAGTGGCAGGGGACGCTGACACCCGAGCAGTTCAAGATGCTCATGTGGACCGAGGCGGGCTACGCGGACCGGCTTGCCCATGACGACAAGGCCAAGGACGCTACTGTGCCTGCCGAGGCCCTGCCCCGCACCGGAGGACCGCACCGCCATGTCTGACGCCGAAGGCGCACCCGTGATCCTCAGCAACGTGCCGGGCTCGTTCCCCTGGAGCGTGCTGGCCGAGCGGCACCCGGCGCTCATCCACAAGGTGCGGAACGCCTTCCCGTACGGCCCCGAGCGGCAGCGTGCGCTCGACGCCCTGCTGAAGAACTGCACCGAGGGCGTCATCGAACCGCTCGGTGCGCAGGCGGCGGACCGTGAGCAGTGGGAGGCGTGGGGACGGGAGTACTTCGGCCGGACCTGGTTCGACGTGCCCTTCCTGTGGTCCGAGAGCTACTTCTATCGCCAACTCCTTGAAGCGGTCGGGTACTTCGCCCCTGGACCCTGGCGTGGCATCGACCCCTTCCGTCCTTTCAAGCTCGCCGAACTCGACACCCCGGAGGCCGACGAGGAACTCGCCGCCCTCGACGACCTCGCGCACCAGCCCGTCGAGGACCAGGAGTCGGCGCTGCTGCACGGCTCGCTGTGGGGCAACCGCGCGGACCTCGGCTTCCGCCTGGCCGGCGCCGAAGGAGACACGGCCGGCAGCCCCCAACTCGTAGCCGATGACAGCGAGTTGCTCCGGTCGCTGTTCGCAGGCGGCACCCTCTGCGTGGTCGCGGACAACGCGGGCCGCGAACTCATCCCCGACCTGCTCCTCATCGACCATCTCCTGCGCCGTCGCCGCGCCGGGCGGGCCGTCCTGCACGTGAAGCCGTACCCGTACTACGTCTCCGACGCCACGACCGCTGACGTGCTCGACGCGGTGCGCCGGCTCACCGCCGCGAAGGGCGCCGCCGGTGAGTCGGGCCACCGCCTCTGGTCGGCGATGACCGACGGCCGCCTCACGGTCCGGGCCCACCCGTTCTCCTGCGCGCCCCTGCCGTACGCCGACATGCCGGACGACCTGCGCGAGGAGTTCGCCGGGGCGGACGTGACGATCATGAAGGGCGACCTGAACTACCGCCGCCTGATCGGCGACCGGTTCCGCCCGGCCACCACACCGTTCGAGATCCCCACCGCGTACTTCCCCGGTCCGGTCGCCGCCCTGCGCACCCTCAAGTCCGACGTGACCGTCGGCCTCGTCGCCCGCACCGAGGCCGCCCTCGTCGCCGCCGAGGAGCAGCGCTGGCGCACGAGTGGCACGCATGCGTTGATTCAGGCCAGGCGGTGACGGCGAACTGCCGTCCGCTGTCGGTGCGTTGACCCTGACACTAGTGTCGGAGCCCTGACGTCGCGGCGTGCGAAGGCGCGTGAGAGGAGCTGAGGGTATGCGGATCGGAGTGGGCCCGCACCGGCTGTGGCCGGGGCAGGAGAGCGAACTCGACGGGGTCCTGGAGACGGCCCGTACGGCCGAGCGGCTGGGCTTCGACCACCTCGTCGCGGGGAGCCATGTGCTCGCCGGTGACTTGGGGGTGACCGCGGACCCGCTGGTGCTGCTGTCGGCGATCGCGGGCGCGACGGACCGGATCCGGGTGGTGACCAGCGTCCTGATCCTGCCGCTCTACAACCCGGTCGTCCTCGCCCATCAGGCGGCCACCCTCGACCGACTCTCAGGCGGCCGTTTCACGCTCGGCGTCGGCACCGGCTGGGACGCGGCGGAGTTCGCCGCGGTGGGTGCGTCGCTGCGCGGGCGCGGCAAGCGGATGGACGAACAGCTCGCCGTCATGCGGGAGTTGTGGGAGGGCCGGGCCGAGGGGATGCGGCTGGGAGTACGGCCGCGCACCCCCGGTGGACCCGAGGTGTGGATCGGCGGAGAGAGCGACGCGGCACTGAGCAGGGCCCTGCGGTACGGCGACGGGTGGCACGGCTCGGGAGTCGACGCGGCCGCCCTGACCGTCGTACGGGAACGGCTCGCGACGCTCGGCAAGGAGGCCGGCCGGGATCCGGACACCCTCGCGCTGACCTCGGGCGCGTTCCTGGTACCACCGGGCTTCTCTCCGGCGGTGGACATGCCGTGGCGGCCGCTCGGCGGCAAGGCGGCCACCGCCGACAGCGTGAACGACGAACTCGGCAGGCTCGCCGAGGCCGGTCTCGCCTCCTGCTCCCTCTGGCTTCCGGTGACGACGGAGGCGCTGCCCGACGCGCTCGCGTGGGTGGCCCAGGAGGTTCTGCCGGTGTTTTCCGGCGGCTGAGGGGTCGAGGGGGCGGAGCCTCCGGAGGCCCGCCCCCACTCGCCGTCAGCCGACCCGCACGTCCTGCCACACCATCCGGTGGTCGGACGTCGGCACGGTCGTGCCGTTCCCGACGAGCCGGTACAGGGGGTCGTCCGACGTGGGCCAGAAGATCCCGTTGGACAGCGGGGTCAGCCCCTTCGACGGGAGGACGTGGTCCACCCGCAGATTGCCGGGCGCGACGTCGTTGAAGTCGCTCGTGTCGTACGCCGGGTTCCCGACGTGCGAGGTGTTCGCGCCGCCCTGGAGCCTCGCGGCCTCGACGCCCCCCGCGCTGGCGGGCGGCGTCTTCGGCAGCCGCACCGCCGGGTGGTCCAGGAGCTGCAGGATCGCGTCGTCGTAGCTGTCACCGTCGTGCGGGTCGGCGTTCTGGTCACCCGCGATGACGAACCGCGCCCCGGGTCGCAGCCCGCCGCGTACCCCCTTGTCGTCGTACAGGTAGGCGCTCCGCCTGCGTCCCCCGATGTAGTCGGCCCACAGGCGGATCTCGTCGTGGTTGCGACGCCCGTTGCGGTCCTCCGTGCCGTCGAAGGTGGGCGGGGTCGGGTGCGAGACCAGGAAGTGCACGGTGTCGCGGCCGACACGGACCGGTACGTCCCAGTGGCTCTTGGAGGACAGCCGCAGGATCGCGCGGGCCTCGTCGCTGTAGTAGCCCTCGGGAATGATGTTGCCGGGCATGTCCTTCCACAGGAAGTTCTGGAAGGTGCGCACCGCGCGGGTGTCGATCGGGTACTTGGAGAGCACGACCATGCCGTACTGGCCCGGGAACCAGCCGTACCCGTAGGCGTCCTGCCCGTACGCGTCCGAACCGGGCGTGGTGACCGCCCCGTTCCTGCCGTCGAGGTCCACCCCGGAGGCGACCCCCGTGTTCACGGGAGCGGTGAAGTGGTACGGGAAGCGGATCGGCTCGGCGCCGTTGTGGCCGACGGCGAGATAGTTGCGCAGGAACAGGCCGACCGAGGTGCCGTTCTCGTCGTAGTCGAACTCGTTGATCAGGACGATGTCGGGATCGACTCTCTGGATGGTCTCCGCGACGTTCTGCGCCTGGATGTTGCCGGGCGTGGACAGGTCCGTGACCAGGGCGCCCTGAGTACCGCGGTTCAGGGAGGCGTTGAAGGTGGCGAAGCGTACGGAGCGTTTGCGGTCGGCCGCGGACGTGCTGAACGCCGTCGACCCGGCCAGCGCCGCTCCGGCGAGTCCGGCGAGGGCGGCGCGGCGTGAGAACGGGCGGTGCGGCGGGCTCGGCTGGTTCATCGGGACTCCGGGAAGGGGAGGGGACGCGTGAACCCCCGTAGTCTCTGCGCGTAGACGCGGCCGCCACAAGGGTTGGCGGCGACTTGGAGGCACGGGCGCGCGATCGTCCGGAAGCCGGTGAGGTCCCGTCCAATTCCCGTCCAGGTAGCGTCCTTCGCCCGTACACCGTGGGCGTACGCCGTGCCTGTGCGCACGGATTCACACAGGCATTCAGCGCGGATTCACGCGATGGTGTGATCATGTCCGGGCTCGTGGATGCCCCCGGAAGGCCCTGGGTAGGGCCCGGCCATGACGCAGCCGTTCGAACTCCCGCACTTCTACATGCCGTATCCCGCGCGGCTGAACCCGCATCTCGACGAGGCGCGGGCCCACTCGGTCGAGTGGGCCCGCGGAATGGGCATGCTGGAGGGCTCCGGCATCTGGGAGCAGTCCGACCTCGACGCGCACGACTACGGGCTGCTCTGCGCGTACACGCACCCCGACTGCGACGGCCCGGCGCTCTCGCTCATCACCGACTGGTACGTGTGGGTGTTCTTCTTCGACGACCACTTCCTGGAGATCTTCAAACGCACCCAGGACCGCGACGGCGGCAAGGCCTACCTCGACCGGCTGCCGCTGTTCATGCCGCTCGACCTGTCGACTCCCGTACCGGAGCCGGAGAATCCCGTCGAGGCGGGGCTCGCCGACCTCTGGGCGCGCACGGTGCCCTCGATGTCCGTCGAGTGGCGCAAGCGGTTCGCGGTCTCCACCGAGCACCTGCTGAACGAGTCGCTGTGGGAGCTCTCCAACATCAACGAAGGGCGGGTCTCCAACCCCGTCGAGTACATCGAGATGCGCCGCAAGGTGGGCGGTGCCCCCTGGTCGTCGGGGCTCGTCGAGTACGCGACCCGTGAAGTGCCCGCCGCCGTCGCCGGGTCGAGGCCGCTGCGGGTGCTGATGGAGACGTTCTCCGACGGGGTGCACCTGCGCAACGACCTGTTCTCGTACCAGCGGGAGGTCGAGGACGAGGGCGAACTCAGCAACGGAGTCCTCGTCCTGGAGACCTTCTTCGGCTGCACGACCCAGGAGGCCGCCGAGATCGTCAACGACGTGCTCACCTCCCGGCTCCACCAGTTCGAGCACACAGCGTTCACCGAAGTGCCCGCGCTGGCCCTGGAGAAGGGGCTCACCCCGGACGAGGTCGCGGCGGTCGCCGCGTACACGCAGGGGCTCCAGGACTGGCAGTCCGGCGGCCACGAATGGCACCTGCGGTCCAGCCGCTACATGAACGAGGGGGCCCTGTCACAGGGAGAGCCCTTCGGTGCAGCCGGGTTCGGGACGTCCGCCGTCGACATCGGCGCGCTGCTCTCGGCGGCCGGCGCGGAGCGGCTGCGCTCGTACACCCACGTCCCGTTCCAGAAGGTCGGGCCCTCGCAACTCCCCGACTTCTACATGCCGTTCGAGCTGACGCTCAGCCCGCATCTGGCGGGGGCCCGGGGCCGGCTCACCGGCTGGATGCGCGACATGGGGATGCTCCAGGAGGGCGTCTGGGACGAGGACAAACTCCTCGCCTACGACCTGCCGTTGTGCGCGGCGGGCATCCACCCGGACGCGACACCGGAGGCCCTCGACGTCAGCTCCCAGTGGCTGGCCTGGGGCACGTACGGCGACGACTACTACCCGCTCGTCTTCGGCAACCGCCGCGACCTGGCCGCCGCCAAGCTGGTCACCGCACGACTGTCGGCCTGCATGCCCATCGACGGTGAGGAGGTCCCCGTCCCCGCCAACGGCATGGAGCGCGGTCTCATCGACCTCTGGGCGCGCACCGCCGCGGACATGACCCCGGACGAGCGGCGCCAGTTCCGGGCCGCGGTCGACGTGATGACGGAGAGCTGGGTGTGGGAGCTGTCCAACCAGCTCCAGCACCGCATCCCCGACCCGGTCGACTACCTGGAAATGCGCCGCGCCACCTTCGGCTCCGAACTCACCATGAGCCTGTGCCGCATCGGCCACGGCCGGAAGGTCCCGCCGGAGGTCTACCGCAGCGGCCCCGTCCGCTCGCTGGAGAACGCGGCCATGGACTACGCGATGCTCCTGAACGACGTCTTCTCGTACCAGAAGGAGATCGAGTACGAGGGCGAGGTCCACAACGGCATCCTCGTCGTGCAGAACTTCTTCGGCTGCGACTACCCGACCGCGCTCCACGTCATCCACGACCTGATGACCCAGCGCATGCAGCAGTTCCAGCACGTCGCCACCCATGAACTGCCCATCCTGTACGAGGACTTCAAGCTCTCGGAGGAGCTGCGCCAGATCATGCAGGGCTACGTGGTGGAGCTGCAGAACTGGCTCGCCGGCATCCTGAAGTGGCACCAGGACTGCCACCGCTACGGCGCCGCCGACCTGGCCCGCCGCGCCCACGGCTTCGTACCGGACCGGGTACCCGCACTCCCCTTCAACTGGCCGGGGACTCCGGTGTCGACACCGGTCTGACGCTCGCCCGCGCCGCCTCGGAGAGCTCCGCGAGGAGCGCCGTGGCGGCTTCGGTGACCTCGCGGACCCCCTCGGTGAGACTCCCGTCGGCCGCGGCTGCAGCGGCCAGCTCGTGGTGCTCCTCGACGATGAACGCGCCGAGATTCGTGCCGCGCCAGTACGGCGGGGTGTCCTCGGCCGGCCTGGCCAGCGCGTCGCGCAGCTGGGCCAGGGTACTTATGGCCGCCGCGAGCCGACCTGTCTGCCGTTCCAGTCGTGCGAGCTTCAGGAGCGCCGGGACGCGGTTCTGGACACTGGACTCGAGAGGGACGTACAGACGATGGGCCCGCAGTGCTTGGAAGGTGTCGCCCAGGTCCTCCAACTCGTAGGCCAGCGAACGCAGTTGTGCCGTGTCGAGGCTGTCGGGTGACTTCCCCTGCCGCTCGTTCTGATAGGCCCGGAAGTCGATGTCGTCCAGAAGGCGGATCAGAGCGACCCTGGCGAGCTCGACCATGCCCTGCTCGCGCGCCAGCCCGGTCCAGGTGAACAGGGTTTCGTCCGAAGGGTCGGTGCCGAAACACGAGTAGTCGAGGCCCTCCGCCCACTCCCGCAGCCGGTCCCCGCTCTCGCCCGGCTCGGGCATGCCGCCGAGCCCGCACCAGGTGTCGTAGGTCGTCTCCCGGACCTCGTACAGCAGCGGCAGGTCCTCGGCGAGGCCGTGCAGTCCCACCAGGACGGCGGCCAGTCGAAGTTCGTCGGTCATCGAGGCCTCGGCCTCGTGCTTCAGGAGGTGCCGCAGGAGCGCGAGGTCGGTGTCCCGGCGGTCGTACTGGGCGGCGCGCAGGGCGAGTGCGCGGCGCGCCCGGTCCCGGGCCACCTCCTCCCACGACGAGCCTTCCCGCAGGAGAGCGAGATCGGTGCGGCCCCCTTCGAGCACCGTCTCCCACAGCGGGGACGGGGGTGCGGGTTCAGCAGGTTGTAGGCACTTCCTTCCACCCCGCCGAGCAGCAGGAAGTCGGGCTCGGTGCGTGACACGGCGGCGTGCAGCAGGCCGAAGAGCTCCGCGGGGGAGCGCTCGGGCAGGCCCAGAGCAGCGCGCAGTTCGGCCCGCTCGGCATCGATCCCGTAGTGCTCCCGGATCTCCGCCTCCGACTCGGCGACCGCCGCGAGGATCCGCTCCGCGCCGTCCGCCGGCGTGAGGCCGAGATGGTCGTACCAGCTGGGCAGTCCGACCAGCAGCTCCAGCGCCTCGTCGACACTGCTGCCGATGACTCCGGCCGAGCCCTCCCAGTCGGCGTACAGCAAGGGACCGTCCGCGCACAGGAAGTACGTGCCGCCCATGTCGTCCCCCGCTATCGGCTCCAGCGGACGGCCGGAGGCGAGCCGGACCGGCTCGCCGTGGTCCGCGCGGTCCAGGTCGAAGTTGAAGGGGAACGCGGCAAGTTCGGCCAGGCGAGGGTTCTCACGCAGCAGCCGCAGGGCGTGCTCGGTCATGTCACAGAACGTAACAGCCACCACTGACACTTCTCGAACACGTTTTGCAGTCTCACTCGTTCGTGAATCGTCGCGCGCCTGGGCGCCGGGTAGAGCAACAGCCGGGGGGCGGTCCGTAGAGCATCTGCCGGAGGCGATCAATGGAACAGACCGCGTTGCGTCCCAAGCCGATGCCCGGTCGGGAGCCGGGCGGTGGCCGTCCGTCAGCCGGCGCCCGGCGTCCGCACGCCGCACGGCGACGCGGCAAACGGCTGATGACTCTGCTGTTCGGCCTCTTCGTGGGGACCGTCCTGGTCCTGTCGGGCGTCGGACTCGGCACCGTGGGCGCCACGGTGATCGGGATGAGCAAGCTGGCGGATCTGCAGAAGCAGGCGGCAGGGGCAGGCGCGGGGGCACCGGGTCCGTCCGGGCCGTCGGGGCAGGCCTCCGGATCGGCACCGCCCGGTGACTCCAAGTCGGCGCCCGGCAGCGGGAGTTCAACGCCCGCGAAGGAGCCGGGGGAGTCGGAGGACGACTCGGGGAAGGAGCCGGTGCGGGCGACGCTCGCCGTCGAGGCTGTGGACGTCTTCGAGGGCACGGGCGCACTCGTCGTCGGCGTTCACGTCCCCGGCCCGGGCTACTCGGCCGGCCTGGTGCGCGGCGACGTCCTGCTCGCCTTCGGTGAGACCCGGATCGAGTCGGCCGCCGACCTGGCGCGGGCGGTCGCCGCGGCCGACCCCGGGAGGTCCGTCACGCTCACCGTGCGGCACGCGAACGGCGACCAGCAGCAGTTGTCCACCACCCCAGGGGTCGTGACCTGAGATCAGGCCACCCTGAAGTGGCTCGTCAGCCGCCCCTCGTCGTCGAGCACATGAAACGCGAACCCGGGAGGAGCGTCCCGGTCAGCCGCGCCCTCGCCCTCCCAGGGCAGCCGCAGCGTCCACGTCACCCCGGGCCCTACGACCAGCGGCCGCCCGGCGAAGGACGTCGCGGCGGGCGTGTGCGCGTGGCCGGTGATGAGCCCGGCCACCTCGGGCCTGCGCTCCAGCAGTGCGGCCAGGGAACGCGGCCCGCGCAGCTGGTACGCGTCCGGCAAGGGGTGGTGCAGCGCCACCGGCGGGTGGTGGAAGGCGAGCAGCGTCGGCAGGTCGCCGTTCAGCTCGTCGAGCGTCGCCTCGATCCAGGCGTACGTCTCCTCGTCGAACTCGCCCTCGTCGCGGCCCGGAATGCTGGAGTCGCACATCAGGACGGCCGCGTCGTCGAAGACATGGACGCTGTTGACCGGCCCGTCGGCCGCGGGTTCCCCGAGCAGCGCTTTGCGGTAGGGCGCGCGGCTGTCGTGGTTGCCCGGGCAGGTGAGTACGGGGAAGGGCGCCGCGCCGTCGCGCAGCCCGAGAACGCGCGCCGCCTCCTCGTACTCGGCCTCCGTGCCGTGGTCCGCGATGTCCCCGGTCACCAGCAGCGCGTCCACACGCCCGGGCAGCTCCCACAGCCGGTCGCGCACCCGCTCGGCGCGCTCCGTAGCCCGTTCGGTCCCATCCAGATGCAGGTCGCTGATGTGTGCCAGTACGAGCATGCCCATCCCCTCATCGAACTAATGGAACACGTCGATCTAACCATTAGGTCTAATGGCATGGCAATGACTGACCATTAACTCCGGGTTGCCGGACAAGGGTTGGCCTTGATCGGGACCGCGCGCCGCGATGGCGGCAACCGGCTCGCGCCCGCCCCACCGGAGGGGCAGGATGCTGCCCGTAGCCCCCTGGGGAATCCGGGAAAGACGGAGGCATGGATGACCGGCACACCCGAGCCCTTCACCGCCGGTGACTACGAGGCCCGTATGCGGCGCGCGGCCGATGCCGCCGCGGACGCGGGGCTCGACGGCGTCCTGGTCGCGCCGGGCCCCGATCTGGTGTGGCTGACCGGGTACCGGCCCGTGGAGACCGAACGGCTCACCGTGCTGGTGCTCAGGCCCGGCCAGGATCCCGTCCTGGTCGTGCCCACCCTGGAGGCCCCGGACGCGGCAGCGGCGGCCCCCACGCTGGCACTCCGCGACTGGACCGACGGCAAGGATCCGTACGAGGCGACCGGCGCTCTCCTCGCCGGCTCCGGCCGATTCGGCGTCAGCGACAACACCTGGGCCCTGCACCTGCTCGGCTTCCAGAAGCGGCTGCCGGACGCGAGCTACGTTGCCCTCACCGAGGCCCTGCCGATGCTGCGAGGTGTCAAGGACGCGGCGGAACTGGACCGGCTGGCGGCTGCCGGCGCCGCCGCGGACGCGACGTACGAGGAGATCAGGAAGGTTTCCTTCGCGGGCCGCCGTGAGACGGACGTCGCCGCCGATGTCGCCGCCCTGCTGCGGCAGTTCGGGCACTCTCAGGTCGACTTCACCATCGTCGCCTCGGGCCCCAACGGAGCCAACCCGCACCATGAGGCAGGCGACCGCGTCATCGAACGCGGCGACATGGTGGTCCTCGACTTCGGCGGCCTCAAGCACGGCTATGGCTCCGACACCTCCCGCACGGTCCACGTCGGCGAACCGGACGACGAGGAGCGCGCGGTGCACGACATCGTGCGCGAGGCGCAGGAGGCGGGTTTCCGGGCGGTGCGGCCCGGCGCCGCCTGCCAGGACGTCGACCGGGCGGCCCGCGCGGTCATCACCGAGGCCGGGTACGGCGAGTACTTCATCCACCGCACCGGGCACGGCATCGGCGTCACCACCCACGAACCGCCGTACATGATCGAGGGCGAGGAACTGCCCCTCGTTCCCGGAATGTGCTTCTCCGTGGAGCCCGGCATCTATCTGCCCGGCCGCTTCGGAGTGCGCATCGAGGACATCGTGACGGTGACCGAGGACGGCGGGCGCCGTCTCAACACCACTTCCCGAGAGCTGGTGATCGTCGACTGACCGGAAGTTCTTCCCACGCTCGACCGGAAGGTCCTTCCACGCTCGGTTCCCACGTCCCCGAACGACAGCGGCGCGACCATGACCCAGGCACCGACACCGACCGCGGACACCGTCCGCCGACTGGTCCGTTCCCTGCTCGCCGACGCCCCCGCGGCGGGCCGGGGCCCCGACGTGCGGCTCGTCACCGAGGGCGGCGGACACTCCACCTGGTGGGTCGGTTCGCGCCATGTCCTGCGGCTCGCCCCGGACCGCGAGGCCTCCGCACGCCAACGCCGGGAACTGCGGCTGCGAGACGTGGTCCGCCCGCATGTCGGGGTCGCGGTCCCGGTGAGCGTCGCGCACGGCGAGTGGGCCGCCGGTCTGAGCTACACCCTCGACACCAGGCTGGCCGGCGTCACAGGCGAGGAACAGGACGTCTCCGCCATCGGCGAGGCGGACCTCGCGGCGCTGCTCACAGGGCTGCGCGAGGTGCCCGTACGACAGGCCGAGGCCCTCGGTGTTCCGCGCGCCGCGCCGCGCTCCCTGGAGGCGCTGCGGACCTCCGCCGAACGGGCCGCGGAACAGCTCGCGGCCGCCGACGAGTTCGACCCCGCCCGGCTCACCCAGCTCACCGCGGCCGCCGCCGTCAAGCTCGCCGGCCAGCCCGGCGCTGCCGTCCTCGTGCACCACGGCCTCAAGGGCGGACACCTCGTCGTCAGCGCCGACGGCCGGGTGCGCGGCGTCCTCGACTGGACCGACGCGGTGATCGGCGACCCCACCGAGGACATCGCCGGGCTCGCCGTCGCCGTCGGCGCCCCCGCGGCCGTACGCGCCGCCACCCTGGCCGGGTACGGCGCCCGCCCCTGTCTGCGCGGCCTGTGGCTGTCCCGCTGCGACACCGTGATCCGCCTCGCCGACCGTCTCGACGGGCGTGACGAGCGCCCCGTCGCCCTCCTGAGGACCCAACTGCGCCGAGCCTGGGAGGCGATCCTGCTGGAACGCGTCACGGAACTCACGGGCGACGACTGACCCGCCACCGGCTCACGCCTGCCGCAGCACCACGCACGACTCGCCCGGCACGCTCAACACCCCGTCCTCGCCCGGCGTCGGGACCGGCTCCCAGGCGGCCAGCACGCGCGCGTGGCGGATGCCGAGGGGGATCTCCGCGGTCTCCTTGGAGAGGTTCACGGCCACCCGGACGTCCCCGCGCCGCAGGGCCAGCCAGCGGGCCTCCTCGTCGTAGGCGACCTTGACGGCGGCGAGGTCGGGGTCCGAGAGGTCCGCCTGCTGCCGGCGCAGGGTGATCAGGTCGCGGTACCAGGCCAGTACGCGCGCGTGGTGTGCCGCTTCGGGCTCCGACCAGTCCAGGCAGGAGCGGTCCCGGGTGGCCGGGTCCTGGGGGTCGGGGACGTCCTCCTCGGCCCACCCGTGCGCCGCGAACTCCCGGCGCCTGCCCCGCCGTACGGCATCGGCGAGCTCGGGGTCGGTGTGGTCGGTGAAGAACTGCCAGGGCGTGCCCGCGGCCCACTCCTCGCCCATGAACAGCATCGGTGTGAAGGGCCCGGTGAGCGTCAGCGCGGCGGCGCAGGCCAGCAGTCCGGGGGAGAGGGAGGCCGACAGCCGGTCGCCCTGGGCGCGGTTGCCGATCTGGTCGTGGGTCTGGGTGTAGCCGAGCAGGCGGTGGGCCGAGACGCGCGTACGGTCGAGCGGGCGGCCGTGCGACCGCCCGCGGAAGCTCGAATACGTGCCGTCGTGGAAGAAACCGGAAGTCAGCGTTTTCGCCAGCGATGCGAACGGGGCGCGCGCGAAGTCCGCGTAGTAGCCCTGCGCCTCACCGGTCAGCGCGGTGTGCAGCACATGGTGGAAGTCGTCGTTCCACTGCGCGTGCAGCCCGAGGCCGCCCTCCTCGCGGGAGGCGATGAGCCGGGGGTCGTTGAGATCCGATTCGGCGACCAGGAAGAGCGGCCGCCCGAGGTCCGCGGCGAGGCCGTCCACGGCCGTCGACAGTTCCTCCAGGAAGGTCAGCGCGCGGGTGTCCCGCAGCGCGTGCACCGCGTCCAGGCGCAGCCCGTCAAGCCGGTAGTCGCGCAGCCACGCCAGCGCGCTGCCCACGAGATACGCGCGCACCTCGTCCGAGCCGGGCGCGTCCAGGTTCACCGCGGAGCCCCAGGGCGTCTGGTGGGTGTCCGTGAAGTACGGCCCGAACGCGGGCAGGTAGTTGCCGGACGGGCCGAGGTGGTTGTGCACGACGTCGAGTACGACGCCCAAGCCGAGTTCGTGCGCCCGGTCGACAAAGCGCTTCAGCGCCTCGGGGCCGCCGTACGGTTCGTGCACGGCCCACAGCGAGACACCCTCGTACCCCCAGCCGTGCCGTCCGGGGAACGGGCACACCGGCATCAACTCGACGTGTGTGACGCCCAGTTCCCGGAGATGCCCGAGCCGCTCGGCGGCCGCGTCAAGGGTGCCCTCGCGGGTGTACGTCCCCACGTGCAGCTCGTACAGGACCGCGCCCGGCAGCGGAAGCCCCGCCCACTCCGCGCGCCAGCCGTATTGCTCCGGGTCGACCACCGCGCTCAGCCCGTCGGGGCCGTCCGGCTGCCGCCGGGAGCGGGGGTCGGGCAGCACGGGGCCGTCGTCCAGCGCGAAGCCGTACCGCGTCCCGTCCCGCGCCTCCGCGTCACCCGTCCACCACCCGGCACGCTCGGGATCGCGCTCCAACGCGCGCGTGGCACCCTCGCAGTGGAGTGTCACCCGGTCGGCCTGCGGTGCCCACACCTCGAACCGCACTGACGGTTCCCCCTTGTTCGCTCACCGTTGATCGCTCGCCGTTGTCCGCTCACCGTGAGGCAGCTCGTCCATGGTGCTTCACGTGAGATCAATTCGCTTTCGAATCCACCCTTTTGCCGCGTGTTCTCCACCTGGAACGGTCCGGTCGGCCGCAGCCGCCGTTTCCGGGTTTTCTGGACACCCCGCCCGCGCTGCCCGACAATCACGAGCGTGACGTCGTCCTTCGAGTTCCACACGTACCCCGCGCGGCTGTCCGACGCGGAGCGCGACCGGGCGCTGAAGGCGCTCCGTGACGGCGTCGCCCTCGGGCGCCTCTCGCACGACACGTTCATCCGCCGCATGGAGCTGGCGCTGACCGCCCGCAGGTCCGACGAGCTGGCCGTGCTCACCGCCGACCTGCCCACCGAGAACCGCTGGTCGAAGCTGGTGTTCGGCACCGTCGAGGCGGTCTCCGGCTTCTCCGTACGGGTGCGCAGGGCCTGGCAGGCCGAGAAGCTCCCGAAGCTGCTGCTGCCCCACCCGGCGGGCATGTACCCGCTGCGGATCGGCCGCGACCCCGCCAACGGTCTGCGGCTCAACCACGAGACGGTGTCCCGGATACACGCCGAGCTGAGCCGGCAGGGCGGTCTGTGGGTGCTGCGCGATCTCGGCTCCACCAACGGCACGACCGTCAACGGGCGGCGTGTCATCGGTGCCGCCGTCGTCAAGGACGGCGACCAGATCGGCTTCGGGCGGATGACGTTCCGGCTCGCGTCCGACTGAACGCTCGGGGGCGCGGTCGGCCCCCGTCGGCTGAGCTCTGGCCTGGGATTTGCGCTCAGTTTTCGTCGACTCTCCTTACGCTCCACGGTGTTGACGTACCCCCAGTGGCGTGACTGACTGTGCGTACACATGCACATCAGGTGAACCGAAGGCACCACAAAAGTGGAGGTGTGCCCTGCCGCCGCTCCTCCGCTACCCGACCGTGGACGAGCTGGGAGCCCGTGCGGCCGCACTCGCCGCCCGCCGTCCTCGCGACGCCCGCCTGCGCCGCGTGGGAACCTCACGGGCGGGCACGCCGATGTGGCTCCTGTCCGTCGGGCACGGCAGCCGTCAGGCCCTCGTCGTCGCCGGACCGCACGCCAACGAACCCGTGGGCGGCGCCACGGCCCTGCGGCTGGCCGAACGGGCGCTCGCCGACCCCCGGTTGTGCGAGGGCGCCGACGCCACCTGGAACCTGCTGCTCTGCCTCGACCCCGACGGCGCCCGCCGCAACGAGGCCTGGCTGTCGGGCCCGTACACCCTCGGCCACTACTTCAGGCACTTCTTCCGGCCCGGCTTCCTGGAGCAGCCCGAGTGGCTGCCCGAGGGTGCGGCAGGGGCGACCCTGCCCGAGACCCGTACCCTCCTCGACCTCCAGGACGAACTGCGGCCCTTCCTGCAGTGCTCCCTGCACGGCGTCGACGTCGGCGGCGCCTTCGTCGAACTCACCCGCGAGCTGCCCGGCATCGCCCAGCGCGTCGCACACAACGCGACGCGCCTCGGCATCCCGCGCGAACTCGGTCCGTACGACACCCTGTACTGGCCGACGCTCGGCCCCGCCGTCTACCGCATCCCGCCGCCGCGCAGGGGAGACCTGGCGGCCGCCATAACCGAGGCCGCCGTCGAGTCCACCTGGTTCCACCCGCACTCGTACGGCACCGTGACAGCGGTCGTCGAGGCCCCCATGTGGGGTGTCGCCGCCGTGGAGGACCCCTCACCGCCCGCCGACGCCGACGCGGCACTGCGCGCCGTCAGCCACACCCTGCGCGGCGACACCCGGCTCCTGGAGGGCATCCTCGCCCGCGTGCGCCCCGTTCTCGACGGCACCCCCGACGCGGCCTGCCTCCTCGCGCCCGTGGACGACTATTTACTGGTCGGCCCCGGTCTCGCCGACTCGTGGGACCCCGACCTGCACGACGGCGGAGCGCGCCCCCTGCCGCCGCTCAACACCGCGCGGCTGACCGCCCTGCGCCTCGCGGGACGCCGGGTCGCCCTGCGCACCGCGGGACTGCTGCACCAGCTCGTGACCGGCTCGGGACACGACCCGCGCGGAGTGCTGCCGGAGCTCGACCGGCTGATCGACGAGTGGTGCGCCGACTACCGCGACGGCTGCGGCGCGCGCTGGATCCCGGTCGCGCGTCAGGTCGAGTACCAGGCGCGCGTGGTGCTCTCCGCGTTCGAACTCGCCGGACGGCACGCGCCCGTGCGCTCCCGTTCGGGTGAGACGGGGTGGGGTTCGCAGGCCGCGGTGCCGATGCACCGGGAATGACGAAAACCACTCAAGCGGTACGGGGCGGTCTGCTCGCGGCGGTCGCCCTCCTCACCCTGGGCGCGGCCCCGGCGGTGTCTCAGCAGGCCGTCCAAGGCAACTGGCTGTACCTCACGGTCACCACCGGCGACGCCCGGTCCAGCGACACCCGCGGCACACTGCTGCTCTGCGATCCGCCCCAGGGCCACACCCACGCGGCACAGGCCTGCGAGGAACTCAGCGCCGCCGAAGGGGACATCACCCGCATCCCCGTGCGGGCCGATGTCCTCTGCCCGATGATCTACGCGCCGGTCACCGCCTCCGCGCGCGGGGAGTGGAACGGCCGGCGGACCGAGTACACGCACACCTTCTCGAACACCTGCATGATGGGAGTCGAGACGGGATCGGTGTTCGCGCTCGGAGGCTGACTCCGTAGCAGCCGATTCAGGGCTGTGTGTCGCGCGCGTGGCGGGCGGCCGCGATCACCGTACGGGCCTGGTGCTCGACCTGGTGCTCCAGGGGAACCCAGCGGGCACGGAAGCGCTCGGCGAAGGCGTCGCTCCAGGTGGCGACGAGCCGTTCGAGGCGCGGCGCCCCGCGGTCGCCGGCTTCCCGCAGAACCCGCAGCAGCATCGCGGCGGCCCGCAGCGGGAGCCGGCGTCCGAACGCGTCGACACTGCCGACGTACGCCATCGTCGTGTTCGTAGGCGGCGTCCGCACCCAGTCGTCGGCCAGGCCCGGCACCAGGTCCAGCGCCCACTTGGAGGCGCGCAGGAGCGGCCCGTCGAGGCCCTGGAGCCGCGGCAGCGCCTCCGTGAGCGCCGCCTCCACCTGGAGCGCGTCCCACAGCAGCCTGCGCGCCAGCCGTCGCATCGCCGCCGCGGGGGCCGGGTGCGGCGTCGGATCGTCCACCAGGTCACTGGCCCACATCGGCACCTCGACGACCGCCGTGAGACCGCCGTACCGGTGGGCGTGGTACCAGGTGCTGTGCCGCGCGTCGTCGGGCATGCTCGGGTACGCCGCGTCCGAGCCGGGTGCAGGCATCACATGCACCCCGGGCCCGGAGGCGGGCCAGCCCGCGGCGTCCGACGCGGCCGTCTCCACCGGGATGTGCAGCTCGGCCGCGGACTTGGCGAACGGCTCGGCCAGTCCGGGGACGTCCTTGGTCAACTGCACCCAGCTGCCGCCCAGATCGGTGCCGTGCAGGCTGACCTGGAGGTAGGGCCGCACCTCATCGATCACCCGGGTGAGGGCGCGGGTCTCCGGCGGCAGCTGGTCGGGCGGCAGGACGGAGGGGGACCACTCCGGCTGCTCGGGCCCGGCCGGACGGAAGAAACCGCGGTGGTAGTCGAACAGGGTGCGCGGCGCCGGCGTCACATGGAGGCTCGCCCCGTCCGGGTCCGCGCAGAGCAGGAAGTGCCAGGAGGTGCCGGACCGCAACTCCCGCTCGTGCAGAACGCGTTCGGCCACCGCCAGCACGGTCGAGCCGCCGGTCGGCTCGTTCGCGTGCGCGCCCGCCACGACGAGGACCGCGCGCGGTGCGTGGCCCATGGACAGCAGGTGGAGAGGTCTGCCCCCGCGCGAGACACCGACTTGTCTGAGCGCGCACAGGCCGGGCCGGTGAGCCGCCAACGCCCGGGCGGTCGAGACGATTTCGGTCACAGTGAGGTAGCGCAACTCCGGCAGGAGACTCACCCCCGACTTGTCCGCCCTGCGTCGCTTTCCGCAGTACTCCACGGACTGAGTGAAGTGTCAAGGAAATGGTGGGGCGGCTCCAGGGGGCGCCAAATAGCATTTACCGCTGGCAGGGGGGTGTGCACCGACAGACGGCGGATTCACCGCTGATGCACGCCCCGCCCCTGGAGCGCCCGGAACGTCTCGCCCTGGCCGTGCAACCTGCCCTTGGCGACGGCCGTCGGCGCCTCGCCCGGATCGGTGCCGCAGGAGACGCCCGTGTCACCCGTTCGGGTGTACGAGGCCTGCGGTCCGGGCGTCGCGGTGGTCGGCTGGGACCAACCGCGCGCGGGTCCAGCGCGCAGACCCGAGGCGGGAGGCCGGCGGTGCTGTGTCCTCACGGACTTCCCGGCGAAGGCGCACCGACGTCCACACCGACGGGACCGCCGCGGGTTTCGACTCCGGGTGCCCTCCTGGACGACGGGCCCGCACCTGGGAGCCTTCGACCGGCGGACGCGCCTCCACTGTTGAGCCTGTGGCCGGGTGTCTCCTCCGAACCGCTGAGTCCGTGGCCGGAAAGCGTGGCCGCGCCGCCGAGTCACTGCCCCGCGCTGCCGAGCACGCTCCCTCGGACCGGCCCGGCGACCAGGACGGGACCGCCACCGACGGCGAACCGTCCGGCACCCCCGAGCCTCCTCGCCGCGGGCACCGAGCGCGACCCGTACCCGCTGTACCGCGTCCTGCGCGAGCGCCATCCCCTCGTGTACGACGAGCGGTTCGGCGCCTGGCTGGTCAGCAAGTACGCCGATGTGCGCGCCGCGCTCGCGGACCCGCGGCTCGTCGCCGTGCCGCCCGGACGCACCCTGGCCCACCTGGAGGGCGGTACGCACAGCGCGCACCGGGCCGTTGTCTCCCCGGCGTTCCGGGGGGCCGCGCTGGCCGCCCTGACCGCCGGCGTCGCCCGCACGGCGTACGTCCTCGCCCGCCGTCTCGCCGACCGCCAGGAGGCCGATCTCGTCGCCGAGTTCTGCGAATGGCTGCCCACCGCGGCGGCCGTCGCCGCGCTCGGGCTGCCGTACGAGGACACCGCGCGCGTGCAGGCCTGGTGCCGCACGGGCCTCGGCCATCTCGGCGGCCACCACCCCGACCTCGACACCTTCCTGCGGCCGCACATCGCCCGCCGCCGCTGCCACCCGGGTGCCGATCTGCTGTCGGCGCTGTGCACGGCGCGGGCCGACGGGCGACCGCTGTCCGACGAGGCCGTCGTCGGCCTGGCGGGGTCCGTCCTCGGCGCGGGCGGCGAGGCGACCGCCCGCGGCCTGGCGTCGTTCCTCGCCAACCTCCTCGACCACCCGGGCCAGTTGGGGGTCGTCCGCGTCCGCCCCGCGCTGACGGCCGGCGCCTGGGCCGAGTCGCTGCGCCGCGATCCGCCGCTGCACGTCGTCCTGCGGCGGGCCGTGGAGCCGGTCGGCGCGATACCCGTGGGCGCCACCGTGGCGTGCCTGGTGGGCTCCGCGGGCCGCGACCCCGCACGGTTCGCCGACCCGGACCGCTACGACGCCTTCCGCACCGACCCGGGGCAGCTCGCATACGGCTCCGGACGGCACTTCTGCCCCGGCACCCTGCTCGCCCGGCTCACCGCAGAACACGGCCTGCGCGCCCTTCTGACGGTCCTGCCGGACCTCCGGTGGGTCCCGGGGTTCCGGCCCACCCCGGAGGGCCTGATCAGCCGCTCACCGCGGAGCCTTCCGGTGCGCCTTCGCTGACCCACTCGAGCAGCACCACGGGCAACTGCTCGAAAAGCTCCGCCACGCGCGCGTGCCCCGTGAACTCCCGCCCCGGGGTGAGCACATCGCTCCACCGTCCCTCGGGGAGCGGGAGCAGGGTGTCGCGCCAGCCGCCCGCCTCCGCCAGCCGCAGCGACAGCCGCGTGACGGCCGTGATCACCTCCCCGGAGCGTACGAACGCCACACAGTTTGCGGCGCCGGGGCCCTGTGCCGTCAGCGGCGTGTACGTCGCCGAGTCGCCGAAGACGGCGGGGCGCCGCCCGCGCAGCCGCAGGGCCCCCGTGGTCAGCGCGGCCTTCGCCGACGCCTGCTCCAGAGGTGCGAAGGGCCGCCGGTTGTCCGGGTCCACCAGCGCCAGGTACTCGCCCTCGGTGCCCTGGTAGACGTCCGGTACCCCGGGCATCGTCAGATGGACCAGAGCGGCCCCCAGGACGTTCGCCCGCACATGCGGCGCCAGGGCCGCCCGGAAGTCGGCCACGCGCCGCCCTGGCGCCCCGCAGGGCCCGGCCGCGACGAACGCCGCCACCGCGTCCTCGTAGGCGGGATCCTGCTCGGTCCAGGCGGTGTGCAGTCCGGCCTCCCGGACGTGCTTCAGCAGGGCTCCCTGCACCCGCTCCGGGTCGGCCGGGCCGAGCCCGAACACCGTCTGCCACGCGGCCCACGCCACCTGCGGGTCGGGCACGCCCGCGCCCTCGCGGGTCACCTCGGTCAGGACGTCGGCCCACTGCCCGGGACACTCGGTGAGCACGGAGAGGGCGGCTCGTACGTCGGCGCTGCGTTTCGTGTCGTGGGTCGACAGGGCGGTTCCGGTGGCGGGCCAGTCGCGCTGCACGCGCGCGCAGTACGCGTGGAAGTCCTCCGGGGACACGGCCGGGCTCCCGGGGTTCCCGCCCACCTCGTTCGCCGACAGCTGGGGCACATAGCGGTAGAACGCCGTGTCCTCCACGGACTTGGCCCGCAGTGCGGACGAGGTCTGCGCGAACCGGGCCCGGAACTCCGCGTGCCCCGGTCCGTCACCGGCCCGCCCGAGCACCAGGTCCCGTACGACGTCCACGGCGTGCGCCTCCTCGGGCACCGTGAAGACCGCCCGGGCCTCGGCGGCGGCCTCCTCGGTGACCACCAGAGCGGCGTCCGAGGAGGGGTAGGGCCGGTACACGTCGAGCCGTACGAGGAGTTCGCGCAGTGCGGTGCCCAGCGCCCAGGGGGCGTGGTCGCGCAGCGCGGGGTCCGGGGAGGCCGTGCACAGGCGGCTCGCCACGCGCGTGAGGCGGTCGACCTCCGTGGCCAGTTCGTGCGTGACCACCTTGTACGCCGCCCGGCGCACGGTCGCCTCCCAGTGGCCGCCCCGGTCGCTCTGCGGGGCCGCGAAACGCCGGTACTGGCCGAGGAGTTCGCCCGCGCCCGCCGGGTCCGTGAAGAGGCCGTCGATCTGTCGCAGCGCGTCGTAGCCGGTGGTCCCGGCGACGGGCCAGGCGGCAGGCAGCGGCTCGCCGTCCGCGAGGATCTTCTCGACCACCGTCCAGCGCCCGTCCGTCGCCTCGTGCAGGTGGCGCAGATACGTGTCCGGGTCCGCCAGCCCGTCCGGGTGGTCGATGCGCAACCCCTCGACCACGCCGTCGTCGAGCAGTTCAAGGATCTTCGCGTGGGTCGCCGCGAACACTTCCGGGTCCTCGACGCGTACCCCGATCAGCTCCGAAATGCTGAAGAACCGGCGGTAGTTGAGCTCGGTCCTCGCCAGCCGCCACCACGCCGGGCGGTACCACTGCGCGTCGAGCAGCTGCGGCAACGGCAGCTTCTCGGTGCCCTCCCGCAGCGGGAACACCTGGTCGTAGTAGCGCAGTACGTCGCCGTCCACCTTCAGCTCGCCGAGCTCCGTGCCGAGCCGGCCGCCGAGCACCGGCAGCAGCAGCTGTCCTCCCTGGGCGTCCCAGTCGATGTCGAACCAGCGCGCGTAGGGCGACTCGGGGCCCTCGCGCAACACCTCCCAGAGGGGGCGGTTGTGCCGCGGGGCCATGGCCATGTGGTTCGGCACGATGTCCACGACCAGACCGAGCCCGTGCTCCCGCGCGGTGCGCGCCAGGGAGCGCAGCCCGTCCTCCCCGCCCAGTTCACCCCGTACGCGCGCGTGGTCCACGACGTCGTAGCCGTGCGTCGAGCCCGGGACCGCCTCCAGGACGGGGGACAGATGCAGATGCGAGACGCCGAGCGCGGCCAGATACGGCACGGCAGCCTCGGCAGCCCCGAAGGGGAACTCCGGCTGAAGCTGCAACCGGTACGTGGCGGTCGGCACGGCGGGAACCGCGGGCTCGGGATCCACGGGCTCGGGAGTCACCGGTTCTGGACGCTCAGGTGTCATGGGAACCTACGTACCCGCCCCGCCGCCTTTCGTGACATCGAGGCCTGCAAACGGGCACGCGCGCCTGGAGCGAGAGACCCTCTACGCGCGCGTGCACCCGGAGAAACGGCTGACGCACTCGCCTAGGCGGGCCGCTGCAACACCGTCATGCTCCGGTCGACCAGTGACAGCCGGTCCCCGGCCTCGACCTTCGCGCCCGTTCCCGGCGCCACTCCCTCCGGACGTGCCGTGTCGACGATCACCTGCCACTGGCGCCCGTGATTGACGGGCACCACGAACTCCAGGGGCCCCGGTGAGGCGTTGAACATCAGCAGGAAGGAGTCGTCGGAGATGCGTTCCCCGCGCGGGCCGGGCTCGGAGATCGCGTTGCCGTTGAGGAAGACGGACAGGGCGCGCGCCTGCGCCGAGCCCCAGTCGCGCTGGGTCATCTCCTGGCCCTCCGGGGTGAACCATGCGATGTCGGACAGCTCGTCGTGGGTGCCCTGGACGGGACGCCCGTGGAAGAACCTGCGGCGCCGGAAGACCGGGTGGTCGCGGCGGAGCCACACCATCGCGCGGGTGAACTCCAGGAGCTCGCCGTCCTCCTCCGGCCACGGCACCCAGGACACCTCGCTGTCCTGGCAGTAGCCGTTGTTGTTGCCGCCCTGGGTACGCGCGAACTCGTCGCCGTGGCTGAGCATCGGCACGCCCTGGGAGAGCATCAGCGTCGCGATGTAGTTGCGCTTCTGGCGCCCGCGCAGGGCCAGGACGGACTCGTCGTCCGTCTCGCCCTCGACACCGCAGTTCCAGGACCGGTTGTGGCTCTCGCCGTCGCGGTTGTCCTCGCCGTTGGCCTGATTGTGCTTGTTGTTGTACGAGACGAGGTCGTTCAGTGTGAAGCCGTCGTGGCATGTCACGAAGTTGATCGAGGCGAGGGGGCGGCGGCCGTCGTCCTGGTAGAGGTCGGAGGAGCCCGTCAGACGGGACGCGAACTCCGCCAGCGTGCGCGGCTCGCCCCGCCACATGTCCCGTACGGTGTCGCGGTACTTGCCGTTCCACTCGGTCCACAGCGGCGGGAAGTTGCCCACCTGGTAGCCGCCCTCGCCGACGTCCCAGGGCTCGGCGATCAGCTTCACCTGGGAGACCACCGGGTCCTGCTGCACCAGGTCGAAGAACGACGACAGCCGGTCCACCTCGTGGAACTGCCTCGCCAGGGTGGCCGCGAGGTCGAAGCGGAATCCGTCGACGTGCATCTCGGTGACCCAGTAGCGCAGCGAGTCCATGATCAGCTGGAGCACGTGCGGGGAGCGCATCAGCAGGGAGTTGCCGGTCCCCGTGGTGTCCGTGTAGTAGCGCTGGTCCTCCGAGAGGCGGTAGTACGAGGCGTTGTCGAGGCCCCTGAAGGAGAGTGTCGGACCCAGGTGGTTGCCCTCGGCCGTGTGGTTGTAGACGACGTCCAGGATGACCTCGATCCCGGCCTCGTGCAGGGCCCGCACCGCCGACTTGAACTCCAGGACCTGCTGTCCGCGGTCGCCCCAGGAGGCGTACGCGTTGTGCGGGGCGAAGAAGCCGATGGTGTTGTAGCCCCAGTAGTTGTTGAGGCCCATCTCCACCAGACGGTGGTCGTTCACGAACTGGTGCACGGGCATCAGTTCCAGCGCGGTGACGCCCAGTTTGGTCAGGTGTTCGATGATCGCCGGGTGGGCGAGCGCCGCGTACGTGCCGCGCAGTTCCTCGGGCAGCTCCGGGTGCTGCATCGTGAGGCCCTTCACATGGGCCTCGTAGAGCACCGTGTGGTGGTACTCGGTGCGCGGAGGCCGGTCGTCGCCCCAGTCGAAGTACGGGTTGACCACCACCGACGTCATGGTGTGCGGCGCCGAGTCCAGGTCGTTGCGCTTGTCGGGCTCCCCGAAGTGGTAGCCGTACACCTCCTCGCCCCACTCGACCGCACCGCTGATCGCGCGCGCGTACGGATCGAGCAGCAGCTTCGCGGAGTTGGTGCGCTGGCCGCGGCCGGGCGCGTACGGCCCGTGCGCGCGGAAGCCGTAGCGCTGCCCGGGCATGATTCCGGGCAGATAGGCGTGCCGTACGAACGCGTCGCTCTCCCGCAGTTCCACCGCCGTCTCCGAGCCGTCGTCGTGCAGCAGACACAGCTCTATACGGGCGGCGGCCTCCGAGAAGACCGCGAAATTGGTACCGGCACCGTCGTACGTGGCACCGAGTGGATATGCCTCTCCAGGCCAGACCTGCATGGATACGACTCTTCCAGTTGTGCCGTGCCCCTGGGGGCTGCTCCGGGCCGAGTCTCCCCGAAAGTGAGGGAACCTCCTATGACTTACGTCCCTCTTACCCAATGACCAGGCATACGTCGTATGCCGAACCAGTGGGGCTCTAAACACTCCTAGACGGATCAGGGGGAGTAGGGGGAAATGTGCGCAACATAGTGCACCGCCATCTGGGCAAGGTGGTGGCGGGTGCCGCCATCGCGGTTGCCGGGACGGCCGTGATGATCGGTATCACTCTGCCGGGCTCGGCGGGGGCCGACGACTCGGGCGGCGCCAAGGGAAGCGGCGGGACCTCGCAGGAGGCAGGGCAGCAGGGGCAGGCGGCGGCGGAGCCCGGCGTGGTCGAGCAGGCGCCGGCCGAAGGCGACAAGGGCAAGGGCCGCGACCCGCTGACCGACGACGAGACCGAGCGCGTCGAGGGGATCGCGCTGAACCGGCAGCTGCTCAATTCCGCCGAGAACGTCGAAGGGGACCGCGGCCCGCAGCGGATCGGCGTCGACCTCGCCGAGCCTGCCGTGGACGAACTGGACGACCCGAACGCGCCACGCCGCGCCGAGGTCCGGTTCTACGACTACAAGGACGACGCGCTCGTCACCAAGACCGTCAACCTGGACACCGGGAAGGTCGAGCAGACCGACACCCAGCACGGTGTCCAGCCGCCCATCAGCGGCGACGAGATGACCGAAGCCGCGCAACTGCTCATCGCCGACCCGCTCGGCGCGGGCCTGAGGGCCGACTACAAGGACGCCACGGGGAAGGAACTCACCTCGCCGGATCAGCTGATCCTCAACAGCATGGTCTACCGCGCGGCCCCGGGCGCCCAGCCCGCCGCGCTCGCGGACTGCGGCACGCACCGCTGCGTACGGCTCTTCCCCAAGGTGAAGAACGGGCCGTGGATCGACAGCCGTGACCTGGTGATCGACCTGAGCGCCCGCAAGGTCGGCAAGCTCGGCTAGTCGGCCACCGCTGGTTCACCTTCCCAACCCACTTCTCTGCTTTCGCAAGGAGTCTCTTAGTCATGCGCGTGAACAGAAACAGCCGTGCCCGCAGCCGGACGGCGGTGGGCCTCTCGGTGGCCGCACTGACCGTGGGCGCGGCGGCGTCCGCGGGACCGGCGGTCGCCCAGCCCAAGGCCGCTCCCGCGGCGGCCGCCGACTGCAGCGCGGCCTACCGGATCGAGCAGAAGCTCTCCACCGGCACCACCTGGCGGATGTGCTGGCGCTACGAGAGCGAGGCCGGGCTCGTCCTGGAGAACATCTCGTACCAGCCCAAGGGCGAGGCCGCCCCCATCAAGGTCCTCACCAGCGCCAAGCTCGCCCAGATCCACGTCCCCTACGACGACGGGCAGGCCGAGTACGACGACCTCACCGGCGCCGGCTTCGGGCAGGGGCTGATGGACCTGGCCCCGGGCGAGTGTCCCGGCGGCACCATCAAGAACGTCAAGATCCCCAACGCCTGGAACCCGGACCGCCCCACCGCCAACGGCCTGTGCACCACGACCCGCACGCGCGGCCACGCCTACCGCATGCAGGGCGACACGGCGAACAAGGTCTACCAGGCGCAGGGCAAGGACCTGCTGGTCTACACCGTCAACCAGGTCGGCTGGTACGAGTACATCACCGAGTGGCGCTTCCAGGACGACGGCACCGTCAACATGAACGTCGGCGCCACCGGCAGCCTCTCGCCCGGTGACTACGACGCGGGCGACGGCCGCGGCTGGCCGATCGGCAAGGGCGCCAAGTCGTACGCCACCAGCCACAGCCACAACGTCTTCTGGAAGCTCAACTTCGGTCTGGACGGCTCCTCCAGGAGCACCGTCGAGCAGTACGACTCGGTGGTCAGCCCGCCCGCCAGCGGCAACGAGGGACCGACCAACAAGACCACCCGCACCAAGATCACCAAGGAACTCGCGGGCGACGCCAAGAACATGCGCTGGTGGCGCGTCGTCAGCAGGGTCGGAAAGAACAAGGACGAGCACGCGCGCAGCTACGAGATCGTCCCGGGCGCCACCACCAAGTACCCGGGGCGCAGCTTCACCAAGCACGACATCTACTTCACCGAGTACAAGCGGTGCGAACAGTTCGCCAGCAACAACCCGCTCAACTGCGGTACCGGAGCAGGTAATTCCGTCGACAAGTGGGTCAACGGGCAGAACCTCGCCCACCCCGTCGTCTGGGTCAACGTGGGCTTCCACCACATCGCGCGCGACGAGGACCAGCAGCCCATGCCGGTCCACTGGCAGGGCTTCTCCATCGCTCCGCGCGACGTCACGGCTATGAATCCGCTCACTCCGCCGGCTCTCGCCGATCAGAACGGGCAAGCGCAAAACGGTAGTTGAGAAACGACCTGTCCATCGGGCTGCACCGCCGACCGCTCCCGGAGTACCCTTCCTTGATCGTTGAGTGGGGGCTTGCTCCACGCAAGAGCTCGGGGGAGCGGAAGGCGGTGCGCGGGTGGGCTCGGGAGGGCTGGAGCTGCCTCCTGGTGACGAGGGTCACGAGGGGAACTCCACAGATGTCCCACCCGGCGCGGTGTCCCTGGCGCGGCCGATGGAAATGGGATCAATTGGACCGGAGTTGGACTGGGGCGCCGACGCCTGGCGCGAGGTGCGTACGCGCGCCCAGCGGGCCGGCCGCGCCTACATCTGGCTGAACCTGGTCGAGCAGCGGCTGCGCGCGGTCGTGGCCGCTGTTCTCCGTCCCATCTACGAACCCGTCCACGGCGACGAATGGGTGGTGGCCGCCGCCGGACCCGCCGGACAGGAGTGGGTGCAGCGCGCGGTCGCCGTACGCGAAGTCAGCCGCCGCAAGGGGTACTTGCTCGACCCCGCCGACGACAACGTCCTCAGTTTCCTGACCCTGCCGCAGCTCCGCGAGCTGATGGTGCAGCACTGGCCGTGCTTCGAGCCCTACTTCGACGAGCGTCGGGACGTCGAACTCGCCCTGGACGAGCTGGAAGTCACCCGGAACGTCGTCTCGCGTAACCGGGCGCTGTCCGAGGCGGTCCTCGCGCAGGCCGAGCGTGCCGCGTCGAAACTCCTGGAGATACTCGGCGCCGGCAGCGACGTGCCCTCCGCGCGCAGGCTGCCCGTCGACGCCGTCGAGAACCTGGTCGGCGACCGGTACGCGGACGTGGTCGGCGTGCACTCCGACCGGGTGCGGCTGCTGCGTCAGTTCCCCGCCGAGGATCTCTTCGGCGGCGCCCGCCGTCTCGACGCCATCGGCATCGGCCTGAACCTGCTGGTGCAGAACTTCTCCGGGCGGCGGCTCGTGCGGCTCGCCGAGTCGGGCTGCCGGGTGCGGCTGCTGTTCCTGAACCCCGCCTCCAGCGCGGTGAAGCGGCGCGAGCGGGAACTCGGCATCAAACGGGGCGAGTTGAGCCGCGCCGTGGAGATGAACATCCTGCACATGCGCCGGGTTCGGTCCAGGCTGCGCGACCCGGGCGCCTTCGAGATCCAGGTGTACGACGAGACGCCCCGCTTCACCGCGTACCTCGTGGACGGGGACGGCTCGGACGGCATCGCGGTCGTGCAGTCCTATCTGCGCCGGACGCGCGGCATGGAGGCGCCGGTACTGGTGCTGCGTGGCGGCGGCCGAGTGGTCAAACCGGACGAGGTTGACGAAGAGGGGCTTTTCTCCACATACCGCGAGGAGTTCGAGGTGGCCTGGGCGGATTCACGGCCGGTGTCCTGACGCTCCCGGCGCGCTGAGAGGCGGGGGAAGCGGAATGCGGCCCTCGGATTGTCAGTGGTGCATGGGATCGTGGAGACCACTGGGGGAAAGCACCACGAAGAAGGGGGGCCGCCCATGGGCTGGCACCAGGAGCTGCTGATCGGCTTCGACCTGGAGACGACCGGGACGGATCCGCGCGAGGCGCGCATCGTCACGGGTGCCGTGATCGAGGTCAAGGACTCAGAGCCCATAGGGCGCCGGGAGTGGCTGGCCGATCCGGGCGTGGAGATTCCGGCGGACGCGGTGGCGGTGCACGGGATCTCGAACGAACGGGCGGCCGCCGAGGGCAGGCCCGCCGACCAGGTGGCCGACGCCATCGCGGGTGTCCTCGTCGGGTACTGGAAGACAGGCGTGCCGGTCGTCGCCTACAACGCGGCCTTCGACCTGACCCTGCTCTCCGCGGAGCTGCGGAGGTACGGTCTGCCGTCGCTGCGCGACCGTCTGGGCGGCGTGGATCCGGCGCCCGTCATCGACCCGTACACGATCGACCGCTCGGTGGACCGCTACCGCCGCGGCAAGCGGAACCTCGAAGCGGTCTGCACGGAGTACGGGGTCTCGCTGGACACCGCCCACGACGCCTCGGCCGACGCGCTCGCCGCGGCCCGGCTGGCCCGTGCGATAGCCGACCGCCACCCGAAGGTCGCGGCCCTCGGCCCGGCGGAGCTGCACCGCCGGCAGATCGAGTGGTATGCCGAGTGGGCAGCCGACTTCCAGAGCTTCCTGCGCCGCAAGGGCGAGACGGACGCGGTGGTGGACGGGACTTGGCCCTTGCGGGAGTTGGCGGACGAGCCGGTCCCGACGGACTGAGCGTCGTCACGCCGGCGCCGGGCTCGCGATGCGCGCGACCCGCGGCCGGGCGAGTTCGGCGTAGGCGGAGCCCGAGATGACCAAGGAGCGGTCCAGACGGGCGGCGTTGAAGTACAGCCGCGGCTGTGCGACGACGTCCGGGTCGGCGACGAGTACGAGGTCGGGGTCGAAGCTGAACGGGAGGACGCTCCCGGGGACGGCCCGGGCCAGCCGCTGCGCGGTCTCCGCGTCGCTGAAGCCGACATAGCGGGCCGCGAAGAGCGTCCGTACGGCGTCCAGGTCCACCCGCCGGTCTCCGGGGACGACCGCGAGCACATGACGTGTGGTGCGGCGGTCGGTCTTGACCCGCAGGACGATGCACTTGGCGGCCTGGGAGACGGGGTGTCCGCGCAGCGCGCTGACGGTGTCGGTGGCGCCCTCGGGTTCGTGGTCGATGAGGCGGTAGTCGACGGAGGAGGTGTCGAGGAGGGAGATCAGCTGCCGGTAAGTGTCGTCGTCGGGCATGGGGTGTCCTTTTCGAGGCGTTGAGCTGTGGAGCTTTGAGCTTCTCTGCCTTGAGCTTCGGTGTCCTGCGCCGTCGTGGCGGTGATGGCGGTTTCGCCGGTCCCCATGGGCTCGGCGGCGGTGCGATGGGCCCGTTCCACGGACTGGCCCCAATAGGTGCCGCCGACCATCAGGGCCGCGCCGAGGCCGGTGAGCCAGGTGAGGTGTTCGCCGCCGAGGGTGATGCCCACCGTGGCGGCCCAGATCGGTTCGGTGCCAAGGAGCAGGCTGGCCCGGCTGGCCGAAGTGCGCTGCACGGCCCAGGTCTGGGCGAGGAACGCGAACACACTGCAGAACAGGGCGAGATAGACGAGTTGTGCCCAGGTCGCGGTGTCGGCGTGGGCCAGCGTCGGTAGGTCGTGCGCGGCCGGTGCCAGGAAGAGGGCCGAGCCGACGAGGGTCTGCACCGCCGTCAGGTGCAGCGGGCGTATCGACCGGCGTGCGGTGAGCCGTCCGACGAGCACGACATGCACCGCCCGCACCAGCGCGGCGGCGAGCATCAGCAGGTCGCCGAGGCGGAGACCGTGGAAGCCGTTGCCGGACATCAGGAGTCCGACGGCCAGGACGCACACCCCGGCGGCGGCGAAGAACACGGGAGGCAGCCCACCGCGCCGGCCCGCGCGATCGAGGAGCGGGGTGAGCACGATGGTCAGGCTGATGATCAGCCCGGCGTTGGCGGCGCTGGTGTGTGCGACACCGTACGTCTCCACGACGAGGACGGCGGCCTGGGTGACCCCCAGGGGCACCCCGGCCCGGATCTCGTCGCGGGTCCATCGGCGCGCGCCCCGGGGTGCGCCCCGGCGGGCGGCGACGAGGCCGAGACAGGCGAGCGCGGAGAACGCGTACCGCACGAACAGGACGACCAGAACGGGCAGGGCGGAAGTGGCCGTCTGGGCGGACAGATAGCTGGAACCCCAGACGAGCGCGACAAGGAGGAGTACCAGATCGGTACGGCGGGTGTCGGACACCTGCCTACGGTGCACCGAGGGTGTCCCTGAAGCCCAGAGGCTCCTTCTAAAACGATCTTTTAGTTCCCCTACATTGTCCGCCTACACTGGGACACGTGGACGAACGGCAGCTGAGGATCCTGCGGGAGCTCGGCGAACTGGGCAGTGTCACCGCGGTCGCCGAGGCACTGCTGGTGACGCCCTCGGCGATCTCACAGCAACTGCGGCTGCTGCAGCGCGCGATCCCGGTCCCGCTCACCGAGCGCCAGGGCCGACGGCTGGTGCTCACCGACGCCGGACAGGCGCTGGCGGGCGCGGCGGTCGAGGTGGAAACGGCTCTGGCGCGGGCCCGGCACACGGTCGACGAGTTCCTCGACCGCCCCGACGGCGAGGTGTCGGTGGCGGCGTTCCACAGCGCGGGTGCGACGTTCTTCCCGCCGCTGCTGCGCGGCCTCGCCGGACCCGGCCGACCGGTTCTGGCGCTCGCCGACGAGGACGTGGCGCAGGACGACTTCCCCCGGCTGACCAGGGAGTACGACCTCGTCCTCGCCCATCGCCTCGACCACGCCCCGCCATGGCCGCGCACGGTGACCGTGACCACACTGCTGCGCGAGCCGCTGGACGTGGCGATGCCCGCCGACCACCCGCTCGCCACCAAGCGGCGTGTCTCCCCACGCGATGTGGCCGACCAGCCGTGGATCACCGTGCACGACGGCTTCCCGGTCATGGCCACCATCGAGGCCATCGCCGCCGCGGCCGGCCGGCCGCTCCATCTCGCGCACCGCATCAACGAGTTCGCGGTGGTCGCCGAGGCCGTCGCCGCCGGGGGCGGCCTCGCGCTGATGCCCCGCTGGACCACGCGACCGCATGCCGCACTGGTCCTCAAGCCGCTCAGCGGCGTACAGGCGAGACGGCACATCGATGCGCTGCACCGCCCCGAGCGCACGGCCCGCAAGGCGGTGCGCACGGTCCTGGCGGAGCTGCGCCGCGCCGCCCGCACGGTCCAGGCCCGGGACACGGGCGAACCGTGGCCGGCTCTTGAGGCCCACGGCACATCCGTACCTCCGGACCGGGACCGGTAGCGAGCCCGGCGCTCCTCAGAGGTACCCCGACCGGGACTGGTGGCGAGCCCGTCGTTCCTCAGAGGTACCCCGACCGGGACTGGTGGCGAGCCCGTCGTTCCTCAGAGGTACCCCGACCGGGACTGGTGGCGAGCCCTGCGTTCCTCAGAACGAATACCAGCGCACGCTCTCGTCGCCGTCCCGCAGTGACGCCACCCGGCGCTCGAACTCGGCCAGTGCCTTGGGGTTGCTCGGCGCATGCTGGGCGACCCAGGAGCAGCTGGCGGTCTCGCGCGCTCCCCGGAGCACGGAACAGCCCTCCCACTCACGGACGTCCCAGCCGTACACCTCGGTGAAGGAGTCGTACGCCTCGGCAGGCAGCCCGTAGCGGTCGCGGGACAGGGCCATGACCACCAGGTCGTGTTCGCGCAGGTCGGCGGAGAAGGTCTCCAGGTCGACCAGGACCGGTCCGTCGGGGCCGACATGGACATTGCGGGGCAGCGCGTCGCCGTGGATCGGGCCCGGCGGCAGATGCGGGGTGAGCGCGGCCGCGGCCGTCGCGAAGCCGTCGCGCCGGGCCCGCAGGTACGCCGCGTCCGCGGGGTCGATCGCGTCGCCCGCCAGACGCAGCCAGCGCTCCACACCGCCCAGCAGTTCGCGGGGCGGCAACGCGAAGGAGGGGGAAGGCAGTGCGTGCACCACCCGTAGCAGTTCGGCCAGATCCCGGGCCTCCGCGGGGCGCACCGGATCGGGCAGCCGGTGCCACACCGTCACCGGGTGACCGTCGACCAGCCGCGCCTTGGGCTCCGCGGCCCGCACGGCAGGGACGTCCGCGTCGGCGAGCCAGGCCGCGATGTCCAGCTCCCGCCGCGCACGGTCGAGGAGTTCGGCGTCGCGCCCCACCTTGACCACCAGGTCACCGGCGGCGAACACCGCGTTCTCGCGCAGGGCGAGGAGAGTCGCCTCCCGCACCGGCTCCGGCAGCACACCCGCCGCGGCCAGTACGTTCCGCGCCTGTGCCTCGTCCATCATTCGCCTCCCATGGTTCCTGCCGGCCCCCGCACACGGCGTCACGATCGCGCCATTTACGTCGGCCAGTGTTGCATTCGCACTGGTCGGGCGCCCGCGAAGGGGGCTGCACGCTGTCTTGACGTCACGTCAGACCATCAGCACGATGACGGGGCCGCCAGGACGTCGGGCCTGGTCGTCACGGTGCCGCCTGCCGGACGCCGCCGCCGTGACGACCGGGCCCAGACCCGCACGAGCCGCCCGAAGGAGCTGAATCCGTGACATTGGCGACCGCGACGAGGCGGTCAACGAAGCGTGCGTCCGGCGGGGGCGCGGAGCGTCGTCCCGCCGATCACGGCGCCTGGTTCCTGGTGCTGCCCGCTCTCATCCCGATCCTGGTGCTCAGCGTCGGACCGCTGCTGTACGGGATCGCGCTGGCGTTCACCGACTCGCAGTCGGGGCGGACCCAGTCCACGCAGTGGATCGGCGTGCTCAACTTCCAGGACCTGCTGCACGACACACTGTTCTGGGACTCGTTCCGGATCGGCCTGCTGTGGGCGGTCGGGGTGACCGTGCCGCAGTTCCTCCTCGCGCTCGGACTCGCCCTCCTGCTCAACCAGGAGCTCCGCCTGCGCTGGCTCGCGCGCGCCCTCGCGATCATCCCCTGGGCGATGCCCGAGGTCGTCGTCGGCGTCATGTGGCGCATTGTGTACAACCCGGACGCGGGCATTCTCAACGAGACGCTGCGCGACCTCGGCCTCGGGGACGGCCGCGACTGGCTCAGCGGTCTGGCGACCGCCCTGCCCGCCGTCATCGTCGTCGGCGTCTGGGCGGGCATGCCCCAGACGACGGTGGCCCTGCTCGCCGGCCTGCAGAACACCCCGCGCGAACTGCACGAGGCGGCGGCGATGGACGGCGCCGGAGCCTGGCGCCGCTTCCGGACGGTCACCTGGCCCGCCCTGCGGCCGATCGCGCTCGCCGTCACGGCGCTCAACTTCATCTGGAACTTCAACTCCTTCGCGCTGGTCTACGTGCTGACCAACGGAGGCCCCGGCGGTCGTACGCGCCTGCCGATGCTCTTCGCCTACGAAGAGGCCTTCCGCTACGGCCAGTTCGGCTACGCGGCGGCGATGGGCTGCGTGATGGTCGCGCTGATCTCGGTCCTCCTCGCCGTCTTCCTCGTGGGCCGCCTGAGGGGAGGTGAGGACGCATGAGGACCAGTAAGGGCGCCCGCGTCGGCCAGTACCTCGCACTGCTCGGCTATCTCGTCTTCCTCGCCTTCCCCTTCCTCTGGCTGATCTCCACCGCCTTCAAGCCCCCGCGCGAGCTGGCGAGCCTGCACCCCACCTGGATCCCCAGGAACCCCACCCTCGCCAACTTCCGCCAGGCCTTCGACGAACAGCCCTTGCTGCAGGCCGCGTTCAACTCCCTCGTCGCGGCGCTCGGCGCGGCCGTCATCGCCGTACTGATCGCGACCCCGATGGCGTACGTCATGGCCCGGCACCGCACGCGGCTCGCGAAGGCCGCCACCGGGTGGGTCGTGGTCAGCCAGGCGTTCCCGTTCGTGCTGGTGATCATCCCGCTGTTCCTGGTCCTCAAGAACCTCCGGCTGATCAACTCACTGCCGGGACTGATCATGGTGTACGTGGTGTGGGCGCTGCCGTTCGCGCTGTGGATGCTGGTGGGCTACGTACGGGCCGTGCCCACCGAGTTGGAGGAGGCCGCGGCGGTGGACGGGGCGGGCAAAGTGCGCACCTTGATCTCCATCACCGCGCCGCTGCTCGCGCCCGGCATCGTGGCGACGGCGCTGTTCGCGTTCATCAGCGCGTGGAACGAGTTCTTCTTCGCCCTCGTGCTCCTCAAGACCCCGGAGAAACAGACGCTCCCGGTCGTCCTCACCCACTTCATCGGAGCCGAGGGTGTCGCGGACCTCGGCCCACTGGCCGCGGCGGCGTTCCTCGCGACCCTCCCCTCGCTGGTCATCTTCGCGATCATCCAGAAGCGGATCACGGGCGGCATGCTCGCCGGGGCGGTGAAGAGCTGATGCGTACGCGATGGATCCTCGCGGTGGTCATGGGGCTGCTGCTCACGGCCTGCTCCTCGGACGACGGCACCTCCGACGGACGGATCACTCTCCGGTTCCAGTCGCTCGCCTGGCAGGAGGAGTCCGTCGACGCCAACAAGGAGTTGGTGGAGGAGTGGAATGCCGCGCACCCGGACGTCAAGGTCGAGTATGTGCAGGGGAGTTGGGACAGCGTCCACGACCAGCTGCTCACCTCCTTCGAGGGCGGTGAGGCCCCGGACATCATCCATGACGCCTCGGACGACCTGGCGGACTTCGCGTACGGCGGTTATCTCGCGGATCTCAGTGAGTTGCTGACCGAACGGCTCAAGTCCGACATCCCGCAGCGCAGTTGGGAGACGGCGACCTTCGGGGACGGGATCTACGGTGTGCCGTTCCTGCAGGAGCCGCGCGTCCTGATCGCCAACGCCGAGTGGCTCAAGGAGTCGGGCGTCCGCATCCCGACACCGGAGAACCCGTGGACGTGGGAGGAGTTCCGCTCGATCGCGAAGGAACTGAGCGGTGGGGGAAAGTACGGGGTCGCCTGGCCGCTCAAGGAACCGGTCTCCGCGACGCTCAACCTCTCCCTCTCCACCGGCGGGCAGATGTTCCACCGGGGCGAGGACGGCAAGGTGACGGTCCGTTTCGACGCGGCCGACGAGGTGGTGCCGAGGACGGTTCACGACGAGGTGAACACGGACGGGAGCGCGTCGACCACGACGCTCGGCATGGGCGGCTCCGACACGCTGCCCGGGTTCTTCGGTGGCAAGTACGCGATGGTCCCGCTCGGCTTCTCCTACCGGCAGCAGATCGTCCAGCAGGCGCCGAAGGGCTTCGAGTGGCAAGTGCTGCCCGCTCCCGCCGGCGCGGACGGCCTCACCCAGGGCGTCAGCCCGCAGACCCTCTCCGTCGCCGAGGACAGCCCGCACAAGAAGGAGGCCGCCGAGTTCATCGACTTCCTGCTCCAGCCGGAGAACATGGTCCGCCTCGCCCTCGGCGACTGGATGCTGCCCACCGGCACCGAGGCCCTCAAGGACCCTGCCCTGCACACCACGAAGGACGACTGGGCGACCGGCACCGCGCTCGCCGCCCACCTGCGCTCGGCGCCCGCCCAGTCCGTGCGCGGCTACCCCGAGTGGAAGGACAAGGTCGCCACCCCCGCGTTCCAGGAATACTACAGCGGGGCGATCGACCTCGATGAGCTGAGAAAACGGCTCGTGGAGGACGGGAATCTGGTGCTGGCGCGATATCAGAGGTGAGCCCGGCACCTGCGGGACTCGTGGTGGTGCGGATGCCTGACGCCCGTAAATGAGGTTGTACGAGACGTCTCGTCTCGCTTAGCCTTTCCGCATGACCACACGACGCGCCCACATCGCCATGTTCTCCGTCGCCGCCCACGGGCATGTGAACCCGAGCATCGAGGTGATCCGGGAGCTCGTCGCGCGCGGGCACCGGGTCACGTACGCGATTCCGCCGATCTTCGCCGACAAGGTCGCGGCGACCGGCGCCGAACCCGTCCTCTACACCTCGACGCTGCCGTCCCCCGACGACGACCCCGCCGCCTGGGGGACCACCCTCCTCGACAACGTCGAACCCTTCCTGGCGGACGCCATCCAGGCGCTGCCGCAGCTCGTGAAGGCGTACGAGGGCGATGAGCCGGACCTCGTGATTCACGACATCACGTCCTACCCGGCCCGTGTCCTCGCGCACCGCTGGGGCGTCCCGGCCGTCTCCCTGTCGCCGAACCTCGTCGCCTGGACCGGCTACGAGGAGGAGGTCGGCGAGCCGATGTGGGCCGAACCGCGCAAGACCGAGCGTGGACGGGCGTACTACGCACGCTTCGAGGCCTGGCTGGCGGAGAACGGGATCACCCAGGACCCCGACCGGTTCGGTGGCCGTCCCGCCCGCTCCCTCGTGCTCATCCCGAAGGTGCTCCAGCCGCACGCGGACCGGGTGGACGAGACGGTCCACACCTTCGTCGGCGCCTGCCAGGGCGACCGCGCCGGGCAGGGCGAGTGGCAGCGCCCCGAGGGCGCCGAGAAGGTGCTGCTCGTGTCGCTGGGCTCCAGTTTCACCAAGCAGCCCGACTTCTACCGGGAGTGCGTCAAGGCGTTCGGCGACCTGCCCGGCTGGCATGTCGTGCTGCAGATCGGGAAGTTCGTCGACCCCGCCGAGCTGGGCGAGGTGCCCGGCAACGTGGAGGTGCACCAGTGGGTGCCGCAGCTCTCGGTCCTCCGCCAGGCCGACGTGTTCATCACCCACGCGGGGGCGGGCGGCAGTCAGGAGGGGCTGGCCACCGGGACGCCGATGGTCGCCGTACCGCAGGCCGTCGACCAGTTCGGGAACGCCGACATGCTCCAGGCGCTCGGCGTCGCCCGACACGTACCGATGGAGGAGGCGACGGCGAAGCACCTGCGCGAGACCGTCCTCGCACTGGCCGCGGACTCCGGGGTGGCGAGCCGCCTGCACGAGATCCAGCAGCAGATGGCGGGGGAGGGCGGCACAAGGCGGGCAGCCGACCTCATCGAGGCCGAACTGCCCGCCGACGGTCAGGAGTAGCCGATATTGGCTAAACCCCGACCCTCTCGCCCTCCACGGCGGGCGGCTGAGGCGGCGACAAGGCCTCCGCCGACTCGTCGTGCGTGAGGTCGGGCAGGCGGTTCATCCACTTCGGCAGGTACCAGTTGCGCTCGCCGAGCAGGGCCATCACGGCCGGGAGCAGCACTCCGCGGATGACGGTCGCGTCGATCAGCACCGCGGCCGCCAGGCCCACGCCCATCTGCTTCATGGACTGCATGGACAGGGTTCCGAAGATCGCGAAGACGGCGACCATGATGACCGCGGCGCTGGTGACGACACCCGCCGTGGTGACCACGCCGTGCCGGACCGCGTCCTTGGTGTCGAGCCCCCGCAGCCGTGCCTCACGGATCCGCGAGACCACGAACACGTGGTAGTCCATCGAGAGCCCGAAGAGGATCACGAACAGGAACAGCGGCAGCCAGGTGACGATGGCACCCACCCCCTCAGCGCCCACCAGCGACGCGCCCCAGCCGTGTTGGAAGACGGCGACCAGGATGCCGTAAGCGGCGGCGACCGAAAGGAGGTTGAGGGCGATCGAGGTGATCGCGATCGTCAATGAGCGGAACGAGAGCAGCATCAGCAGGAAGGCGAAGACGACCACGAACGCGAAGACCGGGGTCACCGAGCCGACCAGCTGCTCGTTGAAGTCGTGCGACCCCGCGACCTGCCCGGTGATCGGCGCCTCGACTCCGTCGACCTTGCCGAGGGTGTCCGGCCGTACCGTGTCGCGCAGCAGGCCCAGGCTCTGCTCCGCCTTGCCCTGATCGGAGCCGCCGACCAGCGGTACGGAGACGAAGGCGACGTTCTGCGCGTCGTGCACCTTGATGTCGACCGGGCCGAGCGAGGCGCCCGAACTGATCGCCTCCGTACGGAAGTCTGCGAGCGCGGCCTTCACGTCGGCGGCGTTGATGTCGTCCGCCTTGACGACCACCACGGCGGGATCCGAACCGCCGGGGAAGGCGTCGTTGACCCGGTTGTACGTGCCCACGATCGGCACCGAGTCGCCGAACTCCTGGTCCAGGGTGAGGTTCTGCGTCTTCATGCCGAGCGCGGGCGCGGAGATGGCAAGGAGTGCGCCCGCCGCGACGACCAGCGCGAGGCCGGGCTTGGCGAGTACGACGTTCAGCACGGCGCCCCAGAAGCGGCTCTCGCCGTTGCTCTTGCGGCCGTTGCCGTTCTTGCGCCGCTTGGCGCGGTGCAGGAACGGGATCCGTCCCTTCTCGACCCGCTCGCCGAGCAGCGACAGCAGGGCGGGCAGGACCGTCACCGAACCGACCATGGCGACCGCCACGACCATCAGCGAGGCCAGACCCATCGCCTCGAAGTCGGCGAGCCCCGTGAAGAGCATGCCCGCCATCGCCACGCACACGGTCACACCCGAGACGATGATCGCGCGGCCACTGGTCGCGGCGGCGATCCGCAGAGCGGTCTCGGGGTCGCGACCCGCCTCGCGCTCCTCGCGCTCACGGCGAAGGTAGAACAGGCAGTAGTCGACGCCGACCGCCAGACCGACGAGGAGCATCACGGAGCTGGCCGTGTCGCTCATCGGCATCACATGGCTGACCACGGCCATCAGGCCCATCGTCGCCATGATCGCGGTGATCGCCAGCGCCACCGGCACCAGCGCCGCGACCAGCGCGCCGAACGCGATCAGCAGAATGCCGAACGCCACGGGCACGGCGGAGAATTCGGCCCGCTTGAAGTCCTTGCCGGTCGCGTCGGCGAAGGTCTCGTTCATGCTGGCGCCGCCGATCTCCTCGATCCGCAGCTCGGAGTGGCCCTTCTGTACCCCCTCGACGGCCTTGAGCACCGGCTCGACGCGGTCGCCCGCGGTCTCCGCCTCGCCGCGCATGTCGAACTGCACGAGCGCGCTGAGGCCGTCCTTCGAGACCGTGCCGGCGTCGTACGGCGACGTCACGTCGGTGACCTCGCCGGTGCCCTCGACCGCCGTGACGACCTCCGCGACGGCGCTCCGGAACCCGGCGTCCGTGGCCTTGGTGTTCCCGTCCTTCGCCTGGATCAGAACGCTCTCACTGGCCGGCTCCTCGATCCCCGCGTCCTCGATTATCTTCGCGGCGGTGTGCGTCTCGCCCTTGAGGGCCTCGCTCTCCTTGACCTCGACGCTGCCCATGGCCGAGCCGAGCCCCATCGACAGGACGACGAACAGCACCCAGATTCCGACAGCCGCCCATCGGTGGCGGGCGCTCCAGCCGCCCGCTCGGGCGGCGATCCCCCGCACCCTTGTGTCTCGGTTCCCCATGACGGGCAAGCCCCCTCGTCTGCGGTGACAACCCCCTGCCGCCACCTCGCACTTCGAAGGTATGGGCCGGATAAGAGCGTCTCGTCGTGCTGCCCGGTGAGCCGCCGGGCGCCGGACTCCTCCGTGCGGACCCCGCCGTCTCCGCACTGCGGAGGATCACGGCCCCTTACACCTAATGGCGCTTCTCGGGGGTCGTGATCAGGGTGACCGCTCGCCCTAAGGTGTGCGGATGACGACGATGACGTACGCGGCGCTGCTGCGCGGGATCAATGTTGGCGGAGCCAAGAAGGTGCCGATGGCCGAGCTGCGCACACTGCTTGAGGGGCTCGGGTACGGCGGCGTACGCACGTATCTCCAGAGCGGCAACGCCGTCTTCACGGCCGGCCACGGCGACGAGGAGTCCCTCGCCGCCGAGCTGGCACAGGCCATAGAGAAGCACTTCGGCTTCACGGTGGGCGTGCTGGTGCGCGACCACGCCTACCTCAGGGCCGTACGGGAGGCGTGTCCGTTCCCGGCCGCCGAACTGGAGGGCAAGCAGCTGCACGCCACGTACTTCTCCGCCCCCGTCGACGCCGGGCGCTTCGCCTCCGTCGACCAGGAGGCCTTCCTCCCCGAGGAGTTCCGGCTCGGCGACCGCGTCCTGTACCTCTACGCCCCCGACGGCCTCGGCCGCTCCAAGTTGGGCGAAGCCCTGTCCAAGCCGCGGCTCCTCAAGGGCATCACCGCCACCACCCGCAACTGGAACACCGTCGTCAAGCTGGAGGAGCTGACCGCTGTCGAAGGGTGACCTTACGGTTGCCGCCGTAGGTCGTGTACGAGGTGATCTCGTCCGGGACGGTGAGGCGCGGGTCCTGGTAGAGGCGCCGCAGCTCGTCCTCGGAGCGGGCGTCGGCGACGGCGTCGATCAGGGCGAGATCGTCCTCGGTGAGGGACGCGTCGTCGAGGATCTCGGGGCCCCAGCCGTCCCAGGGAAGCGGCTCCACGCCGTGCAGGGCGGCCAGGTCCTGCAGGACACGGGCGCGCAGGAACCACATCCCGCTCAGCTCCGGGGCGCCGGAGAAACCGAACGTCTTGAAGTCGAGTTCCCCCGTGCGACACGCCCGCCAAGCCTCGCCCGCCATCAGGAACCGGTCGCGCGGCACGTCCAGCGGGTCGAAGGGCACGTCGTACGACTCGTGCAGGACCTGGGCGTCGACGAGCCGCCAACTTCCGTCCGGCGTGGTGTATTCGGTGATCCAGTGGTCCTCGTGGAAGCCCTCGATGAAGTACGTGGCGAAGCCGCCGCGGATCCGCGCGGGTGTCCCCGTGGCCCGCAGCAGCGAACACAGCAGCAGCGAGAAGTCCCGGCAGGTGCCGACGAACCTTTCCCCGGGTGCGCGGGGCCGGGTGAGCGGTGCGTCCCGGCGCTCCCGCAGGATCCGCAGCAGCTCGGTCACGTACCGCGCCTCGGCGTCCACGTGCAGTCGTTCGTCCGGGATGACGTGGCCGAAGCGCCATCCCTCCAGCCGGTGGATGATCAATTCCCTTACGAGGTGGGCGAGTCGGCCGGGATCGCGTGGCAGGTCACCGGTGTCCAGGTCGCCCGGGTCGCTGTACGCACTCTGTGTCAGGTAGAGGTCCATGACGAGCACCCTCGGGTCTGTCCCGGGGGCAAGGTCAACCCGGCGTCGCGTTTGTTCAAGAGGGGCGCGGGCCGGGTGCCTAGCGTGGGACGCATGAACCGAGACAGCGTGTACCCGTACATGGCCGAATGCGCTGCCGAAGCCGCCCGCGTCGCACGCGGCGTCACGGCCGCCGGCAGCCCACTGACCGGTCCCACCCCCTGCGCGGACTGGGACCTCCGCACCCTGGTCAACCACTGGGTGCTCTACACCTCGCACGGAATGGAGCACCGGGCGCTGCGCGAACAGCTATCGGAGGAGCTGACGGGGCGCGACTTCACGGCCGACCCGGACTGGGCCGAGGCGTACGCGGCCCAGCTGGACCGTGCCGTCGCGGCATGGAAGGACCCTTCCGTGTGGGAGGGCGAGGTCGACCTCGGGATGGCGAAGATGGCCGCCACCGAGCTCGCCGCGATGATCGTCAAGGAGACGGCCGTCCACGGCTGGGACGTCGCGACCGCCACCGGCCAGGAGTTCCGCGTCTCGGACGGCGCGGGGCGGCTCGTCCTGGACGTCGTCGAGACGCACGGTGCCCTCTACCGCCAGTACGACGGCTTCGCCGACCCGGTGGCCGTTCCCGAGGACGCGCCCGCCTTCGAACGCGCGCTGGCGGCGAGCGGACGGGATCCGCGGCGGGCCGCCGTGGGCGACGCACACCGGTAGGACCGCCGGTCTTCTCAGCCCCCGCCGCCAGAGCCGTTCTGCTCAGCCCACCGCGGCCAGCGCCGGCAGCGACGCCTCGTCGTACCGGTCGAGGAGCACCCGTGCCACCTCAGGCGCCGGACCGAGCACATCGGCGAGTACGTCCGCCTCGGCGGCCCCCCGTGCGATGCGGTCCGGCAGGAAGCCGGGCGCCAGGACGTAGCGCGCGACCGCGACCCGGGCGCAGCCCAGGGCGCGGAGCTCGCGTACGGCTTCCTCCGTGCGGGGCCCCGACGCGGAGGCGAACGCAGGTCGCACGGCGCACCAGCCGGTGTGCCGCCACTCCCGCGCGATTTCAGCGATCACTGCGATCGCCTCCGGGTCCGTGGACCCCGCCGAGGCCAGTACGACCCCGGTCGAGGACTTGTCGGCCGGCGTCAACCCGGCCTCGTACAAACGCCGTTCGAGGGCCGAGAGCAGCAGCGGCGACGGGCCGAGCACCTCCGCCTGGCGGATGCGGAGCTGTCGCGGCGCGGCGTGCAGGACCGCCGGGATGTCCGACTTCGCGTGGAAGGCGCGGGTCAGGAGCAGGGGGAGGGCGACCACGTCCCGTACGCCCTCGGCCGCCAGGGACTCCAACACCCCGTTCACCGACGGGATGTTGAAGTCCAGGAAGCCGGTCTCGACACGGACGCCGGGGCGTTGTGCCCGTACCCGCCGCACCAGGGCGTGCACCGTCGCGGCGTGCCGCGGGTCGCGGCTGCCGTGGGCGATGACCAGAAGGACCGGCTGTTGGCGCATGGTCGGCTCAGCTCTTCACCAGCAGACCGCGGCTGCGCAGGACCCACCGCTCCAGCGGACTGAAGATCAGCAGGTCGATGGCGATGCCGACGAACAAAATGAGCAGGATGGCGAGGAAGACGGTCGCCATGTCGCTGTTGTTGCGGCCGTTCTCCAGGAGCTGGCCGAGGCCCACACCCAGGTCCGGGAAGGAAGCGATGATCTCCGCCGCCATCAGCGAGCGCCAGGAGAACGCCCAGCCCTGCTTCAGGCCCGCCAGATAGCCGGGAAGGGCGGCCGGCATGACGACGTGCCAGGTGCCGCGCAGGCCCGTCGCGCCCATCGTGCGGCCCGCGCGCAGGTACAGCGGCGGCACCTGGTCGATGCCGGACACCAGGCCGTTGGCGATCGAGGGGACCGCGCCGAGCAGGATCACCGCGTACATCATCGAGTTGTTCAGGCCCAGCCAGATCACGGCCGGCGGCACCCAGGCCACCGACGGCAGGGACTGCAGGCCCGACAGGATCGGGCCGATCGCCGCACGGATGAACTTCACGCGCGCCACCAGGAGACCCAGCGGGGTACCGATGGCGAGCGCCAGGACGAAGCCGGCCAGGCCGCGCGAGACGCTCGTCCAGATGTAGCCGAGCAGCTTGCCCTCCAGCCAGGCCTGCTCGATCTGGTCCCAGACGGCGCCCGGTGAGGGCAGCTTGCTCGGGTCGGTCACGATCTTGAACGAGACCAGCGCCTGCCACACCACGAGCACCAGCGCGATGGCGATGATCGGGGGCAGGATCTTCTGCACGAAGGTCTGCCGGAAGGGAGTGCGGCCCGTCTGGGTCGTCTCCAGGGCGTCGAGACCCGCCTCCAGACCGGAGAGGTCGTGCGTGTCCCGGGGGACCGCGTCGGTCTTGGTCTCAGTGCTGGCCATGACGGCGGATCTCCCCACGCAGTTCTTCGGTGATCTCGACGGACAGCTCCGCCACGGCGGCGTCCTCGATGCGGCGCGGCTGCGGGATCTCCACCGTCCACTCGCGCGCGATCCGCCCGGGACGGGAGGACAGGAGCACGACGCGCTCCGCGAGCCGTACCGCCTCGCGCACGTTGTGCGTGACGAACAGCACCGACACGTTCGTCTCGCGCCAGATACGGGTCAGCTCGTCGTGCAGCACATCCCGCGTGATGGCGTCGAGGGCAGCGAACGGCTCGTCCATCAGCAGCAGTTGACTGTCCTGCGCGAGTGCGCGGGCCAGCGCGACACGCTGCCGCATACCGCCGGACAGTTCGTGCACGCGCTTGCCGTACGCGCCCTTCAGGCGGACGAGTCCGAGCAGTTCCTCGGCCTTGTCGCGGCGCTCGTCCTTCGCGACACCCCGCAGACGCAGGGCGAGTTCGATGTTCTTGCCCGCGGTCAGCCACGGGAAGAGCGCGTGCTCCTGGAACATCAGGGCAGGGCGGCCGTTCGTCGAGATGCTGCCGGCGGACGGGGCGTCGAGCCCCGCCACCAGGTTCAGCAGCGTCGACTTGCCGCAGCCCGAGGCCCCCAGGAGGGTGACGAACTCGCCCGGTGCGACATCGAGGGTGATGTCGTCGAGGACCAGCTGCTGCCCGGCGGGCCCGGCGAAGGACTTCGAGACATGCTCGATACGGGCGGCATGCTTCACTGCTTCGGCGCCGTCGGCAGCCTTGGCGAGTGTGGTGGCCATGGTCGTCACCTCCTGGGAACTCATCGGGATCCGGGCTTACTTGGCGCCGAGACCGGCGTCGTCGACCGCGCTTTCGCCCTCGGCCTTGAGGACCTTGTTGAGCAGCGTCAGGTCGTAGATGCCGGCAAGGTCGGGCTTCTCCAGCAGACCCGCCTTCACCGCGTGCTCCGCCTCCGTGTTGAGGGTGGAGGCCAGCGGGTCGTTGATGAACTGGATGGACTTCCACGCCGGGTCGATCACATCCGCCGGAAGCTCCTTACCGGAGTCGATCTTGAGCTGCGCGTTCGCCGAGGCCTTCGCCTCGTCCGGGTTGGCGTTGATCCACTTGTTGGTCTCGACCGAACCCTTCAGCACGGCCTCGACGACGTCCGGGTGCTCCTTGAGGAACTTCTGCGACACGATGATGTTCGTGATCACGAACTTCTTGTCCGGCCACAGGTCCGCCTCGTCGAGCAGCACCTTGCCGCCTTCGGCGACCAGCTTGGACGCGGTCGGCTCCGGCACCCAGGCGCCGTCGATGGAGCCGTTCTTGTAGGCGTCCGGGGTCACCTTGTTGTCCGTGCGGACGACGGACACATCGCCCTTGCCGCTCTCCGCGTCGACCTTCCAGCCCTGGTCCGAGATCCAGTTGAGCAGCGCCACGTCCTGCGTGTTGCCGAGCTGCGGGGTGGCGATCTTCTTGCCCTTGACGTCCTTCAGGGACTTGATCTTGTCCGGGTTGACCACGAGCTTCACACCGCCGGAGGCCGAGCCGCCGATGATGCGCAGGTTCGTGCCCTTGGACTTGGTGTAGCCGTTGATGGACGGCGAGGGGCCGATCCAGCCGATGTCGATGGAGCCGGAGTTCAGCGCCTCGATCTCGGAGGGGCCGGCGTTGAAGACCGCGTACTTGGCCTTGGTGGCACCGAGCTCCTTCTGGAAGAAGCCCTTCTGGTTGCCCACCAGCGCGGTCGCGTGGGTGAGGTTGCCGAAGTAGCCGATCTTCACGGAGTCGAGACCGTCGATCTTCTCGGATCCGGCGGCGACCTTCGTGGTGCCCTCGTCCTTCGACTCGGAGCCGTAGCCGCAGGCGGCGAGGGTGAGGAGGGGGAGCGCGGCTATCGCCGCGACGGTGCGCCGAAAGGCGGATGAGCGGATGGCAGGCACGGGAGGGGTTCCTCTCGTTGGCCCGGCGGTCACGGGGTTCAGGTCGTGGCCGGGAAGTCGGCAGGTCTTCGTCGTGTCCGAGACGGCGGGTGGGGGGACCGGGCGCGCAAGCGGTGCGCGTACGTCATCGCGCACATCGCGCGACTCCGCCCTGCCCGCTGCCGAGGGCGCCGCTGCCGACGCGGCCGCCCTCCTTCGCGAACGTGGAGTAGAAGTCTCTGCCGAGATTCACGTCAGAAGTCCCAACCGTCGTCGTCGGTCTCGGACTTGACCGGCTCCGGCGAGGCGAACGACTCGCCGACCATGCCCGCGGTCAGCGTGGTGCCGTCGGCCGGGTCGATCAGGATGAACGCGCCGGTGCGCCGCGAGTCGGCGTACGAGTCGAGCGGCAGCGGTTCGGCGGTACGGATCTTCACGCGGCCGATGTCGTTGGCGACGAGCTGTCCGGGGTGCGGGTGCAGGGACAGGTCGTCGAGGGTCAGCCGGGACGGGATGTCCTTGACGATCGCCTTGACCGTGCGGGTGCCGTGCTTGAGCAGCACCCGGTGGCCGACGGTGAGCGGCTGGTCGGCGACGTGGCAGACGGTCGCCTCGACGTCCTGCGTGATCGGGGGAGCGTCCGTGGTCGGCACGATCAGGTCGCCGCGCGAGATGTCGACGTCGTCCTCCAGGAGGAGGGTCACCGACTGCGGGGTCCAGGCGACGTCGACCGACGTGCCCAGCAGATCGATCCCGGCGATCGTCGACGTACGCCCGGACGGCAGAACCGTGACCGGGGAGCCGACGCGGAAGGTTCCGGCCGCGATCTGACCCGCGTAGCCCCGGAAGTCCGGGTGCTCGGCGGTCTGCGGGCGGATCACGTACTGCACGGGCAGGCGGGCGTGGCAGCTCGTCAGGTCGTGGCTGACCGGGACCGTCTCCAGGTGCTCCAGGACCGTCGGACCGCCGTACCAGTCCATGTTCGCGGAGGGCTCCACCACGTTGTCGCCGGTGAGCGCCGAGATCGGGATCGCGGTGATCTCGGGGACGCCCAGTTCGGAGGCGTACGCCGTGAACTCCTCGGCGATCGCGGCGAAGACGGACTCCTTGAACTCGACGAGGTCCATCTTGTTGACGGCGAGGACGACGTGCGGGACGCGCAGGAGTGCGGCGACGGCGGCGTGCCGGCGGGTCTGCTCGATGACTCCGTTGCGGGCGTCCACCAGGACGACGGCCAGGTCGGCGGTGGAGGCGCCGGTGACCATGTTCCGCGTGTACTGCACGTGCCCGGGGGTGTCGGCGAGGATGAACCGGCGGCGCGCGGTCGCGAAGTAGCGGTAGGCGACGTCGATGGTGATGCCCTGCTCGCGCTCGGCGCGCAGGCCGTCCGTGAGCAGCGCCAGGTCCGGTGCTTCCTGGCCGCGGCTCTGCGAGACGCGTTCGACGGCCTCGAGCTGGTCGGTCAGGACCGACTTGGAGTCGTGCAGCAGGCGTCCGACGAGGGTGGACTTGCCGTCGTCGACGGACCCCGCGGTGGCGAAGCGCAGCAGGGTGGTCGCCGACAACTGCTCGACCGACAAGGGCTCGGTGGGTTCGGTGGTGCTGGTCATGGTTAGAAGTACCCCTCGCGCTTGCGGTCTTCCATCGCGGCCTCGGACATTTTGTCGTCGGCGCGGGTGGCGCCGCGTTCGGTGAGGCGGGAGGCGGCGATCTCGGTGATGACGGCTTCGAGTGTGGTGGCGTCGGAGTCGACGGCGCCGGTGCAGGACATGTCGCCGACGGTGCGGTAGCGGACCTGCCGCTTCTCGACGGTCTCGCCGTCCTTGGGGCCGCCCCACTCACCCGCGGTGAGCCACATGTTGGACCGCTTGAAGACCTCACGCTCGTGCGCGAAGTAGATCTCGGGCAGCTCGATCCCTTCGCGGGCGATGTACTGCCAGACGTCGAGTTCGGTCCAGTTGGAGAGAGGGAAGACGCGGACGTGTTCGCCGGGTGCATGGCGGCCGTTGTAGAGCTGCCAGAGTTCGGGGCGCTGGCGGCGGGGGTCCCACTGGGAGAACTCGTCGCGGAGGGAGAAGACGCGTTCCTTGGCGCGGGCTTTTTCCTCGTCGCGGCGTCCGCCGCCGAAGACGGCGTCGAAGCGTTCGGACTGGATCTTCTCCGTCAGCGGCACGGTCTGCAGCGGGTTGCGGGTGCCGTCGGGGCGTTCGCGGAGCAGGCCGCGGTCGATGTAGTCCTGGACGGAGGCGACGTGGAGGCGAAGGCCGTGTTCGGCGACGACGCGGTCGCGGTATTCCAGGACTTCGGGGAAGTTGTGTCCGGTGTCGACGTGCAGGAGCGTGAAGGGGATCGCGGCGGGTGCGAAGGCCTTCAGGGCGAGGTGCAGCATGACGATGGAGTCCTTGCCGCCGGAGAAGAGGATCACCGGCCGCTCGAACTCACCCGCCACCTCGCGGAAGATGTGCACCGCCTCGGACTCCAGAGCATCCAGGTGGGACAGCGCGTACGGGCTGCCGGTCTCCTGGGAGACAGTCACGACGGTCGTCATGCGAGACCCCTCTCGGTGAGCAGCGCATGCAGCGCGGCCGCGGACTCCTGCACGGACTGGGTGTGCGACTCGATGCGCAGATCGGGCGACTCGGGCGCCTCGTAGGGGTCGTCGACCCCGGTCAGCCCCGAGATCTCGCCCGCGGCCTGCTTGGCGTACAGGCCCTTCACATCGCGCTCGCTGCACACCTCGACCGGTGTCGCGACATGCACTTCGATGTACGCTGCCCCGCTGACCCGGTGACGCTTGCGCACCGCCTCGCGGCTGTCGGCGTACGGCGCGATCACCGGGACCAGGGCCTTCACGCCGTTGCGGGCGAGCAGGTCGGCGACGTAGCCGATGCGCTGCACGTTCGTGTGCCGGTCTTCGCGGCTGAAGCCGAGGCCCGCCGTCAGGAACGTGCGGATCTCGTCGCCGTCGAGCACCTCGACGCGGTGGCCCTCCTCGCGCAGTCGCCCGGCCAGTTCGTACGCGATGGTGGTCTTGCCGGCACTCGGCAGACCCGTGAGCCAGACGGTGGCTCCGGTCGTCACTTGGTTCTCCTGGGAAATCTGGGGGTTCTCGGCGGTCGCGGTCGTACCGACGGTCTTCGTGGTCGCGGTCATCAGTGCAGCCCGCACTCGGTCTTCGAGCGTCCGGCCCAGCGGCCGGCGCGCGCGTCCTCGCCTTCGAGGACCTGGCGGGTGCAGGGCGCGCAGCCCACGGAGGCGTAATCGTCCATCAGCAGCGGGTTGGTGAGTACGCCGTGCTCTGCGACGTACGCCTCGACGTCGTCCTGCGTCCAGCGGGCGATCGGCGAGATCTTGACCTTGCGGCGCTTCTCGTCCCAGCCGACGACCGGGGTGTTCGCCCGGGTCGGGGACTCGTCGCGGCGCAGGCCCGTCGCCCAGGCGCTGTACCTGGTGAGCCCCTGCTCAAGGGGCTTCACCTTGCGCAGCGCGCAGCACAGGTCGGGGTTGCGGTCGTGCAGCTTGGGGCCGTACTCGGCGTCCTGCTCGGCGACCGTCTGGCGCGGGGTGAGCGTGATGACGTTGACGTCCATCACCGCCTCGACGGCGTCCCGGGTGCCGATGGTCTCCGGGAAGTGGTAGCCGGTGTCGAGGAAGACGACATCCACGCCGGGGAGGGCGCGGGAGGCGAGGTGGGCGACCACCGCGTCCTCCATGGAGGAGGTCACACAGAACTTCTTGCCGAAGGTGGCGACCGCCCACTGGAGGATCTCCAGGGCGGACGCGTCCTCGAGATCGCGCCCCGCCTGCTCGGCGAGACTCTTCAAGTCCTCGTCCGTACGCTCTTCCTGAATCGTCGTCATATCTCTGCCCCTCCACCGTCTTCTCGCTTGAGCCCCCGGGACAGCAACCCGAGGAACTTCAGCTGAAAGGCTCGATTGCACGCCGCGCATTCCCACGCGCCGTGTCCCTCCTCACTCGGACGAAGGTCTTCGTCACCGCAGTAGGGGCAGTAGAAGGGGGCGGCTCGCTCGCTCATGACAGGGACTCCTCGGAGGCGCGGGTCGCCCAGACGGCGAATCGCTCGCCGTCCTCGCGCTCCTCCTGGAAACGCTTGAGGACGCGCTCGACATAGTCGGGCAGCTCCTCCGAAGTGACCTTCAGGCCACGGACCTTGCGGCCGAAACCGGCCTCCAGACCGAGCGCTCCGCCCAGGTGCACCTGGAAGCCCTCGACCTGGTTGCCCTCGTCGTCCAGGACCAGCTGGCCCTTGAGACCGATGTCCGCGACCTGGATCCGGGCGCAGGCGTTCGGGCAGCCGTTGATGTTGATGGTGATCGGCTCTTCGAACTCGGGGATGCGGCGCTCGAGTTCGTCGATCAGGGAAGCACCGCGCGCCTTGGTCTCGACGATCGCGAGCTTGCAGTACTCGATGCCGGTGCAGGCCATCGTGCCGCGCCGGAAGGAGGAGGGCTTGACGGTCAGGTCGAGCGCCTCAAGACCCTCCACCAGCGAGTCGACCTGCTCCTGCGCCACGTCGAGGACGATCATCTTCTGCTCGACGGTGGTACGCAGGCGGCCGGAGCCGTGCGCGGCGGCCAGCTCGGCGATCTTCGTGAGCGTGGTGCCGTCCACCCGGCCCACGCGCGGCGCGAAGCCGACGTAGAAGCGGCCGTCCTTCTGCCGGTGCACACCGACGTGGTCGCGCCAGCGGGCGACGGGCTGGTCGGGCGCCGGGCCGTCGACCAGCTTCCGCTTGAGGTACTCGTCCTCCAGGATCTGGCGGAACTTCTCGATACCCCAGTCGGCGACCAGGAACTTCAGGCGGGCGCGGGTGCGCAGCCGCCGGTAGCCGTAGTCGCGGAAGATCGAGATGACGCCCTCGTAGACGTCCGGGACCTCGTCCAGCGGGACCCAGGCGCCGAGGCGCTGGCCGAGCTTCGGGTTGGTGGAGAGGCCGCCGCCGACCCAGACGTCGAAGCCGGGGCCGTGTTCGGGGTGGTTCACGCCGACGAAGGAGATGTCGTTGATCTCGTGCGCCACGTCGAGCAGCGGCGAGCCGGAGATCGCCGACTTGAACTTGCGGGGCAGGTTCGAGAAGTCCTTGTTGCCGATGATCCGGCGGTGGATCGCGTCGATCGCGGGCGTGCCGTCGATGATCTCGTCCTCGGCGATGCCGGCGACGGGCGAGCCGAGGATGACGCGGGGCGTGTCACCGCAGGCCTCGGTCGTGGAAAGCCCGACGGCTTCGAGGCGCTCCCAGATCTCCGGGACGTCCTCGATACGGATCCAGTGGTACTGCACGTTCTGCCGGTCGGTGAGGTCGGCGGTGCCGCGCGCGAACTCCTGCGAGATCTCGCCGATGACACGGAGCTGCTCGGTGGTCAGCCGCCCGCCGTCGATGCGCACCCGCAGCATGAAGTACTTGTCGTCCAGCTCCTCCGGCTCCAGGATCGCGGTCTTGCCGCCGTCGATCCCGGGCTTGCGCTGGGTGTACAGGCCCCACCAGCGCATCCGGCCGCGCAGGTCGTTGGGGTCGATCGAGTCGAAGCCGCGCTTGGAGTAGATCGTCTCAATGCGTGTCCGCACGTTGAGACCGTCGTCGTCCTTCTTGAACTGTTCGTTGCCGTTGAGCGGGGTGAAGTGACCCACGGCCCACTGACCCTCACCGCGGTGACGGCTCACCTTGCGGCGGGGCGCTGCGGCGGGATTCTGCGGGGTGGCGGCCATGGTTGATACGTCCTTCGGGACTGCGGGACAGGAAGGAGAGCGGCTCACACCTGCGGAAACGGGCGCACGCATAAGTGCGTGCGCCTCATCGCGCAGGGGAGGTAAACGGGGAAATGCCGGCCGTGCCGGGGCTGTCAGCCCGTCGGACAGATGGCGCTGGACATGCGGCCGAGGTCGACGTGCCGCCGACTCACCAAGGCAATCCCAGTTCCAGACATGACGGAAGCGTGTCATGGGGGTCTCAGGACAGTCCACCGTCATCCACCATGTGGACACCCTTGTCCCGGATCGTGAGACGAGGGTGTTGTCGGTCACATGACCGGGCCCTTCGCCGGGCCGCGGCGCGGCGACGAGCCCGTACGCCGCAGGCCAGCCGCGTGTCAGACGGCCCGAGCTCCCGGCCAGGGGCCGGGTGCGGCCACCTCCGGCTCCTCCTCCACCTTGGTGTCGAAGAGCTTGAAGCCGCGCCGCAGGTAGTTGTCCATCGCATGCTCCCCGTCCTTGCTGCATGTATGCAGCCAGACCCGCTTCGTCTCCGTCCGCCCGGACCCGCGCTCGGCCAGGTCCCAGGCCCGCGCCACACCGTGACTGAGGAGGTGCCCGCCGATCCGGCGCCCCCGGAAGGCGGGTATCAGGCCGAAGTAGGCGATCTCCACGACACCGTCGTCCTGGGGGTCGAGCTCGACGTACCCGGCGGGCGTCCCCCGGTCGTATGCGACCCAGGTCTCCACGCCCGGCCGGTCCAGGTACTCCTGCCACCGCTCGTACGACCAGGCGAGCCGGTCGGTCCAGCGGATGTCGCCGCCGACCGAGGCGTACAGGAAGCGGCTGAACTCGGGGGAGGGGACCTCGGCGCGGACGATCCGGACGTCCCCGTCGGGGGCGATCGCGGGGAGCAGGTCGGTCGCGGCCGTCTGCTCCAGGGACCAGGTGGTCACAGTGACGTTGCTCATGCCGGTCAGGGAATCACGGGGGCGCCTATTCGAGCGAACCGTCGACCGAGGACAGCGGAACCGCGTAGAGCACGCGCCCGGAGGCGGTGTCGGCGGCCACCGTCCCGGTCAGCGTCCAGAGCTCACCCGTCTCCTGCCAGTACGAGAGCGACGAGGTGTGCAGGCCCCAGCAGGCGTACGACTGGTCCGTGGTGCATGTGGCCGCCTTGGCTCCGCTGTCCGTCTGCCGCCAGAGGGTGCCGTTCCTGCCGTTGTCGGCCGGTGTCTGGGCGACGTACCACTCGGGCTCGTCACCGCCGTCCGGTGTGTGCGAGAGCACACCCGACACTCCGGCGGCCTTGGTCTCGTAGGCCTCGTCCACGTCGACACGGCCCTTGGAGTCGGCGGCGAGCAGTCCCGTTCGGTCGGACGCGGTGCTGTAGGGGTACCGCCAGACGCGGGTGCGGTCGCTGCCGCCGGGGACGGACGACTCGGTCGCCACCAGGCTGTCCGGGCTCGAGGTGCGGTCCAGCGAGAGCGAACCGAAGCAGGGGACGGCGTGGTCGTCGACCGGGCTGCACGCGCCGCCGGTCAGGTCGTAGGAGCCGATGGCCGGCATCACGTACTGGTAGCCGTCCGCCGAGTAGCCGCCGCTCACCTTGCCGATCGCTGCGCTGTTCACATCGGTCTCGAGGATGCGGCGCAGGTCGAAGGCGAGCAGGGCGGTCCCGTTGCGGGCGGTGACGATCAGCTTGTCCTGGTACCAGACCATGCCGCCCAGGCGGGAGCGGACCGCCTCGAAGTCCTTGCCGCCGTCCTGGGGCGCGACGAGCAGGGCGTAGCGGTACGTGAGGGCGTCCGGGTCGGTCGCGTCGATGAAGGCGATCCGGGCGAGGCCCTCGTCACTTGTCGGCTCGCCCGCCCGGGAGTCGTCGGCGGCCTGCTGGTCCTCGTGCGTCCAGCCGGCCAGGATCACCCGGCGGTCGACCCAGGTGGCGTCCTCGTAGGCGTCCCCGGAGGTCGTGACGGACTGCGGCAGCCACTGCCGGGCCTTCGCGTCTGCGCTGTCCCAGCAGTACGCGCGCGTGGCCGTCGGCTCGACGGGCAGCGCCGCGCGCTCCGAGTCGTCGCAGTCGCCCTCGTTCCGCATCAAGTGGTCGGCGCTGTCGAGGATGCCGGCGACACCGACGTTGCCGCCCATCCGCCGGGTGAGCGTGTCGAGCGTGCCCTCGGAGACCAGCTTCTCCTGGAGGCCGAGCTTTCCGGCCACCGACGAGGAGGTGAGCGGGGCCAGTGCGCCGGGGTTTCCGCTCCCCGTGGCCTGGGAGGTGCTGATCAGGGTGGCTGCCGCGGTGAGAGCGAGGGCGGTTCCGGCCAGCGTGGCGCGCAGCGCCTGACCCCTCCTACGACGACGGTGCCTGCCGCGCTGCCTCATGCGTCCTCCCGACGTAGGCCAACTGCCTCTCACAATCCGTGCGTTGACGGAGAGGCGGGTGGGGTGGCCTGTCAAGGGATGCTACGGCAGAGACCCACGGGCCAGGTCAAATACCCCGGAAGACACTGGTGAAAACTTACGAAAACTGACGAAATGTATATGCGGTGAGGGTTCGGAGGTGCGGGCGGAGGCGCCGAACGGGCGGCCCCGCTCACTGGCGTCCCTCATGCCTCCCGCTCACGCGGGCCCCCACCACCGCGGGTGCCGTCGACTGCGGCAGCAGGTCGACCGGGTCGTCCGGGAGGATCACCTCGACCTCCACCTCCTCGCGGAAGCGGTAGGGGCGGTGGTCGAGGAGGCCGGTGAACCGGCGGCGGAGCCGGGACAGTTCGGCGCGCACCGTGACCGTACGGGTCGGGTCGCCGAAGAGGTCGAGGGCGAGTTCGGCCGCGCTGCGTCCCCGGCGGTGGAGGGCCAGCACGTAGAGCAGTTCGGCGTGGCGTGGGCTCAGGTCCTGGGCCCAACTGCCCGCCGCGCCCGCGACGGTGGCGGACGGCCGGCGGGGTTCACCGAGGTCGAGGACCACCCGGCTCGCGCACCCCGAGGTGTCGGCCTCGGTGACCCGGAGCAGCCAGCCGCCGGGCAACGGCTCGGCGACGCAGGTTCCGAGGGGCGGCAGCCAGTACCGGCCCGCGCCGAAGGAGTTGGGCAGCGGGACCCGGTCGATGGGCGGCATCCCGGTGACGGCCGCGAGCCAGCCGTGGGTGTCCACGACCAGCGCCCTGCCGCCCAGCCGGCACAGGATGGGCGCGGCCACCGCGCGCAGCCGTTCGATCGACCCCAGATGCCGGGTGCGCAGCTCGCTTTCGGCCAGCCGGGACACCGAGTCGACCAGCGCGAGCGTGGCCGGATGGAAGGTGCTGTCGGGCCCGCTCACGTCGATGATGCCGAGGAGCCGCCCGTCGCGCGGGTCGTGCACCGGCGCCGCGGCGCAGGTCCAGTTGTGCAGGGTGCGTACGAAGTGCTCGGCCGAGTGCACCTGGACGGCGGCCCCGGCGGTCAGCGCGGTGCCGATCGCGTTGGTGCCCGTCGTGTCCTCGCTCCAGGCGGCACCCTCCTCCAGGCAGATGGTGTCGGCCCGGCGCAGCACGCCCGCATTGCCCTCGCGCCACAGCACCCGGCCCTCCGCGTCCGTGACCACCATGATCTGCAGGGAGGCGTCGGCCACCGAGCCGAGGCCGCCGCTGAGGACCGGCATCACGTCGGCGAGCGCGGTCGAGGTGCGGCGGTGCTCGATCTCCTCGGCCTGCAACAGGACGCTGCCCGTGCCCTGTTCGGGTTGTACGCCGAAACGTTTCACTCTTTGCCATGACTGTCCGATCACGGGACGGGGCGCGATCGGGGAGCGGTCGCCTCTGAGCGTCGCGGCCCAGGTTTCCTGCAGACGCCGGGCAGATTCGGACGCGTCCAAGGGAGCGAAACGGGCAGGGTTGAACGATGTGGTCTTCACTGGGCACTCCCGAAACCAGTACCGCGTACAAGCTGTGACGCCGCCGTCATCCCACATCGTGCCTGCTCTCGGCCTCGGACGCCGGATGTTCGCGCAAGGTACACAAAGGAATGCAACGGTCTGCAACTCTCGCCAACGGTCATAAGGTTCCTAGAAAATGACAATGACGTCGCCCGTGCGGCGTCGTGCTCCTTGAACGGGGCCTGAAAGCGGGGGTGGTGCCGTGTCGGCGCAGCACCACCCCCGTATCAGCGCGGCGAACCTCGTATTCGAGGACCGTCCCCGCGGGAGCGGGTCAGGAAACCGGCCGCCGAGCCGTTCAGGAAACCGGCCGTGCCCGCTCCACCACCGTGGCCAGATCCAGACTGTGCGGCAGCGTCCCGAAGGCCGAACCCCAGTCGCCGCCCAGGCGTGAGGCGCAGAACGCGTCGGCGACCTCTGGCGGCGCGTACCGGACGAGCAGTGAACCCTGGAGCACCAGTGCGATCCGCTCGACGAGACGGCGGGCGCGGCCCTCGATGCCTTCCAGGTCGGCGAGTTCGGTCAGCAGGTTCTTGATCGCCCCGTCCAGTCGGTGGTCGGCGCCCCGCGCCCGCCCCACCTCCCGCAGATACGCGTCGAGCGCCCCCGGCTCCCGCTGGAGCGCCCGCAGTACGTCCAGCGCCTGGACGTTGCCCGCGCCCTCCCACACCGAGTTGAGCGGCGACTCGCGCAGCAGTCTCGGCATGCCGGACTCCTCGACGTACCCGTTGCCGCCCAGGCACTCGAGCGCTTCGACCGCCACCGGCGTACACCGCTTGGTCACCCAGTACTTGGCGGCCGGCACCGCGAGCCGCAGGAACGCCAGCTCCTGCTCGCTCCCGTCGTCGTACGCGGCGGCGAGCCGCAGCGCGAGCGTCGTCGCGGCCTCCGACTCCAGGGCCAGATCCGCGAGTACGTTCCTCATCAGCGGCTTGTCGATGAGCTTGCCGCCGAACGCCTCGCGGTAGGTGCTGTGGTGGACGGCCTGCGCGACGGCCTGCCGCATCAGCGAGGCCGAGCCGAGCACGCAGTCGAGCCGGGTCGCGGCGACCATCTCGATGATGGTGCGCACCCCGCGCCCCTCGTCCCCGACCCGGCGCGCCCAGGTCCCGTCGAACTCGACCTCGCTCGACGCGTTGGACCTGTTGCCGAGCTTGTCCTTGAGCCGCTGGATGCGGAACACGTTGTGTGTGCCGTCCGCCAGGACGCGCGGCACCAGGAAGCAGGTCAGCCCGTCGGGGGCCTGCGCGAGGACCAGGAATCCGTCCGACATCGGCGCCGAGCAGAACCACTTGTGGCCCGTGAGCTCGTACGTCCCGTCCTCGGCGAGCGGCCGTGCCTCGGTCGTGTTGGCGCGTACGTCGCTGCCGCCCTGCTTCTCCGTCATGCCCATCCCGAAGAGCGCACCGGCCTTCTGGGCGGCGGGCCGCAACTCCTGGTCGTAGACGGTGGAGGTGAGCCGCGGCTCCCACTCGGCGGCGAGCGCCGGGTCGGTGCGCAGCGCGGGCACCGCCGCGTGGGTCATCGACAGGGGGCAGCCGTTGCCGGCCTCGACCTGCGTCCAGACCACGAAACCGGCGGCGCGCCGCACATGCCCGCCGGGCCGCGACCAGGCCGACGTCAGCCCGGCCGACACCCCCTTGCCGAGGAGCCGGTGCCAGGACGGATGGAACTCGACCTCGTCGATCCGGTTGCCGTAGCGGTCATGGGTGCGGAGCTTGGGCGGGTTCTCGTTGGCCAGCACGCCCCACTCCTGTACCTGGGCGGAACCGGACGTGCGGCCGAGCGCCGTGAGCTCGTCGCGCGCCTCGTCGAGGAGAGCTGGTTCGAGGTGCCGTTCGACCGCCTCCACGAGGGCCCGGTCGGCGGCAAAGACGTCATATCCGACCAGGGGTGGAGGCTGGTTGGTCACTGTGTGGGTGGTGGCTGGCATACGGATACGGTAAGGACGTGCACCAGGCAAAAGAAACACCTGAACGGCCTCCCTCGGGTCGTCTTCACCGCGCTCGCGCGCTGTACCGGAACGTGTCGAAGCGCAGGACCGCCTGGCTGCTGCTCAAGGACACGGTCAACTCGTGCATGGAGTACCGGATCCTGGGTCTTGCAGCGGAGGCGGCGTTCTTCACGCTGCTCTCCGTGCCGCCGCTGCTGCTGAGCATGATCGGCCTGCTCGGCTATGTGGACGCATGGACCGGCGCCGACACGATCGCCAGCCTGGAGACCAACATCCTGGAGGCGGCCCGCACGGTCCTGTCCGACAAGGGTGTGCACGACATCGCCGAGCCGATCCTCCACGACGTGACGAAGGGCGGCCGCCCCGACATCATCTCGCTCGGCTTTCTGTTCGCCCTGTGGTCGGGCTCGCGCGCGGTGAACGTCTTCATCGACACCATCACCGTGATGTACGGCCTCGACGGCACCCGCGGGATCGTGAAGACCCGCATCGTGTCGTTCCTGCTCTTCATCGTGGCGCTGCTGATCGGGTCGATCGCGCTGCCGCTGATGGTGGCGGGACCGGACGCGGTGGTGAACATCGTGCCGTGGTCGGAGACGGTCGTGCAGATCCTGTACTGGCCGGTCGTCATCGTCCTGGGGGTCGTGTTCCTGACGACCCTGTACCACGTGTCAGTGCCGGTGCGGTCCCCGTGGGTGGAGGACGTGCCGGGTGCCCTGGTGGCCCTCGGCATGTGGGTCCTCGGCAGCCTCCTGCTCCGTATCTACCTGACCAACACGGTCGAGGGCCCGACGATCTACGGCTCGCTCGCCGCGCCCGTCGCCGTCCTCCTGTGGATTGGCGTGTCCGCGTTCGCGGTCCTGGTCGGCGCCGCCGTGAACGCCGCCATCGACCGCGTCTGGCCGGCCGCCGCCACGGCGGCGGCTCGCGCCAACAACGAACGCCTGCGCGAGGCCCAGGTCGCCGAGTACGTCGCCCGCGTCGCCGCGTCCCGCTCGTACGACGCCGAGTTCGACGACTCCGACGACCCGGACATGCCCTCCGAGTTCCCGGAGCGCTGGTCCCGCTTCCTCCCGCCGGAGGACGTGACCTCCCGGCTGCGGACGCATGTGAAGAGCACGCACCACCCGCAGCACAAGAACGGGGACGTGCCGCCGTCGGGCGAATGACACCGCCGGGCGGGCTCAGGCCTTCCAGACTCCGGCCGCCGTGTTCTCCCGTACGAAGTCGGTGAAGTCCCGCGGCTCGCGCCCCAGGACCTGCTGGACGCCGTCCGAGAGGTGGGCGTTGTGGCCGTCGAGGAGGTCCTCGAAGACCTCGACGAGGAGGTCGACCTCCTGCTGCGGCACCCCGAACCCGGCCAGGGTGTCCCCGTACTGTCGCGCGGTCACCGGGATGTACGCCAGCTCGCTGCCGGTCGCCGCAGAGATCTCGGCGACCGCCTCGCGGAAGGACAGCAGCCGGGCCCCGGAGACGGTGATGTCCTGCCCGACGTACCGGTCGCCCGAGGTCAGCGTGGCCACCACGACGTCCGCGATGTCCCGTACGTCGATGAAGGGCTCCTGCACCTCACCGGCCGGGAACACCAGCTCCCCGTGGAGCATCCCCTCCACCAGCGGACCTTCGCTGAAGTTCTGCGCGAACCAGGCCGCTCGTACGATCGTCCAGTCCGCGCCCGACGTCCTGAGGGCCTCCTCGGTCGCGAGCGCCCGCTCCTCGCCCCGCGCGGACAGCAGCACCAGCCGCCGTACGCCGAGTGAGACCGCCTCCCGGGCGATGGCGCCGACGGCCTCGGTGGCCTCCGGGGAGCCGACGTCCGTGGGGTAGGCGAGATACGCCGCGTCGGCGCCGCGCAGGGCGTCCGCCCAGGTCGAGCGGTCCGCCCAGTCGAAGCGGGTGCCCTGGGAGCGGGACCCGGCCCGCACCGTGAACCCGGCCGCCCGCGCGGCCTCCGCGACCCGGCTGCCGGTGCGTCCGGTGGCCCCGGTGACCAGTACCGTCATGTCATTCGCACGTGCCGTGTTTTCCGTCATACGGCCAGTGAACTTCCGTGCGCCGCAAGGAACCATCGCTGAACCGCTCATTCCCATATGTGCGCGTCTACGCTGGCCCCATGGACGCTCTCGCAGGCCTGCTGGAGGGCCCACGCGCCCGTGGCGCCTTCATGATCCGTGCGTGCTTCGACCCGCCCTGGGGCATCCGCGTCGAGGACCGCGCCCCCCTGACGATCATGCTCCTGGTCCGCGGTGACGCGTGGGTCACGGCGGACGGGGGAGAGCGGGTGCGGCTGGGCGCGGGCGACGTCGCCATAGCGCGCGGCCCGGACCCGTACACCGTGGCCGACGCCCCGGGGACGGTCCCGCAGGCGGTGATCCTGCCGGGCGGTGAGTGCAGCTATCCCGACGGGCGCTCCATGAAGGGCCACTGGGACCTCGGCGTACGCAGCTGGGGCGACCGGCTCGACGGTTCGGCGGTGATGCTGATCGGGACGTACATGATGCAGGGCGAGATCAGCGGCAGGCTGCTCGACGCGCTGCCGCCGCTCCTCACACTGACCGCCGACATGTGGGAGTGCGCGCTCACCGACATCCTCGCCGAGGAGATCGTCCGCGACGAACCCGGCCAGGAGGTCGTCCTCGACCGGCTGCTCGACCTGCTGGTCATCGCCGCGCTGCGGTCCTGGTTCTCCCGCCCCGAGGCCGAGGCACCCGCCTGGTACCAGGCCCTCGCCGATCCCGTCGTGGGCCGGGTGCTCCGGCTCGTCCAGGACGACCCGGCCCACCCGTGGACGGTCGCGACCCTCGCCTCCAAGGCCGGCGTCTCGCGCGCGGCCCTCGCCCGCCGCTTCAGCGAACTCGTCGGCGAGCCCCCGATGACGTACCTGACCGGCTGGCGCCTCGCCCTCGCGGCGGACCGGCTGCGCGACACCGAGGACACCATCGGCGCGATCGCCCGCCAGGTCGGCTACGGCAGCTCGTTCGCGCTGTCCAGCGCCTTCAAGCGGGTGTACGGGGTCAGTCCGCAGGAGCATCGGACGCGGGCGGCGTAGCGTGTCGTACGTGTACGCGGAGAGGGCGTCCCGGCTGCCGGGTGCCGTGGTGTGGACGAACACCCCGGCCGCCTCCGGTGCGCGGCCCGTGCTGCCCGACGGGTGCATGGACCTGCTGTGGACCGAGGGGCGGCTGCTGGTCGCCGGGCCGGACACGCGCGCGTACGTCCCGGAGGGGGCCCTTGGCGGCTGGGCGGGCGTCCGTTTCTTTCCCGGCACCGCTCCTGCGTTCCTCGGCGTACCCGCCCACGAACTCCGTGATCAACGCGTGGAGTTGGCCGACCTCTGGCCCGCTTCGGAGGTACGACACCTCACCGCGCGGGTCGACTCGGCCGCCGACCCCGTGAGCGCGCTCGAAGAGGTCGCGCTGGAACGGGCGGCCGACGCGGAACCCTCCGACCCGCTGCTGCGGGAGGTCGTGTCGGCCTTGGAGACGGGCCGCCCCGTCGCCGCCGTCGCGGACGAACTCGGTCTGGGCGCACGCCAGTTGCACCGCCGCTCACTGGCCGCGTTCGGATACGGGCCCAAGACGCTCGCCCGCGTACTGCGGCTCCAACGGGCACTTGCCCTCGCACGCGACGGGGTGCCCTTCGCGGAGACGGCGGTCCGGGCGGGGTTCGCGGATCAGGCCCATCTCGCGAGGGACGTAAGGGAGTTGGCGGGGATGACGCTGAGGGAGCTGCTCGGGCGCCCCTAGTGTCGACGGCCTACTTGGCTTCCGGCAGTCGTGCGAACAGGTCCACGCCGTTGCCGTCCGGGTCCTGGACGACCGCGTACCGCATGCCCCAGAAGGCGTCCCACGGCTTGAGTTCGCCCTCATGGCCGGCGCCGACCAGGGTGTCGTACGCGGAGTCGACCTCGGCCGGACTGTCGCAGAGGAAGGCGAGCGAGACCCGGCCGCCGCCGGCCGGGGGTCGCCAACCGGCGTGGAAGGACCTGATCGTCTCCTCGGTGTCGAGTGCGAGGCGCAGCCCGCCGGGCAGTTCGGCCTCGACGTGCGGCTGATCCTCGGAGCCCTCGGGGAAGACGAGCCCGAGGCGACGGTAGAAGGCCAGGGAGGCGGCCATGTCGGAGACGACGAGGCCGATCACATCGAATCGTGGAGTCATGCGGCCACGGTAGGCAGGGCGTCGGCGGCCGGTCTTGAACGAATCGGACACGGTCCGGGCCCGGGACCTTGCGGGGCTCGCCGCTCGGCTGTACACGGAAGAAAGGCCCGTATACGGTGAAAGCGGACGGATCTGCTCCGCGTCCGCGGGGGAGAGGGGAACGACATGGCCCACGTGACCACCGCGCTGAGCGACTACCCCAAGAGTCCGGTCACCTTGGAGACGGAGTACGACCCGGCCCTGTCCCGCTGGCTGTGGCTGGTCAAATGGCTGCTCGCGATTCCGCACTACGTCGCCCTGGTCTTCCTCTGGATCGCCTTCCTGGTCGTCACCGTGATCGCCTTCTTCGCGATCCTGATCACCGGCGGCTATCCGCGCGCGCTGTTCGACTTCAACGTCGGTGTGCTGCGCTGGACTTGGCGGGTGGCGTACTACGGGTACGGCTCGCTCGGCACCGACCGCTATCCGCCCTTCACGCTGGCGGACGTGCCCGACTATCCCGCGCACCTGGACGTGGCCCACGCCGAACAGCTCTCCCGTGGCCTCGTTCTCGTCAAGTGGTGGCTCCTGGTGCTGCCGCAGCTGTTCGTGGCCGCCGTCTTCGCGGGCGGCTTCCGCTTCGCGGGCGGACTGGCGGGCCTGCTGGCCCTCTACGCGGGTGTCTCGCTGCTGTTCACCGGCCGCTATCCGCGCGGCATGTACGACCTCAACATCGGGCTGCACCGCTGGGTGGTCCGCGTCATGGCGTACGCGGCACTGCTGACGGACGTCTATCCGCCGTACCGGCTGGATCAGGGGCCGAGCGAACCGTGACGCGCGGAAGGCCTGCGTGACTCGCCGTCACTCGTAGGTCAAGGCGCCGGTCTCGTCCATCGTCGGGTGGATCTTCGTGGGGCCGTACTCGTCGACGTCCGAGGGGCGCGGGGATTCCGGGCCGGCGGGGCCCGTACGGAGCACGCGTTCCACGCGGCAGATCCGGAAGACGCGGTCGTCGACGCGGAACTCGTCGGCGCGGCCGAGCGCACGGTACTCCTCGGCCGCCTTCGCGTACCTGGCTTTCTTGGCGTCGTCGAACCGGTACAGCAGCGCCCACATCTCGGCCATGCCGTCGTAGAACATGCGCCGTGCGTCGTGCGGGGTGGCCATGAGGGCGCCGCTCGGCCGCCAGCCGTGTTCGCCGCGCTCGGCCAGGCTGAAGCCGGTGGGCAGCAGGACGACGTTCGGATGGGTGGCCACCGCCCGCCCGGAGTCCGCGCGTACGTCGGCGGGGAAGCGGGAGCCCGTGTACGCGAAGTCCCGCAGCCCCAGTTTCAGCGCGCCCGCCGCCGGGCCGTCCGCGTGGTCGGGGTCGAGGGCGAAACCGACGTCCGGGGAGGGTGTGTCGCGCACCTGCCGCTGCCACGACCGCTCCACCGGCTCCGGGTCGGTGGGCCGGGGCGGCTCCAGGCCGTCGTCCCCGACGCGGGCGAACTCGTCCCCGCGCACCACCCGGTAGCGCACCCCGCAGGCCTCCACCTCGTCGGCCGGATCCCGCTCCAGGACCGCCACGGCCGCCAGCAGTTCCCGCCGTACGGCCGGGTCGTCGGTGTCGTCCTTCGCGGTGAACCACAGATGCGAGTTCAGCCCGTCCCGGGCCATCTGCGGCATGCCGTCCACCACCGGCTTCAGCAGGCGCCACCCCGGCCCCGCCGCCGGGTCCTGCACCGCGACCCCGAACACCGGCCCGCGCAGGGCGAGATGGGGATAACGCCGGGAGGCCTCCATCGCGTCGGCCTCACGCACCCAGGCGGCGGGGTCGTCGCGGTGGAGCAACTCCTCATGGAGTGCCTGGATCTGTCGCTGCCAGTCGTCGGACATGCACGCATTGTTGCGGAGTCGGTGTGTGTGCCGGGGTCGATCCGACTCAACAACCGGTGTTGTTGGCCGCGTTGACGCGCGAGGCGCTCGGACTGCCTCTCTTTGCGGGGCATGTGGAACACCTGTGCGGCAGGATGGGCGCATGATCCGTTCCGTACCCGCCCGTTCCGTACGCGCGCTGCCGTTGCTGCTCCTGCCCATGCTGCTCGTCGCGTGCGGTGACGAGAAGGCCGGGGCGGCTGCCGACCCGGCCGAACTCAGCGCCCGTGCAAAGGCGTTGGGCGTCGCCCCGGAGCTCGTCTACGTCATCGAGGCGCCCGGCTTCACCGTCGCTCAGCAGTCGGTCGGCGTGTACGGGAACGACGGCTTCTCCAGCGCGTACTGGTCGCAGAAGACCGGTGCCCAGATCCACCTGTACGTGGACCGGGGCACGGTGACCGCCGACAACTGCCCGGAGCGGCCGGTCGGTGAGGCGTCCGGCGAGACCGTCACCTGCGCGCGCGACGGCAAGGCCTGGTACCGCAGCTCCGGCGGGCAGCACGACTACCTGGTGCCGGGCGACGGGTACGTGATTCGCGTCGTCGGAGACACGGCCACGGTGAAGCGCGACGTCCTGCACGAGGCCGCCCTCGGGGCCCACCACCCCGACGCCGCCGAACTCACCGCCCTCCTGCCGTCCGCACCTGCGGCGGCCACCGAACCGGTGGAGCGCGGCGACCTGCCCCCGGTCGGGGACGGGGCGCCCGACAACGGGGTGGGGGCCGGTGGTTGAGCGGCATCCCCGCAGGGCGATCAGGGCCGTCTGCGCGGTCGGACCCGTGAGCCCGGCAAGGTCTACCGAAGATCTACCGATGGATCAGGGGATAGTGATCACCAACTGCCTGTGCGTATTGCTTGGGGAGGTCTTGTGAGTCCGAGTCCGCGAGAGGTGTTTCTCCGGCTTGTTCATGGGGTCGCCGGCGGGAACTTCGACGAGTTGCCCGACCTGTATGCCGAGGTCACCGATGTCCGGCATCCGATGGCGACGCCGGAGTCCGAGCCGTTGACGAGTCGGCGTGTGCTCCAGGAGCACTTCACGGTGCCGCCGGAAGTTCGGGAGTTCTTGCCGAAGAGGCGAGTCGTCGATGTCGTCGTTCACGAGACCGCCGATCCGGAAGTGATCGTCGCCGAGTTCGCCTATGAGTTCACGTTGCCGGACGACTCTCTGGCCAAGGTGCCCTGCGTCTTCGTCATGCGTGTCCGGGACGGTCAGATCATCGAGTCACGCGACTACATCGACCCGATCCGTACGTACACGGCACGCGGAGACCTCGACCGTCTCATCGCGTCGTTGCGGAAGGACGTTTCCTGAGGTCCTGGCCTCGCGCTTTGCCAACGAGCCCAAGTCCAACCCAACACCTGCCGCTTGTCCGGGAGTTCACGGGCGAGTGGTACTACTTCCGGGCGCATCTGCTCGGCGGCATCACCTGGGCGGCTGCCTCTTGGGCCACCGGCCCCGGGCCCGTGCTCGACCGCTCCACCAGGCGGGTCGACAGCTCCGTGCGGGTGCCCTCCGGCTGGTCGCCCGCCATCAGGCGGACCAGTAGGCGCAGTGCCGTCGCGGCCATCTCGGAGAGCGGCTGGCGCACGGTGGTGAGTGCGGGGGTGGCCCAGCGGGACTCGGGGAGGTCGTCGAAGCCGACCACGCTGAAGTCGTCCGGGACGTTCAACTTCCGTTCGGCCAGGGCCTGGTAGGCGCCGAGGGCCATCTTGTCGGAGCAGACGAACGCGGCGGTGGGCGGTTCGGGGAGGTCGAGGAGTTCCAGCATGCGGGAGTGGGCGACGGTTTCGTCGAAGCTGCCGTAGCGGATGTATTCGGGGCGGTGGCGGATCCCGGCCGACGCGAGGGCGGAGCGGTAGCCGGCGATGCGGTCGCTGCTGCATATCTTGCGGCGGTAGCCGCCGATGACGGCGATGCGCTCATGGCCGAGGGAGAGGAGATGCTCCGTCGCCAGGAGGCCGCCCTGCCAGTTCGCCGCTCCCACCGACACGACACCCGGCGGCGGTTCGTGGACCGGGTCGATCATCACGAAGGGAATGCGGTGCTGGTCGAGCCAGGCGTACTGCGACGGAGTCAGCTCGGCCAGGTTGAACAACACCCCCGAGGAGCCCCGGGTGGTGAGCTTGTCCAGCCAGCCGCGCTCGGGGCGCCCGCCCCTGGTCCGGGTCAGCCCGGCCGAGACCACCACCTCCAGGCCCGCGTCGTGCGCCGCCCCCTCCACGCCGTGCAGCACCGCACCCGACCAGGAGCTTTCGAGGGAGTGCACCACCAGGTCGACCAGACCGGGTGCCTTCGACGCCTCGAAGCGGGGTCTGCGGACGTAGCCGAGGCGGTCGAGGGCCTCCGTCACCCGGCGGCGCGTCTCCGGCGCCACGTCCTCCCGGCCGTTGACCACCTTCGACGCCGTCGGCACGGACACCCCCGCCTCCCGGGCGACGACCGCCAGCGTCGGCCCGGCCACGCTTCCCGTACGGACCATGGAGTCCACCCCTCCGGCCCGCCCGAAGGCCGCCGCTCCGGCCCCCGAGGGGCCCCGAAAGTTTCGAATAAGGCTGCTCACGCGACGGAAACATTGACCGCGTAGCAACCGCTTTCTACATTAAGCCCGCCTCAACACGGAGTGAAGAAGCGGGGATTCACGGAATTCCCGAACATTGAAACTTTCGAAATGCCGAACATGCGGGCCGTGGAACAGAAAGGGGTGAGGGCATGAAGTACCAAGCCGGCCAAGGGATACGGGTGGCGGCATGACCGTGGGCCGCATCCGCAACCCCGTACTGCCCGGTTTCCACCCGGATCCGAGCATCGTGCGCGTCGGCGCGGAGTACTTCCTCGCCACCTCCAGCTTCGAATGGTTCCCTGGCGTGCCCGTGCACCGCTCGACCGATCTCGCCCACTGGGAACCGGCCGGTCACCTCCTGGACCGCACCGACCTGCTCGACCTGCGCGGAGTCGCCGACTCCGCCGGAGTGTGGGCGCCCTCGCTGTCGTACCACGACGGCCTGTTCTGGCTGGTCCACAGCATCGTGCGGACCATCGGGCACCCCTACAAGGACGTCGACAACTACCTGATCACCGCCCCCGCGATCGAGGGCCCGTGGTCGGAGCCGGTCTTCCTCAACTCCTCCGGCTTCGACCCGTCCTTCTTCCACGACGAGGACGGCCGCAGCTGGCTGCTCAACATCCAGTGGGATCCCCGCGAGGGACACCCGTCCTTCGCCGGGATCCTGCTCCAGGAGTACGACGCCGGGAAGCGGGCTCTGATCGGGCAGCCCCGCACGATCCTCACGCGGGAGGAGCTGATCGAGGGCCCCAACGTCTACCGGCGCGACGGCTGGTACTACCTGATGCTCGCGGAGGGCGGTACGGGCTGGAACCACGGCATCGTGATGGCGCGCTCGCGTGAGCTGGCAGGGCCGTACGAACTCGACCCGGACGGCTCGCTGTTGACCACCCGCGACGACCCCGAGTGGCCGCTGCAGAAGGCTGGGCACGGCGAGCTCGTCCAGACCCCGCAGGGGGAGTGGTACCTCGCCCACCTGGCCTCACGCCCCGTAGAGACCGAGGAGGGGCCGCGCTGCATCCTGGGCCGGGAGACCTGCCTCCAGCGGGTGACCTGGACGCCGGAGGGGTGGCTGCGGCTGGCGGACGGGGGGCGGAGACCGAGTGTGGAGGTTCCGGCGCCCACGGGGGTGGAGCCGGGGCCCGTCGAGCCGTCCGCCGTGCTCGACGACTTCAACGCGCCTGTACTGGAAGGGGGTTGGGGCACGCTGCGGACGCCCGCCGCCCCGGACTGGCTCACGCTCGCCGAGCGGCCGGGCCACCTGCGGCTGCGCGGCAGACAGAGTCTGCACTCGCGCTTCGATCAGAGCCTGGTCGCACGGCCGCTCACCTCGATGCACTGCGAGGCGACGACGGTCCTCGACTTCCGCCCCGCGCACTTCAGCCAACTCGCCGGCCTGGTCTGCTGGTACGACACGTCCACCCACTACTACCTGCGGCTCACGCACGTCGAGGGCGTGGGCCGGACGCTGGGTGTGGTCCTCACCGACGACGGCACCTACCGCGAGCTTCCGGACAGCGAACTGTCCACCGACGACTGGCCGTTGGTGCACCTCCGGGCCCGCTTCGACGGCGCGGACCTCCGCTTCTCCGCCTCGCCGGACGGGACGGACTGGCGGCAGGTGGGCCCGGCCCTGGACGCGAGCAAGCTCTCCGACGACTACGGGAGCCGGCTGCGGTTCACCGGCGCGTTCGTCGGGGTCTGCGTCCAGGACCTGGGCGGGACCCGGGTCTCCGCGGACTTCGACTGGTTCGAACTGCGCGATCAGCCGTAGGAGTTCCCCTCCCGCTCTCTCGCATCCCTCCGCATCCTTCCGCACAAGGAGCCCGGCATGAGGACGTCCACGTCTCGTCGTACGACCGCCCAGGCCGCCGAAGCCGAAGGCGCCCCCCGGCTCGTGACCTACCCCGTCCCCGACGGCGCTCCGACCAACGCGAGCTACACCGTCAAGGTCCGTACACCCGGCGGCAGTTGGCAGAATCTCGGCACCTACCTGGCCACCCTCAACCTCATCAGCACCGCCACCGGCGCCGGACAGATCCAGAACTCGTCCCTAGCGTTCTTCGACTTCGCGGACACCGTCGAAGTCGAGGTCGGCTACGTCAAGGGCGGCATGCGGAAGGCCCGGATCCGTCCGGACTCGTACGGCATCGAGCCCGAACTGCGCGCCGACACCGTACGGTTCGAGCTCACCGAGCCGCGCAACCTCGTCGTCCAGGTCAACGACGAGGTCTTCGACGCGCTGCACCTGTTCGCCCGCCCTCTGGAGACCGACCGCCCCGCGCCCGACGACCCGGACGTCCTCTACTTCGGCCCCGGCCTGCACACCACCGAAGGCGGCGTCGTGACCGTCCCCTCGGGCAGGACCGTCTACCTGGATGGCGGCGCGGTGCTCAGGTCCCGCGTGCACTTCAAGGACGTGGCGAACGCGGGGCTCGCCGGGCGCGGAGTGATCTGGGCGTCACCGGGCGGCGGCTGCACCGTCGAGGGGTCGAGGAACATCGCCATCGGCGCGGTGACGATGCTCAACCCCGACGGCTACGCGGTCACGGTCGCCGAGTCCGAGAGCGTCACCATCACCGGCCTCGGCTCCTTCAGCTCCAAGGCCTGGGGCGACGGCATCGACATCTTCTCCAGCAGCGACGTCACCATCGACGGCGTCTTCATGCGCAACGCCGACGACTGCATCGCCATCTACACCCACCGCTGGGAGTACTACGGCGACACCCGCGACATCACGGTGAGGAACTCCACCCTCTGGGCGGACGTCGCGCACCCCATCAACGTCGGCACGCACGGCAACACCGACGCCCCCGAGGTCCTGGAGAACCTGACCTTCCAGAACATCGACGTCTGCGACCACCGCGAACCGCAGATCCTCTACCAGGGCGTCCTCGCCCTCAACCCCGGCGACAGCAACCTCATCAGGAACGTCCGCGTCGACGGCATGCGCGTGGAGGACTTCCGCGAGGGCCAGCTCATCAACATGCGGATCATGTTCAACGAGAAGTACAACACTTCGGCGGGCCGCGGCATCGACGGCGTCCACATCAAGGACCTCAGCTACACCGGCACCCACGCCGGCACCGCGCTGCTGATCGGCTACGACAAGGACCGCCTGATCCAGAACATCACCTTCGAGAACCTCGTCGTCAACGGCACGGTGATCGCCGACTCGATGACCAAGCCGAGCTGGTTCGTCACCTCGGACTACGTGCCGATGTACGCCAACGAGCACGTGAAGGCCCTGAAGTTCATAACGACCGCAGAGGCGGCGGGCTCGGTGACCGCGAGCCCGGACACCCCCTAGGAGTTCCATCACCGAGTAGATCCATCCCCACTGGATTGGAGATGCGCAGTCATGAGCCGCACCAACCCCCACGAGCAAGGCCAGGCAAAAGAGTTGAGCCGTCGAGGCCTGCTGACGACGGCGGCTGGTCTCACAGCCGCCCTCGCCGTCGGCGCCTCGGTAGGCACCGCCGCACACGCGGCACCCGCGACCTTCACCCACCCCGGAATGCTGCACGCCTACGGAGAACTCAACCGCGCCAAGGTACGGGTCGCCGCGGGCGACGACCCGTGGCTCTCCGGCTGGAACCGCCTCACCGCCAACGGCCACTCGGCCGCCACCTGGAACCCCAACCCGCAGGCCACCATCATCCGCGGCGGCACGGGCCAGAACTACGGCATCCTCTACAACGACATCCACGCCGCCTACCAGAACGCCCTGCGCTGGAAGATCGCGGGGACGACCGCGAACGGCGACGCGGCCGTCAGGATCCTCAACGCCTGGTCGGCCACGCTGACCTCGGTGACCGGGAACGCCGACCGCTTCCTGGCCGCCGGGATCTACGGCTACCAGTTCGCCAACGCCGCCGAACTCATGCGCGGCTACAGCGGATTCGACCTCGCGCGGTTCAAGACGATGATGCTCAACGTCTTCTACCCGCTCAACAACCAGTTCCTCACCGGGCACAACGACGCCTGCATCACCAACTACTGGGCCAACTGGGATCTCTGCAACATGAACTCGATCCTGGCCATCGGCATCCTCTGCGACGACGCGGCCAAGTACGACCAGGCGGTCAACTACTTCAAGACCGGCGCGGGCAACGGCTCCATCACCCACGCCGTCCCCTTCGTGTACGAGAGCCAGGGCCTCGCCCAGTGGCAGGAGTCGGGCCGCGACCAGGGCCACACCATGATGGGCATGGGACAGATCGCCTCGTTCTGCGAGATGGCCTGGTCCCAGGGCGAGGACCTGTACGGCTACGACAGCAACCGGATCATGAAGGCCGCCCAGTACGTCGCCAAGTACAACCTGGGCCAGGACGTGCCCTACACGACGTACACCTGGGGCACGGGCCAGAACTGCGCCCAGCAGTCGCAGACCGTGATCTCGTCCGCGAGTCGCGGCCAGGTCCGGCCGGTCTGGGACATCCTGCACTACCACTACGCCCGCCGGCGCGGACTGTCCGTCCCCTACATCACCGCCATGGCCGAGAGCGTCCGCCCCGAGGGCGGCGGCGGTGACTACGGCACGGCCAGCGGAGGCTTCGACCAGCTGGGCTTCGGCACGGTGATGTACGCCAAATAGCGACGTCCGCAGGAATACCGGGAGATCATGTGATGCTCTGATGTGAACGGTTCACGGGCGGCGAGGAGCTGGTGGGCAGATGACGGCAGCGGCGGCAGAGTCGACGGATCCCGTGGTCAGGACGCCACACGGGGACGTACGAGGCAGATACGAGCACGGGATCGCCGTCTTCCGCGGCATCCCGTACGCGGCTCCGCCGTTCGGCCCGCGCCGCTTCAGGCCACCGGTGCCGCCCGAGCCCTGGGACGGTGTGCGGGACGCGGGTGCCTTCGGGCCCACGCCGCCCAAGCCGCCGTACTCCGAGGCATTCGCGCGGCTCCTCGCCGACCCCGTCGTGCCGGGCGACGACTGTCTCAACCTGAACGTGTGGACGCCGGAGCCGGGCCCCGGCGCCCGGCTCCCCGTCATGGTGTGGATCCACGGCGGGGCACTGGTCCGCGGCTCCTCGGCGGTGCCCGTCTACGACGGACGCAACTTCGCCCGCGACGGCGTCGTCCTCGTCTCGATCAACTACCGCCTCGGCGTGGAGGGTTACGGCCTGTTCCCGGACGCGCCCGCCAACCCGGGGCTCCGCGACCAGCTCGCCGCCCTGGAGTGGGTGCGCGAGTCGATCGCGGAGTTCGGCGGCGATCCCGACCGGGTGACCGTCTTCGGCGAGTCGGCCGGAGCCATCAGCATCGGGGCGCTGCTGGCCAGTCCGCGCGCCGAGGGACTCTTCCACCGGGCCGTCCTGCAGAGCGGGCCGCCCGAGGCGAGCGACCGCGACAAGGTACGCCGGATGGTGCGCAGGATGGCCACCCGGCTGAAGATCCCGGCCACAGCGGAGGCGTTCGCCGCCGTCGACCGCGACCTGCTGCTGCGCACCCAGGCCGACGTGGGCAGACTCAGCAGCCCCGTCCTCGGCGGGCCCGCGTTCGGCATCGTCGTCGACGGCGACCTCGTCCCGCGCGATCCGCTGGAGGCGCTGGTCGAGGGTGGCGCCGCGCCCGGCGTCGGCCTGCTCCTCGGCTGGACCAGCGAGGAGTACCGGCTGTGGCTGGTGCCGGGCGGCCTCCTGGAACGGGTCGACAAGCTCGGCCCCGTCGCCCTGGCCGGCGCGATGGCCCGCTGCCACTGCGGCCACGAGGTGCCCCGCGGCTACCGCGCCATCCATCCGGACGCGGGCACCGCCGACCTGGTCGGCCAGCTGGTCACCGACCACCTCCTGCGCGTACCGCTGCACCGCCTCGCGGACTCCCGGACCCCTGAAGTCCCCGCCTACGTGTACGAGTTCGCCTGGCCCTCGAACGTGCCCGACCTCGGCGCCTGCCACGCCCTGGAGCTCGGCTTCGTCTTCGACACCCCCGACGTACCGGAGTCCGCGCAGCTCGCGGGTCCGGACGCACCGCAGGAACTCGCCGACCAGATGCACGCGGCATGGGTGCGGTTCGCGGTCGACGGCGACCCGGGCTGGGCCGCCTGGGACGCCAAGCACCCGGTCCGGGTCTTCGGCGCCGGAGACCCGCACACCGTCCTCGGGCCGCGCGACCGCGAACTCGCCCTGTGGGACGCCTCGATCGGGTCTCATGCGGCAGCGCGCGCCCCGGTGCTGCCGTCGCGTGCACCCGGCGTAGGCGTCGGACGCCTGCGAACTCTCCGCGTGCCCTGGCCGCCCGAGTAGGCTGGCAGCCGATCGCAGCGGGTCAAGGCCCGATGCCGCCGAGGGGGAGTGGCCTCATCGCCGAGCGTTTGAGCCTCGCGGAGTTGTTGCGCCGCCATCGGCGCGCAGCGCGGCTGACCCTGGAGCAGCTCGCCGAAGCCTCAGGGGTCAGCGCCCGGACGTTGTCGGACATGGAGCGCGGACGGAGCAAGGGGCCCCAGCACCGCACCGTCACGGCGGTGGCGGACGCGCTCGCGCTGGAGGGCGACGCCCGTAAGCAGCTCGTCGAACTGGCGCGGGACGGTCGCCTGCGGGATCACTGGACGCGTCCGACCGGGCTGTGCGAACTGCCCCGGTCCGTCGACGACTTCACCGGCCGTGACGCGGAACTGGCCTGGATCGACGACCTCGTTCACGCCGAACACCCCCCGGGCGCCCCTGTGGTGGGACTCGTCACCGGCTCCGCGGGGCTGGGCAAGACGACCTTCGCGGTCCACTGCGCCCACGCGTTGCGGGCGAGCTTCCCCGACGGAGTGTTCTTCCTCGACCTGTTCGGCATGTCTCAGCGGCCGCTCGCCGTCGATGACGCCCTGGTGCTGGTCATCGGTGCGCTCGGTGTCGCGGATCAGCAGATCCCGGCCGACACCCAGGGGCGGTCCTCCCTGTACCGCTCGCTGCTGCGGGACAGGCGTGTCCTGGTCGTGCTCGACAACGCCGCCTCCGAGGACCAGGTCCGCCCGCTGTTGCCGGGCGAAGGCGCGGGCAGGGTTCTGGTCACCAGCCGGCGGTTGCTCGCCGGCCTCGAGGGTGTACGCCGGCTCGTCCTGGGTCCTCTGCCGCCGGCCGAAGCCACGCAGCTGCTGACGGGGATCGTGGGCGAGCGTTCCGCTTCGGACGGGGAGCCCGCGCTCGCCCAGCTCGCCCAGTTGTGCGGAGGGCTGCCGCTGGCCGTGCGCATCATCGGGAACCGGCTGGCCAGCAGACCCGGATGGAGCGCCCTCGAACTCGCCGCCCGGATGTCGGACGAGGAGCGACGCCTCGATCAGTTCAAGGCAGGCGACCTCAAGATCGCCAACGCGTTCGGGATGTCGTACGAACAACTGGCGGTGCCGGCCCGGCGGGTCTTCCGCCGGCTGTCCGTGGTGCCCGGCCGGGACTTCGACGCCTCCCTCGCGGCGCTCGTCGGCGGGATGTCGATCGAGGACGCCTGGGACGCGCTCGACGAACTCGTCGACCTCGGCCTGCTGCAGGACAGCACCTCGGGCCGGTACCGCTTCCACGACCTCGTGCGGCTCTTCGCCCGCGACCGGCTGCAGCGGGACGAGCCCGCGGCCGAACGCGCCGCGCTCACCGGCAGGGTGACGTCCTGGCTGCTGCGGATGGCCACGACGGCCGGGCGGTGGTTCGAACCCGCCTACGGCCGTCCCGAGCGACCGGATGCCGACCTCGTAGTCCTGTCCGCACCGGAGCAGGCCGAACTCTGGCTGCGGGTGAACGTGGCCAACTGGCTGGGTGCGATGCGGCTGGCGGCGAGCAGGGGTGAGCACGCCGCCGTCCTCGACTGCGCCGAGTCGATGCACTGGTTCTCCGACCGGTGGGTCCACGGCCCGCACTGGCACGAGGTCTTCACCCTCGGTGCGGAGGCCGCCGCCGCGCTCGGCGATCTCGCCCAGCACGCGACCCAGCTGAACTATCTGGCCTGGGTGCAGGGGATCCCGCTGAGGAATCCGGAAGCCATGCTGCGGCACGCGGCCGAGGCGCTGGACCTCGCCACCCGCAGCGGTGCCACGGTGCAGATCGCCTGGTCGCACCACTACACCGCCATCGCGCTCCGCAAGCTCGGGAGGAGCGGTGAAGCCGTTGTGTCGGCGTCGCGGGCGATGGAGATGTTCAAGTCCCTCGGTGACGCCGATTCGTACTATTCGAGCCTCAGCAACCTCGGCAACGGTCTTCGTGACGACGGACGCCACGAGGAAGCGCTGGAGCGATACCGCGAAGCGTTCGCCCTGGCCGGCGACGACGCATCCGGGATGACGCCGAGCATCGCGGCGCACCTGCGGCCGTACACACTGGCTGACATCGGCGGGTGTCTGGGGCTGCTGGGCCGCCGCACCGAAGCGATCACCGCGCTCACCGAGGCGACAGTGGCGATGGAGTCGTTCGATTCCAACTACATGCGGGCCCTCGCTCTGGAGACGCTCGCGGCCCTGCTGGCCGAGGAGGGCCGGACCGAGGAGAGCCGCCGGACCTACGCGCGCACGGCGGAGGTGTTCGGGGCGATCGGCGACGCCGAGGCGCACCGCCGCTGCTACGACCTGGCGACCGCCCAACCCTGACCCATCCGACACGCCTGAGTCGATGTGCGCGGAACTTCTGCGTGCTGTTCTGCATGGTCCGCCCGCTTCGGCAGGACTTGACTCGACCGCACCGGACGGGCGTCCAGCCTGTCCCTCCAGGTCAGGAGTGAACATGACTGCGATCAGGAACATCGTGCTGGTGCACGGTGGGTTCGTGGACGGATCGGGCTGGCAGGGCGTGCACGAGCAACTGACCGCCGACGGCTACCGGGTGGCCGTCGTGCAGAACCCGACGCTGTCGCTGGCCGGCGACGTCGCCGCCACCCACCAGGTCCTCGACGGCCTCGACGGCCCGGCCGTGCTGGTCGGCCACTCCTATGGCGGCGTCGTCATCACCGAGGCCGGCAACCACCCGAACGTCGCCGCCCTCGCCTATATCGCCGCGTTCGCCCCGGACAAGGGCGAGTCGGTCGCATCCCTGATCGCCGACCCGCCGCCCGGCGCACCGGTCCCGCCGATCCTGCCGCCGAAGGACGGGTTCCTGTTCCTCGACCGGGAGAAGTTCGCGGCATCGTTCGCCGCCGACGTGCCCGAGAAGCTGGCGGCGTTCATGGCCGACTCCCAGGTCCCGTGGGGCGTCGCCGCGCTCGAAGGGGCGGTCTCCGAACCGGCCTGGCGGACCAAGCCCGCCTGGTACCTGGTCGCCGCCGACGACCGGATGATCCCACCGCCCGCCCAGCGCGCCATGTCCGAGCGGACCGGAGCGACCACCACCGAGACCCCGGGCAGCCACGCCGTCTACGTCTCCCGCCCGGCCACGGTGGCCGCCGTGATCGCGCAGGCCGCCGAAGGCGTCGACGGCGACTCCTAGGACCTGTCCGGCCGATCCCCGCGGAGACGCGGGGTGGCCGTGACATCAGCCTCCGCCACAGGTCCCAGAAGCCGCGGGCGCCGCCGTGCCGCCGTCTCGCCGAGGCGGCACCCCGCCCGCGCGTGACACTTCCGGCCCAGTCCGCTACCCAGGGAGTTTCCGCATGTCCGCTCGCCCCACGTTCACCCGTCGCAGAGCGATCGCCACCGGAGCGGCCGCCGCGACGGCCACGCTCCTCACCCCGGCCGTCTCCAGCGCCGCGGCCGCCGACCAGAGCACCTCCGGCGCCAAGCCGACGATCGTGCTGGTGCACGGCGGCTTCGCCGACGCCTCCGGCTGGAACGACGTCATCAGCAAGCTCCAGTACAAGGGCTACGAGACCATCGCCCCGGCCAACCCGCTGCGCGGCCTGCCCACGGACGCCCCCTACATCGCCAGCGTCCTCGCGTCGATCAGCGGCCCGATCGTCCTCGTCGGGCACTCCTACGGCGGCGCCGTCATCACCAACGCCGCGGCCGGCAACCCCAACGTCAAGGCGCTGGTCTTCATCGCCGCGTTCGCCCCCGACAAGGGCGAGCAACTCGGCGTCCTGCTCAACACCTACCCCGGCTCCCTGATCGGCGACTCCGTCCAGGGAGTCCCCTTCACCAACCCCGACGGCAGCGCCGGAACCGACCTGTATCTGCGGGCGGACGCATTCCGGTCCGCGTTCGCCGCCGACCTGCCCCTCGCCACCACCCGGCTCATGCAGGCCACCCAGCGGCCCTTCAGCGCCTCGTCCCTCACCGACGTCACCCAGGCCGCCGCCTGGCGCACCATCCCCTCCTGGGGCATGGTCGCCACCGAGGACAAGGCCATTCCGCCCGCGCTGGAGCGCTTCTTCTACAAGCGGGCCAACTCCCACGTCGTCGAGGTGTCGGGCGCGTCCCACGTGCCCATGATCAGCCACCCGGCGGCCACCACCCGCCTCATCGAATCGGCCGTCAGGGCCACCGCCTGACCGCCGCCGCCCCGGCCCGCCCCGTTCACCGCCGCCCTTCCGCCGGCTCCGCCACCGAGTCACGCACCACCACGTGCGTGCCCAGGAGAAGGTGTTCGTCCGGGGCGTCCGGGGTGCGGCCGAGGGCGGTGCGGACGGCCAGGCGGCCCAGTTCCTCGTAGGGGACGTGGACCGTCGTGAGCGGCGGGTGGAGGTCGCGGGCGAAGGGGATGTCGTCGTAGCCGGCGAGGGAGACGTCCGCCGGGACACGCAGGCCCGCTTCATGCAGGGCGGTCAGCGCGCCGGAGGCGACCATGTCGGTGGAGGCGATCACGGCCGTGAAGTCCAGGCCCTGTTCCAGCGCGGCTCGCATCAGACGGTGGCCCGAGTCCCGGGTGAAGTCGCCGTACAGGCGCAGCGCCGGGTCGGGATCGAGGCCGCGGTCGCGATGGGCGGCGAGGTAACCGCGTTCGCGGCCCCGGGCCGTGGTGTTGTCCGCCTTGCCGCCGAGGAACAGCACCCGCCGGTGGCCCTGGGCGAGGACGTGCGCGCACAGGGCGTAGGCGCCGCCCTCGTTGTCGTACTCGATGACCGTGACCGGTGTTCCGGGCGCGAGCGGCGGGCGCCCGCACAGGACGAGCCGCGACCCGGCCGACGCGAGGGAGTCGGCGATGCGGGCCATCCGCTCGCGGTGCTCGGCGGTGTCGGCCGCTCCGCCGACCAGGATCACCGCGGCGGCCCGCTGGGCGCGCATCATGTCGATGAACTCCAGCTGGTGTTCGGCGTCGCCGTCCGTGCTGCACACCAGGCACAGATGGCCGAGCCGGGTCGCCTCGCGCTCCACACCGTGCGCCATGTGCGTGAACGACGGACCGGTGATGTCGTCGAGGACGAACGCCAGCGTCGGCGTGCCGGCCCCCGCGATCGCCTTGGCGCGGGCGTCGGCGACGTAGTCCAGCTCGTGCACCGCCCGCATCACCCGGGTACGCGTCGTCGTGCTCACCGGGTACTCACCGCCGAGCACCCGCGACACCGTCGACGCGGACACCCCCGCGCGCGCCGCCACGTCCCGGATCGTGCGCCGGCTCCCGGTGTCCGTGGTGCTCTTCCTCGTCATCGCTGGCCCCATCCCTCCGCCCCGGACGGCGACTTCACCGCCGCCGGGGCCGCCCCCTCGGGAAGTGCGGCAACACCTATGGCAACCGGTTCCCGAGCCGGAGGCTAGCAGCGGGAGTTGCGCGCGACGAGAGGAGAGGAAGGGAAGGTCAGGCGGAGGCCTCGGCCGCCTCCTCCGCCGACAGCTGGGGCCGGGCGGTCGCGGCCTTCATGGTGAGGGCGGCGCCCGGGTCGGCCGGTCGCCGCGTGTGCCAGTCGGTGACCGCCTGGTACGCGGCGGCCACCTCCAACAGCCGGTCCTCCTCGTACGGTTGACCGCCGAGGATCGCCCCGACGGGTACGCCGCTGTCGTCGAAGCCGATGGGGAAGGCGATCTCGGGCAGCCCCAGGATGTCGAACGGCACCGGCCCGGTCTGCAGGATCACGTCGCAGCGGTCCATGACCCCGTCGAGGATCTCCCGCAGCAGATGGTTCTTGGCCCGCTGGGCTGTGATCCACTCGTCGCCGGAGAGCATCAGCCCCTGGAGCCAAGTCAGCAGCGAGACACCGAACTTGGCCGGGTCGGCGCGCAGCCAGTGCCGGAAGGGCTCGGTGCGTTCGGCGAGCCGGGCCGCGTTGAAGGTGCCGGTCAGCAGGGTCCAGTCGGCGGGATACGCGACCTCGACGAGCGTGGCGCCGGGGATCGAGTCGAGCGTGTCGAGGAAGGCGCCGCGCAACTGCTTCTGCGCGCTCAGGAAATCGGCGGGGACCCCGATCTTCGTGGCCCGGCGCATCCGTACGCCCTTCGCCACCACGGGAGTTGCCGCCTTGACGAGATCCGGCACGGCCGGCAGTCCCAGTGTGCGCGGGTCCTGGGAGTCGGGACCCGCCATCACCTGGAGCATGAGCGCCGCGTCCATGGCGTCGCGCGCGAGCGGGCCCGCGTGGTCGCGGGTGAAGGTGAGCGGGATGATGCCGTGGATGGACACCCGGCCCATGGTGGGCTTCAGGCCTGTCAGGTTCTGCTGGTTGGACGGCAGCACGATGGAGCCGCCGGTCTGGGTGCCGATCGAGGACGACGCCATGCGTCCGGCCACCGAGCAGGCGGGCCCCGTCGAGGAGCCGCCCGGGTCGACGCTCGGATCGTCGGGTGTCCAGGCGTTGACCGTGGTCACCGTCCCGTTCGGCTGCGTCGCCCGCGTCGTGGCGAGCGGCCCCATCTGCCCCTTGCCCAGGACGATGCCGCCGGCCGCCTTCAGCCGGGCCACGGCCGTGGCGTCCTCGTCCGGCACGAAGTCCTCGAAGATGTACGAGTTGCAGCGCGTCGGCACGCCCTTGGTGAAGTAGTTGTCCTTGATGCAGAGGGGGATTCCACGCAGCACACCCCCCGCACCCTGCCCCCGGTCCGCCTTCCGCGCCGCCGCGAGCGCCGTCTCGCCGGTCACCTCCGCGTACGCCTGGTACGTGGTGTCGTACTGCTGGATCCGCTCCAGGTACGCCTCGGTCAGCGTCGCCGACGTCAGCTTTCCGCGCCGCATGAGGACCACGGCTTCGGCCAGGGTGGCTTCGGAGGGGTCCTGCTGGGCGGCCTTGCGTACGTCGATGTCGGGCACGCGCGGGGCGCTGGTGGCGGCGCTCGCGGGCGCGGCGCTCTGCAGGGCGAGCCCGCTCGCCACGGCGGCCGAACTCGCCAGGAAGACCCGCCTGTTGAGGGCCCGGCTCATCGGTCGCCCGCCTTGCCGGTCCAGGCCTCGGTGATGGACGGGTAGATGAGCGGCGGCGAGGCCTGTTGCGCGTAGGCGGGACTGTCCGCCGGCGGGGTCCACCCGGATATCGCGCCAGGCGTGGACGCCACGAACGACCGCAGGGAGGTGAGTACTTGGGCCTGCGTGGGCACCCCCGTGTCGGCGTCGAAGACCTCGGGCAGCAGGGAGAGGTCGAAACCCGCCAGCGTGAGGCGGGTCCGTACGTAGGTGTCCAGTTGCTCGGCGGTGGGCTCGCTCATGGTGCCTCCGTGATCGGCTGACGAGTACGGGGACTTCATCACCCGCCCGTGAAGTCCCCATTGAGCCCGTGCTTCACGGGAGTTACGCCAGCGTCGGCGCAAGTCGGCGCAGTCGGTTCGAGTGAGCGCCGGTCCGCGAGCGCAAGCACACCTCAGCGCACCTCGGTGAACCTCAGCGCAACTCGCCGCACCCTTGTCGCACCCTCAGCCCCTGAGCGACTCGGCGATCCCGGCGATCGCCCCCGGCCCCACCCGGCAGCACCCCCCGATCAACCGCGCGCCGGCCGTCTCCCACCCCGTGACCTGCTCGGCGGTGAACGAGGACCGCCCACTCCACGCCCGCTCCCGCCCGTCCCACACCTCGCCACTGTTCGGGTAGACCACCACCGGCTTCCCCGTCACCCGCGCGGCGGTCTCGACCGCCCCGGCCACATCCTCCGGGGCGCAGCAGTTCACGCCGACCGCGATGACCTCGTCGGCGTCGGCGGCCAGGGCGAAGGCCTCCTCCAGAGGCTGCCCGGCCCGTGTACGGTCGCCGGCCACGCTGTACGACAGCCACGCCGGTACACCGAGCCCGCGCACGGCCCGCAGCAGCGCCCGGGCCTCGTCGGTGTCGGGCACGGTCTCCAGGGCCAGTACGTCGGGCGCGGCGGCGGCAAGGACCTCCAGGCGCGGCCGGTGGAACCGTTCCAGTTCCGCGACGCTCAGCCCGTACCGCCCCCGGTACTCCGAGCCGTCCGCGAGCATCGCCCCGTACGGCCCGACCGACGCGGCCACCCACAGCGGGCGCCTGACGCCCTTCGCGTGCGCGCGCCGGGCGGCCTCGCGCGCCAACTCGACGCTGAGGCCGAGGAGTTCGGCCGCCCGTTCCCGCGGGATGCCGCGCTTGGCGAACCCCTCGAAGGTCGCCTGGTAGCTGGACGTGATCGCCACATCCGCACCCGCCTCGAAGTAGCCGAGATGCGCCTCGACGATCGCCTCCGGCCGCTCCGCGAGCAGCCGCGCCGACCACAGCTCGTCGCTCAGGTCGTGCCCGGCCGATTCGAGCTGGTTGGACATGCCGCCGTCGAGGACGACCGTGCCGGTGGTGAGGGCGTCGGCGAGGGTGCGGGAGGTGCTGCTGGTCATGTCACGACGCTAGTCGATGCGGTGGGAGACGCCCCTTCACGTCCGCCAAGTGAAAATATCGCCCACGATGTGGGATACCGGTGGAAAGGGCGGCGGCCTAGCCTTGGACCATGCTGCGTGAAGTCTTCGACGAGGATGCCGAGCTCTACGACCGTGCCCGCCCCGGTTACCCGCCCGCGCTGTTCGAGGCGCTGACCGACAAAGCCGGCCTGTCCCCGGAAAGCCGAGTCCTCGAGGTGGGCCCGGGAACGGGACAGCTGACCCTTCCCCTGGCGCGGCTGGGCTGCCGCGTCACGGCCGTCGAGCTCGGGCCCGCGCTCGCGGCGTTGGCCCGGCGCAAGCTGCGACCGTTCCCGAACGCCCGCGTCGAGGTCTCCGCCTTCGAGGAGTGGACCCCGCCCAAGGAGCCCTTCGACCTGGTGGTCAGCGCGACCGCCTTCCACTGGGTCGACCCCGAGGTACGGGTGCCCAGGGCGACAGCCGCCCTCGCCCCGGGCGGCATGCTCGCCCTCATCACCACCGAGCACGTCGCCGGCGGGAACTGGGACCGGGACTTCTTCGACCAGGTCCAACGCTGCTACGAACGCTGGGACCCGGCCACTCCGCCCGGCCTCCGCCTGCCGGACGAGGCCACCCTGACCCCCGACACCGGCGAACTGGACCGCTCCGAGCAACTCGACACCGTGGAGGTCCAGCGCTTCACCCAGGAGATCACGTACTCGGCCCCCGAATACCTCGACCTCCTGCGCACCTTCTCCGGACACCGAGCCCTGGACGCCACCGCACTGACCGGCCTGCTCGACTCCATCAGAGACCTGATCGACAACCAATACGGAGGCAGCGTCACGAAGCGCACGCTGCACGAACTCATCACGGCCAGGCGCAGAAGGTAAGACGGGCCGCGAAGTGGCCGGATACGAACCGGAGTTGCCGACGGCCCCATAGAGTCCCTGGCCGTGACGATCTCCTCCTTCCCCCCGGACAGGTCGCCGCTGTGGCGTGAGCGGCAGTTCGCGCTGCTCGCCGGCGCGCGGATCATCTCCGTACTCGGCAACGGCTTCGCGCGGGTGGCGCTGGCGTTCGCGGTCCTCGCCCTGCCGGGGGCGGGCCCGGGCCGGCTGTCATTGGTGCTGGCCTGTCAGGCGCTGCCGCAGTTGGTCTTCATCCTGCTGGGCGGGGTCATCGCGGACCGGATGTCGCGGGCACGGCTGATGGCGCTGGCCGACGTGCTCGGCGCGGGGGCGTACGCGGGGCTGGCCGCCCTGGTGCTGACCGGTCACGCACCGCTGGTGGCGATGTGTCTGCTGGCTGTCGCGGCGGGCACGGCGACCGCGCTGTTCGCCCCCGCGATGGACGGCATCGTGCCCCTGGTGGTGCCCGCCGGCCGGCTGCAGCAGGCCAACGCCCTGCTGCGCGTGGGTACCAACAGTTCCCTGCTGCTGGGCCTTGCGCTGTCCGGTGTGACGGTGGCGCTGGTCGGCGCCGGCTGGGCGCTGGCACTGAACGCCGCGTCCTTCGTGGTCAGCGCCGCGCTCACCGCCCGCCTCCGGGTGGCCGCGCGGCCCTCCAAGTCGTCGTCGGGCTGGGCGGACCTACGCGAAGGTTGGCAGGAGTTCGCCTCCCGCCAGTGGCTGTGGGTCGTCGTCGTCCAGTACGCCGTCGTGATGGCCGCGCTCAACGCCAACGTCGGTGTCCTGGGCCCGCTGACGGCCGAACAGCACCTGGGCGGAGCGCGGGCCTGGTCGGTCGTCGTGGCCGCGGGGGCCCTGGGCACCATCGCCGGAGCGGGGCTCGCCGCCCGCGTACGCGTCGACCGGCCCATTCTGGTGGCGGTCCTTGCCACCTTCCCGGCCGCCGTGCCGATCGCCCTGCTGAGTGTCCGGGCCCCGGTCTGGCTCATCGCCATCGCGATGTTCGCCGCCGGCGTCGCCGGTGACGTCTTCGCCGTGCTGTGGGCCACCACGATCCAGCGTGAGGTCCCCGAGGACGTGCTGTCCCGGGTCAGCTCCTACGACTGGTTCGGATCCCTGGCCTTCGCTCCGCTCGGACTGCTCGTCGCCGGACCCGTGGCCGCCGTCATCGGCGTCGGCCGGGCCCTGGCGGGCTGCGCGGCCCTGGTGGTGCTGGCCACCGTCGGGGCTCTCCTGGCACCCGCCGTACGCAACCTCCGCACCGGCGACGGGCCCGCTGATGCCGGGCAGTGCACCGAGCCGACAGGGAGCGGGCCGGTCGCCGCGCCGTAGCGGCGGTACCCGGCACCCCATGGCTCAGCGTGCCGCGGCGTGCCGCCGTCCGCTGCCGCGCCGCGACCGCTTGCGCCGGACCGACGGCACGAGCAGCAGACCCAGGAGCAGCGGGATGAGGAGGAGGGGCCACCAAGGGCGGGTGCTGTCGGCGCCGGCCGGTGCGGCCGTCGTCGTGGCGGGTGCCGTCCCGGGTGCGGAGGGGGTCGCCGAGGCTGCGGCCTTCTTCGTGATCGCCTTCAGGACCACGTCGTTTCCGTCGCCCCCGCGATAGCTGATCCGGTACGTCGTGTCGGCGAGCTTGAGCTTGGCGCCCTCGCGGAGGCCGGTGAAGGTGCCGGTGGTCTTCGCGTCGCCCGTGTGGTTCAGCACGGTGATCTCGGGGGCGGGGTCGGTACCGGCGGACGAGAGGTCCACGTCCCCGGCCAGCCGGACCGTGCCGGTCACCTTCAGGGGCTTCTCGCGGAGGACCAGTACGCCCTTCGCGTCCTGGGTGTAGTCGCCGGTGACCGTCAGCCCGCCGGTGACCTCGCCCGCGTTCGTCACCGAACCCGTCACCGTGCCCTTGCCGGTCAGCGAGGTCGCCACCCGCAGCCCCGTCGCCCGCACGTCCAGTCGTGCCCCGGTCGAGGTCAGCCGGATCGCCTTGCTGCGTGCCAGCGAGGCGCCGCCGGTCAGGGCGAGCGTCCCCTTCGAGACGGTCGTAGTCCCCGTGTACGTCACCTCGCCGCCCGTCAGCGTCGTCGTCGCGGCGCCCGCCTGGGTGAGCGAGCCGCTGCCGCCGATCCGCGAAAGGGCGAGCGCCTTGCTCGTGTTGCGCAGCACCAGCGAGCCGTTGTTGACGACCTTGTAGAGGTCGCCCTTGGTGTAGAGCCCGCCGTCACCGCCGGACTTCCCGCTGCCCAGCCGCAGCACCGCGCCCTTCTCGACGGTCGTCGAGCCGTTGTAGTACTGGACGGCGGCGAAGGTCACGTCGTTGCCCTTCGTCCCCTTGATGACGATGTCCCCGGCGCCGGGTGCGGACAACGTGTCGTGGAACCGGCCGCCGCCGATGGGGGCGCCCAGTGTCACCGGGCCGTTGTAGTCGAAGGTGAGCAGCGAACGGGACCTGGCCGCCAGCAGGTTGATGTACACGGTCTCGGCGGTCCCCGGCATGAAGATCTTGTTCGTCGTCCCGTCACCCCACTGGACGTCCGCGCCCTTGATGTTGGTGCCGCGCTTGTTGACGTTCTTCCGCGCGGGCGTCCAGTTGAGGGCGGGGCCGCTGAGTGAGGGGTTGGTGTCATCACCCTGGTCCGACCAGCTGTACTGGCCGGTGAGCACCACCCTGCTGCCGGGCCGCGACTGGACGTTGATGTCGCTGCCGTACTCCCGCTGATAGAAGTCCATCCCCATGGTGACGGTCTGGCCGAGCGGGGTGTCCACGGTCCAGGTGCCCTGGTTCAGGACCTTGCGGACGTTCGGCAGCGACGTCGCGAACTCCGGCCGTCCGGCGTTCGCCTGCGTGCCGTTGTCGATCACCCCGGAGAAGGCGTGAGTGCCCGACAGATCCCAGGTCCCCCAGAGGAACCGGGGCTGGGTGATCAGCCCGGAACCGCTGATGGTGCCCAGGTTGTACGCGCTCGTCAGGGAGAGCCGCAGTGTGCCGTCGACCCGGATGTTGTCCTGGTTGAGCCGGAACGCAGGGGTGTTGTACGGGAAACTGCCGATCAGCCCGGTCGCACCACCGGTGCCGTACTGGAGGGTGGCGCCCCTCTCCACGGTCACGGCGGGCGGGTCGGGGTCGGCCACGGTGACGTATGGGTGGTTGCCGCCCGGGATGCTCACCTTCTGCCGCTGCCGCGTCTTGGGCAGCGTGAAGTCGCTGTCCTTGGTCAGGATCAACGTCCCGCTCCCGCGCACGGTGAGCGTCCCCTCGCCCCGGAACACCCCGTCGTACGTGGTCGTCCCTGCCGGCACGGTCACCACCGAGTCACCGGTGAGCGTCACGTCCCGCCCCGCGACCACGTCCGCGGTGACATCACCGCCCGCGGCAGCCACAGGCGGTGCGGCAAGCATGACGACGACAACCGCAAGGGCGGCGACGGCCGAGGCTGTTTTGTAGATCTGGATACGCACATACGGGGAGACGGACCGGACACCCTGGAATAACAGAAACCCGGAGGTGACCCACGTCACACCCAAGACGGGGCCTGGCATGGACGCCCCTCAAGGGGCGCGGGGAACTGCGCGCCCAGCCCCCACGCACCCGCGGACAAATGTCCAGCCCCCACGCACCCGCGGACAAATACCCGGCCCCCCGCGTCAGCGGCTACGCCTCGAAGGCGGTGTCGCGCGCCACCTTCTCCCAGGTGGCGATCTCGGCCCGCAACGAGTCGAGATGCCCGACCACCGCATCCACCCCATCGCTCCCGAGCGGCAACCGCAGCGGCGTGTCCTCCGCGGCGAGGGCACGAAGGACAGCCCCCGCAGCCTTCGCGGGGTCACCCGGCTGGGAACCGTCAGAGCCGGCGACCGTCCGGCGGGTGGCACCCACCGTGTCGGCGTAGTCGGCGATCTCCTCGCTGGCGCTCGCGCTGCCGAACAGCCCCGTGCGGAACGAGCCCGGCTCCACGATGAGGACCTTGATGCCGAGCGGACCGACCTCGTCCGCCAGCGCCTCGGAGAAACCCTCAAGTGCGAACTTCGTGCCGCTGTACGCCGAGAACCCCGCGAACGACATCTGCCCGCCCATGCTGCTCAGCTGAACGATCGCCCCGGAACGCCGCTCCCGCATGTGCGGAAGCACCGCACGCACCAGCGCGGCCGGGCCGAAGAAGTGCACCTCGAACAGATCGCGCAGCTCGGCGTCGGTGGTCTCCTCAGCGGCCCCGACGTGGGTGCGGCCCGCGTTGTTGGCCAGCACGTCGATCCTGCCGTGCCGCTCCACCACATCGGCCACGACGGAGGCGATGCCCGCCGGATCCGTGACGTCGAGGGCGAGCGCCTCGACCTGGTCGGGGTGCGCCGCCACCAGGTCGGCAAGCGCCTCGGGCCTGCGAGCCGTGGCCACCACGACATCTCCGGCGCCGACGGCCGCCTCGGTGAACGCCCGCCCGAAACCACTGTTGGCACCGGTGACCAGCCATACCTTGCCCATGTCCGACTCCCCTGTGTTCGTAAGGCGCTTTCGATGCGACGAGCCTCGCCGGAAACCAACTCGCCCGTCCAAGACCCGTCGTGATAGCCAATGGTTATGGCCATGGACGTCCACGGGCGGGACCTGCGCTACTTCGTCGCGGTCGCCGAAGACCTGCACTTCACGCGAGCCGCCGAGCGACTCTTCGTCTCCCAGCCCGCGCTGAGCAAGCAAATTCGCATGCTGGAGCGCCAGTTGGGGGCCGAGCTCTTCGAGCGGGACCGGCAGGGCGTGCGCCTGACCGCGGTGGGCACGGCCCTGCTGCCGTACGCGCGGCGGGTCCTCGCAGACTGGGACGCGGCGGCCGACGCCGTCGAGCGTGCCAAGACCGAGCAGGAGGCCACCCTCGTCGTAGGGATGAGCACGAGCCCGGGGCGCGGCGGCCTGCTGCCGGCCATCAGGTCCCGGTTCAGCGAGGCGCACCCACAGGCCGAAGTCCAGCTGCGGCAGGTGAGTTGGGAGGACTCCAGCGCCGGGCTCGCCGACGGCTCGGTGGACGCGGCGTTCGTGTGGCTGCCGGTTCCGGACGCGGAGCGGTACGAGTGGGTGGTGGTGGCAGAGGAGCCGCGCCATGTCGCGCTGCCGGACACACATCGCCTCGCACCCCGACAGGAGATCGACTTCGCGGACCTCCTCGACGAACCCTTCATCGCCATCCCCAAGTCCGCCGGGGTGCTGCGCGACTACTGGCTCGCCCTGGACGCCCGGGCCGGCCGCCCGCCCCGGATCGGCGCGGAGTGCGCGAGCGCGGACGAGACGTACGAGGCGCTGGTGGACGGCCGCGGCGTCTGCCTGCTCGCCGCGGGCAACGCGCCCCTGCTCACCCGGGGCGGCGTCGTCACACGCCCCGTTCGCGACCTCCCCCCGAGCCGGTTCGCCCTCGCCTGGCGGGCGGGCGACGGGCGTCCGCTGGTGCGGGCCTACGCGGAGGCGGGCCGCCTTGCCTCGGGCGGCCGGGACACCGGCTGAACTCAGCGGAGCAGTTCTGAACTCCTGCGGACGGAAGCGGTCCTCGTGGCAGCTGATCGGTCGGGGAGAATGGGCTCGTGCCGTCCTTCGACCAGATCCGTCTCCGGCTGCCTCGCGGCGCCCGCGCCGACGCTGTGCTGGCCTTCGGGGTGTTCGTGCTGGTGGTAGTCGCCGAGGGCCCCAGGCTGAGCAACGGCACGGACTCGATGCCCGCGCTGATCGGGTCCTGGCTGCTGATCGTGGCGGTGTGCGGAGCGCTGCTGTTCCGGCGCCGGTATCCGGTGGCGGTGGGCTGGTTCACGGTGCCGGCCACGGGCGTCTACTACGTGCTGAGCGATATCGACGGTCCGCTGGTCGTGGTTCCGATCGTGGTGTTGTACGCCATCGCGGCCCGGGGCCGGCTGCAGGCGGCTGCCGCGATGGCGGCGGTCATGGTGATCGGCGTGTCCGTGGGCACCCTGTTCGGTAACAGCGATGTCACCGGCACAGCGGTGTTCATGCTTACCGGCTGGCTGGTCGCTGTGGTGGCCCTCGGCACCGTGCGGCACGGCCGGGTGGCGTACGCCGAGGAGGAGGCGCGGCTGCGGGCGACCGAGGAGCGGCTGCGCATCGCCCGCGAGCTGCACGATGTGATCGGGCACAACATTTCGATGATCAACGTGCAGGCGAGTGCGGCGCTGTACCGGTTGAAGAAGGACCCTGCCCAGGCCGAGGAGGCGCTCGGCGCGATCAAGGCGGGCAGCCGGGAGGCCCTGCGGGAGCTCAGGGCCACCCTCGGGGTGCTTCGCCGGGTCGACGAGGAGGCGCCCACGGCACCCGCGCCGGGGCTGGCCCGGGCCGAGGAGCTGGTGGCCTCCGCGAAGCCGGCGGGGCTCGACGTGCGGATCGAGCGGACCGGGGCCGAACGCTCGCTGCCCGCCCCGGTCGACCTGGCCGCGTACCGGATCGCGCAGGAGTCGCTGACCAACGCCGCCAAGCACAGCGGCGCCGGACATGTCACGATCCGACTTGCCTACGGGGACCGCGAGTTGACCCTGGCCGTCGAGGACGACGGCCGGGGCGAGGTGGCCCGCCCGGCCGGGTCCGGTGGCGGCAGCGGGATCGCCGGTATGACCGAGCGGGCGCGGGCCCTGGGGGGCGAGCTGGCCGCGGGCCCGCGGCCGGAGGGCGGATTCGCGGTGCGGGCCCGGCTACCGTACGGGACCACGGGAGAGCCGACGGAGCGGAGTGACCGATGATCAGGGTCCTGCTGGCGGACGACCAGCGGCTCGTCCGGGCCGGGTTCCGGTCGATCCTGGAGGACCAGGACGACATCGAGGTGGTGGGCGAGGCCGCGGACGGCGAGGCCGCGGTCTCGGCCTGCCGCGAGTTCGGGCCGGACGTGGTCCTGATGGACATCCGGATGCCGGGGATGGACGGGCTGGAAGCCTCCCGGGTGATCGCCGAAGACGACCGGTTGGCGTCGGTGAAGGTGGTCATCCTGACGACCTTCGATCTGGACGACTACGTGTACGGGGCGCTGCGCGCCGGGGCGGCGGGTTTCTTGGTGAAGGACACCGAGCCGGAGGAACTGCTGCAGGCGGTACGGGTCGCCGTCCGGGGCGACGCCCTGATCAGCCCGTCGGTCACCCGGCGGCTCATCGCCGAGTTCGCGGGCCGGGTGAAGGGACCCCGGCCGGATCCCCGGCTCGACGCGCTCACCGCCCGGGAGCGCGAGGTCATGCAGCTGGTGGCCGCGGGGCTCACGAACGACGAGATCGCGACGCGGCTGGTGCTGTCTCCGTCGACGGCGAAGACACATGTCAGCCGGATCATGTCGAAGGTGGGGGCGCGGGACAGGTCGCAAGTCGTGGTGCTGGCGTACGAGTCCGGAATGGTCAGCCCGGGCTGGCTGGCGGAGTAGTAGGCCGGCCCGCGGGCGGACGGCGCGTCCGGCACTGCTGGGGTTCGAGGGCGGCGGCACCCGGCACCGCTGGGGTATGGGGTGGCGGCACCCGGCACCGCTGCGGTACGAGGCGGTGGCACCAGGCACCGCTGGGGTACGAGGCGGTGGCAGCCTGCATCCGCTGGGGTACGCCCAGTGTCAGCCGCAGGCTGACGATTCGGCCCCTGTCACGCGTGCACGATCGAGGGCATGAACGCACCCCCCTTTCCCGGACGGGCCACGGCTGCATTCGTCGGCGCGCTCGTCGGGGCAGCTGCCGGAATGCTGCTCGTCACGGCCGCCGGGGCCCTGGCCTTGGAGGTCGACGGCGTGTTCGCCGCTCTGGGCATCGCCGTGCCCACGTTGTGCGGCGCCGTGGCGGGTGCGCTTCTTCCGCCAGGCCACTCACGCCTTCCGTCAGGTCACTCACGCTCGAATCCGAGGTAGTCACCCATGTCTCCCACCCGCGGCTCAGCCGCGCCCATTGCCCCGCCCGCACCGCCGGACCGGCCGGATCGGCCGCGCGGCGGCCGGTTCGGCGCCCTGGCCGGCTGGGCGCAGCGTCACCGCTGGGCCGCCCTGCTGCTCTGGGTGGCCGTCGTGGCCGCCGTCACGCTGGGTTCCGGGGCCGCAGGATCCGCGTACAAGGACGACTTCGCCCTGCCGGGCACCGACTCCCAAGCGGCCACCGACCTGTTCACGAAGCACGGCTCCGACCAGGCCGGCGACAGCGTCGACATCGTGCTGAAGGACGGCCAGGGCATCGAGGGCCGCAAGGCCGCCGTGGAGAAGATGCTGGCCGAGGTGAAGGGGCTGCCGGGCGTCGCCGATGTACGCAGCCCGTACGCCGATGCCTCCGCCGTGTCCGAGGACGGCACGATCGGCTACGCCACCGTGACGCTCGACGGCAAGGCCGAGGCCGTGCCCAAGGAGGACGTCACCGCGATCATCGACACCGCCAAGGGTGCCGAGGCGGACGGGCTCCAGGTCGAGCTCGGCGGCGAGGCCGTGCGCGGCGCCGAGGAGAAGGGAAGCCCGACCGCGGAACTGGCCGGCATCGTGGCCGCCGTGGTCATCCTCGGGCTGCTCTTCGGCTCTTTGGTGGCGGCCGCCGTGCCGCTGATCACCGCCCTCTTCGCGGTCGGCTCCGCCCTCGGCCTGATCGTTCTCGCCTCGCACGTCTTCACCGTCGCCGACTTCACGCCGCCCATCACGATGCTCGTCGGACTCGGCGTCGGCGTCGACTACGCCCTGCTGATCTTCTACCGCTACCGCCACGAGCTCACCCACGGCGCGGATCCGGCCGAAGCCGGGCGCAAGGCCCTGGACGCCGCCGGCCGCACGGTCTTCTTCGCCGGCTGCACCGTGATCATCGCCCTCCTCGGCCTGGTCGCGCTCGGCCTCGGCTCTCTGCAGGGCGTGGCGCTCGCCCTGGCCCTGACCGTGCTGACCACGATGGCCGCCTCGCTGGTCCTGCTGCCCGCGCTGCTGGCGATCTTCGGCAGGCGCATCCAGCGCCACGTCCTGAAGCAGGCCGCCAAGTCCGCGGCGAAAGGAAGGGTCGAAGGCCGCCGCTGGCGGGCCCTGGCCACAGCCGTGCAGCGCCGTCCGTTGCCCGCGCTGCTGGTCGCCGTCCTTGCCCTGCTGGCCCTGTCCGCACCGGCGCTGGGCATGCGCCTCGGCTTCGCCGACGCGGGCAACGACCCGAAGACCACGACCTCCAGGCAGGCGTACGACCTGCTCGCCGAGGGCTTCGGCCCGGGCTTCAACGGTCCGCTGGTCGTCTTGGCGCAGGGCGACGCGGCCGCCGGCCGGGCCGTCCGGGCCGAGCTGGCCAAGGCCGAGGGCGTGGCCGCGGCCAGCCCGGCGATGCCCTCGGAGGACGGCGCCCTGTCCACGGTGATCGTCTACCCGAAGACGGCGCCGCAGGACGAAGGCACCACCGACCTCGTGCACCACCTGCGCGACGACGTGGCCCCGGGCCTGGAGCGCGACACCGGCGCCAAGATCCTGGTCGGCGGCGCCACCGCCGCCTCCCAGGACTTCGCGGACACCGTCTCGAAGCGGCTCCCGCTGTTCGTCGCCGTTGTCGTCGGCCTGTCGTCACTGCTGCTGATGCTGGTCTTCCGGTCGATCCTGATCCCCGTCAAGGCAGCCCTACTGAACCTGCTCTCGATCACCGCCGCGCTCGGCGCCATGACCCTGGTGTTCCAGCACGGCTTGTTCGGGGTGCAGCCGGGGCCGATCGAAGCCTTCCTCCCCGTGCTGATCTTCGCGATCGTGTTCGGGCTCTCCATGGACTACGAGGTGTTCCTGGTCTCGCGGATCCACGAGGAGTGGGAGCGAACGAAGGACCACTCCCTCGCCGTACGGGAAGGACTGGCCTCCACCGGCAAGGTGATCACGGCGGCCGGGGCGATCATGATCGTGGTGTTCGGCGCCTTCATGCTGAGCGCCGACCGGATGCTCCAGCAGTTCGGCCTTGGTCTCGCCGTGGCGATCCTGGTGGACGCGCTGGTCATCCGCTGCCTGATCGTCCCGGCCGTCATGCAACTGTTCGGCAAGTGGGCCTGGTGGCTGCCCGCCCCGCTCGCCCGGTGGCTGCCCACGGTGGCGCTCGAGCGCCCTGCGGAAAGCTGACGACGGGCCTGTAAGGATTGCCCGCATGCGCTCGGCCGGGTGTCCGGCCGAGCGCATGCGCGGACGGTCGTTGAACCGGGCGGCGATCGCGGCGACCTTCCAGCCGGTTGTATCAGCGGAGCATCCGCCACGGAGAAGGGTCGTGGCGGATGTACCACTCGGTGGAGAGCAACTGTTCCCGTTCGGACGCCGGGAGGCCGGCGATCAGCCCCGGCGCGGCTCCCCGCTCCACCTCGGTGCGGTGCGCCAGTACCGCCGCGACCTTCTGCTCCAGCCAGGGGCCGACATCGACGGTCACGGTGATCCACTCGTCCGGAACACTGCGCATCGCCTTGCCCGTGGGAGCCAGGTGTCCGCCCCACACCCGCAGGGCCGAGTGCGGGTGCGCGGCCAGGTACAGGGCGCTCGGCTGCCAGGGCTCACCGGCGTCCGGGTAGAGCCGCTCGAGTCCGGCCGCCTCAACGGCGAGCATGGTCACCCGGTGCGTGTGCACATGGTCCGGGTGACCGGTCAGCCCGCCGTAGGCGTCATGGGTGACCACGATCTCCGGGCGGAACTCCCGGAGATGCGCGACCAGTTCACGCACCGTTTCGTCGAGCGGCGCATCGCAGAACCGCGCCCTGCCGGGGGCCGACCGCGGCACCCGGGCGTCGGCGTAGCCGAGCAGCCGCGGCTTGCCGGCCCGGAGGATCCGCAGCGCCTCGGCCAGCTCCGCGGCGCGTGGGGTGCCCGCGGCCCAGGTCGCCGTGACGACCGCGGTACGAGCGCCCGCGGCCGCGTGACGGGCGAGCACTCCGCCCGCCGACAGGGACTCGTCGTCGGGGTGGGCGAAAACCGCGAGCAGGCTCGGCACGGCCATCGGTCCGTCAGGCGTCGAAGCGGTGGCGGGAGGCCTCGATGTCACCGAGGTACCGGTGGGTCCAGTCGCACAGTCCGTCGATCGTCACTCGCAGGGCCTGGCCCGGCTCGGTGAGGGTGTACTCGACCCGCGGCGGCACGGTGGGGTGCACGCACCGGTCGACCAGGCCGTAGCGCTCCAGCATGCGCAGGTTCTGGGTGAGCATCTTGTGGCTGATGCCCTCCACCTCGTTCCGCAGCTCGCTGAAGCGCAGGGTGCGCTCGCCCAGCGCCTCGATGATCAGCAACGCCCACTTGTTGGCGACGTCGGAGAAGATCTCCCGCGCCAGGGAGTCCGCTCGCCTCAGGTCCGCCTCGTCGCGCGAGCCGCTGAACTGCTTGGTCACCATGAGGTTCCCCAGTCACTGAAAAGTGCGTTCTTCCATGTCAGAGCACACTCTCCTACGGTTCCCGAGTAACCACAAGAGAGCACGAGTCCCGGCACGACCGGGCTCACGCAATGAGGAGGCGGGCAGTATGGCCATCACCCTGGTGAATCCCGACGGACTTCCGGCAGTCGATGTCCTGCATCAGGTGTCGATCGCGACCGGGACAAAGATGATCTTCGTCGCGGGTCAGGTCTCCTGGGACGCCGACGGGGTCACGATCGGCGAAGGCGACCTCGCCGCACAGGTCGAGCGGAGTTACCTCAACGCCGGCACCGCCCTGGCCGCGGCCGGCGCCTCCTTCGACGACGCGGTGAAAGTGACCGTCTACGTCGTCGACTGGACCGCCGACAAGATGCCGCTCTTCCTGGAGGGCCTCTCCCGCGCGGCCGCGAAGCTGGGGGTCACCCCGAAGTCGCCCGCCTCGCTCATCGGCGTGGCGACACTGGACATCCCCGACCACCTGGTCGAGATCGAGGTCACCGCGATCCTCGACTGAACATCCGCCCGCCCGGCCCCGCCGCCGGCTCGGGAACGCCGGATCAACCACCCCGCACATGGCTCAGCAGTTCCTGGACGTGCCGCGTCGCGGGGTGCTCGGGCCCGAGGTGACGTTCGCCGGCGGTCAGGGCCCGCGCGAACAACTCCGCGCTCCTCTCGCGGTTTTGGGACCGGTGATGGGCGTAGGCGAGATTACTGAGGGAGAGCAGGGTGTCGGGATGGCCGGGGCCCAGGACGCGTTCGCGGTCGGCGAGGGTGCGCTCGTGGAGGGGGACGGCGCGGGCCGGGTCCCCGGTGAGTTCGTGGGCGCGGGCGAGGTTGTCCCGGCACAGCAGGGTGCGCAGGTCCTCGGGTCCGAGGACGCGCTGGCGGCCGGCCAGGGCGTGGATGTAGATCGGGATGGCGCGGGCCGGGTCGCCGGCCGCCTCGTACGCGCCCGCGAGGTTGTTGTGGCCGGCGTGGGTGTCGGGATGGTCGGGTCCCAGGACGCGTTCGGTGTCGGAGAGGTTCCGCTCGAACAACGACACGGCCCGGTCGAGGAGTCCCGCTTGCTGAAAGGCGCCCCCGAGATTGTTGCGGGAGGACAGGGTGTCGGGGTGCTCGGGCCCGAGCACGCGTTCACGCTCGGCGACCTGCTGCTCGAAGAAGGCCACCCGGTCCGTCAGTTCGTCACCGTCCTCAGGTGATCCATCCGCGGACCACGCGCCGTCTGTGCGCGACAGACCGATCCCCGCCATGGACCGGTCTTCCGCGGCTCGCTGCAACTGCCGCCGAAGCGCCCGCATCGTCCCGGCGCATCCCGCGCACGACTCTCCGGTCATATGGCATCCGCCCCTCGTCCGCCACCTGCTCACAGCGTAGGTACGACACCCGCGACGAGGGCATCCCGGAACAGGCCACGCCGCCGAAGCTCCGGAAGGGGATCGGTCACGGGCGCGCGGACCCGTCCCGTCAGACCCGTTGACCCCGCCATGGCAACCGCTTACCTTTTCGGCGGCCGCACGTTCGTAATCACAGATTCCGTTCGATATTCCGGACAGCTGGACGGATCGGACGGGATGGACGGACGAGCGGTCACCGCATGAGCCGCCCGCCCCCCTCAAGGAGTGTGTGTGAAATGAGACGTGTGTACGCGGTCCTCGTCGCCCTCTGTCTCGCGGTCGCCGCGGCCCTCGCGACCGCCGGACCTGCCGCAGCGGCACCCCAGACCATCACCAACGGCACCCAGTTCACGGACACTTCGGGCAACGCCCTGCACGCCCACGGCGGCGGAGTCATTAAGGTCGGCAGCTACTACTACTGGTTCGGCGAGCACCGCAACGCCGACAACACCTTCCAGTACGTGGACGCCTACCGCTCCACCGACCTGAAGAACTGGGAGTTCCGCAACCACGTCCTGACCCAGTCCAGTGCGAGCGAGCTGGCGAGTGCCAACATCGAACGTCCGAAGGTCATGTACAACGCGTCCACCGGCAAGTTCGTGATGTGGATGCACAAGGAGAACGGCACGGACTACGGCGAGGCGCGCGCCGCCGTCGCCGTGTCGGACACCGTGGACGGCAACTACACCTGGCAGGGCAGCTTCCGCCCGCTCGGCACCCACATGTCCCGCGACATCACCGTGTTCGTCGACACGGACGGCACGGGCTACATGATCTCCGCCGCCCGCGAGAACTACGACCTCCAGATCTACCGGCTCACCGCCGACTACACCGGCATCGCCGCCCTGGTCGCCGACCCCTGGCACAACGGCCACCGCGAGGCCCCGGCGCTCTTCAAGCGCAACGGCGTCTATTTCATGCTGACTTCGGGCGCCACGGGCTGGAACCCCAACCAGCAGCAGTACGCGACGGCCACGAGCATCACCGGGCCGTGGACCGCGATGACGAACATCGGCGACTCGACGACATTCGGCTCGCAGACCGCGTACGTCCTTCCCGTGCAGGGCACTTCGGGCACCTCGTACCTCTATATGGGCGACCGCTGGGGCAACGCCTTCGGCGGCACCGTCAACGACTCCCGTTACGTATGGCTGCCGTTGACCTTCCCGACGACGACCACGATGTCCATGTCCTGGACGCCGGAGGTCACCGTCGACACGACCGCCGGGACGGTCACCGGGGCGAGCGCCACGTACGAGACGCTGATCGCCCGGCACTCCGCCAGGTGCGCCGACGTGACCAGCCAGTCGCTGTGGCAGGGCGCCCAGATCAAGCAGTACGACTGCAACGGCGGCAACAACCAGAAGTTCTGGTTCAAGTCCCTCGGCAGCGGCTACTACCAACTGATGGGCCGGGGCAGCTCCCTGTGCCTGACCGAGGGCGCCACCAACGTCACCCAGGAGAACTGCACCGGCGCCACCACCCAGCAGTGGACGGTCACCGCCTCGGGCGGCTACTCCACCCTCAAGTCCCGTGCGAGCGGCGAGTGCCTGGACGTCAACGGCGCGTCCACCGCCAACTCCGCCGCGTTGATCACGTACACCTGCACCGGAGGAACCAACCAGCAGTGGACGCGCGGGACCTGACCGGGAGTCAGGCCAGCAGGTCGAGGGCGTCGAAGGACGTCCCCGCACTCAGATAGGCGGTCGTCCCCGAACCGCTCACCACGTCGATCTTCAGCACGTTGTACTGGCTGGTGTCCGCGAGCCACGCACTGGCCGGAACGCTGTAGGTGAACGTGTGGTTGTTGCCCCGGTACGAACCGACCGTCAGGGAACGGGTGCTCGGCTGGGTGGGCGGCGAGGGGATGGCCGACACCCAGCTGTTGACCGTGACGCGCGGTCGCCCGTTCGCGTAGGCCGTCGTCACCCCGATCCGCAGCGTGTGGGCGGCGGCGGCCTGCGCGGCGGTCAGCTTGAAGTACACCAGCAGACCGCTGTTGACGCCCTGCCAGATGTACGCCGGGAAGGACGCGGTCTCGCTGCCGCTGCCGATCACCACGTTGCCGGTCCAGGCGGCGGCCCGGGGGTCGGACGGGTGCGCGTACGTCATCAGCGCCGCGTTCTTGAACCCGCTCGGCGTGCCGTCCCAGGCGCCGATCCGCCAGATCGCGCTCGCGTTGGCCGGGTCGTTCGAGGAGGGGATCGCGATCGTGTTGAGGGTGGTCGTCGCACCCGCCGTCACCGTCACCGAGCTTGTGTAGACGGCGAGTTCACCTTTGAAGACGGTCAGCGTGTACGTCCCCGGAAGGACCCCGGAGACCGAGAAGTAGCCGTCGGACGCCCGCGCCGAACCCCAGTACTGGGCAGCCGAGTTGGCGAGCCCGACCGTATACGCGTACGCCGTGTCACGCCCCGAGATGCCGACGCCCGCCACCCGGCCCCGGCCGCCCGCGGCGACGTACCCGGAGATGCCGAGCGAGTCCACCCAGGAGGTGGTGAGGGTGCCAGGGAACAGCGCCGACGAGGGCGAACCGCCGTCCGTGAAGGCGATGACGTACGGACCCTGGAGACCGAAGCGCTGCGCCTCGGTCTGGTTCTCGCCGTAGTAGAGGATCTCGTACAGACCGCCGCCGTCCGCGCTCTGGTGCCGCAGCAGCGAGCGGTAGAACGGGCCGCCGGAGGCCTTCTCGTGGTTGGAGCGGACGACGTACAGGCCGACGCTTCCCGTCGTCCAGCCGACGTAGTCGTAGTCGATGACGCGGAGCTTCGAGTAGTGCTTCGAGCGGGTCTGGCCGTCGGACTTGGCGAACACGTCCGCCGCCTCGATGGTGGTGGGCGCGTAAGTGTAGGAATCGGGCTCGTCGTTGAGGAACAGGCCCGCCTTGACGCGCACGATGTAACGGGTCGCCGAGACCGAGGTGTCTGCCTTGTTGGTCCACACGTAGACGTTGTTCTCGCCGCTGCGGGCCGCGTAGTAGTGCCTCAGCGTGCCGTACGTGACGGAGACGAGGATCGTCGAACCGGACTGCGTGATCGTCACGGTGGAGGTGCCGAGGCCCGACTCGACGTGCGAGTTCTTGCCGTCGTACCCCTGGTACTCGGTGCCGCGGTAGACCAGCGAGGTCAGGTCGCCGTTGGTCTTGCTGACCTTGAAGACCAGGTTGGCGCCGGTGTCGATGACGTAGTTCGAGCCGTCGTCCGTGTAGCCGAAACTCGCGGCCTGCGCGGTGCCGGCGAGTGGGCCGGAGAGGGCCGCGCCGGCAGCGGTGGCCGCGCTGCCGAGAACGAAGGTGCGGCGGCGGACCGGTCTGCGAGCGGATCCGGACATGGGGGTGCCTCCTTCGGGAGGTGTGGGGGTGCAGGTGCCTGGCAGCGTGCCAGTTGAATCGATTTCGCGAAAGGGCTTTCGTTGGCAGGGAGTTGGAAGTCGTGTGAAATCGCGCCGGGCACTAGAAAGCGCTTGCCCAGCGCGGTACGGTCCAGCCGCCAGGTCTTGTCGTCCTGTTGGAGGAGCCGCAATGAGACGTTTCAACATCGCCGTGCTGGCGGCGGTGACGGCCGCCACCGCGCTGTCGGCGGTCACGCCGGCGCAGGCGCGCGAGGGAGGACCTGCCCTCGGCCTGGACAACTGCACCGCGAGCGCCTGTCACTTCGACGTCGGGCCCGGTACGTACGACGTCCGCGTGGTCCTCGGCGGGGAGGCCGCCGCCAGTACGAGCGTCAGCGGTGAGACGCGCCGCTCCCTGCTCCCGGAGACCGCCACCGAGGCGGGTCGCCCCGTGTCCCGCAGCTTCACCGTGAACGTCCGCACCCCCGAGGGCGAGCCGACGGGGACCGAGGGCACCCCCGGCCTCGACCTGGTGCTCGGCGGCACGGCGCCCGCGCTGGCCGACATCCGCGTGACCCCCGCCCGCCCCCACACCCGGCAGATCTTCCTGGTCGGCGACTCGACGGTCTGCGACCAGCCCGGCGACCCGTACTCGGGTTGGGGCCAGCAGCTTCCGCAGTACCTCCGCAAGGGCGTCTCGGTCGCCAACTACGCCGATTCCGGGGAGAGTACGGTCACCTACCTCGCCACCCCGGCGCTCTTCCCGACCGTCCAGCCGCTGATCCACCGGCACGACCTCGTCCTCATCCAGCTGGCCCACAACGACAAGACGACCGACGAGGCGACGTACCGCGCGAACCTCGAAACCCTCGTCGCGGGCGTCCGCGCTCGCGGCGGCGAACCGGTCCTCGTCACCCCGATCGTCCGCCGCTGGTTCAACTCGGACGGCACGCTCAACAACGGCACCGCACTGCTGGTGAACGGCCTCGGAGTCGACCACCCCGCCGTCACCCGCTCCGTCGCCGCCGCCGAGGACGTCCCGCTCATCGACCTCACGGCCAAGACCAAGGCCCTCGTCGAATCCCTGGGCGTCGAGGGCTCCAAGGCGCTCTACCTCTACAACGAGAAGCGCGACAACACGCACACCTCCGCGCACGGCGCGACGGTCTACGCGGGCCTGGTCCGCGACGAACTCGTCACCCAGGAACTAGTGCCGGAAGGCCTCGTAAGGGTGGGATGAGCTCCTGGGGCGTCCCGTCCGGAACCGGGGCGCCCCAGGTATCCCGTGACCGGCCCGTCTCGTGAGGGAGTCCCGCCCGATGCCAGCGCCCCTGCCGTCTGAGGTACCTGCGGTTCCTGAGGTTTCTGCGGTTTCTGCGGTTTCTGAGGACCGCATCCTCAGCCCGTACACCGGCTACACGCGCGCCCACTGGGAAGCGGCGGCCGATTCCCTCCTCGCCGCGGTCGAGCCGTACGCCATCGAGGGCGGCGCTCTGTACCACCTCCCCGGAGACCACACGAGCGCCTCCGGCCGGCTCTCGGACGGCCTGGAGGGCTACGCGCGCACACTCCTCCTCGCCGCGTTCCGCCGCGACGAGAAGACCCTGGAGCGGTACGCGGACGGCCTCGCCACCGGAACGTCCGGAATCTGGCCCCGAGTCGAGGACCGCAGCCAGCCGCTCGTCGAGGCCGCGTCGATCGCCCTCGCACTGCGCCTGACCCAGTCGCTGTTGTGGGACCGCCTCGACGACGGCGTACGGCAGCGGGCCGCGGCCTGGCTCGGCGATGCCCTGACGGCCGAACCCTGGCCCTGCAACTGGGAGTTGTTCCCGGTCACGGTCGGCGGCTTCCTCCAGGAGGTCGGCTACGAGCCGGACGCCTCGCGCGCCGCGATCGACCGCGGCCTGGACCGCATCGAGCAGTGGTACGTCGGGGACGGCTGGTACACCGACGGCGCGATCCGCGCCTTCGACTACTACAACGGCTGGGCGATGCACCTGTATCCGGTGCTGCACGCGTGGCTGGGCGACGACCCCCGGCTCCTCGACCTGTACGGCGGCAGGCTGTCCCGGCATCTGGCGGACTACGCCCGCCTGTTCGGCGGCGACGGCGCACCCATGCGCCAGGGCCGCTCCCTCACCTACCGCTTCGCGACCACCGCACCGCTGTGGCTCGGCGCCCTCACGGGCCGTACACCCCTCTCCCCGGGCGAGACCCGACGCCTGGCCTCCGGCGCCCTGCGCCACTTCCTCGACCGCGGCGCCGTCGACGACAGGGGCCTGCTCACTCTCGGCTGGCACGGCCCCAACGAGGCGCTCCTGCAAGCCTATTCGGGCCCTGCCTCCCCGTACTGGGCGAGCAAGGGCTTTCTCGGCCTCCTCCTCCCGCCGGACCACGAAGTATGGACGGCGACGGAGGAACCCGGCCCCACCGACCGCGCCGACGCGACCACCCCCGTCGCCCCGCCCAACTGGCTTCTCCAGTCGACCACTTCGGACGGCCTGGTCCGCCTCCACAACCATGGCAGCGAGGACGTCCGCTACGACCCGTTCTACACCCGGCTCGCCTACTCGACGGCGACGGAGCCCTCACCGTCGTACGACAACAGCGTGATCGTCGGCGACGACGCGAGCCGCACGGACATCGAGCCGCTGGGCACGGGTGAGGGCTGGGCGGCGTCCCGCCACACGGTGACGGAGGGCATCCGGGTCACCAGCCTGGTCGTCGCCCGAGGGGCGGTGGAGATGCGGGCGCATCTGGTGGCGGGGGCGGCGCCCGGGACGCCGGTGCGGGTGACGGGATGGTCGGCCGGTGACGGCCTGCACGCCGAAATCACCTCCGTGCACGGTCCCTTGACCGCGACCGGCGATGAGCCCGACTTGTTCGTCTCCCTCGCCCGCCTCACCGGCGAACCGGACCCCCTGCCCCTCGCGGAGCTGGTGTGCGTAGAGGTGGAGGGGGCGTACGAGGTGTGCGTGACCTGGGCTTCGGGGCCGCCCGCGCGGTTCAGGTTCAGGGCTTCAGACGGGCGATCCGCAGAGTCGTCGTGGTCGGTGACGCCCCTGTGAGCGGGCTCGCGTACGACGGGGTGACCGGGGCGTAGGCCCAGGTCAGGGAGCCGTCCTTCTGGACCGCGATGTCGCCCGTGATGCGGGCGGTGACGACCTTGTCCGCGCTCTGGAACTTGCCGTTCCAGTCGATGAGACGCAGGTGGGTGCCCGTGAAGGTCCCGGTGCAGGTGCCGCTCGCGCACTTGGCGTTCTTCAGGGTTTCCCAGGAGACGAGGAGGCGGTCCTTGCCGTACGGGGCTATGTGGACGTTGACGTGTTCGGTGCCGGGGGTGTTGGTGAGGTAGACGGGCTTGCCCGCAGGGGTGTTGCGGGTCTTGAGGAAGGCGACGGCCACCTGGTGGGTCGTCGTCTTCGGCTTTACCGTCCAGCCCCGGCCGCTCGCGTCCTGCGGGTTCTTGGCGGCGGAGGCGGCGCCACGGGAGCCGAACGCGGTGGCGTACCGGCCGGTCGAGGACTTCACCAACTCGCCGGTGCGGCCTGCGAAGGTGCCGCCGCAGTAGCCCGCCCAGCACTGCTCGCGCTGCACGGCCGGTGCGGTGTCGGGCGCGCCGATGCCCGTCGAGACGAACAGGCCCGAGCGCCAGTCGTCGAAGCAGAGCGAGGTGAACGCGCCGGTCGCCTCGGCGTGCAGCGCGATGCCCTCGTTGTGGCTGCAGCCCCAGCCCCAACCGCCGCTCAGCTTCGTGCCCTTGGCGCTGACGTACGCGAGCTTGTCGCCGAAGTGGCCGTCGGCGAAGCCGCCAGCGCCGTGGACGACGAAGTACGTGCCGTACTTCGTGCCGTTCCAGGTGAGCTGGCCGTCGAGGAGGGGCGCGGTGTCGTGCGACGCGGTGCCCGTGAGCTTCGTGACGAAGGTCTGCTTGCCGTTCGTGTAGCGGACGAGTGCCGCCGCCGTCTCCTTCCATTTGTTGGTGTCGGCGACGCGGGTGAGGAGGGCGAAGCCGTCGTTGTGGGCGACCAGTCCGCCGACTTCCTTGGCCCCCTTGACGACCGTGTCGGCCGCGGACCGCTTGCCCGCCGCGGTGAGCGGTGTGACGTGGATGCCGTCGGAGGCGGGCCAGGCGACGCGCAGGGTGCCGTTGGGGGCGACGGCGGTCGTGGTGCGGGTCCACTCGCGGGTGTTGTTGTAACCAGCGGACAGGTAAGGGAACTTGGCGCTCAGGGTCACGGTGGTGTTCGTGACGGCGAGGGTGCCCGTCGCGGCTTTGGCGGCCGCCGAGGCCTTCGCTGTCGCCGTGGGAGTCGGAGTCGGAGTGGGCGTGGGTGACGCGGCGGCGGTGCCGGCCGGGGTGCCGCTCGCGGTGGCCAGTGCTTCGGTGGAGGTGGTGGCAGACGCTTCGGCTGCCGCCGTGCCGCCACCTCCGCCGGCCTCGCTTCCTTCGCTGACCGAGTTCAGTGTGGCCGCCGTCGCGTACCATGCCCCGGCCAGCAGGGTCACGGCCGCGAGCGAGGCCACGACGGGCTTGCGGGCGGTGCGGCGGCGACGGTGCGTGGTCTTGCGTCCATCAGTTGCTGTGCGTCTTGCGTTGGTCATGCCGGGTAGTTGTCACCGGCGGGCGGGAGGTTGCCGCGCCCGGACAAGCCCCACTTGTGCGCACGGTTCGGCAGGCGCCGAAGTGTTCCGCCCCTAGCGTTGCCGCCATGAACGATTCCGCGCAGGAACCGCTGGAGAGTCCGGCCGCAGCCGTCGTAGCCATGGTGGAGCACGTCCTCGGCCTTGCGGCCACCTGGACCGCCTGGGACGGCGAGCCCACCCACGTCGACGACCGCGTCTACACCCCGCACAAGGCGATCCGCCGCGTCGCCGACCATCTGGTGGACCACCTGGCCGAGCTGGAGGCCCGTCTCGTCGGCGAGCGGCCGCAGCCCGACCACTGGCACGCGTCCGCGAGCACGACGGCGGCGGACCTCGCGCCGTTCACGCGGGAGGACCTCGACGAGGCCCGCAGCCGGCTCACCCGCCTCGCCCGGATGTGGGCGAACCGACTCGGTGCGCTGACCGAGGAGCAGCTCGACAACTCACCGGGGGAGGGCTGGAGTTTCCGCGAACTGGCCCTGCACCTCAAGGGATCCACGTACTACGCCGACGCCGTGGGGAAACTCGCATGACCCCCTTCTCCGCACTCCACCACACCGGCACACCCCTCCTCCTTCCCAACGCCTGGGACCACGCCTCCGCGACCGCCCTCGCCGCCCAGGGCTTCGCGGCGATCGGCACCACGAGCCTCGGTGCAGCCGCTGCCGCCGGTCTGCCGGACGGCACGGCGGCGACCAGGGACGTGACGCTGCGGCTCGCACGGCAGCTCGGCCGGGGGACCTTCCTGCTGTCGGTCGACGCCGAGGACGGGTTCCACCAAGACCCGCACGAGGTCGCCGAGTTGGCGTGCGAGCTGGCCGAAGCGGGGGCGGTCGGCATCAACTTGGAGGACGGACTCGCCTCCTCGCAGCTGCACGCCGCGAAGATCTCGGCGGTCAAGGCCGCCGCACCGGACCTGTTCGTCAACGCCCGCACCGACACGTACTGGCTCGGAGACGGCGGCCACACCGAGACCTGCCGCCGCCTCGACGCCTACCAACAGGCGGGCGCCGACGGCGTGTTCGTCCCCGGCCTGAGCGACGCGGCCCGGATCACCGACCTGGTGAAGACCGTCGACGTGCCGCTCAACATCCTCTACTCACCACTCGGCCCCACCGTCGCCCAACTCGGCGACCTCGGCGTACGCAGGGTCAGCCTCGGCTCGCTCCTCTACCGGCGGGCCCTCGGCGCGGCCCTCGACGCCGCCGCGGACATCCGGGCCGGACGACCACCACGAGGCGTCACCCCGACCTACGCCGAGGTGCAGGCGCTCAGCGACGCGGGTCCCCGGCCCTAGCGTCGGGCCAGTACTCCAGCGCCACGTGCAGGGCGTCCAACGCCCGCTCCCAGGAGGCCTGTACGTCCCTGGGGTCGCCGAAGCCGCCAATGGCTTCGAGGTTGCAGAAGCCGTGGAAGGTGCTGCGCAACAGGCGTACGGCATCGGTGAGATCGGGTTCCGACAGGCCGTACGCGCGGAGCATGCCGTACGTGACCTCGGCGGTGCGGCGGTACAGGCCGGCCTCGGCTGCGGCGGACGCGGGGGCGAGCTGCGTGTGCGTGGCGCGGTACCGTCCGGGCCGCTCCAAGGCGTACTCCCGGTAGGCCCCCGCGAACGCGACCAGCGCGTCCTTGCCCGCCCGCCCGGCCACGGCGCTCGCGATCCGGTCGATCATCTCGCCGCCCGCAAGGACCGCGATCCGCTCCCGCAGCTCCTGCACATTCCTGATGTGTGAGTACAGACTCGCGTCCTTAACCCCGAACCGCCGCGCCAGCGCGGACACGGTGACGTTCTCGAACCCGACCTCGTCCGCGAGATCGGCCGCGGCTTCCACGAGCCGGGTGACCGTGAGCCCGACACGCGCCATGAAGTGACCGCCTCCGCCCGCTGTGCATAGCTGCCTAGGCGCTCTAGGCAAAAGGCTAGTCTATGCGTCCGTCACCGCCCGTTCAGCGGCAACGCCGAGAAGACGTGGTCCTGCCAGAGGACGCGGGAGTTGTCCTCCGGGTAGGCGGTGACGGTCGGTTGTGTGTCGAGGAGTTGTACGAGGCGTCGGGCGTCGTCGTACGCGGGCCAGCCGGGGTCGCCGTGGGTGGCGAACGCCGTCCAAGCGTTGCGGATGTGGGCGGACAGCGCCTCTGCTTCCGGGGTGGGGGTCTCGCCGATCAGCGTGGCGGCCTGGGTGTCGCTCAGGTTGCCGAAGACGAGCGGGACGTCGAGGCCGTGGCAGGCGCCGAAGACGCCGCTCATGCCCGGGGCGGGCCAGGTCAGCTCGTAGACGTGCGCACGGCCGCCGGCCGCGGTCTGCGCCTGGGCGAGGTGGAGGGACGGCATGCGGAACAGCCAGTCGGAGTTGACCAGTTCGTAGAGTTCGTCCGGGCCGGCGAGGGGGAAGGCGGCGCGGTAGCGGTCGGCGCCGTCGGGGGCGGGGGCGAAGGTCCGCAGCGCGGTCGTCGCCTGTTCTTCCGTCACCTCGCCGAGCATGCCTTCGATCGTGGTGAACAGCCGCTGCTCTTCGCGGGTGTGGCCGACGAGGAGTTCGATGTCCCGGCCCGCGCCGTCGGCCAGCGCCTGCCATGGAGTGACCGGCAGGACGTCGCCGTCGACGACGGGGGAGAACAGGATGGATCGCTGCGCGGCCCCGCCCCAGCGGTCCGCCCACTGGGCCGCCTTGGCGATGACCGCGTCGCCTGCGGCGGCCAGTTCGGGCGGGGCCACGCCGGACAGGTCGGGCACCGTGGGCCGTAGCCCCAGCTCGTCGGCGCAGGCGGCGGCGATGTCGGCGGCGAGCTCCGGTGAGAAGAACGTTCCCGGCACGCTCATCGCGACTGCCCGGCGAAAGAGCCCGGCCGCACGCGGCATTGCCAGCAGAGCGGCGATCGACCCGCCGCCCGCGGACTCGCCGAAGACCGTGACCCGGTCCGGATCACCACCGAACGCCCGGATGTTGTCGCGCACCCACCGCAAGGCGGCGACCTGATCCAGCAGGCCCCGGTTGGCGGGCGCACCTTCGATCTGTGCGAAACCCTCAATACCCAGACGGTAGTTGAAGGTCACGACGACGACGCCGCCCTCCCGGGACAGCCGGCCACCGTCGTATTCCGGGAGGCCGGAGGTGCCGATCACGTAGGCGCCGCCCTGGATCCACACCAGCACCGGAAGTCCGGCGCCCGGGTCCGGTTCCGGCGACCAGACGTTGACCGTCAGCCAGTCACCGTCGCCCGCGGCGTCCCGCGACAGCGCGTCCATGCCGAACGCACCGGCCTGCGGGGGCGGCGGGCCGTACGACACGGCATCCCGTACGCCGTCCCAGCCCCGCACCGGCTGCGGTGCGGCGAAGCGGTTCGCGCCGACCGGCGGCTCGGCGAACGGGATACCGCGGAAGACCGCGAGCCCCGCCTCACGACTGCCACGCAGTGCCCCGGCGGCCGTGCGTACTTGGGGCGAGGACTCGGGTTCGATTCGGGACATGTGCCGGATCATCCCGGTGAATCGACAAGCGGGCCAACCATTTACGGACGGTCCTGACCGACGTTGGCCGTGAGCAGACGGAGCAGTTGCTTGGCCATGGCGTCCTGCTCGGGGGACAGGCCCATGGCGTCGCCGATGGCGAGGGGGACCGTACCTGCCCGTTCCCGGAGCCGGATGCCGGCTTCCGTGAGGTGCAGAGCGACGGAACGCTCGTCCTGCGGGCGTCGCTCGCGGCGGATCAGGCCGTTCGCCTCCAGGCGCTTGAGGAGGGGGGAGAGGGTGCTGGACTCCAGCTGGAGCGCGGTGCCCAGGGCGCTCACGGAGATCGAGTCCTGCTCCCACAGGACCAGCATCACCAGGTACTGCGGGTAGGTGAGCCCCAGCTCGTCCAGCAGTGGCCGGTAGCGGGCGGTGACCGCGCGTGATGCCGCGTAGAGGGCGAAGCAGAGCTGGTCGTCCAGGAGCAGCGAACCCTCTTGCGTCGGTTCGGTTCCGGTTGGGTTCACGTTGCGCCTCCTGGGTCCCGTCGGTCCTCCGCGCGACATTTTTGCCCCGCGTACGTAGGTTGGTTGGGTCTTGTGCGCATACGTCGATTCTGTCCTGTGCACGTCGACCTACCCTATCGTTCACGTCCTCTCGATTATATCGTCCCCTAATTAGTTGTGCACGACTTAATCGAGCGCTACTGTGAATGTGTGCCGCCGCTCCACGGCAAGAACACCGGCGGAGCCTGCCGCGGCACCCGATCCGAGGAGATCGCCATGACCGAGACCACCGCCCCCCGTCCCGTCCTGGAGCCCGCAGCCGCGGCCTTCGCCGAGGCGACCGCGAACCCGCCGTACCTGTTCGACCTGGCCCCGGCGGAGGGTCGTAAGGCCGTCGACGAGGTGCAGTCCGGCGACATCGCCAAGCCCGCCGTCGACGAGGAGTGGGTCACCGTGCCCGGCGGACCCACCGGGCAGGTGCGGGCGCGAATCGTCCGCCCCGCCGGCGCCTCCGGCACGCTCCCGGTGATCATCTACATCCATGGCGCGGGCTGGGTCTTCGGCAACGCCCACACCCACGACCGCCTGGTGCGCGAACTGGCCGTCGGCGTACAGGCCGCGGTCGTCTTCCCCGAGTACGACCTCTCGCCCGAGGCCCGCTACCCCGTCGCCATCGACCAGAACTACACCGTGGCCCAGTGGATCGTCACCGAGGGCGCGTCCCACGGTCTGGACGCCGCCCATATCGCGGTGGCCGGCGACTCCGTCGGCGGCAACATGTCCGCCGCGCTCACCCTGATGGCGAAGGACCGCGGCGACGTCCCCCTGGTCCAGCAGGTGCTCTTCTACCCGGTCACCGACGCCTCCTTCGACACGGCTTCCTACCACCAGTTCGCCACCGGCTACTTCCTGCGCCGCGACGGCATGCAGTGGTTCTGGGACCAGTACACGACCGACGAGAAGCAGCGCGCCGAGATCACCGCGTCCCCGCTGCGCGCCACCACCGAGCAGCTCACCGGGCTCCCCCCGGCCCTCGTCATCACCGGCGAGGCCGACGTCCTGCGCGACGAGGGCGAGGCCTACGCGGCCAAGCTCCGCGAGGCCGGCGTACCCGTCACCGCCGTCCGGTACCAGGGCATCATCCACGACTTCGTGATGCTCAACGCCCTGCGCGAGACCCATGCCGCGGGGGCCGCGATCGCCCAGGCGATCAGCACCCTGCGCACGGCCCTCGGTACCGTCTGACCGGACGGTACGTGGGCAAGGGAAGCCGAGGTTGAGGTGCGCGAACTACCCGAGGGACTGGTCACGCCGGTGCTCGTCGTCGACGTCGATGTGCTGGACCGGAACATCGCACGCATGGCGCAGGCGGCGGGTTCCGGGGGGTTCGCGCTCCGTCCGCACGCCAAGAGCCACAAGTGTGCGGAGATCGCGGAGCGTCAACTCCGCCTCGGTGCGAGAGGGTTGTCGGTTGCGACCCTGAGCGAGGCGGAGGCGCTCGCCCGGGCGGGGGTCGACGATCTGTTCATCGCGTATCCGCTCTGGCTCGACCGTGCGAAGGCCGGGCGTGCGCGCACGCTGGCCGACGAGGTCGCGCTGCGCGTCGGTGTCGACTCGGTCGAGGGCGCGCGGCGGCTGGGGGACGCGGTGCGGGGGAGCGACCGCCCGGTCCAGGCGCTGGTCGAGGTGGACTGCGGAACGCGCCGGACCGGGGTGCCACCCGCCGACGCGGGTCGGATCGCCGGGGCCGCCGTGGACGCCGGTCTGGACGTGCTGGGTGTCTTCACCTTCCCCGGGCACGGGTACGGCCATGACGCGGACGCCGCCGAGCGTGCGGCCCGCGACGAGGAGTGCTCGCTTGCCGAAGCGGCGGCGTCCCTGGGTGAACTCGGTCTGGGAGCCCGCGTGTTGAGCGGCGGCTCGACTCCGACGGCGGGCCACTGGCAGCCCGGCCCGGTCAACGAGCTCCGCCCCGGCGTCTACGTCTTCAACGACGCCCAGCAGCTCGCCATCGGAACCTGCACCGCCGCCGACCTGGCCCTGTCCGCCGCCTCGACCGTCATCAGCGTCCCCGCCCCCAACCGCTTCGTCCTGGACGCCGGCAGCAAGGTACTCGGCCCCGACCGCTCCCCGTGGGTCACCGGACACGGCTACCTCCCCGCCTACCCGGACGCCACGATCACCGCCCTATGGGAACACCACGCGGTCGTCCAACTCCCGGAGGGCGTACGCGGTCCGCGCCTGGGGGAGGTCGTGTCCGTGGTGCCCAACCACGTCTGTACGCCGGTGAACCTCGCGGACGAGTTGCTGATCGCCCGCGAGGGGGTGGAGGTCGACCGGTGGAAGGTGGCGGCGCGCGGCACCAACTCCTGAGCGCGGACCAGGACTTCAGCTACTTCGCGAACTCCACGAAGTCCGTCCATGCGGTGGGGGAGAGGGCGAGTTGAGGGCCGCGGGTGTTCTTGGAGTCGCGGATGTGGATGGTGGTGGGGCAGGTGGCTACCTCGACGCAGTCGCCGGAGTCATCGCCGCTGTACGTCGACTTGCGCCAGGCGAGGGCCACTTCGACGCAGTCGTCACCGGAGCTTCCGCTGTAGCTGCTCTTGAACCAGGCCAGGTCGGTCGTGCTCATAGTGCTCCTCGAATCCGCTCCAGCAGGCTCCGGGAATCCTCCGGGGTGAGAGCCTGTGAGCGCAGTTTCGCATAGCGCATGTGCAGCACACTGATCGTTTTCGGACTGGCGATGAACTGGCCGGACTCCTGGCCCTCGCAGTAGCCGAACCACTCGTTCTCGGGGGTCTCGGCCAACCGGATGGGGCCATTCAGCCCGGCGTGGACATCGCACGCCATCGGCAACAACTGCACCTCCACGTTGCGCAGTTCCATGAGCCCCAAGACATGGTCGATCAGCTCCCGCGTGACCTCCGTCCCCCCGGTCCGCCGCTGGAAGACGTACTCCTCGACGATGAAACTGAACGCCGTGTTGGGTCGCTCGCGCAGCAGCGTCTGGCGTTGCATGCGGGCCGTGAGCTGGGCCTCGATCTGCGATTCGGTGAGCAGGGGCACGCGTGCGCCGAACAGTGTGCGGGCGTAACCCTCCGACTGCAGAAGCCCGGGAACGAGCCGGTTCTCGTACGTGTACAGGCTGATCGCCTGCTCCTCCAGCTCGCCCCACTTGCGGAACCATGACGCCAGTCCCGCCTCCCTCCCCGCGTGCTTGTACACCTCCTGCAGTACGCCGAAGGCATCCAGGACCTCTTCCGCGCGCTCGACGAACCTGCGCTGTGGGAAGCGCCGCCCCTGCTCGATGGATGCCACCGTCCCCGGCTGGTACTGGACGAGCGGCGCGTACTCCTCCTGTGTGTAGCCAGCCCGCTTTCGGAAGGCCTTGTGTGCCGCCCCGAACGCCTTCAAACTGCCAGGCGGCTCGGGTTCGTTCGTGGTGGTCTCGATGCTCTCGATGCTGTCGGTCATGCCGGGAACTCCCGTGTTCCTTGGTACCAACCCCGCAAGTCACCAATGCTCACGGACAGTTACCCGAACTGTCCACTCCGTAACTGGTACAACGCGCACTGTACGAGTGGCGGACCTGGTCGACCCCCGTCCCCCCAGGGACCGTTGACCCATGCAAGGACACCCCCGGGCCCAAGTCCCCGTCACCCTCGGTACGTTCACCCAGCTCTACAGCTGCACCCCGCGAGGGGCCCGGCTCGCCCGCCGCCTGGTCGCGAACCGGATGCACGTCTGGGGGTTCGCGTACGACAGCGAGGTCAGCGAGACCGTGACCCTTGTCGTCGCCGAGCTCGCGGCGAACGCGGTGCGGCACGGGCGGGTGCGGGGGCGTGACATCCGCGTACGGCTGGTGCTGCGCGAGGACGTCGTACGGGTGGAGGTGGCCGACGGGCGGGCCGACCGGCTGCCCGTGCTCCAGGAGCCGTCGGACGGGGAGGGCGGGCGCGGGCTGCTGATCGTCGTGGCGCTCGCCGAGCGGTGGGGTGTGGAGCCGCGGGAGGACGGGACGTACAAGACGGTGTGGGCGGAGATTTCCGTACCCGAGAGGCTCAGGGGCATGGCCGGTAAGGGTCTGACGCCTGGGAATTGAGGGGGAGGAAGCTCACGATGGGGATAAAGTATGGACCATATGTTCGGTATCTCGTACAGGCGTTGTGTCTTGTTCACCTACCGTTCGGAAGGTCAGGGAACTGTGTGCTGCGCCCCCCACCGCAAGGCCCCCGGTTCGTGCCACTCAGGAGATCAACGTGCCTTCCACCACCCGTAGAGACTTCGCCAAAAAATCGACCGGCGTGGGAATCGCCCTTGTCGGAAGCGCCGGTGTGCTGTCCACCGCCAGCTCGTACGCGTACGCCGCCGAGACGGCCGAGGATGCCAAGAGCCGGGGCCAGGAGATCGACTCCACCGAGCAGGTCTCGCAGGCGCACCAGAGCAAGACCGGGTACGGTCCGCTGATCGACGACCCCGAGGGGCTGCTCGCGCTCCCCGCCGGGTTCTCCTACAAGGTGGTCACCCACGCCGGTGTCACCAAGATGGAGTCGGGCGAGTTCACGCCGAACAAGCACGACGGCACGGCGGCCTTCAAGGGCACCCGCGGTTCCACTCTGCTGGTCGTCAACCACGAGATCCGCGACGACCGCGCGAACACCGCGTTCCCCGTGCCGCTCACCCCGGGACTCGTCTACGACCCCAGCGCCCCCGGCGGCTGCACGGTCGTCGAGATCTCCAAGGACGGCGAGTGCGTGCCCGAGTGGGTCGGCATCGCGGGCACCCAGCAGAACTGCGCGGGCGGCCGCAGCCCCTGGGGCACCTGGCTGACCTGCGAGGAGAACTCCGCCAAGGTCGGCGACGCCGGTATGACCAAGGCGCACGGCTACGTCTTCGAGGTCGACCCGTACGACCGCCGTGCGAACAAGGACCCCAAGCCGATCAAGGCGCTCGGCCGCTACGACCACGAGGCCGTGGTCGTGGACACCAAGCGCGGTCACCTGTACCTCACCGAGGACGCGGCGGGCCCCAACGGCCTGCTGTACCGCTGGACGCCGCCGAAGGGGTTCAAGCACGGCCGGGGCAAGCTCCGGACCCTCTCCGACACGGCCGGCGCGCTGGAAGCCTTCAGGTGCACCGACTCCAAGGGCCAGTACGTCGACGACCTGTCCCGCGCCACCAAGGCGGGCACCTCCTACAGCGTCAAGTGGGTGGCGGTTCCCGACCGTGACGCCAAGACGGTCCCGACGCGTCAGCAGTTCACCGGCACGCAGGTCACCCGCGCCCGCAAGCTGGAGGGCATGTGGTGGGCCGACGGCGGCGCCTACGTCGTCTCGTCCTTCGCCCGCGAGGAGAGCCCGGTCCAGCACGACGGGCAGGTGTGGTTCTACGACCCCGCCCGTGGCACGCTGACCCTCAAGCTGATCCTCGGCGTCAACCCCGACCCCGACGCGAACGACGGCGTCCTCGACGGTCCGGACAACATCACCGTCTCCCCGTACGGCGGTGTGATCCTCGCGGAGGACGGCGAGGGCATCCAGCACCTCTTCGGCGCCACGGAGTCGGGCAAGACGTACCCGATCGCCCGCAACGAGCTGAACGACGGCACGGCCGAGGACCCGTCGTACAGCGAGTTCGCCGGCGTCGTCTTCTCGCCCGACGGCAAGACGCTGTACGCGAGCATCCAGAACCCCGGCATCCTGCTGGCCATCACCGGCCCCTGGCGCTACCAGCGCTGACACCACCCGTCGCGGGAAGTCCCCAACTGTCGTGACATTCGCGGCAGTTGGGGTAAGTGCGTGTGGCTGGTCCATACCGCCGCACCCGAGTCGCCGAGCGGTCACCCCACAGCCGTTCAACGTTCATGTTTCACATCGAGTCTCCATCTCGCGCGCCCGCATATGCGGGAGCCGAACTCAGGAGGCAGACATGGGGCACGGACACGCTCACGGGCACGGTCATCACCACCACCACGACCACACCCACGATCACGCTGACGCTCACGAAGGCACGGCTCTGCCCGCCGCCCTCGACACCTCCGTGCCCGACGAGGCCCTGAGCCCCGACCAGCAGTCGCGCCGTACGATGCTGCGCCGGACGGGTCTGCTGGGCGCGGGCCTGGCCGCGAGCGGCGTCCTCGCCCAGGGAGCGGCGGCGGCCCCCGCGTACGCCTCCGAGAGCCGTCGCAGAACGAACGGCTTCCTCTGGCTGGCCGGTGACCACCACATCCACACGCAGTACAGCAGCGACGGCAAGTACCGCGTCTCCGACCAGGTCCGCCAGGGCGCCCGGCACGGCATGGACTGGCTGGTCATCACCGACCACGGCAGCGAGACGCACGCCAAGATCGGTGTCGACAAGGTCAACCCGGACATCAAGGCGGCCCGGGAGGAGTACGAGGACACCCTCGTCTTCCAGGGTCTTGAGTGGAACATCCCGGGCGCCGAGCACGGCACGGTCTTCGTGCACCCCGGCAAGAACGAGGTCAGCGTCCTCAAGGCGTTCGAGACCGACTACGACGGCAGTGTGAAGGGCGCGAGCGGCTCCTCGCCCGCGAACGAGGCGCTCGCCGTCGCGGGTCTCGCCTTCCTCTCCGAGCAGGTGCAGCGGCGCAAGATCAAGGACGCGCTGATGCTCGCCAACCACCCGGCGCGGCGCGGTGTCGACTCCCCGCACGAGATCCGCGGCTGGCGCGACGCGACCCCCGGCGGCAAGCAGATCGCCATCGGCTTCGAGGGCGCGCCCGGCCACCAGGCCGCCGGCATCGCCGCGCCGACCGGCATGGGCCGCGCCCGGGGCATCTACGACAACAACCCGAGCGCCGACTCCTTCGCCGGCTACCCGCTGGAGAGCTACCGCACCTGGGGCGGCTTCGACTGGATGACCGCCACCGTCGGCGGCCTGTGGGACAGCCTCCTCGCCGAGGGCAAGCCCTGGTGGATCACCGCCAACTCCGACTCCCACCAGGTGTACACGGACACCGCCAAGCGCGGCGGCCCGGACACCGACTTCAACCTCAACGGCAAGCACACCGACCCCGTGTACAGCGGCAAGGTCGACCTCACCCAGGGCGACTACTGGCCCGGCCAGTACAGCCGCACGCACGTCGGCTCCGACGGCTTCTCGTACGCCGCCGTCATGGACGGCATCCGCGCCGGCCGTGTCTGGGTCGACCACGGGCAGCTCATCGGCGGCCTCGACGCGCGGCTCTCGGGCAGCGGCAAGTGGGCGACGCTCGGCGGCGCGCTGCACGTCAAGAAGGGCACGAAGGTCACCCTGACGGTCGATATCGCGCTCGCCGACACCCCCAACTGGGCAGGATTCGTACCGAAGTTGGCCCGCGTGGACGTCATCCAGGGCGATGTCACCGGCGCGGCCGCGGACAAGGACACCTTCAGCGCGCCGACGGCGAAGGTCGTCCAGTCGTACGAGGTGAACAAGACGACCGGCACGGTCCGGATCACGTACTCCCTCGGCCAGGTCGACCGCCCGCTCTACGTCCGCCTGCGCGGCAGCGACGGCAACCGCTCCGCGACCGGCATCAACGGCGCGGCGGTCGACCCCAACGGCCCCGCCCTCGACGTCGTCGGCGACGCCGACCCGTGGGTCGACCTGTGGTTCTACTCCAACCCGGTGTGGGTCCTGCCGTCGTGAACCAGCCGCACGTCATAGGGGTCGACACCCATCTGTCGGCCCTGTCCGAAGCCGATCACCTGCTCCAGACGCTGACCGCCGAACTCACCCTCCCCGAGGGCTCGTTCGGCTGCACGCACCTGGTGCGCGGTGATCGGCCGCGGGTCGCACTGTCCTTCGCGGTCCCCTCGCAGGCGGTGCTGAACGCCGTCCGCGAGTGGCTGACCGCCAAGGGGTACGAGGTGTCGCCCGAGGCCCCGGACGCGGTGGGCCGCGCGGTGCTGTACCCCGGCGCCGCGGAGCTCACGGGCACGGTGACGGTCGCGGAGTTGCTTTCCAGCTCCGCGATCGACCGCGTCACGGTACTCGGCACGCCCGGCGAACCCGCCCCGGACCAGCCGCTGGTCACCCGCGATCACGTACGCCCGCAGTGGCGCGACGGAGAGCTGGTCCTGACGGCGATGCCGGCGGCGGGCGGCACGCTCGTGCCGTTCGAGGTGCCGGATCCGACGCCTTGCTGTGCGGATCACTGAACTGGCGGATCACTGAACCGGTGGTCTACGCGGCCGGGTTGAGACCGTTCGACAGGCCCGTGTAGGACGGCTTCGGCGCGTAACTCTCGTTGTACGGGAGGGCCGCGCCGAAGCCGCTGAAGGTGCCCGGGATCCAGGAGTACTTGTCGGTGATGCCCCAGACGGTGACGCCCGCGCATCGGGGGACGCCGAGACAGTTCTCGCTCGCCAGCTTGTAGTCGGCGGACTGCTGGGCGAGTTCGGCGGCGGAGGCGGGCAGCGGGATGCGGATGTCGAGTTCGGTGACGGACACTTCGAGGCCGAGGTCGGAGAAGCGCTTGAGGTTGGCCTTCATGGTGGACGGCACCTGCCCGACCACGAAGTGCGACTGGAAGCCGATCCCGTTCAACGGCACGCCGTCCGCGAGGAGTTGCTTCGCCAGGGCGTACAGGGCGTCGCTCTTCGCGTTGTCCGCCTCGATGTTGTAGTCGTTGATGTACAGCTTGGCGGCCGGGTCGGCGGCATGCGCCCACCGCAGCGCGTTCGCGATGTACCCCGTCCCGAGCTTGTCCTGCCACAGCGAACTGCGCATCGAACCGTCCTCGTTGAACGTCTCGTTGACGACGTCCCAGGCGTACACCTTGCCCTTGTAGCGGCCCAGCGTCGTGTCGATGTGCTTCTTGAGGAGCGTGTTCAGCTCGGCGGCCGAGAAGTTCCCGTTCTTCAGCCAGGACGGCAACTGGCTGTACCAGGCGAGCGTGTGCCCTCGTACACCCTGGTTGTGGGCGCTCGCGTGCGCGACCAGCCGGTCGGCCGCGGCCCAGTTGTAGCCGCCCCGGCTCGGCTCCAGCGCGTCCCACTTCATCGCGTTCTCCGCCGTCACCGAGTTGAACTCCCGGTCCAGGACGGCGGTGTACGACGCATCGGACGTGAGCGGCCCGTCACCGACGGCTGCGCCGATCCGTACGCCACGCGCGTCGGCGTATCCCCGCAGGGTCGTCGCGGCCGAGGCTTCGGGGGTGAGTTGGGGGAGCGTGACGGCCGCGGCGGCCAGCAGCGCGCCCGCGGCGGCGAGCGGCAGCGGGCGCGGGACACGGCGGCGGCGGTGGGGTCGGGCGGCGTTTGGCACGGCTGCTCCTGGGAGGGGATGCGGGTGCGGATGGGAGGGGGTACGGGTGCGAATTATTTGTCTGGAGGTCGCCGCAGGGGCGCCATAAGGTTGCCGGGGATCAGGACAAGACAAGGGGAAGGGGCCGCGTGGCGTACGAGGCGCAGCACGAGGACGGACCGGGCGATCGGATACCGCGCGTGGACGAACCGGCCGACCCGGCGCCACGCAGGCCACGTACGGATCCGCCGCCCGCGAAGAGCGAACCGCTCTGGCGGCAGCGGAACTTCGGGATCTTCTGGGCCGCGCAGACCCTCTCCGTCCTCGGTGACTCCTTCGCACTGATCGCCCTGCCTCTGCTGGTGCTCCAGTCGACCGGCTCACTCGCGAGCATGGGACTGCTCACGGCGGTCGGCGGAGCCGCCTCGGTGCTGGCGGCCGTCTTCGCCGGGGCCCTGGTGGACCGCGTCGACCGCCGACGGCTGCTCATCGCCTGCGACCTGGTGCGCATGGTGCTGTACGGCGTGATCCCGCTGGTGTGGCTGTTCGGACCGCAGGTCTGGCTGCTGTACGTCGTCCTGCCGCTCTGCGAGGCCGTCGGCATGCTGTTCGCCGTCGGCTATGTCACCGTCGTCCGGGGCCTGGTCGGCACCGAGCAGCTCACCGAGGCCAATGGCCGGCTCAACGCGACCGCCGCCGCGGCGGGCGTACTCGGCCCGCTGTGCGCGGGTCTTGTGGCCGCCTGGACCGGCCCGGCCGCCGCGGTGTGGGTCAACGCGGGCAGCTTCGCGGTGTCGGCCGCCTGCATGCTCTTCGTACGGTTCGCCCCGCGCTCCGGGGACGACGGCGTCCCGGCGAAGGGAGCCGGGGTGGCCGGCCTGTGGCGGGACCTGCGAGCCGGGGTGTCCTTCCTGTACGGCCATCCGGTGCTGCGCTCGCTGACCGCCCTGCTGTTCGTCTTCAGCTTTCTCACCCTCGGCATGACCGACCTGGTCATCTACCACGTCAAGCACGACCTCGGCCACGACGACGGCACGGTCGGCACCGTCATGGCCGTGGGCGCCCTCGGCACGATCACCGGCGCCCTGCTGGTGGCCCGGATACGTCGGGGACTCGGCTTCGGGCCGACCTGGACCGGTGCGGTCGCGGTGTGCGGGCTGGCGTTCGCCGGTCTTGGCTGGGCGCGGGACGTGTCCGTCGTCGCGGCGCTGAGCGCGGCGTTCCTCGCCTGCGGCGGCATCGCGGGCACCTGCTCGATGTCACTGCGTCAGGAAGTGACCCCGGAACCGCTCCTCGGCAGGGTCACCTCCGCGTTCTGGACCCTCCAGTACTCCGCGGCCCCGATCGGCGCGGCCGTCCTGACCTGGGCCGCGGAACGACGGGGCACCGCACCGGTCGGCCTGATCGCCGGCGCGTGCTGCGTGCTGATCGCGGTGGCCGCGCTGTTCACGCCGATACGGCGGTCCCGCGCCGCCTGATCGGCGGCCCAAGCCTTGTCAGCGCCTGCATCACCCCGGCGAGTGGAACTCTGCGGCCCAGTGGGACCAGTTGTCGGCCAGCCGTGCGAAGAAGAGGCGGCCGGCTACGGAAGCTGGGCGCATGCCCACCCTTCCTTCCCTACGGGGATCCCTGCGCGCAGCCTCGGCGTTCGTCGCCGCGCTGGCGCTCGTCGTGGCCCTGCCGCACGGCGCGTTCGCCGCACCCGGTGACCTGGACGCCACATTCGGCACCGGCGGAAAGGTCACCGTCGACGGCGCCTTCTCGGACGGCCAGGACCTGGCCGTCCAGGCCGACGGCAGGATCGTCACGGTCGGCGCCCGGCAGGATCCCGACACCTTCTACGCCGACTTCTCCGTGATGCGGCACAACGCCGACGGCAGCGTCGACACCACCTTCGGCGGCGGTGACGGCGAGGTGCTGACCGACTTCGAGCAGGGCGAGGACCGGGCGCAGGGCGTGACGCTGCAGCCCGACGGGAAGATCGTGGTCGTCGGCCGCACCCAGCGGACCGCCGACGAGTTCGCTGGCTGCTGCTGGCTCACGGTCGCCCGCTACAACACCGACGGCAGCCTCGACACCACCTTCGGAGGCACCGGCTGGGCCGTCCCCGAACTGGCCGGCGGCGCCGAGGAGGGCTGGGCGGTCGCGGTGCAGCCCGACGGGAAGATCCTCGCCGCGGGCTCGGCAGGCGGCACGTTCACGGCGGTGCGCTACAATACCAACGGCACCCTGGACCCCACCTTCGACGGTGACGGCAAGGTCCTCACCTCCTTCCAGGACCTGGGCGGTGCGCAGGGGTTCGACTTGGCTCTGCAGCCCAACGGGAAGTTCGTCATCGTCGGCTACTCGGGCGAGACCTCCTTCGACTTCGCGCTGGCCCGCTACAACTCCGACGGCAGCCTCGACACGTCCTTCGGCGGCGACGGCAGGGTCACCACGGACCTCGGCGGCTACAACTGGGGCCGGACCGTGGTCGTCCAGTCGACCGGCAAGATCGTCGCCTCCGGGTCGTCCGGCGGCAACTTCACCCTCGTCCGCTACAACGTCGACGGCACTCTCGACAACGGCTTCGGCACCGGAGGCGTCGTCACCACCTCCTTCGGCACCGGCTCCGGTGTGGAGGCCCTCATGCTCCAGCCCGACGACCGGATCGTCGCCGCGGGCACCGCCGCCGGGGGTGACTTCGCGCTGGCGCGCTACCAGGTCGACGGCGCCCTGGACACCGGCTTCGGCACCGGCGGGAAGACCACCACCGACTTCGGCATCGGCGACGTCGCGCACAGCCTCGCCCTCCAGTCCGACGGCAAGATCCTCGCCTTCGGCAGCAACAGCGACGGCGACCGCGCCCTGGCCCGCTACCTCGGCGGCGCCGGCAGCCCGCCCCCGCCCACCGGCGTCGACCTCTCCGTCACCAAGACCGGCACCGGCACCGTCAGCATCGGCGACCGGGCCACGTACACCGTGACGGTCACCAACAACAGCACCGGCACCTCGGCCACCGGTGTCTCCCTCACCGACACGCTCACAGGACCCGCCGCCACCCTGATCTCGGCCACCCCGAGCCAGGGCACGTGCACGACCTCCGCCACCGGCGCGACCTGCGCCCTCGGCACTCTCGCGGCCGGGGCGCAAAGGACCGTCACCATCGTCGTGGAGCCCCGCGCCACCGGCACCCTCACCGACCGGGCCACGGTCACCGCCACCCAGACCGACCCGGCCACCGCCAACAACACCGCCACCGCGACCACCACCGTCAACAACTCCCGCGGCTGTACGCGCATCGGCACGAGCGGCAACGACACCCTCAACGGCGGCTACGGCAACGACGTGATCTGCGGCCTCGGAGGCAACGACACGATCAACGCCAGCTATGGCAACGACACCGCGTACGGCAACTTCGGCGACGACCGCGTCGACGGCGGCTTCAGCGACGACACCCTCAACGGAGGCCCCGGCAACGACAACCTGATCGGCAACTACGGCAACGACCGGCTCAACACCGTCGACAGTGTCTCCGGCAACGACACCGCCAATGGCGGCTTCGGCACGGACACCTGCACGACGGACACCGGCGACACCCGGATCAGCTGCCCCTAGCCGTTCACCCCCGTGTAGTGACGCAAGCTCCACTTCCACAGCAGACGGGAGCCCAGGTAGGCCGCCGCCCCGAGTAGCGGGGAGGCGGCCGCCAGCCAGTACGGGACCCCTGTGCCGGAGCCGTGGCCGGTCAGTACCGCGGCCGGGAAGTAGGCGACGAAGGCTAGGGGCAGGCCGAAGGTGAGGAGGCTGCCGACCGCTCGGGGGAGGACGTTGAGCGGGTAGCTGCCGAAGGTGCCGAGGAGTTCCTCCAGCCAGCGGCCCCAGTAGTCGGCGGCCGGGAAGCGGAGGGAGGCGCAGGCCACGATCGTGAACAGGGCCGCTTCCAGGAGCATCCCGCCCAGGACGGCGACCACGAGGTACGTGATCCGGGTCGCCGTCCAGTCGAGTTCGCTGCGGCTCAGCGCGCCCGCCATCAGGCCCGCCGCCACCGTCAGGTCGCCGATCGCGTTGGTGGGGAAGAAGGACAGCTGGAGCTGGCGGTAGACCGGCATCGGGCGTACGAGATACGTGTCGATCACGCCCTCCTGGATGTGCCGGCCCACCCCGTGCACCCGGCCCAGGAACAGCACGAACAGGCCGTGCGCCAGCATCCGTGTCGCCGGGATCAGCAGGACGTCCGAGCTGTCCCAGCCGCCCATCCCGGCGAACCGGGTGAGCAGCACCGTGGCGAACACGATCACCGACACCTGCCAGACCGCGCCGATCGCGATCATCATCAGGAACTCGGAGCGGTACTCCAGCTGTGCACGGAAGTTGAGCCGCGTGATGCGCCACGCGATCCGGAAGCCGTTCAGGGAAGGGGTCTTCGACAGGTTCTCCGAGACGTTCTCCGATGACATGTTCAGCCTCCCTGGGAGATCACGCGGAGCGCCGCGCGCCGCCACAGCAGGCGGGTGAGCAGGGCGAGCACCACCACCCAGGCGGCCTGTACGGCGAGTTGGGGGCCCGCGTCCGACAGTGGAATCCGGCCGACGTACAGCGACAGCGGCACGCTCAGCGTCGCCTGGAAGGGGAGGAAGCCGCTCATCGTCACGAACCAGTCGGGGAAGAACCACAGCGGCGCGTACACCCCGGCCAGCAGATTCTGCGCGAAGATCAGGATCATCATCGCGGCGCCGTTGCGGAGCGTCCAGAAGCACAGCTGGTCGAGGGTGAGCATGATGTAGTAAAGGACCCACTGGCCGAGCAGCGCGCTCAGCATGAACACCCCTGTCGCGGCAGGGGACTTGGTCGGTTCGATCACCCCGGCGGCCAGGCACACCAGATATCCGGCGAGCACCCACACGAGCCCGTAGAGCTGCTCGCCGAGGGCCCGCCGGGCGTAGTAGTGCCGCGGCGACAGCGGCCGCAGGTACCAGTAGACGATCGTGCCGAAGTGCATGTGCTGGAGAACCGTGTCCCGGCCCGCGTACTGGTCCAACTCCCGTATACGGGTGGCCAGTACGGCGAGTACGGCATACGTGACGGCCTGGTCGCGGGTGAGTCCGGCGGTCGTGCCGGTCTGCGCGTACAGGCCGTTCCACAGTGACGCCACCAGCACCACCTGCACGGTGAGCCGGAGAAGCGCGGCGGTGATCCGTGGAGGCGTGTGCAGCTCGCCGAGCGGGGTGACCCGGGTGACGCGCCAGGCGCGCGGGGCGGAGAGCAGGGCCACGGGGTCAGCCTCCCTGCGCCTGTACGGGCACCTCGCGCAGGTAGGCCGCCCGCATCACGTCCTCCAAGTCGGCCTCGTCCAGGGCGACATCGTTGACCTCGTACCGCTCGATGACCTGCTTGAGGGCCTGGTGGACGGTCGGCGACGCGGCGCCCTCTGCAGGTCCGAACACGAGCTGCGGGCCCTCGCGCCGCAGCAGCGCGATCCCCGGAGGCAGCGGATCCACGGGCGCGTGCGGGTCGGCGAGCGTGGCCCGCACCTGCCAGGTCGAGCCGAACTTGCCGCGGATCTCGTCGAGGGTGCCGTCCAGGACGAGCCGCCCGTGGTTGATCAGGACGACGCGTTCGGCGAGCCTCGCGACCTCCGTCATGTCGTGCGTGGTCAGCAGGACCGTCCGGCCGCGCTCCTCCACCTGGTACCGGAGGAACTCGCGCACCTGTTCCTTGACCACCACGTCCATGCCGATCGTCGGCTCGTCGAGGAAGACGACCGGCGGATCGTGCAGCAGTGCGGCGGCCAGGTCGCAGCGCACCCGCTGGCCGAGGGAGAGGTGCCGTACGCGGGTGTCCCAGAAGGAGGAGAGATCGAGGAGCTCGTCGAACTCCCGCAGGCGGGCGGCGTGTTCAGCCTTCGGCACCTCGTAGATGTCCCGCAGGATCGCGAACGACTCGCGCACCGGCAGGTCCCACCAGAGCTGGGTGCGCTGCCCGAACACCGCGCCGATGTTACGGGCGTTGCGCTCCCGCCCCAGGTACGGGACGACGCCCGCGACGCGCGCCTCACCGGAGGTGGGCGTGAGGATGCCCGTGAGCATCTTGATGGTGGTGGACTTGCCGGCGCCGTTCGGGCCGAGCAGGGCGAGGAGTTCGCCGGGGGCGACGTCGAAGGTGATGTCGGAGACAGCGTCCTTGGCCACGCGCTCCGGGTTGACCAGTGATCTGAGCGCGCCCGCGAAACCTGGGCGGCGGACGGTGGTGTGAAAAGTCCGGGAGAGTCCGCGGACCTGGATGCTTTCGTTCACAGCCTTCACGCTGGTTGACCCCTTCACGTCGTTCGCCCTGTTCACGGCGCGGATGCTGTTGGCGCGCCACTCACGTCTCACCTGCTGTTGACCCTGTTCACACCCCCTCTGTCGTGGACTTCCTCGTCAGCCGCACCAGCCAGACCGTCGCCACCAGCGATCCGCCCGACAACACGGTCAACAGCCATGGCACCGCGTGAATCCCGGACGCCTCGATGCCCACGCCAAGGAGCGGCGGGGCCGCGACCCCGCCGATCATCGACGCGGCGATCACCCAGGCGCCCGCCCGCTTGGCCCCCGGCAGGGCCTGATTCAGCCAGGTCAGCCCGGTCGGGAACACCGGCGCGATGAACAGGCCCACACCGGCGTACGCCACCGGTGCCGCCCCCGGTATCAGCGCAAGGAGCAGGCACGCCGTCATCCCGGCCGCGCAGACCGCGAGGATGCGCTCGGGCGCGTACCGCAGGGTGATCGGCACCACCAGGAAGCGGCCCACCGTCAGCATCAGCCAGTAGACCGAGGTGGCGGAGGCGGCGACGGTCGCGCTGTAACCGACGGTCTCCAGGTGGGTGGGCTCCCAGCCGCCGACGCCCGCCTCGACCGCCACGTTGAGGATGTAGAGGACGAGGAAGCCGACCAGGACGCGCGAAAGCAGGCCGCTGGAACCCCGCGCCTTCTCCGTGGGAGCGGCGGGAGGCGACGGCGCCTGGTTCCCGACGCCGCCCGTGCACAGGATCAGCGCCCCCGCCAGCACGGCACACGCCCCGAAGGCGTACGGGTAGTGGTCGGGCCCGGTCCACGCGATGAGCGCCGGACCGAGCACCGCACCGATCCCGAAGTGCGCGTTCAGCACGTTGAGCATCGCAGTCGAACGGTCGCCGAAGCCGACCGCGAACAACTGGTTGAGGCCGTAGTCGATGCCGCCGAAACCGAGACCGCAGAGGAAGGCGGCGGCCAGCGCGAGCGGCCAGTTCGGGGCGAGCGCGAAGCCCGTGCCGCCCGCCGCCATCAGGACGTAACTTGCCGCCAGCAAAGCCCTGTTGCTGATCCTGGAGTGGATCGCGTTGAAGGCCAGGACGCCCGCTACACCGCCGGTGAAGTGCAGGCTGAGGCCAAGGCCGGCGGCGGACGGAGACAGGCCGTACTCCTCGCGCAACCCTGGAACCGCAGGACCGTAGAGCGCTTGAAGCATGCCGATGAGGACGAATCCGACGCAGGACGCGACCGCGGCCGGTCGGGTGAAGAGCCGACCGGCCGCGGGCTGTATGACGGTGTCAGTCATGAATCTCCGAGAAGAGATACGAGAACTCCGCGGGGGCGGCCCGCAGTTGGTACTGAGGCAGCGCACCCGGCCCGCACGACTGTGAGCCGATGCCCTGCTGTCCGTGGTCGAGGTTGACCCAGACCGATTCGCCCGGGACCAGATCGGTCAGATGGTCGGCGGCGTCGAGCTGCTCCGTCGTCCAGCGGCGGGCCGTGAACCAGAAGGATGGATCACCCTCCACCCGCAGTCCACCGATTTCCGCCCAGCGGACATCGGGCCGCGCACCGTTCTCCTGGGGACGGACGTACGGCGTCTGCAACGCGTCCACCGACGACTCCCAACGCCCCAGCATCGAGGCCGACTTCGTGTCCGGATAGCCCTCACCGGGCCCGCCGCCGAACCACTTCACCCGGTCCGACGACGAAGGCAGCCCGAGCCGGATCCCGAGCCGCGGCAACGGCAGCGTCCAGTCGCCCTCGGGCGCCACGGACACGGTCAGCCGCAGCCGCGTCCCGTCCGAGGTCCACCGGTACACCGTGCGCAGGCCCACCTCCGAGGCGGCGGGCGCCACCCGGGACCGTACGGTCAAGGCGTCGTCGCTCAACTCCACCGCATCCAGGCGGTATTGCATCCGGTGCAGCCCCAGCTCGCGCCAGAGCGGGCCGTAGCGCAGGTCGGGCTGCCAGGACGCGCCGTTGTCGTTGTCGGTCGGAGCGCGCCAGACGTCGAGACGCAGCCCGGTGACATCGACCCCGCCGATCGCCTTCAGCACGCCGGTACGGGCGTCGAAGGCAGCCGGGCCCAGGGTGATCTGCCGCACGCCGAGCGCGGGCGGGTCGGACTGCGCCACGCGACCCAACGCCTTCTCCGTAGCGGGCAGTTGGGCCCAAGCCACCTGATGGCCCTGCGGACCCCAGGCCGTCTCCGCCGCGAGCACCGCCCGAACCGTCCACCCCGTCTCGGCCCCCCGCCCGTCCGCGGGCGAGGCCGGCAGCTTCACATCGGCCGACTCGCCCGGCAGGAGCGGGGGCACGGACAGCGCGCCCGCCTCCACGGTCTCCCCGTCGACCTGGTACGACCACTCGAAGGCGAGCGCCGAGAGATCCGCGAAGTCGTACGCGTTCGTGACGCGGACGCTGCCGTCCGCCCCGTCGCCCTCGATACGGACCGGCTCGATCACCTTCTTGTACTCGACAAGGCCGGGCGACGGAGCCCGGTCCGGGAACAGCAGTCCGTCGCAGACGAAGTTCCCGTCGTGCAGTTCCTCCCCGAAGTCGCCGCCGTACGCGAACCCGTACCGTTCGTCCTTGATGCCGTGGTCGATCCACTCCCAGATGAACCCGCCCTGGAGGCGGTCGTGCGACTCGAACAGCCGCTGGTAGTCGGCGAGTCCACCGGGGCCGTTGCCCATCGCGTGCCCGTACTCGCAGAGGATGAAGGGGAGCCGGCGTCGTCCGTGCGCGCCGCCGTCCAGGCCCCGGCCGATCCGCTCGACCTCCGCGTGCTCGGCGTACATCCGTGAATAGACGTCCGTGTCACGGCAGTTGATGTCGCCCTCGTAGTGGATGAGCCGTGAGCGGTCACGGCCGCGGATCCACTCGGCCATGGCGGTGAGCCCGCGCCCGGTGCCCGCCTCGTTGCCGAGGGACCAGATGACGACGGACGGGTGGTTCTTGTCGCGCTCGACCATGCGGGAGGCGCGGTCGAGGAGCGCCGGGGTCCAGCGGTCGTCGTCCACCGGGTTGTCGCGCCAGGCCTGCTCGGTGAAGCCGTGGGTCTCCAGGTCGCACTCGTCGATGACCCAGAGGCCGTACTCGTCGCACAGGTCCAGGAAGGCGGGGTGCGGCGGGTAGTGCGAGGTGCGGACGGAGTTGATGTTGTGCCGCTTCATCAGCAGCACGTCCTGCCGCATGGTCTCCAGGTCGAGGGCCCGTCCCCGCTCCGGGTGCCACTCGTGCCGGTTGACGCCCTTGAAGAGGAGCGCCCTGCCGTTGACCTTGATCAGACCGTCTTCGAGCACGACCGTGCGGAAGCCGATCCGCAGGGGTACGCGCTCGCCCTCCGTCGTCAGCACCCCGTCGTAGAGGCGGGGCGTCTCGGCCGTCCACGGCTGCACCGGCACGGTCACGGACTCGCCGGTGGCGACATCGATGTCCAGGGCGGGCACGGTGACCCGGCCGTCGACGTCGGAGTCGACGCGCAGGGTCCCCTCGCCGCGGACATGGTCGTACGACGCGTGCACGAAGTGGTCGAGCACGCCGCCCGCCGGACGGTGCAGCAGGGTGACGTCCCGGAAGATGCCCGGCAGCCACCACTGGTCCTGGTCCTCCAGGTACGAGCCCGCCGACCACTGGTGGACCCGCACCGCCAGCACATTGCCGGCCGGCTTCAGCAGATGGCCGACCGCGAACTCGTGCGGCAGCCGGGAGCCCTTGAACTCGCCGATGTCCGTGCCGTTCAGCCAGACCCGGGCACAGGACTCCACACCGTCGAAACGGAGCACGGAGCCGCCGTCCCCGGGCCACTCCCCGGGCAGGTCGAAGACCCGCAGATGGTCACCGGTCGGGTTCTCGGTCGGCACCCGCGGCGGGTCGACCGGGAAGGGGTAGAGGTGGTTGGTGTAGATCGGCGCGCCGAAGGCCCCGTCGCCCTGGAGGACCCAGTGGCCGGGGACCGACACCTGAGCCCAGTCCCCGGCGTCGTACCCCTCCGCAGCGAAGGAGTCGTCCTCGGCATCGGCGGTGGGGGAGAGCCGGAAGCGCCAACTGCCGTTCAGTGACAGGGACTGGGCATCCGAGGACGCGTACCAGGCCCGTGGCGGAAGCGCCCCGCTGCCGGGTGAGACGTCCTCGACGTAGTCAATGGCGGTAGTTGTGCGGAAAGACATGGGTCTCCAGGTCCTGAGAGTGGTCTTGAGCGAGTCGTGTCAGCCCTTGATGCCTGTCTGTGCGATCCCCTGCACCAGCCAGCGCTGGAGGAAGAGGAAGACGAACAGCAGGGGCAGGATGGAAATGGTCGTGGCCATGAAGATCAGGTGGTAGTTGACGGTCTGGTTGGTCATGTACGACGACAGCGCGACCTGAACCGTCCAGGCGCCGGGGTCCTGGCCGATGACCAGCGGCCACAGGAAGGAGTTCCAGCCGCTGATGAAGGTGATGGTCGCGATCGCCGCGAAGAAGTTCAGCGAGTTCGGCACCACGACGCGCCAGTAAGCGCCCCAATAGCCGAGCCCGTCCACGCGCGCCGCCTCCTCCAGCTCCTTGGGGAACCCCAGGAAGTACTGCCGGAAGAGGAAGCAGGTGAAACCACTGAAGAGGCCCGGGATGATCAGACCGCGGTAGGAGTCGACCCAGCCGAGCGAGGACACCAGCACGAAGCTCGGCACGAAGGTCACGGCCGTCGGCACCATCAGGGTGAACAGCACCGCGTAGAAGATCTTGTTGGCGTGCCGGTACGGGATGCGGGCCAGGCCGTAGCCGGCCAGCGAACAGACCAGCAGCACCCCGACGGTGTGCAGGACGCCCACGATCAGCGAGTTCACCATCGACTGGCCGAAGTCCACGGTGGTGTCGCGGAACGGCTCGGTGATGTTGCCCCACTGGATGTCCGTGGGGAACAACTTCCAGTTCTCGCCGGTGATTTCCCGGTCGGTCGAGAGCGCGTTGCGGACCAGCAGGTAGAACGGGACGAGGAAGAAGAAAGCGGCTATGGAGGTGGCGACGTACAGCCCGGTGGAGCTCATCACCCCGCCGCGCCTGTTCCGGCGCGGCGTGCGCGACGGCGAGGGTACGGCGTCCCCGGCCTTGGGCACGGTGGCGGTCACTTGGACTCCTCCCCCCTTCCGAAGCCCAGGAGCCTGCCCTGGAACAGGGTCACGAGGCAGATCAGCAGCGTCAGCATCACGGCGCCGGCGCTGCCCGCGCCGTAGTCCTGGTTCTGGCCCAGGGCCATGTAGTACAGCTCGACCAGCGGGGGCCGGCCCCAGGTGGTCTTGGACAGCAGGTTGAAGAACTCGTCGAAGGCCTGGTAGGCGGCGACCAGCAGGAGCAGGACCACAGCCGTGGTGGTGGCGCGCAGTTGGGGCAGCGTGATGTAGCGGAAGGTCTGCCAGCCCCGCTTGGCGCCGTCGATCGCGGCGGCCTCGTACAGCTCCTGCGGGATGTTCTGCAGCGCGGCGAGGAAGAGGATCATGTAGAAACCGGACTGCAGCCACAGCCGCGCGCTGACGATGACCAGCCAGTACCACGGCGGGTCGGGGTCGGCGAGCCAGGCGATGTTCTCGACGCCGAACCAGCCGATCACGGTGTTCGCCAGACCGAAGCGGACACCGTTGAACATGGACATCTTCCAGATGAGGGAGGCGGCGACGTAGCTGCACGCGGTCGGCAGGAAGAACACCGAGCGGTAGAACGCCCGCATGAAGCGCAGCCGGTTCACCAGCATCGCCAGGCCCAGGGACAGCGCCCAGGTGGTGGGCACGATGAACGCGGCGAAGACGGTGAAGGTGAGGAGCGCACCGGTGAAGTTGCCGTTGTCCAGCATGTAGCGGTAGTTGTCGAAGCCGATGAACTTGCTCGGCGTGACGGTGAAGCGCGCCTCGAAGAAGCTGAGCCAGATGCTCCAGCCGATCGGAACGTAGACGAAGATCACCAGGCCGAGGAGGAACGGTCCGGTGAAGAGCCAGAAGTTGAACGTGGGGCTGCCCCGCAGACCCCGCCGGCGGCGGGCCTTGAGGGGCTTCGCCGGGGCGGGGCTCGCGAGGTCGAGCTCGGTGGTCGTCGACATGTCGAGGTCCGTCCGCCGGCCTATCCGAACAGCTTCTTGAGCTCGGTGCCCACGACCTCGTCGCACTTGTCGAGCGAGGCCTCCGGGTCACCGTCCTTGCGGACCGTGTCGGCGAAGACGTTCTCCGTGGCGGTGATCATCGCCTGCGTCCAGCCGATCTTGTCGAAGTGCCCGTACTCGCTGAAGAGCTTGACTCCCTCGGCCGGCAGGCCCGACTTGAGCTTGGCGGCACTCTGCGCGATCGAGGTGCGCGGCGGGATGTGGAAGCCGTACGAGAGGGCCCAGTCCTCCTGGTACTCCTTCTGGTCGATCCACAGCCACTTCACGTACTCCTTGGCCGCTTCCACGTTCTCGCCCTTGGCGTTGACGAACATCGACCAGCCGCCGTTGTAGACCGAGGGCTTGCCCGCGTCACCCACCTTCGGGAAGGGGAAGACACCGAGGTCGTCGCCGAGCGCCTCCTGCATCGCGGGCATGGCCCACATGCCGCAGAACTGCATGGCGGTGAGGCCCTGGGTGAGCGCGGACGGGTCCCAGTAGTCCGCCGGGGCGTCGAGGAGCAGGTCGCCGCTGGTGAACAGCTTGCGCATCTTCGTGAGGCCCTCTACGACACCGTCCGTGTGGTAGGCGGGCTCGTTGTTGTCGTCGAGGGTGTCGGCGCCTGCCGCCCAGATCATCGGGCGGATGACCGCCTGCAGGGTGTTGCCGAGGTAGACGCCCTTGACCTTGTCCGTGGTGAGCTTCGCGGCTGCCTCGATCAGCTCGTCGAGAGTCTCCGGGACCTCGATCTTGGCCTTCTCGAACAGTGAGGGCCGGTAGAAGAAGAACTGCGGGTCGTCGATCATGCGGACGCCGTATATCTTCCCGTCCACCGTGTGCGAGGCGATGTCGGCCTGGTTGAAGTCGTCCTTGACCGGCTCGATGATGTCCGTCAGGTCCGCCACCTGGCCGCTCTTGATCAGCTGGATCTGCGGGTGGAACTCGAACAGGTCGGGTGCGCTCTTCGTGAGCAGGGTCGCGAAGAGCTTGCTCTCGAAGTCGGCGCCGGTGATCCACTGCGTGGACACGCTCGAGTCCTTGTAGGCCTTCGCGTACCGCTTGATGGCCTGCTCGGTGCCCGCCTCGCCGTAGGCGTGGAAGAACTGGGTGAGGCCGTTGCCCGAACCGCCGCCCCTGCCGTTGTTGCTGCCGCACGCGGCGAGCGTGCCGGCCGCGGCCATGCCCGCCGCGGCGCGGAAGATTGATCGGCGGGACAGGTTGCTGCTGCTCATTGCCGACATGGTGACGCCCTTGTCTCTAGTACGGCTGCGGCTCAATTCCCGGTGCGGTGCGGGACGTTAACCTTCGGCTAAGGCTTCGGCAAGGGGTTGGACGAAGGCTGTTCGAAGTGTTGTGCCGGGTTCGGGATACCGGACGTGCGGGCCCCCGGAGACGGGAGACCGTTTGCGCTGCGGGGGCTACTTGCGCTTGGCGGGCCGCTGGCCGACCGACTGGAGCGCCCCTTCCAGGGCGAACGTCGCGGCTCCCAGGCAGACCGGATCGGTCGGAACGGGGGAGAGGACGATTTCGGTGGCCGCGAACGGGCGCTTCAGCGCATGCCGGGCGACGGCCTCGCGGACCTCGACCAGCAGCGGTTCGCCGAGCGTCGCCGCGACCCAGCTGCTGAGCACGACCACCTCGGGGTTGAGGAGGTTCACCAGGTCGGAGATCCCGGCACCGAGGTAACGGGCGGTGTCGCGCACGACCTTGAGGGCCACCGGGTCCTGGGCTGCGACACCACGGGCGAGCGCATCGATCGTCGCGGTCTGGTCCTCGGGGTGCAGCAGTGCGCTGCCCGGGCTCAACTCCCGCAGGTTCAGCATGATTCCGGGCGCCCCGACATACGTCTCCACGCACCCGTGGTTCCCGCAGTGGCACAGCCGGCCGTCGAGGACCAGCGTCGTATGGCCCCACTCGCCCGCGCTGTTGCTGACCCCGCGGTGCACCCCGCCGCCGAGTACGAGCCCGGCCCCGACCCCCGTACCGAGGTTGACGACCACGGCGTCCCCGCGCCCACGGGCCGCGCCGAACCACAGCTCGGCGACCGCGCAGGCGCGCAGCGGATTGTCGAGGTGCAGGGGGTAGGCGATGTGCTCGGCGAGCAGGTCGAGCAGCGGCACGTCGTGCCAGTCCCAGTTCGGGGCGTACTCGCACACCCCGTCCTCGCGGTCGACCTGGCCCGGCACGCTCACGCCGACGCCGAGGACGCGCGCGCCCTCGATCCCGGCCTGCGTGACCACCGAGCCGACGGCCGCCGCGACATGCCCGACGACCTGCTCCGGACGGCTCTCACCGGGGCGCATGTCCTCGGTGGCGCGGGCGAGCACGTTCAGCGCGAGGTCGAACAGCTCCACGCGTACGTACGTCTCCGCGATGTCGACGCCGATCAACGCGCCCCCCGACGCGTTGACGGCCACGAGTCCCCGCGGGCGGCCACCCGCGGAGTCCTCGAACCCGACCTCGGTCAGCATCCGAAGGTCGAGCAGCTCACCGACGAGCGTGGCGACGGTGGCCAGGCTGAGCCCGGTGGCCGCCGCCAACTCCTGCCGGGAGGTGGGCGATCGGGCGATGATCTGGCGCAGGACCTCATAGCGGTTCGCGGTGCGGATGTCGCGTGATGTGCCGCGCTTCATTGAGCTCCCCTCGGATCCCAGCGCCCATGCCGAGGCTCGCAAGACTCGGCGCAGCGCAAGGCTATGGTCTGGGACGGACTTTCGACAAGGGGTTAGGAAATGGGGTGTAGAAAGTCCCCCACGAAGGCGTTGGTGAACTTGCCCGCGGGGTCGAGCGCCTGGGCCAGCGCCCCGAAGTCACCCGCCCGCGGGTACCGTTCGCGCAGCACCGCCGACGGCACGGCGAACACCTTGCCCCAGTGCGGCCGTGCGTCGAAGACGTCGAGCGCCGCCTCGACCCGCCGCACCACCGGCAGCACGGCCGCGGTGTCCTCGACCCAGGTGAAGTGCAGGGCGACCGTGTCCCGCCCGTACGCCGGGCTCAGCCACTGGCGGTCGGCGGCGACGGTCCGCACCTCGCAGACCTGGAGCACCGGCGCGATCGTCTCGCGGATCGCGTCGAGCGCGTGCAGCGCCGACAGGGCGTCCGCGCGCGGCAGCAGATACTCGGACTGGAGCTCGGCCCCGCTGCTCGGGGTGAACTCGGCCCGAAAATGCGGGAGTCGCTCATGCCAGGGGCCCGGGACGCCGAACTGCTGGGTGCAGTTGCGTGCGGGCATCCCCGGCACGGGGTGCGCGGCCTCGGTGGCGGGCTCGGCCCACGGGAACCCGGGGAACGGCTGGTCGGTGCGCCGCTTGAGCCACACCTGCCTGAAGCCCGGCCGCCCCCAGTCGGTGAAGAGACTCACGCTGTACGCCGACGCCGCCACCGCCTCGAAGTCCAGCCCCTCCAGGGGGAGTTCGTCGAACACGTGCTGACTCACCTCGAAGTCCGGCTCCAGGTCGAGGGTGAGCGCGGTGACGACACCGAGTGCGCCCAGCGAGGTCACGGCACCGTCGAAGCGGTCGTCGCCCCGGGCGATCGTCACCGTCGAGCCGTCCGCCGTGACCAGCTCGACCTCGCGTACGGCGGAGGCCAGCGAACCGTTCGTGACCCCCGAGCCATGGGTGCCGGTCGCCACGGAACCCGCCACGGAGATGTGCGGGAGGGACGCCATGTTGTGCAGCGCGAGCCCGTGCTCGTGCACCTGGCGGGCGAGTTCGGCGTAACGGACGCCGCCCGCGACCCGTACCGTACGGGCCGTCGTGTCGACGTCCACCGCCGGGGGCAGCGCGGTCAGCGAGAGCAGTACGCCGTCGTCGCCCGGCTCGGCGATCTCGTTGAACGAGTGCCCGCTGCCCAGCACACGCACCTTCCGGCTGTCCGCCACCAGCGTCGCGAGTGCGGCCGGCGAGCTCGGCCGGTGCAGCTCCTTGGCCGTGTACGTGATGTTGCCGGCCCAGTTGGTCAGGGTCTCGGTCATCCCTGTGGTCCCTCCCCGGGAAGTCGCCGTCCGCCGCGGCCGGTGTGGTGGCCACCGAGGGAACGTACCTTGCCCGGGCTTGGTACCTCATGGGCGGTCCGGGACGTGCCGTCCCAGGGGCGGTCCGCCGAGCCGCGGGCGTCGCCCGCAGGCGCGCGATTTCGGTCACGGTGATCGCTCGCCGCCCCGTCCATTGACCCTCCCGCGCGGCGACAACTACCGTAGAGACCGGTTGCTATCCATGAAGTCGCCGAGCCGGAAGGTCGCCTCCTTGTCCGAGCGTCCGTTGGCCTTGTTCGCCATGACCGCCCAGAACGTGCCGCAGATTTTCCCGCCGGAGGTCCTGGCCCGTCTGCGCGACTCCGTAGAAATCGATCCCACTCTGGTGGCCGAGAACTTCACCGACCCCCGGGTCCGCGCGGCCCTCGCGGAGACCGAGATCCTGATCACCGGATGGGGCTGCCCGCCCCTCGACGAAGCCACCCTGGACGCCGCACCGAAGCTGCGCGCCGTGCTCCACGCCGCGGGCTCCGTCAAGAGCCTCACCACACCCTCGGTCTGGGAACGCGGACTCGCCGTGTCCTCGGCGGCCGCCGCCAATGCGCTGCCCGTCGCCGAGTACACCCTCGCCATGATCCTGCTCGCCGGTAAGGACCTCTTCGCGCACCGGGACCGTCTCCGCTCCCGACGCGGCTTCCCTTACGGGGAGATCATCCCCGGCATCGGCAACTTCGGCCGCCGCGTGGGCGTCGTCGGAGCCTCCCGCATCGGCAGGCGTCTCATCGAACTGCTGCGCCCCTTCGACCTAGTGGTGAGCCTCGCCGATCCGTACGTCGACGAGGCCGGGGCCGCCGCGCTGGGTGTTCCGCTGCTGCCGCTCGACGACCTGCTCGGCGGCAGTGACGTCGTCACCGTCCACGCCCCGGAGACCCCCGAGACGCTCCACCTGATCGGCCGCCGCGAGCTCGCCCTGATGCCGGCCGGGGCGGTCCTCGTCAACACCTCGCGCGGGTCGCTCGTCGATCACGACGCGCTGATCGACGAACTGCGTACCGGACGGCTCAGCGCGGTCCTCGACGTCACCGCCCCCGAGCCGCTGCCGGCCGACTCCCCGCTGTACGACCTTCCGAACGCCTTCATCACCCCGCACCTCGCGGGTTCACAGGGCAACGAGGTCGCCCGGCTGGGGCTCACCGTCGTGGACGAGATCGAACGGCTGTTGTCCGGGCGGGAGTTGGCCTTTTCGGTCGACCGTGAGGCGCTGTCCCGGGCCGCGTGACGGTCCTCGGGTTCCGGCCGGAGTCGTAGGGATCCCGGCCGGAGTCATCGGGATCCCGGCCGGAAGGCGCCCGCTCTCGATCTGCGAATACCGTTGTTCGTGGTCGCTCTCGCAACTAATAACGTCCATCCATGGTCACGTGGATGCGATATCGGTAGCATCCGCCCATGATGTACAGCCGCCGCCTGCCCGAATCCGACCTCACCCGCCACAGCCGCCTGCGTGAACAGGGCAGCCTCGATCGCGCCGACCTCGACGCGATCCTCGACGCGGGGTTCCTCTGTCATCTCGGAGTGATCGTCGACGGGCGCCCGCTGGTCGTACCGACCGTCTACGGGCGGGACGAGCGGCAGCTGTACGTCCACGGTTCGGTGGCCAGCCGCAGCCTCGCGGCCGACAGCCCGGTCTGTGTCACGGTCACGCACATCGACGGGCTCGTACTCGCCCGGTCCGTGTTCGAGCACGGCGTGAACTACCGGAGCGCGATGATCCACGGCGTGCCGCGAAAAGTCACCGACCCGGCGGAGAAGCTCGAAGGCCTGCGGCGGCTCACCGAACACGCCACGCCAGGTCAGTGGGACTACGCGCGAAGGCCCAGCCGCAAGGAGCTGGCGGCCACCACCCTGCTCGCGCTGTCCCTCGAAGAGGCCTCGGTGAAGATCCGTACCGGCGCCCCGGACGACGGGGACGGGCCCGACGCCGGTCTCGGCCTGTGGGCCGGAACCCTGCCGCTGACCGCCGCCTGGGGCACGCCCGAGCCCGATCCCCTGCTGGCCCCGGACCTCGCGGCTCCGGCACACATCGCGCGGCGCGAGGGGACCCGGCACGGCTGACGCGCAGGCAGGGGCATACCGTGAGGAGTCGAGCACGGGGCTCGAACACTGAGCCCGGGGTGAGCCGGGAGCGAGGAGATCGGGATGGGCGGCAGCCGTACCGCGCTGGTCGAGGATCTGATGGAACGGTTCCCGCACGTGCCGCGGGAAGCCGTCTTCAAGGAGGACCTGCTCCGGGGAGGTGTCGCCTTCGACGCGTCGGCTCTCTCCGACAACGAGGGCGGCGACGTCAAGCCGAAGTCGTACTTCATCTTCTCCTTCGACCACGGCACCCTGCCCGAGCTGGGCGAGGCCGCGCTCAGGCGCCCGCCCGAGGAGATCATCCTCACCGGCGGCCCGTACGACCTGCGCCGCACCGTCGTGTCCGTACGCGTGAACCCGTCCTCGCCGTACCGCGTGGCCGCCGACGAGGACGGCGTGCTCGGGCTCTACCTCGACGGGAAGCGGATCTCCGACGTCGGCGTACCGCCGATGCCCGAGTACTACAAGCACACCCTCTCCAACGGGAAGTCCGTGATGGAGGTGGCCCCGACCATCCAGTGGGGCTACCTGATCTACCTCACCGTCTTCCGCGTCTGCCAGTACTTCGGTGCCAAGGAGGAGTGCCAGTACTGCGACATCAACCACAACTGGCGCCAGCACAAGGCGGCGGGGCGCCCGTACACCGGCGTGAAGGACGTGGACGAGGTCCTCGAAGCGCTGGAGATCATCGACCGGTACGACACCGCCAAGGCGTCCACCGCGTACACGCTGACCGGCGGCGCGATCACCTCGAAGCTCCAGGGCCGTGACGAGGCCGACTTCTACGGCATGTACGCCAAGGCCATCGAGGAGCACTTCCCGGGCCGCTGGATCGGCAAGGTCGTGGCACAGGCGCTGCCGAAGGACGACGTACAGCGCTTCAAGGACTACGGCGTGCAGATCTACCACCCCAACTACGAGGTGTGGGACGAGTACCTCTTCAAGATGTACTGCCCGGGCAAGGAGCGCTACGTCGGCCGCGACGAGTGGCACAAGCGGATCCTCGACTCCGCGGAGGTCTTCGGCGCGCGCAACGTCATCCCCAACTTCGTGGCGGGCGTGGAGATGGCCGAGCCCTTCGGCTTCACCACGGTCGACGAGGCCATCGCGTCGACGACGGAGGGGCTGCGCTTCTTCATGTCGCACGGCATCACGCCCCGCTTCACCACCTGGTGCCCGGAGCCGACCACCCCGCTGGGCAAGGCCAACCCGCAAGGTGCGCCGCTGGAGTACCACATCCGCCTGCTCGAGGCCTACCGCGCGACGATGGAGGACTTCGGGCTCGCGTCGCCGCCCGGATACGGCGAACCCGGCCCGGGACGCGCGGTGTTCTCCGTCAGCTCCTTCATGGACAGCCTTCCCGCACGGGAACCCGAGACGGAGCCGGCCGGCCTGTAGTCGCGTAAACACCGCAGTCATCAACTCGCCGCCGGACCGCGGCCGGGGTAGGTCCCGGCCGCCGTCCGGCGGCTTGCGCTCGGTCATGTCACGAACCAGCCGTCACGCTGATACTTCCGCGCCTCAATTCCGTACAAGACTGTGGAAGCCAGCAAGGCCCTCGTAAGGACCCTCGCAAGGACGCAACCCCGGCCGCGCAACCGCTTACCGCTTCATTTGAATACGCGGCTTGTCAGTTGTGTGGAAACCGTGAAAGGCTCGGGCCCCGTCGTTGAGACGGACCCCAACTCCTCTGTATGACACGTGAGTTGGCATTGCCTGACTTGGCACATGGACGCAGTTGATGCAGGAGCCCCCCATGCCTGACCTGCCGACCCCCCAGGACGCTGCCGAGGCCGCGCTGTTCTCGGAGTGCTGGGACGCGGTCCTGTCGTACGCCGACCTGTGCACGTCCGGCTCCGCCGCGGCCACACAGCTGGCGACCGAGGCGTTCACCCACGGCATCCGTGAAGCGCGCGCCGCCGGTTCGGGAACGAAGGGTACCGGTCGCAGGACGGCCCGGCTGCCCCGGATTCCCTTGCTGCTGACGTCGGTTCGCACCACAGCCGCCGCCTGGGAGGAACACGGGCAGGGCCACCGGCTCGACCCCGACCTCAGGCTGTGGCTCAACTCCGAGAAGGCGGGCCGCTACACCGGGCCGCCGCTGCACCGCCCGCTGGCGCTGCGCGGCCTCCGTGACATGCAGGAACCGGACGCGGCACTGCTCTGGCTGGCCGAGGTCGAGGCACTGCCGCTGCCCGCCGTGGCCCGAAGACTCGGCCTCGACCCGGCGGCCGCGGCCGAGGAACTCGCCCAGGTACGGGCGCTGTTCAGGGACCGGTGCCATCGCAACCACCTCGACACCCCGATGGACGCCAACTGCCGCAGCTACGCCCGGCTCCTCGACGCGGTGACCCGCTCGCCCGGCGCCGAGACACCCGAGGACCTCTCGCGGCATCTCGCCCGCTGCGTGGACTGCGCGGAGGCGGCGGCCTGTCTGCGGCTGCACGGCGGCGGGCTGCCCTCGGCGCTCGCGGGCGGCGTGATCGGCTGGGGCGGCCTCGCGTATCTGGAACGGCGCCGCCGGGCGGCGGACGCCGGTCTCCTTGGCGGACGCATGGACGCGGCCGTGGACACCGGCCTTGCCGTGGGCAGGATCTCCGCGCCCCGGATCGGCCGGACCGGCCTCCTGGTCACGGCCGTCCTCGTCTCCGCGCTCGCGCTCGGGGTGACGCTGATGCCCTTCGACGACACGACGGGGACCGACACCTCGGCGGGCGGCGATTCGGTGAACCGCCTGCCCGTGGCGGACCCGGGCACCGTGCTCCCGGCGGCCACCGCCCGCCCCTCGGGCTCGCTCGCATCGCCCGACCCGTCGGAATCGGACCCCCGCACGGGGGCGACGACACCGAACCCCGATACCGAACCCCAGGGCGATTCCTCGTCCTCCGCCGACGTGACACACAAGGCGGCGGAACCCTCGAAGACCGCGTCGCCGACCTGCCAGGTCAGGTACGAGATCGTCAACCAGTGGCCGGACGGCTTCCAGGCCACCGTCAGCGTCACCTCCACCAAGGCGCTCGGCACCTGGCGGGTCTCCTGGACCTTCCAGAACGGCCAGCGGGTCACCCAGATGTGGGACAGCACCTACGTCCAGGAGGCCAATCGCGTGACCGCCACCGCCGCCGACTACAACAAGACCGTCGCCGCAGGCGGCACCTTCACCGTCGGCTTCCTCGGCTCCTGGCAGGGTGCCAACTCGGTTCCGGACGACTTCACGTTGAACGACGGGAGTTGCGCGACAGGGAGCTGACCCGGCGGCCTTGGACGATGTGATCGTGCGGGGCCGGCTGATGCCGGTCGGTCGACGGGGGCTGGGGCGCGTCGCCCCAGGCCCCGCCACAGTCACGCGTCGGCCAGCAGCACCTCCAGAGCCACCCCCGTCTCCGGATAGCGGCCGACCAGCGCCGCTCCCTGCGGACCGGGATCCGCCGGCTCCCACGCACCGTCGCAGCCCAGCAGGCCCGCCACCGCGTCGCACGTCGCGGAGTGGGCGGTGAGCAGTGCGGCGCCGCGGTTGCTGTCGGGGTGTCGTGCCGGGTGCACGGCCTCCGGCTGGGGCGGGGTCCGCCAGGGTGGGACCCATTCGTCCAGCGCTGCGAGTCGGCCGGGGAAGGTGCGGCCGGCCTCGCGGATCAGTAGGGGGGCCAGTTCGGTGCCGCTCGATCTCAGGGTGGTGATCAGGGTGGGCAGCCAGGGCAGGAGCACCGGGTCCGGCAGGCGGCCGAACGCGTTCGACACCGCTTCCACGACGAAGTCGGTGAGGCTCGGGACGGGCTCCAGGGCGTGGACGAAGCCGCTCAGATAGCGGGGGTATGCGGGCACGACCAGGGGGTTGGCAAGGAGTTCGTCGCACCTCGCTCGCAGGTCCGCGCGGGAGAGGTGTCCGAGCTGTGTCCGGGCCGCCCACAGCAGCGCGGTCCTCGACGGGTCCTGCGGGTGCGACTGGGCTACGGCCAGCTCCAGTTGGGTCCGGTCGCAGCCCAGCGACAGCGCCAGACTCTCCATGCTGAACAGGAAGCCCAGCATCGCCGCCACCTGGCGGACGGTGGCGTCCTCGTCGGTGAACGCCGTCGGCAGCAGCGTGCAGTAGTGCGCGTATCCGGCCTTCACGAAGGACTCGATCCACGGCGGCAGCACCGGCTCACTGGTGCGGTAGTACGCGAGGAGCCGCCGCACCCGGCGCAGCACCTCCGGCGCGCCGTCCACGCCGCGTTCGGCCGACAGCACTTCCAGAGCCCGGGTGCCCAGCTCGTCGGGGAGGCGGCGGCCGCGCAGGTACAGCGTCGCGTCCTCGACGGCCGCCAGGACGGTCGCGGCGGTGGCCTGCGGGCCGTACGCCGCCCGGCGCAGGCGCTGTTCCAGGACCTGTTCGATGCTGACGCCCTCGTAGCCGAGCTCGATGAGCGCACGCTGATGGGTGCCGATCGCCAGGTCCCACGACTCCTGGATCGGCCGTTCGCCGAGACTCCGCTCGCCCATGATCGGCCGCGCGGCGCCGTGCGGCATCAGGTACTTCAGCATCCACAGCACGTCGGAGCATGACCCCAGCTCCGGCTGCGCGGCCAGGTCCAGCAACGCCCGCTGCACGCCCCGCTGTTGGAGCCTCAGGTTCAGCGGCGCGAGCCGGTCGTGCACATCGCGGGCCAGCGGCGGCAGCGCGTCGTAGCCGACCTGGCCGACCCGGTCGCCGCCCATCATGATCTCCACGAGGCGGCGCACATCGCGCCGGCCCGGCACGGAGTCCTTCTCGATGCAGGTGACTGCCGCGTCCTGGAAGTCGTACGGCGTCGGCTTGGCCCGGTCGCGCATCCCGGCCAGCAGGATCGACGTCTCGAACACCGCGATGGCGTCGGCGGTGGAGGCGAGATAGCCGGCCCGGCGCGCGGCACGCACGATGTCCACCGACCAGCCGAGCAGTTCCGCCTCGTCCAGCGGGTCCAGGACCGGCTGTTGGCGCAGGAAGCCGGTCAGCCTGTCCGAGGGCGGGACGGCCGACGATACGGGGGCCGCGGCGGCGGTCTTCCTGGAGCGCGCCTTCTTCACGCCCGCCTGTCCCGTCAGGCGGTACGGCTCCACGCGCGTGCGCCCGAGGTTCTTCGCCCATTGCGTCGCGGCGATCGACACCGAACCGGCGGCGAGGCCGAACTGCGCCTCGATCGCCGCGTGGCTCGACGGAATCAGGCCGTGCTGCCACTTGGTGGCACTGCGGGGACCGATCTCGAAGGTGTCGGTGCCGTGGACGCCGAACTCCGCGACGCGGCTGGCCGCGTGGAAGGCGCCGCACACGTAGAGGCAGTCCGCGGCATCTGCGCCGGACGCGGCGAGGTGCTCGCGCATCCGGGTCCACATGTAGCGCTCGCGGTCCTCGTCCACGCGCACCCGGTGCGGGTCGCCGGGTGCGAGACGCCGGAAGAGGCTGCCGATCAGCAGCATGACCTGGCGGTAGGTGTCGTGGTCGCTGTCGCCGAGCGGCAGTTCGACGTACTGGTGCCACCACTCCGACCAGTGCCGCACCCTGCCGTGCCGCAGCAGGTGCTCCTCCAGTTCGGCGAAGCGCGGCCGCAGGTCGCCGATCTCCACGCCGACCGCGTCGCCGTGCAGCGCGGCCTCCTCCTCGGCGGGCGGTGCGTCCGGATCGGCCGGCCCGGCGTCCTCCGTACCGCGCGCATCCCACTGGTAGACGTGGTCCGAGGAACGGTCGACCAGGACCAGTTCGACGCCCGGGGTGTCCAGTGCGTAGGCGATCGCCTGGTACTCGGCCGAGGCCTCGGTGATCGGGGCGACCACCGACAGCGGAGACCACTCGGCGGGGAAGCCGTCGACCTCGGTCGCGAAGGCCTGGACCGCCACCGGGAGCCTGCAGTTGCGCAGTTCGGTGAGCAGCGGTGCCATGTCCTCGCACAGCTCCAGGTAGACGACCTTCGGCTGCTTCTCACGCAGGCGGCGGGCCATCGCGAGCGCCGAGGCGGGCGAGTGGTGGCAGACGGGGAAGATCTCCAGCGGCTCGCGCACCGCGCGGTCGACGTCCTCGACGATGCCGAGGAGGATGCCCTCCAGGGCGCCCGGCCCGTCGGCGAACTCCGTGGCCGCTTCCTGGAGTTGGGTGCGCAGCGCGGTGAAAGTGCCCTCGCTCATGACAGGGTGGCGATCGCGTCGCGGCCGCCCTCCAGGAACTCCGGCCAGGAGCCGCCCTCTTCCTTGCTGCGCGGCTCGACGACGCCGTGCAGGTACTTGTTGAGGATGGCCAGGTCCTCGGGTTCGCGCCGGGCCAGCGACCCGACGAGCGAGGAGGCCAGCGCGCGGGCGGTCAGGGCGCGTTCGCCGAAGAAGTTGCCGTGCAGGATCGCGTCCTCGAGCACGCCGATCTGCTCGGCGGTGGACAGCGCCGACTCCAGCTTCTCGTCGTCGCTGCCGGCCGCGGACGCCGAGGCGCGCAGGTCGGCGAAGCTCTGCAGCAGCACGTCGAGCAGCGTCGGCGGCACCTCCAGCTCGATCTGGTGGCGGCGCAGCAGCTCCTCGGTGCGGAAGCGGACGATCTCCGCCTCGCTCTTCTTGTTCGTCACCACCGGGATGCGGACGAAGTTGAAGCGGCGCTTGAGCGCCGACGACAAGTCGTTGACGCCCCGGTCGCGGCTGTTGGCGGTGGCGATGATCGAGAAACCGGGCTTGGCGAAGACGATGCTGTCGCTGTCGAGTTCGGGAACCGAGACGTACTTCTCGGACAGGATCGAGATCAGCGCGTCCTGGACGTCGCTGGTGGAGCGGGTGAGCTCCTCGAAACGGCCGATCGCGCCGGTCTCCATCGCGGTCATGATCGGCGAGGGGATCATCGACTCCCGCGACTGGCCCTTGGCGATGACCATGGACACGTTCCAGGAGTACTTGATGTGGTCCTCGGTGGTGCCGGCCGTCCCCTGCACGACCAGCGTGGAGTTGCGGCTGATCGCGGCGGCCAGCAGCTCGGCCAGCCAGCTCTTGCCGGTGCCGGGGTCGCCGATGAGCAGCAGACCGCGGTCGGAGGCCAGCGTGACGATGGAGCGCTCGACGAGACTGCGGTCACCGAACCACTTCTGCGCGATCTCCCGGTCCAGGCCGTCGGAGCGCTCGGAACCCAGGACGAACAGCCGGATCATCTTCGGCGACAGCCGCCAGGAGAAGGGCTTGGGGTTGTCGTCGACGGACTCCAGCCAGTCCAGCTCCTCGGCGTACTTGATCTCGGCGGGGGCGCGCAACAGGTCGGACATGCAAGGGCCTTTCTGGGCGTGAAAAGTCTTGGGAGGGACACGTCTGAGGCGTGTGAAGTGCTAGGTGAGGAACGTCTTGAGCTCGTGGACGAGCTTGCGGATGTGCCCGGAGAGCACCGGCGTGCCGAGGGTCTTGAAGCGCTCCCGGAACCAGGGGTTGACCTCCTGGCGGCCGGAGCTGGTCACCGATCCGACCGGGATGAACTTCACCCCGGAGCGGTGAACCGCCTCGATGCCTTCGAACAGCGGCTGGGAGCGGTCGAATTCGTAGAAGTCCGAGATCCACACCATCACGGTGTTCCGCGGCTCCGTGATCTTCGGGCGGGCCATGGCCATCGCGACGGGTCCGTCGTTGCCGCCGCCGAGCTTGGTGCGCAGCAGGGTCTCGAAGGGGTCGTGCACCCAGGGTGTGAGGTCGAGCGCCTGTGTGTCGTACGCGATCAGGTGGACGTCGACCTTCGGCAGTCCGGCGAAGATCGACGCCAGGATCGTGCAGTTCACCATCGAGTCGACCATCGAGCCCGACTGGTCCACGACGACGATCAGCCGCTGGGGCATCGTCTTGCGGGCGGTGTGCCGGTAGTAGAGGCGGTCGACGTACAACCGCTCCTCCTCCGGGCTCCAGTTGGTGAGGTTCTTCCAGATCGTGCGGTCGAGGTCGAGATTGCGGTACACCCGCTTGGGCGGGACGGAGCGGTCCAGGTCGCCTGCCGTCGCCTTCTCCACCTGGGTGCGCAGCACTTCGGCGACGTCGTCGACGAAACGGCGGATCAAGGACTTGGCGTTGGCCAGGGCGACGCCGGAGAGATTGCTCTTGTCCCGCAGCAGCTGCTCGATCAGCGACATGCTCGGGGTCAGCTTCGCGGCGAGCTTGGGGTCGGCCAGCACCTCGCGCAGATGCATCCGCTTGACGAGGCCGGCCTCGATGGCGCCGAGTTCGGGGCCGATACCCGGGATCAGCAGGCTGCCCGCTCCGGCACCTCCGCCCCCGCGGCCGCCGCGCAGTTCGCCGGGCCGGCAGCCGAGCGCGCGCTCCAGCCATCCCGCGTCGGACTGCCAGCGGGCCAGCTGCCCGGCGGTGACCGTGCCGGAACCGGAGGCGAAGACGTTGAGCAGCACCTTCGACACCAGTGCCGCGCGCCGTACTTCGGCGGCCCGGTCGCGGGCACCCTCCACTGCTTCGGTGTCGGTGTCGGGCGCCATCAGACCGTCGAACTCGGCGGCCAGCTCCGGATGGCGCTGCACGATCGAGTCGATGGAGGCCCCGGGGTCCAGCAACGCGGGCGGCAGACCGAGGTCCTCGACGACGGCGAGGCTCCCCGATTCCAGGGCAGGCTGCTCCTCGTGGTCGAAGAGGCGGGCGAGGAGCCGCCAGTACTGGATCTGCCGGCGGTTCTCCTCGGAGTCCGCCCCGGGTGTGTGTCCGGTCGTCTGTCCGGTCGTCTGCTCGGTCATTTCCGCAGCAGCCTTCCCGCGCGCTCGCGCAGCACCGTGACGGCGTCGGTGGCGGCCTTCTCGGCCTTGACGGCGGCCTTGTCGGTCGTGCCTCCGGCCCACGCCCCGGCGTGGATCGCAAGGGCCTTCTTCCGCACGGTCGTCTCGACGGCGAGCGGCTGGACGCGATACCTCCCGGCGTCCCAGCGGAGCAGGCCGATACAAGCGCTCGACCCCGCGACGGCTTCCGGTGTCAGCGGTCCGGCGGCCGGTATGCGGTCGGTGTCGACGGCGAGGGGTTGTCCGGCGACGGTGAAGGTCAGAGCATTGCCGCCGTTCGCATTCCCCTCGCTCTTTTCGCTCTTCTCGATGGTGTAGCCCTCCAGGAACACCGGTAGGGCGATGCGCGCCGGGTGCCGGTCCAGCGGTGCGGTTGCCGTGTCGGTGGCGGTCGGCAGGGCGACGCGGGCGGTGACGAAGGCGTCGGCGGGCTCACCCGGGCGGGCGTGTTCGTCGCTCCAGAGGAGGTCGCCCTCGGCGGTCACCGGCATGTCGGTGAGGCTCATCGAGCGGCCTTCGCCGGCGGCCGCCAGCAGTGACATGTGGGGGCGGAGCAGCTGCCAGACACCGGCTCCGACGACGGTGTCCGGTTTCGGCACCGAGACGCCGGCCCGCACCAGGCGGGGCGCGGTGCCGTCGGCGGGCTCGAACACCGCGTGGACCTGCGCCTGCGCGGAGGTCGCGTGTTCCCGCAGGTCGATGCCCAAGGGCAGCAGGCGGCCGGTGGCGGTACCGGTCGGGGGCGCGTCGGCGGCGGCGGGCAGCGTCAGGAGCATCGCCCGCGACCACAGGTCGCCCCAGCGGCGGGCCGGGATCCTTTCCAGGGTCGCGCCGGGGCAGGACGCGGCGAGTTCGGCGGAGAACCCGTCGAGCAGGGTCGCCAGGCGGCGCAGGGCCGGGTCGGGCAGCATCGCGGAGACGACCTGCGCCGCTCCTGAGACCACCTCGTGGTCGATGCCCTGCCAGCCGGCGCGCGCGAGATCGGACAGCCAGGAGCGGGCGGCGGCGAGCAGGTTCACGGCCTGCCGTTCGGCGGGCGCCGGGGGCGTCATCTCGCCGCGGGTACGACCTGTCACCTCGTCGAGGCGGCTCGCGAGGGCGTCGTGGACGGAGCCGAGGAGTGCGGTGCGGGCGGCGGCGAGGGCGACGAAGTGGTCCTCGCTCGCGACTCCGGACGCCGCCTTCTCGGCCGCCTCGGCGACCCTGGACGCGAGCGGTGTGCCCGCGACGGAGTGGGCCAGCTCCGTCAGGCCGGCCACCTGCGCGGGCTGCGGGCGGAGCAGACCACCGACGAGAGCCCGGTCGAAGGCGTCCACGGCCGCCAGCGCTTCGTCGAGGCCGTCGGGCTCGCCGAGCCCGACTCCGGGTTCGGCTCCGGGGAGCGGGTCGACGTCCTCGCCCGCGCTCGGACCGAGCTCGCGGGGAGACGCACTCACCCTGGTCGGCGGGAACCACTGCATCTCCGGCAACGGCGCGGTGGTCGGGGCGAGTTCCAGGTAGGCCAGGTGGCGCAGGAACCGGCTGAAGACCGGAGCCGCTGCCTTGGTGTCCGCCTGCGGCGGCCGGGCGCCGGTCATGTCGGCGGCTATCGTCAGCGCGCTCGGCTCCCCGCTCACGGTCTCGACCCTCAGATAGCGGGCGACGCGCTCGGCGCCGTACTGGAGCACGGCCTCGGTGATCAGAGCCCGGATGTGATTGCAGAACGCGCCCCGCGCGCCGCCGCACGGCCGGTTGTTGTTGGTGCTGCAGGCGAACGCGTAGTCACCGGCCGCGACCGACGAGACGTAGACCCGCTCGATGTCCGAGCCGCTGGACACCACACCCTGCAGGCGTCCGTCGGCCAGTTCGACGAACGGGACCTTGGCGAGCTTGCGCGGTCGTGCGGGTGCGGTCACCCGTGCCGTGCTCGACCTCTCCCAAGCTGACAACGCACCATCTCCTATGCACCCGTGGGGACTTCCCCGCCACACCGGCGGGGCACGAATGAACATAGTGGCGACCACTGACAACGCCGGGCGGGCGCCGAGGCCTGGGGGCGCCGAGGCCTACAGGCCGTACGAACCGTCGGCGCGGATCGACTCTCTTTCCCAGTCCTCGCGGCTGCGCACATAACGCGGAGAGGCGGCGGCGATGGACTGCGTTTCCGCCGAGCCCGGCCTCAGGCGCCAACGCACGGTTCCCGTCACCCGGGCGGCACAGGAGTCCACGAACGACTGGCTCGCCTGCCGCAGTTCTCCGAACCAGCGCCCTTCGAGCGCCTCGCGCACCCAGATCTGCTCGATGTGCATCTTCTCCCGAACGGTCTCCGCGTCCAGCGTCGCCGTCTCCAGGTGGCGGTAGGTCTTCAGGAGCAGTGCGGCGGCCGGCATCTCGCGGAGTTCGAGCACCTTCTGACCGCCGGGGAGATGTTCGAGCCCGCTGTAGCGGCCGATTCCATGGGCTCCGGCCCGGCGGTTGAGCGTGCCGACCAGCAGGTGCAGCGGGAGGCGCGTGCCGTCGACGGAGACGGGCACGCCCTCGGAGAAACCGATCTCGACCGTCTCGTCCGGGACCCCGTCCTCCCGCACGCTCCAGCTGTACAGGTGCTTCGGAACGGTGTGCTCCTCGGGATCGTCCAGCACACCGGACTCGAACTCCCGGCACCACAGGTTCGCGTCGATGCTGGCGACCCGTTCGCTCATGTGGAAGAGCCCGATCTCCTCCAGCTCCCTTGCCTTCTGGTCACGGTCCACCGGGTCGAGGTCGTACGGGCTGCCGTAGTGGCCCTGATAACCGAGAAGCCCCAGTGCCCCGTTGAGTCTGCGCAGGGTGTTCTGCGAGCGGTTGGCCGTGTGCAGCACTCCCCAGGCGCCGAGGCCGACCGCGATGTCCATGGCCAGCTTCGCGATGAGGGGCCTGCTGAGTGACGAGCTGACCGGATGGGTGTCGAGATAGACGGCCTGCGCGGCGATCGCCGGACGGACGTACTCGTCGGCGAACAGCTGCGCCCCGTCGACGACATGAAGACGCACCGAGAGCCGGTCGGTGACGAGCCGCAGATCGTCCGGGTCCTCACCGGCGCCCAGGTCGACGCTCACCGCATGGATGTCGGTGAATCCGGCCTTCGCCAGCCGGTGGAGGAGATAACTGCTGTCCAGGCCACCGCTGAACAGCGTGACCACGGGACGCCCCCGGTCGAACCGCTCGGACGTGAGATCGGCGAAGGAACGGATGAGGCCGGGACGCCCGGGGCGGGAGTCGTCTCCGGAGGGGTTCGATCCGAAAAGGGTCAACTCGCGGACTCCTGATCCATATCCATATCCGTGTCCGTATCTGTATCCGTAGCCATGTCCGAATTCGTGTCGATGTCCGTGTCCGTATCGGTGTCCATGAGGCGCCGCAGCTCCGTGGCGAAACCGGCCACCGTCGGCTCGTGCAGCAGCGCCGCCAGCGGAATGTCCGCCCCCAGCCGGTGCCGCAGGGTCTCGACCACCTGGACCACCTTGAACGAGTCGCCGCCGAGGTCGAAGAAGTCGTCGTCGGGGCCGATGCCGGCGGTCCCGAGCGCCTCGCACCACACCTCGGACACGACGGTCTCCACGTCCTCACCGGCGACCGCCACGCCCGTGCCGTACGCCACCGCCGCAGGCACGGGAATGGGAGTGGGAATGGGAATGGCCGCCCTCTTTGCCGTCCAGTCCTCGAGGAGCAGACGGTCCAGCTTCCCGTTGGCCGTCAAGGGCAGGCTGTCGACCGCCTCGATGGCCGTCGGCACCATGTAGGGCGGAAGCCAGGTGCGCAAGGTCTGGCGTACGACGGACGGCAGCCCCAGTGACTCCGCGCCCTCCTCGGCCACCACATACGCGGCAAGCCGCTTCTCGTACCCCGAGCCGTGGGCGACGACCGCCGCCTGCCGAACCCCCGCACAGCGCACCGCGGTCGCCTCGATCTCCCCGAGCTCGATACGAATGCCCCGGATCTTCACCTGGCGGTCCACGCGGCCCAGGAACTCGAGAGCGCCGTCGGGACGGGCCCTGACCAGGTCACCGGACCGGTAGAGCCGGCTGTCCGGGCTCAACGCCGGGGCCCTGACGAAGCGTTCGGCCGTGAGTTCGGGCCGGTGCAGATACCCCAGCGCGAGGCCGGCGCCGCCGATGTGGAGTTCGCCCGGTTCCCCGTCGGCGACCGGAGCGCCGGCCTCGTCGAGGATCCACAGCTCGGTGTCCTGGATGGCGGAACCGATCAGCACGGCGTCCAGGTCGGGATCGCGCGGGCACACCCAGGCGGTGCAGTAGATGGTGCATTCGCTTGGGCCGTACAGGTTGGTGAGCGAGGCGGTGGAACGCGCGTGGAAGCGCTTGACCAGCTCGGGGCTGAGCGACTCCCCGCCAGTGAGCACCTGCCGGATGCCGTCGTAACGCTCCGCGGGGTCACGTGTCAGCAGAAAGAGTTCGAGCAGGGACACGACGCAGTAGAACGTCGTGATCCGATGGTCCCGGATCAGTGCGGCGAGATAGTCCGCGTCGCGCTGGCGGCCCGGCGCCGCGATCACGACGGCGGCCCCGGCCAGCAACGGCCAGTACAGCTCGCAGAGATACATGTCGAAGCTGCACACCGTGTGGTGGATCATCCGGTCGTGCTCGTCCATGCGGTGCGTGGACTGCAGGGCCGTCAGCCGCGAGACGAGCGCGCGATGACTGATCAGCGAGGCCTTGGGGCGGCCCGTGGAACCGGAGGTGTAGATGACGACCGCTGGGTCCTCGCCCGACGCGGTCACCGGCGGCGGAGGGGGCGTCGGCCGCCGTACGGCGTACTCCTCGTCCGTGACCACCACGAAGCCCGGCACCACGCTGAACCGCGAGCGCAGCGCGGGGCTGGTCATAAGGGCTCGGGGAGCGCAGTCGTCGATCGTACGGAGCGTGCGCCGCAGCGGGTCGTTCACGTCGATCGCCGCGTGGGCGGCGCCCGCGAACACCACGCCCAGCATGGCCACCACGAAGTCGACGGACCGCTCGTGGTAGACGACGACGCGGTCCCCGGAGCCCACACCCCGCGCGCGCAGCGCGGCGGCGGCCCGCAGGACGCGTCCCTTCAACTCGCCCATGGTGACCACGGTGTCGCCGGACACGAGCGCGGGGAGATCCGGGTCACGGTCCCACCGCTCCAGCAGGAGGGCGTCGATCCGGTGGTGCGCATCCAATGGGGCGGTCGTCATCCAAGTAGTCCTCAGTAGTCCTCAGCAGTCGTCAGTGGTCCTCAGTAGTTCTAGGTAGTCCTCACGCGAACTGGTCGAGATTGCCGACGAGGGCGTCGACCACCTGAGCGGGGCTCTCCATCAGCAGCATGTGACCGCCGGGCACCCAGGCGGTACGGGTGTTCTCGCTGAACAGGGACCAGTCGGCGGTCCGCTCCTCGGGGCACAGGTGGTCCTCGTCGCCGAACACGGTGAGGAGCGGGCAGGCGAGCAGCGGGTCCGGATCCGACGAGTACTCCTCGACGGCACGGATGTCCGCCACGATGCTCGGCAGCACGAGCTGGAGCATCTCCTGGTTGGCGGAGACGGACGCCGGGACTCCGCCGAACTCCTTGAGAATCTCCAGCACTTGGTCCCTGTCGTCCGTGTCGTGCAGCAGACGGCGCCCGGGATCGGGCTTCTCGGTGACCGCCCACTGCGAGACGACCACCAGCCCCACCACGCGGCCGCTGTCGTCACGCTGGAGTTCCCGCACCACCTCCAGCCCGATGACGGCGCCGGAACACACACCGACGACGATCAGCGGGGCCGAACCGGGCAGCGAACGGACCGTCGCCACGACGTCCGCCACCAGACCGGGCAGCTCCGGGACGCTCTCCCGGATGCGCGACTCCCTCCCCGGCAGCCGGGCCGTCGCCACCAGCCACTCGGCCGCAGCGTGCTCCGCGAAGGCCAGACCGCTCGACGCCCCGGCACCGGCATGCGGAATGATCAGCACGCGCAAGGACGCGTCCTGCGGTGCGGCACCCCTGAGTACGACGTTTTTCGCAGGCACGTCGTCAGCCCGCCGTGACGAACTCGGTGAGCGCCCGGGCCAGATGGCCGGGATCCCTGGCGCCGACCAGCTCGCGCGCCGAGTGCATGGACAGGCCGGGCACCCCCACGTCGACCGTGGTCACGCCAAGGCGGGCCGCGGTGATCGGGCCGATCGAAGTGCCGCAGCCCATCGCGTTGTTGGAAACGAACCGCTGCCACGGCACCCCGGCCCGCTCGCAGGCGGCCACGAAGGCGGCGAAGCCGGTGCCGTCGGTGGCGTACCGCTGGTTGACGTTGACCTTCACCACGGGTCCGCCGTTGGGCAGCGGGTGGTTGTCCGGGTCGTGCCGCTCGCTGTAGTTGGGGTGCACGGCGTGGGACATGTCGGCCGACACACAGAGCGCGCCCGCCATCGCCCGCGACCAGTCCTCGCCGCTGCCGCCACGGGCGGCCAGCGAGCGGCTCAACACGCGCTCCAGGATCGGACTTTGGGCGCCGGTCTCCGAGCCGCTGCCGCACTCCTCGTGGTCGAAGGCGGCGAGCACCGGGATCCGGAAACCGCCCGAGGGACCTGCGCTCTTCGACCACGCGTCGGCCGCCGCGGTGAGCGCCGTGACGCCCGCGTGCACGGACACCAGGTTGTCCATGCGCGAGGACACCAGGAACTCGCGCTCCACGCCCAGGTGACCGGGCGCCTGGATGTCGTGCAGCATCAGGTCCCAGCCGAGGATCTGCGCGGGCTCCCGGTCGGCCTCCTCCGCGACCTTCCGCAGCAGTGCGCCCGGCTCCCGCCCGCCCAGGGACCAGATCGGCTGGGTCTGGCGCTGCCGGTCGAGCGACAGGCCCTCGTTGACCGAGCGGTCCAGGTGGATGGCCAACTGCGGTACACGGAACAGCGGTTCGTCGATCTTGACGAGGGCCGAGCCGCCGTCACGCAGGCTGAGCCGCCCCGAGATGCCCAGGTCCCGGTCGAGCCAGGTGTTGAGCGGGACGCCTCCGTAGATCTCCACGGCGATCTGGCGCCAGCCCGCGGACGCGGTGTCGGGCGTCGGCTTGACCCGGAGGTTGGGGGAGTCGGTGTGCGCTCCGACGATCCGGAAGGGGGTGTGCGCGGGCGCGCCCTCGGGGACGTACCACGCGACGAGGGCACCGGCGCGGGTGATGAAGGCGCCCCCACCGAGCCCGGTCCACTCCTCGGTTTCGCTCAGCTGCGTGAAGCCGGCCTTCTCCAGGCGGCGCGCGGCCTGCGCCACGGCGTGGTACGGCGAGGAACTGTCCTTGAGGAAGGCGAGCAGGTCCTCGTTGTGGCTGCCCTCGGTGGGGATGGAGTTGGTCACTCTGAGTCTGCCTCTCGGGGCGTCGCGTGCGGGGTGAGCGCCGCCGCGACATGACGGTCGGGGTGTGCGCACAGGTCGTCGAGCAGCGTGAGATAGGAGGCGAGGAGGTCCTCGGCCGACTCCCTGTCCCACAGGTCGGACGAGTACTCCAGGAAGGTCCGGTAGCCGAGGCCCGGGTCACGGCGCGGCGAGATGCCGAAACACAGTTCCGCCCGGGCCACCGGCGGGGCCAGGTCCGCCACCTCGACGTCGAGTCCGGGGATCTCGATGTCGGTGTCGGGGTAGTTCTGGAAGGCCAGGATGTACGGCACCCGGTCGGGGACCTCGGTGGCGCCGGCGTCGCGCATCGCCTGCATGATCCGCGCGGTGGGCAGGACGTTCGCCATCACGGCGAGCACCTCCGCACCGATGCGTGCCACGAGTTCCGCGAAGGTCTCGGCAGGGTCGATCCGCACCCGGACCATGACCGCCGTGCTGGTCATCGCCACCAGCGTTTCCGACTCCACGCCCTCGCGGTTGGCGTACGGGACGCTCAGCAGCACATCCTGTTCGCCGGAGAGACGGGCGAGGTGGATCCCGAGCGCCGCGACCGTGACCGCGAACGGGGTCACGCGCCGGTCGGCCGCGAACTCCTCAAGAGCCGTACGGAGTTCACCGGTGCCCACGCCGCGCACCGTGCCGCCGTCACCGCTGAGCTTCGCGGGCCGGGGACGGTCGGTGGGGACATCGAGCCGGACCGGAACCCCCCGCAGGTAGGTGGCGCAGTACGTGGCCCGCAGGGCCTCGGTGTCCGGGTCCCGCGCCGCCAGCTGGTGTCGGGCGTAGTCCGTGGGCTGGGCAGATGGCGCGCGGAGCGTGTGCGCGGTACCCGTCGCGGCGGCCTTGTACAGCTCCGCGAGTTCCGAGATGAGCAGCGAGTGGGACCAGCCGTCGGCGCAGATGTGGTGCAGGACGAACATCAGCTCCCATTCGTCCTCCGCGATCCGCAGCAGCCTGGGCGGGGCGAGCGTCGTACGCGTGATGTCGATGGGGGTCGCGGCCAGCTCGCGGCACACCTTGTCGGCGCGCGCGGTGCGCCTCTCGGGATCGAGCCGGCTGAGGTCGTCGACCCGTAGCCGCAACGGCCGCGCGGCAGTCACCTCCTGCCACCAGACGTCCTCGCCGTCCTTGACGAAGCGGGTCCGCAGGGCGTAGTGACGGTCTGTCAGTTCGGTGAGCGCCGAGCGCAGCGCGTCGGGGGAGAGAGCTCCCCGGAACCGGATCCTGGTCGGTACGTTCCAGATCTGGGCCTGTGGAACCGAGTAGTGGCCGGCGATCATCCGGTCCTGCTGGTCGCTCACCCGGGACCGGTCGACGACCTCGCTGTCGGCCAGCGGGAGGGCCACCGGGGCACGCGCACTGCCTTTCGCCAAGTCCCCGTCCGTGCGGTCCAGTTGGCGGGCCATCGCGATCAGGGTCGCGTCCGCGAAGAAGTCCGCGAGCGCGATCTCGGCACCCAGCACCTCGCGCACCCGGTTGACTAGCCGGATCGCCGCGATCGAATTGCCGCCCAGCTCGAAGAAGTTGGTGTCGTCGGCCACGTCGTCGACCCCGAGAACCGACTTCCAGACGCCGCGCAGCGCCTGCTTGAGGGACTGGGCGGACGACGCGGCGATGTCCCCCACGAGTTCGGCGGCACCGCCCGTCATGGCGCCGAGGACTCGGTCGAGGTCGCCCAGATACTCCCGGACCGTCCCCGCGTCGAAGAGATCCGCGTCGTAGCGGATACGCAGACGCAGCCCGGCCCCGCTCCGGACAACCATCAACGCCATTTCCAGCGGCGCCGATTCGGTACCTCCGTCGACCTCCTCGCAGCGCAGTCCCGGCAGGGCGAGCCGGGTCAGCGGCGCGGTGTCGAGGTCGGCCGACACGGTGACCAGCGGCCGGGGGTTGCCGCGGTCGGGGTTGACGTCCGCGAGCAGCGTGTCGAGGTCGACGTACTGGTGCGCGTCCGCCGCGAACAGGGCGTCGCGGGTGGCCCGTACGGCGCCGGTCAGCGACGTCGTGTCCGTCAGGGACACCCGCAGCGGCAGCACGGCGACATGGAAACCGACGGTGCCCGCGGTCTCCGGCGTGCGCCTGCCGAAGGTGGAGCCGACGACGAACTCGTCCTGGTCCGAGCGTTCGCGCAGCACCAGCTGCCAGGCGGTGAGGAGCGTGGCGAAGAGTGTGACGCCCTGCCGCCCGCTCCACTGCTGGAGCCCGACGGTCCGAGCGCCGTCGAGGCGTATCTCGGCGGCCGCGCCGCTGCCCGCGACCCGGCGGCCGCGCGGCCGGTCGGTGGGCAGCGCGGGTACGGGCGGCAGCGGGGCGAGGTACGTCCGCCACCAGTCCAGATCGGCCGGGTCCCGGTCGGGCTCGACCTCGCCCACGGTGCTGCCGGCGGGCGCCGGGAACCGGGCGGGACGCCCCTCGACCCCGGCCCGGTACAGCTCTTCCAGATCCGCCGCGAGGATCCCGGCGGAGTGCGCGTCGGTGATGAGGTGGTGCAGGCCGAACACCAGGACGTGGTCGTCGTCGGCGAGTGTCAGCAGCCGCGGCGTGAACAACGGGCCCTCGGCCAGGTCGTACGGCCGCGAGCTCTCCTCCTTCAGAACCGCCGCGACAGCCGCCTCCGGCTCCTGCCCCCGGGCGTCGGTCACTTGGAGCGGAACGTCCAGGCCGCCCCGTACGACCTGCTGGACCGTCTCGTCCCCGCCGCCCGCACGGAACACGGTCCGCAGCGCGGCGTGCCGTGCCACGAGACCCGTCACGGCGCCGGTCAGAGCCGCCTCGTCCAGCGTGCCGCGCAGCCGCACCGCCTGGACCTCGTTGTACGCGGCCCGGTCGCCGATCAGCTGGGCGGCGAGCCACAGCCGCCGCTGGGCGTCGGTCGCCGGAGCCGACACATCGGAGTCGGGGGCGTGGTGGCGCCCGCGCAGCGCGTCGAGGTGTTCGAGCCCGGCGCGCATCAGGTCGGCGGGCATGCCGAAGTCGACGAGCGCGGCGATCTCGTCGACGCCCGCCTCGCGCAGCGCGTCCACCACCGGGGAGCAGGTGTCGACCGTGCCGATCAGCGCCCGCTCGTCGCAGTAACGGTCGTACGCCCGCCGGAAGAGGTGGTCCAGGTCCTCGTCGCGCGCCGTGGCCACCTCCTGCGGCCCGGCGCCGAGCGCGCCCGCGGCGGAACGCAGCTGCAGCGAGGAGCGCAGATACCGGCTCATCGGCTCCAGCGCCTGCGCACGCGCCGTCGCGTGGTCGTCCCCGAGATAGGTGTGCAGGAGCACGGTGACCCGGCCCGCGTCGGGGTCGAGCCCGTGCTTCTCACGGGTCCTGCGGTAGTGGCCGATGTTCTCCGCGAGCTCGGCGACCGTCTGGTTCATCAGGTTCGTCACGATGCCCAGGCCGCGCCGTGCCGCTTCCTCGTACGAATCCCGACGGCCCGAGGTGGCGAGGAACATCGGCGGCATGTCCTGCACCGGAGCAGGATGAATGCGTACGTCGGTGTCCTCGCCGTCCCCTGTGCCGCGCCGCACGGTGCCGCCTGCCCACAGCGTCCGTACGTCGTCGAGGTGGGCGAAGGCGATCTCCTTGCGGTTCCTGAAGCGGTCCGGGTGGAGGGCGAAGTCCTGCGCGTGCCAGCCGGTGGCGCAGCCGATGCCGACCCGCCCGCCCGAGAGGTTGTCGACGACCGACCACTCCTCGGCGACCCGGACCGGATCGTGCAGCGGCAGGACGACGGAACCGGCGTTCAGCCGGATGCGGCTGGTCTCCCGGGCCAGCGCGGACGCCAGCACGGACGGGTTGGGGAAGAGACCGCCGAAGGAATGGAAGTGGCGCTCGGGTATCCACAGCGAGCTGAAGCCGTGCTCGTCGGCGAAACGGGCCGTCTCGATGATCCGGTCGTAGGCTTCGGCCGGCTGCTGGGGGACCGGCTCGCCTTCCCGCCGGCCGGCCGCGTCCGGGTAGTCGCCGAAGAAGTACACCCCGAAGTCGGGGGCCGGGCGGGGGCGTTGCTTCGGTTTCGGCTTCGGGGTCGTCGCGCGGCGCGGACGGGTGGCCGGGAAGAAGCCGCCCTGGCGCAGGGCACGCAGGGAGTCCTTCACCGCGTCCGAGACCCTCTCGATGTCGCCGTCGGTGTGGGCGGTGGACAGGTAGAAGCTGCGCCACTCCCACACGTAGACGCCGCGCAGCAGGAGGTGCAGGTAGAGCAGCTCCATGTCGGCCCGCGGGGTGAACCGGAACATGGACCCGAAGTGGCTGAGTTCCAGGGGGAATTCCTCGTCCCCGAAGAACGCGTTCAGGTCGGCGGCGAGGGCGTCCGTACGGGCGTTGAGCCGTTCCTGGAGACCCGGGCCCTCGGCGGTGAGATGGGTCAGCACCGACTTGGCCGCCGCCATGGACAGCGGATGTTGCATGTACGTACCGCCGAAGAAGGTGGTCTCGACCTCGGGGCGGCTGTCGTCGCCGTACCGCCAGAAGCCGCCGTCCACCCCGTCCAGGATGTCGGCGCGGCCTGCGATGGCGCCGATCGGGAAGCCGCTGCCGAGTGCCTTGCCGTAGGTGGCCAGGTCGGGGACGACACCGAAGTGGTGCTGTGCGCCGCGCGGGTGCGGGCGGAGACCGGTGAGCATCTCGTCGAAGAGCAGCACGATGCCGCGGCGCCGGGTGAGTTCACGCAGGCCGCGCAGGAAACCGACCGGGCGCAGGGCGGGGTTGCGGCACTGGACCGGCTCGACGAGGACCGCGGCGATGGTGTCGCCCAACGCGTCGATGGTCTCCAGGGCCTCCTGGCTGCCGTATTCGAGGACGATCAGCTCGGCCACGGCACTGTCCGGGATGCCGTGCGAGACGGGCACCGCACGGCCGCCGTCCGGGCCGGGACGGCCGAGGACGGAGTCGATGTGGCCGTGGTAGGACCCGCGGAACATGACGATGCGGTCGCGTCCCGTGGCGGCGCGGGCGAGCCGGATGGCGGCCGAGTTCGCCTCGGTACCGGAGTTGGCGAACGCCACCCGCTCCATACCCGTCAAGTCGGCCAACAGCTGGGCCACTTCACCCGCTTCTACGGGCCGGGGACCGAATCGCAGCCCGTGGGTGAGGTGCTCCCGCACGGCCCCTGACACGAACTCCGGCTCGTGGCCGAAGAGAAGGGCACCGAAGCCCATGGTGATGTCGGTGTAGTCGTTGCCGTCCACGTCCGTCAGCCGGGCCCCGCGCGCCGAGCGGGCCGCGAGGGGGTACAGCGTCTCCTTCGTCGAACGGCGGAACCCGACGACGGCCCGGCTGTCCGCGAGGACGGAACGCCGGTTCTGCGTCTGCTCCTTGGACGTACGGGTGCGCTCGGCCAGCCGGCGGCCGAGCTCGGCGGCGTGGGCCCGCTGCGCGGCGTCGGCGGTGTCGCCCACCATGCCGGAGCCCTCCGGGAGGGTCACGCGGGGGCCGTGCACGGCGGGCGGCGGGGGTGACGCGGGCGACGGAGGTGCTGTCCCGGTGCGGCTCCTGGCCGTGGCGAGCTGCGCGGTGAGCTTCCGGGAGAGTTCCGCGGCCCGGTCCGCGGCGGTCGCACTCACCGTGCGCGCTCGGCGGTGAGAAGCGCGACCGCCTCGGAGAGCTGGGTCAGCATGGCGGCCTGCGTCTCGGCGAGCAGGTTGACCTGACGGGTCAGTTCGGCGATCTCGGCACGGGAGGCGTACTCCGGGGGCGTGGGTGCGGGGGACTGCGCGGCTGGGGCGGGGAAGAGCACCGGGGCCGCAGGAGCCGGAGCAGGAGCAGACTCCGGCTCGTCCCGTCCCGCCCGCGATGCGATCAGCCGCGCGGTCAGCTCCGGCGTTGCCGCCTCTTCGAGAAGCTCCTGAGCGGAGACCCGTACCCCGAACTCGGCCTCCAACTGCCTCAATATCCCGATCAGTTGGAGAGAGTCCGCACCGAGAGCGACGAAGGCGTCCCCAGCGCCGAGCTCGTCGGCGCGATAACCGAGGTGCTGCGCGGTGAGCTCGATTACCCGTTCCAGGACTGCCTGTTCGGTCATGCCAACCTCCATGGAACCTTCGGTTGCGGGTGCGGGGTCCGCTGCCGGACCGGGATGCGGTGGCGGGCCGGTCCAGTACGACCGGTGCTGGAACGGGTACGTGGGCAGCGGTATCCGACGGCCCTCGCAGCCGTCGAGGAGCGCCGCCCAGTCGATTCCGACGCCGGCGCAGTGCAGCCCGGCCACCGCCGACCACAGGCCGTCCGTGCCCGTCCCGCGGCCCTGGGTCGGTACGCAGAGGGTGCCGGGCAGCGCCCGCCGTGCCATGCCGGTGAGCGGCGCCCCGGGCCCCAGCTCGACCAGCGCGTCGCTCGGCGCGAGCGTTCTCAACACCGCCTGGAAATCGGCCGGTTGCCGGGCCTGACGTGCGAGGTACTCGGCATCGGGCAGCCAGCCCCGCGGACGGACCGCCCCGTCGAGTCCGCTGACGAACTCGACCTCCACCGGGCACAGTTCCGCCTTCTCCACGGCCGCCCGAAGCTCGTCGAGTACCGGGTCGAGCAGCTCCGTGTGGAAGGCGCGGTCGACGGGGAGCGGCTCGCTCGCGATGCCGTGCCCCGCGAGCCAGGCACGGGCCGCTTCGACGGCACCCGGGCGGCCCGCGACCACATGGTTCGCTGGTCCGTTGGACACCGCGAGTTCGAGGTGCCCGTGCCCGGACCGGCCTACGTCGTCGAGGAGTTGGCGCACGCGCTCCGGCGGAGCGAACACGGCGAGCATCGCGCCGGGTTCGGTGTCCTGCATGAGCCGGCCCCTGCGGCACATCAGCCGCATACCGTCCGCCACCGACAGGGCCCCCGCGACGCACAGGGCCGCGAACTCCCCGGCGCTGTGCCCGGCGACGGTGCCTGGGGACACCCCGAACCGCCGCCAGAGCATGGCCTGCGCGACCTGGAAGGCGAAGATCGCCGGCTGGGCGAAGGCGGTGTCCCACTGCTCCGGGCCCTCCCCGCCGACCAGCCGGTCGAGGAAGTACCGCTCCCCGGTCTCCTCTTCATGGACACGGGCGCACTGTCCAAGGACGTCGGCAACCACGGGGAACCGGCCGGCGAGCGGGGCGGCCATGCCGGGACGACCGCCGCCCTGACCACTGAAGACGTACGCGGGCACGGCGGCCGGTGCGGTGATGTCAACGGTCCCCGTGCGGTACGGCGCGATGGGCGCCGCGGTCGCCGGCGGATCCGCGAGAGCTGCTCCTCGCCGATCCGCGAGGAACGCGTCGAGTGCGTCCGCCAGCCCCTCGGCGGGCGCCGTGACGACCAGCCGCAGCGACAGGTGCCGACGCCCGAGCGCGGTCGTCGCCAGCAGGTCGGCCGGTGCGATGTCCGGGTCGCGCACCAGCGCGTCGCGGAAGGAACGGGCGTACGCCTCCAGTGCCTCGGGGCTCTGCGCCGACAGCGGCAGCAGCGCGGGCACCGGAGCGCCCTCCACTCGTACGGGAGCGGCCGGGGCCTCTTCCAGGACCACATGGGCGTTGGTGCCGCCCATGCCGATGGAGTGGACGCCCGCGCGCCGTGGGCCGTGGGACGGCCAAGCGGTGGACCGCTGCGGCAGCACGAACGGGCTTTCCTCCAGGCCGAGTTGGGGATTGGGCCGGGTGAAGTTCACCAGCGGGGGAATGACGCCGTGGCGCAGGACCAGGACGGCCTTGATCAGTCCGGCGAGGCCCGCGGCGCTGTCCAGGTGTCCGATGGCCGGCTTGGTCGAACCCAGCGCGCAGAAGCCCGTCCGGTCGGTGTGCCGGCGGAACGCCTCGGTGAGCGCGGCGAACTCGATCGGATCACCCTTGTAGGTGCCGGTGCCGTGCGCCTCCAAGTAGCCGATCCCGTCGGCGGAGACCCCGGCCCTCTCCAGCGCTCCGAGCACCGCGTCGCGCTGGCCTGCGACACCGGGAGCCGCGAAACCGGCCTTGCCCGCACCGTCGTTGGTGACGGCGGAGCCCAGCACGACCGCGTGCACGGTGTCGCCGTCGGCGAGCGCCTTCGCCAGCGGTTTGAGCACCACGGCGGCCACCCCGTTGCCGCCGACCGTGCCGTCCGCCCCGGCGTCGAAGGCCCGGACCCCGCCGCTCCGGGAGATCGTCGAGCCCTTCATGTGCCGGTGCCCGGTCACCTGCGGCAGGTGCAGCGCCGCGGAACCCACCACCATCGCCTCCGCGTCGCCCGCCAGGAGCGCCTGACAGGCCAGGTGGACCGAGACGAGCGCGCTCGAACAGGCCGTGGCGACGTTCACCGCGGGCCCGTCGAGGCCGAGCCGGAACGCCGCCCGGTTGGCGGTGAAGTCGGCGTAGTTGCCGACCTGGATCTGCTTCACGGCGTTCCAGTCGGCGGTGCGGAACGACTCGCCGATGTTGGAGGCCAGATAGCTGTGCAGGGAGTAGAGGCGGTAGCCGACGTTCGCGTACACGCCGACCCGCTCGCCGGAACCGGCGTACCCGGCGTCCTCCAGCGCGTGATGGCAGCACTCCAGGAACAGCCGCTGCTGCGGATCGGTCAGGGTGGCCTCGCGACCGCTCATCCCGAAGAACCTGGCGTCGAAGCCGTCCACGTCGTGCAGGAGCGCACTGGCTCCGGTGAAATCAGGGTCCCGGTAGAGATCCTCGGCGAACCCCGCGGCCGCGAACTCCGCATCGGTGAAACGTCGTACGTGCGAGACGCCGGACCGGATGTCCTGCCAGTACTGCTCGGGCGTCTCAGCCCCCGGAAACCTCAGCGCCATCCCGACGACCGCCACGCGCCGGTCCTGCATCGCCTGCCCCCTTCTGACTCCCGCTGCTTCCCTCACTCGCCGGCAGCACCGCCTCCCGCGCGCCGCGCTGCCGCAGCACCCGGACCACGAAGACCAGCGCGACGGCGATGGCGACGCCGTGTGCGACTCCCACGACCGACAGCGCCGTGAAGGAGTCCAGTGCGGCGGCGACCACGATCATGCCGACGCCGAACCCGAGGTTCTCCACCGTGGCCGAGGTCCCGAACGCGTGGGTGCGCACCGCGCCCGGCAGGGTCTGCAGGTGCGAGGTGTATGACACTTCGGTGAGCCCGTCGGCGGCGCCCGCCAGCAGGGCGATCACGATCGTCGCGGCCCACGGGAGCCCGGCGAAGGCCAGAATGAACGCGCCCGACATCGCGATGGTGCCGAGCCCGAATCCCAGGGCTCCGACCGAGCGGCCGGTCCGCTTGGTGTACCTCTGCAACACCTGCTGGACGAGGATGTTGCCGAGCGCCCACACACACCAGAAGACACTGACGAACACGGCCGGGTTGTCCGCGTCGATCTCGGTGGAGTACACGGGCAGGGCCGCGTTGTGCGAGGAGGAGCCCAGCGCGTCGACACCGCGCAGCAGCACCATCAGAGCGAGCGCCGGCGCCGCGCCCAATGCCATGAAGCGGGAGAGGAACCCACCCTTCGCCCCGGCGTCCCCGGCGGCGGTCTCCCCGCTCTCCCTGCCCACGGGGCTCAGAGCCAAGGGGAGAAAAGCAACGGTGAGCGCACACACCAGGAAGGAGGCCATGTCCACCAGGAAGGCCGCGGTGTAGCCGAGCAGGGACACCACCACGCCCGACGACGCGAATCCGGCCACCATGGCCAGCGAACGCCCGCTGACCATGAAGGAGTTCGCCCAGGTCTTGCGATCATCGCCCACGATCTCCGGAATGGAGCTGCGCAGGGCGACCATGAACACGGTGCCGGAGAAGCCGACCACCGCCGAGACGACGAACAGCGAGACGGTGTGCAGCCCCTCCGGGGCCAGGACCAGAAGCAGCAGCGCCGCCGCCTGGGCCACGTTGACCCAGAGCATGACCCCCTTCGCGGACCACCGGGCGAGCACCGCACCGGCCATCAGACCGGCGACGAAGCCCGCACCGAGCCGCACGGCCATGAACACGCCCACGGCCAGGGCCCGTCCGGTCACGGCGTACACGTACAGGTTGAGCGCCACCATGTTGAGGAACGTGCCGTACGACGAGACCGCGTAGCCGGTCACCAGGATCCGGTACCGCTGTTCCCTGAGCGCCTGTTCACCGAGCGCTGCCGTGCCGGTCGTCACGAATGAACCCGCCCCGAGAGATGGTCGTGTCGCACATAGCCGAACATGGGTACCCCCGTTCCTGAACTCACAGGCGAGGGCGCTCCGTTCACCATAGGCAGCCACTCGCTCGCCCGTTCGGGAGTCGATGTGTACGAATGTAATCTGCACAGTTGTGAAGCAAGAGCAATCCGGTACCGCCTCATGCAATTGCGGCCAATCGCCTCTCCAACAACCGTGTGAGGCGGCCCTTGCCGTCTACCGGGAAGCGCTGCGCGAGGGCCGCCTCGCCCGCGGTGAGGTGCCGACCTGCTTGCGCGAACTCCATCTCGTCATCGACGCCCCGGAGGTGCCGGAGTACGCCGTGCCCGTGCCACCCGCCGCGGCGGCCTTCGCCACGGCCGGCCCCCTGGAGGACCTTCTGGCGCGCCAGCGGACGGCCCTGCGGTCCGTGAAGGCCCGGCTGGCCGCCTTCGAAGCGGTGTACACGCAGGAGCAGGAGGCGGCGCGGCCCCCGATCGAGCGGCTCGCCGGAAAGGCCGTCATCAACGCGGCGCTCGAAGCGGCCGTGGGCAGTTGCCGGGCCGAGCTGCTCACGGCACAGCCCGGCGGCGGACGGCCCGAGTCGGCACTCGCCGAAGCCCTGCTCAGGGACTTACGGGCGCTCGACCGAGGAGTTCGCCAGCGCACCGTCTACCAGCACACCGTCCAGACCCACCGCCCGACCATGTCGTACATCGAGCAGGTCACGGCGGCCGGCGCCGAGGTGCGCACCCTGGCCGAGGTCGTCGAACGCTTCATCATCTGCGACCGCGAGGTCGCCTTCGTCCCCGTGTCCGACGAATCGACCGACGGAGTGGTACAGATCAGGGACCGGTCACTGGTCCGGTTCCTGGCCCGGTCCTTCGACCAGACCTGGGAGCACGCCATGCCGGTGCCCGACACGTCCTCGGCGCCGCGCAACCATGTCGTCGCCTCCGATCTGCAGCGGACCATTCTGCGGGCGGTGATCTCCGGCGAGACGGACAGCGTCATCGCCCGCCGCCTGGGGATGAGCCGCCGCAGCGTCGCCGAACACGTCCGCAAGGTCTCCGCGCAGCTGGGCAGCGGCAGCCGGGCCCAACTCGGCTATCTGCTGGCCACCACCGGCCTGCTGGAGCGGGACGACTGACGTCCGGCCGGCTCCCACCCCGATCTCGTGTCCGCTCAGTCGCGGCGGGCGTCACCGTGGAACATCGCTATCGGTCCTCGTCCGCGAGGAGCAGGGAGTCCAAGTCCCCCGTGAACTCATCCGCGTTCAGGAACATCAGGTCCAAGGCGTCGGACGGTGGTTCCTGCCGGCTCTCCGGCGTGAGCAGTGCCTGCTCTGTCCAGATGCATTTGCCTGTGGCCGTATAGCGGGTGCCCCAGCGTTGGGAAAGGGCCGTGACCAGTTGCAGGCCGCGGCCGCCCTCGTCCGTATCCGTCGCGCGGCGGATACGGGGCATCGTCAGGCTGCCGTCGAAGACCTCACAGATCAGTTCGGCGCCGTGCAGGAGGCGCAGGCGCAGTGGGCCTCCGGCATGGCGGATCACGTTGCCCACCAGTTCGCTGGCCAGGAGCTCCGTGGTCGGGGTCAGATCGTCCAGGCCCCACAGGGAGAGCTGTTCACGGACGTGGCGGCGGGCCTGGCCGGCCGCGCGTGGGTCCTCGGGCAGGGGCCAGGAGGCAATGCGGTCGCCCGTGAGGGCGTGCAGACGGGCCACGAGCAGGGCCGCGTCGTCCGTCGTCGCGTGCTCGGCGGGGAGCAGACCCGCCGTCAAGGTGTCGCAGAGACTTTCCAGGTCCGTGTCCGTGCCGGGTTCGGCCTGGTGCGCCTCGTGCAGCAGGCGTGCCAGGTCCGCCATGCCCTCTTCCATCTCGCGCTTCGACGACTCCACCAGGCCGTCGGTGTAGAGCACCAGCAGGCTCCCCTCCGGCACCATCAACTCGACCGTCTCGAAAGGGGGTTCCGCCGCGCCCAGGGGCGGATCCGCCTCCAGGGGCGGGAAGTGGACCGTGCCGTCGGGGTGGACCACCGCCGGCGGGGGGTGGCCGGCCCGCGCGATGGAGCAGATCTGGGTGGTCGAGTCGTAGATCGCGTACAGGCAGGTCACGTACGACTCCTCGCCCATGCCGGCGACCAGGTCGTTGAGGTGACTCATGATCTCGTCGGGCGGGAGTTCCAGGTCGGCGAGGGTGTGGACCGCCGTGCGCAGGCGGCCCATCGTCGCCGCCTCCGGCAGGCCGTGGCCCATGACGTCGCCCACCACCAGGGCGACTCGGCCGCCCGAGAGCGGGATGATGTCGTACCAGTCGCCGCCCACGTCCATGCCCTGGCCGGCGGGCAGGTAGCGGGCCGCCGCCGTGCAGGCGGGCAGGTCGGGCAGGGCGCGGGGGAGCAGGCTGCTCTGGAGTTCGCGGGAGCGGGTGTGCTCGGCGTCGTACAGGCGGGCCCGCTCCAGAGCCTGGGCGACGAGAGCGCTGATCGTGGTCAGCAGGGTGCGCTCCTCGTCATCGAGGCGGCGCGGGCTGTCGAAGGCCACGACGCAGACGCCGAAGGTGTGGCCGGACGCCGTCAGCGGCAGGAACGCCCAGGACTGCATGCCCGTACGGTCGGGCGAGTCGGTCAGCCGCGGTGCGCGCGCGGTGAACTCCTGCACGGAGGAGAGGAACAGGGGCGTACCGGACGTGATCGTCTCCCAGGACGGGTCGCCGGACGCGCGGGGGCGGCTGTTGACCGTGGAGAGGAAGTCCTCCGGGTATCCGACCGCACCCACGTTGTACAACCGGTCGCCCTCGACGGCCTGCACCAGGAGGCCGGCGGCGGCGAACGGCGGCAGCACCCGGAGGGCGACCGCGTCCACCACGTCCTGCGAGGTCGTCGCCTTGGAGAGGGCGGTCGTCAACTCACCCATACGCGCAGCACGTCGGCCGGCGGCGCGCTCGGACGCCCGGCGCTCCTCCTCGTGCTGCCGTTTCTCGGTGACATCGGTGAAGTAGAGGGTGCGGCCGTCGGGGCCCGGGACCAGCCGCAGGTGGTAGCGACGGCCGGTGTCCTCCATCCGCACGTCGAAACCGACGGACCTCTCCTCGGCCGCGGCCGCCCGGCAGCGGCTCTCCAGGCCGGGAACCTCCCGTGCGGCGGGCATGTCCCACAGCAGACGCCCGAACAGCTCCTCCTCGGAGAAGCCCAGCGTGCGTTCGGCCTCCAGGTTGGCGAAGGTGATCCGCCACTCGTCGTCCACCGCGAGGAAGCCGTCGCTCATGTGGCGCAGGGCACGGCTGAGCGCGTCCCGGGCGGAACGTGACTCGTTGCTCTCCCAGCCCAGGCCGACCATCCGGTGGGGTTCGCCATTCTCGTGGTACGTCGCCCGGGCGCGGGCCTGCGTCCAGCCGTACGTGCCGTCCAGGCGCCGTACCCGGTACTCGGCCTCGAACACGCCGTGCTCGCGGATCGCCCGGTCCACCGCGTCCAGCGTCGGCGCCAGGTCATCGGGGTGGACGCACACCATCCAGTTCTCGACCCTGGCCGTGTAGTCCTCCGGCCTGAACCCGTACAACTCCATGGCCGCCTCGTCCCACAGCAGCTCGCCACCCTGGATGTCCCAGTCCCACGAGCCGACTCTGACCTCCTTCAGGTCCTGCCGCAGGCGGTCACGGTCACCGCTCAGCTCCCTCCGGGAGGGCGTGGAGGGCGGCGGGGCCTGGCTCATGCGCTCTTCGGTCCAGGTGATCAGCGCCCGGAGGAAGTCCCACTGCTGCGGGGTGGGCTCGCCCTGGTCGCCCGTCAGGACCGTGAGCGCGCCGATGCTGCGGTCCCCGCCGAACAGCGGCAGGGCGGCCAGGCCGGTGCCGGGCCAGATGACTTCCGTGTTCGACGCGTCCGCGGGCCTGGGCTTCCGCGGCACCCACACGCCACGGCCCTGGTGTACGGCCCGGGCCTGGGCCAGCGGCCCCTCCTGGTCGATGATCTCCCAGGAGCGGGTGAGCGCGGGAGGCAGACCGGTCGACGACACCAGGCGCAGCGCGGACATGGGGCCACGAAGGTGAATCGTTCCCCCCAGGGCGCCCAGCTCTCCCACGGCATGCTGGAGCGCCAGCCGGAAGACCTCGCTCTCCGCGACGCCGGGATCCACCGTGCTGAGTAGAGCCAGACGCGCGTTCATGCCGCGGACTTTACCGTTCCAGTCTCACGTGATGCGTTGCTTCGCAGGATTCCCACCTGCGGCTCCGAAGCGGACACGTGCGTCAACTGGCGGAAATACAGGCCGAGTTACTGATCGGTCACGCCGAGATTCCGCTTGGTGACACTGCGTAGGGCGCTAGTATCCGACCGTGGTGCAGCGGCCGGTGACGAGTTATGACGTGGCGCGCAGGGCACAGGTGTCCCAGTCGACCGTGTCGCGGGCGCTGCGCGACGATCCCCGCGTCGCGCGGGAGACACGCGACCGGATCCGGACGATCGCGACCGAGATGGGCTACGTCCCGCTCGTCACCGCCCGCAGGCTGGTCACCCGCAAGTCGTGGAGCATCGCGATCGTCAGCCGCGATCTGCGCAACCCCTCGCATCCCACGCTGGTCGACACGCTCCGGGACGAGTTCACCCGGCACGAGTACCGGATCCTACTGCTCAGCGACCGTACCGAGGACACGCTCGACCGGGACGTCAGGGCCCTGCGGGGCGGCCTTGTCGACGGCGTCGTGTACATCTCGCCGCGGCTCGGCTCGTCCATGGTGTCCGAGCTGGTCGACCGGCGGATCCCACTCGTCATCCTGAACCGTGACCTCGACGGGGCCGGCCGGGCGTCCCCCGCCGACCGGGTCACCTCGGACAACGAACACGGGGGCCGACTGGTCGCCGGGCATCTGCTGGAGCTCGGTCACCGGCGGATCGGGCTGGTCTCGGGGCCCTTGGACGACGCCGGCGTCGCGCTGCGCGAGAAAGGGTTCCGGGACGCCCTCGACGGGGCCGGCCGGCCGCTCGCCGAGCCACTGGTGTTCCGCGGCCGGATCGATCCGGCGACCGGATTCGAGGGGGGCCGGGCGCTGCTCGCAGGACCGGCCGCGCGGCGGCCGACGGCTCGCATCACCGACTACGTGGCGTACGGCACGCTCGACGCGGCACAGCGGCTCGGCCTGGACGTGCCGGGCGACGTCTCCGTGATCGGCTACAACGACCTGGAGGCGTCCGGCTGGTCGATGTTCGACCTGTCCACCGTGCGCCGGCCCTTGCGGGACATGGCCGCGACGGCGGCGAAGCTGCTGCTCGCCCGCATCGACGGGGCGGCCGGCGGGCCGGTACACCGGAACTTCGGTGTCGAGCTCGTACGGCGCGGCAGCGTGGCCGTCGTGTAGTACAGCGTTCACAGATCGGGAGAGGGGTGGTAATGATCGACGAATACATTCGAAGTCATTCTGGAACTCATAGATCACACACGGGCGTTGACACCCCGTCAGGCTCATTCCCCCCGTCAGCCAGGAGCGGCATGGACATCGGCGTCTTCATCCCCATCGGCAACAACGGCTGGCTCATATCGAAGAGTTCGCCCCAGTACCTGCCGAGCTTCGAGCTGAACAAGGCCATCGTGCAGAAGGCGGAGGAGCACGGGCTCGACTTCGCACTCTCGATGATCAAGCTCAAGGGATTCGGCGGCGAGACCGAGTTCTGGGACCACAACCTGGAGTCGTTCACACTGATGGCGGGCCTGGCCGCCGTGACGGACCGGATCAAGCTGTACGCCTCCACACCGATCCTCGCGCTGGAGCCCGCCATCGTCGCCCGCATGGCGGTGACGATCGACTCGATCGCCCCCGGCCGCTTCGGCATCAACATCGTCACCGGCTGGGCACCCGGCGAGTACTCCCAGATGGGCCTGTGGCCCGGCGACGAGCACTTCGGCAACCGATACGCCCGGGCCGCCGAGTACGTCACCGTGATGAAGGAGCTGTGGAGCGAGGGCGTCAGCAACTTCAAGGGTGAGTTCTACGAGATGGACGACTGCGTGCTGTCCCCGCGCCCGGCGAGCGGGCACATCGACATCGTCGCCGCCGGCCAGAGCAACACCGGCATGAAGTTCGCCGCCGAGCACACCCAGTACAACTTCATCCTCGGCAGCGGAGTCAACACCCCGCTCGCGCTCTCGGACACCACGGCCACCCTCGTCGGCGAGGCGAAGAAGACCGGCCGTGACGTCGGCGCACTCTCGCTCTTCATGGTCATCGCCGACGAGACCGACGAGGCCGCCCGGGCCAAGTGGCAGGACTACCACGACAACGCGGACCATGCCGCGCTGGCGTACATGGCGGGGGAGACGGCCACGGACACGACCTCCGAGGGCACGTCGACCGCCCGGACCATCGCGCTGCCCGAGGGTGCGGTGAACTTCAACATGGGCACGCTGGTCGGGTCGTACGAGACCGTGGCGAAACTGCTTGACGAGGTCGCCGGGGTCGACGGCACCAAGGGGATCATGCTCGTCTTCGACGACTTCCTCGAAGGCCTGGACAACTTCGGTACGCGCATCCAGCCGCTGATGGAATCGCGCTCGCTTCCCCGGTGAACGACCCGGTGGACGCCTCGGTGAACGTCGTCCCGGTACCGGAGTCTGCTGCGCCGGTGAAGTGCGGCTCGTACACCACCGGCCATCACGAGCGGGCACCCGGTGGGCTGGACGTGTGGTCGGCCTGATGCCCGAAGAGGGGCGGGGGCCCGCCGTCCGTGATCCGCGGCGGGTGTTCGCCGCCACCGCGGTGGGCGTGGTCGCCGTGTTCCTCAACATGAGCGGTCTCGCCGTCGCGCTGCCCACGATCACCCGGGAGTTGGGGGCGGACCCCGGACAGGCCGACTGGATCCTGCTCGGCTACATGCTCGTCACCACCGCGCTGATCCTCGTCTTCGGCCGGATCGCCGACCTCGTCGGCCGCCGCAGGCTCTATCTCGCCGGGCTCGTCGTCTTCACCGCCGCGACCGGGCTCGCGGCGCTGTCCCCGTCGGCGGAGTTCCTGCTCGCGGCACGGGTCGTGCAGGCGGTCGGCGCCGCCGCCGTGATCACCAACAACACCGCCCTGCTGACCGACGTGTTCCCCGCGCGGACCCTGGGCCGGGCACTCGGCTGGAACGTGACGGTGGCCGCGGTGGCCCAGGTCGCCGGGCCCGTCGTCGGCGGCGCGGCGACCGAACTGCTCGGCTGGCGTGGGCTGTTCGTGGTCTGCGTGCCGATCGGACTGGTCGCGGTCGTCGCGTCGGTGCTGGTCGTTCCGCGCACTCCGCCGAGCGCAGGCAGCACTGCCCGGCGGTCCGGCGGGAACCGCGAACCGTTCGACCTGCTGGGCGCGCTGCTGTCCATGGCGATGCTGACCGCCCTGGTTCTCACCCTCACCCCCGGCGCCACGGCCACTGTCGCCGGATGGCTGCCGTGGGCCTGCGGCGGCGCGACCGTCGCGCTGTCCGCGGTGTTCGTCCTCGTCCAGGCACGGCGGCCCTACCCCCTGGTCGACGTGGCCTTGCTGCGTACCCGCGCGATCGCCCTGGTGCTCGCGGCCGTGTTCGTCAACGCGGTCAGCAGCTATGCCGTCGTCCTGCTGGCGTCCTCGCACGAGCAGGCGGCCGGCGGGGCCACGTCCCTGGAAGCGGGGGTGCTGGTGACACCGGTCGCGGTCGGCACGCTGATCACCTCGGCGGCCGCCGGTTCACTGCTGGGTCGCTTCACTCCGCGAGCGCTGACGACGGCAGGCATGGTGGTGACGGCGTGCGGGCTGCTGGGCTTCTCGCTGACGCTCTCGCCGACGGCTGTGCCCTTCTGGACCGTGGCCCCGTTCCTCTTCCTCGTCGGGGCCGGCACCGGGCTGTTCATGACGCCCAGTACGAGCGCGCTGATGCTCAGCGTGCCGACGGACCGCCGCGGAGTGGCCAACGGCCTGCGGTCGACCACGCAGAACGTGGGCTATCTGCTCAGTACGGCGCTCGCACTCGCGGGCACGACGGCGGGACTGAGCGAACCGGCCCAGCACGCCGCGTACGAAGGGACCCTGAACACGCTCAACGTGCTCGCGTCGGGCGAGCTGAGCCGGTTCGTCGCCAACATCCGCGTCACGGGGTTCGTCCTCACGGGCATCGCCGTGGCGGGGGGAGTGATCTGCCTGGCGTTTCCCACGTCGCTCCGGGCGTCCCGTACCACTGAAGCCGTCACCAACACCCGTCCGGAACCCGCCACCACACGAAGGACGTTGCCATGACCGGTTCCCAGCAGTCACCGCACTCCCGCCGGTCGCAGCAGGAGGACTACGAGCGCGCCGGGTTCGACGGGGAGCTCACCCCCGGCGCTTCCCCGGCGCTCCTCCTGGTGGACCCCGCCCGCGCCTACGTCGACCCGGACTGTCCGCTCTACGCCGGGGTCGAACCGGCGGTCGAGGCGATGAGGGTGCTGTTGGCCGACGCTCGCCGGGCCGGGATTCGGGTGATCGTCACGCGCGTGGTGCTGCGGGCGGACGGCAGCGACGGCGGCGTCTTCTTCCGTAAAGTGCCCACCTTGCGGGCCTTCACCGAGGGCAGCCCCTTCGGCGAGTTCATCGACGGGCTGGCCCCGGCGGCGGACGAACTGACCGTGACGAAGCAGTATCCGAGCGCCTTTTTCGGCACCGAACTGGCCGCTCACCTCACCGCCGAAGGAATCGACACCCTGCTCATCGGCGGCCTCTCGACGAGCGGCTGCGTCCGCGCCACCGCTCTGGACGCCATGCAGCACGGATTCGTTCCCATCGTGGTCGAGGAGGCCGTGGGCGACCGGGATCCGGGCATCCACGCGGCGAACCTCTTCGACATCAAGCACAAGATCGGCGAGGTCTGGCCGATCGGGCGCGTCCAGGAGTACCTCGGGGAGAGGGGCGAGGCTCAGTAGCCACAGTCTGGCCGGGACTGTCGCCCGGACCACGACGGGCTCAAGGTCGGAGCCTTGCCCGGCCCACACACCGGGGCGAACGCGTGACTGGCATGTCGGCACAATGCACAGGCTCCCGGCGATCGATGCCGTGCCCGCCTCGCGCCTGTCGCCGATTGGGTCGCCCTAATTCGATGGCGTCGCGGCCCGGGTGCCTCTAGGGTCGGTTCTGTCGGAGCGGTGACTGAGGGTTGCCGCGGGTGACTTGGTTCGGCTGGGAGGTGTGACCGATGGCTGTCTTTGAGATGGGCGCTGCCCGCATCCAGAAGTTCATCAAGTCCACCTCTGTGGCCGCCGGCTGACCTTCCTCAACCTCCGCGCCTGAGCGCGCGTGCCGGGGCCGCCCTTCGAAGGGTTTCCCTTGACTTCCTTTTCTCTCCCTCTCCACCCTCTGACGTCCTACGGCTGGGATGAAGCGTGGGCGGACGAGTTCGCCCCGTACGACGCCGAGGGGCTGTTGGCCGGGCGGGTGATCCGGGTCGACCGCGGGCAGTGCGACGTGGTCACCGCCGACGGGGTCATGCGCGCGGACACCGCGTTCGTGACGCCGAACGATCCGATGCGGGTCGTGTGCACCGGTGACTGGGTCGCCGTCGAACCCGCGGGCAACCCCCGTTACGTACGCACCTATCTCCCCCGCCGTACGGCCTTCGTACGCTCCACCTCCTCCAAGCGCTCCGAGGGCCAGATCCTCGCGGCCAACGTCGACTACGCGGTCGTGGCCGTGTCGCTCGCCGTGGAACTCGAACTCGGCCGCGTCGAACGCTTCCTGGCGCTGGCCTGGGAGTCCGGGGCGCGGCCGGTGGTCGTCCTCACCAAGGCCGACCTCGTGCCCGATCCGGCGACGCTCGGGCACCTGGTGGAGGACGTGGAGACGACGGCGCCGGGGGTGCCGGTGCTGGCGGTGAGCGCCAGTAACGGGGAGGGCCTCGACGTACTGGAGGCCGTCCTCTCCGGCGGTACGACCGTGCTCCTCGGACAGTCCGGCGCGGGCAAGTCCACCCTCGCCAACGCCTTGCTCGGCGAGGACGTCATGGAGGTGCAGGCCGCGCGTGACGTGGACGGCAAGGGCCGCCACACCACGACGACCCGCAACCTCCTCGCCCTCCCCGGCGGCGGCGTCCTCATCGACACGCCCGGCCTGCGCGGCGTCGGCCTCTGGGACGCCGAAACCGGCGTCGGCCAGGTCTTCGCCGAGATCGAGGAACTCGCCAAGCACTGCCGCTTCCACGACTGCGCCCACGTGGCCGAACCCGGCTGCGCCGTCCTGGCCGCGCTCGACTCCGGCACCCTCCCCGAACGCCGCCTCGACAGCTACCGCAAACTCCTCCGGGAGAACCAGCGCATCGTCGCGAAGACGGACGCCCGCCTCCGATCCGAAATCCGCAAGGACTGGAAGCGGAAGGGGGCGGAGGGGCGGGCGGCGATGGAGGCGAAGCGGGGGCGGTGGTAGCCGGCAGGGGTACAGGGTTTTTCGCCCCCTCCGCCCCTACCCGACCCGTACCTGGGGGCTGCCGCCCCCAGACCCCCGCATCGCGCTGACGCGCTCGTCCTCAAACGCCGGACGGGCTGAAGAATTTCAGCCCTCCGGCGTTTGAGGAGCGGGGTCTGGGGCGGAGCCCCAGGGGCAAGGGACGGGTAGGGGCGGAGGGGGCGAAAAAACCCTCCACCCGCCCCCACCCTCCCCTCAGCCCTCCAGCCCCCAACTATGAATCCGCCGAGGATGCACACGGATCAGCTCCTCACTGAAATGTGGCCCCAACTCGTGCGGCCCGGTGAGGAGTTCGGCATCGCCCCGGATGTCGACGCCTCTCACCTTCCACGGGTGGAGGCTGACGATGTCGTCGACGACGAGCGCGACCTTCGGGTTCTTCTGCAGGTTGCGCCACTTCTTGGTGGACCCCATCGCGTAGCCGCCGATCAGAATCGTCCCGTCGTCCTGCGGGAAGAAGCCGACGGGATTCGCCTGCGGCTGCCCGTGGGCATCGACGGTGGCCAGCCGCCCCAGCCGCTGCGACTTGAGATACGCACGCTCGGCCTCGCTGAATTCGGTCATGCAGGCAGCCAAACACGCGGGTGCGCCGGATCGCATCGGATCATGGGTCTAGGCCCGGCGACGTAGTACGGGTGTACGGGCGTGCGCCCAATGGCGTGCAATGGGGCGAGAGTGCGTTGGCGGGGCCGACGACTCGGGAATCGTTGGGCGCATGACCCGCGCGATCAAGGTCCGGCACGTCCTCGCGGTCCTGGTGACAACCCTGGCTCTCGCCCCACCGTCCGCGAGAGCCGACGCGGCACCCGCCCTCGGCCCCTTCGCCCTCCCCCCGAACCCCACATGGACCGGAACCTGGGAAGGCGCCGCCTCCGGCACCACCCCCGCACTGCCCGGCGCCTCGATCCGCAACGTCGTGCACACCAGCGTCGGCGGCAGCGCCGCCCGTATCCGGATCTCCAACCGGCTCGGCACGCGGCCGCTCCAACTCGGCGCCGTCACCCTCGCGTTGCAGGAACCGGGCGCGCCGAGAAGCCCGAAGGCCGTCGCGGGTTCGATGCGCACCGCCACGTTCGGGGGCGCCAGGACGGTGACGATCCCGGCGGGCAAGGACCTCGTGACCGACCCCGTGTACCTCCCGATCCCCGCAGACGCCAACCTCCTGGTCTCGGTGCACACCCCCGCCGACTCGGGCCCGGCGACCTACCACCGCTCCGCCATCCAGGCCAACTTCGTTGCTCCCAAGGGCAATCGGACCGCCGAGGAGAGCGGCACCGGGTACACCTCCGCCATCGGCAACTGGTACTACGTGACCGGCGTCGACGTACTCGGCACCTCCGCCACGGGCAGCGTGGTCGCGCTCGGCGACTCCATCACCGACGGCACTGGCTCGGCGTTCAGCGCCAACCACCGCTGGCCCGACCGGCTCGCCGACCGCCTGAAGGCCCTCCCGTCGAACCGCCGGCTCGGCGTCCTCAACGCGGGCGTCTCCGGAAACCGCCTCCTCCTGGAGGGCCGCGGGCCCAGCGCCCTGGCCCGCTTCGACGCCGACGTCCTGTCCCGCACCGGCGTGCGGGTGGTGATCGTCATGGAGGGCATCAACGACCTCAAGGGCACCCCGGAGCAGACGCGAACCGCCGCCTTCGAGGACGCGTACCGCCGCATCGTGAGCCGCGCACACGCCCGCGGGATCCGCGTCATCGGGGCGACGCTCACCCCGTACGGCGGCCACGGCGCCTACACCCCGGCCCGTGAGGCCGTACGCCAGAAGGTCAACGCCGTGATCCGCACGCGCGGTCTCTTCGACGCGGTCGTGGACTTCGACTCCGTCGTCCGCGACCCGGCCCGCCCGAGCCGCATCCTCCCGGCCTACGATCCCGGCGACCACCTGCACTTCAACGACGCCGGCATGAAGGCGATGGCCGACAGGATCGACCTGGCCGGGCTGACACCCTGGACTCCTTGAGCGGAGGGCCAGGTGCCATCAGCCCCAGATCACCGCCCCCAGCCACGCCCCCATGATCAGCAAGCACGCGAACAGCTCCGTCAGCACACTCCACCCGCCCGCGCGCATCGCCGTCCGCAATGACGCCACGGCCCGCCCGTGCCCGCCGAGGCGCAGCCGCTCGGAGACGTAGATCCCGCCGAGGAAACCGGGTATCGCGCCGGCCACCGGCACCAAAAAGAAGCCGAGTAGTGCCCCGGACCCGGCGTATACCGCCATTCGAGGGGTCGCTCCGCTCGCTCGCAGGCGTCTGGGCGGCAGCATCCACCGGACCGCCTGGGACAGCAGCAGGACCACGGTCGCGCCCACGAGCACGGCCCAGGCGATCGCCCGGGTGTCCTCCAGCGCCCACCACAGGACCGCGGCCCATACGAGCCACGACCCCGGTGCGCCGGGCACCAGTACTCCGGCAAGGCCGAGCAGAATCACCACGCCGACCAGCAGGAGTTCCCACGCTCCCATCTGCCCAGCCTGACTGAGCGGGCGGGAAACCGCAGGTCAGTCCCGGGCCACCCAGCCCTTCGCGTACGCGTGCCAGCCCAGCTGGAGCCGGGTCGTCACGCCCGTCAGCTCCATCAGCCGCTTCACCCGGCGCTGCACGGTCCGCAGCCCCAGATCGAGCTGCTTGGCGACGCTCGCGTCGGTCAGCCCGGCAAGGAGCAGCGAAAGGATCTCCAGATCGGTGCCGTCCGGGCCGTCCGCCTCCTGCTCCGCGACACCCGCGCCGCTGAGCCGCAGCGGCAGCGCGTCCCGCCACACCGACTCGAACAGCCCGGAGAGCAGCTCGAGCAGCCCGCTCTCGTGGACGACCAGCGCGGCGGGCTCCGCGGTGCGAGAGCTGAGCGGCACCATCGCGAGCGTCCGGTCGGCGATCACCAGCTTGGTCGGCACCTTGTCCACGACCCGCACCTGCTCGTCCCGGCCGAGCGCGGCGGACAGCTCGGTGATCCCGTTCGGCATGTCGAGGACCGCCCGCTCGATGACCACGCGGTAGCGGACGCCCCGGTCCACGGCCTGCTCCTCCGCGTCGTTGTCCATCCCGGACACGGCCAGCGGGTTGTCGGTGACCAGCGCGCACACCTCCTCGGCCGCGCCCAGCTGGAGCTGTAGGAACCGCTGCGAGACCGCCGCCGAGCCGATCACCACCTCGACCAGGTCGTGGACGGCGGGCTCGGCGGCCTGCCCGCGGTACTCCTCGGCGAGCAGCGCGGCCGCCAGCTCCGCCTTCTCCAGCTCGTGCCGCTGCTGGGTGAGCAGCGCGCCGAGGGCCACACCGGGCGGTGCGGCGACCCAGCGCCCCGGGCGCGCCGACGACTGGGCCGCGAGTCCGTGCCGTTCAAGGCGGCGCAGGGCGCGCTCCGTGTCGTACTCGCCGAGCGTGAGCCGCCGCGCGAGATCGGGCACGTCGGCGGCGCCCACGGACACCAGCGCCCGGTACGCCGACTCGTGCGTCTCGTCCAGACCTATCGCTCCCAGCATGCGGCGATGCCCCTCCCCAAGGATCGGTTTCTGCAGGTCGGCGGTAGCAGTGGCGGAAAACAGCCACGGCGTAAACCCGCCTCGCACATCATCACCGCACCACCCGCCCATCTGACAAGCTCACGCCACCGCGGCTTCACACACCGTCCGTAATGCCCTGCTTGGTCATCGCGAGCGGGCCGAGCGCGGCTGTGAATCACAGCGGAGCTTCAGGAAGTCAGGTCACACTCGGGGCCGAACTGACCGACAGCGACGACAATTCGGTCACACAGACTGTGACCCGGACCTATGACGTGTACTGGGTCCCGGTCACTCCGGCGCCGCCGGGCGGTTCTCCCGTGGGGGGTGGGACCGCCCGGCGGTTTCGCCGCAACGGCCTTATCCAGGGCGTCTGTTTCGCATCGCCGTTCGATGGTTCACCCGACACGCCGTTCGACGGCCAGTCCCATGGCCGGTTTTTCCGGATGCCCCGTTTTCATCCGGCTCCCGCGGTGGACAATTAGGGGCATGAGCCAGCAGGGGGAGAAGCCCACCGGTCATGAGGACGACTGGTGGGGGCAGTTGTACGACGACTCCACCGAGGACACGGGCCCCGCGGCCGTGGCCGATTCCCTCGACGACCGGTTCGCGTCGGCCGTGGGGACGGTGGGCGTTGAGCCCGCGCCCGTTCCGCGACCGGAGGGGAAGCCGGAACTCGACGTACCCTCTCGTCCGGAGCGGACGCCCGAGCTCGATGTCCCGCCTCATGCGGAGCGGAAGCCCGAGTTCGACGTCCCGCCTCATCCGGCGCGGCCTCCGGCCGTACCTGAGCAGCGTCCCGCGCGCTGGGAGCGCGGAGACGCCCCCGGCCAGAGCCCCGGCTCCGGCTCCGGTCCCGGCCCCGATCCCGGTCTCGGTCTCAGGCAGAGCCCCGCCCCCTGGGATGCCCCACCCGCCCCTCTGCCCACAGGCCCGCCCGCCGACCCGTCCGTTCCCGCCATCTTCCCGCCGGGTCCGACCCCGCCGGGATTCCGCCCGCAGCAGCCCCCGAGCCGTACGTCCACGGAGTCGCCGGCCGCGGCCGCTCCCGCCTCGCACGCTCCCGCCTCGCACGCTCCCGCCTCGCAGGCTCCGGTGCCGGAGGCCCCCGCGCCGGAGGACGCCCCGCCACCCCTCGCCCTCCAGGACCACGCACCCACGCTCTCCGTGCCGTACCAGCCCCCCACCGTCGACTACGTAGGCTCGGGCCCGCCCACCTACGACGCCGAACCCACCGCCCTCCCGCCCGCCGACCCGGACGAGCTCGACGACCTGGTCGCCGACACCGTGCTGGACGGCGCGCGCTACGGGACCAGCACGCTGCGGGCCGCCTCCGTGCGCGGGGACTCCGCGCGCTACCGGGGCGAACCGCGCCGGGATTCGCTGCTCACCGCCCGGTTCGGGACGGGCGAGCAGGCGCTCGTGCTCGTCGCGATGGCGACCGGGGCCCGGGCCACGCCCGGCGCGCACCTGGCCGCGGCCGAGGCATGCCAGTGGATCGGGCGGGCCGTGGGGCGCAGCCACGTGCGGCTGGCCGAGGACATCCGGGCCGCCCGGCGCGGGGACCTGAAGTCGGGGCTGCACCGGCTCACCGACCGCAGCCTCGGCAAACTGCGGGCGAGCGCGGCCGAGCAGGGCATCGAACCCGAGGAGTACACCGCGAGCCTGCGGTGCCTGCTGCTGCCGGCCGATCCCGAGTGCCGTACGCGCGTGTTCTTCGGCGTCGGGGCCGGAGGCCTGTTCCGGTTGCGGGACGGCGAGTGGCAGGACATCGAGCCGCGGGTCGCCGACGCCACCGGGGAGGCCGTGGTCGGCTTCGGGTCACCGCCGCACGAGACCCCGGAGGGCGACCGGCTCACCATGGACCTGGGGATCACGACACCCCCGAGCCCGTACGAGGCGATCGCCGAACCGCCCCGCGCCCCGTTCCGCTTCCGTGCCTCCGTCGCCCGCCCGGGTGACACGCTCCTGCTGTGCACCGGCGGCCTGGCGGAGCCCCTGCGCGGCGAACCCGAGCTCGCGGAGCATCTGACAGCGCGATGGTCGGCGGCGGAACCGCCCGGACTCGCCGCGTTCTTCGCGGACACCCAAGTACGGGTCAAGGGTTACGCCGACGATCGAACAGCCGCCGCCGTTTGGGAGGCGTAACGCTTGGCCCTGTGAATTCATGGAACCCAGAGGGATCTCCGGATACCGAAGGGCACGGGAAGTCATGGCCAAGCAGAACGTCGCCGAACAGTTTGTCGACATCCTCGTCCGCGCGGGGGTGAAGCGGATGTACGGAGTCGTCGGCGACAGCCTCAACCCGGTCGTGGACGCGATCCGGCGCAACTCCGCCATCGACTGGATCCACGTCCGGCACGAGGAGACCGCCGCGTTCGCCGCGGGCGCCGAGGCCCAGGTCACCGGCAAGCTCGCCGCCTGCGCCGGTTCCTGCGGCCCCGGGAACCTGCACCTGATCAACGGCCTGTACGACGCCCACCGCTCCATGGCCCCGGTCCTCGCCCTCGCCTCCCACATCCCCTCCAGCGAGATCGGCCTCGGCTACTTCCAGGAGACGCACCCCGAGCGGCTGTTCAACGAGTGCAGCCACTACAACGAGATGATCTCCAACCCGAAGCAGATGCCGAGGCTGCTCCAGACCGCCATCCAGCACGCGGTGGGCCAGTCCGGCGTCAGCGTCGTCTCACTCCCCGGCGACATCGCCTCCGAGCCCGCCCCCGACAAGGCCCTGGAGACCGCCCTCGTCACCTCCCGGCCCAGCGTCCGCCCCGGTGACACCGAGATCGACAAGCTCGTCGCGATGATCGACGAGGCCGACAAGGTCACCCTTTTCTGCGGCAGCGGCACGGCGGGCGCGCACGCCGAGGTCATGGAGTTCGCGGAGAAGATCAAGTCCCCGGTCGGGCACGCGCTGCGGGGCAAGGAATGGATCCAGTACGACAACCCGTACGACGTCGGCATGAGCGGCCTGCTGGGTTATGGCGCCGCCTACGAGGCAACTCACGAGTGCGATCTCCTCATCCTGCTCGGCACCGACTTCCCGTACAACGCCTTCCTCCCCGACGACGTCAAGATCGCCCAGGTCGACGTGCGACCCGAGCGCCTTGGCCGCCGCTCCAAGCTCGAACTCGCCGTGTGGGGCGATGTGAAGGAGACCCTGCGCTGTCTCACCCCGCGGGTGCGGCCCAAGGAGAACCGGCGCTTCCTCGACAAGATGCTGAAGAAGCACGCCGACGCGCTCGAAGGAGTCATCAAGGCGTACACGCGGAAGGTGGAGAAGCACGTTCCGATCCACCCCGAGTACGTGGCCTCCCTCGTCGACGAACTCGCCGACGAGGACGCGGTGTTCACGGTCGACACCGGGATGTGCAATGTGTGGGCGGCCCGCTACATCTCGCCCAACGGCCGGCGCCGGGTGATCGGTTCGTTCTCGCACGGCTCGATGGCGAACGCGCTGCCCATGGCCATCGGCGCCCAGTTCACCGACCGGGAGCGGCAGGTCGTCTCGATGTCGGGGGACGGTGGGTTCTCCATGCTGATGGGCGACTTCCTCACCCTCGTCCAGTACGACCTGCCGGTGAAGGTCGTCCTCTTCAACAACTCCTCCCTGGGCATGGTCGAGTTGGAGATGCTGGTGGCGGGGCTGCCCTCGTACGGGACCACGAACAAGAACCCCGACTTCGCGGCCGTGGCCCGTGCGTGCGGGGCCTACGGTGTCCGTGTCGAGAAGCCCCGGCAGCTTGCCGGCGCCCTCAAGGACGCCTTCAAGCACAAGGGGCCCGCCCTTGTCGACATCGTCACCGATCCCAACGCTCTGTCCATCCCGCCGAAGATCAGTGCGGAGATGGTGACCGGGTTCGCGCTGTCGGCGTCGAAGATCGTGCTGGACGGGGGAGTGGGGCGGATGGTTCAGATGGCCCGCTCCAACTTGCGCAACGTGCCTCGTCCTTAGACGCGTCGGCTCTCGGCCCTGGGGCCAGGGTGCGGGCCTGAAGGGTTTTCGCCCCCTCCGCCCCTACCCGTCCCGTTCCTGGGGCTCCGCCCCAGACCCCGCTCCTCAAACGCCGGAGGGGCTAACCCCCTCTAGCCCGTCCGGCGTTTGAGGACGAGGCCGTCCAGGCCGATAGCGGGGGTCTGGGGGCGGCAGCCCCCAGGAACGGGACGGGAAGGGGCGGAGGGGGCGAAAAAAGCCCGCGCCCCCGGGCCGGATAGCGCAGCCCCTACAAGTGGGTGCAGGATCGGGATGGCACTGCCTCGACCTCTCATGCCGGACGGGTTGAATACGGCTGGATCGGCAGTGGTGGATCGGTAGTTGGGCCGATCGTCATCGGTCGGTGCGTCCCACGGATGTCGGCTCGCAGGCCTGTGGGTACACAGGGCTGAGCGGTGGCCCGAACTGCAGACGCGCCGACTCCACCAGAGTGTCCTTCCCGGCAGGGGAGCCGGGCATGCGGCCCCGTACGAACGGTCGTTGACAATTCGACATGACTGTCGCGTTGCGGAGCGGGCATGGATCCCCGTGAACGTGTTCGAGCGGGAAGGAACCGACATCGGCGCGCAGGCGGGGGTCATGAAGAGGCAGGCACGAGGAGGTGGTCCGATGGCCATCGGAGCCTCCTCCGGGAAAGCGGTGGGAGAAGCGGCCGACAGCGCGACGGAGCCGGGCGGTGCGCAGCTCAGGCGCAGGCTGGGCAGGGCGGATCTGCGGGCGGTGCCCGAGGTCCGGAAGGCGCTGAGGGAACTGTTACGGCACTGGGGGAGGCCGGGTAGGTCGGAGATAGCAGAGCTGCTGACCAGCGAGCTGGTCACCAACGCACTCATCCACACCGACCACGACGCGGTCCTGACGGCCACCGTCGGGCCCCGCGGACTCCGCGTGGAGGTAAGGGACTTCGTGGGACGCAGGCCCATGCTGCGGGTACCGAACGCCGACGACGGTACGCATGGCAGAGGGCTCGTTCTCGTCCAGTCCCTCGCGGACTCGTGGGGTGTGCGGACGCATGGCGTGGGCAAGGCGGTGTGGTTCGAACTGGACGGCGGCGCGGTGTAGGGCAACCGCGCCGCCGTCCCAGTGTTCTCAGTCCTGGCCGAAGGTTCCGGCCGGTAGTGCAGGTCGGTAGTTCTGGCCAATAACTCCGGCCGGTAACTCCGGCCCTACGTCCTAGCCGAACTGCTGCTCGAGATCCTTGAGCTTGCGCTCCAGGGAGTCGAGTCGCGGCAGGGCCATCGTGTCGTCCTCCGCCGTGAGGTCGACGGTGAACGGCTCAGCGCTCTTGCGGACGGGCTGAAGGGAGGGCCGCGAGCGGACGGGCAGCTGCTCCGGGGCCGATATGGCAGGCTCCGCGGAGGCCTGGGCGGAGGTCCGCTCGACGGTCGCCGACTCGAGTTCCCGTCCGCCGCCGCCACCACCGGGGCCAGGCGGCAGAGCCTTGTGGCCACGGCTGAGCGCCTTGAGGTGCGCACGCTCGACGCGCTCCTCGTTGCGGCGGCGCAGTCGCGTCTGCTCCTTCTGGCGCTTGTCCTCGCGCACTTCGTCCACGGCCTCGTCGAGGGTGCGGACGTTCTCGAGCAGCATCAACGACCAGGCGCTGTACGTCTCGCGGGGCGCGCGCAGCCAGCGGACGATCCGGATCTGCGGCAGCGGACGCGGGACGAGGCCCTGCTCACGGAGCGCGGCACGACGGGTCTGCTTCAGCGCGCGGTCGAACAGCACCGCGGCCGACAGGGACATGCCTGCGAAGAACTGCGGGGCGCCCTCGTGGGAAAGGCCCCGGGGCGCGTGCATCCAGTTGAACCAGGCGGCGGCACCGGCGAACGTCCATACGAGTATCCGGGAGCCGAGCGCCGCGTCACCGTGGCTGGCCTCGCGCACCGCGAGCACGGAGCAGAACATGGCCGCGCCGTCCAGGCCGAACGGGACCAGGTACTCCCAGCCGCCGGAGAGGCCGAGGTTCTCCTCGCCGAAGCCGACCAGTCCCTTGAAGGAGAGCGCGGCCGCGACCGCGGCGCAGATGAAGAGCAGCATGTAGGAGGCGGTGCCGTAGAGGGCTTCCTTGCGCCTGCGGCGCTCCTCGCTGCGCTCCCACGTGTCTTCCGTGCTCGCCGCTTTCTCCCCGGACTGCTTGCCGCGCGCGAGCACCGCCACCGCCGCCAGCAGGCCCAGGAGCAAAACGGCGCCCGGAAGCAGCCAGTTCAGCGATATGTCGGTCAGTCTCATCTGGGGTCCCTTGCATTGGGATAGGGCGTAACGCCCGTCATAGTGGCCCAATCCCATCGGCCCTCAGGGGTTTTCGGGGCAAGAGGCCGCCAAGGGAGTGCAAGGGGATGCGCAAGGCGACATTCTGCTCGAACTGCCGCGCGAGGGACGGGAGTTGAGTGCGATTAACACTACCCGTACGGGTGGTTCAACGGAAAGTTCCTGCGACAAGTGAGGAAATTGTGAAGCGCCTGTAATCCGCGGACGTCACCGTGGGGAGTCCGGCGGGAGTTGATCTTAGGGCATGCGCGGGGTCGGCTCGACCCGGGAGTGCCTCAACTGGCGGCGGCGGCCGTCAACTTGGCGACGCGGTCGGCGTCGCAGGTGCGCGGGCAGGTGGCGCAGGTGTCCTCGGGGCGCAGTGTGTAGAAGAGGCAGCAGCTCACCCGGTCGCGGGTGGGCAGGGACTCCCCGTTCGGGCCTGTCAGTTCGCGGAACGCGGCGGAACCCGCGTACGGCCGGGTCGTCCCCGGCAGTAGCAGTTCCAGCTCGCTCATCGCGCGCCGCTCCTCGCCGAGGAGGTGGGCGACGTACCAGAGGCCCTCGACGATCTCGTCGGTCGCCATGCCCCACAGGGCCCGGCCGCGCCGCCGCATGCGCGGGCCGAAACCGCCGAGGACCGGTTCCAGGTGCTCGGCCACGGCGGACCGCACCTCGGCCCGCAGGGCCTCCTCGTCGGGCACGACGCGGGCGCCGGGCAGGCCGGCCGCGGGGTCGTCCGGCAGGCAGGCGAATTTACCGGTCCGCACCGCCATGCGGCCGAGGGCGCGCTGGAATGTGACCTGCTCCACAGGGAGGCGGGGCACCCGGCGCTCCAGGAACCACGGCACGGTGATCAGCAGGCAGGCGGGCCAGGCGTAGCGGTGCAGCCCGAAGCTGGCCACCACGTCGGGTCGCGCCCGCTGCCCGTAGTCCCGGATCACCTGGGCGTCATCCCAGGCCAGGAACGTGTCGAGGTCGGCCCCGCCCTCCGCGAGCCCGGCGGCGCCGACCCAGCCGTCGCTCTGCGGGGCCGCTTCCCGCTGTCCGAGTTCTGTCACGCTCAGCCCGGGGTAGACCTCGGTCAGCCGGGCGTACGCGTCCGCGACCGCCGAACGGGCCGGACGCGCGTCGGCACGGGCCGGGGCGCCTGCGGTCGGGGCGGGAGCGCGCATACGGTGACCATCGCTTCACGATCGTTGAAAGGTTAGGCTTACCTTACCCTGCGCGATCGATGTTTGAACTGACAGCGACTGGGCCTATGGTGCTTGACGGACGAGTAACAACCGCCGCATTGACCCCCAAGTACCGACAAGCCCGGAGGAGGTTCCCGTGGAGCAGGCCGGTCCGCGCAGCGCGCACGGCTCCGCAGGGGCGGGAACCCCGGACATCCGTACGGAGGCCGTCCGGGTGCCCGCGCAGCCGCAGGCCGCTGGCGTGGACCGGGAGAGGCATGCCGCCCCGGGAGGCGCCGGTGTCCGCGGTGAGCACACGCACAGTGAGGCGCCCATCCCGCGCCCCCGCGCCGAGGGCGCGCGTCCCGTCGTACAGCGTGCCTCCGTACGCGGGCAGATCCTCGACGCCCTGCGCGCCGCGCTCGTGGCGGGTGAGCTCGCGCCCGGGGAGGTCTATTCGGCGCCCGTGCTCGGTGAGCGTTTCGGGGTGTCGGCGACGCCGGTACGGGAGGCGATGCAGCAGCTCGCGCTCGAAGGTGCCGTCGAGGTCGTACCCAACCGCGGGTTCCGGGTCGTCGAGCGCGGCACACGTGAGCTGGCCGAACTCGCCGAGATCCGCGCGCTGATCGAGGTCCCGGTGATGCTGCGGCTGGCCCGCACGGTGCCCGCCGCGCGCTGGGCCGAGCTGCGCCCGCTCGCCGACGCGACGGTACGGGCCGCGGCGCTGGGCTGCCGGGCGACGTACGCCGAGTCCGACCGCGCCTTCCACCGCGCCGTCCTCGCCCTCGCCGGCAACAGCCAGCTGGTGCGGTTCGCCGACGACCTGCACCGCCGCGCCCAGTGGCCCCTGGTCGGCGCCCCAGCCACCCGCGGCCGCGCCGACCTCGTCGCCGACGCCGCCGAACACACCGCACTCCTGGATGCGCTGGCCGCCCAGGACCTGCCGGTCGTGCAGTCGCTGGTACGGGAGCACTTCGCGGGCGCGTAGCCGCCCTCGGCGGGCGTCCCCCTCGCGGCGCCGCGTGTCACGGACGCGTGGGCTCCGCGCAACAACTCCCGTACGCGGGCAACCCCGTCCCCGACCGGCGGCGTGCTCTCCGGTGAGAGCACGACCACTTACCGTCCCGGGGGCGACCGACGATGTTTCCCGATCCTGGCTTCCAGGCGCAGCAGCAGTTCGACCAGTCGCGCCGATTCCGCGAGATGAACGACCAGATGGACGTCCAGCGCCGCCGGCGGGCCCGCAGGGGTTCGGGGTCCGGTCTCGGCGGGCTGCTGAAGCTCGTCCTCCTTGTGGGCGTCGTCGTCCTCCTCGCCCAGAACCCCGAACTGCGCGCCGAGGCCTGGACGTTCGTCCAGGAGCTGTGGGCGGACGTCCAGACCGGCTGAGGAAGCGCTACTAGGCCGTCGCCGCCGGCGGATCCAACTGCTGGGCCAGCCACGTCGGTACGCCGCCCAGAAGCCGGAACAGCCGTCCCGCCTCGGCCCGTAGCCGGGACGCCTCCGGCTCCGTCTCGGCGTCCGCGAGGGAGGCGAGCGCGGGGACGGTGCCGACGAGGAAGCCCAACTCCTCGCGGATCCGCAGGGATTCGGCGAAACCGTGCCTGGCTTCCGCCAACTCGCCCTCCTGCAGGGCGAGTCCGGCGAGATGGCGCCAGGTGAAGGAGAGCAGCAAGAGGTCGTTGTTCGCCGTGGCGCCCGCGTGGGCGCGCCGGTAGGCGGCGCGCGCGGACTCCGGCGAATGCGCGAGGTTCTGGGCGACCAGACCGCGCCGGAAGTCCAGCAGCGCCCGCGCCGGCGCCCCGGGCGTGATCAGCGCGGCGGCCCGGCTGAGCGCGGCCCGCGCCTCGTCCGCCCGGTCCCGCACCCCGAGCAACGTGGCCGCGTACGCGAGCTGCCCGCGCTCACACGCCGCCGCGCCCCGCTCGTCGTCGCTCTGGGCCACCGCCTCCGCCGTCCGCAGCGCGTCCTCCGCCTCGGCCCAGCCCTGCTCGGTGTACAGACACCCCTCCACGAGGAGCGACGCTCTCTGCAGCGCCGCCCCCGCGGTGCGCGGGTCGAGCAGCGCCGCCGCGTCGGCCCAGCAGGCGCGCGAGCGCAGCCGCCATACCGCGGTCTGGAGTGGATCGTCACCTGCGGTCGTTCCGGAACCAGACATGGCGGAATGCGCCACGTTGCCCTCCCCGAGCACACCATTGAGCTGTTGAGTGGTGGCATCTCAGCACGGATCGCGGGGCCCGGCCAAGGGGGTGGGTGAAGGATTTCACAAAGTCATTGATCTCACCCGGCGCATCCGGGCAGCCACAAATCAGCTCATTCGCAGTGCCAGGAAGAAGTCCAGCTTGTCCTCCAGGCGGGAAAGATCACGACTCGTCAACTGCTCGATTCGGCCCACGCGGTAGCGCAGCGTGTTGACGTGCAGGTGGAGACGGGCGGCGCAACGGGTCCAGGAGCCGTCGCAGTCGAGGAACGCCTCCAGGGTGGGGATCAGTTCGGCGCGATGGCGTCTGTCGTAGTCCCGCAGCGGGTCGAGGAGGCGGGCCGTGAACGCCCGTCTGACGTCGTCCGGCACGAAGGGCAGCAGCAGCACGTGCGAGGCCAGCTCCTGGTGCCCGGCCGCGCACACCCGCCCGGGGCGGGCGGCGGCCACCCGGCGGGCGTGCCGGGCCTCCTCCAGGGCGCCGCGCAGCCCCTCCGCCGAGTGCACGGCGGCGCTGACGCCGAGCGTGAGCCGCCCGTCGTCGTTCAGGCCGGCTGTCAGCGGGGCCCGTACGGCCTCCAGAAGCGTGTCGGCGAGCAGCCCGGACTCCGAGCCGTCGTGCTCCGTGGACACCGCGGGCAGCGCGAGGAGGGCGATCGCCTCCTCGCCGGTGTGGGCGACGGCGATGCGGTCGGAGTGCTCGGGGCCGGTGGCCAGCGGGTTGACGAGGATCTCCTCCAGGAGCGCCTGCGCGACCGGGCCGCCCTCGATGTCACCGCCGTCCCACTCGACGCGGGCCACGACCACCTGCCAGTGCGGGGCCGCTCCGAGCCCGGGCAGCAGCACCGGGGCGGCGACCCGCAGGCGCGCCGCGATCTCGGCGGGCGCCGCGCCCGTCTGCACCAGCTCCAGGACCTCCTGCGCGAGCCGCCGCCGCACCGTGCGCGCCGCGTCCCGCCGCTCCCGCTCGACCGAGATCAGCTGGGTGACGCCCTGCAGCAGGTCGAGCCGCTCCTCGGGCCAGTCCCCGGCGTCCGCCTCGACCGCGAGCAGCCAGTCGGAGAGCACCGTCTCGCGCACGTCCCGGGACGCGCCCGTGGAGCGGCCCGAGGAGGGGACCGGGAAGAGCGAGTACGTCGTCGTGCCCACCGTCACCCGGTGCGGCCCCCGGCGTCCGGTGCGTGCCGCCGCCAGATGTTCGGCGGCCAGCTTGGCGCAGACGTCCGCGGGCAGCGCGGCCCCGGCGAGCTTCGAGCCCGCGATGGGGCGGCCGGTGGGGGAGAGCACCCAGGCCCGCAGATCCAGGTCGGAGCCGAGCAGGTCCAGGACCACATCGGGTCCGCCGCCCGCCGGTCCTGACGTCATCATCCGCCGGTGCCGGTCGACCACGGCCGCCAGATCCCCGGCCCGCTCGCCCGAGACCTGCCGTACGACGTGCTCGGTGATCGTCGCGAAGGCGACCGACTCGTTCACCCCGAACAGCGGCAGCCGGTGCCGGACGCAGGCCTGGATCAGATCGGCCGGTACGTCGCCGAGCTCCGCCTCACCGGCGGCGAGGGCCGTGACCCCGGCGCCCGCGAGGATGCGTACGAAGGGCTCGGAGTCCGCGGCGTCGTGCCGCCAGGCGAGACCGGTGAGGACCAGCTCGCCGCCCGAGAGATAGCGGCTGGGGTCCTTGAGGTCCGTGGTCATCACACCGCGTACGGTGCGGTCCAGCTCGTCCTCGCCGCCGAGCAGCCGCAGGCCCAGCGCGTCGGTGTCCAGCAGTGCGCGCAGCCGCATTCTCGTCGCCGCCGATCTTTGTCTTGAAATCTACGATGGATCTGTACGGCTCTGTACGGGCCCCGTGCTGAGGACCCCGCGAGCGGGGTTCCGGCCCGCCTGAGCCTGTGTCCTGGGTTTTTGGGAGCTGTGCTCACTGTTTCCAGGGGAAAACAGAGAGGTAACTGATGACCTCCGTTCATACGAATCTACAAGATGCGCACCCTGGCCAGCCAACTCCTTCATGGTTTCGGTGACTGACCCCGGTGGAGGACGGCGCTGTGTACTGGCCTCACTCCGCGTTAACAACTCATGAACGAGCCGGGCCCGCCGCACACGATCTGGCTTGATCAGAACCACCACGATACGAATGAAGAGAGCCACTCATGGACTTCCTTCGCCCCGCCAGCTGGGAGGAGGCGCTCGCCGCCAAGGCTGAGCACCCCACCGCTGTGCCGATTGCGGGTGGCACCGATGTGATGGTCGAGATCAACTTCGACCACCGCAGGCCCGAGTACCTCCTCGATCTGAACCGCATCGGCGAGCTGAGCGACTGGGAGGTCGGCGAGGAGAGCGTGCGCCTGGGCGCCTCCGTGTCCTACACGAAGATCATGGAGCAGCTGCGCGGCGAACTGCCCGGCTTGGCCCTCGCCTCCCACACGGTGGCCTCCCCGCAGATCCGCAACCGCGGCGGCGTCGGCGGCAACCTCGGCACCGCCTCCCCGGCCGGCGACGCCCATCCCGCGCTCCTCGCGGCCGGCGCCGAGGTCGAGGCAGAGTCCGTACGCGGCACGCGCCTGATCCCGATCGACGAGTTCTACACCGGCGTGAAGCGCAACGCGCTCGCTCCCGACGAGCTCATCAGGGCCGTACACATCAAGAAGGCGGACGGCCCGCAGCAGTACTCCAAGGTCGGCACCCGCAACGCCATGGTCATCGCGGTCTGCGCCTTCGGCCTCGCGCTGCACCCGTCCTCGCGCACGGTCCGCACCGGCATCGGATCCGCCGCGCCCACGCCCGTCCGCGCCAAGGCCGCCGAGGAGTTCCTGAACGCGGCGCTCGAAGAGGGCGGCTTCTGGGACAACGGCAGGATCATCACCCCGTCGGTCGCCAAGCAGTTCGCGGACCTCTGCTCCGCCGCCTGCAACCCGATCGACGACGTCCGGGGCACCGCGAGCTACCGCCGCCACGCGGTCGGCATCATGGCCCGCCGGACGCTCACCTGGACCTGGGAGTCGTACCGCGGCGCTGACGGCCAGCCACATCAGAAGGGGAGTGTCGCGTAATGCGCGTCAATTTCACGGTCAACGGCCGTCAGCAGGAAGCCGACGACGTGTGGGAGGGCGAGTCCCTGCTGTACGTGCTGAGGGAGCGGATGGGCCTGCCGGGCTCGAAGAACGCCTGCGAGCAGGGCGAGTGCGGTTCCTGCACGGTCCGCCTCGACGGCGTACCGGTGTGTTCGTGTCTCGTCGCGGCCGGCCAGGTCGAGGGGCGCGAGGTCGTCACGGTGGAGGGACTCGCGGAGTACGCGAAGCAGCGCTCCTGCGGGACCGGCGGCGCCTGCGGCACATCACTTCAGAACGCCCAGCAGTGGAACGCGCAGGGGTCCAATAGTGGGCTCCGCCCACGGGCCCAGGACTCGCACACCGGCGAAGGCGGCGAACTCTCCCCGGTCCAGCAGGCGTTCATCGACGCCGGAGCCGTCCAGTGCGGCTTCTGCACCCCGGGTCTGCTGGTCGCGGCCGACGAGATGCTGGAGCACAACCCGAACCCGACCGACGCGGACATCCGCGAGGCGCTCTCGGGCAACCTGTGCCGCTGCACCGGCTACGAGAAGATCATGGACGCGGTCCGGCTGGCGGCCGCACGGCAGTCTGAGGCGGTCTGACCATGGGAACGACAGGTACGCCCACCAACATCACCCAGGGCTCCAAGACCAAGGGCGGCATCGGCGAGTCGACGCTGCGCCCGGACGGCACCCTCAAGGTCACCGGCGAGTTCGCGTACTCGTCCGACATGTGGCACGAGGACATGCTCTGGGGCCAGATCCTGCGCTCCCCGGTCGCGCACGCCGAGATCGTCTCGATCGACACGGTCGAGGCGCTGAAGACGCCGGGCGTCTACGCCGTCCTGACGTACGACGACCTGCCGACCGAGGTGAAGAACTACGGCCTGGAGATCCAGGACACCCCGGTTCTCGCCCACGGCAAGGTCCGCCACCACGGCGAGCCGGTCGCGATCGTCGCCGCCGACCACCCGGAGACCGCGCGCCGCGCCGCCGCCAAGATCAAGGTCGAGTACCGCGACCTCCCGGTCATCACGGACGAGGCGTCCGCCACCGCGCCGGACGCGATCCTCGTCCACGAGGGCCGCGACGACCACCACATCGGCCATGTCCCGCACCCGAACATCGTGCACCGCCAGCCGATCATCCGCGGCGACGCCGACGAGGCCGCCAAGAAGGCCGACTTCATCGTCAAGGGCGAGTACACCTTCGGCATGCAGGACCAGGCCTTCCTCGGCCCGGAGTCCGGCCTCGCCGTGCCCGCCGAGGACGGCGGCGTCGACCTGTACATCGCCACCCAGTGGCTGCACTCGGACCTCAAGCAGATCGCGCCCGTCCTCGGCCTGCCCGAGGACAAGGTCCGCATGACGCTCTCCGGCGTGGGCGGCGCGTTCGGCGGCCGCGAGGACCTGTCGATGCAGATCCACGCCTGCCTGCTCGCGCTGCGCACCGGCAAGCCCGTCAAGATCGTCTACAACCGCTTCGAGTCCTTCTTCGGGCACGTCCACCGCCACCCCGCCAAGCTCTACTACGAGCACGGGGCGACGAAGGACGGCAAGCTCACGCACCTGAAGGCGCGGATCGTCCTCGACGGCGGCGCGTACGCCTCCGCCTCCCCGGCGGTCGTCGGCAACGCGTCCTCGCTGGGCGCGGGTCCGTACGTCGTCGACAACGTCGACATCGAGGCCATCGCGCTCTACACCAACAACCCGCCCTGCGGCGCCATGCGCGGCTTCGGCGCGGTCCAGGCGTGCTTCGCGTACGAGGCCCAGATGGACAAGCTCGCCGACAAGGTGGGCATGGACCGGGTCGCGTTCCGTCAGCTCAACGCGATGGAGCAGGGCACGATCATGCCGACCGGGCAGGCCGTCGACTCGCCCGCCCCGGTCGCCGAACTCCTGCGCCGCGTCAAGGCGATGCCGATGCCGCCGGAGCAGCAGTGGCTCGCGGCCGGCGAGGCCGCCGACGTACGCCAGCTGCCGGGCGGCCTCTCCAACACCACGCACGGCGAAGGCGTCGTACGCGGTGTGGGCTACGCGGTCGGCATCAAGAACGTCGGCTTCTCCGAGGGCTTCGACGACTACTCGACCGCCAAGGTGCGTATGGAGGTCGTCGGCGGCGAGCCGGTCGCGACCGTGCACACTGCGATGGCGGAGGTCGGCCAGGGCGGTGTCACCGTCCACGCGCAGATCGCCCGCACCGAGCTGGGCGTCACGCAGGTGACGATCCACCCGGCCGACACCCAGGTGGGCAGCGCCGGTTCGACGTCCGCGTCGCGCCAGACGTACGTCACCGGTGGCGCCGTCAAGAACTCCTGCGAGCTCGTCCGCGAGAAGGTCCTGGAGCTCGGCCGCCGCAAGTTCGGTACCTACCACCCGGCCTGGGCCACCGCCGAACTGCTCCTGGAGGGCGGCAAGGTCGTCACCGACGGCGGCGAGGTCCTCGCGGATCTGGCCGACGTCCTGGAGGACGAGGCCGTCGAGATCGAGGCTGAGTGGCGGCACCGCCCCACGGAGCCCTTCGACCTGCGTACCGGGCAGGGCTTCGGCCACGTCCAGTACACCTTCGCCGCGCACCGCGCGGTCGTCGAGGTGGACACCGAACTCGGCCTGGTCAAGGTCATCGAACTGGCCTGCGCCCAGGACGTCGGCAAGGCGCTCAACCCGCTGTCCGTCATCGGCCAGATCCAGGGTGGCACCATCCAGGGCATGGGCATCGCGGTGATGGAGGAGATCGTCGTCGATCCCAAGACCGCGAAGGTCAGGAACCCGTCCTTCACGGACTACCTGCTCCCCACCATCCTCGACACGCCGACCATCCCCGTCGACGTGCTCGAACTCGCCGACGACCACGCCCCGTACGGGCTCCGTGGCATCGGCGAGGCCCCGACCCTGTCGTCCACCCCGGCCGTCCTCGCGGCGATCCGGAACGCGACGGGTCTGGAGCTCAACCGGACGCCGGTACGGCCAGAACACCTCACCGGCACCGCGTAGGACTCTCCGGGCGGCGCAGGGAACGTCACACTTCACCGCGCCGCCCGGAGTACTCGAGTACCGCACTGCTCGCGGGACTTGACGCATCATCAGCATCATCCGACAGCAAAGCAACGTTCGTCTCGGGCCGTCCCCCGGGTCGTGCGGCCGAAGCACCTTCCCAAAACCCGTAGCCACCAAGGTGGTTGAGCAGCCGTCAGGGCGGCCGTGCGGGTGTCCCTTTGAACCTTGGGAGCAGGCCCACATGACCCAGCAGTCAATAGAGCCGAAGACCGTCGCCGACGACGCGGGCGCGGGTAGCCGCGTCCCGGCCGGCCGGTCCTGGCTCGACCGGTACTTCCACATATCCAAGCGGGGAAGCTCCGTCGCGCGTGAGGTGCGCGGCGGCACCACCACCTTCATGGCGATGGCGTACATCCTGCTGCTCAACCCGCTGATCCTGTCCGGCAAGGACGCGGCGGGGAACACGCTCGGCCAGCAGGCGCTGATCACCGCGACCGCGTTCGCGGCGGCCTTCAGCACGCTCCTCATGGGCTTCTTCGGCAAGGTGCCGCTCGCCCTCGCCGCCGGACTCTCCGTGTCCGGCGTGCTCGCCTCGCAGGTCGCCCCGCAGATGACCTGGCCGCAGGCCATGGGCATGTGCGTCATGTACGGCGTCGTCATCATGCTTCTGGTCGTCACCGGCCTCCGCGAGATGATCATGAACGCGATCCCGCTCGCGCTGAAGCACGCGATCACCATGGGCATCGGCCTGTTCGTCGCACTGATCGGCCTGGTGAAAGCCGGCTTCGTCCACCAGGGCGAGGCGACCCCGGTCTCCCTCGGCCCGAACGGCGAACTCGCCGGCTGGCCCGTGCTGCTCTTCGCCGCGACGCTGCTCCTGATCTTCATGCTGCAGGCCCGGGCCGTCCCCGGCGCAATCCTGATCGGCATCGTCGCGGGCACGGTACTGGCCGTCGTACTGAACGCCCTCGATGTCATCGACCCCAAGCAGTGGGCGAGCGGCGCCCCCGAACTGCACGGCAGCGCCGTCTCGATGCCGGACTTCTCACTCTTCGGAGACGTCGAGTTCGGCGGCTGGGGCGATGTCGGCGCGATGACGGTCGGCATGATCGTCTTCACGCTGGTGCTCGCCGGGTTCTTCGACGCGATGGCCACGATCATCGGCGTCGGCACCGAGGCCAAACTGGCCGACGCGCAGGGCCGGATGCCGGGCCTGTCCAAGGCGCTGTTCATCGACGGCGCGGGCGGAGCGGTCGGCGGTGTCGCCGGCGCCTCGGGCCAGACGGTCTTCGTCGAATCGGCGACGGGGGTCGGCGAGGGCGCCCGCACGGGCCTGTCCTCGGTGATCACCGGTCTGTTCTTCGCGGCCTGCCTGTTCTTCACGCCGCTCACCGCGATCGTCCCGGGTGAGGTCGCCGCCGCCGCGCTCGTCGTCATCGGCGCCATGATGATGATGAACGCCCGGCACGTGGACTGGGGCGACCGCGCCACCGCGATCCCGGTCTTCCTGACCGTCGTGATCATGCCGTTCACGTACTCCATCACCGCGGGTGTCGCGGCCGGAGTCATCAGCTACGTCGCCATCAAGATCGCCCAGGGCAAGGCCCGGGAGATCGGGGCGTTCATGTGGGGCCTGACGGTGATCTTCTTCGTCTTCTTCGCCCTCAACCCGATCGAGAGCTGGATGGGCGTGCACTGACACGTCCGTTCGGATCCCTCTCCCTCCACGCAACCGCTGGTACGTCGTCTAAGGAGACCGAGACATGCTGGACATCGCCGAAGAGCTGCACCGGTGGGTCGAGCAGGGACGCGACTTCGCCGTCGCCACCGTGGTGGCCGTCGGCGGCAGCGCACCCCGCCAACCGGGCGCCGCACTCGCCGTCGACTCCGACGGCACGGCGATCGGCTCGGTCTCAGGCGGCTGCGTGGAGGGAGCGGTCTACGAACTGTGCCAACAGGCGCTGGAGGACGGGGAGTCCGCCCTCGAACGCTTCGGCTACAGCGACGACGACGCGTTCGCGGTGGGGCTGACCTGCGGCGGCATCATCGACATCCTGGTCACCCCGGTACGCGCCGGCGACCCCGCCCGGCTGGTGCTCGCGGCCGCGCTGGCCGCCGCGGCGAGCGGGGAGGCGGCCGCGGTCGCCCGGATCGTGAGCGGCCCGGCCGAACTGCTGGGGCGCGCCCTCGTCGTCCGTCCCGACGGCTCGTACGAGGGCGGCTTCGGCGCCCATCCCGAGCTGGACCGGACCGTGGTGGGGGAGGCGGGAGCCTTCCTGGACGCGGGCCGTACCGGCACCGTGGAGATCGGAGAGCAGGGCTCTCGTTGCGGAGCGCCGCTCACGGTCCTGGTGGAGTCGTCGGTCCCGCCGCCCCGCATGATCGTCTTCGGTGCGATCGACTTCGCGTCGGCGCTGGTCCGCATGGGCAAGTTCCTCGGCTACAGCGTGACGGTCTGCGACGCCCGCCCCGTCTTCGCGACGGCCGCCCGCTTCCCGGACGCCGACGAGATCGTCGTCGAATGGCCGCACAAGTACCTGGCCCGCACGGAAGTCGACTCCCGGACGGTGCTGTGCGTACTGACCCATGACGCCAAGTTCGACGTCCCGCTGCTCCAGCTCGCGCTGCGGCTTCCGGTCGCGTACGTGGGGGCGATGGGATCCCGGCGGACCCACCTCGACCGGAACGAGCGCCTGCGTGAAGTCGGCGTGACCGAGCTGGAGTTGACGAGGCTCAGGTCGCCCATCGGGCTGGACCTGGGGGCGCGTACGCCCGAGGAGACGGCGCTGTCCATCGCTTCGGAGATCGTGGCCAACCGGCGTGGGGGGAGCGGGGTTGCGCTCACGGGGGCGCATACGCCGATCCACCATGATGCGGCGTCGACGTCGGCGTCGGCGTCGGCGTCGGTGGGGCGGATCGGGTCGGTGGCCTGACGCGCGTACGACGGAGAGGCCCGTTCGCTGGAACGCGGCGGGCCCATCAGTCGCATCAGTCGTACGAAGTAATCCCGCGTCCTGTGTATTGACGCGGGCATGCCCCTCGACGACGCTCCTGTGGGAGCGCTCCCGCAAGTCCCTAGCGACCGTTGCGAACCAGGAGTGAACCCACATGAGACGCACCTCAACATGGCTCGCCGCCCTGTCGGTCGGGTTGGCGGCCCTCTTCCTCGCACCATCCGAAACGCAGGCCGCGGACTCCCTCGACCGCGGCCCCTCCCTGTACGTCCCCGACGCCAACCCCGCGGCCTACCGGCAGGCATTGGACCTGGCCCGCGCGGGCCAATTCCTGGACGCCGCGGGCATCGTGGCCATGGTGAACACCCCGCAGGCCGTCTGGTACGGCGACCAGACCCCGGCCCAGGTCGAGCGGCTGATCCGCGGTGTGACACGGGACGCGGACCGGGAGGGCGCGACCCCGGTGTTCGCGCTGTACAACATCCCGGGACGCGACTGCTCCAACTACTCGGGCGGCGGGGCCTCCAACACGGCGGAGTACAAGGAGTGGATCGACGCGGTGGCCCGCGGTATCGGCGGCCGCGACGCCCTCGTCACCCTCGAACCCGACGCCCTCGCCCTCCTCCCCGCAGACTGTGGCCAGGACGACGCGCAGGGCACCAAGACCGCGGCCCGGTACGTCGAGGTCAACTACGCGGTGTCCGTGCTGGAGCCGCTACGGGGAACCCGCGTCTACCTCGACACAGGACACCCCGGCTGGCACACCGTCAACTCCATCGTGCCGCGCCTGATCAGGGGCGGCATCGCACACGCCTCCGGCTTCTACACAAACGCCTCGAACTACAACACCGACGACGCCAACTCCTGGTACGGCAAGCTGATCTCGTCCTGCCTCGCGTACGTCGACGGAGGCGGCGACGTCGCCGAGTGCCCGCACCAGTGGTGGCCGCGGGCCGACGCGCAGGCCTGGCTCGACGCGCACGTCCACGTGCCCGCGTCCCGGATGAAGCACTTCGTCACGGACTCCAGCCGCAACGGGCAGGGCCCCTGGACGCCACCCGCCGGCAAGTACCCGGACCCGCAGGACTGGTGCAACCCGCCGAACCGCGGCCTGGGCGCCCGCCCGACCCTGCGCACCGGCGACCCCTTGCAGGACGCCCGGCTGTGGATCAAGACACCGGGCGAGTCGGACGGCCTGTGCCTGCGCGGCACGCCGGGCCCCGAGGACCCGGAGCGCGGGATGGTCGATCCCGACGCGGGGGACTGGTTCCCCGAACAGGCCCTGGAACTCGTACGGTTCGCCAAACCGCCGATTCTGGGCTGACGTCCGGGCCCGGGCATATCCAGCCCAGTTGTCCCGAGCTCGGGCACGCAGTCCAGAGCCGTCCTGGTGACTGTCAGCTCCAGGTGCGCGAGGTACTCCGGTAGCGAAGGGAACGGACCTACTGCGGTGGCACCTCGTCAAGAGCCGTGCCCTTCTTGCGGTGCGCTTCCGGCAAGCGCATCACCTTCAGGCCCAGTTGATTGGCGCGCAGGCGCATGCCGATGTCATCGGTCAGCACCCGGGCACCCGTGTCCGGGTGGAAGTTGTCCAGGTCGGCGGCGCAGCGCAGGATCGACAGGTCGGCGTCACCACCACGGTCGTCAGTGTCGACCCACACTTCTAGCGTGGCGCCCTCACGGAGTGCCACGGGCTCTCCAGGCGGGCTGTCCTTGAGAACCCGCTCCAGGTAGCGGATGGCAGTGGCAGCCTTCCGCGCCAGGTCGCCCTGGCCGTACTTCTGCTTGTCCAGTTCGTCGATCACGCGGAGCGGTACCACGAGCCGGGTGAGCGGGACCTTTTCGCTCTGGGACTTGAAGACGTTGCGCCACAGGATGTCGCCGGGCTGCTGCCAGTGGTTGAGCATGTTGGTGTCGTAGACGACGGGCAGACCGGGCCGGGCTACGAGCTTCTTCAACTCCTCCAGCTCGGTACGAGCCTGCTCCAGAGCCCTCACCTGGCCAGGGAGTGCAGGCCGGCAGCGAGATCCGGGGCGGCGAAAGCCTGCTTGAGGGTGGGGTAGGTGTCGTGGACTGCATCGGTGTAGGCGCGGTACGCGTCCTGCGTGGGCCGCGCGTTACCCCACGTCGTCTCCGCACGACGAAGCACGTCGTCTGCGTAGTCCAGGGTGACTCCCGGGTTCAGTCTCATGCGGAGATCCTGGCAGAGGGGAAACTCGAGAGACGAGTGAATAAGGGAGACTATTGGACCAGTTGTCCGGGTCTACTGTCGCGCGACTCAGGGCGTAGTCGGACGTGACGGCTCTCGCCGTCAGCCCAGTGTCAGGGGATGCTCAGGGTCCGGCGCGCTGAACTGATGACCCGGTGCGCGTCGGCGCCGTACACCGCGGACTCACGCAGCGTGTTCCAGGTGCGGAGGTACGTGCTCACGCTCGCCTCGTCTTCGATCCACAACTCGGAGTGCCACGTCTCGACGATCACGCGGCTGTCGTCGTAGACCCAGAAGGCCGTGGCGGGCGGAATCTTCAGCGAGGCGTTGAGCGGGATGATCCCCAACTCGACCGTGTCCAGCCCGATGGCTCCGGACAACCGGTCGAGCTGCGCGGCCAGGACGGACGGCGGGCAGATCAGCGCCCGGAGCGCGGCCTCCCACATGATGATGTGGAAGCGCTTCGAGGGGTCGTACAGCACCTCTTGGCGCTTGATACGGGAGCGCACGGCTTCCTCGATGTCACGGGGTGACTGCTGGAGTTCGGTGTACCGGGTGAAGATGTGCCGGGCGTAGTCCGGGGTCTGCAAAATGCCCATGATCATGGACGACTCCCAGCCCCGGAGCACGCTGGCGGTCGTGTGCTCAGCCAGGTGCGTGTCCTGCACCGGCTTGTGTCCCGAGGCCAGCTGCCGCCGCCATGACCGGATGTGCGACTCGAACCCTCGGAGTCTGGCGAGCAGTTCGTCATACACGTCCGGCTGCCCGGTCCCCTCCGCCCACGCCCGAAGGTCCTCGGGCGTGGCGGTCTGCTTGCCGTTCTCCAGCTTGCTGACCTTCGGCTGCGGCCACCCGAGCCGCCGGGCCAGCGCGGAACCGGTGAGCCGTCCATCCGGGGCAGCCAGCCGCAGTTCGCGCAGCCGCACCCCAAGCGCTTCGCGCGCCTGCTGGTAGTCGGTCGTCACCGGTTCTGCTCACCTGCCTACTTCGCGGCCAGACCCGCTGCGAACTCCTCGTACGGGACGGCGTAGTGCCAGGCGCCATCGCGCGCCTGGGCGTACCGGTTGACCTCGACGGGCTCCGTGATCAGCTCCACGCTGACGAGATCGTCGGCGTCGTCGAAGTTGAGCCGGGCCACCAAGCGCGAGTCGAAGATCCAGAAGTCCGCGTCGGGGAGTTGGAGTCGTTCGGCGTCGGCGCGCCACAGGTTTCGGATGTCCTCGCCGACGGCGCCGTTCCGCCGGGCGTTGTCGAGCAGGTAGAGCTGCCCAGGGGTGGGCGGGTTGTCTACGATGCGGACACGTTCGAACCGTTTGCCGAGCGCGGTCTGTTCGCGGCGTTCGGCACACCATTCGTCGTCGACGCCCTCCCAGATGACGGGCTCGCCCCGGGTGAACTGCGTGTAGGTGTCGGTTCCCTCATCGGACGCGTACCGGCGGCGGGTCTCCAGCCGCCAGGCCGTGTGCTCGAACTGGGTGAACAGCCGGTCGAACTCATCCAGGCCGATGATGTCCGGCACGCGGGTGACCTCCTTGGGGCCGAAGTCGACGAGCAGTTCGCGCGGTACCACGATGGGTACCTCGCCCTCTCCAAGGTGCCGCAAGCGGGCGATGTCGTGAGGGTCGGTGAGCGCCGGTCCGTGGATGATCACTTCGCCTGTGTCGAGGTCTTCGTGCACGGCGGGGCAGCCGTTCACGCCGCTGCCCGTGCCGTTGAAACGCAGTCGTCGGGCCATGATCAGATCCTTTCAGCGGGGACTGATCCATTTATGATCACCGTGCTCGGGGCCGGGCGGTACAGGTACGCCGTGCCCTTGTAGATATAAGCGGCTATAGCTGACCTCATCTTGCGAATGATTGAGTATAGGAGCTAGACCTCTCAACTGGGGCTCCCCGAGGCTGAATTCATGGCAACAGCGCAGCAAGAGCAGAACACCACGGATGTCACAGCGGCGGTCGAAACTCTGCGGGAAGCACTGACGGCGGCGGGGATCGTACTGCCGTCGCTGGGGGCGGATGCGGCGTCGCCCTCACTGAACTTGATCACCCTCGGCCGGGTGCGCGCGGATGTCGTGCTGCGGCTGGCCGACGTGATCCAGCGGGGGTGCGCATGAATGGATACTCACCTGAGATCGGTGATCTCGTGTGGGACGAGATGACGCGCAAGGTCTGCCGGGTCGTGGACCACGTTGGCCCGTACTGGCAGCTCAAGCCGCCCGGCGGCGGGCGGGAGTGGGACGCGCACGGCCTCCTACGACCCGCGACGGCGGCGGAGAGGCTGTCGGCGGGCGTTGCCCTGGCCAACGCCCGGAGCCGGGGAGAGATGCCGTGAGCGGCGTTGAGTGGCAGTGGCGCGACGGTGGCAGTGGCCCAGGCCACCTGCAATCCGTTCTCAGCCACAAGGAGTTCGTCCGGCATCAGACGGCGTACCAGAAGTACTTCGAGCACGCGTCGGCGTGCCCGGACTGCGTGGACGGCGTGTGCCCCGAGGCGCGGCGCCTGTGGCGCGTGGTCCGGGGACGGGAGCAGTCCGACGAGTAGTGCTGTGACCGCAAAGGCTCGCCGACTTGCTCAGGCTGCGGGTCACCTACGCGATTCGAATGTGCTCAACATAGTGTGGGGCGGGTTGATAGTGCCTGGATACAGGCGGCTGCCCGGGCGTGTGGGGGAGGGGCAATGAGTCGCAGCCTGTTCGTGCTCCGGTACAGGAATGGGGAGCCGGAGCCCTTGGGCATGGATCTGGTGCGGAAGATCCTGGAGCCGTACGTCGCCGCCGACGAGGATTTCCAGGGCGGCGTGCTGATCCGGGCCGCCGATGGTCACGAGGTAGAGGTGGACATCAATGAGGTCTGCCTGGCCGTCAGTCGTTTCCCGCCCGGCCTGTTCTTCGACATCCTGGCCGAGCTGGTGGACCGTCTCGGAGCGAGTGTGACCCCGACGGACCGACCGGTGATCCTGCGCAAGGAAGAAGACCGTGCCCACCTTCCCATGGAGGCACGGCAAGACGCCGTCGCCGTCGGCATGACCGGACGGGCCATCGAGCGCTTCGTCAGCGGTTCATGACCGGCACCTTGCCGACGAAAGGGGGCGCGGCCTTCTTCACGTCTCGTGTGGTGACCGAATAGGTTCGCCGGGTTGCGTCGGGCCGCGGTTTTGAGGGGGCGTCCGCCCCATCGGATTCCATGTACCGGTCGCGTGTCGCGACGACCGAGGCGTCGGCCCAGTCGACAGCCGGCGTGCGGTGCCCGAGCGCGGCCGCGTGTGCTCGGCGAGCAGCCGCGTCTCGTGCGCGTCGACGCTGCGGAATCCGCGCCCTGCTGCGAAGTGTTCCTGCCAGCGTGCTGGGTCGACGGCCGTCACTTGCCTCCTTCTCGCGGCTTGAACTGTCAGCCACGCATGCCGATTGGCCACGGTGTGCGTCCTGCTGCCCGCCGTAGTCAGGGCAGCCGCAGCAGCCTCTCGACGGCCCGACCGAACATGCGCCGCGCCGCCCACCTCAGAGGCCGGTCGAGGAACCCGGGCAGCAACCGCACCCTGATCTCCTCCCGCCAGACCACCCGCGAACCCCCGCCGTCCGCCGGATGCACCTCGATCTCGGCCCACCCCGTCACGAACGAGCCGCGCTTCTCCAGCCGGCACATGCCCGGCCCGTCGTGTCCCGGCGGCTGCCACACGACCACCTCCATCGGGTCGTCGAACGCGAAGAGGCCCACACCCGACCGCGCCACGAACACGGTGCCCTGATGGGTCGGCGGCGGCGTGACCACTCTGACGCGGGTCAGGGGGACCACATCGGCGTGCCGCTGCCACTCGGTGAGCCGGTGCCAGCTCCGGTCGACGGGATGTGGAGACACGCGCTCCAGCAGGAATAGGGCCACGGCCTGATCGTAGGCAGTCGAACGAGACATGAATTCTCACCCAACCACCTGAAATCGGGCGCGATCCCCCTACCATTTCCTCATAGGGCGAGCAAAGTGCCCGCCCTCAGGGGGAGTTGGTCGCCATGCCGCTGAAGACCTACGGCGTACTCATCACACGGGCGGTCGACACCCGCCGCGAGGGTTCGTCCGACAGCCCGCACTATCAGATCCACCTGACGGACGATCAGGGAGTTCACTACCGGGCGTCGGTCAACGTGAAGTCGCAGGAGCGGCCGTCCGAGCTGCTCTATCTGGTGAGCGACGACTTCCAGCACCCGGTCACGGCGCAGCTGGAGGGCCTGGGGTCCGGCTGGAACACGCTGCCGCACGGACCCGGCGGCGCCAACCTCGACTTCGTACGCGGGAACCTCTTCGACCCGGCGCAGTTGAGGTCCCTGCCGCCGGACGTGGAGGGCCCCGACAACGACCTGGCCGACCTGCTCGACCACTACGTCCAGCGCGCGGTGGCCGACCCGGCCGCCCGGATGTACGTCTTCGGCGAACGCTGGGGCCCCGAACCCGCCGTCCGGGACAAGGTCTTCGGGTTCCTGCCCGGAAACGGCGTGCACGACATCCATATGAACCAGGGCAACAGCCCCCGCTTCAAGGGCGACGACGGGGTCTGGCAGGACGGCGGGCTGCTGATCCACTTCCCCGGCCAGTCGCGCTGGGTCGCCGTCTTCCTCGCCTTCCAGAGCCAGTCCTGGCACACGGACGACATCACAGGCCACGCCCTGGTCCCGGCCCCGGAGGACGGCGGCCCCCGCCCCGAGCCCGGCGGCCAGCCGGTACGCATCGTGGCGGCGCTGGTGAACCCCCGGGGCCCGGCCCCCGAGCCGGAGACCGTGACACTCATCAACGCCTCACCCGACCCCGTGGACCTCACCGGCTGGCACCTCACCGACCGCCTGGACCACCGCTGTCCGGTCCCTGCCGGTCAACTCGCCGCCGGAACAAGCCTGTTGGTCCCCGTCACGGGCGAGGTCCAACTCGGCAACCGCGGCGGCCGGATCACCCTGCTGGGCGCCGACGGCCTGAAGGTGCACGGCGTTTCGTACACGGCCGAGCAGTCGGGGCGGGAGGGCTGGACCATCGTGTTCTGACGATCTTTTCAGGGGAGGTCGCGATGGCTGCTGACGGTCCATCACAGAGAGTGCGCAGGAAGCGTACGAAGCAGGCGATCGAGAAGGGCGACGCCCTGCTCGGGCAAGGGGAGTTGGACGCAGCCGAGGTCTGCTATCGCGAGGCCGTCGACCTGACCCCGGACTCCGCGGAGGCTCTCTACAGCGTGGGCTGTGTCGCCTCCCACCGGCGGGACTTCCAGGAGAGCCTGGTGTGGGCCCGACGAGCTCTCGCCGCCGACACCGGGCACCGAGGATCCCGCCTGCTGGCAGGCAACGCACTGCTGGGGATGGAGCGTTACGCCGAGGCGCTCGACCTCTTCAGCGGCGCCGAACACGCGGACGACGTGGGTACCCAGGTCCACATCGCTCTGTGCCACGAAGGGCTGGGGGAGCTGGAGACGGCCGAGAACGAGCTGCGTGCCGTGCTGGAACACGATCCGGCGTACATCACGCGGCATTTGGCCGTCGCGATGTACGACCACAGCCCGTTCTGGGCCGACGTCCACGCTCCCTTGGCCCGAGTGCTGCGGCGCCGCGGCTCCGACGAGGACGCGCGGCTTCACTACCACCTGGCGAAGCGGATCGATCCGACCGTGGAACTCGATCCGGGTTACCTGGAGATCATGCGCAAGGAGGATCTCGAGGACCACTCGGTCGACCGGGCCCGGGAGGCGACCCGGTTCGACGATCTCGACCTCTCCGGTTTCGGAGACCGGCAGGAAGACGTCAGGAGGCTGCTGCGGCTGGCCCACTCCCCGGACCCCGACGCGTTCGCCCGCAGCGCCGACGCATGGGACGCAGAGGAGCGTGAGCGTCTGCTGTCGACCGTCGTCGACCTCATCAACGCCACTCAGCTGAGCGGCTCGTTCCGGCTGTCGACCGCCCTGCGCGCGGCCGGGGACGAACTGGACGACGGCTCTGGACGGGACCTGTTCACGGCTGTGATCTCCGGTCCCTGGCAACGGCTCCTGGAGATCGCCGAACTGCTGCACGCCGGCGACCGGACCGATGAGGAGGCCCGGGCAGCCGCCGCCCGTGACGACGCCCCCCTGGCCGCGCCGGACCTCCTCCTGGCATTGGTGCGGCGCTTCGCCCATATCGACACGGCCACCGCACTGCCGCTCGCCCGTGTGGCCGCTGCGGCACTCGCCGCCCGCGGCAGCGTGGCGCAGGGCCTGGAGGCGCGGGTGCTCGTCGGCAGGACCTGTCAACTGGCGGGCGACCCGGCAGCGGCGGAGCACGCATTGCGTGAGGCCGTGGACGAGGCAGAGGAGCAAGGAGGGACGCACGGCGCGGTGCTGCTGGACGCCCTCTGCCTTCTGGGCCAGGTGCAGGGCGGCCGTGGCCACCACGCACGCGCGATCGAAACGATGCGGCAGTACGCCGAGGTTGCCGACCGGAGTGAGAGGTGGGACCACCGCATCCGCAGCCGGTACAACCTGGCCGTGGCGCTCGGGAAGAGCGGCCAGGGAGCAGCGGCCGACGCCGAGGCGCATCGCGCCGCCGAACTGGTCCGTGCCGCTCCCGCCGAGGAAGATCCGGGCGGGTACAGCGACGACATCGACAGGCTCCTCGACTGGACGGCTGCGCTCACCGGCACCGAGCGAGAGACAACGGCGGCAGTCGCCCCCGGCCCGTCAGCGGACATCTCCGTCGAGGCCCTCCGGGACCAGGCGCTCGACCTGCACGAACAAGGCCGTACGGAGGAGGCGTTGTCCTTGCTCGACCGGGCCGGCGCGGCAGCCCTGGACGCCGGTCGGCGCAGGGTCGCGGGCGAGATCGGGTTGGAGCAGGGAGCGATGCTGGTCGCACTCGGCCGACTCGGCCCGGCCCGCGACGCCCTGGAGTCGAACCTGCCACTGGTCCCGGAGTCCCAAGCGGGTGAACGCGCCGCCGCCTACCTCAATCTGGCCCACCTCCACGGGCAGGAAGGCCGCACCGATCAGGCCCTCGATGCTCTGACGCGGGCACTGTCCGCCGCCTACCGGCTGGGCGATCCGTGGATCGAGGCCCAGGTCCACGAGACGTTGGGCAGCGCCCTGCTGGAGCGTGAGCCCGATGCCGCGATCTATCACCACGGGCTTGCGCTGAGGCTGCTTGGGCAGGACACCGCCGGGCCGGCGGAGCCGCACGAGTCGAGCGTGCGAACCCGTTTCGAGGGGCTCGCCGAGCAGGCCCGCGCGGTGCGTGCCGACCGTGCCGACCTCCTCGCGACCCTGGAGCTGATGACGCAGGAGCTGGCCGCGGTGGACTTCGTCCCGGACCGGCGCAGAGCGGCCCTGATCACCGGCGACACGCTGCTCGACCTCGGCCTTCCGGACTCTGCCGAGCAGCCGTTGCTCGATGCTCTCGCCCTGGCCGCCGCTCAGCCGTGGCGCGATCCCGAGTCCGAACTCGATGCCCGGTCCGCGCTGGGGATGGCGTACCGCCGCACCGGCCGCTACGGCGAGGCCATCGACCAGTACCGCGCGGCCCTAGGGCTGACCGAGGTGCTGCGGGACGGTCGCAGGGCGGCCGCGCTGCACGGCTATCTGGCCATCGCGCTGCGGTACGACGACCAACTCGACGCCGCGGTGGAGTCGTACGAGAAGTCCATCGCGATGCTGCTGCGATTCGGCAGGGAGCAGGAAGTGGCGGCCAACCGTACGAACCTCGCGGCGACCCTCTTCCTGCTCGGGCGACGTGAACAGGCCGTGGAACTGGCCGTGCAGAACCTCGACGAGCTGATCGCGCAGGGCAACGAGGACTTCGTCCTGCGCACGCTCATGCTGCTGGCGACCGAGTACGTCTCTGCAGACCAGTTGCCCGAGGGGCTGTCCGAGCGGCTGCGCGCGGGTGCGGCGCGGTCCACCGATCCCACGCTCCGCGCATGGAGCTGTGTGGACCACGCCGAACAGCTCCTCGCCCGCGGCGACATCGACGGTGCCGAACGCGAACTGGAACGGGCCGTCGACGTGCATCGCGCGGGCCACGACCCCTTCAACGAGGCGATGGCTCTGCTCAACCGGGCCCGGCTGTTGCACGAGGTGCGCCCCGAGACAGCCCGGGCCGACGCCGATCAGGCCTGCCGCATCGCGGTCGCCACCGGTCAGAACAGGCTTGCGATCGAGGCACAGTCCGAGTCCCTGTGGCTGGCCCTCGCCCGGGCCGACACCGCCGACATCGACCGGCTGCTTCGCACGCTCACCGCAGGGTGGGCCGCACGACGTCGTGCCCTGCGCCAGGACCGTGACCGCATCACGCTCGCCGACGAGGCGGTTCCCCTGATCAAGGGCTGTTCCGAGGAGTTCCTGCGGTGCGGCGACCCCGTCCGGGCCTTCGACACCCTTGACCAGGCACGTGCCCTGGCGCTCGCCGATCTCTTGGCCGAGCGGCACCTGCCCACGGATCAGGCCCCTGCCGCAGAGGTGAAGCCGTCGATCACGGCCTCGCCCACGGACATGGCCCGCGCACTCCTGCGCGCTCTGGACGTCCCGGCTGTCGCGGTGACCCTGGACATGTTGGCCGGGGGGCCGGTGCTCGGTGTGCTGCGACCTGATGCCTCTAGCCCCGAGTTCCATCACGCCGACCTGTCGGAGGACGAGACGGCGGCGCTGCTGGACGCCTTCCGGGTGGAGATGCTCGACTACGCCGGCAGCGGCCCCCAGACCTGGCCCAGGGGCCTGCAGCGCCTGCTCGCGCCCGTGCTCGAGACAATCCGCGGGGGAGAACTCGTCGTACTCGTCCCGGAAGGAGAGCTGCAACAACTGCCCCTGCACGCTGTGCGACTCACGGACGGGTCCTCGCTCATCGAGCGCTCGCCCGTCCTGTACGCACCGAGCTTCGCGGCGCTCGACCTGGCGCTCCGTGCGCCGCGGCCTACCGCCGACCCCCTCGCCCACCTGGTCACCGTCGGTGTGTCCTTTCCGGATGAGGCGAGAGCGATCTCACTGGCCTTCGGCGGTCCCTGCCTGTCTGGCCGGAACCTGAGCAAGGGCGATGTGCACCGAAGGGTGCAAGGTGCCTCCTTGGTGCACTTCTCGTGCCACGGCTACTTCGATGCCCACGATTTCCTCGACTCGGGCCTGCTGCTCCGCGTGACCGAGACCCCTCTCCGCGAGGAGATCCTCTCGCTGCGCGATCTCGCCGACTGGCAACTGCACGCCGACCTGGTCGTGCTCAGCGCGTGCGAGACGGGCCAGGGCCGGGCTGTCCCTTCGGACTTCCTGGGTCTGGCGCGGGGCATCCTCGCGGCGGGCGCCCGCGCCGTGCTCGTCACGCTGTGGCCCGTCCACGACGAGGCCACCCAGTCCCTGATGCTCGACTTCTACCGGGACATGACCCGGCAACGGGACGCGACGGGACTGGTCGATGTCGCTGCGGCCTTGGCGGCGGCCCAGCGCAACGCGAGCCGGAACCGACCGCCGTACGACTGGGCCGCTTTCAAGCTGATCGGCTGGCCACGCATCGAATGGAGCGCCGCAGTGGAGGGATCAGGGGATGAGTGAGCCGGAGCACGGTGAGGACGTGCCCTTCACCACGTTCGAGCTGGAGCCGTTGGACTCCGGGGAGAAGCGCTCCTGGCGTGCGGAGGAGATCTGGCGGACCGCACGGCACAAGACCAATCGCATTGCCCTCGGACGGCCGTCCTGGCGCACGGCGACCGGGTCGGCCGCCGCCGAACTGTCGTTCGTTCCCCAGGAGTTGCGGGAGGATTTGCGGAGCGCGATGAAGGACGCCGAGCGATTGTGGGCGCTTGGGCTCGACCTGACGCTGCTCCCCGACGAAGGCTGCCGCTTCGTCTCCGCTCAGCTGTCCCTCCACTTCACCGGCGGCGACGCACTGGACGACGATCTCCCGCTGGTGCGTCGGCTCCGTCCGGACGAACTCCATGAGCAACAACTCGACGTCCAGGAGCGGTCCTTGGGGTTGCAGGTGTCGGCGTCGGGGCCCGTGGTGACCGTGGTCGGGGGAGAGGCCAACATCGGCCGGGCGCGCCGCACGGAAACGAGCCGCACCCTGGTCCACCTCTCGGGCTTCGGCGCGGGCACCGCCGAAGCCGGCTGGCGCTTCCGCCTCACCAACGCACGGGAGATCCCGCTGAACGCCACCGGACTCGAAGCCTTCGTCGTCGCCGACCATCGCTTCCGTGGCGAGATCGCGTACTCGGTCGTCGCACGGATCGAGATCCGGTCCACGGTGGACCGCTGGCTCACTGCTGTCTTCGTACCGAAGGAATCCGGAACACTTCGCCACACTCAGGCTTTTCCTCCGCCGCTCTGACCGGATGGTTCCAGTGCTGTGCGTCGGCAGCGACGCACTGACTGACGCCGTCACCAGCCCGTCCGGCCCCAGCCGGGCAGGAACCGGAGCGGTCTGTCGGGACGCAGTGCTCGGGGCGCCGCTCCCGTACCGGCTGAGCCTGCGCCGACTTCGGCGAGCCACCGAGCCCGCGTTAAGGTACCCACCACCTCGGCCGCAAGGAGCCCGCGTTGACATCCCACGAGCCCCAGCCCATCGCGCCCGACCAGCTCACCATCGTCCCGGCCAACGAGGCGTCCTGGGACGACCTGCGGGCGATCTTCGGTACGACCGAGGCCGGCAAATGCCACTGCCAGCGCTACAAGATCGGCGTATCCCAGTGGGCCGCGGTCTCCGACGGCGAACGCGCCGACCGGCTGCGTGAGCAGACCTCCTGTGACGACCCGAAGGCCCGCTCGACCAGCGGTCTCGTCGCCTACCTCGGTGACGAACCGGTCGGCTGGTGCGCGGTCGAGCCGCGCACCGCCTACCCGCGACTGCTGCGTACCAGGACCCCGTGGACCGGACGCGACGAGGACCGGACGGACGACAGTGTCTGGGCCGTCACCTGCCTCGTCGTCCGCAAGGGGTACCGCAAGCGCGGCATCACCTACGGGCTGGCCCGGGCCACCGTCGCCTTCGCCCGCGACCGTGGAGCTCGCGCACTTGAGGCCTACACGATGATCACCGAGCCCGGCAAGGAGATCACCTGGGGCGAACTCCACGTCGGCAGCCGTGATGTGTTCGCCGACGCCGGGTTCGCGCAGGTGAGCAAGCCCAGCCCGCGGCGCGTCGTCATGCGCGTCGACTTCTCCTGAGACTCACACCGCAGATTCAGGCCACGTACGAGGCGTTCTGCGCCGTGCTCACCACCCGCTGCCCGTCGGCGGCGTTGAGAAGACCCGCGGACACCCAAGCGTTGACCGTGCTCTGCACCCGCGCGACCAGCGCGCTCTTGCCGCTGAACGGAGCCCCGGCCCAGATCTCGTCGAGGAGCGTGGTGCCGTTCGCCCGGGCCGGGTTGGCGACGCCCGAGTCGGTGTTGCCGAAGACGAGTCGCGGCTCGGACCGCCGGAAGTAGGCGTGCGTCGGGTCCTCGGTCCCCTCGGAGAACGGGGCGAACTCGGTGCCGTCGAGGGTGTGGTGGAGAGGCTTGCCGGTCACCGGGGTGAGGGTGGGCAGCAGGTCGCCGGAGAGGGCGGCATTGCGGTAGAGCCCGAACGGCAGGTAATTCGCACTGGAGTTGCGTGCCACCAGGTTGACCGGGCCGTAGAACAGCGTCTGGAGCGTCGGGTCGTCCAGGGCCTTCTCCACCCGAAGCCGGAACGGGACGGCGACGCGTACGACGTCACCGCCGCGCCAGGTCCGGGAGACGGTGAAGTAGCTCCCGGCGACCGGAGTCCCGCTCACCGCACCGCCGTTGACCGTCACGCGGAAGCCGGCGGTCGCCCACGACGGCACCCGCAGACGCAGGGCGAAGGCCGCGCTGCCGCCCCCGACGGTGATCGTGGAGCCCTGCTCGCGGGGGTAGTCGGTGGTCTGCGTGACGGTGACGCCCTTCTCCGACCAGTCGAGGGTGGTCGGGCTGTACAGGTTGACGTACAGCGCGCTCCCGTCCGCCGCCTTGAAGTACACCGAGTCCTGGTACTTGGTGGCGCTCTCCATGCCGGTGCCCTCGCAGCAGGTCGTGCCCTGCTTCGGGGTGTAGTCCCGGACATGACCGGGCGTCAGACCGATGAAGTACGTGACGAGCGGCTTCTCCGCGTCGGCCTTGTCCTGCTTGGAGCCCAACACCTGGTTGTAGAGGGCCCGTTCGTAGTAGTCCATGTACTTCGGGTCCTGCTCGTGGAAGAACAGCATCCGGCTGAGCTTGAGCAGGTTGTACGCGCAGCAGCTCTCGGCGTTGGTGTCGCTTATCGTCCCCGCGACGACCCCACGGGCCTTCCAGAACTCGGCCGTGCTGGTGCCGCCGATGCCGTACATCCGCACCGGTACGACCATGCCCCAGAAGTTCTTCGCGGCCGTCAGGTAGCGCTGCTCGCCCGTCGCGTCGTACAGCCGCAGCAGTCCGGTGAAGATCGGGATGTGCTGGTTGGCGTGCAGGCCGTCGAGGGTGTCGGTGTTCGCGGCGCAGGCGTCGATGAGCTTGTCGAGGTCGAACAGGCGGGCCAGCGCGAGGTGTTCGGCCTTGCCGGTGAGGGCGTGCAGATCGCAGATCGCCTCGACGATGCCGCCGAACTCGCCGCTGGAGAAGATGCCCCACATGCGTTGCAGGGTGGCGTCGGGCAGCTTGGAGAGCCGCGAGTACATCCAGTCGCACAGGCCGGAGGCGAGGTCGAGGGCGCGGGCGTCGTCGACGTGGAGGTAGGCGTCCAGCAGGCCGCGCAGGATCTTGTGCGCGGTGTAGTAGGGCGCCCACACCTTCGTGTAGTCGCCGCTGGTCATCGACTCCAGCGCGATGAACTGCGTCTCCGGGTAGGCCGCGAGGAACCCGGGGTGGCTCGGCCCGCCCCAGGTGCGGCGCAGGGTGGCGGTCAGGCCGCGGCCGGAGGCGTCGGCGAAGCTGCCGCCGGTCGTCTCGTCGAAGGCGTACGAGGCAAGGTTGCCCCGGCCCGCGGCGGAGGAGGCGGCCGAGGACGTCTGCAGTGCGGTGATCTCGGCGGTGGTCAGCGCCCGTGACCAGACGTTGAACTCGTCGAACGCGCCCGCGAACACCGGGTCGGCGGGGTAGTTCGAGCGGCCGAGCCAGTTGTTCGCCAGGGTGCCAAGTGCCGCCGGGGTGAGGGTCATTGACGTGTTCTGGGCCACGGCAGTGCCGTTGACGTAGAGCGTGCCGGTGGAGCCCGTGATCGTCACCGCCAGATGGCTCCACTGGTTCAGCGGCAGGGCGGCGGTGCCGTTGAGGCCCTGCTCGCCGCCCGGGCCGCCGGTGGTGATCGCGAAGCGCGGCACGCCTGTCGCGTTGCGGGGGGCCAAGTACATATAGCGCGTGGTGTCGTTGCCGAAGTCGAAGACCCGCGTCCAGTTGGCGTCGTGGGTGGGCTTCACCCAGGCCGACAGGGTGATCGCCGAGGCCCCGCCGAGAACCGCGGCGGGCAGGTCGACGTACTGGTAGGACCCTCGGACGTTCTCCGCGCCCGTGCCGAACCTTCCGGACACACCGAGCACGGCCGGGGCACTCCGCAGGGCCGCCCGTACCTCGGTCAGCGCCGCGACCATGGCTCGGACCTTGTCGGCGTACACCTGCTCGCCCGTGCTGCCGTACGCCTGGGCGAGCATCGTCAGGAAGTGGCCGGTGTAGTGGCCCCGGAGGTTGCCGTTGGCCTCACCGTCCAGACCCTCCCATCCGCCGGGGGCCACCGCGCCCCGGGTGGAGAGCCCCGCGTTGGCGCGGAAGACCTGGAGCAGCCGGTCCACGTCGTACCCGCGGCCGTGGTCGAGCATCAACTGCCGCTTGGCGGCGAAGACGCCCTGACCGAGCTTCACGTCCTTGAGCTCGAAGGGCCGGAGTGTCCAGGCGGCAGGCGCGGGCAGAGTGGCGGCCGCGGCCCGGCCGGACGCGGCGTAGGCGAAGGCCGGTGCCGCCGCGGCCAGTGCCGCGCTCTGGAGCAGGAACCGTCTGGAGAGGTGGGGGGCCATGCGTTCCTCGTCTCTGCGGGGTGAGGTGCGAACAGGGCTACTCGGCGTAGAAGGTCGCGTCCTGCCGGTCCAGGGCGGTGCTCACCGGCTGGAGCTGGATGAGGTTGGCGTAGTGCCGGACATAGCGGCCGGGGAAGTTGTACGACTCGAACGAGACCCCTGTCGTGGTGTCGGCGAGCCCCGCGCGCCGCTGGAAGGAGGCGTCGGCCAGGAAGCCGGCGGTGCCGTCGTTCTTCTCCACCCACAGCTCGTAGTTCTTGTGACGGAGGTAGTAGCCGGGGAAGTTCGCCGATTCGAGCGAGACCGTGCCGCTACCCGCGAGACCGGTCACCACCCGGAACTGCGAGTCGGCGAGATTGGTGACGTTCGCTTCGAGCCTGGCGCGGAACTCCCAGTGGCGGATGAAGCGGCCCGGGTAGTTGTAGGACGAGAAGCGGACCGGGGTGAGGCCGTCGGCGACCGGGATGCCGAAGTTCGGTGTGCCGTCGGCGTTCCAGTACAGCTTCTGGTAACGGGTGCGCCGGTTGGGGTCGTTGAGCGGGTCGCCGGTGATGTCCTTGTAGTTGCGGTCGTGGTAGACGAGGACGTCGCTCTTGCCGTCCTCCGACGTGGTGAAGGTGTTGTGGCCGGGCCCGTACTGGCCGGTGGCCGCGTTGCTGGTGAAGACCGGGGTCGGCGTCTTGGTCCAGGAGGCCGCGTTCATCAGGTCGGCCGTCGCGGAGGCGGTCAGCAGGCCGAGGCAGTAGTTGCTGTCGGTGGCGCTGGCCGAGAAGGTCATGAAGACCTTGCCGTTCCGCTGGATGACCGCGGGCCCTTCGTTGACGGTGTGGCCGATCGTCTCCCAGGCGTTGGTGGGCCGGGAGATCAGAGCCGGACCGCCGCTGATCGTCCAGGGGTTGGACATTCTGGCGAGGTAGATGTTGGTGCCGTCGCCGACCGCCGGGTCGTTCTGCGCCCAGCTCAGATAGCGGGTCCCGTTCACGACGAAGGTCGTGGCGTCGAGCGAGAAGGTGTCCAACGGCAGCGCGATACGGCCCTTCTCGGTCCAGGTGCCGGTCAGCGGATTGGCGGAGCTGGATTCGAGGACGTACGGCCTGATCTTCCAGATGTCGTTGGTGGCGCCGGCCGCGAAGTAGACGTACCACTTGCCGTCGATGAAGTGGATCTCCGGTGCCCAGATGTGGGCGCCCATCTCGCCACTGCTGTGCTTGGTCCAGATGGTCGTCTCGGCGGCGGTGGACAGACCCTGGAGCGTGGTGGAGCGGCGCAGCACGATCCTGTCGTACGCGGGGACGGTCGCCGTGAAGTAGTAGTAGCCGTCGGTGTGTTTGAAGATGTGCGGGTCGGCGCGCTGTTCGGCGACCGGGTTGGTGAAGGTCACGGCGGGGGAGGCCGGGGCGGCGGCGTGGGCGGGCGTGACGGTGGCGGTGAGGGCCAGGGCGGCGAGGCCCGTCAGCACCACTCGGCGGCTGGGACGGCTCATGGGCGTACTCACTCCTGGGTCGGTGGCGGTCGCGGGTCGGTGTCGGTGTCCGTGGCGGTCAGGCCGTGGTGGGCTGGAGGCGCCACTGCTGGCAGTTGTTGTTGAGCCAGGTCCACTGGCGTACGTCGGCGCCGTCGGCCGTGGAGCAGTCGGCGACGTCGGCGACCTTGCCGCTGTTGGCGTTGACGATCCGGACGTAGTCGCCGCCGGTGTAGACGAGCCTGAATTTCTGGCAGTTGTTGTTGAGCCAGGACCACTGCCGGATGTCGGCGCCGTCGGCCGTGGAGCAGTCGGCGGTGTCCGCGACCTTGCCGGTGGCCACGTTGACCAGCCGGCTGGTGTCGTTGCCGAGGTCCTCGATCCGCCACTTCTGGTTGGCGCCGCCGGTGCACGTCCACTGGAAGATGTTGGTGCCGTCCGCCGTGCTGCCGCCCGCGACGTCCAGGCACTTGCCGCTGTTGCGGTTCACCAGGGTGTACGCGGTCGGTGTGGTCGCCGTCTCCCCGGCGGGACCGGGGAGGGTGGTGCCCGTGGCCACCGGGGTCCCGAAGTTCGGGGTGCCGTCCACGTTCCAGGTGAACTTCTGCGCCCGGGTGGTGCGCGCGTTGCCGCAGCCGCCGCTCGCCGAGCTGTTGGCGTGGTAGACGAGCCAGTTCTCGGTGCCGTCCGGTGAGGTGAAGAACCCGTTGTGGCCAGGACCGTAGACCCCGGCCGCGTCATTGCGCTGGAAGACCGGCGTCTGCTTCTTCGTCCAGGAGGCGGGGGACAGCGGGTTACTGCCCGTCAGTTCCAGCTGGCCCAGCTTGTAGTCGGCGGTCTGGCAGTAGCTCGCGGAGAAGGTCAGGAAGGTCCTGCCGCCGTGATACAGCGGCTCGGGGCCCTCGTTGACCGGCGCGCCGGACGTCTCCCAGCTCAGCGTGGGACTGGAGATGACCGTGAACGTGGAACTGCTCAGCGTGTACGGGTTGCTCATCGGGGCGATGACCAGGCTCTGCGCGCTGCCGTTGGCCGAACCGCTGCCCACCAGGTAGAGGTTGCCCCCGTGTTCGAGGACGCTGGCGTCGATCAGCCAGCCCCCGGGGTTCAGATTGGACCCGGTGAGGGTGTTCTTGTACGTGTACGGGCCCATCGGGTCGGTGCCCGCGCTCTCCAGGACGTGCGTGCGCTGGGAGTCGCAGCAGGCGACTCCGCTCGGCGCGGCCGAGTAGTACAGGTACCACTTGCCGTTGAGGAAGTGGATCTCCGGTGCCCAGAAGTTCGCGTTGCGGCCTGCGGTGGTGTCCGACCACACCTGGACGCTGGGCGCGGTGGCAAGACCGGCGAGCGTCGGGGACTTGCGCATGGTCAGCTCGTTGGTGAACGAGGTCGTCACTAGGTAGTAGTTGCCGTTGTAGTACTCCAGCCAGGGGTCGGCGCCCTTCTGCGCCTTGACCGGGTTGGTGTACGGCTGGCCGGCGGCCGCGGCGGCGGGCTGGGCGGTGACCGGTGACACGAGCAGGGCCAGGAGTACGGCGCCCAGGGCGAACCAGTGACGGATGCGGAACACGGCAAGTCCCCTTTGACGGCCAGTTGTTCGGGATTACGAACGCTGTGCGGGTGTCCGACCAGAAGATAAGTTTCGGGCAGGGGCACGTCAACGCTTCTGACATGTTTCGACTCCGGTTCGACTCAAGGTGCTTGTGGGTGTTTGTCGTAACTCCCTTTGTCTACCGGGCGAGTTGAGGTGACTTTGCCGATCGTTGACAGTCCAGGTGTGGGTGTTGTTAGGTATGCCTTACCTAAGTTCGGACGGGGCGGTGAGTCGGCCGACCGGCCCGTCCGGCTTTTCCTGATGCCGTGAAAGGTGCTCTTCCCCATGAGAGTTGTTCCGTCCGCCCGTACCGCCGCCCGCGCGGGTCTCGCCGTCGTCGCCTCCGCCGCGCTGATCCTCGGCCTGGCCACCTCGGCCTCGGCAGCCACCTCGACCCGCACGATCACCGACGGGGGCACCACCTACAACCTGTCGCTGACCGCGCCGGACGCGGCCGCCGCGGCGGGCCAGGTCATCACCGTCACGGGCTCCGGGTACAACACGAGCCAGGGCATCTACGTCGGCCTGTGCGTGGTCACGGGCGACCCCGGTGAGGCCAAGCCCACCCCGTGCCTGGGCGGTCAGGACGAGACCGGCACGACCGGCGCCTCCTACTGGGTCTCCAACGCCGGCGGCGGCTCGCTCCCCAGCAGCTCCACCTTCGGCACCGGCGGCACCTTCACCGCCACGATCTTCGTCAAGGCCACCCTCGACAACGGCAGCGTCTGCGGCCAGGACGTCGACTGCGCCATCGTCACCCGCGCCGACCACACGGACACCAACGACCGCAACTACGACGTCCACGTCCCGATCGACTTCCAGTAACCGATGACTCAGGCCGGGCCCCGCTCCATCGGGGTCCGGCCTGTCTCGGGCTCACACGGAACGGTCGGGCAGCACGAGCGGTGCGCCGGTGCGCGGGTGGGGCAGGACCTCGACGGGCTGGCGGTAGACGCGGGTGAGGAGGCCGGCCTCGAAGACGTCGGCGGGCGGTCCGTCGGCGGCGGTGCGGCCGTCGTGGAGGACGGCGACGCGGTCGGCGTACGCGGCGGCCAGGCCCAGATCGTGCAGGACGACCACGACGGCGTCGCCGGCGGCGGCCCGCTCACGGCAGACGCGCAGGACGAGTTCCTGGTGGCGCAGGTCGAGTGCGGCCGTGGGCTCGTCGAGCAGGAGCAGCGGGGTCCGCTGGGCGAGTACGCGGGCCAGGGCGACCCGGGCCCGCTCGCCACCGGAGAGCGCGGAGAAGGAACGGGCGGCGAAGCCGGTCGTCTCGGTGGCCGCCAGGGCACGGGCGACGGCGGCGTCGTCGTCCTCCTCGCGCGGCGTGCCGGCCCACGGGGCCCGGCCCATCCGTACGACCTCCTCGACCGGGAACGGAAAGGCGAGGGCGGCCGACTGGGGCAATACCGCACGGCGCAGGGCCAGTTCGGCGGGCGGCCAGGTACGGGCGTCACGGCCGCAGATCAGTACCTCGCCCGCATCCGGTGCCAGGTCGGCGGCGAGGGCGGCGAGGAGCGTGGACTTGCCGGCGCCGTTGGGGCCGACGAGGGCCAGCACCTCGCCCGTCCGGACGGTGAGGTCGATGCCGGTGAGGACATCACGGGAACCGAGTCGCACATGGAGGCCGCGCGCCTCGGCGACGGTGCTGCCGGGCTCGTACGGCTCGGGAAGCGAACGGTGGCGGGTGGCGGCGAAGAGGGATCTCATGCCCAGCCTCCTTGCGTACGGCGGGTGCGGCGCAGCAGCCAGAAGAAGACGGGGCTGCCGAGGAACGCGGTGAGGACGCCGAGCGGGAGTTCGGCGGGTGCGGCCAGGGTGCGGGCGGCCAGGTCACCGGCGAGCAGGACGACCGCTCCGCCGAGCGCGCTGCCCGCGATGAGGAAGCGGTGTCCGGGGCCCGCGGCCATGCGCAGCAGGTGCGGGACGACCAGGCCGACGAAGCTGATGATCCCGGAGACCGCGACGGCGGCGGCCGTCAGCAGCGCGATCACCAGGATGAGGGTGATGCGCAGCCGCTCGACGTCCACGCCCAGATGGCGGGCCGGGCGTTCACCGAGCGAGAGCAGGTCCAGACGGCGGGCGTACAACGGGGCGGCGGCCAGGCCCAGGAGGGCGCACGGCAGGACGGCGAGGACCTTGGGCCAGGTGGCCTGGGAGAGGGAGCCGAGCTGCCAGAAGGCGATCTGGTTCACGGCGGCGGTGTCCGCGAAGAAGATGAACATGCCGATCATCGCGCCCGCGAAGGCGTTCACTGCGATGCCGGTCAGGATCAGCGTGACGACCTCGCTGCGGCCCCCGGCTCGGGACATGCCGTACACGAGCAGGACCGTGGCGAGCCCCGCGACGAACGCGCAGGCGGAGACGGTCCAGTTGCCGAAGAAGTTCAGGCCCAGCGAGATGCAGCAGACGGCACCGACCGCCGCGCCGGAGGAGATGCCGATGACGCCGGGTTCGGCGAGCGGATTGCCGAAGACCCCCTGCATGAGCGCGCCCGCGCAGCCGAGCGAGGCGCCGACGAGCAGGGCGAGGACGATGCGGGGGAAGCGGACGTTCCACAGGACCGACTCGGCGACCCGGTCCAGGGAGGCTCCACCGAGCCCGATCCTGTGCTGGATCGAGCCGAGGACGTCGCCGACCGGGATGGGGTAGGCGCCGAGGGCGCCGGACGCCAGCACGAGGGTGACGAGCGCGGCGATCATGCCCACCGTCAGCAGCCAGGCGGCGCCGCGTCCGCGCCGGTCGGCGGGCGCGGGTGCCGGTGCGGGCTCGGTGCCGGGCGCGCTCTTGGGCTCGGGAGCGCTCGGCCCGGTGGCGGTCTTGGGCCCGGGCCCGGCGGCTTCGCCGGACTGCGCGGGGCTGTCGAGGGCGGTCACTTCGCCTCCTGGGTGTCGTGGGCGTCGTAGAGCTGGTCGAGGTGGGGACGTCAACACCTGGTCGGTGTCCGGGCCGTGGCCGAGCGGCACGCCGTCACCGACGACGGCGACGGCCACGCGGCGGGCGGTCCCGGCCGGGACCGGGGCCGACCGGCGGTTTCACCGACCCGTCGACCACTCACCCCGTCCCGCCCGTCCCCCCGGTCCGCCGACGTCAAGCCCCTCGGTCAGGCGGCCCCGTGCCCGCGCTCAGGCGACGGGCCGGAACTCCTCGCCCAGCTCCCGGAAGACCGCCCCGTTGAGGGCGAAGGCCCGGTTGCACTCCTCGATGACGCGCTGCTTCTCCAGGTCGTCCACCGCGATCGCGTCAAGCAGCGCGCGGTAGTCCCGCTTGAACTCCGCCGGGTTGCCGACACCCTCGAAGACGTAGAACCGCACCCCGTCGCCCTTGCGTTCGAAGCCCCAGGTCTTCTCCGCCGTACCGCGGATGATCTGGCCCCCCGACAGATCGCCGAGGTACCGGGTGTAGTGGTGCGCGACATACCCGGCGGTCCACGTCCGCGCGCACTCCTCGACCCGCGCCGCGTACGTCTGCGTCGACGGCAGCGCGCTGACCGTCTCGCGCCAGTCGGCACCCCGCAGATGCGCGAGGTCGCGCTCGATCTCCGCCACCCGGAACAGCTCGGGCCGGATGAAGGGTCCGGCCACCGCGTCGCCCGCCAGCGCCTCGGCCGAGGCCTCCAGCGCCCGGTACACGAACCACAGCTGCTCGGTGTAGCGCGCGTACGCCTCGACGCCGAGCGTGCCGCCGAGCAGGTCGGTCATGAACCCGGAGTTCTCGGCCTCCGTGTGCTGGTCGTGCGACGCGGTGCGGATCAGCACCGAGAACGGTGACGCGTCGGCTGTGACGGCACGGGCATTCACGAGGGCCTCCAGGCACACGAAAAGGGATGAAGGGAAAGAAATGAAGTGGGCGGCGGCCGCGAAGGGCCGCGCCGACAGCTCAGATCCTCCTTCTTAGGCTTACCTAAGTCAACCTGTTCCCGACAGTCTGTCGGGAACTCCGGAGCGGAACACGGTCACGTGCGGTGGAGGCGGTCGACGAGGATGTCGATGACCAGCGGGGTGCGCGGCCCGTAGCTGAGCAGGACCCCGTCCTCCAGGGTCACGATCCGCCGGTCCAGCCCGGCCGGGGTCTCGCGGATGCCCGGGACGTCGAGAAGTCCGTCGATCCCTCCGACCGATTCCAGGCCCTTGGTCATCATCAGGATCACGTCGGGCTGGGCCTTGACGAGGGCTTCGCCGGTGAGGGGGGTGAAGGGCTTGTCCAGGCCTGCGTCGACACCGGCGTCCACCGCGCCCGCCGCCTCGATCAGCGAGTCCGCGCCCGACCCCTTGCCGCCCATGAGGTAGACGGCCGCACTGCCGCGCATGTACAGGAAGGCCACCTTGGGCCGGCTGCCCTCGGGGACGACGGCCTTGGCCGCCGCGAGTTCCTTGCCGATGCGGGCGTTGAGGGCTTTGCCCGCCGCGGGGACGCCGAGGGCCTCGGCGATGCGGGTGGTCCGGGTCGCGACGTCGGCCAGTTCGGTGGCCGGGTCGAGGACGACGACGGGGACGCCGGCGTCGCGGATCTGGTCGATCGCCTCTTGCGGGCCGGTGTCGGTGTCGGCGAGCACCACGGTGGGGTGCAGGGAGAGCACGCTCTCCGCGCTGACGTCGTGCGCCTTGGTGACCTGCGGGAGCTTCTTCGCCTCCTCGAATGTGGCGGTGATGTCGCGCCCCACGACCCGGTCGCCGAGCCCGAGGGTGAAGACGATCTCCGCCACACCGCCGTTGAGCGGCAGGATGCGGGAGGCGTCCTCGACGGTGACCTCGCGCCCGTCGGAGGAATCGACGGTGACGGGCAACTCCGGTACGGGCGCCTCGCCTTCGAGGGGTACGACGGTGTTCTTCGCGAGCTGCTTCTCGGCCGCCGTGGCGCGCTCGCTCGCGGAGGCCGGGGACGGATCCGTCCCGGAGGAGCCGGAGTCGCCCGCGCAGGCGCCCGTGAGCAGCGCGAGGGCCAGGGTCAGGGCCAGCACCGCTGGGCCCCGGTGCCGCGGGGGCTGGTGAGGTCTTCCGGACATGCGCATCGCTCGGCCTTTCGGGTCGCCCGTCTGCATCGCACAGTTGATCTATAGCTTAGGTTAGGTTTACCTTAGGAACTCGTGGTGGGGGTGTAGACATGAAATTCTCAAGTGGCCTGCGCGGCAGGCGATTTGCATGGTCCGCTGTGGCCGGGGTCACAGTCGCCCTGGCGCTTCCGGCGGCTTCGCCCGCCATGGCCGCGGGAACCTCGGCGACGGGACCCGAGGGACAGAAACTGTCGGTCTCCAAGGCCACGGGCCTCGCCGAAGCAGGCGAGACGGTGACCGTGTCCGGCTCCGGCTACAACACGGAGAAGGGCATCTACGTCGCCTTCTGCGTGGACAACGGGGCGGGCAAGACGCCCACGCCCTGCGTCGGCGGGGTGGACATGACCGGCGACTCCGGGGCCTCGGTCTGGGTCTCCTCCAATCCGCCCTCGTACGGCGAGGGGCTGGCCAAGCCCTATACGGGCAGCGCGCACAAGGGCTCGTTCAGCGTGCAGATCAAGGTGCGCGCCAAGGATGCGAACACCGACTGCACCAAGTCCGGCGTGACCTGTTCCGTCATCACCCGCAACGACCACACGCGGGGCGGGGACCAGAGCCAGACGGTCCGGATTCCGGTGACCTTCGGCGGCGCCGCGAGCAGCGACAGCGATGGCACGGCGTCGGCCGAACCGTCGTCGACCGCGACCGCCGGATCGGGCTCGACGACCAGCGGCACGGCCGGTACCGGGAGTTCTACGAATTCCTCGGACGGCTCGATGGCCAGCACCGGTGCCGATCTCGCCGTACCGCTCGGACTCACCGCGGCCGGCCTTGTCGCGGTCGGAGCCGGGACCTGGTTCTGGGCGCGTCGGCGCCGTGCCGGGCGGCCGGGCGACGCGAGCACGGTCTGACGAAGCGTCACATTCCAGCGGGGGCTCGGATGTTGAGGAGGGGTTTCAAGGTGAGGAAAAGACCCACTGCGGTAGTCCTGGCGGGCGGTGCCCTGTTCGCGCTGCTCTGCCCGGGCGCGGCGGCGGCGCAGGACGGGGGCGCGTTCCCGCGCGAGGTGTCCGGAGGCTATGTGAGCTGGGCGACGGGTTCCGCGGCGCTGGCGGGTCACGGGGTGTCGCTGGACGCCGTCGCGCCCGCCGTACGAGGGTCCGCGGACCGGACCTGGTTCCCCGCCACCGGCGGCGGTACGGACCCCGGAACCGGCGACGCGGACATCGACCTCGGCGGCACCGCCCGCCTCACCGGGTCCGCGGACCCGGCCAGAACCCTGCTCCTCGACGGCCTGCGGCTGAGCATCGAGGACGGCGCCGGTGCGCTGTACGTACGGACCGAACTCGACGGCCGGAAACGCGACTTCGCCCTGGCCGGCGTACGGCCGGGCGGTGCCGGACCCGCCGTACGCGACGGCGGTGTGACCTGGACCGGACTGCGGGCGTCCCTCACGGACGAGGGTGCACGGCTGCTGTCCACCTGGAGCGGGCAGCAGTTCGCGGCGGGGGACGGGCTGGGCACACTCGACGTGACCGTGGGAACGGGATCCGCGGGCGGTGCGTCCGAGGACCCCGCGCAGCCCGACGAGACGCCGCAGGCGTCACCGGGCGCCACCGCCCCGGACGAACAGCAGACGGCGCCGGAGCAGACGGCCGACGGGGCCGGGCCCACGGCGGCGGTGGCCCTCGCCGACCTGGCCGCGGGCGCCGAACAGGACGTCACGGGCGAGGGGTTCGAGCCGGGCGAGGTGGTCCTGGTCGCGATCGACGAGGACACCCGGTACCAGACGGTGGCCGACGCCGAGGGCCGGGTCTCCCGGACGTTCCCGGTGTACGCCTCCGCCGTCGAGGGCGCCCACACGGTCGAGCTGTACACCGTGACCGGGGCGCGCAGCGCGGTCGCGCAGTTCCTGGTGCGGGACGCGGGCTGATCCAACGCCGACAAAGGAGCGGACCCTCCGGGTCCGCTCCCAGGCATGCCCAACTCCCGTCTCTTTATCGGTAGTTGGGATTTCTTTGCCTTCCGTTGACAACTGACTGAAATTCATATTTAGGTATGCCTTACCTAAGCTGTAGATGGGTTCCGTGGCCTGTCCGGCTTTCCTGACACCGAGAAAGGTGCTCTTCCCCATGAGAGTTGTTCCGTCCGCCCGTACCGCCGCCCGCGCGGGTCTCGCCGTCGTCGCCTCCGCCGCGCTGACCCTCGGCCTGGCCACCTCGGCCTCCGCCGCCACCTCGACCCGCACGGTCGTCGACGGCAGCACCACCTACAACCTGTCGCTGACCGCGCCCGGCACGGTCACCGCGGCGGGCCAGGTCGTCACCGTCACGGGCTCCGGCTACAACACCGGCCAGGGCATCTACGTCGGCCTCTGTGTCGTCGACGGCGCCGCAGGCGCGAACAAGCCCACCCCCTGCCTGGGCGGCCAGGACGAGACCGGCGCCACCGGCGCCTCGCACTGGATCAACAACGTCTTCGGCGGCCTGTTCGCCAACAGCTCCAAGTTCGGTACCGGCGGCACCTTCAGCGTGCAGATCTACGTCCAGGCCACCCTCGACGACGGCAGCGTCTGCGGCCAGGACGTCGACTGCGCCATCGTCACGCGCGCCGACCACTTCGACAGCGGCGACCGCAAGTACGACGTGCACATCCCGGTCACCTTCAACTAGGCGCCCGTAAGCCCGACCGGTCACGCCACGCGGGCCGGCCCTCCCGGCCGGCCCGTTCCACCCAGTGATCATCCGTCACCCGAGGAACTCTTCATGACAGACGACAGCCCCGACCGGCAGCGGCGGGACGACAGGACCAGACCCCGCTTCAGACGCTCCGCGGCGCTCCTGGGAGCCGTCGCCCTGGTGGCTGCCGGAGCCGTGGCCGTCACCGTCGGCTCGACCGCCCAGGCCGCCGACACCCCGAAGACAGCCCTCGGCAAGGACGGCCAGAAGCTCACCGTCTCCGCCTCCGCCAACCTGGACCCGGCCGGCGAGGAACTCACCGTCACCGGCTCCGGCTACGACGACACCAAGGGCATCTACGTCGCCGTCTGCAAGGACAACGGCGACAACCGCGTCCCCACCCCCTGCCTCGGCGGCGCCGACCAGACAGGGGGCAGCGGCTCCTCGATCTGGATCATCCCCAGGGACGCCTCGGACGAGGGCGCGGGCGGGGTCGCGATCCGGTGGGGCGAGGGCGGCACCTTCGACGTCGAGCTGGGCGTCAAGGCCAAGGACAGTGGCCTCGACTGCCTCCAGGTCGCCTGCTCGGTCGTCACCCGTGTCGACCACAACGGCTCCGGCGACCGCTCCCAGGACGTCCGCATCCCGATCACCTTCGAGGGCCAGGACCCGGGTGACGGAGACGACGGCGACGGCGTGGACGTGCCGGCGGGCACGGTCAGCTATGTCCAGTCCGCGGAGTTCACCACTGCCGGCCGGCCCCTCGACCTGCTGCTGCACCCCGACTCCGGGAAGCTGTACGTCGGTTCGGACAACATCCCCGACACCGCGGACGTGGCCGAGCAGGGCCTGTATGTCCTGGACCCGAAGGACGGCAAGGTTCTCAGCCACATCGCGCAGGCCCCCGGCCTGAACGGTGCCATGGCCAACCGGGTGGTCCGCCGGATCGTCGCCTCGCTCGCCGGCGACGGCGTGGTCTTCCACTACCCGCTGCGCGGCATAGGCACCGCCAAGGACGGCGACACGGTCGCGCAGGGCATCTGGGCCACCGGTGCGACGTTCACCGGCGTCGGTCAGGACGCCGACACCTCCACCGTGCTGGTCGCGGCGGGACCCGAACTGCGCCGCGTCGAGATCGCCACCGGCACCGTCAAGGACACCGTCACCCTCGAAGGCGGCAACGAACTCGGCGTGGACGCCGCCCACGGCGCCGCCTGGTCCGTCGGCACCGCCGAGGGCAAGCGCGTGCTGCGCCGCGTGGACACCGGTACCTTCGACGTCACCGCCACCGCCGAACTCACCACCGACATCCTCACCTTCGTCGAGCCGGACCCCGCTACCGGCAACGTCTGGGTCGGCAACGGCACGTCCGTGCTCGTCTTCGACAAGGACGCCAAGCTGCTGACCACCCTGACGGGTGCGGACCGGTCCATGGCGATGGCCTTCGACCAGACCACCGGACGGGCCTTCGTACTGCGCGAGGACGTCTCCGACGGCACCACGGACAACACCGGAACCCTCCAGATCCTCGACAGCGCGACCTTCCAGCCGGTGGCCGCCGACGTCGCCCTGCCGGGCAGCGTCAGGGTGGGCTACGCGGGCGTCGCCGTCACCCCCGGCGCCACGTCCGTCTACATCACGCGGTCGATGGAGAGCAAGGTCGTCAAGTTCGACCTCCGTATGTCACCCAAGGTCGTCCAGTCCCCGACGGACCGCTCCGCCGCTCCCGGCGACGAGGTCACGTTCGTCGCGGCGGCCGAGGGCACCCCGGAGCCGACCGTGAACTGGCAGGTCAGCTCGGACGGCGGCCAGACCTGGTCCGCGATCGAGGGCGCGACTCGGAACGCGTACACCTTCACCGCCAAGGCGGCGCAGGACGACTACGAGTACCGCGCCGAGTTCAAGAACTCCGTGGGCACCACCCGCACTTCACCGATCACGCTCACCGTCACGGAGGCCAGCGGTGACGGCGGCACCACCACCGGAGGCGACGACGGCGACGAGGACACCGAGCCCTCCGGCACCAAGACGGTCACCGGCTCCGAAGGCCAGAAGCTCACCGTCACCCCGGTCAACAACCTCGCCACCGAGGACCAGACCCTGAAGGTCACGGGCTCCGGCTACGACGAGGAGAAGGGCATCTACGTCGCCCTGTGCGTCGACAACGGCGACGGCGAACTGCCCACCCCGTGCATCGGCGGCGTCGACATGACCGGCGCCTCCCACTCCTCCGCGTGGATCTCCTCCAACCCGCCGGACTACGGCGAGGAGTTGGCGATCCCGTACGGCGAGGACGGCTCCTTCGAGGTCGAACTCACCGTCGACGCCAAGGACGAGTACACCGACTGCTTCGAGGTGACCTGCGTCCTGGCCACCCGCGCCGACCACACCCTCTCCGGCGACCGCTCCCAGGACGTCAAGGTGCCCGTCGCCTTCGTCGGCCAGGACCCCGTCGACACCGACGACGGCGACACCGGCGGTACGGACGGCGGCAGCACGACGTCCGGCGGTACCACCAGCACCGGCGGTTCGAGCTCCGGTTCCACCACGGGCGGCACCACCGGCGGATCCACCAGCACCGGCACGACCACCACCGGCGGCAGCCTCGCCTCCACCGGTGTCACCGTCCTGAGCGTGGCGGCGCTGGCCGCGCTGCTCACGGCGGGCGGCTGGTTCGTCTACCGGCGCGCACAGGTGAGGGGTACGGACACCCCGTAAGCCGTACGACGACGAGGGCTCCCCGCACACTGCGGGGAGCCCTCGTTCACGTAGAACATGCCGTCACGCGGCGACGGGCAGTCCCGGGGTACGGAAGACCCGGTGCGCGGTGTCGACCGCGAACACCTCGCAGCCCTCCCGCGCGGCGGCCCACTCGATGCCCTCCGCGCCCATCGCGAACGCCGCTGTCGCCGTCGCGTCCGCCTCGGTCAGTGACGGGGCCACGACGGTCATGCTGAGCAGACCGGTCGCCGGCCGGCCGGTGCGTCCGTCGACGATGTGGTCACCGCGTTCGTACCGCGCGGAGGTCGCCACCGCGCCGTCGCTGATCTCCAGCACCGTGCACAGCTTGTCGGCCTGCTCCGGGTGGCGTACGCCCACCCGCCAGGGGCCGCCGACCGAGGCCACGTCGCCACCGGCGTTCAGGCAGAACTTCGCCGTCCCTCGCGCCGCCAGCAGATCCGCGGCCCGCTGCACCGACCAGCCCTTCACCATCGCGCAGGGATCGAGGCCGCGGCCCGGCAGCCGCACCTGGAAGGCGCCGAGGGTCGCGACCCGGTAGTCCTCGCACAGGTCGAGGACCTCGACCAGGTCGGGGCTGAGCTCGTGGGCCGCCAGCTCGCCCCGGTCAAGCCGGGACACCTCGCTGTCGGGCTTGAACGGGCTGAACCGCGCGTCGACCTCACGCAGCCACGCGAACACCTCGTCCGCAGCCTCCTCCTGGGACTCCCCGTCCCCGTCGTCGATCCGCAGCGACACCGGGAACCCCATCACATGCTCGACCCGCCGCACTTCAGGCGCCCTTCGCGTCGATGGCGGCCTGGAGCGACTCCTTGTAGCCGTCGCTGGTGATCGTGGCACCGGACACGTTGTCGATGTCGGCGCTCTGAGCGTCCAGGGTTTCCTGGATGAGCTTGGGGACGGCGGCGGTGGTCTGCGGGTGGTTCGGCTGCGTGAGCATCCGCACCGAGGCGATCGTGTCGCCCTCGAAGGTCACCTCGACCTGCACGTCGCCCTTCTCGGTGGCAACGGTCGAGCCCGCGACTGTCTCGGACGCGGCCTCCGAGGAGGCGGACGCGGAGGGGGAGGCTGTGGAGGTCTCCGGCTTCGCGTCGATGGCGGCCTGTAGGGACTCCCTGTAGCCGTCGCTGGTGATCGTGGCGCCGGAGACCGTGTCGATGTCGGCGCTCTGTGCCTCCAGGGTTTCCTGGATGAGCTTGGGGACGGCGGCGGTGGTCTGCGGGTGGTTCGGCTGCGTGAGCATCCGTACGGAGGCGATCGTGTCGCCGTCGAAGGTGACCTCGACCTGGACGTCGCCCTTCTCGGTGGCGACGGTCGAGCCCGCGACGACCTGCGTGGAGGTGCCTGAGGAACCGGAGGAGGCGGATGGCGTGGAGGCGGGCTCGGTGACCGTCGTGGCGGCGGACGACGTGTCGGCCGTCGGTTCGTAGCGCCACACCGTGATCAGGCCCAACGCGGACAGGGCGACGACAGGCAGTACTCGCTTCACTGTGTTCCCCTCATCCGGCCAGGCTGAAGCGTTCGGAATGGATCTGCGGCTTGGGCACGCCCAGCTCGCGCAGCGTGCGCAGGACGGCGCCGGTCATGCCGGGCGGGCCGCACACATAGACGTCCCGTTCGGTGATGTCGGGCACGAGCTTGACCAGCTCGGGCGGCGCCAGCCGGTCCGGCACGACCGGTCCGCTGATCAGGTGCAGCATCGCGCCCTTGGCGTGGGCCAGGTCCCGCAGCTCCTCGTAGAGGACGGCGTCCTGATCCCTGGCGACCCGGTAGATGAGCACCACGTGGCCCTGCAGTTCCTCGAGGAGCGCCCGCATCGGGGTGATGCCCACGCCGCCGGCGATGAGCAGGGCGTCCGGCCGGGTCCGGTGCATCGTGGTGAACGCGCCGTACGGGCCCTCGGCGAAGACGCGCGTGCCGACCTTGATGTGCCGCAGGGCAGCGGTGCCGTCGCCCGCCGTCTTCGCGGTCAGGCGCAGCGTCCGGCCGTCCGGGGCGGCCGACAGCGAGAACGGGTTGGCCTGCCACCAGCGGTCCCTGGTCAGGAACCGCCACAGGAAGAACTGGCCCGCCCGCGCGGGCAGTTGGTCCAGGTCGCGCCCCGTCATGTAGATCGACACGACGTTGTCGGACTCGGGGACGACGGCGGAGACCCGCAGCTGGTGGCGCAGGTTCCGCCACAGCGGGAGCACCACCCGGCCCAGGAACACCGCACCGAGCGCCGTGCCCCACATGCCCCACCAGTACGCCGTCGCCGTGGACGACGTGGTGAAGGTCGTACCGACGCCGATCTGGTGCGTGAACGCCAGCACCACCGCCACGTACGTGTACAGGTGTATGAAGTGCCAGGTCTCGTACGCGAGCCGCCGCCGGGCGTACCGCGCCGACACCGCGCCTATCACCATGATCAGCACCAGCGCGGTGATCGACCGCAGCACGCCCTCGACGGTCTCGGCCAGGTTCACCAGCTGGTCCACCGGACCCATCGACGAGGACTCGGCGTAGCCGAAGGTGATGAACACGGCGTGCCCGAGCAGCGTCCACAGCAGGCTGAAGCCGACCCAGCGGTGCAAGGAGGTCAGCCGGTCCATGCCGATCCGCCGGTCGAGCCACGGCAGCCGGGCGACCAGCAGCAGCTGGAAGGCCATCAGGAGCGCGCCGTACAGGCCGGCGAGCCGCCCGATCAGGATCAGGGCGTTCGAGTCGCGCGGGGACTGGAGGAAGAAGACGGCCACCACGCCCACGTTGACGGCCAGCAAGGCGTACAGGCCCGTGCGGGCCACCACCTTGGGGCGTACCGCCGTGGGGGGCGGTTGAAGACGTTCGACAGTCGTCACGGACGGGAGCTCCTCGTTCGGGTCCGGGGACACCGAGCCTGCCGGGTGGGAGCTGTCGTTTACCTGTCGATCAACTTTCAAGTTCTTACCGATACGCATGTGGCGAGCCCGCAGGTATGGCGTTCGCAGGCGCGTGAAGCACTATGGGCTCGTGGAAAAAGTACGACTTCTCGTCGTGGACGACGATCCTCCCATCGCCGACCTGGTCGCGACGGTCGCCCGCTACGAGGGGTGGGAGGCCGTCACCGCGAACTCCGGAGAGGAGGCGCTGAGCCGCGCCGCCGAATTCCATCCGGACATCGTGGTGCTCGACCTGATGCTGCCCGGCCTCGACGGATTCGGCGTCCTGGACCGGCTGCGTCAGTCCGGGACGATGGTCCCCGTGGTGTTCCTGACCGCCCGGGACGGTGTGGCCGACCGGGTCGCGGGCCTCACCCGGGGCGGCGACGACTACCTGGTCAAGCCCTTCGCGGTGGAGGAGCTCATGGCCCGGCTGCGGACCGTGCTGCGGCGCAGCGCCGGGCCCGGGTTCCAGCGGTCCGTGCTCAGGGTGGCCGACCTGACGATGGACGAGGACACCCGCGAGGTACGGCGCGACGAGAAGCTCCTCACGCTCACCCCGACCGAGTACGAGGTGCTCCGCTACCTGATGCGCAAGTCACCGACCGTGCTCACCAAGGCCCAGATCCTCGACCACGTCTGGGAGTACGGCTTCGGCGGCCGCTCCAACGTCGTCGAGCTGGTCGTCAGCCGTCTGCGCCGCAAGCTCGACGACGTGGGCGAGCCGCTGATCCACACAGTGCGGGGCGTCGGGTACGTGGTCCGGCAGGTCGCCGAGTGATCCGCCGGTTCCGGGAGACCTACCGCAGGATGCGCCTGGGCACCCGGCTGGCCCTGGGCCTCGGCGTGCTGTCGCTCGTGGCGTTCGCCGTCGTCGGCACGGCGATGTCGATGCACATGCGGGACTACCTGGAACGCCAGCTGAACGACCAGATGAAGGTCGTCCAGCTCACCCAGACCGAGGAGGCCAAGGAGAACGACAACGAGCACGGAGAGCCGTACTGGGGCTGGTACACGGCCTCGTACAAGGTCTCCGGCGGTACGGCCGAGATCCGCGAGCCCGCCGACGCGCCCGCGGACGACGACGCACTCGCCGCCGCCGCCACGGCGCTCGCCGACTCGGGCTCCACCGACCTCGTCCGTACCGCCCACATCGAGGGCGAGGGCACGTACCAGCTGCGCGCCTGCGCCGTCGAACCCGGCGTGGTCCTGGTCACCGCGGCGCCCATGAAGGACATCGACAACACCATGCAGCAGCTGGTGACGGTCCAGGTCGTCGCGTTCGCGCTCGCGCTCCTCGCGCTCGTCGTCATCGGCCGGGCGGTGCTGCGGCGCGGCCTGCGGCCACTGAGCGACATGGCGCACACGGCCCGTGGCATCACCTCCCACGACTTCACCGAATCGGCCCGGCTGCCGGTACGCGCCGACCGCGGCGACGGCGGCCCGGAGGTCGAGGAACTGCGCACCGCGTTCAACACCATGCTGGAACACATCGACGACTCCCTCGCCGTCCGCACCGAGGCCGAACAGCGGCTGCGCCGGTTCGTCGCGGACGCCTCGCACGAGCTGCGCACCCCCCTGATGTCGGTACGCGGCTACGCGGACCTCTTCCAGTACGCGGCGGCCAACGAACCCGGTGAACGCGACAAGCACCTGGCCCGCCTGCGCGCCGAGGCGGCCAGGATGGGCATACTCCTCGACGACCTGCTGCTGCTCGCCCGCCTGGACGCCGGGGAGGTGGAGGCACCGCTGCGGCTGGTGGACGCCGACCTGACGGAGCTGACACGCGAGGCGGCGGACGCCTTCCGCGCGGGCCACCCCGAGCACGAACTGACCGTGCAGGCAGGCCCGGAACCGGTCCGGCTGCGCCTCGACCCGCTGCGCATCCGGCAGGTGCTCGACAACCTCCTCACCAACGCCGCCGTGCACACCCCGGCCGGTACGCGGGTGTCCGTGGAGGTGTCCGTCGACTCCGGCGCCGCGGTGGTGCGCGTCGCCGACTCGGGCCCGGGCATCCCCGCCGCCGACCAGGAACAGGTCTTCGACCGCTTCTACCGCGTCGACAAGGCCCGCAGCCGCGACCGGGGCGGCAGCGGTCTCGGCCTCGCGGTCGCGCTGTCCCTGGTGCGGGCACACGGCGGCACCGTCGAACTGACCAGCCGCCCGGGCGCGACGGCCTTCACCATCAGGATTCCCCTCACCGCCGGTCCCTGACGGGGCGCGCTTCTCGGCCGACTTCGGATGGTCCACGAGCGCGATGCGCGGGGCACGGTTGGAACAGTTGTGGTTGCGCACAACTGTTCGGGCATGTGTATCCCCGGTCTGCGGGACAAGTGGCGGAAGGGCCGTCCGCGGACTCCCGTCGAGGTGGCCGGAAGCGGCGCTCGCTCCCAGCGGTCGGCGAGACCTGACTTAGTGTCAAAGGTGCCTGCTCCAATGCCTGTTGTGCGGTCGGAGTGACCGTGTGCAGGATCGCCGAGGGGGACGCGGTGTCTTGGATCGATCCGTACGTGAAGCACGACGGTGGGACTCCGATGTCGGGTGTCTGCGGTCCTGTCGCTGTCGGGGGGCAGCGATGAGCCGCCGCCCGCCCGCGCGGCGGCGGCCCCGTAAGCGCCTTGCGCGCGCCTCGACGAAGCCCAAGGGGCCCCAGCGGCCGGCGCTCGTCGTAGCGGCCGCCGCAGGTGTCGCGCTCTGCCTCGCCGTAGTGCAGTGGCTGCTGGACAACTGGTGGCTGCTCGCCGTGCTCGCCGCCGTGGTGGTCGGGGCGGGCGGTCTCTGGCTCACCCGGTGGGCGGTGAGCGCTCGCTGGGAGTGGGCGCACGTACGGAGGCTGCGGTACAAGCTCCCTCAGCTCGACAGGCTCCATCACGAGGACTTCGAGTTCGCGGTACGGGACCTGATGCGCCGTGACGGCTGCGGGGACGCCGTACAGGTGGGCGGCGCCGGGGACAACGGCGCGGATGTGACGGCGACCGATCCGCTCGGCAGGCGCTGGGTGATCCAGTGCAAGCACCGGCAGAACGGGGCCTCGGGGTCAGCGGTGGGAACCCCGGATCTGCATGTGCTCAACGGAACCGGTCGGCAACTGCACGGCGGGGACGTGGTGGTCCTGGTGACGAACGGACGCTTCACCGCGGGATGTGAGCCGCTGGCGAAGTCCCAGAAGCTGCACCTGGTCGACCGCGGGACGCTGGGGGAGTGGGCGGGCGGCTCGCGCCCCCTCTGGGAGCTGCTCCAGAAGCTGCCCCCGCCGGGGAAGCGGTCGGCTTCGATGTCCTGAGGAACGGTGCGGGACCGGCTTCTCGGCCGGGTCGAGCAAGCCGCCCGGAGTGGCCTCCAGGCGCCCGCTGCCACCGCCTCGGCCTCACTCGCTGTGCAACACCTCCGCGATCGTCAGCCGTGCCGCGCCCCGCGCCGGGATGAACGCACCCAGGACCGCGATCGCGACGCCGGCCAGGGCCATGCCGGCCAGTGCGGGCGCCTGCCAGACGTCCGTCATGTACGAAGGCAGGGAGATGGACACCGCGTCCGCCATGCGAGGCACCACCAGGTGGTGGCCCGCGATGCCCAGCGGGATGCCGAGGAGCGAGCCGACCGCACCGAGTACGGCCATCGACGTCACCATCATCGCCGTGACCTGCCGGGGCGTCATGCCGATGGACTTGAGCATGCCCAGATCGCGGCGGCGGTCGCGGGTGTTGAGGACGACCGTGTTGAAGACGCCGAGCGACGAGACCACGGCGAGCATCAGGGTGAGCACCGTCGCGGAGCCGATGATCGTCTGGGTGATGGTGTTCGGCCCGGTCACCGCCGTGCTGACCCCGGGGTCGGCGGCCCGGACCGCGCGTGCGTAGGCCGCCGGGTCAGCGCCCTCGCGGAGCTTGACGTGGTAGGCGATGGGCTTCTCCTTCGGGGCGAGGGCCGCCATCGTCGACCAGTCGGTGGCGATCCCGTCCCCGGTGCTCTCCATGTACTCGCCGACGATGGTCACCTCCTCCTGGCGGTCGCCCTTCTCCAGAGCGAGGTGGTCGCCGACCTCCAGACCGTGCTCGCGCAGGAAGGCCGATCCGGCAACGGCCTCGCCGGCACGGTGCATCCACCGGCCCTCGGTGAGCACGTTGTCCAGCTGCGGCCGGTCACCGCGACGCCCCTCGACCCACAACTTCTGCACGGTGCCCGCGATGCGCACGTCGGCGTCCGCCCTGGCGGTGACCTCGGTCGCGCCGGGCAACGAGCCGAGGAGCGACTGGAGTTCGAGATCGCCGTGGACCGGCTCGACCTCCTTGCCGTCCTTGTAGTTGCTCGCGTAGACCGTGACCTGGAAGGCGTCGCGCCCCGCCTCCCCGAACCTGGTCATCGTCGTGGCCAGACCGGTCGCGAACGTCACGGTGGTCACCCCGAGGACCACCGCGGCGAGCGTGAGGGCGCTCCGGCCCGGCCGGGCGAACGGCAGGCCGAGCCCCAGGCTCACCGACCGCGGCAGCCTGCTGCCCGCCAGCCGGCGCTGGACGCTCAGCGCCCGCCCGGCACGCGGGGCGCTGCCCGCGCTGATCGCCCGCGCCGCGGACAGCCGGTGCGCACGCGCCGCCGGGGCGAGGGCGGCCAGGACGCAGACGGCCGGCATACCGAGCAGGGCGAGAGCGTTCACCCAGGTCGGAATCCCGACGTTGCCGTGGAACACCCCCGCCTCGGGCCCGGTGAACACGAACTCGAAGAAGGGACGCGCCAGGACGTTCCCGAGGACGGTGCCGAGCACGCACCCGGCGAACGCCGGAACGGAGATCATCGTGAGGTAGACGGCGACGACCTGCCACGGCGTGAACCCCAGCGCCTTGAGGATCCCGATGTGCCGCAGGCCCGAAATCACCGCGCCCCCCACCACGTTGGCGACGATGAGCACCGCCACCACGATGCCGAGGACGCCGAAGGCCATCAGATAGGGCGCGTACGCCCGCGCCGAACTGCCTATCGACTCCTTGAGGGTGAGATACGACTGTGAAGAGGCCAGCGCGTCCTTCGGCAGCCCATCGGTGACGGCGGCCAGGTTCGTGCCGATCCGGCCCTTCGAGGACGCGTCCGTGAAGCGGTAGAGCATCTGAGTGGTGGTCGGGTGCAGGGCCGCCATCTGTTCGGGGACGACCCAGGCATCGGCGGTCCGGCTCAGGTCGAAGGCGAACCCGACGACGGTGAGGGTCGGACCCGACGGCACCCGGATCTTCTTGCCCAGGTCGTCCGGGGCCCAGCCCTGATCCCGGTTCACGACGATCTCGCCCGGCCGGGTGGCCCAGCGGCCCGCCCACACGTCCAGTCGGTCCACCGGGCCCTGCGGGTCGGAGCGGCCCACGACCGTGACCGTGCCGAAGAGGGCGAACCCGTCGCCCTCTCTCGGCAGGTCGTCGATCGTGGCCTGGGCGAAGGGACCTGCGGCGGCCTCGACCTCCGGCTGCTCCGCCGCCCGCGTCAACTGCTCGTCCGAGACCTTGGCGGGATCGAACGCGGCGACGACATGCGGGCCGCGCTGCTCGGCGAAGGCCCTGTCGAAGGGCGCGGAGGCCGCGTCGACCAGACCGAGCGCGACCACCATCGCCCCGGTGGAGGTCAGCGTGACCAGCGCGATGACGAGCGTCTGGAGCCTGCGCCGCCGCACCGCCGCGCGTGCGGCCCGCCACACCGCCCTCATGCGGACGGCTCCAGGGTGTGCTCGCCGGTCACCCGGCCGTCGGTGACCTCGACGAGGCGGCTGGCGCAGCGCCGGGCGAGATGTTCGTCGTGCGTCACCAGGACCAGCGTCTGGCCGATCTGGTTGAGATCGAGCAGCAGGTCCATCACCTGCTCGCCGGCCCGGCTGTCGAGTGCGCCGGTCGGCTCGTCGGCCAGCAGCAGGGCGGGGCGGTTCATCAACGCCCGTGCCACGGCGACGCGTTGCCGCTCACCGCCGCTGAGCACCGCCGGATAGGCGTTCCGGCGGTCCGCGATGCCGAGCTCCTCGAAGAGCTCAAGGGCACGGCGGCGGGCTTGCCGGGCCGGAGATCCGGTCAACTGGGCCGCCAGGGCCACGTTGTCGAGCGCCGACAGGTCGTCGATCAGGTTGAAGAACTGGAAGATCATGCCGATGCGGCGCCGCCGGTACAGGGCGAGCCCCTTCTCGTTCAGCGCGCCCACGTTCTCGCCGTGCACGAACACCGTGCCGCCCGTCGGACGGTCCAGACCGGCGATCATGTTGAGCAGGGTGGACTTGCCGCACCCCGAGGGCCCCATGACGGCGACCGCCTCCCCGGCGTGGATCTCCAGCGACACCCCGTCCAGAGCCGTCGTCTCGCCGAACTCCTTGCGTACACCGTCGAGTCGTACGACGGGCTCTTCCCGGCTGTTGCCGCCCTCGGCGACCATGCTGCCTCCATTGACCATGCACAGGACGCTAAGCGGGGGAGCGGGCCCGGGACATCCCTCCCCGGGTGGCAAACCGATCCGCCCTCATCCTGGAGATGCAGGGCCCTGCGTCCACAGGCCGATGCGGACCGGGCGGCCTTCTGCGAAGGTGAGCCCCGTGGGGAAGTGGGAGCTGGAAGCGCTGGTGGCGGCGCTCGGGGTGGCATGGGCGACCGCCGGATGGTTTGCGGTGGCGTGGCTGCGTACCCGGCGCCGATGGCACACGGCAGTGGGGGAACGCGGCTGGCTGCTCGAGCGGGAGCGGCAGAGTGCCGCCCATGACGCGGTCGCGGCCGAACGCGACCGCATCGCCCGGGAGTTGCACGACATCGTCAGCCACAACGTCAGCCTCATGGTGGTCCAGGCCGGAGCCGCCCGCGAGGTCCTCGGCACGATGCCCGACGAGGCGACACGGGCGTTGCGGGCCGTCGAGGACGCGGGGCGCGGCGCGATGACCGACCTGCGGCACCTGCTGGGGCTGCTGGCCCCGTCGCAGAGCGGCGAGGAGCCGGATCAGGACCCGGACGTGGACGGTGGGAGAGGCGACAACGGCGGTACGGCGGAGCTGTCGCCCCAGCCCGGCCTCGGCCGACTGGGCCAACTCGTCGACCGGATATCGTTCGCCGGGCTGCCCGTCGAGGTGCGGATATCCGGCGAGCCGCGCCCGCTGCCGGAGGGGATCGACGTGACCGCGTACCGGATCATCCAGGAGGCGCTGACCAACGCGCTCAAGCACGGCGACGGCGGCAAGGCCGAGGTGACCGTGCGGTACGCGGACCACGCGCTGCGCGTGGAGGTGCTGAACACCGGCCCGTCCGTCCTGACCGGCAGCGTGTCGGTGCCGTCGGTGCAGGTCCCGCGACACCGGGAGGGCGCGGGCCGCGGACTGCTGGGGCTGCGCGAGAGGGTCGCGGTGTACGGAGGGGACCTGGACGCCCGGCGCCGCCTCGGCGGCGGCTACCGGGTCCGGGCGCGCATTCCGCTGGACCGGCCGTGACAGGGAGAACCGGGGAGCGGGCTCCCCGCGTCCTCATCGCCGACGACCAGACACTGATCCGGAGCGGCTTCCGGCTGATCCTCACCGCCCGCGGCATCGACGTCGTGGGCGAGGCGGCCGACGGCGTGGAAGCGGTCGCGGCGGCGCGTGAACTCCTCCCGGACGTCGTGCTGATGGACATCCGCATGCCGAACATGGACGGCCTGGAGGCCACCCGCCGCATTCTGGCGCAGGCCCCGGACTGCCGGGTCCTCATGCTGACGACGTTCGACCTGGACCGCTATGTGTACGCCGCGCTGGCGCTCGGAGCCAGCGGCTTCCTCCTGAAGGACGTCACCCCCGAACACCTCGCGGCGGCCGTACGCCTGGTCGACACCGGCGACGCCCTGCTGGCCCCGTCGATCACCCGGCGCCTGGTGGAACGCTTCGCCTCGGACACCGCCCGCGCACCCGCCGTGCACGCCGACCTCACCGCCCTGACCCCCCGCGAGCTGGAGGTCCTCACCCTGCTGGGCCGCGGCCTCTCCAACACGGAACTGGCCGCGGAACTGACCCTGAGCGAGGCGACGGTGAAGTCCCACGTGGCCCGGATCTTCGCCAAACTGACCCTCCGCGACCGCTCCCAGGCCGTGGTGCTCGCGTACGAGACGGGGCTGGTCAAGGCGGGGGACCCGGGCGGGAGCGCTCACCGGGGCGGGTGAGACGGACGTCCGCGTCCTGCTTCCCCGCCCGGACACGGGCACGTACCCGGGCTCATGCGCGCCGGGCGAGCCCCGTGTCGTAGGCGAAGATGACCGCCTGGACGCGGTCGCGGGCGTCGATCTTGGCGAGGATCCGGCTGACGTGGGACTTGACGGTCGATTCGGCGAGATGGAAGTGGTCGGCGATCTCGGCGTTGCTCCAGCCGGAGGCCATGGCGGTCAGCACCTCGCGCTCCCGGTCGGTGAGGGAGTCGAGCCGGCTCCGCTGGTCGGGCGTGGCGCCGGGCAGCCGCTGGTTGAAGGCGTCGATGAGCTTGCGGGTCAGGCCCGGCGCGATGACGGCGTCCCCGGCGGCCACCGCCCGGATACCGGCGACCAGTTCGTCGGGCAGGGCGTCCTTGAGGAGGAAGCCGCTCGCGCCGACGCGCAGGGCGGCGTACGCGTACTCGTCGAGGTCGAAGGTGGTCAGCACCAGGACGCGGGAGCGGCCGCCGGACTCGACGATGCGGCGGGTGGCCTCGATGCCGTCCATGCCGGGCATGCGTACGTCCATCAGGACGACGTCGGGGCGTAGTTCGGCGGCCATCCGGACCGCCTCGGCGCCATGGGTGGCCTCGCCGACCACGGTCAGGTCGGGGTGCTGTTCCAGGAGCATGCCGAAGCCGAGGCGTTGCAGGGCCTGGTCGTCGACGATGAGGACGGTGGTCATGCGGGGCGCTTCTCCGAGGTCGAGGGCGAGGTCGTGGTGGTGATCATGAGGTGGGCGCGGACCGCCCAGCCTCCTTCGGCGGTGGGGCCCGCGATGACGTTCCCCCCGTACAGCGCGGCACGTTGGCGCATGCCGACCAGACCGCGGCCGCCGTCCTCGTCCCCGGTTCGCGGGGCGCGGGACGGTCCGGTGTCCTCGACCGAGAGCCGTACGACGGTGTCGTCGGTGGAGAGGGCGATGTGGACGGCCGTATCGGCGGCCGCGTGCTTGAGGGTGTTGGTGAGGGCCTCCTGGACGATGCGGTAGACGGCGAGCTGTAGGCCCGGGGCGAGTGGGCGGAGGTCGCCGTCGGTGCGCAGGGTGACCTCGGGGCCGGCACCCCGGACCCGTTCCAGGAGGGGTTCGAGGTCGGCGAGGCCCGGCTGGGGGGCCAGCGGGGTGTCCGCCACGGTGTCACGCTCCTCGCCGATGACGGCCAGCAGACCGCGCAGTTCGGCGAGGGCGCCGCGGCCGCTGTCGGCGATGATGCGCAGGGTCTCGGCGCCCCGCTTCGGCTTCGTCTCGGTGAGTCCGGCGGCGCCGTCCGCGAGGCCGACGATGACGGCGAGGGTGTGGCCGAGGATGTCGTGCATCTCCCCGGCGACACGGGCGCGTTCGGCGGCGGCGGCGAGCCGGGCCCGCTGGTCGCGCTCCACCTCCAGACGGGCGGTGCGTTCGACCAGGGCCCTGACGTACGCGTTCACGATCCGGCCGACCAGGCCGGCCGCGGCGACCGCCGCCACGAGCGCCGTCTGCACGATCGCCAGCACCGGGGTCTCCCAGAACTCGTTGGGCGGCTGGTCGGCGGCGCGGACGACGACCCCCACGGTCGTCTGTGCGCAGGCGATCGCGATACAGACCGCCAGCTGGGCCGGCCTGACGGCGCGGCCCACGTTGAGCAGCGCCACGATCCGCGCGGCCTCCGAGCCCGTGTCGACGTCCATGGCCAGCCCCACGGCGCTGACGACGGTGGTGAGCGCGAAGACCAGGACGGGCCGCGGCTGCCGCCACAGCAGCGGGACACAGAACGCGAGGACCAGCGCCAGCACCGTCGGTACGCCCGGTCCGCCACCGTCCGCCGCGTTCCGCAGAGCGGGGGCGCCCAGCGCCGCGCAGAGGACCGGCACCGTCCAGCGCCGCACCCAGGGATGCGCCAGGTCCGCCCTTCTCGTCCGGATGAGCCACTGCAGGACCGCGAGGTCGGAGCGGTTCTGCGACCCGCCAAGCAGTGCCTCGGGCGTGAGCGGTCGGGCCGGCGGCCCGGGCGCGGTCGGTGCGGTCACGTCGTAGGCCCTCTCGGGGGTGGTCACGGCTGCTGCGGGCCGTACGTCCTGCTCGGATCGTACGGCCGACAGCTCAGCCCCTTCCGGAGGGAACGGGCTGCGGGTCCTCCGACCCCTCGATGTCCTTCGCCTTCTCCAGCCGTTGCCGCAGCCTCTCGCCCTCGACGTCCACGTTGGGCAGCAGCCGGTCGAGTCGGCCGGGCAGGGACCAGGCGCGGCGGCCGAGGAGGGCCATGACGGCGGGGACGATGGTCATCCGGACGACGAAGGCGTCGAAGAGGACGGCGGAGGCGAGGCCGAGGCCGATCGACTTGATGAGCGCGGTGTCGCTGAACAGGAATCCGGCGAACACGGAGATCATGATGACCGCGGCGGCCGTGACCACCCGGGCCCCGTGCCGGAAACCGGCGATCACCGCCTCCTTCGGATCGGCGCCGTGGACGTACTCCTCGCGCATCCGGGTGACGAGGAAGACCTGGTAGTCCATCGCGAGCCCGAACACCACGCCGACCATGAAGATCGGCAGCACGCTCACGATCGGGCCGGTCTGGTCGACGCCGAAGACGTCCGCGAGCCAGCCCCACTGGAAGACGGCGACGACGACGCCGAGGGTGGCGAGAACGCTGAGCAGGAAGCCGGCGGCGGCCTTGACCGGGACCAGGATCGAGCGGAACACCAGCATCAGCAGGACCAGCGCCAGGCCGACGACCACGCACAGGTACGGCAGCAGCGCGTCGCTCAGCTTCTTCGAGATGTCGATGTTGAGAGCGGTCGTACCGGTGACCATCAGTTCGGCGCCCGTTTCGTCCCGCAGAGCGGCGCCCCGGTCGCGGATGTCGGTCACCAGGTCGACCGTCTCCTGGCCGCTGGGGGAGCTCCCCGGAACGGCGCGGATCAGTGCCACGTCGCCGCTCTCGTTGAACGTGGCGGGGCTCACCGAGGCGACGTCGGGCAGACCGTCGAGGAGGGTGACCGCGTCGTCGGCTGCGGCCTTCGGGTCGTCGCTCGTGCGGGCGTCGACGACCACGGTCAGTGGCCCGTTGTAGCCGGGGCCGAAGCCGTCGGTGATGGTGTCGTAGGCGGTGCGCTGGGTGCTGTCGGGGGTGGCCGTCGCGTCGGTGGGCATGCCGAGCTGCAGCGACAGGGCCGGGATCGCCAGCAGGAGCAGGCCGGCCACCGAGACGGCCAGGACCTTGACCGGGTTGCGCAGTACGAACCGCGCCCAGCGCACGCCCAGGGCCTCGCCCTCGCCGCGCTCCTCCGCTCGCCTGCGGCGCGTCTTCAGCTTGCCGGCCGTGATCCGGGTGCCGGCGAAACCGAGCATCGCGGGCAGCAGGGTGAGCGCGATGACCACGGCGACGACGACCGCGAAGGCCGCGCCCACACCGATGTCGGTCAGCATCCGGATGCCGATGACGCTGAGCCCGGCCAGGGCGATGACCACGGTCAGGCCGGCGAAGACGACCGCGGAGCCGGCGGTGCCGAGGGCCCGCCCGGCGGCCTCCTCCGGCTCGTGCCCCTCCTTCAGCTCGCCGCGGTAGCGGGAGACGATGAACAGGGCGTAGTCGATGGCCACCGCGAGACCGAGCATCAGCGCCAGCGTGCTGGTGCTGGAGCTCAGGTCGACGAACGAGCTGACCACCGTGATCGCGCTGATCGCCGCGATGATCCCGAAGAGCGCGGTGAGCAGCGGCAGTCCGGCCGCGACCAGTGAGCCGAAGGTGATGACCATGGCCACGGCGGCGATCGCGATGCCGATCAGCTCGGTCGCGCTCTGCTCGGTCTGCTCGTTGAGGGCGGTGCCGCCCATGCTCACGGCGAGTCCGGCCTTTTCGCCCTGTGCGGCGATGTCCTCCAGGTCCGTGCGGGCCGCGTCGCTGACGTCGGCCTGGGCGACCGAGTACGTCACCTGCGCGTAGGCGATGGTGCCGTCCTTGCTGACGGTGCCGCCGGTGTAGGGGTCGGTGACGCTCGCCACCTGGGACGCCGACTTCAGCTCGGTGACGAGGGACTCGATCTCGGACTTCTCGGCCGCGGAGGTCAGCTTCCGCCCGTCCGGCGCCTCGAACACCACCCGGGCCGTGGCCCCGTCGGCAGACGCCTGCGGGAACTCCTTCTCCAGCAGGTCCAGCGCCTTCTGGGACTGGGTGCCGGGGATGGCGAAGGCGTCCGACGTACTGGCGGACACACTCGCGGCCCCGATACCGACGGCGGCCAGGACGGCTATCCACAGCATCAGGACGAGCCGTCGTCGTCGGAACGAGAACCGGCCGAGCCGGTAGAGGAAGGTGGCCACGGAGAACTCCCGGAAGGCGTGCGAGGAGACACAAGGAGGGCGGGAAAGGTGGAAAGGAGGCCGTCGAGGCCCCGTGGCACCACGCTATGAACGCCTTGCCGTCATCCCATGGCACTGGCGAGGTGAATACGGCCCTGACGACCGGTACTCCGGTGCCGTGGCCGTGTCATCCCTGAGAGGTACGCTCCGGCGGCCCGCGGCGTGCACGCCGCGGGCCATCTGCAGGGGTCACTGTGTCCCGAGAACCGGACGCGCCCGTCTCACCCTCCGTGAGGTCGACGGGATGCCCTACCAGGCTTCCTGCGTCCCGAAGTACCGCTTCCAGAAGGCGAGTTTCTCGGGGGACGCCACGCGCATCGGCCCGCAGCGCTCGCCGACCTCCATCACGGTCGGTGAACCGGGACTGTATGCGGGCCACCTGGGCAGGCCGCGGCCGTTGGGGTCGCCTGTGGTGATGTAGTTGGCCAGGTAGGAGGACATGGTGTCGGCGATCTCGCGGTCCTGGGCCGTCCATCCCTGCGTGCTCGGGTGGAGGTTGCCGAAGAAGTAGACGATCTCGGAGCCGTGGTACGCGCCCCGGATGTCGTGGTCGGGGCCCGGCGGGCGGTGCGTCCAGAAGTACGTGTACACCGGCCGGTCGGCGCCCTTGGTCCACTCGGTGCCCCACAGGTACGTCGAGACCCGGGAGTTGTCGCGGATCGCGTCGTTGCTTGCGAGGGCGGCCTCGTCGTCCGTGCTCGCCGGGTAGAGCCGCAGGAACTCGTCGGCCATCGTGCCGAACTTCCGCCGTGCGGCGCCGACATGGTCATCGAGGGTGACGTGGACGGGAGGGGCGCCGGGGCGGTCGGGGTAAGGCGTCCGGCGCCAGTACTCGAAGGCGGTCTCGGGCACGGCCCCGCTCTCGTCGAGGTTGTTGCCGGCCAGATACCAGACGTCGTTCTGCGCTCGCGCGTCGTAGGTCGCCCGATAGCCGGCCGGCAGGATCCAGCCGTCGACGACGGGCCGGAACAGTGGAGGCTTCGCGACTGACTTCGTGTCGACCGACTCGTCCTTGAGCGAGGCGCCGTCCGTGAAGTCCTGCCAGGGCAGGGCACGCAGTTGCGTGAGCGTGGTCGCGCCCTTCGCCGCTGCGTAGACCGGGCCCTGCTGAAGCGCGGCGTCCATCTTCCGCAACGACACACCCAGGTAACGCAGTTCGGGATCGCTCGGACAGCGGACCTGGCTCTCGGCGACGGAACGCCGGAAGAGCCCGGTGGCGAGCGGCGACATGGACAGCATGTTCGTGGAACCGGCACCGGCCGACTGGCCGCCCACGGTGACCTGGTGCGGATCGCCGCCGAACTCGGCGATGTTGCGCCGGACCCACTTCAGGGCCGCGATCTGGTCGAGCAGACCGTAGTTGCCCGAGACGCCTTGGCGGGACTCCGCGCTCAGCTCCGGGGTGGCGAGGAAACCCAGGGCGCCCAGGCGATAGTTGAAGGTCACCACGACGACGCCCTTGGCGGCCAGGACCGAACCGTCGAACGCCGGGTCCGATCCGGTTCCCCCGGAGAATCCTCCGCCGTAGATCCACACGTACACCGGGCGCCGCTCGCCGCTTCTCCTGGCGCCCGTCCAGATGTTGAGGTTGAGACAGTCCTCGCTCATCGTGAGCGTGCTCGACGCCTGCGGCGGTGAGTCACCGAACGCGTCGGCCGTGCGGACGCCCGTCCAGGACGGCGCCGGACGCGGCGGGCGCCACCGGTTCTTTCCGGCGGTGGAGGCGGCGTACGGGATCCCCTTGAAGACGGTGACCCCGGATGCGGCGGCGGGCACACCGGCGACGAGGCCGGACTGCGTCCGGACCGGCTTGCCCGCGAACTGCTGTGCCGCTGAGGCGGGTTGAGTCGCGGCGGCGTCGGCGAGGACGACGCCCGCGGTGAGGCCGAGGAAGGCTCGCCGGCGCAGGACCGGGTCGGTGGGATGGGCGGCGTGGCTGTCTGGAACGGTCATACGGAACTCCCGATCACTGAGTGGAGGGGGATGGCGGCAGGGGCCGGTTCACCCCGCCGTGGGAGGGAAGAAGGCGGTGCCGGTGAGGAAGTCCCTGAGGTTGAGGCGCCATGCGAACCAGTTGTGGCCGCCGTTGACGAAGCCGGGCGTGACCGGGACACCGAGGCCGGTCAGGAGGGAGACCTCGCTGGCGTGGTAGTTGTGGCTCGGGTCCTGCCAGCCGCCGCCGACGTAGATGCGGGCCCGCTTGAGCGCGGCGACCTGGGCGGCCGTGACGGACGATGCGTCCGGCAGCGTGTAGTTGCCGCGCCGGCCGGGGCTGAAGACCCCGTACGAGCCGAACTCGGCGGTGTGCCCGAAGAGGAGAGAGTTGGTCAGGGATGCTCCGTAGCCGAGGCCCGCGGCGGCGCGGTCCGTTGCGGCAGTGGAGACGTGGTAGCGGGACTCGACGTACGGGATGAGGGTGTCGGTGAGGTTCCGGTCGAAGGACGCGTAGCCGGTTGAGTCGGGGAAGCCGGCCGTGTTGGGCATGACGACGACCATCGGCGGGATCTGCCCGGTGACGATGAGGTTGTCGAGGATGCGGCCCGCGTCGCCCTGTGTGCTCCAGTCCATCTCGGTGGCGTCGCCGCTGAAGAGGTAGAGCGTGGGGTACGGCTTCGCCCTGCCGGAGTCGTAGCCCGGCGGTGTGTAGACGGAGAGATGGTTCTCGCCGGGCGGGGTGACCGAGGTCGGGGCCGGATAGGTGACGTGGGTGAGCGTGCCGTGTTCGCCGGTCGAACTCGGGCCCTGCCAGGCGTAGTCGACCGTGCCGTACGCCGGGTCCGAGGGCACGTACACCTGGCTGGTGCGTTCGACGGTTCCCGAGACCTTGCCGTCCTTCTCGTTCCAGGGCGGGTTCGCCGGGTCCGAGACGGCCGTACAGGTGGCCTGGGTCGCGTCGGCGCAGTCGACGTAGAAGGAGTAGGTGAAGACCCCGGACGGCAGCGGTGCGGTGTACGTCCACACACCGTCGCGGCCCTTCTTCAGGTCGATCACGGGCCAGTTGGCGGCGGGGGAGTTGGGATACGCGACGGGGATGTCGCCGGGCTGCCAGTCGGCGGGCAGCGTGCCGGGGGTTTCGAGGGCGGTGCCGTCGTCGGTGGTGAGCGCGGACAGTTCGTAGGGGTTGGCGAAGTACCACTCGCCCTTGATCTGTACGCGGTCCGCGTCGGGGTCCTTGTAGCGGAAGGTGACCCGGTAACCGGTGGGGCCGGTGCCGGTGTGTACGACCTGCGGGGAGAGGCGGTGCGGGCCGGCGGACGCGGCACCGCTGCCGCTGCCCGCTGTAAGGACAAGGGCGGCGATGAGGGCCGAGAAGGTCCGAAAGACCTGCGTTCCAGGGCGTGTTGTGGTGTGCGGCATGGCAACTACGTAACCCCGCGACAATATTGTGGGCAATATGTGTGACAAAAGTTCCTACAGTTCTTGAAGAGGCTCAGGGAGAGAGGTCCGCTTGATGAACGACGACTCAGGATCCGTACAGCCGTCCCGTAGAACGGTGTTGGGCGCCATGGCGGCGTCCGCGGTGGCGGGAGTGCCGCTGTTATCCGCCGCCGCCGCTCCGACCGACCTGCTCCATGTCGGCGGCTGGGGCCTCGGCCAGTTGAACGCGCTGAGGTTCGACCCGTCCGACGCGACCATGACGCTGGTCGGGCCGGTGGCGCAGGCCGGCTCGAACTGGATGACCGCCCACCCGACGAAGCCTGTCCTGTATGCCACCGGCGGCGAATCCGGCGGCATCATCCGCGTCTTCCACGTCGACAGGGCCTCCGGCGCGCTGGAGCAGTTCGGCGAGATCGCGACGCAGGCGACACCGGCCAACGGCGGACTGTCGTACCTGGGAGTGGACGTCCGGTCGAAGACGCTGCTCGCCGCGGACTTCGCGGCCGGCACCCTCGCCTCCGTCCCGATAGGCAGGGACGGCGGGCTCGGCGCGGTGGTGTCCCGGGTGCAGGACACCGGCTCCGGACCCCACCCACGGCAACAGGGGCCGCATGCCCACCACGTGGTCATCGACCCGAGCGGCAGGTTCGCGCTGGTCCCGGACCTCGGCGCCGACCGGATCTTCGTCTACCGCTTCGACCGGGCCACGCGCGCCCTGTCCGCGGGTACGCCCGACGGCCCGCGCACCTACGCGACGGCGCCGGGGTCGGGGCCACGCCGCGTGGCCTTCCACCCGAGCGGGGGATTCGTCTACCTGTTGAACGAGCTGACCGCCGACATCCAGGCCCTGCGGTGGAGTCATGAAGACGGGGTGCTGACCCACCTCCAGAGCCTGCCGACCGACGCGCCCGGACACACCGGGACCACCAGCGCCGCGGAACTGGCCATCAGCGGCGACGGCCGCTTCGTCTACACCTCCAACCGCGGCGAGAACACCCTGGTCGTCTTCGCGGCGGACCGCAGGACCGGCCTGCTCACCCTGGTCCAGCGCATCCCCTGCGGGGGACTCACCCCGTGGAGCTTCTCCTTCCACCCCAGCGGGGAATGGCTGTTCGTCGCGAACCAGGCCAGCAGCACGGTGAACCTCTTCGCCGTCGACCCGCGGTCCGGGCGGCTCACGGACACCGGCGCGTCCGTACCCGTACCGAGGCCCGCCTGCATCACGTTCAGCCGCCACTGACCTCCCGTCAGGTCGAGCGCAGCGACTCGGCGACCCGCACCGCCTCGTCGGCGAGCAGTTCCACCAGCGCGAATGGCTGTCAACCTCGCAGGGCGCAACTTCAGCGTGCACGGCGGAAGCTGTGAGTCCAGGTCACAGCGCTTGTTCCACTTCTTGAAACGACCACAGCATGGGACGACTCAACCGTTGAAGGCGGAACGGACGCCGAGCCGTGCACTTTGGAGCGTCCGTTTCTCCAATCCGACAGGGAGCCCCTGTGAGTTTGAGAGACGTCCCCCACCCCGATCACGACACCCAGGGCATCGGCCGCCGTCGTGTACTCGGAAGCGCCGTCGGTGCCGCGGCCGGCGCCACACTGCTGGGCGGCCTGACGGCTGGGTCCGCGTCGGCCGCCCCCGCGTCAGCCGCCTCCCGCGCCGTCGCGGATCGTCCGGTGCGTACCCGGTCCGGCCTGGTGACCGGTGTCCCGGCCGCCCTGGACGGAATCACCGTCTACAAAGGCATCCCGTATGCCGCCTCGACCGCCGGCGGGAACCGCTGGCGTGCGCCGCAGCCGGCGCCGTCCTGGACGGGCGTCCGCGCCGCCGACACCTGGGGCGCCGCCTGCCCCCAGCCGGTCAACGGCATAGCCGCCGACAAGGTGCCGCCGCTGAGCGAGGACTGCCTGAACCTCAACGTCTGGACAGGCGCGGCCGGTTCGGGCGAGCGCCGCCCGGTGTTCCTGTGGATCTACGGCGGCCGCAACTCCGCCATGTGGGCCTCGCAGCAGGTCTACGACGGCGCCAACCTGGCAGCCAAGGGCGCGGTCGTCGTCACCTACAACCACCGCATCGGCGCCTTCGGCAACCTCGCCCACCCCGAACTGAGCACGGAGGGCGGGCACGGCGGCTCCGGCAACTGGGGCGTGCTGGACACGGTGGCGGCCCTGAAGTGGATCCGGAACAACATCGCCGCGTTCGGCGGTGACCCGGAGCGGGTGACCATCGCCGGCTGGTCGCACGGCTCGTCGTTCGTCAACATCCTGATGATCTCGAAGCTGGCCCGGGGCCTGTACCACCGGGCGCTGCTCGCGGCCGGCGTGCAGTACACCAAGGACCCGGCACTCGGCCATGTGGCGGGCGGCTACGACACGTTGGCCGCCGCCGAGGCCAACGGCACCGCGTTCGCCGACTACATGGGCGCGTCCTCGCTGACCGGCCTGCGGGCGCTGACCGCGGACGAGATCGTGGCGAAGGTCTACGCGTCCGGCGCACCGGCCGTCGGCACCGACTTCGGCAACGTCCTGGACGGCTACGTCCTGCCGACCACCTACACCGGCGCCATGGAGTCCGGGACGGAGTACGACGTGCCGGTGTTCACCGGCAACAATAAGGACGAGAACGGCGCCTCGCCGACCCTCGCGATGACCGTCGCCCAGTACCAGGCGTACGCCTCGACGACCTTCGGGGACCAGGCCGCCGACTTCCTCGCGCTCTACCCCGCCACCACCGACGCGGAGGCGGCCGCCCAGTACAACAACTACGCGCGAGACGAGGAACGCGTCTCCACCTTCCTGTGGGGCACCCAGTTCCGCAACACCGCCGGAAACCGCAGCGCCATCTACAACTACTGGTGGACCCACGCCCCTCCCGGCACCGACCCCACCAACCCGATCGAGCCCGCGAACGGCGCCGGCGCCTACCACGGCGCGGAGAAGTACTACCTCTTCGGCAACCTCTACGGCACCGACCGCCCCTGGACCGACGCCGACTACGCCATCGCCGACACCACGTCCTCGTACGTCGCGAACTTCGTGGCCACTGGCAACCCCAACGGCCGCTCCCTGCCCGCCTGGCCGGCCCTGCGGACGACCAAACCGCTCGCCATGGAACTCGGCGACCGCTTCACCACTCTCCCGGCGGCCGACAGCGACGCCAAGTACGCCTTCCTGAAGGACTATCTGGAGTCCCAGGCGACGGCCTACTGACCCGGGCCCGTCCCGCCGCTTGAAAATCACGTACAGGCTGACGCAGACGACGTCATGGCCCTGTTGTCGAAGGTGTGGCGCGGGGCCGTGGTCGACCCCTGGTCAGTCCGGCTTCCACGGCGGCGAGCAGTGTGAGGGCCGCGTCGAGGTGTCGGGTGTCATGGCCGGCGGCCGCGGAGACGGCCGCGGCCCATTCCTGCCGTACGAGGATGGTGTTGCTGCTTCCGCGTTCCGTGGAGTGGACCGTCACTCCGCGGCCGTCGTCCGAGTGGGCGTGCCGCTCGATGAAGCCCTTGTTCTCGAGTCCCCGCAGGACCGTGGAGAGGTTGGTGCGCTGCAGTCCGGTCGCGGCGGCGATGCGGCTGGGCGTGGCGGCGGGGTCGCTCTTCAGGTAGCGCATGACCATGCCTTCGGACTGTGACAGGTGGACAGCCCGCTCGTCCGTGTAGCGGCGGAACTGGATCTCGCGGCTGATGATCAGTACGAGGTCGGCCAGCTCGGCCCACCGCTGCTCGTCGCCCGGTCCGGCCGCGGGGCCTGTCTGCTGCGCTCCGTCGTGCATCACATCTCCCGGTTGCGGGTTGCCAAGAAAGTAGTTATGACATCATACTCGTCATGCCCTCATAGTTATGAGTGCATAACTACTACCGAGGAACCGTCATGACGACAACCCTTTCCCCCGGGCAGGCCGGGACTGCGACGGACTCGCCCCGCGCCATGGCCCGCGCGGGCGGACTGCACCCGTTCGGGGTGTTCATCCTGCTGGCCGGCGCGTTCCTGCCGATCATGGACTTCTTCATCACCAACGTGGCCCTGCCCAGCATCGACGCCTCGCTGCACGCCTCCGCGTCGTCGCTGGAGCTGGTGATCGCCGGGTACGGCGTCGCGTACGCGACCCTGCTGGTCCTCGGCGGCCGACTGGGCGACCGCTACGGCCGCCGCCGAATCTTCCTCGGGGCGCTCGTGGGCTTCGTGCTGGCCTCCTTGGCCTGCGGTGTCGCCCCGAGCGTGGGTGCGCTGATCGCGGCCCGCATCGTCCAGGGCGCCACCGCCGCCCTGCTCATCCCGCAGGTGCTTGCGACCTTCCACCACGTCCTCGAAGGGGAGCGCAAGGCTCGCGCTGTGGCCCTGTACGGGGCCACCTCCGGAATCGCCGCCGTGGTCGGGCAGTTGGTGGGCGGCCTGCTGGTCAGCGCCGACATAGCCGGGACTTCCTGGCGGCCGATCTTTCTGGTGAACGTGCCCATCGGCGCGGTCGTGCTCCTGGTCGCGGCCCGGATCGTGCCCGACACCCGCTCGCACCACCCCGTCGGCATCGACCTGCCCGGCACCGTCCTGTTCGCCGCCACCCTGACCGCCCTGCTGGTGCCGCTGACCGAGGGGCACTCCCTGGGCTGGCCTTGGTGGACCTGGCTGATGCTCGCCGTCGCGATCATCCTCGCCGCCGTCACCTACGTCGTGGAGAAGCGCACCGAGCGGCGAGGCGAGGTCCCACTGCTGCCGCCGTCCCTGCTGCGCCTGCCGTCGATGTCCCGCGGACTCGCCATGGTGTTCGTCTTCAGCATCGGCTTCGGCGCGTTCATGTTCGTCTTCGCCCTCACCGTCCAGAACGGCCTGCACGCCGACGCCCTGCACAGCGGGCTGGCGATCCTGCCGATGGCTCTGCTCTTCTTCGCCGGTTCACTGGTCGCGCCCCGCGTGATCACGCGGTTCGGCCGGGCGGCGCTGTCCGCCGGCGCCGTCGTCCAACTCGCCGGACTGGCCTCACTGGTGACGGTCCTGCTCGCCAACTGGCCGCACGTCAGCCTGTGGTCGATGGCGCTTCCGCTGGCCCTGGTAGGTGCCGGACAGTCGATGCTGTTCGCCGGCCTGTTCCGCAGCGTGCTCGCCGACGTCCCCACCCACCTGGCCGGTATCGGCAGCGGTGTGCTGATCACCTTGCAGCAGAGCGGACTGGCTCTCGGTGTGGCCACCCTCGGCACCCTCTATCTGGCCCTGGCGCCGCACAACGTCGTCCACGCGTTCGCCGGAGTCGAGTACGTGCAGATGGGCATCGTCGCCCTCCTCGCGGTCGGCGCCGCCGCCCTGCCGCGCTTCAACAAGGGCACGTCGGCCGCCACTCCCGTCGTCGACGCCTGAACCCGCCCCTCTCGAATCTCTCGTAAGGGAGCAGTGATGAGTCTTCTCGACTTGTCGCGATGGCAGTTCGCCATCACCGTCATGTTCCACATGACCTTCCCGGCGATCACCGTCGGACTCTCGATCTTCCTGTCGGTCGTCTACGGCCTGTACTGGCGCACCGGTAAGGCGGTCTACCTGCAGATGTTCCGGTTCTGGCGGCGCATCTTCGCCGTCGGCTTCGCGATCGGCGTGGTCGCCGGAGCCGTCATCACCTTCCAGATGGGTCTCAACTGGGGTGTGTACGGCGCGAAGACAGGCCCGATCATCGGACCGATCATCGGCATGGAGGTCGTGACCGCCTTCTTCGTCGAGGCGGGCTTCATCGGCGTCCTGCTCTACGGGGACGGCCGCGTTCGCAAGGTCACGATGTTCGTGTCCACCGTGATGGTGTCGGTGGGCACCGTCCTGTCGTCCACGTGGATCATCGCGGCGAACTCGTGGATGCAGACGCCGGCCGGATTCAAGGTCGTCCACGGCCGGTTCGAGCCCACCGACTGGATGCGCGTCATCTTCAACCCGTCGTTCATCTGGCGCTGGCCGCACATGCTGGCCGCAGTTCTGATCTCGGCGGCGTTCTTCGTCGCAGGGATCTCGGCCTGGTACCTGGTCAAGGGGCGCGCGAAGGGCTTCGCCCGCCGCTCGATGTCGATCGCGCTCGGGATCGCCGCGCTGCTGATGCCCGTCCAGCTCTACCTCGGTGACAACGTGGCCGGGCATGAACTGCCGTACCAACTCTCGAAGTTGGAGGCGATCGAGGGCAACTGGGACAACGGCGACACCGGCTTCGTCCTGTTCTCGATACCGGACCAGCAAGCCGCGCGGAACATCGCCGAGCTCGACATTCCCTGCCTCGGCAGCTACATAGCCAAGGACCTCACCTGCAAGACGGCCATGCCCGGCCTGAAGCTCACCCCGGCAGCCGACCGGCCGGACATGGCCGCGACCTTCTGGGGCTTCCGAGTCATGTTCCTGGCGGCCGTCCTGATGTTCGGCACCGTGTTCGCCGCCACGGTCCTGCGCGTGCGCAACCGCCTGTGGACTGCGCGCCGCTTCCACCGGTTCGTCCTCTGGACGACACCGGTGGGGATCCTGGCCATCCTCGGAGGCTGGGTCACCGCCGAAGCGGGACGACAGCCGTGGATCGTGTTCGGTCAGCTCCGCACCTCGGCCGCGGTGTCCCACCTGGCACCCGGCGAAGTCCTGTTCTCGGTGATCGGCTTCTCCGTGCTCTACCTGATCATGCTGGTCGCCTACGTCGCCTACATCGTCCGCACCATGCGCATCGGCCCGGAACGCGACGACCCGCGACACGAACCTCCACCGCGGGACCTGCCGGACAGCGGCCATGACCGTCGCGCAGCGGACACCGCACCGCTCGGCTCCCGGGAGGTGGCGGCGCGATGACCACCACCCTCTGGTCGGCGACCGTACTCGTCTGCCTCCTGATGTACGTCGTGCTGGACGGCTACGACCTCGGAGTCGGCGTCGCCACCCTCTTCGAACGCGACCCCGCGCACCGGCGGCACATGCTTGAGACCGTCGCGGTGGGCTGGGACGGCAACGAGACCTGGCTCATCCTGCTCGGCGTCGCGCTCTGGGCGGGCTTCCCGCCGGCCTTCGGCACGATCCTGCCGCACGCCTACCTGCCGGTGACCGTGATGCTGTTCTCCCTCGTCGTGCGCGGTGTGAGCGTTGAGATGGCGTCCCAGGCGCCGCCGGCTCCCCGCTGGACCACCGCCTTCGGCGCGGCGTCGCTGCTGGCCTCGTTCGCGCAGGGCTTCGCCCTGGGCACACTGACCTCGGCAGTGCATCTGCGGGATGACGTGTACACCGGGTCGGCCTTCGGGGCGTTCAGCTGGTTCTGCGTGCCGGCGGGGCTCACTGTCACGGCCGCGTACACAGCTCTCGGCTACGCGTACACCAAGCACAAGTCGTCCGGACGGCTGCGCGATTCGGCGGCACGACGGGGTGCGGTCGCCACGGTGGTCGCCGGAGCGCTGCTCGTCCTTGTCCTCGTCACCGTCGACACCACGGCGGCACCGCTGAACCTCGACAGCCCGGGGCGCGCCTTCGCGTTCGCCGTCCTGCTGCTGTTCGCCGCCGGAGGAGCGGCCACCTCGCTCGTCACGTTCCCGTGGAAGCGGCGGTCCGGGGCGGCGGACATCCTGCCGCTCGGCGGGCTCGTGACCGCCACGGTGTCCGTGGTCCTCGCCCTGGGCGTGGCCCGCTACCCGGTGCTCCTGCCGCCGGGCCTCACCGTCGACAGCGCGGCCGGCCCGCACTCCACGATGGTCTTCATCCTCGTGGGCATCGGCCTGAACATGCCGCTGGTGCTGGCCTACAACGTCTTCGCCCACCGAGCCTTCGCAGGAAAGCTCGACACCGCAGGAGCGCACTCATGACCGCCCGAAGCTCACTCCCCACGCCAGTTCGCGTTGTGATGCGTCTGCTCTCCGCGGTCGTCTGGACCGTGCTGGGCCTGCTCGCCTACTTCGTCTGCCAGGGGATGTTCGGTGGATACGCGCAGATCCACTCGCAGCTGCTGACCACACTGGGCATGATCGCCATCGCTCTGATCGGTGGCATCGCGTGGATCGTCGACGAGCGGCGCCCTCATGACGACGAATGAGATGTACGAGAAGAGCGACAGCGCCTGGCTCGCCGCGTGCGCCGCGCCGGGACGGCACTGGTTCCACCTTTCGGGCGCCCTCCGGACATTGGAGACGCTGTTCACGATCACCCGCTGGGGCGCCCTGGCATGGACGGCCCAGGCAGCGATGGACCGGGCCAGGGCGCACGAGACGTGGGGCCTGGTGGCCTTCGCCGTCACGAGTGTGCTGGCGGTGGGCGCCGACTGGACGGCGGGCACGCTCGCCGAGCGGGGCGCGCGTGCCGTCGCGACCGGCCTGCGGCAGCAGTTGACGGGCGCTCTGCTGCCGACCGCCGGGCGGATCAGCGAGACCGGCCCGGCCGAGGCCGCATGGGCGATGGTCGATCTGGCCGACGACGTCGCCGACTTCCACGCGCGGACCGCGCCCCTGAGCCGGTCGGCACCGCTGTCGATGATCGCCGTACTGGCGGTCACGGCCGCTGTGCACTGGCCGGCTGCGATCGTGCTCGTCCTGAGCACCGCGCTGCTGCCCCTCAACATGCGCCTGGCAGGACTGTTCGCCCAGCACGGCGTGGACCGGCAGTCGGCCGCGACCCGGCACCTGAACGCCGTCGTCCTCGACAGCTTCCGCGGCATGCGGACGCTGCGCGAGCTCGGTGCGGTCGGCCGGCGCGGTCGAACCCTGACCACGGCCGCCGAGCAGCTGAACAAGGCGACGATGAGCGTGCTGCGCCGGGCCTTCCTGTCCGGGATGATCATGGACGTCGTCATCACGTTCTCCATCGCGGTGAACGCCACCTACATCGGCCTCTCGCTGCTCGGCTATGTGCAGGTGCCGCACGCGCCACGCCTCGACCTGTTCACCGGTCTGCTGGTGCTCCTCGTGTGTCCCATGTACTTCGCCCCCATGCGTGCCAGGGCCTCCGCCTTCCATCAGCGGGAACGCGCCCTGATCGCGGTCGGCGTCATCCGTGACATCGTCAATGACACCCCCGCCGAGGTGATCGGGGCGGTCCGTCCGCGGCTGACCGAGCCGGTCGGTGTGTCACTGACGGCTGTCCGGTTCCGCTACGGCGGCGCCGACGAGGACACCGTCACTGCCGACGCCGACTTCGCGCCAGGTACCTGGACCGCGATCACCGGTGCCTCCGGTTCCGGTAAGAGCACACTGCTGTCACTGATCGCCGGCTTGCGTCGGCCGTCGGCCGGCTCGGTCCGGTGGCAGACCTCGTTCGTACGGCGGGCTCCGGCCCTCGGCGGATGCGCCTGGGTCGGACAGCAGACCGTGCTGCTCGACGCGACCGTCCGCGACAACATCCGCCTCGGCCGTCCGGACGCCGCCGAGCAGCGGATCCGGCAGGCCGTCGAGGCCGCCGGGCTGAGCGCCGTGATCGAGGGCCTCCCCGAGGGGCTGAACACCCGTCTCGGCGAGGGTGGTTGGGGTGTGTCGACCGGCGAAGCCCGCCGGATCGCCATCGCCCGCGCCTTTCTGCGCGGAGCCCGGCTGTGGCTGCTCGACGAGCCGACCGCCCACCTCGACGCGGACAGTGAACGCGAGGTCGTCGAGGCCCTGCGGCGGGCCACCGACGGCTGCACCGTCATCGTCGCCACTCATTCCCTCCCGCTGGCCGCCGCGGCCGACACCGTGCTCGCGATCGACGACGGCCTCCTGCACGACGTGAGGCCGGTGAAGGGGCGATGAGTAGCAGCCGTAGCCCGAACGGCCGTGGTCGGCAGGCGCGTTCCCTCGCGGCCGGCGGGCTGGTGCTCGCGGTCGTCACCGAACTGTCCTCCGCCGGACTGCTCGGCCTGTCGGGCTGGTTCATCAGCGCATGCGCCGTCGCCGGGGCGGCCAACTTCAGCTCCTTCTCCTACATCGCCCCAAGCGGCGGTGTGCGTGCCTTCGCCACGGCCCGCGTCGCCGGCAACTACGGCAAGCGTCTGGTGCTGCACGCGGCCGCCCTGCGCCGGGTCGCCATCGCTCGGGCCGGTCTCTTCGACCGTGCCGCGGCCACCGACCGGGCACAGGCGGACGGCCTGTGGTCGGGTGAACTGCTCGACCGGAGCATGGCCGACGCCGACAGCGCCGGGATGGCACTGATCGGGTGGACAACCCCCGTCGCCGTCACCGCCGCGCTGACCGTCGGTGCCGTCCTCGGCGTCGCGGAGTCCACGTCAATCGTGCCGGCAGCCGTTCTCGCGGCCGGCGTCGTCATCATGGCGGTGATCGCCCACCGCGCTCCCGGCACCGCCCTCGAAGCTGAGCAGCACACCCGCAAGGCGCTGCGCGCCGAACTCGTCACCGCCGTCGACGCGTGGACGGAGCTGGCATCGCTCGGCGCCGCCGGGCAACTGGCGGCGCGTACGACGGCGAGGTTCACGCGACTCGACACCGCGCGCGACGGGGCCGGCCGGCGCAGGCACCGGACCGCGCTGACCACCGGCCTGATCGGTACGGCCACGGTGACCGCCACGGCCGCCACCGGCGGCGCACCGGATGCCCCCACGTTCGTGTTCGTCGCTCTGCTGTCTCTCGGCGTGCTGGCCCAGGCGGAGCAACTGGCGAACGCCGCCGAAGCCCGAGCCACCGCGCAGGCCGCCTGCCGCAGGCTCACAACAAGCGTGCCGCTCAGCGCGAGCGACACCACCGTTCCGGAGATACGGTCATGGTTCACCGAACAGGGCATTGGCTTCGCCGACTACGCCCTTCCGCCGACGGCCCTCCGGCCGGGGCGTGTCCTCGGTGCCACGGTTCCCCGAGGCGCGGTGCTCGTCGTCACCGGCCGCTCCGGCAGCGGCAAGAGCACCCTGCTCCGAGCCCTGGCCTCGTCGCTGCGGCAAGCGGCCGAAGGCTGCGACGGCCGGCCCGCCGTCGCGGCTGTCGCCGCTGACGACCACCTCTTCACCGGCACCCTCGGATCCAACTGGCGCCTCGCCGACCCCGTCCTGACCGACGACGAGATCGACGAACTCCTCGCCGAACTGCGGCTGAACGACAGCGGACTGACCGCCACAACCTCCGTCGGCCCCGGTGGGAGGCAACTCTCGGGCGGGGAGCTCCGCCGGGTCTACCTGGGCCGGGCCCTGGCCCGCCATCCGCAGGTCCTGATCGTCGACGAACCGGCCACGGGCCTGGACGACCGAACCGCCCGACACGTATTCGGCGTCCTCGCGAACCTGCGTGACACCACCGTCGTCATCGCCCTGCACGACGTACCGGCGTATCTCGAGCCGTCCGGACAGGCGACGCGGCTGTCGCTCGACCACAGCGGACCGTAATTCCTGCGATGCGGCCCGCCCCGCGCGAAGACGCGCAGATGAGCCGCCGCCAAGAACTCCCTTGACCGACGGCTGAAGGCAGGCCGTCGACGCACCTCCCAGGAGGCACCATGACCACAACACAACCCCGCTCCGCAGTAGCCGACTCGCCCGTCGTCCCCCATTGCGGGCAGCAGGACGGGACGCGGTCCGACGCGGAGCGGCAGGCCCGCTTCGAACCGGCCCTGACGTTTCTCGACCGGCTCTACTCCGCTGCCCTGCGCATGACCTGCCATCCGGCCGACGCCGAGGACCTCGTCCAGGAGACGTACGTCAGGGCGTACACCTCGTTCCATCAGTTCCGTGAGGGCACGAACCTCAAGGCATGGCTGTACCGCATCCTCACGACCACCTTCCTCAACTCCCGCCGCAGCCGGCGGCGCCGGCCGCAGTACGACGGCACGGCGGAGGTGGAGGACTGGCAGCTCGCCCGTGCCGAGTCGCACACGTCCACGGGCCTGCGTACGGCCGAATCCGAGGCGCTCGACCACCTGCCCGACGCGCAGGTCGAAGCGGCGCTGCGGGCCATACCCGAGGACTTCCGCATCGTCGTGTACCTCTTCGACGTCGAGGGCTTCACCGTCCGGGAGATCGCCGACATCATGCGGACCCCCGTCGGCACGGTGCTGTCGCGGCTGCACCGCGGGCGCCGACAGTTGCGCTCGCTGCTGGAGAGCTACGCCCGCGAGCACGGTCTCGTCCCGGCGGGCCGGTTTCGGGGCGGCGAGCGGAAGCGATGCGGCCACGCATGACAAGCAGGAGGATCCTCCACCGCCGCGCCACGAACTCTTGGTAGGTCAGCAGCTCTTGTGGCGTTGCTCAGAGCCAGTCCCGCCGCTTGAAGATCACGTACAGGCTGACGCAGACGACCCCCATCAGGCCGATGGCGAAGGGATATCCGAACCGCCAGCTCAACTCGGGCATGTTGTCGAAGTTCATGCCGTAGATGGTTCCGACGAGTGTGGGGGCGAACAGGATCGCCGCCCAGGACGAGATCTTCTTGATCTCCTCGTTCTGTTCGAAGCCCGCCTCCGCCAACGCACGCATTTCGGCGTTCTGTTGCTGGGTGACGAGGGTCGCGTTGACGGTGAGGATGTCGGTGAGGGCCTGGCGGAAGCCGTCGACGCGTTCGCTGGTGTGGGTGACGTGGTCGGCGACGTCGCGGAGGTAGCGCTGGAGTTCCTCGTCGGTGCGGTACTTGGCGAAGCCGGCCATGAGGGCGTGCAGCATGCCGACCAGAGGGCGGGTGGCGCGCTGGAACTCGACCATTTCCCGGGAGAGTTCGTAGATACGGCGGGACACCGCGGGGTCGCCGCGGAAGACCTCGGTCTCGATCTCGTCGATGTCGGTCTGGACGCCGGTCACGACCGGGACGTAGCCGTCGACCACGGAGTCGAGGATTGCGTAGAGGACGGCCTCCGGGCCGAGCTTCAGGAGCTCCGGGGTGTCCTCCATGCGGCGGCGCACCGCCGAGAGGTCCGGCGCCGCGCCGTGCCGGACCGTGATCACGAAGTCGGGGCCCACGAACACGTGCAGCTCGCCGAAGTCGACCTCCTCCAGCGCGTCCAGATAGCGCGCGGCACTCAGGACGACGAAGAGCGTCTCGCCGTAGCGCTCCAGCTTCGGACGCTGGTGCGCCTCCATCGCGTCCTCGACGGCGAGCGGGTGCAGGTCGAACTCGGCGGCCAGAGAGAGGAGTTCGGTTTCCGTCGGGCGGGCCAGGCCGATCCACGCCATGCCGTCCGGCTGCTCGCGCAGCTCACGGAAGGTGTCGGACAGGGACTTCGGGGTCGAGACGCGTACGCCGTCACGGTAGAGCGCCGCCTGTACGACGCTGCCTGCGTCGGCGGGTTCCGGTGACGGAGGGTCGGGGCGGGGCGCCGGGGGCTGCGCCGACGGCGGGGCCGGTGGGGTGAGTGCGCGTCGCCAGACGGATTTCTTGGCGCCCTTCGCGGCTGGGCGGGCACGTCGCTCGGACATCGCGGCTGCCTCCCCTGTCCTCTGTCGTCGCATGGAGCCTGAAGCACGAACGTGGAGCATGACGTGGAGCATGAACGTGGCGCGTGACGCACAGACGCGGTCGAACGTACGTCTCTGCGATCACGGAGCAGGATATACGGGTCAAATGTCCTCGGCGCGGGGGTGTGGCACCGCCAGGGTAGGGATTCTCCGCGAAATGAGGACAGAACCTGTCCGCAAGTCCCGCTAACGTGCGGAGCATGACGAAGAAGACCTCTGCGGCACCCGTGCTCGGCCCCCGCGCCCTCAACCGCGCGACCCTCGCCCGGCAGCTCCTCCTGAGCCGGTCCGCCCTGGGTGCCAGGGAGGCCGTCGAGCACCTCCTCGGCCTTCAGGCGCAGAACGTCAAGCCGCCGTACTACGCGCTCGCCGCCCGGCTGGCGGGCTTCACCCCCGAGGCGTTGTCGCAGCTCATGGCCGACCGTGAGGTCGTACGCCTCGTCACCATGCGCTCCACCATCCACACCCACACCGCCGACGACGCCCTCACCCTGCGCCCGCTCGTACAGGCCGCGCGCGACCGGGAACTCCACCAGTTCCGCAAGGGGCTCGAAGGCGTCGACCTGGACCGGCTCGCCTCGATCAGCCGGGAGCTCGTGGAGGCCGAGCCGCGCACCATGAAGCAGTTGCGTGAGGCGCTGCTCGTCGAGTGGCCCGACGCCGACCCGTTCGCGCTCTCGGTCGCCGCCCGCTGCCGGCTGCCGCTCGTCCAGGTCACCCCGCGCGGACTGTGGGGCCGGAGCGGCCAGGTCACGCTCACCACCGCCGAGCACTGGCTCGGCCGCCCGTCCGAGCCGGCGCCCGCCCCCGACGCGACCGTCCTGCGCTACCTCGCCGCCTTCGGGCCCGCCTCCGTCAAGGACATGCAGACCTGGGCGGGCCTGACCCGGCTGCGCGACGCCTTCGAACGGCTCAGGCCCCAGCTGCTCACCTTCCGCGACGAGAACGGCGTCGAGCTCTTCGACCTCCCGGACGCGCCTCGCCCGGACGCCGACACCCCGGCCCCGCCGCGCTTCCTCCCCGAGTTCGACAACCTGTTCCTCTCGCACGCCGACCGCTCCCGGCTGGGGTCCGCCGACCTCAAGGGCCGGACGTGGAAGGGCAACCAGGCCTACTGCGTGCTGCTCGTCGACGGTTTCCTGACGGGCGTATGGCGGCTGGAGGGGGAGGTCCTCACGATCGAGCTCTTCCACACGCTGACGAAGAGCCGACGTGAAGAGGTGGTGGGAGAGGCCGAGCGGATGATGGAGACGATGACCGGCTCGACCGCGGCCTCTTATGACATCCGCTTCGGGACGGTCGTCAAGTAGGGGCCCGGCCCCAACCCGTCACCGATGGGCCTCAGCCCCGGTCCGTCACCGATGGGGCTCAGTCCCGCCCCGTGACCGCGACCGTAACCCCCAGCCCGATCATCGCGCACCCGCCCGTGCCGCCGATCAGCGACAGCCGTCGGTCCGAGCGGGCGAACCAGGTGCGGGCCGCCGACGCGGTGAGGCCCCACAGGGTGTCCGTGACGAGGCCGATGGAGATCGGGATCAGGCCCAGCAGGAGCATCTGCAGGGGGAGTCGGCCCGCCGAGTGGTCCACGAACTGGGGGAGTACCGCGGCGAAGAAGACGATGCCCTTGGGGTTGGTGACGCCGACCAGTACGCCGTCGAGGACCGTGCGGAGATCTCCGCGGGCCGGGGAGGTGTCCCGGGTCGTGATCGCCGAGGCGTTCAGCTCCTTGCGGTGCCGGAACGCCTGTACGCCGAGGAACACGAGGTACGCGGCACCGGCCAGCTTCACCGCCAGGTAGACCGTCACCGAGCGTTCGACCAGCGAACCGATGCCGAAGGCGACCGCGACGACCAGCAGGTACGAGCCGACGACGTTGCCAAGGGCCGTCGCCACCGCGGTGCGGCGGCCGTGCGCGAGCGCCCGTCCGATGACGAACAGCACGCTGGGCCCCGGGATGACGATCACCAGGAGCGACATCGCGGCGAAGGCGAGAAAACGGTCCGTGGACACCATGGGGGCCATTCAAGCAGGCCGCCCGCAGCCGGGGTCAAGGAGAACCAGGAGCCCGACGGACGTGTGCCCGTCGGCGGCTCGGGCTGTGGGGGAAGCCGAACCGCCGACGGGCGGGTAAGTGGATAGGGGGCGTTGCGGGCCGCTCGTGGAGGCCCGCAACGCCCCCCGGCTTGCACCTGAGGGATACTCAGGAGTTCATCGGTGACCGCGAGTTGGAATGCCGGTCGGTTACGAGTTGACCTGCGCGGTCACCAGGCTGGAGAAGGTCGTCAGGCGGGTGTAGACACCCGGGTAGCCGGCCTCGGCGCAGCCTTCGCCCCAGGAGGTGATGCCTGCCAGGACGCCGCCGATGATCAGCGGGCCGCCGCTGTCGCCCTGGCAGGTGTCGACGCCGCCGGAGGTGTATCCGGCGCAGACCATGTCACTGGCGATGAAGTCGGAGCCGTACGAGCTCGCGCAGCTGGTGTTGGAGACGATCGGGACGGTCGCGGTCCGCAGCTGGTTGGAGGAGCTGCCGCCGGCCGAGGTGGTGCCCCAGCCGATGATGCGGGCGGTGGCGCCGGTCGCGTACACGCTGGTCTGCGAGGAGGAGACGTACGACGCGGGGGTGTACGACATCGCGGTCGACAAGGTCAGTACGGCCACGTCGTCGCCGTTGGTGGCGTCCGTGTAGTCGGGGTTGACCCAGATCTTGCTGACTCTGCTGACTGTGCCGTTCGTGCCGTTGAGGTACGTACGGCCGCCGACCACGCGGACGCTGCTGGTGGTTTCGCCGACCATGCAGTGGGCGGCGGTGACGACCTTCGTCGCCGAGACCAGGGTGCCGCCGCAGAACTGGTTCTGCGAGGCGTCCGTGATCTGCATCATGAACGGGTACGCGGTGGTGGTGGTCGTCGAGCCGCCGACGATGGGCTGGGGAGCGGCGACGGCACTGGGCGCGCCCAGCAGTGCCGTCGCGGCGGCAGCGGTCGCCACACAGGCGGCGGCGGTCTTCTTGGCGCGGTTGAGCCCGAACATGGATCTCCTCGGAAATTGCCGGTGGGGGACGCGCGGGTGTGGGGGGTGCTGCACGGCGCCGGCGGGCCGGTGCCGTGTGCCCGGGCGAGCGGCACTGGGATCAGGCTAGAAGCGGTACCCCTCCATCCCCAATGAGGGAAGCCCCTAGGGGAGTTGGGGGAGGGATAACCCTTGCTGTGCGGCGGCTGGGTTTAGCCTGTGATTCCGTCCGGTTGGTCCCGTACCGGGGCAGAGGGTGCCCCTCCGCCCCGGTTGCGACGGAACGTCAGCCCGTACGACGGAACGTCGGCCGGTACGACGGAACGTCAGCCCGGCCGGTGCCCGACCGCCAGCCGGACTATGTCCACCCGCGAGCGGATACCCAATTTCCGGTACACCCGCGTCAGTGTGGCCTCCACCGTCTTCACACTGATGAACAGGCGCGCGGCGATCTCGCGGTTCGTGGCGCCCTCCATGACGAGCGCGGCGACCTGCCGTTCCGTCGAGGCGAGGCTGTCGAGGGCGGCGGAGGCGAGGGAGTCGAGCGCGGCGGACGCGGCGGACGCGAGGGGCGACGGGGCCGGGTGGGCCGCGGAGGCCGTCTCGACCTGGCGCAGCCACGGCAGGGCGCGGCAGCGGCGGAAGAGCCGGGTCGCCTCGTCGTACGAGGTGGGCCCTGGCCGCAGGGTGCGCAGTCCGGCGAGGGCGTACGCGGCCCGCGCCTCCTCGAGGCCGTAGCCCAGCTTGCCGAGCCGGTCCTGGGCCGCGGTCAACTGCCGGGTGGCGGGGCCCTGTTCGCCACGTGCGGCGCGTACGAGGGCCTCGGCGCGGTCGAGCACGGCGAGCACGCTTTCCCGGCCGAGCCGCAGCGCCCGTTCCCGCGTCGCGTCGATGACGTCCTGCGCCTCCACCGGTTCGCCGATCCGCACCAGCGCCTCGGCGAGATCCCCGTGCCAGCGGCCCCGTGCGGGATCGGTGACCCCGAGGCCCTCCTCCAACTCCCGTACGCGCCGCAGGGACTGGACCGTCGCCGACGCGTCCCCCGCCACGAGCTGAGCGTGGCCGAGGGCGCCGAGGGCACGCGAGAGGTAGATCAAGTCGCCGTCCTCCTCCGCGCGGTCCACCGCCTCCCGGGCCAGCGCGAGCGCCCGGTCCACGTCGCCGCCCGCGGCCTCGGCGAGCGAGGTGAACATCGCGGTGGCCGCCTCGCCGATCCCGGTGTCGCGGGCGAGGCGCAGGCTCTCGCGGGCGAGGTCGAGGGCCCGGCCGCAGTGTCCGGAGCGCAGCTCGGTCTCGGCGAGGCCGCGCAGGAAGTGCACCTCGCTCTCGACCATCCCGCGCCGCCGCACCTCGCGCAGCAGCGCGGTGATGGTCGTACGGGCCTCGGCGAGCTGGTCGCCCATGATCAGCCAGCGGAAGCGGGCGGCACCGGCGCCGTTGTGGTCGCACGCGACCCGGGGGTCCTGCGGCTCGCGCATCGCCCGCTGGATGGTCGCCGGGGCGCCCGGGTGCCCCATCAGGGTCTCCATCTGCGCCTGGAAGCCCAGCGCGAGGAGTTCGGTGGGCCGGTCCCCGGCACGGGCCGCGAGCCCCGCGGCGCGGGCGGCCTCCTCGCGGGCCTTGGCCATCTCGCCCTCCATCAGCAGGGCGCGCCAGGCCAGTTGGTAGCGGACGAGGGCGAGCAGCCGCGGGTCGTCGCCCGCGTCCGCGAGCGCCTGCGGGAAGACGGCGTCGATCTCGGCCATGGAGTGCCCGGCCGCGTCGATGACGACCATCCAGGCCCGCACCCGGTCGGCGGGCGCGGTGGCACGAGCCAGTACCTGGCGTGCGATGTCCCGGGCGAGGTCCGTCTCGCCGGCCGTGAGCGCGTCCTCGGCGGCCTGCAGTCTGCGCTCGTCCGGGCCGGGCACGGCGTCCGCCGGGGTGTGCCGGGCAGCCAGCAGCCCGAGCCCGGCGGCGACCGAGGGTGCGCCGCGGTCCCGGGCCGCCGCCGCGGCCTCGCCGAGCCGGGCGGCGACGCCCGGGTCCGTGCCCGTGGCTGCCAGGGCGAGGTGCCGGGCCCGCTCGATGGGATCGGAGGCGGCCGTGGACAGCGCGGCATGGGCGGCGCGCCGCTCCTGCGCGGTCGCCTCCGCGTAGAGGGCGGCGGAGACCAGGGGATGTGCGAACCGGATGACCGGAGAGGCCTCGCGCTCCGTCGCCAGCAGGCCGAGCGCGGCCGCCGAGGCCGTCTCCGCCTCGGCGTTCTCGCGCCCCGCGGCGTGCAGCAGCGCCAGCGTGGGCCGGGCTCCCGCGCTCGCCACGAGCAGGGTGCGGCGGGCTTCCGCGGAGAGCATCTCAAGGCGGCTGAGGACGAGTGCGCTCAGCGAGGTCGGCACCGGCAGGGGTTCGCCGGGGCTCGGCGGGGTCGGGCTCTCGGCGAGGGCGCGGCCCAGTTCCAGCGCGAAGAGCGGGTTGCCGCCGCTGGTGCGGTGGATGTCCCGCACGATCGAGCGGGGCAGGCCGGTGTAGCCGCGCCGGCCGAGGAGTTCGGCGACGTCCGCCCGGGTGAGCGGGTTGAGCCGCACGGCGAGGGTGTCCGGTGGGGACGCGCGTAGATACCGGTCGTGCTGCTGCCCCGGCGGTTCCGTTTCGGTGCGTACGGCGCACAGCATCCGTACCGGCATGCCACCGAGCCGGCGGGCGGCGAAGCCGAGCAGTTCGGCGCTGGCCGGGTCCAGCCACTGCAGGTCGTCGGCGACGATCAGCACGGGGCCCTGGGTGGCCAGGGAACGGAACACCGACAGGACCGCGAGCCGCAGCGCGAGCCCGTCGCGTTGCAGGGTGGATTCGCCGCGGCCGGTGAGCGCCGATTCCAGGGCGGTGCGCTGCGGGGCGGGCAGTTGCGCGGAGACCTCGTCCACGACCAGACCGAGGAGGTCGGTCAGTGCGAGGAAGGGGAGGTGGGATTCGGACTCGGTGGCCGAGCAGCGCAACACAGTTCGTGCAGATTCGGTGTATTCCGCTGCCAACGCCCGCAGGACGGTCGACTTTCCTATTCCCGCCGGGCCGTGCACGAGCACACTCCCGCCGCCGGAGAGCTGATCACGCGCCCCGGTGAAGAGCTCCTCCCGGCCGATGACCAGGTCGGGGCGGGGTCTCGCAGGTTCCTTGAAGTCCCCTCGCACGGTCACCGCTCCCCTCGTGTGTCGTGTCCTGACCAATATTAGGCAATGTCTCTTTGAATTAAGGGCGGTCGGGATGGTGAGGGAAATAACAAGGGCTCGGTATAAGGCATTTCAGAGCGCTCCCGATTGAATGAGAAATCGCCAGAAACGCCCGAAGTCGACGCCCCTACGGCGGCAGACCTACGGCAACAGCCCGGCCCGGCGCGCCGCGACGACCGCCTCCCACCGGGTGTGGGCGCCCAGCTTGCGCATGGCCGACCGCAGGTATCCCTTCACGGTCTCCGGGCGCAGCCCGAGCCGCTCCGCGGCGCCCGCGTTCGTCGCGCCGGCCGCGACACAGGACAGGACGTCCACCTCGCGCGGTGTCAGGCCCACGTCGTGGGAGCCCGGCCCCGGCGACACCGCGTCGGCCAGCCGCCCGCAGACGGAGAGGAGTTCGCCCCGCAGCGCGGGGTCGAGAATCCGCGGCGCCAGCGCGCGCAGCGCCCCGTGGGCCTCGCGCACCTCCTCCCACGCGGCGTCCCCCACCCCGGGGCCGGGTTCCCGCGCGAGGGCCAGCAGCTCCCGCACCTCGTCCCGTACGACGAGCGCCTGTTCCATGTCACGGGCCGCCGCCACCGCCGCGCCGAGCGTGCGGTCGCCCAGCGGCTGGGCCGTGCGCAGGGCGCCGTACAGCACACCGCGCACCCGGCGTCGTACGACCACGGGGACCGCGAGGACGGAGTGCAGTCCCTCCGTGGCGACCGCCACGTCGTACTCGTGGCTGATCTGCCGCGAGGTCGAGTAGTCGGTCACCGCGCACGGCCGGGCCAGCGCCACCGCCTTGCCGCCCAGGCCGTTGCCCGACGACACCGCGAGCGCGCTGAGCGCGGGCGTCGCCGTACCGCTGAGCTGGCTGATGCGCACCTGCTGGCGCCCGGACTCGACCAGGCCGCCGAAGGCGACCGGCAGTCCTGTCATGCGCCGCAGCCGTACCAGCGCACCACGCATCTCCACCGCCTCGGCTGTGTCTGCTGCCACCTGCTCGCCCCTTCATCGCGGCGCACCCCCCGTTCGGGGGTGGTGAGACCTGCATCACGGAATACACGATGTTAGGCGGCGACGGTCCGGCCATGAGGAGGACACATGACGGTGACGACGAGCGCGACGGATCAGTTCCGTACCGCGCGGGACTTCCTGCTGGCGCACCGCGAGGACTATGCCACGGCCTACGAGGGCTTCGACTGGCCCCGCCCGGAGCGCTTCAACTGGGCACTCGACTGGTTCGACGTCATCGCACGCGGCAACGACCGCACCGCCCTGCACATCGTCGAGGAGGACGGACTCGGCACCCGCTTCTCCTTCGCGGAGCTGTCCGCACGCTCCGACCGGACCGCGAACTGGCTGCGGGAGCACGGCGTACGGGCGGAGGACCGCATCCTCGTCATGCTCGGCAACCAGGTCGAGCTCTGGGAGGTCGCCCTTGCCGCGATGAAGCTGAGGGCCGTGGTGATCCCCGCGACACCGCTGCTCGGCCCGCTGGACCTGCGCGACCGCATCGAGCGGGGCAGGGCCCGACATGTGATCGTGGGGCCGCAGGACACGGCGAAGTTCGACGAGGTGCCCGGCGACTACACCCGGATCGTCGTGGACGGCGGCTCCACCGGCTGGCTGTCGTACGACGATGTCCAAGGCGCCCCCGAGACCTTCGAGCCCGACGGCGTCACCCACGCGGACGACCCGCTGATGCTCTACTTCACCTCCGGTACGACGGCCCGCCCCAAGCTCGTCGAGCACACCCACGTCTCGTACCCGGTCGGCCATCTGGCGACCATGTACTGGATCGGGATCGAGCCCGGCGACGTGCACCTGAACATCTCCTCGCCCGGCTGGGCCAAGCACGCCTGGTCCAACCTCTTCGCGCCCTGGAGTGCGGAGGCGACCGTCTTCATCCACAACTACACGCGCTTCGACGCGGCCCGGCTGATGGCGGAGATGGACCGGGCGGGCGTCACCACCTTCTGTGCCCCGCCCACCGTCTGGCGCATGCTCATCCAGGCCGACCTGTCCCAGCTGCGTACCCCGCCGCGCGAGGCGGTCGCCGCGGGGGAGCCCCTGAACCCCGAGGTCATCGAGCAGGTGCGGCGCGCCTGGGGCGTCACCATCCGGGACGGTTTCGGGCAGACGGAGACCGCGGTCCAGGTCTCCAACAGCCCCGGTCAGCCACTCAAGACGGGCTCGATGGGACGGCCGAGCCCCGGGTTCCGCGTCGAACTGCTCGACCCGGTGTCCGGTGCGCCGGGCGCGGACGAGGGCGAGATCTCGCTCGACCTGTCGCTGAAACCCGTGGGCCTGATGACCGGCTACCACGGCGACCCCGACCTCACCGCCGAGGCCATGGCGGGCGGCTACTACCGCACCGGCGACATCGGTTCGCGCGACGCGGACGGCTACATCACCTACGTCGGCCGCTCGGACGACGTGTTCAAGGCCTCCGACTACAAGATCTCGCCCTTCGAGCTGGAGAGCGCGCTCCTGGAGCACGAGGCGGTGGCCGAGGCGGCCGTCGTGCCCGCGCCGGACGAACTGCGCCTCGCGGTTCCCAAGGCGTACGTCGTCCTCGCCGCGGGCTGGGAGCCGGGCCCCGACACCGCCAAGGTCCTCTTCGAGCACTCCCGCACGGTCCTCGCCCCGTACAAGCGCCTGCGCCGACTGGAGTTCGGCGAACTCCCCAAGACCGTGTCCGGCAAGATCCGCCGCATCGAGCTGCGCGAGGCCACGGCCGCGGGCTCGGACGCCGAGTACCGCGAGGAGGACTTCCGGTGAGTGAGCCGTCGTACGCGCAGGGGACGAGCGCGACCGCGTTGCTGGGTGACACGATCGGGGCGAACCTGGACCGGGCGGTCGCGGCCTGGCCCGGCCGGGAGGCGCTCGTCGACGTGCCGTCCGGGCGGCGCTGGACGTATGCCCAATTCGCCGCGGACGTCGACCGGTTGGCGTGCGCGCTGCTCGCCAGTGGGGTGGCCAAGGGCGACCGCGTCGGCATCTGGGCGGTCAACTGCCCGGAGTGGGTCCTGGTCCAGTACGCCACCGCCCGCATCGGCGCGGTCATGGTGAACATCAACCCGGCCTACCGCACCCACGAGGTCGAGTACGTCCTCAACCAGGCCGGGATCTCGCTGCTGTTCGCCTCGCTCAGCCACAAGTCGAGCGACTACCGGGGGATGGTCGAGCAAGTGCGGGGCGCGTGCCCGCAGTTGAGGGAGACCGTGTACTTCGGCGACGCCGGCTGGGACGAGCTGCTCGGCCGCTCCACCCCCGAACTCTCCGAGGGCCTCCGGATCCGTGCGAGCGAGCTGTCCGGCGACGACCCGATCAACATCCAGTACACCTCGGGCACGACGGGCTTCCCCAAGGGGGCCACGCTCTCCCACCGCAACATCCTCAACAACGGCTATTTCGTGGGGGAGTTGATCGCCTACTCCGAGCAGGACCGGGTCTGCATCCCCGTGCCCTTCTACCACTGCTTCGGCATGGTGATGGGCAATCTCGCCGCGACCTCGCACGGCGCGTGCATGGTCATCCCCGCGCCCTCCTTCGACCCGGCGGCGACCCTGCGCGCCGTCCAGCAGGAGCGCTGTACGTCCCTCTACGGCGTACCCACCATGTTCATCGCGGAGTTGAACCTCGCCGACTTCGCGACGCACGACCTGTCGTCGCTGCGCACCGGCATCATGGCGGGCTCGCCCTGCCCCGTCGAGGTGATGAAGCGGGTGGTCGCCGAGATGCACATGGCGGAGGTGTCCATCTGCTACGGCATGACGGAGACCTCGCCGGTGTCGCTGCAGACCCGCAGGGACGACGACCTGGAGCACCGCACCGGCACGGTCGGGCGGGTCCTTCCGCACATCGAGGTGCAGGTGGTCGACCCGGTGGACGGGGCGACCCTGCCGCGCGGCTCGGCGGGCGAACTGTGCACCCGCGGCTACAGCGTGATGCTCGGCTACTGGAACGAGCCCGAGAAGACCGCGGAGGCCGTCGACGCGGAGCGCTGGATGCACACGGGCGACCTCGCCGTGATGCGCGAGGACGGCTACGTCGAGATCGTCGGGCGCATCAAGGACATGATCATCCGGGGCGGCGAGAACATCTACCCGCGCGAGATCGAGGAGTTCCTGTACGCCCACCCGAAGATCGCCGACGTCCAGGTGGTCGGAGTACCCCATGAGCGCTACGGCGAGGAGGTGCTCGCCTGCGTCATCCCGCGCGACCTGGCCGACCCGCCGACGCTGGAGGAGCTGCGGACCTTCTGCGAGGGGCGGCTGGCGCACTACAAGATCCCGAGCCTGCTGCGGATCCTGGAGTCCTTCCCGATGACGGTGTCGGGGAAGGTGCGCAAGATCGAGCTGCGGCAGTCGTACGGGGAGTAGGCACGGCTCGCGGGCCGACGGCGGTCAGGCCCCGTCGGCCATGAGCTCGTCGGCGGGGCTGTTCACGGGCTGCGGAGTGCCCGTGAGGTCCAGGACGAAGAGGGGGACGCCGAGGCTGTCGGCGCGGGCCCGGGCGTCGTCCGCGAAGCCCGAGAGGGAGAAGTAGACACATCCCGCGGACTCCGTCATCGCCGTCAGCCACAGGCACTCCACGTCGCGCAGCGAGGCGGGGCGGACCGTGGGGTCCACCTGGGCCAGGATCCCGCGGGCGGCAAGGCCGATCCCCGTCGGGGGCCGCTGGTCCGCCCGCCTGATGTCCCGGTAGCCGAGCCAGCGAAGGTACAGCGCGGCGGCCGTGACGGCGTCCCGGGCCGTGCGGATGGTGACCGGCTGGAACGCCGGGCGGGGTTGTGGCGAGGTGGCGTCGGGCGGCTGGGGGCGGGAGTCGGGGATGTCCGGGTGCGGGCGTGTGTCCGGGGCGCTTCCGGCGCCGGTGTCCTCGTCCGTGTCGTGATTCGCCTCGCCGACGGCGCCCGGCGCGAGCTGCGCCCGCTGCGGTCGCCGTACCCCTCGTACCGGAATCCGCAGCGCCGTCCCGCAGGAGCAGCCCAGCTCCGGAGCGGGCCACTGGTCCTCGCGGTCGCAGGCCTCGCAGCGGACCGTGACCCAGTCCTCGTCCCAGGTGCGCCGGCCGACCGGTGCCGGTTCCGCGAGGCGGTCCAGCGGGGGTGTGACGGGGGCGCCGCACACGCACGGGTAGGTCGGCGCCGCGTACAGATGCTCGCGGCGGCAGGCCGGGCACCGCACCGGCACGCTCTCGGCCATGACCCACTCCAGGACGTCGTCACGTCAGGACAGCGCGTCCATCGTCCTCCAGGGAGGGGCCCTCCGACAGCGAAACGGTTCGACAGCCCCCGCCGGATTCCGCTTCTCACCCTTTCCGCGGGTCCTCGACGGATCCCGCCCCCGTCCACTCTTGACGCCCCTCGGCACCCCCGCCTACATTGCTTCCAGATAGTAGAAGTTAGTTTCCGCAATACGGAATTCGGACAGGGAGACCGCTGCGGAACCGTGAACGGAATCACCAGCTCTCCGCGGGCGCGACGGGAGCGCGAATCCGACAGCCGAAGCAGGAGTACTCCATGGCTCGTATGACCGCTGCCCGCGCGGCAGTCGAGATCCTCAAGCGCGAGGGCGTCAGCAACGCGTTCGGCGTCCCGGGCGCGGCGATCAACCCCTTCTACGCGGCCCTCCAGGCAGCCGGCGGGATCAACCACACCCTCGCCCGCCATGTCGAGGGTGCCTCGCACATGGCGGAGGGCTACACCCGGACCCACCCGGGCAACATCGGCGTCTGCATCGGTACCTCGGGACCGGCCGGCACCGACATGATCACCGGGCTGTACTCCGCCACCGGCGACTCGATCCCGATCCTCTGCATCACCGGCCAGGCTCCGACCGCCGTGATCCACAAAGAGGACTTCCAGGCCGTCGACATCGCCTCCATCGCCAAGCCGGTGACGAAGATGGCGATCACGGTCCTCGAACCGGCCCAGGTCCCCGGCGTCTTCCAGCAGGCCTTCCACCTCATGCGCTCGGGTCGTCCGGGCCCGGTCCTCATCGACCTGCCCATCGACGTCCAGCTCGCCGAGATCGAGTTCGACCCGGAGACGTACGAGCCGCTGCAGGCATACAAGCCCGCCGCTACCCGCGCCCAGATCGAGAAGGCGATCGGGCTGCTGAACGAGTCCGAGCGGCCGCTGATCGTCGCCGGCGGCGGTGTCATCAACGCCGACGCCGCCGAACTCCTCGTCGAGTTCGCCGAGTTGACGGGCATCCCGGTCGTGCCGACCCTCATGGGCTGGGGCATCCTCCCCGACGACCACGACCTGAACGCCGGCATGGTGGGCCTGCAGACCTCGCACCGCTACGGCAACGCCACCTTCCTGGAGTCCGACTTCGTCCTCGGCATCGGCAACCGCTGGGCCAACCGCCACACCGGCAAGCTGGACGTCTACACCGCGGGCCGCAAGTTCGTGCACGTCGACATCGAGCCCACCCAGATCGGCAAGATCTTCGCCCCGGACTACGGCATCGCCTCCGACGCCAAGGCGGCGCTGAAGCTGTTCGTCGAGGTCGCGCGCGAGCTCAAGGACGAGGGCAGGCTGCCGGACCGCAGCGAGTGGGCCGCCTCCGCACAGGAGAAGCGGGCGACTCTGCAGCGCCGTACGCACTTCGACAACATCCCGATGAAGCCGCAGCGCGTCTACGAGGAGATGAACAAGGCCTTCGGCCCTGAGACCCGGTACGTCACCACCATCGGCCTCTCGCAGATCGCCGGCGCCCAGATGCTGCACGTCTACCGGCCGCGGCACTGGATCAACTGCGGCCAGGCGGGCCCGCTCGGCTGGACCATCCCGGCCGCGCTCGGTGTCGCCAAGGCCGACCCCGAGGCCCAGGTCGTCGCGCTCTCCGGCGACTACGACTTCCAGTTCATGCTGGAGGAACTGGCCGTCGGAGCCCAGCACCGGATCCCGTACGTCCATGTCCTGGTGAACAACGCCTACTTGGGCCTTATCCGCCAGGCGCAGATCGGCCTGGACATCAACTTCCAGGTCAACCTGGAGTTCGAGAACATCAACTCGCCGGAGCTGGGCGTCTACGGCGTCGACCACATCAAGGTCGTCGAAGGCCTCGGCTGCAAGGCGATCCGTGTCACCGACCCCAGCGAGCTGGGCGCCGCGTTCGAGCAGGCCAAGAAGCTCGCCGCCGAGTTCCAGGTCCCCGTCGTCGTCGAGGCGATCCTGGAGCGCGTCACCAACATCGCGATGAGCAAGACGAACGACATCAGCAACGTCGTCGAGTTCGAGGAGATCGCGACCGAGCCGGGCCATGCGCCCACCTCGATCAGGACGCTGAAGGTCTGACACGCGGGATCAGGTACGCAGGATCCGACAAGGGGCGGCTCACCCGGGGGTGAGCCGCCCCTTCCGCATGCCATGGGTTCCCCCACCCATGGCGTCCCCCGCGCGAGGCCCGCCGCCCCCGTGCCGGCGGGCTCCGTGTGCTGAGAATGCGCCCTGAACCGGGGGGAGTTGAAGGCCCGGGACATTGCTCAGAGGTAGATTTGAGGGTTCCGTAGGCCCCCTACGCCCGGTGGCGTACGGCGTACGTACCGGGCGCACCGGGGCGCAGGCCCACCGGGGTGCCGGGTGGGGCTCAGGGTTCGTGGTGTTCCGACAGTCCCGGCCAGTCGTCGGGGCCGCCGCCCTGCCAGTCGATGATGTCGCTCTCCTCGACCTCGATCTCGTCGAGGTCGACGTCCGCCCGGCGCAGGATGTCGACGACGTCATCGAGGTGATAGGCGACACCGAGTGTCTCGTCCCCCGCGGTGACCCGCCGCGACCCGTCCAGACCCGGGGTGTGCACAACGATGCTGGGATAGTCCATGCCTTCAGGCTCCTGCGCGGCGCTGGAAACCGCACCCGGAGAGCACGACAGAGCGCCGGGTACGGGACCGTCCGTACCCGGCGCTCCGACCGGTGATCTGTGAGCTTGTTGCCGTCCGACGGCGCGAGGCTGGGCGCGACAGGACATTCGCGCCGCCGGACGGGGCTGGTGGTGGTGCCATATGGCTGGTCGTGCCGTACGGCCGGGAGCCGGTGATCGTGCCGTGTGGCTGGGACCGCGGCGGGTGCGATGGAACCGGGGCCGCCTTCCCTCAGGTCGAGAAGGGGGCACCGGGACCTTCACCACCGCACTGGCTCGCACGCCGCCGCGGTCCTCGGCCTGCCCGCCTGTGGACCGTGTGACCACCCCTCATCCGGGTTCACGGTCGTGGCGGGCGCGCGTCCGGTGTCCGACCTCCCGTCAGATCCCGGACGCAGCCCTTGAGTTGAGGCTCAGTCCTCGCGCAGGGCGCGGACCGCCTCCGCCACGCGCCTGCCGTACTCCGGGTCGGCGGCGTGGAAGTGGGCGAGGTTCTTCTCGATCACGTCGTCGCGGGAGACCTGCGAGAGGCCGCCGGCGATGTTCGCGATCAGACGGGACTTCTCCTCCGCGGACATCAGGCGGTACAGCTCGCCCGCCTGGAAGAAGTGGTCGTCCTTGGTGTGGAGCGGGGCCTCGTGCGTGCCCGTGTGGCCGTGCACCGCGAGCGGCGCCGACAGCGGGCGGCCGGTCTCGGCCGGGCCGTCGTAGGAGTTCGGCTCGTAGTTCTTCGCGGCGCGGCCCTGCGCGTTGGAAGCCATGAAGCCGTCACGGCCGTAGTTGTTCGCGACGGTCGCCTTCGGGGCGTTCACCGCGAGCAGCGTGTGGTTGACGCCCAGGCGGTAGCGGTGCGCGTCGGCGTACGCGAACAGGCGGCCCTGGAGCATCTTGTCCGGCGAGGGGCCGATGCCCGGCACGAAGTTGTTGGGGGAGAACGCGGCCTGCTCGACCTCGGCGAAGACGTTGTCGGGGTTGCGGTCCAGGACCAGCCGGCCCACGCGCTGCAGCGGGTAGTCCTGGTGCGGCCACACCTTGGTGAGGTCGAAGGGGTTGAAGCGGTAGTCCGCCGCGTCCGCCGCAGGCATGATCTGGACGTGCAGCGTCCAGGACGGGTTGACGCCCCGCTCGATGGCCTGGAGCAGGTCCGTCTGGTGGGAGTTGGGGTCCTTGCCCGCGATCTCCGCGCCCTGCTCGCTCGACAGGCTCCGGATGCCCTGGTTCGTCTTGAAGTGGTACTTGACGAAGAAGGCCTCGCCCTCGGCGTTCGTCCACTGGTAGGTGTGCGAGCCGTAGCCGTTCATGTGGCGGTAGGAGGCCGGGATGCCGCGGTCGCCCATCAGCCAGGTGATCTGGTGCGTCGCCTCGGGGGCGTGCGCCCAGAAGTCCCAGACGTTGTCCGGCTCCTGCCTGCCCGTGAACGGGTCGCGCTTCTGGGAGTGGATGAAGTCGGGGAACTTGATCGGGTCCTTGATGAAGAAGACCGGGGTGTTGTTCCCGACGAGGTCGTAGTTCCCTTCCCCCGTGTAGAACTTCAGCGCGAAACCGCGGGGGTCACGGACCGCGTCCGCGCCGCCGAGGTTGTCGGCCACCGTGGAGAAGCGCAGGAAGACCTCGGTGCGCTTGCCGACGCTGTTCAGGAAGTCGGCGTGGGTGAAGCCGGTGACGTCGTCGGTGACCTCGAAGTAGCCGTACGCCCCGGAGCCGCGGGCGTGCACCACGCGCTCCGGGATGCGCTCGCGGTTGAACCGGGCGAGCTTCTCCAGGAGGTGCTGGTCCTGGAGGAGCAGCGGGCCGCCTGCGCCGGCGGTGGCGGAGTTCTGGTTGTCGGCGACCGGAGCGCCGGACTCGGTCGTAAGCACGCGCTTCGACATCGTGACCTTCCGTACGAGAGGGCAGCGGGGCTAGTGGAAATCTTCTTCCGCTTGGTGGAGCTTCCGCTTGGTGGAGCCTAGGTTCGGGGCGATCCGGACGTCAACAGTTTGTTGAAGTCCAGGGTGTGAATCCGGGCCACGGCGGCGCATGGGCGCGACAGGACAGGTGTCAGCGCCGCCGTGGCCCGGAAGTTTCGAAGATGAAGGTGTCGGCCTGGGCTCAGACCTGTGCGCCGGAGAGGCGCTCCACGGCCCGCAGCAGGGCCGAGTGGTCCAGGCCGCCGTCGCCCTGCGCACGCAGGCTGGCGACGAGCTGGGCGACCACGGCGCCGACCGGGAGGGCCGCACCGACGTTGCGGGCGGCGTCCGTGACGATGCCCATGTCCTTGTGGTGCAGGTCGATGCGGAAGCCCGGCTTGAAGTCGCGGTTGAGGAAGTTGTCCTTCTTCCGCGTCAGCACGGTCGAGCCCGCGAGGCCGCCGTTGAGGACGTCGAGGGCGGCGGTCAGGTTCACGCCGGACTTCTCCAGGAAGACCACGGCCTCGGCGCACGCCTGGATGTTCACGGCGACGATCAGCTGGTTGGCGGCCTTCACGGTCTGGCCCGAGCCGTGCGGACCGCACAGCACGATGGTCTTGCCGAGCGCCTCGAAGACCGGCTCGGCCTCGTCGAAGTCGGCCTGCTCGCCGCCGACCATGATCGACAGCACCGCCTCGACGGCACCGGCCTCGCCACCCGATACGGGGGCGTCCAGGACACGGATGCCCTTCTCCGCGGCGGCCTTCGCGAGGTCCACGGAGGTCTGCGGGGTGATGGACGACATGTCGATCAGGAGCGCGCCGGACCGCGCGTTCTCGAGGATGCCGTCCGGGCCGTACGCGATGGCCTCGACGTGCGGGGACGCGGGCACCATGGTGATCACCACGTCGGCGTCCCGCACGGCCTCGGCGATCGAGCCCGCCGCGGTGCCGCCGGCGCCGGCCAGCCGCTCCAGCTTGTCCTGCTCCAGGGTGAAGCCGGTGACGTCGTATCCGGCCTTGATCAGGTTCTCGGACATGGGGGAGCCCATGATGCCGAGACCGATCCATGCGACCTTGGGAAGATTGCTCATGGGGGTGCCTCTCTGACTGCTGCGATACGTCGGTGAGTTGCCGCTCAGCGGGCGGCTCGGGCCGCTGCGGGCAGCCACTCGAAGGACTCGGCGCTCGGCCGGTCGCCCGGCTTGTACTCCAGCCCGACCCAGCCCTCGTAACCGGCCTTCTTCAGCTGGTCGAGGAGGTCCTCCAGCGGGAGTGAGCCGGTGCCCGGTGCGCCGCGGCCCGGGTTGTCGGCGATCTGCACGTGGCCGGTCTTGGCGGCGTACTGCTCGATGACCGACGGCAGGTCCTCGCCGTTCATGGACAGGTGGTAGAGGTCCATGAGGAACTTGGCGTTGCCGAGGCCGGTGGCCTCGTTGACCTTGTCGACGATCTCGATGCCGGCCGGGGCGGTCACCAGCGGGTAGAGCGGTGACTCGGGCTTGTTGAGGGTCTCGATCAGCAGGATCGCGCCGATGCGGTCGGCCGCGCGGGCGGCCAGTACCAGGTTCTCCAGGGCGAGTTCGTCCTGCTCGGCCGGGTCCACGCCCTCGACGCGGTTGCCGTACAGCGCGTTGAGCGCCTTGCAGCCCAGCGACTGGGCGAAGTCCGCCGCCACATCGATGTTGGCGTGGAACTTCACCGATTCCTCGCCGGGGATCGACAGGGCGCCGCGGTCCGGGCCCGGCAGCTGCCCGGCGTAGAAGTTCAGGCCCGTGAGCTGCACGCCCGCGTCCTCGATCGCCTGCTTCAGGGCGTCGAGCTCGGACTGCTCGGGGGTGGGGGAGTCGACCCAGGGCCACCACAGCTCGACCGCCGTGAAGCCCGCCGCGGCGGCGGCCGCGGGACGCTCCAGGAGCGGGAGCTCCGTGAAGAGGATCGACAGGTTGACGTTGAAGCGCTGGTCCGCGGCTGTGCCCGATTTAAAAGCTGGCATGAGGGTCGGCGCTCCCTTCCGTGTCGGCGATTCCGATGTGCTGACCGAACCGATTCCGTATGGTGGAAGTTCGTTTCTGCTTAATGGAAGATTGCCGTCGTGTGTCGCGGGTTGTCAAGAGGGGGCTGCCGGAAAATCGACACCGCGCAGTAGGTTGAGCGCGTGCGATTGAGAGTGGAGTTCACGACCGAGCCCTTCGACCTCGACGAGGCGCCCCCGCACGCGCTGGTCGCCCGTGAGGTCATCGAGGCGGCCGAGCTGGACGCCGTGGACGTCGGCCCGTTCGGCAACACCGCGGAGGGTGGTGCGGACGCGGTGCTCGGCGCGGTCGACGCGCTGCTGCGCAAGGCGCTGGAGGCGGGGGCCTCACGGGTCTCGCTCCAGGTGAACGTGGTCGGGGAGGGGGATAAGTGACCGGTTTCGGGGACGACCCCTTCCTTACGGCGGTCAAGCCGCTCGTCGACGCCATGGGTGGCGAGATGCTGCCGCTGGACCAGGCCGGCGCCGACGACGTCGTGCTGTCCTGGGAGGGCGCGGACGTCGTGGCCGTACGCCTGCCGCAGCTCGCCGACTCCCTCGACCACATCCTGGCCGCCCTGGAACGCAAGCGGGGCAAGCCTTTGGCCGACCTCGACCGCAAGGCCAAGCAGGAGGTCGTACGGATACTGGAGGCGCGCGGCGCCTTCTCCGTGCGGCACGGCGTGGAGACGGTGGCGAGCGCCCTCGGGGTGAGCCGCTTCACCGTCTACAACTATCTGAACCGTGAGAAGGACTCCTGACGGTATTTGTTACCCGGAGTTTTCAACAAAGTGTTGACGTGGTGTTTCCGAGGGCGTTAGCTGTCCGCAGCCCGTAAAGCAACAAGGCCACGGAGGCTCCCGTGACTTCGAGTTCCTCGACACCGGGCCTCGCCCGGTTCAACGCCCTGGAGGAGTACGCGGCAGCCGCCGCCCTCCACGAGGCGTGTGCCTCATCGGCATGGGGGCGCGGTCTGCTCGCCCGCCGCCCCTTCGCAAGTCTCGCCGACCTCCTCGCCGCGAGCGACGCCGTCATGGCCGAGCTGACCACCGCGGACCTGGCGGAGGCGATGGCCGGGCATCCTCCGATCGGCCGGCCCAAGCCGGGGGACCCGACCTCCTCCCGGGAGCAGCGCGGCATGGCCGGCGCCTCCGAGGAGCTCAAGGAGGAGATGCTCGAACTGAACCTGGCGTACCAGGAGAGGTTCGGCCACGTCTTCCTCATCTGCGCCACCGGCAGGACCGGCGAGCAGATGCGCGACGCGGTCAAGGAACGGATCGGCAACTCGCCGGAGCAGGAGCGCGAGATCGTCCGCGCCGAGCTGGGCAAGATCAACCGCATCCGTCTGGCCAATCTCGTACAGCAGGAAGATGAAGCATGAGCACCGACACCACGGCCTCCGTGTCCACGCACATCCTGGACACCAGCGTCGGACGCCCCGCCGAGGGCGTCGCCGTCCAGCTCGCGGCCCGCAGTGGCCGGGATGCGGACTGGCAGGCGATCGGCGGCTCCGCGACCGACGCGGACGGCCGGTGCAAGGACCTTCCGGCGCTGCCGGAGGGGACGACCCATGTACGGCTCGACTTCGCCGTGGAGTCGTACTTCGAGAAAAAGCAAGCCGATGCGCAGCAGGACGCCCCCGCGAATCGGGACAGCGGTGCGACCGGAGTGTTCTTCCCCGAGGTGGCGATCACCTTCGCCGTCAGGCCGGGCGAGCATTACCACGTACCGCTGCTGCTCAACCCGTTCGGCTACTCCGTTTACCGAGGGAGCTAGCAGACATGCCCACGATTCTGGGACAGAACCAGTACGGCAAGGCCGAGAACCGCGTCGTCAAGATCACCCGCGACGGCGACACGCACCACATCAAGGACCTGAACGTGTCGGTCGCGCTGAGCGGCGACATGCAGGAGGTCCACCTCTCGGGCTCCAACGCGAACGTCCTGCCTACGGACACCACCAAGAACACGGTGTACGCCTTCGCCAAGGAGCACGGCATCGAGTCCGCCGAGCAGTTCGGCATCCACCTGGCCCGGCACTTCGTGACCAGCCAGGAGCCGATCAGGACGGCGCGCATCCGGATCGAGGAGTACTCCTGGGAGCGCATCGAGACCTCGGACGCCAACTCGAAGTTCATCGGCGCCGACGAGGTCAAGCACTCCTTCGTCCGCAAGGGCCAGGAGACCCGGGTCACCCAGATCACGTACGACGGTTCGTCGTGGGAGGTCATCTCGGGGCTGAAGGACCTCGTGGTGATGAACTCGACGAACTCCGAGTTCTGGGGCTACGTCAAGGACAAGTACACGACGCTGCCCGAGGCCTACGACCGCATCCTGGCCACCCAGGTCTCCGCCCGCTGGCGCTTCAACTGGTCCGGCGACGAGCAGAAGATGCCCAACTGGGAGAAGTCCTACGACCAGGTCAGGAAGCACATGCTCCAGGCCTTCGCGGAGACGTACTCGCTCTCCCTCCAGCAGACCCTGTACCAAATGGGCTCGCGGATCATCAACAACCGCAGCGAGATCGACGAGGTCCGCTTCTCGCTCCCGAACAAGCACCACTTCCTGGTGGATCTGAAGCCGTTCGGGCTCGAGAACGACAATGAGGTCTACTTCGCGGCCGACCGCCCGTACGGCCTGATCGAGGCCACCGTCCTGCGTGACGGAGTCGAGCCGAAGATCCCGGTGGACCTCACCAACCTGTAGGACTGCATCCAGTAGTCCTGCCGCCTCAGCCCCGACGCGTGCGCCGGCGTCAAGATCCCAGGGGAGAGCGGGGGCATCTGCGCAACAACAGCACCACGGACCCGGTCGTCACCCCGCTCGACCCCCGGGTCCGTCCGCCAATGGGAAGAACGAGGAACCGCCGTGGCAGCTTCGCGCATCGTGATCGAGAACTGTTCCATCGCGACCGTGGACGCGGGTGACACCGAGTACACCTCGGGCCACATCGTCGTCGCCGACAACAAGATCGAGTCGGTGGGCGCCGGAAAGGCCCCCGAGAACCTGGAGAACGTGGTCCGCCGCATCGACGGCACCGGACACCTGGCCACCCCCGGCCTGGTCAACACGCACCACCACTTCTACCAGTGGATCACCCGCGGCCTCGCCACGGACCACAACCTCTTCAACTGGCTCGTCGCGCTCTACCCGACCTGGGCGCGCATCGACGAGCAGATGACCTACGCGGCGGCGCAGGGCTCCCTCGCCACGCTGGCCCGCGGCGGCGTCACCACCGCCATGGACCACCACTACGTCTTCCCCAAGGGCTCCGGCGACCTGTCCGGCTCGATCATCCGGGCCGCGCGCGAGACCGGCGTCCGCTTCACCCTGGCCCGCGGCTCCATGGACCGCAGCGAGAAGGACGGCGGACTGCCGCCGGACTTCGCCGTCGAGACCCTCGAAGGGGCACTCGCCGCCACCGAGGCGACCGTCGACGAGCACCACGACGCCTCCTTCGGCGCGATGACGCAGATTGCCGTCGCACCCTGCTCCCCCTTCTCCGTGTCCACCGAACTGATGCGACAGGGCGCCGAGTTGGCCCGCCGCAAGGGCGTACGGCTGCACACGCACGGCTCGGAGACCGTGGAGGAGGAGCAGTTCTGCAAGGAACTGTTCGGCATGGGCCCGACCGACTACTTCGAGTCGACCGGCTGGCTCGGCGAGGACGTGTGGATGGCGCACTGCGTCCACATGAACGACTCCGACATCGCCGCCTTCGCCCGTACGAAGACGGGTGTGGCCCACTGCCCCTCCTCCAACGCCCGTCTGGCGGCCGGGATCGCGCGAGTACCCGACATGCTCGCGGCCGGCGTCCCGGTGGGCCTCGGCGTCGACGGCACCGCCTCCAACGAGTCCGGCGAACTGCACACCGAACTGCGCAACGCGCTCCTCATCAACCGCCTCGGCGCCCACCGCGAGGCCGCCCTCAACGCCCGTCAGGCGCTGCGCCTCGGCACCTACGGCGGCGCCCAAGTCCTCGGCAGGGCAGCCGAGATCGGCTCCCTGGAGGCAGGCAAGCTCGCCGACCTCGTGCTGTGGAAGCTGGACACCCTGGCCCACGCCTCGATCGCCGACCCGGTGACCGCGCTGGTCTTCGGCGCGGCGGCACCGGTCACCCTCTCGCTCGTCAACGGCAAGCCGGTCGTCGAGGACAGCCGGCTCCTGCACGTCGACGAGGACGCCATCGCCCGCTCCACGCGGGAACAGGCGCAGCGCCTCGCGCGCATCGCCGCGCAGGCCTGAACAGTTGAAGATCTCCGGCTGAGGGGGACGGCCCTCAGCCGGTAGCCGTGGACCCGAGCGGGGTCCATGGCGGCCGTATCCGGGGCGTGCATGGACGTGTGCGCCCCGGAACGGTCATCGTTGCCCTTTTTGAGGCGATCCGTCCCCCCGGTCCCGCACGACCGCGCACCACCTCCATGAAACCCACGTCAGAGCCGACGTGTTAGCTGACCCGGAGGAACCACCGTGACCGCCCACCCCGTTGACGAGAAACTCCCCGCACTCAAGATGGCCACCACGGGTCTGCAACACGTGGCCGCCATGTACGCGGGAGTCGTCGCCCCGCCGCTGATCGTCGGGGCGGCCATCGGCCTCTCCGGCACCGAACTCACCTTCCTCACCGGTGCCTGCCTCTTCACCGCCGGCCTCGCCACCTTCCTCCAGACGATCGGCATCTGGAAGATCGGCGCCAGGCTTCCGTTCGTCAACGGCGTCACCTTCGCCGGCGTCGCACCCATGACCGCGGTCGTCGCCTCCACCGAGGACAAGACCGACGCGCTGCCCATCATCTTCGGCGCGGTCATCGTCGCGGGCGTCCTCGGTTTCATAGCCGCCCCCTTCTTCAGCAAGGCGGTCCGCTTCTTCCCGCCCGTCGTCACCGGCACCGTGATCACGCTGATCGGCGTCTCGCTGCTTCCGGTCGCCTTCGGCTGGGCGCAGGGGCCCAACCCGGCGGCGGACGACTACGGTTCGACGACCTACCTGGGCCTGGCGGCCGCCACCCTCGTCATCGTGCTGCTCCTGCGCCGCTTCACCCGCGGCTTCGTCAAACAGATCGCCGTGCTGCTCGGCCTGGTCATCGGCACGCTCATCGCGATCCCGTTCGGCGTCACGGACTTCAGCCCGGTGGCCGACGCGGACATCGTCGGCTTCCCGACGCCGTTCCACTTCGGTGCCCCGCAGTTCCAGGTCGCCGCGATCGTCTCGATGATCGTGGTCATGGTGGTCTCGATGACCGAGTCGACCGCGGACATGCTGGCGTTGGGCGAGATCGTCGAGCGCCCCGCCGACGAGAAGACCATCGCGGCGGGCCTGCGAGCCGACACCCTCGGCTCGGCGATCAGCCCGCTCTTCAACGGCTTCATGTGCAGCGCCTTCGCACAGAACATCGGCCTGGTCGCGATGACCCGGATCCGCAGCCGGTACGTCGTCGCCACCGGCGGCGGTTTCCTCGTGCTGATGGGCCTGTGCCCCATGGCCGCCTCGCTGATCGCCGTCGTACCGCGTCCCGTTCTCGGCGGCGCGGGCGTCGTCCTCTTCGGCTCGGTCGCGGCCAGCGGCATCCAGACCCTGGTACGGGCGGGCCTGGAGAAGGACAACAACGTCCTGATCGTCGCCGTGTCGCTGGCCGTCGGCATCATCCCGATCACCGCGCCGGCGTTCTACCACGCCTTCCCGGAGACGGCGAAGATCGTCCTGGACTCGGGGATCTCGACCGGGTGTGTGGCGGCCGTGCTCCTCAACCTCGTCTTCAACCACCTCGGCAAGGGGCAGGACGCGGACGACGTGACCCACCCCATGGAGGCGGGCGAGGACCTCAAGGCGCTCCCGGCGCACTGATCGCTCGGGCTACGGACGCCTCGGCCCACTGACGGCTCGGGCACACGGAGGGCGCGGCACTCAGAGGTGTCGCGCCCTCCGCCGTACTCCCGGCCAGGGTCAGCCGATGTGGTAACTGTCCCCGTACACCTGCCAGTCCAGCGGCGTATTCAGGTTCAGGTTCCCGTTCCGCAGGAAGACCCGCTGCGCGGTGTCCACCCGGCTGGTGTCCTCGTGCGCCTCCTCCTGCTTCATCGCCCAGACGCGTGCGTCGAGGAACGCGTTGAGATACGTCACCTCGTTGCCACCCTGAGCAGGCGGCCGGGCACTGGACAGGGCCCGCCTGCGGATGCTGCCGAAGCTGGTGCTGTCGCCGCCGTTGCCGTGCATCACGATGGCGTCGTAGTAGGCGAACTGGCCCAGAACGCCTATGCCGTCGGCCTTGCCCTGCCCGACGGCCGGGTTGAAGTACACCCGGTCGCGCTCGTCGTTCTGGGCCTGCTGGAACGCCGAGTCCTGGGCCGCCCTGCTCCAGTCACCCGGGTAGCCGGGGTCCAGGCCCTCGTGCGAATCGCTGCCGTCCACGTTGCGCAGGGCGGGCAGGTATTTCGCGAGTACGTTGCCGGGCCTGCGCTGCGCGTACAGCTCGACGAGGTCCAGCATGTCGCCGGTGCCCGAGCAGAAGCCGATGATCCCGGCGGTGTAGCCGCGCCCGTCGCCGATGTCCTCGATGTACCCGTACTGCGCCTTCCAGTCCAGCGAGGAGTTCTCCGCGCTGGACACCAGCTTCATGGCGATCTCCTTCTTCGCCGGGTCGTCCAGACCGGTTGCCGCGGCGGTCGCGGACTGGGTCGCGATGAGCGGACCTGTCACCAGTGAGGCTCCGATCACCGCGAGCAGCGTGCGGCGTGACGTGCGTATGTGGGGGGTGTGCACGGTACCTCCGAAGGGGGAGTTGTCGTTCACGCGTACTGTTAGGAAAGTTTCCTACCAGAGAATGCGAGTGACGTATACCCGTCAGGAAGGAGGTGGGAACCACTAGTTCACTCAGGCGGGCGTGCCGACGCGGGCCCTTGCCACGCCATCAGGTTCGCCAGCAGCTCGGCCTGCTCGACCGCGTCGTCGAGGGCGTGGTGCGTATGCCTCCGGCGGGACAGCAGCTCGCGCGGCATGGTGCCCTTGGCGACCGCACGCAGCGGGAGGGCGGCCTTCGTCGCGTAGAGCGTCTTCATGTCGAGGCAGCCGGGGCGCGAACTTCTGGCTGACCGGCCGGAGTTCACCGGATTCCTCCGAGGATGCCTCGGACTTCAGGCCGGGGAGGAATCGGACTCCTGCGGAGCAGGGCAGGAAGCGGGATTTCGCCCCAAAGGCGAAACACCGTCCACCTGATCGGGTAAGCTGCACGCTGTGCGTTGCGAGAATCAAGCGCGTACACCGTGCTGATCGAGAGCCAAGACAGCACATGCACCTCCAAACTTTGCCGTATCAAACCGGGCTGGTTTCAACCCGGCTGGTGTTGATCGTGGAAGACCTGTTGGGTCGCTAGACCCGCAGGCAGCGTGAGCCAGGAATCTCCCTGCTTCAGCTGGGGGAGGATTCAAGGTAGAAGGTCCGCTCCTCCTGGTCGGCCGGTGTGAAACCGTCGGCGTCCTCGCGTCCGGCCACGGCCGCGCCGCACCTGGATTTCAGGCGCGGCGGTAGGCCTGGCAGGGCTGGGCCGCGGGGAGGCGGCCGGTGAAGAACGAGGTGGGCGGGACGCCCATCAGGGTGCGGAAGTCGGCGGTCATGTGCGACTGGTCGTAGTACCCGGTGGCGGTGGCCAGTTGGGCCCAGGGGGTGTCCGGCGTGCTGCGCGCGTGCGTGAGGATGTGCCTTACGCGGGCGATGCGGGCGTAGTGCTTGGGGGAGACGCCGACACCGTCCGCGAAGAGGTTGCGCAGCTGGCGTTCGCTGACGGCGAGGTGTCCGGCCAACTCCCGTACGCCCACGGGTAGACGGCCCGTGTCCGTCGACATCGCCGCGACCGCCGCGCGTAGCAGTTCCGTACGTGCCGGGTCGGCCGGGGCGAGCCGTTCCGGCAGGGTCTCCGTCAGGTGGGGGACAACCCGATCGGGGTCCAACGGGAGGAGTTCGTCGGCCAGTTGGCGAGCATGGTCGCCGGGGAAGTCGCCGAGCGGTGCGACCTTGCCGACGAGATCGACCGCCGGTACGCCGAGCAACGGGCGGGCCGCGCCAGGACCGAGGCGCAACTGCACGCAGGAGGCCAGCCGCTTGCTCGCGTGGTACGAGGCGCGGGTGCGCGGTCCGACGACCAGGACATCGCGGCGGCCGTTCTCCTCGACCCGCACCACCATCTTCGTCACCGCGTCCGGGACATGGGTGAACGGCTCGCGCAGCTCGCCGTCGACGGAGGTGAAGGCGGCGTCGACGAACCAGGGACGGAGCGCCCCGGGCAGCGGCAGACGCTTCTCGGTGAGACCGCTCGCGCCGGGATTCGTCGTCTCATCGGTGGTGGTCACCCCTCCACCGTAATCGCGTCGAGGCGTCGGCCGGGCCCGGGAACCGTGCCGGAATCTCCTAGCGGCCGACCGCAACGGCTCGGCACCGTAAGGGACATGATCCTAGTGACCGGTGCCACGGGCACCATCGGCAGTGAACTCCTGCGGCGGCTCGCGGCGCGCGGCGAGAAGGCCCGCGCGCTGACCCGGGACCCCACCCGCGCCACGGTGCCGGCCGGGGTCGAGGTGGTGCGCGGCGACTACCACGAGCTTGCGTCCGTCGAGGCCGCCATGTCCGGGGTGTCCGCCCTCTTCGCCGTCGGTGTCCTCGGCCCCGGCGACGCGGACGCCGACGCGGAACTGGTCGCGGCGGCCCGAGCGGCGGGCGTACGCCGGGTCGTGAAGCTCTCCGCCATCGGCACGGGCGACCCGGCCCTGGGCCCTGTCAGCAGCTGGCACCTGGGCGGCGAACAGGCCGTCCAGGCGAGCGAGTTGGAATGGACAGTCCTGCGTCCCTCCTCATTCACCTCCAACACGCTGAGCTGGGCGGAGGCGATCCACTCCGGCGATCCGGTGCCCAACATGACCGGGACGGGCTCGCAGGGTGTCGTCGATCCGCGTGACGTCTCCGAGGTCGCGGCCGAGGTGTTGCTCGCGCCGGGGCACGCCGGCCGTACCTACACCCTGACCGGACCCGAGCTCCTCACCACCTCCGAACAGGCCGCCGCCCTCGCCGAGGTCCTCGGCCGTCCGGTCGCCACCGTCGACGTACCCCCGGACGCGCTCCGCGAGCAGTTCATCGAGGCCGGCATGTCCGAGACCTACGCCGAAGGGGTCCTGGCCGGCACGGCGTACGTCCGCAGGGGCGGGAACGCCGTGCTGACCGAGGACGTACGGCGGGTACTTGGCCGTGAGCCGCGTACCTATGCCCAGTGGGCGCGCGATCACAAGGAGGCCTTCGCACGGGACTGACGGCCGGCCTCGGGTGTCTCCTCCTCCGCGGCCGCGGAGGAGGAGAGATGCGCCGGCCTCAGCAGCACCGCCGCCAGCACCAACGCGGTCGCGGTGATCCCCATGCCCACGGTGAACGCCAGCCGATAGCCGTCCGCCGTCGCCGCGACCAGTCGCTCGCCCTCACCGAGCAGCCGCTCCGTGCGGCTCGCCGCCAGCGTCGTGAGGACCGCGAGGCCCAGCGAACCGCCCACCACCTGCGTGGTGTTGAAGAGCCCGGAGGCCAGTCCCGCGTCCTCCTCGCGGGCCCCCGACATGGCGAGCCCGGTGACCGCGGGCATCGCGGCCGCGAAACCGGCGGCGAGGAGGAGCAGCGGCGGCAGGACGTCGGCGAGGTACGTGCCGTCGGCCGGGGCCCGGCTCAACAGGGCCATGCCCGCGGTGATGAGGACGAGCCCGGCGAGCAGCACCCGGTACGGGCCGAAGCGGGCGATCGTGCGTGCCGACAGGCTCAGCATCAGCACGCCGATCGCGATCGGCGCGGGCAGGAACGCCGTGCCGGTGAGCAACTCGCTGTAACCCAGGACGCGTTGGAGGTAGAGCGCGCCGATGAACTGGAAGCCGTACATCCCCGCGATCATCAGGATCTGGACGCTGTTCGCACCCGTCAGGGCGCGGGAGCGGAAGAGCCGCAGTCGCAGCAGGGGGCGGGCGGCCCACGCCTGCCGCACGGTGAAGCCGGTGAACAGGGCGAGTGACACGGCGGCGAGGGTGAGTGTGGTGCCGAGTGCGCGGTCGCCGGCGCCGACGATCGCGTACACCGTCAGCATCAGCGCGCCCGTGACCAGCGCCGCCCCTGGGTAGTCGGCGCCCTTGCCGAGGCCGGCTCCCTTGTCGGCGGAGAGGATGCGCAGCGCGGCGACCAGCGCCACCGCCCCGATCGGCAGGTTGATCAGGAAGATCCAGTGCCAGCCGATCGCCTGCGTCAGCGCCCCGCCGAGGAAGGTGCCGAGCGCTCCGCCCGCCGCGCCGACGGCGCTGAACACCGCGATGGCGCGGGCCTGTTCGCGGGGTTCGGGGAAGAGTGCGACCAGCATGCCGAGGACGACCGCCGAGGTCATCGCCCCGCCGACGCCCTGCAGCGCGCGGGCCGCGACCAGCATGCCCTGGCTGGTGGCGACCCCGCACAGCACGGACGCGGCGGTGAACACGGTGAGTCCGGCGACGAACATCCGCTTGCGGCCGACCAGGTCCCCGAGCCGCCCCACGAGCAGGAGCAGTCCGCCGAACGGGATCAGATACGCGTTGACCACCCAGGCGAGACCGGGGCCCGAGAAGCCGAGGTCGCTCTGGATCGCGGGCATCGCGACCGTGACGATGTTCCCGTCCAGGATCGTCATCAGCGTGCCCGCGCACAGCACGACCAGGGACGCCCAGCGGGAGTATGTTCGTGGTGCCGGTGACGTGGTTCGGAAATGCATGGCGATGACCTCGGCGTTCTCCATAGGTGCACGACTTGTAACGGGGTTCATCGTGGGTGACCCTGGAGTCCGGCATAAGGAGGCACTTCGATGTCCCAGAGGAACACCGGTGTTACCGCGCAGGCAGTGCTCGCGCAGGCGTGCCCGGTCCGCGAAGTTCTTGACAGGGTCGCCGGGAAATGGAGCGTGCTGATCATCGTGGCCGCCGCCCACGGCCCGATCCGGTTCACCGAACTGGAGCGCAGCGTGGAGGGCATCAGCCGCCGCATGCTGTCCCTCACCCTGCGCAACCTGGAGCGCGACGGACTCGTCACGCGCACCGTCCATCCGACGGTGCCGCCGAAGGTGGAGTACGAACTCACCCCGGTGGCCCGCGAGTTGCACGAGACGCTGCTGTCCCTGACGGACTGGGCTGAGCGGCACCGCGTCACGATCGCCGAGTCGCGAGCGGCCTACGACGTCCAGCACCGGCCGGAGTTGCTGGACGTGTAGGCCCATCCGTCTGGACGTCGCAGGCCCATCCGTCTGGACGTCGCAGGCCCTCCGCTGACGTCGTAGGCCATCCGCTACGGAGTCGCGAGTGCCTCGGTCGGGGAGAGGCGCGACGCCCGGATCGCCGGGTAGAGCCCGGCCAGTCCGCCGATCACCAGGGTGGCCGCGACGCCGCCGGCCAGCGCCCAGGGTGGCACGACGGTCGGCCAGCCCTGGTAGAGGGCGTACCCGGTGGTGACGGCCAGGCCCAGCAGGGCGCCGGCCGCGCCGCCGAGGGCGGACAGCAGCAGGGACTCGGCGAGGAACTGCGTACGGATCTGCCCGCGCGTTGCGCCCAGCGAGCGGCGCAGCCCGATCTCCGCCCGCCGCTCAAGTACCGAGATGACCATCGTGTTCGCCACCCCCACCCCGCCGACGAGCAGCGCGACCGCCCCCAGGCCGAGCAGCAGCCCGGTGAACGCCTCACCCGCGGCCTGCTTGGCGGCGAGCGCGTCCGAAGGGCGGGACACCTGGACCTCGCTCGGTGCCTCGGGGTTGGCGGTGGCGCCCAGTACCTCGCGGACCGTCGTCACGGACGCGTCGGCCGAGCGGGTGTAGACCGTGGTGGCATGCCCGTCGAACGCCAGCTCCGACGCGGCCACGGGCCAGCCGACCAGCGCGGCCGCGTCCAACTCCGGTGTCAGCTCCAACGGTTGGAGAATCCCGACCACCGTGAACCACGTGCCGCCGACCAGCACCTGGGTTTCCTGGCTCGCGTGCCCGATCCCGAGCCGCTGGGCCGCCGTCGCGCCGAGCACCGTCGCCGGGTAAGGGCCCGTACCCCCGTTCAGCCAGGTCCCGCTTGCCAACTCCGCGCCGATCGTGGCCCGTAGAGACGTGCGGGCCGCGTACACCGCGATCCCGTTCGTCTGTGCCTCGGGGATCCGGTCGGTGCGGTAGACCTTCGCGTCCTCGGCCCTGCCGACCGCCGACACGGCCTCCACACCGTCGATGCGGGACACCATGTCCTCGGCCGTGGACGGGAGTTGGGCCACCCCGCCGGTCAGGGTGCTCCCCGGTGAGACGGTGAGCAGATTGGTGCCCAGAGCCGCCAGGGCGCGGTCGAGATCGGCGCGGGACGAGGACGAGATGCCGACGACGGCGACCATCGCCGCGATGCCGATCGCGATGCCGAGTGCCGAGAGGAAGGCCCGCAGCGGTCTGGTGCGAAGCCCGACGGCACCGACCCTGACGACGTCGGCGGGGCCGAGGTGGGCGGGGCGCAGGACGTCCGTGGTCGGGGGCGGTGCATTCGTGGTCATGCGTGTCGCATCCGTGGTCATCGGACCGCCTCCCGCACCACGTCGGTGGCCGCGTGGGCCGAGTCCTCGACCACCCGGCCGTCCCGCATCCGCACCCGCCGTGGCAGCGAGTCGGCGATCTCCCGGTCATGGGTGATGATCACGACCGTGGTCCCGGTGGCGTGCAGTTCGCGCAGCAGCCGCATCACACCCAGGCCCGACACGGAGTCCAGCGCCCCCGTCGGCTCGTCGGCGAGCAGCAGCGGAGGGTCCCCGGCGACCGCACGGGCCACGGCCACCCGCTGGCGCTCGCCGCCGGACAACTCCTGCGGCTCGTGGTGCATACGGTGGCCGAGACCCACCCGGCGCAGCGCCTGCGCCGCGCGACGGCGGCGCTCCGCGGGCCGCAGTCCGGAGTAGAGCAGACCGTCGGCCACGTTCTCCAACGCCGTTGTCCCGCCCGCCAGATGGAACCGCTGGAAGACGAAGCCGATCCGGCGCGCCCGCAGCGCCGACAGCCGCGCGTCCGACAGGGCACCCGCGTCGTACCCCTCGACCCGCACACTGCCCGACGAGGGCCGGTCGAGCGTGCCGAGCATGTGCAGCATGGTCGACTTGCCGGAGCCCGACGGGCCCACGATGGCGACGAGTTCACCGCGCGTGATCGTCAGGGACACCCCGGCCAGCGCGGTGACGCCGCCCGGGTAGACCTTGGTGACATCGGTCAGCGAGATCATGCGGGCATCCCCACCTTCGTACCCTCGGTGATGCCCTCGCCGGTGATCTCCACCCGCCCGTTCGCGAACAGGCCCGTCTCGACGGCCACGTACGCCGTGGTCGACCCCTGTACGACCTCGACGCCGAAACCGCCCTCCGGAAGCGCCACGAGTGCGGCGATCGGAACGGTGAGGACGTCTCTGCGCTCGCCCGCCGTGAAGAAGACGTTGACGGCGGCCAGAACGTAGGACGCGGCCGCTTTCTGCGCCTTGGCGCCGTCCAGTGCGACGGTCACCTTCACCTTGGTCGACGGGTCCTGCTCCCCGCCGTCGCCGGGATCGATCTCGGTGGAGACGTCCTGGATCCGGCCCCCGACGCTCGTGCCGTCCGGCAGCTCGACGGCGACCTTCGTGCCCTTCTTCGCCAACCGCTGGTCGGCGGTGTCGAGTTCGAGCGTGACGACCTGGGTGGTGCCGGTGTACGACAGCACCTTCTGGCCCGGGCCCGTCGCGGCGCCCTCCTCCGCGTCGACGGCGTCCACGCGCACGGCGGCCGGCGCGAACACCACCCGGCCCAGCTCGACGGCGCCGGTCTCGTCCAGGCCCCGGTCCTCCTGCCACTCCTTCACCGCGTCGGCGGTCGCGTCGGTGTACTCGTCGTCGACCGTGAAGCCGGAGTAGCCGAGCGCGTCGAGGTTCCGCTCCAGCGCCTTCACGTCCGCGCCCTCGACGCCGGGCTTCAGATCGCGGTACGCGGGAGTCGTGCCGTACATCAGGGTTACGGGTTTGTCGTCGACCTCGTACAAGGCCTTGCCCCGGGTGATCTCCTCGCCCGCATCGGGGAGTTCGGTGACCGTGCCCGGGAGGCGGCCGGTCGCGGAGGTCGCCGCACCGTAGCCGAGTTCGCCGTCCTCGGACTGGCTGTCCTTGAGGGTCTGGCGGGTCACATCGGTGGTGGCCGGGGGGAGTTGGGTGGCGGATCCGCCACCGGACGCGTCGCGTCCGGCGAGCCCGAGACCGGCGGCTGCCGCTCCGCCTACCGCGGCGATGACGCCTACGGCGATGACGGCTTTGCGACCGCGGCGCTTGTGACGCCGGGGGCGGCTTGGCTCGGTCTGTGCGGGGTCGGACCGGGAGTCGGTCTGTCCCAGGTCGGACTGGGGGTCGGGTCCCGTCGGCTCCGGCTCCGGCTCGGTTTCGGGTGGTGCGTGATCGGCCCGGGTTTCGGCATGCGCTCGCTCGGACCGTGCTGCGAGTTGCGTCTGTTCGCGCGGGGTTTCGGATTGGGTGTGGTCCGGAGCGGCGTCGTCGGGCACGACCGCGGCCTCACTCATCTTCGGCCGTGTCGTTGGACGGGCCGGCGCCGTCAGGGGCGTACTTGTCGCACGTCTTCTGGGCCTTCGCGAAGTCGGGGTCCTCGGCGATGTCCTGATTGATCTGAATCCCGCCGCCGGGCTCGGGGTCGGGGAATTCCTCCACCCCGTTGTCACGCATGCACTGGGCGAGCTTGCGCACCCGCTCCTCCATCTCGGGGTCGGCACTGGCCTCCCCGTTCTGCATGGGGTCGTACTTGCGGCAGGCCTCCATCGCCTTGTCGACCTCGCCCTTGGGCAGCTTGCCGGTGATCCGGAGTCCCTTGCCGGGCTCCGGGTCCTCCACGTCCACGCCGTGCTCGCGCAGACACTGCGCGAACTTCACCCCTTGGTCGTCCTGCGAGCTCTTGCTCGCCGCCGCACCGGTTTCCTCGGTGTCGGTGCCGGAACCACATCCCGAAAGGGACAGGGCAAGCGCCAGGGCGAGTGCCGGCGGGAGGGCGGCCAGTGTGCCGCGGGTCCGCATCCGCATCGCGTCGTCTCCTCAGGTCTGGACCGGAGGAGTTCTCCGGCCACTCGCCAGGAGGGAACAGGACCGGGCGTTTCCCTGGCGTTTCCAAGCCACTTGAGTGCCCAGGGAGTCGTGTTCGGCCCACGCGCGAGGGCGATCACCAACGATCACTAACAGAAAGGAAACGCGGCTCCCGGCACCCTGGCCCTGCGGAGCGCTCCGCCCAGAGAGAGGTGTGACTGGATGCGGGTCCTGGTGGTCGAGGACGAACCGATGCTCGCCGACGCGATCGCGGAGTGGCTGCGCGGCCACGCCCACGCCGTCGACACGGCCTACGACGGCGCGGCGGCACTGGAGCGTGCGACCGTCGTCGACTACGACGTGGTGGTGCTGGACCGGGACCTGCCGCTGGTGCACGGCGACGACGTGTGCCGCGAGCTGGTCGCCTCCGAGTCCAGCGCGCGGGTGCTGATGCTCACGGCGGCGGCCGAGGTCACCGACCGCGTCTTCGGTCTCGGCCTCGGCGCCGACGACTATCTCGTCAAACCCTTCGCCTTCCCCGAACTCACCGCCCGCGTCCTGGCGTTGGGGCGACGGTCGCGGCCCGCGGCACCTCCCGTGCTGCGCCGGGCAGGGCTCACCCTGGACCCCGCCCGTGGCGAGGTGTTCCGGGGCAGCCGCTACGTCCCTCTGTCGAAGAAGGAGTTCGCGGTGCTGGCCGAGTTGCTGAGAGCCGAGGGGGCCGCGGTGTCCGCCGAGCAGCTCCTGGAGAAGGCGTGGGACGAACACGCCGACCCCTTCACCGGAGCCGTCCGTCTCGCGGTACTCAAGCTGCGCCGCAAGCTCGGGGACCCGGCCGTGGTGGAGACCGTCACGGGCGTCGGGTACCGGATCCCGTGAGCGATTCGTCGAACGATGCCGTGAGCGGTCCGAGGAACGGTTCCACAGGGGGTCCGATGCACGGTGTCCTGAGCGGTCCGGTGAATGGCGGCGTGAGCGGACCGGTGAACGGCGCCGTGAGTGGACCGGTGGGCGGGGCGGTGAGTGGACCGGTGGGCGCCGCCGAGCCGCAGCCGACGGGACGCGCCCGCCGTCGCCGTCGGCTGCTTCCGCGCCGGATCACCCTGCGCGCCCGCCTCACCATGATCTACGGCGGCCTCTTCTTCGCGGGCGGTGTGGTCCTGCTCGGTGTCACCTACGCCCTGCTCACCCAGCAGCTCGACCGTTCCGGGCAGAAGATCGTCTCCGGGACGCTGGCGACCACGGGCACGCCCTCCGCCCAGCCGACCGGCGAACCGCGCAACGAGCGGACAGTGATCACCGGCGCGGACTCGACACCTCCGTCGGACTTCAACGACCTCGAGGAATGGATGACTGCCGAGAGCAACCGGCTCCGGGACGTCGCCACCAACTCGCTGCTCACCCAGGGCGGCTTCGCGCTGCTGGTCGTCGGTGGCGCCGCGGCCGGATTCGGCTGGCTGATCGCGGGACGCGTGCTGGCCCCGCTGCACCGGGTCACGGACACCGCGCACCGCATCGCCAGCTCGCCCGCCGCCGACCGCGGCCTGCACGAACGCATCGCGCTGCGCGGCCCCGACGACGAGGTCAAGGATCTCGCCGACACCTTCGACACCATGGTCGAGCGCCTCGACCGCTCCTTCGACGGGCAGCGCCGCTTCGTCGCCAACGCCTCCCACGAACTGCGCACCCCGCTGACGCTGGGCCGCGCGCTGGTCGAGGTGGCCATGCACCGCAAGACCGCCTCCGAGGACGTCCGGCAGCTCGGCGAGAACCTGCTGGAGATCAACACCCGGCACGAGCGGCTGATCACCGGCCTGCTGCTCCTCGCCCGCTCGGAGAACGAGATCGCCGAACGGCTGCCCGTCGACCTCGCCGACGTGGTGACCCATGTGACGGTCCAGATCACGGGGGAGGCGGAGCGCTCCGGAGTCACCGTCCAGGAGAAGGCCGAGGAGGCGCCCGTACGCGGTGACGCGCTGCTCCTTGAACGCCTCGTCCACAACCTGGTCGAGAACGGCATCCGGCACAACACCGGCGACGGGGGCTGGGTGCAGGTGGTCAGCCGCACGAACGACGAGGGCCGGGTGGAGGTGGAGGTCACCAACTCCGGTCCAGCCGTGCCGCCGTACGAACTCCCCGCCCTCTTCGAACCCTTCCGCCGCCTCGGCACCGACCGCGTGCTCACCTCGAAGGGTGCGGGGCTCGGCATGTCCATCGTCCGCTCCATCGCCCGTGCCCACGGCGGAGATGCCGCCGCCCGCCCGCGCGAGGACGGAGGCCTGACGGTGACGGTGACACTGCCGGGGTGCCCGGAGGACGCGCGCCCGTGACGCCGGCGCGGCGGCCTTCGGGACAGGGCCGGGCCGGTCAGAGGCCGAACTGCAGTGGGTCGGTCGCCAGCGCCCGGAAGTACTCGCGCGGGTCCGCGACCAGCTTGCGCCGCTTGAGGTCCAGCAGCCCTCCGACGCTGGTGACTTCGGCGGAGACCGTGCCGTCCGTCTTGCTAATCGTCTGCTCGACCCGGAAGGTCTTCCCCTCGCCCCAGACGAAGCCGCACGTCACCTCGACCTCGTCGCCAGCGCGCAGCTCACGCAGATAGCGGATGTTCGTCTCCAGGACCACCGGGCCCACACCCTTGCCGACCAGCTCGGTCTGGCTGACCCCGGCCACCTGTAGCAACACCCAGCGGGCGTGCTCCGCGTACTGCAGATAGACGCTCTGGTTGAGGTGTCCCAGTACATCGGTCTCGTACCCGCGGACGGTCACTGCGACGGAGAACTGCTCTGCCACGACTTCCCCTTAACGATCTCAACGACGGTCAGGTCTGATCCAATCCGGTCCAACTCCCTTCTACAGCAAGCCATTCCGGGCCCTCACACCCGCCGGGGCGAAGCCAGCACATAGCGGGCACCGGTGCGCGGCTCCGTGTGCTCGCCGACCTGCCAGCCCGCCTTCTCCAGCGTGGCCGCACAGGCGTGCAACGCCCCGGGGTCCGGCTCGCGCACGGCGACGGCCTCCGGCTGAGGTGTCGCGCGCACCCGATAGCCGGCGCTCCCGGCAGACCCGCCCGCGGGCGGGTGGCCGGCGGCCTCCAGGGCGAGCGCGGCGGCCTGCACCAGATGCGTACGTTCCCACCCGCACGGGCGGTCCGTGGCACCGTCGGGGTTGGTCATCCGGCGCATCTCAAGGAGCCCCTGCCAGGCGCTGTGCACCTCGCGTATCCGGGAGGGGCCGCCGTCGGCCGCCTCCTCGCCGCCGATCCGCGCGGCGAACACCCCCGAGGCGGCGGTCACGGACGTCTCCGTGACCGGTTCGGGCTCGGGAGCCTCGCGTATGCGATGACCGGCGGGCGTCAGGAAGTGGTCGTGCGGCGGCCGGGGATGCCGAAAGGCGAGCTCTCGCTTCACCAGTGCGGCGAGCTGGGCCTCCGTGCCCCTCAGGCGCCCGGTCACGGGATCGGCGGCGTCGATGACACGCCGCTGTGCGGCTGTCGGCGGTCGTGTCACGGCGTGCTCCCTCCGCCCTCGGGTGGCCCTGCGCTCCGCTAGCAGGCCGGTGCTTCGACCGCGGGTCCGTTGTGGCTGGTCGCGCAGTTCCCCGCGCCCCTTCGGGGCGCTGCCTCAGTCGGGCCCCTGTCCCGCCGGGGAGAGCGGCCCATGAGAACAGTACGAGTCGGGTCTGACATTCCAGCCGGCCACCACATGCCGGCGGTGCTCCGTGCTCAGGCGGCTCATCGTCCCGGTGCCGAGCTGGAACAGGGCGCCGTCCCCGGCGGGCAGCCCCAGTCGGCGTGCGGTCAGCACCCGCAGGAAGTGCCCGTGCGACACGACGACCACGCTTCCCTCCGCCTCGGCGAGCGCCGCGTCGATTTTCGCGAGCATCCGCTCCGCGCGCGCTCCGACCTCGTCCGGGCTCTCCCCGGGGTGCTCGGGCGGGCCGGCCGTGACCCCGTCCGTGAAGAGGAACCAGTCGGGTCTGCTCCGGTGGATCTCGACGGTCGTGATCCCCTCGTACCCGCCGTAGTCCCACTCGGACAGGTCCGCGTCGACCCTTGCCCCGCCGATCCCGGCCAGCCGTGCCGTCTCCTGGGCCCGCTGCATCGGGCTGACGAACGCCGCCGCGATGTGGTGCCGGGCGATCAGCGGAGCCAGCCTGCGCGCCTGCTCCCGCCCGTTCTCGGTCAGCGGGACGTCGGTCGAGCCCGTGTGCCGCCCGGACATCGACCACTCGGTCTCACCGTGCCGTACGAGGAGAAGGTCACCCATCGCCGAAACCCTTTCTGGCCCGCGCACGTGACTGTCCTTCGTACGTGCCTGTCCCTCGTACGGTGACACCGGCCGACGCCGGTCGCAGCACCGGCTGCGCCGGTCGGCCCTACTGCCGGTACCCGCTGAGGAACCGCCCGATCCGGCTGATCGCCGCGTCCAGGTCGTCGGCGTACGGGAGGGTGAGGATGCGGAAGTGGTCGGGGCGGGGCCAGTTGAAGCCGGTGCCCTGGACGACCTGGATCTTCTCGCGGAGCAACAGGTCCAGGACGAACTTCTCGTCGTCGTGGATCTTGTGGACCTTGGGATCGAGGCGCGGGAACGCGTACAGCGAGCCCTTCGGCTTCACGCAGGACACGCCGGGGATCTCGTTGAGTTTCTCCCAGGCCACGGTGCGCTGTTCGTGGAGTCGGCCGCCGGGTGCCGTCAGTTCGTGGATGGACTGGCGGCCGCCGAGCGCGGCCTGGATCGCGTACTGGGCGGGCGCGTTGGCGCACAGTCGCATGGAGGCCAGCATGGTCAGGCCCTCGACGTAGTTCTTGGCGTGCTGTTTCGGGCCTGTGATCACCAGCCAGCCCGAGCGGAAGCCGGCCACCCGGTAGGTCTTCGACAGGCCGCAGAACGTCAGGACGACCAGGTCGGGGGCGAGCGCGGCGACCGAGTGGTGCACCGCGTCGTCGTACAGGATCTGGTCGTAGATCTCGTCGGCGAAGACCATCAGGCCGTGCCGGCGGGCGAGGTCGAGGATGCCCTCGATGATCTCCTTCGGGTAGACGGCGCCGGTGGGGTTGTTGGGGTTGATGATGACCACGGCCTTGGTGCGGTCCGTGATCTTCGCGGCCATGTCGTCCAGGTCCGGGTACCAGTCGGCCTGTTCGTCGCAGAGGTAGTGCACCGCCTTGCCGCCCGCGAGCGTCGTGACGGCCGTCCACAGCGGGAAGTCCGGGGCGGGGATGAGGATTTCGTCGCCGTCCTCGACCAGCGCCTGTACGGCCATCGAGATCAGCTCGGAGATGCCGTTGCCGAGGAAGACGTCGTCGACGCCGACCTCCAGGCCCAGTGTCTGGTAGCGGCCTGCCACGGCCCGGCGGGCGGAGAGGATGCCGCGCGAGTCCGTGTAGCCGTGCGCCTGGGGGAGCATCCGGATCATGTCCTGGAGGATCTCCTCCGGCGCCTCGAAGCCGAAGAGCGCGGGGTTGCCGGTGTTGAGGCGCAGCACGCTGTGGCCCGCCTCCTCCAGCGCGTCGGCGTGCTCGATCACCGGGCCCCGGATCTCGTAACAGACCTCGCTGAGTTTGCTCGACTGCCGGAACTCCATGCGCTGTGCCCTCCGGTTCGTTGTGATGCTTGGTTTTACCAAGTAGGCGCTTGGAAAGTCCAACAAGTTGTTTAGACTGCGTCGCATGTCACCTCGCCGAAGCTACGACCAGTACTGTTCCGCTGCCCGGGCGCTCGACGCCATCGGTGACCGCTGGACCCTCCTGATCGTCCGCGAACTCCTCGGCGGACCGCGCCGCTACACCGACCTGCACGCGGATCTGCCGGGCGTGAGCACCGACGTCCTCGCGTCCCGGCTCAAGGACATGGAGCGCGACGGGCTGACGACTCGGCGGCGCCTTCCCCCGCCCGGGGCCGCGTACGTGTACGAACTCACCTCGCGTGGGCGGGAGTTGCTTCCCGTGCTGCAGGCGCTCGGGGAGTGGGGTGCCGCCGAGCTGGGGGACCGGCGGCCCACGGATGCCGTACGGGCGCACTGGTTCGCGTTGCCGCTGCTGCGGGGTCTTGAGGGGGAGGGGCTGGTGGAAGTCCGCCTGGACGAGGGGGAGTTCCATGTGTGGCTGGGGGGTGAGGGTGGGCCCGTGTACGGGGACGGGGCCGCTCCGGAGGAGCCGGATGTCCGGTTGTCCCTCGATACGGGGACGTGTGAGGCCGTGAGCCGGGGGGCCCTGACACTGCTGGACGGGGTGCGTGCGGGGCGTGTCGCCGTGGATGGCGAGGGCCCGCTGGCCAAGCTGCTGCGGGAGGCGTGACGGGTGGGTGGGTTTTCGCCCCCTCCGCCCCTTCCCGTCCCGTTCCTGGGGGCTCCGCCCCCAGACCCCCGCTTTCGGCCTGGACGGCCTCGTCCTCAATCGCCGGACGGGCTGGAACTCTCCAGCCCCGGCCGGGGGAAGATTCAGCCCCTCCGGCGTTTGAGGAGCGGGGGTTTGGGGGCGGAGCCCCCAAGGGACGGGAATGGGCAGGGGCGGAGGGGGCGAAAAACCTCAGACGCCCGGCGGCACCCGGGACGGCCGCCCCGCCCCCCGAGTCAGCGCATACCCCCCGATCCCCGCCAGCGCGGCGAGCACGCCACCGAACGCGGTCCACACCCACCGGTCGGACCACCACCCGGAGGCCCACCCGTCATCGGGCTCAAGGGACGACAACGTGGCAGTCGTCGAGTCGGAGTCCTCGTCCTCCAAGACATCGGCGGCCGTCGCGACCCCCGGCACCAGCGGCTGCGCGAGCGCCCCGTCCACAGCCCCCGAACCCCCGACGTCCTTGGACGATACCTCGACCTCGACGCTCAGCGGCAGACCGAGATCGGCGGCCCCGAGCCCGGTGGCGGTCAGTCGGACGTAGTACGTGCCGGGCAGCGGATCATCGGCCCAAGTCTCCGACCAGGCACGCACGTTGCGCAGCGTGCAGGACAACTCCACGGAGGCGGCGTCCTGCGCGGCCGTCCGCGTCTGCGCCCCGTACTGGCACGCCTGACGCCGCCGCAGCCCGTCGTACACATCGAGCTGCCAGGTCTGCGCGGCGTCCCGCGTCGAGGCCTCGGGCAGCTGCACCGTAGCCCGCACGGTGGGCCGCTGGCCGGCGTCCGCGGGGAACGACCAGTACAGGTAGTCGCCCGAGGACCCGCTCGCGGTGGCCTGCTGCCCCTGCTCGATCTCCGTCGCCGTACGGAACGACGTACCGGCCTGGGTCGGTGCGCCACTGCCGTCCGACGGGCTCGCCGAGGGCGAGGAGTCGGCGACGGCAGGGGCCGCGGCCACCCCGAGCAGGAGCAGCGCGGCGGTCAACACTCGTGGGATGCGCATCAGTTGGTCCTCCAGACAGCGATCCGCAGGCGCGAGATCCAGCCCCACAGCACACCCGCGAGGAAGCCGGTGAGCACGAGGGCGCCGAGCAGCCACCAGCCGCGCCCGAGGCCGAACGAGGCCACGTCGCTCGCCTGGTCCGGCGCGTCGACGACGTCGACCGTCAGCTCCAGCGGCAGCCCTGGCGTGGTCTTCACGCCCGCGGCGGCCGAGAAGGAGTTGGCCACCTGGATGCACACGGTCTCGGCGGCGGCGTCCTCGTCGTCGCTCTCGGCCTTCGGGTAGCGCAGACCCGTCGAGATGACATCGGTCCGGCCGGTGCCCGCCGCCTCACCGCGGACGATCTCCCGTCCGCTCAGGGTGACGGCACGGAGCAACACCCCGTAGTCCGGGCCGACTTCGCGGTCCGCCGCGACACTCACCGATGCCCGCAGCTCCTGGCCCGGCTCGACGTCCACGCGGTACCAGCGGTGCTGCGCGAACTCCTCACGGTCGGTGTAGAGCCCCGACTCGATCGTGGGCGCCTTGGCGCACGCCTCGGCACCTTCCACGGCCTGCGGCACCACCACCGGATCGGCGGCGCGGTCCACCAACTGGTTGACCTTGTCGGTGAGTTCGTCGGTGTGCTCCACCGACGTGTAAGTACCACCGGTGGCCTCGGCGATACAGCTCAGCTGCTCGCGCATCTTGGTGTTCGGTACCAAACCCAGCGTGTCGATGGTGAGGCCGATCCCCTTGGCCGCGATCTCCCGGGCCACCTCGCAGGGGTCGAGCGGGGCACAGGTGTCCTCGCCGTCACTGATGAGGACGATGCGCTTCGACCCGTTGCCGCCGTCGAGGTCGTCGGCCGCCTTGAGAAGCGCGGGCCCGATCGGGGTCCAGCCGGTGGGAACGAGCGTCGCGACGGCGGTCTTCGCCTCGGTCCGGTCCAGCGGGCCGACCGGGTAGAGCTGTGCGGTGTCCTTGCATCCCGTCTTCTGGTCGTCGCCGGGGTAGTTGGCGCCGAGTGTGCGGATCCCGAGCTGGACTTCCTCGGGCGTCGCGTCGAGCACCTCGTTGAACGCCTGCTTCGCCGCGGCCATGCGCGACTTGCCGTCGATGTCGGTGGCCCGCATGGAACCGCTGACGTCCAGTACGAGGTTGACCTTGGGTGCGGCCTGCTCCGCCGTTTCGTCGGCGACCGCTCCGGCCGGGTAGGCGATACCGGCCGTCAGGGCGGCGAGCAGGGCGCAGACCCCTGTCGCCAGCCGTTGTCTTGTGATCATCGGCGGATCCTATTGATCAAAGGTGCCGCGCTTCAAACGAGACTTCACCGCGTAGGGCTCACGCAGGGCTGAGGAGCGGGTTGGGGAGCTGCGCCCAGATGTCCCCCGGAGTCTGCGGAGACAGCCGCATCAAGGTCAGGGCCTTGGTGGGGAGCGGCTCGCGGCGGAGGGCCGCCAGGTCCGGAGTGTGCGGCAGATCGTCCAGGACCGTGTCCATCGCCGTGCGCAGAGCGGTCGTAGATCCCGCCGTCGCGCCCAACGTGCCGCCGATCAGGGCGCCGAAGAGTTTGCGCCGCAGGGTGCTCTCGTCGTCCGTGACGATGCGTCCGGCGAGATCCGGGACCGGGATGCCGTGGTGGGCCAGGCGGGCCGGGCTGACCCGGATGTCGGCCAGGTCGCGGTAGACGAGCCGGAGGGGGTCGCCGGTGGGGGAGAGGACCACGAGGAGGTTCTGGCCGTGCGCCTCCAGGGCCACGCCCAGGTCGAGCAGGCGCAGGCAGACGGTGAGGGCGAGACGGGTGAACTCGGCCAGCCAGGCCGGGGATCGGGGCAACGTGGTGGTGGCGAGGGCGGCCACCGGGACCACCCGCTCACCGGGGTTCGCGTACATGTCCGGGGACTCCCTCAACACCGCCGCCAGATCAGGGCTGTTGGCGGTGGCGGCGCCCAGGGTCCGGGTGATGTGCAGCGGAACGTCCAGACGTTCCGTGATCGTCTCCATGAACGCCGAGACCGTCGCAGCCGTCTCGATCGAGTACACGGAGATGTCCCGCACGGAGGAGGTCAGCCGGGCGCTCAACGCGGTCTTGATGTGCGGCCCGTCCGGCAGGGCGAGGGTGCGCAACGACATCAACGGGTGGGCGGCGAAACCCTCTTGGGCCCGTTCGTCGAGCACATGGGCCGCCTGCCAGGGGTGAACCGGGATCAGCACGCGCTCCCCGTCCCGCAGCCACTTCGGCCACTCGCCCGTGACGAGACAGTCGTCCGAGGCGGCGAGCCCCAGCTCCACCAGCGGCCGGTGCTCCGGCCCGTACGCGAGCTGCTCGGCCGCCGAGAACCCGGGCCGCGAACGGCAGTTGGGGTGGTACGGGTGCCCGTCGACGATCCGCTGCTCCCACTCCCAGCCGGTGACCGGCTCAGGGTCGGAGAGGGGCTGACCAGCTCGGGACAGCGCCAACGAGGCGACGCTGTCACCGAGTTCGGCGGCGAAGGCGGCGGCGTGCGGGACGGCGAGGGCCATGACGAGCCGTTCCGGACGGTCGTGCGGCCTGCCGTCGAGCCGCACCTCCGTGACGTACGACGCGGTCGCGTACGGATCCGCGTGCGGCCCGTGCAGCCGACGGCCGTCGGCCAGATGCAGCGTGAGACCGTCCCGCCCCGCCTCACGGCGCGTGACCCAGGGCATCGGCTCGTACACCAGCGCCCGCCACAGACGGGTCAGTACGGCCGCCCGCGCGCCGGGCAGCGCGGCCGCGTACGGTGCCGACAGACCGGGCCGTACGACACTCAACTCGTCCGCGAGAGCGATCTCGGCGTCGGGCGTGGGGGGACGGTGCACAGCGCGGCTCCTTGGGTACGGGGACTGTCGTCACGTGGTCGCTCGCGACGAGGGACTGTCGTCGCGAGCGCCGGTGCCGACAGACATAATGATCACCAGAGCACCGTATGGAACGAACGGATCGCGTGGACCCCATGCCCCCCATGCTCCCCCCGCCCCCTGGGAACGACCCGAACCACCCGAACCACCCGAACGACCTTCCCAGGGAAGACGGCGACCCGGAAGAAGCCGCCGACGCGTACGCCGCCGCTCCGCTGCTCAATTGTCTGCTGCGGGAGGTGGGCGAGCCCACTGGGACCCCCGGCACCTACCGGCTCCGCGCCGGCGGACACCTGATCAGAGTCCGCGGCACGCGCCGCCCGACACGGCCCGAGCTGTACGCCGACGACGCCTGGCACCGTCTCACCCACGCCGAGCTGGTCAAACTCACGGCGGAGGAACTCCGCGCCCACACCGGCCTGTCCAACCCCGAGCTGCCCGCCGAGATGAACGACAGCCGGGACGCGGTCGCCGCGATCCTCGCCGCACGTGCTCGCGCCACGCCACCGGACGATCCGTATCTGCGCTCCGAACAGTCCCTGATCACTGGGCACCCGCACCACCCGGCCCCCAAGGCCCGCGGCGGCGGCCCGGTCACCGGCTGGCTGCCCTACGCGCCCGAGGCGTACGCCCGCTTCCCGCTGGAACTGCTCGCGGTCCGCGAGGACGCGGTCGTAGAGGAGGGCGACACGACGGCGCTCGACACCCTCGGGACCCCGCCGCCCGGCTACCGGATGCTCCCCGCCCACCCCTGGCAGCTGGACCTGGTCGCCGCCCGCCCGGAGATCAGGGAGGCCTTCGCGGATGGCCGACTCCTGCGACTGGGGCGCACCGCACATTCGCTGTGGCCCACGGCCGCCATCCGCACGGTGTACGACCCCGAGGACGACCTCTTCCTCAAGTTCAGCCTCGATGTGCGCATCACCAACGACATCCGCCGGCTGTGGCGGCACGACCTGCTGAAACTCCGCCGCACCGACGAGGCGACCGCGACGGCCTTCGCGGCCATCCCCGGCCCGGCCGCCTGGCTGAGCGACCGCGGCTACCGCACCGCCGACTTCGCCTTCGAGGAACTCGCCGTCATGGTCCGCGACGGACTGCGCGCCCATGTCGTCCCCGGCGCGACCCCACTCCTCACGGCCGCCCTCGTGGAGGGCTTCGACGGCAGCCCCCTCGATCGCCTCACCGACCCCTCCGCCTGGTGGGCGGCGTACCTGCGCCAGGTCGTGCCCCCGGTCCTCGACGCCTTCGCGCGGTACGGAGTCGTCGTCGAGGCGCATGTCCAGAACACGCTGGTGGCCGTCGACGCCGACGGAATGCCCGTACAGGCACTCTTCCGGGACGCGGAAGGCGTGAAGCTCCTGCCCGAGGTGACGCGGGCGGCGGGCTGGGAACGGCTCGTGTACTGCCTGGTCGTCAACCACCTCGCCGAACTGGCCGCACTCCTCGCGGAACGCCACCCGACAGCGGACCTGTGGCCCGCCGTACGACGGGAGTTGACCCGCTACGACACGGAGCACGGCCTCCCCGAGATCGCTGACCTGCTCTCCTCACCCACCCTCCCCGGCAAGACGAACCTCCTGCTGCGATGGACGGGAGCGGACGGGGCGGACGCGCGCTATGTGCCGCTGCCCAGCCCGCTGGCCCGCGGATAATCTGGAGGGTCCGGCGACCGGCTGATCTACAGTGGCCAGTGTGCTGCGCGACGTGACCGCTGTTCGATACGTGACCCCCCTGAGGGCGGGCGGCTCCGTGCCCGGAGTCGTCGAGGCCGACGACCTCGGGACCTACGTCGTGAAGTTCACGGGCTCCGCGCAGGGCACGAAGGCGCTGGTCGCCGAGGTGATCGTCGGAGAGCTGGCGCGCGCCCTGGGGCTGCGGTTCCCCGAGCTGGTCCTCGTCCACTTCGACCCGGTGATCGGCGAGCACGAGCCGCACCAGGAGGTCAAGGACCTGCTGCGCGCCAGCGCCGGGCTCAACCTCGGCATGGACTACCTGTCGGGAGCGAAGGACTTCACCCCGGAGCTCGCCAGGACCTTCACCGTGGACCCGCTGGAGGCGGGCAAGGTGATCTGGCTGGACGCCCTCACGGTCAACGTCGACCGCACGGTGCACAGCTCGAACCTGATGATCTGGCCCACGCTCGGTGTCGCACCCCCGCGCCTGTGGCTGATCGACCACGGCGCTGCCCTCGTCTTCCACCACCGCTGGGACGCGTCGGCACCGGAGAAGGCGTACGACTTCCGGCGGCACGCCCTCGGCGGCTACACCCCGGACACCCGCGCGGCGGACGCCGAACTGGCCCCCCTGGTGACCGAGGAGCTGCTGCGCGGGATCACCGCGGAGGTGCCCGACGCCTGGCTCGCGGAAGAGCCAGGTTTCGCGACCCCCGACGAGGCGCGTGAGGCGTACGTCCGCTATCTCCTCGCCCGTGTGAAGGCCTCCGCACAGTGGCTGCCCACCGACTTCCCCACCCGGGAACAACTCGCCGCGGAGGACGCGGACCGCGCGGCGAAGACTCAGCGAGGCCGGCCGAACTGGCTCAAACAGGTCCCCGACCTGCACGGCAAGCCGGCGGCGGAACAGGATTGGTCGGTACACCTCGGATGACCACGGAGAACACGGACTCGGCCACGGCGAACACCCATCGCGTGCAGATCGAGTACTGCACCCAGTGCCGCTGGCTCCCGCGAGCCGCGTGGCTCGCGCAGGAACTCCTCACCACCTTCGAGACCGAGCTGACGGAACTCGCCCTCAAGCCCGGCACCGGCGGCGTCTTCGTCGTACGCGTGGACGACGAGGTCGTCTGGGACCGCCGCGAGCAGGGCTTCCCGGAGCCGACCGCCGTGAAGCGCCTCGTACGCGACCGAGTGGCCCCGGAGAAGTCCCTGGGCCACTCGGAGAAGTGAGCGTCGTCAGCCGTTGAGCTGCTCGTACGCGGGCAGCGTGAGGAAGTCCGCGTAGTCCTCGTCGAGGGCGACCGTGAGCAGCAGGTCGTGCGCCTGCTGCCAGTTGCCCACCGCGAAGGCCTCCTCGCCGATCTCGGCGCGGATGTTCGCGAGCTCCTCGGCGGCGATCTCGCGGGCCAGCTCCGGAGTCGCGGCCACGGCCTTGCCGTCGTGCTCGAAGACGACACCCGCATTGATCCACTGCCAGATCTGCGAGCGGGAGATCTCGGCGGTGGCCGCGTCCTCCATGAGGTTGAAGATGGCGACCGCGCCCATCCCGCGGAGCCAGGCCTCGATGTAGCGGATGCCGACCTGGACGGCGTTGACCAGGCCGTCGTACGTCGGCCTGGCGTCGAGGGAGTCGACGGCGATCAGGTCACCGGCGGCGACGGACACGTCCTCGCGCAGCCGGTCCTTCTGGTTGGGCTTGTCGCCGAGAACCGCGTCGAAGGAGGCCATGGCGATCGGGACGAGGTCCGGGTGGGCCACCCACGAGCCGTCGAAACCGTCGCCCGCCTCACGGTCCTTGTCCGCCTTGACCTTCTCGAAGGCGACCTTGTTGACCTCTTCGTCGCGGCGCGAGGGGATGAACGCGGCCATGCCGCCGATCGCGTGGGCGCCCCGCTTGTGGCAGGTGCGGACGAGGAGTTCGGTGTACGCGCGCATGAACGGGGCTGTCATCGTCACCGCGTTGCGGTCCGGCAGCACGAACTTCTGGCCGCCGTCACGGAAGTTCTTGACGATGGAGAAGAGGTAGTCCCAGCGGCCCGCGTTCAACCCGGAGGCGTGGTCGCGGAGTTCGTAGAGGATCTCCTCCATCTCGTACGCCGCCGTGATCGTCTCGATCAGGACGGTCGCGCGGACGGTGCCCTGCGGGATGCCGACGTAGTCCTGCGCGAAGACGAAGACGTCGTTCCAGAGGCGCGCCTCCAGGTGCGACTCCGTCTTCGGGAGGTAGAAGTACGGGCCCTTGCCGAGGTCGATCAGACGCTGCGCGTTGTGGAAGAAGTACAGGCCGAAGTCGACGAGCGCGCCCGGCACGGGAGTGCCGTCGGCGTCGACGAGGTGGCGCTCGTTGAGATGCCAGCCGCGCGGCCGCATGACGACGGTCGCGAGCTCGCCGGCCGCCTTGAGCGCGTACGACTTGCCGGTGCGCTCGTCCGTGAAGTCGATGTTCCGGGCGTACGCGTCGGCCAGGTTGACCTGCCCGAGGACCACGTTCTCCCAGGTGGGCGCGGAGGCGTCCTCGAAGTCCGCGAGCCAGATCTTCGCACCGGAGTTGAGGGCGTTGATGGTCATCTTGCGGTCGGTGGGGCCGGTGATCTCGACACGGCGGTCGTTCAGGGCCGCCGGGGAGGGGGCCACCTTCCAGGAGTCGTCCGCGCGGATGGCGGCGGTCTCCGGGAGGAAGTCGAGCGTGGAGGTGCGGGCGATCTCGGCGCGGCGCTCCGCACGGCGGGCGAGGAGCTCGTCACGCCGGGGCGTGAACAACCGGTGCAGCTCGGCCACGAAGGCGAGGGCCGCGTCGGTGAGGACCTCGTCCTGCCGGGGCAGGGGCTCGGCGTCGACGATGGCCAGCGAGGACGGCGCTGGTGCGGACATGAGCTGTCACTTCCTTCAGCGAGCGTGGCACCGGGTGCCAGTCAATCTGAGTACGACTGTGAACGCCCGCGGAGCAACGGGGCGCTTCTGAACAGTGGATACTAGTTTCCTCATTGTGGAAGTTCAATGGTTTGTTGATGTCGAGATTCTCCGGGTCGACAGAGTGTGGCGCTCAGTGCCACCCCGTTCACTCAAGGTGGACCAGGTCCTCCGCCGTGTCGATGTCGTACGGCCGTGCAACGTCTCCGCACTCGACGAGCGTGATCGCCTCCGCGTGCTCCTTCAGGTACGCGCGTGCCCCTCGATCCCCGGTCGCAGTCGCGGCTATCCCTACCCAGTGGGCGGCGCCGAAGAGGACGGGGTGGCCGCGCACGCCCTCGTAGGCGGCCGAGACCAGCGATCCTTCGCCCTGGTACGCGGCAAGGACCCGGCCCACCGCCTCCGGTCCGATGCCGGGCTGGTCGACGAGCGACACCAGCGCGGCCCGCGCTCCCGTCCCCGCCAGCGAGTCGAGCCCCGCCCGCAGCGAGGAACCCATGCCCTCCTCCCACTCCGGATTGTCGACGAGCGCGCAGCCGGGCAGTGAAGCCTGCTCCCGTACGTCATCGGCCCGGGCCCCCAGGACCACATGGACGCGGGTGCAGCCGCCCGCGCGCAGCACTGCGACCGCGTGTTCGACAAGGGGCCGCCCTCGGTGGGACAGGAGGGCCTTGGGGCGCCCGCCGAGCCGCCGGCCGCCGCCGGCCGCCAGCAGCAGCCCGGCCACCTGGTCTTTGTTCTCCGTCATGTCCCCTGCATACCCGACCCCGCCGGGGCGCGCTCCGGAACCCGGGTGGACCGCACGATGTCCACGGGCTGAATTTCGGTCAGAGGAGTGGCGCCCACCGCGCCGGGTGGCGTTTACTGGCCCGCGTCCCTCGGCGCCCGACCACGCCACGGGGTGCTGGACCGACGTACGAAGGACTTGCGCACAAGGACGTGCGAGGGGGAGAGCTGTGTTGCGGAGCTTGGGGCAGAGGCCAGTGACCGGCAGCGACGAGGACCCGAGGGTGGCGGAACTGAGTACCGCCGTCTCCCGGCTGCGCCGTCAACTCGCCGCGCATCCGGCCGAGTTCCCCGACCGGGGCATCGCCGAGGACGAGCTCGCGGCCCTCGCCGCGATGGCCGTCAGCGGCGTCCCCGAGATCCCGCGCCTGCGCCGCTCCCTGCTGCTTGTCGCGGGCGCGATCGGCTCGGTCAGCGCGCTGGCGACGAGCCTCGCGGATGTCCGCAGCGCGGTGGAGCTGTTCGGGGAACCGCCGCGGCGGTAGTCCCGGTGGAGCCGGGCGGCAACCGTGCCGCTGGAAGTCCGGTCCGCCATCAGCTGCGGGTACGTCGTGGCTGGTCGCGCAGTTCCCCGTGCCCCTTCGGGGCGCTGCCGTACCGTCGCAGGGTCAGACCGCCGGGCCCGAGCTCGCCAGGGCCTCAGACAGTTCCACAGCGACCTGCTGCAGCACCGGCACGATCTTCTCGGTGGCCGCCTCGGTGACGCGGCCCGCCGGGCCGGAGATCGAAATGGCCGCCGCGGTGGGGGAGTTGGGCACGGACACGGCGAGGCAGCGGACGCCGATCTCCTGCTCGTTGTCGTCGATCGCGTAGCCGAGCCGGCGCACCTCTTCCAGTGCGGCCAGGAAGCCGTCCGGCGTGGTGATCGTCTTCTCCGTCGCGGCGGGCATGCCGGTACGGGCGAGGAGCGAGCGCACCTCGCCGGCCGGTGTGTGCGCGAGCAGCGCCTTGCCCACGCCCGTGGAGTGCGGCAGCACCCGGCGGCCCACCTCGGTGAACATGCGCATCGAGTGCTTGGACGGCACCTGGGCGACGTAGACGATCTCGTCCCCGTCGAGCAGTGCCATGTTCGCGGTCTCGCCGGTCTCCTCGACGAGACGTGCGAGGTAGGGGCGGGCCCAGGTGCCGAGGAGCCGGGCGGCGGACTCCCCGAGCCGGATCAGGCGGGGGCCCAGCGCGTACCGGCGGTTGGGCTGCTGGCGTACGTAGCCGCAGGACACCAGTGTGCGCATGAGGCGGTGGATGGTGGGCAGCGGCAACCCGCTGCTCGCGGCGAGCTCGCTCAGGCCGACCTCGCCCCCGGCGTCCGCCATCCGCTCGAGCAGATCGAAGGCGCGCTCGAGGGACTGGACGCCACCGCTGGGTGCGGAAGACTTGGCGGCGTCGGTGGTGCTGGCGCTGGACGTCGGCACGGGCGCGGTCCTTTCACGGCTGACAGGCAGTGGTGCAGCCTACCCGGCAGTCGGTCGACCCCCTGGTGGTGCATAGCTACGTTCTGCTGGGCGGAATTGTAATTCCACTTTGTGGAAACGTCCAGAGTCGGCGCATGAGAGGCAGAGTGGAGAAGTGTGCCCTTGACGGCGCGTGGGTCGAAGTGAAGACTCCTTCAACAGAACGTTGAATTTCGTTACGCGGAAGTAAACAGCCGTGCCGGGAGTCAACAGGGACAGAGAGGGGTCCGGGTGTCCGACGTCGAACTGGTGCTGCGCTCGACACGCGTCATCACTCCCGAAGGGACGCGCGCCGCCTCGGTCGCGGTCGCCGGGGGAAAGATCACGGCCGTACTCGCGCACGACGCGGAGGTACCGGCCGGTGCCCGCATCGAGGACTTCGGCGACGACGTCCTGCTGCCCGGCCTGGTCGACACCCACGTGCACGTCAACGATCCGGGGCGCACGGAGTGGGAGGGCTTCTGGACTGCCACGCGCGCGGCGGCCGCCGGGGGCATCACCACCCTGATCGACATGCCGCTCAACTCCCTCCCGCCGACGACGACGGTCGACAACCTCCGTACGAAGAAGGACGTCGCCCGCTCCAAGGCGCACATCGACGTCGGCTTCTGGGGCGGCGCGCTGCCCCACAACGTCAAGGACCTGCGACCGCTGCACGACGCGGGAGTCTTCGGCTTCAAGGCCTTCCTCTCGCCGTCCGGCGTGGACGAGTTCCCGGAGCTCGATCAGGAGCAACTCGCCCAGTCGCTCGCCGAGATCGCCGGGTTCGGCGGCCTGCTGATCGTGCACGCCGAGGACCCGCACCACCTCGCCGCCGCCCCGCAGAAGGGCGGCGGGAAGTACGCCGACTTCCTCGCCTCGCGCCCGCGCGACGCCGAGGACACCGCCATCGAGAACCTCGTCGCCCAGGCGAAGCGCCTCAACGCGCGCGTGCACGTCCTGCACCTGTCGTCGAGCGACGCGCTGCCGCTGATCGCCGCCGCGAAGGCGGAGGGCGTCCGGCTCACGGTCGAGACGTGCCCGCACTACCTCACACTCACCGCCGAGGAAGTCCCGGACGGCGCCAGCGAGTTCAAGTGCTGCCCGCCCATCCGCGAGGCCGCCAACCAGGACCTGCTGTGGCAGGCCCTCGCCGACGGCACCATCGACTGCGTCGTCACCGACCACTCGCCCTCCACGGCCGACCTGAAGACCGACGACTTCGCGACCGCGTGGGGCGGCATCTCCGGCCTCCAGCTGAGCCTGTCCGCGGTCTGGACGGAGGCCCGGGCGCGCGGGTACGCCCTGGAGGACGTGGTGCGCTGGATGTCGACGCGCACGGCGGAACTCGTCGGCCTCGGCGACCGCAAGGGCGCCATCGAGGTGGGCCACGACGCCGACTTCGCGGTCCTCGCACCGGACGAGACCTTCACCGTCGACCCCGCCGCGCTCCAGCACCGCAACCGGGTCACGGCGTACGCGGGCAAGACCCTCAGCGGGGTCGTCAAGTCCACCTGGCTGCGGGGGATACGCATCGTGGCCGACGGTGAGTTCGGCGAGCCGACGGGGCACCTGCTGACCCGGCAGCCGTAGCCATGGCCGAGCCACAGCCGTAGCCGTACCAACTCCACGCACGCACCCGCATCCGCACCCGCAGCGGCCGACCCTCGAAAGGCAGACCTGATCACCGTGACGGCGCAGCCTCAGTCCACTCCGGCTCATTTCACCGGCGACGCGAACCCCTACGGAGGCGGCGACCCGTACGCGGACTACCGCACCGCCGACTTCCCCTTCACCCAGTACACCAACCTCGCCGACCGGCAGCTCGGCGCCGGTGTCATCGCCGCCAACGACGAGTTCTTCGCCCAGCGCGAGAACCTTCTCCTGCCCGGTGCCGCCGAGTTCGACCCCGAGCACTTCGGCCACAAGGGCAAGATCATGGACGGCTGGGAGACCCGACGCCGGCGCGGTGCCTCGGCCGAGCATCCGTGGCCGACCGCCGAGGACCACGACTGGGCCCTCGTCCGCCTGGGCGCGCCCGGCGTAGTACGCGGCATCGTCGTCGACACGGCCCACTTCCGCGGAAACTACCCGCAGGCCGTCTCGGTCGAGGGCGCCTCCGTCGCAGGCTCCCCTTCCCCCGAGGAGCTGTTGGCGGACGACGTGAAGTGGACGACGCTCGTCCCGCGCACGGCGGTCGGCGGCCACGCGGCCAACGGCTTCGCCGTCTCCGTCGAGCAGCGCTTCACGCACCTGCGCGTCAACCAGCACCCCGACGGCGGCATCGCGCGCCTGCGCGTCCACGGCGAGGTCGTACCGGACCCCGAGTGGCTGTCCGTGCTCGGCACCTTCGACGTCGTCGCCCTGGAGAACGGCGGCCGGGCAGAGGACGCCTCGAACCTCTTCTATTCCCCCGCCTCGAACACCATCCAGCCCGGCCGCTCCCGCAAGATGGACGACGGCTGGGAGACCCGCCGCCGCCGTGACCAGGGCAACGACTGGATCCGCTACCAACTGGTCGCCCAGTCGGAGATCCGCGCGATCGAGATCGATACGGCGTACCTGAAGGGCAACAGCGCGGGCTGGGCTTCGGTGTCGGTGAAGGACGGCGCCGACGGGGACTGGACGGAGATCGTCCCCCGCACCCGCCTCCAGCCCGACACCAACCACCGCTTCGTCCTCGCCGCCCCCGCCGTCGGCACCCACGCGCGCGTGGACATCTTCCCGGACGGCGGCATCTCGCGCCTTCGGCTGTTCGGCTCCCTTACGGAGGAGGGCGCGGCACGCCTGACGGCCCGCCATCAGGAGCTGGGCGGCTGACGAGCAGTTTTTCGCCCCCTCCGCCCCTGCCCGTCCCTTGCTTCTGGGGGCTCCGCCCCCAGACCCCCGTATCGCGCTGACGCGCTCGTCCTCAAACGCCGGACGGGCTGGAAATAGCCCCTCCGGCGTTTGAGGAGCGGGGGTTTGGGGGCGGAGCCCCCAAGTGACGGGAACGGGAAGGGGCGGAGGGGGCGAAAAACTCCGCCCCTACGCCGCATGCCCCCCGTCCACCGCGAACTCCGCCCCCGTGACATACCCCGCCTCGCTCCCGGCGAGATACGCAACCATCGACGCCACCTCCCCCGCCGTACCGAACCGCCCCAGCGCGGTCATCGCCGCCTGCCCGGGACCATGCGGCCCGCCCGCCGGATTCATCTCCGTGTCCACCGGCCCGGGGTGGACGATGTTCGCCGTGATCCCCCGCTCACCCAGCTCACGCGCCAGCGCCTTCGTGAGCCCGATCAGCGCCGACTTGCTGGTCGCGTACAGCGTGCCCCCGGGCCCGGGCACCCGCTGCGTCATGCACGTACCGATCGTGATGATCCGCCCGCCGTGCCCCAGGTGCGGAGCCGCCGCCTGGGAGGCCAGGAAGACCCCGCGCACGTTGGCGGAGAGGACCCGGTCGATGTCGGCGAGGGACAGCGAGTCCAGGGGACCGAGCAGCCCGACGCCCACGTTGTTGACCAGCACGTCGAGCCGCCCGAACGCCTGCGCAGCCGTGCGCACCGACTCGACGGCCTCCACCGCGTCGGTAGAGTCCGCCCGCAGCGCCAGCCCACGCCTGCCGAGCGCCTCGATCCTCCGTACGACGTCCTCGGCGGCTTCCTTGTCCCGCAGATAGGTGATGGCCACATCCGCACCGTCCTGGGCGAGCCGCAGAGCCGTCGCGGCCCCGATACCCCGGCTGCCCCCGGTCACCAGGGCCACCCTGCCGCTCATGTTCTCTCGTGAAGTCATGGACCCATCCCAGCGGCTTCGAGGCCCGGTTGCTGGCGGTAAACGGACGGCGAGCTCGCCGGGGCCTGCCAGGCCGACAGGCCACTCGGATGGCCGGAACTCTTCCCTCCGCCTCTCGCGTTCTCCATTTGTGACTCTTCAGCAGGAAATCGTCGGCAATGCCATGCAGATGGCGGTCGTCAGCCTGAGCCCCGGCCAGACCGTGTACTGCGAGGCGGGAAAGTTCCTCTTCAAGACCACCAACGTGACGATGGAGACCAGACTCTCCGGGCCGTCCGGCGGCGCCGGCGGAGGGCCCCAGGGCGGCACCGGGGGCGCGGGCGGCGGCATGGGCGGCATGCTGCGCCAGGCCATGGGCACGGCGATGCAGGCCGGCCAGCGCGCGCTCGCGGGCGAGTCGCTGGCCTTCCAGTACTTCACGTCGACAGGCGGCGAGGGCACGGTCGGCTTCGCGGGCGTCCTGCCCGGCGAGATGCGCGCCCTGGAGCTGGACGGCACGCGCGCGTGGTTCGCAGAGAAGGACGCGTTCGTCGCCGCCGAGTCGAGCGTGGACTTCGGGATCGCCTTCCAGGGCGGGAAGACGGGGCGCAGCGGCGGCGAGGGCTTCGTCCTGGAGAAGTTCACCGGGCGGGGCACGGTGATCATCGCGGGCGCGGGCAACTTCATCGACCTCGACCCGTCCGAGTTCGGCGGCCGCATCGAGGTCGACACGGGCTGCGTCGTCGCCTTCGAGGAGGGCATCCGGTACGGCATCCAGCGCGTCGGCGGCCTCAACCGGCAGGGCCTGATGAACGCCGTGTTCGGCGGCGAGGGCCTCTCCCTCGCGACCCTGGAGGGCCACGGCCGGGTGATCCTGCAGTCCCTCACCATCGAGAGCCTCGCCAACGCCCTCAGGAAGGCCCAGGGCGGCGACAAGCAGGGCCCGACGGGCGGTCTCTTCTCGACGAACGCCGGCTGAACCGATGAGTTGCGGGTGCCGGTGGGGTCTGAGCTGATGACAACAGACCCCACCCGAGAGAGAAGGCACCCGTCATGGGCAAGCTCGTCTCCCAGCTCTTCGTCAGCCTCGACGGCGTCTACCAGGCCCCGGGCGGTCCCGAGGAGGACCCCAGGGGCGGTTTCGCACAGGGCGGCTGGACCGTCCCGTACGACGACGAGGACTTCGGCCGGTTCGTCACCGAGGTCTTCGGCGGCGTCGACGCGTTCCTCCTGGGCCGCCGTACATACGACATCTTCGCCGCGTTCTGGCCGAAGGTGACCGACCCCGCCGACCCCGTCGCCTCGAAGCTCAACGCCCTGCCGAAGTACGTCGCCTCGTCCACTCTCACCGACCCCGCGTGGGCCGGCACGACCGTGATCAGCGGCGACCTCGCCAAAGAGGTCACCGCCCTCAAGGAGCGCACCGAAGGTGAGATCCAGGTGCACGGCAGCGGCGCCCTCCTGCAGTCCCTGCTGGCCCTCGACCTCGTCGACACCCTCCACCTGCTCACCTTCCCGGTCGTGCTGGGCGCCGGCCGCCGCCTCTTCCGGGAGGGCTCCGTACCGACCGCCTTCCGGCACAGCGGCGGACGCATCACCTCGACGGGCGTCTCCATCCAGTCGTACGACTTCGCGGGCCGCCCGGAGTACGGCTCGTACGAGCACGTGCAAAACGGCTAGGGCCTGCCTTGGCGGCAGGTTAACTCCCGGAAAATTCATCGGACTTGGCGGGAGAAATCCCTAGACTTGTCATTGACATGCCATGGTCTACGCGCGTCATCCTAGGTCCATGAGATTCCCCCCACGAACCACTCGCACGGGCGCCATCGTCGCCCTCATGTCCGCCCTGCTCGTCGGCGGCACCGCCGCGGTACCGGCCAACGCGGCGGCGACCGCCGTGGGCAGCATCTGTTACGGCGCGCTGCCGTCCCAGGCGTACACCACGCTCCGCCTGATCGACTCGGGAGGCCCCTTCCCGTACTCGCAGGACGGCTCCGTCTTCCAGAACCGGGAAGGCATCCTGCCCTCCCAGTCCACCGGCTACTACCACGAGTACACGGTCGTCACGCCCGGCTCCTCGACGCGTGGCGCCCGACGCATCGTCACCGGCAACAGGACGAACGAGGACTACTACACCGCGGACCACTACGTCACGTTCAAGCTGGTCAACTACAGCTGCTGAACCGAGGGTGATCCGGGTGTGACCCGGTGACCCGGTGACCCGGAAGCCCGTCCGTGTTCAGCCGGGCTTCCGGCTCTCGGCGGCCGCGAACAGCGCGAACGACAGCACGAGCAGGGTGACGCTCGCGTAGATCTCGTAACCGTCGAGGAAACCGAGCCGCTGTACGAGGCCCCACCCTCGTAGGCGGCCGGTGAACTCGTTCATCAGGCCCACAGCGCCCTGGGCCATGGCGACAAAGCCGAGAAACTCCAGAAACTGCTTCATGGAGAAAACCCTCGCCCCGCGGACCCCCCACGTTCATCGGCCGCGGGGCGAGGCATGTCCGACCTAAGTGGCGGAGTGCAGGGGAGCGGGCGGGACCAAAGTCTGAAGAGGTGCGACTTTGGTCGGTGATCTCCGGTGAGGGGAGGTGGGCGCGGGCGTGGCTGCGTAGATTTGTCGACCGTGAGTAGTGACGAATCGGCGCGTGCGGCGCGAGACCTGACGGGGCGGGCGGCGGCGCCTCGGGCGCAGGCCCCGACCGGGGCGGCGGCTGCGGCCGAGGGGCCGGCCGACGGCTTCCGTGCGGGTGGGCCTGGGGGGCTTGCTGCTGGGCCGAGCGGCGTTGCTGCGCCTGGGGGTCGGACTGGGGCGGGGGCGGTGGCGGTGGTGTCCGGCGGCTTGGACGGGTCGGGGGCGGTGGGGTCACGGGGGCTGCCGACGCGGCGGTGGCTGTTGCCCTCCGCCCTGGTCGCGGAGCTCGGCCCCGAGCAGGCCGGGCGGCCGAGGCGCACCGCGCGGGACTGGGTCGTCGACTTCGGGTGCTTCGTGATCGCCGTCGTCGTCGGGATGCTGGCGGCGGACGCGCTGACCAACGACCCGAACACCCCGCACTCCCTGGCCGTCCTCGACCAGTTGATCGGCGCACTGGCCTGCGCCGCGGTCTGGCTGCGGCGCCGCTGGCCACTGGGGCTGGCCATCGCGATGCTCTCCATAGGACTGCTCTCCAACACCGCGGGCGGCGCCGGCATGGTCGCCCTGTTCACCCTCGCCGTGCACCGGCCCTTCAAGTACGTCGGCACGCTCGCCGCCATCTCGCTCGCGATGCTCCCGGTCTTCTTCTGGCTGCGGCCCGACCCCGATCTGCCGTACTTCGCCTCCGTCGTCATCACCGCTCTGCTCACCGTGACACTGGTCGGCTGGGGCATGTTCGTACGGTCCAAGCGGCAGCTCATGCTGAGTCTGCGGGACCGGGCGCGGCGGGCCGAGACGGAGGCGGCGCTGCGGGCCGAGCAGGCACAGCGGCTGGCCCGCGAGGACATCGCGCGCGAGATGCATGACGTGCTCGCGCACCGGCTCACGCTGCTGAGCGTGCACGCGGGGGCGTTGGAGTTCCGGCCGGACGCGCCCCGCGAGGAGGTCGCGCGGGCCGCCGGGGTGATCCGGGAGAGCGCGCACGAAGCCCTGCAGGATCTGCGGGAGATCATCGGGGTGCTGCGCACGGGGGACTCCGACGACGCGGGGCGGCCGCAGCCCACGCTCGCCGCGCTCGACGGGCTGGTCTCCGAGTCCCGCTCGGCGGGCATGAAGGTCGCCCTGGACAACCGCGTCACCGATCCGGCCGCCGTGCCCGCCTCCGTCGGCCGCACCGCGTACCGCATCGCCCAGGAAGGGCTGACTAACGCCCGCAAGCACGCACCGGGCGCGGAGGTGACGGTGTCCGTCTCGGGCGCTGCGGGGGGCGGCCTCACCGTGGTCGTACACAATCCGGCGCCGCCGGGGGAGGTTCCGCACGTGCCCGGGTCGGGGCAGGGGCTGATCGGGCTGACCGAGCGGGCGACGCTTGCGGGTGGGCGGCTTGCGCATGGGGGCTCGGGGGATGGGGGGTTCGAGGTGCGGGCGTGGTTGCCGTGGGGGGTCTGAGGGTGCCGGGTGGTGGGTGGGTCGGGGGCGTGCCGGTACGTCCGCCCGTCGCCGCCGGATCAGACGTTGGCCGGGTAGGGGAGCGTCCGGTGACGCGGGCGTACGCGACGGGCTTTGGACGTACCGGCACGCCCCCTTCCGTGGTCTGGTGGCTGCGGGCGCCGCACTTATCAGCCCAGGGTAGGTATCTCCAGCCCGTCCGGCGTTTGAGGACGAGCCCTTCGGGCGATTGGGGGTCTGGGGGCGGAGCCCCCAGGTACGGGTTGGGTAGGGGCGGAGGGGGCGAGAAACCGTCCCGCACGCGCCGCGTCACTACGGTAGGCCAATGACTGCGATTCGACTGGTCCTTGTCGACGACGACCCGCTTGTGCGGGCAGGCCTGTCCTTCATGATGGGCGGCGCCGACGACATCGAGATCGTTGGTGAGGCCGCGGACGGGAGCGAGGTCGCGGCGCTCGTCGACCGGACCCGGCCGGACGTCGTCCTCATGGACATCCGGATGCCGAACGTCGACGGGCTCACGGCCACCGAGGAGTTGCGTGCACGCAAGGACGCTCCCCAGGTCGTCGTCCTCACCACCTTTCACGCCGACGACCAGGTACTGCGGGCGCTGCGTGCGGGCGCGGCCGGGTTCGTGCTCAAGGACACCCCGCCGACTGAGATCCTCGCGGCGGTACGACGGGTCGCGGCGGGCGATCCCGTGCTCTCGCCCACCGTGACCCGCCAGTTGATGGCCCACGCCGCCGGATCCGCCCTCGACACCCGGAGGTCGGGCGCCCGCACGAGGATCGCCGCTCTGAACGACCGTGAGCGTGAGGTCGCGGTGGCCGTCGGGCAGGGCAGGGCGAACGCCGAGATCGCGACCGAGCTCTTCATGAGCGTCGCCACCGTCAAGACGCACGTCTCGCGCATTCTCGCCAAGCTCGACCTCAACAACCGTGTGCAGATCGCCCTGTTGACGTACGACGCCGGACTGCTCGAAGAGGACGGGCACTAGTCGGCGGACTTGTGCGTTTTGGTGGTGAAAGGGGGGGGCGTATGGCGGAAGTGATCGATCTGGGGGAGTACGGGGCGCGGTTCAGGGAGGATCCGCATCCCGTGTATGCCGAGTTGCGCGCGCTCGGGGCGGTGCACCGGGTGCGGCTGCCAGTCCCTGACGCGCGCCACGAGACCTGGCTCGTCGTCGGCTACGAGGAGGCGCGGGCGGCGCTCGCCGATCCGCGGCTGGCCAAGGACGGGGAGAAGATCGGGGTCAGGTTCCTCGACGAGGAGCTGATCGGCAAGTATCTGCTGGTCGCCGACCCGCCGCAGCACACGCGGCTGCGCGCGCTCATCGCACGCGAGTTCACCATGCGGCGCGTGGAGACGCTGCGGCCGCGCGTCCAGGAGATCACCGACGGGCTGCTCGACGCGATGCTGCCGGGCGGGTGTGCCGACCTCGTGGAGTCGTTCGCCTATCCGCTTCCGCTCACCGTCATCTGTGAGCTGCTCGGGGTGCCCGAGATGGATCGGGCGGCGTTCCGTGCGTTGTCGTCGGAGGCGGTCGCGCCCAGCAGTGCGCAGAGCGAGTACGACGCCTTCGTTCAACTCGCGGCGTATCTGACCGACTTGATCGAGGACAAGCGGTGTTCCGGCCCGGCCGACGACCTGCTCAGCAGTCTCATCCGGACGACCGCGGAGGACGGCGACCGGCTCTCTCCCCAGGAGCTGCGTGGCATGGCGTTCGTGCTGCTCGTCGCCGGGCACGAGACGACGGTCAACCTCATTTCGAGCGGCGTCCACGCGCTGCTCACCCACCCCGCCCAACTCGCCGCGCTGCGCGCCGACATGACACTCGTCGACGGTGCTGTGGAGGAGACGCTGCGCTACGAAGGGCCGGTGGAGAACGCGACGTTCCGCTACGCCGCCGAACCCCTCGACATCGGCGGGACGCCCGTCGAGGCGGGCGACGCGGTGATGATCGGCCTCACCGCTGCCGACCGCGACGGTGTGCGGTACCCCGCACCGGACCGTTTCGACATCCGGCGCGACTCCCGCGGTCACCTCGCATTCGGACACGGCATCCACTACTGCCTGGGCGCGCCCCTCGCCCGCCTGGAAGCCCGCGTCGCCCTCCGCTCCCTGCTGGACCGCTGCCCGGACCTGGCGCTCGACGGGCCGCCCGGAGACTGGCTGTCCGGCATGCTGATGAGAGGCGTGCGCCGCTTGCCGGTGCGGTGGTGAGGCCGTCCTGTGGGTGGGGCATACGCCCAAGGGCTCCGGGTCAGTCCCGTCCGCCCGGGATCTCCCCCAGCCGTACCGGGCGCCGCTCGTGCCGCGACAGCTCGCACGCCTCGGTGATGCGCAGGGCCTGCAGGGCCTCGTGGCCGTCGCACGCGTTGGTGCGTTCGCCGCGGACGACATCGACGAAGGCGGCGAGTTCGGCCTCGTACGCGGGGCCGAAGCGCTCCAGGAAGCTCATCCACGGCTTGTTCGCGGCCGGCGGCCCGGCCGGTTCCGTGGAGGCGATCGGCGTACGGTCGTCAAGTCCGACGGTGATCTGGTCCAGCTCGCCGGCGAGCTCCATGCGGACGTCGTAGCCCGCGCCGTTCAGGCGGGTCGCCGTCGCCGTGGCGAGCGTGCCGTCCTCCAGGGTGAGGACTGCTGCGGCGGTGTCGATGTCCCCCGCCTCACGGAACATCGCGGGCCCCGCGTCCGACCCCGTCGCGTACACCTCGACGACCTCGCGGCCGGTGACCCAGCGCACCATGTCGAAGTCGTGGATCAGGCAGTCCCGGTAGAGCCCGCCGGAGAGCGGGAGGTAGCCGGCCGGGGGCGGTGACTGGTCGGACGTCATCGCTCGGACCGTGTGCAGCCGCCCCAGCCGTCCGGAGCGCACCGCCTCGCGCGCGGCCGTGTAGCCCGCGTCGAAGCGGCGCTGGAAGCCCAGCTGGAGCACGGTCCCGGCGGCGTCGACCTCGGCGAGCGCCGCCAGCGTGCCCGGCAGGTCGAGCGCGATGGGCTTCTCGCAGAAGACCGGGAGTCCCGAGCGTGCTGCCCGACCGATCAGTTCGGCGTGGGCGGAGGTGGCCGCGGTGATGACGACCGCGTCCACACCCCAGGTGAAGATCTCGTCCACGCCGGGCGCCGCGGTGGCGCCCAGACGGTCCGCGAGCTCTTGGGCCCGCACGGTGTCCGCGTCCGTGACGATCAGGGAGCCGACCTCGCGGTGGCGGCTCAATGTGGTCGCGTGAAATGTGCCGATACGACCCGTTCCGATAAGTCCGATGCGCATGGCTACAAAGTGAGGGCGGACCCGGCAACCTGTCAATGCTTTGTCCGGACAATCGAACTTCACAACTTCCCGTCAACATCTCCCGGAGCTACGCTCGGGCCGTGCCGAAACCAGATGTGGATCCGAGGGTGTCGCTCCAGCTCAGCGTCGACCGCAGCAGTCCGGTCCCGCTCTACTTCCAGCTGTCCCAACAGCTGGAGGCCGCGATCGAGCACGGGGTGCTGACCCCGGGCAGCCTCCTCGGCAACGAGATCGAGCTCGCCGGACGGCTCGGGCTGTCCCGGCCAACGGTCCGCCAGGCCATCCAGTCCCTCGTCGACAAGGGCCTGCTCGTGCGGCGCCGCGGCGTCGGTACCCAGGTCGTGCACAGCCAGGTCAAGCGCCCGCTGGAGCTCAGCAGCCTGTACGACGACCTGGAGGCGGCCGGGCAGCGCCCGGAGACCCAGGTGCTCGTCAACACCGTGGAGCCGGCGTCCGCCGAAGTGGCGGCCGCCCTGTCCGTGGCCGAGGGCAGCGAGGTGCACCGTGTCGAGCGGCTGCGGCTCGCCCACGGGGAGCCGATGGCGTACCTCTGCAATCACCTTCCCCCGGATCTGCTCCAGTTCGACTCGGCACAGCTGGAGGCCACCGGCCTGTACCGGCTGATGCGTGCCACGGGCATCACGCTGCACAGCGCCCGCCAGTCGATCGGCGCCCGCGCGGCCACCGCGGAGGAGGGCGAGCGGCTCGGCGAGCCCGCGGGGGCGCCGCTGCTCACCATGCAGCGCACCACCTTCGACGACACGGGCCGCGCGGTCGAGTTCGGCTCCCACACCTACCGGGCCTCGCGCTACTCCTTCGAGTTCCAGCTCCTCGTACGGCCCTGACCTGCGGCCGGACGGCCGCGGAGCGTTCGGGGGGTGATCGTCACGGAGGGAGCCGCACCGCAACCCGAGAAGTACACCGCGCGCGAGACCCGCTGCTTGGGTGCATGATCCCCGTGATTGATACTTGGTCGTTTGGGCTGGTGAGATGCCGGCCCCCGGGGCATGCGGGACGGCCCTCCGGGCCGGTCCGCATGCCCCGGCGCACCAAGCAGCACAGCAAGAAGGGCACGGCCTCGTGGCACGGACTCGGACCTGGGTAAGCATCGCGCTCGCAGGGGCGCTGGGGGTATCCCTCGCCGGTTGCAGCAGCACAGGCGGCAAACGGGCCGAGGACGCCCGCGAGGCGGCGGCCGCCCAGGGCAAAGCCGCGGTGAACACTCCCGAGTGGACGTTCGCGATGATCACCCACTCGGGCGATGGCGACACCTTCTGGGACATCGTCCAGAGCGGCGCCGAGCAGGCCGCCGTCAAGGACAACATCAACTTCCTGTACTCGCACGACGACGAGGCACAGCAGCAGGCGCAGCTCGTCGACGCCGCGGTCGACAAGAAGGTCGACGGCATCATCGTCACGCTCGCCAAGCCCGACGCCATGAAGGCGGCGGTCGAGCGGGCCGAGAAGGCCGGCATCCCCGTGATCACCGTGAACTCGGGTTCCGCGGAGTCCGAGGAGTTCGGCGCGGCCGCGCACATCGGCCAGGACGAGACGATCGCCGGTGAGGCCGTCGGCGACGAGCTGAACAAGCGGGGCAAGAAGAAGGCCCTGTGCATCCTGCACGAGCAGGGCAACGTCGGCCACGAGCAGCGCTGCGCGGGCATCAAGGCGACCTTCGACGGCACGGTGGAGAACCTCTACGTCACGGGCACGAGCATGCCCGACGTGCAGTCCTCCATCGGTGCCAAGCTCCAGGCCGACCAGTCCATCGACTCCGTCGTCACGCTCGGCGCCCCGTACGCGGACACCGCGGTCAAGGCCAAGGCGGACGCGGGCAGCAAGGCCGAGATCGACACCTTCGACCTGAACGCGAAGGTGGCGACGGAGCTCGGGGACGGCACGCTCGGCTTCGCCGTCGACCAGCAGCCCTACCTCCAGGGGTACGAGGCCGTGGACCTGCTCTGGCTCTACAAGTACAACTCCAACGTCCTCGGCGGCGGCAAGCCTGTCCTCACCGGACCGCAGATCATCACCAAGGACATGGCCGCCGCCCTGGAGGAGTACACCGAGCGGGGTACCCGGTGACCGCGGCAGCTCCCGCGCCCATGCCCAGCGCGAGGCCCGACGAACGCCTCCTGAAGAAGTCGCCGCTGCGCAAGCTCCTGGGCCGCCCCGAGCTCGGCTCGGTGGTCGGCGCGATCGCGGTCTTCCTCTTCTTCGCGATCTTCGCGGACAGCTTCGTGCGGGCCGCCAGCCTCAGCACGGTCCTGTACGCCTCCTCGACCATCGGCATCATGGCCGTACCGGTCGCGCTGCTGATGATCGGCGGCGAGTTCGACCTGTCCGCGGGCGTCATGGTGACGTCCTCCGCGCTGGTCTCCTCGATGTTCAGCTACCAGATGACCGCCAACGTCTGGGTCGGCGTCCTGGTCTCGCTGGTCGTCACGCTGGCGATCGGCGTCTTCAACGGCGTCATGCTGACCCGCACGGATCCGCCCAGCTTCATCATCACGCTCGGCACGTTCCTGATGCTGACCGGCATGAACCTCGGCTTCACCAAGCTGATCAGCGGCACGGTCTCGACCAAGTCGATCTCCGACATGGAGGGCTTCTCCTCCGCCAGGGACGTCTTCGCCTCGACACTCACCATCGGCGGCGTCGACTTCAAGATCACCATCCTGTGGTGGCTGGGCCTGATCGCCGTCGCCACCTGGATCCTGCTGCGCACCCGCATCGGCAACTGGATCTACGCCGTCGGCGGCGGCGATGAAGCGGCCCGCGCGGTCGGCGTGCCCGTCGACAAGACGAAAATCGGCCTCTACATGGGCGTCGCTTTCGGCGCCTGGATCTCCGGCCAGCACCTGCTGTTCTCGTTCGACGTCGTGCAGTCGGGCGAGGGCGTCGGCAACGAACTGACGTACATCATCGCGGCCGTCATCGGCGGCTGTCTGATCACCGGCGGCTACGGCTCCGCGGTCGGCGCGGCGGTCGGTGCCCTGATCTTCGGCATGGTCAGCAAGGGCATCGTGTTCGCCGAGTGGAACCCGGACTGGTTCAAGTTCTTCCTGGGAGTGATGCTGCTCCTCGCGACCCTGCTCAACCACTGGGTCCGCAAGCGCGCGGAGGCGACGAAATGACGACGGACGCGAACATGACGAAGGACGCGGCCGCCGCGGAACGTCCGGCGCTCGTCGAGCTCGACGACGTCAGTAAGTACTACGGCAACATCCGCGCCCTCGAAGGCGTCTCGCTGGAAGTCCACGCAGGCGAGATCTCCTGCGTGCTCGGCGACAACGGCGCGGGCAAGTCCACGCTCATCAAGATCATCGCGGGCCTGCACCAGCACGACGCGGGCACCCTGCGCATCGAGGGCGAGGAGACGCGCCTGTCGTCCCCGCGCGATGCCCTGGACCGCGGTATCGCCACGGTCTACCAGGACCTCGCCGTAGTCCCGCTGATGCCGGTCTGGCGGAACTTCTTCCTCGGCTCCGAACCGCGCAAGGGCGTGTTCCCCTTCAAGCGCATGGACGTCGAGTTCATGCGCAGGACCACCCACGCGGAACTCCTCCGCATGGGCATCGACCTCCGCGACGTCGACCAGCCCATCGGCACCCTCTCCGGTGGCGAGCGCCAGTGCGTGGCGATCGCCCGTGCCGTCCACTTCGGCGCCAAGGTGCTCGTCCTCGACGAGCCCACCGCCGCCCTCGGCGTCAAGCAGTCCGGTGTGGTCCTCAAATATGTGGCCGCCGCACGGGACGCGGGCCTGGGTGTTGTCTTGATCACCCACAATCCGCACCACGCGTACCTGGTGGGCGACCGCTTCGTGCTCTTGAAGCGGGGCACGATGTCCGGCAGCCATCTGCGCGACGAGATCACGCTCGACGAGCTGACCCGCCAGATGGCAGGCGGCAGCGAGCTGGACGATCTCCGTCATGAGCTGGAACGGGCAACGTAGGGGGAGGTATCTTCGCCGCGAACTGGAGGCGCCCCGTAAGGGGCGCGGGGAACTGCGCGATCAGCCACAGCCGGCCCGCGGAGGACGGACCGACCCAACGCACCCGCGGTCTCCCACCGTGCAGGCCAGCGCCCGCGTAGGGCAGAATCGGCGCGATGAGCACTTACCGCGACCTCGCACACCGCGGCTCCGCGCGGGCCACCGTCCTGCGGACCGTGGGAACGCGCGAGCGCCGTTCCCACCTGACGGCCCCCCGCGTTCCCACCGTCGGCATCGACATCGGCGGCACGAAGGTGATGGCCGGTGTCGTCGACGCCGACGGCAACATCCTGGAGAAGCTCCGCGCCGAGACACCGGACAAGTCCAAGAGCCCCAAGGTCGTCGAGGACACCATCGTCGAACTGGTCCTGGACCTCTCCGACCGGCACGACGTGCACGCGGTCGGCATCGGCGCGGCCGGCTGGGTCGACGCCGAGCGCAACCGCATCCTGTTCGCCCCGCACCTCTCGTGGCGCAACGAGCCCCTCCGGGACCGCATCTCCAGCCGCCTCGCCGTACCCGTCCTGGTCGACAACGACGCCAACGCCGCCGCCTGGGCCGAGTGGCGCTTCGGCGCGGGCCGGGGCGAGGACCACCTCGTCATGATCACGCTGGGCACCGGTATCGGCGGCGCGATCCTGGAGGACGGCCAGGTCAAGCGCGGCAAGTTCGGCGTCGCGGGCGAGTTCGGCCATATGCAGGTCGTGCCCGGCGGCCACCGCTGCCCGTGCGGCAACCGCGGCTGCTGGGAGCAGTACAGCTCCGGCAACGCGCTGGTTCGCGAGGCCCGCGAACTCGCCGCCGCCGACTCCCCGGTGGCGTACGGGCTCATCGAGCGCGTCAAGGGCAGCATCCCCGACATCACCGGGCCGCTGATCACCGAGCTGGCCCGCGAGGGCGACGCCATGTGCATCGAACTGCTCCAGGACATCGGACAGTGGCTCGGCGTCGGCATCGCCAACCTGGCGGCGGCCCTGGACCCCTCCTGCTTCGTGATCGGCGGTGGTGTGAGCGCGGCCGACGACCTGCTCATCGGCCCGGCCCGGGACGCGTTCCGCAGGCACCTCACCGGCCGCGGCTACCGTCCCGAGGCCCGCATCGCCCGCGCCCAGCTCGGCCCCGAGGCCGGCATGGTCGGCGCCGCCGACCTCGCCCGGCTCGTCGCCCGCCGCTTCCGCCGGGCCAACCGCCGCCGGGTCGAGCGCTACGAGCGGTACGAGCGCTACGTCGAGTCCCGCCGTACGTCGCAGGGGTCGCTGTGACGGCCTCGCTGCCGCGCCAGGCATCGCCGCCGGACGAGCCCGAACGGCCACCCGAGGACCCGCGCCACAGGTTCCGCCGCCGCGCTCTCACCCTTCTGATCATCGTGCTGCTCATCGGCGTCCCGGCCGGCTATCTGGTGATCTCCGCCAACCAGAGCCGCGACGCGGGCAAGCAGAAGGAGGAGAAGTACTCCGCGACCGGCCTCACCACGGGCTGGCCGTCGCGCGTCCAGCGCCGCCTCTACCAGATCCCCATCCCGGGGAAGTCGACCGACGTCGCCTACTACGAGACGAACAACTGGAAGACCAGCCGCCTGTACGTCCAGTTCGGCACCACCAGCGCGGGCCTGGACAGGTTCCTGGGCAACGTCGGCACCAGCCGTGCCGCCCTGCAGCCGGACGACCTCACCATAAACGCCCGTGACCAGCAGGTCGTCGGCTGGGAGTTCACGGGCCCCGGCCCGTGGTCGGGCCTCGTCCACAAGCAGAAGGACCCGGCACCCACCCAGGACATCGTCGTGAACCTGTCCAACCCCGCGCACCCCATGGTGTACGTGGTCTCGCGCACGACGCCCTGACCTGTGCCGCTGTCGGCGCGGTCGTCGAAGCCTGTTGTCAGACCCGGCCCGTAGAGTCGAAGACGACTGATTCGGCTGAGGGGCGGGAGGTGAGCGGGCGTATGGGGGACGGGGTGGATGTGGCCGACGAGGCGGTCCCGGTGCGGCTCGCGGCCGTCTTCCTGCCCGCGCCGCTGCCGCGCGAGGGGCGGGTCGCCTTCTGGGATCCGGAGGGCGAGCCGCTGCCGTCCGACGGTCGTGCCGGCGAACGGGGGCCGTCGTCCGGCGAGAGCTCCGAGTGGGGGACATCCGGTGAGCGCGTCGAGCGGGGATCGTCCGGTGAGCCGACCGAACTGACGGTGGTACGGCGGCACGGTCCCGGAATCCGCAGGGGCACCGTCCCCGCCGTGACCCTGCCGATCGGCGAGGCCCTGCCGCTGCTGGCCGGCGCACGCCGCGACCCCGCCGCGCATCCCGCCACGGCCTGCTGGGGCGCCGCCGCACTGCACGCGCTGCGGCTCGTCGCACGCGGGCGGCTGCTGCCGGGGCTGACGGCCGACGGCTTCGACGCCTGGCGCGCGGGCCCCCTGGACCCGGACGACATCGCCCACCTGAGGGCGGTGGCCGCGGCTCTGCCGTACGAAGGACACGCCGTCCCCCTCCCCGGCAAGGGCCCGCTCCGGCTGCCGGAACCGGAAGCGCTGATGCGGTCCTTCCTCGACGCGGTCGCCGACACGCTGCCGCGCACCCCGGCCGCGCAGTACACCTCCGGCAAACCCTTCGCCGCGATCGCGCCGCAGCGGCTGCCCGGCGCCCACGACTGGGCCGCCGAGGTCGCCGCGGGCATGGACGCGGGCGTACGGATCTCGCTCCGCCTGGACCTGTCGGCGTACCAGCTCTTCGACGACGGCGAGGGAGCGCGCCGCGCGGGCGCGGCCGTCGTCCAGGTGCACAGCCTCGCCGACCCCACCCTCGTCGTCGACGCCGCGGCGCTGTGGGCGGGAGAGGCCGACGCGACGTTCGGCGCCCGCGCGCGGGTGGACGCGGCTCTCGCCGTCCGTCGCGCGGCCCGCGTCTGGCCACCCATGGACCGGCTGTCCGAGCAGGACGTGCCCGACGTACTCGCCCTCTCCGAAGAGGAGTTGTCCGACCTGCTCGGCGTCGCGGCCAACCGGCTCGGCGCGGCCGGAGTCGCCGTCCACTGGCCCCGGGACCTCGCCCACGACCTGAGCGCGGCGGCCGTGGTGCGCCCGGCGCCCGGGTCGGCGACGGACGGCACCGGGTTCTTCGAGAGCGAGGAACTGCTCCAGTTCCGCTGGCAGTTGGCCCTCGGCGGAGACCCGCTCTCCGAGGCCGAGATGGACACCCTGGCCGAGGCCCACCGTCCGGTCGTACGGCTGCGTGACCAGTGGGTCCTCGTCGACCCTGCCCTGGTCCGCAAGGCACGCAAACGCGAACTGGGCCTCCTCGACCCGGTCGACGCGCTCTCCGTCGCACTCAGCGGCAGCGCCGAGGTCGACGGCGAGACCGTCGAGGCGGTGCCGGTCGGTGCGCTGGCCGTGTTGCGTGACCGGCTGACGGCGGGTGTGACTCCCGTGGAGCCCCCGCCCGGCCTCCAGGCGCGGCTCCGTGACTACCAACTCCGGGGTCTCGCCTGGCTGGACCTGATGACCTCCCTCGGCCTCGGCGGCTGCCTCGCCGACGACATGGGGCTCGGCAAGACCGTCACGCTCATCGCGCTGCACCTGCGCCGGGCCCGCAGCGAACCGACCCTGGTCGTCTGCCCGGCCTCGCTGATGGGCAACTGGCAGCGGGAGATCACCCGTTTCGCGCCCGGTGTCCCCGTGCGCCGCTTCCACGGACCCGACCGCACCCTGGAAGACCTCGACGGCGGCTTCGTCCTCACCACGTACGGCACGATGCGGTCGGCCGCGGCGCACCTCGCCCAGCAGCCCTGGGGCATGGTCGTCGCGGACGAGGCCCAGCACGTCAAGAACCCCTACTCGGCGACGGCGAAGGCGCTCCGGACGATCCCGGCCCCCGCGCGCGTGGCGCTGACCGGCACCCCCGTGGAGAACAACCTCTCCGAACTCTGGGCCCTGCTCGACTGGACGACCCCCGGCCTGCTCGGCCCCCTCAAGTCCTTCCGCGCCCGGCACGCGCGCGCCGTGGAGAACGGCGAGGACGAGGAGGCGGTGACACGCCTGGCCCGGCTGATCCGCCCGTTCTTGCTCCGCCGCAAGAAGTCGGACCCCGGGATCGTCCCCGAGCTCCCGCCCAAGACGGAGACGGACCACCCGGTCCCGCTGACCCGCGAACAGGCCTCCCTCTACGAGGCGGTGGTCCGCGAGTCGCTGCTCGCCATCGAGACCGTCGACGGCATCGCGCGGCGGGGGCTGGTCCTGAAGCTCCTCACCTCCCTCAAGCAGATCTGCAACCACCCGGCGCTTTATCTCAAGGAGGACGCGCGGGCCGCCGCCCATGGACCCTCCGCCCGCTCCGGCAAACTCGCCCTGCTCGACGAGCTGTTGGACACGCTGCTCGCCGAGGACGGCTCGGCGCTGGTCTTCACGCAGTACGTCGGCATGGCCCGCCTGATCACCGCCCACCTGGCCGCACGCGCGGTCCCCGTGGAGCTCCTCCACGGCGGAACCCCGATCCCCGAACGCGAGCACATGGTGGACCGTTTCCAGAGCGGTGCGACCCCCGTCCTGGTGCTCTCCCTCAAGGCCGCGGGCACCGGCTTGAACCTCACCCGGGCCGGACACGTCGTCCACTTCGACCGCTGGTGGAACCCGGCCGTCGAGGAGCAGGCCACCGACCGCGCCTACCGCATCGGCCAGACCCAGCCCGTCCAGGTCCACCGCCTGATCACCGAGGGCACGGTGGAGGACCGCATCGCCGAGATGCTCGAAGCGAAGCGGGCACTCGCGGACGCGATCCTCGGTTCTGGCGAGGCGTCTCTCACCGAACTGACCGACCGCGAGCTGTCGGACCTGGTGTCCCTTAGGAGGTCCGTGTGAACGCCGACGCGGATGAGACGGCTCCGGAGGCCGGGGGCGCGGGGATCGATCAGTCACAGTTCGAGGCGGAGGAAGCGGGGGCGCGCCCTGCCGACGTGGCCCGTCGGGCTCTGCGGGCCGCGCGGGAGCGGGAGGTTCGGGGGGACGAGTCGGCTGACGGTGAGTCGGGTCAGCCGGATCAGCCGGCTGAGCGGGTCGCCGCCGATCCGCGCCCCCAGAGGGCGTCCTCCCCGGGAGCGCGACCGGGGGACGCAGCACGCGAGGCTCTGCGACGGGCGACGGCAGCGGGGAGGTCCGCCGGTACCGGAGCCGTTCACGGCACCGACGCCGGTGCGGCTGCGGCGTCCGACGGGGCTGTGGAACCCAGCCGACCACAGTCTCCAGCCGAGGCCGAGGCCGAGGCCCAGGTCGAGCTCGAGGCCGTCGCCCGGACGGAGGCAACCCCGACCGGCAGTCCGCCCGCAGAGCGTCCGCGCCCAGGAGACATCGCGCGCGAGGCGTTGCGCGCCGCGCGGAGCGAGGCGAGGCAGACACGAACGGATGCCGGAACCCAGGGAGGAAGGGACCCCGGCAGCAGGCGAGTCGAGGCGCGGCGCCGGTCCACCGATCCCGCGCCGACCGATTCCAGGGCTCCGCGGAACCCCCGGAGCCAGAACCGGCGAACCCAGGCCCAAGACCTACGCGATCTGCTCGCCGGAGCCTTCCAACTGCCCTCCGACATCGAAGCCGCAGTCGAGGCAAGCTCGGACTCGGACCCCGAGCAGCCCCCAGACGCGACCCGACCGAGCCGGGGCGCACACCCCCGGTCCGCGAGCGAGGGCATCGACTCGCGCCCGGCGCAGCCCGACGCCGCGGCTGTCGTACCCCCGGACGGGCCGCCCCCGCCCGTGCGCGGAGCAATCCCGGACCGGCGCCCGGCGCAGCCCGGTGACACAACCGTCCCGTCCCCGGACGCACCACCCCCGCCCGCGGGCGGGGCAACCCCGGACCCGCACCCCGCGCACCCCAGGCCCGTGGAGCGGCCCCCAGTCGCGCCCACCCGGCTCCCGCGTTCCATGGGATCCCCTGGTCGCGATGGTGATTTGCGGCGTACGTTCGAGGCTTTTCCGGCGCGGGAGTCGGGCGCCGGCGGCTTCGCGGAGACGTGGTGGGGGAACGCATGGGTGAGTGCGCTGGAGGAGGGGGCGCTCGATGCCGCGCGGCTTGCGCGAGGGAGGGCGTATGCCGGGCGTGGGCACGTGGACGCGATCACGGTCACGCCCGGACTGGTGCTCGCGTACGTGCACGGGAGCCGTCCGCGGCCGTATCGCGTGCAGGTCGCCCTGGAGACGCTGCCCGACGGTGACTGGGACCGCTTCCTCGACGCGGTCGCCGAGCGCCCCGGGGACATCGCGGCGCTGCTCGACAAGGAGATGCCCAAGTCCCTCGCAGAGTGCGGAGTCGCCCTGCTCCCCGGCCCCGGCGAGCTCGAACCGCACTGCAGCTGCCCCGACTCCGGGCATCCCTGCAAGCACGCGGCCGCCCTCTGCTACCAAACCGCACGGCTGCTGGACGAAGACCCCTTCGTGCTGCTCCTCCTGCGCGGCCGCGGCGAACGCGAGCTTCTCGACGCGCTGTCCCGCCGCAACGCGGCCCGGATCGCGCGCGCCGCCCAGGACCAGGAACCGGCCCCCCTCCCCGGCATCCGCGCCCGCGACGCCCTCGCGCGGCGCGCACTGGCGCCCCTCCCCGCGCCGCTCCCACCGCCCGCGCACCCGGAGCAGCCGCCGACCTACCCGGGCGCACCGGGCGGTCCGGACCCGTTCGCGCTGGACCAGTTGGCCACCGACGCGGCGGCTCGTGCGCACACGATGCTCACCGCGGGCCGCGATCCGGTCGCGGGGCTGACGCTCTGGCAGGACGCGGTGCGCCTCGCCGCGGCCCGCCCCGGTTCCGGCCTCACCGCCGCCACCCGCACCCTCTACGCCTCGCTCTCCACCGCCGCCGGACGGACCCGGTCCGACCTGGCGCGCGCGGTCGCCGCCTGGCGCCAAGGCGGGTTCGAAGGGCTCGCCGTTCTCGAAGAGCCCTGGGATCCGCCCGCGGGCCGCTTCGACCGAGCCCGCCCGCTCCTCCTCGCCGCCGATCTCCCCGCCTTCCGCCCCTGGCACAACCACCTCACCCACCCGCGAGGCCACGCCCAGCTCCGCCTCGGCCACAACGGCCTCTGGTACGCCTACGAATCAGAACCGGGCCAGGAAGACTGGTGGCCCCGCGGCACCCCCGACCTGGACCCGGTCGGCGCGCTCACCGGCCTGGGCGCACCGGGCGACCTCTGACGCGGACGCCTCACCACGCTCACCGGCCGTTCCTGGTCCGGCGCCGGTGGCCTCATCCGTGTCGACGTGAGCACCGACGCGCCGGCTGGGTCCGCCGGTCCACCGACCGGCGTCCGACGACTCCAGGGACGTACACCCTGCTGACCCGAGCGACCGGCACCGTCCAGGTGCCCTGACCACATGCGGCCGCCCCACGTATGCCTTCCGCACATGTGCGCGTCACCCCATGTGGCGGACCCGTGTGGGCGCAGTGGACAACCGGGGTCCATGTCCGCCCCCACAGGGACGGAAGTTAGCGTGGAGCGGTGAGTGAGACGACGACCCCTGCCCTTCAGTACCGCTTCGACGGCCCGGAAGACGCCCCGGTCCTCATCCTCGGGCCCTCGCTCGGCACCACCTGGCACATGTGGGACCGGCAGGTCCCGGAGCTGGCCAAGCACTGGCGGATCTTCCGGTTCGACCTGCCCGGTCACGGTGGCGCGCCCGCGTACCCGGCTGGTTCGGTCGCCGAACTCGTCGATCGGCTGCTCGCCACCCTCGACGGGCTCGGCGTGCAGCGCTTCGGCTACGCGGGCTGCGCGTTCGGCGCCGCCATCGGGATCGAGCTGGCGCTGCGCCACCCGGAGCGGCTCGCCTCGCTCGCGGTGATCGCCGCCTCGCCGCGTTTCGGAACGGCGGACGAGTTCCGGCAGCGCGGTGTGATCGTACGTACGAACGGTCTCGACCCGATCGCCCGGATGTCGCCCGAGCGCTGGTTCACGGAGGGGTTCGCCGCCACCCAGCCCGCGATCACCGAGTGGGCCGTGCAGATGGTGCGCACCACCGACCCCGGCTGCTACATCGCGGCCTGCGAGGCGCTCGCCGCGTTCGACGTACGCGCCGAACTCACCCGCATCGGTGTGCCGACCCTCGTCCTCGTCGGCTCGGACGACCAGGTCACCGGACCGGCCGAGGCGCGCACCCTGGTCGCCGGGATACCGGACGCCCGGCTCGCGGTCGTACCCGGTGCCTCGCACCTGGTCCCCGTCGAGCAGCCCGCCGCGGTCACCGACCTCCTCGTGCGGCACTTCAGCAGCGCCTGGCAGCCGGCCTTCGACTCGGCGACCGGCCAGATGGCGATCCCGGCGGCCCCGGTCAAGCAGGGCATCGCCCCGCCGCCCTCGGCGTCCCCTGTCGCCGAGATCGCGCCGCCCGCCGCGCAGGCCCAGGGGCTGGGGCGGCCCGACCCGTACGACGCCGGGATCAAGGTGCGCCGTGAGGTGCTCGGCGACGCGCACGTGGACCGGGCGCTGGCCTCGGCGGACGAGTTCTCCGGGGACTTCCAGGACTTCGTCACCCGGTACGCCTGGGGCGAGATCTGGGACCGGCCGGGGCTCGACCGGCGCTCGCGCAGCTGTGTCACGCTCACCGCGCTCGTCGCGGGCGGCCACCTCGACGAACTCGCCTTCCACATCCGCGCCGCCCTCCGCAACGGCCTCACCCCGGTGGAGATCAAGGAAGTGCTCCTCCAGGCGGCCGTCTACTGCGGCGTACCGGCCGCGAACAGCGCCTTCAAGGTGGCCCAGCAGGTCATACGCGAAGAGACCACACCCCAGGAGTGACCTCGCTGATGATCTTCATCCGGGCAGCGAGAGCACCAGCCTGAGCAGCCCGGAGACGATCCAACGGGGGCAGGATGGAGCCATGACCCTCATGAAACTCACGAAGAAGTCGCACGCCTGCGTCCGCCTGGAGAGGGACGGACGCACGCTCGTCATCGACCCGGGCACCTTCAGCGAGGTGGACGCCGCGGTCGGCGCGGACGCGATCCTGATCACGCACGAGCACGCCGACCACTTCAACGAGGAGCGGCTGCGGGCCGGGCTCGAGTCCAACCCGGGCGCCGAGATCTGGACGCTGAAGTCGGTGGCCGACAAGATCTCGGCGGCGTTCCCGGGGCGCGTGCACACCGTCGGCCACGGCGACACCTTCACCGCCGCGGGCTTCGACGTCCAGGCGCACGGCGAACTGCACGCCGTGATCCACCCGGACATCCCGCGCATCACCAACGTCGGCTACCTCGTCGACGGCCGTGTCTTCCACCCGGGCGATGCCCTCACCGTCCCCGACCACCCGGTCGAGACGCTCCTGCTCCCCGTCATGGCCCCCTGGAGCAAGATCTCCGAGGTCATCGACTACGTCCGCGAGGTCAAGCCGCAGCGCGCGTACGACATCCACGACGCCCTGCTCACCGACCTCGCACGGCCGATCTACGACAACCAGATCGGCGCCCTGGGCGGCTCCGAGCACCTGCGGCTCACGCCGGGAGCGTCGACGGAGGTCTGAGCCACCCGCGACGGGCGCCCTCCGCGCGCGGAAGGCGCCGCCGGACCCGTTGTCGTACCCGCCCGGTAAGTTGTGAGTCATGCGTATCGCCACCTGGAACGTGAACTCGATCACCGCCCGTCTCCCGAGGCTGCTGGCCTGGCTGGAGAGCAGCGGCACGGACGTGCTGTGCATCCAGGAGACCAAGACCACCGCCGAGCAGTTCCCCACCGAGGAGCTGCGAGAGCTGGGCTACGAGTCGGCGGTGAACGCCACGGGGCGGTGGAACGGCGTCGCGGTGGTCTCCCGAGTGGGCCTCGAGGACGTCGCCAAGGGCCTGCCCGGTGACCCCGGCTTCGACGGCGTCCAGGAGCCCCGCGCGGTCTCCGCGACCTGCGGCCCGGTCCGCGTCTGGTCGGTGTACGTGCCGAACGGGCGCGAGGTGGAGAACCCCCACTACGCGTACAAGATCCAGTGGTTCGAGGCCCTCAGGGCGGCGATCGCGGGCGACGCCGCGGGCAGCCGGCCGTTCGCGGTGATGGGTGACTACAACGTGGCGCCGACGGACGACGACGTCTGGGACATCTCCGTCTTCGACGGCGCCACGCACGTCACCCCGGCCGAGCGCGCCGCCCTCGCCGCCCTGCGCGAGGCGGGCCTCGCGGACGTGGTCCCGCGCCCCCTCAAGTACGACCACCCGTTCACGTACTGGGACTACCGTCAGCTCGGCTTCCCGAAGAACCGCGGTATGCGCATCGATCTCGTCTACGGGAACGAGGCGTTCTCGAAGGCCGTCACCGACTCGTACGTGGACCGCGAGGAACGCAAGGGCAAGGGCGCCTCGGATCATGCGCCGGTCGTGGTGGACCTGGACGTGTAGTGGACCTGGACGTGTGAACGGCGCGCCCATCGGTTCATCGGCCCCTCCGCGGACCGCTGCCGGTGATCTCCCTTGGCCCGGCGACGACTTGGGGCGCGGCCTCCCTCGATGGGGACGCCCTCGAACAGACGACCCCGCGCGCCTGTGGTGCGCGCGGTGGCGTGAATGACACGCTGGGCTTATGAACATCCCCTTCCTCGGCAACTGGCGCAAGAAGCGTGGCCCCGCCTTCGGGGTCGCGGTGTTCTCCGACGGCGTGACCGATTCCGAGGGTGTCGCCGAGCTCCTCTCCGAGTGCGATCTGCTGCGCTCCCAGGCGGAATTGGCGGGGGTCGAACTCGACGACTCCGTGGCCTCGTTGGAGGCGCTCGACCAACTGCTGCCGCGCTGGCGGGACGACGAGGAGAGCCTGCCCTGGCTCGGCAACGACGCCGGCCTCTACGTCGGCACGGTCATCGTGCGCACGGTCCCGGGAGCCGTATGGGAGATCTGGCCCAACGGCCATCCCGTGGTGCGGCTGGCCTCCGGCCGCGAGATCGATGTGGTCGCCTCCGGCCACACCTGGGCGTCCACCGGTGCCCCCGAACTCTCGCAGCTCTATGCGGAAGTGTCGGAGGGGTAACCGCACAATACGGCTAATGCCCGAAAAGTGCGTGTCGAGTATTAAGTCCGTTCTTGTCCGGATAGTTTGCGGCAACTGCGACACAGCTGAGAGTGGGTAGGGCCGGGCATGGCTGTCGATCCGTTGATCGAGCTGCATGACGTGAACAAGCACTTCGGTGAGTTGCATGTCCTTCAGGACATCAACCTCACCGTCGGTAAGGGGGAGGTGGTCGTGGTCATCGGCCCGTCGGGGTCGGGAAAATCGACACTGTGCAGAGCGATCAACCGGCTGGAGAACATCGAGTCGGGGACGATCAAACTCGACGGCAAGGCGCTTCCTGAGGAGGGCAAGGCGCTCGCCCAGCTCCGTGCCGAGGTCGGCATGGTCTTCCAGTCCTTCAACCTCTTCGCCCACAAGACGGTTCTGCAGAACGTCTCACTCGCCCAGATCAAGGTCCGCGGCCGCAAGCGCGAGGAAGCCGACAAGCGCTCCGTCGAGCTCCTGGACCGCGTCGGTCTCGCCTCGCAGGCCCCGAAGTACCCAGCGCAGCTCTCCGGTGGACAGCAGCAGCGCGTGGCCATCGCCCGCGCCCTCGCCATGGATCCGAAGGCGCTCCTCTTCGACGAGCCGACCTCGGCGCTCGACCCCGAGATGATCAACGAAGTCCTTGAAGTCATGCAGCAACTGGCGCGCGAGGGAATGACGATGGTCGTCGTCACCCACGAGATGGGCTTCGCGCGCTCCGCCGCCAACCGCGTCGTCTTCATGTCCGACGGCCGCATTGTCGAGGACCGCACCCCGGAGGAGTTCTTCACCAACCCGCGCAGCGACCGCGCCAAGGACTTCCTCTCCAAGATCCTCAAGCACTGAGCGGGGGGTGCACAGCATGATCCGTACGACACGTGTGTCCTGTGCCCTCGCGGCGATTGCGGCACTGATCGCCACGGCTGTCGCCTGCGGCAAGGAGGGCAGCCCGCCCACCAAGGGACCCGCCGCCGAAAAACTGCCCAACTACCAAGTGGTGCAAGGCTTTCAGCTCCCGGACTCGTCAACCTGGAAGCGTGCCGAGAAGCGCGGCTACTTCACCGTAGGCGCCAAGGAGGACCAGCCGTACCTGGGTGAGAAGGATCCGGCGAGCGGCACGTACTCCGGCTTCGACATCGAGATCGCCAAGATGATGTCGGCCTCGCTCGGCTTCGCTCCGGACACGGTCCACTTCAGGACGATCGCCTCGGCGAACCGCGAAACCGCGCTGCAGAACGGCCAGATCGACTACTACGTCGGCACCTACACCATCAACGACCTGCGCAAGAAGCTCGTCGGCTTCGCGGGCCCGTACTACATGGCGGGTCAGTCCCTGCTGGTGCGCGCGGACGAGAACAACATCCACGGCCCCCAGGACCTCGCCGGCAAGACCGTCTGCTCGGCGGCCGGTTCGACCCCGTACCAGCGCATCAAGGCGGACTACCCGAAGGCGAAACTCGTCGCGTACGACACGTACTCGGTCTGCGTCGACAACCTGCTCACCTACCAGGTCGACGCCGTCACCACCGACGACGCGATCCTGATCGGCTACGCGGCGAAGGTTCCCGACGAACTCAAGGTCGTCGGCAAGCCGTTCTCCGAGGAGCCGTACGGCATCGGTGTGCCGCGCGGCGACAACGCTCTGCGGTTCGCGCTCGACGACGCACTGGAGGCCCGCGAGAAGAACGGCGACTGGAAGACGGCCTACGAGGCGACGCTCGGCCTGTCCGGCGTGCCCGCGCCCACCCCGCCCAAGATCGACCGCTACCAGGGGAGTTGAGGCCGTCGTGAACGTACTGACAGACAACTTCTCCACGTTCGTGGACGGATTCCTCGGTACCGTCGAACTCACCATCTACGCCTCGCTGTTGGCGATGGCCCTGGGCTTCCTGATGGCCTCGTTCCGGGTCGCGCCCGTCGGCTCCCTGCGGGCCCTCGGTACGGCGTGGGTGACGGTGCTGCGCAACACCCCGCTCACCCTGCTGTTCTTCGCGGTGCTGCTCGGCCTGCCGCGCTTCGGACTGGTGCTGCCCTTCGAGGTGTTCGCGATCCTGGCGCTCGGCTGCTACACGTCCGCGTTCATCTGCGAGGCGCTGCGGTCGGGCATCAACACCGTGCCCAAGGGGCAGGGGGAGGCGGCCCGCAGCCTCGGTATGACGTTCAGCCAGACCCTGTCCGGGGTCGTCCTGCCGCAGGCCTTCCGCTCGGTGATCCCGCCGGTCGGCTCCACCCTCATCGCGCTCGCCAAGAACTCGGCGATCGCGGGGGCGTTCAGCGTCACCGAACTGCTAGGCACGTACAAGACCCTCAGTGAACTCGGCTACAACATCGTCTGGACCTTCGTCTGGATCGCCGTCGGCTACCTGATCATCACCCTCGCCATCAGCGCGGTCTTCAACATCCTCGAGACGCGCTGGGGAGTCGCCCGATGACCGCCACCGCCACCGAATCCACCGCCCTCTACGACATCCCCGGGCCCAAGACCCGCCAACGGCACCGGATGTACGGCGTCCTGTCCACCGCCGTGATCCTCGGGCTCATCGGCTGGCTCCTGTATCTCCTGTTCGACACCGACCAGTTCACCTACACGAAGTGGATGCCCTTCGAGTACAAGGGAATCCAGGAGCTGCTGCTGCGGGGCCTGGGCAACACGCTCAAGGCCTTCGCGATCGCCGCCGTACTGTCCCTCGCTCTGGGCACCCTGCTCGCGACGGGACGCCTGTCGGACCACAAACCCCTGCGCTGGATCTCCACCCTGCTCGTCGAGTTCTTCCGCGCCATGCCCGTCCTGGTGATGATCTTCTTCATCTTCGTGGCGCTCAAGGTGCAGCCGCTGCCCGCACTGGTCGCCGGGCTCACGCTCTACAACGGCTCGGTGCTCGCCGAGGTCTTCCGTTCGGGCGTCAACTCCATCGAACGCGGCCAGCGGGAGGCCGCGTTCGCGCTCGGCATGCGCAAGACCCAGGTCATGACGTACGTCCTCGTACCGCAGGCCGTACGGTCCATGCTGCCCACCATCATCAGCCAACTCGTGGTGGCTCTGAAGGACACCTCGCTCGGCTATCTGATCACCTACGAAGAGTTTCTCCATGCCGGGAAGCTGATCGCGTCGAACCTCGACTACGATTTGCCGTTCATCCCCGTGGTGATGGTGATCTCACCGATCTACATCGGGATGTGCATGCTGCTCAGTTGGTTCGCCCAATGGGTGTCCCGGCGGGAGCAGCGCAGTCCCAAGACCGAGGCCGTGGACGTGGCACCGGCCGAACCAGGGACGCTGCTGCCGGGTGGGGGTCCCCCCACAGCCCCGAGACTGTAGGGGGAGCAGCAGCTCACAGGGCCAGGGCCTGTCTTTTGGATCAGGTCTCCTTCAGGAAACGGCGCCCCTGGTGGTGCCGGTGAGCGGGGTGTGGTGCGTGCAGCTGCAAGGCGGAGGAGGGAGTCGACGCGGAGCGTCGGCGACCGACGACAACGCCGCAGATGTGCGTGCCACACCCCGCGGCCCGGGCCTGATCCAAAAGACAGGTCCTCAACCCGGCCGGCGGCAGCCGGAGATCACTGCTTGCGCAGGGGCACCGACACATACGACGGGTCGTGCTCCGGTGAGGAGAAGGTCAGCTGCGCGCCGGACGGGTTGTGCTCGATGTAGAGCGGGTCGACCGTGTCGACGACCAGGGCGAGTCGATGCCCTGCCGGAACGTCGTAGGCCGTGGAGAACAACTCCAGGTCGACGCCGAACGGCTTGCCGGGTGTCTGCCCGTGGAAGGTGTACGGCGCGTTGCTGACCAGCTTGCCGAGGCCGAGCGGGCCCACGTCGTAGAGGTATGCGACGAGGGTTCCGCTCTCCTTGGTCGCGGTGACCGTGGTGTGCAACTTGGCGGTTCCGCGCACCTGTTGGGCACTCGTGTACTTCTCCGACTGCCAGACGGCCGCCCAGCGGCGCGGCAGCAGCGGGATCGACGCCATCGGGGGCAGCTGGGCGATCTGGTCGAGGATGCTGGAGAGGAAGATGACTCCGCCGTTCGCACCCGAGTCGACGTTCGCGCGGATCGTGGTCGAACCGGCGAGGGCGATCTTCTTGCGTGTTGCGCCGACCGACTTCCAGTCCGGGTAGCCCTCGTAGCCGCCCGTGGAACGGGACTTGAGCTGGACGGGCTGCTCGCGGTCGATGCCGTTGTCCTCGCCCCTGAGGTAGTGGTCGAACCAGCGGCCGGTGTCCGTCCACACGTCGTTGGGGAGTCCGAAGAGACCGGTCACCTCGGCGGTCGCGTGGTCGCCCGGCCGGTACTCCAGCCGCTTGGGGCCGGTCAACTCCTCGTAGAACTTGACGTATTGGTTCGGCGGGAAGATCGTGTCGCCCCAGCCGTTGGCCAGCATGATCGCCGCGCCGTTGGCGTTGATCTGGTCGACGTACGTCTGGGGGGAACGTTTCTTCCCCCAGGCGATGAGATCCGGCTCCTTGGCCAGGTTCGAGGAGAAGAAGTCCTTGAACACCTGCTGGAGTTCGGCGCTGGGGCGGCCGGTGAGGGTGCCGGCGCCGTCCAGCAGGGCGGCAGCCTGGGCGTGCTGGGTGCGGCCGGAGTAGATGGATTCGATCAGGTCGGCCCAGCCGCTGAGGGCGGCGACCGCCTTGATCCGCTTGTCGTGCGCGGCGGCGAGCAGGCTGATGCCGGCGCCGTACGACATGCCCGCCATGCCGACCTTCTGGGCGTCGGCCGGGGTGTTCGCGAGCGCCCAGTCGATCACCTTGGACGCGTCGGCCACGTCCGGTGGGCCCGCCACTTCTATCTCCCCGCCGGACTGCCAGAAACCGCGGACGTTGTAACTGACCACGACGTAACCGGAGTTCGCCAGTTTCTGGGCCTGGGCCAGGTACTCGACCTGGGGCAGGCCCCAGCTCGTGGGAAGCACGATGAGCGGGAAGCCGCGAGTGCCGGCGGCGCCCGCGGGGGTGATGACGTTCGCCTTGAGGATGGTGCCGCCGTCGCCGGCGATGTCGACGAAGCGGACACCCGCCGTGGTGGAGGCCTGGGCCGCGGGGGCCAGGCCGAGGGTGGTTCCGGCGATCAGGGTCGCCGAGACGACGCCGACGGCGGTGGTGCGCAGGGCCTTGTGCGGGTGTCCCACGGGTCACTCCTCACTCGTGTAAGTGCAAAGTGACCCGACGGTAACCTCGGTCTCTTACCGTAAGTAACCCGTCGGTAAGTTACGCGCCAGTAACGATTGTTGAAAAGTGATGAAACCTAGGAGGCGCGATGGGAGTTCCGTGCCGCCGTGGCCTCCGGCAGCGCGGTCTGTGCCGCACGCGTGACGTCCGCGACGAGTTCGACGACATCGGGGCCGTACGCCTGGGAGTTGACGACCTTCAGGAGGAGGACGAAGGAGTTGTTGCCGTGCTTGCGGGCCAGCCGTTCGTGGTTGCGGGCGAGGTAGCGGGTGGCCGCCTGGTTGGTGATCGCGCGCTGGCCGCAGAACAGGAAGACGGGCCGGGACAGGCCGGGTTGCCCGGCCGTCAGCCGTGCGAGGAGCACGTACTCGGTCACGCCCTTGTCCATGCGGTAGCGCTCGCTGCCGACCTGGAACGCCAGCCGGTCCTGGACCGGTTCCGGGTCGGTGTTCACGCGTACGCCGGGCAGCATGGCGTGCATGTGGGCCGCCATGCGCCGGTTCGACCCCGGGCCGCCGACGCAGAACTCCGTCCGCTCCCCGAAGCCCTGCCTGGCCGCCTCGTGCGTGATCACCTCGGCGTTGGAGCCGCAGTCCTTGATGAGCGCGGAGAGTTCCAGGAGCGCGAACACGTCGTAGCGGTGCACCGCGAGCTCGGGGCTGCCCGCGTCGCGGTTGACCACAAGCAGCGACTCGGAGTTGTTCGGCAGCCCGAAGAAGGCCTGCTTGCGGCGGAGCTTCCGCCTCCACAGATAGGTCCGCGCGACCCAGCCGAGCGCGGCGCTGATGCCGGCGGCGAGTACGCCCAGGACGATGTTGCGCACGTCGTCATTCATGGGCGCGCATGGTAGCGGCAATCCGGAACGGTGTTCGAGGGGGTCCTGACGGGAGAGCCTCGCTGAAGTTACGCTGCGCGGACGGTTGTTGACTGGAGGTACGGATGCGTCGCTCTGTTGCGCGGAATCTGGCGGTCTTGGCGGTTTCGGCCGCGGTGGTGTCGGTCGGCGCGGCGGCACCACCGTCCACCTCCGGTGGTCCGGCCGCCGCGGAGAAGGTGCCGGTCGCCGTCGGCTACGGCGGTGCGGTGGCCAGCGTCGACTCGGATGCCTCCGCAGCCGGGATCGAGGTCCTGAAGAAGGGCGGCAACGCGGTGGACGCGGCGGTCGCCACGGCGGCGGCCCTCGGCGTCACCGAGCCGTACTCGTCCGGCATCGGCGGAGGCGGCTACTTCGTCTACTACGACGCCAAGTCCCGTAAGGTCCACACGATCGACGGGCGCGAGACGGCGCCGCTGACCGCCGACTCAGGGCTGTTCCTGGAGAACGGGCAGCCGATCGCCTTCGCCGACGCCGTGACCAGCGGGCTGGGCGTGGGCACCCCTGGGACGCCCGCAACCTGGCAGACGGCGCTGGACAGTTGGGGCAGCAAGCGCCTGAGCAGCGTACTCAAGCCCGCCGAACGCATCGCGCGCGACGGTTTCACGGTCGACGCGACCTTCCGCTCGCAGACCGAGTCCAACCAGGCGCGGTTCAAGAACTTCCCGGACACCGCCGAACTCTTCCTTCCCGGCGGCTTGCTCCCGGTGGTCGGCTCGACGTTCAAGAACCCCGATCTCGCCCGTACGTACGAGGAGTTGGGCGAGGAGGGCGTCGACGCGATCTACGACGGCGAACTCGGCAAGGAGATCGTCGACACGGTGAACGATCCGCCGGTGGACCCGAGTTCGGGCTACAACGCCCGCCCCGGCCGGCTGTCTCTCGAAGACCTCGCGGCGTACGAGGCGAAGCGGCAGGCGCCCACGAAGGCCTCGTACCGCGGACTGAACGTCTACTCGATCGCGCCCTCCTCCTCGGGCGGGACGACGGTCGGTGAGGCCCTCAACATCCTTGAGAGCACCGACCTTTCGAAGGCGAGCGAGGCGGAGTACCTGCACCGCTACATCGAGGCGAGCCGGATCGCGTTCGCGGACCGGGGGCGCTGGGTGGGCGACCCCGCCTTCGAGGACGTACCGACGAAGGAACTGCTGTCGCAGAAGTACGCCGACTCGCGCGAGTGCCTGATCAAGGACGACGCGACGCTGACGAGTCCGCTCGCGCCGGGTGACCCGCGCGACCCGGCGGCCTGCTCGACGGCCGGTACGGCGGCTCCGACGACGTACGAGGGCGAGAACACCACGCATCTGACGGTCGCCGACAAGTGGGGCAACGTCGTCTCGTACACGCTGACCATCGAGCAGACTGGCGGCAGCGGCATCACGGTCCCGGACCGCGGGTTCATCCTCAACAACGAGCTCACGGACTTCTCCTTCACCCCTGCGAGCCCGGCCGTGCCCGACCCGAACCTGCCGGGTCCCGGCAAGCGGCCGCGCTCGTCGATCTCGCCGACGATCGTCCTCGACCAGCACAGCAAGCCGGTCCTGGCGCTCGGTTCGCCGGGCGGCGCGACCATCATCACGACCGTGCTGCAGACCCTGACGGGCGTCGTCGACCGGGGTCTCCCCCTGGTGGACGCGATCGCGGCGCCGCGCGCGAGCCAGCGCAACCAGACCACCACCGAGCTCGAACCGGGCTTGTGGAACAGCCCGTTGAAGGCGCAGCTGGAGTCGGTCGGCCAGGCCTTCCGGCAGAACCCCGAGATCGGTGCGGCGACGGGCGTGCAGCGGCTGCCCAACGGGCAGTGGCTCGCGGCGGCGGAGACCGTACGGCGGGGTGGCGGGTCGGCGATGGTGGTGCGGCCGGCGTCGTAGCGGTGACGTGGCGGTGAGGCGGACGGCCCTGCCGCCCGCCTCACCGGTTGTGGGTGTGGTCGTCAGCGTGCCGTCAGGATGCGGGGGCCCGCGTCCGTGATCGCCACGGTGTGTTCCGCGTGGGCCGCGCGGGAGCGGTCGTTCGTGCGGAGGGTCCAGCCGTCGGTGTCCTCGTGGTAGCCGTCGGTGCCGCCGCCGATGAGCATGGGCTCGATGGCGAGGACCATTCCGTGGCGGAGGGGGAGACCGCGGCCGGGGCGGCCCTCGTTCGGGACGGGCGGGTCCTCGTGCATGCGGCGGCCGATGCCGTGGCCGCCGAAGCCCTGCGGAATGCCGTACCCCGCAGCGCGGCACACCGTGCCGATGGCGTGCGCGATGTCCCCGATGCGGTTGCCGACCACGGCCGCCTCGATGCCGGCCGCGAGGGCGCGCTCGGCGGCCTCGATGAGGCGTACGTCGGCGGCGCGCGGCGTCCCGACGGTGAAGCTGATCGCCGAGTCGCCCGCCCAGCCGCCGAGCTGGGCGCCGAAGTCGATGGAGACCAGGTCGCCGTCGCGCAGCCGGTAGCCGGTCGGGATGCCGTGCACGATCGCGTCGTTCACGGAGGCACAGATGACGGCCGGGAACGGGGTGGGCGCGAAGGATGGGCGGTAGCCGAGGAACGGGGATCCCGCGCCCGCGTCCCGCAGCACCTGGTGCGCGATCTCGTCCAGCTCCAGTAGTGAGACGCCCACGTCCGCGGCCTCGCGCACCGCTGTGAGGGCACGGCCCACGACCTGGCCCGCCTCGTACATTTCGTCGATAGATGTGTCCGTCTTCAGTTCCACCATGCCAATTACTATACCGGTATTAGTATGGGGGCATGGTGCGTAACCCCCTGACTCCGGAAGAGCGCGAGCGCGGCGAGCGGCTCGGGCGAATGCTGCGTGAGGCCCGCGGTGGGCGGAGCATGGCTCATGTCGCGGCGCATGCCGGGATCTCCGCCGAGACGCTGCGCAAGATCGAGACCGGGCGGGCGCCCACCCCCGCCTTCTTCACGGTGGCGGCGCTCGCGCGGGCGCTCGGCCTGTCCATGGACGACCTCGCGGGGGAGCTTGTGCCCGTCGGGGTGTGACCGGGGTCGCCTGTGGAATCACCGCAACTCCCGGCGGGATCACAGGACTCTGCGTCCGGTCCGCAAACTCCTCGTAGCCCTTCCGTAACACGGAGGGTGTTTTCTACCGGATCAGGGCACTCCAGTCTGGCGGGAGTTGTGTGATGGCTGTGGAACAACTCCCGGTTCAGGTAGGGGAGTTCGCGAGGTTTCTGAATACGCTGATGGAGCGGCTCGACCAGGGCGGTGGCTGGTGCGGAGTGTTCTGGCAGCGCGATCCCGACGGTATGCGAGCCTGTCTGGACGGGTGGGAGGTTCCACCCTGGGACGTCGTGGAGGCGCTCCTTCAGGACGTCGCGGCTGAGTACGGCGACCGTGCCGCGGCCCAGGAGAGCGAGCGCGCCCGCAAACTGCACGGTGCCTCGCTCGCTGCCTACGATGCCCGCCCCGGCGGCCGTGACAACCTCGGCGACCGTCTCGACGTCCTGCTCCGCGAACAGCGCTACGCCGGGGAGCGCCAGGTGGAACTGAGCCGGCTGCTTCACTCGGCCGCCTCCCAGGAGGAGGCCGACTCGATCAGGCTCGACCTCGCCTGGGCTCACGACGACCATGAACGGGCCACCGCCCGCTGCGCGGAGATCCGCCGCCGTATGGAGAACCTCGACCGGCGCGATCTTCGCACCCATGCCGAGGGCGCACTGAACCTCGCGGCGGGTGGCGCCGGGGACGTCTTCTGGACGCAAGAGGCCGAGGGCGGGGCGGAGCCGTCCGGTGGGGCCGGGGCCCGGCAAGGGGCTGGAGGCCGACCGGCTGAGGCGCGTCACGGGGGGCTGGGACCGGGGCAGGCGGCTCGGCGCCGGTCGGGCGTTCCGGAGCGGACGGGGCCGCGGTCGCCGTTCGCGGATCCCGGGGTGCCGGACGACGGGGCGAGCTCGGGAGCATCCTCCCGCTCCGGCGCGTACGCCCCTGCTGCACGCCTTCCGTCGAACGATCCTGCCGGTGCGGATCCGGGTGCGTACGCCTCCGAGTACGGCTCTCGCGCCCGGCGTGACAGCGCGTACGCCGCTGACGGTCTCAGCCCGAGCCCCGGTGTTCACGCCCCGCACGCCCAGCACGACGGTGCGTACGCCCCTGATGCGCGCCGCGACGACGGCTCCCGCGCCGCTGCCGCGCAACACGACGGCACGTACGCCCCCGATCGGCACCGCGACCGAGAGAGCGCGCACGCCACCGACGCGCAACCCGACGCCTTCTACGCGCCCCCTGCGCACTCCGACACCCCCCAACCCCCCACCGAAGACCAGACACCCCCCACCACCAGCAAGCGCTCGAAGCGCCGCACCCGGGGCAGCGCCCGCTTCGCCGGAATGATGGACCCGGAGGCGGAGACGGCTCCTGTGGTCGCGCCTGAGACCGCGGCGCCCGCCGCACCCGCTCCGGCCGCGAGGGGCGGCCGTAGCCCCCGTGGCGCCCGTTTCGCGGGGGTCGCGGAGGAGCCGGCGCAGCCGCCGCGGACGCAACCGATGGACGCCGAGGCGCGGCAGGACACCGTCGAGACCGTCCGGACGCTGATCCGGCTGCGGAGCGAGGGCCGGAGCGGCGAGGCGCACGCCGTGCTCGTGGAGGCCGCGTACTGGCCGGCCCCCCGCTTCCCGCTGCTCGCCGCCGAACTGCACCGGGCGGGCCTCGACGCCGACTGGGCCACCCTGCTGTGGGAGGCCGCCTCGCTGCCCGCCGACCGGCTGGTCGCCGCCGCGGACGCGCTCGTCGCCGCGGGCCGCACGGCCGACGGGCAGCAGATGCTGCGCCAGGGTGTCGCCCGCCCCGCGCCGGAGATCGGGGCCGCCGTCCTGAGCCTCGCGGAGGAGGGCCGCCGCCGGGAGATCGGCGCGCTCCTCGGCGCGTACGTACGGATGCGCACCCCCGAGGAGGCGGCCCGCAGCGCGGAGGCGGACCCGCAGCGCCTTGTGCCACTCCTCCTGGAGGCCGCCAAGGGCGTGTCCGAGGAGCGCCACTGGGATCTCGTCCATGCTCTCCGGGTCGCCGGATTCACCGCCTGACAGGTCCGGCGCGGGCCACGCGCGCGTGGTCGCGCGCTCACCCACAAGAGGTGCGAAACGTGATCGACTCAGCGGGTTAACGACGATGGTCTTGGCAAGGCTGTTCAGTGGGCTTACTTTCGAGCCTCTACCGCCTTTGTCTACGGGCGTAGAAGCTCTCTGACGTCCCTGTCGAAGGAGCAGCTCATGGCCAACGTCGTACGCGCCGCTCTCGTCCAGGCCACCTGGACCGGCGACACCGCATCCATGGTCGCCAAGCATGAGGAGCACGCCCGCGAGGCGGCCCGGCAGGGCGCCAAGATCATCGGTTTCCAGGAAGTCTTCAACGCCCCCTACTTCTGCCAGGTCCAGGAGCCCGAGCACTACAGCTGGGCGGAGCCCGTGCCCGACGGGCCCACGGTCACCCGTATGAAGGAGCTCGCCCGCGAGACCGGCATGGTCATCGTCGTGCCCGTGTTCGAGGTCGAACAGTCCGGCTTCTACTTCAACACCGCGGCCGTGATCGACGCCGACGGCACCTACCTCGGGAAGTACCGCAAGCACCACATCCCCCAGGTGAAGGGCTTCTGGGAGAAGTACTACTTCAAACCGGGGAACCTGGGCTGGCCCGTCTTCGACACCGCGGTGGGCCGCGTCGGCGTCTACATCTGCTACGACCGGCACTTCCCCGAAGGCTGGCGGCAGCTCGGTCTCAACGGCGCCCAGCTCGTGTACAACCCGTCCGCGACCTCCCGCGGCCTCTCCTCCTACCTCTGGCAGCTGGAGCAGCCCGCCGCGGCCGTCGCCAACGAGTACTTCATCGCCGCGATCAACCGGGTCGGGCAGGAGGAGTACGGGGACAACGACTTCTACGGGACCTCGTACTTCGTCGACCCGCGCGGACAGTTCGTGGGCGAGACGGCGAGCGACAAGGCCGAGGAGCTCATCGTCCGTGATCTCGACTTCGACCTGATCGAGGAAGTGCGCCAGCAGTGGGCGTTCTACCGCGACCGGCGCCCCGACGCGTACGAAGGGCTGGTGCAGCCGTGACCGACCTGTACGCGCGCCACAAGGCCGTGCTGCCAGACTGGCTCGCCCTCTACTACGAGGACCCGATCGAGATCACCCACGGCGAGGGCCGGCATGTCTGGGACGCCAAGGGCAACAAGTACCTCGACTTCTTCGGCGGCATCCTCACCACGATGACCGCGCACGCGCTGCCCGAGGTGACGAAGGCGGTGGGCGAACAGGCGGGGCGGATCATCCACTCCTCCACGCTCTACCTCAACCGCCCGATGGTCGAACTCGCCGAGCGGATCGCCCACTTGTCCGGCATCCCGGACGCGCGCGTCTTCTTCACGACCTCCGGCACGGAGGCCAACGACACGGCCCTGCTGCTCGCCACCGCCTACCGCCGGAGCAACCAGATCCTGGCGATGCGCAACAGCTACCACGGCCGCTCGTTCACCACGGTCGGCATCACCGGAAACAAGGGCTGGTCGCCGACCTCGCTCTCGCCGCTCCAGACGCTGTACGTCCATGGCGGCGTCCGCACCCGCGGCCCGTACGCCGATCTCAGCGACGACGAGTTCATCGCGGCCTGCGTCGCCGACCTGGAGGACCTGCTCGGTCATGTGCGGCCGCCCGCCGCCCTGATCGCCGAGCCGATCCAGGGCGTCGGCGGCTTCACCGCGCCGCCCGACGGCCTGTTCGCGGCCTTCCGCGAGGTGCTCCAGGAGCGCGGCATCCTCTGGATCTCCGACGAGGTGCAGACCGGCTGGGGACGGACGGGAGAGCACTTCTGGGGCTGGCAGGCGCACGCCGCGTCAGGACCGCCCGACATGCTCACCTTCGCCAAGGGCATCGGCAACGGCACGTCCATCGGCGGTGTCGTCGCACGCGCCGAGATCATGAACTGCCTCGACTCCAACTCCATTTCAACCTTCGGCGGCTCGCCGGTCACGATGGCGGCGGGGCTCGCGAACCTCACGTACCTCCTCGAACACGACCTCCAGGGCAACGCCCGGCGGGTCGGCGGCCTGCTCATCGAGCGGCTGCGGGCGATCGCCGCGCAACTGGACGGCGTACGGGAGGTCCGCGGCCGTGGGCTGATGATCGGCATCGAGCTGGTCAAGCCCGGCACGGACGAGGCCAACCCCGAGGGCGCCGCGGCCGTACTCGAAGCGGCCCGGGAAGAAGGCCTGTTGATCGGCAAGGGCGGCGGTCACAACACCAGCGTGCTGCGCATCGCGCCGCCGCTGTCCCTCACCGTCGCGGAGGCGGAGGAGGGCGCGGCGATCCTGGAGCGCGCGCTGAGGCGTACCACCCAGTAGGACTGAGCAAGGGAACGTCGCCATGACCACCGCCTTGGAACCCGCTCTGTCGGTACGCCAGGTCCTCGCCATGGACCGGGTGCTCGCCGGAGAGCCCGAGGTGGTGGCCGGTGCGAGCCATCTCGACCGGGCCGTGCGCTGGGTGCATGTCGCCGAGGCCGCCGATGTCGGCGTGATGCTCACGGGCGGCGAAATGGTGCTCACCACCGGGGTGTTGCTCGCGGGCGACCCGGAGGCGCAGGCCGAGTACATCCGTTCGCTGCACCGCGCGGAGGCCGCGGCCGTCGTCCTCGGACTCGGCCGGGCCTTCCCCGCGCCGCCGGACGTGATGCGCCGGGCCGCCGAGCGGTGCGGGCTTCCGATGGTGGTGCTCCACCGGCCCTTTCCGTTCGCGGAGTTGACGGAAGAGGTCCAATCGCGCCTGGTCAGAAGCAAGTTCGCGGCGGTGAGCCTCTCCGAGGCCGTGCGGACCGCGCTCACCGGGCTCATCACCTCGGGTGCGCCGCTGCAACGGATGCTCGACGAGATCGCCGGGCACGCCGCCTGTCCCGTCGTCGTCACGAATCTCGCCCACCGGGTTCTCGCCACGGCGGGGGAGCGGTCCGCCGTGGACGACGTGCTGCGCGACTGGGAGCGCATCTCCCGGCAGGCGGGCGGGAGCGAGGGCGACGGGTGGATCAGGGCCGAGCTGGGCGGGCGCGGTGAGCGCTGGGGCCGCATCGTGCTGTGCGGGTACCGCGGTGACGCCGCCACCGGGCGGCTGCTCGCCGACCGCGCCGCCGAGGCCCTGGTCCTGCACCGGATGCTCGGCGGCTCCGTGCACACCTGGGAGGAGCAGTCCGCGCAGAGCCTGCTGACCGACCTGGTGAGCGGTGTCGTACCGGCCCGGCAGCTCCTGCCGAGGGCGCGGGCGGCCGGGCTGCCCGTCAACCGGCGTGCGTTCGTGCCGTTGGTGGTGAGGGACGGCGATCCGGCTCAACTCGACCGGGTTCTGCGGCTGTTGGGGCTTCCCGGGCTGGTCGCCGAGCTCGCGGACGGAGTCACCGCCGTGCTGCTAAGCCTCGCCAGGGACCAGGACGCGGAGGCGCTGGCCGCGCACTTCGCCGTACGGCTGCGGCACGAGACCGGCGTCCGTACGACCGTGGCGGCCGCGTCCCCCCGTACGGCGTGGGACGACGTCCCGGCGGGCCTGCGCGAGGCCCTGCATGTCGCCGAGGCCGCCGCCGACGCGCCCCTCGACCAGGACCAGCCGGTGCTCGTGCGCCTGCGGGACGTCCATCTGCGCGGCCTGGTAAGGCTGTTGCGGGACGATCCGCATGTGCAGTCCTTCGCCGAGCGGGAGCTGGACGGACTGCTGTGCGGCGCGGACGCGGAGTCGGAGCTGCTGCCCGTGCTGCGGACGTATCTCGCGACCGGCCGCAACAAGTCGCGCACAGCGCAGCTCCACCATGTCAGCAGGCCCGCGCTGTATCGCCGTCTGGAGGCCATAGAGGCACGTCTCGGCGTCGACCTCGACGACTTCGAGCAGGCCGCGTCCGTACACATCGCGCTGCTCGCGCACGACGCCCAACAGAGGTGAAACGCCGTGGAAATGAGCGGGAAACGCGTGCGTACGGGCGAGAGTGACACGGTGGAACGCCCGGCGTCCGTAGACGTGACACGGTGCAACTCAAACCCGGCTTCAGGACTTCTTAGGCTCCTCGCACACCGAGCGACCGGAGGTCCCGATGAGCAGAGTGATCCGAGCCGCCGTCTTCCAGACCGCGTGGACCGGCGACAAAGAATCGATGATCCAGGTCCACGAGCAGGCGGCCCGCGACGCGGCCGCGCAGGGCGCCCAAGTCCTGTGTTTCCAGGAGCTGTTCTACGGGCCGTACTTCTGCCAGGTCCAGGACAAGGCGTTCTACGAGTACGCCGAGCAGATCCCCGAAGGCCCGATCGTCCAGCGCTTCCAGGCGCTGGCCAAGGAGTTGGGCATCGTCCTCGTACTGCCGATGTACGAGGAGGAGCAGCCCGGTGTCCTGTACAACACCGCGGCGGTGATCGACGCCGACGGCTCGTACCTGGGCAAGTACCGCAAGACCCACATCCCCCAAGTGCCGGGATTCTGGGAGAAGTTCTACTTCAGGCCGGGCAACTCCGGCTGGCCCGTGTTCGACACCGCCGTCGGGAAGATCGGTGTCTACATCTGCTACGACCGGCACTTCCCGGAGGGCTGGCGTGCGCTGGGTCTCGCGGGTGCCGAGATCGTCTTCAACCCCTCGGCCACCTCGCGCGGTCTCTCCGGCTACCTGTGGCAGCTGGAGCAGCCGGCCGCGGCCGTCGCCAACGAATACTTCGTGGGCGCGATCAACCGGGTGGGCGTCGAGGAGTACGGCGACAACGACTTCTACGGGACCTCGTACTTCGTGGACCCGGAAGCCCAGTTCGTCGGCGAGGTGGCCGGCGACAAGGAGACCGAACTCGTCGTCCGCGACCTGGACCTCGCCAAGCTCCGCGAGGTGCGCGACCGGTGGCAGTTCTACCGGGACCGCGCTCCGGGGGCGTACGGGCCGCTGACGGCTCCGTAACCCCGTCGAACTCCGCGGGCCCGGCTCACGGGGGGTCGGGCCCGCGGGACCGATTTGCTTACCAGGAAACAGTGTTGACCTCAGTTTCTAACAGCTTCGGTATTCCCTCAGTGCACGCACGACCGGAAGGAGAGGGAGCATGAGCCGTACCGTCATCCGAGGTGGCCTGGTCGTCACCGCGTCCGACGAGATCCATGCCGACGTCCTGATCGAGGACGGCCGGATCGCAGCTCTCGCCGCGACGGGCACCCCGGCAGCCGACGCGTGGACGGCCGAGCGGACCATAGACGCCACCGGCAAGTACGTCATCCCGGGCGGCGTCGACGCGCACACCCACATGGAGCTGCCGTTCGGCGGCACCTTCGCCTCCGACACCTTCGAGACGGGCACCCGGGCCGCGGCCTGGGGCGGCACCACCACCATCGTCGACTTCGCGGTGCAGAGCGTGGGCCACTCCTTGCGCGAGGGCCTCGACGCCTGGAACGCCAAGGCCGACGGCAAGTGCGCCATCGACTACGCCTTCCACATGATCGTCTCCGACGTCAACCAGGAGACGCTCAAGGAGATGGACCTGCTCGTCGAGGAGGGCGTCACCTCCTTCAAGCAGTTCATGGCCTACCCCGGCGTCTTCTACAGCGACGACGGCCAGATCCTGCGCGCCATGCAGCGCTCCGCCGAGAACGGCGGACTGATCATGATGCACGCCGAGAACGGCATCGCGATCGACGTGCTCGTGGAGCAGGCGCTGTCCCGTGGTGAGACGGACCCCCGCTTCCACGGGGAGGTCCGCAAGGCGCTGTTGGAGGCCGAGGCCACCCACCGAGCCATCAAGCTCGCCCAGGTGGCCGGGGCGCCCCTGTACGTCGTGCACGTCTCGGCGCAGGAGGCGGTCGCCGAGCTGGCACGGGCGCGTGACCAGGGGCTGAACGTCTTCGGCGAGACCTGCCCGCAGTACCTGTTCCTGTCGACGGACAACCTGGCCGAGCCCGACTTCGAGGGCTCGAAGTACGTGTGCTCCACGCCGCTGAGGCCCAAGGAGCACCAGGCAGCCCTGTGGCGCGGACTGCGTACGAACGACCTCCAGGTGGTCTCCACCGACCACTGCCCCTTCTGCTTCGTCGGCCAGAAGGAACTGGGCCGCGGCGACTTCTCGAAGATCCCCAACGGGCTGCCGGGCGTCGAGAACCGGATGGACCTGCTCCACCAGGCCGTCGTCGACGGGCACATCACGCGCCGCCGCTGGATCGAGATCGCCTGCGCGACCCCGGCCCGGATGTTCGGCCTGTACCCGAAGAAGGGCACCATCGCGCCGGGCGCCGACGCCGACGTAGTCATCTACGACCCGCACGCCGAGCAGGTCCTGTCGGTGGAGACGCACCACATGAACGTCGACTACTCGGCGTACGAGGGCAAGCGCATCACCGGCCGGGTCGAGACCGTGCTCTCGCGGGGCGAACTCGTCATCACCGAGCGGGAGTTCACCGGACGCGCGGGTCACGGCGTCTACACCCCCCGCTCCACCTGTCAGTACCTTCTCTGAGCGACCAGGAGCGGCGCCATGGACTTCGGACTCGTCCTGCAGACAGACCCACCTGCCTCCCGCGTCATCGACCTGATGAAGCGGGCCGAGGGCAACGGCTTCACGTACGGCTGGACCTTCGACTCCGCCGTGCTGTGGCAGGAACCCTTCGTGATCTACAGTCAGATCCTCGCGAACACCGAGAAGTTGACGGTCGGCCCGATGGTCACCAACCCGGGCACCCGCACCTGGGAGGTCACCGCCTCCACCTTCGCGACGCTCAACGACATGTACGGCAACCGCACGGTGTGCGGCATCGGCCGCGGCGACTCGGCGATGCGCGTCGCCGGACGCAAGCCCAACACCCTGGCCCGCATCAGCGGCGCCATGAAGGTCATCCGTGCCCTCGGGCGCGGCGACGAGGCCGACCTCGGCGGCACCGTCATCAAGTTCCCCTGGGTCAAGCCGGGCGCCGAACTCCCGGTCTGGATGGCCGCGTACGGCCCCAAGGCCCTGAAGATGACCGGCGAGGAGGCCGACGGGTTCATCCTCCAGCTCGCCGATCTGTACCTCACCGAGTACATGGTCAAGGCCGTGAAGGACGCGGCTGTGGCCGTCGGGCGTGACCCGTCCGAGGCCAAGATCTGCGTGGCGGCGCCCGCGTACATCACCGCGGACGACTCGCCCGAGGCACTCGCCCACGCACGCGAGCAGTGCCGCTGGTTCGGCGGCATGGTCGGCAACCACGTCGCCGACCTCGTCTCCAAGTACGGCGAGCACTCCGCCGCCGTGCCGGACGAGCTCACCGAGTACATCAAGGCCCGTGAGGGCTACGACTACTCGCACCACGGCCGCAGCGACAACCCCGACACCAAGTTCGTGCCCGACGAGATCGTCGACCGGTTCTGCCTGATCGGCACGGCCGAGCGGCACATCGAGAAGCTGAACGCGCTGCGCGAGCTGGGCGTCGACCAGTTCGCGGTGTACGACATGCACGACGCGCAGGAGGCCACCATCGACGCGTACGGGACGAAGGTCATCCCGGCCGTCAACGGACTCTAGAAGATGGGCCGTTGAGGCCCTCGCTGTTCCCCCGTTCTCCCCTTCCCGCCGTCCCGGGAAGGGGATCAGGGCGCTCCCCGCGCACCCCCCCAAGATGCCCCGCACGGCCTTTCCCGCCACTCCTCACTCGATTGGCCTGCCCATGACCGAGACCGTCCCCACCGAAAGTTCGCCGCCCGCCGCTCAAGTCACGCTCCCTGACGGCCGGGTGGAGATAGCCCCCCTCGCTCCCGTGCCGAGCGGCCCCTACGCCAACAAGGACCTGCTGCCGGTCCCGGTCGAGAAGCGCACCTGGACCACGTACAACTTCTCGGCGCTCTGGGTCGGCATGGCCCACAACACCGCTTCCTGGACCCTGGCTTCCGGCCTGATAGCCGTCGGCATGGACTGGAAGCAGGCCGTCTTCACCATCGCGCTGGCCAACCTGATCGTGCTCGTCCCGATGCTGCTCACCGGGCATGCGGGACCCAAGTACGGCATACCCTTCCCGGTCTTCGCCCGTGCCTCGTTCGGTGTCCGCGGCGCCAACCTGCCCGCTGTCGTACGGGCGTTGGTGGCCTGCGGCTGGTTCGGCATCCAGACCTGGATCGGCGGTGAGGCGATCTTCTTCCTCGCCGGGAAGCTCTTCGGGGACAGCTGGGCCAACGCCGGCCACATCGGCGGCTACGCCTGGACCATGTGGCTGTCCTTCGCGATCTTCTGGGTGCTCCAGGTCGCCATCATCTACCGGGGCATGGAGACGATCCGCCGCTTCGAGAACTGGGCGGCGCCCTTCGTGCTCGTCGGCGCCGGCGTGATGCTGTGGTGGATGAGCGACAAGGCGGGCGGCTTCGGCCCGCTGCTCGACCAGCCGTCCAAGCTCGGCTGGGGCGCGGACTTCTGGACGCTGTTCGCTCCCGCCCTCATGGGCATGATCGGCTTCTGGTCCACGCTGTCGCTGAACATCCCGGACTTCACCCGGTACGGCAAGAGCCAGAAGGCCCAGACGTGGGGCCAGGCGCTCGGCCTGCCCACGACCATGACGCTCTTCGCCTTCCTGTCCGTCATGGTCACCTCCGGCTCGCAGGCGGTGTACGGCGAGGCGATCTGGGACCCGGTCCAGCTGGCCGCCAAGACCGACAATGTCTTCGGCATCATCTTCGCGCTGGTCACCGTGCTGGTCGCGACCCTGTCCGTGAACGTCGCGGCCAACCTGGTCTCGCCGGCCTTCGACTTCTCCAACATCGCGCCCAGGAAGATCAGTTTCCGCGCCGGCGCCCTCACCACCTGCGTCCTCGGCGTACTGATCTTCCCGTGGAAGCTGTACTCCGACCCGCAGGGCTACATCTTCACCTGGCTCGGCCTGGTGGGCGGTCTGCTCGGCACGGTCGCGGGCATCCTCATCGCCGACTACTGGATCCTGCGCCGCACCAAGCTCGACCTCGCCGACCTGTACAGCACGGGCGGCCGCTACTGGTACGACGGCGGCTGGAACTGGCGTGCGGTCGTGGCCTTCGTGGTCGGCGGCGTCCTGGCGATCGGCGGTGCCGACTTCCATCCGCTGATCGACGGACGGCCCATTCCGGCGCTGGACGCGCTGGCCGACTACGGCTGGGCGGTCGGGCTCGGGACGTCGATGGTCCTCTACCTCGCGCTGATGCTGTCGCGTGGGCGGGGGAAGATCGCTGTCTGATTTAGGAGCACTTGGGCGGAGCTGACCGTTTGATGGCGGTCAGCTCTGCTGTGTCTTCTCCAGTGCGGCCACCGCGTCCTTGGCGGCACTGATGGCGCCCTTGTTGATCACGTCCGCGCTGGGTGCCTTCTTCGACTCGAAGTCGCTGCCGTTGTACGTGATGACGACCAGCGCGTTGGACGCGCGGACGATCACCACTCCCTCGCGCGTCTGCTGCTTGTCCTCGGTGGTGAGGTTCACGACGGAGTAGCCGGTGTCGCCGACGCCGGGGACCGCTCCGCCACCGCTCTTGTCCGCGACACGCTCCTTGTAGGACGTCTCCGCCGCCGCGTCCGACTCCTTGATCTCGAACGAGACGTCGAGCCAGCGGTAGTCGAACCCCTTCAGTGCGTTCCAGGAGCAGGTGCGGCGCACGGACTTGTCGGTCGACGCGATCTCCTGACCGGCCGTCTTGGCGCCCGGGACCAGCGACTTGACCGTCTTCTCGGTCACGCTGTCGCAGGGTGCGGGCGATGCGGCGTACGTCTTGGTGGCCGCGGACGTCGAGGGCGCAGAAGTCGAATCCGTAGGCTTTTGGGCCGATTTGTCCTCGGCGGCGGTCGGGGTCGCGGCCAGCGGACCGGACGTCAACGCCCAGCCCGCCGAGGCGAGCACGGCGACCGGCAGCAGACGCGCGGTGAGGGCGAGCGGCAAAGGAAGAGAACGCACGGCGCACTTCTCGTGGGGGACGGTGCGGAGGTGGTCCGCACTGCGGACGGGACGCCAGTGTCACACGAGTCCCTGTGGGGCGGAAGTGCCAACTCGCTCCGTGCCTGTGTGGTGACAGTGGCTCACTGTTCGCTGACTGTGCGAGAAGGTGATGTCGCCTCGTAGTTGGCGAAGGGAAGCGCGCTCTCGATCCGGTCCACGGCGGCGAACGCGCCGTACGCGACGAGATGTACGAGACAGTGGTCGGAATGTTCTGGTTTGCGCCAGGCGGTGACGTCTTCGTCCGTGATGCGGTACGGGGCGAGGGCGGCCAGGAGCGCGAGGCGTGCCCCGGGGCGGGAACGGCCGGGCAGTTCGTCCCACGCGAGCGGCGGGTGCGCGCCGTTCCAGGCCTGGAGCGTTTCCCGTACGAGGGTCCGGTCGGCCTCGTCTAGGAGTCCCGCGCCCGCGCCGGCGGCGGTGCGCAGCGCGGCGTAGGCCGGGCCGACGGCGCTTCCCCGTGCCCAGTCCGGGCCGGGGCCGTGGTCGTGGTCGTCGAGGAGTGCCAGGCTCGCGCCGGGGGCGGCGGTGCGGCGTACGGTCCTGGCGACCGAGCGGCCGACCAGACTCCGGACCACACGGAACCGCTGGGCGTTGCCAGGCAGCAGGTTCTCGGTCAACAGCGCCGACACGATCCGGTTGATGAAGTGGAAGGACAGCGCGGTACCGACATAGGCGGGGACATGCGCGCGGGGGAAGGGGAGGGGCGTCAGCTCCGCGGCGCCCGGTGTCCGGGTCGCCTCGCCCCAGGCCAGCACACGCGCGTGCCGCTCGTCGGCGGGAGTCTCGCCGCGTGCCAGGGCCTCCGCGAGCGCGTGGTCCCCGGTGGCGTGCAGCAGCATCGTGTGCGCGTCCACGCAGAAGGGGCACCGGTTGGCGGCCGACACCCCGAAGGCCGCCAGCTCCTTGCCGGTGCGGCTGCCCTCGCCCGCGATCAGTGACTCCCGCATCAACGCCCAGGCCGGGGTGAGGATTTCGGGCGCCGAGGACAGCACCACGAAGGTCGTCGCCCGCTCGATGCCGAAGTCCTCAGCGAGTTGGGCGTACACCTCGGCGGTGCGGCCGGTGGCGGACTTGGGCGGCGGGGGGCTGGTGTAGCGGAAGGGGGTGGGCATGTGGGCCTCCTGGTTGCTGTGGTGTGGTGTGGTGCGGTGCCGAGTTCCGTGTTCTGTGCTTCGGGCTCCGGGCGGTGCGGTGGTGCTGCGGTGTTCGGTGTTCGGTGTTCGCAACCCTCGCCCCGGGAGGCAGTTGTCCGCGTCGTACGCCCGAAGGCAATCCCCGCTGCGCCGTGGAGCCCCTGCGCGGCGTCGACTACTGCGCCGGGAGTAGCCCGGGAGCCGTCCACAGGGCTGACGCGGCTGTCGGCGCCGCCGTCTAGGGTGCCGAGCATGGAGTTGGACCAGGTCACACGCGGGCGCCTGGCCGACGCGACGCTCGCCGTCGTGGTCGGCGCGCTCGTCGTGACCGCGGCCGCGTTCGACGACGGCACGGCACCCGTCGACTACGCGCTGATCGCCCTCGGCTCCCTTGCCCTCGCGGCCTACCGCAGCGCACCGCGCGCGGTGCTGGCGGTCAGCACGGCCGCCACGACCGCGTACGTTCTGCACGCCCACCCCGGCGCACTGTCCGCGCTCCCGGTGCTGGGCGCCGTGCACACGGCCGCCCGCGTGGGCCACCGCGGCCTGGCCGCGGCCGCGAGCGCGGTGTTCCTGACGGGGTACATCGCGACGGGCCCTACAACGGGGGAGATCGTCGAGCGCGCGGCGCTGCTCGTGGGCTGGTTTCTGTGCGCCCTGGTCACCGGCCTCGCCGACCGCAACTGGCAGGCGTACCTGCGCCAGACGGAAGAGCGCGCGCTGGAGGCGGAACGCACCCGCGAGGAGGCGGCCCTGCGCAGAGCGGGCGAGGAACGCCTGCGTATCGCCCGCGAGTTGCACGACTCGCTCACCCATAGCATCTCGATCGTCAAGCTCCAGGCGGGCGTTGCCGTCCACCTGGCCCGTAAGCGCGGCGAGGAGGTGCCGCCCGCGCTGCTCGCCATCCAGGAGGCCGGCGGCGAGGCGATGCGTGAACTGCGCGCCACGCTGGAGGTGTTGCGCACCGACGAGCCGACCGGCACACCGGCGCTGCTCGTGGAGCGGGCCCGCGCGGCAGGCCTCGCCGTCGAGCTGAGAGTGACCGGCGACGAGCGCCCGTTGACGGCGACAGTGGATCGCGCGGCCTACCGCATCGTCCAGGAGGCCCTCACGAACGCGGCGCGCCATGCGGGCCCCGCCAAGGTCGTCGTCCAACTCGACTACAGGGTCGGAGAGTTGACGATATGTGTCGATGACGACGGCAGTGCCGACCGTTCCCGGTCGCCCGCCCCGGGCATCGGTCTCACCGGCATGCGTGAACGCGTCGCGGCCCTAGGCGGCACTCTGCACGCCGCTCCGCGCGCGGAGGGCGGCTTCTCCGTGCGGGCCGAACTGCCGCTGGACGGCGTGGGGCAGGCGGTGTGATCAGGATCGCGCTCGTCGACGACCAGGCGCTGATGCGGGCCGGGTTCCGGGCCCTGCTGGAGGCCGAGGACGGTATCGAGGTGGTCGGCGAGGCGGCCGACGGCGAGCAGGGGGTGGCGCTCGTGCGCGCACTGATCCCGGACATCGCCCTGGTCGATGTGCAGATGCCGGTGATGACGGGCATCGAGGCGACCCGCCGCATCGCCGCGGACCCCGAGCTGTCCGGCGTACGCGTGATCATCCTCACCAACTACGGCCTGGACGCGTACGTCTTCGAGGCGCTGCGGGCCGGCGCGAGCGGCTTCCTGCTCAAGGACACCGAGCCCGCCGACCTGCTCCAGGCCATCGAGGTCGTCGCGCGTGGCGAGGCGCTGCTGTCCCCGTCCGTGACACGGACCCTGATCGGCGAGTTCGTCGCCCGGCCCCCGGACCGGGCCACCGCTCCGGGCCTGGAGAGCCTCACACGACGCGAACGCGAGGTCACCGCCCTCGCCGCCCGCGGCCTCACCAACGAGGAGATCGCCGCGCACATGGTCATCAGCCCGTTCACGGCCAAGACGCACGTCAGCCGCGCGATGACGAAGCTGGGTGCTCGCGATCGGGCCCAACTGGTCGTGTTCGCCTACGAGTCGGGCCTGGTGGCGGCGCGGGGGAGCGAGCGGTGACGGATGCGGCGAGGACGGCGGAGACCGGGAGGGCCGTGGCGACCGCGTGCGATGATCGGCGGGTGATCGCGATACGTCTGAGATCGTCCTGCGGCGCCGCTCTCGTCGGCGTGCTGGCACTGGCCACGAGCGGGTGCGGGCTCTCCGCCGAGCTGGACCGCGAGGCCAACCCCGAGCGCAAGCCCACGCCTTCGGAGACCCGGGCCGCCCCGCCGCCGCCCGCGTCCGCCTCGCCCTCACCGTCCGTATCGGTCCAACCGGTGAGCGGCTGCCCGTCGTCCGGTCTGCGTTTCGAGGCCGGTCGCGTCGATGGGGCCATGGGTCTGCGGGCCATGACGCTCTCGATGACCAACTGCGGCGAGCAGCCGTACGAGTTGAACGGCTATCCCTCCGTCAGCGTCCTGGACGAGGCAGGCGCCCCGATTCCCGGCGTGCGCACGGCCGAGGGGACGGACGAGGTGCCCGTGGCACCGCCCGACTCCGCCCCCAAGGCCTTCACCCTCAAACCGGGCGAGACCGCCAGGGCCGGGCTGTTGTGGCGGATGGCGGCCGAGGACGGCGCCTACCTCCGCGTCGCGCCGGACAAGAAGCGGGACTTCGTGAACGTACAGCCAGAAGAGCCCCTCGACATCGGCCCGGAGAACATACTCGGCACAACGCCGTGGGCGCCTGCGTCCTAGATGGCGCCCCTTGACCTAGGGCACCCCGGGCCCGCGGTCACGGCACTCGGCTCGTCCACTCCGGTGAGCCGAACTTCGTCCGCGCCAACTCCTCCGCACGCGCCAGCTCCTCGGGTGTCACCTTGCCGTCCGCCAGCCCGTACCGGCCGCGGAACGAGTCGATCATCCGCTCGATGACCGTCTCCCGCGCCAGCCCCGTCTGCCGGCGCAGCGGATCCACCCGCTTCTGCGCGCTCTTCGTGCCCTTGTCGGACAGCTTCTCCCGGCCGATGCGCAGCACTTCGAGCATCTTGTCGGCGTCGATGTCGTACGCCATGGTCACGTGGTGGAGCACGGCGCCCGGCCCGCCACCTGGGCCGACCATCCGCTTCTGGGCGGCGCCCGCGACCTTCCCCGCCTCCGTGGCGATGTCGTTCAGCGGCTGGTACCAGGCCTTGATCCCCATGTCGCCGAGCGCGCCGAGAACCCAGTCGTCGAGATACGCGTAGCTGTCCTGGAACGACAGTCCCTGGACGAGGGCCTCGGGCACGGAGAGCGAGTACGTGATGGTGTTGCCCGGTTCCACGAACATCGCGCCGCCGCCGGAGATCCGCCGCACGACCTCGATGCCGTGCCGCTCCGCGCCGGCCGGGTCGACCTCGTTGCGCAGTGACTGGAAGCTGCCGATGATCACGGAAGGGCCGGCCCACTCCCAGACGCGCAGGGTCGGCGGGCGGTGCCCCGCCGCGACCTCGGCGGTCAGGACCTCGTCCAGGGCCATGTGCAGCGCGGGGGACTGCGGCCCCTCGTGGATCAGCTGCCAGTCGTAGTCGGTCCAGTCGGTGGCGTGCGCGAGCGCCCTGCGTACGGCGACGGCGATGCCCTCCGAGGTCAGGCCGTACATGACCGTGCCCTCGGGCAGCGCGGCGTCGACGCGGGCGGCCAGGCCCGCGGCGTCGGTGTCCGCGGGGGCGCCGTTCAGCGCGTGGTTGACGGCGTCCAGCGCCTCGTCCGGTTCGAGGAAGAAATCGCCCGCCACGCGCGCGTGGCGCAGGACTCCGCCCTCGACGTCGAGATCCACCACGACGAGCTTGCCGCCGGGGACCTTGTACTCACCGTGCACCGATCCGCCTCCGTTCCGTCCACGAGAACCAACGCCGACCTCGGGTGATTGATTCCGGTCGCGCCCGGCCGGGCGGGCGCGCCGACCCGCCATGACGTGCCCTGTTCCACCGGGAACCGCAAGTGCGATAGTCGGGCGCGAGGTTGATCGCTCCGCACAGCTCCGCATGGCTCCGCACAGCTCCGCATGGCTCCGCACAGCTCCGCATGGCTCCGCATGGCTCCGCATGGCTCCGCATGGCTCCGCATGGCTCCGCACAGCGAGGTGGCACGGCATGTTCACGACCCGACCGACGCTCCAGGGCACCTTCGGCATGGTGTCCTCCACGCACTGGCTCTCCTCGCAGTCGGCGATGGCGGTCCTGGAGGACGGCGGCAACGCGTTCGACGCCGCGGTCGCCGCCGGCTTCGTCCTGCACGTCGTCGAGCCGCACCTCAACGGACCCGCGGGCGAGGTCCCGATCATCCTCGCCCCCGCGGGCGGAGAGGTGCGGGTGCTGTGCGGGCAGGGCGTCGCGCCCGCCGGAGCGACGATCGCCCACTACAGGGGACTCGGTCTGGATCTCGTACCCGGTACCGGGCCGCTCGCCGCCGCCGTGCCCGGCGCCTTCGACGCCTGGATGCTGCTCCTTCGCGACCACGGCACGAAGTCCCTCGCCGACGTCCTGAAGTACGCCATCGGGTACGCGGAGGACGGGCACCCGCCCGTGGAGCGTGTCGGCGAGACCGTGGAGACGGTGCGCGAGCTCTTCGAGACGGAATGGACGTCCTCGGCCGAGGTGTATCTGCCGGGCGGCAGGGCTCCGCGACCCGGCGAGCTGTTCCGCAATCCCGCTCTCGCCGCGACCTGGCGGCGACTGCTCGCAGAGGTCTCCGAGGAGGCGGACCGGGTGGCGCAGATCGAGGCCGCCCGGCACGTATGGAGTTCCGGATTCATCGCCGAGGCGCTCGTACGGCAGGCGCGGCTCCCCACCATGGACACCAGCGGCGAGCGCCACACCGGCACCCTGACGGCCGCCGACCTGGCCTCCTGGTCCGCGGCCTACGAGGCCCCGGCGACGTACGACTGGCGGGGCTGGACCCTGTGCAAGGCCGGCCCCTGGAGCCAGGGACCGGTCCTGCTGCAACAGCTGGCCCTGCTGCCGCCGGAGCTGCCGCGGTACGGCTCCGCCGAGTACGTCCACCTGCTGATCGAGGGCTGCAAGCTCGCCATGTCCGACCGGGAGGCCTGGTACGGGGACGCGGCCGAGGTGCCGCTCGACGAACTGCTGTCGGAGCCGTACAACACCGCCCGGCGCACGCTCGTCGGCGACCAGGCGTCCTACGAGCTGCGCCCCGGCAGCCCTGGCGGGCGCACCCCGCGGATGAGCGGGCACGCGCGCGACGTGGCCTCCGGGGAGTCCGGTTTCGACGCCCTCGGGCTTCCGGGCGCGGGCGAGCCCACGGTGGCCCGGGCGGCTGCGGAACCCGAAGTGACACCGGACGGCGGCACCCGGGGCGACACCTGCCACCTCGACGTCGTCGACCGCTGGGGCAACATGGTCGCCGCCACACCCAGCGGCGGCTGGCTGCAGTCCAACCCGGTCGTCCCCGAGCTGGGCTTCCCGCTCGGCACCCGGCTCCAGATGACCTGGCTGGAGGAGGGGCTGCCCAATTCCCTGACGCCGGGCCGCCGCCCCCGCACCACGCTGACCCCCTCGCTCGCACTGCGCGACGGGGTGCCCGTCATGGCGTTCGGCACCCCCGGCGGCGACCAGCAGGACCAGTGGCAGACACACTTCTTCCTGTCCGTGGCACTGGGCTCCGAGGTGCGCGGCGGCCTCGACCTCCAGGGCGCGATCGATGCCCCGAACTGGCACAACGACAGTTTTCCCGGCTCCTTCTACCCGCGCGGCATGAGTCCCGGCAGTGTCACCGTCGAGTCCCGCATGGACGCGGGGGTCGTCGAGGAACTGCGCCGCCGCGGCCACGACGTCCTGGTCGGCGAGGCCTGGTCCGAGGGCCGGCTGTGCGCGGTGGCGCGGGACCCGGAGACGGGCGTGCTGTCGGCGGCGGCGAATCCACGGGGGATGCAGGGGTACGCGGTGGGGCGCTGATCCCGGCCTCCTGTGTCATCGCTCACTCCGGGTAGCCGGGCAGGCCGGGAATTCACGGCGATTCCACCCGGAGTGCACCAGCCCGGTGAGGATTGTCAGTGCCACGTGCTGTTATGGAGACATGATCGTAGACATCGAAACCATCGACGAGTTTCTTATCCACCGCACGTCCGACGTCGAAGCAGCGGTCCGGCAGGCGGCCGCCACCGAGATCATGCCGCGCTTCCGGCAGCTCGCTGCGCACGAGATCGACCAGAAGACCGGCCCGCACGACCTGGTGACGGACGCCGACCGCAAGGCCGAGCAGTACCTCACCGAGGCCCTCACCGCACTGCTGCCCGGCTCGGTCGTGGTCGGCGAGGAGGCGGTGCACGCCGACCCGGCGACGTACGACGCGATACAGGGCACCGCCCCGGTGTGGATCGTCGACCCGGTCGACGGGACACGGCAGTTCGTCCACGGCGACTCCGGATTCTGCACGCTCGTCGCGCTCGCGCTGGACGGGGTCGTCCAGGCCTCGTGGACGTTCGCTCCCGCACGCGACGAGTTCGCCACCGCGATACGCGGCCGGGGCGCCGTACTCGACGGTGCGCCCCTGCGCTCCGGATCGCCCGTGCCCGGCCGCGACCTGGACGTCGCCACCTCGCACCCGGACTACACCACGGACGCGCAGAAGCGCGCGCTCGTCGGCCTGTGGGTCGACGGTGTCGTCACCCGGCCGTGTGGTTCGGCCGGCCTGGAGTATCTGGCCATCGCCCGCGGCGAGTTGGACGCGGTCGCCTTCTCGTGGGAGGCCGCGTGGGACCACGCCGCGGGTCTGCTGCTGGTCGAGGAGGCGGGCGGCGCCCATCTGACCCTCGCGGGCGAGCCGTTCCGTATCACCGGGGGCAACGCGCTGCCGTTCACGGCGGCCCGGGATGCGGCCACTGCTCGCCGGGTGATGGGGCTGCTGGCGGCCGGAGCCTGAGCCCGAGGACCGGCTGCCCCGTCGGAGGGCGGAGTCCGAGCCCGGAGGCCGGCTGCCCATCGGCCGGCTGCCCATCGGCCGGCTGCCCATCGGCCGACTGCCTATCGGCCGGAAGCCGGCGGGCCGGAGCCTGAGCCCCAGGGCCGGCTGTCTCCCAACCGCACGTGCCGTCAAGCCTGTCAGTCCTCCGGCATATCCTGAACCCAGTGGCCATCGGCTGACAAAGGAGTCCGAAGGTGCCGTCGATGCTCGATGTGGTCGTGGTGGGTGCTGGGCCGAACGGACTGACGGCCGCCGTGGAGCTGGCCCGCCGGGGCTTCTCCGTGGCCGTGTTCGAGGCGCGGGACACCGTGGGCGGCGGAGCCCGCACCGAAGAGCTGACGCTGCCCGGATTCCGGCACGACCCCTGTTCGGCGGCGCACCCGCTGGGTGTCAACTCGCCCGCGTTCAGGGCGATGCCCCTGGAGCGCTACGGCCTGGAGTGGCTGCACGCGGAGCTGCCCATGGCGCACCCGTTCCCCGACGGCACGGCCGCGGTGCTCTCGAGGTCGGTGGCGGAGACGGCCGCCTCGTTCGGGCCACGTGACGCTGGCGCGTACCGCCGCCTGGTCACACCCTTCCTGCCCAAGTGGGACACCCTGGCCCACGACTTCATGTCGCTGCCCCTGACCGCGCTGCCCCGCGACCCGGTCACCCTCGCCCGCTTCGGACTCGCCGGACTGCCGCCGTCGACCTGGCTGATGCGCCGCTTCCGCGACGAGCGGGCCAAAGCGCTGTTCGCCGGGCTCGTCGCCCATGTCATCGCCCCGCTCGACGGGATCGCGACCGGCGCGGTGGGCCTGGTCTTCGCCCTCGCCGCGCACGCCCGGGGCTGGCCCGTCGCGCGCGGCGGCTCCCAGTCCATCTCCGACGCGCTCACCGCGTATCTCAAGGACCTCGGCGGCAGCGTCCACACCGACTACGAGGTCAAGCGCCTCGACGATCTGCCGCCCGCGCGCGCGTACGTCTTCGACACCTCGCCCACTGCGCTGTCCCGGATCGCGGGCTTCGGCCGCTACTACGAGCGGTACCGGTACGGGGCGAGTGTCTTCAAGGTCGACTACGCGCTCGACGGCCCCGTGCCGTGGACGGCGAAGGAAGCGCGTACGGCGGGGACCGTGCAGGTCGGGGCGAGCCGCGCGGAGATCGGCACCGCGCTGCGTGAGGCCTCGCGCGAGGGCCGGGCGCCCGACGTACCGTTCCTGATCACCGTCCAGCCCAGTGTCGTCGACCCCTCCCGGGCGCCCTACGGCAAGCAGGTCTTCTGGACGTACGGGCATGTCCCGAACGGCTGGACCGGGGACCTCACGGACGCGATCGAGCGGCAGCTGGAGCGGTTCGCGCCCGGCTTCCGCGACCGCGTCCTCGCCCGCGCGACGGCGGGCCCGCCCGAACTCGCCGCCCGCAACGCCAACTACGTGGGCGGAGACATCGCCTCCGGCGCTGCCTCGGGCCTCCAGCTCCTCCTGCGCCCCAAGCTCTCCCTCTTCCCGTACAGCACCCCGCACCCGGCGGTCTTCATCTGTTCCTCGGCCACCCCGCCGGGCCCCGGCGTACACGGCATGTCGGGGCACAACGCGGCGAAGGCGGTATGGAGGAGGCTGCGGCAGTCATGACCACGATCACGCTGGTCCAGGGCGACATCACCCGGCAGAGCGCCGACGCCGTCGTCAACGCGGCGAACTCCTCGCTCCTCGGCGGGGGCGGCGTGGACGGAGCCATCCATCGCCGCGGCGGCCCCGCCATCCTCGCCGAGTGCCGCCGGCTACGCGCCTCCCGCTATGGAAAGGGCCTCGCCACCGGACGGGCGGTCGCCACCACCGCCGGTGAGCTGGACGCGCGATGGGTGATCCACACCGTCGGCCCGGTGTGGCAGGGCCCGGGGAGCGATCCCTCGCTCCTCGCTTCCTGCTACCGGGAGTCCCTCCGGGTTGCCGACGAGCTGGGCGCACGGACCGTCGCGTTCCCGGCCATCTCCACCGGCGTCTTCAGATGGCCGATGGAGGAGGCCGCCCGGATCGCGGTGGAGACGGTGCGGGACGCGGAGACGGCGGTCGAAGAGGTGACGTTCGTCCTCTTCGACGAGCGGGCGTACGAGGCGTTCGCCGAGCACGTCGGCTGACCGGTCCTGACCGGATCGGCCAGGACCGGCCAGGGTGGGGATGGAGCCTCCGGATGCCGCACCCGTCCTGCGTCCCTGAGCGGTGCACGGTAATTTGTCCATGATTTCCGTTATTCCGCCATGTGGGCCCTCAGGCCTGTCGGGGTGAAGGGTGGACGATGGCCAGGACGTTGATCGCCGCCGAGGCGCCCGGAGGCCCGTCGACATGACCGCTCCGCCGGCCGCCCCTCCGACTTCGACCGCCGTCGGCAGGCGGGTCCCCTGGCAGGCCGGGGTCTCGCTCCTGGTGATGGTGTGCGCCGTGTATCTCGCGCGACGCCACTGGCCGGTGATCGAGGCCGGCGCCGCGAGGCTCGCCGTCGCCGACCGCGGCTGGCTGCTCGTGGCGACCGCCGCCACCTCGGCGACCTGGGCGTGTTCGGCGCTCGCCCAACAGGGTGCGGTGTCACGGTCGTTGCCCGCGCGGCGGCTGGTGGCGGTGCAGTTCGCGGCGTCCGCGGCCAATCACCTGCTGCCCGCGGGCCTCGGAGCGGGAGCGGTCAACCTGCGCTTCCTGACCCGGTGCGGGCTGCCGGTCGCACGGTCGGCGACCGCGCTCGCGGTGAAGGCCACCGCGGGGACCGTGGTGCGAGGCTGCCTGATCGCCGTACTGGCGCTGGCCTGCCCCGGCGTACTCCACGTCCCGCATGTCTCCTCGACGGCCGTGGTGGTGGCGGTCGCGGTGACCGCCGTCACCGTGGCGCTCCTGAAGGGGCCGCTGCGGCGTGCCCTGCGGGCGGTGCTCGCGGATGTCCGTGCCGTGCACGAACTCCCCGCGCGGGCGGCCGCGTTGTGGGGCGGCTCGCTCGCCTTCGCGGCGCTGCACACCTCGGTGGTGATCGCGGTGACCCAGGCCATCGACCTGCCACTGCCCCCGGCCCAGGTCGCCCTCGCCTACCTCGCCGCGAGCAGCGCCGCCGTCCTGCTACCCACCCCCGGCGGCCTCGGTTCCCTGGACGCCGCACTCGCCCTGGCCCTCACCCTCGCCGGAGCACCGGCCGGCGCGGCGGCGTCCGTTGTCCTCGGCTACCGGCTCCTGACCGTGTGGCTGCCACTGCTGCCGGGCTTGCTGGCGCTGGGAGTGCTGGTACGCCGACGGGTGCTGTGAACGAAGAGGTGCCCCGCTGACCTGGTCGGCGTATTTAGCCCGTCCGGCGTTTGAGGACGAGGCCCTTCAGGCCGATAGCGGGGGTCTGGGGGCGCAGCCCCCAGGTACGGGACGGGTAGGGGCGGAGGGGGCGAAAACCAGTTGGCCCGAGGCCCGAGCACCGCGGCCGCCCCGTCACCTCAGACACGGCTCCGACGGGCGCCACCCGAGCGACTCCCCAGCAGCACCCCCACCACCGGCCCCACCGCCAGCAGCACGGCGAGCACCCCGTACCCGTACGTCAGTGTCGCCACGGTCGCGACCCCCGCGACCAGCAACGGCCCGCCCGCGTCGCCCAGTTCGCGCCCCAACTCGGCGGCGCCCATCGTCTGGCCGAGCCGTTCCTGAGGAGTGCCGGCCGCCAGCGCGGCGAAGCCCAGCGGGGTGATCAGACCCGTGCCGACGCCGATGAGCGCGGCGGCGAGCAGGACGCCCGTAAGGCCGGGGAGCATCGCGCAGGCGAGCCCCGCGGCGGTGACCAGCAGCCCGGCGCCGATTCCCGTACGGGTGGTCAGCCGGCCGGCGTCCAAGGCCCGCCCGGCGCGCGGCTGGACGACCGCCGCACAGGCCGCGAGCACCGAGACCGCCGCGCCGGTCGCCACGGTGCCGAGCCCGGCGAGCGCCCCGGAGACGGGCAGGAACCCCACGCCGACGGAGAGCGCGGCGGTCGCTCCGGCGAGCGCCGCCGTGGGGGTGAGGAAGACCGGGTCGGTCAGCCGGCGCGCGAGATCGAGCACGGTCTGCCGGGCGCGCGGCAGCGGCGGCACGTCCGGAACCGCGAGCACGGCCCATACGGCGACGGCCGCGCCCAGCGCCGCGAGCACCACGAACAGCAGCCGCAGCCCGCCCGCCCACACCAGGACGCCTCCCAGGAGCGGGCCGAGCGTGTAGCCGAGGGACTTGTAGAAGCCGTAACTCCCGTACGCCCGCCCGTGCTTGGCCGACGGATTGAGCCGCGCCACCAGCGCGGAGGCCGCCGGCGAGAACGCGGAGGCCGCCGCGCCCTGACCGAGACGGGCGGCCCACAGCCAGCCGGGGCTGTCGACGACGACGTACAGAACGGACGCGGCGGCGAAGGCGACGAGCCCGCCGAGCAGCACGGGCCGGGCGCCGATCCGGTCTGCGATCGTGCCGAACACGGGCTTCAGCAGGACCTCGGCGCCGTCGTAGAGGGCGAGCAGTCCGCCCAGGACGAGGAGCGAGGTGACCGCGTCCTCGGAGTGGCCGCCGAGGTTCGCGGCGATGCCGTGCGCCCCGAACGCGGTCGTGAACCCGGCGGCGTACAGCGGCCACATCTGCGGCGAGGACGCCCCCGTGTGCGGTGAGGACGCCTCCGTCACCTCATTCCGGCGTGTCACTGAGACCGAGCCGCAGATGTTCCACGTGGTAGACCGCCTGGTCGAGGAGTTCGGCGACATGGTGGTCATGCAGCGCGTACACGACCGAGCGTCCGCTCCGCTCGCCCACGACCAGGCCCAGGTTGCGCAGCAGCCGCAGCTGGTGCGAGCACGCGGACTGTTCCATGCCCACCTCGGCGGCCAACTCCGTGGCCGGAAGGGGGCCTTCGCGCAGTCGCGCCAGAATCAGCAGGCGCGAGGGGGTGGACAGCGCCTGGAGTGTGGTGGCCACCTTCGCGACGTTGGCCGCGTCCAGACGTACGCGCGGGGTGGCGTCCTGTGCGGTGGTGACGGCTCCATGACCCATGGGCGGTATCTTACTCACCGTACATGAAGATATGAATGAGTCTTCATGTGTTCCTGTATGGTGGCCGTGTGCCTGCCACTCTCGCCCCGTCTTCCGTTGCCGCCCCGTCCGTCCCGGCGCTTCCCCGGCGCCGCACGCGCGTCCTCGCGCTGCCGGAGGCCCGCTGGGCGTTCGTGGCCACGGTCGCCTTCCTCTTCGCGCTCCCTCTCCACCTCGGCGGCGCGCCAGGGTGGACGTACGCCCCGCTCTACGTGATCGCGTACGCCGCCGGAGGCTGGGAGCCCGCCCTCGAAGGGCTGCGGGCGCTGCGCGAGAGGACCTTGGACGTCGACCTGCTGATGATCGTCGCGGCGCTCGGCGCGGCCGCGATCGGACAGGTGCTGGACGGTGCCCTGCTGATCGTCATCTTCGCCACATCCGGCGCACTGGAGGCGCTGGCCACAGCCCGTACTGCCGACTCCGTCCGCGGCCTGCTCGGCCTGGCGCCCGCCACCGCGACGAGGGTGACCGCGGACGGTGAGGAGTCGGTCCCAACCGCTCAACTCGCCTTCGGCGACGTGCTGTTGATCCGTCCCGGCGAGCGGATCGGCGCCGACGGGCGGGTGGTCGAAGGCATCAGCGAGGCCGACCAGGCGACGATCACCGGCGAACCGCTGCCGGTCGTGAAGGCCCCCGGCGACGAGGTCTTCGCGGGCACCCTGAACGGCACCGGCGTGCTGCGAGTACGCGTCGAACGCGACCCCGCCGACTCCGTCATCGCCCGCATCGTCACCCTGGTGGAGGAGGCCTCGCGCACCAAGGCGCCCACGCAGCTGTTCATCGAGAAGGTCGAACAGCGGTACGCGGTGGGCGTGGTGGCCGCCACGCTCGCCGTCTTCGCGGTGCCCCTCGCTTTCGGTGAGGACCTCACCGGCGCACTGCTGCGGGCGATGACCTTCATGATCGTCGCCTCGCCCTGCGCGGTCGTCCTGGCCACCATGCCTCCGCTGCTTTCCGCCATCGCCACCGCCGGTCGACACGGTGTCCTGGTGAAGTCGGCCGTAGCCATGGAACGCCTGGGCGAGATCGACACCGCCGCACTCGACAAGACCGGCACCCTGACCGAGGGCGCTCCCGAATTGACGGCCGTACGTCCGGCGCCCGGGTCGGGCCTCGACGAGGACGCCCTGCTGGCCCTGGCGGCCGCCGCCGAGCACCCCAGCGAACACCCCCTCGCCCGCGCGATCGTCGCCGCTGCCCGGGGCCGCGGGCTGCGCCTCGCGCCCGCCGGCGACTTCACGGCGAAGCCGGGCCATGGTGTCACCGCCACCGTCGACGGCCACATCGTCACCGTCGGACGCCCCGACGCACACACCGACGAGGACGCAGACCACACGCTCGTCCTGGTGGAACGCGACGGCGCCCGCGTCGGCACCCTCTCCCTCGCCGACCGCCTCCGCCCCGACGCCGCCGGGACCGTCGCCGCGCTCAGGGCCCTCACGGGCACCTCACCCGTGCTGCTCACCGGCGACAACCCGCGCGCCGCCGCCCAGGTGGCCACCGCCACCGGCATCACGGACGTACGCGCGCGTCTACTGCCCGAGGACAAGGTCGCGGCCGTACTCCAACTGGCCGACCGCAAGGTGCTGTTCGTCGGCGACGGCGTCAACGACGCGCCCGCCCTGGCCGCCGCCCACTCCGGGATCGCCATGGGCCGCGCCGGTTCCGACCTCGCGCTGGAGACGGCGGACGCCGTCGTCGTCCGAGACGAGCTCGCCGCCATCCCCGCGGTCGTACGACTCTCCCGCACGGCCCGCCGCCTGGTCACCCAGAACCTCGTCGTCGCGGGTACGTTCATCACGGTCCTCGTGCTGTGGGACCTCATCGGCCACCTCCCGCTGCCGCTCGGCGTGGCGGGGCACGAGGGTTCCACCGTCCTGGTCGGTCTGAACGGGCTGCGGCTGCTGCGGGACTCCGCGTGGAGTTCCGGCCGGGGCAAGGCAGGCAGGACTGACGGCCGGTCCCAGGGCACGCAAGGCTGATGTCGGATTCTCGCCAGCTACGGCCTCGCGCGTGGTCGATGCTTGAGGCATGCAGAACGGGATGCACACCGACACGGAGCGCTGCGTGCGCGCGGTCCAGTCGAAGGACGCGCGCTTCGACGGCTGGTTCTTCACGGCGGTCCTGACCACGCGGATCTACTGCCGGCCCAGCTGCCCGGTGGTGCCGCCGAAGCCGGAGAACATGACGTTCTACCCGAGCGCCGCGGCCTGCCAGCTGGCCGGGTTCCGGGCCTGCAAGCGGTGCCGCCCCGACACCAGCCCCGGCTCGCCCCAGTGGAACCAGCGCGCCGACCTCGTCGCCCGCGCCATGCGCCTGATCGGCGACGGAATCGTGGACCGCGAGGGCGTACCGGGCCTCGCCACCAGGCTCGGCTACAGCACCCGCCAGATCGAGCGGCAGCTCCTGGCCGAGCTGGGCGCGGGACCGCTCGCCCTGGCCCGCGCCCAACGCGCCCAGACCGCAAGGCTGCTCATCGAGACCACCCCGCTCCCGATGGCGGAGATCGCCTTCGCGGCCGGATTCTCCTCGATCCGCACCTTCAACGACACGGTCCGCGAGGTTTTCGCACTGTCGCCGAGCGAGCTGCGCGCCCGGCTGCCCAGGACGAGGACGGGAGCCGCCACGCGGGGGGCCGCCGCGCCGGGAGTGCTGAGCCTCCGTCTCCCCTTCCGCGCCCCGCTCAACCCCGACAACCTCTTCGGCCACCTCGCGGCGACCGCCGTGCCGGGCGTCGAGGAATGGCGCGACGGGGCGTACCGGCGCACCCTGCGCCTGCCGTACGGCCACGGCATCGTCGGCCTCACGCCCAACCGCGACCACATCGCCTGCCGTCTCACCCTCAGCGACCTGCGCGACCTGCCCGTCGCCATCAGCCGCTGCCGCCGCATGCTCGACCTGGACGCCGACCCGGTCGCGGTCGACGACCAGCTGCGCACCGACCCGCTGCTCGCGCCGCTCGTCGACAAGGCGCCCGGCCGCCGGGTGCCGCGTACGGTCGACGAGGCCGAGTTCGCCGTACGGGCCGTGCTGGGCCAGCAGGTCTCCACGGCCGCCGCCCGCACCCACGCGGCCCGCCTGGTCACCGCGCACGGCGAACCCGTCGACGACCCCGAGGGCGGCCTCACCCACCTCTTCCCGTCCCCCGAGTCGCTCGCCGCGCTGGACCCCGAGTCCCTCGCGATGCCACGCACCCGCCGCACCACTTTCACCACCCTCGTACGTCAACTCGCCGACGACACCCTCCACTTGGGCGTCGAGAGCGACTGGGAGGAGGCCCGCTCCCGGCTCCTCACCCTGCCGGGCTTCGGCCCCTGGACGGTCGACGTCATCGCCATGCGCGCCCTCGGCGACCCCGACGCCTTCCTCCCCACCGACCTCGGAATCCGGCGCGCCGCACAGGAGTTGGGCCTGCCGTCCACCCCGGCCGCGCTCACGGCACGCGCGGCGGCGTGGCGTCCCTGGCGGGCGTACGCGGTCCAGTACCTGTGGGCGACGGACAGCCACCCGATCAACTTCCTTCCCGTATAAGGACGTTCCATGAAGCACCACACCGTGATCGACAGTCCGTACGGGCCGCTCACCCTCGTAGCCGACGGCGGCGACCTCTGCGGCCTCTACATGGTCGGACAGCGCCATCGCCCGCCGGAGGAGAACTTCGGCGCACGCGAGGACGACACACTCTTCGACGAAGTGACGGGCCAGCTCGCGGCCTACTTCGAGGGCGACTTGAAGGAGTTCGACCTGCCCCTGCGCCTCGACGGCACCCCCTTCCAGCGCGACGTCTGGGAGCAGCTCGGGCAGATCCCCTACGGCGAGACCCGCTCGTACGGTGAACTCGCCGAAACCCTCGGCAACTTGGGCGCCTCCCGCGCGGTGGGCCTCGCCAACGGCAAGAACCCGATCGGCATCATCGTGCCCTGCCACCGCGTCGTCGGCGCGAACGGCAGCCTCACGGGGTACGGCGGCGGCCTAGACCGCAAGAAGCGGCTGCTGGACTTCGAGAGCGGGGCGGCGCTCTTCTAGGGATATCGGGCTGCCCTCGCTTCCAGCCGTTCGTGCTGCCGGGTGCATCTGGATGGTCACAGTGGAACGGGTCCCTGTAACAGATACCGGCGGTTCATCCTGGCTGTGCAACAGGGGAGAGCGCCGATGAACCGGCTTGCTGTGTATGGCGTTTGACGGGTTGAGATCAACGAGGAAAACGCCGCCGAAAGGGCACCCTGACATGTCGCTCAGCCGCACCCGCTCCCGTACGCTCGCCGCCGTCGCTTTCCTGGCCGCGACCGGTCTGCTCCTCACCGCGTGCGGCCCCGACGGTTCCGCAACCGCTTCAGGGACCGAATCCGGTGCGAGCACCCCTTCCAGCGCAGCCGACGCCACGGATGCCAGTGCGGACAACCGTGCGGACGGTACAATCACCGGCACGCTGACCTATCTGGCGCCGGGCAAGTTGGAGGTCGACGGTCGTCCCTTCTGGGTCGCGGAGGACACGGAGATCCAGGGCGGCGAGATCTGCGGTGATCCCGAGACCCAGGCGGCGGAGAGCTGCACCGCCGACGAGGCGGAGGCGGCGGCCAAGACCGGGAGGGTCACGGCCGAGGTAGTGATCGCGAACGGCATAGCGACCAAAATCACCGGCGGGTCGGGTGAGGGCGCCGACGCCTCGGCGGAGCCGACCGAACAGGACGACACCGGGGACGCGAGTGCGGACAACCGTGCGGACGGTACGGTCACCGGTACGTTGACGTACCTGGCGCCGGGCAAGTTGGAGGTCGACGGCCGTCCCTTCTGGGTCGCGGAGGACACGGAGATCCAGGGCGGTGACATCTGCGGTGATCCCGAGACCCAGGCGGCGGAGACCTGCACCGCCGACGAACTGGACGCGGTCGCGAAGGACGGCAACCTGACCGTTGCGGTCACGATCAAGCAGGGGATCGCCGAGCGGGTCGTCCAGGTCTAGCTGCGGCAGTGGCGTGAGGGGTCGGCCTGCCGAAGTCCGCTCGCGGCGTCAGCCGACCCGGTGTCCGTTCTCCAACTCCGCCGTCCCCGTGCCCTCCGTCAGCACATCGAGCGCGGTCATGACGCGACGGCCCAGCGCACCCGGCAGGTACTCGGCCAGCTCGTCCCGCGGGACGAGACGCCACGACAGCAACTCCTCCTCCTGCAGCCGGATCGCCTTGAAGTCACTCTCGGCGAGGACTCCACCGTCGTAGAGGTACGCCACCAGCGGGGGCCTCGCCGTGCCGTGCACCCAGTCCACCGCGAGCAGTCGGCCGAGTTCGATGTCGAGGCCGATCTCCTCGGCGGTCTCCCGACGGGCGCCCTGGCGCGGAGTCTCCCCGTCGTCCGATTCGACCGTGCCACCCGGAAGTGCCCAGCCGTCACGGTAGTTCGGCTCGACGAGCAGGACACGCCCGTCGGTGTCACGGAAGAGGGCGGCGGCCCCGGCGAGGACGCGGGGGAGGCCCGCGATGTACGTGGCGAAGTCTTGAGTGGTCACTCACGAAGGGTAACGAGCCTGGGATCGCGTGACCGGCTGATGCTGCGGGCTGCGGGCTGCGGGCTGCGGGAGTTCGTGCCGACGTGGGGGCCCGCACCTATTCCCGTGCCGCCCGGCTAGGCCTCCACCAGCCGGGCGGTGCGCTCCGCCAGCTCACTGATCCGCGCCCCGTCGAAGCCGAACACCGCAGTGCGTACGGTGTCCTCCAGCGGGTCCCGCCACTGCGAGGGGATCGCCGCTGCTCCGCACAGGACACCCGCCACCGAGCCCGCGGTCGCGCCGTTCGAGTCCGTGTCCAGGCCGCCACGGACGGTCAGCGTGATGGTGCGGGTGAAGTCGCCGTCGCCGTACAGGAGCCCGGCCGTGAGGACCGCGGCGTTCGGAATCGTGTGGATCCAGCCGAGCCCCGCGGTCTCCTCGGAGACGGTCGTGAGTGTGTCGTCCCAGGTCATCCGGGTCTCGTGGAGCGTGATCACCCGTCGTACGGTCCGCGCGAGGCGGCAGCTCGCGGGGATCACCGTGAGCGCCGTGTCCAGCGCGTGCCGCACGCTCGGCGCGGTGAAGGCCGCGGAGATCAGCGCCGCCGCCCACATCGCGCCGTAGACGCCGTTACCGGTGTGGGAGAGGACGGCGTCGCGGCGGGCGAGCGAGGCCGCGTGGCGCGGTGAGTCCGGGTGGGTCCAGCCGTAGACGTCGGCGCGGATGAGAGCCCCGATCCACTCCTGGTAGGGATTGTCGTACGTCGCTGTCAGCGGCGGTTTGATGCCATTGGCGAGGTTCCGGTACGCGGCCCGCTCCGCGGTGAACGTCTGCAGATACGGCAGCCGCAGCAGCCACAGGTCACCGACCTGCTCGGTGCTGAAGCCGAAGCCGTGCGTCTCCAGGAGATCGAGCCCGAGGATCGCGTAGTCCACGTCGTCGTCGCGGCAGCTGCCGTGGATACGGCCGCGTACGCATTGCCGCCACTCGGGCCGGAGCTCGAACTCGCCGCTCCCGCCACCGTCGGCGGCGGGTTCGGGAAGGTAGTCGGTGAGGGGCAGGGCCGCGGCCTGCCGCAGATAGCGGTCGATCCGGTCCCGCGTCCAGTGGTCGCCCTGCTCGACCGGTTTGCCGAGCATGTTGCCCGCGATCCGGCCCAGCCAGCCCCCATGGATGCGGTCGGCGAGCTCAGTGCCCACAGAGGTCATAGCTCCGGTTTACCCAATTCCGGACGGTGGTGCGCGGTGTTCCGCGGTCCGGGCGGGGCATGACGGCGGGGGCTTCCTCCGGTTAAGGTCGCAGCGGCGCGACTGCCTTGACGTGAGCAAGGCCGAAAGCAAGGGGATGCAAGGTGGCGGACGCTGCTGTGAATCGGACTCGGCAGGCGGCGCGTGTGCTGATCGCCGCGGACAAGTTCAAGGGATCGCTCACGGCCGTGCAGGTCGCCGAGCGTGTGACGGCCGGGCTGCGCCGCGTCGCGCCGCATGTCGAGGTCGAGGCGCTGCCGGTGGCCGACGGCGGTGACGGGACAGTCGACGCGGCGGTCGCCGCCGGGTTCGAGCGGCGTGAGGTGCGGGTCGCCGGGCCGCTCGGTGACGAGGTCACGGCGGCGTTCGCGCTGCGCGGCGACACGGCGGTCGTGGAGATGGCGGAGGCCAGCGGGCTGCAGCGGCTGCCCTCCGGGGTCTTCGCGCCGCTCACGTCCTCGACGTACGGCTCCGGAGAGCTGCTGCGGGCCGCGCTGGACGCGGGGGCGGGGGCCATCGTCTTCGGTGTGGGCGGCAGTGCCACCACCGACGGGGGTGCGGGGATGCTGTCCGCGCTCGGGGCGCGGTTCCTGGACGCGGACGGTGAGCCCGTCGCGCCCGGTGGTGGCGCGCTGAGCGATGTCGTGACCGCCGATCTGTCCGGCCTCGACGCGCGGCTCTCCTCGGTCGACTTCGTTCTCGCCTCCGACGTGGACAACCCGCTCACCGGGCCCAAGGGCGCGCCTGCCGTGTACGGCCCCCAGAAGGGGGCTGGGCCCGACGACGTGGCGGTCCTGGACGCCTCTCTCGCCCATTTCGCTGCCGTTCTGGAGAAGGCCATCGGTTCCAAGGCCGCCGAGTACGCGGCGGCGCCCGGGGCCGGGGCCGCGGGGGGTATCGGGTACGGGGCGCTCGTCCTCGGTGCGCGCTTCCGGCCCGGTATCGAGGTCATGCTCGACGTTCTCGGCTTCGCGCCCGCGCTGGAGCGGGCCACGTTGGTCATCACCGGTGAGGGGTCGCTCGATGAGCAGACCCTGCACGGGAAGGCTCCCGCCGGGGTCGCTGCCGCCGCCCGTGCCGCGGGCAAGGAGGTCGTCGCGGTCTGCGGCCGCCTCGGCCTCCGCCCGGAGGCCCTCGGCAAGGCCGGCATCCGCCGCGCGTACCCCCTCACCGAGGTGGAGCCCGATGTCGCGAAGTGCATCGAGGATGCGGGGCCGATTCTGGAGCGGGTGGCGGAGAACATTGGGCGGGACTTTTTGAGCTGAGGGGGCGCTGGGGGTGGGGGTGGTTTTTTCGCCCCCTCCGCCCCTACCCGTCCCTTGTTCCTGGGGCTCCGCCCCAGACCCCGCTCCTCAAACGCCGGAGGGGCTGAATCTTTCCCCGGCCGGAGCTGGAGATCTTTTAGCCCGTCCGGCGTTTGAGGACGAGGCCGTCCAGGCCGATAGCGGGGGTCTGGGGGCGCAGCCCCCAGGTACGGGACGGGCAGGGGCGGAGGGGGCGAAAAACCGTCTCACCGCCCCACCCCCGACAACCGATACGCATCCAACGCCAACGTCATCTCGATCAGATCCCGAGGCCGCGCCAGCGACCGCGAGGTCAGCTGTTCCAGGCGCCTCAGGCGGTTGAACACCGTGTTCCGGTGGCAGTACAGACGCCCCGCGGCCCGCCCGGCGGAGCCCTCGCAGGAGAGCCACACGTCGAGGGTCTCGAGGAGCACGGCCCGGTCGCCGGGCTCGAGCTCCAGCAGCTCCCCGAACACGTCGGACACAAGGCGAGCCGCCAGCTCCGGCTGGCTGACGACGAGCGCGGTCGGCATCCGCTGGTCGAGGCGTACGACATCGGTGGCGTCCGGCGGACAGGTCCGCAGCGCCAGCTCGGCGAGCCGCCGGGCCCGCCCCAGCTCGGCGAGCCCGGCCACCACGGGACTGATACCGCCAGGACCCTGACACCGCCCGTCAAGGAGCCGGGCCACCCCGTCGAGCCCCTGCCCGGCTCCCAGGGCGACTACGCCCACCTCGCAGTCTGCCCGCATCCGCCAGATGAACCGCAGCCCCGCACCCAGCACGGGCCGAGGACACGCGTCCCGTCCGTCATGGCGCTCGGCACGCAGTACCACCACGGCGTACGGCCCGCGCTCCGGCAGATCGAGCCCGGCGGCGGCGCGTGCCGCGAGCCCGGGCGTCTGCTGCCCTTCGAGCAGGGCGTCGAGCAGCGCCTGCAGCTGCTCGTCGGTTCGCCGCCGCAGCTCCATCTCGGTGGCCCGGTACGCCTCCGTGGCGGTCGCGGCCTGCGCGTCCACGGCGGACCACACCATGGTCGCCGAACGCATGAGCATCGCGAGCCGCTCCGGCTCCCGCCCGGCCGCGCCCTCCATCAGCGCGTCCCACACGAGATAGCCCGCGCTGCGGTAGGCGTGCACGAGCAGCTCCAGCGGAATCCCCTGCTGGGCACGGCGGCGGCCGGCGTCCTCGGCGTACTCCAGATCGCGGCGTGGCGAGTCCCGCGGCGCGGAGAGCGTCTCGATGCCGATGCGCATCGCGGTCTCCGCCTCCCGCCATTGCTCGTCGTAAGGCAGCACCTGTCCGTAGACGGGGGAGTACTCGGTGAGCTGCCGCAGGTGCTCGTCGACGAGCTCGGGCAGCCGTTCCAGCAGAGTCGCGCAGGACTCCGCGAGCAGCTTCCAGTCATGACCGGTCCGCGGTCGGCGCCCTCCCATGGCCGGAGGATGTCACCGGGAGGGCCTGCCGCACAGGCCCCTGACACGCGGTGTTGTGCGCGTGCACAACGGCCGGGCACGACCTCTGGGCACCCGCCGCGTTTCGCCCGCACCCCGTGGACGGGCGCCTGGACCGGTGCTGAGGTGAGCGCCACACCGGGCGAGGACAGCGGGAGGTGGAGGTGTCATGGGCGGTTCCGCTCTGCTCGTACGGGATCTGTCGGTCGGATACGGCCCCGTACGCGCACTGCGCGGGGTCTCTCTGGAGGTGCCCGAGGGAGCCGTGGTCACCGTCCTCGGCAGCAACGGCGCGGGCAAGTCGACGCTCCTGCGGGCGGTGTGCCGGACCCTCTCCTTCCACGGGGGAGCGGTGACCGGCGGCACGGTCGTCCTCGGCGGACGGCCGCTCGACCGGCTGGCCCCGGACCGGGTGGTGGCCGCAGGGGTGTCCCAAGTGCCGGAAGGGCGGCGGGTGTTCGCCCGGATGACGGTCGCGGACAATCTGCGGGCCGGAGCGCTCGGAGCCGTGGGCGGCCGGGCGGAGCGAGCGGCTGCACTGCGCCGTGTGCACGACCTGTTCCCCGTCCTCGCCGAACGCGCACAGCAGCGGGCTGGACTCCTCTCGGGCGGCGAACAGCAGATGCTCGCGGTCGCCCGCGCTCTGATGGCCACTCCCAAGGTGCTCCTGCTCGACGAACCGTCCCTCGGGCTCGCCCCGTTGATGGCCCGGCGGATCGCCGACACCGTACGGGAGATCAACGCCCAGGGCACCTCGGTCCTGCTCGTCGAGCAGAACGCCGCACTCGCCCTGCGGCTCGCCTCCCGCGCGTACGTCCTCGAAGTCGGCGAAGTGACCCTCTCGGGCCCGGCCGACGAGCTCGCCGCCTCCGACGAGGTGCGCCGCCGCTATCTGGGCGTCGTCGACGAGGACGCGGCCGAAGACGCCTCCCAGGCCCGCGCCACCCACCCGACACTGCCCAGGTGGAAGGGGTGACGCCCGCGATGGACCCGGCCGACACCGATGTCCCGCCGCTCCACGTAAGGGAGTTGACGGTCCGCTTCGCCGGCCTGACCGCCCTCGACGCCGTCAGCTTCACCGTCCGCCCCGGCACCGTGCACGCCCTCATCGGCCCCAACGGCGCCGGCAAGTCCACTTGTTTCAACGTGCTGTCCGGTGTCTGCCGGCCCGCCTCCGGCAGCGTCCGGTTCGGCGAGCACGAGCTGACCGGCCTGCCCCCGCACCGCATCGCGGGCCTGGGCGTGGCCCGGATCTTCCAGAACCTCGCCCTGCCGCCGCAGGCCACGGTCGAGGACAGCCTGCTGCTCGGCCGCCACCGGCTGACGCGAACCGGCTTCCTCGCCGCGGGGCTGCGGCTGCCCGCGGCGGCCCGCGAGGAGCGCCGGCACCGTGAACGCGTGCGGGAGATAGCCGAGTTCGTGGGTCTTGAACAGCAACTCGGCCGCCCGGCGGGTTCGCTCCCGTACGGGCAGCAGAAGCTCGCCGAACTCGCCCGCGCCCTGTGCATGGAGCCCCGCCTCCTGCTTCTCGACGAGCCGGTCGCGGGCATGACCGCCGACGAACGACGCCGCACCGCCGCGGTCGTCGCGGGCGTCCGCGACAGCCTCGGCATCTCGATCGTGCTGGTCGAACACGACATGGGGGTGGTGATGCGGCTCGCGGACGCGGTGACCGTACTGGACTTCGGCCGCCTGATCGCCGACGGCGCCCCCGTCGACGTACAGAAGGATCCGGCGGTCGTACGGGCCTACCTGGGCGAGCGTGCGGACGGCGAGAGTGCGGACGAGCGCCGCACCGACACCGACACCGATCGCGACCGCACCGAAAGCGACCGCCTCGACGGCGAGGAGACCGCCTCATGAGCACCTTCGCCGAACTCCTCCTCAACGGCGTCTCGTTGGGCTCCGTCTACGCCCTCATCGCCCTCGGCTTCGTCGTCATCTTCCGCGCCACCGAGGTCGTGAACTTCGCCCACGCCTCGCTGCTGCTCGCGGGCGGCTACGTCACCGCCTCCCTCCACGACGACATCGGCTTCTGGCCCGCGCTGCTCGCCGGGATCGCGGGCGCCGCGCTGGTGGGGGCGGCGGTGGAGTTCCTGGTGATGCGCCGCTACCGGGGGTCCGACCACAGTGTCCTCGCCATCGTCACCATCGGCGTCGACATCCTGCTCACCACCGAACTGACCCGCCGTATCGGCACCGACGTACTCCCGCTCGGCGACCCGTGGGGCGACGCCGTGCTCACCGTCGGGCCGGTCTCCCTCGCGCACACGCGGATCGCCGCGTTCGTGGCCGCGGCCCTGCTCATCACCGCCTTCCTGCTGGCCTTCCGGTACACCTCGTGGGGCGTGGCGATGCGCGCAGCCGCCGAAAGCCCGGAGACCGCCGCTCTCATGGGCGTACGGCTCGGGCGGGTGTCGCTCGGCGCCTGGGCGGTGGCCGGTGGACTCGCCGCGGTCGCCGCGCTGTTCCTCACCGTCTTCCCGACACCGGGCCTGGAGCGGGCCACCTCGCTGGCCGCGCTGAAGGCGTTCCCGGCAGCGATCCTCGGGGGCCTCGACTCGACGACGGGTGCGCTGGTCGGCGGTCTGCTCGTGGGGATCACGGAGTCCCTCGCCACCGGATACCAGAGCGATCTGACCTTCCTGGGCAGGGGACTCGGCGATCTCGCCCCGTACCTCGTCATGGTCGCGATCCTGCTCATCCGGCCCGCCGGGCTCTTCGGCACGAAGGAGCTCGCCCGTGTCTGAGGTACTCGCAAGCACCCGCAGGAGCGACGCTCCACCGCTGTGGTTCACCCGTCCCCGCACATACGTCTGGGCCGCGGGCGCCGTCCTGCTGCTCGCCCTGCCCTTCTACCTGGACCGCTTCTGGCTCCAGGCGGGCCTGTTCGCGATGGCCGCCGCGATCGGCGCGATCGGCATCAACCTCCTCACCGGCGCGACCGGACAGCTCTCCATGGGGCACGCCTTCTTCCTGGCGGTCGGGGCGTACGGCTACTGCGTGTTCGCCGGTGACGGAGGCGACGGACTGACCGGGCTCGGGTTGCCGACCTGGCTCGCCACCGTCCTGGCCGTACTGGCCGCAGGTGTCGCGGGCGGGCTCTTCAGCCCCATCGCGGGACGGCTGCGCGGCGCCTATCTCGGCATCGCCACCCTCGCCCTGATCTTCATCGGCCAGCACGTGCTGTTCAACGCGCGCGATCTGACGGGCGGCTTCAACGGCCGCGACGTACCACCCCTGAGCATCTTCGGGCTCACCTTCGACGACCGTGAACTCGTCGTCGCCGCCGTGCCGTTCGGCTCCGCCGAGAAGCTCTGGTACGCGGGCCTCGTGATGCTGCTCGGCTGTGCGCTCTTCGCCCGCGGGGTGCTGCGTGGCCGGCCGGGGCGCGCCATGAACGCGATCCGCGACCACCGGATCGCGGCCGGGGTGATCGGCGTGCCGGTCGCCCGCTACCGCGCCGCGGTCTTCGTGCTGTCCTCGATGTACGCGGGCCTGGCCGGGGTCCTGCTCGCGCTGATCTTCCAGCGGACTGTGCCGGACTACTTCGGCATGATCCTCTCGCTCGAATACCTCGCCATGATCGTGATCGGCGGACTCGGCTCGGTCGCCGGGGCGGTGGTCGGGGCCGTGTTCGTCTCCCTGCTGCCGCAGCTGCTGACCCGCTACAGCGACGCGCTGCCCCTGGTCTCCGACCCCGGCACCGGCGGGATCGCACCGGGCGAGGCATCCCGCTACCTCTACGGCGCCGCCGTCGTGGCGGTGGTGCTCTTCCTGCCGGGCGGCCTGATCAGGGTCGCCGCCCGGCGTCGCACCAAGCCGAACGGCTCAAGGCCCACTCCAGGGGAGGAACGATGAGAAGGACATACGTGGCAAGGGTGGCCGCCGGGACGCTGGCCGCCCTGCTCGTGCTGGCCGGGTGCAGCTCCAAGGCCAAGGACGGGGACGACGACAAGGAGACGGCTGCCGGCGGGGTGAAGACCGGCGACGGCATCTCCGGCAAGACCATCACCCTCGGCGCGCTCACCGACATGACCGGCGTCTACGCCACCCTCGGCAAGAGCGTCACGCAGGCCCAGCAGCTCTACGTGAAGCAGGTCAACGCCGACGGCGGCGTCTGCGGCTACCAGCTGGCGCTCACCGTCCGCGACCACGGCTACGACCCGCAGAAGGCGGTCTCCGGGTACACGGAGCTGGCACCCAAGGTGCTGGGCTTCACCCAGTTCATCGGCTCGCCGTTCGTCGCCGCCGTGAAGCAGCGCGTGGACGGCCAGGACAAGGGGCTCGTGATGCCGCAGGCCTGGTCGGCCACCTTGCTGGGCAGCCCGTACATCCGGGTCATCGGATCCACGTACGACATCGAGACGATCAACGCCGTCGACTTCCTGATCAAGGAGAAGGGCATCAAGGAGGGCGACAAGATCGGCCATGTGTACTTCGAGGGGGACTACGGCGAGAACGCCCTGGTCGGCTCCAAGTACATGGCGAAGGAGTCCGGGCTCACCGTCGTCGAGCAGAAGATCAAGCCGACCGACAACGACATGACCGCCCAGGTCGCCGCCCTCAAGCAGGCCGGGGTCAAGGCGATCGTGATCAGCGCGGGCCCGCGCCAGGCGGCCTCGCTCGTCGGTGTCGCGGCGGCCGGACAGTTCAATGTGCCGATCATCGGCAACAACTCGGCCTTCGCCCCGCAGCTGCTGGCCACCCAGGCGGGCCCGGCCCTGACGGCGAACTACTACGTGGCCTCGCCCTCTCTCCCCATCGGCGCCGACACCCCGGAGGGCAAGAAGCTCGTCGAGGACTACAAGGCGGCCTACCCGAAGGACTCCCTCGACAACGGTGTGGTGGCCGGCTGGACCGCGGCGGCCGCCTTCGGCGAGGCCCTGAAGAAGGCCTGCGAGAGCAAGGACCTCACCCGCGAGGGCGTCGACAAGGCCCTGCTGACGATCGACGCCTTCGACCCGGGCTTCGGCGTCACCCAGGACTTCAGCGACCCGAAGTCCCCGTCCTCGAAGCAGAGCATCATCCTGAAGCCGGACAAGAGCGCCGTGGGCGGGATGACGGTGGTACGGGAGGCGGCGGCCTCGACGGCGGCCGAGGGCTACACGCCGGGGGCGTGACGCCGAGGCCGGAGGACCCGAGAGAGCCGAAGGGCCCCGACAAAGCCGAAGGGCCCCGAACCGTGTGGTTCGGGGCCCTTCGGCACATACAAGCGAGGCACGTACAAGCGCTACGGCAGCTGAGCCGCCCGCGCCTCACGCCGGTTGTCCCGGAAGTTGTTGACCTTCCGAGCCGTGGCGAAGAGGGGAATCACCGCGCCCATGACCAGCTGCAACGCGCACCCGGTCTGCAGCAGCAGTATCCCGCTGGGAGCGTCGAAGGCCCAGGCCACGAGGAGGCCCATGCTGACGACGATCCAGGAGAGCATCGCGATCGCGAGGCGACCCCGCGGCTTGGGGTACTCGACCCGGCTCACCATCAGCCAGGCGGTGCCGAGGATCGCCATGAGCGTGGCGACGAACGGCAGCTCCAGGAGCACGATGGAGACCACGGTGAGCGCGCCGAAGGGCGATGGCATGCCCTGGAAGGTGCCGTCCTTGACCGTGACGCAGGAGAAGCGCGCGAGTCTCAGCACGACCGCCAGGAGGACCACGATGGCCCCCAGCGCCGCCACCCGCTGATGCGCGTCGTCCGCGACCATGCCGTAGACCAGCACGAAGTACGCCGGAGCGAGCCCGAAGCTGATCAGGTCGGAGAGGTTGTCCAGCTCGGCGCCCATGGGGGAGGAGCGCAGCTTGCGGGCGACCAGGCCGTCGAAGAGGTCGAAGACCGCAGCGCACAGCATGAGGATGACGGCCGTGGCGGCGCTGTGCCGTGCCATGCCCGTCTCCTGGCTGCCCGTGAGGTGCGGGATCAGGATGCCGGTGGTGGTGAAGTACACCGCCATGAAGCCGCAGGTCGCGTTGCCCAGGGTGAGGGTGTCCGCTATTGAGAGGCGGAGAGAGAGGGGCATCTCCTCTTCGTCGTCCACCTCGTCGGCCTCCGGCACCCAGCCGGTGCCGGCCTGCGTCTCGGGATCAATCACGGTCAATTCGAGTCACCCCAGCCACGGTCTTCTGACCGACCTCCACGTCCACCTCGACACCCTCGGGGAGGTAGATGTCGACGCGCGAGCCGAAACGGATCAAGCCGATCCGCTCGCCCTGCTCGACCTTCGTACCCTGAGGGATATAAGGAACGATACGGCGGGCGACCGCGCCGGCGATCTGGATCATCTCGATGTCACCGAGCTCGGTGTCGAAGTGCCAGACGACGCGTTCGTTGTTCTCGCTCTCCTTGTTGAACGCCGGAACGAACCCACCGGGGATGTGCTCGACCGATGTCACCGTGCCGGAGAGAGGCGCGCGGTTGACATGGACGTTCAGCGGGCTCATGAAGATCGCGACGCGGGTGCGTCCGTCCTTCCACGGCATGATGCTCTGCACCACACCGTCGGCGGGCGAGATGACCCTGCCCTGCGTGATCTCGCGCTCTGGGTCGCGGAAGAACCACAGCATCCCCGCCGCGAGCGCGGTGGCGGGTACGGCCACGGCCTTGGCGACGCCGGAGTGGCGCGCGCGTGCCAGGCTGAGGGCTGCGGTGGCAACGGTCGGGAGAAGCCACGGCGATGCTCCGCGCGCGAGGCGTACGCCTGCCAGGCTGTCGCGAGGTGCAGAGGTTTGGCTGTGGGGCATGGATGACCTTCGTAGCGGATGATGCCGCGCTGCAAAAACGGGGGACGGCGGCTTTCCCGGGATCGTACCGGTCGCGGGCCACAACTGGGCAAGCCAGGAAGCCGAGTCGACGGCTGAAGAGTGCTGACGGGGTGTGATCTTCTTCTCGAAGAAAACACCCCCAACCGGGACATCTAGCCCTGGAGTCGATACTCTTCGAGCAGCCTGCGCCCGATGATCATTTTCTGGATCTCGGCGGTACCTTCGCCGATCAGCAGCATCGGCGCCTCACGGTAGAGACGCTCGATCTCGTACTCCTTGGAGAAGCCGTAGCCGCCGTGGATCCGGAAAGCGTCCTCGACTACTTCCTTGCAGTATTCGGAGGCGAGGTACTTCGCCATCCCTGCTTCGAGGTCGTTTCGTTCCCCGGAGTCCTTTTTGCGTGCTGCATTCACCATCATCGCATGGGCGGCCTCGACCTTGGTAGCCATCTCGGCCAGCTTGAACTGGATGGCCTGGTGCTGGGCGATCGGCTTGCCGAAAGTGTGACGCTGCTGGGCATAGGAGACACCCAGCTCAAATGCACGCTGAGCGACGCCGCAGCCACGGGCCGCCACATTCACGCGGCCGACCTCGACGCCGTCCATCATTTGGTAAAACCCTCGGCCGGTCGTCCCGCCGAGTACCCGATTGGCCGGAATGCGCAGCCCGTCCATGATGAGCTCGGTGGTGTCGACCCCCTTGTAGCCCATCTTGTCGATCTTCCCGGGGATGGTGAGGCCGGGGCGGACCTCTCCGAAGCCGGGCTCCTTCTCGACCAGGAAGGTCGTCATCGACTTGTGGGCCGGGGTGCCCTCGGGGTGTCCTTCGTCACTCTTCACCAGGACGGCCACCAGGTTCGACGTGCCGCCGTTCGTCAGCCACATCTTCTGACCGTTCAGGACGTATTCCTCGCCGTCCCTGACCGCCTTCGACGTGATCGCCGAGACATCCGAGCCGAGCGCCGGCTCCGACATCGAGAAGGCACCCCGCGTCTCGCCCAGCGCCATCCGCGGCAGGAAGTAGTCCTTCTGCTCCTGTGTGCCGTGCTGCTTGAGCATGTACGCCACGATGAAGTGGGTGTTGATGATGCCGGACACCGACATCCAGCCGCGGGCGATCTCCTCGACGCACAGCGCGTACGTCAGGAGGGACTCGCCCAGACCGCCGTACTCCTCCGGGATCATCAGTCCGAAGAGGCCCAACTCCTTGAGCCCGTCGACGATCTCCTGTGGGTACTCGTCGCGGTGTTCCAGCTCGGTGGCGACCGGGATGATCTCCTTGTCCACGAAGTCGCGGACGGTGGAGAGGATCTCCTGCTGGATTTCGGTGAGACCGGCGGTCTGGGCGAGTCGCGCCATGGCTACTTCTCCTGCTCCTTGAGCTGGGGGCGGCCGGGCTGCTCGCCGCCGCGCTCCTTGATGTACGTCTCGGTGGGGACCATCACCTTGCGGCGGAACACGCAGACCAGCGTGCCGTCCTGCTTGTATCCCTTGGTCTCGACGTAGACGATCCCGCGGTCCGACTTGGACCTCGACGGCGTCTTGTCGAGGACGGTGGTCTCGCCGTAGATCGTGTCGCCGTGGAAGGTCGGCGCCACATGCTTCAGCGACTCGACCTCCAGGTTGGCGATCGCCTTGCCGGACACGTCGGGGACCGACATGCCGAGCAGCAGCGAGTAGATGTAGTTCCCCACGACGACGTTCTTCCCGAAGTCGGTCGTCTTCTCCGCGTAGTTGCTGTCCATGTGGAGCGGGTGGTGGTTCATGGTCAGCAGACAGAAGAGGTGGTCGTCGTACTCGGTGACCGTTTTTCCGGGCCAGTGCTTGTAGACCGCGCCGACCTCGAACTCCTCGTAGGTGCGTCCGAACTGCATGGTGCTCAGGCCTCCGGGGCTTCGAACTTGGACGTGCGCTGCATGCCGGCGGCCCGGCCCTTGCCCGAGATGACGAGCGCCATCTTGCGGCTGGCCTCGTCGATCATCTCGTCGCCGAGCATCGCGGAGCCCTTCTTGCCGCCCGCCTCGGACGTGCAGTACTCGTAGGCGTCCAGGATCAGTTCGGCGTGGTCGAAGTCCTCCTGAGAGGGCGAGAAGATCTCGTTCGACGCCTCGACCTGGCCCGGGTGCAGCACCCACTTGCCGTCGAAGCCGAGGGCGGCGGCGCGCTGCGCGACCTCGCGGTAGCCGTCCACGTTGCGGATCTGCAGGTACGGGCCGTCGATCGCCTGGAGGTCGTAGGTACGGGCCGCCATCAGGATCTTCATCAGGATGTAGTGGTAGGCGTCCGCGCCGTAGCCGGGCGGCTGTTCGCCCACGACCAGGGTCTTCATGTTGATCGACGCCATGAAGTCGGCCGGGCCGAAGATGATGGTCTCGGTGCGCGGCGAGGCGGCAGCGATCTCGTTGACGTTGACCAGACCCTTGGCGTTCTCGATCTGCGCCTCGATACCGATCTTGCCGACCTCGAAGCCCATCGTCTTCTCGATCTGCGTCAGCAGCAGGTCGAGCGCGACGACCTGCTGGGCGTCCTGCACCTTCGGCAGCATGATGCAGTCGAGGTTCGGACCGGCGCCCTCGACAACCGTCACGACATCGCGGTACGTCCACTCGGTCGTCCAGTCGTTGACGCGCACGACCCTCGTCTTGCCCGTCCAGTCGCCCTCGTTGAGGAACTTGACGATCGTGTGCCGCGCCTCGGGCTTGGCGAGCGGCGCGCACGCGTCCTCCAGGTCGAGGAAGACCTGGTCCGCGGGGAGGCCCTGCGCCTTCTCCAGGAAGCGGGGGTTGCTTCCCGGCACCGCGAGGCAGGAGCGGCGGGGACGCAGACGGTTGACGGTCATGCGGGGACCTCCAGGGGGTCGAGCTTGTTCGCTTTGCGGATCTCGTCGACGATACGGCCGATGATTCCGGTGATGTCGAAGTCCTTCGGGGTGAAGACCGCGGCCACTCCCGCGGCCCGCAGCAGTTCGGCGTCGGCGTTCGGGATGATCCCGCCCGCGATCACCGGGATGTCGGCCGCACCGGCCTCGCGCAGCCGCTCCAGCACGTCCGGCACCAACTGGGCGTGCGAGCCGGACAGGATCGAGAGACCGACGCCGTGCACGTCCTCGGCTACGGCCGCGGCCACGATCTCCTCCGGGGTGAGCCGGATGCCCTGGTAGACCACCTCGAACCCGGCGTCGCGGGCCCGCACGGCGATCTGCTCGGCGCCGTTGGAGTGCCCGTCCAGGCCCGGCTTGCCCACCAGGAAGCGGAGCTTGCCGACGCCCATGTCCTGCGCCGTCCGCTCCACCTTCTTGCGCACCAGCGCCATCGCGGTGCCCTCCTCGGCGGTGACCGCGACGGGCGCGGACGAGACACCGGTGGGGGCCCGGAACTCGCCGAACACCTCGCGCAGGGCTCCGGACCACTCGCCGGTCGTGACGCCGGCGCGCGCGCACTCCAGGGTGGCTTCCATGAGGTTGTCGGTGCCCTTGGCGGCCGCCTTCAGCCGCTCCAGCGCCTTGCACGGGCGCGGGTGGTTGAACGGCGGCTGGTAGCGGGTGTCGCGCCAGTTCTGGAGGGCCCCGACCACGCGGGCCTCGACCGCCGGATCGACCGTCTGGATCGCCGCGTCCAGGTCGGCCGTGAGCGGGTTCGGCTCGGTCGAGTCGAAGATGTTGACGCCGACGATCTTCTCCTGACCGGACTCGATACGGGCCCGGCGCTCGGCGTGCGAGGAGACGAGCTGCGACTTCAGGTAGCCCGACTCGACGGCGGCCATCGCGCCGCCCATCTCCTCGATACGGCCCATCTCGGCCAGCGACTCCTCCACCAGGGAGGCCACCTTGGCCTCGATGACGTGCGAGCCCTCGAAGATGTCCGCGTACTCCAGCAGGTCGCTCTCGTAGGCGAGCACCTGCTGCATGCGCAGCGACCACTGCTGGTCCCAGGGCCGGGGCAGTCCCAACGCCTCGTTCCAGGCGGGCAGTTGTACGGCACGCGCGCGTGCGTCCTTGGAGAGCGTCACGGCCAGCATCTCCAGCACGATCCGCTGGATGTTGTTCTCCGGCTGAGCCTCGGTCAGACCGAGGGAGTTGACCTGGACGCCGTACCGGAAGCGCCGCTGCTTGGGGTCCTCGATGCCGTACCGCTCGCGGGTGATCTGGTCCCAGATCCGGCCGAACGCCCGCATCTTGCACATCTCCTCGATGAAGCGGACGCCCGCGTTCACGAAGAAGGAGATACGCGCGACCACGTCGCCCTTGCGGTCCTCGGCGATCTGCCCGGACGCGAACACCGCGTCCAGTACGGCGATCGCGGTGGACATCGCGTACGCGATCTCCTGGACCGGGGTGGCTCCCGCCTCCTGGAGGTGGTAGCTGCAGATGTTGATCGGGTTCCACTTGGGGATGTGGTTCACCGTGTAGGTGATCATGTCGGTGGTCAGCCGCAGCGAGGGCACCGGCGGGAAGACGTGCGTCCCCCGCGACAGGTACTCCTTGACGATGTCGTTCTGCGTCGTCCCCTGGAGCTGGGTGATGTCCGCGCCCTGCTCCTCGGCGACGACCTGGTAGAGCGCCAGCAGCCACATGGCGGTGGCGTTGATGGTCATCGAGGTGTTCATCTGCTCCAGGGGGATGTCCTGGAACAGCCGGCGCATGTCACCGAGGTGCGAGACCGGCACGCCGACCCGGCCGACCTCGCCGCGGGCGAGGATGTGGTCGGGGTCGTACCCGGTCTGCGTCGGCAGGTCGAAGGCCACGGAGAGACCCGTCTGCCCCTTGGCGAGGTTGCGCCGGTACAGCTCGTTCGACGCTTCTGCCGTGGAGTGACCGGCATAGGTCCGCATGAGCCACGGCCGGTCCTTCTGGCGCTCAGTCATCTACGGGACCTCAGATGTTCCGGAAGCGGTTGATGGCGTCGATGTGCTGGGCGCGCTTCTCCTCGTCGCGGACGCCCAGGCCCTCGCGCGGGGCGAGGGCGAGCACGCCGACCTTGCCCTGATGCAGGTTGCGGTGCACGTCGTAGGCGGCCTGCCCGGTCTCCTCCAGGGAGTACACCCGGGAGAGCGTCGGGTGGATCTTGCCCTTGGCGACGAGCCGGTTGGCCTCCCAGGCCTCGCGGTAGTTCGCGAAGTGCGAGCCGACGATCTTCTTCAGGGACATCCACAGGTAGCGGTTGTCGTACTCGTGGTTGTACCCGGAGGTCGAGGCGCAGGTGACGATGGTGCCGCCCTTGCGGGTGACGTAGACGCTCGCGCCGAAGGTCTCACGCCCCGGGTGCTCGAAGACGATGTCGACGTCCTCGCCACCGGTCAGCTCGCGGATCCGCTTCCCGAAGCGCTTCCACTCCTTGGGGTCCTGGTTGTGCTCGTCCTTCCAGAACTTGTAGCCCTCGGCGTTGCGGTCGATGATCGCCTCGGCGCCCATCGCGCGGCAGATGTCCGCCTTCTGCGGGCTGGAGACGACACAGATGGGGTTGGCGCCGCCGGCCAGCGCGAACTGCGTGGCGTACGAGCCCAGTCCGCCGCTCGCGCCCCAGATCAGGACGTTGTCGCCCTGCTTCATGCCGGCGCCGTTGCGGGAGACCAGCTGGCGGTACGCGGTGGAGTTCACCAGGCCCGGAGCTGCGGCCTCCTCCCAGCTGAGGTGGTCCGGCTTCGGCATCAGCTGGTTGGACTTGACGAGCGCGATCTCGGCGAGCCCGCCGAAGTTGGTCTCGAAGCCCCAGATGCGCTGCTCGGGGTCGAGCATCGTGTCGTTGTGGCCGTCGGACGACTCCAGCTCGACGGACAGACAGTGCGCGACGACCTCGTCGCCGGGCTGCCAGGCGTTCACGCCGGGGCCGGTGCGCAGCACGACGCCCGCCAGGTCGGAGCCGATGATGTGGTACGGCAGGTCGTGCCGCTTGGTGAGCTCGCTGAGCCTGCCGTAGCGCTCCAGGAACCCGAAGGTCGCCATCGGCTCGAAGATCGAGGTCCACACCGAGTTGTAGTTGACCGAGGAGGCCATGACAGCCACCAGGGCCTCGCCCGGGCCGAGCTCGGGGACCGGCACGTCGTCCAGGTGGATCGACTTACGGGGGTCCTTGTCGCGGGTGGCGAGGCCGGCGAACATCTCCGTCTCGTCCTTGTGCACGGTGATCGCGCGGTACGACTCGGGGAGCGGCAGAGCGGCGAAGTCGGCGGCCGTTGCCGTCCCCGACTGAATCGCGTCCAGGATTTCCTTCACGGTGTTGCCTCCGGCGACTGGCGTCTTGAGGGGAGACGCTGAGGGTTACGTCGGTGCTGCTGGGGTGAGGGGTGTGCCGTCGGTTCGGCGGAGGTGAAGCTGTGGCAGCGCTGGGTCGGCGCAGGAGGTTGCCTGTGACGCAGGCGTCCGGGCGCGCTCGCCATTGGCTTGCGGGGACAGCCGACGTACGAAAGGTCTCTGCACGCCGGCCGCCCGGACTCCTTCAAGGTATGGCACGGCGTGTCACGTGACAAGGCACGGAGTGCCAGAAGTTGCGCTCAGGTGAAATCTTTACGTAACAACTGAGCGATGATCGATCAGGTGGGGTCGAAAACGGCATGAAAACGCCGGACGAGCCATGTCAAGCCCGTCCGGCGATTGAGGACAAGCGGCGAAGCCGCGGTTCAGTGAGGGAAGTCGTTACGACCGGTCGCGGAGAGCCTGCTCGATGGTTCGCATGACCTGGTCGAGCGGAGCATCGACCCGGGCGACCGTCACCAGAACGTCCCCCTCCGTGAAGGAGGAAGCCGGTGCCGCCTGCGACGCGACCTCGCGCCCGGCGCCGATCCCGGTCCCGAAGGTCTTGCGGACGATCGAGAAGGCGTGGTCGAGCTGGGTTTCGACGTCTCCCTGGCCCCCGGCCCGCAGCCAGCGCCGCAGCACGTGGTTGTGTGCCGTGACGACCGCGGACGCGGCGACCTCCGCGAGCAGCGGGTCGTCGTTGGCGTCGTCGTCGTGCGCGTGCTCGTCGAAGTGGCCCAGCAGATAGCGGGTGAACAGCCGCTCGTAGCGCGCCACGGAGGCGATCTCGGCCTCGCGCAGCGTCGGCACCTCGCGCGTGAGCTTGTAGCGCGAGACGGAGATCTCGGGCTGGGCCGCGTACATCCTCATGACTTCCTTGATGCCACGGCACACCGTGTCGAGCGGGTGCTCGTGCGCGGGAGCCGCGTTCAGCACCGCCTCGGCCCGGATCAGGGTGTCGTCGTGGTCCGGGAAGATCGCCTCTTCCTTGGAACGGAAGTGCCGGAAGAAGGTGCGACGGGCCACCCCGGCCTGGGCGGCGATCTCGTCGACGGTGGTCGCCTCGTACCCCTTGGTCGCGAACAGTTCCATGGCCGCGGCCGCCAGCTCGCGACGCATCTTGAGCCGCTGGGCCGCCGCGCGACTGCCCGCGGCACTCTCCGGCGCGTCGGGCGTGGCTGGTGTACGTGAGGACTTGGCGGGCTGGGACATGACCCGAACGTACTGCATCTGTGCAGGGGAGTGCGCATGTCCGGGGATCCCCCCGCCCTCCGTGGGCGGGGGGTTTCCGGCCGGGTCGAGCAGGCCGCCCCAGTGGGCGCTGTCTGCGAACCAGTCGCCCGGTCGCTCAGCGGCGGGCATATTCGCGGAAGCCGCGGCCCGTCTTGCGGCCGAGGCAGCCCGCGGCCACCAGATGCTCCAGGAGCGGCGCCGGAGCGAGCCCCGGGTCGCGGAACTCGCGGTGCAGGACCTTCTCGATGGCCAGCGAGACATCGAGGCCGACGACGTCCAGGAGCTCGAAGGGGCCCATGGGGTAACCGCCGCCGAGCTTCATCGCGGCGTCGATGTCGTCGAGCGTCGCGTAGTGCTCCTGGACCATCTTGATCGCGTTGTTCAGGTACGGGAACAGCAGCGCGTTCACGATGAAGCCGGCCCGGTCCCCGCAGTCCACCGGGTGCTTGCGGATCTTCGCGCAGACCTCGCGCACGGTGGCGTGCACATCGTCCTCGGTCAGGACCGTCCGCACGACCTCGACGAGCTTCATCGCCGGGGCCGGGTTGAAGAAGTGCATACCGATCACGTCCTGCGGGCGCGAGGTGGCGCGGGCGCAGGCGACGACGGGCAGCGAGGAGGTGGTGGTGGCGAGGATCGCGCCGGGCTTGCAGACCTTGTCGAAGGTCGCGAACAGCTGCTGCTTGATCTCCAGGTCCTCGGCGACCGCCTCCAGGGCGAGATCGACGTCCTCGAAGGCGTCGTAGGAGCCCGCCGGGGTGATCCGGTCCAGGGTCTGAGCCGCAGCTTCGGCCGTCATCCGGCCCTTGTCGACAGACCGCGAAAGCGACTTGCCGATACGGGCCTTGGCGGCCTGCGCCTTCTCCTCGCTGCGGGCGGCGAGGACGACCTCGTACCCGGCCTTCGCGAAGACCTCGGCGATGCCGGACGCCATCGTGCCGGAGCCGGCGACACCGACGGAGCGGACGGTGCGGCCGGGCGCCGGGGCGGCGCCTTCGAGCGGGGTCAGGGCGTCCCGCACGACACTCGCGCTGCCGGAGGCCTCGTACGTGTAGAAGCCGCGCCCCGACTTCCTGCCGGTCAGGCCCGCCTCGCTGAGCTGCTTGAGGATGGGCGCGGGGGCGTGCAGACGGTCGTGCGACTCGGCGTACATGGCCTCCAGGACCGTCCGCGCCGTGTCGACGCCGATCAGGTCGAGCAGTGCCAGCGGTCCCATCGGCAGCCCGCAGCCGAGCTTCATCGCCGCGTCGATGTCCTCGCGGGAGGCGTACCTCGCCTCGTACATCGCGGCGGCCTGGTTGAGATAGCCGAACAGCAGCCCGTCGGCGACGAAGCCGGGGCGGTCGCCGACCGCGACGGGCTCCTTGCCGAGTTCGACGGCCAGGTCGGTGACCGCGGCGACGGCCGTCGGTGCGGTCAGCACCGAGGAGACGACCTCGACGAGCTTCATCGCGGGCGCCGGGTTGAAGAAGTGCAGGCCGAGGACGCGCTCGGGTCGGGCCGAGTCGGCGGCGAGGCGCGTCACGGACAGGGCGTTCGTGCCGGTGGCGAGGATCGTCTCCGGACGCACGATGTCGTCGAGCGCGCGGAAGACCTGCTGCTTGATGTCGTACGACTCCGGGGTCACCTCGATGACCAGGTCCGCGTCGGCCGCGGCCGCGAGATCGGTGAACGTACGGAAGCGGGAGAGGACGTCCTCGCGCTGCTGCTCGGTGAGGCGCTCGCGGCGCACGGCGCGGGCGGTGGAGGCTTCGAGCGCCGTGACCGCCTGGGCGGCCTGGGCCTCGCTGATGTCGATGCCGATGACTTCGCGGCCGGCGCGTGCCAGAACCTCGGCGATGCCGGTGCCCATCGTGCCGAGGCCGATGACGGCGACGGTCTTCAGGGGGGACGGAGAGGTGTCGGAAAGGGGAGTGGCCATCGCGGGACTCCAGGGAGAGGGTGACGACTGAGGAGCGCACGCGGGTACGCCGACAGGCGCACACCGTGCGGAAGTTCTTGCGGGTGATGCCGGGCTGACGAGCGCACACGCCCGGTGCCGTTCCTGGGCGAAGCGTCCAGAGAACGTGAAGCCGACCGGCTCTGTCCCGGAGCCATGTCGTACTGAGGTACCTGAAGTACCGAACCGACTGCTCTCACGGCGGCTGCGTCACCAGGCCACCGCAAGCAAAAGGCGAGTGGGTAACTCGCTCGTCTGAGCTTAACCCGCCAGTAACGAGCGCGCCAGCCCCCGAGTTTGTGATGTACGTCCCCGCACCTCAGGGGTTTCTCTAGTCTCGGCGTCATGGACGAAGAGTTGCGATCACTCACGGAGCGTTTACGGAGCGAGTCCGGGGCTTCGGCGGCGTACGGCCGTCTCATGGCGACCGAGGACGCCGACGAGCTGGCGGCGGCGCTGACCGAGCCCGGACAGCCGCTGTGGGCACGGGAGTTGGTCGCCTTCCGGCTCGGGGCCGCCGGGGACCGGCGGGCCTTCGAGGCGCTCGTCCTGCTGCTCAACCACCGGGAACCGCAGCGCTGCGCGTCCGCCGCCTGCGCCCTGGCCCGGCTCGGCGATCCCCGCACCGCCCGCGCGGCGGCCGCACTCGCCACCAACGAACTGCGCGTCGCCTACGCCCTGCATCCGGTACGCCTGCTGGCGGAGCTGCGCGCCCCAGAGGCCGTGCCCGCGCTGATCACCACCCTGGAACGCAGGCTGCGCCCGCACGATCCGCACCGCGCGGTCGCCCTAGCCTGCGTGGAGGGGCTCGGCGCGCTCGGGGACGTACGCGCGAAACCGGTCCTGACGGAGGCGCTGGCGCATCCGGCGCTCGCGGAGGCGGCGGTGCGGGCGCTGGCGCGGCTGCCGAAGGCGTAGGCCCTTGAGTCAGTCGCTCTCCACGCCGGAGACCGCGCGGACATAACGCACCTCGGGCACCGCGACACCGTCCACGTCGAAAGGCTCCTCGGCGCCGTCGGGGGTGAACCCGGCCCGCTCGTAGAAACGGCGGGCCGGGATGTTCCCCTTGAGCACCCACAGCAGAATCCGCTCGTACCCGGCGGCGGCACACCGGTCGACCGACTCACTCAGCAGCGCCTGTCCCACCCCTTCCCCGACCCGGTCGGGATGCACATAGATCGCGTACAACTCGACTGCCTTGGTACGGACTTCACCGTCGCGGTACGGCCCGTGGCAGACCCAGCCGACCACCTCGCCGTCCCGCTCGGCGACCAGGTTCACGATCTCGGTGCCGCCCCGCCCGAAGCGCTCGCGTCGCCGCGCCGCGTCCTCCGCCACGCTGAGCGCGTCGAGATACGACTGAGGTATCAGCCCCTTGTACGCGGTCTGCCAGCCGCGGATGCGGATCTCGGAGACGCGGGGGCAGTCGTCGAGGGTCATCTCGCGGATCCGGAGGTCACTCACGCGCCCATCACCGCGTACGCCTCGGAAGCCGAGGCGGGCCGGCCCGTCGGGGGCGGGAAGGGGAGTCGGATCGCTCATGCGTCCATGGTGGACCATGGGTCCGACAACGCCCCCGACGGGCCGCTGCTCAGGCGGTGTTCAGCCCCGGAAACCGAGCAGGCCGTGCAGGGTCGAGCCGCGCGACGCGGTGGAGGCGGCCTTCTTGCCCAGCGGCTTCGGGTCGGGGAGCTTCTTGCACACCGCGTCGACCTCACCGCCGCTGCGCGGCACCTTGCCGTCGGTCAGGTACGCCGCCAGGTGCTTGTCCAGGCAGGCGTTGCCGCTCAGCGAGATGCCGTGGTTCCCGCCGCCCTGCTCGACCACCAGGCTGGAGCCGCGCAGCAGGCCGTGGACGGTGACGCCGCCCTCGTACGGGGTGGCCGCGTCGTTCGTGGCCTGGAAGAGCAGTGCAGGTGGGATGGCGTCGTTGGCGACGTCCACCGGCCGCAGCGAGTCCGTCGGCCAGAACGCGCACGGCGCGTTGTACCAGGCGTTGCTCCAGGCCATGAACGGAGCCTTCTCGTACACCGCCGAGTTGTCCTCGCGCCACCGGTTCCAGTCCCGCGGCCAGGGCGCGTCACGGCACTGCACCGAGGCGTAGACGCTGTAGCCGTTGTCACCGGCGGCGTCGACGGCCGCGAATTTGTCGTACGCCCTGACCAGCGGGACCGCGTTCTTGTCGTTCACGTAGGCCGCGAACGCCTCGGCGAGATAGGGCCAGTAGCCGTTGTAGTAGCCGCCGGGAGTGAACGTGTCCTCCACCTGGGAGGCGCCCACCTTCTTGCCCGCGGGCTTCTTGGCGAGCGCCGCCCGCATCGCGTACCACTTGGCCTCGATCTTCGCGGGGTCGGTGCCGAGCTTGTACGCGGTGTTGTGCTTGGCGACCCAGGACAGGAAGGCCCGGTGCCGGTCGTCGAAGGCGAAGTCCTGCATGAGGTTGTCGCCGTACCAGACACCGGTGGGGTCGACGATGGAGTCCAGGACCAGGCGCCGTACGCGGTCCGGGTGGAGCTTGGCGTAGACGGCCCCGAGGTAGGTGCCGTACGAGTACCCGAAGTAGTTGATCTGCTCGGCGCCGAGCGCGTGCCGGATCGCGTCCATGTCCTGCACCGAGCTCACCGTGTCGATGTACGGCAGAAGCTTCGCGTACTTGGTGCCGCAGGCCTTCGCGAACGACTCGGCTCGCGTGAGGTTGGCCTTCTCGATCGCCGGGGTGCTGGGCACGGTGTCCGGGCGCCCCGGGTTGAAGTACCCCGGCTTGCAGTTCAGGGCGGGCTTGCTCGCACCGACACCGCGCGGGTCGAAGCCGATCACGTCGTACTGCGCCGCCACCGCCTTGGGCAGTGCGGAGGCGACGTATCCGGCGAGGGTGAGCCCGCTCGCGCCGGGGCCGCCCGGGTTCACCAGCAGTGGACCCTGGTACTTCTTCGCGGTGTGCGGGACGCGCGAGAGGGCCAGAGTGATCCGCTCGCTGTACGGGTTCGAGTGGTCGAGCGGCACCTGCAGGGACGCGCATTGGAGCGTCGGGTAGGCGCTGGTGGCGCACGTCTTCCAGGTGAGCTTCGCGGTCCGGGCGGTGCGCGGTGCGGTCGCGGCGCCGGCGCTCGCGTCTGCGGGGACCGATGTGATCATCCCGGCCACCACCGCGACAGCACCGCACAGAGCAGCTGCGCGTTTCGTCATGAAACCTCCCAGGGACGGAGGATTGTGAGCCGTGCACGCCACGGCCTTCGCCGCATCGTCCCGGAGAGGGGGTCCGTAAGAACCCGTTCTGGCGAGACTTGACCCGATTGGGTCGCGGGATGCGCTCGGATGCCCTGGAGAGGTCCGTGATCACAGGAGCGTGAGCTGAGTCGCTTGCTGTGCCGGTTCCGGTACCGCGGGTTCGGGTGCCGTGATCCTGCGCGGCATCCCCGCGCGCGAGGGGCCGATGCCGTACTCCTGGGCCAGCTCGTGCACCTGACGGGTGATCCGGCGCTGGTACCACTTCGGGGCGTAGGAGCCCTCCGCGTACAGCCGCTCGTAACGGCGTACGAGATGCGGGTGGTAGTGCGCCAGCCAGGCCATGAACCACTCGCGCGCACCGGGTCGCAGATGGAGCACGAGCGGGGTCACGGAGGTGGCGCCGGAGGCCGCGATCGCCCTTACCGTGGCGCGCAGTTGGGCCGGGTCGTCACCCAGGAAGGGGATCACGGGGGCCATCAGGACCCCGCAGCCGATGCCGTGGTCCGTCAGGGTGCGTACCGCCTCCAGGCGGCGCTCCGGCGCGGGCGTGCCCGGCTCGACTGTGCGCCACAGCCGGCTGTCGGTGAAGCCCACGGAGACGGAGATCCCCACATCGGTGACCTCGGAGGCCTGCTTCAGGAGGTCGAGGTCGCGCAGGATCAGCGTGCCCTTGGTGAGGATGGAGAAGGGGTTCGCGTGGTCGCGCAGGGCCGAGATGATGCCGGGCATCAGCTGGTAGCGGCCCTCCGCCCGTTGGTAGCAGTCGACGTTGGTGCCCATCGCGATGTGCTCGCCGTGCCAGCGGCGTGAGCCGAGCTGGCGGCGCAGCAGGTCGGGCGCGTTGACCTTCACCACGATCTGGGAGTCGAAGTCGAGGCCCGTGTCGAGGTCCAGATAGCTGTGCGTCTTGCGGGCGAAGCAGTACACACACGCGTGCGTGCAGCCCCGATAGGGGTTCACCGTCCACTCGAAGGGCATGCGGGAGGCCCCCGGCACCCGGTTCACGATCGACTTGGCCCGGATCTCGTGGAAGGTGATGCCCCGGAACTCCGGGGTGTCGAAGGTACGGGTGGTCACCGCGTCCGCGCCGAACAGCGCGGCGTCCCGGGCGGGATTCCCTGCGGGGTCCGCTGTGAGGTTCTCCCAGCGCATGACGCCTCCTCGGTAGCACTGACCACAGAATAGAACACATGTTCCCTTGATCGTGCGACCTCCTATTCCGTGTCCCGCGCGGCACCCTGTGAGGACCCCGATTTGGGCGGCCCGCCCGGGGGGTGGTTGGGTGGCCGCACACCCCGAGAAACCAAGTGCTGGAGGAAGTGCAATGGCGCAGGTCGAGGCCACGACTGAACGGGTCATCGCGGCGGACGCGGAGGCGGTGTTCGACGCCCTGGCCGACTACACCGGCACCCGCGCGAAGCTGCTGCCCGAGCACTTCAGCGAGTACGAGGTGCGCGAGGGCGGCGACGGCGAGGGCACCCTCGTTCACTGGAAGCTCCAGGCCACCAGCAAGCGCATCCGTGACTGCCTGCTCGAGGTGAGCGAGCCCACCGACGGCGAGCTCGTCGAGAAGGACCGCAACTCCTCGATGGTCACCACCTGGCGTGTCACCCCCGCCGGCGAGGGCAAGTCGCGCGCCGTCGTCACCACCGTCTGGAACGGGGCGGGCGGCATCGGCGGCTTCTTCGAGAAGACCTTCGCGCCCAAGGGCCTCGGCCGGATCTACGACCTGGTGCTCGCCAATCTCGCCACCGAGGTGGAGAAGTAGCCCCAAGGGCGACTTGGTGAGGTGCACGGTCCAAGAGGCAACTCTCCAGGGCGTGTTGTCACCCTCACCGTTTCGAGTGGATCTCTTCGTGGCGTGCCGTTACGCCGTAACTCGTCGTGCTTGCCTGCAGTTGTCGCGTAAGCGGGAATTGTGCGGGTAGGTGCGACGAGGGGAGCGGTACGTGGGCGGGATCACTCTGGTGAAGGACGAACCGGCTGCCGCACCCCCGCAGAACCCTGAGCCGCAGGCCACCCGGGCCGCCCAACTGGGGCCGCGCCAGGTGCGGTTGGTCTTCTTCGGGCTCATGCTCGCGCTGCTGCTCGCGGCACTTGAGCAGATGATCGTGGCCACCGCGCTCCCGAAGATCGTCGGAGAGCTGCACGGCCTGGACAAGATGTCCTGGGCGATCACCGCCTATCTGCTCACCTCCACCGTTGGGCTCCCGATCTACGGCAAGCTCGGCGACCTCTTCGGCCGCAAGGGCGTCTTCCAGTTCGCGATCGTCGTCTTCGTCATCGGCTCCGCGCTGGCCGGCTGGTCGCGCACCATGGACCAGCTGATCGCCTTCCGCGCACTCCAGGGCGTCGGCGCGGGCGGCCTCATGATCGGCGTGCAGGCGATCATCGCCGACATCGTCCCGCCGCGTGAACGCGGCCGCTTCATGGGCCTGATCGGCGCCGCGTTCGGCCTCGCCTCCGTCGCCGGCCCTCTCCTCGGGGGCTATTTCACGGACCACCTCTCCTGGAGGTGGTGCTTCTACATCAACGTGCCCTTCGGCCTGCTCACCCTGGCGGTCGTCACCGCCGTGCTGAAACTGCCGAAGCCCACCGCCCGCGCGCGCCTCGACGTGCTGGGGGCGCTGCTGCTCGCCGCCGCGTCGACCTGCCTTGTCCTGCTGACCAGTTGGGGCGGCACCGAGTACGCGTGGGACTCCCGGGTCATCCTCGGGCTCGGCGCGGGCGCGCTCGCCGCGACGGTCCTCTTCCTCGTCGCCGAGCACTTCGCCGCCGAACCCCTCATCCCCCTGCGGCTGTTCAGGGACGGCGTCTTCAACATCACCGCGCTGGTGGGCCTGGTCGTCGGCGTCGCCCTGTTCGGCGCCGCCAGCTATCTGCCCACGTTCCTGCAGATGGTGGACGGGGCCTCGGCCACCGAGTCCGGGCTCCTGATGCTCCCCATGATGGGCGGCATCGTCGGCGCCTCGATCATCTCCGGGCAGCTCATCAGCAGGACCGGGCGCTACAAGGTCCATCCGATCCTCGGCGGCGCCCTCTCGGTCCTCGGCATGTGGCTGCTCTCCCGGCTCGAAGTCGACACGCCCCGGCTGCACTACAGCATCTGGATGGCGGTCCTCGGCGCGGGAATCGGCATGGTGATGCCGGTGCTGATCCTCGCCGTGCAGAACTCCGTGCGCCCGGCCGACCTCGGCACCGCGACCAGCGCCAACAACTACTTCCGGCAGATCGGCGGCAGCGTCGGAGCGGCCATCTTCGGGACGCTGTTCGCCAACCGGCTCGCCGACGAACTCGCCGACCGCCTCCCCGCGCACGGGGGCACCGGAGTTCCGGACTCCGAGTCCCTCACCCCGCAGCTCGTGCACGCGATGCCGGCCGCCCTGCGCGACGACTACATCGGGGCGTACGCGGAAGCCATGCCGCGGATCTTCCTCTACCTCGTGCCGGTACTCGTCCTCGGCCTGCTCATCGCCTTCTTCCTCAAGGAGAAACCTCTGGTGTCCCACAACGCCCCCGCCACCGACGCCGAGTCCGAACCGCTCACCCGGATCCCGCACGCCCGCACGTCGTACGCCGCCGGGATCCCCGTCTGCGGCACGGTGCAGCACCCCGACGGCACCGTCGTACCGCGCGCCGCGCTCACCCTCATCGACGTCGCGGGACAGCAGATCGGGCGGGGCGCCAGCGGCGAGGACGGGCGGTACGCGCTGTCCACGCCGGGATCGGGGTCGTACGTCCTGATCGCCGCGGCCGGAGGCCATCAGCCGCAGGCCGTCTCGGTGACCGTCGGCGAACGCCCGGTGGAGCTCGACGTCGTGCTCGGCGGTGCGGGGCGCCTCGCCGGGAGCGTGCTGACGGCGGACGGCACCCCTGTGCGCGAGGCCATCGTCACGCTCACCAACGTCCACGGGGAGGTGGTCGCCACCACCCGAAGCGGACGCGAAGGGGGCTATGTCATCACGGAGTTGGTCGCGGGCGAGTACACCCTCGCCGCCAGCGCGCCCGCCTTCCGCCCCGCCGCGCTCCCCGTCACCGTCCAGGCCGCCCGCGAAACCCGCCAGGACGTGGAACTCGCCGGTGGCGCCGTGCTGCGCGGCACCGTCCGGGCCGGCGGCGGACGCCCGGTCGAGGACGCGCGCGTGACACTCCTCGACGCCGCCGGCAACGTGGTGGACACGCTCACCACCGGCGCCGACGGAACGTTCCGTTTCGTGGATCTGTCCTCCGGCGAGTACACCGTCATCGCGGCCGGCTATCCGCCGGTGGCCACGGTGCTCCAGGTGGCCGGGGGCGGCAGGACGGAGCGCGACCTGCAACTGGGACACGAGGACTGAGCGCTCCGGGCATTGCCTGTCCCGCAACGCGCCGGAGCCTACCCGTGAGTTCAATTCCCGTATTGCCACACATCGGAACCGGCCGGCGCCGTACGGTAGTAGTGGCGGCACAGATCTTGCGGAGCCGTGGGGAGAGAGGGCCTGGGCCATGGACCGTGGCACCGAAGCGGGCGCAACTCCCAGCCGCGGAGCTGGGAACGGCGCGGTGGAGCACGCCGCCGCCGGACGTATCCCCCTGGCCGTGGTGGTAGTGGACCGCGGCGGGCTGGTGTCGCACTGGAGCACCGGTGCCAGGCGCCTGTTCGGCGCCTCCAAGGAGGAAGCGGTGGGCCGCCCCGCGGTCGATCTCCTCCCGGTGTCCGGCGCGCTCCCCGAAGACGACGAGACCGCGCCCTACGGCGCGTACGCGGCCTACGACGGACTCGGCCCCGACCTGGAGTCCTCCCTCGACGGGCGGCTCTCCTACCCGGCCGCGGGGCGCGCCCGGCTCACCGTGACCGGCCGGGACCGGGTCGATGTCCTGTGGTGGGCCTATCCCCTCGTGGGCCCAGGGCAGGAACGGCTGCTGGTGCTGGCCGCCGACGCCGGCGCGATGCGCCACGAGGACGAAGAAGTGGCCGTCGAGCGCATGGCGCCCGGCTTCGCCCTTCACACCGACTTCCCCGGCGCCGAACAGCTGGCCCGGAGGCTGCCCGAGATCCTGCCCAGCATGAGCGTCGGCGAGGGCGCCCGGATCGTCGCGCAGATCCTCGAACTGGGCTATCCCGTCCTGGAGTTCAGCCAGAACGACCGGGTGCCCGTCACCCCCGACTGGGGCGTGCCCCGGCGCGCCGAGCGCAAGGCGCGCCGCGAACGGGCGGCCCGGGCGGTGGCCACCGGCGGACCGTTGCCGAGGGACGTCCAGGACGAGGGCGAGGACCTCGAATACGTCGCCGTACGCGAGCGCCTGGAGTTCCTCAACGAAGTCAGCGGGCGCATAGGCACCTCGCTCGACCTGTCGCAGACCATCCTCGAGGTCAGCCGTGCCGTCGTGCCGCGCTTCACCGATGTGGCGGGCACCTACCTGCGCGAACAGGTCGTCGCCGGTGAGGGGTTCCCCGAAGGCGTGCCCGACACGACCACCATGTGGCACCGCGTGGCGCTGGAGCACACCGACGAGCCGGGCCGCTGGGACGACGTCGTGCCCGTCGGCGAGGCCATGCCCTTTCCCGCGCACACGCCGTTCTTCCAGTGCATGACCACCGGTGAGCCCGTCCTCGTGCCGCGCATCAGCGAACAGATGGGGCACATGATCGCCTCGCAGTTCGAGAAGCGCGACATCAGGCCGCTCATCACCCACCGCTCCATGCTGGTCGTCCCCCTGAAGGCCCGCAATGTGGTCCTCGGCTTCATGATCCTGCTGCGCCACCCCGAGCGGGTCGAGTTCAACGACATGGACCGGGTGACGGGCGCCGAACTGGCCGCCCGCGCGGGGCTCGTGCTCGACAACGCGCGCATGTACACGTACCAGGAGAGCGTCGCCGAGACCCTCCAGGACAGCATGCTGCCGCACATCGCGCCCCGTATGGCCGGCTGCGACATCGCGACCCGCTACCTGCCCGGCACGCTCCTGGGCCGGGTCGGCGGAGACTGGTTCGACTCCGTGAAACTGCCCGGCTCCCGGACCGCCCTGGTCGTCGGCGACGTGATGGGCCACGGCCTCAACTCGGCTGCGATGATGGGGCAGTTGCGCACCGCCGTCCAGACCATGGCGGCCCTCGACCTGCCGCCCGCCCAGCTCCTGCGCAACCTCGACGACCTGGCCCAGCGGCTCGGCGACAACTACCTCGCGACCTGCCTGTACGCGGTCTACGACCCCATCGCCGGCGAGCTGCACATCGCCAACGCAGGCCACATCCCGCCCGTCATCGTCCGCGCGGAGAATGGCCACAGCGACCTGCTCGACCTGCCGACGGGCGCGCCCATCGGAGTCGGCGGAGTGCCCTTCGAGGCGGTACGCGTGCCGGTGGCGCCCGGCGACCGGCTCGTGATGTGCACCGACGGACTGGTCGAAGTACGCGGTGAGGACATCGGCGTCGGCCTCGCCACGCTCTGCGAGTCCGCCGCCCACCCGGCCGCCTCCATGGACGACGCCTGCGACACCATCATCCGCGCGCTCAACACCCGCGGCGGCCGCAAGGACGACGTGGCCCTGCTGATGGCCCGGCTCAACGGCATCGAACCCGAGGACGTCGCCGAATGGCGGCTCGCGCTCGACCCGATCGAGGCGGGCCGGGCACGCGCCGTGGTCCGCGAGCAGCTCCACGTGTGGGGCCTGACCGCGCTCGCCGACCCGGCCGCGCTGTTGGCAGACGAGCTGGTCACCAACGCCGTACGGCATGCCCGCAGCCGGCGCATCGTGCTGCGCCTGGTGCGCGGCGAGACACTGCTGTGCGAGGTGGACGACGACGACCACACGCTGCCGACCCTGCTCAGCGCGGGCCCCGACGACGAGTTCGGGCGCGGTCTGCGCGTCGTCAGCAGGCTGGCCCGCGAGTGGGGGACGAGCCGGACGAGCGCGGGCAAGACCGTGTGGTTCGAACTGACGCTGCCGCGACGCCGTTAGCCGCGCGGGCGCGGGGGAGTGCGGTGCGGCGTGCGGGGCGTGCACCGGCGTGCGCATGTCGAATGAGCGTGAAGGTATGCGCCACGCGCTTGTGGCCGTAACCATGGCGCGATAGACCGAGCTGGCCCGTCGTCTCCGGCGGGCCGGCGTCGCATCCTGGGGAGTTGGGCATGAGCGTGACGAGTCGGTACAAGGATGCCTGGGAGGGCTTCTGGCGCGAAGCCCCCGGCCGGCAGGGGGCCGTCTTCTGGGACGCCGAACCGGTGCTGACCGCCGGCCTCCATCTCGCCCTCTTCGAACCGCGCCTCGTGGACTTCGAAGTGCCGTTGGTGGACCTGGGCTGCGGCAACGGCACACAGACCCGGTTCCTCGCCGAACGGTTCACCCACGTGGTCGGCGCCGACATCTCGTCCGCCGCACTGGACCACGCCCGCCGCGCGGACCCCGAGGGCACGGCCGACTACCGGCTCCTCGACTCCGCCGAAAAGAGCGAGGTCGAGGCGCTGCACGCGGAACTCGGCGACACCAACGTCTATATGCGGGGCGTGCTCCACCAGTGCGAGGCCGACGACCGGCAGGACCTCGTCGACGGCATCGCGACCCTGCTCGGGGAGCGCGGCCGGGGCTTCCTGGTCGAGCTGTCGGAGAACGCACGCCCCATCCTGATGGCCCTCGCACAGGGCCCCGAGGGACCGCCGCCCAAGCTGCGGCCCGTCCTGGCACACGGGATCGTCCCCGGCGAGGTCGCGGACGCGGCGGTGCCGGTGTACCTGGGCGCGGCCGGTCTGACGGTGCTCGCGAGCGGTGAACTCCCGCTCATCACCACGGAGTACACGGCGGACGGGACCCGGATCGAACTGCCGTCGACGTGGCATGTGGTGGGGCGTACGGGGTGAGGCGGCCGGTTCGGGTGGTGCCGGCGGGGCACCACCCGAACCGGAGCGGCGTCAGGACAGCGTGGCCCAGAAGGCGCACTGGTGCTTCACGGCCATGTCGTCGACCACCCGTGGCCCTCCGCTGTCGAACGCGACCTCGCGGGGAGCCGCGGCGCTGTAACGCGGCACGGCCGGCAGCCCCTTGGGAGCGAGCGAGCCCGTGCGGGCGAACTCCGCCCAGTAGGCGATCATGTCGTGCGAGAGCTGCCGCTGCTTCGCGCTGAGCGGCGTCGCCGTGTTCGCTCCCCACAGGTAGGGCAGCTCGGCGGAGTGCTGCGTGGCCAGGGAGAAGGAGGACGGCACGAGTTCGTAGGGACGCAGGGGCGCGGTCTCGTCCCGGAACTCGTACACGTACGTCGGTACGGTCCTGGTGAGTGCCGCCGCGTTGGGCAGGACACCGGAGCACACGCGCGGCCCGTCCGTCTGGACCTGCGCGAGGGCGGCACCCGGCGACTCGTAGGCCGACACCGGGTAGCGGGCCAGGATCGCGTCTGCCTTCGTGCCGAACTGGGCGCGCACCGCGGCGGCATGGGCGGCTTCGGTGACGGGCTGGCTGACGAGGTCGTTCTGTTCGTAGACAAAGGCCCGGTCCTCGTGCGCGGTGCCGCCGACCAGCACCGGGACCCGGTTGAAGTCGCCGGACCTGAAGGCCTCCTGAGCGGTCACCGGCAGGACGCCCTCCTGGATCACCCGGCCCCAAGAGCCCGTGTTGCGCTGGGCGTTGATGATGTCGGAGGGCGGCTTGCCGCGCAGACAGGCCACGGTTGCGGGCGCGCTCCGCGCATCGCAGCCCAGCGCGGTCACGAAGGCCGCGTTGTTCTTCTGCGCCGTCTCGCGGGACGTGACGCCGCAGGTGCTGCTCTGGATGACCGCGCTGGTGAACAGCCCCGCGGCCTCGGGGGAGGCGAGGAGCGCACAGACACCGCCGGCTCCGGCGGACTGCCCCGCGATCATGACCTGGCCGGGGTCGCCGCCGAAGTCGGCGATGTTCCGCTCGACCCAGCGCAGGGCCTCGATCTGGTCGAGCAGGCCGTAGTTGCCGGACGCGCCCGCGCCACCGGCCTCGTCCAGTTCGGGCAGGGTGAGGTAACCGAGGGCGCCAAGGCGGTAGTTGACGGTGACGACGAGCAGATCGCCCTGCTCGGCCATGGAGACGGGCTCGAAGTCGCGTCCGGCGCCGTTGACCGACCCGCCGCCGTGGAACCAGACGGCGACCGGGCGCGAGGTGCCCTTGCTCGCCTTCTTCGGCGCCCACACGTTCAGGGAGAGGCAGTCCTCGTCGGTGCTCGCGGCGGCCGGGCGCCAGGCCACGGCAGTCTGTACGCAGTCGGCCGCCGGCTTGGCCGCCGAGCGGACTCCCGACCATGGAGAGGCGGGCCGGGGAGGCTTCCAGCGCAGCTCTCCGACGGGGGGTTCGGCGTAGGGGATGCCGTTGAAGACCCGGTGACCGCCATCGAGTACGCCCCTGACGGCGCCGTTCGCGGTCCGGACGACCTGCCCGGTGTCGCCGCTCGCCGCTGAGGAGCCCTGGCCCACGAGGGCGCCGGTGGCCCCGAGCAGCAGAGCGGCGGTGAGAGCGATTCCGCGGAGTGGGGACCCGGGTGGCTTCCGGAGTGGGTGGCTGTTTCCTGAAAGGCCACGCCCGTTCGGGATTCGGGCGCGACTGTGTACCAGGGACTTGAACATGGTGATCTCCGACGGGAGTTGGGGGTGCACAGCCGGCGCTCCCGGCCGCGGGGACGCGGGGAGCGGGAGCGCCGGTGTGCGCGGACCGTCAGGGCGTGAGGCTCTGCCAGAAGTCGAGGTTGTGCTCCTCGTCGAACCGTGTGGAGGCCTTGGAGCAGGCCGCCGGGGACGCGCCGCTCGACGGCGCGGTGTCGCAGGCGGAGAGCGACATCAGGGCGCCGGTCCTGGTGCTGTACTTCGGCCAGGCCGGGGTTCGGGGGCCGTTCGGGTCGCCGTTCGCGGCGAAGTGGCCCCAGTAGCGGATCATCTGCGCGGACAGTTCGAGCTGGTCGTCGTCGTACGGCATGGTCTGGCCGAGGTACTCCCAGAGGTAGCCGAGGTCGTCGACGTGGACGGCGCCGCCGAACGGGAAGTTCCGCGCGGTCTCGCTCTTCTGCTGGATCAGGAAGACCGAGGTGAAGTGCGGGGTGTCGCTCTCGGCGAACTCGTAGGCGTAGGTGGGCGTCCAGCGCGACAGCGTGTCCATCAGCTGTTGGCGGGTGTACGAGGTGGAGTCGTTCTGCGCCGATGTCCACGCCTCGCCGGGCGTCTTGTAGGCGCTGGGCGGATATTCGGCGAGCACCTTGTCGGCGTTGGCGCCGTAGGCGCCCCGGACCCGTGTCTCGTACTGGGCGGCGGTCATCGGCTTGCCGAGGTAGTCGTAGTCCTGGAAGGTGAACAGGCCGCGCTCGCTGTTGGTCTGGCCGAGCACGACCGGGACGCGGTTGAACTTCCCGGTCCCTACGGCGACCGCCGGGTCGGTCGGGAAGGCGGCGCCGCCGAGCGAGGGCCGTACGGCCGCCTTCTGCTGGGCGGCGACGATCGCGGAGGCGGGCTTGGTGCGCAGGCAGGCGAGGACGTCGGAGGCGGTGGAGCAGCCGATCTCCTTGACGAAGGCCCGGCTCTGCGTCTCACCGGCCGCGGCGGACTGCATGCCGCAACTGCCGCTCATGATGCCCGCGCGGGCGAACAGGCCCTTGGCGGTGGGCGAGGCGAGCTGGGCGCAGACCGAACTGGCGCCGGCGGACTGGCCCGCGATCGTGACGTTCTTCGGGTTGCCGCCGAAGTTCGTGATGTTGGACTGCACCCAGCGCAGTGCCGCCTGCTGGTCCAACAACCCGTAGTTTCCGGCCCCGTTGGCGCTCTCCGTGCGCAGCTCGGGCAGGTTGAGGAAGCCGAGCGGGCCGAGCCGGTAGTTGACGGTGACGACGACCGAGCCCGTCTGCTCGACGAACTTGCGCGGGTCGGTGTCCTGCCCGGCTCCGCCGAAGTAGCCGCCACCGTGGATCCAGACGAGGACCGGGAGGCGGCCCTTCGTGCCCTCGGGCACATAGACGTTGAGGGAGAGACAGTCCTCGGTGGTGGTCGGATTCTCGTAGCCGGGATCCCAGCCGGAGGGCTGGGCGCAGCGGTCGCTGAACTCGGTGGCGTCCCGTACGCCCTTCCACTTCGCCGCCGGCTTCGGGGCGGTCCACCGCTGGGCGGCTGTCGGGGACGCGGCGTACGGGATGCCGAGCCACTCGTCGTAATTGGTCCGGCTGCCGCCCTTGACCTTGCCGTTCGTGGTGTCCACGACGGTGGAGGTGGGGCGATCGGAGCTCTGTGCCGAAGCGCCGGTCGACAGCGGGTTCATGAGGCCGAGGCCCAGCAGGCCCGCGAAGGCCAGGGCCGCACCGATTCTCGTGTTGATTCTCCTGCGGCTCATCGATCCCTGCTTCCTGTTGAGGGTGAAGGGGATGGGTAATGAGGGGAGGGGGGTTTCCGGGCCGGCGTCAGCCGAGCCAGAAGTCGCAGTGGTGGTCCGCCGCGTACGTGGTGATCACCTGGCTCGCTCCGGCGGTGCGGAGCTGCAGCACCTTCTGCGCGGTCGCGTCGTAGCGCGGCCAGGAGGGGGCGCCGTTGACGTTCGGATCGCCGTCGTGCGCGAACGCGCCCCAGTAGCGCATCATCTGGTCCGAGAGCCGCTCCTGCCGCGCGGTGAGGGGCTTCTCGCCCAGAGTGAAGTCGAAGAGGTAGGCGAGTTCCGCGCTGTGTGCGTTGGACATGTCCTCGCCGGGGATGCGGAATCCGTACAGCGTGGGCGAGGTCGGGTCGTTGAACTCGTAGCGGTAGACCGGAGTCCGGTCCCCGGCCGCCACGGTCTGGGCCATCTGGGAGTTGGGGCAGGCGCGTTGTGCGTCCGTCTGGACCTGGGTGATGGCGTCGTAGGGGCTCTTGAAGCCGCTGAGCGGGTACAACTCCAGGACGCGGTCGGCCCGTTCGCCGTACGTCTCGCGGACCAGGTCCTGATAGCCCTGGGCGGTGATCCCCGCGAGCGCGGTCGAGGTGAGGCGGTTCTCGGAGCGGGTGTTGCCGGTCAGGAGCGGAACGGCGTTCCAAGTGCCGTCGTCGAAGGCTTCCTTGAAGGACTTGGGGAGGAGCGCGCCGCCCACCTTGGAGGAGCCGAGGTAGTTGGCCTGGTTGGCGACCAGCTTCCCCGGCCACGCCTTGCGCAGGCAGGTCACCACGGTGGCCGGATCGGTGCAGCCCACGGACCGGGCGAACTCGACGCCGCTGCGCTCGCCGGCCGCCAGCGTTGTCCGGGTGCTCGTGCAGACCGAGCTCTGCACGATCGCCCTGTCGAACAGGCCGCGCGCGGAGGGCATCGCCATCAGGTCGCAGACGGCGCTGCCGCCCGCGGACTGGCCGTAGACGGTCACGTTCTCCGGATCGCCGCCGAAGCGCGCGATGTTGTCGCGGACCCACTCCAGCGAGGCGAGCTGGTCCATGCGCCCGTAGTTGCCTGACCCGCCCGGCGTGACCTCGCTGAGGGCCGGATGGGCGAGGAAACCGAGCGCGCCCAGACGGTAGTTGACCGAGATGACGATGGTCCCGGTCCTCGCGGCCATGGTGCTGCCGCCGTAGATGACACCGGTGCCCTGGGTGTGGCCGCCGCCATGGAACCACACCATGACGGGCAGCTCGGCGTTCCTGGACACCTGGGCCGGACGGTATACGTCCAGGTAGAGACAGTCCTCGCTGACGGCCTGCTCCTCGCGGATGCCCGTCGGCTCGAACTGGACACAGGCGGGGGACTGCTGGTCCGCCCGATGTACGCCGGTCCAGGTGGCGGGCGTGGCCGGCGGCGCGAACCGCAGCTCGCGCAGGGGCGGTGCGGCGTAGGGGAGGCCGAGGAACTGGTCGGCCCGGGCTGTCGCGACGCCTTGGACGAGGCCGCTGTCGGTGCGGACGACCGGGGCCGAGCGGTCCCGGTCCGCCGTGCCCGCGGAATCCGCGGTGAGGGCCGAGGTCCCGAGGACCATGGCCGGTACGACGAGGGCCGCCGTCCATGCGGCCACTCGCTGTTTCAGGGCACGTCTGATCACGCTCGCCTCCGATGAGAAGGCCACGTCGGCGACCGGTGGTGGGTGTGGGGGCGGCGCGGCTGCGGAGAACCACTGATTGGGACAGGCACCGGTCGGCGCGGCGGAACGGTCTGCGGGTACGTGCGTATGCGGCTGTGCCGGCTGCTGACGCTGCGGCGGGACGTGTGCCACGAGCGCTGTGAGCCGTGTTCGCGTGTCTGGAAACGTAACCGCGCGGCAACACTGTCAGCAATATGTGCGACAGGATTTCCTACAACTCTTGAAGCGGGCCGGGCGACGGAGGGCCTCCGGCCTTCAAGCTTCGAGCGCGGGCCACAGCGGCGCGACGGGCGCGAGGGCACATCGGCGAACGTCAGGCGTGGACCCCGGCGGTGACGTCCATGGGTCGGACGGCGCCGCGCCCGCGGGGATCGCGGAGCTCGGTCGTGCCCTCCAACAGCTCGGCCGACCGCGCTACGCGGAACCCCTGATCACCAGCTCCGTCGGCAGGATGAGGGGCGTCGGCTCCTCGCCGCCCAGCACGCGCACCAGCATGCGGGTCATCTCGCGGCCGAGGGCCACGATGGGCTGGTGGATCGTCGTCAGGGCCGGCTGGGTGTGCCGGGCCGTGAGGATGTCGTTGAAGCCGACGACCGCGACGTCCTCGGGGACGGCGCGGCCGCGTTCGCGCAGGACGCGCAGGGCGCCGGCCGCCATGACGTCCGAGGCGACGAACACCGCGTCCAGGTCCGGGTGTTCGTCGAGCAGACGGGCGGTCGCCGCGGCGCCGCCCGCCTCGCTGAAGTCGGCGTGGGCCACGCGGTGGTCCTTCAGGCCGGCCAGGGCGACCGCCTCGCGGAAGCCCAGGTAGCGGGAGACGCCCGCGTGCATGTCCTGCGGGCCGGTGACGGTGGCGATGGCGCGGCGGCCCGTGGAGATCAGGTACTCCACGGCCTGGCGGGCCCCGCCCCGGTTGTCGGCGTCCACGTACCAGCGCGGGGCCCGCTCCAGCGGGCGGCCTCCGTGCACGACGGGGACGCCCCCCGCCTCGGCCACCTTCGCCAGCGGATCGTTCTCGCGCAGGGCCAGCAGCATGACGCCGTCCGCGCCCCGGGACTTGAGGATGCGGGCCAGCCGGGCCCGGCCACGTTCGGAGGCGGCCAGGACCAGCAGCAGTTCGAGGTCCGTCTCCTCGATGACCGCGTTCACGCCGGTGATCACCTCGGCGAAGAAGAGGTTGGCGAACAGTGCGGGGTCGTCGCTGGAGATCGCGAGGACCACCGCGCCGCGGCGCTGCGAGGCGAGCGAACGGGCCGCCACGTTGGGTACATAGCCCAGCTCCGCCACGGCGCTCTCGACCGCTTGCCGCGCCTTCGTGCTGACGTGCTGCCGGTTGTTGATCACACGCGAGACCGTTCCGACGGACACTCCGGCGCGCAGCGCCACCTCGTCCAGCGTCGGTGGCCGTCTCGTCATGTGGGGCTGCTCCTGTTCGTAAGGATGGGATGGGCACTATCGGATGGCAGCACTGTAAGCGCGGACCGCGTCAGGGGCCGCCGCGCCTGATGACCTCGGCATACCAGCGGGCACTGCCCTTGGGCGTGCGGCGCTGGGTCGCGTAGTCGACGTGCACGATGCCGAAGCGGGGCCGGTAGCCGAAGGACCACTCGAAGTTGTCGAGGAACGACCAGACGAAGTAGCCCTTGAGTGGAACGCCATGGCCGATCGCCTGTGCGCAGGAGCGGAGATGGCCGTCCAGGTAGGCGATGCGGTCCGCGTCGTGCACCTCGCCGTGCCGCACCACGTCGTCGAAGGCGGCACCGTTCTCCGTGATGTACAGGGGTACGGCGGGGTAGTCGTCCTTGAGGCGCAGGAGGAGATCCAGGAGTCCCCTCTCGTCGATCTCCCAGCCCATCGCGGTCCTCGGCCGGCCGCCGTCGGCGATACGGACCAACGGCGAGCCCACATAGGCGGATTGGGTCGGCGTCGAGCCGCCGGCGACCAGCATCGGTGCGTAGTAGTTGATGCCGAGGTGGTCGAGTGGAGCCCCGATCGTCTTCAGGTCGCCGTCGTGGACGTGCCCGAAGGCGGTGACCTCGTGGAGGTCGTCGAGTACATCGTCGGGGTAGGCGGCGCGCAGCAGGGGGTCGAGGAAGAGGCGGTTCTGCATGCCGTCGATGCGGCGGGCCGCGTCCAGGTCGGCGGGCGCGGTGCTGAGCGGGGAGACATGGGTGAGGTTGAGGGTGATGCCGACGTGGGCGTCGCCCCGTATCGCCTCCGTCGCCAGGCCGTGCCCGAGGAGGAGGTGGTGGGCGGCGCGTACGGCGGCGGCGGGTTCGCGGCGGCCGGGGGCGTGGCGCCCCGTGGCGTAGCCGAGGAAGGCCGAGCACCACGGCTCGTTGAGGGTGGTCCAGTGGGTGATGCGGTCGCCCAACGCCTCGTGGACCAGGGCGGCGTACTCGGCGAACCGCTCGGCGGTGTCCCGGACCGGCCAGCCGCCCTGGTCCTCCAGTGGCTGGGGCAGGTCCCAGTGGTAGAGGGTGGGCCAGGGCTGGATGCCGTGGTCGAGGAGGGTGTCGGTCAGGCGGCGGTAGAAGTCGAGGCCGCGCTGGTCGGCCGGCCCGGAGCCGGTGGGCTGGATCCGGGGCCAGGCGAGGGAGAAGCGGTAGGCGCGCAGGCCGAGTTCGGCCATCAGCGCGATGTCCTCGGGGAAGCGGTGGTAGTGGTCGGCCGCGACGGCTCCGGTGTCGCCGCCCTGGATGGCGCCCGGGGTGGCCGCGAAGGTGTCCCAGATGGAGGGGCCCCGGCCGGCCTCGGTGACCGCGCCCTCGATCTGATAGCTCGAGGTGGCGGCGCCCCACAGGAAGCCGGGATCGAACATGCTCACTGAGTTGAACCTCCGCCGGTGGACATTCCGAGAGCGGTGACAATCGGAATGCTCTGGTCCTTGACTCGTACATCACTGCTGAGCTGGGTTGACGCCGCAGCCCGGCCGGTGTCTATGTGAGACTTCCAGGCAAAACTGGAAGCGCTTACAGTCGCAGCCTAGAAGTGGCGCGTTCAGTCTGTGAAGTCTTCGGACGCAGAAAAGTCTTATGTGCGTGAAGACTTGACAGCCGCGGTGGCCCAGCCGAACATCTGGCACTGACGCCGCACCGACCGGGAACCCTGCCACCGAGAAGGGCCCGGTATGTCCCACAGAGCCAGATGGGGTGCAGTCTTCCTCGCACCCGTCCTCACCGTCGCCCTGGCCGCGACGCCCGCGCACACCGTGGAAGCGGAAGCGGCATACGAACGGGTGCTCAACGGCACCTTCGACAGCGTGAAGAGCCCCTGGTGGAGCAGCTCCAACACGCCGTCCGCCGTCAGTCTGGGCCGTCTGTGCGCCGACGTCCCCGCGGGGACCGTCAACGTATGGGACTCCATGATCGGCCAGAACGACATCCCACTGGAGGCCGGTCAGCCGTACACGCTGCGCTTCACCGCCTCCGCCACCCGGGACGTGTCCATCCGCGCCGTGGTTCAGCTGCCCACCGCTCCGGCCACTCTGAACAAGGCCGCCGCCGTCACCAGCACGCCCAAGTCCTTCCAGTTCACCGGCACGTCCACGACCGCAGGACTGCACGCCCAGCTGCTGTTCCAACAGGGCGGCGCCACCCAGCCGTTCACGCTGTGCCTCGACGACGTCTCCCTCACCGGCGGTGCGATACCCCCGGGCGGCGGTCGCGACTTCGGCTCCCCGGTGCGGGCGAACCAGTACGGCTACGCGGTCCACGGCCCCAAGAAGGCGTCCATCGTCGACGCCTCGGCGACGCCCGTGAGTTGGCGCCTGCTCGACTCCTCGGGCGCGGTCGTGAAGAGCGGACTCACCCACGTCCAGGGCACGGACGCCGCGTCCGGCGACCATGTGCACATCGCCGACTTCAGCTCGGTCCGTACGGCCGGGACGGGATACACGCTCGCGGTCGACGGGGCGACGAGCTATCCGTTCGCCATCGCGGACAACCCGTACAAGGCCCTTCGCAAGGACTCGCTCGCCTACTTCTACGCCGTCCGCAGCGGCACCCCCATCGAGGCCCAGTACGCCGGCGACGCCTACGCCCGGCCCGCCGGACACCTCGGCGTGGCACCGAACAAGGGCGACACGGACGTGCCCTGCCTGCCCGGCACCTGCGACTACTCGCTGGACGTCCGGGGCGGCTGGTACGACGCCGGTGACCAGGGCAAGTACGTCGTCAACGGGGCGCTCGCCGCCTGGCAGTTGATGGACTCCTACGAACGCTCCCGCGGCCAGGGCGACTTGGCGGGGCTGCGTGACGGCCTGCTGAGCATCCCGGAGAACGACAACGGCGTCCCTGACGTACTCGACGAGTCCCGCTGGGAGACCGAGTTCCTGCTGAGCATGCAGGTGCCCGCGGGTGAACCGCTGGCCGGCATGGCCCACCACAAGATCCACGACCTGGCCTGGTCCGCCCTGCCCACCCAGCCCGACAAGGACTCCCAACCCCGCTACCTGCACGCGCCGTCCACGGCCGCCACCCTCAACCTGGCCGCCGCGGGCGCCCAGTGCGCCCGGGTGTGGGCCCGCCACGACGCGGCCTTCGCCCGCAAGTGCCTGACCGCGGCAGAGACCGCCTGGAAGGCCGCGCTCGCCCACCCCGACGTGTACGCCCCGAGCAGTGACAGCGTCGGCGGCGGAGCGTACGCCGACACGGACGTGACCGACGAGTTCTCGTGGGCCGCCACCGAGCTCTACGCCACCACGCACGACCGGGCCTACCTGTCCCGCGTCGACACGGAGATCACCTCGGCCGGGTTCTCCTGGCGGGACACCGGCGCGCTGGCCGACCTCACCGTCGTCCGGCTGCCGAGCCGCTTCCCCGACCGCATGGTCGCCGCCGCCCGCAAGCGCGTCCTCGCCGTCGCGGACGGGTTCGTACGGGACGAGCGGTCGCAGGGCTACCCGAACCCCAACCTGCCCGCCGACGGCGCCTACGTCTGGGGCTCCAACAGCGTCACCGTGAACAACGCCCTGGTCATCGCGACCGCCTACGACATCACCCACCGGAGCGTCTACCGCAGTGCCGCGCTGGAGTCGATGGACTACCTCCTCGGCCGCAACGCCCTCAACCAGTCCTTCGTCACCGGATACGGCACCCAGGCCAGCCACAACCAGCACAACCGGATCTGGGCCCACCAGATCGACCCCAAGTTGCCCAGCCCCCCGCCCGGTTCGCTGGCCGGCGGCCCCGACTCGGCCCTGCAGGATCCGGTCGCGCAGCAGAACCTGGTCGGCTGCGCCCCGGCCACCTGCTACATCGACGACATCTACTCGTACTCGACCAACGAGATCGCCATCAACTGGAACTCCGCACTCGCCTGGGTGGCGACCTTCGCCGCCGACTCCGCGCGCTGAGAACCGGCGTCCGTACCAACGCCGTGGCCCCGCCCGCGCCGGACGAGCGCGGGCGGGAGCCGAGCCGGGGGGCCCGCGGCAGCCCCGCCCCGAGAGACAGGAACCCACCATGCGCTGGAACGCCCTGCCCCGAGCTGCTCTGCTCCGAACCGCCCTGATCTGTCTGCTCGTCCTACCGCTGTCGTTCGCGGCGGCCGGTCCGGCAGCAGCCGCCAGCCCGATCTCCCTGACCAGCGGCTTCTATTCCAACCCCGACTCCGGCCCGGCCGTCTGGGTCCGGAACAACCCCTCCGACTCGCGGGCCGCGCGCATCCAGTCGGCCATCTCGTCCCAGCCGATCGCCCGCTGGTTCACCGGCGGCGAGAGCGGAGGGATCGGACCGGCCGTGGCAAGCTACGTCGGCGCCGCCGACAGCCACGACAAGTTGCCGGTCATCGTCGCGTACAACATCCCGCTCCGGGACGCGTGCGGCGGCCACTCCTCCGGCGGCGCGGGCAGCGTCGCCGAGTACCGCACCTGGATATCCACCTTCGCGGCCGCGGTGGGCACCCGCCCCGCCGTGGTCGTCATCGAGCCGGACGCCCTGTCGGACTTCAGCTGCCTGAGCAGCACGCAGATAACCGACCGCCTCGCGATGCTCGCCTACGCCACCCAGATGTTCCAGCAGAAGGCCCCCAACACCTGGGCCTATCTGGACGCCGGACACACCAACTGGGTCGCCCCGGCGACGATGGCGAGCCGCCTGAACTCCGCGGGCGTGCGCAACATACGCGGCTACTCCCTGAACGTCTCGAACTTCTACACCACCGCGTCCTCGGAGACCTACGGCAACTCGATCAACTCGGCCCTCGGCGGCGGCTCCCACTTCGTCGTGGACACCAGCCGCAACGGCAACGGCTCCAACGGCGAGTGGTGCAACCCGACCGGACGCAAACTCGGCGTCACCGCGCGCGTGGGCGGCGGCGAGGACCTGCTGCTGTGGGTCAAGACACCGGGCAACTCCGACGGGGAGTGCGGTATCGCCCCGACGGTCCCCGCCGGACAGTTCAGCCCCGCAATCGCCGTTCGGCTCATCGATGGCACCTGATCCAGGCGTACGGCACCTGATCCAGGCGTACGGCGGCTGATGCCGGCGTACGCCGCACGATCCGGCGTGGGGCGCGGGCCCCTGACAGCCCGCGCCCCACGCCGTACCCACTCGCTCGTCAACTCGGCGGCTCCAGGCGGACGTTGTCGACGGTGCCGTCGGCCCAGGTGACCGAGGCGAGGGCGGTGCCGTCGCCGTCGTACGAGACCTCCAGGTGTACGGCCTCGGCCGTGACGGGGCCCTCGATCACTCCGGAGAGGCACACCAACGCGGCGTACACGGTGCCCGGTTGGACCTCCGACGCCGTGCCGAGCCAGGGTGTCGCCGAGTACGGGCCGAGGGCATTGGCGTCCCGCGCGGTGGCGATGCCGGCCTCGTCGAAACCGCGCAGCGCGACCACCGTGCTGGACAGGCCCGCGGGGCGGCGCACCCATGCGGCGAGCCCGGTCGCCTCGTGCGCGAGCGGCGGCTCGGCGGTGGCCAGGCAGTAGCCGCCGAGGCGCAGCCGCAGCGGCTCCTCGACCGGGCCGTCGACCCGGGTGAGCCGGACCTCCAGCGGGCCGTTCAGCACGGACGCCGTCGTGATCCACGGACCCGTACGGAAGGAGGGCGCGGGGTCGTGGGCGTACGGGTCGGGCACCGGGCCGAGTGGCCAGTGGGCGCGGTGGCGGGAGACGGCGGTGCGCGCACCGAGGTGCAGCCGGGTCAGCGGGCGGCGGTGGGAGGGGCGCCCTTCGGCGTCGAGCAGGGCGATGTGGGAGTCGAGCGGGTCGTTGAGGCTCGCCTCCGTGCTGTCGGGGGCGGCGTGCGAGGCGTAGGCGAGGCGGCTGTAGACCGGGTCGTCCGCCTCGGCTTCGACGCCGTCACCGAAAGCGTGGTCGCTGCCGTGGTTGACGACGCGTACGACCCCGTCCGCCGCGGTGCCCGAGACGAGCCACCCCGGTGCGGTCAGCGTTCGCCGCACATCCTGATTCTCGATCGGCAGCGCTTCTTCCTTCTCCGTCCACACCGGGTGCTCGGCGGGCAGCACCAGTCCGGCGAAGCCCTTGCTCGACCAGTACGGCGAGCCGGGCCCGGAGTACGGCTGCCGGATGGCTGGGAACTCCCCGTGCCAGCCCAGCGGTTGGAGCCCCTGTCCGTCGAAGCAGCCGGCTTCGGTGAAGTGCCGCAGCACGCCACTGGCGAGGCGGCGGGTACGGCCCGCGGGCAGGGGAGTGGCGTCGAAGACGGCGCCGGTCCACAGCGGGCAGAGCGTCGCGTAGCGGTAGGTGAGGGAGCGGCCCTGGTACAGCGGGGCGCCGTCGGCCGCCACGAGGTGCTGGGCGTCGTCGAGGTAGCGGCGCAGCCGGGCGCGGTAGCGGGGGAGCAGGTCGGCGCCGGCGTCGGCGCCGGAGATGCGGCAGTACCACAGCGGGTAGTACTGCATGGCCCAGCCCGAGTAGTAGTCGAAGTGCCGCAGCGCGCCGCCGGTGCCGCCTCCGTCGGCGTACCAGCCGTCGCCCGCGTACCACGCCTCCGTCCGCGCGATCGCGTGGTCGATGTCGCGCGCGCTCCACGGTCCGCCGACCGAGCGCAGGAACGCCGACGTGATCGCCCGGAACCAGACCCAGTTGTTGTCGGGGACGTCGCTGCCGAGCATGTCCGTCATCCAGGCGATGATCCGCTGCCGTACGCCGTCGTCCAGCCGGTCCCAGATCCACGGCCGCGTCTCGTGCAGTGCGATGGCCACCGACGCGCACTCCACCTTGGCCTGCCTGCACTCGCGCAGGGTCGGCCAGTGGTCCGGCGAGCGCGGGTCGGTGCCGGCGGTCAGGCCCTCGGCGTACCACTCGGCATGGCCGCCCGGGTCGGTGTCGCCGGAGCGCGCCAGGCGGAAGCCGGCGAGCAGGAAGGTGCGGGCGAACCCTTCGAGGCCGTCGCTGTGCCGGCCGGAGCGGCTGGCGGGGCCGGGCAGGTGGAGCAGGGCGTGCCGGTCGGTGGCGTACGGGCGGACGGCGGCCAGTTGCGCGTCGGCCAGCCCCTCCCAGTGTGTACGCGTCCAGCCGGTGTACGGGGAGAGGAGCCGGTCTTCGGGTGTCAACTGTCCGCCTTTCCAACGGTGTTGAGGCGAGCCGGGGGCGCGACCGACTCACGTACGACGACGTGTGAGCCGAGCACCACGCGGCGGCTCGGCGGATCGGTGGGGCGGCGGTGCAGGGCCAGGCGGGTCGCGGAGCGGCCGAGTTCCTGCTGCGGGACGTGCACGGTGGTCAGCCGCGGATACAGGTCCTCGGCGAGCGGGATGTCGTCGAAGCCGACCACGGAGACGTCGCCGGGGACCGAGCGGCCCAGGTCGCGGGCGGCGGCGATGGCACCGGCGGCGCTCATGTCGCTGGCGCAGAAGATCGCGGTGGCGTCGGTGCCGGTGAGCAGTCGGCAGGCCGCTTCGTATCCGGACTCGCGGGTCATGTCGCTCTCGGCGACGAGCGCCGGATCGGGCTTGATGCCGTGCGCGCGCAGTGCCCGCTCGTACCCTTCGAGGCGCTGGCCTGCGACGCTGAACTCGTGCGGGCCCGCCAGGTGGGCAACCCGGGTGTGGCCTGCGGAGATCAGGTGGCTGGTGGCGGCGAAGGCGCCGGCCTCCATGTCGCACTCCACCACGTCCACCGGCGCCTTCGCGCCCTTCCACGGCCGGGCGCAGAGCACCATGCGGGCGCCGGCCCGGTCCATCCCCTCGGCGGCGGCGGCGAGTTGGGCGAGATGCTCCTCGGTCTCGGCCATGCCGCCGACCAGGATTATCGCCTCAGCGCCCCGCTGGCGCATCAGGTTGATCACCGACAACTCGCGCTCCGGGACGCCCTGGGTGGAACAGACGAGGCAGACCCGGCCGTCGGCGACGGCCTGTTCCTCCACTCCGGAGGCGACGTTCATGAAGAACGGCGAGGTGATGTCGTTGACCACCATCGCCACCATTCCCGAAGCCGTGGACAGGGACCGGGCGTTGGCGTTGACCACGTAGTCGAGGTCGCGTACGGCCTCCATGACCCGGTCGTGCGTCGCCGGGGGCGCCGTGTACGCCCCGCTGAGGATCCGCGAGACGGTGGCGACGGACACACCTGCGCGCGACGCCACGTCACGAATCGTCGCCCGACCTGCGGAACCCCGACCTTGAGCCATGCTCTGCTTCTCCTCGCCCAGGTGAACAGCCAATGTGAGTAACGCCGATGAAAAAGTTACACAACTTGTCGGCGTTTCTCTATGCCCTGGCAGGGACCTGACTTGTGAGGCTTTCTGGTGCCGTGCGGATCGTCTCGTAAAGCCTCGTCGAACCCCTTGACGGGCGTGACACGCACCCTTAACGTCCCGGTTACTGTAAACGGTTGAGTGAACGTTACACGCCGTTGAGCATCCCTCTTCCGCCTCGGAGGAACACCAGATGACTTCGTCGAACGTCTCCAGACGCCGACTCCTGCACGCTGCCGCACTCGGTGCCGGCACCATGGCGCTGGGCGGTGGCCTGAGCGCATGCAGCTCCGGCTCCCCCTCCGCGTCGGCGGACGCACTCTCCTACTGGGACTGGTACGTCACCCAAGCCCCCTGGGTCGACAAGGAGATAGAACTCTTCGAGAAGGCCCACAGCGGGGTGAGTGTCGACAAGACCACCCAGCAGAACGCCAAGTACGCGGACCTGGTGGCGCTCGCCAACCGCAGCGGCAACACGCCGGACGTCTTCATGATCCCGCAGGTGCCCAGCGTCGCCGAACAGGTCGCCAAGGGCTGGCTGTTGCCGCTCGACGAGTGGGCGACCCCCGAGTGGCAGTCGCGCTTCCCCGAGGGCACCTTCCTGGAAGGCGCCAACGTCTTCGACGGCAAGGTCTATTCGGCCCCGCTCAAGGGCTCGGGACCACAGCTCCAGCTCTACATCCACCACGGCGTCTTCAAGTCCGTCGGGCTGACCAACCCGGACGGAAGCGTCAAGATCCCCAGGACCTGGGACGAAGTCACCAGCGCCGCCCAGACGATCACCAAGAAGAGCGGCGGCAAGTCGTACGGCTTCGGCTTCGGCAACGCCGACAACATCGGCGTCCTCGCCTGGTGGCTGGACCTGTTCGTGCGTGGTGCCGGCGCACCCGGCGGTGCCCCCACCGGCCCCGGCCTGGGCATGGACTACCGCGTCGGCAAGTGGACATTCGGTACCGACCGGGCGTACGCCGACTTCCTGGAGCTGCTCGTCGAATGGAAGAAGCGCGGCTTCTTCCACCCCAACTCCGTCAGCCTCTCCGACGAAGCGGCCCGCGCGTTCTTCGAGCGCGGCAAGTTCGGCATGACCGTCGGCGGCGTGTGGAACCAACCCGAGTGGACCCAGCACAAGTTCACCGACTACAGCCTGGTCACCCTGCCCTCGCCCACCACCACCCCGGGGGCCTACTACTACGCGGACCCCGTTGGTAACGGCACCTTCGCCGCGGTCTCCGCCAAGAGCAAGAAGGCTCACGAGGCGTTCCAGTGGCTCGACGCGCTGACGTCCCCCGCCGCGGGCCGCCGCTGGGTGCAGGCTCTCAACGGCGTCTCCGCCCACCCCGCCAACAACAACCCGGACGGCATCGACTCCAAGCCGTTCGCCGCCTTCGTCGGCATGACCAAGGAGGTGCTGCGCGGCCCGGTGCCCCTCGTGCGCAACCCGGCGCTGGCCGCCGTCGCGCCCAGCGCGCCCAAGCCGGACATCAGCGATGTGGTGACCGGCATCTACACCGGCCAGATCAAGGACGTACAGGGCGAGTTGAGCAGCCTGGCCGACAAGAAGTTCCAGCTGTTCTCCGACGCGGTCGCCGCAGTCGCCAAGAAGGGCAAGAAGGTCAGCACGTCCGACTACGTCTTCCCGGACTGGGACCCCACCAAGCCGTACACCACGAAGAAGGCGTGAGCAGCCCCCATGTCACTCCTCGACACCCGTGAGCGCCGGCGAACGCCCCCGACCGCAGCACCGGTCGCGGCCCGGGCCGGCCTCTGGCACCGCATCCGCGCCGCCAAGTGGTCGTACGCCTATCTCGCCCCGATGGCCGTGCTGCTGCTGGCCTTCGTGGTCTACCCGATCTTCGCCTCCTTCGGCTACACCTTCTACCGCTGGAACGGCATCGGCGAACCCGGCGACTACGTGGGCCTGGCCAACTTCCGGCAGATCCTGCAGGACGACATCTTCTGGGGCGCCGTCGGGCACACCTTCGTCTACGCGTTCGTGCTCGTCCCGGTGCAACTGCTGCTGGCGCTGGCCCTCGCGCTGGTGCTGAACAACCCGAAGCTCAAGTTCGCGCTGTTCTTCCGCACCGTCTACTTCATCCCCGTCGTCACCTCGGCCGCGGTCGTCGGAGTCGTCATCCAGCTGATGCTCGCCAACTTCGGTGACTCGGCGGGCAGTCTGCTCGCCAAGACGGGGGTGACCAACGGCCACATCGACTGGCTCGGCGACCCGCACACCGCCCTGGGCGTGATCATCGCGATCGGCATCTGGCACACCCTCGGCTACAACCTCGTCTACTTCCTCGCCGGACTGCAGACCATCCCGGCGGAGTTGTACGAGGCGGCGAAGCTGGACGGCTGCGGACCGGTGCAGTCCTTCTTCCGCATCACCATCCCGATGCTGCGCCAAGTCGGCGTCGTGATCGTCGTGCTGGCCTTCATCGGCAGCTTCCAGGTCTTCGACCTGGTGCAGGTCCTCACCGGCGGCGGCCCGTTCTTCGCCACCGAGGTCGTCAACACGTACATCTACCACCTGGCCTTCGGCGGCTCCCCGGGCTCCGCCGCCCAGCCCGATGTCGGCCTGGCCTCCGCGGCCTCGTTCCTCTACGGACTGCTGCTCATCGTCTTCTCCGCGCTGCAGGTCCTCGCTCTGCGCCGCATCGGCCGACGGCGCACGGCCGCCAATCAGTGAAGGAGCCTCCATGGCGACGTCCACCCTGTCCCCGCGCCTGCGCAAGGGCCGGCGCGGCCTGCTCTATCTCGCGTTGCTCGGCGGCGGAGTCATCTGGCTCTACCCGTTCCTGTGGGCGCTTGGCAGCTCGCTGAAGAGCACCGACGGCTTCTTCTCCGGCGGACTGAACCCGATCCCCTCCGAGTTCCACTGGTCCAACTACAGCGAGGCCTGGACGCAGGCGGACTTCAGCCGGTTCTTCGTCAACACGGTCCTGTTCGCGACCGGCACGGTCATCGTGACGCTGCTCGCCACCTCCATGGCGGGCTACGTCCTGGCCCGCACCGACTTCCCCGGCAAGAAGATCTGGCTGGGCCTGGTCGGGGTGACCCTCTTCCTGCCGCACGGCTACACGATCATCCCGGTCTTCGACCTGATCCAGCGGCTCCATCTCCTCAACACCCTCTGGTCGGTGGTCATCGTCCAGTCGGCGGGCGGGATGGTCTTCGGGACCTTCCTCTTCATGGGTTACTTCACGACGATCGACCGGGGTCTCGAGGACGCGGCCCGCGTGGACGGGGCGAGCTTCCACCAGATCTTCTGGCGGATCATGTTGCCGCTGTCCGGGCCGATGCTGGCGACCGTGGGCCTGTTCGCCTGCATCACCGCCTGGAACAGCTTCTTCATCCCGCTGGTCTTCACCCTCTCCCGCCCCGAACTGCACACGCTGTCCGTGGGCATGTTCAACTTCATCGGCCAGAACTCCACCGCCTGGACCCTGGTGTGCGCGGGGTCGGTCATCACCCTGCTCCCCATCGTCCTGATCTTCGTCGTACTGCAGCGGTTCTTCATCAACGGGCTGGCGGGCGCGGTCAAGCAGTAGCGGGCGGCGATTCAGGAGGGGCGCTCCCCGTACGGGCCGAGCTCGGAGGGCGGGTGAAATGGCGGGCGCCGGCCAGGAGAAGAACCGCCAGGGCGGCCGGTGCCGCGTAGGCGAGACGGAACTGGCCGGTCGAGCCGAGGAGACCGCTCACCGCGCCACCGGTGACGACGCCCGCGTAGTTGAAGAGGTTCAGGCGGGCCAGGATCGCCTCGGAGGCGGCGGGGCGCAGCCGTGCGGCGGAGGCCAGACACAGGGGGGCCAGGACGGAGGCCCCCAGACCCACCGCCCCGGCCGCGAGAACGGCGATCGGCCAGCTCGGCGCGGCGGCCATGCCTGCCAGAGCGCCCGAGACCAACAGGGCGGCGGTACGGACGACGGCGACCGCACCGAACCTCCGCACGAGCCGGTCGGTGGCGGCGCGGCCGGCGACTGTGCCGGCCTGGTAGGCCGCGTACGCCATCGGCGCCACCGTGAGGGAGGCGGCGAGGCTCTGGCGGAGGTAGACCGCCGACCAGGCCGAGACGGTGGAGTCCACGACGTAGACGACGAGGAGGACCAGGCCGAAGGGGAGGAGCCGGATCCACACCCGGCGCTCCAGCGGCGGCTGCGCCGGGGTGTCCGACGGCCCTTCGGAGGAGGCAAGAGGGTGCGTGCGTATACAGGCGGTGAGGACGAGGAGGATGCCTGCCTGCACGGTCAGGCCCGCGGCCACCGGCCACTGCAGCCGGGCCGCCGCGGCGGTGAGCAGCGCCGCGAAGACGCCCCCCACACTCCATGCCGTGTAGAAGGAGCCGAAGATGCTGCGGCCGTAGGCGCGTTCGATCGCGGCTGCCCGGGTGTTGACGGCGACGTCGAGGGCACCGACGGCGATCCCGAAGACGACGTACGCGCAGACGGCGGTCGCCGTGTCGGGCGCCCACCCGATCAGCGTCAGCGCGGCGGCGGCCGTCAGCAGGGCCCCGCGCATGGTGGAGACGGGACCGGCGCGGCGGATCGCGGCCAGCCCCACGAAGCTGCCGCCCCCGGCCATCAGCGCCACCGCGACCATCATGGTGGTCGTCAGGAGCGGAGCCAGTTCCAGGCGTTCGGTGACAGCGGGGACGGTCGTGTACACGGCGGCGACGGAGACACCTTGGGCGGTGAACGCGAGGGTCGCGACCCTTCGGGCGCCTGCCTCGGGGGCGGGGTGCCCGGCCTCCGTCCGGCCTGGAGCACTGAGGGACATGCGCAGACCGTAGCCAGGCGCGGACCGGCGAACGCAGGACGCCGGAGGCCGTACAGGGGACTTCGCGGGCCAGGGCGTACGACCGGTGAGGTCCCGATGCTTACGGTGGTCGCCCAGCAGAAGGTGAGTGCGATGACCCTTGCCCCCGGTCCGGCAGACCCTCACGGGACCAGTGCGGACCCTCACGGGACCAGTCGCAGCACGTCGGCGACGATCCAGCCGAACATCCTGCGCTATCTCGTCGTGGTCGCCGACGAGCGCGGCGTCGATCTGCGGCCTCTGCTGAGCCAGGTCGGGCTGGACGACACCGTCATGCGGTCCGCCGCGCTGAGGGTGTCCTACCGGCAGGGCAGCGCGGTGATCCGGCGCGCGTTGGAGCTCACCGGGGATGCGCGGCTGGGGCTGAAGGTCGGCGCGGCGCAGCACCTGACCGCGTGGGGCCTGGTCGGCTTCGCCCTGTTGGCCGACGACACGCTGCGACACGCCATCGAGACGGGGGTGAAGTACCAGAACCTGTCGGGGGCGATGACGGTGTGGTCGACCGGTATGGGCGAGCACGGCGCCTTCGTGCTGCACGCGGACCTCCCCGATCCCGCCATCGACCCGGGCGTGGCTGCCTTTCTGATCGAGGAGGGGTTCGCCTCCGTGGTCACCCTGTCCCGGCTGGCCGTCGGGTCCACCTTCGTGCCGAGGGCGGTGGAGTTCTCCGGTCCGCCACCTCGCCAACGCGAGCTGTACGGCGCCCTGTTCGGCTGCCCGGTCCGCTTCGGAGCCCCGGCCAACAGCATCGTCATCGACCCTGCGTGGGCCGATGCCCGGATGCCCGGCCGGGATCCGGTGACGTACGCGTCGACCATGGAGATGCTCGACGCGCAACTGGCCTCCCGCCACGACCAGCAGGACCTGCTGGAGGTGCTGGAGGTCTCCGTCGCGCAGAGCCTCCCGGCGATCCCCTCGTTCGGCGAGCAGGCACGGAGGCACGCGACCAGCGAGCGGACGCTGCGCCGTCGGCTGGCCGAGTGCGGCACGACGTACGAGGCACTGGCCGAGGGGGTACGCCGGGAACGCGTCGAACAGCTGCTGCTCCGGCCGGAGTTGACACTGCGTGACATCGCGCGTCGGGCGGGATTCTCCGACGAACGGGCGATGCGCCGCGCGGTACGCCGCTGGCACGGCACCTCTCCGGTCCAGTTGCGGGAGCGGATGCTCCGGGGCGCGGACCAGCTGGAGTGATCGGTCAGCGGGTGCGGATCCAGACCGTCTTCTCCCGGGTCCACTGGTCGAAGGCGTTGGTGGATTTCTCCACGCCGCCGAATCCGGACTGCTTCCAGCCGCCGAAGGGGGTGGTGATGTCGCCCTCGCTGTAGGCGTTGACGGAGACCACGCCGGCCTCGACGCGACGTGCCAGCCGTAGCGCGGTGTCGAGGTCGCGGGTCCACACCGAGGCGGCGAGCCCGTACTCGGTGGCGTTCGCGCGGCGTACCGCCTCGTCCTCCGACGTGAAGGTCTCGACTGTGACCACGGGGCCGAACAGCTCCTTGGTGAGTACGTCGCTGCCGTCGGGGGCGCCGGTGATCACGGTGGGCGGGTAGTAGGCGCCGCGCGGAGGCAGTCCGTGGGGCAGCCCGCCGGTGTGGATCTGGGCTCCGCCCGCCCGGGCGGCCTCCACGGCTGCCGCGACCCGGTCGAAGGCGGCGCGGTTGATGAGCGGTCCCATCCGGGTGCGCGGGTCGGCCGGATCACCGACGACGAGTTCCTTCGCCGCGGCCGTGAACCGCTCCACGACCTCCTCGGCGATGCTGCGGTGGACCAGGACACGGGAGCCGGCCGTGCAGTTCTGCCCCATCGTCAGGAACGCGGCCTCGATCATGTCGGCGATGAGCTCGTCGCCGTAGGAGAGCGCGTCGGCCATCAGCACCTGGGGGCTCTTGCCGCCCATCTCCAGGGAGACGCGCTTGAAGTTGCTGTCGGCGGCGGCCTTGAGGATGTGGCGGCCGGTCGCGGTGGAGCCGGTGAAGGAGAGCGCTTGTACGAGGGGGTCGCGAGCGAGGGCCGCCCCGGCCTCCCCGCCGTACCCGGGCAGCACCGTGAGCACCCCTTCGGGGAGACCGGCCTCGGCGGCCAGCGCGGCCAGGTGCAGAGCGGAGCGCGGGGTCACCTCCGCGGGCTTGACCAGCAGACAGTTGCCCGCTGCCAGGGCGGGGCCGACCTTCCAGGCGGTCATGGCGAGGGGGTAGTTCCACGGCAGGATCGCCGCGCCGACCCCGACTGGTTCGCGGCTCATGAGACCGAGGCCGTCGGGCCCGCTCGGCGCGACCCGGCCGAAGACCTTGTCGGCCGCCTCGGCGAACCAGCGGATCGACTCGATCGCGCCGGGTACGTCGCCCGTACGGCACTCCGTGATGGGTTTGCCCGCGTCCTCGCTGTCCATCCGGGCGAGGATCTCGGCGTCGCGTTCCATCAGGTCGGCCAGGCGGAGCAGTACGGCGCCGCGTTCCCGGATCGGCAGCCGCGACCAGGTCCCGGCCTCGTAGGTGAGTCGGGCCTGCTCGGCGGCCTTGGTGACGTCGTCGGCGCCGGCGGCGCGCAGGGCGATGATCGGCTCCCCGGTGGCGGGGTTGACGACGTGCAAAGTCTCTTTCCTGGTCATGCTTCTTCCACCAACTCCCAGTGTCCGTCGGTCTGTCGGGCCAGTCCGCGGCGCCGGAGTTCCTCCAGATAGCGGGCCATGCCGCGGTCACCGCGCTTGCGGAACAGCGGGAAGATCCTGGGCAGCAGGTTCGGTACGAGCATCGCGAACCGCACGAGACGGGACTCGCCGGGCCGGGGATAGGCCTCCAGGCGTGGTCTGTCCAGCAGGCTCACCACGGCCGCCACGACGTCGGCGGGCTGCTGCGGCGGGTCCTGGAACTGCATGGAGTTCCCGCCGTCCACGGCCTCCTGACGCAGCATCCGGGTGTCGGTCGCCGAGGGCAGCACCGACCCGGCCAGGATGCCCTTGCTCCGGAGGTCGAGGCCGATGGCGAGCATCGCGCCCCGCAGCCCGAACTTGGAGGCCGTGTAGATCGGGGTCTCGCCCAGCGGGAAGATCCCGCCGAGGGAGACCGTGGTGACCACCCGGGCGTCACGAGACGCCTTCAGCAGAGGGATCGCGATCCGGGTCGCGACCAGCGGGGAGGTCAGGTTGAGGCTGATCTCCCGCTCGATGCTCTCGACGCTGCGGACGTCGAAGCGCTCCGCGCTCGTCATGCCCACGTTGTTGACCAGTACGTCGAGGCGGCCGTAGACGTCACCTACCCGCTCGAACAGCCGCTCCATCTGGGCGCGTTCCAGCAGGTCGCAGCCGATGCCCGTGTGCCCGGCGCCTGGCAGCTCAGCGGCCACCTTCTCGGCACGGAACCCGTCGATGTCGACGACGACACAGCGGGCGCCGCCGGAGGCGAAGCGGTGGCACAGGGCGCTGCCGATGCCACCCGCGCCCCCGGTCACCAGCATCACCTTGTCGGCGAAGTCGAACCGGCTCATGCCGTCGCCTCCACACGGCGCGGGGACCGCACCGGCGGCCGGCCCTCAGTACGCCAGCCCATCCGGCCCGCGACCTTGCCGAGGTACTTCACGAACGCCCCGCTGTCGACGTAGCCGGTGTGGCGGGGCGAGGCGACGAACTTCAGCCCGCCGGTCAGATCCGGCCGGTCGGCGCGGATCATCTGGGTGAACCGCTCCGCGTTCGGCAGCCCGTGCTGCGCGTCGTACACATACCCGGCGATCAACTGCGCCTGGGCGTCGAAGAGTTGGTACGCGCCGGAGTTGGTCTCGATGAACCCGATGCCGAACAGGCCCAGGTGCTCGCGCGAGAACGACGACAGGTACAGGTCGGGATGCTGCTCGGCACCGAAGTACTTCTGCGCGACCGGCACTTTGTGGACGTAGCCCGTGGCCAGCAGGACGAGGTCGAAGTCGTCGCTCGTGCCGTCGGTGAAGTGCACGGTCCTGCCCTCGGCGCGGGCGATCCCGGGCCTGGCGGTGATGTCGCCGTGCTGGAGGTGGTGGATCAGCATCGAGTTGATGGCCGGGTGGGTCTCGAACAGCTTGTGGTCCGGCTTCTGCAGCCCGAGCCGCGTCGGATCGCCGTTGATGATCCGCAGCAGGGCACCGAAGACCCGCTGCGCCAGCCACATCGGCAGGTGCGGCCCGCTGTCGGAGATGGTGTCCACGGGTCGGCCGAACAGGTGCTTGGGAATGAACCAGTACCCGCGCCGCATGCTGATCACCGCGTGGTCCGCGGTCCGGGCCGCGTCGCACGCGATGTCGCAGCCGGAGTTGCCCGCACCCACGACCAGGACCCGCTTGCCCCGCAGCTCCTCCGCGCTGCGATAGCCGACGGTGTGCCGGACCTCCCCGCCGAACTCGCCGGGAATGTCAGGGATGTTGGGGTGCCACTGCGAGCCCGTACACACCACGACCTGCCCGTGCACGCTTTCCCGTCCGTCGGCCCGGGTCACGGTCCAGGTGCCGTCCGCGTTCTTCTCGACGCCCGCGACCTCGACACCGAACTCGATCCGGTCCGTCAGCCCGTAGGCGTCGGCGAAGGACCGCAGGTACGACAGGACCTGCCGGTGCGGCGGATAGTCCGCGAAGTGGTCGGGCATCGGAAATCCGCCGAACCCTGACAGGGTCCTGCTGGAGATGAAGTGGGCCGACTCGTACATCGGGCTGCCGGGGTTCTCGATGTCCCAGATACCGCCGGGCCCGGTGTGCCGCTCCAGATGCGTGTACGGCAGATTGCGCTCCGCCAGGGCCCGCGCGACCGCCAGCCCGGCGGGTCCCGCCCCGATCACACATGTATCAAACTGGCTTTCTCGCACGAGCCTGCCTCCTCGTTCATCCCGATTCACGGGTGTTGGAGGAAACGTATTCACCCGCTGTTCAGGGGGAACTGACCCGCGCGGCCAGGGACCGGACCTCAGCGGCCGCGGTCGCGGCCTCCCGCCGCGGCGGATTCGACTTGTTCGGACGACTTGTTCATAGGACTAAGTCGGTATGATGAGGTCATGGCTCACGTTTCCGCGGCCGAGCGCCGTCCTCAGCTGATCAAAGCGGCCATCGACTTCATGACGAGGGAAGGGGTCGCGGCCGGCAGTACGCGTGCCATCGCCGCCGAGCTGGGGGTGGCCCAGGCCACGGTGCACTACACCTTCGGCACGAAGGAAGGGCTGTACCGCGCGGTCATGGAGCAGCTCACGCAGGATCTGGTGGCCCAGGTCGAGCGGGCGGCGCCGACCGACGGCGGTTTCGAGGAGACGGTCGGCGCGCTGGCGGCCGCGCTGTGGCGGACGGTGCGGGAGCAGCCCGCGAGCCATCAGCTCCTCACGGAGCTGATGATGTTCGCGCTCCGCTCCCCGGCCCTGAGCGAGGCCCTCGAAGCCCACTTCCGGGGGGTGACCGAGGTGACCGCGAGGCTGATCACCGAGGCGGCGGAGCGCACCGACCGGCCCCTCGCCCAGCCTGTGGAGACGATCGCGCGCTTCTTCCTCGCCGGCTTCGACGGGCTCACGATGCAACGCCTCTCGCTGCCGGACGAGGTGGCCGAGCGCACCTGCCTCGAGGCCTTCGTGTCCGCCGTGGTGGCCATGGCCGACGGTCGGCTGGACCTGGTGCCCGTACCTGTGAACTGACGCGAGGAAGGGCGCACTCGTACGGTACGAGTGCGCCCTTCGCTTGTGGTCAGCCGCGCGCGTCGACGGCCTCGGAGCGGATCAGGGTGTTCAGGCCGGCCATCGAGGCGCGCATGTTCGCGCGCATGCCCGGCTGCTGTATCCGGTCCAGCAGGAGTCCGGCCGGGCCGAGACCGATGACGTATTCCACCCGGTACGTCATCCGTGTGGCGTCCCTCCCCTCCGTGCTCCGGACCGGCTGGAACTCGAAGATGCTGGTCACCTCCTTCAGCGGAGCGAACCCCGTCCCGGTGTCGACGCGGCGCCTCGTGGGATCGATCTCCACCACGGTCCACACCGAGTCGGTGCGCAGCGGGCCGACGGTGCGGTTGCGTTCGGCGTAGGTCCTGCCGACGGTGGCGATGCCGTGGTGGTCGGTGACCTCGATGGCGCCGGCGACCCACTCGGCGTAGCGGTCGGTGCGGGAGACGACCTCCCAGACGCGCTCTACGGGGGCGTCGATGACGGCGTGTTCGGTGACGTGGAACTTGGTCATGAGGGGTTCTCCTGCTTCTGTGGTTCGTTCAGTTCGTTCAGTTCGTTCAGCTGTGGTCGAGCAGTTCGGTGGCGGCGTGCTCGCCGGAGCGGACCGCGCCGTCCATGAAGCCGTTCCAGTAGGGGGAGAACTCGGACCCCGCCCAGTGCACGCGTCCGAAGCTCCGGCCCATCCACTCCCCGTACTCGGTCAGCACGCCGGGGGCGGCCACGGACGTCGGGCCGCCCTGGGTCCACTGCTCGGCGGTCCAGTCCTGCTCGACGTAGTCGACGGCGTCGTAGGCCCGTTCCCCGACGACCTGGGCGAAGGAGCGCAGCACCGCGCCGCGGCGCTCGCCCGCCGGGCGGTGCGCCCACTTGCGCCATTCCTTGCCGCCGAGGAATCCCATGAGCACGCCCGGTCCGCCGTCGGGCGGGCTGTTGTCGAACATCTCGCGGATCGGCGAACCTCCCCGCAGCAGGCCCATCCCGGACAGGCCCTCGGCCCGCCAGAACGGTGTGTCGTAGACGGCCACGCACTTCATGAGGGTGCCGAAGGGCAGCCGCTGGAACAGCTGCCCCTGCTGCGGCGGCAGCAGCGGGTCCCAGACGATTTTTGAGGCCAGGACCGGCGGTACGGCGACGATCACGCGGCCGGCCCGCCAGTCGCCGGCGTCGGAGATCACGGTGACCCCGTCGCCGTCCTGGCTGATCCGGCGTACCGGGGCCGACAGGTGGACGCGGCCGTCGAGTTGCTCGGCCAGCCGGGTCGCGACCAGCTGGGAGCCGCCGACGAAGCGGCTGTCCTGCGCACCGCCGGAGGTGCCGGTGCCGCGCTCCATGGTGCCCGGACGGGTCTCGTCGCCGAAGGTCGAGACGTACCAGAGGCTGAACAGCGCCGACGCGTCGCGCGCCTCGCCGCCGTACGCGGAGTTGAGGAAGATGTTGATCAGGTCGACGGCGTCACCGGTGATCTCGGCCCTGCGCAGCCAGGTCTCGTAGGTCATGCCGTCCAGGTCACGGGCGTTCGGGGCCCGCCACGGCGCCGCCGGGGGCACCTTGCCGGCCGCCTGGCCGATGCGGGCCAGCGCGATGCCCATGTCCGGCAGCGCGAGCAGGTCCGGGGGAGTGTGCCCGGAGAACCTCTTGGCCTTGCCGTCGCGGACGTAGACCTGCTCGCCGGGCACGGCGGCCTTGTACGTGGCTACGCCGACCGCCTTGGCCAGCGCCAGGATGCGGTCCTGGGTGGGGCCGACGAACTGCCCGCCGATCTCGGTCACTTGGCCGTCGCCGAGGTCGTGGTTGAGCACTCGGCCGCCGACCCGGTCGCGGGCCTCCAGGACGGCCACGGACTTGCCTGCGGCGACGAGCTTCCGCGCCGCGGTGAGCCCGGCCAGCCCCGCGCCGATCACGACGACGTCGGCTTCCCGACGCCAGTGCCTTTCGGTGTTCCGGGTGCTGTGCGTACTGGTCATGGTCACTCCTCGGCTCCCAGCGGTGAAGCGGTCGATGGATAACCTACAGGCGACATTGTCATGCGACAAGGTCGGGTGATTTTGTCGTCTACTTCAATCGTCTGACCTGCACTTGTGCCACAGTGGGCAAGAGTTGAGGTCGAGTGACTCGTTCAAGTGACTTGAGCAGGTGATAAAGTCGGCCCACCGATACCGTTCGAGGGAGTTCGTCATGGCCGTCCTGCTTCACCGGCTGGGCCACAGCGCCTACCGACACCGAAAGCTCGTCCTGGGGATATGGCTCTTCGTGCTGGCCGCGCTCATCACGTGCGTCGGTGTCTTCGGCGGCAAGCTCGACGACCGCTTCTCGGTGCCGGGCACCGAATCGCAGCGTGCGTTGGACAGCCTGAGCAAGACCCTTCCGGAAGCCTCGGGTGCGAGCGCCCAGATCGTCTTCACCGCGCCCGAGGGCCGCCAGGTCACCGAAGCCCCCTACACGGCGGCCATCGCCGAGGCGGTGGCGGAAGCCGAGCAGGCGCCCCAGGTCGGCGAGGTCGTCGACCCGCAGGCCTCCGGCGCCGTCTCGGCCGACCGGACCACGGCGATCGTCCAGGTCCAGTACCCCGTGCAGATCGCGGAGGTCCGTACGTCATCGGTGGACGCGATCGAGGACGCGGCCCGGGCGGCCGAGACCGACGGGCTGCGGACATCGGTGGGCGGTTCCGTCTTCAGCAGCAAGGGTGTTCACGTCGGTCCGTCGGAGATCATCGGCGTGGCCGTGGCACTGCTCGTCCTCGTCGTCACGTTCGGTTCGCTGCTGGCCGCCGGCATGGCACTGCTGCCCGCGCTGATCGGCGTGGCAGTCGGTCTGGCCGGGCTGCTCGCTCTCGCGCCCGCGGTCAGCATCTCCTCCACGGCCGTCACGCTCGCCCTGATGCTGGGCCTGGCCGTCGGCATCGACTACGTCCTGTTCATCCTCTCGCGCCACCGACAGCAACTGGCCCGCGGAACCGATCCGAAGGAATCCGTCGCGCTGGCCGTCGGCACGGCCGGCAGCGCCGTGGTCTTCGCCGGCGTCACCGTGATCATCGCGCTCGCCGCGCTGAGCATCATCGGCATCCCGTTTCTGACGACGATGGGTCTCGGTGCCGCCGGCGCCGTCCTGATCGCCGTACTGGCCGCGATCACCCTGGTCCCCGCCGTCGCGGGATTCGCCGGCTCGCGGCTCGCCCCCAAGTCCGGCAGCCGCGCCGGCCGGCGGGCCGCCGACGCCGAGGGAGCCACCGATGCCGATGGGTCCGCCGACACGGAGGGGGCCACCGGCCGCGCCACCATGGGCACCCGCTGGACGAAATGGGTCATCGCCAAGCCGCTGCTGACCGTGCTCGCCGTCGTGGGCATCCTGGTGACCCTCACGCTGCCCGCCATGGACCTGCGCCTGGCCCTTCCCGACAACGGCTCCGCGCCACACGCCTCCACCGAGCGCAAGGCCTACGACACGATCAGCGACAAGTTCGGTCCCGGCTTCAACGGCCCACTGCTCGTACTCGTCGAGACCAACAACGGTACGGCTGCCACGAGTTCACAGGCCGGCGCTCAGGTGGCCCAGAAGCTGGGGACCCTCAAGGACGTCAAGGCCGTCCTGCCGCCCCAGCCCACCAGCGACCCGACGCAGAGCGTCATCACCGTCCTCCCCGCCTCCGGCCCCGACAGCGTCCGCACCGACCAACTTGTCCGCGAGATCCGCAAGGCCGCGCCCGACATCCGTGACACCACGGGCGCCTCTGTCGCCGTCACCGGCACCACCGCCGTCAACATCGACGTCTCCAACCGCCTCAGCGACTCCCTGCTGCCCTTCGTCGCCATCGTCGTCGGCCTCAGCCTGCTCCTGCTGATGATCGTCTTCCGGTCGCTGGTCATCCCCGTCAAGGCAGCCGTCGGCTTTCTGCTCTCGGTGGGCGCCTCGCTCGGTCTGGTCGTCGCCGTCTTCCAGTGGGGCTGGCTGGCCGACGTCCTCGACGTGCCCCACAGCGGTCCGGTCGTCAGCTTCCTGCCGATCATCCTGATCGGCGTGCTGTTCGGACTGGCCATGGACTACGAGGTGTTCCTCGTGTCCGGGATGCGCGAGGAATGGGCCCACACCGGCCGGGCCCGCCAGTCGGTCGTCGACGGCGCACGGCACAGCGTTCGGGTTGTCACCGCGGCCGCCCTGATCATGTTCACCGTCTTCGCCGGGTTCTTCCCCCTGGACGACTCCCTCATCAAACCCATCGCGTTCGCCCTGGCCGTCGGCGTGGCCATCGACGCCTTCGCCGTCCGCATGACGCTCGTACCGGCGGTACTCGCCCTCGCGGGGCGGGGTGCCTGGTGGCTGCCGGCCTGGCTGGACCGGATCCTGCCCGACCTGGACGTCGAGGGGAGCAGCCTCCGGAAGGCGGCACCGGCGGACCGCAAGGAACCTGAGCCCGTCTCCTGAGCGGTGACTCCCTGCCGGGAACGGCGGCCGGGAGGCCCGCCCGCCGGACCCGGTGCGGCCGCTCCTACGCGATATTCAGGGCGACGAGTGAGACAGGCCCCGTAGCCGCCCCGAGGACCCGCAGCGCCACGTAGCGAGCCGTGCGGTCGGTGCGCAGGACGCCGTGCGCCGACAGGTGCGCCGCGCCACCGTACGTACGGCCGTCCAGGCTGAACTCGGCCTGGGATGCCGGGGTATGGCCCCCTCGCCACTGGGTCCGGATCTCGGTGATGTGCTGTTCGGAACCCAGGTCGACGACCATGCGACCGTCGGGACCGGGCTTCCACGCGGTGCCCGGGTCGCCGTCGACCGCGGCCCCGGGGTCCGTCATGCCCGGCGGCAACGGCGCGGTCGGGAAGGTGGTGCGGCCGAGTGCCAGGTCGGCGAGGGGGTATTCCGTGGCTCGCGGCACGGTGACGGTGGTCGTGCGGCCCGTACGGACCGTGACGTCGAGGCTCCTGCCCTGTGCCGAGACGGTGAGGCGGCAGGAGGGGCCGGTGAGGCGTACGGTGCGGCCGTCGAGTACCTCGGCGCGGAGCCCGGCGGGAATGCGGGCGCCGGAGAGGACGATGCGTACAGGCGCCAGGGCGGCAGCGGTGGCGGGCAGTTCGGCGCGGAAGGCCGTGCCCGAATCGGTGACGGTCTGGACGCCTTGGTAGAGGCGGATTCCCTCGGCACGCGAACCCGGGATCGTCACCGTGGTGGTCACGGGCTCCGAGGAGAGGTTGAACAGGCTCAGGTGGTGGTCGGTGACGGCTGCCCGCACCTGTGCGGATTCCGCCGACGGGGCCTGGCGGGCGGCCGCGGTACGCAGTTCCTCGGTCGTCGCGCCGGGGAGCGCCTCGACCAGCGTGCTCTCGGCCGGTCCGTCGGAGAGGACGACCGTGTCGCCGTACACCGAGAGCGGGTTGGCGCCGCCTCGTACCAGGAGCCCCGCGCGGCCGTCGATGTCCAGCCAGCCGCCGCGGCTGGTGAGGTCCGGTCGCGGCCAGGCGCCCAGATCGGTCCACTGCTGCCCGTCGGCCGATCCCTGCATCCGGTACGCACGGCCCGCCGCGGCCTCCCAGCGAAGCGTCACCCGGTCCACCTCCCGGGACGCTCCCAGGTCGACCGCGATCCAGCTGTCCGCCCGTGGACGGTCCGCGCGCGACACCGCCCAGCGGCTGGTGGGGACACCGTCGACGGCGAGCGCGGGCTCCTTGCCCGGGTCGAAGGAGGAGGCGGAGGCGGTCGCCCCGGCCTCGCGCGCCAGGTCGGGGCCCGAGGCTCCGTCACATATCTCGAAGGCGTACAGCGAATAGCCGTACGACGGGTCGGGACGTACACCGAGCATGCGCAGATGACGGAACCGGCCGCGGGGAAAGGTGAGTTCGTCGACGCGCGGGCCGGCGGACGTGGTGGCACCGCTCCCGGCGACGACCGTCGTGCTCCCTTCGGCCACCCGATAGGTGCGGCTCCCGCTCAGCCCCGGCATCCCTGGCATGGCCAGGTTGTGCACCTCCAAGTGGCCCTCGCCGTACGCCGTCCCGGAGGTCGCGTACACGACGGCGCCGGACGGCAACGTGGTGAACCCCGCGAACCCGCTGTCGAGCGTGAGCATGCTCGCGCTGCCGTCGAACCCGTCCCGCGGCAGGGAGTACGTGACGACCGAACGCTCGGTGACCCCGGCGCCGGTGCTCGGCAGGAACATCGGTGTCGTACCGCTGAGTGCGAACAGCCAGTCGTCATGGGCCGGTTGCCAGGCGAACTTCACGAAGCCGGGCTTGCTGACCACGCCGGACCACGCGCCCGGTGACTGATGGGAGACGAGGCCGGGACCCGGGCCGTGGTCGGTGACGCCGCTCGCCTCCTCGAAGAGCTCGCGCTGTGACAGGGGGCGCACCGGTGCCTGCCCCGACCGGGCCCGCCACTCGTGCAGCAGGTAGCTGATGGCCAGTTCGGCTCGGGCCTCCGGCTCGTACTTGGACTCGCCCGAGAACTTCGCGAGGCGGTACTGCGGCGGGTACTCCTGATACGCCTCCAGCCGCTCGGCCAGGGCCAGTTCGCAGCGGGCCGCCGCACGGTCGCCGACGACCTGGGCCAGGAAGGCGAGCGGAATGACGTCCCGGCCGTAGAGGTGCTCGCGATCGGCGACCATCGGCATCAGGGGCTCTCCGGCGTCGCTCATCACACCGAGCAGGGTGCGCCACAACGGCCCGGCGTTCGGCTGCGCCGTGAGCACCTCGGGCAGGTCGCGGCCCGCGGCGAGGAAGTGGGCGCTGTTGCGTCCCGAAGTACGCCAGAGTTCTTCCTGGTAGTGCGGGCCGAACGAGCCGTGGTTCTCGACGATGAACGTGTCATAGAGGTTCTGAGCGGTGTTCGCGCTGACGGCGACGCCGTCCACGCGGGCCGGGTTGGCGAGGTCGGCGGCAGGCAGGCCGGCCTCGTTGCGGCTCCACCTGCCGAACGCGGCGCGCCATGCCTCGTACCGCGGATCATCGCTCGCCCAGGCCAGCCCGGGGGCCAGTGACTGGGTGTAGACCCCCATCTCCTCCAGCTTGGTGTCGCCCTCGAACCCCCCGCTCAGGCCGTGCGGGGTCCAGCCACCGGAGTCGGGATCGTCGCCCGTGCCCAACTGCGCGGTGAACTGCGCCTGTTCGTGGGCGATGGTGTCGACGTTCCGGCGCGTCGCCTCATCGAGGTCGTCCCACAGCAGGCGGGCCGCGAGTACGAAGTACGACTGGAAGGTGGTGTCCCAGAACAGTTTCCGCCCCCACTGGGTGCCGCCGGCCAGCCGGTTGGAGGCCGCGAAGTGCTTCACGGTGGCGAGGGTCCTGGCGTGCAGGGTGTCCTTGTCGACTCCGGCACGCTCGGCGTCGTACGCGCCACGGGTCAGCAGGACGGCGTTGCCGAGTACGACGGCGAAGCCGAAGTCCTTGTCGGTGTAGTGGCCTTGGGCCGGGTCCCACTGCTGTTCCGACCAGCGGGTGTGCGAGAGCAGGACGCGGTGGTACGTGTCGGAGACGGGGTCCGCTCCTGGGGCGGCCGTGGTTGTCGCGGCGGAGGCCCGGCCCGCGCCGAAGGTGAACGGGAAGGCGGTCGCGGTGCTGGAAGCGCCGAGTAGCAGCATGGCTTGACGGCGGGTGAACCCCACGGCGTGCTGCGACATCGGCGACATCGACGCGACCTTTCGACAACGTTGTCAGGGTGTGCGGTCATTCTGTGGTCGCCCCCTGCGCACGTCAAGACTCCTGGAGCCCCTCGCGAATATCGGCGGATCGCGTCCGACTCCCGGCCTGCGCGCACCTCCGGTCCAGGCAAGTAACTCCTGCAGCACCGTTGACCGGCCGGACGAACGGCACCTACGTTTTCCGGAGGTGAAAGCGCTTGCCATGGCCCGCCGTTCATCCCGCACGGTCCGACAGCCGTGTCCCCCACCACGCCATCCGCCCGCCCATGGAGAGACCCTCCCGATGATGCGCACACCGCGCCTCCCTTCCCGCGATGGCAACGTTGCCATCGCTGGTGACCGGCGACGACCGCCGACGGCGACCCACGGGCTCCCGGCCGACCGTCCCGCACGCTCCGCCGGGGAGGGCTCCCGCTCCTGACCTCCGACAACGATGTCCAAGTCACGCCCAGGAGGCACCGGAATGACACGACCCAGCATCCGCCGGAGGCGAGGCACCCTCGGCGCCGCCGCAGGCGCCGCGCTCGCCCTGCTCCTCGCGGGCCTCACCGGATGCTCCAGCGCCGACGGGCCGAGCACCGAAGCGGGCGGGAGAGTGACGCTCACCTTCACCTGGTGGGGCAACGAGGACCGCGCGCAACGCACCAACGACGCCGTGGACCTCTTCGAGGAGAGGCACCCGGGCGTCACGGTGCGCACCTCCTTCGCCGGCTACGAGGCGTATGTGCAGAAGCTCGCCACACAGGCGGCGGGTGGCGACCTTCCCGATGTGGCACAGCTCGACTACCGGCAGATCTCCCAGTACGCGGGCAGCGGCACACTCCTGGACCTCGGCCCCTACGTCAGGAACCACACGCTGCGGACCGCCGGCTTAGACGAGGGCCTGACCCGGACCGGCGTCTACGAGGGCCGGCAGTACGCCCTCCCGATGGGCAAGGGATCGACCGGAATCGTCTACGACTCCGCGGTCTTCGAGAAGGCCGGAGTCGCGGCGCCCCGGCCCGGCTGGACCTGGGACGACTGGGCCGAGGCGGGCAAGAAGGTCAGCGCGCTCGGGATGAAGGGCCCCAACGGGCACGCCTACACCGGCCTCTCCGACATCGGCGTGAACGAGGACGCCTTCGAGACCTGGCTGCGCGGCAAGGGCAAGGAGCTCTACGCCTCCCAGCACCAACTCGGCTTCACCGCCGACGACCTGACCGAGTTCTGGACCTTCACCGACAAGCTGCGCCGCCAGGGCATCGTCTCGCAGGCCAAGGACACCGCCCAGATCGGCGGCGCCGTCGAGGACACCCCGATGGGCCGGGGGCTGGCGGCGACCGACTTCAACTGGGACGCCCCCTTCCTCGGCTATCCGCCGCTGCTCGGCGAGAACGTCCACCTCGCGCCCGTACCCACCACCGACGGCAGGGTGGGCCAGTACTTCAAGCCGACCATGCTCATCGGCGTGGGCGCGGGATCCCAACATCCCAAGGAGGCCGCCGAGTTGATCGACTTCTTGCTCAACGACCCCGACGCGGGCACGATCCTCGGCGTCACCCGCTCCACACCGCCCAACCAGCAGATCGCCGCGGCGATCGGCAAGGGCCTCACCGGCGCGGAGAAGGAGGTCTTCGACTACGGGCGGAAGATCGCCGCTTACGGCACGGAAGCGCCGCCCATGGCACCACCGCGCGGGGACGTCGTCCTCCAGGTCGCCTTCACCCGCACCTACCAGCGGGTCGTCTACGAGATGCAGAGCCCGCGGACGGCCGCCGAGGACTTCGTGGCCGAGGCGAAGAGGGAGCTGCGATGACCGCCACGGCCGCCAGGCCCCGTACCGCACCCGCCTCCGCGACACCCCGGGAACGCCGTGGGCGCGGTGAACGACAGGGTCCCGCCTACGTGTTCCTCTCCCCGTGGATCCTCGGGGTCGTCCTCCTGACGCTCGCGCCGATGGCCGTGTCCCTGTACCTGTCGTTCACCGACTACAACCTCTTCGACGCCCCCAAGTGGGTGGGGCTGCGCAACTACACCGACATGTTCACCGCGGACCCGCGCTACTGGCGGTCGGTGGGCACCACGCTCCTGTATGTCGTGGTCGCCGTACCGCTCAAACTGGCCCTCGCGCTGGGCGTCGCGCTGCTGCTCAGCAGAACGCGCGGGGCGAAGGGGTTCTACCGCTCGGCCTTCTACGCCCCCTCACTGCTCGGTGCGAGTATGTCGATCGCGCTGGTGTGGCGCGCGCTCTACAACGACGGCGGCACCGTGGACGAATTGCTGTCCTCCATGGGCATCCACACCGGCGGCTGGGTGTCCGACCCCCACCTCGCGGTGTTCGTCGTCGCCCTGCTCTCCGCCTGGCAGTTCGGCGCCCCGATGGTCATCTTCCTGGCCGGGCTGCAGCAGATCCCGGCCGACCTGTACGAGGCCGCGGCACTCGACGGCGCGGGACAGTGGCGGCGGTTCGTGTCCGTGACGCTGCCGATGCTGTCCCCGGTGCTCTTCTTCAACCTGGTCCTGGAGACCATCCAGTCCTTCCAGGTCTTCACCCCCGCTTTCGCGATCAGCGGCGGCAAGGGCGGCCCGGCCGACTCGACCAACTTCTACACGCTCTACCTCTACGAACGCGGCTTCACCGCCTCGCACATGGGCTACGCCTCCGCCATGGCATGGGTCCTGCTCCTGGCCATCGGCGCGGTCACGCTCATCCTCTTCAAGACCTCGCGCTCTTGGGTCTTCTACGCCAACGAGGGGGCCTGATGGCCACGACCGCGCCCGTCCTCACCAGCAAGCACGGCCGAACTCGCACCGCGACCGTCGCGAAGCACATCGGACTGCTGGCCGCGCTGCTCGTCCTGCTCTACCCGCTGGCCTGGCTGCTCGCCACGTCGCTGAAACCGGCGGACGAGGTCCTCACCAGCCTCAAGCTGCTGCCGAGCCACCTCGTGTGGGCGAACTACACCACCGCCCTGGACGGTGTCAGCGGAGTCACCGTGACCCGGCTCCTGACCAATTCTCTTCTGATCAGCCTGGGTTCGGTCATCGGGAACGTCGTGTCCTGCTCGCTGGCCGCCTATGCCTTCGCCCGGCTGCGCTTCCGCATGCGGGGTCCGATGTTCGGCTTCATGATCGCGACGATGATGCTGCCGCACCACGCCGTGCTGATCCCGCAGTACATCATCTTCAACAAGCTCGGCATGGTGGACAGCTACTGGCCGCTGATCCTGCCCAAGTTCCTTGCCACGGAGGCGTTCTTCGTCTTCCTCATCGTCCAGTTCATGCGCGGCCTGCCCCGCGAACTGGACGAGGCCGCCCGCATCGACGGATGCGGACCGTTCCGGATCTTCTGGTCGGTGGTCCTGCCGCTCACCCGGCCCGCGCTGATCACCACCGCGATCTTCACCTTCATCTGGACCTGGAACGACTTCTTCACCCAGCTGATCTACCTCTTCGACCCGGAGAAGTTCACGATCACACTGGCCCTGCGCAACTTCGTCGACCAGTCCAGCACTTCCGCGTACGGCCCGATGTTCGCGATGTCGGTGATCTCGATCGTGCCGATCGTGCTGTTCTTCTTCGCCTTCCAGCGCTATCTGGTGCAGGGCATGGCGACCTCCGGACTGAAGGGTTGAGCCGTGCGTCCCTTCGTCTCCGAACGCCGGGAGCCGGGCGAGCTGTTCGGGCCTCGCTTCACCCTCTTCGCCGACATGCTCGCCGTCGGCCTGGCCGCGACACTCGCCTCCCTGCCACTCGTCACAGCTCCGACGGCACTGGCCGCGGCCTGCGCCCTCCTGCGGCGCGCGATCCGCGAGGACCGTCCGGTGACACTGGGGGAGTACGCCGCCGAGCTCCGCGCCCACGGACTCCTCCGTTCCCTGCTGGCCGGCGTGACGGTCTTCGCGGCTCTGGCCCTGGTCGTCCTCGACCTCACGCTCGCCGGGGCGGGCCTGCCGGGCGCCCGCCCGGTGGCCTGGGCACTGACCGCTCTCGCGGCAGCAGGGCTCGTCCTCGCTCTGCGCGCCGCCGCGGATCCGGAGGCGGCGCGCGGCTGGCGTCCGGCCCTGCACCGGGCCGTGACACGCTCCGTCGCCGATCCGGCGGGCTGCGTCCTGGTCGCGGCGGCCGTCGGTCTGTGCGCCGCCTTCCTGTGGATGCTGCCGCTGCTCGCCCCGCTCCTGCCGGGGCCGCTGGCCTTCGCCATCACGGCGGTTGAACTCCGCACCGAGCCTCCCTCCTCCGAAGGGTGATCTCCGCATGTCTCCTGTGAGCCGCCGTCTCTTCCTCGGCGCGGCCTCGGCCGCCTTCCTCGCGGCCGGAACCGGATCGGCCGCCGCGGTGTCGGACACCATCCGGCACAGATCCAGGGACTGGACCTTCGAGAACGACTCCCTGCGTGCCACCGTGACCTACCGGAACGGCGGAATCCACCTCACGCGAATCCTGAACAAGCGGGCGGGAAACGACTACTTGAGCGCCCCCTCGCTGCTCTTCGCCCACGAACTCGACGGCACCGACACCGTCCGCGCGGACGACGGAGGCTGGCGCCTGGGAGCCACGACCAGGGAACTCATCGCCGTACGCACGAAGGAGAGATCCTGGCGGGTAGGGGAGCGCGTCCGCATCCCCCTGAGCAGGACCGTGCCCCGCCCCTTCCGCGTCACCCTGGTCTTCGAGATCTACGACGGCGACGCGGGCCTGCGCTACTTCACCCTCGTACGCAACGAGGACACGTCCCGCGAACTCACCCTCACCCGCTCCACCGTGATCGAACTACGGCTGCCGGACGAGCCGCACACCCTCCACTACGTCCCGAACATGAAGTGGTTCAGCACCCGCGGCCCGCTGAGCACCGAACCCGTCGGAAGGTCCTGGCCGAAGAAGGCCCTCACCGTGTACGACACCGGGCACGGCTGGAGCGTGAGCCCCGAGCTCAACTGGAAGACGCAGCGCGGCAACGGCAACCACCCGACCGACTACATGCTGCCGCCCTTCGCGGGCATCAACGCCTGGCACGAGCAGGACACCGTCTCCGTGGACACGCACCCCGAATCGCTTCAGCTGACGCTGCTGCCCGGGGAGGAGTTCGAGTACCTCGCGGTGAACCTGACCGTGTTCAAGGGGGATGTCGTCGACGGCAAGATGGCCGACGAACTGCACTTCCGCAAGCGTTTCAAGTACCACCACACCACGACGCTCTTCCATCAGAACGACTGGGACTACCGCGGCGGCCCGGGCCACGAACTGCCCGCCGGTTACTACTACGACACGGTCATCCCGCAGACCAGGCGGGCCGGCCTCGACATGGTGATGCTCGACGACTACTGGAACACCACGCGCGACTCCATCGAACCCAGCGACTCGATGAAGAAGTCCATCACCAGCCTGGCCACGCTCTCGAAGACCCTCAAGGACAACGGACTCGGCTTCGGTCTGTGGTTCTGCCTGACGGGGGACGGCCACCTCAAGGGCCGCGACCTCGCCGACCCGGCCCAACTCGCTTATAAGAGAGGCCAGATCGAGACGCTGCTCAACGACTACGGCGTCACCCAGCACATGATCGACCTCACCGAGTACTGGCAGAACGAGCAGACGACCGCCTACTCCCGCGCGGGCGACAACGTCTACCGCAAGGCCGTCCTCACCAGGACGATGCTCAACGACCTGGTGACGAAGAACCCTCAGTACCTGCCCAAGCTCACCAGCGAACTCGACATCGCCCCCACCCAGGGCGACCGCAACAACGGCCTGCTGCACATCGCGTACAACGGCTGGAACACCTCCAACGGAGGTGTCACCGGAGAGGACCTGTCGCTGCGCACGGCGCTCACCGCGTTCGGGCACCTGCCGATGGGGGCGACGTACATGAACGGCGGCAGGATGACAGGCCGCATGGAGGACTACTACTCCTACATGGCCGTCCGCGCGGTCAAGTTCGGCCAGGACCCCGGCGACGCGGCGAAGTGGCCCGAGGCGGCCGTGAAGCTGATGGGCGTCTTCAACGCCTGGCGCAGACGGCCCGAGATCACCACTCTGACGGACGGCCAGTTCCTGCCGGTGTACCTGGGGTTGGGCTGGGACACGACGGAGTGGGACAGCGGCAAGGGCCCGTACGTGTGGATGTGGGCCGACGACCGGCGCGGTACCGCGCTCCTCATCGCGACCGCGGCCGGAACACCGCAGACCGCTGTCGACGCGAAGGTGCGCTGGCTGGACGACCGTACGACCTACGCCGTCACCGACATCACGATCGATGACGACGGCAGCCAAGCCCACGCCGCGAAGGGGGAGTTCACCGGCGAGCGGCTGCGCACCGAGGGACTGCCGATCGACCTGTCCGAGAACACCTCGAAGGGCAAGGCGTTCTGGCTGGAGGCGGTGGTGCGGTGAGGGGGGCGGGTCTCTCCCCGCTGACGACCTCCCGACGTCAGCGGGGAGTTGACCTGCCGAGTCAGCCCCGGGCCACCGCTATGGCTCCCGCGAGCCTCTCGCCCGCCTCGTAGATCATGTACGGGACGCCGCCGTCGGTGCCGAAGGTCGGTGCCGCGGAGCGGCCGTTCTCCGGAGCCGTGCTGCGGGAGTTGTAGAAGACGCCGAGGTGGCTGCGCTTGCTGAAGTCGTTGCCGACCTCGGTGATCATGATGTCGCCGCCGCTCTCCTTGTCCTTGTTGTAGACGACGTAGGTGCTGCCGTTGCGGTAGAGAAGGTGCGGGCCGCCCACGTTGACGGCGCCGACGTCCCCGTGCCGGACCAGCGGCGTCTGGTCGTAGGTCCAGGTGCGGCCGTCGGCGGACCAACCCCAGTGGATGTCACGGTGGTTGGTGGTGTTGTTCAGCATGAAGACCATCACGTAGCGGGCGCCGCGCGAGGGCAGGTCGTGGCGGAAGACCCGGGCGTACGACGTCTCGTTGGTGCCTGCCGGGAGCATGGATGCCGACAGGACGACCTTGTCGTACGTGAAGTGGATCCCGTCGGCCGAGCGGGCGAGGCGGGTCGTGGTGTTCTCGCCGTGGAAGTACAGCCAGAACTCCTTGGCGTCCTCGTTCCACAGCACATGGGGGGACGAGACATGGCTGACGGAGTAGTGCGGCGACCAGTTGTTGCGGACGATCGGGTTCGACGGGTACTCCGTGAACGGCCCTTCCAGCGAGTTGCCGTACGCCAGGCAGATCCCACCGGGCGCGTCGTGCGGCGCGTAGTACAGGTAGTAGCGGCCGAGCGGGGAGCTCAGCTTGTCGTAGACGCCTCTGATGCAGGGGAAGATGATCTCGCCGGTGGGGTTGTACTTCAGCTGAGACGGCGTCAGAAGCGTGCGGACGTAAGTGTAGTCGGGGAATCCGCCGGGTGCCGCGGCCGCGGGCTGGGCGCCCAGGGCCGTCCCGACGGTGAGGGCGGCTCCGGTGGCGGCGGTGGCTCGCAGGAAGAGACGCCGGTCGAGGTGCTGCTCGTGCATGGTGGTCTCCAATGCCAGAAGGTGTGCGGCTCAGAGGTAGGTGGCGGCGGTGACGCACAGGCCGCCGAGGGCGACCGCCCAGACGTACGGCAGGGTGCGCACCATGACCTGCTGGGGAGTGACGCCCGCGTACTGGGCGCTCCACACGGTCTGTGTGCTGGTGGGGTCGGCGACGCCGAACACCTGGTTGTACGAGGTGGCCATGCCGAGGACGGCGGCCGCGGGATAGATGCCGGTGGCGATGAGGACGCCGGCGATGCCCGCGCCGAGCCCGAACACGTTGAGGGGGCCGCGGTAGAGGCACAGCGGGACGAGGAGCGTGAAGACGAGGACGAACAGCACGGGGTTGTGCGGGCTGACGGACTTGACGAGCGGTTCGAGTGCGTCGACGGCGCCGGGCAGTTTCACCGCCGCGAGCAGGATGCCGATGGAGATGAACAGGACGAGCGGCGGGGCGGCCACCTCGAAGCCGCCGTACAGGGTGCGCAGCAGCCGCTTGTTCATCCCGCCGGGCCGGGTCGTGGTGACCAGTGCGTACAGGACTCCCGCCAACAGCGAGGGAATGATGGCGAGTTCGAAGCCCAGGGCGAGAACGAGCGGGACGGCGGGGGCGAGCAGCGCGTACCAGGGTGCGTCGCCAAGCTCCTCGCGCCGTGAACGAGGCTTCGTGTCCACGGACTTGAGCGACCAGGCGTGCTCGGTGCCACGCCGTCGTGTCTCGACGAGGACGAACGCGAGGGCGGCGACGAGTGCGAACGGGAAGAGCTTCACCATGAAGCCGCGCACGGTCGGGATCGGCAGTTCCAGCGCGGTGGAGAAGAACTGCCACAGCGGCAGCTCGAAGGGGATGCCCACGGCGATGCCCATCAGCACCGTGCCCGCGGCGGTCACCTTGGGCACGCCGACGGCGATCATGGCGGGGATGCCGATGATGCCGGCGAGCATGGCGGCGGGTGCCGAGCCGGTCACCGTTCCGACGAGCGCGGACACGGCGAGGACACCGAGGGCCACGACGGTCGGGCGGTCACCGCCGAACTCGACGATCTTGCGGACGAGTGTGCCCGCGATGCCGGTCTCGTCGAGGAGCTTGCCCAGCCAGGAGCCCAGAATGATCGCGATCATGGTGGCGGCCAGGGTCGGCGCGCCCTCCTGGAGGACGGTGTCCAGCACGCTGTCCTTGCCGGTGAAGGGTGCCCCGGCGAGAAAGGCGATGCAGACGGCGAGCAGGGCAAGCGCGAAGGCGGTGGGCAGTCTGCGAGTGAGCATCAGGGCGACGCCGGCCGCCATGACGAGAAGGATGACGACACCCATGGGTCACTTCTCTCTTCCGGGCCGGGTGAGCGCCGCACGGAGCGCGGCGGTGAGGAGCAGGGGGCTGCGGCCGAGTCCGCAGACGGTTCGGGCGTAGGCGTGCGCGGCGACCTCCTCCGCGCCGGCGACATGACCGGTCACGCGGTGGCGTCCGAGGCGCAGCACGGTGTGGCCGAGGGCCTGCTTGAGCGCGGCCTTCGCCGGGCCGTGGTGGAAGTGGGCGTGCACGGCCTCATGGGCGAGCGCGGCCGCGCGCACCGAGCCCGGCGGGTACCAGCCGCGCCAGCCGCGGGCGTCGACCAACTCCTCGGCGAGGGCGAGCGTGTCGGTGTAGAGCTCGACCGTCGGAGGCCGTGACGTGTAGCGGGCCAGCAGCATCCGCTCCAGACCGCCGCCCCGCTCGACCACGCGTGCCGTGGACGTGACGGCGGCGAGTCGGGACCCGAACTCGTCGGCCTTACGGGCCCATTGGTGCAGCAGTTCGCGGTCGCGGCCCTCGTGGGTGGGCGTGGCGGCCAGCAGCCGTACGGCCCATTCGATGTCGTCGACGGACGCAGGATCCATCAACGCCCGGTCCTGGTTGGTGAGTTCAGTGGCCGTCATGACCGCACCTCCAGGACCGCGACCACCGGCTCGTCGGCCGCGCGGGCCCGCAACTCGCTGCGGGCCAATGCCAGCAGCGGCTGGGGATCGAGGACGCCGGACAGGTCGGCGATGCGGGAGCCGAGGAGCAGCCGCAGGGCGGGAGCGCGTACGCCGCCGTCGCCGTACGAGGTGGACTCGCCCACCAGCCGGGCGAGCACCTCGGGGGCGCCGGCCACGGTGGTGGTCTCCACGCGGGCGTCGGCGGCGTGGTGGCGTACGACGCCGTCCACGTCGACGATGCGTATGGGGCGGCGGGTCGCCCGCAGGCGGCGGCGTGCCTCGGTGCCGTAGACGGTGTGGGCGGCGGTGCCCGCGAGGACCTGGACGGCTGCGGGGTCGGTCTTGAGGCTGGCCGCCGCGGCATGGAGCCGTTCGGTGTCGTCGGCTCGGTGGGACCGGTCCTGGGTGCGCAGTTCGGTGGCTCCGGTCGCCACCGCGCGCACGGTGTTGGTCTGCGGGTCCACGGTGATCTCGACCTCGACGCCTTCGGCGGCGGCACCCTGGGCGACGACGGCCCGCTCCGCCTCGGCGCGGATGGCGAGGATCTGTTCCTGGGTGGCGCCGGGCACGATCCGCTCGACCTGTTCCCGTACGAGCGCGAGGGCGACGCCGATGGGGCTGATGACCTCGTTGTGGCGGGCGATCCTGCTCTCCATGCCGCTGGTGTGAGCCAGCTGCGGGGTGACGGCTGCGGCACCGCCGCCTCCGCCGACGAGAATCGCCGTGTCCTTGTCGAGGCGGTAGTCGCGGATCATGGCGTCCGCCACCGCCTTCACCTGGGCTATGCCCGCGTCGAGGATCCGCGCGGCCGCGGTCGCGACATCGGTGCCGAGATGGGCGGCCAGCGGCGCGATCGCGGCACGCGCGCTCTCGGGGTCGCAGCGGGCGAAGTCGCCCTCGGGGACGCGGCCGAGGGCGTTGGCGGCGCAGGTCATCGTGACGGCGAACCGCCCGCCCGCCGCGTCGATCACCGCGTAGTCGGCGGGGTCGCCGTCCATCGGCCGGACGGTGTCCACCTTGGCGTCGCGCAGCTGGTCGGGGGAGGCGAAGCAGGCGTACGGCAGCCCCGCGATGTGGGCGCTGCGCGGTCCGACGCCCGTCACCCGGCCTTCGCCGATCCGCACCATGGAGCCGCCGCCGACGCCGACGGTGCGCACGTCGAGGGCGCTCAGGTACGAGGTCTTGCCGAGGATGGTGGCGTGCCGGACGGCGACCTTGCCGCGACGTACGACGCTGATGTCGGTCGAGGTGCCTCCGGTCTCCAGGAACACGCCCTCGCTCACCCGCTCCTGCATCAGGGCGCCCGCGACTCCGGCGGCCGGTCCCGAAAGGACCGTCAGGAGCGGTCGGCGGCGCATCTCGCCGAGCGCCATCACACCGCCGTCGCAGCGCATCACCATCAGGGGCGCGGTCACTCCGGCCTTGGTGATGGAGGCGTCGACGAGGTCGGCGGTGGCCAGCATGCGGGGCAGGATCGCCGCGTTGACGACGGCGGTGCGGGTGCGCTTGTGCAGCCCGTACAGCGAGGTGATCTCGTGCGCGGCGGTCATCGGCAGCCCGTACGGCCGTGCCGCGTCCAGTACGGCCTGCTCGCCCTCGGGCCGGTCGACGCTGAACGGCTGGCTGGCGACGAGGACTTGAGCGCCTTCGCCCTTCAACTCCTCGACGGAGCGGCGGACGGCTGCCGTGTCCTGAGGGTCGGCGACATGTGCGTAGCCCAGCGGAAGCTTTTTGCCGGGGGCGAGTTCGAGCTTGCCGAACGCGGCGAGGCGGCGGGTGAGCACCGCTGCGGGGCCGGTCCCGATGCCGATCAGTCCGACGGTCGCCACATCGCCCTCCAAGAGGGCGTTGGTAGCCTGGGTCGTGCCGTGCGCCAGGAAGGCGACATCGGCCGGGGCGCAGCCGGTCTGCTCAAGCAGCCGGTCGAGCGCCTCGACGATGCCGTGTGCGACGCCGTCCTCGTGATGGTGGCTGGTGGGGACCTTGACCTGCCCCAGTAGTTCGAGCGTCGCGGCATCTACGGCCACGGCGTCGGTGAAGGTTCCGCCCACGTCGATGCCGACGCGGATGCGGTGTGTGTTCATGTCCGGGCACCTCCTTGTGCTGGATCGGTTCGCGCGGGCGGTCACCGGGCGGGGCGGGTGGAGCCGCCCCGCCCGAACTCCCGTCCACGCGTGGTGTGTTCAGTAGCCGCGTACGTCCGGCCAGTGGCGTTGCACTCCGTCGCGGTCGAGCAGCCGCGCGAACTCCTCGAACCGCTTTTCCTCGGCCTGCACCTGGTGCGGCTCCACGTCCTCGGTGACGCAGTGCGCGGCCAGCGCGCCGGCGACCTCGCCGACGTTCCACTCCACCGGGTGGAGCCGGTAGCAGCCGTTGGTGATGTGCGTGGTGCCGATGTTCTTGCCGGCGGGCAGCAGGTTGCGCACCCGGCGCGGCACGAGCGCGCCGAGCGGGATCTCGAACGGCACGGACCCGATGTCGATGTAGCCGTCGCCGCCGGTCGAGGGATGCAGGTCGATGCGGTAGCTGCCGACACCCACCGAGTCGCGGTGACGCGTGCCGCCGTACGGGCCGACCAGGTCGATCGCCACGTCGTGCTCGGTGACCGTGGTGACCGCCTTGATACGGCGGGACTCGCGGACGTAGGCCGCCTTGGCCAGACCGTCCGCCGTGCCGGTCACGTCCGGGCGGATCCGCAGCCCCGGGAAGCCGGTGCCGCCGTCCGCGCGCGGCGCCTCGGTCTGCAGCCAGTACAGCAGCGACAGCGACAACTGCCTTGCCTCACGCAGCGCTTCGGCCTCCTGGCCGATGTACGGCTTGAGCCAGTAGTCGTTGAGCGGCCAGTTGACGAGCGTGATGTCGGAATCGAAGGCGCCCGGGGAGTGCAGCTTGCGGGCGAGGATGCGACGGAAGCCCCACAGCTCCTTGTCGCCGGCATCGGCACTCTGATCGGCCGAGACGCCGAGCGGATCGAGATCCGGATTCGGTACGAAGGTCCGCGGCACCGGCTCCAGCGTGCGTGGGTCGGGCGCCTCGAATCCGAGCAACGGGCCCGGCCAGAAAGAGGGTTGGTAGGTGCGCCAGAAACCGTAGTCCTGCGGCCGATCGATCGTGTGGTCCTCGCCCTCGTGGTGGGAGAGCGCGAAGCAGACCGTGATGCCCTGCTGGTTGAGAGGCTGAGCCTCGTCCGGGGCGTGCGGTTCGTCGAACTCGGCGCGTGCCTCGGCCCCGTTCGCGTGCTCGACGCCCGCGAGATGGAGGAGCTCGCCCGTCTCGGTGGCGTCCAGGACGTAACGCGCGGCGAGGGTGCGATGCGTCCCGTCGCGCAGGTCCTTCAGGGTCACCGACCGTACGACATCGTTGTCGGACTCGGCGGAGACCGGCCGGTGTTCGGTGAGTACGGTCAGTCGTCCCGCCGCGCGGTGGGGCGCGAGCATGCCCTCCAGGACGGCGAGGGCGACCCTCGGCTCGTGGCAGAGCTTGCTGACGCGGCCCGCTCCCGGGTTGAGGTCGGCGAGCGCCAAGGCCTCGGCCCGCAGCGGGTACCAGTGGCGGTAGTACCTCCGGATCTCCTCACGCAGCCGCCGGTACGAGGCGGTCGTACCGAACCGCTCCACCCACGGATGCTCGTCGGGCGGTACGGCCTGGCTGGTGAGCTGGCCGCCGATCCAGTCCGTCTCCTCGGTGAGCACGACGCTGCGTCCTGCCCGGCAGGCGGCGAGTGCGGCGGCCACGCCGCCCAGACCGCCGCCCACGACGAGGATGTCGGCTTCGGGTATCACGCTTCTCCTAGCTGCTGGTTCGGGTTCTTGGGGGCTTCGTATGGACCGTGCTCAGGAACGGGCACGCGGCGGTCCGGTCGTCGGGCCCGGGCGGAAGACACAGCCGACGAGCGGTTCCCGTGCCTCCTCGCCCGCGACGAGCGCGGCCAGCAGACGTACGGCCGCGGCGCCCAACTGCGGCCGGGGGATGTCGAATCCGGTGGGTTCGGGTTCACCCGCCAGGTCGGCGGGCGGGCTGCCGAGCAGGGCGAGGGACACATCCCCGGGACAGTCCAGGCCCGCCCCGCGCACGGCGGAGAGCAGGCCTCGCCAGGCCGCCCCGGTGTCGGTCTCCTCCGCGACGAAGGCCGTCACCCCTTCATCGGCCCAGGCGCGCAGCCGTTCGGGCGTGAGCTCCCGCTGCGGATCCGCCGACCGGAAGACGGTCGCGGGCCCGGCGGGCAGGCCAGCTGCCTCCAGCCCTTCCAGGAAGCCACGTTGACGGTCCGTCGAGGCGGGCGCGTCGTCGTCCTCGCGGACGAGCACGATCCGCTGATGCCCCAACTCGGCCAGATGGCCCACGACTTCACGCGTGGCCTCGACATAGTCCGCGCCCACCCATGCAACGCCCTCCAACTCCTCGCGGCGGCCCAGGTGTACGACCGGGAAGCCGTCCTCGACCAGCCGCTTCAGCTCCGCCCGGGGCGTGTGCCGACCGAGGAAGAGACAGCCGTCGGCGAGCCGGACCCGGCTCAGGGCTTCGGGACCCGCGGCCCCCGCGCCGCCGGTGCTCGACCCGGTGAACAGCACCAGGTCGTAGCCGAGCGCCGCCGCCTCCCGCTCCACACCGACCAGGAAGGGGTAGTACGAGTGCTGCACATCGGTCGGGAAGGTGGCGGTGAAGCTGAAGACGCCGAGGAGGTTGTTGCGGGCGGCGGCCAGCCGGCGGGCGGCCGGATCGGGGACGTAACCGAGGCTGCGGGCCGCCTCCAGGACCCGTTGGCGGGTCTCCTCGGAGATGACGGGTCCCTTGCCGTCGGGCCTGGCCGAAAGCACCAGGGACACGGTCGCCTGGGACACCCCCGCGAGCCGGGCCACCTCGGCCTGCCGTGGCCTTGACGTACGCCCGGCCGGAGCGGGTGTACGTCCGGGCCGCTTCCTCGGTTCCACAGTGATCTCTCTCCTCCGGGCAGGGTTCGGCTCTGTCGGCGGCGCTGTTAATGCGTATTACCTAATGCGCATTAACGAGAGACTGTGCACTTCCCCGCCCGGCGGGTCAAGGGTTGGGACAGGGTGGATCAGTCGGTGAGGCCCAGCGCCCCCGCTGCCTGGATCGCCAGCCAGACCTCGGCCAGGGCCCCCGTCGAGGTCAGGTCACGGTCGGCAAGAGCGCCGAAGCGGCGCAGCCGGTAGGCGAGGGTGTTCGGATGGATGTGGAGCGCCGCCGCAGCCGTGTCGGTACGGCGGTTGCGCTCCATCCAGGTACGGGCGGAGACCAGCAACTGCGAGTCATGGGCCTCGTCGTAGCGCAGCACCCCGCCGAGCACGTGCTCGACGAGTGCCGTCAGGACAGCGGGGTCCTCGGGCAGCCACCGGCCCGTCGAGTCGTCGCCGTACCGGACGACCGGGCGGCCCGACTCCACGGCCTTGGAGACCGCCCAGAGCGCCTCGCGCTGGGCGACCTTCAGCGCGGCGCCCGGCGAGAAGGGGCGGCTCATCCCGGCCGCCACGGCCGGCAGCACACCGACGGCCACCGCCAGCTCCGGCGCCCCCAGGACGTAGCGGTCCTCGCCCCGGGTCAGCAGCAGATGGGGATGGTCCTCCAGGGAGCGCAGCAGCGCCTCGTCGGTGGTGTGGCGCACCACGAGGAGCACGGTGTCGCCCTCGATCGCGTGCCGGGCGAGCCGACGTCGCGCCGCCTCCGGGTCGAGCACCTCCTGCAGCAGTTCGGCCAGCGTCTCCGCGCCCTCGCGGCGCAGCGTCTCGCGCTCGTTGCGCACCATCGCCAGCCGCAGCGCCGCGACGGTGGCGATGTGCTGGGCGACGGCGAGCCCTCCGGGCTGGGCGCCCTGACGCTCGTACGCGACGAGAAAGCCCGCCGGGCCGCCGGGCGCGGGCACTGGGAGGACGAATCCGCCGGGGATCGTCGGGGGAGCGTCGATGGAGGCGGGCAGGACGGCGGGATCCGGCGCGGGAACGCCGGGCAGGAGCGGGCGGCCCTGCGGCGTGCAGAGGTAGACGTCGTAGCCGGACAGGTCTTCGAGGCGGCGCAGAAGTGTGGGTGTGTCGAGGTCCTCGGCGACCAGCCAGCGCAGCGAGCCGAAGACCTGGAGCTGCGCGCCCAGCCGGTGCCGGGCGTCCTCCTGGGCCGCGGCGGCGACTTCCTGGGCGACGGCGATGAACGGGACGGCGAGTGGCACTTCGAGGACCGGGAAGCCCCGCTCCTCCGCCGCCCGGAAGAACGCGTCGTGCAGTGGGGGCATGTGCAGCTGCGCGGAGAGCGCGAGAGCGGACACCCCGGCGTCGTCCAGCAGCTTCAGATAGGCGCACTGCCCGGCCGCGTCACGGGGGATCGCCAGGCCCGTCGTCATGATCACCTCGGCGCCCAGCAGCCAGGGCGTCGGGTCGGCGAGTTCGCTGGCGTGCGCCCAGGACACGGACCGGCCAAGACCGCCGCTGCCGGCCTTCACGGAGAGCTGGAGTGCCGGGAAGGAGAGCAGATCCTGGACAGTTAGTTTGTTGCTGGCCACAGAAGACAGCGTACTGCTCCGTGATGGGCACAATTGTCGCTGGTCCTCCGGGGCCACACACTGTGAGGCGGCCCCATGTATGAACGGAAGGTGGAGCGCCCGTGACGACCTCGATCACCGAAATCGAGACCTATGGTGTCGAGCGGATCCCGGACGAGGACCGCACGGCCCGCCCGATCGATCTGTTCCGGCTCGCCTTCGGCGGCGCCAACACCTTCGCGACCTGCGTGCTGGGTGCCTTCCCGATCCTCTTCGGCCTCTCCTTCTGGCAGGGGCTCGCGGCGACCGTCCTCGGCCTCGTCGCGGGGGCGCTGCTGCTGGCCCCTATGGCCCTGTTCGGCCCGACCAACGGCACGAACAACGCCGTCTCCTCCTCCGCGCACCTCGGTGTGCACGGCCGGGTCGTCGGCTCGTTCCTCTCGCTGCTCACCGCCATCGCGTTCTTCTCGATCTCGGTGTGGTCCTCGGGCGACGCGCTCGTCGGCGGCGCGCACCGGCTCGTCGACGTCCCCGAGTCGGACGTCACCTACGGCATCGCGTACGCGCTGTTCGCCGGGCTCGTCCTGGTCGTCTGCATCTACGGCTTCCGGTTCATGCTGCTGGTCAACAAGATCGCGGTGCTGGCGGCGTCGGCGCTCTTCGTGCTCGGCGCCTTCGCCTTCGCGGGCGACTTCGACCCCGGTTACGCGGGAGCCTTCGCCTCCACCGCCGACCCGCTGTTCTGGCCGTCGTTCATCGGCGCCGCGCTGATCGTGCTCTCCAACCCGGTCTCCTTCGGCGCGTTCCTCGGTGACTGGTCCCGCTACATCCCGGCCGGTGCCCCGCGCCGCCGGGTGATGGGGGCCGCGTTCCTCGCCCAGATCGCCACGCTGCTGCCGTTCCTCTTCGGCCTGGCCACCGCGTCGATCATCGCGACGAAGGCCGCGAAGTACGTCGACCCGGCCGCCCCCAACTACGTGGGCGGACTGCTCGCGATCTCGCCCGGCTGGTACTTCCTGCCGCTCTGCCTGATCGCCCTGATCGGCGGCCTCTCCACCGGCACGACGGCCCTCTACGGCACGGGACTCGACTTCTCCAGCGTCTTCACGCGCTTCAGCCGCGTCCAGGCCACCTTCTTCATCGGCGCCCTGTCCATCGCGTTCATCTTCGTCGGCCGCTTCGCGCTCAACCTCGCGCAGTCCATCTCGACCTTCGCCACGCTGATCATCACCTGCACCGCACCGTGGATGATCGTCATGGCGCTCGGCTACGTCACCCGGCGCGGCTGGTACGACGCGGAGGCGCTGCAGGTCTTCAACCGCCGCCAGCGCGGTGGCCGTTACTGGTTCACACACGGCTGGAACTGGCGCGGCATGTCCACCTGGCTCGTCTCCGCCGTCGTGGCGCTCCTCTTCACCAACCTGCCGGGCCAGTTCGTCGGCCCGCTCGGCGACCTGGCCAACGGCACGGACATCTCGCTGCCGGTCGGCCTCGTCCTCGCGACCGTGATGTACCTCGCCCTGCTCGCCGTGTTCCCCGAGCCGCGCGGCGTGTACGGACCCGCCGGGCCCCGCTTCGTCCGGGCCTCGGACGCCCCCGTGGAGCCGATCACCGGCGGCACCGACGAGCCCGTCAGCGAGCCCGCCGCGGTCCATTGAGGCCTCGCCCCCTGAAACCGAACGCCGGGGCGTTCCGGCCCCCGCCTGCCGAACGCCCACGACCAGGAGCCGTGCATGAGTACCACCACCGTCCGGGAAGTCCGGGCCGCCGCGGACGCGCTCGTCGCCGCCTTCGCCGAGGGCCGCCTCGACGACTACTTCGGCGCCTTCGCCCCGGACGCGACCTTCGTCTTCCACACCACCCCGCAGCGGCTCGGCTCCACGGCCGAGTACCGCGCGCTCTGGCAGCAGTGGGTGGAGCAGGACGGCTTCCGCATCCTCGGCTGCATCTCGTCCGCACAGCTGATCCAGCCCTTCGGTGACACGGCCGTCTTCAGCCACGACGTCGAAACCCGGGTCGCCACCAACGCCGGCGAGGAGACGGTCCACGAGCGGGAGACCATCGTCTTCGCCCGTGCCGACGACGGCGGCTGGACGGCCGTCCACGAGCACCTGTCCGCCCGCACCGCCGCCTGACCAGGAGAGTCGTTCCATGAGCAGCACGTTCCGCAACTACATCGACGGTGCGTTCGCCGACGCCTCGGACGGCCGCACACTCGATGTGGTGGACCCCACCACCGGTGACGTCTACGCGACCTCCCCGCTCTCGGGGGCGGCCGACGTCGACGCGGCGATGGCGGCCGCGGCCGCGGCGTTCCCCGTCTGGCGCGACAGCACGCCCTCTGTGCGGCAGCGCGCGCTGCTGAAGATCGCCGACGCGATGGAGGCACGGGCCGACGAGCTGGTCGCCGCGGAGAGCCGGGACACCGGCAAGCCGCTCCACCTCACCCGCAGCGAGGAACTCGCCCCCGCCGTCGACCAGGTCCGCTTCTTCGCGGGCGCGGCACGCATGCTGGAGGGCCGCTCGGCCGGCGAGTACATGGAGGGGATGACTTCCGTCATCCGCCGCGAGCCGGTCGGTGTGTGCGCACAGGTCGCGCCGTGGAACTACCCCCTGCTGATGGCGGTGTGGAAGTTCGCCCCGGCGCTCGCGGCGGGCAACGCGGTGGTCCTCAAGCCCTCGGACACCACCCCGGCCTCCACGGTGCTGATCGCCGAGATCATCGGCGGTGTCCTGGAGGAACTGGCGCTGCCCCGCGGCATCTTCAACGTGGTCTGCGGCGACCGTGAGACCGGCCGCCTGATGGTGGAGCACCCGACCCCGGCGATGGCCTCCATCACCGGTTCGGTACGCGCCGGCATCCAGGTCGCCCAGAGCGCGGCCAAGGACGTCAAGCGGGTCCACCTGGAGCTCGGCGGCAAGGCCCCGGCGGTGGTCTTCGAGGACGCCGACCTGGCGAAGGCGGTCGAGGACCTGGTGGTCGGCGGCTTCTTCAACGCCGGTCAGGACTGCACGGCCGCGACCCGCGTCCTGGTCCACGAGTCGGTCCACGACGAGTTCGTCGCCGCCCTCGCCAAGGCCGCGGCCGACACGAGGACCGGGCAGCCGGACGACGAGGACGTGCTGTACGGACCGCTCAACAACGCGGGCCAGCTCGCCCAGGTCAGCGGCTTCATCGAGCGTCTCCCCGAGCACGCCAGGATCGAGGCGGGCGGCCACCGGGTCGGCGACAAGGGCTACTTCTACGCCCCGACCGTGGTCTCAGGCCTCCGCCAGGACGACGAGATCGTCCAGAACGAGGTCTTCGGCCCGGTCATGACCGTCCAGTCGTTCACGGACGAGGCCCAGGCCGTGCGGTACGCCAACGGCGTCGACTACGCACTGGCCTCCTCGGTGTGGACCAAGGACCACGCGCGGGCGATGCGGATGTCGAAGAACCTCGACTTCGGCTGCGTGTGGATCAACACTCACATGGCACTCGTCGCCGAGATGCCGCACGGCGGGTTCAAGAAGTCCGGCTACGGCAAGGACCTCTCCGCGTACGGCTTCGAGGACTACACCCGGATCAAGCACGTCATGACCTCGCTCTGACATCCGGGAACGCGTCGCCGCCTCTTCGTGGCAGGTTCCCCCGTCGATGCGTAACGTGACGCACCATGAAGATCCTCATCAGTGCCGACATGGAAGGCGCCACGGGGGTGACCTGGCCCGCCGACGTGCTGCCGGGGACGCCGCAGTGGGAGCGGTGCCGGGCGATGTTCACCTCGGACGTGAACGCCGCCGTGCTCGGTTTCTTCGACGGCGGCGCCGACGAGGTGCTGATCAACGAGGCCCACTGGACCATGCGGAATCTGCTGCTCGAACAGCTGGACGAGCGAGCGGAGATGCTCACCGGACGGCACAAGTCGCTGTCCATGGTGGAAGGCGTGCAGCACGGTGACGTGGACGGGATCGCCTTCGTCGGCTACCACGCGGGCGCCGGCATGGAGGGCGTCCTCGCACACACGTACCTCGCGAACTCCATCACCGGGGTGTGGGTGAACGACGTACGCGCCAGTGAGGGGCTCCTCAATTCCCATGTGGTCGCCGAGTACGGCGTGCCCGTCGTGCTCGTCACCGGGGACGACCTGGCCTGCGAGGACGCGCTCGGATACGCGCCCGGGGCACTGAAGGTCGCCGTCAAGGACCATGTGTCGCGGTACGCGGCGGTGTGCCGTACGCCCGCCAGGACCGCCGCCGACATCCGCGCGGCGGCCAAGGCGGCCGCACCCCTGGCGGTCCGTCAGGAACCGTTCGTGGGCGGTCCGTTCACCGTGATGCTGGAGTTCGACGCCGAGCACCTGTCGATGGCGGCGACCGTGGTGCCGGGTGTCGAGCGTGTCGGGGAGCGGAAGGTGGCGTACACCAGCGGCACCATGTACGAGGGAATCCGCACGTTCAAGGCGGTCACGACGATCGTGTCGGCCGCGGTGGAGGAGCAGTATGGCTGACGGGCAGGCACTCGACGAGGTCGTACGGTTCACCTCCGACCTCATCCGCATCGACACCACCAACCGGGGCGGCGGTGACTGCCAGGAGCGTCCGGCCGCCGAGTACGCCGCCGCCCTGCTGGCCGAGGCGGGCCTGGAGCCCACACTCCTCGAACGCACCAAGGGACGTACGAACGTCGTCGCCCGCCTCGAAGGCACCGACCCCTCGGCCGACGCGCTGCTCCTGCACGGACATCTGGACGTGGTGCCCGCGCAGGCCGAGGACTGGAGCGTGCACCCGTTCTCGGGGGAGGTCCGCGACGGGGTCGTCTGGGGGCGCGGCGCGATCGACATGAAGAACATGGACGCGATGATCCTGGCGGTCGTGCGGTCCTGGGCGCGTACGGGTGTACGGCCCCGGCGGGACCTCGTGATCGCGTTCACCGCCGACGAGGAGGCGAGCGCCGAGGACGGCTCGGGTTTCCTCGCCGACCGTCACCCGGAGCTCTTCGAGGGATGCACCGAAGGCGTCAGCGAGTCCGGGGCCTTCACCTTCCACGACGGCAGCGGGCGCGAGCTGTACCCCATCGCGGCGGGCGAACGCGGCACAGGCTGGCTCAAGCTCACCGCGCGCGGCCGGGCGGGGCACGGCTCCAAGGTGAACCGGAGCAACGCGGTGACGCGGCTGGCCGAGGCGGTCGCGCGGATCGGGGCGCACGAGTGGCCGCTGCGGCTCACTCCGACCGTGCGCGCGGCGCTCACCGAACTCGCCGCCGTGTACGGCATCGACGCCGACCTGGAGGACGTCGACGGTCTGCTGGCCAAGCTCGGCCCCGCCGCGGCGCTCGTCGAGTCGACCGTGCGCAACAGCGCCAACCCGACCATGCTCAGCGCCGGTTACAAGATCAACGTGATTCCGGGGGAGGCCGTCGCGTACGTCGACGGCCGATATCTGTACGGCCGCGAGGACGAGTTCCGAGCGACCCTCGACCGGCTCACCGGACCGGACGTGGAGTGGGAGTTCCAGCATCGCGAGGTGGCGCTCCAGGCGCCGCTGGAGACGGCGACGTACGCGAGGATGCGTGCCGCCGTCGAGGAGTTCGCGCCCGAGGGGCATGTGGTGCCGTACTGCATGTCGGGCGGCACGGACGCCAAGCAGTTCTCGCGCCTCGGGATCACCGGATACGGATTCACGCCGCTGAAGCTCCCGGAGGGCCTCGACTACCAGGCCCTCTTCCACGGCGTCGACGAGCGCGTCCCCGTCGAGGCGCTCCACTTCGGCGTCCACGTCCTCGACCGTTTCCTGCGCACGGCCTAGACATGTAGGGATACGGGGAGAGTGGGGGACATGGTGCAGACCCTGGCGTACGGATCGTGGCCCTCACCCATCGATGCGAAGCTCGCCGCCGCGCACGACGGGTACCCCGACTCCGTCGGCTTCGTCGGCGACGAGTCCTGGTGGACGGAACCCCGCCCCACGGAGGGCGGGCGGCGCACCCTCGTACGGCGGAAGGCCGACGGCACGGAGGAATCGGTGCTGCCCGCCCCGTGGAACGTGCGCAGCCGGGTCATCGAGTACGGCGGGCGTGCCTGGGCCGGGGAGATGCGCCCCGAAGGACCGCTGGTGGTGTTCGTCGACTTCGCCGACCAGCGGCTGTATCTGCACGAAGCCGGCGGGGAACCGCGCCCGTTGACCCCCGTCTCACCCGTCGGCGGCGGACTGCGCTGGGTGGACCCGCAGTTGCGTGTGGAGCGGGGCGAAGTGTGGTGCGTACTGGAGGAGTTCGCCGGAGACGGACCGACCGACGTGCGGCGGGTCCTCGCCGCGGTGCCGCTGGACGGTTCGGCGGCGCAGGACCGGGACGCCGTACGTGAACTCACCGACGGGCACCACCGGTTCGTCACCGGGCCCCGTCTCTCGCCCGACGGCCGACGCGCGGCCTATCTCGCCTGGGACCACCCGCGGATGCCGTGGGACGGCACGGAACTGATCGTCGCCGAAGTGGCCGGCGACGGGACGCTCCTGGAGGCCCGCACGGTGGCCGGCGGGCCCGACGAGTCGATCGCCCAGGTGGAGTGGGGATTCGACGGCTCCCTGCTGTACGCGAGTGACCGCACCGGCTGGTGGAACCTGTACCGGGACGGGGTGCCCGTGTGCCCCCGCGAGGAGGAGTTCGGCGGGCCGCTGTGGAAGATCGGCCAACGCTGGTTCGCGCCGCTGGAGGACGGACTGATCGCCGTCGTGCACGGGCGGGGCGCCACCGCGCTCGGCATCCTGGACCCGGAGACCGGCGAGGTCGTCGACGCGGCGGGCCCCTGGACCGAGTTCGCCCCGACGCTCGCCACGCACGGCAGCCGCGTTCTGGGCATCGGGGCCAGCCCCCGCAGCGCGTACGAGGTCGTCGAACTGGACGCCCGCACCGGGCGGGCCAGGGTCACCGGCGCCGCGCACGACGACCCGGTGGACCCCGCGTACTACCCGGAGCCGCAGATCCGCACCTTCACCGGACCCGCCGGACGCGAGATCCACGCACACATCTATCCGCCGCACCACCCCGGCCACATGGCACCCGACGACGAACTGCCGCCGTACGTCGTCCGGGCGCATGGCGGCCCCACCAGCCGCGCCCCGCTCGTCCTCGACCTGGAGATCGCCTACTTCACCTCTCGGGGCATCGGCGTCGCCGAGGTCAACTACGGAGGATCGACGGGGTACGGCCGGGAGTACCGCAACCGGCTGCGCGAACAGTGGGGCGTCGTCGACATCGAGGACTGCACGGCTGTCGCGCTCGCGCTGGCGGACGAGGGCACCGCGGACCGGGTGCGGCTCGCCATCCGCGGAGGCAGCGCGGGCGGCTGGACGACGGCCGCGTCCCTGACGAGCACCGACGTGTACGCCTGCGGCACCATCCTCTACCCGATCCTCGACCTCGCCGAATGGGCCTCGGGGGAGACCCACGACTTCGAGTCGCGGTACCTGGAGACCCTGGTCGGGCCGCTAACCGAGGTGCCGTCCCGGTACGCGCAGCGGTCGCCCAGCGAGCACGCCGACCGCATCGGCGCGCCCTTCCTGCTGCTCCAGGGCCTCGACGACGTCATCTGTCCGCCCGCGCAGTGCGAGCGGTTCCTCGCCGGCCTTGAGGCGGCGGGGCGACGCGTACCGCATGCCTACATCGCCTTCGAGGGAGAGGGGCACGGCTTCCGGCGGGCCGAGACGATGGTGCGGGTCCTGGAGGCCGAACTATCCCTGTACGCACAGGTCTTCGGGCTGAACCCGCCCGGTGTCCCCACATTGGAGCTCACCAAGTGAAGCCGGCCGCCCACACCCTGGAGTCCGCCCAGTGAAGCCATTGACCCGCCCCGCGCGGCTCGTTCCCGGTTCCCGCGTCGCCGTCGTCGCGCCCAGCGGGCCCGTGCCCGAGGAGCGGCTGCGGACCGGCCTCGACATCCTGCGCGGCTGGGACCTCGACCCCTTCGTGGCACCCCATGTCCTGGACCGGCACGCCGAGTTCGACTATCTCGCGGGTACGGACGCCGACCGGGCCGGGGACTTCCAGGCCGCCTGGTGCGACCCGGACGTGGACGCGGTGCTCTGCGCCCGCGGCGGATACGGCGCCCAGCGCATGGTCGACCTCCTCGACTGGGCCGCGATACGGGCCGCCGGACCCAAGGTGTTCCTCGGCTTCAGCGACATCACGGCGCTGCACGAGGCGTTCGCGACCCGCGTCGGTCTGGTGACCCTGCACGGGCCGATGGTGTCGGCTCCCCTCGACCTCGTCGCCAACGCGCGGGCGAAGGAGCATCTGCGGGCGACCCTCTTCGAACCGGAGACGGTGCTGACCATCGCGTCCGACACGGGCACCGCGCTGGTGCCGGGGCGGGCGCAGGGCGTCGTCCTCGGCGGCTGTGTCAGCCTGCTCGCCGCCGACCTCGGCACACCGCACGCGCGCGCCTCCGCCCGGGGCGGGCTCCTCCTGATCGAGGAGATCGGCGAGGAGGCGTACCGGCTGGACAGGATCCTCACCCAGCTGTTGCGCGGGGGATGGCTCGACGGAGTCGCCGGGATCGCGCTCGGTTCGTGGGTGGACTGTGGTCCGTACGAGGGACTGCGCGCCGTGTTCGCCGACCGGCTGGGCGGGCTGGGCGTGCCCGTCGTCGAGCACTTCGGCTTCGGGCACTGCGAGGGGGCGCTCACGATCCCCCTCGGGGTCAGGGCCGAACTCGACGCGGACGCCGGGACGTTGACGCTGGAGGAGCCCGCTCTCCTCTAGAAGCGCCGCAAGCTGGACATCCGTCAAGAAACACCCGGCACGGTGATTGACCTCCGCTGACACGCGTCACAACATGATTACTGGTCGGTAAGTACCGTCTGCCGTAGTCGGGTTGTCCTCAGTGTGGAGGTCTTCGTGTCCCGTCGTTCCCGTGTGCCCGGATCCCGTGCATCACTGGCCCTGGTCGTGGGCGCCGCGCTCACGGCACCACTCGCGATCACCGCGCCCGCTGCCTCGGCCACCGGTCAGTACACCGTCACCGCAGTGAAGCTCACCGTCCAGGCCGGCGCCGGCACCTGCACGATCGACGCCGATCTCTACCGGCCCGCAGGTGTGGACCGCCGTCACACCGCCCCCGCCGTGCTCGCCACCAACGGCTTCGGCGGAAGCAAGTCGGACGGCTCGACGGACGCCATCGGCAAGGCGTTCGCGGCCCGTGGATACGTCGGACTCGTCTACTCGGGGCTCGGCTTCGGCCGGTCCGGCTGCCTGATCTCCCTCGACGACCCGCGCGTCGACGGGACGGCAGCGTCCGGCCTCGTCGACTTCCTGGCCGGCACGCGCGCCGCCGACGACGGAACGAAGGTCGACTTCGTCACCCGCGACGGCCGGGGCGACCCGCGCGTCGGCATGATCGGCGGCTCCTACGGGGGCGCCATCCAGATGGCCACGGCCGCCGTGGACCACCGCGTCGACGCGCTCGTCCCGATGATCACCTGGAACGACCTCTCGTACTCCCTCGACCCGAACAACGCCTCCGGCGCCCGTGCCGTGCCCGGCGCCTTCAAGTGGCAGTGGACCAACGGCTTCTACCTGATCGGCGAGAGCCTGCCGCTGACCGTGGCGAACCTGGACCCCTCCCGCGTCAACTCCGGAACCTGCCTGCACTTCGTGAGCGACGCCTGCTCGACCATCCGGACACTGAACTCGGGGAGCTACCCGGCCGACAAGACCGGACCCCTGCTCAGTTACGCGCGCAGCGTGTCGCCCGTCTCCTACCTCAAGAAGGTGAAGGCACCGACCCTCCTGGTCCAGGGGCAGGCCGACAGCCTCTTCAACCTCAACGAGGCGACCGCGACGTACAAGACCCTCAAGGCGCAGGGCACCACGACGAAGATGATCTGGCAGTCCTGGGGACACAGCGGCGGGCTCACCGACCCGGCGACCGGTGAACTCAACCTGAGCCAGGGCAACTTGGAGACGAGTTACGTCGGCAGGCGGATCCTCGCCTGGTTCGACCGCTACCTCCAGCACCGCAAGGGCGTCGACACCGGACCCTCCTTCGCGTACTACCGCGACTGGATCGCCGACCCGAACAGCACCTACGCCACGGCCTCGCGGGTGCCCGAGCAGAGCCGCACGCTCTACCTCTCCGGGGACGGCAAGCTCGTCGACAACCGCAAGAAGGTCGTGCGGGGCAGCCGCGAGTACACCAACGCGCTGGGCCCCACCAGCCACTCCGAGAGCTCCCTCGCCGGGCTGGTCGGCCTGCCCGATCCGGCGCCGTACGACACGGAGGGGACGTACCTCGGCTGGACGAGCGAGCCCCTGACCCGCTCGCTCGATGTCGTCGGAGCGCCCAAGGCCACGCTGAAGGTGGCCTCGCCGAAGACCGAGCCGGTGCAGAACTCCGGCGACGCCGCCGACAAGCTGGTCCTCGTCGCCAAGCTGTACGACGTGGCACCCGACGGCACCAAGACGCTGGTGCACCGGCTGGTGGCGCCGGTACGGGTGCCGGACGTGACCAAGAGCTTCACCGTCTCGCTGCCGGGGATCGTGCACCGGTACGAGGCCGGGCACCGGCTCCAGTTCGTCGTCGCGGCCAGCGACGACGCGTACTTCGGGAACAAGGGCGTGAAGCCGGTGACCATCACCAGTGCGCCGCGGAACACCGGGGTGCTGGAGCTGCCGGTCGTCAGGGACTGAGCCTTCGTAGCCCGCGGAGTCCTCCGGGGTCACCCGGAGGAACCTCCCGCCGCGCGTGCCGGCGCCTCGCGGCTCATGCTGAGCGCATGAGCCCGAAGACCTCCGAAAGCGCCGGTGCGGGTGGTGGGAAGAGCCGCGGTGGGTTGCTGACGCCCACCAGGGTCAGCGTGGTCGCGCTGGCCCTGCTCGCTCTGATCTTCATCTTCGAGAACACGCGGAGCACCAAGATCCGGCTGCTGATCCCGGAAGTCACCATGCCCCTGTGGATGGCGCTGCTGGGCACCGCGGTGATCGGCGCGCTGTGCGGGGCGTACTTCATGAAGCGGCGACGATGAGCGGCGGACACGCCCTCGCGTAGGGTTGCCGGATGCCTGACAACGCCCCCGGATATCTCGCCGCAGGACCCCGCGTGGGCATACGGCACTTCACGTACGCGGACGGCGCGGAGTTCACCGCCCGGACCCGGGAGAGCAAGGATCTGCACCAGCCGTGGCTGTTTCCGCCCGGCAGCGCCGACGCCTACGCCGCGTACGCCGGGCGGCTCATCGAGGATCCGACGAAGGCCGGGTTTCTGGTGTGCGACCGGGACGGCGGGGCGATCGCCGGGTTCATCAACATCAACAACATCGTCGAGGGCGGCTTCCTGAGCGGGGCACTGGGGTACGGCGCCTTCGCGCACGCGGCCGGGCGGGGGCTGATGAGCGAGGGGCTCGGACTCGTGGTCCGGTACGCCTTCGGGAAGATGCGGCTGCACCGGCTCGAGATCAATGTGCAGCCCGGCAACGCCGCCTCGATCGCGCTCGCCCGGCGGTGCGGATTCCGGCTCGAGGGGTTCTCGCCGGACTTCATCTATATGGACGGGGCCTGGCGCGACCATGAGCGGTGGGCGATCACGGTGGAGATGACTCGGTCCCGCTGACGGTTGGGTGTGGGTGGGTGGTTTTTCGCCCCCTCCGCCCCTGCCCGTCCCTTGTTCCTGGGCTACGCCCCAGACCCCGCTCCGCGGGGTTCAGCCCGTCCGGCGTTTGAGGACGGGGCCGTTCAGGCCGATGCGGGGGTCTGGGGGCGGCAGCCCCCAGGTACGGGACGGGTAGGGGCGGAGGGGGCGAGAAAACCCCCAGCTACTCCCCGGCCCGCCGGTCCACGTACTCGTACACCGCACCGTCGGGATGCATCGCGATCAGGTTGCGGCCCACCGGGGTCGCCACCGGGCCCGCCAGGATGCGGGCGCCCGATTCGCTGAGGACGCGGTGGGCCTCTTCGACGTCCTTGACGGCGATGGTGGCGGCGACTTTGCGGAGGACGTCCAGGTCGGCCGCGGGTCCGCTCATGAGCAGGAAGCAGCCGACCGCGGCGACCGAGACACCGCCGCGCTCGAACCGCAGGGCCTGCCCACCCGCGAGTCTCTCGTAGAACGGGACCGAAGCCTCCAGGTCGTCGACGCAGATACGCAGCGTGGCTCCCAGAATCTCCATACCCACAAGCCTAGTTGGGACCGGCCTACGGTAACGGGGTTACCACCGATACCCAGGTGGGCGGATCAGACTTCCTTTCGGCAGAGGATCTCTCCGTGCAGTACGGAGAACCAGCCGTCCTCCTGCCGCGCCCACTCCCGCCAGGCGTCCGACACCGCCTGGAGCCGCTCCGCGGTCGCGTGACCGCCCTCCGTGGCGCGGTCCGCGTATGCCGAGGCCAGTGTGCGGTCGGCCCACAGACCGCCCCACCACTCCCGCTCGTCCTCGGTGGTGAAGGTCCACGTGCTCGACGTGGCGGTGATGTCCCGGATGCCGGCCGCCAGTGCCCAGGACTTGAGACGCCGTCCGGCGGCCGGCTCACCTCCGTTGGCGCGGGCGACGCGCACATACAGGTCCTGCCAGTCGGTCAGGCCCGGCGCCTCGGGATACCAGGCCATCGCCGCGTAGTCCGCGTCGCGGACGGCGATGTACCCGGTCGGCTTGGTCACCCGGTACATCTCGCGCAGCGCCTGGACCGGGTCCCCCACGTGCTGGAGCACCTGATGGGCGTGGACCACGCAGAACGTGTCGTCCGGGTAGTCCAGCGCGTGCACGTCCGCGACCGCGAACTCGACGTTGTCCAGGCCGCGTTCGGTGGCGGTGGCGCGGGCCTGGTCCAGGATTCCCGGCGCGTGGTCGACGGCGGTGACATGGCCGTCGGGAACCAGTTCCGCCAGGTCGGCGGTGATGGTGCCCGGGCCGCAGCCGATGTCCAGGATCTTCATGTGTGGCTTCAGCGAGTCGAGCAGGTACGCCGCCGAGTTGGCGGCGGTGCGCCAGACGTGCGAGCGCAGCACGGACTCGTGGTGGCCGTGGGTGTAGACGGCGGTCTCCTGGGACTTCGACATGACCGTTCCCCTTCTCGTCCTCATCGACTTCTCGGCGGGTACGGATCACGGTACGCGCCAATGTCGAATAGTGAGACCTGCGTCTTGAAATATGGACGCCATGGTCAGGGGCGTGGGCGGTAGACGGTCAGTGCCTCGGGAATCTTCTGGAGCGTCACCTCGCCCTCCACCTCCGTGACTTCACCGTCGTACGCGAGGAGGGTGCCGGGCGCGACGCCGTCCACCCGCAGCCGGCGCACCCGTACGGCCGCGTGGGCGGGAGAGCGTGTCAGCGGGCCCGCGAAGGCGGCGGCCAGCAGGCGGGCGGCGGGGCGGCGGCCACCGTGCACGACCCGTACGTCGAGGCGTCCGTCCGCGAGGTCGAAGCGGCGTGCGGGGGTGAGACCCATGCGGTGATAGGTGCCGTTGCCGGCGAACAGCAGCCACAACGGGTGGGTACGGCCGCCCAGTTGGGCCCGCAGCGGATGGCCGTCCGTGCGCAGGACGCGCAGGGCGCCGAGCACCCCGGCCGGCCATCCGCCGATCCGCCGGGACCAGCGCTCCCGCTCCCGTACCAGTTCCGGGTAGACGCCCAGGCTGCACGTGTTGAGGAAGACGCCCTCCGTGCCGCCCGACGAGAACCGGCCCACGTCCACGCGTACGGCGCTGCCCTCCTGGAGGGCTCGGATCAGATCGCGCGGGCCCTCCACGCCGAGGTCGTGGGCGAAGTGGTTCAGGGTGCCGCCCGGCAGGACGGCGAGGGGGAGGCCGTGGCGCAGGGCGATCCGGGCGGCGGTGTTCACCGTGCCGTCGCCGCCGCACACGCCGAGCACCCGGGCGCGGGTCGCCGCCTTCTCCAACTCGGCCTCGATATCGGCCGGTTCACACTCCACCGTCTCCGCACGCGGCAGGGCGTCCCGCAGGGCGTGTATCTGGTCCGGAGTGCCCGCGCCGTTGTTGGCCACCATCACCAGCCCCTCGCCCTCGGGCAGCGCGGGCACGTCCGCGCCGGGCCGGTCGGGCCGGGGAACCTGGTCGCGGGTCGGAACCAGGGTCCGTACGGCGTACGCGGCGCCCACGCCCAGGGCCGCGCCCGCGAGGACGTCACTCGGGAAGTGGACGCCCGTGTAGACGCGGGACACGACGACCGCCGTCGCGAGCGGCGCCACCGCCGCACCCCAGCCGCGGGACTCCAGCGCCACACCCGTCGCGAAGGCCGCGGCCGAGGCGGCGTGGCCCGACGGGAACGACGTGGTGATCGGCTGGCGACTGAGCTGCCGGATCAGTGGGACGGGGTCCAGGACGGGGCGGGGGCGGCGCACCGAGCGCTTGCCGACGGTATTGATCGTGACCGACGCGAGGGTCAGGGAAGCCAGGCCCCGGGCGGCTGCGGCGCGGGCCCTCGGGGTGCGGGTCGCTGCGATTGCCGTGGCTGTGGCGAACCACAGGATGCCGTGGTTCGCGCTGTGGGTGAGCCGGGGCAGGAGGTGGTCTCCGCCCGGCCAGTGGCGGGTCGCCACGGCCTCGAAGAGCCGGGAGTCTGCGCTCAGGAGTCGGTCCCGGAGGATGCGGGGGCCCGGGGGGCGGAGGGTGAGGTCCACGTCTGGGATCGGGGTCATGGGGGTGCGGGTACCCAGGCGCGGGTTTTTCGCCCCCTCCGCCCCTGCCAGGGCGCTTTCAAAGTCCCGGTGATCACAGCTCACCATGACGGCGGTACCGGTTGCCCCACTCGGAGGCGCATGCCCTGGAGATGCTCATCTCCGCAGCAACGTGGGCGATCGGACGTGACTGGCATCGCTCGACCAGTCGCCTGCGGCCCTCAACGGAGAGCGGTGCGTTGGCGTGGGTGCCCATCAGATCGCGGCGAGGCTATTGAGCAGGTGGCCCAGCTCTGCCGGCGCCTGAACGTGGGCCAGGTGGCCCTGGCCAGGGAGTTCGTGGACTTCGGCGTGCGCGACGTGCTGCCGCACGTGGTCGAACGACGTTCCGTAGGGGGCCGTTCCGCGATTGCGCTGGCCGATGATCAGGTCGGCTTGTTCTGCCTGCTGTGCCATCAGATCCGGAAGTGGTTCCGCGTTGAGGGTGCTGAGTTCGGCGTACAGCGGTCCGCTCAATCGACGCAGTGTCGCCCAGCTGTGGGGATCGGCCCGAAGGTCGTCGACATGTGCTGCGGAGAAGCCGGAGATCTGCCGATTGACGATCTCGACGCAGCGATCCCAGTCCGCCGTCTCCTCTGCGACCTTTAGGTCCGGCAGTGCATGGCGTCCGAATGGGCGCATCACCGGCTCGTAGGCGATCACCTGGGGAATCGGGCGCTCGTTGGCGGCCAGCAAGGTGATCAAGCCTCCGTAGCTCCAGCCGAAGAGCGTTCGCGCGCTGTCGAACTCGTCAAGGACCACGCCGAGGTCCTCGACCTCTGTCCGCAGCGAGTACGAGTTGGTCAATGCCCCCGAGGGGGCGCGGCCCCTGCGGTTTACGACTACCACCGAGGGCCAGGCATCGATGGCACCCGCAACGTGGCGCCACGTGTGCGCATCGCTCATCACGCCGGGGACGACGACGATGCCGGGAGCATCCGGCTCCCCGTACACATCGACCGTCACCCAACTGTCCCCGCCGACCGACAGCCTCTTCTGAATCGTTTGCTCCATAAATTTATTATGGAGCAAACGATCTACAATGCAAGCGTGACCGAACGACACCGTGGGCGACCACGAGCCTTTGACCGCGACCGCGTGGTCCTTGACGCAGCTCGCCTCTTCTGGCGACGCGGCTACTCCGGCACCTCAACCCGCGCCCTGACCGCGGCCCTTGGCCTGTCCACCTCCAGCCTCTACGCCGCCTTCGGCAGCAAGGCTGGACTGTTCGAGGAAGCGGTTCGGACCTACGCCGAGCGGTACCGCGAGATCTATCAGCAGGCGGTCGCCGAGAACGACATCCTGACCGTGATCAAACGCATCCTCGCCGACTCGGTGCACGAGTTCACCCAGCCAAGCGACACACACCCCGGCTGTCTCATCAGCAGCGCCGTGATGAGCGACAGCACAGGCACGCTCGACACCAGCGCCTACGTCGCCGAACTGCACAACTCGAATGAGCAGGCCCTCCTCGCACGCATCGAACGAGCGATCCGAGAAGGGGAACTAGCCGCCGGCACCAACGCAACGGTCCTGACCGGGCTGGTCCAATGCGTCTGGCACGGATTGTCAGTGCGATCCAACGGCGACACATCTCGCGAGGACCTGCTCGCGACGGCGCAACTTGCTCACCATCTGATCTGCCAACAACTCACGTCACCAACGTCCTGACCCGCAACACCAGTCGAAGAAGCAGGTGCACTACGCCTTCACCATGAAGCGCAACCACAGGAACCTGCACCGCCAACTCGCCGCCCTGCCCTGGCAGAAGGCGAGCGCGCAGTTCTACGACCGCACCGCCGCCCACGGCCGCCTGGAGACCCGCGTCGTCCGCGCCCTGAGCATCACCGACCTCGGCGTCGGCTTCCCTCACGCGGTCCAGGTCGCGAAGATCGTCCGGCACCGCACCCAGCGCAAGACCGGCAAGCGTGGCCGCGAGACGGTCTACGTCATCACGGACCTGACCAGCCGTGAGGCCTCCCCGAGCGCATCGCGAAGATCGTCCGCTCGCAGTGGATCACCCCCGGCGATCCGTCGGCCACATGAACATCGCGGCCGGACTCCGCGAGATGCCCTACGACAGCTTCTGCCGACCACTGAGTCTCCTCGGGCTCTCCTGACCAGCACTCACGCAAGATCGAAAGTCTTTCCAACAGCCTCTGCGGGTTACAGCCTTGTGCCAACTCTGGCATAGTCCCTCAGGGACAATATTTTGGCCGGGGGAGGGTTTCGTGACGGCTCTTAATAATGACAAAATCGAGGAGATCTCGATTCAGGCGACAATGAAAGAAGTAGCCGATCTGGAGTCTGCGATGAGGGACTTCATGTCAGGTGCGGATAAAGGTGTGGGGGCAGCGGGGGCCCTCATCATTACGGCTCTCACGCTCGCGCTGACCAAGAGTCAGATGGCTCTCTTAATCGCATTGCCGTATGCATTGACGGCGGTTTTCTTCTTCATGTTGCAAAAATACGTAGAACGCGAAGTCTGCGCGGGAATTCGCCGCTTCCTTGAAGAGTGTCTGAACAAGCGGATCGGGCAGGATGTCTTTAAGCGCATGGAAGTCGCTAGAAACCTTGAAAGGAGAGACGAGGGGGCAGCCTTAGGGGTGTACGCTGCGGCTGGCGTCGGCGTCCTTCTGCTAAGTGGATGGGCACTTTCCATCTATGCTCCGTTGGATTGGTCCCACCTTTCTAGGAATATTGGATGGTGGATGCTGCATCTTTTCGGGATCGCTGTCTGTGGATGCGCAGTATATGTTGTAATTGACCTGATGAACAATGCGGAGAAGCGTGCATACGAAAAAGCGAAAGAAGCAGATGTGAGCCTCCGAATCATTTGAGAGGGTTATGTCTTTGAGGGGTTATGAAACTGTTGTTGGTATCCGATGATTATTGGCCAAATCTCGATGGAGGCGCACTCTTCGAGCGGCGTTTGGCTAATTCTCTCGCGGCGATTCACGAAGTGAGGGTTTGGGCTCCTAGTACCACTGGCCCCTCGGGGGTGCAGCGAGATGGGGGAACCGTAATCACCCGAGTGGCGTCGCGATCGTTGAAGTCCAATTCGCGATATCGCGTAGCGCGTCTGCGACCTCTAAGGCTCTGGCAAGAATTCAGGCGATGGAAACCCGACGTCATTCATGTCCACAATGCCGGTTGGCTGGGCCTGTGCGCCATGGCCCTGGCAAGGATTTTCGGCGTAGCAAGAATCAGCACCAACCATATGACAGTGCAGCAAGTCGCATTGAGTGCCCCTCGCCTGCTCCGAAATGTGGTTCTGGAAAAAATTTTCGGCAGCTATCTGGCATGGTTCAACAATAAATTCGATGCCGTCATTGTCCCCAGTGCTTACGCCAGGCGTCTGGCTCTGGAACTGGGAGTCGAGTCTCCCGTTTCAATTATCAGCAACGGAGTTGACGTTGACTACTTCATTCCAGGCATATTGCAGATCGGTGAATCGCAGGTAGATGCGCCGCTGCGAATTGTGTATGTGGGAAGACTGGATGCGGACAAGGAGGTAGGCGCGCTCATCAATCTATTCAAGTCGATTAAGAGTAAAGTCGCTATCGACCTTACGGTAGTTGGAGAAGGAAGCTGTCGTACAGAGCTTGAGAACCTTGTGCACAGAGACGCGAAACGCACTGACTTGAACGGTTTGTCAATCGTTTTCACGGGACCTGTACCTGAGGCGGAGAAGCGGGCGTACCTGCAGAAGGCCGACCTTTTCTGTCTATCTTCGCGGTGGGAGCTGCAATGCATTGCCGCCCTTGAGGCCATGGCCTGCGGGACTGCCCTTCTGGTCGCTGATGCAGGAGCTTTGCCGGAACTCTGTCCGGACGGCTCAACCGGATGGCTTTTTGACCCGTTTGACGCAGACGATCTTGTGCGGCTCATCGGTTCGATGACGCGCGAGGAGATTGCGATTCGCGGTGAGGCGGCTCGAGCCTTTGTGACCCGCCGTCACTCGAATGAAGCAACTGTTGCGCAGTATGAGCGACTCTATACTCTTATCGTTGATGAGCCAGAGGCGACCTGATGCGCATTGCTCATTACTGCGACACACCACTAAATCGAGCGGATGGCGTGGCGCAGGTTGTGCGTCTCACGACTCAACTGCTCCGCTCCACGGGAGACGAAGTTGTTGTCGTGGCTCCCTCCGAGGCAAGTGCCGACGATTTTGTCGCGGGGTGTTCGGCAGTCCGGTCGGTGCCAATCCCCGGACGTGATTACAGAATGCCGATCTTCTTTTCACTCCGAAAGGTTCACCCCACTGTAGATGTCATGCACATCCACACCCTGGGTCCCATTGGGCTGTCCGGGATCAGAGAGGCCATCCGGAGCGGAATCCCGATCGTAATTACTTGGCATACGGACTATGTGGCATATGAAGAATATTATTCCGAGATCAGATGGGCTGCCAGAGTTTGGTCAATCCTGAGGGTGTCACGATCCAAGGCGAGTGAATCGCGGCCCGGTGCCGGTCGCGTCGCGCGGGCACTCCTCAATGCGATGAACGTGGCGGATGCGGTCATCGTCCTGAGTGAAAAGTCGGAGATTCAACTGTCCGGAATGGGCGTAGAAACTCGAGTAGTGCACCTTCCCTCGCCGGTCGATGTCAAGGTTCCGTTGGAGGATGAGGTTGCTCGTCTCAGACTGAGTCTGGGTATCCGGTCCCAGGCGAGAGTCGTTCTCGGTGTAGGACGTCTCAGAAAGGAGAAGAGCTGGGATCTTCTCATTCAAGCGTTCGTGGAGTTGCGAAAGGGCAATCCCGACTCACATCTTCTTCTGGTCGGAGAAGGCCGTCATCGTACCGAGTTGTGGAAGTCCGTTACTGGATTCGGTCTTGAGGAAGGTGTCACCATCCTTCAACCCGTTCCTCATCATCAAATGGGTGCAGTGTTCGCACTTGCGGACGTTCTCTGTCATACATCGGACACTGAGACCCAGGGTTTGGTAATCGACGAGGCAGAATGCTTGGGGATTCCCGTGGTTGTTACCGATCCATACTTGGCCAAGGGGGGCAAGCGAATTCTCTCCGATAAGTCGCCTGACGGGCTGGCCGACACTCTTCACCGAGTCATCTCCGGTCGGACGTGTCGCCCGCAAATCTCCGCGGACGCTTACAGTTCGACGCAGAGGTGCAGATCTGCCAACTATGTCATGCGACTGCGAGATCTGTATGAACAAGTGTCCCGTCCCTGAGGCTGATGAACCCAAGTCCCCGGAAGCGGGGCGGACCGGTGCGTGGCGGAGAAGTACCTGCCTCGCAGGCTTGTGAGCGCCGGGGCGGATGCTGCGGCGCCTGCGTTCAGGCTCCCGCAAGAACGCCATCTACATCGCCTTCCCGAGCAGCCAATGTGGACACGCCTCATTGCGTTCGTAGCGCCCCGTCGGACATCCCCCGCTGTCGGCCTGCACGGCCTGAGGAGCGGGGGTTTGGGGGCGGGTCGCCCAAGGGACGGGAATGGGCAGAGGCGGAGGGGGCGAAGAAACGCGTTTGCCCAGTGCGGCCCGCCCCCGGAGAATGCACCCCCATGGGACATCTCGAAGCCGCGCATCTTGAGTACTACCTTCCCGACGGGAGGGCGCTGCTCGGCGATGTGTCGTTTCGGGTGGGGGAAGGGGCCGTCGTCGCCCTGGTGGGGCCCAACGGGGCCGGGAAGACGACGCTGCTGCGGCTGATCTCGGGGGAGCTGAAGGCGCACGGGGGGACCGTCACCGTGGGGGGCGGGCTGGGGGTGATGCGCCAGTTCGTGGGATCCGTGCGGGACGAGACGACCGTACGGGAGCTGCTCGTGTCCGTGGCGCCGCCGCGGATCCAGCAGGCCGCGAAGGCCGTGGACGCGGCCGAGCACGCGATGATGACCGTCGACGACGAGGCCGCGCAGCTCGGGTACGCGCAGGCGCTCTCCGACTGGGCCGAGGTGCAGGGGTACGAGTCCGAGACCCTCTGGGACATCTGCACCATGGCCGCGCTCGGCATCCCGTACGAGAAGGCGCAGTGGCGCCAGGTGCGGACGCTGTCCGGCGGTGAGCAGAAGCGGCTCGTGCTCGAAGCCCTGCTGCGCGGCACCGACGAGGTGCTGCTCCTGGACGAGCCGGACAACTATCTCGACGTACCCGGAAAGCGCTGGCTGGAGGAGCGGCTCAAGGAGACCCGCAAGACTGTCCTGTTCGTCTCCCATGACCGGGAGCTGCTGGCCCGCGCCGCCGAGAAGATCGTCAGCGTCGAGCCCAGCCCCGCCGGAGCGGACGCCTGGGTGCACGGCGGCGGCTTCGCGACGTACCACGAGGCGCGGCGGGAGCGGTTCGCCCGGTTCGAGGAGCTGCGCAGGCGCTGGGACGAGAAGCATGCCCAGTTGAAGAAGCTGGTGCTGAATCTGCGTCAGGCGGCCTCCATCAGCCATGAGTTGGCGTCCCGCTACCAGGCCGCGCAGACCAGGCTGCGGAAGTTCGAGGAGGCGGGGCCGCCTCCGGAGCCGCCGCGCGAGCAGGACATCAAGATGCGGCTGCACGGCGGCCGTACCGGAGTAAGGGCCATCACCTGCAAGGGACTTGAGCTCACCGGCCTGATGAACCCCTTCGACCTGGAGGTCTTCTACGGCGAACGGGTCGCCGTCCTCGGCTCCAACGGCTCGGGAAAGTCGCACTTCCTGCGGCTGCTCGCCGGCGACACCGTCGCGCACACGGGGGAGTGGAAGCTCGGCGCCCGCGTCGTGGCGGGCCACTTCGCGCAGACGCACGCCCACCCGGAGCTGGAGGGCCGCACCCTGCTCGACATCCTGTGGACCGAGCACGCCCAGGACCGTGGCGCTGCTTCGTCCCGGCTGCGCCGCTACGAGCTGACCGCACAGGCCGAGCAGCGGTTCGAGAAGCTGTCCGGCGGCCAGCAGGCCCGTTTCCAGATCCTCCTGCTCGAGCTGGCGGGCTCCACGGCCCTGCTCCTCGACGAGCCGACCGACAACCTCGACCTGGATTCCGCGGAGGCCCTCCAGGAGGGCCTGGAGGCGTACGAGGGGACGGTTCTCGCGGTCACCCACGACCGCTGGTTCGCGCGCTCCTTCGACCGCTACCTGGTCTTCGGCTCCGACGGCCGGGTACGGGAGACCCAGGAGCCGGTCTGGGACGAGCGGCGCGTGGAGCGGGCCCGGTAACGCCTGGAATCGGGGGTCCGGTCGGGAGGACCGCGACCCCGGATGTTCGTAGAGTGGAGGGAGACGGCGGGATCCACGGCTCCCTCCCGGACGCCGCTCGGGGCAAACTCGCCGGGCGGGTCTCCGGACCGCGCCGAAGGCCACGACGAGCGGGGTACCACCATGACCGGAGTCGACCCGGGCCGGCTGGACGACCAGCAGCTGATGAAAGAGCTGGAGACGATCCACCGCACGCGCCACGACACGCTGCTGCACGGTTCGAACGACGCGTTGCGGACCCACAACGACCGCATGGCGCAACTGGAGGGCGAGTACCTGCGCCGCCACCCGCGCCGCCCCGTCACAGCGGGCCGGACGCGTGAGGGAGCCCGGGAACGGGGCCCTGCCGGGGAGTGACCTGCGTCTGCCTCCAAAGGTCGAACTGCTCAGTCCTCAGGGGCGGTCGGGTGACCTTGCCACCGGTCGTGCGCGTACCTCGGTGTGCTCCCCGGGCCCGGGTCCACCGCCACCGCGAGGTCACCGAGGCTCACCATCCCCACCGGCCGGCCGTCCTCGACGACCGGGAGCCGGCGTACCGCGTGGTCGCGCATCAGCTTCGCCGCGGCCGACACCGCGTCCTCCGGGCCGATCACCACCGGATCGCGGGTGCACACGGCCTCGGCGCTCACGGTCAGCGGATCGGCACCGTCGGCTACTGCGCGCAGCGCGATGTCACGGTCGGTGAGGACCCCGATCACCCGGTGGTGGCCGACCACCAGGACACCGCGGATGTCCTGGGCGCGCATCAGCTGCGCGGCCTCCACGAGCGAGGCGTCCGGGCGGACCGCGACGACACCCGGCGTCATGACTTCCCTGACTTCCCTGGCTTCCCTGACGAAATCTGCCATGGCTGCTCGGCCTGCCTTCCTGCGTTCGCCGGCTGTGGGGGTGCGGGGGTGCGGGTACGCCGGTGTGACGAGGCCCGCAGTACCCCCGAGCCGGGCGCCCATGCCTTGCCTTCGGCTTCCTTGCCGGGTTCTTGAGGTTTGTGCCGCATCCGCCGGGGCAGGCGCAGTATCAGTGCTTCGGACAGGAGGCACGTCCGTGGGAGCGGTGTATCACGCGCCCCGGGTGTGCCTGTCCGGCGTACGGATGAGCTCCCACGGTGTCTGTCCAACCCAAGGCACCTGTAAGGGAGTTGCGACGCATCATGCGAACTCGAGCGAGCGCGAATCGCCATCCGTACGACGACGCCCCCGACACCGCGGGGTCATTCCGCAGGCTCGCCACGCTTCCCCCGGGCCGACAGCGCGACGCACTCCGCGAGGAGATCGTCGAAGCCTGGCTGCCGATGGCCGAACGGATCGCGGGACGGTTCCGCAACCGCGGCGAGAGCTACGACGACCTGCGCCAGGTCGCGGCACTCGGCCTGGTCAAGGCCGTCCACCGCTACGACCCCGAGCTCGGCAACGCCTTCGAGAGCTACGCCGTGCCGACCATCACCGGCGAGATCAAGCGGCACTTCCGCGATCACATGTGGACCCTGCACGTACCGCGCCGGGTCCAGGATCTGCGCAACCGCGTGCGGTCCGCGAACCAGGACCTGGCGGGGACCATCACGGGCCGCAGGCCCACCGTCGCAGAGGTCGCCGAGCACGCCCGGATGAGCGAGGAGGACGTCCGGACCGGCATGGAGGCCCTGGAGAGCTTCACCGCGCTCTCCCTCGACGCCGAGTTCCCGGGCAGCGAGGACGGCTACTCGCTCAGTGACTCCCTCGGCTCACCCGATCCGGCCCTGGCACCGTCATCGACCGCGAGGCCGTCAAGCCCCGGCTGCACGCCCTGCCCGAACGTGAACGCGCCATCCTCTACATGCGGTTCTTCGGCGACATGACCCAGAGCAGCATCGCCGAGGAGCTCGGCATCTCCCAGATGCACGTCTCCCGGCTGATCAGCCGCTGCTGCGACCGACTGCGCGACCAGGTCATGCGGGACGCGGCCTAGCGGACGCGGCCCCAGGGGGGTGCATCAGTTCAACCGCGCCATAGCCAGGGCGATATGACGGGACATCATGTCCATCGCCTGCGCCTCGGCCATCGAGAACGCCAGCCGGCCACCGCTCCTGAACAGGGTGAGGACCCCCCGCACGGGTCCTGCTGCGGAGGTCAGGGGCACGCAGAGCAGCGACGTCACATTGGCGCGTACGAGGAAGGGGTCGCCCGAGGTGTCCCGGCCGAAGACGTCCGGGTCCTCGGGGCGCACCTGCAAGGCCGTGGAACCGCCGCGTGCCGCTTCGACGACGAGGGGGCACGCGGCGGGATCCTGCGCGGCCAGGGCCGCGACCACCTCGGCGTACGCCGACGGCCGCTGGACCTCCGACGGTCCCTGGGCGTCCGACAGCGCTGGGGTGCCCGACGGGCCCGAGGCGTCCGCCAGTCCCGGGGCGTCCGACGGTCCGAGGACAGTCGTACGGGACAGGCGCGCGGCCCCGGTGTCCACCACCACCCAGTCCGCGAACCGCCCGTGCAGCACCCCGGCCGCCCGTTCGGGAACCGTGGACCGGTCCTCGCCGGACGCGCTCAGCAGCGTCGTGGTCATGGCGTCCACCAGGTCCATCAGCACCGTGTGCCGGGTGGTCTCGGTGAGGTTCGGCGCCGGGCCGGGCGTGTTCGCGCCCGAGGGCACCCGGGAATCCGCGGGCTGTAGTACGACGAGGACGGCGGACCGCGGTTCGCCGCTGGGCCGCAGCGCGGTGAGGGTCGCGCGCACCGGCGCCGAGGGCTGCTGCTGGAGGTGCACGGTGAGACTCCGGTCGCCGTCGCCTCGCGCCACCGCCGCCGCCTGTGAGCGGAACGCGGCACGGTCGGCGTGCGCGAGGAACCCGGTCAGCGGCCGGCCCGTCGCATAGCCGGCCCGGACACCGGTGAAGGATGCCGCCGCGAAGTTCAGCCGGCGCACCACCGTCTCGCGGTCCACCAGCGCGACCGGCACCGGCACCCGCTGGAAAAGTGCCTTGAGAAGCTGCTGCTCCTGGCGGTCGGTCGAGGCGATGCCGGACGGGCCGTCGGAGGACAGCTGCTGGAACCTGGGCCACAACTGGTCCGCCACATGGTCCAGTTCGAAGATCGCCGCGTCGAGCACCGTCGGAAGCTCGTCGGCGGGCACGGAGCGTGCCGACTTCAACTCCGCGACACGGCGCACGAAATCCGCGAGTTCTTCACCGAATTCATCCGTCTCCGCCATGCGATGAACGTAACCCGAACCTGAGGTTCCGGGGGCGGCGGGGGGTGGAACCCACAGGACCAGTTTTCCACGCAGGTGAGCGGGAAGGCGACGAGAAGACGAAGGAGTGAACCATGCCGGAATCCGAGCAACTCGGCCATCTGGGAACGGAATCACCCGAGTCCGCGCACCCCGGCAGGAGGCTGTCGGAACTCGTCGAGCAGGCCGCCCGCTGCACCACCGACTGCTGCGGCGCCAGCAGCATGGTCGCCGAAGGCGGCGCGGAACGGCCCGCCGCGGTCACCCACCCCGACCTCGCCGGACTCGTCTCCGTGCAGCTGCGCTCCGGCGACGGACCGATCCCGGCCGCACTGGAACGCGGAGAGCCCGTCGACTCGGCGGACCTGCTCAGCGACGAGCGCTGGCCGGCGTACCGCGCCATGGCCCTCGACGCGGGCGTGCGCTCCAGCGTCACCATCCCCTTCCGGCGCTCCGGGCTGACCGTGACCCTCAGCCTCTACAGCTTCCGCCCCGGCGCCCTGGAAGACGCCCCGCACGGCCCCGCCCGCGCGCTCGGCGACCTCGCCGCGAGCTGCCTGGTCCGCGACCGCTCCTACCGTGCCGCGCTCACCGAGGTGGACCAGCTGGGTGCCGCACTGCGCTCCCGGCCCGTCGTCGACCAGGCCTGCGGCATCGTCATGCATGTGCTGGGCTGCGACGCGGACACCGCCTTCGGGGTGCTGCGCCGGATCTCCCAGGGCACCAACCGCAAACTGTCCGAGGTCGCGGCGGCCGTCGTGGACAAGCGCGGCCGCGGCCTGGAGAAGGAACTGGTCTCGCTCCACAACTGACGGTCCCGCACCGTCACCCACCCGGCGGTGCGGGTAGCGCGAATGGTGCCCGGCGGCGGGCGCCCGGCGCCCCGGCGGGCTGTGATGGGCCCCGGGGGCACGACGGCCGTGCCCCCTTCCGTGCCCCGCCGAAGGAGCCCAGCCCATGCGCCGTACCGCCCGTGTCCTGTCCGCCACCGCCCTGGCCGGCGTCGCCCTGGGGGCCGCCGCCTCGGCCGCGTCCGCGGATCCGGCCGCGGAGGTCACCCCGGGCTCCGTCGAGCCCGGCGGCACCGTCACCATCTCCGTCACCTGCGACGCGATCGGCGGAGCCCCGCCCGACTTCATCGACGCCAACTCGAAGGGCTTCGAGGAGGGCAAGGTCCAGCTGCGCCGGGTCGCGGGCAACGACGAGGGCGCGGGCAGCGACGGAAGTGTGGCGGCGGCCGCCGCGTACAGCGGCACGGCCCGCATCCCGCCCGGCGAGAACCCCGACTCCGGCGGCGCAGGCGAGAACCCCGACGTCGGTGGCGGCGCCGTGGGCCCCGACTCCGGTGGCGCCGGCGTAGGTCCCGACTCCGGCGGCGCTCCCGAGAACGAGTGGGGCGTCGACGGCGTGTGCCCCGTGGCACCCGGTGGCCGCGAGAAACAGTGGACCGCCAAGTACACCGTGGCCCGTGGCACCGCCACCGCCCGCGGCACCGTGGAGCGCCCCGCCCCGGTCCAGCGCGGCGTCCGAGCCGGCGAGGGCGGCACCTTCTCCGACTCCCTCCCGGCCCTGATCACCGGCGGCGTCCTGATCACCGGCGCGCTGGGCGCGGCCGTATACCGCCTGCGGAACAAGGACGCGTCGGCGGACGGCTGACGCCGCGACGGAGGCAACCGCCCGTGGGGTGACAAGACGCCGGGTACAGGGGGACAGGGGCTCGAGCGGGACTGGACGAGATCGAGCGGAGCTGGACGAGTTATGAGACAGGAGCAGTGGAAGCTGTACGCAGACGGAGACGCCGGAACCGGTGATGGCACCGGCGGCTCGGGCTGAGCGGTACGGGCAGCGGGGTCACCGGCCCTGGAGCGAAGGCCGGGACCGGTCACCGGGCCACCTGCTCCGGACCCGAACACGGCACGGCACTGCACCACGGACTGCGCGGAGGCACCTATGCGGCGGACGGATCCGGAAGGGCACGGGCCCGTGCGCTACGGGCCGCCGCTTCCCGATCAGGGGCTGCCGGTGCTGCCGGAGCTGCGTGCCGTGCTTGCCGCCGCCGCGGACCGGACCCACGCCGAGCCCTCGGGCGGCGGACCGGAGATCCTGGACGCGGCCTGCGCCTACTGGTCCCGGCGCGGACTGCCCACCGCACCCGACCGGGTGGCCGCCGCCCCCGGCGCCCCCGCACTGCTCCTCGCGCTGACCGGCGCGCTCGGCGGCGACGTCCTGGTGCCGCGCCCGTGTGCCGCGTGGTGGGCGCCGCAGGCACGCCTGCTGGGAAGATCCGTGTTCCATGTGGCGACGCCCGCGGAGTGCGGCGGCGTCCCGGATCCGTACGCCCTCCTGGAGACCGTGCGCAGGGTGCGCGCCGAAGGCGGTGACCCGCGGCTGCTCGTCCTCTCCGTCGCCGACGACCCCACCGCCACCGTCGCGCCCCCCGAGGTGGTCCACGAGACCGTCGAGGCCGCGGTGGGCGAGGGACTGCACATCGTCAGCGACGAGACCTGGCGCGACACCCTGCACCAGCCGCACGACACCGTGCTGCTCAGCCCCGCCGAGATGCTCCCCGGCGAGGTCACCGTCCTCACGGACCTCGCCGGCCCCTTCCTGCCGCAGGGCTGGCCCGCCGCCGTCGCTCGCTTCACCGACAACGACTTCGGCGTCCGGCTGCGCGCCCGCGTCCTCGACGTACTCACCGTGCTCGGTGCCCGGGTCGCCGAACCGGTCGCCGCGGCGGCCGCGTACGCGCTCGGCGAGGGCGACGGGATCACCGGGCGGCTCGCGGCCTCCGTACGCCTCCACGCGCGCGTGGCCACCGCCGCGCACCAGGCGGTGGTCGGCTCGGGCGCGTTCGCGCGGCCCCCGCGGGCCGGCAGGCACCTGTACGTGGACCTCGGGCCGCTGCGCTCCGCACTCGGCGCGCACGGGGTCGGCGACGCGCAGGACCTGGAGGACTTCCTCACCGCCCGGCTCGGCCTGCCCGCGCCGGGCGGACACCGGTTCGGCGACGAACTCGCGGCACTCCGGGTGCGGCTGGCCACCGGTCCGCTGCTCGGCCGGACGGACGAGGAGCGGGCGGAATGCCTCACGTCACCCTCGCCGTTGGAACTGCCGCATGTGCAACGCGCGTTGACCCTGTTGGGGTCAGCCTTCGACGATCTCCGAGATGACGCTCAGCGATGGGAGCCTCCTCGATGACGCAGCAGTCCGAGTCGACCACGAGCACGAGCAGCGCCACCACCACGACCACCCAGGACGCGGACGAACCGGCGTCCTCGTCGGCCCCGGCACCGACCGGGGCCCTGTCGCCGCTCCTCCCGCTCGCCGAGCCCCGTCCGCTCGGCGAGAGGCGTGTCTGGCCGCGGACCTTCGCGGAGCGGCTGACGGCGCCGCTGCCGGGGCTGCGGGCCTTCGCGCGGTTCGCCCGCGAGGGCGCGCTGCGGCCGGGTCCCGACGGTCTTGCCGACATCCCGGTGCTGCCGTTCGAACCGGGGCCGCTGCCGCAGGTGGGCGTGCACACCGTCGCCGTCTCCTGGGCGGGGCACGCGAGTTGGGTGATCCGTGTCGGCGGGCTCACCGTCCTCACCGACCCGGTCTGGTCCCGCAAGATCCTCGGCACCCCGGCCCGGATCACGCCCGTCGGCGTAGCCTGGAACGCGCTGCCGCGCGTCGACGCGGTCGTCATCAGCCACAACCACTACGACCACCTGGACGCGCCGACCCTGCGCCGGCTCCCGCGCGACACACCGGTGTTCGTACCGGGGGGCCTCGCGCGCTGGTTCAGGCGCCGCCGGTTCACCCAGGTCACCGAGCTCGACTGGTGGGAAGCGGCCGAACTGGGCGGCGTTCGCTTCGACTTCGTGCCCGCCCATCACTGGTCCAAGCGCAGCCTCACCGACACCTGCCGCACGCTCTGGGGCGGCTGGGTCCTGACCGCCCCCGACGGACAGCGCGTGTACTTCGCGGGCGACACGGGGTACGGCCACTGGTTCGCCCAGATCGGGCGGCGGTACCCGGGTATCGACCTCGCGCTGCTTCCCATCGGTGCGTACGACCCCCGGTGGTGGCTGAGTGACGTCCACTGCGATCCGGAGGAGGCCGTTCGAGCCGCCGTCGATCTGGGGGCCCGGCGGATGTCGCCCATGCACTGGGGGACGTTCGTCCTCTCCGCCGAGCCGGTTCTCGAACCGTTGACCCGGGTTCGGGCGGCCTGGGAGAAGGCGGGGCTGGACCGGGAGGATTTGTGGGATCTGCCGGTGGGGGGTTCCCGGGTTCTGGGGTGATTCCGGTTGTGGGGTGACTGCGGGCTGTTCTGGGTTGCTCGCGCAGTTCCCCGCGCCCCTATAGGGCTACGCCCTACTGGGGCGCCGTTCTGCGCATTCGGCGCCACACGCTCGGCGCCAGGCTGATCACCACCGTCAGGACCACCGCCGCCACCACGCCCTCCCAGGGCTCGCTGAAGAGGGAGCCGCCCAGGATGCCGATGAGCTGGTAGGTCACCGCCCAGGCCAGGCAGGCGGGGATGTCGCCGCGGGCGAAGGTGCGCAGGGGCATCTTCGCCAGCAGGCAGGCGAGCATCACCGGGATGCGGCCGGCCGGGACGAGGCGGGAGAGGACCAGTACGGCGATTCCGTGGTCGTCGAGTTTCTCCTGTGCCCGGGTGAGGCGGTCCTCGGGTGCGCGGGCGCGGAGGGCCTCCAGCCAGCGCGAGCCGTTCTTGGAACCCATCCCGCGCTGCCCCAGCCAGTACAGCGCGACGTCGCCGAGGAACGCCGCGAGCGCCGCCACCACGAAGACCAGCAGCAGCGCGAAAGGCGCCGTCTGATGAAAGGCCACCACGGCCGCCGAACTCACCAGCGCACCCGTCGGCACCACCGGCACCAGCGCGCCGATGAGCACCAGCAGGAAGAGTGTCGGGTACCCGATCGCCTGCTGCGTGGACTCGGGTGCCGTGGTCGAGGCCGCGGCCAGGAAACTCACCGGACCACCGCCGGACGCACGGACAGGCTCGCGGCCCCTGAGGCCGCGGCGGTCAGGGGTGTCACTTCGCGACCTCCGGCCATACGCTCTCGCCGTGTCCGAGCCGGTGCACCGCGACCTGGGGTGCGCGCTCGGCGGCGAGGCGCACGAACTCCTCGCCCGGCGCGTGGAATTCATGGGGGCGCACAGCGTCCATTCCGATCGGCCAGTACGTGCCGTAGTGCACCGGCACAGCGCTCCGGGGCATCAGCCGGGCGAGCGCCTCTGCCGCGCGCCCTGCATCCAGATGTTCTTCCCCGAGATACGGCCCCCATCCGCCGACCGGCAACAGTGCCACGTCGACCGGCCCGACCTCCTCGGCCATCGAGTCGAACAGCCCGGTGTCCCCGGCGAAGTACGTGCGGGCCTCGCCCTCGACCACGAAACCCACGGCGGGTGCCCGGTGCGGACCGAGCGGCAGCCGCCGCCCGTCATGGCGCGCCGACACCGTGCGTACGACCAGGTCACCGACGTCCGTCCGGTCGCCGGGCGCCACCTCGGTGAGCAGCAGATGGTCCAGCCTGCGCAGCGCGGGCACCGCACGCGGCGCGCCCCGGGGCACGAGCACGCGGGTGCCAGGCGCGAGCCGCGCCAGCGAGGGCAGATGCAGATGGTCGGAGTGCAGATGCGAGACCAGCGCGACGTCGGCCACCGCCGCCTCGGGAGGGGGCGGCGCCCCGCGCCTGCGCCTGAGGTGCGCGAGCCGGCGCGCGAACAGCGGGTCCGTGAGCACGCGCGTGCCGGAGTCCTCCAGCGTGCAGGTGGCGTGCCCCCACCAGGTGATCTCCACCGGCACTTCTTTGCCTCCCTCGCGCGACTCCCCCCGAGCCTACGGGCAGGAGTATGGTCGGCGACGAAACCCGGAGGTGAGGGGGACGCCATGGGAGAAGCGCGCGGTGCCTCCGGCACGCACGCCCTCAGGTGCCCGGAGGGGCCGGCATCGCTGCGCGTCACGGCGATCGCGAGCCTGACGCCCCTGGAGGAACTGGACGCGGACCCCTTCCTGGTGGACTCCCGCGGCCAGCACGCGATGTGCGCCCGCTGGGCCGCCGAACACGGCTACGTCGTCACACGGGAACTCCTCGTACGAGGACTGCGTCCCGACCACCGCACCCTGTGGGCCGACGTCGAGGCGGGCCTCGTCGACCTGTTCGTCGCGCCCAGCCACCGCGTCCTGGAGCGCGCCCTCGCCTCGGTCGACGAGTTCACCGCCGAGTGCGTACGCCGCGGGGTACGGGTCGAGACCGTCGGCAGCGCCGAACCCTCCTACGACGCCCAGATGAAGGCCCGGGTCCACCGCCGTCTGTCGATGCCGACCGCGGGGTACGACGGCCGCTGAGCCGCTGACCTGGAACTGTGACCGGGGGACAACCGGCTCCGCCCACCCGTTGTGACAGGGTGGGAGCAGGCCTCGCGGACCGGGCGGGCCGGGACGTGAGGTGGACAGGGCGTGGGTGGAGGGCGTTGGCGGCGGGTCCTCAGCGGGGTGTGGCGGAGTGTCGCGGTGTGGGCCGTGTCCACGGTCACGATGCTCGTCCTCGCCGGCCTGCTGCCCGACTTCAAGCTGCAGTCGGACACCGGGGACAGCGCCACGCGGATCGGCGTCACCGCGGGGGTCGGCGCGGCCGTCTTCGGTCTGCTGTCGTCCCTGGTGTGGCCGCTGCTCGTCAGGGCGCTGCTCCTGGTGCCCGCGCTCGTGCTCGGGCTGCTCGTCTTCTTCCTCAACGGGACCCTGCTGCTGATCGCCCTGCGGATCAACCCCTCCGGGCAGGGCGAGGCCGCCCCCGAGACCGCCGTCGTCGTCGCCGCCGTGATGTCCGCCGTCGCCTCGGCCACCGGTGGTGCCCTCGCCGTACGGGACGACGACGCCTACCGGCGCAGGCTGTACCGGCTCGCGGACCGGCGCCGCAGGCGCGCCCCCGGACAGGCCGGCCCCTCGACGCCCGGCGCCGTCTTCCTCCAGCTCGACGGCGTGGGCCACGACGTGCTGCTGGAGGCGGTGGGCAAGGGACTCATGCCGACCGTGGCCCAGTGGCTGGGCGGTGGCGGGGCGGGAGCGCGCCACACCCACCGGCTCACCCCCTGGCGCACCGACTGGTCCAGCCAGACCGGCGCCAGCCAGCTCGGCATCCTGCACGGCAGCAACCACGACGTCCCGGCCTTCAGGTGGTACGAGAAGGACAGCCAGGAGGTCATGGTCTGCAACCGGCCCAGCAGCGCCGCCGAACTCCAGCGCCGGGCCATCGAGCACACCGGCGACGGGGGACTGCTCACCGCAGACGGCGCCAGCCGCGGCAACCTCTTCAGCGGCGGCGCCGACCAGCTGGCCCTCGTGCTGTCGATGGCCGCGAGGAGGGGCAAGGAGAACCGCGACCGGGCGGGCTACTTCACGTACTTCATCGACCCCGCCAACGCCGTCCGCACCGCCATGTCCTTCGTCGCCGAGGTCTTCCGGGAGATCGGCCAGTCCACCCGGTGCCGTGCCAGGAAGCAGCGGCCGCGCGTCAAACGCGGCGGGCTGTACCCCTTCATCCGCGCCTTCGCGACCGTCGTCGAGCGTGACGTCGTCGTCGCCGCGGTGATCGGCGACATGCTCGCCGGGCGCAACTCGGTCTACGCGGACCTGGTGGCGTACGACGAAGTGGCACACCACTCCGGCCCGCGCGGCCGGGACACCGAGAAGGTCCTGGCGCGGCTCGACCGTTCACTCGCGCTGATCGCGAAGGTCGCCGAGCACGCCCCCCGGCCCTACCGGATCGTGCTGCTCTCCGACCACGGCCAGAGCCCCGGCGAGACCTTCCTGACCTGGTACGGGCTCAGTCTCGGCAACCTGGTCCGGGCCGGCTGCGGGCTGCCCGTGCCGCGCAAGGCCCGCCGCACCCACAGCGGCGCCGAGGCCCGGGCGGCGGTGCGGGCGGCGCTACGCAGGCCCGTCGAGGAGGGCGGCGAGCAGCACCGGCCCGCGCGCCGGTCCGAGCCCATCGTGCTGGCCTCCGGGAACCTCGGACTGATCTCCTTCCCCGACGTGCCGCACCGGATGAGCCGCGAGGAGATCGACCGGCGCCATCCCGCGCTGCTCTCCACGCTCGCCAACCATCCCGGCGTCGGCTTCGTGCTCGTACGCAGCGAGGAGCACGGCGGGCTCGTCCTCGGCGCGCACGGAGCAGAGGTTCCGGTGGACGAGCTCGACGACGAACACCCGGGCCCGCTGGCCGACTTCGGCCCCGGCGCCGCCGAGGCCGTACGACGGACGCACTCCTTCCCGCACGTCGCCGACATCATGGTCAACTCCTGGTACGACCCCGAGGAGGGCGAAGTCCTCGCCTTCGAGGAGCAGATCGGCTCGCACGGGGGACTCGGCGGCGCCCAGGGACACCCCTTCCTGCTGTCGCCCCTCGCGCTGTCCGCGCCGGTCGAGGACGGCGCCGAACTGGTCGGCGCGGAGCAGGTGCACCACGTACTGCGGCGCTGGCTGCGCGAGTGCGACGGGCCTCAAGTGCCGCTGACGGCACGGCCGAACGAGCGGGCCGCCTGAGCACGCTCCTGGGGCCGCCGGAAAGCGGCCGCCTGAGCACGTCCCTGGGGCCGCCGGAAAATGGGCTGCGGTGCACGGACCTCCGCGCACACACTGTCCGTATCGGACACCGCGCAACGGCGCGCCCTACTCGTACATCCCAGGAGCCTCGTGCAGGCAGCTGTCACCATCACTCCCGCCCGGATACCCGAGCTGCTGCTCGGTCTCGCGACCGTTCGGCCGGTCTTCATCTGGGGGGCTCCCGGCATCGGAAAGTCGTCCCTGGTGAGGGAGTTCGCCGAGTCCCTCGGCCTGGAGTGTGTGAGCCTGCTCGGTACGCAGCTCGCGCCCGAGGACCTCATCGGCGTGCCGCAGATCCGCGACGGGCGCTCGGTGTTCTGCCCGCCGGAGGCGATCGCCCGCGACGAGCCGTACTGCCTGTTCCTGGACGAGCTGAACGCGGCGACGCCGGACGTGCAGAAGGCGTTCTACTCGCTCATCCTGGACCGGCGCATCGGCAACTACGAACTGCCGCAGGGCTCGATCGTGATCGGCGCGGGCAACCGCGCGACGGACAACGCCCTCGCGCGTCCCATCGCCTCCGCGCTGATCAACCGCCTCGCCCACGTGCACCTTGAGGCCTCCCCGAAGGACTGGCTCGTGTGGGCCGCCGCCAACGACATCCACCCGTGGATCCTCGACCACCTCACCGACCGCCCCGACCACCTGTGGTCCAAGCCGCCCAAGACGGAGGAGCCCTTCTCCACGCCCCGCTCCTGGCACATGCTGTCCGACGCCCTGCGCTCCTTCGGCCCGGCCCTCGACGAGGACACCCTGAAGGTGATCGCGCACGGCACGCTGACTCCCGCGCACGCGGTCGCCTTCTGCGGCTACGTCAAGATCGTGCGCAGCCGGTTCGGTATCGAGGCCATCATCAAGGGCGAGGCCCGCTGGCCCAGCCGCCTGGAGGACCGCGACCTGCTCTACTACCTCGCCGAGTCCTTCCGCGGCCGACTCGTCAAGGAGCTGCCCGCCAGCAAGGAGCACACCTCGGAGCACGGGCGGCAGACCGCGTTCCGCGCCAAGTCGCTGCTCGTGCAGCTCGCCGAGATCTCCGTCGAGGTCGCCCAGAGTGTCATCGCGGCCGACGTCGACGGCAATCCCGTACTGCCCGCGTGGTTCCTGGTGGAGGCGGCGCGGGACATGCCGCGCCTGGTGGAGGCGCGGCGATGAACGGCACGTGCGAGGCGGAGGCGCTGCGATGAGCCGCAAGCGCAAGCAGGGCGACAAGGAGAAGCCTGATCCGGCCGCCGAGGCGTTCGCGGAGGGGATGCGGCTGGTGCGGGCCAACCGCGCCCTTGCCGCCATCGGGTTCAGCACCTGCCGTCAGAAGGACTGCGAGGCAAACCCCCGTGACGGCCTCGTCCGCGTCGACTCCGGCGGTGTGCTGCATGTGCACCCCACCCGCCGCGCCGAGCCGGCCGAATGGGCCTGGGCCGCCGCGCACGCCATCATCCACCTCGGCTTCGGCCACGTCCCGGCGGCCACCGGCGAACGGGTGCAGCCCGACCGCTTCGACCTCGCCGCCCGCTGCGCCGTGGTCAACCGCTTCCTGCTCGGCTTCCCCGTCGGCCTGACCCCCGAGGACCTGCCGGACTCCTACCCCGACGGCGACGAGGAGCAGTTGGCCGCGCGCTGGCGCCGCGACGGGATTCCGGCGGCGTACGAGCGGTGCGGTACGGCGGGCGCTGATCCGGACCAGCTCCTCGTGACCTGGCACACCTGGAGCGGCGGCACCGCGCCCGACTGGCAGCTCGCCTTCGCGCACGCGCTGACCCGCACCATGGCCGCCGCGATGGACATGGCGGGCGGCCGCCGCGCCTCCATGCGCGGCGGACCCACCCGGCTGCAGCCCTGGGAGAAGGCGCTGAGCTGGTTCGTCTCCTCCTACCCCCTCCTCGGCGGCATCGCGGCCGGCATCACCGTCGTCGCCGATGCCGAACTCGCCCGCGCCCACGGCATTTCCATCGCCGCGGTCAACGCGGAGGCGGCCGAGATCTACATCAACCCGCTGCGCGAGTTCGACGACGAGGAATGGCGGTTCGTCCTCGCCCACGAGATGCTGCACGCCGCCCTGCGCCACAGCGACCGCTGCGGTACCCGCGACCCGTACCTCTTCAACATCGCCGCGGACTACGTCATCAACGGCTGGCTGAACGAGATGCAGGTCGGCTCGATGCCCGAAGGGCTGCTGTACGACCAGGAGTTGAAGGACCTGTCGGCGGAGGAGGTGTACGACAGGATCGCGACGGACCTGCGCCGGATGCGCCGCCTGTCCACACTGCGCGGCAAGGGCGTCGGCGACATGCTCGGCGGCCCGCTCGGCTCCCCGCGCGACTACGTCGACCTCGACGAGTTCTACCGCAGAGGCCTGCGCCAGGGTCTTGACCTGCACCAGCGGCAGGAGCGCGGCTTCCTGCCCGGCGGCCTGGTCGAGGAGATCCGCGCGCTCAGCCATCCGCCGCTGGCCTGGGACGCCCAACTGGCCCGCTGGTTCGACGAGTTCGTGCCCCGCCCCGAGCCCCTGCGGACGTACGCGCGTCCCTCCCGCCGCCAGGCGGCCACCCCCGACATCCCGCGCGCGGGCCGCTACTTCCCGCCCGAGGAGATCGCCCGCTGCACCTTCGGCGTGGTCCTCGACACCTCCGCCTCCATGGACCGCACGCTGCTCGGCAAGGCGCTGGGCGCCATCGCCTCGTACGCCGAGGCCCGTGACGTACCGGCCGCGCGTGTCGTCTTCTGCGACGCCGCGCCGCACGACGCGGGCTATCTGCCGGTGACGGAGATCGCCGGACGCGTACGGGTGCGCGGGCGCGGCGGTACGGTCCTGCAGCCGGGCGTCGACCTTCTGCACCGCGCCGACGACTTCCCGCCGGGGGCGCCCATGCTGGTGATCACGGACGGCTGGTGCGACGTCCTACGGGTGCGGCGCGAGCACGCGTACCTGATTCCGCAGGGTGCGCGGCTGCCGTTCACCGCGCGGGGGCCGGTGTTCCGGGTGAGTTGAGCGGGCGCGGCCCGATCCGCTGGGTGCTCCGGGCCCGGGTGTGATCGGATGGGGCATACGGAACCCCGGGAACGGGACCACACCCGAAAGGACCCATCGTGGCAACCACGCGCTCTGCACACACCGTCTGGGAAGGCAACCTGCTCGAGGGCAACGGCGTCGTCACCTTCGACTCCTCCGGCGCCATCGACGAGCAGCCCGTGACGTGGGCGTCGCGCGCCCAGGACGCGAACGGCAAGACCAGCCCCGAAGAGCTGATCGCGGCCGCCCACTCCAGCTGCTTCTCCATGGCGTTCTCGCACGCCCTCGCGGGGGCCGGTACCCCGCCCACCAAGCTCGTCACCTCCGCCGACGTCTCCTTCCAGCCCGGCGAGGGCATCACCGGCATCCACCTCACCGTCGAGGGCACGGTGCCGGGCATCGAGGAGGACGCCTTCGTCGCTGCGGCCGAGGACGCCAAGAAGAACTGCCCGGTCAGCCAGGCGCTCACCGGCACGACGATCACGCTGTCGGCGAAGCTCGCCTGACACGGATGCACCATGCGCCGCCGCGGTCCCCTTGAAGGGGCCGCGGCGCCGTCATGTCCGGCCCGCGCAGAGCCTCCGCCTCGTTGAAGCGCAGGGCACCGCCCCATTGACAGATGCGCACTCAAGTTTTGTGCTTGAGGGCGGGCAGAGCCGGGCAGGGCGGGCGGAAGGGGACGGACATGGCACGTGCGGTCGGGATCGATCTCGGTACGACGAACTCGGTGGTCGCTGTTCTGGAGGGCGGCGACCCCACGGTCGTCGTCAACGCGGAGGGCGCGCGCACCACGCCCTCGGTGGTGGCGTTCGCCAAGAACGGCGAGGTGCTCGTCGGTGAGGTCGCCAAACGCCAGGCGGTGACCAACGTGGAGCGCACCGCGCGTTCCGCGAAGCGGCACATGGGGGAGTCGAGCTGGCGCTTCCCCGAGACGGGCGCCATCGACGGCACCCGGTACCGCGCGCAGGAACTGGCCGCGCGCGTGCTGCAGAAGCTGAAGCGGGACGCCGAGGCGTATCTCGGCGAGGACGTCACGGACGCCGTGATCACCGTGCCCGCCTACTTCGACGACGCGCAGCGGCAGGCCACCAAGGAGGCCGGTGAGATCGCGGGCCTCAAAGTCCTGCGGATCATCAACGAGCCGACGGCCGCCGCCCTCGCGTACGGGCTCGACCGCGGCGAGGAGCAGACCGTTCTCGTCTTCGACCTGGGCGGCGGGACCTTCGACGTCTCGCTCCTGGAGATCGGCGACGGCGTGATCGAGGTCAAGGCGACCAACGGCGACACCAAACTCGGCGGCGACGACTGGGACCAGCGGGTCGTCGAGCATCTCGCCCAGCGGTTCAAGGCCTCGCACGGCATCGACCTCGGCCACGACAAGATGGCGCTGCAACGGCTGCGCGAGGGAGCCGAGAAGGCCAAGATCGAACTGTCCAGCTCCTCCGAGACGACCGTCAACCTGCCCTACATCACCGCCACCGCCGAAGGACCGCTGCACCTCGACGAGAAGCTGACGCGTGCTCAGTTCCAGGAGCTGACCGCCGACTTGCTCGACCGCTGCAAGAACCCCTTCCACCAGGCGGTGAAGGACGCGGGCGTGAAACTGTCCGCGGTCGACCGTGTCATCCTGGTCGGCGGCTCGACCCGGATGCCCGCCGTCACCGACCTGGTGAAGGAACTCACCGGCAAGGACCCGCACAAGGGCGTCAACCCGGACGAGGTGGTGGCCGTGGGCGCCGCGCTCCAGGCGGGCGTCATCCGCGGCGACGTCAAGGACGTCCTCCTGCTCGACGTCACCCCGCTGTCCCTCGGCATCGAGACCAAGGGCGGCATCATGACCAAGCTCATCGAGCGCAACACCACGATCCCGACCCGGCGTTCGGAGATCTTCACGACCGCCGTGGACAACCAGCCCTCCGTCGGCATCCAGGTCTACCAGGGCGAGCGCGAGATCGCCGCGTACAACAAGAAGCTCGGCGTCTTCGACCTCACCGGGCTGCCGCCCGCGCCGCGCGGGGTCCCGCAGATCGAGGTCGCCTTCGACATCGACGCCAACGGGATCATGCACGTCTCCGCGAAGGACCTCGCCACCGGCCGCGAGCAGAAGATGACGGTCACCGGCGGCTCCGCGCTCGGCAAGGACGACATCGACCGCATGATGCGCGAGGCGGAGCAGTACGCCGACGAGGACCGGCAGCGTCGTGAGGCCGCCGAGACCCGCAACCAGGCAGAGCAACTCGTCTACCAGACCGAGAAGTTCATCCGTGAGAACGAGGAGCGGATTCCGCCCGGCTCCCTGCCGGACGTCGAGTCGGCCATCGCGGAGCTGAAGGCACTCCTGGGGGAGTCCGCCGACACGAGCGAGCTGCGGGCCGGCGTCGAGAAGCTCGCCACGGTGAGCCAGCGGATGGGGCAGGCCATGTACGCGCAGGCCCAGCAGGCGCCCGAGCAGACACCCCCGCAGGAGCCGGCCACCGAGCATGCCCCGAGCGAGGAGGAGGGCGTGGTGGACGCGGAGATCGTGGACGAAGAGAGGGAAAGGGGTGGAGATGCGGACAGGGGCAGGGACTCGAAGGGTGGTGCCGCCTAGGGTCTGTCCGGCGGATCAGGCCGGAGGAAAGCAACGGCTCCCCTGCAAGCCCAGGTGAGCGGGGTCTGGTGCGTGCAGCTGCAAGGCGGAGGAGGGAGTCGACGCGGAGCGTCGGCGACCGACGACAACGCGGCAGATGGGCGCACCAGACCCCGCGTCTCCGGCATGATCCGCCGGACAGGCCCTAGCATCCCGGTGCCCCGCGTCGCCTCGTGTTCGGCCGCCCGTCACCCGGGGTCCCTAACGTGCGGGCCATGAAGAGACTTTCGATCACGGTCAGCGCCGTCGCGCTGACCGTCGGACTCGCGTCGCCCGCCATGGCCGACCGCGACTCCAAGGACTACGGTCAGGCCACCACGGCCTTCGGCCAGGCCACGCTGACCGGCTTCGCCTCGCTTCCGGCCGAGACGTTCGTCCCGAACAGCGAGCCGTCCGGCTCGGCCATCGGAGCGGGCCCGTTCAACGGCATCACCGGCCCGTTCGCCGACCAGCCCGTCCAGGGCTTCAGCGGCGCCGTCAACCGTCACGACGGCAGCTACGACGTGCTGTCCGACAACGGCTACGGCAACAAGGCCAACAGCGCCGACTTCCTGCTCCGCGTGCACCGCGTCAAGCCGGACACGAAGACCGGCAAGGTCAAGGTCCTGGGCGGCTTCAACCTCAGCGACCCCGACCACAAGGTGCCGTTCCCGCTCACCCGGGCCGACCGGGTGCTGACCGGCGCCGACTTCGACGTCGAGTCGATCGTGCGGGCGTACGACGGCTCGTACTGGCTGGGCGACGAGTTCGGCCCCTTCCTGCTGCACTTCTCGCCGACCGGCAAGCTTCTCGAGGCCCCGATCTCCCTCGACGGAGTGCAGGCGCCGGAGAACCCGTACCTGAACGGCGCCCAGCCCACCACCGGCAGCAGCAAGGGCTTCGAGGGCATGGTCCGTTCCGTCGACGGCCGTCACCTCTACCCGCTCCTCGAAGGCACGGTCAACGGTGACACCCCCGGCGACCTGCGCTTCAGCGAGTTCGACCTGAAGTCGGGCGACTACACCGGGAAGCGCTTCACCTACCGCCTCGAGTCGCCCTCGAACGCCATCGGTGACGCCATCGCCGTCGACAAGAACCGCTTCCTCGTCATCGAGCGCGACGGCGGCCAGGGCGCCGACGCCAAGTTCAAGCGGATCTACCTCGCCGACACCGGCGACCGCGACGGCGACGGGGTCATGGACAAGACCCTCGTGGCCGACCTGATGAACATCGCGAACCCGAAGGGCCTCGGAGGCTTCGGCGAGACCTTCACGTTCCCGTTCACCACGATCGAGGACGTCGTCCTCCTCGACAACCGGACGCTGGCCGTCCTGAACGACAACAACTTCCCGTTCTCCTCCGGCCGTACGCCGGGCAAGGCGGACAACAACGAGTTCATCACCATCCGGCTCTCGCAGAGCCTGAAGGCGGACAAGCGCGCCCTCCGCTAGGGGCGTTGCGCAGGCAGGCCGCGGCCCGAACTGCTTCGGGCCGCGGCCGTGTTGCACTCGCTCACGCCGTCCTGACGGGTCAGGGCTTGCGGGCCACCGCCGCGTACAGCGGCACGATTCCCTCGGCCTTCGCGGCCACGTCCTCGGGTCCAGGCCGCCAGTCGACGGCCGGAACCACGCCCGGTTCCAGCAGCTCCAGGCCGTCGAGGAAGCGGGAGAACTCGGCGTGGGTGCGGGGATGGAAGGGGGTGCCGCTCGCCCGGAAGAGTCCCGCGACCTTCGCGATGGTCTCGGCGCTGAGGTCAGGGGTGACCTGGGAGAGGATCACGAAGCTGCCGGGCGCGAGCGCGGTGACGTACCGGTCGAGCAGGCCGTACACGTCGTCGCCGTCGGGGGCGTCGTCGAGGTAGTGGGTGAGCGCGACCAGCGAAAGCGCGACGGGCCGGTCGAAATCGAGGTGCTCGGCGGCCAGGCGCAGGATGGTGTCGGGGTTGCGGAAGTCGGCGTGCACGTATTCGGTGGTGCCCTCCGCGGTGCCGCGCAGCAGCGCCTCGGCATGCCGCAGGACGATCGGGTCGTTGTCGGCGTACACCACCTTCGCCTCCGGGACGATCTCCTGGGCGACCTGGTGGAGGTTGGGCTCGGTGGGTATGCCGGTGCCCACGTCCAGGAACTGGTGTATCCCGGCCTGCGCGGCGACACGGGTGGCACGGTGCATGAACCGGCGATTGGAGCGTGCGCTGCGCACCGCGGCCTCGTCCGTGGCGACGATCTTGCGGGCCAGTTCCTCGTCCACCGGGTAGTTGTCCTTGCCGCCCAGCCACCAGTCGTAGACACGGGCCGGATGAGGACGGCTGGTGTCGATACGGGTGGGCGCGGCGTCACTTCCGGTCACAGCGATGCTCCTCGGTGTTTTCAGGACCCTCGAATGTCTGCGAATGGCTGGCGAGTATCTGCGAATGTCTTCAAGGCTTCGACGGCGTACGTCTCCGCGGCTCAGAAGCTCGTCCGGAACTCCTGGAGGATCTCCTTGGTGCGCTGCGCGGACGCCGCGTGGGCCGACATGTGGTCCAGGACTTCCAGGTGCAGGGCCACCTCGGCGCGCGAGTCGAGATAGAGGGCACCGGTCACGTACTCGCTGTAGACCATGTCGGGCAGCTCCGGCTCCGCGAAACGGAACAGCGCGAAGGACGTGTACGTCCCCGGGTGCGGGCCGTTCTCGAACTCGGCGACCTGGAGCGTGATGTGATCGTGCTCGACGGCTTCCAGGAGCCGGTCGATCTGGTCGCGCATGACCTTGCTGTCGATGCTCACGGGGCGCCGCAGCGCCGTCTCGTCCATGATCACCCAGAGGTGGGGCGCGTTCTCGCGGGTCAGCAGCTTCTGCCGGTTCATGCGCAGCGCCACATGCCGCTCGATGGCCTCGGGACCCGTCTGCCCGACCGTCCCGGCCTCCAGCACAGCCCGCGCGTACTCCTCCGTCTGCAGCAGTCCGGGAATGAAGTGCGGTTCGTACGAGCGGATCAGCTGGGCGGCGCCCTCCAGGCTGACGTGCATGCTGAACCACTCCGGCAGCACATCGTGGAACCGCTGCCACCACCCCGGCCGGTTGGCCTCCTCGGCCAGCCCGACGAACGCGGCCACCTCGTCCTCGGCCACGCCGTAGGTCGTCAACAGCACCTGCACGTACGGAATCTTGAGGGCGACCTCCGCCATCTCCATCCGCCGCACCGTCGCCGGGGCAACGCGCAGCACACGCGCGGCCTCTTCCCGCTTCAGCCCCGCGGTCTCCCGCAACTCCTGGAGCCGCCGCCCCAGAACCACCTGCCCTACGGTGGGCGCAGCCCGCCGCTCACTCACGCCACGCCTCCCCACGCGCCTAAGTACACGCGCAGTGTGTCATGTTCCCCCACGACCCTCACAGGGTCGGCCGGGTCACCCTTGCCTCAGGTCAAGAACGCAGATTCTGAAGGTACTTGGCCGTCGCCGGGTCCGCCGGGAGAAACGTCTCGATGGCCAGCTCGGAGACCGTCACGTCCATCGGGGTGTTGAAGGTCGAGATGGACGAGATGAAGGACAGGACCCGGCCGTCGTGCTCGATGCGCATCGGGAGCGCGAAGTAGGGGACGGCGTCGAGGGGCTGGTCCTCCGGGGTGGGGTCCGGGACCGGGTACGCGGCCACCTCCTCGTACAGGGCGCGCAGCGGTTCCGAGCGGCGCAGGGCGATCTGCCGGTCCATCTGCTCGAGCAGATGGTCGCGCCAGGCGCGGTGATTGCGGATGCGCGGAGCCATGCCCTCGGGGTGCAGGGTGAGGCGCATCGCGTTCAGCGGGGGCGCGAGAAGGGCTTCGGGGATGCCGTCCAGGAGCATGGCGATGCCGCGGTTCGCGGCGAGGACGTTGTACGTGGCGTCGACCACCAGCGCCGGATACGGCTCGTAGCCCTGGATCAGCCGCTCCATGCCCTCGCGCAGGGCGTCCATCGCCGGATCGTCGAGCGGGGTCTCCGGGTAGTGGGGCGCGTAGCCGGCGGCGAGCAGCAGAGCGTTGCGTTCCCGGACGGGGACCTCCAGGTGCTCGGCGAGGCGCAGCACCATCTCCTCGCTCGGCCGGGAGCGGCCCGTCTCGATGAAGCTGATGTGCCGGGCCGACGAACCGGCCCGCAGCGCCAGCTCCAGCTGACTCACCCGCCGCTGCTCCCGCCAGCCGCGCAGCAGCGGGCCGACGCCCTTGCCGTCGGGGGCACTTGGGAGCGCGGAGGCACCGGACGCGACAATGCTCATACGAGGACGGTAGTCGAGGAGCGGTGTGTGAACGACATGTGGAACGGGCGGCTGGGCTGGGAGGCCGAGGCGGTCTACCGGGCACGGGTACGGGGCTGTCTGCTGGGCGGGGCGATCGGCGACGCGCTCGGCTACCCGATCGAGTTCGACTCGCTGGACCGGATCCGCGCGGCGCACGGGCCCCGCGGGGTGACCGGCCTGGTCCCCGACGGCGACGGGGTCGTGGGGCGCGTCAGCGACGACACGCAGATGACCCTGTTCACGGTGGAGGGCCTCCAGCAGGCGCACGCGCGTGAACGGCTCAAGGGCATCGGGGGCGGCTGGCCGCGGCTGGTGCGGTGGGCGTACGGACGGTGGCTGGACACGCAGACGCGGTCCGGGCCCGCCGCGGACGTCCACGGGGGGCTCGCCGCGCAGAGCTGGCTGTACGCACGCCGGGCGCCCGGCAACGCCTGCCTCTCCGGGCTGAAGGAGCAGGACCACGTGCCCGACCCGATGACCGAGCTCGGCCTGCCCGGACCCGTCAACCCCGGCTCCAAGGGGTGCGGGACGGTGATGCGCTCGGCACCCTTCGGGCTGACCCCCGCCTCCGACGACTTCGCCTTCGGGATGGCCGCGCGGTGCGCCCGGATGACCCACGGTCACCCCACCGGGTACTACGCCGCCGGAGCGCTCGCCGCGATCGTCGTCCGTCTGGTCGCCGGGGAGTCCCTGGAGAGCGCCGTGCTGCGCGCCCTGCGGCTGCTGGCCCGCCACCCCGGGCACGAGGAGACCACCGCCGCCCTGACCAGGGCCCTCGACCTGGCCTCCGAAGGCGCCCCGACCGCCGAGAAGCTCGAGTCCCTGGGCGCCGGCTGGATCGCCGAGGAGGCCCTGGCCATGGGCGTCTACAGCGCCCTCGCCACCCCCGACGTGACCGAGGCCCTCCTCCTCTCCGTCAACCACTCCGGGGACAGCGACTCCACCGGCTCCATCTGCGGCAATCTCCTCGGAGCCCGGCACGGAGACCACGGGCTCCCGCAGGAGTGGCTGGAGCGCATCGAGGGGCGCGCCACCATCACCGTCCTGGCGGACGAATTCGCGGCGGAGTGCGTACGGCGCTGAGTCACCCGGAGCCGAGCCGAGGGGACTGTGGCAGGCTGAGAAACAGCCCTCGCGCACCCGTCGTCGTACGAATGGAGCCAGGTCATGCCCGTCGAACCGCTGTCGCAGAAGGAGATCGAGGATCAGCTGGCGGACCTGCCGGGCTGGTCCCTGGAAGGCGACCGGCTCGCCCGCACCTACCGGCTCGGTTCGCACTTCGCGGCGACCGCGCTCGTCGTGCACATCGCCCAGGTGCAGGACGAACTGGACCACCACTCCGACCTCACCCTCGGCTACAACAGCGTCTCCCTCACCGTGAACACGCACAGCGTCGGCGGCGCGGTCACCGAGCTCGACTTCACGCTCGCCCGCAGGGTGGAGGACCTGGCCCCGGGGCATGGTGCAAGCTGAACTCCGTGCTGGACTACGACAAGGAAGCTGGCGAGTACGACGCCACGCGGGGCGGTGAACCCCGGGCCGCGGCGGCTGCGCAGTCCGTGCTCGGGCTGGTTCCCGAGGAGGCGCGGAGCCTGCTCGACATCGCGTGCGGCACGGGCCTTGTCACCCGGCTGCTCGCCGCGGGGCGGCCGGGGCTGCGGGTGGCGGGAGCGGACACCTCGTACGGGATGGCACGCATGGCCGCCAAGAGGCTGCCGGGCACCGTGGTCCTCGCCGACAGCCGCCGACTCCCTTTCCAGGACGGCTCGTTCGACGCCGTGTCGGTCATCTGGCTGCTGCACCTGCTGGACGACGCGGCATCCGTCGTCGCCGAGGCCGCACGGGTCCTGCGCCCCGGCGGCGTTCTCGTCACGACCGTCGACAAGGACGCCGCGCACCATGTGGGCAGCGACATCGACGCACTGGCCGCGCCCTACCTCAAGTGGTCCGCCACGGACGGGGCCACGGTCGTCACCGCGCGGGCCGCCGAACACGGCCTGCTCCCGGGCGGCACGGCCCGCTTCCGGGGACACGGCCAGGGACGGATACCGCGCCGCCTCGCCCGCCACATCCGCGACGGGAAGGCCTACGCGGCCGGAGGCGCCGCTCTCGCCGAGCGCATCGAGTCGCTGCCGGACCCCGAAAGGCCCCGCCCCGACCCGGAGTTCACCCTGTTGGCCTTCAGGAAACCGAAGCCCTCCGCGTGAAGTCCATGACCCAGTTGGTCACCCACGTCCTCTCCCCGTCCACGGAGAAGGCCTGCTCCCAGCGCGCCGTGGTGTCGGAGATCCCCGACCACACGTACCGCACCCGTACGTCCTTGCCGTCGTGCGTGTCGTCCCCGAAGAACTCGCCCCGCCCGTCGGGCCCGAACCGTCCGGTCACCGGAGGGAACAGCCTCCCGGTGCGGCTGGTGGACCAGTTCAGCGACCACTCGCCCGCCGAGGGGTCGAAGAGCCGCAGGGTGAGACCCGTCCAGCCCTGACCCGGCACCTCCATCTCGTCGATGTTGGCGGCCCCGTCGAACAGGCTCCAACAGCGGTGCGTGGCAGGGAACTCCTCCCAGTCGCTGTCCGAGTCGAGGAAGTCGGTGCGGCGGCGGTTGTGGACGTCCCACTCGCCGTGGAAGAAGTCGAAGTCGTGCGCGCTGCTCATGAGCGGTCTCCTGTGGTGCCCTCGGGGAGGGTGTCGCGGATGTAGGCGTCGAGGTCGGGTACCTCGGGCGCGAGCAAGTGCCGTACCCAGGCGTCGCGTTCGTGCAGGATCGGCGGCAGTTCCCAGACGCAGCCGATCCACGGTAGGTCGGGCGTGACGAAGTGCGTCGGGTCCCGGTCCGGGCAGCCGAGGACCGGCTGGCCCGCCGACGCGCCCCGGAAGTGCAGGACGTTGTCCCACACCCAGCTGTATGCGTTGAGGTAGGCGCCGTCGTCGCCGCCCCGGTGCAGCACGACGAAGGTCGCGGGCGGCGTGCCGTCCGGCTCCGGGAGCAGTTCGGGCAGCATCGCGTACGCCGCCTTCTCCACGTCGGGCGCGATGCCGGCCGGGTCGGTGGTCACGTGGTAGCGCTTGATCCGCCGGCCCGCCACCTCGATCGGCGGCGGAACGGTCAGCAGTTTCTCCCTGAAGGCCATACGAGCAAGCTAGGCCCGCTCCACTGACACCTTCTGTCAGTGGAGTCTGGGATTCTGGCGAGGTGAAATCAGCGCGGCTCGTCTCGATCCTCCTGCTCCTGCAGACCCGCGGACGGATGACCGCCGCCCAGCTCGCCGAGGAGCTGGAGGTGTCGGTGCGGACCGTGTACCGGGACGTGGACGCGCTGCACACGGCGGGCGTGCCGCTGTACGGGGACGCCGGGCACGCGGGCGGCTACCAGCTCCTGGACGGCTACCGCCTCCGTCTCACCGGGCTCACCGAGGGAGAGGCCGAGGCCCTGTTCCTCGCCGGTGTCCCAGGACCCGCCGCCGAGCTCGGACTCGGCTCGGTCCTCGCCGCCGCCCAGCTGAAGGTGCGCGCCGCACTCCCGGGCGAGCTGCGCGCGCACGCCGACCGGATCAGCGGCCGCTTCCACCTGGACGCGCCCGGCTGGTACGCGGACGCCGACGAGACCCCGTACCTGCCCGCCGTCGCCGACGCCGTCTGGAACAGCCGAGTCCTGTACATCCGCTACCGCCGCTGGCGCGAGCCCACCGACGTGCAGCGCCGCCTGGAGCCGTACGGCCTCGTCCTGAAAGCGGGCCGTTGGTATGTCGTCGCGGGCCCTGGACCACGTACGTTCCGCGTCGACCAGATCCTCGAACTGGCCGCCTCCGACAAGGAGTTCACCCGCCCCGAGGACTTCGGTCTCGCCGCCTACTGGACCGCGTACCAGAGGGACTTCCACGACCGCCTGCACCAGGGCGAGGCCCTCGTCCGCATCGCGCCAGGCGTACAGCTGGCCGGCCCGGCCGCCCGCGCGGTCGAGGCCAACGGCCGCCCGGACAAGGACGGTTGGATTCAGGCCACCGTCCCCATCGAGTCGATCGGCCACGCGCACGCCGAGTTCCTGCGCCTGGGCACGGACATCGAGGTCCTGGCACCGGCCGAGCTGCGCGAGCGGATCGCCAGGACGGCCGTGGAACTGGCCGAGAGATACGGCAACTCCGCGGTGAGCGGCGACGACTGAGGGTTCGGAAACCGTCCGTCCTCTCAGGAGGTACGTCACGTGCAGCACCCGCATCCGTATCCCCACCCGTACAGCAGGCGCAGAATCGCCCTCTCCGCAGTGATCGCCACGGCAGCCCTGATCGCCGCCGGACTCACCGCGCTCACCCCGGGCACCGCCGAGGCCGCCACCGCCCGCCAGGTCGAAGCCCTCGACCGGGGCGTCGTCAGCGTCTACACCGGCAGCGGCAATCTCGTCAGCTGGCGCTGGCTCGGCACCGACCCGAACGACGTGTCGTTCAACGTCTACCGCGCGGGTACGAAGGTCAACTCGGCCCCGATCACCGGCTCCACGAACTACTTCCACTCCGGCGCGCCCAACTCGGCCGACTACACGGTCCGCGCGGTCGTGGGCGGTGTCGAGCAGGGCGACTCGGTGCACGCGATCCAGTTCCGCACCGGATACAAGGACGTGCCCATCACCCCGCCCGCGGGCGGCACGACCCCCGACGGGGTCGCCTACACCTACGAGGCCAACGACGCCTCTGTCGGAGACCTCGACGGCGACGGCGCACTCGACTTCGTCCTCAAGTGGCAGCCGACGAACGCCAAGGACAACTCCCAGTCCGGCTACACCGGCAACACGGTCATCGACGGCGTCAAGCTCGACGGCACCCGTCTGTGGCGCATCGACCTCGGCCGGAACATCCGCTCGGGCGCGCACTACACGCAGTTCCAGGTGTACGACTACGACGGCGACGGCAAGGCGGAGGTCGCCCTGAAGACGGCGGACGGATCGACGGACGGCCGGGGCACGGTGATCGGCAGTTCGTCCGCCGACTACCGGAACTCGAGCGGGTACGTGCTCTCCGGACCCGAGTACCTGACCATGTTCAACGGGCAGACGGGCGCCGCCATGGGCACCGTCGACTACGTCCCGGCGCGCGGCACGGTCTCCTCCTGGGGCGACTCGTACGGCAACCGCGTCGACCGGTTCCTCGCGGGCACCGCCTACCTGGACGGCGCCCGGCCCTCGCTCATCATGGCGCGCGGCTACTACACCCGTACCGTGATCGCCGCCTGGGACTGGCGGAACGGGGCGTTCACGCGCCGCTGGACCTTCGACACCAACTCCTCCACCAACATCGGCAAGGGATTCGACGGCCAGGGCTCGCACAGCCTGTCCGTCGGCGACGTCGACGGCGACGGCAAGGACGAGATCGTCTACGGGGCGATGGCCGTCGACGACAACGGCAACGGGCTGTGGACCACGAAGACCGGGCACGGTGACGCCCAGCACCTGGGCGACCTGGACCCGTCGCACGCGGGCCTGGAGTACTTCAAGGTGTCGGAGTCGACCGGTCAGCCGGCCGAGTTGTACATCAACCCGGCCAACGGGACCGTGAACTGGAGCCTTGCGGCCTGCTGCGACAACGGCAGGGGAGTGGCCGGGGACATCTACGCCGGCAACGACGGCGCCGAGGTGTGGTCGGCCTCCGACACCTCCATCCGCGACGAGTCCGGCGCCACCAAGGCCCGCGAACCGTCCTCCGTCAACTTCCTGTCCTGGTGGGACGGCGACACCACCCGCGAACTCCTCGACGGCACCCACATCGACAAGTACGGCACCTCGTCCGACACCCGCCTGCTGACCGGCGCCTCGGTCCACTCCAACAACAGCACCAAGGCCACCCCGTCCCTGTCCGGCGACCTCTTCGGCGACTGGCGCGAGGAGGTCGTCTGGCCGACGACCGGCAACACGGCCTTGCGGATCTACTCCACCCCGAACGAAACCAGCACGAAGATCACCACTCTGCTCCACGACACGATGTACCGCACGGGCCTGGCCTGGCAGAACACCGCCTACAACCAGCCGCCCCACCCGAGCTTCTTCATCGGCAACGGGATGGCGACGGCGCCGCGCCCGGCGGTCTACACGCCATAACCGAACAGGAGGGCGCGTGCCAGCCCGGCACGCGCCCTCCGCCGCTCAACTCACCGCGCAGTTCTGCTCGCCCAGCCTGAAGGCGGTCGGCTTGCCGTTCGCCCCCGACCAGCTCCCCGTGAACCCGAAACTCACCGAGGAACCCGCCGCCACCTTCCTGTTCCAGCCCACGTTCTTCGCCGTGACGGCCGGGCCGGACTGTGTGTGCTCGGCGTTCCAGAGTTGCGTGATCTGCTGCCCGTCCACGAAGGACCAGTTCAGCGACCATCCGTCCCAGGCACTGGTCCCGGTGTTGGTCAGTTTCACGTCGCCCTGGAAGCCACCCGGCCACTGGCTCGTGATGCCGTACGTCACCGAGCAGGCCCCGGATCCGCCGCCACCGCCTCCGCCACCGTCGTCGGGGGTGCCCGCCGTGTCGCCGTAGACGATCCCGCGCCCGTTCGTCGACACGTACACGCGCCCGTACACCCGCGGATCGCCGGTGATGGCCGCGCCCGTCCAACCCCACTGGTGGGCATCGTCGTTGATCCGGGTCCAGCTCGCGCCCTTGTCCGTCGACCGGAAGATCCCGCGTACGCCGCCGATCTTCGCGCTCGTGTAGAGGGTCTGGTACGAGGCTTCGGGGGCCGCCTTGCCGAAGCCGATGGTGTCGGCCTCGTCGATGCCCGCCAACTTGGCGAAGGTCGCGCCGCCGTCCGTCGAGTGCCACAGCCCGTACGCGCCGTCGCTCGCGCCGCCCGCCAGCCACACGTCGCCCTTCACGCCGGGCAGGGCCTTGAAGCGCACGCTGTCACCGCTCGGCAGGCCACCGGCGGCGGAGGCGGTGAAGGTCGCCCCGCCGTCCGAACTGACGTAGAACGTCCCCGACTTGAAGCCGTAGAAGGTCTTCGGGTCGACCCGGTCCGACTCGACGATCGCGCCGGCCGGGATACCGCTCGACGCCGACCACGAGGTCCCGAAACCGGTCGTGTGCTGCACGCCGGTACCGGTCGGGCTCCACACGAAGCGGCTGCCGTCCGAGGCGGACGCGACCGTGCCGCCGCCGCTCACCCCCGAAGGGTCGGTCCCCGCGAACCAGTTGGCACCGTTGTCCGTCGAGAACGCGATGTGCGGACCCGAGTCGAGATTGCCGACCCGCACCACCGTGCTCGGAGTGGACTCGGCGTAGTCGAGGCTCGTCGTCGAGGTGAAGTTCGGCGAGGTGTACATCATCGGCGGGACCTTGGTGAGGTCCGTGTGACGGAAGCCGCCGATGTCCCCGAGGGCGCTGAGCAGCGGGGCGCCGGACGGGGGAGAGGCGAGGTCGTTGACGGCCGTCTCCTCCAGGCCCTGCACCATCGGCTTGATGGTGAACTGGCTTCCGCTGTCCCAGTTCGTCAGGTTCTCCGTGCCGTAGACCGTCGCACCCGTTCCGTACATCATCCGGGCGGAGTTGAACGGGTCGATCTCCAACGCCTCGGTCATCCAGCCGAGTTTGGGGGACTGCTCGGGCGGTGAGGGGTTCGCGCCGAAGGTCAGCCAGGGCGCGGAAGAGCCGTCCATCGTGAAGCGGTTCGAGCGATTGGGGTACGAGGTGTAGTCCCAGGCCTTTGTCCAGGTGCCGCCGCTGTCGGTGGACCGGAAGAGCTGGGTGTCCGGCCACCAGGAGCTGTAGGCCGTGGCCATCACGGTGCCCGGATGCTGCCGGTCGACGGTCAGTCCGCTGAAGCCGTAGTAGGTGTCGGCCTCGGCGACTGGGCTGATGTCCGTCCAGGTCCCGGTCCTTGTCGCGTACCGCCACAGTCGGCCCTTGCCGCCGTCGTAGGGGCCGCCCTTGTCGCTGTACGCGAGGTAGAGATAGCCGTTCGTCGCGTCAAGGACGCCCTTGTGGGCCAGATAGCCCGTGGGCTGGCCGGGGAGCCGCGACCAGGTCGCGCCGGCGTCCGTCGAGCGGTACACGGCGTTGTCCTTGTCGGCGACCCCGACGTACACGGTCTGTGTGGCACTCCCGGACGAACCGGTCGACTCGTCGAAGGTGACCCAGACGATGCCCTGGTTGTCGGAGGCGTAGCCGCTGGTGTCGGTCGGATCCTGCACGTAATTACCGACGTTGGGGAAACTGGTGACCTGGGACCACGAGACGCCCGAGTCCGTCGACCGCCACAGCCCCTTGCCGCTGGGCGCGCCGAGATACAGCACGCTGTTCCTGTTCGGGTCGACGGCCAGACGCTCGCCCATCCCACGGCCCGGCATGTTCCCGCCCAACTTGAAGGGCAGGTCCGCCTTCTGCCAGCTCGCGCCCCGGTCGGCGGAGCGCAGCACGGCACCGTTGCCCGGGTCCCAGCTGTTTGTGTACGTGCCGACAGCCGCGTACACCTTGTCCGGGTCGACGGAGTCGGAGGCGAGGCCGACGACCCCGGTGTGCCCCCAGTCGTTCCAGCCGACCGAGTCGAGCAGCGGCGTCCAGGTCTTCGACGACTCCACCCAGCGGTAGGCGCCGCCGATGTCGGTACGGGCGTAGGCGAGGTTCTTCTCGGAGCGGTTGAAGACGATGCCGGGGACGAAACCGCCGCCGTCGATCCGGGCGTTCTTCCAGGTGTACGTGTCGGCGGCGATGACCGCCTTGGCGGGGGCGGGCGTGGCCAGCGCGGGCGGCGTGCCCGCGAGCAGACCGGCCGCCAGTGCCAGCACCGCCGTGAGGATGCGGGTTCTTCGCACGGGGGGTCCTTTCCGGAGGGTGTGGGCAAGCGCTTTCTCCGTGAGCCGAGAGTGCCGGGCGGCCCTCAGTGCGGGAGAGGGCCGCCCGGCCGGTTGGCCCCGTCGTCAGGTGACGGGACCGAGCACGCGAAGCTTTCAGGCGGTTCCGAGGAAACACCGTGTAGCGGAGCGCCCCTTCAGGGGCGCGGCGAACTGCGCGACCAGCCACAACGGACCCGCAGTCAAAACACGGCCCGACCCGCGGAGCGCCCGGCGGGACTATTCGAGGAGCTCCGCGTACGAGCCCATGGCGAGGGCTATGTCCGCCTGGGCCCAGAACCGGTGGTACGTGAAGGAGGGCGCGGCCCCGCCCGCCAGATAGGACTCGATCTTCGACCACGCGGGGTCGTCCTCGTAGAAGGAGCGGATCGAGTCGAAGGTCGACGACGAGTTGACCGCGTCGCCGTTCGGCATGGTGCCGCTCCAGCCGCTCGGGACGTACACGCCGTCGTCGAAGCGGTTGTAGTCGGCGCGGGTCTCCGGGACGGCAATACCCAGACCGTCCTGGTAGTTGCCCCACATGCCGTCGAGCAGTGCCTTCGCCGTCGTCGCGGCCTGCGTGTCACCGGACCTGTCGGCGTAGTACGTCAGGGTCTTGGCGTACGCGGCCGCCACGCCGACGTCGTTCGTGTAGTCGGCGACGGTGACATGAAGTCCGCTGTTGGCGCCGGGACTTGACGCGTTCCAGGTGTCCGGGGTGCCGGACCACTGGAGGGTGGAGGGGATCAGGTAGGTGCCGTCCGGGTTGATCGTGGTCTTGGACAGCGCCCAGTCGACCCACTTGTCGAGGACCGCCTTCGCGCTCGCGTTCCCCGTCTGCTGGTAGTACTCGGCGACGCGCTCCATGGACCACGCCTGGAAGCCGAACCACTGGTTGGACGGCGGGTCGTGGTAGACGGGCTTCTCGTCGTAGTACATGCCGTAGAAGGTCGGCGTCCCGGCCGGAGGAGTCGCGTAACGGCCCGCCCAGCTGTTGGTCGCGCCGCCCGCGATGGCGCCCTCGTTCGACTGCAGCCAGCGGTAGAACTCCAGCTGTCGGCCGAGTGAGGTCGCCCAATCCGCCTGCCCGGTCGAGGACTTGGGCTTGAGGTCGGCGTACGAGCTGAGCGCGTACGCCGCCAGGGGGTTCTGGTAGCCGCCGTGGGTGTGGCTGGAGCCGATGCGCCAGGCCCAGCCCGCCGAGGTGTCCGTGGCGCCGCCCCAGGCGTAGTACCAGGACATCAGATAGTGCGAGGCGTCCTTGCCGGTACCGGCCGGGCAGGTCGAAGGTCCGACACAACTCCCTATTTTCTTGAAGTACTTGTCGTACATCGAGTAGCGCAGATAGTCGCCCATCTTCGCCGCCTTGCCCACGGTCGCCGAGACATCGGCGCCCTTGCCCTGCTGCTCGGCCCACACATCCGCCCAGTACGCGGCCTGCACGGCCCGCGCGTCGGCGTCCGGCGCGTTGGTGAACTTCCACTGCTTCGCGTACGAGGCGTCCCCGGTGAAGAGGTCCAAGTACCCGTTCGTACCGCCGTACTTGAAGGCATCACAGGTGGGCTGCGGGACCGTCTCCCACACCGACTCCTGCGGGCCGCGCTGGAAGGTGTTGATGTACGAGGGACCGGTGTCCGTCGGCCCCGCCTCGCACTTGCCGGGCGAGTTGCCGTAGCCGTAGACGTTGTCGACGTCCTGGAGCCAGTGCATCCCGTACACGTCGTCCGTGCCGTACGCGCTCTTCAGCTCGGCGGCGATCGGGTCGGGACCGACCGACACTCCGGTGTCGAGCTGCGCCGGGTACTGGTTCGGGGTGTCGTACTCGGGTGCGTACGTCGCCGGCTTCGAGGCGTTGTAGAAGGAGTTCGTCGGCTGGTCGGCGTGCGTGGGGATCATGTACGTCTCCATGGTCGTCCACGCGGCGTTGAACTTGGACCAGTCGCCGGTGACCTTCCCGTACATCGCCTGCAGCCAGATCAGATAGCTGTACGCCTCCGAGGTCGTCTCATGGCCCTGGTCCGGCGCCTCGACGATCAGCGTCTCCACCGAGTGGTAGGGGATGCCCTCGGGGGAGAAGTAGCCGTTCGCAGGGTTGGTGATCTTGCCGTAGAGGTCCAGGAAACGGGCGTCGTACGCCTTCGAGGCGGCCAGCTCCGTCACGGTGACCGTGGCCGGGGCATGGCCGGTCGCGGACGCCGTGAAGGTCGCCGAACCGGTGCCTGAGGCGTCGGCGGTGATGGTCACCCGCTGCGCCGTGTTCCAGTTGGACGGCGTGAAGGTGAGCGACGCGCCGCCGGTGACGGACAGACCCGTGTTGCCTGCGGTGCGGGCCACGGAGACGGTCGCGTTCGCGCTCGGCTGCGTCGACAGCTTCACGTCGAAGGTGCCCGACTGGCCCTGCTGGACACCGAGTTGACCCGGCGAGGCCACCACGGCGGGACCCGAGGCGACCGTGATGCCGACCGGTGTGGAGTCCGCCGACGCGCCAAGACTGTCGTACGCCTTCGCGACCAGGGAGTGGCTGCCGACGGTCAAGGTGTTGACCGACAGCGTGTAGGGCGAGCTGGTGTCCGTGCCGAGCAGGGTCGTGTCGTCGTAGAACTCGATCCTGCTGATGGTCGCGCTGTCGGCCGCCGCCGCCGTCGCGGCCAGCGGGACCGTGTTGCCCTGGGTGTAGACGGCGCCCGGAGCCGGGCTGGTCAGCACGGTGACCGGCGGCTGGTGCGCGCCGGCGCAGGTGGTGCCGTTGACCGCGAAGGAGGTCGGGGCGGTGTTCGTGCCGCTGTACGTGAACTGCGCGCCGGTGGTGACGGCGGCCCCGGCGGCGATCGTGCCGTTCCAGGAGGCGTTCTGCACGCTGACCGTCCTGCCGGACTGGGACCAGGTGCCGTTCCAGCCGTTGGTGAGGGTCTGGTTGCCCGCGTAGCCGTACGTCAGGGTCCAGCCGCTGATCGCGTCCGTACCCCGGTTGGTGATCGTCAGATCCGCGGTGAAGCCGGATCCCCAGTCGTTGGTCCTGTAGTCGACGCTGCACTGAACTGCCGCAGCATGGGCGGGAGTTGAACCGGTCGCGAGTGTGGTCAGCGGAAGGGCGAGGGCCGCCACGACAGCCGTCCACAGCCGCCGCGCGGTGTGACGTCTCCGTCTGGGATGCATGTGCTGGTTCCTCCTTGCGGCTCGGAGAAGGGGGGGAGGAGCAACAAGCCTTGAACCAGTGGGAGCGCTCCCATATTGATGAGAGGGGTGAGGGGGGTCAAGGTGCTTGAAGAGTCGAAATGATTCGATTGATCAACAGTGCAACTGCTCTGTCCTTCACCGTCACTTGGCGCTAGCTTCATCCGCACCAGTGGGAGCGGTTCCATCAGTCGACGCGTCCGTCACGACGCGTCCGAGCTGCAAGGACTCGCTTCATGAGACATCCCCCGCGATTAGGCATTGTGGTTCTCGGCGCCGCGGCAGCCCTCATCGGCACCGCGATCGCGCCGGTCGTCACGGCTTCAGGAGCCGCACCCGCGTGCACGGTGGAGTACTCCGTCACCGGCCAGTGGGACACCGGCTTCCAGGGCGCCGTCAAAGTCACCAACAACATGTCCGCGCTGAGTGGTTGGACCCTCGGATTCGACTTCGCAGGTGGTCAGAAGGTCACCCAGGGCTGGAACGCCAAGTGGTCCCAGTCCGGTACGACGGTCACCGCCGCCAACGAGAGCTGGAACGGTTCGCTGGGCACAGGGGCCAGTGTCAGCGCCGGATTCCTCGCCTCGTGGTCGGGGAGCAACGCCGTACCGACATCGTTCAAGCTCAACGGAACGACGTGCAACGTGGACGCCGAGCCGTCGCCCACGCCCACCCCGACCGAACCACCGCCCGCCACCGGCGAGGCGCCCGAACTGCACGTCTCGGGCAACAGACTCCTCGACGCGGACGGCGCCACCCGCAGACTCCTCGGCGTCAACCGCTCCGGCGGCGAGTACATGTGCGTCCAGGGCTACGGCATCTTCGACGGGCCGGTCGACGACGCCTCGGTGAAAGCCATCGCCGACTGGAACGCCAACACGGTCCGCATTCCGCTGAACGAGGAGTGCTGGCTCGGCCTGTCCAACATCAAGCCCGAGTACGCCGGCGCCAACTACATCGCCGCCGTCAAGGACCTGGTGGCGAAGGTCGAGGCGCACGGCATGACACCGATGCTCGAACTGCACTGGTCCTACGGCCAGTACACCGGCAACTCCGCGGGCTGCTCGGACGTGCACGCCAGCTGCCAGAAACCGATGCCGAACGCCCAGTACACGCCGTCCTTCTGGGCCTCCGTCGCCGGCACCTTCAAGGACGACAGGGCCGTCGCGTTCGACCTGTTCAACGAGCCCTACCCGGACCGCGCGACCTCCACCGTCACCCAGGCATGGACCTGCTGGCGGGACGGCGGCAACTGCCCCGGCATCGGCTACGAGGTCGCCGGAATGCAGGACCTCGTCGACGCGGTACGGGGCACCGGCGCCCAGAACCTGATCCTGGCCGGCGGGCTCGCGTACTCGAACGACCTGAGCCAGTGGCTGACGTACAGACCCAGCGACCCGACGGGCAATCTCGTCGCCGCCTGGCACGTCTACAACTTCAACACCTGCTCCAGCGAGAGCTGCTGGGACACCACGCTCGCCCCCGTCGCAGCCCAAGTCCCCCTGGTGGCAGGCGAGATCGGCGAGAACACCTGCGCACACTCCTTCATCGACCGCGTCATGGCGTGGTTCGACGCGCGAGGTCTCTCCTACCTCGGCTGGACCTGGAACACCTGGGACTGCTCCTCCGGCCCTGCCCTGATCTCCAACTACGACGGCACTCCCACGCCGTTCGGCATCGGGCTGCGCGACCACCTCCTCGCCCTCAACGGATAAGCGCCACCCGTGAGTTGACCTCGGTCATTCGTCAACGGATAGGAACCCGCACTCATGAGCCGTACCAGAACAGCGTTGCTCGCCGCCCTCGCCATGGTCGCCGGAACCGCCGGAGCCGCAGCCGCCGCGATCCCGGCCGACACAGGCACCGCGGCCATCCCCTGCACCGTCGACTACAAGGTGCAGAACCAGTGGGGCACCGGCTTCACCACCGCCGTCACGGTCACCAACAACAGCGCCGCCAAGACCTCCTGGGCGGTGAAGTGGTCGTACGCCGGGAACCAGCAGGTCACTTCCGGCTGGAACGCGAAGATCAGCCAGAGCGGCACGGCCGTCACGGCCGCCAACGAGAGCTACAACGCCTCGCTGCCCAGCGGTGGTTCGGTCAGCTTCGGCTTCAACGCCTCGTACAGCGGAACCAACGCGCTGCCGACCGCATTCACCCTCGACGGGGTGACCTGCAACGTCGACGACGGAGGCGGTGGCGGCGATCCGACGGACCCGCCCACCGGCACCAAGGTCGACAACCCGTACGCCGGAGCCAAGGTCTACGTGAACCCCGAGTGGGCCGCGAAGGCCGCCGCCGAACCGGGCGGCAGCCGCATCTCCAACCAGCCGACCGGAGTGTGGCTGGACCGGATCGCCGCCATCAACGGCGTGAACGGCGGCATGGGACTGCGCGACCACCTCGACGAGGCCCTGGAACAGAAGGGCACCGGCGAACTGGCCGTCCAGCTCGTCATCTACAACCTTCCCGGCCGTGACTGCGCGGCCCTCGCCTCCAACGGCGAACTCGGCGCGACCGAGATCGACAGGTACAGGACCGCCTACATCGACCCGATCGCCGCGATCCTCGCCGACCCGAAGTACGCCGCCCTGCGGATCCTGACGACGGTCGAGATCGACTCGCTGCCGAACCTCGTCACCAACGTCACCCCGCGCCCCACCGTGACCGCCAACTGCGACACGATGAAGGCCAACGGCAACTACATCAAGGGCGTCGGCTACGCCCTGAACAAGCTCGGCGACGTGCCCAACGTCTACAACTACGTCGACGCCGGACACCACGGCTGGCTCGGCTGGGACGACAACTTCGGCGCCTCCGCCGACATGTTCAAGCAGGCCGCCACCGCCGAAGGCGCGACCGTCGCCGACGTGCACGGCTTCATCGTCAACACGGCCAACTACAGCGCCCTGAAGGAGGATCACTTCACCATCAACGACACCGTCAACGGTTCCTCGGTCCGCCTGTCCAAGTGGGTCGACTGGAACCGCTACGTCGACGAACTGTCCTACGCGCAAGCCATGCGGAACCAGCTCGTCTCCATCGGCTTCGACTCCGGCATCGGCATGCTGATCGACACCTCCCGCAACGGCTGGGGCGGCACCGCCCGGCCCACCGGACCCGGCGCGACCACCACCGTGGACACCTACGTCGACGGCGGCCGCTACGACCGGCGCATCCACCTCGGCAACTGGTGCAACCAGTCCGGCGCCGGCCTCGGCGAGCGCCCGCAGGCGGCCCCGGCGACCGGGATCGACGCTTACGTCTGGATCAAGCCCCCGGGTGAGTCGGACGGCTCCAGCACCGCCATCCCGAACGACGAGGGCAAGGGCTTCGACCGGATGTGCGACCCGACGTACACCGGCAACCCGCGGAACAACAACAACATGTCCGGCGCGCTGCCGGGCGCTCCGCTGTCCGGACACTGGTTCTCCGCCCAGTTCCAGGAGCTCATGAAGAACGCCTACCCGGCGCTGTGACGGCCGGCTGACGCGATCCGCCAGGGGCCGGCCCTGCTTCCTCGGCCCCTGGCGGATCGCGACCCCGCATTTTCCGGCCCGCCGTCGTACGCCCGTTTTGCTGTATGCGCAACATGAGTGGCCGTTTCCGGGAGTGGCGGCGCACGCTGTCCACACCCGGACGAGAGGCTCGGAACCATGGCACACGACCACGACCACGCACCCAACGACCACACGCACGACGGCCACAACCACATGGATTTCGCCGACATGCTCCCCTACCTGGAACAGGAGGCCGAGCTCACCTCCCCCCTCTACGCGAGCGCGGCGGCCTGGCTGCGGGAGTGGCAGCCCGAACCCGAGATGATCGTGGACGCCGGCAGCGGCCCCGGCGTCGTCTCCTGCCTCCTCGCCGACACCTTCCCGCAGGCGCGGGTCGTCGCCGTGGACGGAGTGGAACCCCTACTGGAACGGGCCCGCGAGCGCGCCGACCGGCTCGGCGTCGCCGACCGCTTCAGCACGCTGCGGACCGAGCTCGACGACGGGCTCGGTGACCTGGAGTATCCCGCCGACCTGCTGTGGGCCAGCAGGTCCCTGCACCACGTCGGCGACCAGCGGGCCGCACTCGCGGGCTTCGCACGGGCGCTCGCCCCCGGCGGCGCGCTGGCTCTCCTGGAAGGCGGACTGCCCGCGCGCTACTTCCCGCGCGACATCGGGATCGGCCGCCCCGGCCTGCAGTCCCGTATCGACGCGATCCAGGAGGAGTGGTTCGCCAAGATGCGGGCCGAGCTGCCCGGAGCGGTGACCGAGACGGAGGACTGGCCCGCCCTGATGAACGCCGTCGGGCTGCGCCACACCGCCACCCGCACCTTCCTCCTCGACCTTCCCGCCCCCCTCACGGACCAGGCCCGCGCCTTCGTCGTCTCCGCCCTCACCCACCGCCGCGACGGCCTCGGCGAGCACCTCGAAGCCGACGATCTCGCCACCCTCGACCGGCTCCTCGACCCGGACGACAAGGCGAGCGTGCACCACCGCGGGGACGCGTTCCTGCTGACGGCGCACACCGTGTACCTCGGAGTGAAGCCGGAGTAACCCCTCGGCAGGCGTGTCGTCCTCGAACCGGACGGCGAAGCGAGTCGTCAGACCGGGCGGATCAACTCCCAGGTGTCGACAGCGAAGTCGAGGGTCATGCCGTGCCGTTCGTACAGTGCGAGCGCGCCGGTGCTGTTGTCGGTGTCCACGCCGAGGCCGATTCGGTCGCGGCCCCGCGCCGCGTAGTGTCCGAAAGCGTGGCGCAGGAGGTGGCTGCCGAGGCCCTGGCCCCGGGCCTCGCGCAGGACGCCGAGGCTGGCGATCCAGGCCATCGAGGTGCGGTCGTCGTGGCTTCGCAGCGCCGCCGCATCCCCGAGGCCGTCGAGGTGCGCGATCCAGATCAGCGACCAGTCGGCACGCTCGGCGTCGATGTCGTCCAGCCACTGCTCGTACGTACGCGGCTGGAAGTCGAAGTGGTCGGCGAAGGACTCCTGGAGCAGCGCGTGGGCGCGTCGGCGGTCCGGCTCGGTCAGACAGGGGCGCAGCGTCACACCAGGCGTAGGGGCGGGCAACCGGTCGGTGTCGCCCGAGAGATGACGGGCCATCACGTGGTAGCGGCGGACTTGGCGCCAGCCCCGTCCGCGCAACGCCCGCAGGTCCGTGGTGGGGGCGGTGTTGAGGTGCAGGTGCACCACCGCTCGTGCCGCCCCGTTGGCGGCCGCGCACTCGGCGGCCCGGGCCTCCATCAGGGCGAACAAGTGCTGGGCCCCGTGCGGCTGGTCGGGCAGCGTGTAGTGGTCCATGTCGATCCGCTCGCCGCCGGACTCGTCCCACAGCAGGCCGTAACCGACCAGCCGACCGCCGTCGAAAAGGAGCCAGGAGTCGCGCTCCAGATCCATCTCGGGATGCTTCAAGTCCGTCTGGATCTCGGTCAGTTCGGTGTCGGCGCGGCCGATCTCCAGCAGGTCGATCTCGTTGAGCAGCGCGCACACCGCCGCCGCGTCGTCGAACGTCGCCGGGCGCACGGCCAGGCCGGCCGGAGGGGTGGGCATGCTCATGGACCCACTGTCCGTCGACGCCGGTACGGCGTGCAACGGAGTTTCCCGCTGGTGCCGACAGCGGCGGGCGGGCCCCGCCGGGGTCGGGCCACTTGACTTCGAGAGCGCTCCAAGTGATGGACTCCCGGCGTTCACCGGAAACGTATGGGGGTAACCATGACCGACTCACCTGTGACACTCATCACCGGCGGTGGCAGCGGTATCGGAGCCGCGGTCGCGCGGCGACTTCTCGGCGCGGGGCAGCGGGTGACCGTCACCGGGCGGGGTGAGGAGCGGCTGCGTGGATTCGCCGAGGAACTCGGCCGACCCGAGGGCCTGTTGACGATCACCGGGAACGCGGCCGAGTACGACCACGTGCAGGCAGCGGTCGAGGCGACGCTCAAGGAATTCGGCCGGCTCGACACCGTCATCGCCAACGCCGGCTTCGCCACGCACGACACCGTCGCCGAGGGCGACCCCGCCGGGTGGCCCGAGATGGTGCTCACCAACGTGCTCGGTCCCGCGCTGCTGATCAGGGCCTCCATCGACGCCCTGAAGGAAACCCGGGGCCGGATCGTGCTGGTCGGCAGCGTCGCGGGCCACATCCACGGGCCCGGCAACATCTACGGGGCGACGAAGTGGGCCGTGACCGGGCTCGCCGAGAACACCCGCCGCCAGGTCACCGAGTTCGGAGTCGGCGTCACGCTGATCTCGCCCGGACGCGTGGAGACCCCGTTCTGGGACAGCTACGGCAGCCTGCCGCCGGGCCTGCTGCTGACCTCGGACCAGCTCGCCGAGTCGATCGTCTGGGCGATCGAACAGCCGGCCGGTGTCGATGTGAACACCGTGGTGGTACGGCCGATCGGCCAGCCCGTCTGAAGCGCCTGACGGAGAACGGCGCCGGCCCGGATGCGTGGTTCGCATCCGGGCCGGCGCCGTTCTCCGTCCAGGTCAGGCCTGGTTGAACGTCGCCGGGTCGGGACCCAGGCGGCGGTTCTCGTTCAGCGCGGCGATCGCCGCGATGTCCTCGGTGTCCAGGGAGAAGTCGAAGACGTCGATGTTCTCCTTGATCCGGGACGGGGTGACGGACTTGGGGATCACCACGTTCCCCAGCTGGAGGTGCCAGCGCAGGACGACCTGGGCCGGCGTGCGGCCGTGCTTCTGCGCGATGGCGACGATCGCGGGGACCTCGAGGAGACCCCTGCCCGAGCCGAGCGGGGACCAGGCCTCGGTGGCGATGCCCTGCTCCGCGTGGTACTCACGCGCCGCGATCTGCTGGAGCTGCGGATGCAGCTCGATCTGGTTGACGGCCGGGATGACGGACGTCGCCTCGATCAGCGACTCCAGCTGCTCCGGAGGGAAATTCGAGACACCGATGGCCTTGGCACGGCCGTCCGCGTAGATCTTCTCGAAGGCCTTGTACGTGTCGATGTACTTGCCCCGCGCGGGCGTCGGCCAGTGGATCAGGTACAGATCCAGGTACTCCAGGCCGAGCTTCTCCAGGGACGTGTCGAACGCGCGTAGCGTCGAGTCGTACCCATGGTCGCTGTTCCAGAGCTTGGTGGTGACGAAGAGATCCTTGCGGGCGACGCCGGAGGTGGCGATGGCCTTGCCGGTGCCCTCTTCGTTGTTGTAGGCCGCCGCTGTATCGATGCTGCGGTACCCGGCCTCCAGCGCGGTGGCAACCGCCCGCTCCGCTTCGTCGTCCGGCACCTGCCAGACGCCGAAACCGAGCTGCGGCATCTCGACGCCGTTGTTCAGGATGATCGGGGGGACCTTGCTCACGAGCTCTCGATCCTTCAGTCGTCGGGTGGAACTCCCATCGTCAACGATCACGCGCCGTGTTGCATTCCTGACCGCTGGAATCGCCGCGCGGACCGGTGATGCGAGCCGGAGAATGGCCGGAAACGGATCCGAGATAGGCGTCTCTGACCCTGGGGTCGGCGTGCACTTCGGCGGGCGTTCCCTCGGCCAGGACATGGCCGAGGTCCAGGACGACGACGCGGGCGGAGAGTTTCATGACGAAGGCGACGTTGTGCTCGACGAGGAGGACGGCACAGCCCTCTTCGGCTGACAGATGACGGATAACAGATGACAGATGACCAATTTCGTCATCTGTCATTCCACTCGCGGGCTCGTCAAGGAGCAGCACCCTGGGCGGCTCCGCGACCGCACGAGCCAGCTCGACCATGCGAGCCTGGCCGACGGGCAGGGCTCCGGCATACGCATCACCGATGCCGTCGAGACCGCAGCTCCGTAGAACGTCTCTCGCACGTTCCCGGCGGCCCTTCTCATGCGTACGCCGTGTGGGCGAAGCCAGCAGATCGGCCACCAGACCGCCCCCACCCCCGCGCCACTCCTGGGCCACGACCAGATTGTCGGCCACCGTGAGCTGGCCGAAGAGCTGCTGCCGCTGGAAGGTGCGGCGCATGCCGTGGCGGGCGCGCCAGACGGGGGAGCGGCGGGTGACGTCCGTGCCGTCGAGCAGGATGCGTCCCTCGTCGGGGCGGCGGATGCCCGACAGTGCGTCGAAGAGGGTGGTCTTTCCGGCGCCGTTGGGGCCGATGAGCCCGCAGATCTCGCCGGGGCGCAGGGCGAGGCTCACGCCGTCGAGGGCGCGGACGCCACCGAAGCGGACCCCGACGCCGACGGCTTCGAGGACGGGCGTGTTGTCGCTCTTGGCTGCTGTGCCGTCGTTCACGGCCGCACCATCCCTTCGGGCCGGGGGCCGTGCTGCGGGGAGTCGCCGGTGCCGGCCCCGATTCCCAGGTACGCCTCCGTCAGCCGGTCCGCCTCCACCTCCTCGCGTGGCCCGCACCACGTCACCCGCCCCCGCGAGAGATAGGCGACGGTGTCCGCGACCCCGAGGACCTCGGCCGCCTTCTCCTCCACGAGCAGCAGTGCCGTGCCCGCCTCCTTGAGCTCGGTCAGCAGCCGGAACACCTCTTCGACGACGCGCGGGGCGAGTCCGAGCGAGGGCTCGTCCGCGATCAGTACGTCCGGCGGGCGCTGGAGGAGAGGTGCGAGCGCGAGGATCTGCTGCTCGCCGCCGGAGAGCGAACCGGCGAGGACACTGCGACGCGCCGCGAGAACCGGGAAGCGGGTGTACACGGCGTCGCGTTCGTCCCGTGCGCGCAGCCGCAGGGCGAGGTTCTCCTCGACGGTGAGGGAGGGGAAGATCCCGCGTCCCTCGGGCGCGAGCACGACCCCGGCCCGGGACCGTCCGACGGCCCGCTCGCGGGTGGCGTCGCGTCCGGCGACGTACACCTGGCCGGTGAGCGGGGCCAGGACCCCGGCGGCGACGCGGCAGGTGGTGGACTTTCCGGCGCCGTTGGGGCCGAGGAGGGCGAGGATCTCGCCGGGGCGGACGGTGAGGTCGACTCCGTGCAGGACGGGGGCGCCGTCGTAGCCGGCGTGCACGGCGCGGAGTTCGAGGGCGGCGGGGGCCGGTGTCTCGGCCGTCGTCCGCCGTGCGGCGGACGGGGGCGTTTCGGGGGCCGTACGTGGCGTCGTCCTCGCACGCCTGCGGTGCAGACGGGTGGACACCGCCGCCGCGTATCCGTCCGGGTCGTTGGCCAGTGCCAGGCCGGCCAGGCCGAACAGAACCACCGGCAGATGGACGGACTCGGTGACGTAGTCGGACAGCAGATGCGGTACGGCGGCGTAGACGAGCCCGGCGACCACGGCGAACTGCGGGCGGCGTACGCCGGCCGCCACCACCACCGCGAGCCAGATCAGCCCCGTCATCGCGGTGAAGTCGGTCGCGGTGATGCGGGTGCTGTACGACGCGTACATCACGCCGCCGAAGCCCGCGAGCCCCGCCGACAGCGTGAACAGCATCAGCTTGGTGCGGATCACCGACACGCCCGAGGCCATCGCCGCCGCCGGTGCCGAGCGGACCGCGAGCATCGCCCGCCCGGACGGCGAGTCCCGCAAGGCGCTGAGCGCCGCCACGGCCAGCGCGACGAGCACGATCATGGCCACGCCCATCGCGCGGTCGTCGCTCAGGTCCACCGGTCCGAACACCGGCCGCGGGATCGCCCAGCCGGTGTCGCCGTTCCTCAACCAGCCCATCTGGAAGAGGACTTGGTCGGCGAGAAAGGCCAGCGCGAGGGTGGCCAGTGCGAGGGAGCGGCCGCCCACCCGCAGGGCGGGCAGCGCCACCAGTGCGCCCAGCACGGCCGCCGCGCAGGTACCCACCGCCGCGGCCGCCACGAACGGCCATCCATGGCTCATCAGCAGCCCCGCCACCAGCGCCGCACCCGTCACGAAGGTCGCCTGCGCCAGTGACACCATCGCGCCGAGCCCGGTCACCACGGTGAACGAGATGAACACCAGTGACAGGGCGAGTCCTTGGGCGAGGATGCCGCTCCAGAAGGGGGTCGTGACGGTGTAGAAGGCGGTGGCGAGCAGCAGGGCGGCGGCAGCCCAGGGCCCCCAGCGCCGTACCCACGACCGCCCCGCCAAGTAGTCCACCGGCGGCGGATCCATGGCAGCAGCCGTGCCCGCCGTCCGTTGTCGCCGTGTCAGCACCAGCAGCCCGGCGAAGAGGATCAGGAACGGGACCGCCGTACGGAATCCGGTGATGCGCTCGGCGAACGTCGCGTACCCGGCGACCAGGTTCTGCAGTACTCCGAGGCCGAGGCCGCCCGCGAAGGCGAGCGGGATCGAGACGAAGCGGCCGAGTACCGCGGCGGTGGCCGAGACGAAGAGGAAGAGGGTGAAGTCGTGGGCGGACAGGCCGAGGAGGGGAGTGGCGAGGACGCCCGCGAGTCCGGCGAGCGCCGAGGACAGCATCCATGCGATGGACGACAGCCGGTCCGCGCTCATCCCGCGCAGTTCGACGAGGGACCGGTTGTCCACCGCCGCCCGGAGTTCGAGCCCGAGCTGCGTGTGCCGCATCAGGATCCACAGGCCGACGGCTACGACGGCGGTCGCCACCCAGGTGATCAACTGGTCGGAGTCGACGCCGACTCCGTCCATCAGCTGCCAGGACTTCGCCGGGCTCGGCCCGACCCCGGGAAGTCCGAACTGGTTCTCGGCGGGCTTGACAGACACTCCCGCGTCGTCGAGGAGTTCCACGATCCAGAGCCCCAGTGCGGGCAGTGCCACCAACAGGCCGATGGTGGCGACGATCTGGGCCGTCTCACCCACCCGCGCCAGCTTGCGGAACATCAGCCGGTCAAGTCCCCAGCCCAGCAGGGGCGCCAGCACGCCGATCACCAGCACGGCGGTCGGTACGGCGGGCCAGTCGAGGCCCGAGTGCAGTTCGTAGAAGACGAGCGCGCACAGATAAGCGGTGGCGCCGTGTGCGAAGTTGAACAGACCCGAGGCCGAGTAGGACAGCACGAGTCCGGTCGCGAGCAGGGCGTACAGCGCCCCCGAGACCAGTCCGCTCAGCACGAATCCCAGCAGGTCCGACATCCCGAGTCCCTCTGCTGTCCGGCTACTTGAAGGGGATCGGCGAGTAGCACTTGAAGGGCGCCGACACCACGTACTTCCCGTCCTTGAGCTGCACGAGCGCTCCGCAGCCGAACGACTCCTTCTGGCCCCGGGGTTCGGCGCGGTCGCCGACCATCGTGTCCGTGTCGGAGAACCCCTGCGCGGCCTTCTGGAAGGACGCCACCGTCAGGTCCTTGCCCGCCTTCTCGGCGATGGAGAGGAAGAGGTCGGCGGACATGTACCCGGTCATCATGTGCATGTTCAGGGGCACATCCTTCCCGGCCGCCTGCCTGATGTCCTCCTTGAACTGCGTCATCGCCGCGCTGTCCTGCTCGAAGGGCTGGAACGACAGCAGGATGTGCACCCCGTCGAGCGCCTTCTTCGTCGCGCCGTTGGCGAGCAGCGAGGGGTCGTAGTCGGTGGGGTCGGTGAGCAGGCCGTCGTATCCGGTGCGCTTGAGGGCCGTGAACAGGCCGATGTTGTACGGGGTCTGCATCACGGAGACGACGGCGTCCGGCGCCTTGCCGCCGTTGCTGCGCAGGATCTCCTTCGTGTACGCCGACCAGTCGCTCGGCACGGCGCCCGCGGGGACGGACGACTTCGCGAACGTCACCTTGTAGCCCGCCGAGGTGAAGCTCTGCTTGTAGGTGCGGATGGCGAAGGTGCCGGCGTCGCTGTCGTTGGCCAGGATCGCCACGGACTTGCCCTGCGCGCCGCCCGTCACCTGCTTGAGCCCTTCGGGCCAGGTCTGCGAGATGGTGCCGCCGGGCATCGGCACCATGCAGCCGCCGAAGCCGTAGATGTAGGAAGGTCCGCAGAAGGAGGGCAGCGTGCCCCAGCCGAAGGTGGGGACCTTCTGCTGCTGCAGGAAGTCGGCGCCCGAGAACGTCGTCGAACTCATCGGCGCGATCGCGAACACCTTTTCCTGCTGCACGAGTTTGCGTGCGGCGGCCAGGTTCCTGGCCGGGTCCTGACCGTCGTCCTCGGCGCCCAGGTAGTCGATGGTGCGGCCGTTGACGCCGCCTTCCGCGTTAGCCCGGTCGAAGCGGGCCTGCGCGCCGAGGTCGGTGTCCTTCTTGGAGTATCCCGTGGCGGTCGTCATCGAGACGATCCCACCGACCTTGATCGAGTCGTCGGTCACCCCGCGCACGGAGCTGCCCGCCTTGCCCGAACTCCCGCCACTGGACGCCGAGTTGCAGGCGGTGGCGGCGAGCAGCAGCGCGGCGATGACGGCGGTGATGGTGCGGATCGGTCGCGACACGGTCGGTCCCCCTCCGTAGCGAGTGACCGAAAGTGTGCGTGGGATCTGACGGAGCGTCAATATCTGACGCGTCGATAAGTGACGAGGCGTCAGAATGACTTCAAGCATGGACGCGGCGGTGACAGTGCCGCCGCGAGCCGGGCGCGCTCACGCCCGGTACAGGGCCTCGACCTCCGACGCGTACGCGTTCTCGATGGCCTTCCGCTTCAGCTTCAGCGAAGGGGTGAGCAGCCCGTGCTCCTCGGTGAACTGGTGGGCCAGTATCCGGAACGTCCGGATCGACTCGGCCTGCGAGACCAGCGTGTTCGCGGCGACCACCGCGCGCCGTACCTCGGTCTCCAGATCGGGATCGCGCACGAGGTCGCCCGGGGGCATCTGTGCTTTGTCGCGCATCTGGAGCCAGTGGTCGACAGCCTCGGAGTCGAGGGTGACGAGTGCCGCGATGTAGGGCCGGTCGTTGCCGACCACGATGCACTGGGCGACCAGCGGATGGTCCCGTACGCGCTCCTCGAGCACACCCGGCGAGACGCTCTTGCCGCCGGAGGTCACCAGGATCTCCTTCTTGCGCCCGGTGATGGTGAGGTAGCCGTCCTCGTCGAGTGAGCCCAGGTCGCCGGTGGCGAGCCAGCCGTCGTGCAGGGTGGCGTCGGTGGCCTTCTGGTTGTTGAGATAGCCCTGGAAGAGGTTCTCGCCGTGCAGCCAGATCTCGCCGTCGTCCGCGATGTGCACCGTGGTGCCGGGGATGGCCTGCCCGACGGTGCCGAACCGGGTCTGTTCGGGCGGGTTGGCCGTCGCCGCCGCAGTGGACTCGGTGAGTCCGTACCCCTCGTAGATGATGACGCCCGCGCCCGCGAAGAACAGCCCGAGCCGCCTGTCCATCGCCGAGCCGCCGGACATCGCGTGCTTCACCCGGCCGCCCATCGCGGCCCGGACCTTGGAGTAGACGAGCTTGTCGAAGACCTGGTGCTGCATGCGCAGGCCGGCCGAGGGGCCGGGTCCGATGCCCCAGGCCTTCGCCTCGACGGCCTCGGCGTAGCGCACGGCGATCTCGACGGCCTTCTCGAAGGGGCCCGACCTGCCTTCCTTCTCGGCCTTGCGGCGGGCCGCGTTGAAGACCTTCTCGAAGATGTACGGCACCGCGAGGAAGAACGTCGGCTGGAACGCGGCCAGGTCCGGGAGCAGGGCCGCCGCGTTCAGCTGCGGCTGGTGCCCGAACTTGACCCGCCCGCGGATCGCGGCGACCTGCACCATGCGCCCGAAGACATGCGCGAGCGGCAGGAACAGCAGCGTGGCCGCCTCGTCGCCGCGCTTGGAGTGGAAGACCGGCTCCCAGCGCGCGATGACGGTGTCCGCCTCGAACATGAAGTTCGCATGGGAGATGACACAGCCCTTGGGGCGCCCGGTGGTGCCGGAGGTGTAGATGATCGTCGCGACCGACTCGGGTGTGACCGCGCGCCGGTGCCGGTGCACCACCTCGTCCTCGATGTGCGCGCCCGCCTCGTACAGCTCCTGCACCGCGCCCACGTCGAGCTGCCACAGCTTGTGCAGCTGCGGCAGCCGGTCGACGACCGTGGCGATCGTCATCGCGTGGTCCTCGTGCTCCACCATGACGGCCGACACCTGGGCGTCGTGCAGCATCCAGAAGACCTGCTCGGCGGAGGAGGTGGAGTAGACGGGCACGACCTGGGCACCGATCGTCCACAGCGCGTAGTCGAAGAGCGTCCACTCGTAGCGCGTACGGCACATGATCGCGACCCGGTCCCCGAACCGGACCCCCTGGGCGAGCAGCCCCTTGGCCAGTGCGAGCACCTCGTCGCGGAACTCGGCGGCGGTCACATCACGCCACTGCCCCTGTTCGTCCTTGCGGCCGAGGGAGATGTGGAGCGGGTCTTCCTGGGCATAGTCGAATACGACGTCGGCCAAACCGCCCACCGGCGGCGCCGACGCCAACGGAGGGTTGGTGAACTCGCGCAATCCCGCTCCTAGTGGCGCTCCGCACAGCGCCGTGAAAGCTACCCCACCGGACCGTCGGGCGGGAGGGGGGTCGGAACGCCGGGGAGCGCGGCATACCTACTGGTCAGTCGCGGAAATGCCCGCACATGGGGAAGGGCCGGACAGAATTCCTTACGGTTCCGTAGGTTTCCGTCCCGTAATCTCCACCGAATCTGTACGACCTGGACCGCGCCGTAAACCGGATGTGGAAGTTCCGATTCCGCCCGCAAATCGTGACAAACACCTGCTGTCTTGGCCCTGCCACGGCCCGCGGTGTCCGCACCAACACCAGTACCAGCGCACCGGCGATCAACTCCGTCACATCCGCCGCTGTCCAGTGCGCAACCGCGCCCCGCAAGGGGCGCGGGGAACTGCGCGACCAGCCCCCACCGGCCCGCAGCAAGGGAACCCGGCGCGGAGCGCGGGGAACCACGCCACCGGCCCGCGGCAACCGAGCCGCATATCCAGCGGAGCGCTCACGCCCTGTCCCGCCGCAACCGGTCCCCGCCCCCGAGAATCGCCGCCGCCAGCGCGTCCGCCGCACCCTGCGCCGCCGTCCGCCGGCGCCCGTGCACCAGGACGAAGTCGACCTCGCCGAGCTCCGGCAGACCGGCCCGCTCCGGGACGCGGACCAGCCCAGGGGGGACCAGCCCACGCGAGTGCGCCATCACGCCGAGGCCCGCGCGCGCGGCGGCGATGAGTCCGTTGAGGCTGCCGCTCGTGCACGCGATCCGCCAGGACCGGCCCTGACGTTCCAGGGCCTCCAGGGCCAGGGCGCGGGTGATACCCGGTGGCGGATAGACGATCAGCGGGACCGGGCGGTCGGGGTCGAGGCGGAGGCGTTCCGCTCCGATCCACACCAGGCGGTCGTGCCGGACGAGTTCGCCGCGCGGGTCCTCGGGCCGCCGCTTCGCCAGCACCAGGTCGAGTTTTCCCGCCGCCAGCTGTTCGTGCAGCGTGCCGGAGAGTTCGACGGTCAGCTCCAGGTCCACCTCGGGATGGAGGTACCGGAAGCCCTCCAGGATCTCGGTGAGCCGGGTGAGGACGAAGTCCTCGGAGGCACCGAAGCGCAGCCGGCCGCGCAGCCGCGTCCCCGTGAAGAACGCGGTCGCCTGGTCCTGCACATCGAGGAGCCGGCGCGCGAAGCCGAGCATCGCCTCGCCGTCCTCGGTGAGCTCCACGGAGTGCGTGTCGCGCGTGAACAGCTGCCGCCCGGCGGTGTCCTCCAGACGGCGCACGTGCTGGCTGACCGTGGACTGGCGCAGCCCGAGACGCCGGGCGGCCTGCGTGAAGCTCAGCGTTTGTGCCACCGCGAGAAAGGTACGCAGCTGGGACGGGTCGTACATGGTCCAGAGGTTATCGCGAAACATGATGACAGTCAGAGCAGTATGAAGGATTCCCGATCGCGGCCCGGAGGAGGACGATGGAGAGGGCACGACCCGACCTCAGACGATGACGTACTGAATCCCGCACAGAACCGAGTAGTGGAGCACCGTGAAACGCCTGAAGTGGCCGAGTTGGATGCCGATCGACCCGTACATCCTGCTGCTGCTCGGAACAGTGGGCCTCGCCGCACTGCTCCCGGCGCGGGGTACGGGCGCCGACGTCGCCTCGGGCGCGTCCACGGCCGCCATCGCCTTCCTGTTCTTCCTCTACGGCGCGCGTCTTTCCACCCGTGAGGCGATGGACGGGCTGCGCCACTGGCGCCTGCACACCGCCGTCCTCGCCAGCACCTTCGTGCTGTTCCCACTGCTCGGACTCGCCTCGCGCGGCCTGGTGCCGGTGTTCCTGACGGACCCGCTCTACCAGGGCCTCCTCTTCCTCACGCTCGTCCCGTCGACCATCCAGTCCTCGATCGCCTTCACCTCGATGGCCCGGGGCAACGTGCCCGCCGCGATCTGCGCGGGCTCCTTCTCCTCGCTCGCCGGCATCGTCGTCACCCCGCTGCTCGCGGCGTCGCTGCTCGGCGGCAGCGGCGGCTTCTCCGCAGACTCACTCGTCGAGATAGTGCTCCAGCTGCTGGTGCCGTTCGTGGCGGGCCAGGCGCTGCGACGCTGGATCGGCACCTTCATCGCGCGGCACAAGAAGATCCTCGGATACGTCGACCGCGGCTCGATCCTCCTGGTCGTCTACACGGCGTTCAGCGAGGGCATGGTGCAGGGCATCTGGCACCAGGTCAGCGCCGTCCGCCTCGCCGGGCTCCTGGCGGTCGAGGCCGTGCTGCTCGCCGTGATGCTCGCGGTCACCTGGTACGGCGCGAAGGCGCTGGGCTTCAACCGGGAGGACCGGATCACCATCCAGTTCGCCGGGTCGAAGAAGTCCCTCGCCTCCGGACTCCCCATGGCCAGCGTGCTGTTCGGCGCGCACGCCTCCCTCGCCGTACTGCCGCTGATGCTCTTCCACCAGATGCAGCTGATGGTGTGCGCGGTGATCGCCAAGCGGCGCTCCCGCGATCCCGAGGCGGTCAGGGACCGGATCCCAGTCGCAGAGACACGAATCGCGGCCGGTACAGCGACACGTTCCGGCTGAGGTTCGCCTGCGCCGAAGAGCCCGTCGCGTCCAGCCAGTTGACGTCGTAGCTGAGGACGAGCCGGTTCCCGTCGCTCAGCTCCGGGTGCACCTGCGGGTTGTACGCGGCCACCTCGCCCTGGGGGAGCGAGGGGCTGAAGCTCCGGGTGGGCCCGTGCCACGGGCCCGTCGGCGAGCACGCCCAGTACGAGGTGACCGTCGTCAGGCCCGCCGCACCGGCGGCCATCGTGAACAGCACGTACGTCCCGTCGTCGCGCACCACGCTGAACGCGCTGCCCACCCCCGTGCTCTGCCCGTCCCCGAGGACCGGCTGCGGAGCCGCCCGCACCGCCCAGCGCGAGCCGTCCCAGTACTCCCAGGCCCCCGGCTCGGCAAGACCGCCGCGCGGCACCCGGGCGACGTACGCCTTCGAGGCGGGCCGCGAGGCGGCCTGGCCGTCGTCGCCGCCGAAGACGTACGTCCAGTCGCCCGCGTCGACCGCCGTGGTGCCGAACAGCACGCGCCGGGAGGGATCCGCGACGGAACGCTGGTCCAGGATCGTGGTGATACCTTCGAGCCGCAGGTCGGGGAGGGAGAGCGTGGCGACCTCGGTGGCCGTGGGCACACCGTAGATCCACGGGGCCTGGCCGGCCGTACGGGTCCACAGCAGGACGCGGACGACCTGCTCGGCGGAGCCGGGGGAGCGCGGCTCGACCCGGGCCGCGACCGGCCAGCGCCACTGCTGCGGCGCCGGATCGGGGAACACGGGGGTGGGCAGCGTCCTCTCCAGGCGGCCGGACTCCGACATCACCACGGCCGAGTTGCGCACCAGCGGCGCCGCGGCGTCCCGCCAGGTGTAGGACTCGCCGACCGGGTTCGGCGGCGCGTACACCTGGCCCAGATAGGTGTCCGAGAACAGCCACAGCAGCCGCCCGTCCGGCAGCCGCACCGAATGGGTGCCGTCGCCGCCGGTCCAGTCATCGACGCGCGAGGCGTCGTCCCCGTACCGGGCGAACTCGTCCGTGAGCCGCTCCTCGGCGGCCCAGGACGTGAGCGTACGAGCCGTGCACGCGCCGCCGCCCTCCCGGTCGTCGTCCGGGAGGGCGGTGAGCAGTACGGCCGCGCAGACCAGGGCGAGCAGGATGCCGAGCCCGGTCCCGTTCTGCCGTCGTGCTCGGGCGTCGTCTGGCACGCACGGGACGTTAGCGGCCGCCGCTCACCTGGTCCATGGGCAGCCACACGACGGTGTCCTGAGTCACAGGGAGGATGCTGCCCGTGCTCAGACCGGTCAGCTCCTCGTCGCTCAACGCGTGGGCATACACCCGCACATCGTCGATCGCTCCCGTGAAGTGCGCCCGGCCGTCCATCCGTTGGCCGATGTGCACCCCGAACGCCGAGTTCCGGCTGACCGATCCGGGGACGTCCGGCGTGCTGATCGCCGTACCGTCGATGAACAGCGTGAGCTGTCCCGCGCTGCGCCGCAGCGCCAGATGGTGCCACTGCCCGTCGTTGTACGCGTCCGTGGTGCGCACGGACGTCGTGGCCGGAGGTGCCGCGCCGTCCCTGGTGGTGATCAGCCCGGTGATCCGGCCGGACTCGGGTTCGCCACGCAGCCACACCTGCGGCTGCGAGTTCCCGGACCCGCCCATCCACAGCATCGGCTGCTCACCGGTGGTGGCCGTGTAGCGGAACCACAGGGACGCCGTGAAGTTCTTCGTGCCGAGCGGGAGTTGCTCCCGGTACGGCAGTCGTACGGCGTCGTCGGCGCCGTCGAACCGGAGCGCGTCGCCCGACACGCCCGCCGTCGCCCGGGCGCCGCCGAGGACCGTGGCGGGTTCGGCGTCCGGTGCGAGGTCGGACGTCGTCGGGTCCGGGCCGCGACTCGGTGTGAGCCAGTCCTCGGTGAACCGGGCGAAGCGGATCTCGTCGCGCGCGTCGACCGTGCCGCCCTCGTAGAGCAGGCCCACGGTGCCGGCGCCGATCTCCACCATGTCGGAGTAGCCGGACCAGTCCTGCGTGACGACCGTGCCGCGGTCCGTGCTCTCCCAGGTGACGCCGTCGTCGTAGGAGGAGCGGATCATCATCGTCCGGCGGCGGTCGGGGTCGCCGGGGCAGGCGAGCAGCAGCCGGTCGCCGAGGCGCAGCAGGGAACCCTGGACCTGGGGTGCGTAGAGGTCCGGGATGTCCTGGAAGGGTGCTTCGAAGCTGTCGCCGCCGTCGCGGCTGACGGCCTGGGTGCGGTGCCCGAGGTCGGCCCCGTCCTGCTCGCGCCCGCTGACCAGGACGGATCCGTCCGCGCGTTCCGTGAGCGCGATCTCGGACGGCTTCTGGCGGAAGGTCCCGTCCTCCGCGATGGGCCAGGTGTCCGTCGCGCCGATGTCCCAGTGGTCCCCGCCGTCGTCGCTGGTGATCAGCGCGGCGTGGTTGGCGGTGGGCCGGTTGCCCGCCCAGGACTCGGTGTTGACGCCGAGGACCAGGCGTCCCGGGTGCCCGCCACCGGTCAGCTGGAGGCCGTGCACGGGACCGGTGGCGTACCAGGAGTTCCAGTTGGCCGGGAGGAGTTCGTCGCTCAGGTCGCGCGGCCGCGACCAGGTGAGACCGTCGTCGTCGCTGTGCTGCATGTACGGGGCGCGGTCGCAGGGGACGGCGCAGCTCGCGCTGTCGGTGCGGCCCGTGTTGTACGTCTCGGCCAGGAGGATGCGGCCGGTCTCGCGGTCCACGACGGGCGCCGGGTTGCCGTGGGTGTCGCCGTCGCCTTCGTTGACGACCTGGAGGGGACTCCAGGTGCGCCCGTCGTCGGTGGACCGCTTGACCACGATGTCGATGTCGGCCGCGTCCCCGCAGTTGAGGACCCGTCCCTCGGCGAACGCCAGCAGTGTGCCCTTGGTCGTCCGCACCACGGCCGGGATGCGGAAGCAGGCGTAGCCCGGATCCTGGGAGGCCTTGAAGAGCACCTGCTGCTCGAACTCACCGATGGCCGTGGCCGGTTCGGCTCCGGCCTGGACCGCCGGCGCGAGCAGCGAGGCGCTGGTGAGCACGGCGGTGAGGGTCAATCTGAGACGAGCGCGGAGACTCGACGGCATGTGCGGCCCTGCCCTTCGTACGTCTGGACATGTGGTGACGAGGTGTCAGGGCAGGGATATCGCTGTGCCGGGGGTGCTCCGCGGTGCGGTCACGCAGCGTCCTCCTGAGGGGTTGATTCGTTGGGAGTCCCAACGATATCCAGAGAATCATTGGGATGTCCAATGATTATTGGATAGGATGGTTGTGTGTCCGCGTCTCTGTCCGCCATCCGTGTCCTCCCCAGCTGGCTCCTCGACCGGGCCGCCGCCCACGGCCGCGCGCTCGTCGCCGAGGCGCTGGCCGCCGAGGGCATGAAGATGTGGCATCACGTGGCGCTGTCCGCGGTCTCCGACCTCGGCCCCCTCGCCCAGGCGGAGCTGGGGCGCCGTATCCGGCTCGACCCCAAGGACCTGGTCGGTGTCCTCAACGACCTGCAGTCCGCCGGCCTGGTCGTCCGCGAACCGGATCCCGAGGACCGCCGCAAGAACGCGGTGTCGATCACCGCGGAAGGGCACCGCCTCCTGAAGCGCTGCGAGAAGGCGGCGCGCAAGGCGAACGACGAGCTCCTCGCCTCGTTCTCGGCGGCCGAACGGGAGCAGTTCATGGGCTTGTTGATCCGGATTTCCGGTACGGACGGCTGACGCGGGCTAACGTTCCGTCATGAACGCACCCGAAGCCGAACCCCGACTGGCACTCGACCCCGCACGCACCGCCCTGGTGCTCGTCGATCTGATGGACCGCATCGTCGGGCTGCCCCTGGAACCCCGCAAGGGAGCCGAAGTCCTCGCCGCGGCCGCGGAGTTGGCGGCCGCGTTCCGGAAGACGGGGGCGCTCGTCGTGCTCGTCCGGGTGGAGCGGCCGGGGATTCCCCGGCAGCCGCCGGGCAGCGAACTCGCCGCCGGGCTCGCGACGGAGGGTGATGTCGAGATCGTGAAGCAGACGATCGGCGCCTTCCAGGGCACCGGACTCGACGAGCGCCTGCGCGAACGGGCCATCACCACCCTGGTGTTCGGTGGCGTCGCCACCAATCTGGGCGTCGAGTCCACCGCCCGCGCCGCAGGCGACCTCGGCTACGACCTCGTCTTCGTCGAGGACGCCATGGCCGCCCTCACCGCACCTGAGCACGAGGCCGCGGTGGGCCTGAACTTCCCGCGCCTGGGCACGGTCGTGACCTCGTCCGAGGTGCGGTTCACCTAGGTCCTAGGCGTAGTGACGCCTGGGCTGAGGCGGGGCCTCTCCGGCGCAGGGGGCGCTCCCCGCCGTTCGAGGCCCCGCCGCCGTGTGCCGCGGGGGAACCGGTCAGCCCTGGGTGGCCGCGGCCCGCAGGGCGATTCGGTGCTCGCCCGCGTACACGTTCATGGAGGCGCCGCGCAGGAACCCGACCAGGGTCAGGCCCGTCTCCGCGGCCAGGTCGACCGCGAGGGAGGACGGGGCCGAGACGGCCGCGAGCACCGGAATGCCCGCCATCACCGCCTTCTGCGCCAGCTCGAAGGAGGCCCGCCCGGAGACCAGCAGAACCGTCCGGGACAGGGGAAGCGAGCCGTTCTGCAGCGCGCGGCCGACCAGCTTGTCGACCGCGTTGTGCCGGCCCACGTCCTCCTTGATGTCGACCAGCTCGCCCTCCTCGGTGAAGAGCGCCGCCGCGTGCAGACCCCCGGTCCGGTCGAAGACCTGCTGCGCCGCCCGCAACCGGTCGGGGAGGAGGGCGAGGAGTTCGGGCTCCAGCCGCACCGGGGGAGTGTCGTCGATCGTCCAGCGGGCCGTCGTACGGACCGCGTCCAGGCTCGCCTTGCCGCACAGACCGCAGGAGGACGTCGTGTACACATTGCGTTCGAGCGTGATGTCGGGCATCACCAGGCCCGGCGCCGTCCGCACGTCGACGATGTTGTACGTGTTGGAGCCGTCCACCGTGGCCCCCGCGCAGTACACGATGTTCTGCAGCTCGTCCGCCCTGCCCAGCACCCCCTCGCTGACGAGGAAGCCCGCCGCAAGCGCGAAGTCGTCGCCCGGTGTGCGCATCGTGATGGCCAGGGGTTTGCCGTTGAGCCGGATCTCCAGGGGTTCCTCGGCGACGAGCGTGTCCGGCCGGGTGGAGATCGCCCCGTCCCGGATACGGAGCACCTTGCGTCGTTCCGTGACTCGTCCCATGTTGATCAGCCCCGGTTCTGTACGTACTGGTGGCCTGAGCGGCCCTTGATGCGGAGGTATCCGTGGATCACCGGACCGACGGGCGGTGAGATGACCTTCACGGTCCCATTGTCCTGCACACGCAGGATCAGCCGGCAGCCCACTCCACCCCCTCGCCCGCCGGCCGCCGGGTCCCGGCCGGCAGCCTCTCGATCCGGATCGCCGAGGCCGTGAACTCCGCCGCGCCGGCGATCGGGCAGTTCGCCCCGACCGCCAGCAGGCCGGTGTCCACCTCGTCGGGAACGTGCGCGGCAGCCATGAAGGCGAGTCCTGGCCGCAGCTCGGTGTCGACCCACACCGGCGCCACCACCGAGCCCCGCCGCGAGGAGATCCGGACCTCCTCGCCGACGGCCACGCCGTAGCGCTCCGCGTCCTCCGGGCACAGCTCGACACACCCGCTCCGCCGCCGCGGCGACGGCACGGAACCGCCGCCGCGCACCGCGGTGTCGAGACGGCGCCCCGTGGTGAGCCGGATCGGGTACCGCTCGTCCGTCAGGTCGACGGGCGGGTCGTGCCGGACGAGCGCGAAGGGCGCGCGAGCACCGCCCCCCACACCCAGCTGCCCGGTCAGCAGCGACAGGTTGGCGAGCGCGCGTACGTGGTCCGTGTCGTCGCCGTTGCGGGGCTCGGTGATGCCGGGCGCCCGGGCGTACGTCCGGGCCAACTCCCGTACGGCGGACGCCGGAACGCCCGTCACCTTCGCGGCAAGGGACGGGGTCCACGGCTCGACCAGCTGTCTGTACTCCTCGAAACCGCTCGTCTCCCGCTCGATGAACGCCTGGTCGGCGAGGTCGGCGCGGATGATCTCGCGGCCGACCGCGTGGGCCAGCGCGATGTCGGTGCCGACGTCCAGGACCGGCGGGTGGGCGGGCCTGGCGTGGACCTGCGGATCGGGTCTCCTCATGCCGCGGTCCTGAGCGCGAGGAGATCCGAGATGGCGTGGACCGTACGGAGTGTCGGCACCGGAACCTCGGTGATCTCCGCCAGCTCCACGACGGCGGCGAGCAGCACGTCGAGTTCGAGTGGTTTGCCGCGCTCCAGGTCCTGGAGCGTGGAGGTGCGGTGGTCGCCGACGCGTTCCGCTCCGGCTAGACGCCGCTCGATGGAGATGCCCACCTTGCAGCCGAGGGCCTCCGCGACCGCCAGCGTCTCGGCCATCATGATCTCGATGACCTTGCGCGTGCCGCCGTGCAGGCACATCTGCCGCATGGTCGCGCGGGACAGCGCGCTGATGGGGTTGAAGGAGATGTTGCCGAGCAGCTTGAGCCAGATGTCGTTGCGCAGGTCCTGCTCGACCGGGCACTTGAGCCCGCCCTCCTGCATGGCCTCACTGAACGCCTGACAGCGCTCGGAGAGGGAGCGGTCGGGCTCGCCGATGGAGAACCGGGTGCCTTCGAGATGGCGTACGACTCCCGGTCCTTCCAGCTCCGTCGCGGCGTAGACCACGCATCCGATGGCCCGTTCGGGCGCGAGCACCGCACTGACCGCGCCGTCGGGGTCCACACTCTCGATGCGTTGGCCGTCGTGCGGCCCGCCGTGCTGGTGGAAGTACCACCACGGGATGCCGTTCTGGGCGGCGATCACCGCCGTGTTGTCGTGCAGCAGTGGCTCGATCAGCGGCCCGCACGCCGCGTACGAGTTGGCCTTCAGGCCAAGGAAGACGTAGTCGACCGGACCGATCTCGGCCGGGTCTTCGGTGGCGTGGGCACGCGCGGTGAAGTCACCGCGGGGGCTGAGCACGCGGACTCCGTGCTGCCTCATGGCCGCGAGGTGCGGTCCACGGGCGACGAGGTGCACATCGGCGCCTGCGCGGTGCAGCGCGGCGCCGACGTAGGCGCCGATCGCACCGGCGCCCAGAACTGCGACTTTCACTGTGTGGCGCTCCGTTCGGTCGAGGGTACCGAGGAACTGCCGAACTCTGTCGACGAAATATTGTCTACAGGATGGAATGATGGGCGGCAAGGGTTGGAGCAGTACGTGGGTGGCGGCCTGCGCTGCCTTTGCGGGGTTTTTGCGAGGCGGTAGGCCGACTGTGGCGACGTGTTGGGCCGGCTTTCGCGGCGAGATCGGTCGGCCTTCGCGATGCGGCCGGTCGACGTTCGCGACGCGCGCGGTCCCCGCTTTCGTGACGCGGGGTCGGTCCGCCTGCGCGACGCGGCCGGTCCGCTTTGTGACGTGTTCGGTCGGTTTTCGCGGCTCGTTCCGTTGGCTCGCGGGCGACTCCCGGGGGACCGTTCACCCCGCCCCGGTCGCCGCTCGTCGCGTCAGGCATACCGCTCATCGCATACCGTCGACGAGTTTTTGCCGTGCGGCTTCCCCAACGCGCAACCGCTTCCTATCGTTCCGGATCATGAGCCCCCCTGTCGCACCCCCCGGCTGGAGCCGCTGGCTCGTTCCGCCCGCCGCTCTGTCCGTCCACCTCTCCATCGGCCAGGCCTACGCCTGGAGCGTCTTCAAGCCGCCGCTCGAATCCGCGCTCGACCTCAGCGGTACCCAGAGCGCGCTGCCCTTCCAGCTCGGCATCGTCATGCTCGGCCTGTCCGCCGCGTTCGGCGGCACTCTCGTGGAGCGCAACGGGCCGCGCTGGGCGATGACCGTCGCCCTCGTCTGCTTCTCCTCCGGTTTCCTGATCGCCTCGCTCGGCGCCGTCACCGAGCAGTACTGGCTGATCGTGTTCGGCTACGGATTCGTCGGAGGCATAGGCCTCGGAATCGGCTACATCTCACCCGTCTCGACCCTGATCAAGTGGTTCCCGGACAGGCCTGGCATGGCCACCGGCATCGCGATCATGGGCTTCGGCGGCGGCGCGCTGATCGCCTCGCCGTGGTCCGCGCAGATGCTGGAGTCCTTCGGCTCCGACTCCTCCGGGATCGCGCTGGCGTTCCTGGTGCACGGACTGACGTACGCCGTCTTCATGTCCCTCGGTGTGCTCCTTGTCCGCGTGCCGCGCGGCGAGAAGCCCGTCGCCGCAGGACCGAGCGCGCTCGAAGGCGTGCAGGTCTCCGCCCGGAACGCCGTACGCACCCCGCAGTTCTGGTGCCTGTGGGTGATCCTCTGCATGAATGTGACCGCGGGCATCGGCATCCTGGAGAAGGCCGCCCCGATGATCACGGACTTCTTCGCGGACTCCTCCACACCGGTGTCGGTCTCGGCCGCGGCCGGATTCGTCGCACTGCTCTCCGCGGCGAACATGGCGGGCCGTATCGGCTGGTCCTCGACGTCCGACCTGATCGGACGCAAGAACATCTACCGCGTCTATCTCGGCGTGGGCGCGCTGATGTACGCGACCATCGCCTGGTTCGGCGACTCGTCCAAACCCCTCTTCATCCTCTGCGCGCTGGTGATCCTCTCCTTCTACGGCGGCGGTTTCGCCACCATCCCCGCCTATCTGAAGGACCTCTTCGGCACCTACCAGGTCGGCGCGATCCACGGCCGGCTGCTCACCGCCTGGTCCACGGCCGGTGTCCTCGGTCCGCTGATCGTCAACTGGATCGCCGACCGCCAGGAGGAGGCGGGCAAGTCCGGCGCCTCGCTCTACGGTCTGTCGTTCCTGATCATGATCGGCCTGCTGGTCGTCGGCTTCGTGGCCAATGAGCTCGTACGACCCGTCCACGTCCGGCACCACATTCCTGCACCCAGGGGGGCCTCCGATGTCCAGCAGCAGTCCGCCTGACACGTCCGGCAGCGGTACGCCCGACCGGCGGCCGCTGATCGCCTTCGCCTGGCTCTGGGTGGGGGCGCCGCTCGCCTACGGGGTGTACGAACTCGTACAGAAGGCGACCCAGCTGTTCACGGGATGACTGTTCGGGCCTGAAATGGTCTGACAGAAGCCGACAAGCCTGGCGCCTCAATCCTGTGGCATCACCTGCCGTCGTACCCATGGGTCACTGATCAGACTGGAGGATCCCGCTACCCAAGGCAACGAGGGGGACCCACCCATGAATGGCTCACGGATCGCCGCCGTCGGTCACTACCAGCCCGCCAAGGTGCTCACCAATGAGGATCTGGCGGGCCTGGTCGACACCAGCGACGAGTGGATCAGAAGCCGGGTGGGCATCCGCACACGGCACATCGCCGGGCCGGACGAGCCCGTCGACGAGCTGGCCGCGCACGCCGCCGCCAAGGCGCTCGCCGGGGCGGGCCTGGCCCCGAGCGACATCGACCTGGTCCTGGTCGCCACGTCCACGGCCGTCGACCGCTCCCCGAACATGGCGGCCAGGGTCGCCAACCGGCTCGGCATCCCCTCGCCGGCCGCGATGGACATCAACGTCGTCTGCGCGGGCTTCACCCATGCGCTGGCCACCGCGGACCACACCGTGCGCGCGGGGGCCGCCACCCGCGCCCTCGTGATCGGCGCCGACAAGATGTCCGACGTGGCGGACTGGAGCGACCGGACGACCTGTGTGCTCGTCGGCGACGGGGCGGGGGCCGCCGTGGTCGAGGCGACCGACGAACCGGGTATCGGTCCGGTGCTGTGGGGCTCGGTGCCCGAGATGGGGAACGCCGTGCGGATCGAGGGAACACCCTCGCGGTTCGCGCAGGAGGGGCAGAGCGTCTACCGCTGGGCGACGACCCAGCTCCCGTCCATCGCCCGCAAGGCCTGCGAGCGCGCGGGACTCGCCCCCGAGGACCTCGCCGGGGTCGTCCTGCACCAGGCGAACCTGCGCATCATCGAACCCCTCGCCGAGAAGATCGGCGCCGTCAACGCCGTTGTCGCGCGTGACGTCATCGAATCCGGGAACACCTCGGCGGCCAGCATTCCGCTCGCCTTCTCCAAGCTCGTGGAGCGCGGGGAACTCTCCACGGGCGACCCGGTCCTGCTGTTCGGCTTCGGTGGGAACCTGTCGTACGCCGGACAGGTCGTCCGTTGCCCGTGAACAGCTCTCCCATCTTGGTTTGAGGAGCTCAACTCCTGTGCCTGCTGGCCTTTGTGCGCCGTAGACTGTAGGCGAAAGACAATTCATAATTGGCTTTCGCAATGCAGCGACAACGCTGCCCAGGAGGGGACCGTGATGTTGTCGACGACAGGACTGCCGCAGGGTGCGGTGCCCAAGCTCGAACGGCCCGGCCCGCTGCGCGACCGCGTCTACGAGGCGCTGCTCGAACTCATCACCACCCGCGCCCTGGCGCCGGGCCAGCACCTCGTCGAGAGCGAACTCGCCGGGCACCTCGGGGTGTCCCGGCAGCCGGTGCGCGAGGCCCTGCAGCGACTCAGCACCGAGGGATGGGTGGATCTGCGACCCGCCCAGGGTGCGTTCGTGCACGAGCCCACCGAGGAGGAGGCGGACCAGCTCCTCACGGTCCGTACGCTCCTGGAGGCCGAGGCCGCCCGGCTCGCCGCCGCCAACGCGGGGACCGAGGCCATCGCCGCCCTCGAAGCGCTGTGCACGGAGGGTGAGCGTGCGGTCGCGGCCGATGACGTGGACGGCGCCGTCGCGACGAACGCCCGGCTGCACGCGAAGGTCATGGAACTCGCGGGCAACACCGTCCTCGCCGAGCTGGCCGCACAGGTCGACCGGCGGGTCCGCTGGTACTACACGCCGGTCGCCCGGCAGCGCGGCCGGCAGTCCTGGATCGAGCACCGCGAACTGATCGCGGCGATCGCGGAGCGTGACGAGCAGCGCGCCACGGCGGTCATGCGCACCCACACGGAACACACGCGGAAGATGTACCACGAGCGGGAGAAGTAGGCCGACCGCGTCAAGGACACCAGGAGAGCGGGTCACAGTCTCGGCTGTGGCCCGTTTTGCGTGCCCGCAGGCTCGCCTTTGTCCTGTCAGTGGAGAAAGTTGGCAGCAATCTGTGCGCGACTTCTTCCCACCCCAGGCAGCCGCTGCTACGTTCCCCTCGAAAGCAGGCCCGGCGAACCGGCCGGAACTGGTGGACGCAAGCCAATTGAGGCGGGGAGGGGCTCGTGAGACGTATGACGGCACGACCCGCCAACGCGCACCAGGCCCGGCTGCTGCGGCTGTTGCGTGACGGCGGCCCCAACTCCCGGGCCCAGCTGGGCGATCAGGTCGACCTCTCGCGGTCGAAGCTGGCCGTCGAGGTGGAACGGCTCCTGGAGACCGGGCTCGTGGTGGCCGACGGACTCGCCGCGTCCCGCGGTGGCCGCCGCTCCCACAACATCCGGCTCGCACCGGCGCTGCGCTTCCTGGGCGTCGACATCGGCGCGACCTCGATCGACGTGGCCGTCACCAATGCCGAGCTGGAAGTCCTCGGACACATCAACCAGCCCATGGACGTGCGCGAGGGCCCGGTCGCGGTCTTCGAGCAAGTCCTCGCGATGGCGGCCAAGTTGAGGGCCTCGGGGCTCGCGGAAGGGTTCGACGGCGCCGGCATCGGCGTACCGGGACCCGTCCGTTTCCCCGAGGGCATCCCCGTCGCCCCGCCGATCATGCCCGGTTGGGACGGCTTCCCCGTGCGGGAGGCGCTCAGCCAGGATCTCGGCTGCCCTGTCATGGTCGACAACGACGTGAACCTGATGGCCATGGGGGAGCAGCACGCGGGCGTCGCACGCTCCGTGGGCGACTTCCTCTGCGTCAAGATCGGTACGGGTATCGGCTGCGGCATCGTCGTCGGCGGTGAGGTCTACCGCGGTACGACGGGAAGCGCGGGCGACATCGGGCACATCCAGGCCGTGCCCGACGGGCGCCCCTGCGCCTGTGGCAACCGGGGCTGCCTGGAGGCCCACTTCAGCGGCGCCGCGCTCGCCCGCGACGCCACCGAGGCTGCCCAGCAGGGGCATTCGGCGGATCTCGCGACCCGTCTGGAGGCGAACGGCAGCCTGAGCGCCGTGGATGTCGCCGCCGCGGCCGCCGCGGGAGACGCCACCGCGCTCGATCTGATCCGCGAGGGCGGAAACCGTACGGGTCAGGTCATCGCCGGCCTCGTCAGCTTCTTCAATCCGGGCCTGGTGGTGATCGGCGGTGGGGTGACGGGTCTCGGCCACACCCTGCTCGCCGCGATCCGAACCCAGGTCTACCGTCAGTCGCTGCCCCTGGCGACCGGCAACCTGCCCATCGTTCTCGGGGAGTTGGGCCCGACCGCCGGAGTCATCGGCGGGGCCCGGCTCATCAGCGACCACCTGTTCTCACCCGCGTAACCACGTCCGTTCGGACGGACCACCAGCACAGCGCCCTGCTCTGCCCTGCCCGCACACACGCATGCTCCGCACGCGCACAGCCCTGCAACCGGCCCGCACGCCTGCCAAAGGGAACAGCCATGGCACCAGAACCACCGCTGCTCACCATGTCCGGAATCACCAAGTCGTTCCCCGGAGTCCGGGCCCTCGACGGTGTCGACCTCGACGTCCAGGCCGGCGAAGTGCACTGCCTGCTCGGCCAGAACGGCGCAGGGAAGTCCACCCTCATCAAGGTGCTGGCCGGCGCCCACCAGCCCGACGACGGCACCATCACCTGGCGCGGCGACCACGTCACCCTCCGGTCGCCGATCGCCGCCATGCGCCTCGGCATCGCCACCATCTACCAGGAACTCGACCTGGTGGAGGGCCTGTCGGTGGCCGAGAACGTCCACCTCGGACATGAACTCACGGCCGCCGGTTTCGTCGTACGGGGAAAGGCGGCGAAGGAGGCGACCGCCGCTCTCCTCAAGCGACTTGGGCACTCCGAGATCGACCCCGCGCGGCTCGTCGGTGAACTGTCCGCCGCCCAGCAGCAGATCGTCTCCATGGCGCGGGCGCTCTCCCACGACGTACGCCTCATCGTCATGGACGAGCCGTCCGCGGCCCTCGACCCCGACGAGGTCGACAACCTCTTCCGCATCGTCGGAGACCTCACCGCGGACGGTGTCGCCGTCGTCTACATCTCGCACCGCCTGGAGGAGATCCGCCGCATCGGCGACCGCGTGACCGTGCTGAAGGACGGGCGGGCGGTGGCGGGCGGGCTGCCCGCGAAGTCCACGCCGACACGCGAGGTCGTGGCGCTGATGACGGGGCGCAACGTCGAGTACGTGTTCCCGGACCGGCCCGTGACACGCCCTCCGGGCGAACCGGTGCTCCAGGTCCAAGGCCTCGCCAGGGCAGGGGAGTTCGCGCCCATCGACCTCGACCTGCGGCCCGGCGAGATCGTCGGACTTGCCGGCCTCGTCGGCTCCGGGCGTTCCGAGATCCTGGAGACGATCTACGGGGCGCGCAAGGCGACACAAGGGCAAGTCCTCGTTGAGGGAAGGCCGTTGCGGCCCGGCAGCGTACGCGCGGCGGTCCGCGCCGGACTCGGGCTCGCGCCCGAGGAACGCAAGGCGCAGGCCCTGCTGATGCTGGAGTCCGTCACCCGCAATGTGTCGGTGTCGTCCATGTCCCGCTTCTCACGCGGGGGTTGGATCGACCGGGGCGCCGAGCGGGGAGCCGCGCGGGCCGCGACACGAGAGCTGTCGCTGCGCCCCGACAACCCCTCCGCCCTGATCCGGACCCTGTCCGGCGGCAACCAGCAGAAGGCCGTCCTCGCACGCTGGCTGCTGCGCGGCTGCCGGGTGCTGCTGCTCGACGAGCCGACCCGCGGCGTCGACGTCGGTGCCCGCGCCGAGCTCTACGCCGTCATCCGGCGGCTGGCCGACGAAGGCCTCGCCGTCCTGCTGGTCTCCAGCGAAGTGCCCGAAGTGCTCGGCCTCGCCGACCGGGTGCTCGTCCTGCGCGAGGGGCGGGTCGTCCACACGGCCCCGGCCCGGGAACTCGACGAACACCGCGTCCTCGACCTCGTCATGGAAGGAACGTCAACGTCATGACGCAGCCAGCGTCACCTCCCAGGCCCGGTGACACCCGCAAGGTCTCGCCGGTGGACCGGACAAGCCCGTGGCGGACCCTCGCGGCCCGCGCGGACGTCCGTACGCTCTCCCTCCTCGGCGTGCTCGCCGCCCTGATCCTCATCGGCGGCATCACCAAGCCCGACGAGTTCCTCGACACCCGCAACCTCCAACTCGTCCTCACCCAGGCCTCGGTGATCGGCGTCGTCACCGTCGGCATGACCTTCGTCATCACCTCCGGCGGCATCGACCTGTCGGTCGGCGCGATCGTCGCCCTCGCCTCGGTGTGGGCGACGACGGTCGCCACCCAGGACTTCGGCTTCGCGGGCGTCCTCTTCACCGCCGTGCTCGTCGGCGTCGGCTGCGGCCTGGTCAACGGAATGCTCATCGCCTACGGCGCGATGGTCCCGTTCATCGCGACGCTGGCCATGCTCGCCTCGGCCCGCGGACTGGCGCTTCAGATCACCGACGGAAAAACGCAGATCGTCTCCATCGACGGCATCCTGAAGCTCGGCGAGCGCGACTCGTACGTGCTCGGCGTACCGCCGCTCGTCATGGTCTTCGCCGTCGTCACGATCATCGGCTGGCTGCTGCTCAACCGCACCACCTTCGGCCGCCGCACGGTCGCGGTCGGCGGCAACGCGGAGGCGGCACGGCTCGCAGGCATCGACGTACGACGGCAGCGGCTGTACCTCTACCTGCTCTCCGGACTGTGCTGCGGCATCGCCGCGTTCCTGCTGATCATCCTGTCCGGATCGGGCCAGAACACCAACGGCAACCTGTACGAACTCGACGCCATCGCGGCCGCGATCATCGGCGGCACCCTGCTCAGTGGGGGCCGCGGCACCATCGTCGGCTCGGTGCTCGGCGTCCTGATCTTCACCACGATCACCAACATCTTCGCGCTCAACAACCTGCAGAGCGACGTCCAGCAGATCGCCAAGGGCGCGATCATCGTGGCCGCCGTGCTCGTCCAGCGCCGTACCGCAAGCACGACTTGAGGGAAGGGTCCACCGCCATGCCAGAGCTCACGAGCCGCAGAGGGCTGCTCTTCGGGACCGCCGCCGTCGGGGCCGGTGTCCTGCTCGCAGGCTGCACCAGCAACGAGTCCGACGACGACGCCGCGGCGAACGACCAGCCGGCCGCCTCCGACACACCCGGCAAGGAGGTGACGATCGGTTTCGCCGGGCCTCAGGCCGACCACGGCTGGCTCAACGCGATCAACGACAACGCCAAGAGCCGTGCCAAGAAGTACTCGGACGTGACACTGGAGATCACCGAGGGCTCCAACGACACCGCCGCGCAGATCGGCCAGATCGAGACCCTGATCAACAAGAAGGTCGACGTCCTGGTCGTACTGCCCGCCGACGGCAAGGCGCTCACCCAGGTGGGCCTGCAGGCCATGCGGGCCGGGATCCCGGTCATCAACCTCGACCGGATCTTCAACTCGCCCCAGGCGTACCGCTGTTGGATAGGCGGTGACAACTACGGCATGGGCCTCAACGCCGGGCACTACATCGGCGAGAAGCTCAAGGACAAGCAGGGCGCCAAGGTCATCGAACTCGCCGGGCTCGACAACCTGGAGCTGACCCAGCAGCGCACCCAGGGCTTCGACGCGGCCCTGAAGAACTATCCGAACATCAAGAAGGTCGCCCGGCAGGCCGCCGAGTTCACCGTCGAGTCGGGACAGGCGAAGATGTCCCAACTCCTCCAGGCCCAGTCGAACTTCGACGCGCTGTGGAACCACGACGACGACCAGGGAGTCGGCGCCCTGCGCGCGATCGAGCAGGCCGGACGGGACGACTTCCTGATGGTCGGCGGCGCCGGTGCGCTCTCTGCCATGCAGGCCATCGAAGCGGACGACGGCGTCCTCAAGGCCACCGTCCTCTACCCGCCGACCATGGCCGCCTCCGCCATCGACCTCGCCCGCGCGCTCGGCCAGGCCAAGGGCATCGGCGGCCTCGCCGAGTTCGAGATCCCGGCCTCCATCACGCTCTACTCGGCCGTCGTCGACAAGGAGAACGTCGGCCAGTACATGTCCACCGGCTTCAAGTGAGGCGCCCAGTACCAGGGGCCTGGCCCACGGATCAGGCCCCCACCCCCCACCGCGCCACGACGACGAGGAGGACATCCGCATGGGACAGCCGCACCAGGGCGACGAGGTCGAGGCAGCCGCCGGGGCACCGGCCGAGGCCGCGAAGCCGCCATTGGGCGTGGGCATGGTCGGCTACGCCTTCATGGGCGCCGCCCACTCCCAGGGCTGGCGCACCGTGGGCCACGTCTTCGACCTGCCGCGCCGACCGGTCCTCGCCGCGGTCTGCGGGCGTGACGGCGAAGCCGTACGGGCGATGGCGGACCGGCACGGCTGGGCGGCTGCCGAGACCGACTGGCGCGCCCTGATCGCCCGGGACGACGTCGACCTCGTCGACATCTGCACCCCCGGCGACAGCCACGCGGAGATCGCCGTCGCCGCCCTGGCCGCGGGCAAACACGTGCTGTGCGAGAAGCCCCTCGCGAACACGGTCGCGGAGGCGGAGGCGATGACGGAGGCCGCCGAAGCGGCAGAGCAGCGCGGCCAGCTGGCGATGGTCGGCTTCAACTACCGTCGACTGCCCGCCACTTCGCTGGCCCGGTCGATGGTCGCCGAAGGGCGCCTGGGAGCTCTGCGGCACGTACGGGTGACGTACCTTCAGGACTGGCTGGTGGACCCGGAGTTCCCGCTCACCTGGCGGCTGCGCAAGGAGGCCGCAGGATCGGGCGCGCTCGGGGACCTGGGGGCGCACATCATCGACCTCGCGCAGTATCTGGCGGGGGAGCCGGTCGTCGGGGTCTCCGCGCTCACCGAGACGTTCGTACGGGAGCGGCCGCTGCCCGGCGGGACGACGAGCGGCCTGTCGGCCGCATCGGAAGCCGGTGGCGGCGTCGGCACCGTCACCGTCGACGACGCCGCCCTCTTCACCGGCCGCTTCGCCTCCGGCGCACTCGCCTCCTTCGAGGCCTCCCGGTTCGCGACCGGCCGAAAGAACTCCCTGCGCATCGAACTCAACGGCGAGCGAGGCTCGTTGGCCTTCGACCTGGAACGCCTCAACGAACTCTCCTACCACGACCACACCGAACCCGGCGCGCACGCGGGCTTCCGCCGCATCCTCGTCACCGAGCCCGACCACCCCTACCTGGACGCCTGGTGGCCGCCGGGCCACGGCCTCGGCTACGAGCACACCTTCGTGCACCAGGCCCGCGACCTGGTGCAGGCCATCGCCGCCGGCCACCGCCCGGTGCCGTCCTTCGCCGACGGGCTGCAAGTGCAGCGTGTGCTGGCCGCGGTGGAGGAGAGCGCCGAGAAGAACTCCGTCTACACGCCCATAGCGGTCCATACGCCCGTAGCGGTTCGAGGAGGCCTTTAAGCCATGCCGCGCACCTTCACACTCTTCACCGGCCAGTGGGCCGACCTGCCGCTCGAGGAAGTCTGCAGCCTCGCCCGCGACTTCGGCTACGACGGACTCGAACTCGCCTGCTGGGGCGACCACTTCGAGGTCGACAAGGCGCTCGCGGACCCGGCCTACATCGACTCCCGGCACGCACTCCTCGACAAGTACGGCCTCAAGTGCTGGGCGATCTCCAACCACCTGGTCGGCCAGGCCGTCTGCGACGCCATCATCGACGAACGCCACAAGGCCATCCTGCCCGCCCGTATCTGGGGCGACGGCGACGCGGAGGGCGTGCGGCAGCGGGCCGCTGCCGAGATCGCCGACACCGCACGGGCGGCGGCCGCCTTCGGTGTGGACACCGTCATCGGCTTCACCGGCTCCGCCATCTGGCATCTGGTCGCGATGTTCCCGCCCGCGCCCGAGTCGATGATCGAGCGCGGCTACGAGGACTTCGCCGAGCGCTGGAACCCGATCCTGGACGTCTTCGACGCGCAGGGTGTGCGGTTCGCGCACGAGGTCCACCCGAGCGAGATCGCGTACGACTACTGGACAACTCACAAGGCACTGGAGGCGGTTGGTCACCGCCCCGCCTTCGGCCTGAACTTCGACCCGTCGCACTTCGTGTGGCAGGACCTCGACCCGGTCGGGTTCCTCTACGACTTCCGCGACCGGATCTACCACGTCGACTGCAAGGAAGCCCGCAAGCGGCTCGACGGCCGCAACGGCCGCCTCGGCTCGCACCTCCCCTGGGGCGACCCGCGCCGCGGCTGGGACTTCGTCTCCGCAGGCCACGGCGACGTTCCCTGGGAGGACGTCTTCCGCATGCTGCGGTCCATCGATTACAAGGGCCCCATCTCCGTGGAGTGGGAGGACGCCGGCATGGACCGGCTCCAGGGCGCACCCGAGGCCCTGACCCGCCTCAAGGCATACGACTTCGAGCCGCCGTCGGCATCGTTCGACGCGGCGTTCGGCGGCAACGACTAGGCCGCATCGCACAGTTCACAGTTCCGGTCGCGCACTCGACATCGCGCGGCTCACATGGCGCGGCTTTCATCGCGCAGTTCACAAGGTTCAGCTCTCCGGGGTGACGGCGCACCCCGGCGTATCGCCGCACCGCGGCACCCGCCCGTACGACCAGCCCCTTCATGGAGGCATTTCGTGCACCCGTACGCCAGTAACAGGAAGAACAAGAGCCACACAAGACGCCCGAGACTACGCGGAGCACTCGCCCTGCTGAGCGGCGCGATCCTCGCGGCCGCCTCTCTCACCCTCACCGCACCCGCGGCCGGCGCAGCCGTCGCCGACCCCGCCGAAGTCACCGCCGCTGCCGAGGACTTCCAGCAGGTCACCCTCGCCAAGGGCGAACCCGAGGTCGGCGAGCCCATGTCGCTGGCCGTGCTCCCGGACCGCTCGGTCCTGACCACCTCACGCGACGGCGAACTCCGTCTCACCGACAGCGCGGGCAACACCAAGCTCGCGGGCAAGATCGACGTGTACTCGCACGACGAGGAGGGCCTGCAGGGCATCGGCCTCGACCCCGGCTTCGCCGAGAACCGCTTCATCTACCTCTACTACGCGCCCCCGCTGAACACCCCCGCGGGTGACGCCCCCGAGACCGGCACAGCCGCCGACTTCGCACCCTTCGACGGCGTCAACCGCCTCTCGCGGTTCGTCCTGAACGCCGACGGCACCCTGAACAACGCGAGCGAGACGAAGGTCCTCGACGTCCAGGCCTCCCGCGGCATCTGCTGCCACGTCGGCGGCGACATCGACTTCGACGCGGCCGGGAACCTCTACCTGTCGACCGGCGACGACTCCAACCCCTTCCAGTCGCAGGGCTTCACGCCCATCGACGAGCGCGCCGACCGCAACCCGGCCTTCGACGCCCAGCGCACGTCCGGCAACACCAACGACCTGCGCGGCAAGATCCTGCGCATCAAGGTGAACGCCGACGGCTCGTACTCCATCCCGGACGGCAACCTCTTCGCGCCCGGCACGGACAAGACGCGCCCCGAGATCTACGCGATGGGCTTCCGCAACCCGTTCCGCTTCAGCGTCGACAAGGCGACGGGCATCCTGTACGTCGGTGAGTACGGCCCGGACGCCGGCGCCGCCGACCCGACACGCGGCCCCGCCGGACAGGTCGAGTTCGCGCGGGTGACCGCCCCCGGCAACTTCGGCTGGCCGTACTGCACCGGCGCCAACGACGCCTACGTGGACTACGACTTCGCCACCGGTACCTCGGGCGCGGCCTTCGACTGCGCCGCCCCCAAGAACACCTCGCCCAACAACACCGGTCTCACCGATCTGCCCCCGGCCCAGGCAGCCTGGATCCCCTACGACGGCGCGTCCGTCCCGGAGTTCGGCAGCGGCTCGGAGTCCCCGATGGGCGGCCCGGTCTACCACTACGACGCCTCGCTCGACTCGCCGGTGAAGTTCCCGGAGGCCTACGACGGCGACTTCTTCGCGGGCGAGTTCGGCCGCCGCTGGATCAAGCGGATCGAGTCGGACGCCAACGGCACCGTGCAGTCCATCAACGACATCCCCTGGACGGGCACCCAGATCATGGACATGGCGTTCGGGCCGGACGGAGCGCTGTACGTCCTCGACTACGGCACCGCCTGGTTCGGCGGCGACGAGCACTCCGGTCTGTACCGGATCGAGAACGCCACCGACGGGCACTCCCCGGTCGCGCAGGCCGCGGCCGACCGCACCTCGGGACAGGCCGCGCTGAAGGTGAAGTTCTCCTCCGCCGGTTCGACCGACGCCGACGGTGACGCCCTCACGTACAGCTGGGACTTCGGCGACGGCGGCACTTCGACCGCGGCGAACCCGACGTACAAGTACAAGAAGAACGGCACCTACACGGCGACGGTGACTGCCAAGGACGCCACCGGGCGTACCGGCAGTGCGAGCGTGCAGATCGTGGTCGGCAACACCGCGCCCACCGTGACGCTCCAACTGCCGCAGGACGGACAGCTGTTCAACTTCGGTGACACGGTTCCGTTCAAGGTGAAGGTCACCGACCCGGAGGACGGCAAGACGATCGACTGCGCCAAGGTGAAGGTCAACTTCATCCTCGGACACGACAGCCACGGCCATGTGCTGACCTCGGCCAACGGCTGCACCGGCACCATCCAGACCGGCGCGGGCGACGGCCACGACGACGACGCCAACATCTTCGGAGTCTTCGACGCCGAGTACACCGACAACGGTGGCGGCGGCCAGGCTCCGCTGACCAGCCACGACCAGGCCGTCGTGCAGCCCAAGCACCGCCAGGCCGAGCACTTCGGCGAGTCCTCGGGAATCACGGTCATCTCGAAGGCGACCGCCCACGGCGGCGAGACGGTCGGCGACGTCGACAACGGCGACTGGATCTCCTTCACGCCGTACGTACTGAGCAACGCCCAGAAGATCACGGCGCGTGTCGCGTCCGCCGGGGCGGGCGGCACCCTCGAGGTCCGCGCGGGCTCCCCGACCGGCCGGGTGCTGGGCAAGGCGACCGTGCCGGTGACCGGCGGCTGGGAGACCTTCCAGGACGTGAGCGCCGACCTGTCCCGCGCACCGCGCGGCACCACCTCGCTCTACCTCGTCTTCAAGGGGAGCAGCGGGAACGGCGCGCTGTACGACGTGGACGACTTCACCTTCACGACGAGCGGCTGAGGAGGTGTTTCTGTGATGCGCGCACCAGCGCGAGTCATGACGTCCGCCGCGGCGGCGGCCGTGCTCATCGGCTGCGTGTCGGGACCGGCCGCGTCGAAGGGAGCCGATGAGACGCGGGTCCTGGTCTTCTCCAAGACCGCCGGCTTCCGGCACGACTCGATTCCCGAAGGGATCGCGGCCGTAAGGGAATTGGGCACGGCAGGCGGCTTCGCCGTCGACGCCACCGAGGACGCCGGAGCCTTCACCGCCGGCAACCTCGCCCGCTACGACGCCGTCGTCTTCCTCTCCACCACGGGCGATGTCCTCGACGCCGCCCAACAGGGCGCCTTCGAGCGGTACATCAAGCGGGGCGGCGGCTATGTGGGCGTCCACGCGGCCGCCGACACCGAGTACGACTGGGCCTTCTACGGCGGCCTCGCGGGGGCGTACTTCCAGTCCCACCCCGCGATCCAGCCCGCGACGGTCGACGTCGAGGACCGGGCACACCCGGCGACCTCGGGTCTCGCGAGTACCTGGAACCGGACCGACGAGTGGTACAACTACCGCTCCAATCCCCGGGAACACGCCCACGTGCTGGCGTCGCTCGACGAGTCCTCGTACACCGGCGGCACGATGAGCGGCGACCATCCGATCGCCTGGTGCCAGGAGTACCGGGGCGGCCGCGCCTTCTACACCGGGGGCGGCCACACCAAGGAGTCCTACGCCGACCCCGCCTTCCGTCAGCACCTGTTGGGCGGAATCCAGTACGCCGTCGGCGACGCACAGGCCGACTGCCGTCCGGAGAACGGCTACCGGCCGCTCTTCGACGGCACGGCCGAGTCGCTGTCGGCGTGGCGGCAGGCGGGCCCGGGTTCGATCTCGCTGAGCGAGGACGGCACGCTCACGTCGAGCGGCGGACTGGGGATGCTCTGGTACGCCGACCCCGGTTCCGGTTCAGGCTTCGGTTCGTACTCGCTGAAGCTGGACTGGAAGGTGGCCGGGGACGACAACTCCGGTGTCTTCGTGGGCTTCCCGGCCTCCGACGACCCGTGGTCGGCCGTGAACAACGGCTACGAGATCCAGATCGACGCGACCGACGCCCCCGACCGCACCACCGGGGCCGTGTACAGCTTCCAGTCCGCCGACATCAAGAAGCGCGACCGTGCGCTGAACCCGCCGGGGGAGTGGAACACGTACGAGATCCGCGTGGAGGGCGAACGGCTCCGCGTCTGGCTCAACGGCGTGAAGATCAACGATTTCACCAACACCGATCCGGTACGGAGCCTGCGCGACGGGCACATCGGCCTCCAGAACCACGGGGCCGAGGACCAGGTGTCCTTCCGTGACGTCCGGATCAAGGAACTGCCCGTGAAGGGCGATTGAGCGGCGGCGGGCGGGAGACGCCGTACTCCCGCCCGCCGTCTTGGCCCCTCTTCACTCCTGCTCACTCCTGACTCCTGATTCCCGACTCACGTTCTCCGTGGTTGACGTACGACGAGGAGGCTGCCCATGTCCGCGTCCCTTTCCGAACCCAGGGTGGGGGTGTGGCTGATCGGAGCACGCGGCTCCGTCGCCACCACCGTCGTCGCGGGCTGCGCGGCCGTCACCGCGGGGCTGCACGCCCCGACGGGCATGGTCACCGAGACGGCCCTCTTCTCCGACTGCGGCCTGCCATCGTTGTCCTCCCTCGTCTTCGGCGGCCACGACACGGTCGACTGCCCGCTGCCCAAGCGCGCGGAGACGCTGGCCGCCGAGCGCGTCCTGCCCTATGGCCTCCCGTCCGCGGTGGAAGCCGAACTGACCGCCGCCGACCGGGAGATACGCGCGGGCGGCCCTGCCCCCGGCGACACCCGGGACCCGGCCGAGCTCGTCGAAGCCTTCGCCGCGGACATACGGGATTTCGTACGGCGATGTGGGCTGGCCCGCGCGGTCGTGGTGAACGTGGCCTCCACGGAGCCCGCGGCCACCGGGTCCGCACTTCCGCCGAGTTCGCTGTACGCGGCCGCGGCCCTGCGCGCCGGCTGCCCGTACGTGAACTTCACCCCCTCCACCGGTCTGCACCACCCGGCGCTGGCGTCCCTGGCCCGATCCAGCGGCCTGCCGTACGCGGGCCGCGACGGCAAGACCGGCCAGACACTGCTCCGCTCCGTACTGGGCCCGATGTTCGCCCAGCGGGCCCTGACGGTCCGGGCCTGGTCCGGCACGAACCTCCTCGGCGGCGGCGACGGTGCGTCTCTGGCCGACCCTGCCGCCGCCGCGGCCAAGAACGCCGGCAAGGAGCGGGTGCTGGCGGACACCCTCGGCGCCGCACCGGAGGGAGAGGTCCACATCGACGACGTCCCCGCCCTCGGCGACTGGAAGACCGCCTGGGACCACATCGCCTTCGACGGCTTCCTCGGCACCCGCATGATCCTCCAGACCACCTGGCAGGGCTGCGACTCCGCCCTCGCCGCCCCGCTGATCCTCGACCTCGCCCGCATCGTCTCCCGCGCCCACGACACCGGCCTCTCCGGCCCGTTGAGCGAACTGGCCTTCTACTTCAAGGATCCGGTGGGGGAGGCACCCGCGGGGCTCGGGGAGCAGTACGCGGCGCTGGCGGGGCTGGCGGGGCGGCTCGGCGAATCGTCGGGGGAGGCGCTGTGAGGGGGCGGCGGTTGGCTCGGTTTGCGGGGGTGTGGGCGACGGGTGGCCGGAGGGGGAGGGGCGGCTCGCTGGGGTCGGCCGGGTCGCCTGGCTCCGAGGCGGCGGGTCCCTCGGGTGGGTCGAGTCCCGCCGATGTATCGGCTCCCTCGGACAAGTTGGGCACGCCGCGAACTCACCGGTACCGGAGGGCTGGTGCCAGGATGAGGGCGCAAGCCAGGTCCAAGGCCGGTGCCGGTGCCGGTGCGGGTGCGGGTGTCGGGGCTGGGTCCGGGACTGGCGTCAGGGCTGGGTCTGGGACTGGCGTCGAGGCTGGTATCGGGACTGGGTCTGGGACTGGCGACGGGACTGGGTCTGGGACTGGCGTCAGGGCTGGTGTCGAGGCAGAGTCCGGGACCGGCGCCAAGGCCGGCGCCAAGGCCGGCGCCAAGGCTGGGCCCAAGGCCAAGGCTGGGCCCAAGGCCAAGGCCCGAGCCTGGGCCGAACTGCTGCGCCTGCCCGCCCTGTTCACCGTCCCCGGGGACGCCCTCGCGGGCGCCGCCGCGGTCGGGGCCCGCCCCAACTCCCGCACCCTGCTCGCCATCGGCTCCTCCCTCTGCCTGTACGAGGCCGGCATGGCCCTCAACGACTGGGCCGACCGCGCCGAGGACGCCGTGGACCGCCCGCACCGCCCGCTGCCCTCCGGCCGCATCCACCCGGCCGCGGCGCTCGCGGCGGCCGGCGCCCTGACGGCGGCGGGCCTCGCCCTGGCAGCCCGCGCGGGCGGCCCCTCCCTCGCGGTCGCCGCTCCCCTCGCGGCCACCGTCTGGGCGTACGACCTCGGGCTCAAACGAACCCCCGCGGGCCCGTCGGCCATGGCCACCGCCCGAGGCCTGGACGTCCTCCTCGGCGCGACGACCACCGGACGCGTTCCCCGAGGCGCGCCTCCGCTCCCCGGTCCCCTACGCCGTACCACCGTCCGAGGCCTGGACGTCCTCCTCGGCGCGACGACCACCGGCCGCGCCCCCCGAGGCGCGCCCCCGCTCCCCGGCCCGATCGCCCCACGCCGTACCTCCGTCCGTCATGCCCTCCCCACCGCCCTCACCATGGCCTGCCACACCCTCGCGGTGACCGCGGTCTCCCGGAGAGAGACGCAAGGCGGTTCGTCGGCCGCACCGCTGGCCGCCCTGGCCACGACCGCAGCCCTGACCTGGAGGCTGATGAGCGCCCCGACAGCCGCAGGTCAGCCGGAGGCCGACCCCGTGGCCGTACCACCACAGCCTGCTGACCTCACCTCAACACACCCTCACCCAGGACCTGTTGACGCACCGAGGCCGACATCGGGCCGAGGGGGAGCCGAGGCATCGAGCCCGCGGCACGGCCGGGTTCCCGTGGCCGTACCCCGGGTGTGGCTCGACCGAGCCCCCGGCCTCGGCGCATCCCGGAACTCCACAGAAGCCGCCCTACGCGGAGCGCTCACCCTCGCCTACGCCGCGACCTCCGCCCGCCCCCTCTTCCACGCCGTCCTGAACCCCTCACCACCCCTCACGCAGCGAGCCGTCGGCGGCGGAATCCGCGCCATGATCCCGCTCCAGGCCGCCCTCGCCGCCCGCGCGGGAGCCCCCGTCACCGCCCTCCTGACCGCCGCACTCGCCCCAGCGGCCCGCAAGTTCGCGAGGAAGGTGAGCGTCACATGACCCCGAGCCCCCACCGGACCGTGCAGACGGGAGCCGACCCCACCTCGCCTCCAGCGGCTCCGCTCCGCTTCGGCTACGGCACCAACGGCCTCGCCGACCTCCGTCTCGACGACGCCCTCACCCTCCTCGCCGACCTCGGCTACGACGGCGTCGGCCTGACCCTCGACCACATGCACCTCGATCCACTGGCACCGGACCTCGCCGCCCGCACCGGCAAGGTGGCCCGCAGACTGCAGGCGCTGGGCCTCGGCGTCACCGTGGAGACCGGCGCCCGCTATGTCCTCGACCCACGGCGCAAACACGGTCCATCGCTCCTCGACCCGGATCCGGCGGACCGCGCCCGCCGTGTCGACCTGCTCATCCGCGCCGTGCGGGTGGCCGCGGACCTCGGTGCCCACGCCGTGCACTGCTTCAGCGGGATCACTCCCGCCGGCACGGACGAGGACACGGCCTGGAAGCGCCTGGCCGAGGCGCTCGCCCCCGTGCTGGACGCCGCCACCCGTGCCGGCGTCCCCCTCGCCGTCGAACCCGAACCCGGCCACCTGCTCTCCTCCCTCGCCGATTTCCACCACCTCCGCCAAGCACTCGGCGACCCGGCCGCCCTCGGAATCACGCTCGACATCGGTCACTGCCAGTGCCTCGAACCCCTCTCACCCGCCGACTGCGTACGCGCCGCCGCTCCCTGGCTGCGCCACGTCCAGATCGAGGACATGCGCCGCGGCGTCCACGAACACCTCCCGTTCGGGGACGGGGAGATCGACTTCCCTCCCGTACTCGAAGCCCTGGCCGCCACCGGCTACCAGGCCCTCACCGTCGTCGAACTGCCCCGCCACTCCCACGCGGGCCCCCACTTCGCCGAACAGTCCCTTCAGTTCCTCCACCGCGCGGCCCGGGCGACCCCCAACGGCCCCGAAGGGAGAATCTCGTGAACCACCCGCACCCCACCCACCACGCACCGGTGAACGAGACCACCCGTCCCGCACTCGCCGAACTGCACGCCCGCCTGAACACCCAACTCGGCGGAGCCGCCCGCGCCTGGCTAGACCAGGCCCTCGACGAGGCCACGGCCCACCCCGGCACCCACGGCCCCATCTCCGTCTGGGAGCTGCGGATCGCCGAGGCCGGCCGCCGGTGCGGACCCGAGCACGCCGACGCCGCCCGCGTCCTCCTCCTGCACGCCGCCCGCGCCGACCCGGAGGCCCTCGCCCGCGTCTACCGCCAGGGCACCGCCGCCGAACGCCGAGCCGTCCTGCACGCGCTGCCCCACCTGGTGACAGGGCCCGACGCCCTGCCCCTGATCGAGGACGCCCTGCGCACCAACGACACCCGGCTCGTCGCCGCAGCCGTCGGCCCGTACGCGGCCCGTCACCTCGACCCCCACAACTGGCGCCACGCCGTACTGAAGTGCCTGTTCACCGGTGTGCCCGTCGACGAGGTGGCCGAGCTGCCCCGGCGCGCCCACGCCGACGCCGAACTCGCCCGCATGCTCGCCGACTACGCCGACGAACGCACCGCCGCGGGCCGTCCCGTACCCGAGGACCTGCACCGCGTCCTGACCCTGACCGAGCCCACCGCCACCCCCACTGACACGTCCGGCAGTCCTGGCCGACCGGGGACCTCCGGCACGTCCGGCAAGGAGTCCTGATGCGCATCTTCGACCCCCACATCCACATGACGTCACGGACCACCGACGACTACGAGGCCATGCACGCCGCCGGCGTCCGCGCCGTCGTCGAACCCTCCTTCTGGCTCGGCCAGCCCCGCACCTCACCCGCCTCCTTCCTCGACTACTTCGACTCCCTCCTCGGCTGGGAACCCTTCCGCGCCGCCCAGTACGGCATCGCCCACCACTGCACACTCGCCCTCAACCCCAAGGAGGCGAACGACCCCCGCTGCGTCCCCGTCCTCGACGAACTGCCCCGCTATCTCGTCAAGGACCAGGTCGTGGCCGTGGGCGAGATCGGCTACGACTCGATGACCCCCGCCGAGGACACCGCCCTGGCCGCCCAGCTCCAGCTCGCCGCCGACCACGAGCTGCCCGCGCTCGTCCACACCCCGCACCGCGACAAGCTGGCCGGCCTGCGCCGCACCCTCGACGTGGTCCGGGAGTCCGCACTGCCCCCGGACCACGTCCTGGTCGACCACCTCAACGAGACCACCGTCAAAGAGGCCAAGGACAGCGGCTGCTGGCTGGGCTTCTCCGTCTATCCGGACACCAAGATGGACGAGGACCGGATGGTCGCGATCCTGCGGGCCTACGGACCGGAGAAGGTACTGGTCAACTCGGCCGCGGACTGGGGGAGAAGCGACCCCCTCAAGACCCGCCGGGTCGGCGACGCCCTGCTCGCGGCCGGGTTCACCGACGAGGACGTCGACCGGGTGCTGTGGCGCAACCCCGTGGCCTTCTACGGGCTCAGCGGCCGGTTGAACCTCGACATCACGTCCCCGGACGCCACCCACGAGGGCAACTCCATCCTCCGTGGCGGGGAGTGAACGATGCGCTTCCGCCACCCCGACGGCTCGACCGTCCACCTCGCCTACTGCACCAACGTCCACCCGGCCGAAACCCTCGACGGTGTCCTCGCCCAACTCCGCGACCACTGCGAACCCGTCCGCCGGCGCCTCGGCCGCGACCGCCTCGGCATCGGCCTGTGGCTCGCCAAGGACGCCGCCCACGCCCTGGTCACCGACCCGTCCGCACTGCGCGGCCTGCGTACCGAACTCGACCGCCGCGGCCTCGAAGTCGTCACCCTCAACGGCTTCCCGTACGAGGGCTTCGGCGCCGAAGAGGTCAAGTACCGCGTCTACCAGCCGGACTGGGCCGACCCGGAACGCCTCGCCCACACCACCGACCTGGCCCGTGTCCTCGCCCAGCTCCTCCCCGACGACGTCACCGAAGGCACCATCTCCACGCTGCCGCTGGCCTGGCGCACCGCCTACGACGACAAGCGGGCGGCGACGGCCCACACCGCGCTGACCACGCTCGCCGAACGCCTCGACGCCCTCGACGAACTCACCGGCCGCTCCATCCGCATCGGCCTGGAACCGGAACCCGGCTGCACCGTCGAGACGACGCACGACGCGATCGCCCCGCTCACCGCCATCGGCCACCACCGCATCGGCATCTGCGTCGACACCTGCCACCTCGCCACCTCCTTCGAAGACCCGCACACCGCCCTGGACGCGCTCACCGAGGCCCGCGTCCCCATCGTCAAGTCCCAGCTCTCAGCCGCCCTGCACGCCGAACACCCCCATCTCCCCGAAGTCCGGGGGGCCCTCGCCGCCTTCGACGAACCCCGCTTCCTGCACCAGACCCGCACCCGGACGTCCATGGGCCTGCGCGGCACCGACGACCTGGGCGAAGCCCTCGCCGGCGACGCCCTGCCCGACGCCTCCCCCTGGCGCGCCCACTTCCACGTCCCGCTGCACGCGGCCCCCGCCGCGCCCCTCACCTCCACACTCCCCGTACTCCGAACCGCCCTGACCCATCTCGTCGGCGGCCCGCACGCGCTCACCCGCCACCTGGAGGTCGAGACCTACACCTGGCAGGCACTCCCACCCGAACTGCGCCCCCGCGCCCGCGCCCAGCTCGCCGACGGCATCGCCGCCGAACTCACCCTCGCCCGCGACCTGTTGACCGACCTCGGCCTCAAGGAGCTGCCGTGAGCACAGCACCCGCGAGCACAGCACCGGAGCACACCGGCCGCCCCACCCCTCTCCTCGTCCTGGACGTCGTGGGCCTCACCCCCCGTCTCCTCGACCACATGCCCCACCTCAAGGCACTCGGCCAGTCCGGCTCCCGTGCCCACCTCGGCACCGTCCTGCCCGCCGTCACTTGCGCCGCCCAGTCCACCTTCCTTACCGGCACCCACCCCGCCGAGCACGGAATCGTCGGCAACGGCTGGTACTTCCGCGAGCTCGGCGACGTACTCCTGTGGCGTCAGCACAACGGCCTGGTGTCCGGCGACAAGCTCTGGGACGCCGCCCGCCGCGCGCACCCCGGCTACACGGTCGCCAATATCTGCTGGTGGTACGCCATGGGCGCCGACACCGACATCACCGTCACTCCCCGTCCCGTCTACTACGCCGACGGCCGCAAGGAACCCGACTGCTACACCCGGCCCCCGGCCCTGCACGACGAACTCACCGAGAAATTCGGCGTGTTCCCGCTGTTCCACTTCTGGGGTCCCGGCGCCGATCTCGTCTCCAGCCGCTGGATCATCGACGCGACCCGCCACATCAACCGCACCCGCCACCCCGACCTGACCCTCTGCTACCTCCCTCACCTCGACTACGACCTCCAGCGCTTCGGCCCCGACGACCCGCGCTCCTTCCAGGCGGCCGCCGACCTCGACGCGGCCATGGCCCCTCTCCTCGACGACGCGAAGGCCGAGGGCCGCACCGTCGTCGCGCTCTCCGAGTACGGCATCACCCGCGTGAACCGACCCGTCGACATCAACCGCGCCCTGCGCCGCGCCGGACTCCTCGAAGTGCACACGCAGGACGGCATGGAGTACCTCGACCCGATGGCCTCCCGCGCCTTCGCGGTCGCCGACCACCAGATCGCCCATGTCTATGTGCGCCGCCCCGAGGACCTGGACGCCACCAAAGCGGCGCTCGCCGAACTGCCCGGCATCGAGCAACTCCTCGACGACGAGGGCAAGAAGGCCCATCACCTCGACCATCCGCGCTCCGGCGAACTCGTCGCCGTCGCGGAGCCGGACGCCTGGTTCACGTACTACTACTGGCTCGACGACGCACACGCCCCCGACTTCGCGCAGCTCGTCGAAATCCACCGCAAACCCGGCTACGACCCGGTCGAACTCTTCATGGACCCGCTCGACCCCTACGTGAAGGTCAAGGCCGCGGGCGCGCTGGCCCGCAAGAAGCTCGGCATGCGCTACCGCATGGCGGTCGTGCCCCTGGACCCCTCACCTATTCGAGGCAGCCACGGCCGCCTCCCCATGAGCGACGACGACGGTCCGCTCATCATCTGCTCCACCCCCCGCACAGTCACCGGCCGCGTCGCGGCCACCGAAGTGAAATCCCTGCTCCTCGCGCTGGCCGGCCTCCATGACGAGGCGTGACAAGCCGTGACGAGCAACTACGGAAAGTGAAGCACACGCCACTGACAACGCGTGCTGCGAGCGACCCGCACGCGTCTGACCTGCAATAACACGAAGAGAGGCACCCGTGACCGACCTTCAGCAGCCCTCCAGAACCGACAGCGTCGACGGCACCGACGAGGCCCTGCGCCGCACTCTCGGCGTCAACCGCCGCCGCTTCCTGAGCACTTGCACAGCCGCCGCGACCGCGGCGATTGCCGCACCCGTCCTCGGTGCATCGCCGGCCCTGGCCCAGAGCCAGGGCGGCGGCGGCCACCACGGCGGCGAGGTCCTCGTCCCTGCGAACAGGCGCGGCATCATCCTCTACACCGTCCGTGACGCCACGGGCCGTGACCCGCTCAGCACCGATCTGCCCTCCGGTTTCCGCGAGGTCTTCAAGCAGCTCTCGCGATACGGCTACCGGCAGGTGGAGTTCGCCGGATACGGCCAGCACGCCAACGCCCCGGGCGGTGCGAGTCTGGAGTCCGTGACGGGCGCCAAGCTGCTGCGCTCCTGGCTCGACGACTACGGTCTGCGGGCGCAGGGCAACCACGGCTTCATACCGCCGTCCTGGCCACTCACGACACCCGACCTCGACAACTTCAAGCGCAACCTGGAGATCGCCAACATCCTGGGCCTCGCGCACATGGGCACCGGCGGCGACCCCACCGGCAGCGACTACCGGGCCGACTGGGACGTGGCGGCCGACAAGTGGAACGCGCTGGGCGCGATCGCCCGCCGCGAGGGCGTCAAGCTGTACACCCACAACCACGACGCGGCGTACGGATTCCTGCTGGACGGAGGCCCGCTCGACGCCCAGGGACGCCCCACCCGCAGCTCCGGTATCCGCAAGCTCGAGTACTTCCTGAAGATCACGGACCCGAAGCTCGTCTGGCTCGAGATGGACATCTTCTGGGCGCACGTGGCCCAGTACAAGTTCCACACCTACACCGCGCACGACGGCTCCACCCGGGAGAAGGTCTTCGACCCGGCCGGTCTCGTCGTCCGCAACAACAAGCGCTACCCGCTGTTCCACGCGAAGGACGGCACGGTCAACACGACCAACGGCATGGGGTACGACATGGTGCCGTTCGGTGAAGGCGTCATCGACTACACCACGTTCTTCTCGCGCGTCGGCGAAAGGAACTACCACAACCCGATGGTCGAGCAGGACAACGCCCCGAGCTCCACCGACCTCGCGCAGTCGCTCACCTACGCGAAGATCGGTTACGACAACCTCGCGGCCCTGCGCAAGAAGCGCAGGTAGCCACACCTCCACCCGCACGGACGGGCGGCCCTCCCCGCGATTCGAACCGTGGGGAGGGCCGCCCGTTGTCCGGACTCCCTTGTTCAGCCGGTCGGCATTGCTCAGCGCATGCTCAGCCGACCGGAACTTCTTTGCTCAGCCCACTGGTTGCGGCTGTGGGACCGAGGTGTTCGCCTTGCTGCTCTGCCCCGGCTGCCGCAGCAACAGCGCGATTGCCGCCGCCACCATGGAGATGCCGCCGGCCAGCGCGTAGGCGCCGTTGTAACCCCAGGCGGCGACCACCATCGAGCCGAGACCACCACCGAACAGACCGCTGATCAGCTTGCCGCTGTACACCAGCCCGTAGTTGGAGGCGTTGTAGTTCTCGCCGAAGTAGTCCGGAGTCAGAGCCGCGAACATCGGATAGAAGGCTCCACCTCCGAACCCGGAGAGGAAGGCGAAGACCAGGAACAGCGCCTCGTTGTGGATGTCGCCGGCCCAGATGATGCCGAACTGGGCGAGACCCAGGACGACGATGACGAACACCAGGGTCTGTTTGCGGCCCAATATGTCCGACAGCCAGCCCACAACTCCCCGGCCGATACCGTTGATGACGGCCATGACACCCATCGACGACGCCGCCACGAGGGGGCCGAAGCCCACCTCCTTGGCGAAGTCGACCTGGAACGAGATACCGAAGATGGACACGCCCGCAGTCATGACGAGTGCGATCCACATCAGGGGGAGCATCCCGGTCCTGATGGCCTCCTTGGGTGTGTACTGCTTCACCGCGGGAGGGTTCTTGGCGAGACTGGCCGCGCCCTTTTCCGTGCCGCCGTAGGTCAGCGGGTCGATGTCCGCCGGCCACCAGTTCTTCGGCGGGTCCTTGAAGAAGAACGCGGTGGCAAGCACCACGACCACGATGTAGAGGCCGATGAGGTCCAGTACGCGGTGGTAGTTGGCCGTGTCGAACGCGTAGTTGAAGATGAAGATGAACGGCAGGGAGCCGTACGCGAATCCGCCGTTGACGAATCCGGTCTTCGCACCACGTCGCTCGGGGAACCACTTGCCGACCATGTTGATGCAGGTCGCGTACACGAGGCCGGATCCGATGCCTCCGATGACACCGAATCCGAGGATCGCCAGCACCACGTTGCCCATGTGCGAGAGGGCGAGGAAGCCCAGCAGACACATGACCGACCCTACGTACATGGCGTTTCGGGCGGTCAGTATCCCCTTCTCCCGCATCCAGCCCGCGGGGAAGGCGATACCGGCCTGGAAGAAGACCCAGACGCTGAGAATCCAGAAGGTGTTGCTCTGTGTCCAGCCATGCGCGTGGGACAAGGTGTCCTCGGCCGACCCGAACGCGTACTCGAAGACACTGATGGCCATCATGGCTATCCATGGCAGATACACCATGAACTTGCGTGAGTGACCCAGGATGTCCCGGTCCGTTTCGCCGACCCGGTAGACACGGCCCCGGGAATCGGTGACTTCACGGTATGCGCGGTTCGAGGCGTCGGGGTTGTCCGACGAGTCTTTCGCGGCGATAGGTTCCGCCGTCATTACGCCATCTCCTCGCCAAGCGGTTGCGGGTTGGGACTGATGAGCCGGGAGGCCTGCGGCCTACCGGGGGCCTTGAGGAACACAGCGAGAACAGCCGATCCCAGCCCGATGCAGCCCGCGATCACGAAGGCTCCCTCGTAGTCCCAGGCATTGACGACGACGGAGCCGATACCGGCGCCCACGAGGCCTGAGATCAGTTTCGAGCTGTAGACCATTCCGTAGTTGGAGGCGTTGTTGTTCTCGCCGAAGTAGTCCGCCGTCATGGCCGCGAACAGCGGGAAGATCGCCCCGCCGCCGAATCCGGAAACCATGGAGCAGAACAGGAAGAACGGCATGCTGCCCATCTGGCCGGAGACCAGCACGCCGAACTGGGCGGTGCCCAGCACCAGACACACGATGATCAGTGTGTTGCGGCGGCCGAACTTGTCGGATATCCAGCCGATGACGCCGCGTCCGGTGCCGTTGACGATGGCTTTGAGGGACATGGCCGTGGCCACGATTCCGCCCGCGAAGCCCATGTCCTTGCCGAACGGCACCTGGAAGGAAATACCGAAGATGTTGATCCCGGCCGTGCAGAGCAGACAGAACCACATCATCCAGAGAACGGGTGTGCGTGCTGCCTCCTTGGGGGTGTACTGCTTCACCGCCGGCGGGTTCTTCTCCAGCGCCCGCCGGACCCTGGGGTCGTCCGACACCTTCAGCGGGTCCGCGTGCGCGGGCCACCAGCCCTTGGGCGGGTCCTTGAAGAACCAGCCCGCGAAGGCGACGACGGCACAGCAGATCACGCCGACCATCACCAGGACGGTCTTGTAGTTGCTGAGGTCCATGTACGAGGTGAAGAGGAAGACGAAGGGCACCGAGCCATAGGCGAAACCGCCGTTGACCATGCCGGTCTTGCCGCCCTTGCGCTCCGGATACCACTTGCCGACCATGTTCACGCAGGTCGCGTAGACGAGGCCGGCTCCGATGCCGCTGAACATGCCGAACCCGATGTACGCGACGATCACGTGCGGCGCGTACGCCAGCGAGAGATAGCCGAGAATCGTGCCGAGCGCGCCCAGGAACATGGCGTACCGCGCGGGCAGTTTTCCGCTCTCGCGCAGCTGCCCGGCAGGGAAGGCCACGGCCGCCTGGAAGAACACCCAGACACCCAGCAGCCAGAAGATGTGGCCGCTGCTCCAGAGATGGGCCTCGTGCAGGGTGTCCTCGGCGGAGGTGAACGCGTACTCCGAGGAGCTGATGCCCAGCATGCCCATCCATGGGAAGAGCACCATCGTCCATCGTGGTCGGCCCATGATGTCGCGATCGGTCTCACCGATGCGGTACTTGCGGCCGTTGGCGTCCGTCACCTCCCTATAGGCGGCGGGCTTGGAAAAGTCGGTGGTTGTCATCTTTGTCAAACACCCCTTGCGTCGAAAGATCTGGACAGCGCCCCCTGCCAAATGCCTTTCGTGCGCTCACGGGTCCCGGGGGCGGCCAACGCGCACCGTCGGGAGCCCCCGCGCGGACTTAGGTCATGAACCCGCCTCCCAACAGCCGTGCGGCCCGCACCCGGCGGCACTGTGCGCCGAGTGCGTCCACGGGCCTCTCGGCCGTGTACGGGGAGGCCGCGACCTCCCGCTGGTGGTCCGGGACGGTCACCTCGTGGATGACCGCGATCCCGTACGCGTCGGTGATCACGTCAGATCACCCCGCTCGACTTGAGGAGGCGCAGCTCCTCGTCTCCGAGACCGAGTTCGCCGACGTAGACCTCTTCGTTGTGTTCGCCGAGCAGTGGCGGACTGGTCACGTCGACGGGGGAGTCGGAGAGCTTCAGGGGGCTGCCCACGGTCACGAACTCGCCTCGTTCGGGGTGCGGCACCCGCACGACCATCTCGTTGGCGACCAGCGACTCGTCCTCGATGATCTCCTTGGTGGAGAGGATCGGGCCGCAGGGGATGTGGTGGGCGTTGAGCCTCTCCAGCACCTCCATCTTGGGGAGGGTGCTGGTCCATTCCTCGATGAGCTGGAACATCTTCCCCAGCTTGGGCAGCCGGGCTTCGGGAGTGGCCCACTCGGGGTCGTCCGCGAGCTCGGGCCGGCCCAGGAGCGTGGTGATCGGTTTCCAGCCGACGGGCTGGACGATCACGTAGACGTAGTCGTTGGGGCCGCCGGGGGCGCATTTGACCGCCCAGCCGGGCTGGCCGCCGCCGGAGGCGTTCCCCGACCTGGGAACCTCGTCGCCGAAGTCCTTGTTGGGATATTCGGCGAGTGGACCATGGGCCAGGCGCTGCTGATCGCGCAGCTTCACCCGGCAGAGGTTGAGCACAGCATGCTGCATGGCCACATTGACCCGCTGGCCGCGGCCGGTGTTCTCCCGCTGGAACAGCGCCGCGAGGATCCCCGCCACGGCGTGGATGCCGGTGCCCGAGTCCCCTATCTGGGCGCCGGTCGCGAGCGGCGGGCCGTCCTCGAAGCCGGTGGTCGCCATGGCTCCGCCCATGGCCTGGGCGACGACCTCGTACGCCTTGTAGTTGGTGTACGGGCCTTCGCCGAAGCCCTTGATGGAGGCGTAGACGATGCGGGGGTTGATCTCGCGGATGCGGTCCCAGGTGAAGCCCATGCGGTCGATGGCTCCGGGTCCGAAGTTCTCGACCATGACGTCGGAGGTCCGGATCAGTTCGGTGAGGAGTTGCTTGCCGCGTTCGGTCTTGGTGTTGAGGGTGATGCTGCGCTTGTTGCTGTTGAGCATCGTGAAGTAGAGGGAGTCCACGTCCGGGAGGTCGCGCAGCTGCTTGCGCGTGATGTCACCGGTCGGCGCCTCCAGCTTGAGGACGTCCGCGCCCAGCCAGGCCAGCAGCTGAGTCGCTGAGGGACCGGACTGCACATGTGTCATGTCGAGGACTCGGATGCCTTCGAGAGCCTTCGTCGTCACAGGTCACCTCACTTGTCCGTTGCTTCCAGCGCCCGGGCGTCGCAGGTTGCGTAGCCTGCTCGGCACATTGCATACAGTCGACGGATACTGTATGAAGATTGTTATCCCGCATCCGATGGGTGATGTCCAGGGGGCGTGCAGCACTTTTAAGACAGGAGCCTCATGATGGACCTGTATGAGCACCAGGCACGGGCACTCTTCGAGGAGTACGGAATCATGGTGCCGCGGGCCGAGATCGCGGATTCGCCCAAGGAGGCGCGCGAGATCGCCCGCCGACTCGGTGGCCGCGTCGTCGTAAAGGCCCAGGTGAAGACCGGGGGGCGCGGCAAGGTGGGCGGGGTGAAGATCGCCGCCGATCCGGCCGCCGCCGAACTGACGGCACGTCAGATTCTCGGCATGGACATCAAGGGCCACACGGTCCGCACGGTGATGCTGGCCCAACCCGTTGACATCGAGAGCGAGTTCTACGTCTCGTACGTCCTCGACCGCGCCGCCGGACGCTTCCTCGCGATCGCCTCCGCGGAGGGGGGCATGGACATCGAGGAGGTCGCGGCGAGCAGGCCGGAGGCCGTGGCGCGCATCCCCATAGACCCGGCGGTCGGCGTCACCTCGGCGAAGGCGACCGAGATCGCCGAGGCCGCGGGCCTGCCGCCGCAGACGGTCGACGTGCTCGTACGGCTCTGGGAGGTGCTGACCCGTGAGGACGCAGTCCTCGTCGAGGTGAACCCCCTCGTCCGTACGGTCCAGGGGCAGATCCTGGCCCTGGACGGCAAGGTCACCCTCGACGACAACGCCCGATTCCGGCAGGCGCGCTGGGGAGAGCAGGACACCGCGCACGACGACCCGCTGGAGGCGGCGGCCGCCGCCAAGGGCCTGAACTACGTCAAGCTGGACGGCGAGGTCGGTGTCATCGGCAACGGCGCCGGCCTGGTCATGTCCACACTCGACGTGGTCGCGGGCTGCGGCGCCCGCCCGGCCAACTTCCTCGACATCGGCGGCGGAGCCTCCGCCCAGATCATGGCCGACGGCCTGTCCGTCATCCTCTCCGACCCGGACGTGAAGTCCGTCTTCGTCAATGTCTTCGGCGGGATCACCGCCTGCGACGCGGTCGCCGACGGCATCGTGCAGGCCCTGGACACCGTGCGGCTGACCAAGCCGCTCGTGGTCCGCCTCGACGGCAACAACGCCGTCCGCGGCCGCGCCATCCTCGACGACCACGCGCACCCCCTGGTGCAGCAGGCCACCACCATGGACGGCGCCGCGCGCCGTGCCGCCCAACTCGCGAACACCGGCTGAAGGAAGAGGACATGGCCATCTTTCTCACCAAGGAGTCCAAGGTCCTCGTCCAGGGCATGACGGGCGGCGAGGGCATGAAACACACGCGGCGGATGCTCGCGGCCGGCACGGACGTCGTCGGCGGCGTCAACCCGCGCAAGGCGGGCCAGAGCGTCGACTTCGACGACCGCGCCGTGCCCGTGTTCGGATCGGTGCGCGAAGGCATCGAGGCGACCGGAGCGGACGTGAGCGTCGTCTTCGTCCCGCCGGCCTTCGCCAAAGCGGCCGTATGGGAGGCCGCCGACGCCGGAATCGGGCTCACCGTCGTCATCACCGAGGGCATCCCGGTCCACGACTCCGTGGCCTTCCACGCGTACGCCGCCACCAAGGGCACGCGTGTCATCGGCCCCAACTGCCCCGGCCTGATCAGCCCCGGCGAGTCGAACGCGGGCATCATCCCCGCCGACATCACGAAACCCGGCCGCATCGGCCTGGTCTCCAAGTCCGGCACCCTCACCTACCAGCTCATGTACGAGCTGAGGGACATCGGCTTCTCGACCTGTGTCGGCATCGGCGGCGACCCCGTCGTCGGCACCACCCACATCGATTGCCTGGCGGCCTTCCAGGACGACCCCGACACCGAACTGATCGTTCTCATCGGGGAGATCGGCGGCGACGCCGAAGAACGGGCGGCCGCGTTCATCCGCGACCACATCACCAAGCCCGTCGTCGGCTACATCGCCGGATTCACCGCCCCCGAAGGAAAGACCATGGGGCACGCGGGCGCCATCGTCTCCGGCTCGTCGGGCACCGCCCAGGCGAAGAAGAAGGCCCTGGAGGCGGTCGGAGTGCGCGTGGGCGGCACCCCGACCGAGACGGCGCGGCTGGTACTGGCCCAGCTGGAAACGGAACGTGACGTCACTCATAGTTGACGTGAGGTGACTGCCGGAGACATCGCGGCCTCACTACGTTCCTCCGTACGGACATGGCGCCCTCACAGCCACTCCGTGCGTACGCGACACCTGCTCGCGCGGGCTCGAGCTTCCTGCGGTTCGGCAGAAGCCACGCCCCCCGCCCCCGACTGTGCACCGAGAGCGGAGACACCGAATGACAACCACCCTCAACACCACCAACCTCGTCGTGAAGTCCGGTACGACCTGGGCCGACGCCTGGCAGCGCTGCCTCCAGGTGGCGCCCGAGGCGTTCCAGGGCGACCGCGTCCTCAACCTCTGGGGCTCCGCCTGGCAGGCGGACGGCCGGGCACTGCCCGCCACCAGCCCCGTCGACGGCAGCCCCATCGCGGGCCCGCCGCGCCTGGACGGCGCCACGGCCCAGCAGGCCGTTCGCGCCTCACTCGACCAGCACCGCGCCTGGCGCCATGTGCCGCTCGCGGAGCGCCGGGCCCGCGTCGCGGCGACCCTCGACGCGCTGACCGAGCACCGCGAACTGCTCGCGCTCCTGCTGGTCTGGGAGATCGGCAAGCCCTGGCGGCTTGCCCAGGCCGATGTGGACCGGGCGATCGACGGCGTGCGCTGGTACGTCGACGGCATCGAACCCATGGTGGAAGGCCGGACCCCGCTGGAGGGGCCCGTGTCCAACATCGCGAGCTGGAACTACCCGATGAGCGTGCTCGTTCACGCAATGCTGGTACAGGCACTGGCAGGCAACGCGGTCATCGCCAAGACCCCGACCGACGGCGGCGTCGCCTGTCTCTCCCTGGCCTGCGCGCTCGCCGAACGCGAAGGGATCCCCGTCACCCTCGTCAGCGGCAGCGGACGCGAGCTGTCGGAAGCGCTCGTCCGCGCACCCGAGATCGGCTGCGTCTCCTTCGTCGGCGGCCGCGACACAGGCGCCGCGGTGGCCACCGCCGTCGCCGACCTCGGCAAGCGACACGTACTGGAACAGGAGGGCCTGAACACCTGGGGCATCTGGAACTGCACGGACTGGGACGCGCTGACCGCGGTCATCCCCAAGCTCTTCGACTACGGCAAGCAGCGCTGCACCGCCTACCCGCGCTTCGTCGTCCAGCGCGCCCTGTTCGACGAGTTCCTGGCGGCCTACCTCCCGGCGGTCCGCACCCTGCGCATCGGTCACCCGCTCGCAGTCGAGCACCCCGACGACCCGTACCCGGCCCTCGACTTCGGCCCGGTGATCAACGCGGCCAAGGCCAAGGACCTCCACGACCAGGTCGCCGAGGCCATCGACCGGGGCGCCGTCCCACTGCACCGCGGCAGCCTGGCGGACGCGCGCTTCCTGCCCGGCCAGGACACATCGGCGTACGTCCATCCCGTCACGATCCTCAACCCGCCCCCGTCCTCGCCGCTGCACCACGCGGAGCCCTTCGGCCCGGTCGACACCATCGTCCTGGTCGACACCGAGGCCGAACTGCTCGCCGCCATGAACGCGTCCAACGGCGCGCTCGTCGCCACGCTGTCCACGGACGACAAGGCGACGTACGACCGCCTGGCACCGCAGATCCGTGCCTTCAAGGTCGGCCACGGCAAGCCCCGCTCCCGCGGCGACCGCGACGAGCTCTTCGGCGGCTTCGGCGCGTCGTGGCGCGGCGCGTTCGTGGGCGGAGAGCTGCTGGTGCGCGCGGTGACCCAGGGGCCGGCGGGGGAGAGGCTGCCGGGCAACTTCCCCGACTATCACCTCATGCCGTGAGGTGAGGTGAGGGGAGGCGGGCGGCGTTCGTGATCTTCGGGGCGCCGCTCGCCCGTCCCTCGTTGCCCCCGCTGCGCTGGGCGACAGGGGCACGTCGTTGCTCCAGCGCGAGCCGCTCTCCTGTGTGTCCCAGGTCGAGGTCGCGGCCGCGGGCCGGGACTAGCCTGCACCGCGCGTCACGAGATGGAGCGCCGTTTCCTGGTCCCGCTCCGGGAGGAAGCCGCGAGTTCCCTCCTGAGATCACTGCGTGATCGCGAGGCTGCTCTCACCGTCGGCGAACCGGACCGTGTCCCCTGGGTAGCCCACGCGTCACCCATGGTGAGACTCCGCGGGCACCCCCACCGGGGCCCGCGTATCCGCCCCGACAGCCCGGATATGCAGGTGAAAGGCACTCCGAAACCTTGGTATTGTTGTCCATGTCGCCGCGGGGAACACCCCCGTCCAGGCGGCAGACACCTAGTCCGGGTGGCGGAATGGCAGACGCGCTAGCTTGAGGTGCTAGTGCCCTTTAACGGGCGTGGGGGTTCAAGTCCCCCCTCGGACACACAATTGCCCCACAAGTCCCGCTCCGCGGGCAGAGGAAACTGGCACTCGCCTCCGGCTCCCGGCCGGGCGCGGGTGCTTTGTCGTTCCGGCGGCCTTCTGGCCTCTCCTCCCTCCCTTGAGGCGGTGGGCTGGGGATGTGGTCAGCCGATCGTGATCGCTTCTCCGTGCGGAGTGTCCGCGGTCAGGGTCCGTGCTGTCGGGTCGAAGGCCAGCGAGATGGCCTCAGTGCGGAGGTGCTCTATGGCGTCTGTCGGCGAGGGTGCCGCAGCTGCCAGGAGCGTCCTGTCCGAGTTGGTCTGGTGGTCAGTGAGGCGGAGGAGCAGTGCGGACAGGTGAGGCAGGACGCGGTCCTCACGCAGGTAGGTGTTGGGTGTCCGATCAGTGGGGCGGGCGGGGTGGCGCTGGAGTGGCCGTGGCGGCAGCGGTAGGCGGGTCGGCGGGCCCAGCAGGATTCCATCCGGCGCTTGCAGACGCCGCAGCGCAGTAGGCCCGCCAGGAGGTATGTCCGCCCCGGTGCGGTGGGCCGGTCTGCGTGGAGGTGTTGGACGGTGATGAAGTCGGCTTCGCTGACCAGCGCGGGGTGCGCGGGCGCGGTGGAGATGATCCAGTCGGCGGGGGTGTTCCAGCGCATGGTGTCGCGGTGGCCGAGGCTGGTGTTGGCGGGGTCGATGAGGTCGTGGTCGGTGCGCTGGCGGTTCCAGACCTGGCGGCCGGTGTAGCGGGGGTTGGCCAGGATGGCCCGTACCGTGGTGAGGATCCACTGGCGGTCGGACGGGTGCGGGTTGCGGCCGGGGTCGGCGGCGGACGGGCAGGGGATCGCGGCGTCGTTGAGGGCGCGGGTGATGCGGGCGACGCTGTGCCGGGCCAGCCGCTGTGTGAAGATCCAGGACACGATGGGCCCGCACGCGGGGTCGATGTCCAGGCGGTGGATGCGCACGCCGCGGCGGGCGAAGGAGCGGTTGGGGTGCGGGCCCGCGTCGGCCAGCCGGTAGCCGTAGGGGGGTCGGCCGCCGAGGTAGCGGCCCTGGTCGCGGGTCTGCACGGTCATCGCGCTGCGCACCCTGATCCGGGCCCGGGCGATCTCCCGTTTGGACAGGATGCCGAGCAGGATCATCAGCTCTTCCTGTCCGGCGATCCGCGGGTCGACGGCGCCGCCCAGCTCCGGCACACACCTCGATGCCGTAGTGCTCGAAGAGCGGGGCCATGGTCGCGAACTGGTTACCGTAGAAGGCCCGTTCACTGGAGCCGATGATCACCGCGTCAAAGCAGCGGTCCGGATCGGCCATCGCGACGAGTAGTGCGGCTGCCTCCGGCCGGCGGGCCCAGGGCACGGTCCGGCTGTGACCCACGTCGAAGTACTCCGCCACGATCCGCCCGTGCCCGGACACTAGCGCCTGGGCGCCCAGCAGCTGCCAGGCTCGTGATGTGGCTGGGTCTTGGTGGTCCTCGGTGGACACCCGGCCGTAGAACGCGAACCGCAGACCAACGGGATCCGGGGCATCGGTGGTTCGGGGGTGTGGGTCTTGATCGCGAGCCCAACCGGTGAGCAGATCGTGCTCTGGGGGCCCTGCGTCCGCGGCTCGTCGGAGTGTAGGAATGCGCGCTGCCACGATCGACCCTCCCACCGGTCGTCGAGCAACCCCGCACTGCAGACATGCCCGCATCCGCGCCACGCCATGCGGGCGACGCTTGCCGGGGTGCAAGGTCGTCTGGCTCCGAACAAGATGTGCTGGAGCGCCGAGAGCCTCGACGGAGCGATGAGCGACTGCGCGAACCGGTCCGCGCTGGACTGCGGCACATGACCGCCGTCCCGCCCTCTTTCGACGCACGTTCTGCCTGCGCCGGGCGCAGGGCCGCAGCGTGGGAGGCGTCGGCCTGGCGGCAGCACTGGGAGCGGGCCGCCACGGCCGGGTCCATCGCATGCCTCGTGGCCATCCGGCTTTGGCATGATGGCGAATCCTTCGGCGCCGGCGGGAAGGATGCTGTAAAGGCTGAGCGAGGCCCCGAACCGTGGGAAGTTCGTGATTACCAGGTCGCGGTAACCGATAAGGGCGTCACGCATAGGTGGGCGGGCATGCGCAGTTCGCCGTGGTGTCCGCCGCGTCCAGCGCGCACCGCAGTTCGGCCACGCTCGGCGCCCCGTCGGCTGTCCCGTCCGTGCCCCTGTAAGAGGCGGCAGGAGACGGAGCGTATGGCCTGGACGAGTGCTCCGGCGATGCAGCCGACGTAGTCGCCGCGCTCGGCCCGCTGTTCGGGGGTGAGGGTGTCGTCGGCGACGACGTCGGAGATGCCGATCCGGCCGCCGTGGGACCGGATCTTCGCCGCCCTGGCCCCGGCGGCGGGCGCGGACCAGGCCGAGACCGCCGGGCAGGGAACGGTGTGGAGGTTCCCTGCCCCGGTACGCGAAGTGTCTCTATGACCGGCGCAGCGCAGCGTTCAGTACTGCTCGGTCTCCACGAAACCCGCGTCCGCGTCGTTGGCGGCGAAGGTGTCGACGGCGGCCGTCGGGTCGAATCCGGGCGGGCTGTCCTTCAGGCCCAGGCCCAGGCCGAACAGCTTCGCCTTGACCTCGTCGATCGACTTCGCACCGAAGTTACGGATGTCCAGCAGATCGGCCTCGGAACGCGCAAGGAGCTCACCCACCGAGTGGACGCCCTCACGCTTGAGGCAGTTGTAGGACCGAACGGTGAGCTCGAGCTCCTCGATCGGCAGCGCCAAATCGGCGGCGAGGGCGGCGTCCGTCGGGGACGGGCCCATGTCGATGCCCTCGGCGTCGATGTTGAGCTCGCGCGCCAGCCCGAACAGCTCGACCAGGGTCTTACCGGCCGACGCCATGGCGTCACGGGGACGCATGGCCTGCTTGGTCTCGACGTCGACGATCAGCTTGTCGAAGTCGGTGCGCTGCTCGACACGCGTGGCCTCGACCTTGTACGTGACCTTCAGAACCGGCGAGTAGATGGAGTCGACCGGGATACGGCCGATCTCCTGGCCCACCTGCTTGTTCTGGACGGCGGAGACGTAGCCGCGACCGCGCTCGACGGTCAGCTCCATCTCCAGCTTGCCCTTGCCGTTGAGCGTGGCGAGGACGAGGTCGGGGTTGTGCACCTCGACACCGGCCGGGGGCGCGATGTCGGCGGCGGTGACCAGACCCGGGCCCTGCTTGCGCAGGTACATCACGACCGGCTCGTCCTGTTCGCTGCTCACGACGAGCTGCTTGATGTTGAGGATCAGGTCGGTGACGTCCTCTTTGACGCCCGGCACGGTGGTGAACTCGTGCAGGACACCGTCGACTCGGATGGACGTGACAGCGGCACCGGGGATCGAGGAGAGGAGCGTACGACGCAGGGAGTTGCCGAGGGTGTAGCCGAAGCCCGGCTCCAGCGGCTCGATCACGAACCGGGAGCGGAACTCGTCGACGACCTCTTCGGTCAGGGACGGACGCTGAGCAATCAGCACGAGGTGTTGCCTCCAGTGGCTTGGCGCCCGCTATGTGACGCCGTAGACACACGAAGGGTACGGGCGTTACGGGCGATACGGTCTCCGCAGCGGCCGAATGGTCCGTCTCCCTCACCCAGCGAGGAGGCTGCGGGCCTCCCTTCCGCCCGCCGCCCCCACGGCCGTTCGTGCTTTGCCCGCGTCCACCTCGCGTGGCGCGCAGGATGGCCAGGCAGGCATGCGCGGCCATGGCCGGGTGATGTCGTCATAAAGGCGTTGGCCGGGACTGTCGGCGGGGGCGCTGTGCACGTAGGCGAAGACGAGTCGTGGGTCGGCCACCGCACCAATGTCCGCAGTCAGCGCTGTCCTGGGTCGTCGAAGAGTCCGTGGACGTGGAGTTCGATGTCGTCGCGGATGGGGCGGACGTCGTCGACGGTCTTCCATCTCTTGTAAGAGGGTGATACCGGCCCAATCGGGGGACCCTGAACGAAGGAACCACTGACCAGCCGAATGTCACAACTCCCGGAGAAAACAGCACTGTTGTGGTGCGTGAGATGTTCGGGCGGTACCCCGGTCAGCCTCTCGGCCCGGGAGGGGCCCGGGAGCCGGCTGGGACGGGCCGGGCCATCGAGTGAGTCACATGGTGGTCAGTCCGTCTCGTATTCCGGTCGATGTTCCTATGCCGGGCGCACACTGGATGTAGATGGCCATGCCGTGAGCCGAACCTGGAGGTGGGCCATGAGCACCCTCGAAGAACACATCGACGTCGGAGTTCCGATCGACACAGTCTGGGACAGCCTCCACCGGGTGGAGGACTATCCGCGCTTCGTGGAAGGAGTGCGCGAGGTCCGTACGGAGGCTGGTGGCCGGGCGTTTCTGAGCGTCGAGGCGAGTGGCCGGGTCCGGGAACTCGAGGCCGAGCTCTCCGACCGGAGTGGGGAACACGTGATGGAGTGGCAGACCACGGGCGCCCCCGACCTGATCGGGTCCTTCTCACTGCAGCCGATCGACGAGAACCGCACCCGGGTCCAGGCACGGCTTGAGTACGACCCCGGCACCATGAGGGAGGCCCTTGGCGGGCCGAAGGGATTCGCCCAGGCGAACGCGATCGAACGGCTCGTCCGCAGCGATCTGGAGCATTTCAAGGAGTGTGTGGAACAAGGGCGGTGAGCGGTATCGAAAGGGCGGGCGTACCAGGCCGTTGAGGACGGCAGCCGCCGTTTGGAGCGGGCGCGGCGCGGCGAGCTGGGGTGCTTCAGCTCGTGCTCGCGGTGGTGTGTCGATGGTGGGTCGGGCTCGCTTCGTACGAGTATGTGGACGAGGGTGGGGGGGTGGGGGGGGAACGCGGCGGAATGCTCTCCCGCCGAGTAGTGACATCGGGCGGGTGGTACGCCGGTCAGGTCTCGATCGCGGCATCGCAGTCGGGGCAGACCACGGATGTGTACCCCGCGGGATACCAGGGCGCCCCGGAGCGCCCGGAGGGCTTCCAGTCGGCCGTCTCCATGGCGAAGGTGTCCTTGCCGCAGAGGGTTCGCGGTCCCGTGGTGGCGGGTGCCCCCGGGGCGGAGGGCGCCGCGTGCACCCTGCGGACCGGCCGTTCCGCACCAGCTGGTGTCCCCGGGGAAATGCGCGGGGCCATCGTCTTGTCGAGTTCGTACACGACGGCGATCGCGCTCATTCCTCCGAACTCGCTCATTCCTCCACAGTAGGCGGCCGGGCGGTCGCCGCGCCCGCAGCCTTGAGCCGGGTGGTTATCCAACCCCGTTCTCCCCTCCATGCCCTGCCGGCCTTGCTGGCCGCCACGGCACGGACCCGGCAGTTCGACCTCCACGGCCTCCGAGCCGCTGTCCAGGCCCTGGCCCCGCGTGCGCAGCCTGGTGACCTGCTGCCAGACGTCGATGACCAGGTCGTACACCCGGCCCCCGACCCGTACCGCTAGGGCATCTCCCGCCACGCTCCCCCCCCCCCGTGCGGGCGCGGAACCCTACCCCGTTAACGTGCGACGGCATGGTGCCGCGTGTCCTGCTGGGTGGAGGGTTACCCAGGCTCCGGGACTGTCGCAGGAATCTCGCAGCCATCAGTTGTGCGATCTCGCAACGTGCGCCAAATCCCTTACGAGAACGTATCGTTGAGGGGCTCCTACCCATCGCCTGATCGGCCAGCTTTTCCGCATGGCCGTGAGTGAAGCGACGCACGACCTCGTGGAGGGCCGGTCTTGGCAACAGCATCCCCTTCCGGGACGCCGGGTCCGCGGCCGCAGCCAACGGGCGACGGACACACGACACCGTCGGCGGCCCCAACGGGTTCGGCGAGGGCGAACCGGCCGGAAACGCCGCCCGTAGCCGTCCCTGCTGCACCGCAGCCAGGCACTTCCGACCCTGCCGCGACCTGTGAGGGTGCCGGAACGCCCGATGTTCCTGCCCCCACGCCCGCTTCTTTGTCTCCGGGGCAACCTGTTTCGCCTGTGACGTCAGAGCCCGGGCCACTGCAGCCATCCGGCGAGCCCTCTGCGCGTGACATCGCACTCGAACAGCTCGTCCCTGGTCTGAAGGGCCTGGCCCGGCGCAAGAAGGCCCAGGTTGTGGGGATCGTTCTGGGTGCCGCCGTCGTCGGGGGCCTGTGTGGCCTGCTGGCCGGTTTCGTCTTCGAGACCGAGACCGCGAAGCCTCGCGTCAAGGCGGAGCAGGAGGCAGAGGATGCGCTGGATGCAGAAGAGGACCCCTTCACCGGCGCAGTTGATTACGACTACAGCATGCCCGAGAACTGGAAGATCGTCCTGGATCGCCCACTCACAGAGAATGAGCAGGACAGGCTCACCTCTATTCACGGCGACCTCATTCAGGTGTGGGACTACATGCACTCCCTGGGCGGCCGCGTCCTCCGGTACCCCTCCGTGCTCCAGCAGGCGCCTCCCGGTGCGTACGACCCGACCGGAGCAGATTCCACGATCTTCAACATGAACCTGTTCAGCAATCGGAAGTCGAACCTGTCAATCGTCGACATGCGAGCAGCCGATGTGACGTGCCGAGAGCCAACGGCCAGGACAGTGGTGGTCGCCCCTCCACAAGGAGAGGCTTCCTATGCGGGAATCCTGTACGACTTGACGAAGAAGAACTTCGCGCCGATCGCCACCGATGAAGGCAGCACCCAAGGGCGGCCCTACTTCAGCCGCAGGAAGATCGATCTCGGGAACAGCGAGTCCCCAGGGGGCCTGCACGTTGAGGCGTACGTCCGAGACAAGACCTGCGAGTGGAAAATCAAGGCGAAGTACCGCGACGCGAATCAAAAGTCGGGCGAGGTGACGCTGCAGGACGGCACGAAGCCGCTCGTGGCCGAGGCAGCCCCAACCAACCCCGAGCAGCTGTGGTTCATCACCGTGACGAATGGGTGGTCGTGGCTGGATTGTCGCAAGGTGCCAGAGGACCCGTACTGCCTCTCATGGCGGGCGGGCAAGCAGTAGCACTGCCGACCCTGGGCCTTGCACCACACCCGGCTGCCGGTCGAACTGATGGCGGTGACCCGGTTGAGATGCGCGCGCTGCTCGACGCCACCACCTCGACTCCGGCGAGGAACCGCCGCCCGAGGAACGCGAGGAACTGCTGCACCGGATACGAGGCTTCGAGCAAGGCGCTCAATAGCGAGTCGAGGATCTGCGCACCCGCGCCCGGTGCATGACGCCACCGCTGCAGGCTGCCGGAAACGGCCCGCGCCCGCGGCCCTGATTGCCGCGTTCGCCCTCGTCCGGTTGGCGGAGTTGGTGCGTCGTCGGCACCGTGGGATTATGTATATAAATTGACAAAGGGGGATTAAATGTCTGCGATCGAAGAAAGCGTCGACATCTCCTGTCGCCCCGAAGACGTCTTCTCCTACGTGACCGAGCCCTCGCACCTCCCCGAGTGGCAGGAAAGTGTCGTGTCGGTACGCCCCGTGGGAGACGCTCCTGTGGCCGTGGGTTCGAGGGTCGTGGTGACCCGGCGGATCGGTCGCCGGGACATCCCGATGACCTCGGAGGTGACCGAGCTTGATCCGCCGAGGAGCTGGCGGGTCGACGGCATCGACGGTCCCATCCGGGGGCACGTGAAGGGGACGATCGAGCCGCTCGGTGACGGTGAACGGTCGCGCCTGACGCTGTCCCTCGACTTCGAGACGCATGGGATCGGCAAGGTGCTCGTTCCGCTCGTCGTCCGTCCGCATGTGCGGAAGGAGATGCCGAGGAACGAGCAAACGCTGAAGAGACTGCTGGAGGGGAGTGCGTGAACCCAGCGTCGCTCTCTGGCTGAGCAGTACCCGCCGGCTCGGCCTAGCCTGGAGGAATGGGCGGTGACCTCGTCACGCTCTTCCTGGCCGGCGATGTGATGCTCGGCCGCGGAGTCGACCAGATCCTTCCGCACCCCGGCGATCCGAAGTTGCCGGAGTCGTACATCAAGGACGCCCGCGCCTATGTGGAGCTGTCCGAGGCGGCGAACGGCATGATTCCCTACCCAGTCGGCTTCCCCTGGCCCTGGGGCGACGCGCTGGACGTGCTCGCCGCGGTGGCGCCCGACGCCCGGATCCTCAACCTGGAGACCGCCGTCACGCAGAGTGACGAAATTGCGCCCGGCAAAGAGATCCATTACCGGATGCACCCGGCCAACCTGCCCAGTCTGGCCGCCGCCCGTCCGCACGTCTGTGCCCTGGCCAACAACCATGTGCTGGACTACGGCCGCAGCGGGCTGGCGGAGACCCTCGACGCCCTGGCGGCCGCGGGTCTCCGCTCGGCAGGGGCGGGGCGGGACGCCGACGAGGCCCGGCGTCCCGCGATCGTCCCCGTCTCCGGGCGCCGGCGGGTCCTGGTCTTCTCCGTGGGGATGGCTTCCAGCGGCATACCCGGCAGCTGGGCCGCCACGGCACAGCGCAGTGGGGTCGACTTCGTCGCCGAGCCGTCGGACGCCGCCGCGGCCGGGATCGCCGCCCGGCTGCGTCCGGCCAAGCGGCCGGGCGACATCGTGGTCGTCTCGGTCCACTGGGGCTCCAACTGGGGTTACGGCATCCCGCGTGACCAGGTTCGCTTCGGCCATGCGCTCATCGACGGCGGCGCGGACGTGGTGCACGGGCACTCCTCGCACCATCCGCGGCCGTTGGAGTCGTACCGGGGAAAGCTCATCACCCACGGCTGCGGTGACCTGATCAACGACTACGAGGGCATCGGCGGTTGTGAGGAGTACCGGGACGACCTCCGGCTGCTGTACTTCGTCACCGTGGACCCGCACGACGGCAGATTCCATGACGTGCGCATCGACCCGATGCGGTCCCGGCGGCTGCGGCTGGAGCGCGCGACGGTCGAGGACTTGCGGTGGGTGCAGGACGTTCTGAGCCGGATCAGCCGGGCCTACGGCTCACGCGTCGAACGGAACCCGGACGACACCCTCACCGTCCGGCCGTCCCAGGGGCCGCAGGGGTGAGCGAGACCATGCACACGACGGGGAGCGCGGACTGCCTGGCGACGCATACGCCCGGCGCGCCGTTGGCGCGTGCCGTGGACTCACCGGGCTCCGGGCCTCTGGAGCGTCTCCGCAACGGCCGCCCGGCGCGCACAAACGGACAGTCGGGAATCGGGGACCTCACCTCACCCGGGAGGCGACCATGTACTTCACAGACCGAACCGACGCGGGTCGGCGACTCGCCGCCCGGCTGAAGCACCTCAAGGGCCAAGACCTGGTGGTCGTGGGACTTCCTCGCGGCGGCGTCCCGGTCGCTGCGCAGATCGCAGAGGCCCTGGGCGCTCCGCTCGACGTCTGCCTCGTACGCAAGCTGGGGGTGCCCTTCCAGCCGGAGCTGGCCATGGGCGCCATCGGCGAGGAAGGCGTGCGCGTCGTCAATGAAGCGGTGGTGCGGGCCACGGGTGTGACGGACCGTGATCTGGCGGCGGTGGAGGAACACGAGCGAGGCGTCCTGGAGCAGCGCGCCCGCCGCTATAGGGGTGAGCAGCAGTCGGCCCGGTACGACGGACGGACGGTTCTGGTGGTGGACGACGGTCTGGCGACCGGCTCCACGGCACTGGCGGCCTGCCGGATCGCGCGCGCCCGCGGCGCGTCGCGGATCGTGCTGGCGGTTCCCGTGGCGCCGCACGACTGGTCGGCCCGCCTCGGAGGCGAGGCGGACGAAGGCGTCTGTCTGCACACCCCCCGGCAGTTCCACGCGATCGGTGAGTTCTACGCGGACTTCGGGCAGACGAGCGACGACGAGGTCATCGCCTGCCTGGCGCACAACCGCGCGGCGCACGCCATGTCCGACGCGCCGCCGCCCGCGGGCAGCGCCTCCCCGGAGCACGATTCCCTGCCCTATGACAGGTCGGTCCGGATACCGGCCGGAGGCGTCGCGCTCGACGGGCGGCTGACGGTTCCCCGCAGCGCCCGCGGGGTCGTCCTCTTCGCCCACGGCAGCGGCAGCAGCAGGAAGAGCCCGCGCAACCGCTTCGTGGCCACCGGGCTCAACCGCGCCGGTCTGGGCACCCTTCTGTTCGATCTGCTCACCGAGGCAGAGGCGGTGAACCGGGACAACGTGTTCGACACGGCGCTGCTCGCCCGCCGCCTGACCCAGGCGACCGAATGGCTGCGTGAGCAGCCCGACACCCACGGCATGGAGTTCGGTTACTTCGGTGCCAGCACAGGTGCCGCCGCCGCGCTGTGGGCCGCGGCGGAGCCCGCCGCGGACGTCACGGCAGTCGTCTCCCGCGGAGGCAGGCCGGACCTGGCCGGCCCCGGGCTCCCGGAGGTGAAGGCTCCGACCTTGCTCATTGTCGGGGGCCGCGACCACCTCGTGCTGGACCTCAACCGGCAGGCCGCGGCGCGCCTGAGCTGTGAGCATCAGCTGGCCGTCGTCCCCGGTGCCACTCATCTCTTCGAGGAACCCGGCACCCTGGAATCGGTCACCGAACTGGCCACGGACTGGTTCAGCAGGCAACTGGCCTGATCCGGAAGCAATGGCTAGTGCTTCGTTTCCTCTGCCGATCCTGCCTGGTCGGGGGCATGGTGGTTGGTATGAGGCTCGGGTAGGCGGAACGGCTCCGGGGTGAGTTATCGGAGGTCGTTGCGGATGTGTTCGCCTTTGCTCCCGCGGTCAGTCGCCGTGGGATCCCATGCCGCCGCGGTGGCGGATCGCCGAGCGTCTGACCGAGGCGATCACACCTGAGGTGTGGGTGGTCGACGACGTGTCGTTCCCTGAAGTGGCATGTGGTCACGTCCGTGCGAGCGGAGGTGACGCGACGGCAGAGCCGGACAAGCAGTCCAGAGCACCGTGTTCTCCTCTGTGAGCGGAGTGAACCGGCGGAGAACGCGATCGAGCTGATGCCGCGCGGCGCTCTGCGAGCGCGAGGGCGAACCAGGAGCCGTTTGCGGCGCCATCGGTGATGAAGGCGCTCTCCGCGGGGCGGGAGGTGATTGCCTGCTCTGGTATTGCTGTCTGAGCTGGCCCGGGTTTTGTCGAGGTCGCCGGAGTGCCTCGAGTTCACGGAACTTGGATGCTTCAGAAGTCCGGATTCGCCCCGGGGGACTGGGCAGAATGCGTTGATGGCCAGTCATCTGCTGCGGTCGTTGCGGATGACGGCTACCAGCATTCTCGACTTGGCGGCGCCGATGTGGAGTTGTTTGCGCAGTGTCTCGGCGGAGATCGGGCGTTGGTGTAGTTCTCGGTGGCGGGTGTCTTCTCGCCGGGCCCGTTGCAGGAGGTCGTGGTGCGTGGGCTCGATGTCCGTCTCTGCGTGCTCTGCCGGTTCGTTGAGATGCGGTCCAGTCGCGAACCGGGTCGGGCATGCGTCGTCCCGGCTCTGGATGCTGCTGATGGCCTGTAGGAGACCGGGGCCGACCTCCGCCCAGCCGATCAGGAGCAATGGCCCCACGGCGTCGAATGCGGCTTTGCCGATGTCTCCGGACAGCAGTGGATCGGTGACGTTCAGGGCCAAGGTCATCACGCTGGAGAAGATCAGCAGTCGCCGGGCTGGGCGCAATTGCTCGGGGGTTGCGCCGTGCAGGGCGAGGTGACGGATGCCCAGGAGCAGCCCGAGTACCGACAAGTCCACAGCCGGGGCTACCAGGGGTGCTACCCAGGCTGGCACGCCGAGGCGCAGGGCGAGGGTCCATACGTTGCCGAAGCCGAAGAGGAAGGTCAGGCCGATGACGGTGGCCATGGTCGCCGTGACCGCGCGCAGGGTGCGGCCCTGCTCGAGTATCCCGTTCGGGCGGGTTTCGGGGTTCACCCTTGTCGAGGCGGCCCTCACGGTGCATCGTCCGAAGCAGCAGATCCCGACCGCCCTCGGCCGGCGCGTGGGTCGACCTGAATCTCCAGGTCGGCGCGCAGCACCACCGATTGGGCTTTCGGTTCAACTCCGACCTCGGACACACAATTGCCCCACAAGTCCCGCTCCGCGGGCAGGGGAAACTGGCACTCGCTTCCGGCTCCCGGCCGGGCGCGGGTGCTTTGTCGTTCCGGCTGTCTCCTGGCCTCTCCTCCTTGTCTGGGGTCGGTGAGCTGGGGGTGTGGTCAGCCGATCGTGATCCTTTCTCCGCGAGCAGTGTCCGCGGTCAGGGTCTGTGCTGTCGGGTCGACGGTCAGAGAGATGGCCTCGGTCCGGAGGTGCTCTATGGCGTCTGTCGGCGACGGCGCTGCGGCTGCCAGGAGCTTCCTGTCAGAGTTTCTTTGGGGGTGGGTGAGGCGGAGGAGTAGTGCGGGCAGGTGGGGCAGGACGCGGTCCTCACGCAGGTTGGGCTTCGCCCCGGAACAGGAGCCGATCCGTGCATCGATGATCGCGTGAGTCCCGCATTCGCCCAGGCCCACCACCCGGGCCTGGGGATAGGGGCCCGGAGCCCCGCGATGGGAGGTCTTCCCGAACTCCTTGGTGTTCTCCGCGGTGTCCGGACACTCCAGCTGCACGCCGTCGATCGCCAGCAGGTGCCACGAGCGCAGGAACGCCCACTGTGTCGTTTCCTGGCCCAGCGGCGCCGCAACCGTCTCGAACAGTGAACGCAACGGTTCCGCTCCCAGACGACCTCGCTTGGGTGATCGCACCAGTGGTCGGGACCTGCCAACCCGGCCGCCATGCGCCGAGGAACTGCAGCCCGCCCACCAACTTGCGCATGACCTCTTCGTACCCGTCACTGAAGAACAGGCACATTGCCAGGACGAAGTACACCACCGCCCGGGCCGGGAGCAGGCGCACACGCTTCTCACGGCGCCCGGCCTTGTCCACAACCTCGTCGACCAGTCCTCTGGGGACCAGTTCCGTGAGCACACCGATCGCCACGTGATCCGTCAACCTGCCATCGCCTACGGCGCGTTGACGCTGCGAAGTCCCGCCCGCCATATCCAGCAGCCCAGGAGCTGTCGTCAAATGATCTTTGGTTGGGGATCATGGTCGGGTGATACGTCGTCATGAACTGTCCGAGGCGGAGTGGGCCTTTGACCGGTAGAGCATGCGGGCGGGCGAACTCCGCGAACTTCGCCCGCCCGTTGGCCGAAAGACGCTCCCCGTCGACCGGGGGGGGCGCCGGGCCCGCCGCCCGGACACGGCCGACGGACACCGCTGATCGTGTGACTGTCGGCCGGTGATCCTCGTTGGTCCACCGACCACCCATGCGAGGTACGGAGGGCACACATGACGCTGGCGCAGGGCATCTTCGTGGCGGTCGTCACGGCTGTGGTCGGTGTGCCGTTCGCGGGCCTGATCGCCTGCTGGGGGGTCGGGGACACGGGACCGGAAGCGAGCCCGCCCCGGGGCCGCGGATCCGCCACGGACGTCAAGGGCGTCACTCTGGACAAGGACACGGCGAACACGCGCGACGGCTGGGACGGCGAGGCGACCCTGGGCTGCTGCGTCGCCCTCGTCGTCGGCGTGGCCATCGTGTTGGTGGAACTGGCGGTGGCCGACCCGGGGCCGAACGATGGCCATGTCCGGGCGGTCGCCACCATTCCGGTGCTGATGGCGGCGGCGGTACCGGTCCTGCGGTACCGCAAGGGCGTACGCGGTCTGCTGCTGGCGGTGCACGCGTCGGGCGCGCTGACGCTGGCAGCGGCGTGTCTGAGCGTCGCCGCCTTTGTCACCGGACGGCCGCCCTACGCGACGGGATGGATCCTGCTCGCCCTCGTCGCGGCAGGTCTGGCCACCACGTCCGTCCTCGCCTTGGTCCGGGCACAGGTGACGCTCACCGTGGTGCCGGTCGCCGTCGCCGTGCTGGTCGTCGTGTTCGGCGCGATCGCGCACTCCGAGTACGACTCGCCGGGCTACGCCATGCGCTTCGGGCACCCCGTGCGCATGCCGTTGCCCTCCCTTTGCGTGGCGGGCGAGGGGATGGGGTGCGCAATCACGTGGGACGAGGCGCAGCACGGGTCGTCCCCCGCCTTCGCCCAGGGTCAGGTGGTCGCCGTCCATTTCAGCCCGGAGGCCAGCGACCGTTACGGGCGTTACTACGGGATCGGTGGCTTCTACGAGCCCGGAGACGACAACGACCCGACTCAGGTCTTCCTGGACACCCGGGCCGTCGGGGACGACGCGTACGTGACCCTCGGCTACCGGGCCGACTCCTTCACGCCGTTGGGGCGGTTGCGTCTGCCGGGGCTGATGTGGGCGGCTCTGCTTCTCCTCCTGTGCCCGCTGGCGCTGCATCTGTTCCTCGTCAGGGACAGGGCGGCGCAGCCGCTGCGGCGGCGCCGGACGCCTGGTGCCGGAGGGGCGGCAGCGGTGACTCGGCATGGCGAGCGGGTGTGAGCAGTGAGCACGGAACAGGCAGCCATCATGAGGACACGTCGCTCCGGCCCCCGCGCCCGGGCCCTTCGGTCCGGTGCCGGCTGCGCTTGGAGACTGCTGCCGCGTGACCTGCCGCCGTGGCAGACGGGTCTACCACTACTGGCGACAGTGGCAGCAAGAAGGCGTGTGGCAACGGATGGTGACGTCGCTGCGGGAACGCGAGCGGGTACAGCTCGGCCGCGATCCGACTCCCAGTGCGGCCATCGTGGACAGCCAGAGTGTGCCAGGCGGTGAGCGCGGTGGCCGCCTGCACGGCTACGACGGCGCCATGAAGGTCAGCGGCTCAAGCGACACTTGCTCGTCGACACCCGCGGCACCGTCCTGGTGGCTTGCGTGAGCCCGGCGAGCGTCGGCGACCGAGATGGCACCCTCACCATCGCCATGCTCCTCGTGCGTCGCCTCGCACGGTCAGGGGACGGGGCCGGCCGGTGCGTGTGCAAGGGCTGTCACAGCATGGGGCGAGGGTCTCCGCTGCCCGTGCCGCCTTGCTGCTCGCTCTGCTCCTTGAGCCGGCGGGCCTTCTCCTTGAGCCGCTGGCGCTCATCCGGGTCGGTGGCACGCTCCGAGGCCTGTTCCAATTCCTGCGCCTTCTGCCGCATCTGCTGGGAACGACCGCCGGACTCGCCTGCAACGCTCATGATCACTCCTTGTGTGACGGGGAAGAGCGGGCCACACCAGCGAAACAGCGTGCTCGCACCCGCGCATCTTGAACGCTCACCCACCGTCATCAGAGGGCCGGAGGTGGGGATGGCACGGACCCCAGCGGTGATTACACCGGTGTCGTCAGGGGCCGCTCTGGCTCGTGCACCGGCCAAGCCGTCGCGCGGGCACGAGGCTGACAGGAGGGTTTCTGCATCCGGTGCGCGTCGTTGTCCCGCTCTGCGCCGTCCCGCCCCCCCCGTGCGGCTGGTTGCCCCTGTTCACCCCAGTCTGGGTCTGGCTCGGAGGCCCGGCACGGGACTGACGGCTTCCGCTGCCGACGACCTGCGACGACGCTCAGTCGAACAGCGAAAGGATCGTCCACAGAGCCGACTTGGTCGAGCAGCTGCCGACCAACTCATGCGAGAGAGGCGCGTACGTGCCCGCCAGATTTCCCATGCTGTTCACGGCGCTGCAACCGGTGCGCTGAGCCTGCCGGCTGCGGTCGTGGCCGGCGGGTTCGAAGTCGGTGCCGCGGTAGTACACCAGGTCGTGCTGCTTCCGGGAGCTCACGATGTTGTTGAAGACCGACCGGACCGGTTGGCTCGCTGCCCAGGCGCACGTCTCCTCGCCCGACTGCCAGTTCGCGTCGTCGCCCTGCCAACTGCACATGTATCCGGTGCCGTTGTGCTCGCTGAAGAAGCAGACGCGGTCCCGCGGGCAGCGGTCGTAGCCGTAGATCACCTTGCCGTTCGGCCCTGTCGGGAACGCCGATTCGGCGGACAGGGCCTGGTACACCGGCGTTCCGTCGTCCTGGTTCACGTACAGGTACGCCGTACCCAGCGTCCCCGTCGTCGCCAGCAGCACCGTCGCGAGGGCCGCTGCGAGGACCGGGTGCCGGTGGCGGTGCCGGAAGCGGCGGCGCAGCCGTGGCGAACGGGGGACGTCTGCCGCCTGCTCCGCCCGCCGCAGCAGCTCCTTCCCGGTGATGCGTTCGGCGTGCGTGCGGGCGAGACAGTCCCGGACGATATCCCGCCAGGCTTCCGGCAGTTCGGGATGCAGGCGCAGCTCCTCCGCACCGCGCGCGTAGCGCATCACCGCGTCGGTGCGGGCCTCTGTCGTGCTGCCTGGCAGGGGGAAGGTTCCCGTCAGAACGACGTGGGCCAGGACGCCGAAGGCCCAGATGTCGGCGGTGGGACGGATCCTCGTGCCCCGCTCGTCGATCTCGGGCCAGAGCAGTTCCGGTGCGGTGTAGTCGCGGGTGGCGAAGGCGGGGGAGTAGGCGTGGGTGCCCTCCATCTCGGCGGCCATGTTGAAGTCGGCGAGCCGCACCGAACCGTCCTCCAGCAACAGCACGTTGGCGGGCTTGAGGTCCCCGTGCACCCAGCCCGCGTGGTGCAGCTGGTGCAGGCCCTCGCAGATCTGGGCGAGCAGGACGGGGCCCGCCTCCGGCTTCGGCTCGTGTTCGAGTGCGGCATCCAGGGAGCCCTCGGCCCGTTCCAGTACGAGGACCGTGGCGCCGTCGAGCTCCGGGTGGCCGGGATCGTCGATCGTCAAAGTGTCGTACATCCGGATCAGGCGGGGTGCGCGCAGCTTGCCGAGTAACTCCACTTCCCGTTCGGCCAGTTCGCGCAGATGGTGCAGCTGGCGTGGGGTGCGGGTGCCGGTGGGCAGGAACTTCAGGGCCGCCTGGCGGGGCAGGTCGGGCCCGTCGTCGCCGACGAGTCTGCCCGCGTAGACCGTGGCGAACGCACCGGAGGCGAGGCGTTCGCGGACCTCCCAGGAGCCGACCCGATAACCCTTCGGTACGGGGACGGCGTACGGCTGCCCGGTCATCGGACCACCTCGCTCGGGGCCGGGGCGAGTACGGCCAGGTCGTCCTCGCGGACCAGGTCGAACCGGAGCGCCAGCGAGACCAGCGACTCCTTTTTGCCGTTGACGCGCTGGCCGGGCTCCGCCGTGTCCGGGCCCGGCCTCAGACGCAGTTTGACGGCGAGGTAGTCGATGTTCCAGTAGACGGCCGAGCGGTTGACCGTCGGCCAGGCCGGCCGCAGGCGCTCCACGAGCTGTTCGACCGCCGGCAGCGGGGCGTGCGGTTCGCCGCGCAGGCGCGGTTCGCACAGGGCGGTCAGGACCACGAAGTACCGCTTGGTGCGGTCGAGGGTGAACGCGGGTGTTGTGAGCGCTCCGGAGAGGCCATGGCGGGCGACGCTGCCGAAGGCGTGGCGCGGCGCCCACACGTCGAAGGTGAGCAGGTCGCCCGCGGCAGGCAGGACCACGCGCGAGAACTCGAAGGGCACGGGCGCGCCGAGGCGGCCCGGTGTGACCTTGACGTGTTCGCCCGCGCCTTCCGGGTTCTCCACGACGTAGGTCTGGTGCTCGCTGAGGTTGCTCAGCAGCCAGAAGTTCCGGTGCGCCGTGATCTCGCCGGCGATCCGGGGCACTCCTTCATGCGCGATCGTCAGGCCGTCGCCCCCCTCTGCCCTGCCGAACGCGAGCCGCTCACCAGCGGCGATCCTGAGCTGCTCGTCCGTGCCGCCGCCCGGCGGTGGTACCACGATGACGCTGTACACGGAGTCGTCCCCCTTCTCCGACGCCATGGGGGCGCAGCCCCCAGCCCGACGAGGGGCAGAGTAAGGGACGCCTTACCGACCAAGCGAAGCTTTGTCCGCGCAACGGCGAGTCTGTGAAAGGGGGCGGCGAATCCACTGGGGGACTCTGTCCGGGATCCCGATTTCTCTTGTTCATTGTCCCTGGCGCCGACAGCGGGGGCGTGGCCGTTCGTGATCGTCGAGGCCCGGGAACGATGTGTGAGTGGAGCGCGACAGCGTCTCCTTGAGCGCCGAGGTGATGGCTGGACGGCGCGACTCGATCAGGCAGGCTCTGACAGAGGGGAGGGGCGTCGGGGCGTCGTCGGATAGGCCGGCAGTCGGGCCCGTCCCTCTTCGGCGTCCTGCTCCGCCCCGGCCGGGCCCGGTACAGCGAGGCAACCGACGGGTTCTTGCGGGCACACCAACAGCGTTCCCGGTGTGACGTGGTTCACATCGGCGCCCTGTCACGTCCGGTGCGGGTGGCTTGTCCCATGGGCGTCACCGACACCGAAGCCGGTGCCCGACCTAGGGAGATCGAGATGAACAACGGCCACCGCATCGTCGTCCTCGGCGCTGGCTACACGGGCATGTTCAGCGCCATTCGGCTGGCCCACCGCACCCGCCGGACCGGTGTCAGGATCACCCTGGTCAACCCATCGAGCCGGTTCGTCGAGCGGCTGCGGATGCACCAGATCGCCGCCGGGCAGGAGCTGGCCGACCATCAGATCCCCGACCTGCTCGCCGGGACCGGCGTCACGTTCGTCCAGGGCACCGCCACCGCCATCGACCCCGAGGCCCGGCAGATCACCGTCGACGGCACCGAGACCCTCGGGTACGACACGCTCGTCTACGCGCTGGGCAGCTCGACCGACACAGGCAAGGTCCCCGGCGCCGACACCCACGCCTTCACCCTCAACAACCCGGAGATCGCCGGTCGGTTCGCCGCGCGGCTCACCGAGGTCGCCGCGTCCGGCGGCACGGTCACCGTCTGCGGCGGCGGCCTGACCGGCATCGAGGCGGCCACCGAGATCGCCGAGAGCCACCCCGGCCTGGACGTCACGCTGCTCAGCCTGGACGAGCCCGGCGGCATGATGGGCGCCAAAGCCCGCGCCTACCTCTACCGCGCGCTGGACCGCCTCGGGGTCACTCTTGAGACCGGCGCCCGCGTCACCAAGGTGCTGCCCGACGCCGTCGAGCTGGCCGACGGCCGGCTCGTTCGCTCCGACGCCTGCCTGTGGACCACCGGCGTCAAGGTGTCGCCGCTCGCCGCCGCCGCCGGGATCGCCACCGACGAGCGCGGACTCATCCTGGTCGACGCCACCCTGCGTTCGGTTTCCCACTCGGAGATCCACGCCATCGGCGACGCCGCCGCCGTCCGTCTGGCCTGGGGACAGATCCACGGCACCTGCCAGAGCGGCCTGCCCACCGCCCAGCACACCGCCGACACCATCGCGCGGCTTGTGCGCGGCAAGGCCGTCAAGCCGTTCCGCTTCGGCTACTTCCACCAGCCGGTCAGCCTCGGTCGCCGTGATGCGGTCATCCAGTTCACCAAGGCCGACGACACCCCCGGCCGTATGCACCTCACCGGCCGGAGCGCCGTCGCGTACAAGGAGATGGTCAGCGCCAGCCCGCTCACGACCTACCGATTCAGCAAGCGCATGAACGTCACCACCATCGTCTCCAAGGGGGGTCGCGCCACCCGCGAGCCCGCACTGTGACGGGCACATCGGCTCCCAGCGCCGTGAACTCGGGCCTTGCCGCCCTGGTCACGGCGCTGGCAGCATGAGCCGATGGTCGATGCCAGAGCTGAGCAGGACCCGTACATCGAGCACCGCAGGCTGCTGTTCGCCACCGCGTACCGCATGCTGGGCAGCGTCGCCGACGCCGAGGACGTCCTGCAGGACGCCTGGCTGAGCTGGAGCACCGCGGACCGCAAAGCGATTCGCCACCCCAAGGCCTACCTGGTGCGTACGGTCACCAACCTCTCGTTGAACCGCCTCACCTCCGCGCGGGCCAAACGCGAGACCTACGTCGGCCCTTGGCTCCCGGAACCCCTGCTGACCTCCCCCGACATCGCCACGGAGACCGAATTGGCCGACAGCGTCTCCACCGCGATGCTGGTCGTCCTGGAAACCCTCAGCCCCGTCGAACGTGCCGTCTTCCTGCTCCGCGAGGTCTTCGACTACTCGCACGCCGAGATCGCCGAGACCCTCGAACGTCCCGAGCCGACGGTCCGCCAGATCGCCCACCGCGCCCGCGCACACGTCCAGGCCCGCCGCCCCCGCTTCGACACCGACCAGACCCGACGCCGGCAGGTCACCGCCCAGTTCTTGGACGCCTGCGCGGGCGGCGACCTCAACGCCGTCATGGAGCTGCTCGCCCCCGACGTCACCGCCTGGTCCGACGGCGGCGGCAAGGTCACAGCCGCCAGCCGCCCCCTCCACGGCACCGACCACGTCGCGCGCTGGCTCGTGGGTTTCCTGGCCAAGCCCGAACTGGCCGCCCTGACCATGGAGCCGGCCGTCATCAACGGCGAACTCGGCGTCCTGGCCACCCTCGGCGGACACACCGTCGGTGCCCTCTCATTCGACCTCCTCGACGGCCGCATCCAGAACCTGCGCTTCCAGGTCAACCCCGACAAACTCAGCGGCCTGACCCCCGACAACAGCTTGGCGCCGTCCTGAAGCGTTCAGTCCTGAAGAATTACCCGCAGGCCCGTTCCACGGGCAGGGGACACTGGCACTCGCCTCCGGCTCCCGGCCGGGCGCGGGTGCTTTGTCGTTCCGGCGGTCGCTCTTGAACTGCGGCCTGCTGCACGGGGAACGCGGAGCTCGGCGGGTGATGCGCGGCTGGTGGCGCCGGCATCACCGCCGGGGTGCGGCTCAGGGCTTGTTGACGGCTGAGGCCCAGTCGAAGTTCACGCCCATGTCGGAGTACATCTTCGAGTAGCCGACGAAGCAGTTGAACTTCTCGACCTTGCCGTTGCGCAGGTACCAGAAGTCGGCGGTCGGTACGTCGACCTTCGCGCCGTTCGGCTTGACGGTGCCCGCCGGTGACTGCAGCGGCCCCTCGAACGTGCCCTGGATCGCGAGTTCGATGCTGACGACGTCGCCGTTCACGGTGATGCGCTTGAGGTCGCGGTGGACGTCGGGGAAGAGGTTGGCCATGTAGGTCGGAACGCCACCGAGTGCCTCGCCCTGGTAGGACTGGCCGGCGACTACGTCGTTGAACACGCCGTTCTTGGCGAAGCTGTTGACGAACGCGTTGACGTCCAGGCTGTCGCCCTCCGCCACGTGGTAGGCGCGCAGGACGACTGCGAGGTTGGCCCTCTCGTGCTTGGTCAGGTGGCGGTCCGTGAGCGGCAGCTTCGACAGGTCGCCGGGGCTCAGGTCAGCGCGGACGGCTGCGCTGCCGGCGGCGGGGCTTGCGGCCTGTGTCGGCGCGGCGGCGATGGAAAGACCGGCCAGGACCGCTATCGCGGCCGTGGCGGTGATCGTCTTCCTGCTGAGCAAGTTCATGTCGTGTTCCTCCAGGGTGGTGCTCGGGATCCGAGATCCGTCGCAACGGCCTCTCTCGCGTCTTTAGTAATTCAAACGCTCGCTTTAATTTATGGATGGCAGTGGCGGGCTGTCAAGCAGATGTTTGAATTCTGTGGGCGCGCAGCCGTGGGGGCATGCTCGTGCGGCCGCATTGTGGCTGGTCAGGTGAGGGGGTCGGGTCTGCGGCGGTGATCCTGGGCGGCGCCCCAGGTGCCCGCTGTTGACGATGTACTCAAGCATCTGCTTGAGTACATGGCGTGATGCGGGAGGAAAAGACGGACCTGCGCCGAGAGGCTGGTCAGCGCACGCGGGACGGTCTGCAGACGGCCGCCCTGGAGTTGCTCGCGCAAAAAGGCCAGGAGGGCGTGACGCTCCGCGACATCACCGCTCGCGCCGGGGCCAACGTCGCTGCGGTGAGTTACCACTTCGGGTCGTTGAAGGCGTTGTGCGACTCGGCGATCGAGCACGCGTTGGAGCGGTATCTGGACGCGCAGCTCCTGGCGCTCGATTCGCTTGGCCCCACGTCGACACTCCAGGACCTGGCGGCGGCGTTCGCGCGGCCGATGGTGCGCGCGCTGGCGGCCGGTGGGCAGGACCTGGCCGTGATGCGGACGGTGGCGCGCGTCAGCATTGATCCGCCCCAGGGGTGGGAGCGTCTGGCCGCCAAGTTCGATCGCACTCGCCGGGAGGCCCTCCGGGTGCTGACGGCGAACCTTCCCGGAGTCGACGAGCAGGAACTGGTCTTCCGTACGCGCTGCGCGGCCGGCCTGCTGAACTGGCTCGCGCTGGCGCCCATCGGCGCGGAGTTGGCCGTCATGCCCGCCGAGCAGATCGAGCGGCAGCTGGTCCCCGTGGTGGCCGGAGCGTTCCGCGGGGACGCCGCCGTCGGCCGCTGACCAGGCCAAAGCCCACCGGAACCCCATGAGCCTTTCTCGGAAAGATCTCGGATCCGTCGGACGGGCGGCATACCCTGAGCGCCGTCCGCACTATCTGGGAGAGTCATGACAAGTAGGTTCACCGAGTTGGTCGTTGACTGCCACGACCCGGAGAGGCTCGCGGCCTTCTGGTGCGCGGTCCTGGACTTCAAGGTGATCGACCGGAGCGAGGGCAAGGTCGAGATCGGCTCCTGGGTGCCGACCGTCGAGGATGTCCGGGCCCGCCAGATGCCGCCCACCCTGCTTTTCATCCAGGTGCCCGAGGGCAAGACCGTCAAGAACCGGCTTCACCTCGACGTCAGCCCGATCGACGGCAGCACCGAGGACGAGGTGACCAGACTGCTCGACCTCGGCGCCACCACGACGGACGTGGGCCAGGGCCCAGACCGGAACTGGGTGGTCATGGCCGACCCCGAGGGCAACGAGTTCGACGTCGTGCGCACCCTGGCACCGCAGAACTAGGCCGCGAGCGGGCACCCGCACTCCGTCACGCACCGCAGCCGTCACGTTGCCGGGAAGAGGTCAATCGCTCACCCGCCCCGACGGTCGAAGGACGCCCGATCCCGGCCTGTGCCGGGTCGGGCGCCCTTCTCGGAACGCCCCGCCGACGAGGCGTTCCGTGTCAGTCGCGCAGCGCCGTCCCGAAGAGGCCGACCCAGTACGCGGTGCGGTCCAGGTAGGCCGTCTGCGCCGCCTCGCCGGTCAGGCCGTAGGCGCCTTCGTACGTGAGGTAGCCGTGGCCCGCGGGCGGGGTGGAGTCGGCCGGTTCGATCGAACTCCCTTCGTGCCATTCGTTGAAGGACGTGACCGACACCCAGGTCGGTGAGCCGCCGATCGCGGGGTCGAGGGCGTTGGACCACTGCCTGTCGTAGGCCGCTCCGCCGGCCCGGTCGACGGTGGGTGTCGTGTTGCCCGGCACCGCCCGGTCGTCGAGGTAGCCGGGAGCGACCGACGGGGCCCAGATCAGGTTGTTGGCACGGGCGTAGTCGCCGGCCTGCTTCCAGCCGGGAGCGGTGGCGCCCGCGATGCCGTCGTAGGTGTACAGGCCGGAGAAGTGCGCGATCTTGGTGGTGTCGGTGGTCTGCGCGAGCACGATGCTGTTGCCCGTGACCTGGTCGAGCGCCGCCCAGTCGGTGATCTTCAGGCTCTCGAAGACGTAGAACGCGCCCTTGTCGGCGTGCTCGGCGTCGCGGTAGAAGGCCGGATGGCCCCCGTAGGTGGTGTTGATGTACTGGATGTCGGCGACGGTCGAGGCCGCGGTGCGACCGGTGTACGGCTCCAGGTGCCAGGCCACCTTGACGCCCTCTTTCTGCGCCGCGTCGAGCACACCCCGGGCGAGCTGGTCCTCGTAACCGCCCTGGCCCCACCAGCTGTAGACGATGACGCCGGCGCCGGACCGGGCGACCCACTTCATGTGCTGGGCGACGGCGCCCGCGTAGTCCGCGGAGTCGTAGGCGCCCAGTGCCGGGTAGAGGTCGGCGCCGATGTCCTCGGGCGGTGTGCGGCCGCCCTGCTGCCAGTGCCGCCAGCCGCCGTTGACGGCCGGGCTGCCGTACCAGGGGTAGTAGAAGAGGTGCACGTTCGGCGACAGCTCGCTGGAAGCGGGCTCGGTGGCGAGCGTGAAGGTGTCGATGTCGAAGAGGGATCCGCTACCGCCGGTGAATCTCAGGAACAGCGGGCCGGAGGCGGTGGCGGTCAGAGTCGTCGAGACCGTCGTGAAGGTCTCCCAGCCGCCGGTCACCGGTACCGTCACCGAGCCGAGCAGGGTGCCGGTGGCCGAGCCCGAGCGGATCTCGATGGTGCCGCCCGCGCCCGCCGAGGAGACCTTGGCGGAGAAGGACGTGGCGCCCGCGGTGGGCACGGAGGCGTACCCGGCCCAGTCCCCGTTGTCGATGTAGCCCAGGGTCTGGCCACCGCTGGCCGGTGCGTGGCCCGCTATCTGCACGCCGGAGCCCGACGTGTAGGACTCGGCCTCGACCGGTCCAGTGGCGGGCGCTGGCGAGCAGTCGGCCGAGACCTGGCCGGCCGCGTAGCGCACGGCGCCGAGCAGCAGGGAACGGAAGGCCGGGTCGCTGTAGGACTCGATCGTGTGGCCGAGCCCGGTGTAGAAGGAGCGGCCCGCGCCCTGGTTGTGGCACCAGGTGATCGGGTGGTCGGCGCCCATCGTGCCGCCGGTGTACGTCGTCTCGTCCAGGGTCTGCAGGACGCGGACGCCTGCGCGCGGATTCGTGCGGTAGTTGTACAACTCGTCGGTACGCGTCCAGGTGGCGCCCAGATGCGTGGTCGCCGGATGGGTGCGGTCCTCGTTCTTGACCGTGGCCTGTTGGATCGCGGGGTGGCTCTGGAAGTAGGCGCCGACGAGCTGGCCGTAGTAGGACCAGTCGTACTCCGTGTCGGCGGCCGCGTGTACCCCGAAGTAGCCGCCGCCCGAGTCGACGTAGCTCTGGAAGGCGGTCTGCTGGGAGGCGTCGAGGACGTCGCCGGTGGTGTTGAGGAAGACCACCGCCTCGTAGCCGGACAGGTTGGCCGTGGTGAACGCGGCGGCGTCCTCGGTGGCGGTCACGGTGAAGTCGTTCTGCTGGCCCAGGGTTTGCAGGGCGCTGATGCCGGCCGGGATCGCGTCGTGCCGGAATCCGGCGGTCTTGGAGAACACGAGGACGTCGAAGGGTGCGGCCTGCTGGTCGGGGGCTGCCTGCGCCTGCCCGAAGGGCGTGAGCAGCGCGCAGGTCAGTGCCATGGCGAGGATCGCCGGGGCGCGGCGCAACCGCCGCGTCAGGCTGGTCATGTCAGCCCGCCTTCCGCGCCGAGGAGGCGCCGAGTGTGAAGGTGTCGATGTCGAAGAGGTATCCGCCGCCTCCGGTGAAGGTGAGGAACAGCGGCCCTGACCCGGTGCCGTTGAGCGTGGTGGTCACGGTGCTGAAGGTCTCCCAGCCGCCGGTCACCGGCACCGTCACCGAGCCGATCACCGTCCCGGTCTGCGAACCGGAGCGGATCTGGATGGTGCCGCCCGCGCCCGCAGAGGAGACCTTGGCGGAGAAGGACGTGGCGCCCGTGGTGGGCACGGACGCGTATCCGGCCCAGTCGCCGTTCTCTATGTAGCCGAGCGTCTGCCCGCCGCTGGCCGGTGCGTGCCCCGCGGCCTGTACGCCGGAGCCCGAGCTGAAGGACTCGCCCTCCCACGTCGTGTTGGTGGGGGTGCTGCCGCTGAAGGTGAACGCGTCGACGTCGAACAGGTTCCCCTGGCCGGTGGGGCCGTGGAAGACGAGGAACAGCTCGGTGCTGCCGGACGGGACCGAGGACAACGGCGCCGAGACGTCCGTGTACGTCTCCCAGCCACCGGTCACCGGCACGGTCGCGGTGCCGAGCAGCGTCCCGGTCGTGGAGCCGGCACGGATCTCGATGGTGCCGCCGGTCCCTCCGGAGGCGACCCGGGCGGAGAAGAGGTTGGCCCCGGTGAGCGCGTACGGCTTGAAGGAGATCCAGTCGCCGTCGTCGGTGAAGCCGACCGTGTTGGCGCCCTCGGCCGTGCCGTGCCCGGCGACCTGGATGCCCGATTGGGCCGAGAAGTGCTCGGCCTGGCGGTGGCGGGGTTGCAGGGTGCGCACGGAGTGCGTGGTCAGACCGCCCGCGTCGGTGTACTCGGCATCGAAGACGCCGTACAGGTTGGCGGCGCTGTCGTGCTCGCCGTCGGCCGGGATGGTGAGGTTGCCGCTGCATCCGGTGGTGGAGGTGATGGCGTGGGTGTGGCTGTCATGGCCGAGGAGGTAGGTCAGCTTCACCTTGGAGCAGTCGATCGTGCCGTCCTCGGGGTCACTGGCCTGGATCGTGAAGGGGACGGTGTCACCGAAGGAGAACAGCTGCCCGTCGAGGGGCTGTTGCAGCGTGACGGTCGGCGCGGTGTTGCCGGCGGTCACCACCAGGCTGGCGGTGCCGGTGAGGCCCTCGGGGTCCTTGACGGTGAGGGTGGGGTGGTAGGTGCCCGCGGCGGTGTACGTGTGGCTGGGGTTGGCCTGGGTGGACGTGGAGCCGTCACCGAAGTCCCAGGAGTAGGTGAGCTGTTGGCCCTCGGGGTCGGAGCTGCCCTGCGAGGAGAACTGCACGGTCAGCGGCAGCGTCCCGGAGGTCTTGTCCGCGGACGCCTGGGCGACCGGGTTGCGGTTGCTGCCCGCGATGTACTCGATGCGGTACAGGCCCTGGTTGTTGCTCCCGGTGCCGTAGTCCAGGACGTACAGCGCGCCGTCGGGTCCGAAGTCGCTGTCGATGACCTGCGTGCCGTCCCAGGGGACGTCCTCGATCGTGCCGTACGAACCGTCGCTCTTGACCTCGATGGCCTTGATCCACTGCCGTCCGTACTCGGCGGCGAAGAACTTGCCGTCGAGGGACTGCGGGAACTTGACCGAGGAGTCGAGGTCGGGGTCGTAGCGGTAGACATCGCCGCCCATGGGCGACTCGGAGCCGCTGCCGAACTCGGGAGGCGAGCCGTCGAGCCCGTACTTGATCCAACTCGGCTTCGCCGGGGGCAGTTGGGCCTGCCCGGTGTTGCGGAAGGAGTTGTTGGCCGGTCCGCCCGCGCAGTCGTACTTGGCGCCGGAGGGGCCGCTCGGGAAGGTGTACTCGCTGTACGTCTCACCGGTGGTGTTGGTGCCGGTGCAGTACGGCCAGCCGAAGTTGCCGGGCGCCGTGACACGGTCGAACTCGACCTGGCCGCCGGGGCCGCGGTTCGCGTCGGTGGCGCCCGCGTCCGGACCGTAGTCGCCGAGGTAGACGACTCCGGTGGCGCGGTCGACGGACATCCGGAACGGGTTGCGGAAGCCCATCGCGTAGATCTCGGGGCGGGTGTTCGCGGCGCCGGGCGCGAAGAGGTTGCCCGACGGGACGGTGTAGCCGCCGGCGGCGGTCGGCTTGATACGGAGCAGCTTGCCGCGCAGGTCGTTGGTGTTGCCGGAGCTGCGCTGCGCGTCGAACTGCGGGTTGCGGTCGGTGCGTTCGTCGAGCGGCGCGTAGCCGGAGGAGTCGAACGGGTTGGTGTCGTCGCCCGTGGTCAGGTAGAGGTTCCCGGTCGCGTCGAAGTCGATGTCGCCGCCGACGTGGCAGCACTGGCCGCGGTCGTTGGGGACTTCGAGGACGACCTTCTCGCTGGCCGTGTCGAGGGTGCCGTCGGTCTTCAGCGTGAACCGCGACAGGTTCAGGTGCCCCTTCCAGGGCTCGAAGTCGGCGGCGGTTCCGGTGGCCGGGGCGTCGCCCGCAGGGGTGTTGAGCGTGGGGGAGTAGTACACGTAGACGTACCGGTTGGAGGCGAATCCGGGGTCGGCCGCGATGCCCTGCAGACCCTCCTCGTCATGCGTGTAGACGTTCAGTTTGGCGGCCTGCTTGGTGTTGCCCGCGGCGTCGGTGTAGCGGATCGTGCCGTCGCGCGCGGTGTGCAGGACGGACCGGTCGGGCAGCACGGTCAGCGACATCGGCTCGCCCATCTCGGCTGCTCCCGAGGCGAGTTGTACCTGCTGGTAGTCGGCGGGTGGGAGATCCGCCGGTAACGCCGTGGCCGCGGGCGCCGCCGTGGCGGCTCCGGCCAGGATGAGCGCGAGCGCAGTGAGCATTCTCAGCCCTGCGCGAGGGCGCCGAGACATGGGGGGCTTCCTTCCTGACGGTGCGGGTTGTCAGGCAAAGGCGCGCGCCGGCCGCGCTTGCCGCGTGCATCAGCCGTACTGGGATGCGTGTGGAGGTCGCGAGCAGTAATTGCGTGCTGCACATCAGTATTTGCAGCCGTCTGCAGATGTTTTGCATGCTCGCGAAGCGCGCGGAATTTGTCAAGCGCCTGTCAAAATCGATGCCCGTCGAAACCCCGTACCAAATGTCCGCCTTCCGGACATACGGAGCTCGTGTGCCGGGCTGTGCACTGCCGCACCGGGAGGCGTCGGCCGTTTTCATGAGGGGGGCGCAGCCTCAACGCCCCCCAGGTCATTGCTCTTCGGGGTGGTCCGGTCCCTCAGCGGGCCGCCGCGCCGAGCACCGATTCGATGCGGCGCAGGAGGCCCGGCCAGCCGTTGCCCATGCCCTCGATCGCGGCCTTGCCCAGGGGGGAGTCCAGGTCGAATCCGGCGTGTTCGAGGAACAGCCGGGTGCCGGTTCCCTCGCTCCGGAGCCGCCAGGTGATCGTGGTGTCCAGGGTGCCGGACGCGAAGCTGTAGCGGAGCAGGCGCTCGGGTTCGACCGTGAGTACTTCGCAGGGCTGAAGTCCCCACTTGCCCATGTCGAGCGTGAAGCGGTGGCCGACGACCGGCCGCACGTCACCGGCCGCCCACCAGCGCGCGTGCAGCTCGGGATCGGTCAGGACCTTCCACACCGCGGCGGGGGGATGCGGGATGAACTGCTCGCAGTTGATGACGGCCGGATCGGTGGTGCTCATGGGGACTCCTCGTCCATCAGGTCACGCAGCGCACCCATGCGCGTGCGCCAGTAGTGTTCGAAGGGATGCAGCCACTCACTCACCTCGGCCAGTGGGGCGGCTTCGAGGTGGTAGTAGCGATGGCGGCCCCTGGGCTCCTCGCGCACGAGCCGCGCGTTCTTGAGCACCGTCAGGTGCTCGGAGATCGCGGGCCGGCTGAGCGCGAACTGGCCGGCGAGTTCCCCGGCCGCACGCGGCCCGTCCTGCAAGGCTTCCATGAGCCGCCGCCGCACCGGATTGGCCAGCGCGCTGAACACATCTCCTGTGGGCATGGAGACCATGATGTGTCGGAGAGTTCCGACGTGTCAACTTTTTCCGACGCGTTCCGTCGTGCCGGGGACCGTGAGCTCGTCAGGGCCTGACCAGCAGCTGGAAGTCGAACGCGTACCGGGACGCGCGGTAGATGTGCGTCCCGAACTCGACCGCACGGCCCGTGTCGTCGTAGGCCGTGCGCTGCATGGTGAGCAGCGCCGTCCCCTCCTGCTCGTCGAGGCGGGCGGCCTCCTCGGCGGTGGCCGAGCGGGCGCCGATGGTCTGGCGCGCGCTGTGCAGGGTGACGCCGGCGGTGCGCAGCATCCGGTACAGGCCGGTCGACTCCAGCCCGGCGGTGTCGAGTTCGAGCAGATTCGCGGGCAGGTAGTTGCAGAGGAGGGCCACGGGCTCGCCGTGCGTGGAGCGCAGCCGCTCCAGGAGCGTGACCTCGCTGCCCTCCGCGACGCCGAGGGCGGCCGCGACATCGGGGGTCGCGGGCACGCCCTCGTTGCGCACCACCTGCGTGGAGGGGCCCTGCCCAGCGGACTCCAGGTCGTCGTAGAGACTGCTGAGCTCCAGCGGCCGCTTGACCTGGCTGTGCACCACCTGCGTACCGACTCCGCGCCGGCGCACCAGCAGGCCCTTGTCGACGAGGGACTGGATGGCCTGGCGGACCGTGGGCCGGGACAGGCCCAGGCGCACGGAGAGGTCGACCTCGTTGCCCAGGAGGTTTCCCGGGGCGAGAGACCCGTGCTCTATCGCCGACTCCAATTGCTGCGCGAGCTGGTAGTACAACGGCACCGGACTGTTGCGGTTCAGCGCGAAGTTCAGGGCGTCGAGCGCGGAGACGGACACGGCGCGAGAGCGGTCACGGGTCGCGGCCACGGGGGCACCTCCTCTCGGATCGTCGGCAGGGGTCAGGAGTGGCTGGGGAAGCCGAGGTTGATCCCGGCGTCGGACGGGTCCGGCCAGCGCGTGGTGATCACCTTGCCCTGGGTGTAGAAGGCGACGCCGTCGTTGCCGTACACATGCAGGTCGCCGAAGAGCGAGTCCTTCCAGCCGCCGAAGGAGTGGTAGCCGACGGGCACCGGGATCGGCACGTTCACGCCGACCATGCCCGCCTTGACCTCCATCTGGAAGCGGCGGGCGGCGCCGCCGTCGCGGGTGAAGATGGCGGTGCCGTTGCCCCAACGGGAGCTGTTGATCAGCTTGATGGCCTCGTCGTACGACTCCGCGCGGACGACGACCAGCACCGGGCCGAAGATCTCGTCGCGGTACGCGTCCGCCGTCAGCGGCACCTTGTCGAGCAGGGAGACGCCGAGGAAGAAGCCGTCCTCGTGGCCGTCGACCGAGAAGCCGGTGCCGTCGACGACGACCTCGGCGCCCTGGTCGGCGGCCGATGCGACGTACGAGGCGACCTTGTCGCGGTGTTCGCGCGTGATGAGCGGACCCATCTCGCTCGCCGGGTCGTTGCCGGGACCGATGCGCAGGTTGCCGGCGCGCTCGGCGATCTTGGCGACCAGCTCGTCACCGGTGTCACCGACCGCGACCACGACGGACACGGCCATGCAGCGCTCGCCGGCCGAGCCGTACGCCGCGTTGATCGCCTGGTCGGCCGCGAAGTCCAGGTCCGCGTCCGGCAGTACGAGCATGTGGTTCTTGGCGCCGCCCAGGGCCTGTACGCGCTTGCCGTGCTCAACCGCCTTGAGCTGGATGTACTTGGCGATCGGCGTCGAGCCGACGAAGGAGACGGCCTCGATGTCCGGGTGCTCCAGGAGGCGGTCGACGGCCACCTTGTCGCCCTGTACGACGTTCAGCACACCGTTGGGCAGACCCGCCTCGGTGGCCAGTTCGGCAAGGCGGAAGGACGCCGACGGGTCCTTCTCGCTGGGCTTGAGGATGAAAGTGTTGCCGCATGCGATGGCGAGGGGGAACATCCACATCGGCACCATGGCCGGGAAGTTGAACGGCGTGATGCCCGCGACCACGCCGAGCGGCTGGCGGATCGAGGCCACGTCGACGCGGGTCGACACCTGCGTGGACAGCTCGCCCTTCAGCTGCACGCTGATCCCGCAGGCCAGCTCGACGATCTCCATGCCGCGCGCGACCTCGCCGAGCGCGTCCGAGTGCACCTTGCCGTGCTCGGCGGTGATCAGCTCGGCGATCTCGTCGCGGTGCGCGTCCAGCAGCTCGCGGTACTTGAACAGGATCGCCGTGCGCTTGGCGAGCGAGGCGGTGCCCCAGCTCTCGAACGCGGCCTTGGCGGAGGCCACGGCGGTGTCCACGTCCTCGACGGTCGCGAAGGCGGCCTGCTTCTCCTGCGCGCCGGTCGCCGGGTTGTATACGGGTCCGAAGCGGCCGGACGTGCCTTCGACGGGCTTGCCGTCGATCCAGTGGGTGATGGTCTTCATGGTGCGGGCCTTCCTGGAAGGGGAGTTCAGAGGTGCCGGCGGCGGTCGGCCACTTGGCGGTCGTAGGTCTCGCGGGCGGTCGTCGCGGCCTCGCGGGACGACACTTCGGCCACCGGGACGTCCCACCAGGCCTCGGCCGGGGGAGCGGTCGGGGTGGCGGTGTCGGTCTCGATGTACACGCAGGTCGGCCGGTCGGAGGCGCGGGCCGTGGCGAGCGCCTCGCGCAGTTCGCGCACCGTCTTGGCGCGCAGGACGTCCATGCCGAGGCTGGCCGCGTTGGCGGCGAGGTCGACCGGGAGCGGAGCGCCGGAGAAGGTGCCGTCGGCCGAGCGGTAGCGGTAGGCGGTGCCGAAGCGTTCGCCGCCGACCGCCTCGGAGAGGCCGCCGATGGAGGCGTAGCCGTGGTTCTGGATCAGCACCAGGTTGACGGGCAGGCCCTCCTGGACGGCGGTGACGATCTCGGTCGGCATCATCAGGTAGGTGCCGTCGCCGACCAGGGACCAGACGGGCGTGCCCGGGGCGGCGTGCTGGACACCGATACCGGCCGGGATCTCGTAGCCCATGCAGGAGTAGCCGTACTCCAGGTGGTACTGGCGACGGCTGCGCGCCCGCCACAGCTTGTGCAGGTCGCCGGGGAGCGAACCCGCCGCGTTGATCACCACGTCGTCGTCACCCACTACCGCGTCGAGGGCGCCGAGCAACTGGGTCTGGGTCGGTACGGCGTTCTCGTCGTCGGCGCGGTAGGCGGCCTCGACCACCTGCTCCCAACGCTCCTTGCCGGTGCGGTACTCGGCCTCGTAAGCCGAGTTCACACGGTGGCCGGTCAGCGCCTCCGTCAACGCCGTGAGCCCCGCTCTCGCGTCGCAGACGAGTGGACGCGCCGCCAGCTTGTGGGCGTCGAACGCGGCGATGTTGAGGTTGACGAACCGGGCGTCCGGGTTCTGGAAGAGGGTGTTGGACGCGGTGGTGAAGTCCGTGTAGCGGGTGCCGACGCCGATGACCAGGTCCGCGGTGCGCGCGATGTCGTCGCTGACGGCCGTACCGGTGTGGCCGATTCCGCCCAGGTCCGCCGGATGGTCGTACCGCAGCGAGCCCTTGCCCGCCTGGGTCGACGCGACCGGGATGCCGGTGGCGTCCACCAGGGCCTTCAGTGCCTCCTCGGCCCGGCTGTGGTGGATCCCGCCGCCCGCGACGATCAGCGGGCGCTCGGCGGCCCGGATCGCCGCCACCGCCTCCGCCAGCTCGAACGGGTCGGCCGCCGGACGTCGTACGTGCCACACGCGGTCGGCGAAGAACTCCTCCGGCCAGTCGTAGGCCTCGGCCTGAACGTCCTGCGGCAGAGCGAGAGTCACGGCTCCGGTCTCGACCGGGTCGGTGAGGACCCGCATCGCCTGCAGCGCCGACGGGATCAGGGCCTCGGGGCGTGTGATCCGGTCGTAGTAGCGGGACACCGGGCGCAGCGTGTCGTTGACCGACAGGTCCGCCTCGACCGGGTGCTCCAGCTGCTGGAGGAGCGGGTCGGCGGCGCGCGTGGCGAAGTAGTCGCCCGGCAGGAGAAGCACCGGCAGCCGGTTGATCGTGGCGAGCGCGGCCCCCGTGACGAGGTTGGTGGCGCCCGGTCCGATGGACGTGGTGACCGCCTGCGCGGACAGCCGGTCGAGGTGGCGGGCGTAGCCGACCGCCGCGTGCACCATGGCCTGTTCGTTGCGGCCCTGGTGGTACGGCATCGCCTCCTCGCCCGCCTCCACGAGCGCCTGGCCGATGCCCGCCACATTGCCGTGCCCGAAGATGCCCCAGGTACCGGCGATCAGCCGGTGCCGCACGCCGTCACGCTCGCTGTACTGGACCGACAGGAAGCGCACCAGGGCCTGGGCGACGGTCAGGCGGCGGGTGGGGGTGCTCATCAGGACTTCTCCGGTGCCGTGTAGAGGGGGAGGCGGGGGTCGACGGGCTGCTCGGGCCAGGTGTCGCGGACCCAGGCGTGATCGGGGTGGTCGCAGATCAGCCAGGAGCGGTCGTCCTCCGGGCCCGCCATGACGTTGAGGTAGTACATGTGGTGGCCCGGCACCGCCATGGAGGGCCCGTGCCAGCCGTCGGGGATCAACACGACGTCACCGCCGCGCACTTCGGCCAGCACGTCCGTGTTGCGGCCCTGCCCGGACGGGGAGACGCGCTGGTAGCCGAGGCCGGGTGTGCCCTCGTGGTCGGCGAACTCGAAGTAGTAGACCTCTTCGAGAACGGACTCCTCACCGGGACGGTGCTCGTCGTGCTTGTGCGGCGGGAAGGACGACCAGTTGCCGCCCGGGGTGATCACCTCGACGGCGATGAGCTTGTCGCACTCGAAGACCCCGGCCGCGCCGAAGTTGTTGACCTGGCGGGAACTGTTGCCGGTGCCGCGCAGCTCCACCGGCACCGACGAGGCCGGTCCGTAGCGGGCGGGCAGCCGGCGGGTGCAGCGCGCGCCGGTGAGGGCGAAGCGTCCGCCGCCGGTCGACGAGATCGTCGTACGGGAATCCCGTGGGACGTACGCGAAGTCGCTGACGCCGGTGAACACGCTGTCGCGGCCCTGCAGTTGGAAGGTGTCGTGACCGAAGTCGTCGTCGGCGGCGACGGTGCAGGAACCGCTGAGCGGCAGCACGATCCACTCGCTGTCGTCCGTGTCGAAGGTGTGCCCGCCGCCGGGCGGCAACTCCAGGATCCGTAGGCTGGAGTAGCCCCAGACCGCGGACTCGGGGGTGACGTCCACGACGTAGGGGCCGCCCAGGGCCTTGCCGGCGGGAAGGTGATATGCACTGGTCATCGCGTGCCTCCGGTTCACAGCAGACCCACGGCGGTGTCCACCGCCGTCTCCACGCTGCCCTCGGCGGGGTACAGCAGGGAGCGGCCGACGACGAGGCCCTGGACGGTGGGCAGGCGCAGCGCCTTGCGCCACTTCTCGTACGCGCCCTCCTGGTCGTCCCCGACCTCGCCGCCGAGGAGGACGGCGGGCAGGGTCGACGTCTCCAGGACCTCGGCCATGTCGTCAGGGTCGTGGGTGACGGGGAGTTTCAGCCAGGTGTAGGCGGAGGTGCCGCCCAGGCCCGAGGAGATGGCGATGGAGCGGATCACGGCCTCGGCGGACAGGTCGTTGCGGACCGCGCCGTCGACCCGGCGGGAGATGAACGGTTCGACGAACAGGGGGAGTTGGCGTGCCGCCATGTCGTCGATGGCTCGCGCGGTGGATTCCAGGGTGGTCAGCGAGCCCGGGTCGTCGTAGTCGATACGCAGCAGCAGCTTGCCCGCGTCGAAGCGGAGCCGGGCGATGTCCTCACCACGGTGGCCGGTGAACCGGTCGTCCATCTCGAAGGAGGCGCCGGCCAGGCCGCCGCGGTTCATCGAGCCCATCACGACCTTGCCGTCGAGGACCCCGAGCAGGAGAAGGTCCTCCAGGATGTCGGCGGTCGCCAGCACCCCGTCGACGCCCGGCCGGGACAGCGCGATGCACAGGCGCTCCAGCAGATCGGCCCGGTTCGCCATGGCGCTGCGGCGGTCGCCGACGGCGAGGGCGCCGCGCGCCGGGTGGTCGGCGGCCACGATCATCAGCCGGCCGCTGTCACCGAGCAGCGGGCGGCGCACCCGGCGGGCGGCCGCCTCGGCGACGGCCTCCGGATGGCGGGCCCTGACGGTGACCAGGTCGGGGATGCTGATGCTCAAGAGAAGCTCCGTTCAAGGGTGGCTCGGGCGGCCGTGTACTCCACCGGGTGCTCAGCCGGCCACTCGGGCGCCCACGCCGGCGCCTGCGAGGAGGTCCTCGACCTCGGACTCGGTCGGCATCGCGGAGGAGCAGGCGAGCCGGGAGGCGACGAGGGCGCCGGCCGCGTTGGCGTACCGCATGGTCTTCTCCAACTCCCAGCCGGACAGCAGTCCGTGGCACAGCGCGCCGCCGAACGCGTCACCCGCACCGAGGCCGTTGAGCACCTCGACCGGGACCGGCGGCACCTCGGCGGTCGTGCCGTCGCGGTGCATGGCCAGGACGCCCTTGGGGCCCTGTTTGACGACGGCGAGTTCCACACCCGCGTCGAGGAGCGCCTCGGCGCAGGCGCGGGGCTCGCGGACGCCGGTGGCGATCTCGCACTCGTCGAGGTTGCCGACCGCGACGGTCGCGTGACGCAGCGCTTCGGCGTAGTGCGGGCGGGCCTCCGCGGGGTCCTTCCAGAACATCGGGCGCCAGTCGAGGTCGAAGACGGTGATGCCCGCCTTGTCGCGCGCCTTGAGGGCGGCGAGGGTGGCGGAGCGGCTCGGTTCCTCGCTCAGGCCGGTGCCGGTGATCCAGAAGACGCGGGCCGCGCGGATCCCGAAGAAGTCCAGCTCCTCCGTGCGGATCTCCAGGTCGGGCGCCTTGGGCTGCCGGTAGAAGTACAGCGGGAAGTCGTCCGGCGGGAAGATCTCGCAGAACGTGACCGGAGTCGGGTACTCGGCGACCGGCGTGACCCAGCGGTCGTCCACGCCGAACTCCCTGAGCGCCTGGTGCAGATAGGCACCGAAGGGGTCGTCGCCGGTGCGGGTGATCACCGCGGTGCCGCGGCCGAGCCGGGCGGCCGCGACCGCCACGTTGGTGGCCGAACCGCCCAGGAATTTCCCGAAGGTCTCCACACGCTCCAGGGGCACGCCCGACTGCAATGGGTAAAGGTCGACCCCGATGCGTCCCATCGTGATCAAATCGAAGGGCTGGGATGACTCGGCCATGCGCGACGCTCCTCGGGCTGCTGGGGGTGTGCGGGCCCCAGGGGGCTTGCCGCCTCTCAGGTGTAGGTCTCGGAGGGTGGCGCTGTCAATAGTTTGTACTTACATTCGGACCTGCTTGTGAAATGATGTCTTAACAAAGTATTGACAGCAGGCGCGCCCAGGGATTGGATTCCGTCCCAGCGCAACAGCCGTTTTCTACGGCACACGACCCGGGTTCTCCGTAGTTCCCGGGCCCCCGGATCCTTGTGATCTCTGCTCCACTTCCCCCGTAGCACAGTGAGGTGCAGGAAAGATGGACCGCTCTTCCCAGTCCCGCTCCCGCCGAATGGCCCCCTTCGTAGCCGTGGCCGCGGCAGCGGCCCTGACCCTCGCTGGCTGCTCCAGCAGCTCGGGCGGCAAGAAGTCCGAGGAGAGCGCCGACGGCGCCTCCGCGGGCAAGGCCACCACACCCCGTATGACGGTCGCCCTGGTCACGCACCAGGCGCCCGGCGACACGTTCTGGGACATCGTCCGCAAGGGCGCCGAGGCCGCAGCCGCCAAGGACAACATCAAGCTCATCTACTCCGCCGACCCGAACGCGGGCAACCAGGCCAGCCTGGTCCAGAACGCGATCGACCAGAAGGTCGACGGCATCGCGATCACCCTCGCCAAGCCGGACGCCCTGAAGGACGTCGTGAACAAGGCGAAGGCCGCGAACATACCCGTGGTCGGCCTCAACTCCGGTGTCAGTGACTGGAAGAGCCTCGGCCTGCTGGAGTTCTTCGGCCAGGACGAGACCGTCGCCGGCGAGGCGCTCGGCAACAGGCTGAACTCGGAGGGCGCCAAGAAGGCCGTCTGCGTCATCCAGGAGCAGGGCAACATCGGCCTGACCCAGCGCTGCGACGGCGTGAAGAAGACGTTCAGCGGCACCGTCGAGACACTGAACGTCAACGGCACCGACATGCCGTCCGTGAAGTCGACGATCACCGCCAAGCTCACGCAGGACAAGGCCATCGACTACGTGGTCACGCTGGGCGCCCCGTTCGCCCTGACCTCCGTGCAGTCGGTGTCCGACGCGGGCAGCAAGGCGAAGATCGCCACGTTCGACCTCAACAAGGACCTGACGAGCGCCATCAGCAGCGGCACCATCCAGTTCGCCGTGGACCAGCAGCCCTACCTCCAGGGCTACTTGGCGGTGGACTCGCTGTGGCTCTACAAGAACAACGGGAACTACAGCGGCGGCGGTGAGGCACCGGTGCTGACCGGGCCGGCCTTCGTCGACAAGACCAACGTCGAGAGCGTCGCCGAGTTCGCCGCCAACGGAACCCGGTGATCAGCATGACCCAGCATGCCGAGCCGGCGGTGACCACACCGCCGGCCTCCGGCCCGAAGCAGACCGACGGCCGGACCGCGGAACGTCCCCTGGCGATACGGCTGTTGGCCCGGCCCGAGGTGGGTGTCTTCCTCGGTGCCGCCGCGGTCTACGTGTTCTTCCTGATCTCGGCGCCGCCGGTGCGCGAGGCCAGCTCGATGGCGAACGTCCTCTACCAGTCCTCGACCATCGGCATCATGGCCCTCCCGGTCGCCCTGCTGATGATCGGCGGCGAGTTCGACCTCTCCGCCGGTGTCGCGGTGATCACCTCGGCGCTCACCGCGAGCATGCTCGCGTATCAGCTGAGCATGAACGTGTGGGTGGGTGTGATCGCCGCCCTGGCGGTGTCGCTGGGGATCGGGTTCCTCAACGGCTGGCTGGTGGTCAAGACCGGGTTGCCGAGCTTCCTGGTCACGCTGGGCAGCTTCCTGATCCTGCAGGGCGTGAACCTGGCGGTGACCAAGCTGGTCACCGGCAACGTGGCCACCGACGACATCAGCACCATGGACGGCTTCGGCCAGGCCAAGAAGATCTTCGCCTCGACCTTCGAGGTCGGCGGCGTCCAGATCAAGATCACCATCGTGTGGTGGCTGGTCTTCGCGGCCATCGCCACCTGGGTACTGCTGCGCACCAAGTACGGCAACTGGATCTTCGCGGTCGGCGGCAACAAGGACTCCGCCCGCGCGGTGGGTGTCCCGGTGGCCTTCACCAAGATCTCGCTGTTCATGCTGGTCGGTTTCGGTGCCTGGTTCATCGGTATGCACCAGCTGTTCTCCTTCAACACCGTGCAGTCCGGCGAGGGTGTGGGCCAGGAGCTGATCTACATCTCCGCGGCCGTGATCGGCGGCTGCCTGCTCACCGGCGGCGCCGGCAGTGCGATCGGCCCGGTCTTCGGCGCCTTCATGTTCGGCATGGTGCAGCAGGGCATCGTCTACGCCGGCTGGAACCCCGACTGGTTCAAGGCCTTCCTCGGCGTGATGCTGCTGGGCGCCGTCCTCATCAACTTGTGGGTCCAGCGCACCGCGACCCGGAGGTAACCACCATGACGAACACAGGCGGATCCGGCACGCACGGCGCCATCCTCACCGACCGCGTCCCCCAGGGCGAGGACGCTCCGCTCGTGGAGCTGCGCAACGCGGGCAAGTCCTACGGCAACGTCCGCGCCCTGCACGGGGTGGACCTCACCGTCCGCCCCAGCCAGGTCACTTGCGTGCTGGGCGACAACGGGGCCGGCAAGTCGACCCTCATCAAAATCATTTCCGGGCTGCACCAGCACACCGAGGGCGAGTTCCTCGTCGACGGCGAACCGGTGCACTTCACCACCCCCCGCCAGGCCCTGGACCGCGGTATCGCCACCGTCTACCAGGACCTCGCCACCGTGCCGCTGATGCCGGTGTGGCGGAACTTCTTCCTCGGCTCGGAGATGACCAAGGGCCCCTGGCCCGTCCGCCGCCTCGACATCGAGAAGATGAAGAAGACGGCCGACGAAGAGCTGCGCAACATGGGCATCCTCCTGGACAACCTGGAACAGCCCATCGGCACCCTCTCCGGCGGCCAGCGCCAGTGCGTCGCCATCGCCCGCGCCGTCTACTTCGGCGCCCGCGTCCTCATCCTCGACGAGCCCACCGCCGCCCTCGGCGTCAAACAGTCCGGCGTGGTCCTGAAATACGTCGCCGCCGCCCGCGACCGCGGCCTCGGCGTCATCTTCATCACCCACAACCCCCACCACGCCTACATGGTCGGCGACCACTTCAGCGTGCTGCGCCTGGGCACCATGGAACTCTCCGCCGAACGCAGCGAGATCACCCTCGAAGAACTCACCAACCACATGGCAGGCGGCACCGAACTCGCCGCACTCAAGCACGAGTTGGCCCAGGTCCGCGGCGTCGACGTCGAGGAGCTCCCCGAGGTGAAGGACCTCAAGGCTTCGGCTGCCGCTTCCACCGAAGGGACTTCCTGACATGCCCGACCGTCCCTCTCTGGACCGCATCCGGGTCGGCTCCGCCCCGGACTCCTGGGGCGTCTGGTTCCCCGACGACCCCCAACAGGTGCCGTGGCAGCGCTTCCTGGACGAGGTCGCCGAGGCCGGCTACCCCTGGATCGAGCTGGGTCCGTACGGCTATCTGCCGACCGACCCGGCACGGCTCACCGAGGAGATCGGCAAGCGCGATCTGAAGGTCTCCGCGGGCACGGTCTTCACCGGCCTGCACCGGGGCCACTCCGTCTGGGACTCCACCTGGGAGCACGTCAGCCAGGTCGCCGCGCTCACCCAGGCGATGGGCGCCAAGCACCTGGTCGTCATCCCGTCCTTCTGGCGGGACGACAAGACAGCGGAGATCCTCGAGCCGCCGGAGCTGACCGGCGAGCAGTGGGCCCACCTCACCAAGGGCATGGAACGCCTCGGACACGAGGTCAAGGAGACGTACGGCCTCGACATCGTCGTCCACCCGCACGCGGACACCCACATCGACACGGAGGACCACGTCGAGCGCTTCCTCGACTCGACCGACTCCGAACTCGTCAACCTCTGCCTGGACACGGGGCACTACGCCTACTGCGGCGGCGACAGCGTCAAGCTGATCGAGACGTACGGCGAACGCATCGGCTACCTCCACCTCAAGCAGGTCGACCCGGAGATCCTCGCCGACGTCGTCAAGAACGAGGTTCCCTTCGGCCCGGCCGTGCAGCGCGGAGTGATGTGCGAACCGCCGTCCGGTGTACCGGAGTTGGAGCCGGTGCTGATCGCGGCGCAGCGCCTCGGCGTCGAGCTGTTCGCGATCGTCGAGCAGGACATGTACCCGTGCGAGCCGGACAAGCCGCTGCCCATCGCGGTGCGCACCCGCAAGTTCCTGCGGTCCTGCGGCGCCTGACGACCCGCCAGGACGGGGCGGCGCCGAGCCGGTCGAGCGGGACCCGTATCAAGGGTCCCGCTCGCGGCACGTCCGCCCCGAGGCTGGTGACGGGGCGCCTCGCGGCCCGGGGATCCCGAGCCCTGTGAACCACAACTCGCCCTGTTGCAGAGCAAATGCCTCCGGTCCCGCCCAAGCAGAACGCCCGGACGAGACCGTCCGGGCGTGGGAACAGCGGGCGACCGCGAAGCCTTACCCCTCGTTCGTCTACCGCGTCGCCGAGACACGCGGCCTGGGCTCGAAGCCCGCCGCGCGGTAGCACTCGTCGATCAGCGTCATCGTCGCCAGCGCGTCATCCGCGTCCAGCGGCAGAGGGGCGCCCTCGCGCACCCGGGCGGCGAAGGCCTCCAACTGGTAGGTGTACGAGGAGCGGGCGCCCAGGCGCTCGGTGCGTTCGCCGTCGGGGGTGCGGACGACGACCCGGTCGTCCCGGTGCGGCAGGACGAAGTTCGGCGCGGTCGCCTCACCCCGCGATCCGACGATCCGGCAGCTCATCTCCAGCTCGTCGTACGCCATGTGACAGCGGGCGGAGCCCGTGGCGCCGCCCGGGAAGGCCAGGTCGGCGTCCAGCCACTCGTCGACGCCCGGTGCACCGGCGCGTTCGCCGCCCCGGGCCGAGACGAGCCGCGGCGCGCCGCCCGCCCAGGGGGCCAGCATCCGCAGGGCGTGCAGGCAGTAACAGCCCAGGTCCATCACGGCGCCGCCGGCCAGTTCAAGCGACCAGCGAGGGTCGGTGTCCGTCGGGGCGGGGACCGCGACCAGGGTCTCGACGTGGCGCAGTTCGCCGAGTTCACCGCTCTCCAGGATTTCGTGCAGGCGCCGGGTGACCGGGTGGAAGAGGTAGTGGAAGGCCTCCATGAAGACGGTCCCGGCCTTGGCGGCCGCCTCCCGCACCTCGGCCGCCTCCCCGGCGTTGCTCGCCGAGGGCTTCTCCGACAGGACGTGCTTGCCCGCCGCCAGCGCGGCGAGGTTCCACGGTCCGTGCAGGCCGTTCGCAAGCGGGTTGTAGACGACCTCCACCTCCGGGTCGGCGAGCAGGTCGGCGTAGGAGTCCGCCACCCGCTCGACGCCGTGCGCGGCGGCGTACGCCTGCGCGCGGGAGCGGTCGCGCGCGGCCACCGCGACGACGCGGTGGCCGGTCGACCGGGCCGGGCCGATCAGCGAGTTCTCGGTGATCCGTGCTGCTCCCAGCACTCCGATGCGCAGTGGTTCCCGGCCCGGTTCGCTCATGCTTCCCGTACCTCCTGGATCGTGACGGGGCGGTGCTCGTGCAGGGACAGTGTGCACGCGTCCGCGATCCAGCCGGCCTCCAGAGCGTCGGCGACCGTGCACGGGGAGGGCCGGGTGCCGGCCACGACCTCGGTGAACGCGGCGAGTTCGGCCTGGTAGGCGGCCGTGAAGCGGTCCATGAAGAAGTCGTGCGGGGTACCCGCCGGGAAGGTCACGCCGGGCTCGACGGAACGCAGCGGCAGCTTGTCCTCCAGGCCCACCGCGATCGAGTCCGTGAATCCGTGGATCTCCATGCGGACGTCGTAACCACGGGCGTTGTGGCGGGAGTTGGAGACCACCGCGATGGTGCCGTCGTCCAGGGTGAGGATCGCGCCGGTGGTGTCGGCGTCACCCGCCTCCTTGATGTAGTCGGCGCCCCGGTTGGCGCCGACCGCGTACACCTCGGTCACCTCGCGGCCGGTCACCCAGCGGATGATGTCGAAGTCGTGCACGGAGCAGTCCCGGAAGATGCCTCCGGAGGCGGCGATGTACGCGGCCGGCGGCGGCGCCGGGTCCAGCGTGGTCGACCGTACGGTGTGCAGCTTGCCCAGCTCGCCGGACTGTACGGCGGCGCGCGCGGCGACGAAGCCGGCGTCGAAGCGGCGGTTGTAGCCGATCTGGATCGGCACGTCGCTGCCCTGGACGGCCTTGAGGACCTGGACGCCCTCGCTCATGGTCTTGGCGACGGGCTTCTCGCAGAAGACGGGCACGCCCGCCTCGACCGCGGCCAGGATCAGCGCGGGGTGGGCGTCGGTCGCGGCCGCGATGACGATGCCGTCGACGCCGGCGGCCAGTACGGCCTCCGGGGAGTCCGCGACCTGGGCGCCGAACCGCTCGGCGGCGGCCTTGGCGGCGTCCGCGAACGGGTCGCTGACGACGAGGGACTCGACGGCGTCGAGGCCGGACAGGGTCTGGGCGTGAAACGCGCCGATGCGGCCGAGGCCGAGGATTCCGATACGCATGAGGGTTCTTGCTCCTTGGGAAGTGCGGGTTCTGCAAGGGGGGTCAGTCGAGGGCGCCGAGGACGTTCTGGTCCCAGTCGATCACCGAACCGGTGACCACCCCGGACCGGTCGGACAGCAGGAACACGACGAAGTCGGCGATCTCGTCCGGCTGGCCGAGCTTGCCCATCGGCAGCTTCGCGGCGGCTTCCTCCCGCCAGTCGTCCCCCGCGCCGTGGAAGGCCTTCTGCGTGGCGTCCTCGCCCTCGGTCGCGGTCCAGCCGATGTTCAGGTCGTTGATCCGGACCCGGTCGAAGCGGTGGGCGTGCGCGGCGTTGCGCGTCAAGCCCGCCAGACCTGCCTTGGCCGCGGAGTACGCCGCCAGGTGGGGCGGCCCGCCGTGCGCGCAGTTGGAGCCGATGTTGACGATGGTGCCCGGCGCCTTGCGGGCCGTCATGTCGGCCACCGCCGCCTGCATCGCGAAGAACGGCGCCTTCAGGTTGATCGCGATGTGCTGGTCGAACAGTTCGGGCGTGGTGGCGAGCAGGGTGCCGCGGGTGGTGAGCCCGGCGGAGTTCACCAGGCAGTCGACGCGGCCGTGCGCGGCGATCACCTCGGCCACGGCCGCCTTCGCCTGCTCGGCGTCCGACAGGTCGGCGCGTACGAACATCGCCTTGCCGCCCGCCCCGGTCAGCTCGGCGACGAGGGCGTCACCGGGCTCGGGGCGACGGCCGCTGACGGCGACCACCGCGCCCTCGCGCGCCGCGGCCCGGGCGATGGCGGCGCCCACGCCCTGGCTGCCGCCATTGACGAGGACGACCTTGTCGTCGAGAAGTCCCATGCTGTTCCTCAGCTTTCGCGTCGTTCGGTACCGGCCCGCAGCTCCTCGCGGAGCGCCTCCGGGGTCCATTCCTCGCGCACCGCACGGCGTACGACATCCGCCTGCGTGCGCGGTGCCATTCCGTCGACCGGCGGGTCGCTGTCGAGGTTGGTGGGGAAGGGATAGCCCTCGGCGCAGGCGGCGACGACCGTGTCCAGCCACTCCTCGCCCGCGCCCTCGCCCTTGCGCTTGAGCAGTACGGGGAAGACCGCGTTGCTCACCGCCTCGCGGTCCACCGTCTCCATGGCCCGCCCGAACGCCGAGGACACCTGGAGCAGGTTGGCCATGCGCCGGACGTCCGTCGTGCGGTTGGTGCCGGCCGCGTGGAAGAGCGCGGGGTTGAAGAAGGCGGCATCGCCCTTGGCGAGGGGGAGCTGGATGTGGTGCGTCTCGAAGTAGGCCTGGAACTCGGGCAGTCGCCAGGCCAGATAGCCCGGCTCGTACTTCTGCGAGTGCGGCAGATACATCGTGGGCCCCGACTCGACCGGCATGTCGCAGTGCGCGACCGCGCCCTGCAGCGTGAGCACGGGGGAGAGGCGGTGCACATGGGCGGGGTAGCCGGTGGCGACCTCGTTGCTGAGGAAGCCGAGGTGGTAGTCGCGGTGCACGGTCTGCGCCGCGCCGCCCGGGTTGACCACGTTGACCTGCGAGGTGATCTGGTAGCCGGGGCCGAGCCAGGCGGCCGACACCAGGGCCAGGATGTCGTTCGCGTAGTAGTCGGCGAACGCCTCAGGGTCGTAGAGCGCGGCCTTCTCCAGGGCGTTCCACACCCGGTCGTTGGCCCCTGGCTTGGCGAAGTGGTCCCCGGCGCCCGCGCCCGAGGCGAGCTGCTCGGCGATCAGGGCGTCGAACACGGCGGTCGTACGGTCCACGACCGACGCGTCCGGGAAGGCGCCCCGGAGGACCACGATGCCGGGCCCGTCGGCGAACGCGCGGACCAGCTCGGCCTGGACCTCGCGGCGCTCACCGGCGGCCACGGACTTGCGCAGCCGGTGGCTGTCGTAGACGAGGACGTTCCGCTCCACCGAGGTGGCGTACGGAAACCCGGCGAGGTCCGTCGGCTGCTCGACCAGGGTGCGGAAGGCATCGAGGTCGCAGTCCTGCTCGGAGAGCCAGGCGCCGGGTGCGGCGGAAGTGAAGGACATCGTCGTCCCCTCGGGTCATGGTGCGGTGCGGCTCTGTCATTCTTGTCATGACAAACCCTTCGAACAACCAGCAGTGACCCATCAAAAACCCTTCAGGGAGCCGCCGTATGGGCCACCCCTTCCCGATCAGGGAAATCGCACGTCAGGCGGGCCTCAGCGAGGCCACCGTGGACCGGGTCCTGAACGGCCGGGGCGGGGTCCGCGAGAGCACCGAACGCGAGGTGCGCCAGGCCATCGCCGACCTGGACCGGCAGCGCACCCAGGTCCGGCTGGTCGGACGTATGTTCATGATCGACATCGTGATGCACACGCCGGAGCGGTTCTCCACCGCCGTGAAGGCCGCGCTGGAGGCCGAGCTGCCCGACCTGCACCCGGCCGTTGTGCGCTCACGCTTCCACTTCCGGGAGACCGGGCCGGTGGAGGAACTCGTCAGGACGCTGGACCGGATCGCGCGGCGCGGCTCGCAGGGCGTGATCCTCAAGGCCCCGGACGTGCCTGAGGTGACCGCCGCCGTCGGCCGGCTCGTCACCGCCGGCATACCCGTCGTCACCCTGGTGACCGACCTGCCCGCCAGCGCCCGGCTCGCCTACGTCGGCATCGACAACCGGGCGGCGGGCGCGACGGCCGCCTATCTCATGGGCCAGTGGCTCGGCGACCGGCCCGGCAATGTGCTGACCAGCCTCAGCAGCGGGTTCTTCCGCAACGAGGAGGAGCGCGAGATGGGCTTCCGGGGCGCGATGCGCGCCCGGCACCCCGAGCGGAACCTCGTCGAGATCGCCGAGGGGCAGGGCCTGGACGCCACCGAGTACGACCTCGTCCGGGCCGCGCTCAGGCGCGACCCGGACATCAGGGCGGTCTACTCGATCGGCGGCGGCAACATCGCGATCCTGCGCGCCTTCGCCGACCTGGGCCGCGAATGCGCCGTGTTCATCGCCCACGACCTCGACCACGACAACACCCGGCTGCTGCGCGAACAGCGCCTGTCGGCCGTGCTCCACCACGATCTGCGCCAGGACATGCGTGAAGCCTGCCGCCTCGTCATGCGGGCCCAGGACGCCCTGCCGCCCGCCGGTCCGACGCTGCCGTCGCCGATCCAGGTCGTCACGCCCTACAACATGCCTACGACACCGCCACGTTGACCCACGCGCCGCTCTCCGCCGACCGCGCCATGGCATCGAGTACGGCCGCACTGTGCACGGCGTCCGCCAACGTCGCCCCGTACGGTGTGCGTTCGGCGATCGAGCGCAGGAAGCGGTACGCCTCGATCACCTTGAGGTCGTCGTAGCCCATGGCGTTCGCCGCGCCCGGCTGGAAGGCGCCGAACTCGCCGTCGCCCGGGCCGACATACACCGTGCTGACGGGCTGGTCCTGGTACGCGGTGCCGCGGCTGACGCCCAGCTCGTTCATCCGGCGGAAGTCCCAGAACACCGCGCCCTTGGTGCCGTGCACCTCGAAACCGTAGTTGTTCTGCTCGCCGACCGAGACCCGGCAGGCCTCCAGGACACCGCGGGCGCCGGAGGCGAAGCGCAGCAGGCAGTTGACGTAGTCCTCGTTCTCGACCGGGCCCAGTTCGCCGCCGGAGGCCCGGGCGTGGCCGGCGGTCGCGCCGGTCGGGCGGGCCCGCTCGGGCACGAAGATCGCCGTGTCGGCGGTCAGCGACGCGATGTCGCCGAGCAGGTAGCGGGCCAGGTCCGCGCCGTGCGAGGCCAGGTCGCCGAGCACTCCGCTGCCGCCGCGTTCCCGCTCGTACCGCCAGGTCAGCGCGCCCTCGGGATGCGCCGCGTAATCGCTGAACAGGCGGACGCGGACATGCGTGACCGTGCCAAGCTCACCGGAGGCGATCAGCTCGCGGGCCGCCTCCACGGCGGGTGCGTTGCGGTAGTTGAAACCGACCGTCCCCTGGACGCCGGCCTTGGCGACCGCGTCGGCCACCGCACCCGCGTCCGCCGCGGTCAGGCCCACCGGCTTCTCGATCCAGATGTGCTTGCCGGCCTCGGCCATCGCGACGCCGATCTCGCGGTGCAGGAAGTTCGGCGCGGTGATGCTCACCGCCCCGATGCGCGGATCGGCGGCCACCTCGCGCCAGTCGCGGACCGCGGAGGCGAACCCGAACTGCGCGGCGGCCTCCTCGGCCCGGCCCGGGACGTCCTCGGCGACCGTCACCAGCTCCGGGCGCAGGGCCAACTGCGGGTAGTGGTGCAGGACGCGGGCGTAGGCCTGGGTGTGCACCCGGCCCATCCAGCCGAATCCGACGACGGCGACACCGAGCGCATCCACCATGACAGCCCTTCTTTGGACCGGTCCATATTCTGTCCAGGCCACCCTGGGCGGGGTTCTACCTGGTGTCAAGCCTTTGACAAGCGCGAGTGGCGCATGGAACGGTCCAGACATGCGACCGCCGACGAGTCCGGACACGAGACCGCCGACGATCCGCGACGTGGCCGAACAGGCCGGTGTCTCCAAGTCGCTGGTCTCCCTGGTGCTGCGCGGCTCCGACCAGGTGCGCCCCGAGAAGCGCGAGGCCGTGCTGCGTGCCGTCACCGAACTCGGCTACCGGCCGAACGCCGCCGCGCGCAGCCTCAGCGAACAGCGCACCCGCACGGTCGGCGTCCTCCTGAACGACCTGCGCAACCCGTGGTTCGTGGACCTCCTGGACGGCCTGAACCCGCTGCTGCACGACAACGGCCTGCACATGCTCCTGGCCGACGCCCGCCTCAACCGCCGCACCGGCCAGGACCCAGCCGGACCACTGCTCGACCTCCGGGTCGACGGCATCGTCGTGGTCGGCACCCTCCCCGACCCGGCCGCGCTCGGCACGGTCGCCGAGCGCATCCCGGTCGTCGTCGCGGGCGCCCGCGAGCCGGTACCGCCCGGCGTCGACGTCGTGGCGGGTGACGACGAGCGGGGCGCGCGGCTGGTCACCGAGCACCTCATCGGCCTCGGCCACCGCCGGATCGCGCACATCGCGGGCTACGGCGCCGTCGGCGAGCTGCGCCGGGCCAGCTTCGAGGCGACGATGCGGGCGCACGGGTTCGCGGACGGCGCGATCGTCGAGCCCAGCGACATGACCGAGGAGGGCGGTTACCGCAGCACGGTGCGGCTGCTCAGCGGTCCGCGGCGGCCCACCGCCATCCTCGCCGTCAACGACATCGCCTCGGTCGGCGCGCTGTCGGCCGCCGAGGAACTCGGCCTGAGCGTCCCCCGGGACCTCTCCGTCACCGGCTACGACAACACGAGCATCTCCCGGCTGCGCCACGTCCGGCTCACCACCGTCGACAACGCGGGCCACGAGGTCGGCCGCCGCGCGGCCCGCTGCCTCCTCGACCGCTTCGACGCACCCGGCACTCCGGGCCGCGTCCATCTCGCGGCGCCCGCGCTGGAGATCCGGGGCACCACGGCCGCCGTCAGAGGCTGATCGCTCAGGGTCGGTACGGCGGGTTCCTGCCGGAGACGCGGGGCCGCGCGGGATTGGAGACGCGGGGCCGCGTCCGATTGGAGACACGGGGCCGCGCCGGATTACAGAGATGTTGCGCGAAGTCTTGACGCGCCCCGCCCCGTTGCGTAGATATGACTGCGCAGTCATGACAGCGCAGTCATACGCCGGACCGGGACTAGAATTCGGTGCCGGAGAGCGGGAGACACCATGACACCAGTGGCAGGACGCGGAGCGGGGGCCGCGCCGCGCAGTGTGGACGTGGCGCGCCTGGCGGGCGTGTCGCAGAAGACGGTGTCCCGGGTCATGAACGACGAGCCGTACGTCTCCAGCGAGGTGCGCGGTCGCGTCCTGGCGGCGGCCGAGGAACTCGGCTACCGCTCGAACAACGCGGCCCGCGCGCTGGCCTCCGGACGCACCCGGTCCATCGGTGTGGTGACGCTCGGGACCGCCCTGTACGGTCCGGCCTCGCTGCTCATGGGCGTCGAGCGTGCCGTGCGGGACACCGGCTACGCACTCCGCGTGGTCAACACCATGGAGGGCGAGACGGCGGGCATCGCCGGGGCCGTCGACTCGCTCCTCGACCAGGGCGTGGACGGCATCGTCATCTCGGAGCCGATCGACGAGGAAGACGGCACGGATCTCTCCGTACGGGTCGACGTGCCGGTCCTCGTGCTCGGCGCACCCCCGCCCTTCGCCGCCCAGCACGTGGTGACCGGCGGGATCGTCTCCGGCCAGATGGCGCGAGCGGCCACCGAGCACCTGCTGGAGCTGGGCCACACCACCGTCCACCACCTGGCGGGGCCGCAGCGCTGGTACTCGGCCCGGGACCGCCTCGACGGCTGGCGCGCGGCGCTCGCCGCGCACGGCCGGGAGGAACCGGCGGTCGTCGAGGGCGACTGGTCGGCCGCCTCCGGGTACGCGGCCGGCCGCGAACTGGGCGCGGACGCCGGCGTTACCGCGGTGTTCGCCGCCAATGACGACATGGCCATCGGGCTGATCCGTGCGCTGACGGAGGCCGGGCTGCGGGTGCCCGAGGACGTCAGTGTGGTGGGCTTCGACGACATCCCCGTCGCTGCGTATGTGGCTCCGCCGTTGACCACTGTTCGGCAGCCGTTCGATGCCATGGCGCGGGACGGTCTGAAGCGCCTTGTGTACGTCATCGAGAACCCTCAGGCGGCTCCGCTGCCGATGGCTGAGCCGCCGGTCGAACTCGTCGTCCGCGCCTCGTCTGCGCCGCCGCCGGCCCGCTAAGCGCTTCGCCGGATCTGCGGTTCCTTTTCTGCAGGCCGGTGGGGGCTGGTCGCGCAGTTCCCCGCGCCCCTAACGGGGCCCAGCCCCGTCCGTCACGCACCGTCTGGCACCACCCGAACGCAGTTTCAGCACGCCGTTGCCCGGTGTGCCGGTCCTTCACACCCATCTGCGGGAGTTCACCATGTCTGGACCCTTCTCCAGCCCCTCCTCATCGCCGTCGCCCCTGAGTCGTCGGGGCTTCCTCGCCGCCACGGGCGCGCTGTCGTTGGCCGCCACCTTGTCCGCCTGTGGTGGCGACGGCGGCGGTACGGCCGGTTCTGCTGGCAAGCCGGTCGGTCAGGCCGACATCGACAAGGCCATGAAGACTCCTACCGAGTTGACGTTCTGGACCTGGGTCCCGAACATCGACAAGGAGGTCGCGCTCTTCGAGAAGAAGTACCCGGCCGTCAAGGTCAAGGTCGTCAACGCCGGTCAGGGCACGCCCCAGTACACCAAGCTGCGCACCGCGCTCAAGGCGGGCAGCGGCGCTCCGGACATGGTGCAGATCGAGTTCCAGGCCATCCCGACCTTCACCATCACCGACAGCCTCCTCGACCTGCGGCCGTACGGCGCCTCGGCGCTCAAGTCCACGTTCGTGGACTGGACTTGGGGGCAGGTCAGCGGCAGCGGCGGCGAGATCTGGGCGATACCCCAGGACACCGGCCCGATGGGCATGCTGTACCGCAAGGACATCTTCGACCGGCACGGCATCGAAGTCCCCGCCACCTGGGACGAGTTCGCCGCCGCGGCCCGCAAGCTCCACAAGGCCGACCCGGACGTCTACCTCACCAACCTCGCCGCCAACCAGGTCGCCGCCTGGCACGGGCTGCTCTGGCAGGCGGGCGCCAAACCGTATGTGACCTCCGGCAAGAGCGACATCACCGTCAGCGTCGACGACGCGGTCTCCCGGAAGCTCGGCGAGTACTGGGGCACCCTCGCCAAGGAGGGCGTGATCGGCGTCGAGCCGGACTTCACCGACGGCTGGTACGCCGCTCTCAACAAGGGCAAGTACGCCACCTGGCTCACCGGAGCCTGGGGCCCGGCCTTCCTCTCCGGTTCCGCCAAGGCCACCTCGGGCAAGTGGCGCGCCGCCCCGCTGCCGCAGTGGGACGCCGCCAAGCCCAGCTCGGGCAACTGGGGCGGCTCGACCACCGCGGTGATCCGCTCCACCAAGAACCCGATCGCGGCGGCGGTGTTCGCGCAGTTCCTCAACAGCGACCCCGCGAGCGCCAAGATGTTCGCGACCGAGCAGTTCTTCTTCCCTGCGACCAAGGCACTGCTCGCCGACACGAGCTTCCTCGGGGACGCGCCCGACTTCTACGGCGGCCAGAAGGTCAACGAGGTCTTCGCGGACGTCAGCACCCAGGTCGACCCCGCCTTCCAGTGGCCGCCGTTCCTCGACCGGGTGGCCACGGACTGGACCGAGACCGTCGGCAAGTCCCTCGCCGACAAGTCCGACACCGTCCGCGCACTCGGTGCGTGGCAGTCGCGCATCACGACCTTCGCCAAGGGCCAGGGCTTCACGGTCAAGGGAGGCTGACGATGGCCACCACCACAGCGGCGGCCACCAAGGCGTCCGCCCGCACGAAGTCCCCGCCCCGCCGGCGCCACGGCACGGCAGGCGCACTGTTCATCGCCCCGTTCATGGTGCTGTTCCTGCTGCTCTTCCTCGCCCCGCTCGGCTACGCCGCCTATCTGAGCCTGTTCCAGGAGAAGTTGATCGGCGGCTCCTCGTTCGTCGGCCTGGACAACTACGTGACGGCCCTGAAGGACCCGCTCCTCATCGAGGGCATCGGCCGCGTGGCGCTGTTCTTCGTCATCCAGGTTCCCGTGATGCTGTTCCTCGCCCTCGTCTTCGCGCTCGCGCTGGACAGCGGCCTGCTGCGGCTCTCCCGGGTGATCCGGCTCGGCATCTTCGTCCCTTACGCCGTCCCGAGCGTGATCGCCACCCTCATGTGGGGCTACCTCTACGGCCCCGACTTCGGCCCCTTCGCCCAGATCAGCCACGATCTCGGCCTGCCGGCCCCGGACTTCCTCAGCGACAGCTGGATGCTCGGCAGCCTTGCGAACATCGTGACCTGGGAGTTCGTCGGCTACAACATGATCATCCTGTACGCCGCGCTGCGCACCGTCCCTGCCGAGCTGTACGAGGCAGCCGCCATGGACGGCGCCGGAGCCTGGCGGATCGCCTGGTCCATCAAACTCCCCGCGCTGCGACCGGCGTTGACCCTCACCCTGCTGTTCTCGGTGATCGGCAGCTTCCAACTGTTCAACGAACCCAACCTGTTGACGAAGGTCGCCCCGGACGTCATCGACAGCTCCTACACCGCCAACATCTACGCCTACTCCGTGGCCTTCATCAGCCAGCAGACCAACTACGCGGCCACGGTGTCCTTCATCCTCGGTCTGGTCATCGTGATCGTGTCGTACGCCTTCCTGCTCACCGCGAACCGCAGGAGGACCTCATGACCACCGTGACACCCGCGGCCCCGACCACCTCGACGGCGAAACGGCTGCCCGTGGAGGCCCGCTCGCGGCGCCGGTCCTCGGCCCACCGCCGCAGCACCCCGCTCACCATCGCCATGCTGGCCGTCCTCGGCTACTTCCTGCTGCCGCTGTTCTGGCTGCTCGTCGCCTCCACCAAGAGCACCCAGGACCTGTTCAACAGCTTCGGCCTGTGGTTCTCCGACGCGCCGCAACTGCTCGCGAACATCAAGGCCACCTTCACCCAGGACGACGGCGTCTTCGGACGCTGGCTGCTCAACACGGTCATCTACGCCGGGGCGAGCGCACTCGGCGCCGCGCTGCTCGCGGCCGCCGCCGGCTACGGGTTCGCCAAGTACCGGTTCCGCGGCCACGGCGCCGCCTTCAACCTCGTACTCGGCGCGATCATGATCCCGACCACCGCGCTGGCCATCCCCACCTACCTGCTCTTCGCCAAGGCGGGCCTGGTCAACACCCCGTGGGCGGTCATCCTGCCCTCCCTCATCAGCCCCTTCGGCCTCTACCTCATGCGGATCTACGCCGAGGACGCCGTCCCCGACAGCCTCATCGAGGCGGCCCGCGTGGACGGCGCCGGAGAGTTCCGGATCTTCTGCACCATCGCGCTGCGGCTGCTCGCACCCGGCCTGGTGACCGTTGTGCTGTTCACGCTCGTCGCCACCTGGAACAACTACTTCCTGCCGCTGATCATGCTCAACGACCCGAACCTGTACCCCATCACGGTCGGCCTGTCCCGCTGGGCCGACCAGGCGCAGAACGGCGGCGCCGGAGCCAGCAGCGACCTGATCGCCCTGGTCGTGACCGGCTCCCTGATCTCGATCGTCCCGCTCGTCCTGGCCTTCCTGATGCTCCAGCGGTACTGGCAGAGCGGCCTGGCCACCGGCGGCGTGAAGCAGTAGCACCCCCCAACACCCCCTGCACCCCGGAGGTTTGTCCATGGCGGATCTGCCCGCCCGCGTTCTGTTCGGTGCCGCCTACTACCACGAGTACCACCCCGCGTACGGCCCGGACGTACGGCCCGACGAGCAGCTCAAGACCGACCTCGACCTGATGGCCGACGCGCACTTCACCGTCATCCGGGTCGGCGAATCGGTCTGGTCCACCTGGGAGCCCGAGAACGGGCGTTTCGAACTCGACTGGCTCCGGCCGGTGTTGGACGGCGCCCACGAACGCGGTATCTCCGTCGTCCTCGGGACCCCGACGTACGCCGTGCCGCCGTGGCTGGCCCGCCAGTACCCGGAGATCACCGGCGAGCGGCGGACCGGCGAGCGCATCGGCTGGGGCGCCCGGCAGGAGGTCGACTTCACGCACCCCGCGTTCCGGTTCCACGCCGAGCGGATCATCCGGAAGGTCGTCGCCCGGTACGCCGACCACCCGGCCGTCATCGGCTTCCAGGTCGACAACGAACCGGGCCTTGAGCTCTTCCACAACCACGGCGTCTTCCAGCGCTTCACCGACCACCTGCGCGACCGGTACGGCGATGTCGAGACCCTCAACCGTGAATGGGGCCTGGTGTACTGGTCCCACCGGCTGTCCACCTGGGCCGACCTGTGGACGCCGGACGGCAACGCCCAGCCCCAGTACGACGTGGCCTGGCGGGAGTTCCAGGCCCGCGAGTGCACCGAGTTCATCGGCTGGCAGGCCGACATCGTCCGCGAGTACGCCCGCCCCGAGCAGTTCGTCACCACCTGCATCTCCTACACCCGCCCCGCAGTTGAGGACGACGAGCTCACCGACCGCCTCGACATCGCCACCGGCAACCCGTACTACGCCATGCAGGACGGCCTGCTGCTGCCCGACCCCACGCCCGACAACCACCAGCAGGTCTGGAAGACGACCGGCACGTGGGCCCTGTACCAGACCGCCGACTGGATGTTCTCCTCCCGCCAGGAGCCGTTCCTGGTCACCGAGACCAACGCGGCCTCCATCGGCTACCCGTGGGACAACCGCCCCGCCTACGACGGACAGTGGCGCCAGGCCGCCTGGGCCCTCGTCGGCCGCGGGGCCCGCATGATCGAGTACTGGCAGTGGCAGACCCTGCGCTTCGGAGCGGAGACCTACTGGGGCGGTGTGCTGCCGCACAGCGGCCGACCGGGCCGCACGTACGCGGAAATCGCCCGGCTGGGAGCCGAGTTCGAGGCCGTCGGCCCGCTCGTAGCCGGTCTTGAGCCGGACTCCGACATCACGATCGTCTACTCCACCCCCAGCAAGTGGCTGATGCAGAAGCACCCGCCCCTCGCGACCCCCGACGGAGAACCTGATCCGGCCTCCTACCACCGCATCCTCGACCCCTTCTACCGCGGAGCCTTCGAAGCCGGACGACAGGTCCGCATCGTCCACGCCCGCCAACTGCAGGACCCGCGCGGGGAACGGGCGGGCCTGACCCCGGAGGAGGGCGCACGCCGCCACCCCGTCCTCGTCGTCCCCGCCCTGTACGTCGCCGACGACACCACGCTCGACTGGCTCGCCGCCTACGCCCACGCGGGCGGCCACCTGGTCCTCGGCCCGCGCACGGGTTACGCCGACCACGAGGCACGGGCCCGGCACGAGAGTGCCCCCGCACGCCTCACCGACGCCGCGGGGGTGTCGTACGACGAGTTCAGCAACCTGGTGAGCGACATCCCGGTACGCGCGGTGCCCGGGAGTCCGCTCACGCTGCCGGAGAACGCCAAGGCGACGGCCTGGGCCGACGGCCTCACCGTCACCGACGCCGACGTCCTCGCCGCGTACGAGCACCCGCACTTCGGCCGCTGGCCCGCCGTCACCACCCGCCGGCACGGAGCGGGCCGCGTCACGTACGTCGGCACCGTGCCCGGCCGTGACGTCGCCCGCGCGCTGACCCAGTGGCTGGCACCTGCCGCCCGCAGCGGCTGGGGCGACCTGCCGGAGTCCGTCACGGCGACCACCGGCACGGCGCCCGACGGACGCCGGGTGCACATCGTCCACAACTGGAGCTGGGAGCCCGCCCGCGCAACGGCGCCGGTCGGCCTCTCCGACGCCCTGAACGGCACGTCCCTCCCCAGGGGTTCGGCGCTGGAGCTCGGCCCGTGGGACGTACGCGTACTCGTCTCCCCGAAGGAGTAGCTGTGCAAGGAAGCAGAGCGATGAAGGCCCTGGGTACGTTCGTCGCGGCATCCGCGATGCTGGCGATCCCCATGACCAGTGCGCAGGCGTACAACCCGACGGGCGGGATCCTCTATCAGCTCGGCAGCGAACCGTGCCTGAAGGGGCGGGGCAACTGCGCCGTCTACCCGAAGTCGGCGCAACTGCCCGGCGGACGCCTCGTCGCCTCGTTCGAGAAGTCCACCGTCGTGACCGCGACGGGCAGCGCCGACCGGCAGACGCTCCCGGTGTACAAGAGCGACGACCACGGCACGACGTGGCAACCGCTGTCCGAGGTCAAGGCTCCCGCGTACCTGTCCAGCGACCCCCAGTACGCGAAGTACACGAGCAACTGGACGAACCCGTACCTCTACACGCTTCCGCAGGACGTCGGGAACCTGAAGCAGGGCACGCTGCTCCTCGCGAGCGTCGTGTCGGGCGACGACGCCTACTACAAGGAGCACAAGGCGGCCGACCCGAACTGGACGCCGTCGAACGACGGCGACCGCAAGGACCTGGCGATCGCCCTGTACTCCAGCACCGACGAGGGCGCGTCGTGGAAGGTCGTCAACGTCGTCGCGACGGGCGGCTGGCAGGGCGGCAGCGCGGGCGCGATCGGCCAGAACGTCGCCACCGCCAACACGAGCAAGCAGGTGGACCCCCTCTGGGAGCCGTACCTGATGGTCTACAAGGGCCAACTCGTCTGCTACTACTCCGACGAGAACGACTACACCGGCTTCAACGCGACCACCGGCGTGCCGACCCTGGACCCCGCGAACGGCACCGCCACGGATTCGCACGGCCAGATCCTCGCCCACAAGACCTGGGACGGCCGTAGCGCGCAGTGGAGCGCCCCCATCGTCGACATCGCGGGCCTGACCCAGGACATGGGCGGCGGCAAGACGGAGATCGGCGGCGGGCGGCCGGGCATGACGAACGTCGTCCGGACCTCGGACGGCAAGTGGCTCCTCACCTACGAGTACTGGGGCGGCGGCGCCAACACCAGATACGTGATCGCCGACAACCCCCTGGAGTTCTACCGCGGTTCCCCGACCGGCACCGGCGTCACCTCACTGCCCCTCGCCACCGGCTCCCGTGCGCTCGCGACGGGCGGCAGCCCGGTCCTCATCAGGCTTCCCGGCGGCAGCCTGGTCTACAACGCGGCCGGCAGCGGCAACGTCTGGGTCAACGAGAGCGGACGCGGCGACGGCGCCTGGAAGGAGTACCAGACGACCTCGAAGGCCGGCTACAGCCGCAACCTGCAGTACGTCGAGGGCACTGGCCGTATTGCGATACTCAACAACCAGGGCACCTCGACGATCGCCTACGCCGAGGTCGACCTCGGCCACTCCGCCGGCGCCTACCACCAGTTGGTGAACCGGAAGACCGACCAGGTGATCGGCACCGGCAACAAGACCAACGACGCGAACATCGGCAACGGAGACGTTCCCGACGTCGTGCTGGAGGAGCCCGGCTCCGCGGCGAACCCGGACACCCAGTACTGGCACGTGGTGACCGAACCGAACGGCGGCGTGACGCTGCTGAACAAGTCGGGTGGCCGCGCGGCAGCCATCTGGACGGGCAACGCCACGGCCGGTCAGCGGATCGGCCAGTGGGTCGACAACAGCTCCACCGGCAGCTGGAACCTCGTCAGGACCACCGACGGGTTCTACAAGCTCCAGTCGGTCAAGAACACGAGCCTGTACCTGACCGGTGCCTCCGACGGAGCGGCGCTCACCTTGCAGAACGCGGCTACGGACGGCTCGCAGGAGTGGGAGCTCGTCCAGTAGGTGCCGGGCCGTGTCCCGCGGACGGCTGCGAGGCGAGCATCCGGCTCGCCTCGCAGCAGGTCCCGGTCAAGTGGTCGACAGTCAGCCGCCGACGTAGGCCGCGAGGTGCTCGCCGGTGAGGGTGGAGCGGGCGGCGACCAGGTCGGCGGGGGTGCCCTCGAAGACGAGTCGGCCGCCGTCGTGGCCGGCGCCGGGGCCGAGGTCGATGATCCAGTCGGCGTGCGCCATGACCGCCTGATGGTGCTCGATGACGATGACCGACTTGCCGGAGTCGACGAGCCGGTCCAGCAGGTTGAGCAGCTGCTCGACGTCGGCGAGGTGGAGGCCGGTGGTCGGCTCGTCCAGGACGTAGACGCCGCCCTTGTCTCCCATGTGGGTGGCCAGCTTGAGCCGCTGCCGCTCGCCGCCGGACAGGGTGGTGAGCGGCTGGCCGATGGTGAGATAGCCGAGCCCGACATCGGCGAGCCGTTGGAGGATCTTGTGTGCGGCCGGTGTGTGCGCCTCGCCGGTGCCGAAGAACTCCTCGGCCTCGGTCACCGGCATCGCGAGCACCTCGCTGATGTCGCGTCCGCCGAGGCGGTACTCGAGCACCGACGCGTCGAACCGCTTGCCGCCGCAGTCCTCGCAGGTGGTGGCGGTGCCGGCCATCATCCCGAGGTCGCTGTAGATGACACCGGCGCCGTTGCAAGTGGGGCAGGCGCCCTCGGAGTTGGCGCTGAACAGCGCGGGCTTCACGTCGTTGGCCTTCGCGAACGCCTTGCGGATCGGCTCGAGCAGCCCGGTGTACGTCGCCGGGTTGCTGCGCCGCGAACCGCGGATCGGACTCTGGTCGATCGACACCACGCCCTCCTCGGTGGGGATCGACCCGTGCACGAGCGAGCTCTTTCCGGAGCCGGCGACGCCGGTGATGACGCTGAGCACCCCGAGCGGGATGTCGACGTCGACGCCCTGCAGGTTGTTCGCCGTCGCGCCGCGGATCTCCAGCGCACGGGTGGACTTGCGCACCTCCTCCTTCAGGGAGGCCCGGTCGTCGAGGTGGCGGCCGGTGATGGTGTCGCTGGCCTGCAGCCCCTCGACGGTGCCCTCGAAGCAGACGGTGCCGCCCGCCGTACCGGCGCCGGGGCCGAGGTCGACGACATGGTCGGCGATCGCGATCACCTCCGGCTTGTGCTCCACGACGAGCACGGTGTTGCCCTTGTCCCTCAGCTGCAGCAGCAGGTTGTTCATCCGCTGGATGTCATGCGGGTGCAGGCCCGCGGTGGGCTCGTCGAAGACGTAGGTGACGTCGGTGAGCGAGGAGCCGAGATGGCGGATCATCTTGACGCGCTGCGCCTCGCCGCCGGACAGCGTGCCCGACGCCCGGTCGAGCGAGAGGTAGCCGAGACCGATCTGCACGAAGGAGTCGAGGGTCTGCTGGAGCGCGGTGAGCAGCGGCGCCACCGACGGCTCCTTGACGCCGCGGACCCACTCGGCCAGGTCCCTGATCTCCATCGCGCAGGCGTCGGCGATGCTCTTCCGGTTGATCTTCGACGAGCGGGCCCCTTCGGTCAGCCGGGTGCCCTCGCACTCGGGGCAGGTGGCGAAGGTGACCGCCCGCTCCACGAACGCCCGGATGTGCGGCTGCAGCGCCTCCTTGTCCTTGGACAGGAACGACTTCTGGATCTTGGGGATCAGTCCCTCGTAGGTGAGGTTGACGCCGTTGACCTTGACCTTGACCGGCTCCCCGTAGAGGAAGGCCTGAAGCTCCTTCTTGGTGTACAGGCGGATCGGCTTGTCCGGGTCGACGAAACCGGACTGGGCATAGACCTGCACGGTCCACTGGCTGTCCGACTTCCAGCCGGGGATGGTGAACGCGCCCTCGGCGAGCGACTTGGAGTCGTCGTAGAGCTGGGTGAGGTCGATGTCGGAGACCGAGCCCCGGCCCTCGCAGCGCGTACACATGCCGCCGGTGCGGCTGAAGGTCGCCTTCACGGTCTTGGTCTTGGCGGCACCGCGTTCGACGGTGATCCCACCGCTGGCGTGGACCGAGGCGGTGTTGAAGGAGTACGCGCTGGGCGGGCCGATGTGCGGCTTGCCGAGCCGGCTGAAGAGGATGCGCAGCATCGCGTTGGCGTCGGTGGCGGTGCCGACCGTCGAGCGGGGGTCGCCGCCCATCCGCCGCTGGTCGACGCTGATCGCGGTGGTCAGACCGTCGAGGACGTCGACCTCGGGGCGCGCCAGCGTCGGCATGAACCCCTGCACGAAGGCGCTGTAGGTCTCGTTGATCAGCCGCTGCGACTCCGCGGCGATCGTGTCGAACACCAGCGAGCTCTTGCCGGAGCCGGAGACGCCGGTGAACACCGTGAGACGGCGCTTCGGGATCTCGATGCTGAGGTCCTTGAGGTTGTTCACGCGCGCGCCGTGCACGCGGATCAGATCGTGGCTGTCGGCGGCGTGCAGCTCAGGCGAGGGGGTGCCCGTCCTCTTGGCCGTGCTCATCGTGTCTCCATCTGTCGGGCGGGACCGCGTCCGCGGTCTCCGTCGGCGTCGCCTGGCTGGATCCGGCCGAGGCTTCAGGCCGGCCGGCGGCCGTCGCGGATCAGCTCGCGGCCGGGCAGCTCGTCCACCTCGCGCCAAGACTGGACGCGGCGTGAGGATATGCGCAACCAGCTGTACGGGGTGATCGACGCACGCTCCGTCGCGGGACGTCAGGTGGGAGGCAGCTCGCGCGCCGGGAGATGTCCATGGCGGTCACGCTAGTTGCGGTTCGAGGGTCGGCGCTTCTCGAATCCTGCTCGGTCCGGTCGCCCGTACGGCCCGGATAGGTTCACGAAGGGGCCCTGCCCCGGTCTCGCTCGTCCGTGTGAGTGCCGCGTCAGCCGCCCGCCAGGACCGTCGGGTGACGAGTCGTCAGCCACGCGCTCGCGCCCGGCCTTGGGTGGACCTCACGCGGCCGACGGAACCCGAGGGGCCGCAGCTGGTCCCCGTGGCGGGCGGAGATCATGACCGCGACGGCGATCGCGTCCTGCGCGTCGACGGTGCGCAGCCCCGGCGCCAGCAGGTCGGCGGCCACGGTGTGGTCCCAGGCGCTGGTGTCGTCCAGCGCGCCGACGACGACCACCTTCCAGTGCGGCACGTCGGGCCACGCCTCCTTCAGCTCCGTCGGCAGCACCGGGCGTTCCTGCGGGCCGATGGCGAGCTCACGGGAGAAGAGGCTGCTGAAGCGGGTGTCGGGGGGCTCGGACCCGGTGCCGGGCGGCAGCCAGATGGCGGCCGCGAGGAGCGTGCCGTCCTCACGCTCGGCCACCCATACCTGGCCCTCTTCGAGAGTGTGGTGGGCCAGCACCAGCCGCATGGCGCTCTGTGTCTGCTCCCAGTCAAGTGCGGAGCACTCCAGGTCCGGGCCCGGACCCGAGAGCGGGGGAGGAGGCGGGGACGGGGCGATCAGGCGCACCACGGCGGGCACGTCCACCAGGCCCGCCGCACGCACGGTCGTCCGAGGACGCAGCTGAAGAGCCGTAGTAACCGTCATGTTCGTGTTCTCCATTTCAGATTGCCCGGCTCGTGCCGGTGAGAAGCCGTGTGGGTAGCAGCCCCGGCACGGTGTCCGGCCTTGTGGGGCGTGGTACGCGGGGCCGGTCGTGGCCGCCGTCGAGGTGGTCGGGATGGTCTTGTGGGGGCTCGGGCCGGCTGAGCAGGACCACCCCGCGGGCGGCGGTCAAGGCGCCGGCGAGGGCGAGCAGGGTGCCGGCCGCGCCGTACTGGAAGCCTTCGCCGAGCAAGGTGATGCCGATGACGGACGCGGTGACCGGGTTGACGAGGGTGAGCAGGGCGAGAGGGCCGCCGAGGCCGCTGCGGTATGCCTTCTGGGAGAGCACCAGCCCCGCCGCGGCGAACGCGACGGTGAGGACCGCCACCGCCGCCACGCTCCAGGACAGCGCCGGCCCGACGGCGAGCTTCTGGGCCAGCGTGGAGCCGACTCCGGAGGCGATGCCGGAGGCCGCCGCGAAGCCGAGGCCGCCAGGGGCGAAGCGGATCAGCGCCGCGATGACGGTGGCGGCGGCGAGTGCGACCAGCAGCACCTCGGTGGTGCCCAGCGTGTTGTCCGGCGCGTTGCCCGAGGCGGTGGCGGTCAGCAGCGCGGTCAGCCCGGCGAGGGTGAGGGCCATGCCGCGCCACTGGGTGCCCGAGGTGCGGCGGCGGGCGGCCAGCGAGCCCAGCGGCACCGCCACCACGAGGGTCAGCGCGCCGAGCGGCTGCACCAGGGTCAGCGGCCCGTACCGCAGGGCGACCACGTGCAGCAGCGCGCCGGTGGCGTTGAGGAGGACGGCCCACCACCACGAGCCACGGGCGAGCGCGCCCCGCAGGTCCGGCGTCCCGGCGGCCGTCCGTTCCTGGACCACGGCGGCTGTGGCGTAGCAGACCGCGGAGACCAGGGAGAGGACGACGGCCAGGAGCACCGGAGAGGCCGTCATCGCGAAGCCCGCGCTACGACGGTCGGGACCAGCTCCTTGGACCCCGCCCCACGCGGCACGTCGGGCTTGCCACTGCTGCGACTGTGCACGCCCCGGGCTCCCATCAATACGAAACGGTTTCGTACACATACGCTACGGTGGCTATGAACGAAACGCAAGCGTTTCTTTAATGGGTCCGTCGCCATCTGGTATTACCGCTGCATGGAGACGGAGCGGTTCATCGGCATCGACCTCGCCTGGGCGCACGGCGGAGCTCGCGCCAAGCCCAATGAGACCGGGGTAGCTGCTGTCGACCGTAGCGGCACGGTGCTCGAGTGCGGCTGGACCCGTGGGATCGAGGAGACGAAGTCCTGGCTTGCCAGGACGGCCGTCGGCGGATCCGCCCTGGCCTTTGTCGACGCACCGCTGGTCGTCGACAATCCGGCCGGCCAGCGACCGTGCGAGCGGGAGGTCGGCCAGAGGTACGGACGTTGGAAGGTGAGCGCGAACAGCACCAACCAGAACTCTCCCCGCCTGGCCGGTGTTCTCCTGCGGGAAGGGCTGCAGGAGTCCGGCTGGGTCTACGACGACGGCAGGGACGGGCCTCCGACGGGCGGGATGGTCATGTCCGAGTGCTATCCGTACACGACCTTGGTCGGGGCCTCCGAGTTCGGCTACGACCAGGAACGCCCCACCTACAAGCGCCGGCCGGTGCGCGTGCCGACGACACGATGGCGGGCCGTGAGGGCAGCGGAGTGCGACAGGCTCATCGCGCGCATGGCGGGCCTGGCCACCGCCGATCCGCCGCTCCTGCTCGCCTCGCACCCGGTCTCCCGCCGGCTGCTCGACGAGCCCTCACCTCAACGGGCCGCCGACTACAAGCACCGGGAAGACCTCATCGACGCACTGCTCTGTGCGTGGACGGCCGCCCTGTGGTCCCGGCACGGGCCGGCGCGCTGCCAAGTGCTCGGAGCGGACAGTCCCGTGCCGCCGGGCCGCGCCGCCACCATCATCGCCCCGGCCCGCCCGGAGCAGCGGCGTGGCAGCGGGGCGTGAAGGTCACCGGCCGACGGGCTGGAAGTAGCGCCCCACCGCCCAACGGGTCACCTCGCGGCCCAGTCGGTTGCCGTCGGTCATCGCCTTGCGGAAGTGGATGCCCAGCCAGATCCGGGCGTTCATCGTCTCCTGGTTCAGCGCGTCCGCGGTGGCGTAGTGCCGGGTCGTTCCGGTGACGGCCGAGTCCACCGTCAGGTCGATGTGCCGCGCCCCGAACAGCTGGCTGAGGCCGGCCGCGGTGGGCCCGGTGAGGCAGGCGTGCCCACTCGGGTACTCCGGGTAGGGCGGGGTCGGCACCAGTGGGCTCCATGCCGGATCGGGCGTGGTGGCCGGGTTGCCGTCGGTGTCGGCGAGCTGGATCGCCGTGACGGGACGCCAGTAGGCGTGGTCGTACTTGCCGCGCCAGCAGGCGATGGCCGCGTCCGCGGCGGTCGCGTTGAGGAGGGCGAACATCCGCGCGCTGTCGTCGATGCCGAGATGGCGGCGGGTGGCCAGGTCACGGAACGCGGTCTGGTACTGGCGGGGCACGTTGTCGTTCCAGAACCTGGCGGTCTCGGTCTGCGCCGGCGTCCGCGTACCCCCGGAAGCCGCGCCCATCGCCTTCACCTCGGCGAAGTCCCGTGCGTACGCGGTGCTGTTGAGGGCGTAGGGGCCGGGCAGCCGGATCTGGATCGGCGACTTGAGCAGCAGGGGCCGTACGAACCCGAGCCAGGGAACCGCCATCGGCGCGAACGCGGGCGGCGTCGGACGCCACACCCCCGGCGCGGGGGTCACGTCCAGCGTCACATCGGCGTTGCGGCCGTCGCCCGTGCGCAGCCGTACGAGGGTGGCGGCGGCCGCCTCTCCCGCCCGGATGCCGTGGGTCCTGCCGACGCCCTCGGGGATCTTCGCGAGGGAGGCGGCGTAGTCGGAGCCGAGAGCCTGCGCGGACGCCGGGAAGTAGTGGCTGAGGACCTTGTACGCGGCCGTCGCCGCGGCGGCCTGTGGGGAGGCGTGCCGGTGGGCGCGCGGCTGCTTCGCGTACGGCGCGTACCTGCCGTCCACGGCCGCCACCGCGTCGTGCACGGCGATCGAGACGAAGCCCAGATACAACTGCCCCACCGGCGACGCCTGTTGCGCTTCCGTGAAGATCGTCCGCACCGCGACGGCGTTCCACTCCGTGATCACCACCGGATCCGCGGCCGTCGGGCGAGGAGATGCCTGCGCGCTGCCCACCAGTGCGGTTGAGGTCGCGACCGCCATCGACGTGGCGAATCCGACGGCCAGTCGGAAGAGTGTTCGGACAGCCATGACGCCCCCAACCGGAGCCGGTCGGCGGGGTGTTGAGATGGATCCGCTGCTACGCCGTCGGCTCGGTCCCGTCAATCTCCTCGCGCCGCCGATGCTCGTCAAGGTTCCTCACAGGCCGGCGACGGACAGGCCTGTGACGGGCAAGGACGAGGCTCGGGCACCAGTTCGGTGCGGAGGCCTGTCGTGCGAGGCGGAAAAATCCGGTGCCCCGCCCCCGTCCGGTTCCCTACACTCGCCCCACCACGCGCACCGCGTACCACCGCGGCGCGCCCCGTGACGAATGAGGGGAGCCCGGCCATGCGTTACCGCACCGCTGTTGTTGTTCCCCCGTCGCGGTACGAGGTGATCCTCGTGTCTTCGGGTGTCCGGTGCCGGCTGCGCGGCCGGGACCGGATGACCCTGACGAACACCTGATCTCTGCACGCCCCGCCCCGCATGCGCGTCCTTCCGTGGTTGCGCCGGTTCGGGAGTGCCGTAGGTCATGGCCCGTTCGTCCGGGAATTGCGCCGACCCCTTCTGGATCATTCTGAAAGGCCATGGGCCGTGCGTACCGAACTGCACCGCGATCTCGTCAACCCGCTGACCACCGTCCGTAATCTGGGCATCCTCGCCCACGTCGACGCCGGCAAGACCACCGTCACCGAGCGGATCCTGTATGTCACCGGGACCACGCACAAGCGGGGCGAGGTCCATGACGGCACGACCGTCACGGACTTCGATTCGCAGGAGCGTGACCGTGGCATCACCATCTTCGCCGCGGCGGTGAGCTGTGCCTGGGACGGGCATCGGATCAATCTCATCGACACCCCGGGACACGTCGACTTCTCCGATGAGGTCGCACGGTCGCTGCGGGTGCTCGACGGGGCGATCGCGGTGTTCGACGCCGTCGCGGGGGTCGAACCGCAGAGTGAGTCGGTGTGGCGGCAGGCCGACCGGTACGGGGTGCCGCGCATCGCCTTCGTGAACAAGCTGGACCGTGCCGGCGCCGACCTGGACGCGGCGGTCGAGTCGATCCGGGAGCGGCTGCATCCGGCCCCGCTGGTCCTACAGCTGCCGATCGGCGTGGAGGACGGGTTCAGCGGGGTCGTCGATCTGCTGCGCATGCGGGCGCTGGTCTGGGTCGACGGCCGTGACTCGGTCGAGGAGGGGCCCGTACCCGATGGCCTGCTCGAAGAAGCCCGGCGGCGGCGTCGGGTGCTGGAAGAAGCGGTCGCCGAACTCCATCCCGGCGCACTGGAGGAGTTCTGCGCGGAGTCCGACCTCTCCGCGCGGACCCTCGAAGGCGCACTGCGCGACCTGACCCGCACCGGTGACGGTGTGGTCGTGCTGTGCGGCTCGGCCTACCGGAACCGGGGGATCGAACCGCTGCTGGACGCCGTGGTGGCGTACCTGCCCTCGCCGTTGGACGTGCCCGCCGTGCGGGGTGTCCGCGGCCGGGACGGCGGGGAGGAGGAACGGGCCGCCGATCCGGCGGCGCCGTTCGCGGCGCTGGCGTTCAAGGTGAACGCCACTGCCACCGGGCGGCTGACGTACCTGCGGGTGTACTCGGGAACGATCGGGAAGGGAGAAGCCGTGGCAGTGTGGGACGCGGGCGCGTTGCGCACCGAGCGGATCGGCCGGATCCTGCGCGTACAGGCCGACCGGCACGCCCAGTTGGACCGGGCGGTGGCCGGGGACATCGTCGCGGTGGTCGGGCTGAAGGCCGTCCGTGCCGGTGCGACCGTGTGCGCGCCGGGGGCTCCGCTGGTCCTGGAACCGCCGACCACGGCGGAACCGGTCGTCTCCGTCGCGGTCGAGGCCAGTACCCGAACCGATACGGACCGATTGGTGTCGGCGCTGGCGCGGCTGGTCGAGGAGGATCCCTCGCTGGTCGTACGGACCGACCCCGAAACCGGTCAGACCGTGCTGTCCGGCATGGGCGAACTGCATCTGGAGGTGGCGGTGGAGAAGATCCGGCGCGCCCACGGGCTGGACGTCCGGGTCGGCCGGCCGAAGGTGGCGTACCGGGAGACGGTCGTACGCGGGGTCACCGGACACGTCCACCGACACGTCAAACAGGACGGTGGCGCCGGGCAGTTCGCGCATGTCGTCCTCGACGTGGAACCGCTGCCGGTCCCCTCGGTCACGACCATCGACGGTGCGACGGGCTTCGAGTTCCGGTCGGTCGTCGTCGGCGGACGGGTACCGCAGGAGTACGTCCGGGCCGTGGAGGCCGGTTGCCGGGACGCGCTGGGCGAAGGGCCGCTCGGCGGTCATCCGGTGACGGGGCTGCGCGTTGTCCTGACCGACGGCGCCACCCATCCGAAGGACTCTTCGGAGATGGCGTTCCGGACGGCCGGGCGGCTCGCGCTCAGGGAGGCACTGCGCGCGTGCGCGGTGGTCATCCTGGAACCGGTGGTCGAGGTCACGGTCACGGCACCCGACGACGCCGTCGGCGGGGTGCTCGGCGACCTGGCCGCCCGCCGCGGCCGGGTCTCCGGCTCCACCACACGAGGCGGAGCGGGCACGGCCACGGTGGTGCTCACCGCCACCGTGCCGCTGGCCGAGCTGTTCGGTTACGCGACCCGGCTCCGCAGCCGGACGCAGGGCCGGGGAGTCTTCACCACCCGGCCGGTCGGCTACGCCCCGGCGACGGCATCGGGCTTGGCGTCCGACGGGACTCCGGTCGTCCGGTAGCCGTGGTGACGGTCCCGCCCGAAAACGGGCGGGGCCGTTCCCGCGTCTCCTCAGTGCAGCGCGTCGCGCGGCAGCCTGGCGTTCTTGACCACCCGGCCCGTCGGCTACGCCCCGGCGACGGCATCGGGCTTGGCGTCCCATGGGACTCCGGTCGCCCGGTAGCCGTGGTGATGGTCCCGCCCGTGAGCGGGCGGGGCCGTTCCGGCGTCTCCTCAGTGCAGCGCGTCGCGCGGCAGCCTGGCGTTCTTGACCACCCGGCCCGTCGGCTACGCCCCGGCGACGGCATCGGGCTTGGCGTCCGACGGGACACCGGCTGCCCGGTAGCCGTGGTGATGGTCCCGCCCGTGAGCGGGCGGGACCGTTCCCGCGTCCCCTCAGCGCAACGCGTCGCGCAGCAGCCTGGCGTTCTTCACCACCTGGCTCGACGCGCTGCGCTCGGCCACCGCTGTGACCTCGGTGATCTCTCCCTTGGCCTCGCAGCGTGAAGCGCACTCGACGGCGAGTGAGAGGAGGTGTGCCGTGCCCCGGACGGGGGTTTCGCGCAACAGGCCGGGCAGGGCGGCTTCGAGTACGGACCATACGGTGGCGTAGGCGCCCGTCTCGGCGGCGGCACGCAGGGAGTCGCTTGCTTTGTCCGCGTGGGGCCACCCGTGGTTCAGCAGCGCCTCCAGTTGGCGGCCGAGCAGTCCCGTGTCCAACTGTCTCCGTGCGGCGAGCACCAGCACGGCGTCCACCACCGCGTCGCTCTCCATCTGCCAGATCAGTCCGAACGCCAGCGCGAGGTGCACCGAGTAGCCGGCGGGACCGCCGGACTCCACGACGTACGGCAGATTGCGGGGCCACCCTCGCTGGGACATGCGCGGCTCGAAGTAGTCGCGGGCCATCAACTCCTCGCGGTGGTGCGGCAGTTGTGCCACCCAGAAGGGTGCCATCGGGTCGGCCAGGCCTCGGTTGCCGACGTACGGCCCGAGCAGGGCCGCGGCGACCGGCGGCAGCGGGGGATCGAGGACCGCTCCGGGCCGCGCGGGTGTCCACCACCCCTGCGACGCGGGCTTCGGCGGCTTGCAGTGGGGCCACCCCTTCGGCTCCGAATCCTGGTGCGCCGGGCCACCCTCGCGCAGCCAGCGTGCCAGCCGCTGCCCGGCGTCGGAGCCGAGAGCCCCGGCCGCGCGCAGCACCTGTTCGTCCGGCGTCGGGATGACGCGCAGCAGAGCCTGTGCCAGGTCCACCGGCGCGGGGGTGACGCCGAGTTCGTCGAGCGCCGAGATCCGCTCCACCAGGACGGCGGCATCCAGCGCGCCGGTGGTGAGGGTCGGCACGGCCAGCAGGAAGGGCTGTGTGCCGGACTCGATGACGTCCATCGCCTCGATCAGGCGCGCCGCGAGCATCGAGCCGGCCAGCGAGTGGCTGTCGCTCGGGCCGGTCCGCGTGACGTGGACGGCCCGGCGCATCATGACGGCCCGTCGCCTCGGCTCGTCACCCCGCACCGCGCTCGCCACGTCGTAGAGGTCGGACTGCACCCAGTCGACATTGCTCCTCGGTTCCCTGCGCACGACCGGCTTCAGCGCCTCGGCCAGCGCGGTCCGGTCGAGGTGGGCGTGCCGGACCAGTCCGTCCAGGGCGCGCTCGAACGCCACCACGTCCCTGTCGTTCGCGACGACGGCCGCGACCTCCTGCGCCACCTCGGCTGCCGTCGCGATGGGGCCCGGCACCGGGCGGGGTTCGGGAACGGCGGGCAGCACGTCCGCGTATGGCTCGGTGGCAGTGTCCCGGGGTGCGCCGAGCAGTTCGGCGGCCCGTGCCGAGAGCCCCGGGCTGAGTTGTCCGGCGGCCGCCCGCAGTTCCGGCAGCGCCGACCCGCCCGCGGCCTTGAGATGTTGTGCGACCAGCTTGAGCGCCTGCTCCTGCAGTGTCATCTCCCGGTGGCCGAAGGTCATCGCCGCGTCGACCAGTGCCCGGCCCGCTCGCGCCGGATCCCGCCGTGCCACCCGGCCGAGCCATCCGAGTTGGGCGCGCACGAGCTTCTTCTCCGGGCGGAGCAGGACCCGTTCGCACGCCTCGGTGAGCAACTCGGGCTCCAGCAAACCCGCCTTGTCCAGCCCGGTCAGGACGTCCTGGGCGTACGTGGCGACCGGCAACGACCGGTCCAGCAGCGCCAGGTAGTCCCTCACCACGAGCGCCTCCTCGGCCGGAGTGGAGGCCAGGGCCCGCAGAAACGCCAGGAAGGGCGCGATCTCCGTGCGCGTGCCGTCTTCGAGAAGACACCCGAGAAGATGGTCGACCAGCGCGGCGCGTTCGCGGGCCACCCCGGCGTGTTCGGCCGGGGTGAGCGCGAGTGCATCCAGCGTGACCACCGCCCGCGTCCCGTGCGGCGGATCGCCGACCATGTCCGCGAAGAGGTTGTGGATCAGCTCGTCACGGTCCACGACGCCTTCGGCAGCGAGGCCGATGAGCGCTTCCAGCGGCCGTTCCGACGTGTGCCAACCGAAGACGAGGCGCCCCGGCCGGGCCACGGCCAGTGGGAGGAGCTTCGGGGTGAAGTCGTCCGCGCGCAGCCGCTCCAGGAAGTCGGCACCCGGTGCTCCGCCGAGCACCCGCGGGTGCCGCTCCTGGTTGTCGGCGCGGTCGGACAGCCAGGCCAGGAGGAACTCGTGCGAGTCCGGCAGCGGACATCCGGTGTCGCGGACGAGGTGCTCGGTGACCGCGAACACCGCACCGGCGGTCGTCGCCCGTTCGCCGAGGTGCGCGACCAACTCGGCTCGCCATGCGGCGGGGTACAGGTCCAGGAGGTCCACTGCCCAGGCGTCCATCGTGAAGTACGGGTACGTCCGGATCCAGGCCGCCGTGGCCTCGGGGGTGACCTGACACCCCAGTCGGGCGGCGAACAGGGCGATCCTCTCCGCCTCCGTGTTCTCACGCCGGACGATGACCTCGAACAGGGCTGTCAACTCGGCGGTGCACGCCCCTCGCTGATCCGGCGTCAGCGCACCCAGTTCCCGGACCACTCCGGCGACATCGCCGGCCGTCACACGTTCGACCAGCTTCATCGTGCCGCCTCCGTCGCCGCGTCCCGGACCATGCGCACGGCGAGCGCGTGCGTACACGGCCCGCGCCCTCCCCGGTACTTCGCCCACCACAGACACGTGCAGCTCAGTTGCCCCGTGTCGTCGGCGCGTACGAGATGGCCGTGGTCGCCCTTGCCGACCGACGCCAGCGCGCCGTCCAGCCGTACGGCCCCGTCCGCGACCAGCGCCCGCGCGCGCCGCAGCCTGGGGTTGCGCGCCTCCGCGTCGCCCACCGAGTACGGCAGGTGCCGGTGGAAGTACGCCTCCTCCGCGAGGTCGTAGCCGACCTGGCCGGACGCCCCGAGGACCGTCAGCGCGGCGCGCACCCGGCCGGCGGGCAGATCGGCCTGCCGGGACAGTTCGGCCACGTCGATCCTCGGCTCCCAGGCCAGCAGCGCCGAGACCAGATCCGCGTCGTCCGCCGCCGCGCCGGTGGCGAGGTCGTGGAGTACGCCGCCCTCGCCGGAGAACCCCCGTGAGGCGTTCTGGGAGAGCAGCAACGTCAGCCGCATGCCTGGCAGTTGGAGCTCCCAGGCGACGGCTGCCGCGTCGGACTCCGCGAGGTCCGGGGTGTACACCCGCACGGTCGTCGCGTGCCGCAGCACCTGCTGGAGCGCCAGCAGTCGTTCGGGGCCCGGCAGGCACACGGCGTCCGGCGCCGGCCTGCTCGTGGGGCGCAGGGTGCGGCCGCCCACGGGCACCACCCAGCGCGTCGTGCGGGCACCGGACCGGAGGGTGGGCCGTGGCAGGGTCCGCAGGAAGGCGGCCGCCTCCGTTGCCGGTACCTCGGCGCGCAGGGTGAAGCCCGCCGCGAGCACCTGTGCTTCGGCGAAGCCGCGTAACCAGCGCTCCGGCAGCGGGACTTGTCTCTCCACGAACCGGCCGTCGAAGGTGGTGACCGCCAACTCGTCGGGTCCGACAGTCAGATGCAGCGGATCGAGCCCGCCGAGCCTGGCGAGCGCCCGCCGGAGGGGGAGGTTGATGTCGACGTTGGTCGTGCCGTGGCCGACGTCGTCGCCGTCGAGGCCGGGCGCGAGCACGTCGAGGCGGGCGTATGCGCCGCAGCAGCCGGAGAAGGACTCCATCCGCAGCCGGTCACCGTCGGCCGTCACCACCGGGTCCAGCGAGACCGACGCGGCGGGCCGGTAGTAACGGGCGGCCGCGATGTCGGCGACCGTGAGCAATGCCGCCGCCGCGACGGCCGGCGCCGTCAGGAATCCGCTGAACAACCGCGGATTGGCAGCCTCGCCTGCCGGTGTGGCACCACCGGAGGTCTCCAGCGCGAGGGTGCGCCGCCCGGCCGAGGACTCGTGCACGGCCGACGGATGTAAGTAGGCGTAGGACTGTATGTGTGAGGTCACGCGGCCACGTTACGACCGCGCGCCGACAGGGCGGCGAGAGCCGTTGGCAGGCACCGGGCGTGCCCGCGACGTGTTCGCCGACGGCGACTGATGGCTATCGTGCTGGCATGACAGCGGATCTTCAGCCGGTCACGGTTGCCGCCGGCGGTGGCGACACCCGCCTCGGCCAGCTGATCATCACGGTCTTCGGGCTGTACGCGCGAGGCGAGCACAACTGGCTCTCGGTCGCGTCCGTGGTGCGGCTCATGGCGGACCTCGGGGCGGAGGGGCAGGCCGTACGGTCGGCGATCTCCCGGCTGAAGCGTCGCGGGGTGCTCCGTAGCGAGCGCCACGAGAACGCGGCCGGCTACTCCCTCGCGGACCCGACCCTGGAGGTGCTCGCCGAGGGCGACGTGCGGATCTTCGAGCGGGCCCGGGCCGTCGCGGACGACGGCTGGCTCGTCGTCGTGTTCTCCGTGCCCGAGTCCGAGCGCGAGAAGCGGCACGCGCTGCGCACGAGCCTGACCCGCCTGGGCTTCGGCACCGCCGCGCCCGGGGTGTGGGTGGCGCCGGGGAACCTGGCGGGGGAGACGCGGCGGACCCTGGAGCGCCGCGGGCTGTCCGCGTACGTGGACATCTTCAGCGGCGACCACTTCGCCTTCGGGGACCTGCGGTCGAAGGTCCGCGCGTGGTGGGACCTGGACGAACTCACCGCGATGTACGCCGACTTCCTGCGGCGCTACCGCCCCGTCCTCGACCGGACGTCGGCGGACGGGACGACGCCCCTGGAGGCGTTCCGGACGTACATCCCGATGCTCACTCAGTGGCGGCGGCTGCCCTACCGCGATCCGGGACTCCCGCTGGCACTGCTGCCCCCGGAGTGGAACGGGGTGACCGCGGGAGCGATGTTCGACGAGCTGAACGAGGCGCTGGGCGGGCCGGCGCGTGAGCACGCGATGCTGGTCGTCCACGGGGCGGGACAGCCGTACCGGCAGGCGTAGGAACCGCCTATCCGCGCGGTGCCCGGAGCCGGTCCTCGGGGATCACCGCGACACCGAGGATCTCGATCATCGCTTCCGGCTGCCACAGGGCCGTGCAGCCGATACCGGCCATGGCCGGGTACACGGCGCCGGCGAGTTCGCGCCAGACCTCGCCGATCTCCTTGCCGTGGGCCTGGTAGTCGGGGATGTCGGTGAGGTAGATGGTCACGCTGACCAGGTCCCCGGGCTCGCCCCCCACCTCGCGGAGCGTGGTCAGCACGTTGCCGAAGGCTTGGCGGAACTGCTCGACGATGCCGCCCGGCACGATCTTCATGTCGGCGTCGAGGGCGGTCTGTCCGCCCAGGTGGAGCGTGTTTCCCGCGAGGGTTCCGTGTGAGTAGCCGCGCGGCGTCGGCAGGGCGTCCGGGTTCACGGCGACGGGGGAAGTCATGCGGCGGGCCTCCAGGGGAGTTCGGACCGGGTTCCGATCCGTCCGGCGATGCGTATTGACAATAAATGACGACGGTGAAAAATACGAGACATGACGCGCTCGGTCCCGCTCCCCCGGCAGCACCGGAACCGACGCGCCAACGGCCCGTCCCACCACGACCGAAACGGAGCCGACCCGTGGAGCCCGACCTCAGCAAGTACCGCCTCGAAGGCGACAACTCGATGTACCGACTGCCCAGCGGTCTCGTCGCCCCCGTCGTGACCCGCGGCGGCTCCGAGGACGGGGGCACCGCGGACTCGGGCGGGGCCGTCCGGATCTCGGGCGTGAGCATTCAGCACACCCCGGCCACCAGACTCTGGTTCGGCAAGGTCAGCAACGATCCCGGCTACCGCTCGGTCACCCACCACCACGGCGAGGCCGAGACCGGCGGCTACGTCCTGTCGGGCCGGGCGCGCATCTACTTCGGCGAGAAGTTCGAGGACTACGTCGACATGGAGGAGGGCGACTGGGTCTTCGTACCGCCCTTCATGCCGCACGTCGAGTGCAACCTCTCCCGCACGAAACCACTGACCTGGATGACCACCCGGACACCGGAGAACATCGTCGTGAACCTCCCCGACGTCGCCGACGCCGACCTGCGCGACTGGCTCGACCGATGACCACCGCCGACGCCACCTCGGAGCCCTTCACCAGGGCCATCGCGCTGACGCCCGCCGAGCCCGAGCACTTCGACCTCGCCTTCACCGCCGTCACCCAGCCGTGCCCGTGGCCCAAGGCGTACGGCGGCGATCTGGTCGCTCAGGCCGCCGCCGCGGCGATGCGGTCGGTGACCGACGGCAAGACGCTGCACTCGATGCACAGCTACTTCCTGCGCCCGGCCGACATCGGGGCGAGCGTGCGGTACGAGGTGGAGGTGCTGCGCGACGGCCGGGGTTACAGCACCCGGCAGGTACGCGGCTACCAGAACGGCAAGCCGCTCTATGTCTGCCTGGCCAACTTCGCCGCCGGTGAGCCCGGCGGGATCTTCGAGACCCAACTCGCCGAGGTCGTCCCGGGTCCCGAGGAGCTGCCCGATTCGGCCGCCTACCTCGCGGAGCGCGCCGGCGGCACGATGACCGAGGAGTCGAAGGCCTACTGGTCCGGCGGCCGCAGCTTCGACATGCGGCATGTGCCCGGCCCGGTCTACTTGACCATCGAGGGGAAGCAGGTGCCGCACCAGGCGGTGTGGCTGAAGCCCTTCGACCCGCTGCGGTCCGTCGAGGGACTGACCGACGCCCAGCGGGACCTGGCCGCGCTCGCGTACGTGTGCGACTACACGATCCTCGAACCCGTCCTGCGGGTGCTCGACCTGCCCTGGGCCAAGCCCGGGCTCATCACCGCCAGCCTCGACCACGCCATGTGGTTCCACCGCCCCGGACCGGTGGACGACTGGCTCCTCTACGTCCAGGAAGCGGTGGCCGCGGACGCGGGCCGCGGACTGGGCACGGGCCGCTTCTTCACGCGCGACCACCGTCACCTGGCCACAGTCGTCCAGGAGGGCATGATCCGCACCGCCTGACCCGCCGCCCCCGTCGGCGGGCGCCCGGAAGGACTCCTCCGTTGAATCCTCCGTCACCTCTCCCGAATCCCCATCCGAACCTCTCGGCCTCGGCACACCTGGACACCTTCGCCCGCGACCACCTGCCGCCCGCGCACCTGTGGCCGACGATCGAGTTCACCACGCCCGAACTCCACTACCCGGACCGGCTCAACGCCGCGACCGAGCTCATCGACATCCCCGTATCGAGGTACGGGGCCGACCGCCCGGCGCTGCGTACGCCAGCCGGGGAGACCTGGACGTACGGCCAACTCCTCCAACGGGCCAACCAGGTTGCCCAGGTGCTGACCGAGGACCTCGGGCTGGTTCCCGGGCAGCGGGTCATGCTGCGATCGCCCAACAGCCCCTGGGCGGTGGCGTGTTGGCTCGGCGCACTCAAGGCCGGTGGCGTCGTCGTCACCACCATGGCCGCACTGCGGGCCCGCGAGATCGCCCCGGTCGTCGAGCGGACTCTGCCCTCCGTGGCTCTCGTGGACCACCGGTTCGCCGAGGACGCCCACGCCGTCCGCGACACCGCACTGCCGTCGCTCACGGTCGTGGAGTTCGGCGGCACCGGCCCGGAGGATCTCCTCAGCCGTGCCGCGGCCAAGTCGGGCGAGTTCACCAATGTGGAGACCGCCGCGGACGACGTGGCGCTTCTCGGGCCGACGTCCGGCAGCACCGGTGTCCCGAAGATCACCATGCACTTCCACCGGGACATCCTCTCGATCGACAACACCTTCGGCCGCCACACTCTGAACCTCGTCCCGGACGATCTGGTCGCCTGTACCGCCCCCTTCGCCTTCACCTTCGGCCTCGGCATGCTCGTCGTCTTCCCGCTGCGGGCCGGCGCCTGCGCCCTGCTCACCGAGGCCGCCACCCCGCCGCAGCTCGCGGAGATCGTCGAGCGGGAGGGTGTCACCGTGCTCGCGACGGCGCCCACGGCCTACCGGGCGATCGTGCGGGCGGGCCAGGAACAGCGGCTCGCCGGGCTGCGCGCCGGGGTGTCGGCCGGCGAACACATTCCGCAGGACACCTGGGAGCGGCTGCGGGACACGCTCGGGCTCAGGGTCATCGACGGCATCGGCGCCACCGAGCTGCTGCACATCTTCATCTCGGCCGCAGGTGACGACATCCGGCCCGGTGCCACCGGGAAGCCGGTACCCGGGTACCGCGCGGCCGTCCTCGGCCCCGACGGCGCGGAACTCGGCCCGGGGGAGGCGGGGTTGCTGGGCGTCATCGGTCCGGTCGGCTGCCGCTACCTCGGCGACGAACGCCAGAAGGACTACGTCGTGAACGGCTGGAACGTCACCGGTGACGTCTTCCACCGGGACGAGGACGGCTACTTCTTCTACCGCGCCCGCAGCGACAACATGATCGTCTCCTCGGGCTACAACATCGGCGGGCCCGAGGTCGAGGCCGCCGTCGACACCCACCCCGATGTGCTGGAGTCCGCCGTCGTCGGCCGTCCCGACGCCGAGCGCGGCTCGGTCGTGTGCGCCTTCGTCGTACTCCGCGACGGTGTGCCGGGCGACGCCGCAAAGGCCAAGGAGATCCAGGACCACGTCAAACAGGTCCTGGCTCCCTACAAATACCCGCGTGACGTGCGGTTCCGCGACTCCCTGCCGCGCAACACGAGCGGCAAGCTCCAGCGCTTCGCACTCCGGAAGATCATCGAGGCCGAGCAGGCCGCGGCGGCTGCCTTGCCCGACGGCGAGCAGTGAAGTGAGAGGAACAACCCCCTTGAAGATCGCGATCGTTGGCGGTGGCCCCGGCGGCCTCTACTTCGCTGCTCTCATGAAACAGCTCGACCCGGCCCATGACATCACCGTCTGGGAGCGCAACGCCCCCGACGACACTTTCGGCTTCGGCGTGGTCTTCTCCGACGAGACACTCGGTGGCATCGAGAACGCCGACACCGAGTTCGCCGACGCCATGGCACGGCGGTTCGCCCGCTGGACCGACATCGACATCCACTTCCGCGGCGAGAGCCACACCGTCGGCGGCCAGGGCTTCGCCGCCATGAGCCGCAAGGAGCTGCTCCGTCTGCTCCAGGAGCGCTGCGACGCCCTCGGGGTCGACGTGCGCTTCCGGACACCGGCACCCGAGAACCTGTCCGCCTCGTACGACCTGGTGGTCGCCGCCGACGGCGCCAACTCCCGTATCCGGGCCGCCCATTCGGATGTCTTCGGCCCCACCCTGGACCAGCGCCGCAACAAGTACATGTGGCTCGGCACCGACCGGGTCTTCGAGGCCTTCCAGTTCTTCGTCAAGCAGACCGAGTGGGGGACCATGCAGGTCCACGGCTACCCCTACTCCGACAGCGGCTCGACCTTCATCGTGGAGATGCACGAGGACGTCTGGCGCCGTGCCGGCTTCGACTCCACCGAGGGCGTCGAGTTCGCACCGGGCGTCTCCGACGAGCAGGCCGTCGAGCGCGTCCGCGGACTCTTCGCCGGGGAACTCGCGGGTCACCAGGTCTTCGCCAACAACTCGAAGTGGCTCAACTTCACCACCGTACGCAACGAACGGTGGCACCACGGCAACCTCGTCCTCGTCGGCGACGCCGCGCACACCGCGCACTTCTCGATCGGTTCGGGGACCAAGCTGGCGATGGAGGACTCGCTCGCCCTCGCCGCCTGCCTGCACGAACACCCGGACGTGGAGGCCGCGTTGACGGCCTACGAGACCGAGCGGCGGCCCGTCGTCGAGTCCACCCAGCGGGCCGCCCAGGCTTCGCTGGAGTGGTTCGAGAACATCGGTATGTACGTCCATCAGGAGCCGACCCAGTTCTGCTTCAATCTGCTCACCCGGTCGCGCCGCATCACGTACGACAACCTCCGCGCCCGCGACGAGGAGTTCGCCGCCCGCGTCGACACCGCCTTCGCCGCGGCCCAGGGACAGGGGCAGGAGCTCGACGGCGGTACGCCGGCGATGTTCCAGCCTTTCCGGCTGGGGGAGTTGGAGCTGAAGAACCGGGTCATCGTCTCCCCGATGGACATGTACTCCGCGGTCGACGGCGTGCCCGGCGACTTCCATCTCGTCCATCTCGGGTCCAAGGCCATGGGCGGCGCCGGACTGGTGATGACGGAGATGGTCTGCACCTCGCCCGAGGCCCGGATCACCCCCGGCTGCGCGGGGCTGTGGACCGACGAACAGCGCGACTCCTGGGCAAAGGTCGTGTCCTTCGTCCATGACCGGAGCACCGCGCGCATCGGCCTCCAGCTGGGCCATGCGGGCCGGAAGGGTTCCACCCGGCTCATGTGGGAGGGGATGGACGAGCCGCTGCCGTACGGCAATTGGGAGACCGTCGGACCGTCGCCGCTGCCGTACGGCAGCGGATCGGCCGTTCCGCGTGAGGTGACCCGGGCCGACATGGACCGGATCGTCCAGGACTTCGTCGGCGCCGCGCGACGTGGTGCCGAGGCGGGCTTCGACCTGCTCGAACTCCACTGCGCGCACGGCTACTTGTTGTCCTCCTTCCTCTCGCCGGTCGCCAACCACCGCACCGACGAGTACGGGGGCGCGCTCGAGAACCGGCTCCGGTTCCCGCTGGAGGTCTTCGACGCCGTGCGCGCCGCCTGGCCGGCCGGGCGGCCGATGGTCGTGCGGCTCTCCGCGACCGACTGGGTGCCCGACGGCAACACCGAGCACGACGCCGTCGAGATCGCCCGCGCGTTCATCGCCCATGGCGCGGACGCGATCGACGTCTCCTCGGGCCAGATCACCGCGGACGAGCGGCCCGCGTACGGCCGCTCCTACCAGACACCGTTCGCGGACCGGATCCGGCACGAGGTCGCCGCCGCCACCGGGACGGCGGTCATCGCGGTCGGCGCCATCGCGTCGTACGACGACGTGAACTCGATCCTCCTTGCGGGGCGCGCCGACCTGTGCGCCCTGGGCCGCACCCACCTCTACGACCCGCACTGGACCCTGCACGCGGCGGCCGAGCAGGAGTACCGGGGCGACGCCGCCGAATGGCCGGTGCAGTTCGCGGCCGGCCGCCGCAAGCCGCCGACCTCGCGCACCGACGCCGTACGGCCCCGGCTGTCGCTGCTGCGGGCCGACGAGTCCGACCGGAACGTGCATCTGCGCTGGACGCCGCCGCGCGAACCGGCGAATGTGTGACGCGTCGTCGTCCCAGGAGGTCCACATGCCCCAGCCGTCCGTCCTCCCCGCCCTGGTGGCCGCGTTGCGGGAGGGGTCGATCGAGGTCGTCGACCTCACCTCGCCGCTGTCCGCGTCCACGCCGGTGATCCAGCTGCCCCCGGAGTTCGGCCAGACCGCGGTGTTCGAACTGGAGGAGATCAGCAGGTACGACGACCGGGGTCCGGCCTGGTACTGGAACAACTTCCGCAGCGGCGAGCACACCGGCACCCACTTCGACGCACCGAACCACTGGGTCACCGGGAAGGACCTCGGCGACGTGGCGTCGGTGCCGGCGCGAAAGCTGATCGCGCCGGCCGCGGTCCTCGACTTCTCAGCCGAGGCCGCCGAGGACCCCGACTTCCTCGTCGAGGTGGACCATGTGAAGGCCTGGGAGGCCGAGCACGGACCGCTGCCCGACGGCGGCTGGCTGCTGCTGCGCACCGGCTGGGACGCCCGTTCGCACGCGCAGGAGCCGTTCCTCAACGCCGACGAGAACGGCCCGCACACCCCCGGCCTGTCCCCGGAATGCGCCCGCTGGGTGGCCCAGGAGGCGCCGGTCATCGGCCTCGGCGTCGAGACGGTGGGCACCGACGCCGGAGCCGCGCACTCCTTCGACCCGGCCTTCCCCTGCCACTCGTACCTCATGGGCAGCGGCAAGTACGGGCTGACGCAGCTGCGGAACCTGGCGGCGCTGCCGCCGACCGGTGCCGTCGTCGTCGCGGGACCACTGCCCATCGTCTCCGGGTCCGGCGCTCCGGCACGCGTACTCGCACTGGTGGAGCACTGATGAAGGTCGCTGAAGCCGTCGGACGGGCGCTGGCCGCGGCCGGGGTCGACCGCGTCTTCGGTGTCGTCGGGTCCGGCAACTTCCATCTCACCAACGGCATGGTCGCGGCGGGCTCGCGGTTCGTCGCCGCGCGCCACGAGGGCGGCGCGGCGACGATGGCCGACGCGTACGCGCGGATGAGCGGCAGGGTGGCGGCGCTGACCGTGCATCAGGGCCCCGGCCTGACCAACGCCCTCACCGGAATCACCGAGGCCGCCAAGAGCCGTACGCCGCTTGTGGTGTTGGCGGCCGAGGCGACCGAGCCGCGATCCAATTTCCACGTAGACCAGGAGGCACTGGCGCACGCGGTGGGCGCGGTTGCGGCGCGGGTGACTTCGGCGCAGGACGCGGTCGAGCAGGCGTGTGCCGCCGTACGACGTGCGCTGCACGAGCGGCGGACCGTGCTGCTCAACCTCCCCCTGGAGGTGCAGGCCCTGGACGTCCCCGACGGTGCGTCGGGCCTGGCCGCCCCGCCCGGCGAGCGGGCGGCGGTCGAGCCGGCGGCGGCCGACACGGCAGCGCTGGTGGAGCTGCTGGAGCGGTCTCGTCGCCCTGTCTTCGTGGCCGGCCGGGGAGCGCGCACGCCCGGTGGGCGGGACGCCCTCGCCGAACTCGCCGAGCGCCACGGCGCGTTGCTCGCGACCTCGGCCGTCGCCCGCGGGCTGTTCCACGGCAACCCGTGGTCGCTCGACGTGTCCGGCGGCTTCTCGTCGCCCCTGGCGGCCGAGTTGATCCAGGAGGCGGACCTGATCGTCGGCTGGGGCTGCGCGCTGAACATGTGGACCATGAGGCACGGCCGGCTGATCGGCCCGGACACGACCGTCGTACAGGTCGACGACGACACGTCGGCACTCGGGGCGCACCGGGAGGTGAGACTCGGCGTCACCGGCGACGTGGAACTCACCGCGCGGCGCGCGCTCGACGCGGGTGGCGGGCAGCGGCAGGGGTACAGGACGGCCGACATCGCGGCGGCCATCTCCGCACGGGTGCGCTGGCGGGATGTGCCGTACGAGGACACCGGCACCCGTGAGCGGATCGACCCGAGGACGCTGAGCATCGCCCTCGACGACCTTCTCCCCGCCGAGCGGGTGATCGGCGTGGACTCCGGCAACTTCATGGGCTACCCGAGCATGTATCTGTCGGTCCCCGACCACAACGGCCTCTGCTTCACCCAGGCGTTCCAGTCGATCGGCCTCGGGCTCGCGACCGCGATCGGCGCGGCGCTCGCCCACCCGGACCGTCTGCCGGTGGCCGCCCTCGGTGACGGCGGCGCGCTGATGAGCGCCGTCGAACTCGACACCGTACGGCGGCTCGGGCTGCCGATGGTGGTCGTCGTGTACAACGACGACGCCTATGGGGCGGAGGTCCACCACTTCGGGCCCGACGGACACCCGCTCGACACGGTCGAGTTCCCGCCGACGGACATCGCGGCCGTGGGCCGGGGCTACGGCTTCGAGACGGTGACCGTGCGCACGTCCGCGGACCTGAAGGCCGTAGGCGACTGGGTGGCCGGGCCACGGTCGGCGCCGTTGCTGATCGACGCCAAGGTGGTCAGCGACCGCGGTGCCTGGTGGCTCGAGGAGGCGTTCCGCGGTCACTGACCAGTCGCGCGCGGGAGCCGCTACTCCGTGCGCAGAGCCGTCGCCGTGCGGGTCTTGGCCGCCCAGCTTGCCGGAAGCAGGGCGCCGAGGAGGGCGATCGTGATGCCGGCGAGGCCCAGCAGCAGCAGTTGCCAGGGTTCGTACACATCGAGGATCGACGGGGGCAGGTTGGTGCCCGCGGCGTGGCCCATCACCGGCAGTACGTAGCCGTGCAGGGCGAATCCGAGCGGGACGCCGACCAGACCGCCGAGTACGCCGATCCCGGCGACCGAGGCGAGTACGAGGCTCACGGTCTGCCGTGGTGACATGCCGAGTGCCTTGCAGACGCCGAGGTCGTGGACGCGCTCCCGGGTGTCGAGGACCGCGGAGTTGAGCACGCCGAGGCCGGCGACCGAGACCAGCATGAGGGTGAGGAGAACCGCCATCGCCTCCAGGATGAGGATCATGTTCTCGCCCTCCGACGGGGAGTTGGCCATGACGTCGCCGCCCAGCGGCTGCACCACCGCTTTGAGCTGTGTGGCGTACTGGGTGGGGGAGACGCCCGGCTTCACGTCGACGAGGAAGGAATCGGGCTTGGCCCCGGCGAAGTTGGCGAGGTCCGCGTGGAGATGGAGACCGTCGTTCGAGGTGTCGAAGGCCTCGCCGACGATCCGCAGCGTCTCGGTGTCCTTCTCGTAGGTCACCCGCACCGTGTCACCGATCTCGGTGCCGGTCCTGTCCAGGAAACCCGTGGGCACCACGACCTGCCCCGCACCGGTGATCCAGTGCCCGTCGATCATCTCGTAGGCGGCCGCCCCCAGATCACCCTGGTAGAAGCTGGCCTCGATCGAGCCGGAGAGCCCGGCAACGGTGACCTCGGTCCGCGACATGCCGTAGTACGAAGCGGTGCCCGCCTGGGCCTCGATGGCCGCGCGCACCTTCGCCGGGTCGACGGCAGGGGCCTCGGACTTGCCCTGCCCAGGGGCGGGTTCGCCACGGCCGATGGAAGGCCGGCCGCTGAATACGGTGACCGCTGCGCTCTCCTCGGGATCCGCCGAGTTGCCCACCGCGTTCAGCGACGCGGTCAGTCCCACCGCGAACGTCGCCGTGACCGTGCCGAAGGCCACCGCGAGCAGCATCGCGACCGTACGGACCGGATGGGCGAAGGGACTCGCGAGCCCGTACGTCACCGCCCGCGGCAGCGGCAGCCGCCCGGCCGCGCGGTGAGCCCACTGACCGCGCCCCGTACGCGGCGCCCGGCCGACCGCGATGGCCTCGACCGTACGCAGCCGCCCGGCCCGCAGCGCGGGGACCAGCGCCGAGATCCCGACGATGGACAGCGCGACCGCCGGCACCACGACGTCCACCCACCAGGCCACCGTCAACGAGGCGCTGCCGTACGCCTGCTCGGTGTCCTCCAGGAGCGGCACGGCCAGCAGGTTTCCGAGCACGACCCCGAGCGCGATACCCGCGCAGGCCGGGATCAGCGCCTGGGCCACATAGGCGCGCACCACCTCGCGCGGTGTGAAGCCGATGGCCTTGAGGATGCCGATCCTGCGCAGGCTGGTGCCGACCGCGCCGCTGACCACACTGCCGACGATGATGACGGACATGATGATGCCGAGCACGCCGAAGGCGATCAGGAACGGGATGGTCGCCGCCGCGCCCTGGTCGGCGGCGCGCTTGGTGTCCAGATAGGACGTGGTGCCGATCAGCGCCCCGGACGGTACGGCGGCGGTGAGCGTCTTGCGGTCGGCGGCGATCTGCCCCTTCGTGTCCGCGGAGTCGAAGCGGTACAGCATCTGACTCGTGACCGGACTGTCCTTCGACGCAAGCGCCTTGACCTGCGCGGGTGTCGCCCACGCGTCGGCGGTCCTGCTGGCCGAGATGGCGAGGCCGACGACCGTCAGGGTCGGGGCGTCCACGGCGTCCGAGGTCTTGAGGGTGGAGCCGAGCTTGAAGGCGGGTCCGGCGAACGTCGCGGACAGCACGACCTCGCCCGGCTTCGTCGCCCACCGGCCGGACCTGAGGTCCACGTCGTCCACGTCGGCCCGGGGGTCGGACCGGCCGACCAGCGTCAGCGCGGGCGAGTTCGCCCCGCCGATCGAGGTGGTGGGGTACGGCCCCGCGGTCGCGGTGACTCCGTCCAGCTCGCCGGTGGCCTCGAGTTGCGCCGTACTCACCTTGGCCGGATCGAACTCCGCGGTGAGGTGAGCGCCGTGCTGCGCGGCGAAGGCGTGGTCGAAGGGCGCGTTCGCGGCGATCATGAGCGATCCGGCGACCACGGCGGAGGCCACGGCCATCATCGTGGCAATGGCGATCACCACGGTCTGCACCCGGCGCCGGCCCACCCCGGAACGTACGACCCGGCCGAGCGCGCCGGAGCCGAAACCGGAGCCGAAGCGGCTCATCGGACGGCCTCCGCATGCGTGTCGAGGGAGAGGTGGCCGTCGACCAGATGAATCGTGCGGCTCGCACAGGCCTCCGCGAGGGCCAGGTCGTGCGTGACGAGCACGATGGTCTGCCCGCCGCGGTGCAGGTCCACCAGCAACTCCCGTACGTCCTGGCCCGAGGCGGTGTCGAGGGCGCCGGTCGGCTCGTCGGCGAGCAGCAGCGCAGGCCGGTTGACGAGCGCCCTGGCCACCGCGACCCGCTGGCGTTCGCCGCCGGAGAGCCGGCCGGGGTAGGCGCGGGCGTGCTTCTGGATGCCGAGCACCTCCATGAGCTCACCGGCCCTGGCCGCCGTCTTCCGCCGTGCCGCGCCCGCCAGTTGGGCGGGGAGCTGGATGTTGTCGGTGACGGTGAGGTCGTCGAGCAGATTGAAGAACTGGAAGACCATGCCGATCTGCTCGCGCCGGAACCGGGCCAGCGCGTGCTCGCTCAGGTCGTCGAGCCGGCGGTCGGCCACGGTCACGGAACCCTCGGTCGCCTTGTCCAGGCCGGCCACGAGGTTCAGCAGCGTGGACTTGCCGCTGCCGGAGGGGCCCGTCACGGCGAGGGCCTCGCCCTTGGCGACGGAGAGCGTGAGCGGTCCGAGCGCGGGTGTGCCGGAGCTGTCGTAGCGCTTGGCCACGTTCTCCAGTTGGATCACCTGGGTCATGGGAGTCGTCCGTCCTTGGGTCCGAGAGGCCTCGTGCCTTTCCCGGCGCCAGTGAACGTAGGGGCGGGCGCTGTTCGGCCGCGTCGGCCGCGGCACCGACATGCCGCCCTCCCCGCGGAGGACCCGGACACGGGGTCATCCCTGCGAAGTACGCCTCGGGGACAGCACCCTGGTCGCGCAGACGGACGCGGGCCGGGGCGGGTGGGCCACACAATGTGCTGATGGGGATGGAGACGGAGGACCGGCGTGGTTGGCGTCAGCAACTGCGCGACGCGCTGCGGCCGGAGGCGAAGCCCGCCCCGCTGTCGCGGCGGGCGGTGTGGGCCGATGTGCTGCTGGCGGTCGTACTGACCGTCGTCGCACTGATCGTGGCGGCGCGCTATCCCGGTGACGGGCCGGTACGCATCATCTCGAGGGACGAGTACGGGATCCCCGTCCCGCCGCGGCCGCCCGAGCCCGGTGGATTACCCGCTGATTTGGTCGAAGTCCGCGAACCTGCTTCCGTCCCCTGGCCCCTGGTGGTCCTGTCGGCGCTCCCGCTGGTGGCCATGCGCAGGTATCCGCTGGCCGTGTTCGCGGTGGTGCTCGTTGCGGCACTAGCCATCGGTGACGACGCCTCCTGGATCAACGTGCTGACCATCGTCGTCGGCGCCTACAGCGCCGTCATGTACAGCCGTTACCGGGCGGGGGCGTTGGCCGCCATGGTCGTCGCCGCCGTGCTGGCCGGAGCCACGTTCCGGGAGGCGGAACCCATGCTCCCGGCGTGGTCGAGCCCCGCGGTCGTGCTGCTGGTCGCCGGGGTGGCGGCCGGCCTGGTCCGTTTCTCGCGGCGGCGCCTTGCGGCCAGCCGGGACCGGTTCACGCGGCTGCAGAAGGCGCAGGAGGAGACCATGCGCCGGGCCGTCGAGGAGGAGCGCGCCCGGATAGCCGCCGAACTGCATGACGTGGTGACCCACAATGTGAGCGTGATGGTGATCCAGGCGGGCGCGGCACGCAAGGTGATGGACGCGGCGCCGGAGCGGTCCAAGGAGGCACTGCTGGCGGTCGAGGCCGGGGGCCGCGCCGCCATGGCCGAACTCCGCCATGTGATGGGCCTGTTGGCCGCCCCCGACACCGGCCTCTCCGACAGCCCCGCCGACGGCCTAGAACCGCAGCCCGGCCTCGGCCAGCTCGACGCCCTGACCGAGCGGGTACGGGCCGCCGGGACGCCGGTCAACGTCGCGATGTCGCTGCCGCCGGACCCGTTGCCGCCCGGGGTGGAACTCGCGGCGTACCGCGTCGTGCAGGAGGCGCTGACCAACACGATCAAACACGCGCCGGGCGCCGACGCGTCCGTCATGATCGGCTACGCCGACGCCTGTCTGGAGATCGAGGTCATGGACACCGGAGCCGCCTACGACTCCCCGTCCGCGGACACCGGCTCCTCGCCGGCCGACGGCACCGGCCGCGGGCTGATCGGGCTGCGCGAGCGACTGGCGGTGTACGGCGGCGAACTCACGGCCGGTCCGACCCTCGCCGGCGGATACCGGATCAAGGCCCGAGTCCCGTGGCGGACAGCGTGAAGGCGCCGCCCCTGCGTGCCGTCATCGCGGACGACCAGGCCCTGGTGCGTACGGGCTTCGGCATGATCCTCACGGCCGACGGCATCGAGGTGACGGCCGAGGCGGCCGACGGGGCCGAGGCGGTCGCGGCCGTCCGGCGCACCCGGCCCGACGTCGTCCTCATGGACATCCGGATGCCGCGGATGGACGGCATCGAGGCGACCCGGCGGATCCTCGACGGCGACGGTTCGCAGGGCACGCGGGTCATCATCCTCACCACCTACGACCTCGACCACTACGTCTACGCCGCGCTCACCGCCGGCGCCAGCGGCTTCCTGCTCAAGGACGTCACCCCCGAGCATCTGGTGGGCGCCGTACGCCTGGTGCAGTCCGGCGACGCCCTGCTCGCGCCCGCGATCACCCGCCGGCTGATCGAACGCTTCGCCCACCGCGAAGAGGACCGGTCGGTCACTCTCCACCGCGACCTGTCGTGCCTGACCCCCCGCGAGCTCGAAGTTCTCCGCCTGCTCGCCACGGGCCTCAGCAACGCCGAGCTGGCGGACCGTCTGTTCCTCAGCCCGACCACGGTGAAGACGCACATCGGCCGCATCCTGTCGAAGCTGGACCTCCGCGACCGCGTCCAGGCCGTCGTCCTCGCCTACGAGACCGGGCTGATCTCGCCGGGCGGCTCGACGGGGACCGGCTGAGGCCCGGCCGTACAAGGCGCTCCACCCTCCCCGCCCTCTGGACATCCCTTGGTTCTGCCGCAACCATGAAGAGCAACTCCATACGGTATGCAATCTACAGTATGGATGTTCCCTGGGATGGCGACACACAGAGTGAGGCGGCGATCATGACGAAGGCTCTCGAGGGCGTGCGCGTCCTGGATATGACGCACGTGCAGTCCGGCCCGTCCGCGACTCAGATCCTCGCGTGGCTCGGTGCCGATGTGGTCAAGGTCGAGGCGCCGACCGGTGACATCACGCGCAAGCAGCTGCGCGACCTCCCGGACGTGGACAGCCTCTACTTCACGATGCTCAACAGCAACAAGCGCAGCATCACCCTCAACACCAAGACTGAACGTGGCAAAGAGCTCCTCACGGAGCTGATCCGGGGCTCCGACGTCATGGTCGAGAACTTCGGACCCGGAGCCATCGACCGCATGGGCTTCACCTGGGACCGCATTCGAGAGATCAACCCCCGCATCGTCTACGCCTCCATCAAGGGCTTCGGCGAAGGCCCGTACACGAACTACAAGGCGTACGAAGTCGTCGCGCAGGCCATGGGCGGGTCGATGGCGACCACCGGTTTCGAGGACGGCCCACCGCTGGCGACCGGCGCGCAGATCGGCGACTCCGGCACCGGTATGCACGCCGTGGCAGGGATCCTCGCCGCTCTCTTCCAGCGCACCCACACCGGTCGCGGTCAGCGGGTCAACGTCGCGATGCAGCACGCCGTGCTCAACCTCTGCCGGGTGAAACTGCGCGATCAGCAGCGGCTCGCGCACGGCCCGCTCGCGGAGTTCCCGAACGAGGACTTCGGCGACGAGGTGCCGCGCTCGGGCAACGCGAGCGGCGGCGGGCAGCCGGGCTGGGCGGTCAAGTGCGCGCCGGGCGGCCCGAACGACTACGTGTACGTGATCGTCCAGCCGGTCGGCTGGAAGCCGATCAGCGAGCTCATCGGCCGGCCCGAGCTGGCCGAGGACCCCGAGTGGGCCACCCCCGAGGTCAGGCTGCCCAAGCTGGGGAAGATGTTCCAGCTCATCGAGGAATGGACCAGCACCCTCTCCAAGATGGAGGTCCTGGAGGCGCTCAACGCCCACCACATCCCCTGCGGTCCCGTCCTGTCCACCAAGGAGATCATCGAGGACGCCTCGCTCGCCGCCAACGAGATCGTCGTCAAGGTCGAGCACCCCGAGCGCGGAACGTACGTCACGGTCGGCAACCCCCTGAAACTGTCCGACTCCCCGGTCAAGGTGGAGCGGTCCCCGCTGCTCGGCGAGCACAACGAGGAGATCTACCTCCGTGAGCTCGGCCTCTCCCGCGACGAGCTGCCGCTGCTCAAGGCGCAGGGTGTGATCTGACCGACTGCCGTCCACCCGGCGACCGTCGTCGGGGCAGGTCAAAGGGGGTTCCGAACGCTTGATAGACGGCTTCTATCGCGTAGAAGTTGTTCTCTCTTTGACTACTTCTCAAGGCCTGGCCGAAGCTGATCACGAGCGGGAGTTCGGTTCCCGCCGCGGCGCTGGATTTGTCGTGCGCGCGGGAGCGGCAGAAAGGCACAGGCCAGATCATGAGCACCATCGAGGACCCGGAAGACCGTCTGGAAGTCACCCCGCCCAAGACCTGGGCGACCGGACTGCCCGCCGTGACGCACGCGATCCAGTACTCGCTGGGCCAGACCTCGGTCCGGCGCACGGCGCTGACCCTGCTGAACATCAACCAGACCAAGGGCTTCGACTGCCCCGGCTGCGCCTGGCCGGAACCCGCGCCGGGCCACCGGGCCAAGAACGAGTACTGCGAGAACGGCGCCAAGCACATCAACGACGAGGCGACCTCACGCCGCGTCACCGCCGACTTCTTCCGGGAACACCCGGTGTCCGAGCTGGGCCAGAAGTCCGACTACTGGCTCAACCAGCAGGGCAGGCTGACCGAACCCATGGTCAAGCGGCCCGGCTCGGACCACTACGAGCCGATCGGCTGGGACGAGGCGCTCGGCCTGCTCGCCGAGGAACTGCGCCTGCTCGACTCGCCCGACGAAGCCCTCTTCTACACCTCGGGCCGGCTCAACAACGAGGCCGCTTTCCTCCTCCAGCTCTTCGCCCGTGCCTTCGGTACGAACAACCTGCCCGACTGCAGCAACATGTGCCACGAGTCCAGTGGTTCGGCACTCGGGGAGACATTGGGCATCGGCAAGGGCAGCGTGAGCCTGGACGACATCCACCACTCCGACCTCGTCTTCGTGGTGGGCCAGAACCCGGGCACCAACCACCCGCGGATGCTCTCGGCGCTGGAGGAGACCAAGCTCAACGGCGGCCACATCGTCGCCGTGAACCCGCTGCCCGAGGCCGGCCTCATGCGGTTCAAGCATCCGCAGAAGGCCCGCGGAATCGTCGGCCGGGGCACCGCAATCGCAGATCAGTTCCTGCAGATCCGGCCCGGCGGCGACCTCGCCCTCTTCCAGGCGCTGAACCTGCTGATCCTGGAGGCGGAGGAGGCGAATCCCGGAACGGTTCTGGACCACGGATTCATCGACGTCTCCACGATCGGCTTCGAGGCGTTCGCCGCGCAGGCCCGCAAGGCCAACTGGGACGACATCCTCGACGCCACGGGGCTGACCCGCGAGGAGATCGAAGAGGTAGGGGAGCGGGTCCTCGGCGCGGAGAACATCATCGTCTGCTGGGCGATGGGTCTCACCCAGCAGAAGCACGCCGTCCCCACCATCCGCGAGGTCGTCAACTTCCTCATGCTGCGCGGCAACATCGGCAAACCCGGAGCGGGCGTCTGCCCCGTGCGCGGCCACAGCAATGTGCAGGGCGACCGGACCATGGGCATCTGGGAGCGGATGCCGCAGAGCTTCCTGGACGCCCTGGAGCGCGAGTTCGGCTTCGCCCCGCCCACCGCGCACGGCCTGGACTCGGTGAACGCCATCCGGGCCATGCGCGACGGCGAGGCCAAGGTCTTCGTCGGGGTCGCCGGAAACTTCATCAGGGCCACGCCCGACAGCGACGTCACCGAGCGGGCGATGCGACGGTGCCGTCTCACCGCGCACATCTCCACCAAGCTCAACCGCTCCCACACCGTCTGCGGCGAGACCGCGCTGATCCTGCCCACCCTGGGCCGCAGCGACCGGGACATCCAGGCGGGCGGCGAGCAGTTCATCACCGTCGAGGACTCCATGAGCGAGGTCCACGCCTCCCGGGGCCGCCTGCACCCGGCCTCACCGCACCTGCTCAGCGAGGTGGCGATCATCTCGCGGCTGGCCCGGCGGACCCTGGGCGACGAACCGTCCATCCCCTGGGAGAAGTTCGAGGCGGACTACGGCACGATCCGGGACCGGATCTCCCGGGTCGTCCCGGGCTTCGACGACTTCAGCATCCGGGTCGACCGGCCGGGCGGCTTCCGGCTGCCCAACCCGGTGAACTCCGGGGTGTTCCCGACCCCGAGCGGCAAGGCCGTCTTCACCTGCAACGACTTCGAGATGCTGAGCGCACCCGCGGGGCATCTGCTGCTCCAGACGCTGCGCTCGCACGACCAGTGGAACACCATCCCGTACGCCATGAACGACCGCTACCGGGGCATCCACAACGGGCGCCGCGTGGTCCTGGTGAACCCCGTCGACCTGGAGGCGCTCGGGCTCGCCGACCGCAGCGAGGTGGACCTGGTGAGCGTGTGGCGCGACGGTGTGGAACGCCGGGCGGAGAAGTTCCGGGTGGTCGCCTATCCGACCACTCCCGGTTCCGCCGCGGCGTACTACCCCGAGACCAACGTCCTGGTGCCGCTGGACAGCGTGGCCGACATCAGCAACACCCCTACGTCGAAGGGTGTCGTCGTCCGCCTCGAACCCGCGGCCGTCGCCTGAGACAGCACCCCAGTCCAGAGTGCGTCCCTTGTACGCACTCTGGACAAGGGGCCGCACGATTACGAATACTGGCTACTTCATACCGTATACAGATCCGCCGGATCACGTGTGTAGATCCTCTTTCTCAGGCGTTCGACCGGAGTGAGGTAGCCCAGCATGTTGACACCAGCAACCCGTCTCAGCGGGACGGTCACCGACCGGCTCCTTGAAGCCAATCGCGCCTACGCCGCCGGATTCGTCGACCCCGGTATGGGCGCCAGTCCCGTTCTGCGCGTCGCCGTCGTGGCGTGCATGGACGCCCGGATCGACCTGCACGCCGCGCTCGGCCTGGAACTCGGCGACTGTCACACCGTCCGCAACGCGGGCGGAGTGGTCACCGACGACACGATCCGCTCCCTGACGATCAGTCAGCGCGCCCTCGGCACCCGCAGCGTCATCCTCATCCACCACACCGGCTGCGGTCTGCAGAGCCTGACCGAGGACTTCCGGATCGAGCTGGAGATGGAGGTCGGGCAGCGGCCGGCCTGGGCGGTCGAGGCCTTCCGGGACGTCGATCAGGACGTACGGCAGTCGATGCAGCGGGTGCGGACGTCACCGTTCCTGCCGCACACCGACGATGTGCGGGGCTTCGTCTTCGATGTGTCGACGGGCCTGCTGCGGGAGATCGACCCGGGGTACTGAGCCGCTCCCGCCCCGGTCAGCGGATGTGCCGGGCGGTCACCGCGGCGATCTGCTCGCAGTAGAAGTCGGCGGTGTTCCGGGTGTGCCGGCGCATGAGCTGTTCGGCACGCTCGGGATCTCCGTCGGCGATCGCCCGGATGATCTGGGCGTGTTCGTTCCAGGCGTCCGTGCCGCGGGGCTTGGCGATGGGCATGTAGTACCAGCGCACGCGCCGGTCGACCTGGGGGATGAGCTCCGCCAGGACCGCGTTGCGGGACAGGTGCGTGATGTGGCCGTGCAGGGCGGCGTTGGCCTCGACGATGGCGCGCGCGTCACCGGCCGCGAGGGCGGTGAGCCCCACCTGCTGCAGCTCCCACAGGCGGTCGACGTCGTGGGGTGTGGCGTGTTCCGCGGCGCCGCGCGCGGAGTGGGTTTCGAGCACGCCCCGGACGCTGAGGAGCTGGGCGCACTCCTCCGGTGTGGGGGAGTGGACGAACGCGCCCTGGGCGGGCCGCAGATCGACCCAGCCGGTGGTGTGCAGCCGTTGGAGCGCTTCACGTATGGGCTGGCGGCTGACGCCGAGATGGTCGGCGAGCTCGGCCTCGACTAGGTGCTGGCCCGGCTTGAGGGTGCCGTTGATGATCAGGTCGGTCAGGGCGTCGTAGACGGCCTGACGCAGCGGAGCGGGCCGGGCGATCGGGCCGCGGGCTGCCACGGTGGGCGTGTCGGGCATGGAACCCTCCCCCTCGTTGGACTGCTGTCCCGAAGCCTCTGGCTCCGGGATACTGACTGTAGTATGCAATAGCCACTCTGAGTGCCGCCCGTGACGCGAAATCGCGGAAATCGCCTCCCCCTCGCCAATTGCCCCCTCCTCACCTCTGGCGCATCCAACCGGATGCAGAATACTGTATGCAATCATGTGCGCCGCACAGCAGAGCTGCGCTCCCGAGGAGGGGGTCACCCCGTGTCGTACCGCACCGCTCTCTCTGAAGTCCTGAGGACCGTCATCGTGCCGACCGCCGAAGCGACCGGCGCGCGGGCGAAGTTTCCCCGCGCCTCCGTGACGGCCCTCGGCCGCGCCGGGCTGCTGGGGCTCACCGTCTCCACGGAATTCGGCGGCCTCGGGACGGGCCTGCCGGAAGCCGCCGAGGTGGTCGCTCGGATCGCCCGTATCTGCCCGGCGACCGCGGCCGTGCTCCAGTCCCACTACGCGGCGGTCGCCGTCCTGGAGTCGTACGGCAGCGCCTGGATCCGCGGCGAGATCGCCGCCGGACGCCATCTCGGCAGCCTTGCGCTCGCCGAGGACGACCCCGCCGAAGAGGGTGTACAGGGGGAGTTCTGGGCGTCACGCTCCACCGCCGCGCGCTCCGGTGACGTGGTCGCGCTTCGTGCCCGCAAACACCAGGTGGTGGCGGCGGGGGAGGCCGACAGCTATGTCTGGTCCTCCCGGCCGCTCACCGCGGCGGACGGCCTGACCCTCTGGGTGGTTCCGGCGCACGCCCCGGACCTGTTCGTGCCGGCCAGGCCGGACGGGGGAGGGCCGCACGGCAGCGCGACGTCCACCGTGTTCGCCGATCCGGTGCTGGTTCCCGCCGACGCGATGCTCGGCGGGGACGGCGGAGGGCTCGACATCGTGCTGCGCACGGTCCTGCCGTGGCTGCTCGAACTCCAGGCGGCCGTCGGCGCGGAGGCGGTCCACCCGGCGGTGGCCGATGTCTCGCTCCGGTCCGCCCGCCGCGCCGCCGATTCCCTCGCGGCGTCCTGAACCCGGCCGTGGGGCAGCCCGGACAGGTCCTAGTTCTGGGTGGCCCCGGCGGCGATCTGCTTGCGGTAGAAGTCGGTGGTGCGTTCGGTGTGCTTGCGCATGATCTCGCTCGCGCGGTCCGGGTCTCCCTTGGCGATGGCCTTGATGAGCTGCGAGTGCTCGTTCCAGGCCTCCTTGCCGCGGGGCTGGGCGATCGGCGTGTAGTACCAGCGCACCTTCTGGCCCACCAGCGAGATCAACTCGGACAGTACGGCGTTGTCGGCGACGGAGGTGACGAAGGCATGCAGCGCGGTGTTGGCGGCGACCAGGCGTTCGACATCGCCCGCGGCGAGCGCTTCGACGCCCTCCTCCTGCAACTCCCAGAGCCGTACGACGTCCTCGGGCTTCGCGTTCTCGGCGGCGAGCTGGGCCGAGTAGGTCTCCAGGACCGCGCGGACGCTGAGCAGCTGGGCGGCCTCCTCCTCGGTGGGGGAGTGCACGAACGCGCCCTGGGCGGGACGGAGGTCGACCCAGCCGTTCGTCTGGAGCCGCTGCAGCGCTTCGCGGACCGGCTGGCGGCTGACACCGAGGTGTTCGGCGAGTTCGGCCTCGACGAGATGCTGGCCGGGCTTGAGCGAGCCGCTGACGATCAGTTCGGTCAGCGCGTCGTAGACGGCCTGGCGCAGCGGTGCCGGGCGGGTGACGCGCCGGGACGCAGCGGCCGTGAGTGCCTCGCGCATGGGAGCCCCGTTCTGCCACCGGGCCTGTGGGGCCGACGGCTTTGCCAAGTGGTGGCCGCCGAGAGGGTTGCCGACGGCGGGCCTCAGCATACAGGTTTTGGTATGCAAGATGGCGTCCGCGACCCCGTGGCGGAATGGCACTGGGTGTGGCTGAGTACGGCTGAGTTCTGTATACAGAAGCCTGTATGGGGTATTGTCTCAGTCCCCTGCAAGCATCGCTATCGGCTCTTGGAGAGCGATCATGACGACCAGCGGGAGTGACGTGACGGTCGAGCACGTGGTGCGGAGGGTGGCGGCCCGCCACCGGGGGGAGCGGGGTGCACTGCTGCCCGTACTGCACGCCGTTCAGGCCGAGTTGGGCCATGTGCCGCAGGAGGCGATACCGGTACTCGCCGACGAGTTCAACCTCTCCCGTGCGGACGTCCACGGAGTGGTGACCTTCTACCACGACTTCCGCCGCGAGCCCGCCGGTCGCACCACGGTACGGATCTGCCGTGCCGAGGCCTGCCAGGCCCTGGGTGCCAACAGCCTGGTGGGCTACGCCCGCGAGGCCGGACTGTCCCTGGGGGAGACGACGGCGGACGGCGCGGTGACCGTGGAGCAGGTCTTCTGCCTCGGCAACTGCGCTCTGGGTCCGGCGGTGGAGGTGAACGGCCGACTGCATGGACGAGTGAGCCCGGCCGGTCTGGGCGCGATCCTCAACGGGACGGTGTCATCGTGAACAACACTTCGCAGGCCACGGCGAAGGTCTACGTCCCCCGCGACTCGGCGGCCAGGTCCGTCGGCGCGGACGAGGTCGCGGACGCCCTCCAACTGGCCGCCGTCGGAGGTGACTTCGACATCGAGATCGTACGGAACGGATCGCGCGGCATGCTCTGGCTGGAGCCGCTGGTCGAGGTGGTGACCCCGCAGGGCCGGGTCGGTTACGGACCGGTGGCCCCCGCGGACGTGGAGGGACTCCTCGCCGCTGGCCTGCTGGACGGCGCCGACCATCCCCTGCGGCTCGGCCTGGTGGACGAACTGCCCTGGCTGGCCCGCCAGAACCGCGTCACCTTCGCCAGAATCGGCGTCACCGACCCCCTGTCGACCGAGGACTATGTGGAGCACGGTGGGCTGGCGGGGCTGCACGCGGCCCTGGCGCTCGCCCCCGAGGACGTGGTCACGGAGGTCACCGACTCCGGACTGCGCGGCCGCGGCGGCGCGGGATTCCCCGCCGGCATCAAGTGGAAGACCGTGCTCGGCTGCACGGACGCGCTCAAGTTCGTCTGCTGCAACGCGGACGAGGGCGACAGCGGGACCTTCGCCGACCGGATGGTCATGGAGGGCGACCCGTTCATGCTCATCGAGGGCATGACGATCGCCGCGCACGCGGTCGGTGCGAGCGAGGGGTACCTCTACATCCGCTCGGAATATCCCGACGCGGTGGCCACGATGCGTGCGGCGATCGGCATCGCCCGCGAACACGGCTGGCTCGGCAAGGGCATCCTCGGCTCCGCGCTCGACTTCGACCTGCATGTCCGGGTCGGCGCCGGCGCGTACATCTGCGGCGAGGAGACCTCCATGCTGGAAAGCCTGGAGGGCAAGCGCGGCACCGTCCGCGCGAAGCCGCCGATCCCCGCCATCGAGGGCCTGTTCGGCAAACCGACCGTCGTGAACAACGTCCTCACGCTGGCCACCGTCCCCGTCGTCCTCGCGGACGGCGCGAAGGCCTACCAGGAACTAGGCGTCGAACGCTCCCGCGGCACCCAGGTGTTCCAGCTCGGCGGCAACATCGCGCACGGCGGCATCGTGGAGACCGCGTTCGGCGTCACCCTGCGCGAACTCGTCGAGGACTACGGCGGCGGCACGTTCTCCGGGCGCCCGGTGCGCACGGTGCAGGTCGGCGGCCCGCTCGGCGCCTATCTGCCGACGACGATGTTCGATCTGCCGATGGACTACGAGGCGTTCGCGGCGGCCGGCGCGATGGTCGGCCACGGCGGCCTGGTGGTGTTCGACGACAGCGTCGACATGGCCGCGCAGGCGCGCTTCGCGATGGAGTTCTGCGCCGAGGAGTCCTGCGGCAAGTGCACGCCGTGCAGGGTCGGTTCGGTGCGCGGTGTCGAGGTGATCGACAAGATCGTGGCCGGTGAACACCGGGACGAGAACCTGGCGTTGCTCGAAGACCTCTGCGACCTGATGACCGATGGCTCGCTCTGCGCGATGGGCGGCCTGACACCGATGCCCGTACGCAGCGCCATCACGCATTTCCCCGACGACTTCCTCGGCGGCCGTCGACGCCTGGAGATCCAACCCGTAACCACGACCGGCACGAGGACGGAGGGCACGGCATGACACTGCTCAAGGAACCCGACTTCGGCACCCCGGAGAGGCCCGGCGAGGCGACCGTCTCGGTGGAGGTCGACGGGATGCCGGTGACCGTGCCCGAGGGCACCTCGGTGATGCGCGCCGCAGCGCAGGCCGGGATCGACATACCCAAACTGTGCGCCACCGACAGCCTTGAACCCTTCGGCTCCTGCCGGCTGTGCGTGGTGGAGATCGACGGCCGGCGGGGCACCCCGGCGTCCTGCACCACGCCGTGCGCCGACGGGATGCAGGTGAGGACCCAGACGCCGAAGGTGGAGAAGCTCCGCCAGGGCGTCATGGAGCTCTACATCTCCGACCATCCGCTGGACTGCCTCACCTGCCCGGCCAACGGCGACTGCGAATTGCAGGACATGGCGGGCGTGGTCGGGCTGCGGCAGGTGCGGTACGGCTACGAGGGCGAGAACCACCTCGACGCCGAGAAGGACACCTCCAACCCGTACTTCGACTTCGACCCGTCCAAGTGCATCACCTGCTCCCGCTGCGTGCGGGCCTGCGGCGAGGTACAGGGCACGTTCGCGCTGACCATCGAGGGCCGCGGCTTCGAGTCCAAGGTGTCGGCGGGCGCCGGCGAGACCTTCATGGACTCCGAGTGCGTCTCCTGCGGTGCCTGCGTGCAGGCCTGCCCGACCTCGACGCTCCAGGAGAAGTCGGTCGTCGACCTCGGCATGCCCACCCGGTCGGTGATCACCACCTGCGCGTACTGCGGTGTCGGCTGCTCCTTCAAGGCGGAGCTGCGCGGCGACGAACTGGTCCGGATGGTGCCCCACAAGGACGGCGGCGCCAACGAGGGCCACTCCTGCGTGAAGGGCCGCTTCGCCTTCGGCTACGCCTCGCACCCCGACCGCATGCTCAAGCCCATGGTCCGCGAGAAGATCACCGACCCGTGGCGCGAGGTCGAGTGGGAAGAGGCCATCGGCACCGTCGCCACCAAGATGCGCGAACTCCAGGGCCGGTACGGGCCGAGTTCGATCGGCGCCATCTCCTCGTCACGCTGCACCAACGAAGAGGTCTACGTCGTACAGAAGATGGTCCGCGCGGCCTTCGGCAACAACAACATCGACACCTGCGCCCGGGTCTGCCACTCCCCGACGGGATACGGACTCAAGCAGACCTTCGGCGAGTCCGCCGGCACCCAGGACTTCCGCTCGGTCGCCGAGGCCGACGTCATCATGGTGATCGGGGCCAACCCCACCGACGGGCACCCGGTGTTCGCCTCCCGGATGAAGCGCCGGCTGCGCGAGGGCGCCGAGCTCATCGTGGTCGACCCGCGCCGTATCGACCTGGTGCGCTCGCCGCACATCGAGGCCGCGCACCACCTCCAGCTCAAGCCGAGCACGAACGTCGCCGTCGTCAACGCCATGGCGCACGTCGTGGTCACCGAGGGCCTGGCCGACCTGGCCTTCGTGGCGCAGCGCTGCGAAGGGTTCGCCGAGTGGGCCGAGTTCGTCGCCCGTCCGGAGAACAGCCCGGAGGCGACCGAGGAGATCAGCGGCGTACCGTCCGAGGAACTGCGGGCCGCCGCCCGGCTGTACGCGGCGGCGCCCAACGGGGCCATCTACTACGGCCTCGGCGTCACCGAGCACAGCCAGGGCTCGACCATGGTCATGGGAATGGCCAACCTCGCGATGGCGTGCGGCAACGTCGGCCGTGACGGTGTCGGCATCAACCCGCTGCGCGGTCAGAACAACGTGCAGGGCTCCTGCGACATGGGCTCCTTCCCGCACGAACTGCCCGGCTACCGGCACGTCTCCGACGACGCCGTGCGCGAGGTCTTCGAGAAGCTCTGGGGCGGCACGCTCCTGGCCGAGCCCGGACTCCGCATCCCCAACATGTTCGACGCCGCGATCGACGGCACCTTCCGGGGCCTGTTCGTGCACGGCGAGGACATCGCCCAGTCCGACCCGAACCTCAAGCACGTCACCGCCGCCCTCGAAGCGATGGAACTGGTCGTCGTACAGGACCTGTTCCTCAACGAGACGGCCAAGTTCGCGCACGTCTTCCTGCCCGGGGCGTCCTTCCTGGAGAAGGACGGCACCTTCACCAACGCGGAGCGCCGGATCAACCGGGTGCGCGCGGTGATGAAGCCGAAGACGGGCAAGCACGAGTGGCAGATCATCAGCGAGATCGCCACCGCGATGGGCTACACCATGTCCTACGACCACCCGAGCCAGATCATGGACGAGATCGCCTCGGTCACGCCGACCTTCACCGGCGTCTCCTTCGAGGTCCTCGACAAGCTCGGCAGCGTCCAGTGGCCGTGCAACGAGTCGGCTCCGGAGGGCACTCCGGTCATGCACATCGACGAATTCGTGCGCGGCAAGGGCAAGTTCGTGGTCACCAACTACGTGCCGACCGACGAGCGCAGCACCCGGCGCTTCCCGCTGGTCCTGACTACGGGCCGCATCCTCAGCCAGTACAACGTGGGCGCGCAGACCCGCCGTACCGGCAATGTCGCCTGGCACCCCGAGGACATCCTGGAACTGCACCCGCACGACGCGGAGACCCGCGGCATCAAGGACGGTGACCTGGTGACGCTGGCCAGCCGGGTCGGGAAGACGACGCTGCACGCGGAGATCTCCGACCGGATGCCGGCCGGCGTCGTCTACACCACGTTCCACCACCCGGTGACCGGCGCGAACGTGGTGACCACGGAGAACTCCGACTGGGCGACCAACTGCCCGGAGTACAAGGTGACCGCCGTACAGGTCGGCCTCGCGCATCCGCTCGGGCAGAGCGGCACGGAAGTCGTCGAGGACGACCGACTCGTCACGGTGGTGGACTGAGATGGCGGGCGGGGTGGCACCGGAGTCCAGGATGGCGAACCAGATCGCGGCGAACCATGTGCACCTGCCGGGTGATGCGGCCGCCGAGGCGATCGCGGGACACATCGGCAAGTTCTGGGACCCGCGCATGCGCAACCGGCTGTACGAGTTCGTCGACGCCGGAGCGGACGGGCTCGACCCGGTGGTGGTGGCCGCGGTCCGGCTGCTGCGATGACCGGCGGGCCGCACCGGCGCTCGAGGCCGGTGCGGCCCACCGGCCGCGTGCCTGTCGGCCGCATGCCGGCCGGTGGCGAGCTTGCCAGCCGGGTGTCTGCCGGTCGTGTGCCCGCTGGTCGTCGGCTTGCCGGTCGCGAGTCAGCCGACCGCGAGCCCCAGGGTCGCCGGCCCCGGGCCCGGTGGTCGGAAAAGGCTCTCAGCCGCCGATCGCGGACATCGGGCGCTGAGGCTGGAGGAAGGACGGGTCGTCGAGGCCGGAGCCTGCCTTCTTGCCCCACATCGCGGCGCGCCAGCTGTCGGCGATCTCCCGGTCCGGCGCACCGGCACGCAGAACAGCACGCAGGTCGGACTCCTCGCGGGCGAACAGACAGTCGCGGACCTGCCCGTCGGCGGTGAGCCGGGTGCGGTCGCAGGCACGGCAGAACGGTCGGGTGACGGAGGCGATCACTCCGACCCGGCCGGGTCCGCCGTCGACCAGCCAGCGTTCGGCGGGCGCGGAGCCGCGTACGGCCGAGGGCTCGGGGGTGAGGGCGAAACGGGCCGAGAGCCGCTCGATGATCTCGGCGGCGGTGACCATGTCCTCGCGCTGCCAGCCGTGCTGGGCGTCGAGCGGCATCTGCTCGATGAACCGCAGCTCGTAGCCGTGGCGGAGGGCCCAGTCGAGCAGGTCGGCGGCCTCGCCGTCGTTGACGCCGCGCATCAGGACCGTGTTGACCTTGACCGGGGTGAGGCCCGCGTCGTGGGCGGCGGTGAGGCCCGCGATGACGTCGTGGTGCCGGTCGCGGCGGGTGAGGGTGCGGAAGACCTCCGGGTTCAGGGTGTCGAGGGAGACGTTGACCCGGTCGAGCCCGGCGGTGCGCAGCGCCCCGGCGGTGCGGGCCAGGCCGATGCCGTTGGTGGTGAGGGAGATCCTGGGGCGCGGGTCCAGGGCGGCGCAGCGCTCGACGATGCCCACCAGGCCCGGGCGGAGCAGGGGCTCGCCACCGGTGAAGCGCACCTCGGTGACGCCCAGCTCGGTCACCGCGATCGAGACCATGCGCACGATCTCGTCGTCCGTGAGCAGCTCCGGCTTGGGCAGCCACCGCAGGCCCTCCTCCGGCATGCAGTACGTGCACCGCAGATTGCACCGGTCGGTCAGTGAGACCCGTAGATCGGTGGCGATCCGGCCATGCGTATCGATCAGCACGAGCTGCCCCCTTGGCTCTGTGGCACGAGACTGTACATCCAGTGAGGATACTGCATACAGTATTTATCACGACCCCTTCGAAGAGGAGCCGCCATGAAAATCGCCGTTCTCGGAGCCGGTGCGATCGGCGCCTATGTCGGAGCGGCACTGCACCGCGGTGGCGCCGAGGTCCACCTGATCGCACGCGGTGAGCATCTGAAGGCGATACGGGCCCACGGGGTCCGGGTGAACAGCCCGCGCGGCGACTTCGTGGCACATCCCCATGCCACGGACGACCCGGCCGAGATCGGCCCCGTGGACTATGTGTTCCTGGGGCTGAAGGCGCACTCCTACCCCTCCAGCGGATCGCTGGTCGCCCCGCTGCTCGGCGACCGGACCGCGGTGGTGGCCGGTCAGAACGGCGTTCCGTGGTGGTACTTCCACAAACTCGCCGGTCCCTACGAAGGCCGGCGCATCGAGGCGGTCGACCCGGACGGCGCGACCAGCCGGGTGCTGCCGCCGGAGCGGGCCATCGGCTGTGTGGTCTACCCCGCCACGGTCATCGAGGCCCCCGGGGTGATCCGGCACCTGGAGGGCACCAGGTTCTCCATCGGGGAGCCGGCGGGCGGAGTCTCCGACCGGTGCACGGCCCTGAGCGAGGCCATGGTCGCGGGCGGGCTGAAGAGCCCGGTGGAGCCCAATCTGCGCGACGACATCTGGATCAAGCTGATGGGCAATGTCGCCTTCAACCCGATCAGCGCGCTCACCCGGGCGACGATGGCCGACATCTGCCGGCACCCTCCCACCCGGCGGCTGGTCACCCTTCTCATGGAGGAGACCCTCGACATCGCGTCCAGGGTCGGCAGCACGCCCGACATCTCCATCGAGAAGCGGCTGCGCGGTGCCGAAGGAGTGGGGCACCACAAGACCTCGATGCTCCAGGACCTGGAGGCCGGCAAGCAGCTGGAGCTCGACGCCATCGTGACCGCGGTGGTGGAGATGGCCGACATCTCCGGCGCCGACGCACCCACACTGCGCGCGGTCCACGCCGCGACCGATCTGCTGGCGCGGGGCGGGCAGCGGAGCTGACAGCAGCACGGGCAGCGGGGCGGACAACGGAGCCGGCAACGGGGCTGACAACAGGCGTGACCAGCCAGGCTGGGTAGGCTTGGCCGATCACATGGCACCAGCGAGGAGTCGTTCATGCTGTTCCGTCAGCTGGAGTACTTCGTAGCGGTGGCCAGGGAGAGGCACTTCGCCCGGGCGGCGGAATCCTGCTACGTCTCACAGCCCGCGCTCTCGGCGGCGATCGCCAAGCTGGAGCGCGAGCTGAACGTCACGCTGATCAACCGCGGGCACAACTACCAGGGCCTCACCCCGGAGGGCGAACGGCTCGTCGTGTGGGCCAAGCGGATCCTCGCCGAGCAGGACGCGTTCAAGGCCGAGGTGGCCGCCGTACAGTCCGGCATCACCGGAACCCTGCGGCTGGGCACGGACCCCACGGCGTCGACGACCCTGGCGCTTCCCGTGGCTGCGTTCTGCGCGGCCCACCCGCTGGCCAAGGTGCAGGTCCGGTCCCGGCTGTCGACCAAGGAACTCCACCGCCAGCTGCGGGACTTCGAGCTGGACGTGGCGATCGCCCACTTCGACCCCGGTGACCAGGAAGGACTGCAGGTCGTCCCCCTGTATCAGGAGCGGTACATGCTCCTGATCTCCGCCGACCAGCTGACCTCCCAGACCACCTCCACCATGACCTGGGCGGACGCGGCCCAGCTGCCGCTCGCGCTGCTGACCCCCGACATGAGGATCCGCCAGATCATCGACAGCGTCTTCGCGGACAAGGGTTTCGTGGTGACCCCGCAGGTGGAGACGGACTCGATCGCCTCCCTCTACGCGCACGTCGGCGGCGGTGAGTGGGCGAGCATCGTGCCGCACGCGTGGCTGCGTGCGATGCCGGTGATCGGCCGGACGCGAGCGCTGCCCCTGGTCGACCCGGAGGCCGGGGCGCAGGTGTCGGTGGCGATCCACGCGGCGACCCCCGGTTCGGTCGCGGCGCGGGCGTTCGTCAACGCGGCGACGGGGCTCGCGCTGGACGACTTCTTCAACCAGCCGCTGCCGGCCGAGCACCGCGTGCGCTGAGCCGGGGGCCCGCCCGTGCGGCACGACGGGCGCCTCACGGGGCGTACTCGGCCTCCACCGCCAGCCGGTCCAGCGCTCCCTTGGCGGTGTGCGGCAGCGCGGCGACGAGCTCGATCCGGTCGGGAACCTCGAAGGGTGCCAGCCGGTCACGGGCGTACCGCAGGATCTGCTCGGACCCGATGCTCTCGCCTTCGCGTACGACCACGGCGGCCGCGACCCGCTGCCCGTAGACCGGGTCGGGGACGGCGAACACGGCCGCCTCGGTGACTCCGGGGCACCCGGCGATGATGTCCTCGACATGCTCGGGCGAGATCTTCTCGCCGCCGCGGTTGATGAGGTTCTTGATGCGCCCGGTGAGGGACAGGTACCCGTCCTTGTCCAGGCGGCCGAGGTCACCGGTGCGCAGCCACCCATCGGCGAAACCGCGTGCCGTCTCGCCGGGGTCGCCGAGGTAGCCGCGGGCGACGGTCGGACCGTGCACCCACACCTCGCCCTCGGTGCCGACGGGACATGTCCGCCCGCTCGGGTCGACGACGCGGAGCTCCACTCCGGTGGGCCGGCCGACCGATCCCTGCTTCAGGGGTCCTGGCGGCAGCGGCTCACTGGTGGCCTGGTGCGTGGACTCGGTCATCCCGTACGCGGACAGCAGCGGCGCTCCGAAGGTGCGTTCCAGCGCCCGCTGCGTGGCGGTGTTGAGAGGCGCGCTGCAACTGCGGACGAACTTCAGCGGCGGGGTCTGCGGGCCCGGGTACTCGGTCTCCGCCCGGTCCAGGAGGATCTCGTGGATGGTCGGGACCGCGGTGAACCAGGTGGCGCCCGCGGCATGCATGTCGTCCCAGAACGTGCGCGCCGAGAACCGTCCCCGCTCGGGCAGCAGTACGCATCCGCCACTGGCCAGGGATGCCAGGAGCGCCGCGAAGAGTCCGTGGCCGTGGAAGAACGGCATCACCGCGACCGTCGCGTCGGCCGGCCCCAGCTCGTAGGTGGCGCAGATGCTCCGCACGGACGCGGCCACGTTGGCGTGCGTCAGCGGGACCATCTTGGCGCGGGCGGTGGTGCCCGCCGTGAACAGGACGAGGGCGTCCTGCTCCGAGAGTTCGGGGGCCGCGCCCCGCACCCGGCGCACCGCACGCGCGCCGGTGTCGAGGTCGACCGCCGCCGTCCCCGCGCGGGAGGCGATCACGCGGATCGGCCAGGTGGGGAGAGCGACCTCGGCGGCCGGCGGTGCGTCGGCCACCGAGGGACCGAGCAGGAGCGCCTGCGCGCCCAGCGCTTCGAGCCGGGCGGACAGCTGGGACCCGGGCAGCGTCGGGTCCAGCGGGGCGACCACCAGACCGGCCCGCGCCGCACCCAGGAGCGCGACGACGAACTCCGCGTTGTTGGCGCAGAGCAGTCCGATCGCGTCGCCGCGACGCAGCCCCGTGCCACCGAGCCGGGCCGCCACCTCGTCGGCGAGGGCCGCGAGGGCGCGGTAGGACAGGTGTACCCGGTCCCCGGTGACGACGAGGGCACGGGCGTGCGGACGCTCGTGTACGTGCCGGTCCAGGAGATCGGCGAGGCCCGTGACCGAGGGTGGCCGGTACCGGTCCGCGTCGCGCACGGATGCCGCCGCCGGAACGGCCATGACTCCACCTCCCGTGCCACGTCCGATGAACCAGTCCTCTGCGAGCCTGCGGTCGTGTGCGGTGCGCGTCCAATACGCACTGGCGACCGGCCGATAGCAGGTGTCTATCAAGGGGGTTGCGCCGCAGGTCGGGGGCTCTCCACCCGCCATCGATAGATGCTGTTTATCAGCTGGTCGTCGATGGGTCTTGGACGCGGGGAGCGCGGCTCACGAAGGTGAGTGGAGTAGCCGCACTGGCAGGACCTGCCCAAGGAGGACCTCGGATCATGACCGCCCCCTCAACTGTGGAGACACCGGCGAGCGCCGACGTTCCGACCGAGCTCACCGACGGGTACCACTTGGTCGTCGACGCGCTCAAGTTGAACGACGTGGACACCATCTACGGGGTGGTCGGCATCCCGATCACCGACTTGGCCCGCCTCGCGCAGGCACAGGGCATCCGTTACATCGGCTTCCGCCACGAGAGCAACGCGGGACACGCGGCCGCGGCGGCCGGATACCTCACGAAGAAGCCCGGAGTGGCGCTGACGGTGTCCGCACCGGGCTTCCTCAACGGACTTGTGGCGCTGGCGAACGCGACCACGAACTGTTTCCCGATGGTCCAGATCTCAGGCTCCAGCGAGCGCCACCTCGTCGACCTCAAACAGGGCGACTACGAGGAGATGGACCAACTCGCCGCGGCGCAGCCGTTCGTGAAGGCCGCGTACCGCGTGAGCCGGGTCGAGGACATCGGCCGCGGTATCGCCCGAGCGCTACGCACCGCGATATCCGGGCGTCCCGGCGGTGTCTACCTCGACATCCCGGCAGCGGTCCTCGGGTCCATCATGGACGCGGAGGCCGGTGCCAAGACGCTCAGCCGTCTCGTCGACCCGGCGCCGCGCCAACTGCCCGCGCCGGAAGCGGTGGACCGGGCGATCGAGCTGCTGGCGGGGGCGCAGCGGCCGCTGGTCCTGCTCGGCAAGGGCGCCGCCTACGCGCAGGCGGACGACAAGGTTCGCGACTTCATCGAGTCCACCGGCATCCCGTACGTACCGATGTCGATGGCCAAGGGCCTGCTGCCCGACAACCACCCGCAGTCGGCCGCCACCGCCCGCTCGCTGGCACTGAAGAAGGCCGATGTCGTGGTGCTCGTCGGCGCCCGCCTGAACTGGCTGCTCAACCACGGCGAGGGGCCGTCGTGGAACCCCGACGCCAAGTTCATCCAGATCGACATCGAGCCCAAGGAGATGGACAGCAACCAGCCCATCGCGGCCCCGCTGGTCGGGGACATCGAGTCGGTGCTCGACGCGATCGCCGAGCGGACCAAACCCGGTCAGATCGCGGCCCCCGCCGCCTGGCGGGAGGAACTGGGAGCGCGCTCGGCGCAGAACGTCGCCAAGATGGCGGAGCGCCTCAAGGCCGACCCGAGCCCGATGCAGTTCATGGGCGCGCTGAAGGCGGTACGTGACGTCGTGGTCGAGCGCCCCGAGACGTACATCGTCAACGAAGGCGCCAACGCGCTGGACATCGCGCGCAACGTGATCGACATGCACGTACCCCGCCACCGCCTCGACAGCGGCACCTGGGGCGTCATGGGCATCGGCATGGGGTACGCGATCGCCGCCGCCGTCGAGAGCGGCGAGCCGGTCGTGGCGGTGGAGGGCGACAGCGCCTTCGGGTTCAGCGGCATGGAGCTGGAGACGATCTGCCGCTACAAGCTGCCCGTGGTCACCGTGATCATGAACAACGGCGGCGTCTACCGCGGCGACGACGTCAACCCCCTCGACGACGCCCCGTCGCCGACCACCCTGATGCTCTCGGCCCGCCACGACCTGATGATCGAGGCGTTCGGCGGCAAGGGCTATCGCGCGACCACGCCCGCCGAGGTCACCGCGGCCCTCGTCGACGCGCTGGCCACGGGCGGCCCGGCGCTCATCGACTGTGTGATCGACCCCTCGGCCGGCACCGAGAGCGGCCACATCGCGCACCTCAACCCCAAGGGCATCACCGTCGGCAACATCACGCCGAAGAAGAAGTGAGCCACCCCTTCGACACCGAGCGCCTCGACCCCGAGCGCTCCATCCCCGAACAACTTCCCCCGCACAGCCACCTCTTGCAAAAGCGAGAGCTCTCAGGAGAAGGAAAACACCATGAGTGAAAAGCCGCTCGCCGGAATCAAGGTGATCGACTTCACCGGGGTCCAGGCCGGTCCCGCGTGTACACAGATGCTCGCCTGGTTCGGCGCCGACGTCATCAAGGTCGAGCGCATCAACGGCGGCGACGTGACGCGCCGTCAGCTCCGTGACATCCCGGACCTCGACGCCCTCTACTTCACCATGCTGAACAGCAACAAGCGCTCGCTGGCCATCAACACCAAGGCCCCCGAGGGCAAGGAGGTCATGGAGAAGCTGATCCGCGAGGCGGACATCCTGGTGGAGAACTTCGCGCCGGGCGCCATGGACCGCATGGGCCTCGGCTGGGACTACATCCACGAGCTGAACCCGCGGCTGATCTTCGGCTCGGTCAAGGGCTTCAACGACGACTCGAAGTGGAACGACCTCAAGGTCTACGAGAACGTCGCCCAGGCCGCCGGCGGGGCCGCGTCCACCACCGGTTTCTGGGACGGTCCGCCCACCATCAGCGGCTCGGCCCTCGGCGACAGCAACAGCGGTATGCACCTGATGATCGGCCTGCTGACCGCGATCATCCAGCGCAACGCGACGGGCCTCGGCCAGAAGGTATCGGTGTCCATGCAGGACGCCGTGCTCAACCTGACCCGGGTCAAGCTCCGTGACCAGCAGCGCCTGGAGAAGATCGGCTACCTGGAGGAGTACCCGCAGTACCCGAACGGCGAGTTCGGCGACGCGGTGCCCCGTGGCGGCAACGCCGGCGGCGGCGGCCAGCCGGGCTGGATCCTGAAGTGCAAGGGCTGGGAGACCGATCCCAACGCCTACATCTACTTCACGATCCAGGAGCAGAACTGGGTGCGCACCTGCGAGGTCATCGGGCATCCCGAGTGGGCCGAGGACCCGGAGTACACCACCGCTCTGGCCCGCCAGCCGCGCATCATGGACATCTTCGCCGAGATCGAGAAGTGGCTGGCCGACAAGACGAAGTACGAGGCGGTCGACATCCTGCGCACCTTCGAGGTGCCCTGCGCGCCGGTGCTCAGCATGAAGGAGCTCGCCGCCGACCCCGACATGCGCAAGAGCGGCACGATCGTCGAGGTCGAGCAGAAGGAGCGCGGCACCTACCTGACCGTGGGCAGCCCGATCAAGTTCTCCGGCTTCAAGCCCGAGATCGAGGGTGCGCCGCTGCTCGGCGAGCACACCGACGAGGTGCTCGCGGACCTCGGCTACGACGCGAACGACATCCGCAAGCTGCACGAGGGCAAGGTCGTCGCCTGACCTGAGTCCCGCACCACGAAGCAGGGCCACCGTCGTGACGGTGGCCCTGCCGTTGCGGAGGCGTTTCTCAGGCTGTGGTCTGGGCCGCGGCGGCCTCGTTGCGCCGCATCCGCTCCTTCTCCCGGGCCCGGCGCGCGGTGACATCCCGGATGACCGCACCGCAGTGGGCCGCGCCGCCGTCGGGATCGGCCAGCAGCACCACGCTGAACTCGATGGAGAGCTTGCGGCCGTCCGCCCCGAGCGCGGGAACCGACAGGAGGTCCGCTTCCCCGTACCTGCTGGTCCCTTGCTCCATGGCCGTCACGAAGCCGTCCCAGTGACGCTGCCGGTGCTTCTCGGGGATGATGATGTCCAGGCTGCGACCGGCGACCTCGCCCGCCGAGAACCCGAAGATGCGCTCCGCACCCCGGTTCCAATAGCGGATCAGTCCTTCGCGGTCGATGATCACTATGCCGTCGGGTGCCTGGGCAGCCATTCCCAGCACCACCTCGGGATCCAGATCTTCCATGTCTCCTCCGAGCCGGGGCCATTGGAAGCGCCAGCATACTGCATACAATTCACATTGCATACAGTTTGGCTAAGTCTTGGCCAGGTCATTGAGGAGACCCGCGGCGGCCGCCACGTCGTCCGTGAGCGGGCGGTCGGCCATGGCGGGGTCCAGGACCGCTGCCGCCCGGGCGTAGGCCAGGCCCGCCGGGACCGCCGGGTCCGGCGCGGTACCCCGCTGGCGCAACGCCCGTACCGCGGCGACGAGTTCGCAGCCCAGCACCAGCCGGTACGCCTCGGTCAGCCGCAGCGCCTTGCGGGCCGCCTGGGTGGCGAAGCTCGCCGCCTCCTCCAGCCCGTGCGCCAGCACCACATGTCCGAGGGCGGCCGGGGTGGCACACGCCTGGACCTCGGCGAGCGCGGCCGACGCGCTGTACTCCAGGATCATCACGCCCGAACCCGCCGATGCCTCGTCGGCCAGGAAGGAGCGCAGTCCGGTCAGTTCGGGGCGGCAGAGGCCGGACAGCCGGGCGGCGGACAGCCGTGCCGTGCCGAGCGTGGCCAGGCACAGCTGGTCGAGGGCCAGAGTGAGCGGCGCGGCGAAGAAACCGCCGTGATGGTGGGCGACCGGGGCGCCCGTGACCTCGTCCCAGCCGATCAGCGGGTTCTCGGTGGCGGAGTTGAGGTCGATGGACAGCACGCGCTCCAGTCCCGCCCATGCCTCCGTCGCCGGGCCGTGCGCCTGGGGGAAGCACCGGAAGCCGAAGGGGTCCTGCACCCGCGCGGACGGCGGCAGGGGCTGCTCCGGCACTCCGGCCGGCCGTCGCCCGGGAACGCCGAGCAGCCGTCGTACGTGTGCCGCGGAGCGCCCGATGGCCGGATGCGGGTGGGCCCGGTGGACCTCGGGCGCGTACGGCTCCAGGGAGCCGTCTATCGCGAACAGCGCCAGCGCGGCCACCACATGCGCGGCGCGCAGCAGCCCGCCCAGGTCGTGGCTGACGAGCGCGGACTGGCCCAGGGTGAGGGCGCTGCTGCTCAACAGGGCCAGCGCGTCGCCGCGTTCGATCCGCAGAGCCTGTGGAACCGGCTTCCCGGCGTCCGCCGTGGAGCCTTCCCAGGCGCCCTGCCCGAACAGCGCAAGGCCCAACTGGGCCAGCGCCGTCAGGTCCCCGGTGCCCACCGCCCCGTACTCGGTGACCGGAGGATGTACTCCCGCTCGCAGCGCGGCCGCGATGGCCTCGGCGATCTCCGGGCGCAGGCCCGAGCCGCCGGCGAGCAGCTGGTTGATCCGGACCGCCATCATGGCGCGGACCTGGCGCGCGGGCAGGGGCTCGCCCACGCCGCCCGCGTGGCTGCGCAGCAGCCGCAGATCGTGGCCGTCTCCGTCGTGCTCTTCGACGACGGCGGTGCGGTGCGCCCCGACTCCGGTGCTGCGCCCGTACACCCGGGCGCCGTCCGCCGTCAGCTTCCGTGCGGCGCACCGGGTGTGCTCCATCGCCTCCAGCGCCGCCGGATGCACGGCGGGAGCCATCGTGCCCCCGGCGATCCGGCTGACGGCGTCCGCGTCGAGGTCACGGCCGTTGAGCATCCTGGACGTACTCCTCAGCCCTGCGTTCTAGGTCGCCTGCGCGTCTCAGGACGTCGGCCGGAGCGGCTGTTCGCCGATGTCCGCCCCGGCCGTCATGCGGTGGGTCAGGACAGTCCGGCGGAGGCGAGCCACTCCTTGGCGACGTCCAGCGGGTCCTTGTTGTCGGCCTGGACCTGGCTGTTGAGCTCGATCAGGGTTTCGGTGTCGAGCTTCGCCGAAATGGCATTGAGCACGGTGACGCCCTCGGCAGGGAGATCGCTCTTGTACGCCAGCGGAGTCACGTTCTGGAAACTGAAGAGGTTCTTCGGGTCCTTGAGGACGACGAACTTATTGGCGGTGATGGTGGGGTCCGTCGTGAAAAGGTCCGCGGCCTGGATGTTGTTTCCCTTGAGAGCCGCGACCGTCAGCGGACCGCCCGCGTCCAGCGCCTTGAAGGACTTGAATTCAAGGCCGTACTCGGACTTGAGGCCCAACAGCCCCTGCTGGCGCGTCTGGAACTCGGGCGAACCGCCGATGACCAGGTCGGAGGCCACGTCGGCGAGGTCGGCGATCGTCGACTCACTGGTGAGGCTGTACTTCTTGGCCGTCGCCTCGTTGATGGCGACCGCGTCCTTGTCCTCGGCTGTGGACGGCTCCAACAGGGTGAGCTTGGGATCGAGTTCGGCGGTTATGGACTTGTTGGTGTCCTCGACCGAGGTCGGGACCGCGTCGGCATTCAGATAGGACAGCAGGGCGCCGTTGTATTCCGGCATGACCGTGATCGTGCCGTTCTTGATCAGTCCGTACGTGGTCTCACGGCTGCCGATGTTCAGCTTGTAACTGACCTTGATGTCCTTGGACTTGAGGGCCTCGCCGTAGATGTCGGCGAGCAGGATGCTCTCGGGGAAGTTGTTGGAACCGACCACGACCGTCCCGCCGGCGGCGGCGTCGTCCTGCAAGGGGTCGTCGCTGCCGGAGTCGGAGGAGCCGCAGCCCGTCAGGGCGGCAGCGGCCGCAACCAGCAGGGAAACAGCGTACGTTGCGGACGTTCTGGTGCTTCTGGCGAAGGTCACTTTGGTCATCCAGACTTGGCATGGGGCGGAGCGGCGGCCCGACGGGCGCGGCGTTGCGATGGTCCAGACGATCCAATCGAGCCCGCTTACGGACCGTCAAGACACGAATAGATCACCGACGGAGACCACTTCATCACCACAGGATCACCACTGGATCACCTTTGGAGACCACGCGGCTCCATTCAGTGGGCGCAATGTGGCCGGAATGCCTGCGAACGGGACGTATCCGCATGTCAGAGTTTGGTTGATCATGGCCGAACACTTCCGGCAGCCGCTAATGTTGGCGGAGTCGAGGGCCTTGTTCCACTTGCCGGCCTGAGCGCGCTGTCGCGATCGTGAACCCACCAAGCCCGGGCAGCGGGCTTCCATGGAGTGAAGTCAAGGAGGTTTGGTGCCCGCGCACAGGAAAGCCGTCCTGGGAGAGCCGTCCGCGGCCCCCCGAACAGGCCGGACTCCGACCCTCCTTGACCGTTGGCCCTTCCGCCGGAAGCTCAACGTCCTGGTGATCGTGCCGCTCACGGTCGTCTCGGTGATGCTCTCGTACGTCGTCTACATGCAGGTCGACCGGGCCCTGTCCGCCGCTGACACCGCCCAACTCGTGCGGGACAGCGCGGAGGTGACCAAGCTCATCGACAGCGTGCAGGCCGAGCACCGGCAGGCGCTCCTCGTCTCGCTGCGCTACGAGGCCGCCACCTCCGACGAGGGCCCGCCCGAGACCTCCTCCTACCTCGACGCCCAGCAGAACGTCAACACCCAGGCGGATGCCGTCCGTTCGGCCTTCGGCGACCGGCTGCCCGAGGCCGAGGCGCAGGCGCTCAAGGAACTGGAGGGCCTGGACAGCCTCCGGCAGACCGTCGAGTCGGGGCCCATTCCCGCCGACAACATCGACCCGGCGTACGGATCGGTCATCGAGGGACTGATCAACGGCCTCGGGCTCGGCCAGTCGCCCAGCGAGTCCACGTCGTCCGCGGGCAATCTGCTCGACGCGCTGCTGCGCGCCGACACCGCCCACGCCTCCTTCGAGACCAGTGTCTTCGCGGCCCGGACCCGGAACTCCAACGCGCTGATCGAGTACACCGGCGCCGTCGGTGACTACGACCAGTACACCTACCAGGCCGAGCGGTTCACCCGGTTCGCCACCCAGGAACAGGGCAGCGATCTCGCCGGGATCGAACACAGCCCGTACCAGAGCGTCATCGCCCAGCACTACGCCGAGCTCCAGGTCGACCCCGGCGCCCTGGTCGCCGAGAACGCCCAGCAGCTGGGCAACGTCCTCGACGACGCGCTGAGCGCAGACCCCACCTACGAGCGCCAGGCGCAGAACCGGCTGAAGATCACCGAGTCGCTGATCGGCGAGATCGCCGCCGAGACCCAGGACGCCTCGAACAGCGCCTGGTGGCTGGTGGTCTGGCTGGTCGTCGGCAACCTGCTCGCCTTCGTGGCCTGGTTCCTGTTCTCGGTGCTGATGCGCCGGTCGGTGATGCGGACCGTGCAGAGCCTCACCTCGGCGGCCCAGCATGTGGCCGCGGCGGCGGAGCACGAGCTCGCCCGGGTCGCGGACGACGACGCCGAGGACGCGAGCCCGCCACGCCTCGAAGCCGTACCCGTGCCGGTCCGCGACGAGATCGGTGAACTCGCCGAAGCCTTCAACCAGGTCCAGGTCACCGCGACCGCCCTGCTGGAGCGCCAGGTCGTCAGCCGCCGCAACATCGCCGAGATGTTCGGCAACGTCGGCCGTCGCGTCAGCAACCTGACGGCACGCCAACTCGCGCTGATCGACTCGGTGGAGCGCGGCGAGACCGACCCCGAGGTACTGGACCGGCTCTACCGCATCGACCACATCGCCGTACGCCTCCAGCGCAACGCCGACAGCCTGATGCTGCTCGCCGGAATCCGTGAGGGCGGCCTCAACACCGGCCCCATGCGGCTCAGCAACATCGTCCGCGCCGCGCTCGGCCAGATCGAGGGCTACCAGCGCGTCACCCCGCACGCCGAAGGCGATGTCACGGTCGCCCCTGACATCGTTGGCGATCTGACGCTGATGCTCGCCGAACTGCTGGAGAACGCGGTGATGTTCTCCCCGGCGTCCAGCAGCGTCGAAGTGGTCCTGCGCCCCCGGCACGACTCCGCCGGCGGCGCCCTCGTCGAGATCATCGACCACGGGCTCGGGATGAACACCGAGCGGCTGGCCGAGGAGAACGCCCGCCTGATCCGCCGCGAGCGGCTCGACCTGGCGCCCACCGAGGTCCTCGGCCTCTTCGTGGTCGGCGGTCTGTCCCGGCGCTGGGGCATCGAGGTCGTCCTGTCCCGCACCCCGGGCGGCGGCGTCACCGCCACCGTCGCGGTCCCCTCCTCGCATCTGCTGCTCGCCGACCCGACGGGAGCCGCGGCGCGGGCCCCGCACATCATGCCGCCCGCCCGCCGCTCCGGCCCGCCCGAGCCGCGCCCCTCGACGGTCGAGCCGGCGCCGGGCGCCTCGGCCCTGCCCCGCAGGGTTCCCTCACGGTCGCGGGGCGAGGAAGCCCCCGGTCACGGGCGCAGACAGGAACCCGCGACGGGAACCGGTGGCGAGGACGCCCTGGCCCACCCCACGAACGGACTCAGCCGGCGGCGCGGCAGGACGGCCCCGTCGGAACCCGCCGAGGCCACCGGTTCGCTGCGGCGCCGGGTGCGCGGTGCGACCCTGTCGTCGAGCACCGCGTCGACCCGCCTGCCCAAGCAGCCCATGCCCACTCCGCGGCCGCCCGCCTGGCAGCCCGCCGACCCGGAGGCCACCCGCTCCGAGCTCGACGAGTTCGAGGCCGCGGTCCTGCGGGCCCAGAGCGAGTGCGAGGCCGAGGACACGAGCCCCGGCGTGACCCGCCCCGGAGCACCGACCGAGCAGACCACTCCGAACAGCAGATCCTCATTCCCGGAAGGCACGAGCAAGTGACCAATTTGACAGGCAAGCCGGAATCCGGAGCCGCGGAACCGGTGACGGACGTCAAGGCCGCCGCTGCCGACTTCAATTGGCTGCTCAATCGATTCGCCACCGAGACCGCCGGGGTCGTCGACGTCATCGGCGTCTCCTCCGACGGCCTGCTGCTCGCGGTGTCCCAACTGCGCGGCCAGGCGGACTCGGAGAGGCTCGCCGCGATCGTCTCCGGCATCACCAGCCTCGCCATGGGAGCGTCCGGAAACTACGGGCTCGGTGGCCTGAACAAGGTCATCATCGACCTGGAGGAGGGACATGTCCTGGTGTCGGCGCTCGGCGCGGGCGCGGTGCTCGGCGTGGTCGCCTCCAAGGAGGCGAAGCTCGGCAACATCGCGTACGAGATGACGCTGTTCGCCAACCGCGCGGGTGCCGTCCTGAGCCCCCAGCTGGTCATGGAACTCAAGAACACCGTGGGCATCGCACCGACCGGTTGACGGTCGACAAGGGCGGCGCCGGTCCATGACCACCCGCGAGGCGAAGGGACAGGGACGTGACGACGGCCGGCGAGCCATCAGGCGACGACGACACCGCGTGGGGCACGGAGCCCCCCGCGTCGGTCGTCCGGCCCTTCCTGCTGACCGCGGGCCGGATCGCGGGCGGCGACAGTCTCGTACCGCCGATCCCGATCGAGACCCAGGTGGTGGCAACGGACTTGGGTCTTGCCGCCCTTGACGCCTTCGTCTTCGACCAGCACCGCGACATCATCGCGGTCTGCCGCCAGCCGCAGTCCCTGGCGGAGATCGCCGCGAAGCTGCGGATGCACTTGAATGTGATCAGGGTGCTCGCCGACGATCTGCGCGCCGACGGTCAACTGGCCTTGTACGCACCGCAGGCCGACTCCGCCCGCGACGCCACCGTATTGCGAAGGGTTATCGATGGTCTCCGAGCTATCCCCGACTCCCGGGGCGCGATCCGTGAGCGCTGAATCCGAGGGTCCCCGGCCGCCGATGCCGGTGAAGATGGTCATCGCGGGCGGCTTCGGCGTGGGCAAGACCACGACGGTGGGCGCCATTTCCGAAATCGAGCCGCTGACCACCGAGGCGTCCATCACCTCGGTCGCCGCGGGCGTCGACGACCTCTCCCACACGCCGCAGAAGGTGACGACCACCGTCGCCATGGACTTCGGCTGCGTCACCCTCGACCCGACCCTGAAGCTCTATCTGTTCGGGACCCCCGGCCAGGAGCGCTTCGGGTTCATGTGGGACGACCTGATGGAGGGCGCCCTTGGCGGCCTCGTCATCGTCGACACCCGGCGGCTCGACGACTGCTACGCGGCCGTCGACTACTTTGAGCACCGCGAGATCCCCTTCGCGGTGGCCATCAACGCCTTCGACGGCAAGGTCGAGCACGACCTGAACGACGTACGGTGGGCCCTCGACGTCGGCGAGCACGTGCCGCTCACCGTGTTCGACGCCCGCGAACGCGGATCGGTGCGCGACGCGCTCCTCGTCGTCCTCGAACACGCCCTGGCCACCGCGCAGAAGTAGAACAGAGCGGGAAGGGGGCGACGGGCACGGCCCGTCGCCCCCTTCCTTGCTTCCGTCAGGCCGTACGGCGCCTGCGCACCCCCGGGGACACCGCCACCCGGGCCACGACCCAGAACAGCACGAGGACGAGCAGCGCCAGGATGGCTATGAGAGCCGCCCCGCCGGCCGTCTTCTCGAAGTTGCGCTGGTACAGGCCGTCCAGGATGTACCGGCCGACTCCGCCCAGGGCCACATAGGCAGCGATCGTGGCCGTCGACACGATCTGGATCGTCGCCGAGCGCAGACCGCTGAGGATCAGCGGCAGCGCCGCCGGCACCTCGACCTGGAAAAGGATCTTCCCCTCCGACATGCCCATGCCGCGGGCGGCGTCGACGGGGGAGGGGTCCAGGGTGCGGATCGCCTCGTACGTGGTGATGAGGATCGGGGGGATCGCCAGCACCACGAGCGGGATCATCACGGGCACGATGCCGAGGCCCAGCCACACGAACATCAGCACAAGCAGCCCGAACGTCGGCAGCGCCCGGGCCCCCGAGGCCACGAACGCCAGCGTGTTGCCACCGCGGCCGGTGTGTCCGGTGACGAGCCCGATGGGCAGGCCGATGGCCGCGGCGATCGCGAGTGCCCCGGCGGTGTACTGGACGTGTTCCCACACACGCTGCGGGATCCCGTCGTAGCCGTGCCAGTGGGACCCGTCGCTGAAGAAGGACTGCATGAAGTTGAGTACGTTCACGAGACGCTCTCCGGGGTGCGGGCGGCGCCCGCGGTCTTGGACGGCGAACGGCGTGCGGCCTTGCGGCCCGAGGGCGGCTGCCAGGGGGTGAGCACGCGCCGCAGCAGGACGAGTACGGCGTCGACCAGCACCGCGAGGACGGCGGTGGTGACCACCGAGTTCACCGCGAGCACGGGGCGGTGGTAGAGCATCGCCGTGGTCAGCAGATTGCCGAGCGCACCCTCGTTGCCGATCAGCGAGCCGACGCTGACCAGGCTGATGCTCGACGCGGTGGCCACGCGCAGTCCCGCCATGATCGCCGGTACGGCGATGGGGAGTTGGACCTGGAGGTAGCGGCGCACGGGTCCGATGCCCATCGCCGCGGCGGCGGCGTTCGTCTCCTCGGGCACAGAGCGGACGCCGTCGACGACCGCCGGGACCAGAATCACCAGGCTGTAGAGGCACAGCGGGATCATCACGGTCGTCTTGCTCAGTCCCGTGTAGTCGATGAGCACCACGAAGAAGGCGATCGAGGGGATCGCGTACAGCACCGTGGTGAGCCAGAGGACCGGCGGATAGATCCAGTTGAAGCGGAGGCACAGCAGGCCGATCGGCAACGCCAGCAGGAGACCGACTAGCACCGGGATCAGCGCCTCCTGCATATGCGTGGAGATCAGACCGAGATAGCTGCTCTGGAGGTCGCTCGGGATGTCGAAGAAGCCGTTCATCGATCGGCCTTCACCTGCGACGGAAGCTCCGCCGATTCCGCCGCCCGCTGCTGCCTGGCCGCCCGGATCGCCGCGGCGATCTTCTCCTGCCCGGCGAGGCCCAGCACCTTCCCCGCGCCGTCCACGGCGACCGCCTGGCCGGTGGGCGACAGCACCGCCCGGTCCAGGGCCACGCGCAGCGAGTCCCGGCCGATCTCGAAGCTCTGGCCGTACGGCTCAAGCGTCTTGACGTCACCGCGCCACTCCGCGAGGTCGGCCCAGCCAAGCGGCTTGCCGTCGGCGTCGGTGACCAGGACCGGGGCTTCCGCGCCGATGCGCCCGGCGGTCTCCTCCCAGTCGGTGCCGACGGGGAGGACCCGGGAGCGGTCGAGGGGGAGGTCGCGGGTGGACAGGAACGACAGACCGCGGATGCCCCGGTCGGCGCCCAGGAACTCCTCGACGAAGGAGTCGGCCGGCGACGACAACAGCTCGTCCGGCGTGGCGAACTGGGCGAGCTTGCCGCCGGTGCGCAGCACCGCGACGCGGTCGCCGATCCTGATGGCCTCGTCCATGTCGTGGGTGACGAACACGATCGCCTTGCCCAACTCGCCCTGAATGCGCAGCAACTCCTCCTGCAGGCCCCGGCGCACGACCGGGTCGACCGCGGAGAACGGCTCGTCCATCAGAAGCACCGGCGGGTCCGCGGCCAGTGCGCGGGCGACGCCGACACGCTGCTGCTGGCCCCCGGAGAGCTGGTAGGGGTAGCGGCGGGCCATGTCCTTGTCGAGGCCGACCCGTTCCATGAGTTCGGCGGCACGGGCCCGGGCGCGCTGCTTGGTCCAGCCGAGCAGCCGCGGCACCGTGGCGATGTTGTCGAGGATGTTGCGGTGCTGGAAGAGCCCGGCGTTCTGGATGACGTAACCCATGGACTGGCGAAGGGCGTTGACCGGCTGGCGCTGGACGTCCTCGCCGTTTACCCGGATCGTGCCGCTGCTCGGCTCGACCATGCGGTTGATCATGCGCAGCGTGGTGGTCTTGCCGCATCCCGAAGGCCCGACGAGCACGGTGATGGAGTGGTTCGGTATCTGGAGTGACAGGCGATCGACGGCCACAGTGCCGTCGGCGTATCGCTTGCTGACATCTTCGATGGCTATCAAGCGTCGAAACCCTTCGGAAGCGCATGCGCTCGCACGTGGTGCGATCACGTGTACGAGGGTGCGCAGTCTAGCCAGTTGGGGTTCGCGCCCGGTGCGGCGCCCGTCGGGAAGTTCCCTCGTCAGCGTGCGGTGCGGACGCCGTCGAGGGCGACGGCGAGGACGCGGTCGCGCTGGGCGTCGTCGAGGAAGGTCGTCGAGGTGATCCCGGAGACCATCCGCAGGAGGTCGTCGAAGGCGATGTCGGCTCGCGCCTCGCCGGCCTGCTGCGCCCGCTCGAACAGCGGCCCGCCCGCCGCGTACATCGAGTCGCGGCAGGCGAGGAAGATCTCCGACTCGTTGTTGAGCGCCTCGCGGATGGCCCGCTTGGTCACCGTGTAGTCCACGAACCGGCGCAGCCACGAGGCCAGCGCCTCCCAGGGCTCCAGTACGGCGACATCCTGGGCGACCTGGCAGAGGTCGTCCACCTCGTCCGCGTAGACGCTCTCGAAGAGGTGGCGGCGGGTCGGGAAGTTCCGGTAGAGGGTGCCGATCCCGACGCCCGCGCGGCGGGCGATGTCCTCGAGGGAGGCCTCGGCGCCGTTCTCCGCGAACGCCTCGCGCGCGGCTGCGATCAGGGCGTCGTAGTTGCGCGCGGCGTCCTTCCGGTGCGGGCGCCGGGCCGCGACGATCTCGCTGACGGGGAACGGCTGAGCCGTCACTGCTGCCTCCCGGGGCCGGTACGAGGTTGAAGCGGAGGTAGGCCTCCGCTACAGTGGAGGCGTACCTCCACTTTACCAGTAGGGGTGTCCTCCGCGTGGATGCGTGCGGCCGCACGCATCGCCGACGCGCCGGCCCCCGCTTCGACCCGTACCGGGCCCTGCGCCTTCCGCACCGCCCGTCCCCCGTACCTGTCCCATCCCCGCCGCGACCGCCCTCTGCGGTCGGCGGCGTGACCGACGCTGCCTCGCGGCGATCCAGCTCTCGTCTTTTCTCTTCTGCTCTGCTCGGAGAGGCCCTTTTCATGCCCCGGAAGTCCACCCGTCTCACCTTCGCGGTCCTCGCGACCGGTGCGGGCGTGTTCTCCATGCTCCAGTCGCTGATCGCGCCGGCCCTGCCGACGGTTCAGCACGCTCTGCACACCTCGCAGTCCACCGCGACCTGGGTGATGACGGCGTACCTGCTGTCCGCCTCGGTCTTCACCCCGATACTCGGCCGCGTCGGCGACCTGATCGGCAAGAAACGCACCCTCGTCGCCGTCCTGGTGACCGTGACGATCGGCTGTCTGCTCGCCGCGCTCGCCCCGACCATCGGCGTGCTGATCCTCGCCCGGGTCGTCCAGGGCATCGGCGGTGCGCTGTTCCCGCTGTCCTTCGGCATCATCCGCGACGAGTTCGCCCCGGCCGAGGTCGGCCCCAGCATCAGCAACCTGTCCGCCGTGATCGCCGCGGGTGGCGGCGTCGGCATGGTGGCCGCCGGTCCCATCGTGACCGCGCTCGACTACCGCTGGCTGTTCTGGCTCCCCGTCGGCATCGTCGCCGTCACGACGCTGATCGCCCTGCGCTACGTGCCCGAGTCGCCCAGCCGGGCCGAGGGACGCGTCAACTGGCTCGGCGCCGTACTGCTCTCCGGCTGGCTGGTGGCCCTGCTGCTCCCGCTCAGCCAGGCGAGCCGGTGGGGCTGGGGGTCGGGCCGGGTGATCGGGCTGTTCACCGCCGCCGTACTGCTCTTCGCGCTGTGGCTGCTGGCCGAGGCGCGCTCCCGTTCCCCGCTGATCGACCTGCGCATCATGCGGCTGCCCGCCGTGTGGACCACCAACGCCGCCGCCCTGCTGTTCGGCGCGGGCATGTACTCGATCTGGTCCTTCCTCCCCGGCTTCGTGCAGACCCCGAGCTCCGCGGGTTACGGCTTCGGTTCGAGCGTCACCGCGGCCGGACTGCTCATGCTGCCGATGCTGATCGCGATGTTCTGCTCGGGCGTGCTGAGCGGTCGCCTCGAACCCGTACTCGGCGCCAAGAAGCTGCTCACGGCGGGTGCCGCACTCGGCGCCGTGGCCTGCGGCTTCCTCGCCCTCTGGCACGACGAGCAATGGCAGGTCGCCTTCGCGGCGGGTGTCTTCGGCCTCGGCATCGGACTGGCCTTCGCCTCGATGGCCAACCTGATCGTCGGCAGCGTCCCGCCCGAACAGACCGGCGCCGCGACCGGCATGAACGCCAACATCCGCACCATCGGCGGCTCCATCGGAGCGGCGGTCACCAGTGTCCTGGTCACCGGCCACCTCCAGCCCTCGGGCCTGCCGTACGCCTCCGGATACACCCACGGCTTCACCCTGCTCGCCCTGCTCTGCCTCGCCGCGGCCCTGGCGGCACTCCTCGTGCCGGGTCGGCGCGCCGGGCGCATCCCCGGTACGCCCCGTGCGTCCTCCGAGGTATCCCGTACGGAGCCGGAGACCGATGCCATGATGCCCAGGTGAGTCATGACGGCGTGGGTGCACGGCTGCGGGCGCGGGTCGGCGCCGTCCTCGAACGGCTCGTGGAGTCGGGGCAGGAGAACGGTCTCCAGGTGGCGGTCCATCTGCACGGGGAGCTGATCGTCGACGCGTGCGCGGGCGACGCCTCCCCGGGCAGTGCCGTCGCACCCGACACGCTGATCCACAGCTTCTCGCTCGGCAAGGGCTTCACCACGACCCTCGTGCACATCCTCGCCGACCGCGGGCTGATCGACTACGACACCCCGATCGCCCACTACTGGCCCGAGTTCGGGGCCCAGGGCAAGGACCGCGCCACCGTACGGCACGCCCTGACCCACGCGACGGGCGTACCGCAGCTGCCCGCCGCCATCACCCCGGCCGAGCTGTGCGACTGGGACACGATGTGCGCGATCGTCGCGGCGCAGGAACCCCTGTGGGAGCCGGGTACCGCCAGCGGCTACCACGGCTGGACCTTCGGCTGGATCCTCGGTGAGACCGTGCGCCGGATCACCGGGCTGACTCCGGCGGAGGCACTGCGTACGTACGTCGCGGAGCCCCTCGGCGTCGCCGACGAGCTCTTCTTCGGGCTGCCGGAGAGTGAACTGGCGCGTACGGCACCGCTGGTGGAGGGCGACTGGGCTGCGTACCTGGAGAGCCTGCCGCTTTCCGTGCCCTTCGTCCGGCTCGTCGCGCCGAACCGCAGTGTGTGGACCACCGCCGAACTGGCCAACCGCCGCGACTATTTGCTCGCCGACCTGCCCGCCGGCGGTACCACCACCGCGCGGGCGGCGGCGCGCATGTACGCGGCGCTCCTCGGCGAGGTCGACGGCGTACGGCTGCTCACCCCGGAGCGGATGCGGCTCGCCTCCGCCGTGGCCGTCGACGGCAAGGACAGGACGTTCCTCGGCAGGTCCACCAAGGGGCTCGGCTACTTCCTCGGCCTGCCCGAAATGGCGGGGGAGACGACGTCCTTCGGTCACCACGGAAGCGGCGGCAGTATCGCCTTCGCCGACCGCGAGCGGAGCCTCTCCTTCGCCCTCACCCGCACCCGGCTGGTCTCCCCGGAGGTCGACACCGGCCGTGTACTGGCGAACGAGGTCCGGTCGCTCCTGTCCTGACCGGAGCGTTACAGCTTGTGTCCGACCCCGCACCACATGGGCAGCGAGCCGACGGGCGGTACGTCGTCCGGGCCGGGACGCCATCGGGGGAACTGGACGACTCCGGGATCCAGCAGCTTCGTACCGTCGAAGAAGCGGGTGACGTCGGCGTGCGAGCGGGGCGTCGCGGCCGCGTGCTCGGCGGCGCGTTCGTTGTAGACGCGCATCGACTCGGCGACCTCGTCGGCTCCGACGTCGGAGGCGGGGTGGGAGAGGACGAGGTGGCTGCCGGGGGCGAGCGCGTCGAGGAGACGGCCGGTGATGGCGTACGGATCGTCGGCGTTCGGGATGTACTGCAGGATCGCCACCAGCATGAGGCCCACGGGCTGCGACAGGTCGAGTGTGTCGCGGGCCGCGGTGAGGATGCGGTCCACGTCGCGCAGATCCGCGCTCAGATAGTCCGTCGCCCCGTCGGGAGTACTGACGAGGAGGGCGCGGGCGTGGGCCAGCACGATCGGGTCGTTGTCGACGTACACCACCCGGGCGCCGGGATCGACCCGCTGCGCCACTTCGTGGGTGTTGTCCGCGGCGGGGATGCCGGTTCCGATGTCGAGGAACTGCCGGATACCCGTCCCGGCCAGCTCGCGCACCGCCCGGCCCAGGAAGGCGCGGTTGGCCCGGACCGCGGGGATGATCTCCGGATTGGCGGAGGCGGCCAGCTCGGCGGCCTCCTGGTCGGCCGGGTAGTTGTCCTTGCCGCCCAGCCAGGCGTTGTAGACGCGCGCGGGATGTGCCACCGAGGAGTTGATGGGGACCATGCCGCCCGCCGACCGTTCGTTCATGATGCCCAGCCCCTCATACGCCGTCATCCGCCTGCCGTGGCACACGGTAACCGACCTCGGAGCCGCAACTTCCAGCCAGGTGGGTTCAGTTGCCAGGGGTTGGTGCGCGCCCGTGAACCGGCCCCGATCAGGCCGCGGCGCGCCGCAGCCAGCTGATGTCGCGGCCGAACGACCACACCAGTGACGCGAGCGCCAGCAGCACCGTCCCGGCGGTCACCTCGTACGGCAGGACCCCGGCGCCCGCGACGAGCAGCACGATCCCCTGCAGCGCGGCCACCGTCTTGCGGGCCATGCTCGGGGGCAGCGGGGCGTTCAGCCACGGCGCCACCCGGGCCGCCGCCACGAAGGCGTAGCGCATCGTGCCGATCAGCAGCACCCACGGGCCCAGCGACATGGAGACGTACACGCTCAGCACCAGGATCAGGAACGCGTCGACCTCCATGTCGAAGCGGGCGCCCAGCGCGGAGGACGTGCCGGTGCGGCGGGCGACCTTGCCGTCGACGCCGTCGAGGATCAGGGCGACCGCCGTCAGACCGACGAGGAGCGTGACCGGCGGCGAGCTCTGGAAGGAGTCCGCGACCAGGGCGGTGACGCCGCCGACGAGGATGGCCCGGCCGAGGGTGACGCGGTTGGCCGGGCCGAAGGACCGGGGCTGTGTGCGGCGCAGGGCGCGGTTCAGCACCGCCCAGGTGGCGATCGCGAAGGCGAGGCCCGTCAGCCAGCCCGCAGGGCCCATGCCGATCGCCGAGCCCAGGAAGGCCAGCACCAGGAGCTGCACACCCGCTCCCACGATGGTCTCCTGCTGGGGGAGCCTCAGGTCGTATGTGTTGTTCAGGGCCACCGCTAGTCCTCCGGCCGTATGACAGAGTCGATCAACGCCGCGTACAGTGCGCGGCTTGTCACCGCTCCGTACGTGAAGATCTGCCGGATCGTTCAGGAGACCCTCATGGAACTCACAGCCCGAGCCTTCTGGATCAACTCGCCAGGACACGCCGAGATACGGGAAACAGCCCTGCCGGAACCCGCCGAGGACGAGGTGCTAGTACGCACGCTCTACTCCGGAGTGAGCCGGGGCACCGAGACCCTCGTCTTCCGTGGCGGCGTACCGGAGAACCAGCACACCGCGATGCGCGCACCGTTCCAGGACGGCGACTTCCCGGCACCCGTGAAGTACGGCTATCTCAATGTCGGCCGGGTGGAGGAGGGGCCCGCGGCGCTGCTCGGCCGGACCGTCTTCTGCCTGTATCCGCACCAGACGCGGTACGTCGTCCCCGCGAGCGCCGTGACCGTCGTCCCCGATTCCGTGCCGGCCTCGCGCGCCGTGCTCGCCGGGACCGTGGAGACCGCGGTGAACGCCCTCTGGGACGCCGCGCCAATGATCGGCGACCGGATCGCCGTGGTCGGCGGCGGCATGGTCGGCTGCTCCGTCGCCGCGCTTCTCGCGCGGTTCCCGGGCGTACGGGTCCAGCTCGTCGACGCCGATCCGGCACGCGGTGACATCGCGCGGGCACTCGGCGTCGACTTCGCGCTGCCCGAGGACGCGGCCGGCGACCTCGACCTCGTCGTGCACGCCAGCGCCACCGAGGCCGGGCTCGCGCGGGCGCTGGAACTCCTCGCCCCCGAAGGCACCGTGATCGAACTCAGCTGGTACGGCGACCGGCGGATCAGCCTGCCGCTGGGGGAGGCCTTCCACTCACGGCGCCTGACGGTCCGCAGCAGCCAGGTGGGTTCCCTTTCCCCCGCGCGGCGAGCGGGCCGCACGTACGCCGACCGGTTCGCGCTCGCCCTCGACCTGCTCGCCGACCCCGCCTTCGACGCGCTTGTCACGGGCGAGTGCCGATTCGAGGAACTGCCCGACGCGATGGGCAAATTGGCCTCCGGTTCGATACCCGCCTTGTGTCACCGCGTGGTCTACGACGGGGTTTGAGCCCGTAACAAGCTGCCTGACCTCCGAAAAAAGGGAAACGGGCGGCTGAACAAGGAGTACGGACCAGCCGTACTACACGGCACGGTCCCGGCAGGGGATCAGACGCACCGCACCTGGAGGGTCGTCCGTTGTTCAGCATCACCGTCCGCGATCACCTGATGATCGCCCACAGCTTCCGTGGCGAGGTCTTCGGCCCCGCGCAGCGCCTGCACGGGGCGACGTTCCTGGTGGACGCCACCTTTCGCCGCGCCGAGCTGGACGACGACAACATCGTCGTCGACATCGGGCTGGCCACCCAGGAACTCGGCGCTGTCGTCAGCGACCTGAACTACCGCAACCTCGACAACGAACCGGTCTTCAAGGGCACCAACACCTCGACGGAGTTCCTGGCCAAGGTCATCGCCGACCGCCTCGCCGACCGCGTGCACGCGGGGGCGCTCGGCGAGGGCGCCCAAGGACTCGCGGGCATCACCGTCACCCTGCACGAGTCGCACATCGCCTGGGCGAGTTACGAGCGTGCGCTGTGACCGACACGACCATCGACCAGGCAGCCGTGAACGGGAACCAGCCCTCCCTGAACTACGTGCCGGTGCAGAACGCGGCTCTCAAGAAGGCCGAGATCATCCCCATGTCCCTGCGCTCCGTGCACTTCGTCATGCCGGGCGGCGTCGACGACCCGGCCGCGCCGAGCGGCGGCAACGCCTACGACCGCAGGCTCTGCCTGGACCTGCCCGGCTTCGGCTGGCAGGTCCACCGGCACGCCGTCGCGGGCGAGTGGCCCAGCCCCGGAGCCGCCGCCCGCACCGAACTCGCCCGCACGCTGCGGGAGCTGCCGGACGGCACGACCGTCCTGCTCGACGGGCTCGTCGCCTGCGGCGTCCCCGAGATCATCGTCCCCGAGGCCGAACGGCTCGCCCTCACCGTCCTCGTGCACCTGCCGCTCGGCGACGAGACCGGACTCGCTCCCGCCGTGGCGGCCGAACTGGACGCCAAGGAACGTACGACGCTGCGGGCCGTGTCCGCCGTCGTCGCCACCAGTGACTGGGCGGTGCGCCGGCTCGTGGCCCACCACGGGCTCGCCCCCGACCGGGTCCATGTCGCCGAGCCCGGCGCCGACATCGCGCCGATCGCCTCCGGCACCGACGGGGTCTCGCGGCTGCTCTGCGTCGCCGCGGTCACCCCGCGCAAGGGACAGCACCGGCTGGTCGAGGCCCTCGCGAGCGTCACCGACCTGCCCTGGAGCTGCGTCCTCGTCGGCGGACTCGCCCAGGACCCGGCGTACGTCGCCCAGATCCGCGCCCTCATCGAGAAGTACGGCGTCGGCAACCGGCTGCACCTGGCCGGACCGCAGGCGGGCGCCCAACTCGACGCCAGCTACGCCGCGGCGGACCTGATGGTCCTCACCTCCTACGCCGAGACCTACGGCATGGCCGTCACCGAGGCGCTCGCGCGCGGCATCCCGGTCCTTGCGACCGACGTCGGCGGCCTGCCCGAGGCCGTCGGACGCGCACCCGACGGCGGGGTGCCCGGCATCCTCGTACCACCGGAGGATCCGGCGGCTCTCGCCTCGGAACTGCGCGGCTGGTTCGGCGAGGCCGACGTGCGCCGCCGTCTGAAGGCGGCCGCCCGCGGCCGACGCGCCGCGCTGAACGGCTGGGCCACCACGGCTCGGAGCCTGGCCGGCGTCCTTGGACGGCTGCCGCGGGAACCCAGGAGGGCGGCATGAGTACCGCTACCAGTCCGTCAGGGGTGCCGGGCGTGCCCGAGCCGGAGGTTCGGGCAGGTCTGCCAGGGGAGCGCGTCGACGCGGTCGGCGCCGATGACGTGCCTCGATACGCGCCCCAGTGGCTGCAGTTGCGCGAAGGCGCCGATGCCGCCGCGCGGGCGTCCGAGCTGCTCGACCCGCTGCGTATCCGTCTCGCGAACCGGCCCGGACGCGGCGACGACCTGGTGATTCACGACCTCGGCTGTGGCACCGGGTCCATGGGCCGCTGGCTCGCGCCCCGGCTCGACGGCGGCCAGCACTGGATCCTGCACGACCGGGACCCCTATCTGCTCCACTTCGCGACCGTGGGCGCGCCCCGCGCGGCCGCCGACGGCAGCCGGGTCACCGTCACCACGCAGCGCGGTGACATCGGCCGGCTCACCGCGGACGCCCTGGCCGGGGCCTCCCTTGTGACGGCCTCCGCGCTGCTCGACGTGCTCACCGGTGACGAGATCGACCGCCTCGCGGCGGCCTGCGCGGGCGCCGGAGTGCCGGCCCTGCTGACGCTCTCCGTCGTCGGCCGCGTCGAACTCACCCCGGCCGAACCGCTCGACGCCGAGTTCGCCGAGGCTTTCAACGCCCACCAGCGCCGCGGTGACCTGCTCGGTCCCGAAGCCATCACGGCCGCCTGCGAGGCCTTCGCCCGCTACGGCGCGACGGTCCGCACCCACCCGAGCCCCTGGCGGCTCGGCCCCGACACCGCCGCGCTCACCCAGGAGTGGCTGCGCGGCTGGGTCGGCGCGGCCTGCGAGGAGCGACCCGAACTCACCGCCCACGCAGAGACGTATCTGCGGTCTCGGGTGGCGGCGGCCGCCGCGGGCGAACTGCGCGTGATCGTCCACCACAGCGATGTGCTGGCGCTGCCCCGGCCGACGGGTGGGTCGCTGTGAGCGCGGGGGCGGACGTGAACACGAGTCCGAAGCGCGCCCGCGGCAACTCCCGCCGGATCCGCACCCACCTCGGCACCGTCGCCGGTGCCGCGATTCTCGGGGTGCTCCTCTGGCGGCTCGGCACCGGTGTCTTCCTGGACGGGCTGCGGCGGGTCGACGGAGTGGCGCTGCTCGCGGCGCTCGGGCTCGGGCTGCTCACCACCGTGTTCAGCGCCTGGCGTTGGTGCCTGGTGGCGCGCGGGCTGCAGATCCGGCTGCCGCTGGTGCCGGCCGTCGCGGACTACTACCGGGCGCTGTTCCTCAACGCGGCGCTGCCCGGCGGGATCCTCGGCGATGTGCACCGCGCCGTACGGCACGGCCAGAGCGCCGGGGACGTCGGCCGCGGCGTAAGGGCGGTGGTCCTGGAACGGACCGCGGGCCAGGCGGTGTTGGCGGCGGTCGGAGTGGTGGTGCTGCTCACCCAGCCGTCCCCGGTGCTCGCGGAGACCCGCCACTTCGCCCTGGTCCTGGCGATCGTCTCGGTGTGCGGAGTCGTGACCGTCGGCGCGGTGCGCCGGGTGCGTACGCCCAGCCGCTCCCAGCGGTACGGCGCCGTCCGCGCCGCGCTCGTCGAAGCGCGCGGCGCCCTGCTCGCCCGGGGAAGCTGGCCCGGCCTGGCGCTCTCATCGGTCGTGGTGCTGGCCGGTCACCTGGCCATGTTCCTGCTCGCCGCCCGCGTCGCCGGATCCACCGCGTCCGCCGCCGAGTTGCTGCCGTTGGCGCTGCTGGCCCTGATCGCCATGGGGCTGCCCCTGAACGTCGGCGGCTGGGGCCCGCGTGAGGGCGTCACCGCCTGGGCGTTCGGTGCCGCGGGGCTCGGCGCGAGCATGGGCCTCACCGTCGCCGTGGTCTACGGCGTGCTCAGCTTCGCAGCGAGCCTGCCCGGTGTCGCCGTCCTGGTCGTCCGGTGGGCGGCGGCGCTCCGGCGCCCCCGCGAGGAGAGCGCAGGAGGGCACGAACAATGCCGACGATCAGCGACCGCCGAGGTTCAGCTCTCCGGAGTTCAGATCTCCGAAGCTCAGCTCTCCGAAGTGCCGGTCCTGCGACTCCCGGCCTCGCGACTTCCGGTCTCCGAACTCCCGGTCTCCGAACTCCCGGTCTCCAAAGGCAGCGTCTTCGACGTCACCAGGGAGAAATACGCCGCGAACGCCTCGGTCAGCCCGGCGAGCAGTTCCTTCCCCTTCTCGGCGCTGGCCATCGAGGGACGGCCGATGACACCGGACTCGGTATAGGCGGACATACCGAGGGTGAGCAGATGACGCCGGTCGTCCGCGAGGAAATCGGAAGTCTCGTAACCGGCCTTGACCAATTCAGGATGGGCGTGCAGAAGAATGGAGGTCTCTATTTCCCCCGCGTGCATATCACTGAGCAGCGAGGTCTGTACTCCGGCCCGTTCCCTCGCAGCGTCCCAGTCCTCCATGGCCGGGAAAAGCGCCATCCGCGTACCGCTGCCCGCGGATTCCTGAACCACATTGCCCAGTACGTAGTTTCCGCCGTGTCCGTTGACCACCACCAGTGTGTCGACGCCGGACCGGCGCAGCGAATCGGCGATGTCCCTGACCACCGCGTGGAGCGTGACGGAAGAGATGCTGACGGTCCCCGGCCACGCGGCGTGCTCGTGCGAGCAGGAGATCGTCACCGGAGGAAGGAGATGGACCGGATACGCGGCGGCGACCTCCCGCGCGATGGCACACGCGACGAGCGTGTCCGTCGCCAACGGCAGGAACGCACCGTGCTGTTCGAAGCTTCCGACCGGAAGCACGGCGACCTGCCGTGACACATCCGCCCCCCGCGCCCGTACGTCTTCGGTGGTGTCAACCGGCAACAGACCGGATACCGTCGAGCGCGTTCCCGAACCACTCATGTTTTCACGGCCTTTCGACTCTGCTTAGGAATCAGATCATGACAGATAACTTTGGAGTACTCGGCGGGAATGCCCACCTCACAGGTGTCGAACGCGTCGTGATTGCCCCATTGCCCACTGTGTACGGCGCTTTCCACGCAGTCGGTTACCTGGACCACGACCGGGGAGAGGAACAAGTGGCCCTGGTGTACGGGGACTTGGCCGACATCGGGGAAGGGGACACGCTCACCCGTCTCCATTCGGAGTGCCTGACCGGGGACGCCTTCGGGTCCATGCACTGCGAATGCGGCGACCAGCTCGCCGCCGCGCTGCGCGCCATCGTGGCGGAGGGGCGCGGCATCCTCGTCTACCTCCGGGGCCACGAGGGCCGCGGCATAGGCCTGCTCGCCAAGCTCCGCGCGATGAAGCTCCAGTCGGAGGGTATGGACACCGTCGAGGCGAACCTCGCCCAGGGCCTGCCGGTGGACGCCCGCGACTACCGGGTGGCGGCGGAGATCCTGCACGACCTCGGCGTACGGTCCGTGCGGCTGATGTCGAACAACCCGCGCAAGCGCGAGGCGCTGCTGCGCCACGGCATCAAGGTCGCCGAACAGGTCCCCCTGCTGATCCCGCCGTGCGAGGAGAACCTCAGCTATCTGCTGACCAAGCGGGAGCGCATGGACCACCACCTCCCCCACTTGGACGGAGCCCACCTGGGCGGATCCCCCCTCAACGGATCCCCCTTGGGCGACCGCGATCTTTTGCGGATCGGCAAAGACGGCTATCACTGAGGAATGAGAGAAGACGACGCCGACGGCTCTGACGACGCGGGTCCGCTGTATCTGTCGCGCGAGCAGGTGCGGGAGCTGCTCGACACCGATACGGCGATCGCCTCGCAGCGCGCGGCCTTCACCGCGCTCGGCGAGGGCACCGCGGAGCTGCCGGGGAAGATCATGCACCCCAGCCGCTTCGACGACAGCGTCGTCTTCGCGTACCTCGCCCGGCTGTCCGCGGCCACCGGGGCCGTCGCCAAGATCGGCAGCGTCAACCCGGGCAACGCGGCGGCCGGGCTGCCGACCGTCCACGCGGTGATCAACGCGCTCGACCCGGTCACCGGGCAGCTCGCCGCCGTCATGGACGGCACGGCGGTCACGACCCTGCGCACGGCAGCGGCGAGCGCCGTCGCCTTCGACGCGCTGGCGAACGCCGACAGTGCGGAGCTCGGCGTCCTCGGTTCCGGTACGCAGGCCCTCGCCCATGTGCGGGCCGTCGCGCGGGTACGGGAGCTGGGGTCCGTACGGCTGTGGAGTCCGGACCCGGGTCGCCGGGCGCACGCGGCGCAGCGCCTCGCGGCCGAACTCGGTGTCGCCGTCAAGGCGGTCGAAACGGCCGAGGAAGCCGTCGCCGGGCTGCCGATGGTCGCGGCCTGCACCCTCAGCAGCACGCCCGTCGTACGGGGCGAGTGGCTGGCGCCGGGATGCACGGTCGTCAGCGTCGGTTCCTTCGAGCCCAGCAGGAGCGAGGTCGACGCGGAGGTCGTACGCCGGGCCGCTGCGGTGGTCGTCGACGACCCGGAGACGGCGGCGGAGCACGCCGGTCCGCTCGTCGACGCGCTGCGGGCCGGGCGGCTCGCCCAGGAGGACCTGATTCCGCTCGGCGGCGTGCTCACCGGCACGCACCCGGGCCGGGGGCACCACGACGACATCGTGTACTACAACAGCGTCGGGCTCGGCATCCAGGACGCCGCCGCGGCCTGGGCCGTCATCGACGCGGCCCGCGCCAAGGAGTCCCGCCGGTGAACCGGACGGCGCGGGTCGTCGTCATCGGCGGCGGGGTGATGGGCACCAGCATCGCCTGCCACCTGGCGCGCGCGGGCGTACCCGACGTGGTGCTCGTCGAGCGCGACGAACTGGCCTCCGGGTCGACCTCGCGGGCCGCGGGCGGGGTCCGGGCGCAGTTCTCCGACGAGCTCAACATCCAGCTGGGCGCCCGGAGCCTGGAGGCGTTCGGCCGCTTCGGCGAGGATCCGGGCCAGGACATCGGACTGCACCGGGTCGGCTATCTCTTCCTGCTCTCCACACCCGAAGAGATCGCGTCCTTCGAGGCCGGCGTCCGGCTGCAGAACTCCCTCGGCGTGCCCAGCCGCATGATCGAACCGGCCGAGGCGCACCGGCTCTCACCCCTGATCAGCACCGACGGGCTGCTCGCGGCGGCCTTCTCACCGGACGACGGGCACTGCACGCCCGAATCCGTCGTCCAGGGCTACGCCGCCGGGGCCCGTCGGCACGGCGCGACCGTACTGCGGCACTGCGAGGTCACCGGCGTCGAACTGCGCGGCGACGAGATCACGGCGGTGGTCACCAGCCGGGGCCGGATCGAGACCGACACGGTCGTCTGCGCGGCCGGTGCCTGGTCGCGGGCCATCGGCGCGATGGTGGGCGTGGACCTTCCCGTGGAGCCCCTGCGCCGCCAGATCGCGGTCACCGAGCCCGTCCCCGGACTGCCGCCGGACCTCCCCATGACCATCGACTTCACGAGCAGCCTCTACTTCCACACCGAGGGCCCCGGTCTCCTCCTCGGCATGTCCGACCCCGACGAGACCCCCGGCTTCTCCACCGACACCCACGACCGCTGGGTCCCGCGCCTGTGCGAGGCCATGGAGCGGCGCGCCCCCGCCCTGCTCGACCTGCGCAGGACGGGCGGCTGGGCGGGCCTGTACGAGATGACACCGGACCACAACGCGCTGATCGGCGAAGCGGATTCGTGTACGCGGTTCCTGTACGCGACAGGGTTCTCCGGCCACGGATTCCTGCAGGGACCGGCGGTCGGCGAGGTGGTCCGCGATCTATATCTCGGCCGCGTACCCTTCGTCGACATCAGCCCCCTCAGCGCCGAACGCTTCGCCGCCGACGCACTGCGCCCGGAGATCAACTGCGTATGAACTCCCTCCACTTGTGGCTCCGTCACGAGACCCGTACGACCGAGCGGCGCACGCCCGTCGTGCCCGCTGACGCCCGACGGCTCGTCGAGAGCGGCGTGACACTCACCGTCGAGGAGTCACCGCAGCGGGTCTTCCCGATCGAGGCGTACGAGGCGGCCGGCTGCCGTGTCGCCCGGACCGGATCCTGGGTCTCGGCCCCGTCTGACGCGGTCGTCCTCGGACTCAAGGAACTCCCCGACGAGCCAGCCGCACTGACACACCGCCACGTCTTCTTCGGGCATGCCTACAAGCAGCAGCCCGGAGCCGAGACCCTGCTGCGCAGATTCCTCGCGGGCGGCGGAGCCCTGCTCGACCTCGAATACCTGGTGGACGACGACGGGCGCAGGCTCGCCGCCTTCGGCTACTGGGCCGGATATCTCGGTGCCGCCCTCGCCGTACTGCACCACCGGGGCAGGCTCCGGGCCCCGCTTCGGCCGACGTCCAAGGAAGAGCTGGACGCGGAACTCGCCGGAGACGGCGCGGAGTTGAAGGCACTGGTGATCGGCGCCCTGGGCCGCAGCGGCCGAGGCGCCCGGGTCGCCCTGCAGGTGGCCGAAGTCGAGCCCACCTGCTGGGACCTTGCCGAGACCCGCGATCTGGACCGGCACGCCTTGCTGGAACACGAGTTGATGGTCAACACCGTGCTGACCACCAGGCCGGTCCCGCCCTTCCTCACCGACAAGGACCTCGACGAGCCCGGCCGCCGGCTCCGCACCCTGTGTGACGTCACCTGCGATGTCGGGTCGCCGATGAACGTACTGCCGGTCTACGACACCACCACGGACTGGACGGAGCCCGTCCGCCGGCTGCGCGACCGGCCCGCCCTCGATCTGATCGCCATCGACAACCTGCCCTCCCTGCTGCCGCGCGAGGCGAGCGTCGACTTCTCGGCGGAGCTGCTGCCGCTGCTCCTGGAGTTCGAGACCGGCGGGGCATGGGGCCGCGGTCTCGACCGGTTCCGTCAAGCCTGCCGTGAACTCGGCGCAACAGAAGGGGAGTTCCGCGATGCCTGAGGCGACGGCCGCGAGCGGCACCGTGCACTGGATCGGTGCGGGCCTGTCCACCGGAAGCGGTCTCGCCGCGACGTGCGACGCCGCCGACCGCGTACGACTGTGGCATCGCACCGAGGAACGCGCCGCAAGCGCCCTGGCCGCCCTGGACTTGACCGGGCGCGCCGAACCCCGCGCGTACACGCTTCCCGCGCTCACCGCCGAACTCGCCTCCGGAGACGTCGTCGTCTCCATGCTGCCCGCGCCCGAACACGCCCCGCTGCTCGCCGCCTGCGTCGAACGCGGCGCCCACTTCGCCTGCTCCAGCTATGTGTCCGCCGCGGTCCTGGAGCAGGTGCCCGAGGCCACGGCGGCGGGTGTCGTGGTGCTGACCGAGTGCGGGCTCGACCCGGGCATCGACCACCTCTTCGCACACAGTCTGATCGCCCGTGCCCAGGCGGCGATCGGCGCCGAGTCGGCCGCCTCGTACAGCCTCACCTCGTACTGCGGCGGCATCCCTGCCGTGCCCAACGACTTCAAGTACCGCTTCAGCTGGGCACCGGCGGGCGTCCTGGGCGCCCTGCGCTCGCCCGCCCGCTACGTCGAGGACGGCGCGGTGACGACGGCCGTCCGCCCCTGGGAGGCGACCCGCACCCATGTGATCGACGGCGAGACCTTCGAGGTCTACCCCAACCGCGACAGCGTTCCCTTCCTCGACCAGTACGGGCTTCCGGAGGCCTGGAAACCGGCGGCCTTCGTCCGCGGTACCCTCCGTCTCGAGGGCTGGCTGCAGGCCTGGGACGCGGTGTTCGAGGAGCTGAAGGCGGGCGACGACCGGCGCATCGCGGCCCTCGCACAGGAGTTGGCGAGGGCCTACCCGACCACCGAGGCCGACCGTGACCGGGTCGTACTCGCCGTTTCGCTGGAGGTGCGCGGCGGAACGGGTTCGGGCTCGGGGGAGGACTGGTCGGGGCGTTACCTCCTCGACCTGGAGGGCACCGCCGAGGAGAGCGCCATGGCCCGCTGTGTCTCCCGCACGCTCGCCCTCGGTGTCCGCCACATCCTCGACGGCTCGCTCCCGCCAGGGCTGAGCCGCGCCGCGGAGACGGCGGAGCGGTCGGAGGAGTGGCTCACCGAACTGGCCCGGGACGGAGTGGACTTCACGCTGCGGACCGGGTGACCGGGGTCAGTCGAGGATCGCCTCGTGCACCAGCCGCTTCAGCTCGCGGAAGACCGAGTGGGAGGAGGTGGGGCGGACCTGGGTCAGGAACTGCACGGTCAGGTCGTTGGCCGGGTCGATCCAGAACGTCGTACCGGCCACTCCGCTCCAGCCGTACGCTCCCTGCCCCGCCGGGGACTGGGTGATCTCCGGGTCCACCACGACGGAGACGCCGAGGCCGAAGCCGAGGCCCGCGTTGCCGGGCTCCTGGTGGACCGGGCTGCCGAAGGTGCGGCGGTCGGCGTTGCCGGGGAGGTGGTTGGACGCCATCAGGTCCACGGTCCCGGGCTTCAGCAGGCGGGTGCCGTCGAGTGTCCCGCGCAGGCGGAGCAGTTCCATGAAGCGGTGGTAGTCGTGGGCGGTGGCCACCATGCCGCCGCTCCCGGACACGCAGCGGGGGCGGCCGTGCAGGGGCAGCCCGGCGATCGGGGTGATCCCGCCCTCGTCGTCCTCGCCGTACAACTCGGCCAGCCGGCCGTCCTGCTCGTCCGTGACGCAGAATCCGGCGTCCTTCATACCGAGCGGTGCGAAGATCCGCTCGGCCAGGAACTCGTCGAGGTCCTGGCCGGAGACCACCTCGATGACGCGGCTGAGGACATTGGTGGCGACCGAGTAGTTCCACTGGGTGCCCGGCTCGAACTGGAGCGGCAGCCCGGCGTACGCCTCGCAGGTCTCGGCCAGATCCGCGCCCGTCGGCACGGACGACTCAAGACCGGCGTCCCGGTACAGCGCGTCCACGGGATGCGAGTGGTAGAAGCCGAAGGTCAGGCCCGCTGTCTGCGTCAACAGGTGCCGGATCAGGATGGGTTGTGCGGCCGGGCGGGTCCTGGTGTCCGCGCCGGATCCGTCCACGTACACCAGGGGGTCGGCGAAGGCCGGGAGGAAGTCGCCGACGGGGTCGTCGAGCCGGAGGCGGCCCTCTTCGAGGAGCATCAGCGCGGCGACCGAGGTGACCGGTTTGGTCATCGAGTACATCCGCCACACGGTGTCGGTCTCGACGGGGAGCCCGGCCGCCCGGTCACGGCAGCCGTAGGCGGTGAGATGGGCGACGCGGCCGTGCCGGGACACGGACACGAGGTACCCGGGGAGTCTTCCGTCGTCGACGAGGTGGTTGAAATGCTGATCGAGGCGGGCCAGCGCCTTCGGATCGAGGCCGGCCTCGCGCGGCTCGGCCTCCTGTCGCAGGTGTCCCATGGTTCTCCTCCGGGCTGCGGCTCTTGGACCAACTCGCCTCATGGTCTCGTACGGATTCATGAACCGTCGCCTGCCCCGTACTTGTTGATGGACTCCTGACCAATGCGCCCCGAGGATCCCGGTGACCCCGGTAGCCTCAGCGCGAGCACGACGCCGAGCGCGGACACGGCCCCGAGTGCCGTCAGCGGTGGGCCCATGGCGACACCGGTCCCGAGGGCCATCAGCAGGGTCGCGGTCGCGACGCCGAGCGTCGGTCCCACATTCATCGCCGTCTGCTGGAGTCCGCCCGTGACACCGGCCGACTCCGCCGAGGCCTGTCGTACCAGAACGGCCGTCGCGGTCACCATCACCGTCCCGAAACCGGCGCCGAGCAGCAGGAACCCGCCGCCGATCGACACGGCCGTCGAGGCCCGGTCGAGCCGGGAGAGCAGCAGGACACCCGAAGTCAGGGCGATCATCCCGCCCAGCGTCGTCCGGCGCGCACCCTGCCGGCGCAGCAGCACGGCCGCGACCGGCGCGCCCACCACCATCATCACGGCCCCGGGCAGCGCCCGCAGACTGGTCTGCAACGGGTCCAGGTCCAGGACCTCCTGGAGGTAGTAGCTGCCGACGAACAACGAGCCCAGCATCGCCGCCGACCCGGCCACCAGAATGCCGAGCGCCGCGCCGACGGTCGCGGAGCCGAGCACGTCGTAGGGCACCAACGGGCTCGCGGTGCGGCGCTCGTGACGTACGAAGGCGGCTCCCGCGGCCATGACCACTGCCAGACCGAGCGTGGACGCAGTCGTCCAGCCGGTCTCCGGTATCCCGACCAGCGTGTGCACCAGACTCACCAGCGCGACCGCTAGCAGACAGGCCCCCGGCACGTCGAGCCCGCCCGAGGCCGCCCTGCTCCGGGCCGGGCCCCGGACGGTGAGCGCCAGTACGCCCATGACCAGCGCGGGCACGACGTTGAGGAAGAAGACGGCGCGCCAGCCCAGAGCGGTCACCAGCGCCCCGCCGACCACCGGACCGGCCGCGGCCGCGAGCCCGATGGCACTCGTGCGCAGCGCGATGGGCATCCCGAGCCGGTCGGCGGGGTACGCGGCGCGCAGCATCCCCAGCGTGGCGGGTTGCAGCAGCGCGCCGAACACGCCCTGCGCGACCCGCAGTCCGATCACCCAGCCGATCCCGGGCGCGAAACCGATCCCCGCCGAGGTCGCGCCGAACCCCAGGATCCCCACGGCGAAGACCTGTTGGTGCCCGTAGCGGTCGCCGAGCCGGCCCGCGAACACCAACAGGCTCGCGACCGCGATGAGATATCCGGTGCTCGTCCACTGGACCTGCGCGAACGTGGCGTGCAGATCGCGTTGCAGGGTGGGCTGCGCGACGGTGAGCACGGTTCCGTCCAGGGCGACCGCCACGGCACCGGTGACACTGCTCGCGAGCGTGAGCCGACGATGGAAGCGTGAGTTCATCGGGGCTCGGGCCCCAGGTGCGCGTCCAGCGCCGCATGCAGCAGGGGTACGAAGTCATCGGTGCCCGTGGTGAGTTGGAGGCTGCCGAAGCTCCACAGCTGGGCGATTCCGTGCAGGTTCGCCCACAAGGCGCCCGCGACGACCTGCGCGTCGGCCTCGGGCCGTACCTGCCCGACCAGTTCCACCAGTGCGCCGAACAGCGGCAGACTCGTCTCGCGGAGTCCGAGCCGGCCGCTCTCCAGCAGATCGTGACGGAACATCAGCTCGTACATTCCGCGGTTGGTCAGCGCGAAGTCCAGGTAGACCCGTCCCAGCGTCGTGAGCTGGGCGCGGGGAGACGAGGCCTCGCCCGCGACCGACTCCGCCGCCCGGGCTCCGAGGTCGGTGAAACCCCGGCGCGCGATGGCGGACAGCAACTCCAGGTGTGTGGGGAAATAGCGGCGGGGGGCTCCGTGGGAGACCCCGGCCCGCCGGGCGATCTCACGCAGGGTCAGGGCCTGGGCGCCTTCGGCGGACACGAGTTCGACCCCGGTCTCGATCAGGCGGGCGCGCAGCCCTGCCTCTTGCTCGCTGTTCATAGACACTGTCTACCAAGGTTGAGTAGACAGTGTCTACCAGGAATGCCCGGCGCTGCCCGAAGCGTTGACCAAGCCATGACTCAGGATGCGACGCAGGACGCACTGCTCAAGCTGCTCTCCGAGTACAAGGGCGGGGTGCTGGTCACCCTCAAGAAGGACGGCCGGCCCCAACTGTCGAACGTCAGCCATGCCTACGACCCCGACGAACGCATCATCCGGATCTCACTCACCGACGACCGCGCCAAGACCCGCAATCTGCGCCGGGACGCACGGGCCTCGTACCACGTGACCAGCGAGAACCGGAGGGCGTACACGGTCGCCGAGGGCACGGCGGATCTGACGCCCGTCGCCTCGGACCCGCACGACGAGACCGTCGAGGAACTCATCCGGTACTACCGGGACGTGCTGGGCGAGCACCCCGACTGGGACGACTACCGCGCCGCCATGGTCCGCGACCGCCGTCTCGTACTACGGCTCCACGTCGAGCGCGCGTACGGCATTCCCGGCTGACGCTTCCCCGTCCTGCCCGTCGGTGCGGGCCTCGATCGCGTGGAGCACGGCGGCCATGTCGGACCCGCCGTGCCCCAGCGCCACGGTCTCCTCGAAGAGGGCGTGGCAGACGTCCAGCAACGGGGAGGCCAGGCCGGACTTCCTGGCCGCCTCGGCGATCAACTCGTTGTTCACCAGGACGTTGCGGACCGCGGCCTGCACGGCGAAGTCACGCTCCAGCAGCTTCGGGGCCTTCATGCGGGACACGGCACTGGACATCGGCCCGGCGCCCAGCACTTCCAGGAACAGCTTCCGGTCGAGGCCCTGCCGGTCGGCGAAGTGGAACGCCTCGCTGAGGCCGGTCACCAGGGTGATCAGGAACAGATTCACCGAGAGCTTCATCAGCAGGGCGTTCGGCACCGGCCCGCAGTCGAACGTCTCGTGACACATCGGCCCGAGCAGTGGGCGCACTTCCCCGACGGCCGCGGGGTCCCCGGCGAGCATCGCCACCAGCTGCCCGGCCTCGGCCGGGACCCGCGATCCGGAGACGGGGGCCTCGGCGTACCGGCCGCCCGCCTCGCGGATGTCGGCCTCCAGTTCACGCGAGTACTCCGGCGACGTCGTCCCCATGTGGACGACGGTGTGTCCGGCAACGTGCGTGGCGAAGTCGGGGGTGCCCCGTCCCAGAGCTTCGTCGATCGCGGTTCCGTCCGCCAGCATCAGGAACACGACGCGTGCACGCTCGAAGACCTCGGCGGGACGGGACGCCACCTCGACGCCGGCCGCGCGCAGTGGCTCGGCTCTGGCAGCCGTGCGGTTCCAGACGAGGAGGGCGGTTCCGGCCCGCGCCAGATTGAGTGCCATGGGCTGTCCCATGGTTCCGAGGCCGATGAAACCCACGTGCATGCCGCACCGCCGTCTCTGGCCGGCGAGTGCGCCGGGCCACCCCCACTGATGACCATGACAGCTGTCATAGTAGCCAGATCTATGACGGCTGTCATACTGGATTCGTGATGCACGGCAGGCAGGGCGGGAGGCCGACGATGACGCGTTCCGAGCGGGGCCCGCGCGAGCGGATGGTGTTCAGCGCGGCGCAGCTCATCCGGCGCGACGGGGTCACCGCGACAGGCATGCGCGAGGTCGCCGTGCACGCCGGGGCCCCGCGCGGCTCCCTCCAGCACTACTTCCCGGGCGGCAAGGAGCAGCTGGTCAACGAGGCCGTCGACTGGGCGGGGCGCTACGCGGGCAAGCGCGTCGCCCGCTTCCTCGCCGAGCTGCCGGAGCCGACGCCGAGCGGTCTGTTCGCGGCGATGGTGCGGCAGTGGACCGAGGAGTTCCGGACAGCCGGATACACCTCGGGCTGCCCCGTCGCGGCGGCGACCGTGGACTGCGCGGAGTCCACCGAATCCACGAGAGCCGCTGCCGCCGCCGCGTTCGCCCGCTGGAACCGCCCGGTCGCCGAGGCGCTGACGGACCTGGGCGTACCGCACGACAGGGCCGAGCCGCTCGCCACCCTCATGATCAGCGCGCTGGAGGGAGCGCTCCTCATCGCCAGAACCGAGCGGGACGTACGCGCTCTGACGACTGTGTCCCGGGAGCTTGGCCCACTCCTGGACGGGGCGCGAACGACGAACCAGGCGCCGCCGGAGCGGTAGGGGGCACTCGCGCCGCTCCGCACGGGGAGTTTCCTGCCGTCAACTGGGCTTCTGGAAAGGGCCGGTTGTGTCGTCGTGGCGCTTCGCATGCCGCGTAAGGTCGAACCCGACATCGGTGTGAGGTGCGGGACGCCCTGCTGGGCGCGGGTGCGGGAAGCGGGGAGTGCGGGGGCATGCTGGATCCCATCTCGTTGGCGGCCATCTCGGCGGTGCTCGGAACCGTCGGATCGGGAATGGCCAACGAAGCGGGCAGATGGGCCTGGGAGTCGACCGGGGGACTGGTACGCCGGATCGCGGGCCGGGAGGTCGCGGCGCCGACGAACGCCGAACAGCTGACCCAAGTCGCTCAGTTGGTGCACGAGCGCGTGCAGGGCGATCAACAACTCGCCTGCGCCTGGACCCTGTTCGCGCAGGGTGTACGGATGCCCGGTGCCGGATCCCGGCCAGAACATCCCCGGCTGCCCCCGTCCACCAGGTACTTCACGGACCGTCAGAAGGCGTTGAAACTCCTCGACAAGGAGGCCTCACGGGCGTTCGACGGCAGCCCCCGCGTGGCACTCCTGCACGGCAGGGAGGGCATGGGCACCAGCACGCTGGCCGTGCACTGGGGCTGGCGCCAGGCGGACCGTTTCCCGGACGGCCAGCTCTACGCCGACCTGCGAGGCCCCGGCGCGACCGACGCGGGGGCGCTCCTGAGTTCACTGCTGCGCCAACTCGGCCTGCCCGACGAGGAGATACCGCCCTCCACGGCGGACCGCGTCGACCGCTTCGGGCACCACCTGGCCGACCGGCGCCTGCTGCTGGTGCTCGACCACGCCCAGTCCGCCGCGCAGATCCGCCCGCTGCTCACCCCGGCGCCCGGCGTCTTCACGGTCGTCGTCACCCGTCGCCCGTTCCCTGGCATCGACGCCCTGCCGGTCCAGGTCGACCCCCTGGCCCGGCGCGACGCGTTACGACTGCTCACCGACCTGGCCGGCAAGCCCGCGATCAGCGCGGCCAAGGCCACGCTGCCCGCCGTACTGGAGCGCTGCGGCGGCTCGCCGTACGCCCTCCGCGCGGCAGCGCCCCGTCTCTCCGAACCCCCAGCGGCGGAGCCGCCGGTCACCGTCAGCGATCCGGTGCGCGCAGCGGCCGAGGACTCCTACCGCCTCCTTCGCCCCGAAGCGGCCCGGCTCTACCGGCTGACCGGCCTCCGCGACTGGCCCGCCTTCGACGCCGCGGCCGCGGCGCGAGCCGCGGACATCGAGGAGACCGAGGCGGCCCCGCTCCTGGAGGAACTCGCCGACACGCTGCTCCTGGAGCGCACCGGCGCCGGCCGCTACCACTACCGTCCCGTCGTCCGCGCGCACGCGGAAGCCGCGGCGGCCGCCACCGACGGCATCGCCGTCTGCTCCGCCGCCGTGTCCCGGACCGTCGAGGGGTATCTGCACCTGGCGGTCGGCGCCGCGCAGGCGGCACTCCCGGAGAGCTGGCGGGTCCCCTCCGGCACCTCCCCGCTCCGGTACGGGGACCGGGGTGAGGCCCTGGCCGCGCTCGCCACCGAGTCACGCAATCTCGTCCAAGCGGTGTACGCCGCCGAGGAGTTCCGCGACTGGGACACGGTCGCGAGGCTCTGCCGGGCGCTGTGGCCGCTCCAGCTCAAGGCAGGCCACCACGACGTCCTCCTGCCCGCCCTCCGGATCGGCGCGCGCACGGCCGACGCCCATTCCCCCGGCACCCGGACGGCCGGATCGCTGCACGCCCAACTCGCCCACACGCTCACCGAGTTGCGCCGCTGGGACGAGGCCGAGCCCGAGGCGCTCGCCGCGGCGCGGGACGAGCACGCGGCCGGTCACGCACGCGGACACGCCTCCGCCGTCGAGTTCCTCGGGCTGCTGCGACTGCGCCAGTGGCGCTGGCAGGAGGCGTACGACTCCTTCGAGGAGGCAGCCGCCGTCCTCGACGGCATCGGCCCCGACGACGAGGGCGCGGGTGATCTGCCGCGCGCCCGCGCCCTGTTGGAACGCCACCGTGGGCGCGCCCTGCGCGGACTGGGATGCCGTGACGAGGCGAGGGAGCGGCTGGAGCGCGCGCTGCGGTTCTTCCGGGAGAGCGGCGAGGCGTACAACACGGCACGCGCACTCACCGACCTCGCCGAAACCAGCCTGGACGGCGGCGAGTTCGCGCAGGCGCTGCCACTGATCGACGAGGCCGTCGCGGCCCTGGCGAAGGAGAACGCGGCCTATCAGCTCGCGCATCTTCGGTCGCTGCGCGAGCGGTGCGTCAGTGCTGCCGGTCCTCAGGAGTGATCCGTACGCGGTGAACCGCCGGGCCGGTGCGCACGGTCAGGCCCTGGGCGGCCAGTTCGTCCAGCGACTTGCCCGCCGCCAGCCAGGCGTGCAGGGCGGAGGCGTACGCGGCCGGATCGGCGTCCGCCGCCGACGGCTCGCCGGTCAGCCGGAGCGAGTCCCCGGCGCGGGTGCGGACGGTGCAGTCGCCCGGCCCCGTGACGAAGGCGGCGAGCGCGCACCCCGGGAGACGGACGAGCACCTCGCGGGTCCACTCCGCAGGGGAGCCGAACCGCGGATCGGCCGCCGACCCGTACCGGAACACGACGTCCGCGAGGGCGAGTTGGCCGGGGTCGCGGGTGTCCTCGTGCACGGCCGTGTGCGCCTCGCCGGCCCCCTCCGGCTCGGTGCGGGGATCGGCATGGCGTACGACCGAGACCTCGCCCGAACCGAGAAGCCGCGTCAGGACGCGCAGCGGCGCGGTGCGTGACGGAGGCTCGTACGGCGGGAGCGGGAGCGGTTCGAGGAGCGCCGGCCGGTCGGGTTCCGGAATGCCGATGATCTCGTAGAAGAGGCGGCGCAGCCGGGCCGCCGATTCGCCCGGCACGGAACTGGCGAACCCGGCGGGATCCGGCAGTGGGCGGTGAGCGGCGAGCAGCGACTCCACCTGGGGGAGCAGCGCGGCTCGCGCGTCGAGCCGTGGAGCCTTCCGTACGAAGTCGTACACCGGCGCGTCCGGATCGAGGCCGTCCAGGGGTGCGGCGCCGAGGAGCACGGGCGTGCCGAGCGCGGCGGCGTAATAGGTGACCGAGCCGTGGTCGCCGATCACGGCGTCCGCCGCGAGCAGGGCCTGGCGCCAGCCCTCCAGCGGGTCGACGAGCGTCAGTCCCGCGCGCCGGGCCCGGTCGAGCCAGGCACGGATCTGGCCGGGGCCGTGACCGTGCCAGATGTTGGGGTGGAGCACGGCCGCGAGACGGTACTCGTCGGCCGGCAACTCCGCGGTCAGCCGGGGCAGCAGGGACGGGAGTACGTCATCTCCGCCGCCGTCCCCGAAGAGCGACTCCGGGTTCCAGGTGGAGTTGAGCAGGATCAGCCGCTGGCCGGTGCGTGCACCGAGGGCGCGGCGGAAGCGTTCGCGGTAGGGCCGGGCCGCCAGCATGCGGTCGAAGCAGGGGTCCCCGGCGAGCACGGCCGTGGGCGCCGCCTCGGGACAGGCGACGCGCAGCCTCTCGTACTGCTCCGGATGCGACAGCACGAGCGCGTCGGCGATCGGCTCCCCGTCCTCGCCCAGCAGCCATTCGCGGGACATCCCGAAGACGGGCAAGAGCGAGGGCTCTCGGCGTCCGGTATCCGGTATCCGGTATCCGGTATCCGGTATCGCCAGCCTCTTAGTGTAGCCAATCCCATGGGACAAGACGGTCAACTTGCCGGAAAATGCCTGGAGTTGGCCGCCGAAGCTCGCGGAGATCACCAGTGACACAGGGGTCTCCACCGCCTGCTCCCAGGGCAGTACCGGCACGGCGGTGTCGGCGAGCAGCTCGGCGACCCCCGACCGGAACGCGGACGACCCCGTGCACGTGACCAGCAACTGCACCCGGAAGTCGTCGTGGAACAGGGGGAGGACGTCCAGGAGCCGTGTGGCGGAGGTGACGTTGTGCACGACGAGCAGCACTCGGCGGCCCTGCCCGCGCGTGGCCCACCGGGCCGCGTCGTCCCCGACCGGCACCCGTATCCACCCGTCCCGTCCCACGCTCCCGCGCCGCCCCTCGTGCCCGTCGGCCCAGCTCACAGCGGGGCGCCACTCGTGTGATCGGGCAACGGTAGTCGACCGGAGTTCCATCGTGGCCGGAGGGACTCCGGGGCACACGCCCGAGTCCCCGAACGCCTGCCGGGCGCCGGGGACTTGGGGGGAGGGGGAGAAGCGCGGCTCAGGCCGCGACCTTCTCCCGTCCCGCGGGCTCATGGACCGGGCGCTCGCCGAGCTGCTCGGTCGGCACCTTGTGGGTCTCGCGGGCGGTGAGTGCGGCGATGACCGGCAGGACGCACAGGGCCGCGGTGAACAGGGCGACGGACGACCAGTCGTCGCCGTCCGGGCCCGCGATCTGCGCGGCGAAGGTGACGGCGAATCCGGCGACGGCGAAGCCGATCTGGGTGCCGATCGCCATGCCGGAGAGCCGGACTCGGGTGGAGAACATCTCGCCGTAGAAGGACGGCCAGACTCCGTTGGCCGCGCTGTAGACGATGCCGAAGGTGACGATGCCGAGCACCAGGATCAGCGGGTAGGAGCCCGTGGAGATGGCCCACAGGTAGACGAACATCATGATCGCGCTGCCTGCGGCGCCGGCCAGGAAGACCGGACGGCGGCCGATGCGGTCGGAGAGCTTGGCCCACAGCGGGATCGCGCCGAGGGCGGCCAGGTTGGCGAGCGCGCCCACCCACAGCATCTGCGAACGGGACAGGCCCACCGAGTCACTCGTCCCGTACGCCAGCGCCCACACCGTGAAGATCGTGCTGACCGAGGCGATGAGAGCGGCCGCGACGACCCGCAGGACGTCCGCCCAGTGCTCGCGGAACAGGATGGCGAGGGGAAGCCTGGCGACGCCCTCGGTGGCGGCCTGCTGGGTGAAGGCCGGGGTCTCCTGGAGGGTGCGGCGGATGACGAAACCGACGACGGCGACGGCGACGCTGGCCCAGAACGGGATGCGCCAGCCCCACGAGAGCAGCTGCTCGTCGGGCAGCGCGGCGACCGGGAGGAAGACCAGGGTCGCGAGGAGCTGGCCGCCCTGGGTGCCGCTGAGGGTGAAGCTGGTGAAGAAGCCGCGCCGGTCCGGTGGCGCGTGTTCCAGCGTCATCGAGTTGGCGCTGGCCTGCTCGCCGGCGGCGGAGATCCCCTGGAGGACGCGGCAGAGGACGAGCAGGACCGGGGCGAGGCCGCCGACCTGGTCGCGGGTCGGCAGGCAGCCGATGAGGAAGGTCGACAGACCCATCAGGATCAGCGTGAAGACCATGATCTTCTTGCGGCCCACCCGGTCACCGAAGTGGCCGAGGAACAGCGCGCCGATCGGACGGGCCGCGTACGCGACACCGAACGTGGCCAGCGAGAGGAGGGTCGCGGTGGCCGGGTCCGACTCGTCGAAGAAGACCTTGGGGAAGATCAGGGCGGCGGCGCTGCCGTAGATAAAGAAGTCGTAGTACTCCAGGGCGCTGCCGATCCAGGCGGCCATGGCGGCTTTCCTGGGCTGGCCGGGTGGCGCGTCGAGCGGGGCGGCGGGGACGGACACGGCGTGCTCCTTCGGGGGAACTCCGGGGACGGGAGTGGCGGCGGGGGAGAGGTGCCGGGGCCCTGGGGTGGCGGGTCGGCCGTGCCGGGTGCGCGTCTGCTGGACTGCTGGGCGCCCCGGCTAATTAACCCACTGGATAGTTAGTAGCGGATGGCTACGGATGTTGCGCGCACGTTTCCCGGGTGTCAAGAGGTCACGTCGAACGATCTTCCCCGGATGGGGTCGGAGGCTGGTCCGGGTCACGGGCTCTCTCAGTCCGCCGAGCGGTCCGCCGTGAGGTAGGCGATGACCATGTCGCCGAGCATCGTCCGGTAGTGCTCCCGCTGGTCGGGGGCGACCAGGTCACGACCGAAGAGGGCGCCGAAGGTGTGCCGGTTGGAGACCCGGAAGAAGCAGAACGAGCTGATCATCGCGTGCAGGTCCACGGCGTCCACGTCGGCCGTGAACAGGCCCGACTTGCGTCCGGCCGCCAGGATGCGGCCGGTCACGTCGAGCGCGGGCGAGCCGATCCTGCCGAGTTCCTCGGAGGCCGCGATGTGCTCGGCCTCGTGGATGTTCTCGATGCTCACCAGGCGGATGAAGTCGGGATGCGCCTCGTGGTGGTCGAAGGTGAGCTCGGCGAGCCGACGGATGGCCGCGACCGGGTCCAGGTGCTCGACGTCCAGCTCCCGTTCGGCCTGCCGGATCACGGAGTACGCGCGCTCCAGAACGGCCGTGAACAGCTGCTCCTTGCCGCCGAAGTAGTAGTAGATCATCCGCTTCGTGGTGCGGGTGCGGGCGGCGATCTCGTCGACCCGGGCACCGTCGTAACCGGCCCGCGCGAACTCCACGGTCGCCACGTCGAGAATCTCGGCCTTGGTGCGGGCGGCGTCACGGGTGCGCCCGTTGGGTCGTGCCGGTTCTTCGACGCTGGTCATCGGGTTCCTTCGGGCGAGGGGCCAGTGTCCGCGATTGTAGAAGCAGGGTCCGACGGCGGGCGCCTCAATGCCGGCCCCTTCCCATCCGGCGGACGGCTTGATATGACTAACGAACCAGTTCGTACATTAGCTAGCCGCTCCCGGAGGCCCGCCGTGCCCCAGAACTCCTATCTCGTCGGCCTCATCGGATCCGGAATCGGCCCCTCGCTCACCCCCGCGCTGCATGAACGGGAGGCCGACCGGCAGGGCCTGCGTTATCTGTACCGGCTGATCGACATCGACCGGCTCGGCGTCGGCCCGGAGGCGGTGGGCGACCTCGTGCGCGCCGGCCGCGACCTCGGCTTCGACGGCCTGAACATCACCCACCCCTGCAAGCAGCTGGTCATCCCCCACCTCGATGAACTCGCCCCGCAGGCCGAGGCGCTCGGCGCGGTCAACACCGTCGTCTTCGAGGGTGGGCGCGCGATCGGGCACAACACGGACGTCACCGGGTTCGCGGCGTCCTTCGCGCGCGGGCTGCCCGATGTTCCGCTGGAGCGGGTCGTGCAGCTGGGTGCGGGCGGGGCGGGGGTTGCCGTCGCGCACGCCGTCCTCACTCTGGGGGCGGGGCATGTCACCGTCGTCGATCCGATGCCCGAGCGTGCGTCGGGGCTTGCCGCCTCGCTGAACCGGCATTTCGGTGAGGGGCGGGCCGGCGCCGCTTCGCCGGACTCGCTCGGGGGGCTGCTTGCCCGCGCCGACGGTGTTGTGCACGCCACGCCCACCGGGATGGCCGCGCATCCCGGGCTGCCGTTTGCCGCCTCGCTGTTGCATCCCGGGTTGTGGGTTGCTGAGGTTGTCTACCGGCCGTTGGAGACCGAGTTGTTGCGTGCGGCTCGGGCGCTGGGTTGCGCGACTCTTGACGGGGGTGGGATGGCCGTCTTCCAGGCCGTGGATGCCTTTCGGTTGTTCACCGGGCTGGAACCCGACAGCGGGCGGATGCTCGCGGACATCGCCGAACTGGCCGGTGCTGCCGGTGCCCGGAGCTGAGGGCGCCTCGTGGGCGGGGTGGCTGTGGTGACGCCGGCGGGTGCGGGCCGGTGGGGGTTTCTCGCGCAGTTCCCCGCGCCCCTATCGGGGCCGTGTCCCTGACAGAGCCGCGCCCCCCGTTTTGGTGAAGCGACATCGAAGGAGCTGTAAACGTGCGTACGTCCATTGCCACCGTCTCCCTCAGTGGGTCTCTGACCGAGAAGCTCACTGCCGCTGCCCGGGCCGGTTTCGACGGGGTCGAGATCTTTGAGAACGATCTGCTTGCCAGTCCGCTTCTCCCTGAGGAGATCCGGGCGCGGACGGCCGACCTCGGACTGAGCATCGACCTGTACCAGCCGATGCGGGACATCGAGGCGGTGCCGCGGGAGGAGTTCGCCCGAAATCTGCGCCGGGCGCGGCACAAGTTCGAGCTCATGGGACGGTTGGGCGCGGACACCGTCCTGGTGTGCTCCAGCGTCTCGCCGCTCGCCGTGGACGACGACGCGCTCGCGGCCGGTCAGCTGCGCCAACTGGCCGATCTGGCACAGGAATTCGGTATCCGAGTGGCGTACGAGGCGCTCGCCTGGGGCCGCCACGTGAGCACGTACGACCATGCCTGGCGCATCGTCGAGGCGGCGGACCACCCCTCCCTCGGCACCTGCCTGGACAGCTTCCACATCCTCGCCCGCGGGTCCGATCCGAAAGGCATCGAGGACATCCCCGGCGAGAAGATCTTCTTCCTGCAGCTGGCCGACGCGCCGCTGATGGCGATGGACGTCCTTCAGTGGAGCCGCCACTACCGCTGCTTCCCGGGCCAGGGCGGCTTCGACATTGCCGGGCTGCTCGGGCACGTGGTGCGCGCCGGATACCAAGGGCCGCTCTCCCCTGAGGTCTTCAACGACGTCTTCCGCCAGGCGGAGGCCGGACCGACCGCAGTCGACGCCCGGCGCTCCCTCCTCGTACTCCAGGAGGAGACCGGTCTCGCCAGCCCGCCCGCACCCGTAGTCCCCACCGGCGTGGCCTTCGCCGAACTCGTCACGCCCGACGTCGCACCGGTCTCCGCGGTCCTCGGCGCCCTCGGCTTCACCCGCACCGCCAGGCACCGCAGCAAACCGGTGGACCTCTGGCAGCAGGGCGAGGCCCGTGTCCTGGTCAACACCGGTCCGGCCGCCCGGCGCGACGGCACCGCGCTCGCCGCCATTGGCCTGGAGTCACCGGACCCGGCCGCCGCGGCCCGGCGCGCCGAATCCCTCCTCGCACCCGTCCTGCCACGCCGCCGCGCACTGGAGGACGCGCCCCTCGACGCGGTGGCCGCACCCGACGGCACCGAACTGTTCTTCTGCGCCGCCCTCGATCTCTCAGCTCCCGGGCGAGCGCAACACCCCAGCTGGACCAGCGACTTCGAGCCGGTGGAGCACGCTCAGGACCCGGAGCGGGTGTCCCGCATCGACCACCTGGCCCTCACCCAGCCTTGGCACCAGTTCGACGAGGCAGCCCTCTTCCATCACAGCGTGCTCGGGCTGAGCGCGCAGGAAAGCGTCGACGTCGCCGACCCCTACGGCCTGCACCGCAGCCGCGCCGTCACCAACTCCGACGGCACCGTCCGGATCGCCCTCTCCGTCGGCCCGGCCCCCAGCGACGACGGCGCCCGCGCCCAGCACATCGCGTTCGCCACGGACGACGTGGTCACCGCCGCCCGCCGCTTCCGCGACGCCGGCGGCCGGATCCTCCAGATGCCTGCCAACTACTACGACGACCTCGCCGCCCGCTTCGAATTCACCGACGCCGAGCTGGCGACGTACCGCGAACTCGGCATCCTCTACGACCGCGACACCGACGGCGAGTTCCGCCACTGCTACACGGAGACCGTCGGCCGCGTCTTCTTCGAACTCGTCCAGCGCGACGGCGGCTACCGCGGCTACGGCGCGCAGAACGCCCCGGTGCGGCTTGCCGCGCAGCACGCGGTGCGACCGGGGCGTTGACGCGCTCCTACGGCGGAAAGGCTCAGATCCCTCTGGCGTTCCACTGGGCGATCACCGGACGCCCGTGCTCCGTGGAGAGCCGGCTGACCGTGCCCGTGGCGAGCTGGAACAGGCGTCCGTCCGCGGCGGGGAGGCCGAGGCGGCGGGCGGCGAGCACTCGTAGGAAGTGGGCGTGCGCCACTAGGACGACGTCGCCTTCGCCGAGTGCGGTCTCGATGCGGGAGAGCACGCGGTCGGCGCGCTGTCCCACCTCTGGCGGGGATTCGCCGGGGTGGCCCGAGGGGCCGGGCGGTACCCCGTCGTTCCAGAGGTACCAGTCGGGCCGGGTGCGGTGTATCTCGACGGTCGTGATGCCTTCGTAGGCGCCGTAGTCCCATTCGTGCAGATCGGGATCGGGTACGGCCCCGTACAGGCCCGCGAGTTCCGCGGTGCGTATCGCGCGGCCCAGCGGGCTGGTGAGCGCGAGGGCGAAGGTCCGGTCGGCGAACAGCGGGGCGAGGGACTTGGCCTGTTCCTCGCCGCGCTGGGTGAGGGGCAGGTCGGTCCAGCTGGTGTGCTGGCCCGACACGCTCCACTCGGTTTCGCCGTGGCGGACCAGCAGAAGGTCCCCCATGGCGGTTACTTCGTCGACTCGACGGCGTGGCCGCCGAACTGGTTGCGCAGTGCCGCGACCATCTTCATCTGTGGCGAGTCGTCCTGTCGGGAGGCGAAGCGCGCGAACAGCGAGGCGGTGATCGCGGGGAGCGGGACGGAGTGGTCGATGGCCGCTTCGACGGTCCAGCGGCCTTCTCCGGAGTCCTCCGCGAAGCCGCGGAGCTTGTCCAGGTGTTCGTCCTCGTTGAGGGCGTTGACGGCGAGGTCCAGGAGCCAGGAGCGGATCACGGTGCCTTCCTGCCAGGAGCGGAAGACCTCGCGTACGTCGGTGACGGAGCCGACCTTCTCCAGGAGCTCCCAGCCCTCGGCGTAGGCCTGCATCATGGCGTACTCGATGCCGTTGTGGACCATCTTGGAGAAGTGGCCGGCGCCGACCTTCCCGGCGTGCACGAAGCCGAAGTCGCCCTCCGGCTTGAGGGCGTCGAAGACCGGCTGGACCTTGGCGATGTTCTCGGCGTCGCCGCCGACCATCAGGGCGTAGCCGTTCTCCAGGCCCCAGACTCCGCCGGAGACGCCGGCGTCGACGAAGCCGATGCCCTTGATGCCGAGTTCGACGGCGTGCTTCTCGTCGTCGGTCCAGCGGGAGTTGCCGCCGTCCACCACGACGTCACCGGGCTCCAGGAGCGCGGCCAGCTCGTCGATGGTGGACTGGGTCGCCGCACCGGCCGGCACCATCACCCACACCACACGCGGGCCCTTGAGCTTGCCCACAAGCTCTTCCAGGCTGTGGACATCGGCGAGGTCCGGGTTGCGGTCGTATCCGAGGACGGTGTGGCCTGCGCGGCGGATCCGCTCGCGCATGTTGCCGCCCATCTTGCCGAGGCCGATGAGTCCGAGCTGCATGTCAGTTCACTTCTTCCGGAGGGTGCGGTAGGCGGCCACGAGGGCGGCGGTGGAGGGATCGAGGCCGGGTACGTCGGCGCCTTCGGTGAGGGCGGGTTCCACACGCTTGGCGAGGACCTTGCCCAGCTCGACACCCCACTGGTCGAAGGAGTCGATGTTCCAGACGGCGCCCTGCACGAAGACCTTGTGCTCGTAGAGGGCGATGAGCTGGCCGAGGACCGAAGGGGTCAACTCGGCTGCCAGGATGGTCGTGGTGGGGTGGTTGCCGCGGAAGGTGCGGTGCGGCACCTGCTCCTCGGCCACCCCCTCGGCGCGTACCTCGTCGCTCGTCTTGCCGAAGGCGAGGGCCTGGCCCTGCGCGAAGAGGTTGGCCATCAACAGGTCGTGCTGGGCCTTGAGTTCGTCGCTCAGCTCGCCGACCGGGTTGGCGAAGCCGATCAGATCCGCCGGGATCAGCTTCGTGCCCTGGTGGATGAGCTGGTAGTAGGCGTGCTGCCCGTTGGTGCCGGGCGTGCCCCAGACCACCGGACCTGTCTGCCACTCCACAGGGTTCCCGTCCCGGTCCACCGACTTGCCGTTGGACTCCATGTCCAACTGCTGCAGGTACGCGGTGAACTTGGACAGGTAGTGCGAGTACGGCAGCACGGCGTGCGACTGTGCGTCGAAGAAGTTGCCGTACCAGACGCCCAACAGGCCGAGCAGCAAAGGCGCGTTGGACTCGGCGGGGGCGCTCTTGAAATGCTCGTCGACGATACGGAACCCGTCGAGCAGCTCCCGGAACCGGTCGGGACCGATCGCGACCATCAGCGACAGACCGATCGCCGAGTCGAACGAGTACCGCCCGCCGACCCAGTCCCAGAACCCGAACATGTTCGCCGTGTCGATGCCGAAGTCGGCGACCTTCCCGGCGTTCGTCGACAGCGCCACGAAGTGCTTGGCCACCGCCTTTTCGTTGCCATCGAGCCCGTCGAGCAGCCAGGACCGCGCCGAGGTCGCGTTGGTGATCGTCTCGATGGTGGTGAAGGTCTTCGAGGCGATGATGAACAGCGTCTCGGCCGGGTCGAGGTCGCGTACCGCCTCATACAGGTCGGCGCCGTCCACGTTCGACACGAAGCGGACCGTCAACTCCCGGTCGGTGAAGGCCCGCAGAGCCTCGTACGCCATGGCGGGACCGAGGTCCGAGCCGCCGATGCCGATGTTGACGATATTGCGGATGCGCTTGCCGGTGTGCCCGGTCCACTCACCGGACCGGACCCTGAGAGCGAAGCCGGCCATCTCGTCGAGCACGGCGTGCACACCGGGGACGACGTTCTCGCCGTCGACCTCGACGACCGTGTCGCGCGGGGCGCGCAGTGCGGTGTGCAGCACCGCGCGGTCCTCGGTCGTGTTGATCTTCTCGCCGCGGAACATGGCGTCCCGCAGCCCGAACACATCGGTGGCGGTGGCCAGTTCCTGGAGCAGGGCGAGGGTCTCGTCCGTGATCAGGTGCTTGGAGTAGTCGATGCGCAGGTCGCCGACCCGGACGACGTAGCGTTCCGCGCGAGCGGGGTCGGCGGTGAACAGCTCACGCAGCTGCGGGTGCAGGAGCGCACCGGCGCGGTGGTCCTCCAGGGCCACCCACTCGGGGCGCCGCGTGAGCTTGGGGGAGTCAGACATGACTGGGGGTCTCCTTGGTGCCCTCGCCCCGCAGGGCGACGGCGTACATCTCGTCCGCGTCGAGGCGGCGCAGCTCCTCGGCGATCAGCTCGGAGGTGGAGCGCACCTTCAGCGCGAGGGTGCGGGAGGGCTGTCCCGGCAGGGACAGCGTGGCCAGCGGGCCCTCGGGGCGGTCGATCACGATCTCGCCGCTCTTCGTGCCGAGCCGTACGGCGGTCACGACGGGACCGGCGGTGACGACACGCTCGACCGGAACCTTGAGGCGGGCCTCCAGCCAGCGCGCCAGCAGTTCGGCGCTCGGGTTCTCGGCCTCGCTCTCGACGGCCGCCGAGGTCACCTTCGTACGGGCCTGGTCGAGCGCGGCGGCCAGCATCGAACGCCACGGCGTCAGCCGGGTCCACGCCAGGTCGGTGTCACCGGGCGCGTACGCGGCGGCGCGGGCCTCCAGGGCACGCAGCGGGTTCTCGACGGCGTACATGTCGGTGATCCGGCGCTGCGCGAGGGCGCCCAGCGGGTCCTTGACCGGGATCTCGGGCGCGTCCACCGGCCACCACACGACGACAGGCGCGTCGGGCAGCAGCAGCGGCAGGACCACCGAGTCGGCGTGGTCGGTCACGTCGCCGTACGTCCGCAGGACGACCGTCTCACCGGTGCCCGCGTCCGAACCGACCCGGACCTCCGCGTCCAGCCGGGAGTTCGTGCGGTCGCGCGGAGTGCGGGCGACCCGCTTGATGACGACCAGGGTGCGCGAGGGATGCTCGCGCGAGGCCTCCTCGGCAGCCTTGATGGAGTCGTAGGCGTTCTCCTCGTCGGTCACGATGACCATCGTGAGGACCATGCCCACGGCAGGTGTGCCGATTTCGCGGCGGCCCTTCACGAGCGCCTTGTTGATCTTGCTTGCCGTGGTGTCGGTGAGGTCGATCTTCATGGCCTGCGCCAGCTCCGTCCGTCTCGTGCGAGCATCTCGTCGGCTTCCTCCGGGCCCCAGCTGCCCGAGGGGTACTGCGCGGGCTTGCCGTGCTTCTCCCAGTAACCCTCGATCGGGTCGAGGATCTTCCAGGACTCTTCCACCTCCTGGTGACGGGGAAAGAGATTGGCGTCGCCGAGCAGGACATCCAGGATCAGCCGTTCGTACGCCTCCGGGCTGGACTCCGTGAACGACTCGCCGTAAGCGAAGTCCATCGTGACGTCCCGGATCTCCATCGACGTACCCGGCACCTTCGATCCGAAGCGCACGGTCATGCCCTCGTCGGGCTGGACACGGATGACGATCGCGTTCGCGCCGAGCTCTTCCGTGGCGGTCGAGTCGAAGGGGGAGTGCGGGGCGCGCTGGAAGACCACCGCGATCTCCGTGACCCGCCGGCCGAGGCGCTTGCCGGTCCTGAGGTAGAAGGGGACGCCTGCCCAGCGGCGGTTGTCGACCTCCAGCTTGACGGCCGCGTAGGTGTCGGTCGTCGACTTGGGGTCGATGCCGTCCTCCTGGAGATAGCCGCGCACCCGCTCGCCGCCCTGCCAGCTCGCCGCGTACTGTCCGCGCACCGTGTGCTCGCCCAGCTCGTCCGGCAGCTTCACGGCCTTGAACACCTTGAGCTTCTCGGTGAGCAGCGACTCGGCGTCGAAGGCGGCCGGCTCCTCCATGGCGGTCAGCGCCATCAGCTGGAGGAGGTGGTTCTGGATCACGTCGCGGGCGGAGCCGATGCCGTCGTAGTACCCCGCACGGCCGCCGATGCCGATGTCCTCGGCCATCGTGATCTGCACGTGGTCGACGTACGACCGGTTCCAGATGGGCTCGTACATCTGGTTGGCGAAGCGCAGCGCCAGGATGTTCTGGACGGTCTCCTTGCCGAGGTAGTGGTCGATGCGGAACACCTGCTCCGGGTCGAACACCTCGTGCACGATCTTGTTCAACTCACGCGCGCTGGCCAGGTCGCGCCCGAACGGCTTCTCGATGACCGCGCGCCGCCAGGAACCCTCCGGCGCGTCCGCGAGCCCGTGCTTCTTGAGCTGCTTGACGACCTTCGGGAAGAACTTCGGCGGTACGGAGAGATAGAAGGCGTAGTTGCCGCTGGTGCCACGCGAGGTGTCCAACTCGTCGACGGCGGAGCGCAGTTGCTTGAACGCCGTGTCGTCGTCGAAGTCGCCCGGGATGAACCGCATGCCCTCGGCGAGCTGCTGCCAGACCTCTTCGCGGAACTCCGTACGGGCGTGCTCGCGCACCGAGTCGTGCACCACCTGCGCGAAGTCCTGGTCCTCCCACTCGCGGCGGGCGAACCCGAGGAGCGAGAAGCCCGGCGGGAGCAGACCGCGGTTGGCGAGGTCGTAGACGGCCGGCATCAGCTTCTTGCGGGACAGGTCGCCGGTGACGCCGAAGATGACGAGGCCCGAGGGGCCCGCGATACGGGGGAGGCGGCGGTCCCGGGGGTCGCGGAGGGGGTTGGACCAGTCGAGGTCGACAGCGAGCGCGGCACTCACATCGGCACTCGCATCCGTCGATGTCGCCGTTACCGCGGCCGGTTCCAGGGCCGTGTCACCAGATCCCGCCGTCGCGGTGGCCGCAACCTGCGGGGCACTGCCGGAAAGCGCCTCACGCCTGCTCATTCCCCCTCAGCTCCCTTGCCGCGCAGCGAAGTCGCCACCGCGTCGAGCAGATCTTCCCAGGCGGCCTCGAACTTCGAGACGCCCTCGTCCTCCAGCTGCTTCACGACCTCGTCGTACGAGATCCCGAGCTCCTCGACGGCCGCGAGGTCGGCACGGGCCTGGGCGTAGCCGCCGGTCACCGCGTCGCCGTGGATGTCGCCGTGGTCGGCGGTGGCGTTGAGGGTTCCTTCCGGCATGGTGTTGACGGTGCCGGGTGCGACCAGCTCGTCGACGTACAGGGTGTCCTTGTACGCGGGGTCCTTGACGCCCGTCGAGGCCCACAGGGGGCGCTGCTTGTGGGCGCCGGAGGGGGCGAGCGCGGTCCAGCGGGCCGAGCCGAAGACCTCCTCGTACGCCTCGTAGGCGAGCCGGGCGTTGGCGAGAGCCGCCTTGCCCTTGAGGGCGAGGGCCTCGTCCGTGCCGGTCTTCGTGAGGCGCTTGTCGATCTCGCTGTCGACGCGGGAGACGAAGAAGGAGGCGACGGAGTGGATGGTCGCGAGGTCGATGCTCGCGGCCTGTGCCTTCTCCAGGCCCGCCAGATAGGCGTCCATGACCTCGCGGTAGCGCTCGAGCGAGAAGATCAACGTGACGTTGACGCTGATGCCCCTGCCGATGACCTCGGTGATCGCCGGGAGACCGGCCTTCGTCGCCGGGATCTTGATCATCACGTTCGGGCGGTCGACCAGCCAGGCGAGCTGCTTGGCCTCGGCGATCGTCGCGGCGGTCCGGTGGGCCAGACGGGGGTCGACCTCGATGGAGACCCGGCCGTCGCGGCCGCCGGTCGCCTCGTACACCGGGCGCAGGATGTCGGCGGCGGCCCGGACGTCGGCGGTCGTCATCATGCGTACGGCCTCGTCGACCGTCACCCCGCGCGTGGCGAGGTCGGCGAGCTGCTCCTCGTAACCCTCTCCGGAGCCGATCGCGGCCTGGAAGATGGAGGGGTTGGTGGTGACGCCCACCACGTGCTTGGTCCCGATGAGTTCGGCGAGGTTGCCGGACGCGATCCGCTTGCGCGAGAGGTCGTCCAGCCAGATGGAGACGCCTTCGTCGGAGAGGCGCTTCAGGTTTGCCGCGGGTGCGGTTGCTTCGGTCACGGTGATCATCTTCCTTCGTGCGATCGGATTAACCGCGGAGCGCGGCCAGCGATTCCCTGGCGGCGGCGGCGACGTTGTCCGGGGTGAAACCGAACTCGGCGAACAGGGTCTTGGCGTCGGCGGAGGCGCCGAAGTGCTCCAGCGAAACGATGCGTCCTGCGTCACCGACGTACCGGTACCAGGTCAGGCCGATACCCGCCTCGACCGCCACGCGGGCCTTCACGGACGGCGGCAGCACGGACGCGCGGTACTCGGCGGACTGCTCCTCGAACCACTCCACGGACGGCATGGACACGACCCGCGTGCCGACCCCCTCGGCCTCCAGCCGCTCGCGCGCGGCGACGGCGAGCTGCACCTCGGAGCCGGTGGCGATGAGGACGACGTCGGGCGTGCCGGTGGAGGAGTCCTCGAGGACGTAACCGCCGCGCGCCGCATCGGAGTTCACGGGGTAGGTCGGTACGCCCTGCCGGGTCAGTGCCAGGCCGTGCGGGGCCGGGTTCGTGGCGTGCCGCTTGAGGATCTCGGCCCAGGCGATCGCCGTCTCGTTGGCGTCGGCCGGGCGGACGATGTTCAGGCCGGGGATGGCGCGCAGCGAGGCCAGGTGCTCGACCGGCTGGTGGGTCGGACCGTCCTCGCCGAGGCCGATGGAGTCGTGCGTCCAGACGTACGTCACCGGGAGCTGCATGAGGGCGGAGAGGCGCACGGCATTGCGCATGTAGTCGGAGAAGACCAGGAAGGTGCCGCCGTAGATACGGGTGTTGCCGTGCAGCGCGATGCCGTTCATCTCGGCGGCCATCGAGTGCTCGCGGATGCCGAAGTGGACGGTGCGGCCGTACGGGTCGGCCTCCGGCAGCGGGTTGCCCTTCGGGAGGAAGGAGCTGGTCTTGTCGATGGTCGTGTTGTTCGATCCTGCGAGGTCGGCGGAGCCGCCCCAGAGCTCGGGGAGTACGCCGCCGAGTGCCTGGAGGACCTTGCCGGAGGCGGCGCGGGTGGCCACCGAGGTGCCCGCCTCGAAGACCGGCAGCGCGGACTCCCAGCCCTCGGGCAGCTGACCGGCGACGACACGGTCGAAGAGCTTGGCGCGCTCGGGCTGCGCGGTGCGCCACTCGGCGAGCTGCTTGTCCCAGGCGGCGTGCGCGTCGGCGCCGCGGTCGAGGGCTCCGCGGGCGTGGGCGAGTACCTCGTCCGCGACCTCGAAGGTCCTCTCCGGGTCGAAGCCGAGGATCCGCTTGGTGGCCGCGATCTCGTCGGCGCCGAGCGCCGAGCCGTGGGAGGCCTCGGTGTTCTGCGCGGTCGGGGCGGGCCAGGCGATGATCGTGCGCATCGCGATGATGGAGGGGCGCCCGGTCTCGTCCTGCGCCGTCTTCAGCGCCGAGTGCAGCGCGTGGACGTCGATGTCGCCGCCCAGCGCGGGCTCGATCCGCTGCACGTGCCAGCCGTACGCCTCGTACCGCTTCAGTACGTCCTCGGAGAACGCCGTCGCGGTGTCGCCCTCGATCGAGATGTGGTTGTCGTCGTAGACGAAGACGAGGTTGCCGAGCTTCTGGTGGCCGGCCAGGGACGAGGCCTCGGCGGAGATGCCCTCCTCGAGGTCGCCGTCCGAGACGATCGCCCAGATGGTGTGGTCGAAGGGGGACTCGCCCTCCGGGGCCTCGGGGTCGAAGAGGCCGCGCTCGTAGCGGGCGGCCATCGCCATGCCCACGGCGTTGGCGACACCCTGGCCGAGCGGCCCCGTCGTCGTCTCGACGCCCGCCGTGTGGCCGTACTCCGGGTGGCCCGGCGTCTTGGAACCGTGCGTGCGGAACGCCTTCAGGTCATCGAGTTCGAGTTCATAACCTGAAAGGAAGAGCTGAGTGTAGAGGGTCAGCGAGGTGTGGCCGGGGGAGAGGACGAAGCGGTCGCGGCCGGTCCACTCCGGGTCGGCGGGGTCGTGCCGCATCACCTTCTGGAAGAGGGTGTACGCGGCGGGGGCCAGGGCCATCGCGGTGCCCGGGTGGCCGTTTCCGACCTTCTGTACGGCATCTGCAGCGAGCAGACGGGCGGTGTCGACGGCACGCCGGTCCAGCTCGGTCCACTCGAATCCGTCGGAGAAGCGGGCAGGTGTCTGCGGGCTCTGCTGCGTGCTCATCTTCAAGAAGTCCTCGATAGGAGCGGGATAACTGCTCTGATGCGTTCAAATCTAAAAGTCTGACTTTTGCCGGGGAAGGTGCCCGTGTGTCAGCCTTCGGTGAAAGTGGGACACGGAGTGCGGGAACGAGCCGGCGCGAGAGGGACATGGCAGACAGAAGCACCCAAGACGGTGCCGGGAGCGAACAGGGAACCGGCGAGGGGACCGACGGGATCAGGACCTTCCCCTTCCCGGTCGATCTGAGCCTCTCCGGTGTCGGCATGCAGGTCGGCGCGATGGGGACCGGCCGCACCTGGCATGCGGAGGGACCCCTGGAGCGCGTACACCGCATCGACTTCCACGTCGTGATGCTGTTTCACGCGGGCCCCGTCCGGCACATGGTCGACTTCGCCGAGTACGAGGTGGCCGCGGGCGACATCCTGTGGATCCGCCCCGGCCAGGTGCACCGCTTCTCCAACACCGACGACTACCGCGGCACCGTCCTCACCATGCAGCCCGGCTTCCTGCCGCGGGCCACCGTCGAGGCGACCGGCCTCTACCGCTACGACCAGCCCCCGCTGCTGCGCCCCGACGCGGACCGGCTGGCCGCCCTCGAGCACTCACTCGCCCAGCTGGAACGCGAGTACGTCGACACCACCACGCTGCCGCTCAGCCTGCACACATCGGTGCTGCGGCACTCGCTGACCGCGTTCCTGCTCCGCCTGGCCCACCTCGCCGCCAGCTCCGCCGAGGCGGCGCACGGGCAGACCGACACCACCTTCACCCGCTTCCGGGACGCGGTCGAGAAGGGCTTCGCCACCAACCACAGCGTCAGCGCGTACGCCGACGCCCTCGGCTACTCCCGCCGCACCCTCGTCCGCGCCGTCCGCGCGGCCACCGGCGAGACCCCGAAGGGCTTCATCGACAAACGGGTGATCCTGGAGGCCAAGCGCCTCCTCGCCCACACCGACATCCCCATCGGCCGCATCGGTGTCGCCGTGGGCTTCCCCGACTCCGCGAACTTCTCCAAGTTCTTCTCTCAGCACACGGACATGAGTCCGGCGGGGTTCCGGGCCGAACTGCGCTGAAAGGGGCGGGCCTTGTGGCCCGCCCCTTCGCCAAGCGTCCGGTCAGCGTCCGAAGTTGAACCAATTGACGTTCACGAAGTCGGCCGGCTGGCCGCTGGTGAAGGTCAGATAGACGGTGTGTGTTCCGGTGACCCCGCTGATGTTCGCCGGAACCGTCCGCCAGCTCTGCCAGCCTCCGGTGTTGCCCACGGCGAAGCTGCCGACGGGCGCGTTCGTACGGCTGTCCAGGCGCACCTCGACCAGGCCGCTCACGCCCGAGGACGCGCCGCTCGCGACCCGGGCGACGAACTGAGTGGCCGCCGTGGAGCCGAAGTTGACGCCGTTGTACTGGGCCCAGTCGCCGTTCGCGAGCGCGCTCAGGTTCTGGCCGCTGCCCGAGTCCGTGGTCGACTCGGTGCCCACGCCGCCCTGGGCGTCGAAGGACTCGGCCTGGATGGCGCTGTAGGCGTCACGGTTGCCGGTCGGGGGCGGTGTGGTACCGCTCCCACCTGACTGGAGAACCTGGACGTAGTCCACGACCAGCGGGTGTCCTGGCACCGTGCCGGCGTCCGGGCCGCCGCCGAAGGCGTCCGGGAAGCCGCCGCCCATCGCGACGTTGAGGATGAGGAAGTAGCCGTGGTTCGTGGCGTTCGTCCAGGTGGTCGCGTCGACCTGATTCGCCCTGACCGTATGGAAGTTGACGCCGTCGAGGTAGAAGCGCATCTCCTCGACGCTGGTGGACTTGTCCCACTCCACGGCGTAGGTGTGGAAGCTCGACTGGCAGGTCGTGCAGGGGGTGTTGCCGCCGATGCCGCTCGTCTCGTTGCACGGGCCGCCGGGCGAGGTGCCGCAGTGCATGGTGGCCCACAGGGTGCCGAGGCCCTGGACGTTCTCCATGATGTCCAGTTCGCCGATGCCGGGCCAGTTCCAGTAGTTGCCGCGGAAGGGCGCGCCCAGCATCCAGAAGGCGGGCCAGTAGCCCTTGGCGGCGGCGCCGGTCACGTTCGGCATCTGGAGGCGGGACTCGACGCGGAGTTTGCCGCCGGCCGGGGGCTGGAAGTCGGTGCGCACCGTTTCGATGCGGCCCGAGGTCCAGTTGCCGGAGGCGTCGCGCAGCGGGGTGATGCGGAGGTTGCCCGAGCCGTCGAGCGAGACGTTGTTGGTGCTGGAGGTCATCGTCTCGATCTCGCCGGTACCGAAGTTGGCCGGCCCGCCGGGGTAGCTCGTGCCCGTCGTGTACTGCCAGTTGGCGGTGTTGACGCCGGTTCCGGCGGTCCCGTTGAAGTCGTCGACGAAGACCTGGGACCAGCCGGTGGGCGGCGGAGGAGCGGAGGCGTTGGCGGGGAGGGTGGCGGCCGTGGCGGCGGTGGCCGCCAGGGCGAGCGTGCCGAGCACGGCGATGAGCGCTCGGCGTAAGGGGCGGGGTCTGGTGGGTGTGCCGGAGTTTTCACGCATGGGTGCCTCTTCGGGTACGGAGTGAGGGCGCGCGGGTGTTGGGGAAGACCGCTTGAGAGCGCTCTCAAAGCGGCTGCGCCGCCAATGTGCTCTCTGTCACTCCGACCGTCAAGAGGTGCAGTCGGTAAAGTCCTTCGGGCGCACGGGAGTTCACGCCGTGAAGGAAGGGTGGCGGGGGTACGGCCGGGGAGCCGCGCGTTCCGGACAGGCCCTAGATCGCGCTGCCCGCCGTCCAGTCGGCCCACGACAGGTTCCACCCGTTGAGGCCGTTGGCCGGGTCCACGGTGTCCTCGCCCGAGTTCTTGACGATCACCACGTCACCCAGCATCGAGCTCTTGTAGAACTTGTAGCCGTCCACGGCGGTGTCGTCGGCGCCCTTGGTGTCGTGCAGCCCCACACAGCCGTGGCTGGTGTTGCTGCTGCCGAAGATCGACGTCGACGCCCAGTAGTTGCCGTGGATGAACGTGCCGGAGGTGGTCAGGCGCTGGGCGTGCGGCACGTCCGCGATGTCGTACTCGTCGCCGAGGCCGACGGTGGAGGACTCCATCCGGGTCTCCTTGAACCGCTCGCTGATCACCATGATCCCCGACCAGGTGGTGTGGTCGGCGTCGCCCCCGCTCACCGGATAGGTGGCGAGGGCCGAACCGTCCCGCTCGACCGTCATCGACTTCGCCGCCAGGTCCACCGTGCTGATCTGGGAGCGGCCGATGTTGAAGACGACGTCCTTGGACTGGGTGCCGTAGACGCCGTCGGTGCCCTCGACGTCCTTCAGGCGCAGACTCAGGGTGATCTTCGTGCCCGCGGCCCAGTAATCCTCGGGCCGGAAGTCGAGCCGCGTGTCGCTGAACCAGTGGCCGACCACCTCGACGGCGGGCTCCGCCGTCACGGTGATCGCCTTCTCGACGGCGGCCCGGTCGGACACGGCCTTCGTGAAATTGATCGACACGGGCATGCCGACGCCGGAGGTCGAATTCGCCTCGGGGGTGAAATACCCCACGAAGGTCTCGCCGGGAGACTTGGTGGTGAAAGTCGCCGTCTCCTCCTCGGCCCCCTGTGCCTGGGCCGTGACCGTGTATTTCGTGCCGGAGTACGGGTTCTCGCTCGACGTCCATTTTGTACGGGTGTCGTCGTAGGACCCGGCCAGGGTGGAGCCGTCGTTGCCGGTGACCTTCACGGCCGACAGCGTGCCGTCGGACACCGCGACCTCGACCGGGCTGGTGAAGCCGGCCTTCTTCGTACCGTCGGCGGGCGTGACGGTGATCGTCGGCGCCTTGACCTTCGTCTCCGCCTTGGTGCTCGCGGCCGTGCCCGCGGACGCGGCCGTCGCCTCAGAGGCGTCCGCCGACTCGGTGCAGCCCGTCAGAACGGCGGCCGGCACGGCACCGAGCACGGCGAGGATCCCGCGCCGGGACCACGCCGGACGCTCGGTCCGGTTCGATATCTCAGGGACGCCCACGGCACGCCTTTCTTGGATGACCACCACTGCCGCTGCATCCTGCGCCTCCTCCATTGGTGGTTTCTTTGAATCCGTGGGGTCTCAGCTGAGATTCCCGTGAAGACGGCCAGGTGGGATCCCGCATGTGTGAATCATCTCGGCGGCGTGGCGCCGGTAACGACGACCCCGGGGGCGCCGAATGAGAAAGCCCCGGCTGGACGGGGGAGACCAGCCGGGGCGGTGCGTGGTGATCTGCGGAGGGCGGTCGCCTCGCGGCGGAAGGCTCCATGGGGCTTCAGCCGGACGATCGTCCCCATGGGCTGTAGGTGAGGCCCGGGGACACTGTCCCCTCCGCAGCCACATGTAGGTGAACGGTCAACTGCCGCTGCTTGTTCCGTCGCCGTCGCCACGTGGCGTGTGAACTGAGGCACGTCCGTCAGCCCTCCGCAGGCACCTTCCTCCGGTCCGCCCGGTGATCCTTCGAGGCCCTACGATCTGGTGATTTCTTGCCGGAGCTGGTGCGTGAAGCGACGCAGGAGGTCCAACGTCTCGCGGAACTCGGCCCGGCGGTCGTCCCTGCCGTCGGTGGGCCGGGTGCTCCAGACCCGACGCGCGAGAGCATCGGCCAGATCGACGGTGTCGCCGGCACAGAGCAGGTAGAGGGCTGAGCGTGCCTCCTGCATCCGGTTCGTCAACTCGTTGGGTCCGGGACCGTCGTCACTGAGCTGGGTCTCCTTCAGGTGGTCCAGTAGCTGGACTACGGCCGTGTTGAAGCCGATCCCGGCTTTGAGCTTCTGTTCGCGGAGCCACATGCGGTCCTGTCGGCGCGCGGTGAACCACGAACACGAACACTGCCCCTATGAGGCCGATAGCGGCCCCGATGGCCACGGCCAGGATGTTCTCCACGGTCAGCTCCCCCCGACGTACGGCGCCGACAGGCTACAAGTGAACAACCCGCCGGTCGGGTGACGGGACGCACGGGCAGTGCCGGAACCGGCCCGTCTCGTGCCGGGCCCTGTTCGATCACGTGTTGGACACGGGTCCTGCCGGCGAGGCGTGCGTGGGGAAGCCTGCGGGCATGGCGAGACGCGGGGGATGCGTGCTGAACGGCTGTCTGACCGTGCTGGTGATCGCGCTGGTACTCGTCCTGGGCGTGATGGTGTGGATCATGACGGCACCCGGCCGCTACGAGGACCAGGCACAGGACAACTTGGAGAGCTCCGCGGACGGGGCGAAGGACCGGCTCACCCAGGCGGCGGCGGACGGCACGCTGCTCGGCACGGAGATCGACCGGGCGGTGCGGAGCATGAACAAGAGGATGTCGTACGTCCGTCGGGAGGGGCAGCAGGTGACCGTGACCGCCGAGCTCATGGGGCTCGGGCCCGGCATGTTCGCTGGCGGTACCCAGGTCACGGGCTGCTACCGCTTCGAGGTCGACGGGCGTTCCGTCTCCGTGGACGAGGTGTCCCGGGAGACGTGCCGCGATCTGCCGGTGTACCGGTTCCGCAAGCCGGCGGAGGTCGCCGCGGATGTGGTCGTGGAACTGCGATCGGCGCTGGACCGCGGTGGGCTGACCGAGGTCCAGGGTGCCCAGGTCTGGGAGACCGTCGGCGTCGAGGTGGAGGACCAGGAGGTGGCGGTCGGCCGGCTGACCGCCCTGGTCTGGCTGTCCGCGGAGGACGGGGGCGACGAGGTCTGCTACGAGTTCCGTGCGACGGAGAAGCCCCGCAACGTCACCGCCGACAGGCTGAAGACGGACGGCTGTCACCGCATCCAGCGTGAGCAGGACGCGCGGGCGGCGGCGGACCGGGCGGCCCAACTCGACGCGAGTGCCGAGGCGGTGGAGCGGCGCCTCGACGGCGCGGTCTCCGACGGGGCCCTGACGGATGCCGAGTTGAAGCGCGCCCTCGCCCTGCCGAGGACGGACTCGATGGGGCAGCCCGACGCCGACGACCCGGTCGCCGTCCCGGTCGGCACGGAGCGCTCGCGCACCGAGGTGACCGTCGTCGCCGAGGTGCGGCCCCTGGACCAGGCGTGGCTCGAGGGCTGCTACGAGTTCCGCGCCGACCTGAGGAAGCAGTCCGTCACCCGGCGCGCGACGGGGACGGAATGCCTCTACCAGAATCAATGACTCGAAGGGTGTCCTCGCCGGAGAGTCCTCAGCGCGGCTCCGGCTGCCACCCGAGGGCCCGCGAGATCCCGCGCGCCGCAAGCCGCACCGCAGGGATCAACACCGGTACCTGTGCGTCGACTTGGGGCACCACGACCGACACGGCCGCGACCACCGAGCCGCCCGCGCCGCGCACCGGAGCGGCCACCGACAGCGCGTCGTCGGTGACCTGACGGCTGCTCACCGCCACGCCTGAGTGCCGTACTTCGGCAAGCGCCCGGCGCAGCCTCGCCGGATCGGTGACGGTGTACGGGGTGAAGGCGGCCAACGGGCGCTCGCAGTAGGCCTCCTGGAACGCGGGGTCGCCGTGCGCGAGCAGTGCGAGCCCCACGCCCGTGGCGTGCAGGGGCCAGCGGGCGCCGACCTGGATGCGTACGCCGACCGCGGAACGCCCGGAGATCCACTCGATGTAGACGACCTCGGAGCCGTCGCGGACCGCCAACTGCACGTTCTCGTGCGTCGCTTCGTACAGGTCCTCCAGGTACGGCAGCGCGATCTGCCGCAGCGCGAGCCCGCGCGGAGCGAGCGCCGCGACCTCCCACAGGCGCAGGCCCACGTGGTAGACGCCGTCCTCGTCCCGCTCCAGGGCGCCCCACTCGGTGAGCGCGCCCACCAGCCGGTGGGCCGTGGTGAGGGTGAGGCCGGCCCGGCGGCTGATGTCCGTCAGGGACAGCGCGGGGTGCCCGTGGTCGAAGGCGGCGAGCACGGCGAGGAGTCGTTCGGGCGCGGACAGCGCGGTCATGGCCGTGGTCATCGGTCGAGTTCGGCTTCGGCGACCCGTTGCAGGAGCGTGTGCAGGGTGTCGCGCTCGGCGGGGTCCAGGGGCTGGAGCAGGTCGTTCGTCACGCGCAGCCCGGCCTCGTCGGTGTCGCGCAGGAATGCCCGGCCGTCCTCGGTCAGCACGACGATCCGGCTGCGGCGGTCGTCGGGCGAGGGGCGCCGCTCGGCGAAACCGAGCTTCTCCAGGTCGTCGACGAGCCCGACGATCGCGCTCGGGTCGTAGCCGAGCCGCGAGCTGAGCTCCCTCTGCAGCGCGCCCTCGGAGGTGGCCAGGAAGCGGAGCAGCGCGTAGTGGCGCAGGCGCAGCCCGGACTCCTGGAGGAACGTGTTGAACAGTTGCCCCGAGCGCAGCCCGAGCCGGTACAGCAGATAGCCGGTGTCCGCGTGCAGCCCGCGCATCCACGGCTCCTGGGCGTCGATGAGGGCAGAGCCCTCGGCGTGGCCGGTGGTGCGCTGCTGACCTGCGATGACGGGCTCCCTGGGCCGGGCCCCGGGCGGGGCTGTTCCGCTGTGCTGCTCGATGTCCTGCGCACAGCATGACGCATGACTCGGACAGCAACAACTATTGACGTCAACAATTATTGTCCTTAGCTTCGATCTCGTAGCCGCCCCGCTTCCCGCAGCGGACCCGCATCTCGAAGGGACCCCTCGTGCCCAGCATCGATCTCACCGGCAAGGTCGCCGTCGTCACCGGCAGCGGCCGTGGCCTCGGCCTGGCCTACGCCCACGCACTCGCGGCCGTCGGTGCCTCCGTGGTCGTCAACGACGTCGACGAGGCCGTGGCCGAGCAGGCCGTCAAGTCCATCACCGAGGCGGGCGGCAAGGCCGTGGCGGAGGTGGTCGCGGTCGGCACGGCCGAGGCCGCGGACAAGCTCGTCACCCGCGCGGTCGAGGAGTTCGGACGGCTCGACATCCTGGTCACCAACGCGGGCATCCTGCGCGACAAGGTGCTGTGGAAGATGACCGACGAGGACTTCGACGCGGTGATCACCACCCACCTCAAGGGCACCTTCACCTGCGCCCGTGCCGCCGCCGTGCGGATGCGGGAGCAGGGCGAGGGCGGCAGCCTGATCCTGGTCGGCTCGCCGGCCGGGCAGCGCGGCAACTTCGGCCAGACCAACTACGCCGCCGCGAAGGCGGGCATCGCTGCCATGGCCCGTACCTGGTCGATGGAGCTGGGCCGCGCGGGCATCACCGTCAACGCGATCGTCCCGGTCGCCGCGACCGCGATGACCGAGACCATCCCCGCCTTCGCCCCCTACATCGAGGCCATGCACCGCGGCGAGCCGCTGCCCGACTTCCTCCGCAAGGGCGAGGGCTTCGGCACCCCCGAGGACTGCGCGGCCCTCGTCCCCTTCCTCGCCTCCGAGGCCGCCCGCGGAGTCACCGGGCAGGCCATCGGCATCGGCGGCGACAAGGTGGCACTCTGGTCGCATCCGCAGGAGATCAAGGTGGCGTACGCGGACGGCGGCTGGACCCCCGACACCCTCGCCGACGCCTGGCACACCTCGGTCGGCGCCGAACCGCAGACCGTCGGCATCCCCGCGCCGAAACTTCCGGAGGCGTGATGGACCCGAACGAACTCGTCGCGATCGACGTCCACACCCACGCCGAGGTGTCGTCGAAGGGCCACTCCTCGCTCGACGAGGACCTGCACCACGCCTCCAGCGCCTACTTCAAGGTCGAGGGCAAGCGGAAGCCGACCCTTCAGGAGACGGCCGCCTACTACCGCGAGCGGAAGATGGCCGCCGTGATCTTCACGGTGGACGCCGAGTCCGCCACCGGCACCGAGCCCGTCCCGAACGAGGAGGTCGCCGAGGCGGCCGCCGCCAACCCGGACGTGCTGATCCCCTTCGCCTCCATCGACCCCTTCCGCGGCAAGGCCGGGGTCAAGCAGGCCCGCCGTCTGGTCGAGGAGTACGGGGTGAAGGGCTTCAAGTTCCACCCCAGCATCCAGGGCTTCTTCCCCAACGACAGGTCGGTGGCGTACGACCTGTACGAGGTGATCGAGGAGACCGGCACCATCGCGCTCTTCCACACCGGGCAGACAGGGATCGGCGCCGGAGTGCCCGGCGGGGGCGGGATCCGGCTCAAGTACTCCAACCCGCTGCACGTCGACGACGTCGCCGCCGACTTCCCGCACCTCAAGATCATCCTGGCGCACCCGTCCTTCCCCTGGCAGGACGAGGCCCTCGCCGTCGCCACGCACAAGCCGGGCGTGCACATCGACCTGTCCGGCTGGTCACCGAAGTACTTCCCACCGCAGCTGGTGCAGTACGCGAACACGCTGCTCAAGGACAAGGTGCTGTTCGGCTCCGACTACCCCGTCCTCACCCCGGACCGCTGGCTCGCCGACTTCGAGAAGCTGCCGATCAAGGACGAGGTCAGGCCGAAGATCCTCAAGGAGAACGCGGCCCGGCTGCTCGGGCTGACGAAACCGTAACTCCCCGACTCGTATCCGGAACTCGCAAAGGGGCGCAACGATGCGCAACGAGGGACTGGGGTCGTGGCCCGCACGCCGGGCCCGCAAGACTCCCCAACGCACCGCCCTGATCCACGGCGACACCGCCGTCACCTACGCGCAGCTGTACGCGCGCACCACCCGCCTCGCCCAGGCCCTGCGCGCCCTCGGCCTCCGCCGCGGCGACCGCATCGCCTATCTCGGCCCCAACCACCCGTCCTACCTCGAAACCCTCTTCGCGGCGGGCGCCCTGGGCGCGGTCTTCGTCCCACTCAACCCCCGCCTCGCCGGACCCGAAATCGCCTACCAGCTGGGCGACTCGGGAGCCAAGGCCCTGGTGTACGCGCCGACGCTGGCAGGACTCGTCGCAGGTCTTCCCGGCAACGCGGACGTGCGGACGTACGTCGAAGTCGGCGCCCGGTACGAGGAGTTGATCGACGGAGCCTCCGAAGAGCCGGTCGACCAGCCCGTCACCGCCGACGACACCTGCATCATCATGTACACCTCGGGCACCACGGGCCGCCCCAAGGGCGCGATGCTCACGCACGGCAACCTGACGTGGAACGCGATCAACGTCCTCGTGGACACCGACCTGATCGCCGACGAACGCGCCCTGGTCTCCGCCCCGTTGTTCCACACGGCCGGGCTCAACATGCTCACCCTGCCGGTGCTGCTCAAGGGCGGCACCTGTGTCCTGGTCGAGACCTTCGACCCGGCGGTCACCCTCGACCTGATCGAACGGCACCGGATCACCTTCATGTTCGGCGTACCGACGATGTTCGACCAGGTGGCACGGCAGCCGCGCTGGGCCGACGCCGACCTGTCGTCGCTGCGGATCCTCACGTGCGGCGGGTCGCCGGTGCCCACTGCGCTCATCGCCGCCTACCAGGAGCGCGGGCTCACCTTCCTCCAGGGCTACGGCATGACCGAGGCCGCGCCCGGCACGCTCTTCCTCGACGCCGAACACGCGGTGAGCAAGGCGGGTTCGGCCGGGGTGCCGCACTTCTTCAGCGATGTGCGCGTCGTACGACCGGACTTCGCGCCGGCCGAGGTCGGCGAGACGGGCGAGGTGGTCGTACGCGGGCCCCATGTCATGCCCGGCTACTGGGGGTTGCCGGACGAGACGGCCGCCGTCTTCGCCGACGGCTGGTTCCGCAGTGGGGACGCCGCCCGGATCGACGCGGACGGTTACGTCTTCATCGTGGACCGCATCAAGGACATGATCATCTCGGGTGGCGAGAACATCTATCCCGTCGAGGTCGAGGACCTGCTCCTGGCCCATCCCGACATCGTCGAATGCGCGGTCATCGGTGTCGCGGACGACAAGTGGGGCGAGGTGCCGCGCGCGGTCGTCGTCGCCCGCGAGGGCGTCGAACTCGACCCGGACGACGTTCTCGCGTCGCTCGCCGGACGCCTCGCCAAGTACAAGATCCCGAAGTCGGTGGTCGTCGCGGACGAACTCCCGCGCACCGCCTCCGGGAAGCTCCTCAAGGCCCGTGTCCGCTCGCGGTACGGCACCAACTCCTAGACAGGGAACGGCACATGACCATCACCGTGAACGGCCTCGACGAACTCAAGAAGCTGGCCGGCAGCGACCTCGGCACCAGTGAGTGGATCGAGATCACCCAGGAGCGCATCGACACCTTCGCCGACGCGACGGGCGACCACCAGTGGATCCACGTCGACCCGGAGAAGGCGGCGGCGGGTCCCTTCGGCGCGCCCATCGCCCACGGATATCTCACCCTGTCCCTCTTCATCCCGCTCTTCACCGAGCTCCTTGACGTCGAGGGCGTGGCGACGAAGGTCAACTACGGGCTGAACAAGGTGCGGTTTCCCTCGCCGGTGAAGGTGGGCTCGCGGATCCGGCTGGTCGCCCGGCTCGCCTCGGTCGAGGACGTGCCGGGCGGGGTCCAGGTCGCCGTCGACGGCACGATAGAGATCGACGGCGGGGGGAAGCCCGCCGCCGTCCTCCAGAGCCTCTCCAGGTTCTATGCGTAAGTGCGGGCCGTTGGAGAACCGCGCGTCCGTCGTGGCTGGTCGCGCCCACGCGGCGGAGCCGCATATTGAATGCAGCCCCGCGCCCCTAGCGGGGTGCAGCTCAGGCCCCTGTCACGTCCACGAAGATCGGGTTCGCGTAGAACCAGGTGTCTGCCCACGGGTCGCCGTTCCCCGGTGCGTGGGTGATCGGGCCGTGCGGGTCGACTGCGGCGCCCAGATAGCCCGTGCCGTTGCGGTTGCCGTCGCTGCCGCGCAGGCGGACGTAGAAGGACTCGTCGCCGGCGGTCAGCGGGATGCGCAGGGTGTACGTGCCCTTCCGGCCGCTGACGTCCACGGTGCGTACGACCTTGGTGTCGGGCGCCTTCCAGGAGTCGCGGGCGGCGGGTCCGCGTACGGCGCCGCGGATCACGTCGACGTGGGCCAACTCGGGCAGGATTCCTTGGGGGTTGGGGCGGGAGGCGCTCGTCACCGTGACCGACAGGGTGAGCTTGTCGCCCTTGCGGACGCGCAGCCGGCCGCCCATCGTCACGCCCCGGCCCTGGTCGCGGTCCCGCTTCAGCCGGACGTCCAGCCCGTCGATCAGATGCCCGTGGTCGAGCCAGACCCGGCCCGCGCGCAGGCCTGACATCACCGCGCGGTAGCCGTAGCGGGTTACACCGACGTGCGTGCGGCTGAACTGGCCGGGCCAGAAGTCGCTTCCCGGCTGCGGGGTGTCTGTGTTCACCGGGTCCGGCAGCCTGCCGGTGTTGTCGAAGTTCTGGCCGGCCGCCCAGTCGCCGTTCTTCCAGGTGTCGAACACTATGCGGTGGGCGTCGGAGTTGGTGGTGACCGAGAAGAGCTTGCCCTCGGCGAGCATGGCGTCCCAGAGGCCGCCCACGGTCGCGGTCGCCCAGTCGAAGCCGCCGTAGGTGAGGTAGGCGTCCGTCGGGTAGCCGGGCCAGGACTGCGCGGACGGCTTGTTCTCGTACTCGCCGCGGATCGAGGTCGTACCGCGCCAGCCGGGGATGGCCGCGCCCTGGGCGCCGGGAGCGCCCTCCATGCCGATCATGATCTCGGACGCGGCGTCCCGCCAGTCGCGGATCTCGTACGGGGAGTCGATGCCCAGGCGCATCGGGTGGTTGGCAAGGACCAGCACGTCGTCGACGTATCCGCTACGGCGCTGCTCGGCCAGCCACTTGATCGCCTTGACGGCGTGCTCCTGGTTGCGAGCCGTGTTCGGGTTGTCGGCGGCGCCGTCGGTGTAGCCGAGCAGTTTGCCGTCGTAGGCCAGCTCGAACTGGGTGAGCAGGTCGACCTCGTGGCGGCCGGGGGCGGCGAAGACCGTGGCGTGCTCGGCGGCGGGGATGTACCACTCAAGGCCCTGGAAGATCAGCTGGCGCGGGTTCTCGGCGCGCGCATCGAGGATCTCCTTGCGCTCAAGCGGTGCCCCGTACTGGGCGTGCCCGAAGTTGGAGTGCTCGGTGAACACCATCCAGTCGAGGCCGTAGTCGGCGCCCGCGGCGGCGAGTTGGGAGAACGTGTACTTCGCGTCGTGGCTGTAGACCGTGTGGATGTGGTGGTCGCCGACGAGATAGGCGAGGCGCGGGTCGTTGCCGCCGAGAGACTGTCCTTGCGCGGCCGCGGGGGTCGCGAGGGAACCGGCGGCGAAGGCGGCGCTGAACAGGCCTGCCCGGCGCAGGAGTTGGCGTCTGGAGACACCCTGTGCGTCGAGGTGGGACGGGGAGACGGACGGATCGGCCCAGACGGGCAGCTGCTGCTCGGTCATGACGGTGTGGGTCCCTCGGGTCAGTGGTTCATGAACGACGTGACGGGCAGGGCGCGTTCGACGATCCGGACGTCCCCGAGCCGGCCGTACAGAATCTGGTCGATCTTCCCCGCGTACTCGTAGCCGCCGAGCAGCCAGGGCAGTCCGAGGGAGGTGAGTCCGACGGCGACCGCGGTGGGGTTGCGGGCGACGGGGCAGCCCTGGACGTACATCGTCGTGTGCGACCCGCCGTTGACGACGGCGACGTGCCACCACTGCTCCCGGGCCGTCTCGTCGCCCCAGTTGGTCGCGATGCCCTGCTGGTTGAGGGGTCGCGCCGCCCACTGCGGGCCGGGTCCGTCGGACAGCGAGAGTGTGGCGAGCGGCTCGTCGGGGTCTCCCTCGGTCTTGCCCGCGCCGCCGCCCGTGCCGGTGCGGCTGACAAGACCGGCCCACGCGTTGCGCGAGGCGCTCCAGTCGGCGGGCACCTGGTAGAAGGCCTCGATGGTGTAACCGCGGCCGAAGGTGGCCGAGTTGAGGGGAGCGCCGTCGATGGTGCGCAGGTACGCGCCCTGCAACGGAGGCTTGCCGCCTTGGAAGTCGAGGCTGCCGTGTCCCGGCTGGTCCGGGTGATGCGCCGACGAGAAGGTCAGGGAGCTGTCGCCGACCTTGACCAGTGTGAGGTCGTTGCCGTGCCCGGACAGGTCGCGCACGGTTCCCTCGACCGCACTGCCGTCCTCGTGCCCGTCGAAGCGCCAGTACGCGACCGTGTCCCGCACCAGCATCTTCGAGGCGGGCCGGGAGGGGCGCGCGGGCTCCGGTGCGAAGCCCGAGAAGCGCTCCTCGAAGTCGATGCCGACCGAGAACCGGTCGGCGTCGCCGCTGAGCTCCATCTCCTGGCGCTCCAGCTCGTTGAGCCCCTTTGCCGCCCGGCCCAGGATCCACGGCGAGACCGTCTCGACGTCGATGGTGTCCCGGTCGAGGTCGAAGTGGTAGAGGCGGATCATCGCCGCGCCGCCGTAGTAACGGTTCTGATAGTTCGTCAGGTGAAGGTGTACGTCGTTCCCGGCCGCGTTCTTGCGGGAGGCGCGGGCGGCGGGCCAGTAGTGCCCGTTGAGGGTGAGGAAGATCTGGTCGTGGTCGCGGATCAGCTGGTCCCAGAGCTGCTGCCCGTACGAGGAGAGGGCGTCGTCGCCGTAGACGAGTTCATGCGTCGTGAGGATGACGGGCGTCTTCGGGTGCTGGGCGATGACCTGGTTGGCCCATGCGTACCCCTTCGCCGACAGCCGCCAGTCCAGGGCGAGGACCAGCCACTCCCGCCCGGCGGCCTTGAAGAGGTGGAAGGTGTTGTAGCCGTCCGGCGAGGCGCCGCCGAAGGTGTGCTTGCTCGCGAAGCGCTGCGGTCCGAAGGCGTCCAGGTACGGGGTCGAGCCGCGCTGGTCGTCCGTGGACGACCTGATGTCGTGGTTGCCCGCGAGAACGCTGTAGCCCACACCGCGCTTGTCGAGCAGCTCGAACGCCTTGCCCGCCGCGTCGAATTCGGCCTTCGCGCCGTTCTCCGTGATGTCGCCCAGGTGCGAAAGGAAGACGATGTTGTCGTCCTTGCCGTGGTCCAGGAGATAGCGGAGCGAGGCCTCGATCGGGGCGGGGTTGATGCTCGCCCCGTCGAAGAGGTACTGCGTGTCGGGCATCACGGCGAGCGTGAAACGGCGGCTCTCGGAGTCGGGCCGCCACGTCGCTCCGGCGGAGGAGGGGGCGGCCTGCGCGGTGGTGACCGCGGGCAGCGCGACCGCCGTGGCCGCGCCGATCAGCGCGGTGGCCCGAAGGAAGTTGCGTCTGCCGGCGCCGGCCTGCTCGGCCTCCGTCTGTCCATGCGAAGTACACACGTCTGCTTGCTCCATCGAAGAGTTGTGGGATCACACGCGGATTCAGAGCACCCGCAGCGTCCAGGACCAGCGGTGGGTACCGGCCGCGACGAGATAGGAGGGCGAGGTGTCGGGCCCGCACGAGGCGGTGCCCAGGCCGCGGTGGGCGGCGTCGAGGTGCACGACGCAGCCGGGCCGCGGCACCAGCTCGTCGTGGTGCGTGGCGGCGGCCAGATCCTCGGCCAGGTAGCGGGTCACGGAGACCTGGGCGGGCTCCGCGAGGTCCACCGTCAGACCCGTGGCGTCCGGCGCCGACAGCGTGAAGTGCCGTACGCCGTGCCGCCCGCCGCTCTCCTGCGGGCGCAGATAAGGGGTGAACAGCTCGTCGACGGGAACGGAGTGGTGGCCCACGGGCGCGCCCGTGCTCCGGTCCGGGTAGGACTCCCAGGGGCCCTGCCCGTACCACTCAAGGACATCGAGCCCGGCGACGGTCTCGAAGACGGAGCCGACCCGCGCCACGTCGTCGAGCCCGTCCGGCAGTTCGGCCGTCTCCTCGACGCGCACCCCGCCCTGGACGCGGGTGAACACCTGCTCGTGGCGTACGGAGCCGGCCTCGGTGACGTACTCGGCGAGCACGGTGACGCTCCCGCCCTCACGGCGTACGGCGACGACCTTGCGTACCAGGGCGTCAAGGCCCCACGCTCGCCAGCGCGCCGCCATGCCGCCAAGGACGTCGTTGTCGGTCGGCGCCCGCCACAGCGACAGCACGGGGGCGGCCGTGAGCAGCGGATGGACAAGGAGGCCGTCCTCGTCGACCTCGACGGGCGTGCCCTTCGGCGGGACGGGGGTCACCGGATCCGCCGCCCGCAGCCGCACCTGCGGCACACACACCTCCGTGCCGCGCGGCGCCCACGGCTCGTCGCCGGCCGTCGTCACCCGCAGCGTGAGCCAGGCCTCGCCGCCGTCCTCGGGCAGAGCGAAGGGAAGCGGCACCGACGCGGTCCCGCCCGGCCGTACGGCGGGCAGCTCGGCCGGCGCCGTGAACGTGCCGCCGTGCGCGAGGGCGAGCGACCACTCGGCGGCCAGCCAGTCCAGACCGCGGAAGTGCTGGTGATTGGTCACCCGGAGCCCGCCGCGGTCGTACGCCAGCCGCACGGGCGCCGCGATCTCCCGGTGCTCGTACATCACCGGCTTGGGCGCGCGGTCGGGGAAGACGACCCCGTCGGCGATGAACACACCGTCATGGATCGTCTCCCCGAAGTCGCCGCCGTACGCCCAGCGGTGGCCCGGCGCGGCGACACCGTTGTCATACAGCCCGGCGCCACCGGGCCCGGCCGGTTTTCCGTCGTTCACACGCTGGAGAATGCCGTGGTCCCAGAACTCCCAGATGAAACCGCCCTGAAGCCCTGGGGTTGACTCGATGGCGGCCCAGTGGTCGGCGAGCGTGCCGTTGCTGTTTCCCATGGCGTGCGAGTACTCGCACTGGATGAGCGGCTTGGTCTGCTCGCCGGACAGGGCGTGCGCGACACAGTCCTCGACGGGCGCGTACATGGGGCAGGCGATGTCGGAGGCGAGCGCCGGGTCGGCCCAGTCGAGCTTGGCGGCGCCCTCGTACTGGAGCGGCCTGGTCGGGTCGTGGCGGCGGAGCCAGCCCGCCGCGGCGTCGTGGTTGGCGCCGTAGTCCGACTCGTTGCCGAGCGACCAGATGATGACGCAGGGATGGTTCTTGTCGCGGAGCGCCATCCGTGCGACACGGTCCACGAAGGCGCTCGTGTAGCGCGGGTCGTCGGCGATCTCGTGGGCGTGGTCGTGCGCCTCGATGTTCGCCTCGTCGACCACATAGAAACCGAGTTCGTCCGCGAGGTCGTACAGCGCCGGATCGTTCGGGTAGTGCGCGGTGCGGATCGCGTTGAACCCGAACCGCTTCAGCAGCACGAGATCGGCGCGCATGTCGTCGTACGACACCGTCCGCCCGGTCAGCGGATGGAAGTCGTGCCGGTTGACGCCCCGGACGTAGATCCGCTCGCCGTTGACCAGCAGGTCCCGGCCGACGATCTCGACGTCCCGGAAACCGATGCGCTGGTACGAGGTGTCGGAGACCGTCCCGTCGGCGCGGTGCAGCCGGACGGTCAGGTCGTACAGCTCGGGCGTCTCGGCGGTCCAGGTGCGTACGCCGGGCACCTGAGCGCGCAGCCGGGGCTCGCCGAGGAAGTCGGAGACACGGTCGTCCTCGGCGTTGAGGCGGTCGAACTCGGCGTCCTGGAGCAGGAGTCGACCGTCGATCTCGCCGGTGACGTACCACCCCTCGGGCAGCGCACCGCCCGCGTCCCGCACCCTGCAGTCCACCCGGAGGTCCCCGTCGGCGCGGGCGCGCACGGTGACGTCCGCGAGATACAGCGGGTCCGTCGCGTACAGCAGCACCGAGCGGGTGATGCCGCCGTGCCACCACTGGTCCTGGTCCTCGATGTGGGTGGCGTCGGACCACTTGACGACCGTCAGCCGTACGGTCGCCGAGGCGCCCGGCCACACGACGTCGGAGAGGTCGAACTCCGCCGCCAGATGGGAGTCCTTGGAGATGCCGACGGGCCGGCCGTCCACATGGACGAGCAGCACGCTCTCGGCGGCGCCCACCTGCAGCACGATCCGACGGCCCGCCCACTCGGCCGGAACCTCGACCTCACGCTCGTACACGCCCGTCGGGTTGGCCGCCGGAGACGCGGGCGGGAACTCCCCCCACGGCATCTGGGAGTTGGTGTACCAGGGCAGGTCGTCGGTGCCCTGCATGGTCCAGGCGCCGGGGACGTGCGCGGAGGACCAGGTGTGGCCCACCGGGGAGTCGGGCGACGGAAGGAGCTGGAAGCGCCAGTCGCCGTCGAGGGGGAGGGCGCCGGAACGCCGGTCGACGGCGTTCATGGCCAACCGCCCCCAGGAGGTCACCTCAGGTGACTCCCAGGGGCGCAGGGCCAGCAGCGGATCACTCGTCATCCGCGGACGGCTCCCTTCGCGAGGTCGCCGATGATCTGCTTGGCGCCGATCGCGAACACGATCAGCAGCGGGATGAGGGCGAGCAGCGCGCCGGTCATCACGATGCCGTAGTCGGTGGTGCCATGGGTGCCGTTGAGCTGGGACAGCGCGACCTGGAGGGTCACGTTGTCGGGGTTGGTGAGGGAGATCAGGGGCCAGGCGAAGTCGTTCCACTGGCCCATGAAGGTGAAGATGCCGAGGAAGGCGAGGCCGGGGCGGACCACCGGCAGGGCCACGTGCCAGTACTGGCGCAGGAAGTTCGCGCCGTCGAGCTTGGAGGCGTCGAGCAGCTCGTCGTGGATCGCCGACTTCATGTACTGGCGCATCCAGAAGATGCCGAACGCGTTGGCCGCGGCCGGCACGATCAGCGCGGTCATCGAGCCGATCCAGCCGATCTTCGCCATGAGGACGAACTGCGGGATGACCGACAGCTGCGCCGGGACCATGAAGATGACCATGAGCAGCCCGAACAGCAGACCCTTGCCGGGGAACTCGAACTTGGCGAAGACGAACGCCGCGAGGGAGTCGAAGAGCAGGACCAGGAAGGTCACCGACGTCGCGACAAGGAGCGAGTTCCACATCGACCCGAAGAAGTCGATGGCGTCGAAGAGGTTGCGGACGTTCTCCAGGAAGTGTGTGCCCGGCAGCAGCTTCGGCGGGTACGAGAAGATCTCCGTCGAGCTGTGCGTCGACATGATGACGGCCCAGTAGAACGGGAAGGCCGAGATCAGTGTGCCGATGACCAGCGGGAGGTGCAGCGCGATCCCTCTGCGGCGGGACCCCTTGATGGATGCCATGATGCGGGCCCTTCCTAGTCGCCCCGGCGCTGCACGAGGCGCCAGTTGATGATCGAGAAGATGACGACGACGAGGAAGATGCCCCACGCCACCGCGGCTCCGTACCCGAAGTCGTTGTTGTCGAAGGTCTGCTGGAAGAAGTAGAGGACCATCGTCTGGCCCGAGTGGCCCGGACCGCCCGCGAACGTCGAGTCGTTGGACGAGGTCTGGAGCAGGACCTGTGGTTCGGAGAAGCTCTGCAGGCCCGTGACCGTCGAGACGACGAGCACGAACAGCAGCGTGGGCCGCAGCAGCGGCAACGTGATCCGGAAGAAGGTCTGGATCGGGCCGGCACCGTCCATGCGCGCCGCCTCGTACAGCTCGCTCGGGACGGTCTGGAGCCCGGCGAGGAAGATGATGGCGTTGTAGCCGGTCCACTGCCAGGTCATCAGCGCCGCGATGGTGACCTTGATGCCCCACGGTGTGTTCAGCCAGGCGATCTGGTCGATCCCCACCGCGTTGAGGACGGCGTTCACCATGCCGAAGTTGGTGGAGAAGATCGAGCCGAAGACGATCGCGATCGCGACGACCGAGGTGACGTTCGGCAGGAAGTACGCGAACCGGTAGAGGTTCTTGAAGCGGACCGCCGAGTTGAGCATCACGGCCGTGACCATCGCCAGGAAGATCATGGGGAAGGTGGCAAGGGCCCAGATGATGATCGTGTTGCCGATCGAGTTCCAGAAGTCGCTGTCGCTCAGCAGGTACTGGTACTGCGAGAGCCCGGCCCACTCCATCGGGCCGAGGCCGTCCCAGCGGTGGAAGGACAGATAGAGCGAGAAGCCGACCGGGAACAGGCCGAAGCCGAGGAAGATCAGATAGAAGGGGGAGATCGCGGCGTAGAGGTGCCAGTACTTGCGCAGGCCCTTCTTCGGACCGGCCGGGGAGGGTTTTGCCACCACGGGCGGGGTCCGCTCGATGACTGCCATCAGTAGCTCACCCCCAGGTGCTTCGCGATGCGACGGCACTTGCTCATGGCGTCACTCCAGGCTTTCTCGGGGTCCTTGCCGAGGACGCCGACGTTCTTGATCTCGTCCTTGATGGGCTGCCCCAGGGCGATGTCGTACGGGCTGTTGTAGGCGACCGCGATCTTCTGCGCGGCGGGCCCGAAGATGTCCGTGGTGACCTGGCCGCCGAAGAAGGGGTCGGGCTCCTGCATCTGCTTGAGCGGGTACGAGGCGGGCGTGGAGGGGAAGAGGCCCGCGTCGACGTAACCCTGCGCCTGGTTGGACGCGTCGAGCATCCAGGTGATGATCTGGAAGGCCTGCTCGGGCTCCCGGCACGCCTTGGTGATCGACAGGAACGAACCACCGTTGTTGGCGGGGCGCACCGGCATGTCGGCGACCCGGTACCTGCCCTTGGCCTTCGGCACACCGTTCTTGATGTCGAAGGCGGCCCAGGACGCGCCCAGTTCGCTGGGCAGCTTGCCGTCCTGCTTGGCCGACAGCTGGTCCGGAGTGCCGTTCACGAGGTCGGAGACGATCCCGCGACGCTTGGCCTCCACCGCGAGTGCCCAGGCGTTGCGTACGTGCTCCTGGTCGCCGATGAAGTGGCGGTCCTTGTCGACGTACCGCTTGGAACCCTGCTGTACGACGTTCTCGAAGACGGAGTTGACGTCGGTGAGGAGCATGGTCCCGGGGATCCGCTTCTTGAGCTGCTCACCCGCGGCGAAGAAGTTCTCCCAGGTGTTCAACTCCTTGGACACGTCGGCCGGTTCGTACGGCAGCCCCGCCTTGCGGAACACCTCGAACTGGTAGAAGTGCCCGACAGGCCCACAGTCGATCGGGAAGCCGACCATCGTGCCGTCGTCGGCGATGCCCTGGTCCCACTTCCACGACAGGTACTGGCTCTTGTACTTCTCCGCGCCCAGCGTCCGCAGATCGATGAACTGGTCCGCGTTCGGCAGGTAGGCGGCCATGTCCTCACCCTTGAGCCCCGCGATGTCGGGGATGTGGGCCCGGCCGGTGATGGTGGTGATGAGCTTGGAGCGGTACTGGCCGCCGATCTGGATGGCGTTGAGATCGACCGAACTGTCGTAACGGGCCTTGGCGTTCTTCACGACTGTGTCGCTCAGACCCCCGCTCCAGTACCACAGGACCATGTTCCGCCCGGTCGAGCCGGTCGGAACGGCACAGCCGGTCGCCAGGCCGCCGAGCGCGGTGGCGGCCGTACCGGCCAGGCCCGCGCGCAGCAGGCCTCTTCGTGAGAGCCGCACAGCTCCCACCGCCTTTCGGTTCTTCGAAGCGCCATGAAGCGCTTTCTGTACGAGAGGTGCCGATCAGAAGGTTCAGTGGGGGGACGAGGTGGTGCGGACGAATTCAGTCGGGGGTGACGGGCGCGTACCGGACGGGCGGGCCGGGGTCGGCCGGGATCCGCTCCGTCAGGAAGCCGTACGCGCGCCGCAGTTCGGGATCTTTGAGGGAGTGCCACCAGCGGTGGACGCCGTACCAGCCGGGCGCCGCCAGCGCACCGCCGTGCCGCTGCACGGAGAGCCCGGCGGCGAGCACCGCGAAGCGCAGCCGCTCCTCCAGCGGCCAGCCGCCGAGCGAGGCCGCGACGAAGCTCGCGCCGAAGACGTCCCCGGCGCCCGTCGCGTCCAGGACATCGATGTCGAGGGCGGGTACTTCGGCGTACTCGCCCGTCGTCTGGTCCACCGCGACCGCGCCGTCGCCGCCCCGGGTGATCACGGCGACCGGCACGAGTTCGGTGAGCGTGCCGAGCGCGGCGACCGCACTGTCGGTGCGCGTGTAGGCCATCGCCTCGGCCTCGTTGGGGAGGAAGGCGTGGCACAGGGAGAGCTGGTCGAGAAGGTCCGTGGACCACTGCTGGGTGGGGTCCCAGCCGACGTCCGCGTAGATCTGGGTGCCGTTGGCGGCCGCCTTGGCGAGCCAGGCGCGCGGTTCGGCCTCGATGTGCACGAGGGCCGTGCGCGCCTCGGGCGGGTCGCCCATCAGCTCGTCCTGCGAGTACGGCGGTTCCTGGCCGTGGGTGACCAGGGCACGGTCGTCGCCGTGTGCGAGCGAGACGGTGACCGGGGTGTGCCAGCCGTCCGCGGTGCGGGAGAGCGAGAGGTCGACGCCTTCCTGGCCGGCGAGGACCGTGCGGCAGTAGGTGCCGTAGGAGTCGTCGCCGAAGACCGTGGCCAGGGAGGTGCGCAGGCCGAAGCGGGAGGCCGCCACGGCCAGGTTGGCGATGCCGCCGGGGCTCACGCCCATGCCCTCGGTCCAGATCTCCTCGCCGGGGGTCGGCGGCTTGCCCAGCCCGGTGAGGACCAGGTCGTAGAAGAGCAGCCCGGTGAGCAGCACATCGGGCCGTTCGTCACCCACGAGCGCTTCCTCTCGTCAAAAGTCTGCAAGCGGTGCACAGGATCGTGCGCGCCTTCCAGCCATTTGGCAATAGTCGAGCAGAACTGAGCATGGAAATGATTGAGAATGACGAGTACTGTTCACGACGTGCTGGCAGAGCGACGACATCAACTCATCCTGCGGGCCCTGCGTTCAGGGGGCCCCGCGGCCGTGACCGATCTCTCCGAACAACTGGGTGTGAGCCCGGCCACGGTCCGCCGTGACCTGGTGAGACTGGAGGAGGAAGGCCTGCTGACGCGGGTGCACGGCGGCGCCGTCGTGGACGAGGGCGACCAGCCCTTCGCCGAGGTCGCCGAGGTCCGCGTGGCCGAGAAGGACGCCATAGCGGCCAAGGCGGCGTCGATGGTCAAGGACGGCCAGTCCGTCCTCCTCGACATCGGCACCACCGCGTACCGGCTGGCCAGACAGCTGCACGGCCGCCGGATCACCGTGATCACCAGCAACCTGGTGGTCTTCGAGGAGCTGGTGGACGACGAGGGCATCGAGCTGGTGCTGCTCGGCGGCATGGTCCGCCGCGAGTACCGCTCCCTGGTCGGCTTCCTCACCGAGGACAATCTGCGCCAGCTGCACGCGGACTGGGTCTTCCTCGGCACCAGCGGCATACGGCCGGGCGGCCAGGTGATGGACACGACCGTCGTCGAGGTGCCGGTCAAGCGCGCCATGATCAAGGCGGGGGAGCGGGTGGTCCTGCTCGCCGACCGGGCGAAGTTCCCCGGGACCGGCATGGCGAAGGTCTGCGGTCCCGAGGACCTGGACGTGGTGGTGACGAACGCGCCGGTGGACGCGGCGACGCGGTCCTCCCTGGAGGAAGCGGGCGTGCAAGTGGTCGTGACAGGAAAGGCGGAAACAGCGTGAAGCTGACGATTCTGGGTGGCGGCGGATTCCGGGTGCCGCTCGTGTACGGAGCGCTCCTCGGGGACCGAGCCGAGGGCCGCGTCACCCAGGTCGTGCTGCACGACCTGGACGCGGGACGGCTCTCCGCCGTGACCCGCGTGCTCGCCGAACAGGCCGCGGGGGACCCGGACGCTCCCGAGGTCACCGCCACCACCGACCTCGACGACGCCCTGCGCGGCGCCGACTTCGTGTTCTCCGCCATCCGCGTCGGCGGACTCGAAGGACGAGCCGCCGACGAGCGCGTCGCACTGGACGAGGGCGTCCTCGGCCAGGAGACGGTCGGCGCCGGCGGCATCGCGTACGGCCTGCGCACGGTGCCCGTCGCCGTCGACATCGCGCGACGCGTGGCCCGCCTAGCCCCCGACGCCTGGGTCATCAACTTCACCAACCCGGCGGGCCTGGTCACCGAGGCCATGTCCCGTCACCTCGGCGACCGCGTGATCGGCATCTGCGACTCGCCGGTCGGCCTCGGCCGCCGTATCGCCCAGGTGCTCGGCGCCAATCCGCGCGAGGCCTGGATCGACTACGTCGGCCTCAACCACCTCGGCTGGGTACGCGGGCTGCGCGTCGCGGGCCGCGACGAACTCCCGCGGCTGCTCGCCGACCAGGAACTGCTCGGCTCCTTCGAGGAGGGCAAGCTCTTCGGCCCGGAGTGGCTGCAGTCGCTCGGCGCGATCCCGAACGAGTACCTGCACTACTACTACTTCAACCGCGAGGCCGTACGGGCCTACCAGCAGGTGGAGAAGACCCGCGGGGCGTTCCTGCGGGACCAGCAGGCCGCGTTCTACGACGAGATGAAGCGCCCGGACGCCGCCGCGCTGACCGCCTGGGACCGTACCCGCGCCGAGCGCGAGGCCACGTACATGGCGGAGAACCGGGACGTGGCCGACGCGGGCGAACGCGACGCCGACGACCTCTCCGGCGGCTACGAGAAGGTCGCGCTCGCCCTGATGCGGGCCATCGCCCGCGACGAGCGCACCACCCTGATCCTCAACGTCCGCAACCGCGGCACCCTTTCCGTCCTCGACACGGAGGCCGTCATCGAGGTGCCCTGCCATGTCGACGCCAACGGCGCGCATCCCGTCGCCGTCGACCCGCTGCCGGACCACGCCACCGGACTGGTGTGCGCGGTCAAGGCGGTGGAGCGGGAGGTCCTGGCCACGGCCGAGTCGGGCTCGCGCACGACCGCGGTGAAGGCCTTCGCCCTGCACCCGCTGGTGGACTCCGTGAACGTCGCGCGCAGACTGGTCGATGGCTACACCTCGGTCCACCCAGGCTTGGCGTACCTTAAGTAAGCGCTTTCCACCTTCCTGGAGACTTCCTATGCATGACGAACGCCGCCGTATCGAGGAGCGCGTCGCACGCGTCCACGACCAGCGCATCAAGCCCGCGACCTACGCCGCGACCGTGCCCTTCGAGGTAGAGGCCTGGCAGGCTCCCGGGGAGCCCGTCCCGTTCGAGGAGGCCGCCTCGGCCTCGTACAAGCCGTTCGCCATGGACACCCCCTGGGGCCCGCCGTGGGGCACCACCTGGTTCCGGATGCGCGGAACCGTGCCGCCCGAGTGGACCGGCAAGCGCGTCGAGGCCGTCATCGACCTCGGCTTCACCGGCGACTGGCCCGGCAACCAGGCCGAGGCGCTCGTCCACCTCACGGACGGCACCCCGCTGAAGGCGGTCAACCCGCTCAACCAGTACGTGGCGATCGCCAATCCGGCGACGGGCGGCGAGGAGATCGACTACCTGGTCGAGGCGGCGTCCAACCCGGACATCCTGGCCAACGACTTCGCCCGCCCGACCCCGCTCGGCGACGTCCTCACGGCCGGCGACAAGCCCCTCTACACCTTCCGCCGCGCCGACATCGCCGTCCTGGACGAGGAGGTCTGGCACCTCGACCTGGACATCCAGGTGCTGCGCGAACTGATGCTGGAGCTGAACGAGCAGGACCCGCGCCGCCACGAGATCATGCACGCGCTCGACCACGCCCTGGACCTCCTTGACCTGGACGACATCTCCGGCTCGGCGGCCGAGGTGCGCGCCGCCCTCGTGCCCGTGCTGTCCAAGCCCGCGCACGCCAGCGCCCACACCCTCTCCGGCGTCGGTCACGCGCACATCGACTCCGCCTGGCTGTGGCCGATCCGCGAGACCAAGCGCAAGACGTCCCGCACCTTCTCGAACGTCACCTCGCTCGCCGACGAGTACGAGGAGTTCATCTTCGCCTGCTCGCAGGCCCAGCAGTACGAGTGGGTGCGCGACAACTACCCGCAGGTCTGGGCCCGTATCCAGGAGTCGGTGAAGCGGGGCCAGTGGGCGCCGGTCGGCGGCATGTGGGTCGAGGCCGACGGCAACCTGCCCGGCGGTGAGGCGCTGGCCCGTCAGCTCATCCACGGCAAGCGGTTCTTCATCGAGCACTTCGGCGTCGAGACGAAGGGTGTCTGGCTGCCGGACTCCTTCGGCTACAACGCCGCCTACCCGCAGCTCGCCAAGCTCGCCGGCAACGAGTGGTTCCTGACCCAGAAGCTCTCCTGGAACCAGACCAACAAGCTGCCCCACCACACCTTCTGGTGGGAGGGCATCGACGGCACCCGCATCTTCACGCACTTCCCGCCGGTCGACACCTACAACGCCCGCTTCAGCGGCGAGGAGATGTCCCGAGCCGTCCGCAACTACGCCGACAAGGGCCGCGGCACCCGCTCGCTGGCCCCCTTCGGCTGGGGTGACGGCGGCGGCGGACCCACCCGCGAGATCATGGAACGGGCGCGCAGGCTGGCGGACTTGGAGGGTTCGGCGAAGGTCGTCGTCGAGCATCCCGACGCGTTCTTCGCCGCCGCCCGCGAGGAGTACCCGGACGCCCCGGTCTGGGTCGGCGAGCTCTATCTGGAGCTGCACCGCGCGACCTACACCTCGCAGGCGCGCACCAAGCAGGGCAACCGCAGGAGTGAACACCGGCTCCGCGAGGCCGAGTTGTGGGCGACCACGGCCGCGCTGCACGCGCCGGGCTACGCCTATCCGTACGAGAAGCTTGACCGGCTCTGGAAGACGGTCCTGCTCCACCAGTTCCACGACATCCTGCCGGGGTCCTCGATCGCGTGGGTGCACCGCGAGGCGGAGGCCGAATACGCCCGCGTGGCCGAGGAGTTGGAGGTGCTCACGGCCGAGGCGCTGGCCGCGCTCGGATCGGGGGAGACCCGCGTCTTCAACACGAGTCCGTACGACCGGGCCGAGGTGGTCCGTACGTCGGCGGGTGTCCCGATGTACGCGGAAGTACCGGCGAGCGGCAGCGCGCCCCTCGCCGTCGCCGAGTCCCCGCACCCGGTGACGGTCACCGGGCGGGTCCTCGAAAACGGCCTGGTGCGCGTCGAGTTGGCCGAGGACGGCACCCTCGCCTCGGTACGCGACCTGAAGGCGAACCGTGAAGTCCTCGCGGACAAGGGCAACTTGCTCCGCCTGCACAGCGACCTCCCCAACTACTGGGACGCCTGGGACGTCGACAAGCACTACAAGAACCGCTACACGGACCTCCTGGATGCCGACTCGATCACGGTCGTGGACGAGGACCCGCTGCTCGGCGCGATCAGGGTGGAGCGCAGCTTCGGCAAGGGATCGCGGATCGTGCAGACGATCACCGTCCGCGCGGGCAGCCCCCGCATCGACTTCGAGACGGAGATCGACTGGCACGAGGCCGAGAAGTTCCTCAAGGCCGCCTTCCCGGTCGACATCCGGGCCCCGCACTCCTCCGCCGAGATCCAGTTCGGCCACGTCCAGCGCCCCACCCACACCAACACCAGCTGGGAAGCGGCCCGATTCGAGGTCTACGGCCACCGCTGGGTGCACATCGGCGAACCGGGGTACGGCGTCGCGGTCATCAACGACTCGACGTACGGCCACGACGTCTCCCGCACGGTCCGCGAGGACGGCGGTACGACGACGACCGTACGCCTCTCCCTGGTGCGCGCCCCGCGTGTCCCCGACCCCGAGGCCGACCAGGGCAAGCACCGCTTCACGTACTCGCTCCTTCCCGGGGCGAGCATCGAGGACGCGGTCGCGGAGGGCTACTCGCTCAACCTGCCGCTGCGGGTGGCGGAGGCCGGGCCGACCGAGCCCGTCGTGTCCGTCGAGGGCGAGGGCGTGACGATCGAGGCGGTCAAGCTCGCGGACGACGCCTCGGGCGATGTCGTCGTACGCCTCTACGAGTCCCGGGGCGGTCGTGGGGAGGGTGTGCTGCGCACCGGCTTCGCGCTGGCGGGCGCCCAGGTCACCGATCTCCTTGAGCGCCCCTTCGCGGGAGCGCAGGTGCAGGTGGACGGCGACGCGGTGACGGTCTCGCTGCGGCCGTTCGAGGTGCAGACGCTGCGGCTGGCGCGGCGCCCGTAGAACGCGGGAGGGTGCCCGGCCTTCGTGGCCGGGCACCCTCCTTCGTTTCGGTCGGTTCAGCCGGTGAAGCCGGCCGTGATGGACGTGAACTGCCAGTTGTTCTGGCTGATGCCGGAGCAGTTGCTGACCACTCCGCCGCCGGCGCAGGGACGGTCGCGGTTGACCGACCAGAAGGCGAGCCGGGCGATGTGGTGCGAGTTCGACCAGTCGCGGATCTGCGTCCAGGTCGTCGGTGAGGTGAGCTCCTGCTGGTCGCTGAGCCCGTTCATGCCGGAGATGCCGATGTGCGCGTACGCCGTGGCGTCGTCCCAGCCGAAGGTGGACTTCAGCTTGGTCTTCAGACCCTCGGTGGCGTTCACGGTGTTGCCGTACATGTCGGCGCCGCCGCCGAAGTCGAACGGCATGATCGTGAAGACGTCGATGTTGGCGCCCAGTGCCGAGGCCCGCTCGATGAGCCGGTTGCCCCAGTAGGTCGGGCCCGTCGTCGTCGTACCGAAGGTGATGATGGTGCGCAGCCCCGGGTTGTTCGCCTTGACGATCCTCAGTGCGTTGAGGATGCGGTCCTGGACGACCTCGTTCTCGAACTCGTCCGTGTTCTCGATGTCGACGTCGATCGCCTTGAGCCCGTACGCGTTGATCACCTGCTGGTACGCGCCCGCCAGTGCCTCCGGCGTCGAGCAGTTCGGCCCGAGCTTGTTGCCGCTCCAGCCGCCGATCGAGGGCACGATGTCACCGCCCGCGGCGCGGATGGAGTTGATGACCGACTGGTCGTTGCCGCCGGTCAGCGCGCGACTCCCGTCCCAGGCCGGGCTGCAGCCGCCCGAGGAGAGGATGAACGCCATCGTGAACCACTTGATCCCGGTGGAGCTCATCACCGTACTCACGGCCGGCGGATCGCCCCAGCCGAGGTAGAGGTACGGCGCCGCCTGCTTGAAGGTGGTGCCGGGGGTGCCCGCGTTCGTCGTCACGGCAAGGGAGTTGGAGGCGGCGGAGACGTTCCCGGCCGCGTCCCGTGCCCGCACGGTGAACGTGTACGCCGTGCTCGGCGACAGACCGCTCACGGTCGCGGTCGTGCCCGACACGGTGAGCACCTGGTTGGCGCCGCTGTAGATGTTGTAGCCGGAGACGCCGACGTTGTCGCTCGACGCACCCCACGACAGGGACACGCTGGAGGAGGTCTTGGCGGGGGAGGTGAGGTTCGTCGGCGCGGTGGGCGCCTGGGTGTCCGAGCCACCGCCGCCGCCCGGTCCGTCCAGGCTGACGTCGTCGGCGTAGTAGGTGCCCTGGCCGTACCAGCCGTGCGTGTAGATCGTGGCGCTGGTCTGCGAGGCACCGGTCGTGAAGTTCACGGTGAGCTGGCTGTACGCCGCCGTGGACGTCGTCCAGGTCGCGGCGCCGCCGTCCACGCCCAGGTACACATAGCTGCCGCGCACCCAGCCCGTCAGGCTGTACGCGGTGTTCGGCAGGACGGCGACGGTCTGGCTGCACTTGGCGTTGTTGCTCGAACTCGCCGCCCCCGCAAGGGCCTTGGTGCCGCCGTGCACGGGGGTGGAGACGATCGAGCCCAGGTTCCCGGTGCAGGACCAGGGGGAGAGGACGCCCGACTCGAAGCCGGGGTTGGTGAGGATGTTGGCCGCGTGGGCCGTGGTGGGCAGGGCGACCGCCCCGGCCAGAGCCAGGGCGGCGGTGCCGAGCAGAGCGAAGAAGCGACGTCTGGAACGCCTGAAGAAGTCGATGCGCACGCGATCTCCCTGAAGTGATGGGGGTGTTCGGGAGTGCTGAAGGTGCGCAACCAAGTTGGTATGGACCAATCACCCTGTCAAGATGCTGTGCGTGAATTGGTCCAGACCGGTTGGTGGGGAGTCGACTGAAGGCTAGGCCGGTGCGATGGCGGCGTTGGCGGACGTGGCGGCCGGGGCGGTGATCGGTGTGATGGTCGGGGTGAGCGTGCTGCTCGTCGTCGGTGCGGTCGTGGTTTCCGCGACCGTCGGCGCAACGGTCTCCGCGGCGGGCGCGGGCATGGCTGGCAGTGTCTCGGCCCGCTGCTGCGGCAACGTCACCGGACGCACCGGACGCGGCCCCGTGACCACGGCGTAGTCCTGCCCGAGCAGCGTGGGAACCACCTCGCCCGTCTCCTCGCCGAGCGCCAACTGCACTGCCGCCCAAGGGGCGTTGATGCCGCACAGTGCGAGCTGGTGCAGTCCGCCGGCCGGCCGGGTGTTGACGTCCATGAGGACCGGCTCGTCCCCGAACATACGGAACTGAATGTTCGTCAGATAGTGCAGTCCGAACGCCTCCGCGAGCCGGCGCGCGGGGTCGATCCAGGAGGGATGGAGCGTGAACCCGCGACGGCGCCCGTTCTTGGTGCGGCCCACCGCCATCCGGACCCGGCCGTCCGGCCCGGTGAGGCAGTCGACGGACACCTCCGGCTCCGCCAGGAGCGGCATCACCAGCCAGTCGACGGGCTTCTCGGCACCCCGCACGGCGTCCTGCACCAGACTCAGCGGCACGTACGAGCTGGGAAATCCGTTGAGGTGGTTGAGTGAGAAGGGGGCGCGCGTGATGACGCGGAAGCCGACTCCGCCCGCTCCAGCCGCGGGCTTGAAGCAGGCCTTGTGACCCGCCGCCTCCAACGCCTCAACGGCGACGAGGAGTTCCTCCTCGTTGCGCACCCGCCACCACGGCGGCACCGGAATGCCCATCGCCTGCAGCGCCTGATACGCCGTCACCTTGTCGTGGAAGATGGCCACGGCCTCGGCGGGCGGCGCGAGCAGGGCCGTACCGAGCGCGGCGAACTCCGCGCGGTGCGCCACGATCGTCGCCTGGTGCAGCACGGGCACGAACACATCGATCTCGTGCCGGGCGCACTGGTCGAGGGCGTACTCGACGTAGGCGGCCCGGGAGAGACCCTCGGGCTCCATGGCGGCGGTGTCGGCAGCGGCCAGGATGGGCGAGTCGGCGTCTCCGTGCGTCGCATGGATCTCGACCGGGCGGCGCTGCGGATTACTTCGCAGCTGATCCATGAAGAACACGTTCTCCGCGTACGTGCGGTTGAGCCAGACGCGTACGCGAGAACCCATGCAGGCCGCCTTTCGGGGTTTCCGGGCACAGCGGAGCAGGCCGTGCCCGGCCAGGGGAGAGGGAGGTGCACCAGGCCGTCGCACACCCGAGGGAGGTTCAGGGCGGTGGTGTTGGGGCGATCATAAGGGGCGCGGGGCGGGTGTGGCGCTACAGGCGTGTTACGGATTCCCGAATTGTGGACCCCGGGCCGCGCGGGACGCTCTTGTCCGGGCTCGGTCCGATGTGTTCTCGTGAGCCCAATCGTGTTCGTGGAAGGGGCGAGGGTGGAGTCGAAGGCCGGCCGTTCGGGACAACTGTTGGCCATCAGCGATCTGCACATCGGATACGCCGAGAACCGCGCCCTCGTCGAGAAGATGCGCCCCCAGTCGGACGACGACTGGCTCCTGGTGGCCGGCGACGTCAGCGAGAGCGTCGCCGACATCCACTGGACCCTCGAAACGCTCGGCGACCGCTTCCGCAAGGTGATCTGGGCGCCCGGCAACCACGAGCTCTGGACCCACCCGAAGGACCCGGTCCAGCTGCGCGGCGTCGCCAGATACGAGCATCTGGTCGCCCTGTGCCGGGAGTTGGGCGTCACGACCCCCGAGGATCCCTACCCGGTCTGGGAAGGTCCGGGCGGCCCGGCGGTGGTCGCACCGCTCTTCCTCCTCTACGACTACTCGTTCCTGCCGAAGGGCTGCACGACCAGGGACGAGGGCCTCGCCTACGCCGAGGGCACCGGGGTGATCTGCACCGACGAGCACTTCCTGCACCCCGACCCCTACCCGAGCCGCGAGGCCTGGTGCCGGGCCCGGGTCGCCGAGACCGAGCGCAGACTCGCCGAGCTGCCCGACGACCTGCCCGTGATCCCGGTCAACCACTACCCGCTCGACCGTCACCCGACGGACATCCTGCGCTACCCCGAGTTCGCGATGTGGTGCGGCACCACGCTGACCGCCGACTGGCACCGCAGGTTCCGCATCGAGACCATGGTCTACGGTCATCTCCACATCCCACGGACCACCTGGCACGAGGGCGTCCGATTCGAAGAGGTGTCCGTGGGCTACCCCCGCGAGTGGCGCACCCGCCCGGGACCGCCGGGCACGCTGCGCCGCATTCTGCCGATGGAGGTCGGAGCCGGTGATCGAGGAGCTGCTCCCGGAGTCCGTCGTGGCCGTGGAGACCTACGGTGACGACGGGGCCGAGGGCACGACCCTGTACCCCGAGGAGCAGGCGCTCCTGACCCGGGCCGTGGCGAAACGGCGGCGCGAGTTCACCGCCGTGCGCGGCTGCGCCCGGCGCGCCATGGAGAAGCTCGGCGTGCCCCCGGCGCCCATCCTGCCCGGCGAGCGCGGCGCCCCGCAGTGGCCCGCGGGCCTGATCGGCAGCATGACGCACTGCGAGGGCTACAGCGCCGCCGCGCTGGCCCGCGCCACCGACCTCGCCTCCCTCGGCATCGACGCCGAACCCCACCTGGCGCTCCCCGAGGGGGTCCTCGACGCCGTGGCCCTGCCCGCCGAGCTGGACAGACTGGCCGGCCTCGGCGGCCGGCTCCCCGCCGTCCACTGGGACCGGCTGCTGTTCAGCGCCAAGGAGTCGGTCTACAAGGCCTGGTTCCCGCTCACCGGGAAGTGGCTGGACTTCGCCGAGGCGGACATCGACCTCATCCTGGACCCCGGGTCCGGCGGCGGCCCCGCCCCGTCGGGGCGACTGCGCGCCGAACTCCTCGTACCGGGCCCGCTGGTCGATGGCCGCCGCGTCGCGTCCTTCGACGGGCGCTGGACCGTCCAGCGGGGCCTGGCCGCGACGGTGGTCACGGTGCCGCACGGCTGAGGCCGCCACGGGGCCCGGCGACCACCGCGCTCAGAGCTGAGTCCGCTCGGGGCACCACGTGTGCAGCAGCCGGAAGAACGCCTCCTCGTTGCCCGCGAGTCCGGCCGCCGCCAGCGCCCGCTCCGCCTCGGCCAGTGCGGCGGGCGGCACCACGGGTGGTCGGCGCCCGTCCGGCGGACTGTCGAAGGCGGCTCGTACGGTCTGGAGGAGACGCAGGTAGGCCTGCACGGCGGCGCGTTCGTGATCGGTCAGTACGGCGGTCGGCATCGGACGGCTCTCCCCGGGGTCGGCTTGTCGAAGCGGTACATGGCGGTACGTGACTCCAGCTTGCCGTCCGCCACTGACAATGCCCTTTTGGTACGCCCAGGTTCGCCCGCTTAGCGGAGGCGAAACCTCACGGAAATCCCTTGTGGGACGGGAGCCCTAGGCTGGAACGGTGAGCGGGGCAGCCGTCTTCCCGGCGGCTCGGGGCTGCCTCTCGGCGGCCTGCGAACAGGAGGCGAGCCCATGGTCGACGTACCGCCCAAGCGACCGCGGCGCACCCTGCGCTCCGTGGGTGACGGGGAGCTGCGCCTGCACCACCGCGTCGTGCACGGCTACCGGCGCGCCTACCGGATGGCGGGCGAGGGCCCGGCCCTCGTCCTGATCCACGGCATCGGCGACTCCTCGGACACCTGGGGAGAGCTGATCCCCGACCTCGCCCGCACCCACACGGTGATCGCGCCCGACCTGCTCGGCCACGGAGCGTCCGACAAGCCGCGGGCCGACTACTCGGTGGCCGCGTACGCCAACGGGGTACGCGATCTGCTCACCACGCTCGACATCGAGTCCGCCACGCTGGTCGGGCACTCGCTGGGCGGCGGCGTCGCGATGCAGTTCGCCTACCAGTTCCCCGAGCGCACCGAGCGGCTGATCCTGGTCAGCGCGGGCGGCGTCGGGGGCGAGGTCAACCCCGTACTGCGGGCGGTCTCGCTGCCGGGCGCCCACCTCATGCTCTCGACACTGAGACTGCCCGGCGCGCGCCTCCAAGTGGGCCTGTTCCTCCGCTTGATGAGGATGCTCAACACCGATCTGGGCCAGGACGCGCCCGAGTTGCTCACCCTCGTGGACGCGCTGCCCGACGCGACGTCCCGCAGCGCCTTCATCCGCACCCTGCGCGCCGTGGTCGACTGGCGGGGGCAGGCAGTGACCATGCTCGACCGCTGCTATCTGACCGAGGGCATGCCCACGATGCTGCTCTGGGGGGACCGGGACAGTGTGGTGCCGGTGCGGCACGCGTACGGGGCGCACAAGGCGATGCCGGGCAGTCGCCTGGAGATCTTCGAGGGCGCGGGCCACTTCCCCTTCCACAGCGACCCGGCACGCTTCCTCGCCCTGGTCGAGGAGTTCACGAGCACGACGAGTCCGGCCGACTGGAGCCGCGAGCACTGGCGCGAACTGCTGCGCGCGGGCCGCCCGGGCACGGCCGTCGGGCAGCCGGACACTGCCCAGAACCGTGCGGTGGAACGGGACCTGCGCGAGGCGAGCGAACGCAGCGCGACGTGACGCCTTGGCCGGTGCCTATCCGATCCGCTCGCGGGAAGCCGTCCCCGCACCGGCCTCGATCCGTTCCCGGGCTGTCGCGACGACCGGGGACTTGCGCAGGGCCATGGACATCCCCACCAGGTCCCGGGGACCGCCGGCAGACTCGGCGGCGGAGGACGGGGCGCTGATGACCTTGCCCTCCGGATCGTCCGCCCTGGCCCGCAGCGCCGCCGTCACCATCGTCGCGTCGGCCTCGGCCCGCGCCCGGTCCGGGCCGGAGCCCGCGGCCACGGCGTCGTCGTAGGCGTGCGCGCGTACCTCGAGGTCGAAGTAGGGGTACAGGGCGAGCATCCCGTCGTGGATGTCGGACTCCCGCTGGGTGACCTGAAGTTCGGCGGGCGCCCACCAGGCGATCCGCACCGCGCGGTCGCCGTGGTCCCCCGCCGGACGCAACTCACGCCACAGCGGACCGAGTTGACGGTACGTCGACCAGGTGCTCCACACGTCCCCGATGCGCTGGCAGGCCATCGGGACACAGAAACCGATGGCGCAGACGAGCTCTCCGGCGGCGGCCAGCGTGGGAGCGAGGTAGGTGCTCAGGTCGTCGAGGTTCCCGCCGTTCCAGCGGGCGTTGACGGCGGTCAGCTTGGCCGCCGCGAAACCGATGTTGGACAGGAAGCCGACACTCATGACCAGCAGCCCGACGCGCAGCCAGCCGCTCACCTCGACAGCCCAGCGCCAGCACATCACGGTCATCGAGACGTTCGCGACGGCGAGCGCCGTCAGGTACAGCACGATCATCTCGCGCATGTACGGCGTGTTGGCGTAGTAGGTGTCGAAGTCCCGCCGGCGTTCCACGGGCGCGTCCCCGAGCGCGAACAGCACCACCGTCGCCGCGATGACCACGGCGTACCCGGCGATCCAGCGGCGTGAGACGAGCCGCGTGTTCGATCCGCCGCGCCAGTTGATCAGCAGCACCAGGCAGGAGGCGCTGAAGGCGCTCAGCAGGGAGTACACGATCGCCACGGAGAAGTTCGAGATCCCGGTGGCGCGGTTGACCCAGCCGATCGTCGGCGGGGCCGCGAAGAAGAACACCAGGCCGGCGAGGAGGATCAGCGCGTACGCCGACCCCAGCAGCGGGTCGCGCCGGCCGCGCAGCACCGAAGGGCCCTTGATGACCAGGGCGACCGCCATCGCGGCCGCCGGTATGTAGTAGCTGGAGTCGTGCACGCCGCCTCAGCCCTGCGGCCCGCGGTAGCCGAGCGACGCCTCGATCCGGCCCGCGAGTCCGTCGCGTCGGGCAGGCCTGCGCAGTGACGATCCGGCAAGCCACGTACGGCACTTGCTGGCGAGCAGCAGGCCGAAACTCTCGGCCTCCGCCTCGTCCGCGAGGTGCGACCGGGTGCGCGCGGCGACCTTGAGGACGGTCTCCTGGAGGTCCGCGGAGTCGTTGAGTAAGCGGGCCGCGACGGCCGCGCCCTCGACGTGGTGACTGCAGTGCCCGGCCTGCATGTGCCACAGCTCGTGGCCCAGGATCACCAACTGGTGGTCAGGGGCGGTGCGTTCCTCGATGACGACGAGGTCCTGCTCGGCCATGTCGAGCCAGAGCCCGCTGGCGGTCCCGGGCGGGAACGCCGCCGTGCGGAACTGGACGGGGCGCCCGCGGCGTCTGCTCATCGCGTCGCACAGCTCCGCGTAGAGGTCGGCGGGTTCCGCAGGTGCCGGGAGGGTCAGTTCCCCGACCAACTCCCCGCACAGGCGGCGCATTTCCCTTTGGATGCCCACAGTTCTCCCCGTGCTCACGACTCGGGCCGCTTGACGCTTTCCAAGAGCATGTCCAGCCACTCGGCGACCTTGTCCCGGTGCTGGTCGGTGGGCAACTGAGCGGCCCGCCAGGCGATTCCACGGACACCGTGGTCGAGCAGCAGCCGCTCCAGCGGGTCGGCGGCCACCGAGGCGGCCGCGCGCTCACGGTCGGCGAGCCGTTGCAGCAGCTCCTGCTCCGAGCGCTGGAGGGCGCCCACGAGCGCCTCGGAGTCCTCGGCCGTGAGGAATCCCGCATGCACCCTGAAGAAGCGCTGGATGGCGTCGCAGTGCTCCATGGTGGGGCGCCGGTCGCCATTGATGAGGGCTCCGGCCTGCTGCCGCGACATACCGGCGCCGTCCGCGATCTCCTGCTGCGTGTACCGGCGGCCGTTCGGCTTGAGCCGGGTGCGGCGCAGCAGATCCAGTCGCTGCAGGAATCGGGCCTGCAGGTCGGGCTCCCCGGCGCGGCGGCCGCTCAGCAGGGCTCGCACCACGGGGTCCGGGACGCCGGACTCGGCCGACAGCCGCCGGAGGTCGAAGACCTCGGCGTGCTGAACCCCGAGCCGGTCGGCGAGTGCGGTGACCCGGGCCACGACGGCCTGCAGCAGAACCGTCGCCGTGGCGCCCGGAACTTCGAAGCCATCCGTCACCGACAGATCTCCTACATCTCTTCTCAGTTCGCTCTCACGATGGTCAGGAACCATCGGGAGACTAGCCCCTAGCTCGAACTCACATCCAGGTCTCGCCACAACTGTGGCGAGATTCAGCCGTCAACAGGAGTCAAATGCCACGATAGTTGACACGACTGTACTGCGGGCAGCAGGATCAGGGCGCCGCGTGAAGGCCGCAGAGGCAAGAGGGGTGACCTCCCGATGGCGTACCAGGCAGGATGGCAGCGGTCCCAGCCGCGACCTGTCCCCGAGAGTCTCGAAGCCCAGGCGTATCTCCAGGACTACGCCGCTCTTCTCGGGGCCGTCCCGTTCCCCTCCGTCGTCTTCGACCACCGCTGGGACGTCGTCCTGTGCAACGACGCGTTCGAGACACTTTTCGCCGACGTCGCACCGCACCCGACGGCCATGCCGGGCGACAACTTCCTCCGGTTCGTACTGTTCCATCCGGACGCGAGCACGGTCCTCGGCGAGCACGAGTCGAGCTGGTGTCTGCCGATGCTGGCCCACTTCGCGGCCGCCGTGGAGCGGCACGACCAGGACCGCGCACTGCAGTCGATCCGCCGGGACATCGCCCAGGACCCGATCATGGACGTCGCCTACCGGCACGGTCTGCCGCACTGGATCCGCGCGGTCGGCCCGGACGGCGTCGAGCCCGACGGTGCCGTGCGCCCGCTGGTGCACCCCGACCCGCGCTGGGGTCGTACGGACTGCCGGATCGTCGGCGACACCCCCAAGTCCCTTCAGGACATGGGCTACACACGGATGACGCTGGTCCTGCGCGAGGCGCGGCAGGCGGCGACAGGACCGCGCAAGGCACGCAAGACCCGGAACGGCGTGGCGGAGCTGCGGGCGGTGTGAGCCCGCTCGGCCTGCGACCGGTGCGGCGCCGCTCAGCCGTGCGACACGTGCGGCACCACCAGCACGAGGGGAACCCCGTCGCACGGCACCAGCCGCATTCCTTCGAAGCTCTCGGCCCGCGCCCGCGTCAGCACCGACCCGAAGTCCGGCCCCTTGGTGAGTGACCCGGCCAGATGGGCGGGATCGGCGGACGCCGCCACCCGCCCCCGCGCGTTCACCAAGTAGGCCGCCCCCGGCAGCCGTTGGAGCAGCGGGATCACCGCCGACTCGAAGTGCCGCAGATAGACGTCGGCCGCGGCCACCCCCACGAATTTACCCTCCACGTGCACGGGCGCGGACAGCGTCAGGCTGTACTCGTCGGAGCAGAGGTAGTCCACATAGGGCCCGGCGACCGCGCGCTGCCCGGTGTCGCGGGGGAGGGCGAACCAGTCCCAGTGCGTGTAGTCGGAGTACGCCGAGTGCTGCGGGTCGAGGTCGAGCAGCAGCGGTCGTACCTCCCCGCCGGCGCCCTGCTGCCACCACTCCAGCCACGCAGGTACGTCACTCAGCAGCCCGGGCGCCGCGACGAACCCGACGCCCGACACCAACTCCTGCCGGGCGAGCCGGAGATGGAGCCCGGGGCGCAGTGCGGCCAGGTCCGCGCTCGCGGGGCGACGGCTCTGCGCGGCGACCCTGGTGAGCAGGGCCGCCGTATCGGCCCGGGTGGCGGCGACGGCCTCGAAGACGGCTTCCACGGTGGAGCGGACCTGTGCGGCCACGGCCGCCTCCGGTGTCGCGTCAAGCGTCGCCGCGGCGCCGGCCGGGGCGGGGCTCCTGCTCATGGGTGCCCTCCAGCGGACGGGGACCGGACGCGGTGCGCGGCATCGCGAGGCGCAGGGTGATGAGCCGCGCCGTCGAGTCCTGCACGCACCGCTCGGCCAGCGCTCTGGCCGATTCGTGGGCCCCATCCTGCACCGCCGAGATTACGGAGCGGTGACGGTCCGAGACCTCTTCACGATATTCGTCGTTCCCGAGCACGAGACACAACAGAGCCCCCACTTCCGTCTGGAGGGCGACCTGTTCGCGGGTCAGTCGGGCGGACTGTGCCGCCGCGGCCAGCTCGACATGAAACCGGCCGTACACGCGGCTGCGCGCGGCCGCTTCCTCGGCGGAGGCCAACTCATCCAGTGTGCGCCGCAGTTGCTGTAGGTCACCCGGCTCCGTGCGCTGTGCGGCGAGCCGGGCCGCCGCGCCCGACACGGCGGCCCAGTGGTCGCCCAGGTCGCGCAGCTCTTCGGTGCTCCAGGCGGCCAGTCGCGCCCTGAGCCGGTCCTCGCCGGGGTCCTCGGGGAGCGACACGAAGCTGCCGCCGCCGCGCCCCCTGCGGGTGATGACCAGGCCTTGCTGTCGCAGCGCCATCAGGGCCTCACGCAGGGTCACGGTGGAGACGCCGAGCTGTCCGGCCAGCTCGCTCTCGCCGGGCAGTTGCTCCCCGTCGGCGAGCAGGCCGAGCTCGATGGCGTCGCCGAGCCTGCTCACGACCGTCTCGACCCGGGCCCGGTTGTCCACCGGGGTGAAAACCGCTCGCCGGACGCCTTCGCCGCTGTGCTGCTTCACGGTCACCGCCTTGTCCGTTGACTCAACCTTTACTCTAAGGGGGTCTTGAGCTTTGAACTATGACTTCATATCTTTCACTCCAACGTCCGAGTGCACCAGAAAGGTTCCCGACCATGGAGGGAAGTGCGGTCCGGCTCCAGGGACTGCGGAAGGCGTTCGGTGACACGACCGCCGTGGCCGGAGTCGATCTGGACATCGCCGACGGAGAGTTCTTCTCGATGCTCGGCCCGTCCGGCTCCGGCAAGACCACGGTCCTGCGGATGATCGCCGGCTTCGAGAGCCCGACCTCGGGCCGCATCGAACTGGCCGGACAGGAGGTCACGGGGCTCGCCCCGTTCGAGCGGGACGTGCACACCGTCTTCCAGGACTACGCCCTGTTCCCGCACATGACCGTGGAGCAGAACGTCGCGTACGGCCTCAAGGTCCGCAAGGTGCCCAAGGCCGAGCGGCTCCTGCGGGCCCGCGAGGCGCTCGCAGGCGTACGCCTCGGCGACTTCGGCGGGCGGCGCCCGAGTCAGCTCTCCGGCGGCCAGCGCCAGCGTGTCGCGCTCGCCCGTGCCCTTGTCGGGCGCCCCAGCGTGCTGCTCCTCGACGAGCCGCTCGGCGCGCTCGACCTCAAGCTGCGCGAGCAGATGCAGGTCGAACTCAAGGCGATCCAGCGCGAGGTCGGCATCACCTTCGTCTTCGTCACCCACGACCAGGAGGAGGCCCTGACGATGAGCGATCGCATCGCCGTCTTCAACCAGGGCCGGATAGAGCAGGTCGGCACCCCGGCCGAGATCTACGAACGGCCCGCCACCCCCTTCGTCGCGGGCTTCGTCGGCACCTCCAACCTGCTCGAAGGAGCCTCCGCCGAGCAGGTCGTCGGCGACGAGGGCACCTACAGCATCAGGCCCGAGAAGATCCGGGTCCTGAAGGAGTCCGCCGTCGCGGACGAGCCGGAGCACTCCACCGCCACCGGCACCGTCGTCGAGGTCGTCTATCTGGGCGACGCCACCCGTTTCCTCGTGGACCTCGACGCGGGAGGACGCCTGACCGCGCTCCAGCAGAACCTGGAGACCTCCTCCGAGGACGTCGCCGCCTACCGCGGCACCCGCGTCCGGCTCCAGTGGCACCGCCGCCACAGCTTCAAGGTCCCGGACGCCCGCTGATCCCCACCACGCCAGGCCCCTCACGTATGGAGACCCTCGTGCGCCTCAACCGAACCCTTCAAGCCGCGGCCGCCGCCGCGGTGCTCCTCGCGGCCACGGCCTGCGGCTCGTCCGACTCCGCCTCGTCCTCGTCCACCGGCCTCAACCCACCTGACCTCAAGGCGCAGTCCGAGCTCGGAAAGACCGAGGGCGAGGTCAACCTCATCGCCTGGGCCGGCTATGTCGAGGACGGCTCCAACGACCCCGAGGTCGACTGGGTCAGCGACTTCGAGAAGCAGACCGGCTGCCAGGTCAACACGAAGACCGCGGCCAGCTCCGACGAGATGGTCAAGCTGATGAAGACCGGCCAGTACGACGCCGTCTCCGCCTCGGGCGACGCGTCCCTGCGCCTCATAGCCTCCGGCGACGCGGCCCCCGTCAACACCGACCTCGTGCCCAACTACAAGGACGTCTTCAGCGGCCTCAAGCAGCAGGCGTGGAACTCCGTCGACGGCACGGCGTACGGCATCCCGCACGGCCGTGGCGCCAACCTGCTGATGTACAACACCGAGAAGGTCTCGCCCGCCCCGACCTCCTGGTCCGCGGTCTTCGACGACGCCTCCCAGTACAAGGGCCACGTCACGGCGTACGACTCCCCGATCTACATCGCCGACGCCGCCCTGTATCTCAAGGCGACCAAGCCGGAGTTGAAGATCGAGGACCCCTACGCGCTCGACCAGGACCAGTTCGACGCGGCCGTCGACCTGCTCAAGAAGCAGAACGCCAACGTCGGCGAGTACTGGAGCGACTACCTCAAGGAGATCTCCGCCTTCAAGAGCGGTGACTCCGTGGTCGGCACCACCTGGCAGGTCATCGCCAACCTCGCCGAGGGGGAGGGTGCCAAGGTGAAGGCGATCGTGCCGAAGGAGGGCTCCACCGGCTGGTCCGACACCTGGATGCTCTCCGCGAAGGCCGAGCACCCCAACTGCGCCTACAAGTGGATGGACTGGATCATCTCGCCGAAGGTGAACGCCCAGGTCGCCGAGTACTTCGGTGAGGCCCCGGCCAACGCCAAGGCGTGCGAGGAGACCAGCGACGCGAGCTTCTGCGACACCTTCCACGCCACCGACGAGAGCTACTTCAAGAACATCGCGTTCTGGAACACGCCCATCGAGCAGTGCCTCGACGGACGCACCGACGTGAAGTGCGTGCCCTACGCCAAGTGGGTCCAGGCCTGGACCGAGATCAAGGGCTGAGCGATGACTTCTTCCGTGCAGGCCGCCGGACGGTCACCCGTCCGGCGGCTCGCCGGGACCCTGCACCGCCGCCCCCGGCTCAGGCTGTCCCTGCTGCTGACCGCCCCGCTGCTCTGGCTGGCGGTGCTCTACCTCGGCTCACTGGCCGTGCTGTTCATCTCGGCGTTCTGGACGACGGACTCCTTCACCTCCGAGGTCGTGAAGGTCTGGTCCACCGACAACTTCGAGGCGCTGTTCACCACGCCCGTCTTCCGGCAGGTGATCCTGCGCAGCGTCGGCGTCGCGCTCGCGGTCACCGCCCTGTGCGCGGTGATCGCCTTCCCGGTCGCCTTCTTCACGGCCCGGATCGCCAAGCCGAAATGGCGCCCGCTGCTCGTGGTCGCCATCCTCACTCCGCTGTGGGCGAGTTACCTCGTCAAGGTGTACGCCTGGCGGCTGATCGTCTCTCAGGGAGGCCTGGCCGACTGGATGTTGAAGCCGCTGGGGCTGAGCGGACCCGGGTACGGGCTGACCGCGACGGTCATCGCGCTGACGTATCTCTGGCTGCCGTACATGATCCTGCCGATCCACACGGCACTGGAGCAGCTGCCCGCCAACCTCCTTGACGCGTCCGCCGACTTGGGCGCGCGTGCCGGGCGCACCTTCCGCTCCGTGGTCCTGCCGATGGTGGCGCCGGCGGTGGCCGCCGGCTCGGTCTTCACCTTCTCGCTCAGCCTCGGCGACTACATCACCGTGCAGATCGTCGGAGGCAAGACCCAGCTCATCGGCAACCTCGTCTACTCCAACATCGAACTCAACCTGCCCATGGCCGCCGCGCTCGGCACCGTGCCCGTCGTGGTCATCGTGCTCTACCTGCTCGCGATGCGCCGCACCGGCGCCCTGAGCAGTCTCTGAGGAGCCCGCTGTGCAACTGTCCCGTTCCGCGCGCATCGCGCTGCGCGTCGCCGCCGGGCTCGGCTTCGCGGTCATCTACGTCCCGCTCGCGCTCGTCCTGGTCAACTCCTTCAACCCGGACCGCAGCGCGAGCTGGCCGCCGACCGGCCTCACCTTCCACTGGTGGTCGGTCGCCTGGGAGAACACGGGCGCCCGCGAGGCGCTCTGGGTCTCCGTCAAGGCGGGGCTCGGCGCCACCGCCATCGCCCTGGTGCTCGGCACGCTGATCGCGTTCGCGGTGGCCCGGCACCGCTTCTTCGGCCGCGACGCCATCTCCTTCGTGGTCGTCCTGCCGATCGCGCTGCCCGGCATCGTCACCGGCATCGCGCTCAACTCGGCGTTCAGCACGGTACTCGAGCCGCTCGGCGTCGGCCTCGGCATGTTCACCGTGGTCGTCGGCCACGCCACCTTCTGCATCGTCGTCGTCTTCAACAACGTCGTCGCGAGACTGCGCCGCACCTCGGGCAGTTACGAGGAAGCGGCCATGGACCTGGGCGCCGACACCTTCCGGGCCTTCGTCGACATCACCTTCCCGCTGATCCGCTCGGCGCTCCTCGCGGGCGGACTGCTGGCCTTCGCGCTCTCCTTCGACGAGATCGTGGTGACGACGTTCACGGCCGGACCCGGCATCGAGACCCTGCCGATCTGGATCTTCAACAACATGACACGGCCCCAGCAGGCACCGGTCGTGAACGTCGTCGCGGCGGTCCTAGTCCTGTTCTCGGTGATTCCGATCTACGTGGCTCAGCGGCTGTCCGCCGACACGGCGACCGAGAGCAGGATCTGACACGGTGACCGAGAGCAGGATCTGAACCGGCTGGGCGCTATCCGGCGAACTCCCGCATCCATGCCTCGACTTCGTCGGCCGAGCGCGGGAGCCCCGCCGACAGGTTCTCGTACCCCTCCGCCGTCACCAGCAGGTCGTCCTCGATGCGGACGCCGATGCCGCGCCACTCCTCGGGCACCGTCAGGTCGTCGGGCTGGAAGTAGAGGCCGGGCTCGACGGTGAGCACCATGCCCGGCTCCAGGACCCCGTCGACGTACTCCTCGTTGCGGGCCTTCGCGCAGTCGTGGACGTCGAGTCCCAGCATGTGGCCGGTGCCCGCCATGGTGAAGCGCCGCTGCAGACCGAGTTCGTACGCCCGCTCGGCCGGGCCCTCGATGAATCCCCACGCCACGAGGCGCTCGGCCATCGACCGCTGGGCCGCCTCGTGGAAGTCGCGGTAGTGCGCACCCGGCTTCACAGCGGCCATGCCGGCCTCCTGCGCCTCGTAAACCGCGTCGTAGATCTCGCGCTGGAGCGGGGTGAACGTGCCGTCGACGGGGAGGGTGCGCGTGACGTCGGCGGTGTAGAGGGTGCGGGTCTCCACGCCCGCGTCGAGCAGGAGGAGTTCGCCCGGGCGGACCGGGCCGTCGTTGTCCGTCCAGTGCATGATCGTGGCGTGCTCGCCGGCGGCGCAGATGGAGCCGTAGCCGACGTCGTTGCCCTCGACGCGGGCGCGGCGGAAGAAGGTGCCTTCGATCCACCGCTCGGAGGTGGCGACCGCCTGCGACAACTCCCGTACGACATCGGTGAATCCGCGCACCGTGGCGTCCACGGCGCGGCGCATCTCGCCGATCTCCCACTCGTCCTTGACCAGCCGCAGTCCGGACACCGCCTCCTCGAACTCGGCGTCCCGCTCCTCGTCCGTGGTGAGCGCCGCGTCGAGCACGGCGTTGTGACCGCGTACGAGACGGGTCGGTACGCCGGTGTCCTTCAGGTCCTCGGCGATCGTACGGATGTCTCGGCACGGCAGGCCGAGCACCCGCTCCGACTCGGCGAGGGAACGGCGGCGGCCCATCCACAGCTCGGCCGTCTTGCCCGTCCAGAACTCGTCGCTGTCCCTGGTGTCGCGGGGGAGCTGGTAGCAGTGCGCGTCGTGACCGCCGTCCGCGCGCGGCTCCAACACCAGGGCGCCGTCCCGGGCTTGATCCCCCGTCAGGTGGACGTAGCCGGAGTACGGGCGGAACGGGTAGGGGGTGTCGTTCGAGCGGGTCTTGAGGCTTCCGGAGGGGATGACGAGGCGCTCGCCCGGGAAGCGGGCGGAGAGTGCGGCGCGGCGGCGGGCCGCGTACGGCGTCTGTTCGTTCGGCTGGAGGTCACGCTTTTCGGTGTCGGCCCAGCCCGTCCTCATCAGGGCGGAGAGCTCCGCGGAGACACCTTGGTAGAGGCCGTTCTTTCGACCCTTGGCCACGGTCAGGCACCTTCTTCTGCAGTCTTTTTTCGGGTTTCGGGTGAGGCGTGACCGAGCCTAGATGCCCTTGGCCGAAAAGGAAACATGTGACATAGTACTGACGTGACCAAGCGACTGACCTGCGATGTCGTGGTCGTCGGAGCCGGAATGGTGGGCGCGGCAAGCGCCCTCTACGCGGCTCGGGCGGGCCTGGACGTCGTCCTCGTGGACCGCGGCCCGGTGGCCGGCGGTACCACCGGCGCGGGCGAGGGCAATCTGCTCGTCTCCGACAAGGAGCCGGGCCCCGAGCTGGAACTCGCCCTGCTCTCGGGGCGGTTGTGGACCGACCTCGCCCAGGAAGTTGGCGAGGCGATCGAGTACGAGGCCAAGGGCGGCCTCGTCGTGGCCGCCACGCCCGAGGGGCTGGCCGCGCTGGAGACCTTCGCGGTCGGGCAGCGTGCCGCCGGGGTCGAGGCCGCAACGGTCGCCGCCGGGCAACTCCACGACCTGGAGCCCCACTTGGCGCCCGGCCTCGCGGGCGCCGTCCACTACCCGCAGGACGCCCAGGTGATGCCGACGCTGGCCGCCGCCCATCTCGTACGCGCCTCGGGTGCCCGCCTGCTCACCGGCCGGACGGTCACGGAGGTGCTGCGCACGGCGGACGGAGCGGTACGCGGTGTCCGTACGGACAAGGGGGAGATCCACGCCCCGGTGGTCGTGAACGCGGCCGGCACCTGGGGCGGAGAGCTGGCCGCGCTCGCCGGAGTCTCCCTTCCCGTGCTTCCCCGGAGAGGCTTCGTCCTCGTCACCGAACCCCTGCCCCGCATGATCCGCCACAAGGTCTACGCCGCCGACTATGTGGCCGACGTCGCCAGTGACTCGGCCGCACTGCAGACCTCGCCGGTCGTGGAGGGGACGGCCGCGGGGCCTGTGCTGATCGGCGCGAGTCGTGAACGGGTCGGCTTCGACCGGACGTTCTCGCTGCCGGTCGCCCGGGCCCTCGCCGGAGGCGCCACGCGCCTCTTCCCCTTCCTGGAGAAGGTGAAGGCGATGCGCGGGTACCTGGGCTTCCGCCCCTACATGCCCGACCATCTGCCCGCGATCGGTCCCGACGCACGGGTGCCGGGCCTCTTCCACGCCTGCGGGCACGAGGGCGCGGGCATCGGGCTCGCCACCGGCACCGGGCACTTGATCGCCCAGGTGCTGACCGGCAAGACCCCGGATCTCGCCCTCGGACCGTTCCGGCCCAACCGCTTCCCCTCTCCCGCGCCCGAGGAGGCCCAGTGAGTTCCCGTACCCCGCTGGAACTGGCCGACGCCCGGCCCGGACCGGCCTTCACGGTCACGCTCGACGGACGCGAGATCGAAGCCCTGCCCGGGCAGACCGTCGCCGCCGCGCTCTGGGCCGCGGGCGTCACCTCCTGGCGCACCACCCGGGGCGAAGGCCGTCCGCGCGGCGTCTTCTGCGGCATCGGCGTCTGCTTCGACTGCCTGGTGACCGTCAACGGCCGCCTCAATCAACGGGCTTGCCTGCTGCCGCTGAAGCCGGGGGACGCCATCCGCACACAAGAAGGAACCGGTCACGATGGCTGAGGGAACCCGCCTGGCCGTGATCGGCGCCGGCCCCGCGGGGCTCGCCGCCGCGCTCGCCGCCGCCGCGCGAGGTGTCCACGTGACGGTGATCGACTCCGGTGCGGAGGCCGGCGGCCAGTTCTACCGGCAGCCCGCCGAAGGCCTCGGCGCCCGCCGCCCCCAGGCCCTGCACCACCAGTGGCGCACCTGGGAGCGGCTGCGCGACGGACTCGGCGCGCACATCGCCAGTGGACGCGCGGTCCACCTGACGGAACATCATGTGTGGTTCGTGGAACCGGACTTGAACGGATTCACCGTCCACGCCCTGCTCGGACCCGAGCAGGAGGAGCCCGCCGAGGTCCACGCCGACGCCGTACTGCTCGCCACCGGGGGATACGAGAAGGTGCTGCCCTTCCCCGGCTGGACACTGCCCGGCGTGGTGACCGCGGGCGGCGCGCAGGCCATGCTCAAGGGCGGGCTCGTCCTGCCGGGCCGTACCGCCGTGGTGGCGGGCACCGGGCCGCTGCTGCTGCCGGTCGCCACGGGGCTCGCCGCGGCGGGTGCCGAGGTCGCCGCTCTCGTGGAGTCCGCGGACCCGAAGGCGTTCCTGCGTCGGGGCGGGACGTTCGCGGTGTATCCGGCCAAGATCGCGGAGGGCGCCCAGTACGCGGCCGAACTGCTGCGGCACCGGGTGCAGACCTTCGTGCACCACACCGTGGTCGAGGCACACGGCGGGGACCGGCTGGACGCCGTGACCGTGGCCGCACTCGACGCCGACGGCCGGGTGCGGCCCGGAACCGAACGGCGTATCCCCTGCGACACGCTCGCCGTCGGCCACGGCATGCTGCCGCACACCGACCTCGCGGAGGCGCTCGGCTGCCGTATCGACGGGCTCGACGTGCACGTCGACGACGAGCAGCGCACCGATGTCCCCGGAGTCTGGGCGGCCGGCGAGACCACCGGCATCGGCGGCGCCGCCCTCTCGCTCGCCGAGGGCCACATCGCGGGACGCTCGATCGCGGCCAGGCTCTCCGGCGCCGAACCCGACCCGCGCGGCTGGGCGGCGGCAGCGAGGACCCGTACGAAACTGCGGAAATTCTTCGCGGCCGTCGACGGCGCCTACGCGCCGCCCGCGCACTGGACCGAGCTGATCACCGACGACACGGTCGTCTGCCGCTGCGAGGAGGTCACCGGCGGTGCGATCCGCGAGGCCGTCGGCGAACTCGGCGCGGGCGATGTCCGCACGGTGAAGCTGCTGACCCGGGCCGGTATGGGCTGGTGCCAGGGCCGGGTGTGCGGTCCCGCTGTCGCGGGGCTCGCCGGATGCGAACTCACGCCGTCGCGGCGGCCGTTCGCCCGGCCCGTACCGCTCGGGGTGCTGGCCCGTGCGGGGGAGTCCGAGGAACCCTGAGCCCTGCAGCGGGCAGGGCGCCTCGGCCCGTGATTACCAGCAACCTATGGCTGATTACCAGCAACCTATGACTGCCAGTAAAATGTCACACCCTATTGAGATGGGACCGCTCATGACCACCACCGAGAACCGCCCCTGGCGCGGAGTCCTCGTCGCCACGGCCCTTCCGTTGAACGACGACCTCTCCGTCAACTACGAGAAGTTCGCCGAGCACTGCGCCTGGCTCGTCGAGAACGGCTGTGACGGCGTCGTGCCGAACGGCTCCCTCGGCGAGTACCAGGTGCTCACGCCCGAGGAGCGCACCAAGGTCGTGGAGACGGCCGTGGCCGCCATCGGCGGCTCCCGTGTGATGCCCGGCGTCGCCGCCTACGGCTCCGCCGAGGCCCGCCGCTGGGCCGAGCAGGCCCGCGACGCCGGCTGCGCGTCCGTGATGCTGCTGCCGCCGAACGCCTACCGCGCCGACGAGCGCTCCGTCCTCGCCCACTACGAGGAGGTCGCCAAGGCGGGCGTCCCGATCGTGGCGTACAACAACCCCATCGACACCAAGGTCGACCTGGTTCCGGAACTGTTGGCGAAGCTGCACGCCGCGGGCCACATCCACGGCGTCAAGGAGTTCTCCGGCGACGTGCGCCGCATCTACCAGATCCAGGAGCTGGCCCCTGAGCTGGACGTCCTGATCGGCGCCGATGACGTCCTCCTGGAGCTGGCGATCGCCGGTGCGAAGGGCTGGGTCTCCGGATACCCGAACGCGTTGCCGAAGTCCACCGTGGAGCTCTACCACGCGGCGATCGAGGGCGATCTGAAGACCGCGCTGCCGCTCTACCGGAAGCTGCACGCGCTGCACCGCTGGGACTCCAAGGTCGAGTTCGTGCAGGCCATCAAGCTGTCCATGGACATCGTCGGCCGGCACGGCGGTCCGGTCCGGCCGCCGCGGGTTCCGCTGCTGCCGGAGCAGGAGGCCGCGGTGCGCGCCGCGACCGAGAAGGCCGTCGCCGACGGTCTCGCCTGACCGTCGCCGGTGGTACGGGACCGGGTGCGGCCGGTCCCACACCGACCGACGGGCGCGGCGGGCGGCCCTCACCGACCGCCGCGCCCGTCACCCCTCCACCTCTTCATCCGTGTCCCACGTTCAAGGGAGCAGCTCGGACATGCGCAGCAAACTCGTCCTGCACGCCGTCGACTCGCACACCGAGGGAATGCCGACCCGGGTGATCACCGGCGGGATCGGCACCATCCCTGGCGCGACCATGAACGAGCGCCGGCTCTACTTCCGTGAGCACCGCGACCACATCAAGCAGCTCCTGATGAACGAGCCGCGCGGGCACTCGGCGATGAGCGGCGCGATCCTCCAGCCGCCGACCCGCCCCGACTGCGACTACGGGGTCGTCTACATCGAGGTCTCCGGCTATCTCCCGATGTGCGGCCACGGGACCATCGGCGTCGCCACCGTCCTCGTCGAGACGGGGATGGTCGAGGTCGTCGAGCCCGTCACCACCATCCGCCTGGACACCCCGGCGGGCCTCGTCGTCGCCGAGGTCGCGGTGGAGGACGGCGCCGCGAAGTCGGTGACGCTGAAGAACGTCCCCTCCTTCTCCGCCGGCCTCGACCGCAAGATCACGCTTTCCGACGGCCGGACGGTGACGTACGACCTGGCCTACGGCGGCAACTTCTACGCGATCCTGCCGCTGGAGCAGTTCGGGCTGCCCTTCGACCGGACCCGCAAGGACGACATCCTCGCCGCCGGCCTCTCGCTGATGGAGGCGATCAACGCGGAGGAGGAACCCGTCCACCCCGAGGACCCGTCCATCCGCGGCTGCCACCACGTCCACCTCATCGCCCCCGGCGCCACGGCACGGCACTCCCGCCATGCGATGGCCATCCACCCCGGCTGGTTCGACCGCTCGCCCTGCGGTACCGGCACGAGCGCGCGCATGGCGCAGCTGCACGCCCGCGGCGAACTCCCCCTGAACACCGAGTTCGTGAACGAGTCGTTCATCGGGACGCAGTTCACGGGACGGCTGCTCGGCACCACCGAGGTCGCCGGGATCCCGGCCGTACTGCCCAGCTTCACCGGCCGCGCCTGGGTGACCGGCACCGCCCAGTACCTGCTGGACCCCTCCGACCCCTTCCCTGCCGGGTTCGTCCTCTAGATCCTTCCGACCCGTTCCCGCCCGGATTCATCCTCTAGATCCATCCGACCCGTTTCCCGCCGGGTTCATCCTCCAGACCTCTCCGACCCGTTCCCGGCCGGACTCACCCTCTGGACCCCACGGGTCCCAGGAGCGCACCACATGACCCTCGTCGTCAGCCACAACCCCGCCCGCCCCGCCGACATCCTCACCGAGACGCCCGCCATCGGACGCCAGGGTGTCCTCGCCGCGGTCGAACACGCCCGTGCCGCCTCCCGCCTGTGGGCCCAGGGTGGTGCCGCCCGCCGCGCCGCAGCCCTGCACGCGGCTGCCGAGCGCGTCGAGCAGGCGGGCGACGAACTCGCTGCGCTCGTCGTCCGCGAGGTCGGCAAGCCGATCACCGAAGCACGTGGCGAGATCGCCCGCGCCGTCGCGATCCTGCGCTACTACGCACAGCAGCCTTACGACCCGGTCGGCTCCGTCCACGAACCGGCGGCCGGGGCAGGACTGCTGTTCACCCGGCGCGCCCCGCACGGCGTCGCCGGGCTGATCACGCCCTGGAACTTCCCGCTCGCCATCCCCCTCTGGAAGGCCGCGCCCGCGCTCGCCACCGGCAACGCGGTCGTGCTCAAGCCCGCACCGCCCGCCACCGCCTGCGCGCTGCGGCTCGCCGAACTCCTCGACGGAGTGCTTCCGGAGGGTGTGTTCACGGTCGTGCCCGGCGGGGCCGAGGAGGGCATGGCGCTGGTCGACGGCGCCGACGTCGTCTCCTTCACCGGCTCCACCGCCGTCGGCCGGGCCGTCGTACAGGCCGCGACCGCGAGCGGCACTCCGGTACAGGCGGAGATGGGCGGCCAGAACGCCGCTCTCGTGCTGCCCGACGCCGACGTGGAGACGACCGCGGCGCAACTCGCCGCCGCCGTCGCCGGATTCGCGGGCCAGAAGTGCACGGCCACCAAGCGGATCATCACGGTCGGCGACCCGGGGCCGCTCCGGGAGGCCCTGATCAGCGCGCTGCACGCCCTGCGTACCGGAGACCCCGGCGACCCGGACACCGTGTGCGGCCCGCTCATCTCCGCAGCGGCCCGCGACGCCGTCCTCGCCGCGGCTTCCGGAGGGCGCCTGCTGACCGGGGGAGTGCGCCCGGCCGGACTCGACGGCTGGTACGCCGCACCGACTCTCGTGGACCGGCTCCCCGAGGGCCACCTGCTGGCCACCGAAGAGGTCTTCGGGCCGATCGCCGCGCTCAGCTCGGCGCCCGACCTGGACACCGCGATCGCCTGCGCGGGCTCCGTGGCCCACGGCCTGGTCTCGTCCGTGCACACCGCCGACCTGGACGCCGCCCTGCGCTGCGCCGACCGGCTCGCCACCGGCATGGTCAAGGTCAACGCCCCCACCACCGGCGTCGACTTCCATCTGCCCTTCGGCGGCGAGAAGGCCTCCAGCCACGGCCCGCGCGAGCAGGGCAAGGCGGCCCTCGACTTCTACACCAGGACCCGCACGGTCACGATGCTCTCCGCCGCATAGATACTGGTAGCACGTGACATTGCATATGCCCGTACCAGGAGGACGACGACCCATGGCCGCCCAGCGCACCAGCGCCCCGCCCGCCGCTCCCGACCTGCCCTCGCTGGGCGGCAAGAAGAGCAGCTACCGCGAGCGTGTCGCGGACGCGCTGCGCGCCGCGCTGATCGCCGGTGAACTGCGCGCCGGCGAGATCTACTCCGCGCCCACCCTCGCCGCCCGCTTCGGCGTCTCCGCGACCCCGGTGCGCGAGGCCATGCTCGACCTCGCCAAGGAAGGCCTCGTCGACACGGTCCCGAACAAGGGCTTCCGGGTCACCGCGGTCTCCGAGAAGCAGCTCGACGAATACACCCACATCCGCTCGCTGATCGAGATCCCCACCACCGTCGAGCTCGCCACGGCGGCCGATCCGGTGGCACTGGAGGCCCTGCGGCCTGTGGCCCAGGAGATCGTGACGGCCGCGGCGGCCGGTGACCTCATCGCGTACGTCGAGGCCGACATCCGCTTCCACCTCGGACTGCTCGCCCTCGCGGGCAACGCGCACCTGGTCGAGGTCGTCGGCGACCTGCGCAAGCGCTCCCGCCTCTACGGCCTGAACGCCCTCGTCGCAGCGGGCCGCCTGGAGGACTCCGCCGAGGAGCACCTGGAACTCCTCGACGCGCTGCTCGCCCGCGACAAGGAGTCCGTACGTGCCGTCATGACGCGGCACCTCGGGCATGTGCGGGGCCTGTGGGCCGCCGAGTCCGAGTAACCGGCCCGTGGATCAAGCTGAATGAGGAACAGCGTGCCCGCCCTGGCCGGAGCCGAGGCCGAGGCGAGGGCCCGGCTGCTGACCGTCCACCGCCGCCGGGATTCATTCGCAGTGCTCCGGCCTTCAGGCCGGAATGAAGCGAATCTGGCGGTGGCGGCGCGGGCACCGCGGTGGCGTTTCGGCGGAGCGGGACTGTGTGCGTGGGCCATGTACGGTGATATGTCGAATGGGTGTTCTGTCGTGACGGTGTGTGCGCGGTGTGCCTAGTGTGATCGTCATGCAGCTCCGGTATGCCTTCAGGCTCTACCCGGAGCCCGGCCAGGCGAGCGCGCTGGTGCGGGCGTTCGGGTGTGCCCGTGTCGTGTACAACGACGCCGTGCGCACCCGCCGCGACGCTCACGCAAGCGGTCTGCCCTACCCGAACCTGGCCGTGCTGTCCCGAACGCTGGTCACCGAGGCGAAGCAACGCCCCGGGCGGGCCTGGCTCGCGGAGGTCTCCTCCGTCGTGCTCCAGCAGTCCCTGCGCGACGCCGAAACTGCCTACAGGAACTTCTTCACCTCACTCAAGGGCGACCGCAAAGGCCCGAAGACAGCCCCGCCCCGGATGAAGTCACGTAAGGACAAGCGGCAGGCCATCCGGTTCACAGCCAACGCCCGCTGGTCCATCACCCCGGGCGGGAAGCTGAACCTCCCCAAGATCGGGGCGGTGAAGGTCGCCTGGTCCAGGCGGCTGCCCGTCACTCCCTCCAGCGTCACCGTGATCAAGGACAGTGCCGGGCGGTACTTCGCGTCCTTCGTCATCGACACCGACCCCGCCACTGACGCCGCCCGGATGCCCGCCACCGGGCAGAGTGTCGGCATCGACCTCGGGCTGACGCACTTCGCGGTCCTGTCCGACGGCACGAAGATCGACTCCCCGCGGTTCCTGCGCCGCGCGGAGAAGAAACTCAAGGAGGCCCAGCAAGACCTCTCCCGCAAACGGAAGGGATCGAAGAACCGTGCCAAGGCCCGCCTGAAGGTGGCCCGCGCGCACGCTCAAGTGGCCGATGCCCGCCGCGAGTTCCACCACCGGCTCTCCACCAAGCTGATCCGCGAGAACCAAGCGATCGCCGTGGAAGACCTGGCCGTGAACGGACTTGCACGCACCAGGCTGGCGAAATCGGTGCACGACGCGGGCTGGGGCGCCTTCCTCGCCATGCTCGAATACAAGGCGAGACGGTACGGGCGCACCTTCATCACGATCGGCAGGTTCGAGCCGACCAGCCAGGTCTGCTCCACCTGCGGGACCAAGGACGGCCCAAACCCCTCCACGTCCGCCAATGGACCTGCTCTGCCTGCGGCACCGTCCACGACCGGGACATCAACGCCGCCACCAACGTCAAGACGGCCGCCGGACTGGCGGTATCGGCCTGCGGAGCGCCAGTAAGACCAGAACCCGTTCTGGCTCAGCGCGAAGAAACAGGAAGCCATGGAATCCCTACTGGGCACCGTGCCGCGAGGCGGCACAGCATCCGGTAGGGACGGCCAGAATCCCCACCTTTCAGGGTGGGAGCATGTCAATACATCGTCGAGGACCGTCAGTACGTCGGCGACGACCGGTATCTGGATGGCTGCCCGTACAACCTCGGCTGGTACCCCACCCGCCCGAAGAGAAGAAACGCCTCAGCTATCGGAACGGCGTCGAGACGACCATTCCGGCCCAGACGGGTGTCCCGGTCTTCGACGACGTCAACGGCATCCATCGCTACTCCACCGCGCCGTACGGCTCCAGCTACGACGCGCAGACTCGGGTAGGACCGTCACGATGAAGAAGGAGTGCAGCGACGGCCGGGTGAAGGTCTCGGTGGGAGCTTCCTGGGTAAACTGCTTCCACCTTTACGCAAGCCGTTTGCATATCTTGCGCTATTCTTGCGCATGTGACGCGACGACTTGCTCAGGTGGCGAAGAAGGTCGGGGTCAGCGAGGCCACGGTCAGCCGGGTGCTCAACGGCAAGCCCGGAGTCTCCGATTCCACTCGGCAGGCGGTTCTCTCCGCACTGGACGTGCTCGGCTACGAGAGGCCCACGCAGCTGCGCGGTGAACGCGCCCGGCTCGTGGGCCTCGTGCTGCCCGAGCTGCAGAACCCGATCTTCCCGGCGTTCGCCGAAGTGATCGGCGGGGCGCTCGCGCAGCTCGGACTCACCCCGGTGCTGTGCACCCAGACCAAGGGCGGCGTCTCCGAGGCGGACTACGTGGAGCTGCTGCTCCAACAGCAGGTCTCCGGCGTGGTGTTCGCGGGCGGTCTGTACGCGCAGGCGGACGCGCCGCACGACCACTACCGGCAGCTCGCGGACCGCAACATCCCGGTGGTGCTTGTGAACGCGGCCATCGAGCACCTCGGCTTCCCCTGCGTCTCCTGCGACGACGCCGTCGCCGTTGAGCAGGCCTGGCGCCACCTGGACTCGCTCGGCCACGAGCGCATCGGACTTGTCCTCGGCCCCGGCGATCACATGCCCTCGGGGCGCAAACTCGCCGCGGCGCGCGTCCTCGCCCCCGACCTGCCAGACGAGCACATCGCCCGGGCCATGTTCTCCCTGGAGGGCGGCCAGGCCGCGGCCACCCGGCTGCTCGACCGGGGTGTCACCGGCATCATCTGCGCCAGCGACCCGCTCGCGCTCGGCGCCGTACGGGCCGCCCGCCGCAAGGGACTCACCGTCCCCGGCGAGGTCTCCGTGGTCGGCTACGACGACTCGGCGTTCATGAACTGCACCGAGCCGCCGCTGACCACCGTGCGCCAGCCCATCGAGGCCATGGGGCGCGCGGCCGTCGAGTTGCTGAACGCCCAGATCGGCGGCAGCAGTGTCACCCCCGAAGAGCTGCTGTTCGAGCCCGAGTTGGTGGTCCGTGGTTCGACAGCGCAAGCGCCGCGCCACTGAGCAACAGGTGACTGTCAAATAATTACAGATTCTGCGCGACATCTTGCGGACGGATGTCGTCGGTGCTTGAGTGTGCGGCGCCCACCGCTCCAGGCCACGGGTTGCCAAAGGGTTCCACCCGCTCCTGCCCAAAGGGGTCCACCGATGAGAAGCACCGGGTTCCGCCGCACCTTCATCACGCTCATGGCGTGTTCTTTCGCGCTCACCGCCACCGCCTGCGGTTCGGGCGACGACGACACGGCCGACGGCAAGACCAGCATCACCGTCAACTGCATGCCGCCCAAGAGCGCGAAGGTCGACCGCTCGTTCTTCGAGGCGGACATCAAGGCCTTCGAGAAGGCCAACCCGACCATCGACGTCGTCGCGCACGACGCGTTCCCGTGTCAGGACCCCAAGACGTTCGACGCCAAGCTGGCCGGCGGCCAGATGGAGGACGTCTTCTACACCTATTTCACGGACGCCAAGCACGTCGTGGACATCAACCAGGCCGCAGACATCACGAGTTACGTCAAGGACCTCAAGAGCTACGACACCATCCAGCAGCAGCTGCGCGACATCTACACCGTCGACGGCAAGATCTACGGCGTCCCGCGCACCGGCTACTCGATGGGCCTGATCTACAACAAGAAGCTCTTCGAGGAGGCGGGCCTCGACCCCGACAAGCCCCCGGCGACCTGGGAGGAGCTGCGCGCGGCCGCCAAGGCGATAGCCGGGCTCGGCAACGGCACCGTCGGATACGCCGACTACAGCGCCCAGAACCAGGGCGGCTGGCACTTCACCGCCGAGATGTACTCGCAGGGCGGCGACGTCGTCAGCGAGGACGGCAAGAAGGCCAACGTCGACACCCCCGAGGGCAAGGCCGTCCTGCAGAACCTCAAGGACATGCGCTGGACCGACAACTCCATGGGCACCAAGCAGCTCCTCATCCTCAATGACGTCCAGCAGATGATGGGCTCCGGGAAGCTCGGCATGTACCTCTCCGCGCCGGACAACATCCCGATCCTGGTCAAGGAGAAGGGCGGCAACTACAACGACCTCGCCCTCGCGCCCATGCCCGGCGGCAACGGCACGCTCGTCGGCGGCGACGGCTACATGTTCAACAAGAAGGCGACGCCCGAGCAGATCAAGGCGGGTCTGAAGTGGCTCGACTCGATGTTCCTCACCCCCGGCGACGGCTTCCTCGGTGACTACGCCCGCGCCAAGCAGAACGACGCACCCGTCGGCCTGCCCGAGCCCCGCCTGTTCACCGGCGCGGCCGACGCGAAGGACCAGCAGGTCAAGACGGCGAACGCCAACGTCCCGGTCGAGAACTACCAGGCCTTCCTCGACGGCAACCAGAGCCTGGACATGAAGATCGAGCCGCCGCAGGCCCAGCAGATCTACTCGGTCCTGGACGGCGCCGTCTCCGCGGTGCTCACCAAGAAGGACGCCGACATCGACAAGCTCCTGAGCGACGCGTCCGGCAAGATCGACTCGATTCTGGCCCGGGGCTGACACCGTTCATGAAGACCGCATCGAAGCCCGCGGTGCCTCCACCGACGACTGTACGGCCGGTGGAGGCACCCAGGCCCGGACCCCAACGGCGTCCACTGCGGCGGCGCCTGGCCGACCAGTCGCGCGCGTACGGCTTCCTCATCGGCGGCCTGCTCTGCTTCGCGCTGTTCTCCTGGTACCCGGCGATCCGCGCGGTCGTGATCGCCTTCCAGAAGTACACGCCAGGGGCGGAGGCGGAGTGGGTCGGCACCGAGAACTTCACCCGCGTCTTCCACGACCCGGAGTTCGCGGCCGCGTGGCGCAACACCCTGACCTTCACGCTCCTCGCCCTGCTCATCGGCTTCGCCGTCCCCTTCGTGATGGCGCTGGTGCTGAACGAACTCCGGCACGCGAAGGCGTTCTTCAGAGTCGTGGTCTATCTGCCGGTGATGATCCCGCCGGTGGTCAGCGCCCTCCTCTGGAAGTGGTTCTACGATCCCGGAGCGGGCCTGGCGAACGAGGCGCTGCGCTTCCTGCACCTGCCCACCTCGAACTGGTCCAACGGCGCCGACACCGCCCTCGTCTCGCTCGTCATCGTCGCCACCTGGGCCAACCTCGGCGGCACCGTCCTCATCTACCTGGCCGCGCTGCAGAGCATCCCCGGTGAGCTGTACGAGGCGGCCGAGCTGGACGGCGCGAACATCTGGCAGCGCATCCGCCATGTGACGATCCCGCAGACCCGCTTCATCATCCTCATGCTGATGCTGCTGCAGATCATCGCCACCATGCAGATCTTCACGGAACCGTTCGTCATCACGGGCGGCGGCCCCGAGAACTCGACCGTGACGGTCCTGTACCTGATCTACAAGTACGCCTTCCTCTACAACGACTTCGGCGGAGCCTGCGCCCTGAGCGTCATGCTCCTCGTCCTGCTCAGCGCCTTCTCCGCGCTCTATCTGAAGCTGACCAGCTCCGGAGGCGAGGACTCATGAGCACCCGAACACTGGTCTCACCGCTCACCCTGGCCCGCCGCCGCGGCAAGACCCTTTACTGGAGCGTCTTTTCGGGGGTGGTCCTGCTCTTCGCGCTCGCCTTCCTCTTCCCCGTCTACTGGATGGTCACCGGCGCCATCAAGTCGCCGGACGAGGTCACCCGCACACCCCCGACGCTCGTCCCCGACCGGTGGAGCATCAGCGGCTACACCGATGCCTGGGACCTGATGGACCTGCCCACCCACCTCTGGAACACGGTGGTGCAGGCCACCGGCGCCTGGATTCTCCAACTCGTGTTCTGCACGGCCGCCGCGTACGCCCTGTCCAAGCTGAAGCCCGCCTTCGGCAAGATCCTCCTCGGCGGCATCCTCGCCACCTTGATGGTCCCCGCCCAGGCGTTGGTCGTCCCGAAGTACCTGACCGTCGCCGACCTCCCGCTGATCCACACCAGCCTGCTCAACGACCCGCTCGGCATCTGGCTGCCCGCGGTGGCCAACGCCTTCAACCTCTACCTCCTCAAGCGCTTCTTCGACCAGATCCCGCGCGACGTCCTGGAGGCCGCCGAGATCGACGGCGCCGGACGGCTGCGCACCCTCTGGTCGATCGTGCTGCCCATGTCCAGGCCGGTCCTGGGAGTCGTGTCGATCTTCGCTCTGGTCGCCGTCTGGCAGGACTTCCTCTGGCCGCTGATGGTCTTCTCCGACACCGACAAACAGCCCATCAGCGTGGCTCTCGTCCAGCTGTCGCAGAACATCCCGCTGACCGTGCTGCTCGCCGCGATGGTGATCGCCAGCATCCCCATGGTGGCGATGTTCCTGGTGTTCCAGCGCCACATCATCGCCGGGATCAGCGCGGGAAGCACGAAGGGCTGACGGCACCTCCCGGCCGACGGCACCCCCTTCCAGAGCTTCACAGAAAGGTAGGCACCGTGGGACAGCATTCCCCTGCCCGCATTCAGGGCGAATGGTGGCGCTCCGCCGTCATCTACCAGGTGTACGTCCGCAGCTTCGCGGACGGCGACGGCGACGGCACCGGCGACCTCGCGGGCGTCCGCGCCAAACTCCCCTACCTCGCCGAACTTGGCGTGGACGCCCTGTGGTTCAACCCCTGGTACCTGTCACCCATGGCCGACGGCGGCTACGACGTCGCCGACTACCGCGCCATCGACCCGGCCTTCGGAACGCTCGCCGAGGCGGAGAAACTCATCGCCGAGGCACGGGAGCTGGGCATCCGCACCCTCGTCGACATCGTTCCGAACCACGTCTCCGACCAGCACGCCTGGTTCCGCGCGGCCCTCGCGGCCGGCCCCGGCAGCCCCGAGCGCGAGCTGTTCCACTTCCGTCCCGGACGCGGCGAGCACGGCGAACTCCCGCCCAACGACTGGCCGTCCCAGTTCGCGGGCTCCACCGAACCCGTCTGGACCCGGCTGCCCGACGGCGACTGGTACCTCCACCTGTTCACCCCCGAGCAGCCCGACCTCAACTGGGCACACCCGGCCGTCCGGCAGGAACACGAGGACGTCCTGCGCTTCTGGTTCGAACGGGGTGTGGCCGGTGTCCGCATCGACTCGGCCGCGCTGCCCGCCAAGGACCCGGACCTGCCCGACTTCGTCGAGGGTCGCGACCCGCACCCCTTCGTCGACCGCGACGAACTCCACGACATCTACCGATCCTGGCGCGCGGTCGCCGACGCCTACGACGGCATCTTCGTCGGCGAGGTCTGGCTCCCCGACACCGAGCGCTTCGCCCGCTACCTCCGCCCGGACGAACTGCACACCGCCTTCAACTTCTCCTTCCTGTCCTGCCCTTGGGACGCCGGACGGCTGCGTACGTCGATCGATGAGACCCTCGCCGAGCACGCCCCGGTCGGCGCGCCGGCCACCTGGGTGCTGTGCAACCACGACGTGACACGCACGGTCACCCGCTACGGCCGCACCGACACCGGCTTCGACTTCGCCACCAAGGCCTTCGGCACCCCCACCGACCTCGCCCTCGGCACTCGGCGCGCCCGCGCCGCCGCCCTGCTCTCACTCGCCCTGCCCGGCGCCGTCTACGTCTACCAGGGCGAGGAACTCGGCCTGCCCGAGGCGGAGATACCGCGCGACCGCATCGAGGACCCGATGCACTTCCGCTCCGGCGGTACCGACCCGGGCCGGGACGGGTGCAGGGTCCCGCTGCCGTGGATCGCGGAGGCGCCCCACGCGGGCTTCGGCGGTGACCCCTGGCTTCCGCAACCCGTGGGCTGGTCCGCGTACGCGGCCGACCAGCAGTCGGCCGACCCCGCCTCGATGCTCGCCCTCTACCGCGAGGCACTCCGCGTCCGTCGCGCCGAACCCGGCTTCGGCGACGGACCGCTCACCTGGCTCCCGGCCGCCGAAGGCGTCCTGTCCTTCGCCCGCACGGACGGCGTGCTCTGCGTCGTCAACCTCTCCGACACCCCCGCCGACCTCCCCCCACACTCCCAACTCATCCTCACCAGCGGTCCCTTGGACACCGAGGGGCGGCTTCCCCAGGACTCGGCGGCCTGGCTGCGCGCCTGACACCGCAGCCAGGCTGCCGTTCCACCCCGCTATCCCGGCACCCCCACACGAAAGGGATCAGCACATGTCGAAAACTGTCAGGAGCATGCCAATAGTTGTAGCAACAGCGGCAACCGCCGTGGCCGTCGCCCTCACCGCCGGCATGCTCAGCGCCACCACAGCCCACTCCGCGGTCACCGCGGCGGGCGCCACCCTCCCCTTCACCTCCGTCGAGGCCGAGTCCGCCACCTCCACGGGCACGCGGATCGGCCCCGACTACACCCAGGGCACGCTTGCCTCGGAAGCCTCAGGACGGCAGGCCGTACGGCTGACGGCGGGCCAGCGCGTCGAGTTCACCGTCCCCCGAGCGGCCAACGCGGTGAACGTCTCCTACAGCGTCCCCGACGGCCAGTCCGGCACCCTCGACGTGTACGTGAACGGTGTCAAGATCACCAAGACCCTCGCCGTCACCTCCAAGTACTCGTACGTGGACACCTCCTGGATCGCCGGCGCCAGGACCCACCACTTCTACGACAACGCCCGGCTGCTCCTGGGCCAGAACGTGCAGGCCGGCGACAAGGTCGCCTTCCAGGCCACCTCCGTCCAAGCCACCGTCGACGTGGCCGACTTCGAGCAGGTCGCGGCAGCCGCCGCACGCCCCGCCGGCTCGGTGTCCGTCACCGACAGGGGCGCGGACCCCACAGGGCAGGGCGACTCGACACAGGCCTTCCGCGACGCGATCTCCGCCGCACAAGGGGGAGTCGTGTGGATCCCGCCGGGCGACTACCGCATCACCTCCTCGCTCAGCGGCGTCCAGAACGTGACCCTCCAGGGCGCGGGCAGCTGGTACTCCGTCGTGCGCGCCTCGCGCTTCATCGACCAGAGCAGCTCGTCCGGAAGCGTCCGCCTCAGGGACTTCGCGGTCATCGGCGAGGTCACCGAGCGCGTCGACTCCAACCCGGACAACTTCGTCAACGGCACCCTGGGCCCGAACTCCACGGTCTCCGGCATGTGGATCCAGCACCTCAAGGTCGGCCTCTGGCTGACGGGAAACAACGACAACCTCGTCGTCGAGAACAACCGCATCCTCGACACCACCGCCGACGGCCTCAACCTGAACGGGAACGCGCACGGTGTCCGGGTCCGCAACAACTTCCTGCGCAACCAGGGCGACGACTCGCTCGCCATGTGGTCGCTCAACTCGCCCGACACCAACAGCAGTTTCGAGAACAACACCATCTCGCAGCCGAACCTGGCGAACGGCATCGCGATCTATGGCGGCACCGACATCGCTGTCAGGAACAACCTGGTCTCCGACACCAACGCGCTCGGCAGCGGTATCGCGATCTCCAACCAGAAGTTCCTCGACCCCTTCCACCCGCTGGCGGGCACCATCACGGTCGACGGCAACACGCTCGTGCGCGCCGGTGCGATGAACCCCAACTGGGGCCATCCCATGGGTGCGTTGCGGGTCGACTCGTACGACAGCGCGATCAACGCCACGGTCAACATCACCAACACCACGATCACCGACAGCCCGTACAGCGCCTTCGAGTTCGTGTCGGGCGGCGGGCGCGGTCTGGCGACGAGCAACGTGAACGTCACCGGCGCCACGGTCAACAAGGTCGGCACGGTCGTGGTCCAGGCCGAGACGCAGGGCGCGGCCAGGTTCAGCAACGTCACGGCCACCGGAGTGGGCGCGGCGGGTGTCTACAACTGCCCCTACCCGAGCGGTACTTTCACCCTCACCAACGGCGGCGGCAACTCCGGCTGGGACACCACCTGGTCCAACTGCTCCGCCTGGCCCCAGCCCGGCTCCGGAAACCCGGACCCCGAGCCGACCACCAACCTGGCCAAGGGCCGCCCCGCCACGGCCACCGGCTCGGTGGACGTCTACACGCCCGGCAAGGCTGTCGACGGCGACGCCAACACCTACTGGGAGTCCACCAACAACGCCTTCCCGCAGGCACTGACGGTCGACCTCGGTTCAACTCAGGCCGCCCGCAGGGTCGTTCTGAAGCTCCCGCCCGCCGCGGCCTGGGGCGCGCGCACGCAGACCCTGTCCGTGCAGGGCAGCGCGGACGGTTCCTCGTACTCGACCGTCGTCGCCTCGACGGGCTACCGCTTCGACCCGGCCACCGGGAACACGGTCACCGTGTCCCTGCCCAGCGGCACGAACCTGCGCTACCTCAGGGTCAACGTCACCGGGAACACGGGCTGGCCGGCGGCCCAGCTCAGCGAGGTGGAGGCGTATCTTTCGTGAGATCAAGGGGTGTCCCGCGCTTCGCCGCCTGGATCTGCTCGTACACATGGGTCCGCAGTTCGGCGAAGCGCGGGGCGACCCGGGTGTGCAACTGGTCCCGCTCGTCCGGGAGATCGACCTTCAGCTGCTCCTGTACGACGGTGGGGGAGGCGGAGAGGATCAGTACCCGCTCGCCCAGATAGACGGCCTCGTCGATGTCGTGGGTGACGAACAGGATCGTGATCCCGCGCTCCCGCCACAGCCCGCGCACGAGATCCTCCAGGTCGGCGCGCGTCTGCGCGTCGACCGCCGCGAACGGCTCGTCCATCAGCAGCACATCGGGCTCGTACGCGAGTGCGCGGGCGATGGCGACGCGCTGTTGCATACCGCCGGACAACTGCCAGGGGTAGGCCCCCGCGGCGTCCGTGAGCCCGACCGACTCCAGTGCGTCGGCGACCAGCTCACGGCGCCGTGCCTTGCCCAACGCCTTCTGCTTCAGCGGGAGTTCGACGTTCTCGCCGACCCGCATCCACGGAAACAGGCTGCGCCCGTACTCCTGGAACACGAACGCCATCCCGGGCGGCGGCCCGCTGACCCGCTGGCCGCCGAGCAGCACTTCACCGGCGGTAGGTGTCAGCAGTCCGCCCATGCATTTCAGGAGCGTGGTCTTGCCGCACCCCGACGGGCCCACCAGACAGACGAGTTCACCCGCCTCCACCGTGAAGGTGAGGTCCCGTACCGCCTCCACCCGGCGGCCGGATCCCTCGTAGACCTTGTTGAGGCCGCGTACGTCGAGCATGGACCGCCCTTTCGCGAGTTTCACGGGGACCGCCGGGAGGATGCGCGCCGACCGTGGTACCAGCCGAGCACCCGGCGCTCGACCAGCTGGAAGACCACGGAAAGTAGGAATCCGAGCAGGCCCAGGACGAGGATTCCGGTCCACATGTCGGGGATCGCGAAGCTTCGTTGGAACTGCACGACGGTGAAGCCGATGCCGTTGCTGGCCGCGAACATCTCGCTGATGACCATCAGGATGATGCCGATGGACAGCGCCTGGCGCAGCCCCGCGAAGATCTGCGGGCTCGCCGCACGCAGGACCACGTACCGCAGCCGGGCGACGCCCGTGATGCCGTACGAACGCGCCGTCTCGGACATCACGGAGTCGACCGCCCGCACGCCCTCGACCGTGTTGAGCAGGATCGGCCAGACGCAGCCGCTCGCGATCACCACGATCTTCATGGTGTCGCCGATGCCCGCGAACAGCATGATGACCGGGACGAGCACGGGCGGCGGCACCGCGCGCAGGAACTCCAGGACCGGCTCGCAGAAGGCCCGGACCCGCCGGTAGGAGCCGATGACCGTGCCCACCGCCACGCCCACGACGGCCGCCGACGCGTAGCCGACGAGGAGCCGCACCACGCTGGGCAGGACGTCGGTGCGCAGCCGCTCGCCCGTCCAGACGTCCGGGAAGGTCTTGAGGATCGTGCGAAGGGGCGGCCAGAAGACGTCGGTGCTGCCGTCGGAGGCGAACCACCAGACCACGACGAGCAGCGCGGGCAGTGCGACGACGTAGAGCGACCGCAGGAGTACCTGCTTCACACCGCCACCTCCCCGCGCACCGACTGGTGCCAGGCCAGCGCGCGCCGCTCCAGCGCGCGGGCCCCCACATTGATCAGCAGGCCGAGGAGACCGGTGACCACGAGCAGGGAGTACATCTCGGGGACGGCCTGAGAGGTCTGGGCGATGCCGATGTTCTTGCCCAACCCCGGTGCTCCGATGACCAGTTCGGCGGTCACGGTGAGGATGAGGGCGACCGCGGCGGCCAGCCGGACGCCTGTCATGACGTACGGCAGGGCCGAGGGCCACAGGACATGGCGGATCCGTGCCCAGGTGCCGAGACCGTACGAGCGTGCCGTCTCGTCCGCCACCGGGTCGACGTCCTGGACGCCGTACAGGACCTGGATGAGGACCTGCCAGAAGGAGGCGTACACGACGAGGAGGAGGACGGAGCGGAGTTCGGTGCCGTAGAGGAGGACGGCGAGTGGGATCAGGGCGACGGAGGGGATCGGGCGGAGGAACTCGATCGTGGAGGCGGTGGCCTCCCGCAGGTGGGGCACGACCGAGATCAGCACGCCGGCCAGGATTCCGGCGCTCACCGCGATCGCCAGGCCCAGGCCCCAGCCCCTGAGGGTGTCCCCGAGCGCCGTCCAGAACACCTCGTCCTTGAGCTCCCGCCAGAGCGCTTCGGCGATACGGCTGGTCGGCGGGAAGTACTCCTCCTTGACAAGGCCGAGCCGCGGCACCGCCTCGCCCAGAGCGAGGAAGGCCGCGAGCCCGGCCGCACCCAGTGCGGCGTTCAGTCCCTTCACGGAAGCAGCTTGTCCAGGTCGGGCGTCGACTTGAACAGCCCGTCCTCCTCGCCCAGCTTCATCAGCGCCTCGATCGAGGCACGGTTCGCCTCGGCCGGCCACTTCGGCAGGACCACGTTCGCCAGCACCGCCGCCGGGATCTTCGTGTACGTGGTGACGATGTCCCGGGCCTCGTCGGGGTGGGAGTCGGCGTAGGCGAGGGATTCCGCGGTGGCCTCCTGGAACTTCTTCACGACGTCCGGGTTCTGCTGCTGGTACTGCGTCGACGTGAAGTACATGGCGATGGTGAGGTTCGGCGCGACGTCGAGGAACGGCGAGGCGATCTCCTGGCCGCCCTGGCTCTTGATGGTGGCGAGCGCCGGCTCGACGACCATGGCGGCGTCGACCTGGCCGCTGTCGAGGGCGGCGGGCATCTGGTCGAAGGGGAGCTCGACGAACTTCACCTTGTCGGGGTCGCCGCCCGCCTTGCGCACCGATTCGCGCACCGCGGTCTCGTTGATGTTCTTGAGGGCGTTGTTGGCGACCGTCTTGCCCTCGAGGTCCTTCGCCGACTTGATGGCGCTGTCCTTCTTCACCGTGATCGCGCCGAAGTCCTTGCCCTGCACGCCCGTTGAGGCGATGCCGTTGACCACGGCCTGCACGGGCACGCTGTTGGTCTGGGCGATCATCAGCGAGGTCACGTTGGAGAACCCGAACTGGAACTGGCCGCTGACGACGCCCGGCACGATCGCGGCGCCGCTCTGCGCGGTGGTCACCTCCAGCTTGAGGCCGTGCTTGGCGAAGATGCCCTTCTCCTGGCCGAGGTAGAGGGGCGCCACGTCGACGATGGGAATGAGTCCCACCTTGACCGTGGTGGTCCCGCCCGACGACGAACTCTTGTCCGACGACCCGGAGTCGGACGAACCGCAGGCCGATGCGGCCACCAGCAAGGATCCGACCGCGAGACCGGCAAGCAGACGACGCATTACTCCTCCTGTGCAGACGAGAGTGTTCCGACAGGCTGTGCGCACACCGCACAATAGTGCTCAGCGGGAAACTAGGACCCCGTTTCGACGGGGTCAATCCTTTTCGCTGACAATATTGTTGACAGTTACCGAAATGCGTCCTGGTGTGCGCAGAAGGCGCCCGCCGTGCGTCCATCTGGAGGCGACGATGCCTGCGGCAGCCCGCGCGCCCCATTTCGTCCGGTCCTTCGAGCGGGGCCTCGCCGTCATCCGCGCATTCGACGCGGATCACGCGGAATTGACGCTCAGTCAGGTCGCTCGGACCTGCGACATGACCCGTGCGGCGGCCCGCCGCTTCCTGCTGACGCTCCTCGACCTCGGATACGTGCACACCGACGGCCGGATGTTCCGGCTCACCCCCCGTGTGCTGGAGCTCGGCTACTCCTACCTCTCCGGTTTCACCCTGCCCGACCTCGCCGAGCCCCATCTGGAGCAACTCGTCGCGCAGGTACGGGAGTCGTCCTCGCTCTGCGTCCTCGACGGCGACGACATCGTGTACGTGGCACGTGTCCCCACCAGCCGCATCATGACCGCGACGATCACCGTCGGCACCCGCTTCCCCGCCCATGTGACCTCCGTGGGACGGGTGATGCTCGCCCATCTGCCGGACGAGGAGATCGACGCCCGGCTCGCCCGCGCCGAACTGCGGCCCCTGACGGCACGCACGATCGTCCTGGCCGAGTCGCTCAAGGTGGAACTCCTGCGCGTACGGCGCCAGGGGTACGCCATCGTCGACCAGGAGTTGGAGGAGGGGCTGCGCTCGGTCGCCGCCCCGGTACGCGACCGGGACGGCGAGGTCGTGGCGGCCGTGAACATCCCGGTGCACGCCAGCCGCAACTCCATGGACTCCGTCCGCCGGGACCTGCTGCCCCACCTGCTCGCCACCGTGGCCCGCATCGAGGCGGACCTCCAGGTCACAGATCCAGCACGAGCCGCTTCCCCAGGCAGCGAGAGACGCAGATGAGCATCGTCTCGCCCGCCTCCCGCTCCTCGTCGCTGAGCACCGAGTCCCGGTGGTCCGGGGTCCCTTCGAGGACCTCCGTCTCACAGGTCCCGCAGGTGCCCTCGGTGCAGGAGTAGAGCACTTCCACGCCCGCGGCCCGCACGGTGTCGAGTACGGAGACAGCGGCGGGGACGGTCAGGGTGCGCCCGCTCCGCGACAGCAGCACCTCGAACTCACCGTCCGGGCCGCTCTCCTGGACCTTCGGCTGGAAGCGCTCGACGTGCAGGAGCCCGGCGGGGCACCGCTTCTCGACCGCGTCCAGGAGCGGGCCGGGCCCGCAGCAGTAGACCAGGGCGTCAGGGGCGTCCAACGGGGCCAGATCCAGCAGTCCGGTCTCGTCCTGCGGGGCGATGGTCACCCGGTCCCCGTAGCGGCCCAACTCTCCGGTGAACGCCATGGATTCGCGTGTACGCCCGCCGTACAGCAGCGTCCACTGCGCGCCCGCCGCCTCCGCCGCGGCGAGCATCGGCAGGATGGGCGTGATGCCGATGCCGCCCGCGACGAACCGGTATCGCGGGGCGTCCTGGAGGGCGAAGTGATTGCGCGGGCCGCGCACCCGCACCTTGTCGCCCTCGCTCAACTCCTCGTGCACGTACGACGATCCGCCGCGCCCGTCCGGCTCCCGCAGCACCGCGATCCGCCATGAGAGCCGGTCGGCCGGATCACCGCACAGCGAGTACTGCCGCTCCAGCTCCGGCCCGAGTGACACGTCGATGTGGGCGCCCGGCTGCCAGGCGGGAAGCTCCTCGCCGAGCGGGTGGCGAAGGGTGAGGGCGAGCACGCCATCGGCGGCGAACTCCCGTCGCTCGACGACGAGTTCGGCCTCGTACACGGTCATGAGCTGTTTCCTTGAGAGCGGTCGGGGAAGTGCCCCTCGGGGTGGCCGAGCATCCACTCCCACATCTCGATCGGGTCCTGGGCGGAGTGCTCGGCACCGCAGTGACAGGTGCCGTGCAGGATGTCCGTGCCCGGCACCCAGTCGATGCGGTAGATCTCGCCGGTCGGGCTCGTCACAGCACCTTCTCCATCGGCTTGTCGCCCTCCTCGACCAGGCGGGCGAGGATACGGCGGGCGGCCAGCCCGCCGGTGTCGATGTTGATGCTGAGCTCCTGGTAGCCGCTGCGCTCCGAACCCAGCGTCCTCTGCAAGAGGTTGAGCGCGTCCACGTCCTGCATGACGACGGTGTGGTTGTTGCTCCGCAGGAACTCGGTGACCTCGGTGTCCTCCGTGGCCCAGTCGCGCGAGACCGCCCAGAAGTCGTACACCTTGCCGTCCGACGAGGGGGTGATGGCGTAGGTGATCTCGGTGTGGAAGCCGTTCGGGTCGCTGCCGTCCGCCTCGGGCAGGACACCGACCGGTGCGATGCGGCTGTGCAGCAGGTAGAGACACGGGGTGTGGTACTCGATGTCCTGCCAGCGGGTGATCCGGCCCTCGATGCCGGTCGAACGGGCGTAGAACGGCGGGCACTCGGCGTCGTCCATGTGCCGGCTGACCCGCACGATCCCCGCGCCCTCGTCGACCTCGGTGGTGATCGGCGTCTCGGCGACCTCGGGGCTGCCGATGTAGCCGCCGTGCAGATACGTCTCGTGCGAGAGGTCGAGCAGATTGTCCACGAGCAGCCCGTAGTCGGCGTCGATCGGCTCCATGCCGCAGACCGTGACCCAGTCGGGGGAGCCGAGGTGGCGGGCGCGCGGGATGGCCTCCGGGTCGGCGAGGGCCGGGTCGCCGACCCACACCCAGATCAGCGCGTCCTGCTCGACCACCGGATAGGAGGCGACGCGGGCCGTCCGCGGTATGCGTTTCTGCCCCGGCACGTACACACACGTGCCCGTCGTGTCGTACGTGAACCCGTGGTAGCCGCACACGATCCGGTCACCGTCGAGCCGGCTCTCCGAGAGCGGGAAGCGGCGGTGCACACAACGGTCGGACAGGGCGACGGCCGTCCCGTCCTCCTCGGTCCGGTAGAAGACGAGCGGCTCCCCGAGGATCGTCCGGCCGAGCAACTCGCGCCCCACCTCGTGCGAGTAGGCGGCGACGTACCACTGGTTCCTGGCGAAAGCAGTCATGTGCGGCATTGGCGGGTCCCGTCATCGTCGACGTCGTGTCGGAAATACCATGACGATGGCGCCGACACCCCGGCAATAGGACTTCCGTCGGACGGAAATCCTCTGGCCGGCAGAGCCAATTTTTCAGCTGACGGTCACCGTTCCGAGGTGGATGGCCCGACGGGGCGATTCCTAAGATCGCCGCGTGCGCTGGCGACGGATACTCGTACTTGGCCTGGCCGGTCTGCTGGTGACGGCGGCCGCCATCGGGATCTACTCCTACGGTTCCTTCTTCGGCTGGTGGGCCCGCCCGACCGTCCGTGACGCTCCGGAGGCGAAACCGGCGGCCGTGGAGCCGGTCGTGAGCGGGCTGCGCCTCCCCTTCGACCTGGCGTTCCTCCCCGACGGGGCGGCGCTGGTCACCGAGCGTGAGACCGGCCGTCTGCGCAAGGTCACCCCGGACGGGCGGCTCAGCGAGGTCCGGACCATCCAGGAGATCGCCGAACCGACCAAACAGGCCGGGCTGCAGGGAGTGGCCGTCTCCCCCTCCTACGAACAGGACGGCTGGATCTACGTCTACTACACCACCGCGCACGACAGCCGGGTGGGCCGGCTGCGGCTGGACTCGTCGGCTCCGCCCGAGCCGATCCTGACGGGCATCCCCAGCGGTGAGATCCACAATGGCGGGCGGATCAGGTTCGGCCCGGACGGCATGCTCTACGTGACCACCGGGGAGGCCGACGACCGTTCCAGGGCCCAGGATCGCAACGACCTGGGCGGCAAGATCCTGCGGGTCACGCCGACGGGCAAGGCCGCACCGGGCAACCCGATCGAGGGCTCGCCGGTGTACAGCTGGGGGTTCCGTGACCCGCAGGGGCTCGCCTGGGACGAGAAGGGTCAGCTCTACGTCTCCGAGTTCGGCCACCACAACCTCGACGAGTTGAACCGGGTCGAACCCGGCGCCGACTACGGCTGGCCCGAGGTGGAGGGCACCGGTGGGGAGCCCGACTTCACGGACCCGATCGCGACCTGGAAACCTGCCGACGCCTCACCCAGCGGGATGACGTACCACGACGGCCGTATCTGGGTCGCCTGCCTGCGCGGTGAGCGGCTCTACCGGATCGCCACCGACGGCTCGTCGCCCGAGCAGTTGCTGACCGGCCAGTACGGCCGGCTCCGGCTCGTGACGGAGGCCCCGGACGGCTCGCTGTGGGTGCTGACCAACGGCCGCACCGGCCCCGACTACGACCTGATCCTCCGGGTGACCCCGTGACGGCCTGCGAGGGCGCCGCGAGCACGCCTCCGCTCAGATGACTTGAAGCGCCGCGCGAGGCTCAGCTACGGCAGCGAGTAACCGCCGTCGACGACGATGGCTTGGCCGGTGGTCCAGGCAGCTTCGTCGCTGGCGAGATAGGTGACGGCACCGGTGAGATCCTGCGGCTTGCCCAGGCCGAAGGGGTGGCGCGCTTCGATGACGTCCATGGCGTCGTCGGGGACACCGTCGTGGATCGCGGACGGGAACGCGCCCGGGCAAACACAGTTGATGCGAATTCGCTCTTTGGCGTATTCGAGTGCGGCGACACGGGTGAGGTGGATGACGCCTGCTTTGGCGACGCCGTAGGGCGCGGCGTACGGCCATGCCGTGAGGCCGGCCACCGAGGCGATGTTGATGACCGATCCGCCACGGTCCCGCATCACGCGTGCGGCGGCCCGGACGCCGTGGAAGGTACCGGTGAGATTGATGCGAACGCAACGGTCGAAATCGTCCGTGGTGACGTGGTGGATGCGAGCGTTCGGCGACACGGCGCCGGCGTTGTTCACCAGGAGGTCGAGGCCGCCGAAGGCCTCGACCGCGCTACGGACGGCACGGTCGAAAGCGTCTCCGTCGGTGACATCCAGTTCTGGTGTGGTGACCTCAACGCCGTCTCGCCTCAGACGCGCCGCCAGATCACCGACCGCTTCCACACGGATGTCGGAGAGCGTGAGCGCCCGCGCGCCCTCGCGTGCGAAAGCCTCGGCGATCGCCGCGCCGAGCGCACCGCCGGCGCCCGTGATGAACGCGGTCCTGCCCGCGAGCCGCCCGGCGACACCAGGTGAAATCATCGTGGTTCGAGGCCCTTCAGGTAGAAGTCCAGCAGTTCGTCGGCGAGTTCGCGGTAGTTCCCGCCCGGCTTGTACCACTGGTAGGACCAGTTGGTGATGCCGAACAGCGCCAGGGTCGCGGGGCGGACACGGACCTCGCGGAAGATGCCCTGGCGGATGCCGTCCTTGATGGTCGACTCGACCAGCCACTGGTACCGGTCGCGGCTGCGCACCGCCTCGGTGCGCAGCGGCTCGGGGATTTCGCGGTGGTGCTCGAAGAACACCCGGAGGTAGCCCGGCCGGGTGTCCATGATCTCCAGGATGTCGGCGGCGACGCGGCGCAAGGTTTCGCGCGGATCGAGGCCCTCGTCGACGTACCCCTCGAGTCGCGGGAACACGTCGGTCATGACGTCGTTGTGGATCCAGACCAGGATCTCCACCTTGCTCTTCACATAGTGGTAGAGAGTCGGCTTGCGGAGACCGACCGCCTCGGCGATGTCGTCCATGCCGGTGTTGTGATAGCCCTTCTCGTCGAAGAGCCGTGCGGCGGCCCGGATGATTTCCGCGCGTCGCTGGGTCGCCTCCGCGGTAATGGTCATGGCGTTGTTCTCCTGGCCTACTCGCTGAGCCTACTCATGGGTCGGGACGTTCTCAGCGTGAATGGTAGGCGCCTGCTGGTGGCTCCGACCTACGGGTCGAGGCACGGGCAGGACCACGACGGCGTGGCCAGGGGTGCACAACGCGCCGTACTGGTCGCGCTCTTCGAGATCCACCTCGATCACCTGCCGGCCGTCGGCGACACGACTGGCGGTGATCGTGCCGGTCACGGTGAGGGTGTTGCCGGCGATGGCGATGGCGCGGTTCTCCCAGCGCAAGGACTGCAGCCGGGCATCGGGGCCCGCCCACGCGAGAACGGCGTTGGCGAGGAAGCAGCCGTGCAGGTGGGACTGCACGAGGACGTCCGGGTAGCCCTCGCTCCGCGCGTACGCGGTGTCGTAGTGGATGCGGTGGGCGTTCCAGGTGACGGCACTGAACCGGAAGAGCTGCACTGTCGTGGTGGTCACGCTGTAGGGCGTGATCGGGGTTCCCTCGGTGACACTCGGAACGATATTGGGCATGGCGACCTCAGCGGGCGATGAAAGATTCGTGACAGGTGACGAGCGGGGTGCCGGCTTCGTCGGTGAAGCGGCGCCGGATGCGCAGCAGCAGGAGGCTGCCGGATCGGCCGCGCTTGAGCCGCACATCGGCCAGGCTGGTGTGTACGACGAGGCTCGCACCGGCCCGGACGGGGTGGTGGAACTCGAGCTCCTGGCCGGCGCCCATCAGCCGGACTCCGTCCAGCGGGATTCCCCGCGTGTCGGAGGCCGCGGTGCCGTCGGTGTCCAGTTCGGACTCGGCCGGCCCGTCGCCCCAGCCCATGACGGAGCTGAGGAACAACGGGTGGGCCGTCGCGTCCCCCGGACCGGGGTGGGAAGGCGGCGCGTGGGACGCGACGGCGAAGCGCACGATGTCCCGCTGCCCGATGGTGCCGAGCCGTTCCGTGCGCTCGGTACCCACCTCGGCCCGGAGCCGCTCGCAGTGGGCCTCCAGGAGGGCGCTCATTCGATCGGCCCCCAGTCCTGGACCCGCTTGCGCAGCAGCTTCTTCTCGATCTTGCCGATCGAGGTCTTGGGGAGTTCGTCGCAGACCTCGACCACCGCGGGAACCTTGAACTTGGCGAGGTGCTCGTGGCAGAGGCGGAGGATGTCGTCGCGATCAAGGAGCACGTCGGGCCGCGGGGCCACGAAGGCCACCGGCACCTCGTCGTTGATGATGTGGACGGCGGACACCACCGCGGCTTCGGCGATGCCGGGATGGGTGAGCAGGACGCGTTCGACCTCGCTGGCCGAGACGTTCTCGCCGGCCACCTTGATGACGTCCTTGAGACGGTCGAGGAAGTAGATGTAGCCGTGCTCGTCGAAGTAGGCGTTGTCGCCGGTGTAGAGCCAGCCCTCGCGCAGGGCATCGGCGGTGGCCTGCGGGTTCTTGTAGTAGCCCTTCATCAGGGTCCGGCCCGGGATGCCGCCGACGATGAGCTCGCCGACCTCCCCGACAGCCACGTCCACGCCGTCCGGGGTGACGATGCGTACCTGCCGGTCGAGCACGGGCAGCCCGATCGAGGGCCAGCGCTTCTCCCCGTGCACCGGGGCGGCGGTCACCATGGTCATCGCCTCGGACAGCCCGTAGCCGTTGACGAGTTCGACGCCGAACCGCCGCTCGAACTCGGTCTTCTCCTTGTCGAGCACGTTGATGCCGTAGGAGATCCGGCGTACGGAGTGCTCGCGGTCGCCGTGGGCGGGCGGTTGGGCCAGGAGCGTGCGGAGCTGCATCGCCACCAGCGAGAGCACGGTGGCGTGCCGCTTGCGCACCTGGGCCCAGAACTTGCCGGCGCTGTAGTCGGCCAGCAGGACGCAGGTCGCTCCGGCGGTGAGCGACGCCATGACGGTGATCGTCTGGGCGAGCACGTGGAACACCGGCAGTGCGGTCAGACACCGGTCGGTGTGGTCGATACCGAGCACCCGCCATTCCCGCTCGCCGGCGAAAAGGCAGTTCGCGTGGGTGAGCATGACGGCTTTCGGCCGTGCGGTGGTGCCCGAGGTGAACAGCAGCTCGGCGACGTCGTCCGACTCCACGACGACTTCCGGCGGGGTGGCGTCGTGGTTCACCAGCGCCCCCAACGGCACCCAGCCCGGCAGCGGAGCCTCCGAGCGGGCGAGCACACGCAGCCGGACCGCCGGATTGGCGTCCGCCACGGCGGCGAGCATGCCGGCGTGCTCGGCACCGGTCACCACGCCGACGGCGTCCGAGAAGGACACCACGTGCTGCATCTCGTCGGCGGTGTTGGCGGTATTGGACGGTACGGCGACCGCGCCGATCCAGCTCAGCCCGAACCAACAGAACAGGAACTCCGGGCAGTTCGACAGGTGCACGACGACCTTGTCGCCTTTGCCGATGCCCTCCGCGGCCAGACCGGCGGCCACCGACCGCACCCGCCGTACGAACTCGGCGTAGGTGAACTCGGTGACTGAGGAGTCGCGGTCGACGAAAATCAGGAAGGGCTTCGGCCCGAACCGCCTCTCCCGCTCGGTCAGCAGATCGCGCAGGGTGCGCGCGCCCACGATGTCCATGGCTTCCTCGCTTCCGACGGCGCTGTCGTGCCGTTGTCTGGTCGAGCGCTCTGGTCGAGCGCTCTGGTCGCGCGCCCTAGTCGCGCGCGGACAGGCCGAGCAGGTCGCGGGCGATCATCCAGCGGTGGATCTCCGCGGTGCCGTGGCCGATGCGCCACACCCGGACCTGCCGGTAGAAACTCTGGATGGGGACTTCCTTGCTGTAGCCGAGACCGCCAAGGATCTGCAGACACCGGTCCGTCACCCGTTGCGCCATTTCCGTGGCGTACAACTTGGCCATGAACGCCTCGGTCTCACACGGCTTTCCCTCGTCGGCGAGCCAGGCCGCCCGGTAGGTCAACAGGCGTGCCGCGTCGAGTTCGGTCACCGAGTCGGCCAGCATCCACTGCACCGCCTGGCGCGAGGCGATCGGCTTGCCCCAGGTGACCCTGCTCTTCGCCCACTCGACCGCGATGTCGATGCTGCGCTGTGCCATGCCCAACTGGAAGGCAGCGATCTTGAGTCTGCCGTGGGTGAGCTGCTCGTTGACCAGCGCCCAGCCACCTCCGACGTCTCCCAGCCGGTTGGCATCCGGCACCACGCAGTCGTCGAAGACGAGTTCATGGGGTTCCCAGTCGTCGCCCATGGTCGGGATCGAGCGCGACAGGCTGAACCCGGGCGTGCCCTTCTCGACGAGGAAGCAGGTGATACCGCGCGCGCCGCGCTCCCGGTCGGTACTCGCGAAGAGGATCACGAAGTTCGCGCGCTCGGCATACGAGATGAAGGTCTTCGTCCCGTTGATGACCCAGTTGTCGCCGTCTCGCACCGCGGTCGTGTGAATGGCCGCCACGTCCGAGCCGCCGCTCGGCTCGGTGAACGCGTAACAACAGCGGTGATCCGCCTTGATGATCGGGTAGAGGAAACGCTGCTTCTGTTCCTCGTTGCACTTGTACAGCACCGGCTCGGGACTGCCGCCGAACTCGAACATGGCGGGATGCTTGAACAGTTCCTCGACGACCAGGCAGGTGGCCAGCGTCCCCATCCCCTGCCCGCCGTACTCCTCCGGCACGTCCAGCGCCCAGAATCCCTGGCGTCGCGCCTTCTCCTCGAGCTCGGTGCGAGTCTTCGCGTCGAACGAACCCTTGATCAGGAACTCGTGCTCCAGGGGCATCAGCTCCTTTTCCCGGAACTGCCGCACTGAATCGACGAACATCGCCAACTCGGGCGGAATCGAGTAGTCCACGTACAGCCTCCGCACTCCCGCGGTCACCGGCGGCAGACCATTCGCCACCGAGTCGACCCGTCAGTCGAACGGCCCTAGCGTGACTGTCCTCCATGGCGCCGTCAAGCGTTGGGGGCAGAGAAAGTCGCAGTGTACGGTGCTTGCCCTCCCGTTGGCGGCTGGTTAGAGTGCGCCGCATCCCGGCCCGACCCATGAGTCGGGAGAGCCGATATCAAGGGGCGATGCAATGGCATCGGCTCGCGTACCGCCGACTCCCCGCAGCGCACCGAAGTCCGCACTGATATCCCGCAATGAAGGAGGTCAACGGTGACCCTTGTTGTCGACAAGACACGGATCGACGAAGTAGTGGGCTCGCTCAGCCATCAGTTGCTGATCAACGGTGAATGGGTGGACGCTGCGTCCGGCCGCACGTTCGAGACGCTCAATCCGGCCAGCGAGGAAGTCCTCGCGTCGGTCGCCCATGGTGAGGCCGAGGATGTCGACCTGGCGGTGCGTGCCGCTCGCGCGGCGTTCGAGGAAGGTGCGCCGTGGCGGCGGATGCCCCATGGTGAGCGCGGCAAGATCATTCACAGGCTCGGCGATCTGGTCCTGGAGCACCTGGAAGACTTCGCGCTGCTCGAGTCGCTGGACAACGGGAAGCCGTACTGGGCCGCCGAGGCCGTGGACGTTCCGTTGGCGGCGGACCTGCTTCACTACATGTCCGGCTGGGCGACGAAGATCGAAGGCAGCACGATTCCCACCTCCGGCCTTGATCCCACGCAGTACTTGAGTTTCACGCTCAAGGAGCCCGTCGGCGTGTGCGCGCAGATCATCCCGTGGAACATCCCCTTGCTGATGGCGGCGTGGAAGATCGGCCCGGCGCTCGCAGCGGGCTGTACGACTGTGCTCAAGACCGCCGAACAGACGCCGCTGTCGGCGTTGTTGCTCGGTGAGTTGGCCATGCGAGCCGGCGTTCCGGCCGGTGTGCTCAACATCGTCACCGGATTCGGTGACGCGGGGGCCGCGCTGGCCGCACACCCCGACGTGGACAAGGTCACGTTCACCGGGTCCACCGAGGTCGGTCGCAAGATCGTGAAAGCCGCGGCAGGCAGCAACCTCAAGAAGGTCAGCCTGGAACTGGGTGGCAAGTCGCCCAACGTGATTTTCGCCGACGCCGATATCGACAAGGCCATCACCGACTCGGCGAACGCGATCTTCTTCAACCAGGGCGAGTCCTGTGTGGCCGGATCCCGGCTGTACGTCGAGGAATCCGTGTACGACGAGGTGGTGGCGGGCATCGCCGAACAGGCCCGGTCGATCAAGGTCGGTGACGGTCTCGACCCGGGCACCGCGATGGGCCCCTTGATATCGCAGGCGCAGTTCGAGCGCGTGACCGGCTACATCCGCTCCGGCCGGGACGAAGGCGCCGTCGTCCACGGCGGTGACCGCGTGGGAGACCGCGGCTACTTCGTCGCTCCCACGGTGCTCGCCGGCACCCGCGAGGACATGACCGCGGTGCGCGAGGAGATCTTCGGCCCGGTGGTCGCCGTGGCGCCGTTCAGCGCCGAGTCCGACATCGTGCCCACGGCCAACAACACCAACTACGGTCTGGGCGCGGGCGTGTTCACCCGCGACATCAGCAAGGCCTACCGCACCGCACGCCGCTTGCGCGCCGGCACGGTCTGGGTCAACACCTGGAACGTCTTCGACGCGTCGCTGCCGTTCGGCGGCTACAAGGAATCCGGCTGGGGCCGCGAAATGGGCGGCGCGGTCTTCGACAACTACCTGGAGACCAAGACCGTCATCACCGATCTCGGCTGAGGGCCTGTTCCTGGTGCGGAGTTCACGCCTGCGCACCAGGAACAGCCGCCGGGGAGGGGTCATCGGCGAGTCACCGGGTCACCGCGATGAGCGCGTCCCGCATCGCGGCGTCGATGGGATTCATCGGGGGCGGTTGAGGCACACGGCGGCGACGCCGTCGGCCACCGACATCTCGACCGGCGTACTCACGGCGGTCATGACGGGCCCAGCTCCCCGATCGCCCGCGCGGCGGAGCCGGCGAGGTGAGCGGTCTCGGCGGTGTCGAGGGTTGCTCCGCCGTTGGCCCAGACCTCAAGCACCTGGCGTACGGCCATCACTTCGTCACCGTTGTGCACGGACGCGACCACGCGCCGAACGGGGGCGCCGATGGTGACGACGGGCCGGCCGGAAGCCGTAAGCAGCCGGGTCACACCCGTGGCGGAGCCGTCGACGATGTCGAGGTCGACGTCGTCCGCTCGGTCGACGACGTGTTCGCGTGCCGCGAGCCGCCGCTGGATGCCGCCGGCCGACAGCCGGCCGGCGTCCTCCAGAACCACGGTCGTGAAGGGGAGTTCGGGCGACCCGTCGACGCCGAACCGCACAGCGACGCGAATGTGCTGGTTGGTGATCCCGCGCATCGCCCTGACAGCCCCTGCGGTCAAGCGAGCCAGGCGATCCATCGCGTCCTGACCGGACGGGACCAGCGTGTCGACCGCGACCCAGTCCTGTCCGGCGGGTTCCGGGGCGGCGGCCCGGACCAGCGAGCGTGCGTCCGACAGGCGAACGGCGGGCAGGCCGGGGGAGAGGTCGAGTCGGACATCATGGGAGCGCAGGAATTCACGCGCCGCCGGTGTCACGAGCCGCCTGGTGGACGGCGGCGGCGCCGCGGGTTGCGACGCCCAGCCCGCGGCCATCGTCGACGGGGTCATGACCGCACCACCCGCCGGACGGTGTCGGCGATGGCGTCGGCGTCGGGCAGCCACAGCTTCTCAAGGCTGGGGGCGTAGGGGCTCGGGATCGCCGGCGGCGCGACGCGGGCCACCGGGGCGTCGAGGTGCCAGAAGCCCTCGTTCGCCGCCAGCGCGGCAAGCTCGGCGCCGACACCGAAGTCCTGGACGGCTTCGTGGACGATCACGAGGCGGTGGGTGCGCTCGAGCGATCGCAGCACCGTCTCCCGGTCCAACGGCGAGATCGTCCGCAGGTCGATGACCTCGGCGGAGATGCCGTCCTCGGCGAGCCGGTCAGCGGCCTGCAGGACCGTGGTCAGCATCCGCGACCAGCTGACGACACTCACGTCGCGGCCCTCGCGCACGACCTTGGCGCGCCCCAAGGGTACGAGGTGATCGGGCTCCGGGCGTGGCCCCTTCATCCCGTACTGGAGCCGGTTCTCGATGAAGACCACCGGGTTGGGGTCGCGGATGGCGGCACGCATGAGGCCGTAGGCGTCGGCCGGGTTCGACGGCATCACCACCGTCAAGCCGGGTATGTGGGCGAGGACGGCCTCCAGGCTCTGCGAGTGCTGGCTGCCGGATGACCGGCCGGCGCCGAACTGCGTACGCACGACGAGCGGCAGGGAAGCCCGCCCGCCGGTCATGAACCGCAGCTTTGCCGCCTGGTTCATCAACCCGTCGAGACACACACCGATGAAGTCCATGTACATGATCTCGACAACGGGACGGAATCCGGCCAGCGCCGCCCCCACCGCAGTGCCGACGATCGCGGTCTCGGAGATCGGGGTGTCGCGGACGCGCCCGGGGAAGGCGTCCGCCATTCCCCGGAACAGACCGAACACATTGCCTTGTGCGACGTCGATCCCGGCCATGAAGACGCTCGGGTCGTCGGTCATCTCGCGTTCGATGGCCTCGCGAATGGCGGCCATCATCTTGACGGGTTCGCCGCTGGGCGCCGGCGGCTCGGGGATGTCGGGACGGGGCGCGGTCACGAAGTCGAAGAGGGACGCGGGTTTCGGGGCCTCGGCCTGACGGGCGTGTTCGACCGCGGCGTCGATCTCCGCGCGGACGGCGACGTCGACCTCGATGAGCACATCAGGTGTGGCGCCGGCCGCCAGCGCCTTGTCGTACGCGAGGTTCAGCGGGTCGCGTTCCCGCCAGGACGCGAGCTCCTCGCCGGTGCGGTAGTGCTCGGGATCTCCTTCGTAGTGCCCGTGCCAGCGGTAGGTGAAGGCCTCGACCAGGAACGGACCGTGCCCGGCGCGGGTGTGGGCGATGACGTTGTCCATGACGTCGGCCACCGCGATCACGTCGTTGCCGTCGACCCTGCGATACGGCACGCCGTAGCCGACCGCGCGCTCCTTGAGCGTGGCCCGGTGCTGGTCGCTCGCCCTGGAGAACTCGGCGTACTGGTTGTTCTCGCAGAAGAAGACGACGGGCAGGTCCCAGACACCCGCGAGGTTCACGGCCTCGTGGAACATGCCCTGAGCGACCGCCCCGTCGCCGAAGAAGGAGACGACGACACTGTCGCCGCCCCGCAGTTGGGCCGCGGTCGCGGCGCCCACGGCGATGGGGAGCCCCGCGCCGACGATGCCGTTCGCCCCGAAGATCCCCTGCTCGGGGTCGGCGATGTGCATGGACCCGCCGCGCCCACGGCAGGTTCCGCTGTCCCGTCCCATCAGCTCGGCCATCATCTGGTCCGCGCCGAGCCCTTTCGCCAGGCAGTGACCGTGGCCCCGGTGGGTCGACGTCACGACGTCGTCCTCGCGCAGGTGCCGGCACGCGCCTACCGCCGTCGCCTCCTGACCTATGGACAGGTGGACGAAACCGGGAACCTCACCGGCCTTGTAGAGCGCGGATGTCCGGGTCTCGAACTCGCGTATGCGGCGCATGCGCCGGTACAGCTCGACCACCGCCTCCGCCTGCGCGGCCGGGGCCTCGGACACACTGGTCACCATGCTTGGCATCCTCACAATCGATCCGACTCGACCCCGACCGAGGCCCGAACGATGTACAGGCCCTGCGGACCGGTTGGTGGCGGTTCAGCTCAGCGGTACGTCGAGGACCGCCTTGCGGTGGCTGAAGGTCTCGATGGAGTAGCGGCCGTGGTAATTGCCCATGCCGCTCGCGCCGACGCCGCCGAACGGCAGCTCGGGGACGGCCAGGTGGCGAATCGGCAGGCCGAAGTTGAGGCCTCCTGAGGACGTCTCGTCGGCGAGCCGCCGACGGGTGGTGTCGTTCTCGGTGAAGGCGTAAAGAGCCAGCGGCTTGTCGCGGTCGTTGATGAACTCGATGGCCTCGTCGAGCCCGGCGACGGTGAGGATCGGCAGGATGGGGCCGAAGATCTCCTCCCGCATGACCGGTTCGTCGGGTGACACGTCGGCCAGCACGGTCGGCGCGATGTACTTGTCGGCGCGGTCGTGCTGTCCTCCGGTCACCGTGCGGCCCGAGCCGAGCAGCGCGGTCAGACGGTCGAAGTGGCGCTCGTTGATGATGCGTCCGTACGCGTCGGAAGGAGCCGGACCGGCACCGTAGCGGTCCTCGATCGCATCGGTCAGGGCGTTCTCCAACGCGCGGGCGGTGGCCGGGTCGGTGAGTACGTAGTCGGGGGCGACGCAGGTCTGGCCGGCATTCGCGAACTTGGTCCCCACCAGCCGTGCGGCGACCGTGGTCAGGTCCGCGTCGCTGTCGACGAACACCGGGCATTTGCCGCCGAGTTCGAGGGTGACCGGGGTGAGATGCTCGGCGGCCGCCTTCATCACGATGCGGCCGACCGCGCCACCACCCGTGTAGAAGATGTGGTCGAAGTGCTGGGCCAGGAGGGCCGTGGTCTCGGCGGGACCGCCCTCGACGACGGCGGTCGCCTCGTCGTCCAGATAGGCAGGCAGCAGCCGTGCGAGGAGCGCGGAGGTCGCCTCCGTGTACTCGGCGGGCTTGATGACGACGGCGTTGCCGGAGGCCAGCGCGCCGGCGACCGGCACGAGCAGCAGGTTGACCGGATAGTTCCAGGCGGAGATGACGAGGGCCACGCCCAGCGGATCGAACTTGGTGCGGGCCGCGGATCCGTCGGGGAACCCGGGGCCCGTGATGGCCGCGGGCTGCGGGCGCAGCCACTCCTCCAAGTGTTCCAGCGTGTGGTCGATCTCCCGCACGGTGAAGTCGATTTCGGAAAGGTACGCCTCCGCCCGCGGTTTGTGCAGGTCCGTATGGAGAGCGTCGGCGAGGTCGTCTCCGTGCTCGGTCAGCAGTGCGCGCAGCCGGGTGAGCTGCTCCTTGCGCCAGGCAAGAGGCTTCGTACGCCCGGTGCGGAACGTGGTGCGCAGCCGGTCGACCAGCGCCGCCGCCTCGTCGGCGGTGAAGCCGGTCCTGGTCTCAGTGGTCACAGGCTCGTCCATTCCTGCGGTGGGGGCGCCGATCGTCGGCCGACGTCTTCGGCGGAGGTAGGGGGACAGGCGTCTTACCGGTGTCCGAGGGCGGCCTTGGGCTGCCCTCGGACACCCCGGTCACGAGAGCGTGCCGTCCTGCGTGATCGCTTGTCGTGCGCGCAGGACTCGGGCGGTCTCCTCGCACCAGTCGGCGTACTCCTGCTCGAAACGGAGGCCGCGCAGGCAGGTCAGGTACGGCCCGATCCGGTCGCTGGATCTCAGGAACTCCTGCTCGTCCAGGTCGCCGCGCAGGCGGCGCAGGAACCGGGTGAAGATGTCGATCTTGGCGGCGGCGATGGCTGCTCGCTCCTCCACCTGCTCGATCACGGCTTCCGCGGAGACGCTGTCCACGGCCTGCATCTTGACCATGAGGTCGTCGCGGACGAAGGACGGTTTGACGGGGGCTTGGGCGAAGCTCTCGAGCTCGGCGAGACCGGCGTCGGTGATGGTGAACAGACGCTTGGTCGGGCGGGATTCCTGAACCACGTTGTGGCCCTCGACCAGACCGGCCTTCTCCATCTTGGTGAGCTCCAGGTAGAGCTGCTGAGGCAGTGCGTGCCAGAAGTTGGCCATGCCCAGGTCGAAAGACTTGGCCAGTTGGTAGCCGCTGGACTCCCCGTCCAGCAATGCCGCCAGCACCGCGTGCCGCAGACCCACGATCGCGCTCCCTGATGTCTCTGTCGCTGACGATTCCATCGGCCACCTGCCCGTCGTGCGGGGGTTGACGCTTCTAGATTACTCAATGATATTAGTACTCAAATTTATGAGTATCAAGGGCGTGGGAGTCGTGCCGCTTCCGACGCCACGCCCGCAGCTCTCCACAGGAGCAGGAGACGGCATGAAAGCGTCACCGAAGTCCCCGTACGACAGCGTCATGGCGCCGGCGACCGAAGAGGTCACGGCCTTCGATCTGCCCGTCACCGGGCGCATCCCGGCCGAGCTGAACGGCCGCTACCTGCGCAACGGCCCCAACGAGATGAACCTCGACGACCCGCTGCTGCACGTCTTCATCGGCGACGGCATGGTCCACGGCGTACGGCTGCGCGACGGCAAGGCGGAGTGGTACCGCAACCGCTGGGTCCGCTCCCAGCACATCGCCAAGGCCCTGGGCGAAGAGCCCCGCCCGGGTGAGTACCGCAGGAACGACCTCGGCGCGAACACCAGCGTCATGGGCCTCGGCGACCGCACCTTCGCTTTGATGGAGGGAGGCACCCGGCCCTACGAACTCACCTACGAGCTCGACACGTTGGGCCCCTGCGACCTCGGCGGGACCCTGCGCGAGGGCTTCACCGCCCACCCGAAGGTCGACCCGCAGACCGGTGAGATCCACGCCGTCACGTACGACATCCCCGGCGACACCGTGCGCTACCTGGTCATCTCCCCGGCCGGTCTCGTCACCCGCACCGTCGAGATCCCGGCCCCGCACGGGCCGATGATGCACGACTTCTCGCTCACCCAGAAGTACGTGGTCCTCTACGACCTGCCCATCGCCTTCAGCCTGGAGGCGGCCAAGGCGGGCGCGCGGCTTCCGCTGGCCTGGCACGAGGGACGCGGCGGGCGCATCGGCCTGCTGCCCAGGGGCGGCACCGAGGTGCGCTGGCTCGACATCCCGCCCTCCTGGGTCTTCCACACCCTCAACGCCTACGACGACGGTGACACGGTCGTCCTGGACCTGGTCTCGTATCCGAAGATGTTCGTCAATGCCCAGTTCCAGGGCAACAGCCTTCCGACGCTCGACCGTTGGGTGGTCGACACGGTCACCGGAAAGGTCACCGAGACGCGCATCGACGACCGCCCGCAGGAGTTCCCGGTGGCCAGTCCGGCCGTCGTCGGCAGCACGTACCGCTACGGCTACACAGCCGTCACCGCGCCCATGATCCGCTTCGCGGGCCCGACCGCCGAGCTGGACGACCTGTCCGACGACTCCTTCGGCGACTCGGTCCTCAAGCACGACCTCACCGACCAGACCATGGAGGTGCACCGCTTCGCCAAGGGCTGCTATGCCAGTGAGGCGTTCTTCGTGCCCTCCGAGAACGCGCAGGCGGAGGACGACGGCTACCTCATGGCGTACGTCTTCGATCCGGACCGGGGCGCCAGCGACCTGGTGATCCTCTCCGGACAGGACTTCACCGGCGCCCCCGTGGCCACGGTCCATCTCCCCGCGCGCGTGCCGTTCGGCTTCCACGGCCGATGGATCCCCGACCCGGCCTGACGCCTGCGTCCCGACGGCAGTGGATGCCCGGCAGCCCGGGCATCCACGCACACCAGTCACCACCGCGGGGTCGGCACGCCCCGCTTGTCACGGCCTGGAGGCCGGAAATGAAGTCGTCACCCCTCCCCTCCACCGATCTGCTCGCCCTGGACGGGCTGTTGACCGACGAGGAGAAGGAAATCCGCCGGACTGTCCGGACCATGGGAGAACGCGAGTTGCGCCCGCACCTCGCCGAATGGTTCGAGCGAGGCGCGATCCCGGCCCGTGACCTGGCACGGCGGCTGGGCGAGATCGGCGTACTCGGCATGCACCTGGAGGGCTACGGGTGTGCGGGCACCAACGCCGTGTCGTACGGGCTGGCCTGCCTGGAACTGGAGGCTGTCGACTCCGGGCTGCGCAGCCTGGTGTCGGTCCAGGGCTCGCTCGCGATGTACGCGATCCGGGCGTACGGGTCCGAGGAGCAGAAGCAGCAGTGGCTGCCGGGCATGGCGGCGGGCGAGAAGATCGGCTGCTTCGGTCTCACCGAGCCGGACGCCGGGTCCGACCCGGGCGCCATGCGCACCACCGGCAAGCGCGACGGGCCCGACTGGGTGCTCAACGGCACCAAGATGTGGATCACGAACGGTTCGGTGGCGGACATCGCCGTGGTGTGGGCCCGTACCGATGACGGCGTCCGGGGCTTCCTCGTGCCGTCGGGCACCCCCGGCTTCAGCGCCACCGAGATCAAGGGCAAGCTCTCGCTGCGGGCCAGCGTGACCAGTGAACTCGTCCTTGAGGACGTACGGTTGCCCGCCGACTCGATGCTCCCCGAGGCCCAGGGTCTGTCCGGCCCGCTCGGCTGCCTCAACGAAGCCCGCTTCGGCATCGTCTTCGGAGCGCTCGGCGCTGCCCGGGACTGCCTGGAGACCGCGATCGCCTACGCCGGCGAGCGCATGGTGTTCGATCGCGCGCTGAGCTCCTACCAGCTCACCCAGCAGAAGCTGGTGGACATGGCCCTGGAACTCGACAAGGGCATGCTGCTCGCCCTGCACCTGGGCCGGCTCAAGGACGCGGGCCGGCTCCGGCCCGAGCAGGTCAGCGTGGGCAAGCTCAACAACGTCCGGGAGGCCATCGACATCGCCCGGCAGTGCCGCACCGTCCTCGGTGCCAGCGGCATCACCCTGGAGTACCCGGTGATGCGTCACGCCAACAACCTTGAATCCGTGCTGACTTACGAAGGCACCAGTGAGGTGCACACCCTGATCGTCGGCAAGGCGATCACCGGCGAGGCCGCGTTCCGCTGACGGGCCGCAGCACAACATCGGAGAAGCGAGTGACGATGACCGACTACCCCCATCTGCTCCGCCCCCTCGACCTGGGGTTCACCACCCTCCCCAACCGCGTGATCATGGGCTCGATGCACACCGGCCTCGAAGACGGCAGCGGACCGCTCGACCGGCTCGCCGCGTTCTTCGCCGAACGGGCCCGCGGTGGCGTGGGACTCATGGTGACGGGCGGCTACTCGCCCAACGAGGACGGGATGTTCTACCCGGGCGCCTGCAAACTCAGTACCACCGAAGAGGCGCTGCGGCACCGCACGGTCACCGAGGCGGTGCACGACGCGGGCGGCAGGATCGCGGTCCAACTGCTGCACGCAGGCCGCTACTCCGACCACCCCGGTGCTGTGTCGGCCTCCGCGCTCCAGGCGCCGATCAAGCGGTACCGCCCGCGTTCCCTGACTGACCAGGACATCCGTACGACGATCTCCGACTTCGCCCGTTCGGCGGCTCTCGCCCGGGAGGCGGGTTACGACGGCATCGAGATCATGGGCAACGAGGGCTACCTCATCAACCAGTTCCTGGCGCCGCGTACCAACCACCGCACGGACGACTGGGGCGGTACCGCCGAGAACCGACGGCGGCTCGCGGTGGAGATCGTCCGGTCCTGCCGAGAGGCCGTCGGGCACGACTTCATCATCATCTACCGGTTGTCCATGCTGGAGCTGGTGGAGGACGGGCAGACCTGGGACGAGGTCGTCGCCCTCGCCAAGGAGGTCGAAGCGGCGGGTGCCACCATCATGAACACCGGCATCGGCTGGCACGAGGCCCGCGTGCCCACCATCGTCACCTCCGTGCCACGGGCCGCCTTCACCGCAGTGACCGCCAAGCTCAGGCAGCATGTCGGGATCCCGGTGGTCGCCTCCAACCGGATCAACATGCCGCAGGTCGCCGAGGAGTTGCTGGCCCGCGGCGACGCCGACCTGGTGTCCATGGCCCGCCCGCTGCTCGCCGACCCCGAGTGGCTGGCCAAGGCCGAGGCGGGCCGGGCGGACGAGATCAACACCTGCATCGCCTGCAACCAGGCATGCCTGGACCACACCTTCACCCGGACCGCCGCCTCCTGCCTGGTCAATCCGCGTGCCGGCCGCGAGACCACACTGCGCCTCGAACCGGTACGGCGCGCCAAGCGGGTCGCCGTCGTCGGTGCGGGCCCGGCCGGACTGTCCTGCGCGGTGTCGCTCGCCGAACGCGGCCACGGGGTCGAGCTGTTCGAGGCGGCGGACACGATCGGCGGGCAGTTCGACATCGCCTCCCGCATCCCGGGCAAGGAGGAGTTCGCCGAGACCATCCGCTACTACCGCCGCCGCATCGAATCCACCGGCGTCACCCTGCACCTGAACACCCGCGCCACCGCGGACACACTGGCCGCGGCCGGCTTCGACGAAGTGGTCGTCGCGACGGGCGTCGTGCCGCGGGTGCCGCACATCCCCGGCATCGACCACCCTTCGGTGGTGTCGTACGTCGATGTCGTACGGCACGGAGCACCGGTCGGTGACCGGGTGGCCGTGGTCGGTGCGGGCGGTATCGGAGTCGACGTCAGTGAGTTCCTGACGCACACCACGTCGCCGACGCTCGATCCCCAGGCGTGGCGGGCCGAGTGGGGTATCGACATCGACGCCGAGGACCTGCGCGGCGGCCTGGTCGAGCCGAAGCCCGAACCCTCGCCCCGGCAGGTGTATCTGCTGCAGCGCAAGACCTCCCGCATCGGCAAGGACCTCGGAAAGACCACCGGCTGGGTGCACCGGGCGGTGCTGCGGGCCAAGGGCGTGGAGCAGATCACCGGGGTCAGCTACGAGCGGATCGACGACGCGGGAATGCACATCTCGTACGGCCCCGAGCGGGAACGCCCCCAGGTGCTCGCCGTCGACACCGTGGTGATCTGCGCCGGTCAGGAACCGCTGCGCGATCTCGTGGACGGACTGACCGAGCGGGGCATCACCACGCACGTCATCGGCGGCGCGGATGTCGCGGCCGAACTGGACGCCAAGCGGGCCATCGAGCAGGGCACACGGCTCGCCGCGTCGATCTGAGCCCTGGCGAGGAGGACGCCCGGCGGCTCACGCCACAGAGCCGCACGCCCCTTTCCTGTCGAGTCTTTCCCGTCGAGCCGCCAAGAGGACGGAGCTGCCATGCCCGACACACCCTCATCGCAAGAACCGCTGGGATTCGCGGACATCGCCGCCACCAACCCCGACAGGACCGCCCTGATCGAACCTGACGGGCACTCACTCAGCTATGGCGAACTGAACGCCCGTGTCAACCAGTTGGCGCATGCGCTCGCCGCCCTGGGCCTCAAGACCGGAGACGGCGTCGCGGCGATCCTGCCGAACAGCCGTCACTACTTCGAGCTGCGGTTCGCCACCGGCCGGTCCGGGCTGTACTTCATCCCGATCAGCCACCATCTCACCGCGGCGGAGATCGCCTACATCGTCGAGGACTGCGAAGCCCGGGTCGTGGTCGTCGACGAATCGCTGCTCGGCACGGCCGAACGGGCCCTGGACGAGGTCGGCTTCCGCGTCGACGGCCGCATCGTGGTGGGTGCGGCGGCGGGCTGGGTCGGCTACGAGGACTTCCTCCGGGAACAGCCGACCACACCGCCGGAGCGGCCGAGGTCCGGCAGCATCATGATGTACACCTCAGGGACGACCGGCCGCCCCAAGGGTGTACGGCGACAGCTGCCCGAAGGCCCTCCGCAGGTAACGGAGACCGAACTCAACCTCACCCGCCCGCTCGGCATCTTCCCGGGCCACGAGGTTCAGTTGGCCGCCGCCCCGCTCTACCACGGAGCCCCCGGGGTCTTCGCCAACGCGGGCCTCAACTTCGGGCACACCATCGTCATCGCGCAGCGGCCCACCCCCGAGGAGTGGCTGCAGCTCATCGACCGGCACAAGGTCTCGATCACGTTCACCGTGCCCACGGTGCTGCACCGGCTGCTCCGCCTCGCCGAAGAGGTGCGCGGACGGTACGACACATCGAGCCTGCGCAGTCTCGTCCACGGGGCCGCGCCCTGCCCGGCCGAGGTGAAGAGGGCCGCGATCGACTGGCTCGGCCCGGTGGTCCACGAGTTCTACGCGGCCACCGAAGGCCCGGCGACCACCGCGACCGCACGGGAATGGCTGGCCAGGCCGGGCACCGTCGGCCGCCCGCTGCGGGGCATCGAGGTGCGTGTCGTCGACGCCGCCGGAAACACCTTGCCCGCAGGCGAGACCGGCACCGTCTACTACAGCCCGTCGTACGAATTCGAGTACTTCAAGGACACGGAGAAGACCGCCAACTCAATGAAGGACGGCCTGTTCACGGTCGGCGACATCGGCTATCTCGACGAGGACGGGTGGCTGTTCCTCTGCGACCGCCGCACGGACCTCATCCTGTCCGGCGGAGTCAACGTCTATCCGGCGGAGGTGGAAGCCGTTCTCCTCGCCCACCCGGACGTGGCCGACGCCGCCGTGATCGGTGTGCCGGACGCGGAGTGGGGGCAGCGGGTGGCCGCCGTCGTACAGCCGGAAGCCGGTGTGCCGGCCGGGGACGAGCTGGCCGGGCGCCTCACCGAGCACTGCCGCACCCAACTGGCCGCATTCAAGATCCCCCGCTCCATGACCTTCACCGGCCGCCTGCCCCGAACAGCGATGGGAAAGGTGCGCCGGCACGAGCTGCGCACAGCGGCGACGCCACACGACGAATAGGAATGTCCACCATGGAACGCACCATCTTCAACGACAGTCACGAGATCTTCCGCAGGACCGCACGGGAGTTCATGGCCAAAGAGGTCGTCCCGCACTTCGCGGAATGGGACGCGGCCGGAATCGTTCCGCGCGATGTTTTCCGCCGCATCGGTGAACTCGGCGTCCTGGGCATGCAGATACCGGAGGAGTACGGGGGCGGCGGATCCGACAGCTTCCTGTACGCCGCGGTCTGGGCCGAGGAGACGGCACGCGCCTATGTGAACCTGGGCGGTTTCAGCGCGCATCTGCACATCGTGCTGCCGTACTTCCTCGCGTACGCCACCGAAGAACAACGTCGGCGCTGGTTCCCCGGGTTGGCCTCCGGTGACCTGATGGCATCCATCGCGATGACCGAACCGGGTACCGGATCGGATCTTGCCGGCATGACGACCACGGCCGACAAGCGGGACGGCCACTATGTGCTGAACGGCGCGAAGACCTTCATCACCGGTGGGATCAACGCGGATCTGGTCCTCGTGGTGGCGAGGACCGGAAAGGGCGAGGACCGGCGGGACGGCCTCTCCCTCCTGGTGGTCGAGCGGGACATGCCCGGCTTCAGCCGGGGCCGCAATCTCGACAAGATCGGCCTCAAGACCCAGGACACCGCCGAGCTCTTCTTCGAGGACGTCCGCGTGCCCGCCGAGAACCTGCTGGGTGAGGAGGGCAAGGCGTTCGGCTGCATGATGAGCAACCTGCCCCAGGAACGCCTCGGCATCGCCGTCGCCGCGCAGGCGGCGGCCGAAGCGGCGCTCACCACGACCCTGGAGTACGTCCAGAACCGGAAGGTGTTCGGCACCACCGTGTCGTCCTTCCAGAACACCAAGTTCGAACTCGCCGCCTGCGCGGCCGAGATCGAGGCCGGACGGTTCCTGGTCGACCGTGCCCTGGTCGCGCACGACGCCGGCGAACTGTCGGCCGCCGACGCCGCGAAGGTCAAGGTCTTCACCACCGAACTGCAGGGCCGGGTGATCGACCGCTGCCTTCAACTGCACGGCGGCTACGGCTATATGCGGGAGTACCCCATCGCCCGGCTGTACACCGATGCCCGCATCTCCCGCATCCTGGGCGGCACCACCGAGGTGTTGAAGACGATCATCGCCAAGTCGCTGGGGCTCTGAGACGCCGGCCATGTGGGGGGACAGGCCCTGTCAGTTGTCGTGTCGGGCGATCGCGCGCAGGAAGGCGACCGTTTCCATCTCGCGGTTGGTGGACTCCTCCGTGGAGGTGCCGTACCTGCGGTTGGCGGAGAGCTTGACGATGGTGGTGCGGGCGGTCGGGTCGACGTAGACGAACTGGTTGTAGACACCGATCGCGCTGAACTCGCCGCGGTCCCCGGCCGGGAGCCACCACTGGTAGCCGTAACCGAGGTCGATGGGGTGGCCGCCGACGATCGGGCGGCCCGGCTCCAGGTGAGGGGCGGCGACCGCCACCGAGTCGCGCACCCACGCCGCGGGGACGATCTGCTCGCCCTGCCATGCGCCGCCGCCCCGGTACAGTTCGCCGATCCGGGCGTAGTCGCGGGCGGTGAGGTTGAGCCCGCCGTAGGCCATCTCCGTTCCGTCCGGGGCGACGATCCAGTATCCGGGCGAGGTCATGCCGAGCGGCTCACACAGTTTTTCCTGCATGTAGTCGGCCATCGAGCGCCCGGTCGCCCGGGCCACGAGCAGGGAAAGCACCTGCGTCTCCCCGGAGTTGTAGCGGCAGACGGTGCCCGGCTCGCTCTCGCGCACCATGCTCGCGACGAAGTCGTCGAGTGTGCCGCCGAAACCCACGGTGGCCAGGCTGAGCCGGAAGATGTCGGAGTCGGGGTCGTTGTAGTCCTCGTTCCAGCGGGCGCCGGACGACATCCGCAGGACGTTCCGGATCGTGACCTCGTCGAACGCGGAGCCGGGCAGCACCGGCACGTAAGCGCTGATCGCCTCGTCGATACTCCGGATGTGCCCCTCCTCGACCGCGATGCCGACGAGGGCGGAGACGAAGCTCTTGGACACCGACATGGACAGCCACGGCACGTCCGGCCCTCCCGTGAGCAGGTATCGCTCGTATCGGATCTCGCCGTCGATCAGCACGAGAAGCGCCGCGGTGTCCGTGTCGGCCAGGAACTCCTCGGTCGACCGGACGGTGCCGTCGAACTCGTACGCATCAGGAAACGTGATCGACTTTCCCACGGGCCAGGCGTACGGCTTCGACGAGGGAACCGTCTCCCGGGTATCCGCGAAGTCCTTGATCCGGCAGAAGTTCTCGTGCTGCGGGGCACCGGTGAAGAGACCGAGGTCGCCAAGGTTCTGACGTTGCTGATCAGTCATCGTCGTCCTTCAATCTTCAATCGCTCAGACGAAATGGGGAATGCGAGCAGGGTGGGAGACTTGATCGCGGCCGATGCGGAAAGACCCCCCTCGGCCTTGCCGACGGCCTCCCCGGCACCCGGGTAACGACGAGCCCCCACACGTCACTTGCGTGCGGGGGCTCGCCGACTGCCTGCCGCAGGCCGAGCCGTGCGGATGCCGATCCGACGCGTGCCGGTCAGTAGACGCTGACGCCGTAGGCGCTGAGGGCTTCGGTCACGGGCTGGAAGAAGGTGGTGCCGCCCGAGGTGCAGTCACCGGTGCCGCCGTGGGTCAGGCCGAGCGCGACGCCGCCGGCGGTGTAGAGGGGGCCGCCGGAGTCGCCGACCCCACCGCAGATGTCGGTCTGGATCAAGTCGTAGAGCACGAATCCGCCGCCGTAGTTGATGGAGGCGTTGACGGCGGTCACGGTGCCGGTGCGCCTGCCGCTGGTGGAGCCGTCACTGATCACCGCCTGGCCGACGGTGGCGTTGCCGGAACTGACGATGTTGGTGTTGCCCGCTATTCCGGGCTTGAAGACGAACGGGTTGGTGTAGCGGACCAGCGCGTAGTCGTTGATCGGCCAGGTGTAGCCGACGGTCGTGCCCAGCGCGGCAGTCAGACCGGAGTCGGAGTACCAGGTCGAGACGGCCTCGCCGCAGTGGCCCGCGGTCAGGAAGTAGGTGACGCCGGCCTTGATGACGTTGAAGCCGAGCGAACAGCGGAGGCCGGTTCCGTAGACGGCGTCGCCGCCCGCGATGAAGGGCTTGAACTCGCCCGAGGTGTGCTCGATCGTGAGGGCATCGGCGTTGCTGCCCGCGTCCTCCTTGATCTGCGCGATCTCGGCGTCGGAGACCGTGCTGTCGACGGTGACGAGCACGCGGTTCGTCTCGGGGTCGACGGCCCAGGCGGTACCGGCGATGTCGGACTCGAGTACCGACTCCTGCACCGTGTTCAGCTCGGTGGCGCTGAAGGCCTGGACGTCGGCCGCGTTCGCGCTGGGGACGGTGAACGCTGCCGCGGCCACGAGTCCGGTGCCTACGGCGATCAGCCGGGTTCGTCCCGCCGTGCCGTTGCGAGGGGTGGTGCGTTTGATTCTCACGTTTCGTTCCTCCGAGGGGAAGTGGTGGGCCCGCGCGGGGTCGGGGCCCGTGAGGCGCAGCAGGGGCGGTCTGGATCCGGATAAGCCGTGCCCCTGACAAACGCCGTGGGGAGTTCGACCGACTGATCGGTCGACACAAGGGCGCTTTTCCGCCACGCGGGTTCATCCGGTGGACGGGGTGTGGGGATTGCCCTTGCTGGAGCCAGGTCCGCGTACAACGCCTGATGGCAGGCGTTGAGCGTGACGCCACAGCTGCCGCAGATCGTGTCGGCCGTGACGGAGGCCATCGCTCGACGGGTGGGGTGGTGGCCGAGAATGGCGCGCTCTATGGCATGTGCGTGGCTATGTCAGTCGGACACGCCTTCGAGATTCGCGACGCCCGCTCTTCGGGCGAACCCGTACGCGACCAACGCGACGGGGAAGTACATCAAGATGCCGTACACCGCGGGCGGGATGGCCATCGTCGGGTTGTCCAGCACCGTGATCGCCACGGTGATCGCGAGCACCGCGTTGTGGATCCCGATCTCCATGGCCGAGGCGATGGCCTGCTCAAGACCCACCCGGAACAGCCGCGGCACGAAGTAGCCGATGGTCAGGCTGCACAGGCAGAACAGCAGAGTGATGACGGTGAGCGTGCCCGCGTTGTCCAGCAGGACGTCGTACTGCTGCGACACCGCGCCGATGATGACCGCCACCAGGACGATGACCGATCCGACCTTGACCGGACCCCGCATGCGCTCGGCCCACGCGGTGTACCGGTGGTGCACCCACATGCCGACGACGACCGGGATCACCACGGTCACGACGACCTGGATCAGCTTGTCCGCCGGCAGCCCGATCGAGCGGCCCTCGCCCAGGAAGTGGGCCATCGACACCTGGGCGATGACGGGGAAGGTCACCATCGCGATGACTGAGTTGATCGCGGTCACGGCGATGTTGAGCGCCACGTCACCGCCGGCCAGATGACTGAAGAGGCTCGCCGAGGGGCCACCGGGCGACGCCGCCAGCAGCATCATCCCGACCGCCAGTTCCGGCGCGAGCCCGAACGCGACGGTGAGGCCGAAGGCGATGGCGGGCAGTACGAGGACCTGGCAGAACAGCGAGACGACGGCGGCCTTGGGAGCCTGGAAGACCCGCGCCAGATCGGCCGTGGTCAGGGTCAGTCCAAGACCGAACATCGTGATGACGATCGCCACCGGGAGCAGAACCGTTATGTATACCTCTGACACCAGCGTCTCCTGAAGTGGTCGGAGCTTCGCCGCCGAAGCGGCCCGAGGGGGTTGGCGGCCAGTGGGCTCCGTCGCCTTGCGAACCTCGTGGGTTTCAGGGGGAGCTCAGGGCTGGGCCGTGGCGTCGAGCCCGGTCACGCGGGTTCACCGATGTGTCGCGGTCCGGTGTTCCATGTCCACGCGTCGCACGAGGTTGACGAAGTGTTGCGGGTGCACCAGGTGCGGGTAATGGCCGGTGCCGAGCCATGCCTCGACGGTGACGGTCGGACCGGTTCCGGCCAGCCAGGTCCGGTATTCGGGACCCGGCTCGGTGCCGTGCAGCGCCAGGTAGGGCGCGTTGATCGCGCCGAGCAACCCGGCCGCGAGTTCCGTGAGTTCGGCCGGGCCGGCTTGCTCTAGATCTCCGCCCCAGATCCCCAGGACGACGTCGCGGTCGTAGCGACGGAGGTCGTAGAGGCGTGCGGACTCGGCCGGGGAGAGTGCGCCGGCCTCGAACTGCGTGAACATCTCGTCGAGTGCGTTGGTGAACTCCGCCGTTCGCAGCCTCGGCAGCATGTCCAGCACCGTCCGCTGCATGGACGCGAGGTCGAGCGACTGGTCGACGTTCACCACCGCGCGTACCGGATGCATGGCGGCGTACACGGTGGCGACCATTGCCCCGAGGGAGTGCCCGATGATCAGCGGCGGTTCCTGGGGTGCCACGGCGTCCAGGGTGGCGTGGACGTCCTCGGCGAGGGTCAGCATGTCGTACGGCGGCTGCGCGGGTGAGCGTCCGTGACCGCGCAGGTCGAGGGTGAGGACCCGATGGGTCGTGGCGAGCGGCCCGATGACGGGGTCCCAGGCCGTGCCGTTCTCTGTCAGGCCGTGCAGCAGCACGGCCAGGGGGCCTTGACCGACTTCCTGATGGTGGAGCACGTGCGCTCCTCTCCTGGGCGTGGTGTTGCCGGGCGGGACCAGCGGGAGCCGGGCCGCGGCGTAGGTGATCAGAGGCTCCGCGTGGACGGTCGCGAGGGACGGTGGGTTGCCTCGGGACCGGATGGCCGACATCGGCCTGGGGTGGCCGCCGACGTCTTTCGGCTGTTCACGTTCCCGGCAATGTACCATTGGAACATCACGTGTGTACCATTGGAACAACTGAATTTTCCGGGCGAAGGAGCGACTCCCTTGACAGGCACCGTATGGACCGGTCTCGACCAGCTGGTCTCCGAACTCGCGGACTTCTACCGGGACCTGCACGAGCACCCTGAGCTGTCCCTGCAGGAGCACCGCACCGCGGGGCTCGTGGCGAGCGCCCTGCGGCCTCTCGGCTTCGACGTGACGGAGCAGGTCGGCGGGACGGGCGTGGTGGGAGTACTGCGCAACGGAGACGGGCCGGTGGTGCTGGTACGCGCCGACCTCGATGCGCTTCCGGTGGAGGAGGAGACCGGCCTGCCGTATGCGAGCACCGCTAGGGCCACCGACACCGACGGACAGGAAGTGCCGGTGATGCACGCCTGCGGCCACGACATGCACACCACCTGTCTGCTCGGTGCCGCGACTTTGCTGGCCCGCGACCCCGGCAGCTGGTCCGGGACGCTGCTCGTCGTCTTCCAGCCGGCCGAGGAACTCGGGCGCGGAGCACGGGACATGGTCGACGACGGGCTGTTCCGCCGGTTCCCCAAGCCGGACATCGTGCTCGGCCAGCACGTCGGCCCGCTGCCCGCCGGCACCATCGGACATGCCTCGGGGCCGATCATGGCCGCCGGGGACTCCGCGAAGGTCGTCCTGCACGGCCGGGGCGGACACGGATCCCGCCCGGAGGCGACCGTCGACCCGGTCCTGATGGCGGCGCACGTCGTCACCCGGCTCCAGGGCATCGTCGGGCGCGAGGTCCCGCCCTCCGAGTCCGCCGTGGTCACCGTGGGGCGGCTCCAGGCCGGGACCAAGGACAACATCATCCCCGACACCGCGGAACTGGGCATCAACGTCCGCACCTACTCCGCCCGGACCCGCACGCTGGTCCATGAAGCGATCGAGCGGATCATCCGCAGCGAGGCCACCGCCAGCGCCGCGCCCCGTCCGCCCGAGCTGGAATGGACGATCGCCGTCCCTCCGCTGATCAGTGACCCGAACGCCACGGAGACCACCGTGGCGGCCTTCGCCGAACACTTCGGCGAGCAGCGGCTGTTTCCCTTGCCGCCCCTCACCGCGGGCGAGGACATCGGCGTACTGGGCGAAGCCGCAGGCGCCCCCACGGTGTTCTGGTTCTGGGGCGGACTGGACGCGGACACGGTCACCGCCGCGCTCCGCGACGGCCGGTTCGACCAGCTGCCCACCAACCACTCACCGCGCTTCGCCCCGGTCCTCGAACCCACCCTCACCACGGGCGTCGAGACCCTGGTCGTCGCCGCCCTCACCTGGCTGGGCAAGCCCGTCGAAACCCTCGGTTAGACTGGCCCGCCGGAACGGTCAGAGAGGGACATGAGCGACGAGACGCCCCGCGCGAAACTACTCCGCAAAGGCCAGGATCTGCTGGCGGAACGGGGAGGCCGGCTCAGCGACCTGACGCTGCGCAAGCTCGCCGAACACCTCGGCACCAGCCATCGCATGCTCATCCACCACTTCGGTTCCCGCGACGGGTTTCTCGCCGCCCTCCTCAGCGAACTGCGCCAGCAGGAGCAGACGGCCCTGCGCGCCGTCTCCGCCGAGGGCACCTACGAGGACGCCCTGCGACTACTCGAAGGCTTCTACCTCGACCCCGCCCAAGGCCCGAGGATCAGCGCCTTCTTCTACGTCCTCGGCCTCGCCGTCCAAGACCCCGACTCCTACCGCGAGTTCCTCGACTCCCTGGAGGACTGGACCACCCTGTTCACCACCCTGGGCGAGCGCGACGGCCTCCCGCACGAGGCCGCACGCGCCCGTGCCCAGGCACTCGTCTGGACCGTGCGCGGCCTCGTCGTCACGGGGATCACCACCGGCAGGCGCCAGGAAGCGCTCGACGAACTTCGAAGCGTCATCCACCACTTGGGCTACTAGACATTGCTGGTGGTGTGCGCCTGGTCGCCGCGGACGGGTACCGGCGGGCCGGCTGAGGTCCGCGGGCTTCAGCGGCGGGTTGCGGGGCTTCATGAGTGGCTGCGGGACAGTCCCGGTTCCTGCTGCGACGTCTGGTCGGGGCGGGGCAGTAGGAGCGGGGTGGTCAGAATGAGTAGTCCCGCGACCGTGAGAGCGGTGCGTGGGCTGGTGACGTCGCCGAGCAGACCGGCTAGTGCGGTGAGGATGGCGATGGACGCCTGCTGGCCGATCGACCAGGCCGACAGGGTGCGGGCGACGAGATGCCTGGGGGTGTGTTCGAGCCGGTAGGTGGCGAGCACCGGGGTGTACAGGCTCATGTTGACGATGATCGCCAGTTCGACGGCGATCACGGTGACGAGGCCGACGATGCCGGGCTGGACGAAGGCCAGGCCGATCAGCCAGATGGCGCGCAGGGTGCCGACGGTGCGGAAGACCGCGTGCCGGCCGTAGCGGGTCACGACGCGGTGGGCCAGTCGGGAGCCGATGAGTCCGCCGACGCAGGGGGCGGCGAAGGCGAGGCCGTACTGCCAGGGTGGGAAACCGAGTTGGCGAAGCAGGAGTACGGCCAGCAACGGCTCGGTGGCCATGATCAGACCGGCGACGAGCATGTTGTTGAGGTAGAGCCGCCGCAGGCCGGGGTGGCCCATGATGTGTCGCCAGCCGTCGAGCAGTGCGCCCGCCCGCAGCGGGCTCTTGTCGGTCGTTCGCGGCGCTTCTTCTCGGTCGCGGATCGCGGTGATGCCCAGCGCGGAGAGCAGGTGACTGAGCGCGTCGGCCACCACGGTGGTGACCGGCCCGAACAGGCCGATCGCCGCCCCGCCGAGCGGTGGTCCGACCGCGATGGAGCTCCAGTTCGTGGACTCGAACCGCGCGTTGGCGATGAGCAGGTCATCCGGCGGGACGAGGGACTTGAGGTAGGCGCCGGCGGCCGCGTTGAAGGCGATCTTGGCTGCGGCGACCACGGCCGAGGTCACGAGCAGTTGGACGAAACTGAGCCGTCCGAAGGCGTAGGCGACCGGGATCGTCGCGATGGCCGCGAACCGGGTCAGGTCCATCGCGATCATGACCGGCCGCTTGCGCCGAAACTCCACCCACGGGGCGAGTGGCAGCGCGATCAGCGCGCCCACCGCGGGCCCCACCGCGGACAGCGCGGACACCTCGGCGGGACTGGCGTGCAACGCCAGCACGGCGATCAGCGGGAGTGCGCCGAACCCCAGCCCGGACCCGTAGGCGCTCACCGCGTATGCCGCCCACAGCCAGCCGAACCGCCGGCCCAACGGTCTCCTGCCCACCATGCTCAGCGCGCCCCCTCGATGTCCCACCCGAACAAACCGACGTTGACCGGAGAGAGCTAAGCGAGCAGCACAACAGCAGGTCAAACAACTGCCAGGCCACGGACTCACAACCAGCCGTTGTTCACTAGGGTGGATCGGCGTGGACCTCGAAGCAGTACGTACCTTCGTTGCCGTTGCGGACGCGGGGCAGTTCCAGAAAGCCGCTGCCGATCTGTCGGTCACCCAGCAGGCCGTCTCCAAGCGCATCGCCGCGCTGGAGCGCACCCTCGGCGTGCGGTTGTTCACCCGCGCCCCCCGCGGCGCCGAGCTCACCATCGACGGGCAGGCGTTCCTGCCCCACGCGCGCGAGCTGCTGCGCGTCGACGAGCGCGCGGTCGCGTCCGTGCGCCCCGGCCGCCGCCCGCTACGCGTCGACGTGATCGCTTCGCGCGGCGCGCAGTCGGGCCTGATGCGCGGCTTCCATCGCGCACACCCCGAGATCGACCTCGACGTGGTGATGCTGCTCGACATCGAGACGGCCGTCGCCGCCATCCGGTCCGGTGCGATCGACGCGTCCTTCCGCGCAGTCGCCGCCCCAGGCCGGCCCCTTCCCGAGGGCATCGAGTCCGTCCGGGTGCTCGACGAGCCGCTCCAGCTCCTCACCGGCCCGGCCCACGCCCTGGCGGGCGCCCGGTCGGTGACCGTCGCCCAGCTAGCCGGGCACCGCATCTGGATGCCCGGCATCGTCCCCGGTACCGAATGGGGCGCCTACTACGACGACCTCGTCGCCGAGTTCGGTCTCACCATCGAGGCGACCGGCCCCAACTTCGGCTCCGACGCGCTCCTCGACACCATCGCCGACACCCCGGCCCTCGCCACCTTCATGGGCGAGCACACCCGCCTCATCTGGCCCGCCGACCACGGCCTGCGCCGCATCCCGGTGACCGACCCGACGCCCGTCTACCCGCACTCGCTCCTGTGGCACCGCGACAACCCCCACCCGGCGCTGGCCACCCTCCGCGCCCACCTCGCTGCCACAGCAACCGGTCACGACGCCGCCGGGACCTGGGCACCGGGCTGGGTGATTCCGCGCTGAACGGTCCCCGCCCGCACGGCCGGAACTCGCCATAGGGGTCGGCAGTGCCGTTGAACCACAGACGGGCGAAGCGCGGGTCCCTGCGAAGCAGGCCTTCGACGCGCCGGCCACTGAACTCCCATTGCTGGTGGGCTTTGTGGGCAGTGGTGGTGATGTATCGATTCGGCTAACACCTATCCAGGTTGTGCAGGAAATGTGTGAAACACGTGCTTGAATCATGCACAGCTCGGCCTGGTGGCTTGAAATCGACCGCTCGGTCCCCCGTGTCCTGTCGCCCGTCGGCAGGACGTCCGTGCGCTTGTGCGGGGCCGCCCGGCCGAGCCGGTACGAACGTGCTGCAGGGGCGGGAGCGGTCGATCCGCACGCGCTCCTGCCGTAGCGCACCCCCTGTCCCCGCGACCCTCCCGACCGGAGGCCCGCGCCCGGCGCGGCCCGGCAACGTCCGCGGACCGCCGGACGGGAGCGTGCGTCACGTCACCGTGCCGGCACACCGCGACTGCGGTGCCGCCTGCCGTCACGTACGTGAAGGGAACCCTCCATGACCGCTACCGCCGCAGCCACCGTCTCCGACTTCTACTACGGCGCCGCGACCCCCGTCGCCGCCTATCTGATGGCGTGCCTGGGGGCTGCCCTCGGGCTGCGGTGCACGACGCGCTCACTGCGGCGCCCGCGGTACAGGGCACGCTGGCTGGCGCTGGGCGCGGTGTCGATCGGCTGCGGCATATGGACCATGCACTTCATCGCCATGATCGGTTTCAGCGTCCAGGGTGCGCTGGTCGGTTACGACGCCACGAAGACGCTCCTGAGCCTCTTCGTGGCGATCGCGGTGGTCGCCGTGGGCGTGTTCCTCGTCGGCTACCGAGGCGGCTCGCCGCTGAACCTGGGTGTGGCGGGCGTGCTCACCGGGCTCGGAGTGGCAGCCATGCACTACCTCGGGATGGCCGCCATCCAGACGAACGGAACCCTCCACTACGACGCGCCGACCGTGTTGCTGTCCGTCGTGATCGCCATCGCGGCCGCCACCGCGGCCCTGTGGGCGGCGGTCTCCATCCACGCGCTGTGGGCGAGCCTGGGTGCGAGCCTGGTCATGGGCGTGGCCGTGACCGGTATGCACTACACGGGCATGGCCGCGGTCTCCGTCCACCTCACCCACCAGACCGAGTCCTCGCAGTCCTCGGCCGACCTGATCGCGTTCCTCCTGGTCATGCTCGCCGGCCCGCTCCTCGTACTCCTGGTAGCCGCCGTGATCGTCATGTTCGACCCCGACATGATGCTCGGCCAGGGCGACCCGGACGCGTCGGTGCCCACACCGTTCGGCGGCGACCCTGTGTTTCCGGCGCAGCCGTCGCCTACCCGCACCTCCTGGTGACCTGACTCCGCCACCGCGAGCAGTCGTGGCCGGCCTTTCAGGCGAGCGGCGCCTGCCGGACGAGTTCGGCCTCGGCCGTCAGGCCGGCGCGGCGGAGGGCTCGGGCCAGCTTGTCGCGCCACCTCGCCTCACCGCGGGCGCGGACTGCCCGTGGCCCCAGCCCCTTGGCCAGAGGACGCAACCGAACCTCGTACAGGGCGTTGACGAGCCCGACGACCTGGTCGATTCCGATGCGCGGCTTGACGACCTCCTGAATGACCGTTTCCTGCTGCGACGTACACCCTCTGTCTTCGAGGAGACGCAGCAGCCTCGCCGTCTTCGAGCAGCGGTCCCTTCTGCGGCAGGAGTTTCCCGAGAACACCGCACGTACGCCGTCCTGTTCCAGGCTCGTCCTGCCCAGTGCGGCGATGACGTCGGCCATGTCCTCCACCGGCCGGTCGCCGGCCACGGACAGCAGTTCCCACCAGAGCAGGCGGCCATCACCCCGCGCTCGGTCGACGATCGCCAGCTGCTGTGCCGCTTCGGCGACCACCGTGGGCTCCCGACGTGACATCGCGGAGAGGAAATTCTTCAACAAGTGCTCGTTGCTGCGATTCTCGCTGCCGAGCAGCGTCTCCGCCATCCTCGCGGCGTCCCGCGGAGGCCGGGCCGCGGCGAAGCCGACCAGGAAGTTCGCCTCCCAGGTGAGCCCCTCCTGCTCCAAGCAGCGCAGCGCGTGCAGAGCTTGGGGGACGGGACGCCGGGCCGCCACGGCCAGTAATTCCTGCGCTTCCGCATGCCGCTCAAGTGCCTGGAGTTCTCTGATGTGTTCGGGCAGTCGCTCCCCGTGCAGCCCGTGCTCGATCTCCGCCGAGACCTGAGCGAGGCGCCAGGGCACGGGGAGAGGTTCTGAATGGGCTGGTTCCGGACGCCGTTGCTGCGGTTCCTCGGGATGTTGTGGAGGGCGTAACAACAGTTCGCGCGACTTGGATTTCCTTTTCAGCCAGATGACTTGGTGATACGTGCTCGGGCTTGCCTCGAGCGCCGCGTCATGGATGTCCCGCAGAGTCGCCGTCTCGGCTGTCACCACGGATGTGTCCGCTGTCTTCTTGAGGGCCTCCTGGTGAAGTTCTGAGATCCAATCCCAAGGGGGAATCCGCTTTCCCGCGAGGTAGAGCGACATGGCGCCCTTGTCGCACGAAGTTCGAGTCGAATACGAGTTCAGTGACTCGTCGAGGAGGCGGTGCAGCTCCCGCAGTGCTTCGGCTAGCGCCCGGTTCTCCGCCGAAAGGTCCTCGCTCAGTTCTTTGAACTGCCGCACGCCCGGCCCCCGCCTTTCCCCCGATGATGAGGCATCAAGGTGAACTATTTGATGCCTCACGCAACATCTCTTTGGCGCGGTGAACTGGGACTTCCGAAGTCCCGTCGAAAGGCCCACCATGCATCGCCGCACCGAATTGATCGTCTTCCTCGCGGTCCTGGCTGCCGGCCTAGCGTTCATCGCGTTGGGAGTGACCCCGAATTCGCTCTCCACGGTCGCCATCGCGCTGAGCGGATTGTACGGCGCATACCATCACCCGAACCCAGGAAACGGCGGAGGAGGGGACAACGACAAACGGCAGGACGGGAGTTGAGCGAAGTGCCGCCCCGCGACCTGCGCAAGCCCTACCGTGGAGGCAGCGCACAACACCGGATACCGGGATGTGCTGGGCAGCCGCCGGGGGGAACGTATGCCGCTCACCAGTGCCAGTCTCACGCCCTTGCCGAAGTACCGTACGGATCTTGTGACCCGCCGGCTGTGCGCCACGGTCCACCTCGACGAGGTCCTCGCACGGGCGGTGTGGGAGGAGTACGTGGAGGACGGGCTCCAGGCGGTGGCGCTGCCGCAGGGGATCAACCTGGTCGCGCTGATACGGCATACGCGGCAGGCCATCGCCCGGTGGCGGCGCCGGGACCAGGCGCTGGCCGTGGCGGCGATAGCACTGCCGGCGGCGACGGCGGTGGCGCTGTGGCAGGTCGTCGCCGGTAGCCAGGGCATGGCCGCGGCCTCGGCCGTGGTGGCCGTCGTGACGCTGGTGGCCGCCTGGTGGGTGGCCCACGGGTCCGAGTTGGGGGCACGGCGCGCGGCACTGCTGCTGGGACGGGAAGGAGCCCCCGCGATGGACCTGGCGCCGCCGCTCGACCCGGAGGTGGAGCAGCGGCTGGAGTCCATGAAGCGGGCGAACTTCGTCGCGTACCACGCCGCGGTGGAGAGGATCAATCCCTTCGTGGGGAGCGGCTGGCGGATCACCGAGTCGGTCTGGGACGCGGTCGACGTGAGCCGTCCGGCCAAGGACGACCAGGGCCGGGACAAGCAGATCATCCCGTTCGACGCCGCCGATCTGCACCACTACCTGGCCGTCGAGATGCCCAAGATCGTGGGCCTTGAGACACTCCACGCCCGCAATCGGCTGTACGTCCGCGGGCTGCACGTGTCGTACCTGGGGAAGGACGTGCTGCCGGACGCCACCCGTCCGCCGGTCGTCGTCGTGCCCAAGCAACTGGTGAAGAGCGGGACGGTGCAGACGGGCGCGGGCGCGGAGACGTATCTGTGTCTGCGCATGCTGGGACCGGGCGGGCGGGTGGTGGTGACCATGCATCTGCGGGCGCACCTGCTGATGCCCCGTCTGACGTGGGAGGTCACCGCGTATGTGATACCGCCGCTGTCCGAGCGCTTCGACGCGGTGGAGTACCTGCCGACCGGCCCCGTACGGCTGTGGTGGGACACCGTCCGCACGGTCAACCGCGGCTTCCGGCACACACTGTTCGGCGCTCTGGGGCGACTGAACGGCGAGGGTGCTCGGCTGCGCCGCAAGGCCCGCCTGCTGAGCCAGGTCCGCAAGGAGATCCGCAAGGGCCGGACGGACTGGGACTACGGCGCGGAGAACGGGCTGCGCGAGGCGATCGCGGACTGGGACCGCATGGGGTACATCGAACGGCGCGACACCTCCCACTACTTCAAGCGGCTGGAGCAGGGCGTGCTCCTGGCCACCGGTGCCTTTCTCAGGGAACACCACGTCGACACCTCCGACTTCGAGGAGACCGAGAAGCGGATCGTCAACGCGCAGACCTACAACTTCGCGGGCCCGATCACCGGCCCCGCGCAGTTCGGCAACCACCTTCAGCAGGTCAACCACCAGCAGCACACGCCCCCGCCCGGTCCCGCGCAGGGCGGCGGAGGCCAGCAGGGCCCGCCCGGCCGTCCGTGAGCAACTCCCCGAGGAGGCAGCACCCATGAGCAGCAACTTCAACTTCAACGGCCCCATCACCGGCCCGGTCCAGGCGGGCGACCACACCGTCCAGCACAACACCGTCTACAACAGCGGGACTTCGACCGCCGAAGCGCTGCGGCTGGCCACCGACCTCGTCCGCGAACTCGGCCCGTCGGCGCCGCCCGAGGCCGAAGCGGTGCGCGCCGAACTGGCCCGCGCCGAGGCGAGCAACGAGCCGCCCGACCACGGCAGGATCCGGGCCTGGCTCAACACCGTGAGCCTGGGCGTCGGCACCGGCAGCAGCGCGCTGGTCCTTTCCGAGGGCATCATGCGCGCCCTCGGCGGCTGAACCGACCCAACACGGCCCGGTTCAGGGATGGTTGGGCCACAGACACCGGACCGGCCGTCCCTCAGGACGAGTGCACCACGCCTCCACCCCGCCGCCTCGTCCTCAGGACGAGTGCACCACGGCCTCCACCCCGCCGCCCAGATCCACCCCGAGCCCCGGCCGCAGCGACACCGAGCGGCCGGGTTCGACCTCCTGCGCCGTGCCGTCCGTACGGCGGGCGTGCCAGACCTCCTGGGAGCGGTTGGTCAGCCCGAACTGGCCGGGGCGCTTCGGGTTCTCCGACAGCTCCGCGATGACCGCGTTGGTGGAGTAGTCGTGGCGCTTGGGCTCAGCCTCCAGATGATGCCCGTAGAGACGGGCGTCCCGGCCGAGCCGAACCGTGCGGACGGTGCGCGGATGCGCGGTGGTGACCACCAGCCGGGCGGGCATGACCAGGGTCTTTCCGCAGCTCCAGCAGGTGGGGGCGGTCTGGGCGTCGGGCTCGGTCATGTTCTGCCGGCCGCAGTCGGCGCAGATCACGATGGTGTCGCGGATCTTGCTCAGCGTCTCCCGCCACTGCGACTCGCGCACCCGCCGGGACGGCTCCCTGAGCCCCTCCGTGAAACTGTGCACGAACAGATCCTGCAGGGCGGGAGGCGCGACGCCCCAGGTGGCCAGCACGGTGGTCTGCTCGTGCGCGTCAGGGCGGTTGGACTGATCGGCGGGATCGAAGACGAACACCGGATTCGTGCCGTACAGCTTCTTCTCGGCGGCCTCGTCCAGACAGCGGATCCGCAACTCCGCGATGCCCTTGAGGGGGTGATGGTTCATCAGCAGCATGAAGAGCAGTACGGCCAGGGAGTGCAGGTCCGTCTGAGTGCTGGGCGTCGCGCCGTCGTCGCCGCGCACCAGCTCCGGGGCCATGAACTCCATCGTGCCGGCGATGCCCGACACTGCCCCCTCCACCACCGCGTTGTCGTTGTCGCAGACCAGTACGTCCCCGGTGGCCGGGTCGAAGAAGATGTTGCCCCAGGAGATGTCGCGGTAGGCGACGCCTCTGGAGTGCAGGGCCTTGTACGCCTCCACCATGTGGATCCCGGCGGTGACCAACTCCTGGTACTGGACGCTCACTTGGCGGCGGAAGAGCTCCGGCAGGCCCCGGAAGCGGTCCGGGCGCAGGTCCATCAGATAGCCGAAGCCCCCGGCGTTGTCCTGAACGACCTGCTGGGGCCAGAGGAACCGCTCGTCGGTGAAGCCGCGGCCCACCAGGTCCTCCACGATCTGCAGTTGCTGATCGGTGGCGCAGCCGGGGTAGTACCACTTGAGGGCACGCTCCCCGGCGGGGGTGCGCACCCGGTACACCTCTCCCTGGCCTCCTGAGCCCAGGAGAACGTCGATCATCACGCCCCCGCCGTCCTCGTCGGTGAGCGTGGTGCCAGGGGGGAGCATGCCGTTCGTCATTCTTCCTCCGTACCGGTCCAGGTGCTCGCCGAGGTGCCGCTCGGGCCGGTCGCCGCCCGCCAGGCCGCGGCCACCGTCGTGTCGTCGCCCGAGTACTTCGCCGCCTGGGCCAGCCACTTGGGCAGATCGTCCGCGACCGCCGAGGGGCCCTGCTCCCGCAGCCGTTCATAGGTGCCCCGGACGAAGTCCTGGAAGCCCTGGCGGTCCACGAAGCTCTTGGAGAGCCCGTCCGTCGACAGCAGCACCAGCGCGGGTGAACTGTCCGCCGCGGTGATCGGGGACCAGTGCACCCGCATCAGGTCCCAGGCCTGCCGGCTGCACAACGAGTCCGTCTCGTCGCCCAGTTCCGGCAGGCCGGAATCGAGCGGCAGCCGGATCTTCCCCCGCGGGTCGACCACCGCCAGCTCGCCGTCCCCGAGCTGCCAGCCCACCAGCAGCCCCGGGGTGATGACGGCGCCGATCAGCGTCGTCCCGTACGGCACCAGATCCTGTTGCCGCACTCCTTCCGCGGCGGGCGGCGTGGAGTCCGGCCCGCCGGCCTTGCGCCGGGCGTGCTCCAGGACCTCGTGCTGCCAGGACCGGACCAGCTCGCGGGGCATCCGGTCCTCGGCGTCGGCCTTGAGCCGGGGCAGGGGCAGTGAGCGCAGGGCCCGCTCCGCGAACTCCTTGCCCAGCCGGATGAAGATCTTCACCGCGTACTGGGCGCCCACATGGCTGTAGGCGTGGGCGGCGGAGCCGTGTCCGTCGGCGACCGCGAGCACCGCGGCGTCCCGGCCGGGGACCAGCTCGGCGGAGGCGTCGTCCTGGTAGTTCTTCTTGTGCGGGCCCATCACGTGTTCGCAGTGGATCCGCCAGTGGTCACCCGAGGACAAGCCGGTCGCTTCAGCCGCGCCGGGCACGGTCACCACACGTCGTCATCGTCGTCGGCCGTCGTCACGGTGGGCGGGGCGTAGGGCGCGTACCCGCCGCCCAGCGTCTTGGCGTCGGCCGCGGCCGCGACCGGGGTGGAGGCCGCCTTGACGGCCACCGTTGACGCCCAGCGGATGGCGGCGGCCAGCTGCTTGGGGCTGTTGGCGTCGAACGGCTCCAGCTCCGGGTTGGCGAGGAACTCCTTGAGCATGGCCCGGTCGACGTCCTCGCCGATGCCGATCGAGACCCGCACGGCGCGCTTGCCCCAGGGCGTGGCGTCGACCGCTCTGAGGCCGGAGCGCCAGTCGTCGGTGGGCTGCCCGTCCGAGACCAGTGCGAGGACGGGCTTCAGGGCCCGCTCCGGCATGGGCGGCATCTCCAGCTCACGGGCGACCAGCTTGAGCGCCTCACCGAGATTGGTGATGCCGTCCGGCTGGACGTCCTGCCAGTGGAAGTCGTCCACCGGTGTGGAGGTCGGCTGCTGCCAGCGCGCGCTGGTGGAGAAGGTGAGGGCCCGCACCATCAGCGAGGCCGCCGGATTGTCCTTGGCCACCGCCCGCATCTCGGGCAGGGCTTCCTTGATGGCGAAGTTGAGCGCGCCGATCTTTCCGTTGACCCCCATGGAATACGAGGTGTCCAGTATCCAGAAGAAATGGACCGGACGGCTGGCCATCGCTCCGCCTGGGATATCGCTCACGGTTCGTCCCCCTCAGTCTGGATCGGCTTTCCGCCTGATCCGCCGTCCGCCTGATCCGCTGTCCGTCCGATCGGCTATCCGCTCGTGAGAGCGAGGACCAGGGCGCCCAGGGGGAGCAGCAGGACGGCAGCCACCGACACCGCGAACATCCCGAGAATCACGCGGCGCTGCCGGCACACGTGGGTGGGCACCTGCGTCATCTCCGGCTCCCCCTCCGCAGACTCGCCCGTTTCCGGGCTGCCTCATCGAAGATACTCGTGGCTCTGAGCTGCCGTCAGGAGCTTTCGGCAACACCCGGATCCCTTGTCGGCCGTGGCGGAATCCGACCGGAAGCAACCGCCGGGCGCGCTTTCTTGATCCGCAGTCCGGTACGGCGCAGAAGCCACAGGACCGGCTCCGCCGCATGCCGCCGTTCGGCCGCGTGGGGCTGCGTGCCGACGGCGTCCTGCGCGCTCAGCGCGGTGAACCGACAGGCCCCGAAGTCGTGTTCGAGGCCGCGGACCAGATTCTCCAGCCCCACGGCCCGCAGCCAGCCGTCGACGCCGTCCGTCAGCGTCGGCAGTGAGTCCAGTCGGTGGAGCACGTCCTTCTTGGTCACCACGACCGCCACCGGAGTACGCCGGCGGCGCCCCGACATGGCGGCCAGTTCACCGGAGAGCCGTTCGTAGGTGTGCATCGGGCTCTCCGCCGAAGGGGAGGCCAGATCGGCCCGCGTACGTTCGTCGGGGGGCAGTCCGGCGTACACCGAGGGGTCCGCGAGCGCGTCCACGACCAGTACGAGGGCGTCGGCATGGGCGAGATACTCCTGCTCGCGCAGCCGCTGGGGGGATTCCAGGTTCTCGCCCCGGGGGTCGTACAGGTACAGCAGCCGCTTGCGGTAGCGCTTCCCGACGTACAGCATGACCGCGGTCGGCTGGACGGCCGTGGTCTTGCCGATGCCGCCGCCGGCTGCGAGCTGGGCCGCGTCGCGCTCGTACTCCCGGCGGTCCGCGTCCCGGGCGAAGCGGACCGAGAGCTCCCCGCCCTTCATTCGCGCGAGCAGCCCGGCGACCATCGCCTGCAGCAGCATCGACTTGCCGGAGGAGGTGCCGCCGATCAGCGGCACATGGACGAGCCGGGCCGAGCCGAGGCCGTCCGGGAGCGGGAGGGAGCACTCGGGGCACTCGGCGTCGAGCCGGTGCCGCCCGGTGAGGAAGCTGGTGCGGAGCACCTGGCCGCACTCGCAGACGCGGCGCAGGACGCCGTAGCGGCCGGGCCGCAGCGAACTGTGCGGATGGCGGCAGCCGGGACACCGGTACACGGGGAGCGCCACGGAGTGATAGCACCCCGGGTGGGGGCACTTCATCCGGATCCGCCCCACGACGAGCCTGCCCGTGTCGATGCCGCGCACGCACAGAGCCGCCAGGACCAGTGCGGCACAGCCGGTGCAGAGCAGTACCCCGAACACCAGCGTCGTGGCGACGGCGGTCGCGGCGGCGGCGAGGCTGCCGAGGAGCGCGCCCAGGGCGACGCCGACGCTGAAGAACCGCAGGAAGAGCACCTCCCACGTCTCCCGCCTTCCGTACGGCTTCCGGTAGAGGTTCCACATCGAGCGGACCCGGTCCTTCATCCATACGTCCACCACGCGCCGCCAGATGTCGGTCGCGCCCATCGCCGTGGCGCTGACGGCGTCCGTCCACGCCTGCTGTGCCCAATAGGCCCGGTAGGCGGGTTCGGCTCCGCCGGGCGGCCGCACGCGGGGGTCGTAGGTCCCGGGCCGCCATGGACCCAGGTTCTTGCCGGTCACCGTGACGTACTGCGCGTACGCGACGGGCGCGGAACGCAGCAGGTTCCAGACGATGACCGGCGACTGTATGAAGAGCAGGACGACGAGGGCGGACACCCAGGGGGAGCCGGAGAAGAGATCGCTCAAGGACATCAGTGTTCCTCCGCTCCCGGTTGTGTCTCCACCGTGCCGGGGCCCGCGTCGCGCCAGCCCTTCGAGGGGCGGGCGCCGCCTGCTCCGGACCCGCGACGGCGCCCCCACCGGCGGGCCAGGCCCGGCCGGTACCAGTCCCGCCACCGCTCGGCCCAGGTGCTGCTCACATCGGTCAGCTCCGACTCGGCCGCCGACAGATGGGGTTCCGGCAGTCTGCGTACGGCCGGTTTCAGGAACTGGTCGAGCAGGCGGAGCCGGACGCGGTCCCAGGCAGGGTTGAAGTCGCCGAAGCTGTTCCACGCGATGAACAGGGCGGCCAGATGTGACGGGTCGCGCTGCAGCCGGTCAAGGGTCACCGAACTCCGGGCCTCTGCCTCGTACGTGTCCATCAAGCCCTCGTCGCCGAAGCGCACGAGCTGCTCCAGCTCGTCCCGCAGCATCGTCCCGGCCACGCCCGGACGGACGGAACTCTCGGGGGTGGCACCGCTGAGGATGCGGGCCACCAGACCGCGGGCCAGCCTGCGTTCGAGGCTGTCGTCCAGCGGGCGGGCCCGGTCGCGCAGCGCGATGGCGTACGCGGTGAAGCCGCGCTCGGCGTGGCCGGTGCGGATGTCCTCGGCGTGCAGCAGCAGGTTCAGCCCGTCACGCACGCGTGGTTCGGTCAGCCCGAGGCCCGGTGGCAGGGCGGACAGCAGGGCCCGTGCCACCTCTGGGGCGTCCGGGTCGGCGGCGTCGGCGGCGAGCGCGGTGCGGGCCAGTTGGTGATCGAGACCGCTGGCCGTCAGCAGATCCGGCGGGGTCTGGGCAAGGAGCATCAGCGCGTCGTCCATCGAGGGCCGCCGCCCGGGCCAGGTCAGCAGGAACGCGGTCCGCAGGACGGAGGGATCGGCGGTCTCCTGCCACTTCGCCTCCCGGATCAGCCGGTTCATCATCCGCAGTCCGCTGTCGGGATCCCGCGTCCCGCGTCCGGCGGCCGCGGCCGCGCGCAGGTGGGGATAGTCGGCCAGCTCGGCCGGGTCCAGCGTGGCGTCCAGGCCGGCCAGTACGGGTACCACCGGGATCGGGTCGCCGGACAGGGCCACGTCGTTGAGGCGGTCGAGCAGGGCGCCGCGTACGCCCCGCGACCCGTGCCCGGACACCGCGGCCGCCACTTCGCGGGCGGACGGCCCGGATCCGGGGGCGCCGTCCGCGGCGCGCGCCAGCAGATGGTCGGCCAGCCGCACCCCCGGCGCGGCCGGCGGCGGGTGTCCGACGAGGTGGGTGGCCAGCGTTTCGCCCAGGCTCAGCAGGGTGAGGAGCCGCTCGGTCGGTACGTGCGGATCGGCGAGCAGGACGGTGAGCCGGGGACCCAGCTCCCGGGCCAGCTCGACACAGGCCTCCGGGGTCAGCGCCGAGTGGAGACTGCTGGGCACCGCGCCCCGGCCGTCGATCGCGGCGCGCACCGTGTCGCGCGCGAGGGGTTCGGTGACCTCGGGCGGCCACTGAGCCGCGAGGGCGTCCAGCAGCCCGGGCAGCGCGTCGGTGCCGGTGCCGTCGGTGTCCTCGGTGAGCAGGGTCTCCAGGAAACGCTGCCAGAAGGTTTCGTCCTGCCGGTCCGCGTGGCGCAGGGCCCACGCGGTGCCGGCGGCACGGCCGGCCGCCTCCAGGGGGATGCCCTCGTACAGCGCGCGGGACGCGAGTACCTCCGCGTCGAAGGGCGCGTCGGCCGCCGCCCGGACCAGGAGGTCGGGCCGGCCCGCCAGCCAGACGCGGGCGGCCACCGCCGCCCAGGGCGCGGTGCGGGGATCGCTGGACGTGCCGCCGAGGCAGTGGTGGAAGCGGAACTGGTGGCCCAGGTCGGCCGAGGCGTACCCGAATTCGGCGTCCGCGAGCACCCCCACGATCTGCTGCTCGGCGAGGTAGGGGCGACGGGTGTACGTGGTGAAGGTCAGCGTCGGCGCGTATGCGGGCGGCAGCGCCGCACAGGCCAGGGCGACCCACAGGGCGACTTCCTCCGCGCCCTCCTCGACCATCACCAGGGTGGGTGCCCGCTCGTCCTCGAACAGCCGCCGCACGTCGGACAGGAACGGTGCGAGGCGTTCGGCCCGGCGCCGGGCGAAGGCCGTGAGCTGCTGCCGTCCGATCCGGTCGCCGGGGCTCACCGCCGCCAGCGGCGGCGCACCGTCCACCGGTGTGACGGTCCGCCAGTCCGGCGACTCCCAGGCCGCGATGGGCAGCATCCCGCCCGGCAGACCGGCTCCCGGCGGAACCAGCAGGGCGTGCGCGTGGAAGTTGCCGTAGCGGCCGCTGTAGTCCGCGCCGGTGTAGCGCGTACGGCTGAGCACCCCGGTGCCGTCGGGCAGCAGGCTGAAGCCGAACGCGACGGGAAAGGCGGGCAGTTCGGCCTCGGTCGGCCGGGCCGGGGAGTCGCGCGGCGGTTCGTAGCCCAGGAGTGGTTCGGCCAGCCGGAGCAGTGCGGGGTCGGTGTCCGGGCTCGTGGCGGTGAAGCGGAAGCCGGAGCCGTCGGGGCCGGGCGGGGCGGAGGTGTAGTGCAGTTGACGGAGCGTCATCGGGGCTCACGTCCCTTCCGGGCGGTACGTGCCGTGCGGACGGGAAGCAGGCCGCGCCTGCCGAGCAGCCACAGCAGTGGATCCTCGACGCGCAGTGGCCGGGGCCCCGACTTCGGGGCGTCCGAGGGCGATTCGGCGGGCGGCGGTGAGCCAAGGGCGGAGAGGCAGAAGAGTGAGAACTCGGCGAAGTCCCGGTCGAGTTGGCGATAGAGCACCCCGCCGTCCCACTCGTCGAGGAGTGCACGGGCGTCCTGGTCCACGGCGACCCGGTCGCTGTCGTCCAGGGCTCCCGTACGGACGGCCGGACGGCCCAGGGCCGAGCCGTGCGGCAGCCAGGCGCGCAGGACGTCGCTCTTGGTGATCGCCACCGCCAGCGGGGTGGTGACCTTGCCCTTGCCCTCGCCTCTGCGGCGGCCGCGCAACTGGGCCGCGAGGTCGGCGGCGATCTGCTCGGGGGCGGTCTCCACCGGCGGCAACTGCCCTGCCAGTTCCGGCAGTTGTTCCCGTACGGTCCGCAACTGCAGCGGGTCCACCAGCAGGATGACGCCGTCGGCCGCGGCCAGATAGGCGGTGTAGCGGTCCATGGCCTCGGCACTGGCCAGGTCCTCACCGGCAGCGTCGAAGAACACCAGGGCGGTGTGCCTGCTGCCGTCGCGCAGACCGCCCACTCCGTGCCGAGGTGTGCTCAGCCGGAATATCAGCGGGTCGTTGAAGCGCATGGCGGCCGGCTGGGTGGGCCCGGGCAGCAGCAGCCGGTGGTAGAGGTCGTCCTCCATGACCCGGTACCGCTGCTGTGTCGCGCTGCCCATGCTGGCCAGGGCCGCGTTGAACTCCCGGCCCACCCTGTTGCGCAACTCGTGGGCGAGCACGGTGACATAGGTGCTCTTTCCCGCGCTCTTCGGGCCGATGAGGGCGATGATCCGGCTGCTCTGGTCGCAGTAGTCGCTGGGCAGGTCGTTGTGGCAGTTGCGGCAGACCCGTACGGGGGTGCCCACACCGCACGCGGGGCAGGGCGCGCGCCCGCGCCCGGTGCGCAGGCCGCGCGGTGCGTCGAAGCAGGGACCTCGCTGGGCGGCGGGCCCGGAGGCCGGGGCACCGGTGAAGGCCGCCCACGTGGCGTCGGGCTCGGGCGCGCAGGGTGCCGCACCGCGCACACCGGTGCGCGCCATCAGGCAGCGGTACGCCAGCTTGGAGGCGCGGTCGGAGGTGAAGCAGTAGGGGCAGACGATGGTCGTCATGTCAGCGCACCACCAGTGTGTCGGCCGGCGGATGGTCCAGTTGCGCGGCGGGAGCGCCGGCTCCGAGCAGAAAGCCGCGCAGCAGATAGGGCTTGGTCCGGCCGCGCAGGTCGATCTCGGCGCGCACCGGCTCTCCGGCGGCCAACCGGTCGCCGGTCAGGCGCAGTTCCTCGATGCCGTGCCGCGGATGCAGTGGGGCGATGCTCTCCCGGCCGACCAGCAGGAAGTCCGGGCAGTCGGTCGCGCCGGGTGCGGCGCCGGGCAGTTCGGCCCGCACCTCGACCAGGCGTCGCGCCCCGGCCCGCCAGCCCGGCTTGACCAGCCGGTAGGAGAGCCGTATCCGGGACGGCACCCGTATGTGCCCCTCCCCGGAGATCACGAACTCCGCGTCGTCGGAGGGCAGCGGCGCCACGGCCACGTCGAGCGCCTCGCCGTTCGCGGCCAGGCTCAGCCCCTCCCGCAGATAGGCGCTGCGGGTCACCCGACGCTCCCGGGCCACACCGCTCTGCCGCCATCCCACGAGCACCACGGGGGCCGGATCGGGCCACTCGAAGCCGAGCCGCACCGTGTCGTCCGGGCCGCGCTCGGCGGTCATGCCACGGACCGGGGTCTGGGCCTCGACCAGCACACTGGGGCCCGCGACGGCGTGGCTGCCGAGCACCGTCACCGCGGTGATCCGCACCGAGGTGCCCGCCGCCGGTTCGAGCAGGGGAGAGGACAGGGGCGGCTGGGGCAGCTTCGCGGTGAAGCCGTCCGGCAGTTCGGCGCCGGGCTCGGGCGGCGGCCCCTTCCACGGCACCAGCAGGACCTCGCCCCGGGCCGGCGGAATCCAGCTGAGCCGTACCGGACCGGTCGCGGTGTGCTGCTCGCCGGTCAGCGACTCGACCGGCCGGGGCCACTCCTCGACCTCCACGCGGGCGGTCACGCCCGGGGAGCGGACGGTCCGCCGGTCGGACCCCGGGTACTCGCAGTGGATCTCATAGGAGTAGGTTCCGGGCTCCAACGGCCCGTCCTCGAAACCGTCCTGACGGCACGTCACTTCGGTTTCGCCGTCGTCGTGTTCGCGCAGCGCGCGGATCGCCACCGCCGCGGCGGGAGCCCGCCAGGTGGCGCTGACGCCGGGCCGCCCGGCGGACAGCGTGAGTTCACGCACCTCCGGGGCGACCAGCAGCGGGTCGCTGATCCGGGGCCGCCCGGCGATCCGTCCGTCGCGCAGCGGGAGTATCGCGTAGCGCACCCTGCTGCCGGGTACGGCGGCCGTGTCGGTCACCTGGGTCGCGGCGCCGGGCACGCCGACCTCGGTGTGCCGGTGCGGCTTGCCCGGTGGGTGGCGCAGAACCCGGTAGAGGATGGTCCCGCCCTGGTCGGTGGCGGCGTTCCAGGTGACCGTCACGCCGTCGTGTCCGGCCTCCGCGCGGACCGGAAGGAGGCCCGGGGCCACGGGTGCCCCGGCCTCCGCGCTCCGCAGCAGACCGGTCAGCGCCCTCGGTTCGTCGACGGCGTACCGGGCCGTGACCAGATAGCCGGTGGCCGCCTGCCGGTATTCGCCCTTCCGGTGCAGTGCGTCCGCCCGGGCCAGTGCCTCGTCGGTGCCGGCGCGCAGTTCGGCCACGGACGCCAGCAGTGCGCGCAGCTCCGGGTCGGCCACGACTCCGGCCAGCCGGGCCGCGTACCGTTCCGCCCGGCACAGCTGCCGACCGGTCAGGGCCTCGTGGATACTCCCGGCCGCCTCCCCGTCGAGCCGCCCGGCCGGCTTCAGGCACGCGGTCACGGCGGCGACCAGCTCCGCCGCCTCGTCCTTGTCCACGCCCAGTTCCACGGCGGCCGGGACGCTGATTCCGTCGGGGTGGTCCTGGAGCAGCAGCACCAGTTCGTGGACGACGACGCGGCGCAGGCCCATCGGGTCGGTGCCCAGGATTTCCGCCGCCCGGTCGAGCAGGGCCGTCGCCTTCGCCCGCTGCGGGCCACCTTCGCGCCGCCAGTGCTCCCGTTGCGCCTCGACGTAGGCCTCGTCGACGCGCAGCCACGTCATGCCGCGACCGCGGAACCAGAGTCCGTCGAGCACCTTGAACCCGGGGCGTACGCCCCAGGCGCCGAGCAGTTCAGCGGTGTGCCGGAAGCCGAGGGCGCGCAGACCCGAGGACCAGGCCGCGTGACCGGTCATCCCGGGAGTCAACGGCAGTTCGAGAGGCGCCCACGCGCTCCCCGGCCGCTTCCCCCGCCCCCCGTGATACGGCACCCCGCGACCCCCCGCCGCATGTCGCCCACCTCTGGCCGGCCTTTGGCGTCGGCAGGTCCGGGACGGGCTGGAGAGACCATTGCAGCAGATTCGACAGGTGTGCGCCCCGCCTTTGACAGGTCGGACCCGGGCGGCCGAACGCGATGCCACGGCACCTGCCGACACCGCTCAAAAAGCCGTGCCCCAGGAGCCTCTCAGGAAACGGCAGTCGCCGAGCATCTCCCGTACCGCCGACTTTCACATCAGCGACACCCGACCCTTTCCTGACGTTTGGTGTGCCTGCAAAACTCCCTTCGCGCAGGTTCCATCAGCATCGGGCGATACGCGCCCCGTCAGGACAGAGGTCAACCACCCATGCCTCAAGTGAATCGGCGCCGCTTCCTCCAGCTGGCCGGCGGCACCGCGGCGTTCACCGCGTTGTCCAACAGCATCGAGCGCGCCGCCGCGCTGCCCGCGCACCACGGTTCCGGCACGATCGACGATGTCGAGCACATCGTCGTCCTGATGCAGGAGAACCGTTCTTTCGACCACTACTTCGGCTCGCTCAGGGGCGTCCGCGGCTTCGGCGACCCGGTTCCGGCCACGACCTCGGGCGACAAGTCGGTCTGGTACCAGTCGGACGGCACCAAGGACGTGCTCCCCTTCCGGCCCGACGCCGACGACCTGGGCCTGCAGTTCATCCAGGACCTCCCGCACGGCTGGAGCGACGGGCACGCCGCCTTCAACAAGGGCAAGTACGACAAGTGGGTGCCCAACAAGTCGTCGACGACGATGGCGTACCTGACGCGTGAGGACATCCCGTTCCACTACGCGCTCGCCGACGCGTTCACCATCTGCGACGCCTACCACTGCTCGTTCATCGGCTCCACCGACCCGAACCGCTACTACATGTGGACGGGCTACACCGGCAACGACGGCACCGGCGGCGGCCCGGTCCTCGGCAACGACGAGGTCGGCTACGACTGGACGACGTACCCCGAGCGCCTCGAAGTGGCCGGCGTCTCCTGGAAGATCTACCAGGACGTCGGCGACGGCCTGGACGCGAACGGCTCCTGGGGCTGGATCCCCGACGCCTACCGGGGCAACTACGGCGACAACTCGCTGCTGTACTTCAACAAGTACCGCAACGCCGAGCCCGGCGACCCGCTCTACGACAAGGCCCGCACGGGCACCGACGCCCGCAAGGGCGAGGGCTTCTTCGACCAGCTGAAGGCCGACGTCAAGGGCAAGAAGCTGCCGAAGATCTCCTGGATCGTCGCGCCCGAGGCCTTCACCGAGCACCCCAACTGGCCCGCGAACTACGGTGCTTGGTACATCTCCCAGGTCCTGGACGCGCTCACCTCCGACCCCGAGGTGTGGGGCAAGACGGCGCTGTTCATCACGTACGACGAGAACGACGGCTTCTTCGACCACCTCGTACCGCCGTTCCCGCCGCAGTCCGCCGCGCAGGGCAAGTCCACGGTCGAGGTCGGCCCGGACCTCTACGCGGGTGACGCGAGCCGCACGGCCGGTCCGTACGGGATGGGCCAGCGGGTGCCGATGCTCGTCGTCTCGCCCTGGAGCAAGGGTGGTTACGTCTGCTCCGAGACGCTCGACCACACGTCCATCATCCAGTTCATGGAGCGCCGCTTCGGCGTGCACGAGCCCAACATCTCGCCCTGGCGGCGCGCGATCAGCGGCGACCTCAGCTCGGCCTTCGACTTCGCACGCAAGGACACCAAGCCGGTCGCGCTGCCCGACACCGACGGCTACGAGCCGCCGGACGGCGACCGCCACCCCGACTATGTGCCGACCCCGCCCGCGAACCCCGCCCTGCCCAAGCAGGAGCGCGGCACGCGCCCGGCCCGCCCGCTCAAGTACGCCCCCCTCGTGGACGGTTCGGCGGACGCGGCGGCCGGCACGTTCACGCTCACCTTCGGCTCGGGCGCCAAGGCGGGCGCCGCCTTCCTCGTCACCTCCGGCAACCGCACCGACGGCCCCTGGACCTACACGGCCGAGGCGGGCAGGAAGGTCTCGGACACCTGGAACTCGGCGTACTCGAACGGCGCGTACGACCTGACGGTGCACGGCCCGAACGGTTTCCTGCGCACGTTCAAGGGTTCCGGCAGGAAGGCGGGACCCGAGGTCACCGCGCGCCACACGGGCGGCAACGTCGAGCTGACCCTCACCAACAAGGGCTCCGGCACGGTCGAGCTGAAGGTGAGCAGCGGCTACGGCGGCCCGTCGAAGTCGTTCAAGGTGCGGGCGGGCGCGACCGTGAAGCACACCTTCGACCTGCGGGCGAGCAAGCGTTGGTACGACCTGACCGTCGTGTCGGCCACGGACGCGAGCTTCCTGCGCCGGTTCGCCGGACATGTGGAGAACGGCCTGCCGGGCGTGAGCGACCCGGCGATCGTGACCGTCTGAGGGAGCGGCTGATGACTGCCCAACTGCTGGTTGCTTTCAAGCCATCTCGCGGTAGTGTGCCCCGGTGACCACGCATTCGAACACACCTGCAGGCTGGTACCCGGATCCGAACGGGGCGCCCCAGACACAGCGCTACTGGGACGGCTCTCAATGGACGCAGCACACGAATGCGGACCAGCAGGCCCAGCCCGCGCAGCAGGTACCGCATCAGACCCAGCAGGCGTACGCGCCGACGCAGCCCGCCGCGGGTCCCGACCCGCGCGTGCAGCGTCAGGTGCAGCAGCAGGCCGGGGTCGCGGCGAACGGCGCGGGCGGCGGCACCCTGTTCACCGAGCCGGTCCTGGTGGTCAACCAGAAGGCCAAGCTCATCGAGCTGACCAACGAGTACAAGGTCATGGACCAGCAGGGCAACCAGCTCGGTTCGGTCGTCCAGGTCGGACAGAGCGCGCTGAAGAAGATCCTCCGCTTCGTCGCCAGCATCGACCAGTTCATGACCCACAAGCTGGAGATCCGTGACGCGTACGGCCAGCCGCAACTGCTGCTGACACGCCCCGCGAAGTTCCTGAAGTCGCGGGTGCTCGTGGCGCGTCCGGACGGTTCGCCCGTCGGCGAGATCGTCCAGCAGAACATGATCGGGAAGATCAACTTCGCGATCAACGCCAACGGTCAGCAGGTCGGCGCGATCAAGGCGGAGAACTGGCGCGCCTGGAACTTCGCGATCGTCGACCAGTCGGACAACGAGGTCGCCCGGATCACCAAGACCTGGGAAGGCCTGGCCAAGACGATGTTCACCACCGCGGACAACTACGTCCTGCAGATCCACTACCAGCTCCCCGAACCCCTGCTGAGCCTGGTCGTGGCGACGGCTCTGACCGTCGACACGGCCCTCAAGCAGGACTCCCGCGGGCTCGGCTGACACGACACCATGGGAAAGGGCGGCCGCGGACACTCCGCGGCCGCCCTTTCCCATGGCGGTTCTAGTGGGCGGTCAAATGCCCCGGGTTCGGTTGCTGGGGCATCAACGAGGGTTCGTACGCCGCCGACTCGGGCTCCAGCGCCAGCACCGCGGCGACCGGGTGGTCGTCGACAGACAGGACCGCCCGGACCGGGTGGTCGTCGGCCATGGACGCGAGGACGAGCTCGGGCGCCGACCGCGACAGCGTCACCACGCCCCACGCCGCGACCCCGGCTCCCATGAGAGCCAGCAGTACGCCCGCCGCGCCGCCCTGAAGGCGTTCGCCGAGCAGGGACAGGCCGATCACGGCGGCGGCCAGCGGATTGGCGAGTGTCACGACGGCCAGGGGTGCGCCGAGACCGCCGCGGTACGCGGTCTGCGACAGGAGCAGTCCGCCCGCCGCGAAGGCCGCCACCAGCACGGCCACCACGATCACTTGGGCACTGAGCAGCGAGTCCGAGCGGTCCGTCGCGGCCACCGTCACCGTCTGCGTGAGCGCCGAGGCGACACCGGAGGCGAAGCCCGAGGCGGTCGCGTGCCGCAGCCCGGGCCGGGTGCCCCGTCGCGCGAGAGCGCCGATCAGTACGGCGGTCGTGCCGGCGACGGCCAGCGCCTGCGGCACGCTCAGCACGTCGTCGGGCGCGGGCCCGGACGCCGTCACGAGCAGCGCCGCGAGGCCGATCAGGGTGAGCGCGGTGCCGCGCCACTCGACCGCGCTGACCCGCCGCCCGGCGACCCGCGCACCCAGCGGCACCGCGGCCACCAGGGTGAGCGCGCCGAGCGGCTGAACCAGCGTGAGGGTGCCGTACTTGAGCGCGGCCACGTGCAGCAGCGCCGCGGACGCGTTGAGCGCGACGGACCACCACCAGGCCCCGCTGCCCAGCAGACGCAGCATGCCCGAGTCGGAACTGCGGGAGGCGAGCCGCTCCTGGGCCACGGCCGCGGCGGCGTACGCGACGGCCGAGAACAGGGACAGGACGATGGCGGCGGCCGTGGCGTTCATCGGCCGGCTCCCACGAGCTCCGGTATGTCCCGTACGGAGTCGTCGGCACGTTCCTGGGCGCGCCCCGCCGTTGTCGTCGTCCGGTGCGGCAGGTGGATCACCGCGAGGGCGATCCCGAGCAGCGCGGCGGCCACGATCGCGTCGAGCCAGTAGTGGTTCGCCGTACCGACGATCACCACCAGCGTGATCAGCGGATGCAGCAGCCACAGCCAGCGCCACCGGGAGCGGGTCGCGGCGATCAGGCCGATCGCGACCATCAGGGCCCAGCCGAAGTGCAGCGACGGCATCGCCGCGAACTGGTTCGCCACCGCGTCGGTCGCGGGATGCGCCCCGTACACCGTGGGCCCGTACGCCTGCCCCGTGTCCACGAGACCCGCGGCCTTCAGCAGGCGCGGCGGTGCGAGGGGGAAGAAGAGGTGTCCGACCAGGGCGGCGCCGGTGACGACCGCGAGGACGCGGCGCGCCCACACGTAGTGGGCCGGGCGCTTCAGGTACAGCCAGACCAGGAAGGCGACCGTGGCCGGGAAGTGGACGGTCGCGTAGTAGGTGTTCGCGATGTGCACGAGGGTGTCGCTGTGCAGCATCGCGTTCTGCAGGCTGCCTTCGCCGGGCAGGTGGAGGGACCGCTCCCAGTCCCACACGCGGTCCGCGTTGCGGAAGGCCTCGGCGGTGTGGCCGGTGGCCAGCTGCCGGCCGACCTTGTAGACGAGGAAGAGGCCCACGACGAGCAGGAGCTCGCGCAGGAGCGGCGGGCGTGCGGCGGTGTCGTCCGGCGACGCCCGGCGGCGTATGGCCGACGCGGGCTCCGGTTCTGTCTCGGACTCTGCAGGCTCGGTACGGGAATCCATCCCCCGGCCCCCTTGCTGACGGTCTTGCGCGGGGTGGTGCGTGGTGAGCCCAGGACAAGGTCCACTCCTCACAGGTCCGCTCTACACGGGAGTGGGTCCTGTCCAAGGCTCATCGATACGCCAGTGTACCGATACGCCGCCGTATCGGTACACTGGCGTATCGATTAGACTGTGTGAAGAGCACCACCGGAAACGAACCGGGTCGAACCGAACCGAGCGAGGAGAAGAGCATGACGTCGCAGGCCGCGGACGGACCGGAGACGGTCGTCGCCTCGCGCCGCTCCAAAATCACGCCCGAGCGTGAGCAGGAGTTCTACGACGCCGTGATCGAGCAGCTCCGCGAGTGCGGCTATGACGCCTTCACCATGGAGGGCGTGGCGGCCAGCACCCGGTGCAGCAAGTCCACGCTCTACCGCCAGTGGAAGACGAAGCCCCAGTTCGTGGCGGCGGCGCTGCGCGCCAACCGCTGCCCTCGGTTCATGGGTATCGACACCGGCTCGCTCGCCGGGGACCTGCGCGAGGCGGCGCGGGCCGCGGGCGAGTGGTCGGGCCAGGACACCCAGCTGCTCCAGGCCCTCGGCCACACCGTGATGGCGGACGAGGAGCTCCAGCGGGCGCTGCGTGAAGCGCTCGTCGAGCCCGAGGTGGCTTCGCTCAAGGAGATGATCGACCGGGCGGTCGACCGTGGTGAGATCGCCGCCGATCACCCGGCGCTCGAGTTCATTCCGGCGCAGATCATCGGCGTCATGCGGGTCCGCCCCGTCCTGGAGGGGGAGTACGCGGATGCGGCGTATCTCACACAATTCGTGGAGGCAGTCGTGATTCCGGCCCTCGGCCTCACCTGAGACCCAGGCCGCCGTCCGCGGGATGACCGGACGTCGGCCTGCTCGCGCCGCACCGTGGGGACGGGGGCGGCGCGCACCCCCCGGCCGGGTGGGGTTCCTCTTGAGCGGAGAGGCGCCTCACCCGGCCGAACTGTCTCCTGCCGGACAGGCCCTACACGCCCTGCCCGCTGCCGGCCGCGGACGCCACCTTGATGCCCTTCGTGATCGTGTCGATCACGTCCTGCTTCTCGCTGACGTCGACGCCGAAGCGGATCACGACGAGCTGCCCGGAGCTGAGGGGGGAGGGGAAGGCGAGCGACTCGACATAGCCGTCCTCGCCCTTGCTGGTGACCGCCTTCCAGCGGACCAGGTACCCCTTCTGCCCCGCCACGGTGACCGCCTTGGAGGCGAGCACCTCGTGCGAGGTGATCTCGCCGTAGGACGCGCCGCCGTAGGACTCCTCCGCGTTCTTGGAGATGTCCTCCTTGGCCGCCGCCTCCGCGGTGGTCGCCTTCAGCTCCAGGGCCAGCGCGGGGGCCGAGTACAGCCCGCCAGCGGTACAGGTCGCCGTGGTGTCGCCGGGGCACTTGTAGGAGTCGTCCGAGGTCACCGCGGCGCCCACCGAGATGCTCGAGCCGGTCCAGCCGTCGGGCACGGGGATGCTGATGCCGTTGACCGCGTCGGTGGCGAAACCGTCCTCGGTCTGCGGCTGCCCGGACTGACCCGGCGCCGGGGTCTGGCCGCCGGAACCGCCCGAGCCGCCACCGGGACCGCCGGGCGCGCCACTGGGAGCACCCGAGGGACCGCCCGTACCGCCCTGGAGCCCGCCGGGACCCTGGGAGTTGGCGGTGGTGTCGCTGCTGCCGTCGTCCTTGGTCAGCGCGTACACACCACCCCCGATGCCCGCCAGGACCGCGATCGCCACGGCGACCGCTATGCCCGTGCGCAGCCCACGTCGCGGCGGACCCGGCGGAAAGGCCGGATACGGTCCGGCGCCCGGTGGGTGCACCGGGGGACCCCATGCGGCGGCCGACCCGACGGGGCGGGTCTGGTCCGTCCATGTCTTCCCGTCCCACCAGCGCTCGGTGGCGGGACTGTCATCTGTCTGCCCGGGGTCGGGATACCAGCCGGGAGGAGTCACCTGCGTCATGGGGCCCACCGTATGAGGCGTGGGTGAAAGACGGATGAGAGGGGGCGGGCAAGGTTCATTTCAGGACCAGCCGATGCGGTGCCCGATCCGGCCGCGACGGCAGCCGCAGCCCCTCCCGCCCCGGCGTGACCGAGCCGAGCACGCTGGGATGCCGGGCCCCGGTGCTCGCCGGGTCGGTGCCCGCGAGCCCGTGCACGGTCAGAAACCCCAGCACGGCGAAGGCGTACGCCTCCTTGGCGGTCGAGGCCACGCCCAGCGCGTCGGAGCTGCGCAGCGCGACCCCGGGGAGTTCGGCGCCGAGCATCGCCATGAGTACGGGGTTACGGGTGCCGCCGCCGGAGGCGATCACCTCGGTGGCCCGCACCGTGCGCACCGCGTCCGCGACCGTGCGGGCGGTGAGTGCGGTGAGCGTCGCGATGACGTCCTCGGCGGTGAGTGTCCCGAAGCCCGTCAACGCGTCACGCAGATAGGCGAAATGGAACAACTCCTTGCCGGTCGTCTTGGGCGCGGGCAGCGCGTAGTAGGGCTCCGCGAGCAGGCGTCTCAGGAGCGGGCCGTGGACGGTGCCGCGGGCGGCGAGGGCGCCGTCCACGTCGTGTTCGAGGCGGCCGCCGCTGAAGCCCCGCGCCGCCGCGTCGAGGAGCGCGCACGCGGGCCCCGTGTCGAAGGCGGTGCCGTCGGGCGCGGTGAGGTTCGCGATGCCGCCGAGGTTGAGTGCCACCGGCGTTCCCGGTCTGCCGCGCAGCCACAGCAGGTCGAACAGGCTGACCAGGGGCGCGCCCTGGCCACCGGCGGCGATGTCGCGCGGGCGGAAGTCGGAGACCACCGGCAGCCCCGTCGCCTCGGCGATCCAGGCGGGCTGCCCGAGCTGGAGGGTCCCGTGCACCCGTCCATCCGCCACCCAGTGGTAGACGGTCTGGCCGTGGGAGGCGACCAACTCGGCGCCCCCGTCGCACAGTTCGCGGTCGGCGCGGACCGCCGCGGCCGCGAAGGCCTGCCCGATCAGGGTGTCGAGGCGGCACACCTCGGCCAGGCCGATCGTGGCCGGAGGCAGCGCCGCCGCCAGCGCGCCGCGCAGTTCCGGGTCGTACGACTCGCTGACGAGCCCGAGCGGCCGCAGGACGAGGCTGTCCTCGTCGAGGGTCAGCTCGGCGGCCGCCGCGTCGATGGCGTCGTACGACGTGCCGGACATCAGGCCGATCACCCGCACGCTCTCAACTCCCTTGCCTCTGGCGCCCCTTGGGGAGCGTGGCCAGTGCGAAGACGCTGACGGCGCAGGTCGCCGCCGCGTAGTACCCGGGAATGTCCACGCTCCCGGTCCGTTTGATCGTCTCCGTGATGATGAGCCCCGCACAGCCCGAGAACACCGCATTGGACAGGGCGTAGGCGAGTCCGAGGCCCGTGTAGCGGACGCTCGTGGGGAACATCTCGGAGAGCATCGCCGGTCCCGGCCCGGCCATCAGCCCCACCACCGCGCCCGCCAGGAACACGGCCGCACCCTTCAGCGCGTTCGAAGTCCCGCTGTCCTGAAGGAGGTTGAGCAGCGGGACCGCCAGCACGGTGACCAGGACGGCCCCCGTGAGCATCACCGGACGGCGCCCGATCCGGTCGCTGAGCAGGCCCGCCGGGATGATCGTGGCCGCGAAGCCGAGGTTGGCCAGAACAGTGGCGAGCAGCGCCTGCTGGAAGGTGGCGTTCAAGCTGCTCTGGAGGTACGAGGGGAGCACGACCAGGAAGGTGTAGCCGGCCGCCGCCCAGCCCATGACGCGCCCTGCGCCGAGCATGATCGCCCCGACCAACTCCCTTACCGGTGGGCGCTCCTGCAGCCGCTCCCGTTCGAAGGCCGGTGTCTCGTCCAGCTTCAGCCGCAGCCAGAGTGCGCCGAGACCGAGCGGCAGCGTCAGCAGGAAGGGGAGCCGCCAGCCCCAGTCGCTCAACGCCTGAGCGCTGAGCACCGTGGCCAGCAGCGCAGCGATCCCCGCGCCGGCCAGCAGCCCCAGTGCCACCGTGAAGGACTGCCAGGACCCGTAGAGACCGCGCCGGCCCGGCGGCGCGAACTCCGTCATCAACGACACAGCGCCCCCGAACTCCCCTCCCGCGGAAAGCCCTTGGAGTACCCGCAGGAAGGTGAGCAGCCACGGGGCGAGGGCGCCGACGGTGGCGTATGTGGGCAGCATGCCGATCAGGGTCGTCGCGGCGGTCATCAGGACGATCACCAGGATCAGCACCGGACGGCGCCCGATCCGGTCGCCGAGCCGCCCGAACAGCGCGGCGCCCACGGGCCGGAAGAAGAACGCGAGTGCGAAGGACGCGTACGTCTTCACCAGTCCCTCGACCTCGCTGCCGCCCTCGGGCGTGAAGAACCGCGCCGCGATGATCGTCGCGAAATAGCCGTAGACCCCGAACTCGTACCACTCGATGAAGTTGCCCACGGAGCCCGCGAACAGGGCCCTGCGGGAGTGCCCGCGCGGGGAGGCGCGCAGGTCGGAGTCGTGCGCGGGGGCGCTCATGCCGGTTCCTCCCGGGGGGTGCCGGGGCCGGGCGGTGCCGGCCGGTGGCGGGGGCTGACCTGGGAAAGTTAGTTTCAATTTACGGGTTGTTGACTGTCAATAACTTTCACACCGGCTGGTCGGCGCTCCGGCGCGTCGCCTTCGGAACCGTGCCGTCACCCGTATCGGCAACAGCTGCCCGGACCGGCCGACATGGTGGCTCAGGGAGGGCTAGGCTCGTTGCCTGTACGTCGTTTGGGCGACCTGGGGAGGTAGCGGGATGACGGAGGTACGGCCAGGAGTGGCCGCCTCGGCTCCCCTGTGGGAGCGCGATGAGGAAGTCGCCACGCTCGAGCAGGCGATCGGCGCCCTGTGCGCGGACTCCGCCTTACCGGGAAGCCTGCTGGTGTTCAGCGGCGACGCGGGTCTCGGCAAGACCTCGCTCCTCGCAGAGGCGCGCCGGATCGCGGAGAGCAACGGCTGCGCGGTGTGGTCGGCACGCGGCGGCGAGACCGTCACGTCCGTCCCCTTCAACGTCGTACGGCAGCTCCTGCAGCCCGCCCTGGTGTCGCTGCTGTCCGAGGAGGCGCGCGAATACCTGGGCGACTGGTACGACATCGCGGGACCCGCGCTCGGCATAGCGGAACCGGGCGACCGCCAGCCCGACCCGCAGGGCGTCTGCGACGGCCTGGTCGCGGCCGTACGACGGCTGGCCAAGCGCGAGTGGCCGCTCGTTCTCCTCATCGACGACGCGCACTGGGCCGACCAGGAGACCCTGCGCTGGCTGGCCGCGTTCGCCGAGCGCCTCGACGACCTGTCGGTCCTCGTCGTGGTGGCCCGCCGCCCGGGCGGTGTGAGCGGCGTGAGCGCCGGTCATCTCGACACCATCGCCGCCGCGGCCCCTCCGATCGCCACCCTGAGCGCGCTGACACCCGCGGCCGCCGAAGGGCTGACCCGAGCCACCGTCGGAGAGCACGCCGACGCCCCGTTCTGCCGTGAGGTGTGGGCCGTCACCGGCGGCAACCCGTACGAGACAGTCGAGTTGCTCGCCAAGGTGCAGGACAGCGGACTCGATCCGGTCGAGGCCTCGGCCGCCGAGCTGCGCGCCCTGAACCGTTCGGCCCGCGGCCGCGGACTCGTCGCCCGCCTCGAAGGGCTCGGCATCGACGCCACGCGGTTCGCCTGGGCGGCCGCCATCCTCGGCACCGGAATCTCCCTCGACCTCGCCGCCCACCTCGCCGGAATGCCGGCCGAGGAGGCACTGCGCTGCGCCGAACTGCTCGGCGCCGCCCGCATCCTGACCAAGACCGAGCCCGTGAACGGCCGGGTGGCCGAAGGCGACCTGGAGTTCGTGCACCCGCTCATCGCCAGCGCGGTCTACCGCTCGATCCCGGACGCGCTGCGCACCGCGATGCACGGCCAGGCCGCGTGGGCGGTCACCGACTCCGGGCGCGGCGCCGCCGCCGCGTCCCGCCACCTCCTCGAAGTGCACCCGGACGAAGACCCCGAACTCGTCGAGCAGATGCGCGAGGCCGCCCGCGAACACCTCGCCGTCGGCGCGCCCGACGCGGCCAGGCGGTGTCTGGAGCGCGCACTGGCCGAGCCCCCGCCCTCCGAGGTCCACGCGCGCGTGCTCTACGAACTGGGCTGCGCCACGCTCCTGACCGCGCCCGCCAAGACGATCGGCCATCTGCAGGCCGCGCTCGACCGGCCCGGTCTCGAAGGCGATCTCCGCGTGGACGCCGTCTTCCGCCTCTCTCAAGCGCTCCTCCACAACGACCAGTTGGAAGAGGCCGTCCGCACCGTCGTCACCGAGGCCGCCCGCCTCGATCCGGGCCCCGCCCGGATGCGGCTCCAGGCCGTGCACTACATGTGGGAGGGCATCCACGCCGGCGAGGAGCAGACCTCCGGACGCTCCAGCGGTCTCGCCGAACTCGTCAAGACCTGCACCGGCCGCGACAACTCCGAGCGCGCGCTGCTCATACTGCGCGGCTTCGACGCGATGACGCGCGGCGAGAACGCCGAGGAGGTCGCGGAACTCTGCGACCGCGCCCTCGTCAACGGCCGCCTCGCACCCGGCCTCGGCTGGACCGACACCGAGTGGGGCATCGAACTCCTCCTGATGCTGGGCAGCGCGTACGCCTACAGCGACCGGCTCGACCGGGCCGAAAGCCTGTTCAGCGAGGCCCTGCACGCCTACATGAAGGCCGGCTGGAGCGGCGGCCATCTCGCCCTGGCCAACGCCTACCTCGGCCTCGCCCACCGCAGACGGGGCCGCCTCGCCGACGCGGAGACCTACCAGCGCGAATCACTGCGCCTCGCCGAACGGGTCGGGCGCGGTCTGCCCCTGTACTGGTCGGCGACCTGCGGGCTCATCGACACCCTGCTCGCCCGCGGCCACGTCCTGGAGGCCGAGGAGATCGCCGAGGAGTACGGCTTCGCACCGCCGTACCCGTCCACCATCGTCCTCCCGGACACCCGCTCCGTACGCGGCCGCCTGCTGCTCGCCGCCGGCCGCGCCAAGGAAGGCATCAACGAACTGGAGGCGGCCGAGAAGGCCGCCGCCGTACGCGGTCACCACAACACGGTGCTCGCTCCCTGGGCGGTCGACCTCGCCCGCGCCCTCGCCACGGAGGACCCGGCGCGCGCCGCCCGCCTGGCCGCCGACGCCCGCCGCCAGGCCGAGCGCTTCGGCACGGACACGGCCATCGGTGAGGCCCTGCGCTGTGCGGCCGCCCTGGAGTCGGGCCAGCGCGCGGTACGGCTCGCCGCCCAGGCGGTCACCTATCTGGAGTCCTCTCCCTGCCAGTACGAACATGCGGCGGCCCGCGTCGAGTACGGCATCGCGGCCAGGTCGGTGTCCGAGCTCAACAAGGGCCTGACGCTGGCGCGTTCGTGCGGAGCGGACGGGTTGGTGGCGCAGGCGCAGCGGGCGCTGGAGGGTTTCTAGCCCGTCGGGTACCGGCCTTCGAGCAGCTGCTCGGTGGTCGCCTCCAGTCGCTTCCGGACCTCGCGGTCGTACGCTTCCTCGTGCGCCCGCGAGGGACTCGTACCGTCGAAGTACCCGCCTGTGCCCAACTCCGTTGTGGCCAGGGCGAGTACACCCCTGGCACCGTCGGCCACGGAGGACCACGGGCTGACACCGGCCTCGCGGACCATCGCCGTGTCCATGTAGGTCGCCGGGTGCAGCACGTTCACCGAGACACCGCTTCCCGCCAGCTCCTCGCCGAGTGCGAAGGTGTGCGCCGCGAGCGCGAACTTGCTGCGGCAGTACGCCGATACGCCGCTGTAGCCCCGGGTGAGTTCGGGGTCGTCGAAGTCCAGCGGTTCCTGGCCGGCGGAGCCGACGTTGACGATGCGGGAGGGGGCGCCCGCACGGAGCGCGGGCAGCAGCGCCCGGGTCAGCGCCACCGGGGCGAGGTAGTTCACCGCGAGGCGGAGTTCGTGTCCGTCGACGCTCTCCTCACGGCCCGCACCCTGTGAACCGCCGCCCACGCCTGCGTTGTTGATCAGTACGTCGAGGCGCGGATACGCGGCCGCGACCTCCGCCCCCAGTGCACGCACCTGTGCCAGGGAGCCCAGGTCGGCGACGAAGCCCTGCGCCTCACCACCCTCGGCGCGCAGCTCCTGGACGAGCTGCCGGGTACGCGCACCGTCGCGACCGTGCGCGAGGACGACGTACCCGGAGCGGACCAGCTCGAAGGCGACGTAACGGCCCAGGCCGGAGGTGGCGCCGGTGATCAGGACAGTGGGCACGGGGGCTCCGTTCGCAGAGGATCTCCGTCCAGCGTAGGCATGGCGCGAGGGCCGGTGCCTGGTGCAGTTGTCACTACGCTCGGCAGGGTTACCGTGCCGAATCGCCGCTGCGGATCAGGCTTCCGCCCCGTCCTCCTCGGCCAGCACCCGCTGGGCCACCGCGAACGCCGAGTTGGCCGCCGGGACACCGCAGTACACGGCCGTCTGGAGCAGGACCGCGCCGATCTCCTCGGGCGTGAGCCCGTTGCGCCGGGCCGCACGGACGTGCATCGCGAGTTCGTCGTAATGGCCGTGCGCCACGAGGGCGGTCAGCGTGATCATGCTGCGCTCACGGCGGGCGAGCGTCGGATCCGTCCAGATCTCGCCCCAGGCGTAGCGGGAGATGAAGTCCTGGAAACGGGCGGTGAAGGGGGTCTGGCGGGCCTGCGCGCGGTCCACGTGCGTGTCGCCGAGTACCTGGCGGCGTACCTCCATGCCGCGCGGCGCGTACCCGTCGAAGTGCCCGCGCAGCGCGGCGAGTACGGCCTCCGGGCGTTCGGCCGGTGCCAGATGCGAGGCGCCCGCGATCTCGGTGAGGGTGGCGCCGGGCACCGCGTCCGCGATCTCCCGCAGATGCGCGGGCGGCGTCGCCGGATCCTCGCGGCCGGCGATCAGCAGGGTCGGCGCGCCGATCGACGTCAGCCGGTCGCGGATGTCGAACGCCGCGAGCGCGTCACAGCAGGCGGCGTACGCCTCCGGATCCGCGGCGCGGTGGTCCTCGATCAGCTCCGGCACGGTGAAACCGGGCGTGAACCAGCGGGAGTTCGCGGTCTCGGCGAGTGCGGCAAGCCCCTCGCGGCGAACGGTGGCCGCCCTTTCCTCCCACGCCTTGGCGCCGTTGAAGTGGGCCGAGGAGCAGATGACCGCGAGGGACGACACCCGCTCCGGGTGGTACGCGGCCAGGTGCAGACCGACCGCGCCGCCCAACGAGACGCCCGCGTAGGCGAATCGGCCGATGCCGAGCGAGTCGGCGAGGGCCAGCACCAGATCGGCCAGGTCGCCGACGGTCGCGCCGGGCCCGATCAGGCCGGCCGGGGAGCCGCCGTGGCCCGGCAGGTCCCAGCGGATGACCCGATGCGTCACGGACAGCTCGGGCGCGACCCTGTCCCACAGGGCGGTCGAGGTGCCCAGCGAGGGCCCGAGCAGCAGCGGGGGAGCACTGGCCGGCCCCTCGGCGCGGTAGTGCGGCAGCTTGCCGTTCGGGAAGGTCGGCTGCGTGGTCAACGTCGCTCCAGGGCACGGTCGGTGAGGGCTCCCGCGGAGCCCGTGTAGCGGATGGGGTCGGTGAGGTCCGCGAGATCGAGGTCCTTGAGCTCCGGCTCCTCGCCGAGCAACTCCAGGAGGGGCCGGTTCTCGGCGACGGCCCGTTTCGCGGTCGCCGTCAGCAGCTCCTTGGCACGGGCCCGCCCGAGCACGGGAGCGAGCGAGGCGGCCAGCCGCTCGGAGACGATCAACCCGTGGGTGAGGCCGAGGTGTTCACGCATGACGTCCGCGTTAACCCGTAGCCCCTCGGCCAGTTCCACGGCATCGCGCGCCGCCCCGCCGACGAGCCGCAGCAGGTCCCGCAGCGGCTCCCATTCGGCATGCCAGGCCCCGGCGGGACGCTCGTCCTCGGCCGCCATCGCCCCGTACAGCGTGGCCGCGAGCTGCGGTGCGCGCCGGGCCCCGGCGGCGATGAGGGTGGCCCGCACGGGATTGGCCTTGTGCGGCATGGCGGACGAACCGCCGCCGGTGCCTTCGGCGAGCTCCGCGATCTCGGTACGGGCGAGCGTGAGCACGTCGGCAGCGGTCTTGCCCAGCGCCCCCGCCGTGAAGGCCAGCGCTCCGGCCAGGTCACCGATCGGCGTACGAAGGGTGTGCCAGGGCAACACGGGCTCGGCGAGGCCGAGTTCACGGGCGTATGCGGCGGTGAGGGCCTGGGTGTCCTCCGCGCCGAACACGGTAAAGGCAGCCAAGGTCCCGGCGGCACCGCCGAGTTGGGCGGGCAGCGACCCCCGTACGACCGAGACCCTGTCCCTGGCGTCAAGGACAAGCGATCGCCACCCGGCCGCCTTCAGCCCGAAGGTCGTCGGCACCGCGTGCTGGGTCAGCGTCCGGCCCGGCATCACCGTGTCCCGGTGCTCCGCCGCGAGCCGGGCCAGCGCCCGTTCCGTACGGTCCAGATCCCCCAGGACCAGATCCAGTGTGCGCGCGGCGACCAGCATGGTTGCCGAGTCCATGATGTCCTGGCTGGTCGCACCCCGGTGGACGTACGCCCCGTACTCCGCGCCGACCGCCGTCGTCAGGTCCGCGACCAGCGGGATCACCGGATTGCCGCCGCCACGGGCCCGCAGCGCGATCGCGCGTACGTCGAAACGCGAGGCGTCGGCGGCCGCGTCCACCGCGTCGGCCGCCTCCGCCGGAGCCAGCCCCAGGGACGCCTGGGCACGGGTCAGCGCGGCCTCCGCGTCGAGCAACCCCTGCAGATACGCGGTGTCGCCCGTCGCGGCCGACGCCGGGGAGCCCGCCCACCCGGGGGCGAGCAGGGCTTCGGAATCACCGAATGTCACTGGAACTCCAGGAAGACCGTTTCGCCTTCGCCCTGAAGGCGGATGTCGAAACGGTACGTCCGGTTCGCGCCCTCGGCCGCGATCAGCGTGGCGCGCCGGTCGGCCGGGAGCGAGTCGAGCAGCGGGTCGGCGCCGTCGGCGAGGTACGCGCGGGTGAAGAGGTGGTTCGTCAGACCGCGCGCGAACACGCACACGCTGATGTACGGCTGTCCGGCGTTGCCCGGAGGCAGCGTGGAGAGCGCGTAGTGCCCGTCGGCGTCGGTGGGGACCCGCCCGAAGCCGGTGAAGTCGGTGCCGTTGCGGCCCAGGAAGCCGCCCGTGGACGGGTCGCGGCGCATCGAGCCGGGGGCACCCGTCAGGGAGCCGTCGGGCGCCGCCTGCCAGAAGTCCAGGAGGGCGTCGGGGATCGGCTTGCCCGCGCCGTCGAACACGTACCCGTGCAGGGTGATCGCCTCGGGGTGACCCGGGGGCGCGATCCGGTCGCCCTCGGGGAAAGGGAGGGCGTGCCCGTAGAAGGGGCCGATCGTGTGGGACGGGGTGGGGAGCAACCGCTCGGTCATGCTCAACGGCCTTCCTCGATCCAGGTGGCGGAGGGACCGTCGAGGACGATGTCCCATTCGTAGCCGAGCGAGAACTCGGGCGCCGAGAGGTCGTGGTTGTAGGTGGCGATCAGGCGGTTGCGGGCCGCCGTGTCCGTCACGGAGTTCAGGATCGGGTCGTACGGGAACAGCGGGTCGCTCGGGAAGTACATCTGGGTCACGAGCCGCTGGGTGAACGCCGTACCGAAGACCGAGAAGTGGATGTGTGCGGGCCGCCACGCGTTGGTGTGGTTCCCCCAGGGGTAGGGGCCCGGCTTGATCGTGGTGAACGCGTACCGTCCCTGATCGTCCGTCAGGGTCCGCCCCACACCGGTGAAGTTGGGGTCCAGAGGTGCCGGATGCTGCTCGCGCAGATGGGCGTAACGGCCGGCGGCGTTGGCCTGCCAGACCTCGACCAGCTGGCCACGCACCGGGCGGCCGTCGCGGTCGAGCAGCCGGCCCGAGACGGTCATGCGCTCGCCGATCGGCTCGCCCCGGTGGTGGCGGGTGAGGTCGTTGTCGATCTCGGTGATGTCGGTGACGCCGAAGACCGGACCCGACAGCTCGACCGTCTCCGGGTCGCCGCCGCTCACGGCGACGAGAGGCTGCTCGGGGTGGCGCAGCACCGAGCTGCGGTACGGGGCGTAGTCGCGCTGCGCGTGGTTCAGGACCACTCCGCCGCCGGCCACCGCCTTGTCGTACGCGTCCTGGCGGTCCTTGATCTCGACGTCGATGTCCGACTGAGTGAGAGCCATGGTCGACTTCCTATCGTTCGAGGACGAGGGCGAGGCCCTGGCCCACGCCGATGCAGAGGGTGGCGACACCAACTCCACTGCCCTTGCGGGCGAGTTGGTGGGCGACGGTTCCGGCGAGGCGGGCTCCGGAGGCGCCGAGGGGGTGTCCGAGGGCGATTGCGCCGCCCTGGGGATTGAGGACGGCCGGGTCGAACTCGGGCCACTCGGCCACGCAGCCGAGGACCTGCGCGGCGAAGGCCTCGTTCAGCTCCAGGGTTGACAGGTCGTCAAATGTCTTGCCCGCCTTGAAGAGTGCGCGGTTGACGGCCTCCACCGGGGCCAGCCCGAAGTAGTGCGGCTCGATCGCGGAGACGCCGGTCGCCGAGACGCGGGCCAGCGGCTCGCGGCCGGTGGCTTCGAGCCCCTCCTCGTCGACGAGGAGCAGGGCCGCCGCGCCGTCGTTCAGCGGGGAGGCGTTGCCCGCCGTCACCGTGCCGTTCTCGGTGCGGAAGGACGGCTTGAGCCTGGCCATCGCCGCGAGGGAGGCGTCCTCGCGTACGCATTCGTCGGCGCCGAAGACGAGCGGCTCGCCCTTGCGCTGAGGGATGGAGACCGGGGCGAGCTCGCCGTCGAAGAGGCCGTCCGCCTGGGCCCGGGCCGCCTTGCGGTGGCTGGCGAGGGCGAACTCGTCCTGCTGCTCGCGCGTGATCTTGTGCTTGTCGGCGATGAGTTCGGCCGACTCGCCGAGCGGGATGGTCCACTGGGGGTCCATCTTCGGGTTGACCATGCGCCAGCCGAGCGTGGTGGAGTACAGCTCGGTGTGCCCGGCAGGGAAAGGCCTGTCGCTCTTGGGGAGGACGTAGGGGGCGCGGGTCATCGACTCGACACCGCCGGCCAGGGCGATGGAGGCGTCGCCGAGAGCGATGGCCCGCGCGGCCTGGATGACGGCTTCGAGCCCGGAGGCGCACAGCCGGTTGACGGTCACGCCCGGCACGGAGGTGGGCAGGCCCGCGAGGAGCGCGGCCATACGTCCGACGTTGCGGTTCTCCTCGCCGGCGCCGTTGGCGTTGCCGAAGTAGACGTCCTCGATCCGGGAGGGGTCCAAGTCCGGTGTGCGGGCGAGGAGTTCACGGATGGCGTGGGCGGCCAGGTCGTCCGGGCGGACGGACGCGAGCGCACCGTTGTACTTGCCGAACGGTGTGCGGACCGCGTCGACGATGTAGACGTCCCTCATGAGGTCTCCTCCGGGGTGCGCACCTTGGCGGCGGTCTTGGCGACGATCTCTCCGATGTCGACCCCGGGCGCGGTCTCCACCAGGACCAGGCCCTCGTCCGTCACGTCGAGAACGCCGAGATCGGTGATGACCCGGTTCACGCACGCTTTCCCGGTGAGCGGCAGCGCGCACTCCTCCAGGATCTTCGGGGAGCCGTCCTTGGCGGTGTGCGTCATGACGACGATGACGGTGCGGGCGCCGTGCACGAGGTCCATCGCCCCGCCGATCCCGGTGATCATCTTGCCGGGGATGGCCCAGTTGGCGAGGTCGCCGCTCGCGGAGACCTGCATGGCGCCGAGCACGGCGACGTCGATGTGGCCGCCGCGGATCATCCCGAAGGACAGCGAGGAGTCGAAGTAGGAGGCGCCGGGCAGGACCGTGACGGTCTCCTTGCCGGCGTTGATCAGGTCGGGGTCGACCTGGTCCTCGGTGGGGTACGGGCCGGTGCCGAGGATGCCGTTCTCCGACTCAAGGATCACCTCGACGCCGTCCGGCAGATAGTTCGGGATCAGCGTGGGCAGGCCGATGCCGAGGTTCACGTACTGGCCGTCCTCGAGCTCGCGCGCGGCGCGGGCGGCCATCTGTTCGCGTGTCCAGGCCATCAGCTGCTCACCGTTCCGTTGGCCGCGGGCGCCGAGACCGTCCGCTGCTCGATCATCTTGGCGTTCGCCTGCTCGGGAGTGAGAGCGACGACACGCTGCACGAAGATGCCGGGCAGGTGCACCGCGTCCGGGTCGATCTCCCCGGGCTCGACGAGTTCCTCCACCTCGGCGATCGTCAGCCGCCCGGCCATCGCGGCCAGGGGGTTGAAGTTCCGGGTGGACTTGTTGAAGACCAGGTTCCCGTGCCGGTCGCCCTTGGCGGCCCGCACGAGGGCGAAGTCGGTGCGGATGCCGTGCTCCAGCACGTACTCCGTGCCGTCGAACTCCCGCACCTCCTTGGGCGGTGAGGCGAGCGCGACGCCGCCCTCACCGTCGTAGCGCCAGGGCAGTCCGCCGTCCGCGACCTGGGTGCCGACCCCGGCCGGGGTGTAGAACGCGGGAATCCCGGCGCCACCGGCGCGCAGCCGCTCGGCGAGGGTGCCCTGCGGGATCATCTCGACCTCCAGCTCCCCGGACAGGTACTGGCGGGCGAACTCCTTGTTCGCGCCGATGTACGACCCCGTCACGCGGGCGATCCGCCCGGCCGCGAGCAGTACCGCGAGGCCGGACTCCATCGCCCCGCAGTTGTTGGAGACCACCCCGAGCCCGGTGACACCGCGCTCGTACAGGGCCTGGATCAGCACGTTCGGCACGCCGCTGAGGCCGAAACCGCCGACCGCGAGTGTCGCGCCGTCCGGCACATCGGCCACCGCCTCCGCGGCTGTGGCGACCACCTTGTCCATCCGAGAAGCCCCATCTCTCCCGAGCGTCCAGCGCCCCAGTTAGTCAGGGCACTGATTATTTCTTCGAGGTTTCAAACACGCTGCCACCCCGGCCCACTTCAGTCAAGACCTCCGGGGAATGTGCAGGTGAGAGTCTTGGAATGGGGCGAGACAGGCGGTGGTGCGGCCGGGTATCGTTCAGTACACCAACGAATTTGATCCGTACGAGTGGCGCATACGTGGCGCCGCACGGGCCGAGCCGAGGAGCGCACATGGCCGCGGTGGACCTCTCCACCCACCCCGGGCACCTGGCCCGGCGACTGCAGCAGGCGCACTACCTGCTGTGGAACACGATGGTCTCCGAGGAGATCACCTCGCCGCAGTTCGCGGTGCTGAACGCGCTCGTCGCGGAGCCGGGCATGGACCAGCGCACGGTGGGGGAGCGGGTGGGCCTGGACCGGTCCACCATCGCCGAGGTCATCAGCCGGCTCGGGCGCCGCGGCCTGCTCGACAAGGTGCGCGACCCGCAGGACGGCCGCCGCTTCCTGCTGCGCCTCACGGACGAGGGGACGCGCACGCACCGCAAGCTGACCGTCCGCACGGCACGGATGAACCAGGTCTTCCTGGCCCCGCTCTCCACCGACGAGCAGGCCCTGTTCTTCGACCTCATCCGGCGCGTCTCGGACGCGGCGGAGGGGCTCCGCAATCCGGCGGAGCCGCTCGTCACCCAGCGCTAGCCGCGTGCCATGGCGCTCGATCTTCGGGGTCACGCCTTCGCGAAGACCACCCACACCTGGCCCTTGGCGAAGTTCATCGGCGCTCCGTCCGCCGTCGTGAACTCCGTACCGTCCGTGGCGCTGGGACGCGCCCAGTCCACATCGAAGACGCGGCCGTCGCGCAGCACCTTCGCGGTCCCCGAGCCCACCGTCTCCGTGTACGGCGAGTTGCTGCCGAGGACGTCGTGGTACTTGGACTTGCGGACCTTCACGTACTGCACGACGACCGTCGCGGGAGCCACCGTGTTCCCGTCCGTCGTCACCGTCGGGGTCCCGTCCATGGCCACCAGCCAGCGCTGCCGGCTCTCGGACCAGGTGAAGGTGAAGCGGGCCGCGGGGAAGCGCACCGTGCGTGAGGTCTCCGGGCTGCCGCCCGCGGGCGCCGTACCGAAGTGGAACCCGGTGGTGAGGGCGGCGGAGCCCGGTGAGGATGCCGCCAGCCGCTGGGGGCGCAGGTAGAGATTGTGCGGGGCGGACTTGCCTGTGCCCCGGTAGTAGGCGTTTCCGGACGCCTTCCCGGGCGGGTGCGCGTTCAGTGGCGCCTTGTTGATCAGCGGCAGCAGCTTGTGCTGGGCGCCCGAGAAGGCGAGCGTCGGCTCGTCGAACTGGCGCAGCAGTTCGAGGTCGGACTCGCGGGCGCTGCGCACCGGGCCGACGACCTTCGGCAGCTTGCTCGCGTAGACCGCCATCAGCCGGCTCAGACCGCCCTCGACCTGCTCCGCGTACACGATGTCCGCCGCTTCCAGGCCGGTCTGGGGGCGGGCCGCACGCACGTTGTCGATCTTCACGGCGAGCACCGAACCGGCGCTCGCGGGAGGGATGGGGCTCTGCGTCCGCCCCTCCTCGGTCTCCTGGCTCGGGCCGGGGATCTGGTTGTTCCCGCGCCCGTCGTCGATCGCGTCGCCGCCCGAAGTGCAGCCGGTCATCAGGGAGCCCGTCATCGCGGCGGCCAGCAGTGCCGCCGTCATCGCGCCGCGCCGCATCCGCGCCATCTGTCGCATGCCCACCGTGCCACCCTGTCCCGTGTCATCGATTGTGCGCTTATAGGTTCATCGGTGGCCATACCCGTTCGGTTGTGATTGCGCGCGCCAAGTGAGCCGTTCGGCTCAGCGGGATGCATCGGAGGGGGTTCGGGGGAGGGCGGGACGGTGGGCTGATCGGCTTGGTCAGTCCTGCGGGCCGAAGATCTCCGCGAGGTCGTAGCCCACCGGCTCCTCCAGCTGGCTGTACGTGCAGCTCTCGGCGGTGCGGTCGGGGCGCCAGCGGCGGAAGCGGGCCGTGTGGCGGAACCGCACGCCGTTCTCCATGTGGTCGTACGCCACCTCGGCCACCCGCTCGGGCCGCAGCGGCACCCAGGAGAGGTCCTTCTTCGACGACCAGCGGCTGGGCGCGCCCGGCAGCCGCGCCGTCTCGTGCGCCGACTCGTCCGCCCAGGCGGCCCAGGGATGCTCCCCGACGTCCTGGAGTCGCAGCGGCTCCAGTTCCTCCACCAGCTCCGCGCGCCGCTTCATCGGGAACGCGGCGCTCACCCCCACGTGCTGCAGGGTGCCCTTGTCGTCGTACAGACCCAGCAGCAGGGAGCCGACGATCGGCCCGCTCTTGTGGAAGCGGTAGCCGGCGACGACGACATCCGCCGTCCGCTCGTGCTTGATCTTGAACATGGCGCGCTCGTCCTGCCGGTAGAGCAGATTGAGCGGCTTGGCGATCACACCGTCCAGGCCCGCGCCCTCGAACTGCTCGAACCACCGGCGCGCCACGTCGATGTCCGTGGTCGCCGGCGCGACGTGGACCGGAGCGGTGACGCCGGACAGCGCCATCACCAGCAAGGCGCGTCGGTCGCCCAGCTCGACGTCGAGCAGCGAGTTGTCGGCCAGGGCCAGCAGGTCGAAGGCCACGAAGGAGGCGGGCGTCCGCTCGGCCAGCGTGCGCACCCGGGAGTCCGCCGGGTGGATCCGTTCCGTGAGCGCGTCGAAGTCGAGCCGCCCGTCCCTGGCGATCACGATCTCCCCGTCCATCACACAGCGCGCCGGCAGCCGCTCCCGCAGCGCCTCGACCAGTTCGGGAAAGTACCTGGTCAGCGTCTTCCCGGTACGACTGCCGAGCTCGACCTCGTCGCCGTCCCGGAACACGATCGCCCGGAAGCCGTCCCACTTCGCCTCGTAGTGCATGTCCGGCGGAATCTTCGCCACGGACTTGGCGAGCATCGGCTTCACGGGTGGCATCACCGGCAGGTCCATGCTCCGATTCTGCGCGGTTCCGGAGCCGTCCGCCCGGTGTGCGGCGCAACCACCGTAGGCCTACCGTGTCTCGCATGGGCGAAGCGGTGGAACTGGAAGCAGCCGGGAGGACGGTACGTCTGTCCAGCCCGGGCAAGGTCTTCTTCCCGGAGCGCGGCTTCACGAAGCTGGACCTCGCCCAGTACTACCTGGCTGTCGGTGACGGCATCCTCCGCGCGCTGCGCAACCGCCCCACCACCCTGGAGAGGTACCCGGACGGCGTCGCGGGCGAGTCCTTCTTCCAGAAGCGGGCGCCCAAGAACATGCCCGACTGGATCCCGACCGCCCACATCACCTTCCCCAGCGGCCGCAGCGCCGACGAGATGTGCCCCACCGAGCCCGCCGCGGTCCTGTGGGCGGCCCAGTTCGGCACGCTCACCTTCCATCCGTGGCCGGTACGCCGCGATGACGTCGACCACCCCGACGAACTCCGCATCGACCTCGACCCGCAGCCCGGCACGGACTATGCCGACGCCGTCCACGCCGCCCATGAACTGCGCGCCGTCCTCGACGAGTTCGGCGGGCTGCGCGGCTGGCCGAAGACCTCCGGCGGCCGGGGCCTGCACGTCTTCGTGCCGATCGAGCCGCGCTGGACGTTCACACAGGTGCGCCGGGCCGCCATCGCCGTCGGGCGCGAACTGGAACGCCGGATGCCCGACCGCGTGACCATCAAGTGGTGGAAGGAGGAGCGCGGTGAGCGGATCTTCGTCGACTACAACCAGACCGCCCGCGACCGCACCATTGCCTCCGCCTATTCGGTACGCCCCCGTCCGCACGCCCCCGTCTCCGCGCCCCTGCGCTGGGACGAGGTGGACGACGCCGTGCCCCGCGACTTCGACCTCGCGACCATGCCCGCGCGCTTCGCCGAACTCGGCGACGTGCACGCCGACATGGACGACCACGCCTTCTCCCTGGAAGCCCTGCTGGACCTCGCCAACCGCGACGAGCACGACCACGGCCTGGGCGACCTGCCGTACCCGCCCGAGTACCCCAAGATGCCGGGCGAGCCCAAGCGGGTGCAGCCGAGCAGGGCCAAGCACGAGGAGAGCTAGCAGCCTGAACGGGGAGGCTCCGGGACGATCCGGAGCCTCCCCGCGCAGAGCGTCGGCTACAACTCCTTGATCCGGATGTCCCGGTACGAGACCACATCCGTGGTGCCGTGCACCTGGAGCCCGACATAGCCGGAGGCGAACCGCCGTCCGTCCGTGCCCGGGTCGTCCGAGCGCGGCGGGTAGAAGTCCTGGCCGCCGATGTTGTCGAACTCGTTGATCAGCACACCGTTGCGGTACACCGAGTAGTGCTGGTCGACCACACGGATCTCGTAGTCGTTCCAGGTGCCCTTCTGGGTGACGCCCGCACCGGCCAGGCCCACCCGGTCGAAGCCGTAGACCGAACCCGTCTTGTACATGTCGCCGTCGGGCCGGTCGAGCACCTGCACCTCGTGCCCGTACTTGATGGCGACCCACTCGGGGCGCGACTCCTCAGGGTGGTCGTGGACCCACGGGAACCGCACGAACACACCGGAGTTGGCGTTGCCGGTGCCCGGAGCGTCGTCACGCCACTGAAGCTTCAGCGAGAAGTCTCCGTACTTGCGCTGCGGGAACCACAGCATGCCGAGGCCGCCCACCGATGTGCCGGAGGTGATCGACCCGTCCGCGTTCAGCCCGAACGAACCGCCGCCCACCTGCGCCCACTTGGCGAAGGACTCCTGCGAGCCGTCGAAGATCTTGCTGTAGCCGTCGGTCTGGCCCGGCTTGCCGATACCGGACTGCTTGGCCGCCCTGTTGACCGTGTTGTACTCCCGCTGATCGATGACGCCTTCCTTGAGGAGCTTGTCGAGGACGGTCTTCACATGCTTGAGGAACAGCGCGTGGGAGGTCCACTCCTTCTCGTCCTCGATCAACTCGTTGATCCGGCAACGGTTGTTGGTCACCCGGTTCGGCACACCCGAGTCGACCGTGCCGACGATCACCGTCAACCGCTCGTCGAACTCAGGGCAGTTGGGTGCCGGAACCCCGCCGCCCGGTGCGACCGTGAAGCTCACGGTGCGTGGATCGGAGGTGTTGCCCGCCTTGTCCCTCGCCCGGTACGCCACCGTGTGCGCGCCGACGCGGTCGACCAACACCGGTGCGGTGTACGCCAGATAGGGCCCGGCGTCGAGGGAGTACTCGATCGCGGAGACCCCCGAGCCGCCCTCGTCGGTCGCGCTCACGGTCACCACGGCGCTGTTCACGTACGCGCCGTCGGAGTTCTTCGTCCCGTCGACGGTCACCCCGGTCACCGGCGGCGTCGTGTCGGAGACGGGCGGTTCCACGACCGTGAAGGCGACGCTCTTCTCGGCGGCCGTGTTGCCCGCCTTGTCGGTCGCGCGGTAACGCACCTGGTGTGCGCCGAGCGAGTGCACCATCACGGGAGCCGTGTACGGCTGCCAGGCACCGGAGTCGACCGCGTACTCGATGGTGTTGACGCCCGAACCGGTGTCGGAGGCGGAGACGGTGACGGTCGCCATCGACAGGTACTCGCCCTGATCGTTCTTCTCCCCGGTCACGGTCGCCGAGGTCTCGGGCGCGGTCGTGTCGTCCGTCGGCAGGGCGACCACGTTGAACTCCGCAGCCTTCTCGGCAGCCGTGTTGCCCGCCTTGTCGACCGCCCGATAGCGGATCTTGTGGGAGCCGACCTGGTCGATCACGACAGGCGTGGTGTACGGCTGCCAGGCCCCCGTGTCACCGACGGCGTACTCGATCCGCTCGACGCCCGATCCGGCATCGGAGGCGCTCAGCGTCACCGTCGCCGAACCGACGTACGCGCCCGCCGAGTTCTGCGTACCGCTCACGGCGGCCGAGGTCTCGGGCGCCGTGGTGTCCTCGCCAGTGCCCTCGGTGACCACGAGGATGCCCTGCATCTGTCCGTGGCCCGGAATCGTGCAGTGGTAGAAGTAGCGGCCGGGCGTGAGGGTGACCTCGGCGGTGTGCAGGCCGCCCTGGTCGTCGAACGGGTTGGCCAGGATGTTGAGTTCGACGTCGTTGTTGAACTCGGGGTCGGAGGTCACGAACGTCAGGGTGTGCGGCATGCCGGTCGTGTTGCCGGTCGCCACGCTGTTCTCGAAGACGATCGTGGTCGGCCCCGCCACGGCCGTCGTCGGCGCGGACATGTACTTGGTGATGTCGTCGCCCGCCGTCCAGGTGAGCGTCTGTGCGGCGGCGGCGCCCGAGGGAGCGTCCTCCGTACGCCCGAACGCCGACGTCGACGTCAGCCCGAGCACCATCAGCAGGGACGCCAGCAGGGCCGTCCACAGACGTCCTGTTCTTCGCCTTCGTACGCGCATCACTCCGCCTTCCTGGCGAGCCGGTCGGCGGCCGGAGTCGGTCCACCGCCCGTGTAAGTCACCTTCCACAGCGCCGACTTGGCGTCCGAGGTGAAGAAGCCGCGCCCGTAGTCGAGGACATAGAGCGCGCCGTCCGGTCCGAACTTCCAGTCCATGAGGTTCTTGATGCCGTCGTTGCCGATGGGCACGATCTTCTTCAGGGACTCCGAGTGGATCGGGAGGCCGCCGTCGCCGGCCGTCTTCGGGTCGGTGATCACGGCGTTGCGCGGCTGGTCGGAGTCGTAGAAGTCACCGACGAACCACTTGCCGTCCCAGTAGGCGGGCCATTTCGCGTCGCCCGCGACCGAGGAGTCGTACCGGTAGACCGGCCCGTTCATCGCCGCCTGACCGCCGCCCTTCAGCCACGGCAGCAGGTACGTGGCCTCCTCCTGCTTGTACGAGGGGATGCCGTTCACGTCGCGCGGATAGTCCGGGGCACCGCCCTGGGGCGAGTACCAGATGCTGTTGCCGGTGACCGGCGGGAGGTTGACGAGACCGTCGTTGTTCGGGGACTCGTTCTTCGGGTGGGCGCAGTCGTACCAGCCCAGTGGCTTGGTCGGGTCCGGCAGATTGCGGTCCCGGTAGGGCTGGTTGTTGCCCATGCAGTACGGCCAACCCCGGTTGCCCGCCTTGGTGATGACGGCGAAGGTGTCGTACTTGGCCGGGCCCCAGGTCGTCGACGGCGCGCCCGCGTCGGGGCCGACCCAGCCGGCGTACAGCGTGTCGGTGGTCTTGTCGACGGAGATGCGGGCGGGGTTCCTGACGCCCATCACATAGATCTCGCCGCGCGTCTTGCCGCCGCCCTCGTCGGGCTCCTCGCCCGTGAAGAGGTTGCCCGCCGGCAGCGTGTACGTGCCGTCGGCCTCCGGGTGGATGCGCAGGATCTTGCCGTTGAGGTTGTTGGTGTTGCCCGCGGTACGGCGCGCGTCCGCGAACGAGACACCCTTGTAGTTGGGCTGGGGGTTGTTGCCGGAGTAGCCGTCGCTGAAGCCGCTGGAGTTGTTGTCACCCGTGGCGATGTACAGGTTGCCCTTGGAGTCCCAGGCCATCCCGCCGCCCGCGTGGCAGCAACTGTGGATCTGCACCGGCCACTTGAGGAGCACCTTCTCGCTGCTCAGGTCCAGCTTCTCGGTGGCGGGATCGAGCGTGAAGCGGGAGACCCGGCGCTCGGCCATCCGCGTATCGCGGTTGATCTGGGAGTGGGGTGTGTAGTGCAGATACACCCAGCCGTTCCGCTCGAAGGCCGGGTCGATCTCGATGCCGAGCAATCCCTCCTCGACCTTGACCAGTTCATCGCCGCCGCCCTTGTTGCCGAACACGGTGAGCGCTCCGGCCAGGGTGACCTTCTTGGTCTTCGGGTCGTAGACGTGGATCTCGCCCCTGCCCTTGCCGATATCCGGGTTGTTCCAGTCGGTGATCACGGGCTGGGAGGAGTCCGCTCCGCCGCGGCCGATGTAGAGCACCCGTCCGTCGGGCGCGGTGACCAGGCCGTGCGGCTCGCCGATCTGGTCGTTCTGGCCCGGCTGGTTGGGCTGGGTCAGGCGCTCCGCCTTGTAGTTGGCGTTGATCGTCGCCTTGCAGTCGGCCTGGGCGAGGCGGGTCGTCCAGAGCAGGGCGCCGCGCAGATGCGTACGGAAGTCGGTCTCGTCGTACGAGGAGGCCGTGCCGCCCATGCCGGTGTAGAAGGAGCGGCCGCCGTCGTAGTCGCGGCACCAGCTCACCGGGTGGTCCCAGCCGTTCTTGCTCGCGCCCGGCTGATACGTCGACTCGCGCACCCGCGCCACCGTGTGCACGTCGCCCGAGGGGTTCTTCACCCAGTTGAGCCACTGGTCGGGACGCTTCCACTGGACCGGCAGATCCTTGCTCGCGGGGTGCTGCCGGTCACCCACCTCAACGGTCGCCCGCTGCACGGTTGTCGGGCTGGTGCTCGCCGGACGGGCGCCGACGAGTCCGGTGAACCAGTCCGAGTACGGCTCGGCGCGGGCCGCGTCATGGATGCCGACGAAACCGCCGCCCGCCTCCATGTAGGCCTCGAGGCCGGCCTCCTGCTCCGGATCGAGGACGTCCCCGCCACCCGTCACGAAGACGATGGCGTTGAGCCGGCCCAGCTTCGTCTCGTTGGTGAAGACCGACGCGTCGTCCGTCGCCTCGACCGTGAACTGCTGTGCGGCCGGACCCGACAGACCGATCTTCTCGATCGCCTCGATCCCGGCGTTGACGACCGGTGACTCGTCCCCGGCGGCCGCGGAGCCGTAGAAGACCAGCACCCTTGCGTTGGCGCCGCCCGGTGGCGACGTGATGGACATCGTTGTCAGAGCCGGATCGGGGGCGGGGCGCGCACTTGCGGACGGCGCCGAGAGCGCCCCGGCGGTGACAGCTCCGGCGGCCAGGGCGGCTGCCCAGGCGCGGCGGTGCCTTCTGCGTCTTCTCGCGCTCGACTCTCGTAAAACTGACGGTGTTTGATGCGATGTGAGCCGCATGTGGTCATCCACTCCTCGTCGGTCACAGACAGCGCAAAGGAAGCTAGACCTCTTTTCGTGGCTCGCCAATAGGTATGACCGGGATGGAACGAACTTTGTCCTGGGTGTGGATAAACGGGGGCGGCGCGACTACGGTCTCACAGGTTCATCTCCGTAAATTCCGTACCAGCGTGGGGAGTTCGGCATGGACAGACGCGGCTTCAATCGGCGGATGCTGCTGGGCGGGGCGGCGATCGCGACCGGTGCGACATCGTTGTCGTCGGCCACGCAGGCGGTGAGCGCCGGTGGCACGGTGCGGACCGCGCCGGCCGGCGGGGAGGTCCGGCACATCAAGCTGTACGCCGAGAAACTCGCCGACGGGCAGATGGGCTACGGGCTCGAGAAGGGCAAGGCGTCGATCCCCGGCCCGTTGATCGAGCTCAACGAGGGCGACACGCTGCACATCGAGTTCGAGAACACCATGGACGTGGCGGCGAGCCTGCACGTCCACGGTCTCGACTACGAGATCTCCAGCGACGGAACGAAGTTGAACAGGAGTGACGTCGAACCGGGCGGGACCCGCACCTACACCTGGCGCACCCATGCGCCCGGCCGCCGCGCCGACGGCACCTGGCGCGCGGGCAGCGCGGGGTACTGGCACTACCACGACCACGTCGTCGGCACCGAGCACGGCACGGGCGGCATCCGCAAGGGCCTCTACGGCCCGGTGATCGTCCGCCGCAAGGGCGACATCCTGCCCGATGCGACCTTCACCATCGTCTTCAACGACATGCTGATCAACAACAAGCCTGCCCACTCGGGCCCCAACTTCGAGGCCACGGTGGGCGATCGCGTGGAGATCGTGATGATCACTCACGGCGAGTACTACCACACGTTCCACATGCACGGTCATCGCTGGGCCGACAACCGCACGGGGTTGCTGACCGGCCCCGACGACCCGAGCCAGGTCATCGACAACAAGATCGTCGGGCCCGCCGATTCATTCGGCTTCCAGGTGATCGCGGGGGAGGGGGTCGGAGCGGGGGCCTGGATGTACCACTGCCACGTGCAGAGCCACTCCGACATGGGGATGGTGGGGCTGTTCCTGGTGAAGAAGGCGGACGGGACGATTCCGGGGTACGAGCCGCACGAGCACTGAGCGCTCCGCTGGAGGGGCGGTGTGTCGTCTGCGGGTCCGTCGTGGCTGGTCGCGCCCACGCGGCGGAGCCGCATACATGTCACGGCCCCGCGCCCCTTCGGGCGCTGCCGAACCGGACCTCCGTGATCCGAGAGCGCTCTCACGCCTGGGCGGCGGCGCGGCTATCCTGATCCGCAACCGCCGATGAGGAGCCCAGAGGTGACCGAGACAGCGTCGCGCCCCACTTTGGAGGCCGTGGCCGCGCGGGCCGGGGTCTCCCGGGCCACCGTGTCGCGCGTCGTGAACGGGGGCGACGGGGTGCGCGAACCGCTCGTCGAGCGTGTCAGGCGGGCCGTCGAGGAACTGGGTTACGTCCCCAACCAGGCCGCCCGCAGTCTCGTCACCCGGCGCCACGACGCTGTTGCCGTCGTCGTCGCCGAACCGGAGACCAGGGTCTTCGCGGACCCCTTCTTCGCACTCCAACTCCGCGGCATCAGCAAGGAATTGACGGCGCACGACTCACAACTCGTGCTGCTGCTCACAGAGGGCCGCGACGACCACGCACGCGTCGGCCGCTATCTCGCCGGCGGCCATGTCGACGGCGCACTCGTGTTCTCGCTGCACCTCGACGACCCACTGCCCGGCCTGATCCACGGCGCGGGCGTGCCCACCGTCTTCGGCGGGCGGCCCGGCTGGGGCGACGGCCCCCGCAACGCCGTGTCGGCGGTCTATGTCGACTCCGACAACCGGGGCGGCGCCCGAGAGGCCGTACGTCATCTCGTCGCGCTCGGGCGTACGCGCATCGCGCACATCACCGGCGCCCTCGACCAGACGTCGGCGGTCGACCGGCTCGACGGGTTCCGGGACGTCATGGTCGACGGCGACCCCGGTCTCATCGCCGAGGGCGACTTCACACCCGCGGGCGGCGAGCGCGCGATGCGGGAGCTCCTGGAGCGCCGCCCCGACATCGACGCGGTGTTCGTCGCGAACGACCTGGCGGCCTCCGGCGCCCTGCGCGTCCTGCGCGAACAGGGGCGGCGGGTGCCCGAGGACGTCGCCGTGATCGGCTTCGACGACATGCTGCCGGTCGCCGAACAGACGGACCCGCCTCTGACGACGGTCCGTCAGGACATAGAGGAAATGGGCCGGTTGATGGCCAGGCTGCTGCTGCGGGGCCTCGACCGCCGGGGCGGCGAGGCAGGTCTGGGAGGCGCGCCGTCCAGCGTGGTGCTGCCGACGACGTTGGTGCGACGCGTCTCGGCGTAGCGGCGCCGTCGATTGGTGCCGCACACCCCGCGTCTGAACAGGTCCCGGGGTCTGTCCGGCGGATCAGGCCGGAGGGAAGCAGCGGGCGCCCGCCGCGGAGCGGCCGGTGTCACGCGCCTCCGCGCCTCCGCGCCTCCGCGCCTCCGCGCCTCCGCGCCTCCGCGCCTCCGCGCCTCCGCGCCTCCGGCGCGATCCGTCGGACACGACCTAGGCGCGAAGGTTCGTCAACGCATCCTCCAACAGCTCCGCCCGGTCCTGGGCGTCGGGGTAGACGGGGTCGGCGTGCCGGTCGGCCCAGCCGGTCTTCTGCAAGTGGACGACGCGTTTGATCAGAGCAGTGCGGACAGGGCGTGGCATCGGGGAGTCCGAAGGCCGCTGCCGCGTGGCGGCGAGAATGACGACGGGCATGAACCGCCAGTGCGGGTCGGGAAGTTCGAGTTCGGTCAGCAGTCCGGGGAACGCGTCCGGTGCGCCTTGGCCGAGCCGGTCGGCCAGGCTCTCGGCGCGAATGGCGGGGACGGCCGAGTCGGCGTGGCGGGCCAGGGCGGAGGACGCCGCGGTCGCATTGTCCGGGCCGCTGTACTCGCCGCGGCGCAGCGCCCCGGCGGCACAATGCCGCACCTCGTCGTCCACGTCCTCGTCCAGCAGGCGGACCAGAGCGTCCACCGCCGAGGTCTCCTCGGGGTGTCCCGGGGCGAGATGCGAGAGCCCGAGGGCCGCGGAGCTGCGGACCTGGGCGGCGGAGTGCCGGACTTTGTCCAGGAAGAGCTCCAACGGCGGGTCGGTCAGCGGGAGCTCCGCGTGCATGAGGCTGTAGCAGTCCAGGATCTCGCCGAGCGTGAACGGCTCCTGGTCCCGCGAGGCGAGATCGTCCAGGGTCTCGCGTACAGGATCCCGCCGTATCCCGTCGTGCAGAGTCACCAGACAGCCCAGCACCTCCATGCCAAGTGCCACCAGGTCCTCTTCGCCGCTCCCGCAGAGCGAGAGCGCTTCATCGACGCGAAGACCCGTGCGGGCTCGGTCCGACCAGGAGTCCTCGTCGGGCAGCGCGGCGAGCGGCATGAGCTGTTCGGCGCTTTCCGTGCTGCCCCGAGGATGCGGCAGCGCCTTCTTGAAGACGGCTCGCGCTTCCACGCGGGTGTGCTGCGCGTGCTCCTCGGAGAGCGGCTCCCCGCGGCGTACGGCGGCATGGACGGCCGAGACGGCGATACCGAATTGCAGTTCGAATAGAAACGTTCCCGGCTGGACCCCGGGCAGTCCCTCCGGTGTCCAGCCCTGCTTCCGCAGGGCCTCAAGGCGCAGCCGGGCGTCGTGCCGGAGGTCCGCGTCGATCACCTGCAGCGCAGGGGCTCCGCCCAGCTCCGCGACCAGAGCCGTCCACTCGCGCAGGACGCCGTCGGGATCGTCCAGGTTCCGCGCGAAGACCCGCACCGCGCGCCCCCGGAGTGCTTCATCACGGCACAGGGCGTCGGAGAACGCTCCGGTCGCCGCCACGAAGGCGTCCAGTGACGGTTCGTGATCGAGTGCCTGGGCCAGTTCGCGCAGCGCCCACTCCAGGTCACGCGTCTGGGCGACGTCGGCGGAGGCCTTCTCGCGGACCGCGGGGTCGGGCGACCTGAGCCGCTCGGCGAGGGTGAGACGGAGCTCCTGTCGCTTCTGTGCCCGGCGCCGAGAGAACATCCGGGAATTCTAGGTGGCGGCTCCGCCAGCGATTGTCAGTGGGCGGTGGAAGACTCGGCGGTGCAGGCAACGGGACCCCTCAAAGGAGGGCACCATGCTCACCACCCGTTTTGTCACCGGCGCTCCGAACTGGGTCGATCTCGGCACACCCGACATCGACGGCGCCACCACCTTCTACGGAGGGCTCTTCGGCTGGCAGTTCCAGTCAGCGGGGTCCGAATCCGGCGGCTACGGCTTCTTCCAGCTCGCCGGAAAGTCCGCCGCGGGCGGTATGCAGACCACTCCGGATCAGGGCCCGCCCTCCTGGACCGTCTATTTCCAGACCCCCGACGCGGATGCCACGGCCAAGTCGACCGAGCAGGCCAAGGGCTCGGTGCTGATGCAGCCCATGGACGTGATGACCGAGGGCCGCATGGCGATCCTCGCCGACGAGGCGGGGGTGCCCTTCGGCATCTGGCAGCCCGACCAGCTCAAGGGCATCGACGTGGCCGGGGACCCCGGCTCGCTGTGCTGGGTCGAGCTCTACACCCTGGACATCGCCTTGTCGGCCGCCTTCTACAACTCGGTGTTCGGCTGGGAGACCTCCGCCCAGCCGTTCCCCGGTGGCACGTACACCTGTATCAACCCGGCGGGCGCCCAGGAAGAGGACATGTTCGGCGGCGTCGTCCCGCTGGCCGACGATCCGATCGAGGTCGAGACAGGCGCGTACTGGCTGCCGTACTTCGAGGTCGAGGACACCGACGCCACGGTCGCCAAGGCCCAGGAACTGGGCGGCAAGGTCCGCATGGCAGCCACCGATGTGGAGGGCGTGGGCCGTATGGCCAAACTCGCCGACCCGTACGGGGCACGCTTCGCGGTGATCAAGAGCGCGCCGCAGCCGGGCTGACGGCCGGCCCCAGGACTTGGGGGCGGGCGTGGCGGGCGCGGTCGCCGGGAAAACTCGGCGACCGTGCCGCGCGCCGCCGTGCGGGCCCTGTCCCCGCCGGGCCATCATCACGGATGTCGTGGCGCCTGTGGGCACCGGATTGACGCGGCGTTGATGAGTCATTGATCGAACGTTTTTCGTCCGGCGGCACGATCTTCGCCATGCACACCGACACCATCACCCCGCCCGACATCGCCTGGCAGGACCAGGCGCTGTGCGCGCAGACCGGGGCCGAGTTCTTCTTTCCCGAGCCGGGCAGTTCGGTCCGCGAGGCGAAGCGCATCTGCGGTATGTGCGCGATGCGCTCCGCCTGCCTCGAGTACGCCCTGAACAACGACGAGCGCTTCGGAGTCTGGGGCGGCCTCTCCGAGAAGGAACGGCTCAGCCTCCGGCGCACGGACCAGAACTGACCGGGTGCCTCGGCAGGTCCCTCAGTCGTACGACACCGTCAACTGCCAGGTCCCGGCCGGAGCTTGTACGTCGTTCCCCGCCACCGGCAGCTCCCGTCCGTCCGCGGACGCCGACCGCACCGCGCCGAACCGGCACGGATAGACGAACCGCACCCGCTCCGGCGCCTGCGTGATGTCCACGGTCACCGTCCGCTGCTCCGGATCATGGCTGAGCCGGTACCCGAACGGCTCCCCGAAGATCGTGGGCGCCGCGTCCACCGCCACGCGTTCGCCCGCGGGCACCCAGTGCGGGCGTATCCCGGGCGCGATGTAAATGTGCGGATCGCGGTCCTCGTCGGCCTCGAAGAAGAGGATGTCGCGGATCAGCAGCAGATACTCGGCCGCCGCCCAGCCGTGCGGGATGTCGCCCATGTACCAGTGCCGGGAGGGGACTTCGGCGAAGTCCGAGGCTACGGGGAAGGCGTGCTGCTCGTTCCACGCGCCCAGCGCCGCCGCCCGTCCCGCCGTCTCCGGGAAACCCGCGCCGACCACCCAGCCGAGCAGCTCGTCCATCCGCGCCGGATCACCGGCCAGCAGATACGCGTGCGCCAACTGCATGGTCAGATAGGGCCCGTACGCGTTCCAGGCCGCCTCATGACGGTAGCCGCCGGTCACGAAGTGCGCGTACATCGTGTCGAGCGTGAAGCGTGCCGCGCGGTCCACGTCGTCGCCCAGCTTGTTGCCCATGTGCAGGCGCAGCGGATGGAAGTACGCCGCCCCGCCGATCAGCGTCGAGTCGAGCCGTCCGACGTCGTCGGGCCCGGTCGGGATGTACGTCTCCCACGCCCCGCGCGAGCGCTGCTCACCCAGCACCCAGCGGATCCCGTCACCCGTGGCCCGCTTCAAGTCGTCGAAGGCCGCCCAGAGTTCGGGTACTTCGGGTGCGCCGATCCGTTCCGCGAGGCGAGCCGCCTCGTACAGTCCGGCCAGCGCCCAGAAGTCGTCCCAGAAGTGCCGCTTGTCGCGTTCGCCGAGGTGCTCCGCACTCCAGCCCTGGTGCAACAGGCCGACACCGTCCCGGTTGTCGCGGATCCAGCGGGCGGCGTCGCGGACGTACGGCACGTACAGCTTCGCCCCGAACGCCGCGGCGGGACCGCTCGTACGGTCGAAGCGGCCGATCGCCCACAGCGCCTGCCCGTTGCTGTCCCACTCGCGGTCGTCCCTCTCGTGCGGGCCGCCGTAGAAGCCGTACTCGGCGCAGGGCCCGATGCGTCCCTGGCCCTGGTTGAACTTCAGCGGATAGTGCGTGCCCAACTGCGTTTCCGCCAGGGCCGCGTCACCGACCAGCGAGCACGCCGTCGCCTCCACCGACGAGTCGCGGATCCAGAACGAGTCGTACACCGTCGGGCCCGGATGGATCTCGCCCTGGTCGGAGAGGATCAGCAGCTGCGAACGCGCCTGCCGGAAGAGATCGGTCAGATGGCCAACCGGGCGCGGGAGTTGGGGTTGCAGGCCCTGGCCGAGGAGCTTCGCCGTCCAGAAGTCGCGGTTGGCGGATTCCAGTTCGGCCGCCGGGGTCGCGCGCAGCTCCGCCAGGTCGGCCGCCCCGCTGAACTGATCGACGGGCAGGCGTACGTCGATCTCGAAGACCTCGTCACCCGTCACCCGGAACTGCCAGGCGAACACGGCGCTGCACAGGCCGGCGACCTGGTCCTGAGCCTCCACCGCGCCGTTCAGCTTCCCGCCCGTCACCAGGTCGCGGAACGCGCTGTGCGAGAGGTAGGAGTCCGGGTCCGAGGAGAAGTCCGGATTGCCGTACACCCCGAACTGGTGGGGCGCGGTGTCGAAGGCCGGGCCCCAGCCCGAGTTGGTCTCCACGCGCTGCTCGTTCGGCAGATGGCGCAGGAACGTCAGACGGCGGTCGGTGATCCGGTGGCCGTCGCGGTCGTGCCGCTGGAATCCGCTCGGCCCGGCCGGCATGAGCGCCGCGCACAGCAGACCGTCCCGTGGCTGCCCGGTCGGACTGCTCACCGACACCCGGGTGAGAACCAGATCGCGTTGTCGCACACCCGTGGTCGTGGCGAGGGTCCGCTGCGTGAACTCGACGTCTTCCGGCGTACGGAACGTCGTCAGCACGACCGGCAGATGCGGTGCCTCCATACGCTGTTCGACGCTTCCCGAGTCGGGCAGTTGAGGCAGTCGGAGCGCACCGGTCGCCGGGTCGTGGAGGAAGAAGGAGAGACAGTACTTGTCGTAGACCGGTTCGATCTCGCCCGCCTGCCCGATCAGGGACTCCTGGCGGTGGTCCTTGACGCCGACCATGCTCCAGTAGCGGTACAGGGCGTTGGACGCGAAGGCCGCCTCCTTGGAGTCGTACGTCCCCGCGTCGAAGTCGTCGCTCCACCGCCGGAAGGCCTGCTGAGCCCACCAGGGCACGGGATACGGGACCTGCGCCCGTCCCGCCCAGCTGCGCCACATGACCTCGTAGAACATCCATTCATGGGTCTGGGCCATGGTGTTCACCCCCTTGCCCCACCGTTGCACCGCGAGAGGACGCCGTAAATCGATGCGGCGGCCCGAAGGGCGTGCGGTTAGGATCCGTGGGCGCGTCCGGGCGTAGCGCAGAGGCAGGCGCACCGCCTTGCTCAGGCGAACACGCCGGTTCGAATCCGGTCGGCCGGATCACGCGGGGGCCTGTAGAGCAGAGGCAGACTCACCGCCTTCTCAGGGCGGATACGCCGGTTCGAATCCGGCCGGGCCCACCGGGAACATCGGCAACACGCGGGGCGGGGACACATGGCCGACGGCGACGGGATCACCGAGGAGGAACTGGCGGCTTTCCACCGTACGGTCGGGAAGTTGCGGGCACTGCCCGTCGACGACCCGGTGAGACTGCGGGCCGAGCAGGTCGCGGCGTCCTTCGCGCGCGACGGGCGGTTGCGCAGGCGCAAGACGCGCGGCGCCGAGGTGACCTCGGCCGATGCGGCCGCGATGGCCGCGACGGCGACGGGCGCGGTCGACCGGCGGGAGGACGCGCCCTTGGACCGGCCCGGCGAGCGGGGCGTCTTCGCGAAGCCGCGAGCGTGCTACGTCTGCAAGACGCCCTATCGACAGGTCGACTCCTTCTACCACCGCCTGTGTCCGGACTGCGCCGCCGACAACACCGCCCGGCGGGCGCTCGGCACCGACCTGAGCGGTCGCCGTGCCCTGCTCACCGGCGGCAGGGTCAAGATCGGCTTTCAGTTGGCCCTGATGATGCTGCGCGACGGCGTCGAACTCCTGGTCACCAGCCGGTTTCCGCACGACACCGTGCGCCGGTTCCGTGCCGAGGCGGGCAGTGAGAAGTGGCTGGACCGGCTGACCGTGCTGGCCGTGGATCTGCGGGATCCGCGCCAAGTCCTCGGTCTGTGCGAGCAGTTGAGGCAGGAGGGTGAGCCGCTCGACATCCTGGTGAACAACGCGGCGCAGACGGTGCGGCGGCCCGTCGAGTCGTACGCCGTGCTGGCCGCGGGGGAGTACGCCGAGTTGCCCGAAGGCGCCCGGCAGGCGCCCGGGTTCACGCCGATGCGGGCGCTGGAGGGCGGTACCTCGCTGCCCGTGCTGCTTCACGAGGCCGACGAGGCCGGGCTGCTGCCCGATCCGTCCCCGGACAACTCGTGGTCCGCCCGGCTGGGTGAGTTGGACCCCGCCGAGGTCCTGGAGACCCAGTTGGTCAACGCGCTCGCCCCCGCCCTGCTCTGCGACCGGCTGCTGCCGCTGCTGCTCGCCTCGCCCCACCCACGCCGGTATGTCGTCAACGTGACGGCCGTCGAGGGTCGCTTCGCCGTCCGCAACAAGACGGCCGGTCATCCGCACACGAACATGGCCAAGGCCGCGCTGAACATGCTCACGCGGACCAGTGCCGCTGAACTGGCCGAGCAGGGTGTGCACATGTGTGCTGTGGACACCGGGTGGATCACTGATGAGAACCCCGCTCCCAAGAAGGAGCGGATGGCGGGGGCGGGGTTTCGTACGCCGTTGGACATCGTGGACGGGGCGGCTCGGGTGTACGACCCGATCGTGCGGGGGGAGGCGGGGGCGCCTTTGTCCGGGGTGTTCCTGAAGGATTACCGGGTGGCGGAGTGGTGAGTGGGGGGTGAGGCGATGTGTCTTCGCCCCCTCCGCCCCTTCCCGTCCCGTTCCTGGGGGCTGCGCCCCCAGACCCCCCTTTCGCGCTTCGCGCTCGTCCTCAAACGCCGGACGGGCTGAAAGATCAGCTCCGCATCCGCATCCCCATCTCCACGAATATCTCCGTCCAGAACCGCTGCTGCCCCTCCGTCGCCCCCACCAGATACGTCGCCCGCAGCTTCGGCGGGAGGAGTGCCACCAGTCGGGCGACCGCTTTCCGGTGCTTCTTGAGCTGGGACAGCTCGGCGTTGGCGAGGATCTGGTGGACCACGTCGCTGTCGTCGGCGCCCTCGTCGGAGTGCTCGGCCGCTCGGCGCAGCCGGGTCTCCCAGGCGTCCGCCTCGCGGGCGAGCTCACGCAGGCCGGTCACGGGGCGGCCGCGCAGCCGGTCGACGAGGGCTGTCAGCGGCACGGGGGCGTACTCGCCGTCGCCGAGATAGACCGTTCCCATCTCCAGCGGCAGCCCGTGCCGGTGCAGCTTGATGAGCCGCTCCAGCGTCCGCTTGGTGATCCAGGCGCGGCCGTCGTCGTCGATGTCGTGCTTCCACCACTCGAGGACGGTCTCGGCATCCGAGCCGTATCGGGCGAGCAGCCACTCGTTGGCCGGGATGTCCTCGGGCTCGACCGTCAGCGAGGCCGTGAAACGGGTCGCCTGGGCGATGTTGTTCCGGGAGACCAGGAGCTTGCGGCCGAGGTGGTAGGGCGGATTCTGGACGGCTATCTGTGCGCGCAGGTTCTCGATCCGCCGCCCCGCGAGGGACCACTCCTGGGTGATCTCCATCAGCTTCGCGAACGCGGCCTTGTCCTTGGGCCGGTTGTACTCGTCCCAGACGATCGCCTTCGGCTCGGGACCGGTGAAGTTGGCCGCGAGCAGGTTGTCCAGGGTGCCGTCCGCCGACGGGATCGGGGCGCACAGGTCCTCGACGTTGGTCACCGGCAGCGAGAAGTACAGCGGCGGCCGGCCAAGAGCGTCACGCACCGTCTCCCGTACAAGCTCCGTCTTGCCGCAGCCCGGCGGGCCCTGGAGCAGCACGGTCCAGCGATTGCGCAGTGCGGCCCGCACCACCTGGCGGACGGGATCGGGAACAGCCGCAGGATTGGAGACGCCCAGGTACTCGGCGATCCGGTCCAGGATCTCGGCCGTGCGGTTCTGTCCCGGCTTGCCGTCCGGGCGGGCCTCGCCCAGGCGCAGCCGCTCGCCGCCCACCAGCGGCAGGCCCCAGCGCAGCGGAAAACCCTCGCGGGCGTTCGCCAGGACGTGGTCCAGGGTGCGCGGCGACAGCAGCTCGCGCAGCGCGGGGGAGAGGGACGCCCACAGGGAGAAGACCGGACTCAGGTCCCACTCCCGGTACTTGGCGGCCAGATGGCTCCGCCACGAGGTGTCGTTCGCCGAGATCCGTATCGTGACCATGCGGTCGAGAAGCGCGAGATCGCTGCGCCGCGCCGAGGTCTCGGCCAGCGACTCGTTGTCGGTGAGGAAGACGCCGACGCAGCCCAGGGCGCGCAGATCGTGCTCACCGAGCGTCCAGTCGCAGGCGATCTGCATCAGCTGCGACTGGATCGTCTCGCCCGCCTGGAGCGAGTCGTCGATGAGCAGCACGAAGGGAGTGCCGGGCTTGAGCTGGCTCATCACGAGCTGGCGCAGCACGAGTTCACCGGTGCGAGGGTCCCGTACCGGGGCGTTGACCAGCAGGTCGTCCGGTGTGAGGTTCGCCGCCGGCACATGGACCAGCGTGGTGTCGGGGCGGTTGCGCGCCACGTGAGAGAAGAAAGTCGCCGTCTTTCCGATGCCGTGCTCGCCGAAGATCTGGCCCGTCTGACCCATGTCGATCATCGCGTCGATGAACGACTCGAGCCGAGAGAGCGCGGGCGGGGTGGAGTCGCTGGGGCTGGGCCGGGAGTTGGGCCCGGGGTTGGTGGCGGTCGTCATCCGTCCTGATCCTGTACTGAGTCGATGGGTTACCGCGATCCCGTGGTGACGCGATGACAGTCCATGGCTGGCATATGGGTCTCGGGCCATTCATGACCGCCCTCGGTGATCAGCCAGATCCACTTGTCGGGCTCGGCGGGCGTGATCGGCGGGGCGTGTCCGTCGGTGAGTATCACCACGGCGTCCGGACCCGCCTCGCAGAGACGGCCGTTCACCTCGGTGCGCCCTTCCACGTAGTCGGCGACGGCCTGGAAACTCGTGCCGCCTCCGCCGTACACGCGTTCGCCCGCCGCGAAGGGCATCACCACGGTGTCGAAGGACAGCCAGTGCGCCTCGACCCCGTCGATCCGTCCGACGAGTTCGGTGAGCCACTCGATCACCCGGCTCGGCATGGAACCCGAGGTGTCGTACGCGATGACGAGCACCTTGTCCCGCACCGGGCCGCGCCGCGACAACATAGGGTCCTGGCCGAGCGCCGCGAGCAGCGCGCCCCGCTTCTTCGGGTACACCAGCCGCTCTCCGTCACGCAGCTTCGAACCGAGCACGTCCACCAGCCAGCGCTGCCACCAGTCGACCGTCCGCGTCCGCGAGGTCTGGCCGCGCAGCACGCCGGCGCCCAGCCGCCCCCAGATCTTCGTGGTCCGCGCCGAGGCTCCCTCGGTACGGCCCATCAGGTCCAGCAGCTCCTGCTCGGCGCCCGTATGCCCACGCCGGGCCGCGAGCAGAGCGTTGAGGAGGGCGGAGGACGTCACCTCGTCGACGGTCTCCTGGTCGGCGGGCACGTCGGACAGCAGATGCGCGCACGACGGCTCCGCGGGCACGGGTGGCCGACGCATCCTCTTCAGCTCGCCGTACACCGTCAGGTCGGTCTCGGTGAACTCGCCGTACGTGACCGGCTCCAGCCCCTGCCCGAGCAGATCCTCCCGGTACGCCTCATGGACCTTGCGCGGATCGATGCCCGTAGGACGGTCGTCAAGGAGCGGCATTTCGTCCCTGCCGAGCCGCACCAGGGCCACATGGTTGATGGAGACTTCGGTGGCCACCTCGAAGACGGGATCCGCGCGCAGCTCGGGCTCGGCGAACAGATGACGCTGCACCAGGTGCCGGGCCTCGTGGAACAGCACGAACTTCACGCCGTCCAGGCCGAGTCGTACGAAAAAGTCAGGGTTGTAGAGCAGCAGGCAGGAGCCGTCGCCCGAAGCCACCACCGCCGCGGTGTCCACCGCGGTCGTCGCCAGCTGGTGGTGGCACTTCGCGTACAGCCAGGAGGCCACCGCCGACTCCGTCAGCCCGAAGTCGAGCAGCGCGGCCTCCTTGAGCCGCCCCGCCTGCTCCATGACCTCGGCATCGGCCGGGCGGTACCGCTCCAGCGCCCGGCGGTCCGCCAGATCGACCACGGGACGACGCCGTCCTCGCACTCCGTACGCCATGACCCGCCCCCCGTGTCGTGTCCCCCATTGCCTCTTTGGTACCAGGTGCCACTGACATCGGGCCAAGGCATTACGCTCGGCCCCAAGGGCGGGGCCGTAGCGCAGAGGCAGGCGCACCGGTCTCCAAAACCAGAACACGCTGGTTCGAATCCAGCCGCCCCGCCCCCGTCCGCCGTACGGGAGAACGATCCCAGGACGTTCCGCCAACGCCCTCAGGCGATCGCTCCCGCCGTGATCACCAGCTCCGGGACCGTCCCGTGGTAGGTCCCGATCAGTTGGGCGAGTACGGCCCAGGCCTCCTCACGGTCGCCCAAGTGCTCGCGCACGAGCGGCCGTAGCGCGTCCTCGGCCTCCCCGACGCGGGACGGGAACATCGTCCGGCCCAGGGACAGCACCCGCAGTACCCGGCCGGCGGGGTTCCAGGACAGCGCGTACTGCGCGGCACCGTCGATGACGCCGGCCTGCCGCACCCGGTGAGTGAACTTCGCGTGCGAGCCGAACTGGGCGCGCAGCGCGGGTGGGCAGTCGGGGCGTACGGCCAGGACCCAGCGCGCATAGCCGGGCAGCGGATGCTCCCGGTCCGCTTCCGTGACCGTCTGCCAGTCGGCGGCTCCCAGGACCATGGACCCGGCGTTCCTGGCCGGCGCCATGGAAGTGGACGCCCGCAGCGCGCCGATGAGCCCGTACTTCGTGAAGTGCTCAGGAACGGGCGGCTCTTGATCGCGCCTCAGGGGATGCGTCAGAGGTACGGCGGTCGTGCGGCCGGCGCCGTACGGGATCCCCCTCGCGATGGCGCGGCGCATCGAGTCGTCCGCGTTCATGTGCCGCCACACGATGGCGTTCAGCTCCGGATCGTCCTCCTCCAGAACCCACAGCAGCACCGAGGACGGCACGGGCGTCTGCGTCCACCACGAGTACGACTTGCGGCGCGCGTCCAAGGAGTCCTCGGGCCGCTCGGCCTCCTCGGACTTCCTGCCCAGGAACGACCGCAGGCCTGTCCGCTGCTTGCTCGGGAGCGGCCGCGGTCCCATCCGCTGCCGTGCCCGCTCGGCCGCTTCGGCCTCGATCAGACCGAGCAGGAAGTCGACCGCCCGTTCTGTCGTGCTGTTGTCATGCATGGCCGAATGATGCCGCAGGCGCGCCCGGGTCCGCACCGGGAAATCGGTCCGCCGCGCTGCCCCGAGCAGGCACAATCCCCGGCATGACCCGCACCCCGCAGCAGCGTGCCGAGAGTTTGCTCAACGCCCTCGATCCGCTCGCCCATCCGCAGCGCATGCGTGAACTCGCCCTGCGGGTACGGGAGATGGACCCGCTACGGCCGGTGCTGGAAGAACTCGAAGCCCAAGGTCCCTACGAACGCGGGATCGCCGTCGTCGCGGCGTCCGTCGGCAGGGACGCCGGGTGGATCGCGGACCGCATCGCCGACCAGGACGCATTCGTACGCGGTCACGCGCTGCGCGTCGCCGACAGCCTCCAAGTACCCAACTCCGCCTACGAGTCGGCGCTCGACGACGCTCCGGAGGCGGTCCGCAGACAGCTGCTGCGCGCGATCGTCGCGGGGCGCCGTACCGCGCTCGCCGACCGGCTGGTGGACGCGCTGCGGCGGGAGTGGGGTGACGCGGAGGCGGCGCGGGTGCTGCCCGGCTGCGCGTCGGAGACGGTCGCCCGCCTGCTGCCCGAACTCTTCCACGCCGTCACCGGTTGGAAGGCGCTCGCCGGCCGGCATCCCGGCACCCTTCTCGATGTCGCTGAACGGGAGTTGAGCACACTCCCCGAGGGGCTGCGCGACACCTGGTGGGACCGGTACGTGCTGGGCGTGGACGCCACGGTCGCAGCAGAGCCGCTGCGGGTGTTCGACCTGCTGGAACGCTTCGGGCCACCCGGGGCCCTGCCGTACCAACTCCACGACCGCTTCGGCGAGTTCGCGTCGGCCGACCCGGGCCGGCTGCTGAGGCTGCTGCTCACCCCGGCCGGAATCGCCGTACTGCGCGGCAGAGTCCTGAGTCCCGCCGTACTGCGCCGGCTGGCCCGCTCCGGTGCCCCCGAACTCGCCGCGTGCGGACAGATCTTGGCCGGGTGGGGCGATCTCGCGGCGCTCGTGAGAGCGCTGCCGCCGGCGCAGCGGCACGCCTTCTACCGGGCCGCGCACGGGGGCCGGGGAGCGGGACCTGCCAGCCTCGACGGAGCCGGACCCGTCACCGTCGACGCGGTGATGCTCGAAGCGCTGCCGCGCAGTTGTGTCGCCGAGGAGGCCCGGCGGATGGCCGCCGTCGCCCGTGAACGCGGGGCCCTGTGGGACACCCTGCTGCTCGCCGATTCCTTCCTGCCCGTCGCCGAGGTGCGCGAGCGGCTCGTCGAGGCCACCAGGCGCCCGGCCGCCGAAGACCGCGCCACGGCCTGGCCGTTGCTCATCGCCAACGCGGCGCGCTCCGGTGACCCCGCCGCCGTCACCTCCGTACTGGAGGAGATGGCGCGGCTGCGCAACGAACAGGACCCGGTGCGATCCGCCGCGCTCCACGCGCTCTCCGGAGTCCGGCCCACGCTCTACACCGAGGACGCCGAGCCGCACCTCGACCGCATCACCACGGACGCCGTCGAGGCCCGCGACTCCTCGCCCGGCACCCGGCAGGCCCTCAGTCGGCTGGCCCTCGTCGTCCTGCGCGAGCACGCGGCGGGCGGCCAACGGGACCTGGTCAACTGGGCGTTGCGCACACTGGTCCGGATATCCGGCAACACCGGAGGCGCGGACCTCGGCAGGCTCGACGCGACGCTGCGCCGGGGCCAGGAGCACCAGGTGTACGAGGCGCTGAGCCCCTGGATCGAGGCGGGCGCCGAGCGGGTCGACTACAGCCTCGCCTTCGCGCTCGCCCGCGCCGTGGGGCGGCGCGCCGCGGGCATGCCCGAGCTGCAGCAACTCCTGTGGCAGGCCATTCGGTACGGCAATGACGCCACCGTGCGCACGGCGGTCGCCCTGTGGTTGGAGCCGCCGGCGACCCGGGACGAACGGGTGGCACGGATCCTGGCGCTGGAACCTTCCGCCGTCGCGCTGTGGCCCGTCCGCGAGGTCGTCGCCCGGCGCCGCACCGATCTCCTCGACCTGCTGCCGGCCGCCACCCCGCCGTACGGGCGCTTCCTCACCAAGGGCACGCCCTGGACGCTGCCCGTCGGGCGTGACGTACGGCGCTGGGTTCCGCGTCAACAGGCAGTGGCAGTCCGGCAGTTGGCGTCGGAGGCGGAGGATGCCGGACTGCCGCTGTACCAGCGGGCGTCCGCCATCGCCCGGGGCGCGTCGGTCCCCGGCCGAGGAGCCGATCTCGTACGCCGCTGGACGGGATCCCCGGAGGTGGTGCTCGCCGAGGCCGCCCTCGGCGCGCTGGCCCGCACCGACCGGCCCGCCGAGGCACTGCTCGAACTGCTGGCGTACGCGGGCGGCGACCGTGCCCGTGTCGCCGTGTACGCGGCCGCGCAGGCGTCCCGGCACGAGGCCCCGTCGCGGCTGGCCGAGCAGCTGCGGGCCGTGCTGCTCGCGTCGGACGCCAAGGTCACCAGCCGGAAGGAGGCCGTCCGGCTCGCCGCCGTACGGCTCCCGCCGGCGCGGGCGGCGGAGCTGGTGACAGCGGCTTACGCGGACCCCGGCGCCCACGTCGACGTCCGCGCCGCCTGCGTCGCCGTCGCGGGCGTGCTGCTCTCCGAGGAACCGGTCTGGGACCTGCTGCGTGACGCCGCCGGCGCCGAGTCCGTACTCCGCACCGCTGTCCTGCGGGCCTCGCCCCTGGACCTGCCTGAACCCTCTCGGGAGCGCTACGCCCGCCTGATCCGCGACGTCTGCTCCACCGACGACCCGCAGACAGCCACCCTCGCCTTCGACGCGCTCGCCCGCTGGGCACCCTGGTCCCCGGACGCCCCGACGGTCCTCGCCGACGCCACCGCCGACCTGACGGAACGCACGAGCTGGCGCGCCGCGGCCAACGGCCTGGTGACCGCGGCGGCGGGGTCGCCACGGGGTGGCCGGGGCCTCCAGCAGGCGCTGCGGACCCTCGCCGAGACGGAGGCCCACTACGCGGCGCGGCCTGCCGACGGGGGTGCCGTCGGCTCCGCCCGAGGCGGGGGCCGGCCTGCGGCTGTGGGGGATGCCCACACCGGGTCCGGGGCGGGGCCCGCCGGGGGCGGTGATGCGGACGGCTTGGCCGGTGACGCCGAGAGCGGTGTTCGCCCGGCTCCAGGCCGGTCCGGGACCGTGGCCTCAGCCGAGGCGGTCGGCTCTGCCGATGCCGTTCAGCGCGGCGTACAGCCGGCCCTGGACCGGCCCGACGCCGTCCCCCCAGCCGAGGCGCCGGGCTCGGCCAGCGACGCAGACCGCGGCGTACAGCCGGCCTCGGACCGGGCAGACACTGCCCCCTCAGCCGACCCGGTGGAGCGCGGCGCTGTTCCGGCCCAGGACCGCGCCGGAACCGTCACCAGCACAGAAGCGCTCGGCTACGCCGGAGCCGGAGCCGGAGCCGGAGCCGGAGCCGGAGCCGGACCCGGACCCGGACCCGGACCCGGCCCCGAAGCGGGCCCCGAAGCCGAAGCCGGCGAGCGCCGTGATCGCCCCGCCCGCCAACGCGTCGAGTACCTCGTCGCCCGCCTCGCCGAGCACGCGAGGACGGCCCCGGGGCCCATCCGGCCCGCGGCCCTCGCCGCGGGTGAGCTGCTCGCCGGGTATGACGCCTTCGTGCCCCAGGCCGCCGCGATCACGGTGTTCCATCTGGACCTGGACGCGGAACCAGGCCGGCTGGACCGCCTGGCCGCGCTCACCGAAGGCCGCCCGGCGCTCGCGGCCCGGACTGCCGGGGAGCTCGCGACGCGGCTGCGCGGACAGGCGCACGAAGGTGACCCCCAGGTGCTGCTCGATACGGCCCGGCGCCTGACCGCGCACGGCGGTCACGGCGAGGGACTGCTCGCAGCGGCCCTCACCGAGGCGATCGGCACCCGCACGGGCTGGGCCGCGCCCTGGCGGGAACAGCTGAGAGCACTGCGCCGCCACCCGGTGGCCGACGTGCGCGATGCGGCGTTGGACCTGGTGACGGCGTACGAGTGAGGTGACTCCGGAGAGGGACCGGAGGGGGACCCGAGGGCCGGGGTGTCAGCCGGCGGCGCGGGCTGCCATGCGGGCCTTGCGGGTCGCGAGCTTCTCGTCGAACTTCGAGGCCTCGGAGTCCAGGCCGTTCATGAAGAGGCCGAGCTCCTCCTGGGCCCGCAGACCCTCGGGGCCGAAGCCCTCCATCTCCAGGACCCGCAGGTGGCGCAGCACCGGCCGCAGCACGTCGTCGTGGTGGATGCGCATGTTGTAGACCTCGCCGATGGCCATCTGCGCGGCGGCACGCTCGAAGCCGGGCATGCCGTGCCCGGGCATCCGGAAGTTGACGACGACGTCACGCACGGCCTGCATGGTGAGGTCGGGGGCCAGCTCGAAGGAGGCCTTGAGGAGGTTGCGGTAGAAGACCATGTGCAGGTTCTCGTCGGTCGCGATGCGCGCCAGCATGCGGTCGCAGACGGGGTCGCCCGACTGGTGACCGGTGTTGCGGTGCGAGACACGGGTCGCCAGTTCCTGGAAGGCGACGTACGCGACGGAGTGCAGCATCGAGTGGCGGTTGTCCGACTCGAAGCCCTCACTCATGTGCATCATGCGGAACGCTTCGAGCTTGTCGGGGTCGACGGCGCGCGAGGCGAGCAGGTAGTCGCGCATCACGATGCCGTGGCGGCCCTCCTCCGCGGTCCAGCGGTGCACCCAGGTGCCCCAGGCGCCGTCACGCCCGAAGAGGGAGGCGATCTCGTGGTGGTAGCTCGGCAGGTTGTCCTCGGTGAGGAGGTTGACGACCAGCGCGATCCGGCCGATCTCGGTGACCTTGGACTGCTCCTTGCCCCAGGCCTCGCCGTCCTCGAAGAGGCCGGGGAAGTTGCGGGCGTCGCTCCACGGCACGTACTCGTGGGGCATCCAGTCCTTGGTCACCTTGAGGTGCCGGTTGAGTTCCGTCTCGACCACTTCCTCCAGCGCGTACAGCAGCCGAGCGTCGGTCCAGTCGGAGGACGGGCTGCCGAGGTGGGGAGAAGTGATCGTCACGAGGGCTCCAGGGGGACGGGAGGGCTGAGCGTTTTCGCAACCTACGCCATCGTAGGCTACGTATCCGTAGGTTACGAAACCGTAGGTTAAGCATTCTGTAAAGACCCCCTGATCAGCAGGGGTCTCCGTTGGAGATCGAGTACCTTTCGGCACTCGTTCGAACCGGCTCCGGACCCGCAGTTCACGGGTCCGAACGGGCGACTCGATCACCCGTTCAGACGTACAGCTCCCGGAGCCGGACCGAGAGGCATGTCACACAGCCTTCGAGTTTCTCGAACTCGCTGATGTCGACGAGAACGGGTTCATGGCCGAGGTCCGCGAACAGCTCCGCGGTCTTCGGGGCGCTCGACGACATCAGCAGCTTTCCGCCGCCGAGCAGTACCACGTGCGCACCGGACTCCTCCGGCACCGGCAGGAAGCGCGGGAACAGCGACGGCGTGTCCACCTCGGGGACGTGGCCGATCACCGTCCCGTCCGGCAGCGCCGTGACCGCCGACTTCAGGTGCAGCACCTTGCTCACGGGTACGGCGACGACCCGGGCCCCGAGCGGTTCGAGCGCCGCCCGCAGCTGCTGGACCCCGGCCGCGTTGGTCCGACCGCCCCGGCCCACGTACACGGTGTCGCCGACCTTCAGGATGTCACCGCCGTCCAGGGTTCCCGGGGGCCAGATCCAGTTCACCGAGCAGCCGAGACGGGCCACGGCCTCCTCGACCCCGGCGGTCTCGCCGCGCCGGGACTCCGCGCCGGGGCGGGCGATCAGCGCGACGTTGCGGAAGACGACCACCGTGTCCTCGACGAACACGGAGTCCGGGCAGTCGTCGGCCGGATCCACCTCGACGGTCTCCCAGCCGTGCGTACGCAGGGCCTCCGCGTACGCCTCCCACTGCTCGACCGCCAGGTCGACGTCCACCTTCTCGCGCTCGATGTGCGTCACCAGCCCCTCGGCGAGGCGGGGGCTGGGCCGGCGTATGAGGGCTTTCTGGCTGGGCACGTGCGGGTCTCCGAATCGGCAGGGGGCGTCGGCGCACATCATGCAGCGCCGATCCGCGCCGACAACAGCCCCCAGGACCCCATGAGGCGGTCTTGGCCGGCGAGGCCGGGCGGCCCCTGCCTCCGAAGCTATGCGGTTTCCCGCGCCCGGCGCTAGGAGGGATACCCGACAGCTTCCCGCCCGATTTCTTTCAGTTCTCCTCCTTCCATGAGCAGCCAGCGCGTGATTCCGACCGATTCGAGGAACGGCATGTCGTGGCTGGCGACGATCAGCGCCCCCTCGTACGACTCCAGGGCCGTGGTGAGCTGCCGGACGCTCGCCATGTCGAGGTTGTTCGTCGGCTCGTCGAGCATCAGGAGCTGCGGCGCGGGCTCGGCCAGCATCAGCGCCGCGAGCGCCGCGCGGAAGCGCTCACCGCCGGAGAGCGTCGCCGCACACTGGTCCGCCTTCGCCCCCTTGAACAGGAAGCGGGCCAGCCGCGCCCGGATCCGGTTGTTGGTGGCGTCGGGCGCGAAGCGGGCCACGTTCTCCACGACGCTCAGCTCGTCGTCGAGAACGTCGAGCCGCTGCGGCAGGAACCGCAACGGCACATGGGCCCGCGCCTCACCAGACACGGCGTCCAGTTCCCCGGCGATCGTGCGGAGCAGCGTCGTCTTGCCCGCGCCGTTGCGCCCGATCAGCGCGATCCGCTCGGGTCCGCGCAGGTCGAAACCACCGGCCACGCGCGCGTCGTACCTCAACTCCAGGTCCTGGAGGGTGAGGACGTCACGGCCCGGCGGCACGGCCGTGTACGGCAGCTCGACGCGGATCTCGTCGTCGTCCCGTACGGCGTCCGCCGCCTCGTCGAGGCGCTCCTTGGCCTCGGCGAGCTTCTCCTCGTGCAGGGTGCGGTACTTGCCGGCGGACACCTGCGCCGTGCGTTTGCGTACCCGCATGACAGCCCTCGGCTCGCGCTTCTGGTCGAACATCTTCTGCCCGTACCGCTTGCGCCGGGCCAAAGTGACCTGGGCGTCGACCAGTTCGCGCTTCTGCTTCTTCATGTCGGACTCGGCGACGCGCACCATGCGCTCGGCCGCCTCCTGCTCGACGGCGAGCGCCTCCTCGTACGCGGAGAAGTTGCCGCCGTACCAGGTGACCTCACCGGAGTGCAGATCGGCGATCTGGTCGACCAGGTCGAGGAGTTCGCGGTCGTGGCTGACCACGACCATGACCCCGGACCAGGCCTCGACGGCCGCGTACAGCCGCCGACGCGCGTACAGGTCCAGGTTGTTGGTCGGTTCGTCCAGCAGGAGTACGTCGGGACGGCGCAGCAGGAGGGCGGCCAGGCGCAGCAGTACCGACTCGCCGCCCGACACCTCACCGATGGTGCGGTCCAAGTCGACGTGGCCGAGCCCGAGTTCGCCGAGTGTGGCGAGCGCCCGCTCCTCGACGTCCCAGTCGTCTCCTACGGCGTCGAAGTGCTCCTCGGACGCGTCGCCCGCCTCGATGGCGTGCAGCGCGGCTCGGGTGGCGGCGATGCCGAGCACCTCGTCGACACGCAGACCCGTGTCGAGCGTGACGCTCTGCGGCAGGTGGCCGACCTCGCCCGCCACACGCACCGTGCCGTCCGCAGGGGTGAGTTCTCCGGCGATCAGCTTCAACAGGGTTGATTTCCCTGAGCCGTTGACGCCGACGAGTCCGGTCCTGCCGGGGCCGAAGGCGATCTGGAGGTCGTCGAAGACGGCGGTGCCGTCCGGCCAGGCGAAGGAGAGGGAGGTGCAGGTGATGGAGGTGGGGAAGGTTGACAAGGAGGCCTCGCGGTTTGCCGGGTGTGGTCAGGGGCACGTGTGGGGGACACCGCGAGGTGGGACGATCAAGGTACGAGGCAGATCAAGTCCGAGGACGGATCCAATTCCGAGGGCAGCAAGAAGGCCCTGTACCGGAAGGACGGCTCGTACGCCGAGGTCGCACGCTGCGCACACCGAGGCCGACAGGGGCCGGCTGGATGTGACGCGGTGTCTCAGACCTCAGACGAGCAACGTCCTTCTCCAATCGACGGCAACAGGACCGCTTCACACGCTAGAAGCGGGCCCTGACCCCTGTCAAAGGAATTAACGTGGCCCTCAGACGACGCGAAGGAGACCCCGTGCCCGACGGCTCGCTCTCGCTGCCAGCCCGGCTCTACCTGCTTTCCTGGGACACCGAGAGGCTCAAGGTCACCGGCGCGACCCACCTCCACCACTTGGTGCGCGCCGGCGCCCTCACCGAACTCGCGCAGCGGGGTCTGCTCGCGGATGTGGAAGGCATCGCCACCCCGGTCGATCCCGACGCCCGCACGGGGGATCTCGTCCTCGACGGCCTCCTGGAACTCGTCGAGGAGTCCCGGCCACGGAAGTGGAAGGCGTGGGTGACCCTGCGGGCGCGCGTCACGCTGGACGCCGTACGCGCGCAGCTCGCGGCCGAGGGATATCTGCGGGCGGAGAAGAAGCGGGTGCTCGGGCTGTTCCCGTCCGTGGAGTACGAGCTGGAGCGGGTGTCCGCCGTGGACGGACTGCGCGAGGAGGTACGTCAGGTGGTGCTGGGCGCCCGGCCCGTGGCCGACGTCTCCGATCGCGACGCGGCTCTCGCGGCCCTCGCCGCCGCGGCCGAACTCCGCACCCTCCTGTCGGGCAAAGAACGCAGACTCCACAAGGACCGCATCGAGGAACTGACGGACCGCAGCGGCGCGGCGGCTCCGGCCCTGAAGAAGGTCATCCAGGAGGTACGCACAGCGGTGATGGTCGCGGTGACCACGGGGGCGGCGACGGGGGCCGCCACCGGCGGTTGAGGACGCGGCGCACGCCGTGGTTCCTCGTGTCACGCGGGAGCTGCGGGGCACGGGAACCTACGACTCGCCGACGGAAGGGCTCGACCGCACCGAGCTCGACGCGCTGATGAGTGGCAGTTGCTGAGGCGGAGCGGGGGAGCCGCTCAGCAGGGGCCGCGCATGAGCTCCGCGAGGTCGTGGTCCAGGTCCACCTGGAGGTGCTCGAGTCCGACGGGCACGAGGTCCGTGCTGCGGCTCAGGAAGCTCCGTACGTCACCGGAGCGCACATGCACCACTGCGGTGCCCTCGGGGGCGTGGAACTCCAGAACGGTGCGGTCGTAGCCGTAGGGCCGCACCCGTACGTCGCCGCAGCCCACCGCGCCCTCCAGTCCGGACACGAGAAGTTCGCGCGCGAACGTCCAGCAGACCTCCACGCCTTCCAGAGTGGCCGGGGCGGGGAAGGTCATGCGGACGGCGAAGGGATCGCTTCGGTCGTAGTGGAGGGTTGCGGGAATGCTCGGCATCCGCGGCGCGGCGGCGACGAGACGTGCCTCTACGGGCTGCTCGATGACGATGGACAACGCCTTGCTCCCTTGGTGACAGCTGAACGAACTCCGGGCGGATGAGGCCGGTCAATTGAAGAGACGAAAGAACGAGTCGATTCGTGCACATGAAACCTGAGTGACCTGTGTCACCGCTTTCATTTGCTGTGGTGATCCATTCCCGTCCCGTGGTGTCCGGACATCCAAGAGGACACCCAGTCGAGGTCCCGAGGTTCCCGCAGGACGCCATCTGGACGTCACTGGGGGAGTGGGCTAGCTTCGCCCGCCATGAGGGGCTTGGGAAAGACGCGACGGACGAGACGTACGAGTCGGACGGTCACCGTGGGACTGTGCGCGACAGCAGTCGCCGCCGTGCTGACGGCGGCGCCCGCGCAGGCGCAAACGGTGGCGGAGGCCGTGGCGAGGATGCCCCACTGGGAGCTGAAGGACAGCGGCACGGACGTACGCTTCCGCGGGCTGTCGGCCGTCAGCCGGAACACCGCCTGGGTGGCCGGTTCCGACGGCACCGTGCTGCGTACCGTCGACGGCGGCGCGAACTGGCGGAACGTCTCGCCGCCCGGCGCCCAGGACCTGCAGTTCCGCGACATCGAGGCCTTCGACGTGCGGCGTGCCGTGGTCCTGGCCATCGGCGAGGGCGAGGCCTCCCGGGTGTTCAGGACCGAGGACGGCGGCACGACCTGGACCGAGTCGTTCCGCAACACCGACGCCAGAGCCTTCTACGACTGCGTCACCTTCTTCGACAGCCGCCACGGCCTGGCGATGAGCGACCCGGTGGATGGCAAGTTCCGCATTCTTTCCACCAGTGACGGCGGCCGCTCCTGGAAGGTCCTGCCCGACGACGGCATGCCCGCGGCCCAGGCAGGCGAGGCGGGCTTCGCGGCCGGCGGGCAGTGCCTGGTGAGCTCGGGTTCGCGTGACGTGTGGCTGGCCACCGGTGGGGGTGCACGCGCGCGTGTGCTGCACTCCGCCGACCGGGGCCTCACCTGGACGGCCGCCGACACGACCATCCCGGCCGGCGACCCGGCGCGCGGCGTCTTCGCCCTCGCCTTCCGTGACCGCACCCACGGCCTCGCGGTCGGCGGCGACTACCGCGCCGACCAGGCCTCCCCGCAGGCGGCGGCGCTCACCCCCGACGGCGGCCGCACCTGGACGCCCGCGGCACAGCCGCCGCCCGCCTACCGCTCCGGCGTCACCTGGCTCCCGCACAGCCGCACGTCCGCACTAGCCGTCGGCCCCACCGGCACCGACCTGACGACCGACGGCGGCCGCACCTGGCGCACGCTGGACACCGGCTCGTACGACACAGTGGACTGCGCCCCCGACCTCGGCTGCTGGGCCTCCGGCGAGCAGGGCCGGGTGGCACGCCTGGAGCGTTGACCTGTTCCACGGCCGCTCGGACATGGACAGGCCGCGACCGCCCCGCTCCGTGGTCGTACGCTCGTGCCCATCATGACGACGGTACGGATCCCCGCGGGCTGGCCCGCCACCGAAGAGCAGGCGCGCGCCGTGCAGGACGAACTGCGGGGGCGCGTGGTCCTCGAAGAGGCGGGACCGTTGCCCGGCACCGGCCATGTGACGGGGGTCGACGTGGCGTACGACGACGAGCGGGACGTCGTCGTGGCCGCGGCTGTCGTGCTCGACGCGGCGACGCTCGATGTCGTCGCCGAGGTCACCGCCGTCGGCCGGGTCTCCTTCCCGTACGTCCCCGGACTCCTCGCCTTCCGCGAGATCCCGACCGTCCTGGCCGCACTCGACGCCCTGCCCTGCGCACCGGGTCTCGTCGTCTGCGACGGCTACGGCCTGGCCCACCCGCGACGCTTCGGCCTCGCCAGCCACCTCGGCGTACTCACCGGGCTGCCCACCATCGGGGTGGCCAAGAACCCCTTCACCTTCTCGTACGAGGAGCCCGGCGCCCGGCGCGGCAGCGCGTCCCCGCTCGTCGCGGGCCAGGACGAGGTGGGTCGCGCGCTGCGTACCCAGGACGGCGTGAAGCCGGTTTTCGTGTCGGTCGGGCACCGGGTGAGCCTCGATAACGCGTGTGCGCACACGCTCGCGCTCACCCCGAAGTACCGCCTCCCGGAGTCCACCCGACGGGCGGACTCCCTCTGCGGACGGGCGCTCCAGGAGGCAACTCCCTGAGCGGTCCGCACCGTTGGCTGAGTACGTGATCTGAGTACTTGTACGGATGCCGGGGCGCCGTCATGATCGGCAGGCTGTGACGTATGACGACGCACCGCGCCCCGAAGCCCGAAGTCCACCCCACCCAGTCCGTCGAGCGCGCCGTGACGGCCGCCCTCGTCCTCGCCGTGATCGCCGGAGTCGCCTGGATAGGCGGGATGATCTACACGGTCACCGGGTGGGCCCAATAGAACCTGTTCAAGTGGGCCCGACAGAGCCCGTTCAGCGGGTGGCCGCCACCCGGAACGTGATCCCCGCCCCGCGCAGCCGCTCCGTCAGCGCGTCCCCCATCGCCACCGCCGTGGTGACCTGCCCGGCCGTCTCCGGCAGCTCGTCGAAGGCCAGGGACAGCGCGGACTCCGCGAGCATCTTGGCGGTCTCGTCGTAGCCGGGGTCGCCACCCGCGACCTCCGTGAAGACGCGGCGCCCGCCGCCCTCACCCACGAACCGCACCGAGAAAGAACTCTTCGCACGCAGTTCGGCGCTCGGTCCGTCCCCGGGCTTGAACCAGTCGGACAACCAGCGCCGCGCGGGCGGCAGTTGGGCGGCCGCGAAGACCGCACCCGTCAGGGCGACGCCGCCCACCACGATCGGCAGCCGTTCGACGGCCGCGTAGTGGCGGTAGCGGAAGTCGGGCCCGTACCGTTCCAGGGCCCGTGCGGACCGCTGCACCACCTGAGGGTCGATCGTGGGCAGCGGCAGCGCCCACGCCCCGACCTCCTTGGCGAACCGCGGTGCGCTCGCCGGCGCGGAAGCCCGGCGGCCCACCAGCCGCGGCTCGTGCCGCCTGCGGTCCCGCGCCGCGGCCAGTATCTGCCGCCCGCGCGAGAACTGGGTGAGCGCCGAGGCGAACGTGCCGCCCGAGAACATCGCGTGGGTGCGCACGAAACCGTCGACCCGCAGCGGAACGCCCTCGGGAAGCTGCCGCACGGTGAAGTAGGCGCCCAGGTCGTGCGGGACCGAGTCGAAACCGCAGGCGTGCACGAGCCGTGCCCCGGTCTCCCGCGCGCGTGCGTCGTGCCGGACGTACATCAGGTCGACGAACTCGGGCTCACCGGTGAGGTCGACGTAATCGGTGCCGGCGTCCGCGCAGGCGGCCACCAGCCCCTCGCCGTACGTGATGTACGGCCCGACCGTCGTGGCCACCACGCGCGCGCTGTGGGCCAGTTCGCGCAGCGACGCCGGATCGGACACGTCCGCGTGCAGGACGCCGGGAACACTGGTGGCGCCCGCCAGCCGCTCGCGCAGCAGCTCCAGCTTCTCCGGGCTGCGCCCTGCGATCGCCCACCGCAGCCCCTCGGGCGCGTGCGCGGCGAGGTACTCCGCAGTGAGCACTCCGACGAACCCCGTGGCTCCGAAGAGCACGATGTCGTACGCGCGATCCGCGTGATCCGTCCCGTTCAGCCTGCTCATGACACTCCTGCTCGTGATCCGGCCAGCCGTGCGCGAAGCGCCGTTGTCGGTGGCTGAGGCTAGCGTGAGGTACGAGCAGCCGAACGACGAGGTCCGAAGAAGAGGCAGGGCGAACAGGCCGGAGGTAGCCGTGGCGGTGCCGAAGAACGCGCTGAAGAAGTGGGAGAAGGTGCGCGGGTTCGCCCTCGGGCTGCCCGGCGCCAACGAGGAGTTCCCCTGGGGCGAATCCGTCGCCAAGGTGAACAAGAAGGTGTTCGTCTTCCTCGGCATGGACGACGGCAGCTATCCGATGGGCGTCACGCTGAAGCTCAAGGACGAGGAGGCGCACGCCCACGCCCTGACCTCGCCCGGCGCCGAGCCCGCCGGCTATGGCCTCGGCAAGTCCGGCTGGGTGCGCATACCCCTGGAGGAGCAAGGGGCTCCGGCCGCGGAGCTGCTGTGCGACTGGGTCGAGGAGAGCTATCGCGTGATCGCGCCGAAGAAGCTGGTCGCGGAGCTGGACGCCCGCTGAGGCGCGCTGCCCGGCCGTCCGTCGCGCCGGAATTTAACTAAGCGCTTGCTCGTCAGGGGCTTGCCCGATGTGGAACACGTTCTTAACATCACTGATGTCACATCAGTAGTGTCACAGTGCTGGGGGCTTGATGGCAGTGACAGGTACGGCGGCGCACGGTCCGCTCGCCGGAGTGCGCGTGGTCGAGCTGGCGGGGATCGGGCCCGGTCCGTTCGCCGCGATGCTCCTTGCCGACCTCGGCGCCGACGTCGTCCGGGTGGACCGGCCCGGCGGCTCCGGACTCGCGATCAACCCCGAGTACGACGTCACCAACCGCAACAAGCGGTCGGTCGTGATCGACCTCAAGGCCGAGGACGGGCCCGCCCGCCTCCTGGACCTGGTGGAACGCGCAGACATCCTCGTCGAGGGCTACCGCCCGGGCGTCGCCGAGCGCCTCGGGGTGGGACCGGCGGCCTGCCACGCCCGCAACTCCGCGCTCGTCTACGGCCGGATGACCGGCTGGGGACAGGAGGGCCCGCTGGCCCAGCGCGCCGGGCACGACATCGCGTACATCGCCCTGACCGGCACCCTCGGGATGATCGGCAAGCCGGACGAGCCGCCCGTGGCCCCCGCGAACCTCCTCGGTGACTACGCGGGCGGCTCGCTCTACCTCGTCGTCGGCGTCCTCGCCGCACTCCACCACGCGCGCGCGACCGGCGCCGGACAGGTCGTGGACGCGGCCATCGTCGACGGCACCGCACACCTCTCCGCGATGATCCACGGCATGCTCGCCGCCGGTGGCTGGCAGGACCGGCGCGGCGCCAACCTGCTCGACGGCGGCTGCCCCTACTACGGGACGTACGAGACGGCCGACGGGCAGTACATGGCGGTGGGCGCGCTGGAGCCGCAGTTCTACGCCGAGTTCGTGGACCTGCTCGGGATCGAGGACCAGGCCCAGGCCCGCAAGGACCTGTCGCGCTGGGGCGAACTGCGCGAGACGGTCGCGGCCCGCTTCAGGACCCGTACGAGGGACGAGTGGACGGCCGTCTTCGAGGGCTCCGACGCGTGCGTGGCGCCGGTCCTCTCGCTGCGCGAGGCCCCTGCCCATCCGCACCTCGCCGCCCGCGGCACCTTCACCGACCACGGCGGCATCACCCAGCCCGCCCCCGCACCGCGCTTCTCCGTCACCCACACCTCCGTCCGCAGCGGCCCCGCCCAGCCGGGCGCCGACACGGCGGACGTGGCCCGCGACTGGGACGTACCGGATCTCCTGAAGGGCAGCCCCGAATGAAGCGGCAGATCTTCGCGCCCGAGCACGACGCGTTCCGTGAGACCGTGCGCACCTTCCTCGCGAAGGAAGTGCTGCCGTACTACGAGCAGTGGGAGCAGGACGGCATCGTCTCGCGCGAGGCCTGGCGGGCGGCCGGGAAGCAGGGACTGCTCGGTTTCGCGGTGCCCGAGGAGTACGGGGGCGGCGGCAACGCTGACTTCCGCTACAGCGCCGTACTGGCCGAGGAGTTCACGCGCGCGGGAGCCGCCGGGATCGCCCTCGGGCTGCACAACGACATCATCGGGCCGTATCTGACGGGCCTGGCCACCGAGGAGCAGAAGCGGCGCTGGCTGCCCGGGTTCTGCGACGGCTCGCTGATCACGGCGATCGCCATGACCGAACCCGGCGCCGGATCCGACCTCCAGGGCATCACGACGCACGCCGAGGACCGGGGCGACCACTGGCTGCTCAACGGCTCCAAGACCTTCATCTCCAACGGGATCCTCGCCGACCTGGTGATCGTGGTGGCGAAGACGACTCCTGAAGGCGGTGCGAAGGGGCTGTCCCTGCTCGTCGTCGAGCGCGGCATGGCGGGCTTCGAGCGCGGGCGCAACCTCGACAAGATCGGCCAGAAGGCGCAGGACACGGCCGAGCTGTTCTTCAACGACGTGGCCGTGCCCAAGGAGAACCTGCTCGGTGAGCCGAACGGCGCCTTCGTCCATCTGATGACGAACCTCGCGCAGGAGCGCATGGGCATCGCCGTCGCCGGGATCGCGGCCGCCGAGTACCTCCTGGAGATCACCACCGAGTACGTGAAGGAGCGCGAGGCCTTCGGACGGCCGCTGTCCAAGCTCCAGCACATCCGCTTCGAGATAGCCGAGATGGCCACCGAGTGCGCCGTCACCCGGACCTTCCTCGACCGCTGCATCGTCGATCACTCGAACGGGGAACTCGACGCCGTGCACGCCTCGATGGCCAAGTGGTGGGCCACCGAACTCCAGAAGCGGGTCGCGGACCGCTGTCTCCAACTGCACGGCGGCTACGGCTACATGACCGAGTACCGCGTCGCCAAGGCCTTCACCGACGGCCGCATCCAGACCATCTACGGCGGGACCACCGAGATCATGAAGGAGATCATCGGCCGTTCCCTCCTCGGCTAACCCTCCTGAAAGGCTTGACCAGTGAGCACCGAAGCGTACGTGTACGACGCGATCCGCACCCCGCGCGGCCGCGGCAAGGCGAACGGCGCCCTGCACGGCACCAAGCCCATCGACCTGGTCGTCGGGCTCATCCACGAGGTCCAGCGCCGCCTCCCCGGCCTCGACCCCGCGGCGATCGACGACATCGTGCTCGGTGTCGTGGGCCCGGTCGGCGACCAGGGCTCCGACATCGCCCGGATCGCCGCGATCGCCGCCGGACTGCCCGACACGGTCGCCGGCGTCCAGGAGAACCGCTTCTGTGCCTCGGGCCTGGAGGCCGTCAACCTGGCCGCGATGAAGGTCCGTTCGGGCTGGGAGGACCTGGTGCTCGCGGGCGGCGTCGAGTCGATGTCGCGCGTGCCGATGGCCTCGGACGGCGGCGCCTGGTTCGCCGACCCGATGACCAACCTGGCCACGAACTTCGTACCTCAGGGCATCGGCGCCGACCTCATCGCCACCATCGAGGGCTTCACGCGCCGCGATGTCGACGAGTACGCGGCGCTGTCCCAGGAGCGGGCGGCCGCCGCATGGAAGGACGGGCGCTTCGCGAAGTCCGTCGTCCCGGTGAAGGACCGCAGCGGGCTCGTCGTCCTCGACCACGACGAGCACCTGCGCCCCGGCACCACCGCCGACTCGCTCGCCAGGCTGAAGCCGTCGTTCGCCGACATCGGCGACCTGGGCGGCTTCGACGCCGTGGCGCTGCAGAAGTACCACTGGGTGGAGGCGATCGACCACGTCCACCACGCCGGCAACTCCTCCGGCATCGTGGACGGCGCGTCCCTCGTCGCCATCGGCTCGAAGGAGGTCGGCGAGCGCCACGGCCTCACCCCGCGCGCGCGGATCGTCTCCGCGGCCGTCTCCGGCTCCGAGCCCACCATCATGCTCACCGGGCCCGCGCCCGCGACCCGCAAGGCGCTCGCCAAGGCCGGTCTGACCATCGACGACATCGACCTCGTCGAGATCAACGAGGCCTTCGCGGCGGTCGTCCTGCGCTTCGCGCGGGACATGGGCCTGTCCCTGGACAAGGTCAACGTCAACGGCGGCGCGATCGCGCTCGGCCACCCGCTCGGCGCCACCGGCGCGATGATCCTCGGCACGCTCGTCGACGAACTGGAGCGCCAGGACAAGCGCTACGGCCTCGCCACGCTGTGCGTGGGCGGCGGTATGGGCATCGCGACCATCGTCGAACGCGTCTGAACACTCCCAACGGATCAACGGAGCAACCCCTGATGAGCACTGAGCCCACCACCATCCGCTGGGAACAGGACGAGACCGGCGTCGTCACCCTCGTCCTCGACGACCCCGACCAGTCCGCCAACACCATGAACCAGGCCTTCAAGGCCTCGATCGCGGCGATCGCCGAACGCGCCGAGGCCGAGAAGGACTCCATCCGCGGGATCATCTACACCTCCGCCAAGAAGACCTTCTTCGCGGGCGGCGACCTCAAGGAGATGATCCAGGCCGGACCGGAGGACGCCCAGCAGGCCTTCGACGCCGGTACGGCCATCAAGTCCTCCCTGCGCCGCATCGAGACCCTCGGCAAGCCGGTCGTCGCCGCCATCAACGGCGCGGCCCTCGGCGGCGGTTACGAGATCGCCCTCGCCTCCCACCACCGCGTCGCCCTCGACGCGCCCGGCTCCAAGATCGGCCTCCCGGAGGTCACCCTCGGCCTGCTCCCGGCGGGCGGCGGCGTCACCCGCACCGTCCGCCTGATGGGCATCGCGGACGCGCTCCTGAAGGTGCTGCTCCAGGGCACCCAGTACTCCCCGCAGCGGGCCCTGGAGAACGGCCTCGTCCACGAAGTGGCGGCCACCCCCGAGGAGTTGCTCGCCAAGGCGCGCGCCTTCATCGACGCCAACCCCGAGTCGAGCCAGCCGTGGGACAAGCCGGGCTACCGGATCCCGGGCGGTACGCCGGCGAACCCGAAGTTCGCCGCCAACCTGCCCGCGTTCCCGGCCAACCTGAGGAAGCAGCTGAACGGCGCCCCCTACCCGGCGCCGCGCAACATCCTCGCGGCCGCCGTGGAGGGCTCGCAGGTCGACTTCGAGACCGCGCTGGTCATCGAGGCCCGCTACTTCACCGAGCTGGTCACCGGGCAGACCGCGAAGAACATGATCCAGGCGTTCTTCTTCGACCTCCAGGCGGTCAACTCCGGCGCCAACCGTCCCAAGGGCATCGAGCCGCGCAAGGTCCGCAAGGCAGCCGTCCTCGGTGCCGGGATGATGGGCGCGGGCATCGCGTACTCGTGCGCCCGCGCCGGCATCGACGTCGTCCTCAAGGACGTGTCGGCCGAGGCGGCGGCCAAGGGCAAGGCCTACTCCGAGAAGCTCTGCGCGAAGGCCGTCTCCCGGGGACGTACCAGCCAGGAGAAGGCCGACGCGCTCCTGGCCCGCATCACGCCCACCGCGGACCCGCAGGACCTGGCCGGCTGCGACGCCGTGATCGAGGCCGTCTTCGAGGACACCTCGCTCAAGCACAAGGTGTTCCAGGAGATCCAGCACATCGTCGAGCCCGACGCGCTGCTGTGCTCCAACACCTCGACCCTGCCCATCACCGCGCTCGCCGAGGGCGTGGAGCGGCAGACCGACTTCATCGGCCTGCACTTCTTCTCGCCCGTCGACAAGATGCCGCTCGTCGAGATCATCAAGGGCGAACGGAGCGGAGACGAGGCGCTGGCCCGCGCCTTCGACCTCGTACGCCAGATCAACAAGACGCCGATCGTCGTCAACGACTCGCGCGGCTTCTTCACCTCGCGCGTCATCGGGCACTTCATCAACGAGGGTGTCGCGATGGTCGGCGAGGGCATCGAGCCCGCGTCCGTCGAGCAGGCGGCCGCCCAGGCGGGCTACCCGGCCAAGGTCCTGTCCCTCATGGACGAGCTGACGCTCACCCTCCCGCGCAAGATCCGCAAGGAGTCCAAGCAGGCCGTCGAGGAGGCGGGCGGCGCCTGGGAGACGCACCCGGCCGAGGCGGTCATCGACCGCATGGTCGACGAGTTCGGCCGCACGGGCCGCAGCGGCGGCGCGGGCTTCTACGAGTACGGCGCGGACGGCAAGCGCGGCAAGCTGTGGCCGGGCCTGCGCGAGCACTTCACGAAGCCGGGATCCGAGATCCCCTTCCGCGACATGCAGGAGCGCATGCTCTTCTCCGAGGCGCTGGACACCGTCCGGCTCCTGGAGGAGGGCGTACTGACCTCCGTCGCGGACGCCAACATCGGGTCCATCTTCGGGATCGGCTTCCCGGGCTGGACCGGCGGCGTCCTGCAGTACATCAACGGGTACGAGGGCGGCGGCGCCGGGGTGGGTACGGGCCTGCCCGCATTCGTGGCCCGCGCGCGTGAACTCGCCGAGCGCTACGGGGAGCGGTTCACGCCCCCGGCGCTGCTGGTGGAGAAGGCGGAGAAGGGGGAGCGGTTCACCGACGCCCGTTGACGACGGCGATGACGTATCGCTGAGTGACATGCCGCCCTTGCTCCCGGTGGTTCGGGGACCCGACGCTGACCGCGAACCGGTCCCCGCCCCCCACCGAAGGAGTTCCCATGGGTCGCCGCCCCGCCCTCGCCCTGCTGGAGATCCTGCGCGGCGAGGGCGTGGACCGCGTCTTCGGCAACCCCGGAACCACCGAACTGCCCTTCCTCGCCGCGCTGATGGACGCCGAGGACGCTCCCGAGTACGTCCTCGGCATCCACGAGGGCGCCGTCGTCTCCATGGCCGACGGGTACGCCCGCGCCACCGGCCGGCCCGCGTTCGTCAGCCTGCACATAGCGGCCGGGCTCGCCAACGGCCTCATCGGACTGCTCAACGCCCGCCGCTCGCGCACCCCGTTGGTGGTGATGGCGGGACAGCAGGACCGGCGCCACCTCCAGCAGGACCCCATGCTGTCGGGCGACCTGACCGGCCTTGCCGCACCCGCTGTGAAGGCCACCTTCGACGTCCAGCACGCCCGCGACCTGCCACTCGCCGTTCGCCGCGCCTTCGCCCTCGCCGTACGGCCGCCCGCGGGACCGGTGTTCCTCTCCGTACCCATGGACCTGCTCACCGAGGACACCGAGGTCGAGGTCCCGGCCCGCACCCCGACGCCCCGCAGCGGAGCGGCCGTCGGCCTGGACCGTGCCGCCGTCCTGCTCGGCGCCGCCGCCCGCCCGGTGATCGTCGCCGGGGACGGCGTGGGCCGCGAGAACGCCCTCCCCGCGCTCGTACGCGTCGCCGAGGCCTGCGGCGCGCCCGTCCACCACCAGCCGATGGCCGACTTCCTGAACTTCCCGACCACACACGCCTTGTACGCGGGCATGCTGCCGCCGCGTCACGACGCGATCCGCGACGCCCTCAAGTCGTACGACACCGTCCTCATCGCCGGTGCACACGCGTTCACCCCGCACCACTACAGCCCGGGCCCTCCGCTGCCGCCCGGCATCACGGTCGTACAGCTCGACTCCGACCCGGACGAGATCGGCCGCAACTTCCCCGCCGACACCGGGCTCGTCGGGGCCCTCGCCCCCTCGCTCGGCCGGCTGGCCGAGCTGCTGACCCAGCGCGTTCCCGCGCACACCGCGAAGGCCCGGGTGCTGCGGGCGAGCGAACGGCACACGGCCGAGCGGAACCGCACGGAAGCCGCGGCCCGCGCCGCGTACTCCCCGGCGCCGCTCGCGCCCTGGGCCGCGGCCCACGCGGTGGCGCGCGGCCTGCCACCCGACGCGGTGGTCGTCGAAGAGGCCATCACCGTGGGCCTGTTGCTGCGCCGGCTCGTACGCCTCGACCGTCCCGGCAGCTACACGCACACCGTCGGCGGCGGTCTCGGCTGGGGGATCGGGGCCGCTGTGGGCCGTGCGCTCGCCGAGCCGGGGCGGCCGGTGGTCGCGGTACTCGGCGACGGCTGTGCGCTGTTCGGGCTGCAGGGGCTGTGGAGTGCGGCGCGCAGTGCGGCGCCGGTGCTGTTCGTGGTGCTGAACAACGGCGCCTACCGCACCCTTCAGGACACCTACGAAGTCATGGGCGGCCAAGGTGCCTGTCCCGGCACCGAGTTGGGCGCACTCGACTTCACGCAGGCGGCACGGTTCTTCGGGATCGACGCGGTGCGGGCGGAGAGCGCGGACCAACTGCGTGAACTCGTCTCCGAGACAGGCGGGTTGACCCGCCCGATGCTGATCGACGTACCACTTCGGTGAGCGCGGCCGACCAACACCGACCCGCACCTTGTCAACTGCCCCCGGGCGCCCCACCATCGGTCCATGACGGACGGTCCGGCGCCCAAGTCGGTGCTCGCTCGCGGAGCGTCGCTGCTGCGTGCCTGCGGGGACTCCGAGGGCGCGCTGAGCCTCGCCGAGCTCGCGCTCCGCACGGGGCTGCCCAAGCCGACCGCGCACCGCCTGATCGGCGAGCTGGTCCGGCTCGGGCTCGTGGAGCGCGCCAAGGACGGCTGCTACCGGATCGGGCTCGCCCTCTTCGTACTCGGCCAATCGGCGCAGTCCGCACGGGAGTTGAGGGACATCGCGCTGCCCTACCTCGGTGACCTCCATGAGGAGACGCACGAGAACGTGCACCTGGCCGTCCCCGACGGGGCCGACACCCTCTTCCTTGAGAAGATCACCGGTCGCCGCGCCACCCCGATCGTCTCGCGCGCCGGCGGCCGCCTCCCGGCCCACTGCACCGCCACCGGCAAGGTCTTCCTCGCCCACGACCCCAGACCCCCGCACCTCTCCCTGCCCCGCCTCACCCCGCGCACCCTCACCCTGCCCGGCCAGCTCGCCCGAGACCTCGCCGCGACCCGAGCCCGCGGCTACGGCGTCAACCTGGAGGAGGCAGAGATCGGCATCTCCGCGGTAGCAGCCCCGGTCTACGAACGGGCCCGCGGCCCCCGCCCCATCGCCTCGATCTCGGTCACCGCAGGCACCCGCCGCCTGGACGTCGACCGCATAGGCGCGAGGGTGTGCGCGGCGGCCCGGGCACTAACGCGCGCGCTGTCGGCCTGAAACCCTTCAGCCCCGCCCTCAGATCCTTTCAGCCCCGGCCGGGGGAGATCTTTTAGCCCGTCCGGCGTTTGACGACCAGGCGGCGCCGTCCCGATCCCCCACCCACCCGTGGGGGCTCCGCCCTTCATCCCCGGCCGGGGAGAGATCCTTCAGCCCGTCCGGCGTTTGAGGACGAGGCCGTTCAGGCCGATAGCGGGGGTCTGGGGGCGGCAGCCCCCAGGAACAAGGGACGGGTAGGGGCGGAGGGGGCGAAAAACCTAGTCCCCAGCCGACCGCGCAACCCCCGCCTGCACCGCCACAGCCAACGCATGCTCCGTGAGCCGCTCCCCGTACACCTCACCCACCACCCGCCCCCGAACGAACACCAACACCCGATCGCACACCTCGGTCAACTCAGCCAAATCGGTCGACGCGAGAAGAACCGCCGCCCCACCCGCAGCCAACTCCCCGACGATGCGATGCATTTCGGCGCGCACCCCGACATCCACCCCCCGCGTCGGATCGTCCAGGACGACGACACGCGGCTCGGTGGCGAGCCACTTGGCGAAGACGACCTTCTGCTGATTCCCCCCGGACAGCCGCCCGACGATGTCGTGGGGACCACCCCGCAGCCGCAACCGCTGCGTCAAGTCACCGGTACGCCGCACCAGTTCCCCCTGCGAGGGGAACACTCCACCCCGCCCCAGAGCCAGCCAGCTCACCGAGGTCGCGTTCTCCCAGACCGTACGCTCGGCCATCAGCCCGTACCGCTTACGGTCACTGGGCACGAAGGCCACCCCCGCACGGACGGCGCCCCGCAGAGACCGAGGCAGCCCCTGGCCACCCACATCGACACGCCCCGCAGAGATCGCCGTACGCCCGCACACCACCTCCAACGCATCGAGATGGCCCGCCCCTTGGAGCCCGGCCACACCGACCACCTCCCCGGCGCGCACGGTGAAAGTGACGTCGGAGAGCCGCCCCGGCACACTCACCTCGGACAGCACCACAGGCGGCGGCCCGTCGGCGACGACCCGCGTGCGGCGTACGGGCGGAGGCGGCTGTCCGCCCAGCATCGCCGTCACCAGCTCCGGCACGTCGACCTCCTCACGCCGCGCACCGTCCAGTGCGACGTGCCCGTCGCGCAGTACCGTCACGCGCTGCGCGAAGCGCATCACCTCTTCAAGGAAGTGGGTGACGTACAGGACCGCGATGCCCTGCCCGGTGAGGGTGCGCAGCACCTGTTCGAGGCGGTCCACGGCGGCGGCGGGCAGCGCGGAGGTCGGCTCGTCGAGGACCAGCACCTTGGGACGCCGCAGCAACGCCCGCGCGATCTCCGTCAACTGCTGGTCGGCCAGGGCGAGTTCACCGAGACCCGCACCGGGGTCGACATCGAGTCCCAGCTCGGCGAGGACCGGACCGGCGGCGCGGTCCATGGCACGCCGGTCGAGCAGGCCGAAGCGGCGGGGCGGCCGGTAGGGGTAGAGGTTCTCGCGGACGGTGAGGTCGGGGAAGAGGCTCAACTCCTGGGAGACGACGGCGATTCCACCCGCCCGCGCCTCCTCCGCGAGCCGAACCGTCCCGGCGTCCGCCGCCACCGTGCCCGACAGGATCCGCACCAGCGTCGACTTACCGGCGCCGTTCTCCCCGACCAGCGCGTGCACTTCACCGCCGCGCAGCCTGATGCCCGCTCCGTCCAGCGCCTTGACCCCGCCGTACGACTTGACCAGGTCCCGCGCCACGAGCATGTCGCCGTCGCTCATGTCAGCGCGCGTCCTTGAGGGGCTTGAGCTGGGCCTGCTGGTCGCCGAGCAGCTTGTCGATCGTCGGCTTGTACCAGTCGTACGCCGCCTCGGCGGTCTTCTGCCGCGCGATGATGTCGTCGATGTTGGTCTTGTCGACGACCCCGCCGGGGGACAGGAACCAGCCGTCGAGCAGCTTGCCGTCGTTCTCGCGCACCGCCTCGATCAGCATCGCGGTCGACAGATAGCCCTTGAGGAAGTGCTGCGGGTCGATGGTGACGAAGTTCGAGCCGTCCTTGACCGCGTCGAGGGTCTTCGGGTCGACGTCGAAGCCCGCCGTGAGCCAGGTGCCCTGCTCGGCCTTCTTGATCTTCGCGAGGTTGTAGCTGTCGGCGTCACCGACGCCCAGGAAAGCGAGCGCGTCGGGGTGCGCGTTCACCTGCGCCGACCAGGAGCTGTAGTTCTGCCCGGGATCGCTGTACGTCTGGAAGGGGCCCAGGACCTTCACGTTCGGGGCCTCCTTCGCGAAGGTGTCGGAGATGCCCTTGGCCCGGTTGTCGAGCACCGGCGTCCCCGGGTTGGGCACCCCGATGACGATCTCCCCCTTCGGGTCGTCGCCGAGCCGCTTCAGCGCCTCCTTCGCCATCAGCTCGCCGAGTGCGTAATTGTCGTTGCCCACATAGAAGTTCACCTTGCTGCCGTCGGTCGGCGAGGTGTCCAGGGCGACGATGGGGATGCCCTGGTCGACGGCGCGCGCGGCGGGCCGGGTGAAGATCGGCGGGTCGAGGTTCTCCAGGACGATGCCGTCCTTGGCGCGCGCGGTGAGGTTCTGGAAGAGCTGCACCTCGGCGGGCCCGTCGGTGTTGGGCGGGCCGACCGCCTTGAAGTCGATGTTCCCCGCGTGGTCCGCCGCGCTCTCGGCGCCGAGGACCATCTCATGGGCGAAGTTCAGGCTGATGTTGGCGACCGCGATGCCCATGCTCAGCTTTCCGCCCGAGCCTGAGCCCGAGTCGTTCTCGCTGCCGCAGCCGGCGGCGGCAGCGAGGAGAGCCAGCGCGGCGGGCACGGCGAACCACGTACGCAATCGGGGGTGCATCACGGCCTCCACATCAGCCGGTCCTTGTGACCGGTCCACATCTGACGGTCCTTGTGACCGGTGAACGTCATCGGCGTCGCCGTCCGCTGCGGCGCAGCGCGCTGTCCGCCGCCACGGCGACGAGGATCACCCCGCCGGTCGCGAACGACGTCCAGTTGATGGGTACTTCGAAGAACACGAGCCCCGAGGCGACGACGGACAGGATCATCGCTCCGGCCACCGCCCCGACCACCGATCCGCGCCCTCCCGCGAGCGGAGTGCCGCCGATGATGCAGGCGGCGATGGCCTGCAACTCGTAGCCCTGGCCAAGAGTCGGGTCACCGGCGCCGTAGAAGGCGAGCGCGAGCGACGCCGCGCAGGCCGTGGTCAGCCCGGACAGGGCGAGCGCCTGTACCCGGGTGCGGACGACGGGGATGCCGCTGAACTCGGCGGCGTCCGGGTTGGATCCGATCGCCCGCACCCGAGCGCCGAAACGCGTCCGGGTCAGTACGACCGTCAGCACCACGACCACCGCGATCAGCACCCACAGGGCGAACGGCACCCCGCCCGCGTCGCCGCCCGCGAGCGTGAAGAACGAGTCGTTCAGCGGCAGATCGGTGATCTGCTTGCCGTCGGCGAGCGCGAGCCCCACGCCGCGGAACAGCATCAGCGTGCCCAGCGTCACGATGAACGAGGGCAGCGCGAGCAGCGTCGTGACCAGCGCGTTGAAGACACCGAGGAGGGTCCCGGTGAGCAGGATCGCGGGGACCGCCAGCCACGGCGGAGTGCCGTCCCGCACCAGCAGCGCCCCGACGACCAGGCACATCGCATAGGTGCCGCCCACCGACAGATCGACCTCGCGCATGGCGAGCGCGAACACCATTCCGCATGCCATCAGCGAGATGTAGACGGAGTTGTGGGCGGTGGTGAGCAGGTTGTCGCTGTCGAGGAAGTCCGGGTACGGGATGCCGATCCCGGCGATCAGCAGCCCGAGGACGACCAGCACGCCCAACTCGTCCGGGACCAGCCTGCGAACTCGGGACCAGTGGGGCCGCGGCCAGCCCGACGGCAGCTTCAACCGCCGTCCCTCGCCGCCCTGTTGACGTGCGCCCTCGGCGTCGTCCACGGCACGCTCGGTCTCGGTCATCGGGCACGGCTCCCGTACGGCTGACGCTGGCTGGGCGTTCGCCCCGCAGCCTGGGCCTCACGAACGCCCGCGGCAACAGGGCCGTTCCGGCGAGTGGAATGCGCTCTTGCCGAGGGACTGACGGTTCATCACACTCGCCCCATGGAGACACGTACCGCCCTGGTGACCGGAGCGGCACAGGGCCTCGGGCAGGAGTTCGCCGTCGCGCTCGCCGGGCGTGGATACCGGGTTGCGGGGATCGATCTCGTGCCGCAGCCCGAGACGTCCAAACGGGTGCTGGACTACCTGGAGTTGATCGCCGACGTCACCGACGAGGAGCAGATCGCGGACGCCCTTGAGCGCGTCATCGACCGGTTCGGGACACTGCACGTCCTCGTCAACAACGCGGGTGTGTACCCGGAGTCGGCCTTCGAGGACACCACGCCCGAGGAGTGGCGGCGGGTCATGCGCGTCAATCTGGAGGCGCCGTTCCTGCTGTCCCGCGCCGTGCTGCCGTATCTGAAGGCGGCGGGCTGGGGCCGTATCGTGAACATCGTGTCGGCGGCCGTCCTGACCGCGCCCCCGACGATGGTCGCGTACGTCTCCTCGAAGGCGGGCCTGATCGGCTTCACGCGCTCGCTGGCCTCCGCGCTCGGGCCCTGCGGCATCACCGTCAACGCGATCGCGCCGAGCATGGTCCGCACCGCCACCGCCGAACGGACCGTCGGCGCGGACGGCGGCTTCGAGCACGTCCGCGCCCAGCAGGCCGTCCCCAGGACCCAGGAGCCGTCCGATCTCGTCTCGACCCTGCTGTACGTCGTCGACGAGGGCAGCGGCTTCCTGACTGGCCAGACCCTCAACGTGGCGGGCGGGTCCGCCTACTTGTAGACGGCTGTCGAGCCGGGGGGTGGCTCAGGACTCCTTGAGCCACTCCCGGAGTTCTTCCTTCAGCGAGCGCTGGAACGTGGTCAGCAGCGCCTGCACCACCAGCGGCTGCATGTGCGCCGACAGCGACTTCACCGCCGCCACGGACTCGCGCTCGCCCACCGCGTCACGCAGCAGCGCGGACAACTCGTGGGCCGCCGCGCGCGAGTGCTCAAGGAGTACGGCCCGGGCCGCGAGGATCGTCTCGTGCGCGATGGGTACGTCGAGGAGCTGTACGCCGAGCCGCAGCAGCCCAGGGTCCACGCGGAACGAGTCCGCGGTCCGCGTGATGACACTCATCGCGGCGAGCCGGTCCAGATCCTCCTCGCCCAGCGAGCGCCCTGCCCGCCGCTCCAGCTCCGCGCGCGTCACGTCCTCCGCCGCGTCGGGCGCCCAAGAAGCCACCACGGCACGGTGGATGGCGAGGTCGTGGGCGCTCAGGCCGGGCGGCAACTGCTGGAGATGGCGCTCGATCGCGGCCAGCGTCATGCCCTGGTGCTGCAACTCCTCGATGAGCGCGAGCCGGGCCAGATGCTCCTGGCTGTAGTGGCCCACACGCCGTGGCCCGATCACCGGCGGCGGCAGCAGACCCTTGGTGCTGTAGAAGCGGACCGTACGGACCGTGACACCCGCACGCGCGGCCAGCTCATCGACCGTGAGCGCCGGCTCCTCGGTGTCGGTGGTCATGGCGGGTCCTGCCTCTCCGGGTCGTGCAGCGGTCAGGTGCAGCCGCTTGTGCAGCGGTCAGGTGCAACAGTATTGCTGTCTCACCAGTGTTGTGAAAGCCGCCGCCCGCTGTCCGCCCGGTCGCCGGTCACTGTCAGTGGCTGCGCCTACGGTTGCCTCATGTCAGAGATCGCGTATGTCCGGGGTGACGCCACCGTTCCGTTGGGGAAGGGCGTCAAGGTGATCGCCCATGTCTGCAACGACATCGGGGGATGGGGTAAAGGCTTCGTACTCGCCGTCTCGCGCCGCTGGCCGGAACCCGAAGCGGCGTACCGGGCCTGGCACCGGGACCGCGCACGCAACGACTTCGGCCTGGGAGCGGCGCAGTTCGTCCAGGTCGAGCGGTACGTGTGGGTGGCGAACCTGGTCGGCCAGCGGGGCATACGCACGGGCAGCAAGGGAGTGCCCGTGCGCTACGAGGCCATCGACACCGCGCTCGGACTGCTGGCCGGCAAGGCCGCCGAGCTCGGCGCGTCCGTCCATATGCCCCGGATCGGCTGCGGTCTGGCCGGTGGAAAGTGGTCCCGCGTGGAGCCGCTCGTCACAGAGCGGCTGGTGAAGCAGGGGATATCCGTGACGGTGTATGACCACGGGGACTGAGCACGGCCAACGGCCAAGAAGGGCAACGGTCATGAGGAGCAACGGTCATGCGGGGCAACGGCAATGGCTTGCGGAAAGATTCTGCAATCCATTGCCGGTACTGGTAGACCCTGCTTGACTCTCACCTGCCCAGAGCCGAGAGGAACCCCCATGACCACCGAGATCGACGTCCTCGTCCTGGGCGGCGCGGGTGTGGACACGATCGTGTACGTCCCCGAACTCCCGCTCCCGTACGCCGACAGCTACATGATCCGGCCCGGCATCGAGACCCGGGCCGGCCAGAGCGGGGACTTCGTCGCCCTCGGCGTGCACACCCTGGGCCTGCGCACGCACCACCTCGACATGATCGGCGACGACCACGAGGGCGAGCTGATCCGCGCGCTGCACCGCGACCGGGGCATCCCGCTCACCGAGGTCCTCCAGATCGGCGGCACCAAGCGCGCGGTCAATCTCGTGGACCCCGGAGGACGGCGGCTGTCGCTGTACGACGAGAGCCGCTCGCGGGAGACGGACCGGCTGCCGGAGGAGACGGTCCGGGCGCTGGCCGGGGCGAGCCGTCACGCGCATGTCGTCATCACCCACCCGTGCGCCTTCACGCTCCCCGCGCTGCGGGAGTCCGGGGTGACCCTCTCGACCGACCTGCACAACTGGGACGGCGAGAATCCCTACCACGAGCCGTTCGCCTACGCCGCCGACCTCGTGTTCGTGTCCACCACCGCACTGCCCGACCCGGAGCGGACGATGCGGCAGATCGTCGAGCGGGGCCGCGCTGAGGTGGTCGTCGCCATGGCCGGAGCCGACGGCGCGTATCTCCTGTCGGACGACGAGGTGACCCACATCTCGGCGGTCGTACCCCCGGCCCCGGTGGTGGACTCCAACGGCGCGGGCGACGCCTTCGCCTCCGGCTTCCTCCTCGGATGGCTGGCCGGCGAGCCGCCCAGGCGTTGCGCCCTGTACGGCGCGGTGGCCGGCGCCCACGCCTGCACCGTGCCGTCGACGCGGGCGGACGCCATCAGCCGCGACGAACTCTTGACCCGGGTCAAGAAGTTGGAAGCCGATGGCGCCCGCCCGCCTCACATCACACCTCAGTGATCGTGCACCGAGTCGGTCGCGGCGATCTTCTTCCAGGACTTCGGCTGGGCAGGAGCCTGGGAAGGAGTCAGCGAAGAAGCCCCGTCCGTCCCCGCGGCCCGGGCGATCGACGCGCCCTGCGCCGCAGGCGCCCCCGGCTTCGACGGCTGGAACAGCCAGGTGTCGAAGAGCGAGCCGAGTGACTGGCCCGACACCTCCTCCGCGTACGTCTGGAAGTCGCCGACCGTCGCGTTCCCGTACGCGTGCTCGCTCGGCCACCCCTTCAGGACGGCGAAGAACGCGTCGTCCCCGATCTCGTTGCGCAGCGCCTGAATGGCGAGTGCCCCTCGGTCGTAGACCGCGATGTCGAACTGGTTCTCCGGACCAGGATCGCCGGGCGCGACCGTCCAGAAGGCGTCGTCAGCCGGGTGCGAGGCGTACACGTAGTCCGCGAGTTCCTGCGCCGTCCCCTCACCCTCGTGCTCCGACCACAGCCACTGCGCGTACCGCGCGAAGCCCTCGTTGATCCAGATGTCCTTCCACCCGGCGACGGACACCTCGTCCCCGTACCACTGGTGGGCGAGCTCGTGGACGACGACGGACACGTTCGACCCGTTCGCGAACTGGCGCGGGCTGTAGAACGGCCGCGTCTGCGTCTCCAGCGCGTACCCGGTGTTGGTGTTCGGGACGTACCCGCCCAGCGCGTTGAAGGGGTAGGGGCCGAAGTACTCCGTGAGGAAGTCGGCGACCTCCCCGGTGCGCTCGATGCTCGCCCGCGCCGCCCCGGCGTTGTCGCCCAGGTCCTTGCTGTACGCGTTGATGATCGGGATGCCACTCTCGGTCGTCCCGGTCGTGATGTCGAACTTGCCCACCGCGAGGGTGGCGAGATACGTGGCCTGCGGCTTGTTGGACCGCCAGTTGTAGCGCGTCCAGCCGAGCCGTGAACTGGTCGACTGAAGCGTGCCGTTGGAGATCGCCTGGGTGCCGTCGGGGACGTTGACCGAAACGTCGTACGTGGCCTTGTCGAGCGGGTGGTCGTTGCTCGGGAACCACCACCACGCCGCCTCGGGCTCGTTCGCGCCGACGCCTCCGTCCGGAGTGCGGTGCCAGCTGGTGAACCCGTACGCGGTCTTCGACGACGGCACGCCGCTGTAGCGCACCACGATCGTCACGGTCTTGCCCTTGGCCAGCGGGGTCTTCGGGGTGATCTCCAGCTCGTGCTCGCCGGACGTGGCGAACGACGCCTTCACGCCGTTCACCCGCACCTCGCTCACATCGAGCAGAAAGTCCAGATTGAAGCGCGAGAGATCCTGCTTGGTGGTCGCCAGGAGGGTCGCCGTGCCCTCCAGCTCATCGGTCTGCGGCTGGTACTGGAGCCGCAGATCGTAGTGCGAGACGTCGTATCCGCCGTTGCCGTAGGCCGGGTAGTAGGGGTCGCCGATGCCCGGCGCCCCGGGGGAGTAACTGGCCGCCGATGCCGGGATCGCCAGCAGGAAGGAAGCGGCGAGAGCGCCCGGGGCGATGAGTCTGCGATGCACGTCAAGCTCCAAGTCGTGGGGGCGTGAAGTCTGTTCGGAGCCTATTCAGTCCCTGTGGCCCCGGTCATGTCCACGGCCACCCCTGTCACACGATCGCCATTCGGCCGTCATGAGCAATCCCGCCCCAGGGACCTTTCACAGACCCTCTTTTGCACGGGAGTTGACCGGGGTACCTTCCGCGCATGCCGATACGTGCGCGCCGTATGCGCTTCACAACCTGGAGATCGCTCGCGACGGCGGCCACCGCCGCCCTGATGGCAACCCTGCTCACCCCCGTCGCCGCACAGAGCGCGCCGCGGGAGAGCACCCCGATCTACTCGTACGACAACGCGATCCGCGAATCCGTGTGGGTGGACACCGGCCTCGACGGCGACAGCGACGGGAAGACCGACCGCGTCGCCGTCGACATCGTCCGGCCCCGCGAACTCGCCGCGCAGGGCCGCAAGATACCCGTGATCATGGACGCCAGTCCGTACTACTCCTGCTGCGGACGCGGCAACGAGAGCCAGAAGAAGACGTACGACGCGAACGGTAACGTCGTCCAGATGCCGCTGTTCTACGACAACTACTTCGTGCCCCGCGGCTACGCCTTCGTCGGCGTCGACCTGGCCGGCACCAACCGCTCGGACGGCTGTGTGGACGTGGGAGGCCGCTCCGACATCCAGTCCGCGAAGGCGGTCGTCGACTGGCTGAACGGCCGGGCCAAGGCGTACACCAGCCGCACCGGAGCCACCACGTCCAAGGCCACCTGGACCAACGGCAAAACCGGCATGGTCGGCAAGAGCTGGGACGGCACCATCGCCAACGGCGTCGCCGCCACCGGCGTCAAGGGCCTCGAGACCATCGTGCCGATCAGCGCCATCTCCTCCTGGTACGACTACTACTTCAGCGAGGGCGCCCCGCTGTACGACTCGGGCCCGGACTGGCTGTCCGACTACGTCGACAGCCCCGACGCCCGCGCGAAGTGCGCCGCGGTCCAGCAGAAGATCGTCGACGGGGCACCGCGCACCGGTGACTGGACCCCGTTCTGGACCGAGCGCGACTACGTGAAGGACGCGGACAAGGTCAAGGCGAGCGTCTTCCTGATCCATGGCGCCCAGGACCTCAACGTCCGTACCCAGCACGTCGGTCCGTGGTGGGACGCCCTGGCCGAGAACGGCGTCGACCGCAAGATCTGGATCTCGCAGACCGGCCATGTCGACCCCTTCGACTTCCGCCGCGCCGAGTGGGTCGACACCCTGCACCGCTGGTTCGACCATGAACTCCTCGGCTACGACAACGGCATCGACGACGAGCCGATGGCCGACATCGAGCGCCACCCCGACCAGTGGGTGACCTCCAGCGTCTGGCCGCCCCGCGCCACCGACACCACCACCCTCCGCCCGGCCACGGGCTCCGCGGCGGGCGTCGGCACCCTCGGACTGGCCAAGGGCTCCGGAACCGAGACCTTCACCGACAACCCGCAGCTGAGCGAGACCGACTGGGCCGCGTACATCGACCAGTCGACCCCCGAGAAGGCCGGTTTCGTCACTCAGCCGCTGACGAAGGACCTGCGCCTGTCCGGCTCGTCGAAGGTGACGGTCACCGCCACCCCGACGACCTCAACGGCCCATCTCACCGCGGTACTTGTCGATCTCGGGCCTGACACCATCCGCGACTACGCCGCCTCCGGCGAGGGCATCACCACCCTCACCGACCGCACCTGCTGGGGCCCGAGCACGACCGGCGACAGCTCCTGCTTCAAGGTGACGCAGTCGAAGAACGCGGACGTCGACTACACGGTCTTCAGCCGCGGCTGGGCCGACCTCGGCAACTACGCCTCGGCGGCGAAGGGCGTCCCGCTCACCCCCGGCAAGGCGTACACGATCACCCTCGACCTGGCCGCCACCGACCACGTCGTCCCCCAGGGCCACCGGCTCGCCCTGATCGTCGCGGGCACCGACAAGGACCTCATCGACCCGCCGTCGAGCACCCCGACCCTGACGCTCGACCTGTCCCGCACCTCGGCCAAGGTCCCGCTGGTCGGCGGCGCCAAGGCCTTCACCAAGGCGACGTCGGGTTCCGCCGCGGCTCCGAGCGCCTCCGTCCTGGACGGCGTACGCGACCCGCGCACCGCCCTCCGAATCCCGGGAGTGACCAGTTGACCGGCTTACGTATCAGCGCCCTGGCCGTGGCGGTCACCGCCACGGCCCTGGCCGCGCCCCTGCTGACCGCACCGGCCTACGCGGCGGAAGCCCCGCCGCGCACCGGCTTCGAGCAGACCGATGGCGCCCGCTGGACCAGCCAGCCCGAGGAGCAGGACTTCCTGGCGGCCGTCGACAGGGCGAGCGACCGCGTCTCGGTGGCCCGGATCGGCACGACCAAACAGGGCCGCCCGCTCCAGCTCGTCCGCGTGGGCGCCCAACGCGCGGCCACCACCGTGCTCCTGGTGTGCAGTCAGCACGGCGACGAGCCGTCCGGGCGCGAGGCCTGCCTCACCACGATCCGCGACCTGGCGTACACGAAGGACCAGAGCACCCAGCGCTTCCTGAGGAGCACCACCCTCCTCGTGGTGCCCACCGCCAACCCGGACGGCCGCGCCGCCGACACCCGCGGCAACAGCGACGGCCTCGACATCAACCGCGACCACCTCGCGCTCCAGACCGCCGAGGCCCGTGCGATGGCAGCGGTCGTCCGCGACCGCGAGCCCGACGTCGTCTACGACCTGCACGAGTACGGCGCCACGCCCCCGTACTACGACAAGGACCTCTTCGACCTCTGGCCGCGCAACCTCAACACGGACACGGCCGTGCACGACGAGGCGCAGACCCTGTCGCTGGACTACGTACGGCCCGCCGCCCAGGACGAGGGGTACTCGACGGGCACCTACGGCATCTGGACCGACCCCGTGACCGGCGATCCGATCCAGCAGGTGGCCGGGGACGGCCAGGAACGCATCCTGCGGAACATGTCGGGCGTCAAACACTCCGCGGGACTCCTCATCGAGAGCCGCGTCGACCCCCTCACGGATGCCGAACAGGCGGACCCGGCCCTGAACAACCGCCGCCGGGTCGACTCCCAACTGGCCGCGCTCGGAGGCCTGTTCACCTTCACCGGTGAGCGCCGCGCACAGGTCGAGGCAGCCACCTCGGCGGCCCGGATCAAGGGTTACCTGGACAGTGGCCCGGTCTACGTCGGCGGTGCCGACAACGACCCGGCGGAACCGGCCGAGGTGATCCAGGACCCGCCCTGCGGCTACCGGCTCACGGCGGACCAGCACACGGACCTGAGCGACGAACTCGCCCTCCACGGCGTCCGCGTACAACAGCAGGCCGACGGCGTACTCGTACCCCTTAGGCAGTCCCTGCGAGCCCTCGTCCCGCTGCTCCTCGACGAGCGCGCTCCGTACCACCTCATGGCCGGGGAGCCCGACACCGACTGCTGAGACGCTGAGAACGGCCGTGCCTGTGATAGGGCGTATGGGTGCAATAGCACCCATACGCCCTATCGCGAAAGGCGCTGCCCATGACGGGGCAAGAAGAAGAGACGGCCCACGGCGGGCGGACCGATCGCGTGGTGTTCGGCGTCACCGCCGTGCTCACCGTGGCGTTCGTGATCTGGGGCTCGGTCGCCACCGACTCTCTGGAGAGCGCCTCCACCAGGATGCTCAACGGGCTTATCCACAACGGTGGTTGGGCCTTCATGCTGGCCGCCTCCTGCTTCGTGGTCTTCGCCCTCTGGCTCGCCATCAGCCGCTACGGCAGGATCCATCTCGGCGCCGAGGGCGAGGAGCCCGAGTTCCGTACGGTGTCGTGGGTCGCGATGATGTTCAGCGCCGGCATGGGAATCGGCCTGATGTTCTACGGCGTGAGTGAGCCGCTGTCGCACTACACGACGCCCCCGCCGGGCACCACCCCCGCCGACTCCGGCGAGCGCATGGAGACGGCGATGGCCACGACCCTCTTCCACTGGACGCTGCACCCCTGGGCGATCTACGCGGTGGTCGGCCTCGGCATCGCCTACAGCACCTTCCGCAAACGCCGGCGCCAGACGATCAGCGCGGTCTTCACGCCACTCATCGGCGAACGGCACGCGAACGGCGCCGCGGGCCGGGTGATCGACATCCTCGCGATCGTCGCCACCGTCTTCGGCTCCGCCGCCTCGCTGGGCCTGGGCGCGCTCCAGATCGGCTCCGGATTCACCGAGCTGGACTGGATGGACAAGGTGAGCGACGGACTGCTCGTCGCGATCATCGCCGTGCTGACGGTGGCGTTCGTCGCCTCGGCCGTCTCCGGCGTCGAGAAGGGCATCCAGTGGCTGTCCAACATCAACATGGTCCTTGCCCTGATCCTCGCGGTCTTCGTGTTCATCGCCGGGCCGACCATCATCGTCCTCGACCTGCTGCCCACCTCGATCTTCGCCTACCTCGGTGACCTGCCCCAGCTCGCCGGACGCACCGAGGCCAGCGGCGGCGAGGGTGTCGCGGACTGGCTGGGCAGCTGGACCGTCTTCTACTGGGCGTGGTGGATCTCCTGGACGCCGTTCGTCGGCATGTTCATCGCCCGCATCAGCCGCGGCCGCACCATCCGGCAGTTCGTCGGCGGCGTGATCCTCGTCCCCAGCACCGTCAGCCTGGTTTGGTTCGCGGTCTTCGGCGGTACGGCGATGAAGCTGAAGGAGAGCGGACAGCTCGCGGGGGAGTCGACACCCGAGGGCCAACTCTTCGGTGTGCTCGCCGAGTTCCCCATCGCCACCGCCACCAGCCTGCTCGTGATGATCCTGGTCGGCATCTTCTTCGTCTCGGGAGCGGACGCCGCGTCCATCGTGATGGGCACGCTCTCCCAGAAGGGCGCGCTCGAACCGGGCCGGTTCGTGGTGGTGTTCTGGGGCGTCCTGACCGGTGCCGTCGCCGCCATCATGCTGCTCGTCGGCAGCGAGGGCGACGCGCTCACCGGCCTCCAGAACCTCACGATCCTCGCCGCCGCTCCCTTCGTCCTCGTCATGATCGGCATGTGCGTCGCGCTCATGCGTGACCTGCGCAAGGACCCGCTCATGGTGCGAGGGGAGATGGCCTCCGAGGCCATCGAACTCGCCGTGATCGAGGGGCACAAGCAGTACGACGGCGAGTTCGAGATCAGTATCGGTCCGGGGCCCGGCACGGACACGGAGGGGGATCCGATCGGGCACGACCATGGGTGATCGTGTCCGCTCGGTGATGGCCGTGGGCATGGGTGATCGGGTCTGATCGGGCACGACCGAGGATGAACCGTCAGCGGGAGGCGAGCCCCGCCGCCTCCCGCGCGCACCCCCACGCCACTGTGATGCCCGCACCCCCGTGACCGTAGTTGTGCACCAACAGCCGCCCGTCCGGCAGCGGTTCACGCTCCAGCCGGACCGTGTCGCGCACCGGCCGCAGCCCCACCCGGTGGCCGAGCACGCGCGCCCCGGCGATCTCGGGGCGCAGCACCGCACACCGCTTGACGATCTCGGCGGCCACCGCGGGGTCGGGCGTCAACGACCAGTCGTCCTCGTCGGTCGTGCCGCCCAGCACGAGCCGGTCCGGCTGCGGGAAGAGGTACGTGGTCGTCCCGGCGGTCTCGTCGGTCGAGACGATCCAGGTGGTGACGCCGGGGTTCTCCACGATCACGAGCTGTCCGCGTACGGGCCGCACAGCCGGATCCGGGACGAGTCGGCGCGCGCCGATCCCCGTGCAGTTGACGACGACCGGTGCCGCCGCCTCCGCGAGGTCCGTCACGGTGCGGACCTCGACCACCCCACCCGCCCGCAGGAACCGCTCCCGCAGCCACCGCAGATGCACCGGCATGTCCAGCAGCGGCAGCCGGGCCCACAGCCCCGTCCCCGCGTACTCCTCGGCCGTCGAGGCCCGCAGCCCCGGCAACCGGGCGGCAGCCCACGGCCCTTGCTCGTCCAACCGGGACTCACCCATTACGCCCTCGACCATGCGTACCCCCGTTTCCGCGGGCCGCTCCGCCAACTCCTCGTACACGGAGAGTGATTGGAGAGCCCATTCGCGGGCGAGCGCCTTCGGTTCGATGCGGTAGGGCCACCACAGCGCACCCGCAACCGCCGAGGTGGCCCGCTCGGCGGGCTCCCCCGCCCACACCCGTACGCGCCTGCCGCTCTCCGCCAGGACAACGGCCGTCGTCAGCCCGATGACGCCGCTGCCCACCACGATCACATCGCCGCTCTGATCCATGCCCACGCGGCGAAGGTAGCGGAATGTGTCATGCCGTGCTCATATCACCCTCAGTCTGGGGATACTCACAGCATGTCTGCCGAGTACGCGACCTTCGGCCTGGCACCGGCGATGCGTGCCGGTGGAGTCCTCGCCAACGGTGACTACCAAGTGCACCGGGACTTCGTCGACTTCATCGTCGACGGGCGCCCGCTGCTTTTCCAGCTCTCCGACCTCGACGCGGTGTCCCCGCTCGCCTCCGACGTACCGCCCGCGATCTTCACCGCCCAGGTGCGCAGCCTCCTGCTGGAGGCCGACGCTCCGCTCACCGGCGGCCGGTACGTCATCTACGGCTGCCCTGAGTGCGAGGGCCTCGAATGCGGTGCCGTCACCGCTGTCATCGAGAAGGCGGGCGACGACTATGTGTGGCGCGACTTCGCCTGGCAGACCGACGAGCGGCCCGACCTGGAGCTCAACGGCTACCACGGGATAGGGCCGTTCCGCTTCCACGGCACCGAGTACCGCAGCGCCCTCAACTCCCTGCTGAACGGAGACGCCGGCCCCCGCCGCCGCGTCCTCCTCATCGGCGCGCGCGTCGCCGTCCTCGCCAAACTCGCCGCCGCCCTGCGCACCATCGGCATCGGCGCCGACATCACACGGGACGCCACGAACGTCCCGGCCGACGAACTCCGTGCCTACGGCGCGGTGGCCTTCGGACGCGCCGTGGGCGAGGAGGAACGTGCCGCCGTACGCCGCTCCTTCGAACGCGCGAACGTCGAGGTGGCGTACGTCGAAGGCCTCGCCCCGATCATTCCGCTCCTCGTCGCCCAGATAGAACACGCCCTGGACCGCAGTCCGCGCGAGCTGCGCCGGCTCACGCGCCTGGTCGCGGCCGACGGCGAGGCGGGCATCGAGGTCACCTCGACCTGCCGCGTCCAGCTGACGGCGTACCGCCTCGACCGCCTGTACCGCACCCACGCACAGGAGGTCTTCGACGGAGTGCTGGAAGCGGGCCGGCACCGGCTCGCGCTGGATGCCAGGGCCGTGCGGGGAGAGTCCTTCATCGTGGCGCGGACCTCGGGGAGTGTGCTGGTGGAGCCGATGGCCCACTGACCGGCCCACCGAAAACCGGGGCGAGGTGAGGGCGGCCGGGCCGTTAGGATCGGCCTCCTGATGACTGCCACCCTCGTCGCCAAGAATCTCGCCGCCGGACATGGCGACCGCTCCCTCTTCGCCGGGCTCGACCTGGTCGTCGCGCCCGGCGACGTGATCGGACTGGTCGGTGCCAACGGCGCGGGCAAGTCCACGCTGCTGCGACTGCTCGCCGGTCTCCTCACCCCCGAGCAGGGCGAGCTGCGCCTTTCCCCGCCGTCCGCGACCGTCGGGCATCTTCCGCAGGAACCGGAGCGGCGCGAGGGCGAGACCGTACGGGACTTCCTCGCGCGCCGCACGGGCGTGGCCGAGGCACAGCGTGTGATGGACGAGGCCACGGACTCGCTCGTCGTCGGCGCACCCGGCTCGGACGACGCGTACGCGACCAGTCTGGAGCGCTGGCTCGACCTCGGCGGCGCCGACCTCGACGAGCGCGCCGAGGAGGTCGCCGACTCCCTCGGGCTCGGCGTCGGCCTCGACCAGCTGATGACCTCCCTCTCCGGCGGCCAGGCGGCCCGCGCCGGACTCGCCTCCCTCCTGCTCTCCCGCTACGACGTGTTCCTCCTCGACGAGCCGACGAACGACCTGGACCTGGACGGCCTGGAGAGGCTCGAGCGATTCGTGAGCGGCCTGCGCGCGGGCACGGTCGTCGTCAGCCACGACCGCGAGTTCCTGACCCGCACGGTCACCAAGGTGCTCGAACTCGACCTGGTGCAACAGCAGATCACGCTGTACGGCGGCGGTTACGAGGCGTACCTGGAGGAGCGCGACACCGCGCGACGGCACGCCCGCGAGGACTTCGACGAGTACGCCGACAAGCGGTCGGCGCTCGAAGGCCGGGCCCAGATGCAGCGCTCCTGGATGGACAAGGGCGTCAAGAACGCCCGGCGCAAGGCGAACAACGACAACGACAAGATCGGCCGCAAGTTCCGCAGCGAGGCCAGCGAGAAGCAGGCCTCGAAGGCGCGGCAGACGCAGCGCATGATCGAACGGCTCGACGTCGTCGAGGAGCCGCGCAAGGAGTGGGAGCTGCGCATGGAGATCGCGGCGGCACCGCGATCCGGCGCGGTCGTCGCCACGCTGCGTGACGCGGAGGTGCGTCGCGGTGACTTCGCCTTCGGCCCGGTGACGCTGCAGATCGACTGGGCGGACCGTGTCGCGGTCATCGGCGCGAACGGTGCGGGCAAGTCGACGCTTCTGGGCGCCCTGCTCGGCCGCGTCCCGCTGGACGTCGGCCATGCCGCCCTCGGCCCCGGTGTCGTCGTCGGCGAAGTCGACCAGGCCCGCAAGCTCTTTCTCGGCACCGAGTCGCTGCTCGACGCGTTCTGCGCGGCCGTCCCGGACACCGAGCCCGCCGAAGTCCGCACCCTCCTGGCCAAGTTCGGCCTCAAGTCCCACCACGTCCTACGCCCGGCGGCCACCCTCTCCCCGGGCGAGCGCACCCGCTCCGCCCTGGCCCTCCTCCAGGGCCGAGGCGTCAACCTCCTGGTCCTCGACGAACCGACGAACCACCTCGACCTCCCGGCGATCGAGCAACTGGAATCGGCCCTCGACTCCTACGAGGGCACGCTGCTGCTGGTCACCCACGACCGCCGAATGCTCGACGCGGTCCACACGACCCGCCGCCTGGAGGTCGCGGACGGCAAGGTGACGGAGCGCTAGCGGCGGGGCGGCGGGTGCTGCGCTTTTCAGCGCCGGGTGGGGGCTTCTTTCGCCCCCTCCGCCCCTACCCGTCCCGTTCCTGGGGGCTCCGCCCCCAGACCCCGTATCGCGCTGACGCGCTCGTCCTCAAACGCCGGACGGGCTACGGGGTAGCCCCTCCGGCGTTTGAGGAGCGGGGTCTGGGGCGGAGCCCCAGGAACAAGGGACGGGTAGGGGCGGAGGGGGCGAAAACCCTCCACCCCAGCCCCGGCGCCACCGAAACGTCAGCCCCGCCCCCGCTTGGGATCCGTCAACCCCGCCCGCCGCAACGCATCCGCCATCGCACTGTTGGCAGGCGCCGCCGCCTGCCGCGCCCCCCCACCGGAGCGCCCCTGCCCCTGCCGGGGTTGCTGCTGCCGCTGCTGAGGCGCCCGCCCCCCACGCTGGGCCCGCCCCCCACCCTGCTGCTCCCCTTGAGGCACCGCCTCGTCGTCCAACCGCAGCGTCAGCGAAACCCGCTTCCGAGGAATATCGACCTCAAGCACCTTCACCTTGACGATGTCGCCGGGCTTCACCACATCCCGCGGATCCTTGACGAAGGTCTTGGACATCGCGGACACATGCACAAGCCCGTCCTGGTGGACGCCCACATCCACGAACGCCCCGAAGGCGGCGACATTCGTGACGACCCCCTCAAGCACCATCCCGGACACGAGGTCGGACAGCTTCTCGACCCCGTCCTTGAAGGTCGCCGTCTTGAAGGCGGGCCGGGGGTCCCGCCCCGGCTTCTCCAGCTCCTTCAGGATGTCCGTGACGGTCGGCAGACCGAACTTGTCGTCCACGAAGTCGACAGGCTTGAGCGACCGCAGCACCCCGGAGTTGCCGATCAGGGAAGCGACTTCGTTCCCCGCCGTCTTCACCATGCGCCGCACCACGGGGTACGCCTCGGGGTGCACGCTGGACGCGTCCAGCGGATCGTCCCCGCCCCGGATCCGCAGGAATCCCGCGCACTGCTCGTACGCCTTCGGGCCGAGCCGGGCCACGTTCTTGAGGGCCGTACGGGACCGGAAGGGCCCGTTCGCGTCACGGTGGGACACGATGTTCTCGGCGAGCCCGGAGGTGATGCCGGAGACGCGGGAGAGCAGCGGCGCCGACGCGGTGTTCACGTCCACACCCACGCCGTTCACACAGTCCTCGACCACCGCGTCAAGGGACCGGGACAGCTTCACCTCGGACAGGTCGTGCTGGTACTGCCCGACCCCGATGGACTTCGGATCGATCTTCACCAGCTCGGCCAGCGGGTCCTGCAGCCGGCGCGCGATGGACACGGCGCCGCGCAGCGACACGTCCATGTCGGGCAGCTCCTGCGAGGCGAACGCGGAAGCCGAGTACACCGACGCCCCGGCCTCGGAGACCATCACCTTGGTGAGGTTCAGCTCCGGGTGCTTGGTGATGAGTTCACCGGCGAGCTTGTCCGTCTCGCGGGACGCCGTGCCGTTGCCGATCGCGATCAGCTCGACCGTGTGCTCCTTGGCGAGCCGGGCGAGCTTGGCGATGGCCTCGTCCCACCTGTTGGCGGGGACATGCGGGTGGATGACGTCCGTGGCGAGGACCTTGCCGGTCGCGTCGACCACGGCGACCTTCACACCCGTACGGAACCCGGGGTCGAGACCCAGCGTCGCGCGGGTGCCCGCAGGGGCGGCCAGCAGCAGGTCCCGCAGGTTCGACGCGAACACGTTGACCGCCTCGTCCTCGGCGGCCGTACGCAGCCGCAGGCGCAGGTCGATGCCGAGGTGCACAAGCAGGCGGGTCCGCCAGGCCCAGCGGACCGTGTCCGTGAGCCACTTGTCGCCGGGACGGCCGCGGTCGGCGATGTGGAAACGGTGGGCGACGATCCCCTCGTACGAGGACGGACCGGGCTGCTCGGAAGGCTCCTCGGGCTCCAGGACGAGGTCGAGGACGTCCTCCTTCTCGCCGCGCAGCATGGCGAGGACGCGGTGCGAGGGCAGCGCCTTGAAGGGCTCGGCGAAGTCGAAGTAGTCGGCGAACTTCGCGCCGGCCTCCTCCTTGCCGTCCCGCACCTTGGCGACGAGCCGCCCGCGCACCCACATGCGCTCACGCAGTTCGCCGATCAGGTCGGCGTCCTCGGAGAACCGCTCGGTGAGGATGGACCGGGCGCCGTCGAGCGCGGCCTGCGGATCGGCGACGCCCTTGTCGGCGTCGACGAAGGCCGCGGCCGCGGCGAGCGGATCGACCGACGGGTCGTTGAGCAGGCCCTCGGCCAGCGGCTCCAGACCTGCCTCGCGCGCGATCTGCGCCTTCGTGCGCCGCTTCGGCTTGAACGGCAGGTAGATGTCCTCGAGACGGGCCTTCGTCTCGGCGCCCCGGATCTGCGCCTCGAGCTCCTCCGTGAGCTTGCCCTGCTCGCGCACCGACTCGAGGATCGCGGCGCGCCGCTCCTCCAGCTCCCGCAGATAGCGCAGCCGCTCCTCGAGGGTGCGCAGCTGCGCATCGTCGAGCATCTCGGTCGCTTCCTTGCGGTAGCGGGCGATGAAGGGCACCGTCGATCCGCCGTCGAGCAAGTCGACGGCGGCCTTGACCTGCCGCTCCCGTACGCCGAGTTCCTCGGCGATCCTGCCTTCGATGGACCCTACGAGGGGTGTCGTCACGATCCCGTACCGCCTTCTCCACTGAGGTTGCGCGGCAATTGTGGCAGGTGACACCGACAACGGTGGATCAGGGCGGCACGGGAGGCGGGGACCGCCCCGGAAACGGAGCGGTGCCAGGGGCTCACCCCTTGCCGATCATGCCCTCCGGGAACGCACCGGCGGCGAACGCCGTCATCAGCAGTTCCTTCGCCAGCTCCGTGAGCCGTTCCACGCCCGCGGCGCCGAGATGTTCGTACGGCGCACGGTCCAGCCGGTCCGTGCGCGCCTCGATGTCCTTGCGCAGGGCCGTGCCGGCGTCGTTCAACTCGCCCTCCGCGTCCAGCAGTCCGCGCTCCCTCAGCCGTACGACCGCCGCCTCCCAGTCACCGCGCGACCAGCCGCGCGTGCCGAGCGCCCACTTCGGGGTCATGCCCCTGCCGGTCGCGGTGTGGCTCACCAGGGCCTCGACCGGGTCGAGTTCCGCGTCGAGCAGCACCGCGAGGTGACCGTCGCCGCGGTGCTCACGCAGCAGGGTGGCCGCGTGGTAGAGCGCGAGGTGCGGCGCGTCGGGGACGGGCAGGTCCGCGTGGGCGGCGTACAGCGGGCGCGCGGACCTGCCGCAGGCCTCGGCCGCCCGCAGGGCGAGCTCCGCCGCCTCGGCCACTTCCTTGGAGGCGACGACGTCGTCGCCGAGCAGCCGTCGCAGCGTCGCGTCGACGGCACGCGTGCGTGCCGCGAGCACGGTCTCCGGGGAGGCCGTCCGCCACACCGCGGGCACGTGCTCCGCGATCAGGTCGTGGCGGAAGTTGTAGAACGTCGCCGTCACCGTGCCCGGGCCCACCGCGCCCATGGCCGCGGCCCGCGTCGCGAAGTACGCGGCGTTGCTGTCCTCGATACCGACCGCGGCCAGTTCCCGGCCCAGGTCGGGCGAGAAGTACAGCGTCGCCGCAATCGAATTGAGGACGTTGTGGCAGCGCCGCCCGGCGCGCTCCGGCAGAGGTGTCGTCATGCCCCGCACGTTACCGACTGGTTGGTACGGGGGGAATCCCGGGGGCGCAGGGGACACGGACATGGCAGGAAAGGTGGGGTACTCGTCATTGCGGACATAGTCCCACCCGCCAACAATCGAGGACATGCGAACCGTCCTGGTCGTCCTCTTCGACGACGTGCAGAGCCTCGACGTCACGGGCCCCGTGGAAGTCTTCGCGGGCGCCGAGGCCGGCCGCGCCGGGTCGTACCGCATTCTCACCGCCTCCCTGGACGGCGCCCCGGTGCGCACCTCCAGCGGCCTCACCCTCGTCCCGGACCACGCGCTCGCCGACGCACCCGCCCCGCACACCCTGCTGGTCCCCGGCGGCGAGGGCACCCGGGATCTCGACCCCCGCCTGACCGACTGGCTGCGCGAGCACGGGCCGCGCGCCGAGCGCCTGGTCTCCGTCTGCACCGGAGCCATCCCGCTCGCCGCAGCGGGTCTCCTGGACGGCCGCCGCGCCACCACCCACTGGGCGTACTGCAACAAGCTCGCCCGCGACCACCCGGCGATCGAGGTCGACCCGGACCCCATCTACGTACGCGACGGCCGTGTCTCCACCTCGGCGGGCGTCACCTCGGGCATCGACCTGGCCCTCGCCCTCGTCGAGGAGGACCTGGGGCGGGAGGCCGCACTCATGGTGGCGCGTTACCTGGTCGTCTTCCTGCGGCGTCCGGGCAACCAGGCCCAGTTCAGCGCCCAGCTCGCCGCACAGACGGCCCAGCGCGAACCCCTGCGCGAGGTCCAGCAGTGGATCACCGAGCATCCCGCCGCCGACCTGAGCGTCGAGACCCTCGCCACCCGCGCCCGGCTCTCGCCCCGCCACTTCGCCCGCGCCTTCCAGACCGAGACCGGCATGACGCCGGGCCGGTACGTCGAACGGGTCCGCCTCGAACACGCCCGGCGCCTGATGGAGGACACCGCCGACGGCATCGAGGAGATCTCCCGAACCTGCGGCTACGGCACCCCTGAGGCGATGCGCCGCGCCTTCGTCAAAACCCTCGGCTCGGCACCGGCCGAGTACCGACGCCGGTTCCGGCCGGCATCCACCCGCTGAGGAGAACCTCATGCAGATCGCCATCGTCCTGTTCGACCGCTTCACCGCCCTGGACGCGGTGGGTCCGTACGAAACCCTCGGCCGGCTGCCCGGCGCGGAGGTCGTCTTCGTCGCCGAGCAGACCGGTCCCGTCCGCACCGACACGGGCAAGCTGGCGCTCACCGCCGACAAGACCCTGTCCGAGGTCGAGCGCCCCGACATCGTCGTGGTCCCCGGCGGCCCGGGCCAGACCCCGCAGATGGAGAACCAGGCCCTCCTGGACTGGCTGCGGACCGTCGACGCCACAAGCACCTGGACGACATCGGTGTGCACGGGCTCGCTGCTCCTCGCCGCCGCCGGGCTCCTCGACGGCCGCCGCGCCACCTCCCACTGGCTGGCGCTCGACTTCCTCAAGCACTTCGGCGCCGAGCCCACGGGCGAGCGGGTCGTGTTCGACGGCAAGTACGTGACCGCGGCCGGTGTCTCGGCCGGCATCGACATGGGGCTCACCCTGCTCGGCCGGATCGCGGGCGACGAACACGCCCAGTCCGTACAGCTGTTGACGGAGTACGACCCCCAGCCGCCCTACGACGCGGGATCCCCCGAGAAGGCACCGGCGCACCTGGTCGAGGAGTTCCGTGCCAACAGCCGTTTCACCCTGACGTAGACACGCTCCACGTGAAGCGCGGCGGCCGGCGCTCCAGGAAGGCGGCGACCCCCTCCGCGGTGTCGCCGCTGCCCCGCGCCCGCTCCGCCCAGTACGCGTCCCGGTCCATCCGCCCGTTCGCGAACTCCTTGGCCGCCGCCTGCGTCAGCAGCGAGCGCCCGGCCAGTACGCGCGTGAACTCCCCGACACGCTTGTCGAGTTCGCCCCCGGGCAGCACCTCGTCGACGAAGCCGGTACGCAGGGCCCGCTCCGCGTCGATCAACTCGCCCGAGAACAGCAGGTACTTCGCGGTGGCCGGACCCACCAGTGACACCAATCGCCGGGTGGAGGAGGACGGATAGACGATCCCCAGCTTCGCCGGAGTCACCCCGAACAGCGCCCCCTCCGCTGCGAACCGCAGATCGCAGGCCGCCGCCAGCTGCGATCCGCCGCCCACGCAGTAGCCGCGGATCGCCGCGAGCGTCGGCTTCGGGAAGGCCGCGAGAGCCTCCTCGGCGAGCACGGCCAGGCCCTGCGCCTCGTCCGGCGAGCCCCGCAGCGTCGAGATGTCGGCCCCGGCGCAGAACGTGTCACCCTCACCGGTGAGCACCAGCGCGTGTACATCGGCGTCGTCCCTCAACTCGTCGAGCAGGGGCGGCAACGCCCGCCACATGCCGGCCGTCATGGCATTGCGCTTGGCCGGATGGTGGATGACGACGGTGGCGACCCCGTCGGTGACGCTGTGCGGCAGCTGCGGCTCCATACGCCGGATGCTATCCACAGCGAGGTGGCCACTCCGCACGGAACGAACAGGGCGGGCCCGGCGTCAAACCCGTACAACCCGAATAGTCTCCGAAGTCGGCACAACCGGTACAGGAACAGTCCCACAGCTGACCATGTAGTACGTCTGCGATCAGAAGCCGTCGATAGTCGCTGACTTCTGTTCAGTACTCCGGTGCGGACGGGCCCAGTACCAACACTCATTGCGTGGTGACAATCGAGCGCAAGGGTGGCGACCGGACGATGGAGAACCTCGGGCGGGGGTCCGACCCGAGCCCTGAAGTCGGCGGGGACATCCCTCCCGACGGGAGACCGCCGGGCCCGTTGCCGTACGAGGGGGTGTGGCGGTTCACCGCTCCCGCCGTCGACGCCTCGGTTCCACAGGCGCGGCACGCCGTGCGGGACCTGCTGTTCCGCCAAGGAGTGCCCGTCTCGGACGAGCTCGTCCAGGGTCTCCTTCTGATCGTTTCCGAACTGGTCACCAACGCGGTCCGGCACGCGGCGCTTCTCTCGCCGGTGCTGGCCGTGGAGGTCGCCGTCGGTGCCGAGTGGGTGCGGGTCTCCGTGGAGGACAACCACCCCTACCGCCCGACCGCTCTGGAGGCGGACCACGGGCAGACCGGTGGCCGGGGCCTGCTGCTCGTACGGGAGGTCACCAGGGAGTCGGGCGGAGTGTGCGACGTCGAGCACACGTCGAGCGGCGGCAAGGTGATCTGGGCCGCCCTGCCGCTCACCACCAGCGTGGTCTAGCTCAACGGACCGTTCTCACCAGCCGGCGGACGGACCGGTCAGCTCCCTGACCGCCGGACGGGCCGCGTCCAGGACCGTCATGAACCACGACGAGAAGGTCTCCTTCGCGTGCCGCTCCGCCAGCTCGGCGGCGGTCACGAACGCGGTCGCCTCGACCTCTTCCGGGTCGGGACGCAGTGGCGACTGCACCATCCCGACGAAGAGGTGGTTGTACTCCTGCTCCACCAGGCCCGAGTCCGGGTCCGGGTGGTTGTAACGGACCGTGCCGGCCTCGGCGAGCAGCGACGGGGAGACCCCGAGCTCCTCGTACGTCCGCCGGGCCGCCGCCGCGAAGGGCGCCTCGCCGGGGTAGGGGTGGCCGCAGCAGGTGTTGGACCAGACGCCGGGGGAGTGGTACTTGCCGAGGGCGCGCTGCTGGAGCAGCATCCGCCCGCGCTCGTCGAAGAGGAACACCGAGAACGCTCGGTGCAACTGCCCGGGCGCCTGGTGCGCGGCGAGCTTCTCCGCCGTACCGATCGTGTTGCCGTCCTCGTCGACCAGTTCCAGCAAGATCGCTTCAACGGTGCCGTTCGACGAACTGTGCGTCGCGGTGGCAGGTGTGATCGGCATACCCATCCTTCGCATCGGTCTTCGAGCCCCAAGTCTGCCGTACGAAACCGGCACTCCCGGCACTTCGCTGCTCCCCGCATGTCCCGCTCCGGGAGCTCGGACCGGGACGCGCGGGGCGGTGTACGTCACGCACCGAAAGCGCCGGATACCTGTTCGTGCCCGGTGCCACGGACGAGGAACCGTCCGGGACAGGGGCCATCAGGTGTTCGGGCGGCAGGCGAAATCCGGGCCGGATGCCGTACTCCGAAGCGGTCGGACCGCCGTACGGCGCGTACAGCGGCCGATCCGTCCCGCACCGGTCGACCGTGCCGGGTCAGTGGCAGAGCTTCGCCTCGTGCTCCGCGTGTCCGCTCGGCTCCAGCTGGAACGTGCAGTGTTCGACGTCGAAGTGGTCGCCGAGGCAGATCTGGAGTTCGTGGAGCATCTTCTCGTGGCCGATGGCGTTCAGGACGTCCGAGCTGACGACCACGTGCACGGAGAGGACCGGCATGCCGGAGGTGATGGTCCAGGCGTGCAGGTCGTGGATGTCCTCGACGCCGGGCAGCGCCAGTATGTGCGCGCGCACCTCCGCCATGTCGACGCCCTTCGGAGCCGCCTCCAGGAGCACGTTGAGCGTCTCCTGGAGCAGCTTCCAGGTGCGCGGGACGATCATGAGGCTGATGAGGATCGAGGCGATCGGGTCGGCGGCCTGCCAGCCCGACGTCAGGATGACCACCGCGGCGATCAGCACCGCCACCGAACCCAGGGCGTCGGCCACCACTTCCAGGAACGCGCCCCGCACGTTCACGCTGTCCTTCTGCCCGCGCATCAGCAGCGTGAGCGAGATCATGTTCGCGACCAGACCGATCAGAGCGAACACGACGGTCAGACCGCCGTGGGTGTCGGCGGGCGTCATGAAGCGCTGGATCGCCTCGTACAGGACGTAACCGCCGACTCCGAGCAGCAGCAGGCAGTTGGCGAGGGCTGCGAGGATCTCGGCCCGCGCGTATCCGAAGGTGCGGTTCTCGCTGGGCGGGAGGTTGGCGAAGTGGATCGCGAGCAGCGCCATGCCGAGGCCCAGCGCGTCCGTCGCCATGTGGGCCGCGTCCGCGATGAGCGCGAGCGAATCGGCGAGGACACCACCCACGATCTCGACCACCATGACGGTGAGCGTGATCGACAGCGCGATGCGCAGCCTCCCGCGGTACGCCGCTGCCGCCGTACCCGTGGTGGGAGCACCGTGCGCATGCCCGTGATCGTGCCCAGCCCCCATGGAAGCCGCCTCCTTCGCTCTGCCCGGAATCACAGTGAACTACGGGCGGGGGGTATCGGGCAACGCGGCACTGAACACCGTTGTCATATGCTCTGACCTGCGGAAACGATTCGCAGGTCAGAGCGCCCACAAGATCACACGGCTGGTGTCCGGGAGTGGTTCCGCTGCCACCCCTGCCAGGCCGACTCGACCATTTCGTACACCCCGCGCCGCGCGCTCCAGCCCAGCTCCCGCGCGGCCAGCTCGGCCGAGGCGACCGCGCGCGGCGCGTCACCGGGGCGGCGCGGCCCGACGACCGCGGGCGTGCTGTCGCCGCTCACCTCCGCGATGGCCGTGAGGAGTTCGCGGACCGAAACGCCCTCCCCGCGCCCGATGTTGACCGTCAGGTCGCCCGTCGCCCCTTCGGTGAGTCGCCGGGCCGCCGTCAGATGGGCCTCGGCGAGATCGGCGACATGGATGTAGTCGCGTACGCAGGTGCCGTCCGGCGTCGGATAGTCGGCACCGAAGATCCGGGGGGCCTCGCCGCGGGTGAGGCGGTCGAAGACCATCGGGATGATGTTGAACACGCCGGTGTCGGCCAGCTCGGGTGCGGCCGCGCCCGCCACGTTGAAGTAGCGCAGGCACACGGTCGCGATGCCGTGCGCCCGGCCCGCCGCCCGCACCAGCCACTCCCCGGTGAGCTTCGTCTCGCCGTACGGGCTCATCGGGGAGTAGGGGGTGTCCTCCGTGATGAGGTCCACATCCGGGTTTCCGTAGACGGCCGCCGAAGAGGAGAAGAGGAAGCGCTTGACGCCCGCCTCGGCGACCGCCTCCAGGAGTGTCGCGAGACCGCCCACGTTCTCCTGGTAGTAGTAGGTCGGCCGGTCCACGGACTCGCCGACCTGCTTGCGCGCGGCGAGATGCACCACACCCGTCACGTCGTGCTCCGCGAGGACCTTCCTCAGCAGGTCCCCGTCCAGCGACGAGCCCCGCACCAGCGGGACGTTCTCCGGGAGCCGGCCCGGAACGCCCGCCGAGAGGTCGTCGAGCGCGACGACGCGCTCCCCGGCCTCGGCCATCGCCCGCGCCACGTGTGCGCCGATGTATCCGGCTCCGCCTGTGATCAGCCATGTCATGGGCGCCAACCCTATGCCGGTCCGCTGTTCCGGCAGCTCGGCGCCGGTGCGGCCGGGGCGCCTGGCCCCGCCCCTGATGTCGTAATTGGTAAGAAATGGCGGCACGGTTTGTGGCGCGGGCCTTGGATCCCTGATGATGATCGCGGCGGAGGCGGCTAGGCAGATCTGGTTGATCGGGCCGTGAACGGGTGGTGAACGCCCGCTTCCATTCATCCGATAGCCTCTGCCGACATGTCGCCCGGTCCAGGCCGCCGGGTGCCCATCACCTACAGCCCCGGTGCGGCAGGCCGTGCCGGCCACCCAGGGAGTGAGTTCGCTGTCGACCGCCATCCTCACCGGCCAGCCGGTTCCCGGATCGTCGATCGAGGGCGATCTGAGGTCGCTCGGCTTCGACGTGCGGCTCGCCTCCGACGCCGGTGACGCCGAGGCACTTCTGGCCGACGTGCCGGCCGACCAGCGCGTCGCCGTCGTCGACGCCCGCTTCGTGGGACACGTCCACGCGCTGCGCCTCGGCCTCACGGACCCCCGGTTCCCCGTCGCCGCGGTATCCGGCGCGGTCTCGGTGCAGCCCGCCGCGCGCCGCGCGCTGACCAGGGCGATGGCCCGCGAGAGTTCCGCCGCGGGCGGCGTCGCCATAGCCACGGAGAACGTCGCCGACCGCATCGTCACGGCCCTCGACGCGGACGGCGTGGCCGTGCACCGCCCCGAGCTCGGCACGCTCGTCGCCGCCGTCCCGGCCGACCCGCAGCAACGCAACGAGGCACGGCAGGCGGTCTCGGCCGTGGACGACGAGGCCGTACGTCTGCGCAGCGCCGTGAAGGCCCGCGACGGCTTCTTCACCACCCACTTCATCAGCCCGTACTCGCGCTACATAGCCCGCTGGTGCGCCCGCCGCGGCCTCACCCCGAACCAGGTGACGACCGCCTCACTCCTCACCGCCCTGATAGCCGCGGGCTGCGCCGCCACCGGCACCCGCGCCGGCTACGTCGCCGCCGGCCTGCTGCTCCTCTTCTCCTTCGTCCTGGACTGCGTGGACGGACAGATCGCCCGCTACTCGCTCCAGTACTCCACGCTCGGCGCCTGGCTCGACGCGACCTTCGACCGCGCCAAGGAGTACGCCTACTACGCGGGCCTCGCCCTCGGAGCGGCCCGCGGCGGCGACGACGTATGGGCGCTGGCCCTCGGGGCGATGGTCCTGCAGACCTGCCGGCACGTCGTCGACTTCTCCTTCAACGAGGCGAACCACGACGCCACCGCCAACACCAGCCCCACCGCGGCCCTCTCGGACAAGCTCGACAGCGTCGGCTGGACGGTCTGGCTGCGCCGCATGATCGTCCTGCCCATCGGTGAACGCTGGGCCATGATCGCCGTACTCACCGCGCTGACGACACCGCGCATCACCTTCTACGCGCTGCTCATCGGCTGCGCCTTCGCGGCGACGTACACCACGGCGGGCCGTGTGCTGCGCTCGCTCACCCGTAAGGCCCAGCGCACGGACCGCGCGGCGCGGGCGCTCGCCGACCTCACCGACTCAGGGCCGCTCGCGGAACTGCTGACCCGCGTCCTGCGCGGGCCCTTTCCCGGCGGTCGGGCGTCCACCGCCCTGCTCGCCGGCGGCATCGTGGTAGCCAACGTCGCGTTCCTCCCGTACGGCAGTTGGCAGCCCCTCTTCGGCGCCGTTCTCTACGTACTGATGTCACGCATTGCCCTCGACCGACCCCTCAAGGGCGCCCTCGACTGGCTGGTCCCGCCGATCTACCGCGCGGCCGAATACGGCACCGTTCTGGTGCTGGCAGCCAAAGCGGAGGTGAACGGAGCACTGCCCGCAGCTTTCGGCCTGGTGGCCGCTGTCGCCTACCATCACTACGACACGGTGTACCGCATCCGCGGCAACGCCGGCGCGCCGCCGCAGTGGCTGGTGCGGGCGATCGGCGGGCACGAAGGCAGGACGCTGCTGGTCGTCGTTCTGGCCGCGCTGCTCACCGCCGAGCAGTTCACGGTCGCGCTCACGGCTCTCGCCGTGGCCGTGGCACTGCTGGTGCTCGTCGAGAGCATCCGCTTCTGGGTGTCCTCCGGGGCACCCGCCGTACACGATGAAGGAGAACCCGCATGATCGGCCTCGTGCTGGCGGCCGGCGCCGGCCGGCGTCTGCGCCCCTACACCGACAGCCTCCCCAAGGCTCTGGTGCCGGTGGGCCCCGCGGGTGCGGAGGACAGCATCACGGTTCTGGACCTGACCCTCGGCAACTTCGCCGAGATCGGTCTGACCGAGGTGGGCATCATCGTCGGCTACCGCAAGGAAGCCGTGTACGAGCGCCAGGCGGCCCTCGAGGAGAAGTACGGCCTCAAGCTCACCCTCATCGACAACGACAAGGCCGAGGAGTGGAACAACGCCTACTCCCTGTGGTGCGGACGTGACGCCCTCAGGGACGGTGTGATCCTCGCCAACGGCGACACCGTTCACCCGGTCTCCGTCGAGAAGACGCTGCTGGCCGCCCGCGGCGACGGCAAGAAGATCATCCTCGCCCTCGACACGGTGAAGAAGCTCGCCGACGAGGAGATGAAGGTCGTCGTGGACCCCGAGAAGGGCGTTCGGAAGATCACCAAGCTCATGGAGCCCACCGAGGCCACCGGCGAGTACATCGGCGTCACCCTCATCGAGGGCGAGGCCGCCGACGAGCTCGCCGACGCGCTGAAGACGGTGTGGGAGACCGACCCGCAGCAGTTCTACGAGCACGGCTACCAGGAGCTGGTCAACCGAGGCTTCCAGATCGATGTCGCGCCGATCGGGGACATCCCGTGGGTCGAGATCGACAACCACGACGACCTCGCCAAGGGACGTGAGATCGCGTGCCAGTACTGACGAGGCTCATCCCCTCGCCGGTCGTCGTCGACATCCGTCCGGGTGCCCTGGACGACCTCGCGGGGGTGCTCTCCGACGAGCGGATCTCGCACTCGGGGAAGCTGGCCGTCGCGGTGAGCGGCGGCTCCGGCGCCAAGCTGCGCGACCGGATCGCCCCGGCACTGCCCGGCGCCACCTGGTACGAGGTCGGCGGCGGCACCCTGGACGACGCGATCGAGCTGGCCGGCGCCATGAAGGCCGGGCACTACGACGCGGTCGTGGGCCTGGGCGGCGGCAAGATCATCGACTGTGCGAAGTTCGCCGCGGCGCGCGTAGGCCTCCCACTGGTCGCGGTGCCCACGAACCTCGCGCACGACGGCCTGTGCTCGCCGGTCGCGACGCTCGACAACGACGCGGGCCGCGGCTCGTACGGTGTGCCGAACCCCATCGCGGTCGTCATCGACCTCGATGTGATCCGTGAGGCCCCGGTGCGCTTCGTGCGCGCCGGCATCGGCGACGCCGTCTCCAACATCTCCGCGATCGCGGACTGGGAACTGGCGAATCGTGTCAACGGCGAGCGGATCGACGGCCTCGCCGCCGCGATGGCGCGCCAGGCCGGCGAGGCCGTGCTGCGGCACCCCGGCGGCATCGGCGACAACGCCTTCCTCCAGGTGCTCGCCGAGTCCCTGGTCCTCAGCGGGGTGGCCATGTCGGTGTCGGGCGACTCGCGCCCCTCCTCCGGCGCCTGCCACGAGATCAACCACGCCTTCGACCTCCTCTTCCCCAAGCGCGCGGCGAGCCACGGCGAGCAGTGCGGCCTGGGCGCGGCCTTCGCGATGTATCTGCGGGGGGCGCACGAGGAGTCGGTGTACATGGCCGAGGTGCTCCACCGGCACGGGCTGCCGGTGACACCGGAGGAGATCGGCTTCACCGTCGACGAGTTCGTCCAGGTCGTGGAGTTCGCTCCGCGCACCAGGCCCGGCCGCTACACGATCCTCGAACACCTAGACCTGAAAACCCACCAGATCAAGGACATCTACGCCGACTATGCCAAGGCCATCAGTAGCTGAACTCCGCCCCGTCGTTCATCCCGAAGGGGTGAAGGACCGGCGCAGTGGTGAGCACTGGGCGGGACGCCTGTACATGCGAGAGATCTCGCTGCGGGTGGACCCGTTCCTGGTCAACTCCAGGATCACGCCCAACCAGCTCACCCACCTGATGGTCGTCGCCGGCGTCCTGGCCGGTGCGGCACTGCTCATACCGGGCCTGACCGGGGCGCTGCTCGGCGCGATCCTGATCCAGCTCTATCTGCTGCTCGACTGCGTCGACGGCGAGATAGCCCGCTGGCGCAAGCAGACCTCGATCACCGGCGTCTACCTGGACCGCATAGGCCACTACCTGTCCGAGGCGGCCCTCCTCGTGGGCTTCGGCCTGCGCGGCGCGGACCTGTGGGACGGCTCCGAGGGCCCCGAGTGGCTGTGGGCCTTCGTGGGCACCCTGGCCGCGCTCGGCGCGATCCTGATCAAGGCCGAGACCGACCTGGTCGATGTGGCGCGGGCCCGCAGCGGTCTGCCCGCGGTCAAGGACGAGGCGTCCACGCCGCGCTCCTCGGGGCTCGCCCTGGCCCGCCGGGCTGCCGCGGCCCTGAAATTCCACCGGTTGGTGGGCGGCGTCGAAGCCAGCCTCTTCATACTCTTCGTCGCGGTCCTCGACCTGATCGGCGGCGACCTCTTCTGGACCCGGCTCGGCATCGCGGTCCTGGCCGGCATCGCGATCCTGCAGACCCTGCTGCACCTCGTGTCCATCCTCGCCTCTAGCAGGCTGAAGTGAGCGCGGCGATGGAGGCGGGTGCGATGACGAAGGCGGACGCGGTGGCGAAGGTGGGCGCGGTCATCATCACCATGGGCAACCGACCCGAGGAACTCCGAGCCCTTCTGGACTCGGTCGCCAAGCAGGACGGCGAAGCGGTCCAGGTGGTCGTGGTCGGAAACGGCTCGCCGGTGCCCGACGTCCCCGAGGGCATACGCACCGTCGAACTGCCCGAGAACCTCGGCATCCCCGGCGGCCGCAACATCGGCATTGAGCTGTTCGGCCCCGGCGGCAGCGACGTGGACGTCCTCCTCTTCCTGGACGACGACGGCCTCCTCGCCCGCCACGACACCGCCGAGCTGTGCCGCGAGGCCTTCACGGCCGACCCGAAGCTCGGCATCATCAGCTTCCGCATCGCCGACCCGGAGACGGGCGAGACGCAGCGCCGTCACGTCCCGCGGCTGCGGGCCTCCGACCCGATGCGCAACTCCCGGGTCACCACCTTCCTGGGCGGCGCCAACGCCGTCCGTACGAAGGTCTTCGCCGAAGTCGGCGCCCTCCCGGACGAATTCTTCTACGCACACGAGGAAACCGACCTGGCATGGCGGGCCCTCGACGCGGGCTGGATGATCGACTACCGGTCCGACATGGTGCTGAACCACCCCACGACCGCGCCCTCGCGGCACGCGGTCTACCACCGCATGGTGGCCCGCAACCGCGTCTGGCTCGCGCGCCGCAACCTCCCGGCCCCGCTCGTCCCGGTCTACCTGGGCGTGTGGATGCTCCTGACGCTTGCCCGCCGTCCGTCGAGGCCCGCCCTGCGGGCCTGGTTCGGCGGCTTCCGAGAAGGCTGGACCAGTCCATGCGGCCCCAGGCGTCCCATGAAGTGGCGTACGGTGTGGCGGCTGACCCGACTGGGCCGACCTCCTGTCATCTGACAAGCTCATTTCTGAGAGCATTCGTGGCCGTACCCCGGTCCCTGGCTCATGCCTATGCCCGACCAGGCTGTGCGCATCTTGAAGACGAAAGTTTCCACTTGTGAGTGAGACAACGCATGACGGCGGAGTCGCGGTGAGCGAACGACCGTCGCCCGATGACGGGCTCTCCGCGGCCGAGGTGGCCGCCAAGTACGGGCTCGCGGTCAGCGGTGCCCGGCCTGGGCTCGCCGAATACGTGCGTCAGCTGTGGGGAAGACGGCACTTCATCCTCGCCTTCTCGCAGGCGCGACTGACCGCCCAGTACAGCCAGGCCAAGCTCGGCCAGCTGTGGCAGGTCGTGACGCCGCTGCTCAACGCGCTCGTGTACTTCCTGATCTTCGGTCTGATCCTGCAGGCCGACCGCGGAATGACGATGGAGGTGTACATCCCGTTCCTGGTGACGGGTGTCTTCACCTTCACCTTCACCCAGAGTTCGGTGATGTCGGGAGTGCGGGCGATCTCCGGCAACCTCGGCCTCGTCCGAGCGCTGCACTTCCCGCGCGCCGCGCTGCCCATCTCGTTCTCGCTGCAACAGCTCCAGCAGCTGCTCTTCTCGATGGTCGTGCTGTTCGCCGTGGCGGTCGGATTCGGCAGCTACCCGAGCCTGTCGTGGCTGCTGATCTTCCCGGTCCTCGCGCTGCAGTTCCTCTTCAACATCGGCCTCGCCCTGATCATGGCCCGGCTGGGTTCCAAGACCCCGGACCTGGCGCAGCTGATGCCGTTCGTGATGCGTACGTGGATGTACGCCTCCGGCGTCATGTACTCCATCCCTGTGATGCTCGCCGACAAGCCGCAGTGGATCGCCGACGTCCTGCAGTGGAACCCGGCCGCGATCTACATGGACCTGATGCGCTTCGCCCTCATCGACTCCTACGGCTCCGAGAACCTGCCCCCGCACGTCTGGGCGGTCGCGGGCGGCTGGGCCCTCCTCGTGGCACTCGGCGGGTTCGTCTACTTCTGGAAGGCGGAAGAGAGGTACGGCCGTGGCTGAGTTGAGCAAGGACTCCCACATCCCCACCGTCATCGCGGACGAGCTGCACATCGTCTACCGCGTGAACGGCGCCAAGACGGGCAAGGGCAGTGCCACCTCCGCCCTCAGCCGCATCCTCAGGCGCGGCGAGGAGCGCGGTGTGCGCAAGGTGCACGCCGTCCGGGGCGTCTCCTTCACCGCCTACCGGGGCGAGGCCGTCGGCCTGATCGGCTCGAACGGCTCCGGCAAGTCGACCCTGCTGCGCGCCATCGCCGGCCTGCTGCCCGCGGAGAAGGGCAGGGTCTACACCGACGGCCAGCCCTCCCTGCTCGGCGTCAACGCAGCCCTCATGAACGATCTGACGGGCGAGCGGAACGTCATCCTGGGCGGCCTCGCGATGGGCATGACCCGCGAGCAGATCAAGGAGCGCTACGAGGAGATCGTCGACTTCTCGGGCATCAACGAGAAGGGTGACTTCATCACCCTCCCCATGCGCACCTACTCGTCCGGCATGGCGGCCCGCCTGCGCTTCTCCATCGCGGCCGCCAAGGACCACGACGTCCTGATGATCGACGAGGCCCTCGCCACCGGCGACCGCAAGTTCCAGAAGCGCTCCGAGGAGCGCATCCGCGAGCTGCGCAAGAGCGCCGGCACGGTTTTTCTGGTCAGTCACAACAACAAGTCGATCCGCGACACCTGCGACCGCGTGCTCTGGCTGGAGCGCGGTGAGCTGCGGATGGACGGGCCGACCGAAGAGGTCCTCAAGGAGTACGAGAAGTTCACGGGCAAGTAGCCCATTTCGCCCCGGGCCCCGCCGGAACTCTTCGGCGGGGCCCTGCGTCTGCAAAGGAAACGCCAACTCCTGGCGGCCTTAGGAATCTTGACGCCAATCGGTGTGTTGTTGTGATGTGCAGGACACCCCGACGGAGTGTGCCGCGTTGTACAACGTAAGCTGTACCGGTGCTGATTCGCGGCAAGTAGGGCGATAATGCGCGCACCCGGCACGGCAGCGCCGCGCGGACGTCCGGGCGGCGTGTCCGAAATAGGCACTATTGGGTCAGCAGTGTAGAACGGGAGATGTGACGGCAATGGCTACGGAAACTCTCCAGCTCCGCGATGCGTGTGCCGTCCCCGCGCCGGGCGGCGAGCGGTGACCGAAGCCGGGACGGCGCGTACGGACGACCCGGAGCGCGGCACCCTCGACAAGGCCGCGGACGAGAACTTCCCGGTGGCGCCCTTCTTTCTGCCCAAGGCCTGGCGTGACGATCTGATGGCCGTGTACGGCTTCGCCCGTCTCGTCGACGACATCGGTGACGGAGACCTGGCCCCCGGGGGTGCGGACGCCCGCCTCCTCGGCGTGTCGCCCACGGAGGCCGAGGACCGCGTCGTCCTCCTCGACGCCTTCGAGACCGACCTCCACCGGGTGTTCGACTCGACCCCGCGCCACCCCCTGCTGCGCCGCCTCCAGCCCACGGTCCGCCGGGCCGGCCTCACGCCCCAGCCCTTTCTGGGCCTGATCGGGGCCAACCGCCAGGACCAGCTGGTCAAGCGGTACGAGACCTATGACGACCTGCTCGCCTACTGCGAGCTGTCCGCCAATCCCGTCGGACGCCTCGTGCTGGCCGTCACGGGCACCGAGACCCCCGAGCGCGTCCGCCTCTCGGACGCGGTGTGCACGGCACTGCAGATCGTCGAACACCTCCAGGACGTGGCCGAGGATCTCGGCCGCGACCGTATCTATCTGCCCGCCGAGGACATGAAGCGCTTTCATGTCCAAGAGGCGGATCTGGCCCCGGCCACGGCAGGCGCATCGGTGCGCGCACTGGTTGCATACGAAGCAGAACGCGCCCGGAACCTCCTGAATGAAGGCACCCCCCTCGTGGGTAGCGTCCACGGCAGGCTGAAGCTGCTGCTCGCGGGGTTCGTTGCGGGAGGAAGGGCGGCAATCCGTGCGATTGCCGCCGCCGAATACGACGTACTTCCAGGCCCGCCCAAGCACGGCAAGCTCCAGCTGCTGCGCGAGGTGGGAGTGACTCTGCGAGGAAAGGGGTGATCCGGACCGTGGAGTCTGAACAACACGTGCCCGCACCGGTACTCGCCGCTTACAGCTACTGCGAAGCAGTAACCAGTCAGCAGGCCCGTAATTTCGCGTACGGCATCAGACTTCTGCCTACGCCCAAACGCCGCGCCATGTCGGCGCTCTACGCGTTCTCACGGCGTGTCGACGACATCGGCGACGGCACGCTCGCACCGGACGTGAAGGCGTCCCGTCTGGAGGACACCCGGGCACTGCTCGCCCGGGTCCGCGAGGGCGCCGTGGAGGAGGACGACACCGACCCGGTCGCGGTCGCCCTCAGCCACACCGCCGAGTACTTCCCGGTACCCCTCGGCGGCCTCGACGAACTCATCGACGGCGTCCTCATGGACGTACGCGGAGAGACGTACGAGACATGGGACGACCTGAAGGTGTACTGCCGGTGTGTGGCCGGAGCGATCGGGCGGATCTCGCTCGGTGTCTTCGGTACGGAACCCGGGGCGCGCGGAGCCGAGCGTGCGCCGGAGTATGCCGACACACTCGGGCTCGCGCTCCAACTCACCAACATCCTGCGGGACGTCCGCGAGGACGCCGAGGGCGGGCGTACCTATCTGCCCGCCGACGACCTCGCCAAGTTCGGCTGCTCGGCCGGGTTCAACGGGTCGACACCACCGCCCGGCTCCGACTTCGCGGGCCTCGTGCACTTCGAAGTGCGTCGGGCCCGCGCTCTTTTCGCCGAGGGCTACCGGCTGCTGCCCATGCTGGACCGGCGCAGCGGCGCGTGCGTCGCGGCGATGGCCGGCATCTACCGCCGCCTCCTCGACCGCATCGAGCGCGAACCGGAGGCCGTGCTGCGCGGCCGTGTCTCGCTGCCCGGGCGTGAGAAGGCGTACGTCGCCGTGCGCGGTCTCTCCGGCCTGGACGCCCGGTACGTGTCCCGGCGGACCGTCAGGAGGCGAACCTGATGGACAATTTGGGCCAAGGTGATTCCAACGGCGAAAAGTGGCACGCAACCCTCCGGAGCCGCGGGGCGTCCCTGACTGCAATGGCCTGCCGCACACCGCTCGAACACCGCGGCACGGCCGAGGGGGAGGTTGGACGATGAGCGAGGTCACGCTGCCCGTGGACACCACGGGCCGCCCGGACACGGCAGCCGCCGTGGTGGTCGGCGGAGGGCTCGCGGGCATCACCGCCGCGCTGGCGCTCGCCGACGCCGGGGTGCGTGTGACACTCCTCGAAGGCCGGCCGAGGCTCGGCGGGCTCGCCTTCTCCTTCCAGCGCGGCGATCTCACCGTGGACAACGGACAGCACGTGTATCTGCGCTGCTGCACCGCCTACCGGTGGTTCCTCGACCGCGTCGACGGAGCCTCGCTCGCGCCATTGCAGGATCGTCTCGACGTGCCCGTTCTCGACGCCGAGGCGAAACCCGGGCGGCGGCTCGGCAGAATCGGCCGCACCGCGTTGCCCGTGCCGCTGCATCTGGCGAAAAGCCTCGCGACCTATCCGCATCTCTCGCTCGCCGAGCGCGCCAAAGTCGGGCGTGCCGCCTTGGCGCTCAAGGGGCTCGACCTCGCCGATCCGGCGCTCGACGCGCAGAACTTCGGCAGCTGGCTGGCCGCGCACGGTCAGTCCGAGCGTGCCGTCGAGGCACTGTGGGACCTGGTGGGGGTCGCCACCCTCAACGCGGTGGCCGGCGACTCGTCGCTCGGGCTCGCCGCGATGGTGTTCAAGACCGGTCTGCTGTCCGACCCGGGCGCGGCCGACATCGGCTGGGCGCGCGTCCCACTGGGCGAACTGCACGACACTCTGGCTCGCAAGGCGCTCGACTCCGCGGGCGTCCGTACCGAAGTCCGTACACGCGTCACCTCCATCTCCCAGAACGAGAACGGGCGCTGGAGCGTTCAGGTTCCCGGCGAGACGCTCGACGCCGACACGGTCGTCCTCGCCGTACCGCATCGCGAGGCCCACGATCTGCTGCCCGAAGGGGCGCTCGACGCCCCCGAGCGGCTCCTTGAGATCGGCACGGCGCCGATCCTCAACGTCCATGTCGTCTACGACCGCACGGTGCTCACGCGGCCGTTCTTCGCGGCGCTCGGCTCCCCGGTGCAGTGGGTCTTCGACCGCACCGAGGCCTCCGGGCTCCGGGAGGGGCAGTACCTGGCCCTCTCGCAGTCGGCCGCGCAGGACGAGATCGACGAGCCCGTGTCCGTACTGCGCGAGCGCTATCTGCCGGAGCTGGAGCGGCTGTTGCCCGGCACGCGCGGTGCGGAAGTTAAGGATTTCTTCGTGACCCGGGAGCGTACGGCGACGTTCGCCCCCACCCCAGGCGTCGGGCGGCTGCGGCCCGGCGCCCGCACCAAGGCTCCCGGTCTGTATCTGGCCGGAGCGTGGACCGCCACAGGGTGGCCCGCGACCATGGAGAGTGCGGTCCGCAGTGGTGTCAGTGCGGCGGGAGCCGCGCTGGGCGCCCTGGGCCGGCCTCGCGATCACCTCTTCGAAGTCGAGGAGGCGGCCTGATGCTCGATCAGCGCGTGGCGGACCCCCGCACCCCCGGTACCGCAAAAAGAGGAGAGACTGTGCCCACTGTGCCCCCGGCCGAAGCGGCTGCCGACGCGGTGGACGTGACCGCGCTCCTGGAGCGCGGCCGGACCCTGGCCACACCGGTGCTGCGGGCGGCCGTCGACCGCCTGGCGCCCCCCATGGACACTGTCGCCGCCTACCATTTCGGCTGGATCGACGCCGAGGGGAACCCCGCGGACGGTGACGGCGGCAAGGCCGTACGCCCCGCGCTCGCCGTTCTGTCGGCGCAGGCCGCCGGTGCCGCCCCCGAGGTGGGCGTGCCCGGAGCGGTCGCCGTCGAACTGGTCCACAACTTCTCGCTGCTGCACGACGACCTGATGGACGGCGACGAGCAGCGCCGCCACCGCGATACCGTCTGGAAGGTGCACGGCCCCGCCCAGGCGATCCTGGTCGGCGACGCCCTGTTCGCACTGGCCAACGAACTCCTGCTGGAACTGGGCACCGTCGAGGCGGGCCGCGCCACCCGGCGCCTGACCACCGCCACCCGCGCCCTCATCGACGGCCAGGCCCAGGACATCTCCTACGAGCACCGCGAGCGGGTCACCGTCGAGGAGTGCCTGGAGATGGAGGGCAACAAGACGGGCGCCCTGCTCGCCTGCGCCTGCTCCATCGGCGCTGTGCTCGGCGGCGCCGACGACCACACCGCCGACACTCTTGAGAAGTACGGCTACCACCTCGGCCTCGCCTTCCAGGCCGTCGACGACCTCCTCGGCATCTGGGGCGACCCGGAGGCCACCGGAAAGCAGACCTGGAGCGACCTGCGCCAGCGCAAGAAGTCCCTGCCGGTGGTGGCGGCGCTCGCCGCGGGCGGGCCGGCCTCCGAGCGCGTCGGCGAACTGCTCGCCGCCGACGCCAAGGCCAATGACTTCGAGAACTTCTCCGAGGAGGAGTTCGCCGCGCGCGCCGCGCTCATCGAGGAGGCGGGCGGCCGCGACTGGACCGCCCAGGAGGCGCGTCGCCAGCACACGATCGCCGTGGAAGCCCTCGACGCGATCCATATGCCGGAACAGGTGCGGGCCCAGTTCGTGGAGCTCGCCGACTTCGTCGTCGTACGGAAGAGATGATCAGTATCGGTCGAATAATCCTCGCGTAGTCGCCGGCCGGTGCCGCGGGAAACGCGCACCGGCCGACGGCGGACCCACAGCAGAGACATGCCACTGCACGAAGGGGAAGCCATGACAGCGACGACCGACGGAAGTACCGGGGCCCTGCCGCCCCGCACTGCCTCGGCCCGCGAAACCGCAGAAGCGACAACTCCCGGGGCGGCCGGGACAGTCGAGACCCGAGACGCCGCCACGCGCGCGATAGAGCGCGCCACCGAATTCCTGCTCTCGCGGCAGGACGCCCAGGGCTGGTGGAAGGGCGACCTCGAGACGAACGTCACGATGGACGCCGAGGACCTGCTTCTCCGTCAGTTCCTGGGTATCCGCGACGAGACGACCACACGCGCCGCCGGACTCTTCATCCGCGGTGAGCAGCGCGAGGACGGCACCTGGGCCACGTTCTACGGCGGACCCGGTGAACTCTCCACCACCATCGAGGCGTACGTCGCCCTGCGCCTGGCCGGGGACAGCCCGGACGAGCCGCACATGGCGAAGGCGTCCGCGTGGATCCGCGAGCGGGGCGGCATCGCCTCGGCCCGCGTTTTCACCCGGATCTGGCTCGCCCTGTTCGGCTGGTGGAAGTGGGACGACCTGCCCGAACTCCCGCCGGAGCTCATCTACTTCCCGAAGTGGATGCCGCTCAACATCTACGACTTCGGGTGCTGGGCGCGGCAGACGATCGTGCCGCTCACCATCGTCTCGGCGAAGCGTCCGGTGCGGCCCGCGCCGTTCCCGCTCGACGAACTGCACACCGACGCCCGCAACCCCAACCCGGTCAAGCCCCTTGCCCCGGTGGCGAGTTGGGACGGCGTCTTCGAACGACTCGACAAGGCTCTGCACCAGTACCGCAAGGTGGCGCCGCGCCGCCTGCGCAGGGCCGCGATGAACACCGCGGGGCGCTGGATCATCGAGCGGCAGGAGAACGACGGCTGCTGGGGAGGCATCCAGCCGCCCGCCGTGTACTCGGTCATCGCACTTCATCTGCTCGGCTACGACCTCGAACACCCGGTGATGCGTGCCGGGTTGGAGTCGCTGGACCGTTTCGCCATCTGGCGCGAGGACGGGGCCCGGATGATCGAGGCCTGCCAGTCGCCGGTGTGGGACACCTGCCTGGCCACCATCGCGCTCGCCGACGCTGGTGTCCCCGCCGACCATCCGCAGCTCGTGAAGGCGGCCGACTGGATGCTCGGTGAGGAGATCGTCCGGCCCGGTGACTGGTCGGTGAAGCGGCCCCGACTCCAGCCCGGGGGCTGGGCGTTCGAGTTCCACAACGACAACTACCCCGACATCGACGACACCGCCGAAGTCGTCCTCGCGCTGCGCCGGGTCAAGCACCACGACCCGGAGCGCCTGGAGAACGCCATCGGGCGTGGAGTGCGCTGGAACCTCGGCATGCAGTCGAAGAACGGTGCCTGGGGCGCCTTCGACGTCGACAACACCAGCTCCTTCCCCAACCGGCTGCCGTTCTGCGACTTCGGCGAGGTCATCGACCCGCCGTCCGCCGACGTCACCGCGCACGTCGTGGAGATGCTCGCCTTCGAGGGGTTCTCGCACGACCCGCGCACCCGCCGGGGCATCGAGTGGCTGCTCGCAGAACAGGAGGCGAACGGCTCCTGGTTCGGGCGCTGGGGAGTCAACTACGTATACGGAACAGGGTCGGTGGTGCCCGCACTGGTCGCCGCCGGACTGCCCGGTTCACATCCGGCGATCCGCCGGGCCGTGGCCTGGCTGGAGACCGTGCAGAACGAGGACGGCGGCTGGGGCGAGGACCTGCGCTCCTACCACGAGGTCGCCGAGTGGAGCGGCCGTGGCGCCTCGACGGCCTCCCAGACCGGGTGGGCGCTGCTCGCACTGCTCGCGGCGGGGGAGCGGGACTCCAAGGCCACCGAGCGCGGAGCCGCCTGGCTCGCGGAGACCCAGCTGGCGGACGGCTCCTGGGACGAGCCGTACTTCACCGGCACCGGGTTCCCGTGGGACTTCTCGATCAACTACCACCTCTACCGCCAGGTCTTCCCGCTCACCGCGCTCGGCCGGTACATCCACGGCGAGCCGCTCGTCGAGGTAAAGGGGGGCTGATGGACAGGAAGCCCGAACCGGCACCGCTGCTGATCGCCTGCGCGCTCGGCATCGAGCACCTCGCCCTGCGCAGCGGCGACCGCAGCGGGGCCGACGGGCCCGTCACCGTGCTGCGTACGGGCATGGGCCCCAAGGCAGCCGAGCGTTCGGTGACCCGGATCCTCGCGGACCCGGCGCTGCGCGAGGCGGCGGTCCTGGCCACGGGGTTCTGCGCGGGGCTCGCCCCGGGCATGCACCCCGGGGACCTGGTCGTCGCGGAAGAGACCCGGGACCCGCGCGGCACCACGCCGTGCGTGGGCACCGAGCTACTGGTCAAGGAACTGGTGCGTGCCGTGCCCGGGCGCACCGTCCACACGGGGCCGCTCACCGGCTCCGATCACGTCGTCCGCGGTCACGAGCGGTCAGGACTGCTCGCGACCGGCGCGATCGCGGTCGACATGGAATCGGCGTCCACGCTCCACAGCGCCGTGCGCACGGGCGCGCGCCCGGTTGCGGCCGTACGAGTGGTCGTGGACGCTCCAGAACATGAACTCGTCCGTATCGGGACGGTACGCGGTGGAATATCGGCTTTCCGTGTTCTCCGTGCCGTCCTCCCCGCTTTTTTTGAATGGCACCGTTCTTTGCTGCTCCCTCGGAGGTGAGCCAGATGGCCATGCCGCTTCGGCAGTCCATGAAGGTCGCTGCATACCTGTTTGAACAGAAGCTCAGGAAGCGGGACAAGTTCGCGCTGATCGTCGAGCTGGAACCCCTCTTCGCGTGCAACCTCGCATGCGAGGGCTGCGGGAAGATCCAGCACCCCGCGGGGGTGTTGAAGCAGCGGATGCCCGTGGCCCAGGCCGTGGGCGCGGTGCTCGAATCCGGTGCTCCGATGGTGTCCATCGCCGGCGGTGAGCCGCTGATGCACCCTCAGATCGACGAGATCGTGCGGCAGTTGGTGGCCAAGAAGAAGTTCGTCTTCCTGTGCACCAACGCGATGCTGCTGCGCAAGAAGATGGACAAGTTCAAGCCCTCGCCGTACTTCGCGTGGGCCGTGCACATCGACGGGCTGCGTGAGCGGCACGACGCGTCCGTCGCCAAGGAAGGCGTCTTCGACGAGGCGGTCGAGGCCATCAAGGAGGCCAAGCGCCGTGGCTTCCGGGTCACCACCAACTCGACCTTCTTCAACACCGACACCCCGCAGACCATCATCGAGGTCCTCAACTACCTCAACGACGACCTGAAGGTCGACGAGATGATGCTCTCGCCCGCCTACGCCTACGAGAAGGCTCCCGACCAGGAGCACTTCCTCGGCGTCCAGCAGACCCGGGAGCTGTTCAAGAAGGCCTTCGCGGGCGGTAACCGGCGCCGCTGGCGGCTCAACCACAGCCCGCTCTTCCTGGACTTCCTGGAGGGCAAGGTCGACTTCCCGTGCACGGCCTGGGCGATCCCGAGCTACTCGCTCTTCGGCTGGCAGAAGCCCTGCTATCTGATGAGCGACGGGTACGTGCAGACGTACAAGCAGCTCCTGGAGGAGACCGACTGGGACTCCTACGGCCGCGGCAAGGACGACCGGTGCGCCAACTGCATGGCGCACTGCGGCTACGAGCCGACCGCCGTCCTCGCCACCCTGGGCTCCCTCAAGGAGTCCCTCCGCGCCTCCCGTGAGACCTTCACGGAAAGCCGCGGGTGACGTCATGACCGCCGTTTCCTTGGGCCTCCCCGAGGTGCCGGTCCGACCGATCGCGGAGCGCCGCCTCTCGCGGCAGATCCAGGTCGGACCGGTGGCGGTCGGGGGCGGAGCGCCTGTCTCCGTGCAGTCGATGACGACGACGCGTACGTCGGACATCGGTGCCACCTTGCAGCAGATCGCGGAACTCACCGCGTCCGGCTGCCAGATCGTCCGCGTCGCCTGCCCTACGCAGGACGACGCGGACGCCCTCGCGACCATCGCCAAGAAGTCGCAGATCCCGGTGATCGCGGACATCCACTTCCAGCCGAAGTACGTGTTCGCGGCCATCGACGCGGGGTGTGCGGCGGTGCGGGTGAACCCGGGCAACATCAAGCAGTTCGACGACAAGGTGCGGGAGATCGCGCGGGCGGCCCTGGACGCCGGCACTCCCATCCGGATCGGTGTCAACGCCGGGTCGCTCGACCAGCGGCTGCTGAAGAAGTACGGGAAGGCGACGCCCGAGGCGCTCGTCGAGTCGGCATTGTGGGAGGCGTCGCTCTTCGAGGAGCACGGGTTCCGGGACATCAAGATCTCGGTGAAGCACAACGACCCCGTGGTCATGGTCAACGCCTACCGGCAGCTGGCGGCCCAGTGCGACTACCCGCTGCACCTCGGTGTGACGGAGGCAGGACCGGCGTTCCAGGGGACCATCAAGTCGGCCGTCGCCTTCGGGGCGTTGCTCAGCGAGGGCATCGGGGACACCATCCGGGTCTCGCTGAGCGCGCCGCCTGCCGAGGAGTGCAAGGTCGGCATGCAGATCCTGGAGTCGCTGGGGCTGCGGGAACGGCGCCTGGAGATCGTCTCGTGCCCGTCCTGCGGGCGCGCCCAGGTCGATGTGTACAAGCTGGCCGACGAGGTCACGGCCGGCCTGGAGGGGATGGAGGTCCCGTTGCGCGTCGCGGTCATGGGCTGCGTCGTCAACGGTCCCGGAGAGGCGCGGGAGGCGGACCTGGGGGTCGCCTCCGGCAACGGCAAGGGACAGATCTTCGTCAAGGGCGAGGTCATCAAGACCGTGCCCGAGTCGAAGATCGTGGAGACCCTCATCGAAGAGGCGATGAAGATCGCCGAGCAGATGGAGAACGACGGCGTCGCGTCCGGCGAACCGGCCGTCACCGTGAGTTGATCAGCACGGACCGAGAGGGGGCCCGAGCGTGACGATTCTGGAGAGCATCCGGGGACCACGCGACCTGAAGGCGCTGTCCGAGGCGGAGGTCGGTGAACTGGCCGATGAGATCCGGGAGTTCCTGGTGCACGCGGTCGCGAGGACCGGCGGTCACCTCGGGCCCAATCTGGGGGTGGTGGAACTCTCCATCGCGCTCCACCGGGCCTTCGAGTCGCCCGTCGACCGCATCCTGTGGGACACCGGCCATCAGAGCTACGTGCACAAGCTGCTGACAGGACGTCAGGACTTCTCCAAACTGCGCGGCAAGGGCGGCCTCTCCGGCTACCCGTCGCGTGAGGAGTCCGAGCACGACATCATCGAGAACAGCCACGCCTCCACGGCGCTCGGCTGGGCGGACGGCCTCGCCAAGGCCCGCCAGGTGCAGGGCGAGAAGGGGCACGTCGTCGCGGTCATCGGCGACGGCGCGCTGACCGGCGGCATGGCGTGGGAGGCGCTGAACAACATCGCCGCCGCCAAGGACCGGCCGCTGATCATCGTCGTCAACGACAACGAGCGCTCTTACTCGCCGACCATCGGCGGTCTCGCCAACCACCTGGCGACCCTGCGGACGACGGACAGTTACGAGCAGATCCTCGCCTGGGGCAAGGACGTACTCCTGCGCACGCCGGTCATCGGGAACACCGTCTACGAGTCGCTGCACGGGGCGAAGAAGGGGTTCAAGGACGCCTTCGCGCCGCAGGGCATGTTCGAGGATCTCGGCCTCAAATACGTCGGGCCGATCGACGGGCACGACGTCGGGGCGGTGGAGTCCGCGCTGCGCCGGGCGAAACGCTTCCACGGGCCCGTTCTGATCCACTGCCTGACGGAGAAGGGGCGCGGATATGAGCCCGCCCTCGCGCACGAGGAGGACCACTTCCACACCGTCGGCGTGATGGACCCGCTCACCTGCGAGCCCCTCGCGCCCTCCAACGGGCCTTCCTGGACCTCGGTGTTCGGCGACGAGATCGTCAGGATCGGTGCGGAGCGCGAGGACGTCGTGGCGATCACGGCGGCCATGCTGCATCCGGTGGGGCTCGCCAAGTTCGCCGAGAAGTTCCCCGACCGGGTGTGGGACGTCGGCATCGCCGAGCAGCACGCCACGGTGTCCGCGGCGGGCCTTGCCACGGGCGGACTGCATCCCGTCGTCGCCGTCTACGCGACCTTCCTCAACCGGGCCTTCGACCAGCTCCTGATGGACGTGGCACTGCACCGGTGCGGCGTCACCTTCGTGCTGGACAGGGCCGGAGTCACGGGTGTCGACGGGGCCTCGCACAACGGCATGTGGGACATGTCGATCCTCCAGGTCGTGCCGGGCCTCAGGATCGCCGCGCCGCGCGACGCCGACCAGCTGCGGGCGCAACTGCGGGAAGCGGTCGCCGTCGACGACGCGCCGACGCTGATCCGGTTCCCGAAGGAGTCGGTGGGACCGGAGATTCCGGCGGTCGACCATGTGGGCGGCATGGACGTCCTGCACAGGGGGGACCGGCCGTCGGTGCTCCTGGTGGCCATCGGCGTCATGGCACCGGTCTGCCTCCAGGCCGCCGAGCTGCTCGAAGCCCGCGGCATCGGGTGCACCGTCGTCGACCCCCGCTGGGTCAAGCCGGTCGATCCCTCGCTGCCCGGGCTCGCCGCCGAGCACCGCATGGTGGCCGTCGTCGAGGACAACAGCCGGGCGGCCGGGGTCGGCTCGGCGGTCGCGCTGGCACTGGGGGACGCCGAAGTCGACGTTCCCGTACGGCGGTTCGGCATTCCCGAGCAGTTCCTCGCGCACGCCAAACGTGGTGAGGTGCTGGCCGACATAGGTCTCACGCCTGTGGAGATCGCCGGGCGGATCAGCGCCGGTCTGGCAGTCAAGGACGAGCTGTCCAAGGAGAAACAGGAATGACCGAGCCTTCCGGGAAGCAGGAGTTCGACCTCGGCGCGCTGCTCGCCGAACGCGGGGCCGAGCGCTACGAGCTGCACACCAAGTACCTGAACCACCAGCTCCCGCGCATGCTGCACACCATCGGCTTCGACAAGGTGTACGAGCGGGCCGAGGGCGCGCACTTCTGGGACGCGGACGGCGAGGACTACCTGGACATGCTCGCCGGGTTCGGGGTGATGGGCCTGGGCCGCCATCACCCCGTGGTCCGCCAGGCGTTGCACGACGTCCTCGACGCCGAGCTCGCCGACCTCACCCGCTTCGACTGCCAGCCGCTGCCCGGACTCCTCGCGGAACGGCTGCTCGTCCACAGCCCGCACTTGGACCGGGTGTTCTTCGGCAACAGCGGTACGGAGGCCGTCGAGACCGCGCTGAAATTCGCCCGGTACGCGACCGGGAAGCCGCGGATCCTGTACTGCTCGCACGCCTTCCACGGGCTGACCACCGGGTCGCTGTCCGTGAACGGTGAGGACGGTTTCCGGGACGGCTTCGTGCCGCTGCTCCCCGACACGGCCGTCCCGCTCGGTGATCTCGACGCCCTGGCAGGGGAGTTGAAGAAGGGTGACGTCGCCGCCCTCATCGTCGAACCCATCCAGGGCAAGGGGGTGCACGAGACACCGCCCGGATATCTGCGCGCCGCCCAGGAGTTGCTGCACAAGCACAAGGCGCTGCTCATCGTCGACGAGGTGCAGACGGGTCTTGGAAGGACCGGGGACTTCTACGCCTATCAGCACGAGGAGGGTGTGGAACCGGACCTGGTGTGCGTGGCCAAGGCGCTGTCCGGCGGCTATGTGCCGGTCGGTGCGACGCTGGGCAAGGACTGGATCTTCAAGAAGGTCTACTCGTCCATCGACCGGGTCCTCGTGCACTCGGCGAGCTTCGGGTCGAACGCGCAGGCCATGGCGGCGGGGCTCGCGGTGCTCTCGGTCATGGAGAACGAGCAGATCGTGGCCAACGCCCGGGCCACGGGTGAGCAGTTGAAGTCCCGGCTCGCGGCGCTCGTGGACAAGTACGAGCTGCTGAGCGACGTCCGCGGCCGGGGACTGATGATCGGCATCGAGTTCGGACGGCCCAAGTCGCTGAAGCTGCGCAGCCGCTGGACAATGCTGCAGGCCGCGCGCAAGGGTTTGTTCGCGCAGATGGTGGTCGTACCGCTGCTGCAACGGCACCGCATCCTCACCCAGGTCTCCGGCGATCACCTGGAGGTGATCAAACTGATCCCGCCGCTGGTCATCGACGAGCGGGACGTGGACCGCTTCGTGGAGGCCTTCACGGCCGTGATGGACGACGCGCACGGCGGGGGCGGACTGATGTGGGACTTCGGGAAGACGCTGGTGAAGCAGGCGGTGGCGAACCGCTGAGAGTCCGGCCGAGCCCAGCGCGTCGAGGCGTTTTTGCCTCTGGGGTAAGAAATTTGCCCCAGAGGTAACCCTCGGGCTCAATGGAAGGCATGAGCACTGCCGAGGGCAGAGACCCTTCCCAGCCCGGGGCCGCCGACGAGATCCACGTCGTCGCACCGCAACTGCGTGCGCTGCGCCGCCGTGCCTCACTGACCCTGGAGGCAGCGGCCGGCTCCGCCGGGCTCTCGCCCGCCCACCTCTCACGCCTGGAGACCGGGCAGCGCCAGCCCTCACTGCCGATGCTGCTCGCACTCGCTCGTATCTACGGTACGACCGTCTCGGATCTGCTCGGCGAGACGGTCGCCGAGCGTGACGCCGTGGTGCGTGCCTCAGACATGGAGCCGACCGCGGCGGGCGGCTGGACCTACTGGCAGGCCGGCGCCTCCGGGCGCGGGATGCAGGCCCTGCGGGTGCACGTCCCGTACGGCTCGCAGGGCGACATCGTGCGGGTCCACCCCGGCGAGGAGTGGCTCCATGTCCTGCGCGGGCGGCTGCGACTGCGCCTCGGTGACACCGCACACGTGCTCGCGCCGGGGGACAGCGCGCACTTCGACTCGCTCACCCCGCACCGCATCGCCGCCGCCGACCGGGACGGCGCCGAGCTCCTCTTCGTACACACCCTGCTGCAGAGCCCGACCGCCGCGCTGTGCCTCGGGCCGGCGACGGGGCACCCCACCCTGGGAGAGACGCCATGACCGAACCGACGGAATCCGGCCCTCGCCGCGACATGGACGACAAGCTGCCCCGCGCCCTGTGGGTGCGGCTGATCATCTACGTGGCCGTCGGCCACCTCTTCGCGGCCTTCGTCTACCTGCTGTTCACCCTGGGCGCGCAGAACCAGTAGGCACACGTCGGTCGGGACCAGGAGACGTACGTCAGTCGAGGAGCCGTTCGCGCAGCCGGTCCCGCAGCTCCGGGGTGATCCCCAGCCCCTGCTCCAGGTAGGCGTCGACTCCGCCCCAGGTCTCCTCGATCGTCTCGAAGGCCGCCGCCAGGTATTCGGCACGCGCGTCGAAGAGCGGGCTGAGCAGCTCCATGACCTCCGGGGAGTACGCGGAGTCGGAGGTGCTGCTGCGGTGGACCTTGTAGCGACGGTGCGCCGCGTTCGATTCCAGGTAGTCGGCCACGATGGCCTCACGCTCGACGCCGACGGCGAGGAGCGTGATGGCTATGGAGAGGCCGGCCCGGTCCTTGCCCGCGGCGCAGTGCATCAGGGCGGGCACGCTGTCCTCGGCCAGGGAGTGCAGCACCTGGGAGTGCTCCGCGGTGCGCTGCTTCACGATGGCGCGGTAGGAGTTGATCATCCGGTTCGCCCCCTTGCCGTTCGCGAGGAGGGCGCGCAGCTGGTCGAGATCGCCGTCGCGGACCATCTTCCAGAACTCGGAGCCGTCGGCCGGGTCGGTCAGCGGAAGGTTCACGTTCCGCACGCCGGGCAGCTCGACGTCCGGTCCCTCCAGCTTCTGGTCCGAGGCATTGCGGAAGTCGAAGATCGTGTGCAGGCCGAGGGAGGAGAGGAACTCGGCGTCCTGCTCGGTGGCGTGCGCGAGGTGGCCGCTGCGGAACAGCACCCCGTACCGCACCCGTCGGCCGTCCACGGTGGGCAGGCCGCCCACATCGCGGAAGTTGCGCACTGCGGCCAGTTCGGGCTCGGTCGACGGGATCTGCTGCGTCACGGGGACTCCTCCCAATAAACCGTCGGCGCTGCTCGGCGTCGCCCGCCGACGGACGTTGCGCTATCGACGATACGACATGGGTACCTGGGGCAATGAGTTGTCCACAGGCGCCGTCTTCCCAGGTGCGGAGGCGTTGCTTCCAGGGCCTGGAGCGCGTGATGATGTTGGTACCTGATCGCACCTGTTCGTATCTGTGGGGGACTGATGGCGGAGATCGGCGCGGACGGTCGTACCTGGCTTCTCTCGGGACCGACGAGCAGTTACGCACTGCGGCTCACCGAACTCGACGAGCTACTGCATCTCCACTGGGGCCCGCGCATCACGCTCACCGACGCCGAGGCGCTCGCCGCCCTGCCCGCACCCCAGTACTGGCCGTTCGAGTCCCCGCTCGACGGCCGCGAGGAGTACCCCGTCGAGGGCGGCCCCCGCTTCGCACGCCCCGCCCTGTCGGTACGGACGGACGAGCGGCGCGGGACCGAGTGGCGCTTCGAGGAGTACGAGACGGACGGGGACGAGCTGCGGCTGCGCTTCTCCGACTCCGGGCTCGGCATCACCCTCCACTACCGGATGCGCGGCGATGTGGTCGAGCGCCGGGTGAGCCTCGTCAACGCGGGGCCCGCACTGGAGCTGCTGCGCGCCGACTCCGCGACCTGGACACTGCCCGAGCGTGACGGCTGGCGGTTGTCCCAGCTGCACGGGCGGTGGGCGGCCGAGTCCCGGCTCGTGCGATCGCACCTCACCTACGGCGAGAAGGTCATCGGCAGTCGGCGCGGGCACACCGGGCACCAGCACCTGCCGTGGGTCGCGCTCGACAGCGAGGCGACCGAGGAGAGCGGCGAGGTGTACGGGTGCGCGCTCGGCTGGTCGGGTTCCTGGCGGATCTCCGTGGCCCAACTCCCGGACGCGCGCGTGCAGATCACCGGCGGCGCCGGGTACGACGACTCGGGGCTGCTGCGCCTGGAGCCGGGGGAGTCGTTCACGACGCCGGTCTTCGCGGGGCTCTGGAGCGACGGCGGCTTCGGCGGGGCGAGCCGCGCCTGGCACGCGTACCAGCGTACGTATGTCATCCCGGACGCGGAGCAGGACCGGCCCGTGCTCTACAACTCCTGGGAGGCCACCGGCTTCGGTATCTCGGAGGATCAGCAGCGCAAGCTCGCGCGGCGGGCCGCGGCCATGGGCGTCGAGCTGTTCGTGGTCGACGACGGCTGGTTCGGGGCGCGCACCAGCGACCGCGCGGGGCTCGGTGACTGGACGCCCAATCCGGACCGCTTCCCGGCCGGTCTGAAGCCGCTGGCCGAGGACGTACACGCGCTGGGCATGCGGTTCGGCATCTGGGTCGAGCCGGAAATGGTCAATCCGGACAGCGAGCTGTACCGCGCGCACCCCGAATGGGTGCAGTTCCAGCAGGGGCGAACCAGGACGGAGTACCGCAATCAGCTCGTACTGAATCTCGCGCGCCAGGACGTCCAGGAGTACCTGTGGGAGCAGCTCCACGGACTGCTATCCAGTGCTCCCATCGACTATGTGAAGTGGGACTTCAATCGTTGTTTCACGGACGCGGGTTGGCCGGGCGAGCGCTTTCCGCAGAAGCTGTGGGTGGCGCACGTGGAGGCCCTGTACGGCCTTCTCGACCGGCTGCGGGCCGCGCACCCCGGTGTCGCGTTCGAGTCCTGCTCGGGCGGTGGCGGCCGTATCGACCTGGGTGTCCTGGCCCGTACGGACCAGGTGTGGACCTCCGACAACACCGACCCGCTCGACCGGCTCGCGATCCAGGACGGCTTCAGTCAGATCCACCCGGCCCGGATCATGGCCGCCTGGGTCACGGACAGCCCGAACACGCAGCTCAACGGGCGGGTCAGCTCGCTGCGCTTCCGGTTCGTGAGCGCGATGGCGGGGGTGCTCGGCGTCGGCGGCGACCTGAGCGAGTGGAGTGAGCAGGAGCTTGCCGAGGCGCGGGACTGGGTGGAGCTGTACAAGGAGATCCGGCCCGTCGTGCAGCGCGGCGACCTCTATCGGCTGCGGCCCCCGGAGGGCGGGCTGAGTGCGGTGCAGTACGTCCATGGCGACGAGACCGTCGTCCTCGCCTGGCTCCAGGCCCAGCGCCACGGTGAGCCGGTCGCGCCGCTCCGACTGCGCGGACTCGACCCGACACAAGCGTACGAGTGCTGCGAAACGGGCGAAGTGCACCGGGGTGCGGTGCTGCTGCATCACGGGGTGCGGACGGGGCTGCGCGGGGATCTCGATGCGACGGTTATCCGCCTGCGTCGCATGTGACTGTTCTGTCCGAATTAGCTGCTTCATTCCAACTGGCCCTGGAATAAGGTGCCGTGGGCCGACGTGCGTGAGCAGCGTCATATTCGTGACGATGTGTTGCGACCCCTTTTTGTCAACCCGCCCGAATTCCCGGGCTATTTGAGAGGGCGGAAAGGTCATCTGTCCACAGAGGGTGACGGGAATTCCGGCAAGGATCAAGAGGGTGACGTCCACAGAAAGCGCACATGGTTGTCGACGCGCTCTCATTTCGCTTACGTTCGCCCTCAATCCGGACGGACGCCCAATCCTGCCGCCGCCCGGAATCCGCACTCACCCGTATGTGGCAGGAGCGGGGGACCCACAGGTACGACGCCTGTTCCGGTCTCCGGAACGGGCTAGGGGTATAGCCGCGCAGCCACGCGGCCGGGCATCTCCAGCCCGCACCCGACAGCTCACCTCGCAGGCGCCGGAGAGGAATTCGTCATGCCCGCGAAGGGTAAGCACCGCCGTCCCAAGTCCCAGCGTTTCACGCGCTCGATCGCCGTTGCCGGAACGGGTGGCGCCGCGCTCGCGCTGCCGCTGATGGGAGCCACCGGCGCCCATGCGGCTACTCCGACGGCCACGGTTTCCTCCACTCAGGAAAAGGCCGCGACGGCTTTGGAAAAGGCCGCCGCTTCTGCTCCGGCCGCCGCCAAGAAGACCGCGACGAAGACCTACGCGGTAAAGGCGGGCGACTCTCTTTCGAAGATCGCCACCGACCAGAGTGTCAGCGGCGGCTGGAAGAAGCTGTACTCGGACAACCGCAAGGCCGTCGGCGAGGACCCGGCTCTGATCCACCCCGGCCTGAAGCTGACGATCGGCAAGAAGGCCGCGTCGAGCTCCTCTGCTGAGTCGTCCGCCAAGTCGCAGTCGTCCGCCGAGTCGTCCAAGTCCTCCGAGTCGTCCACCAAGACGACCGCCGAGACCACGGCCCCGGCCACCGACACCGCCAGCAGCTCCGGCTACACCATGCCGGTCGAGGGCGCCACCGTCGGCACCGCCTACAAGACCGCGGGCAGCATGTGGTCCAGTGGCTACCACACCGGCGTGGACTTCGTGGTCCCGACCGGCACCACCATCAAGTCCATCGCCGCGGGCACCGTCGTCTCGGCGGGCTGGGGCGGCGCGTACGGCAATCAGGTCGTCATCCAGCACGCCGACGGCCAGTACTCGCAGTACGCCCACATGTCCTCCCTCTCCGTCTCGGCGGGCCAGACCGTGACCGAGGGGCAGCAGATCGGCCTCTCCGGCGCTACCGGCAATGTCACCGGACCGCACCTGCACTTCGAGATCCGCACCACGCCGGACTACGGCTCGGACGTGGACCCGGTCGCGTACCTGCGCTCGCACGGTGTCACCGTCGGCTGACGCCTCTCCCTCATCTCCGAAGGCCGGACCCCACGATCCCCGGGGTCCGGCCTTCGGTGTGTCGTGGTCGACGCGCCGCGTTCCTTTGGATTCACGATCGGGGCCCTGTCGGACGGTTCCACGGTCCAGTGGTGGAACAACGGGCAACTCCAGGTGTGGCGGCTGTTCAACCACCCCTGAAAGGCCCTTATTCCGAGCTTGACCCAGACTTTATGAGTGGCTTATCTCACCACCCGTCAACCCCTTCCTACGGTCGCGTAGCTCACACCCGAAGGTGAATCATGGGTCGTTGTGGCAGACGATTCGAAGAGTGTCAACAGATCAGTGATCGGGTCGTACGTGGCGGTGGGGGACAGCTTCACCGAGGGCGTCGGCGACCCCGGGCCCGACGGGGCCTTTGTCGGCTGGGCCGACCGGTTCGCGGTACTTCTCGCGGACCGGCAGCCCGAGGGCGACTTCAACTACACCAATCTCGCCGTGCGCGGCAAACTGCTCGACCAGATCGTCGAGGACCAGCTCTCGCGGGCGAAGGAGCTCGCGCCCGACCTGGTCTCCTTCTGTGCGGGCGGCAACGACATCATCCGGCCAGGCGTCGACCCCGACGAGGTCGCGGAGCGTTTCGAGCGCGCGGTCGCCGACCTCACCTCCCATGTCGGCACCGTCATGGTGACGACCGGCTTCGACACCCGTGGCGTGCCCGTGCTGAAACACATGCGCGGCAAGATCGCCACGTACAACGGGCACATCCGGGCCATCGCCGACCGGTACGGCTGCCACGTCCTCGACCTGTGGTCCCTGAAGACGATTCAGGACCGCCGCGCCTGGGACGGCGACCGCCTGCACCTGTCACCCGAGGGCCACACCCGCGTCGCGCTCCGGGCCGGCCAGGTCCTCGGCCTCGAAGTACCGGCCGACCCGGACCAGCCGTGGCCGCCCCTCCCGCCCCGCGGCACTCTCGAGGCCAGGCGCGACAACATCCTCTGGGCGCGTGAGTACCTGGTCCCGTGGATCGGGCGTCGCCTGCGCGGCGAGTCCTCCGGGGATCATGTGGCGGCCAAGGGGACGCTCTCGCCGGACGACATCAAGACGTGGATCGACGCCGTGGCCTGAAGCGAGGTCCGGCGCCGGGCTCGGCGGCTGAGCGAGGGGTGGTTCGTGGTGCCGGGACCCGGCACCACGAACCACCCCTCGACGTTTCGCCGTTCCGGAGGAGACCCCTTCAGGTACGCGCCTCAGCGCACCGCCGCCGTCAACGCCTCCCGCTCAAGGCCCAGTTCGCGCGCGAGCGCCTCGTCCACCCATTCGTGGGTCCGCGCCCGCGACACGGCACCGTCGTACGACGTCATCTGCACGGCGAGCCCGTCGAGCAGCGCCGTGAGCCGTAGGGCCGTGCCGGTGGGATCAGGGCAACGGAACTCGCCCGCGGCCACTCCCTCCGCGATCACCTCGATGATCGCGGCCTTCCACTGCTTGTCCAGGTAGCACGTGACCTCCCGCAGCGCGGGCTCGCGCAGTGCGGCCGCCCAGCCCTCGATCCACAGCCGCCATCCCTTGGCCTGCCCGGTCGGCGCGTACCAGCGCACCGCGGCCCGCAACCGTCGCAGCGCCGACGTACGACGGCCGAGCAGCTTGCGCAGATGGGCGAGATCGTCCTCGGCCGCGAACGTGAACGCCTCGGCGACCAGCTTCTCCTTGGTCGAGAAGTGGTACAGCACCAGTGCGTTGCTCACTCCGAGTGCCGAGGCCACGTCGGCGATCCGTACCGCCGCCACACCGCGCGCCTCGATCTGTTCGACGGCGGCGCGCAGCAACTCCTCACGCCGCTCCGCCACGTTCAAACGCACTCTCGCCACGCGTCAACCCTAATCCCTCGCCAGAGGCGGTGTTGGAGCCGGGGCACCATGGTTCGCGCTGGTCGTGCCGGTGGTCCCCGCCGTCATCCGTACCAGCCGAACCGCTCCGCGATCGCCGGCAGCCGGTCGGCGACAATGGCGTGCGCGGCGGCCCGCGGTGTGGTCCCGTCGGCCTCCGCGCGGGCCAACGTCTGGTCGATGAGGGCGCGCATGGAGCGCCGTGTGTACGCGAACGCCTCGTCCGCGTCCGCGCCGATGTCGCCGAACAGCGTCCACCACCACCAGGCGTTCGTCCCGGAGTTGACCACGACGTCCGGCAGAACGGTGACCCCGCGCGCCGCGAGCAGTTCCTCCGCCTCCGCCAGAACCGGCATGTTGGCCGCCTCGACGACCCAGCGGGCGGTGATCCGGCGCTGGTTCACGGTGTCGATCGCGTACGAGACCGCCGCGGGCACCAGCACCTCCGCGTCGGCGGACAGCCAGGCCTCGCCCGGCAGTTCACGGTCGGCCGGGCGCAGCGCCGAGCGGTCGACCGTCCCGTACCCGTCCCGTGCCGCGAGCAGCGCGTCGACGTCGAGGCCCGCAGGGTTGGCGATCGTGCCCTTGATGTCGGCGACGGCCACTACCGTGAGCCCCGCGCGCGTGAGGAAGCGAGCCGTGGCTCCTCCCATGGTGCCGAGTCCCTGCAGGGCGACGCGCGTGCCCGCGTACGGCACCCCGGCGCGATCCAGGGCCGCGAGCACCGACTCGGCGACACCGCAGCCGCCGACCAGTTCGTCGAGCCCGATCCCGTCCACCTCGACCGCGAAGGCGTCCGCGAGCCGCCGTCTGGCCGCCACCTCGTCGTCGAGCAGCGGGTACACGGCCTGGATGGACGAGACGAGCCCCGCCTCCTCGGCCGCCCGGTCGACCAGGTCCTGGGTGAGGCCGAGATCCTCGCCCGTGGTCCAGAAGCTCTCGATGTACGGGCGCATGGCACGCAGGTAGCGCACCAGAAGGCCGTACGCCGCCGGGTCCCGGGGATCGCAGTCGATGCCGCCCTTGGCGCCGCCGAGCGGGATGTAGCGGCCCTCGGGGTTGTAGTGCAGGGCTTCTTTCATGGTCATGCCCCGGGCGAGCCCCGTGACCTCGTCCAGCGTGCAGCCCGCCCGCATCCGCAGTCCGCCACTGGCGACGCCTCGTACGAGCCGGTCGACCACGAGGAAGCCCTGGTGGCCGGTGACGTGGTCGGTCCAGGTGAGCAGCATCAGGGGGGCGGTCACGGGGTCTCCTCGGGGTACGGCGGTCAGGGGCTGGACGACCAGCGAGGCCCACCGCCGTGGGGGTGTCGGAGCCTCGGTACATGGTGTCTCCAAAGGCGGCCGGATGGACGGGGCCGGACGGTCACAGTACGCGTACTGAACTGCCAGTCAGTAACCGGTGCGGCTGGGCCGAGCCGGCGCCGTGGAGCGGACGCACGTCCGTCCCGGGGCCGCCGGAACTCGCGTCCCGTGGTCAGGAAGAAGAGCGGGCGCCGTGGGGTTGAGGAGATACAGGCCATGGGGTCACGGAAATTGTGCTGTGACAGGGCCGACCCGGCGCTGTCAGAGGCGGCGACCATAATGAAAGCCTGACTGACTCCACCTGGAGGTACTGTGACCGGTTTCCGTCCCCTGAGCTCCGGGCTCCGCGCGCTGCGGCCCGCCGCCTTCGGCGCGGATCCGGCGGGTGAGCGCCTGGAGCGCATCCGCAGATCGCCGAACTTCGCGGACGGTGTCTTCAAGAACCCGGAGGGTACCCCTCGGCCGGACGGTGCCATGCGCGAGGTCGCGAAGACCTTCTTCCGCAAGGAGGAGCGTGTCCTGCGCGCCCCGGAGGGCACGGTGCCGGTGCATGCCACGACGCTCGCCGACCTGGGCAGGCCCGCGTCCACCGGGCTGCGGCTCACGTGGATGGGGCACTCCAGCGTCCTCGCCGAGATCGACGGACACCGGGTGCTCTTCGACCCGGTCTGGGGAGAGCGCTGTTCCCCGTTCAACTTCGCCGGACCCAAGCGGCTGCATCCGGTACCGCTGCCACTGGCCGCGCTCGGCCCGGTCGACGTCGTCGTCATCTCGCACGATCACTACGACCACCTCGACCTGCCCACGATCAAGGCCCTGGCCGACTCGGACACGCTGTTCGCGGTGCCGCTCGGCGTCGGCGCCCACCTGGAGCACTGGGGCGTGTCGGCGGACCGGCTGCGTGAGCTGGACTGGAACGAGTCGACGAAGGTCGGGGGAATCACCCTGACGGCCACCCCGGCCCGCCACTTCTGCGGCCGCGGCCTGCGCAACACCCAGCACACGCTCTGGGCGTCCTGGGTGGTGGCGGGCGACGAGCACCGGATCTACCACAGCGGCGACACCGGCTATTTCGAGGGCTTCAAGGACATCGGTGCCGAGCACGGCCCGTTCGACGCCACGATGATCCAGATCGGGGCGTACAGCGAGTTCTGGCCGGACATCCACATGACGCCCGAGGAGGGCATGCGCGCCCACCTGGGCCTTCAGGGCGGGCGGCCCAGCGGCGTCATGCTGCCGATCCACTGGGCGACGTTCAACCTGGCGACCCACCCGTGGGCGGAGCCCGGCGAGGGGTCGATCGCCGCCGCGGAGGCGGCCGGTGCGCGTGTGGCGCTGCCCCGCCCCGGCGAGCCCTTCGAACCGACGTCCGAGACCGTCCCGTCCGAGCCCTGGTGGCGCGCCGTGGCCGTCACGCCGGAGGGCGGCTGGCCCGCTGTCCAGAAGAGCACGGTCAGCACACCGGGTGACGTCGCCGCAGGGGCCACGGAGGGCACCGGGGAGCCGGAAACGGTGCCCGCGGGCTGATTCTCCGCTCACGCGGGCTGATTTTTCGATCGACGGCGAGGGCCGGGGTGCGCACTGCTCCCCGGCCCTCGCCGTTTGTTCCCGACCGCTTCTGACCAGCTCTGATCGAATCCGCGCCGCGACGGGAACGTGTGTCCGAGGGTGTTATCGGTCTGTCGTACGAGGCCTAATACCAGAGCGGGACCTTGTCCGGGGGAGTTTGTCAACTGCCCACCGCACATGATGCGTTGCCGACTACTGTCAGTTGCCGTCGGGCGACGCGGGGTCGAATTTTTCGGCTCTCTCGACCGGCACCGCGATGACGCACGACCGAGTCGCGCAGACCTGCGGGAGCCCCAGGGGGCGTCCGACCCGTCTCCGACCCGTCAGAGGCCCCCCACCCCCGACGTACCAGTACGAGGACGCCGATGTCTCACCTTCGCGCACCGGCCGCACGCGCAGACCGCCGTGAGGGCGGACGGCACGGACGGCCGGTCGCCCACACCGCACCCTCGCTGCCCGAGACCCACCTACGGCCCCAGCTGCTGCGCCTCGCGGTGCTGCCGCCGACCGCGGTGGCCCTCAGCGCGTGCGCGGCCGTACTGTTCACCGTCCGCTCGACCGGCGCACGGCCCAGTGTCACCCTGTGGGCCGTGCTCGCGGGGGCCGTGGGCGTGGCGCTCGCGGGCATCGTGATCGCCGCCGTGGCCGCCGGCCGTGCCGCCACGTCCGTACGCGAGCGGATAGGCGCCCTGCGCCGCACCAGCGCCCGCACCGAGGGCGACCTGCGCGCCCTCGTCGAAGGACTGCGCCGCGGCGAGAGCCCGCCCGCGCGCAAAGCGCGTCGCCAGCCCCCCGCCGACGCCGACGACTTCGAGCTGCTCGCGGCCGACCTCTCGCGCGCCCACGACGGCGCCGTCACCGCCGTCGTGCAGGCCGCGCAGCTCTCCAGCCACGCGGGCAGCGAGCAGAAGGTCGAGGTCTTCGTCAATCTGGCGCGGCGGCTTCAGTCTCTCGTGCACCGCGAGATCTCGATCCTCGACGAGCTCGAGAACGAGATCGAGGACCCGGATCTGCTCAAGGGCCTCTTCCACATCGACCATCTCGCCACCCGCATCCGGCGGCACGCGGAGAACCTCGCCGTGCTCGGCGGCGCCGTCTCGCGCCGCCAGTGGAGCAACCCCGTCTCCATGACCGAGGTGCTGCGGTCCGCGATCGCCGAGGTCGAGCAGTACTCACGGGTGAAGCTGGTGCCTCCGATCGACGGCACCCTGCGCGGGCACGCCGTCGCCGACGTCATCCATCTGCTGGCCGAACTCGTCGAGAACGCCACGGTGTTCTCGGCCCCGCACACCCAAGTGCTGCTGCGCGTCAACCTCGTGACCTCCGGACTCGCCGTCGAGGTCGAGGACCGGGGCCTCGGCATGCCGCTCGGCGAACAGAACAAGATGAACGCCCTGCTCGCCGATCCCGACCAGGTCAATGTCGCCAGCCTGCTCCAGGACGGCCGTATCGGGTTGTTCGTGGTCTCGCAGATCGCTCGGCGGCACGGCATCCATGTCCGGCTGCAGACCAATATCTACGGCGGTATGCAAGCCGTACTCGTCGTGCCGCAGGCGCTGTTGGGGACGACGCAGGGCGACCCCGGAGTACTCGCGCGGGCGCAGCCCCAGGAGCCTGCCGCGGACCGGCGCCCGCCGGCGAGACCGCAGACCGTGCAGGCGGCTCCGGTGTCCGCCCCGCCCGGGGGCGGCGCGCGGTCTCCCGTGCCTCGGCAGCCGCAGCGGGACCAGGCGCCGCGGGGCGCGGGGACCACGGGGCGCGGCGGTCCGGCGCCGCTGCCCGTGCGTGGTAGCCACGTGGAGCGGCCCAACCCGGCGGAGGCCGTGCCCGGCATCCGCCCCGACGACCGGCACGCGCTGACGGGGAACGCGGGTCTGCCGCCCACGGCACGAGGTGGCGCGGTCCGCGGCACCATGGGCAAGCCCCAACTGCCCACGCGGCGCGCCCAGGAACACATCGTCCCCCAACTGCGCGAGGGGCCCGCACCCCGCCAGGACACGGAGCACGTCGCCGGTCACGACCCCGGCCTCATGGCGGCGTTCCAGCGCGGGATCGGGCTTGCGGAGGCGGCCCACGCGGAGTCGGCGCGTACGGAGGCTTCGCGGGACCGGGCCCACCTGGGTCTGGTGGACACGGGTTCGCTGCCGCCGCTGGAAGTCGTTCGAGTGGATGTGCCGATCGTGGGTGCGGGGCGTAGGGACACGGCTGCCATGGAGTCCGCCGCCATGGGCACCGCCGCCATGGACTCCGGACACACGGACTCCGGACACATGGACTCCGCCCCTATGGATGCGGGCCACAGGGGCACCGAGCACATGGATGCCCCCGATGCTCCGCGTGCCGAGCAACCACCCGTGAATGCCTCACCCGTGGATGCCTCACACATGGAGCGACCGCATATGGATGGGCTGCACATGGATGGAATGGATGGAGTGGCCCGAGTCGACGGAGCACCCGGAGCGCCCATCGGCGCGGTGCACATAGCCGAAGCGCACACGGCCCATGCGCCCGCGCCGCACGAGGCGCAGGGGGCGCGCGACGCCGCGCCCGCGCCTGCGCCGGGACAGGACTTCACCACCCGGCACGACGGGAGCGCACCGGCCGGATGACCAGTGGCCTCTCCACCCCCACACCCACCCCCTCCGCTCCCGCAGACCTTCGTACCTCAAGGAGTCGATCCACCATGGCGAGCGATGCGCCGACCGGCCATGTATCCGATCTCGACTGGCTGATGAGCGGCCTCGTACAGCGCGTACCGCACACCACGAGCGCGGTACTCCTGTCCTGCGACGGACTCGTGAAGTCGGTCCACGGCCTCGACACGGACAGCGCCGACCACATGGCGGCGCTGGCCTCCGGCCTCTACTCCCTCGGCCGCAGCGCGGGCATCCGCTTCGGGGACGGCGGCGACGTACGCCAGGTCGTCGTCGAACTCGACTCGACCCTGCTGTTCGTCTCCACGGCCGGCTCGGGCACCTGTCTCGCGGTACTTGCCGGGCGCGAGGCCGACGCGGCGGTGCTCGGCTACGAGATGGCCATGCTGGTCAAGAGCGTCCGGCCGTATCTGATGACCGCACCCCGGCAGCCCGCGGCCGAACCCTCGGCGATGAGGCCTTGAGCGTGGCCGCGGCCGGCGACGGGCCCTGGCTCGACGACGCGGCCGGCCGGCTGGTGCGCCCCTACACGGTCAGCAACGGCCGGACCCGGCCCACCACCGCGCTCGACCTCCTGTCGCAGGTCATGGCCACCGGCGCCACCCCCCTCGGCTACCTCGGGCCCGAGCACTCCCAGGCACTCGAACTGTGCCGGGCCCCCGTCTCGGTCGCGGAGATCGCCGCACACCTGAAGCTGCCGGCGGCAGTCACCAAGGTGCTGCTGTCCGACCTCGTCGACTGCGGGGCGCTGACGACGAAGCCTCCCACCTTCCACCACAACCCCACTGACCAGTCTCTTCTGGAGGCAGTGCTCGATGGACTACGACGACAGCTCTGACCCCTTCCCCACCGCACTGAAGATCTTGGTGGCGGGAGGGTTCGGGGTCGGCAAGACGACCTTTGTCGGCGCGGTGAGCGAGATCGCGCCGCTCAGTACGGAGGAGCTGCTCACCACGGTCAGCACGGCTACCGACAATCTCGACGGCATCGAGAACAAGGTCGAGACGACCGTGGCGATGGACTTCGGACGCATCACCCTCGATCCGGAACACGTGCTGTATCTGTTCGGAACGCCCGGACAGGAGCGGTTCTGGTTCATGTGGGACGAGCTCTCCGAGGGTGCGCTCGGTGCGGTGATCCTCGCCGACACACGGCGCCTGGAGGACTGCTTCGCGGCCGTCGACTTCTTCGAGCAACGCGGTCTCGGCTTCATCGTCGCGGTCAACGAGTTCGACGGCTCCTACCGCTACGACCCCGAGGAGGTGCGCGCGGCGATCGACCTCGACCCCGGGATCCCCGTCGTGCGCTGCGACGCCCGGATCTCCAGTTCGGGCGTGCAGACCCTGCTCGTCCTGGTGCGGCACCTCCTCGCGCACGCGCCGGCACCCGCGCCGAGCCACGGAGCCCACACGTGACGCCCGCACCGAGCCACGGAGCCCGTGTATGACATCTGCCCCAAGTCGTGGAGTCCGTATATGAGTTATGAGCCCCCGCGTCCTGCCGGTCGTCTGCTGTTGACCCCGCAGGACAAGGACGCCGCCGCCCGGGTGCGGCGGCTGCGCGGGATGGGCCTGGGGGCGCGCGCGGAGCCTGCCTTCGACGCCTTCGCGGACCGGCTCGCCGAGGTCACCGCCGTGCCGTATTCGATGGTCAACTTCATCGACGAGAACCGGCAGTTCTTCGCGGGCCTGCACACCCCGGACGGCGACGGCCTGCGTGACGGCTTTGGCGGTGGTCCTGGTGTGGTGGGCCGCTATATGGCCCGCGACTATGGCTTCTGCCCCCATGTGGTGGTCCGACGCAAGGCGTTGGTGCTGGAGGACGTCTGCGACTACCCGCGGTTCGCCGGGAACCCGGTGGTCGACGAGATCGGTGTCCGTTCCTACCTCGGCGCCCCGCTGATCGACCACACGGGCATCGTCCTCGGCACGGTCTGTGCCGTCGACATCGAGCCGCGCCCGTGGGGGCGAGCGGGCCTCGAGACCATCAAGTCGATGGCGGCGGAGCTGGTCCAGCAGATCGAACTCCGGGAGGGCGGAGGGCTGCCCGAGGGGTGAAGTCCAGGGCGGCGTGAAGCAGAGCTGCGGCCGAGCTTAAGAAATCCTCGATGGACCAGGGCGCCTTCGTACGGCAGATTTCTACGGGATCCCACCCCTCTCCCCGGTACGGGCCGGCCGTTCCGGCGTGCCCTTCTCAGGGACCTCACCCACAGGAGCCGTAGCGTGAAGGCGCTGGTCAAGGAGAAGGCGGAACCCGGGCTCTGGCTCGTGGACGTTCCGGAGCCGCAGGCCGGCCCCGGCGACGTACTGATCAAGGTCCTCAGAACCGGGATCTGCGGCACCGATCTGCACATCCGGTCCTGGGACGGCTGGGCGCAGCAGGCCATCCGGACGCCGCTGGTGCTCGGGCACGAGTTCGTCGGCGAGGTCGTCGAGACCGGTCGCGACGTCGCCGACATCAAAATCGGTGACCGTGTCAGCGGCGAGGGTCACCTGGTGTGCGGCAAGTGCCGCAACTGTCAGGCCGGGAGGCGCCACCTCTGCCGTGCGACGGTCGGTCTCGGCGTCGGCCGCGACGGCGCGTTCGCCGAGTACGTCGTCCTGCCCGCCGCCAATGTGTGGGTGCACCGCGTCCCCGTCGACCTCGACGTCGCCGCGATCTTCGACCCGTTCGGCAACGCCGTGCACACGGCCCTCTCCTTCCCGCTGGTCGGCGAGGACGTCCTGATCACCGGCGCAGGACCCATCGGCCTGATGGCCGCCGCGGTGGCCCGGCACGCGGGCGCCCGCAACGTCGTCGTCACCGACGTCAGCGAAGAGCGACTGGAGCTCGCCCGCAAGATCGGCGCGAGCCTCGCCCTCAACGTCTCGAACGCCACGATCGCCGACGGCCAGCGTGAACTGGGGCTGCGCGAGGGCTTCGACATCGGTCTGGAGATGTCGGGGCGTCCCGAGGCGATGCGCGACATGATCGCCAACATGACGCACGGCGGCCGGATCGCGATGCTCGGCCTGCCCGCCGAGGAGTTCCCGGTCGACTGGTCCCGGATCGTCACCTCCATGATCACGATCAAGGGCATCTACGGCCGCGAGATGTTCGAGACCTGGTACGCGATGTCGGTCCTCCTCGAAGGCGGTCTCGACCTCGCGCCCGTGATCACCGGCCGGTACGGCTACCGCGACTACGAGGCGGCCTTTGCCGACGCGGCGAGCGGCCGCGGCGGCAAGGTCATCCTCGACTGGGCCGTCTGAGACCTTCCCTGGCCGTCCGACACTTTCCCGGACAGCTTGAGACTTCTAAGGAACTGATGATGTTCGATTCCGTACGCGACGATCTGCGCACCACCCTCGACGAGATCCGCGCCGCCGGTCTCCACAAGCCCGAGCGCGTCATCGGCACCCCGCAGTCGGCGACGGTGAGCGTCACCGCGGGCGGGCGACCCGGCGAGGTCCTCAACTTCTGCGCGAACAACTACCTCGGCCTCGCCGACCACCCCGAGGTCGTGGCCGCCGCCCACGCGGCCCTCGACCGCTGGGGCTACGGCATGGCGTCCGTGCGCTTCATCTGCGGTACGCAGGAGGTGCACAAGGAGCTGGAGCAGCGGCTGTCCGCGTTCCTCGGCCAGGAGGACACGATCCTCTACTCCTCCTGCTTCGACGCCAACGGCGGCGTCTTCGAGACCCTCCTCGGCGCCGAGGACGCGGTCATCTCCGACGCCCTCAACCACGCTTCGATCATCGACGGCATCCGCCTGTCCAAGGCCCGCCGCTTCCGGTACGCCAACCGTGATCTGGCCGATCTGGAACAGCAGTTGAAGGAGGCGGCGGGCGCCCGGCGCAGGCTGATCGTCACGGACGGCGTCTTCTCCATGGACGGGTACGTGGCCCCGCTGCGCGAGATCTGCGACCTCGCCGACCGCTACGACGCCATGGTCATGGTCGACGACTCGCACGCTGTCGGCTTCGTCGGCCCCGGCGGCCGCGGCACCCCCGAACTGCACGGCGTCATGGACCGTGTCGACATCATCACTGGCACACTCGGCAAGGCGCTCGGCGGTGCCTCCGGCGGTTACGTCGCCGCCCGCGCCGAGATCGTCGCGCTGCTGCGCCAGCGCTCGCGCCCCTACCTCTTCTCGAACACGCTTGCCCCGGTGATCGCGGCCGCCTCCCTCAAGGTGCTCGACCTGCTGGAGTTGGCGGACGACCTGCGGGTGCGGCTCGCCGAGAACACCGCGCTGTTCCGCCGCCGGATGACCGAGGAGGGCTTCGACATCCTCCCCGGCGACCACGCGATCGCACCCGTCATGATCGGGGACGCGGCGAGGGCGGGACGCCTGGCGGAGCTGCTCCTGGAGCGCGGCGTGTACGTGATCGGCTTCTCGTTCCCGGTCGTGCCGCAGGGGCAGGCGCGTATTCGGGTTCAGCTGTCCGCCGGGCACTCGACCGAGGACGTGAACCGGGCGGTGGACGCGTTCGTGGCCGCCCGCGCGGAGCTGGACGCCTGAGCAAGGGCCGAACTTCCGGTTCGCCCGGCCTGCTCGTTCGACCTGAGAGAATCGGTCACATGATCGAAGCGCGGCGGCTCCACATCCTCCGTGCGGTGGCCGACCACCGCACCGTGACGGCGGCTGCTGCCGCGCTCTATCTCACGCCCTCGGCCGTCTCCCAGCAGCTGACCGCCCTGGAGCAGGAGACGGGTCACAGGCTTGTGGAGCGCGGCGCGAAGGGCGTACGGCTGACTCCGGCCGGAGAGATCCTGCTCAGCCACACCAACACGGTCCTCGCCCAGCTGGAGCGGGCCGAGGCGGAGCTCGCCGCCTACAGTTCGGGCGCGGCCGGCACGGTCACGGTCGCCTCCTTCGCGACCGGTATCGCCCTGGTCGTGGCCCCCGCGGTGGCCCGCCTCGCAGTGTCGGCGCCCGGCATCCGCCTCCGCGTCCAGGACGCCGAGGGCGACGCCAGCCTGCCGATGGTCCTCGACCGGCAGGTCGACGTCGCGGTCGCCGTCGAGTACCGCGGGGCCCCGCCCGCCGACGACCCCCGCCTGACCCACGTGTCCCTGTACGCCGAACCCTTCGACGCGGTCGTCCCGGTCGGCCACCGCCTCGCCGACACCGACGAGGTGCCGCTCGCGGAGCTGGCCAAGGACACGTGGATCGGCCCGTACCCCGGGAATCCGTGCCACGAGGTGGTGGTCCTGGCCTGCGAGAGCGCCGGATTCCAGCCCCGCCTCGAACACTCCTCGGACGACTTCCGCGCGGTGGTGGCCCTGGCCTCGGCCGACGCGGGGGTGGCGCTCGTACCGCGCTCGGCACTGCGCGGCATGGACCTCACCGGTGTGGTCGTCCGCCCGGTCGACGGGGTGGCTCCGACGCGCCGGGTCTTCGCGGCCGTACGGCGGGGTGCCGAGGGTCACCCGCTGATCCGGCCGGTGCTGGACGCGCTTCGAGGGGCTGCGGAGCGGTAGCGGGGGCTGCTGCGGGGGTGCCCCTTCTGCACCTGCTGGTCCGGCGCGATTGTCGGTGCCATTGGCTACGGTGCGTCTCATGCCGGATGCCGAAGACGTACGACGTATCGCCCTCTCCCTGCCGGACACGACGGAGAAGATCGCCTGGAGCATGCCCACGTTCCGGGTCGCGGGAAAGATGTTCGCCACGCTGCCCGAGGAGGAGACCTCCATCGCCGTGCGCTGCCCGAAGGAGGAGCGGGACGAACTGGCCAGGGCCGAGCCCGGGAAGTTCTGGATCGCCGACCACGAGGCGGGCTTCGCCTGGGTCCGTGTCCGCCTCGCGGCGCTGGAGGACACCGACGAGCTGCGCGACATCCTCGCCGACTCCTGGCGCCAGGCGGCCTCGCCCCAACTGCTTGAGTCCTACCCGGAGTTGGGTCTCCCGGCTGTCGACTGAACCTCCGGGGGACGGTCACGGGCGGACGTCCGCCCGGAGAACGGACCGTCACTTGCGGACGCCGGCTCCCAGGAAGCCGCTGATCCGCTCCCGCAACGCGCCCGCGTCGAGACCGTGTGCGGTCAGGTGCTCGTCAACCTGGCCGTAACGGCGTAGCTCACGGCGGGCCACGCCCAGGCCGAGGACGCGGTGGGGCACGTCGGCGAGGGCGTCTCCCGCGACGGCCGTGGAGGTGCCGGCCAGGTATGGCTCGACGAGGACGACATCGGTGCCGGCCGCCTCACTGGCCCGACGCAGCGCGGCCGTGTCGAAGGGGCGGACGGTCGTCGCGTACAGGACGGTGACGTCGAGGCCTTCCGTGGCTTCGAGCGCGGCGTCGAGCATCGGGCCGACGGCTACGACCACCCCGGCGCGACCCTCGCAGACGGTGACGAAGCGCGCCCCGTCGACCGGCAGCCCCTGCGCGTTGGACTGCACCGACAACCGCACGTACACCTTGTCGTCCCCGGCGGCGATCGCGTGGCGCAGCAGCGTCTCGGCCTCGTCCGGGTGGCCCGGCACATGCACGGTCCAGCCGTCCAGTGTGTCCAGCAGGGCCACATCGTCGGGCGCCATGTGCGTGTACCCGCCCGCGGGCCAGTCGAAGGACGCGGACGCGCTGACCAGCACCGCGCCCACGTCCTGGTGTCCGAGGTCGAGCTTGACCTGCTCGAAGGGCCGCTCGACGAGGAAACTGGCGAAGGTGTGCACCACGGGCCGCAGCCCGGTCAGCGCCAGGCCGGCGCCCGCCCCGACGAGGAGCTGTTCGCGGATGCCCACGTTGATCACGCGGTCCGGGTGCCTGCGTCGGGCCTCTGCGAAACCGTCCGTGCCGATCTCGGCGAGAACGACGGCGACGCGTGGATCCTCGTCGAGCAGCTGGGTGATGACGGGGGCGAAACGGTCACGCATGGTGTCCATGGGTACTCGTGTCCTTCCGATGGCCTTACGGAGAGTCGCGGGGCAGGTGACAGGTGACGGGAAGCAGGTGACAGGGGGCAGGAGGCAGGGGCCCGCTTCAGGTGAGCTTCGGCTCGACCTGAGCGACGATCACCCGCGGACGGCCCGGATGCGGGGCGGTGAAGGCGGCGTACAGCGCCTCGTGGTCACGGCCGTCGACTGTCGCCGCGGACCAGCCGGCCGCCTCGAACCGCGCGGCGATGCCGCCCGGCCGGGCGTGGCTGGCGGAGGCGTTGTCGATCACGACCGTGTGCAGTCGTTCCAGGCCGGCCGGACCGGCGTACGCGATCGCCTCGTGGTTGCTGCCCTCGTCCAGCTCGGCGTCACCGGTCAGCACCCATACGCGCGGTTCGTCGAGCCCTTGCGCCCGCAGCCCCAGCGCCATGCCGACGCCGATCGGCAGCCCGTGTCCCAGCGACCCGCTCCCGATCTCGGCGCCCGGCACCAGCACCCGGTCCGGGTGGTGCCCGAGCGGTGAGTCGTACGACCCGAACCCGGGCAGCCACGCGACGGGCACGAACCCCTTGGCCGCCAGCACCGCGTAGTACGCCATCGGCCCGTGCCCCTTGGACAACAGGAACCGGTCCCGCTCCGGATCACCCATTCGCTCCGGCCCCACTCGCAGTACCCGGTCGTACAGCACCCACAGCGCGTCCAAGGTGGACGTCGCCGCCGGCCCGTGCTTCTCGTCGCCGGTCATCAGCCCCATCAACCGGGGCAGGTCCGCGTACACGTAACTCTGTTCCGCTGTCATCCTCATGCAGACGACCTTGCAACCTCAACCAAACTTGAGGTCAACCGCGACGGCGCGGGCCCCGTACGGCCCGTATAAACGAGGGCGCGATCAGCAGCGCGAGTGCGGTATTGTTTCGGTGCGCGTTCAGCCAGGGGAAACCCCAGGTCAGACGGCACCGGGACGTGGCGCAGCTTGGTAGCGCACTTGACTGGGGGTCAAGGGGTCGCAGGTTCAAATCCTGTCGTCCCGACCAGCTTTATTGCAGGTCGGAGGCCGTTCTCTCGTTTACGGGAGGGCGGCTTTTCGCGTTCCTGGAGAGCTGGTGGTCGCACTGTGGTCGCAGACCGGGTGCCGGGCCGGTTCGCGGAGGTTCGGGAGCCGGGCGGGGTGGGGGAGCGGAGCCGGTTGAGGGATTCGCGGAGTCGTTGGATGTGGTCGCTGGTGATCGCAGCCGCTCCAGCCGGGCCTGGCGGCTGGCTTTCTGCTCGGCCCGGGTGAGCCTCTGCTGGATGGTGTCGACGGCTTCGCGGGCGGCCTGCCGGGTGAGATGGCTGTAGATGTTGGCAGTGGTCGACAGGGTGGAGTGGCGCAGGGTCTTGGAGACCACGGTGAGGGGGACGCCGGCGGGCTGATCACAAGCCGGTTGTTGTCGATCGCGGAGAGCGTGCAGCGTACGTAGAGGACGCCCTCGCGTAGGTGGAGGTCGTCCCAGTGCAGGCCGAGGGCCTCGCCTTTGCGTAGGCCGGTGCCGATGAGGAACTCGAACAGGTCGGCCATCTCGGGGTCGGCTTCGTGGCAGTGCGGGAGGAAGCGGACCGCCTCGTCGGCGGTCCAGATCCGGCGCTCCGGCGAGGGCGGACGGCGCAGGGCCGGTGGGCTGGCCGGGTTGTGGGCGAGGCGGTGCTGGCGGACGGCATCCCCCAGCGCGCTGGACAGCGTGGCGAGACACCGGTAGAGGGTGGTGCGGCCGCGGCCGCCGGCGAGCTCGTGGGTCACGAACGCGCTGATGTGCCGGTGCCTAAGCTCGTCCAGCTTCAGGCTGCCGAAGGCGGGGACGAGATCGTTGTGCACGTAGTCGCGGTAGCGGGCCATGGTTGTCGGCTTGAGCGCCTTGGCCACCAGCCAGGTGTGCAGGTAGTCGGCGACGGTCTGGTTTGGGTCAGCGTTGAACCCGCCGGCCTCGCCCTCCAGGAACTTTGTCAATGCGACCTCCCCAGTGTCGTGGCTGGTGAAGCCGCCTCGCCGGACGGTGGCCCGGTGGCGGTCCGGGGCGGGAACGTCGACCGCGAAGGTCCACGTCCCGTGGTGAGTGTCGGCGAGCAGGCGCGGACAGTGTGCCCCGAGCTGGTGGCGGTGGGTGTCTCGGCAGCCGCATCGTCGGTAGATGAGGCCGCGGTCTGCGGTGGTACGCATGAGGATCGCCTCCTGGAGGCGGAGGAAGGGCCGACACCTCCAGTCTCGTGCGACCACATGCGATCACCACGCGCGCCCTGCCTGCCATGGCCAGCGCGTTTCCCTTGGCCGGGCACCAAGGGCGGCGGTCTGAGGGCTGCCTTTAAATGATCTCAAGCGTGCCGGTTGAGCTCGTTTTGCTGTCCCGACCGCTCAGGTCGAGTCGCGAGCGGCCGCCTCACTGTCGTGAGGCGGCCGTACGGCTGTGAATACGCAAGCAGCGATAGTCAGACGGAGGCTCCCGACGTGTTCCCGATGACCTCGCACGTGAAGTGCGTGGCGATTCTGGACCCGGTCATCAATGGCTCCTGAGCTGCGGCTTTACGGCATGCGGCGACGATGTCGACGGCCGTGACCGGGGTCCGCTGAAGGAACCTGCCCCTCGACCTCGAGGCTCGGCTCGGGCGCGTACCTCTGGCGCAGCAGTGGCCAGGCCATGACCTGGTTGCGTGGCTCTGTCCGGAACCATGGGATCGGGTGCAGTCCATGTCACCCGATGTCCTGGCTCGGTCGGCGCCTGCGGCAGCCACAGCCGTGGCGGCAGGGCCTCCCGGCGGCCTGCGGTTCGTTTCGCGTCCTCAAGTTGTCGGGAGGCCCTGAGTGCACGCATGTACAAACGGAAATTCAGCCGGTCAGGGTCCCCCTGTGCGCACCCCCGCTGCTCCTCTGGACCACCGGAATTCGTGTCACTTGCCCCTGTGGTCGGTGCAGCCGGTCTTCGTCTCGGCCGTGGTCTTGAGCCGGTTCACCCAGTCGTTGAGACCGGCGTCGAGGGCGGCCTGGTTGCCGGGGATGTCGGCTTCGACGGGGGCGCCTGCCCAGGATTCCTCGGTGGTGGCGAGCACACCGTCCTTGACCGGCTTGAAGGTGAACAGGTGTATGCCGTCGATGCCGTTCACGGGCGCGGCCCATGCGGTGCACCGCAGCCGTTGGACCGAGGCGACCGTCGAGGTGACCTTCATGTTCTGGGGGGACCATTCGAAGACCGAGCCCGGTCGTAGCGGTCCCGGCGTCTTCTTCCGCGCCGGGGTGATCTCCGGTATCCAGGTGGCCCATGCGTCGATGTCGGTGTGCAGTTTCCAGACCGTCGTCAGCGGCGCCTTGATGAGGACGCTTGCGCGGCTGACGACCGGTGCGTTCTTGTCGACGGTCACGCCCCGGCATTCCTGGTAGGTCCCGGCATCGGGCTGCGCCTGGTGCGCCGCTGCCACGGACGGCGCGGACAGAGTCGTTGCCGTGGCGATCGCGGTGACAGCCATGCCCTGCATGAGTTTGTGTCGTGATGTCATGGAGTCGGTCTCTTCCTCAGTGGTCCTGTACTGCTGGTGTCGATCGTCCTGGCGGGCGTCCCGCCGTCGCGTCGGCGAAAAGTGCGTAGCTCGAAGCCGTTGGTATGCCGGCCGGTCACGTGCACGGTCCGCCGCTCTGGGCCTCCGCGGTGGCCTTCAACTCGCGGAGCCACTGTTCGAGTCCTGCGCCGAGGAGCGCTGTCGCGGTGGGAACGTCCGCTTCGACCTGGGCGCCGGTCCAGGTTTCCTCGGTCTGTACGCGCACGCCCCCCTTGACCTTGGTGAAGGCCCACACGTGGACACCCTCGTCGATACGCAGCCCGTCTCCGATCGCGGGTCCGGTCCACCGAATGCAGGAGTCGCGGTCGAACTGCCGGACAGTGGAGGTGATTTCCAGGGTGGTGGCGGGGGTGGTGGGAGTGGCGGGCGCCGGCGTCGTCCACCGGAACCGCGAGCCCTTCCGGAGAGGGCCGGGGTCGAGGCGCTTCATGGAGAGGACCGGTGCCTGCCACGACGGCCATCGTTCGACGTCGGTCTGCAGCTTGAAGACGGTGCTCAGCGGCGCCTTGATCACGATGTCGGACCGGTAGCGGATGAGGGCGGCGGGGTCGACGCCCTTCCCCTGGCACCGGAGCGTGCCGGTGTGGTGGGCGGCTCCAGTGCGGGCGGGGGCGGCCTGGGCGGGGCCGGTGCTTGCGAGGATGCCGACGGCGGCGAGTGAGGCCGTGATCGCGGTGGCGCGCACGCGCATTCGGGGCCGGCGCCGGGGCGGCTGACCGGGCAGGGGTGAGGGGCTGTTGCTGGGCATGGTGTTCCTCCAGGGGTGGGTGATCGGGATCGGATGGCCGGGGCGCTGCCGGGTGAGTGCGTCCCTACGGGTTTCGTCGGCCTGTGAGGGCGGGGCAGGGCGGGGCGTGGCCGTGGAAGGTGGCCGTCGCGGAGCGTCGGTGCGGTTTCAGTGCCGGGAGTTCTGGGGGTGCCCTGAGAGGGAGTTGAGACGGCGGCGTTCGAGGATCGCCGCGATGGCGTAGGCGCTCCCGCCGGCGAGGGTGAGGACCCAGTAGAGGCCGGGGCTGCCGACGAGGAGTGCGGCGGTGGAGGTGAGGGCGAGCCAGGTGCCGAGGCCGTAGTGGAGGAGGTTGCGGCGTTGGGCGCCTTCGGCGACGTAGAGCAGGCCGACGACGAAGCCGGAGCCGGTGGGCCAGAGCAGGGACTGCACGTCGGGCATGTCCAGGGTGGAGGCCAGGCCCGTGATGGCGAGGAACAGGGCGGCGAAGGCGGTGATCCAGGCCGCGCCGAGGAGCTTGCCGGAGAGAACGTCGTCGGGCTCGGTGGAGGTGCGCTGGGCGCGCAGGGCGGCGACGGTGGCCTGGATGGTGCCGACGGCGAGCCCGGCACCGAGGAGGGCCATGGGCAGCCAGCCGGGCAGGTCGAGCAGGGGAGTGTCGCCCTTGGAGAGCGCGGCGGAGCCGTGGCCGAACACGTAGGCCAGCCCGAAGCTGATGTAGGTCGCGCGGTTGTCGACGTCGCCCGCGAGGCGTGCCGCGGCCGGGCGGCCGGTGGTGGCCGGCGTGACGGTGGTGGTGAGGGACATGGCGGAGCCTTCCGGAGTCGTGGGGCGGAGCGTCAGATGGTGCGTGAGTTCACGAGGCGTGGCCCGGTGCGTGAGCGCGTGGTTCGGGCGAGTGCTGGTGGGGCCGGTGTGCGACCGCGGGGTGCCGCCACGCCGCCGGGCCGTGCGACGTCGACGGGCCAGGAGAACGAGGGCAGGCGGTGCGCTGGTGAGCGAGTCCGTTGCGGGCTGAGCCAGAGAGCGACCGCGTCGGCGGAGGGGCCGGTGCTGGGCGAGCATCCGGCGCAGGCGAGGGTCGGGAGCCGGGATGGCCGTGGCAGGTGGCGTACCGGCGCCGGTCGGCGCCGCCGGCATCGTGCGCGGCGGCCTCAAGCCGGCCGGACAGGCCGCCCAAGGCTTCGCGGACTACGGCGAGCAGGATGGTCGGTCGGGCAAGTGAGGGTGGACGGGGGGCGTGGTGATTCCCGTCGGCCGGGCTATCGCGCGCACGGGCGCGGTCCGTTCGTCGCTGCGATCGTGAGGCTCGGCCGCGGCGACCAGGATGCCGGCGCTCGGGTGAGCGCCCTCGCCTCGATGGCCACGCGGGCGGACGGCCCGGCGCGGTGGCCGCGAATCGGCGGCCGCGCTCACGGTGGTCACGCTTCAGGGAAGATGATGATCTTGCCGGCGACGGTGCGGGACTCGGCGAGCGTCAGCGCCGAGGCGGCGTCCGACAGCGGGATCTTCGCGGCGATCTGCGGGGTGAGGGCGCCGTCGGCCACCAGGCGCAGCACCTGGGTGAGGTCCTCGTTCATCCGCTGCTGCCAGGACGTGTGGCAGCGGCGCTTGCCGGCCCAGAAGTTGTAGAACTGTGCGCTCTTGCCGTTGGGCAGGGAGTTCCAGGCGGTGAGCCGCGCGAACAGCTTGAGCACCGGCAGCTGTGACTTGCCCTCGTTGTCCTTGGTGGCCGCGCTGCCGTAGGAGACGAGGGCTCCGCCGCGGCGCAGCAGTTGCCACGACTGTTCGATCCCGGCGCCGCCGACGTGATCGAAGACCGCGTCCACGCCGTCGGGTGCGAGTTCGCGGATCCGGTCGTACATGTGCGGGTCGCGGTAGTCGACCGGGGTCGCGCCGAGCGCGCGCACGGTCGCGTGGTGCCGTTCCGATGCCGTGCCGATCACGGTGATCCCGGCGTGGCGGGCCAGTTGCACGAGCGTGGAGCCGACGCCGCCGTTGGCGCCCAGCACCACGACCGTGCCGCCGGTGCGGACCTTGGCGACGCGGTGCAGCATCTGCCAGGCGGTGATGCCGTTGACGAGCACGGTCTCCGCGGCGGCCGCGTCCACCTCGTCCGGTACGGGCATCAGGTCCGCGGCGTCGATGAGGAGGTGGCTGGCCCATGCGCCGGTCTTGGTGACCGCGGCGAACCGGCGTCCGACGAGCGTGGCATTCGCCTCCGGGCCAACCGCCGTGACGGTGCCGACCAGGTCGTAGCCCGGCACGAAGGGGAACGGCGGCTGGTCGTAGTACGTGCCGCGCCGCATCTGCTGCTCGGCGAACGACACGCCGGTCGCGTCCATCCGCAGGACGACCTGGCCCTTGGCCGGGGCCGGGAGGTCCCGGGTGCGCACCTCCAGGCCGTCCGGCTCGACGGTGCCGGGCAGGACGATCTCGGTGACGGAGGTGGTGACGGTGCTGTTCATGGCGTACCTCTAGAGGTTTCGGCTGTGTGTTTACGGTCGTAAGGCTACGCATGTTAGTTCATGCGTGGCAAGGAGGTGTGCCGATAAACTTCACGGTGTAAGTCGATGGGGTGGGGGCCACCGCGCACTCCCCGGCCGGCCTCGTCCCTCCGGACCCTCGGCGCCGCTGCCGGCGACCTCCGGCGGAGGGCTCCAGCGGTACCAGTGCCGTAGCGGGCAACGTTTGCCCTGTTGTGCTGTGACGTGCCGTCGCGGTGCTGTGAAGGGCGGCGGGTGGCCGTCACCCTGTCCGGGTGGCAGAGCGAGTACGTGTACGCGAGATCGACGATGACGCCGGCAGACGGCTGCTTCGGATCATCCGCCGGAGAACCGGTCGGTAGTGACCTGGCGGCGTGCCCGGATGGTCCTGCTGTCCGCCCAGGGCATGCCGGTGGCGAAGATCGCCGAGGTCACCTTCAGCAGCGCGGACCGGGTCCGGGATGTGATCCACAACTTCGACACCGACGGCTTCGACTCCCTGTATCCGAAGTACAAGGACGGCCGGCCCAAGACCTTCACCCTGCCCGAGCGGCGCGAGATCAAGAAGATCGCGAAGTGCGACACTAACGAGATGTTGGTGGATCGGCGGGTCGGCCCAGAGCACCGTCGATGCAGCCTGCCATCCACTTCTGGGAAGTTTTCACTCCTAGAGCCTCTGCGTGTTCGGAGCACTCCGACCTTGCCGCGCCGCTTTTGTCGAAAGAAGTGGGATCACCGAGATGGCCCGCAGGCCCCTCTTGGCCGAAGCGGTAGCCCTTCTCGTACTGCTCCCTAAGGGTTCCTTTGCACCCGGATACAAGCAGCAGCGGAGAAAGCAGAAGTGCAACTACGTAACTTTTCACATGCTTGGTGAAGCCCGGACGGTCACACCACGCGAACGCCCCAGGCTCATCCTTGACGCGAAGAATCAGCTGGGCTTCCTCGTCCATGTGGCTCACCCTCCCAGAACGCTCCGACAGGGCGGACGTTGTCTGATGCGGCACTGGCTGGTCTCTGGGAGGGCGCTGCTGCCCGCATGAGAGGGAAGGGCCGCGACCAGCCGCACGAGCTCCGGGACGCCGATGAAGTAGAACTTCATCACGGGGATGGTCCGGCTGCTCATGCAGGATCTCCAACGCCTCCTCGGACTGCTCCGGGGTGATGCCTTCCTTCAGCTTTATCCGGGTGCCGTGGTGGATCATCGGGCTCTCTTTCGGTTGCGTGGCGCGCCGGTCCACGGGCCGAACACCCCGGATCGGACAGACGTGCTGACGAGGCACAAGCACGGCGACGGCACCGGTGAACGCAAGGCCGCCGCCGACCGCCGCTCCTTAAGCACGACGTCGAGTGGCCAGACTCGTACCGACGCGCGCGCCCTCGCGTCGGTGAAGTCCGCCTATGAGGCCACGGCCGGCGCCGCATGGGCGATCACATGCCCGAGTGACGGCGGTCGCCTAACGTAGGCGGCATGACGTCGGCCCACTCTCCCGGTCAACTCGTCGGCAGACAGGCCGAGATCAGGCGCATCGACGAGCTGACCGGCGCCGCGCGCGCGGGCCGGGGCGGGGCACTGGTCCTGCGCGGTGAGGCGGGCATCGGCAAGAGCACACTGCTGGACCACGCCCGGCGGGCGGCCTCCGGGTTCCGGACCGTCCAGGCGTGTGGATCGGAGTACGAGCGGGAGTTGCCGTTCGCCGCCCTCCACCAGCTGTGCCTGCCGATGCTGCCGCATCTCGCTGAACTGCCCGACCGGCACCGCGATGCCCTGCGGATCGCCTTCGGACTGGTCACGGGCGCGCCTGACGTGTTCCGCATCGGTGTGGCGACCTTGGAGCTGCTGACCTGCGCGGCCCGCGAACGCCCGCTGCTGTGCCTGATCGACGACGCCCAGTGGCTGGACACGGCGTCGTCGAAGGTGCTGACCTTCCTTGCCCGGCGTGTCACCTGCGAACCCGTCGCTATGGTGTTCGCGGCCCGGCCGAACCAAGCGTCGGGCGAACTGGACGAACTGCCCGGCCTGTTCGTCGGCGGGCTGAGCGACAACGACGCACGGACGTTACTGGCGGCGAAGAGTCATGTGACGCTCGACGACCAGATACGTCAGCGGATCATGGCCGAGGCGCGCGGAAACCCCCTGGCGCTGCTCGAACTGCCCAGGGCCGGTGGGTTCGCTCCGCCGGACGCGTCGTCGGTGCCGAATCGGATCGAGCGCGGTTTCCAGGCCAGGCTGGCCGAACTGCCCGACGGGGCACGGCTGTTGCTGACCGTCGCGAGCGCCGACCCGACCGGCGATCCCGGCCTGTTGTGGGCCGCCGCGCGGCAACTGGACCTCGACCTGACGGCGTCCGGCGCGGCCGCGGCGGCCACCGGGTTGGTCGAGTTCTCCACCCGCGTCCGTTTCTGCCACCCGCTGGCCCGTTCCGCGGTCTACCGGGCCGCTGAGGCGGAACAGCGCCGGACCGCTCACCGGGTGCTGGCCGAGGTCACCGACCCGGTCACGGACCTCGACCGGCGTGCCTGGCACCGCGCCCAGGCCGGTACGGGACCCGACGAGGACGTCGCCGCCGAGCTGGAGCGTTCCGCGTTTCGTGCCCGGTCGCGCGGCGGTGCGGTGGCCGCGGCGGCCTTCCTCGAACGCGCGGCGGAACTGTCGCTGGACGCCGACAGCCGGACCGAACGCACGCTCACGGCCGTGCAGGCGAAGCTCGAAGCGGGCCTCAACGACAGCGCGGCACAACTCCTCATGACCGTCGAGAACGCGGCACTGGACGAACTCCAGCACGCCAGGGTCGATCTGCTGCGCGGACAGATCGCCTTCGTGCGCACCACCGACGGCAACGGCCCGATGTTCATGCTGCGCGCCGCCCAGCGGCTCGCGGAACCGGACCCGGAACGGTCCCGCGAGTGCTTCCTGGACGCGCTCGAAATGAGCCTGGTCGTCGGCCGGGCCACCGGTGTGATGGACATGGTCCTGGCGGCGGCACGGTCCGCGGAGCCGGCGCCGCGTTCCCCGGACGTCCTGGACGCGTTGATCCGGCTGGCCGCGGACGGACACCGGGCCGCGGTTCCGCTGATACGAAGCGTTCTCGACGGCGATGGCGATGGCGCCCCGATGTGGACCCGGCGGCCCGGACTCGCCGTCATGCTCGCGGGCGAACTGTGGGACCCGCACGCCCTCGGGGCGATCGTCGAGTGGCTGATGAAGACCGGCCGCGAGTCGGGTTCGCCGCTCCTGCTGCGCCTGGGCCTCGCCCAGTTGGCGTCCTACGCCGTGCTGACCGGCGAGTTGGGGCAGGCGATGGCGGCGATCGCCGAGGAGGAGGCGATCACCGACGCGACCGGCGGACCCCCGGTGACGTATCACCGGCTGCAACTGGTCGCGATGCGTGGCCGCCGCCAGGAGGCCCTGGAGCTGTTCGAGACAGTCACCGCGGCGGCGACCGTGCGTGGCTCGGGGCAACTGATCGCCAACACCCAGGTGACGGCGGCCGTGCTGCACAACGGCCTGGGCGACTATCCGGCCGCACTGGTCGCGGCCCGGCAGGCTGCCGCGCAGGGCGACCTCTTCCTTGCAGGCTTCTCCCTGCCCGAGCTGGTGGAGGCGGCCGTCCGGTGCGGTGAGCGCGACGAAGCCGCCAGGGCCCTGGAATCGCTGACCGAGCGCACCGACGCCAGTGGAACCGCCTCGGGTCTGGGCATCGCGGCGTACGCACGAGGGCTGGTGACCGGAGTCGAGGACCACTACCGGGAGGCCGTCGAGCACCTGGAGAAGAGCCCCATGGTCCCGTACCGGGCGAGGGCCCACCTCCTGTACGGGGAGTGGCTGCGGCGCGAGGGCCGCAGGCGCGACTGCCGCCCGCACCTGCGTACCGCTCACGAGTTGCTGTCCGAGGCGGGCATCGAGGCGTTCGCCCGGCGGGCCGCCGACGAACTGCGTGCCACCGGCGAAAAGGCCCGCGGCCGGTCCGGGCCCGCCTACGACCAGCTCACCGCGCAGGAGGTGTACATCGCACGGCTGGTCGCCACCGGTGCGACGTCCAAGGAGGTCGCCGCCCGACTGTTTCTCAGCCCGCGCACCATCGACGCGCATCTGCGCAACATCTTCCGCAAGCTCGGCATCGCCTCCCGCAGGCAGCTCAGGGAGCATCCCGGCCTCGGTACCTGACGGGCAGGACGACCTCGGCCGCGCTGCCCTCTCTGTCTGTCTCTTTGGGCGCAAGGACAACACTCGTAAGTTTTGTGATGTAAGGTAATGGCATGGGAGACGACACATCGGCGACTCGCGTCCGCGTCCGCAACCGCCGCGGGGAGGGCGATCGACTGCGTCACGAGATCGTGGCGGCGGCGGTCGACCTGCTCGACGAGACCGGTGACGAGAGCGCCATCACCCTGCGCTCCGTCGCTCGCCGTGTCGGAATCGCCGCCCCCTCGATCTACCGTCACTTCCCCGACCAGCCCGCCATCATGCTGGCCGTGGTGCGCAGCGCTTTCACCGAGCTGGACGAACAGTTGCGCACCGCCGTGGACACCGCGGGTGACGCGCCCCGTGAGCGGCTTACCGTGCTGTGCCGGAGTTACCTGGAGTTCGCGCTGGCCCATCCCGGCCGCTACCGCACGATGTTCGGGGGAGTCTGGGTGCCCGATCTGAACGAGAGCTCCGTGACCGAGGAGGACATGGTCACGCTCGGCCAGGCGAGCATGCGGCGACTCGCCGAAGCCCTCCAGGAGTGCGTCACCGCCGGCTGCGCGACCAGCACCGACGTGTCCGCCGACGCGGTCGCGCTGTGGCTCGGCCTGCACGGACTCGCCCACCAGCGAGCGGTCGCCCCCTCATTCCCCTGGCCGCCGGACATCGCCGACCGTGTCATCACCACGCTCGCGCACTTCACGGACGCGTAGGAGTCGCAACTACGCCCATCTGCTCACGCTCGTGAAGCAGACCCGCCGGGCCGGGTGCGCCACGGAAGTCAAAAGTGCGGCGAACCATGAAAGCTGAGGACTTTCGGGCAAGGGTTATGCACAACTTGCCACGATCCGCCAGGAATCACCGGCGACTGAGTATTCGCTCAGCACACTGGTGATCGTGCGGGACACCATGACTGTGCTGATATCAGCGGCAAGTGTTGCGGGCCAACTCTGGCGTACTGGCTGCACCGTTACGGTCTGCGAACGACGATCGTCGAACGGGCCCAGGAGGTGCGCCCCGGCGGTCACCTTGTCGAATTCCGCGATACGACCGTGCGAGTGCTCGAACGGATGGGCATCCTCGACGAGTTGCGAGCGCACGCTTCCGACTCCGGCGCCGGAACCGTCGTGGATGCGAACGGCAACCGCATCGGGACGATGCCGAAAAAAGAGGCAGAGAGACGGCGCCAGGGCCTGGAGTAGGCCGTACCGCTAGCTGTCGTGCACCGCGGCGAGCGCGGATGCGTTGGCCCCGCCCAGTGTTACGGCGAGGTGGGCAGGTGCGGGGAGCGGAGCACGAGCAGGGTGATCTCGCTGGGGGCGAAGATGCGGAACGGCGGGCCCCAGAAGCCGGTGCCGCGGCTGGTGTAGAGGAGGGTGCGGGTGCCGTGGTGGCTGAGGCCGGCGAGGGCGGGCTGGTCGATGCGGACCAGGTGGTGGAAGGGCCAGATCTGGCCGCCGTGGGTGTGGCCGGAGAGTTGGAGGTCGATGCCGTCGGCTGCCGCCCGGTCGACGAACTTGGGCTGGTGTGCCAAGAGCAGGACGGGTAGGTCGGGGTCGGCGCCGTTCAAGGCTCCGGCTAGGTGGGCGCGGTGGCCTGCCAGGCCGGAGGACTCGGCGGTGACGTCATCCACGCCGGCGACCACGAGGGTGTCGCCTCCGCGTTCGAGCAGCAGATGGGTATTGCGCAGCGGCTCCCAGCCCAGCTCGTCCATCAGGTCGACCCAGCCCTGGGCCTCGCTGTAGTACTCGTGGTTGCCGGTGACGTACACCCGGGCCCGGGTGGCCCGCACGGTAGCGAGTGGGACGGCCTGGGCGCGGCGGCGGTTGGCCGTGCCGTCCGCGATGTCGCCGGTGTGGCAGACCAGGTCGGCTTCCAGAGTGTTCACCGTCTCGCACACCCGCTCCGACCAGCGGGCGCGATCGAGCGGGCCGTAGTGGGTGTCGGTGATGAGGGCGACGCGGAGGCCGTCCAACCCGGCACCCAGCCGCGGGAGTTGTACGTCGAGGCGGCGCACGCGTGGGACGCGGCGGGCCTCGGCGTAACCCCAGGCGAGCAGCACGGCGGTGATGCCGAGAACGGCCCAAGTGACGATTCGGGCCCGGTCCTGACTCTCGCCGACACCAGCCACGGTCAGGGCGAACCGCAAGAAGACGCCGAGCAGAACGGACCAGGTGAACAGAACCCAGCTCGTGCCCAGCAGGGTGTCACCGACGATCGCTGCCCGGTCCTGCTGACGCCGGCCGTGGCCGCGCACCATGGCGAGCGGCATACAAATGAGGCCGAGGGCGAACAGGGCGGTGCCGACCAGTGTGACGGGCAGCGGCAAGTGCTGGCCGGTGTGCAGGAGCACCCAGCAGGGCACGGCCCACAGCAGGACGGGGGCGATCAGGGGGAGGTAGCGCATCAGGCGGTGCAGTCGGCTCTGCCGCGGAGCCTGCACTTCGCTGTTGGCGGGTCGGGTGTCGCTGGTGTCGGTCACGCTTCCCCTCTCTGGCCAGGCTGCCGTCCCGCGCACTGTATCCGGTCGTCCTCGGGCCGGCCGGACGGGCGTTCAGGGGGGCGGCCCCGTGGGGCGAAGGGTTCTGTGCGGGATGGCAGGACTCCGCCGTAGGCACCTTGAAGTGCTCCGGGTCTGATGGCAATGCCGCTTAGCTGGCGGGGCTGGGCGGACTGGGCTGTTGAATATGGCGGGTGGGGGTTCGCAGAGTCAACGCGCCGTAGCTGATGGCAGGTTGATGGATCAGGTGGCGATCGGGGTGTTCACGGAACTGGTCCCCAAAGGGCTGGGCCGTCCGGACACCGACCGGAGAGTCGGCAACAGATGCCGACCGTGATCGGTGCGGGCCGCTTGAGCGTTGTGATCGTCTCGGTCGATCCGTATGACTCCGACCGGGTTCCTGGCGTCATTGGCGGAGGGTTGCGTCCTGAGAAGTGGTGTACGGGTTCAACCTGATCCGGGGTTCGTTCCGGCTTCAGGGTGATGCCCCGCATAGAGGAACGGTCACCAGCTGATCTCGAAGTGTCGAAGCCTCGAAGGAGATCAGCACGATGACCGCACCTGACAGTCTGCCCCTGCACACCGCGATCGGCGATATCCGCCCGTCGAACGCGAAGGCGACTACTGCGTCCGGCGGCCGCAACTCGGGGTTGGAGCCAATGCGTAGAGCATCCACCAATGCGGGATTGCTTCGTTTGTTGCGGTATCCCTCGACGAGCGGAAGGCGTTGCGTGATGCGACGAGGCTGTCCAGCGGAGGGCCGAGCACACAGAAGAGACGCTCGCTGATCCGTCTCAGGCCGCGCGGTCTGCTGACGCCGGGGCGGTCTGGTGGTGGTGTTTGCGGTCGGCGCGGGACAGGGCCTTGGCGGTGACGGCGTCGCGGGTGGCGTAGGGCAGCAGGTGGCCGTAGAAGTTGACGGTGGTGGACAGCGTCGAGTGCCGCAGCGTCTTGGAGACCACGGCCAGGGGAACCCGTGAGCTGATCATGATGGTGGCGGCGGTGTGGCGCAGGTTGACATGCGGACGGCGACGATCAGGCCGGTAACGGCGGTGAGGGCGGCGACGGTCCAGATCGCGGTGGTGACGCCGTAGGCATCGGCGAGGAGGGCGCGACGGCGAAGCCGTCGTCGCGTCACAGGCGGTGGACCCCGACGGCGCGGGCGTGCCTTCTCGGTCCCGTCTCCGGTGCGCACTTCAACCCTCAGGACGTCGAGTGCCCGCCGGGCCGGCGTCAGCATGCGGTCGAAGAGTTCGATTGGGGTCCTCTGGGTTGTGGACCGCTCGGGATGTGCCTTGGCCATGGCCGGTAAGTAGTGAGGAAACGGCCCCGAGAGAAAGCGGCCTCGTAGGGGGCCCTCGACGGTTGTCGGGGGCGGTCGAGGCCGAGTCTCGTTGAGGCGTGCTGACAGCCGCGAGGGACGGCAGTCGGACGTCCACGGTCGCACGGCGACCCGCACCCTGGCGTGCCGAGGTCAGCGGCCGTTCCACCGCGGTGTCCCATTCGGTCTGCGGCGGCGGGCTCCGCAACATCTCCCGCGGGTAGGCTTTGCCTGATCAGGCAAAGTAGGCGGGGACGAGGCATGGGCGGGGTCGAGAAGACGCGGGGTGGCGGGGCTGAGCGGGCGACCTCGCGGGATGTCGCCCGGCTTGCCGGGGTGTCGCACACGGCCGTGTCCTTCGTCTTCAACGGGCGTGCCCAGGGCAACCTCTCCGCCGAGACGCAGGAGAAGATCCGCAAGGCGGCCGAAGAGCTCGGCTACCGGCCGAACGCGGTCGCCCGTGGCCTGCGCCGGAGTCGTACCGCCGTGATCGGTCTGGTCACGGACGAGATCGCCACCTCGCCGTTCGCCGGGCGGCTGCTGCGCGGGGCCATGGACATGGCGTGGAGCAGTGAGCACCTGGTGCTCACCGTCGACTCCGGGCAGGACCCGGTCGCCGAGGACGCGGCTGTCGCCGAACTGCTCGACCGCAGGGTCGACGGGATCATCTACGCCGCACTGTCATTGCGCCGCGCCCGAGTCCCGGAAGGGCTGCACCGCACGTTCGCCGTGTTCGCCAACTGCCTCCCCGAGGACGGCTCCCTCCCGGCCGTCATCCCCGCCGAGCGGGCCGGTGGCCGCAGCGCCGCGCGTGTTCTTCTCGACGCGGGCCACCGCCGTGTCGCCCTGGTGGGCGGTCTGGACGACATCGCGACCGCGGAACGGCTGCGCGGCTTCCGGGACGCGCTGCGGACGGTGGGGCTGACGGCCGAGAAGGACTGGATCGTGCGGACGGGAGGGGAGATCTCCGCCGGGTACGAGGGAGCGTTGCGGCTGCTGGACGGTGTTCCCGCCCACCGGCGGCCCACCGGCATCGTCTGTTACAACGACCGGGTCGCCGCCGGTGTCCTCCATGCCGCCGCGCGCCTAGGCCTCGACGTGCCCGCCGAGCTGTCCGTCGTCGGCTATGACGACCAGGAACACATGGCGGCTTTCCTCACCCCGCCCCTCACCACGGTCGCTCTGCCCCATCGCGCGATGGGAGAGACGGCCGTCCGCCTGCTCCTGGACGCCATCGACAGCGGGACCGCGCCGCCGGTCACCACCCGGCGGCTGGAGTGCCCCGTCGTCACGCGGGGTTCGGTGGGACCAGCTCCCAGCCCGTGACCTCGACGTCCGTCCCCGCCACGGTCAGCTCCGCGATGTCGTCGCCGCGCCGGTACACCCGTTCCGTGGCCGTCGCCCGGTCGCCCGCGAACAGTTCCAGCAGGGAGCCGTCCACGAGGATCCGTACGGTGAGGGTCTCGCCCGGCGGGGTCGGCAGGACCAGGGGGGCCGTGCCGTCCGGGCGGGAGCGTGGCCAGGCCGTGCGGTCCAGGGTCACCGTGCCGGACGCCGGGTCCAGGCGCACGGTCAGTTCGGCCCCGGACGCGGCCCGCAGCAGACTCACGGTCGCCGCCGAACGGGCGGTCACCAGCAGGTCGTACGCGAGGGGGAGTGGCCGGTGTGGTCCGGGTGCGGCCGTGAACGGGACGGCCGCTCGCAGCAGTTCGAGCTCCGGAGCCGGTACGACCCGTAGCGTGCCGTCCTCGTGGGCGTCCATCACCCGGGGTGCCGTGAGGACGCCGGACCAGCCCGCGCGGTCCACCTCCTCGGGCGGGCGTGACTCCCAGGACCAGCCCCAGAGCAGGGCGCGGCCCGACTCCGTGTCCTGGAGGACGGAGGGGGCGTAGAAGTCACGGCCGAGGTCCAGCGGGCCGCCGCCCGTACCGGCCGCGAACCTCGGTCCACCGTCCGCCCGCTCCACCATTCGGCCCGTGACGTACGCGGTGCTCAGCGGGTCGCCGTCCCACAGGGCCACCGCCAGCACCCAGTCGCCCCCGGGGGTCGCCCACAACTGCGGGCACTCCCAGCCGATCGCCCGCTTGCCGAAGGCGCGATCCGCCGCCGGGTCCCGGCCGTCCAGCAGGACCCCGGCGAACCGCCAGTCGTACAGGTCCTCACAGTCGTACACCAGGACGGACGGGGTGCCGTCGGCATGGCCGGCGCCCATCAGCGCCCAGCGGCGTCCGGCGAAGCGGAAGACGAAGGGGTCCCGGAACATCGTCACGCCCAGGCCGGGTGGTGGGCCGGCGACCACCGGCACCGGCAGTTGCTTCCACTTCCGCAGGCCGTCGTCCTCGGCCACGGCGAGACAGATCGCGCTCAGGCCCCGGTGGTCGTGGTCGATCCCGGAGTACACCGCTGTCGGTACACCACCGTCGTCCACCACGCAGCCGGACCAGCAGCCCGCCTCGTCCGGGCCGTCGGGCGTGGGGCGCAGGGCGATCCCGTGGTCGTCCCAGTGGGCGAGGTCGGGGCTGGAGGCGTGGCCCCAGTGGACGTTCGTGTGCACGGGGGCGTCGGGGTTGTGCTGGTAGAAGAGGTGGTATCGATCGCCCCAGCGGAACGGGCCGTTCGGGTCGTTCATCCAGTTGGCCGGCGGGCGGACCCTGAAACGCGGGCTGTTGGCGTCGGTCTCTTCTACCAGCGACCGGCTCACGGAACTCAACGATTGACTCCTGCGGATGTGATGCCCTCGCGCAGAGGGCGCTGGCCGACGACGAACACGACGACGGCGGGGATCATGGAGAGGACGACTCCGGCGAGGACGACGGAGATCGAACCGGTGCCGAGGTTGCCCTGGAGGGAGACGAGGCCCAGGGGCAGCGTGAGGTTCTCGGTGGAGGTTTCGAGGATCAGCGGCCGGAAGAACTCGTTCCAGTGGTAGTTGAAGGCCAGCACGCCGACGATGGCGAGACCGGGGGCCGCCAAGGGGGCGTACACCGACCGGAAGACGCGCCACGGACCCGCACCGTCGATCATCGCCGCCTCGCCCAGGTCCTTCGGCATGCCCAGGAAGTACTGGCGCATCAGGAAGGTGCCGAAGGCCGTCGGGAAGGCCGGGACGATGAGGCCGAGCAGGGTGTCGGTCAGACCCATCGTCTTCAGTTCCAGGAAGACCGGGACCATCGTGACCTGCAACGGCACCATCATCGTGGCCAGGACCAGCGCGAACAGCGGCTTCTTGAAGCGGAATTCGAGGCGGGCGAAGGCATAGCCCGCCAGGCCCGCGGTGATCATCTGGCCGGCCGCGATCAGCGCGGTCACCAGGGTGGAGTTCAGCGCGTACAGCCAGACGTCGATCTGGTCGAAGACCCCGCGGTAGGCGTCGACGGTGGGGTCCGTGGGGATGATCCTCGGCGGCAGGTCGAAGGACTCCGCCGGCGTGCGCAGTGACGTCGACACCGTCCAGATGACCGGGCCGAGCGTCAACAGGGCGCACAGCGCCAGGGCCGCGATCCGGCCCCAGGGCGCCAGGCCGTGCCGTACGCGTGACGCGGTGGGGCTCGTGCGGGGACCCGGCATCGACCCCGATGCCGAAACCGATGCCGGACCCGAGAGGGAACTCGTACTCATCTGACTCACCCGGCTCACTGGTAGTGGACGTAACGCCGGCTGAGCCGGAACTGGAGTGCGGTGACCGCCATGATCAGGGCGAAGAGCAGGACGCCCACGGCGGACGCCTCGCCGAAGCGGAGCTGCTCGAAGGCCGTCTCGTAGATGACCATCACGACCGTGCGCGTCGAGTCGCCGGGACCGCCCGCCGTGAGGACGTACGGCTGCTCGAAGACCTGGAGGGCGTTGATGATGCCGACCACGGACGCCACCAGCAGCGTGGGCGACAGCAGCGGCAGGGTGATGGCGAGGTGTTTGCGCACCCCGCTCGCGCCGTCCAGCGAAGCCGCCTCGTGCACCTCTTTCGGGATGTTGTTCAGGCCGCCGACGAACAGCAGGAACGAGAAGCCGAACTGCTGCCAGACGTACGCCAGGACCACGGCCGCCATCGCCCCGTTCTCCGAGGTCAGCCAGGGGACCGAGGGGATACCGACCGTGCCGAGCAGCCAGTTCACGGGGCCGAAGTCCTGGTTGAACAGGTACTTCATCACCACCGAGATGGACGCGGCGGACAGCACCAGCGGGAAGAAGAACGCCGAACGGAACACGGACCGCAGCCACTTGGGCATCCGGCCGTTCACCGCGATCGCCAGCACGAGCGCGATCAGCAACTGGAGTGCGACCGCGAGCACCATGAAGACGAGCGTGTTGCGGAAGGAGACGAGGACCGTCGAATCGGTCAGGATCTCCCGGTAGTTGGCCGCTCCGGCCCACCGCGGGTCGTCGATCACGTCCCACTGGAAGAGGCTGAGGACGACCGAGCCGACGATCGGTACGACCGTGAAGACGACGATGCCGACGACGGTGGGCGCGAGGAACAGTACGGCGAGGAGGCGGGTGCCCCGGGTGCGGATGGTGCTGGCGGCCGTGGACTCGGATGCCTTACGGGTCCGACCGGTCCTGCGGTTCCCGCGGCTTTTGCGGGTGCGGGCGGGCTCCGGTCCTGCGGGCCTGATCTCGGTGTTCGTCACACTTCACGCTCCATGGCCTTCTCCAGGTCCCCCTGCAGCCGGCGCAGCGCGGGACGCACCGCGCCGGGGCTCGCGAGGGCGGTTCCGGTGTGCTTGATCAGCAGCTGCTCGACCTCGTTGACCTGCGGCGGGGCCGGGATCGGGCCGGTGGTGGGGATCTTGTCGAGGGTGTCGTAGAAGACCTGCCAGTGAGCCGGGCCGGTCTCCCGGTAGCGGGCCTCGTCGACCATGGAGCGGCGGGCCGGAGTGGTCTGGTTGGCCGCGAAGAGCTGGGTCATCACGTCCTTGCGGGCGGTGTACTTGATGAACTCCCAGGCCTCGTCCCGCAACTTCGACGTGCGCAGCATCGCGTACCCGGCGGCGCCGAACTGGTGACGCCGGGTACGCCAACGCGGGAAGTACCGCACGTCGTAGTCGGCCGGTTTCATGCCCGCCTCATGCAGGCCGCCTGCCCAGAAGCCGCCCGCGGGTGTGACACCGACGCGGCCGGTGGAGAAGACGCCGACGAGGTTGCGGCCGTCGCCGCCCTCAGGCCGGGTGCACAGGTCCTCCTGGATGAGGGAGGAGAGGTAGTCGTAGACCTCCGCGACGCGGTCGGAGTCGGCCAGGGGGGTCGTCCACCGGTAGCCGCCGCCCCGGCCGCGCCGCTGTGCCTCGGGATAGAAGGAGTTCCAGAGCCAGTGGCCGCCGGGAGCCTTGGACTCGGTGAGGAGGTTGGTGTCGTTGGCGAAGAGCCAGGGGACCACTCCGCCCCACAGCCGGTTGGTCCAGAAGTACGGGGTGAACCGGTCGCCGTTGCTGCGTTTCATCGCCCGCAGCAGCGTGGTGAAGTCGTCGTGGGTCCAGTCGTCGTCGGGGAGGCCGGCACCCGCGCGTTCGAGGACCCGGTTGTTGAGGTACATGTCGGCCGCGTTGAACTCGACCGGCAGCTGGTAGAGGCTCCCCTCGTACATCATCGACTCGACCAGCGAGGGATGGACGTCGGCGAAGTACGTGCGCAGCTCGGCCGCGTCCCGCTTCGCCCACCTGTCCAGCGGTACGCCGAGTCGCTGGGCGAAGAGCTGCACGCCCTCGGTGGCGACGTAGACGAGGTCGGGTGCCGTGCCCGCGGCGATCTGGGTGAGGATCTTGGAGAAGAAGTCCGACCAGTCGTAGGCCTGTACGGGGTTGATGCGGATCCTGATGTCGGGGTGGACCTCGCGGAATCCGTCGCGCAGGGCGCGCTGCGCCTCGGGGTTGAAGGCGGAGCCCAGGGTGGCGATGACGAGCGAGCCGTCGTCGCGGCCGGGGATGTCGGCGGCCGTGAGGCGGTCCCAGCCGGCCGCGACACCGGCGAGCGCGGCGGCTCCGGTGCCGTACGCGCCGTAGCGCATCAGGGCCCGTCGGGAGAGGAGCGAGTCGGTCATCGGCGAGCCTAACTCGTGTTAGCCGAAGTTGGATTCCATGATGATGAGAACCTCGCTACGGCGCTGTCAAGGGGCGTGCACGGATGGGAAGTTAAGGGAACGGCCGGTGCACGAGGGCTTGACCTTTAACGAGTTAGGTTTACGGTTCCGTTCAACATGAGCCGTGTCCCGACGACGACGTCGGGGAAGGGAGCCGCACGATGCGTGGCATGAAGAGGAGTTCGCTCGGCCCAGCGGAGACACTGTCCAGGCGGTCGCTGCTGACGGCCTCGGCCGTCGGCGCCGCCGGTGTTCTGCTGCCGGACCTCGTGGGACCGGCGGTGGCGGTGCCCCGCGAGGCGACGGCCGCGTGCACGGGCAGCTACCGCGCCGAGTACCACTTCACGGTCCCCGACCAGTGGATGAACGACCCGCAGCGCCCGATCTGGATCGACGGCGAGTACCACTACTACTACCTCTACAACCCCGACTACTCGACGGGCGGCACGACGGCCGGCACCAACTGGCGCCTGGCCACCAGCACCGACCTCGTCTCCTTCACCGACCGGGGCATCGCCGTACCGAAGGACACCACTCCCAACGGCGATGTCTGGTCCGGCTCGGCGGTGGTCGACACGGACGACACGGCGGGCTTCGGCGCGGGCGCGGTGATCGTCCTCGCCACCATGGCGCCCGACGACGTCACCCAGGCCCAGTACCTGTACTACTCGACGGACGACGGCCGTACCTTCACCAACCACGGCACCGCCCCGGTCCTCCCCAACCCCGGCGTACGGGACTTCCGCGACCCCAAGGTGATCCGCGACGAGGAGCGCGGGCGGTGGGTGATGCTGCTCGCCGAGAACGACAAAGTCGGCTTCTACCACTCCGCCGACCTCAAAGCGTGGACGTACGTCGGCGGCTTCATCAAGGGCGGCATCGGCGTCCTGGAATGCCCCGACCTGTTCCGGATCAGGGCGGACGACGGGACCTGGAAGTGGGTGCTGGGCGTCAGCGCCAACGGCAAGGGCTCCGGTCTGCCGAGCACGTTCGCGTACTGGACGGGTTCCTTCGACGGTACGACCTTCACCGCCGACGCGTCCGATCCCCAGTGGCTGGACCACGGCTGGGACTGGTACGCGGCGGTCACCTTCGACAAACGTGACGCGAGCGGGGTCCTGGACCCGGACGCGCGGTATGCGATCGGCTGGATGAACCACTGGGACTACGCGAACACCACGCCCACCATCGAGTGCGACGGCTTCAACGGCACCGACTCGATCGTCCGCGAGGTACGACTGAAGCACGCGTCGGGCACGTATTACCTGGCGTCCCAGCCGGTGGCGGCCCTGGACGACCATGTGTCGCGCACGGTGGACCTCGGCGACATCGCGGTCGATGGCACACGACCGCTCGACTACACGGGTACCGCGTACGAGCTGACCTGTGAGATCACCTGGGACCAACTGGTGGGCGCCGGCCTCCAGTTGCGGCGGTCGTCGGACGGTGGGCGGCACATCGACGCGGGGGTCTACGGCGACTACGCCTTCGTCAACCGCGGTTACACCGTGAACCCCGACACCTCCGGCCGCTGGCAGGAGAGCCGCACGCCGTTCGACCTGTCCGCCGGCACGGTCCGCCTGCGGATCCTCGTCGACCGCACGTCCGTCGAGATGTTCGTCGGCGACGGCCGGTACGTGCACTCGACAGAGGCCTTCCCCGACCCGTCCGACACCGCACTGGCGCTGTTCACGATCGACGGGCAGGCGGTGTTCCGGAACGTAGTGATCCGGGAGTTCACGGTCTGATCCGACGGGGAGGTGGCCGGGGCGGGCCGAGACGCTGCCGACGACCGGCGCGCCAGGGCTCTCTATACCGAGGCAAGCCAGACATCGGCACCGCGGAAACGGGCACGAGATTCCACGCCCGCACATGTGGTGGAGCCTCGCCCGTCGGTAGGGGAATCCGCCGCGGGCGAATTCGAGAGGTCCTGTCCAGCCGGCGAGATCACTCTCGACGCCGTGGGTCTTGCCCCTTGCGGCCTCATTGAGGCCGCGTTGAGGCCACAAGGACAGGAACAGACCGTCCTCAGGATCTCGCGCTCCTCCTCCAGCTCACGGACCTTCCTTCGCGGGGCTGCGTGCTCCGCCTCCAGCGGTTTGGGCGGCCCGGCGGTTGCCTCCCGGATCGGCGGCGGCCTACTTGATGGTTGCTTCGGGCGCGACTGGTACAGCGTGACCGTGTCCGCCGGCTCCCGGAGCGTGTCTCATGTCGGTCTGATGGGGCGGTCGATCACACAGCGAGTTCCTTGGTGATGTGGTCGAGCATGACGGTTGAGGACTCGCGGGCGCGTTCCTCCCAGGCGAAGACGCAGGCGGTGGCCACGCCGTCGAAGTCCAGCTCGCGGAGTGTGCCGAAGAAGGCATCCCAGTCGACCTCGTCCTGGCCGATGTCGAGGTGCTGGTGGATGCGGGCGGTGGTGCCTGGCGGGTTGAGGATGTAGCGCAGGCCGGAGGAGCCCTTGTGGTTGAAGGAGTCGGCGATGTGCACGTGCTGGAGCTTGTCGCCGGCGTAGCGCATCATCGCCGCGATGTCCGCTTTCGGATCCGAGCCCGACAGGTGGTCGGCGCGGCAGCGCTCCAGCTGTCGCACTCGGCCGCGCACAACTCGCTTGTCGCAGTGGGGCGCCCGATGCTGGAGGCCCTCTCGGAGCTCACCGGCATGATGGTGAACCTTCAGGTGCTGGAAGCCGACCGCTGGCGTGTGATCGACGTCGTACGACCGCTGCGGCTGGAGATGATCAATCATCTGCGGGACGAGATGCTCCCCGTCCACAGATTCGCCGGTCCAGTGGCGTTGGTGGCACTGCTCGACAAGGACGCGCGGCGCCCCTTATCTGCGCCTGGCGGAGGAGGCCGGTCATCCGCTCGCCGGCCCGGAAGGCCTACTGGCGGACATCGAGGAGGCCGAGCGCACCGGTCACGCCTTCGAGCGCGGTCGCGCCGTGCAACTCGTCGCGTCGGTGAGCCGGGTCGTGGTCTCCGCGAAGGGGTGGCCGATCTGCGCGCTCACCCTGGTCGGGCTCGACGCCGAGTTCGACGAGCCGCACCTGCCCGAGTTGAAGCGGCATCTCCGCGGCGCGATGAGCGCACTGCAGGACGCGCTGACGGGCTTTTCCTCGTCGCCGCAGGAGGATCCCGCGTGAGCGGCGTACTGGTCCTCGACCGCTCGCAGACCCGGTCCTGCCTGGATCCGGCGCGGGTGCTGACAGCGGTCACTCAGGCGCTCGTTTCGATCAGCCGCGGCGAGGTCTCGGCCCCTGCCCGGATCGCCGCGCAAGCGCCCGCGGGACTCCTCGGCGCCATGCCGGGATACGTTCCAGGCCTCGGTCTGGCCGCCAAGTTGGTGTCGGTCTTCGCCGCGCCCGGCCGGACAGGCGGCAGCGCGCACCGAGGCGTCGTAGCCCTGTTCGGCGAACACGACGGCCGCCCGCTCGCGCTCATGGACGCCGAACCGGTCACCGCCGTGCGCACCGCCGCCGTCGCGACGATCGGCATGCGCGCGCTGGCGCGCCCCCGCCCGGACCGGATCGCCTTACTGGGCACGGGAGTTCAAGCCCACGCCCAGGTCGAACTACTCGCGACGACCGACGCCGACGCACCCCTCGTCGTGGGCGGGCACGACCTTGAACGCGCCCGGCGGCTCGCGGAACTGCACCCGAACGCCTCCGCGGGCTCCATCGAGGAAGCGGCCGGGAGGCCGACGTCGTGTTCTGCTGCACCAGCGCCCGGGAACCCGTGCTCGACCCGTCGTGGCCGGCCAAATGCGCCCACATCAGCTCCGTCGGCGGCTCCCACGGCCACGAACTCGCCCCCGACACCGTCCGCACCGGATCCCTCTTCGTCGAATGGCCGGGTGCCGCCGCCTCGGCTCCGCCGGCCGGGACCCACGAAATGCAAGGCATCCCGCCACACCGGATCACCCTCCTCGGCTCGGTCCTCGACGGCAGCCATCCCGGCCGTCGGGGACCCACCGAGCTGACAGTCTTCAAGTAGACGGGCCACGCCGCGCTCGATGTCGCCGCGGCGGCGGTGGTCCACGACGTCGCCCGCGCCCACGGCATGGGCACGACCCTGGAGATGTAGTGGCCACCACCCCGTGCTGCGACCTCGTCGTCGGCCAGACGATGGATCGCCGCGCCCCTCTGAGCGGACGCCTGAACTCCTACCGAGCTGGTCGTCAGTCGCAGATGTGCGCAATGGCCGGCATGCGGAGCGTCATTGGTGTGGTGTGGTGAGGATGCCGCGCGAGAGAGCGATGGTGACGGCTGCGGTGCGGTCGTTGACACCCAGCTTGACGAACGTGCGCAGCAGGTGCGTCTTCACCGTCGCTTCGCCGATGTACAGCTGCCGGCCGATCTCGCTGTTGGACAGACCTCGCGCGACGAGGCCGAGTACCTGAACTTCACGGGGGGTCAACTGCTCTCCGGCCGGTGCCTGCATGTGGGTCACCAGCCGGGCGGCTACCAGTGGGGCGAGGACGGTTTCGCCGCGGGCGGCCGCCCGGATCGCGTCGGTGAGGGTACCGATCGGCGTGTCCTTGAGCAGGTAACCGGTGGCGCCGGCCTCGATCGCCGGCAGGATGTCGGCGTCACCTTCGTAGGTGGTCAGCACTAGCACGCGAATGCCGGGGTGCTCCTGGCGGATGCGCGCCGTCGCGGTGGCGCCATCGGTGCCCGGCATCCGCAGATCCATCAGGATGACGTCCGGGCGCGTCGCGGCGGCGAGGACGATCGCCTCGTCGCCGGAGCCTGCCTCTCCAACGACCCGCAGGTCGTCGTAGGCCTCAAGCATCCCGCGGAGGCCGAAGCGTACGACGGGATGGTCGTCGACGATCAGGATGTGGACAGTCATCGAGCCGGTTCCGCCCGCTCAGTGGTCGGGTGTGGAGCTGAGGTCAAGCACAGGCTGCAGGTTACGCGCCGCCTGCTCGGCCGGGGCCAGCGGCAGCTCGACCCGCACCGTGGCGCCCTGGCCAGGAGCTGATCGCACCGTGCAGGTCCCGCCGAGGCCGGTGGCGCGGGTGCCAATGCCGGGCAGTCCGTATCCACCGCGGACGGTGGCCGGGTCGAAGCCCTTGCCGTCATCGGTCACGGCCAGCGCCATGAGGCCGTTTTCGTGGCGCAGTTCAATCTGCACCGTTGTGGCGTCGGCGTGCTTGCCGACGTTGGCCAAGGCTTCCTGCGCGGTGCGCAGCAGGGCGATGTCGGTGCCTGTCGGCGCGCCGGACCGCTCGCCGAAGATCGACACCTCGACGCGCGTACCCGTGTCGCGGGTATGCCGGGCGGCGAGCCGGTCCAGCGCATCCGCGAGGCTGCGGCCGGTCAGGTCGGCCGGGGCCAATGCGGCGATCAGCGAGCGTGCCTCGGCGAGGTTCTCGCGGGCGGTCTGTTCAAGGATGTCGAGCTGGCTGTCGGCGGCCGCCGGATCCCGGTGCAGGGTCGTCCGTGCGACTTGGGCGAGCATGAGGATGCTGGTGAAGCCCTGTGCCAGGGTGTCGTGGATCTCGGCGGCCAGACGTTCGCGTTCGGCATGGACGCCTGCCTGGTGGCCCGCGCGTTCCAGCGCTGCCCGTGTCCGGGTCAGTTCTTCGATCAGCGCGGCCCGTTTGCGGTTCTGCTCGCGGATGCCGGTCAGATAGGCGCCCACGAGGATCGTCACGGTCATGGGTACCAGAACGGTCACGCCGATCATCGCCAGCGTGTAGCGGCCGACTCCGACCGGCGCCAGCATGGCCCAGGCGAGTTCGGCGTAGAGGATGAGGAGCAGCGGTATACGTATCCGCCACCTCGCGACCATCACGAACAGCTGTGGGCCGAGCGCGAACAGCAGTGCGCCACTGATCGGGGCGATGGCGAGCAGGAGCGGGAAGGCGACCGCCAGGACGGCGAAATAGGCCGCGCCCCAACGCTCGTCGCGGTTTTCCATGGCCAGGGGAGCGACCAGGGCGTACCAGGCGACGATGACGGCGAGCGTGCCGAGGGCAAGGAGGCGTTGTCCGAGCGCGACGGTGACGTCGGCCGTTATGGCAACGGCCAGGGGTATCGCGACGGCGGCGATGAGGACGTGCCATCCGACGCGGTAGCGGTATCCGAAGTCGACGGTGCTGCGCGCTGTCACGTCCCGCCCACCTTCACCCGCCGAGATCTGCCCGCCAGTTTACGGGCGCTCACACCCAGAGTGCCTGACCCGGTGCCGAGGAACGTCCACGCACCGGTGGGGCCGTGCGTACGTCGATCGGTTGACAAGGGGGTCCAACCAAGCGTTGTTCCGGTCGCGGCCACCGAACCGTCACGCTCTTAACCGAGAACCTCGGCTCCACACCTGGAGGTACCCCATGAAGAAGAACTGGTTCGTCCTCGTCCTCGGTGCACTGCTGGTCCTTTTCGGCGCGGGCTGGACCTTGCAGGGACTCGACGTCATGAAGGGCTCCGCGATGAGCGGCGTGACGCTGTGGGCGGTCGTCGGACCGATCGTGGTGGTCGTCGGCCTGGCCCTGCTTGGCGTCGGCATCTCCCGGCGACGCCGGGTCAGCCGATAAGCGCCCACCAACTGTCCGATACCGACATGGAGACTCCGATGACAGGACGGCCGGCACCGGTGAAACCGCCCAAGCAGTGGTACGGCGAGCTTGCCGGCGTCGCGGCCACCGCACTCGCCCTGGGCGTCGGTGAACTGGTGGCAGCCGCGACGGGCGGGCCCTCAGCACCACTCGTGGCAGTGGGAGGCGTCGCCGTGGACGCCGCGCCGACTCCGGTCAAGGAGTTCGCAGTCACGCTGTTCTACACGTACGACAAGCTGGCGCTGCAGGCGGGAATCGTGGCTGTGTTGGCGGTCTTCGCCGCGTTCATCGGTGCACTGGCCATGCGCCGACTCGCATACGGGCTGGCCGGCGTCGCTGTGTTCGGGATGGTCGGCGTACTCGCGTCAGCCACCCGGGCCGGCGCCACGTGGGCGTACCCGCTGCCGACGGTGGTTGGTGCACTGGCCGCCGCAGGTCTTCTGGTGCTGCTGCGTCGCACCCTGCCGCGCCGCGCTGCGGTATCGGCACCAGACCTGGGGGACACCGGCCCGGAAACGAACGTGCCGGCGCAGGAAGCCCCCACCCCTGTGCAGGGCGCCCGTTCACCGTCGTCGGATGCCGGCATGCCGGTGGTGGACGGCGCGGGACAGCCACCGGACCGGCGACGGTTTCTCGCACTGGCGGTCGGGGCTATCGGTGCGGCCGCGGTGGCTGTACCGGGCGGACGCCGGCTCTGGGCACAGCGTGTGGCCGCGGCCCGGGACGCGGTGGTACTTCCATCGCCGTCGAGCCCGGCACCGCCGTTGTCCGCCAAGGTCTCCGCCGGCGTGCCCGGAGCGGAGCCGTTCGTGACCAGGAACGCGGACTTCTACCGGATCGACACCGCATTGACGGTGCCACAGATGGAACCGAAGGACTGGCGGCTGAGGGTTCATGGCCGGGTGAAACGGCCGCTGACGCTGACGTACGAGCAATTGCTGGCGCGGCCGATGGTGGAGCGGTACATCACGCTGGCGTGTGTGTCCAATGAGGTCGGCGGTGAGTTGATCGGCAACGCGCGGTGGTTGGGGGTACCGATCAAGGATCTGCTGGATGAAGTCGAGCCGGAGGGCGGGGCGGATCAGGTGGTGAGCCGTTCCGTGGACGGCTACACGGCCGGAACGCCGACGGCAGCGTTGCGTGACGGGCGGGACGCGTTGCTGGCGGTCGGAATGAACGGGGAGCCACTGCCGGTCGAGCACGGGTTCCCGGTCCGGATGGTGGTGCCCGGACTGTACGGATACGTATCTGCGACGAAGTGGTTGACGGAGCTGGAGCTGAGTCGTTTCTCGGACTTCAGCGCCTATTGGGTGCGGCGGGATTACGCGGCGTTGGCTCCGGTGAAGACACAGTCGCGGATTGACACACCGGCCGCGGGCAAGCGTCTGGAGCAAGGTCTGGTGATGGTGGCCGGGGTGGCGTGGGCGCAGCATCGTGGGGTGTCCGTGGTGGAGGTTCGCGTGGATGACGGGCCATGGCAGCAGGCACAGCTCGCGGCGGTGCCGTCGGTGGACACATGGCGGCAGTGGAGCTGGCCGTGGCAGGCGACGCCCGGCAAGCATCGCCTGCAAGTACGCGCCACCGACAACACCGGCCAGGTACAGACAGGACGGGTGCACAAGCCGTTGCCTGACGGGGCAACAGGCCGGCACACGATAGAGCTCACGGTTACCTGAGCATTTCCCGCCGGGCGCAGATGACTCAGTGTGCAAGGACCGTGCAGATGTGCTGACTTGCCGGCTCTCGCTTGAAGCGCGCCGATGGAGGCACCAGAGCTCGCAGTGGCTCCCCTCGATCACTGGAAGGCGGTGCGTGAGGCGACGGGGCCGTCCGGCGGAGGCCTGAACACACAGACTCCTCTACTCGGCTGAGTACGCTGGACACTGACCTCGAAGAACGACCCATCGCACGCCGCTCCGGGGCTCCGCAACTGGGGGTCAAGGGGTCGCAGGTTCAAATCCTGTCGTCCCGACGGTGCGAAGGGTCTTCGCGGGCGAGAGCCTGCGGGGGCCCTTTTCGTGTGGGTGGTACGGCTGGGAAGCTCGGGCCGGGAGCCTGAACCGTCCTCGCTTGCGTCAGTCGTCATTGCTGCTCGTGGTGACCTGGCGGACTTCGGGGAGTCGCTTGTCGTTCGCCGAGGTAGGGGCCATCCGTGTGATCGCGTTGGGCATCGCGCCGACGGTGAACACGCGGACCAGGTCGTCGACGGCGACGGTGGTGAAGGAGGCTTCAAACGGCACCCGGTCGGGCAGCGGGATCGTGTGGAATCCGGCCTCGAGATTGCCGTCGAAGACTCGCGTCGAGGTGCTCTTGGGCTCGGGGGGTGTGAAGGAGGTGACCCATAGGGCCTCGACGGTGGCGTGTGCGGGTTCTTCGAGTGTCAGCTGCGCGCATCGGCGGGCGGCGTCGTAGGTGATTTCGGCACCGTCCGGGCCTAGTTGCTCGTCGGAGGTGAGGGCCTCGACCTGGGCGGCGATGACACCGGCGATGCCTGCGAGTCCCTGGATGAACCTCACCCGCGGGTTGCGCTTGGAGACTTCGCCGCGCAGGTATTGCTTGGTGTCGGCCGGGACCATCCCGCCGAAGACCATTACGTCGAGGTCGGTGACGTCGTAGTCGTCGAGGACGTGGTCGAACTGGTTGGTCGCGTCGGCGGTGTAGCCCTTGGCGCGCAGGATGTCGACTGCGGCGACGAGGACGCTGGGGCTGCGGCCGACCACGAGGATGCGATCGGGTTCGTTGGCGGGCGTGGTGTTCATCGACAGATCTCCTTGGTGATGGATTCGAAGCCGGCGATGCGCTGCGGCTGGTCGAGTTGCGGGTCCGCCATCGGTTCGTCGCCGCCGGGGACGCGGCGCGTGGGTGGGTGGTGGATACGTGCTGCGCCCGCCTCCTATGTTGGCCCAGCCAATGTTGGCTTGTCCAACATACATCCAACATGGGCATTGTTGGCCGTCCCCACAATTGGGTAATCTGCAGGCATGCCTGCGCATCCCGTTCAGCCCGGCCGTACGCCGGATCGGCTCAAGGACCGCCCAACCTGGCTCATCGGTCGGGCCTACGCGCAGTCCGCGGCACTGCTCGCCGCCGGATTCGAAGCCAAGGGCGATGGCCTGCGCGGGTACCACTACCGGTTGCTCGCCGCACTCGAGCAGTGGGGGCCCGCAAGCCAGGCCGACCTCGGCCGCGATACCGGGATCGACCGAAGCGACGTCACCGCGGCACTCACCGAACTCGAATCACGCGGCCTCATCGAACGCAGGGTCAACCCCGACCACAAGCGTCGAAACATCGTGACGATTACGCCCCAGGGCCTGGACACCCTCCTCGACCTCGACGACGTGATCGACCAGATCCAAGAAGCTGTGTTGGCGCCCTTGACGGTTGCTCAGCGACGTCAGTTCGTCAGCCTCATGTCGCGGTTGGTTGCTGTCACCTGACGGTGCGGAATGCGGCGGAGTTGGGATTCACGGGGTCCGAGCAACGCTCGTATGATGCGAAGCCGGGACGGATGCCAATTCCGGAGGTCGGCGTGTGTGCCTTGGTCCTGATGCTGGCATTTGGTGCCGTGTTACTGATCATCGGCATCATCCAGGGCTACCTCACCACGGCGATCTTCGGTGGCCTGGTGCTCGCCTTTGTCGTGTGGGCTCTTGTGAGCGCCAAGGGCCACGAGGGCGACGAGGACAGCGACTACGCCGATGACAGTGAAGCCTAGTTTCGGGCTTGACTGCGTACGGCGGAAGGCTCGGGCCGAGCGGCTGAGAGGTGTAGGCCGAGGGCGGCGCAGTGCTGTGAGAACACAATGAACATAACGATCAAGAGCGTGGCCCCTCGGTCGCGGCCTCCTTAGCATCACCACTCGCGGCGCAACGGTGCGTCCGCGAGTACAGGGAGCCGCAGCATGGACAGGACCCGAACGTTCGCACGCATCCCCAGACGGTTCCGGTCGGCCAAGCAGCGCCGAATCGGGTTGGCCGCCTGCCTTGCCGGCGTCGTAGTCGGCGCTCTCACGAGCGCGCCTTCGGCCCAGGCTGAGGCGGGCCATCCGGTTTCCACCGCATGCCCGTCGAACCTGGCGGGAAAGGCCACCTGCTACACCGGCCAGGATGCGAACGGGGCCTTCTACGCGATCGCCGTCCCCAAGACATGGAACGGCTCGCTCGTCGTACATGCCCACGGCGGCCCCGACCTCGGCGAAGGCTCCGACCCCGGCCGCAGCGTCGACGATCTGGACCGCTGGTCGGTCATGGTGGACGAGGGCTACGCCTGGGCCGGCTCGTCCTATCGGCGCGGTGGCTACGGCACCCGGATGGCGGCCGCCGACACCGAGAACCTGCGGCGCCTGTTCGTAGAGGAGTTCGGCAAGCCGAAACGCACCTACGTGCACGGCCAGTCCTGGGGCGGGAACGTCGCCGCCAAGGTCGTGGAGACCTACGGCAAGAAGAACGGGCCGTACGACGGAGCCCTGCTCACCAACGGCGTCCTCGGCGGCGGCTCACGCGGCTACGACTACCGGGTCGACCTGCGCGTGGTCTACCAGTACTACTGCCAGAACCACCCGCGTCCCAGCGAGCCCCAGTACCCGCTGTGGCAAGGGCTGCGCGCCGACTCGACCATGACATCCGCCGGGCTCCGCGCCCGCCTGCAGGAATGCACGGGATTCGCATCCGCCCCGCAGGAGCGGACCGCGCTGCAGCAGCGCAACCTCGACGACATCCTCGCCGTCACGAAGATCCCCGAGCGCACCCTGGAGTCACACCTGCGGTTCGCGACCTTCACCTTCCGCGACATCGTGCACAACCGGCTCGGCGACCGCAATCCGTTCAGCAACCAGGGCGTGCGGTACGCCGGTTCACACGACGACAAGGCGCTCAACGCCGGCGTCGCGCGGTTCTCCGCCGACCCGACCGCCGTACGGGACCTGTCCTACGACAGCGACCTCACCGGCAAGGTCGCCATCCCGGTCCTCACCCTCCACGCGATCGACGACCCGACGGCGTTCGTCGAACACGAGGCGGCCTACCGAGCCTCCCTCCAAGGCGCGCACCGGGAGAAGTACTTGGTGCAGACGTTCACCGGCGAGAGCGAGCACAGCGGACTGAGCAACTCGGAGTACGCCAACTCCATCTCCGCCCTGGACGCGTGGGTGCGCACCGGAAAGAAGCCGACGGCCCGGTCGATCGCGGCATCGTGCGCGGCGTTCGACGAGACGTACGGCACCGGCTGCTTCTACGACCCGGACTTCCACCCGGGCCCCTACGCGTCACGGGTCAACGCACGGCCGGGCGGGCTCGCTTGGCCGGCCATGACCGCCGCCCGGGAGAAATCCTGGAGCCGCATCGACGGCGTCGGAATAGCTCCCTGAGGTCGCCGGCTCATCCGGTTCCGGAACCTGCGTTTGCGTAGCGGCTGTTCGGGCGGGCCAGACCCAGGTGTCCGCGCAGGGTCGTGGCGTCGTAGGCGGTGCGGAACGCGTCGCGTCGCTGCAACTCCGGGACCAGGGCGCGGGTGATCGCGGCGAGGTCGTGCGGCAGGGTGCCGGGGCGCAGGCGGAAGCCGTCGAGGCCGGCGGTGCGCCAGTCGAGCAGCAGGTCGGCCAGGTCGCCGGGCGTGCCCGTGAAGATCTCGGCGTCCGAGGCGAGTTCGGCGCCGTCCAGCGCGTCCAAGGAGGCCTTGCGGCGGGCGGCGGCGCCCGGTTCGTCGTCCAGGAAGACGAGCAGTTCCGCGAACCGCTTGAGCGGCCGGGCCCGTACGTCCCGGCACACCGCCGCCACCGCCTCGTCGACCTGCCCGAGGATCGCCCGGGCGCCCACGAGGCTGTGCGGGGTGACCAGCACGACATCGGAGGCGTGCGCCGCGAACTCGTACGGCGTGGAGGCGTGCGCCAGGCTCACGACCAGCGGCTGGCCCTGCGGCGAACGCGGCGTGATCGAGGGGCCCTTGACGGTGAAGTGCGGGCCCTCGAAGCCGATGTGGTGCAGCTTGGCGCGGTCGATGAAGCGGCCCGTCGCGGTGTCCCGTATCTCCGCGTCGTCCTCCCAGCTGTCCCACAGCCGCCGCGCCACCTCCACCACGTCGACGGCCTCGGCGAACAGCGGCCGCAGCCGCGCCGCGATCAGTTCCGGGTCGCGCACGTCCTCGTCGGTCAGCAGTGGTGTCGTACGGCGGCCGAAGTGGGCGGCGTCGGTGGCGCGTGCGGAGATCTGCGGGCGCCAGCCGGCCCGGCCCTCGGCGGCGTGGTCGAGGGTCGCGATGCCGATGGCGATGTGGAAAGGCTCGGTGTGCGTGACGTTCGTGGTGGGGACCAGGCCGATGTGCGTGGTCAGCGGGGCCAGATGGGCGGCGAGCAGCACCGCGTCCAACTGGCCCCGGACCTGGTCGACGCGGTCGTCGAGCCGGTGGAAGGCCGCGGACTGCGGGCCCAGGGCGTCCTCCAGGGTGACGAAGTCGAGCAGGCCACGCTCGGCCTCGGCCACCAGGTCGGCCCAGTAGCCGGGCGTGAACAGCTCGCCGGGCCGGGCGTCCGCGGCCCGCCAGGCCGCCGGATGCCAGCCCGCGCCGTCCAAGGCGACGGCGAGGTGCAGCGGGGTGCCGGTCACGAGTCCTCCTCGGTGGACGTGCGGGTGCGCGGGCGCAGGCCCAGGTGGTCCCGGAGCGTCGTCCCCGTGTAGTCCTCGCGGAAGACGCCCTTCTCCTGCAGCAGCGGCACCACCCGGTCGACCACGTCGTCCAGGCCGCCGGGCGTCAGATGCGGGACAAGGACGAAGCCGTCGGCCCCGTCGCTCTGCACGAAGTGGTCGATGGCGTCGGCCACGGTGCGCGGGCTGCCGACGAAGGTCTGGCCGCCGTGGACCTCGATGACCAGCCCGCGGATGCTCAGCCCCCGCTCCTCGGCCAGCTTGCGCCACCGCCGTGCCGTTTCCTCCCGGCGGCTGCTGTTGCGGAACACCGAATGTCCCTTCAGGAGCTGGGAGTCGGGCTCCGGGTCGACGTCGGGCAGCGGCCCGTCCGGGTCGTACGCCGACAGGTCGCGGCCCCACACCGCCTCCAGGTGGGCGATCGCGGTCCCCGGGCTCACCTGGGCGCGGGTGATCTCCTCGGCGTACGCCACGGCCTCCGCGTCGGTGTCGGCGACCACGGCGGTGGCGGTGGGGACGACCAACAGGTCGTCGGGGCGGCGGCCGTACCGGGCCAGGCGTCCCTTGACGTCCCGGTAGAAGGCGCGGGCCTCGTCGAGCGAGTTGTACTTGCTGAAGATGACGTCGGCGTCTCGCGCGGCGAACTCCCGCCCCGCGTCGGACTCCCCGGCCTGGATGACCACGGGATGTCCCTGCGGACCGCGCGGCGTGTTGAACCGCCCCGCGATGTCGAAGTGCCGCCCCCGGTGCGCGAACGCACCAGCGCCGGAGTCGGCGAACTCCCCGGTCCGCGCGTCGGCCCGCACCGCGTCGTCGGCCCAGCTGTCCCACAACTCCCGTGCCGTACGCAGGAATTCGGCGGCCCGGCTGTAACGATCGGCCTCGGCGAGGAAGCCGCCCCGGCGGAAGTTCTCGCCGGTGAAGGCGTCGAAGCTGGTGACCACGTTCCAGGCCGCGCGCCCGCCGCTGAGGTGGTCCAGGGTCGCCAGCCTGCGCGCCACCTCGTACGGCTCGTTGAAGGTGGCGTTGACGGTGGCGGCCAGTCCCAGCCGGTTCGTGACGGCGGAGAGCGCGGCGAGCAGCGTCAGGTTCTCCGGGCGGCCCACGACGTCCAGGTTGTAGAACTCGCCCTTGTGCTCGCGCAGTCGCAGTCCCTCGGCGAGGAAGAAGAAGTCGAACCTGCCGCGTTCGGCGGTCCGCGCGAGCCGTACGAAGGAGTCGAGGGCGATCTGGCTCCGTGACCGCGGGTCGGACCACACGGTCACGTTGTGAATGCCGGGCAGCTGCGCCGCGAGGTGCACCTGTTTTCTGACGACCGCGGTCATGGAGTCTGCCTCTCAGACGAGGGGAGCGGGGGAGACGTACCGCACCGTGTTGTCGAAGGCCACGCCGTGGCTCTTGACGTCGATGGCGATGCGGTCGCCGTCGGCGATCCGGAAACCGTCGTGGAAGCTGGCCTCGTCGGCGCCCAGGAGTACGTAGTTGACCAGTCCGGGCCGGCGCACCGCAGGGAACGAGAACAGGTGCTCCGCCATGTCCCGGATCCGGAAGTACAGGGCGTCGTCGCCGCAGTCGAAGCTGCCCTCCCAGGCGGTCGCGCCGTCCCGCTCGATGGTGACCCGGCCGGTCACCGAGGCCGGCGGCTCGCCGAGGAACAGCCAGGGCGTGAGGGCGGTGTCGCACAGCTTGCAGTACGGGTTGTAGCCGGGGTCCTGGCGGTGCAGGCCGATGTCGCACAGGTCGTTGCCGAAGGTGTAGCCCGCGTAGTGCGGGGTGCCGTCGGCGTCGTTGACGTAGACGAGGGCGACCTCGGGCTCCTCGATGAGGGCGACCGGGTTCGCGGGCACGGTCAGCGGCTCGCCCGGCAGCCTTACCCAGTCGCCGAAGCCCTTGAAGAACCACTTGGGCGGCGTGAACTCGCCCTCCGGGGCGGACTTCCCGCCCCACTTCTTCTTGTGCGTGCCCATGAAGCCGCTCAGCAGGGCGTTCCCGGTGGCCGTCGGAAGCAGTGGCGGCAGCGGCCGCAACTCCGGGTCGCCGGCGGTGACGGTGACCGCCTCGGCGCCTTCGGTGACGGCGGCCTTGATCGCGTCCGCCGAGCCGTCGGTGGCGATGAACGCCGCCGCGAGCTGCCCGTCGGCGACCCGGTACAGGGTCTGCTCGGTGCCCGGCTCGGGGAGGCCGAAGCCGACGTGACGTTCGCCCTGGTAGAGGGCCTCGAAGAGGATCTGGTCAGACATGGGGAAGGTTCTCCTGGGCTCGTGGGAGTTGGGAATCAGGACTGCGGGGTGAGGGAGAGAGCCGCCGTGCCGGTGAGGTCGGTGAGGATCGCGGCTATGCGATCAACTGCCCCACGGATCCACGGCAGTTCGAGAGGGTCCGGTGCCGCGAGGGCGGCCCGGCGCTGCTCGTCCGTGTCGCCGTAGAGGCGGCTGGTGGCGGCCCGGATGCGCAGTGCGTGCCGGGACTCGCCGAAGGCGCTCGCGGGGAGTACGCCGAGGCCGTGGCGGTCGGTGAGGAAACGGGCCAGGTCGTCGCCGTCGAGGACGCCGTGCGTCCGCGCCAGGTGGTCCCGGAGCGGTTCGAAGTCCGGGTAGAGGTAGCAGGTCGCGCGGACCGGGGCCAGGAGGGCGCCGGCCGCGGTGAAACGGTCGGCGACCGTGCGCGCCACCGCTTCGTGCAGCCGGCGGCTCGCCGCGATGTGCTCGGTGATCTCCGGGGGCTCGCCGAAGGCGTACGCGGCCGCCGTCTGCACGGGTGCCGTCGGGCTGGACCAGATCTGGCTGGCGATCGAGACGAGCCGGCCGTGCAGGGCCCGCCCGAGGTCGCCGTCCGGCAGCCGGGCCACCCCGGTGCGCCAGCCGCCCAGCGCCAGGTTCTTGGTGAGCCCGGTGGTGACGACGGTGCGCTCGGGGGCGTGCCGGGCCGGGGACTCGGCGGGCGCCGAGGGGGCGTACACGAGGTCGCAGTAGATCTCGTCCGAGATGATGACCAAATCCAACTCCTGTGCCACCAGTGCCAGTTGACGCACCACTTCAGGTGAGGCGACGGTGCCTGTCGGGTTGTCCGGCACCGTCACCACCACGGACCGCGGATCCCGCCCCGCGGCACGCGCCTCGGTGACCGCCTCGCGCAGCCGCTCCGGGTCCGGCACACCGCCCTGGCCTGGCGGGGTCCGTACGCCGAGGGGGCGGGCTCCCGCGAGCTTGGCCTGCGCCGCGTAGCTCACCCAGCTCGGCACGGGCACGACCACGTCGCCGCCGACGGCGAGCAGCAGCGCGAACAGCAGCGGCTTGCTGCCCGGACCCGCGACGACCAGTGCGGGATCGGTGGCGAGTCCGCGTCGCCCCCAGTACCCGGCGGCGGCCGCACGCAGCGCCTCACTCCCGGGCACGGGGCCGTACGCGTTCTCCTCCGCCGCGGCGGCCAGCCGCTCCCGCAGGGCGGGGTGGGCGGGCAGGCCGATCTCGCCACTGGTCATCGACAGCACCTGCTCCCCGGCGCGACGCCGCCGGGCCATGGCCTCGTCGGCGGCGAGCGTCGCCGACATGGAGACCGGTGCGGGTTCGGGCATTTCTGGCTCCAACGAGGATGAGGGCGAGGGTGAGGACGGGTTGGGGGATGGGGGAGAGGGGCGGCTGGTCTGTCGGGGAGGCGGCCGCGCCGGGTCGGTGGCTGGGTGGCTCAGTGGATCGGCCAATCAGCCGGCGGTGAGCAGGTGGGCAGGCGGGCAGGCGGGCCGATGGGGCGGGGTCTCGGCGTACCGGCGACCGGACCGCCGACTCGCCGGTACGCCGAGCCGGTCAGCTCGTCGGCGCTCCGTACCGCTGTCGCAGCTCCGCCTTGCGGACCTTGCCCGTCAAGGTCTTCGGGAGAGCCGGGAGCAGCTCCAGGCGGTCCGGGAGGAAGCGGGGGTCCTGGCCCGACTCCCGCAGGTGGCTGCGGATGCCGTCGAGCGACGGGACCGCGCCGCCGGCCGGGACCACCACCGCGCAGATCTCGGTCCCGCCGGGGGCCGACTCCGACGGCAGACCCACCACCGCGGCCTCGACCGCCTTCGGGTGGCTGCCGATCAGCGCCTCCAGCTCCGTCATCGGCGCCACCACGCCGTCGCGGTGGATCGCGTCGCGGGCGCGGCCGATGATGCGGATGCCGCCCCGGCCGTCGTCCCGCGCCAGGTCCCCGGTGTCGAACCAGCCGTCCGCGCCCAGCTCCGCCGCGAACGCCTCCTCGCGCCGGTGGTAGCCGAGCGCGAGGGATGCTCCGCGTACCCGGAGCCGGCCCACGAGACCGCTCTCCCCGTTCTCCCCGTCGATGCCATGGGGGTCCCCCCGTTCGAGCGAAGCCGAGAGTGGGGGAAGGTCGACGCGGATCTCCATGGCGTCGATGGCGCGGCCGTTGCTGTGTGCCGCCCAGTCGTCGGGGTCCTCGGGCCGCGTCATGGTGACCGGACCGTTCTCCGACATGCCCCACAGCGAGTGGGCGCGGGCGCCGAGGGCGTCGTGGACCTCGGCGGCCAGCTCCGCGAGGACCGGCGCGGAGCCGATCACCACGTGCCGCAGGGAGCTCGTGTCCCGCTTCCGGGTCCGCTGCGAGGCGGCCACGTCGGCGAGGGTGGCGGGCGGCCCGTACAGGAGTGTGGCGCCGTAGTGCTCGACCAGGTCGAGCAGCGCCTCGTTCCTGCGGATGTCCTGGAACGCCACCGTGCCGCCGACCATGACGCCCGCGAGGACGCCCTGTGCGAAGCCCGAGTAGTGGACGAGAGGCGTGGACACGGCGGCGACCCAGTCGTCGCCGAGCCCGAAGGCGTCCACATAGCCGCGTACGGCGGAGTGGACGGTGTTCTGGCTGTGCAGCACGCCCTTGGACTCGCCCGTGGTGCCGGAGGTGAACAGGACGACGAACGGTTCGTCGGCCGTCAGCGCCAGGCCGTCCAGGTCGGCGGCCCGGTGCTCCTCGCGGGCCGTGGCCACGAAGTGGTCGTGGAAGGACAGCGCGCCCTCGGGGGCCTGCCCGTCCACCACCAACACGTGGTCGAGGGAGGGGAGTTCGTCCTTGAGGTCGGTGACGATCTGTGCCAGCGGGGTGCCCGACCACTCCGGGAGCGTCACGCACACCCGGGCCTCGGTGAGGCCGAGACGGTGGCGCAGCTCGTCCTCGGGGCAGATTGGCGACATCGGGCAGATGACGGCGCCGACCCGCATGCCGGCGAACATCAGCGCCACCATCTCCCACCGGTTGGGGAGCTGGACAGCGACGAAGTCCCCGCGTCGCACGCCGAGTTCGAGCAGTGCCAGCGCGAACCGGTCGGTGAGGCGGGCCAGTTCGGCGTAGTCGAGGGTGTCGGTGCGGGACTCGGCGATCCGGCGGCCCGCGATCGCGAGCTTGTGCGGCCGTATCCGTGCCTGGCGGTGCAGGTCGTCGAGGAAGGTCTCGTCCCGCCACCAGCCCCGGCGCCGGTACTCGGCCGCGTGCGGAGCCGGGCCCGGGGTGGCGCGCTCGGTCGCCGCCGTGGTCATCCGCGCTCCTTTCCGCGGACGTCGAGCAGCTCGGTCAGCGGGTCGCCCGGACTCCCGGCGGCGATCTCCAGCAGGTCCCGAGTGTTGCGGCGGACGCAGTCGCCGACCCAGTCGAAGACCCATGCCTTACGGGCCTCCGCCGGCAGGTCGAAGGGCACGACCCGGGTGACGGCCAGGGCGGCGGAACCGGCCCCGCCGATGTTGGCGATCACGCCCGGCACCAGGAAGGCGCCCGAGGCCCGCACCTTCTCCCGCGCCTCGGCGGTGGAGGAGATGTTGCCGCCCTCGACCACAAGGCCGGCGCGCAGCCGGTGGGCGTTGTCCGCGTTCAGCGCGTGCTTCTGCGCCGCCAGGATCAGCAGGTCGGCGTCGACGTCGAGCCAGGCGTCCGGCTCTGCGGTGACGGTGACCTGCTGCGGCAGTCGGGAGCGGTCGATCCGCCCGAACTCGTCGGTGACGGCGACCAGTTCGGCCACCGGCAGCCGGTCGGCGCTGATGGTGCCCTCGACGTCGGCGACGCCCACGATCACATGCCCGCGGTCCTCCAGGAACCGCGCGACGGCCCGGCCCACCGCGCCGAAGCCCTGCACCACGACCCGGGCAGGACCGCTGCGGCCGCTCGCCTCCAGAGCGGTGACCGCCGCGACCCCGACGCCGTGTCCGGTGCAGTCGATCAACGGCTCGTAGTACGTGCGCCAGTCGATCGGCATGTCCGGGGCACCGGAGCGGTAGCGGGGGTCGTAGCCGGCCTCGGCGAAGAACACGGCCCGGTCGGCCGGGGTGACCCCCATGTCGATGCCGAGGTGGATACCGCCGTGCAGCAGCGGCTTCACGGTGCGGCCGAAGGTGCGGAAGGTCTCCTCGCGGTCGGTGCCGTCGGAGACGATGCCGCCCTTCGCGCCGCCGATGGGCAGCCCGGCCAGCGTGAACTTCTGGGTCATGTCACGGGCGAGGCCGGCCACCTCCTCCTCGGTGACCCCCGGGGTCATCCGCACACCGCCCATGGCCAGACCCTCGTACAGCGTGTCGACGACCACCCAGCCCTTGAGCGCGCCGCCGCTGCCGTTCAGGTGGACCGTGAACGCGGGGTCCTGCGAGGTTTCCAGATCACTCATTGCCTAGTCCAAATCCTTGATCGAGTACGGGAATTCGGGGCCGTCACCGGTAGAGCTGGGCGAAGCCGCGCAGGATCTCCAGGCCGTCGCTGCGGAACTCCAGATGTGCCTGGGCGCCGAAGATGCGGCCGTCGTCGGAGCGCAGGAACTCCACGGGCGCGTGCTCGGAGCGGCCGATGGAGCGGAAGCCCTCGGGGGCCTCCTGGAGATAGAGGGTGTGCCGGTGGAAGACCGTCACCGTCGGCTTCACGTAGGTGAAGAGCGGCTCCGACTTGTCGACCTGCGCCTCGTGGCCGCCGACCCGCTGCGGTCCCTCGGCCAGGCGGCCGCCGGCCGCGACCGCGAGGATCTGCATGCCGCCGCAGATCCCGAGGACCGGGACGTCGGAGGTCATGACGAGGTCCACGAGCGGCTTGTAGTAATCGCGGTCGTAGGCCCGCACCTTGGTGCCGCTCAGGACGATCGCCTGGTAGCGGCCGTCGAGCCGGGCGGGCACGGACGCGGCGTCGACCGCCTCGGTGTCCGAGCCCAACTCCTCGAACCTGCTGCGGAGTTGCTTCAGGGACAGCGTTCCGTTGTTGACGACGAGTACGCGGGAGTGCGCCACGTGCTTGCTCCTCAGGTGCGGGTGATGGCGGTGCCCGTGCGGGCGGCGAGCAGATCCGTGACGGTCGCGCTGCCGATGACGACGCGCTCCACGCCCCCGTCCAGGGCCTCGCCCGCGGCGCGCAGCTTCTTGCGCATGCCGCCGGTGGCGCCCTTGTCGCGGAAGGTGCCCGCGGCCTTCGCGGTGATCCGGCGCACCGGCTCCCCGTCGATCAGCAGATGGGCGACATCGGTGACGAGCACCAGGTCGGTGGCGCCGGTGGCGGCGGCGATGGCGGCGGCGGCCCGGTCGGCGTCGGTGTTGACCTCCTGGCCCGCCGCGTTCCTGGCCAGCGGGGTGACGAGGTAGGCGTGGCCCGGCTGGAGGTTCTTCAGCGATGCCGGGTCCACCCCGGTGATCGGGCCGACCAGGTTCTCCAGCTCGACGAGTTGCCTGTCCTGCCACCACCAGCGCTCGCCCTCGCCGGCGGCGACCAGTCCGTCGCTGCCGAGCAGCCGTTCCGCGGCGATGCCGCGCTGTTCGAGGCGGCCGAGGACCTCCTCGCCAAGGCGGGCGCTGACGGTCTTGATGTCCGCGATGACCTCGGGCGTGGTCCAGCGGCTCTGGTTGCCGTACCGGTCGCGCAGGATCGCCGACGGCTCGCTGTAGCGCGGGCTGAGCCGCTTCAGCGGCTTGGACCAGCCGTGCACCAGGACCAGTGGCCGCTCCCGGCCGTGCCGGGCCAGGTCGTCCCACCAGTCGCCAGCGAGGTCGTCCAGGCAACTGCCGCCCAGCTTCACCACGGTGGGCGCGGTCCCGGCTGCCGTCCCGCTCATGCGGGCATCACCGGCTGCATCGTCAGACCCGTCTCCTCGGGCAGCCCGAACCGGATGTTGGCGGCCTGGACGGCCTGGCCCGCCGCGCCCTTGACCAGGTTGTCGAGGGCGGCGAGTACGACGATCCGGCCGCCCTCCTCGTCGTGCAGGGCGGTCACGTCGCAGTAGTTGGAGCCCAGCACGGCCTGCGGGTCGGGCACCGGGATCAGCGTCTCGGCGTGCCGCCGCACCCGCACGAAGCGGTGCTCCTTGTAGTAGCGGACGTACGCCCGCTGCAGCTCGCGCTGGTCGACCGGGTCGTCGGTGAACACGTAGGAGCTGGTGAGCAGGCCGCGCACATGCGAGACGCCGTACGCGGACATGCTCAGCGAGCCGACGGTGCCGGGCTTGCCGCGCTCCAGGAAGTCGCCGACCTCGGCGGCGTGCCGGTGCCCGGTGGGGGAGTACGGGGTGATGGCGCCGCTGCGGAACGGGTGCAGGTCGGAGGTGCGCAGCTGCAGGCCGCCGCCGCTGGAGCCGCTCTTGCCGTCCACCACCACGGTCTTCAGGTTCAGCCCGAGGCCGAGGGTGAGCGGGGCGAGGCCCAGGGTGATCGCGGTGGCGTAGCAGCCGGGCAGCGAGATGAGCGCCGCGTCCGTCAACTGGTCGCCGATCAGCTCCGGTACGCCGTACACGAAGCGGTCCGCGAGGTCGGTGCGGCGCTTGACCTTCGGGTACCAGCGGTCGTGCAGCTCCGGGGTGCGGATCCGGAAGGCGCCGCTGAGGTCCACGACGGCCGGCACCCGGTCCGCGAGCAGCGCGGCCAGCTCCGCGGACACCGGTGCGGGCGTGGCCAGGAAGACGACGTCGACCTGGTCGGCGATCTCCTCGGTGACCGGCTGCACCGTCAGGCCCAGGTCGAGACGGAGATTCGGGTGCAGCTCGGCCGGGCGCCGGCCGATGTTGGAGGAGCCGCCGAGGAAGGTCAGCTCCAGATCGGGGTGTTGGGTGATCAGTCGGATGAGATCGCCGCCGGCGAGCCCGGAGGCGCCGACGACTCCCGCGCGGATCATGCGATCAGCTCCTGCACGTAGCGGGCGACGGCCGACGGGATGTCCGCCCCGGTCGCCGAGGCCACCGCCCGGAAACCGGGCGCGTGGTTGACCTCGTTGACGACGTAGCCGTCGGCGGTGCCGAAGAGGTCGACTCCGTAGATCCCGGGGCCGAGTTCGGCCACCACCCCGTCGATGATCTTCAGTACGTCGGGGTCGTGGGCGACGGCGCGGCTGCTGTTGCCGAGCGCCGCGTTGTTGCGCCAGTCGGTGCCGCCGGAGGCGAACTCCGCGGCGCCGACCAGCTCGTGGCCGACGACCAGGCAGCGCACCGACGTGCCGCCGCCGAGGTACGGCTCGACCAGGCAGGCCTGCTCGAAGGCGTGGCCGAGATCCTCGACGTAGTCGTACACGGACTGGGCGGTGTCGGCGTGCCGGATCAGGGTGACGCGCTTGCCCATGCCGCCGTAGACCGGCTTGAGGACCAGCGGCAGTTCCAGTTGGTCGAGGGACTTCTCGAAGTCCTTGCGGGACAGCACGAGCCGGTACTCCGGCACGGGCACCCCGGCGGTGCGCAGCACCGTGCGCAGGACGGCCTTGTTCTCACAGGCGTGCACCGCCCTCGCCGTGTTGAGGACCGGCACGCCTGCCGCCTCGGCGAGGGTGGCGATCAGGCCGCCGCGGGTGTAGCTGCGGCTGCGCAGCAGCAGCGCGTCGTAGTCCTGCACGGAGGGGGCGTCCGGGTGGCCGAGGCACAGGGACTCGTCGTTGACCCACTCGATGTTCAGGCCGAAGTCCGGCGCGGCCTTGATGAGTTCGCGTTCCTCCCAGCTGATCCGGTCCGCGACGATGGCTACCGACTTGGCCATCTCACTGACCCCAGTCGCGCAGCTGCACCTCGACCATGTGCAGGGTCAGCTGCCCGTCCTGGACGTCCTCGACGCGCAGCGTGAGCATGCACTCGGGGCAGGAGAGGGTCTCGCCCCGGTCGATCGGCGGCACGGTCAGGTCGGTCTCGCATTCGGGGCAGACGCCGTTGAGAGTGGCGGTGGGCATGGCACAACTCCTGGTGTGTCAGGGTGAATTGGGGTGGTGTTCAGGCGGCCTGGAAGTCGATGGCGGCCTTGCGGATGGCGTCCTGGTCGAGGAGCGGGCCGTCGGTGCGCTCCTGCCGGTCGACCAGCCACGGGGTGAACGCCTCGACGTCGACGAAGACGCCCGAGCCGTCGAGCGCCCACTTGACGAGCGCGGGTGTGAGACGGCTGCGGACCCGCAACTCGCGGACGTTGCCGACGAGTTCGGCGGGCAGCGTCTCGTACGCCGCCGGATGGTTGAGCTGACCGGGCAGCTCGTAGGCGAAGGCGTGCGGTGTGGTCGGCCCGGACTGGAACGCCTCGCCGAGACCGGCGCCCTTGAGGGCGACCCGCGACAGCTCGGTGAGATGGGTCAGGTCGAAGCGGGTGTCGCCGTGGATGACGCGCAGGGAGGTGAGCAGCTCGGCCAGCGGTGCGTTGCCGCCGCGCTCGCCGATGCCTCCGACGGTCGCCGAGATCCACTGGGCTCCCGCGCGCACCGCGGCCAGGGAGTTGGCGACGGCCATGCCAAGCATGTTGTGCGAGTGGATCTCGATCTCGGAACCGTCGATCGCGGTGAGACCGGCGATCACCTTCTCCATCTGCCAGGGCGACAGGTACGCCACGGTCTCCGCGAGCCGGAACCGGTCGGCCCCGGCCTCGAAGCCCGCGGCGACGTAGGGGACGAGCCGCTCCTTGGGGGTGCGGGCGCCGTCCTCGCCGCTGAAGGTGACGTGGAAGCCGCGCTCCTTGGCCTGCGAGATCGCCGAACGGGCCAGCGTCTGCAGGAACTTGGGGCTGGACGAGCCGAGCTTCAGCTGGGCGTGCTGCTCGGAGGTGGGGATGGAGTACATGATGTGCCGTACGCCCAGCCGCTCGGCCTCGTCGAGAGCCTCGGCGACCTGCCGGCGGTCCCGCACCACGACCAGCGTCATGCTGCGCTCGGGGCCGACGGCCTCATGGGTGGCGAGGACGAGATCGGCGTCCTTCGAGCCCGGTCCCGACACCATGCCCACCTCGACCAGCTCGACGCCGGTCCTCACCAGCAGACGGGCGATGGTCGCGGCGTCCTTCGGGCCGAACTCCACGCCGGCCATGTGCGCGGAATCCCGCAGGGTCGCGTCGGAAATGCGGGGCTGCGCCGGTATTTCCTCGGGGATTTCTTCGGTGGTCATTGCCTTCACTCCTCAAGGGTTCGGCAGGCCGTGGTTCATACGCTCTCCCGAACTCCGGGGCAGAACAAGGGGATTGGGGTCAGGGCTCTGTGAGGGAGTGTCAAGGAGTGTCAAGTAGGAAAGGGAGTGCAAGGCCGGTGTGCGCCCGAGGTCATTTCCAGGGGAGTTGTCCGCCGTCGCTGTGACAGGCGTCCTACGGTGCGGGCATGGACCTTTTCTCAAACCCCAGGCTCGGGCTCGTCGTACCGCCGGAAAACCCCACAGCGGAACCGGAGTTCAACCACTTGGCGGGCGCCGGAATGAATGTGTTCACCGCGCGTTTCCCGGTGACGCCAGGAACGGAACTCAAGGAAATGCTGGAGACGTACAACCGCGTACTCCCCGACACCCTCGGCGACTTCGGTGAACTACGCCTGGACGCCGCCGTGGTGGCCTGCAGTGCTTCGCACTACCTGCTGAACCCCGACGGCGACCGTGCGTTGTGCGAGGAACTGTCGGAGCGCGTGGGCTATCGCGTGGCGTCGTCGACGCAGGCGATCCTCGCGCTGTGCGAGGCGCTCGGCGTGGCCCGCCTGACGCTCGTCTCGCCCTACCAGCCGTGGCTCACCGACACCTCCCGCGCCTTCTGGGAGCGGGCCGGGCTGCAGGTCGACGACGTGGTGCTCGTCCCGGCGGCGCGGAACCAGGACGGGAGCGAGCACTACGACCCGTACCGGGTGACCACGCCGGAGATCCTGCGGCGCATACGGGAACGCGGGCTCGCGGACGGCACCGCGGTGCTGTTCACCGGCACGGGCATGGGCACCATCGCCGCCCTCACGGAGCTCGCCCGCGAGGACCCCGGCCGCCCCCTGTTCTCCTCGAACCTGGCGTCCGTCTGGTGGGCGCGGCGCGCGGTGAGCGACGCCGGCGCCGCCCACTCGCTGCTGCGGGACCTGGACGACCGGATTGCGTGACACGGCAAATGGCCCCGGGTGACATGAAGTCGCCCGGGGCCCAGTGTCAGCCGGCGTGGCCCATTCGATAACCGACGCCGCGGACCGTGATGATCCATCCACTGGATCCCAGTTTCGCCCGCAGACTGCTTACATGCGTGTCGATGGTGCGGCTGGTCCGCGACCAGTTGCTGCCCCAGACCTTCGCCATCAACTCCTTCCGGGTCACCACGGTTTCCGGATTGGCGGCCAGCAGGTGGAGCAGCTCGAATTCCTTCGACGTGACGTCGACGATCCGGTCGCGCACACGCACTTCCCGGGTTCGCGGATCGATGTGGAGCGGGCGCAGCGAAATGGTCTCGGAAACGGTCGACCGGGGCCGGGTACGGCGCAGCACCGCCTCGATACGTGCGCCGATTTCCCGGAATCCCCAGGTTTTCACCACACAGTCGTCCGCGCCCGCCCTGAGGGCGAGGACCCTTTCCAGTTCCTCGTCGATACGCGTGAAAGCGATCATGGGGATGTCACTCTCGGCCCGTAAGGACTGGCACACTTCCAGTCCGTCGATATCGGGCAGTTCCAGGGAGAGCAGGACGAGATCGGCGTCACGGTAGATGCGAAGGGCGTGCGCGCCGGTGTCGACGCTGAGTGTGGTGTATCCCTGCCGGCGCAGATCACGCATCAGGGCTTCGGCGGTGCAGGCGTCCTGCTCCACCACGAGTACGTTGCTCATGTGGGGGGCCTTCCTCTTCGCGCCGCGTCAGCTCGCGGCCGTGCCCGCCGCGGCGGGCACCGGCGTGACGGGAGCCAGGCCGGGGCCGGCGGGGAGATTTCGGAAGGCGTACGCGGCCGAGGCCAGGGTCATGTGGTGGTGCCAGCCGGGGAAGGAGCGGCCCTCGAAGTCGAGGGCGCCGAACTCCTTCCGCAGTGCGGTGACGGCCGTGCGGACGGCGGCTCGGCTGCGTACCGGCGCGATGACCTCCTCCACGCTCCGGTCCGTGAGGCTGGTGATCCAGTACCGGGCGGCCCGGCGTCCGTCCGGGGCGCGCAGCTTCAGGATGCGGTAGCTGACCGAGCCGTCCTCCCGGCCGGTGCTGCGCCGCGGCAGGCGCACGGTCCCTGCGTAGATGTGGATAGGTATCGCCTTGACCGTGCCGTCCGGCGCCTGCCGCGTGATCACCTGCGGCTTCCGGGCGTACCGGCCCTCCATCAGCTCGCCCACGGTGATCACCGTCGGGAAGCTGTCCCCGGTGAACACGATCTGGCCGGGGTCGACCTCGCAGACGATGTCCAACTGCTGCCTGGCCAGCCCCGCCAGGACGCCGCTCGCGTCGTCGCTGCGCGTCAGGTCGAGTACCCAGGGCACGGCGGGCAGCCGGGGCTGCGCCACGACGTCGGCGGCGAGGTCGAGGACATGGCCGCCGACGGGACGCGCGGTCTCCGACTCCGGTATGCGTGCCCGGAGTCTGCGCTGCCGGTCCCGGCCCCAGGCGTCGTTCAGGACGAGACTCCAGTCCACGGGGAAGCAGTGGGCGCCCGCGGCCAGGAACAGCCCCACCGCCCGCTGGCAGTTGACGGTCAGTCCGGTCCCGGCGTCCACGCGGCGGTGCACGCCCACCGAGTGCTCGCCACGCTTGGGGATGATGAGTTCGGCGACGGTCCAGGCGTACGGCGTGGTGCTCGCGGCGACCCGCAGGGCGAGCCGGCTCCGGACCGGTGCCCAGTCCCACGGGCTGGCGTTGATGAACTGGTGCATGCCCTGTGCCGCGGCCGGTGGCAGCGCCTCGGCCCGCGCCATCCGCCGTGGCGTCTTGCGGCAGGTGCCATGGAGCAGGCCCCGCAGATACGCCCGGGCCCAACGGCGTTGCTCCGCCCGGTGGAGCGGACTGAAGATCTCCTCGAGGTACGTCTGCATGCGGGCTTCTTCGCCCGCATCCGCCGCGCGTATCTCTCCTGACGACATCTGACGTCACGCCCCCTAGAACTCGATCGCTCGCACCCCGGCAGGTGTACCGAGCAGCCTCGCGGCCACAAAAATACCTTCTCGAAGGAAAATTTCACGGGGTGCACGGCGACTTCGCGACTTCGCCCTCTGACCAGCGCCGAAAGGGGACCGGGAGGTGTGACGGGCGGCACAGATGCCGGTGAACCGGCCTGCCGGGGGTGTGCTGTCCGGGGTCGGACGCAGTGTCAACAGATCGTGAACAAAAGGCCGATGACCGCCGAAGGCCGGGGGATGTACCTTCGGCGGCCGTTCATGGCCCGGCGGGGGCGCGTCAGCGACCGGCCGCCAGGGTGTCGGGCCGGCCGCCCGACGGGCGGCCCACGACCGGGAGTTGGTGGAGGCGGACGTTGTGGCCGGCGCCGTCCGCCGCCGCGTACGGCAGGTGCGGACGGTCCTCCAGGAGCTCCAACTGTTTCTGCAGGTCTACGGGATTGTCCTACGCCCAGTCGCCAGAAGGTGCAGGGCCGTCACGAGGATGGCCCCCGAACTCCCCCACGGGGGAGGGACGTTCGGAGGCCGTCCGGCGTCCTACGCGCCGACGCGCTTCGCGGGGAAACCGTGGCTGCGGGAGAGGACGACGACCACGAGCACCGGCAGCAGGAGCAGGAGCATGGTCCAGGGGAAGGAGTCGCTGCCGACCACGTCGAGCAGGATGCCGCCGATGACACCGCCGGCCGCCATGGCCACGTTCCACAGCGTGACCAGCATCGCCTGGGCCGCGTCGGCGGATTCGCCACCGGCGTCGCCAGCGGCCGTCTGCAGCAGGGTCGGCACGCCGCCCCAGCCCAGGCCCCACAGGAGGGCGGCGACGTACACCAGGGCGGTGGTGTCGGAGAGCACGGCAAGCAGCGCCGCCGACACGGCCACCAGCAGGGTGCTGGCGATGGTCAGGGAGCGCAGCCGGCGGTGGATCTGGGCGCCCACGATCCAGATGCTGAGCAGGGAGGCGGCACCGAAGACCAGCAGCACCACGTCGGTGTCGCCGCCCATGCCCAGGTCCTCCAGGAACGTGGCGACGTAGGCGTACAGCACGGTGTGGGCCAGAACGAAGGCCAGCGTGACGAACAGCACCGGGGCCACGCCCGGGACGCGCAGCGCCTCCAGCATCTTCGGGCGCTCACCGGCCGGCTGCCCGGGGTAGTCAGGCACGGCCACGAAGATCCACACCAGCAGCACCACCGTGAGCACCGTCATCGCCACGAACGCCGTGCGCCAGCCGAGCGTCTCGCCGAGGAAGGTGCCGGCCGGCACACCGAGCGAGAGCGCCAACGGAATACCGGCCATGGCGACGGCGATCGCCTTGCCCTGCAGCGCGACGGGCGCCATGCGCCGGGCGTACCCCGCGAGCAGCGCCCAGGCCACACCGGCGGCGACACCCGCGACGAACCGCGCCGCCATCGTCACGCCGTAGTTCGACGACACGGCGGTGACGGTGTTGGCCACGGCGAAGCCCGCCATGGCGGTCAGCAGCAGTACCTTGCGCCGCCAGGCCGCGGTGGCCGCGGTCAACGGGATCGCGGTCAGGGCGGTGCCGATCGCGTAGATCGTCACCGTCTGGCCGGTCGCGGACTCGCTCATGCGGAGGTCGTCGCTCATCGCGGGGAGCAGGCCCGCCGGGAGGGTCTCGGTGAGGCTGGTGATGAAGACGGCCGTGGCGAGGGCCAGCAGGGCGAAGAGCGGGAGCTTCCGCCGTTCCTCCGCGTCGGGTGCGGCGCGGGTGTCCTTGCCGGGGGTGGTTGTGGTGTTGGAAGACGTGCTCATGCCGTGATCTCCGGATCGTCTGGGGACGGTGTGCGTTCGGGGTTCTGTGTGCTGGGGGCGTTTCGGGTGCTGGGCGAACCGGCACGTACGTCCGGCTACGGGTGGCCGAGACCGCCGTCGACGGGGAGCCGGGCGCCGGTCGTGAACGTCGCGTCCGTTGCGAGGAACAGCGCGGCCCGGGCCACCTCCTCGGCGGAGCCGAGGCGCCCCAGCGGCGGCAGGGGTTCGGCGCCGCCGGCCGGCGCCTCGATACAGCTCGCGGCCACCGCGTTGACGCGGATGCCGCGCGGGGCGAGCTCGGCGGCGAGCGTGCGCACGGACGCCGGGGTCGGGGCGGCGGCGGTGAGCACCACCGCGCCGCCGTCGTCGAGGTGCGGCAGCAGCGGACGAGCGGTCGGTACGGCATCGGCGAACACGAGGTCGACGCCGCCGTGGCCGGTGCCGTCGACCGGTCCGAGGGCGGACTCGACGGCGTCCGGGGCGACCACCCGGGCCGCGGAACCCAGTTCGGCGCTCGCGTACGCCCGCTCCTGAGCGGTGCCCGCGGTCAGCAGGACCTCCGCGCCGCCCTCCACGAGCCGCTTCGCGATGGCCAGACCGATCCCGTTGGCCTGGTCGACGACCACGGCCCTCCTGCCCGCGTACCTGGTCATGGCTGCCGCTCCCTCCTGATGGCTCCGCTGCCGGGCGCCCCACGTCGCCCGGCGGGAACGACTGTGCGCGCCGGCGCTTCGGAGAGACTTCGGAGCCGCTGACGGTTCGCTGACGGTCGACCGTCGTCGCAGGTGGGCGCCCCTGCATCCGGGTCCGCCGCAGCCGGACATGTACGGTTGCCCGCATGCGGTTCGGGGTGCTCGGGGCACTTGTGGTGTGGGACGACGCGGGGGAGACGGTCAGGGTCCCCGAGCTCAAGGTCCGGGCACTGCTGGCGGATCTGCTCACGCACGACGGGAAGCCGGTCTCCGCCGACCGCCTCGTCCAGGACCTTTGGGGCGACGAACCGCCGGGCAAGCCGTCCGGCGCACTCCAGGCCAAGGTCTCCCAACTGCGCCGGGTCCTCGGCCGGGACCGTGTCGTACGGCAGGCCCCCGGCTATCGTCTGCGGCTCGACCCCGCGGCCGACGAGGTGGACGCCGTCCGCTTCCACGCCCTCGTGGCCGAGGCCCGCCCCGTCCGGGACCCGCACGCCCGGGCCGCGCTGCTCACCGAGGCTCTCGACCTGTGGCGGGGGCCCGCCTACGCCGACTTCGCCGACGAGGAGTTCGTACGGGGGGCCGTGCGGCGCCTCACCGAGCAGCGGCTGTCCGTGCTGGAGGAGCAGGCCGAGGCCCGCCTCGAGGCCGGGGACCACGTGCTCCTCGCCGGCGAACTGGCGGACCTCGTGGCCAGTCACCCCCTGCGGGAGCGTCTGCGCGCCCTCCAGATGAGGGCGCTCTATCTGACCGGCCGCCAGAGCGAGGCCCTCGCCTCCTACGAGTCCCTGCGATCCCGCCTCGCGGAAGACCTCGGCGTCGACCCTGGCCCTGCGCTCAGCGCACTCCATCAGGCGGTGCTGCGTCAGGATGCGGGGTTGGGGCAGACGGTCGGCATGGCGGCCGGTACGGGGGTGCGGGCACCTGGGGTGGGTGCGGTGGCGCCGGGTGCGGGCGCGGCGGGGCCGGGCACGGACGGTCCGGCAGCGGGTGCGGGTGTGACTTCACGTGGTGAGGCCGGGGTTGACCCTGGCGGTGCCGCGAGGGTGTCAGGTGCGGCGACGACGGCTCCGGGCGCGGGTTTGACTTCACCCGGTGAGGCGGCGGTTGACGCCGGTGGCGCTGCGAGGGTGTCAGGTGCGGCCGCGTCGGCTGCGGGTGCGGGTGTGACTTCACGCGGTGGGGCTGTGGTTGACCCTGGCGGTGGGGCGAGGCTGTCCGATTCGGCCGCGTCGGCACTGGGCGCGGGTGTGACCTCACCCGATGGGGCCGTGGCTGACTCCGGCGGTGCTGCGAGGGTGTCAGGTGGGGCCGCGTCGGCTTCGGGCGCGCGTGCGACCTCACCCGGTGAGGCCGCGGCTGACCCCGGCGGTGCTGCGAGGCTGTCCGATACGGCCACATCGGCACCGGCCGATACGCCTACAACGGCACCGGCCGATACGGCTACTTCGGCACCGGCCACGCCCGTTCCCGCCCCCGGTACCACCGCCCCGCCCCCCGCCCTCACCCCACCGACTCCGAATCCCCTCACGACCCCCCACTCGAACCTCCCCATCCCCCTGACCCCCCTCATCGGCCGCGCCGTAGCCCTGACCCGTCTCGCCCAACTCCTCACCGCCGCCCGCCTGGTGACCCTCACCGGCCCCGGTGGCGTGGGCAAGACCCGGCTCGCGGGGGCGGCGGCCGGGACGGCGGGGGTGGACGAACTCCCCGACGGCGTCTGGCTCGTGGAGTTCTCCGGGGTCCGGGGCGGTACCGCCGCCGACCTCGCCCAGGTCGTGGCCTCCGCTCTCGGGATCCGGGACGACGCCCCGTCCGCACTGCCGGGCGCCGGGGCCGGGGCGCCCTCGCAGTCCCCTGCGCACCGCCTCGCCGCCGTCCTGCGGGACCGCCGCACCCTGCTCGTCCTGGACAACTGCGAGCACGTCGTCGACGCCGCCGCCGAACTCGCCGAGCTGCTGCTGAGCACCGCGCCCGGGCTGCGGGTACTGGTCACCAGCCAGGAACCGCTCGGCTTGGCGGGCGAGGCCGTGTTCCTCGTGGAGCCGCTCGGAACCGACGACGCCGTACGGCTGTTCACCGAGCGTGCCTCCGCCTCCGCCCCTGGCTTCCCGCAGGACCCGGACGCCGCCGACCCGGCCGACCGCGCAGCCGTCGCCGAGATCTGCCGCCGCCTCGACGGTATCCCGCTCGCTCTGGAGCTCGCCGCCACCCGCGTACGCGCCCTGGGCGTAAGGGAGTTGGCGGCCCGGCTCGGCGACCGGTTCAGGATCCTGACCGCCGGGCAGCGCGGTGCGCCCGCCCGTCAGCAGACGCTGCGGGCGATGATCGACTGGAGCTGGGAACTGCTCAGCGCGCCCGAGCGCATCGTCCTGCGCCGCCTCGCCGTGCACAGTGACGGCTGCGACCTGGCCGCCGCCGAAGCGGTGTGCGCGGGCGACGGCGTGGCGCGCGAGGAGGTCCTCGACCTGGTGACCCGGCTCGTCGACCGGTCGTTCGTGGTCGTCGTGGAGGGCCCCGTCGGACCCCGCTACCGGCTCCTGGAGTCGGTCTCCGCGTACGCGATGGAGCGCCTGCACGAGATGCAGGATCTCACCGCCGTACGCGACCGCCATCTGCGCCATTACCTCGCGCTCGCCGAACGTGCCGAGTCCCGGTTGCGCTGTGCGGGCCAGCGGTCCTGGCTCGCCCGCCTGGACGCGGACGCCGGCAATCTGCGCGCGGCGCTCGACGAGGCCGTGCGCCGCGCCGCCGACGGACAGCCCGACGAGGCCGTACGACTGGCCACCGCACTGTCCTGGTGGTGGCTGCTGCGCGGCCGCCTCACTGAGGCACGCCGCAGACTCTCGACCGTCCTCGCCGCCACTCCCGACGGCGCCGCCCCCGAACTCGCCCTGGTGCACGCCGCGTTCGCGCTGCTCACCGGCGACCCCACGGAGGCGACGGCGACGGCGGCGGCCGACGCCGTCCCCGATCCGGTACGCCGGGCCCGCGCCCTCTGGCTGTGCGCGTACGGCCTGTTCAGCGCGGGCGAGGCGACTGCGAGCGCGGAGCTGAACGCCCGGGCCCTCGACCTCTTCGACTCGGCCGGCGAGCAATGGGGTACGGCTGCCGCGCTCGGCCTGCGGGCCACCCTCGCTCTGGTCCGCGGCGATTTCGGCGCACTCGGCCGGGACGGGCTGCGCAGCGCCGAGCTCTTCGGTGAACTGGGCGACCGGTGGGGCGAGTTGCAGACCGTGTCACCGCTGGCCGCGCTCGCCGAGATCAAGGGCGAGTACGACGAAGCGGCCCGCCTTCAGCGGGAAGGGCTGCGCATGGCACGGGAGTTGGGCCTGGAGGCGGAGGTGTCGGCGCGGCTGTCCGGGCTCGGCCGGCTCGCACTGCTCGCCCGCGACTGGGACCAGGGCCGGGACCTGCACGAACAGGCGCGCCGCAGCGCCGCCGAACAGGGCTACAGGTACGGCGAGATCCACGCCGAGATGGGCCTCGCACTCGGCGCCCGCCGCTCGGGCGACCTCGACGCGGCACAGGCGCACCTGCTGCACATCCGCGACGGTCACGCCGACGTCTCCTCGGAGGCGGGCGACCATCTGCTCCTCGCGGAACTCGGCTTCATCGCCGAAGTCCGCGGCGACGCCGGCCAGTCGGTCCGCCATCACCTGCACGGCCTGGACGTCGCCCGCTCCCTCGGCGAACCGCGCGCCCTCGCCCTGTCCCTGGAGGGCCTCGCGGGCGCGGCGTCGCTGGGCGGACCGGGGACGTCGGCCGAGTGTGCCGCGCTGCTGCTCGGGGCGGCGGACGCGGCCCGCCGTGGGGTGGGCGCCCCGCTGCCGCCGGCCGAGCGCGGCGACGTCGACCGCGTCGCGGCAGCGGCACGGGCGGCCCTGGGCGGACCGGCGTTCACGGAAGGCTTCGAGCGCGGCGCGCGGCTGACCGCCGAGGAGGCGGTGCGTCATGCCCGTACGGCCCTCGACTGGCCGAAGAACACGGCTGGTTGAGGTCCGTCACACGGTTCGGTGTCCGGAGCCTCAACATCGTCGTGGCGCGGACGGACACATCTCGATGTCCTCCTCGGCCGACGGAATGATCGTCCGCACCAGCGCGGTCGTGCGCTCCACCAGGTCGGCACGGTCGTCGAGCACCCACGAGATGTGCTGGGCGCCGAAGAAGGCGGAGACCAGAACGGTGGCGAGCGTGTCGGGCGCCGGGAGTTCGTCCCGTGCGCCCGTCTCGCGATCCCTGGCCAGCCACGAGGCGATCAGCTCGGTGTACCCCTGGAAGGGCAACGGAAGCCGGATGCCGATCAGTTGGCGTTCGAGCTGTAGTCGTGCCCCGGCCTGCAGGACCGTCTCGTCGCGGAACGCCGTGGCCGTCCGCAGCAGAAGCTCGGCCACGGAGCCGATGGGAGAGAGGGCCAACTCCTCGACCGCGTCGGCGATCTCGCCGATCCGGCGGTAGAACAGGTCGGTCACCGCGAGCGCGAGGGCGTCCTTGTTCTCGTAGTGGAAGTAGACGGCACCCTTCGTCATGCCGGCTGCCTCGGCCACGTCCAGGATCGTGACAGCGGGATAGCCCTTGGCCGCGAACGCCTGGGCGGCGGCGGTGAGTATGCGCTCCCTCGTGCGTACCGCCCGCTCCTGCTTCAGCTCCCTGGTGCCCGCGGGGAGTTGAGGGCCGAAAGCCTCGCCGGCGATTCCCATGATGATCCACTTTCGCTCTTTTGAAGAAACCTGCTCGAAGGTATATTTGGCGCCCGGGGGGCAGGCTGCGTCGGCTTGACCCGATTTTTAGGGGGAGACGAGGATGTTCCAGGGCCGACTACGGCGAGAAACTCCAGGTGAACCGGCCCGTCCGGATCCGGAGCTCGACTTCCAGCGGACGGTGTCCCGACGCCTCGTGCACCGGGCCGCCGTGGCGGAGGTCTTCGTCACGGATGCGGTGGTGCTCGGCGAGGACCACTTCCTGATCGGCAGCCAGTGGCCGCGCGACCACACGCTCTACCATCCCGATGCCCAGCGCAGGAGCGACCCCTTGCTGTTCGCCGAGACGATCAGACAGGCGCTCGTCTACCTCGCCCACTGGCACTACGGAGTCCCGCTGACCCACCGCTTCGTGGGGTACGACATGGACTTCGAGATCACCGACCCGGGCGCCTTGTGTGTGGGCGGCCGACCCTTGCCGGTGGAGCTGGAGGCGCGCTGGCAGTGGACCGACCGCAGGCCGCCCCGCCGCTACGGCGCCCGTCTCGAGGTGGCGCTCTCCGTCGGCGGCCGGAGCTGCGGCCGCGGCAGTCTGCGGATCGTCGCGCTCGACGAGCGCAGCTATCGGATCATCCGCGGGCGCATCGGCGGAGCCGAGTCCGCCGCCGTCCCGCCGGAGGAGCCGAGCCTGCGCCTGGAACCGGGCCTGGTCGGCCGACTGCGGAACAAGGACAGTGTGCTGGCCCCCGGTTCGTCGGCCGCCGAATGGCTGCTGAGACCGGACCTCGATCACGCCATTCTCTTCGACCACCCCACCGACCACCTGCCGTTGATGGTCCTGCTGGAGGGTTTCCGCCAGCTCGGCCACCTGATGACCCATCCAGCGGCGCGTCCCGGCGGTCCCGCGCTCACGCTCGTGTCGGCGGCCGTCGACTGTCTGGCCTTCGGCGAAGTCGACGTGCCCACCCGCCTCGTCGTTCGCGAGGACGTGACGGCCGTGGACCCATGGGCCGAACGCCGACTGCGCCTCGACGCACTCCAGGACGACACGTTGATCGCGAGCTGCGGTTCGGTGTGGACCCCGATGCGACCGGCGACGGCAGGGGAACGTCCGGTCGGTCTGCCCGTGCCCTGTGCCTGAAGCCTGAGGGCGGACGTCGCCGTCCCGCACGGGAACGCACCAACTCCCCACGGCCCGCCTCCTCTTGTTGGCTCCGGCATGGTCGGCGAGCCGCCACATACCGTCGGGAAGGAATTGTACTGAAGCGTGGCCAAAAATCGAAGGCCTCTCGGTACGCGCTTTCCATGCCGGGCGACATGTCTCAACAGCCCACGCCTGATGGCCGATTGACAGAAGGACGTCATGACTGACGCCGAAATACGACGAGTTCGCGCCACGCCGCGCGGTCAAGCCGGCGCGCTGAACCCGGAAGCCGTTCGGCGGGCGGCCGACACGGCCCGTCAGGACACCCGCGAGGCCCAGCGCGAGCGGCGGCTGACACCGGGGACGGTCGCCGCCCTGGAAGCCGCGGGCTTCGCACGCCACTTCGTTCCCCGGCGCTGGGGCGGCGAGGAAGGGACGTTCGGCGAGGTGTTCCGCGCGGCCGCCGCGGTGGGAGAGGGATGTGCCTCGGCCGCATGGTGCGCGGTGTTGTGGGCGGCACACGGGCGGTTCGCGTCGCTGCTGCCCGAGGAGGGCCAGAAAGAGATCTGGGGCGAGGGCCCCGACGTGCGGATCGCCGCCGCCCTCATGCCACGGTCCGGCAGCGCGTCCAGGACGCCAGGAGGCTGGCTGCTGCACGGCGAGTGGGACCTGGCCAGCGGCGTCGAGAGCGCCCACTGGATCCTGCTGGTCGCGCCGGAGGCGACGGAGCCGGACCGTCCGGCACGCCTCTTCGCTGTCCCGAGAAGCCTGGTGACCGTCCACGACACCTGGAACGCCACAGGGCTGCGCGCCACCGGCAGCAACACGGTCCTCCTCGACGCGACCGTGGTACCCGACACCCGCAGCATCCCCTTCGCCAGGTTGTTGGCCGGCGACGACACGGGCGCGCCCCGGTGCCACGCGGCGCCCGCCCATCTCGCGGGCGGCCTCATGTTCTGCGCGCCCGCGGTCGGCGCCGCCCGCCGCGCCCTGGCCGTCTGGACCCGGTGGGCCAGGGCGGCCGCCCCCGGTGACGTACGGCCCCTGGACCGCCCGTCCGTGCAGGAGCGTCTGGCCCGCTCGGCCGCCGAGATCGACGCGGCCGAGCTGATGCTGCGTACCGCTGCGGAAAGGGCGGACACCGAACCGATCACCCAGCAGGCGGTCGCCGTCAACCGCCGGGACGCCGCCGTGGCCGTGGACTGGCTGGCCACCGCGGTCGACCGGCTGTTCCGCACCGGCGGCGCCCATCTCCGGGACGCGGACGGCGAGTTGCACCGGCACTGGACGGACGTCCTGACCGTCGCCTCGCACGGCGCACTGCGCCTGGAACCCGCCGCAGAGGCCTTCGCCCGCTCCCTCGACACGGTCGGCGGGTCCGACGATGCCTGACGCGCCCCGCCGGCTGGTTTTCAGCGACGTCGACGAGACGTTGATCAGCGGCAAGAGTCTGTTCGACTTCCTGGACTTCTACTTCGCCGCCCGGCACGGCACCGACGGAACCCGGCACGCGGCCGGAACGCGGCGTCGTATCGCCGCCCTGGTGGCTGGAGGCGCCCCGCGCGAGGTGGGAAACCGCGCGTACTACGAAGCCTGGAGGGGCGAACGCCTCGACGTCGTGACGGCCTGGGGAGCCACCTGGTTCGAACAGCGCAGAACCACGCCGGGTTTCTACCTGGCGGCCACGCACACGGCGCTGCGCGAGCACCGGAAGGCCGGGGACCGAATCGTCCTGGTCTCGGGCTCCTTCCCGGCGGTGGTGGACCCCGTCGCGGCCGACATCGGCGCCTGCCATGTGCTCTGCACCCGCCCCGAGGTGAGGGACGGGATCCTCACCGGAGCGGTGGTCGGAGAGCCGTGCATCGGGGAGGGCAAGCGGAGGGCGGTACGGGGCCTGGCCGAGGACTACCCGGACATCGACCTGGCCGACTGCTACGGGTACGGAGACCATCTGTCCGACCTGCCGATGCTCACGGAGGTCGGACACCCGGTTGTGGTGGGCGGCAGCGCGGAGTTGCTGGCGCGGATTCCCGGGGCTCGGGTTCTGCCGGTGGGCGCGTTGGTCCGAGACCCCGGGGGAGTGGGAGCCGCCGGGCGGTGACTGCCGTCGTTCCGCCCTCCATCCGCCTCGCTCCGCCGTCACTCCGTGTCGTTGACGGAGAGCAACTGCCAGACCTGGCAGACCTGTTCGGCGCTGTCGCCGAATCCGGTCGCCGGTGCGGTGTAGTACATCCCGAACATCAGGGCCACGACGAGTGAGCTGATCAGTTCGGGATGCTGCCGGGTGGTCAACTGCTCCTTCTCCTGGGCGTCGCCGACGAGCCGGGTGAGCGCGGCCGACAGGTCGACGATGACGGCCGGAACCCGTCCCTGAGTACAGGCCTCCTCGGACGCGAGCCGGAGGCCGGCGCGGAAGCGCAGGTCCGACTGCATACGGCGGACGAAGCCGATCGTGACGTGGCGCAGGCTCGTCAGCGGTGGGTCGCCCTCACCGATCTCATGGAGCAGCTCGTGCCCCACCTGGTCGAACGCGGCGGTGAACTCGGCGGCAAGAGCGTCCTTTGACGGGAAGTGGGCGTACAACGCCCCCTTGGTCATGCCGACATGGGCTGCGATGCGCTGGAGATTGGCGCCCGCGTAGCCATGGCGCGAGAACTCGTCGGCGGAGGCGTCCAAGAACCGCTCGTGAGTCCTCGAAGCCCTGTCCTGTTTCACGATGATGCCCTTCCGTGGTCACGCGGTCACCCGCAATAACAGTCGCCGAAGAATCTTTTCCTGCCGACGGACCGCGTACAAGCCTGGGATGGGATTACGGCTCAGTTGTGACCGCGGTTCTGGGGACCGCTCTGGCGGAACCGTGCCTGGGATCGCTTGAGCCCCGATCCTGGCCGCGCTCGCCGCCGAGCCGCCCACCGCCAGAACTGACCAGCGGATCAGTACGGAGGGAGGGCAACGATCGCCTGGAAGCCCGGCGGGTGTGCCTGACCCCGCGTCTCAGGCATGATCTGCCGGACACCCTAAGCAGGTGCTCACTTGACTACCAGGCGTCACACGCGCTTTGCTCCGGCCAGTGATAGTCGGACAGTCGGTCCACATCTCGCCGACGGTCGTAGCGACTTGACACCCCCCATCTGCTTGCCCGGCCGCACAGCGAGGTGCTGCACCACCATGAACATGACTCCCTCAAGTCACCTTTCTGACAGTTCCGCGCGCGGCACGGCCCTGGCAGCGGCCATCGCCGCCGTCTGTCTGCTCGCCGCCGGCTGCTCCTCCTCCGGCGGGTCGGAATCCGGCAGCGACGCCGCCCCGGCCGGCCAGGCGGACACTCCCCGGCTCACGGTCGCCCTGATCACCCACAGCGCCCCCGGGGACGTGTTCTGGGAGCTGGTGCAGAAGGGCGCCCAGGCGGCGGCCGCGAAGGACAACATCGAGCTGACGTACACGAACGACCCCGACGCCACAGGTCAGGCGAACCTGGTGCGGGACGCGGTCGCCGACCAGGTCGACGGCATCGCGGTGACCCTGGCCAAGCCGGAAGCCATGAAGAGCGCGGTCGACCAGGCCAAGGCGGCGGGCATACCCGTCGTCGGCCTCAACTCCGGTATCGAGGCCTGGCAGTCGGAGGGACTGCTGGAGTACTTCGGCCAGGACGAAAGCGTCGCCGGCCAGGCCGTCGGCGACAAACTGGACGCCTACAAGGCCAAGCACGCCCTGTGTGTCATCCACGAGCAGGGCAACGTCGCCCTGGAGGCACGCTGCGCCGGTGTGAAGAAGACATTCGGCGGCGAGACCGAGAACCTCTACGTGAACGGCGCCGACATGGACACGGCGACCGAGGCCATCGCGGCCAAGGTGGGGCAGGACCCGACCATCGATGAAGTCGTCACGAACGGGGCCGGTTTCGCACTCGCGGCGGTGAAGTCCGTGAAGGAGGCGGGCAGCAAGGCCAAGATCGCCACGTTCGACCTCAACACGGACCTGGTCAAGGCCGTGCAGTCGGGGGATGTGCAGTTCGCGGTGGACCAACAGCCCTATCTGCAGGGCTATCTCGCCGTGGACTCGCTCTGGCTCTACAAGACCAACGGCAATCTCAGTGGCGGCGGACAGGCCCCGGTACTCACCGGTCCGGCGTTCGTCACCAAGGAGAACGTCGCCGCGGTCGCAGCGTTCGCGGCCAAGGGGACGCGCTGATCCGCCGCCGTCAGGTAACAGCGTGACCAAGGTTTGGGGTACTCACCGTGTGTACGGTCACTTGTACGGATAGCATCCTGCACACCCCACTGTGTTGTACGGACATACGGTCACCCGCCGCGCTCGTACAAATCCCCGCCCCCGCTGACCATCCCCGTTCGCTCACTCTCTCCTCGCTGCCCACATCCGCTTGTTGATCGCCCTAGGACGACCATGTCTCCACGGACAGGTGCCCGGCGCCGTCTCGGTTCCATACGACTCTCGCTGATCCTGCTGGCTCTGGTCCCCAGCGTCACCCTCGCCGCCATTTGGGGTGTGACGACGATCCAGATGTTCTCCGAGGGTCTGCGGCTGCTGGACCAGACCGGGTTGAGCAAGTCGACCGGAGCCATGGGCACCGACGCGACGCTCGCGCTGCAGCAGGAACGCAGCCTGTCGGCCGTACTGCTGGCCTCGCCCGGCAGTTCCCGGACCGCCCTGGACGAGCAGCGGAAACGTACCGACGAAGAGGTCGCTAAACTGGTCGGTGAGTCCGACGCGATCCAGAAGGCCCCCGAGCGGATCTCCGACCGGATGTACTCGGTCATCGCCTCGATGGGGAGCCTGGAGTACTACCGGGGCCAGGTGGACAACCCCACCAACATGAGCGCCGACCAGGCGCTGGCCCAGTACACCTCGATCATCGACGACCAGATCCACGCCTTCCAGGAGCTCTCCCAGGTCGACGACGGGGACCTCACCTCGCAAGCGGGGCCGCTCATCGCCCTTGAGCACTCGGCGGAGCTGGTCTCCCAGGAGGACGCCCAACTGCACCTGGCCTGGCCGTCGGGGAAGGTCGACGAGAAGGCCTGGGACCAATACGCGCAGCTGGTCAACGTACGGCGCTGGCTCGTCGAGGACCAGCTCCGGCCCTCGCTGCGCGGCACGTTGAAGACGCAGACCGAGCGGATCCTGGAGAGCCCGGAGTGGAAGGCCCTGGAGTCCGTCGAGGACCAGGTCCTCGCGGCCCGGGCCAAGGGCCTCACCGATGGCCGTGAGATCGCTCTTCCGGACGCGCAGAAGCAGTGGAACGCCGCACTGGACAAACTCTCGGACGAGTACACGAACCTCATCCGCCAAGAGACGGCCGCACTGCTCGAACGCAGTGACGACAAGGCGCAGGGACTGCTGATCAAAGCGGCCTCGCTGAGCGCCGGCGGACTCGTCGCCCTGCTGGTGTGCGTCGTGATGTCGTGGCGCATCACCCGGTCCCTCTCCCGTCGCCTGCGCGGACTGCGGATCGCCACCCTCAGCCTGGCGGAGGAACGGCTGCCCGACGTGGTCGCCCGGCTCGACCGCGGCGAGAAGATCGACATGGAGTCCGCCGCGCCTCCGCTGGACTACGGCAGGGACGAACTCGGCCAGGTGGCACAGGCGTTCAACACCGCGCAGCGCACGGCCGTGCACACCGCGGTGGAGCTCGCCGACACCAGACGCGGCTTCCAGAAGGTGATCCTGGGCATCGCCCGGCAGAGCCAGAACCTGGTCAACCTGCAGCTCAGCAAGCTCGACACACTGGAACGCGAGCACCAGGACCCGCAGATCCTCAAGGGCCTGTACGAACTCGACTCCAACGCAAGCCAGTTGCGCCGGTACGAGGAGAACCTCGTCATCATCAGCGGCGGGCAGCCCCGGCGCAGCTGGACCGAACCGGTCGCGCTGATCGACATCCTGCGCAGTGCCATCGGTGAGATCGCCGAGTACCAGCGGGTCGAGGTGCACACCGACGAGGACGTGTTCCTCACCCCGCCCGCGGTGGCGGACGTCATCCATCTGCTGGCCGAACTGATCGACAACGCGACCGTGTACTCGCCCGCGCCCAGCCCGGTCGGGATGCGGGCCGGGATGGTGGCCAAGGGCCTGGCCGTCGAGATCGAGGACCGCGGACTGGGTATGTCCGAGGAGGACTACGCGGCGTTCAACGCCCAGTTGGCGGTGCCCCCGCAGTTCGACGTGGTGGCGCTGGCCGACGACCTGCGGCTCGGCATGTTCGTGATCGCCCGGCTCGCCACCCGGCACGGTATCGCCGTCACGTTGCGCTCCTCGCCGTACGGAGGGACCACCGCGATCGTGCTCATCCCGCACGACATCGTGGTGCGGGAGCCCGGCGACTCCCTTTCCACGGACGCGTCGACGGCGGACTCGGCGGGTTCCCCGGCCCAGGAGCCGGCCGCAGCCGTGCAGAGCTCCACCGCAGACGCTCCCGGCCCGGAGCGGCAGACCCACGAGCGCTCCGGGGAGAGCCAGCCCGTCGCCCGAGCTCGGCCGGCCACCGCTTCCCCGGCCGGGTCCGCCCCCGACTCCGGTATGCCCCACCCGGACTCGGGTACCGCCGGGCGACTGGGGTCCCCCCGCTCGAGCGAAGCCGAGGGAGAACTTTCTCCGCTGCCGCGCCGGGTACCGCAGACCAGCCTGGCCGCCGAGCTGCGGGAGGACTCGGGGCCCGACGCGGTCGCCGACGATTCCTTCGAGGACTTCAGCGCCGAGCGCGCGGCCTCCTCCCTCGCCGGCTTCCAGCGCGGAACGCTCCAGGCGCGTGACGACGTCACGGATACGACGGACGACCAAGGGGAACAAGCCGCACCGGAAGGCGCATCCGTCACCTCGACTCCGCCCGCAGACCGCTCATGAAGGACAGAGAAATGACACGTCCAGTCCCCGCCACACACAGCCAGCTCGACCAGCTGCTCACCGGACTGGTGGAACGGGTCGCCGAGGTGAACCAAGCCGTCGTGCTCTCCGAGGACGGACTGGTCGTCAGCAGGTCCACGGGGTTCCTGCGCGACGACGCCGAGCGGCTGGCGGCGACCGCGTCCGGCCTGATGAGCCTCAGCAAGGGCGTCAGCATGGACTTCCGGGGCGGCCCCGTGCGCCAGGCGCTCATCGAGATGGCCAACTGCTATCTGATACTCAGCACGGCCGGCCCCGGCGCCCACCTCGCGGTGCTCACCAGCCAGGGCGCGGACGTCGGCGTGGTCGCGTACCAGATGAACATGCTGGTGAAGAAGATCGGCGAGCACCTCAGTGCGGCACCCCGTGCCGGCGTCGCCATCACTGACAACGGCGAGTGAGGTGAACGGAGGCGACGCGGCGGGCCGTCTGGTACGGCCGTTCACACTGACCGGCGGTCGGACCCGGCCCAGCCGTGCCGACTTCACCCTCATCACGATGGTCACCGCGGTGGACCCGCCGCCCGATCGGGCCGGCCGGCCGCAGCCCGAGCACGCGCGGATTCTGCGGCTGTGCGCGAAGCCGGTCGTCGTGGCGGAACTCGCCGCCCAGCTCGACCTGTCGGTGAGCGTCGTCTGCATCATGCTGTGCGATCTGCTGGAGGAGGGCCGGATCATCGCCCAGGCGCCGCGCCAGATCTCCCGAACCTCGGACATGGACCTGCTGCAGAAAGTGAGGGACGGCCTTGGCCGGCTCTGACCCCGTCACCCGGGGGACCTCGGCACCCGGAGCACCCGACACGGTCAAGATCCTGATCGCCGGAGGATTCGGTGTCGGCAAGACGACCATGGTCGGGTCGGTCAGCGAGATCGTCCCGCTGCGCACCGAGGAACCGCTGACCTCGGCCGGCCTGGGCGTCGACGACCTCGACGGCATCCCGGAGAAGCACGCCACCACCGTGGCCCTGGACTTCGGCCGGATCACGCTCAGCCAGGAACTGATCCTCTACCTCTTCGGCACGCCCGGGCAGCAGCGGTTCTGGTTCATGTGGAACGACCTCGCCATCGGCGCTCTCGGTGCGGTGGTCCTCATCGACGTACGCAGGCCGAAGTCCAGCTTCGCCGCGATCGACTTCTTCGAGCGGCGGAACATCCCGTTCGTCGTCGGTGTCAACGGCTTCCACGGAAAGCATCCGTACGACCCCGAGGAGATCCGCGACTCCCTGGCCCTGCCGGAGGGAACTCCCGTACTCCTCTGCGACGCCCGGGACCGGGAGTCGTGCCGGGACGTACTGATCGCCCTGATCGACCAGTTGATCGTCACCGCGGCCCCGAACAACGGAAACGGCAGGGCCGGCCGGAGCGTGTGACGCTCACGACCGCCGGTGGACGTCCGGCCCGCTGCCCGGGGCATGGCAGTGTCCTGTCGTCGGGCCGTCTTGGTCCCGGCCGCGCCGGTGAGGTGTCGTCAGTGGATTCGGGTGATCTCTTCGGAATACGCTGACGGCTCGCCTGGAGGAGAATGCGCGATGGCTGATGGGCCGGGCAGCAGAGTCGGGTTGATCGATCGGCACGATCTGGTCGCCACCCTGGACCTTGCCGCGCGTCGGCGAGTGACGATCATCTCGGCGCCCGCGGGCAGCGGGAAGACGTCCTTGCTGCGGGCCTGGGCCGACTGGGCCCGTAAGGAGCGTCCCATCGCGTTCGTCTCCGTACGGTCGGGCCGGCACGACGCGCAACTGTTCTGGCTCGACCTGGTCGGCGAGATCCGCGGTGCTCTGAACAAGGCGGCCGAACCGCCGCACGCGACGCCCGGCTTCGACGGCGGCGCCATGATGAACCGGGTCCTGACCGAGCTCGCCGAGACCGACGATCCCATCACGCTGGTCATCGACGATCTTCACGAGCTCGACTCGACGGAGGCCATCGAACAGCTCACCTCGCTTCTGACCCGCCTTCCCCGCCACGCGCACGCGGTCCTCGCCACCCGCCGCGATCTTCCCCTGAGGCTGCACAGACTGCGTCTCACGGGCGACCTGGCCGAGATCCGCGGCCCGCAGCTGCGCTTCGCCGAGACCGAGACCCGCGCGTTGCTGGCGGCGTCCGGTCTGGAGCTGCCCGACCACCTGACCGCGACGCTGCAACAGCGCACCGAGGGCTGGGCCGCCGGCCTGCGGCTCGCGGCGCTCTCCCTGGCCGGCCACCCCGACCCCGAGCGTTTCGTCGCCGAATTCTCGGGCAGCGACCGCACCGTGGCCGAGTACCTGACGGCCGAGATGCTGGAGCGGCAGCCCAAGGACGTCCAGCGACTGCTCCTGCGTACCTCCGTGCTGGACCGGGTCAACGGCGAGCTCGCGGACCTGCTCACCGGTTCGATCGGCTCGGAGCGGATCCTTCTCGAACTGGAGGACGCGAACGCCTTCGTCGTATCGCTCGACCCCGAGCGCACCTGGTTCCGCTACCACCACCTGTTCGGCGGCCTTCTGAGGCTGGAACTACGCCGGACACAGCCCGAAGAGCTGCCCGAACTGCACAGGCTCGCGGCGCGTTGGCTGGTCGGGCGCACGCGGATCGCCGATGCCATCGAGCATCTGCAGGCCGCGGGGGACTGGTCCGAGGCGGCTCATCTGCTCACCGACCACGCCCTGAGCCTGACCCTGGACGGCCAGGCGGACACCGTCCAGGCGCTGCTGGATTCCTTCCCCGCCAGGACGTACGAGAACGAGCTGGCGCTGGCCCACGCGACAGCCGACCTCAACCGGCTCCGCCTGGACGAGGCGTCCGCCCATCTGGAGATGGCGCGAACCCACGCCAGAACAGCGCCGCCGGATCGCGGCAATCGCCTCACCATGGCGATCGCCTCCCTTGAACTGCTTCTGGCGCGGCTGCGAGGCCATTTCGACGGCGTGTTCGAACTCGTGGATTCGCTGCCGTCACCCGCGACCGGCCGGTCCGACGCCGACATCGCCCTCGGCAGCGATCTGCGCGCCGTCGCGCTGCTCAATCTCGGTGTCACGGAGGCGTGGTTGCTGCGGCTCTCGGACAGCGAGCGCCACCTCACGGAGGGCGCCGCCCTCGCCCGCGCCATCGAACGTCCCTACCTCGAAATCGCCTGCCTAGCGCACCTCGGTTTCTCCGCCACAGTCCACTCCTTCGGCCTGGCCCGTCGACGCTGCGAGGAGGCGATCGCGGTGGCCACCCGGCAGGGCTGGGACGAACTTCCAGTCATCGTCCCCGCGCTGGCGACGCTCGCCGGGGCCAAGATCTGGACGGGCGAGTTCGACGACGGTGCACGCTGGCTGGAGCGCGCCACGGAGGCCGGCAGGTCGGGCGCCGAACCGGGGATCCGGCTGCTCCTGCACCTCGTCGCCGGGGTGCTGCACGCCGCGCGCGGCCGCAACGACCTGGCGCTGGAGGAGTTCGACGCCGCCACGCGGGTGAACGCTCTCATGGTCGGGGAGCACGCGCTGACGGCTCGGGTGGCGTCCTGGACGATCGCCACGCAGGCGCGGCTCGGGTTGCTCGAAGAGGCCCGGGCCGGGCTCGCGATGGTCACGGACAGGCAGCTGGCCAGAGGCGAGCTCTGCAACGCGATCGCGACGCTCCGCCTCGCCGAGCACGACCCCGTCGCCGCACAAAAGGCGCTCCAACCCGTGCTGGAGGGAACCGCGCCCGTAAACCCGCATCTCACCCTGATCGAGGCCCACCTCCTGGACGCCCTCGCTCATCACGAACTGGGCGAGCAGAGCGCGGCAGGGGCCGCCGTCGAGCGGGCACTCTCCCTCGCCGAGCCGGACCGGCTGGTCCTCCCGTTCGCCATGACCGGTGCCTGGCGACTGCTGGAAACGGTGCTGACGGGGGGTACGGCGGGCAATGCACACAGTGCGCAGATCACCGGCATCCTCAACGCCGTGCACGGCCACGCCGACGCCGACCGGGACCGGGCCGAGCCGCTCAGCCCGAGCGAACTCCGTGTGCTGCGCTACCTGCCGAGCAACCTGACCCGGCAGGAGATCGCCAATGAGATGACGGTCTCGTTGAACACCGTCAGCACGCACATTCGCAACATCTACGCCAAGCTCGGCGTCACCGACCGCTCGGCGGCCGTGCAGCGCGGCCGTGAGCTGCGCCTTCTGCCCGGCGGCAGGGCCTGAGATACCGGACGGGGACGCGGCGGGCTACTCCCGGACGGCGTCGTTCGCAGTCTGGCGGATGACGGCGACGCCCCAGGGCATGCCGAGCAGGACGACAAGGGCCAGCCCGAGCGGCAGCGGAGCCGGGCGTACGAAGGCAAGAGCCAGGCACAGGACGCCCACGATGGCGCAGGTGCGGGCGACGGAGTGATAGAAGGCTCGGTCGTCGCGCCATGCATCGAGGCTCGCCGCCAGAGCCATCGCCGCGCCGAGCGCGACGACCGTGGCGACGCACAGCAGCCACGCGACGGGGGCCGCGGTACGCCCGTCGTGGGCGTGTTCCACCAGCCCCGGCATGCTCGCGCCCATGGCGGTCACGGCCGCCGTCAGAGGCAGATGGGCCAGGATCCACTGGACGGTCGCCGCACGGGTCGGCCGCGGCGGGCGGTGCCCGACGAAGTCGAAGTACGTCCACCACGCGCCGAACCCGATCACGACGGCGACGAGGCCTACAGCGATCGTGAGGGCGTTCGCGGGCTCGTGGGCCAGCCCGTCGACCACACCGAGCACCGTCTCTCCGAGCACGATGATGGTGAACAGACCGAACCGCTCGATGAGCGCGGGCGTGACGGTGAGACCGGGCGTCGCCGTCCCGATCATGACGCCGAAGCCCACGAGATAGACGAGGTCAAGGAGCAGCCAGACCGCGAGGCAGCCGTCGGCCGGCAGCGAGGCCGTCGACGCCAGCAGGACCGCACAGGCCGCGGTCCCGGCCACGAACACGAGACCGGAGCGGCGGTACTCCGCAGTCGTGCCGCGCCCGGCGAGACGCCAGACCAGGGCGAGGACCGCGAACAGCACTGCGGCGCTGACCGAGAAGGCGAAGCCGCCCGAGCCGCCGGCCTCGAGGATGAACGCACCCAGCGGGACCATGGCGAGAATCTGCACGAGCAGCACCGTCCGGCCCCGGGCGTCCTCGCGGCCGTGCAGGTCGTGGTAGAGGCTGCCGTTGAGCCAGACGATCCAGATCAGCGTGAACACCGCGGCGAACTCCGCGAGCCCGCGCCAGTTCAGATGCCCCGACAGATGATGGGCGGTCTGGCCGACCAGCACGACCACGACCAGGTCGTAGAACAGTTCCAGCGGGCTGACGGCGCGTTCGAGCGGCTGCTCGCCGTGCGGGCGCGGCGGCTGCCACAGCCGGTGGCGCAGCCGCGCCCAGCGTTCGAGTGCCTCGGGCATGGTGGGCGTGGGTCCGGATCAGAGCTGAAGGGGCCGTGTATCGGTCCAGTTGACCAGGAGACGGCGCTCGGCGAACAGCCACTCTCCCTCCCGCTTGACCATCGTGTCGAGGTAGCGGATCGAGGCGACCATCATCGTCCGCGAGCCGTCGTCGGCCTCCGTCAGATGATGGGCCAGGCAGTACGATTCCCCGCTCGCGCGGTCGCCTTCCCACTCGATCGTGCTCTGCCCGTTGAAGTGCATGGTGGCGGCGTACGCGTTGAGCGCGTCGAAGACCGGCGCCAGCGACTCGCGGCCGTGCAACTCCTGCGTCGGCTCTGGATCCCTCGCGTCCATGTACACCACGAAGTGGGTGTCCTCGGTGAACAGGGCCATCTGCCCCTTGGCGTCACGCCGGTCGGCGCAGTGCGCGTAGGCGTCGATCAGTTCGCGGAGGGCGAGCCGGTCGGCGGCCTCCGCCTCGGTGACTGACGTACGGATACTCACGGCGACATCTCCTCCACAGGCCGCGGCGCCTTCACTGCACGCCCAGTTCAGGATTGCCGCAGAGCAGGTGACCAGTCCTCACCGGATTCCGGTGATTCCCGCCGGACGGCCTGCCGCCCGTACGTCGCTACGCCCCGAGCCGGGTGATCTGGTCCGTCCGCAGAACGCGGGGTCCGGAACCGTCGAGCCGGGCAACGGCGATCATCGCCCGCCCGAGGTACTCGGTGCTGGTCACGTAGCGGGGCACCACGCGGCGCAGGAGCGGATACAGCCAGGACGTGAGCCGGTAGGCCACCCGGTACCACCGCGTTCCGGAGGTCTCCCCGTGGACGGGCTGGATCCATCCGGGGCGGAAGGCGTACGCGCGCATGTCCATGGCCATCAGCGCATTCTCCGTCCGGCCCTTCACCCGGGCCCAGAAGGCCCGCCCCCGCTCCGTGCTGTCGGTGCCCTCCCCCGACACGTACACGAATGTCAGGTGCGGATTGCCGGCCGCCACGACTCGCGCGGCCTCCAGGGTGTAGCCGTAGGTGATCCTCTCGTACTCCTCGCGACTGTGCCCCGCCGACGAGACTCCGAGGCAGTAGAAACACGCGTCCGCCCCTGACAACTGCGCTGCGATCGGGGTGAGATCGGAGAGGTCGGCGTGCCGGACCTCGCGCAGCTTCGGTGCGGTCCTGCCGAGCGGTCGCCGTACGACGGCGATGACCTCGGCCACCTCGGGATCTTCCAGGCATGCGCGCAGGACGCCTTGGCCGACCATGCCTGACGCCCCGAAGAGAACTACCTTCACGTCGACTCCGTTCCAGGTTTCGTACTTGAGGGTTCCATGATCTGCCGAAGCCGGGTACTGCGGCGACCCGTGTCCAGAGTCCCCGCCGGGCAGGTGAAAGGTCGCCACCGGAATTCGGTGATTCGCGCGTACGGCCACGTACCCGAGTGGCGCGTTCGGTGGACCAGGGCCTGTCCGGCGGGTCCTGCCGGACAGGCCCTGGTCCCTAGGAAGGCTCAGCGCTTGAGCGTGAAGGTGAAGTCGCCGGAGAGCTTGCCGCTCAGCCGGACTGCGGAGACGAGCTTCCCCTCCGTGATCAGTCGCTCGACCTCGGCCCGCGAAAGGCCGCAGCCTTCAGCGATCAGCCGCACCGGCCGGACAGGGATCCGCGCCGCAAAGCGGACCGACACATCGATCGCATCGCCCACCTTGCGGTCCAGGTGATCCGATCCGCCGGTGTCGAGGCGCCAGGCGTTGTCCCAGTCGAGGGCTATGCGATTACGGCGCTGCACGACCGGATCCTGGAGCAACTCAGCGGCCAGGCCAGGGTCGTTGTCATGCATCCGGTCCAGCAGCTCAGGTCGTACGGAGCGCACATTCATCCGCTCCACGACCGTGAGCTTGGCCGTGTCCCCGCAACCCGTGCAGAGCACGAGGAGCCAGGCGTCGAGGAGCTTGTGGTTTGCGTTGACGCGAAATTTGCCGTTTGCCCGGAAACGCTCGGACGCGCACGCGTGGCAACGGCGGAGAACAGTCGGCAGGCAGGTGGGCATGACCACCCAGCTATTGAGCACAGAAATACACCGATTTCAGTGAGAAGTCCGCAGCAAAAAGGAGCGCGGCGCACATGCGCGACGCGCGACAGATCAGCTCTCGGGGGGTCTCACAGGGTGTACAACGGCACGTCCTAACCCAGACGACTTGGCTCGGCAGCACGGTAACGGCGCGCAGCGGCCCCGTTCCACTGGTTTTTCGAACGCCCACGCAGGCCGGTGACGTCCCCGCGGAGGCGAGGAGCTGCTGCGCGCTGAGCGTGCGGACCGACTCCCGGTCGTCCGGGGGCGAGGCGCGACAGCTGATCGAGCCGATCACCGGCTGACGTCGAGAGCGGCAAGGAGAGAGCTCTCCCTGCCTTTTCCTTTCCTCTTAAACTCGCCTCAAGAAAGCCTCCTAATGTCTTCCGTGTCGAAGCCGGACGGCTTCGGCGAAAGGAACTACGCAGCAGTTGAGCTGCGCCTATGGAGGAATCGTGAGCTTCAAGAAGGTTGCCCTTGTCAAGCCCGCCAAGACGGCCAAGCCCGCCAAGGTGAAGCCCGCCAAGCCGGCCAAGACGGCGAAGGTCCGCAAGACCCGCCCGATCAAGTAGTCCGCGGTAAGCGGGCCTGCGACGGCCGGTCGCGGGCCCGCTTTCGGCATTTTGTGAGCGTGCTTTCTGGGCGTGACTTCTGGAATCGGGATATCGGGGAGTTTCCTTAAACCACCCTCAAGAAGGCCTCCTAGTGTTTCCATGTCAGAGCCCGATTCAGGAGTGGCAGTGGCCTTGAACGACGATCAGCAGACGATGCAACTGCGCCTGTCGCAGGCGTCGGTACCGCCCGTGAGAGGCCGTCACCGCCGAGCCGGTCTGCTGCGCCCTCACGGCACCCAGACGCTCGTGGGACTCCAACTGGAGCGTGTCGGCGTGGACCCCGCCGAGGCGGAGGGCGGTGACACGGACGCGGCGCCACAACTCACCATGCGGCAGGCATTCTCCCGTTTCTGGCCGCTGACGAAGGACGATCGGCGCTGGCTGGTGCTGATCTGCTGCTGTGTCATCGTGGCCGCGGTGTGCGAGACGGCGGCGATCCTGCTGTTCGGTGAACTGACCGACCACGCGCTCCAAAAGGGCTCACTCAGCGCGTTCTGGGTACCGGCGGGGCAGTGGCTGGCCGTCGCGGTCCTCGGCGCCGCTGTCGGATACGCCGGCAACTCGGCGGCCGTGTGGACCGCGGAGCGTTTCGTCATGCGGCTGCGTGCTCGAGTCTTCGGGCACGTCCAGGACCTCCCGCCGGACTTCTTCCAACGGCACCGGCAGGGCGACCTGGTGGAGCGGTTGACGGGGGACGTCGAATCCATCGAGGAAATGGTCGTCTCCGGCGTCGTCGGCATCGTCTCCGCGATCTTCAACGTCGTACTGTTCTCGGCTGCGGCCCTGTGGCTGCGCTGGGACCTGGCCCTCGCCACCTTCACCCTGGCCCCTGTCCTGTGGCTCACAGCCAGGAAGTTCTCCGCGCCCATCAAGTCGGTCGCACGCGATGAGCGCGTCGCCGACGGAGCCATCACCTCCGTCGTCGAGGAAGCACTCGGCAACGTCGTGCTCACCCAGGCCTACAACCTCAAGAACGCCGAGGAGAAGCGGCTGCGGCGCGAAGCCCGCGCATGGATGCGGGCCTCAGTGACCGGGGCACGCATGAGCGAACTCTACGAACAGGCCGTGGAAGTCATCGAGACGGTGTGCGTCCTCGGCGTGATCGGACTGGGCGCCTGGGAAATCTCCCAGGACCGCATGACCATCGGCCAACTCCTGTCCTTCGCCGCCTTCCTGGGCTACCTGTACCCGCCGCTGCGCAGCCTCGGCCAGCTCGGTCTGACCATCACCGCGGCCACCGCGGGCGCCGAACGGCTGCTGGAAATCCTCGACACACGGCCCGCCGTCTCCGACCCGCCCGCGCATCGGGCGAGCACCCCCTGGCGCGTGCACGGGACCGTACAACTCGACCGGGTCGGCTTCAGCTATCCGGGACAGGACGCGCCCACCCTCCACGACGTGTCCCTCACCGCACGGCCCGGTGAATTCGTCGTGGTCACCGGACCGAGCGGCGCGGGCAAGTCCACCGTCGCCAAGCTGCTCCTGCGCTTCTACGACCCCACCGAGGGAAGTGTCCGGCTCGACGGTGTCGCCCTGGACGCCGTACCGGTGTCCTTCCTGCGCGAACACGTCACCCTGCTGCCCCAAGAGACCTTGATCCTGCACGACACCATCCGCGAGAACATCGCCTGCGGCCGCCCCGGGGCCACCGAGCGGGAGATCGAGCAGTCGGCCCGCTCCGCGGCCGCCCACGGTTTCATCGCCGCACTCCCGGAGGGCTACGAGACCCCCATCGATCCCCACACCGCCCGGCTCTCCGGCGGGCAACTGCAGCGCATCGCGATTGCCCGCGCGATGCTCCGCGACGCGCCCGTACTGATCCTTGACGAGCCCACGACCGGACTGGACGCCCTGGCTGCCCGTCGGGTGATCGGCCCGTTGCGCGAGCTGATGTCCGGCCGTACGACCCTCATGATCACTCATGACCTTCAGCTGGCTCCGCAGGCCGACTGCATCGTCGTACTCGATCACGGGCGGATGGTGGAAAGCGGCACCCATCAAGAACTCCTCGCCCGCCGCGGGGTCTACGCGGAACTGCAAGGAGCACCGCACGGCGTCCGGCTCAAGAAGGCCGGACCCACCGACGCCCGTTTCAACGAGACGACCTGGTGACCGCCGTACGACCGCCCCCGCCACGCGGGGCCGCACGACGGTGCCGGCTCACCACCAAGAGGTGGGATAGACCTCTCGCTGCAGGCGGGCGGAGACCATCTGCACCGCGACGAGCAGTACCGCACCGGCGGCCAGCAGGGGTACGAAGCGTTCGGCGGGCGGGTGGGTGAGCATGATCATGACGGCGGTCGCCATGGCGGGTGGATGGGCCGCCTTGAGTACGAGCACGAGTCCGCAGGCGATGCCGCAGGCCACGGCCGCGGCCCAGGGACCGTGCCAGCCGAGGGCGAGCACCGCGAAGCAGACGAGGCAGGACAGCATGTGGCCGCCGATGACATGGCGGGGCTGCGCGAGAGGCGAGTCGGGAGTCGCGGTGACGATGGCCATGGTGGCCGCGAGCGGTGGCACAAGCACCGTCTGGTGAGTGAGCGCTCCCAAGGCGACCAACACGGCCAGCCCGACGGACGTGGTCACGGCCGCCGATGCGACCGTGCGCCGTGGCGGCCGTGGTTCGCCGGTCTCCCGCCGGCGAACGGGAGGCCGCTTCGCCAGGCGGGTCGGGGCGTTCATGGCTTCCGGTAGCCCGGGCGCGTCACACGCCATGAATGCGACATACCTGTCCGGACGGAAGGCCGACAGCCGTAGAAGTGCCGACAGTTGTAGAACGGCCGACAGCTGTCGAAAGGCCCACAGCCGTAGATCTGCCCAGCCGACAGCACGCAGCATGCGTCCGCGGCGCGTGGAGAGTAGGAGCGATCTCGGTCCTGCCGGACAGGGCGTACACCTTCGGCGCGCACGGAGGCAGCAAGGGAACTCCTCGGAACCGTCCCCGCTTCCGGCCCACGGCGGCTCGTCGTCCGTGAAGACGGGGATCACGCCCTGAATCCTGACGTCGCAGGCCAACGCCTGTCCAAGCCCGCCTCTTTATCGCTCGATCGAGGGCCTCTATCGAACCGCTGGGGCCTGTCGCAGTGGGATCGCCAGCGTCGCTTGGAGTCCGCCGCCGACAGCGTCTCCCAGGGTGAGGGTGCCGCCGTGGAGTTCTGCCTGCTGCTGTACCAGGGCGAGTCCGAGACCGGAGCCGTGGCTGCGGGGCCGACGGCCTCGTGCGAAGCGTTCCTTGACGGCTTCCCGTTCGTCGGCGGGGATGCCGGGCCCGTTGTCGGTGACGGAGAGGTAGGACAGCGACGAGTCCCATACGAGTGATGCGTGGACCTGCCCGTGGGGTTGCCGGCCGTGCAGGGCCGCGTTGTTGAGCAGGTTGTCCACGGCCAGCCGCAACCCGGCGGGCCAGCCCTGCACGCGCGGAGCGCTGCCGGCAGCGACGGACAGGGAATAGGTGGTCGTGGGATGCCGGTGCTGCGCGTGTCGTACGGCTTCATCGAGCAGCGCCGGCAGATCCACCGCGGCACGGGGCGGGAGCGCACCGGCATCTCCGCGGGCGAGGATCTGCAGGCCCTCCAGCAGTGTCGTGATGCGGTGATGCTCGACGACCATCGCGTCGAGGGCTTCCTGCCGCTGGGCGGCGGGGAGTTGTGGGTTGCGCTGCAGGGTTTCCAGGTTCATGCCGATGGTGGTGAGGGGGGTGCGCAGCTCGTGCCCGGCGTCGGCGGTGAAACGGCGAGTGGCGTGCATGCTCGTCTGGAGCTGGCCCAGCATGCGGTTGAGGGAGGCGGACAGGTCCGCGACCTCCTGCGGCCGGGTGACTGTGGGCAGTTCCTGATGGGTATCGGCGGGGCGGATGCGTTGCGCGCCGGTACGGAGCCGCTGCAGAGGTTGCAGGACCACTCTGGTGATCAGCCACACGCCGCCTGCCGTGAACAGCATGGACAGCACGGCGACGCCGGCCACGATGCGGGTGTTGTCGGCCAGCCGTTGCTCGATGGGGCCGAGGTCCTGCAGCACCTGGAGGCGTTCGCTGCCGGTGTCTTCCACGGGCTGCACCAGGGAACGCCAGGTCTGACCACCGGCCCGGATGGTGCTCAGGCCGTCCGAGGTGGGGACGGGGATGTCGACCGTGAGCTCGTCGCCGCGCTGGGCGATGATCTCGTCGCCGGAGATGAGCCGGACCAGGGACTGGCTGCCGGCGAGGAGGCCGCCGTAGTCGTCGCTCCCGACCCGGTCGGCGCCGTCTCCCTGGGAGAGGAGCTTGTCCGCGTCCTCCTGGACCTTGGTGGCGCGGGCGGTGAGCTGCCGGTCGACGTCGGTGCGGTCACGGTGGTCGATGCGGTCCACGATGACGAGGCCGGCGACGCCGACCACGAGCACCACCAGGAGGGCGACGCTCGCGGTGATCTGTGAGCGCAGGCTGCGCGGCAGGGGGAGCCTCATGTCCGCAGCGCGAATCCGACGCCGCGCACCGTCTGCAGGATCCGCTTCTCGCCGCCGGCCTCGAGCTTCCTGCGGAGATAGCCGATGAAGACGTCGACCACGTTGGTGTCCACGTCCCAGGTGTAGCCCCACACCTGCTCAAGGAGCTGGGCGCGGCTCAGGACCTGCCCCGGACGCTGGGCGAGCGCCGCCAGGAGATCGAATTCGCGTGTGGTGAGCCCCAGCTCACGGCCCGCGCGCGTGGCCTCCCGGCGGGCGGGTTCGATGGTGAGGTCGCCCAGCAGGAGAGGGCGCTGCCGACTGCCCTCGTGGAGGCGGACCAGGGCGTGCAGCCGGGCGGCGAGCTCGGCGACCGAGAAGGGCTTGACCACGTAGTCGTCGGCGCCGGCCGCCAGTCCCGCCACCCGGTCGTCGACCTCGTCGCGTGCGGAGAGCATGCACACCGGGATGGTGCGCCCTTGCAGCCGCATACGCCGTACCGCCTCCACCCCGCTGATGCCGGGCATGACGACGTCCAACAGGACGACCGAGGGCAGCTGCGCGGCGATCGCGTCCAGACCGGCCTCCCCGTCGGGGGCCTCATGGACGTCGAAGCCCTCGACGGACAGTCCCAGCCGCAGTGCCTGGCGGACGCCCTGGTCGTCGTCCACCACAAGCACCAGTGGCTTTCGCCGGGAAACCGACATCGCCCCTCACTTTCCGTGCCGGGCGGGACACCCAAGCCGTATCGCGATCGCGGATGACCGGGCCCGGACCGGCCGGACGGGCCCGTCCGGCCACCCACGACCAGGATGGCCGATCTTTCACAAAACAGATTAAGAACGGCGCGGCCACGCCGCTGCCTGCGCCTCCTCGAACGCACCAGGCCGTCTCGAAGGCGCCACGCCTTCTTAAAGACGCCACAAAAACGCCCTCCACGCTGGTCGTCGAAGCGCCCACCAGGGTGCCTGTCACCCCCGTCACATGTCCGAGGGAAGGTAGTGATGACCACATCCAATGCGGCGGCCACCGGCCACCGAAGGCCGCCCGCGCCGCAGCGTGGCGCCCTCAGGTTGGGCCTCGCCGACCTGTTGGGGCCGGCCGCCATCGCCTCAGTGGTCGCCGTCGTATTCCTCTGGATCCGCAATCAGGGCCTGCTGAGCCTGACCACCGTGGACACCGCCGTCGGATCGCTCGGCCTGCTCACCGGGCTGGTCTCCGCCGATCTGATGCTGCTGCAGGTCGTGCTCCTTGCCCGGATCCCCTGGGTCGAGCGGTCCTGGGGCCACGATCTGCTCACCCGGCGGCACCGCTGGATCGGTTTCGCGTCGTTCTGGCTGATGATGGCGCACGTCGTGCTCTTCGCCGTACAGCGCATTTCCCGGGACCCGGCCAGTGCGCTGGACGAGCTGTGGAAGCTGTTCATCACCGACCCGTGGATGCTGTTCGCCACCATCGGCACCATCGCGGTGATCATGGTGGTCGTCACGTCCGTCCGGGCGGCCCGCCGCAGGCTGCGGTACGAGTCCTGGCACCTGCTCCACCTGTACGCGTACCTCGGCGTCGCATTCACCTTCCCGCACATGCTGGAGGACGGCGCCGACTTCCACGAGGCCTGGGCCCGCACCTACTGGTGGACCCTGTATCTGTTCGCCGCGGGCGTCACCGTCCTCTACCGGCTCGGCTGGCCCGCCTGGCGCTCCCTCTACCACCGGCTGCGCGTGGCAGAGGTACGTCCCGAAGGGCCGGGGATCTTCTCCGTCACCATGCGCGGACACCGGCTGGACAGGCTGCGCACCGAGTCCGGACAGTTCTTCATCTGGCGCTTCCTCGACGGCCCGGGCTGGTCCCGCGGCAATCCGTACACCCTCTCCGCGGCACCCACAGCCGACCGCCTGCGGATCACGGTGAAGATCGCCGGAGACGGAAGCGAGCGCCAAGCCCGCCTCAAGCCCGGCACCCGCGTTCTGATCGAAGGCCCGTACGGCACGCTCACGGCACGGCAGCGCCGACACCCCCGCATGCTCCTCATCGCCGCCGGTATCGGCGTCACCCCCATGCGTGCCCTGCTCGAGGACACCGCCTACGCCCCCGGGGAAGCAGCCCTCCTCTACCGCTACACCGAGGGTGAACACGCCGTGTTCGCGGACGAGTTGAGGCAGATCGCCGCCCGGCGCGGTGTCGAGCTGCACTTCATGCCAGGCCCCCGCCGTGCCGACGACTCGTGGCTGCCGGCAGGCGTCGGCACCCGTGCCGATGACGCCCAAGTGCTCAAGGAACTCGTCCCGGACATCGCCGATCGCGATGTCTATGTCTGCGGTCCGCCCGCCTGGCTTTCAGCGGTCCGCAAGGCAACCAGGTCCGCAGGCGTGCATCGAGACAGTCTGCACACCGAGGAATTCGCCTGGTAATCCGCAATCCTGCAATCCCGCAATCCACGATCCGCAATCCGGTGGAGTCCGGTGGAATCCGCCAACCGTAATTCGCAAATACCCGAAGGAGTAATGATGCGCCGCATCACGCTTTGGCTCACGGCCACCCTCGCCGTGACCGCCCTTCTCTTCGCCTACCAGCTCAACCTTTCCGGGAGTGGTGCGAAGGGAGGCGAGACCAAGAACGAGGAACCCGTCGCGACGGCCTCTGCCAGCCCTGGCGCCGACGCGTCCGCAAGCCCCGCCGACCAGGCGAAGTCCGGTGACGACACACCGGGCGACGGCGAGCATGTCGGCAAGCCCGGCGAGAACAAGTAGCTCACCGTCTTACATCCTGCCGGCAATTTCCGACAGTTACTGGGACCGTCCTGGTCGGAACCGACGGTCCCAGTAACCCGCCATTCAGCAAGGCGAAGGTGCCCACGTGACGACCTCGACCGCATCAGCTGCTCTGACAGAAGCTCTGGCATTTCTCCGGCAGTTCACCCGAACCGCGAAAATGACGGGATCCATCGCGCCCAGCGGAGCTGCCCTGTCCCGTGCCCTCACCCGCCACGTCCAGCCCGGCAGCCCGGACCAGCCGCGTGCCGTGCTGGAAGTCGGACCGGGCACCGGAGCCGTCACCCGCCACCTCGCCCAACGCCTCGGCCCCAACGACACCCTCGAACTCGTCGAGGCCAACCGCCCGTTCGTCGACCACCTGGCGGCGGCTCTGCGGCACGACTCACGGCTGGCAGCCATCGCTCCCCGTACGCGCCTGCACCACGGCCTCGTCCAGGACCAGCAACTCGGGCACTACGACCACATCGTGTGCGGGCTGCCCTTCGCGAACTTCCCGCCCTCGCAGATCGAGGCCGTCGTCCGCCAACTCCTCGCGTCGCTCAGACCTGGTGGCCGGCTTTCCTTCTTCAGCTACATCGGAGGCCGGGCCGTGCAGCATCTCAATCCCCGGCAGGCTCTCTCCCGGCGAGCACTGCGCGAGGCCATAGACCTCCATGTGGTCGGCAGCGAGATCGTCGTCTCCAACGTGCCCCCGGCGTACGTCCATCACCTCCTGGTCCCCGCCCCGGCCCGCTGCCGCTGCGGAGCGCTTCCGCAAGCGTGAAGAGCCGAGCCACCTCCGCCGGCTCCGTGCCGAACGACCTCGGAGAACAAGACATGGCAACAACCACCGCCGACGACGGTCCGAGCATTCTCGTAGTCGATGACGAAGAGCCAATTCGCCTCGCGCGTCCTGACCTTCGCCGGTCTGCGCATGGACACAACGAACCGCCGGGTGACTCGCGACGGCCGTCATCTGCACCTGACACGAACCGAGTTCGCCCTGTTGGAACTCTTCCTCGCGCGTCCGGGCCACGTACTGACACGGGAGTGGCTGCTCAAGTCCTTGTGGGGTGAACAGGGCGGACCCACGTCCAACACCGTTGACGTGTACGTCATGTACCTGCGCCGCAAGCTTGAGGCGGGCGGCTACTTCTTCTCCGTACCTGGAGCCGGCATGTGGGTGCCCTGCTCCCTGTCGTTGTCCGTGGGTACCGCAGGGTTGTAGGTCAGACCGCCGGCATTGACCAGGTAGCAGACGACCAGGCCGACAGCGGACAGGACCAGAGCACTCCACAGGGTGATGCGATGCATGACGGGGTCGCTCCTTGGATCAGAGACGGTTACCAGGCGAAGACTTCGGTGTGTATGTCTTCCTCGCGGACGCCCGCGCGGCGCAGTGTCTCGTGGACCGCGGAGGCCCACGGGGGAGGGCCGCACACGTAGACGTCCCGGCAGGTCAAGTCGGAGACGGCGTGACGCAGTACGGGGATCTCATCGGGTTGTGCACCGAAGTCGGCCGGCAGCCATGAGCCGTCGGAGCCGCGTCCTCCGGGCAGCAGGACCAGGTCGACGCCGCGGCGGGTGACGAGCTCCTGCAGCTCCGCTGTGAAGAGCCGGTCGTCCTCGCTGCTGAAGCGGTAGATCAACGTGGCCTCGCCGGAGCCGTATCGCGTGTCCTCCAGCAGTGCCCGCAACGGCGTGATGCCGATTCCGGCCGCGAGGAGCAGCATCTTCGGCCAGCGGCGCCGACGCGCGGTCATGGTGCCGTACGGCCCTTCGATCAGCGCACGGGTACCGGGCCGCAGCGTGGCGGCGCGGGCACTGCCGTCGCCGGACTCCCGGACCGAGATGCGGAGCCGGTCGTGTTGAGGTGCGGCGGACAGGGCGTAGGGGTGGCCGTGGGTCCAACCGGGTCCGTCCATGAAGCGCCAGATGAAGAACTGCCCCGACTTGGCGTGCAGCCGGTCCAGTTGACGGCCCGTCAGTGAGATCGACACCACGCCGGGCGCCTCGCTGCTCACTTCCTCGACCCGGAGCCGGTGGTACAGGGACCGGTACAGCGGCAGACCGAGGCGGAAGGCCAGGATGCAGGCAGCGGCGAGGATGTATTCGGTCCACAGATAAGCGCGTGCCCACTGCGCGTGGAACTCCGGACCGGTCACCAGCATGTGCGGCAGGATGAGGATCAGGCCGAGGTAGGTGTAGAGGTGCAGCAGGTGCCAGCCTTCGAAGCGCAGGCGCCGACGTGCCCAGCGCATCGACGTGACCATGACGCCGATGATGAGGACGGTGCCGACGGTGGCCGCGAGCATCCACGGTTCAACTACGTAGAGCTCGTAGGTCCGTTGCCAGGCGACGGACCAGTCGCGGGAGACTCGCTCCAGGGTCTGGGCGACGAGGTGCGCCATCATGAACCAGAAGGACGCGAACCCGATCCAGCGATGCTGCCGAGCCAGGCGGTCGTGCCCCCAGGCTCGTTCCACCCATGGGATCCGCGCCATGAGGACGACCAGCAGGAGCATGAGCTGGGTCGCGACGAGTGAGGACAGCAGCCCCAGCATGCCGACGGTGGACTTCATTCCCAGCGGCAGGGGCAGCCCGTGGTTCAGCAACCACAGCGCGACAGGGGCGACGGTCGTAAAGACTGCGAGGGTGCCGAGCAGGTCTCCCCACCCGGGCCTGTACCGCTTTGGACGTGGTGACGTTCCGTCCGGGGGCTGGGGCGATCGGTCCGGTGATACCTGATGAATCGTTCCCATGGACACCCTCTCATCACACCCGAGGCCCGTAGCCCATTCCCGCTATGCGGATGGCGCTGCGCGAATCAGGATGATGGAGTTTTTTGTGACCACTTTAAGAAGGGCCACCCGTTCGTCCGGACCGAAACTCGCTGGCGGGCTCGAGTCCTCACCGACGAACATGGCGCGCATGAGTGACCAACCCGCACGATGGAGCCAGGCGACCGTCTACCCCGACATGTGGGCGGACCCGGACGATGACCCCCGCGGCGCCGAAGATGTGCATCCGGAAGGCGAGCTTGCGACGCTGCTGGACTTCCTGGCGAACTACCGTCTGACCCTGCGGATGAAGTGCGAGGGCCTGGACGCGGAGCAACTGGCCCGTCGGTCGGTTCCGCCGTCGACGATGTCGCTGCTGGGCCTGCTTCGGCACCTCGTCGAGGTGGAACGGGACTGGCACAACTGGATCGGCGACGGTGATCCGCTGCCGAAGCTGTACGGCGAACGCGACGCGGACTTCGACGGAGCTGTCGCCGATCAGGCCGTGGTCGAAGCCGCGTACTCCGATCTGGCGCGCGAGCAGGCCGCGACCGACGCCGCGCTGGCCGAGCACCCGGATCTGGGCGAGCGTCTGGGGGAGGACGGGATCACGGTTCGGGGGCTGATGGTGCACAGGGTCGAGGAGTACGCCCGTCACTGCGGGCACGCCGACCTGTTGCGCGAGTGCATCGACGGAAGGGTTGGCCAGTAACGAGGGCCGGAGCTGTCCGGCGCCGTAGCCGCGCTGCGGTCACAGCGCGGTGCGCACCTCACACGCTTCTCCGTAACGTGTGAGGTGCGCGGTTGGTGAGAAGCCCGGGTCATCGGCCGCTCGGGATCAGTTCCATTCGAGCGTGATCTTCGTGACTTCGCCCTTGGCGGCCGGAGCCGAGAGCTTGAGCTCGCCGGACCGGACCTTGGTGAAGGTCCAACTCTTCTTCTTGTCGCTCTCCTTGTAGGTGCCGGAGGTGAACTGCTTGCCGCCGACGCTCAGTTTCCAGGTGTGCTTGATGTCCCTGGAACCGCTGGCGTCGACGGCCACTGTCACGGTGCCGCCGCGGAAGGCCTTCGTGGCGACAGAGGTGCCCTTGCTGACCTTCGACGTGCTGGGAAACCCGGTGCTTTGCCGCGCTCGGCGCCGCTTCTGCCGCGGCAGTTGCGCCGGCGGTCAGTGCGAATGCCGCGATGGTCGCCATGGCGGTGGCCTTGGTCAGACTTGGGTACCGGCGAGCGCGATGCGCGATGATGGTGGCCATGGCGTTGTCGACGGCGTTCACGAAACTGTTCGGGGTGCGGCATCCGATCGCGCTGGCACCGATGGGCGGGTCCGCCGGTGGCGCGCTGGCGGCGGCCGTCTCGCGCGGTGGCGGGCTCGGACTGCTGGGTTCCGCGAACGGGGATCCGGACTGGCTGGCCCGTGAAGTGCCCCTCGTCGAGCAGGGTACCGACAAGCCCTGGGGCATCGGCTTTCTGACCTGGCAGCTCGAAACCCCGGCGGTCGAGCGGGCATTGGAACACCAGCCCAGGGCGGTGATGTTCTCCTTCGGCGACCCGAGCCCGTACACCGAACGCGTCCGCCGGGCAGGCGCGGCACTCATCATCCAGGTCACCGACCTGGAAGAGGCCCGGCAGGCCCTGGACTTGGGCGCCGACGTCATCGTGGCGCAGGGCAGCGAGAGCGGTGGGCACGGGGCCCGGCACGGGCGGTCCACCCTCCCGTTCGTGCCGGTGGTGGTGGATCTGGCGGCACCGGTGCCGGTGCTGGCGGCCGGCGGGATCGCCGACGGCCGCGGGCTGGCGGCAGCCCTGGCCCTGGGGGCCGCGGGTGCGGTCATAGGCACCCGCTTCCAGGCCACCGCCGAAGCCCTGGTCCACCCCTCGATCGCCACCGCGATCGTCGAGGGGCACGGGCAGGACACCGAGCGCAACCGCGTGCTCGACATCGCCCGCGGCTCCCGGTGGCCCTCCCGGTACACCGCCCGCACCCTGGGCCATCGCTACCTCGACCAATGGCGCGGCCGGGAAGCGGAACTCGCCGCGGACGCCCAGGCTCAGCGGGCGTATCAGGACGACGTGGCCCGAGGCGACGTGCCGCCGCTACCCGTCTGGGCAGGTGAGGCGGTCGACCTCATCAACGACCAGCCACCCGCGGCCGACCTCGTCGGCACCCTGGCCACACAGGCCGAGGACGCCCTGAACCGGGCGGGAAGGCGCTGAGCACAACACCCGACAGCCGCGGCTACGACAGGTCCCGACAGTCGCGGCCACGACAGGTCCCCACTGCCGCCGGCTCTCCGACAGATGCTCACTCTTCGTCGGAACGTCAGACCGACGCCAGCCTCAGAAGCAGATCGGCGACCCTCCTCGGCTCTGTGATCATCAGGTCGTGGCCCGTGTCGATGTCCCAGACCCGGCCGGCCTCCTGCGCGAGCTTCATCCGCTCAGGGTCGCGGTAGGGCAGCGTCGAGGTGCACACGATCTGGCTCTGCGGGATCTTCCACAGCTGCTCCTCGTTCTCCAGGCGCAGCCTCTGGTCGAAGCACTTGTACGGGTGCGGAGTCAGCTTCGACTGCAGCCAGGCGATGTCCTCCGGGTCGGTCACCCCGTAGTTCGGGATCGGCTCGGTGCCGGGGAACAGCACGAGTTCGACGCCGTCGACCACCTTGCCCTGGGCGCGGGCTGCCGCCATCAGCTCCGGGGCTATGTCGGCGAGGGACTCACCGTTGTACGGGGTGATGGAATCCAGGTAGACGAGATGGCCGATCCGGTCGATGGCGCGGTCGGCGGCGCCGGTGATGACCATTCCTCCGTAGCTGTGGCCCACCAGGATCGCGTCGCTGAGGTCTTCGTAGCGAAGCCCCTGGGTGATGTCCTGGATCTGGAGGTCCAGGTCGACGGCGGGGCCGACCAGATGCGCCCGCTCGCCCAGACCGGTCAGGGTGGGCGTGTACACCTTGTGCCCGGCCGAACGCAGGATCCGCGCGACGCGCTGATAGCACCATCCGCCGTGAGCACCCCCATGGACCAGGACGTACGTGGCGGTCCTCTTCCGCCGGTTCGCCTGTGAACGTGCGCCGCCCGGCTGCGCTTCCGCGTTGCCAGGGCGTGCGCGTTCCACAAGGGAGAGCAGGATGAGCCATCCGGGCGCCGTCGCGCTGCTGCTCGTACGCCTGGTCCTGGGCGTCGTCATGATCGTGCACGGCCTCAACCACTGGCGCGGCGGCGGCCGTATCGAAGGCACCGCCCGCTGGTTCACCGGCCTCGGTCTGCGGCACGGCACCTTGCAGGCCTGGATGAGCGTCGTCACCGAGATCGGAGCCGGCGCGCTGCTGCTGCTCGGCCTGCTCACACCGCTGGCGTCCGCGGCCGTCATCTCGGTGATGCTGGTCGCCGGACTCCTCGCACACCGCCGCAACGGATTCTTCGTCTTCAAGGACGGCTACGAGTACGTCCTCACCCTCGCCGCGGTGTCCCTGGCGCTGGCCGTACTGGGACCGGGGCGGCTCTCGCTGGACGAGGCGAGCGGCATCGAGATGACCGGCTGGGCGGGTGGCGGTCTGGCACTCGGGGCGGCCGTGGCGGCGACAGCGGGGCTGCTCGCCGCGTTCTGGCGCCCCGGTCCGGCACCGGAACCCGAGCCTTCCACCAACGAACCCCTTGAGCAGGAGGCCCGCTGATGCGCGTCGGTTTCATCGGACTGGGCAGCCAGGGCGCCCCCATGGCGCGCCGGATCATCGACGCGGGCTTCGAGACGACGCTGTGGGCACGCCGCCCGGCCACGCTCCTGCCCTTCGCCGACACCGCGGCCAAATGCGCCTCGTCGGCGGCGGACCTCGCCTCCGTCAGCGATCTCGTCTGCGTCTGCGTCGTCGACGACGCAGACGTCGAGGAGGTCATCACCGGATCGTCCGGCGTCCTGACCGGGCTGCGCAGAGGGGGAGTGATCGCCGTGCACAGCACCGTCCACCCCGACACCTGCCGACGCCTCGCCGATCGCGCCCGGGCCCGCGGTGTCACCCTCATCGACGCACCCGTCAGCGGTGGCGGGCCGGCGGCCGCCGAGGGCCGTCTGCTGGTGATGGCAGGGGGCGAACAAGGCACCGTCGCGTTCTGCCGCCCCGTGTTCGCCACCTACGGCGACCCGGTCGTGCACATGGGCCCGCTCGGGACCGGACAACTCGCGAAGCTCCTGAACAACGTCCTGTTCACCGCCAACCTCGCCACCGCGGCCGACACCCTCGCGCTCGGCCGGGACCTCGGCGTCGACCCCGCGGCCCTCGCCGCCGCCGTCACCCACGGCAGCTTCGCCCTGAACCGGGTCGCTGCCGTCGGCGGCACCCTCGACCGCATCGCCGCCCACGCCGGGCCCCTGCTCAGCAAGGACGTCCGCCTGGTGACCGACGTCGCCGTCACCGCGGGCGCCGCCTCCGGCACCGTCGTCGCGGCGGCCGACGCGGCACTCGCACGGATGAACAACCACCACCCCTGAGCCCACCGCCGTCGGGTCCGACGGGCGAGTGTCAGTGCCGGGTGCCACGCTGGGGTCACTCAGGAACTGCGAAGGGAAATCGCTGTGATCACCACTGATTTCGTCCCCGGCTCCCCCTGTTGGCTCGACCTCGGCGCACTCGATGTTCCGGCTGCCGCGGCCTTCTACGGCGCGGTGCTCGGCTGGGACTTCGAGTCCATGGGAGAGGGCGAGGACATGGAGGGTGGGATGTTCCGGAAGGACGGCAAGATCGTCGCCGGACTCGGCAAGCTCACCGAGGAAGGCGCCCGCCCGGCCTGGATGATCTACTACAGCGTCGCCGACGCGGACGCCACGACGAAGGCCGTGGAGCGCGCGGGCGGCACGGTGCGGGTGGCGCCGAGGGACCTCGACCGCTGGGGCATTATGGCGCAGTACACCGATCCGTCGGGCGGCCAGTTCGCCGTCTGGCAGCCGGGGAAGAACAAGGGCGTCGAGCTGGTCGACGAGCCGGGCTCGCTGTCCTGGACCGAGCTGTACACGAGCGACACCGCGGCCGCGAAGGAGTTCTACAGCGGGGTCCTCGGCTGGCAGTTCAGCGACATGGAGATGCCGGGCGGCGGCGGCACGTACACCCTCGTCACTCCCGCCGGACTCCCCGAAGAGCGTATGCACGGCGGCCTCGTCGAGGTCCGCGAGGAGGATCTCACCCTGGCGAACGGGCGTCCGTACTGGCACCCGGTCTTCGCCGTCACCGACTGCGACGCCGCGGTCGCCAAGGTCACCGAGAAGGGCGGCAGCGTGCAGATGGGTCCGGCGGACGTGGAGGGTGTCGGCCGGCTGGCCGTCTGCCTCGACCCGTCGAACGCGGATTTCGTGGTCCTCGCCCCGGCCGAGAGCTGACCCCCGCGTCCGCCGAGGTCTTACGGACCGGTGACGTGCAGGCGCCGTGCCGCGGCACGGTGTCTGCACGGTACTAGCGTTTCGCACATGCGAGTACTGGTCACCGGCGCAGCCGGTTTCATCGGATCCCATGTCGTCGACGCGCTGACCGCGAGGGGGCACGAGACCGTCGGGTTCGACCTGCGCGACGGTCTGGACGTGCGCAGCGCCGGGGCGGTCGCCGCCGCACTGCCGGGCGTCGACGCCGTCTGCCATCAGGCGGCGAAGGTGGGGCTGGGGACGAGGTTCGGCGACGCCCCCGACTACGTGTCCCACAACGACCTCGGTACGGCGGTCCTGCTTGCCGCGATGGCCGAGGCAGGGGTGCGGCGGCTGGTGCTCGCGGGGTCGATGGTGGTGTACGGGGAGGGTTCCTACAGCTGCGAGAGGCACGGGGTGGTACGGCCCGGGCCCAGGAGTGTGAAGGACCTTGAGGACGGCTGCTTCGAGCCCATGTGCCCAGGGTGCGGGCGGGAGTTGATGCCCGGCCTGGTCGGTGAGGACGCTCCGGTCGACCCGCGGAACGTGTACGCGACGACCAAGCTCGCCCAGGAGCATCTGTCGGCGGCGTGGGCGCGTTCCACGGGCGGTTCGGCGGTGTCGCTGCGCTACCACAACGTGTACGGGCCCGGGATGCCGCGCGACACCCCCTACGCGGGAGTGGCCTCCTTCTTCCGGTCCGCGCTCGCCCGCGGCGAGGCCCCGCGTGTCTTCGAGGACGGCGGCCAGCGACGGGACTTCGTGCACGTACGTGATGTGGCGGCGGCCAACGTGGCCGCGCTGGAGGCCGAGCCCCGGGAAGGGGTGTTGACCACGTACAACACCGGGAGCGGGCAGCCGCACACGGTCGGAGAGATGGCGCGGGCGCTGGCCTCCGCGTACGGGGGGCCCGAGCCCGTCGTGACGGGGGAGTACCGGCTCGGCGACGTACGCCACATCACTGCGGACTCGTCCCGGCTGCGGGCCGAGCTGGACTGGAAGGCCGAGGTCGGGTTCGCAGAGGGGATGCGGGAGTTCGCGACGGCGAAGCTGCGCGGGGAGTAGAGCCCGGTACGGTGCCGCCGCTCACGCCTCGGCCGTGGGAAGCGTGACCTCGAAGCGGCAGCCGCCGGGCACGTTGTGCACGGCGGCCTGGCCCCGGTGAGCCTCCACGATGCCCCGGACGATCGCGAGGCCGAGCCCCGCACCCGCGGGAGGAGTCCGCGCGTGCGTGCCCCGCCAGCCGGTGTCGAAGACGCGCGGGAGGTCCTCCTCGGGGATGCCCCCGCAGCCGTCGGTGACGGACAGCACGACACCCCTCTCCGACCGCTCCGCCGCGATCGCCACCGTGCCGTCGGCCGGTGTCCGCCGGATCGCGTTGACCAGCAGATTGCCCAGGACGCGGCTCATCTCCTTGCCGTCGACTTCGACGGGCACCGGTTCGATCCGGTCGCCGACCAGCCGTACACCGTGTTCGCGGGCGAGCGGGTCAGCTCCCGCGAGGGCGTCCCCGACGAGGTCGTACAGCGAGATCCGGGAGGTGGAGAGGGCGAGCGTCCCGGCGTGTATGCGGGACAGCTCGAACAGGTCGCCGACCATGTCGTTGAGGCGCTCGACCTCGGTGCGGATCTGGCGGAGGTAGCGGTCCGGGTCGGCCGCGACGCCGTCCTCCAGGGCCTCCGACATCGCGCGCAGTCCGGCGAGCGGGGTGCGCAGGTCGTGCGAGATCCACGCGACGAGTTCGCGGCGCGAGGTCTCCAGGGCGCGTTCGCGGTCGCGGGACTCGGCGAGTTTGGCGCTGGTGGCCGCCAACTCCCGGCTCAGTGCGGTGAGTTCGGCGATGGCCGGGCCGTCGGGGGCCGCGAAGTCGCCGTCGTCGCCGAAGGAGCGGGCGGCGAGAGTGAGTGCCCGGCTGCGGGCGACGACCCAGCGGCCGAGGACGAGGGCGGTCGCCAGGGACACGACGGCCGCCATCGCGACGACCGTGGTCACGACGCTGAGGTCGTGCGAGGACAGGAACATCGCCCAGGCCACGGCCAGCGTCCCGGCGAGCATCGCGGTGACGGCCACGGCGGCGACGACGGCGAGGGACGCGGTCAGCGACCGCCGCCGGATCAGCCAGAGCGCACCCGCCCCGAGCAGCCCGGCCGCTGCGGCGCCGAGGAAGGCGTAGAGGGCGATGAGCAGCATGTCGCGCATGGTCAGACCGTCTCGTCGTGGGGTGTCGTCTCGGGCATGGTCAGACCGTCTCGTCGTGGGGTGTCGTGTCGGGCATGGTCGGACCGCCCCCTCGGGAGGCGTGGCGTTTCAGCATGGTCAGACCGCCTCTTCGCGGGGCGTGGTGTCGAAGCGGTAGCCGACGCCCCACACCGTCTGGATCAGCCGCGGTCGCGCCGGGTCGTCCTCGACCTTCCCCCGTAGCCGGCGTACATGGACCGTGACCGTCGACAGGTCCCCGAAGTCCCAGCCCCAGACCTCGCGCATCAGGTCCTCGCGGCTGCAGGCGCGGCCGGGATGGCGGAGGAAGAAGGCGAGGAGGTCGAACTCACGGATGGTGAGGGCGAGTTCCGTACCGTTCTTGGTGGCGCGGCGGGCGGCGGGGTCGACGGTGAGACCGGCCGCGTGGAGGGGGCGGGCGTCGGCGGCGGGCCGTGCGCGGCGCAGGACCGACTCCACCCGCAGCACCAGTTCCCGGGGGCTGAACGGCTTCGTGACGTAGTCGTCGGCGCCGACCTCCAGGCCGAGGATCCGGTCGTCCTCGTCACCGCGGGCGGTGAGCATGATGACGGGCACGGGACCGCGCGCCCGCAACCGCCGGCACACCTCGAGGCCGTCCATCCCCGGCAGCATCAGGTCGAGGACCACCATGTCCGGCCAGTGCGCTGCCGCCCGGGCGAGTGCGGCGGGCCCGTCCGCGGCGCGGTCCACGGCGTACCCCGCGCGGTCGAGGTAGCCGGAGACGACCTCGGCGACCGTCGGATCGTCGTCGACGACGAGAACGCGCGTCGTGTCCCCGGACCCGCCCGGGGTCGTGTCCCCATGGCCGTTCGGAGCACGTCCGGCACCTGGGGGTTCGTACGGCTGCTGCATGCCTCCAGCCTCCCACCGGCCTCGCCCTTGTGCCGTCGGCGTGGCTCGACGTCCGTGTTTCGTAAGGAGGCCAAGCCTGATATGTCCCTTTCGCGTTCGTAAGGTGAAAGCCGTGACTGCAAATCGCGCCTTTCCCGCAACGGACCCGCAGGTCGACGTGGTCCTCCCCTGTCTGAACGAGGCCGAGGCCCTGCCCTGGGTACTCGCCCGCATCCCCCCGGGCTGGCGCGCACTGGTCGTGGACAACGGGTCCACGGACGGCTCGGCGGAACTGGCCCGCGGCCTCGGCGCGACCGTCGTGCACGAGGCGCGCCGCGGGTTCGGCGCCGCCTGCCACGCCGGGCTGACGGCCGCCACCGCGGACTTCGTGTGCTTCTGCGACTGCGACGCCTCGCTCGACCCGGCGCTGCTCGTCCCCTTCGTGCGCGAGGTGCGGGACGGGGAGGCGGACCTCGTGCTCGGCCGGCGCCGCCCGCAGAGCCGGAGCGCCTGGCCCGTGCACGCCAGGGCGGGAAACCTCGCCCTCGCTCGGATGATGCGCCGCCGCACAGGGCTGCGCCTGCACGATCTCGGCCCGCTCCGTGCGGCCCGCCGCGAACCGCTGCTCGCCCTCGGCCTCACGGACCGCCGCAGCGGCTACCCGCTCCAGATGGTCGTCCGGGCCGCCGACGCGGGCTGGCGCGTCGCCGAGCACGACGTGCCGTACCTGCCCCGCACCGGCGCCTCCAAGGTCACCGGCACCTGGCGCGGCACCTGGCAGGCGGTACGGGACATGCGCCGCGTCCTGGCCGAACCACCGGCGCCGATCATGGCGGCCGCCCCCTCCCAGGGAGGAACCGCCCAGTGAGCACCCTGCTCGTCATCGCCAAGGAACCACGGCCGGGGCGGGTGAAGACCCGGCTCACACCGCCGTTCACGCCCCGGGAAGCGGCACTGCTCGCCGAGGCGGCCCTCGTGGACACCCTGCGTACGGTGGCGGCGACGCCCGCCTCGCGCCACGTGCTGGTGCTCGACGGAACGCCTGGCCGCTGGCTGCCGCCCGGCTTCGACGTCGTACCGCAGTGTGCGGGAGGTCTGGACGAGCGGCTCGCCGCCGCTTTCGCCGGCTGCGAAGGGCCCACGCTTCTCATCGGCATGGACACCCCTCAGGTGACGCCCGAACTTCTCACCGTGGACTTCGCCGACTGCGACGCGTACTTCGGACCGGCCGAGGACGGCGGCTTTTGGGCACTGGGACTTGCCACCCCCGACCCCGAACTGCTGCGCGGCGTACCGATGTCGACGCCGACCACGGGCGCCGTGCAGCGGGACCGCCTCACGGCCGCGGGCCTGCGCGTACGCGACCTGCCCGCTCTTCGGGACGTCGACACGGCCGCCGACGCGGAGGCGGTCGCGGCGGCGGCGCCCGGCGGCCGGTTCGCCGCGGAGCTGGCCCGGGTGCGGGCGGTGAGCCGCTGATGAGCGTGGGTCCGGGTGCGCACGCCGCGTCTGCCGGGAGGCTTACCCCGGCAACGTCGCCCGTGCCCGTGCCCCAGCCCGCGCCCGCGCCCGTGCCTGTTCCGGTCCGTGGAGCTGGCCCGCGTGCGGGCGGTGAGCCGCCGATGAGCGCGGGTCCGGGTGCCCACGCCGCGTCTGCCGGGCGGCTCTCCCCGGCACCGTCGCCTGCGCCTGCGCCCGCGTCCGTGCCCGTCCGCGGAGCGCTCCGCTCCCGGCCCGAACGGTCTCGGCCTCGAACGCCCGACACGTCGGCGAGTCCCCCCACCCCCTGGTCGGCCGACCCGTACTCCGACGCGCTTCGTACCGGCCAAGGCCCCCTCTACCTCCGTCGCCCCGACGGCTGGTTGCTCCCCCTCGACGTCGAGCGGTGGTGCGCGCGGGCCGACGCGGCCGATCTGGAGGCGTTGCGGCGCTGCGAAGGCGCTGTGCTCGATGTGGGGTGCGGGCCGGGGCGGCTCGTCGCCGAGCTTGCGGCGCTGGGCAGGCCCGCGCTCGGCATCGACGTCAGCGAGGCCGCCGTCGCCCACACCGTGCGGCTCGGCGGGCAGGCGTTGCACCGGTCGGTCTTCGAGCCGCTCCCCGGCGAAGGCCGCTGGGACACCGCTCTCCTCGTCGACGGCAACGTCGGCATCGGCGGCGACCCGGCCGCCCTGCTCCGACGGATGTCCCAACTCCTGGCCCCCGGCGGCCTGTTGATCGTCGAGGCCGTCCCGGACATGGACGTGGACGAACGCGTCCACGTCCATGTCGTTCGGGTCGCCAACGACCACGGTGCCGCGGGCCCGGCCTTCCCGTGGGCCCGCCTCGGCGCCCCGGCCCTGCTGAGGCACGCGGCGCGCGCGGGTTGGCGCCCGGACGCTCAGTGGGAGGCGGGCGGCCGGTCCTTCGTCGCCCTGCGCAACCGCAGCACCAGCAGCACCGCGGAGCCCCCGAACAGCGCGGCCGTGATCAGCAGCCAGCGGGACAGGAACCTGTCGCCGGACAGGCCGGTCGCGGACCGGTAGTGGTCCGCGACCTGCCCGCTGATCAGCGGAAACCACACCAGTAGCAGGAGACCGGAGAGCGCCGCCGGCACCCGGACGAAGACCGTCCACTCCCGGCGGCCGACCGCTCCCAGCGTGCGTGAGAGAGCGCGGTCCGCCCCCGCGTACAGCGGTACCAGTACCAGGTCGTGCAGCACCGCCGCGCCCACGAACCACAGCGCCACCCCGAACCAGTCGCCCGCGAGCAGCCGCACCCCCGCGTAACCGGCGAGCGCGAACGAGCAGGCGAGCAGCAGGAGTTGCAGCGGACTGCCGATGACAGCCCTCCCGAACGGTCGTCGCATCAGGCGCATCACAGGTCTCCGAACGTCATCCGTGCCACCCATTTCGTGTTGAGCACCCCGGGCGCCGCCGGGACGATGATCCGCGCCGGGTAGCCGTGGTCGGGGGTCAGCGGCTCGCCGTTGACGTACAGGGCGAGCAGAGAGCGCGCGTCGCGCACCTGGTTGTAGCGCAGCGCGGCCCGGCGGAAAGCCCCGTGCCGCTGGAGGGACTCCACCAGCACGTCGGGCGCCGCGCCCTCCTCATACCCGACAAGCACGGCCAGATCCCGCAGCCGTACGCCCCGCCACCACTGGTCGGAGGTCGACCAGCCCTCCACACAGGCGATGGGCAACGCGGCGCTGTGCAGCGGGAGTTGCAGGAGCTCGTCCCGGCTCAGGCGGACCGTCCGCCCGTGTCCCTCGACGACCAGCCGCCAGGCCTCCTCGCTCGTCTCCGTCGCGCTGATCCCGCGCGACTTCGCCGTCTTGTTGATCTGGAACCCGCCGGGGCCGGAACCCGGTTCAGGGCCGCCGTGCGGCGCCAGCAGGGCCGTCTCCCGCAGTGGCCCGTCGAAGCTCTGGCCCGCCGTCGTGGCGAACAGCAGCAGCGATCCGCCGCCGACGAAGCCGAGGGCGCCGCGCCGCGAGACGGTGGGCTCGGCGGGATCCGGGGACACCAACTCCTCGTCCTCCGAGGAGTGTTCCTCACGCAGGTGGCGCAGATTGCGCAGGGCTTTCGGCGTCTTCAGCACCGCGTGCGTGACGAACGCCGCGAAGAACACCCAGGCCCCGTAGAAGTGCAGCGGATAGAAGGAGCCGGGGAAGAGGTAGTCGAGCTGGACGTTCAGCACGCCCGTGATGAACTCGAACAGGGCGCCGCCGACCAGCAGAAGCAGCGAGATCCGCTCCAGCGCGTGCGCGAGGGACCGTGCGGGCGGCAGTGCGAACAGCTTCGGCACCACCGACCAGAGTTTCGCCAGCAGCACGGGGATCAGCGTGATGCCGAGCGTGACGTGGACGCCCTGCGTGAGCCGGTACAGCCAGTGCGGGTCGGTGGGCCACGAGAAGAGATAGAAGCCGAGCAGACCCTTGTCCGGGGTCATGTCGTTCACCCGTGACAGGCCCGGGTTGTAGGCGGCGTACGACAGGAGACCCGTCACGAACAGCACCGTGATGCCGCCGAGCAGGACGATGCCCAGCACGGAGGTGAACCAGGGGCCGCGCAGCGGGCTGCGCCAGAAGGCGGGGGAGGAGGGGGACCGTGGCATGCTCCGACCGTAGGCGCGGGACAGCCCACGAATGGGTCCGCGAACCATGACGAAACTCTGACGTCCACCCTGGTGGCGGCCCTGGGGACCCGATCCCGCCCTAACGTGCTGGTGTGAACCGCGATCTTCTCCGAGACCTGTCCGCGGCCCTGGCCGCCGCGCTGCTCGTGCTCGTTGCCGTGCTGGTCGGCACCGCCATCGAGCACCGCGACGGGACGCTCCACGTCGGCTGGCCGCCGCTGTACGCCCGTTGGGATCCGCACGTCGGCCCCGGCACCCCGGCCGCGATCGTGGTGGCCGTCGCGGTCGTCGCCTACGGTCCGCTCGTCGCCGCCCGGCTGCCCTGGCGGGCGCTGCTGCTGAGCATCTGGGGCACCGGCATGGCGTGGACGTTCTCCCTGGCCCTCGTCGACGGCTGGCACCGCGGGATCGCCCAGCGGCTCACGACCAGGTACGAGTACCTCCAGGTCATCGACCGCTTCCATGACATCCCCCACACCCTGCGGGATTTCACGCACCACATCCTGATCGGATCCCCCGACCACTGGCCCGCGCACGTCGCCGGACATCCCCCGGCCGCCACCCTCACCTTCGTCCTGCTCGACCGGATCGGGCTCGGTGGCGGGGCCTGGGCGGGCGTCTGGTGCATCACCGTCGGGGCGACGGCGGCGGTCGCGGTGCTCGTCACCGTACGAGCGCTGTCCGGGGAGGCTCTCGCCCGCCGAGCCGCGCCCTTCCTCGTCCTGGCCCCGGCCGCGGTCTGGATGGGGGCCTCGGCGGACGGGTACTTCGCCGCGGTCGCCGCGTGGGCCGTGGCGTTCCTCGCGCTCGCGGTCACGGGACACCGGCCGCGGGCGACCGGCCTCGCCGCCGGGCTCCTCCTCGGTCTCACCATGTATCTGTCGTACGGGCTGACGCTGTTCGCGGTGATCGCGGCCGCCGTCCTGCTGCTCGGTACGCGGCGACTGCGCCCGCTGCCCTACCTGGTCGCCGGTGCCCTCGTCGTCCCGCTCGCGTTCACCCTCGCCGGTTTCGACTGGTGGGAGGCGTACCGCCTGCTGGTGACCCGCTACTACCAAGGGGCCGCCCGCGTCAGGCCGTACGGCTACTGGGTGTGGGCGAACCTCGCCTGCACGGTACTGATCGCGGGCCCGGCGACGGTGGCGGGCCTGAGGCGGGCCGGCGCGGCTTCCCTGCACAAGGACCTACGCGCCCGCGTCCGCACGACCACTCCCGAACTCCGCCTCGCCCTGCTCGTACTCGCGGCGCTGCTCGCCCTCCTCATCGCCGACCTCTCGGGCATGAGCAAGGCGGAGACGGAACGCATCTGGCTGCCGTTCGTGATGTGGCTGCTCCCGGCCTGCGCGTTCCTCACCCGTCCCCGCGCCTGGCTCGCCGCACAGGCCGCTCTCGCCCTGCTCCTCAACCACCTGCTGCTGACCGGCTGGTGAGAGCGGCCGGGGTGCGAACCTTAGGACTTGTGGGCGGCGGCGTCGAGGATCAGCTGTGCGATCGCGTCGGGGTGGGTGACGATCGACAGGTGGCTGGAGTCGAGTTCGATGGTCTTGGCGCGCATGCGTGCGGCGAGGAACCGTTCGAGTTCGGGTGACGTGGTCCGGTCGTTCTTCGACACCGCGTACCAGGTGGGTTTGTGCCGCCACGCGGCCACCGTGGTCGTCGAGGTCGGGAACAGCGAGGACGCGATACGGCCCTGCGCGGCGTAGAGCGCGAGCGCCCGGCGCCTGGGGACTCCGCCCGCGAAATCCCGGAGGAACCCTTCCTTGCTCAGCTGCTTGAATCCGCCGGACTCGACGAGCTGGGCGTTGGCAGGCGGTGTGGGGAACTTCGCGGCGAGCGCCGTGTAGTCCTCTCCGGCGTCGGGCGCACGGGCGGCGACGTAGACAAGGCCGGTGACGTTCGCGGCGAGGCCCGCCTGCGAGATGACCGTGCCGCCCCAGGAGTGTGCGGCCAGGATCGTCGGCCCGTCCTGCAGGGCGAGGGCACGTTCCGTCGCGGCGACGTCTTCGGCGAGGGACGTGAGCGGATTCTGTACGGAGGTCACGTTCATGCCGGCCGACTGGAGGCGCTCGATCACCTCCGACCACGATGAACCGTCCGCGTAAGCGCCGTGGACGAGCACCACATTGCGCACCGGCGCGTCGCCCGGGTCGGGGCTGACGGAGGGAGCGGGCCGTTCCTGGGCCGCGGCCCCGGTGGACGGCACACCGGACACCGCCGCCGCGGCTCCCGCGGTGAGCGCACCAGAAAATGTTCGTCGACTGATCAAGGACTGTTTTCCTCACTCGTTCGCGGCCCGTGAGGGCCGATGCCCACGAGCGTCTGCCGGCGCTCGTGGGGTTTCCTGAACCGGTGGCGGGACGAAGTCCGCGAGGCCGGCAGAGCCGACCGTCGCATCTCCGCCACTATGTCCCGTGCACTCTTCAGTCCCCGTCGATCCGCGCTGGTTCGCGGGGCTTTTCACGGGTTCGTAAGATTTTCTTTCCGGTGCCTTGGTGAAGCTGCGGGAAATCCGCCCTCAGCGCGCGGGCACGGCCGGTGGAGCGCTCGTGTGGCGTACGCGCAGTTCCATCGGAATGACCCTGGGCTCGGTGTCGCCGTTGGCGGTCATCAGCGCTTCCAGTGTCTGGGCGGCCTGCCTGCCCAGCTCGTGCCGGGCCAGCGAGGCCGTGGTGAGTCTGCGTGAACTGGGCAGGTCGTCGAGGGAGATGTCGTCGCAGCCGATGACCGACATGTCCTCGGGGATCCGCAGGCCCGACTCCTCCAGCGCGGTCACCGCGCCGAGCGCCACGAGGTCGTTGTACGCGACGACGGCGGTGACACCGGAGTCCCGTACGGCGCCTGCCGCGGCGTAGCCGTGCCGTGCGGTGTGGCCGCAGGGGATCACAGTGACGTCGACGCCGAAAGCCGCCGCGGCGTCGAAGGCCCGGATGCGCTCGGCATTGGCCCAGGACGCTTCGGGGCCGCTCAGGTACGCCACCCGGCGGTGCCCGAGCTGGGTCAGGTGACCGCAGACCAGGGTCATGCCTCCGTAGAAGTCGACGGAGACCGAGGGGACACCGAGGCCGGGGACGATCCGGTTGACCAGCACGACAGGGTGGCCGCGCAAGGACAGGTCGATGAGCGCCGTGCGGTCCATGCGTGGGGAGCACAGCAGTACACCGTCGCAACAGCGCATGAGGTCCTCGGCGAGCTCGTGCTCACTGGTCGCGTCCTCGTCCGACTCCATCACCATCACCCGGCGTCCGTTGGAGCGGGCTACGGCGGAGACGGATTTGAGGACATCGGGGAAGTACGGGTTGGCCAGGTCGGGCACGAGGACGCCGATGGCGCCGGCCTCGCCGCGGGCCAGGCCCTGGGCGGCGGCGTTGGGGCGGTAGCCCAGTTCGGCGACGGCGCTCTCCACCCGGCGTACCAGCTCGGGGTCGACCCGGGCCGTGCCGTTGAGCACCCGGGAGACGGTGGAGGTGGAGACTCCCGCGGCCGTGCCGACATCGGTGATCGTGACCCGCCGCTGACGCGGGGCCTTCTTCGCGGCGGACCCGTTCGCCGTCCCGGGCGTCCGGGACTTCTCGGGCGGGCCGTCGCCCGGCAGTTGCGGCTCCGCGGACGTTCCCGGATTTCCCGTCGTGTCCGGTGCTTTCGAAGTTGCCAAGCCCTGCTCCCAGTGCCCTCGGTCCCGTGGTCAGCGTAGTTCGTCGTTCAGCGTGCGGGCGGTGCGATCCCCGGCTCGGACCGGAACGGCCCCGACCGGAGTCCGCGCAGGTACCCGAGGTCCCGGCGTACCGCCGCGAGCGGGTCGTCGGCCGGGTAGTGGACGTGCAGGGAGAACGGGCCGGTGTAGCCGAGCTCTTGGAGACCGGGCAGGATCGTGGCCCAGGGGACGACGCCGCCGTCGGCGAGCGGCTGCCACCGGCAGTTCCAGGATCCGGGCGCACCGTCCGGTTCCCACACCGCGTTCTTCACGCCCACGCAGCCGACCCGGTCCGGGCCGCCGAGGACATCGAGCGTGAGACGCCAGTGCTCGCTGCCCTCCTTGGCCTGATTGCCCGGATCGGGGTGGAAGAGGACGTCCTCTCGGCCGTCCAGGAGCCGCGACGCGTGCGCGGCCGACGGGTGCAAGGTGCCGTGGTGCAGAGCGAGTACGAGCCGGACGCCGTGGCTGGCGGCGAGTTCGGCGAGACTCGCGAGGCCGCGGCGGGCCCGGTCCAGGCCGGCGTCGTAGCCGAGTCCGGCGTCGTAACGGTAGAACCCGACGCGCATCAGGGACACGCCTGCCTCGGCACAGTGCGCGATGACGCGCTCGGACTCGCTGTCCGCCGAGATCAGGTCCGTGCTGACCTGACCGAGCTCAAGTCCGTTGCCGCGCAAGGCCTTTGCCGTCTCGGCGATCCGCCCCGACGTGTCCGGTGTGACGGTCTGCCCGTCCCTGACCAGCAGGTCGGCGCCGTCCGCGCCGGCCTGTGCCAGCTGCTCGGAGAGTTCCCCGGGCGGCAGAGCGCCGAACGGCTTCGTGAGGACGAGAACGCGCACGACGTACTCCCTTCCGGTCGCCCGCGAGCCCCGTGGAGGCCCCGACCGACACCGCGAAAATCTGTGAAAGCGCTCCCTCAGCTTAACCGCTACTCCGGCTGAAGATCGAGAGAGCATGCAACGTCCCAGGTGAGATGGCTTGTTGGCGATGCTCGCCCGAGAGCTCGCCAAGTGATTCCTGTGAAAACGCTTGCTAGGCCAGGGGCTGCGCCCTAACGTCGTCCGCGTCTCAGTCCCGAGAGCCGCTCGGGTCGCCATCTCGACGGAGCAGGAGACGAACCATGGGCACAGGACACAGAGTTGGGTCATCCCGGATCGGCAGGCTGGCACTCGCGCCCCTGCTGCTGGCACCACTGCTCGCCGCATGCGGTGGAAGCTCCGGTGCCTCGGGCACCACGCTCAAGGTCTGGGACTACTCGGCGGAGCAGTCGGACTTCCACAAGAAGGCCGCCGAGGAGTTCCACCGGCAGTACCCGGACATCACCGTGCAGTGGCAGTCGATCGCTCAGGACGAGTACAAGCGGACCCTCCCGCTGGCCTTCCAGAGCAAGCAGGGCCCGGACGTCTTCTACTGGAGCGACAACGGTCCGCTGGCGATGTCGCAGCTCCTTGAGCAGAAGTGGATCCAGCCGCTCAACGGGGGAGCGAAGCTGCCCGCGAGCTTCACCGAACGGTGGCCCGAGGGTTCGTTCATCAACGGCGTCAACCAGCTCGACGGCAAGACGTACAGCTTCCCCCTGTCCGAGAGCACCTACTGGGGCCCCGGATACATGTTCCTCAACAAGAAGGTCTTCGGTGACGCCGGACTCGACACCGCGAAGCCGCCGAAGACCTGGTCCGAGCTGAAGAGCACCTGCGCGCGGATCAAGGCGAAGACGAAGGCGTACTGCATCGCCTCGCCCAGCAAGGACGTCGACTTCCAGCGCATCTTCTACGCACTCGCCGCCGGCGAATACACCGTCAACGACTGGTTCTTCGACTACAAGAAGGGCACGTTCTCGCTGGCCGAACCACAGGCGCAGAAGGTGTTCGCGTTCATCCAGGAACTCAAGGACGAGGGCTACTTGGCACCCGGCTCCAACGACAAGAACTTCTCCCGTCAGCAGTTCGCCACCGGACAGGCCGGCATCATGATGGACGGCACCTGGACTCCCTCGGTGTTCAAGTCCCTCGGCCTGGACTCCTCGCAGTACGAGGTCGCCGCGCATCCCGTGCCCGACTCGGGTGCCAAGGGCGCCCTGTGGAGCCAGCCCGACGGCAACAAGTACTGGGTGAGCGCGGATACGAAGCAGTCGAAGGCCGCGTGGACCTTCCTGAACTGGCTGACCCAGCCCGATGGTTACTTCGCCAAGCAGTACCTCGAAGGCGGCTTCGGGACGCTGGCGTTCGCGGACAACGCCCGCTACATCAAAGACCCCGCGATGCGACAGATCATGGGCATAGCCGACAAGCCGGGTTACCGGGTCGATCTGCCGCTCCCGGTCACCAAGTGCCCGGACCTCGTGAAGTCCAAGGCCTACGTCAAGGCCATCGGTGAACGTCCCACCTGGGAGTACGAGGCGATGTCCGGCGCCCTGAGCGGCGACAAGTCACTGAAGCCCGAGGCCGAGCGGATCGTCGCGCAACGCCAGAAGACCCTCACGGCCGAGCTCAAGAAGGAAGCGGCCCAGGGGCTGAAGGTCTCCCTCGACTGCTTCACGTTCCCCGACTGGTCGTACACCTCCGACTACCGGCCGGCCGAGTAGCCGCTCACGCCCCGGAAGCCGGAAGTCAGCCGCAAAGGACCTCACATGGCTCTCGCCTCCACCGACCCGCGTCCACCCGACACGGCGTCCAGCACCGCAACCCGGCCCAGTAGGGCGATGCGCCCGACCCGGCCCTCGAAGCCACCGGAGGGGGACCGCGAGCGCGCCAAAGGGCGCGACCGGCTGTGGGTGGCGGCCTTCCTCGTGCCGTTCCTCCTTCTCTATCTGGGCTTCACTCTCTGGCCGCTGGTCGTGACGGTCTACTACTCGTTCTTCGACTGGTCCGGCACCGGACCGCTCGACCAGTTCGTCGGCGGCGGCAACTACAGCCGTATCCTCGGCGATCCGCTCTTCTGGCAGGCGGTCGTCAACACCCTGTTGTTCGCCGTCGGTACGACCCTGATCAAGCTGCCGCTGTCCCTCCTCGCCGCACTGGTGATGACCAGGAAGTGGCTGCGGGCGAAGAGGGCGCTGCGCACCGTCTTCTTCGCACCGCTGATCATCCCCGTGGCGATGGCGGGCCTGGTCTTCACCTACCTGCTCAACCCGTCCAACGGCGCGCTCAACTCCGCGCTGCACGGTCTGGGCCTGACCGACGGCACGACCGATGTCTTCGCCAACCGCTGGACCGCGATGCTGACCCTGGTCCTCATCTCCGTCTGGCAGGTTTTCGGCCAGTACATGATCTATTGGATGGCCGCGCTGCAGAACGTCCCCGACGAGCTCTACGAGGCCGCGGAGCTCGACGGCGCCACCGAATGGCAGAAACTCACGCGGATCACCCTGCCGCTGATCCGTCCGGTGGCCGTGGTCATCGTGATGCTCGCGCTTGTCAACGCGATGCACGTGTTCGGGCTCGTCGTCACGCTCACCGGGGGCGGCCCGGGATCGAGCACCTACGTGGTCTCGTACTTCATCTACAAGCAGGCTTTCGGCTCGATGCCCTTCGCGTACGGATACGCGTCGGCGGCCGCCCTGCTGTTCTCCGTCATGGCGTTCTTCCTCGTCACCGGTCAGGGCCTCTTCGTGCGCAGGGCGCAGAAGATGCGGAAGGAGTACGGAGTCTGATGTCCCGTCCCGAACTCCGCACCCCGCGAGCACCACGTTCCTCGCGGCTGTCACGGCCCGCGCGGGCCAACCTCATCGCGCTGCCCCTGCTGATCGTGGTGGGTCTGGTCTGGATCTATCCGTTCCTCTGGATCGTCGCCGGGGCGTTCAAGACACAGACAGGGCTCTTCACCGGTGGCGCCAGCCTCATGCCCGATCAATGGAATTTCGACAACTTCCAGCGGGCGTGGGTGGATGCGGGATTCTCCCGGTACTTCTTCAACACGATTCTGTACGCGGTCGTGTCCACCGTCATCGAACTGTTCAAGTCGGCGCTGTGCGGATACATTCTCGCCCGGTACGAATTCCCGGGGCGAAAGCTCCTGCACCGCATGATCGTCGCCACCTTGTTCGTGCCGGTGGCCTCCATCATCATTCCGCAGTTCGTACTGGTGGAACGGCTCGGCCTGCTGAACACCCAGGCCGGCGTCATCCTGGCCATGTCCGGCGCGGCGGGCGCCCTCTACGTGCTGCTCTTCATCGGATTCTTCTCGGGCGTACCGAAGGATCTGTTCGACGCGGCAAAGCTCGACGGCGCCGGCTTCCTCCGTACGTTCCGGCTGGTCCTCCCGCTGGCGAAGCCCGTCATCGCGGTGGTCGTCATCTTCCAGTTCATCACCAACTGGAACGAGTTCAACATCCCCTTGGTGTTCACACTCGGCCAGCCGGATCTGCAGAACCTCGCGGTCGGAATGCTGTCGTTCAAGGGAGAGCACTCCGTGGACTGGACCGGATTCGCCGCCGGAATGACGCTCTCCGTCATTCCCATGCTGATCGTCTTCGTCTTCTTCCAGAGTTACTTCGTGCGCGGCCTGGCCGGCGCCACCAAGGAGTGAACCACGTGACAACCGAGCCGCCCGGCTCCGCCGACCTCAGCGGCGTCTTCGCCTATACCTGGGACCTGGTGGGCGACCCCGCCGCGGCCGAACGAATAGCCTCACTCGGCGTGGGCGCGGTGGTCCTCCAGGCCGCCTACCACTCGGTGCGCGCCATGACGCCGTACCACCCCGTCCACCGCACGGTGCACGCCACACATGCGGCCGCGTACTTCCCGCTCGACCCGCACCAGTGGCGCGGCAAGCGCCTGAGACCCGCCGCGCCGGACTGGGGAGTCGACGCTCCCGACCGGTTCGGCACGGCGACCTCAGAGCTGCGGAGGCAAGGGCTGCGGGTCGAAGCCTGGCTGGTACTCACGCACAGCACCGCGGCGGGAGAGCGCGCACCCGACCTCACGGTCCGCAACGCCTTCGACGAGCGATACGGGTACGCCCTGTGCCCGGCACAGCCCGAAGTGGCCGCGTACGCGGCGCAGTTGGTCCGCTCCTTCTGCGAACGCTACGACGCCACCGAGGTACCGGCCCTGATGCTGGAGGCCTGCGGCTGGCTGGGCTTCGAACACGGCAGCCACCATGAGAAGACGGCGGGCGCCGACCTCAGCGGAGGCTGCCGCGATCTGCTGTCGATCTGCCTGTGCGCCGCGTGCCGCGAGGGGATCGAGGCCTGCGGGGGAGACCCCGCCGGTCTCGCACAGACGGTCCGCCGCACGGTCGACGCCGAGATGCGCGACGGCGTACGCGCACCCGCCACGCTCGCCGAATCGCTCGGTGAACGCGCGGCGCAAGCACTACTGCGCCACCGCCAGTCGGTGATCGAGGACCTGACACGGCAGGTCGCGGCGGTGGCCCCCGGCCGGGAGCTGCTCCTGATGGCGGACGGCGACCCGCAGGCCACCGGCCCCGACAGCGGACTCGACCTGGGCCGTTTCGGCGGCCGGGCGACGGCCCTCGTCCTCAAGTGCTGGGACGAGGAGAACCGGGCGGTGGCCCGCGTCGAGGAAGCGGTGCGCGACAGCTCACGGCCGGTCATCGCCAATGTGTCGGTGCTTGACGAGCACCCCGCCGATCTCACCAGGCGGGTCGCGCGGCTGCTGGCCGCCGGAGCGCAGCAGATCCGCTACTACCACGCGGGCCTGTCCTCACCCGCGCGACTACGGGCGCTGCGCATGGCCAACGCCCAGGAAGCGGTGCGAGCCATCGCGGGAGCAGGTACGCGGACCACGGAGGGAGCAGCATGACGAACGAGCCGTTCACCGGACTGTACGTGATGGATCCGGAGCGCTTCGACGACGTCTACGGGCCGGCCGAACGCACCGCCCTCGAACGCCACTTGACCATCAAGGAGCCCCCGGTCTCCGCGGCGGACCTGTCGCCGGACCTGCTGGCGGGAGTCGACGTGCTCGTCACCGGCTGGGGCGCGCCCCGGCTCACCGCCGAGCTCCTGGACAGCGCGCCGCGGCTCGCCCTCGTCCTGTATGCCGCAGGGTCCGTACGCCCCCTGGTGACCGAGGAGTCCTGGGCACGCGGAGTGCGGATCACTTCCGCCGGCACGGTGATCGCGGACAAGGTGGCGGACTTCGCACTCGCGCAGATCCTGTACGCACTCAAGCACGGCTGGCGCTATGTCCTCACCGCACGGCGTACCGGAACGGCGGCCGTGCGCCGAAGCGAACTCGGCACCGCGGGGGCCACCGTCGGCCTGGTCTCCCTCGGCGCCACCGGGCGGGCCACCGCGCGGCTCCTGAACAGGCACGGCGTGCGGGTGCTGGCCCACGACCCCTATGTACCCGTCGACAAAGCCCATGCACTCGGTGTCGAACTGGCCACGCTGGAGGGCGTGTTCGCCGAGAGCGACGTCGTGAGCCTGCACGCCCCGCTCCTCGACGAGACCCGCGCCATGGTCGATGCACGGCTGCTGCGCTCGATGCGTCCCGACGCCACGCTGGTCAACACCGCGCGCGGCGGCCTCGTCGACGAGTCGGCGCTGGTGACCGTGCTCGCAGAACGCGCCGACCTGTTCGCCGTACTCGACGTCACCGACCCCGAGCCGCCGCCCCCCGGCTCCCCGCTGTTCGAGCTGGACAACGTGGTGGTCACCCCGCATCTGGCGGGCAGCCTCGGCCCCGAACGGCGCCTGCTGGGCCGGGCCATGGCCGAGGAACTGGCCCGGTACGTCTCCGGGAGCCCGCTGCGTCACGAGGTGGACGCCGCGTCGATGGAGCATGCCGCATGACCACAGCCGCCTTCACCCTGGTCATGGTGCCGCCCTTGTCGGCGGAGGCCCGGTCCTGGCCCGACAGGCTCGTCGAGGCCGTACCGGGGATCGAGGTGCTCTGCCCCCAGGGCCCTCGGGACGTCGACGCCGCGCTGGTCCGCGCCGATGCCGCGTACGGCACCCTCACACCCGAACTCCTCGGCTCGGCGGACCGGTTGCGCTGGCTGCAGGCTCCCCAGGCCGGCCCTCCTCCCGGTTTCTACCATCCCGCGCTCGTACGTCATCCGGTCGAGGTGACGAACATGCGGGACACCTACACCGACCATGTCGCCGCCCACACGATGGCGTTGGTCCTGGCCCTCGCCAGGCAGCTGCCCCGCTATGTGCGCGAACAGGCGGCCGCGAACTGGGCGCCGGACTGGTCGGACGGTGCGGTCGTGCCACTCGGCGAGGCGCGCGCGCTCATCGTCGGAACGGGTGCGATCGGCGCCGAGACCGGACGACTGCTCGCCGAGTTCGGCACCCGTGTGGAAGGCATCGATCCCCGTGTCACCACGGCACCGCCCGGCTTCCTCCGGGTCCTTCCACCCGGACAGCTCGATCGCGCGCTTCCCCAGGCGGACATCGTGATCCTGACCGTGCCCCACACCCCTCAGACGGAAGGGCTGATGGACGCCGGCCGTCTGGCGGCGATGAAGGACGGAGCCTGCCTCGTCAACGTGGGCCGCGGCCCCACCGTCCGCCTCGACGACCTCGTGGCGGCCCTGGACACGGGGCGACTGCGAGGCGTCGCCCTCGACGTCATGGAACTGGAGCCGCTGCCGCCGGACCATCCGCTCTGGCGCCACCCCCGGGCGCTTATCACCCCGCACGTGGGCGGGGCCGGACCGCACGCCTCGGAGCGGCGGTTCGACGTGCTCGCGGAGAACGCGCGGCGGTTCGCCGACGGGCGGCCGTTGATCAACGTAGTGGACAAGTCGCTATGGTTCTGACCGCATCCCCCGACACCCGGCCCGCGGTGACCGTAGAGCGCGTGGAGACGTTCACGGTCGCCCTGCCGACGCTGCGGGACTTCGCGGTCGCGGGCGGCGGCGTGACCGCCCGGGGCCGGCCCGCGACCCGCGTGCTCGTCAAGGTCACGGCCTCGGACGGAAGCACGGGCTGGGGCGAGGCGACACCGATCCCGTCATGGACGTACGAGACCACCGAGTCCATCGTCTCGACCCTGACGCACTACCTGGCGCCGGCCGCGACCGGCCTCCCGCTGTGGGATCTCGACGGCCTGGTGCGGGCCTGCGACCGCGTCATCCGGCGCGGCTGGTCCACCGGGATGCCGCTGGCCCGTGCCGCCCTGGACGTCGCCTGGCACGACGCACTCGCGCGCTCCCGCGGCGTGAGCCTGGGCGAACTGTGGGGCAGGCGCCGCCACGACACCGTCGAACTCTGCTGGATCGCCACCGGAGCCGAGGCCGGTGCCCTCGCCGAATCGGTCGCCGAGGGGCAGGCCCACGGGTACCGCCACTTCAAGATCAAGACGGGGCTCGTGCCGGGACAGGACGAGGCCGAGGAGGTCGCCCGCGTAGCGGCCGTACGCGCGGCGGCCCCCGACGCCCGGCTCATCGTCGACGCCAACCAGGCGGGCACCCAGGACTCCGCGCTCCGCCTCGCCCGCCGGCTCGCACCGCTCGACATCGCGGCACTTGAGCAGCCGCTGCCCGCCAACGACATCGAAGGACTCCGCTGGCTGCGCGACCTCAGCCCGGTGCCGATCGCCGTGGACGAGAGCCTGCGGCACCCCACCGACCTGGCCTCGTTCGTCCGCAGGGGCGCCATCGGCATCGCCGTGGCGAAGGTGCAGCGCTGCGCCGGACTCACCCTGGCGCTGCGCCAGTGCCAGCTGGCGGAGGACTGCGGTGTGGCGCTGATGGGTTCGGGCCTGACCGAGTCCGACATCGGCCTCGCCGCGTCCCTGCACCTGTTCGCGGCCCACGACCTCACCGCCCCCGCCGACCTCAACGGCCGGCAGTTCCTGCAGTCTCCCTACGCCACCGGTTCCGTCATCGAGGTGCGCGCAGGGGTGGCCGAGGTGCCTTCGGGCCCCGGCCTCGGTATCGGCATCGACGAAGGGATCGTACGAGAACTCGCCCGCTGAACCGCGCGGGTGTGTCCGCCTGTTCAAAACCCCGACGGGTCTGTCATGGCCCTGACACTGAAGGAGCCGCTCATGAAATCTCCCATCTCCTCACGCAGGTCTCGCCGCCGCACCCTGTGTCTGCTCGCGGCACCCGCACTCACCGTCGGCCTCCTGGCCTCGGCGGAGAGTGCGTCGGCGAAGGCCGCCGCCTGCCCCGCGCCGGCCGCGGCCATCGGCCTGAGCACCGCCTGGAAGCTTCAGCTGCCCACCCCGACCAGCTCGGGTTCTCCCGTGGAGATCAAGCAGCCCGCGCTGAAGACCTACAACAACGCGCCCTGGTTCACGACCACTTCGGACTGCAAGGCGATCCTGCTGCGGGCCGCGGTCAACGGCGCCACCACCAGCAACACCGGATACCCGCGGTCGGAACTGCGTGAGATGACCGCGGACGGGTCGGCGACGAAGAGCTGGCCGTCCACGTCGGGCACCCACACCATGGTCGTCGACCAGGCCATCACTCATCTCCCCAAGACCAAACCGCATGTGATGGCGGGTCAGATACATGACTCCGACAGCGACGTCACCTCGTTCCGTCTCGAAGGGACCTCGCTGTACATCACCTCGTTCAACACCACGCACTACAAGCTGGTGACGTCCAACTACCAGCTCGGCACCCGCTTCCAGGGGAAGTTCGTGGCCCACGACGGGAAGGTCGACGTCTACTACAACGGCGCCCTCAAGGCGACCGTCGCCGCCGCGTTCGCCAGCGGCTACTTCAAGGCGGGCGACTACACCCAGGCGAACTGCACCAACTCCTCGCCCTGCGACAACTCGAACTACGGCGAGGTCGCTCTGTACAAGGTCACCGTGACGCACAGCTGAGCTGAAGGGGTCGCTCCTCCCGGTGTTTCAGTTCCGAGTCCGCTCGCCGTGGCTCGCTGATCGCACCGGGAGCGGGTGGCCCCGGCCACCTCTGTTTCCGGCGTGCCGATGGCTGAGAAAAACGCTTGGACCGCGCACACGGCGTCGCGGGACACTGCGTCTTCCGGCCTCCCCGTACTCGCACCTTGGCGCCGCCGCGCGCATCCGGGGGATGCCGTACGACGGAACGACGGGGTGGGGGAGATGGGTTCGCCTGAATCGCGTGAGGCTTCGCCGGGCAAGGGCTCGGTGCTCCTCGCGCTTCGCTATTACGGCCGGGAGATGGCCCGGCTCCGACGGCTGACCGCACCCGCCATGCTGCTGCCGGCGCTGGGCAACATCGGCCTCAACTACATCGCGCCGCTGATCGTCGCCAAGCTCGTCGGAGCCATCGCGGGCGACGCCGACCTCAGCATCGGCTCGACGCTTCCCTACGTCCTCGGCTTCGCCGGCGTCCTGCTGTTCGCCGAGACGCTGTGGCGCATCGGCCTGCACTGCCTGAACCGTCTCGACGCGCTCGGCATCGAGCACCTGTACGTGATCGGCATGGACGAACTGTTCGCCAAGGACGCCGCGTTCTTCCACGACAACTTCGCCGGATCGCTGACCAAGCGGGTGCTGAGCTTCGCCTCCCGCTTCGAGGAGTTCGTCGACACCATGACCTTCCAGGTCGCCGGCAGCTTCGTGCCGCTGGCGTTCGGGTCGGTGGTGCTGTGGCTCTACGAACCGCTGCTCGTTGTCGGGCTGTTGGCGATGATCGCGCTGACGGCGGTGTGCGTGGTGCCCCTCATCCGGCGCCGGCAGGCGCTCGTCGACGAGCGCGAGGAGGCGATCGCCCGGGTGTCGGGGCATGTCGCCGACAGCCTGATGAACATGGACACGGTCCGGGCGTTCGCCGCCGAGGAGCGCGAGGCCGCCGAGCACCGGTCCCGCGTCGCGGTGTCGCGCCGGCTCACGCTCCGGTCGTGGGACTACGGCAATCTGCGCATCGACACGCTGGTCGCGCCGATGTCCGTGCTGACCAACGCGCTGGGCCTGCTGCTCGCGGTCGCGCTCGGCGGGGGCAGCAACGGCGTCGAGTCGGTCGTGGTCGCCTTCATGTACTACACCAACGCGACGCGGATCATGTTCGAGTTCAACCAGATCTACCGCCGCCTGGAGAGCTCGATGACGGAGGCCGCGCAGTTCACCGAACTGCTGCTGATTCCGCCGACCGTGCTCGACCCGGCAACGCCGGAGCCCTTGCTGTCCAAGGCCGCCGACGTCCGCTTCGAGCAGGTGACCTTCGCCCACGCGGGCGCGGCGCCGCTCTTCGAGGGGCTCGACCTGGCTGTGCCCAGCGGAGCGAAGATCGGTCTCGTCGGCCGTTCCGGCGGGGGCAAGACCACGCTCACCCGGCTGCTGCTGCGGATGACGGACATCGACAACGGCCGGATCCTGATCGGGGGTCAGGACATCAGCAGGATGCGCCAGGCCGACCTGCGCAGCCTGACCGCCTACGTGCCGCAGGACCCGGCGATGTTCCACCGCTCGCTGCGGGACAACATCGTCTTCGCCCGGCCGGACGCCACCGACGCCGAGATCCGCCGCGCCGCGGAGGCTGCACACGTCACGGAGTTCGCCGACGCGCTGCCGGACGGCTTCGACACCATGGTGGGCGAGCGCGGCGTCAAGCTGTCCGGCGGACAGCGCCAGCGGGTCGCCCTCGCCAGGGCGATCCTGCGTGACGCTCCCGTCCTGCTGCTCGACGAGGCGACCAGCGCCCTGGACTCGGAGAGCGAGGTCCTCGTCCAGGAGGCGCTGTGGCGGCTCATGGAGGGGCGGACGGCGCTCGTGGTGGCGCACCGGCTGAGCACCGTCGCCACCATGGACCGGCTCGTCGTCCTGGACCGCGGACGGATCGTCGAGCAGGGCACGCACCAGGAACTGCTCGCGTCGGAAGGCGCTTACGCGAAGCTGTGGCAACACCAGTCGGGCGGTTTCCTCGACGACAGCCCCGCGCGGGTGGACCTGCACTGAACGCGAGCCCGGTGGGCGCGGCCCGTACCTGAACGCGGGCCGCGCCTACCCGTCGATGACGAGTCCCTTGGCCGCGAGCACGTCGGCGAGGTTGCTGACCTCGATGACGCTCTTCCCGGAGCGGTAGGCGGCGATGTAGGCGGCCTCGGCGTCGACGCGGTCCTGGGACTTGCCCACGACGTCGGCCGCGTCCTCACGGCGTACGACCACGACGCCGTCCGCGTCGCCCCGCACCACGTCGCCGGGGCGGACCAACTCGCCGCCGATCAGCACCGGTTGGGCCATCGGGCCGACGGTCTCCTTGACGGTGCCCTTGATGGAGACGCTGTGCGAGAACACCGGGAAGCCCAGCTCGCGCAGTTCGAGGGTGTCACGGACACCGGTGTCCGTGACGAGACCGCCGATCCCCTTGGTCACACAGGCGTTGGCCAGTACGTCGCCGAAGGAGCCGGCCTCGGCGTACTCGCCGGCGGAGACCACGATGACGTCGCCGGGCCGGGCGTGGGCGATGGCGACCTGGAGCATGATGTTGTCGCGCGGGGCGCAGCGCACGGTGAACGCGGGGCCGCACAGGGACATGGTGTGGTCGACCGGCTTGATCGAGGAGCCGAGGGCTCCGAGCCGGCCCTGTGCTTCGTGGATGGTCGCGGAGGAGTACTTGCTCAGCTGCTCGACCAGCGCGGGATCGGGGCGGTCGAACTTCGTGGTGACGTGCGGCATGGTTCCCTCTCGAAGACGGTCAAGGATTCAGGACAGGTCGGCGCAGGCGCGGGCGATGCGCTCGCACGCCTCGGTCAGCACGGCGCTCGACGTCGCGAACGACACGCGGAAGTAGCCCGGGGAGCCGTAGGCCGCACCGTGGATCACGGCCACCTGCCCGGACTCCAGGAGGTAGCGGGCGAAGTCCTCGTCGGTGCGCAGCACTTCACCAGCGGGAGTCCGCCTGCCGAGCGCCCCGGCGCACCCGACGAACGCGTAGAAGCCGCCGCTCGGTGTGGAGCAGGAGAGCTCCGGGACGTCGGCCAGCATCTTCACGGTCCTGTCGCGCCGGGCCTGGTACACGGCGACGCACTCGCGGACGAAGCTCTGGTCGCCGGTGAGCGCGGCGGTGGCGGCCGCCTGGCTGATGGACGAGGGGCAGGACGAGATCTGCGACTGCAACTTGTTGACGGCGCCCACGAGTTCGGCCGGTCCCGCGCCGTAACCGAGGCGCCAGCCCGTCATGGCGTACGTCTTGGAGACGCCGTTGGTGACGAACACCCGGTCGGCGAGGCGCGGCTCCACTCCGAGGAGCGTGGGGACGTGGCCCGGCTCGTACCAGATCTCGTCGTAGATCTCGTCGGTCAGGACCAGGACGTGCGGGCGGTCCAGCAACACGTCGGCCAGGGACCGGAGTTCGTCCGCCGTGTATGCCGCACCCGTCGGATTGCTCGGGGCGTTCAGGACGACCCAGCGCGTGGCGTCGGTGATCGCCGCCGCCAGCCGGTCCGGCGTCAGCTTGAACCCGTCCGCCTCCGGACACTCGACGACCACCGGTGTGCCGTCGTTGGCGAGGACCATGTCGGGGTACGACACCCAGTACGGCGCGGGGATGATGACCTCGTCGCCGGTGTCGAGCGTCGCCATCAGGGCCAGGAAGATGACCTGCTTCGCACCGCCGCCCACAGTGATCCGATCCACCGGATAGCGCAGCCCGTGGCGCTCGTGCAGCTTCTCGGCGATGGCGGCGCGCAACTCCGAAGTGCCGTTGACGGGCGTGTACTTGGTCTCGCCCCGTGCTATCGCCGCGACGGCGGCGGCCTTCACATGGTCGGGGGTGTCGAAGTCGGGCTCGCCGACGGTGAGATCGAGGATCTCGTGGCCCTGCGCCTTGAGCTCACGGACCCGTTGCGCGGCGGCGGTGCTGGGGGATGGCTTGATGCGGTCGACCCGCTCGGCGAGGCCCATCAGCCGGTCCTCCGCTCGAAGTTGAGGCCGCCGGGCACCTGGAAGGTCGGCATGATCTCCAGATGGCCGATGTTCACATGGCGCGGTGAGCCGACCGCGTACTCGATGGCATCGGCGATGTCCTCCGGCTTCAGCGACTCGTACCCGTCGTAGTACGTACGCTGCGCCTCCTCCATGTCGCCGAGGAGCCGGCCGAAGATCTCCGTCTCCACCCGGCCGGGGCAGATCTCGGTGACCCGGATACGGCGGCCGTAGCCGTCGACGCGGAGCTGGCGGGAGAGCGTGTGCACGGCCGACTTGGTGGCGTGGTAGATCGTGTTGCCGCCGAAGTTGTAGACCGCGGCGATCGAGCTGATGTTGACGATGTGCCCGAGGTCGCGTTCGACCATCCCCGGCATGACCAGGCGTACGAGGTGCAGCACGGCCTGGATGTTGACCGCGACCTGCTCGTCGATGGCGAACTCGTCGGCGGTGAGGATGTTCCCGGAGCGTGAGACGCCGGCGTTGTTGACGAGGACGTCCACCTCGATGCCGCGCAGGAGTTCCGTGAGCGCGGCGGTGTCGGTGATGTCGACGGCGTGCGGGGTGCATCCGGTGCGCCGGGCCAGGTCGTCGAGCCGGTCCGCGTTGCGTGCGACGGCGTGAACTTCCAGGCCCTGCTTGGCCAGGCGCTCGACGACGGTCGCTCCGATGCCGGTCGAGGCGCCGGTCACCAGCGCGGTCCTGTAGTCGGAGAAAGGCATGGTGGAGTGCTCCTGGGGGAGAGGTGGGTGCGGGTGCCGTAGTGACTGCCGGGCGCGTGGCTATGCGTCGCGCAGCGGAAGGTGGGCCCTGTCCTTCACCCGGGACACGGCGAGGAGTGTGCCGAGGGCGGTGAGGACGGCGTAGAAGGCGGGCATGTTGGTGTTGCCGGTGCGGTCGATGAGGTACGTCATCAGCAGCGGGGCGGTGCCGCCGAAGAGGGCGGCGGAGACGTTGTAGCCCAGGCCGTAGGCGGAGTAGCGGACCCGGGTCGGGAAGAGCTCGACGAGCAGGATGTGGATGACGCCCGTGTGGCCGGCGAAGATGACCGCCATCAGACAGGCCCCGAGGACGGCGAGCGGCACACTGCCCGTGCCGATCAGCAGGTAACAGGGGACTCCGGCGACGGCCATGGCGACGGCGGCGCCCGCCAGGACCTTCTTGCGGCCGATCCGGTCGGACAGCGAGCCCATGTACGGGATCGCGAGACAGATGGCGACGAGGCTGGTCGCGGTGACGAGCAGGCCCTGCACCTTGCTGAAGTCCAGCTCGGTGCTCATGAAGGTGGGCATGTAGCCGAACAGCACGTAGTAGCCGGAGCCGTTCATCAGCGGGATGAACAGGGCGAGCAGCATCGCGCGACGGTGTTCCGGGGACGTGAACGCTTCCTTCAGCGGGTTCTTCGACAGGCCGCCCTCTTCTTGCAGGCGGATGAAGTTGGGGGTGTCGCTGATCCGCTTGCGGATGTAGATCCCGGTGACGCCCAGCGGGATCGCCAGCAGGAACGGGATCCGCCAGCCCCAGGACTCCATGCGCTCGGTGCCGAGACCGCTGGTCAGTGCGGCGGCGATCAGCGTTCCGGTGAGCAGGGAGAGGAAGGAGGCGATCTGCGCGTAGCTGGTGTAGCGGCCGCGCCTGCCCTCGGGGGCGTGCTCGGCGAGGAAGCTCATCGCGCCGGATGCCTCGCCGCCGACGGAGAAACCCTGGAGGACTCGCAGCAGGATGAGGAGCGCGGGCGCGGCGATGCCGATGCTCGCGTACGTCGGCAGCAGGCCGATCGCGGCCGTCGCGACGCTGATCAGCATGATGACGAAGACCAGCATGCGCTGGCGTCCGATGCGGTCGCCGAGGTGGCCGCAGATCACCCCGCCGAGCGGCCGGAAGAAGAACGAGACCGCGTATCCCAGGAAGACGAGCTGGACGGCGTTCTCCGACCCGGGGAAGAAGACGGCGGCCAGGGTGCCCGCCATGAAGCCGAAGATGCCGTTGTCGTAGAGCTCGGCGAAGATACCGACGCAGCCGGCGAGGGTGACTTTGCGCGCTGTTGTGGGGTCGACCGTGTTGGGCACTGGCTGAGCGGCGGCCAGGGTACTCATGACTGACTCCTTTGCTGGACGAGGTGGCTGAGCTGCGGGACGGGGACGGGGATGTGGAGGGCGTCGAACACCGTGCGGACGCGGGTGCGGAGGGCGTCGATGCTGTGGCGCTGGGCGCGGTGGGCGCCCACCGCTTCGGTGACCGTCCGGCGCCGGAAGCGGACGGTCTGGCCGGGCCGGGCCTGCCCCAGTGAGGACAGGCCCGTGGAGGTCACCACCGCGAGCACGGGGTAGCCGGCGGTGACACCCCGGCCGCGGTGCAGAACAAGGAGCTCGTCGCCCGCGGGCACTTCGACCGCTCCCACGGGCACGCCACGGGAGAGCACCTCGCCGCTCGTCACCCGGCGCGGCACGTCGCCGCTCATCCGCAGACCGATGTGGTTGCTCTGCGGGGTCACGGTGAACCGTGAGTCGAAGAGCCGCCCGGCGCTCGCGCCGAACTCCGCCAGCTCCGGGCCGTCGGTGACATCGACCGTGCACGCCTCACCGAACCGCGGTACGGGGGCGTGCAGTTGGAAGAGCGGGATGCGGAACACCGGGTGATCGAGGGGCGGGCAGGGGACGTGCACGGCGATCTCGTCGCCGTCGCGCAGCTGCCGGCCGAAGCCGAGGATCGTGTCCGGGGCGCAACTGCCCAGCAGGGAGGGCGCGTTCACCGATCCGTACACCGCGAGATAGACCCGTATGCCCCGCCGGATCCCGGTGATCCGGATGGTCTCGCCGGACCGGACGATCGTGGGCTCCCACTGCGGGCGTCGTACATCGTCCACGGTGAGGTCGGCGGGAGCCCCGGTCACCGCGATGAGTACATCGGCCGAGGGCGTGCAGCTGAAGTCGAGCGCGGTGATCTCCAGCAGCGGCGCGTTCTCGGCGTTGCCGGTGAGGACGTTGGCGACGCGGGCGGAGTACTGGTCGAGGGCGCCGTTGACCGGAAGCCCGAACCGGGAGCGGCCCGGCCGGCCGAGATCCTGGACCGCTGTGAGACCGGCGCGGTGGATGGCGAGGGTGTCAGCCATGGGCCACCGTCGCAGGCGCGAGGGAGAGGCCGTTGTGCGCGTCACACGTGGCAGCCGTCAGCGCTGGGTCGTTGTGCGCGTCACACGTGGCGGCCGCCAGCGCGAGGCCGTCGTACTCGTCCCACTGCTCGGGAGCGATCGGCACGAACCGGAAGGTGTCACCGGGCCGGTAGGGGGTCAGCGGCTCGGAGTCGAGGTCCAGGACGCGGAGCGGGGTGCGGCCGAGGAGTGGCCAGCCGCCGGGGGACCGCATCGGGCAGATCACGGCCTGCCGGCCGGCGACGGCGACCGAACCGGGCGGCACGCTGGTACGGGGCGAGGCCAGCCGGGGGACCGGCCCCGGGAAGGCGGGGCCGTCCGTCATCGGCGCCCCCACCGGCGCTCCCAGGCAGCGGACCGTCAGATCCGCACCCGAGTGCAGCCGGACGACGTCCTGCTCGGTCAGCCCCAACTGCTCGGCCACCACGGGGAGATCGGGCCCGTACTCACCCCCGTACACCACCGGAACCACGAACCGCCGGGCCGGGAGCCGTCGTACCGGACCCTCCGCGAGCCGCCCGATCTCGTGCGTCAACGCGTCGCGGACCGTGTCGTGATCGGTGTCCGCGCAGTCGAACTCGACGAGCAGCGAGTCGTACGTCGGCACGATCCCGTACACCCCGTCGAGCCGGGCCGCCTCGATCGCGTCGGCCAGCGCGTGCACGGTCTCCCAGGCGTTCGAGCCCTCGGCCTTGACCACCACGGCCGAGTCCCCGCAGTCCGCGATCAGGATTTCGCCGCCCACGTCAGGCACCCCTGCCGTTCAGCGGGGCGATGGTCACGCCCGCCGCGAGGAGTTCCTTGCGTATGAGGTGGGCGAGCGAGATGGCCCCGGGGGTGTCGCCGTGCAGGAGGACGGTGTCGCACGCGACCGGGATGTCCCGGCCGCCGACGCCGCGGATCACCCCTTCGGTCACCATCCGTACGGTGCGCTCGGCGATCTCGTGCTCGTCGTGGATGACCGCGCCCGGCTCGCTCCTGGGCACCAGCGTGCCGTCGTCCCGGTAGGCCCGGTCGGCGATCCCGACGATGCCGACCCGCAGACCACGGGCGCGGGCGGCATCGGCGAGAGCGCCGTCCTGCGCCAGCACGATCAGCGTGGGATCGAGCGAGGCCACCGCTTCGGCCACCGCGTGCGCGTAGTCGGCGCGGGTCGCGACCAGGTTGCCGAGGCGGCCGTGCGGTGCCACATGCCCTACGCGGGTGCCGTGCGCGGCGGCGAACGCCTGGAGCGCGCCCACCTGATAGAGGACGTCGGTGCGGACCTCGTCCGGCGACAGGTCCATCGCGCGGCGGCCGAAGCCGACCAGGTCGGGGAAGCTGGGGTGGGCGCCGACCGCGACCCCGCGCTCCACGCAGTGCCGGACGGTGGCGTCCATGATCCGGGGGTCGCCCGCGTGGAAGCCGCAGGCGATGTTGGCCGAGGTGAGGACATCGAGGAGCGCCTCGTCGTCGCCCATCGTGTATGCGCCGAACCCCTCACCGAGGTCGGCCACGAGATCGACCCTGAGTGCCATGTCGTCCTCCGGAAACAGGAATGTGCCCGATTACGTGTTTTCACGCGTCGTCGCGCCTCTTCGCGCGGGCCCCCGGAAAAGAATTCGTAACGTGATTAACTCGGCCGTTACATTTTCTTCGGGCGTTCGCCGCCGTCCGGGAATTAAGCGTTTCGGTGACCGTAATACCGGGGTGTTGGCGCATCAAATACACGTTGGGTGTGACGTGATAGGCCCCCGGTATGACACCGCGTCCGGCACCCGGCCCGTACGATGAGCCCCTTCTCAGGCTGCTGGGCTGGAGGCCGCCGATGGACACAAGGCGTCTGTACTCGTTCGTGAAGATCGTCGACGCCGGGAGCATCACCCGCGCCGCCGACATCCTGCACATCGCGCAGCCCGCGCTGAGCCAGCAGGTCTCCACACTGGAGACCCAGTTCAAACAGCAGCTGCTGATCCGCAGCAAGCGCGGTGTCGCACCGACCGAGGCGGGCCGCGCCCTCTACCGGCACGCCCAGCTGATCCTGCGCCAGCTCGAACTCGCCCAGGCCGCGGTCGACGTGTCGGGCCGCGCCCCCGCCGGAAGCGTCTCCGTCGGCCTCGCCCCGTACAGCACCGGCGCCGCGCTCGCCCTGCCCCTGCTGCGCGCCGTGCGCGAGCGCTACCCCGACATCCTGCTGCACATCAACGAGAACTTCGGCGGCGTGATCAGCGAGGCCATCATGACCGGCCGCATGGACATGGCCTTCATCTACGGCGCAGGGCCCCTGCGAGGCGTCCAGTTCGAGCCCATGCGCACCGAGGACCTCTACCTGATCGGCGCGCCCGGCACGGCCGCGCCCGCCCTCCCGGGCGACGAGGTCTCCATCACGGAACTCGCCGATGTGGGCCTCCTGCTGCCCAGCCGCATCCACACCATCCGCCAGGTCGTCGACGCCGCCTTCCGGCACGCCTCACTCGAACCGAAAGTCGTCGGCGAGATCGAGTCCGTCCTCACCCTGACCAGCGCCATCGGCGCCGGCCTCGGCGCGACGGTGCTCCCGTGGTCGGCGGCCCAAGCCATCCTCGACGTACGGAAGTTGGTCGTACGACGGATCACCGACCCCGCCATCGAGGTCAAGCTCTCCCTCTGCACATCCGACCACCAGCCCCTGTCGGAACCCGCCCTCGCGGTGCACGACCTCTTTCACGAACTGATCCGCGACTTCGACGGGGACGAGCTCCGCCACAAATAAGCGTGGTGCGACATATCCGCCGCCGATGACGTCATGCGGAATGGATATGGGGTAGCTACCCGTATCACCCAGGAGCGCTTTCGGGAATTGGTCCCGCCCGTCCGAATCTCGGGGGATTCCACCCGTCTGCGGATGCGCTGCCAAGGGCGGAGAGCGGATCGCCCCGCCGCCCGGTCCGGGATGCGGATCTCCCCCCGCCCGGACAAGGTGGGCATGTGGACCGGCATCGAGGCGCCTGGGCGATCCTCCCCTGGGGCATCCTCGTGCTGGCCGTCGTGGGAGACCTGGCCACGCCGACGGATGTGACCACGGCTCCGCTCACCGTTGCCGCGCCGGTCGCCGCCGCGACGGTGATGAGCCCGCCGGGCATCGTGGCGGTGGGAGTCACGGCCATGATCGTGCACGCGTTCCTCGCAGCCATCGATCACACGTTCGGCTGGCATCACGGGCTGGCGAACCAGCTCACCCTCGCGGGTGTCACCGTGCTCGCCGTCGGCATCAACCGCATGCTCGCGCGCAGGGAGGACGGCCTGCGTCGGGTACGCCGGATCTCCGCCGTCGTACAGCAGGCGGTACTGCCCACTCCGCCGCCCCGCATCGGTGACCTGCGGATCGCCGCCCGGTACGAGCCGGCCGAGGAGGAAGGGCTGATCGGAGGCGACCTGTACGCCGTACGGCACTCGGCCTTCGGGACGCGGGTCCTCATCGGCGACGTACGGGGCAAGGGCCTGGACGCGGTGCGCGCGGCGTGCGCCGATGTCTGGGCCTTCCGGTACGCCGCGGACCATGCCCGCGATCTGCCGGAACTGCTGGGCATGCTGGAGGCCGCGCTGCTGCGTGAGGCGGAGGTGCGCGGCGGTCTGGAAGAGGAGGAGGGGTTCACCACGGCCCTCGTCGTCGAGTTCGACCCGGACGGGGAAACGGTGCGCGTGATCAACCGCGGACACCCCGCGCCGCTGCTGCTCTCCGCGGACGCCACGGTCCTCGCCCTGCCCCCGTCGGAAGAAGCCCCGCCGCTGGGCATGACCGCACTCGGCGTCTGGGAGTCGCCGGTGGAGTCCTTCCGCCTACCCGCGGGAGCGACCCTGTTGTGCTTCACCGACGGTCTCACCGAGGCCCGCGACCGGCACGGGCGCTTCTACGACCCGGTCGCCCGGCTGCCGCACCTGTTCCCGCACGGTTTCACGGCCCGCCACCACGGTGGCATCGCCGAGCGGCTGCTGCATGTGCTCGCCGCGGACGTACGCCGGCACTGCGGCGGCCGCCCGCAGGACGACCAGGCGTTGCTTGCGGTGCACAGAGCGGCGCCCTGAGCGCAGCCTGCACACCCCCTCGTTCAGGACAGGCAGCCCACGTGCGCGAGGGCCTGCTTGAGGAGGACCCCCTGCCCGCCCTGCATCTCGTTCTGGACCACGGGCGAGGAGGCCTCCTGCGGGCTGAACCAGACCAGGTCGAGAGCGTCCTGGCGGGGGCGGCAGTCGCCGGCCACCGGGACGATGTAGGCGAGGGACACCGCGTGCTGGCGGGGGTCGTGGAAGGGCGTGGTCCCCTGCGTCGGGAAGTACTCGGCGACGGTGAAGGGCTGCGGGGAGGCCGGGACACGGGGCAGCGCCACCGGACCCAGGTCCTTCTCCAGGTGGCGCATGAGCGCGTCCCGGACCCTCTCGTGGTGCAGTACCCGGCCGGAGACGAGGGCACGGCTGACCGTCCCCTCCGACCCGATCCGCAGGAGCAGTCCGATGCTGGTCACTTCGCCGTTGTCGTCGACGCGCACCGGCACGGCCTCGACGTAAAGGATCGGCATGCGTGCGCGCGCCAGCTCGAGGTCGTCGGGACTCAGCCAGCCGGGCGTGGTTTCGGTCGTGTCAGCCATTCGTTGATCGTACTTTCCATGGCACCCCCTTGGCGCGCGCCGCTCCAGGTCAGGCCCTCCAAGTAGACCGTGACCCGCACCACTTCCCGGCCCCGGAACGGCGTCTACGGATCATGGTCACGACTCGTCGGGCAGGTGGTACCAGAACTCGATTTCGGACAGATTGGCCCTGCCGTCGTGGTTGTCGTACACGCGGATCCTCCGGTGCGAGGCCCGCTCGGCGAGCTTCACCTCGTACCACTGGTCCGCGCTCACGCCACTGATGGTGTGCAGATCCGTCCAGGTGGCGCCGTCGTCGTCGGAGCCGCGGAAGACCGTGCCGTTGGCCCGGGAGAGGTGGGTACCGCGCGGGCGGAAGCGGATCCTGTCGATGGTGACGGGCCCGGCGTCGCCCGGGTCGATGTCGATCCAGCTCTCGGCGGCGAGCGTGTCGGGGCTGGTGGCGACATCGCCGTCGAAGGCCCGCCAGCCGTTGGCGGCCTTGGTGCCGGTGCCGGGCCACTGGACGGTGGAGGCCTCCACCATCGTCGCCGTGACCCCGAACTTCACCAGCAGGGTGTCCTTCGACAACAGCAGGTCGTACGCGGCGTACACCTCGTCGATCAAGGCGTCCTGGTCCGCTCCCGGCTCCTCGCTCGCGTTCTCGATCCGCTCGACCTCGGCGGTGAAGGCCGCGTAGCTCTTCTTCGTCCAATCGGCGGAGTCGGTCCTCCCCGCACGGACGAGGAGCTGGGCGAGGGTCTCGGCGACGGCGACCGCCGCGTCCTCACCGACCGTGCTGCCGCCGCTCGCGAGAGAGGCGGCGACCTTGAACCACCGCTTGCCGTGGCGCAGTTCCTTCTCCGTCCAGCGCCGGTCGCGGGTGTCGGCGCTGACTGTGTCCCAACCCGCCGCGTTCTGCAGGGGGTTGGTGGCGGACGTGTCCGCGTCCGACGTGCGGTAGAGGGTGAAACCGGTCGCGTCCTCGGGCTTGTTCCAGGCGATGACGGCCTGGTCCGCCTCGCGCCCCGCCACGTACGGAAGCAGCGCACCGGAAGCCGTGTCCCGCACCCGGACCGTGGCGAGAACCGCGTCGCCGGAGGCGGCGACACCCGCGTGCACGGCGTGCGGGAGGGGCGTGAGCATCGACCCGGTGTACGTCCATGAAGTGCCGTCGGGCGAGGCGAAGGCGAGGATCTGGTGGGTCTCGTAGTCCCGGATCAGCCGTAGCCAGGGGTAGTTGGAGGCGGTGAAGCCGGAGATCCCCGCGTCGCGCGGGGAGCGCACCTGGTCCTGCCAGTCGTGGCGGCTGTCGCGGTCGCGGTTGGCGAGGACGAGCTTTCCGTCGGAGTCGGCGCCGAAGTAGACGTACCGGGTGTCGGCGTCGAGCTTGTCGCGCAGCATCAGCCCGGTCAGCGGGCCCTGGTGGTCGTCGATGCGGGCGGTGACCGTGCCGGTGCCGGCGAGCACCCGGCTGACGAAGAGGAGGGAGTCCTCGATGTCGCGGGTGGCGACCATGTAGTCGTCGCCCTTGCCCAGCCCCTCGCCGTCACCGCCCGCGACCGTGATACGCGCCCCGCTGACCGACGTCCTGCCGCTCCGCTGCGAACCGAGCCGGTCGTCGCGCCACCCGGAGCCGGTCAGGCCCCCCGACACCGGCCCGGACAGCTCCGCCTCGGCCCGCCAGGACGCCCAGCCGCTGCCCGCCTCGTTCACGGCGGTGACCGTGTAGAAGTACCGGCGCCCCTGCTTGACCTTGCCGTCGCGCCAGTAGAGGCCCGTGACCCCCTCGGCGACGGTCTCGTACTCACCGTCCTCGCGGGTGGCCCGCCTGACGGTGTACGAGGTGGCGCCCGCGGTCGTGGTCCAGGTGACCCCGATGTACGTGTCGCCGGGCAGCGCCGCCGCGTACCGCACGACGGACGGCAGCAGCACCTCGCTCGCGCCCTCGGGCAGCTTCAGCACCACGGCGGTGAACGGCGGGACCGTCACCTTTCCGCCGCTGACCGGCAGCCGCTTCCCGGAGACCAGGTCGAGGACGGTGGAGCCGGAATGGCCCCGGGGGACGGCGAGTTGGTGGGTCCGCTTGTTGCCGTACACCTTGCGTGTGGTGTTGATCCCGAAGAGGTAATGGCCGTAGCGGGCGGTGAGGAAGTCGGTGTAGCCGGAGTACGGGGTGTCCGCCTCGAAGTTCTCGCGGCGGACGGTGCCGACCCCCGGCTGGTACGCGATCGGGCAGATCTCCCCGGCCAGCGCCTGCGGGGCCCAGTTGTCGCCGGTGTTGATGTCCTCCATGAAGTCGGCGTCGATGTTGTCGGTGCGCGCCCAGTAGTCGCGGTACTGGAACAGGCCGTTGGTGCGCAGCTGCACCACGTGCTCGTACGTCGGGGTGATCACGTGGAGTTTGCCGCTGCCGGCCACCCCGCGGTTCTGGGCGAAGAGCGAGCCGAAGGCACGCAGGTCCCCGTCGCGCATCGAGACGAACATGTTGTCGACGTCGACCCAGGCGAACTGCTCGTAGTCGGCCTGGTCCACACCGAGTTCGGAGATCTCCGCGGCGGTGTAGGAGGCGAAGTTCGTCTGCGGCAGGACCTTGCCGGCCGGGCCCCGCTCGGCCAGGTAGGCCCAGGTCTCCGCCAGGCGCAGGTCCGCCTTGTTGTTGCTGGTGGTGAGGTTGAACTGGTTGAAGTACTGGTGGTCCACCAGCTGTTGCTGGGCGAAGCCGACCGCCTCGGCCGCGTACTCCAAGTAGACGTCCCAGCCGGGGCCCGCGTACCGCTCGGCGTTGGCCTTCATGTGCGCCTCGACGCCTGCGAGGTAGAGCGACTGCCCGGCGTTGATGCGGGTGCAGTAGGCCGGGATACCGGGGACGTACACGTTGCGTTCGTCGATGAAGCCCTCGGTACGCATCAGGCGGTGCTCGTTGCTGTCGTCGGCCGCCGGGTACCGGGTGTGGCCGCGGGCGTGCGAGTTGCGCAGGGTGAGCTTGAGGATGTCGTCGTTGAGGTCCTCGTCGCCCGCGTGGCCGAAGGTCTTGAAGTAGTACTCGCCCAGGAAGCGGGAGGCCTCCTCGCCGTAGTTGCCGACGTAGGTGTTCTCGCGGGTGAGACCGGCGGCGGTGATGCCGGTGTAGTGCCGGCCGTAGGGCAGCCGCCGTACGACCTCGCCGTTCGCGTCGAGCTTGCTCCTGGCCAGGCCCTTGCCCACGATCCGGACGAAGTCGTCGGTGAAGCGCGCCGTGGTGTCGTGGTAGAAGAGCGAGTGGAACAGGTCCAGATCCTCGCCGTCCGGGCCGACCAGGACCTCCTCGCCGAGCCACGGCACCGTGCCGAGCGTCTCGCCGAGGATCGCGTGGCTGCGCTTCCTGCCCTCGTAGAACTCCGAGCCGATGACACGCAGGCCCTCGTGGGCTTCCCAGGCACCCTCGTAGGTGAAGAGCACCTGGTTGTAGATGTACGAGAGTCGCGCGCGGGCGAAGTCGAAGTTGGCCTTGAGACAGCGGCCCCAGGCGGCCCGTCGGGTCAGGGTCCCGCCGTCGAAGTCGACGTCCTTCAGGGAGGTTTCGCCCTCCGAGGTGCCGGTGGTGAACTCCTCGTCCAACAGGGCCGTGAAGGCCTCGGCTCCGTAGATGTCCGCGTCGGAGATGACGTTCTCCACGATGTACAGCGCCTCGCCCAGCGCCCCGTAGTAGCCGCCCCAGTCGCCCTGGTGGCCGCCGCGCAACAGCAGCCTGGTGTTGCCGTAGTAGTCCTTGACGTGGTTGTCGATGGCCTTGAAGAGACGAAGCAGGGCCTTCTTCTTCTCCTCGGCCGTCCTGGCCGGGCACCAGTCGGTCGTCAGGACATTGGCGTAGAAGCGCAGGTCGTCGACATAGCGGACGATCGAGAGCTTGGCGGAGTCCGAACTGTCCATCGTGGCGGAGTGGTTGTCGAAGAGGGTGACCTGGGAGGCGCGGAAGCCGTCGATCATCGCCTGTTTGGCCGCGTCGCCGATGTCGTCCGGGGTGGCGGCCGGCGGGGAGTAGCTGGGCAGGTCCTCACCGGAGAGGTCCAGTTGGGCGGCGGTGTGGGTGTAGACGCTGTAGTAGCCGCGGGACTTCTGGGTGGCCTTGCCGGTGTAACTGCCCTCGTAGGCACGGAAGGTGATCTCCACCTGGTCCCGGCCGGTGGTCATCTCCAGCGGCAGCATCACGGTGGAGTAGTAGAAGCGCTCCGGGACGGGCTTGGCCAGGCCGAGTGCGACCGGCCCGTAGTCGAAGGTCCGGCGGTAGCCGATCTGCTCGCCGTTGATGTAGGCCAGGGTGATGTACGAGCCGGGGTCCGAGCCCCAGAGCTTCACCGTGAGGTAGTTCTGCGCCTGCGGGTCGGTCTTCATGGTGAACCGCAGCTCGCCCAGTCTCACGCCGATCGGGGAGAGCGGTACGGCGACCCTGGCCTTGACCTTGTTCCCGCCCGTGACGACTTCGCTGCCGTCGCTGGTGAAACCGTGGCCGGCCTCGGAGTCCTCGTCGCCGAGGACGAGTCTGTCGAGCAGTCCGGCCTGTCTGGTCGCCGCCGACTCGGCGGCGTGGGCGGCGGGCGCCTGCTGCCAGAGCCAGCCGCTCGCGGTGACGGCGGCGGTTCCGGCACCGGCGATCTGGACGAAGTGACGACGGCTGAGACCTGGCTTGGGCATGACGAAGAGCCCTTTCGAGCAGGGTGAATGGACGTGAGGGGGTGGGGGGTTGGCCGGGCCGGGGCTACTTCAAGCTGCCGAGCGTGACGCCGGAGCGCCAGTAGCGCTGCATGGAGATCAGGAGGATCACCATCGGGATCAGGGAGACGATCGAGCCGACGACGACCATGCCGGTGAGGTCGTACGAACTGTCGGTCTTCACCTTCAGCCAGGAGTACAGGCCGAGCATGACCGTCCACTTCTCGGTGCTGCGCAGGAAGACCAGGGGTCCGAAGAAGGAGTTCCAGGAGCCGACGAAGCCGAGCAGGAAGATGGTCGCCGCTCCGGTGGACATCAGCCGGGCACCGATCCGGAAGAAGATGCGGTACTCGCCGGCGCCGTCGATGCGGGCCGCCTCCAGGAGTTCGGGCGGGATGGCGCCTTCCGCGTACACCTTGGCGAGATAGACGGAGAAGGCGTTGAAGAAGCTCGGCACGATGATCGCCGACGGGGTGTCGATCAGGTTCAGGTCGGTGTAGAGCAGGAACGACGGGATGGTGAGCAGCGCCCCCGGCACCAGGAACGAGCCGATGATGCAGCCCATCAGGAAGCCCTTGCCCCGGAACTCGTACATCGCGAGCCCGTATCCGCAGGCCACACAGATCAGGGTCATGCCCGCGGTGCCGACGAAGCCGTAGAACAGGGTGTTCCACATCCACCTCAGGAAGATGCCGTCCTGATAGGTGAAGAGCTGCCGGAGGTTCTCCCCGACGTTCATGTCGGTGAACCACAGGCCGTTGGTGGTGTACAGGTCGCCGCGGCTCTTGGTCGCGGAGACGATCAGCCACCAGACCGGGAGCAGCGAGTAGAGGGAGAAGAGCACCAGGCCGGTGATGACCAGCGTCTTGGTGCGAGTCGTCTGGCGGACCCGGCCCGGTTCCGTGCGTCGGCTCGCCCGCGGGGGCCTGCTGCCGGCGGCCGGCCCGGTCTGCCTGTCCATGGTTACGGTCATGAGGTGGGCGCCTTGTTCGTGAGCCGGTAGAAGATGGCGGAGGCGGTGCCGACGACCACGGCGAGGATGATCGACAGGGCGGCCGCGTAGTTGAACTCGCCCTGCGCGAAGGCCCAGTCGTAGATCGCCATGATCGGGGTGAAGTCGCGGGTGACGGTCTCCGGGGTCATCGACCGGAACAGCATCGGGTCGCTGAAGATCTGCAGGGTGCCGATGATGCTGAGCACCGTGGTGAGCACCAGGGAGCGGCGGACCAGCGGCACCTTGATGGACCAGGCGATACGCCATTCCGAGGCGCCGTCGATGCGCGCGCTGTCGTAGATCTCGGGTGGTACGGCGCGCAGGGCGGCGTACACGATCAGCATGTTGAAGCCGATGCTGCTCCAGGCCATGAGGTTGCCGATGGAGATCCAGATCAGCGAGCCGCTGTAGAAGTCGGCGTCGATCCCGAACAGGGCGAAGAACGGGGTGAGCGGACCGACGTCCGGGCTGTAGAGGTAGATCCAGATCAGGGTGGCGACGATGCCCGGGACCATGAACGGGACGAGCAGCGGGAGCCGGAAGCGGTCGGCGAGGCGCTGCGAGGCCGCGTCGAGCAGTAGCGCCAGGCCGACGCTCGCCACCTGGATCAGCGGGATGCAGATCGCCGCGAAGAGGGCGACCCGGCCCATGCCGCCCCAGAACTTGGCGTCACCGAGGCCTTCGGCGAAGTTGTCGAAGCCGACGAACTCGACGGTCTTCTCACCGAAGCCGAGACCTGAGCTCTTCGCTCTGTACAGGCTCTCCTTGAGGGCCATGAACAGAGGGGTCACGGTGAAGAGCGCGAACCCGAGGAAGAAGGGGAGGGTGAAGGAGGCACCCTTGAGCGCCATGACCCTCTTCCAGCGGAGGTGCGGGGCACGGGACGGCTGCTTGGCGGCGGTGGACACGTGATCAGCCTTCGACGTTGATGTTCTTCGACTTCAGGTCGTCGACGGTGAACTCCTGCATGTGCTCAAGGGCTTCACGCATGGTGATCTTCTTGGCGGCGACCTTGGCCCACTGGTCCTGGAGTTCGGCGAAGACACCGGTGTAGTTCGGGCCGACCACCCAGGTGTCCTGACCGCCCTCGACGGCCTTCTGGATCACAGCCTTGGCCTCGGACTTGCGCGGGCCGAAGAGCTTGTCGGGCACGGACGAGTCGATCCACGGCGACGGGTCGGCGATGGTGCCCGGCCACGGGTACGACTTGGTCTTGGAGTCGTACGAGGCGTCGATGCCGGCCTTGGTGGTCGACTTCCAGACCCCCGCCTCCACCGCTTCCTTGAGGTGTGCGCAGCCCTTGGGGACGAACTCGGGCTTGCCGTGCGCCATCGTCGCGAACTGCGTCGCGTCGGAGAACTGCGGCAGATCGATCGGCTGCCAGTCGCCCAGCGACTTCTTGTAGTCGATCTCGAGGGAGCCCAGCTGCCAGACCTGGGTCATCAGGGAGACCATCTTGCCCGAGTCGAAGTAGTTGATCAGCGCGGGCTTGTCCATGTACGTCTGGTTCGCCACCAGGTCGTTGTCGACCAGCCGCTGGATGACGTCGGCGGCCTTCAGCGACTCGGGGGACAGGAAGTCGACCTGCCAGCTGTCGCCGTTGATCTTGTACCAGGTGCCGCCGGCCTGCTGGACCAGACCGACCAGCGTGGACGGGTCCTCTCCGGCCATGTTCATGATGTAGACGCCGTGCTTCTTCAGCTCCTTGCCGGCGGTGATGACCTCGTCCCAGGTCTTGGGGACCGCGACGCCGTACCTGTCGTAGACCGCCTTGTTCACGATCATGAAGGACGGCTCGGCGCCGCTGGGTATGCCGTAGTACTTCCCGTTCACCTGGGCCGACGCGAGCGCCGACTCGTTGAAGACCCCCTTCTCGACGTACGGCTCGATGTACTCCGTGACGTCCGCGGCCAGCCCTTCGGCGGCGACGCTGGGTGCCTCGGCGTCCCAGTTCTGCACCAGGCACGGCACACCCTTGCCGGCCGCGACGGCGTTGCGCAGGTTGGCAGCCGCGCTGGTGTTGTCGGCCTGCTTCACGAACTTCAGCTTGATGTCGTCGTGGGTCGCGTTGAACTTCTTGACGATGGGGTCGACGACCCTGTTCTCCCGCCAGCCCCACATCTCGATGGTGACCGGCCCCTTGTCCTCGGCGCCCGTGTCGTCACCACCGCTGCCGCAGCCGGCCAGAACGACGGAGAGCGCCACTGCGGTCGCAGCGGCCACTCTGCCCTGCTTGCGGTTCATGAGGGTCCTCCTCGGATTTCGGGCATGGGGCGGCGATCCGCTTCCCGGACCCGCCTGAGCGGCACATAGAAATCGGTCTCTACGGAAGCTAGAGCCGCGCCCCCCGTCGGACAAGACGTCGTACGCGGAAATCTTCTGTTCGCAGCGAATGCCCCCTGTATGCACGGCATTTCGAACAAGCGGAATCGGCAACCGGCGCTCTGCCGGCTAGGAACCGTTTTCTAGAAGGGTGCTTGTGAACAGCGGAAAGGGGTGCCCCCCACGCGCTCGCGCGGGAGACACCCCGGGTGGGATGTACGTGGGGTCAGCGGACGGGCCGCCGGGTCGACTCCCGTATGACGACATGCGTGCCGAGCACCTGGTGCTGCCGATCCGGGAACTCCTCGCGGTGCAGCGCCAACCGGACCGCGGTGCGGCCGAGTTCCTCGGAGGGTACGTGGACCGTGGTCAGTGTCGGACACACGTCGATGGCGGTCGGGATGTCGTCGTAGCCCGCCAGCGCGATGTCGTCGGGCACCCGCACGCCGGCCTCGCGCAGCGCCTGGAGGGCCCCCGCGGCGACCATGTCGGTGCCCGCGAAGACAGCGCTGAACTCCAGGCCGGACGCGAGGAGTTCACGCATTCCCCGATAGCCGAAGCTACGGGTGAAGATGCCGTCCACGATCAGCTTCGGGTCGAGTTCGAGACCGAGCATCTCGTGCGCGCGGGCGAAGCCGCTGATGCGCTGGCTGCTGGTGGACAGACCCGGCACCCGCCCCAGATAGGCGACCCGCCGGTGGCCGGAGCTCAGCAGATGGGTCGTCATGGCGAAGGCGCCGCCCTCGTTGTCGTAGTCCACGACGGTGGCGGGCACACCCGGGCCGAGCGGTGGCCGTCCGACGAGTACGAGCCGTGAGCCCGCCCGGTCCAGCGCGTGCGCGAAGTGTGTCATGCGGTCCTGGTAGGCCTTGTCGTCCCATGCGCCGCCCACCACGATCACGGCGTCGGCGCGCTGCTCGCGCATCGTCTCGACGACGGCGAGAACGCGCTGCGGATCGCCGTGCGTGGTGCACAGCATGCAGAGCCTGCTCTCGGCGGACGCCTGCTCCTCCACGCCTCGGGCGATATAGGCGTAGAACGGCCCGGTGACGTCGTCGACGACGAACGCCACGGTCTTGTTGGTGGAGCCGCCCAGGGCCCGGGCGTGTGCGTTGACCACATAGTCGAGCTCGCGCATGGCCTTGAGGACCCTGGCACGGGTCGCCTTGGCCACCGGGTAGGTGCCGCCGAGCACTCGGGAGACCGTGGACGCCGACACTCCGGCCCGCGCGGCGACATCCCTGACCGTCGAGGCATCGCCGTGGGGTGAGGCCGCCGCGTTCTTGTCCACCGTTTACTTCCCTCCACCCCGCGCACCTGCGTAGACGCTCACCTTAACGGCGTGCCACCTGCGGGAGTACGGCCGAGACCGGCTCAGGCGGGATGACCGGCAGCAGTGCCCTGGCCGGGGTCGTGCGGCGCGTTCCAGTTCTGTGTGGTCGGCCTGGTTCGGAAGGCGGCTCTCGTGGGACGGCAGTCGGCGGGACGGTGACTGCAGCCGACGGATGTCGTTAGCAACCGTTCTCTACGCTAGGCGCCGTTCGATGGGAGGGTCAATGGCCGGGCTCATCAAAGTGGGCCTGTGGTCAGGAGGTTGTGCGGCGAGAGAGGTGGAATTTGCTGATCGCTCTACAGTGACCGGTTGCCTTTTGGGTTCGGTGAGCGGTTCCAGGTCGCCATCGCGGAGGAGGGTGACGAGTACCGCACGGATTCCTGCCCTGCCCCGTCCTCGCACGACGAAGGCCCCGGCGGCGGTCTTCCGAAGGGTGTCGGAAGACCGCCGCCGGGGCCTGGTTTCCGCGCCCTGGCCCCGTCCCCACGGGTCGGGTGCGGTCCGGGTCTCCACACTCCGCTCTCGGTGGTGTCCCCGGGGTTCGGGTGGGCCGCGTCAGGCGGACCGGCGGGTGAAGCGCACGGCTATCGTGACGAGCGTCAGGGGCTTGAGCATGTTGGCCTGGTTCCAGGTCATGCCGAACTCCTTGCGGTCCACCGGGACTTCGGCGGTGAGGGTGACGGCGTCCGCCGAGACCTCGGAGGCTTCCGCGATGAAGGAGAGCGCGCGGCTCACGCCGAGCACGGTCAGCTCGCCGGTGACCTGGGCGGTGCCGTTGCCGACCGGGGTGACATCGGTGGCGGTGAAGACGAGCGTGGGGTGCTTGTCCACGTCGAAGAGGTCCGCGGAGCGCAGGTGCTTGTCGCGCTTGGCGTTCTTGGTGTCCAGGGAAGCGGCGTCGATCGTGATGCTGCCGTGCGCACCGCCCCCGGCGAGTACCTCGCCCTCGCCGCTCACCTTGGTGAAGACGCCCTTGACGTTGACGAGGCCCCAGATCGTCCTGTTCTGGATGCGGACCGACGTACCGGCCGGATCGAGCGTCCAGCGGCCCGGGCCGACGTCCGTGAGTGAACCGGAGGAGCGGGAGTTCGAGGTGGTGTTGGACATGATCGGTCGTGCCTTTCGTGAGCGTCTCTGGGGGGAGTCGACGGTGATCCGTGGGAGATCGGCGGCGGCCCGTGCGCCGGAACGCATGCTGCTGAGCGAACTGGCCGCTTGAAGAATCAATATGTTGCCAGCTATTAGGTAGTTAGCGAGATAATAGCTGGCCGGGGTATTCTCGACAAGAGGGTCAGGATGTGGAACCGGGCGACGGGAGCCAGTGCATGGGGGAGTCCCAGCAGACAGCGGGGCGGGTCGAGTGGGCTGCTGCGGCCGAGTGCCCCAGCGCGGCCGCAACCGCGGCCGCGGACGGGTGCCCCAGTACCGAGGAGGCTGAGCTGCTCCAGCGCTGGAACTCTCTGGCGACCGGATTCCGGGAGCTCACGGACCAGCTCCTCGGCGACGCGCAGCGCGAGGTCGGACTGCCTCCGTCGTTGCTCGAAGTGCTCTGCTTCCTGGCCACCACTCCGGAGCAGGCGGCCCCGATGCGGCTGCTCGCCCAGACACTGGGTTTCTCCACCGCGGGCACGACCGGAGTGGTCGACCGGCTGGCCGAAGCCGGCCTCGTCGAACGCCGGCCGTCGAGCTCGGACCGCAGGGTGACGTACGCGGCGTTGACGCCGCAGGGCCGCGAGACCGCCACGGTCACGGCCAGGGCGTTCGCGGACTCGGTGCGCCGCCGCGTCGTGGAACCGCTGGGGGAGGAGGGCTTCGCGTCGTTCGCGGCCGCTTTCGCCACGTTGGGACTCGTGGGCGGCGATTCGTGCCCCGGGGGTGCGGCGGCGGGGAGCCCCTGACGCCGGAAGTCGCGGCGTACGGTCCTGTGAGTCGGCCGGCGCGTACACGCCTCACGAAGAGCTGATGAGGGCGGCGCCGCATCCACTGTGCGGTCCGACGGCGCCCCAGGGGCCAATGGGCGAGACGGTCCTTACGCGGAAGAGATACGTGGGCATAGCATCGGTTCCCGCATGAACACGATGACGCTCTGGCACATATCTGTATGGGAGTTCGCCGCTCTCGCCGCCGCGGCTCTGCTCGTCGGCTTCTCGAAGACCGCCGTCAGTGGGGCCAACACGGTCAGCCTGGCGATCTTCGCCGCGGTGCTGCCCGCCCGCGCCTCGACGGGGGTGCTGCTGCCCATCCTCATCGTCGGGGACGTGCTCGCGGTGCTCACCTATCGGCGCCACGCCCACTGGCCCACGCTGTGGAGGCTGTTCCCGGCGGTCGCCGCGGGAGTCGTCCTCGGCACGCTGTTCCTGGTGTGGGCCGACGACGGTGTGGTGCGGACCTCGATCGGCGCGATCCTGCTGCTGATGGCCGCGGTCACGCTGTGGCGCAGACGGACCGCCGACAAGAACGAGGAACCCGACTCCGTGGCGACACGCAGGGGACGGGTCCAGGCCCGCTCCTACGGCGTGCTCGGCGGCTTCACCACGATGGTCGCCAACGCCGGCGGTCCCGTGATGTCCATGTACCTGCTGTCGGCGGGCTTCCGGAAGCTCGGTTTCCTCGGGACGTCCGCCTTCTTCTTCCTGATCGTCAATGTGTCGAAGGTGCCGTTCAGCGTCGGCCTCGGCCTGATCGACGGGAACTCGCTGCTGCTGGACGCGGCGCTTGCCGCCTTCGTCCTGCCGGGTGCCGTCCTCGGTAAATGGGCCGTGAACCGGATCAACCAGAGGCTCTTCGAACAGCTGGTGATCGCGGCGACGGTGGTGGGTGGAGTGCAGCTCCTGCTGCGCTGACCCGCTTCGACCCGTGGCACCACCGGACCCGGCCCCGCGAACCCCTTCCCCAACCCTGTCCCCAACCCCTTCCTCACCCCCCGTACGCTCGACGCCATGTCCCCCCACGTCCTGGTCCTCGGCGGCACCACCGAGGCGCGAGAACTCGCCGCCCGGCTGGCTGCCCGTCCCGGTGTGCGGGTGACCACGTCGCTTGCGGGGCGCGTGTCCCGGCCGGGTGCGCTCGAAGGGGACGTGCGGATCGGCGGATTCGGCGGGGTGGACGGGCTGGCGCGGTGGCTGCGCGAGCATCGCGTGGACGCCGTTGTGGACGCGACGCACCCGTTCGCGGCGGGCATCACGGTGAACGCCGCGCTCGCGGCGGCCGTGACGGAAATTCCGGCCGTGGTGCTGCGCCGCCCCGGCTGGCGTCCGGGCCCCGGTGACCTGTGGCATTCGGCGGCGTCCCTCGCCGAAGCCGCCGCGCTGCTCCCGGAGTTGGGCCGCCGCGTCTTCCTCACCACGGGCCGCCTGGGCCTCGCGGCCTTCGCGGAGCTGCCCGGACTCCACTTTCTCGTACGGTCGGTGGAGGCGCCCGAGCCGCCGCTGCCCGGGGACGTCGAGGTGCTCCTTGCGCGCGGTCCGTTCACGGTGGACGGCGAGAGGACGCTGCTGCGCGAGCACCGCATCGACGTCCTGGTGACCAAGGACAGCGGGGGAGCGGCGACGGCGGCGAAGCTCGTGGCCGCCCGTGAACTCGGGCTTCCCGTGGTCGTCGTACGCCGCCCGCCTCTTCCGGAGGGTGTGAGCCCGGTCCCGGACGTGGCGTCGGCTCTGGCCGGGCTGGACCTCGGCCCGCTCTGACGGGCGGGTGTGCCTGGACCGTCAGCTCGACCTACTTTCGGCCGGCTCCGGATTCCGGGTGGCCGGCAGGCCGGTGGTCAGGTCCTCGACCAGAAGACGCTTGGCGATGGAGTCGACGGCGACACGCAGGTCGTCGCCGGACGGGCGGCCGATGTCCTGCTCCACGCGCTGGGCGAGCCAGGAGCCCCACGCCTTGCCGAGGACCTGCGCCTCCCGCTCGCCCGCCGCGGTGTGCGAGAAGAGTGAGCCGTCGCGGGCGAGGTAGCCCTCCTGGACCATGCGGTCGAAGACCGGGACCAGGACCTCCGGGGGCAGCCGGCGCCGGGCGGCGATCAGCCCGAGACTGGCATGGCCGACCATCCGGGTGAACAGCTCCACCTGCATCACTGCCCATGCCCCGGCAATGTCGAGGCGGGTGTCCGACTCCGCGATGATGCGGCGCGCGGTGTCCAGCTGAGTACTGCCGATGATCTTCCCGACGGAGGCTTCCAGGACCCGCTGCGAATCCGCGGTGGACGGGGACGCGAAGCCCTCTCCCATGTCGGTCGAGCCCATCCGCGCACTGTCGCGCAGCTGCACCTGCTTGAGGAACAGGGCCACGATGAAGCCGAGGACCGCGACCGGGACCGTCCAGAGGAAGACGGTCTGGAGTGTGTCGGCGTACGCCGTGATGATGGGCTCGGCCGCGGCCGACGGCAGTTCGTGCAGTCCTTCCGGGCTCTGCGAGGCCTGGGCGATCGCGGCCGGATCCGCCGCACCGGTCCGGGTGGCCTCGCCGACCCCGTCGGCGAGGTTCGTCTTCAGCGTGTTGGTGTAGATCGTGCCGAAGACGGCTGTGCCGAACGAACTGCCCAGCGTACGGAAGAAGGTGACGCCGGAGGTCGCGGTGCCGAGGTCGGTGTAGGCCACGGTGTTCTGGACGGCGATCGTCAGCACCTGCATGCACAGTCCGATCCCGGTGCCGAGCACGAACATGTACAGCGACGCCAGCCAGGCGCTGGTGTCCGGTCCCATCAGGGAGAGCAGAAAGAGGCCGACGCCCATCACCAAGGAGCCGACGATCGGGAAGATCCGGTACTGCCCGGTCTTGCTGACCACGTTGCCGCTGAACACCGAGGCGATGAGCAGGCCGATGACCATGGGCAGGGTGCGGATACCGGAGACCGTGGCGGAGTCGCCGTCGACGTACTGCAGATAGGTCGGCAGGAACGTCATCGCGCCGAGCATCGCGAAGCCCACGATGAAACTGAGGATCGAGCACACCGTGAAGACGGGGTTGGCGAACAGGCGCATCGGCAGGGTCGGTTGGGCCGCGCGGGTCTCGACCCAGCAGAACAGGCCGAGCGAGATCACGCCGCCCACGAACAGGCCGATGATCATGCCCGAACCCCAGGCGTACTCGTTGCCGCCCCAACTCGTCGCCAGGATCAGGGCGCTGGCGCCGATCGCGACGAACGCGATGCCCAGATAGTCGATGACGGGACGGACCGCAGACTTCACGACGGGGATGGTGCGGGCCGCGGCGATGACGACGACGATCGCGATGGGCACGTTGACGTAGAAGGCCCAGCGCCAGGTCAGGTGGTCCGTGAACAGGCCGCCGAGCAGAGGTCCGATGACGGTGGCGACGCCGAAGACGGCACCGATCGCCCCCTGGTACTTGCCGCGCTCCCGAAGCGGGATGACGTCCGCGATCAGGGCCATGGCGGTGACCATCAGGCCGCCCGCGCCGATGCCCTGCACCGCCCGCCAGAGGATCAGCATCGTCATGTTCGGCGAGAGGCCGCACAGGAACGAACCGGTGATGAAGATGATCGCCGAGGCCTGGAAGACCACCTTGCGGCCGAACAGATCACCGAACTTACCGACCAGCACCGTGGCGACGGTCTCCGCCAGCAGGTACGCCGTCACCACCCACGACATGTGCGCCGCGCCGCCGAGATCCGACACGATCGTCGGCAGGGCGGTGCCCACGATCGTCTGGTCCAGGGCCGCGAGGAGCATGCCCAGCATGATCGTCACGAAGACGACATTGCGGCGCCGCTTGTCCAGCACCGGCGGTGCGGACGCCTGTGCGGCGGGCGGCACGGATTCCTCGGTGGTCGTCACATTCGTCACTTTCACACCGCAGGACGCCATGTGCATGCGGGACGACCCGCCCGGCGTACAGGCCCCGCCCGACGGGCGCGCTACCCCTTCGGATGCCTGCGCAGCAGGTACGTGTCCATGATCCATCCCTTGCGTTCCCGGGCCTCGGCGCGCAGGCGCTCGATGCGGGGGGCCGCCTCGGCTATCGGGCCGGAGGCGAGGATCTCGTCGGGGGTGCCTATGTAGGCGCCCCAGTAGATGTCGATGTCCTCGTCGGCGTACTGCCGGAAGGTCTGATGGGCGTCGAGCATGACGACCACGTCGTCGACGCCGTCGGGGAAGCCCTCCGAGAGGCGGCGGCCCGTGGTGATCTGGACAGGCCGGGCGACCCGGTTCAGCCCCGTGCGGTGCCGGGCGACGAGCGCGGACACACTGCTGATCCCGGGCACGACGTCGTAGGTGAACGCCACCGCGCCCCGCTCCAGGATCTCCTCCAGGATCCCGAGCGTGCTGTCGTACAGCGAGGGATCGCCCCACACCAGGAACGCGCCGCTCTCCCCCTCGCCCAGCTCATCGGAGATCAGCCGCTCGTAGATGTCGGCGCGGGCGCTGCGCCAGTCCCCGACCGCCGGCGAGTACGCCGAACCCCCGGCGGCCCGGTCGCGGTCCGGGTCACGCGCCTCGACCAGCCGGTACGCCCCCTCGGGTACGTGCGCGTCGAGGATGTCGCGGCGCAGCTGGACGAGGTCGGCCTTCACCTCGCCCTTGTCCAGGATGAAGAACACGTCCGTGTCCCTCAGCGCCTTGACCGCCTGAAGCGTGAGCTGGTCGGGGTCACCCGACCCAATCCCGATGACATGAATCTTTCGCACACCGAGAGTCTGCCGCACGCCACTGACAGTGGGTCCACCGCATCCGGGGTCGGGGTCGGGGTCGGGGTGAATGGTGTGGGGGACGGGTCTGGTCACGACCGGCCGTACCGGTCCCAAGGTGCCGCCCGTGTCAGGCCCCGCGCCCCCGCAGTCGCGGCGCCCACGTCTCCGCGCTGATCGCCGTGCCGTCCCGCTCCACGACTCCAGCCAACTCCCTTGCCCAGGCGCTCAGTTCACCGAGCCGCATCCCGTAGGGGTGTGCCCGGCCGGTAACCGAGGACCACTCCTCCACCGCCCCGGCACCGCGTCGCAGTAGCCGGGCGCCGCCCGTCGTGTTGCCCCTGGCCGCGTGTGTGAGTCCCACGGCGAGCTGGGCCAGCCCCCGCCACAGCGCGCGCTCCTCTTCCGGGCCCGCCTTCCAGGCGTCCTCGAAGACCTCGTGCGCGTGGAACGGTTTCCCGTCGTCCAGTAGGGCCTGCGCCTCGGCGACGGTCTCCTCGGGGCTGCGTACGAGGCCCTCCGGCTGCCGTTCCACACCGTCCGCGCCGTACGGCAGCGGCCGCCCCAGCCCGTCGCGCGGCCGTGCGTTCCGCGCCCGCCCGTCCGGGTCCCGGTCCCGCCCGTCGTCCTGCTGAACCTCAGATGTCCCGCTCATGAGTCGATTGTCGCGCGCCCCGAGCCCCTCACGGAGCAGCCCCCTGCGTGGGGTAAAGTTCTGTTCGCACGATCCCGCGGGTCACCGCGGGTGAAACGCACCGGGACGTGGCGCAGCTTGGTAGCGCACTTGACTGGGGGTCAAGGGGTCGCAGGTTCAAATCCTGTCGTCCCGACCAGCTTTATTGCAGGTCGGAGGCCGTTCTCTCGTTTACGGGAGGGCGGCTTTTCGGGTTCCTGGAGGGCTGGTGGTCGCACTGTGGTCGTAGGTCGGATGCAGGGCCGGTTCACGGTGGCGCAGAAGCCGGGCTGTGTGGGGGAGCGGAGCCGGTTGGGGGCTTCGCGGAGTCGTCGGCGACGACCCGGTCGAGGTGGCCCTCGGAGTCTGCCTGCGCGAGCGGAACGGTGAAGATCCATTCCCACGTGCCGTCGATCGTCCGCATCCGCAGCCACCGCCCCGTGCTCACTGACAAGAGTCGCCGGACAGGCCCTGGGCGCGGCCCAGTTGACAGTGCCGGGACGCCTCCGGGTTACCCGTGCCAGCGACCCACAGAACTCCCATTACCACAGGTCACAGGGCACACCTTCGTCGCCAAGGCACCCGCAGGCGTTCACCGATCCTTGGACCCATCTTCAAATGGGGGCACAAATTCCACACACCCCTCTCTTCAGACGGGCCCTGATGGTCTAGATTGACCGTGCTTCACATGCTGGGACACGAGGCGACAAATGATGATCTATTGGTCTGGCGCTACGAAGAGTCAACAGCCGCGTCTACGGCGCCAGACGTGAGGGTGATCAATTCTTGGAGCCCGAAAGGGCCTTTGGGTGCGGGGAGCACCCGAGGTTTCGACGGGTATCCGCGCACCTTGAGAGGCAGGCAGGACATGCGAGTCCGCTGCCGCCGGGGCGGGTTGTTCACATAGCGCTGAAGTAGCCGGAAAGCCATGCGCGGGGGGCGGGGGCCTCCCGAGGGAGGAACAGTGCGGCGCGGGAGGCGGGGGGCCTTCCGAGGGGAGGAAGCGTGCGGGAGGCGGGGGCCTCCCGGGGGGAGGAACGGTGTTAGTCGACCACGTCGTACCACTGGGGACCGGGGGGTTTCTGTGCGGCAGGGGGGAATAGTCGGCCCTTTTCCGTCGGCGCGCGAGCGTCTGGGGAATGGGGCGATCAGCCAGTCGGCGAACGACTGGGAGCATCGGTACCGCCGTACCGTGATCATGAGCGATACCGTGGCCACCGCCTTGGTGGTGGGGGGGATCGGCAACTTCTTCGGGGCCCGGGACGCGGCCAACTGGCACGAGAAGTGGGGAATTCTCGCCTTCTGCACCGAGCTCCTGGTGCTGGGAGCGTTGGCGGTGAGCCGGTCGTGGGCTCCGGCGGTGCTCGGCCAGGGAGCCGACGAATTCCGCAGGCTCGGACGCGCACTGTTCACGGCGACCGTCGTACTGGCACTCGGCGGGATAGCCCTCACCTCGCGCAACATCAAGCTCTGGATCTTCGTCGCGATCCCTGCGATCGCGCTCGTCACCATGACCGCCCGGTATCTGCTCCGCCTCCGGCTGCACAGACAGCGGAAGGCAGGACAGTGCCTGAGACCGGTGCTCGCCGCCGGGAGCCCGGCCACCGTGCGCGACCTGATCAACCGAACCCGCAAGTTCCCGCACCTCGGCTGGCGCGTGGACGCGGTGTGCACGACGGACGGCCTCGGGCTCGACGAGGACCAACTGGACGGAGTGCCGGTCGTCGGCCGACTCGCGGACGTCGCGGGCCACGTCCGCCGCGACGGCTACCGTGTCGTCGCCGTCACCTCGGACCCGTACTGGTCACCGCACCGGCTGCAACGGCTGGCCTGGAACCTCGAAGGCAGCGACGCCGAGATGATCGTGGCCCCCGTGCTGATGGAGGTGGCCGGCCCGCGGCTGCACGTCGACGCGGTGCTCGGCATTCCGTTGCTGCGGGTCAGCATGCCGACCTTCACCGGGGGCCGCCGGGCGATCAAAGGGGTCGTCGACTGGATGGGCGCGGCGATCCTGCTGCTGCTGTTCGCGCCGCTGATGGTGTCGGTCGCGCTGCTCGTGCTGATGGACAGCCGGGGCGGGGCGTTCTACCGCCAGCGCAGGGTCGGCAAGAAGGGCCGCGAGTTCACCATTCTCAAGTTCCGCACCATGGCCGCCGGGGCTCACGGGGCACGTGGCGAGCTGGCCGGCCGCAACGAGGGCGCGGGGCTGCTGTTCAAGCTCCGCCGGGATCCGCGGGTGACCCGGGTGGGAGCAGTGCTCCGCCGGTACTCGATCGACGAGCTCCCGCAGCTTTTCAACGTACTCACCGGATCGATGTCGCTCGTCGGTCCGCGGCCTCCGCTGCCGGAGGAGTCCGCCGCCTACGGCCCGGACATCAGGCGGCGGTTGCTGGTCAAGCCCGGGCTCACCGGCCTGTGGCAGATCAGCGGACGCAGCGACCTGCCGTGGGAGGAGGCGGTCCGCCTCGACCTGCGGTACGTGGAGGACTGGTCGCTCGCCCTGGACGCAGTGATCTTGTGGAAGACGCTGCGTGCGGTGCTCCACGGGCAGGGGGCCTATTGATGCGCGGGGGTTGTCGTTCGGTGCGGGGGCGGACCGCAGGCCGGAAGGGCCTGCCTGGGGGGAGGGACGAATCATGAAGGTCAGCGTTTTCGGGCTCGGCTATGTGGGCTGTGTGTCGGCCGCGTGCCTGGCCAGCATGGGTCACGAGGTCATCGGGGTGGACGTGAACCAGGTGAAGGTCGACCTGGTCAACGACGGCAAGGCCCCGGTGGTCGAGGAGCGGATCGGCGAACTCATCGCCGAGGTCGTGCGGACCGGAGCGCTACGCGCTACCGACGACGTCCGCGAGGCGATCATGGGCAGCGAGGTGTCGCTGGTCTGCGTGGGCACGCCTTCGGAGCCCAACGGCAGCCTGTGCACCACGTATCTGGAGCGGGTCACCGAGCAGATCGGCGCCGCGCTGGCCGAGCGGGGCGGGCGGCATACCGTCGTGTTCCGCAGCACCATGCTCCCGGGCACCTGCCTGAACCTGCTGGTACCGATCCTGGAGAAGTACGTCGGCGGCATGGCCGGGGCGGACTTGGGGGTCGCGGTCAACCCGGAGTTCCTGCGCGAGGGCACGAGCGTGCGGGACTTCTTCGACCCGCCCAAAACCGTCATCGGCGAATTCGACCCGGCAAGCGGCGACGCGGTGCTGGCCCTGTACGACGGCGTGCCCGGCGAGGTGTTCCGGGTGCCGATCCCGACGGCCGAGGCGATCAAGTATGCGGACAACGCGTTCCACGGCCTCAAGATCGGCTTCGCGAACGAGCTGGGCGCGGTGTGCCAGGCGCTCGGGGTGGACTCGCACCAGGTGATGGACGTGTTCCTGGCCGACCGCAAGCTGAACGTCAGCCCCGCCTACCTGCGGCCCGGCTTCGCCTTCGGTGGCTCCTGCCTGCCCAAGGACCTGCGCAGCCTGGTCCACGCGGCGCAGCGGGCCGACATCTCGGTGCCCATCCTCGCCCACGTGCTGCCCTCCAACTCCGCACATCTGCAACGCGCGGTGGAGCTGGTCGAGCGCACCGGCAAGCGCCGGGTGGGCCTGTTCGGGTTGTCCTTCAAACCCGGCACCGACGACCTGCGTGAGAGCCCACTCGTCGAACTGGCGGAGAGACTCTTCGGCAAGGGCTACGACCTGAAGATCTACGACGCCAACGTGAGCCTTTCCCGGCTGCTCGGCGCGAACCGCGAGTACATCGAGACCCGGCTGCCGCACCTCGGGCAGCTGCTCGCGGAGTCCGTCGACGAGGTGCTCGAGCACGCCGAGGTGTGCCTCGTCGGGACCAGGGATCCGGCCGTGCTTTCGGCGCTGCCCCATGGCGACGGCCCGGTGATCGTCGACCTCATCCACCTTCCCGACGCCGAGGCGCGGCGGGCCGAACCGGGGTACGTGGGCCTTGCTTGGTGACAGATCGATCGATGACACAGCCGGCGGCGACCGGCCGGGCCGGCGCGCGCTGATCCTGGTGGAGAACCTGTCGGTGCCGTTCGACCGGCGGGTGTGGCAGGAGTGCACGACGCTGCGCGACGCGGGCTGGGAGGTGCACGTCATCTGCCCCCGGGGGGAGAAGCGGGACACGGAGCCGGAGGCGGTGATCGACGGGGTGCGGATCCACCGCTACCCGTTGCGCGCGGCCACCGGAGGACCGGCCGGCTACCTGCGGGAGTACGGATCGGCGTTGTGGCACACGGCCCGGCTGGCCCGCAAGGTCGGCCCGGTCGACGTGGTCCACGCCTGCAACCCGCCCGACCTGCTGTTCCTGCCGGCGCTGTGGCTGAAGCGGCGCGGCGCGCGGTTCGTCTTCGACCAGCACGACCTGGTACCCGAGTTGTACCTCTCCCGGTTCGACCGCGGCGAGGACCTGCTCTACCGCGCCGTGTGCGCGCTGGAACGGCGGACCTACCGGGCCGCGGACGTCGTGCTCGCCACGAACGAGAGCTACCGGGACGTCGCGACAGGCCGTGGCGGTCAACGCCCTGAGGACGTCTTCGTGGTGCGCAGCGCGCCCCAGACCGACCGGTTCCAACCGGTGCCGCCCGAGCCGGAGTTGAAGCGCGGCAAGCCTCATCTGCTGTGCTACCTAGGCGTCATGGGCCCGCAGGACGGCGTCGACTACGCCTTGCGCGCCCTCGCGAAGCTGCGCGACGAGTTCGGGCGGACCGACTGGCATGCGGTGTTCGTCGGCTCCGGCGACGCCTACGACGAGATGGTGGAGCTGTCCCGGCGGCTCGGTCTCTCCGAGCAGGTGCAGTTCACCGGGCGCATTCCGGACGCCGATCTGGTGCGCTACCTGTCCACCGCGGACGTGTGCCTTTCTCCCGACCCGCGCAATCCGCTCAACGACGTGTCGACCATGAACAAGGTCCTGGAGTACATGGCGATGGGCCGGCCCATCGTCTCGTTCGACCTCCGGGAGGCGCGTGTCTCCGCCGGTGACGCCGCCCTCTACGCGCCCGCCAACGACGAGGCCGAATTCGCCAAGCTCATCGCGCTGCTCCTGGACGATCCGGAGAAGCGGGCCCGGATGGGCGAGATCGGCCAGGAGCGGATCAGCGGAGAGCTTTCCTGGCGGAACTCGCAAGCGTCGCTGCTCGCCGCCTACGCCGCTGCGTGCCGTGACCACACTCCGGTGTCGGCGGGCGACCCGGTACGCACAGGGAAGAGGCAGCACCATTGAGCGATGACACGATCCGCCTGGTCACGATCGGGCGGATTCTCCGTCGACGGTGGCGGCTGCTCGCCGTCCTCGCCGTGGTGGGCGCGCTCGTCGGCTACGGCGCCTCGGTGGTGTTCCCGCCGCGATACACGACGTCGGCATCGGTACTGCTGCCAGGGCAGTGGGAAGAGCGCGAACTGCTGACCCAGGTGGACATCGTGACCAGTTCGACAGTGGTCGACCGCGCGGCCGCCGCTCTCGACTGGAGCGGAGTCAGCGGCACCGAGCTGCGGGATCAAGTGAGCGCAAAGGCCGCCGACGGGAACATCATCAAGATCTCAGGTACGGCCGGCACCCCGGAGCGCGCACAGCAGCTCTCCGACCGGATTGCCCAGCAATTCGTCAAGTTCGCCGCGGAGATCGCAGGCGGCAGCACCGACCCCGACGCGGCCACCGGGACAGAGGCGCTGCGGCAGCAGGTGGCGGAGACCAACCGCCGCATCACCGACCTGGCCAATGCGGCCGATCCGGGGCAGACCGTGGAGAGCGTGCAGGCCCGCACCGAACTCGAGAAGTTGCGCACCTCGCTGGAAGAGGCCATGACGAAGCTGGACGACGCCGACCTGGCGACCAACAAGGCCGGCATGGTCGTCATGGGGTCGGCGGTCCGGCCGACCGGCGAGGCGCCGCCGACGAGGGTGCAGCTCGTCGTCGCCGGGGCGCTGTTGTTCTTCCTGTTCGCGGTGATCGGCCATCTCGTCGCCGCACGGGTGAATCGCCGACTGCGCACCGAACGGGAGATCGCCGGCGCGCTGGGCTCGGCGCTCCTCGGCACCGTCGACGTGCCCGATGAACGGAGTGCGCACCGGCCGGAAGGCAGGGGCCCACGAGCCCGGATCCGCCGACTCCTCGGCGTCGACACGCGGTGGGACGTACCGGCCCCGCAGAAGTCCGGCGACGAGGCCGGCAGACGGCTCCGCTACCGGCGGGTGTGCGCTCGCCTGAGGGACCGACTGCCGGGCGCCCGGCGGCTCCTGGTCGTCGTACCGGACGGCGACGAGATCGCCCGCCGGGCCGCCGGGCAACTCGTCGCCGAGGCCGAGGGCGATCCGCTGCTGCGGGTGGTGGAGGTTTCGGTGGACCGGCCGATGGTGCCGGACCGCGACACGGAGGCCGGTGCCCTGGTCGTCCTCAGCGCGGGCAGTTGGACCGCGGAGGAGCTCGCCGGCATCGCCGAGGCGTGTGCGGACGGCGGGCACGAGGTCGTCGGCATCGTCGTCGCGGGCACGGTCCTGGCCAGTCCGACGACGCGGTCTGCCGGCCGACTTCCGGACAACGCCACTGCCGCGCTCGCGGCTCGCGGCCAAGCGACGGGAGGTTCAGCGTGACGACGAGCACGACTTCGGAGTCGCCGGCCGCCACACCGCTTTTCGACCTGCAGGCACTGGTGGTGGCGGTGCGCAGGCGCCGCCGACTCTGGTACTCCATGGCGCTGTTGGGACTGCTGGTCGGCGCGGCGGTGGCGGTCCTGCTGCCGCCCCCACCGAGCGCGGTGACCAAGGTGCTGGTCGCGCACGCGGAGGACCAGCCGAACGACACCGGGACGCTGATGCGCACCGACGTCGCGGTGCTGGGGACCACGCGGATCGCCGACAAGGCCCTGCAGGCCCTCAAGTCCCCGGAGAAGCCGGAAGACTTCATGCGGGACTACCGGGGCACCGGCTTGACCAACAACCTGCTGCAGATCGATGTGACAGGGGACAGCAACGCGGAAGCGGTGGCCCGGGCCAAGGCGCTGGCCGATGCGTTCATCGCGGACCATGTGAGGCGGATGCGGGAAATCGCGGAGGCCGAGTCCAAGGCCCTCATCGACCAGCGTGACCGCATGCGGGACGAGCTTGCCCAGGTCAACGAGGAGATCGGAGGCCGATCGCCGGAGAGCGACCCGACGGCGTCGGCGAGCATCGAGTCGCTCTTCGCCCGCCGGGCCGAACTCAACTCGCGCATCGCCGAATTCGACCAGCGTGCCGCCGAGGCGCGCACCGGCACGCCCAAGGTCATCGCCGGTACGCAGATCGTGGACGCCCCGCGCGCGGTGCGGCACTCCCTGCCCAAGGCCCTTGCCACCGACGCCGCGATCGGGCTCTTCCTCGGGCTCTTCCTCGGGCTCGCGCTGGCCGCGGTCGGAGTGGTCGTGGCGGACCGCCCCGTGTTGCGCCGGGACATCGCGGCGAATCTGGGCGCCTCGGTCATCGCGGAGCTGCCCCGCCGGTCGGGGAAGCTGTGGCGGCGCCGACGGACCCGGGCGGCACGCGAACGGCTCACCGCGACCCTGGCCCGCACCGTGCGCGGCTCCGCGGAACCGGTGTCGCTGCTGGAACTGGGCTGCGCACGCAGTACGAGCGTGATCGCCCTGAACCTCGCCGGGGCACTCGTGGCTGAGGAACCCGTGGTGATCATCGACGGTCTGCCCGGCCCGCAGCTCGCCAAGCGCCGCCAGAAGTCAGGGGGCCCCACCGTGGTCAGCGGCGAGCGTGCCGCGGCCGTGCCGCATCAGGAGCGCCGGATCGGCGTCGGCTCGGTCGCGCCCGGCACCGCGTGGACCGACCTCCAGTACCTCGGCAGCCAGACCGTGCTGGTCGTGCGTGCCGGGCACGGCAGCGCCGAATGGCTGCACACCGTGGCACGGCAGCTCGCGGACCAGCGGATTCCGGTGATCGGTGTGGTGCTGATCGACCCCGATCCGCGCGACCGGACCGACGGCACCCTGTGGGACGGGCTGCACACCGCGCTGCGCGGCCGGAGCGAGCGGCCGGCCCAGCAGAACGGGACGGGCCGGCCGCAGACGGAGCGGCTGCCGGTGTGGGCCGCGCGCGGCCCGGACAACGACCAGGAAGCGCGGTAGGACATGTGTGGCATCGCAGGCACTTACCGATGGCCGGACGGGAAGGTCGTGACCGACCGGCTCACCGATACCCTCGCCCACCGCGGTCCGGACGGGGCGGGCCGGTACGGCCACCCCGTCGGTGACGGCGAAGTGCAGCTCGGGCACCGCCGGTTGGCCATCATCGACCTGTCCGAGACCGGCGCCCAGCCGATGGTCTCGGACGGCCTCGCCCTCACGTACAACGGCGAGCTGTACAACGCGCCCGAGCTGCGTGCCGAGCTGGCAGCCGCCGGGGTGCGCTTCCGCGGTACGTCCGACACCGAGGTGCTCCTGGAGGCCTGGCGGCACTGGGGCACGGACTGCCTGCCCCGGCTGCGCGGCATGTTCGCGTTCGGGATCTTCGACGAGCGAACCGGTGAACTGGTGCTCGCCCGCGACCAGTTGGGCATCAAGCCGCTGTTCCTGCTCCGGCGCGGCGAGGGCCTGGTGTTCGCCTCCGAGCTCAAGGCGCTCGCCGCCGCGACCGGCGGGTCCCTTGAGGTGGACCATGCGGCGCTGGTGGCCTCGCTGCTGTACTACTGGGTGCCGGACTCACGCTGTGCCTACCGCGAAGCGGAGAAGCTGCCGCCGGGAAGCTGGATCCGGTTCCGGCCCGACGGCCGGGTGGAGCGCGGCCGGTACTGGAACCTGAAGGACGTCGCCGCCGAGGGCCAGGAGCGGGCCCGCAGCGGCGAGCAGCCGGACCTGGCCGCCATCGTCGAGGAGTCGACCCGGCGCCACCTGCTCTCCGACGTACCCGTGGCGACCTTCCTCTCCGGCGGCCTCGACTCCAGCTGGCTGACCGCGCTGGCGGCCCGCGACCGACCCGGGATCTCCGCCTACACGATCGGGTTCCGCGCCGAGGACGCCAAGTTCGAGGCGATGCCGGACGACCTGCGCTATGCCCGGCAGGTGGCCGAGCGGTTCGGCGTCGACCTGCACGAGATCGAGATAGCCCCGAACGTGCTCGACCTGCTGCCGCAGATGACGCACCACCTGGACGAGCCGATCGGCGACCCCGCCGCGATCAACACCTTTCTGATCTGCGAGGCCGCCCGGGAGGCCGGCGTCAAGGTGATGCTCTCGGGGATGGGCGCCGACGAGCTGTTCGCCGGTTACCGCAAGCACCTGGCCAACCTGCTCGCGCTGCGCTACCAGCGCGTTCCGCGGCCCCTGCGGCGCGGACTGTCCGCGGCCGTCGACCGGCTGCCGGTCGCCACGGCCCGCCGCGGCTACCGGTCGGTGCGCTTCGCGAAGCGGTTCCTCTCCTTCGCCGACCTGCCGGAGGAGACCGCCTTCCGGCGCAGCTACACCATGTACGACCAGGACGAGCTGCTCGCCCTGGTCAGTCCGGACCTGGCCGGGACGGTCGACGACGTGCTGACCGAGCACGCGGACATCTACGAGGACAACGACCTCGACGACTTCGTCAACCGCATGTGCCTGGGCGACGCCCGGATGTTCCTGCCGGGCCTGAACCTCGCCTACACGGACCGGTCGAGCATGGCCGCCTCGACCGAGGTGCGGGTGCCGTACGTGGACGTCGAGGTGGTCAAGGCGGCGTTCGCCGTGCCCGGTGATCGCAAGATCGTCGGACGGCAGGGCAAGGCCGTCCTCAAGGAGGCGGCCACCTCGATCCTGCCCCGGGAGATCGTGTACCGGCCCAAGGGCCTGTTCAGCGCCCCGCTGCGTGCCTGGATGAGCCGGGATCTGGCACCGCTGGTGCGCGAGGTGGTGAACGACGGCGTGCTCGTCAATTCCGGGATCCTGCGCCGCGACGCGCTGGCGCGGATGGTCGCCGAGGACGCCGCCGGGCAGCGGGACTTCTCCAAGCATCTGTGGCATGTGCTGACCCTCGAGTACTGGTATCGCGGCGCGACCTCTGGCTCCGGCCAGAGCCGGGCGGCTTGACGGCGTGGAATCAAGAGGAGCTCGAGTGAAACAGGTTGTGCAGAACTACAAGAGTGGCGAGCTGGCGCTGCTCGACGTACCGGTGCCGGGGTGCAAGCCGGGCGGTGTTCTGGTCCGCAGCGCCTACTCGCTGATATCCACCGGTACCGAGCTCATGAAGGTGTCCGAGGCCGGCATGTCGATGGTGGGCAAGGCCCGCTCACGGCCGGACCAGGTGGCCAAGGTCATGCAGAGCGTGGCCACCAACGGGGTGCCCGCCACCTACCGCAAGGTGATGGGCAAGCTGGACTCCTACACGCCGCTGGGCTACTCGCTGTGCGGGGTGGTCGAGCAGGTCGGCGCCGGGATCGACGATGTGAAGGTCGGCGACCTCGTGGCCTGCGCCGGCAATGAGCACGCGCTGCACGCCGAGTTGAACTGGGTGCCGAAGAACCTCTACGCCCCGGTGCCGGACGGCCTCGCGGCGCGGCACGCGGCCTTCGGCACCGTCGGGTCGATCGCGATGCAGGGCGTCCGCCAGGGCGAGCCGCAGCTCGGTGAGGTGGCCCTTGTCATCGGCCTCGGCCTGATCGGGCAGCTGGTCGTGCAGCTTCTGGTCGCCGCGGGGGTCCGTGTCGTCGGGGCCGACCCCGACCCGGTGCGCTGCGAGCTCGCCGAGCGCCTGGGCGCCGCGGCCTGCGGGGATCCCGCGTCCGCTGCCGTCGAGGCCGCCGTCGCCGAACTCACCGGCGGCCACGGCGTGGACCAGGTGTACCTGGCCGCAGGCGGCGGCAGCAACCAGCCCGTCGAGCTGGCCGCCCGGCTCTGCAGGGACCGCGGCCGGGTCGTCGACATCGGCAAGTGCCGCCTGGACCTCCCGTGGAACGCGTACTACGAGAAGGAGCTCGACGTCCGGTTCTCCCGCAGTTACGGCCCCGGGCGCTACGACCCGGCGTACGAGCTGGAGGGGCGGGACTACCCGATCGGCTACGTGCGCTGGACCGAGCGCCGCAACCTGGCGTGCTTCCTCGATCTCCTCGCCCGCGGCCGCGTCGACGTGGAGCCGTTGGTCTCCCACATCGCCGACTTCGACGACGCCGTCGAGACGTACCAGAGCCTGAAGGACGGCGACCTGAAGGCCGTGGCTGTGCTGTTCCGGTACCCCGAACAGGCGGAGGAGAAGGGGGAATCGGAGGCCCCGGCGCTGGCCGTGCCCGCGGTGCGACGCAACGGCGGAGCGCCCGCCCCGGCCCGGTCCGCCCAGGCGCCGGTGCGGCTGGCCTTCGTAGGCGCGGGAAACTACGCGACGTCGATGCTGCTGCCGCACCTGGCACAGCGCGACGGCGTCGAGCTGTCGACAGTCGTCACCACGACGGCACTGTCCGCGGCCAACGCGCAGCGGAAGTTCGGCTTCGCCGACGCGACCACCGATCTCGACTCCGTGCTCGGCGACAAGTCCATCGACGCGGTGTTCGTGGTCACCCGGCACAGCTCGCACGCCGAACTGACCCGAAGGGCACTGCTCGCGGGCAAGACGGTGTTCGTGGAAAAGCCCCTGGCCCTCACCGAGGACGAGCTGGCCGGCGTACTCGCGGCGGTGGAGGAGTCCGGCAACGACCGGCTGCAGGTGGGCTTCAACCGCCGGTTCGCGCCGCTGCTGCAGGAGGCCAGGAAGCGGTTCGGCGCCCGGACCGGTCCGGCTAGCCTCCGCTACCTGGTCAACGCGGGCAAGCTGCAGCACGGCAGCTGGTACCTCCAACAGGGTTCCGAGGGCTCGCGGTTCGCCGGTGAGGGCGGACACTTCATCGACACGGCGAGCTGGCTGCTCGACGCCGACCCGGTCTCGGTGTACGCGACAGCCGCGCCCGGCAACGAGGACCTCCAGGTCGTCCTGCGGTACCCGGACGGGTCCACCGCCGCCATCAGCTACGTCACCACCGGCGCGCCCGGCTTCCCGAAGGAGACGCTGGACCTCGTCGCGGACGGCAAGGTGCTGCGGCTCGACGACTTCGTTCGTGCCTCGGTCTACGGCCGTAAGAAGTGGGTCAGTTCGCGCCTCCCCAAGGCCCGGGACAAGGGCCAGAACGCCGAACTGGCCGCGTTCATCAAGGCCGTGCGGACCGGCGGGCCGATGCCGGTGCCGCTGGAGTCGCTGGTCGCCACCACCGCTGCCACCCTCGCCGTGCAGGCCGGCCTGGCCGGCGGCGCGCCGGTGACGTTGGCGAGGCCATGATGACCATGAGCGCGGGCTGGTACCTGCGGCGGCTGTCCCGGATGGGGCCGCAGGAGGTCGGCGGCCGGGTGAGCGACGCCGTGCGCAGGCGGCGTTGGCGGTCGGCGCAGCCGGACTGCCCGAGCGTGACCGGCGCCCGGTTCACCGCGGTACTGCCCGCCGGGACGATCGCCGCGATACCTCCGGACGCCGCGAAACGTCTCATCGCCGAGGCGGACCGGCTGATGGACGGGCACGCCGAGTTCTTCGGGGTGGTCCGCGACGACCTGACCGATCCGGACTGGTGGTGCGACCCGAAGACCGGGCGCCGCGCCCCGGGGGGCTACGCCTTCGACGTGCCGTACCGGAACGAGGACGCGGTCGGGGACATCAAGCAGATCTGGGAGCCGTCCCGGCACCAGTACCTCACCGTGCTCGCCGCCGCCTACGCGATCACCGGGAACGAGCGGTACGCCGAGCGCGTGGCCGAGCACCTGCGGTCGTGGTGGGCGGCCAACCCACCGCTGCGCGGCGTGCACTGGATCAGCGGCATCGAGCTGGGCATCCGGCTGCTGTCCTGGGTGTGGATCCGCCGGCTGCTCGACGGCTGGCCGGGCGCGGCCGGGCTCTTCGAGGGCAACCCGGTGGCGCTGAACCAGATCTGGCACCACCAGCGCTGGCTGGCCGCCTTCCCCAGCCGGGGGTCTTCGGCGAACAACCACGTCATCGCCGAGACCGCCGGGCAGTTCGCAGCGGCCTGCGCGTTCGGGTGGTTCCCCTCCTCCGCGCGATGGAGGTCCGGCGCGCTGCGGTCGCTGGAGCGGCACCTGCGCGGCAACACCTTCGACTCCGGCCTCAACCGCGAGCTGGCCACCGAGTACCACGGACTCGTGCTGGAACTCGGCCTGGCCGCCGTGGCCGAGGCGGATGCCGCCGACGTACCGGTCCCCGCGTCGATCCGGCTGGTGCTGCTGCGGATGACCGACGCGCTCGCGGCCGTCGTGGACAACCGGCTGCGGCCGCCGCGCCAGGGGGACGCGGACGACGGGCACGGTCTGATCGTGGACGGCGCGGGCACCGACCGCTGGGCCTCGCTCCTTGCCACCGGGGACGCCGTGTTCGGCCGGCTCGCCTGGTGGCCGGCGGTGACCGGCACCGATGTGCGCACCCCGCTCCTTGCCGCGCTCATCCGGCCGTACTCGAAGAACGGAACCGCACCGGCCGCGACCCGCCCGGCAAGCCGACCGGCCCACTTCGCCGACGCGGGCATGACCATCCTGCGCGGTCCGGAGGAGATCTGGTGCCGCTGCGACGGTGGTCCGCACGGCTTCCTGTCCATCGCCGCTCATGCCCACGCGGACGCGCTGTCCGTGGAGGTCCGGCACGACGGGGTCGACGTGCTCGCCGACCCGGGGACGTTCTGCTACCACGGGCAACCCGAGTGGCGGCAGTACTTCCGGTCGACGCTCGGCCACAACACCCTGCAGCTGGACGGCAGTGACCAGTCCGTCTCCGGCGGCCCGTTCCTGTGGACCCGGCATGCCCGCAGCCGCGTCCTGGCCGCGGACACATCGGACGAAAGTGTGGCCCGCTGGTGCGCCGAGCACGACGGCTACCAGAGCTCCGTGCACCGCCGCCGGGTGGAACTGACGCCCGCAGCCCAGGAGTTGAGGGTGGTCGACGAGGTGCGCGGCCCGCGCCGGGCCGTGCAGCTGGCGTTCCACCTCGGCCCGGCGATCGCCGCGGACCTGGTGGACAACCGGGCCCGGCTCACCTGGACCCGGGACGGCGAGGGGCGCTCCGCGGTGCTCGACCTGCCCGGCCGGCTGAGCTGGCGGGCCCATCGGGGCGAGAGTGAACCGCCGCTGGGCTGGTACTCCGCGGGCTTCGGGCGCAAGGAACCCACCACAACGCTGGTCGGCACCGGATTCGCCGACGGCGCGGAGGGGTTCATCACCGTACTCAGGTTCCGCGGCTAGGGGGGCAGGTGGGGATCAAGAGGCGGCAATGGGCGTTGGCGGCGGCACCGCTGGCGCTGGTCCTGCTGTCCGCGACCGGCTGCACGAGCACGCCGGACGCCTCGGCGAAGCCGGCCGGTACGGCGTCCACGTCCACGTCCGGTGTGCCGTCCACGAACGTGGCCCGGGCGTGCGCCAAGCCCGCCGCCGGTCCGGCAAAGGCGCCGGCGGGCGCGGTGACGGTCGACCCCTCGGTGGTCGGTGACCTGGCGGCGAAGACCAAGAGCAACCCCCCGAACACCACGTTCTGGCTCCGACCGGGCAAGCACAGGCTCGACCCGGACCGCTACGCCCAGGTCATCCCCAAGGAGGGGGACCGCTACATCGGTGCGCCGGGCGCGGTGCTCGACGGCGGGAAGAAGAACCAGTACGCGTTCGGCGGCACCGCCCCCGACGTCACCATCCGCTACCTGACCGTGCAGCGTTTCGTCGCGCCGCACGACGAGGGCGTGGTCAACCACGACTCGGCCGACGGGTGGGTGATCGAGCACGCGACGATCCAGTACAACTCCGCCGCCGGGCTGATGGCCGGTGCCCGCCAGCAGGTCCGCGCCAGCTGCCTGCGTGGCAACGGCCAGTACGGCATGAACGCGTACCAGGCCAAAGGCGGTATCACCGGCCTGGTGGTCGAAGGCAACGAGATCGTGGGCAACAACACCGGCGACTGGGAGCGGCGTCGGGAGGGCTGCGGCTGCACCGGAGGCATCAAGTTCTGGGCAGTCAACGGCGCCGACATACGCGGCAACTGGGTGCACGACAACCGCGGAACCGGCTTGTGGGCGGACACCAACAACAACGACTTCCGCATCGAGAACAACGTGATCGAGGACAACGACGGTGCCGCGCTGATCTACGAGACCAGCTACAACGCGGTCATCCGGAAGAACACGATCCGGCGGAACAACTGGGTCGAGGGCCGCGGGGAGGCCGACCGCGGCGACAACTTCCCGTACGCCACCATCTACCTGTCCGAGTCCGGCGGCGAACCACGGATCCGAGCCCGTACGGACAAGCTCGAGGTCTACGGGAACGTGCTGGAGAACAACTGGTCGGGGATCACCCTGTGGGAGAACGCCGACCGGTTCTGCAACAGCCCGGCCAACACCTCCTCCGGTGACTGCACCCTGCTGGTGCCGGACACCGACCGCTGCGCGACGCCGGAGATCACCAAGCCACCGCTCTACGCCGACTGCCGGTGGAAGACCCAGCGGGTGGACATCCACGACAACCGCTTCGAGCTGGACAAGTCCGTCGTCAAGTGCACGGTGATGTGCGACCGAATGGCGGTCCTCGCCAACTACGGCACCTATCCGGACTGGTCGCCGTACAAGGGCGAGCGGGTGGCTGAGGCGATCACCACCGAGCAGCACAACCGCTGGCACGACAACGTCTACCTCGGACCATGGAAGTTCGTCGCCCAGGACCAGAGCCGGGTGTTCGACTTCGCGCAGTGGCAGGGCGCGCCGTACCAGCAGGACGCGGGCAGCACCCTCGACCAACGGGCCGGTGGTTGAGATGGGTGTGGACCTGCGGCGCGGTGGGCTGCCGGGCGGACCGGACACGGCGGGCACGCGGCCCGGCGCCCAACCGCGCCCTGCCGGCACGCCGAAGATCGTCGGGATCGTCTGGGGGCTGCTGGTCCTCAACACACTCGGCTCCGCCGGGGCGAAGACCATCATCCCGCTGCCCCGCTCCCTCATCCAGATGGTCACCATGGGCGCGCTGGTCGCCGCGTTCGCGCTGGCGCTCGCGGTCAATCTCCGGCTGCGCATCCGAGCCGGCGCCTTCCTGTTCCTGCTCACTCTGCTGCTGGTGCCGAGCGTGATCTCCAGCGTGAACCTGGAGTCGGGGTTCGGCGCGCTGTTCCGCTGCGCCCGGCTGGCTCTCTTCGTCGGCACGCTGTGGCTGCTCAGCCGCTGGTGGGACGGCAGCCTGACGTTCGTCCGGCACCACATCCGGATGTACTTCGCGGTGCTCGGATCGGTGGCCGTCGGCCTGGTCGTCTCACCGGGCGCGGCACTGCCGGACCTCTACGGCGGACGCCTTGTCGGCGCGTTGTGGCCGCTCACCCCGCCGCAGATCGGACAGTACGCCGCGGTGATCATCGGGCTCACCGTGCTGCTCGTAGTGGGCCGGCGGATCGACAGGGCCGGCGCGGCGGTGGTCATCGTGCCGTCACTCGTCCTGCTCGCGCTGACCCATACCCGGACGGCCACGCTCGGCCTGCTCATCGGGCTGGCGTTGGCGATCGGCTCGCTCATCCTGACCAGCGCCGCCGCCCGCCGGTTCTTCACCTGGGCGGTGCTGTGCGCCACGGTGGCCGCGGTGGGGTTCAGTTCCGCGCTTCAGGCGTGGTTCCTGCGCGGGCAGAGCCAGGAGAACTTCTCCAACCTCACCGGTCGGGCCAAGGTCTGGAACGCCCTGCTGACAGCGCCCAGGACGACCGCGGAGAAGGTGTTCGGCATGGGCCTGGGCGACAAGTCGTTCGGCGGACTGCCGATCGACAACAGCTGGCTGGCCGTCTACCAGGAACAGGGTCTGATCGGGGTCTCCCTGGTGGCGGCGATCATCATCGTCCTTGGCGGTGTCGCGTTGCTGCGGCCACCGTCGCTGCAGAGGGCCTGCGCGGTCTTCCTGATCAGCTACTGCGCGATCGCGTCGTACACCGAGGCCGGCCTTGGCGACGCCTCGCCGTATCTGCTGCATCTGGCCCTGGCCGCCTCGCTCCTCGCGGCACCCGCCCCGGCAACTCCGTTCCCGACGCCCGCAATCCCTCGACGACGCATCCCGCGATGGGCTCAGAGATCGGAGGTGACCTGACATGCACGTCCTCGTGGTGCACAACCGCTACGCCTCGGCGCAGCCGAGCGGGGAGAACAAGGTCGTCGACCAGGAGGTGGAACTGCTGCGCGCGGCCGGCCACCGGGTCGAGCTGTTCGAGCGGCGCAGCGACGACATCGGGGCCCGGTCCCTGCTCGGCAAGGTTGCGGTGCCGCTCCTGGTGCCATGGAACCCGGCGGTCCGCACGGAACTTGCCGCCCGGCTCCGCGCCGAGCGACCGGACGTGGTGCACGTCCACAACGTCTTCCCGCTGCTGTCGCCCGCGGTCCTTGCCGCCTGCGCCGACGTCGGCGTGCCCGTCGTCGCCACGCTGCACAACTACACCCAGGTCTGCCCGCCCGGCACGCTGCAGCGGGACGGCCGGCCGTGCACCGAGTGCGTCGGGAAGACGCCGCTGCCCGCCGTCCGGCACGGCTGCTACCGGAACTCCCGCCTTGCGACGGTGCCGCTCGCGGTCAGCCTGTCGGTCAACCGGCGGCGGTGGTGGTCCGGCGTGGAGCGGTTCTTCTGCATCTCCGCGGCGCAGCGCGACGTTCTGGTGCGGTCCGGCATGCCGGCCGAGCGGCTGGCGGTGAAGCACAACTTCGTGCCGGAGCCGGGCACTTGCCGAACGGGAGACGGCGAGCATCTGCTCTATCTCGGCCGGCTCGCGGAGGCCAAGGGCGTGCGGCTGCTCATGACCGCGTGGGACGAGATCGCAGCGAGCGGCGGCCTGGGCGTGCCGCTCGTGATCGCGGGCACGGGGCCGCTGGAGGGAGAGGTGACCGCCTGGGCGGCGGGCCGGGACGACGTGCGGTACGTCGGCCTGTACGACACGGCCCAGTGCCGTCGGGCGATCGCGCGGTCGGTCGCCGTGGTGGCTCCCTCGACGTGGCTGGAGGCGTTCGGCCTGGTGGTGGTCGAGGCGATGGCGGCAGGGGTGCCGACCGTCGCCGCCGGCCACGGCGCCTTCGTCGAACTCGTCGAGGACGGGGTGACCGGGTTGCTGCACCGGCCGGGCGAGCCCGCCTCGCTCGCGTCCTGCATACGCCGGATCGCGGCCGAGCCTGCCCGCAACCGGGAGATGGGCCAGGCGGCCCGACGCCGTTACGAGCAGGGTTTCAGCCCGGCCGTCGGCCTGGAGCGCCTGGTGGAGGGGTACCGCACCGCGATCGCGGTGCGGTCCGGCGGCGGGGACAGTGCGCCGCCGATAGGAACGGAATCAATGGGGGGCAGTAAATGACACGTTGCCGACTGTGCGGCTCGGCGACGCTGGCGAGCGTCGTAGATCTGGGGGCGACCCCGCCGTGCGAGAGCTTTCTCGCCGCGGACCAACTGGACCTGCCGGAACCGGCGTACCCGCTGCACCTGCGGGTCTGCACCGACTGCTGGCTGGCGCAGATCCCGCCGCTGATCACGCCGGAGGAGACGTTCAAGGAGTACGCGTACTTCTCCTCGTTCTCGACCTCCTGGGTGGAGCACGCGCGCACGTTCGTCGACGGCGCCGTACAGCGGGTGGGGCTCGGCCCCGACGCCTTCGTGGTCGAGGTCGCGAGCAACGACGGATACCTGCTGAAGCACGTGGTGGACCGGGGGATCCGCTGCCTCGGCGTCGAGCCGTCGGTGAACGTCGGGGCAGCGGCGAGGGACGCGGGTGTGCCCACGCTCACGGAGTTCCTGAGCCCGGAGACCGGCGTCGCCGTCCGCGAGGAGCACGGCCCGGCGAACCTGGTCGTGGCCAACAACGTGTACGCGCACATCCCCGACGTCGTCGGCTTCACCCAGGGGCTGCGCGCCCTGGTCGCCGACGACGGCTGGGTCTCCATCGAGGTGCAGCACCTGCTGACCCTCATCGAGGAGAACCAGTACGACACGATCTACCACGAGCACTTCCAGTACTACACGGTCGCCTCCGCGAGCCGGGCCCTGGCGAGCGGCGGACTCACGCTCGTGGACGTCGAGTTGCTGCCCACGCACGGCGGCTCCATCCGGCTGTGGGCCCGGCCGGCCGAGGTGGCCGGCGAGCCGACCGGGCGGGTGGCCGACGTCCTTGACCGGGAGAAGGCCGCCGGGCTTCAGGAACTCTCCGGGTACACCGAGTTCTCCGCCCGGGTGGCCAAGGTGCGCCGGGACCTCCTGAAGTTCCTCATCGAGGCGGCCGAGCGCGGCGAGACGGTCGTGGGCTACGGCGCCCCGGGCAAGGGCAACACCCTGCTCAACCACTGCGGCATCCGGCCCGACCTGCTTCCGTACACGGTCGACCGCAACCCCTACAAGCACGGCAGGTTCACCCCGGGCACCCGCATCCCGATCCTGCCGCCCGAGCAGATAGCCGCCGACAAACCGGACTACGTCCTCGTCCTGCCGTGGAACCTGCGGGCCGAGCTGGCCGAGCAGTTGTCCTTCGTGCACGACTGGGGCGGCCGCCTGGTCTTTCCCATCCCGGAACTGAGCATTGTCGAGGTGAAGTCATGAAGGTCGTTCTGTTCTGCGGCGGTTACGGGATGCGGATGCGCAACGGAACCGCCGACGACGTGCCCAAGCCGATGGCCATGGTCGGCCCGAGACCGCTGATCTGGCACGTCATGCGCTACTACGCGCACTTCGGGCACACGGAGTTCATCCTGTGCCTCGGGTACGGTGCTCACCACATCAAGGACTTCTTCCTCAACTACGAGGAGACGACGTCCAACGACTTCGTGCTGCGGGGCGGGCGGACCGAGCTGCTGTCCACCGACATCTCGGACTGGACGATCACGTTCGCGCAGACCGGCATCGAGTCACCGATCGGGGAGCGGCTGCGCCGGGTGCGGCACCACCTGGACGGCGACGAGATGTTCCTCGCCAACTACGCCGACGTGCTCACCGACGCCCCGCTGCCGGAGATGATCGAGAAGTTCGCCCTGCGTGACGCCGGTGCGTCGATGATGGTGGTGCCGCCGCAGTCCTCGTTCCACTGCGTGGAGTTGGGCGAGGACGGCCTCGTAGGGGGCATCACCGCGGTGAGCGAACTGCCGCTGTGGGAGAACGGCGGCTACTTCGTGCTCCGCCAGGAGGTCTTCGACCACATACCGGAGAACGGGGACCTGGTCGCCGACGGATGCGCCCAACTGGCCAAGCAGGGCAGGCTGGTGGCCCATCAGCACCGCGGCTTCTGGAAGCCGACGGACACCGTGAAGGAGCGGGCCGCGCTCGACGAGGCCTACGCCCGGGGCGACCGGCCGTGGGCGGTATGGGAACGCGACAACGCCGGGGTGCGCGCGTGATCCGGCTCGGTGCCGGGCGCCTGGACCGGATCGTCGTGGTGGGCGCGCACTGCGACGACATCGCCATCGGCGCCGGCGGCACCCTGCTGACGATGTGCCTGGCGCGGCCGGGTGTCCGTGTCGACGCACTGGTTCTCTCCGGCGGTGGCAGCGAGCGGGAGCAGGAGGAACAGGCCGCGCTCGCCGCCTTCTGCCCGGGTGCCGACCTGCGGCTGACCGTGCACAAGCTGCCGGACGGCCGACTGCCCGTGCACTGGGACGAGGCCAAGGCCGCGGTCGAGGAACTGCGCGAGCGGACCGAGCCGGATCTCGTGCTGGCCCCGCGTACCGACGACGCGCACCAGGATCACCGCGGCCTGGCGAAGCTGATCCCCACCGCGTTCCGCGACTACCTCGTGCTCGGCTACGAGATCGTCAAGTGGGACGGCGATCTCGGCCGTATGACGGCGTACCAGCCGCTGTCGCCGGAGATCGCCGAACAGAAGGTGCGGCTGCTCCAGGAGCACTACCCCTCGCAGCGGCACCGGCCCTGGTACGACCGGGAGGCCTTCCTCGGTCTCGCACGGATCCGCGGGATCGAATGCCACGCCCGCTACGCCGAGGCGTTCGCGGTCACCAAACTCACGCTCAATCTGGGGGACTGAACTTTGCGCGTACTGCTGACCGGACACCAGGGTTACTTGGGCACCGTGATGGCCCCGATCCTCGCGGCCGCCGGGCACGAGGTCGTCGGCCTTGACGCCGGCCTGTTCGCCGACTGCGTGCTGGGCGAGCCGCCCGCGGACCCGCCGGGGCATCGGGTGGACCTGCGTGACGTCACGGCCGAACACGTGGCCGGGGTGGACGCCGTGATCCACCTGGCCGCACTGTCCAACGACCCGCTGGGATCGCTGGCGCCGGAGCTCACCTACGACATCAACCACCACTCGTCCGTACGCCTTGCCCGGCTGGCCCGCGACGCCGGAGTGCGGCGCTTCCTGTACGCGTCGACCTGCTCCGTCTACGGAGCCGCCGGCGACAGCGGCCTGGTGGCCGAGGACGCCCCGCTGCGCCCGGTGACGCCGTACGCGGAGTCCAAGGTGCGGGTGGAGGACGACCTGCACGCGCTGGCCGACGGCGACTTCACCCCGGTGTTCATGCGCAACGCCACCGCCTTCGGCTACTCGCCCCGGCTGCGCGCCGACATCGTGCTGAACAACCTGGTGGGTCACGCGCTCCTGTCCGGAGAGGTGTTGGTGCTCTCCGACGGCACCCCCTGGCGCCCGCTGGTGCACGCCGGCGACATCGCGCGCGCCTTCACGGCCGCGCTGACCGCGCCACGCGAGGCGGTGCACGACCAGGCGTTCAACATCGGCAGCGAGATCAACAACGTCACGGTCGCCGAGATCGCCGACCAGGTCGCCGAGGCGGTGTCCGGCGCGAAGGTGGTGATCACCGGGGAGGCCGGTGCCGATCCGCGGTCGTACCGGGTGGACTTCTCCCGGTTCCGCGCCGCGATCCCCGGCTTCGACTGCGAGTGGACGGTGAAGCAGGGCGCGCTCGAACTCGCCGACGCCTACCGTAAGTTCGGGCTGACCCACGAGGACTTCGAGCGGCGCTTCACGCGCCTTGCCGTGCTGCGCGCGGCGACCGAGGCCGGCACCGTCGACGACACCCTGCGGTGGCGCCGATGACCAAGGCCGGTGAAGAGATGTACGCCCTGGTGGAGCGGCTGTATCCGCTGTGCCGGAGCATCACAGGCGACGGTGTGCGCGCCACCCTGGACATCGTCGGCGAGTACATCCCGCTGCAGGTGCACGAGGTGCCGACCGGGACTCAAGTGCTCGACTGGACGGTGCCGCAGGAGTGGAACATCCGGGACGCGTACATCGCCGACACCGCCGGGAACCGGGTCGTCGACTTCGCCGCGTCCAGCCTGCACGTGCTCGGCTACAGCGTGCCGGTGTCGGCGACCATGCCCCTGTCCGAGCTGCGCGAACACATGCACACCCTGCCGGACCACCCGAGCTGGGTGCCGTACCGCACCAGCTACTACAAGCCGGAGTGGGGGTTCTGCCTGGCCCAGGAGACCCTGGACGCGCTGCCGGACGGCGACTACGAGGTCCACATCGACTCCACACTCGCGGACGGTCACCTCACCTACGCCGAGCACGTGGTCCCCGGACAGGTGGCCGACGAGGTGATCGTCTCCTGCCACACCTGCCACCCGTCGCTGGCCAACGACAACCTCGCAGGCATCGCGGTGGCGACGTTCCTCGCCCGGGAGCTGGCGGAGCAGACGCCGTACTACACCTACCGGTTCATCTACGCGCCCGGCACCATCGGGGCGATCACCTGGCTGGCCCGCAACGCGGAGCGGGTGGAACGGGTCAAGCACGGCCTGGTGCTCGCCTGCGCCGGCGACCCGGGCCAACTGACGTACAAGCAGAGCAGGCGCGGCGACGCGGAGATCGATCAGGTGATGCGGCACGTCCTTGCCGCATCCGAACGCCCGCACCACGTCAACGAGTTCACTCCGTACGGCTACGACGAGCGGCAGTACTGCTCGCCCGGGTTCAACCTCGGCGTGGGCTCGCTCACCCGGACCCCGTACGCCGGCTACCCCGAGTACCACACCTCGGCGGACAACCTGGACTTCGTCTCCCCGGAGGCGATGGCGGACACCCTCGCCGTCTGCCGCGAGGCGTCGGCCGTCCTCGACCGCAACCGGCGGTACCTCAACCTCAGCCCCTACGGCGAACCACAGCTGGGGCGGCGCGGGTTGTACGACGCGCTCGGCGGCCGCAGCGACACCAAGCAGGCCCAGATGGCCATGCTCTGGGTGCTCAACCTGTCCGACGGCGAGCACAGTCTGCTGGACGTCGCCGAGCGGTCCGGGCTGCCGTTCGAGACCGTCGCCGCCGCGGCCGACGCCCTGGGCGCCGCCGGGCTGATCAAGGCATGACGCAGATGACCACCGAGGGGGAGAAGGCGACGGGACCGGCCGGATCCGCCCGGCGGGCCCTCGCCGGCCGGCTGTCCTGGGGACTGGCCGACCAGGCGGCCTCCAGCATGTCCAACTTCGTGGTGGGCATCTACGTGGCCCGCTCACTGGGGCTGACCGCGTTCGGCGTGTTCAGCCTCGCCTGGGTGACCTACGGCGTGGTGCTCAACGTCTCCCGCGGGCTGGCCACCGATCCGCTCGTGGTGCGCTTCAGCGGCGTGCCGGAGGCGTCCTGGCGCGGGGCGGTGGCCCGGTCGACCGGTACCGCACTCGGCGTGGGTACAGCCATCGGCGCGGTGTGTCTGGTGGCCGGGCTCGGTCTCGGCGGCCGCGTGGGGCTCGCGTTCGCCTGCCTCGGCGTCATGCTGCCCGGGCTGCTGCTGCAGGACGCCTGGCGGTTCTCGTTCTTCGCCGCCGGCACCGGGCGGAAGGCGTTCGTCAACGACGTCGTGTGGGGCGTCGCACTCGTCCCGGCCATGGTCGTGGCGGCCCACGTGGGCAGCGTGGCGGCTTTCGTGCTCGCCTGGGGCGCCTCCGCCACGGTGGCGGCGGCGTACGGCTACATCCAGTCCGGCATCCGGCCCCTGATGACCGGGGCCCGCGGATGGCTTCGCGAGCAGCGCGACCTCGGCTCCCGGTACCTGATCGAGAACGTCAGCCTCAGCGGCGCGAGCCAGCTGCGGGCATACGGACTCGGCGCGATCGTCGGGGTCGGCGCGGTGGGTGCGGTCCGGGGCGCCGAACTCCTGCTCGGCCCGTTCCTCGCCGTGCTGATGGGGCTTTCGCTGGTCACCGTCCCGGAGGCGGCCCGGGTGCTGCGGCGGGCCCCGCAGCGGCTGGGGAACTTCTGCCTCTTCCTCGGCGGCGGGCAGGCCGTCGCCGCGCTTCTATGGGGCGGGGCGCTGCTGCTGATGCCCGACCGGCTCGGCGAGCTCGTGCTCGGCGACGTCTGGAGCCCCGCCTCTCAGCTCATCGTGCCCGTCACGCTCAGCGTCGCGGGCGCCGGCCTCGGCACCGGTGCGGCGGCCGGGCTGCGCGCGCTCGGCGCGGCCCGGCGCAGCCTGCGCGCCCAACTGTTCGCCTCCGCCTGCTATGTCAGCGGCGGGCTGGGCGGGGCGGCCGTCGGCGGCACGGTCGGCTCGGCCTGGGGCGTCGCCGCCGCGACCGTCAGCAGCTCGGCCGTGTGGTGGCTCCAACTGCGGTCCGCCCTGCACGAGCACAACCACACCCCCACACCCGAAGTGAGGACTTCATGACCGCCCAACCCAGGCTGAGCATCGGCCTGCCCGTGTACAACGGCGAGGAGTACCTGGCCGAGTCGCTCGACGCCCTGCTCGGTCAGACCTACGAGGACTTCGAGCTGGTCGTCTCCGACAACGCCTCGACCGACGGGACCGAGGAGATCTGCCGCAAGTACGCCGCGCGGGACTCACGCATCCGCTACCTCCGGCTGCCCCGGAACATCGGCGCCACCCCGAACCACAACCATGTGCTCGCCGAGTCCCGTGGCGAGCTGTTCAAGTGGGCCTCGCACGACGACCTTTACGGCCGCGACCTGCTGCGGCGTTGCGTGGAGGCGCTGGACGAGCGGCCGGACGTGATCCTCGCGCACACCGGCCAGGCGGTCATCGACGGCGACGGCCAGGTGACGGTCCCCTACGAGTACGGGCTCGTCACCGACTCGCCGCACGCGCCGGAGCGCTTCCGCAGTCTGTTGTTCGAGCCGGGTGGCGACGACTTCTACGGGGTGATGCGGACCGACATGCTGCGCCGGGTGAAACCGATGGACAGCTACCACCACGCGGACCGCACCTACGTCGCCGAGATCACCCTGCACGGGCCCTTCCACCAGGTACCGGAGCTGCTGTACTTCCGCCGCGACCACCCCACGCGCGCCGAGCGGGCGAACCCTTCCAAGCGCTCCCGGTGCGTCAACCTGGACCCGCGCCGGGCAGGCCCGCTGCATCCGACGCCCCGGCTGCTCGCCGAGTACATCTGGGGCTTCGCTTCGGCGATCCGGCGGGCGCCGTTGTCCCCGGCCGACCGGCGCGCATGCTACCGCCACCTGGCCGCGTGGATGACCAGCCGGGTCCGGCCGGGCGCCGGCGAGCGGATCGAGGACCGCGCCCCGGTCGATCCGGCCCAGCTCACGGTCTCCGTCGACGCCGTCGTCGCCGGCCGTGAGGGAAGGCAGGTATGACGTCCGGGGACGAAACTCCGGTGCGCGTAGGGGTGTTCGGCCTGCTCGGATCCGGCAACCTCGGCAACGACGGATCGCTCGAAGCCGTGCTCGGGTACCTCCGCGCCGCACACCCGGAGGCGGTCGTGGACGCGCTGTGCGGCGGACCCGAGGCCGTGACGACCCGGTTCGGGATCCCCGCGACGCGGCTGCACTGGTACCGACGGGAGTACCGGACCGCGTCGCGTGCGGGCGCCATCGCGGGGAAGGGTCTGGGCAAACTCGTCGACGTCTTCCGCACCGCGGCCTGGGTGCGCCGGCACGACGTGGTGATCGTGCCGGGCATGGGCGTCCTGGAGGCCACGCTGCCGCTGCGGCCGTGGGGCTTCCCGTACTCGCTGTTCCTGCTCTGCGCGAGCGGCCGGCTGTTCGGCACCCGGGTCGCGCTGGTCAGCGTCGGCGCCGCCGCGATCGGCAACCGGCCGACCCGGCTCCTGGTTCGCTGGTCGGCGCGGCTGGCCGCATACCGGTCGTACCGGGACGCGCAGTCCCGCGACGCGATGCGGGCGATGGGCGTGGACACCGCGCGCGACGAGGTCTACCCGGACCTCGCGTTCGCCCTGCCCACGCCGCGGGCGAGCGCGCCCTCGGGCTCGCCGGGCCCGGTCTGCGTCGGCGTCATGGACTTCCACGGCGGCAACGACGACCGCGCCCGGGCCGATGAGATATACCGGCGCTACCTCGACGGGACGATCCGGTTCGTCCGCGCGCTGGTCGAGGAGGGCAGGCCGGTCCGGCTGCTCACCGGTGACGAGTGCGACGCGTCGGTGGTCGCCGCGATCCTCGACGCGGTGGACTCGCCGCTGGTCACCGCTGCCGAACCGTCCTCACTGGCCGACCTGATGAAGGAGATGGCGGCTGCCGACACCGTGGTGGCGGTGCGATACCACAACCTGATCTGCGCATTGAAGACCGGTACGCCGGTGCTCGCTCTCTGCTACGCGGCGAAGAGCGACGCGCTCATGGCGGAGATGGGCCTCGGCGCGTACTGCCACCCGGCGCGCGAGGTCGACGCCGACCGACTGCTCGAGCAGTTCCGTGCGCTGGAGAAGAGTTCGGCCGAGCTGCGGCAGACCCTCACCGAGCGGAACCAGGCCACCGCCCGGCGACTCGATCAGCAGTTCAACTCCTTGACCGCGGCCCTGTTCCCGTCGACCGACCATGCACACACCTTGCGGAAGGCTCCATGAAAGCGACCGAAGTCCCGGAGATCACCGGCGCGTACCTGTTCGAGCCGACGCCGTACGCCGACGAGCGCGGCTTCTTCTGCCGCACCTTCGACGCCGACGTGGTGCGCTCGGTGGGCCTCGACCCGGACGCCTTCGTCCAGGACAGCCTGTCCCGCTCGGTCCGGGGTGTGCTGCGCGGCCTGCACCTGCGCTCCGGCGCCGGCGAGGCCAAGCTGGTGCGGTGCTCGTACGGGAGGATCTTCGACGTCGTCGTGGACCTGCGGACGGACTCGCCGACCTACCGCAACCGGGCCTTCTTCGAGCTGTCCGGCGAGACACAGACGACCCTGTACATCCCGGCGGGGTGCGCGCACGGCTTCCAGGCGCTGACCGACACCGCTGACACCTCGTACCGGATCGACCGCCCGCACGATCCGGCCGAGGACGTGACGATCGCCTTCGACGACCCGGAGCTCGCCATTCCCTGGCCGCTGCCGGTCAAATCGATGTCCCAGCGGGACCGGGAGGCGCCGAGCCTCGCCGAGGTCCTGAAGCACAGAGAGAAGTGAGGGTCGGCGTGGAAACAGAACACACCGAACACACCGAACAGACCGAAGAGACCGAAAAGACCGAGGAGTTCCTCCTGCCCCGGTCGCGGACGGCGAACGAGCGGCTGCACGCGATGATCCCCGGGGGCGCGCACACCTACGCCAAGGGCGACGACCAGTACCCCGAGAATCTGGCCCCGGTCATCAGCCACGGCCGCGGTGCCCACGTGTGGGACGTCGACGGCAACCGCTACATCGAGTACGGGTCCGGCCTGCGGTCGGTGAGTCTCGGTCACGCCCACCCACGCGTGCTGGAGGCGGTGCGGCGGGAACTCGACCGTGGCAGCAACTTCGTCCGGCCGTCCATCGTGGAGGTCGAGGCCGCCGAACGCTTCCTGGCCACGGTGCCGACCGCCGAGATGGTGAAGTTCGCGAAGAACGGCTCCGACGCCACCACCGCCGCGGTGCGCCTCGCGCGCGCCGTCACCGGGCGTCCGCGGGTGGCCATCTGCGGCGACCATCCTTTCTTCTCCGTCGACGACTGGTTCATCGGCACCACACCGATGTCCGCCGGCATTCCGGCGGCGACCACCGAACTCACCGTGGCGTTCCCCTACGGAGACCTGGCCGCGACGGAGGAGCTGCTCACCCGGTACCAGGACGAGGTCGCCTGCCTGATCCTCGAACCCGCCGGCCACACCGAGCCGCCGCCCGGCTACCTCGCCGGCCTGCGCGAGCTGGCGGACCGGCACGGCTGCGTACTGGTCTTCGATGAGATGATCACCGGCTTCCGCTGGTCCGAGGCGGGCGCCCAGGGCCTGTACGGCGTCGTCCCCGACCTCTCCACCTTCGGCAAGGCGCTGGGCAACGGGTTCGCCGTCTCCGCGCTGGCCGGGCGACGCGAGCTGATGGAGTGGGGCGGGCTGCGTCACTCCGGCGACCGGGTGTTCCTGCTGTCCACCACGCACGGTGCGGAAACACACTCCCTGGCAGCCGCGATGGCCGTGCAGACCACCTACGCCGAGGAGGGCATCACCGCACGGCTGCACGCCCTCGGTGAGAGGTTGGCCGCCGGTGTCCGCGACGCCGCGGCCGCCATGGGCGTCGGTGACCACATCGTCGTCCGGGGCCGGGCCAGCAATCTGGTCTTCGCCACCCTCGACGAGAACCGGCGGCCGTCGCAGCAGTACCGCACCCTGTTCCTGCGCCGGCTCCTCGCGGGTGGGGTGCTTGCCCCGTCGTTCGTGGTGAGCAGTGCGCTTGACGACGCCGACATCGACCACACCGTCGATGTGGTGGCCCAGGCATGTGCGGTGTACCGCAAGGCGCTGGACGTCGGTGACCCCACCCCCTGGCTGGCGGGGCGGCCGGTGAAGCCGGTGTTCCGCCGCCTGGTGTGAGGTGACGTGACGTCAGCGGCGCTCCCGAGGACCGGCGTCGGCCATCCGGTCGGCGATCCGGTCGACCAGCCACGCGGTCGCCGGTATCACCGCCAGCGCGGTGCACCAGCCGCCGAGGACGTCGGTCGGGTAGTGCGCGCCCAGGGCGACCTGCGCCCAGCCCATGGCGGCGCCGGCAACCAGTGCCGCGGCGAGCACGAGTAACGTGCCGGCCGTCCTGCCGAGGCCGAGCCGGCCGGTCGCGAGCAGCGCCACCATGAGGGCGAGAGAGGTGAGGAAGGCGGTGTGCCCGCTCGGGTAGGAGAGGTTGCCGTCGCCGTGGATGGTGCGTCCCACCAGGTGCTTGAGCAGCGTCGCCGTCCCCACGGTCAGGCCGGCACCGGCGACTATGAGCACCGCCGCGCGAGGACGCCGAAGCAGCAGGCAGCATGCCACGGCGGCCACGACCAGCATCGCGGCTCCCGCGGGCTCTCCCAGGAAGTCAGTGGCCAGAGCGACGCGCCGCCAAGGCGGCCCCACACTGTCCGCCGTCGGCTCGATGATCCACCTGTCCACCCTGCCAGGCTCGCTCTGGCCGGCGTACAGCACCCCGAGCACGACGACCAACAGCGTGGCCGGCGCCGCGATCAGCCCGAGCAACGCGCGCAGCGACGGGGGCAGCACGGACTGGGCCTGGCCGGCTTCCAGGTCTGCTCCTGCCAGGCGATCCAACGCGAGCCCCCCGTCGTGTCCGACCCGCCATCGCCCTGGCCAAGGACATCGAGATCAGCCGCTGCTTGTCACCCTAACCAACAATACGGTCGCGGAAACCGCGGTCGAAGTCGGTGCCCGAGGTGGGTCCGACGGGGCCGCCGCTCACGACGAGCTCGGTGCCGAGGTCGGGCCTATGCCGCGCAGTTGCTCAATGGTCCCGCCGAGCTTGGTACGGAACTGCTCCAGCATCTCCGGCTCTTTCGCGCTGACGATCCAACGTGAGCCGACCAGGTACTTGCCTCCGTAGACGGCGGCGGCGTCCAGCCACGCCTGCTTGTACTCGTCCTCCGGAAACGTGGTGATGAGGTAGTCGATCTCCTTCGTGTGGCAGAGACCCTGGCGCAGTTCGTCCGCCTCGATACGGATCGTGGGCTTGCAGCCGGTCAGGTTGGCGATCACCTCGACCTTCGCCGGTGCCACGACCCCGGCCGCGGCGGCGGCCGTCACGGAGGTCGCCGTCGGCTTGCTCTTCGCGTCGCCGTCCTCGCCTCCACTGCACGCCGTGGCCAGGGGGAGGAGGGCCAGGCCGGCGGTCAGCGCGGACGCGCGCGCCAGGCGGGCGGTGAGCTGGGTACGGTCGGTGCGTCCTCGCGGCAGTTGTTGCGGCACGTGCCTCTCCTGATCGGTGCTGGCCCTGTCCACGAGAGCGGCCAGGCATACGACAAGGGGTACGGGTGAACGGCTGTGGCCGTTCAGCGCGGATGCCGCCGATGACCAGTGGGGCGGCCGGGCCGCCATCGCCCCGACCCGCCTGGAGATGTCCGGCGAGCACTTCGTAGACTCCGAGCCGGAGCTGACGTTGGACGAGGACAACCGGGTCGTCCGGGAAACCCTGGTCGCCCCCGACCAGCTGATCCGCCGTTCCTTCACCTACCCGGAAGACGCAGGCGACTGACGATGACTGTGCGGCGCCCTACCGGCTCCGTGGTGCTGGGCCTGTTGGTGGCCCTGGCCACGGTGCTGGGTGTGGCGTGCCTGTGCACGCACGGGCCCGCCGTGCAGCCGGTCGCCGCCATGTCGTCCGCCGCGTACCACGGGCCGGACGGCGACGACCACGAGCACGTCTGCGCTGCCCCAGGCCATGACGAGTGCGGCGCCCAGTGGGTACTGGACACCCCCGCGACCGGCCCCGGGCCGCACCCGCAACCTCAGAGCCTGCCCGTCCAGGTGGACACCAGGCCGGCCACCGTCCCGGCACAGACCACGGCGTACGGGGTCGCCCCGCGCCCGCCGAACCTGCACGTCCTTCAAGTCCTGCGGACCTAGAACCGGATGCCCGTCCCTCTCCATCCACCGGCATCCGTCAACTTCCGCTGCACGAAAAGGACTTCACCATGGGTTCCGCCAACTCCAAGACCAAGGCCGCGTCCCGCCGCGCCCGAATAGAGGAACAGCGCCGCGCCGAAAGAGCCCGTGAGCGCCGCAACCGGATCATCACGATCGCCGCGTCCGCGGCCATCCTCGTCGGCGTGGCGGGCGGAGGCTGGTACCTGGTCGACACCGCCAACGAGAAGGAGCAGGCCAAGGCCGAGCCCGTCTCCGGCGAGAAGACCTGGTCGAAGCTGACCCAGAACCACGTCGACAAGGACGTGACCTACCCCATGACACCGCCCGCCGGCGGCGACCACGATCCCGTCTGGCAGAACTGCAACGGCGACGTCTACACCAGCGAACTGCGCGACGAGAACGCGGTGCACTCCATGGAGCACGGCGCCGTCTGGGTCACCTACAACGACAAGGCCGCCGACGCCGACGTCAAGACGCTCGCCGCCAAGGTGGCCAAGACGCCGTACACGCTGATGAGCCCGTACAAGACGCAGTCCTCGCCGATCTCGCTGACGGCCTGGGGCCACCAGCTGAACGTGACGAAGGAGTCCGACCCGAGGGTGGCCGAGTTCCTCGAGAAGTACGTGCAGGGCGCGCAGACCCCGGAGCCGGGTGCCGCCTGCACCGGCGGGAAGTCCTCGTGAGTGACGACGAGACGCCGGAACACGAGGAGGACACCGGAGACCGGCACACCAGGAGGCTGTCGCGGCTGCTGATCGGCGGGTCGCTCGTCGCCGTGCTCGCGGCGGTCATGGTGTTCGCGGCGCTGGTGTGGCCGTCGAGCAGCGCCGCGGCCGTGCCACGCAAGGACTCGGTGGACGCGGGCTTCGCACGGGACATGGCGGTGCATCACCAGCAGGCGGTGGAGCTGTCGTTCATCGTGCGCGACCGCACCGGTGACGAGGACGTGCGACGGCTCGCGTACGACGTCATCAACACCCAGGCCAACCAGCGAGGGATGCTGCTGGGCTGGCTGGAGGTGTGGGGTCTGCCGAAGAGCTCGCAGCAGCCGTACATGTCCTGGATGGACCACGACATGAGCGGCACGGACGGGATGGAGGGCATGAAAGGCATGGACTACAAGGCGCACGACGGCTCCCTGATGCCCGGCATGGCCACCAACCGGCAGATGGACCAGCTGCGTCGGGACAAGGGCAAGGCCGCGGAGATTCTCTACCTCCAACTGCTCACCGCACACCACAAGGGCGGCATCGCGATGTCCGAGGCCGCGGCCGGGACGGCGAAGACCGAGGAGGTGCGGCGCTTGGCCCAGGGCATGGTGGAGGGCCAGCAGGCCGAGATACAGCTCATGGCCGACATGCTGAAGGCGCGTGGCGCCAAGGCGTGACGCGTCAGGTCTTACGCGTGCGCAGCGGCCGCCGGACGGGAGAGTCCGGCGGCCGCGAACCGCTCGACGGCAAGGCTGTCATGCCATTGACAACGTTTCCATGGCTGCCTAGCGTGACGCCCCGACCGGCCACCCGATTCACCGAGCACATGACCAGAACGGGTGTGCCCGATGGATAGTCTGACGGGGAGGCACCGGATGAGATCACCACTGATCGCGGCCGACGGAGTCGAAAGTCGCGTACGGCGTTGTCTGGCACAGGGGTTGACCGCTCTGCTGCTCGGCGTCGCGGCGCTGCTGGGCCTGCCCCAGTCCGCCCAGGCCGCGCCAGGAGCCGTGGGGGTGTACCCGGTCCCGTCGATCTACCAGGCCTCGACCGACTACAGGCTGACCGTCAACGGAACCTCCGTGCCCGTCACCAAGTACCCGGGGTACGACATCGCGCAGCTCTCCCTGGGGACCGGCACCGCCACCATCGCGGTGACCAAGGTCAACAACACCGACATCGGCTCGTACAGCATCAGCCCGCAGAAGCTGGGCATCACCGGGTCCGTCAGCGGCCCGACCCTGACCTTCACCGCCCAGAACGACGAGTACCTGATCGTCAAGCTCGACGGCCGCCCCAACCTGGTCATCGCGGCCGACCCGGCCGAGACCAACCGTCCGGCGTCCAGCGGGACCGGGATCTTCAACGTGCAGAGCGCGCCCTACTCGGCCCAGCCGAACACCGGCGCCTACACCACGACGGCCTTCCAGAACGCCCTCAACGACGCCGCCGCGTACGGATCCGCGAACGGCACACAGGGCATCGTGTACGTGCCGGCCGGCGTCTACACGCTGGGCAATCTCTATCTGCGGAGCAACCTCGCGTTCTATCTCGCGCCCGGTGCGGTCCTTCGCTACACGGGAGACGCCGACCACTACGTGGTGAACGGGCACAAGAACTCGCAGGGGCGGGACCTCACCTGGTTCATCTCCACCCGGTACTCCTCGACGAACATCAAGATCTACGGCCGGGGGATCATCGACGGGAACGGTCAGGCCGCACTCGCGCCCGACAACCTCGGCGTGAACCTCCTCGCCCCGATCTACACGAGCGGCTTCACGGTCGACGGCATCACCTTCCGTGAGGCCAGCAGTTGGGCGGTCATTCCTCTGCGGTCCTCGAACATGACCTTCCGCAACATCAAGATGTTCAACAGGTTCGACATGGGCGAGAACGACGGCATCGACGTCATGGAGTCCACCGACGTCACCGTCGACCACGCGATCGGCATCGGGCTCGACGACCCCTTCAGCACCAAGACCTGGGCGGCCGGCACCGACATCTACAACACCGTTCCCGGCAGCCCACGCCCGCTGGAGAACGTCACCTTCAACGACCTGGTCTCCTGGACCTACTGCTACGGCGTCAAGGTGGGCCAGGGCGTCTTCCAAGCGCAGAACAAGGTCACCTTCCAGCACGTCGTCGTGTACGACGCCGCCGTGGGCATCGGCGTCCACCACAAGTACGGGACGGCGGGCGCGACGAACATCAAGTTCGACGACATCGACATCGAACGGCTCAGCTTCAAGAACGACGACAACCGGACCTGGCTGGCCCTGATGACCGGAAGCACGGCGGGCATCGGCCCGGTCACCGGGGTCACGATCTCCAACGTGAAGGTGCGCAACGCCGGGATCACCGCCGCGCGCGTCAACGGACTGCCCGGCGCTCCCATCACCGGGGTCGCGCTGAAGAACATCGTGATGCCCGGGAGCACGACCCCTGCTACCACCCTGAGCCAGGTGAACCTCACCAACCTCTCGGACTACGGCTCCCTCACGATCACGCCCTGAACTCAAACGGGCAGGGGTGTCGCCCCCCAGGGTTCGGCCCAGTCGTAGACGAGAGTCTCCGCACCGGCCCGCCAGCGACGAGGTGCGGTGGTGGACAGCCAGTCGAGTGGCTCGACGCCACCGGGTGTCCCGCCGTCCAGCGCGAGCCCGATGGCCGCGGCGAGGTCGGCGTCCGTGCGGCCCGTGCGGACGGCGGGATCCACCGAGACGAACAGGGCGGTACCGGAGCGTGAAACCAGGTCCAGAAACTGCCGGTTGAGGTTCCAGTCCGTCCGCGGTGTGCAGGGCACGCAGTCCGCGTCCACGGTGAAGAACCGGTTGTGCTGGGCCAGCCGGAAGGCGAGCGTGTTCACGCCCATCCGCCGGGTCCGCTCCCAACTACGGCCCGAGGTGTCGTCGCCGGACCGCTGCACCCCCACCAGGCCCGCGGACAGATGGCCGACCGTGTTGCAGCCGATCACCACCGCGTCCCCGGCGGCCTCGGCGATCGTGCGGTAGAGGCGGACCAGGATCTCGGCGCTCGTGCGGGACCGGTCGGCCAACGACCAGCCCGGCAGGGCGAGTTCGGCGGGGGAGCCGGCGGCGAACCTGCCGAACACGTCGTACGTCGAGAAGTCGTGCTTGATCAGTTCGTACCCCCATCGCCGGAACCGGGTCACGTCCTCGGCGACCGTCTCCAGCGCCACGTCCAGCGACGGGTCGAGGGGGAATCCGGCGTCCCTGCGTATGCCGGGCCGGACCGCGGCGGTCTCGGTCCGGGAGAGCAGCGGACGGAACCACAGGCCCGGCCGGGCGCCGGTCTCCGTGATCCGGGCGGCCATGTCTCCCATGTCGTCGAACACGCCCGGCAGTCCGGAGTCCCAGGGACCGCCGGGCGCGGTTCCGCCGCCCTCGGTCCAGCCGTCGTCGATCACGCAGTACGGGCGGACGGGATGCCCGTCGGCGTACTCCACGACCGTCCGCGCGTCCCGCAGTAGCGCTTCGGGGCCGAAGCCGCGTCCGTAGGCGTAGTACCAGTTGTTGCTGCCCACGACGGGGCCGGTGGACGGCGGTGGGTCCGGGCTCATGACGGCGCTGAGCGCCTGGTGCGCGGCGAACGGGGTCGGGGCCGCGGCGGTCACCACCGTGGCCACGTCCAGCACGCGTTCGCCCGACAGCACCGGCAGGCCGCCGCTGCGCACATCCGCCCAGAGGGCGATGCCGCCCTCGTCGACCGTCCAGGAACACAGGGCGCCGGCTCTGGTCCGGACCCCCCACCCGGTCGTCGTTCCCCCGGAGGTGCCGGTGATCAGGATGTACCAGGGCAGCGCGCGATCCGGCTGCAGAGTGCGCCACTGAAGATCGCCGTAGCCGCGCTCCCAGGCGTCTCCCAGGATCCGCGCGCCTTCGGGCACGTGGTGCCTCCAGCGCAGCACGATCCTCGACAGGCCCTCGGGGCCTGCGCGGGCGCACACCCGCAGGCCGTCGGACGTTCGCTCGGTGGTGACCTGGGCGCCGCGCACCGTCCAGACGCCTTTGGTGGCCGATTCCGCCGTACGCGGCCGGGTGTCGTCGGTCATCACGTGGACGGTGTCGGGTGGGCGCAACACGGCAGAATCCTCAGGGTAGTTGGGGCTTCGGACGCTGTCGGCGCGGGTCAGGTGGGCAGCGTCCGCGGGTGTACGGGAAACAGGTGCCGTACGCCGCCTCCGCACAGGTCGAGAGCGAGCTCGCAGAACATGGCGTTGGCCCAGCCGAACCAGTCCCGGGTGAAGCGGCCGGGGTTGTCGACGTGGAAGCTCTCGTGCATCAGGCCGGTGCCGGCGGTCGTGGTCGCGAGTGTCTCCAGGGCCCGTGCCGCCGCGTTCTTGTTGCCGGTCAGGCCTGCGGTGGCGATCGCCAGCGGCCAGACGTGACCGTCCGGCGTGTGTGTACTTCCGACGCCGGACGCGTAACTGCCGCGGAAGAAGGAGGGGTTCGCCTCGGAGAGTACGAGACGCCGGGTCGCCCGATAGAGCGGGTCCTGCGGTGTGCACCAGCCGCTCAGGGGGAGGCTCAGCAGGCTGGGGAGGTTGGCGTCGTCGCCCAGCAGCACCGCGCCGAGGCCGTTCACCTCGTAGGCCAGTACGGGTGTGCCTTCGACCTCGACCATCGCGTGCGCCAGGATCCCGGCGTCGATCTCGTCGGCCAACGTCCGGGCATGCCGGGCGAGTTCGGTGTCGCGGAGTGCCGACGTGGCCAGTTCGGCCAGCCCGTGCAGGGTCGTGGACGCCAGCGCGTTGGCCGGGACGAGGTAGCCGTGCCGGCAGGGATCGTCGCTCGGCCGGAAGCCCGACCACGTCATACCCGTCCGCCGGACGCTGGCTCCGCGGCCGTCGTGCGGAAGGCTGTCACCGGCGAAGGGGCCGGACGGCCGGATGAACCAGTACGGCGAGTGCGTGTGGGACTGCTCCGCCTGCCACAGCCGTACGATCGTCCAGGCGGCGCGGTGGAAGGCGCCGTCGAGGTGGTCCTCGCGACCGGTCGCCCGCCGGATCGCGTACGCCAGCTGCAACGGCGCGCAGAGGGAGTCGAGTTCGTACTTGCGCTCCCACACCCAATCCCTGGGCGCGGGCCGGTCACCGGGCTCGCCGTGCGCGCCGGTGGGTCCGTCGTTGAAGGCGTTGGCGTACGGGTCCTGCAGGACGCAGCGGATCTGGCGGCGCGATACGGCGACCAGGACGTCGGCGACCTCCGGATCCGAGGCCACGGCGAGGTAGGGGCGGACCTGGGCCGTGCTGTCGCGCAGCCACATCGCCGGGATGTCTCCGGTCCCGACGAAGACCTCGGAGATCCCGGAGGCCCCCGAGACCTCCGGGACTTGCGATGACGGGGTGCCCCAACTCATCGATGTGGTCCATGTGTTGGTCAGGCAACCCTCGACGATGCCCGCTGCCGGGCTGCCCCGCAGTTCGGTGGCCAGCCGTCGTCCGAGCGTCCTCAGGGAATCAGGAACTGCCCATGCTGTCGCGGATGTTGATCCGGGAAACGTTACCATCGCGCCTCTTGACTCCCTCATGTGGCGTGCGCCACCGTGTGATCAACAGGGAATGGAAACGTTACCTTGAAGGAGCTGGAGACCACCAGACGGTCGGGTCCGCCCCGGGTCTGAGTCATCGGCAACTCCTCGGAGGAGAAGGTGAGCCCGTGTGACAGCCACTTCGCACCAGCAGCCGCACCGACCGCCGCATTTGTCGCCGCGCCGCTCATGGCGTCGAGGAGGGAAGCTCGGTTCGGACACCCGGGCCGCGTACGCGTTCATGGCGCCGGCGCTCATCGGCTTCACGGTCTTCGTCGTCTACCCGCTGATCCGCTCGGCCTACTTCGCGCTGACGCGGTACAACGGCCTGACCGCCCCGACCTTCGTCGGCCTCGACAACTTCCGCAGGATGTTCACCACCGACCCGTCGTTCTGGCCCTCGGTGCGCGCCACCCTGCTCCTCGTCGTCCTGTATGTGCCGGCGTCGCTGGTCATCGGCCTTGCGCTGGCGGTGTTCTGCAACCGGCGCATCCGCGGCGTCCGCCTCCTGCGCACCCTGGTCTACCTTCCGGTGGTGCTGCCGGTGGTCGCCACGATCACGCTGTGGAAGTTCGTCTTCAACCCTCAAGTCGGCCTGGCCAACCAGGTGCTGACGTGGCTTCACCTCCCCACCAGCGAGTGGCTGTCGGGTTCGAACTCAGCGATGCCGTCGATCGTGATCGTCATGCTGTGGAGCGTCGGCTCCACGATGATCATCTTTCTGGCCGCGCTCCAGGCGGTGCCCACCGAGCTCTACGAGGCCGCCCGCATCGACGGCGCCGGCCCCAGGACCATGTTCTTCCGGATCACCCTGCCGCTGATCAGCCCGATCATGGTGCTACAGGTCGTGCTCCAACTGGTGACCGCCCTGCAGACGTTCAACCAGCCGAAGATCCTCTCGCCGGACGGACTGGGCGGACCCGGATTCAGCACCAGGGTCCTGATGCTGTCGATCTACAACAACGGCTTCCCCACGCTCGGCCGGGTCGCCGACTTCGGCTACGCCTCCGCCCAGGTGTGGGTGCTCTTCCTGGTCATCGTCGTCGTGATCGCCGCCACCGCCCGCTTCTCCTCCGTCTGGACCTACAGTGACCATGTCTCCTGACGTCACGACGGCCCCGGAGCCGGCGACGTCCCCTCGACCGCCCGCCGCCACGCGTGCGCCCCGGCCGCCCCGGAAGGCGGTGCGGACCGCGTCCTGGTACGCCGTCGCGCTGCTGATCTCCTCGGTGATGGTCATGCCCATCCTGTGGATGCTCACCATCGCCCTGAAGGGCCACTCGGCGGTCTTCCAGGTACCGCCCCGGCTGCTGCCCGACGAGTTCCACTTCGAGAACTTCATCGACGGACCGAAGGCGATCCATTTCCCCCGCCTGCTGCTGAACTCCTTTGTCATCACCGGTCTTTCGGTGATCGGCGGCGTCCTGACCTCGATGATGACCGGATACGCCCTGGCCCGGCTCCGCTTCCCGGGCCGCAGGCTCTGGTTCTACGTCTTCGTCGGCTCCATGATGCTGCCCCCGGTGGTCGGCATCATCCCGCTGTTCCAGCTCTTCAAGGACATCGGCTGGTACGACACCTGGCTGCCGCTGATCGTGCCGGCCTTCCTGGGCGGCAATCCGCTGTTCATCTTCCTCGCCCGCCAGTACTTCCTGTCGGTGCCCTACTCCATCGACGAGGCCGCCAAGGTGGACGGCGCCGGACACATCCGGATCTTCTTCAGCGTCATGCTCCCCATCACCCGGCCGGCCTGGATCACCATGGCCATCCTGGCCTTCCAGCTGTCGTGGAACGACTACCTGAACCCGCTCATCTACCTGTACTCGTCCGAGAAGTGGCCGCTGAGCGTGGGCATGGCCTCCTTCGTCTCCCAGTTCGCCGGCCAGACCCCGGACTGGAACCTCTACATGGCCGCGAACCTGCTCTACATGCTCCCCCCACTGGCCGTGTTCTTCGTGGCCCAGCGCTACTTCATCCAAGGTCTGAGCGCACTGGGCACCGTCAACCAGCGCTGACCCGCACCCTGCTACCCAACTCGCCTACCAGGAGGCCACGTTGAAACGAACACTGCACGCCGCCGGAGTGCTCCTCGCGGCAGGCGGACTGCTGGCCACGTCCGCCTGCGGCGGCTCCTCGGGCAACGAGTCCGGAGGGAAGACGACGGTCACCGTGATGACCTGGGAGTCGAACGCGACCAACCAGCTCATCGACAAGGCTCTGGCCGGCTTCAACGACCCCGACATCACGGTCAAGCGCATCGACACACCCAACGGCAACTACGGGGACAAGCTCGCCTCCCTCACCCAGGCCAAGAAGCTGCCCGACCTGTTCTGGTGCGGCAACGACACCGAACTGCAGTACACAGGGCAGGGCTTGCTCACCGACTGGTCCGAAAGGCTGTCCGGCTCCGGTGACTTCACCACCGGCAGCTTCGTCCCGACGGCCATGAAGAACTGGACGACCGCCGACGGCAAGATCGGCGGAGTCCCCTCCCTGATGAACACCTACGGCATCTGGTACGACATCGACGCCTTCAAGGCCGCCGGAGTAACCCTGCCCGCGGCCGGCTGGACCTGGGACGAGATGTACGCGGCAGCCGACAAGCTGCACAAGAAGGGTGCCAAGTACGGCCTGGTCGCCGACGCCATGACCGCTCTGGACGCGCCCTTCAGCCTCAGCCTCTACTCCCAGTCCGCCGGTGGCGCCCCCTTCACCGACAGCGTCCACCAGCCCACGAAGGTGACCGCCGACGCGACCTACACCGAGGGCGTCGGCAAACTCGTGGCGGGCATCAAGAGCGGTGCCGTGGCGCCTCCCGGCTACGACATCTCCAGCCAGCAGTCCCTGTTCGCCGCGGGAGAGATCCCGATGCTGTGGAGCGGTCAGTGGCTGGCCGCCGGGTTCCTCACCGACAAGCCGAAGATCGAGTACGGCTTCGCGCCCCTGCCCCAGGTCGACAAGGCGGCCACCCTGTACGACGCGGTGGGCATCTGCACCCCGTCGTACACCAAGAACGCGGACGCCACCTTCAAGGTCCTCTCGTACCTCAACTCCACCGTGTGGACCAAGGTGCTTCCGGAGTCGCCCGTGGCCGTGCCTGCCTACACCGGCGCGCAGGACGCGTACTTCGACGCCCTGGGCAAGGCCGGGTTGACGACCGTGGCGTCCACCGTCAAGGCGGACCTGGACGCCCCGCTGAACACGGGCGTGCGCTTCACCACGCAGTGGGCCAGCCAGTCCAACGACGTGATCACGGCGTACTGGCCGGACATCCTCCAGGGCAAGAAGCCGCTGTCCGATCTGCAGACCATGACCGACAAGATCAACGACGTGATCAAGAGCAACGGCTGAGCGCATCTGGCGAAGTGCGGAACCGCGCCCCGTAAGGGGCGCGGGGAACTGCGCGACCAGCCCCCACCGACCCGCGGCAAACGAACCGCATATCCAGCGGAGCGCTCAGGCCCGGATCCGGAAACGTATCCTGAGGGCGATCACCCGGCCGCCCCGGCGATGAAAGTTGGTCTCCGCCCCACGTGAGCAGTCGTCCTACGCAGCGCCAGAGCACCAGGCCGACGATGCGCGATGTCGCAGAGCGGGCCGGCGTCGCCCTCGTCACCGTTTCGCGCGTCGTCAACGGCATCGGCGCGGTCCGCGAGGAGACGGCCGACCGGGTCAACGCCGCCATCAACGCCATCGGTTACCAGCGCAACGAGATCGCGCGCTCGCTCCGCCCCGGGCAGAACTCCATGACCGTCGGGCTGCTGCTCGGTGACCTGACCAACCCCTTCTACGCGTCCCTGGCGAAGGCGGCCGTGGACGTGGCGAACCGGGCGGGGTACGCGGTGCTCCTCAGCACCGCCGACGAGGACCCGGAAGTCGAGCGCCGTGCGGTGGGCGAGCTCATCGGGCGGCGGGTGGCCGGGCTCATCATCGTGCCCGACCAGGGCGACCACGCCTTCCTCAACGAGGTCAACGCCCACGACCACGTGCCCATCGTCTTCGTCGACCGGCCCGCCACCGGCGCCGAGGCCGATGTCGTCGTGGTCGACAACGAGGGCGGGGGAGCGGCGGCGACCCAGCACCTCATCGACCACGGCCACCGCCGGATCGCGATCCTTGTCGCGCCCTCGTACTACACCACCGGCCGCAGACTGCGCGGCTACCGCAAGGCCCTGCGGCGCAGCGGCATCCCCGCCGACGACGACCTGGTCGTCACCCTGCGGCGCGGCACCACCGAAGACGCCGCCGCCGCCACCCACGCCCTGCTGACGTCGGCGGAGCCGCCGACGGCGATCTTCTCGACCACGGGCTTCCTCACCGAGGGCGTCCTGCGGGCCAGCCAGCAACTACGGGCGCCCGTCGCGGTGGTGGGGTTCGACGACTTCAAACTGGCCGACATGCTCCCGACCCCGGTCACGGTGGTCACCTCCGACACCGAGGAACTCGGCCGCCACGCCGCGCACTTGCTCATCGACCGCATCAACGGCGAGGGCGCCCCCTCACGCAGGACCGTGCTGCCGGTGCGGCTCATCGCCCGGGGCACCGGCGAACTCGGCCCCCAGCCTCAGGCTCAGTAAAGGGTCGGCCAGAGGGCGGGCGGCCACGCGAGCACGGCGTAGAGCTGGGCGAAGGCCGCCTGCTGGATCGCCTCCGTGCCGCCGGACGAGTTGAAGTGCACAAGCCCGGTCGCGGGATCGCGCATGGTGGACCACACCTGGTCGGCGTAGTCGGCCATGGCGCGGTGGTATCTGCCGTCCCCTGACACCGACTCCAAGAGCAGCAGATTCTTGAAGAAGATCGAGTTGAAGAACACCGGCTGGCTGAACAGCCGTCCCTGCGTGACGTAGTAGGCGTACGCCGCCTCGGCGATCCGCTCGGCCCGGCGCAGGTAGACACGGTCGCGGGTCGCCCGGTGGAGCAGGACGTTGACGCCGACCGGCACGCCCTGGTTGTACGACCACACCGTCTTCTCGATCGTGCCCTGGAGGTCGAGATGGTCCCAGTACAGTCCGCCCGGGGTCTGCAGATGGGTGTTCGTCCAGTCGTAGAACCGTCTCGCCCAGTCGAGGTAGCCGCTCTCGCCGGTGATCAGGTGGAGGCGCAGGGCGAGTTGGGCGCCCGGCATGTTGGAGACGGTGTTGCGGTCGTGGCTCCAGGTCGCCTGGGTCCAGAAGACGCCGCCGGGTGCGGCGTGGGTGGTGTCGGTGTCCCAGCCGGACCGGACGAGTTCGAAGATCTCCTTCGCGCGGGCCAGCGCGGCGGGATCCCCGGTCTGCAGGTGGCGCTGGACCTTCGCCAGGCCGACCCACTCGTTGTCGTCGTAGAACATGTCGCCGCCCGTGCCGTAGGGGGCGCGGGGATAGGAGTCGTATCCGGGCAGCCCGGTGGTGCCTCCGCCGGCGTTCCAGTAGTGCTCCTGGGCCTTCGCGCGGACGGTCAGTTCCGACTCGTACGCCTTGTCCACCGCCGCGAGGTCCAGAGCGGCGATGTGCACCTGGGAGAAGGGCCATTCGAAGGAGTACGGACGGTCGCCCGAGGCCGCCGGATACTGCTCACGGACCAGTCCGGATCCGTCCGTCGTGCCGAAGTGTCTTTCCAGGGCGGCGTAGGCGGCTCTGGCGCGGGACAGTGCGCGGGAACGGAGTTCCGAGTCCGCCGCGTGGCCGCTGCCCGCGGCGGCCGCGTTTCCGGTGGAGGCCGTTGTCATGGTGGCTGTGGCCAGGGCCGTCAGACCGGAGCCGACCAGTGCCCGGCGGGAGGGGTACCTGCGCATGGGAACGTCTCCATTCGGATACGGGTGCGGGGTGATGGAAACGTTGTCATGGCGCTATGAAGTCGTCAACGGTCCGAACAGATGCAGTAGTTGGCGGGTGTGACGGATTTGGCCCAGACCATTGACGCGTGAACCGGGGTGGTGGCACCTTCGCGATGGATACGTTTCCAGAGGTCCGCGCAGGTTGTCCCGTCCGCCCCCCACAGGCACGCAGGAGACAGCGACATGACCATCTCTGCAAGACCGTCAAGACGGTCGAGATCCCTGGGGCCGCTGAGTACAGCGCTCGTGCTGCTCCTGCTTCTCGTGCTCGCGCCGCCCCTGCTCGTCCTCGGTACCGCACCCCGCGCCCAGGCACTCGACAACGGCCTGGCCAGGACGCCCCCGATGGGCTGGAACGACTGGAACGCCTTCGGTTGCAACGTCAGTGAGGAACTGGTCAAGCAGACCGCGGACTACCTCGTCTCCTCCGGACTCAAGGACGCCGGCTACATCTACGTCAATATCGACGACTGCTGGATGGCCTCGACCCGCAGCTCCGCGGGCCAACTGGTGCCCGACCCGGTCAAGTTCCCCAGCGGTATCAGCGGCACCGCCGCCTACGTGCACGGCAAGGGCCTCAAGCTCGGCATCTACGAGAGCGCCGGAAGTGCCACCTGCGCCGGCTACCCCGGCAGCCTCGGCCATGAGCAGACCGACGCCAACAGCTTCGCCGCCTGGGGCGTCGACTACCTCAAGTACGACAACTGCAACCACCAGAACGTGCCCGACCAGCAGCGCTACACCGCCATGCGCGACGCCCTCGCGAACACCGGCCGCCCCATCGTCTACAGCCTCTGCAACTGGGGCCTGGCCGACGTGTGGACCTGGGGTGCGGGGGTCGGGAACAGCTGGCGCACCACCGACGACATCAACCTCAACTTCTCCACCGTGGTGTCGATCTTCAAGGCCAACGTCAAGCTGGCCCCGTACGCCAAGCCCGGCGCCTGGAACGACCCGGACATGCTGGAAGTCGGCAGAGGCATGTCGTTCAACGAGGACCGCTCCCACTTCAGCCTGTGGGCCGAGATGGCCGCGCCGCTGATCGCCGGGAACGACATGCGCACGGCCTCCGCCGCCACCCTCTCCCTCTACGGCAACAGAGACGTCATCGCCGTGGACCAGGACTCCCTGGGCAGGCAGGGCACCGAGATCTCCTCCTCGGGAGGCCTCCATGTGCTGACCAAGCAACTGGCGAACGGCGACCGGTCGGTGGTCCTCTTCAACGAGAATGCATCCGCCGCCACCATCAGCACCTCCGCCACCGCGGCCGGTCTCCCCGCGGCCTCCTCCTACCGGCTCAACAACCTCTGGTCCAAGGTCGTGAGCAGCACGAGCGGAACCATCTCCGCAAGCGTCCCCGGCCACGGCTCGGTCATGTACCGGGTCTCCGTGGGCAGCGGCACCAGCGTCGGCAGCACCCATCCGCTGGTCGGTGCCTCCTCCAACCGCTGCCTGGACGCGTACGACAACCGGACCGCCCCCGGCACCAAGATCGAGATCTGGGACTGCGGAGGCGGCGCCAACCAGGCCGTGACCATCACCGCCGCCGGTGAACTGCGGCTCTACGGCGGTACGCAGTGCCTGGACGCCCGCGACAACGGGACCAACGCCGGCACCAAGGTGCAGCTCAACACCTGTACCGGGGGCGCCAACCAGAAGTGGAGCCTCAACCCCAACGGCACTGTCACCGGAACCCAGTCGGGACTCTGCCTCGACGTCACCGGCGGCGACCAGGCCGCCGGCAACGTCAACGGCACCGAGCTCGAACTCTGGACCTGCAACGGCGGCGCCAACCAGCAGTGGCGCCTGGGCTGACCTCCCGCATCCCCCACCACCCCCTGGAGTCGGCATGACCTCAGCAGCAAGACGCATCCGGAGAATCGGGACCGGCCTGATCGCCGCCCTGGCCCTGCTGATCCCGCTCACCACCGGCGTCGCGACCGCTGCCCCCAAGGCGACGATCTGCAACAAGTACTGCGACGCACGCGACCCGGCCCTGTCCCCGGGGGACCGGCAGCCGGTCACCGCCACCATCTACTCCCGCAGCATCGCGCTGCACTTCGACGACAACGACGCCATGGGCTGGGCCTCGATCGCCAACGGGAGCCCGGGCGATGAGGTCTGGCTCGACCGCTCCTTCGACGGTGGCCGCACCTGGGCCTCGGGGAGCAAGCTCGGTGACACCACCATCCCCTCGGGGCAGAGCGGTTGGCGCACCCTGATGTACAACGTCGACGACTGGGGCAACCTCGGTGTCGGCGCCCTGCGCGCCTGCGGCAAGGCCGGTGACCGTCCCGAGATCGCCTGCACGGCCTGGGCCCGGACGACCTGGAACGCGTACAGCCGCCCCACGGCTGCGGCCACCGCGCTGATGCAGTCGTACAACAACTCCACCGGCCTGTTCGACACCACCGGCTGGTGGAACTCGGCCAACGCCCTGACCGCCCTCATCGACAACATCCGCGTCACTGGAATGCCCAGCTACAAGTACGCCATCGCCAACACCTACGACCGCCAACTGAGCGCGCAGGGCGGCCAGTTCCGCAACGACTACATCGACGACACGGGGTGGTGGGGGCTTGCCTGGGTCGCCGCGTACGACCTCACCGGCGACAGCAGATACCTCAACACCGCCCGCGCCGACGCCGACTACATGGCGCGGTACTGGGACTCCACGTGCGGCGGTGGCGTGTGGTGGAGCACCGCCAAGACCTACAAGAACGCCATCGCCAACTCCCTCTACCTGGAGCTGAACGCCGCCCTGCACAACCGCATCGCGGGCGACACGGTGTATCTCGGCCGGGCCAACGCCGAGTGGGCGTGGTTCAAGGGCACCGGCATGATCAACAGTTCCCATCTGGTCAACGACGGCATCAACCTGTCGACCTGCGGCAACAACGGCGACACCACCTGGTCGTACAACCAGGGCGTGCTGCTCGGCGGACTCTCGGAGCTGTACCGGGCGACCGGGGACTCCGCCCTGCTCACCGCCGGCCGCCAGATCGGTGACGCCTCGACCTCGTCCGCGTTCCTCAACCCGGGCGGAATCCTGCGGGAGCCGTGCGAGACGAGCGGCTGCGGCGGCGACGGCCCGTCGTTCAAGGGGGCGTACGTCCGGGGGTTGAGCGCCTTCAACGCCCGGCTGTCCGACCGGCCCTACACGTCGTACGTCCGGCGGCAGGCCGACGCCGCGTACGCGAACGACCGCAACGCCCTCGACGCGTACGGGCTGCACTGGGCCGGACCGCTGGACTCCACCGACGCCGCCCGCCAGCAGAGTGCCCTCGACCTGATGAACGCGGTTAATTGACGAGGCATCAGAAAGGAGGCGGATGAGGTCAGTTGGGCGGTACGACGGTGACGACGACGTTGCCGATCTTCTGTCCGGTCTCGACGTACCGGTAGGCGTCGACGATCTGCTCCAACGGGTAGCGTCGGTCGATGACCGGCCTGAACTCGCCCGCCTCCATCAGGTCGCGGAAGTACCTCACCATCTCCTGGTCCTGCTTCGGAAAGGGGAACTTCACCTTCCTGCCGCGGAACAGGGGCGTGACGAGCGGCAGGAGCAGGTTCTGGCACCAGGGGCCCAGTTCCGAGGACAGATACACCCCGCCGGGTTTCAGCAGCCGCCTGCAGCGGCCGAACGTGCTCTTGCCGACCGCGTCGAACACCGCGTCGTAGCGCTGCTCGTCCCTGGTGAAGTCCTGGGCCGTGTAGTCGACGACCCGGTCCGCGCCCAGGCCCTTCACCAGCTCCAGGTGCGCCGTGTCACACACCGCCGTCACGACCGCCCCGCGATGCTTCAGGAGCTGCACCGCCGCCGAGCCGATGCCGCCGGTCGCCCCGTGGACGAGGACGTCCTGTCCTGCCCGGACACCCGCCTTCCTGAGGAACGCCATCGCGTAGTGCGAGCCCTCCGTACCGGGAGCGGCCTCCTCGAAGGTCACGCCGTCCGGCATCGTTGCGATGGCTCCACCGTGCGGAACCGACAGATACTCGGCGTGGGTTCCGCACGCGCCCTCGTTGTACCCGAACACCCGGTCGCCGACCGCGAAGGTCGTGACGCCGCTGCCGACCGCTTCCACCACTCCCGCGTACTCGGTCCCGAGCACGGTCCGCCGCGGCCGGGCAAGGCCGGTGAGCATCCGCATGAAGAAGGGCCTGGCCGCCCGGTAGGCGCAGTCCGTCCGGTTGGCCGTGGTCGCGTGCACCTGGACGAGAACGTCGAGGTCCCCGATCGAGGGCTTGTCCACCGTGGCGATACGGACCACGTCCGGTGGCCCGTACCGGCTGTGCGCCGCTGCTCTCATGAACGGACCTTAGCGGCAATGTCCGGCGCCCCACACCGTCGTACGAGCTGGGCTGTTCGCGGATGACCGGGCCGTCGGGACCGGTGACCGCCGCTCGTCTTCAGATGTCGTACCGCTCGGGCTTCGGTGTGCGCGCCATGAGCATGCCGGCCGCTTCCTTGACGGTGGTCCGTCCGTCGATGACGGATGCGACGAGTTCGGTGATGGGCATCTCGATGCCGTGGCCGCGGGCCAGGTCGAGGATCGCCTGGCAGGACTTGACTCCCTCGGCGGTCTGGCTGGTGGCGGCGGTTGCCTCGGCGACCGTCAGGCCCTGGCCCAGGTGTTCGCCGAAGGTTCTGTTGCGGGACAGCGGTGAGGAGCAGGTGGCCATGAGGTCGCCCGCGCCCGCGAGTCCGGAGAACGTCAGCGGGTCGGCGCCGAGGGCGGTTCCGAGGCGGGCTGTCTCGGCGAGGCCGCGGGTGATGAGCAGTGCTCTCGCGTTGTCGCCGAGGCCCATGCCGGTGGCGAGCCCCACCGCCAGGGCGATCACGTTCTTCACGGCGCCGCCGAGTTCGCAGCCGACGACGTCGGTGGCGGTGTAGGGCCGGAAGTAGGGGGTGTGGCAGGCGGCCTGGATGTTCTTGGCGGCGGTCTCGTCGGGGCACGCGATCACGGAAGCGGCGGGCCGGCGGGCGGCGATCTCCCGGGCGAGGTTCGGGCCGGAGATGACCGCGACGCGCTCGTCGGGGACTCCGGTGACCTGCGTGATCACCTGGCTCATCCGCAGTCCGGAGTGGGTCTCGACGCCCTTCATGAGGCTGATCAGCACGGCGTGCGGCTCGATGAGCGGGGCCCAGGTGGCGAGGTTGTCGCGGAGGGTCTGGGCGGGGATCGAAAGGATCACCAGGTCGGCGTCGGTGAGGGCCTCTACGGGGTCGGTGGTGGCGCGGAGAGTGTCCGGGAGGACGATGTCCGGCAGGTAGGCAGGGTTCTCGTGGCGCGTGTTGATCGCGTCGGCGATCTCGGACCGCCGGGCGTGCACGAGGACTTCGTTGCCGGCGTCGGCGAACAGGGCCGCCATGGTCGTACCCCACGAGCCCGCCGAGAGCACCGCAACCCGAGCCATCTGCTGGTTCTCCTTCTGCGCTGGTCCCGGGCAGCCTATCCAGGCCATACGTCGGTCGACCAACTCGTCGGCGGAGGGCCCATGAAGATCAACGCGGCACAGCGGACGCCGGTGTCCTCACGCCCTCCTAGCGGGCCAGCCCACGCAGGAGATCCCTGCTGGCAGTCGCGATCAGCGGGAGCACATCGAGGTCGGTGAGCATGTCGGCGGCGGCCTGCATTTCGACGGTTCGGCGCTTGGCGTGTCGTTGACTGCCTTCGAGGAGCCGATCGAGGGTCGCGGCGTCCGCGCGGGTCAGCTCCTCGGCGATGTTCTCCCGTAGCCAGTCCTCGCAGCCGGCGGCCCGGGCCGCCGCGAGAGCCTCGACGGCGGCCGCTGCCATGCCCTTGTAGAACACGCTGCGCAGCAGCTTGCGTTCGGCAGCCAGCCCCGCCGGCCCTTCGAGCACGTCCACCCTGGCGCCGAGGGGGTGGAGCATCGCGGCGTAGCGTCCGGCCCCCGCTCCGGAGACGAGCATCGGCGTGCGCAGGCCCTTCCCGGGCACGGTCGCCATCAGAGATACGTCGGCGAACCCGAGGTCGGCGTCCGCGGCGATCTCGCCGAGGTGCCGCTTCACTCCGGGAGACGCGGTGTTGAGATCGGCCCACAGGCAGCCGGGGGGTGTTCCGGCAAGGCCCGCGCGGAGGGCGTCCACGGCGGCCGAGGCGCTGTTGACGCTCAGTACGAGGTCGCTGCCCGCGGCCGCCTCCGCCTCGCTGCCTGTGTCCACCACCCCTGGGGGCGCCGGAACCTTCGGGTCGTAGCCGTGCACGCGAACGCCCGCGGCGACCAGATCGCGCGCGATGGCGCCGCCCGCCTCGCCCAGGCCGAGTACGGCGATACGAAGGTCCTGAACGACGGTGGAATCCACGGCGCCCCTTCTCGTCATCTGCGTCATGGGCGGTGGGTTCTGGCCGGCGGTCGGAAACCGGAGCGGGCACTTTCTGCGCAACTCATTGACGCCCTCTTCCTTAATGTTAACAATCCGGTTTACCAAATTGGCAACAGGGAGGCGGCGTGACCGACCGACCAGCCAGGCATCCGACACCGTCCGATCACGCCCGCCAACTCGTCGCGGCGGCCTACGACATCCACGTCCACATCTCGCCCGACCTGATGAAGCGCCGCGTGGACGATCTGACCCTCGCGTCCCGGTTCACCGAGGTCGGCCTCACCGGATTCGTACTCAAGTCGCACTACGTGCCGACCACGGAACGGGCCGAGGTGGTGCGCAACGCCGTGCCCGGCTTCGGCGCGGTCGGGGCGATCACCCTGAACGCCTCGGTGGGCGGTATGAATCCGATCGCCGTGGAGATCGCCGGTCGCGGCGGCGCTCAGTTCGTCTGGCTGCCGACCGTGGACAGCGCCAACCAACGGGCTTGCACAGCGAGCGATCCCGAGGGTGCCAAGCCGCCCATGTGGGCTCAGCTCCAGGAAGAGTTACGGGACGCCGGCATGGCGGCCGACCCGGTCGACGTGGTCGGGCCGGACGGCAGGGCGCTGGAGCTCACCCGCCAGGTGCTCAGGGTGATCGCGGCGCACGACATGACGCTCGCCACCGGCCATCTCAGCTCCGACGAGATCGCCGCCGTCGTGGACGCCGCGGTCGAGGAGGGCGTACGGCGGATCGTGGTCACCCACCCGGAGTTCACCTCCCAGCGGGTGGGCGTGGAACGCCAGCGCGCACTCGCCGCCCGGGGGGCCCTGCTCGAACGGTGCTTCACCACCCCGTACACCGGCAAGGTCTCCTGGGATCTGTGGCTGGAGAACATCAGGGCGGTCGGCCCGGAGCACTCCGTGCTCTCCAGCGATCTCGGACAGCCCTTCAACCCTCCGGTGGAGGACGGCCTGGCGCTCCTCGCCGACCGGTTGCTCGCCGCGGGCTTCACCGAAGGGGAGATACGAACCATGGCCGTGGACAACACGCGGTGGCTCGCGGGTGCGGTGAAGGACCGATGAGCGCTGAGGAGGACGAACGATGAACAGCGTCCTGGAGGTCCGCGAGCTGAACAAGCAGTTCGTCAAGGACGACATGGGGATCGTGGCGTTGCGCGACCTGAGTCTCGGGATCGAGGAGGGCTGCTTCATCACGGTTCTCGGCCGCAGCGGCTGTGGCAAGTCGACCATGCTGAACGTGATGTCCGGGCTCATGGCCCCTACTTCGGGTGTCGTCACGTTCCGGGACGAGCCGGTGTCCGGTCCACGTACCGACGTCGGCTACATGACCCAGTCCGACACCCTCATGCCGTGGCGCGACGTCCGCCGCAACATCGAGATGCCCTTGGAGATCAAGGGCGTTGAGGCGAAGGACCGTCGGGAACGCGCAGCGGATCTCATCGAGCGGGTCGGCCTCACCGGGTTCGAACGCCACTACCCGCGCGAACTGTCCGGCGGCATGCGGCGCCGGGCGAGCCTTGCCCGGATGCTCGCCGGTGACCCCGAGGTTCTGCTGCTCGACGAGCCCTTCGGCGCACTCGACGCGCAGCTCCGTTCCGTTCTGCAGGCCGAGTTGCTGCGGCTGTGGCAGGGCAGCGGGCAGACCGTGGTGTTCGTGACACATGACATCGAGGAGGCGCTGCTGCTCGGCGACCGGATCGTGGTGCTCGGCCGGGTCGGCCGGGTGGTCCTGGACAAGGCGATCGACCTGCCGAGGCCGCGCGACGCCGACGAACTGCGGGTGGATCCGCGCTTCGTCAGCCTGCACAAGGAGATGACCGCGGCGCTCCGGGAGGCGCAATGAGCACGGTGGACGAGATGACCCCCGAGACGCCCCCCGAGAAGACCCCGAAGACCTCGAAGACCCCGGGGACCCCCGAGAATCCCTCGGAGAAGACACCGATGGGCGCCGAGAAGAACACCGGTCAGTCGGTCACCATCCCCTTGAACCGCACCTGGTGGGACAAGCACGGCAGCCAGGTGATCATCTGGGGCGGGCGGCTGGTCTTCGTCGCGGTGCTGCTGGTCGCCTGGCAGCTGTCCGCAGGCCGCCTGTTCGACGTCACCTTCACCAGCCGGCCGCTCGACGTCATGCACCGGCTGGTCGAATGGCATCAGGACGGCCTGCTCTGGTCCAACACCTGGGTCACCCTCCAGGAGGTCATCCTCGGGTTCGCACTCGGCGCCGGGTCCGGCGCGCTCACGGGGTTCGTGCTGGCTTCCCTGCCCACCTTCTACCGGGTGATCGACCCGTTCATGGTGGCGCTGTACTCGTTGCCGAAGGTGGCGCTCGCGCCGCTGTTCATCGTCTGGTTCGGCATCGGCCTCCAGATGAAAGTGCTGCTCGCCGCCGTCACCGTGTACTTCCTGGTCTTCCTCAACACCGCCGTGGGCGTGCGGGAGGTCGACCGGGGACTGATCGACGCGGTCCGCCTGATGGGAGGCCGTCGCCGTGAAGTCGTGTGGAAGGTCGTCCTGCCCGGTTCGATGACCGGTCTGCTCACCGGACTCAAGGTCGCCGTCCCGTACTCGCTGATCGGTGCGGTGATCGGTGAACTGGTCGCCTCCAACCGGGGGTTGGGCTATCTGATCAGCGACGCGGCGGCCAACTTCGACACGGCGGGCGTCTTCGCCACGCTCGTCGTGCTCGGGACCATCGCCACGGTCCTCAACCTGATCGTCGGAATGCTCGACCGCAGGGCCAACCGCTGGAAGCCTCTGGAGGTCCGGAAATGAACCGTCGGCAACTCGTCAAGAGTCTCCTCGCGACCGGAGCCGTCACGCTGACCGGCGCCGGCTGCGCCGAGTCCGGCGCCTCGACGGCGGTCGGCAAGCTGGCGGTGGGTCAGGTCAGTACGTCGATCGCGTTCTTCCCGATGTTCATCGCGACCAAGAAGGGCTACTTCAAGGAGGAGGGCGTCACCTTCGGGGATCCGCCGATCCTCGGCAACGGCTCCAAGGTGGCGGCCGCGCTGAAGTCCGGCAGCATCGAACTCGGCGGTTCGGTGATGACCGACGTCCTGAAGCTGTCCCAGATCCAGAGCGACATCCGACTCGTCGCCAACCTGGTCGACAAGTACTACATCGACATCATCACCGGCACGAAGTTCGAGGGTGCCGCGGCCGACGCCCCGCTGGAGAAGCGGATCGCGGCACTGCGCGGCAAGAAGATCGGCATCACCGGGCCGGGCAGCGGCACCGAGGCGCTGGTCGTCTACCTCTTCACCAAGGGCGGGATGGATGCGAAGAAGGACGCCGAACTCGTCAACCTCGGCAGCGAACCCCCCGCGGCGCTCGGGGCGCTCAAGGGCGGCCAGGTCGACGCCCTCTCCTTCGCCCAGCCGCTCGCCCAGCAGGCGGAGGGGACCGACGTCGGCACCACCTACATCTCCCCGGCCCGCGGTGACATCCCCGGCCTGGTCAACGCGTCCCACGGGGTCATCTTCACCACCCAGGGCATCCTGAAGGACAAGGCCAAGGAGATAGCCGCCTTCCAGAGAGCGCTCGTACGGGCGAGGGGCGACATCCACGGAGGGGACTCCGCCGAGCTGAAGAAACTGCTCGCCGAATACCGCAGTGGAATGCCCGACGCGACCCTCGACGCGCTGCTCCCTCAGCTGAAGGACGAGATCCCCACCACGAACGGCTTCAAGCGCTCCTCCTTCGACGCCGCGGTCGAGTTCCACAAGTTCTCCGGCCTCATCGAGAAGGATCCCGGCTACGACCGGCTCGTCCCCGCGAACCTGCGCGAACAGTGAACCCGGACGTCCTCGTCATCGGCGGTGGCAACGCGGCAATTGTGAGCGCGCTGACCGCCGCCGACGCCGGAGCCCGGGTGCTGGTGCTGGAGCGAGCGCCCGTGGTCTTCCGCGGCGGCAACAGCAGGCACACCCGCAACATCCGCTGCGCGCACGACACCGGCGACGCGTTCACCACCGGCCCCTATCCCTTCGCCGAGCTCTGGAACGACCTCTGCGGAGTCGGCGACGGGCCGAGCGACGAGCGCCTCGCCGAACTGACGGTCCGTCAATCGACGTACGCACCCGACTGGATGGCAGCCCACGGCGCCCACTGGCAGCGGGCCCTCACCGGCACGCTCAACCTGGCCCGCACCAACAGGTTCTTCCTCGGCGGCGGCAAGGCACTGCTCAACTCCTACTACCGGACCGCCGAGCGGGCGTCGGTGAGCATCGAGTACGAGCGTACGGTCACGTGCCTGGAGTTCGAGGGCGACTCCTGCACCGGCGTGCTCACCGAGGACGGGCACCGCATCCGGGCGGCCTCCGTGATCTGCGCGAGCGGCGGCTTCGAGGCCAACCTCGCCTGGCTGGGCCGCTATTGGGGCGAGGCGGCAAAGGGCTTCCATGTGCGCGGGCCGTCGTACAACGATGGGGGAGTGCTGCGGGAGTTACTCGACGCCGGCGCCCAACGCGCAGGTGAGGAAAGGGGGTTCCACGCCGTCGCGGTGGACGCCCGGGGCCCTAAGTACGACGGCGGAATCGCCACCCGCATCGACTCCATCCCCTTCGGCATCGTGGTCAACCGGGACGGCCGCCGCTTCTACGACGAGGGCGAGGACATCTGGCCCAAGCGGTACGCGATCTGGGGACGGAACATCGCCCTGCAACCCGGTCAGATCGCCTACGCCCTGTGGGACGCCAAGGTCCAAGGGGCCTTCCTGCCACCCATGTACGGCACGTACACGGCGGAGACGATCGAGGAACTCGCCGAGCTGCTGGGGTTGGACAAGCGAGCCGCGGCCGAGACCGTCGGCGACTTCAACGCGGCGGTCGACCGCGGCGGCGCCCCGTCCCGGGCCTTCACCATGGCCCAGCCGGACGGCAGGGCCACCGCCGGGCTCGACCCGCCGAAGAGCAACTGGGCCCAGCGCCTCGACACCCCGCCCTACCACGCCGTACCGATGCGACCCGGAATCACCTTCACCTATCTCGGCGTCGCGGTCACCGACCAGGCCCGGGTGCGCAGGGTGGACGGCGGGGTCTTCCGCAACGTCTTCGCCGCCGGCGAGATCATGTCGGGGAACGTCCTCTCCACCGGATACCTCGCCGGATTCGGCATGACCATCGGCACCGTGTGGGGTCGCATCGCGGGACGGGAGGCGGCTCGCCATGTCCTTGGATGACCTGTTCGAAGAGGCCGGACGCCAGCTCACCATCTGCAACTCGTGCCGCTACTGCGCCGGTTACTGCCCCGTCTGGCCGGCACTGGAACTGCGGACCGAGCTGGAGCTCTCGGACATCACCCACCTCGCCAACCTCTGCCACGACTGCGGCGACTGTCTCAGCGCCTGTATGTACGCTCCGCCGCACGAGTTCGCGGTGGACCCCCCGAAGGTTTTCACCGAGGTCCGGGCGGAGACGTACCGACGCCATGTCTGGCCGCACCGCGCGCCGGGACGGTTGGCGACGGGCGTCGCCTTCGGCGTGGCCTGCCTCGTACTCGCCCTGATGTCCTACCTGTTCACCGGTCGCGCTTTCGTGGTGGCGGACGTGCCCGGAGACCCGTACGAGATTCTTCCGCACGTACCGATGCTGATCGCGGTGGGGGCGCCGAGCCTGTGGGCTGTCGCCATGTTCACCTGGGCGGCGCTCAGTTACTGGCGCGAGATCCATGGCCGCCTCGCCGACCTGTGCCGGCTCCGCGTATGGCTGACGACGTTCACGCAGGCCGTCCACCTCAAGCACATGACCGGGGGTGGCGCGGGATGTGAGGTACCCGGCAGGCGCGGATTCCATCTGGTGCTGGTGTACGGCTTCGGGCTCTGCGTCGTCTCCACGACGGCGGCGTCGTACCTGCAGAACGTGCTCGGCGAGCATCCCCCCTACCCCTATCTGTCCGTCCCCGTCATCAGCGGCAGTATCGGCGGGATCGCCATGATCGTCGGGGGGACCGGGCTGTGGATGCGGCGCGGCGGCAGCGGCTTCCTGTGGGCGCTGCTCGTCCTCGCCGCCTCCGGGATGCTCACGATGCTCCTGAGGGAGACCGTCGCCTTCGGCCCCCTGCTCCTCCTCCATGTCGCCGCGGTGGTCGTCGCGTTCGGGATCGCCCCGTACACCAAGTTCGTCCACGGGATCTTCCGGACGCTCTCCATCCACCACGACAACCTGGAGCGATGACATGAGCAACAGCGCCGCGGTGGTGGCCGGTTACGTCCGTGCCGCAGGGGTTCGGTTCGCGTTCGCCTACCCGGGAGACCCGGTCATCGAACTGATGGAGGCGATGCGCGCCGTCGACGTCGAAGTCGTTCTCGGCAGCCGTGAGGGCACCGCGGTGTTCATGGCCGAGGCCTACGCGATGGTGACCGGGCGACCCGGGGTCTGTCTGTCGACGCTGGGGCCCGGTTCGACCGCGATCGTCAACGGAGTGGCCGCAGCCACCTGGGACCGGGTACCGCTCCTGGCGGTCTCCGGCCAGATCGACCCCGGACGTGAGGACTTCGTCACCCACCAGGTGGTGGACCACAAACTGCTCTTCTCGCCGGTCGCCAAGTGGGCCGGCCGGATTCACCCCGCGTCCGTCGACACGGTGATGCGCAAAGCGCTCCGCCTGGCCGTCGCCGAACGGCCGGGGGCGGTCCATCTCACCGGCTCCGCCGAGACGTTCGCCGCGTCCGCACCCGATGGCGCGATCAGGCCGCCGCCGCTCGACGGGGCGGGCGGGGGAGTCCGGGTCCATCTGGTTCCCGGCGGCCGGGACCCCGCGGCGGTGCTGCGCTCCGCCCGGCGTCCGGTGCTGCTGGCCGGGGCCGGAGCCACCCGATGCGGCGCGTCCGGCGCCCTGATCCGGCTGGCGGAGGGGGTCGGAGCCCCCGTGGTGGTGTCTCCGATGGCCAAGGGCGTGTTCCCCGAGGACCATCCGCTCTTCGCCGGTGTCCTCGACATGGCGTGCAACCAGGTTGTGTGGGAATTCCTGGCGGGCAGCGACCTCGTCGTCACCGCCGGATTCGACCCGGTCGAGCTGATCAAGCCGTGGTCGCTCGCCGTACCGGTCCTGCATGTGGACACCACGCCCAACGTCGATCAGATCTACCCCAGCGACTGCGAGGTGATCGGAGACGTCTCCGCGAGCCTGGACTGGCTCGCCGACGGGTGGCGGGGCGAGCCCCGATGGGCGGAGCGGGATGTCGCGGCGCACCGCGACCGGCTCCGCGCGGCCTACTACTCGGGCCGGGTCACCGGCCGCCTCAACCCCACCGACGTCATCGACGTCGTACGCGCGAGTGCACCCCCCGAAACCGTCGTCACCTGTGATGTCGGCTCGCACAAACTCCTCGTCGGCCAGGGCTGGCAGACACGCCGGCCCCGCAGCGTCCTCATGAGCAACGGCCTGTCCGCGATGGGGCTCGGGCTCCCCGGCGCGATCGCCGCTCAGATGACACTCGGCGAGGTTCCCGTCGTCGCGCTGATCGGCGACGGAGGCTTCGCGATGGCCGCGACCGAACTGCGGCTGGCCGCCGCGCGTCAACTCCGGCTCGCGGTGGTGGTGTTCGTCGACGGCAGCCTCAACCGCATCGAGCTCAAACAGCGGGCCCTCGGCTATCCGAGCACGGCGACCCGGCTGGACGACATCGACTTGGTCGCGCTCGCGGGCTCGATGGGCTGCGACGGGGTGCGCGTGACCTCGGTGGCCGAGCTGGAGAAGGCCACGGCCGGGCTCACCGGGCTGACCAGGCCGCTGCTCATCGAGGCACGTATCGACCCCGCCCAGTACGAGGCCCAGTTCTAGGTTCTAGTCGCGCAGGGAGCCGGCATGACTGTCGTCGAGCAACTCGCCGAGTTCGCGGCCGCCCAGCGGGCGACGCCGATCGAGGAGGACGTACGGCACGCGGCCGTGCGTGCGGTCGTGGACTGGGTCTCGGCCACGGTCCCGGGCTCTGTCACGCCGGCCGCCCGCGGTCTGACCGAGGCGCTCGGCCCAGGTCCCGGGCCCGCCCGGCTCATCCCCTCGGGGCAGGACACCGATGTGCGGACCGCGGCGCTGCTCAACGGGACCGCGGCGCATGCCGCGGAACTCGACGACATCTACCGCGACGCGTTCTACCACCCCGGTGCCCCGACCGTCGCCGCGGCGTTCGCGGTCGCCGACCAACTCGACGTCTCCGGCGAGGACTTCCTCCGCGCCGTGACCATCGGCTACGAGATCGGTGCGCGGATCGCGCTCGCCGTCGGGCCGGCCCACTACCGCCATTGGCACACCACAGGGACGGTGGGCACCTTCGGCGCGGCGGCCGCGGCGGCGGAGCTGCTCCAACTGGACACCGTCCGGTTCGCGGGCGCGCTGGCACTCGCCGCGACCATGGCCGCCGGGCTCCAGCAGACCTTCCGGTCGCCGTCCACGGGCAAGCCGCTGCACTCGGGGCATGCGGCCGAAGCCGGGGTGGTGGCCGCGCTCGCCGCCGAGAGGGGTCTCGCCGGCGCTTTGGACGTCCTTGAGGGACCGGCCGGTTTCGGCGTCGCCACCGCCGGGATCACCGACCTCTCGGTCACCGGCCTGGGCGATCCGTTCTGCGTCACGGCGACGACGGTGAAGTACCACGCCTGCTGCGGGCACACGTTCGCCGCGATCGACGCCGCCCTCGAACTGCGCGCCGACGGCCCCCGGGTGGAGGACATCATCGGCATCGAGATCGAGACCTACGAGACCGCCACCCGCGTAGCCGGCCGGGCCGACCCCCGCGAGCCCGGCGAGGCCCGGTTCAGCCTGGCCTACACCGTCGCCGCCGCGCTGGTCCTCGGCAGCGTCCGGCTGCGCGCCTTCGAACCCGAGGCGTTGCGGGATCCGGCGATCCGGGACCTCATGGCCCGTACCACGACACGGGTCGATCCGGAGCTGGACATGATGGCCCCCGGGCGCCGGGCCGCCCGCGTACGGGTCACCGACCGGCAGGGCGCCTCGTACGAACGGCTGCGGCTCACCCGCAAGGGCGACCCCGAAGACCCCCTGAGCGACCGGGAGTTGCGTGACAAGTTCGACGAACTCGTGCCCCCGGTCGTCGGCCGGTCGCGGGCCGAGTCGATCGCGAGCACGCTGTGGAAGCTGCCGGCTCTCACCCGGATGAGTGCTCTGGACTGGGGGGCAGCTGATGGAACCCGACGCCGGACACCTGCGGAAGGTGATTGAGCCACCCGGGCTGTCACGACAACTCCGGCTCAGTGTCGGAAGCTTGACGGTGTGTCAGGACCAGTTCCACACCTGGTTGGTGCTGCCCGCGCATCCCCAGCTCTGGACTCGCTGACCGTCCTTGCCGGAGGTGGCGGCCTCAGCGTCCATGCAGAAGCCTTCGGGAACGCTGACCAGGGTCCGGCCGCCGGATGCGCCGGAGTCGCCGAGCCGCCATCTCTGGGAGCTCTGCCCGTCGCAGTTGCTGACCCGGACGGTCTCTTGGTAGCCGCCGGCGTCCAGGCAGCGGTGGCTGTCCTGGTTGACCACGATGTACTGGGAGTCCTGGCCGGGCACCCGATACAGACCCCACCGCTGAGCGGCCGTGTCCTTGCACCCCCAGACCTCGGCGTCCAGGCCTCCGGTGCCGACGGCGAGGCACCTCGCGACCGAGACGGCGTTGACGCTCTCGGTCACGGTGAGCGAGCCGAGCCGGACCGGACCGCGCGGCTGACCGTAGAGAAGCGCCTTGGTCTTGGCGCCGGCCCTCCCGTCGACGACCGCCCCGGCCTCGGTCTGGAAGGCCTTCACCGCGGCGACGGTCTCCGCGCCGAACTGCCCGTCGACCGTGACGTGCAGGCCGTAGCCGGCGAGGAGGAGCTGGAGTGCCTTCACGCAGTCGCCTTGTGCTCCCCGGGCGATCGCGGCGGGGCACGCGTCGGACCGGATGTCCAGTGCCGACGGATCCAGCGTGACCGTCGGGGCCGAGGGCTCCTCCGCCGCCTGGTCCGCCTTCGAGGACGAGGGCGTGGCCGCCTCGGGCGAACTGCTCGGCGCCGGGGCCGGCGCTTCGGTCAGCGCCGGGGACGTCTGGGGAATGGGAGCGGCCGATGTCCGGCCGTCTGTGCGGTCGTCGCCGTTGTCCAGCAGTGCCACGGTGACACCTCCGGCGACGAGGAGGGCTGTCATCGCCGCGGCGCCCACCATCAGCGCTCTGCGCTTCTTGGGTGCGGGGGCGGCAGGGGCGCCGGGCTCGACGGTGTGGTCGGCGGGCGGGGCCGCGAGCGGCGCGGAGGGAAGGACGGCGGGTCGCTGCGCGGGGAGGACGGCGGGCCGCTGGGCGGGGATGCTCGGGCGCTTCGGGGCGGGGCGTGGCGGGCTTGTGGCCGATGCGGACAGCTGGTGTCCGATGGCGGTCCTGAAGACCGTCTCGGGTAAGGGGCGCCGCTCGGGATCCTTGTCCAGACAGGTGCGGATGAACGCCCCCAGTTCCGCATCGACTGCCGCCACCTTGTCGAGGGCAGCCTCCCGGGGCGGTTCGAAGGCCACCCGGTGCAGGACGTCGACACCCGTACCCTCGCCGAACGGCGCTTCTCCCGCGACGGCGTAGGTGAGGGTGGAGGCCAGCGAGAAGACGTCGGAGGCGGCGGTCACCTCTCTGCCCCTGACCTGCTCCGGGGACATGTAGGCGGGCGTTCCCACGTTCTGGCCCGTGACGGTGATGGAGGTGCCGTCGGTGGCCTGGACGACACCGAAGTCGATGACGCGGGCACCGTCGGCTCCCAGGATCACGTTGGACGGCTTGAGGTCGCGATGGACCAGCCCCGCGCGCCAGATCGCCTCGATCGCACGCCCCACGTCGGCGAGCAGCCGCCATGCCGCCGCCGAGTCGATCGGGCCGCGCTCGGTGACGACCTCCGAGAGAGTGGGCCCGGGTATGTACTCGGTGGCGACCCAGACCAGGTCCTCGTCGCAACCGCTGCCCATCAGCCGCACGATGTGCGCCCCCTGGACGCGGTCGAGCGCGCCGACCTCCCGCTCGAAGCGCTTCCGGAACAGCGGGTCTTCCGCGTATTCGGGCCGGATCACCTTGACGGCTGCGATGCCTGTCCCGCCGGTGGTGTCTCGGCCCAGATAGACCCGGCCCATTCCACCGCTGCCGAGCACCGACTCCAACTGGTACGGCCCCGCCCGTCTCGGATCGCTCTTCCGCAGCGGGACCACGGGCGGTGGCTCCATCCCGGACGCCGCATAGGCCATCGTTTCGGACCGGCTGCGGTGGAGCTCTGGCATGGGGATCCCGGTCTCTAGCGTGGCGCGTGTGTCGCGAGACTAGCGCAGCACAGGTGTGCGAATGGCGAGTTGGCCCGGTTCCACAGCAAGGGGTTTCCGCACGGCCGCGGGCTCAGCGCGCGTACGGTCGACGGGGGTCGGGCGGGGGCACAGCTTCCGGTTCGAGCGGTTGATGAGCCACTGGCGGACATGGGCGGCCACGCGGAGGGGCAGCGCCCGGGCGATGGCCTACAGGCCCGCTCCTGTCGGCGTACGACCGGGCCGATACCGCCGGCGGCACCGGCCCGAGTGAGAGCGGCAACCCCGTGACGCCGGTGTCCGTGCGCTGAGGTCCCCCGAATGGCCTCCGCTCCTCGCGGCGGCCCGACGGCAGGTCGAGAGTGGGCGGAGAGCACAGGTCCGGGCTCTCCGCCCTTCGGCCGTAGGCCGGCCGTTCCACGTTCGGGAGCATTTGTGTCCGTCTATCTGTTCCGCCTGGCTCGCTGGGCGTTCCGGCGCCGTCGGCTCGTCCTCGCCCTGTGGATCCTGGCGGCAGGCACCGCGATCACCCTCTCGGTCGTGGGCGGAGGCAAGACCGACAACACCTTCACGGTTCCCGGGACGGAGTCGCAGCAGGCCACCAACCTGCTCAAGGAGAAGCTGCCTGCCCTGAGCGGTGGCCAGACCCAGATCGTGTTCGCGACCAGTGGGAGCATCAAGGTCACCGACCCGTCCTACAAGGCAGGCATCGAAGCCGCGATCGTCAATCTGAAGAAGGTGCCGCAAGTAGGCCTGGTCACCGACCCCTTCGCGGCGAAGGCGATCTCCGAGAACGGCAATGTCGCACTCGGGTCGGTGCAGTTCGAGGCGCAGCCGACCGACGTGAAGGAATCGACCCTGGACGCGGTCAAGGCCGCCGTCGTCCCGGCGCGGGACGCCGGTGTGCAGGTCGAATACTCCGGAAGCGTCTACCCCGGCTGGAACCAGGAGATCTCGGAACTGCCCGAGCTCATCGGCCTGTTGGTCGCCTTCGTGATCCTGACCATCACCTTCGGCGCCTTCGTGGCGGCCGGGCTGCCGATCCTCACCGCCGTCATCGGCCTTGTCGTCACCTTGATGACCGTGTCCGCGCTGGCGTCCGTCATGACGATCGCCTCGACCTCGACGACAGTGGCGACGATGCTCGGACTGTCCTGCGGCATCGACTACGGCCTGTTCATCCTGGCCCGGCACCGCAACAACCTGCTTACCGGCATGAGTATCGAGGACTCGGTCGCTCTCGCCGCCGGCACGTCGGGCAGCTCGGTGGTCTTCGCCGCGCTGACCGTGATGATCGCCCTGTGCGGGCTCGCCGTGGTCGGCATCCCCTTCCTGACCGTGATGGGCGTCGCCGCGGCGGGAGCCGTACTGATCGCCCTGCTGATCGCCCTGACCCTGATGCCCGCCATGCTGGGCTTCGCCGGGAACAAGGTGGCTCGGTTCATCAGCACCCCGCTGCGCCCGGGCCACCACGAGAACGTCGCCCAGATCGCCGCCAAGGAGCCGGAGCGCACCTTCGGGGCCGTCTGGGCGCGGTTCGTGGTGCGCGGCCGAGTTCCCCTGCTGATCGGCGGGATCGCCTTCCTCGTGGTGCTCGCCCTGCCCGCGCTCAAGATGGACCTGGGGCTGCCCAGCGGATCGTCGAAGCCGAAGAGCGACACCTCACGCAAGGCCTACGACCTGACCACGGCCAACTTCGGAGCGGGTTTCAACGGTCCGCTCCTGGTGGTCGCCGACGGTGTTCCGAACGCCGCCGCGGCGACCCCGATCACGGACCGGCTCGCCAAGATCCCGGGGGTCGTGGCCGCCGCGCCGATGGCGGTGGACAACGGCGTCGCCGTCATCCGGGTGACCCCGAGCACCGGCCCCAACGACGACGCCACCACCGACCTCGTGAACGGGATCCGGGACGACCGGGCGGCGGTCGCGGGGGATTCGGGCGCCACGATCCTGGTCGGTGGCACCACCGCGTCCAATATCGACGTGTCCAGCAAACTCTCCTCGGCGCTGCCGGTGTTCCTGGTCGTGGTGGTCGGCCTCGCGTTCATTCTGCTGACGTTCGCGTTCCGTACCATCCTCGTGCCGATCAGTTCGATCGTCGGGTTCCTGCTGTCGGTGGCCGCCGCGTTCGGCGCGCAGGTCGCGATGTTCCAATGGGGCTGGGGACAGCACCTGTTCGGCATCACGCCGAGCCAGACCATCAGCTTCCTGCCTCTCCTGATGCTCGCGATCATCTTCGGACTCTCCAGTGACTACGAGGTGTTCGTCGTCTCCCGCATCAAGGAGGACTTCACCAAGAACGGTCAGGCCGTCAGGGCCGTGGAGCGCGGCACCGGTCTTGCCGCGCGTGTGGTGACCGCCGCCGCGCTGATCATGTTCAGCATCTTCGTGGCCTTCATGTTCACCGACGACCCGACCATCAAGGCGATCGGCTTCAGCTTCGCCGCCGGCGTGGCCCTCGACGCCTTCGTGGTCCGGCTCACTCTCGTGCCCGCCTTCATGGCGATCATCGGCGCCAAGATCTGGTACCACCCGAAGTGGTTCGGCACCTACATCCCCGACCTCGACATCGAGGGCGACCGCCTTCAGCATCAGTTCGACGCGAGTACCGCCGTCCCGCCTGCGGACGACCCGACCGCCCGGGTCTAGCGACTCGCCGCCACCTCACTCAGCAGGGCTCGGCCGCACAGCGGCCGGGCCCTGCTGCCGTGCGCCCGCCGCTGCCTCCCCGCCAACGTCAGTGAGCAACTATCTCTGCACAGACTGTGGACTCAACAACATCACCATGCAAATCTGCAATAACTGAACGCAAAAAATCGATTCTCGCTCTCTTGTGAGTCTTCCGCTTCCCCCGTGACGACACCGCTCAAGGGCAGGAGAACCATGACCAGACATCGTTGGAGAGGCCGTCTGCTGGCCGCTCTGCTGACCACCGCGCTCGCCCTCATCGGGCTTCCGGCGCTGACCTCGACCGCGACGGCGGCCGGTGGCCCCAACCTCGCCGCGGGCAAGACCGCCACCGCGAGCAGCTCCAACTCCGGCTACGGCGCCGCCAACACCACCGACGGCAACGCCACCACGTACTGGGAGAGTTCGGGATCGAGCTTCCCGCAGTGGGCGCAGGCGGACCTCGGTGCCACCACCCGCGTGGACGAAGTGGTCCTGAAGCTCCCGGCCTCCTGGGAGAGCCGCAACCAGACGCTCACCGTGCAGGGCAGCGGTGACGGCACGAGCTTCGACACCATCAAGTCCTCGGCGTCGTACGCCTTCACGCCGAGCGCGGCCAACACGGTGACCATCTCCTTCCCGGCCACCCAGACCCGCTTCGTGCGCGTCAACATCACCGCGAACACCGGCTGGGCGGCCGCACAGCTCTCCGAGCTGGAAGTGCACGGCGCGACGGACTCCTCCGGAAACCTGGCCGCGGGCAAGCAGTTCACCGCGAGCAGCTACACACAGACGTACCTGGCCGCGAACGCGGGCGACGGCAACCGGGCCAGCTACTGGGAGAGCAGCAACAACGCTCTCCCGCAGTGGGTGCAGGTCGACCTCGGCTCGTCCGTGCGCGTCGACCGTGTGACGCTGCGGCTGCCCGCCAACTGGGGAGCGAGGACACAGACCCTCAAACTCCAGGGCAGCACCACCGGTTCGGAGTTCAGCGACCTCACCGCGTCGCAGGCGCTCGCCTTCAACGCGGCGAACGACCAGTCGCAGACACTGAGCTTCAACGCCACCACCACGCGCTACGTACGGGTCCTCGTCACCGCCAACACCGGGCAACCGGCGGGCCAGCTGGCGGAGTTGGAGGTGTACGGACCGACCACGGGCGACACCGAGGCGCCGACCGCGCCCACCGCGCTGGCCTACACCGAACCCGCCACCGGGCAGATCAAGCTGACGTGGCAGGCCGCCACGGACAACGTCGGGGTCACCGGCTACGACATCTACGCCAACGGTGAGCTGCGCACCTCGGTCGACGGCGCCGCCACGACGTACACCGACACCCAGCCCGCCTCGGCGACCGTCGCCTACTACGTCAGGGCCAAGGACGCGGCGGGCAACCAGTCCGCCAACAGCAACACCGTGACCCGCACAGGGGATTCGGGCGACACCCAGGCCCCGACCGCACCCGCCAACCTGGCCTTCACGGAGGCCACCAGCGGGCAGGTCAAGCTGACCTGGACGGCCTCTACGGACAACGTCGGGGTCACCGGCTACGACATCTACGCCAACGGCACCCTGCGCCAGAGCGTCGCAGGCAACGTCACGACGTACACGGACACGCAGCCCGCGTCGGCGACGGTGACGTACCACGTGCGGGCCAAGGACGCGGCGGGCAACCAGTCCGCCAACAGCAACACCGTCACCCGCAACGGCTCCACGACCGACGACGCGAACCTCGCCGTCGGCAAGGCGATCACAGCCTCGTCCTCCGTGTTCACGTTCGTCGCGGAGAACGCCAACGACGACAAGACCAGCACCTACTGGGAGGGCGGTCCGGGAGCGTACCCGAACAGCCTGACCGTGAAGCTCGGCGCCAACGCGGACGTCAACACCGTTGTCCTGAAACTCAGTCCGGACGCCGCCTGGGCGACCCGGACGCAGAAGATCCAGGTGCTCGGCCGGGAGCAGAACGCCACCGCGTTCACGAGCCTGGTCGCAGCGAAGGACTACACGTTCGACCCGGCGACCGCGAACACCGTGCGGATCGCCCTCACGGGCCGAGTCGCGGACGTCCAGCTGGTGTTCACCGCCAACTCCGGCGCGCCTGCCGGGCAGGTCGCCGAGTTCCAGGTCCTGGGCACTCCCGCCCCGAACCCTGACCTCCAGATCACCGGCATCACCTCGGCCCCGGCCAGCCCCGTCGAGTCCGACGCCGTGAAGCTGACGGCGACCGTGCGCAACGCGGGCACGGAGGCGTCGGGCGCCACCGACGTGCAGTTCCAGCTGGGCGGCACCAAGGTGGGCACCGCAGCCGTCGGAGCCCTGGCGGCAGGCGCGTCGGCGACGGTCACCGCCGACATCGGCGCTCGCGAGGCAGGTACCTACCAGGTCAGCGCGACCGCCGACCCCGACAACAAGGTCATCGAGCAGAACGAGGGCAACAACTCCTACACCAGCCCCACCGCCCTCGTCGTCAAGCCGGTCTCCAGCTCCGACCTGGTGGCCTCGCCGGTCAGCTGGTCGCCGAGCGCGCCCGCCGAGGGCGACACGGTCACCTTCTCCGTCGCCCTGAAGAACCAGGGAACGGTTGCCACCGCGACCGGCAGCCATGGCATCACGCTCACCGTGCTCGACGCCTCCGGTGCGACGGTGAAGACCCTCACCGGCGCCCACAGCGGCGCGATCGCGGCGGGCGCCACGGCCTCCCCGGTGAACCTGGGCACCTGGACCGCGGGCCCCGGAAAGTTCACCGTGAAGACCGTGATCGACCCCGACGCCAACGAACTGGAGGTCAAGCGCGCCAACAACACCAGCAGCCAGTCGCTGTTCGTCGGCCGCGGCGCCAGCATGCCGTTCGACAACTACGAGGCCGAGGACGGCACCGTGGGCGGCGGCGCCCAGACCGTCGGACCCAACCGCACCATCGGCGACATCGCCGGTGAGGCCTCCGGCCGCAAGGCCGTCACGCTCAACAACACCGGCAACTACGTGGAATGGACCACCAAGGCCAGCACCAACACCCTGGTGACCCGCTTCTCCCTCCCGGACTCCGCGGGCGGCGGCGGCACCAACTCCACGCTGAACGTCTACGTCAACGGCACCTTCCTCAAGGTCATCGACCTGACATCCAAGTACGCCTGGCTGTACGGGGCGGAGGCCGGCCCCGGCAACTCACCGGGCTCGGGCGCGCCCCGGCACATCTACGACGAAGCGAACCTGATGCTCGGCCAGACCGTCCCGGCCGGCAGCAAGATCCGGCTCCAGAAGGACGCCGCGAACTCCTCCACGTACGCGATCGACTTCGTGAGCCTGGAACAGGTGTCGGCGATCCCCAACCCGGACCCGGCGACGTACACCGTGCCGGCAGGCTTCTCGCACCAGGACGTGCAGAACGCGCTCGACAAGGTCCGCATGGACACCACGGGCACGCTCGTCGGCGTCTATCTGCCGGCCGGTGACTACGAGACGTCGAGCAAGTTCCAGGTGTACGGCAAGGCCGTCAAGGTCGTCGGTGCCGGGCCCTGGTTCACGCGCTTCCGTGCGCCCACCTCGCAGGAGAACACCGACATCGGCTTCCGGGCCGAGGGCACCGCCAAGGGGTCGTCGTTCGCGAACTTCGCGTACTTCGGCAACTACACCTCCCGCATCGACGGTCCGGGCAAGGTGTTCGACTTCTCCAACGTCTCCGACATCACCATCGACAACATCTGGAACGAACACATGGTGTGCCTCTACTGGGGCGCCAACACCGACAACATCACCATCAAGAACTCGCGGATCCGCGACATGTTCGCCGACGGCGTCAACATGACCAACGGCAGCACGGACAACCACGTCGTCAACAACGAGGCGCGGGCCACCGGCGACGACAGCTTCGCGCTGTTCTCCGCGATCGACGCGGGCGGGGCCGACGAGAAGAACAACCTGTACGAGAACCTCACGTCGATCCTGACGTGGCGCGCGGCGGGCATCGCCGTCTACGGCGGTTTCAACAACACCTTCCGCAACATCCACATCGCCGACACCCTGGTCTACTCCGGGATCACGGTCAGTTCGCTGGACTTCGGCTACCCGATGAACGGCTTCGGCACGGAACCGACGACCCTGGAGAACATCTCGATCGTCCGCGCGGGCGGTCACTTCTGGGGAGCGCAGACCTTCCCCGGCATCTGGATGTTCTCCGCCTCGAAGGTCTTCCAGGGGATCCGGGTCAACAACGTCGACATCGTCGATCCGACGTACAGCGGCATCATGTTCCAGACCAACTACGTGGGAGGACAACCCCAGTTCCCGATCAAGGACACCATCCTCACGGACGTGACGATCTCCGGCGCGCACAAGAGCGGCGACGCCTACGACGCGAAGTCCGGGTTCGGCCTGTGGGCCAACGAGATGCCGGAGGCCGGGCAAGGGCCCGCCGTCGGTGAAGTCACCTTCCACAACCTGAAGTTGAGCGACAACGCGCTGGACGTGAAGAACACGACGCCGGCGTTCAAGATCAACCTGCTGCCCTAGCGCGGCAGTCCGCTGCCCCGGCGCGCAGGAGGCGCCGGGGCAGCGGGCGCGGTGCTCAGCAACGGGTGGCTCAGTAACGGGCGGCTCGCGCGGCCTCGAAGCGAGTCACCCACTGGGCGGTCCGGTCCAGGTACGCCGTCTCGGCGTGTGCGCCCCGCCGTCCGTAGGCACCCTCGTAGGAGAGGTAGTCGAGGGCGCCGGGCGTGCGCGCCGTCGCGGGTTCGATCTGCGTGCCCTCGTGCCACTCGTTGAACGAGGTGATGCTCACCCAGTCCGGTGGCGCCTCACCGTGGCCGCTCTCCAGCGCGTACTCCCACTCCAGGTCGTAGGTGCGGCCGTCGGCCCGGTCGAGGGTGGGGGTCGTGTTGCCGGGGACCGCCCGGTCGTCCAGGTAGCCGGGACCGAGGGACGGTGCCCACACCATGCCGCGCTCCGCACAGAACGCCGCGACTCCGGTCCAGTCGGGGCGGTTGGCGGTCGCGATGGCGTCGTACGTGTAGACGCCGCCGAAGTCGCCGATGCGGGACAGGTCCCAGGTCTGTGCCATGACGATGGCGATGTCGTCGACCTCGTGCAGCGCCGACCAGTCGACGGAGAGCAGGCTGTAGAAGATGTAGTAGGCGCACCGGCCGCCGTACTCGGCGGCGCGGTGGAAGGCGGGGTGATCGCCGTAGAGGTCGGTCAGATAGCGGATGTCCGCGACCACGGACGCGGCGTCCCGGCCCTGGTACGGCTCGATGTGCCAGGCGACCTGGAGCCCTTCGACGGCGGCCGCGTCCAGGACGACGGGCGCCATCCGGTCCTCGTAACTGCCCTGCCCCCACCAGCTGCTGACCAGCACACCCGTCCCGGCCCGGCGCAGCCAGCGCATGTGGCGGGCGACCGCTCCGTGCAGGTCGCCGGAGTCGTACGGGCCGAGCACGGGGTAGTAGTCGGCGCTGATGTTGTCGGGCGGGCTGAGTTCGCCCTGCTGCCAGTGGCGCCACTCGCCGTTCACCCGCGGGGAGCCGTACCACGGGTAGTAGAAGATGTGCGCGTTGGCGGACACGCCCTTGGGTCTCGCCGCGGCGGGGGTGGCCGTCCCCGCGACGAGTGCGGCGGTGCCGACTGCCGCGCCGCCCGCGAGTAACCCTCTGCGGGACAGGGGCCTTTGGTGTCGGGGATCGTTCATGTCACTCTCCTCGGTTGCCGGGCCGGCCGTACCGCGGGACGAATCCGAGCAGCTCGGCGCAGGCCGTCGTGTCGAACAGGGAGGTGCGGCCGGGCAGCGCCGAGAACGTCGGCACGTCCGGGTGGAAGCGGTCCATCAACTCCGCGGTGGGAAGCGGGGAGGAGGTGTCGGCCGCGGCGACATTGAGCACATGGCATCCGGTGAGGTCGGCCCGCAGCGCCCGGTGCACCACGGTCGCCGCGTCCCGCGTGTGCAGCCAGCCCCACAGGTCGTGCCGGTGGGCTCCCGGGTCCGCCGCGACCTTGGCGAGCTGCCCGTGAAGCCGTTCGCCGCTGCCGGTGAACGGGAAGCGCAGGCAGACGATGTCCGTGCCCCAGCGGCGGTGCGTGCTGCGGGCGGTCTCCTCGAGGACGGCCTTGGACAGGCCGTACGCATCGCGGATGAGGAGTGGGTGTTCCTCGTCCAGCGGTACGTAGAGGGGCGAGACCGGTACGGGTGACCAGGCGAGTCCGACGGCCGCCATGCTGGAGGCGGCCACGATCCGGCGTACCCCGGCGCGGCCTGCCTCGTCGAGGACGCGGTGCGCGGTGAGGCAGTTGGTGGCGAACAGGGCACTGGGATCGTCCGTGTTGGGGTGGGGTATCGCCCCCAGATGGACGACCGCCTCCACTCCGTCGACCGCCTTGCGCACCAGGTCGGGATCCTGGAGGTCCCCGATGTGCACGCGTTCGGCCGAGGGGGCCTCGAAGGGCACGGCATCGGTGGCCACGATCTCGTAGTCGTACGAGGCCGCGAACAGCTCGTCCAGGACGTGCTGCCCGATGTGGCCTGCGGCCCCGGTGACCAGGACCCGCATCAGCCTTTCACCGCCCCGACAAGGCCGTTGACGAAGTACCGCTGGAGGCTGAGGAAGAGCAGGATCACCGGGATGACGACGATCAGGGCGCCCGCCATCAGGTTGTTGTAGTGCGGCACGTTCTCCGCGGACAGGGTCTGGAGGCCGAGGGGGAGCGTGTACGTCGACGGGTCGTTCAGGGACACGCGCGTGAGCAGGAACTCGTTCCACGTCGGGATGGCGGTGAGCAACGCCACGGTGATCAGCGCGGGTTGGGAGAGCGGCAGATACACCCTGGTGAAGATCCGCAGCTCGTTCGCGCCGTCGACGCGCGCCGCGTCCCGCAGCTCCCCGGGCACGGCCATGAACGCGCCGGTCATCAGGAGGATCGACAGCGGGGCGCCGCCGTTGACGAACGGCAGGACGAGGCCCCAGTGCGTGCCGAGGATGCGCATCTTGTCCTCCAGGAGCACGATCGGCAGCATCACCGTGATCCCGGGCACGAACAGCAGGGACACGAAGAGCTTCTGGAGGAACCCGCGTCCGGGGAAACGGAGGACCGCGAAGGCGTATCCGGCGGCCGCGTAGATCACCAGCGTGAGGACCACGGTGTACCCGGTCACCAGCAGGCTGTTCAGGAAGAAGTCGAAGAAGTGCAGCTCGTTCCAGGTGTCGGCGAACGTCTGGAGCGTGGGGTCGTCGGGGATGAGGTGCCCGCCGCGTACGACCTCGATCTGATCCTTGAACGCGGCCGACACCATCCACAGGAACGGATAGACACTGACCAGGCCGTACGCGGCAAGCAGCACGCCGACGACCGTGCGGGCCACGAGCTTGCGGGCGCCACCCGGTGCACCCGCGCCGGAGCGGGCGGGGGAAATCGTTGTCATGTCTTGCTCCGCAGCGCTCGTAGGTTGATCAGGGCCAGGACGAGGGCCGCGGCGAAGAGGATCCAGCCGAGCGCGCTGGCGAGCCCGAGCGTGGGCGAGAGGTTCTTGAGGAACGCCAGGCGGTACGCCTCCAGACCGAGGACGTTCGTGTGGTCGCCAGGACCGCCGTTGGTCATCACCAGGAAGGTCTGGAACCCCTGCAGGGACTCGCGCAGGTTCAGCAGCACCACGATCGCGGTGATGGGGCGCACCAGCGGCCAGACCACGGACCCGTTGGTGCGCCACCAGCCCGCGCCGTCCAGCTGTGCCGCCTCCAGGACGCTGCGGTCGATGCCCTGAAGCCCCGTGAGATACAGCAGCATCGCGACCGGCACCGCACCCCAGACCGTCACCACGATCATCGTCGGCATCGCGGTCGTCGGATTGCCCAGCCAGCCCTGCGGCTGCTCCAGCGAGCCCAGACCGACGCTGCCGAGCAGGGAGTTGACCGCGCCGTCCGGCTGCAGGATGTACTGCCAGGCGAAGAACACGGCGATGCCGCTCGTGACGTACGGCAGGAAGTACACGGACCGCAGCACCGTCTGGAACCGCTTGACCTGGTTGAGCAGCACAGCCAGGGGAAACGACACCAGGACCGTCAGGGCCGGCGCGGCGAGCATCACCCAGAGGGTGTTGAGGGTGGCGTGCCGCACGCGGGGGGCGTAGACCGGGTCGCGCCACAGCAGATCGGCGTAGTTGTCGAGGCCGACCCAGGTCCAGTTCGGGGTGAAGCCGTTCCAGGTGGCGAAGGACAGCGCGAAGCCGTAGCCCACCGTGTACAGGCCCATCACCGCGAAGAGCACCACGGCCGGGGCGACGAACAGATACCCGGACAGGGCCTCGTACCCGCGCCACCGGCGGGGCGGCGGGGGAGCGGCCACGGCTTTCACCGGGCGGGTACCGCCCCCCTCGTCCACCGCCTTCGGCACGGTCCGCCGGGGAGCGGTGGTCACTGGCCTGCCGCTTTCCAGTACGACTGGTTGAGGCTGCGGAGCTTCTGCGCGGTCTCCTCGACCGAGGTCTGCTTGAGCGGTGTCAGGTCCGCGAGGATCGCGCCGGCGTCGTCCTGCTCGTATCCGATCGGGCGGAACTCGTCGCCGCGACTGGGGTCGTACGTCGTCTCGGGTGTGCCCTTGAAGCTGTCGACCATGGAGCTGAGCGTGGGGCCGAGGACCTTGGCGGAGTCCGCGCCGAGTTCCGTGGCGGGCAGGTCCAGGGAGTTCTTGGCGAACTGCGTGGCGACGTCCTGCTGGGAGAGGAACTCCATCCACTTCCTGGCGTTGTCCGGCTGCTCGCTCGTGGAGGTCACGCCGAGGCCAGTCAGGGCGAGCGGGCCGAGGCCCCGGTCGGGCACGGCGCCGTCCGCGGGGGCGGGCAGGCCGAAGGCGAGCACGTCGTCGGGGTTCATGCCGTTCTGCTTGAGGAACGCGAGGGTGAACGTGCCGCCCACGGCGAAGGCCGACTTGCCCTGCGCGAACGCCTGGTCCGCCTGGTCGATCGTCAGGCTCTGGGAGCCGGGCATCCAGTACGGGGTGAGCTCGTCGTAGAGAGACAGGACCTCGGTGCCGTTCGCCGAGCCGAAGTCGGCGCTCTCGTCCTTGCCCCACAGCTTCTCGTAGTCCTGCTGCCCCAACTGGGCGAAGGCCAGCGGCTGGAGCACCCAGGTCAGGCCGGTTGCCTGCACTTTCAGGCCCAGCGAGAGTCCGCCGTTCTTCGCGTCCTTCGCCTTGGTCGCCTTGAGCGCGGCGAGGAACTCCTGCCAGTTCGCGGGGGCTTCGGTGATGCCGACGTCGGCGAGCATCTGCTTGTTGGCGTAGACGATGCCGAAGGTGCCGACCGTGAGGGGCACGCTGTAGCGGGCGCCCTTCTCCACCCCGTGGTCCTTGGCCTCCGCGTTGAGGGAGTTCTCGTACCGCTGGTCCGTGACGAGTCCCGACTCCTGGACGGCCTTCTGGATGCGTCCGGACCAGTCGCTGTCGTAGTCGCCGGCCAGGTCCGACAGGATCCCGGCGGCGCCGAGGACCCGGTCCTCGCCGTCCGAGTGCACTTCGAGCACGTCGGGGAGGTCTCCGGTCTTCGCCGCGCTCTGGACCTTGGTCGTATACGCGTCGTCGGGCGTGTAGGCCTCGATGCCGACCGAGATGCCGGTCTCCTTCTCGAACTCCTCCGCGGCGGCGCGCAGCGCGCTCACATGGGACTGCTTGAAGGTCCACATCTCCAGCGACTCGGAGTCCCCCGATCCGGAGGAACCGCCGCAGGCGGTGAGGGAGGTGAGCGAGAGTGCCGTGGCCACGGCCGCCGCGACAAGCCGGGCCTTTCGTGAAATACGTATACGCATGGACCCCTACCTAGGGTTCGACCGTTCAGAAGGACGAATAGCGTTGGAGTGACCGAACTTAGGGTCGTCGTGATATAGCGTCAAGACGCAGGCTGCGATGAGGTGTTGACCGGTCGGCCGAGGGGCGCCGGGGCGGGGAGGCGGAGGGTCAGTGGAATCGGTGACAGCGACAGCGCGCGGGCGCAAGGTCGAAGAGGTCAAGTCCGCGGCTCGGGTGCTCGAAGTGCTCGAGCTCCTGGGGCAGGACGGCGCCAGGCTCTCGCTCGCCGAGATGGCGAGCGCCATGTCGGTGCCGAAGAGCAGCCTGCACGCGATCCTGCGCACGATGGAGGCGCGCCGCTGGGTGGACGTGGACGCGTCCGGGACCCGCTACAGCCTCGGACTCAAGGCCCTGCTGACGGGAACCGCCTATCTGGAGGGCGACGACGTCGCGAGCCTGGCGGGACCCGTCCTCGACGCCCTCGCGGAGGAGACAGGCGAGGCCGTGCACCTCGGCAGACTCGACGGCACGAACATCGTCTACCTGGCCAAACGCGAGTCGCGGCACGCCCTGCGGATGTATTCGGCGGTGGGCCGCAGACTGCCCGCGCACGCCACCGCCCTGGGCAAGGCCGTGCTCTCCCAGTACGACCCGGCGGAGGTGCAGCGCCGGCTCAACTGGCCGCTGGAGCGGCTGACCCCGGACACGGTCGTCGAACCGGAAGCCCTGCTCGGCCAGCTCGCCCAGGCCCGGCTGCGCGGCTGGGCCGTGGATGACGGCGAGAACGCGGTGGACATCCGGTGCGTGGCCGTCGCGCTCGGCGTCGCCCCGGACGGCGGCGACGCCCTCAGCTGCTCGGCGCCGCGCACCAGGATGGACGACGCGCGCGTGGAGGAGGTCGCGCAGGCCGTCACCGAGGCGGCGCACTCCCTGCGGACGCTCCTCAAGCGGATCGGGCAGCGCTGAGAGCGCTTCCGGGGGCCGGGGATGGCGTTCCGGCCACCCCGGTGACATATTTGGCAGGCCCGTTGACAAACCCGCAGCACGCTCCGTACGTTCCGATGGCTGTATGTCATTCTGCTATCCGTACGCGGGAGTTCGCATGGCTCAGCCTGTCACCCGCACGCCCGCCCACACTCCCCTTCTCGCTCCGGCTCCCTGGGTCGAGGAGCGTGGCGCCAAGATCCGCATCACGGCCGTACGCACCTTCCTGACGGCCCCGCACGGCTGCCCCCACCTCGTCGTCCGCGTCGAGACCAACGAGCCCGGGCTCTACGGACTCGGCTGCGCCAGCGACCCGCAGCGCACCCTCGCCGTCCGCTCGGTCCTCGACGACTACCTCGCCCCGATGCTCACCGGCAGGGACCCCGACGACATCGAGGACATCCACCGGCTGCTCCTCAACAGCGCCTACTGGCGCGGCGGTTCGGTCACCGGCAACGCCCTCGGCGGCGTCGACGTCGCCCTGTGGGACCTCAAGGCCAAGCGGCTCGGGGCGCCCCTGTACTCGCTGTTCGGCGGCCGGGTCCGCACCGGCGCCGAGGCCTACACGCACGTCGACGGCGCCGACGAGCGGGAGATCGCCGACCAGGTCGCCGCCGCACGCGAGCGCGGATTCCGGCACGTCCGCGTCCAGGCCGCAGTCCCTGGCGCGGACACCTACGGAACCGGGGGAGCGGCCGTCGATCCGGACGCCGTACGGGCCCGGCGTGTCCCGTGGGACTCGGCCGCGTACGTGCGGACCGTCCCGCGGATCCTCACCCGGGTGCGTGAACTGGTCGGCGACGACGTCGAGTTGCTGCACGACGTGCACGAACGGCTCGATCCGCGCCAGGCCCGGGACTTCCTGCGGCGCGTGGAGGACGCGGGCCTCTACTTCGTCGAGGATCTCCTCGCGCCCGAGGACGCCGGGCACTTCGCGCGGCTGCACGCGGTGTCTCCGGTACCGCTCGCGGTCGGCGAACTCTTCAGCGACACCGCGCAGTTCACGGCGCTTCTCGACGGACCCGACATCGACTTCGCGCGGATACGCGTCCCGACGCTCGGGGGACTCACCCCCGCCCGCAAGATCGCCGCCCTGTGCGAGCTGCGCGGCGTACGGCTCGCGCCGCACGGACCTGCCGACGTCAGCCCGGTCGCCCGGGCGGCGACCCTCGCCCTCGACGTGTCCAGCCACGCTTTCGGAGTGCAGGAGGCGGCGACATTCCGGCCAACTGTCGCCGAGGTCTTCCCCGGCACTGTCGTCCCGCGCGGCGGTCTCCTCGTACCGTCGGAAGTACCCGGGCACGGCGTCGACTTCGACGAGTCGGCGGCCCGCCGCCATCCCGTGCCCGAACCACTGGAACACGACTGCTGGGCCCTGCTGCGCAACACCGACGGGAGCGTACAACGACCGTGACCGACGCACCGCGACAACTGTCCGTGGCCGCCGAAGCACCGCGACCAGTAACCGTGAACAGCGCACCGAGGCGAGCACTCGTCGTCCGAGGCGGCTGGGAAGGCCACCAGCCGATCACCGTCACCGACCTCTTCCTGCCGTTCCTCAAGGACCAGGGCTTCACCGTCGAGACCTCCGAGTCCCTCGACGTGTACGAGGATGCGGAACTCCTCGCGGCCACCGACCTGATCGTGCAGTGCTGGACCATGGGCGAGATCACGCCGGAGCAGAGCGGCGGGCTCGCCGCCGCCGTGCGCGCGGGCACCGGACTCGCGGGCTGGCACGGCGGCATCGTCGACTCCTTCCGGGGCGACGTCGGCTACCAGCTCCTGACCGGCGGGCAGTTCCTCATGCACCCGCCCGGCTTCCACGACCACGACGTGCACCTGGTGCCCGAGCGCGCCGACCACCCGGTCCTGCGCGGACTGAGCGACTTCCGTGTCCACACCGAGCAGTACTGGCTGGCCACCGACCCGCTCATCGACGTCCTGGCGACGACGGCCTTCGAACCCGACGACGTACGCGACCGGGCGGTCGTCATGCCCGCGGTGTGGACCAGGAACTGGGGCGCGGGCCGCGTGTTCGTGTCCGCCGTCGGACACAAGCCGGACGACTTCGACGTGCCCGAGGTGCGGGCGCTGACCGAGAGGGGACTGCTGTGGGCGAGCCGCTGAGGATCGGCATGGTCGGCGCGGGGAAGATCAGCGGGGCCTACCTGGACACGCTGGCCGGCCTCGACACCGTCCGGCTCACCGCCGTCACCGACCTGGACCCCGACCGGGCGAAGGCGGCCGCCATGCAGGCACCCGGCGACGTGCGCGTCGCCGGCTCCGTCGTCGACCTCGTGAGCAGGCAGGACGTGGACGCCGTCCTCAACCTCACCATCCCGGCGGCCCACGCGGGCGTCGCCCTGGTCGCGCTGTCGATGGGCAAGCACGTCTACGGCGAGAAGCCCCTGGCCGCCACCCGCGAGGAGGCCGAGTCGGTGCTCGCCGCCGCCCGGGCCGGCGGACTGCGGGTGGGCTGCGCCCCGGACACCGTTCTCGGCACCGGTACCCAGACCGCCCGCAAGGCCGTCGACGACGGACTCATCGGTACGCCGGTCGCGGCCACCGCGTTCATGACATCGGCAGGGCCCGAAGACTGGCACCCCGACCCCGACTTCTACTACCGTCCGGGCGGCGGCCCCCTCCTCGACATGGGCCCCTACTACCTCTCCGCCCTCGTCCACCTGCTCGGACCGGTCGTACGCGTCACGGGCGCCGCGTCCCGGCCCCGCGCCGAACGCCGGATCGGCAGCGGGCCCCGGGCCGGCACCCGCCTCCCGGTGGAGGTGGACACCCACGTCAGCGGAATCCTCGAACACGCCGGCGGAGCCCTCTCCACCCTCGTCATGAGCTTCGATGTCCAGGCGGCCAGACTGCCCCGCATCGAGGTCCACGGCACCGAGGGCTCGCTCTCCGTCCCCGACCCGAACTGGTTCGAGGGACTGGTCGAACTGAACCGGGGCGGCGACTGGACACCCCTCCCCGTCTCCGCCGGATACCCAACGGCAGGACGCGGTACGGGACTTGCGGACATGGCCGAGGCGATCGCCGACGGACGTCCGCATCGCGCGTCGGCCGAACTCGCCCACCACGTACTGGATGTGATGCTCACTCTGCTGGACGCCGCCCACGGCGGCAGGTCCCTACCGGTGACCGCGACGTGCGAGCGGCCCGAACGCGTGGACCACCGCATCCCTTAGACCGGGGGGACGGGCGGCAGGAAGGCGTCGGCCTTCCTGCCGCCTTTTGCCATCCCGACTGTCAGTCGAATTAATTGACGAAGATGTCCGTCAGTGGAATTGAATTCACCTGACAATTCCCGGAGATGGCCTCTCGATCTGCGAGAAGAAGGAACGAGTGAGAGGCGTTGACTTGATAACACACATGGTTTTACATGGCGGTTACTGGCCGGACAGGAAGGGCTGCCGATGCATGACCGGAGAAAGTCCGGCGAAGAGCGCATAGCCGCATTTCTCAGCGAACGGCTCCACCCCGCGCTGTATCCGCAGCGACTGCCCATGGACGTCGGCGCCTGGCACATCCCCGGGGAGCCGGTACCCGTGGGTGTCGCGCTGCGTGCCGAGTACACGCCGTTCGCGGTGGGGGAGCCCTGGGGCAGTCCCTGGTCGACGACATGGTTCCGCACCAGCGCGAGCGTGCCGCAGCGGTGGGCGGGCCGCCGCGTCGAAGCCCTCATCGACCTCGGTGCCGACCCCGCCCGTACCGGCGGCCATCAGGCGGAGGGCCTCGTCCACGACGAACACGGCATCCCGCTGCACGGCCTGCATCTGCACACCGGTGCCGTTCCCGTGACGGCCTCCGCTCGCGGCGGCGAAACCGTCCGCCTCCTCGTCGAAGCCGCCGCCAACCCGTACATCGACGCGGCCACGGGCAGCGGAGTCCACTACGGCGACCCGGTCACCGCCGGGGACGCGCCGCTGTACCGCCTGCTGCGAGCGGACCTCGTCCTGCGCGACGACGACGTCTGGCACCTGCTGCACGACATGCGGACCCTCGACGCACTCATGCGCGCACTGCCCGCCGCACACCCGCGCCGACACGAAATACGGACGGCCCTGGAGCATGCGGTCGACAGCGTCGACCCGTACGCCGTCGCCCGTACCGCGGCGGCCGCCCGCCGTGTCCTTGCTCCCGCACTCGCCCACCACGCCCACGCGTCGGCGCACGTGTTCGCGGGCGTCGGGCACGCACCCGTCGACTGCGGGGGTCTCTGGCCCACACGTGAGTCGGTCCGCGGCTGCGCCCGTACCTTCAGCACCTTGGTCACACTCGCCGAGGAGTATCCCGAACTCGTCGTCGAGGCCTCGCCTGCCCAGCACTACGCCTGGATGCGAGACCGGCAACCGCACGTCTTCGAGCGGCTCCGCAAAGCCGTCGCCGACGGCAACTGGGCGCCCGCGGGCGGCACATGGGTGGAGCCCGACGTCGAACTGGCGGGCGGCGAGGCCCTGGTGCGTCAGTTCGTCCTCGGCCGCCGCTTCTTCCGCGACGAACTCGGCACCGACAGCGAGGGCGCCTGGCTCCCCGGAGCGAGTGGCGCGACCGCCGCCTTCCCGCAGATCGCCGCCCTCGCGGGCGCCCGCTGGTTCCTGACCCGCCGCCCGGCCACCGACCACCCCACGGCACCGCCCCACGAGACCTTCCGCTGGGAGGGCATCGACGGCACCAGGCTCCTCACCCACCTCGCACCCGACGGCGCGGCACTCGCAGGCCCCGAACCCGCCGACTCCGTGGCCGACTTCGCCGACCTGGACGACTCCCCCCGCCTCGCGACGCGTCATCCCGCCCAGTTCTTCCGCGAGGCGCAGGAGGGGTACGCGCACGCTCCCGTCTGGCGGGGAGCACTCGACCTCGCCCCGCACCGGGGCACGTACACCGTTCAGGCACGCACCAAGCGCGGCAACCGCCGCAGTGAAGCCCTGCTGCACGAGGCGGAGCTGTGGTCGGCGACCGCCGCCGTGCGCCACGGCGTCCCCTACCCGTACGACGAACTCGACGCCCTGTGGCGGCGCTTACTGCTCCAGCAGAGCCGGCACATCCTGGCGGGCACCTCCATCGCATGGGTCCACGAGGACACTGAACACGAGCACCGCGACCTGCACCGCCGACTCGCCCGCCTGGTCCGGCGCGCGGTCGGCGAACCGGACGGCGCCACCGCGCTGAACGGGGCGCCGCACCCACGCCGCGAGGTCCTCGTCCTCGCGGCAGGTACCGGCCCCGCGTCCGGCACGTCACAGGTCCTGCCCGACGGGCGCATCGCGGTCCTGGCCGAGGCACCCGCCCTCGGCGCGGGAAGCACCGGACTCTCTCTCGACGGGAGCATCGCACGCGTGACCGCACACACCACGGTCGACGGCCAACACATCATGGACAACGGCCTGTTGAGGGTGTGCGTCGACGCGGCGGGTCTGGTCCGCTCGGTCGTCGACCTGACCACCGGACGGGATGCCCTCGCCCCCGGTGCGGCGGGAAACCTCCTCCAACTCCTGCGCGACGCAGCCGCCCTGGACCTCGACTCCAGTGGCAGCCGCGACCTGAGAGCCGCCGAACAGGTTGAACTACGGGCGTGCGGACCCCTGTTGGCGACCGTGCGCGTCCGGCGCGGAACCGGACGCTCCACCTTCCTCCAGGATCTGACCCTCACCGCCGGGAGCCGTGCCTTGACGGTGGACACCGAGGTCGACTGGCGTGAGCGGGACACCGCCCTCAAACTGACCTGGCCGCTCGACGTGCACGCCGAACTCAGCCACTGCGACGTGCAGTTCGGGCACGTCGCCCACCCCACGCACGACAACACCGACACTGTGCGCGAGGACAACGCAGCCCGCCGCTGGATCCACGTCGGCGAGCACCGCTGGGGCGTCGCCCTGGCCGCCGACTCCACCTACGGCTACGACGTCGCCCGGCACCCTCGCGACGACGGCACCACCACCGTCGTACGCCACACCTTGCTGCGCGCCACGCGAGGCCCCGACCCGCACGCCGACCGGGGCCTCCACCACTTCCGCCACACCCTGCGCCCCGGCGCCACCCTCGGCGACGCCATCACCGAGGGATACGCCCTCGACCTCCCGCTGCGCCCCGGCCCGGACACGGGCCCGCAGGCGCCGCTCGTCCATGTGGAGCACCCGGATGTCGTCGTCGAGACGGTGAAACTGGCCGACGACCGCAGCGGCGACATCGTCGTACGGCTCTACGAGGCACGCGGCGGCCGGGCGCACGCCACGCTCGCCGTGGACTTCCCCGTCGAGGCGGTCCACGAGACCGACCTCCTGGAGGAACACCCCACGCCCCGCGCCCATCGGCACGGCCGTGTTCCGCTCACCCTGCGACCCTTCCAGATCCGCACGTTGCGGTTCCGGCGAGCCGGACACGGCCAGGAGGACAGCGGTGCCTGAACCGATTCCCGAGGAGGGCCTCGCACCCGAAACCCTCGCCGTGCTGCGCAGCTGGGCCGGTAGCGGCGGCCCCCGTGCGACCCGCGCCCACGTCGTCCTGCTCGCCGAGGAAGGCCTGCGTGACGCCGACATCGCCCGTCGCCTCGGCGTCTCTCGGCAGACCGTCGGGAGCTGGCGCCATCGTTGGCAGAGTGCTGGCTTGCCCGGCCTCGATGAGCGCCCACGCACCGGCCGGCCCGCGACGGTCGACGAGGCGGAGGTCATCACCCGAGCCCTGCTGGCCCCCGGAGGCAGCGGCGCCAGCCGGGCCATCGCCCGCGACCTCGGCCTCTCCCATGCGACGGTGGCCTCGATCCGCCGCCGCTGGCAGCTCCCGCCCGACGAGTCACCCGCCCCGCACGTCCCGACCAGGCCACCGCTGCCCGGCGCCGACATCTGGGTCATGGGCCTGTACGTCGATCCGCTGCGCGCCGTCCTCCTCACGGGCACCCGGCCCCAGGCACCGCGCGCCGCCCCGGCCGCGACAGTGATCGGCGAGGACGTGCTGGAGGGAGTGGACCGGGCGCTCTGCACGCTCCGCGCGGCGGCCACCACCGCGTCCGGGATCGAACCCGACGACCCCCTGACGCTCCTCGCCTACCTGACCGATGCGGCCGAGCACCACCCCGACATCGCGCTGCACGCCGTAGTGCTGTGGGAGAGGGGAATCGCCTCGGTCGCTCGGGAGCACCGCACCGCCGACACCCCCGTCACCTTCCATGAGCTGCCCGCCAGAACCACCTGGCGCGGCTTCCTGCGCGCCATGATCGCGCTCGACAGCACCAGCCATCCCGAGTCCTCCCGGCGCGTGTACCTCGACCTCGTGGCCGCCCTGGAACGGCACACGCAGTTGCCGCCGGCCGAGCCCGCGCACTGGCTGCGCGAGAACGTCGCCGAGCATCTGCGCGCATCGCGCCGGAGCGAACTCCCCTCCCACCCACCGTCGTTCAGCGGCGTCAACCAGATCGACCTGGGCTCGTTCAACGAGTGCGTGGTCATCGAATCCGTGCGCCTCTCCGGCAGCATCACCCGCGGCGAGATAGCCCACCGCACCGGCCTCACCCAGCAGTCGGTCTCCCGGATCGCCCGCTCGCTCCTGGACCGCGGGATCCTCGTCGAGGACGCGCAGCGGCGCGCCACCTCCGGCAAACCGCGCACCCCGGTCAGGCTCTGCGGCACCGCCGCGCACGCCCTGGGCCTGCACATCGACCCCGAACTGCTCACCGCCGTCGTCATCGACCTCGACGGCGCCATCGTGTGTACCTGTACCCGGCCGGTCAGCGCGGACATCGACCCCGGCGAGTTCGTCGCCCAGGTCGTCGCGCTCGGCCACGAGGCCCTGGAGAAGGCGCGGGGCGCCGTGCGCGAGGACGGACTGCTCGGCGTGGGTGTGGCCGTACCGGGACCGGTCGACATCGCCTCCGGCACCGTACTCAACCCGCCGCTGATGACGGCGTGGGAGGATCTGCCGCTGCTGTACCTCCTCAAGGACCACTTCCCGTGCCGGGTGCTCATCGAGAAGGACTCGCTCGCCGCGGCGGCGGGGGAGCGGTGGATCGGGCGTGACCGCAGGGCGCGGGACTTCGCCTACCTGTACCTGGGGACGGGCGTCGGCTCCGGGCTCTACCTCAACGGCGACCTGTACCGCGGGGTGAGCGCCAACGCCGGAGAGTTCGGGCAGCTGTGCGCGATCGCGCTGGGCCGGATGGCGTCCGACGGCCGCCCGGAGCTGCTGCCGGAGTGCAACCCGCCTGTCTCCGTGGCGGACTTCGCGGCCCGGCTCGGCCTGCGCGCCGCGGGCGACGGTGGCAGTACCGCCGCCTACCGGGCCGTGGGCCGGGCCGCCGCCGCGGGCGACCGGGCCGCGGTCACCGCCGTGCGGGAGGTGGCACGCGCGGTCGGAGGGGGCGCCCTCGGGCTCGTCGACCTGCTCGACATCGATCTGATCGTGCTCGGCGGCCCGTTCTTCACCGACGACGTCGCCGAGTTCTACCTCGACGAAATCAGCCGTGCGGTCAACGAGTTCCCCACCGCGCGACGGCTGCGCCGCGTCGAGGTGGAACGCTCGGTGCTCAGCGCGGAGGCCGCGGCCGTGGGTGCGGCCTCCACGCTGTTCCATGCGGCGTTCACGCCCCGGCTGCGGGGCCGGGGCCAGGTCTGAGCCTCCTGGTCAGGGGGTCGGCGGTGTGGGCCGGGTGGGCGTCAGGCCGATCGTCTTCTTCAGCATCCGGCCGCCGTCACCCGTGAGCCGCAGGTAGTAGTCCGCGGAGCAGGGCGTGCCGTCCTCGTCCAGGGCCCAGATGCCCGATCCGGAGGGTACGGCGGCGCCGGTCTCCGCGGTCTTGGCGATCTGGTTGCCCTCGTTGAACTCGTCGAACATCGAGATGTAGATGCCCTGCGCGCCTAGGCGGACCATGTTGTAGAACTGCCGCCACATGAAGTCGCCGTGGGCCCGGTGACGTTCCTGAAGGTCGCCCGGCAGCACACACGGCTGGTAGTCGATGCCGTGGGCATCGCAGTCCGCCTGGTCGGGTGTGTTGACGCTGGTGAAGAACTGGTCGGACTGGGCGGCGCTGGAGATCCGGCCCACCATCCACGGCGAGATCATGTTGAACGCGTGGTAGACGTCGGAGAAGCCGGCGCGCGAGTCCTCGGTGCCGGTGCGCCAGTGCGTGGGGACGCCTCCGATGACGTAACAGCCCTGCGCCTTGAACCAGTTGACGACGTCCAGGCAGGGTCCGGGCTCGAAGGGCCGCCCCGAGTCGTTGAAGCCGAAGCCCCAAATGCACACGACGGGCTTGCCGTTCTGCCGCGCGTAGGCGCTGGAGGACGTGTGCGCCTGCATCTTCGACGTCCAGTCCTCCTTGATCTGCGACTGCATCGACGTCCAGCTGGTGACGTCGTACATGATGTAGAACTTGCGCCCGTTGGCCTCCGCGGACTGTCGCACCTTCTGCGCCATCGAGTCTCGCGTCGGGCCTTCCGAGCCGAACGGGTTGAAGCGCTGCAGCGCGGCGGTGTCGATGGCGTTCTCGCGCATCCAGCGGAAGTGCGTGTCGACCGTCTGCTGGTCCCACGAGGTGAACAGGGTCGCGGCCGCGCCGCTGTTGAGATTCGGATACCCGGTGGCGAACCCGCGGCTGTATTCGCGCATGTCGGGCCACGACTTGATGGTGGTGTTGGACAGCGACGGCGGCCGGCTCATGTCCTGGCTCCAGTGCCACCATCCGTCGATGGGGGCTCCGTCGCCCTTGCAGGCGAACCAGCCCTGGTAGCCGACGGACACCTTGCCGACGACATCGCCCGGCGGGCTCGCGGCCGGTGCGGCGGCGGCCTCCTGGAGAGCGCCGGTGCCGAGTCCCGCCGTGGTGGCGAGTGCTGTACCGAGTAACTTCCGTCTTGTGATGCTCACGGGAATTCCTCCATGTGGGGGTGGTTCGAAAGTAGAGGGAATTCCCGCGCCGGTACAAGCCGTTGAGAGTGAGTAAGTCAGAAAACTCCGGGGCCGGACACGCTATTTGTCAGGCTCCTTATTTTCCAATTTCCGATTCCGCCGAATTGTGAATCAGCCGCGTGGAGTGAGCCATTCTTCGTCGGCCCAGGCGACGGTCTGCGGGACCCGTTTCGCGTAGGCCTTGTCCTCCTCGACGCGGGTGCGGACGCTCGCGTGTACCTGGGCGTCCTTCGGCAGCACGCGGCGCCGGTAGGTGAGCAGGGCCCAGATCCAGCCCATCCGGTGCACCTTCCCCCGCGCGGACTCGGGCTTGAGACGCAGCTCGTGCGTGTACGCCCCGCTCTTCAGCAGGAGTTGTTCTTCGAGCGCCCCGTCCACGATCCACTTGAGGGCGATCGTGGCGAGCCCGGGATCGTCGTCGAAGGTCCCGCCGACGTCGGAGTGGACCCCCGCGAACCACACCTGCTCGATCGGGGTGGGATCGGGCCGCTCCTTGTCGTCGCGCTGGACGAGGTACTCGCCGTAGGGCCTGCGCTTCTCGTCGATGGACACCGCGTGGCGGACGCGTCGTACGTTCGGGACCTGCCGGGTGTGCAGCCAGCGCAGGTTCCAGCGCAGCAGACCGGCGGCCTTCACGGAGTCCCAGATCCCGAGGTAGGTGACGGGGATGCCGAAGCGCCCGTCGACCGCATTGCTGAAGGCCTCCGCGAAACGGTGGAGTTGGTCCCAGTCGCGCTGGGTCCAGTCCTTGTTCTTCGCGTACACGGAGATGGCGTACGGGACGAGGTTCTCCATGCCGGGCCGCATCAGGCCGACCGCCTTGAGCATGCCCACGAGCGCGCGGGCCGTGTACGCGCCGCGGCTGAAGCCGAAGACGTAGATACGGTCGCCCGGTTGGTAGCGCTGCATCAGATACGTGTAGGCCTCGGCCAGGTTGGTCTTCATCCCGGAGCCGAAGGCGAGGCCGAGGAGCTTCGACACGCTCCGGCCGGCGGGGGTCCAGGCGCCCGCGGCGGAGAAGGTGCCGACGCCGGGGTCGTAATAGGCGATCTGGCGGGTGGGATCGGAGAGGTCCAGCATTTCGTAGAGCCGGACGACGTTGGTATTCCCTTTCGCCTTCAACTGATTGCCCGTGCCGTCCAGGCAGATGACGAGATTCTTCGCCATGTGGGGCCTCGCGTTCCCTCGCGTACCGGATCGGACAGCAGGACACATTCCATGCCCGGACGCATTCCATACCAGGACAATTCTGGTTTCCCGCAATATAATAGATGAAATGCTGCCTGTCGGGCAGTCTCCGGCGTGTGCGGGTTCCGGAGGATCCATGGCCGGTTCGGTAATTCACCTCGATGAGCAGGCCGGTTCTCCCTGCACCCACGCCCTGGTCATCGGCGTCGGCAAATACCCCCATCTCGCCGGCGGCGAGGCACCGGTCGCGGATTCGGACGGGATGCGGCAGCTCAGTTCGCCGCCCCTCTCCGCGCGTGCCCTCTCGACCTGGCTGCTCGCCGAGTACCACGATCCGGGCCGACCGCTCGGGAGCCTCGCCCTGCTGCTGAGCGAGGAACAGCCGACCCCGTTCGTGGACCCCCGCACCCAGGCCTCGCACGACGTCGACAAGGCCACCATCGAGAACATCCTCACGGCGGTCACGCAGTGGTACGACCGCGGTGACAGCCACGTCGACAACCGGCTCGTCTTCTACTTCTGCGGACACGGCGTCTCGCAGGGCGACGACATGGCCCTGCTCGCCGCCGACATCTTCGCCGACCAGCACAACCCGCTCAACGGGGCACTGGACTTCGCGGGCCTGATGAACGGACTCAAGCGCTGCAAGGCCACCCAGCAGGTGTTCTTCGTCGACGCCTGCCGGTCCAACTCCGATGTGCTCATCGAGAGTTCGGGCACACGGTTCGCCGGGCGGTCACCGCTCGGCGCCGGGACGCGCCCGCTCGACCTCCCGCGCCGCTTCTACATCCCGTACTACGCCACCCTGGCCGGGGACCGGTCGCACGCGCGCCCCGGGCAGGTGAGCCTCTTCACGGAGGCCCTGCTCAAAAGCCTTGCCGGTGCGGCGAGCGACGATCCCGAGGGCGACTGGCGGGTCAACACCTCCCATCTCCTCGAAGCGATCGACCACTTCATGCACCAACCGGAGTTCGCCGGAGCGGTCGCGGGCGTCCAGGTCCCCTCGGTCGGCGAACTGCCCATATTCGTCCTCCACCAGCTGCCCGGCCCGCCGGTCGTCCCCGTGTACGTGGGCTGCGCGTCCGCACGGGACAACGCCGAGGCCGAATTCGTCTGCCGGGAGAACGGTCTCGAGCGGCTGCGCCGGGCGGCGGAGGACATCGACGACTCGGCCCCGGAGAGCGAGTGGGCCATCGAACTGCGCTTCGGGAACTACGACTTCGAGGCGAGACTCGGCGACCAGGACGTGCGGACCAAGTCCATCACCGTACGACCGGTGTTCCGTCGCGTGCAGCTGGTGAAGCCATGAGTGCCGGCCTGAGAGTGACCGTCGCGCTGAGCCTCTACGAGTCGGACCTGCCCGACGGCGCGAAGGTCGTCGGGAACATCTACTCGGCCGAGGGCGGCCCCGCCCACCGCAACGTCCTCTTCCCCTGCGGGACTTCGGCGCCACCGACACGTTACGAGGTCGGCCCCGGCCACTACACGGTGGCCGCCACACTGCCCTCCGGCGTCGTGCTGTCCAAGGACGCCGAAGTACGGGAGGGCGCCGACACCCATGTGACGCTGCGCGCGGCGCCCTCGCCCTACGAGTCGCACTCATGGCAGTACCTCATGGGCAACATCGAGTCCTACGGGCCCTACCACGACGGTGAGGCGATCCCCGTTCCCCGTTCCCAGGGGGCTCGGTCCGGTGTCTGGGAGTGGGACTCGATCGTCGAACCGGGCCACTCGGCCTGGGTGGGTGACCCGAAGGTGAAGAGCTGGCAGTTCGCGTCGATGCTCAAGCTGACCGAGGAGCCCCCGACACGGTCGGCCGTGTTCGAGATCGCCCACTCCGCGCCCCACTCCATCGCCAGTCTCCATCTGGGCGACGCGGCCGCACGGCTCTACCGCTTCGGCGCGCAGGGCCCCGTCGACGAGGACGGCGAGCCCACGTTCGGCGGCGGGCCCATGGGGCCACGGCAGTTCCTGGTCGTCTCGCTGGCGGGAAGCGAGTACGTCGTCACGCTGCCGGCGCCGTGGGGTTCCGCGCAGATCGAGGTCATGGTCAACGAACGGCAGAGCCCGACCGGCAGCGCGGTCTCCGTGACCGTGCGCGACAGCCGGGTCGGACCCGCCCTGGGGTACATGGCCCGTGGCGCGTTCGACTCGGCGGCCACCCTGGTCAGGGACGCGGAGACCATGCTCTACGGCAAGGGCAGGATGCCGAACCCGCTCGCGGCGGTGGCCGGCGCGTACGTCCTGGTCGGCAGCGAGCTGACCGAGCGGCCGCACCGCTGGGATCCTTGGCTCGCCCGGCTGCGGCACGAGTTCGACTGGATGAGCGACGGCTCCCTGCTGTGGGCCATGCGCCATCTGCGCCGGGCACACAGCGAGGTGGAGCGGCAGGCGGCCCGCGACGCGCTCATCGAGGCCTTCGACCGCGGAGTTCCCGTTTTCACCCTGGGCCTGAGCCGCCTCATCCACGGGCTGTCCGAGTTCCCCGACGACCCGGAGTGCGCCGACCGGCTCGACCAGGCCCGCCGCCTGTCCTGGCGCGTCGACATGCGTGAACCGTTCGTGGTCGTCGCACTGCACGGGAAGCCGCGATGACAGCCCCCTGTACGAGCCCTGCATGGAAGAGGGAGCCCCAATGATCCGGTTCACCATGTTGCCCGGCGAGGACGGCGACTGCCTGCTTTTGGAGTACGGCGACGACACCTTCATCCGCCGGATCCTCGTCGACGGCGGCCGCTCGGGCACGTATCCGCTCGTGAAGCCCACGCTCGCCGGGCTCGACGGTCTGGTCGACGTCCTCGTCGTCACCCATGTCGACCAGGACCACATCCTGGGGGTGCTCGCCCTCCTTGACGACGCCGACAGAGCGGTGGAGTTCGGGGACGTGTGGTTCAACGGCTTCGACCATCTCCTCGACACCGAGGGGTTCGGTGCCCAGGACGGCGAGAAGCTCACCAGCTTGCTCCTGGAGCAGAAGGTGCGGTGGAACGACTCCTTCGGCGGGCGCAGCGTCGAGGTCGGGCGGGAACTCGCGTGGTTCGACGACGGCTCCGCGATGGACGTGCTCTCGCCCGACCGCGCGCAACTGGAGCGGCTGGCACCGGCGTGGGTCAAGGAGTGCGCCAAGCACGGCCTGATCCCGGGCCGCGACCCCGACGAGATCCCCCCGGTCCCCGGCTTCGAGCACTTCGGCGGCGTGAACGTGGACCAGTTGGCCGCGTCGCCTTTCAAACCGGACACGTCGAAGACGAACATCAGCAGCATCGGCCTGCTCTTCGAGTTCGAGGACAAGCGCGTCGTCCTCACCGGCGACGCCGACGACCGCAGGCTCGTGGCGTCGATACGGCCCCGGGCCGAGGCGGAGGGCGGCCGCTTCCACGTCGACGTCCTCAAGGTCGCCCACCACGGCAGCGACCACAACCTCTCCAACGAACTGCTCGACCTCATCGACTGCGACCGCTATCTCATATCGACGAGCGGTGCCCGGCACGACCATCCCAACGAGATAGCCATCGCCCGCATCCTGAAACACGGCGGCGCCGAGAAGGAACTCGTCTTCAACTACCGTGACCGGGCGGCGATGTGGGACGACGCCAGACTCAAGGACCGCTTCGGCTATACGGTGACGGCGCCGGAGCGGGACGCGGAGGACGGGTTCATCGGCTTCGAACTGTGAACTCCCTCGACTACGAGGACGAGTCCCGGTATCCCCGCAGCTTCCGGTAGAGCGTCGCCCGGCCGATCCCCAACGCGGCAGCCGTACGTGCCTTGTTGCCGCCGTGGCGACGCAGCGCCTCCAGGATGGCGGTGCGCTCGGCGTGCTCCATCGGGCTGAGCCGCCGAGTCGCGGGACCTTCCCGGACGGGATCCGGCAGTTCGGCGCGCCGGACCGGACCCACCGTCCGTCGGTCCTCCGCCAACGCCCGTACGAGATGGGCGAGTTCGGTGACATTGCCGGGCCACGGATGCTGCTCCAGGGCTCGCAGCGCGTCGAGTGTCCAGGTGAGCGGGGGCTGTCCCGGAGCGGGCTTCGGAGCCAGGGTGGTGAGCAACTCCCGGATGTCGTCCGGGCGTTCGCGCAGGGCGGGCAGGGTGACCGCCCGTGCGGCCAGGGTGTCCAGGAGTCGCTGGAGGCACGGGCCGGCAGGCGTTCCGGGGGTGTAGGTGACGAGCAGGTGCGCGCCCGGTTGCTCGTGGAGCAGGGAGTTGAGAGCGGCGACGTCCTTCTGCGCCAGGCGCTCGGCATGCCGCAGCAGGAGAGGCCGACCCGCCAACTCCTGGTACCCGGAGCCGAGTTCACCCTCCGCCGCATCCACGACCAGCGGCGCGAACTCCCCGAGCAACTCCCGCGCCAACGTGGTCTTCCCCGTCCCGCGCTCGCCGGTCAACAGCAGCGGCTCCCGCGACCGGGCCAGCTCCGTGGCGCGCCCCACAGCAAGCCGCCAGGGGCCGGAACGCCCGGCGAGCGGGATAGCCGCGCGAGGTATAACCGGCACGGCTCCATCGCCGACCGGCTCGAGCACGGCGAGCAGCCCGATGACGGACCCTAGATGACGCACGGGACTGAACCGCGCGGTACAGCCCGAACCGTCGGGGAGTTCGACGACGTAGGACGGGGAGGGAGCGCTTTGCCCAGGGCCTGAGTTGTGCGGTTCGGAGGGGGAGGCGTGCGGACGGGGTGTGTCGTCCGGTTCGGAGAGCGTGGCGTGCGGGAGGGGCGTGGCGTCCGTTGCGGAGGGCGTGCTCTGCCGGAGCCCTGTGGCGTGCGGTTCGGTTGGCGCGCCCCGCCCGAGCCCGAGCTCTGTGTCGTACGGCTCGCTTGGCGCGCCCCGCCCGAGCCCGAGCCCTGTGTCGTACGGCTCGGTAGGCGCACCCCGCCCGACCCCCACCCCCGTGTCGTACGACTCCGACGCCGCCCCCTGCCGAAGCACCGCCCCGGCGCCTCGCTCCAGCACCTCCAGCCCTTCCGGCGACAGCATCCGCGCCGCCGCTTCGCTGACCAGCCGGTTGCGCCCGTCGAGGGCGACCACGGCGGGCGCCGGACCTCGGGTCGCGCTCAGGTACGCGTCCAGCAGCACGCGCTCGACCGCCCGCGTCCGTGCGAGGAGTTCGGCCTCCACCGCCGCGGCGGCGGCCTCGGCGAGTGCCGCCCCGGGATGCGGTGAGCACTCCGCGCACAGCCCGGAGGCGACCGTCACCGTGCCCAGCACCTGCCCGGTCTCGGGGGCCAGCACCGGCACGCTCACCGCGGACACGTCCTGCCACAGGTCGAGGAAGTGCTCGGGGCCGTGCACCTCGGCACGGCACCGGGTGCGCAGGGCGAGGGCCGCGCTGTTGTGCCCCACCTCCCGCTCGGACAGGTCGGTGCACGGCTGGTCCCCGGGCGCGCGACCGGCAGCCCACAGCACCCGCAGCCGCTCGTCGGTGAGGGTGAGGGACGAGCGCCCGGTGTCGAGGGCGGGGGCGAGCCGTTCGAGCACGGGACGGGCCGCGGACAGCAGCGCCGACTCCGGCCGCGCGCCCGCCGGGAACTCGGCGGGTTCCTTCAAGTCGTGCGGTACGCCGAAGAACCGGGCGCGCCGCCAGGCCGCGACGATCTCGTCCGGCACGCCGTCGGGCAGCGGCCGCCCCGTCAGAAACCGCTCACGCGCCTGGCGCAGCGGCGCGAGAGTGGGGAAGGCGGGGGAGTGCTCGGCGATGCTCACGACACCTCTCACCGTATCGGGCGAACGGCGGGAAGGGACCGCCACCCCGGACAGCACCTGTGACCTGGGGCAGCGCCCGCTGTCTCGAAATGAGACACCCGAATTCCCACCCCGCACCCCATGATCAAGAGTGGCCCGTGCTCGTTCCCACCCCCAGGAGCCTCTCCCGTGCGCACCGTCGAGACCGAAGTACTCATCATCGGGAGCGGCCCCGCGGGCGCCTCGGCCGCGCTGGCCCTGAGCACGTACGGCGTACCCAACATCGTCGCCACCCGCTACGGGCGCCTCGCCGAAACCCCCCGCGCGCACATCACCAACCAGCGCACGATGGAGGTGCTCCGCGACCTCGGCGTGGAGCAGACGGTCGTCGCGCAGGCCACCCCGCAGCACCTGATGGGCAACACCACCTTCTGCACCAGCCTCGCGGGCGAGGAGCTGGGCCGTGTCCGCTCCTGGGGCAACGATCCGCTCGTCCAGGCGGCGCACGAACTCGCCAGCCCGACCCGCATGTGCGACATGCCGCAGCACCTCATGGAACCGGTGCTCGTCGACGCGGCGGTCGCGCGCGGCACGTCGTTGCGCTTCGAGACCGAGTACCTCTCGCACACTCAGGACGCCGACGGCGTGACGGCCACCGTCCGGGACCGGCTGCGCGGGGACACGTACGAGATCCGCGCCAAGTACCTGATCGGTGCCGACGGCGGCCGTTCCAAGGTCGCCGAGGACGCGGGCCTGCCGATGGGCGGCCAGATGGGTGTCGCCGGCAGTATCAACATCGTCTTCGACGCCGACCTGTCGAAGTACACCGCTCACCGGCCCTCCACCCTCTACTGGGTGCTGGCGCCCGGCGCCACCGTCGGCGGCATCGGCGCGGGCCTGGTGCGCAACGTCCGCCCGTGGAACGAGTGGATGATCGTCTGGGGGTACGACGTCACGGCGGGCGCCCCCGACCTGACCACCGAGTACGCCGAGTCGGTCGTCCGGCAACTCGTCGGCGACGACGACATCCCGGTGACCATCAGGTCGTCCTCGGCGTGGACGGTCAACGAGATGTACGCGGAGACGTACTCCAACGGCCGTGTCTTCTGTGCCGGCGACGCCACGCACCGCCACCCGCCGTCCAATGGCCTCGGTTCCAACACCTCGATCCAGGACGCGTACAACCTGGCCTGGAAACTCAAGCTGGTCCTCGACGGCACGGCGGCACCGAAGCTGCTCGACACGTACACCGCCGAGCGCGCCCCGGTCGGCAAGCAGATCGTCACCCGCGCCAACAAGTCGATCGGCGAGACCGCCCCCATCTTCGAGGCCCTCGACGGGCTCTCGCCGCAGACGCCCGAGCAGCTGTGGGCCAACATCGCCGCCCGCAAGAACGCCACCGAGGCCGCGGCCAAGCAGCGGCAGGCGCTGCGCGAGGCGATCGCCTTCAAGGTGTACGAGTTCAACGCGCACGGCGTCGACCTCAACCAGCGCTACACGTCGGAGGCGATCGTCCCCGACGGCTCGCAGGATCCCGGCTTCGCGCGCGACCCGGAGCTGTACCACCAGCCCTCCTCCCGCCCCGGCGCCAAGCTCCCGCACGCCTGGATCACGTCCGGGACCCGCACCTTGTCCACCCTCGACACGGTGGGTGGAGGCCGTTTCACCCTGGTCACGGGCATCGGCGGCGAGGACTGGGTGCGTGCGGCCGACGCGCAGGACCTCGGCATCGCCACCGTCGTCATCGGGCCTGGGCAGGAGTACGAGGACCCGTACGGCGACTGGGCGCGGCTGAGCGAGATCTCCGACGCCGGCGCCCTGCTCGTACGGCCCGACGGGTATGTGGCCTTCCGGCACGCGGCGGCCTCCGAGGACGCCGAGCGGTTGCTGTCGGCGGCCTTGCGGCGGATCCTCGGACATGCCTGAGGGTTCAGAGGACTTGTCCGATGGGACCGTCGGACATGCCTGACGGGACCAGGGGAGTGGAATGACCACCGAATTCACGGACGACCTCACCGGCGAGGTCGTCGACAGCCTCCAGCGGACGGCCGACCCCCGGCTGCGCGAACTCCTGAGCGCGCTCACCCGGCACCTCCACGCCTTCGTGCGCGAGACGGAGCCGACGATGGAGGAGTGGGAGCGCGCCGTCGGCTTCCTGACGGCGACCGGGCAGATGTGCACCGACACCCGGCAGGAGTTCATCCTCCTCTCCGACGTGCTCGGCGTCTCGATGCTCGTGGAGACCATCAACGGCCACCGCGATCCGGGCGCCACCGAGTCGACCGTCCTCGGTCCCTTCCACATGACCGAGTCGCCGGTCCGTGAACTCGGCGCGAACATCGACCTGGTGGGCAGCGGCGAGCCGTGCGTGGTCAGCGGCCGGGTGCTGTCACCGGACGGTACCCCGCTGCCCGGCGCCGTCCTCGACGTGTGGCAGGCCGACCCCGAGGGCTACTACGACGTGCAGCGGCCGGACGTCCAGCCGGCGGGCAACGGACGGGGACTCTTCACGGCCGACGCCGAGGGCCGTTTCTGGTTCCGCAGCTGCGTACCGAGCCCGTACCCGATCCCGACGGACGGCCCGGTCGGCGAGCTCCTGAAGGCGACCGACCGCCATCCCTACCGCCCCGCCCACATCCACTTCATCGCCTCGGCCGAGGGCCACGCCCCCGTCACCACGCACATCTTCGTGGCGGGCAGCGAATACCTCGACTCCGACGCGGTGTTCGCCGTCAAGCAGAGCCTGATCCAGGACTTCGCCGAGACCGACGACCCTTCCCTGGCACGGGAGTTCGGCGTCCCGAACCCCTTCCGCCACGCGCGCTTCGACCTCGTACTGGAGCCGTCATGACCACCGCGCTCGACTTCTCCTACGAGAGCCGGCCCGGGCGGGTCGTCTTCCGGCCCGGCGCGGCGGTGTCCGCTACGCCGGGCGAGGTCGCGCGGCTCGGGCTGCACAGGGTGCTGGTGGTGTGCGGGAGCAGGGGCTCGGAGGTCGCGCGGGCGGTCGCGGACGCGCTGGGCGACGCCTGCGCGGGGCTGCACGCCGAGGCCCGTATGCACGTACCCGTGGAGGTCGCCGACCGGGCCGTAGAGGTGGCGCGGGCCGTGGGCGCCGACGGATGTGTCGCGGTCGGCGGCGGCTCCGCGATCGGCCTCGGCAAGGCGATCGCCCTGCGTACGGGGCTGCCGCTGATCGCCGTGCCCTCCACCTACTCCGGATCCGAGATGACCCCCGTCTGGGGCCTGACCGAGCACGGCGCCAAACGCACCGGACGCGACCCCGTCGTCCAGCCCCGCACCGTCGTCTACGACCCCGAGCTCACCCTCGCGCTCCCCGTCCCCCTCTCCGTCACCAGCGGCGTCAACGCGCTCGCGCACGCCGTCGAAGCCCTGTACGCGCCCGACGCCTCGCCCCTCGTCTCGCTGATGGCGGAGGAGGGCGTACGCGCGATGGCCGGGGCGCTTCCCCTGGTGGCCGCCGCTCCCGACGACCTCGACGCGCGCAGCCGCGCCCTGTACGGCGCCTGGCTCTGCGGAGCCTGCCTGGGCGCCACCACCATGGGGCTGCACCACAAGCTCTGCCATGTCCTCGGCGGCACCTTCGGCCTGCCGCACGCCGAGACCCACACGGTGGTCCTCCCGTACGCCCTCGCGTACAACGCCTCCGCCGCCCCCGAGGCGATCAGCGCCCTGTCCCGCGCCCTGGCCACCGACGACGTCTCCCGCACCCTTCGCGACCTGGCCGGAAACCTCGGCGCTCCCCGCACGCTCGCCGAACTCGGCCTGAAAGAGGCCGACTTGGCAGTCGCGGCCGCGCAGGCCACCGCGGCCGCGTATCCCAACCCCCGTGAGGTCACCGCGAGCGGTGTACTCGGTCTGCTGACTGCGGCGTACGAAGGCTGGGAACCCCGGAGCGACGCCGTCCAGTAGACGGCCGCCGCTGTCTCAGGATGAGACACCCGAGACCTCGCGATGTGCTTCAGGATCGCAAATGGACCGTGACTTCCACGCCCGCCCGGCTCGTCGTGTGCGCCTCTGGTGACCGCGAACACGCCTTCGGTGGCCGCGTGCACGGATCTGAACATTCGCGAAGAAAGGTGAAGACCATGGCCCTCGCTCTGCTCAGGCGCCTGCGATCCAAGGGTGCCTCCGCCGACGCGGCGGGCCTCTCGCTCCCCCTCCCGCAGGGTGCCGGCGCGCTCGGCCGCGAGGTGCTCGACCCCATGGGTGTGGCCATGGGTGCGGCCGAGGTGACGGTCACCGCGATGGACTCGCACCGTGTCGTGGCCCGCGGCATCACCGACCCGTACGGCTTCTTCCTCGCGGCGCTGCCCCCCGGCCGCTACAGCCTGATGATCGCGGCCGAGGGGCTGCAACCGCACCGCGAGACGGTGGACGTCCAGGCCGGAACCGCGACCCCCACGGAGCGGATCTGGCTGCAGACCGCCCGCGTCCTGGAGCTGCCGGTACCCGGCACCTGGCTCTTCGACCCGCCCCACACGGCGATCCGCTTCATCGCCAAGCACGTCGGCATGGCCAACGTGCACGGTCGTTTCGAACGCTTCGACGGCGGCATCCGGATCGCCCCCGACATGGCCGACTCCCTGGTCCAGGTCCGCATCCACGCGTCGAGCATCACGACCGGGAACGTGACCCGGGACAACCACCTGCGCTCCGCCGACTTCCTCGACGTCGAGCGGTTCCCGTACATCGAGTTCCGCAGCACGCGCTTCGCCTACCGCGGTGGCAGCAAGTGGACCCTGCAGGGCTCGCTCACGATGCACGGAGTGAGCCGGTCCGTGGCACTCGACACGACCTACCTCGGCACGGTCAACGGCGGCTACGGCGAGGAGTTGCGCTGCGCGGCCCTGGCGAAGGCGGAGCTGCACCGCGAGGACTACACGCTCAACTGGCGTTCCATGCTGGCGCGTGGCATCGCGGTGGTCGGCCCGACGGTCCAACTGGAGCTGGACGTACAGGCGATGTACCGGACGCATGACACGCCTACGCCGCCGGAATAGGGGTCGCGTCTAGAACTGCTTCGTGCACGCCAGGCATATCTGCAAGCTGTTCCACGCCGCGTAGCCGGCAAGCGACGACGCCACCATCTGGAACATCACCGCACCCCACACGAGCCCGCCCACCGCCACCGCCAGGCCGAGGAGCGCCTCACCCGACACCATCACGAGGATGCCGACCGCCACCGCGGCCAGCACCAGCAGGTAGCGGGACTCGGTCACATGCGGCGGCGCGTACTTCACCCGCAACGGCGACTCCGCCGGCAGGGCCGCCCAGTAGTGGGCCAGCTTCTCGATGTTCGTCGACTTGCACTTCGCGCACTGCATGTCCAACCCCCGATGTCCGCCTGGTACTTGACGGCAGATTGGCCAGTGGTGAAGGGGGCGGCAAGGAGTCCCGGCGAGTATGTGAGCGGGGACACAACCGGCCAGCAGCAAGGGTCACGCCTGCATCAGGTGAGGCCCTCGGGTAGCTGTGTGACTACGCGCCGGAATGCTCTTGCCAAGGCCTGGCCGCCACCAGACAAACCCGGAAACTCGCGGGCGGCGACGCTGCCAACTCCCGTTCGCCCGTTGATTGGTCGACATGGATTAGTTGACCTTTCATCGCTCTGACACCTCCGGACTCTGGAGTTTTCGACCGTGCACCGGGAAGCTGATCCGGGCATGTCAATGCGACCGCTCGAACAGCCCCCACGCCGCGGTCGATCAGGAGGACGCAGTGAAGAAAAATTCGCGCATCGGCAAGGTTTCGATCGTTTTCGGAAGCGCCGTCGCGCTGGTCGTCGCCTTTCCGGGTATCGCCCTCGCCGACCCGCCGTCGGCCCTGCCGGTCAACGCGAACGGACTGGAGCAGACGTTCCAGCCCGCCTATGACTACGACACCGATGGCTGCTACCCCACCCCGGCCATCGCCGCCGACGGCACCCTCAACGGCGGCCTCAACCCGACCGGTGCTCTCAACGGCTCGTGCCGCGACTCCTGGGACCTGGACAACACCAACGGGTACTCGCGCGAGAAGTGCAACAACGGCTGGTGCGCGATCCTGTACGCCCTCTACTTCGAGAAGGACCAGGCCGTGGCCGGTAGCAGCCTCGGCGGGCACCGGCACGACTGGGAGCACGTCGTGGTGTGGGTGCAGGACAACGTTGCCAAGTACGTCTCCACCTCCGCCCACGGCGATTTCAACACCTACAGCAGTGACCAGATCCGCTGGGACGGCACGCACCCCAAGATCGTGTACCACAAGGACGGGATCAGCACCCACTGCTTCCGCCCCGCGAACTCCAACGACGAGCCGCCGGAGAACCACCAGCACACCTGGCAGTTCCCCCGTCTGGTCGGCTGGGACGGCTACCCCGCGGGCGTGCGTGACAAGCTGACCGGGGCCAACTGGGGCAGCGCCGTCTTCGGCCTCAAGGACGGCAACTTCAACTACCACCTGGAGCAGGCGAAGCCCGCCGGCATCGCGTTCGACCCGAACGCGTGACGAGTGGACCCCGGGGACCGAACGCCGCCTCAATCGCCCCCGGGGTCCGCACGCCGCTCAGGCCGATGCCCCTCCCTAAGAGGGGACGGTGACCGCCCGTGCAAGTCCGGCCACTCGGGTGCGGTAGGGTTTACCTGCATGAACACGGGGTCAACCCGGGTGAAACGCATCGGGACGTGGCGCAGCTTGGTAGCGCACTTGACTGGGGGTCAAGGGGTCGCAGGTTCAAATCCTGTCGTCCCGACCAGCTTTGTTGCAGGTCGGAGGCCGTTCTCTCATTTATGAGAGGGCGGCTTTTTGCGTTCCGGCGGGCCCGGGACACCCAGCTGTCAGGTCCGCTCCGGCGAAAGTGCCTGCCTACGGTTTCACCCGGGTGGAGCGCACGCTCTGGCGCATGACCAGGTGCGTGCCCAGCATGACGTTCTGGTCGCTGTACATCGGGTCGTCGCGGTGCAGCGCCATCCGCACGGCGGCGCGGCCCAGTTCGTCGAAGGGCACGTGCACCGAGTTCAGCGGCAGGGGAAGATCGGCGGAGATCGCCTCGTCGTTGTAGCCGATGAGTGACAGGTCGTCCGGGAGTGTCAGACCGCCTTCACGGGCGGCGGTCATCGCGCCGGCCGCGAGGTAGTCGTCGAAACAGAAGGCCGCGGTGTACGGCAGGCGCCCGGCGGCCAGATGGGACCGCACGGTCTCGTAGCCGAACGTCCGATCGGCCCCTCCGATGTGGAGGAGGCCCGGATCCGGCGTGATTCCGTGGTCCTCGTGGGCGCGACGGTAGCCGGCGATCCGCAGATCGGTCGTGGTGTGGTCACGCGGGCCGCCGAGGAGGGCGATGCGCCGGTGGCCGAGGGACAGCAGGTGGCTGACGGCCGCGTGGGCGCCGCCTTCATGGTCGTAGTTCACGACCGTGATCGGCAGGTCGGGTGCCGGGGCGGGCCGTCCGCAGAGCACCAGCCTGGAGCCGCTGGCGTCGAGGATCCGGGCGAAGCGGGCGATCCGCTCCGCGTAGTGGGGTGTGACGACGGTCCCGCCGATGAGCACGACCGCCTCGGTGTTGTGCTCGCGCAGCGTCTCCAGTAGCGCGATCTCCCGGTCCGGGTCGCTTCTGGTGGAACAGACGATGCAGAGCCGGTTCTCGTTGACGGCCTGTTGCTCGATACCGCTCGCGACCCGGTTGTGGTACTGCCAGGACAGCCCGGGAAGCAGGATCGCCACGGTGCGCGAGTGCGGGGCCGACAGGGCGCGTGCCTGGGCGTTGACCACATAGTCGAGCTCTTTGATGGCCCGCTGGATGCGCGCCTGCGCCGAGGAGGACACCGGGCGGCTGCCGGTCAGAACCCGGGAGACGGTCGCCGGGGAGACTCCGGCTCTTGCAGCGACGTCACGGATGGTGGCGGCTCGTGCAGGCGCGTCCTGAGGGTCGTGCATGTGTGGAGTATACGGTTGCCTGTGTGTTTCCTCGGAGGGCGACGGGCTCACTTGAGCATCCCCACGGTGAGGCCGGCCTGGATGCGTCGCTGGAGCGCGAGATAGAGGCCGATCACGGGGACCGCCGCGATGACGAGTCCGGCGAACAGAGCGCTCCAGTCCGCCTCGTAACCCTGCTGGCTGGCCAGGTTCGCCAGCCCCTGGGACAGCACGTACTTGTCGCGGTCGGTGTTGAGCGCGACCGGCAGCAGGTACTGGTTCCACATGCCGAGGAAGTTGAAGATGCCGACCGACAGCAGGCCCGGCTTGGCCATGGGCAGCATGACCCGGAAGAAGATGGCCTCCTGCGAGGCGCCGTCGATGAGGGCGGCCTCGGCCACCGCGGTGGGAAGCGTCCGGAAGAAGCTGGTCAGGAAGAAGACGGTGAACGGCAGCGCGTACGCCGTGTAGACGAGGATCATGCCGTGGTAACTGCCGAGCAGCCCGAGGTTCTTGACGACGAAGAAGAGCGGGACCAGGGCCAGCACGACGGGAAACGCCATTCCGGCGACGAACGCGTAGTAGATCAGCCGGCATCCGGGGAAGGTGAACCGGGCCAGCACATAGGCGACCATGGAGCCCAGGATCATCGTGAGGACCAGCGAACCGAGCACGACGATGAGGGTGTTGATGAAGTAGTCGCCGATGCTCGCCCTGGACCAGGCGCGGGTGAAGTTGTCGGCGTGCCAAGTGCTGGGCAGTTGCCAGGGGTTGCCGAACAGTTCCCGGTTGTCCTTGAACGCGCTGATCAGGGCCCAGAGCAGGGGCACGGTGGACAGCAGGGCCCAGAGGGCGAGCAGGGCGTGGGTCGCGCCCGTGGCCGCGGGAGCGCCAACGCGCTTGAGGAGCGGGGGAGTTGGCGGCGTGGTGGGCTTCGGGACCCGATCGTGCTGTTGGCGCGTGGGGCTCGGCAGGCTCGCGTCGGCCTGCGTGGGGTGAGTCGAAGTCTTCATCGTGGTGGGCCTCAGAACTCGATCGTGTTCTTGTCGCGGGAGCCGCGGAAGGTGAGCGCCGTCAGCAGCAGGCTGAGCAGGCTCAGCATCACGCCGATCGCCGTGGCGTAGCCGAACTTGCCGTTCCCGAACGCGGACAGGTACAGGTACTGGGAGAGCACCATGGTGGAGTTGTCCGGGCCGCCGGTCGGGGTGAGGACCATGAACAGGGCGAACGCGTCGAGCGCGTGGATGCCCAGATAGATCCAGGCGACCTGGACGGACTCCCGCAGCAGCGGCAGGGTGATGCGGGTCAGCGTCTGGAAGCGTCCGGCGCCGTCCAGGTCGGCGGCCTCGAAGATGTCCTTCGGAATGGACTGCATCGCGGCGCTGAACAGCACGACGTAGAAACCGACGCCGGCCCAGACCATCACCGCGATCAGTGACCACAGAGCGACGGCCGGGTCACCGAGCCAGGTGTGTGCCAGCCCGCCCAGACCGATCGCGTCCAGTCCGCCGTTGAGCAGCCCGATCTGCGGGTTGTAGATGAACTGCCACAGGATCGCCGTGATCACCACGGGGAGGATGTGCGGAAGGAAGTAGACCCGGCGGTAGAGGGCCGAGCCACGGACTCCCGCCACCTTGCCGTCCGAGCCGCCCACGTTGAGCATGGCAGCGAAGAACAGCCCGAGCGCGATCGTGACCAGCGGAACCACCAGCAGGAGCAGCCCGTTGTGCCCCAGGGCCTGCCAGAACTCCGGGTCCTGGAAGAGACGTTGGAAGTTGTCGAGGCCGACGAAGGGCTTGTCGGCGGTGAACCCCGACCAACTGGTCAGGGAGATCGAGAACGCCTGCGCGTAGGGGGAGACCACCAGCGCCCCGTACAAGGTGAGCGGCAGTGCGAGGAAGAGAAGGATGATGCGGGTTTTTCCGTGGTTCACGAACGACTCCGGGGATGGGGGAGACGGGGTCCGCCGCTCCTGCGGGGCGAGGAACGGCGGATCCTCCGTGTCTGCGGCTTGATCCGCCGGACAGGTCCTAGATCTTGAACTTCGTGATGGAGGGATCGGCGGCGATGTCGTCGGCCTTGGCCTGCATCGCGGAGAGGAACTCGGCCGCGTCGATGCGCCCGGCGAGCAGGTTGGCGACCTCGGACTTCAGCGTGGTGGCCAAGTCGGCGTACCAGCTCATGAACCGGTAGTTGAACAGGTCGTCCCCGGCCGCGGTGACGGCCTTCAGCACCGAGCCCAGCGCGGTGGAACCGAAGTCGTTGTCGCCCGTGGCCCCCTTGACGATGGTGAGGGCGTGGGTCGTCTCGGTGAAGTTGGACGCGGCTTCCTTGGAAAGCATGATCCGCAGGAACTCCTTGCCGCCGCGGAGGTTCTTGGCCTTGGCCGGTACGACGAAGATCTCTCCGGCGACCGCGTGCAGCGCGCTCTGGGGCAGGGCACCGTCCGCCGTGAGCGGGGGGACCGGGCCGAAGACCATGTCGAACCCGTCCGGGGTGATCGCCTTCATCTCGTTCTCGACGTACGAACCGGCGTGGTACAGCGCGGCCTTGCCCTGCACCCAGGCGGTCTGCGCCTGCGTGTGGTCCAGCCCCTCGCTGCCCTTGAGGAAGTACCCGGACGAGGCCAGACCCGCGATCGCCTCGGCGGCGGCCTTGACCGGTTCGGCCTGCCACGCCTTGGCTTCCAGGTTGTCGATCGCCTTGATCACGTCGACGCCGCCCTGCTTGGCCGCGAGAGCCATGAGCGGGCTGAAGAAGTAGTCGGGCGCCGTCGTACCGCCGTACGCGAAGGGGGCGATGCCCGCCTTCTTGATCTTGGCGGCGAGCTCGGTCAGGCCGTCCCAGGTGGTCGGCCAGGTCCAGCCGTGTTTGTCGAACAGCGTCTGGGAGTACCAGAAGCCGTTGACGGTGAAGACGTACGGAAGGCCCATCACCTTGCCGTCGAACGTGGTCACGTCCAGCGTGCTCGGCAGCAGCGTGTCCTCGACCGCGGTGTCCGGGTCGTCGACCGAAGGGGCCTTCAACAGGTCGGCGAGCTCGGCCAGTTGGCCATCGGCGACCAGCGTGCCCATCGCGATCTTCTTGGCGCCGCTGTTGTCGATGACGTCCGGCGGGTCGCCGGCGACGAACCGCGGCTGCAGCTCGGTCTGGATCTCGGTGATGCCGGAGTGGCTGATCTTCGCCTTGGGGTACTTCTTGGCGTACAGCTTTTCGTCGAACTTGGCGTAGTCGTCGCTGTAACCGCCCTTGAAGACGACGACGTCCAGCGCGGCGCTCTCGTCGATGCCGAACGGGTTGGTGGCGCTGGCCTTGCCCTTGGCCGAGCCGGATTCGGCGTCGCCATCGGCGGCGGCGCAGGCGGCCAGCAGGCCGGAGCCGGACACGGCGAAAGCGGCGACGGCTGTCGCTCTCAGCAGGCTTCGTCTCGAGAAGCTCGGGGGCTGGGTGTTCACTGGTGCTCCTTTGTGCGGCGGGGTTCGCTGTGGGATGGGTTGGTACGGGCTTCGCTGTGCGGTGGGTTGGCACAGGCTTCATTGCGCGGCGGGGTTCGCCGCGCGAGGGGTTGGTGCGGGCTTCGTTGTGGACGAGGGCGGCACGGGGAGGCCGTTACGGCTCAGGCGAGCAGCGCCAACTGGTCGGCATGGATGCCCCCGTGCAGGGGCTCGTCGACGCTGAGGCGTTCGATCTCGGTGACGGCGAACTCGCCGAGCCGGCGTATCTCGGTGCCCATCGCCCCGGCCACATGGGGCGTGACCATGACGTTGGGCAGGGACAGCAGCGGGTGGCCGGCGGGCAGCGGCTCGGGGTCGGTCACGTCCAGGACGGCGTCGATCCGGCCGTCCGCGCAGTGCCGGAACAGCGCCTCGGTGTCGATCAGTTGTCCACGAGCCGTGTTGATCAGGACGGCACCGTCGCGCAGCAGGGCGAGCCGGCGGTCGTCGAGCAGGTGGTGGGTCTCGGGCAGGGCCGGGGCATGCAGGCTGACGATGTCGCTGTGGCCCAGCAGTTCGTCCAGGTCGACCAGCTCCACCTGTCCGGCCGGATGCAGTCCGGCCGCCGCTCGCGCGTCCAGGGTCGGGTCACTGACCAGTAGCCGGAAGCCGTGCGGGGCGAGCAGCTCCAGGACGAGACGTCCGGTGCGGGACGCGCCGACGATCCCGACGACGCGCTCATGGTTGCCGGTGTCGTCGGCGAGCTTGTTCTTGTACCGGCCCTGTGTGTAGTCGTGGGCAAGCCGGAAGGCACGCTTCCCGGCGAGCAGGATCGCGCCGACGGTGTACTGCGCGACGGGAAAGGCGTTGGCGGAGGCCGCCGAGGACACGAGGATTCCGCGCCGCCAGACCTCGGGTGTGAGGTGCTGCTTGACCGATCCGGCGGCGTGCACGATCGCGCGCAGCCGGGGAGCCGCATCGAGGACGGAATGGTCGACGAGCGGGCAGCCCCAGCCGGTGAGCAGCACGTCCACGTCCGCCAGGCGGCTGCGGGAGGCCGGGGTCGCGAAGTCGACGATGATGCCGGGCCGGACGTCCACGCTCTTGTCCAGCCGAGCGGTGAGCTCTTCGGTGAGGGCGAGCGCGGCTACCTCTGGCTGCATCGCGATGGCGACGGTCATGCGACGGCTCACCGGTTCACTGCTCCTTGGGGGTTCGGGATGGTGGGTTGCTTCACGGCGTGGGGTTGCTTCATGACGTGCAACCGGTTTCACGTGAGGTGGCCGTCAAGCTATTGAGCGTTGAGGCGATCCGTCAAGGGGCTCTCTGCAGAAATGGGGTTCCGGTGGTCAGAAAGCTGTGAGTCCGGGTGAGTTGAGGCCAGAGGGGTTGTCCTCTTGGATGAAACCGGTTTACCGTCCCCGCCCAACTGCCCCATCCGACAGGCGGGGGAGCCGGCCAACCATCCGACGACGGGCGCCCACGTCCGTATGACCGCGCGCCCCGCACGGGGTGCGGAGGGGATCCCCGATGCTCACTCGCCGACAGTTGCTGCACCTCGCCACCGCCACGGCGGGTATCACCCTGGGCATGGCCGCGATCGGCTCACCGCCGGCCTTCGCCGCCGACGAGTACGACACCCTTCGCCTGCGCTGGATCGACAGGACCCTGCTGGGTACCGGCTACGACGCCACGCAGGAGCCGTTCGCCACTCTGTTCACCCGCATGGGCAGCACCGCGTCCGGCCATCTGTCCGGCATGAACCCGTCGACGGCCTCGCTCTGGGACGACCTGCCGATCGGCAGCGTCAGCGCCAACGTCACCTCCAGCTACGTACGTCTGAAGTGGATGGCCCAGGCATGGGCCTTCGACGGCACCGGGCTGACGGGCGACGCCGATCTCCTCGCCGCCGTCCTGACCGGCCTCGACTGGATGTACGCCACCGCGTACACGCCGACGACGACCACCTACGACAACTGGTGGGACTGGCAGATCGGCGCCTCGCGGCTCTCGCTCGACACCGCCTGCCTGGTCCACGCCGAACTCGGCAGCACCCAACTATCCAACTACCTGGCGGCGATCGACGCCTTCGTGCCGGACTCCGCGGTCGCCACCTACAGCGGAGTCAGCACCGGAGCCAACCGTGTCGACCTGTGCCGCGTGCTCATCCTCCGCGGCATCCTCGCCAAGAGCTCGGCGAAGATCGCCACGGGCGTCGCCGGTCTCTCCGCCGTGTTCCCGCTGGTCCGCAGCGGCGACGGCCTATACGCCGACGGGTCGTTCGTCCAGCACACCAACGTGCCCTACACCGGGTCCTACGGCTCCGTCCTGATCAGCGGACTGGCCGGGCTGTTCTCGCTCCTGGCGGGATCGACCTGGGAGGTGACGGACGACAACCGGCAGCTGCTCTTCGACGCGGTCACCGACGCGTTCGCCCCGTTCCTGTTCAACGGGCTGATGATGGACGGCGTGTCCGGGCGGGCGATCAGCCGCGGCGTGAAGGCCGTGGACAATCCGCTGGGCATCCAGCAGGACGACCACGTACGCGGCCATCTCATCATCGGCAGCATCCTGATGCTGGCGGACGCGGCCTCCACCGACGAGGCCGCCACCTGGAAGGCGATGGCCAAGGGCTGGCTGGAGCGCGACTACTGGGCCCCGTTCCTGGAGGACTCCTACCAGACGCTGCCCGTGCTGGCCCTGGGGAAGTCCGTCGTCGACGACACCGCCGTCACCGCGACCGCCGAACCGGTCGCCTCCCGGGTCTTCGGCAGCATGGACCGGGCCACCCACCGCCGCGCCTCCTGGGCCCTCGCCGTCTCCATGTGCTCCGCGAGAACCGCGTTCTACGAGTGCATCAACGGCGAGAACCTGCGCGGCTGGCACACCGGCTCCGGAATGACCTACTGGTGGGGCGGCACCTACGGCAACGGCCAGTACTCGGACGCCTATTGGCCGACCGTCGACCCCTACCGCCTGCCCGGCACCACCGTCTCCCGCATCCCGCTGACGGACGGACAGGGAACGCCCAGGCCCACCCCGCCTACGGGAGCCGTCTGGGCCGGCGGCGCCACCGACGGAACGTACAGCGCGCTCGGCCAGGACACCCGCGGCCTCGGCTCCACCCTGGCCGCCAAGAAGTCCTGGTTCTGCCTCGACGACCAGGTCGTCTGCCTCGGCGCAGGGATCAACGCGGGCGACGGATACGCGGTCGAGACCACCGTCGACAACCGCAACCTGGGCTCCGCCGCCTCCAACGCGCTGACCGTCGACGGCACCGCCCAGTCGACCACGCTTGGCTGGTCCGGCACCTTCTCCGGTGCCTCCTGGGCGTCGATCACCGGGGTCGCCGGCTATGTCTTCCCAGGCGGGGCCACCCTGAAGGCGCTGCGCGAGGCCCGTACCGGCGCATGGAGCGACATCAACACCGAGAGCTCGACGGATTCCCTGACCCGCCGTTACCTGACCCTGTGGGTCGACCACGGCACCGACCCCGCCGGCGCCGCCTACAGCTACATCCTCCTGCCCGGCGCCACGCCCAGCCTCACCGCCGCCCGCGCGGCCGCCCCGACCGTCACCGTCCTGGCCAACACCGCCTCCGTCCAGGCGGTCACGGACACCGCCACTGGCGTGACCGCCGCCAACTTCTTCGCCGCAGGTACCGCGGGCCCGATCACCGTCTCGGCCCCCTGCTCCGTCCTCGTGCGGGAGTCCGGCGGCACGCTGTCGGTCAGCGTCGCCGACCCCACCCGCGCCGCAGCGACCGTCACCGTCACCGTCGCCCGCAGCGGATACACCAAGGCCACCGCGGACGACGGAGTCAGCGTCGTCGGCCTCGCTCCCCTCACCCTGGTCGTGGAGGTCGGCGGCACGCAGGGCGCCTCCCGCACCGTCACGTTCGGCACCGGAGCGACCGTCACCGCCGGCACGTACACGGCACTCGCCCCGACCGCCGACGCCTATGTCCGCGACGGCTCCTACGCCGACACCAACTACGGCGGCACCACCGACCTGGTCGTCAAGAACGCAGGCACCGGTTACCACCGCCGGTCGTTCCTCAAGTTCGACCTGTCCGCCCTGACGGGCACACCCAGGCGCGCGGTGCTGTGGGTGCGCGGGGCCACCTCCGACTCCACCGGCACGCAGGCCACCCTCACCGGGTACGCGGTGAGCAGCGACAGTTGGACGGAGACCGGCCTGACCTGGAACACCCAGCCGTCGCTCGGCGACGCGCTGTCCTCCGGATCGATCGGAAACGCCAAGGACTGGATCCCGATCGAGGTCACCGGCCACCTCCAGACCCAGTACGCGGGGGATGGGACGGCGACTGTGGCGCTCGCCGAGAGCGCGGCCGGCGTCGCCGCCCTCCTGGCCAGCCGGAGCAGCTCGGCGAACCAGCCGTTCTTGCAGGTCATTACCGGGTGAACTGGTTTTAGGAAACAGATGAAACCGATTGCACACCCTGTGATCGATCTCTACGATGACGGCCATGCCCACCCCGTCACAGCTGTTCGGCCCAGCCCCCACCACCAGGGAAGGCTGGGCCGACGCGCTGCTCGCCCTCGCCGCACCCGCCACGCGCACGGCGGCTGCCGGTCCCGGACGGATGCCCGTGCACGCGAGCATGAGCGACCACCGGGCGGTCTGGTTCGAACTCGTCGCCCGCCCCCTGTGGGGACTCGCCGCGCACGCCGCCGGCGGCCTTTCCGGCGCGGACCGGCAGTGGGAGGAGGCGCGCCACGCGCTGACCTCCGCCGTCGACCCCGAACACCCGTGGTACGTCGGCAGTCCGGCCGACATGGACCAGCGCCTCGTCGAGTCCGCCGCCGTCGGTTACGCGCTCGCCGTCGCACGGCACCAGCTCTGGGACCCGCTCACCGAACGGCAACGGCAGCAGCTCGCCGACTGGCTGTCGGCGGCGGCTTCGGCGACGCCGTGGGACAACAACTGGTGCTTCTTCCCGGTGCTTGCCGCTGTCGGGCTGCGCTCGGTGGGCGTGCCCGTGGACGAGACACGGATGGCCTCGCATCTGGACCGCATCGAGGACTTCGCCCTGAACGACGGCTGGTACGCCGACGGGCCCGGCACACCGGAGCGCCCCGGTTCGCGCGACTACTACGTCCCGTTCGGATTCCACTTCTACGGGCTGCTGCTGGCCTCGCTGAAAGCGGTCGACGAGGAGCGCGGCCGGCGCTACCGGCAGCGTGCCGCCGAGTTCGCCACGCAGTTCCAGCACTGGTTCGCCGCCGACGGAGCCGCCCTGCCCTTCGGACGCAGCCTCGGCTACCGGTTCGCCCAGGGCGCCTTCTGGTCGGCCCTCGCCGCGGCGGACCAGCCCGCCGTCGGCTGGAGCACCGCACGCTTGCTGGCGCAGCGCAACCTCGCCTGGTGGTGGCAGCGTCCGGTCCTCGCCGAGGACGGCTCCCTGACCGTCGGCTACGCCTACCCGAACACCGGCGTCGTCGAGCAGTACCTGGCCGGCGGTTCCCCGTACTGGGGCACGAAGGTCTTCGCGAGCCTCGCCGCGACCGAGGACCATCCCTTCTGGACGGCGACGCCCGCGCCGGTCCCGCCTCCCGGAATCAGCAGACAGCCGGCCGCCGCGATGATTCTCGCGCGGGACACGGCGGGGGACGTCGTCGCGCTCGCCGGGCAGAACGCGCCCGCCTGGAACCCCCGCGGCGGGACCGCAAAGTACGCGAAGTTCGCCTACTCGACGCTCGCCGCCTTCAGCGTGCCCACGGGCGAACCAACCCTGGAGCAAGGGGGTTTCGACAGCGCGCTGGCCCTGTCCGACGACGGCGAAGGCTGGCGTACGCGTTCCGCCGGCGAGTCCCGGATCGACGGCGTGACGCTCGTCGTGCGCTGGCAGCCATGGCCGGACGTGACCGTCGAGACCCGGCTGCGGCACACCGACGGCGGGCACCTGCGCGAGCACCGCATCACCACCGGTCGCCTGCTGTACACGGCCGAAGGCGCCTTCTGCGTCCCGAAGACCGGCCTCGGTGCGACACCCCACAACTTCACGGAGCACCCCGGCCTGGCCCGGGCGACGGCCGACGCCGCTGTGAGCGAGATCGTCTGCCTCGCCGCCGACACATCACCCCGCGAAGGGGTCGTCGTACTGCCGCTGCCGGGCTCGCATCTCTTGCACCCGCGCACAGCCCTGCCGACACTGCGCGGCGTACTCGATCCCGGCGAGCACGTCCTGCGCTGCCGGGTGTCCCTCACCCGCCGATGAATCCCTCCTCGCACCGGAGCACGCATGTCTGACCGCCAGATCCTCGTGTACACGGCGACCGCCGCGTACCGGCACGCTTCCATACCCGCCGGCGTGGCCGCCTTCCGTGAACTGGGCGCCGAACACGGGTTCGTGGTCCACGCCACCGAGGAGCCCCTGCGCTCCCTCGACGGCTATGACGCCGTCGTGTTCCTGTCGACCAGCGGCGAGGTCCTCGACGAACCTGGCCGGTCGGCGCTGCTGGAACACGTCGCGGGCGGTGGCGGATTCCTGGGCGTCCACTCCGCCGCCTGCACCGAGTACGAGTGGCCCGCCTACGGTGAACTCCTCGGCGCCCGGTTCGCCGGGCATCCGCCGGTGCAGCCTGCCGTCCTCACGGTCGACCGCTCGCACCCGGCCACCGCACACCTTCCGCGGCAGTGGCACTGGACCGACGAGTGGTACGACTTCAGGGCACCGCCCAGCGACGTCACAGTGCTGGCCACCGTGGACGAGACGACCTACACCGGCGGCTGCATGGGGGCCGATCACCCCCTCGTCTGGTACCGGCACCACGGCCGAGGGCGCAGCTTCTACACCGCACTCGGCCATGCGCCCGAGGCCTACGCCGATCCAGCCTTCAGGGCGCATCTCCTCGGCGCCCTGCGATGTGCGGCCGCCTGGCCGGAGGGCGATGTCGGCTCCCCACTCGGCGTCAGAAGGTCAGGTCCGCCTTGGAAATGCGGCAGTGGACGCCCTTGACGATGTCGACCACCTGGGAGACCTGGAAGTCGGCGGCCGCGCTGAGGTAGGCGAGGGCCACCGGTCCGGGAACGGAGAAGCGCTCGTCGAGGAGGGTGAGGGCGTCGCGTACGGCATCGCGCATGGCCTCGTCGAGGTCGGTGTCCAAGCCCATGACGATGTGCTCGGTGTCGGTCTCTGCGAAGGGGGCGCGCAGGCGGGATGCGAGTCGGCGGAGAGCGGGGTCGCGGTGGACGGTGAGGCGGAGGGTCGCGCGCAGCGGGGCTTCGAAGGCGGTGAGGGCCACTTCGCCGTCGCCCTGGGAGAAGTGCGGGTCGCCGGCGTAGAAGAGGGCGCCTTCGACGGCAATGGGGAGGAAGAGGCGGGCGCCGACGCCGAGGTGGCGTACGTCGAGATTGCCTCCGTGCGGGCCGGGAGGCACCGAGTGGACCGGGGCAACGGTTGCGGGGGCGGTGCCCATGATGCCGAGGAAGGGACGGAGCGGGAAGCGGATGTCGCGACCGTCGCCCACGGGGAGGCGGCCACGGCCGTCGTCGTCGACGGTGGCGACCAGGCTGACCGGGTCGGGGCCGGGGCCCTGAGGGTATTCGCCGGGGAGCGCGCCCTTGCCGTGGCGGTTGCTGATCACTCCGTAGGGGGCGCGGCGGCGCAGGCGGAGGACTTCCACTTCGAGAACGTCGCCGGGCTCGGCCCCCTGGATGTGGACGGGTCCTGTGACCACGTGCGGGCCGTGGGCGGCGGGGTCGTGAAGTCGGGTGGACGCGGCGAGTTCGGCCGTGTCGTGGAGGATGCCGTGGATGCCGGCCGCGGCGAAGAAGGCGGCCGGGTCTCGGCCCTGGTCGGCGAGGATGCCCTCGTGGCTGATGGTGTCGAGGCTGACGCTCGCGCCGGAGGGGACCGAAAGGGCCGGTTTGGAGCGGGCGTTGGGGAGCAGACCCCAGTGCACTGCGGCTGGGTCGGCGGGGAGGTAGTGGTCGCCGTCGACGGGACCCTGATGGGGTTGGAGGAGCGTCACAGGGCTTCCTGGAGGTCGGCGGCGGTGAGGGTGAAGCCGAAGCACTGGCGGACGTTGTAGACGGTGGCGTCCATGCAGTACGTGGGTGAGGTGGTGGCCACCGCGTCCTGAAGCATCAGCACGTCGTAGCCGAGGCTCGCCGCGTCCATGAGGGTGGCGAGGACGCACTGGTCGGCGTTGACTCCGGCGAACAGGAGCGTGTCGGCGCGGAGATTGCGCAGGACGCTGTCGAGTTCGGTGTCCTGGAAGCCGCTCATGCGGTACTTGGCGATGTGCAGGTCGCCGGGTGCCGCGAAGAGGGGTGCGGTGATGTCGGCGGACGCGCTGTCGCGCTCCAGAACCCTTGCCCCAGTGGGCAGTTGGGAGCCGAGGCCGCCTCCGCTTCCACCCTGGTCGTAGACGTGGAGGACACCGGGTGGGAGGTTCGCGCGGTCGGGGCGGTTGCCCCAGTTGAGCCAGACGACGGGGACGTCGGCCGCCCGGAGTGCGGGGAGGAGCCGCTGGAGTACGGGGATGGGGGTGCGGGCCGGGGACACGTCCACGCCGATCGAGGCCAGCCAGCCGTCGGGCGAGCAGAAGTCGTTCTGCATGTCGATGACGACGATCGCCGTCCTGGCCAGGTCGAGCGTCAGGATCTGGGGCTGAGCCTCCACGGTCACGGGGCGGGCCGGGCGTTGCGGGCGACGGAGGTCGACGTGCTTGGCGTCCGCGCGCCAGGAGTTGCGGGAGTTGGGGCCGATTTCAAGCATGGGTCAGCTCCAGGAGGGCGTGGTCCGTGCCCGGTGCGCCGATCGCGCAGAGGCCGACCGGGAGGTCGCGGACCCGCAGCCGGGGCATGGTGACGGCGGGCAGCCCGGCGAGCGAGGCAATGCAGGTGAGGCGGAGGGTCGCGGCTCGTACGGTCTCGACCTCGGCCGGTGTCGCATCGGCGCGGGGGGCCGGGCTGCTCGTGGCGGGGAGAAGGAGAGCCGTGCCGGGCGGAAGGGCTTCGACGACGACCGAACGGGCGGACAGGAGCCCGGAGTTGGCGTCACGCACTTCCCCCTCCGTGACCTGGCTCCCCCCGGCGAACCGGGCCTCGATGTCGGCCCCCAGCGCGCCCGGGTGCTTCTCGATCCACGCCCCGTGCGCGGCCCACGCCTCGGCCGCCTGGACGGTACGGAAGGCGGGCAGCCACTCCTCCAGGTGTGGGGCCATGCCGGTGTCGGTCCGGACGAGCTCCAGGCCGGTGCGGAGGGAGAGCGCCCGGCATGCCGCCTCGAAGGATGCCTGGACCTCGGTTTCGGCGAGCGCGGTGAGGGCGTCGTCGACCAGAAGCGTGGTCATCGGGGCTTCGTCGTCCCGGGGCAGGAGCACCTTCGCCGCCGTACGCAGCAGGTCCGGGTCCCGGGCGAGCAGTCCCGCCGTGTCGAAGGACGGGGCCAGCGGGAGCAGGCCGCCGGTGGGGACGGCTCCGTGGGTGGGGCGCCAGCCGTAGAGGCCGCAGTAGGAGGCGGGGACCCGGATCGAGCCCGCGGTGTCCGTGGCCAGCCCCAGGTCCGCCCAACCGCGGGCGACCGCCGCCGCCGGACCGCTGCTGGAGCCGCCGGTGATCCGGCCGGGGGCGGCGGGGTTGACGGGGGTGCCGTAGTGGATGTTGGTCCCGGCGAGACTGAAGGCGAGTTCGTCGGTCTGGACGATCCCGGCGAGCCGGACGCCGGCGCCGAGCAATTCCCGTACAGCGTCGGCATGTTGGGGCTCCACCGGCGCTTCGGCCAGCCACTGCGGGTTGCCCCCGCCGATCCGCTGTCCGGCAACGGCGAAGAGGTCCTTGACGGCAGTACGTACACCGGCGAGCGGTCCCGCCTCCGCCCCGGCGACCAGCGGCTCTCCCACGACCCGCCACACCGCGGGGTCCGGAGTTTCGTCCGCCACCGGATCCGGCACCGCGCTGACGTGCGCGGCCGCGATCCGCCAGCCCGCGCCCGTCAGCCGCCACACCTGAGTCTGTATCCCGCGCGTCCCGCTGGCCCGCAGCGTTTCGGCGGTCAGTACCGCGACGTCCTCGGCGATCCTCACCTCATGGACGCGCTCGACCGTACGGGCCGGGGCTCCCGCGCTGCGGCCGCGGCGGAAGTCCGAGATGGCGGCATGCCCGCTCAGCACCATCGAGCCCTCGGCGCGCACCGTGTCCGGGGCGTCCAGGAACCAGTGGTCGAGGCCCGCCAAGTCATTGGCGCCGAGGGCCTGTTCGTACGACCAGAAGGCGTCTAGGAGTTCGCTCATCGGGCGGCTCCGAGGACGGCCAGGTCCGCGTCGTCGAGCACCGCGAAGGGGCCGCGCTGGATCAGGTCGGCGAAGCCTTCGTCGGGGGACATGATCGTGAGGGTGTAGAGCCGCTCGGTGGCCGAGGTGTTGGTGATCCGGTGCTTGGAGCCGAGGGGCAGGACCAGCACATCGCCGGGTGCGAGGTCGCGTTCGTGCTCGTCGCTCACCGCGCGGCCCTCGCCCGCGAGCACGACGAAGGTCTCCACGGACTCGGGGTGCCAGTTGAGCGGCTGGGCGCCGCCCGGCTCCCACACCTCGAAGACGACGGTGGTCGGTGAGCCGTCGGCCGGTCCGGTGAGGACGGCGAGCTTGACCGTGTCGCCTGCGGTGATGTGGTGGGCGGTGATCTCGCTGAGCGGCTTGTGGAGCGGGGGGATGGCCATGGCGGGTGTCCTCGACGTCAGGCGGTCAGGAAGAAGGCGTTCAGGAAGAAGGCGTTCAGAAGAAGGCGGTCAAGAGATGGCGTTCAGGCGGAAGGCAGGAAGCGGGCGCATTCGCGCAGTGCGGCCGCGTTGTCGGCGATGGCGGTGTCGACGAGTTTGCGGCCGAGTTCGGGGGTGGCTCCGGTCGGGTCGCCGATGACACCGTTGCCCGTGCCGAAGTCGTCGCTCGTCCAGCCGAAGGAGACGGACTTGCCGAAGCCGATGTGCTCGTAGGCGGTCAGGTGCTCGGGGACACTCCGCTCGGCCAGCGACATGTCCACCGTCTCCGGGTGGAGGTGGAGCATCGCCGCGGTCTCCTTCAGCCCACCATGCACCCCCAGACCCAGCTCGCCGGACGGGGACGCGCCGCCCTGGTCCGCGGGGAGCGCGGCGTGCAACAGGAAGGTGAACAGACCGTATTTGGTGCGGAGTTCGCGTAGAGCGACCCCCAGCAGCGCGCTGTTGCCACCGTGTGCGTTGAGGAACGCGAGCCGTCGGACGGGGCCCTTGGCGAGAGAACGTCCCAGGTCGTCCAGTACCGCCAAGAGCGTCGAGGCGCTGAGCCACAGCGTCCCCGGCGACCAGGCGTGTTCGTCGGACTTGGCGTACGCGAGGCCCGGCAGCAGCGTGATGTCGCAGCTGTCGGAGGCGGCCATGGCAGCGCCCTCCGCTATCGCCTCGGCCATGAAGTAGTCGGTGGCGACAGGAAGATGGGGCCCGTGCTGCTCGATCGCGCCGACGGGAAGGACGGCCACGGTGTCGGCGGACAGGTCGGTGACCGACGGTCCGCTGAGGTCGGTGAAGCGGGTGAAGGCCATGGTCAGCGCGCTCCCAGGAGGTGGCCGGGGTTGAGCAGCCCCAGCGGGTCGGCGGTGCGGGCGGTGGCACGGACGAGGTCGACGCGCCGGTCGACGTACCAGTTGTGGACGTCATGGACGCCGACGCCCAGTGCCTCCAGGGCGGCGATCCCCTCGTACACGGTGGCTTCGTCCTGGTAGTGCGCCATCAGCATGCCGACGGTCCCCGAGCGCATCCCCTCCAGGTGCAGCACCGTGCCGGGGAAGACGGCCTTGACCGCCGCCGGATCGCCGAGCAGTACGTCGCCGCCGATCTCCAGGTGGAAGTAGCCGTCCTGGGCCTTCATCAGGTGGTACGTGGGGTGGTTGAAGGAGAGCGAGGAGATGAGAGCCGGGCCGCGCGGCGCGGGACGTACCTCCGTCACCCGGCCGCCGTGCTTCTCGATGATCGCCCGGGCGTCGTCCTCGGCCCGCTCCTCGATGATCGCGCGGACGCTCAGCGCCACCGGGTCGAGGGCCGGGTCGGCCTCGAAGGTCTCGACGAGGCCGGGCTCGTCGAGGGAGACCAGGCGCGGGGCGGGCTCCAGGCGTACGAGGTCGGAGAGGGCCGCGGTGGCGGCGGTCCAGGTGTCGAAGGAGGCGAAGAGACCGGTCCAGTCCCGGGCCGGCTGGAGGGCGACGGTCGCGGTCGCGGTGATGCCGGTGGTGCCGTAGGCGTGGATGTACGGGAGGGCCTCCTCGCCGCGTACGGTGAAGGGCTCGGCCTCCGCTGTGCACGGGACGACGGTCAACTCCCGTACGAAACCATCCCCGTTGGTGCCGTTGGCGAGCGATCCCGTGCCGCCGTTCCCGCCGCAGAGGAAGCCGCCGAGCGATGTCCCGAACGTGGAGGGGAACATCCACAGCTCCTGGCCCAGCGTGCGCGCATGCGCCTCCAGGTCGGACATCTTCGCGCCCGCCTCGGCCCTGATCCACCCGTCGCCCGCGCCCAGGACGCGTCCGCATCCGGTGAGGTCGAGGACGGCGCCGCCGTGGAGCGGGATCGCCTGACCGTAGTTTCCGGTGCCCTTGCCGCGCGGGGTGAGCGGGATGCGCAGACGATGGGCGAGGGCGACGAGGGGCTGGATCTGCTCGTACGACGACGGGCGCAGCACCACTTCGGCGCGGCCGGCGGGGAGCTTGGCGGCGAGGATCGGCGACATGTGCGCCCAGTCGCGGGACGCCTTGTCGAGGGCGGAGTCCTCGCGTACGACGGCATCCTCGCCCAGGAGTGCGGCGGCCTCCGTACAGAATTCCTCGATGCCGGGGGTGCGGTACGCAGGACCTGCTTCGGCGTCCAATACCGCCTCGTCCGCGACCAGTTCGGTCATCCGGCGCAGTTCGGCGGCGGAGAGGGTTGTGCCCTTGGGGTCGACGGCCATTACTTCATTCCGATCTTGGTGTCGATGAATTCGTTGGTCACCAGGTCTTCGGCGCTGAGCCCGGCCGGGATCTTGACGCCGCTCGCGGTGAGGATCGGCCCGAAGGTCTTCAGGGAGTCGGTCACCCGCGTCTTGTCGAAGCTCGCGATCGATCCGTCGGCCTCGTTGCCGAGGATGCCGAGCTCGACCATCTCCTTGGCGGCGTACTGGCCGGTGCCCTTGGAGTAGACCCAGCTCGTGGCGTACTGCTTGACGATGTCGTCGATGAGTGTGACCGCTGTGTCCGGTGCGGCGGCGAAGTCGGCGGCCGACTGCTGGATGACGGGAACCAGCTTCTTCAGGCAGGGGCTGAGCTTCTTCAGCGCACCGGTGCGGACGGAGAGTGCCTCCGGGTAGACGGTGTAGCCGACATCGGACAGCAGCTGGAACTCGACCGGCTTCTTCCAGGCGGCGACCTCGTGCTCATAGATGTACGGTTCCGCGGTCGCGAAGCCCTGCTGCGCGATGGAGGGGTCGGCGACGAAGCGGGACGGGGCGCTGTCGTAACTCCCGTCCAGCTGGCTCTTCTTGATGAGACCCTTCGCCACCAGCATCGGGGCGAAGACCTCGCCGTCGCGGTACACGACCTTGGCCCCGCTCTTGCCGATGTCGGCGACGGTCTTCCAGTCCGGGTGGGTCTCGGGGTCCCACATCAGGACCTGCGGGCTCTTCTTCATCAGCGCGGCGACGGCGGTGACGGGCTGCTTGCCCGCTGACTGGATGGCGCTGTCGGTGGTGACCATGCCGAGGGTGATGGACTGGTCGATGTACATCTGCGAGGCGGGGGTCTGGTATCCGACGGCCGAACCGCCCGCCCGTACCTCGATCTTGACGCCGGTGTCCTTGCCGCCGATGACGAGGGGGCCGGTGACCCGCTTCTTGTCGGTGTCGACGGTGTAGCCGGGGCCGACGAGGTTGTAGACCGGACCGTGTTCGGCCTCGGGCTCCCAGTCGGCCTGGACGACGACGGTGGCGGGACAGACCTTGTCGAGGCGCTGAGCGGCGGGAGCGGGCTCGAGGTCGGCGGACGAACCGGCGGCGGTGGTGGCGCCGGCTCCGCAGCCGGTGGCGGCGAGAAGGAGCGAGGCGCTCAGTCCCGCAACAAGGCTTCTTCTGGCGGAAATTGGCATGACTGTCTCCCGGAAGGGGCTGTGACGGGAAAGCGGAGAGGGGGTGGGGCCGGCTGAGCAGGTCGGGTGAAGTCCACTGCGGTTGGGAAGCGCCCTGAAGGGGCGCGGGGAACTGCGCGACCAGCCACGACGGTGTCGCAGACGGTCAACGGCATATCGCGGCACTTCCAGCGGAGCGTTTAGCTGCGCCCGGACGCGTGCCAGGAGCCGATGGCGAGGCGGGACAGGAACGTGAAGAGCGCGAAGACGGCGACCCCGAAGAGGGAGGCGAGGATGATCGCGGCGAAGAGGTCCTCGGACTGGAGCCGTGAGCGGTAGATGTCGAGGAGGGTGCCGATGCCGGCCGCGCCCTGCTTGAAGAACATGTCGCCGACGATCGCGCCGATGACGGAGAGCCCGGAGGAGGTACGCAGCCCGGTGAAGATGGCCGGGAGCGCCGCGGGCAGTTCCAGCTTGCGCAGGCGGTCCCAGCGGCTCGCCTTCTGGAGGGTGAAGAGGTCGTGGTGTGCGCGGTCCACGGACTGCAATCCGAAGAGGGTGTTGGCGATCAGCGGGAAGAGGGCGATGAGGACGCAGACCACGACCCGACTGGTGAAGCCGAAGCCGAACCAGAGGCCGATGAGGGGGACGATGGCGAGGATCGGGACGGTCTGCAGGATGACGGCGTAGGGGTAGAGGGAGCGCTCCAGCCAGCGGGCCCGGCTCATCACGACGGCCCCGGTGATGCCGAGGGCGGCGGCGATGGCGAGTCCGGCGAGGGCGACCTGCGCGGTGAGGGCGAGGGCCTGGAGCATGGGCTGCAGGTGGGTCCAGTCGAGGACGGCGACCTGGAGTACCTGGTGCGGGGGCGGCACGAGGAAGCGGCGGGCGGGGGCGAGGAGCAGATAACTCACCGCGTACCAGAGGCCGATGGCGACGGCGAGCGAGCCGATGGGGGCGAGCAGGGCGACGGGGCCCCGGCGTGTGCGGACGGACGCATTGGCGGCCGGGAAGGTCTCGACCGTGGCGTCTGCGGCAGCATCGGACTGGTGCACGGGGGTCTTCGCCTCGTGGGCCGGAGCGGCAGCGCTCGGACCGGTGACGGCAGGTTCGGAGGCCGCCGACGTTGCGCCGGGGCTCGGGCCGGCTGCGACCGCGGCAGCAGGGGTTGCGTGGGCAGTCGGCGCGTCGGCGGCCGTGGCAGCCGGGGTGTTCGTACTCACTGGGCCTCTCCTCGCAGGGCCCCGGAGACCGCGCCCGCGATCGCGGCGAACTCCGGTTCGTAACGGAGCGATGCGGGCCTGGGGTGGGCGAACGGGACCTCGAACTCGGCGGTGATGCGTCCAGGTCGAGCCGACATCACCACGACCCGGTTGGCCAGGAAGACCGCCTCGGTCACCGAGTGCGTGATGAAGAGACCCGCGAATCCCGTCTCCGCGAAGATCCGCTGGAGCTCCTCCTGCATACGAAGCCGGGTCATCTCGTCCAGCGCGCCGAAGGGTTCGTCGAAGAGGAAGAGCGCGGGGCGCATCATCAGCGCGCGGGCCAGCGACACCCGCATCCGCATCCCGCCCGAGAGCTGTCCCGGCAACTGCTCCTCGAAGCCGTCGAGGCCGACGAGACGGATGGCGTCCATGGCGCGCTCGTGCCGTTCGGCCTTGGGACGGCCGGCCAGTTCGGCGGGCAGTGCCACATTGGCGAGGACGCTGCGCCAGGGCAACAGGGTGGCGTCCTGGAAGACGTAGCCGATGTCCCCGCCCGGGGTGCTGATCTCGCCCGCGCTGGGGGCATCGAGACCGGAGGCGAGCCGCAGCAGGGTGGACTTGCCGCATCCGGAGGGGCCGACGACTGCGACGAACTCCCCTGCACCGACGTGGAGTTCCACTCCCGAGAGCGCGGTGGTCCCGCTGTCGAAACGCTTGTCGACGGCTACGAAGCTCAGCGCCGTCTGCACTGCTGTCGCCACGTCGACTCCTTCCTTTGAACCTGTGATGCATTCACCGATGTTCGTAGCATCAACATTCTTTGTTTCGGGGTGATGTCCCGGGCGTTTACGCCCGGGACTAGTCAGAGCGCTTCGCGGATCACCGTGGTACGGCTCACCGCTCGCCCGCCCTTGAAGACGATCCGGTCCGGGTACGAGGCACCGACAGCCCCGGAGAGCGAGTCGGCCCGTACGGCGAGGAGGTCGGCGATCGCACCCTCGTACGGCCCTGCTACGGGCAGCCCGAGGACCGTGCGGGCGCCGGTGGTCACCGCGTGGACGGCCTCGGGCAGTGTCAAGTGACCTGCTACGACGAGGAGTCCAGCGGTCTCCAGGGGGTCGGCCCTGCCCACCGGGTTGAAGGGGTCGCGGATGTTGTCGCCACCCCCGGCCAGCGGCACGCCCGCGTCCAGGAGGGCGCGTACGGCGGTCAGACCGCGTGGGGTGCGGGCAGGGGTGTCGCGGCCCTGGAGGTAGAGGTTGGTGAGCGGCAGTGCGACGACCCCGATCCCGGAGGCCGCCGCCTCCTTGGCGATCCGGGTGGCCTCGGCCGGGTCCAGACCGCCAAGGCCCACGCAGTGGCCGGCGGTCGCACCGTGGGCGAAGCCCCGCTCCCGTACCGCCTGGGCGAGCAGCAGCAGATCCTTCGGATCCGGACGGAGATGCTCGTCCGCATGCAGATCGACGCCGACGCCGTGCCGCTCGGCGATGGTCAGGACACGGGCGACGGCGGCCTGCGGGTCGTCGGAGAGGTGCGGGCAGCCGCCGAGCAGGTCGGCTCCCAACTCCAGTGCCTCGTCGAGGACTTCGTCGGGTGCCTCGATGTGCAGTACGGCGATCTGCAGTGCGACCCGCTCGCTCAGCTCCTCGCGCAGCCGCAACAGCGCCCGAAGCCCCCGGAGCGGATCGGGGCCGGGCAGGATGTCGGCGTGGGTGCGGACGGCGGTCGCGCCATTGGCGACCAGTTCGTCCAGGGCGCGGCGGGCCCTGACCAGCACGTCCTCCTCCGTCACCTGCTCGGCATAGCCGTGCCAGGCGGCGACCGCCCCGGGCAGGTCGCAGGGTGGTGCACCGGCCAGGTCCCAGGTGAGGGCCTTGTCGAGGTGGGCGTGGGGTTCGGCGGGGGCGGGCAGCAGGATGAAGCCGGAGAGGTCCATCTCCTCACGTACGGAGGGGAGTTGACCGGCCGGTGCGACGGCCGACACCCGCCCGTCCTCGATCAGTACGTCCCGGACCTGCCCTTCGGGCAGCCGCGCCCCGCGCAGCAGCAGTGCCGTCGCCGTCATCGCGTGTCTCCGCTCTCCGGTGCCGTGAGTACCGCGAAGCCGTCGAAGGCGTGCCACATCGCGGGCGCGCCGAACATGTCCTGGCGGCGGACCGGGCGGGTCCGTCCGCGTACCACCTGATCGAAGGCTTCGGCGACCCGTCCCACGAAGTAATGGTCCTCACGGTGGCGGAGGTTGTGCCCCAACAGCGCTGTCCTGACCGGGAGTTCGGCCAGTCGCCGAGTCGATGCGGCGAAGGCGGGTACATCGGCGCCCGGCACATGGGCGAAGAAGGTGCCGCTGATCAGGGTGTCGCCGGCGAGGAGCTGGCCGCTCTCCGGCTCCCAGAGGCAGATGCCGTCGGGCGAGTGGCCGGGGGTGTGCAGGACGTGCAGCCTCCGCCCGCCCAGGTCGAGCTGCTCCCCTTCCCTCAGCAGCCGGGTCGGTCGCACCGCGTCGATACGCCACTGGGCCAGTTCGGGGACGGGCCGCACCTCGATCCGCGAGTCGGTGAGGAAGAAGCCCTCTGCGGAGAGTGCGCTCAGCTCGATGTAGCGCTGTCGCATGTCCTGGGCGATGTGCGAGTACGTCTCGAGCCACTCGCGCGGTGCGGGCTCGCCGTGCAGGTCCCCGCCCGCCTCGTGGACGGCGAAGTCCTTGGCCTCGCCCACGAGCGAGGCGTTGCCGCCCCGGTGGTCGTAGTGGTGGTGGGAGTTGACGACGAGCAGCGGCAGCGAGGTCAGTGCACGCACCTCGCGCCCGATGTCCCCGATGCCCATCCCGGTGTCGTACAGCAGGGCGAGGTCGTCGCCCACGACGAGATAGCTGTTGACGTGCCCGGGCTCGGCGAGGAGGAAGGTCCCGGGCCCGGTCTCCCGTACGGAGAACCAGTCGCGCCCGCTCATGCGCCGATGCCGTGGTAACGGCGGGCGTGGTGGACGAGAGCGCTGATGCCGCCCTGGCCGGGGACGATCTCCTCGATGTCGGCGATCAGCAGCAGGTGGTCCCCGGCCGCCACCTCTTCCCGTACGCGGCACACGACGGCGTACGTGCTCTGCGCGAGCAGCAGCGGCACACCTCCCTCTCCCGTCGTCCACTCCAGCCCGGCGAACCGGTCAGCGGCCGGATCGGCGAACCGCCGTGAGACGGATTCGCCGTTCGCGGCGAGGATGTTGAGGGCCAGCCTGCCGCCGTCCTGGAGCAGCGGCAGGGTGCGGCTGCCGTGCTGGACACCGATCGCTATCAGCTCCGGCGTGCGGCTGAGGCTCATCACGGCGGTGCTGGTGAATCCGGCAGGTGTGCCATCGGCTGCGGCGGTGGTCACCACGCAGACGCCGCCGGCGAGGGCGGCCATGGCATCGAGGAATCCGGCCGTGGAGGGTCGGTCGGCGGTGGTCGCGGTCATTCGGGCTCCTCGCCTAGAATGTTCGTCACATCAACATTGAGCGTAAGAGGTATGTGTTTCGCGGGAGTAAATCCCACTCCGAAGTGACCGCTTAGGATCTCCGTCATGGCAGACCGCCCCACCGAAACCCCCACCGATCCGGACCAGCAGCTCGGCAACGCGATCCGACGGCTACGCAAGGAGCGCGGCCTCACCCTTGTCCAGCTCGCGGGCAGCGCAGGCCTTTCGCACCCCTTCCTCAGCCAGCTGGAGCGCGGGCTGACCCGCCCGAGCATGCCCTCGCTGCACCGGATCGCCCAGGCGCTCGGCACCACCCAACAGGCCCTGCTGGCGCACTCGGCGACCTCTCCCGCCGACATCCATGTCGTACGGGAGGGGACCGGCACCCCCGTGGTCAACAGCGGCGGCTCGGCGCGAATGCTGGGGGCACCCAAATTCGCCGTCCACCCGGTCGAATACACGGGAGGACCCACCGACTTCGAGGAGTACTACGACCACCCGGGTGACGAGTTCCTCTATGTGGTCCACGGCGCGATCGAGATCGACCTACTGGGCCCCGGCGGCCGCGAACTGCACCGCCTCCACGCCGGTGACAGTCTGCTCTACCCAGGCGGAACCCCGCACCGCTGGCGGGTTCTGGAGGATCAGGACCCCTCCGGGGTGCACGTTCTCACCGTTCAGAACGCCCCTCGTTAAATCTCCGGGCGACCCCGCTGACCAGCGGCGTCAGACCGCTGCGATGGTCGCCGAGCTGCGTGACGGCCGGTTCCGGCGCATGGTGGAGTTATGGACGAGAGCCCCCCTGTGGTCGTGCTTCCGCCGCAGTCGGACGGAGGGCGGCGGGTGACGGTCCACGGCGAGCGCATGGGCACCGCGTACAGCCTGTTCGACGTGCTGGAATACCTTCACCGTGCGGGTCTGCCCACAACGGATACGGCCATCGACGACCCCGAGCTGATCGAGTGGCGCGGCGGAGGGCCGTACGACTGGAGCAACACCGTATGACAGCCCGCACACCGTGACACGACACGCGGGCACGGTGACGCGAACGGCTGCGAGCACCGGCGTGAACTCACCGGGCTGCGGAGGTGATTGAGGTATCCGATGCCTGGACGAGCGTTGCGGGCAGGGCTACGTACGCTGTCACGCCCGAGCCCTGTGTGGGCCGCAACTCGGCGTGGGCGCCGAGGCGATCGGAGAGTGCGCCGACGACATGGTGGCCGAGGAACCGGGTGGGCGCCGTGAGCAGGGAGCCACTCTTGCCGGACAGCAGGGCGTTGGCCTGGGCCATCCGCTCCGCCGTCATGCCGATGCCCCGGTCGACGACCGCGAGGCAGTACTCGCCGCCGTCCCGCCAGCCGTAGAGCTCGACGGGCTGCTTGGGCGAGCTGAACATCAGCGCGTTCTCCACCAACTCGGCGAGCAGGTGGGAGAGTTCGGCGACGCAGTGGCCGCGGACGCGGCAGTGTTCGATGTCGGTGACGGCGACCCGCTGGTACTGCTCGACCTCGGAGATGGCCGACTGCACCACCTCGGTGACGGTGACCGTGCCAGGCCAGGGGCGCGCCGGGGACTCCTCGCCGGCAAGGACGAGCAGGGACTCGGCGTTGCGGCGCATGCGTGTGGCCAGGTGGTCGAGTTCGAAGAGCTCGGCGAGTGCGTCGGGGTCGAGTTCCTGGCTCTCCAGGGTGGTGATCAGGCCCAGCTGGCGGATGAGGAGGGACTGGTTGCGGCGGCCCAGGCTGGCCAGGGACTCGGTGCTGTTGCGGCGTAGAACGGTCTGCTCGGCGGCGAGACGGACGGCGGTGCGCTGGACGTTGTGCAGGGCGGCGACGAGCCGGGTGATCTCCCGTGCGGTACCCGGGACTTCGGCCGTCTCGGGATGCTCGGGCAGCGGGGTGTCGGGGTCCGCCTCCTGGATGCGCTTGACCGCCTCCGCAAGCCTGCTGCCCGCGACCGCGTCCGCCTCGTCGGCCAGGGCGCCCAGGGGGCGGGTGATGGAGCGGGCCGAGAACACCGCGAGTGCGGAGGCGACGGCGAGGATCAGCGCGCCCAGGCCCAGGAAGCCGATGAGCTGCCGGGTGGCCGCGTCGCCGGTCCGGCCCGCTCCTGCCCGTACGTCGTCACCGACCTGTTTCTGCACGGCGTGCAGATCGTCGACGAGCGTCGTCATGTCGGCCCACCAACGGGCGGGGGTGACATCGAGGGGTGAGCCGTCGGCGCCCGCTTCGGCCTTGGCTTCGTACGCGGTGACGCGGCGGGCCGCGGCAGTCTTGAAGGCTCGGTCGAGGGCGGACTCCTCGCCACCGCCTGCGAGTTGGCGGAACTGGCCGAGCTCGGCGACACGGGTGGCCCGGATCTCGGTGAAGTCGAGGTACTCGCCGGAACGGAACCCCTTCGCGGCGAACACGCCGTTCAGGGAACCGCGTTCGAGGGCGACCGCCTCCGTGGCGCGGGCCAGGGCCTGCAACGCCTGCACACCTTGGGCGATACCGCGATCGCCGTCGGGCACGCCGGCCGATTCGGCGTCGATCAGGGCGGTGACGGCCGCGGTGTAGAAGCGGAGGGTGACGGTGCGGTCGGCGGTGCCGGTGTCGACGCCGGTGCGGGTGCCGGTCAGGTCGGCGAGGGGGAGCTGGGCCCGGCGGAGGGCGGAGGCCGCGGCCTCGGGCAGATCACCGCTCTCCGCCGAGAGCACCCCCGTCAAGGACGTACGGGCGTCATCGGTGCGCGCCCGCGCCTCGCGGACCTCGTCCCGGTACTCCTCGTCGCCGCCCAACAGGCCGTTGGTGAGGCCGCGTTCACGCTGGAGCTCACGGACGAGGTCCTGCACGCGCAGCAGGACGACGACCTGCGACTCCGTGGCCCGCGCAGCGGACCAGTCGTGGGCGCGGTCGACGACGCCCAGCCCGGTGAGGGCGAGGAGCAGACAAGTGGGTACGGCAAGGACGATGGCCACACGGCCGCGGATGGATCCCCAGCCGGGAATACGGACGGACTGGTCAGGTCGGCGAATTCGGTTCCCCGTCATGCCCCGTGAGGCTAGAGGCCGCCCGGCGAGCCCCTCGTTTCCCGTGCGTAAGACGTCGATGCACAGGTACTCACCCGGCATGCGAAGCGGCGGTGAGGGAAGCATCGGATTCCGCGGTCGGCCGGTGGACGAGGGTACGGGTCGTTTCCGATCTTCGACGTCGAGCATGCCGCTCACAGAGTTTTGGTCAATCGTCCAAGACGCGAGTTAGCATGTGAGGTGAACGTAGTCGACCTCGGGAGAACGGCAGTCGAATGGCCCGTATGGCAGCGAAGGACCGACGTGAAGCACTCATCGCAGCGGCGATCCGGGTGATGGTCCGCGATGGAGTCGCGAAGGCGACGACGCGCGCCATCGTCAACGAAGCGGACATGCCGCTGGGGGTCTTCCACTACTGCTTCGACTCCCGTGAGGACCTCCTTGATGAGGTCATCACGCGTTTCACCAACAGCAGCGGTGCTGCGGCACGTAAGGCGTTCGCCGGGGAAGGCGATCTCGGCACCCGCATCACCGGGAGCTTGTACGCGTTCTGGGAGGGCGTGGAGCTCGCCCCGGGAGAGCACCAGGTGGGATACGAACTCACCCACTACGCCTTGCGCCAGGCCGGCTTCGAGGAGTTGGCGCGCCGGCAGTACGCCCACTACCTGGAGGTTCACGAGGAAGTCCTGGAGGAGGCAGCCGCGAGCGCCGACATCCACTGGACGGTGCCTCTTCCCGTCCTCGCCCGCTACCTGAACGCGGTGCTGGACGGGGTCACCTTGTGCTGGCTGGTCGACCGGGACGGCGAACGCAGCCGGGAGGTGCTCCAGCTGACCGCCGAGCACCTGGTCACTCTCGCCCGCAGCCCCGCCCCCCACCTGGACTGAAACCTGGCCTCATCGCTGGAGCGGGAACCGTACTGCTCGCCGCGTGCCCTCAGTCCCCCAGCACGCGGCGCAGATAGTCGTTGCCGAAGCGCCGCTCCGGATCGAGGCGGTCCCGCAGGGCCGTGAACTCGCCGAAGCGCGGATAGGTTTTGGCGAAGTAGTCGGCGTCGCGCGTATGCAGCTTGCCCCAGTGCGGGCGCCCCTCGTACGCGGTGAAGATCCGCTCGGCGGCGTCGAAATAGGCTTGGTGCGGCGTGCCCTTGTACACATGGACGGCGATGTACGCGCTGTCGCGGCCGGTAGCCACGGAGAGCGGGATGTCGTCCGCGGGGGCCGTGCGGACCTCGACGGGGAAACTGATCCGCAGACCCGAGCGGTCGACCATGATCTTCAGTTCACGCAGCGCTTCGACAAGGGCGTGGCGCGGGACGGCGTACTCCATCTCGATCATGCGCACGCGGCGCGGACTGGTGAACACCTTGTACGGGATGTCCGTGTACGTCCGCGCCGAGAGGCCGCGGCTGGTGATCTTCGCGATCCCGGGGACGGCGGCGGGCGCGGCCCGGCCCAGCGAATTGAGCGCCTGGAAGACACCGTTGGCGAGGAACTCGTTCTCGAACCATCCTCTGAGCCTGCCGACGGGGGCGGTCGGACCCGCGCTGCGGTTGTTGCTCAAGGTGTTGCAGTTCTCGGTGTGCGGAAACCAGTAGAACTCGAAGTGCTCGTTCTCCGCGATGAGTTCGTCGAAGGAGTCCGTGACCCGGTCGAAGGTCATCGGTTCCTCGCGTGCGGTGAGCAGGAAGAGCGGCTCGACGGCGAAGGTGATCGCGCTGATCACTCCGAGCGCGCCCAGGCCGATTCGGGCCGCGGCAAAGATCTCCGGGTTCTCCTTCGACGAGCAGGTGAGCACCGAGCCGTCGGCCGTGACCAGCTCAAGTCCCTTGATCTGTGCGGCGATCGAAGCCGAGTCGCGCCCTGTGCCGTGCGTTCCGGTGCTGGTCGCCCCGGAAACCGTCTGCTCCATGATGTCGCCCATGTTCGTCAGCGACAGTCCCTCGCGGGCCAGGGTCACGTTCAGGTGTTTCAAGGACGTGCCGGCCTCCACGGTGACCGTGCCCGCCTCGCGGTCGATCTTCCGGATGCCGGTGAGGAGTTGGGGCCGGATCATCACGCCGTCGGTCGCGGCAGCGGCTGCGAAGGAGTGTCCGGTGCCGACGGCCTTCACCTTGAGACCGTCGTCGGCGGCCTTCCGTACGGCGGCGGAGAGTTCCTCGACGGAGGCGGGAGTCACCTCCCGTACGGGACGGGCAGTGACGTTCCCGGCCCAGTTACGCCATGTGCTGCTCGCACCGATCGCCATCTGCTGGTCCTTCCAGGGTCTGGTCATTTGACGGAGCGGATTCGGTAGACGAGTGCCGCTCCGACGGCCGCCGTGACACCGACCGCGGTGAACAGGAGGACATAGCCGCGGTCGGAGGTGATGATGAAGCTGGCAATCAGAGGGGCCAGTGTCGGGGGGACGACCGAGCCGATGCTCATGATGCCGAGGTCCTTTGCCCGGCTCTCGGCGTCGGGCAGGACCTGGGTGATCAGCGCCTGGTCGACGGCCATGTAGGCGCCGAATCCGCCACCCATGAGTGCCGACGCGATCAGCGCGACCGTCATGGTCGGGAAGCCGGCGAGAAGGAAGCCGGAGACGGCCTGGAGTACGGCCGCCAGGGCGACGAAGATCCGGCGTCGGCCGAGACGGTCGGACAGCACGCCGGCGACCGTGGTGGCCAGGATCCCCGCGAGCAGGTAGACGACGGTGACCGCCAGCAGGCTGCTCTCCGGGTCCGCGACTTTCAGGTCGTCGGTGAGGAAGTAGAGCATGTAGCAAGTGCCCAGTGAGTTGGCCAGGTTGACCAGCAGTCGTCCCCCGAAGGCCCAGGCGAAATCGCGGTTCCTGAGCGAGCTGCCCATGGAGGCGATCACCAGGTGCAGCCGAAGCGGGGGCTCGGTGTCGTACGTGGTGTCGCGGTAGGCCGCCAGGAACGGCACGACACAGAGGATCAGGAGTACCGCGAGGACGGCGTAGCTGTGCGTGAAGGAGAGGCCGAAGGACGAGACGATGGCGATTCCGGCCACCACGCCGAGGGCTTGGGGGCCGTATATGGCGCTGGAGATCATGCCGCGCTGCGGCACGGGTACGCGGTCGGCGATGACAGCGGTCAGACCGGCGGTGGCGGCGCTGAGCCCCAGCATGCTGACCGCCCAGGCCACACTCACGCCGGTGACCGATCTCTGTTCACCGGTGACGATCAATCCGGCGGCGAATGTCAGCGCACCGGCGCCGAGCCATGTCCTTCGTCGGCCGAAGCGGTTGCGGGAGCGGTCGCACAGCGCCCCGCACAGTGGCAGGGCGAGCAGTGCGACCAGCCCGGAGATGCCGTTGACGATGGCGAAGTCGCGCACCTTGGACGCCGGGCTGATCGTCTCCAGTTGCTGCGGGAGCAGCAGTTGGAGGGGCACGAGGTTCGCCATCCAGTAGCCGAACCAGACCAGGCTGAACAAGGTGGTCCAGCTGCGCGAGACGGGTTCGGCCGGTCCTTGGGCGGAAGCCGGCCCGACGGATGCCACCAGGAGGGGCGCCGCAGATTCGGACTCGGTGGACATCGGGCCTCCGGGGGATGAGGGGCCTGGAAGGGGACGTCAGAGGAAGGCGTGGCCTTCACCGCGGTATGTCGGGACCTGTTCGACGACCTGCGAGCCGGATACGAGATGGAGGACGTTCACGCGTTCGCACAGTTCGCCGGCCTTGGCATGCCGGAACCACACATGGTCACCGAGCTGGAGCCCCTGGGCCGCCGCGCCGAGGACCGGGGTCTGCACCTCCCCTGCCCCTTCCCTCGGGTTCATCCGCAGGCCCTGGGGCCAACTCAGCGTGGGCAGGCGGTCGTTGCCGGGCGGGCCCGAGGCGATCCATCCGCCTCCGAGGACAGTGGCGATCCCGGTTGTCGGGCGGCGCACGACGGACATGACGTAGTAGGCGGAGGGTCGGGGGCGGAAGCGGCGGTAGTGGTCGAACAGGCCGGGGCCGTAGAGGCCGGATCCTGCACCGATCTCGGTGATGACGTGCTCGGACGAGGTCTGCTCTATGGAGCCGGTGCCGCCGCCGTTGACGAATTCCAGCGGTGCGACGGCTTCGACGGCGGCGACGGCCGCGGCACGCCGGTCGGCCAGTTCGCGGGCGGAGAGGCGCTGCATCGCGCGGACCGCGAGTCGCTTGAGGGGAGAGCCGGGCTGGTTGTCACCGAGTCCGGCGATCTGGCCCTCGTAGGACATGACACCGACGAGTTCGAACCCGGCTCGGCCCACGATCGTCCGGGCGAGCGACGCGGCTTGTTGCGGAGTGTGGACAGGGGAGCGGTACGGGCCCAGGTGCAGTCGGCCGCCCGCCAGTTCCAGGGACGCGTCCAGGTCGATGCAGAGGCGGATGTCGGGCCGGGAGGAGCCCACCACCTCGTCGATGAAGTCCAGTTGGCCGACCGAGTCGACCATGAGGGTGATGCGCGAGGCCGCGCGGTCGTCCGTCGCCAGCTGCTTCAGGGCGGTGCGGTCCGCTGTCGGATAGCCGATGACCACGTCCGCGTGCTCTTCGGCCAGCCACAGGGCTTCGGGCAGGGTGAAGGCGAGAATGCCGTGGTAGCCCTGCCGCTCGGCCGCACGTCTGATCAGGTCGCGGCTGCGCACCGACTTGCTGGCCAGGCGGATGGTGGCGCGGCCCTCGGCCCTGCGCGCCAGCTCGGCGGCGTTCGCGTCGAAGGCGTCCAGGTCCACCACGGCGAACGGCGGATCCAAGTGCTCTGTCGCCCTGGAGAGTTGGGCCATCCGGGCCTCGCTCAGGCCGGCGATGGCGGAGACAGCCGATTTCACGTCCGGCCGGGACACCACATGTGCGCTCACAACTGCACCCTTCTGGATTGTTCGTATCGCCGGCCGGGTCAAGGCGGCCGGAAGCAGGACCGGTCAGGAAACCGGCCGGCGTGGGGTCTCGGATGTGTCGGCTGTGCGGGCCTTCCCGTCGGAGACGAGCCGCTCCCTCTGGCGCACGCCTCTGGCCTCGGCCCGAGGGAGCACCCAGCGCATCAGTCGCGGGAACACACCGGCGATCCGCTGCAGGCGTCCGGCGAGGGGCGGGAACACCACCTCGACCGGTTTGGAGACGATCGCGTCGACGACGACCTTCGCGATCTGCTCCGGCGCGTACGACTTCTCGGCGAAGGAGATCGCTGACGTGGGGTCGGCCATCTCCTGTTCGAGCATCTTCGTCCGGGTGGACGGTGGGTGGATGATCGTGAAGTCCAGGGGGCCGTCCCGCTCTTCCAGGGCGACGCTGTGGTGGAAGCCCCGCATCGCGTACTTGCTGGCGCCGTAAGTGGAGTATCCGGGCAGCGGCAGGAACGAGGTCATGCTGCAGACGTTGATGATGTGGCCGCGGCCCCGCTCGGTCATGCGGCGGAGTGCCGTGTGCACGCCCGTGATGGTCCCGAGCAGGTTCACCTCGACGATGTCGCGGTGCTGCTGGAGGCTGAGGTCCCGCGCATGTCCGGTATGGGTGATCCCCGCGTTGTTGATCAGGACGTCGACGGCGCCGAGCTGAGCTTCGGTGGCGTCGAACGCCTTGGCCCAGCCCGCCGGGTCCCTGATGTCCAGTACGCAACCCGCGGCGCGGTCGCCCAGTCGGCGGGCGGCGGAGTGGACGGCTTCCGCATTGACGTCGGTCAGCATCACCCGATGGCCGCGGGCCACCGCCAGCGCCGCTATCGCCGCCCCGATCCCGTCGGCGGCCCCGGTCACCAGGACGACGTGGCTTCTTTCCGAGTTTCGGCTCATATCCACAGCGTCTCTTGGTCGAGCGTCCAAGTCAACTGTACGACATGAGATTGAACCGGACCGTTATCGGACGGTTCAGGGTCGGTACATCTCGATGCGGCCGCCATTGAGCTCGCGGGCGCGGACGGGGTCGTCGGTCGGAACGGTCGCCGCGAACAACGTGCGGCCGTCACCCCCGGCGACCAGGCAGCTCAAGGTGTTCTGGCTCGTCGCGACGCGGTCCAGAACGCGGCCGCCCTCCGCCACGCGCACGCACTCGCCTCGCAGGGCGTTGGCGATCCAGATGCTTTCTCCGTCGCTGTGCCAGGCGATTCCGTCGGGGGCGATCGGCGACGAGGAACGCTTGGCGATGGCCGGATGATCCAGCAGCGCTGACACTCTGCGCGTGATCCGGCCGGGCAGCCCCGGATGGTTCACCATGCGCCACAGCAGCGGTGAAATCAGCGCTGCCCAGGGGCGTGGACTGCCGAGAGTGCCGTCCGGATGGACAGGGAAGGCGGTGAGGCGCATGCCCAGGGTTTCGGCGGCGACCAAGGTCGTGCCGTCCGGGGTGAGCAGGCAGCCGTTCGGGAACAGTGCCGGTTCCGTCAGCCCGATCAGTTCCCCGTCCGGGGCGAGACAGGCGATCGGGGTCTTCGGAGGGCCCGGCGGTGCGTAGAGCATCGAGTTCGGGTGCTCCCGGACGAAGGCGTGGTAGTCGAAGCCGAAGTTTCCGACGTATGCCCGCCCCTTCGGATCGACGAGCATGTCGTTGACCGGGCCGCCGACGAGGTGGCGCAGATCCGCGTGCTCGATCAGTTGCCCATCGCGTTCGAGGCGGTAGACGCAGCCGCCGTCCATCGAGACGACCAGCATCCTCCCGTCGGGGAGCCAGCCGAGCCCGCCGGCGCGCCCGGGGACCTTGGTGATGGTCTGCGCCTCTCCGCTCCCGTCCCAGCGGTGGACGGTGCCGTGCGCGAGATCGGAGAACCACAGGGCGTTCTCGTGCCAGCGCAGCGACTCGGGGACGCCCAAGCCGTTGAGTGTGATCGACGCTGTCCGTTTCATCTCGAATGCTCCTTGGCGGCGACGCGGGAACCTTCCCCGCCGCGATGAAGTTGGTCAATTGTCCAAGACTCTTGACTTGCACAAACGACCGTCCCATTCTGGGTGAACCGAAGTCAACGTTCCTGCAGGAGATTCCGTGACTCAGACTCGAACCGTTACCGCAGCCGCTGACTCGGCGGACGCGAGCATCGCAGTGGACAATCCCGCCACCGGGGAAGTGGTCGGACACGTTGCGGACACGCCCGCGGAAGAGGTGGTGTCAGCGGTCCTCCGGGCCAGGCACGCACAGGCCGGCTGGGCACGGCTGAGCGCCCGAACGCGTGCGGAGCTGTTCACGCGCAGCCGCCGCTGGCTGCTGGCTCACCGGCAGGAGATCACCGACTCCATCGTCGCGGAGAACGGCAAGGCGGAGGAAGACGCGATCGTCGAAGTCGTCTACTGCGTCAGCGCATTCGCCTACTGGGCCAAGCACGCACAACGTCTCCTCGCCGACACGAAGGTGCGGTCCCTCTCACCTTTCGTGCTGGGCCGCAGCATGTACACCCGTCGGGCACCGGTCGGCGTCGTCGGGGTCATCGGCCCCTGGAACAACCCGCTGATCAACTCCTTCGGTGACGCCATCCCCGCCCTCGCGGCAGGCAACGCCGTCGTGCTCAAGCCCTCCGAGTACACCCCGTTGACCGCGCGCCTCATGGAGCAGATGACCCGCGAATGTGGCTGGCCCGACGGCGTGTTCCAGGTCGTCACCGGCGCGGGCGCCACCGGCCAGGCCCTCGTCGGAGCCGCCGACTTCGTGATGTTCACCGGGTCGACGAAGACCGGCCGCGCCGTTGCGGCCCGGGCCGGCGAGCGGCTCATCCCCTGCTCGCTGGAGCTCGGCGGCAAGGACGCCCTGATCGTCCTGGCGGACGCCTCCGTGGAACGGGCCGTGAACGTCGCCCTCCACGGCGCCCTGTTCAACGCGGGTCAGACCTGTACCTCGGTCGAGCGGGTCTACGTCGAGGCCCCCGTGTACGACGAGTTCGTCTCCCGGCTGGAAGCGCGGTTCCGCGAGGTCACCATGGGCAGGCCCGCGGGGCTGGGCAGCACCGATCTGGGGGCCATGACCTTCCCGCCGCAGATGGAGATCGTCGAGGACCAGGTCGGGGACGCCGTGAGCCGCGGTGCGCGTGTCCTCGTCGGGGGCCATGTGGCTCCCGGCCCCGGTCGCTTCTTCGAACCGACACTCCTCGTCAATGTCGATCACAGCATGAAGTGCATGCGCGAGGAGACCTTCGGACCCACGCTGCCCGTGATGAAGGTCGCCGATGCCGAGGAGGCCGTCCGGCTGGCCAACGACAGTGAGTACGGCCTGCAGGCGACCATCATCGGTTCGAACATGGCCCGCGCCCGGCAGCTGGCCGCGCGACTCGAGGCCGGCTGCGTCACCATCAACGACGCCCAGAGCAACTACCTGGCCCTCGGACTCCCCATGGGGGGCTGGAAGGCGTCGGGAGTCGGTGTCCGGCACGGCGCCGAAGGATTCCGCAAGTACACCAAGCTGCAGGCGATCTCCGTGAACCGGTTCCCGATGCGCCGTGACCTTCACATGCTCCCGTTCGACCCCTCGTCCTATCGCTTCATCCTGCGCCTGGTGAACGCCATGTACGGCAAACGCCTGCGCTCCGACAAGAAGTAGCCGGATCCGCAAGAACAACAAGTAGCCGAATCCGTAGGAACGTTGAGAGGCAGGAATCCCATGTCCCTGACACCCACAGCCGTCCAGCAGGCATCCGTCGGCCCCATGCCCGAGGGCGTCACCCTGCCCTTGCCGCAGGAGAACCTGTCCGTCGAGGAGGAGCGTCAAGTCCGAAAGCAGGAACTGGCGGCGGCCTTCCGCCTGTTCGCCCGCTTCGGCTTCTCGGAAGGGGTGGCCGGCCACATCACCGCACGCGACCCGGAGAATCCCACGGCCTTCTGGGTCAACCCCTTCGGTATGGCGTTCAGCCAGATACGGACCTCGGACCTGATCCTCGTCGACCACGACGGCACCCTGCTGGAGGGGAAGCGGCCGGTCAACAACGCGGCCTTCTGCATCCACTCCGAAGTACACCGGGCGCGGCCGGATGTGGTCGCGGCCGCGCACACCCACTCACTGCACGGAAAGGCCTTCTCGAGCCTGGGCATCCGGCTGGACCCGATCACGCAGGACTCCTGTGCCTTCTTCGAGGACCACGGCCTCTACTCGGACTATCAAGGGGTCGTGAACGATACGGAGGAGGGCCGCAAGATCGGTGTGGCACTGGGTACCGCCAAGGCCGTCGTCCTGCAGAACCACGGACTGCTCACGGTCGGGCAGTCCGTGGCCGAGGCCGCCTGGTACTTCATCACCATGGAACGGTCCTGCCAGGCGCAGCTCCTGGCCATGGCTGCCGGCAAGCCGAAGCTGATCGACTCCGAGACAGCGCGGATGGTGCGTTCACAGATCTCCGGCGCGCTTCCGGGCTGGTTCCAATTCCGCCCTCTCTGGGACCAGATCACCGCGGAACAGCCCGATCTGCTGGACTGAAGCCAATCGCCCTGAAAACATTTCGCCCGCGCTCGCCTCGTCCGGTACGGTCGCGGGGTTGTTTTCACTGGTGGGAGCCCATGAGGTTCGCGTGTGGCCTCCCCGGCAGTTCCGAGGATGAGAGCAGGTTTCGTTATGGCATGTCGTATCAGTGAGCTCGTGCTCGGTTGCCGCGACCCCGAGGTGCTGGCGCGGTTCTGGTGCGAGGTCCTGGACTTCGTCGTGCTCGATCGCGAGGACGACGGCACGCTGGAGATCGGGCCGCGCGAAGGGTTCGGCGGTCCGCAGCCGACGATCATCCTCAGTCGCAGGGATGAGCCGGAGAAGGGCAAGTCCCGGCTGCACATCGACGTCAACGCCACCGACCGCGATCAGGACGCCGAGCTCGAACGCCTGCTGAAGCTCGGTGCGCGCCCGGCCGACATCGGCCAGACGGGCGAGGAGCAATGGCATGTCCTGACCGACCCCGAAGGCAATGAGTTCTGCCTGCTCAAGGCCCGCCTCAACCCGCTCTGATACACGGACGACCCGAACGGTCAGGACGCCGGCCCCCAGTTGTCCTCGCTGGGGGTCGCCGCACCGGGTGATGTCAGCGGAAGGTTGACGAACGAAGCCGCTTCCGCGGAACGTTCGACGGTGTACAGACCGCCTGTCAGGTCGGTCAGTTGCTGCGGGGTGGGGGCGACCGGGAAGTGGAAGTCTGCCGGCGGTCGGCTGTTGACGGTGATCTGGATCCGGTAACCGGCGGGGATCCTCGTGAAGTTCGGCAGGAGGGAGATGTCGTACCGCGTGGTCCGGCCGGGTGTCACGGGATGCTGCGAGGCTTGGGTGAACGGGTGGCTGGGCTTGAGAAGTGTTTTGTTCTTGCCGTACCAGCTTTCGTCGGCGTCCACGGCGCGTTGGCTGCCCAGGAGAACTCCGTCGGCTTGCTTGGTCACCGTCCCGTCCGGCGCGATGATGTTCAGTGTGGCCGTCAACTCGGTCTCGACGGTCGTTGATCTGGCGTAGAGGGTGACGTCGGCCGGTCCGTTGAGCAGCGCTGTACCGGTGAGCGGGGCCGTCGTATAGGTCAGCGTGTTCGCTGCGGTCGATGCGCCCCACGAGAGACTGTCGCTTCCCTGGCCTGTGGGCTTGGTCGCCGTCAGTGACCCGTTGCCGAGGTAGTAGGTCCGAGCGTCCAGGGACAGAGGCCATGCGGAACTGTCGATCCAGGTGTTCGCGCCGTTCTCGAACAGGTGCAGGGGCTTCGAGGTGGCGGCCATGCCGGTAGGCGCGTTCTTGAGCCAGGTGTCGAACCACTCCAGGCGAATGGCCTGCAGGGTGGATTCGTTGACGTGCTCGCCGTGGGTCCAGGGCCCGACGATCGCCTGATACCGGCCGGTGACGGGGTCGCCCGGTGCGATCGGATCGGTCAACGGCCGGTGGAAGTAGGCGTTTTGGGCCGCCACATAGGCGCCGAGGTTCCCGCCGGGAAACAGGTCCTCCCACCCGGCTTGGCTGAGCGCCGGAATGTTGTTGCTCACGATCCGCGGCATGAGTTTCTGGACGTTTCGCGCCTGCCAATAGGCATCGTTGTACGAGCGTGAGCCGCCGTTGGCCTGCTGGGCGATCGTCACGGACTGCGGGTCGGTCGCAGGGTCGTCCTCCGGACCGCGTGGCTGGGCTCGGGCGATGTTGGCCACGAAAGCGGTGGGGATCCCGCCGTTGGCCGTGAGGTCGTTGTAGAAGTCCGAATCGGTGCAGAACGGTGCGATGGCTTTGAGGGCGGAGTTCTTGCCCACAGCTGCCGCGGTGAACCACTGGTTCGCTCCGAGGTAGGAGCAACCCTCCAGCCCCACCCTGCCGTTGGACCCTGACAGGGTCTCGGCCGCCCAATCGACGAGGGTGGCCCCGTCCTTGCCCTGCCGGTCACCGAACCAGTCGAGTTGTCCGCCGGAGTCACCGGTACCCCGTACTGCGGAGACCACGAAGACATATCCCCGCTGAACGAAGTAGGCGCCGTCGGCGGCAGGATCGGAAGGCTGCGTGCCGTAGGGGTTCTGCGTCAGCAGCACGGGGAAGGTGCCTGGCGCGCGTGCGCCGGTGCTCGGGTCGGTCGGATAGACGACGTCGACCGCGATCTTCACGCCGTCGTCCATGGTGACGGTGGTGCGCACGGGCTCGCTCGTCGCGAACGTGGGCGCCGGTGGCTGCCAGGCAGAAGCTGATGCGGGCGCGGCGGTGGTCGCTGTCTGTCCTGCCACCACGAGGATGAGCGCTGCCGAACCGCCGGCCAGTACCGAGGCCGTGCGCGACAGCTTGACCCTGTTTTTGACCTTGGACTCTGTCATGCGGCTCCCTTTGAGGTTGGTGAGGATCTGCAGCTGACTCAGTCGTGGTCATCAACCGAATGTTCGGTAGTTTCGGGAGGGTCGTAGGGGCTGTCAAGGGCCCCTGCGGGAGGACACGGTGGGTGGGGCATCTGTCCGCACGGGGAGTCGCACGAGCAGCTTGAAGTGGACCACCGGGTGGTGGCCGCCATGAGCCATTGCGCGCGCAATTGTCTGCGTCAGTCGTCTGACAGATGTTTTCCATCCGATTTTCACGCTTCTCAACAGCAGCAATTGCCGCCTAGCGTTTGCGCCACAACAGCGGAACGCGCCGGATTCGGCAGCGGACGCCGTACGTCAGTTGAAGGAGCTCGAGTGAGTGAGACGACGGACGGCATCGTGCCCGTTTTCGGGCGGCCCCGGCTGCTGGTGGCCGACCGCAGCGCCGACAACGTCGGTTTGACGTTGGACGATCTGCGCGAGGGGGCGGTCTGCGACGCCGATCCGGTGCGGATCCCGATCACCGAGGACATTCCGGCCGGCCACAAGGTCGCGCTGAGCGACATCCCGGCGGGCCAGGCGATCGTGAAATACGGTGCCGTGATCGGGTACGCGACGGCTCCGATCACGCCGGGCAGTCACGTCCACGTCCACAACGTCGCGGTCAGGGGCGCGGCTTCGCCCAATCGCGGCGACGCCCGGCGGACCGCCGTCCCGTGGACGCCCCCGGTGGCCCCGACGCGCGACCATTTCCTCGGCTACAAGCGGCCCGGCGGCGCCGTGGCAACCCGCAACTACATAGGAATCCTGCCGTCGGTGAACTGCGCTGCCACGGTGTCCCGAATGGTCGCCCAGGCGGCGGAGGCCGCGCACGCCGGGACCCCCGGCCTGGACGGCGTGATCGCCCTGGGCCACGACCTGGGCTGCGGCCTGGCGGAGGGCGGCCGGGGCGACGAGATCCTGCGCCGTACCCTGCGCGGCTATGCCGCCCATCCCAACCTGGTCGGGGTCGTTTCCGTCAGCCTGGGCTGCGAGGTCAACCAGCCCGAGAACTTCCTGGAGGACCTGCACCGACCGGTCGAGCAGCTGACCATCCAGGAACTGGGCGGCTCGGTCGCGACGGTGAACGAGGCGCTGCTGCGGGTCGCGGCGATCGCGAAAGAGGTCGCCGGACTTCGCCGGGAGCCGCTGCCGCTGTCCGGGCTCACCCTGGGCCTGCAGTGCGGCGGAAGCGACGCCTACTCCGGCCTGACCGCCAACCCCGTCCTGGGAGTTGCCGCCGACCTGCTGGTCGCCGCGGGCGGCCGGGCGATCCTCGGGGAGACCCCGGAGATCTTCGGGGCCGAGCATCTGCTGGCGGCGCGGGCCGCCGAGGCGGGTCTGGCCGATCGGCTCGACGAGATCCTGGAGTGGTGGAAGGAGTATGTCCGCGCCAACGGGGCCGAGTTGGACAACAACCCCTCGCGCGGCAACCGCGACGGGGGCATCACGACCATCTGGGAGAAGTCGCTCGGCGCCGTCCTCAAGGGCGGCAGCAGCCCGCTGCGGGCGGTCGTCGACTACGCCCAGCAGGTCGAGGCCCCGGGTCTGACCTATATGGACACCCCCGGATACGACCCGGTGTCGGCGACCGGCATGGTGGCCGGCGGGGCGAACCTGCTGGCCTTCACCACCGGCCGCGGCTCGGTTTTCGGCTCCCGCCCGGCCCCCTGCCTCAAGATCACCACGACCAGCCGGCTGTACCAGCACATGTCCGGCGACATGGACTTCGACGCCGGAGCCGCGTTCACCCGCGAGGAGCAGATCACCACGGGCGTAAGGCTGTTCGAGCGCTTGGTGGACCTGGCCTCGGGCGAGCCGAGCAAGTCCGAGCTGCTCGGGTTCGGTTCCGAGGAGATCGCCCCGTGGCGGATCGGAGCGGTGCTGTGATCGCGACGGTCTTCGATGCGGGAGGGGAACGGTCGCGACGGGTCGTCCGAACCGAGACGCCGGGTGGACGTCCTCCGCAGGCGCATCCTGTGCCTTGGCCCGGCGGTTGAGACCGCGTACACGCAGACGGACGGGCCGGACCCGAGTGCGTCCATCGGCCGTCCTGCGGTGTCCTCGCCCCGCAACCGACTGACACCCTCGCCGCACTCCCAGCCCAAAGAGCCTCCTCCAGAAGGACTCCCGTGTACTTGATGAGAGTCGGCGCCACCGGCGCCGAACGCCCCGCCCTCCGCATCGACGACGACACGTACCTCGACCTGTCCGGCCATGTCGACGACTTCGACGAGGCGTTCTTCGCCTCCGACGGTCTCCGCCGCCTGGAGACCCTGCGCCGCGAGGACCGACTGACCGCCGAACCCCAGCCGTTGAACGGCAGGCGGATCGGCGCCCCGATCGCCCGGCCGCACCAGATCCTGTGCATCGGCCTCAACTACCGTGACCACGCGGAGGAGACCGGACAGGCCGTCCCGGCCGAACCGATCGTCTTCACCAAGGCGCCCAACACCCTCATCGGCCCGAACGACCCCGTGACTCTGCCCCGCGGCAGCGAGAAGTCCGACTGGGAGGTCGAACTCGGCATCGTGATCGGAAGCCGCTGCCGGTACCTGCCCGATCCGGACGCCGCCCGCGACGCGATCGCGGGTTTCGTCGTCTGCAACGACGTCAGCGAGCGCGCGTTCCAATTGGAGCGGGGCGGCCAGTGGTCCAAGGGGAAGTCCTGCGAGACGTTCAACCCCTGCGGCCCGTACCTGGTGACGCCCGACGAGATCGACGACGTCCACGGCCTCGACCTGTGGCTGGACGTCAACGGCGAGCCACGGCAGCGCGGCAACACCGCCACCATGCTGTTCGACGTGTACCACTTGGTCCATTACCTCAGCCAGTTCATGGTCCTCGAACCCGGCGACCTCATCAACACGGGGACACCGCCCGGCGTCGGCATGGGCATGAACCCGCCGGTCTTCCTACGGCCCGGCGACGTCATCAGTCTCGGCATCGGCGCCCTCGGCGCCCAGCGACAGGAGGTCGTCCACAGCCCATGAATCCCACCGATCCCGAGCTGCTCCAGGCACTCGAGGCCGCCGTACCGGGCGGGGTGCGTACGCGCGCCGTCGACCGGCTCGCCCTCGCCCATGACGCCTCGCACTATCTGCTCGTACCGCAGGCCGTCGTCGCCCCGACCGGTGCCGAGCAACTCGCCGAGCTGCTCCGGGTCGCGGCCCGGCAGGGTGCGCCGCTGACGTTCCGGTCCGGCGGCACCAGCCTCAGCGGCCAGGCCGTCTCCGGCGGGGTCCTGGTCGACACCCGGCGGCACTTCCGCGAGGTGGAGGTCCTGGACGACGGGGCCCGGGTCCAGGTGCAGCCCGGAGCGACAGTGCGCCAGGTGAACGCCCGGCTGGCCCCGTACCGGCGCAAGCTCGGCCCGGATCCGGCGAGCGAGTCGGCCTGCACCATCGGAGGCGTGGTCGCCAACAACTCCAGCGGCATGGCCTGCGGTACGGAGTTCAACACCTACCGCACGCTGGAGTCGCTGGTCCTGGTGCTGCCGAGCGGCAGCGTCGTCGACACCGGCGCCCGCGATTCCGACGAGCGGCTGCGCGCGCTGGAGCCGGCGCTGCACGAGGGACTCGGGGTGCTGCGGGACCGCGTGAGGGGCAACCCCGGTTCGGTCCGCATCATCGAGCGCCAGTTCGCGCTCAAGAACACGATGGGGTACGGGGTCAACTCGTTCCTGGACCACACCCGTCCGGTGGACATCCTCGCCCACCTGGTCGTCGGCAGCGAGGGCACGCTGGCCTTCGTCGCCGAGGCCACCTTCCGGACCGTGCCGGTACGGCCGCACGCCGCGACCGGGCTGCTGGTATTCCCCGACCTGCGCGCCGCGACCGGTTCGCTCCCCGCCCTCGTCGCCGACGGACCGGCGACCGTCGAACTGCTCGACGCGGCCTCCCTCCGCGTCGCCCGGCAGGACCCGAAGGCCGACGACACGCTGCGAAGACTGACGGTCGAGGACCACGCCGCGCTCCTTGTGGAGTACCAGGAGGACTCGGCCGAGGTGTTGGCCGTACGAGCCGCGGCGGCCGCGAAGCTGCTGGCCGGGCTGCCGCTCGCCGCGCCCGCCCGGCTCACCTCGGACACGAAGGTACGCGCCGGGCTCTGGCATGTGCGCAAGGGCCTGTACGCGGCCGTCGCCGGGGCACGCCCGTCCGGTACGACCGCCCTGTTGGAGGACATCGCGGTCCCGGTCCCTTCGCTGGCCACCACCTGCGAGAGCCTGCTGTCCCTGTTCGACCGGCACGGCTACGAGGAGAGCGTCATCTTCGGCCACGCCAAGGACGGCAACATCCACTTCCTGCTGAACGAGCGCTTCAGCAGGGAAGAACGCCCGCAGCGGTACATCGACTTCACCGACGACATGGCCGATCTCGTCCTCGCCCACGGCGGCACCCTCAAGGCCGAGCACGGCACCGGCCGGATCATGGCCCCGTACGTCGCCCGCCAGTACGGCGAGGAGCTGTACGAGGTGATGCGCGCGGTCAAGGAGCTGTGCGATCCGCACCGGGTGCTCAACCCCGGCGTGCTGATGGACGACGACCCCGAGATCCACCTGCGCGACCTGAAGAGCACGCCCCAGGTGGAGGCGGAAGTCGACCGCTGTGTGGAGTGCGGATACTGCGAACCCGTCTGCCCCAGCAAGGACCTCACCCTCACCCCCCGGCAACGGATCGTGCTGCGGCGCGAGTTGGCCGCCGCCGAGGCCGCGGGGGACACCGTCCTGGTCGGCGAGCTGGAACGGGACTACGCCTACGACGGCATCGACACCTGCGCGGCCGACGGCATGTGCCAGACCGCCTGCCCCGTTCTCATCGACACGGGCGAGCTGGTGAAACGGCTCCGGGCCGAGCAAGGCGGCCGTCTCACGCAGGCGGCCTGGAAGCGGGCCGCCGGACACTGGGGCGCCGTCACCGGAGCCGGCGCCCGGGCGCTGACCGTGGCCGCCAAGCTGCCTGGACCGGCGAGCACGGCGTCCGCCGCCGCCCGCCGGATGGCGGGTGCCGACAACGTGCCGCAGTGGGACGCGGATCTGCCTTCGGGAGGTACGCGCCGCAGGCCGCGGCAGGCTCGCGACCCGGACGCGGTGTACTTCCCGGCCTGCATCGGCTCGATCTTCGGCCCCGAACGGGACTCCTCCGGGGTCGGTGACGCGTTCCTGGCGCTCTGCGAGCGGGCCGGGATCCGGCTCACGGTCCCGGCCGGGATCAACGGCCTGTGCTGCGGCACCCCCTGGAAGTCCAAGGGCATGACGGCCGGCTACCACGAGATGCGTCAACGGGTCACCGACGCCCTGCTGGAGGCGACCGGCCGGGGCCGCCTGCCGGTGGTCTCCGACGCCGCCTCCTGCACGGAGGGTCTTGAGCAGCTCCTGGACGGCAGCGGGATCCGCGTGACCGACGCGGTGGTCTTCGTGCACGAGCAGCTGCTGCCGGGCCTGAAGGTCACCGACAGGCTCCCGTCGCTCGCGCTGCACCCCACCTGTTCCTCCACCCGGCTCGGAGCCGACGAGGCCCTGACGGCCGTGGCCGCAGCCGTCGCCGAGGAGGTGGACGTGCCCGCCGACTGGGGCTGTTGCGCCTTCGCCGGGGACCGGGGCCTGCTGCATCCGGAGCTGACGGCGTCCGCCACCGCCCGGGAGGCCGCGGCCCTCGCCGGGCGCACCCATGCCGCGTACGCCTCGGTCAACCGCACCTGCGAGCTGGGCATGAGCCGGGCGACCGGCCACCCGTACCGGCATCTGCTCGAATTCGTCGAGCGGGCGACCCGGTGAACCTTGAGGCGGGGACGAAATCCGGCCGCCAACACCAAGGAGTGGACAGGTGAGTTGAGCCGTGGCCGATGCGAAAGGCATTCCGCGAATAACCGGGATGCTCCATGCGAATGTCAGGGACCTTGAGCTCCCCAATTACCGGATCTATGTTTCTCCTGCCTTTCTGAGCAGCACTTTGCGCATCAGAACTCCCCAGGAGGAACAACCCTCATGAGCTCGCGCCAGCCTGTCCACCCGGACTTCCCGAGTCGCCGGAGATTTCTTGAGCTGACCGGGGCCGGTGCCGCGGGAACCCTCGCCGCCTTCGCGGGACTGCCGGCCTTCACCGCCGCCGCGGCCGAGCCGCACCGGCCCGCCACCGATCCCCGGGTGGACGACAGCACGGCGGTGCGCCTGTGGCACACGGCGCCCGCGGCCGCGGGCAACATGATCCAGCAGGGCCTGCCGATCGGCAACGGACGGCTCGGCGCCCTCGTCGGCGGGGACCCCGCCGACGAAGTACTCTTCATCACCGACGCCACCATGTGGACCGGCGGGCGCAACGACGTGCTCAGCAGCGACGGCCAGTTCCCCTACGACCAGACGGCGTTCGGCACCCTGACCCAACTCGCCCACCTCACCGTCGAGATACCCGGCCACACCCTGGACTCCGTCACCGGCTACAGCCGCGCCCTGGACCTGAGCAACGGCCTGGTCACGGCCTCCTACACGCAGAACGGCGTGACGTACCGGCGCGAGGTGTACGCCAGCCACCCCGACGACGTCGTGGTCGTGCGTTTCTCACAGAGCGGTGGCGGCACCTACACCGGCCGGATCACCCTGGCCGGCACCCACGGCGAGAACACCGTCGCCAACACCTCCGATGCCACCGCCTCCTTCGCCGCCGCCTTCGACAACGGCCTGCGCTACGGCGCCGCCATCACGGCGGTCAGCGGCACCGGCCGGATCGAAGTCACGGGCTCCGGTGTGGACTTCACCGGCTGCTCCGACCTGACCGTCATCTTCAGCGGCGGCACCGACTACGCCCCCGACTTCGCCAAGGGCTACCGCGACCCGTCCGTCGACCCCGAGGCCCTGGCCCGGAAGAAGGTCCGTACGGCTGCCCGCCAGTCGCCCGACAGCCTCGGTGACACCCACATCGCCGACTACCGGGACCTCTACGACGCGATGACACTGTCGCTCGGAACCTCGACCGAACAGCAGCGCGGGCTCGACACCTGGACCCGCCTTCAGGCACGCGCCCAGGACGGCGCCGCGCCCGATCCCGAACTGGAGGCGTCCTACCTCCAGTTCGGCCGCTACCTGATGATCTGCGGCTCGCGCGACAGCGTGCCGATGGGTCTCCAGGCAGCGTGGATCGACACCAACACCCCTGGCTGGATGGGCGACTACCACACCGACGTCAACATCCAGATGAACTACTGGATGGCCGACCGGACCGGCCTGCCCAGCTGCTTCGACGCCCTCACCGACTACTGCCTGGCCCAACTGCCGGCCTGGACCGACACCACGGTGCGGCTCTTCAACGACCCGCGCAACCGCTTCCGCAACTCCTCGGGCAAGGTCGCCGGCTGGACCGTCGGCATCTCCACCAACATCCACGGCGGCTCGGGCTGGCAGTGGCACCCGGCCGGCAGCGCCTGGCTCGTGAACACCATCTTCGAGCACTACGAGTACACGCAGGACACCAAGCTGCTCGCCCGCATCTACCCGCTGCTCAAGGGCGCCTGCGAGTTCTGGGAGGCCCGGCTGGTGCCCGTCACCGTCACCGACCCCGCCACCGGGCAGCCGCGCGAGGTCCTCGTGAACGACAAGGACTGGTCACCCGAGCACGGACCGCAGGACGCCATGGGCATCACCTACGCGCAGGAACTGGTGTGGGCACTGTTCACCAACTTCCACACCGCGAGCGCGACGCTCGCCAAGGACAAGGCCTACCGGAAGGTCGTCGACGGCCTGCGCGACCGCCTCTATCTCCCGCAGGTCAGCCCCACCACCGGCTGGCTGGAGGAGTGGATGACCCCCGACAACCTCGGCGAGGTCCAGCACCGCCACCTCTCGCCGCTCATGGGCTTCTTCCCCGGCGACCGCATCAGCCTGGAGTCCTCACCCGCCGACCTCCTCACCGGAGTGCGGAAGCTGCTCACCGACCGTGGCACGAGCCTGTACGGCTGGGCCAACGCCTGGCGCGCCCTGTGCTGGGCCAGGTTCAGGGAGGGCGAGAAGGCGTACGAGATGATCATGACGAATCTGCGGCCCTCGACGGGCAGCACCGGTGGATCCGCCCTCAACCTGTTCGACGTGTGGCCGCTCGACGACACCAGCAGCATCTTCCAGATCGACTCGAACTTCGGTACTCCGTCGGCCATGGTCGAGATGCTGGTGTACTCCCGGCCCGGCCGGATCGAGTTGCTTCCGGCGCTGCCCGACGCGTGGGCCAAGGACGGCAGGATCACCGGTGTCGGCGCCCGCGGCGGCTTCTCCGTCGACGTGACCTGGCGCGACGGCAAGGCCAAGCAGGCGGTGATCCGCAGCGTGGGCGGCCGTACCACCGAAGTCACCGCGGGCGGAGTGACCCGGACCGTACGGCTCGGGCGCGGCGAATCGGTGACCTTGCGCTGGTAGACGAGGGAGCCACCGGCACGGAATCGGCCACCCGCACGACGCGGGTGGCCGAAGACGTGACTGTCGCAGTGGTTCAGGCCCGGAACGGTTGTACGGGAACCCCGGTCGTGCCGGTCTCGACGACGAAGACGGAACCGGACAGCGGGTGGCGGGCCAGTTCCTCGGCGGACAGACCGTTGCGCGCGGAGGTGATGTAGAGACGGCCGTCCTGACCGAAGACACAGCTGGACGGCTGGTGGGCGGGCACCGGTACAACCCCGACCACACGCCCGTCCGGATCGTATCGACGTACCTCGCGGCCTCCGAACATGGCCACCCAGAAGCAGCCGTCCACGTCGACCGCCAGGCCGTCGGGAACGCCCGGTCCCTCGGTCTCGGCAAGGACGTCGAGAGGGCCGAGGGTCCCCGGCTCCGAATGGAAATCCGCCCGGTAGAGCAGGTTGGCGTAGCTGTCGGCGAGGTACATGACCGTGTCGTCGGCGTTCCAGCCAAGACCGTTCGGCAGCACCAGGCCGCCCACCTCTACCACGCTCGGGGACTCGCCGTCCCAGCGGTGCAACCGTCCTTGGTCGGGGGCGAATTTCATGTCGTTGCTGCCGGCCCAGAACCGTCCCCGCGAGTCCACCTTGCCGTCGTTCATGCGCAGGTTCGGTTCGGGCAGGACCGGGTCGACCATCTTCAGCTCACCGTCGACGATGAAGCCGAACCCGTCGGACACCGCTGCGACGAAGCCTTCATGGTCGGCACGCGGCGCCACCGCACCGACCATCATGCCGACCTCGGTCACGGTCTGCCGACCGCTTGTCAGGTCGTCCTCGTAGACCTTGCAGCCGTAGATGTCGACCCACACGAGCCGGCCGGTGCGAGGATCGAAGACGGGTCCCTCGCCCACGTCCGACGTGTCGCTGCGAACCGCGACATCGAGATCCGAGTAGGTCCGAACACTGGTCATGCCCGACTCCGTTCGTTGCTTTCGGCAGCCGGCAATCGGGCTGCTCTCACGCGGGGACCGCTGCCGACCAACCTTGCCCGGGGAAGCCGCCACGTCAATGGTGAGTCCCGTATGACCGGTATCCGGGCCGCGAATCGCACAGGTGAAATCAGAGCGGTGGAATAGCAGTTGTGCCCTCCGGCCGTGGCGCCCGGATGACCGCGCGGATAAACGCCTGTGCGGCCGCTCCCAAGGGGCGTTGTGAATGCCACCAGATACCGACATCTCGGTATCGGTTCAGGTTGTGGATAGGGCGCATTTCCATGCCCTCACGCTGGATCATCACCGCACCGAGATAGTTGATGATTCCGATGCCGTGTCCGGCCCGCACCATCGCGCCGAGTGTGGTCGGCTGATGGGAGACGGTGCCGTAGGGGGCGACTGTGTCCTTGATGCTCAGCTCGACTTCGGCCTCGTAGCCGACCACCGTGTTGGCAAGCGGATTGCCGATGGTGATGACCCGCTGATTCACGAAATCCTGCAGATCCACTTCGCTCTTCTCGAGCAGCGGATGGCCGGTCGGCGCGAGCATCACGAAGGGCTCCCGCCACAGCGGACGCATGGTGAACGCATGGTCGTGCGGCTCGGGGCGGACCGGCCGGAGCGCCACGGAGACCCGTCGCTCGGACAGTGCCGCCTCGATGAACGCGACGTCTCCGTCGAGCACCGCGACATGGATCTCCGGGTGTTTTTCCCGCAGTTCGGTGATGACACCCGGGAGGAATTCGGAGCTTCCGCTGGCGAAACTCGCGACGCTCACGTTGCCCGAGATGGTGCCGCGGTCGGTCTGGCGTGCCGTGACCAGTTCGTCGGCGGCCGCGAGGACGGCCCGGGCCCGCGACAGCAACGCACGGCCGTCGTCGGTGAGCGTGAGCGGCCTTATCCGGCGCTCGATCAGAGAGCACCCCAGTTCGCGTTCGAGACTCGCTATGTGCGCCGAGACCCGTGGCTGCGACAAGTGCATCTGCTCGGCCGCTCGCGTGAATCCGCCGGCATCGACGACTTCAACCCATGTACGCAGCCAGGCCAACTCGAGTGCCATTGACAAAACCTCCTCCGGGCAACAGCTTTACCGCTGTTCGCGCAACAATCCATCGGCGTGACATCTGCGAGGCAGATCGCCCGCATACGCATCTCGACGTTGACGTGCCCCAGCGGCCATGGCCGACTGGGAGAATGACCGATCAGACTTCCTTCGGTATCGCCCGCGGGCTTCTCTCCGTACACGGCGCCGACCTTCCGCGCGGCGACGACGGCGCGGTGATCACGTCCGTCACGACGTATGCCCTCGCCGTGCCCCTGCAGCGGCCCATCGCCGACTCCACAGCCGCCATGACGCACTGGACGGTGCCCGTGGTGGAGATCCGTACCGCCGACGGCCGTGTCGGGACCGGGATCTCCGGCATCCACTGCGCCCCCGAACTCCTCACCGACGTGATCACCTCGTACTACGCCGACGCTCTCCTCGACACCTCGTCGGAAGACATCCTGGGCACCTGGAAGCGCCTCTACTGGCTGCCGACGCACTGGATCGGTCGTGCCGGCGTCGTCCACATGGCCCTGGCGATGGTCGACATCGCCCTGTGGGACCTCGCCGCGCAGCGTGCGGGCATGCCGCTGTGGCAGCTTCTCGGCGGGACGCAGGACAGCATCGAGGCGTACAACACCGACGGAGGCTGGCTGAACCTCTCCGACGCGGATCTGGTCAGGGACCTCACGTCGCTGATCGACCACGGATGGTCCCGGGTGAAGATCAAGGTGGGCCGCTCCGACTGGAGGGAGGACGCGCGACGGGTGCGTGCCGTCCGCAAGGCGATCGGGGACGACGTCACGCTGATGTGCGACGCCAACCAGCGCTGGGACCTGTCGACGGCCAACCAGATCATGCCCACCCTCGAGGAAGCGGCGATGGGCTGGGTCGAGGAGCCGTTCCATGCCGACGATCTTCAGGCGCACGCCCGCCTGCAGGCCTCGACCCGGCTGGATGTCGCCGCCGGGGAGAGCATCTACTCCTACCACCAGTTCGCCTCCTTCATGGCGGCGGACGCCATCCGGGTCGTACAGGTCGATGTCACCCGGGTCGGCGGAGTCACGGAGTGGCTGCAGATCGCCGGTCATGCCGCGTCGAGGGGACTGCGGCTGGCACCGCACGCCGGGGACATGATGCAGGTGCACCAGCATCTGGTGGGCACCGTCCTTTCCGAAGTGCCTCCCCTCGTCGAGTTCATCCCGTGGACCCAGGAGGCGTTCGTCGAGCGCAGCATCGTCCACGAGGGTCTGCTGGAGCGCCCGCAGAGTCCGGGCGCCTCGACCGCGATCGCTCCGTCCGCGCGGGTCCGCTGGCAGATTCCGGGAGTGGGAGCCGACAGGACGGTGTGACGCACGCGCGGTCGCACGGTTGCCGTGGACCCGCGTCCATTCCACGATCAGAGCCGCCCCAGGGCGCGCAGAGCCGCCGTACACGAACGAAAAGGGACTGACATGTCTGAGTCGCAGCCGCACCGGTCCGAGGAGAGAGTGGCCGTCGTCACCGGCGCTGGCCAGGGGATCGGCTACTCCATCGCCGCGGCCCTGGCGGCCCGCGGTGTGCGCGTGGTCGTCACCGACCGCAATCCGGAGACAGGAGCCGCCGCCGCGAAGGAACTTGGCTGTGTGTTCCTTCCGCTCGACGTGTCGGACCCGCTCGCCGTCACCGCGACGGCCGACGAGGTGGTGCGGCAGTTCGGACGCGTCGACATCCTCGTCAACAACGCGGGGATAGCTCACGAGGACGACGCGCTCGACGTGACCGACGAGGTGTGGAACCGCATCCTCAGTGTCGACCTGACGGGCACGTTCGTTGCCTGCCGCGAGTTCGGCCGGCACTTCGTCCGCCGGCGTTCCGGATCGATCGTGAACATCTCCTCCATCGCGGCCTTCATCGGCTCCAACCCCGAGTACCACGTCGCGTACGACGTCGCGAAGGCCGGCGTCGCCCAGCTGGCGCGGTCGCTCGCGGTGGAGTGGGCACAGTACGGGGTACGGGTGAACGCCGTAGCACCGGGCCGTACCCGTACGCCGATCCTCGACACGGTCGGGATGGACGACCCGGAGCGGATGACGCAGTGGATCGAGCAGATCCCCATGCGCCGACTGCTCGAAGCCGACGAGATCGCCTCGGCAGTGGTGTTCGTCGCCCTCGACGGGTCCGCGGTCACCGGGCAGACGCTTCTCGTCGACGGCGGTCAGATCGCCCAGTGACCACCGGGCGAAGCGGTTGTCGTCAGCTTGGGCGGACGACAACCGCTTCTCCTTTGCCGAACGTCGCATCGAGGACCTCCTGGCCGTAGCGCAGTCGGGTCCTCCCGGCGGCGGAGGAGCGGATGCGCGCGGCGTCGAGGCGCCCGTCGCACCAGCGGAGTTCGACGGTGAAGCCTCCGCGGGCACGCAGTCCGCGGACGTATCCGTCCCGCCAGCTCGCCGGGAGTGCCGGCAGCAGTTCGATCTCGCTCCCGTCGGACTGCAGCAGCATCTCGGCGATCCCGGCGGTCCCGCCCGCGTTGCCGTCGAAGGAGTAGATGTTCTGCGTCGCCCCGGCCACCCCGCCCGCGGAGTAGGACATCAGGTTGGCCTCGCTCGCGTCCGTGATCAGGTTGGTGAGGTGTGCGAGGGCCTGGTCGCCCTTGAGCAGGCGGGCGAAGTAGACGGTGAAGTTGGCCTCGACCCACTCCGTCTGCTCCCAGCCCGGGGCCTGCTGCCTGCGCTCGATCGTGACCTCCGCGGCACGTGCCAGGGCCGGTGTGTCCCGTGGAGTGATCTGCCGTTCCGGGAAGAGGGCGCTCAGATGCGAGGTGTGACGATGGCTGGGATCGGCCTCCTCGTAGTCGTGCAGCCACTCCTGCAGCTGTCCGTGCCGCCCGATCCGGAACGGTGGCAGCAGGTGGCGCGCTTCGGCGATCCTGGCCCTGAGTTCGGCATCGACGTCGAGCAACTCCGCGCCCTCGGCGCAGATACGCAGCACGGCCTCCACGAAGACCCGGTCGGCGGTGGCGCCCATGGAGACCGAGCACTGGCTTCCGTCGGGCGCCAGATACCAGTTCTCCGGGGACTCGGAGGGGCCGGTGACCAGCCGGCCGTGCTCCGGCTCCGCCACCAGATGGGCCAGGAAGAATTCGGCTGCCTCCCGGAAGACCGGGTAGAGGCGCTCACGCAGGAAGGTCTCATCGCCTCCGTACTGGTAGTGCTCCCACAGCTGGAGGGCGATCCAGGCGCCTCCCGTCATGTTCAGGCCCCAGCCGATGCCTGAACCGGGTGCGGTGTAGCCCCATGCGTTGGTGACGGTGTGCGCGACCCAACCGGGCGCGCCGTACATCTCTTTGGCAGTCGTACGCCCGTGAGCGGCTGTGGTCTCGATCAGGCGGAACAGCGGTTCCTGGCACTCGGCGAGGTTCGTCACCTCGGCCGCCCAGTAGTTCTGCTGCGTGTTCATGTCGAGGTGGAAGTCGTTCGTCCAGGGCGCGCTGCTGGCCAGGCCGTCGTTCCAGAGGCCCTGGAGGGCCAGCGGCAGAGGTGAGTCGCGGCGGGATCCGGCTACGGTCAGATAGCGGCCGAACTGGAAGTACAGCGCGATGAGTTCGGCATCGTCTTCCCCCGAAGCGAGCCGCGCACGGCGCTCGTCGGTGGGCAGAGCCGCCGAGTCGGCCGGTGCACTCCCCAGATCGATGGAGACCCGTCCCATCAGGGCCCGGTGATCCGCGATGTGTGCGGCGCGGACCGCCGCGTACCCGGCATCCGTGGCCGCCGACAGCAGTACGTCGGTCCGGAACGCCGGGTCGTCCCCTGCCCAACTCGTTCCGACGGCGACGTAGACCACAGCCGCGTCCGCGCCCTCCAGGTACAGCGTGTCGCCGACACACCGGACGGAACCGCCCTCGGCTTCCAGGCGTGTGCGGATCTCCAGAGCAACTCCCTGCTGTCCGTTGCTGTGGAGGCTTTCGTAGGCGTGGCCGCGAAGAACGACATCGGTGTCGGTGGCCGCGATCCGTCCGGGGATCACCCCGTCCTGGATCGCGATGGAGAATCCGATCGAACCCGGCCGGTCGGCGGTGAGACGGATCGCGATGACGCCGTGCGGATTCGAGGCGAGGACGTCGCGCGTGACGCGTATGCCGTCCTGCTCGTAGCTGATGGACGCGATGCCCGTGTCCAGGTCCAGGGTCCGGCGGTAGTCCCGGACCGGGGCCTCGGAGAGGAAGTCCAACCGCACTTCGGGCAGTGGCAGATTGGTCCCGAACGACTGTGGTCTGCCCACGAGGTGTTCTGTGGCGAGCCGTTGTGCCTCTCCGTGGCGGCCCGCGAAGAGAAGTTCGCGGATGTGCGTGAGGTACTGCCGTGCGGTGGTGCTCACATCGGCGGTCGACGGCTCGCCGGACCAGGCCGTCGACTCCGACAGTTGGACTCTCTCCCGGCCGGTACCTCCGTAGACCATTCCGCCGAGGCGGCCGTTGCCGATGGGGAACGCCTCGAACCAGCGGGTGGCCGGGCGGGCGTACCAGAGAGCGCCGGACGGGGCGTCGGTGCCGGGGGACTTCCACTCGGAAGCGAGGTTGAGCATGGCGTGGACTTTCCAGGAGTGCGGGAGCCGGACGGCCGGCGGTGTTCGTCGTTCGCCGGACCGGGCGAGGTGTGTGCGGGAGGGCGGACGTCATCCGGAGGCTCATGCCAAGGAGCTGTCCGCAGACGTCACTTGGTGGGCGCGAAGAGGTGCTGGGCGGCGACCGCGGCCCCGCCACGGGCCCATTCCTCGAAGGGCAGCGGTCTGACCACGAGGTCGCAGTCGGAGGCCGCACCGAACACCTGGGCCCCGAAGGTCTGCCGGATCTGGTCCTCGTAGAGGGCGTAAGAGGCCACGCCCTCACCGGAGATGATGATGCGTTCGGGGCCGATGAGGTTGGCGACGGAGGCCAGGGCGAGTCCCATGGCGTGTCCGGCGCGGGAGAAGACGGCGCGTACGGCGGGGTCGCCGGCGTGCGCGAGTCCGACTGCTTCGTCCATGGTCAGGGTGGGGTTGCCACTGGCCTGCCGGGCTTGTTCGGTGATGGCGTGGGTGGAGGCGACGGCTTCGACGCAACCGGTGTTGCCGCAGGTGCATACGCGGTCGCTGCCGCCCACCGGTAGGTGTCCGAGCTCTCCGGACACCCCGTGCGCACCCGACACCACCCGCCCGCCGAGGGACAGCCCGCAGCCGATGCCGGCGCCGACGGTGACCAGAGCGAACGAGGACAGACCGGCCCCGGCGCCGAACCACTGCTCGGCGACGGTCAGCGCCCGTACGTCGTTCTCGATCACCGTCGGGAGTCCGGTGGCGGTCTCGACGAGCCGACCGAGCTGCACCCGGTGCCAGTTGAGGAACGGCGAGTACTGCACGGTGCCGTTCTGGCCGTCCACGTCCCCGGAGATGGTGACGCCGACGCCGTGCACCACGCTCTCCTCCAGTGCTCCCGCCTCGCTCCGCAGCCGCGCGATCAGTTGAGCGATGGCGAGTACGACGGTGCCCACGTCGCGCGAGGCGAGGGCGGCCCGGGAGGTGGCGAGCGGCTGGGCGACGAGATCGGTGACGACGCCGATGAGTTCGTCCGCCGTGATCTTCACGCCGAAGAAGCGGGCTCGCTGCGCGCGTACCGAGATCAGGGTGGCGGGGCGGCCGTGGGTCCGCTCGACGGTGGGCCGGCCCAACTCGGTTATCCAGCCGTCGGCCAGCAGGGGAGTGGCCACCTTGGTGACCGCGCCCGGTGACAGTCCGGTACGGCGGCCGACCTCTGCCCGGGTCAGGGGGCCGTGGGCGAGCAGGGTCTGGAAGACCAGAGTGGCCGCGGGTGGCTGGTCGGCGAGCGTCATGCGGCGACCATACATTTCCACTGGAAAATAAGAAAGCAATTCTGCAATGCCCGGATAGTCGTCCCTTGCCGCATTTTCTGGTTCGGTCCTGCCCATTCTTTAGGCGAATGTTCGTTATTCGTGCAGCGCAATATGTTGACGCTGGAAGGAAAGGCTGACTACATTCGCGGCACCTTGCGTCAGATGGACGGGATGCACCTCCGACGCAGGTGGCGGCCGGTTTCCTCCCCGACCGGCCGCGCTGTTGTCACCCTCTCCGCAGTGTTCCGGGACGGCCACCGTCGATGAGGGCAAGAGGGGCAGGCCCGAGCTGCCCCGGCCGACCAATTCCTCATGTGGCTGACCGTGCATGGGCACTGCACGGACTCGCCAGGAGCCCCGTTGTGCCATTTCAGCGCCGAGATGGAGTAACCCATGGTTCGTCCAGCAGAACCCGCAGATTACGTACGCCGCAGACTGCGCCCCAGAGGCATCAGGGAACTGGCCCTGCCCGTCGTCGCAGCCACTGTCCTCGCGGCGTCGATGGCAGTGCCGACCGCCGCGTCCGCGGCCGGCACCTCTGACGCCGGTGGGGCCCAGGCAGCCGCACCCGTTCTGGCCGCCAAGCCGTACATGGGCTGGAGCAGTTGGAGCCTCGAGTCGACCAAGTACCCCGGCTACGGAGTGCCTTGGCTCACCGAAGAGCACGTCAAGGAGCAGGCCGATGTGATGGCCTCGAAGCTGGCGTCCCACGGCTACGAGTACGTCAACATCGACGCGGGCTGGGCCACCAGCTTCGACGAGTACGGCCGTCCGGTACCGAACAGCGACACGTTCCCCAGCGGCATGAAGTCACTGGGTGACTATCTGCACGCCAAGGACCTGAAGTTCGGGCTCTATCTGGCGGTCGGCCTCGACCCCGCGGCGTACAACGACGGCAAGAACCCCATCTACAACGCGCCCGGCTGCACGACCGCGGACATCGTCTACCCCGACCTGCGCAAGACCAACGGGTGGGACTACGCGTACAAGATGGACTTCGACGATCCGTGCTCGCAGAAGTACATCGACTCCCTCGCCGACCAACTGGCCGGCTGGGGCGCGGACTTCCTGAAGGTCGACGGTGTGGGACCGGGCTCGTGGCAGGGCGACGCGAACCACGACAACACCTCCGACGTGAAGGCGTGGCACACGGCGCTGCAACAGACGGGCCGCCCGATCGAGTTGACCCTGTCGTGGTCGCTGAGTCACACGCAGGCCGAGGTGTGGAAGGCCAACTCCAACGGGTCGCGGATCGACACGGACGTCGAGTGCTACTGCGACACGCTGGTGACCTGGAACAACTCCGTCAAGGGACGCTGGAACGACGTCGTCCAGTGGATCGACGACGCGGGCCCCGGTTACTGGAACAACCTCGACGCCCTCAACGTGGGCGTCGGCGCCATGGACGGCATCACCGATGCCGAGAGGCAGAGCTACGCCACCTTGTGGGCGATCGAGTCGGCGCCGCTGTACTCCGGCGACGATCTCACCAAGCTCGACGCGTACGGCCTGTCGCTGCTCACCAATGACGAGGTCATCGCGGTCAACCAGGCGGGCAACCCGGCCAAGCCGGTCGACCAGAACTCCCAGCAGCAGGTCTGGTACGCCCGTAACGCCGACGGCAGTTACACCGTGGCCCTGTTCAACCTGGGGAGCGAGTCCAGTGAAGTCACCGCGGACTTCGCCGACTTGGGTATCAGCGGCAAGGCGTCGGTACGCGACCTGTGGAGCCACAAGAACCTCGGCAGCGTCTCCGGGGGCCTCACCGAGACCCTTCCGGCGCACGGCTCCCGGCTGTTCACCTTCACCCCGAAGAACACCAGCGCTCCCGGCACTCCGCTCGCCGTGCACGGCACCGCCTCCACCGCGAACAGCGTGTCCCTGGCCTGGGACAAGGTGAACACCGGCACCTCACCCGCCACCGGCTACACCGTCTACGCCAACGGCGCGAAGGTCGCCACCACCAAGGGCACCTCCACCACCGTCAGCGGACTGCGCGCCGGCACCGGCTACTCCTTCACCGTCGTCGCGAACGACGCCAAGGGCAGACGGTCCGCCCCGAGCAAGGCCGTCCCCGTCACCACACCCGCGGCCGGCGGACCGACCGGATATGAGGCCGAGGCCTCGGCCAACACCCTCACCGGCAGTGCGAGCGTCTTCGACTGCTCGGGCTGCTCCGGCGGCAAGAAGGTCGGCAATCTCCCATGGGGCGCCGTAGCGGTCAACAACGTCACCGCGCCCAAAGACGGCACCTACCTCATGAAGCTCGACTACGTCGACGGCGACTCCAGCCGGGTCATCGAGATCACCGTGAACGGCGAAACCGTCCAGGTCCCGCTCGCCGGCACCAACGACAACAACTGGAGCACCGCGCAGACCATCACCATGCCCATTCCGCTGAAGGCCGGCGGCAACACCCTGACCTTCACCAACCCCGTGGACTGGGCACCCGACATCGACAAGATCACCCTCTGACCGACCCCGGCTGACCCACCCTCACCGTTCCACCCGCTCGACGCACCACACGCAAAGGAGAGTGCCGTGGTGGTCACATCCAAGGACAACCACACGACGCCGGTGAAACCGCCGTCCGGCGCAGCCGGCACGGTGGCCACCACGGCCACCTCACCGCTAGGGAAGAAGGACGGCAAACCCGCGGAGGGCGGCAAGCTCGCGAAGGTACGGCGGTCCACGCCCACCAGGTCGTTCGCGGCCCGCCGCAGGGACCTGCCGGTCGCGCTGCTGCTCATCGTCCCGTCGGTCGTCGGCTTCCTGGCCTTCTACGCCTATCCGACCTTCCGCGGGATCTACCTCAGCTTCACCGACTTCCGTGTCCTCTCCCCGCCGAACTGGGTGGGCCTGGAGAACCTCCGGACGATGGTCCACGACGACGTCTTCTGGCAGTCGCTGTGGGTCACGGTCTACTTCGTACTTCTGTCGGTGGTCATCGGCACGCTGGTGTCGCTGGTCACGGCGGTGGTGCTGCACCGGGTCACCCGCTCCTCGACACTGCGCGGCGTCATCCTGCTGCCCTTCCTCATCTCCAACGTGATCGCCGCGCTGGTGTGGCAGTGGATGCTCGACCCCACGATGGGGATCATCAACATCGCGTTGGAGCACCTGACCGGCCACTCCATCCTCTTCCTCGGCAGCGGCGACTGGGTGGTCCCCGCCATCGCCGCGATCAGCGTCTGGAAGTGGATGGGCTACTACGCCCTGCTGATCTTCGCCGGCCTGCAGACCATCCCGCCGACCATCTACGAAGCCGGCCGGGTCGACGGCGCCAGCGAGTGGCAGATGTTCCGCCACCTGACCGTGCCCCTGCTGCGCCCGATCCTGGCGATGGTCGTCGTGCTGACCGTCATCAACTCATTCCAGGTCTTCGACATCGTGCAGGTCACCACCAAGGGCGGTCCGGCCCACGCCTCGAACGTGCTCCAGAAGTACATCTACGACAAGGCCTTCAGCCAGTTCGACTTCGGCTACGCCGCCACCATGTCGCTGGCCCTGTTCGCCCTGCTCATCACGGTCACCTTCACCCAGCTACGACTCGCCCGCGCCAACGAATCCGATCTGAACTGAAGGAAACCGTCATGGCCCTCACCCTCGCACCCACGCGGAACGGGCAGCGCCCGGATTCCCCGCGCCGATCCCGCAAAGCCTCGCCCGGCCGGATCGCGGCGTGGACGTACCTCGCGGTCGTCATGGCCGTCACGCTCTTCCCGTTCTACTGGATCCTGCGCACCGCGCTGTCCAACAACTACCTGCTGTCGACCGACCCTTCCTCGCCGCTCCCGGTCGGCTTCACCTGGGGAGCCTTCGAGCGCGCCCTCGGTATCGCCTCCGCCGCCGAGGCCCAGGCCCAGGGCGGCTCGGGCGCCTCCCTCGACATCGCCCTGTTCCTGCGCAACTCCCTGATCTACGCGACCAGTCAGACCCTGCTGATCGTGCTGTTCTCCGCCGCCGGCGCCTATGCCTTCTCCCGGCTGCACTGGCGGGGCCGCAACCTCGTCTTCAGCATCCTCATCACCGCGTTGATGGTTCCGACCGTCTTCACGCTGCTGCCGAACTTCGTGATGATCAAAGACCTCGGACTGCTGAACTCGTTCGCCGGGCTGGTCCTGCCCGGGGGGCTCTTCCAGGCGTTCACGCTGTTCTTCCTGCGCCAGTTCATGCTCGGGCTCAGCAGCGAGGTCGAGGAAGCCGCGATCATCGACGGCGCCGGGCCACTGCGGATCTTCTTCCGGATCATCCTGCCGATGTCGTCCGCGCCGATCGCGACCGTCTCGCTCCTGATGTTCGTCAACGCCTGGAACGACTACTTCTGGCCGCTGCTGGTCACCAGTTCGCAGGACGTGCAGCCGCTGACCCTCGGCCTCGGCGTGTTCAAGCAGTCCTCACCGCAGGCCGCCCCCGACTGGGCCGGACTGATGGCCGCCGCCCTGATCGCCGCGCTGCCGATCCTGCTGCTCTTCGTCGCCTTCGGTAAACGCATCGTCAACTCCATCGGCTTCTCCGGCCTCAAGTAGGGGCTCGAGAGCCGAACTGCTCAAGAAAAGCGAAAGAAGGAATCATGAGAGTTCGCAAGGTCGTGGCGCTGGGCGCTGCCCTCACGCTGACCGCCCTGGTCTCCGCCTGCTCCTCCGGCTCGGACTCCGGCTCCGGCTCGAAGACCGTCAACTGGTGGACCTGGGACGACAAGCAGGCCGCCGCGTACAAGGTCTGCGCGACGGACTTCGAGAAGGCCAACCCCGGCGTGACCGTGAAGATCTCGCAGTACGCCGTCGCCGACTACTTCACGAAGCTGACCGCCGGGTTCGTCGCGGGCAACGCCCCCGACGCCTTCCAGGACAGCATCACGTACTTCCAGGAGTACGCCGACCAGAACCAGTTGCTGGCGCTGGACGACTTCATCAAGAAGGACAACTTCGACCTGTCCAAGTTCTCCGTCGGCGTGGACTCGTGGAAGTACACCGACGGCAAGCAGTACGGTCTGCCGCTGGACTGGGCCGCGACCGGCATCTACTACAACGCCGACATGCTCACCGACGCGGGCTACACCAAGCAGGACGTCGACACGCTCAACTGGAACCCCGACGACGGCGGCACCGTCGGCAAGATGATCGCCCACCTGACCGTGGACACCAAGGGCCGCCGCGGCGACGAGGCCGGCTTCGACAAGAACAACATCAAGACGTACGGCTTCGGTCAGATAGCGGCCAAGGACTTCCTGGGCGACACCACCTGGAGCTCCTTCGTCTCCACCACCGGCTGGCGGCTGAGCAACAAGCCGAGCTGGCCCACGACCCTGAACTACGACGACCCGACGTTCATCAAGACGATGGACTGGGTCCGTTCCCTCGTGGAGAAGGGGTACGCGCCGGCGATCGGGACGTTCACCGACAGCGTCTCGGACGTCGACCTGATCTCCTCCGGCAAGATCGCCATGGAGACCGGCGGCTCCTGGTCGGCCTCCACCTTCACCAAGATCCCGGGCGTCGAGGTCGGCATCGCGCCCACCGTGCTCGGCCCCGACGGCAAGACCCGCGCCGTGTTCAGCAACTCCAACGGCAACAACATCTGGGCCGGCACCAAGGACCCCGACCTGACCTGGAAGTGGGTCTCCTACATGGGTTCGGAGGCCTGCCAGTCCAAGGCGTCCCTGACCGGTACCTTCTTCCCGTCCATCCCCGCTTCCATGGACGCCTCCGCGAAGGCTCTCAAGGCCGAGGGCGTCGACCTGTCGGTGTTCACCGACATGCTCAACAACAAGGTCCTCTACGGGGCCCCGAGCCTCACCAACGGTGCCGCCCTGGAGGCCGCGTTCGAGCCGCTCTTCGAGGCGTACTTCGCCGGTGAGAAGGGCGACAGCATCTTCAAGGACATGCAGAACCAGAGCAAGACCATCCTCGCCGAGAAATGACACACCTACACCGTCGGCGCCGCACGGCCGGACGTGCCCAAGCACCGCACGTCCGGCCGTAGCTCAGGAAGCACCCTCCATGCGCCCCCACCCCCGCGCGGGTTTACAGAGCGGCCGCTGCGCTGTGCAGGTTCTTGGCGGCCAGGGCGAGTCCTTCGGTCTGGGAGTAGGCGGCGTCCTCGTGTTCGATGTTGACGGCCATGTCCGGGTCGATGTCGGCGAGGGCGCGCAGAAACTCAGTCCAGTAAGGGATGTCGTTTCCGGCACCGACGGCGACGAACTTCCACGCCGGGTTCTCCGGCCAGGCGTTGCACCAGAACCCGTAACCCGTGGGCACCTTGCCCGGCGCGTTGGCGGGCACGCGGGTGAACGACGTGTCGAGCACGCCACGGATGTCCGCGCCGGGGCACAGTGTCGCGTCCTTCGCGGCGGCGTGGAACACCAGCGGGCCCAGCCACTTGATGGAGGCGACGATGTCCATGCCCTGCCACATCAGGTGCGAGGGGTCCATCTCGGCGCCGATGTTCGTCGTCCCGGCCTCGTCGACGAGCCGCTTCAGGGTGACCGGGGAGAACACCAGGTTGTGCGGGTGCATCTCGATGGCGACCCGGACGCCGTTCTCCCGGGCCAGCGCGTCGATCTCCCTCCAGAACCCGACGGCCACGCCCCACTGGTAGTCCAGGACGTCCATGTAGACGCCGTCCCACGGGTTCACCACCCATGAGGGGTACTTGGCGTCGGGGTCGGAACCCGGTGTGCCCGACATGGTCACGACGTGCTTCACCCCGAGCAGGCCCGCGAGGCGGATGGTGCGGCGCAGGTCGTCGGCGTGCTTCGGACCGACCCCCGGGAGCGGGTTGAGCGGGTTGCCGTTGCAGTTGAGCCCGGTCAGTTCCATGCCGCGGTCGGCGAAGGCCGCCAGATACTCCTCACGGGCGGTGGCCGAGGACAGCAGCAGGTCGACCGGGCAATGCGGGGAGGGGATGAAGCCGCCGGTGTTGACCTCCACGGAGGTGAGCCCGTTCCCCTTCAGGATGTCGAGGGCTTCCGTGAGGGGGCGGTCGTGCAGGCAGGCGGTGTAGGCGCCGAGCTTGAGGGCCATGTGCGTACTCCTTGGATACGGCGGATACGGCGATGCGGGTGGTCAGGCGGAGGCCGGCGGAACCGGGGTGAGCGCGCCGCCGTTGCGCGAGGAGTCGACGACCGCACGGATGATCTCCATGGTCCGCAGCGCGTCCGCGAACGTGGCGCAGGCCGGCAGCGGCTCGGCGACGCCCGCGACCTGGTCGAGGAAGGCCCGGGCCTGGTAGGTGAACATCTCGGCGTTGCCGCCGCCCACGCCCGGTGCCTCCATGGGAACCCCGCCCGCGAAGTACGGCAGTTGGGGGCCGGCGATGATCTGGCGGGCGCCGCGCGTGCGGGCCTCGGGCTGGGCGTCGTCGAAGAGGTACTCGGCCGGCCGGTGCTGGTCGAACGCGGCCCGCCCGCCAAGGCCCAGGACGTCGAAGGACAACCCGTTGGGCAGGCCGAAGGCGGTGCGCGACACCGAGAAGGTGCCCACCAGGCCGGACTCGAAGCGGGCGGTGAAGGTCGCGGTGTCCTCGTTCTCGACCTCGCCCATCTCGTCGGAGACGGGGGCGGCGTTGTGTCCCACGACCGCACCCAGCGGCAGGGGCCGCTTGGGGATCTGCGTCGACAGCGAGCCGCCGGAGACCGCGGCGATGGGGCCGGCGACGTACTCGGCGGCGTCGATCACGTGCGCGCCGACGTCCCCGAGCGCGCCGGAGCCGGGACCCCCCTTGAACCGCCAGCTCAACGGCCCGTTCGGGTCGGTCGCGTAGTCGCACCAGTACCGGCCGCTGAACAGCGTCAGGTCACCCAGCTCGCCGCGCTGGACGTGCCCGCGGATCGCGGCGATGGCGGGGGACCGCCGGAAGGTGTACCCGACGGCGGTCACGACCTCGGCGCTGCGCTCCAACTCGGCCATCGCGCGGGCGTCTTCGAGCGACCCTGCCAGCGGCTTCTCGCACAGCACGTGCTTGCCGGCGGCGACCAGCGCCTCAGCGATGGGGCGGTGCAGTGCGTTGCCGACGACGATGCTGACGGCGTCGATCGTCGGGTCCTCGGCGACGGCTTCCCAGCTGGGGAGCGCCTTCTCGTAGCCGTAGCGGCGGGCGGCGTCTTCAGCGAGCTCGACATTGGCGTCGGCTATCGCGGCCAGGCGGACGGGCGGCAGGCCGGCACCGAAGACCGTGTTGACGTTGCGGTATCCGGCGGCGTGGCTGCGGCCGGCCATGCCGGCTCCGATCACCGCGACGGAGATCGGCTTGCTGGGCGTGGTCATGGTGTGTCCTTGGGGGAGGGATCGGCAGATCTCGGCTGGAGGTGGGAGGTTGAACCGGCGTTCACCCGTTGGGCGGGCCGCGGCCGGGGCGCGTGGTGAGAGTCCTGACCAGGCCCTGGGTCAGGCTGTGCGGTCGTACCTCGTCCCGGCAGCGCGGGACGACGTGCGCTGCCGGGAAGGCGGTGTCGGGTTTCGCTCGTTCGTCGCCTCGCCGGGGACCGGGGACGCCGCGGGGCTCGGGCTGGGCGCGGCCACCCCGGCGAGGTGCGCGCCGACGTGGCCGCGGTCCGTCAGGACCAGGTCGCCAGGTACTCGTCGATCTTCTCGCGCATGAACACCGAGGACTCCTTGGCCCGTTCCTCCCAGGCGAAGACGCAGGCGGTGAGCGTGCCGTCGAAGCCCTGTGCGCGCAGTTCGCGGAAGAGCTCGTCGAAGTCGACCTCGCCCTGGCCGATGTCCAGGTGCTGGTGGATGCGGGCCGGCGTGCCGGGCGGGTTGAGGATGTAGCGGTTGCCCGAGGACGCGGTGTGGTCGAGGGCGTCGGCCAGGTGGACGTGGGTGAGCAGGTCCCCGGCGTACTGGATGATGCCGGGGGCGTCGTCGCCGATGTGGAAGGTGTGCGGGGCGCAGTAGAGGAAGCTCACGTTGGGATGGTTGATCCCACGGATCAGGTTGACGGCGTCGTAGCCCTGCTCGATGAAGTCGTCCGGGTGCGGTTCAAGGGCGAGGCGGATGCCCTCCCGCTCCAGCAGCGGCAGCAGTTCGTCCAGCGACTTCCAGAACTGCGCCTCGCTGCGGTCGGACTGCTCGGGGCGGCCGTTGAACTCGGAGATCATGCTGTCCACACCGAGGTCGGCGGCGATCTGTATGGAGCGCTTCCAGTACCGTACGGCCGCCTGCCGGTCGTCCTCGTCGGGACCGGACCAGCGGAACAGCGGCAGCAGGGAGGAGATGCCGACGCCCGCCACGTCCAGCGCCTTGCGGAACCTGCGTACCGTGGCGTCGTCGACGCGTGGGTGCCGGAAGAACGGGATGAAGTCCTCGCGGGGGGACAGCTCGATCCACTCGTAGCCCAACTCGGCGACGACAGCGGGGAGTTCGAGCAACGGGACGTTACGGATCATGTAGGGATCCAGGGCGATCCTCATGCTCGTCACCGAGTGCCCTTCGCGGCGAACTCGGCGACGCTGGCGACGTTGGTCTTGTCGACGAACGCCGGCCCGGTCAGCACCGGCTGCTCGCCGCCGCCGCTGAAGTTGCCGTTGGTCTTGTAGAGCCAGAGGGAGTCGACGGCGAGGTAGCCCTGGAGGTACGGCTGCTGGTCGACGGCGAACTGAATGCTGCCCTTCTCGATCGCCGAGACGAGATCCTTGTTGAGGTCGAAGGTGGCGATCTTGGCACTGCTGCCGGCGTCGGACACCGACTGCACGGCGGTCAGCGCGATCGGAGCGCCCAGGGTGACGACCTCGTCGATGGAGCTGTCCTGCTTGAGCTTGGCGGTGATCGTCGACTTCACCGAAGGCATGTCGGTGCCGTTGACGTAGAGGATGTCGGTCTTGCCGCTGAAGGTCTTCTTCATGCCGGCGCAGCGCTCTTCGAGATTGACGTCGCCCTGGGCCTGGATCACACACAGCGCGTGCTTCGCGCCGGTGCCGTTGATCTTGTCCCCGAGTGCCTGACCGGAGACGGACTCGTCCTGGCCGAAGAACGACAGCAGGCCCTGCTGCTTCCACACGCCCAGGCCCGCGTTGAGGCCGACGACCGGGATGCCGGCCTTCTCGGCCTGGGCGACCACCGCCTTCATGGCGTCCGGCTTGGCCAGGGTGACGGCGATGCCGTCGACCTTCTGGTCGATCGCGTTCTGCACCAGGTTGGCCTGGTCGCCGGCGGTCTCGTCGTTGGAGTAGATGAGCTTGATGTTGTCCTTGGCGGCTGCGGCTTCGGCGCCCTTGCGGATGGTGTCCCAGAAGGTGTCGCCGGAGGGCGCGTGGGTGACCATCGCGATCGTCATGCGGGGGGTGTCGGCCTGGCCCGCCGAGACGTTGCCGGCTTCTTCTTCGGCCTGCTTGCCGCCGGAGCCGCTGGAACAGCCTGCGAGGACCAGGGCGGCCGCGGCGGCCACGGCCGCGACGGAGACGGCTCTGCGGGAACGAGGACGAGACATGCGGTTCATGTGCGTGCACCTCACTGTGCGACGGGAACGGGAACGGGAACGGGAACGGGAACGGGGATCGGGATCGGGATCGGGATCGGGATCGACGGTCGGGGGTGGCCGGACGGCCACGACGGCCTCGGTCGGGGCGCTGCGGGAACCGGGTGGGGAGGGTGATCCGGTGCCGCGCTCACGCGCTGACTTCGTCGGTACAACAGGACAATTTAAAGCGCTTTAAGTTCTGGTACTATCAGCCTTGTTTCGCGAGCGTGTCAAGGGTGTTGCGCGAGGAGATTGCCCCGGGGAGGCACAGTGGTGGACGTCGGTTCCGCAGGTCACGGGAACGGCACGCACAAGCGCCCCAGGCTGGAGGACGTGGCCGCGCGGGTGGGTGTCTCCACGGCGTCGGTGTCCCTGGTGCTGCGGGGTGTGCCCGGTCCGAGCGAGCGGACCCGGCAGCGTGTACTCAAGGCGGCAGCCGACCTCGGCTACCAGGTGGACCGCACCGCCAGCCTGCTGGCCAGCCGGCGCACCCGGCTGCTCGGCGTCATGGTCGACATCCACAGCCCCTTCCACGCCGAACTGGTCGAGCACCTGCACACGGCTGCCGAGGAGATCGGGTACGACCTCGTGCTGAGCACGCTCACCCGCACACGCGACGAACACACCGCCGTCGAGACACTGCTCGCGTTCCGCAGCGAAGCCCTGATCCTGCTCGGTCCCACCGCTCCCGCCGACACGCTCGCGGCCCTCGACCGCAAGTCACCCGTGATCGCCGTCGGGCGCCGGATAGCCGACGTCGGCCTGGACGTCGTGCGCACCGCGGACGACGAAGGTGTCGGCCAGATCGTCGATCACCTGGTCGGTCTCGGTCACCGCGAGATCGTCTACGTCGACGGCGGCAAGGGCGTCATCGCCACCGACCGCCGGCGCGGCTACCGTACGGCGATGCGCCGCCACGGCCTCGACGACCACATCCGGGTCCTGACCGGAGACCACACCGAAGCAGCCGGCGAACGCGCCGCCCGCCACCTCCTCGGCGGCACCGAACTACCCACCGCCGTCGTGGCGTTCAACGACCAGAGCGCCATCGGCGTCCTGGCCGCCCTCGCGCGCGCCGGTGTCGCTGTCCCGGGCGAGGTCTCGGTGGTCGGCTACGACGACGACACGCTCTCCCGGCTGAGCTGCTTCAATCTCACCACGGTCAGCCAGAGCGCTCAGGAACAGGCCCGGCACGCGGTGACCGCCGCCGTCGAACGCCTCGACCAGGACCGCACCGAACCCCGCGAGGTCGTCCTCACCCCACGCCTGGTCGTCCGCGGGACCACGGCGGAACCTGCTGTTTCCGACCCCGGCCCTTCGGCCGGCCGCCTTGATGATCAGGCCCGTAACATTCAGCCATGATCGGCGCGGTGCGTGCCGATTGGCGTGTGGCGGCACGTCGCCACCCACGCACCCAGGATCCAGCGCATCAGGTTCTCAAGGGGGAGATCTGCCATGAGCGGCACCGAAAGCAGCAAGCACGGGGGATTCTCGGCCGAGGAGCGGGCCGCGATGAAGGACCACGCCCAGGAGCTGAAGAAGGCGGCCCGCCGCACCTCGCGCGCGGACAAGGCGGCAGAGGCGGAGCGGGACGTGCTCGCGAAGATCGCAGAGATGCAGGACTCGGACCGGATCATGGCCGAGCGCGTCCACGCCGTCATCAGAGCCGGCGCCCCGGTCCTCGAGCCGAAGCTCTGGTACGGAATGCCCGCCTACGCGCTGGACGGCAAGGTCCTGTGCTTCTTCCAGAGCGCGGAGAAGTTCAAGGCGCGCTACGCGACGCTCGGGTTCAGCGACCTGGCGAAGCTGGACGAGGGCACGATGTGGGCGGCCGGGTTCGCCCTGACCGAGGTGACGGCCGAGGTGGAGGCGCGGATCACCGCGCTCGTGAAGCAGGCGGTGAGCTGAGGTACTGAGGCACTGAGGTATGGGGTACGTCCACGTGGCGTCCGCCCCTTGCCTCGCCAAGGCCGTGCCGCCAGGAGGGTCGTGACTCCCGGCGGCACGAGCCGTTCCTAGGGGCGCGCCATCGCGGACGGGCTGTTGTACGCCTCGACCTTGAGCAGCGGATTGTGTGCGGGCAGGGCATGGGCGGGCCAGGACAGGGTGACGGTCTGCGACTCTCCGGGCAGCAGCCACAGGTAGTTGTGGCTGTATAGCGTCGGCAGCACGCGATGGCCGGTCGTGTTGTCCAGCAGGGACAGCCGGACCATGGAGGCGACGGCCGCGCCGCGGTTGCGGATGGTGGCGGTCAGTTCGTGACGGGCTCCGGAGCGGGACAGGCGCGTCACCGCCGCGGACAACTTCGCCTGCGGCGCCGTGGACAGGGCAGCCTGCATGGCGGCCGGAGTGCGATAGCGCCAGTAGGTGTTGCGCGAAAGGACGCGGCCGTCACTGTTCTCCAGCGTCAGGCGCAGGAGGTGCAGGTCGGGCAGGTCGTCGGTCCAGGCGGCGGTGAACGCCTTCGCGGTGGCGGCCGGTGCCACGTCCAGTCGGGCGCTGCTGCCGGCGCGGAGTTGGCGGCCCGACAGGTCGAGCAGTCGCGCGGTGACGGTGGCGTTCTTCAGGTCCTTGCGTGTGTGATTGACGGCGAGGACCTGACCCTTGGGGTCGGCCTGGACGTGCAGGGGCTCGCAGGCCGTGCGGGCGCCGTAGTAGGTGCCGTTGACGTCGAAGTCGTAGTCGTAGGTCTGCCAGACCGTGCTGTGCCAGGCCGGGTGGGACATCCACAGCATCAGTCCGCTGGCGTTGTCCCACAGGTTCGCGTTCCATGCCTCGAACATGGCGCGCGTGTTCTCGTAGTTGACGAACTGGGCCTTGCGCGCGAAGTCGTCCAGGCCCTCGGCCTCCCCGAGGCGGGCCTCGACGGCGGCCTTGTACGTCTGGGGTGCCTGGTTCCCGCGCTCGCTCCAGTCGTGGTAGTACCACGCGCCGCGTATCGGCCACTCGGGCTCGTCGCCCGTCATGTTCCGCATGCTGGCGGCGGTGGAGACGACGGGCATGCCGATCTCGGTGTGGAAGCCGAAGTCCTTGCTGCCGTACGTGGACGGGTCGAAGTACTTGTCCGGCTCGACCCAGCCGTACGGTCCGCCGCCGGTGATGATCCCGCCGGCCGAGTTGTTCTGGTAGAGGATGCCGGGGACCTGCTGCTCGACGGCCTCGCGCATGCCCTTGTCGATGGCGGCCGGCGGGTTGCCCTCGTTGGCTCCGCACCAGATCACCACGCTGGGGTGGATGCGGTACCGCAGGACGGTGTCCCGGGCGATCGAGTTGAACGCCTCGTGGTCCGGCGGGTCCATGGCCCACGCGTTGGGGAAGTCGTTCCACACCAGGATCCCGTGCTCGTCGCACGCGGCGAAGAACTCCTCCCGGTCGCACGTGCCCACCCAGTTGCGGATCATGGTGAAGTTCATGTCGCGGTGCATCCGTACGGCCGCGTCCATGCGCTCCGGCGGCATCCGGCGCAGCAGTTCGTCCCAGCCCCAGTTGCCTCCGCGGGCAAGGACCCGCACCCCGTTCACGCTGATCTTCAGCGGGTCGGGGGTGTTGGACACGGACTTCACATCGGTCCAGGTGTCCGCGTCGTCGGACACCTGGATCACGTAGGTCTTCGGGTAGGCGGGCTCCCAAAGGATCGCCACCCGGTCGAACTTCTTCGCGGCGCCCAGGTCGACCTGGATCCACTGGTGGTCCTCGTACTGCGAGGACCAGCGGGTTCCCGCTTCGCCGTCGGTGGCGTGGGCGGCCGGGTGGTCGGACTCCTCGGTGGAGGCGGTCGCCTTCTGGCGCAGGGCGAGGTCGGTTCCGGGCTCGGCGCTGTCGATGACGCCGAGGGACCACAGGGAGTTGCCCCAGCTCGTGTTGCGCACCCCGCAGGCGATACGGACGTAGCGGGCGGTGCGCGGAGCGAACTCCTCGACCTGCAGGCTGGCGTTGCCGTTGTTGAAGGGCAGCGGCACCGCGCTGTTGTCCACCGACGCCACATCGGTCCAGTCGGCGTCGTCGGAGGAGACCTGCACCAAGTAGGTCTTGGCGTATGCCTGTTCCCAGGTCAGGTCGACCCGGTCGAAGGACTGCGGGGACCCCAGGTCGACCCGGATCCACTGGTCGTCCTCGTAGGCCGAGGACCAGCGGGTGGCGGGATCGCCGTCGGTCACGTTGGCCGGGCCGTGGTCGTCGCCGTCCTTGGTCGACGCGTCGGCGGGTGCGTGCAGGGCGAGGTCGACGGAGGGCCGGGCGCTGTCGGACACGGCCAGGGTCCACAGCGAGTTGCCCCAACCGGAGGCGCGGGTCAGGCACTTGATGCGTACGTAGCGCGCCTGCTGCCGGTCGAAGGTCACGGACTGGGTGTAGGCGTCGCCGGAGGCGGTGAACGGCAGCGGTACCTCGTACTCGTAGCCGAACTGGCGGATGCCGAACCGGGTGGTGCGGCGGTCGCTCTCGGCGCCGTCGAGCGACGCGACCAGGGTGAGATCGTGAAGGGCGGGGTCGCCGAGCCCGTTGGGCCACCACAACTCGGGGTTGCGCAGCCGCAGTCGGCCGAAGGCGTCGGGGGCGAACGTGACGTCGATGCTTTCGCCGGCCGGCACGGTGACGACCTTGGACACCCGTACGCCGTCGAAGGCCGCGGAGACGGTCGCCCTGTGGTCGGCGGTGTCGGCGTTGCGGACCGGGACGACGATGGTCAGCTCGGCGACCGACACGTCGGGCAGGTTCGGCAGCAGGGTGTCGACGCGAGGATCGCCGATCAGGACATGGCCGGTGGACCTCAGCCGGACGTGGTTCCAGATCCCGGCGGCCCGGTCGCGTACCGCGGGCATCCAGTCCCAGCCCGAAGAGGCAAGGTAGGTGGGGGAGTTGAGGTTCATCTGGTTGGCGCCCGCGTCCACCCAGGCCTCGCCTGCGGGGCCCTTGTCGCCGGGGCTGCCGGGCACCGGCATCGGCGTGATCTTCACCGCGAGCGCGTTCGCCCCGCCCGTCGAGAGCAGCTTGGTCACGTCGTGGGCCGAGCGGGCGAAGGGATACGTAAGACCGCCCACGTGCTCGCCGTTGAGCCAGATGTCGGCCTGGTGGTTGATGCCGTCGAACTCCAGCCAGATCCGGCGCCCGGCTCCGGTGCGCAGACCGCGCGGCAGCTCGAAGTCCCGCTTGTACCACCACGCGTGCCGCGACAGGGCCTCGGGGACATGGAGGTTGTTCAGTCCGGCGACGGGATCGGGCAGCTTGCCCTGGTCCACGAGTGAGGCCAGGACCGTGCCGGGGACGGTGGCCGGCAGCCAGCCGCTCGTGTCGGCGGTCGTCTTCGACAGGTCCTTGCCGTCGGCCTCGGCCCAGTCGTCCAGGGTCAGTTGCCAGCCGGACTCCACCGGCACCGTGCCGTCGTCGGCCACCACGAGCTTGGGCGCGGGCCCGGAGTGCGTGCCCCAGTCCGTCCAGCCGGTGGCCGACGGCCGGTGTCCCTTGGGGCTGCCGTAGACCTCGAAGCCGTTCAGGCCCAGTGGATTGGGGTTGGAGTGCCTGCGCGAGGTCATCCGCACCCAGCGCGCGGTGACCGGGCGCGGGAGCTGGATGTTCACCACTCCGCCGGTGCCCGCCGTCGTGCGGTACACGCTGGTCCAGGACGCGCGATCGGTCGACGTCTCGACCACGTACTCGACCGCGTAACTCGACTGGATCTCCTTGCCCGTGGTGCCGTTGGCCGGATTGCCCGTGGTGGGGGGAGTGAACACCGGGTCGGCGGCATCGGCTTCGAACGTGAGGCGGATCCACGCGACGTCGCAGGCGGCCTGCAGGTCGATGGAGATCCACTGCGGGTCACCCGCGGCGGCTCGCCAGCCACTGCCCCCTACTCCCGGCGAGGCGAGCCGGTCGACCACGAACGAGCCCGGGGTGGGCGCGTAGGCCGTGGAGGAGACCGTGACGGGGCGGTAGAGCGCCAGCTCACGAGGGGTGGAGGGCGCGGCCGACGTGTCGGTGCCGGCAGCGGCGGCGGTCGACGCGGGCAACAGGGAACCAAGTCCGAACCCCGCCAGCAGGGTTGAGCCCGTGGTGACGAGGGAGCGTCGCGACAGGCGTGGCGAGCTCGACTGATCTGTCATGAGCGTGATGTCCCATCAAAAGACAGCGGCGCGGGCCGGATACGACACGGCGCATGTGATGCCAACGGATTGACAACGTTGCCAAAGGCTGTGATGCGAGGGGAGTTCTGTCAACCCCTGGTGCAGGTTTCGTCTCATGGGGCCGGGTTGGCGACGGGCGTTCCGCGCACCGTGCGGAGCGCCACGGCACCCGTCGGCGACCCTCTTTCTATTAAATTAGGAATTAATATTGACAGGGTTTCGGCCGCACGCCACAGTCTTCGCCGTGACGTCGACGGCCCCTGCCGCAGCCCGCGGCCCGCGTCACGTCCTCATGCTTCCCAACCCTCGGGAGAGGCAAGTGACTTCATACCCGCAGGTCCGCACACCCGCGGCTTCGAGACTGACGCGCCGTGCCACCGCGGTCGCGATCGCGACGGTACTGGCGGTGACCGCGGCCCCGTCGGCCACGGCGCAGACCGCCGTGGACCAGGGCGCGCCCGAGTACTACGACAGCGGTCTCGCGCCGACGCCCTACATGGGCTGGAACACGTACTACGGCCTTGGCGCACCCACCGAACAGCAGGTGCGCTCCGTCGCGGACGAGCTGGTCAGCAGCGGTCTGCGCGACAGCGGCTACGACATCGTGTGGCTGGACGGCGGCTGGCAGGCCGACAACCCGCGTGACGCGAACGGGCGGTTGGTCGCCCATCCGGACCGCTTTCCCTCCGGCATCCCGGCGTTGGTCTCCTACCTCCACAAGCGTGGCCTGAAAGCGGGCATCTACACCGACGCCGGCGCCTACGACGGCGGCAAGACCTGCGGCCTCGGCAGCAGAGGCCACTACGAGGAGGACGCCCGGCAGTTCGCCGGCTGGAAGATCGACGCGGTCAAGGTCGACTTCCTGTGCGGGATCGGCGCCAAGCTCGATCCCGGCCCGGCCTTCAAGGAGTTCAGCGACGCGGTGGCCAAGTCCGGCCGGAAGATGCTGCTGAACCTGTGCAACCCGCTCACCGACGACTGGGGCCTGCCGCACACACCCGAGCAGGACGCGCACAACACGTACGTCTACGCACCGACGATCGCCGATTCCTGGCGCACCGGCACGGACATCGCCTGGGGCACCCCGAGCCCCGGACAGTGGCCCAACGTGCTGCGCAACATGGACGCCAACGCCTGGCACCCCGAGGCGCAGGGGCCGGGCCACTACAACGACCCGGACTACCTCATCCCCATGCGGCAGATGGCCGACGGATCCGTCGAGTTGACGCAGGAGGAGTCCACCACGCAGTTCGTGATGTGGGCCGAGATGGGCTCGCCCCTCGTCCTCGGATCCGACCCGCGTACCCTGTCGGACTCGATGATCGAGACGCTGCGCAACCCGGAGATCATCGCCGTCGACCAGGATCCCCTCGCCATCCAGGGCGTACGGGTGGCCAGCGACTCCACCGGCGACGTCTACAGCAAGGTTCTCGCAGGTGACGGGCGGCGGGCGGTCGTGCTGCTCAACCGCTCCGACCAGCCTGTCGAACGCACAGTGCAGTTCGCCGATGTCGGGCTCGGCGGGCCGGTCCAGGTCCGCGACCTGCGGGCGCGCGTCGACCGGGGTGCGCATACGGGGTCGTACACCGTCGAGGTTCCCGCGCACGGCACCGCGTTCCTGAAGCTGACCGGGGCGGACGCCCTGCCCGGTACGAGTCTGGGCGTGAAGGCCACGGCAAGCCCGGCCGTCGTGCGAGACGGTGACACGCTCACCACCTTCCTGCGAGGCCCGCAGGGCTCGCTCGTCCAGCAGGCCGACGGCAGGACGAGGGACCTCGGCGGTCCCACGAAGGGCAAGATCCTGGGCCAGCCCGCCGCGTACGTCTCGGCCGGCGGCCGGATCGACGTCTTCGTGCGCGGCACCGACTCACGGGTGTACCGGCGGGTCTTCGCCGACGGCCGCTGGGGCGCGTGGCAGAGCCTGGGCGGCCGGGTGACCGACGCGCCGTCGGTGGCGTTCACCGACCCCGGGCACTGGACGCTGTTCGCCACCGGCTCCGAGGGGCAGGTCGTGCAGCGCGGCCCGTCGTCCGGGTGGTCCTCGCTCGGCGCACCCGGCGACCGGCCGGTGTACGGGCGGCCGTCAGCCGTCGTCGACTCCCAGGGGCGGGTCCACCTGGCCGTACGCAGCGCGGCGGACGACGTGTGGACGCGCTCCCGGGAGGCGTCGGGGGAGTGGTCGCAGTGGACCTCGCTCGGCGGGACCGTCAGCGGCAGCCCGACGCTCGTCGCCGTGGGAGATGCCGTGGTGCTGTACGCGCGGGCCTCCGACTACACGCTCTGGCAGCAGCGGTACGAGAACGGTGCCTGGCAGGGCTGGACCAAGCGGCAGGAGTTCCCCAGCGCGGCCTTCGACGGCGCGCTCGGAGCGGTGGCCGGGCCGGGCGGCACGGTCGACGCGGTGTTCCGCGGAGTCGACGGCTACGTGCACCGGACCCAGTTCAAATAAATTAGTAATTATTCTTGACGTGGCGTGAGTGCCACGCGAATCTGGATCAGCGCGAGCGGGGCCCGGCCGTCAGGAGGGCCCGCCCCGCCCGCGCGGGATCCACAAGGAGCCATTCATGACGAACCATCAGGCCGGCCGACGCCGGTTCCTCGCCGGACTCGGTGCCGTTGGGACGACGGCACTGCTCAGCGGCTGTGTCACCGACACCTCCTCCAGCAAGACCTCCTCGAAGGGCGCGGTGACCCTCCAGTCCAACCTCTCCGCCCCGCAGGCCAAGGCCGCCATGGAAGACCTCGTCGCGGCGTTCGCCAAGAAGGGGTCCGCTCGCGCCAGCCTCAACACGGTCGCCGCGGAGACCTACCGCACCCAGCTGCCGACGTACCTCACCTCGGCCAACCCGCCGGACGTGTACACCTGGTACCCCGGCTCGGTGGCTGACGCCTACGCCAAGAAGAACCTGCTGCTCGACCTCGACGAGGTCTGGAGCTCCTCGCCCGACCTCAAGGGCTACTCCAAGGCGCTGAACTCGCTGTGCACCGCGAGCTCCGGCAAGAAGGTCTTCGTCCCCTCCACCTACTACTGGTGGGGCATGTTCTACCGGAAGTCCAACTTCGCCAAGTGGGGCGTGAGCGAACCCAAGAGCTGGGACGACTTCCTGGACCTGTGCGACAAGCTCAAGAGCAAGGGTGTCGCCCCGATCGGCCTCGGCGCGGGCGGCGGAACGGCCTGGGTGGCCTCGGCCTGGTTCGACTACCTCGACATCCGTATCAACGGCGCCCAGTACCACCGCGAACTCCTCGCCGGAAAGCACCGGTTCGACGACCCCGAGGTGCGCAAGGTCTTCGACCGCTGGCAGGAGGTGCTGCCGTACTTCGACCCGGACGGCGCCGCCGTCCCCTTCCAGGACGCCACGACCTCCCTGCTCAACGGCCGCAGCGGCATGATGCTCATCGGCACCTTCTTCGCCGACGCCGCGCCCAAGGATGCCCTGGACGACATCGACTTCTTCCGCTTCCCCATCATCGACGCGAAGGTCCCGCTCGCCGAAGAGGCGCCCACCGACGGCTACTTCGCCAGCGCCCGCACCGGCCGCCGCGACCAGGTCGTCGACCTGATGAGCTACCTCGCCACCGCCGAGTCCCAGGAGATCTACATCAAGGGCTCGTCGGGCACCGTCCTGCCGTGCAACCCGAAGGCGAAGGACTCCGGCACCGCCCTGGTGAAGAAGGGCCGCGCGCACATCGAGGAAGCCGTCGAGATCACCCAGTTCTTCAACCGGGACTCCAGCGACGCCCTCCAGCCCACCGCGGACACCGCGCTGACCAAGTTCCTGGCCAAGCCGAAGGAGATCGGCAGCATCCTCACCGACTGGCAGCGCGACGCCGAGAAAATCTGGAACGCCTGACATGGCTGTTCTGACCGCGCCCGACCGGAAGTCCCCGGCCCCGCCGTCGCCCCGCGGCAGGCGGACCGGGGGCCCCCGCCGTACACCCCCGCTGGTGCTCGCGTTCGTCCTCGTCCCGCTCCTCGTCGAGGCCCTGTGGGTGTTCTGGCCCGCAGTGCAGGGCTTCTACCTCGCCCTCACCCGCTGGGACGGCGTCTCCGCACCGCAGTTCATCGGCCTGGACAACTTCCGGGAGATGGCCCACGACGAGGTCTTCCGGAGCGCGGCCGGCCACACCGTGCTGTGGCTCGTGCTCTTCGGCGGCCTGTCCGCCCTGCTCGGTCTCGCCGCCGCGCTGCTGCTCCAGCAGGAGCGGCGCGGCGTCGGCTTCTACCGCGCGGCCCTGTTCCTGCCCGTCGTCTTCTCCCTGGTCGCCACCGCCCTCGTCTGGCAGGCGATCTACCAGCCCGACGGCGTCCTCAACCAACTCCTCGAATCGGTCGGCCTGGGCAACCTGCGCCACGCCTGGCTCGCCGACCAGGACACCGCCCTGTACGCGGTGATCGTGCCCGCGCTGTGGCGCCAGATCGGCTACGTGATGGTCCTCTACCTCGCCGGCCTCAAGGGCATCGACCCAGCCCTGTACGAAGCGGCCAAGGTCGACGGCGCCAGCGCCTGGCAACGCCTCCGCCACGTCACACTGCCCCAACTCCGCAGCGTCAACGCCGTCGTCCTGTCCGTCATCGTCATCGACTCGCTGCGCTCCTTCGACGTCGTGTGGTCACTGACCCGCGGCGGCCCCTACCACTCGTCCGAGCTGCTGAGCACCTACATGTACTCAACCGCCTTCCAGTCCCTGCGCCTCGGCTACGGCTCCGCACTCGCCGTCGTCATCTTCGTGCTGGCCTTCGGCGTCATCTGCTCCTACCTCGTCCGCGCGTTTCGGGAGGCCGACTGATGTCCGCCACTTCCACGGCCCTGCGCCGCAAGCGGGCCGCGACCGCCGGATTCCACCTGGGCGCCGGCGCGCTGTCCCTCCTGTGGCTCCTGCCCATCGCCCTGGTCCTGGTGACCAGCCTGCGCTCCTTCGACGACATCGCCGCGCACGGCCTGGGCAGCTGGCCGCAGTCCTTCACCCTCGGCAACTACCGCCAGGCCTGGGTCGACGGCGGCCAGCAGCGCGCCCTGATCAACAGCATGCTGGTCACCGTGCCGTGCGTCCTGGTGACGCTCGCGCTGGCCGCCATGGCCGCGTTCGGGCTCAGCCGCTACGAACTGCCCTTCCGTCGCTCCCTGTTGCTGCTCATGCTCGGCGGCAATCTGCTCCCGCCGCAGATCCTCCTCATCCCGGTCTCCAAGCTCAGCGAACTGATGGGCGTCTTCGACACCCTGCCCGCGCTGATCGGAGTACAGATCGGCTTCGGCGTCGGCTTCTACGTCTTCGTCCTGCACGGCTTCATGCGCTCCATACCGGCCGAGATCCAGCAGGCGGCGGTCGTCGACGGCGCCGGACCGTGGCAGATCTTCTGGCGGATCATCCTGCCGCTGACCCGCCCCGCCCTCGCGGCCCTCAGCGCGCTGTCCTTCACCTGGATCTTCAACGACCTGCTCTGGGCCATCACCGTGCTGCGCAGCGACACCAAGATGCCGATCACGGCGGCCCTCATCGGACTTCAGGGGCAGTACGTGTCGATGTGGAACGTGATCGCCGCCGGCTCCGTCATCGCCGCCGTGCCCACCGTGGCCGTATTCCTGCGGTTCCAGCGGCACTTCGTGGCCGGGCTCAACCTGGGAGCGGTGAAGTGACGTACCAGCGGTGGACCTTGCGCACCGAGAACACCAGCTACACCGTGCGCCTGTCGCCGGACGGCCCGTGGGCCGAACTCGACGCGTGGGGGCCGCTCGGGGTCGAGGACGGCCCATCCGCCCTTGACCGGTCGAGGCGTACGCACTACATCACGCCCGCCGACGCGGCGCCCGCCGAGTATCTCCCGCACGGGCTACGGCCGTTCACCGGATCCGAGCTGGTGGCGTCGCGGCCGGACGAGGCGCGGGGGGTGTGGTGGGAGTTCGCCGGGGCGGAGACGGAATCGGGCGCGCTGCGCCTCACCTTCAGCGACGAGCTCCTTGGCCTGCGTACCGTCCTGTGCTACGAACCCGTCCCGGGCACGGACGTGATCCTGCGCTGGACCGAGTTCACCGCAACGGAGGAACTGCGCCTGGAGCGCCTCGACTCGGCCGCCGTGAACATCCCCGTCACGGGTGTCGCCCGGCTGACGTACCTCACCGGCCAGTGGTCGCAGGAGTTCCAGCGCACCCAACTCGACCTGGCCCGAGGCACGTTCACCATGGGCAGCCTTCAGGGCGCGCCCGGACACGCGTACGCTCCCTGGCTCGCCGTACAGGACGGAGAGGCGGAGGCCGCCTACGGCATCGCCCTCGAATGGCCGGGCAACTGGCACATCACCGCGGAGGCCGAGCCGGGCGGCAGCGTACGCGTCCGTGCCGGGCGGGTCCCTCACGAGGGCGTCGTCCACCTGGCCCCCGGCGACACCCTCAGCACCCCTCGCCTCGCCTGCGCCTTCAGCCCCGACGGGCTCGACGGACTCTCCCGCGTCTGGCACCGCTACGAACGTCACCTCTCCGGCGAACGGCTGCACCGCCCCCGCAAGGTCCTCTACAACTCCTGGGAAGCCACCGGCTTCGACGTCGAGGCGGCCGGCCAACTGGAGCTGGCCAAGCTGGCCGCCGACATCGGCGCCGAGCTGTTCGTCGTCGACGACGGCTGGTTCACCGGGCGGACCGACGACACCGGGGGACTGGGTGACTGGTTCCCGGATCCGGCGGCGTTCCCGCGGGGCTTCGGCCAATTCGTGGAAGATGTACGGGCGTTGGGGCTGGACTTCGGCCTGTGGGTAGAGCCCGAGGCCATCAGCCCGGACAGCCGCCTGTACGCCGAACACCCCGAGTGGGTCTACCGGATCGAGGGCCGCCCCTCCCGCCTGGTCCGCAACCAACTGCTGCTCGACCTGGGCCGGACCGACGTCCAGGACTTCGTCATCGGCACCCTCGACAGGCTGCTCACCGAACACGCCGTCAGCTACCTGAAGTGGGACATGAACCGCCCGCCCACCGAACGCGGGCGCCCCGGCGCCGGCCGTGCCGACCTGGACGCGGAACATGTCGCCGGGTACCTGCGCGTCCTGGACCACCTGCGCGCCGCCCATCCCGACGTCACCGTCGAGGGCTGCGCGGGCGGCGGCGGACGCATCGAGCACGCGACCATCGCTCGCACCGACGTCGTGTGGCCCAGCGACAACACGGCCCCGCTGGACCGGCTGTCCATCCAGCACGGGTTCCTGCACGCCCATGCCCCGCACGTCATGAGCTCCTGGGTCACCGACGCCCCCGGAGTCTTCGACCCGCGCCCGCGCAGTCTCGCCTTCCGCTTCGTCAACGCCATCTGCGGGGTGCTCGGCATCGGCGCCGACCTGCGCGCCTGGACACCGCAGGAGCGGGCCGAGGCCGCCGGGTGGATCGCCCGCTACAAGGAGGTGCGGGACGTCGTCCACCTGGGCGAGGCCCGGCTCCTCGGCACGCCGGACGACAGCACCTGCGGCGTGCAGTACGACCTCGGCGACCGCACGGTCGTCGCCGGGCTCGGCACCGGCCGGCTCGACGGGGCCCCACTTCTGCCCGGACGGCCCGACCGGCTGCGGCTGCGGGGCCTGGACCCGGCGGCGCGCTACCACGACACCGCGACGGGGACGACGTACAGCGGAGCCCATCTGCTCCACTACGGGCTGCCGTTCGCGTGGAGCGCCGAGCGCGACGCCGAGCTGGTGGTGCTGATACGCCAGTAGGACCGCATATGTTTCCCTCGTCCCTGCGGCAAAGGAGTAGAACCCCACGATGGACCAGCCTGTACGACGGCACGGCGCCCGCTTCACCGGCCGCACGGCCGTGGTCACCGGAGCGGCCTCCGGCATCGGAGCCGCCACGGCCGTACGCCTCGCCGAGGAAGGAGCCGCCGTCGTGCTCACCGACGTGGCCGAGGAGCGGGGCGAGGCCGTGGCGGAGCGGATCGGCAAGGACGGCGGGCGGGCCCGGTTCGTGGCCGCCGACGTCGCGGCCGAGGAGGACTGGGCCCGGGTCGTCGCCGCGGCACACGCCTACGGGCCGGTGGACGTCCTCGTCAGCAACGCCTTCACCGTCGACGTCACCCCCGCCCACGAGATGTCCCTCCCGTCCTGGCAGCGGCAGCTCGACGTCAACCTCACCGGCAGCTTCCTCGGCTTCCGGGCGGTACTGCCCGATCTGCGGGACCGGCGGGGCGCGGTCGTCCTGACCTCGTCCGTCCACGCGCACAAGGGCATCCCCGGCCATCCCGCCTACGCCGCCTCCAAGGGCGCCCTGCTGTCCCTGTGCGGCCAACTCGCCGTCGAGTACGGGCCCGAGGTACGCGTCAACGCCGTCGTCCCGGGCCCGATCCTGACCGCCGCCTGGGACAGGGTCCCGCCCGAGGACCGGGAACGGAGCATCGCCGAGACGGCGGTGCACCGCTTCGGCTCCCCCGAGGAGGTGGCCGCGGCCATCGCGTTCCTCAGCGCCGACGAAGCCTCCTACATCACCGGGACGAGCCTCGTCGTGGACGGCGGCTGGAGCGTCGTCAAGGCCTCCGCATGACCTCGCTCCCTCATCAGCAGAAAGGCTGTACGACATGACGCCCTATGCCCGTCGCGGCGTGCACGGCCAGACCGTGGAACTCCTCGCCCGTCGCATCCTGGGCGGTGAGATCCCCGAGGGGGCCACGCTGGACCTGGTGGCGCTGCAGAGCGAGCTGGACGTGAGCCTGACCGCGCTGCGCGAGTCGCTGAAGGTGCTCGCCGCCAAGGGAATGGTCGACGCCCGCCAGAAGCGCGGCACCTTCGTGCGCTCCCGCGCCGAGTGGAACCTGCTCGACGCGGACGTGCTGCGCTGGCAGTTCGAGGGCGGCTCGACCACCGCCTCCGACCAGGCGCTGCTGCACAACCTCGCCGAGGTACGCGCCATCATCGAACCCGCCGCCGTCCGCCTGGCCGCCGAGCGCCGCACCGACGCGGACCTGGCCGCTCTGGACGGGGCCCTGGACGCGATGGGGGAGCAGGACGGCAACGCCGCCCACGCCGTCGAGGCCGACCTCGCCTTCCACCGTGCCCTGCTCACCGCCACCCACAACGAACTCCTCGAACGCATGGAGATGGTCATCGAGTCCGGCCTGGCCCACCGCGACCGCATCGTGCACAGCTCCCCGCACAGCGAGGACCCGGTCCCGGCCCACCGTGCAGTCCTGGACGCCGTACGCGACCGGGACCCGGGGGCCGCCGAGGCCGCGATGCGTGCCCTGCTCGACCAGGCCGGCCGCGATCTGGACCGCGTCGGCGACTCCGACTCCGACTCGGTTTCCGATTCCGATTCCGATTCCGTGGAAGGCTCCCGCTCCCAGTGAAGATCACCCGCATCGAGACCTTCCTGGTCCGGCCCCGCTGGCTGTTCTGCCGCGTCGAGACCGACGACGGCGTGGTCGGCTGGGGCGAACCGGTCGTCGAAGGGCGCGCCGAGGTCGTCCGGGCCGCCGTCGACGTCCTGGCCGAACACCTCGTCGGCCAGGACCCGTTGCGCATCCAGGACCACTGGCAGGTGCTGAGCAAGGGCGGTTTCTACCGGGGCGGCCCGGTCCTCTCCAGCGCCGTCGCCGGTCTCGACCAGGCCCTGTGGGACATCGCCGGGAAGACGTACGGCGCTCCCGTGCACGCCCTCCTCGGCGGCCCGGTCCGCGACCGCGTCCGGGTCTACGCCTGGGTCGGCGGCGACGAACCCGCCGAACTGAGCGAGCAGATAGCCGCCCAGGTCGAGGCGGGTTTCACCGCGGTGAAGATGAACGCGGCCGGAGTCACCTCGCCGGTCCCCACCGCCGCCGAGACCGCCGCGATCGTCGCCCGCGTGGCCGCCGCCCGCGAGGCCCTCGGCCCGGACCGCGACGTCGCCGTCGACTTCCACGGCCGCTTCACCGCCGCCGGTGCCCGCCGCGTCCTCGCCGAACTCGCCCCACTGCACCCGCTGTTCGTCGAGGAACCAGTCGTCCCCGAGCACGGCCATCTGCTGGCAGGGCTGGTCGCCGCGAGCCCCGTACCGCTCGCCACCGGTGAACGCCTCTACGGACGCGCCGAGTTCCTGCCCGTGCTCGCCGCGGGAATCGCGGTCGCCCAGCCCGACCTGTCCCACGCCGGCGGCATCTCGGAGGTGCACCGCATCGCCTCGCTCGCCGAGACCTACGGCGCCCAGCTCGCCCCGCACTGCCCGCTCGGCCCGATCGCGCTGGCGGCCAGCCTTCAAGTCGCGTTCGCCACCCCGAACTTCCTGATCCAGGAGCAGAGCCGCGGTATCCACTACAACAAGGACGCCGACCTGCTCTCGTACCTCGTCGACACCGAGCCGTTCCGGTTCGTCGACGGGCACGCCTCCCGCGGCGACGCCCCCGGCCTCGGCATCACCGTCGACGAGGCCGCCGTACGCGCCGCCGACCGCACCGGGCATGCCTGGCGAAACCCGGTGTGGCGCCACCCCGACGGCTCCTTCGCGGAGTGGTGAGCGTGCCGCTGGACATCGTCACCGACCTTGCCCACGGCGGCCGTTGGACGTCTCTGCGTACGGCAGGCCGGGAATGGCTGTGGCGGCGCGAGACGCCGGAGCGGCAGAGCGTGTCGCCCGGCGACCCCTTCGTCGATGCGGGCGGACTGGAGGAGTGCATACCCACCGTCCGCGGCACTCCCGACCACGGCGACGCCTGGGCTCGGCCCTGGACACGAGAAGCGGACAGCGACGTCGTCCACTGCGACCGCTTCACCCTGAACCGTACGATCCGCGGCACCACCGACGGAGCCGAGGCCGACTATGTACTGACGGCCGACCCGGGCTTCCGCTTCGTGTGGGCCGCCCATGCCCTGCTCGACCTCTCCGACGGCGCGTCGGTGCACATCCGCGACGGAGCGAGCACGCGCCTCTTTCCCGAGGCGGCCCCGCTGTTGGACCGGGCGTGGCCGAAGGGTGCCACGTGGGTGGAGGGAAACTGGCCCGCCCCCTGCGGACTGCGCCTGGACCGGTTCGGCCCGGTCGACGGCACCGCGGTCGGAGCGGTCGCGGACGCTTCCGGCTGCTGCGTCCACGATCACCCGGACCGTCTGTCGCTGGCTCTCGAAGCCGACGGGCAGCCGGTGTCCATCGCCCTGTGGCGCAACCTGGGCGGCTTCCCCGCCGTGCACCCCTACCGCAGTACGGGTGTCGAACCGATGCTCGGCCGCGTCTTCGACCTCGCCGAGGCAGGCCCCGGTGACGCCGCCCGAGTACCCGCGTCCGGCGAGGTGCGGTGGCGGCTGACGCTGACCACGACCTGCCAGTGCCCCTGAACCCGGCCTGTGTGACAAGGAGTTCGTCCATGGATCTTCAAGCGGCACTGGCCGCCCACCGTCTGGTCGCCATCGTGCGCGGAGACGACCCCGAGGCTGCGATACGCACCGTGCTGACCCTCGCCGACGAAGGTGTCGAGCTGATCGAGGTGTCCCTGAGTGGCAAGGACGCCCTGTCCGTCATCGAGCGGGCACGCGAAGCGCTCGGCCCCGACCGGACCCTCGGCGCCGGCACCGTCCTGACCGCCGAGGACGCTCGTGCCGCCCAGCGGGCCGGGGCGGACTTCGTCGTCACCCCCGGGCTCGGGGACGGCATCGGCGCGGCGCGGGAGCTCGGCCTTCCGGTTCTGGCCGGGGTGATGACCCCCACCGAAATCCTGGCCGCACGCCCACTCGGCGTCGCCGCGCTCAAGATTTTCCCGGCCGCGGAGGCCGGCGGCCCCGCCTACCTCAAGGCCTTGCGCGGCCCGTTCCCGCACGAGCTCTTCGTGCCGGTCGGCGGTGTCGACGAGGCGGCCGCCCGGGCGTACTTGGCCGCCGGAGCAACCGCGGTCGGAGTCGGCTCGCCCCTGGTCGGCGACGCGGCCGACGGCGGCAGCATGAACGCGCTGCGGGATCGCGCACGGGCCTTCCTGACCGTCGTACAGGAGGGCGCGCCGTGACCGAAGCCGCATCGCAGGCTGAAGACGCGAGAGACGTGAGAGCCGAAGCCCTCCGCCCCGACCGCCTGGAACTGGGCGAGGGCATCCGCTGGACGGAGCGCGGCCTCGTCCTCGTGGACATCCTCGCCGGCCGTCTGCTGATCGCCCCCGACAACCCCACCGCCCCGCTCAAGCAGCTGGCCCAACTGCCCGTTCCCCTGGGCGCGGTGGCCGCCGTTGCCGACGCCCCCGGCACCTGGATCGCCGCCGCGGGCACCGGGATCTGCCTGCTCACCACCAACGGGCCGACGCGGTGGCTGGCACAGCCGGAGGCGGACGCCCCACGCCCCATGCGCATGAACGACGCGACCGCCGACCCCTCCGGCCGCTTCTGGGCGGGCAGCATGGCGTACGACGCCGACGAAGGAGCCGGCTCCCTCTACCGGGTCGACCACGACGGCACGGTGACCCGTGTCCTCGACGGCATCACGGTGCCGAACGGACCGGCGTTCACGCCCGACGGCGACACCATGTATCTGGCGGACAGCGCCCGAGGAGTCGTCCGGCGCTACCCCGTCGACTCGGCCACCGCCGGCCTCGGGACCCCGGAGGTGTTCGTCACCGTCGACGAAGGCAGCCCCGACGGAATGGTCGTGGACGCCGAAGGCGCGGTGTGGGTCGCGGTGTGGGGCACGGGAACCGTACGCCGGTACCTGCCGGGCGGCCGCCTCGACCGCACACTGAGGCTGCCCGCACTGCAGCCCGCCGGCGTATGCCTGCAGGAGGACCTCCTCCACATCACGACCGCCCGCGTGGGACTCGCCGCGCCCGGCCCTTACGACGGCGCCGTGTTCACCGTCCGGGTCGACGTACCGGGCGGGCCGGCGCACGCCTACCGTCGTCATGCCCCGGCCCCGGAGGCGTCATGACGAGCTTCTGGCGGCCTGCAGAAGGGCCGGTGGTCTGCATCGGGGAAACCATGGCCGCTCTGGCCCCCGCTCCGTCCCAGTCACTGGAGACGGCCGATGATCTGCGTGTGTCGGTGGCCGGGGCGGAGTCGAACGTGGCGATGTACCTGGCGGACCAGGGCATCCCCGTCTCCTGGCTCTCGGCGCTCGGCGACGACGCTCTGGGGCGGCGAGTGCGCGCCGCGGTCGGCGCGGCCGGCGTCGACGTCAGCGGTGTGCGCTTCGACCCGGAGCGGCCCACGGGCCTGCTCGTGAAGGAGCCTGCCGGCACCCGTACCCGCGTCCGCTACTACCGCGGCAACTCGGCGGCCTCGGCCCTGGGCCCCGACGTATTGGACGACGACAAACTCAGGTCGGCCTCCGTCGTACATCTCACCGGCGTGACCCCGGCCCTGTCCCCGTCCTGCCGGAGCCTGGTCGTACAGGCGCTCGCCACCCCGCCGAGCGAGCGCCCCTACGCCGTCAGCTTCGACGTCAACCACCGCCCCGCGCTATGGCCGCCGGGGACGGCCGCCCCCCTGCTGCGCGACCTGGCCGACCGCGCCGACATCACCTTCGTCGGCCTCGACGAGGCACAGGAACTCTGGGACCCCGGCCTCGAACCGGCCGACGTACGGGAGCTGTTGCCGCACCCGCGACTCCTCGTCGTCAAGGACGGCGGCACCTCGGCCATCGCCTTCAGCGACGAAGGCACCTGGACCGTGCCCGCTCTGCGCACGGACGTGGTGGAGCCCGTCGGCGCGGGCGACGCCTTCGCCGCCGGATTTCTGACCGGCCTGCTGAGCGGCGGGGACATGCGGAGCGCGCTCCGGCTCGGACACATCACGGCCACGTCGGCACTCAAGGTGACGGGTGATCACGGTCCTCTGCCGCACAGGGCCCGGATCAAACGACTCCTCGACCTCCCGGCGCACGAGTGGGCGGCAGAGGGCTGCGGGCGTCCCTGACAACGGCCGCTGCAGCACCCTGATCGAGCCACGCGCAGAACCGCCTGCAAACGGAACTGCCCCGGCCGGAAGATCCGGCCGGGGCGGCACAAGTCGCGGACCAGAGCCCGCGGACGACACGTCAGGCGAGGGTCGCGAGCGTCTCGTTCCAGGTCGCCGACGGGCGCATGACCTTGGCGGCCTTGGCGGGGTCGGGCTGGTAGTAGCCGCCGATGTCGGCGGGGGAGCCCTGGACCGCGTTCAGCTCGTCGACGATCGTCTGCTCCTGCGCGCTCAGCGTCTCGGCGAGCGGGGCGAACGCCTTGGCGAGGTCCGCGTCGTCGGTCTGCTGCGCCAGCTCCTGCGCCCAGTACAGGGACAGGAAGAAGTGGCTGCCGCGGTTGTCGATGCCGCCGACGCGGCGGGTCGGCGACTTGTCCTCGTTGAGGAAGGTCGCCGTCGCACGGTCGAGCGTGTCGGCGAGGACCTGGGCACGCGCGTTGCCCGTGGTCGTCGCGAGGTGCTCGAAGCTGGACGCCAGCGCGAGGAACTCGCCCAGGCTGTCCCAGCGCAGGTAGTTCTCCTTGACGAGCTGCTGCACGTGCTTGGGCGCGGAGCCGCCGGCGCCCGTCTCGAAGAGGCCGCCGCCCGCCATCAGCGGGACGATCGACAGCATCTTGGCGCTGGTGCCCAGCTCCAGGATCGGGAACAGGTCGGTCAGGTAGTCACGCAGGACGTTGCCGGTGACGGAGATGGTGTTCTCGCCGCGGCGGATGCGCTCCACGGAGAGCTTGGTCGCGTCCTGGGGGGACAGGATGCGGATGTCCAGGCCCTCGGTGTCGTGCTCCGGAAGGTACCGCTTGACCTTCTCGATGAGGACGGCGTCGTGCGCGCGGGTCTCGTCCAGCCAGAACACCGTCGGGTCGCCGGTGGCGCGGGCGCGGGTGACGGCCAGCTTCACCCAGTCCTTGATCGGGGCGTCCTTGGTCTGGCAGGCGCGGAAGATGTCGCCGGCGGAGACGGCCTGCTCCAGGACGACGTTCCCGGCCTCGTCGACGAGGCGGACCGTACCGGTGGTCGCGATCTCGAAGGTCTTGTCGTGGCTGCCGTACTCCTCGGCCTTCTGCGCCATCAGACCGACGTTCGGGACGGTGCCCATGGTCGCCGGGTCGAAGGCGCCGTTGGCGCGGCAGTCGTCGAGGACGACCTGGTAGACGCCGGAGTAGCTGCTGTCCGGGAGGACGGCGAGGGTGTCGTGCTCCTGGCCGTCGGCGCCCCACATGTGGCCGGAGGTGCGGATCATCGCCGGCATGGACGCGTCGACGATCACGTCGGACGGCACGTGCAGGTTGGTGATGCCCTTGTCGGAGTCGACCATCGCCAGCTCCGGGCCCTCGGCGAGCTCGGAGTCGAAGGACGCCTTGATCTCGGCGGCCTCGGGCAGCGACTCCACGCCCTTGAAGATGCCGCCCAGACCGTCGTTCGGGGTCAGGCCGGCGGCGGCGAAGGTCTCGCCGTACTTGGCGAACGTCTTCGGGAAGAAGGCGCGCACGACGTGACCGAAGATGATCGGGTCCGAGACCTTCATCATCGTGGCCTTGAGGTGCACCGAGAACAGCACGCCCTCGGCCTTGGCACGGGCGATCTGCGCCGTGAGGAACTCGCGCAGCGGCGCGACGTGCAGGACGGACGCGTCCACGACCTCGTCCGCGAGGACGGGTACGGACTCGCGCAGCACGGTGGTGGAGCCGTCGTCACCGGCCAGCTCGATACGGAGCGAGCCCTGCGCGGAGATCACCGCGGACTTCTCGGTGGAGCGGAAGTCGTCGACGCCCATGGTCGCGACGTTCGTCTTGGACTCGGACGTCCACTTGCCCATGCGGTGCGGGTGGGTCTTCGCGTAGTTCTTGACCGACGCGGGGGCGCGGCGGTCGGAGTTGCCCTCGCGCAGTACCGGGTTCACGGCGCTGCCCTTGACCTTGTCGTAACGGGCGCGGATGTCGCGCTCCTCGTCCGACTTCGGGTCCTCCGGGTAGTCCGGAAGCGCGTAGCCCTGCCCCTGCAGCTCGACGACCGCGGCCTTCAGCTGGGGGACCGAGGCCGAAACGTTCGGCAGCTTGATGATGTTCGCCCCGGGCGTCTTCGCCAGCTCACCGAGCTCCGCGAGCGCGTCCGGGATGCGCTGGTCCTCGGCGAGGAACTCCGGGAAAAGGGCGAGGATGCGCCCGGCCAGCGAGATGTCACGGGTCTCCACAGTGACACCCGCCTGCGAGGCGTAGGCCTGGACCACCGGCAGGAACGAATATGTCGCCAGGGCCGGGGCCTCGTCAGTGTGCGTGTAAATGATGGTCGAGTCAGTCACCGGGTGCTCCGCTCCACGTCTGCAACATTGCTCGACATCAAGATATCTCGTGAGTGACCCCGGCTCGACAGGGGTCTGCCCCGGGCCGGGTGAACAGTGCCCCCAGACCGCATCCGATCGGGACGACCGAGGCACGTGTGAAAGCAGGAAGGACAAGTGAAAGCAGGAAGTGGCGCGCCGCAGGCAACCACACTGCTCGATCTTGCGGTCAAGCAAGGAGATCGTCCACCTGCTCCGACGGCAGGGCGCCGGCCCCGGCCGTCCGAACGAAAGCGAACCATGAGATATCGCACCAGAGTGACGGCCCCCGCGGCCGCCCTGCTCGGCACGGCCGCCGCGCTCGCCGCGGGATCCCCGGCCCACGCCCAGGCCCCGGCCTTACGGAGTGGGGGCAGTGAGGGCACCCCGGGCGCGGAGACCCTCGGCGACCCGGTCTTCCCGGCCCTCGGCAACGACGGCTACCGCGTGAACGCGTACCACCTCGACTTCGCGTACGACGCGACGACCCAGCTCGTCGAGGCCACCGCGACCCTCACGCTCAGCACCACCCAGGCCCTCTCCCGCTTCTCGCTCGACTCACTCGGCCTGGACATCCACGCCGTGCGGGTCGGCGGGCGCCCGGCCACCTTCGAGCAGGTGGACGAGAAGCTTCGCGTCACGCCGGCCCGGATCCTGCCGGAGCATGCCCGGGTCACCGTCTGCGTCGAGTACTCCGCCGACCCGCGCAAGACGCTCGCGCACACCGCCTGGGTAGCCACACCCGACGGATTCGCGGTGTGCCCCCAGCCGGACTCGGCACACACCGTCTTTCCGTGCAACGACCACCCCACGGACAAGGCCGCCTTCAGCTTCCGGATCACCGTCCCCGCCGGCCTGCGCGGCGTCGCGAGCGGCAGCCTGGTCCGCACGGAGAGCCTGGAGGGCGACCGGACGGCTTACACGTACGTGTCCCGGTCCCCGATAGCCACCGAGCTGGTGCAGATCACGGTCGGCGACTACACCGTGAAGGACCGGCAGGGCCCGAACGGACTGCCGCTGCGCGACGTCGTCCCGACCGCGCGGGCCGCCGCCCTCGAACCCGCGCTCGCCCTGACCCCCGGCCTGGTCCAGTGGCTGGAGCAGCGGCTCGGCGCCTTCCCCTTCGAGACGTACGGCCTGCTGCCGTGCAACACGGACGACCCGAGCGCCTTCGACTTCACGGGTCTGGAGACGCAGACCCTCACGCTGTACAAGCCGAACTTCCTGCTCCAGGCGGAGAAGAGCATCGGCTCGCACATGATGCACGAGCTGGTCCACTCCTGGTTCGGCAACAGTGTCAGCCCCTCCACCTGGGCCGACCTGTGGCTGAACGAGGGCCACGCGGACTTCTACGGACTGCTGTACCGCTACGAGCGCGGCTGGACCGACTCGCTCGGCCTCACCACCATGGAAGCCCGCATGAAGGACACGTACGCCAGGGGCGACCTGTGGCGGAAGTCCTCCGGACCGGTCGCCGCGCCCAACGCCGCCAACCTCTTCGACAGCCAGCGCTACCTGGGCGGCGTACTCGTCCTGTACGCGCTGCGCGAGCTCGTCGGCGAGGACGTCTTCAGCCGCATCGAGCGCACCTTCCTGGAGCGCTACCGCGACTCCGACGCGAGCACCGAGAACTACATCGCGGTCGCCTCCGAGATCTCGGGGCAGGACCAGTCCGGCTTCCTGACCGACTGGCTGTACGGGACGAAGACACCGCGGATGCCGAACCACCCCGACTGGACGGTCACCCCGGTGCCCTCGAGCCTGGTCGCCCCCCGCAACCGCGAGCCCGGCCACTACCCCGACTCGTCCGCCACCCTCTGACGACGTACGGCACCTTCTGACGACGTACGCCACTCCCTGACGACGTACGGCACTGAGCCGGGCGGGCTCGCTCCGCCCGGTTCTACACCCGTGTCGTGGAGTCCCGCTGCTGCGGGATGCCCGACTGCAGGACCTCCGCTCCGCCCGGCTGCAGGGCCACCGTCCGCGCGGGCGCCGGAATTCGGATGCCCTCCTCCCGGTACCGCTTGTGCAGGCGCTTGATGAACTCGTGCTTGATCCGGTACTGGTCGCTGAACTCGCCCACGCCGAGGATCACGGTGAGGCTGATCCGGGAGTCGCCGAAGGTGTGGAAGCGGACGGCGGGCTCGTGGTCCGGGACGGCGCCGGCGATCTCGGTCATCACCTCGGCGACGACCTCGGTGGTCACCCGCTCGACATGGTCGAGGTCGCTGTCGTAGCCCACGCCCACCTGGACGAGGAGCGTCATCTGTTGCTCGGGCCGGTTGAAGTTGGTCATGTTGGTGCCCGCCAACTGGGCGTTGGGGATGATGACCAGGTTGTTGGAGAGCTGACGGACCGTGGTGTTGCGCCAGTTGATGTCGACGACGTAGCCCTCCTCACCGCTGCTGAGGCGGATGTAGTCCCCGGGCTGGATGGTCTTCGAGGCGAGGATGTGCACGCCCGCGAAAAGGTTGGCGAGGGTGTCCTGGAGGGCCAGCGCGACCGCAAGACCGCCCACGCCCAGGGCCGTGAGCAGCGGGGCTATGGAGATGCCCAGCGTCTGCAGCATGACGAGGAAGCCCATCGCCAGCACCACGACCCGGGTGATGTTGACGAAGATGGTGGCCGAACCGGCGACGCCCGACCGGGACTGGGCCAGCGACCGGACCAGGCCGGCGATGAACCGGGCCGCGGCGATCGTCGAGACCAGGATGAGGAGCACGGTCAGGGTCCGGTTGACGTTGTGCCCGACCGAGGAGTTCAGCGGAAGTACCGCGGCCGCCGACGCGATTCCGCCGGCAACAGCCGCCGCGGGTACGAGAGTTCGCAGCGCGGCGACGATGAGGTCGTCGCCGCTCCAGTTGGTGCGCAGCGCGTGCTTGCCGAGCCAGCGCAGCAACATGCGCGACAGGAAGGCCACGAGGAGGCCCGCGACCACGGCGATGCCGGCGATCATCCAGTCGTCCAGGGTGAGAGTGCGGTTCATCGCCCGCCTCCCGTGCGACCGAAGGGAAGGCCCGCGGGCCGGATGTGATGTGTCGTCACTTGCCACCTGCTCGAATCCGGGAATGCACGATCATGCCCGGACTGGTGATCGTCGTCCGGGGGCGACCGCTCATCCTGCCGCATCAGCGGGCATGTCCGTCACCAGGTGTGGTCTGCTACGAACGAAACGAGCCGTGCCGCCCGGCCCCCGACGCGAACCGTGCGGCGCCCTCAAGACTCTCGGTCAGCACGCCCATCCCGTGCCGGAGTTCGCCGCGCATCGCGGCGGTCTCGACCAGGCCTTCCTGGTCGAGGACGGAGGCGCGGTCGCTGCGGAGGCAGGCCTGCGGGAACTCGGCGATGTCGGCGGCCAGTTCCTCCGCCGCGGCGCGGGCGCGGCCGGTCGGAACGAGGCGGTTGGCGAGGCCCATCTCGTAGGCCTCGGTGGCGGGTACCGGACGGCCGGTGAGGATCATGTCCATCGCCCGGCCGGCGCCGATGATCCGCGGGAGCCGTACCGTGCCGCCGTCGATGAGCGGTACGCCCCAGCGGCGACAGAACACCCCGAAGACGGCGTCCTCCTCGGCGACCCGCAGATCGCACCAGAGCGCCAGCTCCAGACCCCCGGCCACCGCATGCCCGGCGACCGCCGCGATCACCGGCTTGGACAGACGCAGCCGGGTGGGCCCCATCGGCCCGTCGCCGTCCTCGGCCACCCGGTTGCCGTGCTCGGTACCGATCACCTTGAGGTCCGCGCCCGCACAGAACGTGCCGCCCTCGCCCCACAGCACCGCCACCCTCGCCGACCCGTCGGCCTCGAACTCCCGGAAGGCGTCGGCGAGTTCGACGGCCGTGGGCCCGTCCACCGCGTTGCGGGCCTCGGGACGGGAGAGGACGACCGTGGTGACGTAACCCTGACGTTCGATCCGGACCGGCATCGCTGAGGAACCCTTCTCCGGGCTGCTGTATCCCAAGGCTATCCCCGGCTGCGCGAACGCGCGTGCTCAGATCACCTTCAGGCGGACCAGCGCCCCCAGCGTCAGTGCCCCCGGCAGCAACGGCACCCACACCGTGATGATCCGGTACGCCAGTACCACCGCCGTCGCCACGGCCACCGGGCCGCCCGCCGCCACCAGCGCGATGATCAGCGCGGCCTCCACCGAGCCGATGCCGCCCGGTGTCGGCACCAGCGCGACCGCGACCGTCGCCGCTAGGTACGCGACCACCATGTACGCGGGCGGCACCGGCAGCCCCAACGCCATTCCGACCGCGACCAGTCCGGCCGCCTGCAGCGTGGGGAAGGCGAGCGAACCGCCCCACAGGGCGAGCGCGCGCATCGGGCGGGTGTGCACGGAGCGCGCCTCGCCGAGGGCCGTGCGCAGGAAGGAGAAGACGGCCCTACGCAGCCGCCGTACCAGGAGGAGAGCCAGCGCCGCGACGCCCAGCACCACGCCGATGCCGAGCAGCAACGGTCCGACTGCCCCGTCCGGAAGGAGACTTCCGATCCGCAGTGCGCCGGGGAAGGCGATCAACAGGCCCGTCAGGAGGGTGACTCGGGCGATCGACTCGGCGAGCAGGTACAGCGCGAGCGCGGCCGAGGAGCGGGCGAGCGGGACGCCGCACACCGTCATGAACCGGAGATTGACCGCGCTCGCGCCCAGGCCTGTCGGGAACAGGTGATTGGCGGCGCCCGCCGCGAACTGCGTGGCGAGCAGCCGGCGTACGGGCAGCCTTTCCATCACCGCGCCCTGGCGGGTGACGGCGGCCGCGACCCAGGTCCCACAGGTCGCGGCCGCCGCGGCCACGAGCCAGGGCCACTGGGCCGTCGCCAGATGATGGAAGCCCTCCGCGAGCACGGACCAGTGCTGCACGGCGACCACGATCACGAGGGCGAGCGGGAGCAGGCAGAGGACCGGCCGGACGGCCGATCGGAGGGTCGACCGGAAGGCGGGGCGACCGGGGAGCGCCCGGGGGAGTCGTACGGCTGTCACATTGGGAGAGGTTTTCCACTTCGTACCAACGGGGGGTTGCGGGCGTGGAGACGGCGGCTGACGTGCTGGGCAAGACGAAACGGGAGCCGACCGGTGGTTGACCTCAACTTTGCTTGAGGTCATACGGTCACCTCCATGAGTATGGAGACCACAGCCTGGACACAGCTGCACAGCGTCATGAACGCGCAGCAGGAACGCCGCCCCTTCGCCCGCGCGACGCTGCGCCGCATCGCCGCCTTCGCCCGTCCGCACCGCCGCCGCATCGGCCAGTTCGTCGTACTCAGCATCGCGACCGCGCTGCTGGCCGTCGCGACGCCGGTGCTCGCGGGGCGCGTCGTGGACGTGATCGTGTCCGACGGCGACGACGGCACCGTCATCCGTCTTGCCGTGCTCATCGCAGTCATCGCCTTCGCCGAAGCGGCGCTGGGACTCCTCGGCCGCTGGCTCTCGTCGACTCTCGGCGAGGGACTCATCCTCGATCTGCGGACCGCTGTCTTCGATCATGTGCAGCGCATGCCTGTCGCGTTCTTCACACGTACTCGTACGGGCGCGCTCGTCAGCCGACTCAACAATGACGTCATCGGCGCCCAACGTGCCTTCAGCAACACCCTGTCGGGAGTCGTCAGCAACGTCGTCACGCTGGTCCTCACCCTCGCCGTGATGCTGACCCTGTCCTGGCAGATCACACTGCTCGCGCTCGCCCTGCTGCCCGTCTTCGTCGTGCCCGCGCGCCGGATGGGCAGCCGGATGGCCCGCCTCACGCGGGAGGCCGCGAACCTCAACGCCTCGATGGGCACCCGGATGACCGAACGCTTCTCCGCGCCCGGCGCCACACTCATCAAGCTCTTCGGGCGCCCCGAGGACGAGTCCGCCGAGTTCGCGGAACGCGCCAGGCGGGTACGGGACATCGGCGTGCGTACGGCGATGGCGCAGTCGGCGTTCATCACGGCTCTGACACTCGTCTCCGCCCTCGCTCTCGCGCTCGTCTACGGCCTCGGCGGCTGGTTCGCGCTGCGCGGCAGCCTGGAACCGGGCGCCGTCGTCTCGCTGGCCCTGCTGCTGACCCGCCTCTACGCGCCGCTCACCTCACTCGCGGGAGCGCGCGTCGAGGTCATGAGCGCCCTGGTGAGCTTCGAGCGCGTCTTCGAGGTGCTCGACCTCAAGCCGCTCATCGAGGAGAAGCCGGACGCACGGAAGGTGCCGGAGGGGCCGGCGGCCGTCGAGTTCGACGGCGTCCGCTTCGCCTACCCCTCCGCCGACAAGGTCTCCCTGGCCTCCCTGGAGGAGGTCGCCTCCCTGGACACCCGGGGCGGCGCCGAGGTCCTGCACGGCGTCTCCTTCCGCGCCGAACCCGGCCAGACCGTCGCGCTCGTCGGCTCCTCCGGCGCGGGCAAGTCGACCATCGCGCAGCTCCTGCCGCGGCTGTACGACACCGACGAGGGCGTCGTCCGCATCGGCGGCGTCGATGTCCGCGACCTGAGCGCGGAGTCGATGCGGGACACCCTCGGCATGGTCACGCAGGACGGGCACCTGTTCCACGACTCGGTACGGGCGAACCTGCTGCTGGCCCGGCCGTCCGCGACCGAGGAGGACCTGTGGGACGTCCTGCGCCGGGCCCGCCTCGAAGACCTCGTGCTCTCCCTGCCCGACGGTCTCGACACCGTGGTCGGCGAACGCGGCTACCGGCTCTCCGGCGGCGAACGCCAGCGCATGACCATCGCCCGCCTGCTCCTCGCCCGCCAGCGCGTCGTCATCCTCGACGAGGCCACCGCCCACCTCGACAACACCTCCGAGGCCGCCGTCCAGGAGGCGCTGACGGAGGCCCTGGCGGGCCGGACCGCCGTGGTGATCGCCCACCGGCTGTCCACCGTGCGGGCCGCCGACGTGATCCTCGTCGTCGAGGCCGGGCGGATCGTGGAACGGGGCACGCATGAGGAGTTGTTGGCGGTGGACGGGCGGTATGCGGAGCTGTATCGGACGCAGTTCAAGAACTCCCGGGGGAGCGTGACGGAGATCGCGGCGGCGGGCGAGGCGGTGGCGTGACGGAGATCGCTGCCTCCGGGGAGCCGGGGGCGTAGCACCGGCCGGACTCCCGCCGTACCCTGGCGGGCGTCGGCGCGTACCCCTCACCGGGACGCGACCCTCCGTACCCACAGGAGCAACAGCTCATGCTGCGCACCATGTTCAAGTCCAAGATCCACCGCGCCACCGTCACCCAGGCCGACCTGCACTACGTCGGGTCCGTCACCATCGACGCCGACCTGCTGGACGCGGCCGATCTGCTGCCCGGCGAGCTCGTCCACATCGTCGACGTCACCAACGGAGCCCGCCTGGAGACGTACGTCATCGAGGGTGAACGCGGCTCGGGAGTCGTCGGCATCAACGGAGCGGCGGCCCATCTCGTGCACCCCGGTGATCTGGTGATCATCATCAGTTACGCTCAGGTCTCGGACGCCGAGGCACGGGAACTGCGGCCGCGGGTCGTGCACGTGGACCGCGACAACCGGATCGTGGCCCTCGGCACCGACCCGTCCGAGCCGGTGCCGGACTCGGACCAGGAGCGCAGCCCGCAGGCCGTGGTGGCCTGACCTCACCAGAGGCAACCGAGGAGTGGTGCCCATGAGCGACATCGAGATCCGCGACGACCGGGCGGGCGGCCGCCTGGAAGCGTTCGCCGGCGACGAAGTGGTCGGCCACATCGAGTACTTCGTCCTGGAAGCCCCCGGGCGCGCCCTCGTCCCCGTGCACACCATCGTGGAACCCGCGCACGAGGGCCGGGGCATCGCGGGCTCCCTCGCCCGCGAGCTGTACGCCATCGCCGCCCGCGAGGGCATCGTGGTCGCGCCGCTCTGCCCGTACGTCGTGAAGTGGGCGGCACGCCACCCCGAGGAGGCCCCGGCTGCCGACCCGGAGCTGCTGACGGCGGCGGTGCAGTGGCTCGATGCGCACCCGGGGCGCTTCTGACGTCCGGGCGCCCCCGACGCCCGCGTCCGGTCGGCCCGCTCTGCTCCACCTGGTCGCCATCCCTCGCGCGACGGGGTGAGTGAGTGCGCGGGGGCCGGGTACGCGTGGGAAAAGTCCAGGGCCGACGTACCGACTGGCTGGAGGACACGATGACGCACCCGTTTCCCGACCCCGTGAAGCCGGGTCCCACTCCGGGCCCGGGCCCCGACCGCCCGGCGCCCTTCCCGGATCCGGTCCCGAACCCGGACCCCCACCCGTCACCGTCACCCGACCCCTTCCCGTCACCGTCCCCGATCCCGAAGCCGCCGGGCCCCGACCCGGTACCGGAGCCGGAGCCCCAGCCCGGACCGCTGTCCTAGGGCGTAAGCCGCAGGCGACACAACAGACCGGTGGCCCGGTGCGGAACCCTCCGCACCGGGCCACCGTCGCGCTCGGACCCGATCAGCCCGCCACCTCGGACCGGTCCCCGCCCCACAGCGTGTGGAACGAGCCCTCCCGGTCCGTACGCCGGTAGGTGTGCGCGCCGAAGAAGTCCCGCTGGCCCTGGGTGAGGGCCGCGGGCAGGCGCTCGGCGCGCAGGGCGTCGTAGTAGGCGAGGGCCGCGCCGAAACCGGGCGTGGGGACGCCCTGACGGGTCGCGGCGACCAGCACCTCGCGCCAGTCGTCCTGCGCGGCGGCGATCTCCTGCGCGAACGTCTCGTCGGACAGCAGGCTGGGCAGGTCGGGCCGGGTGTCGTACGCGGCGCGGATCCGGTCCAGGAACGCCGCCCGGATGATGCAGCCGCCTCGCCAGATGGAGGCGACAGAGCCGAGGTCGATGTTCCAGTCGTACTCGTCGCTGCCCGCGATGATCTCGTGGAAGCCCTGCGTGTACGACACGATCTTCGACGCGTACAGCGCCTGCTCCACACGGTCCGCGAAGGCCGCGGCCTCGGACTCGCCCAGCGGGGAAGCCGTGGGCCCGGCGAGCCCGCGGGAGGCGTCCCGCAGCGCCGCGTGGCCCGAGATCGAGCGGGCGAAGACGGCCTCCGCGATGCCGGACACCGGAACGCCCAGGTCCAGCGCGATCTGCACGGTCCAGCGGCCCGTGCCCTTCTGCTCCGCCTGGTCCACCACCACGTCCACGAACGGCTTGCCCGTCGCCGCGTCCACGTGCGAAAGGACCTCGGCGGTGATCTCGATCAGGTACGAGTCGAGCCGCCCGGTGTTCCAGGTGCGGAAGATGTCCGCGATCTGCGCGGGGGAGTAGCCGGCCACGTCACGCAGCAGCTGGTAGGCCTCGCCGATCAGCTGCATGTCCGCGTACTCGATGCCGTTGTGCACCATCTTCACGAAGTGCCCGGCGCCGTCGGGACCGACGTGCGTCACACACGGGGACCCGTCCTCCGCCTTCGCGGAGATCTTCTCCAGCATCGGACCGAGTGAGCCGTACGACTCGACCGAGCCGCCCGGCATGATGCTCGGGCCGAGCAGCGCGCCCTCCTCACCGCCGGAGACGCCGGTGCCGACGAAGTGGAGGCCCAGCTCGCGCAGTTCACGCTCCCGGCGCCGGGTGTCCGCGAAGTGCGCGTTGCCGCCGTCGACGATCATGTCGCCGGGCTCCAGGAGCGGGGCGAACTCCTGGATCACCGCGTCGGTCGGCTCGCCCGCCTTCACCATGATCACCAGGCGCCGCGGCCGCTCCAGCGCCGCCACGAACTCCTTCGCGGTCTCGGCCGCCACGAACTCGCCCTCGTGACCGAACTCCTCCACCAGGGCGTTCGTCTTTGCCACGGTGCGGTTGTGGAGCGCGACGGTATAGCCGTTGCGCGCGAAGTTGCGGGCGAGATTGCGCCCCATGACCGCGAGACCCGTGACGCCGATCTGGGCTGAAGTGCTCATACGGTTGGCTCCCATAGCTGCTGTAATCATCAATGCCGTCCTGCCTGCCAGTATTACGCCACTCCATGATCCGGCGTCCGCGCACCCCGGCTTGGCAGTGTTGTGTACGCAGCAGAGGCCCCACTCGCCTCATCGGCCGCGTAACCCTGGTGGATTCCTGGTCACTTGAGGTGATGGGTCGGCTGATTGCCCCCTTGTCATGGCCTGTTCGCAGCGCTTACTTTTGCCGCTCCTGAGCATGTCGAGGGGGGCTCCGTCATGGCCGAACGCGGCCGGCACCGCCGGTATCAGCCGAACAGGATCAACCGCGCCTCACTCACTGTCACGGCCGGCGGTGCAGGTATCGCGCTCCCGCTCGTCGGAACCAGTGTCGCCCACGCTGCCGACGTGGGCACCTGGAACAAGGTCGCGGCCTGCGAGTCCAGCGGCAACTGGAGCATCAACACCGGCAATGGCTACTTCGGCGGGCTGCAGTTCAGCCAGTCCACCTGGGAGGCCTACGGCGGCAGGGCCTTCGCGCAGCGCGCGGATCAGGCCACCAGGGACCAGCAGATAGCCATCGCCGAGAAGGTGCTCAAGGGCCAGGGGCCCGGCGCCTGGCCGGTGTGCTCCGTCCGCGCCGGCCTGACCCGGGGCGGCGACACCCCCGACATCAGCCCTTCCCCGGCCACGTCGCAGAGCGCCAAGAGCGCCCAAGGCACCAAGCGCTCCGTGCAGGACGTGAAGCCGCAGACCACGCCTCAGTCCCAGGCGGGCACCGCCGAGATGTACACCGTCGTCCGCGGCGACACGCTCTCCGGAATCGCCGACTCCCGGGACGTCCAGGGCGGCTGGCAGAAGCTGTACACGGCGAACCGCACGACCGTGGGCTCCGACCCGGATCTGATCCTCCCCGGGCAGCGGCTGAGCCTGCGCGGCGGGGCCGCCACGACGGACACCGGGGGCGCGTCCGCTTCGACGCCCACCACGAACAAGAAGTCCACTGCGACTCCGAAGCCCGCGACCACCCCGAAGCCCAAGCCGACTCCGACACCCAAGGCGACCCCCAAGCCCAAGACGACCCCGAAATCGTCGACGGAAAAGGCGTCCTCCACCACGGCCGACAAGGCCTCCAGCCTCGTCGCCCCCGTGAACGCCGCCACCGGCACGCCGTACCACGCCTCGGGGTCCTCCTGGTCGAAGGGCTACCACACGGGCGTCGACTTCCCCGTGCCCACCGGCACCTCCGTGAAGACGGTCGCGGCCGGCAGCGTCGTCAGCGCGGGCTGGGGCGGATCCTTCGGCTACCAGGTGGTCGTCCGGCACTCCGACGGCCGGTACACGCAGTACGCCCACCTCTCCGCGATCTCCGTGAAGGCCGGGCAGAGCGTGACGGGCGGCCAGCGCATCGGGCGCTCCGGGTCCACGGGCAACAGCACGGGCCCGCATCTGCACTTCGAGGTGCGGACGGGGCCCGGCTTCGGTACCGACGTCGACCCGGTCGCCTACTTGAGGGCGGGCGGGGTCAGGATTTGACTCGGGTGCGGCGGTGGCTGACGAAGGGCAGCGGCACGTAGGGCCCGCCGTACATGGGGCTGTAGTAGGGCGGTTGGTCCGCGGGCTCGGTGTCCTCAGGCGCGCTCACCGCCGTCGTGGCCGTCATCGGACCCGGCGGACCCGGTACGAGGATGTCTTCGCGGTCCGTGCCGACGGCCTGCCCGGGAAGCCCCGCGAGCAGCTCTTCGACGGCTGATTCGGTGGCTGACCCGGAGTCCGAGAGAGCGGAGGGGTTCGCGGCCGCCAAAGGGACCGGGACCGCCGGCTCAGCCGTGACAGGAGCCGAATCGGCCGCGAGCCCTGCAGGTGCCGCCGCCGAGCGCCGCGTGCCGCCGATCCGCTCTGTCGTGAGCAGGATCAGGCCACCTGCGGCGACGACGCCGCAGCCCAGTGCGAGGGCGGTGCCCGTCGTGCCGTAGCGGAAGGTTTCTCCGAACATCGTGATGCCGACGGCGGCCGCCATGACGGGGTTCACGACCGTCAGGGTGGCCAGCGGTGCCGCGAGCCCGGCGTCCTTGTAGGAGGCCTGGGACAGCAGCATGCCGGCCGTCGCGAAGACGCCGATCACCGCGAGGCTGGGGAGGTCGGAGAGCGAGACCTGGTTCGTCCAGTCCACCGCGACCGTCTTCGTGAACACCGAGGACATACCGAAGGCGATACCCGCCGCGACCGCGAGCAGCACGCTGCGCACGGCGGGGTGCCGGTGCGCGGCGCGTCCCGCCAGCATCAGCGCCAGCACCGCGCCGCCGGTCACCACGGCCAGCACCATGCGCTCGGTGCTGCCCAGGGACTGCGAATCGGAGGAGCCGACCAGCGACAGCAGGCCCGCGAGACCCACCGTGGCCATGATCGCGCCGCGCCAGGCGGTCGCCCCGGCCTTGCGGCCGACGAACAGGGCCGCCATGGGAAGGGCGAACACGATGGTCAGTGCGCCCAGCGGCTGCACCAGGCTCAGCGGGCCGTAGGCGAGCGCTGCCACGTGCAGCAGTCCGCCGAGGCCGTTCAGCGCCACGGCCGCCCACCAGATGGGCCTGCGCAGCGGCGCGTACGTCTGGTCGGGGGAGGTCACCGCGACCTGCTCCTGCACGATCGCTCCGCCCGCATACGCGACGGCGGAGACGAACGACAGCAACACGGACAAAGCGAGGGCACTCATGAGTCCCTCCTCTGCGTACGGCGGGGGCGCTGGGCCCGTCGCGACGAACGGTCGGCTTCCATAGTGACTACGATGCCTCGCGAAACTGTTCGCGTCGTCGTACCTGAGCAGTCATTGGGTCCTACTGCCGATGGAGTACGAATCGCCCTCTGTCATACCCAAGGTGGGCGACACGGGACGCGGACCCGCTGGTGCTATCCCCTAGGGGCCTTGGTACTACTGCTCTTCGTGGACCTCGACCCCCAACTCGCGGCGCTCGGCCCGCTCGGCGGCTTCTTCGTACTACGCACCGGCGTACCCCCGCGAGGCCCGCTGCCCACGCTCGCGCGGTCGTATACGGCGCCCCGACTCGACACCCACAAAGGGGTTTACGCGGATCCGATAACTTTTCGTATCCACAAGGTTACGCAGAGTATTCATGCGCCCGAGTTGCGGATCGCCGTCTCCGTGGCGCACCAGGCTCTCGCCGCCCGCCTGTGGTCGGTCGCGCTGGGCGCCGCCGCGCTGTACGGACGGCTGCCCGACCTCGACCCACGGCTGCTGCACTGGGATCCGGACGGCAGCGCTCCGGACGACCTGTGGCTGTCCGAGGTGCGCCCGCTGCCCGCCGCGGCGATCGGCGAGGTCGTACGGGCCGGTCATCTGGACCCCCTGGCGGCGGTCCTGCGCTCCCGGTACCGCATCTCCGCAGGTCTGTTGTGGGGCAACGCGGGATCGGCGCTGGCAGGCGCCGTGCGCCAGCTCGACCGCTGGGCCCGGGCCAACGGCCGCACCGAGGTGGGTGACCGGGCCCGTGCGCTCGCCGCCGACCTCTTCGCCCATCCCGACCTCTCCGGCACCCTCGACCCCAGCACGCTCCGCCGCCGCAGCTGCTGCCTCTACTACCGCCTCCCCGGAGGGGGACTCTGCGGCGACTGCTGCTTCACCCGACCGCCAGAGCATTGACGGCAACCGCGTTCATGAAACCCCGGAGCGGGAAAGCCTCGTTGGGAACAGCCGTGCTCTTCCCCAACCGCCCCAGGTGAGTGACCATGAGGGGCACCGGCCGCTACGACAGGGGTTCTGTGTGCGAGTTGGACTGCTGACCAGGGAGTACCCGCCGGACGTGTACGGCGGGGCGGGCGTCCATGTCGAGTTCCTCGCCCGGGAGTTGCGGGCCCTCACCGAGCTGGACGTGCACTGCTGGGGCGAGGGCGCCGGGAGCGGCGTCGTACGCCACCGCCCCTGGCCCGCGCTGGACGGCGCCAACGACGCCCTGCGCACCTTCTCCGTCGACCTTGCCATCGCCGCCGCCCTCGAAGGCCGCGAGCTCGTCCACTCGCACACCTGGTACGCCAACCTCGCCGGCCACTTCGGCAAGCTCCTGTACGGCATCCCGCACGTCATGACCGCCCACTCGCTGGAGCCGCTGCGCCCCTGGAAGGCCGAGCAGCTCGGCGGCGGCTACGCCCTCTCCAGCTGGGCCGAGCGCACCGCCATCGAGGCCGCCGACGCCGTCATCGCCGTCTCCGGCGCCATGCGCGAGGACATCCTCACCTGCTATCCCGCCCTGGACCCGGCCAAGGTGCGAGTCGTACACAACGGCATCGACACCGACCTCTACCGGCCGGACCACGGTACGGACGTCCTCGACCGCATCGGCCTCGACACCGGCCGCCCGTACATCCTCTTCGTCGGCCGCATCACCCGCCAGAAGGGCGTGCCCCACCTCCTGCGCGCGGCACGGGACATCGACCCCGCCGTGCAGGTGGTGCTGTGCGCGGGCGCCCCCGACACCCCGGAGATCGACCGGGAGTTCCGCGACCTCTTCCAGGAACTGAGCGGCGTACGCGAGGGAGTGCACTGGATCCCGCAGATGCTGCCCCGCCCGGACGTCATCCAACTCCTCACGCACGCCGCCGTGTTCGTCTGCCCCTCGGTGTACGAACCGCTCGGCATCGTCAACCTGGAGGCGATGGCCTGCGGAACGGCCGTCGTGGCGTCCCGGGTCGGCGGGATTCCCGAGGTCGTCGAGGACGGTGTGACCGGCGTCCTGGTGGAGGTCGAGGGGGACCTCGAAGCCGATCTGGCACGCGCCCTCGACTCGGTGCTCGCCGACCCCGAGGCCGCCCGGCGCATGGGTGAGGCCGGACGGGAGCGCGCGGTGCGGGAGTTCGGCTGGGACGCGGTCGCCAGGCGGACCGTCCAGTTGTACGAAGAAGTCCTCAAACCGGGGTAACCATCGGACAGGCGCAGTTCAGCAACAGGGGCCAGGCTCCGCGAGGAGAGTTTGGCTCGACCGTGTTCAGAGGGGCGGCGGCATGCGGCGCGGTGGACCTTCGGTGCTGGGAATCGTACTTGCGGGTGGAGAGGGCAAACGGCTCATGCCCCTCACCGCGGACCGCGCGAAACCCGCGGTCACCTTCGGCGGCACATACCGCCTGGTCGACTTCGTACTCTCCAACCTCGTCAACGCCGACGTCCTGCGCATCTGCGTCCTGACGCAGTACAAGTCGCACTCGCTGGACCGGCACGTGACCACGACCTGGCGGATGTCGAGCCTGCTCGGCAACTACGTCACCCCCGTCCCTGCCCAGCAGCGGCTCGGCCCGCGCTGGTACCTGGGCAGCGCGGACGCGATCCTGCAGTCCCTCAACCTGGTGCACGACGAACGGCCCGACTACATAGCGGTGTTCGGCGCCGACCACGTCTACCGAATGGACCCGCGGCAGATGCTCGCCCAGCACATCGAGGGCGGCGCGGGTGTGACCGTGGCGGGCATACGGGTGCCGCGCACCGAGTCCTCGCAGTTCGGCGTCATCAGCCCGGGCTCCGACAGCCAGACGGTGCAGGGTTTCCTGGAGAAGCCCGCCGATCCGCCGGGCCTCCCGGACGATCCCGAGTCCGTCTTCGCCTCGATGGGCAACTACATCTTCACCACCAAGGCCCTGATCGAGGCGCTCCAGCGGGACGCCGAGGACGAGCACTCCGTGCACGACATGGGCGGCTCCATCCTGCCCATGCTCACCGAGCGGGGCGAGGCGCAGCTCTACGACTTCAGCGACAACCACGTGCCCGGCGAGACCACCCGGGACCAGGGCTACTGGCGCGATGTCGGAACCCTCGACGCGTACTTCGACGCCCACATGGACCTGATCGCCGAACGCCCCGCCTTCAACCTCTTCAACCGCAGCTGGCCCATCTACACCCACTCCGGGCAGTTGTCGCCGGCGAGATTCAACGCCGGTGGCATCGCCAGCGAGTCGATCATCAGCGCCGGCTGTCTGATCCGCGGGCAGGTCACCAGGTCCGTGCTCTCGCCGGGAGTCGTCGTCGACCCGGGGGCCGTCGTGCAGGGCTCGATCCTGCACGACAACGTCCACATAGGGCGGGGTGCGGTGGTGCGCGGCGCGGTCCTCGACAAGAACGTCGAGGTGCCGCCGGGCGCGACGATAGGCGTCAACCCGGACCGGGATTCGGAGCTCTACACGGTCTCCAAGGGCGGGGTGATCGCGCTCGGGAAGGGCCAGCGCGTGTCGTAGGAGTGTGGCAACGGCCTTGGTGGGTGGACGATCACCCACCAAGGCCGTTGCCATGTCCGTTGTCATGTCCCTGGACAGGAAACGTTTCCCATGTTGTCATGCCAACTGCCGTTGATGACAACGTTGTACCGCCTGGGCAAGAGCCGCCACACCCGTCCTCAACGAGGAGGATCCGTGCGCATCAGACGACTCAGAGACCGACTCGCGTTACTGCTCGCCGGGGCCCTCGGCCTCGCCGGCCTGACCGCCGTACCCGCGGCGGCCGACGACCCCGTGGAGATCCACGGACTGAAGGGCGACTACTACACCCAGTCCGCCCCCGGCGCCTTCGACTTCCACGAGCTCAAGGCCACCGGCTTCGACCCCAACCTCGACTTCGACAACCTGGAATCCCGCCTGAAGTCCGCCACGGGCCAGGACAACGATGTCAGTGTCCGGTGGACCGGAAAGATCGTGCCCGAGAAGACCGGTCTCACCACGTTCTCGGTCATCGGCGACAACGGCTTCCGTCTCTGGATCGACGGCAAGCTCACCATCGACCACTGGGTCGACGACTGGGACCGCGAACAGACCGCCGAACCCGTCGACCTGACGGCGGGCCAGGCCTACGACTTCAAGCTCGAGTACTTCGAGCACTACGGCGGCTCCAACCTCCACCTGCGCTGGACCGAGCCCGGCGGCAGCAAGGTCGCCGTCCCGCAGTCCGCGTTCCGCCTGCCCGACGGGTACGACTACGACGGCGCCGTCGCGACCACGGTCCTGGCCGACGGACGCACCCTCAGGCTCGACTTCGCCTATGACCTGCTCGCGCCCCCGGCCACCGTCACCGACCACCTCGAAGCGGTGATCGGCGGCGCCAAGTGGCCGTTGAGCGCGGCCGAGTTGGACCCCGCCGACCCCAAGGCCCTCCTGGTCACGCTCAAAGAGCCCGTCGTGGGCAACAAGACCGGCACCGCACGCGGCACCGCAGACGTCCGCTACGACGGCCAGGGCGGACTCGCCACCGCCGGCAAGGTGATCGGCGCCTTCTGGAGCAGCGGCCCCAACCACTCCACGTACGAACTGCGCACCCCCTGGGCCGACGAGGTCGGACCGGACAACGCGCTCCCCGAGTACCCCAGGCCCCAACTGACCCGCGACGCCTGGCGGAACCTCAACGGGCGCTGGCAGTTCGCCCCGGCCACGGCGGAACAGGAGCCGCCGGTCGGCAAGGACCTGGGTGAGCGGATCCTCGTTCCGTACCCGGTCGAATCCCAGCTCTCCGGCATCGAGCGGCACGAGGACCGAATGTGGTACCGCCGCACCTTCACCGTCCCCGCCGACTGGAAGGTGGGTTCCGGCAAACGGCTCCGGCTCAACTTCGGCGCCGTCGACTGGCGGTCCGAGGTGTACGTCAACGGCGTCAAGGTCGCCGAACACCAGGGCGGCTACGACAAGTTCAGCGCCGACATCACCGACGCGCTTAAGCCCGGCCGCACCCAGGAACTCATCGTCGGCGTGTACGACCCGACCGACTCGGCGAACGGCGAGAACCCTCCCCTCGGCAAGCAGCGCCTGGACCCCAGCGGCATCTGGTACACCCCGTCCTCCGGCATCTGGCAGACGGTGTGGATGGAGCCCGTCGCGCCGGACCACGTCGACTCGCTCAAGCTCACGCCCGACGTCGCGAACGGCCAACTCGCCATCGAGGCGAAGGGCGTTCGGGACGGTCTTGCGGTCACGGCAACCGCGTACGACGGGAAGAACAAGGTCGCGACGGTGAGGGGCCGCACCGGACAGCCACTGACACTGAAGATCGCCGATCCGCGTCTCTGGTCCCCGGACGACCCCTTCCTCTACGACCTCAGGGTCACCGTCGGCGGCGATCGTGTCGGCAGCTACTTCGGTATGCGCTCGATCGCGGTGGAGAAGATCGACGGAACCCCGCGCACCGTCCTCAACGGCGAACCCGTCTTCATGATGGCCACCCTGGACCAGGGCTTCTGGCCGGACGGCCTGCACACGGCGCCGACGGACGAGGCCCTGGCGTACGACCTCAGGGCGCACAAGGAGCTGGGCTTCAACGCCGTGCGCAAGCACATCAAGGTGGAGCCCGACCGCTGGTTCTACTGGGCCGACCGGCTAGGCCTGCTGGTCTGGCAGGACATGCCGGCGATGACCGCCGGGGTGAACCCGGATGCCGCGGCCCGCGCCGAGTACGAGCGCGAGATGAAGCAGCTGATCGACGAGCACATCAGCAGCCCGTCGGTGGTCATGTGGGTGACCTTCAACGAGGGCTGGGGGCAGTACGACGAGGCCCGCATCGCGGACCAGGCCAAGTCCTGGGACCCGACACGGCTGGTGAACAGCATGTCGGGCCTCAACCTGGGAGCCGACGGCGGCACCGGCGACATCATGGACGAGCACGGCTATCCGAGCCCCGCGCTGCCGCCCGCCCCCGACGGGAAACGGGCGCTGGTCACCGGCGAGTACGGCGGCCTCGGGCTCGCGGTACCGGGTCATGCCTGGTCGGTGCAGCAGTCGTACGTCGACGTGGACCCGGCGACCTACACGGACGACTACCTGGCCCGGCTCGACGAGGTGCGCCAACTGGCCTGCCAGGGCTCCAACGGCGCCGTCTACACGCAGATCTCGGACGTCGAGGGTGAGCTCAACGGGCTCCTGACCTACGACCGCAAGGTCATGAAGCCGGACGTCCAGCGCCTGAGGGCCGCACACGAGGCACTGATCCGTGACGCGTCCCGGGCGACCCCGGCGAACTGCCCGACTCCCTGACGTCATGACAACGGAGGCCACCCCTTGAGTCCCATGAATCCCACGAACCATACGAGTCCCATGAGATGGGCCCGGCACCTGCGCCTGATTGTGGTGGGGGCGGTGGCGGCGTCCGCGCTGTTCGGCGCCCCCGCCGCCCAGGCCGCCGGACCGAGCGCCGGCCCACTCACCGATCTGGTCAACCCGTTCATCGGCACGGAGAACGACGGCAACACGTATCCCGGTGCCGCCGTGCCCTTCGGTATGGTGCAGTTCTCCCCGGACACCGGGCACAACACGGGCTACGACTACTCCCAGAACCACATCCGCGGCTTCTCCCTCGTCCATCTCTCGGGCGTCGGCTGCGGACTCGGCGGAGACCTGCCCGTCCTTCCGACCACCGGTGACGTGACCGAGACGGACTACGGCCGGTATGAGGCCGAGTTCAGCCATGACACGGAATCCGCGAGCCCCGGCTATTACAAGGTCGGCCTCAAGACAGGCATCGACGCCGAGTTGACGGCCACCGCCCGCACCGGTGTGCAGCGCTACACCTTCCCGGCCACGGACAAGGCCAACGTCCTGCTCAACGCGGGCCAGTCGCTGCACAGGACGGTCTCCACCAAGGTCGAGATCCTCGACAACCGGACCGTGCGCACCGCGATCACGGGCAGCGGCTTCTGCCAGGACACCAAGCCGTACACCGTGTACACGATCACCCGCTTCGACCGGCCGTTCACCACGTACGGCACCTGGGACGGCGAGACGGTCACCACCGGGTCCCAGGCGGGGCGTGACGGCGCCTTCGTCCGCTTCGACACGACGAAGGACCGCACGGTGGAGGCGACCACCGCGCTCAGTTACGTGGATGCCCGAGGCGCGGCGCTCAACCTCCGCTCCGAGGGCGGCCGTTCGTTCGACACCGTCCGGGGCGCGGCCCACCGCACCTGGGAGGACCGGCTGAACGACGTACGCGCCCAGGGAGGCACCGACACCCTGCGCCGCACCTTCTACTCGTCCCTCTACCGGTCCTTCCTCGCGCCCAACATCGGCAGCGACGCCGACGGCCGCTACACCGGCTGGGACCAGAAGATCCACCGCGCGCAGGGGTTCACGTACTACCAGAACTGGTCGCTGTGGGACACCTATCGCACCCAGTCGCAGCTTCTCTCCCTGCTCGCACCGCGTGAGGCACGGGACATGGCGATCTCCGTGATCAAGATCGACGAGGAGAGCGGCTGGCTGCCCAAGTGGGGGTACGGCACGGTCGAGACGAACATCATGACCGGCGATCCGGTCACCCCGTTCCTGACCAATGCCTACCAGCAGGGGCTGCTGAAGGGGTATGAGGAGCGGGCGTACCGCGCGCTGAAGAAGAACGCCGACGGGGTTCCGCCCGCCGACTCCCCGGCGGTGGGGCGCGAGGCCAACAAGGAGTACATCGCGAACGGCTACGTGCCCTACATCAAGGACCGCCCGCACGCGAAGCCAGGCGACTCCGACTACGACCACGGTGCGTCCGCGACCTTGGAGTACGCCCTGTCGGACGCGATGCTCGGCGCGATGGCGCGGGATCTGGGACATGACGCCGACGCGGCACGGTACGCGGCCCGGTCCGAGAACTACCGGAAGATCTACGACAGCTCGACCGGATTCTTCCGTGCGCGTGATGCGTCCGGGGCGTTCACGGGGCCGGCCGACCCGGCCAAGAGCGAGGGATTCCATGAGGGCACGTCCTGGCAGTACCAGTGGCTCGTGCCGCAGGACCTGCCGGGGATGGTCGACCTGATCGGCGGCAAGCAGGCGGCCAACGACCGGCTCGACTCGTTCTTCGCGTACGAGCAGCTCCTTCAGGACCCGGCGAGGACGGCGCGGGAGGTGTGGGTCAACGGCCCGTACGACTACTACAACGCGGACAAGTACAACCCGCAGAACGAGCCCGACCTGATCGCGCCGTACACCTATCTCTCGACCGGTCAGCCGTGGAAGACGACCGACGTGGTGCATGCTGCGTTGACCCTGTTCACAGACGCGCCGACCGGAATGACCGGCAACGACGACCTGGGCACGATGTCCGCCTGGAACGTCCTGTCGTCGATCGGGATCTTCCCGGTGCAGCCCGGCTACGACACCTGGGGCCTGTCGACGCCCGTATTCGAGCGGGTCGACCTCACGCTCGACCGGCGCTACTACCCGCGCGGCGCCCTGACGGTGACCGCGCCGGGCACCTCGGACAGTGACCGGTACATCCAGTCGGCCCAGGTGAACGGGTCCTCGTACGGCCGTACGTACCTGACGACCGACGCGCTCCGGGGCATCGGCTCGCTCGCATTCACGGTCGGCGCGGAGCCGTCCGGGTGGGGGACGTCCGCGGAGGCGGCCCCACCGGCACTGAACTGAGCTCATAGGGCACACCGGTCCCGCCCCTCCCGCGGGGGCGGGACCGGTAGCTGGACTTAATCTGCTGTTAACTGAGCGTAGCTTGATCGTACTTGACCGTAATCACCTGTCCGGGTTTGACTGCTTGCTCACCCGTCGTCGACGCGAGAGCAAGCCTTTGACCTCCGACCTGCTCGCACCACTCGACCTGGCGTTCTGGAACATCGAGTCCGCCCAGCACCCCATGCACCTCGGCGCCCTGGGTGTCTTTACGGCCCACTCACCCACCGCGGGCGCGCACGCCGCCGACCTGCTGGCGGCCCGCGCGGCCGGAGTCCCCGGACTGCGCATGCGGATCCGTGACGTATGGCAGCCGCTGGCCTTCCCGCTCACCTTCCCGCCCGCCTTCGGCGGGGCGACCCGCGAGCCCGCGCCCGACTTCGAGCCGCTCGACCATGTACGGCTGCACGCGCCGACCGCCGACTTCCACGCGGACGCCGGCCGGCTCATGGAACGCCCGCTGGAGCGCGGCCGGCCGCCGTGGGAGGCGCATGTGCTGCCCGGCGAGGACGGCGTGTCCTTCGCCGTGCTCTTCAAGTTCCACCACGCACTGGCCGACGGGCTGAGGGCGCTGATGCTCGCGGCCGCGATCATGGACCCGATGGACCTGCCGGAGCCCCGCCCGCGCCCCGCCGAGCCGCCCCGAGGACTCTTCCCGGATGTCCGCAAGCTGCCGGGCCTGGTCCGCGGCACCCTCTCCGACGTGGGCCGGGCCCTCGACATCGGCGCCTCGGTCGCACGCGCGACCCTGGGCGTACAGTCCTCACCCGCCCTGACCTCGGAGCCCACCGGCACCCGCCGCACCGCGGGCGTGGTCATCGACCTCGACGACGTGCACCGTGTCCGCAAGACCGTCGGCGGCACCGTCAACGACGTCCTGATCGCCGTCGTCGCGGGCGCCCTGCGCCGCTGGCTCGACGAGCGCGGCGACGGCAGCGAAGGCGTCGCGCCCCGCGCGCTGATCCCCGTTTCCAAGCGCCGCCCGCGCACCGCGCACCCGCAGGGCAACCGGCTCTCCGGGTACTTGATACGGCTTCCGGTCGACGACCCGGACCCGCTCGGACGGCTGCGCTCGGTCCGTACGGCCATGGACCGCAACAAGGACGCCGGGCCCAACCGGGGCGCGGGCGCCGTCGCGCTGCTCGCCGACCATGTGCCGCCGCTCGGGCACCGGATCGGCGGACCCGTCGTCGGCCAGGCGGCCCGGCTGCTCTTCGACATCCTCGTCACCAGCGTGCCGCTGCCCAGCCTCGGCCTGAAACTCGGCGGCTGCCCGCTCACCGAAGTGTTCCCGTTCGCCCCGCTGGCCCGCGGCCAAGCACTCGCGGTCGCCGTCTCGACGTACCGTGGGCAGGTCCACTACGGGCTCGTGGCCGACGCGAAGGCCGTCCCGGACCTCGACGTGCTGGCCCGCGCGCTGACCGAGGAGGTGGCGGCCCTGAACGCCGCCTGCGCCCCCTGAGAGCCTGTGTCACATCCCCGGCGGGGGATGTGACACAGGCTCTGAGAACACCGGTGATCATCGCGGGTTTGGTGTCACGCACGATTGCTCCGTAAAATTCCGCCTTCGAAAGCGAGCGCGGTTCGAGCGCGGCGCGGAACCCGAGGAACGGCAACGGCGATGACGGTGACAGAGGACAGCCCGGCGACCCCCGCCGTGGGCACGGCAGAGGTCGCGGAGGCGTCATACGGGCCCGGCATCGACCCGGAGCGGCTGGCCGTCTGCCTCAGCGTGCTCGACGAGCTCGACAAGATCGACGTCGACCACCCCGACGCCATCGCCGTCCGCCGCGCCACCGCGGGCGTGTACCGGACGGTCAAGCAGCGCCGCCGCCAGGACCGCCGGGCCGCCAAGACCGCCCACGACAAGGCGGTCACCGAGTCCACGGCCACCGGCTCCGCCCAGCGCATCGACGACGAGACGGAGGGCATCCTGCCCTCCTCCGTGACCGACGCCGGCGAGATCGCGGGGATACTCCAGCGCCCGCGCTCCTGCTACATCTGCAAGAAGCGGTACGTCGAGGTCGACTACTTCTACCACCAGCTCTGCCAGGAGTGCGCGGCCGAGAACCGCTCCCGCCGCGACGCCCGCACCGACCTCAGCGGCAAGCGCGCGCTGCTCACCGGCGGCCGCGCCAAGATCGGCATGTACATCGCGCTGCGGCTGCTGCGGGACGGCGCGCACACCACGATCACCACGCGCTTCCCGAACGACGCGATCCGCCGCTTCAAGGCCATGCCCGACAGCGACGAGTGGATCGGCCGCCTGAAGATCGTCGGCATCGACCTGCGCGACCCCGCCCAGGTCGTCGCGCTCGCCGAGTCCGTCGCCGCCGAGGGCCCGCTCGACATCCTGATCAACAACGCGGCCCAGACCGTACGCCGCTCACCGGGCGCCTACAGCGAGCTGCTCGCCGCCGAATCGGGCCCGCTGCCCACCGGAGAGCTGCCGCCCGCCGAGGTGATCGGCACCTTCGGCTCCGGCGCCGTGGCCGCACTCCCGGTCGCCGGGGGCGGCGCGCTGACCGCGAAGGAAGTCACCGACCTTGCGCTGGTGTCCGGCTCGGCGTCCCTGGAGCGGATCGCGGCCGGTACGGCGATCGACGCGGGCGGGCTCGTCCCCGACCTGCACGACACCAACAGCTGGATCCAGTCCGTCGAGGAGGTCACGCCGGTCGAGCTCCTCGAGGTCCAGCTCTGCAACTCCACCGCGCCGTTCATCCTCATCAGCCGCCTGCGCGGGGCGATGTCGGCAGCCGACGCCAACCGCACGTACATCGTGAACGTCTCCGCCATGGAGGGCGTCTTCAACCGCGGCTACAAGGGCGCGGGCCACCCGCACACCAACATGGCCAAGGCCGCCCTGAACATGCTCACGCGCACCAGCGCCCAGGAGATGTTCGAGAAGGACCGTATCCTGATGACCGCCGTCGACACCGGCTGGATCACGGACGAACGCCCCCACCCCGACAAGATGCGCCTCGCCGACGCGGGCTTCCACGCCCCGCTCGACCTCATCGACGGCGCGGCCCGCGTGTACGACCCGATCGTCCGCGGTGAGCAGGGCGAGGACCTGTACGGCGTGTTCATGAAGGACTACGCGCCCGGCAAGTGGTGACCTGACCGCTGTTTCAAGAGCGGGTGAAGGTGCCCAGGCCGTTCTCGTCGAAGGCCTCGACCGTCACCTTCCCCGCCTTCGCGCCGTCCGAGTCGGTGTTGAAGGTGACGCCGGACAGGCCGGTCGCGTTCTCGCCGACCGTCTCGAAGCTGAACGTGTCGCCGTCGAAGTGCGTGAGCCGGAAGGTCGTCGGCTTGGGGCCGAGGCTCATCGTCAGGTCGCCGTTCTTCGCGGCCGTGACGGTGAGCGGACCGTAGAAGTCGTTGTCGTAGGTGCCCGTGTACGTGTCGTCGGGCTGGGCGTCGGCCGCGTCCTCGGGGGGCTTGGTGTAGTCGGTGGGGGAGCGGCCCGCCTCCTCTCCTTGCTGGTACACCTGTGCGGCCAGGGTGAGCCAGTCGGTCGTGGGCTTGCCGTACTGGGCGGTGTCGAAGAAGTCGAGCGCGACCGAGTCGGCCAGCCCCACGGGCACTCCGTTGGTGAGCACCGTGATGCCGAGTTCCTCGCCGGGCAGCAACGACACGTTGGTGTTCGCGCCGAGTGCGAAGGCGCCGGAGTGGCTCAGGCGCAGCCGGCCCTGGTCGTCGTAACTGACGTTCCAGCCAAGGCCGTAGAAGCCGGTGCGGCCCGCCGGGGCATGCGGCGGGCTGCTGACGATCTCGGGGAGATGGGTGCGCTCCAGCGGGTCGGCGGGGATGATCTGCTCGCCGCCGAGCTTTCCGTTCGCCAGTTGCAGCCGCATCCAGATGGCCATGTCGCGGGCCGTGGAACTCGCACCGCCCGCGGGCGACTGGGCGTCGGCGTCGCGGACGTACTTGGCCTCCCAGGAGCCGTCCGCGGCCTTTACGTGGGTGGCTGCCTTGTCCTCGGCCTGGTCGTAGTCGGTGAAGCGGGAGCTGGTGTCGTTCATGCCGGCCGGGCCGTAGAGCGCGTCCTCGGCGAGCTTCTCCCAGGTGGTGTCGTTCGCGTTCGCGACCGCCTCGCCCGCGGCGGTGACTCCGAAGTTGGTGTATGCGTAACTGGCGCGGAACGGCGAGAGCGGCTCGTACTTCAGATGCTCCAGGATGTACGTCCGGTCGTAGCCGAGGTCTTCGAGGAGGTCTCCGGAGTGGTCGGGCAGGCCGCTGCGGTGCGAGAAGAGGTCGGCGACCGTGACGTGCTCGGTGACCCAGGGGTCCTTGAGCACGAAGCGCGGCAGCTGTCCGGTCACGGGGTCGTCCCAGCCGATGGTCTTGTCGCCGACGGCGCCCGCGACCACGGTCGAGGCCAGCGGCTTGGACAGCGACGCCAGCTCGAAGACGGTGTCCGGGTCGACGGCTCCGGACTCCCCGACCTCACGGTCGCCGAAGCCCTCCAGGTAGACGACCTGATCCTTGTAGACGACGGCCACGGCGACGCCGGGGACCCCGGTCTTCTTCATGCCGTCCTGGATGATGTGGTCGAGCGCTCCGACGGCGTCGTCCACCTTCGCCTGCGTGAGCTGTGGGGGCGGCTGAGGAGGTGGTGCATCCGATGCCGCGGCGGATCCGGAGGCCGCGTAGCTCGCCGACAGCAGGGAGGCCACAGCCGCTGCGGTCAGGGCCGTCCTTCTCCGGGGTCTCGCCTGTCGCCGAACACCCATGTTCACCATTCAACGCGCGGTCGCGGTCATTGTCCTGCGGAGCCGGATGGCCCCTGGACGTCCGGTGCCCGTGTCCGCAGCCGCTCGTGCACCGCGAGGCCGGGGGAGCCGGTGTACGCGGCCCTGACCCGGGTCCCACCGTCGACCAGCAGATCGGCACCGGTGATCCAGCCCGCCGCGTCCGAGGCCAGCCATGCCACCGCCCTCGCGATGTCCTCGGGCCGCCCGATACGGCCCAGCGGAAGGCCGGCCCCCAGCTCGTCCTCGGCGTGCTCCCACACGAAGCGGGCCATCTCCGTACGAACGAGGCCGGGGGAGACGGAGTTGACCCGTACCTTGGGGGCCAGCTCGCCCGCGAGTTGCTGGGTCAGGTGCAGCAAAGCGGCCTTGCTCGTGCCATAAGCGCCCACGTTGGGGCCGACGTGCCCCGCGCCCTCCGTGCAGACGTTCACGACCGTGCCGCCGTGCTCGCGCATCCACGCCCGCCAGGCGCACTGCACCAGCCGCAGGGTTGCCCCGACATTGACCTCGAACGCCTGACGCCAGCGGTCCGGGTCGGCGTCCATGAGTGGTCCGTACGGCTCGTTCGTCGCCGCGTTGTTCACCACGACGTCGATCCGCCCGAACTCCCGCAGCGTCAGCCCGGTCAGCTCCCGCAGATGCGCGGGATCGGCGACCGAACCCGCGAGCCCGATGCCGCCGAGCCGCTCGGCGGCCAGGCCCACCGCGTCCGGATCCCGAGCGGTCACGCACACCCTCGCCCCCGCTCCGGCGAGCGCCTCGGCGACGGCAAGTCCGATCCCGCGCGAGGCCCCGGTGACGATGGCGGCCCTGCCTTCGAGACCGTACGGCGACGTCATCCGCGTACGGTCTCATGACGGGCCGTCAGCCAACAGCCCTCGGCCGACTGTCAGATCTCCCGGCCGGCGGTCAACAGCCCTCAGCCGTGGGCCGGTCAACAACCCTCAGCCGTCCACCGGTTACCAGCCCCGAGCCGTGGGCCGATACCCCGCCCCCTGCCGTGAGTGCTGGGCCGCCACGAGTTCCAGCACCGTGCGCCAGTCCTCCATGACCCCGGCGTCGAGGCCGACCACCTTGCCCGCGTCGTCCGCCTGCCGCAGCGTGACCGCGTCCTCGGCGAGCGGATCGCGCTCGAACGCGGCCGCCTCCCGAGGTGTCATCGCACCGCCCTGCGCGGTGAGGGTCAGCGCGCTCTGCGCGGACAGCCCGCGGCCCGGCGAGGCCGTGGCCAGATAGCGCTTCGCCGGCACATGCAGTCGTACGAGGTGGGAGACCCGTTCGCCGAGAAGCGGCCGTGCCGCGTCGGCGGCGAGGTCGGCGTGACCGGCGTCGTCGCCCGGCCTGAGCAGGTGTCCGATGTCGTGCACCAGGCCCGCCACCTGGAGTTCCTTGTCGGCGGGATGCCCGCGGCGCAGCAGCGCGGCGGTCTGCAGGGCGTGATCGTGCAGGTCGACCGGGTCGCCACTGCGGTCCGGGGTGTCCCAGGCCCCCCGGCAGGCATGCAGCAGATCCACCAGCTCCTCGACGCTGCGCAGCTCCATGCTTCAGTCCTCCCGCGAGAAAGGCCGTTGCCGAGAAGCAGCAGATCATGACGTTCTTGCGAATCGGCCAACGGGATCTGAACTGCGCACCGTGTTCAGCCGTGACCGTGATGGCCTCCGGCATCCCTCCCCCCACAGTCGGTATTGAGCCGAATGGGTGGCGGTAAAGAGGGCGTAATGTTTCAAATCGCCGCAGATCGGGGCCTGATGGATGCTGATTGACGCGAGACGGTTACCTCGATTTTTCAGCCCCATCGAGCGGGCACCCGCTCATATGGGTAGTCTGTACCGGACGGACAGCGACACGGGGTTCTACCCACACCCACGGTCCGTCACGGGACAAGCCGGTCATCACGGCCTGCTCTCACATGAGTTACCGGCGCCACCGCGTCCCTAACTGCCTTCGACTCACACCCGAGTGGACGTCAGGCGACCGGTTGTCGACCGGCCTTGTGCGTCCCAAGGGTGACCCGACACATAAGGAGTGCGCGGTGACACCGGAGAAGAATCGCGATCAGCGCCCCAAGGAACGCACGGAGCGCGCGGGCCGTGGGCCCGAGAAGACGCTCGGCAGCCTCGACGTGTGGGCCCGGTCGGCCCCGATCCGCCTGGCGGGTTACGAGGACGACCTCGCCGAGCCGCACATCCTGCCCAGCGTCGACTGACCCTGGCAGAACCCATCGCGATCCCCCCGGCAGAACCCATCGCGAACCCTGACAGCATGGGCGTGCCAGACTCACGCCCATGCTGATCAGAGAAGCCGCAGCGGACGACTGGCCGCGGATCTGGCCTTTCTGGCACCGGATCGTCGCCGCCGGAGAGACCTACACCTGGGACCCGGACACCTCCGAGGACGCGGCCCGCGCCCTGTGGATGGCGCCGGGCAAGCGCGTGTACGTCGCCCAGGACGCCGACGGAACCGTCGTCGGCTCGGCCTTCGTCACCCCCAACTACGGCGGCCCCGCCGACCGGATCGCCAACGCCGGATTCATGGTCGACCCCGAGCACGGCGGACGGGGCATCGGCCGCGCACTCGCCGAGCACGTCCTGGCCGCAGCGAAGGCCGACGGCTACCGCGGCATGGTGTTCAACGCCGTCGTCGAGACCAACCCGGCCGTCGGCCTGTGGACTTCGCTCGGCTTCACCGTCCTGGGAACCGTGCCGGACGCGTACGAGCACCCCCGGCACGGACGGGTGGGGCTGCACATCATGTACCGCGCGCTGTGACTCAGTCCATCGACGCCGTACGCCGCCATGGGTGCAGCTCCTCCAACTGACCGGCCAGGGCGAGGAGATCGAGCTCGGAACCGGGGCGGCCGACGAGTTGCACGGCGCAGGGCGCGCCGCCCGGCAGCGTGCCGAACGGCACCGACATCGCGGGCCAGCCGGTGAGGTTCCACGGCGGAGTCAGCGGCGAGTAGTTCGTGTTGACCAGCAGATTGCGCAGCCAGCCCCGCTTGTGCCAGGCCGCCGCGGCGGGACCCCGCCGGGCCAGCGCCGGCGTGATCAGCACGTCGTGCTCGGCGAAGAACGGCTCAAGGCGCTTGCGCAGCCGTTCGCGGTGGTCGCCGTTGCGAACGCCCTTAACGAAGCGGCGCCCCACGGCGGCATGCACGCGGGTGCGCCGGGTGAGCAGGCGCGGGTCGAGGCCCTCGGCGTCCACGGCGGTGCCCGCCGTCCAGTGCGCGAGCGAGGTCGTGCTCAGCGAGAGGGGGTACGGCGGGTCGGCGCGCCGCACCTGGTGACCTGCCCCGGCCAGCAGCTCTCCCGCCTCACGGGCCGCGGCCGTATACGGACGGGTCACCCGTATGCCGACCAGAGGGCTGCGTACGGAGACGGCCACTTTGCGGGCTTCCGTCCCCGACGGACGTACAGCCTCCGTGCCGGCCAGCACCGCGAACATCAGGCGCGCGTCCTCGACGGTGGTCGCGAGCGGCCCGTTCTCCGACATGCCGAACCAGTCGCCGTGACCGATGCCTGCCGGGACCGTGCCATGGCCCGGCTTCAGCCCGACAAGACCGCAGTTGGCGGCCGGTATGCGCAGCGAGCCCATCCCGTCGTTGCCGAGCGCGATCGGCACCATCCCGGCGGCCACCGCGGCCGCGCTGCCGCCGGAGGAGCCGCCCGCCGTGCGCGAGGTGTCCCACGGGTTGCGGGCGATGCCGTGCACGCCGTCGGTGGTGCCGAAGACGCAGAGCTCGGGCACGTTCGTCAGACCTACGACCACCGCGCCCGCCGCGCGCAGCCGGGCCACGGTGACATGGTCGTGGTCGGCGGGAGTGTCGGAGGAGGCGGCGGTTCCGTTGCGGTTGGACTCGCCGCGTACCGGGAGGTTGTCCTTGACGGCCACGGGCACACCCGCGAGGGGGAGCCCGCCGAGATCCCGGGTGGCCAGCTCGTCGGCCTCGGCGAGTGCAGCCTCCGCCCGCAGCGTTCGGAAGGCGCCGACGCGGGTGTCGAGCAGCTCGATCCGGGCGAGGTGTTCGGCCACCACCTCGCGAGGCGTGACCCGCTTCTCGCGTACGGCTGCGGCGATCTCGGCGGCGGTCCGGCCGACCCAGGTGGTCACGGGTGCTCCCTTGCGTACTGGTGAGTAGTACGAGGTGCACTCTGCCCGGGGGTGGGGTGTCCCGTCGAGAGCCGGCGGCCTCGGAACTCCGGAGCAGTCTTCCGGGGCTTCACGCGGAAGGTGACGCGTACCCTCGACCGCACCGGAGATCATCCGATCACTCGCCCAACTTTCTTCGCTGCACGCCCCATTGACAGGTTTTGGTGGCAGCTCAATCATCAGACATCCGATGATTGGGAGCCGCCCCATGAGTACGTATCCAAGACGTCAGGTGCTGGGAGCCGCGGCCGTGGTCGCCGCAGCCGCCACTCTTCCGCTCGCGGGCACGGCCGCGGCGCAGACAGCGGACGAGCGACGGAGCGAGTGGGTGCCCGTCCCCGACCCGGTACCCGTGCCGCTCGACGCCTACTTCGACAACGATGCCATCGACACCGTCGCCGCTCGTGGCGGGAACTTCGACGGCTCGGGCTACACGTTCCCGGGCGAGGAACTCCCGGCGGGCCCGGTCGAGGTGGACGGCATCGCCTTTGTCTTCCCGTCCGCCGAGGCGGGCGCCAAGAACAACGTGGTCGCCCTCGGCCAACGCATCGAACTGCCCAAAGGGAGCTACCTGTCGGCCCTGTTCCTCACGGCGGGCAGCTACGGCAACCCGTCGGGCAGCGCCACCGTGCACTACGCGGACGGCTCCACGACGACCGCGGGGCTCGGCGGTTCGGACTGGTACTCGGCGGGCGGCTCGCTGTCGGCCGCGTACCGCTACACACCTGACGGCAGCAAGGACGAGCACCGTGTCGGCATCGGCGTGGCCGAGGTCTGGATCGACCCGGTGCGCGAGGCGGTCGCCCTCACTCTGCCCACCACCAACCCCGCCGAGGAGAACAAGGCCTCGCTGCACGTCTTCGCCCTCTCCCTCCAGCCTGCGGCCCAGGGGCGGGCGTTGGCCCTGCGCGACGCCCACTCCACCTTCTCCCTCCTGGAGTCGAGCGGAGCCCAGAGCGTGGAGGCCACCGTGGTCAACGCCGGCACGGTCGCCGTCCTCGCCGGTGACCGTGTGTCGGTCGGCGTCGACGTGCCGGGCGCCCGCACCGTCGAACCCGCGCGTGTGACACGGCTCGACCCCGGCGAGCAGGCGCGCGTCCGTGTAGGCATCCGCAACCGCGTGGGCACGACACCCGGAACGGCTCAGGACGGCAAGGTGGTCGTCAGCGGGCGCGGTGAGCAAGTCGGAGCGAGCAGCCGCAAGTTGACCCTCGGCGTACCCGACTACCAGGCCACCGAAGAGGCGCTGACGGGTCATCAGGCGCCGTACTGGTTCCACCGCGCCAAGTTCGGCATCTTCATCCACTGGGGCGTCTACTCGGTGCCCGCCTGGTCACCGGTCGGCAAGCAGTACGCCGAGTGGTACTGGAACCACATGGAGAGCCCGGACAACGAGGTGTACGCCTACCACCGGGAGACGTACGGCGAGGACTTCGCGTACGACGACTTCATCCCGATGTTCACGGCGGAGAGGTTCGACCCGCGGGCGTGGGTCGAGCTGTTCCGGGACGCGGGCGCGCAGTACCACGTCCTGACCTCGAAGCACCATGAGGGCTTCGCGCTGTGGGACACCAAGTTCGCCGACCGCAACTCCGTGAAGATGGGCCCGAAGCGCGACCTGATCCGCGAACTCTTCGACGCCTCCGAGCAGTTCACGCCGGAGCTCAAGCGCGGCCTGTACTTCTCGATGCCCGAGTGGTTCAACCCCGACAACCCGTGGATGGGCCACGCCCCGCGGAACCCGTACACCCTGGAACCGCTTCCCTACACCGGATACACCGCGGGCAAGGACTATGTGAAAGACTATCAGGCCCCGCAGATGCTGGAACTGATCCACGGCTACGACCCGGCCCTGATCTGGTGCGACATCGGCGGCGTGAACGACAGCATCGAGGTGCTCGCCGAGTACTTCAACCACGGCAAGAACAGGCCCAAGCCGTACGAGGTGACGGTCAACGACCGCTCGGGGATCGGCTTCCACGACTTCACGACCCCCGAGTACACGACGTACGACAACACGGTCGTCGCCAAGTGGGAGTCCAGCCGTGGCCTCGACCCGCGCAGCTACGGCTACAACAAGGCGACTCCCGACGAGGCCTACATGACCACCGAGGAGGTCGTGCACAGCCTCGTCGACATCGTCTCGAAGAACGGCAACTTCCTCCTCGACATCGGTCCGCGTGCCGACGGCACCATCCCGGAGATCATGGAGACCCGGCTGCGTGAGACCGGCCGGTGGCTGAAGACCAACGGCGAGGCGATCTACGACACGACGTACTGGTTGCGGATGGCGGAGCTCGGCGAGGATCTGCGTTTCACGGTGAAGCAGAACAAGGCCTTCTACATCCACTCGCTCACCGCGCCCGGCAGCAAGCTGACCGTCGAGGCGCCGGTACCGATCCGCAGCGGGGACAAGGTCACCATGCTCGGTTACCACCGGCCGCTGACCTGGACGGTGAGCAACGGTTCGCTGGTGATCGACGTACCGGAGGCCGCCCGTAAGGCCGGGCAGTACGTGTGGGTGTTCAAGGTGGCGTGGCAGAGCTGAGTTTCGCGGCCGGAGGTGGGCGTCGTACCTGACGCCCACCCCCTTCATGCCCCGCGTGGCCCCGTACTGTCCCGCTCGATCAGCCGCGGCACCGGCACCTGCACCGTCCTGGCCGGACCGCCGTCAAGGAGCGCCGTCAGCTCCTGTGCGGCCGTGCGTCCGAACTCGACGGTGTCGCGGGAGAGCGCGGACAGCCACGGCTTGACCATGCGGCACAGCGCGGAGTCCTCCCAGGCCACCACCGAGACGTCGCCCGGCACGGAGAAGCCCAGTTCGGTGGCGGCGGCGACTCCGGCGACGGCCATCACGTCGTTGTCGTAGACCAGCGCGGTCGGCGGTGTGCCGCCCTCCAGGACGCGGCGGGTGACGGCCGCGCTCTCCGCGTCCGAGTAGTCCGTGGGCACGGAGCGCACCTCGGCCAGTCCCCGGCGCTCGGCCTCGGCGCGCAGCGTACGGATCCGGCGCTCGGTGTGGGCGAGCCCGGGAAGGCCCGCGATGTGCACGATCCGGCGGTGGCCGAGCGCGTACAGCTCGTCGACGAGCGCGGCCATCGCGGCCGCGTCGTCGGCCCAGACGATGGAAAGCCCGGGGTGCCGGGCGTCCGGTACGCCGCCGATGACCACGGCGGGCAGGCCCAGCTCGTCGAGCAGGTCCGGACGCGGATCGTCGACGCGCGGGTCGACGACGAGCACTCCGTCCACGCGGTGCTCGGCCCACCAGCGCCGGTAGACCGCGCACTCGGCGGCCACGTCCTCCACCACCTGGAAGAGCAGGCCGAGATGACGCTCCGCCAGCACCTCCTGGATCCCGGAGACGAGCTGGAGGAAGAAGGAGTCGACGCCGAGGGTGTCCGCGGGCCGCGCCAGCACGAAGCCGACCGTGGCCGCGCCCTCCCCGGACAGCGCGCGGGCCGCCGTACTCGGCCGCCAGCCCAGCTGTTCCGCGACCCGGCGCACCCGGTCGCGGGTGATCTCGGAGACCCCGGGCCGGTCGTTGAGCGCGAAGGAGACCGCACTCTCGGAGACTCCGGCGCGCTGGGCGATGTCCTTCATCGTCGGCCGGCGCGCCGGAGACCGCTTGGCTGGCACCCTTGCTCCCCGTTCTTTCGAGATCTTCTTCCGGCGTCATCCGTGGCCGTGTACTAATGCGCTTGAGCTGATGCAATCTAAAGCGCATTAGTGATCGATGGCAAGAGGCTGACCACACGTCTCTGACCAGCCATGTTGGATGACTAATGAATTTAGTTCGACCGAATCCATTGACTCGCCCCGCGAGTTGCCTGCAAGGTCTGCCCCGGCACTGTTCGCCAACCCGCCGCAAAGGAGCCCGGTCACCGTGCGCAAGCCTCGCAGAGCACTCGCCGCTGCCGCCATCGCCCTCGTCCTGCCGCTGAGCGCCTGCGGCTCCGGGGACGAAGGGAGCGGCTCCACGGACGCCTCCGGCAAGGTCGAGGGCGACATCACCTTCCAGACCTGGAACCTTCAGGCCAACTTCAAGCCGTACTTCGAGGGCGTGATCGCAGACTTCGAGAAGAAGTACCCGGACGCGCACGTGAAGTGGGTCGACCAGCCCGCCGAGGGTTACCCCGACAAGATCAGCGCGGACGCGGCCGGCGGCACCCTGCCCGACGTCGTGAACGTCTCGCCCGACCTCGTCGCGCCGCTCGCCAAGGCCGGCCTCGCGCTCGACCTCGACAAAGCCGCCTCGAAGTACAAGTCGGATTACCTGGAGGGCGCTTGGGCCAGCCACCAGATACCGGGCATGACCGGGACCTACGCATTCCCCTGGTACCTCAACACGGGCCCGCTCTTCTACAACAAGTCACTCTTCGAGGAGGCCGGGCTCGACGCCTCGAAGCCGCCGACGACGTACGACGAACTCTTCAGCGACGCCCTGGAGCTGGCGGAGAAGAGCGACGGCAAGGTCGCGACCCTCGCCAACGTGCCCACCATCGAGGACTTCGGCCGCTACGGCGTCGAGCTGATGAACAAGGAGGGCGACGCTTTCTCCTTCAACGACACCAAGGGGATCGAACTCCTCACCAAGTACAAGGAGTTGTACGACGCGAAGGCGCTGGACTCGCAGGCGCTGACCGCGACTCCGGAGTCCTCCGGCAAGAAGTTCCTCACCGGGGCCGTCGCCATGAACCCGGGCAGCGCCCTGGACCTCGAGAACTTCAAGAAGCAGGCGCCGAACCTCTACAAGAACATCGGCATCACGGACCAGATCACCAGCACCGGCAACGTGAACATGTACGTGATGGGGGTGATGGTGAACTCCCGGACCAAGCACACCCCGGCCGCGGTCGCCTTCGCGCACTTCGTCACCGACGCGCAGAACCAGATGTCCTTCGCCAAGCAGGTCGCGATCTTCCCGAGCACCGCGGGATCGCTGGACGACCCGTACTTCACCAAGGAGGACGGGACCGACGTGACGCGCGTGCGGGTGGCGGCCGCCAAGTCCCTGAAGAACGCGGTGAATTACACGCCGGTCCTGTTCAGCGACCAGATGAAGACCGAGCTGCGCAACGAGGTCGCCAAGGCGCTCCAGGGCAAGGAGAGCCCGAAGGAAGCTCTTGACAACGCTGTCGAGGCTTGCAACAAGCTGCTCGAACAGCAGGGCTGACCGGACATGGCGAGTTCCTCCACCGTCTCCGCCGGAGTCCGACGCGGCAAGCGGCCCCCTGCCGTGCGGGTGCGGCGCCAACTGCCCATCAGTCCCTGGCTGTTCGCCGCCCCCGGATTCCTGGTCGTAGGCGTCTTCATCCTGTACCCGTTCGTCTCCACGCTGGTCAACTCCTTCACCGACCGCCGGACCCTGATCCCCGGCGAGTTCGTGGGCCTGGCCAACTTCCGCGAGCTGTTGCACGACGACATGTTCTGGATCGGGCTGCGCAACAGCACGCTGTACGTCGTCGGGGTCGTCCCCGCGCTCGTCCTGCTGCCGCTGCTGCTCGCCCTGCTGGTCCAGAAGAACATCCCCGGCATGGCCTTCTTCCGGTCGGCGTTCTACACCCCGGTCGTCGCGTCGATCGTCGTGGTCGGGCTCATCTGGGTGTGGCTCCTGGACGAACGCGGCCTGGTGAACTCGCTGTTGGAGACGATCGGGGTCGGCAAGGTCGGCTTCCTCAGCGACCAGTGGCTGCTCCTGCTGAGCGCCATGGCCGTCACGGTCTGGAGGGGCCTCGGCTACTACATGATCATTTATCTGGCCGCGCTCGCCAATGTGCCGCGCGAGCTGCATGAAGCCGCGATGGTGGACGGCGCGGGCGCGGTGCGCCGCTTCTTCACGGTCACCGTGCCCGCCGTCCGTTCCACGATGGTGCTGGTCGGCGCGCTCTCCTCGGTCTCCGCCTTCAAGGTGTTCTCCGAGGTCTATCTGATGGCCGGGCCCGACGGCGGCCCGGCGGGCGAGGACACCACCCTCGTCATGCTCGTCCAGCGCACCGGCACCGGCCTGACCGGCCGCGTCGGCTACGCCTCCGCCATCTCCGTCGTCGTCTTCGCCGTCACCGTCGTGCTGATGCTGCTCGTGCTGCGCGCCGACCGGAAGGAGGACGCGTGAGTGTGCTGGAGAAGGCGCGTCCGGTCGAGCGACCGGAAGCCCCGGGAAAGCCCCGCCGTCGTGTCACCGACGAGCAGGGCCGCCGCGTACGCGCCTGGGAACTCGCCCTGCGCTACCTGCTGCTGCTCGCCGTGCTCGCCCTCACCGTCGGGCCCTTCGTGTGGCAGCTGTCCACCTCGCTCAAGGGCCCGACCGAGGACATCTACACCTCGCCGCCCAAGTTCCTGCCGAGCGACCCGACTCTCCACAACTACGAGCGGGTCGCCGACACCATCCCCGTCTGGGACTACGCCTTCAACTCGCTGAAGGTCGCGGCCGCCAACGTCGTGACGAACTGCGTCGGTTCGGCCCTCGCGGGCTACGCCCTGGCCCGGCTGCGCTACCGCGGGCGGCGGGTGGCCACCCTCGTCTTCATCCTCGCGATGCTGGTCCCCGCGGAGAGCATCATCATCGCCCAGTTCACCACCATGCGGGAACTCGGCCTGAACAACACGCTGATCGGTGTGGTGCTGCCCGCCTGCATCAGCTCGATGAACGTCCTGCTGATGCGCAACGCCTTCCTCAACCTCCCCTACGAGATCGAGGAGGCCGCCTACGTCGACGGGGCCAACGCCTGGCAGCGGTTCCTGCGGATCGCGCTGCCGTCGGTGAAGGGCACGCTCGCCGTCGTCGCGATCTTCGCCTTCATGGGCGCCTGGGACGACTTCCTGTGGCCGCTCATCGTGCTCAGCGACACGTCGAAGTTCACCCTGACCATCGGCCTCAACTATCTGCACGGCACCTTCGCCAACGACGAACGGCTCGTCGCCGCGGGCACGATCATCGCCGTGGCGCCGCTGATCATCCTCTTCGCCTGTCTCCAGCGGTACTTCTTCCGGGGAGTGGGCGAGGGCGCGGTCAAGGGCTGACCTCCCCATACACCTGACTGGCAAGGATCCTGCATGCCTGCTGTCGTGCGCTTCGGCGTCAACTACACCCCTAGCGAAGGGTGGTTCCACCACTGGCTCGACTTCGACCTCGACGCCGTCCGCGCCGACCTGGACTCGATCGCCGCGCTCGGCCTCGACCACATCCGCGTCTTCCCGCTGTGGCCCTACTTCCAGCCGAACCGCACCCTGATCCGCCCGCGCGCCGTGGAGCAGCTCGTCGCGCTCGCCGACGCCGCAGCCGAACGCGGGCTCGACGTCAACGTGGACGGTCTGCAAGGGCACTTGTCGAGCTTCGACTTCCTGCCCGCGTGGACGCAGACCTGGCACCGGCGGAACATCTTCACCGACCCGGACGTGGTCGAGGGCGAAGCGGAGTACCTGCGGGTGCTCGCCGCCGCGCTCGCCGACCGGCCGAACTTCATCGGCATGACGATCGGCAACGAGGTCAACCAGTTCGCCGCGGGACCGCATCCCGACCCGGACCGGATCACGCCGGACCAGGCAGGGGCATGGCTCCAGCGGCTGCTCGCCGCCTGCGAGGAGGGCGCACCCGGCAAGCTGCATCTGCACGCCTCGTACGACGCCGCCTGGTACCAGGACGACCAGCCGTTCACGCCCGAGCACTCGGCCCGGCTGGGCGCGGTCACCGCCGTGCACTCCTGGGTGTTCAACGGCACGGCCCAGCGCCACGGCCGGACGGGCGTCGCCACCGAACATCACGCCGCGTACCTCATCGAACTGTCCAAGGCATGGGCGGACGACCCGAGCCGCCCGGTCTGGCTCCAGGAGGTCGGCGCGCCCGCCCCGCTGATCCCGGCCGGGCACGCGGCCGCTTTCACCGAGGCGACCGTCGCGAACGCCCTCGACTGCACCGACGTCTGGGGCGTCACCTGGTGGTGCTCGCACGACGTCAGCCGCGACCTCGCCGACTTTCCCGAACTCGAGTACAGCCTCGGCCTGTTGACCAACGGCAGGCAGGTCAAGCCCGCCGGTCACGCCATCGCGCGGATCATCGAGGAGCGGCGCGTGTACGCACCCGAACCCCGGACCACGGCCCTGGTGGTACAGACCACTCCGGACGGCCGTTCGGCCTGTGCTCCGGGTGGGCAGGTCTTCGAGGCCTTCGCCCGGCTGACCGCCGACGGAGTCCGCCCCACCACCGTTCTCGCGAGCCGCGCCGACGACAAGGAACACCTCGCGGCCCGTGGCATCACCGAAGTCGTCACACCCGATCAGGTCACCGAGTAGCCCGTCCCCACGACATACGGAGCACAAAGTGAACCTCAGCAGACGCACCGTCCTGCTCGCCGCCGCGACGGCCGCGCTCACCCCCGCGCTACCGGGAGTCGCCGCCGCTGCCGCCCGCGACCTCCAGCCGTACGCGTCCTACTGGTACCCCGACTCGCTGCCCGCCGGCACCCCGGGTACCGGCATCACCTGGCGCAGCCTCAAGACCTGGAGCGCCGCGAGCGACGCCGACCTGGCCTTCAACGCCTCCTCCGTGCCGCTCGCCGCGCGCTTCACACCCACCCCGGCGAACACGACCGCCCGCTCCGGCCAGGCCCGCATCCAGTCCCTCGTCTCCTTCGGCCCCACGGCGAGCAACCCCTCGCAGGGCGCGGCCACCGCCGACTACTACGCGCTCACCCACTGGTCGTACGTCGACGAACTCATCTTCTGGGGCGGCTCGTCGGGCGAGGGCCTGGTCCTCGCCCCGAACGCACCCATCGTGGACGCCGCCCACCGTCACGGGGTGCCGGTCCTTGGCAATATTTTCCTGCCGCCGGTCGCGTACGGCGGACAGCTCCAGTGGACCCGTGACCTGGTCCAGAAGGACGCCGCCGGGCACTACCCGCTGGCGGCTCAACTCGTCGCGGTGGCCGAGGCGTACGGGTTCGACGGCTGGTTCGTGAACCCCGAGACGAGCGGTGGCAACGCCGCGCTCGCCACCGACATGCTTGGCTTCCTGAAGGAGCTCAAGGCGCTCGGCACGGCGAAGGGACAGCGCGTCACCTGGTACGACTCGATGACCGTCGGCGGCTCGGTGAGCTGGCAGGGCGCACTGAACAGCCAGAACCAGACGTTCTTCCAGGCCGCCGACTCCATGTTCATCGACTTCCGCTGGTCGCAGAGCACCCTGGCTTCATCCGGGACGCTGGCGCAGCAACTCGGGCGCAACCGCTACGAGTTGTGGGCGGGCGTCGACGTGGAGGCCAGCGGCACGAGCAAGGTCGTCAACTGGAACGCCATCGTGCCGACCACCACGGCCCATGTCACCTCCATCGGCTTCTACCGGCCCGAGTGGACCCGCAACCACCTGCCCGCGAGCCGTACACCCGGCGACTTCCACGCCTCCGACGACCTGTTCTGGACCGGCGCCACCCTCGACCCGTCCAAGCCGAACACCACGGCCAGTTGGCGCGCCCCGGCCGTCTCCGTCGCCGACCGCTCGACCGTCACCTCCGTCCCCTTCGCGACGGTCTTCAACACCGGCCACGGCCTGAAGTGGTACGAGAACGGCACGGCCACCTCGGGCGCGGCCTGGAACCATCTCGGTCTCCAGGACCGGCTGCCGTCCCGCCGCTGGGTCGTGCGGACGACGGGCCAACGCCCCGCCGTCACCTTCGACTTCGCGGACGCCTGGCGCGGCGGCAGCAGCCTCCTCGTCGACGGCGCCGTCGACGCCCCGGCCACGCTGGACCTGTACTCGACACGGCTGCCGCTCGGCGCTGACACGGTGGTCGAGCTCACCCACCGCACCGACACCGGCGGTGTGCAGGTCGAGCTGGCCGTCGCCACCGCCGAGCCGGGCACAGCGGGTGGGGCGCCCCCGTACACCTACTACCCCGTGAGCACGGGCAGCGGCTGGACGACCTCGACCGTGCAGCTGACGGGGCTGTCGGGGGAGATACGCGCGCTGGGCGTGCGACTCACCACGACCAGTGGTCCGGTGCGGTGGAGGCTGGGCGGGCTCGCCGTCCGGAACGCGGTGGAGACCCCCGCGGCGCCCACCGGCCTGCGCATCGCGGACGCCGACGGAGGCAGCCTGCGCTTCGCCTGGGACGGCGCCCCCGGTCCCGTACGCCACTACGAGCTGTACCGGACGCTCCCTGACGGCACACGCCGCTTCCTCGGCGGCACCTGCCAGAGCGCGTTCTACGTCGGCGGCCTCGTCCCCGAGCAGGGAGAGACCGCCGCACGGTTCGAACTGCGCTCGGTGGGGGAGCTGTTCACCGTCTCGACCGCAAGTACGACCACGCACACCTGGTAGCCCGCACCCACACCCCACGGAGCACTCTCATGCATGACGACCGCACCCTGGTCGAACGCCGCCTCAAGCGCGTCCTCGACGAGCGCATTCGACCCGCCGTGTACCCCGAGTCCGTGCCGCTGGAGGTGGCGGTCTGGCACGCGCCGGGCGAGCCGGTCCCGGTGGCGGAAGGACTCGCGGCCCCGACGCAGCCGATCGAGGCGGGCGCACGCTGGGGTGCTCCGTGGGGCACCAGCTGGTTCCGCGTCACCGGGACCGTTCCGGAGGCCTGGGCCGGGAAGACCGTCGAGGCGCTCCTCGACCTCGGCTTCGACGAGAACATGCCCGGCTTCCAGTGCGAGGGGCTCGTCTACCGGCCCGACGGGACGCCGGTGAAGGGCCTGAACCCGCGCAACCAATGGGTACGCATCGGCGCCCCGGTCGAGGGCGGCGAGGAGGTCCGGCTGCACATCGAGGCCGCCTCCAACCCGGTCATCCTCGACTACCACCCCTTCCTGCCCACGCAGTTGGGCGACAAGGAGACGGCGGGCAGCGAACCGCAGTACAAGCTGGAGCGGATGGACCTCGCCGTCTTCGACGAGACCGTGTGGCACCTCGTCCTCGACCTGGAGGTGCTCGGCGAGCTGATGGCCGAACTGCCGGTGGAGTCCGCCCGGCGCTGGGACATCCTGCGGGCGGTGGACCGGGCGCTCGACGCGGTCGACCTCCAGGACGTCAACGGCACCGCGGAAGCGGCACGTTCACGGCTCGCCGGGGTGCTGTCCGAGCCCGCCGTGCCCTCCGCGCACCGCATCAGCGCCGTCGGGCACGCGCACATCGACTCGGCATGGCTGTGGCCGCTGCGCGAGACGGTCCGCAAGGTGGCCCGGACGACCTCCAACATGACGGCGCTCATAGAGGACGAGCCGGACTTCGTCTTCGCCATGTCGCAGGCCCAGCAGTGGGCCTGGGTCAAGGAGCACCGGCCCGAGGTGTGGGCGAAGGTCAAGAAGGCCGTCGCCGACGGGCGGTTCGTGCCCGCGGGCGGGATGTGGGTCGAGTCGGACACGAACATGCCCGGCTCGGAGGCGATGGCCCGTCAGTTCGTGCACGGGAAGCGGTTCTTCCTCGACGAGTTCGGCATCGAGAACGACGAGGCCTGGCTGCCCGACACCTTCGGCTTCGCCGCCGGGCTGCCGCAGATCATCAAGGCGGCCGGCTCCAAGTGGCTGCTGACACAGAAGATCTCGTGGTCCCAGACCAACAAGTTCCCGCACCACACCTTCCAGTGGGAGGGCATCGACGGCACCCGCATCTTCACCCACTTCCCGCCCGTCGACACCTACAACTGCTCCATGAAGGGCAGCGAGATCGCCCACGCGGCGAGCAACTTCAAGGACAAGGGCGTCGCCCGGCACTCCCTCGCCCCCACCGGCTGGGGTGACGGAGGAGGCGGTACGACCCGGGAGATGATCGCCAAGGCGGCAAGGCTGAAGGACCTCGAAGGCTCCGCGACGGTGGTGTGGGGGACGCCGGAGGAGTTCTTCAAGCAGGCGGAGGCCGAATACCCCAACGCCCCGGTGTGGGTCGGCGAGTTGTACCTTGAGCTCCACCGCGCCACGCTCACCAGCCAGGCGAAGACCAAACAGGGCAACCGGCGCAGCGAACACCTCCTGCGCGAGGCCGAACTGTGGGCGGCGACCGCGGCCGTACGGACCGGATTCCCCTATCCGTACGAGGAGTTGGACCGCATCTGGAAGACGGTGCTGCTCCACCAGTTCCACGACATCCTGCCCGGCTCCTCCATCGCCTGGGTGCACCGGGAGGCACGCGCCACCTACGACCGACTCGCCGGCGAGCTGAACGGCATCATCGACGCGGCCCAGCGTGCCCTGGCCGGCGAGGGCACGGCGGACCTCGTCTTCAACTCGGCACCGCACAGCCGCGACGGCGTCGCCGCAGGCGGCGCGCGGACCCCGGCAGTCGAGGGCAGCACCGCACTCGAGCCCCGGGTCGACGGCGGTTTCGTCCTCGACAACGGGCTGCTGCGGGTCGGCATCGACGCCCAGGGTCTCGTCGTATCGGCGTACGACATCGAGGCCGACCGGGAGACGGTCGCACCCGGTCAGGCCGCGAACCTGCTTCAACTGCACCCCGACTTCCCGAACATGTGGGACGCCTGGGACGTCGACGAGTTCTACCGCAACACGGTCACCGACCTGGTCGACGCCGACGAGGTCGTGCCAGGTGACGACGGCGTGTCGGTCCGGATCGTGCGGTCCTTCGGCGCGTCGAGGGTCACCCAGGTGCTGTCGCTCGCGCCGGGGGAGCGGCGGCTCGGCATCGACACCGAGGTCGACTGGCACGAGACGGAGAAGTTCCTGAAGCTCGCTTTCCCGCTCGACGTGCACGCCGAAAGGTACGCGTCAGAAACGCAGTTCGGGCACTTCTACCGGCCCACGCACACCAACACGAGCTGGGAGGCGGCCAAGTTCGAGGCGTGCAACCACCGGTTCGTGCACATCGAGGAACCGGGCTGGGGCGTCGCAATCGTCAACGACTCGACGTACGGGCACGACGTGACCCGGAGCGTCCGCGACACCGACTCCGGTACGACCACCACCGTGCGCGTCTCCCTGCTCCGGGCCCCGCGTTTCCCCGACCCCGAGACCGACCAGGGCGTCCACCGCTTCCGGCACGCCCTGGTGCCTGGCGCGGGGATCGGCGACGCGGTGCGCGAGGGATGGCGGATCAACCTGCCGGAGCGGCGCGTGACCGGCTCCCAGGAGGTCGCGCCGCTGGTGACCGTCGACCAGGACGCCGTCGTCGTCACGGCGCTCAAACTGGCCGACGACGGCAGCGGTGACGTGATCGTCCGCTTCCACGAGTCACGCGGCGCTCGTACGCGCGCCACGCTGACGACGGGCTTCGAGGCGGCCGGCGTCACGGTGACCGACCTGTTGGAGCGGCCGTTGGCGGACGCGACCGCCGCTGAACTGGACGGCGACCGGATCACCCTGCGTCTGCGTGCCTTCGAGCTGGTGACGCTACGGCTGACGCGAGCCTGAGGAACTCGCTATGAGGTGAGCTGGGACCGCAGCCACTGCTCCACCTCACCCACGTGCGCGGCGGCGGCCGCCCTGGCCGCCTCCGGGTCGTGCGCGACGAGCGCCCGGTGAATCGCCGCGTGCTCGCGCCGCGTGCGCTCGAAGGCACCCTCCTCCTGGTAGCCGCGCCAGACCCGGGCGCGGAAGGTGCGTGAGGAGAGGCCCTCCAGGATGGCGGCCATCGTCTCGTTGCCTGCCGCGCCGGCGATGGCGCGGTGGAAGGCGAGGTCGTGCGAGAGGATCTCCTCCGGATCGTCCGTCGCGTTCATCGCCGCCAGGTGTTTCTCCACGTCGGCGAGCTGGTCCTCGGTGATCCGGGCGGCGGCCAGCGCGGTCGCCGTCGACTCCAGGATCCGGCGGATCTCGAGCAGCTCGACCAGCCGTGGACCCCGGGACAGATCGGCCACCACACCGAAGGTCTCCAGGAGGTCCCCGGCCTCCAGCTGTGTGACGTAGATGCCCGATCCGTGCCGCGCCTCCAGAACGCCGAGGACGGTGAGCGCGCGGATCGCCTCGCGCATCGAGCTGCGGGACATGCCCAGCTGGGCGGCGAGATCGCGCTCGGTGGGCAGCCGCTGGCCCGGCTCCAGACGGCCCTCGCCGATCATCGCCTTGATCCGCTCGATGGCGCGCTGCGTCACGGTGCCCTTCTGCGGGGCGGGCTCGTCCACGCGATTTCCTCCTGTTGCCGGATGCGCCGCAGTCTAACCAGGCAAGTGGTCGGACCACTACGGCTGGAAACCGTGAAAATTTGGCGTCGAGGGGTGTTGTGACCTCGAAGTGGTCTGATAAATATTCGTCGCGGCGGCTGGAGGAGGGACTCTCCGGCCACGCGTCCTGCTCGATCTCGCTCAATGAGGAGCCGTCAGATGCCCGGCAGAACTGTGCGGAACAGGCGAAACTCGTCGCGAGCGGTGCGTGCGGCGGCTGCGGCCGCGTGCGCCACTCTCGTGCTCGGGGCTTGCGGCAGCACCAAGGACACCGTCGCCTCGGGCGGCGGAGATGGCGACGGCACCGGCAAGGTCGGGGTGATCCTGCCCCTGCTGACCTCGCCGTTCTGGCAGTCGTACAACGACTACGTGCCGAAGATGGCGGAGTCCGAGGGCGTGGACGCGCTCAAGACCGTCAACTCCAACAGCGACCCGTCGCAGCAGATCACCGACATCAACAACCAGCTCAACCAGGGCGTGGAGGGCATAGTCGTGGCCCCCCTCGACAGCGCCGCGATCGCCGCGGGCCTGGACCAGGCCGAGCGCAAGGGCGTCCCCGTGGTCGCCGTCGACGTGGCGCCCGAGAAGGGCAAGGTCGCCATGGTCGTACGCGCCAACAACGTGGCGTACGGCGAGAAGGCCTGCGACTACCTCGGTGAGCAGGTCAAGTCGGGCAAGGTCGTGCAGATCATGGGCGACCTGGCGTCCGTCAACGGCCGTGACCGCTCGGAGGCCTTCCGCTCCTGCGTGAAGGAGAAGTACCCGAAGCTGACGGTCCTGGAGATCCCCGCGAAGTGGGAGTCCGACACCGCCGCCTCCAAGCTGGACACCCTCCTGAACGCCAACCCCGACATCAAGGGCATCTACATGCAGGCGGGCGGCGTCTACCTGGCGCCCACCCTGCAGACCCTCAAGTCCAAGGGAATGCTGAAGACGGTCGGCCAGGCGGGCCACATCACCATCGTCTCGAACGACGGCATCCCGCAGGAGTACGACGCCATCCGCAAGGGCCAGATCGACGCCACCGTCTCGCAGCCGGCCGACCTGTATGCCAAGTACGGCATGTACTACATCAAGGCGGCGATGCAGGGGAAGACCTTCAAGCCCGGCCCGACCGACCACGACTCCGAGATCGTCAAGCTGCCCAGCGGCATCCTCGAGGACCAGCTGCCCGCGCCGCTGGTGACCAAGGACAACGTGGACGACTCCTCGCTCTGGGGCAACACGGTCGGATGAGTACACCACTGGTGGAGGCACGGGGGGTGGCCAAGCGGTACGGCCCCACCGTCGCCCTCCAAGACGGTCAACTCGCCGTGTTTCCCGGTGAGTCGCACGCCCTCGTCGGCCGCAACGGCGCGGGCAAGTCCACCCTCGTCACCATCCTCACCGGCCTCCAGGCCCCCGACGAGGGCACGGTCCGCTTCGACGGCGAGCCGGCGCCCGCGCTCGCCGACCGCGACGCCTGGCGCCGCAAGGTGGCCTGCGTCTACCAGAAGCCCACCGTCGTACCGGAGTTGACGGTCGCCGAGAACCTCTTCATCAACCGTCAGCCGACCGGCCGCGGCGGCCTCATCAGCTGGCGCAGGCTGAGGTCCGAGGCCGCGGAGGTCCTGGAGACCTGGGACGTGCACGTCGACCCGGAGGCGCGCACCGCCGACCTCAAGGTCGAGGACCGCCAAATGGTGGAGATCGCACGGGCGTTGAGCTTCGGCGCCCGCTTCATCGTCCTCGACGAGCCGACCGCGCAGCTCGACAACCGCGAGATCGAGCGGCTCTTCACCCGGATGCGCGCACTCCAGGACTCCGGCGTCACCTTCCTGTTCATCTCGCACCACCTCCAGGAGGTGTACGAGGTCTGCCAGACCGTCACTGTCCTGCGCGACGCCCGCTGGATCACCACCGCGCCGGTCGCCGAACTCCCGCGCCCGGCACTGGTGGAGGCCATGGCGGGCGAGGCGATCGCCGAAAGGTCCGTGCAGATCAGGAAGACGGACCGCGAGGCGCCGGTCGTCCTCGACGCCAAGGGGCTCACATCGGAGTCGTACGAGAGCGTCGACCTGACGGTCCGCAGCGGTGAGGTCGTCGGCCTCGCCGGCTCCAGCGGCAGCGGCAAGATCGAGCTGGCCGAGTCCTTCGCCGGACTGCACACGCCCACCGGCGGAAGCGCTCGACTGGACGGCAAGGGGCTCCCGTTCGGTGACGTGCAGGCCACGCTCAAGGCGGGCGTCGGCTTCGTTCCGCGCGACCGGCACGACCAGGGACTCGTCTCCGGGATGACCATCGGCGACAACGCCACCATGACCGTCCTGAACCGTCTCGGCCGCTACGGCTTCATCGGCACCGACCGCAAACGCGGCTTCGCCACCGAGCTGATCGACCGCCTCGACATCCACACCGAAGGCCCCGAGCAGCCCGTCTCCGACCTCTCCGGAGGGAACGCGCAGAAGGTCGTCATGGCCCGCGCCCTCGCATCCGACCCGCGCCTTCTCGTCCTCATCAACCCCACCGCGGGCGTCGACGTGAAGTCCAAGGAGTCCCTGCTGTCACGCATGGACAGCGCCCGCGAGGACGGCACCGCCGTACTCGTCGTCTCCGACGAACTCGACGACCTGCGCCGCTGCGACCGGGTCCTCGTCCTCTTCCACGGCCGCGTCGTCGCCGAGCATCCGGCGGGCTGGCACGACCACGAGCTGATCGCCTCCATCGAAGGAGTGGACCATGGCTGACACGAAGGCCCCGTCGGCCTCGACCGCCACCCCCGTACGCGTGCCCGACCCTCGCGCCGCCAAGACCGTACTGCTCCGCCGGGCCCGCGAACTCGCCCTCGTCCCCGCCCTGTTGCTGCTCGTCATACTCGGCGCGTTCGTCAACGACTCCTTCCTCACCGAGCGCAACCTGATCTCCATCCTGGGCGCCTCCGCGGCGCTCGCCATGGTCGTGCTCGCCGAGTCGCTCGTCCTCATCACCGGCAAGTTCGACCTGTCGCTGGAGTCGGTCGTCGGCATCGCTCCGGCCGTCGGCGCGCTCCTGGTGCTGCCCGCCGCGCAGTCCGGCTGGGGCACGGAGTTCCCCGCCGTGTTCGCCCTCCTCGCGATCCTCGTCGTGGGCGGGGTCGTCGGCGCCTTCAACGGCATCCTGGTCGTGAAGTTCAAGCTCAACGCCTTCATCGTCACCCTCGCGATGCTGATCGTCCTGCGCGGGCTGCTGGTCGGCGCCACCGAGGGCAAGACGCTCTTCGGGATGCCCGACTCGTTCTTCTCGCTGGCCACCACCACGTTCCTGAGCATCCCGATGTCCGTGTGGCTGGCCGCCGTGGCCTTCGGTGTCGCGGGCCTGATCCTCAAGTACCACCGCGTCGGACGCGCCCTGTACGCCATCGGCGGCAACCCGGACGCGGCCCGGGCCGCCGGTATCCGGGTCGAACGCGTGATGCTCGGCGTCTTCGTCGTCGCGGGAGTCCTCGCCGCCGCCGGCGGGATCATGCAGACCGGCTATGTGGGCGCGATCAGCGCCAACCAGGGCAACAACATGATCTTCACGGTGTTCGCGGCCGCGGTCATCGGCGGTATCAGCCTCGACGGCGGCAAGGGCACCATGTTCGGCGCCCTCACCGGCGTCCTGCTGCTCGGCGTCGTCCAGAACCTGCTCACGCTCGCCCAGGTGCCGTCCTTCTGGATCCAGGCCATCTACGGCGGAATCATCCTGGTCGCCCTGATGATCGCCCGCGTCACCACGGGCCGCGCCCAGGACTGACGCCTTAGGGCCGTTCCGAGTCCCGCACGGCCACCGAGGATCCTCTGCCACCGATCGAAAGGCCTTCCGTGTCCCCGACCCCCGCCCGCATCACCGCGGTCGACACCTACGACATCCGTTTCCCCACCTCGCGGGAGCTCGACGGCTCCGACGCGATGAACCCGGACCCCGACTACTCGGCGGCGTACGTCGTGCTGCGCAGTGACGCGGCCGACGGCGTCGAGGGGCACGGCTTCACCTTCACCATCGGGCGGGGCAATGATGTCCAGGTCGCCGCGATCGACGCGCTGCGCGGGCATGTGATCGGACGGTCCGTCGACGAGCTGTGCGCCGACCCGGGCTCGCTGGGCCGTGACCTGATCGGCGACAGTCAGCTGCGCTGGCTCGGCCCCGAGAAGGGCGTGATGCACATGGCGATCGGCGCAGTCGTCAACGCCGTGTGGGATCTGGCGGCCAAGCACGCGAACAAGCCGCTGTGGCAACTGCTCGCCGACGCCGAACCCGAATGGCTGGTACGGCAGGTCGACTTCCGCTACATCACGGACGCGCTCACCCCCGAAGAGGCGCTGGACCTGCTGCGCCGCGGAAAGCAGGGTGCGCAGGACCGTCAGGCCCGGCTCGTCGAGCGGGGCTTCCCCGCCTACACCACGTCACCCGGCTGGCTCGGCTACAGCGACGAGAAGCTCACCCGGCTCGCCGCCGAGGCGGTCGACGACGGCTTCACCCAGATCAAGCTGAAGGTCGGCGCGGACCTGGCGGACGACGTACGCCGCTGCCGGGTCGCCCGTTCCGTGGTCGGCCCGGACATCCGCATCGCGATCGACGCCAACCAGCGCTGGAACGTCGACGAGGCCATCACCTGGACCAAGGCGCTCGCGGAGTTCGAGCCCTACTGGATCGAGGAGCCGACCAGCCCCGACGACGTCCTCGGCCATGCCGCCATCCGCAAGGCCGTCGCACCGGTCAAGGTCGCCACCGGCGAGCACGTCCAGAACCGCATCATCTTCAAGCAGCTCCTCCAGGCCGGCGCCATCGACGTCCTCCAGATCGACGCGGCACGAGTCGGCGGTGTCAACGAGAACCTCGCCATCCTGCTGCTCGCCGCGAAGTTCGGAGTGCCGGTCTGCCCGCATGCGGGCGGCGTCGGTCTGTGCGAACTCGTCCAGCACCTCTCCATGTTCGACTTCGTCGCGCTCTCCGGCACCACCGAGGACCGGGTCATCGAGTACGTCGATCATCTGCACGACCACTTCCTCGCCCCTGTGGTGATCTGCGAGGGTCACTACACGGCACCCACCGCACCGGGCTTCTCGGCCACCATGCGGCCCGAGTCCATCGCGGAGTACACCTTCCCCGACGGCACCTTCTGGGCCGCGGACCTCGCCGAGCAGTCACTCACCGACCCGAAGGGAGCAGCCGCATGACGGACTTCGAGGGGCTCAAGGCGCTTGTCACGGGCGGAGCCTCCGGCATCGGCCGGGCCACCGCCGACCTCCTGGCCGCCCGAGGAGCCCAGGTCGCGGTCCTCGACCTGGACCTGTCGTCCGTCGAGAAGCCGCTCCTCGGCTTTCGCGCCGACGTCACGGACGACGCGTCCGTGCGCGAGGCCGTGGCCGCCGCCGTCGCCGAACTCGGCGGACTCGACGTGCTGGTCAACAACGCGGGCATCGGCGCCGCGGGCACCGTCGAGGACAACGAGGACGAGCAGTGGCACCGCGTCCTGGACGTCAACGTCGTCGGCATGGTCCGTACGGCGCGCGCGGCCCTGCCCCATCTGCGCGCCTCCGCGCACGCGGCGATCGTGAACACCTGCTCCATCGCCGCCACCGCCGGCCTCCCGCAACGCGCCCTGTACTCCGCCTCCAAGGGCGCCGTCCTCTCCCTCACTCTCGCGATGGCCGCCGACCACGTCCGCGAGGGCATCCGCGTCAACTGCGTCAACCCCGGTACGGCGGACACCCCATGGGTCGGCCGACTCCTCGACGCGGCCACCGACCCCGCCGCCGAGCGCGCCGCTCTTGAGGCCCGCCAGCCCAGCGGCCGCCTCGTCTCCGCAGCCGAAGTCGCGGGCGCCATCGCCTACTTGGCGAGCCCCCTGTCCGGCGCCACCACCGGTACGGCCCTCGCCGTCGACGGAGGCATGCAAGGCCTGCGACTGCGTCCGGCGGGCCAGTGAACACCCTCGGCAAGAGCGGCGTCGAGGTCAGCCCCCTGTCCTTCGGCGCCGCCGGCATAGGCAACCTGTTCACGGCGGTCCCCGACGAACAGGCGCAGAAGGCCCTCGACGCCGCCTGGTCGGGCGGCATCCGCTACTTCGACACGGCCCCGCACTACGGCCTCGGCCTCTCCGAGCGGCGCCTCGGCGCGGCCCTGCGCGACCGACCGCGCTCCGAATACACCGTCTCCACCAAGGTGGGCCGACGCCTGGAGCCCGCGAACGAGGTGGACGGCGACGACCTGGCGGACGGTTTCGCCGTGCCCGCCACCCACCACCGCCTCTGGGACTTCAGCGCCGACGGCATACGACGCAGCCTGGACGCCAGCCTCGAACGGCTCGGCCTCGACCGCGTGGACGCCGTCTACCTCCACGACCCGGACGACCACTCCGAGCAGGCCTTCCGCGAGGCGTACCCGGCCCTGGAGAAGCTGCGCGCGGAAGGCGTGGTGGGCGCGATCGGCGCGGGCATGAACCAGACTGAGATGCTGACCCGCTTCCTGCGCGACACGGACGTCGACGTCGTGCTCTGCGCCGGCCGGTACACCCTGCTCGACCATCGGGCGCTGACCGATCTGCTGCCCGCGGCACAGGAACGCGGCCGGTCGGTCGTCATCGGCGGGGCCTTCAACTCCGGCCTGCTTGCGGACCCGAGACCGGGAGCGACGTACAACTACACCGCCGCTCCACCCGAGTTGCTGGACCGCGCCCTGCGCCTCAAGGCCATCGCCGAGCGGCACGGCACGACCCTGCGCGCCGCCGCCCTGGCCTTCCCGGCCGCCCACCCGGCGGTGGCGAGCGTCCTCGTCGGCGCCCGCTCGCCGCACGAAGTCCTGGACTGTGCCGAGCAGTTCGCGAAACCGGTGCCCGCGGACTTCTGGCAGGAACTGCGCGCGGAAGGCCTGCTGCCCTCCGACGCGCCCGTACCCGTACGGGAGCCGTCATGAGAATCGCGCTGCACACCAAGGTCCGCGCGGACCGCATCGCCGAGTACGAAGCCGCCCATCGCAAGGTTCCCGCCGAGCTGACCGCCGCGATCCGCGCCGCCGGGGCCACCTCCTGGACGATCTGGCGCAGCGGCACCGACCTGTTCCACCTCGTGGAGTGCGAGGACTACGGGAAGATGCTCGCCGAACTGGAGAAACTGCCGGTCAACATCGCCTGGCAGGCCAGGATGACGCAGCTCCTCGACGTCGTGCACGACTATTCCGGCGAGGGCGCGGAAGCGAGCCTGCCCGTTGTATGGGAGCTGCCATGACCGTCGACGCCCACCACCACGTCTGGGACCTCTCCGTACGGGACCAGGACTGGATCACCGGGCCCGAACTCCAGTCCCTGAGGCGGAACTTCACCGTCGCGGACCTCGAACCGGAGGCGCGGGCTGCCGGGGTCGACCGCACCGTCCTCGTGCAGACGATCACCGTGGCGGCGGAGACCCCGGAGTTCCTCGCCCTCGCGGCGGAGAGTGAGCTGATCGGGGGAGTGGTGGGATGGACCGACGTGACCGCGCCCGAGGTCGCCGACGAGCTCGCGCGGCTGCGGGAACTGCCGGGCGGCCGGTACCTCAAGGGCATCCGCCATCAGGTGCAGGGTGAACCCGACCCCGAGTGGCTGCTGCGCCCGGACGTCCTACGGGGACTTGCCGCCGTCGCGGAGGCGGGGCTCGTCTACGACCTGATCGTCCAGCCCCACCAACTGCCGTCCTCCGCTGAAGCGGCAGCGGCCCTGCCTGAACTCACCTTCGTGCTGGACCACTTGGGCAAGCCGCCCATCTCCTCCGGCGACCTCGAACCCTGGGCGTCCGGCGTCCGGGCCCTCGCCGCCCTGCCCAACACCGTGTGCAAGCTCTCGGGCATGGTGACGGAGGCGGACCTGGGGAAGTGGACCGTCGACGACCTCCGCCCCTACGCCGACACGGTCCTGGAGGCCTTCGGCCCCGGCCGCCTGATGTTCGGCTCCGACTGGCCGGTGTGCACGCTGGCGGCGACCTACGATCAAGTTGCCGAATCAACACGGGATTTGACCGCAGGTCTCGGAGACGACGAGCGCGATCAGGTCTTCGAGGGCACTGCCACCCGCGTCTACCGTCTCTGAGCCAGGGAGTCGAGCCGCGTCGGTGGCAGGAAGTCGCGCACGTACGTCCGGTGCCAGCACGCGCCCGTCTCCCGCAGCTCGCGCCAGGTCGTGTAGCGGTAGCGGTGGAGGCGGGCGCGGATGTAGCGGGGCGGGGTGTCGGCGGGGAACGGGGAGCGGCGCAGCAGTCGTAGCGTGTCGCGGTCGTTCTCCAGGAGCCGTTCCACGAGACCCGCGAACCAGGATTCGGCGTACGCGGGGGAGAGGGCCGCGAACCACATCATCCAGTCGAGCCGCAGATGGTACGGCGCGAACTGGCGGGGCCAGTACCGCGGATCGCCCGGCTTGCCCTTGAACTCGTACTCCCGCCAGTCCGAGTCCTCCCGGGGCGGGTCGTCCGTGGTGCCCTCCACGACCACCTCGTGGCGCAGCCGGCTGACGCTGCCGAACGCCCCGTAGGTGTTGACCAGATGGAGCGGGTCGAAGGAGCGGTTCATGACCTGGCGCCGGGAGAGCATGTTGCGGACCGGGTGGTAGCCGAGGGCCAGTAGCGCCGTGGCCGCGGCGAGGACCACGACCTCGTACCAGATCGGTGTCCCGGACACGTCCGGCGCGGTGGTGGGGAGTTCGACCGCCGACAGGGCCAGCACGATCGTGATCCAGTTCAGCCAGGAGAAGTTGCCGGACAGGACCAGCCACAGCTGGGTGAGGATCATCAGCGAGGCGGCGGCCGTGGCGATCGGCTGCGGGGTGAACAGCAGGACGGGGACGGCGAGTTGGGTGAAGTGGTTGGCGGCCACCTCGGCCCGGTGGAACGGCTTCGGGAGATGGTGGAAGAACCAGCTCAGCGGGCCCGGCATCGGCTGGGTCTCGTGGTGGTAGTACAGGCAGGTCAGCTTCCGCCAGCACGCGTCGCCCCGCATCTTGATCAGCCCGGCGCCGAACTCGACGCGGAACAGCACCCACCGCAGCAGGAAGAGGACGACGATCGGCGGGGCCACTTCGTCGTTGCCGAGGAAGACGGCGAGGAAGCCCACCTCCAGGAGCAGTGACTCCCAGCCGAACGAGTACCAGGTCTGGCCCACGTTGACGATGGACAGATAGAGCACCCACGGGACCAGCCACAGCAACATGCCGCCCCACAGCGGCAGTAGCGAGTCCAGTCCGGCGATCAGTGCCACCGACACCGCGCAGCCCGCCCAGGACCAGGCCGCGAAGAAGCGGTCCGAGTAGTGCAGTTGGAACACGCTCGGCGCCCGGCGGAACGGCACCCTTGCGACGAAGCGGGAGACCGGCAGCATCCCGCGCTCCCCGATCAGCGCGCGGAACTGCAGCACCGCGCCCAGGAACGCGACGAGGTACACCACGGCGAGCGCCCGCTGGAAGACCAGTCGGCTCAGCCAGTACTCGGGTGCCGTGAACCACTCCACGCCGCACCACTCCTCTCCCTCCCATTGTGACGCTGGGTGACCATCCTCCGCTTGCGTGGTCCAAGTGGGTGACGCAGACAATGGTGGACGAATTGCCCGGGATGGACGGGAGAACACGGTGCGCACACCCACCAGAACCCTCGTCACGGCCTGCGCGCTCTCGGCGGCGTTCCTCGTCGCCGGGTGCGGTGGGGACGACGGCGACAAGGACCAGACGTCCGGCGGATCCAGCGGTGAGCTGTTCCTCGAGCCCGTCGCGGCTCAGGGCTCCGGCCCCTTCACGGACTCCACCGCCGCCTCCACCGCGACCCCGCCCCCCGTCACCCGAACGCAGCAACCGACACCCAAGGGCGGCGCCTCCGCGACACAGGGTGCGCGCAAGCTCTCGGGCTCCACGCCCGGTCTCTACGGCGGCGTCCACTCCGCCGGGAGCTGCGACGTCGAGAAGCAGATCGGCCTGCTCACCGCGGACCGGGCCAAAGCCCGGGCGTTCGCGCAGGTCACCGGCGTTTCGCAGGCCTCGGTCCCGAACTTTCTGCGGGGTCTCACCTCGGTCGTGCTGCGCGCGGACACCCAGGTCACGAACCACGAGTTCAGCGACGGTCGGGCGACCGGCCGACAGTCGGTCCTGCAGGCGGGTACCGCCGTCCTCGTCGACAACCGTGGAGTGCCCCGCGTCCGCTGCGCCTGCGGAAACCCGCTGAGGCCGCCCGTCGAGTCCAAGGGAGCCCCGGGCACCCATGGGCAGGTCTGGTCCGGGTACCGCCCCGGCGAGGTCGTCTTCGTGACCCCGGCGACCACGGTGATCACCAACATCACGATCATCAACATCGTCGACAACGCCTGGATCGAGCGACGCATCGGGGACGACGGCCACCGCCACGACCACGTCGTACGGCCGCCGGACGACTGGACGCGGTCCCCGGAGCCGGAGGACTCCTCCTCGGGCGCCCGTCCGAGGGAGGACGGCACCTGGCCGGACGAGTCGGCGTCCGACTGCGTGACGCCGACCGTGACCGTGACACCGGGGGAGACCGGGGCGCCGGAAGAGACCGAGAGCGCTCCGGGCGATCCGTCCGACCGGGCACCGGACGAGCCCGCGGACTGCGCCACGGCCACCGTCACCGCCCCGCCCACGACGGATCCCGGGAGCACGCCGACCCCCTCGGACGAGAGCACCACCCCGGAGTCGGAGACGGGCACGATCACGCCCGATCAGTCCACACCCGAGATCCCCTCGGCAACGGAAGACTTCTCCACGCCCGAGGAGCCCTCCACCCTCGACGAACCCTCGTCCCCGCTCGACTCGACCACATCGACCACATCGACCGAGGAGGTCGGCCCCGACACCGTCCCGGAAAGCCCCGACCTGCCGGACGGCGGCGGCCTGATTCCCGACGATCCGACCATGTCGGACAGCATCTTCGACGCCGCGACCGACATGTCAGGCAGTTGAGAGCACGCTCGGCCGTGGAGCCCGGCACCGGGCTCCATGGAGGCCGGAGTCGAATAATCGGGCAAATCCTGACAAGGTGGCTCCATGGTTGATCGGGGAGCGAGCGCCCTGTCACTCCCGGACGACTGGCCCGCCCACCCGGATCCGATCCTGGCGCTCAACCGCATGGGCAGCTTCGACTGGGACCTGGACTCCGGTCTGTTCCAGATGGACGCCCAGGCCCACGAGGTCTTCGACGTGCTCCCCGAGGAATACAACGGGCACCCGGAGACCCTGGCCATGCGCGTGCCCCCGCCCGAGGCCATACGCCTCGACACCCTGGTCTCCCAGGCACTCAAGGACGGCAGCGAGAACTACGGCGCCTACTTCCGCATCCGCTGCAGAGACGGCTCCCTGCGCTGGACCCACACCCAGGGCTACATCCGCCGCGACGAGACCGGCAGGCCCCGCAGGATCATCGGCATCGTGCGCGACGCGACGCAGGAGCTGAGCGAGCGGGCGGCACGCCGTGAGCAGGCCGCCCATTTCCAGGCCAGGCGCCAGCAGACGAGCGTCGTGCAGCTCACCACCGCGGCACTCGCCCACGCCCGCACCGTCCAGGACGTCATCGACGTCCTGGAGGACACCCACGGCCTCACCCACCTCGGCGCGACGAGCCTGGTCATGGGCCTGGTGGAGGCCGGCCGCATCAACATGGTCGCCGCGGGCCCCGAGGACAGCTATGTGCCGGGCACCCGGATCACGCGCATCGACGCCCAGTACCCGATGAACGAGGTCGTACGGACCCTCGTGCCGCACTTCATCGAGTCGCCGGAGGAGTTCGCCGAGGCGTACCCCCTGCTGTGGCCGCACATCACCGACCTGAAGATCACCTCGGCCGCATACCTGCCGCTCATCGTGCAGGCTCGGCCCATCGGCGCGATCGGCCTGCTCTACAACGACCGGCACGGCTTCTCCGAGGAGGACCGCAACGTCATCCTCGCGCTCGGCAGCAGCATCGCGCAGAGCCTCCAGCGGGCGATGTTCTACGAGCAGGAGAAGGACCTCGCCAAGGGCCTCCAGCAGGCCATGCTGCCGCGCTCCATCCCCAGCGTGCCCGGCGCCGACATCGCCGTCCGCTACCGCTCCGCCTCCCTCGGCAGGGACATCGGCGGCGACTGGTACGACGTGATCCCGCTGCCCGGCGGCCGCGTCGGCGCCGTCATCGGCGACGTCCAGGGGCACGACACGCACGCCGCCGCGGTCATGGGCCAGCTGCGCATCGTGCTGCGCGCCTACGCCGCCGAGGGCCACACCCCGGCCACCGTGATGGCCCGCGCCTCGGTCTTCCTCAAGGAACTCGACACCGAACGCTTCGCGACCTGCCTCTACGCGGAGGCCGACCCGTCCACCGGCGTCGTCCAGCTGGTCCGGGCAGGCCATATCGACCCCCTGGTCCGGGAGCCCGACGGCACCTGTCGCCGACAGCCCGTCGAAGGAGGCCTGCCGCTCGGCCTGTCCGCCGAGTTCGGCCGCCTCGAATACCCGGTCAGCACCTTCGAGCTCGACCCCGGCCAGACCCTGCTGCTGTACACCGACGGCCTGGTCGAGCAGCCCGGCATCTCCCTCGGCGAAGGCATGCACACCCTCAAGGAACTCGTCAGCACGGGCCCGGACGACGTCCACGACCTGGCCGACCGGCTCATCGAGGTGGCCGAGGAACGCGGGGGCGACGACGACGTCGCGCTGCTGCTCCTGCGCCGCCGCGGCCTCGCCACGCAGCAGACCGGCAGCAGGCTCCAGCAGCATGTCGCGGCCGGCGACCCCGAGGCGCTCGCCGAGGCCCGGCGCATGATCCGAGCCGCCGTCGCCGCCTGGGGTGCCGGAGAGCGCGCCGACGAGATCGAGCTGGTCGCCGACGAACTGATCACCAACGCCCTGCTGCACACCGAGGGCTCCGCCGTCGTCACCCTGCGCGTCCTGACGGGCACCGACCGCAGACTGCGCGCCGAGGTCGAGGACTCCTCCAGCGCCCTGCCGCGCCGCCGCGAGGCCGGGGAGTCCGGCGTCTCGGGCCGCGGCCTCCTCCTCGTCGACCGGCTCACCGACGTCTGGGGCGTGGAGGCTCGCGGCGGCGGCAAAGTCGTGTGGTGCGAGTTCATCGTTCCGGAACGGGACTGACCACCGGTCCACATCGTGTCGCCGGTCCCGGGTGGCACTCTGGACGTATGCCGGAACTGCCCGAGGTCGAAGCGCTGAAGGACTTCCTGGCCGACCACCTCGTCGGCCGTCAGGTCGTGCGCGTGCTGCCCGTCGCCATCAGTGTCCTGAAGACGTACGACCCTCCCGTCACCGCCTTCGAGGGCCGCGAGGTCACGGCCGTGCACCGGCACGGCAAGTTCCTCGACATCGAGGCGGACGGGCTGCACTTCGTGACGCACCTGGCCCGCGCGGGCTGGCTGCACTGGAAGGACACGCTGCCCGACGGCCGGCCCCGCCCCGGCAAGGGCCCGCTCGCACTGCGCGTCGCCCTGGAGACCGGCGAGGGCTTCGACCTCACCGAGGCCGGCACCCAGAAGAAGCTCGCCGTGTACGTCGTACGGGACCCGGCGGAGATCCCCGGCGTCGCCCGGCTCGGCCCCGACCCGCTCGCCGCGGACTTCGACGAGGTGCGGTTCGCCAAGCTGCTGGAGGGCGAGCGGCGCCAACTGAAGGGCGCGCTGCGCGACCAGAGCCTGATCGCGGGTGTGGGCAACGCGTACAGCGACGAGATCCTGCACGCCGCCCGGATGTCGCCCTTCAAGCTCGCCGCCTCGCTGAGCCCCGAGGAGACACGGCGCCTGTACGAGGCGCTGCGCTCCACGCTCACCGAGGCCGTCGAGCGCTCCCACGGAGTGGCGGCCGGGCGCCTGAAGGCGGAGAAGAAGAGCGGACTGCGGGTGCACGGCAGAGCGGGCGAGCCCTGCCCGGTGTGCGGCGACACCATCCGGGAGGTGTCCTTCAGTGACTCCTCGCTGCAGTACTGCCCGACCTGCCAGACGGGCGGGAAGCCGCTCGCGGACCGCCGGATGTCGAAGTTCCTCAAGTAGCCGTCCGCCGAGTGGACTCGGCGTCAGCTTCCGGTGCCGGCCTTGAGTGTCACGAGGCGCTCGCCCTCCGTCGTGCGCACCTCGTACCGGCTGATCTCCTCGGACTGCAACGCGGCGCCGCCCTGCATGCTGGCGGCCTCGCCGTTGGTGTCCCCCTGCGCCATCCAGCTCGTCACCGTCTGCTCGGAACCGTCCTTGCCGATCACGACGAGCTGACAGGCGCGCGGGCCTCCCACGTCCTTGACCTGTACGTCGACCTCACTGCCCCAGACCCGGTCCTCGGACGTGACCTGGGCCCAGACGCCGGTCTCCGTGTCGGTCGTGGCGATCAGGGTGCTCGGTGAGCCGTCCGCCGTCACGATCGCGATCGCCGGACCGCCCGCCGCGAACACCACGGAAGCGGCCACCGCGTACAGCCACCGCCTGCGTCCGGCCCGGTGCCGGTTCGCGACCTCGCCGAGCAGCCGGTCCAGAAGCCGGGGTCCGGGGGCGGCGAAGGGGTGCACGGAGCGCGGAGTGGCCCGGCGGTACAGCATCAACTGCCGTGCCGCAGGCCGGAATTCACTCACATGGGCGGAACACTGAGGACACTCCATGAGGTGATCCTCGAAGCGGAAGGCGTCCGCCTCATTCAGCACGCCGAGCGCGTATGCGCCGACGTCGCGATGCCGTTCCAGGGACCTCATACCGATTACCGAATCCTCGTGGCGATGGTGGTGATGGTGCGGGGTGGGGTGGTGTTGCTGTTGCCCACCGATACGCACCAGACCGCCGGATCGTTCAAGAACCGTTTCGGAAGAGCGGCCAGGACATTCGGAGTGAGAGGGCCCGCGGATTGGTGCGGGCCGGAAAAAGTTTGGAGCTCTGGACGGAGGGTCAGAAAAGATGGATCGCCAGATGCCCCAGCGGCAGTCCCAGCCGCCAGGCCGGCGTCCACACCTTCGGACCGTCGTCCTCGCCCGGAACGGGCCCGCCACCAGGCACGGCGTCCAGATCGGGGGCGAGCAGCTCGGTCTCCTCCAGCCAGCGCCAGGCCGCCGAGGCCAGCTCCAAGTCCGGGTCCGGGGCGCCCGATTCGACGGCCGCGGCCGCGAGTCGCGCCATGTGCTCGCGCACCCAGTCCCGCCACGGCTGGTCGTACGCCGTCAGCGAAAGCCAGGTCTCCAACTGTGTGATGACCCTGATGCCGGAGAGCTCACCGCCGGCGTCGGACAGGAAGATGGTCAGCGCCAGGGCATCCCGCCCGGCGCGGAACTCGAAGGATGTGGGCGGCATCAGGTCGCCGGTCCGCAGCAGTTCGTCGGCGATGTACTCGGCGTACAACCAAGCCATGGGGACGGTGAGTTCACCACCGCCGGTGCCGTCCGTGCTCTCTTGACCTCTGTGCAGCATCCCTTCCGCCTTCCTCCGGTGCGTGCGCGTCGCCCGACCCCGGGTTCCCGTCCGGAACACGGATGAAGACAGCAGATTGCTCAACCATGGTCCTCGGCAGGCGCTTTGCCGAGGCTTGACTCGACCTTTGGTTTCACCGCAGGTCGGCCGCATAGCCCGGCAGTACCCGGCGCAGGGCGCGCAGCGCGTAATACGCGCGAGACTTCACCGTACCGGGCGGAATCCCGAGCGCTGCGGCGGCCTCCGCCACACTCGCCCCCTGGAAGTACACCTGCACCAGGACTTCACGGTGCTCGGGAGTGAGTGTCTTCACAGCCTCCCGCACATCGAGCATCGCCGCGGACCGTTCGGCGTGATCGGCACAGACACGCGCACTTTCCAACACCGCGTCCCCGACCTCCGCGGGCCGCGCCTGACGGGCCCGCCGCGCGTCTATCGCCAGCCGCCGCGCCACGGTGAGCAGCCAGGGCCGTACCGAGTCGAAGTCGTCGGCACGCAGCGCCTCGGGGTGCTGCCAGGCGCGTACGAACGTCTCCTGCACCAGATCCTCGGCGCGCTGCCGGTCGCCGTCGGAGAGTCGCAGCAGCAGCGCGAAGAGGGGCCGGCCGTGATCGCGCTGCAACGCGGCCAGCTCGTGCTCGGCGGTCGTCCCGCGGGTGATGGTGGTGGTTCCGGCCGTCATGGCGTGTATGCCAGCCGGTGCCGCTCCGCGGGGACAGGGTCGGCGCACGGTTCTGCGGTGGGCGGTCGAAGCCGTCGGTGAACGGTGCGGTGAGCGGTTCATCGGGGTCGTGGGTGCTGTCCGTTGCCGGGGGCTCTGCCCCGGACCCCCTGTTCGCCCGAAGGGCTCGTCCTCGAACGCCGGACGGGCTGAAGGTGTGCGTCGCTCCTTGACTCCTGGCTGCTCGTGTACGTGGATTCTGTCACTTCATAGGTAAATATGACTAAAGCGAGGTTGGGTATGATCCCACGCCGGCGACAGACCACCCTGGCCCTCGCGGCCGTCCTCGTCGTAACGGGCTGTCAGGCCGCCCAGAACCCGCCGACCCCCCGGCCGAGCGGCCGGCCCGCGGCACCCTCCGACCCCCTCGGATTCACCCTCGTCGCCTCCGGTGACGTACTGCCGCACACCTCGATCATCGAGCGGGCGCAGGCGGACGCGGGCGGCAACGGATACGACTTCCGGCCGATGCTCGCGGGCGTTGAGCCCGTCGTGTCCGGCGCGGGTCTGGCGATCTGTCACATGGAGACCGTGTACGGCGCGGACGGCGACTACACGGGCTACCCGACCTTCAAGTCCCCGCCGCAGGTGGCCGAGGGGCTCGCCGCGACCGGCTACGACGCCTGCTCCACCGCCTCCAACCACACCCTGGACGACGGAGCCGCAGGGATCCAGCGCACCCTGGACGCGCTCGACCGCGCGGGTGTGCGGCACGCCGGATCGGCGCGTACGGAGGCCGAGAGCGGCGCCACGATGATGCGGGCGGGCAGCGCCGAGGTCGCACATCTCGCGTACACGTACGACACGAACGGCATTCCACTTCCGCAGGGACAGCCCTGGGCCGTCAACCTCATCGACCCCGACAGGATCGTTGCGGACGCCCGGGCGGCACGGAAGGCGGGCGCCGACGTGGTCGTCGTGTCCCTGCACTGGGGCACCGAATGGCAGGACGAGCCGGACGAGCGGCAACTGACGCTGAGCAAGCAGCTGACCGCCTCCCGCACCGAGGGGCGGCCCGACATCGACCTCATCCTCGGCACGCACGCCCATGTTCCGCAGGCGTACGAGAAGGTCAACGGCACCTGGGTCGTCTACGGCATGGGGGACCAGATCGCCGGCGAGATGACCAACTACCAGGGCGTCCGGGATCCGCGGGGCAACGAAGGCACCATCGGCCGCTTCACCTTCGCCCCTCCCGCGCGCCAGGGCGCCCGGTGGGAGGTGAAGAAGGCCGAGTTCATCCCGCAGGCCTTCGACCTCGACGCCGGTCGCGTGGTCAACCTCAACGCCGCCCTGGCGCAGGGGGCCGACCTCGCCGGTGTACGCGACCGGATCCGCTCCGTCGTCCTCAGCCGCGGCGCGGCCAAGGACGGCCTCGTCATGGGGGAGTAGCCCCGCGCACTCCGGCCCGGGGCGTCCGACACGCCGTAACCGCTACGGCACTACCGTGACCGGCCAGCGCCCCGCCTTGACCAGCCGGATCGCCACGGACCCGATGATCCGGTGCCCCGCCTGCTCGGAGGCGCCGACCACCACGGCGTCCGCCTTGAGCTGGTCCGCCGCCGCCACCAGTCCGTTGTACGGGTCGCCGCGGAAGGTGTGGAACTCCCAGCGCACCTCGAATATGCCCTTGAGCTTCTCGGCGGCGTCCCGGATCTGGGCGACCAGGTCCTCGGCGATCTCGTCCGTCGTCTCGGCGATCGGCACTCCGAGCGCCGCGCCCGCCGCCATCACGGGCTGGACATAGACGATGGCGAGCAGTGCGTGCTGCCGTCGGGCCAGACCCCCCGCGTACGATGCCGCGCGCATCGAGGAGTCGGAGCCGTCCACGCCGACGACGATGACCTTGGGGCCGTCCGTTCCTCGCTCGAACTGATGCGAGTGCTGCTGTTCCGTCACACCTGTGAGGCTATCGGAACCCCCAGGTCCGGGAGGCGCACGGGCACGGTCGGCCGGGATGCCCCGAATTCCCGGGTCTGTTGGTGTGCCGCCGCCGATTTGGTCCAGGTGGGTGCTTTCGTGGGCCCGCACCGGTGTTGCTGAGCTGCGACGCCCCTCAACTGGGTGACTGATGAATCATGAAAAAGGATCAGCTGCTTAATCGGCGCCGGGCGTTGATCGCCGGTGCCGCCGTCCTGGGGGCGGCCGGTGCCGCGGGCACGGCCCACGTCCTCAGCACCGAACCGGCCACACACCCGGTACGCAGTGCCCCGCCCGCCGCGGGTCCGCAGGCACGCCGTGCCCTCAAGCCCTCCGCCTACCGTCTCCAGCCCATGACGGGATACGGCCCGCCGCGCGCCGCGTCCGCGCGGACCCTCGTCCGCCACGAGCCGTTCCTGCGCATGTCCGGGCGTGGCCGCCGGATGGTGCTGACCTTCGACGACGGCCCCGATCCGCGCTACACCCCGGACATCCTGAGCACCCTGCGCGAGTACGACGTGCACGCGATGTTCTTCGTGTGCGGGGAGATGGCCGTCGACAACAAGGACCTGCTGCGCGAGATGGCCGACGACGGACACACCGTCGGCAACCACACCTGGTCCCATCCGCTGCTGACCAAGCTCTCGCGCTCGGCGATCCACGCCGAGATGGAGCGCACCTGCGAGGTCATCGACGACGCCTTCGGTGAGCCGCCCGGCTGGTTCCGCGCGCCCTACGGGGCCTGGAACCGGGCGGCCTTCCAGCTCGGCGCCGAACTGGGGATGGAACCGCTGGCCTGGACGGTCGACACGCTCGACTGGACGTCCCCGGGCACCCGCACCATCGTCGACCGGGTCGAGGACGGTGCCGCTCCGGGCGTCGTGGTGCTGTCCCACGACGCGGGCGGCGACCGCTCCCAGAGCGTTCGGGCGCTGCGCGACTATCTGCCCCAACTGCTCGATTCCGGCTACCACATCACCGTGCCGCGACGGCAGTTCGCTTAGATCTCACGGGCTTTCGCCCGCCCGGCCGGGAAGCGCTCAGCGAACCTCGGCCAGGCGGGCGAACACGACGACGTTTCCGTCGTAGCCGTGCTGCTTGGAGAAACCGCCCCCGCAGGTGATGACCCGCAATTCGGGGGCTCCCTTGCTGCCGTACACGCGGTCTCCGGGGAAGTTGTTCTTCTCGAAGACCTCGATGCCGTAGATCTCGAATACGGCGGTCTTCCCGTCCTTGCGCTGCACCTCGATCCGGTTTCCCTTTTTGAGCGCCCCGAGCCCGTAGAAGACGGCGGGTCCGTGCATGTTGTCCACATGGCCGTCGATCACGGCCGTGCCCTTCTCGCCGGGTGAGACGGCGCCGGTGAACCAGCCCGCGAGATTCGGGTCGTCCGGCGGTGGTGCGTCGACCCACCCGTCCATGTCCAGGCCCACCGGCAGGACCGGAGCGTCGACCCGGATCGCCGGGATCCTGACCCGGTCGGCCACCGAGTACGGCAGCGGGGTCGGCAGATTCGAGAAGGTGCCGCCCGGCGCGCGGCTGCTGTCGGCCGCCGCCGCCGAAGCGGGCTGCGGCGGGCCCACGTCGAACTCACCGGAACCATTCCGAATGAGCGCGAGGCCGGTCAGCAGAACAAGCGCTATCACGCCCCACGGGGCGCGCTTCTTCCGCCGCTCCTCCTCTTCGGCCAGCTCGGACGCAGACATTTGCAATCCCCTCTCGACGCGGCCGTCACCGCGTCCGTCGCGCATACGAGAACGCTAAGTGCAGCACGCCCGGCGGGCGACGGGGCAAAGGCGAACGGGTGGTGGAGTACGCCCTTCGTGAGCCATCCGAGTTGCCGAGGCCAGGAATTTTCTGACGGTCCGTGACCTGCGGCAATATCCGATTGTGTGGAATTCTCTCGGCGTGTCTTCTCACCAGTACGGACCATTCTCGAAATGCGGCCCTGTGCACGGCATCTGAGGGTCTGTCTGGGAGGCGCTTTCTCGCCGATCGACCGGGGACGGTTCCCGGGGCGTCTTCCGCGGAGGATCACATGCGTACTTCTCGTGCTCTGGCGGTCAGTGCCGCCGCGGTCGCCGCGGTGGGGCTCGCCGCGCCGATGGCCGCGGCGTGGAACAACCCGAGCAACATCGTCGCGATGCCCAGCGTCATCGCCAGCGGCGGTCAACTGACCGTGACCGTCGACGGCTGCCCCACCGGCGGCACCATGACCTCGCCCGCCTTCCGGCAGGCGACCCTCTCCCGGATCACCGGCAGCAACGAGACATCGAGCGGGACGGCGACCATCGACCGGAACGCCCGCCCCGGCTCGTACGACATCTCGGTCAACTGCAACGGGACGGGCACCCTGACCCGTCCCGCGGCCTTCACCGTCATCGGTGGTGTCCGCGGTGGTCTCGGCGGCAGCAGCTCCAGCGGTGCCACACCCACCGACATGGCGATCGGCGGCGGTCTTGTGGCCGCCGCAGCCGTCGGTGGCGGGGTGTTCTGGATGCGGCGCCGGTCAGAGAAGAGGATCTGACCGGCCCTCCGTTCCGGAGACTTCGGAGACCGCACGTGACAGCCCTTCGCCCCGGACCCTCTCTGGAGGGTCCGGGGCGAAGGGCTGTGCGGCGTGCCCTGCGGTGCCGTCAGGAGTCGTCGGTCGCGCCACGGCGGCGCGACATGTGCCACGCCGCTCCGACGGAACCCGCGATGAGCGCGGCCCCCAGCCCGATCTCCTTGAGGTCGAAGCCGCCGATGGTGCCGCCGACACCGGCCCTGACGCCCCGCTGCACGGGGACGGGGTAGTCCGTCTGATTGCCGGGCCGGCCGGTGGCGATGGTGAGATCCGTGTGACCGCTCACGCCGTCACACGTGAACGTGACCTCGTACACGGCCCCCGGTTTGGCGTCCCAGTCGACCGTGGCCGTGGCCGAGGACTGACCCTTCGGGATGTTGACGGTGTCGAAGACGCCCGAGGTGACCGTGGCGCGCCCCTGGCAGCCCCCGTCTCTCTTGAGCAGCAGTGAGACCTGGCCGCCGGCGGCGATGGTCGACGGCTGCACGCTGAAGCCGAACGGGGTGATGTTGTTGTTCTCGTCGCCGGCGAAGGCGGCGGGTGCGGTGAAGGTCAGGGCGGTCAAGCCCAGCAGAGCGGCCGAAGCGACGCATATCGCGCGCATGGTGAGCCTCCAGGTCCCCGAGGAGCCTTGCTGCGGACCTTTTCCGCTTGCGCCAGAAATGCACCTCGATGATCGAAACGCTAGGAAAGGCTGAGCGCGGGCGCGATCGCAGTCGCGCGAATGGGGCAACCGTGTGGGCCGCACAGGGGACGGAGTGCGTGCAGTCGGGGGACGGACGCGGCGTGGCACCCGTCCCCCGGCCGGGGAGCCCTGTCCCGGAGCGCCTGTTGAGGGTCCGTCAACCGGGAAGGTTGGGGAACAGCGCCGTGAACGGTTCCGCCGAGGCCGTGATCCCCCTGCTGTAGGGCGCGTCGAAGTCCCAGATCAGGAAGAGCAGGAAGGCGATCAGCGAGGAGAAGAGCCCGGCGAGGATCAGTTCACGCGTGGTGCGCCGGATCTGCAGCGCGAAGACCATCCCCACGGTGACCACGCCCCCGCTGATCAGCCCGAACCACACCACGCCCGGCATGGTCGCCCCCGTCGAGTCGGCGCGCGAGCTCCGCGCGGCGGCGGCCACGGTGACCTGGTCGACCAGGGGCTGGTACGCCTGGGCCTCGAAGTCCGTCGTCGGCTCGTAGTCGGTGACGTCCGCGCGGATGCGCTCGAAGAGCCGGCCGCCCTTGACGGTCACTCGGCCCTGGTCCGACATGGTCTTCCACTCGGTGGTGACGACGTAGCCGACGTACGAGTCGATGTCGCCGCGGATCCGCTCCTGCACATCGGGCGGGTAGACGCGGACCCGCTCCGAGATCTCGTGCAGGGCCTGGGCCTCGGTCTGCACATGGTCCTGTGCGACGCCGCGGGCCTCCCAGACTCCGGCGATGGCCAGGCCGAGGACGATGGCGTAAACCACGCCGATCATCATCGTCATGTACTCGATCACGTCCGGAGTCTCGGACGGATCCTCGTCCGCGCGGGCCGTGCGATGACGTACGAGGGCCACGATGAGGACGACGACACACGCCGCCCCCATCGCGAGGGCGAGAACAAGCCATTCCGACAAGGATGCCTCCAGAAATCAGCGCGGGCGCAGCGCCGCGACGGCGAGCACCGCGGGCGCGGTGATCAGCAGGGTGAGAGAGACCAGGGACGGTCCGTCGCGGGGCGGATGCCGCCGCGCCCGGGCGTGGTACGCCGGATAACTCACCGGGGACGGCGACGGCTTGGGGCGCGCACTCGGAGTGGGCGTCGGCGTAGGCGTCGGCGTAGGTGTCGGCTCAGGCTTCGGCACGGGCTTCGGCGCGACGGGCCGTGGCGCCGGTGCCGGGGGAGGCGGGGGTGGGGGCGGAGGTGGCGGCGGTTCAGGTGCCGGCGTGGGCGTGGGCGTCGGCGTGGGCTTGGGGGGAGGCGTGGGCTTGGGGGTCGGTGTCGGGGTGGGCGTCGGCGGGGGAGGCGTCGGGCTCGGGCTGCAGTAGCCGTCGCCGGCGACCGCCACTGCCTCGGTGCCGTCCGGGCCGACGGAGGCGTACGCGCAGGCGTCGGCGACCGCCGGTCCCCCCGAGGCTCCGCCGAGGATCCAGGCCAGCGTCATCAGCGCCACTACCCGTATGACGAGGGGCGATCGGGTCCGTTTGGGTCTATGCACGACGGTGATCATCGGTCGTCCCGCGCCCGCGTACGCGGTAGTGACAGGCGGTTGCCCCGAACGGAGGACGTTTGTGTCCGGGCCGTTTGACGGGCTGAGCGGGAAACGCCACTGGAAGGGAACGGGCGTGCGATCCGTGTGGCGGCCCTCGGGTCACAGGATTCGGAAAGATTTTTGTGAGGTGGTTGAACACTCCCGCCACTCCCGCCCGTACCTAAGGCCATGCGCGGCGCAGCAGAGCGCTGCAACATCTTTGCCAACAGCGGGAGTTACCAAATGAAGACCTCCTGGCGGAGCGCCTCGCTCGTAGCGACAGCTGCGGCCATGCTGGCGCTCACGACGGCGTGCGGTCAGGAACAGGGCACCTCGACCGTGGGCCAGAACGTGGGCGCCACCGCGGCTGCGGGGGACTACGGACTGTCCACTCCAAGCCCTGCCGGGGTCGGCGCCGAGGCCGCTACCCAGGGGAAATCCGCCGGTGCGCTCGCCGTTGCTGAGAACGCGAAGCTCGGCGAACTCCTCACCGACAGCGCCGGGATGACCCTTTACCGCTTCGACAAGGACACGGCCGAGCCGCCGAAGTCGACCTGTGAGGGCGACTGCGCCACGGCGTGGCCGCCGGTTCCGGCCGACGGGGCCGCGGCCGCCACCGGTGTGGACGCGGCGCTGCTCGGCGAGGTCACCAGGCCTGACGGCAGCAAGCAGCTGACCGTCGGTGGCTGGCCGATGTACCGGTACGCGAAGGACACGAAGGCCGGTGACACTCTTGGCCAGGCCGTGGGCGGCACTTGGTACGCGTCGGCGCCCGATGGCAAGAAGGCGACCCTGGCCGACCTGCCCGGCCTGTCGACACGCAAGGACGCCAAGCTCGGCGAGATCGTCGTCGACAAGAACGGCATGACGGTCTACCGGTTCACCAAGGACACGGCCTGGCCCGACTCGATCTCCGCCTGCACCGGCGCCTGCCTGGAGAAGTGGCCTGCGATCGCGCCGGTCGAGGAGGCCGACATCAAGGGCCTCAACATCGACTCGGACGGCCTCATGCCCTTCACTCGGGACGACGGCATCAAGCAGATGGCCCTCGACTGCTGGCCGATCTACACCTTCACCGGTGACGAGGCTCCCGGAGACACCAACGGTCAGGGTGTGGGCGGCACTTGGTACGCCGTCTCGCCCGACGGAAAGCTGGTCGGCGCGCCGAAGCAGTAGATAGATCACCTCCCCAGGGTTGATCGCCTCACCCGGACGGCAACGAACGCGGAAGGGAGTGGACACAGACAGGCCAGTGTGCCGGACCAACGAAAAAGCGCGCGCGACCCAGGTCCGCTCCCTCCGCACCGCACGGAGGGAGCGGGCCCCTTGGCGTACCCGGGCGGGGGAATCCTCGGCGACTCTTCGTAACCTCCGGGAGCTTTTTGCAATGCTTCGGAGCGATTTCACGGTTACAGCGGAGGGCGTTGTTCCAAGGCCGTTCACAGGGAGCCAATTCGGCACTTGCCGGAGGCAGTGACCGGGAACGGACGGTCAATTTCCGTTTTGGCTCGCTCCTTTGGCGGGCGATCAGTAGCCTCAGCTCGAACACCGGATCGCCTACGCCGTCGACTACGCCTTGGAGAGATAGATGGAGCGTCCCGCCTGGGCCCCTCGGAGCATTGACATCTCAGTGCCGAGCGTGTCCCGGATCTACGACTACTACCTGGGCGGTTCGCACAACTTCGAGGTCGACAGGGAAGCGGCCCGCAAGGCCATGGAGTTCATGCCGGGACTTCCCAAGATCATGCAGGCGAACCGGGCGTTCATGCGCCGCGCGGTGCGCTTCGCGGCCGACGAGGGCATCACCCAGTTCCTCGACATCGGCTCGGGCATCCCGACCTTCGGCAACGTCCATGAGATCGCCCAGGCGTCCAGGCCCGGCGCGCACGTCGTGTACGTCGACAACGATCCCGTGGCCGTCGCGCACAGCCAGGCCGTCCTGGAAGGCAACGAGCACGCCGACGTCCTCGCCGCCGACCTGCTCAAGCCCCGGGAGATCCTGGCGAGTTCCCAGGTTCAGCGGCTGATCGACCTGAACCGGCCGGTCGCCCTGCTGCTCGTTGCCATACTTCACTTCGTGGAGGACGCGGACGACCCGTACGAGGCGGTGGCCGAGCTGCGCGACGCGCTCGCGCCGGGCAGCCTGCTCGTCCTCACGCACGCCTCGTACGAGGGAATCCCGCTACCTCGGGAACAGGCCGAGGGCACGGTCGACGTGTACAAGAACATCCGCAACCCGCTGATCATGCGCTCGCGCGAGGACATCGCGCGGTTCTTCGAGGGGTACGACATGGTGGAACCGGGACTGGTGCCGATGCCGGACTGGCGGCCGGACACGGCACCCGAGGACGAGGATCCGTTCTCCTTCTCCGGGTTCGCCGGCGTGGGGCGCACGGCGTGACCGCCGAGCCGGACGGGCCGGAGGACAGACTCCGCAGATTCGCGACGATCTGGAGCCGGGCGGTCTTTCCGGTCACCTCGACGTCGCTGACCAGGCCGGAGTTCGAGGATCAACTCATGCCGCTCGCCCGGCGGTTGAGCAGGGCGCTGCTGGCGAGGACCTTCGAGGCCGCCGAGGGCCAGGCAGTCGGTGCCGCGCTCATCGAGGCGCACTGCACCGACCCTGAGGCGCTCAGCCGCACCCTCGACTGCGTCGACGCCTATCTGGTGCTCTACTGCGGCGAGGACGGACCCCAGGAGGCGCTGCGGACCCGCTCAGCGCGGTTGCAGCACGCCATGGCTGCCGGGTTCGCACAGGCGCTGCGGGAGCGGACGCTGGCCGAGCAGGAGGCCATCTCCCGGGCCGCCATGAGCGCGCGCAGCCTGGTGGCGGAGGCGCTGCACGCGAGTGAGGCCCGCTTCCGCGCGGTGTTCGAAGGCGCGGCCATAGGAATCGGCATCGCCGACCTCGAGGGCAACATCCTTCAGGTCAACGGCGCGTTGCTGCGGATGTTCGGCGGCTCCGAGCAGTCGATGCGCGGCCGCAGGGTCCAGGAGTGGACGCACCCCGACGACGCTCCGCAAGTGTGGCCGCTGTACGAGGAGTTGGTACGCGGCGAGCGCGAGCACTACCACGTCGAAAAAGCCTTCTACCGTCCCGACGGCACAGCCCTGTGGACCAACCTGACGGTCTCTCTGCTGCGTGACGCGGACGGGCGGCCGCAGTACCAGCTCGCGCTCATGGAGGACACCACCGAGCGGCGGCTGCTCAATCTGCGGCTGCGCTACGAGGCCACGCACGACGCGCTCACCGGACTGCCCAACCGGACCCTGTTCTTCGAGCGGCTGGAGAAGGCGCTGTCCGCCGGCGAGGGCCAGCGTTTCGGGCTCTGCTATCTCGACCTCGACGGCTTCAAGACCATCAACGACAGCCTCGGGCACGCGGCCGGCGACCGGCTGCTCGTCGAGGTCGCCGACCGCCTGCAGTCCTGCGCGACGGCTCCCGGCGAGATGGTCGCCCGGCTCGGCGGCGACGAGTTCGTGGCGCTGACCACCGGCACCGACACCGAGCGCGAGGTCGACGAACTCGCCGGGCGCATCATGAACGCGCTGGTCACGCCGATCAGCATCGACGGGCGTGACCTGACCGTGCGCGGCAGCATCGGCGTCGTCGAGGGTCCCGCGGGGGAACGCGGCCCCGCGGAGGTGCTGCGGAGTGCGGACATCACCATGTACCGGGCCAAGTCCGCGGGCGGCAACCGCTTCGAGCTCGCCGACCCCGAGGCCGACGCGCGCGCCATCACCCGGCACGGGCTCACCACCGCGCTCCCGGCCGCACTGGACCGGGGCGAGTTCTTCATCGAGTACCAGCCCCTCGTCCACCTCGGCGACGGCAGCGTCCGCGGCGCCGAGGCGCTGGTGCGCTGGCTGCACCCGCAGCACGGCGTCCTCGGCCCCGACCGGTTCATCCCGCTCGCCGAGCACACCGGACTGATCGTGCCGCTCGGCCGCTGGGTCCTGGAGCAGTCGGTCCGCCAGGCCCGCCTCTGGCAGGAACGACACGCCGACGCCGGGCCACTGCGCATCAACGTCAACCTGTCGCCGTGCCAGCTGACCCACCCGGGCCTCGTCCAGGACACGGTCGACATCCTGGAGCGGTCCGGGCTCGCCGCGGACGCGCTGTGCCTGGAGGTCACCGAGTCCGCGCTGATCGGCGCAGACGACGACCTCCTCAAGCCGCTGCGCCGCCTGGCCGAGATGGGCGTCGACATCGCCCTCGACGACTTCGGTACGGGCTACTCCAACCTCGCCAACCTGCGCCGCCTCCCGGTCAGCATCCTCAAGCTCGACCGGTCCTTCACCCAGAGCATGCAGCAGTTCCCCGCGGACCCGGTCGACCTGAAGATCGTCGAAGGCATCGTCACCCTCGCCCACAGCCTCAACCTCGCGGTCACGGTCGAGGGCGTGGAAACCGGCGCCCAGGCCGAACAGCTGCGGATACTGGGCTGCGACACGGCCCAGGGCTGGTACTACGCCCGCCCGGGCCCGCCGGAGCGGCTGCACGACCTGGCGTTGGTGGACGCGGTCGGCTGAGCGCTCCCACGCGGCGGGGCCTCCCGGAAGGGAGGCCCCGCCGGACCGGGCCGGACCTCGTCACCCGCCCGGCGGACGGGGCGCCCGTTGCCGGAACGCCTCGCGCGCCCGGCCCTTCGTGTGTCTCACTGGTAGAACGCACCTCTCTCAGATGGAGCCGAGGACCGGATGAGCACGGAACTTCAGGGCAGGACCGCCGTCGTCACCGGAGCCAGCAAGGGCATCGGTTTCGCGATCACCGAGGCGCTGGCCGAAGCGGGCGCGACGGTGATCGCCGGCTCCCGCGGCACGTCCCCGGGCCTCGACGCGCTGGTCGACAAGGGACACGTCACCTGGGTGCCGGTCGACCTCGCCGAACCCGGTGCCGCAGGGCGGCTGGTCGAGGCGGCGGGCGGGCGGATCGACGTCCTGGTCAACAACGTGGGTACGGCCCCCGCCCGCACCGGCGGCTTCCTGTCGGTGACCGACGAGGAGTGGCGGCGCACCGTCGACCTGAACCTGCTCACGGCCGTACGGGTCACCCGTGCGGCGCTGCCGTCGATGCTGGCCGCCGGGCATGGCTCGATCGTGACGATCGCCTCGGTCAACGCGACTCTGCCCGACCCCCTCGTCATCGACTACAGCGCGGGCAAGGCCGCCCTGGTCGCGTTCTCCAAGGCGCTGTCGAAGGAGGTCGGCCCGAAGGGCATCCGGGTCAACACCGTGAGCCCGGGCCCGGTGGAGACCGAGTTGTGGCTCGGCGGCGGGGGAGTGGCGGCGTCGGTCTCTGCCGCCGCCGGGCTCACCCCCGACGAGGTGGTCGCCCAGGCGTCCGGCGCGACCGTCACAGGCCGCTTCTCCAAGCCGTCCGAGATCGCCGACCTGGTCCTCTTCCTCGCAGGCGACCGAGCAAGCAACATCACGGGCAGCGACTTCATCATCGACGGCGGCCTGATCCCCACCTGGTGACGGGCCCCGCAAGGGGCGCGAGGAACTGCGCGACCAGCCACAGACAACCCGCAGACCTGGACGGCGCTGAAGTGTACGGCGCACCCAGCGGAGGGTCACCGTTCCAGCAACATCCGCTGAAGCTCCCGAGCCGCCCGAGGCGGAGCCACATCGCTGCGGTGCGCCAGCGCGATCGTCCGGTGCAGTCCGGGCCGCGCCAGCGGAGTCACCCGCAGCCCGCGCCCGGACCGGGTGGCGACCATGCGGGGCACGACGGCCACGCCGAGCCCGGCGCGGACGAAGCCCAGGACCGCGTCCATCTCGCCGCCCTCGACGGCGAAGTCGGGCTCGAAGCCCTCGGCCCGGCACGCGGCGACCGTCAGTTCGCGCAGGTCGTAGCCGTGCCGGAACATCACCAGGCGTTCGACCTCCAGATCGGAGATCCGGACGTTGCGCCGGCCTCCTCCGGGCGCGGGCGCGTCCGGCGAGGACACCACCACCAGGTCCTCGCGCAGTACCTCCACCGTGGTCAGCGCGGGCGACGGAGTGGGCAGGGGCAGGACGACCAGGGCGAGGTCGAGGGCGCCGCGTGCGAGTTCCCGTACGAGGTCATGCGAACCGCCTTCCTCGATCAGCAGCCGGATGCCCGGATAGCGGTCGTGGAAGGCGCGCAGCACGTCCGGGAGCAGTCCCGTGCACAGGCTCGGGGTCGCGCCGAGACGGACCCGGCCACTGCGCAGCTGGGCCAGCTCCTGCACCTCCTGCCGGGCCGTGTCCGCGTCGGCGAGGATGCGCCGGGCCAGCGGGAGGAGCGCCTCTCCGGCGTCCGTGAGCGTGATGTTGCCGCGCGCCCGCAGGAACAGATCCGCCCCCAACTCCCGTTCCAGCGCCTTGATCTGCTGGGAGAGCGACGGCTGCGCGACATGGACCAGGTCGGCGGCCCGGGTGAAGTGCCGGGTCTCGGCGACCGCCACGAAGTACTGGAGCTGTTGGAAGTGCACAGCAGCCACGATAGGCCATGGCTATGGAATCGAGCCGGACCATGTCTTGGACCGATCGGCCTCTCGGGACCTAGCGTGCTGTTCCATGGCTCTGGCAACGCGGACGGACCGAAAACCGTCCTTGACGCGCACCGTGTGGGACTCGTCCGTCGGCAAGAAGACCGTGATGGCCGTCAGCGGCCTGATCATGCTGATGTACCTGGTCGTCCATATGCTCGGCAACCTGAAGATCTTCTTCGGGTCGGACGAGTTCAACCACTACGCGCACTGGCTGCGCACCCTCGGTGAGCCCTTCCTGCACTACGAGTGGGCGCTGTGGATCATCCGCGTCGTCCTCGTCGTGGCCGTCGTCGCGCACGCCACCGCCGCCTACCAGCTGAGCCGCCGCGACATCAGGGCGCGCCCCAGCAAGTACGTGCACAAGAAGGCACGGGCCAGCTACGCCACCCGCACCATGCGCTGGGGCGGGATCATCCTCGGCCTGTTCATCGTCTGGCACATCCTCGACCTGACGACCGGCACCGTGCACCCGGACGGCTTCCAGTCCGGACACCCGTACCAGAACGTCATCGACACCTTCTCGACCTGGTACGGCGACACGATCTACATCGTCGCGATGCTCGCGCTCGGCCTGCACATCCGGCACGGCTTCTGGAGCGCCGCACAGACGCTCGGCGCCGGCAGCCGCTCCCGCGACCGCGCCCTCAAGACCATCGCCAACGTTCTCGCGCTGGTGCTGACGGTGGGCTTCCTCTCCGTACCCGTCGGCGTCATGACCGGATTGGTGAGCTGACCATGACCTCCTACGCAGACTTCGCGACCGGTGAGCCGGTCGTCGACGGCAAGGCCCCGCAGGGCCCGGTCAACGAACGCTGGGACACCCGCCGTTTCGAGGCCAAGCTCGTCAACCCCGCCAACCGGCGCAAGCACACGGTGATCGTCGTCGGCACCGGCCTCGCGGGCGGCTCCGCCGGCGCCACGCTCGCCGAACAGGGCTACCACGTCGTGCAGTTCTGCTACCAGGACTCGCCCCGCCGCGCCCACTCGATCGCCGCACAGGGCGGCATCAACGCCGCGAAGAACTACCGCAACGACGGCGACTCCGTCCACCGGCTGTTCTACGACACCGTCAAGGGCGGGGACTTCAGGGCGCGGGAGTCCAACGTCCACCGCCTTGCGCAGATCTCGGTCGAGATCATCGACCAGTGCGTCGCGCAGGGCGTGCCGTTCGCCCGCGAGTACGGCGGCCTCCTCGACACCCGTTCCTTCGGCGGCGTCCAGGTGTCCCGGACCTTCTACGCCCGCGGGCAGACGGGCCAGCAGCTCCTTCTCGGCGCCTACCAGGCGCTGTCGCGGCAGATCGCCGCCGGCAACATCGAAATGCACGCGCGGACCGAGATGCTCGACGTGATCGTCGTCGACGGCCGGGCGCGCGGAATCGTCGCCCGCGATCTGATCACGGGGAAGATCGACACGTACTTCGCGGACGCCGTCGTTCTGGCGAGCGGTGGCTACGGCAACGTCTTCTACCTCTCCACGAACGCGATGAACTCCAACGCGACCGCGATCTGGCGGGCGCACCGGCGCGGCGCCTACTTCGCCAACCCCTGCTTCACCCAGATCCACCCCACCTGCATCCCGCGTACCGGCGAACACCAGTCGAAGCTCACGCTGATGAGTGAGTCGCTGCGCAACGACGGCCGGATCTGGGTGCCGAAGGCGCAGGGCGACACCCGTCCCGCGAACGAGATCCCCGAGGACGAGCGCGACTACTACCTGGAGCGCATCTACCCGGCCTTCGGCAACCTCGTGCCCCGCGACATCGCCTCCCGGGCCGCCAAGAACGTGTGCGACGAAGGGCGCGGTGTCGGCCCCGGCGGCCAGGGCGTCTACCTCGACTTCGCCGACGCCATCCAGCGGATGGGCAAGGCGAAGGTCGAGGAGAAGTACGGCAACCTCTTCGACATGTACGCCCGCATCACCGCCGAGGACCCGTACACCGTGCCGATGCGGATCTACCCCGCCGTGCACTACACGATGGGCGGACTCTGGGTCGACTACGACCTCCAGACCACGATCCCCGGCCTGTTCGCGATCGGCGAGGCCAACTTCTCGGACCACGGCGCGAACCGGCTCGGTGCCTCGGCCCTGATGCAGGGCCTCGCCGACGGCTACTTCGTACTCCCGTCGACGATCAACGACTACCTCGCCCGCAACCCGCACCACGAGCAGGTCACCGACGAACACCCCCAGGTCCAGGAGGTGCTGGCCGAGACCGAGGACCGGCTGCGGCTGCTCCTCGCCGTCGACGGCGACCGCACCCCCGACTCCTTCCACCGCGAACTCGGCGAACTCATGTGGGAGTTCTGCGGCATGGCCCGCACCGAGACCGGGCTGCGCAAGGCACTTGAGCGCATCCCGCAGATCCGCGAGGAGTTCTGGCGGCGCATCAAGGTGCCCGGCACCGGCGAGGAGTTCAACCAGTCACTGGAGAAGGCCAACAGGATCATCGACTACATCGAGCTCGCCGAGCTCATGTGCCTCGACGCCCTGAACCGGTCCGAGTCCTGCGGCGGGCACTTCCGTGAGGAGTCCCAGACGCCGGACGGCGAAGCGGCCCGCAAGGACGAGGAGTTCTCGTACGCCGCCGCCTGGGAGTTCACGACCACCGGCGACGCGCCCGTCCTGCACAAGGAAGACCTGGTCTTCGAGTACGTCCACCCCACTCAGCGGAGCTACGCATGAAGCTCACCCTGCGCGTCTGGCGGCAGCGGAACGCCGACGCCGACGGAGCGATGTCCACCTACGAGGTGGACGACATCTCGGCCGACATGTCCTTCCTGGAGATGCTCGACACCCTCAACGAGGAACTCATCCTCAAGGGCGAGGACCCCGTCGCCTTCGACCACGACTGCCGCGAGGGCATCTGCGGCGCCTGCTCGCTCGTCATCAACGGCGACGCGCACGGCCCCGAGCGCACGACCTCCTGCCAGTTGCACATGCGGTCCTTCCGGGACGGCGACACGATCGACGTCGAACCGTGGCGCGCCTCGGCGTTCCCGGTCGTGAAGGACCTCGTCGTCGACCGGACGGCCTTCGACCGGATCATCCAGGCCGGCGGCTACATCACCGCCCCGACCGGCGCCGCGCCAGAGGCCCACGCGACGGCCGTCCCCAAGCCGGACGCCGACTTCGCCTTCGAACACGCCGAGTGCATCGGCTGCGGCGCCTGTGTCGCGGCCTGCCCGAACGGCGCCGTGATGCTGTTCACCTCGGCGAAGATCAACCACCTCAACGTGCTGCCGCAGGGCGCGCCCGAGCGTGAGACCCGAGTCCTCGACATGGTGGCGCAGATGGACGACGAGGGCTTCGGCGGCTGCACCCTCGCCGGAGAATGCGCGACCGCCTGCCCGAAGGGCATCCCGCTGGTTTCCATCACCAGCATGAACAAGGAGTGGCTCCGCGCGACCCGGAAGTCGGGCAAGCGGTAGCCGTACGTCGTTCGCCGTCAATGTGCGGACGGGCGGGACCGGGGGTGGTGCTCAGCCCCGGTCCCGTCTCGCGTATCCGGAGCGACGGATTCCGTAGAAGGGCTCGTTCCGGCCGTCCCCTGGCATTCAACATCCTCACATCCTGGCTCTCGGCACAGGTCACGCGTACGCCAACCGGCGTCGGAAGAACAGGAGCGCGCAGGCCGAACAGATCCGGCCTGCCACCGCTCCGCCGAACCGGCCCGTGACCAGGAGAGTGCCATGACCGGCGTTTCCACCCTCGACAGCCCCCCACTGTCGACCGCCCCCACCCGCTACACCGTGACCCTCGCCCGCGACGAGGACGACGTCCGCGCCGCACAGCGACTGCGCCACGACGTGTTCGCGGGAGAGATGGGCGCCCTGCTGACCACCCCCCAGCCGGGTCTCGACATCGACGCCTTCGACGCGTACTGCGATCACCTCATGGTCCGTGACACGGTGACCGGTCAGGTCGTCGGAACCTACCGGCTGCTGCCGCCCGAGCGGGCCGCGGTCGCCGGACGCCTGTACTCGGAGAACGAGTTCGACCTCGGCCCGCTGGCCGGAATCCGCTCCGGGCTCGTCGAGGTCGGCCGCTCCTGCGTGCACCCCGACCACCGCGACGGCGCCGTCATCGGTCTCATCTGGGCCGGGATAGCGCGCTACATGGTCGAGGGCGGCCACGAGTGGCTGGCGGGCTGCTGCTCCATCCCGCTCGCCGACGGCGGCGCGCTCGCCGCGGGCACCTGGGACCGCGTCCAGGCCAAGCACCTGGCGCCCGAGGAGTACCGCGTACGGCCGCTGCTGCCCTGGAGCGCCGAGGGCATCGCCCGTCCCGCGCGCACGGAGCTCCCCCCGCTGCTGCGCGGCTATCTGCGGCTCGGCGCCTGGGTGTGCGCGGAGCCCGCGCACGACGCCGACTTCGGCGTCGCCGACCTGTACGTGCTGCTGTCGATGCGCAACGTCAACCTGCGCTATCTGCGGCACTTCCTCTCGCTCGTACCGGCCTGATGAACGCCTCCCGCACCGGCGTCCTGGGCGCCACTCGCAACGGGGTCATCCGCGCGTCCCGCGTGGGCGTGATACTGCGCCCTCGCCGCGACACGGCGGCGCTCGTCAACCCGGGTGTCGCCACGGCGTCCTTCCCGACCGCCACCACAAAGGTGCCGTCGCCGCGCCGCGTCGGCGTGCGGCCGGTCGCGTTCCGGCCCGTCCAGACGTCCACCAGCGCCTGGCTGCCCAGCGCACCGTGCACCCCGCGCCTCTGCCTGGAGTCCACGGGGTCCATGGCCGGCGTGCCGCGCGCCGTACTGCGGCTGGCCACCCTCCTGTTCGTGCTCGCCTTCGGGATCGTGCTGATCCCGGTCGTCGGACGGATTCCGGCCGCGCCGCGCGACCGCCTCATCAGGACGTGGTGCCGGACCATCGTGCGTGCCGCGGGCGTGCGCCTGCGGATCACCGGCGCCGCCCCGCCCGCCGGCGGCCTGCTGGTGGTCGCCAACCACATCTCCTGGATGGACATCCCGCTGCTCGCCGCCGTCCGTCCCGGCCGCATGATCGCCAAGGCCGAGATCCGGCAGTGGCCAGTGGCAGGCGCGCTGACCGCGAGCAGCGGCGCGCTGTTCATCGAACGCGACCGGCTGCGCGCACTGCCGCAGACGGTCGCGCGGATCGCGGACACCCTCCGCGACGGGTCCACGATGGTGGTGTTCCCAGAGGGCAGCACATGGTGCGGACGGGCACAGGGGTACTTCCGCCGGGCCGTCTTCCAGGCCGCCCTCGACGCCGGCGTGCCGGTCCAGCCGGTACGCATCCACTACCGGCAGGACGGGGGAGCGGCGAGCACCGCGCCCGCGTTCGTCGGAAGCGATTCCCTGCTCACCTCGGTGTGGCGGGTCGTGTCGGCCCGCTCCCTGGTCGCGGAGCTGGACGTGCGGCCCGTACTCGCACCGGGCGACCACGCCGACCGCCGCGACCTGGCCCACGCCGCGCAAGGAGGGCTGCGGTCACCGGGCCCGCACGCACACCCTTACGGGGCCTGAGGCAGCGCGCGGGCGAGATAGGGAGCCGTCGTGCTCCCCTCCGCCCGTGCCACCTCGGCCGGCGGCCCCGCCGCGACGATCCGGCCGCCCGCGTCACCACCACCCGGACCCAGATCGATCACCCAGTCCGCGCCCGCGACCACCGCCATGTCGTGTTCGACGACCACGACGGTGTGGCCCGCGTCGACCAGACCGTGCAACTGGCGCAGCAGCACCTCGACATCGGCCGGATGCAGCCCGCTCGTCGGCTCGTCGAGGAGATAGAGCGTGTGACCACGGCGCACCCGCTGCAACTCGCTGGCCAGCTTGATCCGTTGGGCCTCGCCGCCCGACAACTCGGTCGCGGGCTGGCCCAGTCGCAGATAGCCGAGCCCGACATCGAGGAGCGTGGCCAGGCTGCGCGCGACGGCGGGCGTGTCCGTGTCCGCGAAGAACTCCGCCGCGGCCTCCACCGTCAGGTCCAACACCTGGCCGATGTTCCGTCCGCGATACGTCACTTCGAGCGTCTCGGGGTTGTAGCGCGCCCCGCCGCAGTCCGGGCACGGCGTGTACGTGCTCGGCAGGAAGAGCAGCTCCACGCTGACGAACCCCTCGCCCTGGCAGGTCTCGCAGCGCCCGCCCGCGACATTGAAGGAGAAGCGCCCCACACCGTAACCACGCCTCTGCGACTCCTCCGTCGCGGCGAACACCTTGCGTACGACGTCGAAGAGACCCGTGTACGTCGCCAGATTCGAGCGCGGGGTACGGCCGATGGGCTTCTGGTCGACGGACACGAGCCGGCCGACGCCCGCCAGATCCTCCGTCACCTCGCCGATGAGCGTGGACTTGCCGGAGCCGGACACACCGGTGACCGCGGTGAACACACCGAGCGGGAACTCGGCCGTGACCCCGCGCAGGTTGTGCCGGGTGACCGGACCGACCTTCAACTGGCCGCGCGGCGCCCGCACTTCACGCACCGGCGCGGGTGAGCGGTCGAAGAGGAAACGGGCGGTCGCCGACTCCTCGACCTCGGCCAGACCGGCCACCGGACCGCTGTGCAGCACCTGTCCGCCGTGCTCGCCCGCGTGCGGGCCCACGTCGACGATCCAGTCGGCGCCGCGGACGACATCGAGATGGTGCTCCACGACGAACACCGAGTTGCCGGCCGACTTCAGCCGGTCCAGGACCGTGAGGAGGGCCTCCGTGTCCGCCGGGTGCAGCCCGGCGGACGGCTCGTCGAGGACATACACGACTCCGAAGAGACCGGACCGCAACTGCGTTGCCAGCCGCAGCCGTTGCAGCTCGCCCGCGGAGAGGGTGGGGGTGGCGCGGTCGAGACTGAGATAGCCGAGGCCGAGTTCGAGGACGGGCGCGATACGGGCCTTCAGATCCTCGGTGAGGACGTGGGCGGGTTCGGAGTCGGCCGTGAGTGACCTGGCCAGCTCGGTCAGCGGAAGCGCGGCCAGTTCGGCGATCGTCCGCCCGGCGAACGTCACGGCCAGCGCCTCGGGACGCAGCCGGCTGCCACCGCACACCGGGCAGGGCTCGCTGGTGAGGAAGCGCTCGGCCCTGGCCCGCAAGGTCTGGCTCTTCGAATCGGAGAACGTCTTCATGACATAGCGTCGGGCGCTCATGTACGTGCCCTGGTAGGGGCGTTGGATCCGTCCCGCGTCCCGTACCGGATGCACGGTGACGACCGGCTGCTCGTCCGTGAACAGGATCCACTCCCGTTCCTCGGCGGGCAGTTCGCGCCACGGCAGGTCCACGTCGTGCCCCAGCGTGTCCAGGACATCGCGCAGGTTCTTGCCCTGCCAGGCGCCCGGCCACGCGGCGATCGCGCCCTCACGGATCGACAGCGAGGGATCCGGGACCAGCGACTCCTCGGTCGTACGGTGGACTCGACCGAGTCCGTGGCACTCCGGGCACGCACCGGCCGCAGTGTTCGGCGAGAAGGCGTCCGAGTCGAGGTGTTCCGCACCGTCCGGGTAGTCGCCCGCGCGCGAGAACAGCATCCGCAGGGAGTTGGAGAGGTTGGTGACCGTGCCGACGGACGAGCGTGAGGTGGGCGCCGAGCGGCGCTGCTGGAGCGAGACCGCGGGCGGCAGACCGGTGATGTCCCCGACCTTCGGCGCTCCGACCTGGTGGATCAGGCGGCGGGCGTACGGGGCGACCGACTCGAAGTACCGGCGCTGGGCCTCCGCGTAGATCGTCCCGAAGGCCAGCGAGGACTTGCCGGAGCCGGAGACGCCCGTGAAGACCGCCAGGACGTCGCGCGGGATGTCGACGTCCACGCCCTGGAGGTTGTGCTCGCGGGCGCCCCGGACGCGGACGTAGGAGTCGTGAAGGCCGTTCGGTGTGGACATCGGCGGGACTCCCGTGAGCGTTGCGGCAAACCCCACGATTCTAGGTCGAGGCGAGTCCCGCGACCCGGGCGAGCCTCCGGTAGGAGTCCAGGAGGGCGTCCCGGTCGTACGTACTGGTCGTGACCAGCACCTCCTGCGCGCCGGTCTCCTTGATCACCGTCTCCAGTTCATGGGCGACCTGCTCCTCGGTGCCCGCGATGTGCCCGGTCAGGCCGGACTCGTAGAAGCCCCGCTCCTTGGTGGTCATGGTGAGGCCCTCGACGCGCTCGGCGGGCGGCAGCGGCGGGAACGTGCCGTGGGTGCGGGAGTACGCCATCGACCAGGCCTCGGGGAGGAGCAGGCGGCGGGCGTCCTCCGGGGTCGCGGCCACCGCGACCGTGCCGGAGATGACGACGTACGGCTCCCGGGCCCAGACGGAGGGGCGGAACGTCTCGCGGTAGTGATCGATACCGCGCCGCATCCTGTCCCGGTTCCGGAGGTCGCCGATGACCATGGGCAGGCCTGCCCGCGCCGCGATCGTGGCGCCCTCTCCCATGGCGAGGACGAAGGGCGGCACGGTCAGGCCTTCGGAGGGGCGGGCGTGCGCCCCGGTCGACGACGTCCCGCGGAACCAGCCGAGCAGTTCGGCGAGCTGCGCCGCGAAGTCATCGGCGTCGTCCTTGTCCCGGCCGAGCGCCTTGCGCACGCCGTCCGTGAAGCCGACGGAACGGCCGAGTCCCATGTCGATCCGGCCGGGGAACAAGGACTCCAGGACTCCGAACTGCTCGGCCACGACCAGCGGTTGGTGGTTCGGCAGCATCACACCGCCGGTGCCGACCCGGATCCTGCGGGTGGCGGCGGCGACCGCGGCGGCCAGCACGGTCGGCGCGGACCCGGCGACTCCGGGGACGCCGTGGTGTTCCGACACCCAGAGGCGGTGGTAGCCGAGCGCCTCCAGGTCCTGGGCCAGCCGCACGGTGTCGCGCAGAGCCTCGGGAGCGTCGTGGCCCTCGCGGGTACGGGAGCGGTCGAGCACGGAGAAGCGGACGGCTTCGGCGTGGGGCCCCGGTGAGGGGGCCTGCTGGTGCGGGCTCGGCATGGGTGCTCCGGTGGAGATCGGTCGCTGTCGTCTCCACCGTCAACCACGGATCTCCTCCGGTGCTTCCCCGGTCCCGTCCCCGGTCCCGCGGCGGTCAGGGCCGGGGCTCGGCTGCCAGGAGCTGCGTCGACGCGAGTTCCCGGTAGAGCTCGTCGTCGTCGACGAGGGAGTGGTGGGTGCCGATCGCGCGGACGTCGCCGTGTTCCAGGACCACGATCTGGTCGGCCTCGGTCACCGTGGACAGCCGGTGCGCGATCAGGAGGACCGTGCACCGTCCGGCGGTGCGGCCGATCAGTTCGCTCAGTGCCTGCTCGTTGCGGGCGTCGAGCTGGGCCGTCGCCTCGTCGAGCAGCAGCACCTCAGGGCGGCGCAGCAGGGCGCGGGCGATGGCGAGGCGCTGCCGCTCACCGCCGGACAGCGTGACGCCGCGCGGGCCCACCGCCGTGTCCAGGCCCATGGGCAGGCGGGCGACCAGGCCGTCGAGGCGGGTGACCGCCAGGGCCTCGGCCAGCTGCTCGGCGGTGGCCGAGGGCGCGGCGTACAGCAGGTTCTCGCGGAAGGTGCCGGCCATCACCGGGGAGTCCTGCTCGACGTACGCGATACGGCGTCGCACCTCGCCCCGGGGAAGGGTGGAGATGTCCTGGCCGCCGATCCTGATGGTGCCGGCGGTCGGCTCGTAGAAGCGCTGGAGGAGGGAGAAGAGGGTTGTCTTGCCCGCGCCGGACAGGCCGACCAGCGCGGTCTGGGTGCCGCCGGGGACGGTGAAGCTCACGCCCCGCAGGGCGGGGGCGCGGCCGGGGTAGGTGAACTCGACCCCGGTCAGCTCGATGTCCGGGGGTGGGCCGGAGACGGTGGCGGCCGGGGAGCCGGAGACGGCCGGGGAGTCGATGTCGTCCTCGACCGGCAGTCCGGCGGCCTCCTGGATCCTGCCCACCGCGCCCAGTCCCTGCTGGAGCTGGGCGGCGCCGCCGACGAGCTGGGAGACCGGGATCGCCAGGAAGAACACGTACAGCAGGAAGGCGATCAGCTCGGAGACGGACATGGTGCCGTTCGCGACGAAGGCGCCGCCGACACCGAGCACCACGAGGAACGCGGTCTGGATGGAGGCGCCGCCGACCATGGCGACCAGGGCGCTGTAGCGGGCGCCGACGAGCCCGGCCGCGTACGCCTCGTCGACCGCAGCCTCGGCGGCACGCGTCTCGCGGCCCTCGGCGCCGTTGGCCTTGACCGTGCGGGCCGCGCCGAGGGTGCGGTCGAGAACGGCGCCGACCGCGCCGACGGACGTCTGGGAACGGGCCACCGCCGCCTTGATCCGGGGCAGGATCATCGTGATCACGATGCCCACCAGGGCCAGGACCAGCATGGTGATGCCCAGGAGACGGGCGTCCAGCGTCGCCATCATGATCAGGGTCCCGGCGAAGGTCAGTACGCCGTTGACGGTCATGATGAGGCCCTCGGTGGCGGCGCTCTTGAGCAGCGTGCTGTCGGAGGTGACGCGGGCGATGAGGTCGCCGGGCGCCCGCTGGTCGAGCTCGGAGACCCGCAGCCGGATCAGCCGGTGCACCAGGCCCGTCCTGACCTGACGGACCACCCGCTCCGAAGTCCTCTGCTGGAGCCAGGCGTTGACCCCGGTGAGCAGGGCGCCGGCCGCCAGGAAGGCGGCGAGCAGTGCGACCGGTGCGGACACATCGGCGCCCTTGTCGAGGCGGTCCAGGATCGCCTGGGCGAACTTCGGCTGGACCAGGCCCGCGACGCTGGATAGGAGAGTGAGGACGAGTGAGAGGAGCAACACCCGCCAATGCGGCCTGGCGTAGCCGATCAGGGCGGCCAACGTGCCGACGGGGGCGTCTGGTTGGGAGACGGGCGTGCTCGGTCGGGCGGCGGCCGTGCTGTTCTCGGTCATGCGCCTCGTACTCCGGTCGAGGCCGACACGGCCGGTACGGTTTCGAGCCGGGTCGCGGCGGCCGTGCTGCCGCCCGCCGCCCGGAAGGACTCCCCGATCGCCTCGGCCGCCTTGCGGTACCCGCCCGCCGGATCGAGCACGGCCTCGACCGCGGCAGCGATCTTCGCCGCGTCGGCCCGCCCGAAGCGCAGCCGCACCCCGGCGCCCGCCTCGACGACCTGAGCGGCCACGATCGGCTGGTCGTCCCGGATGGGGGCGACGACGAGGGGGACGCCGTGCCACAGCGCCTCGCAGACGGTGTTGTGGCCCGCGTGGCAGACGACGGCGTCGAGCCGTTCCAGCAGGGCGAGTTGAGGCACGTGTGGGCGTACGAGGATGTTCTCGGCGACCGGGCCTTCGACGACCCCGCCGGGATCGACGAGCACGGCGCGCACCCGGTCCGCCATCCCGGCGAGCGCCGCGACGGCCGTGTTGAGGAAGCGGGCTCCCGCGTCCGTGTTGGCGGTGCCCAGGCTGACGAGGACGGTGGGCAGCGCGGACGCGTCCAGCCAGGCCCACGGAAAGTCGTCGGGACGCGCCGGGCGGGCGGCCACGGACGGGCCCACCAGCCAGACCCGGTCCGGGAGTTCGGCCGGACCGAGCAGTGCGCGCGTGGTGTACGCGAGCACACCGTGCGGCGAGAAACGGGGATCGGACTCGCCCGCGCCGCCCGCGATCCGTCCGCGCAGTTCCGCCAGCAGTCCGTCCAGCCAGGCCGCGACCTTGGGCATGCCGGCCAGCGGGTCGACCAGTTCGGCGGAGGTGGTGGCCGAGGTCACCCAGGTCAGCCCGAGGGACTCGGCGATCAGCGCGCCCGCCACCGCCTGCTGGTCGGTGACGACGAGATCGGGACCGTACGCCTCGATCGCCGCGCGCCCCCCGGGCGCCATCGCGTCCGCGAGCGGTATCAGGAAGCTCTCCCAGAGGAACTGGAAGGCGGCAGGGCCCTTGAGCTCGGCGGGCCGGGACGGCGCGCCCTCGGGCAGCCCGCACGGGAAGACGACGGCGTCGGGGCCCGCGAGGCTCCGGACGAGCTCGGGGTGCCCGGCCCAGGCGATGTCGTGCCCGCGGGCCGCGAGGGTCGCCGCGGTGCCCACCGCCGGGTTGACGTGCCCGACGAGCGGAGGCACCACGAACAGGAATCTGCCCATCTAGCGGGCCTCCCGCAGGGCGCGCGTCTCCTGGCCGAACAGCCAGTCGCGCACCAGGTCGTACGTCTCCTTGGTGGCCTCCACCATGACGGAGTGGCCCCGGTCGGGCAGGACGACCGTGTGGCAGTCCGCCAGCCGGGCTTCCAGCGGGCCGGCCTGTGCGGCGAGCACCGACGCGCCGCCGAAGAGGGCGAAGACGGGGCAGCGGATCGCGGACAGGTCCTCGTCGATGAGGCGGCTCTGCGGGATCTCCTGGGCGACGGTGGTCTCGTCGAGCATCTTTCCGGCCGCCCGGAACGGCCGGGTGTTGCGCTCGCCCGGGTTCTCCCGCAGCCACTCGGTGACCCGCTCGATCACCAGGTCGCCCTCCACCAGGCCCGCGTACATGCTCTCCTGCCAGGACCGCGCCGGCGGTTCGCCCTCGATGGCGACGACACTGGCGACCCGCTCGGGGTGCGCGGCTGCCATGGCGTACGCGACGGCACAGCCGAAGGAGTTGCCGACCAGGTGCACCGGACGGTCGACCGCCAGCGCGTCGAGCAGTTCGTCGAGGTCGGTGACGAAGTCCTCCATGAGGTAGCCGGTCGGCGGCCGGGAGGTCTTGCCGTGCCCGCGCAGGTCGTACATGACGACGTCCATGCCCTCCTCGGCGAGCCGCGGGGCCAGGCTGAAGTAGTAGCTGGCGAGGCTGTCGATGAGCAGGCCGTGGATGAGGACGACGACGGGGCGCGGCGCGTCACCGGTGTGGCCGAGGCGCTGGACGTGGACGTCGAGTCCGTTCACCCGGATCGTCGCCACGGTCAGCCCACCTCCGCGACGGCGAGCGAGCCCACCACGTAGCCGACGAGGTCGCCGACGGTCAGCGCGATGATCTCCTCAAGGCCGCGGTCGGCTATGAACGCGGCGAAGTTGACGCGCTCGCCGTAGTACTCGCGCAGCTGCGCCGAGAGCGTGACGAGGTCGATGCTCTCCAGCTCCAGGTCGTCGTGGAACGACGTCTCCAGGCCGATCTCGGAGTCGTCGAGCCCGTACTCCTCCAGGACCGTGCGCAGGATGGCCGAGATCTCCGCGAGTACGGTCGCCTCGTCCGGGGCCGACCGGGGTGCGGCGCCTTCGAGTTCAGTGGTCATCTTCGTTCTCCTGATCGTTGACGGCCGTCCAGGCCACGACGTACTCCTTGCCGGGGTGGCCGGACGGCTGGGGGGCGGTCAGCTCACAGTGCCGGACGCGGTACTCCTCGCCCGCGGCACGGACGGTCAGCAGGGTGCCGTCGGCCGCGGTGATCTCGAACTGCTTTGGCTCGCCGCCGAGTCCGGTGCCGCGCGCCTTCGCGACGGCTTCCTTGGCGGCCCAGAACCGGGTGAACCAGAGCGTTTCGGCGGTCTCTCCCGTGAGCGCGCGGAGCAGTTCGCGTTCGCGCGGGGTGAGGGCGACGGCGAGCGTGCCCTCGGGGCGGTCGGTGATCTCCTCGATGTCGATGCCGCAGGGCCCGTCGGTCCTGGCCATCGCCACGGCGGTCTCGCCGCGGTGGGCGAGGGAGACGTGCAGCGCGGGCAGGGTCCTGCCGTAGCCGCCGGTGACGAAGGGGCGGCCCGCCGGGTCGTTGCCCACCCGCACCTCGGCGGGGAAGACCGGACCCGCACCGCCGTCCCACATCAGATGGCGCACCGTGTCCTTGACGGCGATCCGCCCGAGCAGCCACTGCCGTCGGCCGCGGGGGGCGTGCGCCGCGTACTGTTCGCGCTCCTCGCCCGCCAGGATGTTCCGCATGATCAGTTCACGGGTGGCCAGATCGGGCCACTCCTCGTGGACCAGCGCCCAGCCGCCGGGCTGCATCAGGGACAGGGTGTGCAGTTCGGGCTCCCGGTCCATCGCGCGGATACGCGGATTGCTGTCGAAGCGCCGGTCCTGCCAGCCGGTGAACTCCGCCCACACCCGCCCCCGTTGGACCAGTTGCATATCCGCTTCGAGCATGGCGTCGGTGACGGACGTGATCTTGATCAGGCATTCCAGCGGTTCGCCGGGGGCGGGCTGCGGTCCGTGGAAGCGGATCTCCTTCATACCGACGGGGAACACGGTGGTGCGGACCGGGAGACTGGACATGATCCAGTAGCCGAGCAGCTGCCCCACGTTGTCGAGCAGCGCGCCCGGCGCCGGCGGGGTGACGAGAACGCCACGCACATGCCGGTCCCCGATCGCCGTCAGCTCGCTCACGCCCTGGAACCGCGGGCCGTGGAACATCCAGCGGCGGGTGTACAGCTCCGCCGCGGTCAGGTCGGGCTTCCGCTCCAGCGCGGCGGGGAAGGTCCAGGGAGCGGCCGGCGCGAACTGCCCGTGTTCGGCGGCGAGTTCGACGACGGCCCGCGCGTGTGAGCCGAGCGAGGCGGTGACCCGGTCCGGGTGGTCCGGGCCCTCGGGCACGATCCGTACCGGGATCTCGACCGCCGGAGTGGCGGTCACCCACTGATGCAGCCCTACGTCGTGGACGGCCACCGCGTGCCGACCGGGTGCGGCCCGCTCCGCGAAGTCCATGAGGTGGGCGATCACCGTGGTGCCGGGGACGACGGGCCAGCTGTCGGCCGGTTCGGCCTGGGCGGGCTGCTTGAAGAAGCAGTGGTCCAGGAGGTACGGCATGGTGTCGACGGAGACCTGGAGGGTGGCTTCCAGGGGGCGGAGTGGACGGGGCCGCGTATCCGGTTCGGTGGGGGTTCGCGAGGCGGTGATGCTCGGCGGGCCCGGGCGACGCCTGAGGCGGCTCGCCGTCACCACGTCCGAGGCGAGTGCGGTCGCGTCACGCAGCAGAGCGGACAACTCCGCTCCCAGTGCGCCCTGTTCGCCGAGTTCGGCCGTGTTCAGGCTCGCTTCCGGGTCGGGCGTACGGTGCCGGGTCAGCGCGGCGCCCACCTGGCTGCGCGTCTTTGCGTCCAGGGAGACCGTCGCGCTCCCGAGGTCCAGCTTGATCGGACGGCGCCGCACCACAGGAGCCGCGGTCTCAGGGATGCCCAGCAGCGGCGCGAGCTCCGGCGCCGCTCCGTCCGCCCACAACGCGCTTGCCACTCGGTGCAGTTGGGGAAGCCCCGCCCGATGGGGCGAGTGCGCGGGGACGACGAGGTGCTCGCGCCCGTGGAGTGTGTCGGCAATGAGCGAGCCGAGCTGTCCGGCGCCGAGCTGGACGAAGGCGCGGAAGCCCGCCGCGTACATGGTGTCGACCAGCGGTCGGAAGCGGACCGGTTCGAGTAGATGGCGGGTGAACAGGGCGCGGATCGCGGCGGGTTCGGCGGGGTACGGGGCGATGGTCGTCGCGGACCAGAGCGGCAGCCGCGCCGGGTGCAGGGAGTAGGCCTCCGCCGCCTTCCTGATCGGATCGAGATACGGCTCCAGCATCGGCGTGTGGAAGCCGGAGCGGAACGGCAGGATCTGCGAGATCACCGCCCGGGACCGGAACAGGTCGACGAGTTCTCCGACGGCGGGCTCCGGGCCGCAGATCATCGACTGGTTGGGGGAGTTGTCGTGCGAGAGCACCACGTCGCCGCGGCCGGACAGTTCCCGCAGCACCTGCTCCGCGGGCGCGCCGATCGCGGCGAAGGCAAGGCCGGGAACGCTCAGCGCGTCGGGGTCGAAACCGGCGAGGAAGGCGTCGACCTCGTCCGGTGCGTGGATCCCGGCGGCGGCCATCGCCGTCCACTCGCCGAGACTGTGTCCGGCGAGCGCGTCCGGTACGACACCGAGCCGCCGCAGCGTGGCATCCAGGAGCCGGCCGAGTTCGAAAACGCCGGTGCCCTGTCGGCCCACGTCACCCACGGTGGCGTCGGCGACGTCGGGCAGTCCGAAGTGCCGTGCGACATCCGTGGAGTTGGGGGTGAACTCGGCCTCCAGGCCGGGGAAGACGAACGCGAGCTTCCCGCCGCCGGGGCCAAGGAGCGGGCGCGGCACGAACCACACGTCGTTGCGTCCTCGCCAGCCCTTGCCCTTCGCGACCGCCTTCCGGGCCAGTGCCAGCCGCTTCGCCGTGGGCCCGACGACGGCGAGCCGCACCGGGTCCGCGCCCGTCGTGGCCGCCCGCTCGTCGAGACCGACGGCGAGGAGCGTCGCGTCGTCGCGGTCGAGGAGTGCGGCCATCGCCTCGGTCGTCGGCGCGGTCAGCCGGAGCACCCGCTCAGGCTCGTACACCTCCACCTTTGCCCTGGCCGCGACCTGTTCGAGCACCACATGCGCGTTGATGCCGCCGAACCCGAAGGCGTTCACGGCGGCGCGGCGTACGGGCTGCCGGACGTCGGTGTGCCAGGGGCGGGCGGTGCCGATCGGGGTGAACCGGGTCCGGGCCAGCGCCGGATGCGGGTCGTCGCAGTGCAACGTCGGCGGCAGCACCCCGTGGTGGACGGCGAGCGCGGCCTTGACGAGCCCGGCGACGCCCGCGGCGGGCATGGTGTGGCCGATCATCGACTTCACCGAGCCGATGACGGCGGCGGGCCGGTCCGCGGTGGCTTCCTCTGGTGGCGGCCCGAACACCTCGGCCAGCGTGGTGAGTTCGGTGCCGTCACCGGCCGGGGTGGCGGTGCCGTGCGCCTCCAGGAGCCCGATCGAGCCGGGCGCGGCGGGGTCGAGCCCGGCGGCCTCCCAGGCCTGCCGGACCGCGCGGACCTGGCCGCCCGAGTCGGGGGCCATCAGACTGGTCGTACGTCCGTCGGAGGCCACGCCGGTCCCGGTGATCGCGGCGTAGATCCGGTCGCCGTCCCGCTCGGCGTCGGCGAGGCGCTTGAGGACGACGACGCCGGTGCCCTCACCGATCAGCACCCCGTCCGCACCCTTGTGGAACGGCCGGATGCGCTCGCTCGGCGAGAGCGCCCCGAGCTGGCTGAACACACTCCAGAAGGTGATGTCGTGGCAGTGGTGCACCCCGCCCGCGAGCATCAAGTCGCAACGCCCACTGGCGAGTTCGCGCACCGCGTGGTCGACGGCGATGAGCGAGGAGGCGCAGGCGGCGTCCACGGTGTACGCGGGACCGCGCAGGTCGAGCCGGCCGGCCAGCCGCGACGCGGCGAGGTTCGGCACAAGCCCGATCGAGGACTCAGGCGCCTCCGGCCCGAGCCGGTCGGTGAACGCCTGCCGTACCGCCTCCAGTTGGTCGGAGCCCAGGTCGGGCAGCAGCTCGCCGAGGGTCCGTACGAGCTGGCTCGCGGTGCGGACCCGCTGGTCGAGCCTGACCAGACCGGGGGTCAGATAGCCGCCCCGGCCGAGCACCACGCCGACCCGGTGCCGGTCGGCGGGCAGCCGGTCCGCGCCACCCGCGTCGGCGATGGCCTGCGCGGCCACCTTCAGCGCGATGAGCTGGTCGGGCTCGGTGGCCGGCACCGCGGCCGGCATGATGCCGAACTCGGTGACGTCCACCTCGGCCAGCTCGTCCACGAAGCCGCCGCGCCGGCAGTAGACCCGGTCCGCGCGGGGCTCGGCGCCGGGTGCGTAGTGATCGTCGGCGTCCCAACGGCCCGGCGGCACCTCGGTGATGGCGTCCACGCCGGAGACCAGGTTCTGCCAGTACGTGGCGAGGTCGGGGGCGCCGGGGAAGAGCACCGACATACCGACGATGGCGATGGGCTCGGCGCGCGTTCCTGTCACGTGTGTCACCAGCCGGAGGCGGTGTAGACGACGGCGGTGTCGCCCTCGGGACCCCAGGCCAGTTCGCGCAGCAGGCTCATCGTGCCCTCGTCGGGGTCGATGAGCTGGATGCCGCGACCCGCGTAGTGCCGCATCAGCTCGGGCGAGACCATGCCGTGGTTGTCGTCGCCCGTCGGCGCCCACGGGCCCCAGTGGACGGTGAGCCCGCGGCGGTCGGCGCCCGCGCGCGCCCAGCGGGTACCGAGGGTCTCCAGGGCGTCGTTGGCGGCGGCGTAGTCGGACTGGCCGCGGTTGCCGAGGGTGGCCGCGATGCTGCCGAACAGCACCGCGAACCGGGGTCCGTCCGGCAACTCACCCACCGCGTCGAGCAGTTCGAGCGCACCGTCCACCTTCGTACGGAACACCCGGTCGTACGACTCCGGGCTCTTCTCCGCGATCAGCTTGTCCTCGATCACACCCGCCGCGTACACGACGCCGTCGAGCCTGCCGTGCTCGGCGTGGATCTCCTTCACCGCCCGGCGTACGGCGTCGCCGTCCAGCGCGTCGACGGTGCGGTACCGCACCTGGGAGCCGAGCCCGGCGAGCTTGCGCAGGGTGCCGCGTACCTCGCGTTCGGCCTGGACCCGGCCGATCGCCCGCTCGATCTCGGCCGGCACCCGCAGCCCGCCCGCGATGAGCGCGGCCCGCAGTTCGCCCGCGGTGCCCGCGGCCGCGAGAGCGGGGTCCTCCTCGCCCTCGGGCAGGGCGGTACGGCCGAACAGCTCGATCCGGCAGCGGCTCGCCCCGGCGAGGGTGGCGGCGAAGCGGGCGGTGATCCCGCGTGCGCCGCCCACCAGGAGCACGACGGACTCCGGGTCGAGGCCGAGCGCGGCGGCCTCGGCGGCACCGTCGCCGGCCGGGCCCGCGCCCGTGCTGCCGAGCAGGCCCAGGCCCTCCTCGGCCATGCGCAGTCCGCGCCGGGTGCCGGGGGAGCGCAGGACGACCGGTTCGCGGTCGGGCGCGGCGAGTTCGGCGACGAGATCGGCGGCGATGTCCTCGGGCGCGGTGCCCAGGGAGTGCTCGACGACCCGGGCGACCGTGTCGGGGTACTCGCGTGCGATCGACCGGAAGAAGCCACGGAGCCCGGCCGAGACACCGGCGGCCAGCACCCAGCGCGGGTTGCCCGCCAGAACATGCTGGTACGCGGGGAAGACGGCCGGCAGGACGGGCGGGGCATCCGGTGCGACGACGTGGACGAGTCCGTCGAAGGTCCGGTCGGCCGGGGGCTCGTCGGCGGTCAGCGTCTCGGCTCCGAGCGTGGAGAGGCGGGCGGCCAGGGCTTCGGCCACCGGACCGTCGCCGAGCACCAGGAAGGTGCGGCCGGTCAGTTCGCCGTCGGTGGGCGCGGGGGCTGCCGGGGCGAGGTCGAACTCCTGCATGACGAGACGCTTGGGGGCTGCGACGACGGGGGCGGATTCCTGGGCCTGAGGCTCGGTTGCCGCACCGGCGCCGGCCGCCGCACGGGATGTCGTTCCGCCACCAGTGGCCAGGGCCCCGGCCGTCCCGGCCGTTTCACCCCGAACGCCCGTCACCAGCGCGGCGATACCCGCAGCGGTACGCGCCTTCGCGAGCTCCTCCACGTCGGTATCACCCGTCGCGGTCAGACCCAGTCTCCCCGCCAACTCCCCGGCGATCTCAGCCCGTTTGATGGAGTCGACGCTGAGGTCGGCTTCCAGGTCGAGGTCGGGTTCGATCATGTCGACCGGGTAGCCGGTGCGTTCGCCGATCACTTCGAGCACCAGCGCCAGGACGGACTCGGCGGTCGGTACGGCGCCGGCGGCGGCCGAGTCAGCCGGAGCCGGGGCGGGAGCCGATCCGGGCCCGGTGACCCGCTCGACCAGCGCGGTGATGGCGGCGGCGGTGCGTGCCTTGGCCAGTTCCTCGATGTCGGTGTCGCTCGTGGCGGTCAGGCCCAATCGTCCCGCCAACTCCCCGGCGATTTCGGCTCGTTTGATGGAGTCGACGCTGAGGTCTGCTTCCAGGTCGAGGTCGGGTTCGATCATGTCGACGGGATAGCCCGTCCGCTCACCGATCACGTCGAGTACGACCGACAGCACCGAGCCACCGGCGGGCACCGCCGTCGCGACCGTCATCTGCTCCGAGGCAGGCCGTGGTGCCGGGACGGCGGGGAGCGCGGTGACCGCGACGGGAGCCTCCGTGTACGTGACCGGGGCCGCAGCCGCGGGGTGCACCGAAGGATCCGCCCCCAGATACCCCAGCATCACATCCCGCTGAGCGGCGATCATCTCCCGGCTGGTCCGCAGGAACTCGCTGATCAGGGCCTCGGATCCGGTGGCGGCCACCGGTGCGGCTGACGTGCTGTGGGTCACCAGGGCCTCCGGGACACGCTGGGCGGGATGGAGAGCGGTGGCGGGGAGCGTGCCGTCCGCCGTGCGGAGCAGATGGCCGTCGACGGTCCAGGCGGCGCGTTTGCGGCGCGGAGCGCGGGCGTCGGCCGCGATCGCGTCCCGGCCCTGGAAGAGCCAGGCGGTCCTGATGTCCGCGCCGGCGACGGCCAGTTGGGCGAGCGCGCCGAGGAATCCGGTCAGCCCGGTGCGCGGGCCGTCCTCCAGCGCGACCGTCCGGTGCGGCCGGTCGCCGAGCACCTTGCCCACCAGCCGTGTCAGCACCGAGCCGGGGCCGGCCTCGACGAAGAGCCTGGCCCCGGCCTCGTACATGGCCTCGATCTGGTCGGCGAACCGGACCGGTGCGCCGATCTGGGCGGCCAGTTCGGCCCGGATCGTGTCGGGGGTCTCGGGGTAGCGCTCGGCCGTGCGGTTCGACCACACGGGGAAGTCGGTGGCGCCGACCGGGACGCCGGCGAGCACCTCGGCGAACGTCTCGCCCGCCGCGGCGACCAGCGGGCTGTGGAACGCGCAGGCCACCGGGATCCGCTTCGCGCTCAGCCCCTTGGCCCGCAAGCGCTCCACGGCGGTGAGTACGTCTTCCGTGGGGCCCGAAATCACCGTCTGGCGAGGCGAGTTGCGGTTCGCCGTCACCACCGATCCCGCGAGTCCCGCCTCCGCGAGCGCCGCCGCGACCTCCGGCTCGCCCCCGGCGACGGCGGCCATGGTGCCAGGGTCGCCGTCGCCGGTCGCGCCCAGGATCGCGGCGGCCCGGTCGCGGCTGGCCTGCAGTAGTGCGTCGGGTGCGAAGGCGCCCGCTGCGGCGAGGGCGGCCAGCTCTCCGTAGCTGTGTCCCGCTGCCATCGCGGGACGCACACCGGCCCGCGTGAGGAGCTGGTGCGCGGCGAGTGCGGTGAGGCCGAGGGCGGGCTGCGCGACGGTGGTGTCGGTGATCCGCTCCTGCTGCTCCTTGCGGCTCTTGTCGTCGAAGGCGGTCGGCGGGAAGAGTATGCGGGCCGTCTCCTCGTCGAGCCGCAGATGGCGCTGGAGTTCGGGGAAGGCCACGAACAACTCGGCGAACATCCCGGGCCGCTGGCTGCCCTGTCCGGGGAAGAGCAGCGCCAGATCGCCGGGTTCGGTGTCGTCGGCCGCGAACAGGCCCTCCTTCGGGGCATGTTCACCCGCCACGGCACGGCGCAGCAGCGCCGTCAGTTCCTCGGTCGAACCGGCCACGAGTGCGATCCAGGTCCGCGCGCCACGAGCGGCGACGGATTCGGCGCGCCGGGACGCGGCGAGTGCGAAGTCCCGCAGCCGCCATGGCTCGTACGGGCCGGGATCGGCCTCCACGAGCGCGAGCAGGTCGGCGACGGCACGTACGGCCGTGGCGCAGTCCGTGCCCCGGAAGGTGAACAGCTCGGCAGGCCACTGCTGGGCCGAGGTGACGGGTGGCGGACCGTCCTCGTAAGCGCGCAGCACGACATGGAAGTTGGTGCCGCCGAAGCCGAAGGCGCTGACTCCCGCGAACCGTTCGGCCGGAGCCGCCGCCCAGGGGCGGGCCTCGGTGTGGAAGGCGAACGGGCTGCTCTGCGCGTCCCAGGCCGGGTTCGGCTCGGTGAGGTGCAGGGTCGGCGGCTTGACGCCGGTGTGCAGGGCGAGCGAGGTCTTGATGAGCCCGGCGAGTCCGGCGGCGCACTTGGTGTGCCCGATCTGCGACTTGACCGAGCCGAGCGCGCAACTGCCGGGCAGCGCACCGGCGTCCTCGAACACCCGGGTGAGGGAGCCGAGTTCGGTGCGGTCGCCGACGACGGTTCCGGTGCCGTGCGCCTCGACGAGGCCCACCTCGGCGGGGGAGACACCGGCGTTGCGGTAGGCCCGGGCCAGCGCGTTGTACTGGCCCTCAGGACGGGGCGCGGTGAGGCCGAGCGCCCGGCCGTCGCTGGCGCTGCCGACGCCCTTGATGACCGCGTACACCCGGTCGCCGTCCCGCTCGGCGTCCGCGAGCCGCTTGAGCACGACACAGCCGACGCCCTCGCCGAGCGCGATGCCGTCGGCCGCGCTGTCGAAGGGGGCCGAACGGCCGGAGGGCGAGAGGGCGTGGGCGGAGGCGAAGAGCAGGTAGTCGTTGATGCCGTTGTGCAGATCGGCGCCGCCGCACAGCACCAGGTCGCTGGTCCCGCTCACCAGTTCCTTGCACGCCACGTCGACCGCGGTGAGGGAGGAGGCGCAGGCCGCGTCGACGGTGTAGTTGGCGCCGCCGAGGTCGAGGCGGTTGGCGATCCGGCCGGAGATGACGTTGGCCAGGATGCCGGGGAAGGAGTCCTCGGTCAGGCGCGGCAGCTGCTCGTCGAGCGCGGGCGGCAGGCTTCCGAGGTAGGACGGCAGTACGGAACGCAGCGTCATGGCGTTCGACAGGTCGCTGCCGGCCTCCGCGCCGAACACGACGGATGCGCGGGCCCGGTCGAAGGCCCGGCTTCCGTAGCCGGAGTCCTCCAGAGCACGGCGGGCGGCTTCGAGGGCCAGCAGCTGCACGGGCTCGATGGCGGGCAGGGAGGCGGGCGGAATCCCGTACCGCAGCGGCTCGAAGGGGATCTCGGGGAGGAATCCGCCCCAGCGGGACGGCGTCTTCTCGCCCGCGCCGTCCGGGTCGTGGTACAGGTCCGCGTCCCAGCGGGTCGCGGGTATTTCGGTGACCGCGTCCCCTCCGGCGAGGACGTTCGCCCAGAAGGTGGCGAGGTCGGGGGCGCCGGGGAACATGCAGGCCATGCCGACGATGGCGATGTCCAGCGGCTCGGGGGCGGGCGGGGCGGCCGGTTCCTCGATGCCCAGGCTGCGCAGCCGTGCCGTGAGGAAGTGCGCCGCGCCGGTGGTGACCGCGGTGTGCAGCGCGGCGACGGTGGTGACCTCCGAGCGCAGCACGGCGACCTCGCCGGCCATGAACATGCCCTCGGCGAGCTGCCGTTCCTCGCCTACCGCACTCAACCCGCCGTCGGTCCGCTCGATGCCCTTGCTGGCCAGCCGCAGCCGCCCGACGTTGAGCTGTTCCAACTGCTCCCAGGCCTCGCGGCCGGGTATCTCGCGGGTGGCCAGCTCCTCCTTGACGGCGGCGAACTCGTCGGTGAACGGGCTGCGCACGCAGCGGGTGGCGTGTCCCGGAGCGGTCTCCAGGAGATCGGTGCGCTCGGCGTCGATCACCTGCCGCTGGAACAGGGGCAGCACCGCGCCCGCGGTCACGGCCTCCTCGGTGAACAGGTACGCCGTGCCCATCAGCACGCCCACTGCGGCACCCCGCGCGCTGAGCGGCGCGGCGAGGGCGGTGACCATGGCGGCGGACCGCTCGTCGTGCACGCCGCCGGCGAACAGCAGTTGCAGCTCGGCGGCCGTGCCCTTCTTCGCCCCTGTGAGGAAGTCGTCGAGCACGCCGAGCTGCGCCTCCCACAGCGGGAAGCTGTTGCGCGGGCCGACATGGCCGCCGCATTCGGCGCCCTCGAAGATGAACTTGCGTGCGCCCGCCTCCAAGAACTGCTTCAGCAGACCGGGGGAGGGCACGTGCAGGAACGTTGAGATGCCCACTTCCTCCAGCGCGGCGGCCTGCGCGGGACGGCCGCCCGCGATGATCGCGTGCGAGGGGCGGATCTCCCGTACGACCTCCAACTGGGCGGCCTTGATCTCCTCGTCGGCGAATCCGAGGACGCCGACACCCCACGGCCTGTCGCCCAGCGCGTCCCGGGTCTCCTCAAGGATGGCGCGGGTCTGGTCGGCGCCGGAGAGCGCGAGGGCGATGAAGGGCAGCGCGCCCGCGCCGCTCACCTCGGCGGCGAACGCGGCCTGGTCGCTCACGCGGGTCATCGGCCCCTGGGCGACCGGCAGTCGGGTTCCGAGAGCGCGGCTGCCCGCGCCACCTGGGGCGAGAGCGGGGCCCGCGTTCTTGAGGGTGTCGAGTACCGCGTCGCATACTCCGCGTACCGCCGCGTGGACGGTGCCCCACTGTTCCTGGAAGCGGGCCGCGAGGAAACCGTCCTGGCCGATCTCGGGGGCCGGGGAGCCGTCCTCGGCCGGGACGGCGCCGGGTCTGCGGCGCCGTACGACGCGTCGGCCGTCCTCCACGGTGGTCTCGGAGCCGTCCAGCCCGGCGAGCAGTGCGGTGGTCCCGGCGGGCAGTTCGGCCTCGGTCTCGGTGAGCAGCGCGAGCTGGGTGTCGAGCACGACACCGGCGCCGCCACCGGCGACGACGGCCGCCGCGGTGTGCGGTCCGGCACCGCCGCAGGCCCAGACCGGCAGGTGGAACTCCGCGTCGGCGAGCAGCTGTTGCACCAGTACGAAGGTGCTCAGTTCGCCCACGGGACCGCCGGCCTCGTGGCCCCGGGCGATCAGTCCGTGAGCCCCGGCCGACGCGGCCCGCAGAGCCTGTTCACGGCCGGTCACCTCGACGAGCACGCGGCGGCCGGGGAAGTCGGCGGGCGTGCACGCGGCGTCGGTGGTCAGCAGGACCGTGTGCACGCAGGCGGGGAGATCCCGCGCGGGAAAGGCATCGTTGTCAGCCACACGTACGCCGAATCCGGCGGCCGACCACTCCTCGGCGAGCGCGAGTTGAGCCGCGGCACGGCGCCCACCCGAGGTGAGGTCGAGCACCCCCAGACCACCGGCCCGTACGGCGGCCGCGGTGAGCCGTGCCGACGGGACGGCGAACGGGTTCACGGCGATGACGATGTCTTCTACGGCAAACAGCCCGGAAGTATCAAAATTCGGCACAGGCACGCGAACGCTCCAAATCACACAAGTGTGAGGAAAGGTGGGGGAGAGCGCTGGAACGCGCAGCGACTTCGGTGCGCGGCCCGCTCATAGTCATTGCGCACACATGTGAAAGTCAAACTCTCAAAGGGCGGTTGGCGTGCGGGATTTAACGTCGCCGACACAGCTTCGAGGGCCTGACTTACCAGCTGGTAACCAGACTCCCACCGGGAGCACACACAGAGCTTGGGAGTCGTTCACACCTGTCCACCTTCGTCCCAACTAGTCTGACAGGAAACTGACTTGACGGATCGTCAGAAACTAGTACTCACAGACTGCTTGAACAAGGACAGTTTTCGGTCAGGTAAATTGAACTTGCAACAAGTTTTACGCCGTATTGCCGAAACCCACCCTTACGTAATAAGGGTGGGATCCGATACGTCGGTGTTAATCCGATACTTCGGCGTTAAAGGGGGAGGGTCCGTCTGCTAGCGCGGCAGCAGCGGCGGAACGGCCGGGACTTCGATCGCGTTGTCGATGTCGGACCGGGTCATGCGGAACTCGGCCGGGTAGGCCTCGCGGGTGGAGCGGCGGGCGGGCTCGGTGGTGCGCCACATGTAGAGGCAGCGGGCGCACTGGAGGACGTCCCAGACGCCGGGGACCGGTGAGGTGGTGACGGTCTCGATGGTGTCGTGGGCGCAACGGGGGCAGATCATCCGGGGGTTCCTCGATTCCTACGACGGTCAGCGGGCGGCGAGCAGCGACTGGAGGCGGACGGCCCACTCGGCGGTTTCCGGCAGGTCCTTCGCCGGAGTGCTGAAGTTGCCGCGTACGTCAGGGGCGACGGGCGTGGTCGCATCGATGATCATCTTGCTGGTGATACCCGCGGGATCGGCGGCCGGAGCCAGCTCGAGGACCGACAGGTTCGGGATGATCACGACGTCGTCCTTCGGGTTCACCTTCGCCGACATCGCCCACATCACCTGCGGCAGGTTGAAGGGGTCCACGTCCTCGTCGACCAGGATCACCTGAGCGACGTAACCGAGCCCGTGCGGCGTGGTCATCGCACGCATACCGACCGCCTTGGCGAACCCCCCGTACCGCTTCTTCGTGGAGATGATCACGGCGAGCCCGTGGGTGTACATGGCGTTGACGGCCTGCACCTCGGGGAACTCGGCGCGCAGCTGCTTCAGCAGCGGGACGCAGGTGTTGGGGCCGACCAGGTAGTCCACCTCGGTCCACGGCATGCCGAGGTAGAGGGACTCGAAGACGGGGTCGGTGCGGTAGGAGACCCGGTCGATACGGATCACCGGCATCCGGCGGCCTCCCGAGTAGTGCCCGGTGAACTCGCCGAACGGGCCCTCGATCTGCCGCTTGCGGCTCTCGATGACGCCTTCGATGACCACCTCCGAGCCCCACGGCACGTCGAAGCCGGTCTCCGGCGCGGTGGCGATCGGCGCGGGCGCGCCGCGCAGGGCGCCGGCCATCTCGTACTCGGACTGGTCGTAGGCCATGGGCATGCCCGCCACGATGGTCATCACCGGGTCGTTGCCCAGGGTGATCGCGATCGGCAGGTCCTCGCCGCGCTCCTCGGCCTTGCGCAGATGCTGGGCCACGTCGTGCATCGGGACGGGCTGGAAGGCGAGCCTGTTCCGGCCGATGACCTCGATCCGGTAGGTGCCGACGTTCTGCTTGCCGAAGTCCTCCGGGTCCTCGGGATCGCGGGAGACCACGGCCGCCTTGTCCAGGTAGAACCCGCCGTCGCCGTCGTTCAGCCGGAACAGCGGAAGGATCCGGAAAAGGTCGACGTCCTCGCCCGCCACGGTGTTCTCGCGCCAGGGCGCGTCCTCGCGGCGCTCCGGCGTCACCGGAAAGGCGTCCCACCGGCGCGCGAACTCCTCCACCTGGTCCTTGACGGAGGTGGCGGACGGCAGGTTCAGGGCGAGCGCGTGATTGCGCCACGAACCGTGCACGTTCATCGCGATCCGGGCATCGGTGAAGCCCGACACGTTGTCGAAGTACAGCGCCGGGGCACCCTCGCCGATCCGCCCCGCGGCGTTGGCCGCGGCCGCGAGGTCGGGCTCGGGCAGCACCTCGTCGGTGATCCGCAGCAGCTGGCCCTCCTTGTCAAGGGTGTCCAGGAACGAACGGAGGTCGTCGTATGCCATGGGTGGCTCCATCTCTCAGGCAGGTGTTCTCTCAGGCGACGGGGCGGACGGTCCGGGCGGCGCGCATGCCCTCCCAGCGTCTGGCCGCGGGCGCCGGCAGCTCGAACTGGTCGAGGATCCGGGCGGTGATGTGATCGACGATGTCGTCGACCGAGGCCGGGTGGTTGTAGAAGGCCGGCATCGGCGGCACGATCTGCACGCCCTTGCGCGCCAGGTCGAGCATGTTCTCCAGGTGGATCTCGCTCAGCGGGGTCTCCCGCGGGACGAGCACCAGCCGGCGGCGCTCCTTGAGGACCACGTCGGCGGCCCGGCCGATGAGCCCGTCGGCGTAGCCGAGCCGGATCCCGGCGAGGGTCTTCATCGAGCAGGGCACGACGACCATGCCGTCGGTCCGGAACGACCCCGAGGAGATCGTGGCGCCCTGGTCGTCCGGCCGGTGCACGACATCGGCAAGTTCCGCCACCTCGCGGACGCTGCGGCCGGTCTCCAGCTCGATCGTCGTACGCGCCCAGCGGGACAGCACGAGATGGGTCTCCACCCCGGGCAGTTCACGCAGGTTCTCCAGCAGACGGATGCCGAACACGGCGCCCGTCGCCCCGGTCATCCCCACGGTCAGCCGCATACCGCTCAACCCCTTCGCTCGTCCGTCCCTTTCGACGCTAAGAGCGTTTACGCAGGTCCAGGGGTACGCTGGGGACTGATCATGGTGAAAAACGGACAGACTTCCATCACGGACGTCGCCTACCGGCCGGAGCTGGGCGCGCCCATCGGCATGGACGTCCTGGACTTCACGGAGCTGCGCGCCCGGGGCCGCCGCCGGGGCATCGACCTCGGGGCTCCGATGCGGCCCGCCTTCCACCACCTGATCCACGTACGGGCCGGCACGCTCCACCACTCCGTGGACTTCACCGACCACGAACTCCCGGCGGGCAGCTGGATCTGGATCAGGCCGGGGCAGGTCCACCGGTACACCCCGGCCGACCTCGCCACCGCACGCGGCACCTTCGTCATCTGGCAGCCCGGCTTCGTCGCCGCCGAGCCGCCGTACGACCAGTCACCGCTGCTGCCGACGGGCCCGCACGCCCGCGCCGTACAACTCGCGCTGCGGCATCTCACCCAGGAGTACGCCGACCTGGCGTCCATCCCGCTCGACGCGCACATCGAGGCAGTGCGCCACCTGCTGGCGGTACTGCTGCTCCGCCTCGCGCACGCCGGCCCGGCGCCCGCGTCCCCCGTGCTCGCCGACGACACCTTCCGCCGCTACCACGCCGCCGTCGAACGCGACTTCGCCCGCACCCACCGCGTCGCCGACCACGCCGCCTCCCTCGGCTACAGCGTGCGCACCCTCACCCGCGCCACCCTCGCCGCCACCGGCCACACCGCCAAGCAGCACCTGGACGCCCGCATCCTGCTGGAGGCCAAGCGCCTCCTCGTCCACACCGACGCCTCCGCAGCAGCCGTCGGCACCCGACTCGGCTTCACCGACCCGGGCGACTTCAGCAAGTTCTTCCGTAAGAGGGACGGGCGTACGCCACTGGAGTTCCGGGCCATGGCACGGGGGCGCGGCGGCTGAGAGCGTGTCCGTCATGGCTGGGGGCAGCCCCGCCGGTTCCGTCGGCGGCGGCCGCGCGACTAAGGCGTCCCCGATCGGGAATGGCTCCCCCGAAGGTCTTGACCGCGGCCTGCCACGGCCGCCGTGCCGAGCCTCACCCCCACCGCCGCCGAGAGCAGGAGTGAGCATGCAGGACGTGAAGCTCGGTTCGACGGGCCTGGACGTGTCCCGGATATGCCTGGGCTGCATGAGTTTTGGGATTCCCGACCGTGGCGTCCACGAGTGGACCCTCGACGAGTCGGCGACGCGCCCGTTGATCCGCCAGGCGCTGGAAGCCGGCATCAACTTCTTCGACAGCGCGAACGTCTACTCCGACGGCACCAGCGAGGAGATCGTCGGCCGGGTCCTCGCGGACCTTGCGCGCCGTGAAGAGATCGTCATCGCCACCAAGGTGAACGGCGCGATGTACGAGGGCCCCAACGCGCGTGGTCTGTCCCGCAAGGCGATCATGACGGAGATCGACAACAGCCTCCGCCGACTGGGCACCGACTATGTGGACCTCTACCAGATCCACCGGTTCGACCCCGCGACTCCCGTCGAGGAGACGATGGAAGCCCTGCACGACGTGGTGAAGGCGGGCAAGGCCCGGTACATCGGGGCGAGTTCGATGTACGCCTGGCAGTTCTCCAAGGCCCAGTACACGGCGCGGCTGAACGGCTGGACGCGGTTCGTGTCCATGCAGAACCACTACAACCTCCTCTACCGGGAGGAGGAGCGCGAGATGCTCCCGCTCTGCGCGGACCAGGGCGTCGGCGTACTGCCCTGGAGCCCGCTGGCCCGAGGCCGGCTCACCCGCGACTGGGACGCGGTCACCGCGCGCAGCCGGACCGACGAGTACGGCAAGAGGCTCTACCGGGAGGGCGACCGCGAGATCGTCGACGCCGTCGCCCGGATCGCCGCCGCGCGTGAGGTCCCGCGCGCCCGGATCGCCCTCGCCTGGCTGCTGCACCAGAACACGGTGACTGCCCCGATCGTCGGCGCGACCAGGCCGCACCACGTCGAGGACGCGGTCGCCGCGGTCGCCGTGGAACTGACGGAGAAGGAGATCGAGGAACTGGAGCAGCCCTACGCGCCCCGGGCGATCAGGGGCCACTGACCGCGGGATGCGGCAACCCGCGGCCGATGGGCCGGCTGCCCCGTGACGCGGTGAATGGAAAACGGCATCGGGAGCGCTCCCAATGTCCTGCATTGCATGGGCATGCCAGGGGTGCCATTGACGGCTGGGCGACTTTTGGGCGGATGGGTGTTCGCCTGGTGGGTGGGGTCGTGAGTTCGATGGAGCGGACCCGGCTCCGGCTGCCGCGGGAATCCGAATTTCATTTGCACGGGCACCCGTCCTGACCTTCCGTCAATATTCACGCTCTCGAAGGAAAAGGGAAAATCGCGAGAGCGCTTGTTCCGACTCGTCACTCTGTGCAAAGGTGTGCGTTGTCGGCGTGCAGACAATATTCGCTTCCTTCTGTACGCATACGGTGCACTCGTCCGCCCCTCGCTTCACCAGAGCCGCCTGAGGTGGTCGTGCGTGGTGCAACCCCCCATGGGTAGTCCCTCCGCTTCGTCGGGTGGACTACATACCCATTGGTATGGACTTATTCCTGCGTTACCTTTGGGAGGAAAGCGGACGTGAATGACACAGCTCTGTCCAATTCTCCAACCCCCGCTCGTCTGTTCGAGGTCTCGGATGAGCGGCTCGCGGCCGACCTGAAGAAGAGTCCGGGGAACGCTCCGGCGAACTATCCCGTCGGTGAACTCCTGGACAGGCACTGGGAAGCGGTCTTCTCTTACGCGCGACTGTGCACCGACGGTGTGCGCCCCGCCGGAATGCTCACCACTGCCGCATTCACCAGACTGTTCGGGGAATCGCTTCGGCAGACCGGGCCGACGGCCGCATGGCGCCCACAACTGCTGGTCGCGGTGCGCCGAATAGCCGCCGAGTGGCTCACGGACCGGCGCAGCGAACAGCTCCATCCCGAACTGCGGTCCGGCCCGGACGGTGAGGAGCGGGCAGCGGCGCGGCTCCTTCCGCCCGAGAGCAGACGCCTGCTGGCCAGGGCGTTCCAGCGGCTGCCGGAGCCGGCCCGCTGCCTGCTCTGGCACACCGAGGCCGAGGCGGAGCAACTGCAGGTGCCCGCCGCCCTGTTGGGCCTCGACGAGGACGACGCCGCCGTGGAACTGCGGCGGGCCCGCGAGCGCCTGCGCGAGGGCTGCCTGGAAATCCATCGCGAACTGGCCCCCGCGGAGGTGTGCCGCCGCTACAACCGCATGCTCGACGTGTCCCTCCGGCGCGGCGGCGCCGACCTCGACCCCGACCTGCGGCGCCACATGACCAGATGTGCGCACTGCCGTCACGCCGCCGACCAGTTGAACAAGTTCAACGGCAGACTCGCCCGCCCGCTTGCCGAAGCCGTACTCGGCTGGGGCGCGCACACCTACCTCGACACCCGGCGGGGACGCACCACCGCCATCGTCGAAGTGACCGAACCCCCCGCGCCCGCGGAAACCGCCCAGACCGAACACCCCCACCTTCCGGCCGACGCCCCGCGCCCCCCGAGCTTCCCCCCGCGGCCCACGCCGCGCGGTCACGCGCACACCGACTCCCGCCCGCCGACGCACAAGGCCCCCCGGCGCGCCTCCCGCCGCCGGAACGTCGCCCTCGCCGTGCTGACCGTGAGCGCGCTGATCGTGGTCCCGCTCGTCGTGTGGGCCGGTCTCGGCTCCGGCGAGGACAGCGTGGCCGACGGGACCTCCGGGGCGCCCAGTTCCGGCCCGGACAAGGCGCCCGGCGCGAACCCGTCCTGGATCGGATCCGGTGACCAGCCGATCACCACGGGGGGCCGGCTGCGCAACGCCGGCAACGGGCTGTGCATCGGCGTCGTCGGCGACAAGCCCGTGAAGGGCGCGGAGACCCAACTCACCTCGTGCACCTCGAAGTCGGTCCAGCAGTGGTCGTACGAGGAGGACGGACAGCTGCGCAACGTGGCCGAACCCGACCTCTGCCTCGACTCCCACCTCGGCTACTCGGTCCAACTGGCCCCGTGTACGGGCGATTCGCAGCCGGACACCAAGAACGTGCGCTACGACTTCACGCTTCAGGGCGCCCTGGTGCCGCGCTGGAACCAGGACCTGGCCCTCACCCCCGCCTCAGCCGAGGAAGAAGCGGCCCTCGTCCTCAAGGTCCGCGAGGACGAGCCGGCCCAGCGCTGGACGCTCGACACCACCTCGCCCTCGCTCCAGCTCGAGGTGGTCAACTGGGGTGCCGCCAGTGAGTCCAGGGCGCCCGTGGCCGACCCCGCTGCCACTCCCTCGAATACCCCGTCGCCCACCACCACCCCCAAGCCCTCGGCGACAGTTTCGACCCCGGAGACGACCCCGTCGTCCGCGTCACCGACGTACGGCTCCTGCTACTACCCCTACAACTACTACTGCTCCGGGGACGGGCAGCACGATGGGTCCGGCGACGGATACGGAGACGGCTACGGAGACGGACACGACGGAAGCGGCGGAGACCGCCGGTGAGCGGATCCTGAGCCTCCAGCCACTCCACCGGCCCGGGTGGGGGTCAGGAATCAGTGCCCGGGCGCACGACCGTCAGGGACACCGTCGAGGCATTGCCCGAGACGGGCACCTTGCCCTGCGTCCACTTCACCTTGAGCGAGTCCTTCTCGTCGGGCGGTGTGACGAGCAGCGCGGCGGGAGTGGCCGTACGAGCCCCGCTGATCTCCGGGTTGGAGAAGGTGAGGCCGGCCCACGCCTGCTGTCCCGGAGCGAGCTTCACCGTCGCGGGTGACTCCGAGGAACGCTCGGGGTCGGGCCCCAGTTGCTTGCCGGAGGCGTCGACGAACGCCGCTCCGGGGAAGCCGCGCAGGGTGCAGGTGCGCTGAGAGGTGTTCGTCAGGACGATGGGGAAGTTCTCCTGCCCGGCGCCGGGGTCGTTGTCGCCGACCGACGCGCTCAGTTCGGAGGTGTGGCAGCGGGTGCTGGAGGAGCCGGTCGTGGAAGAGGCCGGGGTGGTCGTGCCGGAACCGGGCACGATGGCGCTCTCCGTCGCTGTGCTGGTCGGGTCGGCGGCGGTGCTCCCGCCGGTTTCCGTGCTCCCGTCGCCGGAGGCGGGCTGGGCGGTGCCCGGCAGCGTCTGCGGCGCACTGCTCGCGCCGTTGTCGGAACCGCAGCCCGAGAGCAGGCCCACCATCGCGATGCCCGCGACCAGCGCCGCCAGGCGAGCCGGGGTCGAGGTACGGCGTGCGGGAACCGCGCCGGGCCGGTACCGGTCCGCCGTGCCATGCCGGAAGGTCGCCATCTCACCACTCCTTGAGAATCTCTTCGAGGATCACCGCACGCGTCCTGACGCGTACGCACGGCGCCAAATGCCCCGTCATCAAGGTCCGATGCACCGGGCCACGGAAAAGTTCACGGGTTCGGCGGGGATTTCGAGCCAGGCCTTCATCGGACGGAGTTTCGAGCCAGGCCCTTCACCGCACGGAAGCGGGTCACGTACCTGCCCAGAGGCGGATCAGGCCCCGACCCGCACCGAGCCGAGCACACTGTCGATCGCGTCACTGCCGTCGTCCTGCCGGATCTGCACGTACACCTGCGGCTGTTCGGCGCCGCCCGTCGGTGTGAGCCCTGCCTCCGTGAGGGAGCCGCCGCTGCCCGGGCAGTCGATCCAGGTCCGTATCAGCCCGTGCCAGCGCGTGCCGGTGTAAGTGCGGCTGCCGTCGTAGTGGCATCCGGTGTGCGTGATCGCGCCGACCTCGGTGGTGACGTCGCCGTGCTCGCTGAGACCGATGAACGCTCCGTTGACGCCGGATCGGAGGTCCTGCCACTTCGCCAGATCGTCCGCGACGGCGAGACCGGGTTCCGTCCCGTCCCGCAGGCCCAGGGTCTTCGGATTCCATCCGGAGTCACGCAGCTGACGGCCCCACGCACGGGGCACCTCGGCCGTGACCCGGCCGGAACTGTCCGCCACCTGAACGGTCTTGTCGGCGGGCTCGCGGAGCACGATCGCAGCGGTGACCCCGACCGCGCCGACGACGACCGTGGCGGCCAGGGCCGTGACCACGGTCCGGCGACGGCGGCGCGGCCCGGGTGCCGCTCCGGGCGACACCTGCACGGCCAGCCGGTCGAGTTCCGCCGCGAACCCCAGCGCGGTGGGCCAGCGCCGCTCGCGGTCGGGCTCCATGGCGCGCAGCAACGCCCGCTGGACGTCCGGGGCCAGATCCGTACGGAGCCGGTCCGGCCGTACGACCTTGCCGGGCGGCCCGGGGACCGAGCCCGTGACGAGGTGGTAGCCGAGGGCGCCCAGGCTGTACACATCGGCCCGCGCGTCGATCCCGGACCCGGGCTCGGCCTGCTCGGGCGGCGTGTAACCCGCCGAACCCGCCGCCATGGTGAGCCCGGACGCCTGGGCCAGGCTCTTGGCCAGGCCGAGGTCCGCGAGCAGGACGCGGTCGGAGCCGCCGGGCGAGGTGCGCAGCAGCACGTTGGACGGCTTGATGTCCCGGTGCACGATGCCGGCCTCGTGCAGTGCGGCCGCTCCCCGGGCCGCGAGCGCCGTCAGACGCAGGGCCTCGGCGACGGGCAGCGGTCCGGCGGCGACCCGCTCGGCGAGGGTGCCGCCGTCGGCGTACTCCATCACGAAGTACGGCCTGCCGTCGGGGAGTTCACCGATGTCGTAGACCTGGACGACCCGATTGGAGTCGGCGCGGCGCAGCAGCCGGGCCTCGGAGAGGAAGCGCTCCCGGATGTCGAGGTGGTCGACCCAGTTCTCGGACAGCACCTTCACGGCGACGGCTGCCTCCAGCACGTCGTCGTGGGCGAGCCAGACGACGCCGAAGCCGCCGGAGCCCAGCCGCCGGTCAAGACGGTAGCGGCCGATCCGCTGCAGGGAATGCATGCGACTATCATGCCTGGCCTCTGACCTGGCTCTGATCGACCCCGAGGGGAGCACGCGGTGCAGGACGCGGCGGAGACCGAGCAGCTCGCTCTGCGTGCGGCCGCCGGTGACGGGGCGGCCCTTGACGTGCTGCTCCACAAGATCCGGCCCGAAGTCCTGCGGCGCTGCGGGCGCTTCCTGCCCTGCCGGGAGGACGCCGAGGAAGCGGCGCAGGACGTGCTTCTTCAAGTGGCGCGGAAGATCACCACGTTCGAGGGCCGCAGCCGCTTCAGCACCTGGCTGTACACGGTGGTCGCCAACTGCGCCCGCCAGAAGTACCGCGAGCTGAAGCGCCGGGCGGCCGAGCAGCCGGCCGAGATCGACGCGTCGCAGCATGTCGACCCGCGCACCACGAGTGTGATCGCGGGGTCCAGGGTCGACCTCCTGGAGGCACTGGAGCGCCTGGAGCGTGAACACCCGCATCTGGTGGCGCCGTTGGTCTACCGGGACATCTGCCAGCTGGACTACGCCGAGGTCGCCGAGCGCGTCGGTATCCCGCTGGGCACGCTCAAGTCCCGCCTGCACGAGGCGCGCAAGCAGGTCAGGCCCTGGCTCGTGGACGCTTCGTGACGGATCCGTGGGCCGGGGCGGAGAGACCGGGTGTGTAGGTAAGAGATCTACGTGAACTCGCGGCGAGGCCTGCCGGAGGTCCGGATCTTGTGTGTACCGTCCACCCTCGTGTCGAACGGCGCTTCCCCAACTGCCGTTCTACGCGCGCAGATTGGCACCCGCACTGCCCTCCCCCCATATCCCCCCACTCATGGAGGAACGCAGGATGCTCGGCCTCGCAAAGCCCCGGAACAGACTCACCACCGCTCTCACGGTGCTGGCCCTCCTGACCACGGGCGCCGCCCTCCAGGCGGCCACCGTCGCACCCGCCCACGCGGCGACCCCCCACCGCGTTCTGTTCGACAACGCCCATGCCGAGACGGCCGGCAACGCCGACTGGGTCGTCTCCACCAGCCAGCCGGACCCGCTGGGCGAGGACGCTTCGCCGTCCGCGGAGACCGACTGGACGGGTGCCCTCTCCTCCTGGGGTGTGGCGTTGCAGAAGACCGGCGACTACTCCCTGGACACGCTGCCCTCGGGCTCAGGGCTCACCTACGGCGGCTCCGCCGCGACCGACCTGTCGAACTTCGACACGCTGGTGCTGCCCGAGCCCAACACCCTCTTCACCACAGCCGAGAAGACCGCGATCATGTCGTTCGTCAAGAACGGCGGCGGCCTCTTCCTGATCTCCGACCACACCGGCGCCGACCGCAACAACGACGGCGAGGACGCGGTCGAGGTCCTCAACGACCTGATGAGCAGCAACAGTGTCGACAGCACCGACCCGTTCGGCTTCTCCATCGACTCGCTGAGCATCAGCTCCGGCTACCCGGCCGCGATCTCCGACAGCACCGACCCTGTCCTGCACGGCTCGTTCGGCACGGTCACCAAGAGCCTGATCGCCAGCGGTACGACCGCCACGCTCAAGCCGGGCGACAACTCGGCCGCCAAGGGGCTTCTCTACCGCAGCGGTTACTCGGGCAACACCGGCGCGTTCTTCGCGACCAGCACCTTCGGCAGCGGCAAGGTCGCCTTCTGGGGCGACAGTTCGCCGATCGACGACGGCACAGGGCAGTCGGGCAACACGCTCTACGACGGCTGGAACGACACCGGCGCGACGAACGCCGCCCTCGCCCTGAACGCCACCGAGTGGCTCTCCTCATGAGCTTCGTGAGCTAGCGGGGACCCCGCCACGCCCATCGAGGCGTGGCGGGGAACCGGTCAGCGCTGTGTGTAGATGAACCCGATCTTGTCGACTTCGTCGCCCGTGCGGCCGTGGAAGCCGGCGATCTGCCAGCCGGACGGCGCGGTGCGGGTCACGCAGTCGGAGGTGGTCGTGCCGCCGGCCAGGGTGCGGCCGAGGTTGGTGGTGAACTTCGTGTAGAAGATCCGCGTCTGACTGTCCTTCACGCCCTGGCACAGCTGAGTAGAGGTGATGTACTCGCCGCTGCCGAGGGTGAGCGAGGAGGCGGTGCCGCCCGTGCCGCCGTGCGCCAGCGTCGTGCCGTTGCTCAGCGTCAGCGCCATCTGGTCGACGCGTGAACCGGCGCGCAGCGAGACGGTGGTGGCGCGGGCGCCGGCCGGCACGCTGTCGATGTCGGTGAAGTAGTTCCCGTGCGGGCCGCCGAACTGGTCGCTCAGCTGGAAGGCGGAGTTGCGCGACCAGGTGAAGCCGGCCGTGATCGGGTCGTGGTCGGAGAGCATGAGGTTGGTGCCGGATTCCAGGAACTTGGCGTGCTCGTTGTTGTACGAGGTGGCGTTGAGGGAGACCAGCTTGCTGCCGCGGTAGAGGATCTTGTCGACGACCTCGCAGGTGTTGGGCACGGTCGTGCCCGTCTGGTCGCAGACCAGCGCGTCGCTGCCCTTGGCGGGCGGAGTTCCGCCGCGGATGAGCTGCACCCAGGCGTCGGTCAGACCGTTGGCCGCGTTGAACTCGCGGATCGTGTCGCCGGAGCGGGTGTAGCGGGTGTTGGTGTCGCCCATGACCACGACGGCGTTGCCCGCCGAGTGGCTCTGGATGAAGGCGGTGAGCTGGTTGAGGTTGTCCGCGCGCGAGGCCAGATCGCCGTCACTGGTACCGGCGTTGGTGTGCAGGTTGTAGAAGTCGACGTAGACGCCCTCGGCGAGGCGCTCCCGCATGAACGTGAAGCCCTTGGGGGTGAGGCAGTCGCCCGAGTCGAGCTGGCAGGAGTTCCAGTCGCCCCGCTCGAAGTCGTCGGCGTCGTAGGAGATCTTCGACAGGGTGTTGAGACCGCTGCCTATGCCCGCGCCGCCGCTGGTCGCGGTGCGGTAGGCGTGCGCGGTGTCGGCGGCGTAGAGGTAGGCGTGGTAGTTGAAGTCCTCCTGTACCTGGACGACGTCGTACGGGGCTATCCGCTGGCCGATCGTCGTGGTGGCGGACTCGCGCGGCGTGGGGGCGCTGGAGATGGCCTCGGGGAGTCCGGCGACGTTGTAGGAGAGCACGTTGAAGGTGCCCGAGTCGGCGGCCGCCGCGGCGGGAGCGGCCGCCGTGAGTCCGCCCAGGGTGGCGGCTGCCGCTGCCAGACAGGCGAGAAGTCTGCGGTGGGGTGACATGGGGGTGTCTCCTGGGGGCGAGAGGGTCAGTAGCCGACGGAGAACGTGGCGTCGGCCCTGGCGGTGGCGGTGGAGATGGGATCGATGCGCAGCACGTAGTTTGCGTGCCTGATGTAACGGTCCGGGTTGTTGTACGAGCGGAAAGATGACCATGAGGTGTCGGCCAGGCCCGCGGTCCGGTAGAACGTGGCGTCCTGCGCGAACGCCGTCGTGCTGTCGGTGGCGTCCAGCCGCAGTTGGTAGTTGTAGTGCCGCAGGTAGCGGGTCGGGTAGTTGACCGACTGGAAGGACACTCCCGCGGCGTCGGCGAGACCCGGCACGAGCTTCCACTGCGAGTCGGCGAACGGGTCGAACGGGTACTCGTCGATCCTGCCGGTGTAGTCGGAGTGGCGGACGTAACGGGCCGGGTAGTTGTAGGACTTGATCCGGTTCCAGGACGGAGTCCCGTACCTCGCCACGAGGTTGTTGTACTCGGCCGTGGTGATCGACTGGATCGTGCAGTGCTTGGAGTTGAGCGGCTGGGTGTAGAGCCGCTGGTCGACCGCGGTCCAGGTGCCGGCGGCCAGGTCGGTGGACTGCCAGGCGTAGAAGACGCCGTTGGGCGTGTAGGTGTCGCCCCAGAGGTACCAGGCGCTGGACGTCAGCGACTTCACGAGCGTCGGGGCCTCGGTGCCGCCATGGGCGACCGGCGTGCTGAACACGGTGAAGCTGCCCGGGTTCAGGGACGTGGACCTGGCGCCGACCAGCGTCTGATCCTTCTTGAAGTACAGGTAGTTCACGCCGTTCACACCGACGGCCAGGTCGCCGTCGATCACGTCGTAGCCGGGGTCGAAGAAGACCTGCGTGGCCGACGCCGTCACGAAGTCGGTCGTGTAGTTCACCATGATGACGTTGTGGCCACTGGAGTTGACGGCCGAGTAGATGATTCCGTACTGGCCGCGGCCCGCGTCCCAGTACGCCTCGGGCGCCCAGCTGTGGGTGGCCATCTCGTGCAGCTTCAGCCGGCGGTAACCGGTGAAGGTGCGCAGGTCGGCGGAGTCCCAGACATGGATGTACTGGCTCTGCAGGCTCCAGTCGGTGCCCTTGAGGTCGGTGGCGATCACCACGAAGGTGCCGTCCTGCTTGCGCATGATGAACGGGTCGCGCAGGCCGCCGGTGCCGCCCGTCGGGGTCACGACGGGATTGTTCTGGTTGAGCGGGGTCCACTGGAGGGAGTCGGTGCTGACGGCCAGATGGAGGCCGTAGTCGGCGCCGCTGAAGTCCGGGGACTCGGTGAAGTAGCCCATCACGTAGGCAGTTGCGTCCGCGGCGCGTGCGGACGGGGCACCACCGATGGTCATCCCGGCGGTGAGGGCGGCCATCGCGCCGAGTACACCGCGGCGGGACGGGTTCGAGCCGTTGCTCATCCTGGTCTTCTCTCTCGCGGTGTCGGTCATGCCCAGGCGGTGACGGGGACGAAGGAACTGTCCTGGCGGAACAGATCGGTGCCGGCCGTCAGGTCCACACGGAGCTGGTAGTTGTAGTGGCGCAGGAAGTAGCCCGGGTAGTTGTACGACTCCAGGCGGACGGCGCCGGTCGTCGCACTGGCCCGGGCGATGAACGTGGCGTCCTTGGCGAACGTCGAGGTTCCGTCGTTAGCGTCGAAGCGGGCGCGGAAGTCCCAGTGGCGCAGGTAGTTGCCGGCCGCGTCCCGGAAGGAGTAGCCGTTCGCGTCGGCGAGGCCCGCCACGATGGTGAAGGTGGACGCCTGCTTCTCCGCGGTCGTGCTGGAGCTGGTCACCACGGGGAGGTTGAGCAGGGCGGACTGCTCCTGCCAGTGGCGGGTGGTGTAGTTGCCCGACCGGAAGGAGCGGGTGACGCCGGTCGGCAGGGTCACGCCGCCGGAGACCGTCTCCCTGATCACGGTGAAGTGGCGGGCGGTGCCGGAGACGACCGGCAGCGCCTTCGGGGCGCTCCAGGTGGCGAAGGTGTCGTAGCTGTCACTTGTCTGACACTCAATAACACACCAGGGGTTGACCTGCAGAAACACCGACGCCCCGACCCTTGTCTTTGCGGAGACGAGGGGGTCGGGGCGTCAGCTGTCACCTCTCCAGTGTGGGGCACGGAGCGGCGACGGCGAGCCGCTCCCGTGCATTTATGCAAGAGAGGGAGCGGGGTCATCATCCCCCGGACCTACGCGAAGTAAGTGCAGGGGGCATATTTCAACACGGGACTGTTACATCCCGCACGACCGGTTTAACGCTGAGTGAGGAGTGCCCGGCGGGATACGGGGGGAGCGTTCGACCGCCGGGCACCCCTCGGTCATGGGCGAGCCGCCGCTAGCTCGGCGAGGCTCACGAACGTGCAGTCGTACAACGCCCGGATGAGCTGTGACGCGATCGTCCAGTCGATCGCCGGTTCCTCGAACAGAACCGTGTCGTCGCGTACGTGGCGCGGCCCGAACGGGCCGACGGCGTACTGCTGCCCGACGACGCCGCACACCTCGGAGCGGCCGACCAGCACCGCCACGGCGCCGGCCCACAGGTGCGGGCACTGCGCCCGCGCAATGCGTACGCACGGCCGGCAGATCGGCGGGTGCGTGGTCATCAGATCGTTCGGCCACGCCGGGTAGTCCGTGCGCCGGTCTTCGAGCAGCCACAGCGTGCCGCGGGGGTCAAAGTTGGCGGGCTCGCCGCACACCTGGCACAACTCGTGCCGCATGGCGAGGCGCTGCCGGCCGGGGTGCACGTCGCCGTACAGCGGGCGGCCGCGGCCGCGCAGGTCGATCGAGCGCCGCCACAGCACGCCGCGGTCGCGGTCGTCGGGAACCTCGCCGACGTAGCCGATCCCGCCTGCCAGCCGCGAGACGATCGTCGGTGGGGCGAGGGTGTTCTCGGCCGACCACGTTGCGATGAACGGCACGGTCGTCGGGCGCTGTCGACAGCGGTCGTGCGTGAAGAAGGTGGGCAGCATGCCCCCCGACGGCTTGCTGCTGGTGTGCCGCTTGTGCGGCTCGTCAGGCCTGATCGGCTCGTCGCAGATGGTGCACAGTTTCACGGCTGCACGCCCCCTACTTCCCGTAGCACCTTCTGCAGTTCGCGGATACGCCGGGCGAGTTCTGCGACCTGCAGCGCGCAAGCGAGCGGGCCGAAGTCGGGCAGTCGCAACGACTTCTGATAGTCGGCGCTGAACAAGGCGTGATCGCAGGCGTACCACTCGCGCGACCGGTATTTGACGCTGCTCGATCCGGCGAGCTGCTCGACCATCGGCACGAGCCGGTCGATCTCCTCGCGCAGCAGCTTGTCGAGGTCGACGAACCGCTCGTGCGGGACGTGCTGGCGTCCGGCGTCGAACGCCTCGCCGATCAGACTCTCGACTCTGTCTGTCCCTGTCTCCTGCTCCATCACGATCACCTCGCGGCGTCCATATGTGATGCCGCGAGCGCTGCGGCGTACGCCTCGTGCAGCATGTCGGCGTCGGTGAGCGGCCCGCAGTCCTGCGGCGAGACGATCCACGTGTGCCCCCGCTGTGTCCGGGGGGCGACGAATGACGGGTGCGGTACCCGCACGAGGGCGTCGGCGGTCAGAACCTGCGAGTCGGGCAGATCCCATGCGGCGGCCGAGCCGACCGGCACGAGGACGTCAACGCCGTTCGGGCTGTGCTGCGCCGGGCCGACGGTGATATCGCTCCTGCGCATCTGCTGCACGGCTTTCCAGCCGAGCGCACGCGGCATGCGGACGACGTCCCATGCGGTGCCGACGGGCAGCTCGGCGAGATCGCCTCTGCCCCACATCGTCAGTGCGGCGTCGATGCTGCCGCCGATCCAGCCGAGGGCGGCATTTTCGGCAGTGCTCACAGCGCCCCCACATGGTTCAGCGCAGCGTGCAAGTGCCGGCCCACGTCTCCGCCATGCAGCAGGGGCAGCCGTGCGCCGGTCTGCTCCTGCCAGGGCGGAGGATCCCAACGGGTGCCGTGCGTCGGCGGCAGCGCGACCCACTGCTGCGGGGAGGTACGCAACTTGACGACCGTCGGCGGCCGCTCGCCGAGCGCATAGCGGCCGGTCGACGGCAGCACGAGCAGCGCGCAGTACGTGCCGCAGTCGATGAACGGGACCGGGCTCACGCGGTCGAGCGGGACCATGGTTGCCAGACCGAGCCACCGCGGCATCACGAGGGCGTCGAATGCGGCGCACGGCGCGATGAGCCCGGCGCCGGGCGCGGTTTCGAGGGTCGCCTCGATGCTGTCGGCCGGGATCGGGGTGAAGGGTCCGGGGAGAGGGTGAGCGCCGGGCGTAGGGCACTTGACGTTGCCGCAGGTACAGCCGGCTCGGGGCCGGTGTCGGTGCCCTAACGCGATCGGCCAGTCGAGCATGCGCAGGTAGATGCGTGCGGCGTCGACGGGGCGTCGGGCGTCGATGGGTTCCATCTGACTTCCCCCATGTGATCTGTCGCATACGGAGCGTTGTCCATTGAGCGTGCACCGCACGAAGGACTGCGCCCCCTAGGTTTCCTAGGGGGCGCTTTTCAGGGGGAGTTGAGCGACCGTCAGTGGACGAGTTCCATGTTCCGAATCAGCGACGACAGCGCCGCCGCCTGCGAGGGAACGCCGACCCTCGCGAGGTTCGAGACCAATGCGCGAGCCATGGGGTCGGCGTGCACGTAGTACGGGGCATCGCTCGCCGCCTGCCGCAGCGTCGCCACGGCGGCCGGCCGTCGACCCATGCGTTCGTACGCCCGCGCCTTGTCGATCTTGTAATGAGTCTGGCGTTCCTTGCTCGGCACCTCGTCGACGGACGTGCCCTTGACCTTCTTCAGACCGGTGTCGGGTTGGTCGACCTCGACACCTGCCTCGGCGGCGTGCACGGCGACGGTTCCGCGGCCGAACACGGTGTGATTGTCGAGGTCGTAGAACCCTTCTCCGAGCCGGTCGGCGTCCTCCAATGCGGCGGTGATCCGCGACCACGCGTCGGTGCCCTGATTCCCGCGGGCGTGTGCGATCGCCGCCCGCAGGTGCAGCGCGCCCCGTAGCGACAGTGCCTCGCGCTGCGGGTTGCTCGCTTCGGCGAGCGGTTCGAGATCGCGCAGCGCGGCCTCGGCGACAGCCACGGTTTCCGGCAGCGACGCTTGATGCAGCAATGCGCCGCACCGGTCCCAGGCGACAGCGGCTTTGACGAGGGGGTCGTCGAGTTCGGTTGCGGCGCCCGCCCCGACCTCGGCGGCGACCCATGCGAGGTCGGGGTATCCAAGTTGGTTGAGGCACATACGGGCCGTGCGAGCGGTGTCCACCATGAGGCGCAGCGCATCGTCGCGGGCGTCGGCGTGCTGCAGCAGCGCCGTATTGAGATCCTCGATCATTCCGGGCAGCAGTGTCGCGACGGCGGGCAGATCGGCCGCCTGCCGTGCCTGGTTCGCCTTCCGCGAGCGGTTGCGCAAGTCGGCCAGGTCGACCGGGGCGCCCTGCGGAGCGAGCCCAGGGTGCCCGGACAGGATGAGCCCGGTCCGGCGCAGCCCGGTGCGCATTGCCGGGATGTGGGCGTGAGCGAGGTTGCCGCCGCTGCGCTGCAGTCGGTAGGGCTGTCCGAGCAGCCATACGACGTCGACGTCGCACAGATCGGCGATCGCGGTGATCAGTGAATAGCGATCGAGCGGCATCCTGCCGGCCTCGACGTTGGCGAGCCATGACTCGGTGCGAGCAAGTAGCCCAGCCATTTCGGCTTGTGTCAGGTCTGCCGCTTGTCGGGCGATTTTCACGCGGGTGCCGATGTGCTCATCTGTGCTTAGAGGCATACTGGTGCTCCGTTCTCTGGTCGCACTTAGAACGGTACGCCGAATGCGCCCCCCGCGGCTGAAGTTGTGGGGGGCGCAGTCACGTCGAGGAACGAGAAAGGCGCCCCTGCCCGGCCGTGAGGCCAGACAGGGGCGCAGTTCTGTTATGCGATGCGGCGGCGCTCGGCAGGCAGCCCGAGCAGCGGCGACGAGGTCGGGCTCGGCGACGGGTCGCTCGGCTGCGGGGCGCCGTCGCGCCTGCAGACGAGGGCGTCGGGGTCCCATGACGGCGCCTGCAGGCTGTACCCATCCGGGCATGTCTGCCCGTCGCGGCCGTCGGTGCCGTCCTTACCGTCCTGGCCTGCAGGACCGGGCGGGCCGGCGGGTCCGGTCGGACCGGCCGGACCGGCCGGACCCGGCGGGCCGGTCACTGTGGCGCCGGGCTCGCCCTGCGCGCCGGACGGTCCGGGCGACCCTGTCGCGGCCGGCCCCGGACTGCCCGGCTCGCCCTGCGGTCCGCGGGGTCCTGCAGGACCGGGGATCGGTACGGGCACCTCGGCTCGCGCGGGTAGGTTCTCGACCGCCCGCGCCGGGTCCGGCGCGGCCGGTGTCTTCCCCTCTGCCTTGATCTGCTCGCGCAGCACGCGCACGTCGCCGGCGAGCGTCGTTACCGCGTCGCCGCGCAGGTTTGCCTCGGCGATCGCTTCCTTACGGGCGGACGACTCGGCGTCGATCCGCAGCCACACCAGGACGACGGCGCCCGACAGTACGAGCAGCACGGCGGCGACCGCGAGCGACCGCCACCGCTGCGCGAGGATCGGCTGAGCATGACGTCGCGTCACGTGGTCTGTCCTCCAAGCTCGGCGATCCGGTCGCGCAGCTGCCGGTTCTCGTTCGTGAGTGCCGCGATCTGCTCGTGCAGGCCTGCCTTATCGGCCCGTTCACTGGCGAGTTCGGCGTACGCCGCGGCGAGCAGCCGCTCGTTCTCGACGATCCGGTCGCGCAACTTGTCGCGCTCTTCCTGCAGCTCGTTGACGAGCCCGAGGGATCCTGTGATCACGACGCCGGACTGCGAGGCGGCGTTCGCGCCGCGGTGCCCGACCAGTGCGGCGGCGGCCGCCGCGAGCCCGACGACGATGGTTCCGACGGCGCCGAGCGTCGCAGCGTCCACGCGCTACCTCCGGTTGTGCAGTGGCAGGTAAGAGCGGCCGTAGGGCCGACGTCACCCGCTTGTCGACGAGCCGCTCGTGTACCCGCTCGGGTCGACCGGTTCGAGCGCCTCGAACCGCGGGTACGCCGGCGGCCGCGCCCACCCGAGCAGCACGCCCGCGAGGTTCTGCAGGGCGCTGCCGCGCAGCCGCTCGCCGATCCATTCGAGCAGCCGGAACAGGACGTAGTACGCGGCCGCGAGCGCGATGGTCACGGCGCTGGTGACGGTCGCCGAGTTGATCTCGAACCCGGCGCGCACGGCGAGGGTGAGCAGATACCCGGCGACGAGCGGCACGACCGTACGCATGTAACTGACGAACAGGGCAGGCATAACCGGCCCCCTTCCTTGTGGTGAGAGACCGGCAGCGGCCGGTCGGTGAGTGGAGATCAGGCGACGACGTCGAATCCGTGCGCCTTACCGAGCCGCGTGAGCGACGCCTTACCCGGCATGCCGTCGGCGTCCTTGCCGCTGTAGCCGTACCGGTGCTGCAGCAGCGCGTACGCGCTGCGCGTGGCCGTGCCCGCGTGACCGTCGGCGTACTGCGCGGCGAGCAGCTTCTCGGCGACGAGTGCCTGCTCGACGTACTTCGTCGGCGCGTACGAGACTGGCGTGCCCTTCTTCGGGGCGTCGACCTTGAATGCCTGCACGAGTGCCTTGAGGGACACCTGCGGCCGCTTCGAGCCCGACGAGCCGCTGCTCGTCGCAGGCCTCGGCGCCGGCTTGTACTTGGGCCGGCCGAACCCGGCGATGTCTTGCACGACGCGCACGCGCCTCGCGCAGACGTTGAGGGTGTTGCCCTCGACGGTGTACACGTACTTGTAGTCGGCCGAGACTCCCGTGACGATGCCGACGTGATCGATCTTGCCGATCTCGCTCGTACCGGCCCAGTCGAAGAACACGATGTCGCCGCGACGGATCCCGCTCGCCTTGATCCCGTTGGTCATCGCGGTCCACTGACCGGCCGCCTTGAAGCGGGCGGCGTGCGCCACGGTGTACGCGAAGTCGGTCCCGAAGCACACCGCGTCGTACTCGCCGGCCTCGACGGCGGCGAGCGTGATCGTGGCGTCGCACCATGCGAAGTTGCCGTTGTACAGCGAGCCGTTGCGCTGCCGGTACCAGGCCTGTATCTCGTTCGGCTCGGCGGTGCCGATCCAGCGTTCGACCGCCTTGACCATGGCTTCGAGGCTCATGCGGACTCGCCCCCCTCGGGGGTGTCCGCGGTCGGGGCGTCGCCCTCGTCGGCCGGCTCGTCGGCCGGCTCGTCGGCCGGCTCGTCGACGGGCGCCTCGGCGTCCTCGTCGGCGACCGCGGCGCCGCTGTAGAACCCGGCCATGTCTGCCGGCCCGTACTGCTCGGCGAGCAGCTCGGCCTCGTCGTCGACGGTCGGCCCGTTGCCGGTGCGCACGAGGTGCTGCGCCTGCTCTTCCTGGTCGCCGAGCCGCTCGGGGATCGGCCGTTCTGTGTCACCCATGGGTGAGCCCCTCCTGTCGGGCATGAAAAACGCCCCCGGCCGGTCGGCGAGGGGCGAGCGTGAGGTGCGTCGGCGTGCTGCTACGCGGGCTCGAACAGGACGTACAGCACGGTCGAGGTTTCCGTGCCGCTGTTCGAGTTGACGGTGAACCCGACGCCCGCATTCTTGGTCACGGACAGGTGTCCGGGCGCACCGCCGAGCGTCTGCCGGATCACGGCGACGCGCGTGTTCGCCGTGATCGACGTGTTGGGCACGGTGACCGTGCCCGCGGCGAGGGTGGCGACGCCCATGCGTGCGTTGGCGCCTTCCTTGATCGCGACGCCGCCGCCGGGCGAGCCGATGTTCAGCGCCTTGGGGGTGCCGTCCCAGATGTTCCACACGCCGCCGGACTGCCCGGACGATGCGGCGAGGTACCCGCCGACGTTGAGGTTTCCGGCGACGTCGGTCGGGCCGGCGAACGCGTCGACGGGCGCCGCCGTCGGGCCGGTGCGCTCGGCGATGTTGAGCCCGCGCCGGAGCACGTTGTTCCCGCCGCCGTCCGACCAGCCTGCAGCAGCAGCGTGCAGGAACCCGGACGCGACCGACACGTACTCGGAATCCTCGACGCGCACCCCGTACTGCGGCGAGAGTGTCTGTGTGCCGTCGTCGTCGACGCCGGGGTAACACGTGATCATGCCGACGATCACGGGTACCTCGGCGCCGTCGACCTTGAGCCCGGCATACCCGCCGCCGCCCGCGCCGTTGTTGCGGCCGTCGCGCCGGGTCAGCAGGTTCTCGATCTGCAGCGGCGGGTTACCGACCGCGTCGATCAGCACCCCGTTTTGCCCGTTGCGGTCCGTCGAGCAGCCCGACAGCAGCATCCCGCCCGAGCCGGTGCCGGTCGCCCAATCGCCTGTCAGGTGATAGCCGTTGCCGACGTTCCACTCGGCGCGGCAGCCGATCGCGTGCGAGTTCGCCGCGTTGTCGATCTCGAACCCGTTCGCCCCGTTGCCGATCGCCTGGCAGTCGATCAGGGTGAGGTCGGTCATCACCTGCATGGCGAACCCGTGCCACCCGCAGTTGTCGATCATGACGCGGTGACAGCGCCAACTGTACGGATGAAACCCGGCGTTGAACTCGGTGTGCACGCCGGCGCCGCTCACCCGCCGAACGGTGACGTCCCTCAATCCCACGTTCTGAATGTTGCCTGCGGCTCGGATGCCGTCGAGTCCCGGCGCTATCACGCCCGACCCGTCGATCATCACGTTCAAGATCCGGTGCTCGGCGCTGATCGTCGAGTACCCGCCCGTCGCGGCGTCGACGAGCGAGATCACCGAGGTGCCCACGAACGACGGCAGCGGTTTGAGGTAGCACGGCGGGTCGGTCAGTCCGGGCACGGTCATGAGGTTCGTGTGCGTGCCCTGCAGGGTGACCGCCGGCGGGATCGTGAGCGGCGCCGACGTGCGGTACGCGCCCGCCGGCAGGTACACGATGCCGCCCATCGGCGCCGCGGCGAGCGCTGCCTGAATCGCCGCGGTGTCGTCGGTGACGTTGTCACCCTTCGCGCCGAAGTCGAGGACGTTGAGCCAGTCACGTACGGAGCCGGCCGCCGTCTCGCTGTCGCCGACGTTGTGCGCCTCGATCCACGCGCGGGAACTGCCGCCGGCGTCGGCCCACATGCCCTCGACGTTGTCGGGCCCGAAGAATCGAGGCAGCGCCCCGTACTCGTCGGCGGTCACGGACGTGATCGCGGCGCTGCCTGCGTCAAGTAGGTCGGTGTACTGCGTGCCGCCGCTTGACTGGTCGTAGAAGGTGACGACCGCGCCCGAGGCGACGCCCCACAGCCCGTCGGACGGGCGCACAACGAAGTCGCCGATTCCTGAGCCGAACTCGTGGCGAGCCATGATCAGTCCACCACCCAACTGACGCCGGATCCGGGAAGCACGTTCTCACCCTTTTCGATGCTGGGATGGTTGGTCAGCCACACCTGACCGGGGCGATCCGAGCCGGCCGAGTAGATGACTGCGCGGCTCACCTGCAGGCCCGTTGTGTAGCAAATGGCGTACTGGTCGCGGTTGGGGTGCCGGTAGGCGGACGGGATCAGTACGGGCAGTCGCGACTCGTCGGCGCCTTGAAGAGTGCCCGCGGCGCGCTGGAAGGATCCGAGGCGTAGATGAACGTTGCCGTTGCGCTTCTGCAGCACGCTCTCGGTGCCGATCGTCCACGCGGACAGCGGGGAGTTGATACCGATCACGCCCGAGTCGTCGAACAGTCCGGCCCACGTGTCGCCGGTCCACACCCGCACGCGTCCGGTGTTCGTCTCGAAACACATCTCGCCCGGCGTCGGGTTCGGGTTCCGGGTCGTCGAGGTGCACGGCCGGATGCGAACGCCGACGTACAGCTCTTCGCGGCTGACTGTCACGGACGATGCGGCATTGCGGATCGTCACCTGAGCGAGGGGGACCTCGTACAGACCGGTGTCGCCGGTGTCCTGCACGAGAGCAGGGGCGCCGCCGCCGGGGGTGCCTTGCCGGACTGCGGCCCGTACGGTCCATGTGGCGCGGTCGAGCCGCAGCACAACGCGGTCGACGCGAGTCGAGCCCGAGACGTTCGCGGTGATCGGTAGGTTCTCGACGGATGACCCGGAGTACCAAGCGTGCCCGCGCACCGAGGCGTAGGCGTTCGCCTTGACGTTGACCGACCATCCGATACCCGCGGTGACCACTGGCGTACTACTCACGGGGTCGCCGTACACGCCGTCGCCACTGAATCTCGCGGCGATCTTCTCGTACTCGGTGTCAGTGACCGCCCTGCCGTTGTGTGCCGGACTCGGCCAGGAATCTTGAGCCACGCGGGCGCCTCCTTATCGCGTTTCGAGCCGGCCGAGTCGGCGGCCGAGCGTGCGTATGGCCTTGACCATCTCGGGGTCGGAAGTGGCTTCGGGCGAGCCGATCAGCGTCGACACGTACTCGCCGGAATCGGGCGTCGCCTGCAGGTGAATCGAGCGCACGAGGTCGGCGACCTCGACACCGGTCGGGAGCGCGACAGTCACCCTGTCGCCGAGATCGAAGTCTCTGCCCGCCTTGAGGTCCTCGGTGTCAACGGTGACCGTGGCGAGTTCGACCGGGGCGGCGCCGCTCGCGAGTTCCTCGTTCCCGCCCTGCGTGAGTTCGCCGTTCGTATCGTTGGCGGCCGAGCCGTCGATGTACTTCTCGACCCGCCACCATGACGACGCCGCGCCGGCGTTGGCGACTTGCACGTACGTGCGCCCCGACGTGCCGGTGTCCGGCTCGGTTCCGGCGACCAGAGCGTGCGTGACCGTCGGCGCCGATAGCTTGGCCTGCACTGAGCGCAGGTTGCCGAGCCCGATGCTGAACCGTGCGGTCGCCGTGAGATCGGCGGGCGCGTAGCAGTCGAGCACGATCTGCCCGGCGGTCTGCCGCGTGCGGAACCCGATCGCCCCGCCGTTCTGCGCAACCCGCCTGCACACGTCGAGCAGCGGCTCGAACCGTGTCTTCATGGTCGTCGCCGAGCCGACGCCCGCCACGGCGCCGAGCGCGAGATTCGGCATGCGGCGCTCGGACCGGGCGCCCGGTCCGCAGTTCTCGTTCACGAGGGTGCGGATGATGGTTTCCGCGTTCGTGCTCGTGAGCTGCCGGTACGTGTTGGCGAGCTGCGCCGTCCACGCGTTCGCCGGGCTCGGCCACGTGATGTAGCCCGCCACGACCGCGAGGTCGTCGGAGAAACTGACCGTGACCTTTCCCCAACCCGGCTCTTCGGTGACCGACCACGAGAAATCGCTCGGGATCTCCAGCGGGCCAGCCATCCATACCGCGCCGTCGCGAATGATCATCAGCCGGTTTCCGGGCTGCAGTTGCGCCATGACGTCCGGCCGCGCCGGTATGTCGACCGTGCCCGAGCCGGGCTCGTTGAAGCGTTTCGTCGCGTCGAGGTTCGTCCAGCCGTCGAGCGGGTCGCCCTGCACGTCGAGGTTCTTGTCGGTGATGAGCAGTTGCACGGCCACCCGACCGCCGCCCCCTTCCGATCAGGCGGTCTCGTACCGCGGGTTGTACGTCAGATCGACGGCGCTGCCGGGGCCGGATCCGTCGAGTTGGAACGTCACGGGGTTGTCGCCGGGCGCGAGTCCCCACAGAACGGCGCTCGGCCAGTCGAGCGCGCCGACCCAGTTCGAGCCGTCCTGATAGCGCACCGAGGGCGGGTCGGTCGTGATCGTGACCTGTTGCCCGGCGAGCAAGTTGCCGTGCCCGACCGCCGTCGGGTCGACGGTGAACGACTCGCCGGTTCCCTCGTGCGTGAACGTGATCAGGCTCGCGGGACCGGTGACGGTCCACTGTGGCCATACGGTCACGTCGCCGGGGTTCTTGACCGTTGTCGCGCCGAGCACCTGCGACGACGAGACCGTCGGGTAAGGGGTGAAGAAGCTCGACAGTGCGCCGGTCTCCTGGTGCACCGACACGTCGACGGGGTCGAACCAATACGGGTCTTCACACCACAGCGTGAGCGCCGCGGCATCCGACACAATGCCCGACCCTTTGGTGCCGCGCCCCTCGAACCCTTCCTGATAGAACACCCGCACGTGCCTGCGCGTGCCGTCCGGCCGGGCGATCTCCAGCACGCCCGGCGTGCGGGTGCCGTCGGGGTTCTCGCGCAGCGTCCGCGTGAACGCCGTCGCGAGCGCCCGCCATCGGCCGACGAACTCGTCGTGCGTCTCGCCGTACACGTACAGCGGCCACACGATCGCCCGCGCCTGCGGCTGCACGTACCGCAGCCGCGCGCCGCCCCGCGGGTGCGCGTCACTGGTGAGCGCGTACGGTGCGGCGCCGAGCCCGGATACTCCGTCGGCCAGGGTGAACCAACCCGCCGCCTCGTCGGTGAGCGGCCACACCTTGCCCGTGGGGTCGGTGTAGCTCGCGACGGCGAACCCGATCTCGGGGAACGGTACCGGTGTCGGGGTGCCTCCCCCGGTGTCGGGCGGGGTGGTGACCGGCGCGGTAATCAGCGGCATTTAACGCGGCCTCCCCACCCGAGCGAGAGCATCCTGTCGGCGCTGCAGCACCTCAAGGTCGCGCACGGTCATGTCGAGCGTGCGCGGATACAGGTTGTACGTGTTGCCGGCCGGCGCCGCCGACTGCTGCCCGCCCGCCGAGCCGAGTGCAGCCCGTACCGCCGCGGCGGCCGGTACCGACTGCGGCATGCTCCGTGCCATGCCGCGCACCACTGCGGCGCCGACTGCGGAGATCGACGAGTCGCTGTCGAGCACGGTCTGCCCGCCGCCGAACTGCAGCAGCTCGGGCCCGTTCTCGCCCACCCACGCGACCTCGCCCGGCCGGGGCCGGCCGCCGTTCGCGTACCCGCCCGCGCGGTTGTACGCCGAGGCGAGCGAGCCGTACCTCGACATCGCGTACCGCATGCTCGCGTAGATGTTGGCGAGCGGATCCCACACGCCGCGGCCGCGCAGCTTGCCGGCGTACGCGTTGAACGTCGGGTCGATGACCTGCATCAGGCCCTTCGAGGGCGTGCCGTTGCGGGCGTTGATGTCCCAATTGTTGATCGCGCGAGGGTTCCCGCCCGACTCTTGGTTCATCCTGCGCAACACGGTCGGCAGCAGACTCGCCGGCTGCCCGACCAACTTGAGCGCCTGCAGCACGACCGACGACCAGCGCTTGACGCCCGACCCGCCGATGTCGCCCGACGAGCCGCCGAACATGCTCGTCGCGGAGTTGACGACCTTGTCTTTCAGGCTCGACAGCATCTTGATCGGAACCTTCCCGATCATCTGTGCGAACCTGTTCTGTCCGATCTGCGCGATCTTGTCGCGGATGAACTTGGTCGCCTTGTCCCACAGCTTGCCGGGGTTGGCGAGGAAGTCGACGCCATCCATCACGGCGCCGCCGATCTTGCTCGCCTTGTCGCCGATCCACCCCGCGACGTCGCCGACGATGCCGCCGCCGGCGAACCGCTGTACGGGCAACTCGCCGTACTGGTTGATGTAGTTGAGCGTGCCGAACCCGAGCTTCCGGGCGGACGACCGCTTGACGACGAACTCGTCGGCCATCATGAGCGCCGGGATCGAGTCCTTACCGGGCACGCCGCCGTGCGTGCGGCCGCCGTCGGCGAGCAGCTTCGGCGCGGCCGGCAGCTTGCCGAGCCCGACAAAACCGGCCACCTTATCCCAAACGGCTTTAATCCCATGCGAGTACACCGAATCGATCACGAAGTTCACAGGCTTTTTCGTGATGTCCTGGATCTTGCCGAACGCCGTGCCGATCGCGTCTTTCGCGGTACCGAACGCGTCGCCGACGAGCTTTACGCCGGTCTTCGCAGCGTCGAACGCAGGCTTCAGCCCCTTCGACCACAGCACCGAGGCGGCCGAACTGATCCCGGTGAACGCCGGCTGCAGGGCGTTGTGCCACAGCCACGAGCCGGCCGCGCCGAGCGCCTGTATGCCGGCCTTGACGTACCCGAACGTGACCTTCACGCCGCCCCAGAACCAGCCGACGACGGTCACGATCCCTTGGAACGCCGGCTGCAGGGCGTTGTGCCACAGCCACATGCCGACGGCGCCGAGCGCCTGCACGCCGGCCTTGAAGTACCCGAAGATCACCTTTACGCCGGTCCACCAAAGCGAGATCAGCGCGCCGATCCCGCGGAACGCCGGCCCGATCGCGTTGTTCCACAGCCACGTTGCGCCCGCGCCGATCGCGCTGAACGCCGGCTGCAGGGCGTTTGTCCACAGCCACGAGCCGACCGCGCCGAGTGTCCTGAACGCGATCACGATCGGGGCGATCACGAGCACCGCGACGACCGTAAACAGCACCTTCGCGGCGAGGGCGATCGCCGAGAACACAGGCGACAGCACGCTCGACCACAGCCACGTAGCGGCCGTGCCGACCGCCTGAATCGCCGTCCAAATGCCCGACAACGCAGGCTTGATGAACCCGTTCCACGCGGTCATCGCGGCCGCTTGGATGCCGGCCCACGCGCCTTGCACGATCGCCCGGAACGTCTCGCTCTTCTTGTACGCGACGACGAGCGCCGTGCCGAGGGCGAGAATCCCGACGATGATCAAACCGATCGGGTTCGCGCTCATCACGGCGTTGAGCACGCCCTGCGCGATCGCCCACCCGCGGGTGACGGCGGTCGTCGCGAGGATCACGCCGCGGTACACCGTGAACGCTGCAGTCATCGCCCACGTGCCGATAGCCGAGGCGCCCGCCACGACGGCGATACCGCCGATCGCGACGCCGAGCGGCAGCAGCCACGCCCCGTAGTCCTTCACCCACTGCACACCGCCGGCGAGCGCGTCGCCGACACCCCGCACCGCGGGCACGAGGTAGTCGAGCAGCGCGCCGCCGACGGTCTGCGCGGGCGGCAGTACGTACGTGGTCAGGAACGAGCCGAAGTCGCGCAGCGCAGGCAACGCGTACTTGCTCGCGAAATTCGCGAGCCCCTGCAGCGCCTGCCGCTTGAACACCTCGATGTCATTCGAGGCAGTGTTGTGCAGCGTCTTGCCCATCTTGCCGGCCGCACCGCCGACCTTGCCGATCCCCTTCGCTGCGGTCGTCGGGTCGAGCGAGTACAGCGCCTGCCCGAGGTCCTCGGCCTGCGTACCGAACAGGGCGACCGCGGCCTGCGACTGCTTGACCGGGTCTTTGATGCCGCGCAGCCGGTCGAGGGTGAGCGCGAGTACACCGTTCGCCGCCTTGCCACCCTTGGCGAACTTCGCCGCCATGTCGTCGGCGTTGAGCCCGAGCGCCTTCCACCCGTCGGCGGTCGTCTTGCTGCCGTCGACGGCACGGATCGTGAACTCTTTGATCGAGTCCGCGACGACGTCGCCGTCGCGGGCGCCCGCCTGCAGACCCTGATTGATCAGACCGATCGCGGTCGCGCCGTCGAGACCGGCTTTCCTCCATTGGGTGCTGTACTCGTTGACCGTGTCGATCAAGTCGCCCGCCTTGTCGGCGCCCGACTGGAACCCTGCCGTCAACAGGTCGAAACCCTCTTTGCCGTTCTTGACCAGGCCCGTACGAATGAGCTGCCCGACAGCCTTCGTCGACTCGCCGACGTCGGCGTCGAACACCTCGGCCAAGTTGAGCGCCGCCGACGACAGCCCGGTGAGTTCCTTCTTCGGGGCGCTGAGTGCGGCGACGCCGTTCTGCTGCAGCGCCTTGAGCGAGTCGTCGACCTGATCGATCGACTCGCCGTACCCCTTGGCATAGATCGAACCCGCGATCTTGCCGGCGCGTGCCGTGTCCTTCTCACTGAGCCCGAGCGATGCGCCGAGCTTGGCCGTTGCCTTGTCCTGCTCGACCGCCTCGGCGAACCCGGCAGCGAACAGGGCGCCGCCTGCGACCGCGACGCCGGCGACACCCGCCTTCAACTTCCCGCCGAGCCCGCCGAGGAACCCGTCGCCGGCATCCTGCCCGGCGCTCGTGCCGACCCGCGCCGACTCGCCGCTGATCTGCTGATTGAGCAGCCGGCCGAACCCGCGTGCCTCGGGCACGACGGACACGTACCCGACGCCGACCTCGACCGACATCGCTCAACTCCCTTTCACCTGCGCGACGATGTGCTCGTACGCCGCTTTCGCCCGCGCCTTGTCGGCGTCGTTCTTCGCCTCGTCGGGCACCGGATCGCCCGGCCGCCACGACGGTTTGGGGTAGGGCATCGCCGGTTTCTTCGGGTCGCGGTTCGCGTTGACGAACGCGGTCAGCAGCAGCGAGAGCAGATCTCGGCTGTCGGCGGCCGCGTAGTCGCCCTGCTGCCACGCGTGGCCGTTCTCGGCGCGGGCGGTCGCCCCGTCCGGCGGCAGGTGCTCGACCATGACGCGCAGCAGCCGAAGTGAGATCTCGCCTCGCCAGTAAGCGGCGAGCGGCCCGCCCGGTCCGTAACCGGGGTAGTGGTGCGCGAGGTCCGCCTCGACCGCCTCGGGATGCTCGCCGAGGACGTCGAGGGCGTCGTACGTGTAGGTGTCGACGACGTCGTCGCCGTCGCCTACCCCCTCGTAGGGCGCACCTTCTGCACCGTGTCTTGCGCCTCGTTACGGACGCCGACGTACAGCAGCATGACCGAGGTCGGGTCGCCGCCCGCGGCGATGAACTCGGGGTACTGGTCGCCGAGCAGAATGCGCGCGCCGGCCTCGTCGCCCTTGCCCTGCGCGTCGTTGAGGTCGCTCTGCATGTCGTCGGGCGTGAAGATCGGGTGCGGGAAGCTGAACACCTGCGGGTCATCCTCGGGACCGACCTCGAACTCGACGCGCTCGCCGCCGACCGCGTCGACGTACGACCGCTTGACGGTCTCCAGCCGGTACCGCGCCTTGCCGGGCTTGCTCATGATCGTGTGCCTTTCTTGGGTGAGCTGCGGGTGAGCATGTGAGGGCGAGGGGCGGTCGGGGCTCACCCAGAACCGCCGCCCCTCGCCCGATCAGGGGGGCGGCGCTACGCGAGGGTGCGCCAACCCGGACCGTCGACCCAGTTGCGGCACGAGGTGTTGAGCACCGAGTCGCGGTAGGCGTTGAACGTGACCGGCCGCTGTGTCTCCGAGCTGCGCGCCCACTGCTCGTCGTCCTTCGAGGTGAGCCGGGCGCGCGGGAAGAACTTGACGACGTAGATCTCTCCGCCGTCGTCGCCGTAGTCGAGCCCGATGAACAGCAGCCTGCGGAAGGGGTTGACCGGGGTCGACGGCCGGTCCCACTGCCACGCGGTACCGATCGCGGGCAGCGCGCCCGTGCCCGACAGCGCGATGCCCTCGAACAGGGCGACGGTCGCAGCGTTCGTCTCCTGCGGCGCGAACTGCGCGCTCAACACGTCCGACTCGACGTCGGATCGGGTCGGCTCGACCGACTGCGACGAGGTGACATCGGACATCGACAGATCGGACGTGAAAGTGATGCCGTCGTCGGTGGTGTAGCCGACCGGCACGTACCCGGCGGGGATCGCCGACAGTGTGCCGTCGATCGCGCTGAACGGTGCCGTGACTGCCGCGGTCGCGTAGTCCGCGGCGAACACGGCCTGCACGAGCTGCTTGCGGATGTACTCGTTGTGCAGACCGGTCTCAAGGGGTGTGCTCATGCTCGGGTTCCTCCATGGGAAACCCCCGGCCGCCGAGCGGTCCGGGGGTGCGATGTCTGGTGGCGGGTGAGCCGATCAGGGGGCGGCGAGCGCCTTGCCGCGCAGTGACACCTCGACGGCGAACGAGCTGCGTTCCTGCCCGGAGACCGGGTCGGGCGCGGTGTTCGGCCCGCCGACGTCGACGACGTCGTACGCCACGGCGCCGCGCCATCCGGGGATCGCGAACACGAGCGCCCGCACGACCTTGACGAGGTCGGCGACGGCGCCCTCGTCGGGCCCCCAGCACTCGAAGTTGAGGCGCGGCCGGTCCGTGATCCGGTCGAGCCGGCTGCCGCCGACCCGCTCGATCCGCACCAACTGCGCCGGCCGCGGATCCGGCACGCGAGTACGCACCGGTACGTCGAGCCCGCGCGCGAGCAGCGCCTCGCGCAGGTATCCGCGTACGACGTCGACGGCGTCGGGGAACTCGACCGGCGCCGCCATCAGTCGGCCCCTCGCGCGGCGTCGAGGGCGCGCAGCAGCGCCCGCCGCGACACCTCGGGGTCGCTGGTCGAATAGTCGCCGATCACGGCGCCGCGTACGCGATGCTCGCCGGTCTCGACGTCGACCCGGAACAGTCCGCCCGCCCCCTCGGCGCGTGCGGCGCTGCTCGCGGCCGCCTCGACGGCCCGCAGCTTGCGCTCGATCAGCGCCCGCACTTCCGGGGTGCGCAAGAACCCGGCGATGTTCTGCCGGTTGGGGACGAACCTCGAACCTGCCACGGCCGATCACCCCTCGACTGTCTTGAGCCTGATCTCGTAGTGGTGCAGCCCGTCGGGCGTGTACGCGGGACCGGGCGGGCCGATCACCTCGAAGTCGAGTCCGGACCAGTGCACGCGATCGTTGCCGTACACCGTGAGCGGGTCGCCGGCGGTCGTCCATGGGTTGCAGATCATGAGCCATTCGCCGATCTGCGCGTCGCGCTGGTCGGTGTCCTCGGCTCCGGTGTTCTGCTGCAGCCATGCGTCGACGGCGGCGTGCGTCGACGTCGACCAGTCGGCGACCGGGTTGTCGTACCGGTCGGTCGTCGTACCGGGGTGCTCGACGTCGACGAGGTGCAGCAGCAGATCGTCGGGGATCACCACACACCTTCCGCCCATAGTCCGGGCGTCGGGTCGCAGTGGCTGTACGGGTACGGATCCCGCCGCCACCCTGGCAGCCCCTCGTCGGCGACGCCGATCGAGTACGCGGCGTCGGCGTCCGGGTCGGTCGTGTCCTCGGGCTGCAGCTGCGCCTTTTCGTCCTCGGTGAGGTATAGACCGCCGTCCTCGCCGAGCGTCTCGCTGTACTGCCCGATCGTGCGCTGCCGGCGGCCGCCCGGATTGGCCATGACCCTACGGACGACCGCGACGCACACCGCGCGCAGCGTCGACTCGTCGGGCGTGTAGCCCGTCGGTATGTGCCGCTGCATAAGCGCGGTCGCGTCGTCGAGGTACGCCGCGACCTGCGCCCGCTTCGGGCTGCCCTCGGCGAGGGTGACGGCGGCGCGCGCCTCGTAGTCCTCGACCGTTGCGTACGCCGCCACCGCCCTACTCCTCTCGCTCGATCAGCTCGGCCGACTCGGCGGCCGCGATGATGTCCTCGCGGCTCGCGTCGGCGGCGACGTCGAGCTCGTGCTGCTCGGCGAACGCCCGCCACGCGTCGACGCCCGAGCCGCGGCCCGAACGGGGCGGCGCCTCGTCGCCGGTCGACTGCCCGCCGCCGGTCGACTGCTCGTCGACGGCCGGCTCGTCGCCGTCGGTCCATGCGTGATCGCCGATCTTCTTCGCGACGCCCGCCGGTACCTTGCTGTCGGGTCCGTACGCGACGCCGTCGACGTGCACATACGCGATCAGTCGCCGGGTCATGCGATCACCTGCGCCTTGAACGTGAGGTTCGGCTCGCGCAGGATCGGCAGACCGACCGCCGCGGCGTGCGTCCACAGCCGGATCGGATCCTTCGACTTGTACGTCGCCGCGACGACGCCGGGCTGCTCGCTCGCGACGAGGCTGTACTCGGATTCGAGCGCCTCGGCGGTCGTGCCGAGCAGCGTCGCGCCGAGGTCGGTCGGCTGCGCCGCGGTCGTTGCGCCGGCCGCGGGCAGCAGCGCGATCGCGTTCGCCGGAGTGATCCGGGTCGACACGCCGTCGACCTTGACCCGCGCGTCGTACACCTCGAACGTCGGCAGATCGAGCGAACGCAGAACCGAGTTCACCTGATCCGTGTTCAGCATCGGCGCCGTGCCGGCCGGAGCGAGCGGGTAGACCTGCCTGATCACCTGCTGACACATGCCGAAGTGCGTCACGACGCCGACCGGTGCCAGGATCACGGCCGGCGTCTCGCCGTTCGTGTCCTCGTAGGTGTTCACCCACGACCGCAGGTCGGTGAGCGGCGCCGCGTTCGTGTGATCGCTCCACAGCACGGCGGCGACGACCGAGTGCGCGCCGAGCCGGCCGAAGTCGACGGTCTGCTGCAGCTCGGTGATCGGTGCCTGCGCGTTGACGAGCACCTGCCCGCGCACGACCTCAAACCGCGCGCCGATGTTGCGGGCGATCCGCTGCGCATCCCGCGCGAGCAGCGCGAGCACGCGCTCGTCGTTCGTGTCCAGCTTCCGCAGCCGCAGCCGGTCGTACTCGTTCAGCGGGATCTTTTCGGAGATCGGGGGCAGTTCGCCCATGACCTTCGCGATCCCCTCGCGGCGGCCGATCTTCGACTCGGCGTCCCACGAGCGGAACGAGGCGGTCTCGGCGAGCCCGCCGCCGCCCTTGGTGAACTCGTACGCGATGTCGTCGACGGACACGTTCGGCAGCCACCGTGACAGCGTGAAGCGGTTCACCTGCAGGTCGGCGAGCGCCGCCCGGATCAGTCCGGTGAGTTCGGTCGGCTCAATGAACTCGGTGTCGAGAGTCCAGCTCATCTCAGATCATCCCCTCTCAGACGAACCGGATCGAGCCGGCGACGTCGGTCTTACCGGCGGCGTCGACAGCGACGGGCAGGCGCGACTCGCGCACCTTGCCGTGCGTGAGCATCGCCGCCGACGGGTCGATCGTGTTGACGGTCGGTGCCTTGACGGCGGCGTACAGGAACCCGACGAGGGTCTGCCGGCCGTCGGCCGCGGCGTTGTCGTACGGGCCGAACTTGCCCGGCGTCGCCGTGATGGCGCCGAGCGGAATGCCCGACTTGAAATACCCGTCGGGGTAGTGGGTGCCTGCGGTGAACAGGCTCGTGTCGAGCGAGATCGTCTCGGTCGCGTCCGTGCCATGCGCGGACCCGAGCCACGACTGATCATCGGACCCGAACGACTCAGTCGTCTGAGCCAGAATCATGGTCGATTCCTCCGTGTTGTCAGCTCTTGTCGGCGCCCGCGCCGAGGTACTTGCGGTACAGCTCGGCGCCTGCCTCGACGCCGCCCTTACCGCCGCTCTTGCCTCGGCGGGTGCCCTGGTCGAATCCGCCGCCGCGGCGGCGCCGGCGCGTGTCGCGCCCGCCCTCGCGGTCGTCGTCCTCGTCGTTCTCGTCCTTGTCGGACTGCTTCGGCGCGAGCCGCTTTACGAGCTCGGCGAGCCCTTCCTCGTCGACCTCGCCGTCGTCGTTGACGTACCTCTGCAGGTTCACGTCGTCGGCGACGTCGCCGGGGTTCGGGATGAGTCCCTTCGCGGCGGCGAGGAACGCCTGCCGCGCGAGCTTCGCGCCGTTCTTCGCGTTGGCCTCGGCGAGCGCCTTTGCGACCGCCTCGGCGACCGCGCGCTCTTGCTCGGGCATGCCGTCGCGCTTGATCTTCGCGAGTTCCTTCGCGGCGTTCGCGTTCTCCTTCGCGCGGCCCTCGTGCTTACGCGCCTGCGTCTTCCACTTCTCGGCCTCGGTCTTCCAGTCGGTACCGTCGCCGTCGCCCTTGTCGGACCCGTCGCCGTCGCCGTCCTGGTCGCCCTTGCCGGACCCGTCGCCGTCGCCGTCCTGGTCGCCGTCGCCGTCTCCGTCTCCGCCGTCTCCGTCGCCGCCGTCGGCGTACCAGTACGGCGAGAACGGGCCGGACGGGTACGGGTGCGACCAGCCGGCCGCCGACTCGATACCGGGCAGGTTGGGCAGAGTGCGCGTGCGCATGGTGGTGTCTCCCGTGTCGGGTTGGGTGAGCGTGGGGTGCGCCGTGTCGGCGCGGGAATCACGGGCTCGGAACGTCGTCCGGTCCGGTGAACTCGTGTCGACGAACCGCGAGCAGCGGCCCGTACTCGCCGTGTTCGCGAGTGATGATCACCTCGCGATAGTCAGGGGCGCGGCCGCCGGCGTCCGAGGCGCCGACTTCCTTCGCGACGGCGGCGTGCGCCTCGCGCAGCAGCGCCTCGTCGATCACCTGTCCCGGATCCTTGTTGCCGATGATCGGCTCGGGCTTGCAGTTGCAGCCCGGATGAATCGGCATCAGGTTCTGGACCCGGTACCGCTGCGTCGAGGCGATCGTGCACAGCGCGCAGTTGCCCGGCCCGCGCAGCGCTCGCCGGAAGAACTTCACGCCGCCCCGCTCCATCGACTGTCGCGCGGCGTGCGTGCGGGCGAGCTGCATGTCGGTCTCGGTGATCGACAGCAGCCGCGTGCGCGCCTCGCTGAGCGCCTCCGCGTACGACTTCCCTTGGCTGAGCGCGGTGTACGCGGTGACGAACGGGCGGTGATACACCTCGGCCGGCTCGACGCCGCGCAGCGCCTCGGGCAGCTCGACGCCCGCCGCCGCCGTCGCGGTGCCGAGCATGTCGGAGATCATCGCCGAGAGGTACGCGTCGGTGATCTGCCCCATGCGTTGCTGTGTGGCGAGCACGGTCGGCAGCACGCGTTCGAGGAACGTCGCTGCGTCGCTGTCGCGGTAGTTGCCGAGACTGTCGAACGCGGCGAGCACGAACGAGATCACGCGGTCGCGCAGCGACGTCGACAGTGCGTCGTACCGCTCGGTGAGCGCCGCCTGCAGCGCCTCACCCACCGGTTGCCCCCTCGTCGGGCAGGTTGCCCGCCGTCGGCGCCGGGTTCGCCGGCAGCAGCGAGGCGGCGAGCAGTGCCTGCGAGGCGGCGCCCGCCGTGATGCGGCGTACCTGTTGCGGCGTCTCGCCGAGCTGCTCGGCGATGACGTCGAGCGGATAGCCGATGCTCTTCAGCTTGGTCGCGGCGTCCGCCATCACGGCCGGACTCAGGTACTGCGGGTCGGCCCACCGCACCGTTGCTTCGGTGTAGTCGTCGGTCACGCCGGCCTGCGCCGCGGCGAGGCTCATCACCTCTTCGAGTCCCTCGCCGAACGACGCGATGTGCTCGCGGCACTTCGCGACGTGCATGAGGTCGAGGGCGGCGACCGTGTCGGCGCTGATATTGATCAGGTCGCTCGCGTAGTAGTACGCGGGTGTCTGCGACAAGATCAGCATGTCGCGCACGTCGGACTCGTGCTCTTTGAGGAAACCCGTCAGATCGGTCGCGTCGAGCTGCCCGAACTGTGCGTTCTCACCCTCGGATACCCACACCGTGTTGGGTCCGGGCGTGAACGGCTGCTCGACGACCTTGATACCGGTTGCCTGGTCCACCTTGCGCGCGAACTTGTGCCCGCGCACCCACTTCTGCCGGAATCCCGAGTACCGGCTCGCCGCCATGCGGTTCAACACTCCGAGGTTCACACGGTCTTGGGTGTCCATGACGCACGCGAACTCGGGCTCGGGGTGCTCGCCGAGATCGGGCATGCGGGCGAACTCGACGAGCGGCAGCCCGCCGAGGTCGTGCGGCTCGCCGTCGTCCTGGTCGCCGACGTACTCCCACGAGTCCGGCCCCCACGGCAGCCGGTGACCGCATGGTTCCTTCGTGCGGTACGGGAACGAGCGGTCGTCGTACATGACGCGCGCGTAGCCGTACCCGTCAATGTCGTTCGTGAACGCCTTGAGCCCGACGTACGGCTCGCCGGTCTCGGGGTGATGCTCGACGATGCACTCGCTCGGGTGCTCGGGCGTGATCAGCGGGCTCGGCCGGCCGCTGTCCTCGGTGCGGGTCGGGTGCGGCCCGACGAGCATGTACCCGACCGACTGCGCCATGCCGCATCGCCATACGAGTTTCTGCCGCGAGTCGAGGCGGTTCGCCTGCCACCAGCGCGACGCGTTGTCGTCCGGCGTGCCGTCCGGTCCGGTCACGCCGAGCGCGAGCAGCCGGTGAACCGAGGCGTTCGCGATCAGTCCGCAGAAGTTCGTGCGCGCCTTGCGCTGGAAGTCGAGGAACGCGGCCTCGGCGTTCTTCGGCAGCTCGGGCAGGGGCGGGCGGCCTCGGTAGTACATCCACCACCCTTCGAGCACACCCTGCCGCTTGCGCAGCCGACGCCCGAGGCGCAGCAGCATGAAATCGGGATTGTCGAGCTCGGGCGTCTCGTCGAGCATGTCGCCCCCTCTCTGTCAGAACGTGCCGCCGAACATCTCTTCTTCTTCGGCCGCGACACCCTTCGCGATCGCGTCGAGGCGGCACTGCCACGCGAGCACGGCGGCGACCGCGGCGTCGATCTTCTTCGGGCTGTCGGGGTGCGCCTTAGCGATCTGCATGCCCGAACGACCGGGCCGGCGGCGCGCGTTGCACAGATGCCGCACGATCGCCGACGAGGCATCGTGCGTCAGCTCGCCCTCGGTCAACGCTGTGTGGAACTTCTCCAGCGCCCGCACGATCAGCACGCTGCGGCCGCCCGTCATCCACCACTCGATCGGGTGATTCCGGGTCGCCTGCACCTGCAGGCGCGGCCCGTACGCAGCTTCCCAATCGGCGACGTGGCTTTCCCACTTGGCGGGGTCGGCGTACATGCCGACGACGTCGTATGTCGCGAACGCCTCGTGCACCGCGGCGAGGACCTCGACGACCGGCACCTGCCAACCCTCGCCGGCCTTACCCTCGGGCTGCTCCCACACGCCGAGCGTGAACAGGTGCCCGTCGGACAGCCGGCAGCCGATCAGCGCGGTCGCGTCGGTCACCTTGCGGTTGCGCTTCCGCGAGCCGTCGAACCCGATCACGATGCGATCGCCGGGCTGCACGGCGCGGTTGAGGTCGGACGTCGCCCGCACCTCGGGCTCGGACAGCCACGCGTCGGCCGCGTGCGTGACCTGATTCAACAGGTCGCCCCGCAGATCCTGCGGCTCGTTCGACGTGTCCCAGAACTCAGACACGAGCCGCTCGATCGGCGACCAACCCGGCTCGCACGGCGGGTCGTGCAGCACGCACCCGTCGGGGTGATCGCTGCTGTCGCCGTACGCGTACCGCAGCCCGTCGACGAGGGACTGCTCGTCGGTCAGATCGGTCTCGGGCGGCGCCTCACGGTGGTCGACGAGGATGCCGCGCGCCCGCGACCGCCCGTCGATGATCGCCTGATAGGCGGCCGCCGATGTCTCGGCGACGGATTCCTCGCCGGGCGTGTACGCGTTCGGCGTCTCGATCAGCGACCCGCCGAGTTTGGCGGCGTTGAGGCGCATCACCTTCGCGAGGCGTACGCCGCCGTTCGAAGCGGTCCATGTCTCGGTCTGGTCGAGCGACGCGAAACAGGCGGGGTCACCCTTCGTCGACGTCGCGCTCGACGTGATCGGGGAGATCTCGCCGCGTGGCAGATAGATCACGGTGTCGAGGCATTCGAGCCCGTAGTCGGCGGCGACCGACCCGCCGCGCGCCATCTCCAGCAACGGCAGCCACGTGTTGTCGGTCTGCGCCTCGGTCACGGCGGCGATACGCACGAGCGGCGTACGGATCGAGTGCCACGGCCGGCCGATCGGCTCGCCGTACGCGTCGAACCCGGCGCCGACCACATCGGCGCAGGCCTCGGCGAGCGCGATCGCCCCGACGAACGGTGACTTCCCCCAACCGCGCGGCCGCGACAGCAGCCCGCGGTGAATCACCCGCCGGCCGGTAACCGGGTCTACCTCGTAGAACTGCAGCAAGAACTCGGCCTGCTCGGCGGTCGGCAGGAACGGGGCGGGGTCGTCGACGTCGCGGCCGGGCTGCGCGAGGTTCTGCATCATCCAGTCGAGGACGTAGTACCCGAGCGTCGGCCGCTCGCCCTCGTACTCCGGGCCGCGCCACGGCATGACGCCCCCCTGCTACGTGCTCTTGCCCGGCTCGGTCCGCCCGCCGTTGATCGAGCGCAGGTTGCCGTACCGCTCACGCGCCGACGGCACGCCCGAGCTGCCGCGCCCCTGGTCGGCGTCGTCCGCCTCGGCGAACACCATGCGCAGCCGCGCCCGCGACGACGGCGTCGATCCGAACTCGGAGACTCGCAGCCGCAGTTCGGCCGCCGCAGTCTTGTCGCCCTTCCAGTGCCGGGCGTGAATCAGCGCGGTGTCGAGCAGGTACTGCCAGTCAGCCGAGCCGAAGTGCTCGGCCTGCGGCGAGTCGATCCATGACTGCCACCACTCACGGGTGCGCTCGGGCCACACGAACTCGACGAGGTCGCCGTCTTGCTCGATCCGGAAGTCGGGCAGCTCGGGCGCCTCGGCGCGCTCCCACCTGAGTACGGTCTGCGGTACCGCTTCCTTGTTCCGGCGCTGCCTGCGGTTCGGATCCTTCGGCGCCGGCCCGTTGCCTGCCATGGCTGTACCTCCCGTGTCGGGTGCGCCGCCGCACACCCGTGTCGGGCGCTACAGCAGCGAGTCGATTACGTGCTGCAGGTCGCCGAGGCGCTGCGGCGTGCCGCCGAACGTCCGCCCCGTGACCGCGATGTACCGGCCGGTCGCGTACACCTCGACCGAGCCCTCGCCGAGCTGCAGTCGGCGCCCCGCGCCCGGCAGCCGGCCGTGCCCCCAAACGTGCAGCCCGTCGCCGCTCGCCGACACCTCGACCCATGTGTCGCCGGCGGCGTCGAGCACGCCCTGCGCCCAACCCGCGACGGCGCCCTCGTCGTCGAGGCAGTGATCGAGGTCGAGGCAAACGATCCCGTCGCCGTCGAGGACGAACCCGAGCCCGGCGCCGGCGTCGCTCGCCGCGGCGTTCCGGTACCGCGACCACGTTGCCGGGTCGGTGCTGCTCGCGACCGAGCCGTCGACGGCGACGGGAACCTTCCGCGAGGTGCGCCGGATCCATCGCGGCCGGCTGGTCAGCTCGGCCGGGATCGTGCGCGCTGCTCGGTGCGCGGCCGCGCGGCACGCCGGCCGACAGAACCGCGCGTGCGACCGAGCCGTGATCGGCATCGGTCCCTCGCAGTGCTCGCAGTCGCGGCTCGTCGTCATGTGTCCATGATACAGCCGCGTACGCTTTTAGCGCTCTGACCTGCATGTATCAGGTTCGTATCGGAAGTGCGGCCGGCTGAGAGGCGATCTGCGGCCCCTCAACCGCGCGCCATCAAATCAGCCGGCCGACCTCCTGCTCGCCCGCCAGCGAGCCGCCCGCGCCCCGCAGCGCGGCCGTTTTCCCCAGACCCGTACAGACGGACAGCCACAGCACCTCCCGAGCCCCAGACGGGGCGGGGAGGGGAGTCACCCCCCAGGGGGCGAGATCGGCCGCGAGATCGCCATACAGCGGCTCGCGTCCATGGCTGCGCACTTCCGGGTCGGTCCTCAAATCGCAGCGCACACACGACAGTTGCAAGCCCCTGACCTGCACATATGTGCATGTGCTCGTAAACGTGCAGGTCAGAGAGGTGCAGGCGGATACGCCGCGCATGCCTCGTCGTACGTGCTCGTCGTGCCTGCACGTGCGGCTCAACGATGCATAAACGTGCAGGTCAGAGCGTTGCGATCGTCGTGCAGGCTGCTCGATTTGCCCGACGGTCCGGTACTTGTGTCCTCGGTCCTCAAATCGTGCGCCTCGTCGGCGAGTTGCGAGCCTTTGACCTGCAGCTTTGTGCATGTCTCTCGTGCCTCGATCGTGTGGTGCACGTGCTGATCGAGCAGCATGTCGGGCTCGCCTCGGTGTGCACTGCTCTGACCTGCAGCGATGTACGCGGCTGCGCATACGTGCAGGTCAGGGGGGTGCAACTCGGGGCGGGGGGTACCGATTTAGGGGCGGGGGGTGCAGTTGCTGCCGGGGGTCAGATCAGACCGGGGTGTCTCTCCGGGGGGCGTCGCATGCGCTCGGCCCACCGTGCGTCGTTACCCTGTCTGCTGCTCTTGACCGCGTGACAGTCGGCGCACATCGCCTGCAGCATCTCGATCCGGTGATCGTGCTTGTCGCCGATGTGGTCGACCTGATTCGCGTGGCGTCCGCACACGCGCCCTTCGATGCGGTTGCGGCACCGGTACTCGTCGCGCTGCAGCACGGCCGGGCGTATGACGGTGTACCAGTCGGCCGGCAGCTCGTGCCGCCGGTTGCTGCCTGCCCAACCGCCGCTCATGCGTCGTCGTCCTCGTCGTCCTGGTCGCGGCCGTCGTCGTACGGCTCGGCTCGTTCGGTGCTGCTGTCGAGGGCGGCGTCGGGGGCGAACCCGAACGTCGTGCCTCGCTCGGTCGGCTGCTCGCTGCGCAGCGCGTCGAGCATGCGCAGCGCCGCGTTCTCGGCGTCGTCGAGCCGGCGTCGGCTGTACCCCTTCGCTCTGATCTCGACCTCGTGCTGCCCGTCGGTGAGGCGTACGCGCATGGGGCGAGGTCCTCTCGACGGGGGGTGGCACGCGCGGGGCGGTCAGCAAACCCGCCATGGTCCGTAGTGATCCCGCCCCGCGCGAGTGGGGGCGGCGCCGCCTCTCTGGGGGTGTCGAGGCGGCGCCGTACCGGTCGAGGGTGGGGTGCCCGACCGGCATTGGGGGGGAAATGGCGAACGCCCCGCGGAGGGGCGGGGCGTTCGGGGAGTTTGTGTGTCCGGGCATGGCGGACTTGCGGCCAAGAATGCGACACGTGATCGCCGACAGTCAAGTCGCGGGGTGCTCGGGCTCTTCGATCACGCGTCCGGCGACTGCCTGCCCGTCGCGTACGAGCAGCGTCAACGGGCGCCGTACGTCGTGCTCTTCGAGCCCGCCCTCGGGGACGGCGAGCCGGCCGAGCGCGTCTCGCGTGCCGCCCTCGTTCGGGTAGTCCCACACCCACCGGGGATGCTCGGAGCGCACCCGAAGATTGCCGGCGGCGTCGAGCACGATGTCGCCGGGGTGCCATGTGTCGTCAAGGCTGGTGATCTTGTGTACGGCGGTCATGGCGCCATGATGCCTCTCCCCTGTGACATCGGGGGTGTGGAGAGAGAGCGCTCGCGTGCGCGCTGCCTACTACCGGTAGGTGCTCTCTCTACGGCCACCCCCCCCATATATGGGAGGGGAGGGGAACGCGCGCGCGCGAGTCCCGATGGAGTCCCCCAGGGACACAACGCGTTGACCTGCGGGAACGCGAAATAATCGCGAGGGATTCGCGAGCGTTTTCCATGCGTTTTCCGTTGAAAATGCTCGCGATTCTCAGTGAAAAACCATGCGGAGACAGCGAAACGCCCCGCCCGGCGAGGTGCCGAACGGGGCGTAGCGAGGCGGGGCGTACTACTGGTCGGTGTCTGCCACGGTGACGACGAGCTGCTGCAGCTTCCCGCCGAACGACAGCCGGCCCGTGGGGACGTCGGCGCCGTTCGCGCCGGCGGCGAATGCGTCAGCGACGAACTGTGCAATCTCGTCGAGGGTCATGAACTTGCCCGCGGGCACGTGCTCGATCTTCTTAGGCATCGTCCGCCCCTTCCTCGTCTTCCCGAGCCATGCGCAGCGCGCCGCCGAGGTCGCGCACGCCGCGGGCGCCGAGCGGGTACGTGATCCCGGCCTGCACGAGCGCCTCGTCGACGGCGGCGAGCTCGGCGCGCAGCCGGTCGACCTCGGCGTCGCGCGCCTCGGGCGTACGCAGCGCGTCGACGAGGCGCACGAACACCTCGACGTTCTCGTCGGCGATGCCGAGCCGGTCGGCGGCGTCCTCGGGCGTCAGTTGGGGCATGGCGGGTCAGTCTGCCTTGGGCGAGGTGAAGTCGTCGACGAACCCGCCCTCGACGACCGGCTCGTCTGTCCGGTCGCGGGTGCTCATGACGTACGTGCCGGCCTCGTCGTGCTGCTCGGCGCCTGCCCGCTCGACGGCGCCGCGCAGCCGGTCGTACGTCTCGGCGTCGAGGTCACCGTCGGTGCGCAGCGTGTCGAGCACGTTGAGGGTGAGATCTTTCGCAGTGGGGGCGGCGGCGTCGGCTGAATTCATGATCCGGGCGATCTCTTCGAGGTCGACCTCGCCGTCGGCGTACATCGTGAGCAGCTCGCCGAGCGCCCGCCCCTTGCCGTTGGGCACGAGGCGCGGCCGGTAGCCGAACGGGCGCCGTACGCGCGGTTCCTGGTCGTCCTGGTCGGCGGTGTGCTCGGTCAAGGCGTTTCCTCCGGTGTTCATCGGCGCGGGCCGTTCTGCGACTTCCAGCCTGCCAGGAAACCGCGGTTGTTCGTAACGTACGTCGACCCGCCGCGGCGTCGGCCGCCGGCCGCGACCCACACGACGCCCACGACTGCCGCGGCGGCGAGCAGCCGCACGAGGCTGTCGACGAGTATCTGCAGCCCGAGCATGCCGAAGTACGAGCCGGCGCCTACCCCAACCGCGAACACGCCGCGCGCGGCGGTGCGTTGTGCCTGCGGGTCGAGCCCGGACGGCGCGGGCGGCGCAACGGGCGCGGCCGGCTCGTACCGGGGCCCGTACTGCGGGTGCATCATGCCGTCGATCAGCACGTACCCGATCACGCGCATGCCGGGCGGCGGGGCGGGCGCGAGCTGCTGCTCGCCCGCGGGAACGACCTCGGTCACGCGGGCGATGCGGGCGGGCGGGGCGGCGGGGCGTGTGTACGGCTCGGGCTGCATGGCAGGCGTCCTTGCTGTGGTCAGTGCGCGGTGCGCTTCGGGCGGGCGGGCGCGAGCCGGTCGCCGAGGGTGTACAGCGCGAGCCCGACGCGCTCGACGCCGAGCAGCGCGAACGCGATCACGACGACTCCCCACACCGGGGCGTCGATCTTCCACGCGCTCACGGGGTCGATGTACGCGGCGATGACGACGACGATCGCGAGCAGCGCGCACACGCGGATCACGTCGCCGACGTTGAGAATCACGACGCCGGCGACGCGTCGGGCGGTACGGCGGTTCATGAGGCGGACGAGGTGTCGGTTCATGACGGGCTGTCTCCATTCGAGGGGCGCACGGCGTAGCGGCCGAACTTGGGGCGGTGCACGCGCGGGTCGGCGCCGAGCCATCGGCCGATCGTGGCGGCGTGCGGTGCTTCGAGGGCGGGGTACAGGCGGGCGAACACGTCGCGGATCGCCTCGGGTCCGATACCGGCGGGGCCGGCCTTGAGCACGATCTCGAACACGATCTGCTTGCGCGGGTCGTCGCGTTCGCCGTTCTGTACGTCGGCGGCCGCGGCGCCGAGCTCGGGCGGGGTGGAACCGAGCCCGCTCGCCTCGAAGATGCCGCGCACCTCGGCGTCGAGGTCGGCGTCGCCGCCGCGGGCGGTCGCGTCGTCGATCCGCTCGTGAATCCGGCGCATGGCGGCGTCGGCGTCGGCGAGCGCCTCGTCGCCGGACGAGATCGGCACGTCGGCCGCAGACTGCGCGCCGGGCGAGTCCCAATCGGCTGTCGGGTCGGCCCATCCCTCGCGTACCGGCTGCTCGCGCTCGGCCACCGCGACCGCGGCCGGCTGCGGGGCGATGCCGAACAGGTGGTCGGTGTTCTCCCACCTACGCTCGTACGCCTCGCCGGCCGCGAGCCGCGACAGCTCGTCGAGTTCGGGCCGTATCTCGGCGACCGCGACGACGATCTTCGCGATCTCGGCCGGGGTGATCCGGTACGCCTGGAAGGGGCGCGCGGGTGCGTCGAGTTCCTTCACGACGCCCGTTCCGGGCTCGGGCATGTCCTCGGGCGAGATCTTGTCGTTCCACCCCATCAGGTAGTTGATCTCTCGCTCGTCGCTCTGCATGCCGACCTTGAGACCGGACTGCACGACGAGCTGCGGCTCTTCGAGCACATCCTGCGTAGCCCGGAGCGCGCTCATCATCAGGTTGCAGGCGACGGCGCGAGCCAGTTCGACGACGTGAATCAACCAGTCGCCCGCCTGCCGCAGGACCGGGTTCCGGCGTGCCTTGTTCGAGTACAGCTCGGCGATCTCGTCGGCGTTCGTGATGATCGCGGGCACCTCGGGCGACACAGGCAGCTTGTCGTCGTTGGCCTCGATCATCAGGTCGGCGTATCCGGGCTTGCGAGCCTTGGCGATCCGCAGCAGCGCGCCCGCCATGTCGCGCACCTTCTCGGGGGTGTCGGCGACCCAATCGATCGGCGGCCGGCCGGGGCGCCCGGCGCGGTGCCAGGCTCGCAGCCACGGCAGCGCGAGCCCGCCGCCGTTGAGGTCGACGACCCACACGAGCGCGTCGACCATGCGCACCTGCCCGGCGATCCACACGTGCATCAGGTTCGACTTACCGGAGCCTCGGCGACCGGTGCCGATGCCGGTCAACTGCCTGCAGACCGGCGCGCACTCGGACCCGTCGCGGTGCGTTCCCATCTGCAGCCCGTCGTTGTACGAGCGGGGCGAGTAGTCGGCGGGGTACGTCTTCGGGTTGCCCGAGACGAGATTGACGGTCTCGACGTTGGCCAGGAACGAGCCGCGGTCGATTCCCTCGGTGATCTCGACGCTGCAGCCGTTCGGCAGGCGGGCGTCGCCGGCGAGCCCGTCGGCGCAGCGCTGCATGTCGCGCCACGTGTACCCGCCCTCGGGAAACCGCCCTTCGAGGGTGAACCCGCCCTGATCCCACATCTCGACGCCGACGACCTGTACGCCCTCGATGCCGGACACGCGGGAGAAACGGGCCGACCACTCGCCGGCGAGCGCCCGGTGTTCGTGCTGCACCGCGGCGTGCGCGGCGGCCGCGTACGCGGCCGCCTGCGCTTCCTCGGCGCGGCGCTGCGCGGCACGGTTGCCCGCCATGGCTGCGCCGAGCCCGACCGCGCCCGCGGCGAGCGCGCTGAGGCAATTCATCGTCCACGGGCCGACGTTGAGCGCCCACGAGCACCATGCGCCCGCGCCGACCCATGCGGCCGCCCGGAGTACGAGGCTGCCCCGGCCGGCGCCGGACTGCCGGCCCGCGATGTGCGAGCCGACGAGCCCGGCGCCTGCGATCCCGGCGCCCCACCAGGGGGTGACGCCGGCCGAGTTCGCCGCGTACGAGGCGGCGAGCATCGAACCGGCGGCGCTGATCGGGGCGGTGAAGGGACCGTGCCCCGATTCCCAATCGATCTGCACTGTCTGCCCTTTCAGAGGCTCGTGTCGGCGTTCGCGCGCACGTCCCACTCGGCCTCGGCCTTGGCGCCCTTGCGCGGGTTCTGCAGGCGCGTGATGTCGACGTGGTGCAGCCGCTTGAATGCGGGCGCGAGGTCGCGCGCGAGGGTCGACGCCTTCATCTGCAGTAGATAGATCTGCTTCATGATTTCGACGATGTTCGGGTCGAGCGGCTGCTCGGCGTCGGCGCGCGCCGTCGTGATCTTCATGGCGTTCGCGATGTGTTCGAGGGCGTCGGGCAGCGCCCCGAAGTCGCGGCCGACCTGCATCATGCCGTCGGGCGTGTAGGTCGTCGCGATGCGTTCGAGCTCCATTGCGGGTGCAAGGAAGTGGTGTCCGCCGGACATGCGTCCTCCAAGGGTCGAGGGGGATCCGCCGGCGGTCGCCGGGCGGCGTACGTAGGGGGCGACCGGCGGCGGGGTCGCCGCGATCGTCGGACCGGTCATGGCGGGTCCGTTCGCCGCTTGACGGGCGGCGCGGTTGCGGCGGCGGCGCTGCCAGATGGCGCGCAGCGTGTCGAGACCGGCTCGGCCACTCCAGCGCCACACCGCGGCGGCGAGCCCGCCGAGCCCGGCAAGTGCGCCGTCCCACACCGCGCCCGCGGCTCGGGCGATCCGGCGGCCGGCACCTCGGCGCGCGGCGGCGGTACCGCGCCACAGTGCGCGAGCCGGGGCGGCAGTCCAGCGCGCCGCGCGGCCGACACCGCGGGCACCCGCAGCGATACCTCGCCCCGTGCCACGGATGCCGCGCCCCGTGGCGCGCAGCCCGCGGCCGACGCCCGCCATGCCGCGGCGGGCAGCGCTCGCGGCGGGGCGCACCATGCCGAGCCGGCTGCGGGTGCGGGGCGTGCGCTTCTGCTTCGAGGGCGACGTGCCGCCCTTGCCGGGGCGCTTGTGCTTCCCGCCGTTCTTGGGCGAGTTGAGCCGGGGCGTCTTCAGGCGCCCCGCGCCCCGCCCGCCGAGCGAGCCGAGGGCGCCCCGACGGGTACGCCCCGCCCCGCCCCGCGCCCCGGAACCCGCCCCGGACGCCCCGGAGCTGCCGCCCCGGCGAGACGCCCCGCCCCGCCCCGAGGCGGCGCCCCGCCCCGACGAGCCGCTCGACGCCCCGCCCCGAGTACGCCCTCGGGGCGATCCGGACGCCCCGCCCCGGGTGCGCCCCGCGGCGGTCGTCGCGCGACGTCGGACAGTACGGCGCCGCTGCACGACGCCGCCGGCCGCGAGGACGACAGCCGTGCCCGCCGCGGCCGCGATCCCCATCGGGCCGGCTGCCTGGTAGGCGGCGGTCGTCGCCGTCGCGGTTCCGTTTAGGACGCCGATCACGAGTGGCTCGATCGGTATGCCGCCACGACGGCGGCGGGTGCGCGGCTCGGTCTCGGCGGCCGGCTCGACGGCGGGTGCGGGCGCAGGTATCGGCGGCGCGGCGGTCGCCGAGTCGGGCGGTGCGGGCGCGGCCGCGGTCGGCGCGGGCGGTGCTGTGGTGTCTGACACCGGGGTTGCTCCTTCACTGCGACTGCGGTCGTGGTGCTGCGGGGGTGTGTGTCCGCGTGCATTCGGGCGGGTGAGAGGGGGGTGAGGTCGAGCTGTGACTGCAGTCGCAGTCACAGTCACGGTGCTGTCACTCCGTCGTGCGCTTGCCGGTGAGATTGATACGGACGCGCGACGCAGGCTTGCCGACGGGCTCGTCGGGCGGCGGTTGGGCCGGCTGCTGCGGGGCGCCGGTGAGGTTGATACGGACGCGTGATGCTCGCTTGGGAGTGGTCATGGCGCGTGCCTTCCTGATCAGGTTCCGGTTAGCGCAGTGACGTTGTCCGAGCCGCGTGCGGCGAGCGTCGGCTCTTTCCGCTCGATCTCGTCGCGCAGCTTCTGCGCGTGGCGGCGCGAGGTGTGCGGGTAGCCGTCGAGGCTCTTGAGCAGATCGACGATCTGCCCCTCTTTCGGGCGGGCGTTGAGCGTGTCGTACAGGGCGCGAACCTTGCGCTTCGCCTCGGTGCGCGAGGGCGGGTTCGTCTCGTCGCGGGGCGCCTCGCTGTCGGGGGCGCCCTCGTCGGCGGGGCGCTCGGGGGCGCCCTCGTCGTCCGGGGCGGGATCCTTCGGGGCGCCCTGGTCGTCGAGGGCGGGGCGCCGCGGGGCGCTCGGCTCGGGGGCGACCGGGGGCGGGGGCGGCAGTTCGGGGGCGCCCTGCGGGGCGAGGGCGGTCTCGTCGGCCGGGGCGTCGTCGACGTCGAGGGCGACCTCGACCGGGGCGAGAGGGCGCCCATACCGCGTGAGGCGCAGCGCGAGCACCGCCTCGATCGGAGCCTTAGACCGCCACCGCCACCCGTACCGCCGGCGCAGCCGAGTCCGCTCGATCAGCCGCTCTTGTTCGAGGGCGATCACCTCGTCGTACGACCGCAGCTCCCACAGCTTCATACGCCGCCACAGCCGGAACGTCCCGATCGGAGCGAGCAGCCACCGTGACAGCCGTACCGATTCCATGTGCTTGGCGGCGCTGATATCCGCGGCGATCCCGATCGCGTGCCGTGCCGCCTCGACGACGACCACGAACAGAATCGGGATCACGGCGTGCATGCCGACGCCGATCGCGTCGGGCCATGCGGCCGCCCCGTTGAACGCGATCGTCGCCGCGGTCAGCAGCCATGCCGTATGACGCAGCATGCCGAGCGGCATGCGCAGCCACGTGAGCAGCAGATCGAGGGCGAGCAGCACGAGAATCCCGGCGTCGACGCCGACCGGGAAGATCATTGCGAACGCGCCGAAGTGCTTCGCTTCCGCGAGGCGGCGAACGGCGGCGTACGAGCCGACGAACCCGATCACTGCGATCAGGGCGGCACCGGTCGCAACGCCGGCGATGAGTCGGCGCTGCAGGTCGGTGAACTTGGGTCGGTCTGTGCTGGTGGGCGAGCTGTTGAGCTCGCCGTTACCATCGGCCACGCGGATCAGCCCTCTTCGTGACGGTTGCGGGCACGGTCCGCCCCGGCCGTATGGCGTGCCAGCGCCGGCCGAGGCATTCCGTTGTGCGGGTTCGACGGTACGTGAACCTGCTTTACAGTGTCAACGAGGTTAGGGCAGGATGAGCGACATGCCAGAGCGGGAAGAGCCGCAGTCGACGGATGCGGCCGAGGGGGAACCGAGGCTCGTGAACATGTCGACCCTCGCGACCGAACTCGGCGTAACGCGGCAGGCGCTGCACAACTGGCGTCGCACGCACGACGACTTCCCGCCGGCTCGACGCCGCCCCGGCAGTACCCGTGACGAGTGGGACCTCGACGAGGTACGTACCTACTGGGACAACCGCGACCTGCGCCCCGGCGCCCGAACCGACCTGCAGGACGACGAGCAGTAGGCCAACGACGACGACCCCGCCGTGATCCGCGGCGGGGTCGTTTGCGTCCTGTCGTACGACTACGCGGCCGAGCGCCGAGCGCGAGCTGCTGCTCGCTGCCGTGCCCGATCCGTCGCGCGCTTACGGCGCCGCGCCGCCGCCTCGACCTCGCGCTGCAGGGCGGCGAGTTGCTCGGCCGTCGACCAGGTACGCCGGCCGCCGTCGAGCCCGACCGGCGCCTCGCAGTCCGGACCCGAGCACGTCACGGCGTCGTTCTCGCCGCCGCCCGCGTGCATCGTGAGCCGGCCGCCGCAGTACGGGCACGGCTCATCCATGGGCACCGAGTACCGGTCGACGCTGCCGCCGATCGTCCGCTCGACCCGCCGCGCCGCCTCGGCCGCCACGACCGCGATGTGCGCCCGGTGTAGCCCGCGCAGCGGAAGGAACGGGCCGGGCTGCCCCTCGATCCGGGCGAGCAGCCACTCGGCGGCGCGCACTGCACTGCGGCCGCCGGTGTACGACCAGCGAGCCGGGCTCGCGGCGTCCGCGGCCGAGAGCAGATCGCGGCGAGCGCGGTCGGCGGCCGCGACCTGCGCCTCGCGCAGCGTGGCGTACCCGCCGTGCTTGACCGGCCGCATCGGCGACATAGGGCCGAGCTGCACCGCGGCGGCGACCTCGTCGGCGAGCGCGCACAGCGCATTCTCGACGGCGCGGCACGCGTCGACGACGTGCAGGCGCAACGGCACCGGGCGCTCGCCGAGCACGAGCCCGTCGCGGTCGGCGCGCGGGGTGTGCGGCCCGCCCTCGCCGACGTAGTCGCAGTGCACGCACTCGTACTGCGGCCGGCCGTGCTCGTCGGTCTTGGTAATGAGGTGCTGCGCGTGCTCGATCGCGATCTCGAACTCGCGGCGGGCGCGGTCGAGGTCGTGCAGGTACTCGCCCTTACCCATGGCGGGCGGCCACGTGTCGGCGGTCTGCGAGGTGTCGATCAGGTCGCGCATGTGTGTCCAGTGGTCAATGACGACCTGCAGGTCGTCGGCAGTGCTGCGGCGGGCGGCGTGCTGCATGGTGAGCGCTCCTGTGGTGCGTGGGGCGTAGGCTGATCACACCGCGAAGGGGGACGGGGCGCCCGATGCTTGCCGGCTCGGGGCGCCCCGCCGTCGTGTCAGCGGGCGCGGCGCCGTTCGGCGCGGAGCGCGGCCCGCTTCTCGTCCTGGATCTTGTGCCACTCAATCGCCTGCCGGAACTGTCGACGGGTGCCGATGCACCTGCGATCCCACGGCTGCGACGGCATCCGGTCGGCCAGCGCGACCGGCGCGTACTCGACGTCGCGCTGCTCGTTCCACACGTAGTTGCGGTACCGGTGCAGACCCTCGTGCCCGCGGCGCAACGCGCACCGCCAGTGCAGGTAACCGCCGCCGTCGCCCGGTACGCCACTGTTCACAGAGCGGTCGTTGCAGTAGCCGAGCAGCACGGCGAGGGTGTCGAGGGTGCGGTTCGAGGCTTGCTCGCACGCGATGCGTACGCGGAACGGGATGTTCACAGTCGTTCCCCTTCGTGATCCATGGGTGGCGGCCCGACGTACAGGCGGGCTCTTCGGTTCAGCTCGGCGCGCTCGCGTTCGCACCATCGGTCGGGGTCCTCGAACCCCCACCGCTTCGCGTCCCATTCGGTCGCCCGGTCGCGGTAGTCGAGCCACGTGTCGAGCAGCATGTCGACCGAGCCGGGATCGCTCGCGAACCGCAGCCGGACGGCGAGCGCCTCGAACGCTGCCTGCGAGGCGGGCATCGGCACTCACCCGACCTCGGGGTGCATGTGCCGGTCGATGTCGCGCAGCGCGGCCGCCTCGATCTGATCCCACACGACGCGCGTCGCTGCGAGCGACGTGTTCCGCTCGCGCATCACGGCGCGGTGAGCGGCGACCGCTTCCTGCAGGCTGCTCGGCGGCCGCAGCCGCTGCAGGGGCGTCGCGACGCCGTCGACCGCGGCGTCGAGCACCGCGTCGAGACCGGCGAACTCGGCCGGGTGAATGGTCGGCACACCGTGCCGCCACACGCGGATCGCGTCGAGGGCGGCCTCAAGGGCATTGGCGCGGTCGCGGTGTGCCCACAGCGCAGCGCACGCGGCGTCGTACGCCTCTTGGGTCGGGCCGTTGAGAGCACTGGAGTTTTCCACGGGTTACCTCACAGGTTGTGGATGGCGGGCGAGTTAGAGGGGCGGTAGGTCTTCCATGCGGCGGCCGGCTGCGTTCGGCTTGCGGGGCCTGGTCACGGGGGTGCCGTAACCGTCGAGCGGGTTCCGCTCGTGCAGCCAGTCGAGGGCGGCCGCGAGGTCCTCGTCGGTCAGCTCGGCGAGCTGCTCGACGTCCTCGGGGTCGAGGTCAAGGTCGGCGACGTCGAGGTCGGCGACGTCGAGGTCGGCGACGTCGAGGTCGGCGACGTCGAGGTCGGCGACGTCGTCGTGATCGAACGCGCTCATTCCGCCCCGCCTGTACCGGAGTTGAGCCACGGGGCGAGCGCGCCGAGCACGGCGTCGATACGCCCCTCGGTGCGGTCGGCGATGCACCTGCACTGCGCGGTGCGCGAGCACTTCGGGCAGGGAACGGGCTTCTTCAGGGCGTGTTCGAGTACCCGCCGGACGACGAGCGGGGCGGCCGCCGAGCCGGCTGCGGCCGGGGCCGGCGCGGGCGTCTCGCCGGGCTGGTCGATGAACACGAGCTCGGTGAGCCCGTCGTGTCCGTGCACGAACTCGGCGGTGTCGACCCCGCGATCGCAGAAATCGATCTTCGGGTGCGGCCCGCGCCACCGGATCGACAGCGAGCCGTCGGGCCACTGCACGCCGTCGGCGATGCGCCCCTCGCCGCTCACCCCGCTCACGTCCTCGTGACGCCGGAAGTACAGCCGCAGCGGTGTCACGTTGTCCTCGGGCCACACGACGGTGCGGCCGGTGAGTTCGCGGGTCGCCTCGGCGATCAGCGCCTGCACGGCGGCCGGGTCGGTGTGGCGGCCGGCGAACGCGGCGAGCGCCTCGACGGCGGTGAGCGGCTGTCGATCTTCGGTCATCGCGGGTGTCCCTTCGAGGTGTGCACGCGTCATGCGGCGCGGCGGGCGGTCGGGGTCGAGGCGAGGCGGGCGCGACGGGATGCGCTCGCGGCAGCGATCTCGGATGTGAGTTCAGCGAGGCGCCGGCGCCCCTCGGCCGGGTTGGTGCGCTGCTGCTCGCGAACGCGGCCGCGGCGAGGGCGGGCGCCGCCGAACGTGCCGTCGGGCACGGTCTCGGCGAGTAGCGGGTCGGTGTACACCTTCACGACTGGTCCCCCTTGCTGTCGGTGGCCTGCGCCGCCTCGTACACATCGCGGCGCGATGGATGCGTGCCGGTCATCTGCCGGCCTCGGCTCGTCGTCTTGCACGGTCGGCCCGCCGAGGCGCCGCACGCCGGGCAGTGCACGGCCCGCTCGGGCGGCCCCTTCGGCTGCTCGCGGCGCGGGTAACGCTGCTGTTTGGCCTCGGTGAACTCGGCGTTCGCAGGCACGAGTTCGGCGAGCCGGCTGCCGAACCTGTCGCCGACCGCAGGCATCAACTCGGCGACTGCGACCGGCTGCGAGTCGCCGCCGGCCACGGCGCCGCGGTCGGCGCGCAGCGCCTGCACGTACCCGCCGACGTCGTCGGGGTCGAGGTGCGGGTGATGGGTCGGCTCGAACGTGCCCGTCGCCCGGCCGAGCCGGTCGCGTACGGCATCCCGCCAACGGGTCGCGATATCGCTCGGCTTGATCGGCCACGGCTGCTCGGCGTAGTGGCGGCCGGCCGCCTCGCCGGCGAACTGCAGCGGCACGTCGCGCAGCACCGCGGCCCACATGGTGACCTGCGCCCGCTGCTCGATGTGGTCGACCTTGACGACTCGGTCGTCGACGAGCGAGATCTGCCCGAGTAGGTCGAGGGTCTCGTCGAGGTTCATGCGGAGTGCCCTCCGTTCATCTGCTGCCGCAGCGCGTCGAGCCCGGCTCGCTGCTGCGCTCCCTTGGTCATGGATCCGAGCTGCACGACGTTGCTTCCGACGGCCGGCTGCTCGGTGCGCTCGGTCTCGGCCCACTGCTGCCAGCGACCGCCCCACGCGGCCGCCCGCTTGCCCTCGTCTGCCATGCGGCGCACGAACTTGCGGGTCACGGCGTCGAGCTGCTGCGCGGTGAGCTGCGGCCGGCCGGCGTCGGCGCGAGCGAGCTGCGCCGCCTGCACGTCCGCGTCGCTCGGCTGCCAGTCCTCGGCGATCGGGCGCTGCTCGTGCATGTCGCGCCGCGCCGGCCGGGGCGGGGCGTCCTGGTCGCCGTCGTCGCCGTGCCGCTCCTCGTCGGGATCAGGCAACGGCTGATCACTGGACTGCACCGCGCGCTGCTTCCGCTTCTTCTCTGCGGCTCGCTCGCGCTTGCGCTCGACCTCGGCGCGCGAGGGGTTGTAAACGAGGTAGTCGTGAATCGCGTAGTCGCCGGCGGCCGGCTGCTTGCACTTCGGGTGCCTGCAGGCGTGCCCGTGCTCGTGCCACAGACCGGCCGCGACCAACTTCGCAATCTGTGTCTTCGACCCGTTGCTGTACATCCGGGCGACGGCGCCGGGCACGATGCCGTCGGTCAGATGACGCGCGGCGTACGCGCCCGCCTTGAGCCACAGCCCGAGCGCCGCGTTACCGGCGGCGATCATCTTCGGGTGGGTGTCGGCGCTGTCGTCAACGGCGAGCCATGCCATCGGGTGAACTCCTGTGATCAGAGCGCGAGTTGCTGCTGTCCGGGGTGGACAGACGGCGACGTCTTTCGGGTTCTGCGGCCGGCGGGCGGCGCGGCAGGCGGCGGGCCGGTGCACACGTGGTCGACGACGTGCGGGTGCGGGCAGTCCGCGGGGTGGCTGCTCGGGTGCGCGCTCCGCAGGTTCTGCGGCGACCACTCCCCCCGCTGGTACAGGCACCATGCGAGCCGGTTCGGAGTGGTGCGCTGCCGCGCCTCGGCGAGGGTGAGCCCGTCGGCGTCCGCGGTCACGTCGAGGGCGCCGACGATCTGCCGATATACGGGGCGCCCGCAGCGGCAGCGCGTTCGGCGCGCGCCACCGCTGCTCTTGGGCTGCCTGGTCACCCGTACTGCTCGACTCGGCCGTGACCCTGCTTCGCGGCGCGCTGCTGCGCCTCGTGCGCCTCGAACTCGCCCTCGGTCGGGTGCTCGGCGAGCAGCAGCTCGACCGCGGCGTCGACGTCGTGCGAGCCGGGTCCGAGCTCGTCGAGAGTGCCGTTCATCTTGCGCTGCCGGTACATGGCGCGCATGACCTCGCGCAGCTGCCTGATCTGGTCGCCCTCGGTGGCGACCTCGGCGAGTTTGATCCGTAGCTTCACCTGCGGCGACTTGTCCTCGCCCGACGCGTGCCCGGTGTACTGCGTGCTCGCGAACTCGACGACCGCGACGATCCGGGCGCCGGGCGCCTCGAACAATCCGCGGCGCAGGATCGCGGGAATCGCACCTTCCAGCGATGCGGCTGCGCTGTCGAGCTTGACCTCGACCTCTGCGTCTTCTTCCAACCTGGGCATGGGTGATCACTTCCTTCGCTTGTTGAGGGACTGCTGCAGCGCCGCGTACTGCCGAGCAGCAACTGCACGGATCACGGGGTTCGAACACTGGTCGCGGCGGTGCCGGCCGTACCGGATCACGAGCGCCTCGACGTCAACGTCGCCGCTCGCCGCCTCGCTGAACTTCCCGCACGGGCAGTCGGCATCGGCCACGGCGAGCGCCCGGTTACCGTCCTTCCGGACCCGCAGACCGAATCCGGGGTGACGACCGCCGATCGTCGGCGTGACCGCGGCACTCATGCCGGTACCGCCTCGTCGAGTGCGTCGCCGAAGAGCGCCGGCTGCCTCGACAGCGGCCGGTTCGACCACACGACTTCGATGCCTGCCGATCCGGTGCTGCCGCGCCGGTTCGTCGTCGGCCGCTGCACGGCGACCTCGACCTGTTCCCAATCGCCGTACAACTCGTCGTACAGCGGCGACGGGTAGCCCGAGAGCAGCACCGCGGCGCGGGACGTGTGCAGGACCTCGGCGAGCTCGCGGTGATCCGACTCGGTGTTCGTGTCGTGCGCGTAGTCGCCCCGCTTGTGCGCCTTCAACCCTGATCGGGTCGAGTCCAGATACGGCGGGTCGCAGTACAGAACGACGTCGGGAGCGCTGTACAGCCGCACGATCTCGGCGGCCGGCCGGTTCTCGATCACAACCTTCCGCAGCCGGCTCGCCGCGGCGTACAGCCGGTCGACGAGGTCGGCGACGGTCGTCGCCTGCGACGAGCCGCGGCGCATCCCGTTCGACCACGAGGCGCGCTTACTCGCTGCGGCGCCGGCCGCGTTGTACGACTGCGTTGTGCGCACGAAGAACCGGCGGGCGCGTTCGATCTCGTCGATATCGGGCGAGGCCTCGAGGTCGGCCGCCCGATACTCCTCGCGGCTGTACGGCGTCAACGACAGCGCCCGCACGAGGTCCTGCTCGCGGTCGCGCAGCACGCGGAAGAACGTGGTCACGTTGCCGTCGAGGTCGTTGAGTACCTCGTGCGCCGCCGGCCTCGGTCGAGCGAAGAGCACCGCGGCCGAGCCGGCGAACGGCTCGACGTACACGCGGTGTTCGCGCGGCATGAGCCCGACGATCCACGGGGCGAGTCGCCCCTTCGCGCCGTAGTAGGGGAACGGTGGCTTCATGCTGCTGCCCCCATCACGTACCGCTGCGCGTACGTGTCCGGCCAATCCGCCTTGCTCAGGCACTCGCGCTGCGCCTCGGGCATGGTGAACAGCGGTAGCCCGAGCCAGTCGAACCCGGCGGCGCGCAGCCACCATGCGTCGACCTGATCGGCGCCCTCGTCGTCCTCGAACGTCGCGCCATCTGCGAGGAATGCGGCCGCGGTCATGTCTCGTTTCGAGGCGCCGCCGTTGTCGGTGGCGAACTTCTTCAACGTCGCCGGCGACACGTACGCCCATGGCACGCCGGCGTCGACGAGCAGCGCCTGCACGACGCCGTGCAGTGCGGCGACTGGCTTGAGTGACCGCGGGTGCATCTTGGTCGGCAGATCTTCGATCATGGCGAGGTGCGGCCGCTGCTCGGCGACCTCGACCGTCAGCACGTCGCGAATGATCGTGAGTCGGCGCGGCCCGTCCTTCTGCCGGGTCCGGATCCGGAACGTCGAGCCGTCGGTACGGCAGACGCCGGTCGAGGTGATCGACAGATCGAACCCGATCACCTGCAGCTCGGTCGGGGCGGCGGTGCGGTCGTCGACCGGCACGTCGTCGGCCGCGATCAGTCCGGGGATGATGTCGGTCATGCCGCACCGCCCGACAGCGGACTGATCGGCCCGTACAGGGTGCGCAGCAGACTGAGCGGCTGCTGCTCGCCGTCGTCCTCGGCCCGCAGGATCGGCTCGCCGAACTGCCCGGTCGCGCCGTCCCACTGCCACGCGCGCTCGAACCAGTCGGCCCACCTGAGCGACAGATCGAACGCGTCGCCGCGCGGGTCGCGCCACACGCCCCGCTCGCGGTCGAGGCGGCCGCCGTGCGGGTCGGCGTGCTCGTACTCGATCGGCTCGTCGTCGGCCGGCCGGTCGTGCTGCTCGGGCGGCGGGGTGCAGGGGAACGGGCCGTGTCGCGCGTCGAGTCGGTCGGCGATACCGCGCAGCAGATCGGCGGCGAGGTGATCGCACACGCCCTTGGTTCTGACGTTGTACGAGCCGTCGCGCTCGACCGCGACCACGATCGCGGCGTCGCCGTTGTTGGCGCCGTCGAACCCGATGATGTACCGGTCGGTCATGCGAGTGCCCCCTCGGCGGCAGTCGGTTCGACCCACGGGCGCAGCGGCCACGCGCCGTCGACGACGGCGTTCGGGTCGGTCTTCTGGAAGTGCTTTTGCAGCCCGGCCGCCTGCTCGGCAGCCCACTCGATTTGCTGCTCGTGCAGCTCGGCGACCGTGAGGTCGCGGAACGGCATGAACGACACGCGGCGCTCGGCCCGCACGTGGTCGGGCCAGTCCGCCCGCCGCATGTGCGCGAGCAGCGCGATCCGGTACGCGATGGATGCGGCGGCGATCGCGTCGAACGAGCAGCCGTGCGCTTTCTCCTCGTCCCACGGCACGCCGTAGAACTGCGCGAGGGTGATGAGCTGCCGCGCCCCTTGCTTCTCGCTCACGCGCTTGCGGAACGGCACGGCCCGCTGATCGAGCACACGCGTGTCGATCACGTACAGCGGCCGCCCGTCGAGCAGATCGAGCAGCGTCGGCAGCCCATACCGGCGGCACTCGCGGTCGAGCAGCGTGAGGTCGAACGGGACGTTATGCCCGACGATCGCCGCCCCGCCGAGGGTGACCTGCGCGGCGAGTTCGGCCGCGACTTCCCGCACGACCTGCTCGGCCGGGGCGCCGTGTTCGCGAGCGTGCTCGGTGCTGATCTTGTGGACGTCGTACGCCTCGGCCGGGATCTCGACACCGGGGTCGGCGAGCCACTCACCGGCCTCGGGCTCGATGCCGCCGCCGCGGGCGTGTACGGCGGCGGTCACGATCCGGTCGTTCTCGACGTCGACGCCGGTCGTCTCAAGGTCGAACGCGGCCCATCGGCCGAGGTGCCATGTCATCGCGCGGCACCCTTCGAGCCGGGCGTCGCTGCCTCGGGCCACGCGGCCTCGGGGTGCGCGGCCGGCGGTTCCTCGCCGCCGTCCTCGTCGTCCTCGCCGCCCTCGTCGACGAACTCGCCGTCGACGACGCCCTCGTCGTCCGCCTCGGCGTCGCCGTCCTGGTCGCCGAGCTCGCCCGTACGCGGGTCGACGCCGGCCGCGATGTCTTCGGCGATCTTCTTGAGGTCGTCGCGCAGCACGAGGTCGTCGGCGTGCCCCTCGGCCCGCGCCCGTTGCCAGACCTGCAACACCTGCTCGGCGGTACGGCAGTTGACCGCCTCGGCGCGGTAGTCGACCGCCTCGGCGGGCGCCGCCTCGATCGCAGCACGGTTGAGGCTCGCCGGGTCGAGGGCGGCCGCGGTCGAGATCGGGCCCGACAGCGCGTGCCGAAGTTTCGGCAGCGACGGCACGACGACGATCACCTGAAACTGCTTCGTCTTACCCGCGCGCACCGCCTTGCGCTGCTCGATCCACATGCGGACGGGCAACATGCCCTTACCGCCGGTCGCCTGCAGCACCGTGTCGAGCCCGCCGGCGAGCGCGTCGGCCGCGTAATACGACTTCGTCTCCAGCCGCCACACGCCGAGGTCGGGCAGGTCGGGCAGGAACACGCCGACGCGTGACGTCGGCCGGCACACCTCTTCGGGCTTGCGCTCATGCCACTCGTCGCCGTACTGCGCGAGGCAGATGCACGGACGGCCCGAGAGCTTCTCGGTGACGCCGTCGCAGCGCCGCTCACACCCGCCCGCGGTCCACTTCTCGTTGGCCTGGTCGAGCGGGTCGCCGGCGGGCAGGATCGCCCGCAGCTCGGTCGCCTCCGTGACCACCCGCCATTGCGCGACGGGCTGCCCCTGCGGCGTCCACTGCTCGACCCGGCCGCCGTACAGCTCGGCCGCGGCCGCGATGTACTCGCGCGAGTGCGAGGTGAGAATGAACGTCTTGGACTTGACCGGGATCGGCCGCCCGTTCGGCTTCGGGTTCGGCCGGCTGTAACCGGTGCGGATACGGCCGAGCTCGGCCGCCTGCCGCTTCATGGTCATAATGCGCGATCCCATGGGTCACGCTGCCTTTCGGTCGGCGCCCGGCGCCCACGGCGGTACAACCGTCGGGTACGCCGAGGGCGCGTCGTTGAGGTACTGACGGGTGCGCATCGCGCCGAGGAAGCCTCGGAACTCCGCCCGGCCGGACGGCACTTCGATGAACCGGTGCGACCGCGGCCGCAGGTTCAGCAGCGCCGTACGGTGCACCCGCGGCGCGGGCTCGCTCGTGTCGTCAGGCAGCAGCCACTCGGGCGCGTGCCGCAGTGCCGCGAGCTGCAGCGGCTGCTCGTCGTACACCGTGTCGTCCGGTTTCACCGTGCCGTCGGGTTTCGGCCCGCTCGTCTTGTAGTCGACGAGCCACAACTGCCGCCGCCGGTACCGGCCGGTCGGAAGCCATATCCACAGATCGCCCGTGCCGGCGTAACCCGCCTTGCGGTGCATCACGGTCGTCTCGATCGCGAGCACGTCGCGGTCGAACTGCACGCGCCACAGCCGGAACCATGCGGCGAGCTGCACGGCGTACGCCTCGACCTCGGGGTCGTACGGGTGCGGGGTGTTCAGCACGAGCGACACGGCCCGCACATGCACGCGCGTCCCGAGATCCATCGCCCGCTCGCTGTACTCCCGTGAGGCGGCGACGAGTTCCTTCCGCAGCTCGGTCGGCTCGGTACGCGCCCGCCGGGCAGTCGCGATCGGGTCGGCGATGACGGCGTCGGCTGCCATCCCGGCCGCCCACGGCACGAGCGCCGGTTTCGCGATGCTGCCGAGCGCGTTCGTCACGCTGATCAGGTCCGGCCCCCCGGCGGGGTCGGTGTAGTACCGACCCCGCTCGGTCGACTTAGCCCACTTCGGGTCGGTCATGCCGCCGCCCCCGACCGAGCGGCGTGCCCCTCGGCAGCGCCGCGGAAGAACGCGGCGATGCGGCCGCGATGCCGGGCGCGGATGAACGATGCCTCGGGCAGCGCCGACGGGCGCGGGCACCTGCAGGGCAGCACGGTCGGGAACTCGCACGGGCGCGGGTGCCGGTGAGTGGACTCGCCCTGTTGCGGCGATCCGCCGCGGGTGTCCTGCTCACCCCCCTCGACGGTTACCTGCCAGACAGAGCCACCGGTGTAACCGGTCGGCCGGTCGTCGTCGGCGTGCGTCCAGAACTGCCGGTCGACGTCGCCGTCCTCGGTACGCCAGTCCCAGCACTGACCGTGCGCGTCTACCTTGGCGACGTCGTCACAAGCGTCTCGGGCAGCCTCGCGGGTCAGGTGCAGGGTGAGCGGGGCGCCGTCGTAGTCGGCGACCCACAGCGGCGGGATCGCGGCGCGCTCGGCGTCGTACTTCGCGAGCAGCGTCTCGACGAGCCCGTTCGGGTCGCGGCTGTCGGCGTAGTAGACGCGCAACGCGTGCTCGATCACGGTCCGGGCGCTCACTGCTGCTCACCCGCCTCGGTGTCCGCGTTGAGCAGCTCGACGAGGTACTCGGCGAGGACAGTCGAGTACGTGTCGAACTGCGTGTCGGGGCAGCAGTCCCACACGCCGTCGACGACACGCTCGATCCCGTTCCCGAAGTTGGCCCACAGGTGCAAGTCGTCGTCGCCCTCGGCGGTGCAGACCAGGGCGACCCCGGTCGGCGACTCGCTGTCGGTGATGATGACCCGCCACATCGGGCGGCGCTCGCCGGCCTCGACCTCGAACATGCCGGCGGCCGCCTCGCGTGCCTTCACGAGCGTCTCGTTCCGTGCAGCCCGGATCCATGCGGCGTACATGCGGTCGCGGCAGGCGACACAGACGACCGGGGCGTCGCGCCCCTCGCCGAGGCGCACGAACTTGACGTCGGGCGCCCCGAGTTCGGTCGGGCACGTCGCGCACTGCTCGGGGACGATCCACCGTTCGATCGGGCGCAGGTACCACACCTGCGCCTGTACGCCGTCGACGACGAACCGCGCCTTCACGATCCGGCCGTCGTCCTCGACGGGCAGCTTCGACGCCGCGGCGATCCGCTCGATCAGGTGATACCGGCGACTCTCGCCGAGGTCGTCGGCGCCCCGCAGCGACGCCGACAACAGCCACGCGCCGTCGTCCTCGGCGATCTCCCAATGGTCGACCGGCGGCAGCCACGCGGGCGGCGCGGTCAGCAGCTCGGCGAGCGCCGCCGCGGCGGCCGCGGACGACTCGCGCAGCGCGTCGGCGGCGTCGCGGTGCTCTTCCGAGCAGTACGCGACCGGCCGCCCGTCGCAGTAATCGCGGTCGACACGCCCGTACATGTCGTGCGGGGCGCTCTTGCTATACCACCCCGTGAACTGCGTCTCGCGGCAGTACCCGCACTCGCTGATGTAGTTGGTCACGCGGACTCACCCGCCCCGCGGTCGTCGTTGAGCAGCGCGACGAGGTACTCGGCGAGCAGCCGGTCGCCGACCTCGACGACCGGACCGGGGCAGCACGAGTACACGCTCGCGTCGACCCGCTCGTGTTCGGAGTCGGGGCAGACGGGCGCGATGCACTGCGGCTCGGTCCGGCCGGTGTCGTCGTCGGCGGCGAGCCGCCACTCGGGCAGCCCGTCGAGGTCGTACTCGCGCAGCACGTCGGCGGCCGCGCGGCGGGCGTTGGGAAGCGAGATCATGCGGCCGCACTCCCTTCGCCGCGCACAATCGAGTCGACGGCGACGGCGTGCACCGCGGCCTGCGCCTGCAGGGCGGCGATCGCGGGCGTCGCGAGCTGCTCGATCCGGCCGGCGAGCCTGAGCGTCTGCAGCCCGTAGACCGGCAGCTTCGTGCGCACCTCGCTCACGAGGTCCTCGACGAGTTGCTCGAACGGCAGGTCGGCGGGGCGCTCGATCACGTGCGGGTCGCGCGGCTGCAGCTCGTGCAGGGCGTCGAAGCGGTCGGCGTACTTGTCGGTGAGCAGCGCCTCGACGACGTCGTGCACGACGCCCTGCACGAACGCCTCGACGTCGAGGGTTACGCCGGTCGGCAGCGGCTCGACGGTGATGCGGTACGGCCCGTCGACGGGCGTGTTCGGCTTGGTCATCGGGACCCCCCGGAAGAAGCGAGTACGAGCGCCGCGGCGATGAGCAGCAGCACGACAGCGACGAGTGCGTTCTCGATCACGGGCGGACCGCCGTCCGGCGGCCGAGGTCGGCGAGCTGCTCGCCGTACAGGGCGGGCACGCCGATGCCGACGAGGCGGGCGCGGACGCCGCCGACCGTGCAGCGGACGGTCATCGACACCCCGGTCGAGTCGGCTCGGGCGTCGCCGACGCCGAGCGCATGCATCCACTGCCGCCAGTCAGCGAGCGATCGCGGATGAACGACGAACTTGACCTCGCCGCCGGCGGCCGACACGTCGGGCTTGCCCGGCATGCCGTCGGCCTGCGCCCGCGCGCTGTCGGCGACGCTCTTCGCCCTGCGGCACTGGTCGAGGGCGGCGACGGCGGCCGGGCTCGGCGCGGGCCGGTTTTTGCCGGGCACCGAGAACGGGTCGGTCGACGGGGCGAGCAGTCCCAACTCGTCGAGCGCCTGCGCCGCTTCGAGGGCGGGGTCGCCCGAGGTGCCGTGCACGACGGCGGCCGCGATCGTGCGGGCTGCCCGTTCGATCTTCGGGTTCGTCATGCCGACACCGCCCCGCGGAACTCGGCGGGCACGAACTCGTCGTGCACGAGCGGGACGTGCACGCGGATCGCCACCTTCGAGCCGTCGCCGCGGGCGGGCGTCTCGGTGCGCAGCGACCACAGCGACGCCCCGTCGATCTGCGGCGCACGGTTCACGTCGCCGCCGAGGGCGAACACCCACGCGGCGAACTGCTCGCCGTCGACGACGACCACGTGCACGGCGTCGTCGCGGACGATCGGCGGCCGCGCCGTCGGCAGGTTGAGGTACGAGACCGTCGACTCGACGGCGACGAGCTGCTGCTCGGCGGTCATCGGCCGGGGCTTACGGTGCAGCGGGATAGGCTGGACGCTCACGGCGTCGCCTCGCTTTCTTCCTAGCTGGATTGAGTGGGGCGTGCGCCCCGGGGTCGTTCCGCTCCTTGGCCGTTGCGGGACGGCCCCTCTGTTCTGTGCGGGGAGCTACGCGGCGAGCGGCTGCTCGGCCGCCTCGGCGTCGCGGCGTCGGATGATCTCGGCCTCGATCGCCTCGACCGAGCCGAGCCGGTGACCGGGGTAGTACGCCGCTTCGGCCGCCTCGCGAGGGGTGCGTGCGGCGCGCTCGGCGACGGCGTCAACGAGGGCGGCGGCGGCCGCCTGTACGGCCCGCGTGCGGACCAGCGACGGAGTCTCGGCGGTGCTCATGCGGCGGCAGCCTTCACGCGTCGGGCCGGTCGCTGAGCGGGAACTCGCTTCGGGGTGACCGTGCCGAACGTGAACGCGTCCTCGAACGCGACGTCGTACGCGTTGCAGATCGCGGCGATCGCGGTCGAGCTCGCCGGCCCGCCGTTGCGCATCCGGTGCAGGGTCGCGACGCCGAGCCCGGTCGTTGCCGACAGCTGCTCGTACGTGATGTCGCCGCGGGTCTTGGCCAGTTCGAGGAAGTCGTCGACCTTGAGCACGATGGTGTGCATCGGCTTCCTTCCAGTAGTGGAAGTTCCTTTGATGGAAGGAAGGTAGCACGGTCCTTCCGATGGTGGAAGTTCCGATGCTGGAAGTTCTCAACATCCGGTTTCCGATTGCGGAAAACGCACAGATGTTCGAGTATGGGAGCGACGTGCGGCGATGGCGGAAGGTTGTACGCCGAACGCCTTGACCTGCGCTTCCGCTAGTGGAATGTCGGCATAACGACCTTCCAGTAGCGGTAGCCTGCGCGCATGCGGAGACGAGATGACGAGATCGAGAGCACGGGGGAGCGGCCAGAGTGGCTTGTCTGGCTAGTTGGCGTCCTGACTGACAAGGGGTACGACCTGTCGTCGGAGCGCAGCGGCGGCCGCGCACAGCTCGCGCGGGATACCGGACTATCGGCGTCAATCATCGCGCGCCTAATGTCTGGTCAATCTGTCTCGTACGAGACGCTGCTCGCGCTCGGGCGCAGCACTGGCATTCCCGTCGTAGAGCTGCTCATTCGAACAGGCAAGGCAACGAAAACCGACTTTGCTCTTCCAGAGGAGGAATTCGGTCAGTTCGGGGTACAGTCCGGAAAGCGCTTGACACCGGAAGAGGTAGCTGTGGCTGCAGGTGTCCCTGAAGAAGATCAAGCGTGGTTTGCGACCATGGTTCGACGCCTTAAGCGTGACGGTATCGACAAGGGCGACAGCGCTGCGGGGGGTGCTGCCGCAGAGGGGTGAACGATGCGGGACCAGCGGAGAGTGACAGTTCTGGCCAAGGCTTTCGCAGTTGTGGGGATTGTGTGCGCCCTTCACGGAACAGTCACAGATCGAGCAGCGACCTACCGAATCGGAATGATCACCTTGGTCGTCTCGGCGGCCGCGTCCCTGCACCTCAACTCTCGACACAACACCCAAGTGATCATGGCGCAGCAAGCGCACGTCGCGCGCCTGACCGTCCAAGAACGGCAGGCGTACGCAGAAATGGGATATAAAGCTGCCCGGCTCGACGCATTGAGCACCGAAATTCCTGAGAGGGCGGGCGATGCGGAAATAGTCATTCTTCCGCACGCCCGCCATGCTCACCAGATGCGCCGAGACGGCAGCGCGTAAATCTGGGGGTTTCATGGCAACCGGAAGCGGGACACTTCTCGTCCCTCCGGCCCGTTCGATCGTAAAAGCGTCCGAGCTCATTCCCGTAATCGGGTACGCCCGCGTTTCCACGTGGCGCGAGGAAATGATCAGCATCGACATTCAAAAGGGTGTCGTCGAGGACGCTGCAGCCCGCCGAAACCGATACGTCGCCGAATGGATCATCGACGAGGACGCGACCGGCCGGAACTTCAAACGCAAAGTCATGCGAGCGATCGAGATCGTCGAGGATCACGAGCGCCCCGAGCGCGAGCTGTGGTCATGGAAGTTCAGCCGGTTCGGCCGCAACCGGCACGGCGTCGCGATCAATCTCGCCCGGATCGAGAACGTCGGCGGCGAACTCGTCAGCGCAACCGAGGACGTCGACGCAAAGACAGCCGTCGGCCGCTTCACCCGCGGCATGCTGCTCGAAGTCGCGGCGTTCGAGTCGGACCGAGCGGGCGAGCAGTGGAAGGAAACCCACGACCTACGCCGCCGCCTCGGCCTACCTGCAACCGGCCGCCGCCGCTACGGGTACCGCTGGTTCCCGCGCCGCATTCCCGACGGGCTCGGCGGGTGGCGCGTGCAGGAAGAGCGGTACGAGGTGCTGCCCGACGAGGCTGAACTCGCCGTCGAGGCGTTCCAGGTCTACAACAAGGGGAAAACCGGGTTCGGTTCGATCGCTTCACGCTGGAACGACCTCGGGTTCTTCACCACTCGCGGCACCCCATGGCAGGACCAGAGCGTCAAGATTTACATGAACAGCGGATTCGCCGCCGGCCTCTTGTACGTGCATAACCCGGAAGCGTCGTGCGGCGATTCAGCCAACTGCAAAAGGACCGACCACTTCACCTACCTCGCCGCCGAACACGAGTCCCTCGTCACGGGTGATGAGTGGGACAACTTCCTAGACGTGCGCACCACTAGGGCCGGAACGCCGCGACGTGCACTCGCGCCCGTATACCCCCTTGCCGGACTCGTGCGCTGCGGACTGTGCGACAGTGCGGCCGCGATCCATCAGACCGCGAAAGCACGAGGCAAGGCGTACCGCTGCGCGGCTCGAAATCGACGCAAGGTGAAGCACGACGCTCTATGGGTGCGCCGAGTCGTCGTCGAAGATGCTGTGTTG